>OZ260084.1:0-4800000 GCA_965284395.1 Limisphaerales bacterium | reverse complement strand
GAGGAACGTCGCGACTCCGGGCGGAACGGTCGGCGCAATCCGGGCGATCTGGTCCTCGGAAATGGGACCTGGGCCGCTCGGCATCGCTGCGACCAGACCCACGGCGGAAGCGCCCGCCGCGACGGCCCGCACGACTTCGTCCTGCGTCTGGATGCAGCAGACCTTGATGCGGACGAGGCCCGGCATTCCGTCACTCCCACTCGATCGTCCCGGGCGGCTTGCTCGTGATGTCGAGCACCACGCGATTGATGCCGCGCACCTCGTTCGTGATGCGCGTCGAGATCTTCTCGAGCAGGTCGTACGGCACCTTGACCCAGTCGGCCGTCATGCCGTCCTGCGATTCCACGGCGCGGATCGCGAGCGTGAAGTCGTAGGTCCGTTCGTCTCCCTGCACGCCGACGCTCCGCACCGGCAACAGCACCGCGAACGTCTGCCACGTCTTGTAGTACAGGTCCGCGGTCTTCATCTCCTCGACGACGATGGCGTCCGCCTTGCGGAGGATCTCCAGCTTGGAACCGGTGATCTCTCCAAGGCACCGCACCGCGAGGCCGGGCCCCGGGAACGGCTGGCGCTGGACGATCTCCTTCGGCAACCCGAGTTCCACGCCCAACTGCCGGACCTCGTCCTTGAACAACTGTCGCAGCGGCTCGAGCAACGTGAACTTCATGTTCTTCGGCAGGCCGCCCACGTTGTGGTGGCTCTTGATCATCGCCGCCGGATTGCCGGCGATCGGCACCGACTCGATGACGTCCGGATACAGCGTTCCCTGCGCCAGGAACTTCGCCTTGCCCGCCCGCTTCGTCGCCGCCTGGAACACGTCGACGAACGCCTTCCCGATGACCTTCCGCTTCCGCTCCGGATCCGTCACGCCCTTGAGTTTCTGGAGGAAGAGCTTGGTGGCGTCCTCGTACTGCAGCCGGATCTTGAAGTTCCGGCCGAAGACTTCCTGCACGACATCGGCTTCGCGCGCCCGCAGCAGGCCGTTGTTCACGAAGATGCAGGTCAACTGGTCGCCGATGGCCCGATGGATCAATGCCGCCGCGACACTCGAATCCACGCCGCCGCTCAGGCCCAGGATCACCCGATCCGACCCGACCTGCCGGCGGATCTCCTCGGTCGCCTGCTCGACGTAGTTCCGCATCGTCCACTCGCGGCCGCAGCCGCAGACGCCGTGTACGAAGTTCGCCAGGATCTCCTTGCCGCGCGGGGAGTGCACCACCTCCGGATGGAACTGGATGCCAAAGTACCGCTTCTTCGCGTGTTCGATGGCGGCGTAGTTGGAGTTCTCCGTCGTGCCCACCACCACGAAATCCTTCGGCAGGCGCGTCAGCTTGTCGCCGTGCGAATTCCACACCTGCAACTCCTTTGGCAATCCCTGGAACAAGGCGCACTCGCCATTCGCCACCGTCAACGTTCCCTTGCCGTACTCGCGCTTCTCGCCCTTCTCCACCTTGCCACCGAGGAACTGCGCCAGGATCTGCACGCCGTAGCAGATTCCCAGCACGGGGATCCCCAGCTTGAAGATCCCCTTGTCCGGCAAGGGCGCGTCCGGCGCGTACACGCTCGACGGACCACCCGAGAGGATCAGCCCCTTTGGCTTCAGTGCCGCGATCTCCGCAGCCGGCGTGTCAAAGCGGAGAATCGTGGAGTACACGTTGCACTCGCGGATCCGCCGCGCGATGACCTGCGTGTACTGCGACCCGAAATCGAGGATGACGATCTGTTCCATGGTCCAATGTCGAAAAAGCAGCTTGTGCCCAGACCCGCACGGCTTGGAAAGAGCAAACTTGGGCCAGCGGAGTTCCCAGTTGCCAGATGCCAGTTCGCAGTTGCGTTGTAGGCCGCGTGCCCCCACGCGGCGGATCATGGACCAACGCCGGGTGAGGGCACCCGGCCTTCAATGGACATTCCAAGCCACCCGAACCCAGTTCCCGGAGAGGGTTTCCAACTGCCAGCCCCCTTCCTCCTTCGCGCCTTCGCGCGAATCCGCCCTCTTTCTGCACCTCGCCGCTTCGCGCGAATCCCCCCAACCCTCGCGTCTTCCCCCTACCCCAGCGCCTCCCGCAACGACCTCAACTCCTCCTCCACTCCAGCCGGATCCGAAAGCGTCTGGGCAATCTCCTCGCGCAGCAGTTGCCGATACCGCTTCCGCATCCGATGCACGGCCACCCGGACCGCGCCCTCTTCCATGCCTAGTTCCAGGCCAACGCCCGCATGGCCGGAATCCGGACCCGCGCCCGTGAGGAATCCCTTCGTCGCCTCGAACAGCGCTCCCTTCGATTCCCGCCTGCACTCCGCCTCCAACTGGGTCATCACCCGCTCCAGCAGCGCCAACGCCCACTCCCGGTCAAACAACGTCTCCGGGTTCACCGGATCCGCCGGATCCAGGTGATACCGATGGTCCGCGTCTTCCCAGTCGAGCGACAGGTTCGCCACGCCACCGCCGCGCTTCTGCGCCTGGGACCGATCCCACTCGTTCGCCAGGAAGTGCTTCAACGACGCGAGCAGGAAGGCCCGGAAACGACCCCGCTCCGCCGCCAACCCGTCGAGGTAGTTCTTCTCCAGGAACCGCGCGAAGAACGCCTGGGTCAGGTCCTCCGCATCCTCACGCGTATGTCCCTTCCGCCGGACATACGCGTAGAGCGGATACCAATAGACCCGGCACAACTCGCCCAGCGCCCGGTCCGAGTCCGACGACGACTGCCGGCCCGCAGCCAACACCAGCGTCCACCGGGTCGTCACGAAGCAGTCGGCGCGACTGGACCCTGGTCCATCCGTTGGGTTCATCGCTCGATCCTCCGCAGTTCGATCGCCGCATGGGGTGCATCGCCCGGCTGGGGCTTGAGTCGGAGCATTCCCCGACCGCCATCCCGCGTCTCGAAGGCAAACAGTCGCCCACTGCCGTCCGTCCGCGCCGGCTTCAGGATCCGCGGCGCGAACCGACCCCGGTTCAAGCGGTCCATCACCTCGTCCGGGGCCAACCGTTCCCAATCCCCGTCCTGCAACAGCGCGAACTCCGTCTGCAGGATCTGGAGGCCTTCGGTGCCTGCGGCCGCGTCGAATCCCAACTCCCGTGCACGCAGCACCGTCTCGACCACGCCCGCCAGCGGACTCTCGCCGGGCCTTGCCGCCGGAAAATCCGCCGTGCGGCCCGTGTCGAGGTCGATCAACTCGTTGAACGTGATGGCCTGGACCTCGGCAAACCGTAGCGTCTGCGCCGGTGGCAGCTTCCCGGACGGCTGCAGCCGCACGCCGCGGAACTCCACCCAGTGCACCCGACGCACCTCGACCCGGAACTCCTTCACCGACGCCAACTCGATCCCCGTGAACACACAGGTCTGGATCTGGTCGCCGCCGCCCGGTGTGCCCGAACCCGTGACCATGCGGGCCTGCCAGACCTTGCCCGCCACATCCGCAGCGACCACCTGCATCCGCCAATCCGGATCGAGTTGCCCCAGGACCAGCGTGACCTGCGCCCCGTCCACCGTGTCCGCAGTACCGTGGACCTGGAATCCCCAGCGCGGATCCCGCGGCTCCGTTGAGTGGATCGTCTGATGCGAAGCGGGCTCATGCCTCATCGCCACGCGCCATGGTGCCGTCGCCACGCCGACCCGGATCGCTGCCTCCTTCCTGGAATCTCCCCACTGGAAGACCGCTCCCACCGCGCCCCAAAGCACCTTCCCGTCCTCACGCACCTGTCCCCCCGACGAGATCGAACCCATCGGGTTCGCCAGCAGGAAAGGTCCGTCCGCACCCTCGGGCAGATCCATGACTCGCACGATTACCCCCGCCGCGGCCTTGGTCTCGTTGCCCGGCTTCAACACCTGCTGCGTCTCCAGTCGCCGAGCCAGCGGTTCACCCGACGGGGCCCACCAACGGTTGATCGAGCGACCTCCCTCCGAGACGGCGAGAATCTCGATCGTCCCTCCCTCCTGGAGCTGGACCGCCGCCGGCTCCTTGCCATCGCGGACCGCCACCACGTCCGTGACCGTCGGCCCAGCGGGATGCCTGCCGAACAACGGATGAAGCACGCCCACCGTCAGGTAGTGGCTTCCCACGACCACCGCGAACAGCCCCACCAGCATCATCGCGTCCTTCAGGTACGGCAGCCGGGGAGCGGGCGGCAGGACCACCGTCCCACCTGCAGCCACCGCCGGCGTTGGATCCTCCTGTCGCAGCGTCCGCCGGATCGCCCAGATCGCCGTCCAGACGCCAGCCATCCACACCACCCGGGTCATGGCATGCTCGCCGCCGGTGATCCAGCGCACCAGCAGATGGCCGATCATCGCCACCACCATCACGATGAAAATCACCGCGAGTGCGCCCTGAAACGACACTTCCCGTTCGCCGTCCCGTTCCACCACCACCGGAATCCCGGCCCATCGAAGGTGCCGCACCCGCGATGCCCCCGGTTGTCCCGCATCGGCGTTCGACGAACCGCCGCCGGTCGACACCGGGCCCTCGGGTGCCGGCTTGCCCGCGACGTTCTCCACCCGCTCCTTGACCTCGCTGGCATTCTGGTAGCGGCGGGCCGGATCGTTCTCCAGCGCCCGGAGCACGATCTCGTCAAACCGCACGTCCACCTCCACCTTCCGCGACGGCGGCGCGAACTTCCCGATCGGCAGGTCCCCGGTGAGCATCTCGTACAGGACCACGCCCAGCGAATAGATGTCCGCGCGATGATCCACGGACAACGGCCGCTCGACCTGTTCGGGGGCCATGTAGTGCGGCGTGCCCATCACCTGCCCGTCCATCGTCAATCGGGTGGATTCCGTCCCCACCTCCATGATCTTGGCCAAGCCGAAGTCCGCGATCTTCACGCGACCCTTGCGGTCGACCATCACGTTCTCCGGCTTAATGTCGCGGTGGACCACGCCCTCGTCATGCGCGTACTGGAGCGCGTCACAGATCTGCGGGATCAACTGGAGCGCTTCCCGGGACGACAGCCGACCCGACTTCTCCAACTGCCGGAGGTTCGCCCCGTCGACGTATTCCATCAGGAAGTAGTGCCAGCTGCCGGCCTGCCCGAACTCGTAAACCGATACGATGTTCGGGTGGTGCAACCGGGCCAGTGCCCGGGCCTCCCGGTTGAAGCGTTCCGTGAAGTTGCCTTCCTTGCCCTCGGACGCCGGCAGCACCTTGAGCGCAACCCAACGGTCCAGCGCCGGCTGGCGCGCCTGATAGACCGCCCCCATCCCGCCTGCCCCCAGCAACCGCACCACCTCCAACTGGGGAAACAGCCGCGCCACCTCCTCCAGTGGCGGCGCCTCAAAACGCGCCACCACCCCAGGACCGAACTGCGTCTCCGTCTGCCCGCCCCCATCCAGCAGGCAGGCAGGGCAAAGCCCCGACGGCGCCCGCGCGGGCAGCCGCCGACCGCAGGCCGGGCAGGTCGACGATGGCTTCATTCCACTTCCTTCCTCCGAGATGTCATCCTTCATGCCCCACCCCAGAAGACTTTTCCACGATCCGTTACAGGGATTCTCTTCCGGGGAAGCCCACGGGTTGACTTGCCCCACCCCGTCCCTAGGCTGCCGGGCCGTGAATCGCTGGATCTTTTGCCTGATCGTCCTGATGGGCATCACCGTGGGCGCCCGCCGTTGCCCGGCGCCCATCATCTTCCGTCCCGGTGAGGGATGGACCTACGAACCCGTCGGACAGACGGGCAAGTGGGAGCGCAACCGCGCCAAGGACCAGCTCGAGGTCGCGCAGGAAGCGTTCGACAAGAAGGACTACCGGACCGCCCTCAAGGCCGCCCGTCGCGTCGTGAAGGTCTGGCCGCTCTCGGATCACGCCGGCCCCGCCCAGTACCTGCTCGGCCGCTGCTACGAGGCGCGCAAACAGGATGAGAAGGCGTTCAAGGAGTACCAGCGCGTCCTCCAGAAGTACCCGAAGATCCCGAACTACAACGAAATCCTCCAGCGCGAGATGGAGATCGCCAACCGCTTCCTCGGCGGACAGTGGTTCAAGCTCTGGGGCTACATCCCGTTCTTCCCATCCATGGACAAGACGGCCGCCCTCTTCGATTCGATCGTGAAGAACGGGCCTTTCAACACGACGGGTCCCACCGCCCAGATGTCCGTCGGCGCGGCCCGCGAGAAGCAGAAGAACTATCCGCTCGCCGTCCGCGCCTACGAGAAGGCCGCCGACCGCTACTTCGACCAGCCCGGCATCGCATCCGACGCCCTCTACAAGGCCGGTTCCGCCTGGCAGAAACAGTCCCAGCGCGCCGAGTACGACCAGTCCTCGGCCGACCGGGCAATCGAGACCTTCAACGATTTCAAGGCGCTTTATCCCAATGACAAGCGCGTGCCCGACGCCACCCAGGCGATCCTCGACCTCAAGGTCGAACAGGCCCGCGGCGCGTTCGAGAAGGGCCGGTACTACGAGCGCCGCGACCGCTATCAGGGCGCCCTCGTGTATTACAACGAGGTCCTCGTGAAGGACCCGAACTCCCCCTACGCCGAGAAGGCCCGCAAGCGCATCGAATACCTCCGCCCCCTCGCCGCAGAGCAGGCAAAGCAACGCGAGAAGGTCGAGAAGGAGCGCCGCGAAGCCCTCCGCCGGGAAGCCTTCCCCAATTCGCCCGCGCCCACAACCGCGCCTTCCACCAACGCCCCGGCCAAGCCCGCCCCGGCCGCGAAGTAAGGGACGATCATGCCGGCCCACCTCCATCGCCTGATTCCCGGCCTCCGCCTCCTCGGCGGATTCCTGGCCTGCCTCTGGCTCGCCGGTTGTGCCGGATACAAGATGGGGCCTACGGGCGGTCAGGTCGCCGGCCATCGCTCGATAGAGATCCGCCCCTTCGCCGACCAGACCCGCGAACCCCGGCTCATCGAACCCGTTGCCACCGCACTCCGGAAGGAGGTCCAGCGCGACGGCACGCTCCGCCTCGCCACCTCCGAACCCGGCGACATCCTCGTGACCGGGACGCTCATCGAGTACACCCGCAATCCCCTCACCTTCCAGCCCAGCGACGTCTTCACCACGCGCGATTACGAGATCCGCCTGACGGCCCGCGTGCTCGCCGTCGACCGGTCGACCGGCAAGACGCTGATCGACCGCCCGGTCAGCGGCCGCGTGCCCGTCCGCTCCGCCGCGGACCTCAACTCGGCCGAGCGCCAGGCCGCGCCGCTGGTGGCCGAACAACTCGCGCGCAACATCACCACAATCCTCGTCGATGGGAACTGGTAGGCATCTCCTGACGTCCCTGCTCGCCGCGACGGTCCCGTTCATGGGGTCCGCCCTCGCGGATTGGCCGGGTTGGCGCGGTCCGAACCGGGATGGCCGGTCGACGGAACCCGTGCCCAGGGTGCTGCCAGCCGAGGCCAAGCCCGTCTGGAAGCTCGCGATCGGACGCGGCTATGCCGGCCCCGTCGTCGCCGGAAACACCCTCGTCTACGTCGACGAACAGCAGGGCTCCGAGACCGCCCACGCCCTCGACCGCATCTCCGGACGCGAACTCTGGAAGACCGCCTACGCCAAGGCGTGGTCCGACGAATTCGAACCGGGCCCGCGCTGCACCCCGCTCCTCGACGGCGAACTCGCCTACGTCCAGTCCGCCCAGGGGGTCGTCGCCTGCCTTTCGATCACCAACGGCCAGAAGCTCTGGTCGATCGACTTCAAGGACCTGGGCATGACCTGGGTCACCGACCGGCACGCCAACATTGGCGCGGCCGTCCGACGCGGCCACACCGGCTCCCCGGTCATCGACGGGGACCGGATCTTCCTCCAGACGAGCGCCCTCGCCGGCAAGTCCATCATCGCCGTCGACAAGCGCACCGGAAAGACGCTCTGGCAAGCCCTCGACGACCAGACTTCGTACTCGTCTCCGGTTGTCGCCACGCTCGCCGGCCGCCGCCAGTTCGTCACCGCCACCTGCGAAGGCCTCGTCGGACTCGACGTCGCGTCCGGCGCCGAACTCTGGCGCACCCGGTTCCAGACCGGCGCCAACCGGAACGTCCTCACGCCCGTGATCGTGGGCGACGACGTCGTCTTCGCCAGCCACACCACCGGCCTCCGCTGCCAGCGCATCACCTCCGGCGAGAAGACCCAGGCTTCCACCGAACGTTGGTTGAACCGCCAACTCCGGATCAACCTCCCCACCCCGGTGGCCGTCGGCCGCCAACTCTACGGTGTGGGTCCCTCCCGCGACTTCGTGTGTGTCGACCTGGAGGACGGTCTCCCCCGCTGGACCGAACGCGGCTTCGGCGAGGTTGCCAACGTGATCACCGACGGCGCGACCCTCCTCGTCCAACTCGACTCCGGCGAAGTCCGCCTCCTCGCGGCCAACAACGTCCGCTACGAGGAACTCGGCCGCTTCCAGGCCTGCGGCAAGACCTACTCCCACCCGGCTCTCCAGGAAGGAGTCCTGTACACCCGCGACCCCCAGTCGCTCACCGCCTGGCCGCTCACGGCCAAGCCCTGATCCCGCCCCGCCGTGTATCGCACCCTCTTCGAGATCGGAGGCTTTTCCCTCCACACGTTCGGCCTCCTCGTCGGCCTCGGATTCATCGCCGGCCTCTGGATCGCGAACCGTTGCGGCCAGCGCGACGGCATCCCTGCCGGTGCCATCAGCGACCTGGTCATCCCCTGGATCCTGCTCGGCGGAATGGTCGGGGCCCGCATCGTGTACGTGGTCTCCTACTGGGATGAACAGTTCGCCGGCCATCCCGTCGGCGAGATCTTCCAGGTCTGGAAGGGCGGGCTCGTGTTTTACGGCGGCCTCGCCGGGGCCGCCCTCACCGCCATCGTCTACATGGTCCGCAAGGGCCTTCCACTCTGGCGGGTCGGCGACTGCCTGGCCCCGGGCATCGCGCTCGGTCATGTGTTCGGCCGTCTCGGCTGCTTCATGAACGGCTGCTGCCACGGTCGCCCCTCCGACCTGCCCTGGGCAGTCCGCTTCCCCAAGGGAGTCCTTCCGTTCGAGCACGCCGTCCACCCCGCCCAACTGTACGAAGCCGCCCTGAACCTCGCCCTCTGCGGCGCGCTCGTCGCCTTCCACGCCCGCCGCCGGTTCGACGGTGCGGTGTTCGCCGTCTACCTGATCGCCTACGCCTTCATCCGGACCATCACCGAATGGTTCCGCGGCGATTACGCCTTCATCTCCGATCCCGGCTCGGGCCGCTTTACCCCGGGACAGACCACCAGCGCGCTGATCCTCGTCACGGGCATCGCCCTGTGGTTCACGCTCCGTTCCCGCCCCCGTTCAACCAGCACCCCTGCCCCCGGCACCAGTGCGTCCGGCGCCTGACCCCTCCAACCCCACCCCAGACCTTACCCCATCCCACACGCCCGCCACTCCCGTGGGACCACTTCCGCAGACCGACCGCCATGTCCAAGCCCGATAACATCGTCATCGAAACCTCGCTCCCCCGGGAGCGACTCGACCGCCACCTCGCCTCCCTGATCACTGGCGTGTCCCGCGCCGCGCTCCAGCGCCTCATCATCGAAGGCCGCATCAAGGTCAACGGCACCCTCGTCAAGCCCACCCACGCCCCGCACGCCGGCGACGTCATCACCATCCACTGGCCCTCGCCCACCGCCGCCGTCGCCCAACCCCAGGACATCCCGCTCGAAGTCCTTTTCGAGGACGAGGACCTCATCGTCATCAACAAGCCCGCCGACCTCGTCGTGCATCCGTCGGCCGGTCACGACGACGGCACCATCGTCAATGCCCTGCTCCACCATTGCGCCGGTCAACTGAGCGGCGTCGGCGGGGTCGAACGCCCGGGAATTGTCCACCGCCTCGACCTCGGCACCTCCGGCTGCCTCGTCGTCGCCAAGAACGACCGCACCCACATCGCCCTCACCGAGCGGTTCCAGATGCGACAGGTCGAGAAATTCTACCAGTGCATCGTTTGCGGCGAGCTCGACCCCGCCACCGGCGACATCCGCGCACCCATCGCACGCCACCCGACGCAACGTCAGCGGATGGCCATCGTCCAGGGCGCGAAGTTCGCCCGGACCACCTACCAGCGGCTCGAACGTCTCCCCGGCTCCGCCTTCGTCGAGGCAAAGCTCCATACCGGCCGCACGCACCAGATCCGCGTCCATTTCCAGCACCTGGGCTTCCCGATCTTCGGCGACGAGGTCTACGCCAAGACCCAGACGAAGAAGCTCTCCCAACTCACCGGCATCACGCCTCCCCGGCAGATGCTCCACGCCCGCCGCCTCGCCTTCCGTCACCCCCGTAACGGCCGGTTCTGCGAGTTCGACGCCCCGCTGCCCCAGGACTTCCGCGAGGTCCTCGCCGCCCTCCGCGAGCTCGCCGCAGTCTGATCCGGCCCGAGAACTTGTTCCTCGAACCTTTCCGTTCCGCACCTACATTCCGCCCGACATGAGCTTCGTTGGTGAGTTCAACCAGCTGCCCCTCGGCCCGCTCCTGCGTCGCGCCAGCAACGCCGGCACCGCCGAGGTCCGTTCCATCGTCGAACAGGGCCCGCGTTCGCTGTCAGACTTCGCCGCCCTCATTTCCCCGGCCGCCGGCGAACTCCTCGAACCCCTCTGCCGCCGCTCCCAGGCCATCACCCGCCAACGCTTCGGCCGCGTGATCCGCCTCTTCGCCCCGCTCTACGTCAGCAACGAGTGCATCAACAACTGCTCGTACTGCGGATTCTCCCGCGACAACGCCATCCTCCGCGTCACCCTTTCCCTCGACGAGGTCCGCCGGGAAGCCCGCGAACTCGCCGCCCAAGGCTTCCGCAACATCCTCCTCGTCGCCGGCGAACACCCGAAGTTCGTCTCCAACGGCTACCTCGCCGACTGTACCCGGGCCCTCTCCGAACACGTCCCGTCCGTTTCCCTCGAAGTCGGCCCCATGGAAACCGCCGAGTACCGACCCATCGTCGAAGCCGGTGCCGAAGGACTCGTGGTCTACCAGGAAACCTACGACCGCGAACTCTACGGCCGGATGCACACCGCCGGCCCCAAGCGGAACTTCGACTGGCGCCTCGAATGCCCCGAACGCGCCTACGCCGCCGGATTCCGTCGCCTCGGCATCGGCGCCCTTTACGGGATCTCCGACTGGCGCCTCGAAGCCCTGAGCCTCGCCGCGCACGCTTCCTACCTGTTGCGCCACTGCTGGAAGGCCATGCTCACGTTGTCGCTTCCACGCCTCAGACCCTGCGCCGGTGAGTTCCAACCGCTCACCCACCTCGCCGACCGCGAACTGGTCCAACTGATCGCCGCCCTCCGCCTTTTCCTTCCCGACGCCGGACTCGTCCTGTCCACCCGCGAACCCGCCCCGCTCCGCGACGGCCTCTTCCCCCTCGGCATCACCCACGCCAGCGCCGGCAGTCACACCGAGCCTGGCGGCTACACCGGTGCCGGCAACCAGAACGTCCACCAGACCGTCCGCGGCCGGATCCTCGAGCTCGCCGCAGACAACCCCGCCCTCGCCCCCACCGCCGGCCGCTCCACCAACGCCACCGGCCAGTTCGAGATCGCCGACAACCGCTCCCCCGCCGAGATCGCCGACCTCCTCCGCCGCCTCGGCTACGAACCCGTCTGGAAAGACTGGGAAGGTGTCCTCAGCCGGTCGGAGTGAGGGGCGGGAGAGTTGCCAGTTGCCAGTCTCCAGACGGGGTCCCCACGAGCCGCAAGGGAGCCCCATCCCATCGGCGTCGGGGTCGGAATCGCTATCGGCATCGAGCCTTTTCCGCTTTCCGGGGCAGCGTCGGGATGCCCTCCCGGTCGCCCTCCCCTCGTACTCCCCTCATACTCCTACTCGTACCCGGCCCGAGGATTGCGTCGTGAGCATCCCGCGCCTCACTCCCTTAGCTCGAGTACGAGTACCGCCCTCCGGGCTGAGTACGAGTACGAAGAGCCCCACAAACCGATCCGAGGACCCGCCTCCAAGAGCCTCGCGATCCCACGCCCTTGGACCTCCGACCAGCGTACTCGTACTCGTACTCGTACTCGATCCAATCCCCCACTCGATACCGTCCCAAAACCTCCCTTCGCTCGAGTACGAGCACGACTTCAGCGAACTGGCCTCTGGCATCTGGCAACTGGCAACTGGCAACTTGCCCCCCCTTCCGTCTCTAATGGCGTCTTCGTGACGCAACATTCCTTCAAGACCCAGTTCCTCGAACGGCTTCAGGCAGCCGTGGCCGACGGCACCTTCGTCCGCCTCAACCTCGGTGGAGCCACCGGGCGCGACCGCTCGATCCGCAATCTCTTCGTCCGCCCGGTGAAGATCCGGGGCGAACTGCTGCTGACCTTCGTCTACCGGCACCAGACCCGCGACGTCACCAAGAACCACCCGCCCGCGGCCGCCTACCCGCTCCTCGACGAACTGATCGGTAACGAGTTCGCCGACGCCTTCCTCTCGACCACCACCGGCACCGCCCACCTCAACGTCCGCAAGGGCCGCAACGCCAACCTCAAGCTTGGCCCGGCCGAGGACACCGCCGCGCCCGACCTCGAACACGACCATCGCAAGGCCCGCGCCGTTCCCACCACCGGCAACACCTGGCTCCGCGACCTCGGCGTCACCGGACTCGACGACAAGGTCCGCGCCGGCATGGAGGCCAAGTACCGGCAGATCCATCGTTTCGTCGAACTCCTCGCTCCCCTCATCCGCGAGGCCGGTCTTCCGCAGGACCGCATCCCCAGCGTCGTCGACATGGGTTGCGGCAAGGGTTACCTGACCTTCGCCCTCCACGATCACCTCCGGCGCGTGTACGAACGCCCGGTGCGCGTCCTCGGCATCGAACAGCGCGCCGAACTCGCCGAGGCCTCGAACAAGGTCGCCAGCGATCGTGGCCTCGATGGTCTCCAGTTCATGACCGGCGTCATCGGCTCCACCGTCCTCCAGACCACCGACATCGTCGTCGCGCTCCACGCCTGTGACACCGCCACCGACGACGCCCTCGCCAAGGGTATCGAGGCCGGGGCGCGTCTCATCGTCGTCGCCCCCTGCTGCCATCGCGAGGTCAGCCCGCAACTCATCCCGCCTCCCGCCCTCGTCGACGCCCTACGCCACGGCATCCTCCACCAACGCGAGGCCGAGTTCGTCACCGACGCCCTCCGCGCAGCGCTCCTTGAGGCAGCCGGATACGAGGCCCGCGTGTTCGAGTTCATCTCGCCCGAACACACCTCCAAGAACCTCATGATCTCGGCGGTCCGACGCACCGCGCCCCATGACACGGCCGAGGCCACCCGCCGCGCCGTCGCCCTCGCCGCCTTCTACGGCATCCGCAACCAACGCCTCGCCCATCTCCTCCGCATCCCGCTGGCTGCATGAACTTCGGCGACCTCGACTGGCGGATCCTCGACCGACTCCGCTCGACGTTCCTCCAGGAGAAGTTCGGATCCGCCGCCTACTGGCAATCCCACCGGGACCTCGCCCAGTACCACGTCACCTTCGGCGAACGGATCGGATGGAAGTGGGACGCGGTCCTCGCCGAACTCGCGTCGCTCGGCTGGACGCCGCCCGCCGGCACTGATTCGCTCATCGACTGGGGTTGCGGCAGCGGCATCGCCGCCAATCGCGTCCTGACTGCCTTCCCCACCCTGCGTCGGGCCGGCTTCAACGACTCATCCCCGCTCGCCATCGAGTTCGCCATCCAACAGACCCGCCGGCTCCACCCGCAGGTGGAGACCCGCACGTTCGCGTCGAACAATGCCGAAGGCGCCCTCCTCGTCCTCTCCCACGTCTGGAACGAGCTCTCCAACGAACAGCGCGTCGACCTCCTCAAGCTCGCCTCCACCGCCTCCGCCATCCTCTGGGTCGAGCCCGGCACTCATGAAACCTCCCGGGACCTCCAGACGGTTCGCGACCACTTCCGCGAGGCCTTCGACATCATCGCCCCCTGCACCCACCAGGCCGCCTGCGGTCTCCTCGCCACCGGCATGGAACGTCATTGGTGCCACCACTTCGCCCACCCGCCTGCCGACGTCTTCACCTCCAGCGACTGGTCCCGCTTCGCAGACCGCGCCGGCATCGACCTGCGCTCGCTTCCCTACAGCTTCCTCGTCGCCCAACGCCGCGACCCGGGCGCCGCACCCCGGCCCGACAACGGCTGGGAACGCCTCCTCGGCCGCGCCCGCATCTCCAAGCCCTACGCCCGGATCATGAGCTGCGGCTCCTGCGGCGTCTGCGACACCGAAGTCCCCAAGCGCCATCTCCCCGACTGGTTCAAGACCTTCAAGAACGAGGAGGAACCCCGCCGCCTCCGCTGGACCCGCGACGGCGACCGCGCCACCTCGATCGAAAGCCCGGACTCGTAGCCAACAACTGAGGCGGGAGCTTGTAGGCCGGGTGCCCTCACCCGGCGTCGATCATGAACCGCTCGTAGCCGCCAAGGTAACGAGGCGGAGCCAAAGGGAGTTCCCAGTTCCCAGTCGCCGGTTCCCAGCCCATTTGTAGGCCGGGTGCCCTCACCCGGCGTGAATCATGAGCCGCCGCGTGAGGGCACGCAGCCTACAGGATGGTGTTGAACCCGGCCGGCTGTCCCCTGTCCTCCGTCCGGGCCAAGTTTCGAATCCGGTTACGCCGGAGGCGTTGAAGCCGGTAGCCCCGGGTTGGCGCGGGAGCGCCTACCCGGGGTTTGGTTGGTTGGAGCAACCGCACCCCGAAGGCGGTGCGAAGCCCCCCAATCCTCTGCAACCCTTCCGGGGTTGGTGGTCCATTCCGCATGGATCCCGGGGCATCGCTTCACGACCGCGGGCCATCAACTGCAACGCCTCCGGCGTAACCAAAACACACGTCCACGCGTTTCAGGATGCGGAACCCTCGGAGACAGCCTTCACCAAGAACGGGACACGTCGGCCTCCACATAGCCAATACGAGGTCACGAGGCGGACCAAAGAGAGTTCCCAGTCGCCAGTTTCCAGAACTCACGAGGCGGCCCCACAGGTAGTCCCTCCCTCGCAACCAACGCCAACGGCGTTCAGTCTCCTAGCGCAGGGTTGACCGAGGAACGAGGCCTACCCTGGGTCTACGTCTCGCAGGCCATCCAACCGCATCGCGGTTGTGGCCTGCATTCCCGACATCGGCGTCGGGGTCGGAATCGGCATCGGTATCGTCCCCCTATACTCGCTTTCGATTCCGAGCCCGATCCCGACCCCGACCCCGAACTCAATCTCGCGCCCCGGAACGTTCGGCGCACCCGACCACCGACCTCAGAAAAACGGCCGACCTGGAATCCCACCCCATTCCCTCGCCGCGTCGCCGCGCCGCCGTTGGAAAAAACGTCTGCGTCGCCGCTGGGAAAAACCTACTCCCCCCCTCCACCCAGCACATCCCTCGCTGCCTGCAGGTCACCACCGACCACCGACCGGTACATGTCCCACGGAGTCGCCTCATGGTACCGGACGTAATCCGTAGCCAACCGACCGTTCACGAACAGCAGGAACCCGGAGCAGTTATCCGTGTTCTCCGTCGCCGAGATCCAGCCCTTCCCCTCCGGCAATCGGCTTCCATCGGCCAACCAGAACCACACGTGCTGCCGATCGCTATTCGCCGGAAGCCCCATGATGCGCTCGACCTCCGCCGGCTCCATTCCCAACCGGAGATGCCTCGCCTTCAATTCACGCTCGAACGTCGGACCCCGATACTCAGCAGGTGCCGCCCATCTCGCGAACCAATCGGACTCCCCCACCAGGAACAGCACCGCGACACTCAAGAGCAGCAGGCTGACTCCACTCAAGATCAGCTTCCCTGCCCTTTGTTGTCGCGGCGTCATCATCCAACCCCCGCTTATTCACCCAGCCAACGAAGCCCGTCAACCCACGTCCTGACCAACCTCCACGCCTTGTCGGTGCGGGACAGAACTCACGCGGAGCCGCGGAGCCCGCGGAGGACTGGCGGCTGGACACTTCGACACCAGCAACCGTTCACCACAAGGGACTGCGTCGCGTGCCATCCAAAGGCCCCATTTCCGCGCCTCCGCGTGAACCCATCCCCAACGCCAACGGCGTTGCGTCCACTAGCCCAGGGTTGGCCGAGGAACGAGGCCCACCCTGGGTCCGCGTTCACCGACCATCCAACCGCATCGCGGTTGTGGCCTCCCACCAATTCCCTTGCCGCGTCGCCGCATCGCCGCTGGTCCGATAAACCCGGACGAATTCACAAAGAATTTCCACCAAGGACCGCCATCAACGGTGTAAGAACAACCCACGCCAATGAAACCAGCCACAGTACTGACAGCAGCGCTGTTCTGCATCCTCTCGCAGGTCTCCTTCGCCAAGCCGCTCAAGGTCTTCATCCTCGCGGGCCAGTCCAACATGGAAGGCCATGCCTCCGTCAGCACCTTCGACTACATCGGCAAGGATCCGTCCACGGCGCCCATCCTCAAGGAAATGCGTAACGCCGATGGAACCCCACGGGTATGCGACAAGGTCTGGATGTCCTACCTGACGGGTCCGTATGACGGCAGCGCCAATGGCGAAGGGCTTGGAAAACTGACCGCTGGCTTTGGCGAACGCGGGGACAACCCCACTAAGCCGTATCCATGCGATTGAAGGCGGGGACAGGTTCACGCGGAGACGCGGAGACGCGGAGAAGGGACACTTGGACGGGAGGCAGAGCAGTCACCGTTTGGTGGATAATGTCCGACGTCGGAAGGTTGGTGACCTGACCCTCTCTCCGCGCTCTCCGCGGCTCCGCGTGAGAATTCTGCTGCATGGATACGGCTAAGGATGGCGGGAAGATCGGGCCTGAGTTCACCTTCGGAATCTACATGGAAAAGGGGCTCAACGAGCCGATCCTGATAATCAAGACGGCCTGGGGAGGCAGGTCACTCAACACCGAATTCCGTCCGCCCAGCGCCGGTCAATACAAACTGCCGAAGGCTATTCAGGATGAGTGGGACAAGCACCCCCAGGGTGCCCACGGGATTCCCAAGGCCGAGGACAGGAAAGCCTGGCAGGAAAAGAAGGATGCCGCCTCGGGTGTCTTCTACCGCATGATGATCGATCATGTGAAGAAGGTCCTGGCAGATCCCAAGCGCGTCTGCCCTGCCTACGACCCAAAGGAGGGATACGAACTCGCGGGTTTTGTCTGGCTCCAGGGCTTCAACGACCTGGTCGACGGGACTACCTACCCCGGGCCCGATCAGCCCGGGAAATACGATGTCTACTCAGACCTGCTGGCCAAGTTCATTCGGGACGTCCGCAAAGACCTGTCCGCCCCGAGGATGCCATTCGTAATCGGCGTGCTGGGAGTGGGAGGCGCGAGTGAGAATGAAGTCTTCCGCAAGGCCATGGCCGCACCGGCCGCCATGCCCGAATTCAAGGGCAACGTGATTGCCGTCGAAACCGCCCCCTTCTGGGATCACGACATTGCTGCCGCCGAACCCAAGCAGGATCGGTACAACAACATCGTCGGAACGGCGCACACGTTGAAGAAGGACGGAACTCTCGACCGGGAGCGGAAGTGGGATCGTTACTGGAAACCCATTGGCAAGCCGCTGCCAGAGGAGAGGGATTGGCGATTCATCACGGTGGATGCCACCCAGAAGAAGGACAAGTTGGAGGCCTACGACGACAGGAGGTTCCGCGACATCACGTTGCCAGCCGGGATGGAGAACTGGCACCTGCCCGACTTCGACGACAGCAAGTGGACAACGGGCAAGGCCCCGATCGGGAAGGGCGTCTGGAAACACAGCGGGATCACCCTGGCTTCCAACGGTGGCTACCACTATTTCGGCAGTGCGAAGATCTTTGCGCAGATGGGCAAGGCGTTCGCAGAGGCCTTGCTACGCCTCCCGAAGCAAGACTGACCTGACCTGGCCGCGCTGAGCCGGAATGAGCAACCCAATCCCCGCGCCGCGTCGCCGCGCCGCCGTTGGGAAACACGTTTGCGTCGCCGCTGGAAAAAGGAGCCTGCAACCGGCTTGGGCGCTCGGAATGTCCTGCACCCACTCATCAATGATGGCGTCGGCACCACTGACGAGCTCCGTTACCTGCCGTTGGATGCGCCGCCTTGTTCGCCTTTGTGGTCCACGATTCCAGGGGCGGATACGGTGACTCCATTCTTGGTCGCGGAAACGTAAATGATCTCGGTGACTGGCTTCTTCTCGGAATTGTAGAAGGTCCGGTTGAAGCGGAAATGCACGGTATGGCCTCCCAGCCTCTCGTATCCGGCCTCGTGACTCGTGCGCAGCGAGGACAGGGGGAATTCCTTGAGCTTCTCCAGGTCAGACCCAGTCAGTGTGTGCCTCGCTCCGAACGCCTGAATGACGAATTTCTTCCATCCATCACCCGCGACATCGATCTCGCACGAGACTTCACCTGCTTCCTGTGTCCGACCACATCGCACGACAACGGATGTCCATCCCAGAATCTGCTCCTCCGAGGCCATTGCGAAGACTGTCGAGATCAACAGTACAACAAGGATGACGGTTTGCTTCATATCGATAAGACGGGCAGCCGGACACTTTCTTAGCCGTGTCCATGCAGCAGAATTTTCACGCGGAGCCGCGGAGAGCGCGGAGAGAGGGCCGGGTCCCCAAACTTCCAACGTCGGACACTATTCACCAAACGGTGACTGCTCAGCCACCCATCCAAGCGTCCTTTCTCCGCGTCTCCGCGTCTCCGCGTGAACCTGTCCCCGCCTTCAATCGCATGGATACGGCTTAGAAATCTCGCTTTGACGAAGGTGGAATGCCACCGAGCGGAGCCCGCCCCAGGAGGTCCCTTCCCTTGTTCCCTGCGGTGACAGGCCATGCATCGGTGTCAAAATCTCGGCAGGAGCGACCACAACATCCACAAAACTGCAGCAACGAACCCGTAGACCGCAAGCCACCGGTCCGAACGCCAGATTGCGACCGAGCAGACCAACGTGAGCGTCCATGCACTCAGGACGGCGCATAGGGTTACCGACTTCCAAGGCTCCAGTCTCCCCGACGAAATCCAACAAAGCAGGGTAAACACGGCAAAGCAGAGGATCAGGGTCACCTCTGCGGTTCTCAGAATCCGTCGCGTGCTGGAGGTCATGGAACGTAACGTTGCCTGCCTTGAATGGTCAGCGCCTGCAAATGAATGCCCGCCCGTCGCGCTGTCCGAGATAAGTGACCGTGTGCATGGACTGCGATTGCCCGATCAATGCGTACTCTTGCTTGAACTTGCTGGACGAGACATGCCGTGGGCCCGCGCAACCACAAAGCAGCACCGCGAGAAGCATTGGCGTGAGAATCTTCATGCGTGCGAAGCGGCCTTACCCTAAGCCGTGTCCATGCAGTAGTAGTCTCAGAACTCCTGACCTCGCATGGTGAGTTCAGAGGTCTGACGGAATGGAAATGAGACCGTTTCTGGCAGGATTTGGCTTTCGCGGGAACACCGTTGCCCCTACGAAATCGTCCCATGCCGCAAGTGCAACTCCCCCTGTTTCCTGCAGGCAGTGTTGACATCAATCGCGACCTGGCCTGCCGCACCGAAGGCGACCGGGTCGTTTACTTCAACGGCCACCTTCCGGTCTTCACCCATCACAAGGATGACCTGGCCAGCTTCCGGCTTTTCACCAGTCAACTGATCGTCCAGGGCAGTGCCACCCAAGGCCACATCGCCAAGGCCTTTGGGGTTCCCCTCATCACCATCAAACGTTCCACCCACTTGTACCGCACCGCGGGTCCGGCTGGATTCTTCGTTCCGAAACCCCGGCGTGAGGGCAGCCGTCTGAACGCCGCCAAGCTGGAGGAGGCCCGGGTTCTCCTCGCCAAGGGCCAATCCCTGGCTGCGGTGAGCCAGCACACCGGTGTGTTGGTCGACACCTTGCGCAAGGCCGTCGGCGCCGGACGGCTGCCACCGCCAAAAAAAAGTGCTCTGCCGACCCGGTTGGTGTCCCCGGTGACGGTGTCGGCGACGGCATCATAACGAGTACCACAATCGCCGATCCAACCAGCGCCAGTGATCGCTCCCTGAAGGATACCGAGTCCCCGCTGGGTTACGCGACCACCCGCACGCTGGATCGGCTGCTCAGTTCGTGCGGATGGTTGGATGGAGTGGACCTGCGCTTCGAAGCGGCCGATGACGTGGCCAAGGGCGGAGTCCTCTTTGCATTGCCCGCCCTGCTGGGCGAAGGACTGCTGCGTCACACGCGCGAACACTACGCGCTGCCCAAGGGGTACTATCCGCTGGAGTCGATCTTCCTGCTGCTGGGCCTGCTGGCGCTGGTGCGGTGTCCGTCGATGGAACAGACCCGCTATGAGGCACCCGGGGAATGGGGCCGACTGCTGGGGTTGGACCGCTTGCCCGAGGTCAAGACGTTGCGCTCGAAGATCGGGACGCTCTGTGAGCCGGAGGGGCGTGCCGCGAAATGGCAAAGCCAGTTGTCCCGGGAGTGGATGGCGAGCAAGGAAGCGGACGATCCGGACCTGGCGGGGCTCTACTACGCCGACGGACATGTCCGGGTCTATCACGGCGGATTGACCGCGTTGCCACGGCGCTACCTCTCGCGGTTGCGCCTGTGCCTGCGTGGCACGACCGACTACTGGGTCAACGGGCTCGGAGGTGAACCGTTCTTCGTGGTGACCCAGACGGTGAACCCGGGGTTGGTGGGCGTCCTGCGCGAAAAGATCGTGCCGCGACTTCTGGCCGAGGCACCGCAACCAGGCCCGGACGTGCTGGCAGCCAACCCCAAGGCGATGCGCTTCACCATCGTGGTGGATCGGGAGGGCTATTCGCCCGGATTGTTTGAGGAACTGGTCCGGGAACGCATCGCCGTGCTCAGCTACCAGAAGAAGCCGGGCGAAGCGTGGCCGGAATCGGAATTCGCGCGGCGCAAGGTGAAGCCCCCCGGGGGGCGGGAGGTGGAACTGGACCTGGCTGAACGGTTGGTGAAGTTGGGCAGCGGACTGGAGGTGCGGGAGGTGCGGATGCGCGATGAGGTGGGACAGCAGATCTCGATAGTGACGACGCATCCCGGGCTGGATGTAGGGCAGGTGGTGGTCGGGATGAAGGCGCGGTGGTCGCAGGAAAACTACCTGAAATACATGAAGGAACACTTCGGCCTGGACCGGTTGGTGGAGTACGGAGTGACACCTCTTCCTGACACCACCGTGGTGATCAACCCAGCACATCGGCGGGCGGATCGTGAGGTGAAGGTGGAACGTTCGAAGCTGGCCCGACTGAGGGCGCAGTTCGGAGCACACGGGATGCCGGCTCAGCCCACACCCGAAGAAGCGCAGGCCTTCGAGACGGCCGGCGGAGAGTTGCGCCGCAAGATCGAGGCACAGGAGGCGGTGCTGGCTGCGTGCATTGCTCGACGCAAGGAGGTGCCGCGCCGTCTGGAGCTCAAGGAACTGAGCGAGGAGGAGCGCTTCGGACAGCTTTGTCCGGAGAGCAAGCACTTCGTGGACACGATCAAGATGATCGCCTACCGGGCGGAGAGCGCGATGGCTGGCGAGGTGCGGGAAGTGTTGAAACGGAGTGACGACGCTCGGGCGCTGCTGCGGCGGTTGTACACGACACCTGTGAACCTGAGGCCGGATACTCAGGCGAAGACATTGACGGTGGAAGTGCACCGGATGGGCAGCGCGGTGCAGGATGCCGCCATCGCCCACCTGTGCGAAATCCTGACCGAAACAGAAACGCTCTTTCCGACCACCGACCTCCGCCTCATCTACCGCCAAGTAGGCTCAGGGTAGTTCCATGGGAGGTCAGGAGTTCTGAGTCTCACGCGGAGCCGCGGAGAGCGAGGCCGGTCACGACTATTATCCAACGTCGGCAACCAGTCACCCAACGGCGACTGACCAGCTTGCCCTCCAACTGGCCTTTCTCCGCGTCTCCGCGTCTCCGCGTGAACCTGTCCCTGCTTTCAGTCGCATGGTTACGGCTAAGCATCACCCATGCCGGCCGGACGTCACCGGAGCCGGCATTCTGTACAGCGCTTCGCCAATGGGGATGCCCTGCCGCTCGACTGTGCCCCAGCCCCAACGGGGCGTCCTACGAAAGCCCAGGGCAAGCCCCGAGTCGGCGAGGGGCGTCGCCCTGGGTAAACCACCCCCTCAACCACACAAGCCCTGAATGGGCGATCCAAACCATCATACGACGGCAACCCCGACTAAGCCCCAACAGCAGGAGAACGCCCCCCATCCATCCGCCTCCCTGCATTCGGCCCGGCCCTTCGACATGCCGGATCTGCCTGACGATCACTCAAAAGGTCTCGGCGACGAATCAACGTAGCCGGCCTTCGAAGGAGCGCCAGGTTCCCCTCCATCCACGACCACAAGCGCGAGCAGGATGTACCGACTGGCCCGTTGCGCTGCCTGAAGACCAATACCTTCTCCGCTGAGTCGAACAGCCGCCACACCAGTCGACTGCCGGGCTGTACAGGCTCATTGCACGGAACCAAGCCCGGCCACTGCCCCCAAACCCAAGGTGCGTGCTCGCCGAACCCGGAGGGTGGAAATGGAACGAGTGCGCCGTCCCCGCGTCCCCAAGCCCGTCTTGATACTCGCGCTCGACGCGACCTCTCTCAATCGCTGCTCTTGCCAAATCGTGTCCATATCCCTTCGGCGCGTTCGAAATTCTCGTCCAGACCCTTGCCGTCTGCCGCAACCTTGACTGCCTGACGCTCGTAACACTCGATGACTCCTGCCAGGAAGTTGCGCAGGGACGGAAACCACACGTAGTAGCCGCCTTCTGCGAAGTGGTGGAAGAACGCACCCTCCGCGTCCGTCCGTCTCGGGTCGTAGAAATAGCCGTCGCCCGCACCATCATCCAACACCTGTACCCAGCCAGTCCTGTGGCCTGCGAAGACAGAGAAGGCGCTACGCTGAAATGCCGACCCAGATGCCACTTGCTGCCGAACGAGCCCACGCCCGCGGATTCCCTCATCCAGTGGCACAAACCGCTGCCCCACCAAGAGACCGACAGTACTGTTGGTGCTCATACCGTTGTGCCAACGGTAGAGCGCGCGAAGCTCTTCGGAGAGCCGAAAACCGCCCTGCTCCTCCAGGGCCGCAATCTGAGCGTCGGTAAGGCCAGGTCGCAGCGAACGCGCAACCATCGGTGCCTTGGTCTCCAGCACCGCCTGTAGCCGCGCCAGCAACTGCTCGGTGGACTCGCTGACCACCGGCGGCAGTCCGTCAGGCTTGGGGTAGAGGAAGGACCGCTGGATCGAAGGTCCGGCAAGAATCAGGGCAGCGACGATGGCCGCGACCACTGAGAAGACGATCAGGAGTACTTTCAGAGGGCGTGACATGTGCGCCTATCGTTTCAGAACATCATGGAATGGGCTTCAAATGGCTCCGCCTCTGATGGCCACCTGATTCGCCCTGCTTGGCCTTCGACAAGGTGATGATCATGCCCACGGTTCAATGGAATGTCCCTTTCGTCCCCAGAACTGGAACCATTCGCCAGCAGTCCGGAAAATCTCAATCTGACCCGCGATGCTATCGACAGGATCATCCTCCGTCGCTGCGCAGGCAGTGGTAGCATCCAGACCGTTCTGCCTCGCAAACTCGCCGGCTCTCTCCAGCAGCTGTACCCCGTAGGAAACGGCTTCGTCCGCCGTGAACCCTACATACCCGCGTCTTGCAAGCCCCTCAGTGATGAGGTCCTTGCAGGCCATCACGAACTGACCCCGATAACTGGTGTAGTCCACCCCCTCGTAGAGTCCGCCATGAGTAAACCGGGGAACGCCGGGGGAATTCACCAACTGGAGCACATGGTATCCATGCATCCTCCGAAGGAAATCCTGCTCACTGCAGTCCTTCGTGGGCCTCTCGGCATATCGCGCTCGAACCCAATCATCCGCCTGAGCGTCAAAACCAACCCGCGGGGCACCAACACAGGCGTAGGCAGGAACTACAATCTCATTGTATCGCTTCTTCCAGCGAGTCGTCAGAAACGGAAGGTTCCATCCGATACGCTTCCGCAGCGTCAACCTCTCCGCCTCGTAACCCGGCTTTGCTACGTCGATGGGTATCCAGTCCAGTCCCATAAGTCATGACGTGGTGGGTTGATCGAATCCACTGCAACAGGGGCTCCGCCATAGTAGACGACGTAGGGCCCCGGAACACCCGTTCCAGCTGCATGAGATCAACCCAGCCACTACGGAAGACATTTACCAGTGACCTCACCCTCCGGCAATTCTCCATCGGCTGAAACCAACCCGAGGATTGCAAGTCCAGCGACTTCCTCGCGAAATCAGTCCTGGTACTGGACTCCATGCTGTGAGAGCAAAGACCGGCTAGGGGACTTCAAGCCAGACCGGGGCGGCTCAAGAGCAACTCGCCGCCCGCCTTTGGATATCAAGAAGCGGCCATGGTCCGAACCGGCATATCCCCCCCAGAGCTGCACGCTCCGGTACTAGCCCTCATATGCTCTCAAGAGTTCCTGGCATCTTCTCCGAACCTCGGTCTTCTCTCTTCCAAGGACAGTAAAGAAGACAATCTGCCCCCCCTTCACAACCATTGCCTCACCATACGCGTGAACCTTGCCTTCCAACTCGGGCAGGTTGTCGACCGACTCCGTGTCCAGCCAATCAACCTTGATGACGTTCGGCTTCGCGCCTCCGTAGCCGTCAATGAAGTCGCACAACTGACGCCACGCCCACTGAGCAGGGCCGCTCCACCCGGCCATCAAGAACACGATGCCGTGGTCAATGTCTCGAATGGAAATCATGGGAGGCACGCGATGAGGACCGCTGCGGCTCAGCGATGCCGCGCCGAGGACATCCGAATCCAAACACGCTGCAATCGCGGCATTCGCGTGCAGCCGCCTTGTTCGGCCTACGGCTGCGGCTCATACCTCAAGTCTTCCAGATGATAAAACGTCCCTGGCCCTCGATTGGCAATCATGCCGCCCATCCGTCGCTCAGCATCCTCAATCTCGGCCTGCGCAACGACTGACTTCCTCAATATGCCACTGACTCGCATCTTCCGGCCGCGATACTCCTCCAATCCCCACAGGTCAACCCCAAGGATCTGCGGGCACTTGGCCTGAGTGACAACGCCGACCAACTCGACTCGCCGGCCAACCAAGCTTGCATACTCCGATGTCGATGAAGGGCGAATCACGCTCACTGTAGATGTTGGGTGCTGGCAACCACAGGCGGCCAGCGCCACCAGCAAACAAGCGGGAATCAACTTCATGAGCGTCAGTAGGCCGAACGCAAGGGTCAGGGACGGGATCCAACCGCCGAGGGGCGCATCTCGACACTGCCCCTGAGTCAAACGGAGGGGCAACGTCCTCGTTGCCTTCCCTGGCCCCTTCTCGATGCGACGAAGACGTCGCCACCCCGTTCCCATTCTCAAACGTGGGCAGTGTCGAGATGCGCCCGCAAAGGCCCCCGACAAGAAGGGCTCAAGGTCTTGAACTCACTCTGGCAATCAAGTCCGGAAATCTGAGGATGCTCTCCATTTCGTCAGGATGACAGGGGGCGTCCACGATCTGCTCTGAGGCCACGATCTCGTCGCCTCGCTGCTGCGTGAACGTGATGTCGTCAATCGTCGTGCAATCTCCGCTGCGCTTGGAATGGTAGTAGTCCATCAACCGGTCCAGCCCGGCGACATCGGACTGAGAGAGTCTGAGCGTACCCAAGGCCACCCGGTTGGTCTGCTCGGCAATACGTGGGGAACGAACGGTGCCGGACGGGATCTGCACGACCGAAACCGTAAGCTCGGCCCCCCGCTGAAAGGTCAGCTCGTGTGTGGCTCCATGGAAGCACCCACTGGAGTGAAATTGAACCACCAGGATATCGCCTTGCTGGAGGCTGGAGAAAGAGCCCGGATGGGCATTCGGCTTGGCCAAGAAGACCACGCAACAACACGCCACGAGACCAAGTACGATCAAGCGTGCAGCCCGCCGAGGCGCTCCAATTGCCAGGATCAACGACACGAGCCAGCCACCGACGCCATCGGCATCGGAACTCGCCGAGCCGTCTGGCACAGGTTCCCTGGAAAGTCCGCCTCGCATGGACTCATGCATACCTCGGGCCACCACGAGCCCACAAGGCAGTCCTTGTGTCTGCCCCGCACAGGCAGATGTCCTCGCTGCTCCGGATAGGATGCCTTCTGCTGCTGCTCTCGCTGCCCGAAACCATCCTGTAAATCCTGTTCATCCTGTCAGAGCCAAGCAGTGAGGTTCCTGTCTGAGGGACCTTGATCCAGGGACAGTCCCTGTGACTGCCATCCAGGCGGCGCAGGGCGCCCATGTCGACTCCTTCGGACTTACCCAAGTCCAGCGACTTCCTCGCGAAATCAGTCCTGATACTGCACTCCATGCTGTGAAAGCAAAGACCGTGTAGGGGGTTTCAAACCAGACCGAGGCGGCTCAAGAGCAACCCGTCGCCCGTCTTTGGATATCAAGAAGCGGCCATAGTCCGAACCGGCATATCCACCCCAGAGCTGCACGCTCCAGAAATCGCCCTGGTCCACTGGTGTGTCCGACATCCCACAACCGGAAACGAACCTCTTGAAATACTCAGACGACAGAACAGCTACCTCCTGCTGCTGGAGGCTGTGATCCAGCCGAACGCCGGGAATTGGAATCTGCGGCAATCCAATCTGTGAGCGTGCGACGGAAGAACCGGCTTCTGGCGTATCCAGTCGAGGGACCGTCGAACAGGAAACGGTGCCGAGGAGGAGAAGAACTGCGATCGCGGGCTTCATGGCGAACTCTCCCGGATCACCGAAGCCGGGCCAAAGATGGCCGATTGTCAACCGAGGCGCGATCCCGGCGTTCGGTGCAGCCGGCTTGTTAGCGCCGGCAGAAGCGATCATTTGTATCCGTACCACAGATAAATACCGTCTGCTAGTTTTCGGTGGTACCAAGGAGCGTGCTCCCACTCAGGTGTGAATGACTCGGGACCGATTATGACTCCATAAATGTACCAACTGAGGGTCACTGCTCGCATGGCCCCTGAAGTCGACCGCAGGAAACCCACGCGCGGTTGTTTCGAGTCAGGTCCGATGGTTCTCAACCGCCTGCTGGCTTCTTCCTTGGGAATTGCCCACGCCTCACCGTAGACCGTCACGAGTGTGTCCCAGCCTTCAATCGACACGGGCTCATCGCTTCTGCAGGAAGGAATGTGATCCTGCATCGTTCGAACGGCCCCTGGGATGTCCGTCTCCTCGACGCGTGAAAGCACCTTGGCGTCACTTTGGGACGCGGCGAGGGTAGCCTCTCGCTCTCGATACTTGATGATCGTGTTCGTCGCCCACTTTCGTAACTCGCCGACCGACATCGTGTTCGTAAGCCCCCGCGTCAGACATTCATCGACAAAAAAGATCGCGCCACCACGTCCATCTCCCTTCGGGATGATCAGCACGTTTGTGTTTTCCGAGCGAACTGACGCAGGGACAAGCGCTACAACCGCTGCCAGAATGCCTGCGAGTCGATTCATATTGCGCGAACGCCTCGGATCAGGCGACGGCGAGCGCAAGACGTTGCTGACACGACAGATAGCCTTCAAGCCGTTGCTTGCATCCGTTTTGTTCGCCCTTGTTTGGCCGTTGATCTGTTGTGCGATGGTCATTGCTGATCTGGCTGAGTGATCATGGCAGGTCATCATACTGGCTCCACGTAGGATCTGGAGAAATCTGACATCCGCACTGAAAGTCTGGGTGCCTCTCCCTGACTGCCTCCGCTCTGACCAAGAACAGCTCTGGAGAGTGGGTGTAGAACAGAAAGTCACGAATCCCGGAAACGCTCACTACAGCAACAAACGTAGCCAGCTCGCCATCTGTGAGAAATGCCAACTCGGACTCCTCGATCTCCGCTAGCCTATCAAAATCAGCAGTCGTGGGAAGTCCGCTTTCGTCCTTCGGAGTAAAGCCAAACGTGAAGTAAGCCAAGTGGCCATGTGTGCTGCGGAAACCGGCAACGTCTGCACTGAGGTTCTTCCGAAACAGGCGAACCTCCGGCGTGGTGTCAGAACGCCACTCCTTCAGTGACCAGTCATCTTCATTCTCAGGCATGGGCGTGGGGCGCTATTGGTAGGGGCAAACGCCAAGGTCAGCGACGGCCTCGCGGACAGCTGTGGAACGCACGGTGCTTTCTGGAAGCCCCGCAACGCGCGAACGGACGGCGGAGAGGCCGATCGCGGCAGCGCCCTAGTTTGCTGCTGGAGCATTTGTGATGCTTCGAAGCTTCTCGCGCAACTCCTCGATCCAGATTGATTCCACCTTCGGATCTGGAGGATGAAACGGATCGCGGTTTGTCGTCGCGTAGTTGGTGAAGGCGTAATAGGTGACTAGATCATCAATCTGTGCCCCAATCCGTTTCTGGGTATCGCGCCACTCGGAAAGTGCGAGCGGTCGATATCTTGCCTTCCCGATTCGGACTCTCCCCTTCTCGAAATCGCCCATAGCCCACTCAACATCTCGATTAAGGTGCTGAAGAACAAACAAGCGCTTGAGCTCAGGGTCGTGCATCGCTTTCAAATGCTGGCGAAATCGGTAGTCGTATGTGTGCTCAGCCACGAACCCAATACCCATGCCGCCAGTGTAATCGCAATACTGCTCGAAGTATGATTCCAAACCTGGAGGCATGGCAACGGTTGATTGCGGCACCTTGTGCTCCGCCCGTTCCGAGCAACCGATCAAGGCCAATGCAATTAATAGAGCTGACGCTTTCATAGATGACAGTAAACGCCAAGCCATGCGACGCCGACCGAACGACCAAGCCCATCAATCGCTGGCGCGACCGGCATTCGCATGAGCTACTTGTTCGGCCAGAATTTAGTGCACGCCAAATGCGGCATGAAAGGTGACGGCACCAGAATTCCGGCAATCTCGCAATTTCAAGCAGAAGGTTACCTCTTGGGGGACACCCGCGACGGTCGCACTCCCGTCGGCCCTGAACCCAAATCGGGCATAATACTGAGGATGTCCTACAAGAACACAGCCCCTTGCACCGATCTCCTGGAGCTTGGCCAATGCTCCCCGAACAAGCATGGTGCCATACCCACGGCGTTGAAATCTGGGGTCAACGGATACGGGACCAATCCCGAACCAGCAGTCCTCACCGGATCCGACAGTGAGAGGCGAAACCGCACAATGCCCAATCACTCTCCCATCACTCTCGGCCACTAGCGAAATCGCGAGACAGCCAGCATTGCGCAATCCATCCACGATCTCAGCTTCTCTGCCACAGGTGTGCTCCTGGCCAAGGAACGATCGCTCGGTGACGTCGCGGATGCCGGCCGCGTCTGCCGGCTTTTCACTTCTGATGACTGCATTCATTCCGCGAACCCTTCCTCAGCCGAACGCCAAGGTCAGCGAAGGGAGCCAGCGCCCGCATCACCACTCGGCGTGCCGGCTGGCTGCCGTTCGCTGGACCGACTGGCTCGCTCCCCCAATGAGAGCGGGTGGCCGAAAGAAACGAAAGAGGACGAAAAGGCCGGCAACAGACTCGGCCGCGCCCGACGCACCGCATACCCGACTGAATCACCTCTTTCGCCTTCTTTCGTTCTTTTCGGCAAAACCAAGCTTGAGGCACCTCCCTTTGCGGTCCGGCTCCAGCACATGGATGGCTTGGATGGCTCATTGAGGCTGTCTGACTAGGTTTCGGTAGGCGAACGCCAAGGTCAGCGACGGGTGCCAGCCGTCGGGCGCGCCCGCATCGCCACTCGGCGTGAAGGCTGGCGCCCGTTCGCTGGACCGACTGGTTGGCCCCCCAATGAGGTAGATCTAGCCGCAAGAAACGCAGAAGACGCAAGAAACGAGCCGGTGCCGCATCGGTGATCGTTGTCGTCGGGTCGTAGTCGAGAGCCGACGACGTAGGCCTCGCACCCGACGTACCCATGACCGGTCGCTTTCATGTGTCGTGATCCTTGGTCTGTCTGGGATGGCCAACGCCGAGGTCAGCGACGGGAGCCAGCCACCAAGCGCGCCCGCATCGCCACTCGGCGTGCCGGCTGGCGCCCGTTCGCTGGACCGCCATGGTTCGATTGAATCAGAGGTACTCCTGGAGGACCTCCGCACGCAAGCAGGCCGTGGCCATCGCCCGTCTCCATCTCCGTCTGTATATGGATCGAGGTCATCTCTGGTTGGGCGAGCAGGCTGGAATGCTCAGGGGTGATCGGAGGCCGGTGACGATCTGCTTGGTCGTGGTCAGGAAATCGAACGACCAGGCTCAGCGACCGCCGCCGGAATCGCCCGGTCGGCTGCAGCAATCTCTGACAAATTAACCGAGTCGTCCGACTGCCCAGCGGGGCGGCGGTTCCCTGAAGCGCTCTGGTTAGCGGTCATTTCTTTAACAGAGGCTCAAACCTGATCCATTCACTTGCGTGCTGCTTGAACCAATGTCGAGTCGCCGCATCGACGACAAAGTAAGGACGTTCCTCGCTACTGCGAAACAATCCTCAATAGCTCTCGCCGCTTGCTGCGCACCTGTATGTATCAGGCACGCTTAAGCTTTTAGACTCTTTCCAGTCAATCTTGCAGCCGATGACGGGCGGCAAGACCTCCCACAACTCCTCCATCTCGGCGGCGGCGCTGCGCGAGTGCTCACCGTCCCAAATGTAATCCTCTGGCCCGCCCGATTCGGGATACTCAGCCGGATTCGGCGCGCGTCTGTCCCAAGTGTGCCACGCGTAGTCTATGATCCTGTTCTTGACGGCGGGTCGAAACTGAAGCCCTTCAAGTCCAGAAGACTCCAATTCTGCACGGAACGACTGAGTAACAATGATCGAAGCGCCTGAAAGGGATCCATAGGGGAAGAAGATGGGCGGCGCGAAGGGGCCAGCCCGATGCAGAAGCATGCGCTTTGTGTTCTTGTCTCGCGTGGCGTAGCCGGAGATTAGTACATCCCCATAGTCGCCCCACAGACTCGCTTGTTGGAGCAGATGGAGTTTCGGAATCATGACGTGCAAGCCGCTAACGACCAAGCTCAGCGACGGCCTCGGCGGCGGCGGTGGAGCGCACGGCGCGCTCACGAATTCCCGCGACGCTCGAACGGACGGCGCAGAGGCCGTTCGCTGCAGCGCCCTGGTTGAACGAAGCCGCTGCGCGGGGGGCTTCGCAGCGGTGACGACAGGCGTCGTCCAGGAGCACACGCTCCGGGTGCATGCAAAATCCTTCATCACCACGGCAAAAGTTCATCGACTACCTCGTCCTTCGTCAACTGGCTCCTCGGACCGTCCAATCCTACACGGATTGGATCGTCCAGTTGTCCCGGTTCCACAAACGCCCACCTGCCGACCTCGGCAACTCCGAGATCTCCTCGTGGCTACTCCAGCTCATCGACCAACGCAAGCTCTCGGCCTCCTCCATCAATCTTGCCATCAATGCGCTCCGCTCCTTTTACGGCGGCCATCTCGGCCGTGAGATCGAACCCCTCCTTGCCGGCATCAAACGCCCCGCTCGCCACACCCAGCCTCCCCGCGTCTTCAGTCCCGATGAGGTCGAGCGCCTTCTCACCGTCGGCACCGACGGCGATCCTCTCGCCCGCGCCTTCCTCATGACCGTCTATGGCTGCGGCCTCCGCCTCTCCGAGGCCACTCATGTTCGCATTGCCGACATCGACTCCAGCCGCTTCCAACTCCGCGTATCCAATCCCAAGGGCGGTCGCGAGCGCCTCGTTCCCCTCAGCGACAACCTCCTCCGGGAGTTGCGCGCCTGGTACCGCGTCCATCGCCCTACCCAATGGCTCTTCTCCCAGGGGTCCGATCAGGACCCCATCTGCAAGGGGACGGCCCAGAACATCTACTACCGCGCACGGCGGCGCGCCCAACTCCCGGCCAAGTGTGGCATCCATGGGTTGCGCCATAGCTTCGCCACGCACCTCATCGAGAACGGCGTCGAGATCACCCTCGTCCAGAAGTTCCTCGGCCACGCCTACCTCTCCACCACCGCCAACTATCTCCACGTCCGTCAGGAGCGCATGGGGCAGGTCAAGAGCCCTCTCGGGCTGATCCGCACCGATCTCCATCCCAGACGCTGATGGAGGCGCCCCGTTGCGGGGCTCCGGCCGCCGACCGTCCCTCCGTGGGATCCGTCCTCCGACGCTTCCTCCCGGAGTTCACCGGTCGTTATCCCCAGGCCCCGCACACCCTCCACGTCCTGAATCGCCTCAGTCACTGCCACACCGGCCGCGTCGGCTGGTCGATGTGGCAGTGTACCCTCTGCCGTTCCTCGCATTGGCGGCCACTCGGATGCGGGGATCGCCATTGCCCGGATTGCCAGGGCCAACGCCGTGAGCAATGGCTCGAAGCCCAGCGCCAATCGCTCCTTCCGGTCCGCTACTTCCACTGGGTCTTCACGCTTCCCTCCGGCCTGCGTCCACTCGTCCTCCAGAACCAGGCCGCCCTCTACCGCCTCCTCTTCGACGCCGCCTCCGCCACGCTGCTCCAGTTCGGACGCGAACGCTTCGGTGCTGAACTCGGCGTCACCGCCCTCCTCCACACCTGGGGACAGAACCTCATGGACCATCCTCATGTTCACTGCCTGGTCACCGGCGGTGGACTGCACACCGCCCCGGACGGATCCCTCCGCTGGGTTGGTCCGCCCCAGTCGCGCTACCTCTTCCCGGTGAAGGCGGTCGCCGCGATGTTCGCCGGCAAGTTCATCGCCGGACTCCAACAACTCCGCCACCAAGGCAAACTGCACTTCGAAGGTGCCCTCGCAGGCTGGAAGGAAGATCCCGCCTGGCGGGCGTTGATGGACGAGCTTCGATCCCACAAATGGATCGTCTTCGGAAAGGGTTCCGTCACCGGACCGGACTCCGTCCTGGAGTATCTCGGCCGCTATACCCACCGCGTCGCCATCGCCAACAGCCGGATCACCGCGATGACCGATCGGACGGTCACCTTTCGGTACAAGGACTACCGCGACGGATCCACGCTCAAGACGATGACCCTGTCGGGCGTGGAGTTCCTTCATCGCCTCTCCCTGCATGTCCTGCCCGAGGGCTTCACCAAGATCCGGCACTACGGCCTGCTTGGGAACAACCGCCGCAAGCGGATGCTGCCGCTGGCGCGTGAAGCGCTGAAGGGATCGCGTTGGCACGTTGCCATCGCGCCGCTGGAGGCGCGACCGGTCCAACACGTCGAAGAGGAACTGGCCTGTCCACGGTGTGGAGCCGCGGAACTCCAATGCATCGGGCGCCTCGATGCGCAGGGCAGATTCACGCCACTGGCCGAGGGCGCTCGCCGAGCCCGGATCCAACTCGGGGAACCGCCCGTCCTCAGCGACACCTCATGAACCGATGCGACATCCAGCCCGCTGCCTGCCACGGAGGACGGTGCCGTCCGCAACACCTGCGAACGACGCCCGGGCAAGGTCCATGCCCTCATCGGAGGAAAACCCCGACGGAGCCCCAGCTCCAAGGCCACGACCACACACCATCCACCTCGTTCGTCCAGTTGCGAACCTCCTTACCGCACCAAACAGCAGGCCAGAATGCCCTGGCGTCCGTACGCCCCACCCTCCGGCCAGTCAGGTGGAGGTAGTTTTCCTATAGCCAGAGGACTCCCCCGCGGCTTCGTCCAACCGCGAAATAAATCGGGCGTGGCCACTCAATCGTGATCCACGCCCATCTCCGCCCGATCTATTCCGCTGCTGTGTTCTGGATCATTGGTGATGCACTTGGTGATGTCCTCATACTCTGGTGTCGAGACCATCGGCTCAGGGACCGCGCACTCGTCGAACTGAAACAGTGGCTTGGATGGATACTGAGTCTGTGTCCACACGTGAATCCGAGCCTGAAAGAGAATGTGAGCGACGCGACGACGTGCAGCCTCGTATGCGACCCGCACGCTGTCGTCCGTGAAAGTCGCTGCCTGAATGGCAGCAGATGGGAAGAAGCGCCAAGCGTGCAAAGGCACAAGCTCTTCGCGAGATGCTCGCAGCATCGAATACTCAGCCGAATCCAAATCATCAGTCCCGCGACTGTAGTGGAATAGCTCACCCGTCGGCGAAACCGTAGCCACGCTGAACCGTGTGTAGCTCTCCGATGGCGAAAAGTTCAGAACAAAAAACGCCTCGTCTCGCGACTTGCCGGAGGGCGGGACGTAGAAACCAGGCACGTAGGCAACGGCGTAGAAGTGCCCGTTGTCTTCGCCAACAGAGTGGAAGGGTGGCATGTGCATAAGCCGCCTAACGCCAAGGTCAGCGACGGGGATCGGTGTTACCCGATCAATAGGATGAAATTCGACTATAGCATTGGCTAGGTCAGCACCTCTTCGCGCTTAGGGCACGCCAAGAAGCCCGTGGACAGGGGATTGTCCCCGCCCGTTGAAAGGTGATGGTGAGGCCATTCTGTTGTTATGCCGGCCTATTTCATTCGCCACGGAGCCGATTCAGTCGCGCCCTTGAGGTTGGAGGTCGGCCTCAACCTTAGCGAGAAGGCCTTTTGCTGAGCCGGAAACAGCCTGCCACGACGTTCTAATGCCCAACCCCTTGAGTGACCACCCTCAGGCATCAAGACCCGCTATAGGGCAACAGGGCGCGTTCCAGCCACATGCAACTTTTCACCCACTCCTCTCGGATTCTGAGTGAACCCGCCGCATCATTTCCTATACTTGTCCGGTCTATGATCCACCCGGTTACGGATGTCTTGCTCCACCCCGCCCTCAGTCTCGTCGAGTCCCTCGACAACCACATGCCCAAGCTCGACTTCTCTGATTCCGAGTTCATCTCCCTCGGCATCCGGCGCATCCTGACCCGTTGCCCTTCAGGCCGGGCCTTCCTGCAATCGGTCCGGCAGTGCGACATCTCCGATGTCTCGCTTCGCGCTTATTTCGGCGCCGTGAGCAGTTCAAGGCGCCTCTCCCTCCTTCATGAGCTCAACGCCCGGCTCTCCCTCACCATTGTGGCCAGCAAGGACCGCTTCGCCTGTTTCCCAGAACTGGCCGGTCGCGACATCCTTGCCATCGACGGTCACGATGTGCGCCGCGCGTCCCACGAGCCCAAGGAGGTCGTTTCGTCCGGCCGCCTCGAGGTCCCTGACACGGTGACCGGCATCTTCTTGCGTCATCTGCGCACCGGTGCAGCCCGGGTTCTGGCTCAGACCTCTGGCCACGAGCACGAATGGGCCGCTGTGAAAGCAAGACCGTGGAGCGAGTTCCTCTGGAGCCCCGGTGCAAAGGGGACCATCCTGGTAATCGATCCCGTTGCCGTGGACTTCGGGTTCCTTCGCGCCGCCAAGATCAAGGCCGGTGCCACGGTCATTACCCGCATGAAGGACAACCTGGTGATCACAGAGGCGCGAGAACTGCAATGGGACAGGAACGATCGACGCAATGACGGCGTCATCAAGGACGAACGGGTGCGCTTTGGGACAAACGGCGAATTTCGGCGGGTGACCTACCGGGATCCCGAGACCATGGAAGTCCACGAGTTCCTCACCTCCGAGTTCCATCTGGCTCCAGGCGTGATCGCTCAGCTCTATCGACTCCGCTGGGATATCGAGAAGTTCTTTGACGTCTGCGAGAATCTGCTGGGCGAAGCCAAGGCGTGGGGGACGGGGCCAACCCCGGCGCAGGTGCAGAACGAGTTCCTTTGCCTGACACACAATCTCCTGCTGCTGGTCAGCCACAGACTGGATGAGCAGGAGGGGATTCGTGACGAGAAGGTCGAAGACAAGTACCGAGCGGCGCTGGCGGCACGCAAGCGACTGGCCGCTGAGCGGGGCACAACCGTTTCGCCATGGGTAGAGACGCTGCGCCAGTTGACCCGATGGAGTAGTCAGTTTGTTCGCTGGTTGAGCGATGCGGTGACGCACGGCTGGGAATGGACGGCCGGGATCGTCAAGCTGCGCCCCCTGATGCGTGCCTACATGCGCTGAGGTGCCAAGGCGTCATGACACTACCCATGCCAACCCCCTATCCACGCGAACACTCCTGAGCGCCTAGATCAGCCCGGCGCTATGAGAAATCACCCCAGCATTGATGAGCCCCTAATTGGGGCGGTAACACCGATCGCGACGGGAGCCAGCCGCCGTGCGCGCCCGCATCGCCACTCGGCGTGCCGGCTGGCTACCGTTCGCTGGACCGACTGGTTGGCCTCCAAATGAGGCAGATCTAGCCGCAAAAAGCGCATAAGACGCAAGAACCGAGCCGCCGCAGCATCGGTGATCGTTGTCGTCGGGTCGACGTCGATAGCCCACGACGTGAACCTCGCACCCGACGTACCCATGACCGCTCGCTTTCATGTGTCTTGATTCTTGGTCTGTCTGGGATGGCCAACGTCGCTGCTCAGTGACGCGCCGCCAACCGTGCCCAGAATGGAACCGAGGCGCAATCGGCGCGTTCACTGCAGCAGCCTGGTTAGCCTGCATTTTGTACCCTCTCAGCTATACGCCTCAAGTGAACTGCTCTGGCAATGGCCTCACCGCCGGCTGTCGAAGACTGAACACACCAGCTCGCACGAAAGCGCGCCTCGCAAAGCAAGAGCGCACGTAACTCACCATCAGCCACCGCATTCGCTGCGTTCTCCAAGACTAACGCCCCGAAATCGCAATCATCAATGTATGGCAGCTTGCCTGCGCAGTCGTGAAACTGTGCGACAATCTCTCTGTGCTGGTCGCGGCTAGTCCGTGCGAACATGCTCGCCAGTGACTCCAAATGCGCTGCAAGTGCGCGGTAGTCCCAACGCTGCTGAGACGTCTCTGCCGCCAGTCTGTCTATGGCCTCTTGGAGCTGTGAAGTTGTTGTGTTCACCGAGCAGGCTAACGCCAAGGTCAGCGACGGGAGCCAGCCACCGGGCGCGTCCGCATTGCCACTCGGCGTGCCGGCTGGCGCCCGTTCGCTGGACCGACTGGTTCGCTCCCCCAATGAGAGCGAGTGGCCGAAAGAAACGAAAGAGGACGAAAAAACCGGCAACATACTCGGACGGACCCAACGCACCGCATGCCCGACGGAATCACCTCTTTCGCCTTCTTTCGTTCTTTTCGGCAAAACCAAGCTTGAGGCACCTCCCTTTGCGGTCTGGCTCCAGCACATGGATGGCTTGGATGGCTCATTGAGGCTGTCTGACTAGGTTTCGGTAGGCGAACGCCAAGGTCAGCGACGGGAGCCAGCCACCAGGCGCGCCCGCATCGCCACTCGGCGTGCCGGCTGGCTCCCGTTCGCTGGACCGTCATGGTTCGATTGAATCAGAGGTACTCCTGGAAGGCCCCCGCACGCAAGCAGGCCGGGGCCACCGCCCGTCGCCATCTCGGTCTCTGTAGGGATCGTGGTCATTTCTGGTTGGGCGAGCGGGCTGGAATGCTCAGGGGTGATCGGAGACCGGTGGCAATCTTGGTGGTCTTGGTCAGGGAATCGAACGTTGTTTAGACTGTCGAATGGCAGCCTAGATTTTTTGCGGTGTCAACGGCGGCTTGTGTTGCCGGATAGGTTGCGGAGTTTTGCCCCTCCATGAGCGGGTCTGGCTGGGTTTTGAGAGGTTGGTTTTCATGACATCGGGAGCGCCTTCGTGACCTGCAATTGGGAGCATGCCGGTTCCTTGGGCAGGCATCAATGGGCAACCAGCCCTCGAGTCTTGGGGCATGCGCTGACCGTTTACCTGGCGGTGAAGACTGAACCCAAGGGCGGCGGTTCGATCCGCAGATGGCGGGTATGTGGTTTGTCAACGAGAGCCTGAGAAAACCGAAGGGAAAATCTTTCGTGGGCCAAGCATGCTGACTGCACCAGGGCGCGTGGTGCCGGCGCCAGCACCCAGCCTGGGAAAGGAGAGAACGGTGGGCCTACGCCTTTGCCGTCCTCCCCTCTCCGTTTCTAGGCGGCCAAAACTTTCCGCCGAAGGCGGCTCTTTTCAATTCCCTTTTGCGCTTCCGCGCTTTTGCCTGACTTCCCCTGCGTCTAGGTCGCCACGGCCGACGCTGGAACCGTCATGACGGCTTCATTGGCAGGGGGCTGCGCTTGCGCACCCAAGTCTTGGGCGGGAGGACTGTTTCGGAGGGTGTACTCCCGGCCCGACTTGCGGGTGCGGAGGATTTCCATCGCCTGTTCCCGAGCGTCCTTGCGGGTGATGCCCAGTGCGTCGAGGCCCTGTTGGCCGACGCGGGAGATGATTTTTCCGAGCTTCTGGACCATGGGTTTGGCGGCTTGCTCCATGGGGTCGGTGAGTCCCATGAGCGAGTACCAGACCTGGGTGATGAGCTTGCGGGCCAAGGCTGCCACCACAAGCGAGACCTCGCCCTTTCGGCCCAGCAGCTTGCGGCCCCAGTCGCTGTTGGGATGCTTGGATGAACGCAGCAGCGAGTGGCCTGCCTCGATGAGAAGGGCGCGGAGATCCTTGTGCCCATGCCCCTTGATGCCGCCTGACTTGGTACCCTTGCCACTGTCGTCGAAGGCGGGGTTGAGGCCGACGAACTTGACGAGGGATTTCGGGGACTTGAATCGGTTGATGTCACCAACGACTGCCCCGATGGCGAAGGCGATGACATCGCGGATGCCGGTGAGTCGGGTAAGTTCGAGGAGCTTTGGATCCTGGAGGACCTGTTGGGCGACGAGGCTGGCCAAGCGTCGCTCGAGTTCGATGTGGTATTCGAGTTCGAGCAAGCGGATCTCCAGGATCTGGGTCTGCATTGGATTCCAGGTCCTGGCCTTGAGGATGGCGGTGCGGCGTTCGTCACGGCCGAGGTCCAGGAGGGACTCTCCCAGTCGGACGCCGTTGTCACTGAGGTAGGAGGAGAGGGAATTGTTGGCGGCAGTGACGCCCTTGACGGCCCTGCGGTGTGCGTGGAAGAGGTCGCGTCGCTCCTGGGTGAGTGGATCGGGGACCCAGACGAGCTTGGCGTTGCCGCAGAGGTAGGCGCGAGCGATGCGGGTGGCGCTGATGCGGTCGTTGTTGGCGTGTGATTCCTTGAGCTTGCCGATGAAGACACTCTCCAGAACGAGAGCGTTGCGCTCGATGGCGCGCAGCTTGCGGACGGCGTCAAAGGTGTTGCCGGAGGCCTCCAGGACAAGGGTGTCGGTGGGGAGGGTGTTCTTCTTGGCCCAGGAAGCGAGCTGGGCGATGGGAACCTTGTTGAAGGTTTGCAGCACAACAGCCGCCAGGGGAGTAGGCCCTTGGAGGATGGAGGCGGTGAAGGAATCCGGGTGGACGTCGAGACCGACGACCCGGGATACGGTGGGTGGTATGGATGATTGCTGCACTGGACAGGATGTGTTAGTGAGCAGGTGGACGGAGACGGGCCAGGCGACTACATGCACTCAGGTATGCGGGGCGGTCCCCAATGTAGGTGCTTTTCGCCGAAGCTCGATTCACAGAAACGGAGTGTTGAGCTCCAAGTGCAATCAACGAGCAACTCCCGAAGTGCCACCTGTCTGTTTAGCAAAGACCGACAGGCCCAAAGGTGTACCCGTCTCCGTCCATCCTGCAATTGCTACCCGAGTGCTCCCGGGACCGCACACAAACCTCATACCCTCACAGACGACGCAGATTGTCGGGGACTGGATCCACGATGATCTTGCAACGTGGGGTTGAGCGCTCGCCGTCGTAGGATCCGCGGCCCTTTAGCCATTTCATCTGCGCAATCGGCGCTATCTACGGATAGGTGAACAGCCGGTTGCAGGATCCTACGACCACCGACATCGGGTGGACGGCCTGTCTGGAATCCCGCAACGCCTCCCATCGCCGCGTCGCCGTGTCGCCGCTGGAAAACACCAGGGCCGCGTCGCCGCTGGAAAAGCCTCCTCCCCGCGGCTCCGCGGCCCCCGTCTTGAAGTTTCCCCCGCAAACCCGGATCCTCCCCACACCTGCCATGATGCGATTCCTCCACGCACTCCTTCTGGCCTGCCTCGTGGCAGGACTCTGGCTGCGGCTGGAGGCGAGCCCGCCCGCCCCCCACTGGGCCTACCAACCGATCCCGACCGTTCCCGTCCCACGCACCAACGGCCTCCCGGCCCATCCGATTGACGCCTTCGTCCGGGCGGGACTCGCTGCCTCCGGGCTCCAGCCCGCACCCGAGGCCGATCGCACCACCCTCATCCGCCGCGTCACCTTCGACCTCACCGGGCTTCCCCCGACTCCCGATGAAGTCCGCCGCTTCCTTGCGGACGAATCGCCCGATGCCTGGGAACGCCTCGTCGACCGCCTCCTGGCCTCGCCGCGACATGGCGAACGGGCTGCCCGCCACTGGATGGACATCATCCATTTTGCCGAGACCCACGGACACGACCAGGACCGCATCCGCACCAACGCCTGGCCCTACCGCGACTATCTGGTCGAATCCTTCAACGTCGACAAACCCTACTCCCGCTTCGTCCAGGAACAGGTCGCTGGCGATGTCCTCTTCCCGAGCGATCCGAGGGCCACGATCGCCCTGGGCTTCATCGCCGCCGGCCCGTGGGACGAAAGCTCCCTGCGCGACATCCGCGAGGACACCCTCGACCGTCAGATCGCCCGGTACGTCGACCGCGACGACATGCTCTCCACCGTCATGAGCACGGTCACGAGCACGACCGTCCATTGCGCCCGCTGTCACGACCACAAGTTCGATCCCATTTCCCAGCAGGACTACTACGCCCTCCAGGCCGTGTTCGCCGGGGTGGAACGGGCCAATCGCACCTTCGATCCGGATCCCGCCCTCCATGTCCGCCGACTCGACCTCCGCACGCGCCAGCGCCGCGTCGAACGTCGCGAGCCCGGCTTCCTCCTCTCCGAAGATTCCCGCCGCGAGACCGCCGACTGGGAAGCCGTCGAGCGACGCACCGCCGTCCCATGGTCGTTCATCGCCGCGCAGACCTTCGTCTCGGCAGGCGGCGCGACCCTGAAGCGACTGCCCGACCAATCATTCCTCGCCTCCGGCACCCGATCCGAGCGCGACACCTACACCCTCACCGCGACCAATCCGATTCCGCGGATCACCGCGATCCGTCTCGACGTGCTCGCCGACGCTTCGCTTCCGCAGAGGGGCCCGGGCCGGGCTGACAACGGCAACCTCCACCTCACCGAGTTCCAGCTGCTGCTGTTTGAACCCGGATCCAACCAACCGCGCCGGATCGCCCTGACCAACGCCAACGCCAGCTTCAACCAGGCCGACTGGACCATCGGGCACAGCCTCGACGGAAACGAGAAGACCGCGTGGGGAATCCACCCCCGCGAAGGCGACTCGCATCAGGCCGTCTTCGAACTCGCCCAGCCGCTCGAACCGCCGCCCGGCAGCATCCTCACCTTCGTCCTCCAGCAACTCCATGGCGGCTCCCATCTCATCGGCCGATTCCGGCTCGCAGTCACCGACCAGGCGCCACCCATCCGCGCCGTTCGACCGTTGCCGGACGCGGTCGCCCGCGCCCTGAGGCTTCCGCCCGATCGACGCACCGAGTCCGAACAGATCGACGTCGCCGCACAGGCCATGGCCGAACGGCTCCGTTCCCGGCTGCAGGCGTTGCCGCCGCCCTCGTACGTTTATGCGGCTGCCGAGGACTTCGAACCCGATGGCGGACTCAAGCCCCCTCCGGGTCCCCGCGAGGTTCGGATCCTCCGCCGCGGCGAGGTCACCAAACCCGGCGAACCCGCGCGGCCGGGAGCGCTCGCCTGCATCGCTCCTCTGCCGGCGCGGTTCGATCTCGGCGGTTCCACCAACGAAGGTCCCCGCCGCGCGGCACTGGCGGGCTGGCTGACCTCGCCCGACAACCCGCTCACCTGGCGCTCCGTCGTCAACCGCACCTGGCAGCAGCACTTCGGACGCGGCCTCGTCGATACCCCCGGCGACTTCGGGCGCATGGGATCGCTCCCGTCCCATCCCGAGCTCCTGGACTGGCTCGCCCGCTGGTTCCGGGATGATGCCCAGGGTTCCCTCAAGTCGCTCCGCCGGCTCCTCGTCACCAGCGCCACCTACCGCCAATCGACCGCGCCGCTTCCCGCCGCGCTGGCCCTCGACGCCGACAACCGCCTGCTCAGCCACGCCCATCGAACCCGCCTCGATGCCGAGTGCGTCCGCGATGCCCTGCTCCTCGCTTCCGGCCGACTCGACCTGCGCATGGGTGGGCCCGGCGACCAGCAGTTCGACCTCCAGCCCGGCATCCACGTCACCCCTCGCGTCGACTACACCCGATTCGACATCGACTCCGCCGCCGCGAACCGCCGCAGCATCTACCGGTTTCTCTTTCGCACCCTTCCCGATCCCTTCTTCGAAGCCCTCGACTGTCCGGCCGGCGACCAACTCGTCGCCCACCGGAACAATACGGTCACCGTCCAGCAGGCCCTTGCCCTCTGGAACAACATCTTCGTCGCCCGCCAGTCCGAACACGTCGCCGCCCGACTGCAGAAGGAATACCCCGCCCTGCCCGACCAGGTTCACGCGGCGTGCCAATGGCTCTGGGGCAGACCGCCCCAACCGGACGAAGCCCGGGAACTCGCCGGGTTCGCCCGTCAGCATGGCCTCGCGAACCTCGCCCGACTCCTCGCCAACTCGAACGAGTTCCTGTTCGTGAACTGATCCCCGACACCATGAACCCCGCGCCGAATCGCCAGCGGTCCGCCGAGGTCACCCGACGCGAGTTCATCGGTCGCCTCGGCGGTGGGCTCGGCACCGCAGGCCTCGCCTGCCTCCTTCAGCGGGACGCCCTTCTCGCCCGAAGCCCGAACCTTGCCCCCGCACGCCCCCGGGTGCGCCGCGTGATCCAGTTGTTCATGAACGGCGGCGCAAGCCAGATGGATCTCTTCGACCACAAGCCCGCGCTGTTCCAGAAGGCCGGGCAACCGTTCGATCCCGGCAACGGAGACCGCGTCGAAGCCCCGACCAGTGAACCCGGGAAGATCCTCAAGCCGCCGTTCGAGTTCCAGCGCCACGGTCAATCCGGCCGTTGGGTGAGCAGCCTGCTCCCCAACCTGGCCCGCCACGTCGACGAACTCGCCTTCCTGATGGCCATGCAATCCCGGACCAACGTCCACGGCCCGGGCAGCTACCTCATGAACACTGGGTTCCTCCTGCCCGGTTTCCCGTGCCTCGGTGCGTGGGTTGGATACGCCCTCGGTTCCGAGTCCGACAATCTCCCCGCCTTCGTCGTGCTGCCCGATTCCAAGGGCCTTCCCTACAACCAGCGTGGCAACTTCAGCGCCGGGTTCCTTCCGGTTTCCCACCAAGGCACGGTGCTCCAGGCCCACCTCCCCGAGCCCATCGCCAACCTGCAGCCGCACCCGTCGTCGACCTTCATCACGCCCGACGCCAGCCACGACGGTCTCAACCTCCTCCAACGTCTCAACCAGAGGCACCTCGCAGCCAATCCCGGCGATTCCCGACTCGAGTCCCGGATCCAGGCCTACGAGCTCGCCGCCCGGATGCAGCTAAGCGCCCCGGAAGCCCTCGCGCTCGACGGCGAATCCCCCGCCACCCGACGCCTGTACGGTCTGGACAACCCGACCACCGCCGATTTCGCCCGCCGTTGCCTGCTCGCCCGGCGCCTGGTCGAACGCGGCGTCCGCTTCGTCCAGGTCTGGTCCGGCGCCGGAGGGCCCACGGGCAACTGGGACAACCACACCAACATCGCCAAGGAACTCCCGCCCATGTGCGCGGCGACCGACCAACCGATCGCCGCCCTGCTCCGCGACCTCAAGGCCCGGGGACTCCTCGAAGACACCCTCGTCCTCTGGAACACGGAGTTTGGCCGCATGCCCTTCTCCCAGGGAAGCGAAGGCCGCGACCACAACGGCGGCACCTTCGTCGGGTGGATGGCAGGAGCCGGCGTGCGCCCCGGCATCGCGTACGGGGAGAGCGACGACTGGTCCTGGAAGGCCGCCCGGGACATCACCACCACCTACGACTTCCATGCCACCGTCCTCCACCTCCTCGGCCTCGACCACGAACGCCTGACCTTCCGCCACAACGGCGCCGACCGCCGCCTCACCGACGTCCACGGCCGCGTGATCCACCCGGTCCTGGGCTGAGGGGGCTCGGAAGTGGGCAAGCTTGAAGATTCAAGTTTCAAGCCCGCGCCTTTCTTGAAACCTCAAACTTCAAACTGAGAACTTCCTCCGTTACTCCCGCTTGCAACCCCTTCCCCGGGCTGGCTTCTTCTCCTTCCTCACGACGATGGGCAAAGAACTGCGACAACTCTGGGACGGACTCCCCTGCAAGGCCGAATTCGGCGCGCTCCTCGTCGCCTGGGTCCTGCTCTTCCATTTCCTCGGCAACTCGACCATCGGCTACGTCGACACGCCGTCGATGTTCACCTGGCTGAACACGGTCCACACGAGCGCCGAGAAGACGGACAGCGACGATGCCTTCGGCCGGTATGTTCCCTTCCTGGTCCTCGTGCTGCTGCTCGTCCGTCGCCAGGAACTGCATGAGGCCGCCAAGCGTTCCTGGCTCCCCGGCTTCGCGCTGATTGCCTTTGCACTCCTGCTGCATGGTGCCGGGTTCCTCATCCAGCAGACCCGCGTCTCGATCGTCGCCTTCCTGGTGGGACTCTACGGGATCATGGGACTCCTCTGGGGACCGGGCTGGCTCCGCGCCATCTTCTTCCCCTACTTCCTGCTCGGGTTCGCGCTGCCGGTGAGTTCCTACCTGGACGGCCCCACCTTCAAGCTGCGCCTGTTCTCCACCTGGCTGTCGACGTCGTTCTGCAACCACGTCCTCAGCATCAAGATCCTGCGGTCTGGGACGACCGTCGGCTTCCCGCCCCAGCCCAAGCGACCCGGATTCGTCTTTGAGGTCGCCGCCGCCTGCTCGGGCATCCGCAGCCTGACCATCGTCCTCCTCCTCACCCTCGCCTTCGCCTGGCTGAACTTCCGCTCGCCGTGGCGTCGCCTCGTCATCATCGCCGCCTCGGTCCCCCTGGCCCTCCTGGGCAATACCGTCCGCCTCATCCTGACCTTCTGCGTCGCCGAGATGTGGGGTCAGGAAGCCGGATCCAAGGTCGAGACCAAGGCCGGCTTCATCACCTTCGCCGTCGCACTCGCGGGGGTCTTTGCCATCGGCCGGTTCCTCCGGGAAGCCGATTCCCACTCATCCTTCACCGCCCCCGGTGCCAGCCCGGAACCGGAACCCGAGCCCGAACCGGAACCTGAACCCGGCCCCCGCCCCACCCGCTGACCTGGACCGCTGAGCCGCTTACCGCCCTCCCTCCATGACCAATAACCCGCGCATCCTCCCCGTCGCGACCCTCGCCCTCGTCGGCGTGGCCGCGGACTGGCTGAACAGAATCCGAAGGAACCCGCGCATCCTCGCCGTGGCCGCCCTTGCCCTCATCGGCGTCTCCGCGCTCTGGTTGAACAACCTCCGCAGCGCCGTCCAACTCGGGAAACCCGGCGTCAAGCTGGCCTCCATCCCGGTCCTGGACGAGGACTCCAAGGTCGCCCGCACCAACTCGGTCGCCCTCCCGCTGCGGGTGCCCGGCTTCGAGTCGAAGCTGGCCAACATCACCCGGCTGGAACTCAACTACCTGCCGCCGGACACCACCTACGCCCGGCGGTTTTATTCGATCCCCAAGGAGGGCTTCGCGGTCCAGGCGAGCGCCGTGCTCATGGGCACGGACCGCACCAGCATCCATCGCCCCGAGTACTGCCTCACCGGCCAGGGCTGGAACATCACCCGGCAGCGGCCCACGGAGATCGAGATCGGTGGCGACAAGCCCTTTCGCCTGCCGGTCCAGCGGTACGACATGACGTATCAAGGGGAAATCAACGGTCAGATGGCGGTCCGGTCCGGGATTTACGTCTTCTGGTTCGTCGCCGATGGCCAGGTCACCGAGAGCCACGTCAAACGCCAGTGGTGGCTGATCCGCGACCTCCTCCTCCACCGCACCCTCCAGCGCTGGGCCTACATCTCGTTCTTCGCCGACTGCGCCCCCGGCCAGGAGGAGGCGACCTACGCCCAGATTACCCGCCTGGTGGCCGCAACCGTCCCGGACTTCCAGTTGACCACGGGGGCGACTCCCTGAAATGTTGCCGGACAACGGCTCCAATCCGGGGCCGAGTCCGCGGACCGCATGCTGCGCCGTCGCCGCCAGCTTTTCACCAAGGTTAGCAAGATAGTCGACGCAGGCCTCTTTGGCCTCGCGTTCTGGCTCACCCATACCCTTCGTTCCCTCGAACTTTTCGACCGCGCCGACCTGATCCAGGACTTCGACTCCTACGCCTGGCTCCTCTTCGTGGTCGTCCCGCTCTCCACCCCGATCCTCGAGGCACAGGGCTTCTACCTCCGCTCGATCCTCGGCTCCCGGAGGCAACTGCTTGCGATCCTCACCCGGACCGCCGCCTGGGTCAGCCTCGCGGCCATCACCGTCCTCTTCTTTCGCAAGACCGAGGGCGCCCGCCTCATCTTTGCCCTCTTCATCCCCGTCGCCGTCCTCCTCCTCTGGGCCAAGGAGGAACTCCTCCGCGCCTGGAGCCTCCACCGCCACGGCCGCGAACTCGCGCGCCGCCGGGTCATCATCGTCGGCGGCCGCACCGATGTGGCCAAGCTCGAGAAGACCCTTGCCCTCCAGCATTTCCCCGACGTCGAGATCGTCGAACGGATCGACCTCAACGAGCACCCCATCGAGCACCTCGCCCACCTCCTCCACACCCACTCCGCCAACGCCGTCCTCGTCGCCCCGCGCCAGACCCTCTTCGGCCAGATCGAACGGACCATCCAGCTCTGCGAACTCGAAGGTGTCGAGGTCTGGCTGCTCGCCGACTTCTTCCAGACCCGCGTCTCCCAGACCACCGTCGACGAGATGCATGGCCATCCCATGCTCGTCTTCCGCTCCGGTCCCGATGCCTCCTGGCAGGCCATGGGCAAGGGCATCATCGACTTCGTCGGTTCCCTCGCGATGATCCTCGCCCTCTCGCCGGTCATGATCCTGGCCGCCCTCGCCGTCCGCCTCTCCTCCCAGGGCCCGATCTTCTTCCGCCAACAGCGGGCCGGGCTGAACGGCCGCCCGTTCACCATGCTGAAGTTCCGCTCCATGGTGACCAATGCCGAGCAACTGAAGCAGGAGCTCGCGGCCCTCAACGAGATGTCCGGCCCCGTCTTCAAGGTCACCAACGACCCCCGCGTCACCGGGGTCGGCCGCTTCCTCCGCAAGTGGTCCATCGACGAACTGCCCCAGCTCTTCAACGTCCTCCGCGGTGAGATGTCCCTGGTCGGTCCACGCCCGCTTCCCGTCGACGAGGTCGCGCGCTTCGATGACCTCGCCCACCGCCGCCGCCTCTCCGTCCGGCCCGGCCTCACCTGCATCTGGCAGGTCCGCGGCCGGAACAACGTCTCCGACTTCAAGGAGTGGGTCCGGCTTGACCTCGAGTACATCGACAACTGGTCCCTCTGGCTCGACATCAAGATCCTCCTGATGACGGTCCCCGCCGTCTTCACGGGAGCCGGAGCCAAATAGCCCTTCACCCCATCGAAAACCCCAACCCCAAGATCCCCATGCCCGCTTCCCCTACCCCCAGGAAGTCAGCTCCCAAGTCCGCCCGCCGTCGGGCCGCCGACAAGCCCGTCTCCGTCGTCACCGGCGGCGCCGGCTTCCTCGGATCCCATCTGGTCGACGTCCTCCTCTCCCGTGGCCACCGGGTCGTCGTCATCGACAACCTGATCACCGGGTCCACCGACAACATCCAGCACCTTGCCGGCAACCCCGACTTCCGCTTCATCAAGCAGGACGTCACGGAGTACCTGTACCTCGACGGCCCGGTCGACTTCGTCTGGCACTTCGCCTCGCCGGCCAGCCCCATCGATTACCTCGAACTTCCCATCCAGACCCTCAAGGTCGGCTCCCTCGGCACCCACAAGGCCCTCGGGCTCGCGATGACCAAGGGTGCCCGTTTCCTCATCACCTCCACGTCCGAGGTCTACGGCGACCCGCTCATCCACCCGCAGACCGAATCCTACTGGGGCAACGTCAATCCCGTCGGTCCCCGCGGTTGCTACGACGAATCGAAGCGCTTCGCCGAGGCCCTCACGATGGCCTATCACCGCGAGCACGCCGTCGATACCCGCATCGTCCGCATCTTCAACACCTACGGCCCCCGCATGCGCGTCGAGGACGGCCGCGTCGTCCCCGCCTTCGTCAGCCAGGCCCTCCGCAACAAGCCCATCACCGTCTTCGGCGATGGCACCCAGACCCGGTCCTTCTGTTTTGCCTCCGACCTGATCGAGGGCATCTACCGCCTCATGATGTGCAAGGACGCCACCGCGTCGGATCCCTGCAACATCGGCAATCCCCACGAACTGACCATGCTGCAGTTCGCCGAGGAGATCATCCGCGCCACCGACTCGAAGTCCCGCATCGTCCACAAACCGCTTCCTCAGGACGACCCGAAGCAACGCCGTCCGGACATCACGCGCGCCCGCAAGATCCTCAAGTGGGAACCGCAGGTTCCCCTGACCGAAGGCCTCATCCCGACGATCGCCTATTTCCGATCCCGCATCGGTGCCTGAACCTGTTCCACCCGCTCCCAAAGCCATGCAGAACCTGATCGACGGCCGCGCCATCTCCGGCCAGATCCACGCCGAGACCGCCCAGCGCGTCGCCGCCCTCCGTCAACGGGGCGTTCAGCCAGGACTCGTCTTCGTCCGGGTCGGCGAGGACCCCGCCTCGCAGGTTTACGTGGGCATGAAGGAGCGGAAGTCCCGCGAACTCGGCATCCACTCCGAGACCATCGTCCTGCCCGCCGCCACCTCGCAGGCCGAACTCCTCCTCCTGATCGACCAACTCAACCAGAACCCTGCCTGGCACGGCATCCTCGTCCAGGCCCCGTTGCCGTCCCAGATCGACTCCGCCGCGATCTTCGCCGCTGTCGACCCGCGCAAGGACGTCGACGGTTTTCATCCGCTGAACGTCGGCCGCCTCCTCCTCGGTGATTCTACCGGGTTCGTCCCCTGCACCCCGGCCGGCGTCCACGAACTCCTCATCCGCTCGAAGGTTCCCATCTCCGGCGCCAACGTCGTCATCCTCGGGCGCGGCAACATCGTCGGGAAGCCCATGGCCGCGATCCTCGTCCAGAAGGGGCGCTCGGCCAACGCCACCGTCACCGTCTGCCACTCGGCCACCCGCCACCTCGAGGAATACACCCGCCGCGCCGACATCATCGTCGCCGCCATGGGTGTCCCGCGCTTCCTCACCGCCGCCCACATCCGCCCCGGCGCCGTCATCATGGACGTCGGCGTCAACCGCATCCCGGATCCCTCCGCGACCGGTGGCACCCGCCTGGTCGGCGACGTCGCCTTCGACGAAGTCCAACCCATCGCCGGCCTGATCACGCCGAACCCCGGCGGTGTCGGTCCCATGACCATCGCCATGCTCCTCGCCAATACCGCCCGAGCCGCGGAAATGGCCACCGCCTGACCTCCCGGCCCAGCCCATGGCCCGCTTCAAGCCACCCGGCGACTGTCCCGCCTGCCACGAACCCGTCCCTGCCCGCCGCACTTCCTGCCCGCACTGCGGTGCCTCCGAGGCCGACGGTTGGAGCGACGACGCCCAAGCCGACGGCCTCGATTTGCCCGACGACTCCTTCGACTACGACCAATTCGTCCAGCGCGAGTTCGGCGGCACGCCCCCGCCCAAAGTTGGCTTCGATCGCAAAACCCTCTGGTGGGCCACCGCCGTCGTCCTCCTCGCCGCCCTCACCGCCGCTTACTGGTGGCACTAGTAGGCCGCCCCATCGGAGCGGGACGCCATCGTCCCTCCACCGCCCGCGACCAATCCCATGTCCCACCTGGGACATCCGTTTGGTCGTCGTCCTGCCGCCCTCTCCCCCTCCACCGCCCGCGACCAATCCCATGTCCCATATGGGACATCCGTTTGGCCTCCGCCCCGCCGGATCCCCCGCCCACCTGGCCCTCTGCGGGAGATTTCCAACCCCGCTCCCTCCGCGCCTCCGCGCCACGGGAACCAAGCCTTGGATTGTTCCGGCGTTTCCGTAGCCTTCGCCCGGAACCATGGCAGACATCGAGATACCCGCTCCGGAAGGCAGGAAGGATGAGAAGCAGGTCGGCATCATCATTGCCGTCATCGCCGTGCTCATGGCCATCGTGGGATCCCTCGGCAACAACGCCGCCGATGACATGATCGTCGGTGAGGTGAAATCCTCGAACGGCTATGCCTGGTATCAGGCCAAGCGCCAGCGCGAGTACCTGAACGACCTCGAACTGCGCCGAATCGAGATCGATCTCCTCGACAGCCCCTCGCCCGCCCGCATGGCCGCGCTGGAGAAATTCGCCGCCCAACTCCGGGCCAAGAACCTGGAGTATCGTCCCGAGAACGAGGAGATCCGGGCCGCCGCCGAACAGGATGCCGCGGCGGCCAAGATTTCCGGCGAACGCAACGACGCCTTCGGCCACGCCGAGATCCTTCTCCAAGCCTCGGTGGTCCTCTGCTCCCTGACGCTGCTGACCAGTCACCGCGGGTTCCTCTACACCGGCCTGGTAGTCGCCCTCGCTGGGATCCTCCTCGCGGGACGCGCCTGGTTCCTCAAGCCCACGCCGACCGCACCACCGGCCGCAGCAGCCGCAAGCCCCGCACCGGGTGGCGCAGCAACCACCCCAGCCCGCTGACCCTTACCCGCCGGTGAACCTCCCGAACAAACTGACCGTCTCCCGCTTTGCCCTCACTGCTGTCTTCCTGGCGGTGATCTTCGCGCGCTTCCCCGGCAACGAGACCCTGGCCCTGGCCCTCTTCACGGCCGCAGGCATCACCGATGCCCTCGACGGACGCATCGCCCGATCCCGGGGCCTGATCACCAACTTCGGGATCCTGATGGATCCGCTCGCTGACAAGATCCTCACCTGCTCAGCCTTCATCGCCTTTGTCGAACTCCGCCAGATCGAGGCCTGGATGGTCGTGATCATCGTCGGGCGCGAGCTCGCCATCACCGGCCTCCGACTCCTGGCCGCCTCGCGCAACGTCGTCCTCGCGGCCGAGGGTTTCGGGAAGCACAAGACGATCTCCCAGATCGTGGCCATCGTCGCCGTGCTCGTCCTCATCAGCTACCAGCAGTGGGGCCCGGTCGGAGCCTTCGTGTTCGGCTGGAACATCGCCGGCAAGCCCTGGATCAACTGGTTCACCACCATCTCCCAGTGGATCGCCGTGGCCCTGACCGTCCTCAGCGGCAGCATCTACCTCTGGCGGAACCGTCACCTCTACCTGAACGAGGTTTGAATCCGGCCACCCAGAATCCTCCGCCTTCCTTTGGCGACGCCGCCTGCCTCTGGATCGCCCAAGGCCTCGGCTCCGGGCGCCTCCGGCCCGGACCGGGAACATGGGGCAGTCTCGTCGGAGTACTCCTTACCCTCCTGCTCCTCGCCTTCCCCGGCCCCGTCCCCTACCTCGTCACCACCGGCCTCCTGGTGGCGCTTTCGGTCCCGATCTGCTCCAGGGCTGAGAAGATCCTCGGCGAAACCGATCCCGGTTCGGTGGTCCTCGACGAGATCGTCGCCGTGCCCGTGGCGTTTTCCGGGTACGCCTTGCATTGGTGGCTGGCCGGCTCCTCGCCAGCGCTGAGCCAGATCCGGTACTGGTGGCCCGCCCTGATCGCAGCCTTCGTCCTCTTCCGCATCTTCGACATCTGGAAGCCCTGGCCCATCCGCCGTCTCCAGTCCCTCCACGGCGGCGTCGGCATTGTCGTCGACGACCTCGCTGCCGCGCTCCTCAGTGCCGTATTGGTGGGATTGGGTACGCTCGCCCTGTTCTACACGCGGCTCGCCACCGCCTAGGGAACCCGTTCGGGGCATACCCGGCCGGCTTTCCGCCCCCCGGATGGCCACAACGTCACCTGGAAGCCTAGAAAATGCCTTTACCCACGCCTCCATCTCGCCTACGCCCTTGAGGCGAAAGAGGCACCACACGCCTCCTGAATCCTCAGAGCATGAAACCACTGGTAAAACTGGGTGGCCTCGCCGCCCTCTTCAGTGGTCTGGTCCCCGGTTTGGTCACCGGGAGCTTCGCCCAGACCGCACTCCCACCATCCCTCCGCGTCACCAGCGGCGTGGATACCACCAAGCCAGGCTTCCTGGTCCGGACGGTTCAGGTGGAAGGAATCGACAACGGTGGATCCGTCATCACCGCCGAACGCGAACTCAACGGGGATCTCGGCCCCAACATCGCCAACCTGGCCGATCCCAACTACACCTACGACGCCACCCGCGGCTTCTTCATCATCAATGCCGGCCTCAACTTCCGCCATGACGCGGGCGTTGACTCCGACAACGGCGTTCTGGTCGGCCCCGACTACGCCGATGCCCCCATCCCCGGCCTTCCCGGCACCACCGGCTCTTCCGAGCAGGCGGTGTCCGAAGCCATCGCCTTCCTCGAGTTTCCTGCCGCCGGCACCTACGAGTTCGGCGTCTCCTCGGACGACGCCTTCAAGCTCACCGTCGGCATCAATCCCCGGGACCGTTTCGCCACCGTCCTCCGCCAGTTCTCGGGCGAGCGTGCGATGACCGAGACCCGCGTCATCCTCGTCAACGTCACCGAACCCGGCATCTACCCGTTCCGCTGCCTCTGGGCCAACCGTACCGGTGCCACCGGATGGGAGTGGTTCCTCTTCGACAGCGCCGGCAACCGCGTCGCCGTCGGTGACAGCACCAACTCGGTCAAATCCTACCACTCCGGCCCCCTCCGCCCGTACATCGCCAGCGTGTTCCCCGACCAAGGTGCCGTCGGCGTGTCGCCCACGGCCGCGATCGTCGCCAACCTGCGCGACGACAGCATCGCCGTGGATGGCCCCACGGTTTCCCTCACGCTCAATGCCGTCGAAGGCGGCGCCTCCGTTCCGGGTGCCTTCAGCCTGACCAAGTCCGGCAGCCAGAGCACGGCCACGTTCACTCCCACCGCTGCGCTCGAGGTCGGCGCCCAGTATCAAGCCACGCTCAAGTTCACCGACGCCGGGACGCCGCCGCTCTCGCGGACCAACACCTGGACCTTCCGTGTCAGCACCGCCGCCATCGCCGCCGGTGCCGCCATCCCCGAAGCTCAGGTCGACAAGACCAAGACCGGCTTCCGACTGTTCGTCCATCAGGCTGATGGCACGACCTTCGACAACGGCGCCTCGCTGGACACCATCCGCAACCAACTGGAAGGCCTCGAAGGCGAGAACCTGGCCGATCTGGCCCTCGCCGACGCCAACGGCTACTTCTACTTCAACACCCCTGCCAACAGCGTCATCAACCTCAACAACTTCTACGAGGTTGTTGAAAAGGGTAACTTCACCAGCACGAACGGATTCCCCGACCTGCCCTTCCCCGGCACCCCGGGCAACGGCGGCCTCGACTGGACGGCCGACAACCTGGCCACGGAAATCACCACCACGCTGCACTTCCCGGCCGCCGGTTCCTACACGCTCGGCATCTTCGGCATCGACTCGTTCTCCCTCGCCATCGGCGACGGAAAGCGCAGCCCGAAGGATCTCTTCGCCACCGTCCTCGCCGACTTCGACGGTGACATCACCGAGAACTACCTGTTCTCGTTCTTCGTCCCCACCGCCGGCTACTACCCCGTCCGCCTGATCCACAACATCGGCGTCAAGCAGGGTGACCTTGAGTTGTTCACGGCCGACGCCGACGGATCGAACATCAAGCTTGTCAACGCCGCCGGCGGCCTCAAGGCCTACCAGCCGACCACCGCGGGCCCCGCCTACGTCCGCAACGTCTCCCCCGGCGTCAACATCGCGGGCATGCAGGACTTCACCATCATTGAGGTCCTCCCCAACTCCACCGTCTCCGCCACCATCGTCGACGACGGCACCACCGTCTCGCCCTCCAGCACCAGCCTGAAGGTCGATGGCGCCGGCACCTCCACTGCCACGAAGAACGGCAAGATCACGACCGTGACCTTCACCCGGACGGGGGACTTCGCTCCCTCCTCGGCCCACACCGCCACGCTCGTCTACACCGACAGCGCCGGCACCACGGTCACCAACGAGTGGGACTTCGAGATCGTCGAAGCCTTCGTTCCGGACAAGGCCCGCTCCTACGCCCTCGGCACCGAGGAACCCGGCACCCGCGGCTTCAAGGTCCGCACCGCCCAGCTTCCCATCGCGTTCGTCTCGGGCGAAAACGGCTCGGTCACGAAGTCCGAGGCCATCCTCGCCGGCATCCTCCCTGGCGCCAACGATGTCGACTTCTCCGACACCACCTATCCGCGCGACGGCGAATGGTGGCGCGTCGACACCATCAACTTCGGGCCCGGCACGCAGGGCTCCATCCAGGGTGACGCCAAGCTCCCCGGCATCCCGGGCAAGTCTGGTCGCACCGATCACTACGCCGCCGAGGCCATCACCTACATCGAGATGCCCACCGCCGGCCTCTACCAGCTGTCCGTCCACTCGGACGACTCCCCGCGCATCATGCAGCAGGAGGAACAGAGCTTCCAATTCGGCTGCATTGTCATCACTTCGCCCGCCTCCCTCGCCGGCAAGCGCATCGGCATGTCCGCCACCCGCACGTCCATCGGCTCCGGCTTCGGCGTGGACCTCCCGACCCAGGAACCCCTGGTGCTGAACCTCGTGGCCGCCAACCCGATCCTCGCCAACGCCGCGCTCGTCAACGCCGCCGAGGCCAAGGATTCCGCCGTCCTGATCCAACGCGGCGCCGTCGCGTTCGGCCTCAAGGCCGTCCAGGCCAAGGCTGCGGGCGCGAAGGCCGTCATCATCTTCAATGACGGCTCCGGCGACCGGCCCGACCGCCCCCCCATCTTCATGGGCGGCACTGCCGAAGGCGTTGACATCCCCTGCCTCTTCATCAACTACCGTGACGGCACCAACCTCGTCGCCGAACTGGCGAAAGGCCCGATCACCGTCAGCCTGCAGGACAACCCCGAACAGCAGGCCCTCGTTCCCAACGACGGCTACTTCGGCGGTTGGACCTACTCCGTGTTCGTCGACAAACCCGCCATCTACCCGTTCCGCTTCGTCAGCGGTAACGGTGGCGGCGACTACTCGATGGAATGGACCGTCGTGAAGCCCGACGGCACCGAGGTGCTGCTCAACAGCGCCGAGGACCCCGCCGCGCTCAAGACGTTCCGTGCGGTCAAGAAGCCCGCCCTCCTCGTCACCGGCACGCCGCCCGCCGGCTTCTCCGGCTCCACCCTCACGAACATCGTGATCGATGAAGCCACCAAGACCATCACCGCCGACCTGCCCGCCAACGGAGACCAGGGCTACCTGACCATCTCCCCGCTCAAGACGATCCAGAGCACGCAGATCGTCGGCGGCAAGCTCGTCGTCCGGTACAACTGAGCTGACCCTCGGTTCTTCCCCTCACGGGGCGGTCGGATCCTTCCGACCGCCCCTTTTTCTTTTCCCCCTGGCTAGCCAACCAAGTCGCGCGGCGGACGTCGGGCACATCCCGACACTGCCGCCCTTTGAAGAAGTTTCGGGGCGGCGATGTCCTCATCGCCTTGTGAAAGGGCTTGGGAGGGCAACGGGGACGTTGCCGCCCCGGTTGGGAGAGGGCCGCGTCGAGATGCGCCCGCGGACGTCCCCCGCTTCAAACTTGAACCTGATAACTTCAAACTCCCCGCCCAACCGGCCCCACCCGAACGAGGCTCAGGACAGGAGCCGCTGCCGCCCGCGACGCGTCCAGATCGATGCCGAACACGGCGCTCCAATCGTTCTTTTGCTCGGGGTCCACCCAGATCTGTTCCAAGGTCCACGACTTGCGGTCCTCGGATTTCACGACGTGGGTATGCCGACGGTTGCGCGCCTCCGGGTCCATGCAGATCCACTGGTGATCTGCGTAGAAGGGTTCGACGGCAACGCGAAGCAGGTCCGGAGTCCATGGCTCGCCCTCGGGCCGGGCCGGCGTCGAGAGCGCAGCGATCGCCTCCGGGAAATCGTCGTTGGCCAAGGCCCGCAGGAAGATGAACACCCGCGCCCGAATCGCCGACGTGAACGTCACCTCGTCCCGCGTGACGTCCTTCGCCGCTTCCTCGGCCCCGGGCGGCCGGACCTCGGCCTGCACCGCTGCCGGTCGATAATCCGGGTTCCGCATCTTCTCCCACTCATCGAGCAGGCTGGAATCGATCTGCCGGAGCATCGTTCCCAGATATTCCTCCATCTCCTGCACCGACTCGGTCTTCGCCTCCGGCGGCACCGTCTGGCGAAGCACCTTCCACACGCCCATCAGGTGTCGCAGCAACAGGCCCTCGGCCCGATGCAGTTCGTAGATCTTGATGTAATCCGAGAAGGACCGGTACGACTCGAACATCTCCCGCGCGATCGACTTCGGCCGGATGTTCTCCTTGCCGACCCACGGATGCTTCTCGGAGAAGGCATTGAAGGTGTCGTACACGAACTCGCGCTTGGGCTTCGGATACTCGAGCTTCTCCAACTCGTCCATCCGCTCGTTGTACTCCATCCCACTGGCCTTCCACTCGGCCATCTTCTGGTCCTTCACCTTGTCCAGCTGGCGTCGGAGGATGAGGTCCGGATCCTCGAGGATCGACTCGACCAGGGTGATGACGTCGAGGGCGTAGTCGGGTGCCTCCCGGTCGAGAAGCTGGAGCGTGTCCAGCAGGTACAGCGACAGGACCTGGTCGAGGGAGAAGTCATCCGGCAGGGCGACGTTCACCCGCACGTGCGCGCCCTCGGGCGTCCGCGGCACGAACTCCACGATCTTGCGATCGACCAGCGAGCGGAACAGCTGCCACGCCCGGTTGCGGAGCCCCTTCTTCACCGAGGGCGACTCATGGCAGCGGCGGATCAACGACTGCATCGCCCGGCACCCGTCGGTCGGCCGCGACAGCACGTTCAACAGCATGCTGTGGCTCACCTGGAATCGCGACTGGAGCCGCTCCGGCGGCGCCCCGATCAGGCGCGTGTAGGTGTTGCGGTCCCAGCTGACGAAGTTCTTCTCCGGGGCCTTCTTCTTCACGACCTTCTTGCCGTCGCGGGCCGCCTTTTCCTCGAGCTTGAGGTTCTCCACCACGTGCTCCGGCGCCTGCGCCACCACCCAGCCCACGTTGTCGTATCCCTTGCGACCTGCCCGTCCCGCCACCTGATGGAAGTCCCGCGCGGTCAGGATTCCCACCTTCTGCCCGTCAAACTTGCACAGGCGCGTGAACAGCACCGTGCGGATCGGCACGTTGATGCCGACGCCAAGCGTGTCCGTCCCGCAGATGACCTTGAGCAGTCCCTTCTGGGCGAGTTGCTCAACCAGGATCCGGTACTTGGGCAGCAGCCCTGCGTGGTGCAGTCCGATTCCGTGCCGCAGCCAGCGCTTGATGTCGGGACCGTAGGGGCTGTTGAAGCGGTGCGACTCGATGGCCGCGGCGATGGCCGCCTTGTCCTCGCGGGTGGCGACGTTGATGCTCGTGAAATCCTGCGCGCTCTCCGCCGCCTCGGCCTGCGTGAAGTGCACGACGTAGACCGGGGCCTTTCCGTCCGCCACGAGCTTCTCCAGCGTCTGCGCCAGCGGCGTCTCCGAATACGTGAAGTCCAACGGCACCGGCCGTTGCACGGACTTCACCGTCGAAACTTCCCGGCCGGTCAACGAGCGCAATTCCTCCTCGAAGAAACCCGTGTCACCCAGCGTGGCCGACATCAGCAGGAACCTCGACTTCGCCAGCGTCAACAGCGGCACCTGCCACGCCACTCCCCGCTCGCGATCCGAGTAGTAGTGGAACTCGTCGATGACGATGTCCTTGAACACGCACTCGGGTCCCTCGCGCAGGGCGATGTTGGCCAGGATCTCCGCCGTGCAGCACAGGATCGGAGCGTCCCGGTTGATCGTCGCGTCGCCCGTGCTGAGCCCCACGTTGTCCGGCCCGAACTCCCGGCACAACGAAAGCCACTTCTCGTTGACCAAGGCCTTGATCGGACACGTGTAGACAGACCTCCGCCCCTGGGCCAACGCCTTGAAATGAAGCGCCGACGCCACCATCGACTTCCCTGACCCGGTCGGGGTGTTGAGGATGACGTGCTTCTCGTCGTAGAGGTCGAGGATCGCCTGCTCCTGCGCCGGGTAGAGCTCAAGGTTGCGCGCTGTCACGTACTCCAGGAACCGACCCAGCAACAGGTCGGTCACCGGCCGTTCCAGCTTCGGCAGGAAGTCGTAGAGCGTCTTGTCCACAGGCACGCGTTCCGTCAGGCCTTGCGGTAGATCGGCTTCTTTACGACTTCCGCCGCAAAGCGCCGGCCCCGGATCTCGATCTCGATCCGCGTCCCGGGCTCTGCCGCCGCCACGGGCACGTAAGCCATCCCGATGCCGTTGCTCAGCGAGGGACTCTGGGTGCCGCTGGCCACGGTGCTGACCGCCTCGCCACCCACCCAAACCGGATATCCCGGACGGGGCGGAGCGGACTTGTCGGTCATCCGGAACGCCGCGGAACGCCGGGTGACCCCTTCCGCCTTCTGCTTCGCCAGCACGTCGCGACCCACGAACGGCCCCTTGTCCAACGCCACGAAGAAGCCAACCCCCGCCTCGATCGGCGTGATGTCGAGCGCCAGCTCGTGTCCGTAGAGTGGATAGCACATCTCGGTGCGCAGGGTGTCGCGCGCACCCAGTCCGATCGGCTGGATCCCGGCGGCCTTGCCGAGTTCCAACGTGCGGTTCCAAAGAGCTTCCACGAGGGTGTTCGGGACCACCGCTTCGAACCCGTCCTCGCCCGTGTAACCCGTCCGCGCCACCCACACCACCTGCCCTTCAAAGGCCCAGGACCCAAGCTGGTTCTTCTTCAGGTCAGTGATGCGGTCCACCGCCGTCCCGCCCTTCGACGCGCCTGGGAACAGGGCTTCGATGAACTCGACCACGCGCGGCCCCTGGATCGCCACCGCGCCGGTCGAGCCCGACACATCCTCGACCGTCACCGGTGCGCCCGTGAACACGGCTCGACGCCCCTGCAACCATGCCACGTCCACCTCGATCCGCGAGGCATTGATGATCAGCAGGAATTCCTCAGCCCCCGTGCGATAGACATAGAGGTCATCGACGACCCCACCGGTCTCCGTGCACATCAGCGTGTACTGTCCCTGCCCCGGCGCCAGTTTCCGAACGTCGTTGGTCAGTGTCACGTTGAGGAAGGCGTCCGCCCCGGCACCACGGACCCACACCTCGCCCATGTGGCAGATGTCGAAGATCCCGGCCGATTTCCGCACGCACAGGTGCTCGTCCACGATCGACGTGTACTGCACCGGCATGTCCCAGCCCCCGAACTCAACCAATCGCGCCCCGAGCTTCTGATGAGCCGCATGCAGGGCCGTCCGCTTCAAATTCGAATTCGTTTCCATCGCGCCCCACCAATCTGCCCCCGCTCCGCCTTCCGTTGGAAGAAGCAGTTCCAAGTTTTGGAGGGAGGTTTGCGCGAAGCCGCGCAGGCGCGAGGGAATCGGGAAGCCGGCCTGCCAAGGCGAATGACCACCGTCCCTACCGTCCAGAACCGTTCCCGGTATGCCAAAGGCGTCGGGTCCGCCGGCCCGGACCTGGGCGTCCCTCTCGAGGATGATCCCGGCTATGTCTTACGCCAAGGGCGTTCAGGCCGATAGCCAGGGTTGGCCGAGGAACGAGGCCTACCCTGGGTGCCGGCCCCACACCACACCCAACCGCACCGCGGTTGTGGCCATCCTGGTTCCGCCTCCGCGGGAAATCCCTCCCATTCCCGACACCCCACCCACGCGACTCGCCTGGAACGAATCCGCCCCCTGCCAGCACCAATCGTTTCCCTGGAATTCCCGTGATCCACTTGCCCGCAGTTGGTCCGACCAACGGCCACGCTTGGGCAGGACTCGACGTGTTGGCCAAAAAACATGACGAGCGCCTCACCCATCCTCACCGCCACCGCATTGGTTCTGGCTTCGATCCTCTCCGCCGCACCCACTCCCACCAACTCGCCGGCGTCGAGTGGGCTGTCGACGTTCAAGACAACCGAGGATCTGAGGCTCGTCTGGGCGAATCGCTCCGGCCGAATACTGTCCGTCCTGAGCATCACGAATCGACTCTCGCAGGACGAGATCCTGAACCTGTCTGATCCGGTCAGCGTTCGACACGGCCTGACCAACTACTCGGACGGGATGTGCGGCTTCGGGGCCAGACTGAGCCGAACCTACTACGGGTCTGGCTCACAGGTGTCTGTTTCCTTCCAATGGGACGGCCCGCGACCCAGGACGGTGTTCTCCTTCTTCGGCCCTGACGCCGACGCCGCCTCGGCCTGGCAGGTCGAAATGATCACTGAACTCAGCAACAAGGTCGGCCCAAGGAACGTGATCGAGCATCCCAGAACCAACGTCCCTCCAGCCACGGTGAGACCAGCAACCCCACGAACCAACACCACACGGTCGGCAACGGGGCAACGCCGCGCCGCTCCAAGGTGAACCCACCAACCGTCACCCGCCCCGAACTCGATTGTCGAATGTTGCGGGTCGACCCCGTTGTACCACGTTGCCATCTTCATCGGCTCTTGGTAGTTTGATCAAAGACTGGTTAAATTGGAGTACCCATCATGGCCACCATCACCGCCTTTGAAGCCAAGACCCGTTTCGGCGAGCTCCTCGAACGCGTGGGCAACGGCGAGGAGATCATCATCACCCGCCACGAAAAGCCTGTCGCGCGCATCGTGCCCGAAGGTCGGCGGAGCCTCACGCAGGTCCGGCAGGCTGTGCAGTCTCTGGAGGAATTGCGGCTGCGGATTGGCGGGCGGACCAAGGGCCGCGCGAAGCTGTCCGATGCGGAGGTTCGCGCAGCCATTGAGGAAGGGCGGCGTTGATGGACCGGCTGATTATCGATGCGTCGGTAGCCGTGGCTTGGGTCCACCCCGGTCAAGCCACTCCGCAGACGGATGCCCTCCTGGCCAAGGTCGGCCAGGGCGCGGTCGTGACCGTACCCGCGCTGTGGCCGGTCGAGATGGCGAACGTGCTCCTCGTGTTGGAACGTCGGGGCAAGCTGAAGGCCGACGAACGGACAGTGGCGTTGGAGGCGCTGCGGTCTCTCGCCTTTGAGGTGGACCACGAGATGTCCGCGATTGCGTTCACGCGACTGTCCAAGCTTGCTTCAGAACTGACCTTGAGCGTCTACGACGCCGCCTATCTGGAACTCGCGTTGCGCCTGAAACTGCCCCTGGCCTGCAAGGATGGACCGCTCCGGGAAGCAGCCAAGCGTCGCCGCATGACGGTTCTACCCTGAAAACACGCCCCACCGTCGGCCCTCCGCAGGAGGGGGATTCCGCATCCCAGGAAGAGGCAACGGTGCCCATCCGACGTCAAAGGAGGAGAGGCAAGGGGGTCAGAAAGCGTCCTCACGAAGCTGCGCATCTCAACTGCCCGGCGCCCGCTTCCAGAACCGCCGGATCCCCGTGAAACGCAGCTGCGTCACCCACTCCAGCCCCCCTCCCCAACGCCGAAGGCGTTGCAGCCGATAGCCCCGGGTCGGCCGAGGAACGAGGCCTACCCGGGGTCCAGGTCCCAAGATGATCCCCGCACCCTGAAAGGGTGCGTAGAATCCCCTTGGTATCGGGGTCGCTATCGGAATCGGTATCGAACAACGCTGCGACTCGATGCCGATACCGATTCCGACCCCGACGCCGACGTCATGGGACGAGAGCACGCAGGAATGAGAACCAACTCCAGAGCCTGACACACGCCCTCACAGCACCTTCCCCGAAATGCGGCTGTGCTCCCAATGCGATGCTTCGGGCCATCTTCACACGCAGCCTCGGGGCCCGCCTCCATCCTGTTCATCCTGCCCATCCTGTCTACTGCCGGTCATGGGGATGAGACGCCGCACCCCAACCCAGTCGATTCGCTGCGTTCCCAATCTCGCCGTTGATTTGTCAAATGGACAGATCTGACTCCATTGCCCCTCCCGTTCGTACTCGTACTCAGCCCGAAGGGCGGTACTCGTACTCGAATCCCAGCCTCGCCTCACCACCTCAACCACTCCCATTGGACCGAGTACGAGTACGAGTACCCCCCTCGGAGACCCACGGCGAAGGAACCCGCATCTCCATCCGCCCCCTTCCCAACGCCGAAGGCGTTGCAGCCGATAGCCCCGGGTCGGCCGAGGAACGAGGCCTACCCGGGGTCCAGGTCCCAAGATGATCCCCGCACCCTGAAAGGGTGCGTAGAATCCCCTTGGTATCGGGGTCGCTAGCGAAATCGGTATCGAACAACGCTGCGACTCGATTCCGATTCCGACCCCGACGCCGGCGTCATGGGACGAGAGCACGCAGGAATGAGAACCAACTCCAGAGCCTGACACACGCCCTCACACCACCTTCCCGGAATGCGGCTGTGCTCCCAATGCGATGCTTCGGGCCATCCTCACACGCCGCCTCGGGCCCCGCCTCCATCCTGTTCATCCTGTCCATCCTGTCTGCTGCCGGTCATGGGGATGAGACGCCGCACCCCAACCCAGTCGATTCGCTGCGTTCCCAATCTCGCCGTTGATTTGTCAAATGGACAGATCTGACCCCATTGCCCCTCCGAATTCCGGAGCGCTGTGGCCATGTAGCAGCCCCGGGTGCCGAAGGTGTTGGTGGCGGCAGCTTCAGACCGGACCAGGCGGCTCGGGGTCCGTAGACCTTACACCTTGAAATCTCCAGCGCCCCAGGAAGACGGGCCACTTCAGTTCCAGCCGCACAGTAGCATTTCCTTGCTCGTTGAGCCCAACTCCAGAATGGCCTTGCATCAAAATGAGCTGTCCACAGCCGACACATCTCCACTTCACACTGTTGTCGGTGCGGTCAACCAAAGCATAGCCCCTGTTCAGGCACCGTGGGCAAGCAGGAGGATCTGGAATCCAGCCAAGTTTCCGATAGAGTGGCCCAGCACCCAGTAAAACAACCAGCACCCCTCCGCTCAGTTCCCCTAGACCTCCCGGCAACGCGACAGATACGAGCCGAATGGCAGCTCCAAACCCAGCTCCGGCGAGGAACAAGCCCGCTATTGAAAGTGCCTGGATGAGGTTCATCGTAAGTTCTGCTTTTGCATCTCCAGCACTCCGCTGGCCCCAACAGTAAACGGCCAAACAAAGCGCAATCCCGGTGATGCGCCAGATCCCCAAGTCGGGTTGTCCCCGGTCCAGTAGTGCAGGGGTGAGATATCCCGCACATTGAGACCTCGATCACCTGGTGGCAAATTCGCCACTTCCTTCCACCTTTCTGGAGATACAGTCAGCTTATCACGATCCGCGTTCCACCGTTGCCGCGGTGGCAGCCTCAGCCACTCACCATCCTTTTCGGCGCCACGTCTGAACCACTTGCAACGGCCAAGACCGATCGTGGCAACATCAACGACTAGGCGCCCACCGCACGTCTCGCGCTCATCGCTGCTAAGGGTGCGGCCGGTGTATGCCTCTTCACCCGTCGCAAACTCAAAGGCATTCTGCCCCATAAGGAACCCGCCGAATGCCGTTGCGCCGATTGCTACCCCAACAGCTACTGACGCGGGAAGTGTTGCGACCACGACCGCGCCGATGGCAACGCCGGCAGCGACTCCAACCAGTCCTTGGGCAATTCCATCGAACCACGTCAGGCCAAGAGGATCCACGGCAGAGACTGGGTTGTTCCGAATGAATCCATACAAGGCAAATCCACCCGCTTCCCCCAACGGATCCCGATTCAACCAGCGCTGGTTCACCGGGTCGTAGAACCGGTACCCGTAGTAGTAGAATCCCCAAGCCCCACCGGACGAGAAGATCGCCGGCTTGCTGCTGAAGCGCATGGTGTTCGCCGTGGCCAGTGTGCCACTCGATGAGATCAGTCCGCCGTAGGGGTTGTACTTGTACGACGCCTGCAACACGCCGGAGCTGTTCACCAGCGCCGTCACGTTCCCGTTCGCATCCGAATGGTAGGCGTTGTGGCTGCTCCAGTTCCCAGCCGAGTACCCGTGGCTCCGCATCAGGAGTCCGCCGATCCCGCCGGCTCCGTGGATCGTTCCGCTGAGATCGAGGCCGCGGGAATAGTGCACCTGCGGCGTGTTCGACGAGTTCCGTTCCTGCACGATCAGCATCCCGTCGTAGAGGTATCGGACCTCCCCCTGACTGGTCCACGCCGACCCGTTCCAGGTGAACTGAAGCGTCCGTCGCAATCGCCGCAGCCCGTCGTACACGAAATCGATCCGCCAGGGCTGGAATGCCGGGCTCGATGCCGGATCCACCCGGACCGATGTCAGCTGATTCTCGTCGTCCCAGCTGTACAACAGCGTCTCGCCCGACTGGACATTCGAGATCAGGTTGCCCCGACGGTCATGGGTCCGGGTGGTCGCGTTCAGGGAACTCAACTGATTGAGGCCATTGTTCGTGAACCCGGTGACGCTCGTGTTGTTCGTCCGCCAACGCAGGTTCTGGGAGGCATCGTAGGCATAACCAAAGCGCTCCGAAGTCACCTCGGTGCCGGCGGCGTTGGTGGTCTGAGCCCTCACCAGTTGGCCCGCTGCGTCGTACCCGAACGATGCGTACCCATTCCAACCGGTGTTGGCTGAATTGGTCCGGCTGATCCAGGTGCGGCGGTCGGCGGCATCGTAGGCGTAGCCGTGGAGGTTGAGATTGGTTCCACCGCTGGTTCTCAGTGCGGTCAATGTGTGCCGCCCCAACGAATCGAAGGTGTTGGTGATCGTGGATCCCCCCGGAAGCGAAACCCGGGCAATCTGGCCGCCGGCCCCGAGGTAGGTGTAGCCAAACCCCTGCCCTCCTGCGGTCACGTTCGTCATGCGACGGGCGGCATCCCAACCGTACGTGGTGGCAAAGGTGCCGCTGGGCTGGCCAATCACCAGATGGCTTCTCAAGCCATGCCGATTGGTCACGGTCACGGTGTCGGAGGCCCAGGGGCCATCCTCGGTCACCACCTCCACGCCGCCTGTGCCGAGGGCGTAGCTGTACGTCGTCGTGCCCACCGCATCCACCATGTTGGTCAGGCGACCCAGGGCATCGTACCCGTAAGCCCGCGCCACATTGCCGCTGTACGCAGGGCTGGTCACATTCGTCAGGTTGCCGATCCGGTCGTAGGCATAAACGGTGTTGTATCCATTCGTCCCGGGATTGTCGGTCCGGCTGAAGCGATTGGTAAGGCGTCCGACGGCATCGTAGCCGTAGACCAGATCCGCGTTGGTCTGCCCCTGGTACCATTTCTCCCGGACGCGGCCAAACGCGTCGTACTTCCACTCCGTCCGGTTGCCCCGACCATCGTCGAGATGCTTCAGGTCACCGGCGGGAAGGTAGGCGAACGAGTTGGTCCAGAGGCCCACCTGCACCTCGGTGGTGAGCCGTTGCCCGGCGTCGAACTGCAAGCTGCGGATGGAGCCAACAGCATTGGTTTCCGCGGTCGGGGCAGCGATGCCGACGGTGTATCCGTAAGCGAGGATGGGATTGGTGCCACCAGCCCGGTGCAGGGTCCGGAGTCGACCCAGCCCATCGAAGCTGTTCGTGATGGTGACTCCGGCGGCATCTGTCTGGACCACGATCCGATCGCCGGCGTCAAAACGATTGGAGAGGACCAGGCCGGCAGCGCCGTACCTGGCCACTATCCGGTTCAGGTTGTCGTAGACATTGGTCACGTAGCCGAAGGGATCCTGCAGGACCACCAACCGTCCGGAGACATCGTAGTAGTTGGTCAGGATCGAGCCTGCGGGAAGTGTGGTCCTCCACAGCCGGCCCTGATTGTCGTAATCAAACGAGGTCGTTCGCGCCAATCCGGTGAGGCCCAGGGCGGCCGTGACCTGCGAAGGACTTCCGCACTCGCAGTAGCTGGTCGCATTGGTGACGCCGTGCGTATCGACGGAGTAGATCGGGCGCCGACGGGCGTCGTGGATGATCTCATTGGTGATCCCGAGCGGGCTCTCGATCAAGGTCCGATCCAGGAGCAGCGCTCCGGTGCCATTCGGGTAGCTGGATCCAGGCCGCAACTCATGATGGAAGCGGACAGTGCCCGACGAAGATCGACTCTCGACCAGGCGACCCAGTCCATCGCTGAAGTTGGTCGTGATCAACCCACGGCTGTCGGTCGCCACAACCCGGACCGTGGCGATGTTCGAACTTGCCCCGCCACGATATGTCCAGGGAAGGGTCACATTCCATGCCTCAACGACCACATTCGTGGAAACCGCGTTGGTCCCGAAAACTCAACCGTTGTGACGGTCCAACCATTGGTCTGGCCTCCGGAGGTACTGGCCGAATAGGTCGTCGCAAACCGCTGCCCGGAGGGAAGCGTCCGCTCCGTCACCCGGCCTGCGGAGTCATGGCTCCAGTCGACCGCTTCGCCGAGCGGGTTGACCTGCCGGGTCAGACGCCCGCCGGTGTACTGGAAACTGCTGGTGCGGCCCAGGGCATCCACATGCGAGGTGGCCAGCATCCCCGTGGTGTCATACGTCCAGGTCTGGGTGCGGGTCTGATAGCCGGTTCCGTCGTGCCATCGCTCGGTGACCGACAATGGATTACCCACCGCATTCCGCACGAACGACTGCGACCAGGTCGTTCCGTCGGGCATCAGTCGCGCGATGAGGGATGGCATCACACTGTTGGTGCCGCGCTCATGGCGAATGACGCCGTTCGCATCCGTGGGCTTGCCATCATAGTCGTACCACGTCACCGCCCCGGGGTTGTTGGTGAGGCCCGTGGGGCTGGGCAACTGCTCCCAGGACAAGGTGTCGAAGTGGGTCGGCTCAGCGCCGCTCACCGCCAGCCAATGCCGCGTCGTCCCGCGGACGAAGTGGTTGTAGTTCCAATTGGTCGGAGACGTGGAGGAGATGGCGGCGTACTGCTGGGCATTCCAGTGAACGGTGTTCCTCGCGCCCCGCTCGAGAATATCCAGGGAGTTTGTGTTCACCTGCGGAACCGCCAGGAAAGGCGGGTAGTCCGCGTTCTCCGTCAACCTTGCCCAGGCCTCAATACTGCCGTCCGGACGGGTCACCTTCACCAGCTTGGCCACATACCCGGACGCGGGATACTCGAACTCGATGGTGGTCTTGCCGTAGGGCGTCAGAACCTCCTGGATGATCGGCGTGAACAGTTCGGGATCCTCGACATAGTTGAACTCACTCCGGACTCCGGAGGGATCCGTGATGGAGGTCAGGTTCCACTGATTGATCGGGAAGGTGTCCGCACGCTCACCATAGCCAAACACCACCTGCCTGCCATCCGAGGCAGACATGCTGATGGGGCGCACCGGTCCATCCGGCAAGAGGTCATAGGTGACGGTAACCTGCAGGCCGTCCGCCATCGTGAGGACAGACGCCCGGGCATACTCATCGTACCCCACCCGATGCTCGGTGCCATCCACTCCCCCGATGGCAACCAGTCGGTAGTGGTCGAGTGAATCATCGCGAAACTCGTACCGGAGGTAGCTGCCATCCGGCCGGGTCAGCCGAAGTTGCTGCGGTGGGCCTCCCCCCTCGGGGAAATCCAGCAACTCGGCACGATAGCGACTCCGATAATTGAACGAGGTGTTGCTCGTCCGTTCGCCGAGTTCATCCAGCGGAAACTCGAAACCCGCCGCTCCGCCGCCGGGCAGATTGACCGACAGCACCGCTCCGCCCGAAGTGAAGATCGCCCGGGACTCCCACGGCGCCCGCCACCGGCCCGAGTCATCCATCGGATTCCCAGCAAAATAGTGAAACGTCGTCCACTGCTGGAGGGAGTGGTTTGCGAATCGGAGCGGGAAGGCAGGGCCTGATGAGCCCGCGCCAGCCCTCTGCATCAGGGGCTGATCCTGCGTCCAGGGATGGAGGAACGGAGACGAGACCCGGACTGCAGCCGCGCCTTCATCATCACCGCAATCCTTGGATCCGGGAGGGCAATCACAGGTTTCACAGGGCTGGTCCTCATCCGTATTGGGGCTCGGCGGATGGCACTTCCCACGAAAGCTGGCGGCATCGGCATCAGACATGAGCCTTCCAGCTACGTTCGCGATCCAACTGGCCGACTCTTCTGGGACCAATACACAGTCCGACGCTTCCCGCGCCAGTTCGGCGGGCGTTACGTACACAACGCCGTGTCTGGCCAGGGGATCCACGACCCGGATAAACGGTCCCGAACGGGAAGTGGCGAAGACAAAGTGGTCGGCGGCGAGGTGGACGATGGACGGAAGCGGTAGTTGGTCAATGTCCTCAACCCGAAGCACCCGCACCGGAGCACCATACTTTCCCCCGATCCGGACCAGGTCCGCAGCACTCAGGCCATCTCGTGTCACTTCCTCGTCTCGGACCTGGTCCGAGAACAGCCGGGTGTTTGCGGTCAATCTTCCCAGCAGATCCAGGCAATAGAGGCCGCACTTGTAGGCGGAATCCGGTTCCCTCTCAGCCAGCAACCTCGCTTCCACAGCCCGCGCCCAACGGGGGCCAAAGGGCCCAAGCTTCAAGGCCCGGGCCTCGTCCTCCACCGCCTTCTGATCGGCATACCGGGAAGTGATCGACAGCAGGTGAACCAGCTCTGTGGCCGCCTCCCGCGCCATCTCCCGGGCCCGCGGATCGGTGGCTGTCTTCACCTCGTCGAAGGCAGCCAATGCCTGCTCCACGGAGTCGGAATACCCCAGGCGATCCCGGGCCAATCGCACGACCTCCAGACGGACCGATGGGGAGTAAGCGGACTTGGGCCTTGCTGCGGCGAAATCGATGAGCCGGGTTCTCAATGCTAGTCCTACCTCCAGCTGCTGCGACGGGGTTCGTGCCGCATCCACAGAAGTGTTGGCTTCGGCATAGATGGCGTCCAGCTCCGCAGTATCCACCGGATCAACGACCGCCTCACCCCGGGGAAGCGGTCGACGAAATGTCTCCTGTTTCTTGGGACTCGTTGGCTGGGCTGAGCCCGCCGGTCTTGAAAGCACCCGATACCCCAAACCCACAACCAGGGCCATCACGCCGAGCGTGCAGAGCAAGGAACCAAAGAGACTACGTCTTTGCCTGAGGGGGGGGTAAGCGAAGTCATGACGGATATTTGGATTACAAGGTCTTTCCTATACAAGTCCGTCCGGGTTTCAAGTCACAATATGGAGCCGAGCCCAAGATTCTTGGTTTCCCGTCCCTGCGACTGCGCGCGGATTCGGGACAAGGGAATGAGAGGTTGAGGGACCAAGGACCACCGCGTGGACCGAGACCTTGTCGAGACTGGCGTCCTCCTTCCGCCCTCTGCGCCTCTGCGCCTCTGCGGGCAAACCTCCCCTTCCCCTACGTCCAACCCGCACCACGTCCTTCACCCCGCCTTCGAGCCTGCAGCGGGAGCCTCCGCGTTCGCCACGTACCGCTCCGGTACGTAGGTGCCACGCAGCACCCCGTCCGAGTACCGGATCAGGCATCCGAGGGATTGATCCTAAAAGCGGCGGTTTATTGACCACGGATTTCACAGATTCCACGGATGGACGGGGCTGGAATGAAGATTTCCATCCCGGTCGAGCGCTCACCTCGCAGGTGCGCGGCGATCCCAAGCCAAGTTCCTGCTTATCCGTAACCATGCGATTGAAGGCGGGGACAGGTTCACGCGGAGACGCGGAGACGCGGAGAAAGGCCAGTTGGAGGGCAAGCTGGTCAGCCTGAAAGCGGCAGTTGGACTATCCACAGATTTCACGGATTTCACAGATGGACCGGGACTGGAGGCTTCACCGCATCGCGGTTTGCACCTCACCCGTGGGGTGAAACAACAGCCTCTCTCAACCGGCTTCCAATCCGTGCAATCGGTGAAATCTGTGGATCCAACCGCTGTTTCTAGGGTCAGTCACCGTTGGGTGACTGGTTGCCGACGTTGGATAATTGTCGTGACCGGCCTCGCTCTCCGCGCCCTCCGCGGCTCCGCGTGAGATTACTACTGCATGGACACGGCTTATCCGTGTCATCCGTGCCATCCGTGGTTCCAACTGCCTTTTCCAGGTTGATTGAACAGGCTCACCGGATCCCCGCACAGCTGACTGACCAGTTCGCCAAGGCTCTCGGCGAAGTCACTCGCTGACCATTCCCCCGGCATCACCAGCTTCGCCTGCCCGGCCTGCTTGCCCGACGTCATCACGACCAGGTACGCGCCTGCCGAGGGAACCTCGCCGAAGGCCACGAACTTCGAACTCGCCCGGAATCCATCCATGGGCGCCTTCGGCGGCAAGGCTCCACAGCAACCAGCCCACACCCCCATCCCATCGCCGCGCCGCCGTGTCGCCGTTGGAAAAAAAACCGCCCCCGCCGCGCCCGCCGCTGGCCCCGCTCACCCCCAATCCGCGAGCGACTCGACGTACGCCGCGGACCCATCGCGGAGCCAGCCATCCAACTGGGCTTGGTCCTTCAGTTGTTGCCCCCGCAGGCGCGGCACGACGACGAACCGGGAATCCAGCTCGGGAAGTGCGGTGAGATCGCTCCAGAGCTTCTCGAACTGGGCGACGGGAAAGATGTCCTCCTGGCCGTGTCCCCAGCGCTTCTTGACGTCCTTCAACGTGACATAAGTGGGCAACCTCAGGGCGACGCTCCGGATGGCGGCGGTGATCTTCTGGTCATCACCTTCGAGGACATCTGCGCGGGTCAGGCCAAACGCCTTCAGCAACCCGTCGATGTCGATCCACGTGGTCATGCTGTTGTAATAGCTCAGGCGGAACTCGTCCTCCTCGCGCGGCATCGAGAGGCCCTCGACCAGCCGGGGCCGGCCGTTGACCCGGGCCAGGCCGCCGCCGCGATCCTCCAACCGACGCGTGATGACCTCGAAGGTCAGGCAGGTGCCGCTTTGCAGGTGCGACCCCAGCAACACCGGGTCGAGGTTCGCGCCGAGGGTGTCGATGTTGTGGAGGAGCAGCGTCCGCAGGCCCGGCTTCTCCCGGAGCAACCGCGCGAGCGTCCCGTTCCGGAGCAGGTTCGGAATCTCGTAGAAGTGACCCACCGGATGCATGCACTGCAGGGGCAGGTTGTCGGTGTAATCGCCGGCCTCACCGGCCGACTGCGCCCAGTTCATGAGGGCGGCCCGGAGCGAGTCCCGGACCTTCTGTTGTTGGACGTCCAGCATCTGCTGGGGCATCTCCTCCCACTGGAATCGCAGGTCGCGAACCATCGGGATCAACCGCAGTCCGACGCTGCGTCCCTGGGACAGCTCGAGCATGCCGGGATAGCCGTAGCGTCCGACCCGTTCGAGGAACTCCGCCGTCGGCCCCTGCGTGAGGTAACTCGTGGTGAAGACATGGGGCGGAACCGCGCCGTGCAGGCTGCCGGTCTTCCGTGATTTCGCCAGGTGCGTCTCGATGAACGTCCGATGCCGTCCGCCCAGCTTGCAGAATGGATGCAGGGCCTTGCAGACGCCGGCACCCTGGGTCCAGCGCGAACCGGCCCCGGCCGCGAGCGTCACCACGGCCACCTCGCCCGCGGCCAGGGCGGCCTCGCCGACGGCCTTCAGACCGGCGTTGCCCTGGAGGTCGGCCCAGTGCGCAACGTCCCCGGGTTCGACATCCTCGATGCGCGTATCCGCCCGGAGCCGGTTCTGGGCGAGTCCGATGCGGCCTTCCTTGAGGTCCGCGCGGATCTGTTCGTGCTGGGAACGGTCGAAGCCATTCCGTGCGAGAAGATCCGTGAGCGACTGGCCGGCCGACTGGTCGGTGCGACCACGGGGAAGCAACACGTCGAACAGCGTCTGTACCATGCCGCGCAACTCCGGACGGTTGCGGGCGGCGGCACCGAACTTGTCGAGTTCGAGGCGCCGCTGGGCCGACAGCCCATGCCGGTCCATGCGGAGCATCCCGGGAATCGTCAGGGCGTAGTAACTCGACGGCATCAGGGCTTCCTCGCCCGTGAGGAGGTCGGCGACGGTGCCGTGCTCGTTGATGGCGTAGTCGAACACGACCGGATCCATGGCGAACGGCAGGGCGTGCTGAAGTTCACGCTTCGTCCGCAGCATGATCTCCTTCATCCGTTCTTGGGCCTCGAGCTTTCGCTCGGGCGCGAAGATGAAGCCCATGCCGCCGCCCGACATGCCGCCGAGCATCCAGAATCCCCAGAAATCCTCGCCGAAGGCCTCGGAGGCGCGGGCGATCAACTGCTCCGTGAAATGGGTGGAAGCCCAGGGAATGATCGCCTGGATCGGGCCGCGGAAGTTCCGCGTCGTCGCCGCACCAAGCCGACGGATGTCGCCCTTTCGGAGTGAATCGATCACCTCATCGAGCAACCCCAGCGCGTCCTGCCGGCCGGTCCATTCCGCGGCCGACCGGAGCAGGTACTTCTCGGTGACCATTTCCAGGATGGGCCCGACGTTCTGGGCCATGCCGCCGTGCACGACGACCAGGGAATCCTGCAGCGCCCGCCGTGCGGACTCGGGGATTTCGTCGCGGCCATACACGTGGTGCGTGGGCATCAGGCGGCCGCGCGAGATCCCGTGCTCTGGATCATCCTCGCCGGCGGGCGTGCCGGTGATGAGCTTGATGCCGGGCCAGACGCCGCCGGAGTCCTGCCAGCCGCCGCCGGAACCGCCGAGCCATTCGCCCAGAAGCGCCCGGGCGAGGACAAGGCGTCGCTCGGATTCCGCCAGTGGCCCGGTCAACGACGCCGCTTGTCCTGTCGCCCGCATGCACACGCTGATCAACGAACCGAGGAGGTTCGTGCTCACCGCCAGCCGGGAACCCTTCGGGATGTCGTTCACGCTGGAGACAATCTCCAACCCCCGACCGTGCCCGACCAACGCGGTCAACAGGTCCTGCAGCGAATGCCCCGAACCCTCGATCCCAGGCGGAACGATCCCCGACGCGATCACCGCCGCCTTGAGCAGGCCGAGGTAATCCTTGGCGAAGTCGAACACGTCGGAGAGCGACGTGATGTCCGCGGTCGATCGCAGGTCTACCGAGGTCAACCGCAGCACCGGTTCATCCAGCACCCGGAGCCAGGCGCTGACCGGCGGCCGGGGACCGGAATCGCGGCCGTGCACACCGAGGTCGACCGAGATGTTCAGGACCTTGGCACCCTCGGGATAGTCCATCCCGAGGAAGAAGATGTCGGACCACGCCGAATGGGTCAGGTCCATGCGGACCGGCGTCTGTTCGCGCAGGATCGGATACGAACCATCCGCGGTGGGCTTCAATAGCTCGGGCCGGACCCGGAGCGGTTGGTCGACGGGATGCCCCATGCGGAACATCCACTGGTTGCCCCGAACGGTGCGGACGCTCCGACGGACCTGGTCGGCGAGCGTCTGGAAAGCCAACCGATGATAGGCCGCGGCGAGCGCGGAACTGATGCCGTCGCTGGGGCCTTCGGACTCCTGTTGTTCCAGGAAGGTATCGACCGCCTCCTCGAAGCGCCGGTGGAGCAGATGTTCGAATCCGCGGAACGGAACCAACCCGCGCGCGCCGCCCCCCTCGCGGGCGAGCATGGCGGGAAAGTGGAATCGGTGCAGGGCGTGGAGGAAGAACAGGGCGCGGACCCGCTCGTACAGGTTGGCGGAGCGACGCCGGAAGCCATCCAGTTCGCTGGCGAGCTCCAGCATTCGCGCCGGCGACGCACCAGCCACGACGGTTTCCAAGGGGAGGTTCCGCACCTCCGGCCGGGGTGAGGTGATCAGGTCAATCAACGAACGGTTGTCCACGACCCGGACAACCTCCCCGAACCCGTAGCACGACGTCAACCGTCAGCGCGCACGATGCGCCAGCAAGTCCACCAACCCGCCGAGGATCTCGTCGCGGTCCCGACCGGACAAACCCAGCGCCAACTGGGCCGTCAGGAGCCCGTAGCGGGCCCCGATGTCATAGCGGGAGCCCTCGGCCTCGAAGGCCAGGTAACGTTCCCGGGAAGCCAACTCCGCCAGGGCCGCCGAAAGATGTACACTGGGGCCCCCTGCGCCCGATGCCTCCAACCGTTCGCCGAGGATCTTCATCACCGCCGGCGTCAGGACGTGCATGCCGAAGAAGCACAGGTAACGCCCCGAACGCAGTCCCGGCACGATCAACCGTTGCTCCGCCTCCGTGGGGGTCGGCTTCTCCAGGACATCGGAAATCTCGTAGAGGTTGCTGTGCCCCGGGACGCGTCGGCCGCCGATGGCGCCGAAGTAAGGCAACTTGCTCTCGTGGGTCGCCTGCACCGCCGATACCGCGCAGTTTTCGCGGGCCGCGACCTCGACCAATTGCCGCGCACACCCGCGGTCGGTGGCGCTGACGTACACGTGGTCACCCACCAGCAGGAGGAACGGCGCCGAACCCACGAACTGGCTTCCGCAGTGGACGGCGTGACCAAATCCACGCGGCTCCAACTGCTCAATGAACTCCAACCGCGACGCATGGGCACCGGCCGCCGCCGCGAACGCCGCCTGGTCTCCGGGCGGGATCACGACCCCGATCTGCTCCACGCCGGCCGCCAACGCCTCCTCGATCACGATGGCGAGCGCGGTGCGCGGCACGCCGTCCCGGTCAACCAGGGTTTGGAGCGGCAGCGTCCGCTGGTTCTTGGCTGCCGCCGTGATGAGGGCCTTCGTGATCTTCATTGACCCCACCAACCTGCCAACGGACGCGCCATGCCGGAAGCCGGAACTTTCCGCCGTCCCATGACAGGCAACGAGGACGTTGCCGCTCCGTTTGAGAACCGGAACGGGGTGGCGACGTCCTCGTCGCCTTGGAGAAGGACCAGTGAGGGCAACGAGGACGTTGCCGCCCCGATTGACGCGGGGACTGGGTCCAGATTCGCCGCTCATGACAGACCGATGACACATTCACCGAGGGACCCTTGCATGATCATCCCGATGTTCGGCGGAACCAATCCAGGTGCAGCGACCCCGGGGACCAACCCGTGGGCCTCGACCACGATTCCCGCAGAACAGAAAAATGGACGCGGGCCGGAAGCCGGGACGAACCTGCCGCCCATGAAGTCCCGATCCGGCCCCGCCCGGAACCACCCGCGACCCGGCTCGCGGCACCTCATGGTGCTGCAGGCCGTGTGGCTGATCTTCCTCTGCGTGCTGGGCGCGTGGTGGGTGTCCCTCATGTTCAGCCAGGCCGGGCGCATCGCATCCCTCGAACAGCAGGCCGGCATCGACGCCCTCGACGCGCAGAAGCAATGGCTCCGCACCCAGCGCATGCTGGTCTGGGAAGGCGGCACGTTCTTCGGCGCCCTGCTCTTCAGCCTCGGCCTGCTCGCCTGGTTCCACTGGCGCGACACCCGCCGGGCGCGAACCCTCCAGGCCTTCTTCGCCTCGGTGACCCACGAACTCCGCACCCCACTCGCCTCCATCCGGCTGGAGTCCGAGGCGCTCGCCGACGTCCTGCCCGCCGCCAGTCCCGGCCGCCCTCTCGTCGACCGCATGCTGGAAGACTCCGCGCGCCTCGAATCCCAGGTCGAACGCGCCCTGGAACTCGCCCGGCTTGAAGGCGGCGGAGGCGTGCTGACCCGCCCGGTCAACCTCCGCCCCATCGTCGCCGAATTCCTCCGCAACTGGCGTCCGCCACCCGGACGTACCGTGGAGATCCAGAACCTCACCGCGGAAGTCGGTGCCATCGCGGACCCCGGCAGCATCCACACCCTGCTCCGAAACCTCATCGAGAACTCGGTCCGCCACAGCCGCGCGAACCCGCTCCGGATCACGATCTCGACCTACACGTCGGGTCCATCCACGGTCCTCAGCGTCTCGGACCACGGCAGTGCACCCACGGGCCTCCCAGGCAAGCTGGGCAGTCTTTTCGCTCGCGGCGCGGACTCCGCGGGTGCCGGCGTTGGACTCTACCTGACCCGCCAACTCATGCGCCGCATGGGCGGCGAAGCCCGCTTCGTCACGGGCGCGGACGGCTTCACGGCGGAACTCGCGTTCGAATCGGAGGTGGCCGATGGCTGACCGCCCCCACTCCCCACTGTTGCTCGTCGAGGACGACGAGAACCTGGGCACGACCCTGACTGAACGCCTGCGCTCCTCGGGCCATCCGGTCGTCTGGGCGCGGTCGCTCCGTCAGGCCCGACGCGAACTCGGGATCCAACGCTTCGCCCTCGCGCTCCTCGACGTAGGACTGCCCGACGGTTCCGGGTTCGAGCTCGGCGACGAGATCCAACGCCAATGGCCATCGACGGCCATGATCTTCCTGACGGCCCTGGGCGACGCCCATCACCGGATCCACGGGCTCGAACTCGGTGCCGAGGACTACGTCGTCAAGCCGTTCCACTTCCAGGAACTGCTCCTCCGAATCGACAATGCCCTGCGCCGGCATCGTCACTGGGAATCCGTCCCGGACGAGGTCGAGGTCGGACAGGCCCGGATCCACTTCGGCAGCCTCCGCGCCGAGCGCGACGGCCAGACCACGATCCTCAGTCCGCGTGAAGCCGCCCTGCTCCGCTTCCTCGTCGCCCGTCGCGGGAGCGTCGTTCCCCGGGACGAAATCCTCGACGAAGTCTGGGCGCGCGACGAGTACCCCACGCCCCGAACGATCGACAACTTCATCATGAAGCTCCGCCGACTCGTCGAGCCGGACATCGAGAACCCAACCGTCATCCGGACGGTCTGGGGCGTGGGCTACCAACTCCAGTCCCCACCGGCCACCCGAGCATGAACGAGACGGATCATGCTGGCCCGTACGGACACCCGCCCCACCGAACAACCGTCCAGGGGTGGGGCGAGACTCCGTCGAGCCGATTGCCGCTGCCTTTCCAAAAATGAAAACCATGATCCAGAAATCCCTGCTCCTCGCCGGCCTCACCGTGGCCGGTTCCGCCCTCGCCACCACGAACGGCTTCGTCGTTCCGTTCTTCCGCGGCCAGCCCACGACCACGGCGGGTGGGTGGGAGGTCTTCACCTCTGCCAGCACCCCTGCCCCGGCGAACCAACCCGACCTTCCCGGCAACCTCTCCGGCGCGAACATCGTGCAGCTCGATCCCGGTGCCTTCGTCACCGGCTCCGGCAACATCTACAACATCGCCGGCGTCAGCTCGTTCGTGCTGACCCATAACCCGGCCGAACCCGTCGGCTGGGTCACGCTTCAGGTCCGCTCGCTGGGCGCCGAGATCGATTACTCGTCGGTGCGCCTCTCCTACGAACTGGGCGGCGTCACGCAATCCCTCGCGCCGCTCGGCCGCGTCGAGCTCGACCGCGGCCTCCAGCTCGGGGTGAACGTCTCCAGCCGGTGGGATTGGGACGTCAACGCCCTCGGCCTTTCCAGCTATCGCATCGAGTTCGCCGCCGCTGGCCCGAGCCTCAGCATGGATGCCATCGTCCTCGACACCGCCGGCGTCGGGGTCGTGCCCGAACCCTCGACGTGGGCCCTGCTCGCCTTCGGCGCATCCGCGCTCGCGTGGCAGTTTCGCTCCTCCGTCGGGCGGACGTCCCGCCGGAACTGACGGCAACCGGCTTCCCCTCCAGCGTGAGCGCCCGTTCAATCGTCGTCGCCACGGTCGGCGTCGTTTCCCTGCTCCTTTCAGTCGGGGAAACAGCGTCGGCCCAACCTTTCCACCTCGCCCCGGATCGGCCCGATATCGACCGCTGGATGTACCCGTTCAACTCGACGCCCGGAACGAGACCGGTCGCCGCCGTGTTCAGCACGTTCGGTGATGAATCGGGTGTCGATACGCGCCATGGGCAATTCATCCTCGCCTGGAACACCGGGCCTTCGATCCCGCCGGGGCTGCCCGCCGACCGCTACATCATTCGCTCGGCGCGCCTGACCGTGACCGTCACACGGGGCGACGTCTTCGTGAATGACTCAACCGCGGATCCGTACGAATCCCTGCTCTTTCCGGATGATCCCGCCTTCCACCCGGACCCGGATCCCGGCCGCCCGCTCGAATTGTTCGGCACCGGATTCCGCAATGGCTTCACGCCGGCGTCGTTCCTCGCCAACAGCCCGTTCGGCGGCGCAGCCATCGGCCGTCGCAATGCCTTCGCCGCCGGCTTCGCGCCCGACGGCCAGTGGGTCGACGTCGGCAACAACGTCGGAAAGACCAACGTCCTGTTCCCATCCTTCCCCACCCGCCCGTTCGCAGTCGGCGCGATCCCGGACGTCGGTGCTGGCCAACTCGTCCCGGCCGGTGCCCGCGTCGTCTTTGACATCGACCTCACCAATCCGCTGGTCCTTGGGTACGTTCGTGCCTCGCTTCGCGAGGGCCGCCTGTGGACCACGATCACGTGGCTTGGCGGCTCCGAGGGATTCGTGGGCGCCCCGACCTTTCCGGAACTGGCCACCGCCGAGAACCTCCTCCACGACCCGCCCCGCCTCGTGATCGAAGGCAGCGTCGTGGGAGAAGCCGATGCCGACGCCGACGGTCTCCCCGACGATTGGGAGCAGTTCCATTTCAGTGGAACCGTTGCCGACCCGGATGCGGATCCGGACCACGATGGCGTGACGAATCTTGCCGAATGGCGCGAGGGCACCAACCCGCAAAAGACGGACGCGCTCGTCGTCAACCAGAGCGTGGATGCCGTCGGCAGCCTTCACCTCTCATGGCGCGGGCTTGCCAACCATCGCGACTTCGTCGAATCCAGTGCGGACATGCGACACTGGTCGAGAGTCGATGGCCCCATGGATTATCGGGACCGGGAGTGGATTTCCTGGTCCGCCCCGATCGACGAAATCCCCGGGCTGCGTGCTTACCGGATCCGCCGTGAGCCAGCCCCCTGAGCCTTTTCACATGAAGCGCACCCTCCTGTCCCTTGGCAGCCTGCTGGCCGTGGTCGGCGGCCTATCCGCCCAACCCGCCGCAGCGCCTACCTCGCCCGCCGGCGAGTCGACGTTCCTCGCCGAGATCCGCCAACTCACCTACGAGGGAAAGCGTGCGGGCGAAGGCTATTTCTCGCCCGACGGCAAGGCACTCATCTTCCAAAGCGAACGCGAGGCCACGAATCCGTTCTACCAGATCTACCTCCTCGACCTCGAATCCGGGGACACCCACCGGGTCTCGCCCGGCACCGGCAAGACCACTTGTTCGTTCTTCCGGCCAGGCACCGACGAAGTCCTCTTCGCCTCCACGCACCACGATCCCACCGCCGTCCGACAGCAGGAGGAGGAACTCCAGTTCCGCGCCACCGGCCAGCAACGCCGGTACTCCTGGGACTACGACGAGGGCATGGACCTGTTCTCCGCCCGGCGCGATGGCAGCGACGTCCGACAACTCACCCGGGAGCGCGGCTACGACGCCGAGGCAGCCTACTCGCCGGATGGACGACTGATCATCTTCTCGTCGAACCGCCACGCCTACGCGGAGAACCTGAGCCCCGAGGACCGCAAGCGACTCGAGGCCGACAAGAGCTACTTCTGCGAGCTCTACCGGATGAACGCCGACGGCTCGGACGTCCGGCGCCTCACGCACACGGCCGGCTACGACGGCGGCCCGTTCTTCTCGCCCGACGGCCAGCGGGTGATCTGGCGTCGGTTCGATGAACACGGGGTCATCGCCAACGCCTTCTCGATGAAGATTGACGGCACCGACGCGCGCCAGTTGACCGACTTCGGCTGCATGTCCTGGGCCCCCTACTTCCACCCGTCCGGCGAGTACTTCATCTTCACCGCGAACAAGCTCGGGTTCGCCAACTTCGAACTCTTCATCGCCGACGCCGCCGGCACACGAGAACCGGTCCGCATCACCCACACCCAGGGCTTCGACGGCCTGCCGGTCTTCTCGCCCGATGGACAGGGTCTTTGCTGGACCGCGAACCGGACGTCCGACCAGAAGTCCCAACTCTTCCGCGCCCGCTGGAACCACGAGGCCGCACGCCGCGCGTTGGCCGCTGCTCCATCGCGCATCGCTGGCTCCGCTGCCACTCCCGCCGCCTCGGCGGCCGTGGCCGCTCCCGTACCGACTGCCGGCCCAGCCGCGGTTCCTGGCATCCAGACCTCCGAGATCCAGCGACATGTGGAGACGTTGGCCTCGGACGCCTTCGGCGGTCGCATGACCGGGTCCGACGGATCCCGGAAGGCCGCGGAGTACCTCGAACAACAGCTCCGCTCCGCGGGACTCGAACCGCTCGGGGTCGGGTTCCGTCATCCGTTCACCTTCACGGCCGGAGTCAACGTCATCACCAACGAGAACGAACTGGCCGTCCTCCCGACCAACCGCCCGGCCGCACCGTTCGTTCCCGAACGCGACTTCCGTCCGCTGTCCTTCACCGCGAACGGATCCTTCGAGGGCGAGGTCGTCTTCGCGGGTTACGGCCTGAGCATCGCGGACGGCGCAGGCAAGGGATACAACTCCTACGAGGGACTCGACGTGAGCAACAAGGTGGTGGTCGTCCTGCGCTACGTCCCAGAGGAGGTCGACGCCGCCCGCCGCCAGCAGCTCAATGTTCATGCCGGCCTCCGCTACAAGGCCATGCTCGCGCGCCAACGCGGTGCCCGCGCCATCCTCATCGTCACCGGCCCCAACTCTCCCAATGCCGGCCAGCTCGCACCCCTGACCTTCGACTCCAGCCTGAGCGGCTCCGGCATCATCGCGGCCTCCATCAGCACCAACGTCGCAGATGCCCTCCTCGCCAGCTCGGGCAAGGATCTCCGCCAACTGCAATCCGGCCTCGACACCGAGAATCCCCACGCCACCGGCGGCTTCGCCATCCCCGGCACCAAGGTCCGGATCACCACCTCTGTCCGGCAGCGCAAGGAATCCGATGACAACGTCGTCGCCGTGATCCCGCCTCCTCCTTCCAGCGGCCCCGCGGAGTACGTCGTCGTCGGGGCCCATTACGATCACCTCGGCACGGGCGACAAGAGTTCGCTCGAACGTGGCGGGGAAGCGGGCCAGATCCACAATGGGGCGGACGACAATGCCAGCGGCTGTTCCCTCGCGCTCGAGCTTGCCCGTGCACTCGCAGCCGAGCGTCGCAAGGATCCCGCCAGCTTCAGGAGGGGCGTGATCTTCAGCTTCTGGTCCGGCGAGGAGATCGGGTTGATCGGCTCATCCCGCTTCGTCGAGGCCCCACCCCTTCCGCTGACGAATGTCATCGCGTACTTGAACTTCGACATGGTGGGCCGTCTGCGGGACAACAAGCTGGACCTCCAGGGCGTCGGCTCCTCGGCGGCCTGGCGCAAGCTGATCGAGAAGCGCAACGTCGCGGCCGGGTTCCAGGCCAACCTCCTCGACGATCCCTACGTCCCCTCGGATGCCACAGCCTTCTATCCGAAGGGCATTCCCGTCCTCCACTTCTTCACCGGCAGCCACGAGGACTACCACCGGCCCACCGACGACGCCGATCGTATCAACGTCGATGGCATCGCCCGGATCGCGAAGTTCGCCCGGGGACTGGTCGTGGACCTGATCCAGGCACCGGCTCGCCCCGACTACGTGACCGTGGCGCGCAGCGATTCCGGCCGAGGCAATCGCGAGACGCTGCGCGCCTATCTCGGCACGATCCCGGATTACGCGCAGGAGGTCGAAGGCGTGAAACTCAGCGGGGTGCGCGGCGGCGCCCCGGCCGAGAAGGCGGGCCTCAAGGGCGGCGACATCATCGTCGAGTTCGCCGGCCAACCCGTGAAGAACGTCTACGACTACACCTACGCCCTCGACGCCGTGAAGATCGGCAAGCCCATCGATGTCGTCGTCCTCCGCGAGGGAAAACGATTGAAGTTCAACGTCACCCCCGAAGCGCGGAAGTGAGGGGGGAGTTCGAAGATTTCAGTTTCAAGTTTCAAGCGGAGGCAGGCCCGCGGGGTGGCAACGTCCTCGTTGCCCTCCGAGGCCCATTCCCAAGGCGACCAGGACGTCGCCACCCCGTTCCTGTTCTCGAGCGGGGGCTGTGCCAAGAGGCCAGCGGTCTCGATTGAATCCCCCGCAACGCCGGAGGCGTTGGAGCGGGTAGCCCCGGGTTGGCCGAGGCACGAGGCCTACCCAGGGTTGCCGTCCCAAATGAGCCCAGCACCCTGAAAGGGTGCGAAGCATCAATCGGGGTCGGGGTCGCTATCGGAGTCGGGATCGACGGAGGCAGCGGCTCGATGCCGATCCCGATGCGGTCGGCACGGAACCGTGGCCCACCTCCACGCCTGAACCCTACCTCCGCTTCCGCTGGGCGGCCCGGCCGCCGGAGCGGCCACCGAGCTTCGCGGGAGGCCTTGCTGTCTTCCCGGCGAGGGGACGCGCCCGGCCGGAACCCGGCCGCCCGCCCACCGCTGGCTTGCCCTTTCGTGAACCCGCCCGGGTCGCCTTGCCAAGCAACGCGGCCTCCTTGGCGAACTTGTTCTTGAACGCAGTCGGCTTCGCCACCGCCTTGCCGGACGCTGGACCACCCGGCCGCGTTCCCTTCCCAACCCGACCCGCGCGCACCGGTGCCTCCGCCGCCGTCTCGCGGATCACGGCCGGACGCAGGATCCGGCCATGCCTCACGTCGCGGTTCGGATCGAACGGCCGGTGACGACGGTTGCGAACTGGATCGATGGTCTTTGGGCGCGGCTTGGCCTGGATGAAGATCGGGCAACCTTCATAGCCGAACGCCTTGCGCAGTTCGTCCGCAAGGTACTTCTCGTACTGCGGGCTGAAGAGCTCGTCCCGGTTCACGTACAACCGGAAAACCGCCGGCGACTGCCCGACCTGCGTCGCATAGAAGAACTTCAGTCGATGCCCCTGCTTGCTGACTGGCTGACGTCGCTCGATCGCATCATGCAACGTCCGGTTGACGATGCCCGTCGGCACCGACTGCCGCAGCTGGGCTGCCACGAACCGCACCGCCTCCAGCAAGCGGTCGAGTTGGAATCCCTCGGTCGCCGACGTGAAGATGACCGGCGCGTAATCGAGGAAGAACAGGCGTTCCTGCACCCAGTCGCCGAACTCCGACAGCGTGGTCAGGCGCTTCTCGCGGTCGTCACGGTCCCGCGTCTTGGCCACGCGCGCCTCGATCTCGGCCTCGCGCGCCTTCCGTACAGCTTCGGACACGAGATCCCACTTGTTGACCACCACGATGCAGGCGCACTTCTTCTCCACCACGATGTCGGCTATCTTCTTGTCCTGCTCCGTGATTCCGACCTCGGCGTCGATCACGATGACCGCGATGTCCGCCCGGCCAATCGCATCCTTGGTCCGCTCGACGCTGAAGTACTCGATTGAATCATCGATCCGACGCGCCTTCCGCACGCCGGCGGTATCGATCAGCACGTAACGGTCCCGGACGCCCTCGGTGTCGACCTCGAACGGCACGTCGACGGCATCCCGCGTCGTGCCCGGGATCGGGCTGACGATCACGCGGGTGGAGCCGGTCACGGCGTTGATGATGGAGGATTTCCCGACGTTGGGGCGGCCAACGATGGCGATGCGGACCGGGCCCGCTGGACCCACGGGACGCTGGACCTTGAGACGTTCGGAGCGGCTCAGCTTCGGCAAGGGTTCCCCGTCGGGACCGACTTCCGGTTCCGCCGGAACCACCGCAGCACCCGCACCCGGCACGTGGGGCGGCAGGTACGCGATCGCGGCGTCCATCAATTCCTCGATGCCCGCGCCATGGATGGCCGTGATCGGAAAGATCCGTTCAAAGCCCAACCGGCTGAACTCATCGACACCTGGGGTGGCCCGGTCGGTGTCGACCTTGTTGACGACCAGGAGCACCGGCTTCTGCGTCGAGCGCAGTTTCTGGGCGACTTCCTCGTCCAGCGGCACGATGCCTTCCTGCACGTTGACGACCAGCAGGATCACCGACGCCGCCTCCAGCGCGAGATCGACCTGCTCCAACATGGCCGCCGTGATGACGTCCACCGCCTTCTCGCGTCGGACGAGGCCGATGCCGCCGGTATCAATGAGTGAGAATGGCCGCCCATGCCACTCGACCTCCGCCGTGACACGATCGCGCGTGACCCCCGGTTGATCGTGGACGATGGCAATGCGCCTGCGCGCAATACGGTTGAACAGTGCAGATTTGCCGACATTGGGCCGGCCGACGATGGCGATGACGCCTGACATGGGCGCAGCATGGGCACGTCCGGGGCCGGCGGACAATCCCCGCTTCAACAGAACCGTCTCCCCGCCTACCCTCCCCGCATGTCATCGAAGACCGCGGGACCGCGCCTGGAGCCGGAACGCCGCCAGCAGATCATCCAGGGTTTCCAGTCCGTCCGCGTCCTGGTCGTGGGCGATGTCATGCTCGACCAGTTCATCTGGGGCCGGGTCACCCGGATCTCGCCTGAGGCGCCCGTTCCCATCGTTGAGTTCGAGCGGGAGAGCTTCATGCCCGGCGGCGCCGCCAACGTCGCCCGCAACCTGACCGCCCTGGGTTCCCGCGCCGAACTCTTCGGTGCCATCGGCAAGGATTCCACCGCCCCGGTCCTCACGGATCTCCTCCGCCGCGAGAAGGTCACCTGTTCCGGACTCCTTCCCAGCCGCGGACGACTCACCTCCAAGAAGACCCGCATCGTGGCCGGACATCAGCAGGTGACCCGGCTCGACCGTGAGACCCGCGGCGACCTCCCCCAGGCCGAAGTCGAACGTCTCCTCCGACGCATCGACTCCCGCCTCCCGTCAGCCGATGCCGTCATCGTCGGTGACTACGGCAAGGGCGTCGTCACCCAGGCCCTCGTGGATGGACTGCGCGAGCGCTGCCGCGAACTCGGCAAATGGCTCAGCCTCGATCCCAAACCCATTCACCAACTCGACATCCACGGGCTTTCCCTGATCACCCCCAACCGCAAGGAGGCCTTCGAACTGGCTGGCCTCGGTGATGACACCCGCCACCCGGATCCGCTCCAGGACGTCCAGCTGATGCGCGTCGCCCAGAAACTCCTCTCCACCATCCAGCCCGCCCTCATCCTCATCACCCTCGGCGAACTCGGCATGCTCCTCTGCCAACGCGGACACGAACCGTTCCACATCCCCACCGTCGCGCAGGAGGTCTTCGACGTGAGCGGCGCCGGCGACACCGTGATCGCCACCTTCACCCTTGCCATCGCCGCCGGAGCCTCACCCATCGAGGCCGCCATCCTTTCAAACCACGCCGCCGGCGTCGTCGTCGGCAAGTTCGGCACGGCCACCGTCACCCCTTCCGAACTCAGCGCCAGCTTCACCCAACCCTGACCCCAGCCCCCCATTACTTCACCCAACATGTCCGGATCCCCCGCCCTCTTCCTCGATCGCGACGGCACCCTCATTGCCGACAAGCACTACCTCCACAAGCCGGAGGAGGTGGAGTTCATCCCCGGGTCCGCAGACGGGCTCCGGGCACTGCAGGAGGCCGGCTTCCTGCTGTTCATCGTCACCAACCAGTCCGGGGTCGGACGCGGCTACTTCACGATGGCCGACGTGGATCGCGTCCACGCCCACATCGAGGCGGAACTCGCCGCCGAGGACGTCACCTTCGATGGCTTCTACGTGGCCCCGGAAGCGCCCGATCAACAGTCGCGCGGCCGCAAGCCCTCACCTGCCTTCCTCCAGGAGGCCGCTGCCGACTTCGACATCGACCTTTCCCGGAGCTACGTCGTCGGGGACAAGCTGATCGACCTGGAAACCGGATGGAACGCCGGCTGCGCCCGGAGCCTCCTCGTGCGGACCGGCTACGGGAAGGCGACCGAGGAGAACCAAGCCGACCAACTCCGGGACGCCGTCGTCGTCGATGACCTGCCCGCCGCCTGCGAATGGATCCTGGCGAATCACGGGCAGGATTGATCCCGAGACCCGCAGCGTTTGACCACGGATGTCGCGGATTAAACGAGACTTGGACTGGGATCGCCGCACACCTGCAGGGTGAGCGCTCGACTGGGAACGTAACCTACATTCCAGTCCCATCCATCCGGGCAATCCGTGATATCCGTGGATCCAACCGCGGTTTTCAGGCAAAGAGGGAAGGGTGGGCTTTCTACAACGACGATAGCGAAGGCAACGAGGGAGGTAGGCTTTCTCGGGCGTCGCTCTCGTTGCTTCCGTTGTTGTGAGGAACTCTGTGTCCTCTGTGGTGAAAACCTGCAACCAGCCGCCTTCAGGTTGAAGGACGGGGCTGGAATGCAGGATTCCAGCGCGGTCGGAATCCCAAGTTGGGCGTGTCCGGTGATCAGCCCTCGACCGGAATACGATCGGTTCCGAGGTAGGGCTGGAGCAGTTCGGGGACGAGGACGGATCCATCTGCTTGCTGATGGGTCTCGACCAGGGCGACGAACAGGCGGGCCAGCGCCGTGCCGCTGCCGTTGAGGATGTGCGGGAAGCGGTTGGCGCCGGCCTCGGTCTTGTAGCGCATGTTCATCCGGCGCGCCTGGTAGTCTTCGCAATTCGAACAGCTGGAAACCTCCAGGAACTGGTTCTGTCCAGGTGCCCAGACCTCGATGTCGTAGGTCTTCGCCGAAGCAAAGCCCATGTCACCGGTGCAGAGGTTGATGACCCGGTAATGCAGGCCCAGACGCTGCAACACCGTCTCGGCGTTGCGCACCATCGCCTCCAACTCGTCGTATCCGACCTCGGGCGGGACGATCTTGATGAGCTCGACCTTGTCGAACTGGTGCACGCGGATCATGCCGCGAGTTCCCAGACCGGCCGCGCCCGCCTCTGCCCGGAAGCACGGCGAATAGGCGACGTAACGGATCGGAAGCTGGCTTTCGGCGAGGATCTCCTCGCGATGGATGTTGGCCACCGGTGCCTCCGCCGTCGGCAGCAGGTACAGCTTGCCCATCGTCGACGAATCAAGCCCTTCCTGCACCGCGTACGCCTGGTCCCGGAACTTCGGGAACTGGCCCACGCCCACCATGCAGTGTTCGCCGATGATGTAGGGCGGCGCCACCTCGCGATACCCGTGCTCGCGCTGGTGGAGATCGAGGAGGAAGTTGATCAAGGCCCGCTCCAGCCGCGCTCCCCATCCGGTGTAAAGGAGAAAGCCCGAGCCGCTCAGCTTGGTCCCACGCGCGAAATCCACCAACTTGAGCTTCTCGCAGAGCTCGACGTGGTTCAGCGCCTTGAACCCGAACGTCGCCGGCGCACCCCAACGACGGATCTCCGGGTTCTCCTCCGCCGTGTGCCCGAGCGCGACACTCGGATGCGGCAGGTTCGGGATCGTGAGCAGGATGTGGTCGCGCTTGGCCTCGGCCTCTGCCACCTCGACATCGAGCGCCGCGATCCGGTCACCAATCGTCCGGACCTCCGCCTTGCGGGCCTCGGCCTCCGCCAGCTTCTTCTGCCCCATCAACGCCCCGATCTCCTTCGAGGCGCTGTTGCGCTGGGCCTTCAACTGCTCGACCTCGGAAAGCGCCGCCCGGCGGCGATCGTCCAGCGCCAGTACCTCGGACACTTTCGCGTCATCGCCCCCGTGGCGCGCCGCCAACCGTTCCCGCACGTAGTCCGCTTTGTCCCTGAGCAACTTGATGTCCAGCATGGGCGGGAGGATGCGAAGGAGACCGCCGACCGCAATCCGGAAGTTGGGTTGGGCGGGAACCATCGACGGACCCAGCGGAGGGGAATCTTCCCAACGGCGACGCAGCGACGCGGCGATTTTCCTGGTTCTCGTCGGTCGCGGCCCGCTCTCGGCTACCCGTAGCCGCCGAGGTCACGAGGCGGGGGCGGATGAAGTCATCGTAGGCCGGGTGCCCCAACCCGGCGCTGCCGATGCCTCGCCGCGTGGGGGCACGCGGCCTACAGACTCGGTGGCCATCGAGGTCACGAGGCGGGGCTTTCGCCCTCCTTCAAACTCGAATCTTCAAACTTCAATCTCCTCCAACAACTGGCACGCTCTGGAGACCTCCATGAAGCGTGCTCCAGTCATCGCCAGCCTCTGCGCCACATTCGCCGGCGCCGCCCTGAACGGCGCCCCCGTCCCGCTCTTCGACGGCACGTCGTTCACCGGCTGGGAAGGCGCGACCAACACCGTCTGGCGCATCCGCGATGGCGCGATCGTCGGCGGCTCCCTGCAAGGCAACCCCCGCAACGAGTTCCTCGCCACCACCCGCGGCTACACGAACTTCCATCTCCAGCTCGACTACCGACTCGTCGGCACCGAGGGCTTCGTGAACGGCGGCGTCCAGTTCCGCAGCCGCCGCATCCCGAATCCGCCCAACGAAATGACCGGATTCCAGGCGGACATCGGCGCGGGTTTCTCCGGCTGCCTCTATGACGAGTCCCGGCGCAACCGCATGCTCGCCATGGCCGACACCAACCTCGTCGCCCGACTCGAGAAGCCCGGCGACTGGAACCACTACGAGGTCACCGCCGTCGGCAACCAGGTCACGATCACCCTCAACGGCCAGCGCACGGCCCTCTGGCTCGAGACCGATCCCGCCATCGAAGCCGCCGGTGTCATCGCCCTCCAGATCCATGGAAACTGCAAGGCGGAGATCGCCTTCCGGAACATCCAGATCGAGGAACTCCCGAAGCCCGCGATCCCGATCCAGGCCGAGATCCTCAGCCGTTTCGGCGAAGGCCAACCTCGCGTGGTCGCCCCGCCCTTCCCCAACGCCCGGTTTGAACCCGCCGCGAACGAGGTCCTGGTCTTCGTGGGACAGGAGAACTTCGTGCGCGACCAGAAATCGGGTGAACTCGAATCCCGTCTCGCGGCCGGGTTCGCCCAGCAGCGCCCCCGGTTCCGCTCCATGGCCTGGGAAGCCGACACGGTCTACGAGCAGTGGCGCGACCTGAACTTCGGTTCGTGGACCCCGCAACTCGAGCGGGCCGGTGCTACCGCCGTGATCGCCCAATACGGCCAGATCGAGTCCCTCGACGGCCCCGCCCGCATCCCCGAGTTCATCGCCGCCTACCATCGGCTCCTCGACCAGTTCGCCCTGCGCACTCGACGTCTGGTGCTCGTCTCGCCGATGCCGTTCGAGCGTCCGCTCGCCCCGGATGCGCCTGACCTCAGCCAGCGCAATCCGGACGTGCGGGCCTACGTCGATGCCATCCGCGAACTCGCCCGGCAGCGCGGTGCCGTCTTCGTCGACCTCTTCAGCGAATTGTCCCGCCGGCCCGCGAACGCCCCACGCCTGACGGACGACGGTCTTCACCTCAACGACCAAGGCCTGGCCGAAGTCGCTGAACGGATCGCCCGCCTGCTCGGCGCTCCCGCGACCCCGGCACTCCGCAACGCCGCACTCCGCGAAACCATCATCGAGAAGAACCGGCTCTGGTATGACTGCTGGCGCCCCGCGAACTGGTCGTTCGTCTACGGCGACCGCGTCTCGCAGATCTTCGCCAAGGGCGCGGGCAATGAGCCTTCGTTGAAGGAGGCCTTCGAACAGTATCGACCGCTCATCGCCACCACGGAGTCGCGCATCCACGACCTCGCCCTCGGCAAGGCCGTCGAAGCCCTCGTGCCCGCGCCAGCCACGCTCTCGACCGCCGTCGACGCCGCCGCTCTCTCGCCCGAGGAACAGTTGGCCACGTTCACCCCGGCCGATGGATACGAGGTGAATCTCTTCGCCTCCGAGCGCGACGGCGTCGTGAAGCCCACCCAGATCTCGTGGGATGAACGAGGCCGCCTCTACATCGCCTGCTCACCGACCTATCCGCAGTCCCGCGCCAGCGCCAAGCCCGCCGACTACATCCTGGTACTCCACGACACCAACGGCGACGGACGCGCCGACTCCGCCACGCGCTTTGCCGAAGGACTCACAATGGTCCAGGGGGTCGAGCCCTACGCGGGCGGCGTCCTCGTCTGCGACTTCGACCAGATCCTGCACTTCAAGGACACCAACGGCGACGGCCGTGCCGACTCCCGCAAGGTCCTGCTGAGCGGGTTCGGCGTCGGCGATACCCATCAATTGGTCAACTCAATCTGTCACGGCCCCGACGGCAGCCTCTGGTTCAGCCAGGGCCTGCACGCCATGTCCCGCGTCGAGACGCCCTGGGGCATCGCCCGGCTGGATCGCGCCGCCGTGTGGCGGCTCCGGCCCCGTTCGCTCCGACTGGACGGCTTCTTCGGCGGCGGCATGGCCGGCGCCAATTGCTGGGGCGTGGCCTTCGACGACTTCGGTCAGGTCTTCCACAAGTCAGGCGACCGCCCCCATGGCTACTGGACCGTCCCCGGAATGGTCCGCGGAGCCAGCCCCATTGGCGGCGGTTCCACGACCTCGGCCGACGCCTCCTACGCCAACACGCCCGACCAATACCACCCGCTCGGGGCCCTCTTTGAAACGTCCCCCAAGACGACTTCCCTCGACATCATCGGCACGCGGGCACTCCCCGACGAACTGCAGGGCTGCGCGTTGATCGGTGGCTATTTCGGCGCGCTCATCGAGGTTCATCGCTTCGAGGATGCCGGGGCCGGATTCAAGACCACGCAATTGCCACGCCTGCTCAAGTCCTCCAACGGCGCTTTCCGCCCGGTCGACGTCAGTGTCGGACCCGACGGCGCGATCTACATCGCGGACTGGTTCAACCCGCTCATCGGACACTACCAGACCAGCTACGTGGATCCGAAGCGCGACAAGACCCGCGGCCGGATCTGGCGTCTGACCGCCAAGGGACGACCGCTCGTCCGGCAACCCGATCTGGCGTCCATGAAGCCTGCGGCGCTCCTCGACCAGTTGAAGTCCCCGGAACGTTGGACCCGCCAGCAGGCAAAGCGGCTTCTGTTCGACGCGCCCACGCTCGAAGTCGTCACCGCGGCCGACGCGTGGCTCAAGGCCCTTCCGGCGAACACGCCCGGCATCGAACGTGTCCTGCTGGAGGTCACGGGCGTGTACGAGGCCCACGAATCCCCGCGGCCCGATCTGCTCGAAAGACTGCTCAGGGCGCAGGATCCGCGCGTCCGCGCCTACGGGGCCCGCGTCGCCGGGATGTGGGCCGATCGGCTTCCCGAGGGGATCGCGCCGCTCGTCCGCCTCGCCCAGGACGAGCATCCGCGTGTGCGGCTGGAGGCCGTGGTGGCCTCCACGTATGCCCCCGGGGTCGAGGCCGTGTCGGTCGCCGCCCGCGCACTCGACCTTCCCCAGGACCCCTTCCTGAAGTATGCGATTCGTCAGACCGCCCGTGCCCTGCAGCCCCGTTGGGCCCCCGCGCTGGCCGCCGGGAAGCTGCCGTCCACGCTCAACGAATCACATCGGAAATACCTGCAGGACCTCGCCGGCGCCGCCGCCAAGCCACGGGATCCCGGCCTGGAGATCTACGAGCAGGGCTGCCTTCCCTGCCATCAACCGGAAGGCAAGGGACTGCCCGGTGTCTACCCACCTCTCGCCGGAAGCGAATGGGTCCGGGGTGACGCCGACCGACTCATCCGCATCGTCCTGCATGGACTCACCGGGCCGGTGACCGTCGCCGGCGCCCAGTACGGCGGACCGGACTCCGTCCCCATGCCCAGCATGGCCGGGCTCACCGATGGCCAGATCTCCGACGTCTTGACCTACGTCCGCCGGGAGTTTGGAAACGGCGCGCCCGCCGTCCCCCCTGCCGCGGTCAAAGGCACCCGGGAATCCAACGCCACCCGCAACGATCCCTGGAAGGCCGATGAACTGGGCATGGCCCCGAAATAGACACTGGAAAGCGGGTGGGGCGAGACTCCGTCGAGCCGTTCATCGAGGCGCCGCGTGGGGGCACGCGGCCTACAGAGGAGGTGGGCCCGTGGGCATGGGGCCGCGGTTCCCGGCTGGTAGGCCGGGTGCCCTCACCCGGCGGAGTCAAGGACGCGGCTCGTGGGACACTCGCCCCACCTCAGACTCCGGAAGTTGGGTGGGGCGAGACTCTGTCGAGCCGTTCATCAAGGCGCCGCGTGGGGGCACGCGGCCTACAGAGGAGGAAGGCTCGTGGGCATGGGGCCGCGGTTCCCGGCTGGTAGGCCGGGTGCCCTCGCCCGGCGGAGTCAAGGACGCGGCTCGTGGGACACTCGCCCCACCTCAGACTCCGGAAGTTGGGTGGGGCGAGACTCTGTCGAGCCGTTCATCAAGGCGCCGCGTGGGGGCACGCGGCCTACAGAGGAGGAGGGCCCGTGGGCATGGGGCCGCGGTTCCCGGCTGGTAGGCCGGGTGCCCTCACCCGGCGGAGTCAAGGACGCGGCTCGTGGGACTCGCCCCACCTCTTGAGGCTTGAGTGCCGTGCCAGTCGCGATCAGCAGAAACACAGCAGTCCCGTTTTTCGATTGCCCGCGCCCCCGGGCTCCCCACCCTCTGCCTCATACATGCAGAGTTCCATCCGGAGCGTTCATTTCGTCGGGATCGGCGGCACCGCCATGGCCAGCGCGGCCGTCGCCATGCAGGAACGGGGATTTTCCGTCACCGGCTCCGACCTGAACGTCTACCCGCCGATGTCCGACTTCCTGGCGGAGCGCAAGATCCCGGTCATGCAGGGATACGCCGAGGCCAACCTCTCCCATAAGCCCGACCTCGTCGTCATCGGCAACGCCATCTCCCGCGGGAACCCGGAGGCCGAGGCCGTCCTCGACCGCAAGCTCCGGTATTGCGCCCTTCCCGAGTTGCTAAAGGAGTACTTCATCCGCGGCAAACGCTCGCTCGTCGTGACCGGGACCCACGGCAAGACCACCACCACATCGCTCCTCGCGTGGGTCTTTGAGCACAATGGACTCAATCCCTCGTTCCTCATCGGTGGCATCCCCCGGAACCTCGGTCAGGGAGCCCGCTTCACCGATTCGGATTGGTTCATCATCGAGGGCGATGAATACGACACCGCCTTCTTCGACAAGCGCTCCAAGTTCGTCCACTACCTCCCCGAGGTGGCGATCATCAACAACCTGGAGTTCGACCACGCCGACATCTTCCCGGCCCTGGCAGACATCCAGCTGGCCTTCCGCCGCTTCATCAACCTCATTCCCCGGAGCGGCCTGCTCCTCGCCAACGGAGACGAGGGCAACCTCGCCCCGTTGCTGAACGTCTCGCACTGCCCCGTGAAACGCTTCGGCCTGGGCGACAGCAACGAGATCCGCGCCTCCGGCCTCGCCCTGCACCCGGAACACTCCGAGTTCCTCCTCGACGACGTCCGCTTCGATGTCCCGCTGGTCGGCGAGCTCAACGTCCGCAATGCCCTCGCCGTCGCCGCCTGTGCCCGCCATTGCGGCCTGACCGACGCCCAGATCCAGTCTGCCTTCGCCACCTTCAGAGGCGTAGCACGTCGCATGGATGTTCGCGGCGAAGCCGGCGGCATCACCGTCGTCGATGACTTCGGGCATCACCCCACGGCCATCCGGGAGACCCTGCGCGCCCTCCGCGTCCGCTTCCCTGAACGCCGCATCTGGGCCGTGTTCGAGCCGCGCTCGAACACCACGCGTCGGAATGTCTTCCAGACCGAGTTGGTCGAGGCCCTCGAACGCGCCGATCGCGTCGTGGTCTCCGAGGTCGCCCGCATCGAACAGCTCAAGCCCGAGGAACGCCTCAACCCCGGCCGGCTCATGCAGGACCTGCGGCTCGCCGGAAAACCGGCGGCCTACCTCCCCAACGTCGACTCCATCATCGAGCACATAGCCCAGGACGCCCGCAGGGGCGACGTCGTGTGCGTGTTCTCCAACGGCGGATTCGACGGAATCCACGGCAAGCTTCTCCGCCGCTTCACCGACCATCCTGCGTCGGCCTGAGTCGCGCCCACGCAGCAGCAGTCTCACGCGGAGCCGCGGAGCGCACGGAGAGAAAGGCTGTTGTTGGAAGGGCAGAAATGCCAGCACCCGAGGCTCGCGCAGACGTCACCTTGCGGGTGAACGACAGGCCCGATCCCAGCTCCACATCATCCGCGTCATCTGCGGATCCAACGGCCGCTTTCAGGATGAAAAAACAGCCCCGTGAAAAAGAACAAGGCGCCGGTTTGCACCGGCGCCCGGGTGGATGAGAGACAAGAGACTGTCCACCTACAGCCCCTCTTTTTTCGGCGTACCGCCAACTAACCCCCGGGGCCACCCCACGGCACACCAGTACGTATCTCTCCGCGCACTTTATGGAGAATGGGTGCCCCGAAAACCATTGCCGTTATAGCGGAACGATTTCCGCTGTCGATACCCAGTTTCGCCTGAATCACTTCGGGCGCGTGGCGATGTCCTGAAGGAAGGCCACGTCGACGTTGTTCGGCGTCGTCAGGTCGTCCTCGATGATCCCGTTCTTCTTCAGGGGCGGTATCGTCCGGGCATCCTTCCACCGGCGCGTCTCCGAATGCCCGTCCGCGAACGAGAATCCACCGCCGTTGTTGTGGTAGAAGCCAGGCAGGTCATAAAATCCGTAAAGGCCCGGATTGTTCGGATAACCGCGCATCTTCACGAGGAAGTTGCCCATGTCGACGCTGTCCTCCCTCATGTCGAGGAAGACGAACGTCTTCGACGGGCCCGGATCGGTCAGATCCGAATCCTTCCGGTAGATCCGATACGCTCCGACATCCGACGAGAACCCGCCATCCGTGCCGCCCCACCCCCCGAGGAACAGGTTCATCGACATCGAGCGGATCCGCGGCTTGTTACCGAGCGGAGTCTTCACCACTGCCCGGTCCGACGGACACTTCCAGATGGCGAGGCTGTTCCCGCAGTACTTCCACATCGGGCTCTTGCGGATCGTCAGGTCCGGATCCCAATTCGAACGGGCCGAGGAGAAATCCAGGATGCCAGTCACCCAGGCCCCCGCGAACGTCGTCCGGTCGGAGGTATTCTCCGAGGCGTACAACAGGACACCCTGATTGTCTTCGGTATACAACCGCCACGCCAGCGCGAGCTGGCGGTGGTTGTTCAGACAGGCTATCCCCTGCGCCTTCGTCTTGGCCTTGCCAAGTGCAGGCAGGAGCATTCCCGCGAGGATGGCGATGATCGCAATCACCACCAGGAGTTCGATGAGCGTAAACCCATCACGCCGTCGCGGTCTGCGACGGTCAAAGGACTTCGTGGTTGGAACCATATGTGTGGCATGGTTACGACACCCCGACGCCAGACCCCGCTCCACCGCCAATCCAGCCAAAGCCGGTTGGTACGCGTCTCGAAGTCGACTACCAGTCCATCCCAAACCTTCGGGTCAAAAGATCTGAAACAACCCGGTGACGCCGTTGCACCGATTTCACGAGCACCGTCCCGCCGCTCCTCCCATCTGTCAAATCGCATCTCACATGGCATCCGTCCCGCGCACGCCTCGTTCTCATGGTCTGCATGAATGGACACCCCGCCCGGATCGGCGGGTGGGGCGAGTGTCACGATGCGAGCCCGAACCCACCTCCGCTGTAACCATCGCTTCCATCCACGGGTCTCCGCCGCCATCATGTCAGCGCTTTCCCGGTGGGATTCCTGCCCCGCATGCCGCGCGTCCGCGGCGGGCGAAGGTATCTCCATGGGCAAAGCGAACTGACCGAATCGACGCCGCCAGAATCATGCGCCTCGCCAACGCCCTGCCTATGCCCTCCCCGACTCCAGCCGGCCGCCAATTCGTTGGCCCCGCCGCGGTCACGTTCGTTGCACTCGCGCTCGCCGGTTGCGACAAGTTCGGCAAGGCCACCCCACTCGAGTTCCGGACGGAGGTCGTGACCCGCTCGAACCTGATCCAGGCCGTCAGCGCGAACGGTTCCCTCACCCCGACCCGCCTGATCCAGGTCGGCTCGCAGGTGTCCGGGACGCTCACCGACGTCCGGGTCGACTTCAATTCCAAGGTGAAGGCTGGCGACGTCCTGGCCACGATCGACCCCGCCTCCTTCGAGCGGGCGCTGGCCCGCGCCGAGGCCGACCTCGCATCCGGCAAGGCCCAACTCGTCCTCGCCGAGTTCAACCTGAAGCGCGCCAAGGAACTCTACGCGGCCAAGCTGATCTCCGAGACCGAGTACACCCAGAACGACGTCCAACTCCAGCAGGCCATCGCCAACGTCAAGATGCGCGAGGCCGCCAGCGAAAGCGCCCGGGTCGACCTCCAACGCACCACCATCTACGCCCCGCTCGACGGCATGGTGATCTCCCGCTCCGTCGATGCCGGCCAGACCGTTGCCTCTTCCTTCAATACGCCCACCCTTTTCACCATCGCCAACGACCTCTCGAAGATGCACATCGAGCTCGCCGTATCCGAGGCGGATATCGGTGCCGTCGAGCAGGGCCAGCGCATCGAGTTCCAGGTGGATGCCTTCCAGAACCGCAAGTTCAACGGCACGGTGAAGCAGGTCCGGTTTCACCCCACGACCAACCAGAGCGTCATCACCTACATCACCGTCATCGAGGTCAACAACCCGGACCTCAAGCTCCGTCCCGGAATGACCGCCAACGCCAGCATCATCACCTCCGAGAAGACCAACGTCCTCCGCCTCCCTGGCAGCGCCTTCCGATTCGCCCCCGGCACGGTCGGCATGACCGTGCTCCCCGCCACCAACACCGTCTCGACCAATGACATCGTCCGCCCGCGCCGCGGCGGAGGAATGGGTGGCATGGAGGGTCTTCCTACCCCGCCCTGGATGGCCGGTGGCACGCGCCGTCGCCCGACGGATGAGGAACGGGAGAAGTACGCCGCCAGCCTGACGCCGGAACAGAAGGAGCAGTACGACAAGTTCCAGGCCGAGATGCGCCGCCGCATGGCCGAGGCCGGCGCCGGTGGTGGCGGCGGTGGCGGCGGTCAGGGCGGCCCCGGAGGAGGAGGCGGCGGGAACGGTGGCCCGGGCGGAGCCAATCGCCAGTCGACCGCCTTCGAAGGGCCCACGCTCCGGACGGTCTACAAGGTCGTTTCCACGGGCGACAAGGGGGCACCCAATACCAAACCCACTGTCCAGGCCGTCAACGTCAAGATCGGCATCACCGACGGGAACGGCTACGAGGTCCTCGAAGGTCTCAGCGAGGGCGACCAGGTGATTACCGGCACGAAGGGTGGCGCCCAGGCGTCCACCGCTGCCCCCGCCTCGCCCTTCGGCTCGCCCTTCGGCGGCGGTCCCCGGCGCTAACCCATCCCTACCGTGCAGCCCGTCATCCAACTCACCGACTTCCGCAAGACCTACAAGTCCGGCGAAGTCGAGGTCCACGCCGTACGCGGCGTGAACCTGACCGTCCTCCCGGGCGAGTTCGTCGCCATCATGGGCGCCAGCGGATCCGGAAAGAGCACCATGATGAACACCATCGGGTGCCTCGACCGCCCCACCGGCGGCACCTACCTCCTGGATGGCGTCGATGTCGGTTCCCTCAACCGCAATGAAAGGGCCGATCTCCGCAACCGAAAGCTCGGCTTCGTCTTCCAGGGGTTCAACCTCCTCGCCCGCACCACCGCCGCCGAGAACGTCGAGCTCCCCATGCTCTACAGCCGGCCCGCCCTCCCCACCTCCGAGCAACGCAAGCGCGCCCTAGCCGCCCTCACCCTCGTCGGCCTCGGCCAACGCACGGACCACACCCCCAGCCAACTCTCCGGCGGCCAGCAACAGCGCGTCGCGATCGCCCGCGCCCTCGTCAACGAACCCAAGGTCCTCCTGGCCGACGAACCGACCGGCAACCTCGACTCGAAGACCTCCATCGAGATCATGGGCATCTTCCAGCACCTCAACGACCAGGGCATGACCGTCATCATGGTCACCCACGAACTCGACGTCGCCCGCTACTGCAAGCGCATCGTCGTCATGCGCGACGGCCAGATCCGCTCGGACGAACCCGTCACCGACCGATCCCTCGCTCCCGCCGAACTAGCCAAGCTCGAGGCCGAACAGAAAGCCGTCCAACTCGCCTGACCCATGTTCGCCATCCTCAAGATCGCCTTCCGCGCCATCCGCAGGAACCTGCTCCGCTCGTTCCTCACCATGCTCGGCATCATCGTCGGCATCGCCGCCGTCATCGTCGGCGTCTCCATGGGCACCGGCGCCAAGGCCGAGGTCGACAAACGCATTGCCTCCATGGGCAACAACCTCCTCATGGTGATGTCCGGCAACATGTCGCGCGGCGGCGTCCGCGGCGGGTTCGGCGGCTCCCCCAACCTCAGCCCCTCCGACTACGACGCCATCCGCCGCGAAATCGCCGGCGTCGTCGGCGTCAGCCCCGAAGTCCGCACCCGCGCCCAGGTCACCGCTGGCAACCAGAATTCCAGCTCCGACATCATGGGCGTCAGCGAAGCCTATGCCGACATCCGCTCCTGGGAGTTCACCTCCGGCGGCAACTTCTCCGAGGCCGACGTCCGCAACGCCTCCAAGGTCTGCCTCCTCGGTGTCACCGCTGCCAAGACCCTCTTCGGTGAGAACGTGGACCCCGTCGGCCAGGTCATCCGCGTCAAGAACGCCCCGTTCACCGTCGTCGGCTGGCTCAAGGGCAAAGGAGCGAACTCCTTCGGCAGCGATCAGGACGACGTCGTCCTCATCCCGTACACCAGCGTCATGAAGCGCCTCTCCGGCGACACCCTCTTCCGTTCCTTCAACGTCCAGGTCGAAAGCCCGGAGGCCCTCAACAGCGTCACCAACGACCTCGCCCAACTCCTCCGCCAACGCCACAAGATCGCCGAGGGACGCGATGACGATTTCTCCATCCGGACCCAGCAGGAGATGTCCGAGTTCCTGAACGCCAACAACCGCATCATGACGATCCTCATCGGCTTCTTCGCCGGGATTTCCCTCGTCGTCGGCGGCATCGGCATCATGAACATCATGCTCGTCTCCGTCACCGAACGGACCCGCGAGATCGGCATCCGACTCGCCGTGGGTGCCCGCGGGCGCGACGTCCTCCGCCAATTCCTCACCGAGGCCGTCCTGCTTTCCGTCATGGGCGGCATCCTCGGAATCGCCACCGGCTTCTGGCTCGCCCCGCTCCTCACCAAGTTCTTCGAGTTCCCCACCCTGATCTCGAACACCTCGGTCATCCTCGCCTTCACCGTCTCCGCCGTCATCGGAGTCGTGTTCGGCTTCTTCCCTGCCCTCAAGGCAGCCAACCTCGATCCCATCGACGCCCTCCGCTACGAGTAGCCACTACCCACCCCGTAGCCGAGGTCACGGGGCGGAGCCCGCGGCAGATCCCGGGCCCCCACTTGTAGGCCGGGTACCCTCACCCGGTGTGGCAGATCCCGGGCCCCCACTTGTAGGCCGGGTGCCCTCACCCGGCGGATGTTGGGATTGCACCGCTTGGGGCACGAGGCCTACACAACGGAGTCAAACCCGGCCGTCATACCTCTGTCGTCAGTCAGGGGTCAGCCTCAGATTCCGTTACGCCGGAGGCGTTGAAGCCGGTAGCCCCGGGTTGGCGCGGGAGCGCCTACCCGGGGAAGGCGTGAAAAAATCGATCCGTAACCCGGGAGGGGTACTAAGCCGTGTCCAAGCAGTAGTAATCTCACGCGGAGCCGCGGAGGCGCGGAGAGCGAGGCCGGTCACGACTATTATCCAACGTCGGCAACCAGTCACCCAACGGTGACTGACCAGCTTGCCCTCCAACTGGCCTTTCTCCGCGTCTCCGCGTCTCCGCGTGAACCTGTCCCCGCTTTCAGTCGCATGGTTACGGCTAAGGGGCCGGATAGCGTAGGAAACCAGGATCATGGACTCCGCCGCGAATCCCGGAAGGACGCGTCAGCTCGATCCGCCTTGAGGGTTGGATTTCGAAATCGAGCCTTGGACCCGGGGTCGCTTCGCACCCGGCTGCCACCCTGGACCCCTCACAGCCCGCCAAACCGCCTATGGCGCCGGGCATACTCCTCCAAGGCGTCATACAACTGCGCCTTCCGGAAGTCCGGCCACAACACCGGCGTCACCACGAACTCCGCGTAGCTGATCTGCCAGAGCAGGAAGTTGCTCACCCGCATCTCACCGCTGGTCCGGATCAGCAGGTCCGGATCCGGATAATGCCGGGTGTAGAGATGCTCCGACAGAACGCGCTCGTTGATCTCCGCCGGATCAATCGTCCCGCTGCGCGCCTTGGCCGCCAACTCGCGCACCGCCTCGACGATCTCGGTCCGTCCCCCGTAACTCAGGGCCAGGATCAACGTCAGCCCCGTGTTCTTGGACAAGGCCGCCTTCGTCTTCTCCAACTGTTGCTGGACCGCGTCCGGCAGACGCCAGATCTGCCCGACCGCATCCAGCTTCACGTTGTTCCGGTTCAACTCCCCGATCTCGTTCTTCAGGAAGCGGGCCAGATACTTCATCAGCGTATCGACCTCATCCTTGGGCCGATTCCAGTTCTCCACCGAGAACGCGTAAAGAGTCAGGTACTTGACCCCCACCTCACCCGCGGAACGGACGATCGCCCGGACGGATTCGACTCCGTTCCGGTGCCCCTCGACCCGCGGCAAGCCCCGCTGCTTCGCCCAGCGACCGTTGCCATCCATGATGACCGCCACATGCTGGGGCATGTTGGCCATCGCCTGCGGACTCAGCTTGGGCTCGGCACTCATCGGTTCTCAGACGGGCTCGGCCGCCCGCTCGGAGTTCAGAGGAACATCGTCTGCTCCCGCGCGGGTCCCACCGACGTGATCGTCAGCCGGGCTCCTGTCATCTGGGCAATCGACAACAGATAATGCCGGCAGTTCACGGGAAGATCCTCCCACTTCCGGATCCCGTCCGTGGGGGTCTCCCAACCGGGGAAGTCCTCGTACACCGCCTGGCAGCGCGCCAGCACCTCGGTGTCGTTCGGAATGTGGTGAAGTCGCTTCCCATCCACCTCGTAGGCCGTGCACACCCGGATGGTCTTCACCGTGTCCAGGCCGTCGACATTGGTGATCGCGAGCTCGTCGATGCCATTGACCATGGCAGCGTGCCGCGTCGCCACGGCGTCGAACCATCCGCAGCGCCGCGCGCGCCCCGTCGTGGCACCGAACTCACGACCCATCCCGTGCAGGAGATCGCTGATCTCGGCATTCTCGGTCGGCAAGGGCCCCTCGCCCACCCGCGTCGTGTAGGCCTTCAACACGCCCACGACCTTGTCCATGCGGTTCGGCGGAACGCCAGAACCCGTGCAGGCACCGCCGGCCGTCGTGCTCGACGAAGTAACGTAGGGGTACGTGCCGTGATCGATGTCCAGGAAGGTGCCCTGCGCGCCTTCGAACAGGATGTTCGCTCCGCGGCGCGTCGCCTCATGGAGGTAGACCACGGTATTCGTCACGAACGGCCGCAAACGGTCCGCCGCCTTCGAGTAGTCCGCCAGAAGCTTGTCGTACTCCAGGGGCTGTGCGCCCAGCGCCTTCAGGACCTCGTTGTTCTCCTCGAGACGTTCCCGCAAACGCTCCGCGAACCGGGTCGGGTTGATCAGGTCGATCACCCGCAGCCCAACCCGCGCCGCCTTGTCGCCGTAAGTCGGCCCGATGCCTCGCTTCGTGGTGCCGATCTTCTTCGACCCCTTCCGTACCTCACGCTGCCCATCCAGCTCCCGGTGCCACGGAAAGACCACATGCGCGGTCTCGGAAATCTGCAGGTTCGCCGGCGTCACCGGAACCCCCAGCTTCGCCAACCCGTCCAACTCGGCCACCAGGCCGATCGGATCGAGAACGACGCCATTGCCGATCACACAGACCTTCCCCGACCTCAGGATGCCCGACGGGATCAGGTGAAGGACGTACTTGTCCTTGCCGACGTAAACGGTGTGGCCCGCATTGTTGCCACCCGCCGTACGCACCACGATCTCCGCCTGCTCAGTCAGGACGTCGATGATCTTGCCTTTGCCTTCGTCACCCCATTGGGCGCCGACCAGAATCACATTTGCCATCGCAGCGAGAATAACCCGGCGACACAAAAAAACCCCGAAGCGCAATCCTCGGGGCGTGTGCCGGAAGTTACGGGCGGACCCTAAGGACACCCATCCCGGCGAGTCAACCGCCCTGACCAGCAGTTATTGTTCGCGGTTCACCGTTGCCCGCTCCTGGAACCACTTCAGGTCCCGGCTCCCCGGGTGAGAGAGAGACAAGTGGTCCGGCAGCCACTCGGACGTCGCAGCCTCTCGGGTCCGCGGATCTTCCCAACGCCTCGTATCCACGTGACCGTCTGCAAACGCCAGCGTTCCCCGACTACCATGCTGGAAGGACGGAAGGTGGTAGAACAACCCGGTCAAGAACCCTTTGTGAACGATGAACGCCGGGTGACAAACATTGCCGGGCGCCACATCCACGAACGTCAGCAGATCCGAAGGTCCAGCCGACGATACGTCTCCAGATTTCTGGAAGAGGCGTCCTCGACCGAAATGGAACCCAAGATCCGGTTCGCTTCCATTCATGAAGACATTCAACGCATAGCTCCGGACCTTGGGATACGAAACCTTCGCAATCTCCACCCGGCTCCGGTCCCCCGGACACCGATACGTGGCTGCCGCTTGGAGATAGGGCGCAAAAGACGCCAGACGAGGATCCAGCAAGCTGGCCCGGTTGGTAAAGTACCCCAAGTCCAGATGCCCACCGCCAAGGACCCAGAGGCGGTCCGCCGCAGCCAGATTGGTCGTCCAGTGCCCGTTCAGGGGTAACACCTCGGCATGATCCCCGGCATACATCGCCCAGACCAGGTTCAGTTGCCGGAGGTTGTTGAGACATCCCGTCCGCTGCCCCGACCTTTTCGCCGACATCAATGCCGGAAGCAGCATCGCCGCCAGGATCGCGATGATCGCGATCACCACCAGAAGCTCGATCAACGTGAACGCCCCGACGCCCCCGGATCGACGGGATCCCCTTCCATCATTGAATGTCGGCGCGGTTCGTTTCACAGGTTCGTGAGGAGCATGGCGCAGGCCACGGAGCAACCCTGCGCCAAGGATCTTCCTTCGGCCATCCGAACTTCCTTCATCCTTCTGCCCCGGGCGCATCGGGACGCTGCACCCTCGCCCATCGGAGCGGCAACGTCCTCGTGGCCCTCCCATGACTTTTCTTGAGGCGACGGGGACGTCGCCGCTCCGTTCCTGTTTTCAAACGGGGGCAGCGTCAGGATGCACCCTCCGGCCTTCCTCGGATCACCAACTCAAAAAAAGCCGTCATTGCCCGTGACACTCGATCCTGCGCATTGTCCATGGGAGCGCCGTTGACACCCTGTCTTCGGCTCCCGTAGGCTCCGGAAGAATTTTTCCTAACATGCTGCGAATCGCACTGATCATCGCCCTTCTCGCCGCCATCGGCAGCTTGGCCCTGACGTTCCTCCACACCAAGCCCACGGTGGAAACGCTCCGGTCCGACCTGGCGTCGACCACCGCCGACCGCGACGACAAGAACACCAAGCTCACGGCCGCCACCGCGGACCTCAAGAAGACCCAGGGCGAACTCGAAACGCGCTCCAAGGAACTCGAGACCACCAAGACCCAGCTCGAGGAAGCAGCCACCGCTGCCGCGGCGAACAAGAAGCGCGCCGATGGCCTGGACGCGAACCTCGCGAAGACCACCAAGGAACGGAACGAGGCGCAGCAGGAACTCGCCCAGTGGCAGGCCCTGAACATCAAGCCGGATCAGATCCGCGAGATGCGCGTCGAACTGAAGAAGACCGCGGACGAGAAGAACGCACTCGCCGAAGAAAAGGTGATCTTCCTCAAGACGATCTCCCGCCTCGAGAACGACCTGGCCGTCTTCGTCACGCCTGACCAGAAGGTCAAGCTCCCCGCCGGCCTCAAGGGCAGCATCGTCGCCGTCGGCCCCCAGCAGGATTTCGTCCTCCTCGACATCGGCGAGAACCAGGGCGCCCTCAAGCGCGGTGAACTGATGGTCCGCCGCGGCGACAAGCTGATCGGCAAGGTCTCCATCGTGGAGGTCAAGCCCAACACCTGCATCGCCAACATCCTTCCCCAGTGGAAGCAGGGCGATGTCGCCATTGCGGAAGGGGACAAGGTTCTCTATTGATCCGGGCATGAAGCTTCGGATTCGTCATCTGCTCGCCCTCCTGGTCGTTGCCGCTGCCTTCTCGGCCTCCGGCTGCAAATCCAACGACGAGATGGAATCGTCCAGGGCTTGGAACCGTCCTTATTCCTGGGAGACAGGCCTCCCCGCTGCCCTGACCGAGGGCCGGTGATCGGGCCGGTGATCAACTGGAATCCCGGATTTCGACAAACGCAAGGGCGCCGCTTCCGCGGTGCCTTTTCGTTTTCATTGACCTGTTCGGCAACTGCCTCCGACTGCTTCCCCTACACCGCCGGCGGTCCACCGAAGTGTGCTGCCCAGCACCCGTAGGCCGCCTCATCCGCCACCATCGCGTCGACCGCGGCCACCAACGGTTCCAGCATCCAGAACCCGGAGAATACCGCACGGTCGCCAATCCCGTTCTCCAGCACGAACGTCGGCCTCTGGGAAACTCCCAGCGCATGGAACATCGCCGTCGTTTCCCTCACCCGCTTCAGGACCGGCTCGGTCCTCGCATGGGCCATCAACAGGTCGCGGTCCAATCCGGTCGCTTCCGCCACCACGGCGGCGGACACCTCAAACCGACCGACCTTCCTTCCCTCGCGTAGCGCCGCAGTCGCGATGGCCAACCGGGCCCGATCATCCGTCACCCCCAGGTCCCGGGCCGCGTCGGCAACCAGGTTCGGAGCAAGGTACTCCTTCAACTCCGGCTCCAGCCAACCGGAATTGAGCATGAATGGGGATCGCACAATCGACCCGCTCCGACGATAGAACCAGTCGCACTGCTGCCGGGATACCGGCAAACCCGAGGCATCGATCAATGCCGCCCGCCAGTCGAACTCGACCTTCCCAGTGCCAGCGTAGCGTTGTTTCAATGCTGCCCAGGTTGGTTCCGCCCAGTAGCACCACGACGACACCACCTCCACATAGTAGGTAACAGTAACGCTCATGATTCAGAATCCTTCGGCCGAGCGTCCTCTTCCCCCGGGACCTCAGCCACCCAAAAATCCGCCCAAAGAGACTCTGAACACACCCCAAAACCCGGTCGTCCCACACTCGCCGCGTTTGACAGCCGGGAGAACGCCCCGTGTATGCTGCGCGGACCTGCTGCATGAACCGAATCGCCGCCATCAGCGCCGGGATCCTCCTGGTCGCTCCACTCTCACGGGCCGCCGACCCCGTGGATTTCAAACGCGAGGTGCGTCCCATCCTCGAGGCGTACTGCCTCAAATGCCACGGGGCCGAGAAACCCAAGGGTGACCTCAGTCTCGTCACCCGCGCAGGAGCACTCAAGGGCGGTGAAAACGGGACCTCGCTGGTTCCAGGTGATCCCGCCAAGAGCCCCCTCTACACCACCACCACGCTGCCGGCGGATCACGACAGCGTCATGCCGCCCAAGGGCGACAAGCTCACCAAGGCCCAGCAGGACATCCTGAAGACCTGGATCGAGCAGGGCGCTTCCTGGCCGGACGAGATCAAGCTCGCCCAGAAGGAAAAGGTCGACTTCGTCAAGCAGGTCGCCCCCATCTTCGAGGTCTCCTGTGTCGCCTGCCATCATGAGGGCCATGCCAAGGGCAAGCTCCGCATGGACGTGAAGGCCGAGTTCTTCAAGAGCGACGCCATCGTCGTCGGTGATGCCGAGAAATCGAAGGTCTTCACCACCATGATCCTCCCCGCGGACCATGATGACGTCATGCCTCCCGCCAAGAAGGGCGGCCCCCTGCCCCGCGAGAAGGCCGACATCGTCCGCAACTGGATCGACCAGGGTGCCCACTGGCCCGACGGCCTCGTCCTGCAACAGAAGGAGCCGACCTCCGTCCTTGCCCGTGATGACGCCGCTGTCCTCGCCGCCATCCACGCCAAGATCCTTGCCAACAGCAAGGAGACCGCGGCCGAGATGAAGGCCTACACCGAGAAGATCCCCGGCACGGACTCCGCCTTCGAGGTTGTGAGCATCCCCGCCGGCGAGTTCCTCATGGGCAGCCCGGCCTCCGAGAAGGGCCGCAAGGCGGATGAAGGTCCCCAGCGCAAGGTCAAGATCGAGCCCTTCTGGATGGGCAAGACCGAGGTCCGTTGGAACGAGTACGAGATCTTCATGTTCCCCGGCCTCGAGAAGGGAACCAACGTCCCCACCGAACGCGTCGACCGCGAACTCCTCCTGAACTTCCCGGATCTCCTCCCCACCGCCGGCAAGAACGGCGCCAACCCCTACATCGGCAAGGAAGGCGACGCCGTCAGCCGCCCAACCACCCCGTATGTCGAGATGAGCTTCGGCATGGGGAAGGATGGTTTTCCTGCCATCTCGATGACCCACTATGCGGCTACCCGCTACTGCCGCTGGCTTTCCGCCAAGACCGGCCATTTCTACCGGCTCGCCACCGAAGCCGAGTGGGAGTACGCCGCCCGCGCCGGCACCACCACCCGATTCTACTGGGGTGATGATGAGTCAAAGGCCGACGAGTACGCCTGGTTCTTCACCAACGCCGATGGCAAGTACCGCAAGGTCGGTCTCAAGAAGCCCAACGCCTGGGGCCTCCACGACATGCTCGGCAACGTCGCTGAATGGGTCATGGACGGCTACGTGGACGACTACGGCAAGGTCGGCGACCAACAGTACATCGCCATCGAGACCGAGTACCCGAACGTCGCCCGCGGCGGCAGCTGGGACGATGATCCGGACCTCCTCCGCTCGGCCGCCCGCCGGGCTTCGGAAGCCGCGTGGAAGATGCGCGACCCGCAGTTGCCCAAGTCGAAGTGGTATCTGACCGATGCCCAGTTCCTCGGCTTCCGGGTCGTCCGCCCCCTCAAGGTACCGGCCACGCCCGAGGAAATGGGCAAGTGGTGGCCCTCGTACCCCACCAAACGCTGACCCGTCCTAAGCCGTCAGCCTTCGCAAACCGGCGGCCATTTGCTCCTCGCGGATCTCCCATCCGATCAGGGCAGATCGGCCGCCGGCTCGTTCTCCAAGGGGCCTGTAGGCCGCGTGCCCCCACGCGGTGTATCCTCAACCCCGCCGGGTGAGGGCAGCCGGCCTACAAGCCACGAACTGCGGCCCCATACCCACGTTTACCCCTGCTCTGTAGTAGGCCGCGTTACGGCACCCGGCCTTCCATCACGGTCGTCGTTTCGGACAGCCGGCCGCCCCGCGCGACGCACGACGCGCGGGTGCAGCGTCAAGATGCCCAACCGTCCCCCCTGCCCCCATGAATTGCCATTGGACATCCGTGCATTCTGAAACACCTTTTTGCCAATGGCTGACCTGCGCGCACTCGTGGTGGATGATGAGCCGCTCGCCCGGGAGAGGCTCCGGAACTTCCTGACGTCGGAGCCCGGGGTCTCCGTCATCGGCGAATGCCAGAATGGCGAGGACGCGGTCATCGCCGTACGGAGGGACTCCCCCAACCTGCTCTTCCTCGACGTCCAGATGCCCGGATTGAATGGGTTCGAGGTCTTGCAGAGACTCAATGGGGCCGCACCCGCCGCGGTGATCTTCACGACCGCCCACGACCAGTACGCGGTCAAGGCCTTCGAGATCCACGCCGTCGACTACCTCCTCAAGCCCTTCGACCGCGAAAGGCTCCGCGTCGCCCTCGAACGGGCCCGTGCACGCGCCACGTCTCCCGGGTCAGACGACCTGCAGACCAAGCTTGCCGCCATGCTCGAGGACATGAAGGCCGGTGCCAAGCAACCCGAGCGCATCCCCGTCAAATCCAACGGCAAGGTCACCTTCGTCCGCATCCCCGACATCGACTGGATCGGCAGCGCCGACAACTACGTGGAACTCCACGTTGGTTCCCACTCCCACCTGATCCGGGAAACCATGAACTCGGTCGCCACCCGGCTCCCTCCCGAGCAGTTCGTCCGCATCTCCCGCACCTCCATCATCAACCTCAGCCGGGTCAAGGAGCTCCAACCCCTCTTCCACGGCGAGTACACCGTCACCCTCACGACGGGTGCCCGCCTCACCCTTTCCCGCTCTTACCGGGACCAACTGCCCCGCCTCGGAGTGCACTGATTCCCGGATTCCGGTTTGGCTTCGCCGCCGTGGCGGCTAACGTCCGCGCCGTTCGTTCCTACGCATGAGCACGACGGCCGCACCCTCAGTCACGTCCAGCATCTCCTCCAACCTCCCTCCGGGGGTGACCTTCCACCGTCTCGACAACGGCCTGGAGCTCATCATTCGCGAGGACCGCTCCGCACCGGTCGTCAGCGCCCAGGCCTGGTGCCGCGCCGGCTCCATCGACGAGGGCCAATGGCTCGGGGCCGGCCTCTCGCACGTGCTGGAACATATGCTCTTCAAGGGCACCACCACCCGCGGCGCGGGCCGCATCGATCAGGAGGTCCAGGCCGCCGGCGGGTACATGAACGCCTACACGTCGTTCGACCGCACGGTCTACTGGATCAACGTCCCCAACACGGGCGCCCGCACGGCCATCGACATCCTCTGCGACATCTTCCAGCACGCCTCCCTTCCCGCCGATGAACTCGTCAAGGAACTCGACGTCATCCGCCGCGAGATGGACATGGGTAACGACGACCCCGGCCGCCGATCCAGCCGCCGTCTCTTCGAGTGCGCCTATTCCCGCAGCCCGTACCGCTTCCCGGTCATCGGCCTGCCCGACCTCTTCAACCGGGTGACGCGCGACCACCTCACCGCCTACTACACCGAGAAGTACGCCCCCAACAACTGCTTCATGGTGGTCGTCGGCGACGTCCGTCCCACCGAGGTCCTCGAGCAGGTCCGCACCGCCTTCGCCAACTCGAAGGGACGGCCCGTCCCCACCTCGGTCCACGCCACCGAACCCCGTCAGGCCGCACCCCGGGAAGCCATTGACGAGTCGTCGGTCGAACTGGGCCACTTCCACCTCGCCTGGCACACCCCGGACCTCCGCCATCCCGATACCGCCGCACTCGACGTCCTCGCTACCCTCCTCGGTTCCGGGCGCAGCAGCCGCCTCTATCAGGCCGTCCGCGAACGCGCTGCCCTCGTCCATTCGGTCAACTCCTGGATCTACACCCCCGGACTCGCTGGACTGTTCGGCGTCAGTGGCGTCTGTGACGGCCCCAAGTTCCTCGCCGCCCGCGACGAGATCCTCGCCGAGATCGAGCGCATGAAGACCGAACCGGTCTCCGGCGCCGAACTCGCCAAGGCCGTCAAGCAGTTCACCGCCGGCACCCTCTCCACCCGCAAGACCATGGAAGGCCAGGCCCAGGACCTCGGCGGCAACTGGATGGCCGCCCATGACCTCCACTTCAGCGAACGTTACCTCGCCGCCGTCCGACGCCTGACTCCCGAGGATCTCCGCCGCGTCGCCAACGAGTACCTCACCGAGTCCAATCGTACCTCCTACGCCCTTCTGCCCAACGGCACCGCCCCGCGGCAGGAACACTCGGTCGACTCCGGCACCGACCTTCCCGTCCGGAAGTTCACCCTCCCCAACGGCCTTCGCCTGCTCGTGAAGGAGGATCACCGCCTGCCTTTCGTCGAGTTCCGCCTCGCCTTCTCCGGCGGCCTGCTCGCCGAGACCGCCACCACCAACGGCCTGACCTCCCTCGCCTCCCGCCTCCTCCTCAAGGGCACCCGCAAACGCTCCGCCGTGGAGATTGCCACCGAGATCGAGAGCCTCGGTGGCTCCCTCGAACCCTACGGCGGCAACCACAGCTTCGGGGTCTCCGCCGAACTGCTCAGCGGCGACTTCGCCCACGGTCTCGAACTGCTCCGCGACGTCGTCCTGAACCCCGCCTGGCCCGCCGACGCCGTCGAACGCGAACGCGAGGTGCAACTCGCCAGCCTCCGCGGTCAGCGCGACCAACTCCTCCAGTGCGCCTTCAAGGCACTTCGACGCGGCCTCTTTGGCGACAACGGCTACGGCCTGGATTCCCTTGGCACCGAGTCCAACATCCGCCGATTCAACATCTCCGACATCGAGTCGTTCTACCGCCGCCTCGCCGTCCCCAACAACGCCGTGCTCGCCATCTACGGCGACATCCATGCCGAGGCCGTCCGCGCCGAGGTGGAACAGGCCTTCCTGGATTGGCACGCCGGCTCGGTCTTCGGCACCCAGGCGACCCAACCCGTCATCCCCATCCCCCGCCTCGACGAATCCCGGGACAAGGAACAGGCCGTCATCGCCCTCGGCTTCCCCGGTTCCTCCTTCGACGCCCCCGACCGCCACGCCCTCGAATTGCTCCAGGAAGCCTGCAGTGACATGGGCTCCCGCCTCTTCATGCGGATCCGCGACGAGCTCGGCCTCGCCTATTACGTCGGGGCCTCCAACTTCCTCGGCCGCACCCACGGCTACTTCGCCTTCTACTGCGGGACCGCCCCGGAGGAGGTCGACCGCGTCGAAACCGAACTCCGCGCCCAAGCCGAGCAGATCCGCGCCGAAGGCCTCACCGATGAGGAACTCGCCCGCGCCAAGGCCAAGGTCATCGGCCAGAAAAAGATCGCCCGACAGGACCTCGGCCACATGGCCCTCGCTGCCGCCCTCGATGAACTCTACGGACTGGGATACGCCTGGGGTGATCAGGATGACGAACGCTACGAGGCCGTGACTGCCGATGACGTCCGCGCCGTCGCCCAACGCCTCCTCCGCCCCGAAGCGAGCGTCGTCTCCATCATCCGGGGCAAGTCAGCCACCTGAAACCCTCCTTGGTAGGCCGCGTGCCCCCACGCGGCGTTTCAAGCTCCACGCTTCAAGCCCGCCGGGTGAGGGCACCCGGCCTACAACCGAGGAACTGCGGACTCATGCCCGGGTCCAACCCTCCTTGGTAGGCCGCGTGCCCCCACGCGGCGCTTCACCATCGTCGCCGGGTGAGGGCACCCGGCCTGCAAGTCCCTCGCCGCGTCGCTGCTGGCCTCACCCCAGCCAGCCCAGACCGGGAATGTTCCGTGCGATCCCGTAAGCCATCGCGAGCCCCCCGATGACCCCGAGGCACCAAGGCCGGACCAGCGGATTCGGCAGGCGCCAGCCAAACAGGCCTCCAACCCACGCCAACCCCATCCAGCCCAGCAGGGGCACATAGCAGACCCACAGCGGATTGAGCGACCACGCCAGCCGGAAATCTCCCCGGAGCATCGCGTGGGTGGCCCGAAGCACCCCGCATCCGGGACACTTCAGGCCCGTCATCGAGTACATCCAGCAGCGCGGATAAAACGCCTGCCCGGCCGGCTCGTAACGCCACAGCACCACCACCACCACCGCCATCAGCGCGAGCACCAGCCAGCGCCACCACCCGACCGGCACTCGCGCGCCGATCACGGGTGGGGCACTGCTGGGCGGGGCCACAACCTGTCCTAACTCACTCAAACTGGTTCCGGATGTCCGGCTTGCTGATGAGTACGAGCACCCAGACACCCAACCCGATCCCAAGCCCGCAGCAGCAGGACGTGAAGCAGGTCAGGATCGAGAGGATCGCCGCAGTCATCACCAGCGGCCTCGACTTCAGGTTGAGCAGCTTGATGCCGCCGAAGATGATGACCGCCGACATCAGGATGCTGAGAGCAATCGACACCCATTGCACCGCAGGCGGCATGCTCGACTGCATCTCGGCAATCTTCCGGAAGATCTCCGGTGCCTCGGGCGGCAACTCCGCCTTCTTCGCCCCTCCCTGGGCGGCCTGCACGACCTGCCCCAGAACGCTCATCAACGACACCAGCAACGACACGCCGCCGTACACGATCATGCAAATGGCCGCCGGCTTGGTCTGCGCCACGATGACATCCCGTTGGATTCCGGAAACCTGATAGGCTCCACCCCCTGCCGGCAGCGAGGGTACGGCGGGCGTGGTGGAGGCGGCACCTCCTCCCGAGAGCGCATCCGCGAACTCCGCCACCTGCCCCAGTGGCTGCCACACTTCCTCACCCTCACGGCAGACCTGCGAGTCCCGGTTCAATCGCCGTTCCGCGATCCACTGTCGGACCGTCTCCGCCGCAATCGGCCCATACACGTTCTGGTCGGCACCTCTGACGCGATACATTCAGCCTCCAAAGTTGGATTGTTGTTGGACGAAAATCTGGATCCGAAATCACGGCGGCACCACGAACTACGACCGCCGGCGCGACGGAATCTCCTCCCGATACCGGTAGGCCATCGCCACGAACACAAACACCACCCCCACCCCGAAGGTCATCAGCGCGTACGTCAGGAAACGTCCCGGCGTCACCGACGCCGACCCGGAATGGCCGCCCGCGTACTGCGTGATCATGGCTACCAGGAAATTTCCCACCGCCACGGTCAGGAGCCAGAAACTCGTGATCGTGCTCTTCATGCTCTTCGCCGCCTGCGTGTACGCAAACTCCAACCCCGTCGTCGACACCAGCACCTCCGCTGCCGTCAGGATCGTGTAGGGCACTGCCTGCCACAGCACGCTCAGCTTCTCACCCGCAACAATCCGCTGCTGGATCCACGCCACCACGACGTACGAGAGGCCTGCCACGAACATCCCCACCCCGATCCGCCGCAACGGCGTCACCTTCGTCAACCTGCCGCACCACGGGTAGACCACCAGCGTCAGCAGCGGTATCAGCACCATCACCAGCAGCGGGTTCAAAGACTGCATCTGCTCACCACCCAGCACGTACTTCCCAAGGAAAGGCAGGACGAATTCCACCGGGATCATCTCCTTCGCCTGCAGCACCCAGGTGGACGAATGCTGGTCGAACATCGCCCAGAACGGCGGGATCAATGCGAACACCGACAGCACCGGCAGCACCGACGCCGCCGCCTCGACCTCCTTCGGCGCAAACCGTGCGCTCGCCAGCGCACCCATCCAGAAGTCACGCCCCGGTTGACGGTTCCTAAACGCTTCGAATAACACCGCAAAGAAGCCCGCCGACCGCGACTCCCGCGTCGGAGGCACCTTCCGGTACCGGTTCCGCCCGAGGAAGAAGATGAGCGTCGCCACCCCCATCAGGATCCCGGGAATCCCGAACGCCCACGAATACCCCCACCTATCCCTCACCCACGGAATCGTGAGGAACGAGAAGAAGGACCCGAAGTTGATCGAGAAGTAGAACGCTGCGTAAGCCTTCTCATACAACCGGCTCTTCCCTTCCTCGAACTGGTCACCCATGAAGGCCGACACGCACGGCTTGATCCCGCCCGCCCCGAACGCGATCAACGTCAACCCAACTCCCAGCATCCAAGCCCGCCCTTCCGTCGCCGGCGCGTTCGCCGCCTGCCATGACTTCCTCGCCGTCTCCGTCAACTCCTCGAGCGGAGCCGCAGCCTTCACCGCCGGATAGATCTGGTCCGCCAGCGCCAGGACCCCATGTCCCACGCAGTACAGCAGCGAAATCCAGAGGATCGTCCGATACCGGCCCCACCACTTGTCCGAGATCCACGCCCCCAGCAACGGCGTGAAGTAGTTCAACATGACGAAGAGGTGGAACCACTTGGTGGCCGTATCCTGCGACTGCCCCAGCCCACCCTTCATCACCTCGCCCGCCATGTACCCGACGAGGATCCCCTTCATTCCGTAAAAGCTGTACCGCTCACAGGCCTCGTTCCCGATGATGAACCGGACCTGCGGAGGAAACTTGTCTCCCGGGGTCCCGACCTGCTTGTCCTCAGCGTTGGCTGCCACGCCCCAACCAAAACCCATCCCCGCCGACACCGCAAAGGGTTTCCCTTGCTCGCCCTCCCTTCTCAGGTCGGGAGGCCCCTGAACTTACCCAATTTCCCCTCATTCGGTGGGGCGAGACTCTCCGTCAAACCACTCCGCATCTCCCCGGCCGGTGGGGCGAGTGTCCCCACGAGCCGCTCTACATGCTCTTCCCCCCGTACTCGTACTCGTACTCAGCCCGCAGGGCGGTACTCGTACCCACCCCGTTCGCCTCGCCCCCTCCGCTTCCCCACTTGCTCCCACCGCACCCGCGGTCGAGGTTGGCCCAATTCCATGGATCCCTCCCACGCGATCGGGTCACTCCTCGGCACGGCCGTCGGCGATGCCATTGGCCTTCCGTATGAGAATCTCTCCCCACGGCGCGCCACCCGGCTGCTCGGGTCCCCGGAACGTCATCGCCTGATCCTCGGCCGCGGAATGGTCTCCGACGACTGCGAGCACGCCTGCATGACGGCTGCCGCCCTCGTCCGATCCGGCGGGGAGCCGGCACGCTTTGCCTCCGAACTCGGATCACAACTCCGCTGGTGGATCGTTTCCCTGCCTGGGGGAACCGGACTCGCGACGGCGCGGGCCGCCTTCCGACTCTGGTCGGATTCATCGTCCACACGGTCCCGATCGCCCTCCACGCCGCGCTGTCCTTCCCTCTCGATCTTCGCGGTGCCGTCCAGGCCTGCATCCGCTGCGGCGGCGACACCGATACGACCGCAGCCATCGCAGGCGGGATCGTCGGCGCAGCGGTTGGTCCGGCGGGCGTCCCGTCCGACTGGCTTGCCACTCTCTGGGCATGGCCGCGCCCGGTGGCGTGGATGCAGGATCTCGCCTCTGCTGCCGCGATCGCGGGTTCCTCCCGCCAACCCGGCAAGGTCCCTTCCTATCCGTGGCCGATGATTCCGCTCCGGAACCTCGGATTCCTTGCAATTGTCCTCTCCCACGGCTTCCGCCGACTCGCCCCCCCTTACTGAAACCGGCGAGCGGTGGGACGAGCAGCCCGAATTCACTTTGACACCCGGCGGCCACCAGAGTGCCCTTCAACCCACGATCCAAGGATGAGCCCGGTCACCCATTTCCTCCTCAGCTGGACGCTGGCTGAGCGCTCGGCCACCACGCCCCGCGAGCGGGCCTGGATCACCTTTGCCGGCATCGCCCCGGACCTCGACGGCCTCGGGTGGATCGTTGACGTCGCGAACCAGGCTCTCGGCCGGCCGGAGTCGTTCTGGTTCGAGAAATTCCATCACAACCTGCTTCACGGCTTGCCCGGTGCGGGCCTGCTCCTCGTCGTCGCCGCCCTGTCGGGTGTCCGTCAGGGACGCGCGCTGCTCCTGCTGCTCGCATCCTTCCACCTCCACCTGCTGTGCGATGTCGTCGGCTCCCGCGGCCCTTCGCCCAAGGACATCTGGTCCATCGACTACCTTGGGCCTCTCAGCCATGCCTGGAACCTGTCCTGGTCGCGACAGTGGCCCCTCAATGGCTGGCAGAACTTCGTCTTGTCCGCCTTCCTGATCGCGGGCTGTCTCGTGCGCACCGTCCGGACGGGTATCTCCCCAGCCTCGCTCTTCAGCCAACGCATCGACGCCACCGTGGTCGCAACCCTCCGCCGGCGCTGGGCGCTATGGTCCGGCTCCGCTGAGCAATGACCCTGGAAAACGCGGTTGGATCCACAGATTGCACCGATTCCACGGATTGGAAGCCGGTTGAGGGAAGCTGTCGTTTCACCCCGTGGATGAAATGAAAACTGCGAAGCGGCGTGGCCACTTGTTCCAGTCAATCTGTGAAATCTGTGAAATCGGTGGATAACCCAACTGCCGCTTTCAGAATGACAATTCCCATGAACCCCACCGATCCGACCGACATCGACTCCTACATCGCCACGTTCCCAACGAATGTTCAGGAATCACTCCAGCAGATCCGGGCCCTGATCCGCGAGGTCGCCCCGGACGCCGTGGAGGCGATGAAGTACCGGATTCCCACCTTTGTCCTCGGCGGCAACCTCGTCCACTTCGCGGGGTACAAGAACCACATCGGATTCTATCCCACGCCCTCAGCGATCACCGCCTTCGCCGACGAACTCAAGGACTACGTGAGCGCCAAGGGGTCGGTGCAGTTCCCCCTGAACCGCCCGATTCCGTTCAGCCTGATCCGCAGGATGGTCGAGTTCCGCGTCGACGAAGTGCGCGCAAAGAAACGGCCGACGGGGACCAAGAAGCCTCGCCCGGCTTCGCGCCGCGCTCCCGGCTGATTTTACCCTTCGGCGACACGGCGACGCAGCGGGGACCAGCCCTGCCTTCCAAAGGTCCATTCTCCGCGCCTCCGCGTCTCCGCGTGAAACTGTCCCCGCCCCCGGACCAATCCCGTGTCGCATATGGGACATCCGGATGGCCCTACGGCAGCTTGAACAGCCACGTGGGCCGCTGGACGAAGATTTCGGACTCGACCGCGCTCACCTCGTTGGACGAACGCCCCGCGTGCGCCGGAATCCAGCCCACGCGCATCCGGAGGGTCTTTCACCCCACGTACAACGCCTGCCGCAGTTCGTGGACCAGGACACTCGTCACGGGGTAGCGCCGTTCCATGTCCTTCTCCAGACAGCGCAGGATGATCCGTTCGAGGTCGGCCGGGATGTCTCCGTTCAAGGAACGCGGAGTGGAAAACTCGGAACGATCCAGCTGGCGCTTGAGCACCAGGTCAGCGGTGTCGCCCGGGAACGGCTTGCGGAAGGTCAGCAACTCGTAGGCCGTCACCCCGAACGCCCAGAGATCTGCCCGATGGTCCACCGGCTGACGCAGCAACTGCTCCGGCGCCATGTACTGCGGCGTGCCGGGATTGCGATCCAGCTTCCGGGGCGGGTTCGGGATCGGTTGCGCGAGATCGAAGTCCACCAGCCGGATGCTCCCGTTACGGGTCATGACGACGTTCTCCGGCTTGAAGTCCAGGTGCATGAACCCGTGGTCATGCAGGTGCTCCAACGCCTCCGCCAGATCGATGAGGACCTGGGCGATGTTCTCCGCCAGCACCGGGTCGTTGGCGCTCATCCGGAGCTTGAGGTTCTCCCCCTCGACGTACTCCATGACCAGCACCAGCTCGCCATCGATCTTCCCGTGTTCCACGTAACCGATCACGCACGGGTGCGGCGGCAGGTGTTCCAAAACCTCCGCCCCGGTCAGGAAGCGCTTGCGCTCGGTGAAGGCCAGCAGGCTGTTGTTGAGCATCAGACGCACGGCGACCGACTGCCCGACCTCATCGGTCGCCAGCCAGATCTCCGACATCCCGCCTGCATTGATCCGCTCGTGCAGGGTGTATCGGCCCAACTTGGATCCTACTTCAGCCATTTCAGCGAAAAACGCCTCGCTGGGTAGCAAAGCACGGGCCAGCAACGCAAATGACTTCTCCCCGCGCACGGGATTTCATCCGGAAATAGGCGTTGACCCACACCCCTCCCACGCCTTTCATTGCCTCCAATGGTTTCGTTTCTGGCATTCCGACTTACCAGCCTTTCGCTGCTTCTGGGCAGCGGGGCGGTCGGGGCTTGATCTGAACCTTCTCGGATTTCGTTCCCCATCGCCGCGCCGGCGGTGGGGTTTTTGTTTTCCGCAGCACCCCAGCGCGAGCGCGACCGGGATCGGGTCCCAACCGCACGAGCCATGCAGAATCCTGCGTCCAAGAAATACCGTCCGTTCCCGCCGATCCACTTGCCGGATCGGCAGTGGCCCAACCGCGTCCTGACCGCACCGCCCATCTGGTGCAGCGTGGACCTCCGCGATGGCAACCAGGCCCTCGCGGTCCCCATGAACGTCTCCCAGAAGCTGGAACTGTTCGATGCCCTCGTCCGGTGCGGGTTCAAGGAGATCGAGGTCGGCTTCCCCGCCGCCTCGAACACCGAATTCGCCTTCATGCGCCGCCTCATCGAGGAGAAGCGCATCCCCGATGACGTCACCATCCAGGTCCTCGTCCAGGCCCGGGAAGACCTCATCGAGCGGACCGTGGAATCCCTCGTCGGCGCCAGGAACGCGATCATCCACCTCTACAACTCGACCTCCCCGGCCCAACGCCGCGTGGTGTTCGGACTCGAGAAGCCGGAGATCATCGCCATCGCCCGCCGCGGAACCCGGTGGGTCCGTGAACGTGCCCATCGCCTGCCCGGCACCAACCTGCGCTTCCAGTATTCTCCGGAAAGCTTCTCCGCGACCGAGGTCGAGTTCGCCCTCGAGATCTGCGAGGCCGTCATCGACGAGTGGCAGCCCACGCCGGACAAGCCCATCATCCTGAACCTCCCCGACACCGTGGAGGTCGCGATGCCAAACATCTACGCCGACCAGGTCGAGTGGTTCATCCGCCACCTGCGCAACCCGGCCCTCGCCATCATCTCGCTCCACACCCACAACGACCGCGGCACCGGCGTCGCTGCCACCGAACTCGGCCTGCTCGCTGGCGCCCACCGCGTCGAAGGCACCCTCTTCGGCAACGGCGAACGCACGGGCAACCTCGACGTCGTCATCGTCGCACTCAATTTGTACATGCACGGGATCGACCCCGGCCTGAAACTCTCCGACCTGAACGCCCTGCGTCAGGTCTACGAGCGCTGCACGGGCATGACGATCCCGCCCCGCCAGCCTTACGCCGGCGAACTGGTGTTCACCGCATTCTCCGGCTCCCATCAGGACGCCATCCGCAAGGGACTCCGCGAACGCGAGGCCGCCCTCGAAAAGGGCCTCTCCCCGTTCTGGGACGTGCCGTACCTGACTGTCGATCCCACCGACCTCGGCCGCGAGTACTACGAGGTCATCCGCGTCAATGGCCAGTCCGGCAAGGGCGGCGTCGCCTACCTCCTCGAGACCGAGTTCGGCATCGAACTCCCCAAGGACATGCAGCGCGAGTTCGGCCCCATCGCCAATGATGAGGTCGACCGACTCGGCCGCGAGGTCCGCGGCCCCGAGCTCCGGGGAATGTTCTGGGCCGAATACATCCATCGTTCGAGCCCCTACCAACTCCTCGGTTTCGAGACCGAGGGGCGCGACGGCATCGTCCGTTGCCGGGCCCGGGTCAGCGTCAAGGGCACCGAGAAGACCCTCGAAGGCCAAGGCAACGGCCCCATCGCCGCGTTCGTGCATGCCTTGATCGCCGGCGGTGTCCCGAAGTTCGAGGTCGCCCACTACGCCGAGCACGCCCTCTCCGCGGGCGAGGAGGCCAGCGCCATCGCCTACATCCAGATCCGCCTCGCCGAAGGCCGGACCCGTTGGGGCGCCGGAGTCGACACCAGCATCGAACTCGCCTCCATCAAGGCCGTCCTCAGCGCCCTCAACCGGAGCTGAACCGCCCATGTCCACAGCCCGTCGCCCACGCCGGCTTCGCCAGTCCGAAGCCATCCGCGAACTGGTGCGCGAGGTCCGGCTCCATCCGTCGAACCTCATCGCCCCCCTCTTCGTGCAGGAGGGCGACGGGCCCCCAACCCCGGTCGGTTCCATGCCGGGGGTCTCCCGGCTTTCCATCCCCGACCTCGCCCGCGAAGCCGCGGAAATCGCCGGACTCGGCATCCGCGGCGTCGCCCTCTTCCCCGTCACCCCGGCCCACCTCAAGGACCCGCAAGGCTCCGAGGCCCTCAACCCCAACTGCCTCGTCCTCCGCGCCGTCGCCGCCATCCGCCAGGCCGCCCCGGGACTCGTCCTGTTCACCGACATCGCCCTCGACCCCTACACCTCCCACGGCCACGACGGCGTCCTGACGCCCGACGGCTCCGACGTCGACAACGATCCCACCGTCTCGATCCTCGCCCGCATGGCCGTCCTCCATGCCCGGGCCGGCGTCGATTTCGTCGCGCCCAGCGACATGATGGACGGCCGGGTCCAGGCGATCCGCGAAGCCCTCGACCGCCAGGGATTCCAGCACACCGGGATCCTCGCCTACAGCGCCAAGTTCGCCTCTGCGTTCTACGGTCCGTTCCGCGAGGCCGTGGGCAGTGCCCAGGCCGCCGGCACCACCGCGCTCGACAAGCGGACCTACCAACTCAACCCAGCCAACCCCCGCGAGGCTCTCGCCGACGCCCTCCTCGACGAGCAGGAAGGCGCCGATGCCCTCATGGTGAAGCCCGCCGGTCCGTACCTCGACATCCTCTTCCAACTCCGGCAGGCCACCCGACTCCCCATCGCCGCCTATCAGGTCTCCGGCGAATACGCCCAGATCCACGCCGCCGCCCGACTCGGCTGGCTCGACTACACCCGCGCCCGAAACGAATCCATCCTCGCCATCCGCCGCGCGGGCGCCGACTGGATCCTCACCTACTTCGCCCGCGAAATCGCCGAGGCCGGCGGTTGTTGAACAGAACCACCTGAATTCACGAACCGCATGGACTCCCTCCACGCCCCATGGCGCATCGACTACATCCTCGCGCCCAAGTCCCCTTCCCAACCCGGCAACGCCTCCCTCTTCACCACCATCGCGCAATCCAACGACGACGTGGCCCACCACGTCATCGCGCGCGGCCGCACCTGCTACGCCCTCCTCAACACCTACCCTTACAACGGCGGCCACGTCATGGTCGTCCCCTATCGTCAGGTCCCGGACCTCGATGCCCTGACCGACGATGAACTCCTCGAACTCATGCACGTGACGCGCCGTTGTCAGGCGGCCCTCCGCCAGGTGATGCGGCCCGACGGCTTCAATATCGGCGCGAACCTGGGGCGCGTCGCCGGTGCCGGCATCGTCGAGCACCTCCACCTGCACATCGTCCCCCGCTGGCAGGGCGACGCCAATTTCATGCCCGTCATCGCCGGCACCAGCGTCGTCCCCGAGGCCCTCGCCGATACCGCCGCCAAGCTCCGCGCTGCGCTTCTTCAATCCTGACACCGCAAACCCGGAACCCCACCCACGCCATGCCCATCCCTCGCCCCCTCGCCGAGCGCGTTGAACAGATCGTGCGCTCGACTCCGGTCCACGACATCCACACCCACCTCTACGACCCGGCCTTCGGTTCCCTCCTGCTCTGCGGCATCGACGACCTCCTGGTCTATCACTACCTGGTCAGCGAGGGATTCCGTCAGTTCGACCTCCCGTACGAAACCTTCTGGTCCGCTTCCAAGACCCAGCAGGCCGACTGGATCTGGCAGGCCCTCTTCAACGACCACTCGCCCCTCTCCGAAGCCTGCCGCGGCGTCCTCACCGTCCTCCACGCCCTGGGACTGGAACCCCGCCACTCGAACCTCTCCCAACTCCGTACCTGGTTCGCCGCCCAGAAGCCGGCCGCCTACGTCGATCGCATCCTCAAGATCGCCAACGTCGCGTCGGTCTGCATGACCAACTCGCCCTTCGACGACGAGGAACGCCCGCTCTGGGACCGCGGATTCACCCGCGACCCACGCTTCCGCGCCGCGCTCCGCATCGACCCGCTCCTCGTCGACTGGCCCCGCACCTCGGCCCGGCTCCGTTCCTGGGGGTACGACGTCTCCTCCGACCGCTCCCCACGCACCGCCGCCGAGGTCCGCCGTTTCCTCGCCGACTGGACCCGCCGCCTCAACGCCGGCTACTGCATGGTGTCGCTGCCCCCGGACTTCACCTACCCGGCCGACACCGACACCGCCTGGCTGATCCGCGAGGCCGTCCTGCCCCATGGCCGCGAACTCGGCCAACCCTTCGCCCTCATGCTCGGCGTGAAACGTGCCGTGAACCCCGCCCTCCGCCTCGCCGGTGACGGCGTCGGCCGCTCGAACCTCGACGCCCTCCAGAACCTCTGCGCCGCCAACCCGGACAATCGTTTCCTCGTCACCGTCCTCAGCCGCGAATCCCAGCACGAGACCGTCGTCCTCGCCCGCAAGTTCCGGAACCTCCACCCGTTCGGCTGCTGGTGGTTCACCAACACGCCCCAACTGATCGAGGAGATCACCACCCTCCGACTCGAACTGCTCGGCACCAGCTTCACCCCCCAGCACAGCGACGCCCGCGTCCTCGACCAACTCGTCTACAAGTGGGACCACAGCCGCACGCTCCTCAGCCGCTGTCTCACCCGCAAGTATACCGATCTCGCCGCCTCCGGATGGCTCGTCCGCGACAGCGAGATCCAGCGCGACGTCACCGAACTCCTCGGCGGCGGCTTCGACCGTTTCGTCCGTTCCTGAGCTCCGCGTCCCTCCGGTGGGGCGAGTGTCCTCACGAGCCGGTCGGGAGCCCCAGGTTTCCAGATTCAAGCCCGGCTCCCGCTTCAAACTTGAATCTTGTATCTTCAACCTCTCCCACAAATCCGATTCAATCCCCGCACATGACGCGCATCATCATCAACGGTTCCAAGGGTCGAATGGGGCAGGCTCTCCTCGCCTGCGCCGCCCGCCATCCCGGCCTTCAAGTCATCGCCGGCACCGACGTGGGCGACGATCTCGAAGCGCTCCTTCCCGGAGCCGACGTGGTCATCGACTTCACCCTCCACCACGTGACCGCCGGGGTCGCCGCGGCCTGCGCACGCCACGGCAAGGCCCTGGTCATCGGCACCACCGGCCACAACGAGACCGAGAAGGCCGCCATCCGCGCCGCCGCCACCTCGATCCCCATCGTCTGGGCCTCCAACTACTCCACCGGCGTCAACACGCTCTTCTGGCTCACCCGCAAGGCTGCCGAGATCCTTGGGCCCGGATTCGACCTCGAGGTCGTCGAGATGCACCACCGCCTCAAGAAGGACGCCCCCAGCGGCACCGCCACCACCCTCCTCGAAATCCTGGGCGACGTGCGCAAGGTCCAACTCGAGGACGCCCTCCGCCACGGTCGCCAGGGCATCACCGGCGAACGCACCGCCTCCGAGATCGGCATCCACGCCATCCGCGGCGGGGATGTCGTCGGCGATCACACCGTCATCTTCGCCGCCAACGGCGAACGCGTCGAACTCACCCACAAGGCCAGCAACCGCGACACCTTCGCCAACGGCGCCCTCCGCGCCGCCGGGTGGCTCCACGGCCGTACCCCGGGCATCTACGACATGCAGGACGTCCTCGGCTTGAAGTAGGATCCACAAACCGCTCCCGGCCATGCCCACCGATCGCGTCTTCATTGCCCTGGGTTCGAACCTGGGCGACTCCCCCGCGATCGTGGGCGCGGCCATGGATCGACTCGACTCGATCTCCTGCGCTCCCGTCCGGCGTTCCTCGCTCTGGACCAGCACGCCCGTCGATTGCCCCCCGGGTTCGCCCCGTTTCATCAACGCCGTCGTCGAGTTCTTCCCCCAGGCCGGCCAGTCCCCGGAATCGTTGCTCGCCCAGCTCCAGTCCTTCGAAGTCGAAGCCGGACGCAGACCCAAGCTCGTCCTCAACGAGGCCCGCCCACTCGACCTCGACCTGATCGCTTGGGGCGCGGAGATCCGGAACACTCCATTCCTCGTCCTCCCTCATCCCCGCGCCCATCTCCGCCGCTTCGTCCTCCAACCCCTCGCCGAACTCGCCCCGGATTTTCTCCTCCCCGGGCAGACCAACCACGTCGGGGACCTGCTCGCCCATCTCTCCACCGAGGAAATCCTGCGAAGGTTCGCGCCCGCGTCCTGAGCCCACGATCCGGTGCCGCAACGTCCCCGTTGCCCATCGATGCCCCTCTCGGTGTCGGGGTCGCTATCGGAATCGGGATCGAAGCCCCCATCACCCTCGACCCCGACCCCGACCCCGACCCCGACCCCGATCGATCTCGCCCCGAGCCCGCCCCCCAACGCCGGAGGCGTTACAGCCATTAGCCCCGGGTCGGCCGAGGCACGAGGCCTACCCGGGGTTCCCGTCCCAAGCAAATCCCGCACCCTGAAAGGGTGCGAAGAATCCCCTCGGTGTCGGGGTCGCTATCGGAATCGGGATCGAAGCCCCCATCACCCTCGATCCCGACACCGACCCCGACCCCGAAGCGGTCATCCTCCCATCCCAATCCCAAGATTTCCCTTCCACTCCGCCCGCCGGCTTCCGGACACTGACGGCAACGCCGGACGCCCGGCGCACCATGGGATCCTCCCTCACCAGATCCACCCCCACCCTCGCGAGGTTCCTCCGCAATCCTCTCGGCCTCGGTGGCACCGTGATCGCCCTGTTGCTCTTGTCCGCGGCCCTTCTCTCCCCCCTTCTCGTCCGGACCGGCCTGCTCCATGCCCCCAATCTCCAATATCCACATGGTCTCGATTCCGAGGGATTCCCACTTCCCCCAGGAGGCGCCTTTCCCCTCGGGACCGACGCCCATGGCCGCGACGTCCTCAGCCGTGTGCTTCACGGCACCCGAATCTCACTGACCATCGGCTGCGGCGGCATCCTGACGGCCACCGGCATTGGGGTCGCCCTCGGGCTCATCGCCGGCTACCGCGGCGGATGGCTGGGAAGCGCCATCCTGCGTTTCACCGAGATGAGCCTGAGTCTTCCGGCCATCCTGCTCGCCGTCGCGATCGCCGGACTCCTCGACCGCCGCACCGTCCACCTCCACCCGGACTCGCTGCCCTGGCACTTCCTCGACATCCAGCTCAGCCCGGGCCTCACCAGCCTGTTGTTCGTGATTGGATTCGTCTGCTGGCCCGGGATGGTCCGCGTCGTCCGCGCCCAGGTGCTCACGCTCAAGGAAAGGGAATACGTCCTGGCCGCCCGGAGCCTGGGCGCGTCCGACCTCTGGATCGTCCTCCGTCACATCCTGCCCAACCTGCTCCCCACCGTGCTCATCCTCGCCACCATGAACACGGCCTACGCGATCCTCCTCGAAGCCGGCCTGGGCTACCTCGGCCTCGGCGTGCCGCAACCCACTCCCGCCTGGGGCTCCATGATCCAGGAAGGACAACAACACCTGATCTCGTCGCCACACCTCATCGCCGTCCCCGGCGCCGCCCTCGTCCTCACCGTGCTCGCGTTCAACCTGCTCGGTCAGGCCCTCCGGGATGCCCTCGATCGATCTCCGTCGCGATGACCCAACTTCCTCAAATCTCGCGACCCCGCCCCGCCCCCGAAGCTGGCGGGGCGAGACTCCGTCGAGCCGATCCTCGGACTGAAACTCTCGGGTCCAGCGTTGAAGTTGCCCAAAGTCGGCTCGTGAGGACGCTCGCCCCACCTCTCGCCGGGGGCAGTGTCAGGATGCGCAGCCCCGCCCTGCCCCGCCTTCTGGCCGCGCTGCTGCTCGTGGCCGTTTCGTTCGCCGCCTTCGCCGCCCCGGCGACCAGCGCCGCCCCCCGCCGCGGCGGCACCCTGCGCCTCCGCTTTGCCGCCGACTGGCAAGCCCTCGATCCCGCCATCGCCTTCGACGCGGACTCCGCCAGCCTCACCCGTCTCCTTTTCCGCACGCTCCTGCAGTACGACTACCAGGGCCAACTCTACCCTGAAGCCGCCCAGTCGTGGTCGGTGTCGCCCGATGGTCGCATCTACACCTTCCAACTCCGCCCCGCCAACCGCTTCGTCAGCGGACGCGAGGTCACGTCCGACGACTTCATCTGCGGCATCGAACGGGTCCTGGATTCGCGCAACCGTTCCCCCGGGCAGGGATTCTTCGCCGAGATCCTCGGTGCCCGCGCCTTCACCGAGGGCAAGGCAGACCGTGTGGCCGGACTTCGCGCACCCGATGCCCGTACCCTGGTCATCGAACTCGAACGCCCGTCGTTCACGTTCCGCTACGTCCTCGCGATGGGCTTCGCCTCCGCCGTTCCGCGGGATCGCGTCCGTGAGCTCGGCCCGCGCTTCCGCTTCCGGCCCGAGGGCGACGGCCCCTACTTCGTGAAGGACTGGCGACGCGACTCCCACTGGCGATTCGAACGGAACCCGCACTACACCGGCACCAATGGCTGGTTCGACGCCGTCGACATCTCCATCGGTGGCGACCGATTGCTGGAGGCCATGCAGGTCGAGCGGGGCGAGATCCACATGGCCCGCCTCACCGCCGTCCTGGCCCGCCATTTCCGTCGCAACCCGGCACTCGCACCGTGGGTGCAACCCGTCACTCCGGTCGGGGTCGGCTTCCTCTTCTTCAATACCCGGGTCAAACCCTTCGACGACGTGCGTGTCCGACAGGCGTTGAACCACGCCATCGACCGCGTCCGCGTCAATCGGGCGACCGGCGGCCTCACCACGCCGGCCGCAGGCATCGTTCCCGCCAGCATGCCGTGGTCGAACCCGGACCTTCCGACCTACGCCCACGATCCCGCCCGCGCCCGTGCACTCCTCAGGGAGGCGGGCCATCCCGAGGGATTCAAGACCCAGCTCTGGCACATGCAATCGCGCGAAGTCGACCACCTCGTCGCCATCGGGATCCAGCAGGACCTCGCGCAGGTCGGGGTCGAAGTCGAACTCCAATCCGTGACCATGGCCGCCTTCGAGCAGGCCGCGCGGATCCCGGGACGGATTCCCTGCGGGGTGTGGGGCTGGTACCAGGACTACCCGGACCCAGCGAACTTCCTCGAGGTCCTGTTCCATGGCGACTACGTCGACGGCGGCAACAACTACAGCGGCCTGGCGGTTCCCGAGATCAACACCCGGATCCGCGAAGCCTGCGACACGCTCGACCCCGGGAAGCGGTTCCAACTCTTCCGCGAGCTGGAAACCCGGATCCTTCAGGAGGCGCCGTGGTGCCCGCTGTTCACCGAGAGCCTTTCATACGCCGTCCATCCGACGCTCCGCGGATTCCGTCCGCACCCGGTCTGGCTCCGCTGTTACGAGGACATGTGGCTCGAGGAGGACCGGCCATGATCCGCGCCCTGATCCAGCGCCTGCTCTGGTCGTTCGCCACCCTGCTCGGCACGGCCATCCTCACCTTCGCCCTCGTCCGCGTCATTCCCGGTGATCCCGCCCGCGCCATCGCCGGCACCAAGGCCACCCCGGAACTCGTCCTCCGCATCCGAAAGGACCTCGGGCTCGACGCCCCCCTCCACGTCCAACTCGGGGAACACCTCCTCCGCATCGCACGCGGCGACCTGGGCACCTCCTACGTGACGCAGGAACCCGTCCTGCCCGCGCTCCTCCGGCGACTGCCGGTCACCGCCGCCGTCGCCGGCACCGCGACCGTCCTGTGGCTCGTCATCTCGATCCCGCTGGGCCTGCTCAGCGCCACCCGGCCGGGGACCCTCGTCGATCGCCTGATCCTGGTGGGCTCGGCCATTTGCATCTCGCTTCCGGCCTTCTGGGTCGCACGCATGCTGCAATACACCCTCGCCTACCGGGCGGGATGGTTCCCGGTTGGCGGCATGGGCTCCGTCGCCCACCTCTTCCTGCCCGCGCTGTCCCTCGCCATCCTGGCCGCCGGATACTACGCACGCCTCGTCCACACCCAGATGGTCGAGATCCTTTCCTCCCCCTACATCCGCGCCGCCCGTGCCCGCGGTCTCGGCGAATTCTCCATCCTCATCCGACACGGTCTCCGCAACGCGCTCATCCCCCTCGTCACCATCCTCGGCATGGACGTCGCCCAACTCCTCGGCGGCGTGCTCTTCGTCGAGAACGTCTTCGCCATCCCGGGCATAGGCACGCTCGCCGTCCAGGCCATCGGCGCCCTCGACGTCCCGGTCATCATGGGCACCGTCCTCTTCAGCGCCTTCCTCGTCGTCTCCGCCAACCTCGTCGTCGACATCGCCTACCGCTGGATGGACCCAAGAATCCGCTCGGCCACCTGAGGCCGCAGGCTCCGCGGACGATCGACAATGGATCGCCCTTTCAGGGCTCGTCGCGGAACCGATCCCGATTCCCGGGGCGATGCCCCGGGCTGTCATGGGTCGCCCCGTTGGGGCTGGTCTCCGCCCCAACGGGGCATCCTATGAAAGCCCAGGGCAACGCCCTGGGAATCCACACCCATCACGCGTCCAAGCCCTGAAAGGGCGGCCCAACCAATGCCATCATCCGTCGCGCAACTCTGGATCGCCCCTTCAGGGCTCGTCATGAAAACGGCCCCGATTCCCGGGGCGTTGCCCCGGGCTGTCTTGGGCCGCCCCTTCGGGGCTGATCTCGGCCCCCCTGCTCAAACTTCAAACTTGAATCTTGAAACTCGAAACTCCCCGCCCCCTGCGCCCCAGACGCCCATTCCATCCGGGATGGCTTTCGTGAGAACGTCCGGCCGGGGGCATGTCCGACACATCCAGTTTCACCCGGCAAGACCTGGACCGGCAGCGGGAGCGGATCCGGAGGAGCTTCCTCCGGGCCAACACCGCCGTCGCGCTCGTGCTTGTCGGGGTGCTGGCCCTCGCCACCGCGGCCATCCTGGCGAGCCTGCGCTCGTCCCGGGAACAGACCCGGGCTGAACTCGCGGAACGCGACGCCCGCGAGCGCCTCTGGAACGCCTACCTCTCCCAGGCCCAGGCCTCGCGCCTCAGTGGCAAACGGGGCCGACGCGACCAGTCCATCCAGGTCCTCAGCAACGCCGCGACCATCCGGATGTCGCCGCAACTCCGGTCGGAGGCCGTCGCCGCGCTCACCACCACCGACCTCGAACCGGACCGCCCGATCCACCCGGTCCGCATCCCGTTCCGCCAACTCTTCGAGCCCGGCCTCGCCCGCTACGCCCTCACCGACAGCCTCGGTGTCATGGACGTCCACCGATTCGAGGACCACTCGCTTCTCTTGCGCGTGCCGTTGGCGTCGGCCGGCCAACCCGCGGACACGCCCCTGGCGGATTTCGCCTTCACGCACGATCACCGTTTCATCGCGATCGTCCTCCGCAACGGCGCGGTCGCCGCCTGCGACCTCGATTCCCGGACGGTCCGACTCGTCCGCCCCCCGGCGCCCGACCGCCGGATCATGGGCATCTCCTTCAGCCGGGATGGCTGGGTGTGTCTCGCCGAGCAGGCCGCCACCAGATCCGAGGTCACGTTGGTGGAGGTCGCGACCGGAACCATCCGTTCCCACGGGTTCACGCGCGAGGTCCACGGTGCCAGCCGCCGTCCGGGCACCACCCAACTTGCGGTTGCCTTCGCCAGCGAGGTCGTCCTCTGGGACGAATCCACCCGAACCACCGTCGCGTCCTTCACCCATACGGGAATCGTCGGCGTCCCGGAATGGTCGTCGGATGGCGCACGATTCGCTACCGCCGGAAACAATGGAACCATCCATCTCTGGACCGTCGAAGGGGCCCGTTCCCGTCTCCTCCCCGGCCACTCGGAGTACGTCACCGGCATGGTCTTCAGTCCGGACAACGACTTCCTCCTGTCCCGAGCCCTCGACAACTCCACGCGGCTCTGGGACGCCATCACGGGTCGACTGATCGTTGCCAGCGATTCCACCCAGGCAACGGCCTTCAGCGAAGACGGCCAGCGAATCGGCTTCTCCCAACTCGGCCAGGGCGTGGGCACCTGGAAGATCCAACGCGGTGACGCGGTTCACCACCTGCAACCCCCCGGAACCACCAACTCCCTCCTCCGCCACGTCGACCTCTCCCTCGACGGCCGGTTCCTCAGCGCGATCGTCGACGGCAACCTCTACCTCCGGGACCTCGACGCGCCCTCATCGTTCTCGCCGACCGGGATCACCAACGCCACCGCGGCCACCTTCTTTCCCGACAACCGCTCGATCCTGATCAGCCGAACCGATCGCCTCGAGACCCGCTCGATCCGCCCCGCCTCCAACAGCGCCCCCCTCGAAGTCGGGCCACCCACTGTCATCCCAACCCCATCCGCGCCTCCCCCACGCCAGGCCACGCTCAGCACAGACGGCCGATCAGCCCTGGTCGAATGGACCGACCTGACGCTCTCCGTCCTCGACCTCGCAGGCCAACGTCCCCCCGTCCCACTCGACGGTCGCAGTTGGAACGCGAACGCCCTCACCCCGGGTACACCCACCGGATCGGGCCGCCTCGCCATCAGCCCGGATGGCCGATGGGCAGCCGTCGGGTACGGCGTGGGGATCGAAGGTCCGACGAAAGGCGCGTCGAACGCACATCGGGGTGCCGTCTGGGACACGCGGACCGGTCAACGCGTCCTCCAGCTCCCCGAGTTCGGCGGCGTGCTCTTCAGTCCCGATGGCAGTGAGCTGCTCGTGCGCTCCGCGCGCGCCGTCCACGTCTACCGCGTCGGGTCGTTTGAGTCGGTCCGGGAGATTGCGCTCGACGGACTCGGGACCCACGTTGGAGCGCTGTGCCTGCTGCCGGATGCATCCCTGCTCGCGGCCTCGCAGACCCGGCAATCCGTCATCGTCGTCCACCCGCAGACCGGTCGGGAATGGGCCACGCTGACACCCCCCCAAGCCGTCAGCATCAACCGACTCCGCTGGGCCGCCAACGGTCGGCGGCTCGTCTTCACCACCACCGACCAGCAGATCCTGCTCTGGGACCTGCCGGCACTCCGTGCCCAACTCGGTGCGATGGGTCTGTCCGACACCGATTCCGCCCTTCCGCCCGTCCGCTCCCATGCGGACCTCCGCTTTCCGGTCATTGCATCCGGACTCGCGGCCGCGGGCCTTGCGGTCGTCTCGGGGCTTGCCGTGCTACGCCGGCACCGACGGCTCGTGCAGCAGTTCGTACGGACCGAAGCAACCGTCGAACAACGGAACCTCCAGCTCGAACAGGCCAGGCTCGAACTCCTGCAAGCCGACAAGATGAAGGCGCTCGGCACGCTCGCCGCGGGGATCGCGCATGACTTCAACAACCTCCTCTCGGTGATCCGGATGTCGAACCAGCTGATCCCGCGGGCGCGGTCCCGCGAGGAAGTCGCCGAGTACGTCGACGCCGTCGAGCAGGCGGTCCTCCAGGGCAAGACGGTCGTCGGTTCGATGCTCGGTTACAGTCGCGATGGAAGTGCCGTCGCCTGCGCCATCGACGTGCCCCAGGTCATCCGCGACACCTCGCTACTCCTCAGCCGCGAATTCCTCGCGGGGATCGAGCTCCGCCACGATTTCCACCCGGCGCTTCCACCGGTCCACATGAGTCCCGGCAAGCTCCAGCAGATCCTCCTCAACCTGATCGTCAACGCCGCCGAGGCCATGAAGGGCAGCGGCATCCTGACCCTCGCTGCCCAGGCCATCGACATCCTCCCGGCGGACGCCGCCCTCCGCTACGTCGTCCGTCCCCGCAACTCCGCGATCTACCTCCAGGTCTCGATCCGTGACACCGGCCCGGGCATCCCGGCCGACATCCTGGACCGGATCTTCGAACCGTTCTTCACCACCAAATCCGCCGGCACCCGCAAGGGAACCGGTCTCGGACTCTCGATGGTCCACACCGTCGCGTTCCACGCCGGCCTCGGCCTGGCCGTTTCCTCCCAACCCGGCCACGGCGCCACCTTCCTCCTCTTCCTCCCCACCGGTCCTGAGCCCGCCGCTTCCTCCGCCCCCTGCGCCCCAAACACCCATTCCAACCCGACCGCCCCCACGCCACCCTCGACCTGAACTGAAAATGGACCCGTCTCAGGACATTCCCACCGCGTCGATCCTCGTCGTCGAGGACGACCCGCAGCAGCTCTGGCTCTACTCCCGCGCGCTTCGGGACTACCGCCTCACCTGTGTCCGCACCGCCACCGAGGCGCTCGAGATCCTCCGCCGTCAGGCCCCCGACCTCATCCTGCTCGACCATATCCTCGGTGCGGGGGAACTCGGGGTTGAATTCCTCCCGCGCCTCAAGGATGCCGCAGCCCATGTCCCGATCATCGTCATCTCCGGCACGCTCGACATCCAGGGCCAGCTCCGCGCCTTGCAGGGGCCCCGATCCGCCAGCTTCGTCGTCACCAAACCTGTCGACCTGGCCGAACTCGAACGGACCGTCGAAATCGCCCTCACCGAATGCGGCATGGGCGAGGCCGTGCGCATGATCCAGTCGATCGAACGATCCGAGAAGGTCGGTGACGATTCGCCTGACCGCCGCTACGTGGAGCGCCTCGCCCGCCAGCACCAGATGCTCCGCCAACTTCGCGAACACGGCCAACCCGCCAACGTGTCCGCCCTCAGCCGCCAGTTCAGCGTCTCCCGCCGTACCATCGCCCGCGACCTCGGCGAACTCGTCGCCCGCGGCCAGATCCCCGCCGCGCTCTGCCCCGACTGGAGTGAGGAAGATCCCCGCTTGTAGGCCGGGTGCCCTCACCCGGCGCGGACCCCGAACCGCCGCGTGGGGGCACGCGGCCTACAGAACGGAACTGAGCCCGACCGACCGCGGCGTAGGCGACGAAGATCCCGCTTGCAGGCCGGGTGCCCTCACCCGGCGCTGGAGTGAGGAAGATCCCCGCGTGTAGGCCGGGTGCCCTCACCCGGCGCGGACCCCGAACCGCCGCGTGGGGGCACGCGGCCTCCCCCTGAAACTCCCCTAACCCGTCACCCGCAACCGAACGAAGTACGCCTCCGTCCCGATCAACGCCTGCACCCGGACCGTCACCCGTTCCATGCCGCCACCGGCGGGTTCAACCACGGTCGATGACGGGAACACGATCGACCACTCCCCGAACCGTTCCGTGAATTCCAGACGGAAGTTCATCCCACGCGTCCGCCAGTCTGTCGGCCTCAGGTAGGTCAACTCCAGCGTCGGCAATACACCCGGCACCGAACGGACAGACGTGAACCCGAGCTTGTCCGTCGGGTCCACCGGCGAGGTCCGGTACAGGAACTCCAGCAGGTTCGACGCGCCATCCCCGTCGCCGTCCGCAGCAGGATCCCGGGGGAACCCCGGCGGCAGGACGTACCCGGCCAGCCAGGCTTCGTACGGCGACACCGTCGCACCCACCGTCCGGACGGAGACATCGTCGCCGTCACCTTCCGCCAGGTAGGCCAAACGGTCGCCGAGCACGACGAGCGAGGTCGGATCCGATGACGTCGGGCCCGACCACAGGTCTTCGACCAGCGCCGTGCCCTCGGGCGTTCCGTCCGTCGCCCACAACTCGCGTCCCTCATCCACCGTCTTCGCCGAGAAGAATACGCGCCCGCCCAAGGCGATCAGTTCCGCCGGATCCGGCGAGTTGACTCCCGGAACGAGAAACTTCACCGGTCGGGTCCCGGCGGTCGTTCCATCCGAGAACCACAACTCTCGACCCTCGGCATCGGTGCCCGCGACGAAGACAACATTGCGTCCGATCGCCGTGATCCAGGTCGGATCGCTGCCGCCTTCCGAGAATGAACCCGGCACCAAGGGGCGGAGGTTGGCCACCATGCGCGTTCCCTCCACGGTCCCATCCGTCACCCACAGTTCCTCGCCGTACACGGTGGTCCCGTTGAAGAAGGCCCGATCCCCGGCCACCGTGAGGAACCGGATGTTCGAGACGAAGAGTTCGCCGCGGATCGGATCGAACACCCGGCCGAGAGCCACGGTACCCGCCTGCGTTCCGTCCGTGATCCAGAGTTGGTGCGGAACACCAAACCGGGTTGCCCCAAAGAGCATCCGTCCATTCAGGACCGCCGGATTCAATTCGCGCACCGGCCGGTTCGCGAGCGGGGCGATGTCGAGGAACTTCTCCGTGCCGGCATCGGTTCCGTCCGTCCTCCACAGCGCCATCTCTCCGCCGGTTGTTCCCTGGAGGTAGACCTTGCCACCATAGACAAAGAATCGATCCGTCAGGAAGGGGGCACCTCCGTTGGCCGGCTGGAGCCGGCGCACACCGGCCGCGTCGCCGACCCAGAGTTCGCGTGTCTCGACGCCGCCTGCCGTGAAGATAAATCGCCCGCCAACTTCAGCCGACTGGAACAGCGTGCTTTCGGGGTCGCGTCCCAGAGTCACGAGCCGGTTGGCGGCACCCGAGTCCGGGATGCGCCACAGCGCGGGAAGGCCATCCAGGTCGGCACCGGCCACCCAGATCGCGCCCGCCCCCACCGCCACCTGCCAGACGTGGCGTGCCTCGAGACGCAGTTCGGGACCCGCTGCGCCGTCGCGCCATTGGTGCAACCAGGCGCGTTGCCGATCGCCGGGAATTCCGTTTGTCGTGACGAAGCACCACCCGCCTGGAACCTCGTTGACGAACGACGCCGCAGCATCAGCCGCCGTCGCCCAACGTCGCGGCACACCACCGGCCGATGACCATTCCTGCAGTTGCGCCAGCCGTCCGTCATATCCCGAGACCAGCACGCGGCTGCCATCGCGACGCCCGTTCACGAGCGGTCGGGTCGCGCCCATGCTGAGGTTGCGCACCCGGCGGGTTCCGGAAACCGTGCCGTCCGACACGTGGAGTTCGTCGCCGTAGACCGGATCGGTGGCACGGAAGTAAACCCGATCCTGCGTCCCTACGACGCTCACGGGACCGGCGCTCGACGGACCCGAGTACTCACCGAACGTGCCCAACGGTCGTGTCACCCAGAGCGGCGAGAGATCGCGAACCTGTCGTGCGCGACTGACACCGTCCCAACGCCAGAGTTCGCGTCCGTCATGGCGATTCGCATCCCCGGCGGAGAACCACAGCGCACCGGCTGCCGCCGAGTAATCGCTCGGGGTACTGCCGGCCGGGACTGCGGACGGAATTCCCCCGGCATTCGGAGCGAGATCGCCGATGAGTTGCGTGCCCTCGGCCGTGCCATCCGTCACGAATGGCTCGTCGCCAGCGATGGATGAAAGGCCTGTAAACACCGCCCTCTGGCCGAACGGACGGAGCAATCGCGGTTGGCCGCTCGGAACCCTTCCGAGGGCGTCCGCACCACCCGGCCAGATGTCCGCGATCATCCGCGTTCCGGCCTCCGTTCCATCCGTCGCCCACAACTCGCGTCCGGCCTCGGGGCTTTCCGCCGAGAACACGAGTTGGTTCCCCGCCGCCGCCATCTCGGGTTGGCCGAACTGCGAGAAGAACGAGGCCAATACCCGCAACCGTACGGTGCCGACCGTCGTGCCATCCGTCGTCCACAGCTCGTGCGAACCCGCCGCCACGCGCATCAGGTAGAGGCGATCGCCCGCCACGCGAAGATCCCGCCAGCCAGGGCTCGACAGGTCCGGCTCTTCCTCGGGATGGATCCGGTACGTGCCAGCCACCGTGCCATCCGTGCGCCAGAGCGCCCGTTCGTCCGCCACGAAGTACAGGAGGTTGCCCACGACCCGCAGGCGCGTCGGGTTGATCCCGAACCGCCCCGGGTACAGGTCTGCGAACTGCGTTGTCCCGGCCTCGGTGCCATCGCTGACCCAGAGCTCTCGGCCCGATTTCCCATCACTCGCGCTGAACCAGAGCCGGTCCTGGAACAACACCAGGTCCGCCGGCGAAGACGAGTCGGATGCCTGCGCCGGAACCCGGTTGGTATCGATGTTCCGCACCAGGCGCGTTCCCGCCGTGGTGCCGTCTGTCACCCAGAGTTCACGCCCGGTGCCGATCGTGCCGGTGAACGTCTGCGCCGCCTGGTCCGTCGCCGCAAAGTAGACCCGGCCCCGGTAGTTCACGAAGCCGCTCGGATCCGATCCCTCCGGTCGCGCGCTCAGGCCCTCGGCGACGCCGGGATTGATGTCCTTCAGCAGATAGGTGCCTTCCGCGCTACCGTCGCTCCGCCAGAGTTCCATGCCTTCGCGGCCGGTCTGCGCCGTGAACAGGACCACGTTGGTCAGTGTCGCGACCGGCGTCGGCAGCGCGTTGCCGTCGCCGTTCGCCCGCAACAGGGAAGTCGTCCGCGGAATGTTGGCCAACCGCCGGGAAACACCGCCCGCGCCCGGGCCGCCTTGCACCGAAATGTCGATCTCAACCGCCGTGGCGGGTTCTCCGTCCACCTCCACGCGCAAGCGTCGGATGCCCGCAGTTCCCCCGATCGAACCGAATGCCGTCGTCGCACGCACGGTGTCCGACGGACGGAAATCCGGCCTCAAGGCCTGGGCTGGCACCCGTTGGTCTTCGATGGGTCCTGACACGACGCCGTCTCCATCCACGTCGAACCGCACCCGGAACACCACCGTATCCGCGAAGATCGAAAGCGTCGGCGACTCGAGGCTGCAAACGTGGGTCGCTCCGACCCGCCAACTGTCGCCCACCAGCGGTGAAAGCACGTTCAATCCACCCGACACCTGCACCGGAATCATCTGCTCGCCAACCAGCCCAGCCGGGTCCACGGCGCGCACGCGGAGGCTCCGAATGCCGGGCGGTCCAGTAATCGCCGGGAACTCGACCGAGAACTGCTGGCTGAATCCCACGACCTGCGACAACCGTTCGTTCGCCACGACGGTCCCGTCCCCGTTCACATCGAATTCCACCGCCACGGTGGAGCCGACCTGATTGTCCCGGGCTTCGCCGGTCACAGCCAGCGCCCCGCCCACCCGCACCGGCCAGAATGCCGATGGCGAAGTCACCCAGATGACGGGTGGACTCGTGTCCCGCAATCGCAGCGTCCGCGTCACGACCGTGCGGTTCCCGGTCCGATCGACGGCCTCGATCAGGATCACGCGATCGCCGCCCGGCCCGGAGAACGTCGGCGTCACCGAAAGTTCCTGCGTCACGTCCGTCGCGCCACCCACGAAATACGGCAGGCGCTCGAATTGCCCCAACCCTCCGAGGATCCCGTCTCCATTCGCGTCGACGGCCCACGAGAGTTCCTGGATCCCGCTCGCGTCCGTCGCCCGCAACCGGAACCGCAACGAGGCCTGTCCGTAATCCAACGGGCCGCCATCCGCAGGCCCCGAAAGGATCTCCAGGACCGGGAGCACGCGGTCCGGCGGCGTCACCGTCACGCCCACGGTCCGGACCGCCCGATTGAACCACACGTCTTCCGACACGATCTCCAGGGTCCGATTCCCGGAGGCTCCCGAGGTCTCCGGCACGTACGCCACCCGCGCCCCGGCAAACGCGCTCTCCCGATCCACGGACGGAAACGTCTCCGTGGCCTCGTCCACGGTTCCATCGCCGTTCACATCAAGCCGGACCCACGCCCGCAGGAACCCGCCCTCCGAAGATCCGTCTGTCGTGCGGAACAGGACCGCGACCGCGCCCTGCGGGGGCAACGGGGCTCCCTCATAAGGAAACTCCAGTTCGATGAACGGAGCCGTCGTGTCCGGAAGCACTCCGGCCCCGACCATCACCTTCGGCTCGAGCCGCGCGACGTTGCCGGCTTCGTCCGATGCTTCCACGCGCACGGTCCGTGGGCCTCCCGCACCCGTCACCACAAAGCTCGCCCGGTAACGCCCCCCTCCCAGCGCGGTCGGCGTCACGATCTCCGCGACACCCGATTCACCGCCGTTTCCGTCTGCGTCAAACCGTGCCGCCACCCGCGTGACGCCGACATTGTCGGTCGCCCGGAATTCCACGGTCCACGTGGTGCCCGGATTCACCCGCAAGGGCACCGTCGGAACCAGCCATTCGAGCCGCGGCGATTCGGCATCGCGCGTCGCCGCCAACTCCTCCAACGGGCTTGGCTCACCGGGCGGATGCAGCGGCGGCAACTGGCTCGCGTAGCGGAGCTGGCTGTTGCCGAGAAGCCACGGTGCGCTCCACGTTTCCAGTCGGGCATACTTCCATTCGTTGAAGCCCAGCGGATCAAGTCCGTTCGAGTAGGAGTCGACCACGCCCGGCACCGCTGCACCCGGGGCCAACCCAGCCGGCGCGGCAATCTCCTTCCGCGGATCGTCACAACCTCCACCACCGATCTTGAGGTTGCTGCCGGCCACGATGCGGGTCTGATGCGAGTAGCTCATCAGGCTCCAGTGAACATCGCCGCGGTACTGGCAGTACGGATCATCACCACCATGGGCCAGGCCGAGCGTGTGACCAAGCTCATGCGCCAGCAGCCGCGCCAGCTGGACCGACTGTACCGTGCCAGCGAAGCCGACAGAGGTGGAAGCGGTCGACGCCAGCACGTCGTTGCCGGGCAACCGGTGTGAGTTCGCCGGATCCGCACCCGGGACATCACTCCGGAAATGGGCCTCGGCAATGCCCGCCATGCCGCTGCCGAGGAACACGACGTGATTGCCCGCCTGCGCCGACGGGCTCGGCATCGCGCCCTCCAGGTCCAGGCGGAAGAAGGAGATGGTCTTGTCCGCGTTCGTGGTGGTCGCGAAGCTGTTTGCCACGATCCGCCGCACCGAACCCGACGCCGGGCCATCCAGGAATCCGAACCATCGTGCATTCGCCACTCCCGCCAGACTCTCGGGCATGACCTTGCTCGTCAGACGGCAGACGACGCGTTGCCCGGTCGTCGCCATGACCTGGATTGAAGCCGGTCCCCAGGTCGGATCCTTGACCTGCTGGTCGTACCCGAGGAAGTCCCCCAGCACGACATACCGGAAGGCAAACTCGCGCGCGTTGCGGTCCGCCGTTCCGAAGTAGCGGTCCTTTACCGCGTCCAGGGGCGCCACCAGGAATGGACCCACCATTCCCTGCTCGGAGTTTCCGATCTGCAGGATGTCAGGCCGCACTCCGCCTACCGTCACCTGGTCGCCGCCCTGATGGCCCACGGGAAAATTCTGCGAGAGCAGCCGACCATTGCGATCGCGACCCGACCCGGCATCGACGTGGAGCGTGATTCCCTTCACCCCGTCCGGATTCGAAACCGGTGCCAGGGCGTACAGGTCCACCAGCAGGTTCAACGCCTCTGCCGTCGGGTCATTCCGCCATCCGGTCGGATGCCCGCTGCGACGCGGCTCCAGCCAATCCATCTCGACGAAGAGATCCTTGTGCATCGGATCCGCCCCGAATTGGGCGAGCTCGAGATCCACGTTGCCATCGCGGTCAGCGTCCAGCCCGCCGCCCGGCCGTTCCCAGTGATCCGCGAGGCCGTCTTCGTCCGTGTCGAGATGCCACGCACGCACCAGCGCCGGGCCTGTCGCCGTCTCCAGGCGGAACGCGATGACGTGGTCCATCTTCCCGGGCACCCGGGGTTCGCCCAGTCGATCGGCCGTGCCGCGCCCCATCGAACGCCACAGGCTCAGTCCGGTGATTTCCTGACCGCGGAACCGGTCACCGACCTGGACCACCGGGGTCACGCCGTTCGCGTTCAGGACCAGGTTCGTGCCGAACAGCTCGCGCTGGATGTCCACGCGCAAGGCCCAGATGCCTTCGCCGTCCCGCAACAGCAGCGGCACGTCGTCGCGATGCGGGTTGCTCCTGGAAGGCACCTTTGGCAGGGCGCGGAACGCGATCCAGAGGGTGTCGCCCTCGATCTGGCCATCGTTGCCGACGTCGTGGCGAAGGATCGACACCGGCTCCATGGAGAATTGCGAGAACTGGATCGCCTCCAGTTCCTTGCTCAGGGCCACCACGTTGGTCGTGGTGAAAACCGCGCGCGGAGTCGTGAACGGTTGTCCCTTGGCTCCCTGCGCCAGCATCAGGGAATCCAGGTCTCCCTCCCTCCGTACCCAGGCCACGAATTCGCCATCCGGCGTGATCGACGGAACCAGCGACATCGTCGGGTTCAGGATGTAATCCAAGGGCGTCCCCACCGCCGGATCATTCGCCAGCAGATGGACCGTGCCGTCCGGCTGCATCACCCGGATCTGGCGACCGTCCTCATGAAAGGCCCCGATTGCCACGCGCCCGTTGTCCGCCGGCGCGATGAAGACGGTCCCCAAGGCGATGTTCGGATCCGCCCCGGCCGCGTCATCGAGGCTGTGCAGCAACTGCACCGCCGAACCGCCTCCACCCGCACCACGGACTTCGTACACGCCCGACCAGGGCTTCTGTCGGGTGGCGTACCGCACCTGGTCGAAGCCCACGAAGTAGACCCGGCCATTGCGCGTCACTTCGCCGTTGCCCGGTATGATGTCCGTACACGGCTTGAGCTCGCCGAACTCGTTGTAGACTTCTTCGCAGACGAACCCGGCCGGCGTGATCCAGTTTCCGGCCCGGAAGATCCGGTTGGCCGTGAAGATCGTTCCCTCGCCACTCAAGCCCACCGAACCCGAGTAGAACCCGTACGGCTTGTCCACGGGCACGAGCACGGCTCGATCCGGACGCGACAGCAGGTAATGGACGTCGACGCTCTCCTTCCCAGGGTCGCCGGAGATCAGTTGTGCCTGGAACAGCAACCGGCCGGCATCGTCGATCGTGAAACGGTTGAAGATGGGTGGCGCGTCGAACTGGCGCAGGTTCGGTTTGTCCGTCAACCCAACCCCGCCCTCCATCACGCTCCCCACTTCGGCCGCCAGGTCGAATTCATAGAAGGGACTGCCGGCTACTTCGGCCGCTTGCGTCGTAGGTCCTCCGACCAGTATTCCCGCCACCAGCCTCCACCCGGCCGTCATCCTCCGGGTCCAACCAACCGTTCGTGCACGCATGTTCGAGCCTTGGGATCTTCCCGACCCTGCTACGCACCCGCCCCGATCGGCAACCCGGTTCTAGCCCCCCACGCCAAGGGGGGCGCATCTTGAAACTGCCCCCGTTTGAGGACAGGAACGGGGTGGCGACGTCCTCGTCACCTCCGAGCAAGTCACGGGAGGGCAACGACGAAGTTGTCGCTCCGCTTGACGCGGGGCCGGCGCCACCATGCGCCCCCATCACCTCCGCACCGCCACCAACACCCCGCAGTGCACCCGCGTGGGCACGACCTGCGTCACCCCGAAGCCCACCGACTCCAGCATCACCCGGTACTCCGCCACGCTGTACGCCCGTCCTTCCGTGACGGTGAACAGTGCCGCCGAGTAGAGCGCGATCGGCAACGGACCACCCAGATCGTCATCCAGGAAGACGTCGTGGATGAGCAACCGCCCCCCCGACGGCAGCGCCGCCGCGCACCGGGCCAGCAGTTCCCGGCATTCCTCTTCATCCCAGTCGTGAAGGATGTTCGAAAGCAGCACGACGTCGGCCCCGGAAGGAAACGGATCCCGGAACATGTCACCCGCCCGAAGCTCCAACCGCTCCGTCACCCCGCTTCCCGAAGCAAATTCCGATGCCACCCGCAACACCTCGGGCCGATCCCAAACCACCGCCCGGAGCTCCGGATTGGCCCGCAGCAACGCGATCGAATACACGCCCGTGCCGCCGCCGACATCAACGAGCAGACGAGCCCCGGCCAACGGCATCTGTTCCGCCAGCACTGGCGCCACGTTCCTCGCCCGCCCTGACAGCGCCAGCGTGAAGAACCGAGCGCCCGCCTCCGCCTCCATCGCCGAGACCATCCCCTCCCGGTAAATGAACGCGACGCCTCCGCCCTCTCCGCCTGCCGGGCGGTTGGTCCGAAGCCGCTCGACCATCCCCAACACCCCGGGACTCCCCGCCGCGAGGCTGAAGTAGTCCCCGACAAAGTAAGGACTCGACGACACCAGATGCGACGACGCCATCGGCGTCATGGCGACCTTCCCCGCCGACTCGGTCAAGGTGCCCATGGCCCGAAGGGCCGTGATCAGCACCCGGAACGGTCGCGGCTCCAATCCCAGCTTCACCCGCAGGACCTCCGACTCCAGGGTCCCTTCCGCCAGCAGTCGGAACACACCGAGGTGCGCAGTCGCCGCCACGAGCAGTTCCGTGGCAAAACTGCCCCGGAAATGCTCGAACAGCAGCGCCGGATCCAACGCCGAAGCTGTCGCCGGAACGGTCGTCAGCGGGTCCACGGATGGGGGAGTGATGAAAGGCGTTGGATCCACAGATTTCACGGATTTCACAGATTCAAACGCCGGCCTTCCGAAGCCCCGGAGCAGTCACACCACACTCCCGGGTCACATCCCCCCGCCATCGATGCATGCAATCGGTGTAATCCGTGTAATCTGTGGATGACCCTGGATCGCACCTCTCCGAAATCTCACCTCAGGCGCCGATCTGGGCCTTGTAGGCCTCGGGCGTCAGCAATCCATCCGCGCCCCCGCTGAGCTTCAGCTTGTAGAACCATCCCCCCGCGTAGGGCTCGGTGTTCACCAGCGCTGGTGATCCGCCCAGCGCACCGTTGACCTCCGTGATCGTCCCCGCCACCGGCGAGTAGATGTCGCTCGCCGTCTTCACCGATTCCACCACCGCACAAGCCTCCCCCGCCTTCACCGTCCGCCCCACGGCCGGCAACTCGACGAACACGACGTCCGTCAACTCATGCTGCGCGTGGTCGGTGATTCCCACCGTCGCCGTATCGCCCTCGATACGGACCCACTCGTGCGACTTCGCGTACTTCAGATCTCCGGGAACTTGCGAGCTCATGTCGGCGAAGTTTGAAGAGCCCGCCCCCCCGTTGGAAGGGTGAAGTGTGGCTATCCCACCAGCGACAGGAGCTTGGTCCTGCCCGGCCGGCCTCTGTCGTCCTCCCGGTCGCTGGGCCCCAATGCTCCGCCGCCAACTGGCTCAGTGCATCGCTGGGAATACCTCGGGCAATCGAAGCCGGAAGTACTGGGGCTGGCCATCCGGCTGGATCGGGAGGAGCACCGAGGGGAGGGTACCCGTCGGTTCCCGCACCCACACGTCACCCGGGATGGCTCGCGAAGACTCCAGGCGGCCGGCCCCGGCCGTCAGATCCCAGGTGAGACGGAGTTTGCCCGACTCCAGCGCGACCCCAAGCCCCAGCGGAAACGTGGAATTCGCGCCAACCACAGCTTCGGCTTCCGGACCGGTTCCACAGCCGAAATCCACCAGGTCCAGATGGTGAACATAGACTGCCCGCCCTGCCGACACCCTGCCGGTGAAGAGCGAGTGTTGATTGAACCGGATCCATCCAAACCGCCGCCCCGCACCGGTCTGGAATTCGACGCCAACGTACCCATCCTCTCCGGCCACCAATCGAAGCTCCCCGATCGTGCTGAAGCTTCCGAAGAACGAATCCGTCGTCGTCGTCACCCCAAGCAACTTGACCCCATTCGCACTCCACCCGCCACCCGCCGGCGGCGTCCCGGAAATCGTCCCGCCGCGGATCGGAAGCGTGGTCGGCGTCAACACACGGTTCCCAGGCATCGGAATCAGCCAATGGCTCCGGCGCGTTCCCGGCACCTGTGGGCTGCCACCGGGCGGGATGAAGGTCTCGATATGCTGGCTGAAGACGAAATCCACCACCCCGTCCCGATCGAGATCCAGATAGCCCGAGGGAACCCCGGGAGGCTCCATCGGCTGCCCGGCCAACAGGCGCGGCGCCGAAGCGACCGTCCGACCGATCGCACCCACCCGCCCTGCTCCATCCAACGGGATCCACCAAACCGTCCCGTCCGCCGATCGCAATGCCGCCTGCCCCGGCGAATCCGACGCCAGTGGCCCGGCATCCGAGATCAACCCACCCGTCGAGCTCCGTTCAGTGCGCCGCAAGGCCAACGTCGGAATCCCACCCGACTGCCACCTCCAATCCGCCGGCAGCGGAGACGGCATGAAGGTCCCGGTCCCAAGCAGCACCGGCTCCCCCTTGCCCTCCCGGACCCGCGTCAGCAACTGGACCGTCGGCGGGTGAACCAGATGGATTTCCAGGGTCTCCGCTCCTGTGTCCGGATGCGTCGTCCGGTTCGACCGGATTCCACCGATGACCCGTTGGTCACCGTCGACACGGATCGCAACGTCCGATGGCACCGGGGGCGGCGGCAACACTTGTCCCGCCGCCACCGAGGTCTCCGCCCGACCTTCGACCGCATACCCCACCACCGTCGCCACCGTGCCCGGGCTCGGCGAACCCAACTCGATCCAGCCATAACGGTATCCGGATGGGGTTGGCACGCGGACGCCGACATACATCTTCCGCAGGGCCACCATGGGGCCCCAGGTCGATGTCTCCCCACCCGGAATGGCAACGGAGCTGAAGGCTTCACCTCCGCTCATCCAGAAGGACTCCGAGTGGACGCCGGGACCAATGCAATCCCATGTCCCACCTGCGACATGAGTTTGGTCTCCACCCCTCTGCGCCCCTCAACCCGCGACTCGCCGCTTGCCAACGGATCGGGCTCTCGGCAGACATCCTCCCTCATGCCCTTTCCCACGCTGCTCTACCGATCGGTGCCCGCATTGCCAGCACACCTCGTGGAAAGACTGGCTTCATTGGGTCTAGGCAACCTTGGTGACCAGCGCGCGATGACCGTGGCCACCCGGACCACCACCTCCGCGAAGGACTCTCCATGAGACCGTCTCTCCTGAGCGCCTGCCCCGCATGGGTCGCCGCCATGATCCTGGGTGTAGCCCAAAGCCTCCTTGCCGGGACCACGAACGGAACCCCCTACAGCTGGGGTTTGAACAACCTACTGGCCCTCCCTGCTGACGCTACGAACATCGTGGCCATCGACGCTTCCATACTCGGACCCATTGCCCTGCGCGCGGACGGCACCGTCCTGGCATGGGACGGCAGCCCACCGCCTCCTCCCGGACTTTCGAATGTCGTCGCCATCTCGGCCGGCGAGGCCTTTCACGTCGCCCTCAAGGCGGATGGCAGGCCGGTGGTCTGGGGGTGGTTCCCATCCGACGAGGTCTCCAGCAATACTCCACCGGCATGGCTGACCAACGCCGTGGCGATCTCCGCAGGATTTGACCATGCGGTGGCACTGACCGCCGATGGCAACCTGATTCCCTGGGGTGCCAACACCCACGGAGTCCTCAACGCACCCCTTCGCACCTTCAATCCCCGCTCGTTCGCTGCGGGATATCAGACGGTGCTAGTCATCGAGGAGAGTGGGCAACCCTTTGGCTGGGGTGACCAGACAAGGCAAAGCCTTTCCTTCCCCATCGCGCTCTCGAACGCGGTCCAGATCTCGGCCAGTCCGCTCGGGCACGCACTCGGCCTGCGCTCGGATGGCCGCGTCCTGGCGTGGGGCAACAATGTCCACGGTCAAACTCTAGTCCCCGCCAACGCCACCAACATCGTCCAAGTGTGTGCCGCCCCCCGTTGGTCACTCGCCCTCCGCGAGGATGGCTCCGTGGCCATCTGGGGCCAATCCGGCCGCCCCTGGACCGCGCTACCGCCTGATCCGGTCCGATTCCTGTCCATTGCCGCCAGCGAAACCCGCAACTTTGGGCTCACCCGGGCACCCGTGCTCCGCGACTATTCCTGGAGCACCAATCTCCTCGCCGGCTCCGATATCACTCTCACCCAGGCCTTCATCGGGTCGGACCCGTTCGAGGTCCAGTGGCTCTTCAACGGCCAGCCCATGCCCGGCCGCACCAACCCGGTCCTCAACCTGACGAATGTCCAGGCCGCCGACGTCGGCCGTTACCGCCTCGTGGCCTCGAACCGCTTCGGCTCCGGCATCAGCTTCGGGATCAGCATCACCGTCCAGGCCACGCCGCCCCGGATCCTCGAACAATCCGGTTCGATCGCCCTCCCTCCGGGCACCGACACCTCCCTGTCGGTCGTCGCCGCGGGTTCGGATCCACTGACCTTCCAGTGGCACCTCAACGGCGTTCCCATTCCTTCCGGAACCAATGCGGTTCTCCCGCTTCCCTCCGTGGGCAGTGCGAACGAAGGCCGCTACCATGTGATCGTCAGCAACCTTTTCTGGGGCGTCCCGAGCCGCCCCATCTGGCTGACCACGGGCCGACCGATGATCGATCGGGAGCCCGGCTCCTTCCACGGTCTCTCCGGCCGTCCCGTTCAACTCGAGGCCGAGGTCATCGCCATCGAAACCCCGAGCTATTCGTGGTGGCTGGGAACCAACCGAGTCGAGGGGGTCGTCGGACCGAGGCTGGAGATCCCCTCCATCCAACTGGAACTCGAGGGCCAGTACCGGCTCGTCGCCTCCAATTCCTTCGGGGCGGTCACTTCCCGGATCGCGCACGTGTCCATCCGCAAGCCACCCGAACCGCTCCGCGAACCGCTGGCCGCCATCGCGGCCGACCTTCCCGCCGCCTGGCAACCCGGCTTCACCCATGTCGTCGACGCCCGGATGAATCGGAGCGGAGCAAGCGGGTTCGGGATCGCGATCCGGCCGGACCGCACACTGCTTCCCTGGGGCAGTCACCCACTCAGGGATCCTCAGACAGGCGCGATTCCGATGGTCTCGAACGTGACGGCCATCGCCATCGGCCCCACCCACGCCATCGCATTGTTCGAGGATGGAAGGGTCCAGTCGTGGGGATACGTCACCTATGGCGAAGTCACGCTGCCTGCGGGACCCGCCCCGGAATTGAAGGACGTCGTGGAGATTGCCGCTGCCGAACCGCTGGGTTTCGCGCTCCGGGCCAACGGAGAAGTGGTGAGCTGGCCCGTTGCCGGAAGACTTCCCCTGGATCTCCACGGGGTGACGCAGATCTCGACGTCGGCCAACACCGTGGGTGTCCTTCGGGAAGATGGCTCGGTCTGGCTCTGGAATGTGGTTGAACCCGAGTCACCCACCAAGACGGAGCCCCTGGATGCCGTCGCGATCGCCGCGGGCGATGCCTCGGTCTTCGCCCTTCTTCGGGACGGTACCCTGAGGCAGCTTTACCGAGGCGGGTCAGTATCGGTGTTGCCCCCCATCGACGGAAATCCGGTCGTCGCAGAGATTGCCACCCTCGACCGGATCCCCCTCGCCCGCACCGCCGCCGGCAGCGTCTGGATGCCCAACCCGGCACATCCTGGGACGTGGCAACCGTGGGTGTTTGGACTCTCGCGCGTGGCCCGGTTGGCCAGCGGGTTCGGGGCGACCCTGGCCTTCACCGACGCCCCGGTCATCCACCCGAGGGAGGACCCCGCAGCCATGCAGGCGGGCCTGACTCACGGGCTGGCTTTCGATGTCTCTTCATCCTCCGCGCTCCGCTTCCAGTGGCTTCGGGACGGTGTAGTGCTCCCGACCCAGACCCGTTCCAACCTGTTGCTCCGTTCCGTGCGCTACGCCGACGCCGGCCAGTATCAGGTCGTCGCTTCCAACGAGCGGAGCTCGGTGACGAGCGCCCCCGTCCTGGTGAGCATCTACGGTCGGCCGGAGATCGATCCCCTGTCGCCGCTGTCGCCCCTCGCCGGCGAGGATTCCACCCTCCGCCCCACGATCCATGGTTCTCAATCCCTGACGTACCAATGGTACTTCGGCGGACGAGCCCTGGCCGGGGCGACCCAGCCCTTCCTCCGCCTGCCCGACATCCAGGAGGAATCGGCGGGCGCCTACGAGGTCGAGGTATCGAACGGATTCGGAACCGTTCGAAGATCCGGGCTCCAGGTCGGGGTCCAACCCAGCGCACCCCGCATCCCCGATCCCAACCCGGCTTCGCTGACCGTGCTGGAAGGCGCACCGTTGCGACTGGCGCTCGACGTGCGGGGAACTGCCCCGATCCGGTATCAATGGTTCCATGAGAACCAACCCCGTCCGGACCAGACCAATGCCACCTTGTTCGTGTCGGCCGTCACACCGTCCGATGCCGGCAACTGGCGGCTCCAGGCGATCAATCAGGTCGGATCCTCGGAGGGTTCCTCGATCGGGGTGGCGGTCGAGATCAGTGAACCCCGCATCCTGCAGCAGGAAACCTGGCGGCTCGCCAATGCCGGCAATCCTTTCGCGTGGTCTCCGACCGTTGCCGGATCCGCCCCACTGAAGCTCCAGTGGAAGAAGGACGGAACGGACATTCCCGGAGCCACCAACTCGACCCTCGTGCTGGCGAGCGTCTCCACCAACGACAGGGGCTTCTACACGCTGCATCTCTCCAATCCTCTGGGCCAGGCGGAGTCCCAACCCATGAAACTCGTCCCCCGGCCGGGCAATGGCCCGGGTGCCGTCGTCGGCTGGGGAAATGGCATGCAGGGCGCGGCAGAGCTGGGCGTCGTCCAGGATGTTGCCGTGGCCGCCTACGAAACCCACGCCGTGCTGACCAATGGCACGGTCCACTCGTTGGACAGCGCGCTCCGGCCAGCCCCCAGCGATCTCGCGGAAGTCGTGAGCGTCGCCGCGGGCAACAGCTTTGCCATCGCCCTCAAGGCGGATGGAAGCCTGCGGACGTGGGGCCCAGGCAGCGACCGCATCCTCAAGGTTCCGCCGGGCCTCGGCCGCGTAACGGCCATCGCGGCCGGCGACCAGCACGTGCTCGCGCTTCTCGAGAACGGCACGCCCGTCTCCTGGGGCCTCGTGCCAGCGGCCCAGACCAACGTCCCGGCCGTCGCCACCAACCTGATCGCCATCTCCGCGGGCGGCGGCCAAAACCTCGGCCTGCGCCGTGACGGCATCGTCGTCTCGTGGGGCTCCACTTCCCCTGCCGTGGTGATTCCAGCATCCGCTTCCAATGTCATCGCCATCCAGGCCTTCCGCGCAGGTGGACTGGCCCTGCGATCAGACTTGCGCGTTGTTGCCTGGGGTGGTGCTCCAGCGCCCAATCCTTCCCAGACCAACCTGATGGCAGTGGCCGGAGGCAACAACCATGGGCTGGGTCTGCGCGCCAATGGAACCGTTGCTGCTTGGGGCTTCAACACCTCCGGTCAGACATCCGTTCCAATCGGCCTCAGCAACGTGGTCGCGGTCTTCGCCCGCAACGAGTTTTCGGCAGCGCTGACCCGCAGTCCCGTCTTCGGATGGCCTCGGACGCCCACAGTGGTGAACGTGGAGATCGGTGAGGAAGTTCGACTGGCGCCTTCGGTCCATGGCCTGGGTCCCATGAGCTTCCAGTGGCTGGCGAACGGTGAGCCGATCGTGGGGCAGACGAACCGTACCCTGCATCTCGGTCCGGCAGATCCCGCCCTCGACGCCAGCTACATCCTCCGGGCATCCAACCCCTGGCAGACCGTCGACAGCCCACCTCTCCAACTCACCGTCGTAGGCGCGGTCCAGCTGAGGTGGAACCTGACCAACTCCCTGACACCGCAGCTCTGGGTTCGGGCGCAGCGCGGAACATTCTTCACGCTCTACAGCTCGGAGTCGCTGGACATCTGGACCCCGGTCAACTCGTACCCGGTGGATACCAATGGCAACAACATTGATGTCGATCCCTCGTTCAGCGCGGAATCCCTGTTCTACCGGGTGGAGCTGCGTTGAGCGCTGGGGCGCACCTGGAAACTGCCCCCGCGTCAACCGGAGCGGCAACGTCCTCGTTGCCCTCCCATGCCGTTCTCCAAGGCGACGGGGACGTCGCCACTCCGTTCCGGTTCTCAAGCGGAGCAGCGCCCAAAACGCACTCGAACACCACTCACCGCTTGCCAACGGAACGGGCGACCGGCAGACAACGTCCTCGATGCCCGCATCCAACCTCCGCCTACAACCTGTGGCCGCTTTGCCAAAGCGGTTCCCAGGATGGCTCTGGCTTCTGTTCGTCTGGGCGACGCTGTCGGCCCGCGCCCAGAACCTCGTCACCAACCCGGGCTTCTTCGGTGGCGAACTCACCGGATGGCTGGGCAACCCCGGTTACATCGGCTACGTCCCGTCGCCCGGCGGCGCGTGGATCGGGTTGGGGGGCGAACTTTACCAGGACCTCGCCACCGAAGCGGGCGCGGCCTACACCATCGAGTTCTCGGTGCAACGCTTCGATCCGCAGCAGATCTGGCGTCCCAACTCACTCGAAGTTTCGTGGGACAACCAACTCCTGGCTCACTTTGACTTCGTCGAATCCGACCTCCGCTGGATCCGGCCGCGGTTTTTCGTGAAGGCCACCGGCCCGGTCACCCGGCTTCACTTCCTCGGCGTCGAGTTCCCGTCACTCGACAACATCACCGTCACCCGACTCGACGGCGGATTCTATTCCGGTGCGATGGCCCTGCCGGTCGACGGTTTCCAGAGCCTCGAAGGCGACCCGATCCCGCTCCGAAGCCTGTGGATCTCCGAGGGCGGCGGCGCGATCCCCTCCACGACCACGTTTCTGCTCGGCGGGATCGTACCATTGGCAACGGCAGCCCAGGCGGGCGGTGAGGCCAACGCGGTCTGGACCAATCCGCCGCCGGGCGTGCACTTCATTTCCGGTTCCGCCCCGGGGGGATACCAGACGCCTCCGGTGCGCGTGGTCGTCACGACGCGGCCGAAGCTCCAGGAAGTCAAACCCTCCAACCGCCAGGTCTTCGCCCCCGGTGCCCCGATCAGGCTCGGAGCCGATCTCATCGACAATACCGGCACCAACACCATCCGCTCCGTCCAGGTCCGGATCGACGGCGAAGCCTTCACGCGTGTCGCACCAATGGACGGCCGGATCGAAACCACCTGGACGGCCACGTCCGAAGGCAGCCATACCGTTGAATTCATCGGTGAGACTGCGGATGGCCGCGATGTCGCACGCGCGAGCGTCCTGATCCACGTCCTGCCCACGGGCGAGCGGGACGTCGTGCAACTGGCGGGAGGTGGCTCCGAGAGTTTCAGCACCGCAGCCCGCATCGCCCAGACCTTCACGGCCGGAGTCGACGGACGGTTGGTCGCGGTCGAACTGGTCGGCGGAAGCAACAGTTCCCGTTTCGATTACTCCCTGCGCGTTGAGATCCTCGACGTCGACACCGTCACCCGGAAGCCCGGCACGAACGTCCTCGGCTCCACCCAACTGACCCTTTTCGAAGCCTTCAATGCTTCCAGCGTGGGCATGCTCCACTTCGCGTTTCCCTCGAACCAGGTCCAACTCATCGCCGGCCGATCCTACGCCGTCGCGTGCCGCTACGTCGCACCCACCGGCGAGGAAGCCAACCTGCGGACCTCGAGCAGCGATGCGATGCCCGGCGGGCAGATCTGGAGGCAATCCGGCGCGAACTGGATCCCCGTCCCCTTCGCCGGCGGGCCCGTGATCGGCCACGACATCCAGATGACGACGTGGATGGTGCCGGTGACCGGGCCTTCCGCGTCGATCCTGTCGCCATCTCCGCTGGCTGAATTCGCGGCAGGTGAAGCCATCCCGATCCGGATTGGGGCGGACCCTGGCATATCCACCGGCGGACTTCAGCGGGTCACCTTCCTCGCCAACGGAATCGAACTCGGATCGCTGACCTCACCGCCGTTCGAGTTCACCTGGACGAATCCACCCGTCGGCAACCACGTCCTCCAGGCGACAGCCACCGACCTCGCCGGGCGCATCGGCTGGTCCGGGTCGATCAGCGTCCTTTCCGGCCTCGACGCCGCCCTGTTTCCCCGACTGCGCATCGCGGACGCCGTCTCGCCCGAGGGCAACGCCAGCCTGCCGCCGCTGGTTTTTCCGGTATCGCTTTCCGCCCCGGCGACGTCGCCAGTCACAGTCCAGTTCAACACCCGGAACCTGGACGCCGTCGCGGGCGTCGATTACATCGGAGCTTCAGGCACCCTGACCTTCGCGCCCGGACAGACGCAGGCCTTCGTATTTGTGCGGATGTTGGCGGATGCCCGCGATGAAAGGCACCGGAGCCTCCGAGTCGAACTGCGTCTTCCCGAAGGGGCCATCCTGCAACAGCCCTCGGCCACCGGCACCATTCTCGATGACGAACCGGGAGTCGGAAAGGCCTCCGCCTTCGAATGGTCCAACCTGCCCGCGTTGGTTCGCCCTCGAACCCCCTTCAATGCCCGACTCACCGCCCTCGATCCGCGGGGCACCAATGTCGCCTCGATCCCGGGCGGGGTTGCGATCGGGATCATCCGTGAGACGGATTCACCCCACTTCTTCCAGGGGCCTTCCGAACCCAACGGCAACACGCCCGAGTTTGGCTTCACCGCCGGCCAGCGCTTCCGTCCCAAGGTCGACCTCATGGTGAGCCATCTCCGCGCCCGCGGCGGGGTGTACGCAGCGCTCCGATCGGAACAGGGGCACGTTCTTGCGGCCGCGAAGTTCAACTTCAACCCCGGACGATGGCAGGAGGTCTCGCTACGACGTCCCTTGCTCCTGAAGGCGGGCACGTTCTACCACCTGACCCTCTACGTACCCACGCCCGGCATGCCCACCGGCGCGACCGGCGGCGAAGGCACCGACTGGATCGAGTTCTGGGGACAGACCTTCACCGTCGGCGATGGATTCCCGACGGAGCCAGGTTTTCTGGGTCCGGCCGTCGACTTCCAGTTCATCCCCGTGGAGACCCGCCCCGATGTGCTGCCGACGCTCGCCGCCACGCAGTTCCCGGACGGAACCTGGGAAGGACCGGTGATCCTCACGACCGCTGGACAGCGGTTCCGCCTGTTCGCCCGCGACCTGATCGGCAACTCGGCGGTTTCAGAGCGCCTCCAGTTCGCACCACCCGAGATGTGGCTCGCGCCGGATCCATCCGTATCGGGCCCCGCGTACCTCCTCCAGGTCCCCGCGGGATACCGCTTCGAGGTCCAGGCAAGCCCGGACCTCCGAACCTGGACCAATTCCAGCCCTGCCGTCCTCTCCTCAGGATTCCCGCACTCCTGGCAGCCAGCAGCCCCATTGCCACCTACCGCGTTCTTCCGATTGATCGCCGTGGACTGAGCCCGCACCAACCAACGCCCCCTTCGCCGACCCAAGTCCATGAAATCGCTCCTCTCGTTCGCGCGTGATTCATCGCTCGCCGCCCTGCTCCTCGGGCTCGGCCAAGCCCTGCGCGCCGGCACCACCAACGGGACACCCTACAGCTGGGCGCTGACGGACCAGATGGCCCTGCCCGCCAACGCCACCAACATCGTCGCACTCGACGCCTCGACGCTGGGACCGATCGCGTTGCGCGCCGACGGAACCGTCCTCACCTGGGACGGCAGCCCGCCGCCACCCCCCGGACTTTCCAATGTCGTCGCCATCGCGGCCGGCGACGTGTTCCACCTCGCGCTCCGGGCGGATGGCCGTCCGGTGGCCTGGGGTGGTTTCCATGTCGAGGGTGTCGCCATCATCAACCCTCCGGCGTGGCTGACCAACGTGGTCGCAATCTCAGCCGGGTATTCGCACTCGGTCGCGCTGACCTCCGACGGCTTCCTGATTCCGTGGGGAGCCAACACGCTCGGCGTCCTCAACGGACCGACACGCGCGTTCAAGCCCCGCTCGTTCTCCGCCGGCCAGCAGACCGTGCTCGTCATCGAGGAGAACGGGAGACCCTTCGGTTGGGGCATCGACAACAGCGGGATCTTCTCCTTCCCCACCGCGCTCTCCAACGCGGTCCAGATCTCCGCCAGCCCGTTCATGCACGGTCTCGGCCTGCGTGCGGACGGACGCGTGTTCGCCTGGGGCAACAACAGCGATGGACAGGCCCGGGTCCCCGCCAGTGCGACCAACATCGTCCAGGTCTGCGCCGGACCGCTCTGGTCCCTTGCCCTGCGCGGCGACGGCACCGTGCTCGTCTGGGGCCAGCCCGGCACGCCCTGGGCCCAACCCCCTCCCGACCCCATCCGTTTCCTGTCCGTCGCCGCCGGCAACAGCCGGAACTTCGGGCTCACCCGTGCGCCAGTCCCACGCGACGTGTTCTGGAGCACGAATCTCAACGCTGGCTCCAACCTCGCCCTCGGCCGGGCGTTCCTGGGCTCCGATCCTTTCGAGGTCCAGTGGCTCTTCAATGGCCAACCCATCCCGGGGAGCACGAACCCCGTCCTCCATCTGGTCAACATCCAGTCCACGCACGCCGGCCAGTACCGGCTCGTCGCGTCGAACCAGTTCGGTTCCACGACCAGCCTCCCGATCGACATCGCCGTCACCGAGGCACCGCCCCGCATCCTCGGCCATCCCGGCTCGATTGCAGTCAACCGAGGGGCCGATGGCTCCCTTTCCGTGGATGCCGTCGGCAGCGATCCGCTCGGATTCCAGTGGCACTTCAACGGGCTTCCGCTCGAAGGCCAGACCAACGCGACCCTCCGATTGCCCGCCGTGAGTGCCACGAACGACGGCCGCTACCACGTCGTCGTCAGCAACCGCCTCGGCTCGGTCATCAGCCGCAGCGCCCAACTCAGCTCCGGACTTCCGATGTTCACCCGGGAACCCGGTTCTTTCCACGGCCTGTCCGGCCGACCGGTACGACTCGAAGCAGAAGTCCTTACCCCCGAGGCACCGGTCCTCTCCTGGTGGCAGGGCACGAACCGGGTCGAAGGGGGCACCGGTCCGATCCTGGAAATCGCCTCGATCCGCCCTGAGTTCACCGGCGAGTACCGCTTGGTCGCCTCGAACTCCTTCGGCGTGGTGACGTCACGCGTCGCCCGCGTTTCGATCCGCGATCCGCGCCGCACGCTCCGCGAACCACTCGCAGCCATCCCGGCCAAGCTCACCAGACCCTCTCCCCCGGGCTTCAACAGGGTCGTGGACGCCCGGATGAAATGGGACTTCGGGGACGGGTTTGCCATCGGCATCCGACCGGACAGAACCCTCGTGGTGTGGGGATCGGTTCCCATCATCCAGGAACGCATGACCCCGCCTCCCGGGATTTCCAACGCCCAGGCCGTCGCCATTGGACCCACCCATGCAGTCGTGCTGCTCGATGACGGCACGGTGCGCGCCTGGCGCGACAAGAGCTGGGCTGATCACGGCCAGCATCTCGTCCCGGCCGGACTGGACCACGTCGTCGAAGTCGCGGCCGCAGATCGGTTCAATCTCGCACTCCGGGCCAACGGCGACCTCGTCAGCTGGCCCTACAACGACACCTTCCCGCCCAACCTCGACAGCGTCGCCGCCATCGCAGCCTACGGAGTCATCGCCGGCGCCCTGAGGGAAGACGGATCGGTCTGGTACTGGGACCAGTTCAATCCCGCTTTGCCCGCCGTCTTCGAACCCATGGACGCCGTCGCCATCACGGCGGGCAGCGATTTCCTCGGCGTCCTGCGACAGAATGGTTCCGTCCGGATCCTGTCTCGCGACGGCACATCGATCGACCTCCCGCCAGTGCCCGCCGGCGGAGCGATCGAGGAGGTGGCTGCGTCTGACAATCTGCTTCTTGCCCGCACAACCGAGGGACGCGTCTGGGCTTCGAGCCGTGCGCAGGCGGACGCCTGGGCGGAGTGGGCACCGGGACTGACCCGCGCCCGCCTTCTCGCCGGTGGCATCGGCACTGCCCTTGCCTTCAGCGATGCCCCCTTCATCCACGGAGGAACCGAGCCCGCCACCGCCTTCCTGGGCTCCTCGCTCTTGCTCGGCCTGGATGTCTCGTCGGCTTCACCGGTCCGCTACCAATGGCTCCGCAACGACGTGCCCCTGCCCGGGCGCACCAACGCCAGCTTCGCCGTCGAACCGGTTCGCCACATCCACGGCGGTGCCTACTCGCTCATCGCCTCCAACGATCGCGGCTCCGTCACCAGCGCGCCGGTGGTGATCACGATCGCAGGCCCACCTGAAGTCGTCGCGCTGCCGCCCCAGTTCCCCGCCGCCGGCGAGGATCTGGTGCTTCGCCCCATCGTCTACGGATCCGAGCCGCTCCGATACCAGTGGTACTTCCGCGGTCGCGCCATTGCCGGGGCCACCCGTCCGACGCTCACCCTCTCCAACTTGCAGGCTGGGGCCGCGGGCCTCTACGAGCTGGAGGTTGAAAACCCCTTCGGCCCATTCCGCAGTGCCCCGAATCCCGTGGGAATCATTCCCTCCGAGCCACGCATCCAGGAGCCGCAGACCAACGCGCTCACCGTCCTCGAAGGTGCCCCGCTGCGCGTCGCTTCGTCGGCCCGCGGAACGGATCCGATCCGCTACCAGTGGTTCCACGAAGACCAACCCCGTCCCGGCCAGACCAACGCCACGTTGTTCCTGGCGGCCATTGCCGTGGCGGACGCCGGACGCTGGCAACTTGAAGCAGCGAACGCCGTCGGAACCTCCCGCGGGCAGACGTTCCGGGTTTCAGTCGCACCGTCGGAACCGCGCATCCTCGAGCAGGAAGGCTGGCGCCTCGCCAATGCCGGCGTCCCCTTCGCGTGGTCTCCAGCCATCGCCGGCTCCGAACCGCTCCTGCGGCAGTGGAAGAGGAATGGCACCGACATTCCCGGGGCGACCAACACCACCCTCTCCTTCACGACCCTGTCCACCAACGACGCCGGCACCTATACCCTCTACCTGTCCAACCATCTGGGCGAGGCGATCTCCGGCCTCATGCAACTCGTCGTCCGTCCCGGCAACGGTCCCGGCGCCATCGTCACCTGGGGACAACCCCGGCCTCCGATGGATTTCGGCATCGTCCAGGACTTCGCGATCGGCGGAAACCACGCCCATGCCCTCCTCACCAACGGCACCGTCCGCAGCTGGATCAACGGCGACTTCCCCGAGCTGGCCGCACCGGCAGACCTCCATGATGTCGTCAGCCTCGCCGCCGGCGCGACGTACGTCATCGCACTCCGCTCCGACGGCACCCTTCGCGGCTGGGGCTACCCGGACGGTGGCGTCCTCAACATCCCGCCCGACCTCGGCCGCGCTGTCGCCATCGCCGCCGGTGCCCAGCATGTCGTTGCCCTGCTCGACAACGGCATGCCCGTCAACTGGGGCACCGTGACCCAAGGCCGGACCAACATCCCCGCCGTCGCCACCAACCTCGTCGCCATCGCCGCCCGGTCCGGCCACAACCTCGGCCTGCGTCGCGACGGCACCGTGGTCTCCTGGGGTCCGAACCTGGCGGTTCCAGTTCCAAGCTCCGTCTCCAACATCATCGCCATCGCCGCCTATCCACGCGGTGGCATCGCCCTGCGTTCCGATCTCCGCCTGCTCAGCTGGGGTGCCGTGCCGGCGCCCGTCACCTCCATCTCGAACCTCGTCTCGATGGCCATCGGGACCGGCCACGGATTGGGGCTCCGCACCAACGGCACCGTCGTGGCGTGGGGATCCAACACCCGCGGCCAGGCGAACGTTCCCACCGGCCTCAGCAATGTCGTCGCCGTCTTCGCCAACCTCGATGGCTCGGCCGCGCTGACCCGGAGCCCGGTGTTCGCTTCCCCGCTGGCGCCCACCGTCCTTTCCGCCCAGGTCGGCGATGAAGTCCGACTTCAACCGTCCGTCCAGGGTCTGGGGCCGATATCGTACCAGTGGCTCGCGAACGACCGCCCCATTGAAGGCCAGACCAATGCCACCCTCGTGCTCGCACCTGTCGGACCGGCCCTGGAGTCCTTCTACAGCCTCCGCGCCTCCAATGCCTGGCAGACAACCGTGAGTCCCACGATCCGTCTCGCTTCCTTCGGCCCGATCGAATTGCGATGGGACCTGACCAACGCCCCAACGCCCCGGCTCTGGGTCCGCGCGCCCGGACTCCCGATCCTCACCTTGCAGGAGTCCACCAATCTCAACGACTGGACCTTCGTACAGCTGGTAGGCGTAAGTACCAACGGCGTGTACATCGACGTCAGCCCCGACCCCAACCGCTCTGCCTTGTTCTACCGCCTCACCCCCCCGTAGCCGACGACGTGAGGTCAGCCGCCCAAGCGGTTTCTGGATTGGGCAGCCATGGTTATCAGCCCCTTGGTCCGGAGAGCCACGAAGCCAAGCGCTGGAGAACCACCACCTGCCCAAACGCCGGACGCGTTGCAGCCGGTCGCCCGGGGTGCGAAGCAACCCCGGGTCAAACGCCCCCTTTCGAGATCTACCCCGGCAGGGGTTGAAGCGGGCGCGGCCTTCCTTGATTCGCGGCGGGGTCCGTGATCCTGGGCTCCTACGCGATCCGGCCCCTTCGCACCCCTGCCGGGGTACGGATGGATTTTTCCACGTCTTCCCCAGGAAGGCGCTGACGCGCCAACCCGTATTGGCTATCGGCTGCAACGCCTCCGGCGCAAGCGACGAACCCACGAAATGAAACGCCGCCGTGCCGAACGGCGAATCCGCATCTTCCAGCCAACAACGACTGGCAACTGGGAACTTTCCCCATGGCCAGCCTCGTGACCTCGTCCGCCACCTGTAGCCAGCAGGAGGCGGGTTGCCCCCTTGAAGCCTGAATCTTCACAATTCAACCCAGAATCGGCAGTTCATTCATCCGCAGATGGCGCCGATTGCGCAGATAGAAGGGCAGAAATGCCAGCAAGGGGGCTCGTGCAGACGTCACCTTGCGGGTGAAGGGCACGCCCGATCCAAGCTCCTCATTATCTGCGTCATCTGCGCCATCTGCGGATCCAACTGCCGCTTTCAGATTCAAACTCCGACGACCACCTCGCACCCCGACACCTCCTCCAACAGGTCGGCCTTCTTCCGGGCCCCGAGGATCTCGGCTTCCAATCCATCGACCCCGTTCACGCGGATCCGAAGGGTCTTCCCGGATCGCGACGCCCGTACGGTCTCCACGGCCTGGATGTGCCGCCGGTCCAATCCATCGGCCACCCGCAGCAATCCGGCCAGCCACCGGATCCGACGCCGATCGTCGAGGGCCTGCCGGGCGAAGTCGTCGTGATCCGTCTCGGACGGGATGGCCTTCCGATGATACCGCGCGACCAGCGCCACCCATTCGACCGCCGGGCGCGGAACCCCGGTCCAGGCGAACTCGCGGATCAAGCGGGCCGATTCCTTGTGATGCGATTTCCCGTCGGGTTGGGTGACGGCCCAGCCGATGTCGTGGAGGCAGCAGGCGGCGTCGAGGATCGCGCGGTCTGAGGAGGTCAGGCCATGATCGGCGGCGAGTTCATCAAAGAGCGTCACGCCCAGGTCGCGCACATGGAACACGTGCACGGGCTCGGTCTCGTACCGGGCCATCAGGTCTGCCACGCCCTGCCGGAGCGCGGCCCGCACCGCCTCATTCATGGGCATCCTTGTCGAGGAGGGCTGCGTATCGAAGTCCGCGGGTGCTGACGCCGAGTTCGGCGATGTCGAGAACCCGCAGGGCGGCGTCGTAGATCGACGTGCCGAACACGATCACATCTGCCCGCTCGGGAGGGAGGCCCACCCGCTGGCGGCGGACCGGCAATGGTTCCATCCAGAGTTCGTCCAGCAAGCTGGCCAGCCGCCCCCGATCAAACCGGGCCTTCTCGACCAACTCCCGGTCAAACCGCTCCGCCTTCGCCTCCATCAAGGCAAGGATGGCCGTCGTCCCACCGACGCCGACGATCCGTTCCGGGGCTTCGCCTCCGGCGATGGCGGCGGTGAGGCCTGGAACGACCTCGTGCTTCAGGAACTGATCCAGCCAACCCCGCAGCGTCGCCAACTCCGGGGCCGAGGGTGGATCCGAGGGCTGGAAGCGTTCGTGCAACCGGACCGATCCCAGCTTGAAGCTCTGGCGGAACGTCACCTGGCCCCGCTGGCCGAGGATGAACTCGGTGCTGCCGCCGCCGACATCCATGATGAGTATCGGGCGGTTGGAATAGGCCGGATCGGTCATGACTCCGCGAAAGCCCCACTCGGCCTCCTGTTCGCCCGAGATCACCTCGGTCTCGAGGCCGGACGCCGAGCGGATGGCGGCGAGGAGGTCCTCCCGGTTCACGGCATCCCGGGCTGCGCTGGTGGCCACCACGCGCACGTGGACTGCGCCTCGACTGCGGGCCTCGCCCGCGAATCGCGCAACCGCAGCCGCGGTCGCGGCGATCGGTTCCGACTGCAGGCGGTGGGTCTCGTAGAAGCCCCGTCCCAATCGGGTCTGTTCACTCGTTTCCCAAAGGGGCGTGACCACCCCGGCTTCCACGTCGGCGAGGAGGACCTTCACCGAGTTTGTTCCCACATCAATGACGGCGCGTACAGGCATGCGTTGCCCGCCATTCAAGCCAGTTGCAGCACGGGTTCCCAGCCCCAGTTGAAGGCCGGGCGCCCTCACCCGGCGGGATTGAGGGCGCGCCGCGTGGGGGCACGCGGCCTACAGGACTCGTCGCCCGCAGCTTGCAGGCCGGGTGCCCTCACCCGGCGGGGTTGAGGACGCGCCGCGTGGGGGCACGCGGCCTACAATCGGCCCGCTTCGGTGTCGGGGCCGGGCGAAGTCGCCCGGCCCCTTGCGAACCGATCTGGATCCTTACGTTCCTATTCGTACGTGATGACGAGCTTGTTGCCGACCACCGTCACCGTCTTCACGACGACGGCCGGAGTGATCGTCAGGTAGCCCTGCTCGCTTCCCGCCGGCATGTCCGCCGTGATGGTCTTCGTCGCGGCATTCACCGCGATGCCTGTCAGCACCGGCCCGGCAAATCCGGCCGGCGGCGTGCCCGAGACCGTCGGTCCCGGAGGCACCGCGGAACCGTCGCCCTGTCGTGTCTGGAAGGCGCGGAACGAACCCTCGGCATTCAGCAGGAGACGGTCGCCCGTCTCCGGATTCTCCGAGTACCACTCGATGTCCGCGCCGCCCGACCCTTCGAAGAACAGGAGCTTGAGCGCGTAGACACCCGCCTGCTCCACAACGAAGTCGAACGGGAACGGAACCGTGCCGCCACCCGGGCTTCGCACCCCCAGCGTCAGGGGCGTGTTGCCCGCCGCCGGCCCGGCATAGACGATGAATCCGTCGTCGCACGCAACCCCCAGTCGATGGACGCCCGCCGGGAGCTCGACGTAGGTGTTCACCTGCATCGCGATGTAATTCTGGTCACCGGGGTCGAGGTTCGGGAATGGCAGGTCGCCCGGCATGCCTTCGTCGGTCCCGAATTCGTTGAAGTTGATCAGATCGGCAGTGAAGCCGCCCTGCCCGTCCGGGCCCGCGGCCTGGTTCGCGAAGGGAGCGCCGGTCGCCGGGTTGTTGATCTGGCCCGCCAGTTGGCGGATCGCCCGGTCCACCTCGTTCGGGAGGATGTTGCCATCCGCTCCCTCGCCGGCCTGATGGATGCGACCCGTGAAACCACGCGGCCTGCCGGACACGGAGGAGAGGGGCGTCGACCACCAGGTCGGAATCGTGGGCAGCGAGGCCACCGAGAAGGACCATGAGGCTTCGCCGCCCGGGTGGGTCACCTTGAGCGTATGTACCGAGCCCCCTGCGAAGAACCGGCTGGGAACGTGCCGCAGCGCAACCCCCTCCGGCAGGTCGGTCACGGTGCTCGCGGACGTGACATCCGCTCCGTCGACGAACAACCGGACCGAGGCGGGTGCAACCGCCGTCGGACCGTCGAGGACGGTGACGACGATGGCTGCCGACGGCAGCACGCCCGTTGCCCCGGCACCCGGAACGCCGACGACCTGCGGTGCGGCGGGTGCGGAAGCGGGCGCGAGCACGAGGTAATTCAGGCTCAGGTTGTCCGCCGCACCGAGGGCTGTCACGCGAAGTGTCGTGCTGCCATTGAGGCTGAGCGAAACCGGGTTGCCCAGAACGTCGGAGAGCACGCCGTAGGTGAAGGCGTTCGCACTCCCGGTATTGGGAATGCCCGCCACCCCGAGGAGCGCGAGCGACTGCCCCGGTTGTGTCGCATCGCCTGTGACACGGTCGACGCGGAGGGCTTGGGCTCCGGCGCTTCCGGCGCGCACGAGAAGGTTGTACCGGCCCGCGGGATAGTTCCGCGTATAGTTCAACCACTCACCCGACTGCACGCCGGCGACCTGGGTCTCCACCAGCAACAGGTCCGCGTATTTCTTGCGGAGGTAGTCCGGGGAATTGGCCGTGAGGACACCATCCGCCGAGCGGTAGGTCCCACCCGAGGTGGCTGCCGTCGTGTCCCGGTAATCCACGCCTTGCGTACCCACCTGCTCCCGCAGCGCGTCTGCGGTCGGGTTGTTCACGAACTGGCCGTTGCCGAAGTTGTAGTCCTCGGCCTCGATCACGACCGCCGGGCCGTCGACGAAGGTGTCGAAGGCGAGGCGGTTGGTGGAGCCGCGGCCGAACTGGTCCCGGACGATGATCTGGCCGCGATAGACGGTATTGGCCTGCAGGCCGGAGTACCGGGCCGTGCGGGCCTGGGGTGTCCCGCCCAGGATGATGCTGCTGCTGACGTCCTGGCCGTTCAGCACCAAGGAGAATCCCGGCGCGTTGAGTTCGTTGTTGCCCTGCGTCGTGGCGTTGAAGGTCAACCCGTCGGCCGCTGCCTGGAAGGTGGCGTTCTGGGCGGGCTTCACGTCCGCAATCTCCGGCGGAAGGCTGTCGATCGCGTTGCCGGGGAAGTGGGCACCCAGCTTGTACGAGACGAAGTCGACATCGAGGGCGGAGTTCTGCGGTGTCGCGGTCGAACCGATGGCCAAGTAGCTGAAACCCGTATAGTCGCTGCCGTTGCCCGCCGTAACCTTGAACACGGTCGGCTCGAAGTTGCCGTCCAGGTAGATGAATGCCTGATGCGTACCGATGTTCGCCGGATCCTTCCGGATCACGATCCAGAACGTGTGCCAGTCCGTCGGGTCGAACGCGATGACGTTGGTTCCCGTGCCCTGGCCGAAGTTCACGTTGCCGCTCACGGCGTTGCCCGCGAACTCGTTCATCGTCAGGCCGCGGAAGTTGGCCTTCGCACCGTTGGGATCGCCACCCGCCGTGTCGTTCAGCGTGCTCAAGGAGAACGCAATCGCGCCGCCACTGGACTGTTTCAGCACGAAGTTGCCCTTGCCACCGTCACTCGTCACATAGCCATCGCCATCGGCCGGATACGGCTGGACTCCCGCGGCGCCCTGACCGTCGCGATGGAGCGGATCGATCGGACTGGTGGACTTGGACGGCGTCGGAATGCGCGCCCGGAACGAGAGGGTGATGCCGTCGTCGAGTTGCGTCTCGGACGCGCCGTTCTGGGACATGTCGTGCCCGAGGTAGAGCTTGCGGTTGGAACCCGGGTCCCCGTAGCTGTAGTCCCGAGGATCGCCGGTGTCCTGGATGCGCAGGAACTTCACGCCGCCTTCATCAAACGTGCCCACGCCTCCAGGCCGATTGGCCGCGCCGAAGGCACCGCCGGGCGCCGATCCATCCCATTCATCGGACCCGTTGTCGTGACTCCACGTGCCGTCGAGGGAGGTGAATCCGGAACCCGCAGCGCCGGCAACCGCCTGATCGCCGCCAAAGGTGTAGGTCCATCCCCCGGCCGGCTCGGCAAAGCCAGGAGGGAAGTTCGCGCCGAGCTTGTAGGAGACGAAGTCGACATCGAGAGCCGAGTTCTGCGGGGTCGCCGTCGAGCCGATCGCGAGGTACGTGAACCCGGTGTAGTCGCTTCCATTGCCCGCGGTGATCCGGAACACCGTCGGAACCAGCGAGCCATCGAGATAGATGTACGCCTGGTGGGTTCCAATGTTGGCCGGGTCCTTCCGGATCACGATCCAGAACTCGTGCCAATCGGTGGGATCGAAGGCGATGACGTTCGTTCCCGTGCCCTGGCCGAAGTTCACGTTGCCGCTGATGGCGTTCCCGGCGAACTCGTTCATCGTCAGGCCACGGAAGTTGGCCTTGGCACCGTTCGGATCGCCGCCCGCCGTGTCGTTCAGCGTGCTGAGCGAAAACGCGATCGCGCCGCCACTCGACTGCTTGAGCACGAAATTGCCCTTCCCGCCGTCGCTCGTCACATAGCCGTCACCATCTGCCGGATACGGCTGGACTCCCGCCGCGCCCTGCCCGTCGCGATGGAGGGGGTCGAGCGGGCTCGTCGATTTGCCCGGTGTCGGGATGCGCGCGCGGAACGACAACGTGATGCCGTCATCGAGCTGGGTTTCGGAAGCGCCATTCAGGGACATGTCGTGCCCGAGATAGATCTTCCGGTTCGATCCGGGATCCCCGTAGGCAAAGTCCCGTGGATCGCCCGGGTCCTGGATACGCAGGAACTTCAGGCCACCTTCGGTGAACGTCCCGACGCCACCCGGTCGATTCCCGGCTCCAAACACACCACCAGGTGCCGAGCCATCCCATTCGTCTGAGCCGTTGTCGTGGCTCCATGTGCCGTCGAGCGAAGTGAAGCCGGAGCCTGCAGCGCCGGCGGTCGCCTGATCGCCATGAAAGGAATAGGTCCAGCCCCCTGGCGGGTCGGGAAACAGGATGCCGGCGTGGGTACGAAGTAGGGTGGCCGAGCACAAGGCAAGGAAGGTCCACCACACCCTGAATGAAGAATTCATAGGCAGTTGAACTGAATTGAGGGGAGCACGTTTCTTTTAGGGCCAATCCCGATGGCCGGTCAACAGCCTTGACACCCCTGCCCCAGGTTCCCACGCGACCCGAACACCCACCCCGGCACTGCCCGTGTCGTGGACGACGACCAGGTCGTCTCGAGGCACCCCGACCCCGCGCAGGATCTGCCGGGCAGCCGACGCATCAATCCCCAGCGATACGGCATGGATGGCGAACTGCTTTCCCCTGAGCCAACCGGACCCCAATCGGTGGATAACCCAACTGCCGTTTTCAGGCTCACAGCGGCCCCGCGATTCCAACAAGTGCGATAGGGCGCTACTCCGGGGGCCAGCATCACTCCGAAAACGCAAGCATCTGCAACTCCCTGCCCAAAAACCTGCTACGCGCCACATTCCCCTTGCGCGGCCAGCCAACCTCAGACAAGGAAGACTGCACCATGAGCAACCGCATCTACCTGAAGCTTTCAGCGCTCGCCGCTTCGGCGTGCCTATCGGCATCGCTGTCCGCAGCCATCATCTACAACCCGAACACCGGAACCGGTTCCTACACCACGATCCCGGATTTCGAATTCAACACCGCGCCCGGGGCCATTGCACCCGGGGGCTACTCCGGAACGGGCGGCATCTTCTTTGCCCCGCCGTTCCAAGGCTCGGCCTCGGCTGCCGTCGTCGCCGGTGGCGCCGTCGGCAACGGCGGACAGGTCACCATCACGAGTCCCTTTGAAGGCCCGGGCACTGGCCTGATCTGGAACAACGTGATGAACGTAACCGGTGGACAATCCTATGTGATCAGCGGGTTCGCCAAGGTCTCCCCGGGCACGACCTCCAATATCTACCTCGACCTTTGGGATGTGGCGGGTGACGTCCACGTCCTCTTCGACAAGACCTATTCCGCAGGGTGGCAGTTCGGCTACGAGACGTTCACCGCTCCCTTTGACATGGTCATCGGTGCGCGTGCGATCATGGACCTCAACGGCTCCTTGGGAGACTCGGTGATCTTCGACAGTTTCGCCGTGACCCCGCTCGCCGAGTTCGTCGCCCCCAGCATCACCCCCGTGCCTGAACCCGAGACCTACGCGGTCGCCGTGGGCGCAGCGCTGCTCGGTCTCGGTGCCTGGCGGCGGTTCCTTCGCTGATCCACAGGCGTCCCGGAGTGGGCGCCTCTGATTTCCGGGGCCGGCAATCTGCCGGCCCCTTTTTCGTTCCTGCCCCCGTCTGAGAATGGGAACGGGGTGGCGACGTCCTCGTTGCCTTGGAAATGGGCCTGGGAGGGCAACGAGGACGTTGCCGCCCCGATTGGCTCGGGGGCAGTGTCAAGCTGGGGCCTGGCCAGGTGCGCCCCCGACAACCCGCTGGAAGATTCCCCGGGGATGTCGCAGCCTCCGCCCCGACATCATGAACCGGATCCTCGCATCCCTGCGCCCCTTCCTCATCGCCCTCGGGCTGATCGCGCTCCCGCTGCTGATCCTGTTCCGCGGCGGCTTCTCTACTTCGAAGATCCTTTTCGCGAACGACACCCCCTTCGGATTGCTGAACGCCCAAGCCGACACCGCCCACGAAGCCTTCACCGGCCACTGGCGTGACCTCAACTGGGTGGGCAAGCAGGAGATCGACGCGTTCGTCGGCCCGAGCCAGGCCACCTTCTTCGCCCTGGGCTCCCCGACGGCATTCGCCAAGTGGCATGCACTCGTCGGCCTGCTCTTCCTCGGGGTGTCCGCGTGGTTCTACTGCCGAAGGTCGGGCTTTCACCCAGCGGTGGGCCTCATCACCGGCATCGCCGCCGCCCTGAACTCCAACGCCTTCTCCTACGCCTGCTGGGGCCTTTCCGCCAAGTGCTTCGCCTTCGGCTTCGTCCTGCTCGCTCTGGGTGCCCTCCAGCCCGGTCCCGGCGGGTGGAGACAATGGGCCCGGGTCATCCTCGCCGGCTTCGCCGTCGGCCTGAACGTCACCGAGGGCGCGGACGTCGGCGCCATCCTCAGCCTCTACGTCGCTGCGTCGGTGGCCTGGGAGGCCTTTGCCAATCCCAACCGCAAGCCGGCGGGCCTGGTCGCCGGGCTCGCCCAACTCGCCCTCGTCGCCGTGACCGCTGGATGGATCGGAGCCCAGAGCGTCCAGTCCCTGACCGGGTTTGCGATCAAGGGCGTGCAGGGAATGGACGCCCAGAGCCAATCCACCGCCGAACGCTGGGACTACATCACCGGCTGGAGCTTCCCGAAGCTCGAGACCATCCGGCTCGCCGTGCCGGGCGTACTCGGGTACCGGATGGATTCACCGGACGGCGGCGCGTATTGGGGCAATGTGGGAGCCGACGGCACGCCGCAGGCGCGATTCTCCGGTTCGGGTGAGTACGTCGGAATCCTCGTCCTGCTCATCGCCGGCTGGGCCGTCGCCCGTTCCCTGTCCAAGGCATCCGGTTCACCCTTCTCCGAGGCCGAACGTCGGCGCATCTGGTTCTGGACCAGTGCCGCGTTGCTTTCCCTACTGCTCGCCTACGGGCGGTTCTTCCCCCTGTTCAAGATCGTCTTCGCCCTGCCCTTCCTCTCGACCATCCGCATTCCGATGAAATACCTGCACGCGCTCCACATCAGCGTGCTCGTCCTCTTCGCCCATGGGCTCGAAGGCCTCTGCCGGGCCTACCTCGCCCAGGCCGGCCAGAGTTTCAAATCCATCGGAATGATCGGCCAACTCCAGCTCTGGTGGGCCCGCGCCACCGGATTCGATGCCCTTTGCAAGAAGCTCGCCGTCGGCATCGCGGTCGCCGCCGTCGGGAGCGCACTGCTCTATTCCGTCTCCGGTTCCTCGATCCTCGCCAACATCAATGCGGCCGGATTCAAGGGCGACGAGGCCAAGTCCGTCCTCCGGTTCAGCCTGCTCGAGGTCTGGACCGCCGTTGCCTTCCTCGGGGCCGGGCTGTTCGTCGTCCTCCTGATCGTCTCACGCGGATTCCAGCAGTCTTCCCGGGCCCTCTGGATCGTCGGCCTGCTGGTCGCCGTTGACCTTTTCCGCGCGGACATCCCCTGGGTCCAGTTCTATGACAAGGGCTGGAAGTACCAGACCAACCCCGTCATCGAGAAGCTGCAGGCCGTCACCGCCGACCACTCCCGCGTCACCGCCCGGGTCTACCCGATCGGCCGCAGCATGCTGACGGCCCGCGAGGACAGCTACCTGCCCGCCGTCCACAACCTCTGGATCGAGCATCACTTCCAGTTCTACCGCATCCCGACGCTCGACATCATCCAGATGCCGCGTACGCCGATCCTCGATGCTGCCTACCTCAAGGGATTCGAAGGAGCGGACGGAGCCCTCGACCCGAAACGCATCGGCCGCCTGTGGCAATTGACCGCTACCCGGTACGTCCTGGGTGCCCTGCCCATCGGGCCCCAGCTCGACGCCGCCTTCGCCCCGCCGGGCGGCCGTTTCAACCCGATCCTCCCCTTCGCCCTCCAGCCGAAGCCGGGCATCACGGAGAAGGAGTTCAACCGACCCGAGAGCCACACCGCCGCGATCTCCACCAACGGCCCCTACGCGGTCTTCGAGTTCAGCGGCGCCCTGCCCCGCGCCACGGTGCTCACCCGCTGGTCGGTCGAGACGAATGACTCCGGAGCAATGGCACGGATCGTGGATCCCGTCTTCGACCCCACCCGCGAGGTCGTCCTGTCCGAGGCCCCGGCCGGGATCACGGCCTCGACTGAATCGCCCCGCGGCGAGGCCACCATCCGTTCGTTCAAGCCCCGCCACGTCGTCGTCCAGGCCAAGGCTCCCCAGGCCGGAATCCTGCTCCTCAACGATCGCTGGCACGAACACTGGCATGCCACCGTCGACGGCAAACCCGCTCCCGTCCTCCGCGCCAACTTCATCATGCGCGGCGTCGCCCTGCCCGCCGGCGAACACACGGTCGAGTTCCGGTTCGACCCGCCGCACGGTGCCTTGACCATCACCCTCTCCGCGGTCGCCGTCGGAGCCCTGTTGCTTCTCGGCCTCGCCTTCCTCGCGCCAAAGCCGGCCGAAACCAAGGCCCCCTGACCGGCCCGACGCCCCCATGACTCCCAGGTCTCCCAGTCACCTCGACCACGTCCGCAACGACGACGCCTACGCCGACATCCTCGCCGGTTGGGACGCCGCGTTCTACGCGAAGTTCACCGACACGCTCCGACCATCGCGCCCCGGTGGCCGGCTGCTCGACATCGGCTGCGGCGTCGGCCAGGTCGTCGCCACCCTGACCCGCGAAGGCTTCGAAGCCCACGGCGTCGACGTCGCCGCTCCCAACATCGAGCGGACCCGCTCCTTCACCGACCGCTGTCTCCTCTACGACGGCGGGCACCTCCCGTATCCCGACAATCACTTCGACACCGTCGGCGCCCTCAATGTCGTCGAGCATGTCGAGGATCCCGAGGACTTCATCCGCGAGGCGGTTCGTGTTTGCCGTCCCGGTGGCCGGATCGTGCTCAGCAGCCCGAACTTCCTCCGCTTCCTAGGATTCCGGGACTACCACCCCCGCATGCGGGGCATCGGCAACAAGTGGCGCAACCTGCACGCGCTCCTCGACCGGCGCCGCCGGATGCAAGGCGAACCCGAGAAGGTCCGCTTCGAGCGGATGACGCCGATCATCAAGGAACCGTTCACCCCGGACGACGACGCCATCGTCTGCACCAACTCCCTCGACATCGCGTTCTTCCTGCGCCGGAACGGAACCACCATCGAGCGGATCGAGTGCACCGACCGTTACGTGCCGGCGGCGCTGCAGTGGCTGTTCAATGCCACGCCCCTGAAATTCGGCCTGTTCAACGCCTTCGTCGTCGCCCGAAAGGGCAGTTGAGCCGATGCAAGATCCCAGTTCCCAGACCACGGAGCCGGGTCAACGATCTGAGGAGGCGGGTCAACAGGTAGCCGTCAAGAGGCTGGGTGAGTCCTGTCTCGCGGCCGCCTCGCCAACACGGAAAAACGCCGGAGGCGTTGCAGCCGGTAGCCCGGGGTGCGAAGCAACCCCGGGTTCGACGCCCCATTTCCACACCTACCCCGGCAGGGGTTGAAGCCTGCGCGCCCTTCCCCGATTCCCGGCGGAGTCGATGATCCCGGGTCCTTACGCGATCCGGCCCCTTCGTACCCCTGCCGGGGTACGGATCGATGTTTCCACGTCATCCCCGGGTAGGCGCTGACGCGCCAACCCGGGGCTATCGGCTGTAACGCCTCCGGCGTACGCGACGAACACGTGAACCTCGAAAAGGCAGTTGGAACCATGGATACTGGCACCTCCCCCAGCCCCGGTCTTTTCCCCACCCACTTTCCCGGTTCCCGTCGAAACAAATCTCCGGGCCCGGAGTCCAACCCTGCGTGACGTCACGCTCCCGGAGCCGTTGGATTTCGGTCGGATGCCTGCTCGCCGCCACGGCGATCTGGCTGCCGATCGTCCATCTGTGCTTCCGGCCCGGCCAGGCATCCCTTCTCCCGACTTCCTCCGGCCTGTCGCCGTGGATCACGGCACTCGCTGCAAGGCATGTCCACGTCTGGACCGATCCTCAGGCCCGGAAGCGCGAACTCGACCGGATGCGCCGCAGCAACGCGGAGTGGGATTTCATGGGACGCACCTTCCTCGCACTCGCCCTCGCCGAAATGTCCCTGCGCGAGCCGGCATCCCGCGACCGCTGGCTTGGCATCATCGACACCCTCATCGACGAAACCCTCCGCCTCGAACGGGACCAGGGAATGTACGTTTTCCTGATGCCGTACGCACGTGCCCGCGAATTCGTCCAGAAGCCCGCCCGAAGCCTGTTCATCGACTCCGAGATCGCGATCATGATCGCAGCCCGTCGCCTCGTCGCCGAACGACGCGAGCTGAAGCCGGAACTGGACCTCCGCATCCGGGAGATCGCCGCCCGCCTGAAACCGGGGCCGCATCCGGTGGCCGAGAGCTATCCGAACGAATGCTGGACCTTCGATCATGCGATCGCGCTCGCCGCCCTGCGTTGTGCGGACGCAGTGGACGGCACCGACCACCGTGCGCTCTGTGAGTCCTGGGTGGCGATGGCACGGCAACGTCTGGTCGAACCGAAGACCGGCTTGCTCGTGTCCAGCTTCACGACGGACAGCGTCCATCTCGACGGTCCCGAAGGCTCGTCGATCTGGGCCGCCGCGCACTTCCTGCGCCTGGTCGATCCGGCCTTCGCCGAGGATCAATTCCGTCGCGCCCGCAGCGAACTGGGCCGGACGCTGCTGGGGTTCTCCTGGTCGCGGGAATGGCCGACGTCCTGGCGCAGTCCCGGCGACATCGATTCCGGCGCCGTGATCCCCTTGCTCGACGTGAGCGCCGGCGGCAGTGGCATGGCCTTCATCGCCGCGGCCTCGTTCGGCGACCACGAGTACTTCCAGAAACTCCGAACCACTCTCGACTTTGCCGCGTTCCCAACCACCCGCGACGACCGGTTGCAGTATTCGGCCAGCAATCAGGTGGGCGATGCCGTCCTGCTTTATTCGGCCGTGCTCGGCCCGCTTTGGGATCACGTCACGTCCCGACTGCGCAACCCTGCCTCCCCGTCCAAGCCGCTTTCCGAGTCCGCGAATCCCAGCGAATCCACCCCCCGATGAACGTCCATCGCCTCCCCAAAGCCAACGGTTCACCGCAGCCGCCGCCGCTCCAACGACACCATGGGCACCCCTCCGGACTCCGCATCCGCCTGCCGGTCCAATCCCATGTGCGAAAGCCCGCTCCCGCTCCCACCGGCAATCAACTTCACGGGCTGATCGGACGCTTCCAGACAGCCATGCTTTCCTGATGCCTGACCCATCCACAGCAGTGGCTTCCCCGTCTCCCGCGTTCGCACGCGCCTGGCTCAGCCGCGCCTTGTTGCCGGCCGTCCTGCTCCTCGTGTTCCACCTCCTCGGCTGGCGCGAGATGGTCACCATCCTTTCCGGAACCGTCCCCGAGGGTTACTCGCCCCAAGGCGCCATGATGCGAGCCGCCGCCTACATGCTCGCCTGGTTCGGAACCGTCATCCTGACCCCCATCCTCGCCATCGCCACCTTCCTCCGTTGGATCGTCGAACGGCGTCGGCCGCCTTGCGCGTCGTAACAGTCGTGTAGGCCGGGTGCCCTCACCCGGCGCGGATCATGGACCGCCGCGTGGGGGCACGCAGCCTCAGAACTCCTGACCTCCCATGGAACTACCCTGAGCCTACTTGGCGGTAGATGAGGCGGAGGTCGGTGGTCGGAAAGAGCGTTTCTGTTTCGGTCAGGATTTCGCACAGGTGGGCGATGGCGGCATCCTGCACCGCGCTGCCCATCCGGTGCACTTCCACCGTCAATGTCTTCGCCTGAGTATCCGGCCTCAGGTTCACAGGTGTCGTGTACAACCGCCGCAGCAGCGCCCGAGCGTCGTCACTCCGTTTCAACACTTCCCGCACCTCGCCAGCCATCGCGCTCTCCGCCCGGTAGGCGATCATCTTGATCGTGTCCACGAAGTGCTTGCTCTCCGGACAAAGCTGTCCGAAGCGCTCCTCCTCGCTCAGTTCCTTGAGCTCCAGACGGCGCGGCACCTCCTTGCGTCGAGCAATGCACGCAGCCAGCACCGCCTCCTGTGCCTCGATCTTGCGGCGCAACTCTCCGCCGGCCGTCTCGAAGGCCTGCGCTTCTTCGGGTGTGGGCTGAGCCGGCATCCCGTGTGCTCCGAACTGCGCCCTCAGTCGGGCCAGCTTCGAACGTTCCACCTTCACCTCACGATCCGCCCGCCGATGTGCTGGGTTGATCACCACGGTGGTGTCAGGAAGAGGTGTCACTCCGTACTCCACCAACCGGTCCAGGCCGAAGTGTTCCTTCATGTATTTCAGGTAGTTTTCCTGCGACCACCGCGCCTTCATCCCGACCACCACCTGCCCTACATCCAGCCCGGGATGCGTCGTCACTATCGAGATCTGCTGTCCCACCTCATCGCGCATCCGCACCTCCCGCACCTCCAGTCCGCTGCCCAACTTCACCAACCGTTCAGCCAGGTCCAGTTCCACCTCCCGCCCCCCGGGGGGCTTCACCTTGCGCCGCGCGAATTCCGATTCCGGCCACGCTTCGCCCGGCTTCTTCTGGTAGCTGAGCACGGCGATGCGTTCCCGGACCAGTTCCTCAAACAATCCGGGCGAATAGCCCTCCCGATCCACCACGATGGTGAAGCGCATCGCCTTGGGGTTGGCTGCCAGCACGTCCGGGCCTGGTTGCGGTGCCTCGGCCAGAAGTCGCGGCACGATCTTTTCGCGCAGGACGCCCACCAACCCCGGGTTCACCGTCTGGGTCACCACGAAGAACGGTTCACCTCCGAGCCCGTTGACCCAGTAGTCGGTCGTGCCACGCAGGCACAGGCGCAACCGCGAGAGGTAGCGCCGTGGCAACGCGGTCAATCCGCCGTGATAGACCCGGACATGTCCGTCGGCGTAGTAGAGCCCCGCCAGGTCCGGATCGTCCGCTTCCTTGCTCGCCATCCACTCCCGGGACAACTGGCTTTGCCATTTCGCGGCACGCCCCTCCGGCTCACAGAGCGTCCCGATCTTCGAGCGCAACGTCTTGACCTCGGGCAAGCGGTCCAACCCCAGCAGTCGGCCCCATTCCCCGGGTGCCTCATAGCGGGTCTGTTCCATCGACGGACACCGCACCAGCGCCAGCAGGCCCAGCAGCAGGAAGATCGACTCCAGCGGATAGTACCCCTTGGGCAGCGCGTAGTGTTCGCGCGTGTGACGCAGCAGTCCTTCGCCCAGCAGGGCGGGCAATGCAAAGAGGACTCCGCCCTTGGCCACGTCATCGGCCGCTTCGAAGCGCAGGTCCACTCCATCCAACCATCCGCACGAACTGAGCAGCCGATCCAGCGTGCGGGTGGTCGCGTAACCCAGCGGGGACTCGGTATCCTTCAGGGAGCGATCACTGGCGCTGGTTGGATCGGCGATTGTGGTACTCGTTATGATGCCGTCGCCGACACCGTCACCGGGGACACCAACCGGGTCGGCAGAGCACTTTTTTTTGGCGGTGGCAGCCGTCCGGCGCCGACGGCCTTGCGCAAGGTGTCGACCAACACACCGGTGTGCTGGCTCACCGCAGCCAGGGATTGGCCCTTGGCGAGGAGAACCCGGGCCTCCTCCAGCTTGGCGGCGTTCAGACGGCTGCCCTCACGCCGGGGTTTCGGAACGAAGAATCCAGCCGGACCCGCGGTGCGGTACAAGTGGGTGGAACGTTTGATGGTGATGAGGGGAACCCCAAAGGCCTTGGCGATGTGGCCTTGGGTGGCACTGCCCTGGACGATCAGTTGACTGGTGAAAAGCCGGAAGCTGGCCAGGTCATCCTTGTGATGGGTGAAGACCGGAAGGTGGCCGTTGAAGTAAACGACCCGGTCGCCTTCGGTGCGGCAGGCCAGGTCGCGATTGATGTCAACACTGCCTGCAGGAAACAGGGGGAGTTGCACTTGCGGCATGGGACGATTTCGTAGGGGCAACGGTGTTCCCGCGAAAGCCAAATCCTGCCAGAAACGGTCTCATTTCCATTCCGTCAGACCTCTGAACTCACCATGCGAGGTCAGGAGTTCTGAGCCTACAGAACGGAGTTGAACCCGGCCGTCATGCCTCGGCCGTCAGTCCGGGGCCCGCTTCAGATTCTGTTACGCCGGAGGCGTTGAAGCCGGTAGCCCCGGGTTGGCGCGAAGCGCCTACCCGGGGTTGGGTCGGTTGAAGTGGCCGCACCCCGAAGGCGGTGCGAAGCCCCCCCACCCTCTGCAACGCCTCCGGCCTAAACCAAGATGACGGCCACGGGCTCATGAACCTGAAAGCGGCAGTTGGATCCGCAGATGGCGCAGATGACGCAGATAATCAGGAGCTTGGATCGGGCGTGCCCTTCACCCGCAAGGTGACGTCTCCACGAGCCCCCTTGCTGGCATTTCTGCCCTTCTATCTGCGCAATCGGCGCCATCTGCGGATAAATGAACTGCCGATTCTAGGATGAATGCAGGACCGTCGGAGCCAGCCTTCACCCGGAACGGGCCAGGTTGGACTCTCAGTCGCGAGGGAACGAAGCTGCTCCCACACGTTGGCTACCCTGCACATTGCAGATGTCGACGCCAGGAGGCTGGGTCGGCGGAGAGTTCCCAGTCCGCTCGCGCCCTATTCATCCGACTCCAGCACGATGCCCCGCGCGTCCAACGCGTCGAGGAAGATGCTGAGACTCGGACTTTTCCGCCCGTGCTCCAGCAACTCCTTGCGCTTCCGGTATCCCTTGGAAGCGTTGTCGTAAGTCGCAAACGCCTTGGCGGATGGGTTGAGAATGTTCTTGAGGACCGTGTGGTCCGTGACGCCCTCGCCCACGAGCGCGAAGTCTCCCGTGTACTCTCGCATGGCCGCTAGAAGTGCTCCGGCAGTCCTCCGATGTAACCCGCGAGGAAGGCCGCCGAGAGCTTCACGGGCGCCTGCCCGGCGAGGGGCTTCGGCGGTCGGACCCGGTTGACCGTCGTCCTGCCATCCTCATCGCGCTGGACGGAGTACAGCCGCTGCCCCTCGTCGTGGAGATCGAGACCATCGAGGATCGCCGGATTGTGGGTCGTGCAGATGACCTGCTTGCCGTACCGGGCGGCCAACTCCGTGATCTGCCGCATCAGCGCCGCGCACAGCTTGGGATTGAGGGCATTGTCCAGATTGTCGATCGCGAAGAACCGCGGCGTCCGCGGACTCATCATCAGCGCGAAATAGAAGAGCAGGTAGAGGAAGCCCTCGTTCGCGCTTCGTTGATCGATCACGGCCCGGCCCGGGGCCAGCCATCGATCCCGGATCTGCAACCTGGCCTGCGCTACCGCCGCCCGGTCGGGAGCGAGGAAATCCTCGAACCAGCCGAAGATCCGCAACCGCTCCTTCATGTCGGCCAATTCCCGTTCTCGCTCCGGCTCCCCAAACGACTCCAGATGCCGGAACAGTCCCTCCCCCTTGCACCCCAGTGGCAGGACCACACCCTCCGGCGGCGGCGTCCGCAACAAGGTGTTCTCCGGCGCAAAGATCATGAAGTCGGAGAGGCCCACTTCGTCGGCGAACGTGGCCAGATGGATGCGCGCATTCCGGGCGAAATGAACCGTTCCGACCGCAGCCAGCAGTCCCCGGGATCGATCACCGCCGATCTCTGAATCGAAACCGTCGCCCGCCGACTTCGGCTCACCCTCTCTCCGGCCGATCGACCCGCTGATCGTCTCTGCCACCATCTGTAGAAAGGCAGGGTCCCGCAGTGCAAGCTCAACATCGGAAACCGGAGGATTCGCGGCTCCCTCCCACAACGGGGACACATCCCAAAACGCGAATGGCCCGCCTCTCGGAACAGCGGTGTACGCAGCTGAAAACTCGATGTTCGCTGGACCGGGATCGTTGCGGACGTTGAATCGAATGGCCTCGGAATCGGAGGAATCCCCACCGCCCTCCCCAAACGCAGCGCTCATCTACTCCGGCTCGCAGACACGAATGCCCCGGCTTGCCAGAATCGCGTTATCGAGCTTGTTCGCCGCCGCACAGGCGGCGAAGCCGATCGCCTCCAGAAGATTGCTCTTTCCGCTGCCGTTCTCACCGATCAGCACGGTCACCCGACCCAGTTTCAACCGGAGGTCGTGGATGCTCTTGAAGTTGCGGATGCGAATCTCGGAGATCACCTGACATCTACGTTAGGCCACGCCAAGCCGCCGGCGCAATGCCCGGCTTCCCAAGGCGACGAAGACGTCGCCACTCCGTTCCTGTTCCCAATCGGAGCGGCAACGTCCCAGTTGCCCTCCAATGCCCTTCTCCAAGGCGACGAGGACGTCGCCACTCCGTCCCTGTTCCCAATCGGAGCGGCAACGTCCCCGTTACCCTCCAATGCCCTTCTCCAAGGCGACGAAGACGTCGCCACTCCGTCCCTGTTCCCAAACGGAGGCAGTGTCGGGATACGCCCACGCCACTGCCGGTCTTCCCCCTTGCAACCCAACCGCAGCGTCGCACCCTTCCCCAACTCGCCATGCCCAGCCCAACCGCTCCATCTCGGCCCCGTGTTGCCTTGCGGATCATCGGCGTGTTCTTCGCCATCCTGATCGTCGTCATTGCGATCGGCGCGCGGCGTGGCGTGCTGCCCAACTTCGAGAAACGCGTCGCTGCCCTCCAGGCTGCCGGACAACCCGTAACTCTGTCAGACCTTCCCGCTTCCAAACCCCTCTCCATCGAGCATCAGTCACAACTGACGGCCCTGATCCAGGCGATGGTTCGGCTGAGCAATGCGGTCCCGCCCATGAGCCGGCTCAAGGCTGGCGACCCGGTCTTCCTCGAGACCGGCGCACTGCGGCAGGAGATCATTTCCCTGTTGCAGTCCGACCCGGTGGTCCGCCGACTGCGTCAGCCGGATCCAAACGCCCGAGGCCTTGCCAGGATGGTGGACGACATGAACCGGATCATGCTGCTTCAGCGGGTGGACACGTACCTCACCTTCGCAAGCCTCGACGCCTTCGAGGGCAACCGCGTGGATGAAGCGGTCAACTGCCTGACCAACGCGATCCGGGTGAGAACCCTTCCGGAGCCAATCCCCGACGGGGGGCCCCTGCAATTCGATGCGGGGATCTACACCCGGGTGTTGGTGCAACAGTTGAATACCCACAGGCTGCAATCCGCCCATCTCGAGCAACTCCAGCAGGCTTTTCAGGCCCTCGAGACTGCCCCTCTGCTCCGGAACCAACTGCTCGCCGGAAGGATCCAGTACATCACCGACACGCGAGCGCTGGCCGACAGCAATCTCTCGAGTTTCTCAACCACTGCCGGTCTGCAGGGCGCGACGTTACCCGATTGGCTGTGGCTACGCCTCCGCCTCCAACTGGGATTCCTCGATTCCGCGGGCTGTGCGGTCCTGGACGAGTACGCGGCACAACTCGCGAACCTCGACCGCATCGGCGAACCCTCCCTACTTCGCGAATCCACGCAGAGACAGCTTCAGTTCCACTCGCTGCCTCCGCGGATCCGGAACCTCTGCTTCTACCCGGAAACTCCACTCGACCAAGCCGCCCTCCTCCCAAAGACCCACGCCCGACTCGGCCTGATCGCCATCGCGGTCGCGCGGTACCGCCTCGATCACGCGGGCGAGTTCCCTTCCAGCCCCGCCAACCTCGTCCCACGTTACCTGCCCGCGCTTCCCGTTGACCCATACTCCGGCGGCCCACCCGAGTTCGGACCGAACTACCCGGGTGTGGCGATCGGCTTCGACCGCAGCCGCCTCACCGGATCCGACGCCATCCCGCCGACCACCCCCGGCGGATCCTCCGCCCGCATTCGTCTGGAGAAGTGAACCGGGGTGGCGATGTCCTCATCGCCTTGCGTAAGGACTCGAAGGGGCAACGAGTACGTTGCCGCCCCGTTTGAGGCAGCGACAGTGTCAAGATGCGCCCCTGCCCGCCGGTAGGGTTCACCCAGGAAAAGACAGTTGAAACCACGGATCGCACGGATGACACGGATAAGCCGTATCCATGCAGCAGAATTCTCACGCGGAGCCGCGGAGAGCGCGGAGAGAGAGTCAGGTTCCCAACCTTCCAACGTCGGACACTCTTCACCAAACGGTGACTGCTCAGCCTCCCGTCCAGGTGTCCTTTCTCCGCGTCTCCGCGTGAACCTGTCCCCGCCTTCAATCGCATGGACACGGATAAGCAGGGACTCGGCTTGGGATCGCGGCACACCTGCGAGGTAATCGTTCGACCCGGATGGAGGCCTCCATTCCAGCCCAGCCCATCCGTGGAATCTGTGAAATCCGCGGTTAAAACAACTACCGCCTTCAGGTTCACTCCACCGTCACCGCCACGACGAACGGCACCGCACCGCCGCCTACCGCGCGCAGGTCGAAGGAAACGATCTCCTTGTCGGGATGCGGATTCTCCCAGGTGCGCCGATAGAGTCGGAGACGGCGACGACCGTCTCGGCCCTGCGGATCCCGACCTTCCCACGCCACCTGGCCATTCGTGCAGGTGGCCTTCGGATGGTCGGCCTCCAGGTCGCCAATGTCCTGACCGAACCGCAACGGCAGCGATTCGGTCGTCCCATCCGAGTACGTCAGCACGTATTCACCCGCGGAACCTTCGCCTTCCGGCGAGAAGAGGCAGCCATGCAGGAAGTGCAGTTTTCGGCACCGCCGCCGGACCGGGATGTCCTTCACCTCGCGGCCCGCCTGCCATTGGACATACGGCGTCGACAAGGTGCGTCCAACGCTCACCACTCCCCGCACGTCCCACGTCACCCCCGCCAACTCCACGACTCCCTGTGGCACCGGCACTCCATCCCCTTCAAAACTCTCGAAAAAGTCGTGCGGAACCCAACCCGTTTCCAGGTGACCGTTGTAGGTCGAGGTCAGGTCCAGACAAGCGGTGGGCGTCCCCGGATCCCGGGTGCGCCAAGCCGACCTCGGTTCCCGCGGTAGCTCCTCCCTCGCCGACGGAGCCGGGACCGGAGCCGCCAACCGCTCCCGATGCCTCTCCTCCGCGAACCGGGCCACGCGGGCCGAAAAAGGTTCCCCGACCGCACCGGCAAAATCCGCATCCCGCCAGGGGAACGCGTCCCAGAGATCGACACCGTGGATCGGCTTCGAATTGTCCATCACCGAGCGAATCATCCGTCGCCCGTTCGCGGCGATCCCGACGGAAGGCGTCCAGCCCGGTACCCGCGGCATGCGGACGATCGGTTCACCGGTGATGCCGTCATAGACATCGATGCCGGTGCTTCCGATCCACGCGATGGATGAATTTCCAGCTCCGATGAACAACCGTTTCGAGTCCGGTGAGAACAGGTAGGCCAACCCGCCTTCTCCCGGTTCCCGCGCCCGGATCACCTTCCAGGTTCCCACCTCCAGCAACCCGGGCGTCGCCCCGAATCCTCCGACCGCGAGCCGACGGCCGTCCGGCGAGAAGGCTCCAGCCAGGATGTTCTGCGGAGCACCGCCCAGCAGTCCGTCGAGGTCCAGCACCTTGGTTCCGAGGCGCAGGTCCCAAACCGCCGAACCAGCCGGACGCCCCGCAGCGAGCAACCAACGTCCGTCCGGGCTCAACGCCACACACACCGGGAACCCGTTGGTGTGGTTCTGGCCCAGACGCCGGTACTCCCCGGAAGGCCCATCCCAGACGTGCAAATACGCGTGGCTGTCCGCAGCCACCACCACCCGGCCATCGCGGCTCGCCGCCATCGACCACAGGGGATTCTCCGCTCCCCGGTACACCTTCTCCTGTTCGCCCGAAGCGGCATTCCAACGGCGCACCGTCTGGTCAGCCGAAGCGGTCAACAGCGTCCGGCCATCCGCGCTCCAGACGCCATCCGTCACCCAGCGGAAATGTCCATGCAGGGTCCGCTCCATCCGGCCGGTGTCGGCATCCCAAAGCGTCACCTGACCTGCCATGTGGAACAGCGCCACCTGACGGCCATCGGAACTCAAGGCCGCACGCGCCGCCGGAAAGGCCGGGGCCAACTGCCGGTCCGGCTTCGGAAGTGTCCAGACCCGGACGGACGGTGTCCCCTGGAACGGCACCAGCAAAGCCGCCGCCAGACGCCCGTCCTGCGCCGTTCCCGCCTTCAGGCGGAACGTATCAATGCCAGTCGGAAGCGGCGCCAGTGGCTGGCCTGATTTCCAGTCCCACAACCGCACCACCTTCTCGCCCGCACCCGACACCAATCGATCACCATCCTGGGTGACCTCCACCCCGCCCAGCCTTCCGCTCCAGATGGGCAGGGATCGCCCGCTCGCCACCTCCCAGAACCGGAACTGCATCGGTTCTCCCCGGATGGTTGCCAGATGCGTGCCGCCCGAACTGGGGATGACAGCCTGAACCTCCGAACCTTCTGCGGGCGTCTGGAAGATCGGTTGAAGGCCACCCACCTCCCACATCGACCCCACCCCTTCGTCATCCAGAGTCGCGTAGTACCTCCCGTCCGGCGCAGGCATGACGAAGCGGTAGGTGCTCCCGGGCCGCGGGATCGTCGCAACCACCTCACCACTCTTGGCATCCCAGACGGGCAAAGGCTCATAGCCGGATGGCCCGGGGAGCAGGATCCTGGTTCCATCCGGGCTGAAGCCGGCGTCATAGACGGGCCTCGGGATCGAACCCAGCGACCGGACGAGTTCCCCCGACTGCGGGTCCCAGACCTCCACCTTCGAGGTCGACGCCGTGGTCACCACACGCCGGCCGTCGGGGCTGAACCGGGCCGAGGAAGAATTCGTCCGGTCGGTCCCGAATCGCCTCAGCATCCGCCAGTCCCCAGTACTCCAGACCGAGAACCCCGGCCCCGGGCCGGCCAGCACGAGCGCCGAGGAATCCGGACTGAAATCGCAGGTCGCGACCCGTTGCCGCGGGCGTGGTTCGTTCCCCAACCGGAGCACGGTGCGCCGTTCGCGGACGTCCACCACCTCCAGATACCCCTCGGCCGCCGCGGCGATCCACCGTCCGTCCCCTGAAAGCGCCAGCCTCGCCGACTCCAGCCCACCAACCCTCGGCGCATTCGTCAGCACGTCCATCTCCAGCAAGGCCGGATGCGCCTCCGCCACCAACCGGCCCCATTCCCACCCGCGCCTGGACTCCGGCTGCCCCATCAGCAGGCGACGCGCCGCCAGGTAGTCCCCCTCCGCCAACCGCTGCGACGCCAGCGAGAGGGATGTGGTGTAATCGCGGGCCGCAATCGCCGCCCGTTCCCGCTCCGCCTGCCGCCACTGCCACGAAGTCGCCAGCACTCCCGCCAGCAACAACACGACGCAACCCATCACCAGACCTGCCACGATCGGACGCCGCCGAACCCACTTCGAAAGCCTTTCCCCGGGCTGGATCGGACGCGCCCGGATCGGCTCATGGCGGGTCCAGCGCTCCAGTTCCTCCGCCACCTCCAGCGCACTGGCGTAGCGACGGCTCCCATCCCGTTCCAGGCACTTGAGCGTGATCGTCTCCAGGTCCACCGGAAGCCCGGGACGCAGGGTCTTCAATGCCACCGGCTCGCACACCACCACCGACCGCAACGTCTCCGTCAACGTCTCCCCGACCGCCGGCGGCCGCCCCGTCAGCAACCAGTACAGGATCGCTCCCAGGCCGAAGACGTCCGTCTGCGTCCCCGTCGTCCCCAGGCTCGAGTCCGCCTGCTCCGGTGCCATGAAGTTTGGCGAACCCGCGCTCTCCATCGTGCGCGTCGGGTCGACCAACGACTTCGTCAACCCGAAGTCGGTCAGCTTCGGCTCGTTATCCGGACCGATCAGGACGTTTGCGGGCTTGAGGTCGCGATGGATGACGCCGTGCTGATGCGCGTAGTGGACCGCCCGGGCCAGACGAGCCATGTACCGGACCGCCGTCGTCACCGCCACCAGCCCCGACCGGTTCAACTGCGCCAGGTTCGGACCGGCCACGAACTCCATCGCGAAGAACGGCCGTCCGTCCCGTTCCCCGACCTCGAAGATGGTCACGATGTTGGGGTGGTTCAGGCGCGAGGCGATCCGCGCCTCACGCAGGAGCCGGTCGCGGGCCTTTGCATCGGCGAATTCGCCCGCCAGCAACATCTTCAAGGCAACCAATCGTTCCAATCCCGCCTGCCGAGCCTTGTAGATCACCCCCATCCCGCCCCGCCCAATCTCCTCCAGCAGTTCGTAGGACCCGAACCGCTGCAGGACCGGCGTATCCAACGTCAGTGGATGCGTCCCGTCCGCCGCCTGGGCCTCCGCCGAAGGCAGCAGCTCTTCCAGCACGCAAGCAGCGCAGAGACCGGCGGTCGCAGCCCGCCCCAGGGCTGCGCCGCAGCGCACACAGGCGTCAGATGATGGCTCCATCCCGTGGGGACACCGTGTTCCAGGCCGAAGGATTCAGGAATTCTTTTCCTTCCGGTGGGGCGAGCCCTCCGTCGAGCCGCTTTGGAGTTTGAAGTTTTCGGTTTCAAGTTTGAAGCGGGAGCCAGGCTTGGATCTGGAATCTTGAAACTTGGGACTCCTGACCGGCTCGTGGGGAGACTTGCCCCACCAAAACCAATCCCCGTCCGTGTTCCATCGATTGCCTGAAAGAAACCCTTCGCGCCTGCGAATGAAGGGGCATGAACGGATTCACATGCCGAATTCCCGGCGGGTCCCTCTCCCGCCGGTGGCTTGAGGCAATCGCGGCCTTGCCTCTGCTGGCAGGCACCCTCGCCTCCGCCGCCACCTTCACCGTCACCCACACCGGCGACTCCGGGCCGGGGTCGCTCCGATGGGCCATCGACCAATCGAATGCCCGCCCCGGCGTCGACCGCATCACCTTCAACATCCCCGGCCCAGGCCCTCATGCCATCGCGGTCCTCAGCCAGTTGCCGGACATCCACGACACCTGCGACGTCGACGGTGCCACCCAACCCGGCTACGCGGGATCCCCGCTGGTGTACATCTCCGGGGAGAACGTCGATGGCGACCTGCTCGGCTACCACCCCTGCGGCCTGATCTTCCGCGCGTCGGATTGCCTGCTGCGTGGCGTTGGCTTCGTGGCGTTTGGGTCCGGCGATCGCGTCGACCACATGAATGAAAGCGGGATCGCCCTGCGCCTCCATGGCAGCCGGAACGTTGTCGTCGGGTGCCAGTTTGGGGCGAATCCGTTCGTCCCCCAAAAGCCGGCGAATGCGGTCGGCATCGGCGTCTACGGCACCGAACACCGGATCGGCGATCCCACCATTCCCGGCAGTCCGAATCTCATCAGCGGAAACACCGTGGGCATCTATGTCTTCCCCAGCGCCACCGGCACCCGCATCCGCGGCAACCGGATTGGGATGACTCCGGACGGCACCGCCAACGCCCGTTCGGTCTGGACCTTTTGGTACTACTCCATCGCCCAGGCATACTTCTATCCGGCCAACGTCAACGCCGGCATCTGGTGCTGGAAGGACACCGGCACCCAGATTGGCGGCTCCACGCCCGGCGACGCCAATGCCATCTCCGGCGTCGAATGCGGCATCGTGCTCGCCGGCAGCCGGGATGCCACCGTCCAGGGAAACCTCATCGGCTTCGGTCCCACCGGAAACCCGCTCCCCCTCGCCAACGGGATCGTCCAGTGCACCGCCGACACGTTCTCGGTCTATGGATCGCTTTTCGGTGCCATCGACTTCCGCCACCCGTCCCGCGACTCCCTCATCGGCGGCACGATTCCGGCCGAGGGGAACATCGTGGGCAACTGCACCCAGCACGGCATCTGGATCGAAGGCTTCAACAACGATTCCCTCGACGGCTGGGTGCAGAACGTTTTCGTGGCAGGAAACCGGGTGGGGCTCTCTCCCACGGGGGCACCGGCCCCGATCGGCGGCAACGGCATCTTCCTCCGCGAAGTCCACAACGCGGAAGTCGCCTTCAATACGATCGCGAACTGCAACTCCGCGATCACGGTCGCGGGCTTCTCCGATCGGCGTGAGTACGTCTCCAACGCCTTCCTCCGCAGCAACCGCATCGAACCCACCGCCGGTTCAGCCATCCGGCTCGAACGCTGGCACATCGACCGACCCGGCCCACTCGTGTCCGCGCCCTACCGCCGTTTCCTGGATGCCGCCTCGGGTGCCGATCTCCTCGACACCGACATCGGACCCAACCACTACGGGAATCCGCCAGTCGTCGAGTCCGTGACCGCGTTGCCCGGTGGCCGCGTCCGCGTCGAAGGGCGGGTCCGGGGCGAACCGTTCTGCCAGTATCAGGTGGAAGTGTTCGCCAGCCTGACCGCCTCCGGCGGCGCGGCCCGTGGCGAGATCCCGACCGGCATCACGCCCACGGTGACCACCGATGGTGCGGGCCACGCCGCCTTCACCCTTGAGACGACACTGGTGCCGGCCCGCTCGTGGGTCACCGCCACCGCCACCCGCCTTTCCGGCGGCGGTCCCCTTCCCGCCACCAGCACGATGAGCGAAGCGATCGTCGCTCCCAATTCCGGACGATTCGCATTCACCGGTGGCACCCTCGTCACGCCGGAAGGCACCGGGATCACCGTCACGCTACGCCGCACCGGCTCCAGCCTTGGGACCGCCTCCGTCCGGGTCGTGGTCGACCCCGAGGCTTCCAGCGCCCGGCCCCTGGACTACCTGATCACCGGTCTCGATCCACAGGGCAGGATCGAGTTCGGCCCCGGCATCTCCGAGCGGACGCTCGTGTTCTTTCCCACGCGGGATGGCATCGACGAACTCGCCACCGAACTGGTCGCCCTCCGACTCACCGAACCCTCCCCAGGTTCCACCGCCGACAACTCACTTCGCCTGATCGGCATCACGGACATGGATCCCACGCCGACGATCTCGGTCCCGTCGGTTTCCATGTTTGAGGCCAACTCAGGACAAACGACCATGACCTTCACTGCGGAACTCTCGCACCCCAGCGAACGCCTGACCTGGTTCCCACCCGTCTTCGAGACCGTGACCGCTGACTGGGACGACATCTTCGGCTGGTGGTCCTCCCAACTGAGCGACACCCAGGTTCGAGTCGAAGTGTACATCAAGGGCGATACGATCTTTGAGCCCGACGAGACCTTCCGGCTCCAATTCCTCGCCTTGCTGACCGGCCCGGCCGGCGACGACAGCATTGCCTCCCCGGTCGTCACCGGAACCATCCGCAACGACGACGCGCCGCCCAAGCAGTCGGTGTTCTTCACCTCCGGTTCAGCCGTGGTCAGCGAGGAGGACGGCGAGGTCTGGGCGTTCATCAGCCGCAGCGATTCCGCCGGCCAGGCCACCGTGAAGGTCCTGTCCGAAAGCCGGACGGCCACCCGCGACCAGGACTTCGAGGTGCCCAGCGAATCCATCACCATCGAGTTCGCCGACGGCGATCCCGGCCCCATCGCGTTCCGCGTGGGCCTGATTGATGACCTGCTCGACGAGGACGGTGAGAACTTCGTCCTCCACCTGGAAAGCCCTTCCTGGTCCAAGGGGGAAATGGGCGTGGGCGAAGTCGGCGCCTTCATCGTCCGGATCAAGGACAACGACAAGGAACCCTCCGTCACCATCGACGCTGACTCCTGGCTGGAAGGGAATGCCGGAACCGCCACCCAGAATGTGACCCTGGCCCTCTCGGCCCCCTCGGCACGCGAGGTCCAGGTCCAGTATGCCTCCCGGCACCTCTCGACCGACGACGCGGACGTCACGCCTGTGGCCGGCACCGTCACGTTTCCACCCGGCACCGTGAAGGCCGTCCTCCCCGTCTCCATCCATGGCGACACGACCTGGGAAGCCGACGAGACCTTCGCCATCGACGTGGTCTCGACCCTCTACGCATCTGCATCGGTTCCCTCGCGGACCTTCCTCATCCGCAATGACGACCCGGATTCCCCGGTGCTGACCTTCCGCGCGGATGCACCCAGCGTCCTCGAATCGGACGGCGTGCTCCGACTCACGGTGATCCGCAGTGGTCGGCTCGATGTACCGGCCCCCTTCAAGCTGGCTTTCGGACCGGCTACCACCATCCAACCCGGCGTGGAAGTCACCGGAGCGGGATCCATTGAAATGCCAGCTGGGACGACGGAGATGAGCGTCGGCCTCGGTCTCGTGGACGACGACCTCGACGAGGAGGATGAACTGGCGGAAATCACCCTCAATCCGATCGCGCCCACCGTCATCTCGGGCCCGACAGCCGTGCGGGTGACCGTCATCGACGACGACGCAGAACCCAACCTCGAACTCCGGCCCTTCACGATCGTGGAGACCGACCAACCCGGCGAGATCCGAGTCGATGCCCAGGTGCGCCTCTCACGTCCCAGCGGCCGCCTCGTCAAGGCCAGCGCCCGTCTCGTCGGCGCCACCGCTACCGCCGGCGAGGACTTCGTCGACGACTCGTTCATCATCGAGTTCCTGCCCGGCGAGACCAGCGCCACGCTGCCCATCCGAGTCCTGCCCGACGCCGCGCCCGAACCGACCGAGACCGCGAAGATCGTCTGGTTCGGCACCACGGGCACGCCGATGCCCAGCGACAGCACGCCCGTCACCTTCGAACCGCTGCGCATCCTCTCCGCCCGCCCCGAGGGCGGGCGCTTCCGAATCACCTTCCCCACCGGGACCTATCAACCCTGGCGCGTGGAGCGGGCCACGGACCTGAAGTCAACGGCTTGGATCGATGCATCAGGTCTCCAGCCTGGTGTCGGAGACGTGATGCTCTGGGAAGACCCGAACCCGATCACGGCTCCGCAGACGTTCTACCGCATACGCCTCGACTGACCGACGGGCGAGGTGGGGTGCCCCTCGACACTGCCCGCTTGAGAACACGAATGGGGTGGCGACGTCCTCGTCGCCTTGGGAAAGGGCTCGGGAGGGCAACGAGGACGTTGCCGCCCCGTTTGAACCGGGGGCAGTGTCGAGATGCGCCCGGTTCCTGCTCCAAACTTGAACCTGAAAACTCCAGACACGGAAGCGGCTCGACGGGGTCTCGCCCCACTTCAGACTTGAGCCCCGAATCTTCCCGCTTCCCAGCTCAGTGACCCAGGTACTCCTGGTTTCCCCAGACCACGTTGGGGAAGGTCACGATCCGCTCCATCAACTCTCCCCCACCGGACATGTGGACCTGCACCCAGTACTTCTGACGGTTGCTCACCGCTCCCGGACCCGCACCATTGAGGACCTCGATGGGATATCCGGTGCCGATGCTGGTCAACGGCGTGGGCGGCGGAAAGGCCACCAACCGGCCGCGGGTGCCATCCGGCAACTGCTCGTAGACCTCGTAGCGCAGGCTGCGGACCACCGGCAGCCCCCCTTCCCGCGGTCCAAACAGGGACAGCCGAAGGCCGGCGTCTGCCCGGGTCCCGTTCGGGCAGCTCTTGAGATAGATGGTCGGACGCGGAAGAACCCCGCCGGGCACCACGTAGACCGAGACATCCTTCACGGCCAGGGCCTCGTCACAGAAGATCCGGTGGTACTCGAACCCCACGATCCCGTATCCTTCCATCCCCCAGCCACGCCCCCAGCTGTTCTTGATGATGAAGCCTTCGCTCGTGTAGCCGACGATGGTCACCGCGTGCCCGCCGTAGTCGTCGGGTTTGTCTGGCTTCGAGGGCACGACCTCCACCTTTCCCGCCTGGATCTCCTCGATCAGCTTCGGTCGCAGGACCCGCGCTGCACTGTACGAATAGGACTGCCCGCCCACCTTGAACAGAAAGCCCTCTGCCGGGCGTAGAACCCCCGACTTGTACGCACTCCAGTACGGTGCATAGAGCCCGTAGTACCCGGCCGCCACCGCACGATGCCCCGTCGCGAGGAGACGCTTGATCCTCGTCACATCCGCCGCTTCCTCGTCCTTCAGGAGGATGACGTTGCCCGGATCCACCGAGTACCGCGTCATGCCAGCCCGCTTGACCAGGTCCGCGATCCCCGTCTTGCCTTCCTCCAGGTACTTCTTCAGCAGGCCATCGTCCTTGCTCCAGAGCCCGGCCTTCGGATCGTACGGAGCAACACTTTCGTGAAGGAACCCGCCCTTCGACAGCACCTCGGGATAGTAGGCCAGCAAGCCCCCGGCCCCGATCTCCCCCTTGCCGAATTCGATCAGCTTGATGTGGCCGTAGGCTCCCTGCTCGCTCAAGTCCGCCGGAACGCCATCAAAGGTCTCGAGCATCGCCGCCACCGAGAACGAGGTGCACGTCCCGCGGGATCCCTGCTGCTTCACCGGCGATTGCAATGGACGGTGATCGATGGCCGCCGGAAGCAAACCCTCCAGGCTGAGCCCGCCCTGTCCCATCGATGTCGCAGGCACTGATGCGAGCGCGACCAAGGCGAGGAGGAGGCGTGGCGTGCGGAGGGATCTGGAACACCACCCGGGCAGAAGACGATTCAAACGGAGCACGAAGGGGCTTCTATGCCGCCGAAGCAGCCGAGGCAAGCCATCCGAAGGGAGCATTCCGCTACTCCTTTCGGGGAACGCACGACGCCTCCCGGCCACCCTGCCGGACTCGCCACCAACCGCAACACACTGTGCCCATGACAGTTGCCCTCCTGCGTCAGCTGTGCCCCAAAGACCCATCCCTGCGCGCATCTCGCGCAGTCCCGCAACGTGGTCCCCACCCCGTATACCGGAGCCGTCATATGAAACGTTCCCTTCTTGAACGCCGGTTCGCCGTTCTCTGTGCGCTCGCCGGCGGCATGTCCACCTCGCTGACCGCCGCCACGTACACTTGGACCGGCGCCGGGTTCCTCGGCAGCAAGGACTACCTCTGGAGCAACCCGTTCAACTGGTCCGGCAACGTCGCTCCCGCTGCGTCGGACACCCAGATCGTCCTCGTCTTCCCCGACACGGCCGCGCCCAGGACCACCACCAACGACCTCGGCGCGCTCAGCGTCCAAGGCATCACCTTCAACGGCGCCGGCTACACCATCGGCGGACTCGGCAACCGTCCTTCCATCGTGATGTCCGGTTCACGGGCCGTGACCCCGAGCATCAAGGCCAACGCCGATACCTGCCGCATCGCCTCCAGCTGCCCGCTCACCGTCGATGCCACCACCACCATCCAGGTCGCGAACTCGCGACTCCTGACCCTCGCCTCCACCATCAGCGGTCCCGGCGGACTCCGGAAGACAGGCGGCGGCGACGCCCGCATGGCCGCTCCCGGCAACAACACCTACGAGGGCAACACCACGGTCGACGAGGGCCAACTGCTCCTCGACCAGCGAACCGTCTTCCCGGTCGCGAATACGTTCATCGCCATCCCCGGCCCTCTCGTCGTCGGCGGAAATGACTTCAACTTCCAAGCGCGGGTCCGCCTCGACGCCGATAACCAGATCGCCGACTCCGCTCCCATCACCGTCAACGAAAGCGGTCGGCTCAGCCTCAACACACACGACGATACCCTCGGCCCCATCACCTCGGTCGGCGCCCTGATCGACACCGAAGCACTCCCCGGATTCAACGGCACCCCAGGCCTGCTTACCTTCAACGGAAACGTCACCAACCTCCCCACTCCCCTCAAGTTCTGGGCGGCCTTCAGTGGGCGCTTCAGCCTCGGCCTCCAATCCCGCCGCTTCCAGGTCGAGTCCAACAGCGTGCTCAACCTCGTCGGCAACATCTCCGGCGCCGGAGTCTTCGCGCCCGGCATCACCAAGTCCGGCCCCGGCCAACTCGTCCTCTGGAAGGGCACGAACAACTACGTGGGCGCGACCACCGTGGAACAGGGTCCGCTGCGCCTCATCGGGACCTCCCAGCATCTTGGATCCACCGCCGCCGGAACGATCATCCACCCGGGCGGCCAGCTCCAACTGGAGAACTCCCACATCGGCGTCGAACCGCTCACGCTCCACGGCGGCCCTGTCCCCGCAGTCACGTTCGAAGGAACCAACTCCTGGGCCGGCCCGATCAGCCTTCTCGGCGATGCTGGCTTCGCTCCCGACACCACCTTCGCCGGTCCGGACTTCCTCGAGATCTCCGGCGCGATCTCCGGGAACGGCGCGCTCAGGAAGCTGGGCCTCGGTGAACTGCGGCTCTCCGGCAACACACCCAACACCCACTCCGGCGGCACCTTCGTCGACGACGGCAAGCTCGTCCTCGACAAGACCGCCGTAGTGACCGCCGTGCCGGGCCCGCTCACCGTCGGCAATCTCTCCGACACCGTCGCCCTTCCCCTCGTAACCCTTGCCAACCCCGGGCAGATCGGCGACGCCGCGAACATCCATCTCATCCACCGCGGTCGCCTCGACGCCCTCAACCAGTCCGAGGTCGTCGGCTCCCTCGCGATGACCGGTGGCGAACTCCGCAGCAGCGGGGCCTCCGGCCAATGGCGCTTCAACGGCGACGTCTCCGTCCATCACTCCGCCCAGTTCATCTCGAAGATTCCCGGCCGCATCCACCTCGGCAGTGTCTCCGGCAAGTTCCACATCGACGAATTCGCCACGCTCGACGTCGGCGGCGTGATCAGCGGCACTGGCAATGCCGGCATCAGCAAGGACGGCAAGGGCTCGATGAACCTGCTCGCCCCGAACACCTATCCCGGCGGCACGCACGCGCTCGATGGTGTCCTCGGCCTCATCGGCAACGGACAACCCGGCAGCACCGGTGCCGGCGTCAACATCGCCCCGCAGGCCATCCTCAGACTCGAGGACGCCTCGATCGGCAATGAGGTCCTCACCCTCAACGGCGGCGGCCCCGTGGCCTTCTCGCTCCACGCGAAGGGCTCCAACGCCTGGTCCGGCCCCGTCCAGCTCATCGGCAACCCCGTCATCCAGCTCGCCGACGAGGACAGCAGCATCGACTTCGGCGGCCAGATCCTCGGCAACTCCGACCTCGTGATCCAGGGCGCCGGCATGGCGTCCCTTTCCGGACCCGCCGCCAACATCCACACCGGCCGGACCGTCCTCGATTCCGGCCGACTCGCCCTCGCGAAGACGGGCGCCAGTGCCATCCCCGGCGAACTCGTCATCGGTCGCGTCGAGACCAATGCCCCGGAAGCGGCGGTCATCTGCATGCTGCCGGGCCAGTTCACGCCAGCAGGCAATTCGCCGGGCGCGCCGCGCAACGTGAAGGTCGGAAACCACGGTTCCCTCCAACTCAACGGCACCGACCAGACCATCGCCCAACTCGACCTCTTCGAAGGCGGCGTCACCACCTTCGCCCTCGGCAAACCGACGGGCCTGCTGACCGTCAGGGGCCACGTCCGCGCCCACATCGGCGCCCCAGTCGAAAGCCGCGTACAACTGTTCAAGGGCCTGTCCTTGCTCATGGGCAAGTTCCACGTTGCTGGATCCGATGACGCTCACGACCTCACCGCCGATGCCGGAACGATGCTCTGGATCTCGGGCAACGTCAGCGATTCCAGCGTCTCGCTCCTCCGCAAGACCGGCCCCGGCACGCTCATGCTCACGGGCGACAGCACCTTCTCCGCCCGCCTCGACCTCGAAGGTGGCATGACCCGCGTCGGCGGAGACAACCCGCTCGGTTCCGCCATCCAACCGACCCGCGTACTGACCGGCGCGACGCTGATCACCGAGAACCTCACCACGACGGAACCCCTCGAACTTTCCGGCTTCGGATTCGACCAACTCGGTGCGCTCTTCGCCACGAGCACGAACCAGTTCAAAGGCCCCATTGTCCTCAACGCCGCCACCTCGATCCACGTCCCCGACGGTGACTCGACGCAGGTCCTGGGCGCCATCAGCGGCCCCGGCGGATTCGCCAAGATCGGCAAGGGCACGCTCCGTCTCGCGGGCCCGGGCCCGAACACCTTCACCGGCCCCGCCCAGGTCCGCGAAGGCCTGCTCGAGCTCGCCAAGACCGCCGGCGTCGCCATTCCCTCCCGGCTCATGGTCGAGGACGTCGTCTCCAACACCCACCACACCGCCCGCTGGCTCGCCGCCGCCCAGGTCGCCGACGCCGCCGCCGTCTCCTCCGATGCCAACGGCACGCTCGACCTCAACGGCTTCAGCGAAACCATCGGCTCGCTCAACGGCACCGGCGCCGTCCTCCTCGGCAACGGCAAGCTCGTCGTCGGCAATGACAACACCAGCACCACCTACGGCGGCCTGATCTCCGGCGTCGGCGGAGCCCTGCAGAAGGTCGGCAATGGCACGCTCATCCTCACCGCCGACAACACCTACACCGGCACCACCACGATCACTGGCGGACTCCTCCAAGTCGACGGCTCCCAGGCCAACAGCAACGTCTCCCTCAACGCCGGCGGTCGCCTCGGCGGCAATGGCCACGTCGGGAACCTCACCATCGGCACGGGCTCCGTGCTCCCCGGTGCCAGCCCGGGCATCCTCCGCGTCAACGCGGTGAACCTGTCCTCGCCCACCGCGATCGCCGCCATCGAGATCAACGGGACCACACCCGGAGCCGGCCATGACCAACTCGTGTTCCGCGCCGCCCCGATCAACCTCGGCGGAACACTGCAGCTGGCCATGAACTTCACCGGTGCCCCCGGCAACTTCTACACCATCGGTCGCAACGACACCGCCGCGCCGATCACCACGCCCTTCACCGGCCTCCCCGAAGGCCACGTCTTCGACGTCGGCTCCACGCGGTTCTCGATCACCTACAAGGGCGGCGACGGCAACGACGTCGTCCTCAAGCAACTCGATCCCGCCGCGCCGGTCCAGTTCGCGGGGAATCGCGTCCTCCCCGACGGATCCATCGAGTTCAAGGGCTTCGCCCTGCCCGAACAGGACGCCGTGATCGAGGTAACCGACCAACTGGTTCCCCCAATCCAGTGGCAACGGCACTCGGTCGTCCGCGGCGGTGCGGACGGATCGATCCTGTTCGTCGACCGTGAAACCGGGCGCCAGACGGCCCGCTTCTATCGGATCACGACGCCTTGAACTTCGGTTTCCCCTTCGCCCCCCGAGGCTGCTCCCCAGCCTTCCCCAGGCGGAGTGGCCCGGCCCGAGGGCCGGGGGCGCCGGACCCAAGCCGGCGCCAAACCCCATCTTGAAGAGTACGCGAGGGAAGGAGGCCTACTGCCTCCTTCCCTTTTCATTCCGCCCCAGCCCCGCTCCGGAAAGCCGGGTTCGCCGTGGGCATCGCCGCTCCCACCTCGGTACGCCAGCCGGCAAGCCGCTTGCGCAGTTCCGCAACCCGCGCCGGCTCCAAGCCCGCAAGATCCGTTGCTTCGCCGGGATCCTTCCCCAGGTCGAACAACTCCACCCGCCCATCCTCCAGATGCTCCACCAGCTTCCATGGCCACACCTGCACCGCGCTCGCCGGTGCCGTCTTCGGAGCGTGGTAGTAATGCGGGTAATGGAAGTACAACGCCTCCCGGCCCACCTTCAAACCCGGTTCCCGGATCAACCCGGCCAGATCCACCCCATCCTCCGGCAATCCCGCCGGAACCACCAACCCGGCCGCCGTCATCAACGTCCGGAACAGATCCGTCAAAACGACCGGCTCAGCAGTTGTCGACGACGCCTTCGTCACGCCCGGCCACTTCACCAGCAAAGGCACCCGGATGCCGCCTTCGTACAACGATCCCTTTCCCGACCGCAGGGGCGCGTTCGTCGTCACCGGGATCGTCTGACGCGCGTCCGTTCCGAGATACCCGCCGTTGTCACTCGCGAAGACCACAACGGTGTTGTCCGCCAACCCGCGCTCCCGCAACCGCCCGAGCACCCGTCCCACGCTCTCGTCCAGACTCCGCACCATCGCCGCATACACCGGGTTCCGATGCACGAGGCCCGGTCGAAGCTTCGATTCGAAGTGCGCCACGTCCGAGGCCTTCGCCTCGATCGGCGTGTGCGGCGCGTGATGCGCGAGATAAAGGAAGAACGGTTGCCGCCTCGCCGCCCCCGCGTCGATCACCCGCAACGCCTCCTCCGTCAACCGGTCCGTCAGGTACTCGCCCTCCCGACCGAATTCCAGGTGCGGCACGTACCGCATCTCCGCCCCAAAACGCCCGCTCCCTCTGTACGGAAAGAAGAACGATGCCGGCGCACCCCAGTGCGTCCCACCGATGTTCACGTCGAACCCATGCGCCTCCGGTGCGTGGTTCGCATCGCCCAGGTGCCACTTGCCCACGGAGGCCGTCAGGTAACCCGCCGCCTGCAGGTGCTTCGCCAGCGTCACCTCCGTCCGCGGCAGGTCATGCAGCGAATCCGCCTGCAACATCCGCCGATCGGTCGGCCCCTTCAACGAACCCTCCGACCAGATCGTCATCCGCAGCCGCGCCGGGTGCTTGCCCGTCATCAGCGATGCCCGGGTCGGCGTGCAGACCGGCGACGGGGAATACGCCCGCAGGAACTGCATCCCTTCCCGCGCCAATCCGTCGATCGCCGGCGTCTCGTGCAGGTCCGCTCCGTAGCATCCCAAGTCGTGCACACCCAGGTCATCCGCCAGGATCAGTACGATGTTCGGCCTCGCCCCGGCCGCCTCGCTTCGCATCCCGAGGCCCGCGCAAACCGCGAGGAACACCAACCAACGCACCAGCCCCAGCAGGGCAGGCAAACGTCCTTCTTCAGTTCGACGGGAATCCACCCGCCCAGCGAAGCCCATCCCGGCTCGCCCCGCCAGCCTCCAGAAGGACCGGAGCGGCAACGTCCTCGTTGCCCTCCCATGCCGTTCTCCAAGGGCGACGGGGACGTCGCCGCTCCGTTCCTATTCTCATCCGGAGCGGCAACGTCCTCGTTGCCCTCCCGGACCCGTTTCTAAGCCGTATCCATGCGATTGAAGGCGGGGACAAGTTCACGCGGAGACGCGGAGACGCGGAGAAGGGACCCTTGGATGAAAGGCTGAGCAGTCACCGTTTGGTGAACCGTGTCCGACGTTGGAAGGTTGGGAACCTGACCCTCTCTCCGCGCTCTCCGCGGCTCCGCGTGAGAATTCTTCTGCATGGATACGGCCAAGGGCGACGGGGACGTCGCCGCCCCGTTCCTGTTCTCATCCGGAGCGGCAACGTCCTCGTTGCCCTCCCGGACCCGTTTCTAAGCCGTATCCATGCGATTGACGGCGGGGACAAGTTCACGCGGAGACGCGGAGACGCGGAGAAGGGACCCTTGGATGAAAGGCTGAGCAGTCACCGTTTGGTGAACCGTTTCCGACGTTGGAAGGTTGGGAACCTGACCCTCTCTCCGCGCTCTCCGCGGCTCCGCGTGAGAATTCTTCTGCATGGATACGGCCAAGGGCGACGGGGACGTCGCCGCTCCGTTCCTATTCTCATCCGGAGCGGCACCGTCCTCGTTGCCCTCCCGGACCCGTTTCTAAGCGTATCCATGCGATTGACGGCGGGGACAAGTTCACGCGGAGACGCGGAGAAGGGACCCTTGGATGAAAGGCTGAGCAGTCACCGTTTGGTGAACCGTGTCCGACGTTGGAAGGTTGGGAACCTGACCCTCTCTCCGCGCTCTCCGCGGCTCCGCGTGAGAATTCTTCTGCATGGATACGGCCAAGGGCGACGGGGACGTCGCCGCCCCGTTCCTGTTCTCATCCGGAGCGGCAACGTCCTCGTTGCCCTCCCGGACCCGTTTCTAAGCGTATCCATGCGATTGACGGCGGGGACAAGTTCACGCGGAGACGCGGAGACGCGGAGAAGGGACCCTTGGATGAAAGGCTGAGCAGTCACCGTTTGGTGAACCGTTTCCGACGTTGGAAGGTTGGGAACCTGACCCTCTCTCCGCGCTCTCCGCGGCTCCGCGTGAGAATTCTTCTGCATGGATACGGCCAAGGGCGACGGGGACGTCGCCACCCCGCTCCGATTCTCAACCGGGGGCAGTGTCCAGATGCGCCCGCCAAACTCTCCGGATAGGCTGCCCCGGCGTCCTGCGCACTCCCCCATGAAAATCCTCGCCCGAATCATCGCCGTCCTGGGTCTGCTCGCCATCACCGGCTTCTGCGGCTTCGGATTCCTGGCGACTTTCGAACTCTCCGAAGCCCGCAGGCGACTGCCTTGGCAAATCGGCTACGCAACCCTCGGCCTGGCCTGCGTGGTGGGGGTGGTGGCGTTGGTGCGACCCCGCCGCGACCGGACCTCTTCTCTGTGAGCAACCCGTCGCCTGCGTCAATTCGCCGCATCGGCGTGCGTTGACCCAAGCCCTTCAATCCGCAAACTCGCAGCAGCCCGGGTTCCGAGGGCGAGGCGGGTAGAGCGGCTTCTCCACCGAGTCTCGCACGGAACCCGGTCCTTCCCTCTTCGTCTGGTCCCCTTCACGAACTCCTCAGCCCTCTGCGGCAATTTGCCGCACCCACCGGTCTTGATGCGACCACCGTCCCTGGAGTCAACCTACCGGCTCGACCAATTCCGGGAATCGCATGAACAAGGCCGCCCTTATCCTCGCAGCAGCAGCCCTCGCCGGGCTGACCACTCACGCCGCCACCCTCTCCAGCGGCTCCGCCACCCTCAACTACAGCCAGTCGGGCGTCGAAGCCCTCGGCTCCGGCCTCGGACCCGCCCCCGTCCTCACCCTCTCCACGTACTTCAACCAGTCGGAGTCCGCTTCCCGGACCGCAGCACAACTCGGCACCGACCTAGTCCCCGGCTCGACCTACACGGGTCAGGTCTACGGGATGAACGGTGCAACCGTCGTCAATCTCGACGGCCGCACCGCCCAGCCCACCACCTTCTCCTACACCGCCGGCAACCTCGCCGCTCACACCGGCGCCATCGGGCTCGGCGGCGTCGCACGCTTCGACGTCTTCGGTGGCATCGGCGGATCCCTCCTCATCGGTGACCTGACCCTCCAGTACGACGTCAACCGCACGCTCGTCGGCGGAAGCGGATGGTACCTCAAGGGCAACATTCCCCCCGCCGCCGCCCTCTTCGACCTGACCAACGTCAGCATCTCGGAATCCCCGGCCGGATTCACGCTGTCCGGCGACATGGGTGTCACCTTCGAGGTCGCCAACTTCCTCCTCAACACCCCGACCGACACGCTCCGAAACGTCGGAACGTTCACCTTCACCGGTGTCGCGGCGGTTCCCGAACCGTCCACGATCGCGCTCCTCTCGCTCGCTGCCCTCCTGCCGTTCTCACGCCGGGCCTTCCGATCCGTCTCGGGGCGCTGAGCCATGGCCCAGGCCTTCCGAATCCATCCCGCGCGTCGCCTCATCCGGGCAGCCTTTTTGCCGACGGTCGCGCTTTTGTCCCAGGCCTCGGGCCTCCTCGCCGACACGCTCGTGTCGGGCGAGGCCCGGCTGGACCTGGATGAATCCGCCTGGGACTCCCTTGCCTCCGGCCTCGGTGCAGCGATGCCGGTGCTTCGACTGGACGCCTTCTTCGATCAGGCCGCCGCCAACGCCCGCCATTACGACCAGATCCTGGCGGACCCACTGCCCGCCACCTCGTACACAGGACTGGTCCTGGTCATGAACGGGCCCACCGTCACGAACCAAACGGGCCGGACCACCCAGCCCACCACCTTCGAGTACATCCCCGGCGAACTCACCAGCCACACCGGAAGCATCGGCCTCGGGGGCATCGTCCGTTTCAAGGTCAGCAGCGGGGGCGGCCTGCTCTACGGCGACTACACTCTCCTCTACAGCACCGCCCGCCACCGCTTCGGCGGCTCAGGCTGGCACCTCAAGGGGAACATCGCCCCCAGCGTCGCCAACTTCGACCTCCTCAACGTCCAACTCACCGAACATCCAGACGGCTTCACCCTGTCCGGTGACCTCGCCGTGTCGTTCGAGATCGCCAACTTCCTGTACGCCACGCCCGCCGACGCACTTCGCGACGTCGGGAACTTCACTTTCACCGGTAGGTCTTCCGTCCGTCCCCAACCGCCGGTCCTCACCGGTCCCGAAAACTCGGGCGACTCGCAGCGCATCAGGATCTCCGAAGGCACCCCCGGCTCCACCTTCACGCTCCTCGCCAGCCCGGACCTCGCCCTGCCCCTCAACGGGTGGAGCACCGTGGCCTCGGGAACCCTCGACGACTCCGGCAAGGCCTCGGTCCCCATCGAAATCTCCGCCTCCGTCGCCGCCCGCTACTTCCGGGTCGTCCAGCCGTGACCCGCACCGAGCGCCCCATCTTCGAGGGTGCCTTCACCCTGATCGAGCTGCTGGTCGTGATCGCGATCATCGCGATCCTCGCCTCACTGCTCCTGCCCGCCCTCGGCCGCGCGCGGCTCAAGGCCCGCCGACTCGTCTGCCTCAACAACCTCCGGCAGTTCGCCATCGCCGACCTGACCTACCTTTCCGACTTCCAGCAATTGCCGCCCATGGACGCTTCGGTGCCCGGCGGCATCCGTCTCGAACGTCTCCAGTCGATGGCCCGCTACCTCGGCACCACCCTTCCGCCGGGCCAGTTCCCAACCTGGCCGAAGCGCGCCAATCAACCCCGCTGGATCAATTGCCCGATGGCCGTCGACTCCGGCCTCGCCGAAGGCCCCGCGTTCGGCGGCGGCATCTACACCGGTTACCTCTACGTCGGTGCCATCGAACAGTCCGCCATGGTCTCCGGCGGATTCGCCACCCTCGCCAACCCGGGCTTCGCCGCCGACAAGCTCAACTCCTCCCGAGGCGTCCTCTGGACCGACATCCTCGACGAATTCCTGATCTCAGAACCCCGCCGGTTCGAGTTCTTCCACCGCCGCACCACCACCCGCTACCCGGATTTCCGGTTCCACGCCGACGAACTCGATGGCATCCATCGCGCGTGGTCCGATGGCTCCGTCGAATGGGTCCCCGGCAACCGCTTCCAACTCACCAACTCTCCCAGCCCGGACCTCCGCATCGTCCACATCTTCGGCAACTACTACTTCTGACCCCGCACCCGAACGCGCTCAAACCCTCAATGCTGATGACCATGGAAGACCATCCCCTCTCGCGACGTGACCTGATCCGCCTGCTCGCCCTCGCCGCCGCCGGCACCAGCGCCACTCCGTCCCAGGCCGCCCCCACCAACACCCACAACGCCGCACTCCACGCCGCCCAACCCCAGCTCCGGATGGGATCCGAACAGATCGCCATCCTCGTCTACCCCGAGTTCACCGCGCTCGATGCACTCGGCCCCCACTACTTCCTCGCCGGCATGATGGGCGCCACCGTTCGATTCGTTGCCAAGACGAAGGACATCGTCCCCTGCGAAGGCGCCACCGCCGGCGGATTCTGCATCCGCCCCCACATGACCTTCGCCGACTGCCCCGAAAAGCTGGACCTCCTCCTGATCCCCGGCGGCGTCACCGGCACCCTCGCCGCCATCGCCGATGAGAAGACGCGGCGGTTCGTCGCCGACCGCGGTTCCAAAGCGAAGCTCGCCGGCAGCGTCTGCACGGGCTCCCTCATCCTCGGGGCCGCCGGCCTCCTCAAGGGCCGCCGCGCCACTTCCCATTGGCAAACCCTCGACGTCCTCAAGGACGTCGGCGCCACCCCCGTCAGCGAACGCATCGTCACCGACGGAACCGACCGCGTCACCGCAGCTGGCGTCAGCGCCGGACTCGACCTCGGGGTCGAACTCATCCGCCGGTTCCGGGGCGATTTCTACGCCAAGGGCATGCAACTCCTCGGCGAATACGACCCGAAGCCTCCTTTCCCGGGCGGAGGCAATCCGGCCACCGCGGACAAGGTCGTCGTCGACATGCTCAACATGATGCACGGCCCCCTGACCGAGCAGTTCCGTCAGGCCATCGCCAAGGCCCGCTAGGCTCCAGCCACCAACCTTTGCTCAGGTAGGGAAGCTCTCCGGTGGGGCGAGCGCCCCCACGAGCCGGTTGGGCGTCCCAAGTTTCAAACGCGCCAGCCGGAGCGGCAACGTCCCCGTTGCCCTCCCAAGCCGTATCCATGCGGCAGAATTCTCACGCGGAACCGCGGAGAGCGCGGAGAGAGAAGCCGGTCACGAATGGTGGAGCGTCGGGAACCATTCACCAAACGGTGACTGCCCAACTTGCCAGCCAGGTGTCCCTTTCCCTCCGCGTCTCCGCGTCTCCGCGTGAACCTGTCCCCGCCTCCAATCGCATGGTTACGGCTAAGCCCTTTTCAAGGGCGACGGGGACGTCGCCACCCCGTTCCTGTTCTCAGCCGGAGCGGCAACGTCCTCGTCGCCCTCCCTGCTCCTTTCCCAAGGCGACGGGGACGTCGCCGCCCTGTTCGTGTTCGCAAACCGGGGCAGTGCCAAGATTCGCTACCGGATAGCGTGCATCAGAATCAGGATTTGCGCTCATCAGCCTGATTTGCTACCTCCTTCGCACCCCCATGGGTCCGGCATTCCGCCGGTCCCTATTGTTAGTCAGCAACGTACTCCTCTGATGAAGACTCCGTCCCTGCGTGGATGGTGGACGCTATTCTCTTGCCTGGCGTTCCTCTCCATCCCGGTTCAAGCCACGCGTGTCGTCGGTCCGGAGACCGGCAACTTCCCGAAGCTCCGCCTCAAACGCGTCCAGCGCGGTCAGGACGCGATCATGGCACTCGGTGACCAACTACCCCGGGTCGCCGGCGCATACGGCCTCCAGGCCCATGAACTCCGCCTCAAGCTTTCCGTCGATCCCAGCATCGCCCTCGACCATGAAGGCCGACTCCTCTTCACCTGCGAGGGACCCGAGGCTGCCACCACGGCACCCAAGCTCGGCAATCCGGTCCTCCCCGCCCCCATCGCCGACACCTTCCTCCTCCATAGCCGACCCGGTGCGAGCAAGGTCATCTACCTCGACTTCGACGGTCACACCACCACCGGAACGCCCTGGAATTCGGGCTTCGCGGGTGGCGCCAACATCGTCACCCCGGCGTTCAGCACCGACGCAGACCCCGTCATCTCCGACGCGGAAAAGTCCATCATCCAGACGATCTGGCAGCGCGTCGCCGAGGACTACGCTCCCTTCGACGTCGACGTCACCACTCAGGATCCCGGCGCCGAAGCACTGCGCCGTGCCACCTCCACGGACGCCAACTATGGCGTCCGCGTCTGCATCGGCGGCAGTTCCCTCGACTGGTACGGCTCCGGCGTCGGTGGCATCGCCTACGTTGGTTCGTTCACGTGGAACACGGACTCTCCGGCGTTCGTCTTCCCGGTCCAACTCGGTTCCGGCAACGCGAAATACGTCGCGGAGGCCGCCAGCCATGAAGCCGGCCATACCCTCGGACTTTCCCACGACGGCACCGTCGCCACCGCCACCACCGCCGCGTCCGCCTACTACAGCGGCCATGGCACCGGGGTGACCGGATGGGCTCCCATCATGGGCGTCGGCTACTACAAGTCCGTCACCCAATGGAGCAAGGGCGAGTACGCCAACGCCAGCAACAAGGAGGACGACCTCGCGATCATCAATTCCTACCTGGGTTACCGGGCCGATGACCATGGTGACAACGCCGCGACCGCCACCTACCAACCCGCAGGGCCCTCCTTCAACAGCGCCGGCATCATCTCCCAGTCCACCGACGTCGACGTCTTCGCCTTCACCACCCGCGCCGGCGCCGTGACGCTTTCCGTCAATCCGGATGACCTCTCCCCGAACCTCGACGTTTCCTTCGAGCTTCGGGACTCCGCTGGAACCCTGATCTCCACCGCCAACCCGACCGCCACGCTCTCGGCTTCCCTCTCCACCACGCTCGCCGCAGCCACGTACTTCGTGCATGTCCGCGGCGCCGCATTCGGCACGGCTTCGACCGGCTATACCACCTACGGTTCCATCGGAAGCTACATCCTCTCCGGTACGGTCGTGGATCCCACCGGCGCCATTGCTCCAGTCGCCGTGATCTCGGCCACGCCGGTCACGGGTTCTGCTCCCTTGGTCGTGACCTTCAACGGCACGGGATCCTTCGATCAGGACGGCACAATCGTGAGCTACGCCTGGAACTTCGGGGACAACACGACCGGATCGGGCCCGACGATCTCCAAGACCTACAACACGGCGGACAATTACACCGCCGTCCTGACGGTCACCGACGACTCCGGCCGTTCTGCCACCAGCTCGGTCGTCATTCAGGTCGTCACCCCGAATCTCCTGCCCACCGCTGTCATCACGACCAGCGCCTCAACCGGGCCAGCGCCGCTCGCCATCACGTTCAGCGGTGCGGGATCGTCCGATCCGGACGGCACCATTGCTTCCTACGCCTGGACGTTCGGGGACGGCACCACCGGCACGGGTGCCCAGGTCACCAAGAGCTACAGCGCTTCCGGAACCTACAACGTCACGTTGACCGTCACCGACAACCGGGGCGGAAAGGCTAGCCAGTCCACCACCATCATCGTCACCACCAATCCGGCCACCCTCGTCCGCGTTGATTCGATTGCCCTCGGCAAGAGTACCTCAACCCGCGGCACCGCGGTCACCGCGACCGTCAAGGTCACCAACCTCAACGGCTCCCCGGTCTCCAGCGTCACCGTGAACGGCCGTTGGAGCGGTCTTACCACTGGAACCACGTCCGGCAGGACTGGCTCGGCTGGGACCATCACCTTCACGTCGTCGCGGTTCACCACGACCGGCAACGTCACGTTCACCGTCACCGGCCTCAGCCGCACCGGCTATACCTACGACGCGACCAAGAACCTCCAATCCAGCGCGACCATCAGCGCGGCGCCCACTCCGTAACCGGAGTTCCCCGCTCACCGGGCGCATCCGCAGGACGCCGGTGCCGGCGCTTACCTCGCCGCCAGAACCGGCACCGCCCGGTGCAGCACCCGCACCCGCATCGGCGTCTCCCCCACGATGTCCCCATCCAACGCCACCGGTTGCGGCACTTCCGACTCCACCTCCATCCAACCAGAACGGAAGTAATCCACGCGGGGATGCCGGATGTGCGTACCCCGCGTCAGCCGGATGAACTGCCGCGCAATCGCCGCCTTCCCCAGCGCACGGATCAGGCTCACTTCCGACAGTCCATCCGTCAGGTCTGCATCCGGCGCGATCCGCATTCCTCCCCCACCGGCGTGGGGTGCATTGGCCGCCAGCGCCACCACCAGCGGTTCCTCGCAGAGCCCCTTCTCCGTGCGGACCCGCAGCCCCACCGGCTGCCAGCTCGCCAAAGCCCGGAAGAACCCAACCGAGTAGCTCAACTGCGGCCCGAACCACCGCTTCACCGTCGGCGTCGTGTAGCGCAGGATGTCGCTCGCAAATCCCACCGCCGCGAAGAGGAATCCATGCCGGACGACCTCACGTCCGTCCTTCCGGCACCGCACCTCCAGCACGTCCATCCGCTTGAGCCCCGCTTCTTCTCTCCCTTCCATCCGCCCGAGCGCGTCCAAGGCACGGAACAACTCTTCCTCCTGACGCAAGCCCACGTGACGCGCCACGTCATTCCCCGTTCCGAACGATACCGGCGCAACGCCCCGAACCCGGCCGCGCTCCGCCGTGAGGAAGCCTCCCACCACCTCGCAAAACGTCCCGTCCCCACCCACCGCCAGCAACACGTCTGATTCCGCCGCCAACTCCCGGCCCAGTTCAATCCCTCCCCCCGGCCCAGCCGTGTGCTCCGCCCGCAATCGGTGGCCGTCCCCCACCAACCGCTCCTTCAACCGGCTCAGGCGCGCCGACTGGTCCCGTCCGGCATTCGCCATCGGGTTGATCACGACGCCCAGGGACAACGGCTTTGACATAATCAATCACTCTCGGTTTCCAACACGGCCCTAGTTCCCGGAAAGGTACTTCAACAGCTCCAACCGCTCCCGCGGCGCGAGCCCTTCCAGCAATCCCTCCGGCATCAACGATCCTCCGGGACGACTCCGCTTTTGGACATCCGCCTTCGGCACCACCCGCTCTTCCGCCACCGTCCGGATCGTCAGCGCGTCCGCAGATTCACCCACCACCAACCCCGACACCAAGTCCCCGCCCTTCATCTCCAGCAGCGTCACCTCGAAGTCCGCTCCCACGACCGCGTTCGGGTCGAGAATGTTCTCCAGCAGGTACCGGATCCCATTCCGGCCCGCCCCCGTCAGCTCAGGCCCGATCCGCTGGCCGTCCGCGCCGAGGACATGGCAACTCGCGCAGAGCTTCACGAAGTGCTCACGACCCGCCCGCGAGTCGTACGCCCACAGCGGTGCCTCGTTGAAGGTTTTCTCCATCGCCGCGATCTGGGCCTGCCGCTCCGACGCCGACCCTCCGATCTTTCCCCAGAGCTTTGCCACCCGCGCATCCAACCCCGCGTCCCTCAAGCCCGCCATCTCGCGCACCTGATACGCGCCCAGCCTCGACCGCGGCACCCGGCCCGCCTCAATGGCATCCAAGAGCACGCGCGCGAAGCTTGCCCGCCGGACCATCGTGTTGACCGCCGCCGTCTGCAACGCGGGCGGGAATACTGCCAGCTTCGACACCAACACCTCTGGCACCTCCACCGAATCGAACCGCGCCAGCACCGGCATGACTGCCTCGCGAAGCACCGGATCATCCAACAGGCCCAGGAAGACCTTCAAGGACTCCGCATCCACCGATCGCGACAGCACCTCAAAGGCATGCCTGCGGCCCTCGATCGGCCCCTTCCCATCGGCCAATTCAGCGCGCAACGCCCCGAAACGGGACCGGTCGCCCAACACCGACGCCACCAGATCCGCCAGTCGTCGCACCCGCGCGTCCGGATCTCCGCGCAGCGACTCGGCTACCGCCGGCCATGCCTCCACCGGTGCCACCGCGGCCCGCGCCCGCAACGCCAACCACAAACCCGCCACGCGCCGGTGCCGCATCGCACCAACCGGCATGACGCCCAGACTCTTCACCGCCTTCTCGATGCCCCCGTCGCCCAGCACCACCCCATACCAGTAAGCCCACTCCGACATCACCGGCCACGCCGACTCCAGCGCTGCCGCCCGGACCCGCGCATCGTCCATCCACCGCGCCAACCCGTGCCACACCAGCATCGGCAGATGTCGGTCTTCCACGTCTGCCACTTGGCGCGACAACGAAACCAGCAGGTCCAACCCAGCCTCCTTCCCGAGCCGTTGCGCCGCCGAAGCCATCCGGCGCCGGACCACCGGCGAACTCTCCGTCCGCGCCATCTCCCGCAACCGCGCCAACCCCGGTGCCTCCACCCGACCCGACTCCGCAGCCAACTGCACCGCCCATCCCCGCACCTGAGGATCAGCATCTGACAACGCCGACAAGGCCCTCGCTGGCGTCAGTCCTCCGACCGCATGCAGGGCCCAAAGCGCGCGCAACCGCTGGGATCCGGAGAGCTTCGCGTCCGCAACCATCCCGGCCAACCGATCCACCGTTCCCACCTGCAACCGGCCCGTCGCCGCGCGCTCCTGCAACAACCGCCGCGCCATGCGCCCGTACCACTCGTTCTTCCGGTCGAACAACGCCACCAACCCGGCATCAGACTCCACCGACAGGTCCACCTTCACCGGTCGATAACCCGCCGCATGCGACACCCGGTAAACGCGGCCGTTGCCGCGGTCCCACCGCGAGTCGTTCGGGTTGTGACAGTGTTGCTGGTCGTACCAGTCGATCACGTACACCGCGCCGTCCGGCCCGTACTGGAGGTCGATCGCCACGTACTTCGGGTCCGTGCAGAACAGGAAATCCTTGCCCGCATGCACCGTGTCGAACCCGGAGCCCAGCGGTTGGTTGACCTGATGGTTGATCTGATGCCCGTGGAGATTGTGCGTGAAGAGGTGCCCTCGGTACTCGTCCGGCCAGTTGTCACCGAGATAGATCATCGTCCCTACGTGCGAATGACCGCCATAGATGGCGTCGCTGCCCCGCACGCCCGCCCCGCCTGCACCATGGTCATACCGCGCCGAGGCCAGCAGGTAGTTCCGGAACTCGGGAAAATCAGCAGGCGGATCCGCCACGATGAACGGCGCGTAGTTCGCGTTCGCCTGATTCCAGAAATGCCCGCCTTGAACCACGTGCGTCGTGCAACCACGCCCCCAGTAGCTCCGGCAATGCGTCATGAACAGCTCGCCATTCTCGTCCTGGTCCAGCCCCCAGGGATTGCTGCCCCCGTGCGCGAACGCCTCGAACTGATGCCGCACCGGATGATACCGCCACACTCCCGCCCTCAACTCCTGCCGATCCCCATCGCCCGCACCCGGCTTCCCGATGTGCGCCAGGTTGAACACGCCCTGGATCCCGTACAACCACCCGTCCGCACCCCAGTGAAAGCTGTTGAGGCACTCGTGCGTGTCCTGAAAACCAAAACCATCCAGCAAGACCTTCGCCGGCCCATCCGGCACGTCGTTGCCGTCCGAATCCGGAATGAACAACAACTCCGGCGCCGCCCCCACCCAGACGCCACCGAAGCCAACCTCCATCCCTGACACCAGGTTCAAGCCCTCCGCAAAAACCTTTCTTCCCTCGAACCGCCCGTCCCCATCCGCATCCGACAGGATGACGATCCGGTCCAAGCCCTTCCCCGGCTCCCGTCGCGTCGGATAACTGTGCGCCTCCGCGATCCAGATCCGGCCTCGCGCATCAAAGGCGAACGCCACCGGTTGCCGCACATCCGGCTCCGACGCCACCACCTCCACCCGGAACCCTTCGGTCACGTGCATCCGTCCGACCGTCTCCTGCCCCGCCTGCGCCACGGGCGCGCCACCCGCGGGATTCGGCACCAGATGGCGCAACACCGGACTCGTCTTGAGCCGGTCCTCCGACGGCTGCGGCTCCTCTCCGAACACCCAGCCCGAGGCCGCCGCCATCACCGCCAATCCTCCGCCCAACTTCTTCCACAGGATCATTCCCACCGACATACCCGATCCACCCCGCCCAAGGGAAGCGGGCGAATCCCCGTAGCCGACGACCTGAAGAGGCGGAGGGGTAGCCGGTAACAAGGCGGGGCGAATCGATTGCTCGCAGCCACCATTGGAAAGGATCTCCCTCGAACCGATCGCTCCATCCCCTTCGGCGTCGGGGTCGGAATCGGAATCGGGATCGTTCCCCCTCCGCGTCCTCCACCAACATCCGCCCCTCTTCCGCCAACCCACGCCGCGCCTCCTGTTCCCCCTTCATCTAACGTGCCCATGGAGTCCACAGGTTCATCGGTTCACAAACACCATCACACACGGCCGGACTCCCAAAGAAAGGCCTCCCATGATCAGCTCACTCGAACACCCCCTCCTTGCCGAGTTCCCGGAACACCGCGACGCCATCGTCCAACTAAAGGCGACCAACGCGCACTTCCACCGCCTGTACGACGAGTACCACGAAGTCGACAAGCACATCGTCCGGATCGAGGAACAGATCGAACCGGCATCCGATGCCTTCACTGAGGGCCTCAAGGTCCGCCGCCTGCGCCTGAAGGACGACCTTCTTCGGCGGATCCTGCCCTGATAAGCGCTCACGCTCGCCAAGGGTGGGGCCTACAGAAGGAGGCTGGGCGCGACCATCGTCTTCAACCCGCATCTGTAGGTCGCGTGCCCCCACGCGGCGGTTCCAGATCCACTCCGGGTAGGGGCGCATCTTGACCCTGCCCCCGCCTCGAACGGGGCGGCAACGTCCTCGTTGCCCTCCCATGCCCTTTCCCATGGCGACGAGGACGTCGCCACCCCGTTCCTCTCCTTCCAACGGGGGCAGTATCGGGATGCGCCCCCGAGGAATTCCCCCGCGTCCCTCCACTCGCCAATCCTCTCGCTCCCCGCCATCGTCACGCCCCATGCAAGACGATGTTCGACTCGCCCTGATCCGACTCGCCCTCCACGCCGCTCTCGCCGACGGCATCGCCTCTCCCGCCGAACGCGACGCGCTCGAACAACTCCGGTCAGCCAGCCCAGGCCCCTTGCCCTCCCTCGACCAGATCCTCTCCGGCATCCAGAACCGCCGGCTCGCCGTCCGTGAACTGACCGCCCCCTTCACCGACGACGCCTCCCGCCAGGAAGCCTGGTCCGCCTGCCTGGCCGTCTGCGAGGCCGATGGCGCCCCCTCCGCAGCGGAGCGTTGGTTCCTCGACGAAGTCCGCACGGCCCTGCAACTCGCTCCCGCGTCTGCTTCCGCTGCGGAATCGTCCGCGGCCGCCATCGCCGCCACCGTGCCGCCCACCTTCACGACCAGCACGCCGCCCGCCCCCATCCAACCGGCCCTGACTCCGGACGCCAACGCCCTCGACAAAACCATCCTCAACCACGCCCTTCTCGCGGGCGGACTCGAACTCCTCCCCGACACGCTCGCCACGATGACGATCCTCCCGGTCCAGATCCGACTCGTGTACGAGGTGGGCAAGGCTCACGGCGTGCAACTCGACCGCGGCCATATCATGGAATTCCTCGGCGTCGTGGGTGTCGGCGTCGCCTCCCAGGTGGTCGAACGGTACGCCACGCGCTGGCTGAGCGGACTCGCCGGAAAGTTCCTCGGCGGCATCGGACGCTCCATCGTCTCGCAGGCCACGAGTTCCGGCATGTCCTTCGCCACGACCTACGCACTCGGCCAACTCGCCCGCCAATACTACGCGGGCGGACGTCGCCTCGGGGCCGTCGAACTCCGCAGCCTCTTCGACGGCCTTCTCTCCGACGGCCGCCGCCTCCAGCAGCAGTACCTGCCCCAGATCCAGCAGCAGAGCGCCTCGCTCCGCGGTGCCAACCTCGCCCAACTGATCCGCGGGATCTGAGGCGAATCGAGCCGGTTAGAAGATCTCACGCGGAGCCGCGGAGGGCGCGGAGAGCGAGGCCGGTCACGACTATTATCCAACGTCGGCAACCAGTCACCCAACGGTGACTGACCAGCTTGCCCTCCAACTGGCCTTTCTCCGCGTCTCCGCGTCTCCGCGTGAACCTGTCCCCCCTTCAATCGCATGGATACGGCTAAGCTGAGACACCCGCGCTTCCACGGCGCTCACTGCCCCACCACCCCGGTGCGATAAAACGCACCGGGTTCCGGCGGGGCCGGATCCTTCAACTCAACCCCGCCATCCGCACCCAACGGCCCCCGGATCGCCACCTCGATCCACCCGCCTTCCAGCACCGACGCCCGCAGCAATCGATACGTCCGCCCTGCGACGCCGTTCACACGCACGCCAAACCCGGGCCCGGAAATCAACTCCTGCCGGAACCAACTCCCGGCGTCGTCCGGCCGTGTCCCCGCCACATACTCCGCCCGGTTTGATACCCCGTCCCCATCCAGGTCGAGCGACGCATCCGCACTCCCGAAGCGATCCAACCCAAACTCCGATTCCCACCCATCCGGCATCCCATCCGCGTCAGAGTCGGAATCCAGGAAGTTGGCGAGGCCATCGCCATCGACGTCCGCGCTGCCCTCCGCCGAATCACTCCAGCCATCGCCGTCACTGTCCCGCCCCGGATTCGCCAATCCGGCGATCTCGAACGGATCCAGCACCCGACCAAAAATCCGGAGGTCATCCAACCGACCACTGAAGAAGGCATCCGAGGCCCACTGGCTCCTCCCAAGATAGTTGATCGACGGGTTGATCGCCGAAGGGCGGACCGTGATCGGCCCGCTCGCCACCATCGATCCATTCACATACACCCGACCCGTCGTCCCGCCCTGCAACGTGACTGCGACATGTGTCCACTGGTTCGACGGCATCGCCGCCGCTTCCAACGCCTGCTCCGAAGTCATACCCGGGCCGATGATGGCGAATCGCAACCGGCCCGATGGTGAACTCGGCGTCAGGAAGAGGTACTGGCTCGTGTTGTTTCCGAAGTCGAACACCCGCTGCCACGCCCCGCCCGTGCCATCCCAATACACCCAGACCGCCACGGTCAGTTCACCCACGTTCAAGCTCCCCGCGGGCAACGTGACGTGATCATCCACGCCATCGAACTGGATCGAACGTCCGTTGACTCCCGTCGCGAAAGTCGGACTCCCACGCGCCGTCCCATGCCGGTTGCCCAGCGCGTTCAGGACATTCCCGTCGAACCCATATTGCCCGACCAAGTCCACCGCCGGAGCCTGCACGGGAACGGTCACCGTCACGTCGACGCTCGTGGGCGTCGCATCGGTGAGGCGCACCAGGAACACGTTCGCCCCGCCATTCGCGTCCCCGGGAACACCCGACACCCGCCCCTCGGCATCGACCCGCAGCCACGCGGGTCCTGCCACCTTGGCAAAGGTAACCCGCCCCGAGCCCAGCACGCTCACCACGCCCGTCAGGGTTCCTGTGAACGGCTGGCGTGCCACCGCACCCGGCAATGTCACGGATGAACCCACAACCCCGATCGGCACGTTGGTGTACAGCGCGCCGACCTGCGCCGCGCCCAGTCCGTGATTATAGATGCAGAAGGTGTCGATCTTGCCGCGGAACAATGGGTCCGCCGCCGTCTGGCTTTCCCCGATATAGTTCCGCCTCGGCCGGAACAGCGACGGCTTGAGCGTCATCGCCGGATTCACGGAGACCTGCCGACCATTGAGGTAGAGGCGTCCGACGTTCCCGCTGCGCGTCACGACCAGATGCTGCCACGAACCGACGCCCAAGACCGGAGCATTCAACAACTGGCTCACGCCACCGGACGTGATTGCGAACCGGAGATTTCCACCCGTGCTTGGCGAGAGGGACATCGACTCGGAAGCATCATTCCCGAAATCGAAGATCCGTTGACCCACCGCCCCGCCGGCCCAGTTCACCCACGTCGAGATCGTGAAATCTTCGAGATCCGCAACCCCTGCCGGCAACGTCACGAAGTCGGTCGCCCCATCCAGATCGAGGCACTGGCCATCGCGCCCCGTCACGTACAGCGGCGTGCCCACCATCGTCCCGTGCGCGGTACCCACGCTCGCCGAAACGTTCGCCTCGAAGTCATACCGCGCCACCATCCGCGCCGGCACCTCCACCGGCACCGTCAGGACCGCCTGCGCCGCCAACCCAGTCGATTCACTCACCCGGACCGTGAACACGTTGGTCCCCGCATCCGATTCGGTCGGCACACCACCCAACGTCCCATCCGACGCCACCGACAGCCACGCCGGCCCCGACACCTTGGCATAGGTCAGTCCCCGATCGGGCGTCGATGGCGACGCACTCCCCGCCAACGCATCCCAGTAGAGAATTCCCGGCTGGGCTGCCCGGCGAACGAGCGAGCCTTGCCCGAACGCCGGCGGTGAACTGGCCTGCAGCAAGGCGATCTGCGCGCCTGTCAACGCCTGATCCAGGATGAGCACCTCGTCCACCACTCCGTTGAACAACGGATCCGCCACGAACTGGCTCGCCCCCAGGAAATTCATCCGCGGCCGGAAGTTCGCCGGGCTGATCGTCAGACCGGTATTCGACGCCACCTGCACTCCGTTCACATACAACCGCGCCGTTCCTCCGCTGAGGGTCACCGCCACGTGACGCCATTGGTTCCGGGTGAGCCCCGGGGCCTCCACGATCTGCTCCGCGCCGCCATCCTTGATCGCAAACCGGAGCGTCCCCGTTCCCGAACTCGGCGTGAGGAAGAGGTAATGCGTCGTGCTGTTTCCGAAATCGAACAACCGTTGCCAGTTGCCGCCGCCCCGCCAGTTCACCCACGCCGCAAAGGTAAATGCACTGCCACCCGCGACATTCGGCGGCAACGCCACCTTGGTGTGGACCCCATCGAACACCATCGCCTGCCCCCGATTCCCGTTCGTGTAAGCCGGCGTTCCTGTCGTCACCCCGCTGTTCCCATAACCCGATCCATCCAGGGCATCGCCTTCGAACCGCAGCTGCACCACGCCCCGTGTTCCCGGATCCGGCGCGGCCTGCACGTACGCCAGCGGAGAAACGTGGTCGCGATACATCACGCCCATCGGCGTCAGACCGCCCGCGTTGTAATGCGTCTGTCGCACCTCCTCGACCCGGCTGTAGACGGAGTACCGCTCGATCCAAGGCGTCGAATCCATCATCGAGATCATCGCCTCCACGACGTTGCGGTTCTGGGCAAAGGTCGGATCCGCATCGGCCGTCCAGTTCGCGCCATTGTTGAACTCGGTCACCCAGATCGGCCGGCGCGTCGCGTCGTAGATTCCCTTCAGGAAGTTGTACAGGTTGCCCGCCGCTCCGGCCGGATCGTTGTTGTTGCCGTACGACCGGTAGTAATGCACGGGAACGTAATCGACCCGACGACCCGCGGCCTCCGCACGGTTGATGAAGTCCACGATCCACGAATAGCCGCCGTCCGTGACCGCCGGCGCTCCCACCCGCAACCCGGTCGCCAGCAACTCCGGCCATCGCGCCACCGCGTCCGACACCGAACCCGGCGGATTCAGGTTCTTGTAGGCATCCTCGACCGGGTTGTTCGGCTCATTGAACCCGAGCAGTTGATTGACCCCGATCGCCCGCCAGTCCTGGTCCAGCCCAGGCCAGTAAGGCTGCTGCCGAATCCCCACGTATTGCACGTCCCGGCTCGAACTCTGGTTGAGGTTCCAGTTGTACCACCACGTCGCCCCCAACTCCGTCGGAGACACATCGCACGTCCCCTTCTTCGACACCCAACGCCAGGGCAGCACGTACGCGAACCGCACCTGCCTCCCGAACATATCCGGCATCAGGGCCACCTCCACATCACCATCCTGCGCAACGTAGTTCCGGCTCGCCCCGGTCCCGTCCTCATTCTCGGCCAACGTCGCCGTGTAGCCTCGCTTCAACCGGAACGATCCAACCCCAGCCCTCAACCCCGGAACCTGGCTCCCCCGATGACGCACAAACTGCCCCAGCTTCACCGCCCCGCCCGTGAACTGCGGCCCGGCAAAAACGTCGAGCGGCTGGAACGCCGCCGGATGCGGGATCACCACCGTCCCCACCGCACCGTGCTGCACCACCCGCACGTTCACGTCCGCCACCGCCGACGCTCCCCCCACCCGCACCTGCCCGAGCCACGTCGACACCACCGCCGACGGCCGGACCGCCGGGAGGAACAACCACCCATCCGACGAATCCAACTGCACCGTGGCCCCACTCAACGGCGTGGCATTCGTCAGCCACAGTTCACAACGCCCCGACAACGTGGCCGTAGTCCCCGTCAACGTCCCCAATCTTCGCACGCCCGACTCCAGCACCACCCCCTGTGCCCACGCCGCTCCCGTCGTCGCCCCCAGCAACGCCAACCACACGCCCAGCCAGCCACTGATCCCGCGCATCCTCATCATCCAAGTCCCTTCCACGCTCCGCCTTCGATGTGACCCCAGCATGCCCGCCAGGGCCCGGAGTTCCCAGTTTCCAGTCGCCGGATTCCTGCGGTGTCGCTATCGGAATCGGGATCGAAAGCAGCCGGGATTCGATACCGATCCCGATTCCGACCCCGACACCGAACTCGGGACCGCCCTGCGGACCGATCGGGCCGTCCCCCCTCGTTCGCACCTCCACGTAAACCTCCGACCGGCTGAGCCGTAACCATGCAGTAGTAATCTCACGCGGAGCCGCGGAGAGCGCGGAGCGAGGGGCAGGTCCCCAACCTTCCAACGTCGGACACTATTCACCAAACGGTGACCGATCCCGCCCGATCCAAGTTTCCTTTCTCCGCGTCTCCGCGTCTCCGCGTGAACCTGTCCCCGCTTTCAATCGCATGGTTACGGCTTAGCCAGGGTTGGCCGAGGCACGAGGCCTACCCTGGGTCCACGTCCGACGACCACCCAACCGCAACGCGGTTGCGGCCGGGCGCAGCTCGACAGAGCCCCCATTTGAGAGCAGGAACGGGGCGGCGACGTCCTCGTCACCTTGAAGGAGGGCTTGGGAGGGCAACGAGGACGTTGCCGCCCCGATCGGCATGGTTGCGGCTGAGGTCGGGCGAGTGTCCTCACGAGCCGAGTGGAGGAGTTCCAAGCTCCCAGATTCAAGGCCCTTGACTCTTGAAACTGAAAACTCCGATCTCCTGAGCAGCTCGACCGAGTCTCGCCCCACCAGTTCCGGGGGCAGTGTCAAGATGCGCCCAGTGACTTGCCCTGTCCGACTCCGATGCTGACATCGGCGCTGCCTTCGCCAACATTCCGGCATCCACCTGATCTCAGCAGAAGCCATGAACCACATGTCGTCCCTTCGTCTGGCCGGCCTTGCCGTAGCCACGTTCCTCTCGACCTCCACCCCATTGTCCGCCGTCGACACGCTCGGCCGGGACATCCAACCCGGACTCCTTGCGACCAGGACCGCCGCACGGACGTTTCAGGTCCATGGATTCGTCGAGCGCCACGACGGCGCGCTGGACTCGCTCATTGCCCCGGGCACCGAGATGGAGAAGCTCGCCGAGGGGTTCAACTGGTCCGAAGGGCCGACCTGGCTGCATCGCCAGAAGAAGGTCGTGTTCTCCGACGTGCCCGAGAACATCATCTACGAGTGGTCGGAGAAGGACGGCCTGAAGACCTTCCTCAAGCCAAGCGGGTATACCGGATCTTCCCTCGACTTCCGGGAACAGGGCTCGAACGGCCTGACCACCGACCGATCCGGCAACCTCGTCGTCTGCCAGCACGGCGACCGGCGGATCTCCCGGTACGACGGCAACGGCCACTTCACGCCGCTCGCCACCACCTACGGTCTGCGCAAGTTCAATTCGCCGAACGACCTCGTGTTCGACCGCCGCGGCAACCTCTACTTCACCGATCCGCCCTACGGTCTCCACGGCCTGAACGAAAGCCCGCTCAAGGAACTCGTCTTCAACGGCGTCTACCTTCGTCGCACCAGCGGCGAAGTAGTCCTGCTCACCCGCGAGATGACCTTCCCCAACGGGATCGCCCTCTCGCCGGACGAGAAGACGCTCTACGTCAACCAGTCGGACGGGGCCAAGCCGGTGGTGATGGCCTTTCCTGTGAAGGCGGATGGCACCGTGGGCCAAGGCCGGGTGTTCTTCGATGCCGCACCGCTCGCGGCGAAGGGCCTGAAGGGAATGCCCGACGGTCTCAAGGTGGACGTGCAAGGAAACCTCTGGGCAACGGGTCCAGGAGGGGTGCTGGTGATCGCCCCGGACGGCCATCTGCTGGGGATCCTCAAGACGGGCGAGGCCACCGGCAATTGCTGCTGGGGCGACGATGGGTCGACCCTCTACATCACCGCGGACATGTACCTGCTCCGCATCCGCACGCTGACCCGGGGCCACGGATTCGCCCGCTGATCCGGCACCGGAGGTTGGAAACGGGATGGGCCGGATTCCGACCCCGAAAACAAGAAGGGCGGTCCGCCGATGCGGACCGCCCTGTGTGTTCACCGAGCGTTACTGCACGCTGCGGAAGAACAGGCTGCCGATGCCGGAGGCAGGTGCCACGTACGGGCTGCTCGCGGCGGGAACGTCACGCCACGGACCGGTCGGCGCGGCGGAGGACTGCAGCGTACCCGAGTACGTGATCGTCACCTTGTCCGCGGCATAGCTCAAGGACAGGTTCGGACGAGGCGCCACGATGCCGACTTCGGCGCTCGGAACGAACTTGCCCGGGACGCCTGCAACGACACGGAACTTGGCCGTGAGGTCGGCGGCCACCGTCGGGAAGAAGCGGTAGCTGCTGCCGGTCGCGCCGGCGAGGTCGACGAAGCCAGCGCCATCATTGCGCTGCCATTGGTACGTGAACGGCACCGAGGTTCCCTGGCGGGAGACAGCGGCCACCGCCGTGAACTGCACCGCCTGCGGCGGCGTGCTGTAGGACAAGCGGAGGTCCTTGATCACCCAGCTCGGATAGCTGCCCTTGGAGCAGTCGTCCCAGCCACCCAGGAACTGGACCCGGATCTTGTCGCCCGCGTTGAACGTGCCGAGGATGGCCGTCGTGGTGATGTACGTGCCAGCGCCGTAGCCGGGGGAGTCCTCATGGAACGCGCGCTGGTCCTTGAGGATGCCGTTGCCCTGGATCAGGCCCGGGGGATAGCCGTTGGCCGTGAAGTTCTCAGCCGGCACGTTGGTCCAGCCTCCACCATTGACGCTCACGCGGACCTGGCCGCCGTCCCAACGATCCGACTCGAAGGAGTAGCGGTGGTTGAAGTTCAGCGTCACCGCCTGGGACACGGGAACCGTGTACTCAGGGCTGCTCAGCTGCGAGTTGTAGGGGCCACCGCAACCGTCGACCGCGCCGTCCGCAGTCCAGACACCAGCACCGGAGTCATAGAGGAACGGTCCCGGAGGAGCCGGATCCGTGTCGACCACCGTGAAGCCGCCGTCGCCCGACGCGAACGACTGGGTGACGAACGAGGTCGAGGAACCCGGCAGGACGCCGACCTGATCCACCGGCTGCGTCGTGTAGACAACGTCCGCGTTCGGATCGACGTAGGTCGAGAGGAACTGGCCCGGGATCGGCTGGAGTTCCGCCGCCGGGGTGGCGTCGTTCGCATTGCGCCAGGCCAACCGCAGCCAGTCGCCGCCGCCACCTTCCTTCAGGAACACAAGGATCGCGTACTTCTGGCCCGCCTGCAGGCGGATCGGCGTCGCGGTCGTCGCGGTGTCACCCGAGTCCGGCTCGAAGAACCCGCCGCAGCAGCCCAATTCGTAGGCGATCGGGGTGTCGGTCTCCGGGTTCGGCGGAACGTCGTTGCTGCTCAGGTAGACGCGGGAGGCATCGTCCGAAGCCACGAAGAAGTAGTAGTCGGCCGTCTCCGTCGGCGTGATGAAGCCCGAGATGCGAGCCAGGTAGTTCTCGTGCGAGTCGTCCGGGAACACCGAGCGGGTGTTGAAATTGCCCGTGATCAACCCGAGGGTGGTCGGGTTGTTCGCGATCACGCGGGGATCGGCCAGACCGGCCGTGATGCCCGAGTCCGCGGCGGACGGAATGTTGTCGTAGTGCTCGAAGCGGAGGGCACCCTGCTGGAGCGTCCAGGCGCTGAAGGCCAGCGTCGTGGAGGCCACCGTCGAGGCCGGGGACACCTGGTCCTTCACGCCCGTAATCGTGAGGGCGTAGGACTGACCAGCCGTCTGCTTGGCCGTGGTCAGGATGACTGCATTGTCACCCGGGGTGCCTGCCGGACCCGCCAGCGTTGCCGCCGTGACCGCGAGGCCGGGGATGGAGTAGTTCGCCGGGTTCCCGGCGGACGAGGGATCGAGGGGCTCGGAGAACCAGATCTTGACCTGGTTCAGGCTCACCAGACCCGCCGCGTACTGCGCGACAGGGAGCGTGGCATCCGCCGCAACCACCGCGATGTTCACCGGGGCGCTCGTCACGGAACCGTAGGGATTCGAGACGACCGCACGGTAAGCACCCGCGCTGTCGGCAGTCAGGCCAGCCAGGCTCAGGGTGGCAGCCGTCTGGCCGTTGACCGGAGCGCCATTCACCAGCCAGCTATAGGTCAGCGGCAGCGTACCGGCTGCCGTCACGTCCAACACCAGCGTGTTGCCCACCATCAGCGTCCGGGCCGGAACCGTCGGAGCCTTGGTGATGATCGGAGCGACGTTCGCCGAGAAGTACAGCGTCCGCAGCTGGGCCTCGGTGAGGGCCGTCGGGAACACCGCGACTTCGTCGATGTCACCACGGAAGAAGTCGCCGGTGTTGTTGAAGATGCCGCCGCCACCGATGTTGAAGAAGAAGTCGCTCGTGCCGTAGGAATCCACGGCGCCCGTCAGACGACCAAGCTCCCGACCATTCGCGTAGAGGATGGTCGCGTTCGGGCTGGCCGAGATCGCGAAGAAACCCCACTGGTCGTCCACGAACGGGAACGGCGCCTTGATGTTCGATCCCCGCTTATCGACCCACAGTTCGATGTTGGCCCCACCGTCCGCGTCACCGAACTCCAGCAGGTTGTTCTGGCCGAAGTAACCACCACGGCCGCTCTTGACCGCACCGCGACGGATCCAGCCCGTCACCGTGAACTCGGTCGCATCATTGAGTTGGAATGGCGTTCCAACATGGCCGGCCGCGCCGTTGAAGGTCGCACCGACATTGCCCGCCTCGAAGCCCGACTGCGCCACCGGGCGCGGTCCCGGCGTCCCGGCGCGGGATCCGGGGTAGTACGCCCCGTTCACCGCGGCGCCACCCGTCCCGAGAGCCGCCGCCACCGGCAGCGTGGAAGGATCCGGAGCCGTGTAGGCCCCCTCGTTGAGCGAGTAGTAGGCGAGCGGGTTGAGGCCCGTCACCAGCGAGGAATAGGGAACCGTCGGTCCAGGATTGGTGCCGTTGGCGTAGTGCTGCGAGATCTGCCCATCGGTCAGCACGGTGCCATACAGAGCCACCTCATCCGCCGAACCGTTCCACCAGAAGGACGCGTCGGCACGGGAACCGATGGCGAAACCACCGGAAGCACCCGGGACGTAGCTGGTCTGGTTGGCCTCGGCCACCTTCGCACCGTTGACATACAGCTTGGCCACCGCGCCATCGTAGGTCGCCACGACGTGGTACCACGTACCGGCCACCGGCGCGCCACCACCGGTGATGTTCACCGAGGTCGCCGTGCCGTTGTTGTTGTACATGCGGAGATTCCAGCCGGCCTCTCCCTGATAGATCAGCCATCCGGTCCGGGGACTGGCAAACTGGCCTGCCGAGATCGCACAGGTCAGAGTGCCGGAACCAGCAGCATGCTCCACCGCTGGATTCAACCAGGTCTCGATCGTGAACGGTGCCGCAGGATGCGTCGCCGGGAGGTAGGGGACGAAGACTTGGCTGCCAGCCGAACCATCAAACGTCGCGCCGCTGCCGGCGCCCGAAGCCAAGGCGCTCGGCCCCGGATGCGCGGCGGTGCCGAGGTAGAAGCCGTTCGCCAGATCGCCAATCGAGCCGGCGTTCACGGCGGCGTCGGCCAAGGGAGGTTGGGTGGTCCCGTTCAGGCGCCAGTAGGCGACCGGACCGAGACTGTTCACCGTGGAGGCGTAGTCCGCCAGCACGGAGGTGGCCGCGCACGTTGCCAGCGCGACCATTCCAGTCAGTTTGCTCAGGTGGTTTTTCATGGGATTTCCATTGGTCCACGGATGGTCGGAGATTCCGGTACCGGACGCTCCTTCCCCATCCCGACGATCGAATCGGGCGATCGAAACATTCCAACCGATTGGCAGGAATCCTCCCAACGCGGGGCTCTTCATCGGAAAGTGATATTTCCGTGAACTATCGACCGCATCTTTCGGGGCGCTCCGGGCAAGTCAAGGGACGTCCCCTTGCTGGTACCATTTTGTGCTGAAAGCACACGAAAGGTTCCCAAGGACAAAATTGCCCTTCCTGCGGATTTTCGGGCAATTCGCGGCTATTTTCCCAACACGCAGGTCCATGGATGGGCAATCCCCACCGTGACCCGCTGCACTTGTCCAGCAGGCAGCAAGTTCAGCCAAGACACACCCGGGAGTGACAACGCCCAGAAGCCGGACGATCCTCGGCCGCGCATGGAGTCTGATTCCACCATCCGCCCCTGGCCCACCATCGCCACCAAGCCGGCCGGGAACTTCCGCATCTTCACCATCCGCTCCGACACCAAGGTCGCGCCGCGGACCGGGCGTCAGCACGACTTCTACGTCATCGACTGCGTGAACTGGGTGAACGCCTGTGCCGTCACTCCGGACGGCCACCTCGTCATGATCGAGCAATACCGGCACGGCTCTGATACCATCGAACTCGAAGTCCCCGGCGGCATGCTGGATCCCCACGAGACCGATCCCGTCGCCGCCGCACTCCGGGAACTCCGCGAGGAAACCGGCTACACCGGCACCGGTGCCCGGATCATCGGTGAAATGTTCCCGAACGCCGCCATCATGAGCAACCGGTGCCACACCGTCCTCGTCGAGAACGCCCGCCTCACCCACCCCACCGAGTTCGACCACGGCGAGGACATCGCCGTCCGTCTCGTTCCCCTCGACGAAATCCCGAGACTGGCAGCCGCCGGCCGCATCCGCCACGCCATCGTCCTCGCCGCCCTCCACCACTTCGACCTCTGGCGCCGCGGCTTCGTCCCGCCCGGCCTCCCGGCAGCCACCCGCGTGTAGGCCGGGTGCCCTCACCCGGCGGATGGGAGGATCGCGCCGCGTGGGGGCACGCAGCCTACAGCTGGGAACCCACCGCCCAAGCCCGCCACCGGAAGCTGGCCAGCCGGGTCCGGGTTCCCCAGACTCCCGCCGCATGATTTCGTTGATCGTAGGAACCAATCGCCCCGGCTCCAATTCCGCACGCGTCGCACGGCAGGTTGCCGAACTCTATGCCGAACTCGGCGAACCACTGAACGTCATCGACCTCGGCCAGTTTCCCGCCGATGCCTTCGGCCCGGGAGCCTACGCTTCCAAGTCACCCGCCGTCGCCACCGCATCGGACGCGGTCCTCCAATCCCGCGGACTGGTCGTCATCGCGCCCGAGTACAACGGATCGTATTCCGGCGCGCTGAAGTACTTCATCGACCTTCTCCCCTTTCCCGCCGCCTTCGAGCGCAGGCCCGTCGCGTTCATCGGCATCGCTGCTGGCGAATGGGGCGGTCTCCGTCCCGTGGAACACCTCCAGGGCGTGTTCGGCTACCGCAACGCCTACATCTTCCCGGAACGCGTCTTCATCCCGGGCATCTACCAATTGATCGGCGCGGATGGCCGGCTGAATGACGAGAAGCTCGTGTCGCGCCTGCGCCGGCAGGCTGCCGGATTCCTCGGCTTCGTCCGAGCGCTTCCCCCGGCCCCGTCGATCGACCGGACGGGCGTTTGCTCCTGGTCGCTCCAACCAGCCTCGCCTTCGGAACTCCTCGAGCGCCTCTCCGGCACCGGCGTCCGCGCCCTGCAACTGCACCTCGATCCCCTCCGCGAGAACCCCGCCACCTGGGGCGAGACCGCCCGCCTGTGCGCCCAGCGCGGCATCCGACTCCTCTCCGGCATGATGACCACGGTCGGCGAGGACTACACCACGCTCGACACCATCAAGGTCACCGGCGGTGTCGTTCCCGATGCGACATGGGACGAGAACTGGCGGAACTTCCAGGCCAACGCCCGGATCGCCGTCGATCTCGGCCTGAAGCTCGTCACCCTCCACGCTGGCTTCCTGCCTCACGAGGAGTCCGACCCCTCCTTCGCGAAGCTGATGGACCGCATCGCCCGCACCGCCGACCTGTTCGCCGGCCTCGGGCTCGACATCGCGTTCGAGACGGGCCAGGAGGACGCACCCACCCTCCGCCACTTCCTCCAGAAGCTGAACCGCGCGAACGTCGGCGTGAACTTCGACCCCGCGAACATGCTCCTCTACGACAAGGGCGATCCCATCACCGCGGTCCACACCCTCGCCCCGTGGATCAAGCAGGTGCACCTGAAGGACGCGAACCGCACCGCCAGGCCCGGGACCTGGGGTGAAGAGGTCGTCGTCGGAACCGGCCAGGTCGACTGGGCCGGGTTCATGCGCGCCCTTCGCGACATCGACTTCCGCGGCAACCTCTGCCTCGAACGCGAGGCGGGGACCCAGCGGGTCGTCGACCTCGCCGCCGGACGCAAGTTCATCGGCGAACTGAAGTACTGAACGGTACCGCACCTTTACGGCGGGAGTCGGCTGGATCACCCGACTCCCGCCCCACTTCGATCCCGACTCTCTCCAAAGCACCACCGAACGAAGCCCCCCCATGCGCACCGCCCTCTTCCTCAGCCTCGCCACCGCTGGTTCCCTCTTCGCGGCGCGCCCGATCACGTTCGACGACCTCCAGAAGTTCCACCGCGTTTCAGATCCCCAACCGTCGCCCGACGGCCAATGGATCGTCTATGTCGTCACCGACGTCGAGTTTGCCGAGAACCGCACCAACAGCGACCTCTGGATCGTGCCTGCCCGCGGCGGCACCCCTCGCAAGATCACCCACTCGCCGAAGCACGACCGTCACCCGCGTTGGTCGCCCGACAGCAAGTGGATCGTCTTCGAATCAAACCGCGGCGGCGACTTCCAGCTTTACACTCTCCCGGTGGCCGGTGGCGAAGCTCAGGCCATCACCCGCATCTCCACCGAGGCCTCCAACCCGGTCTGGTCGCCAGACGGTTCGCACATCGCCTTCGTCTCGGCTGTCTTCCCGGAATTCTCGACCCAACCCTTCGACACCGCCGACAAGGCCAACCGCGAGAAGCAGAAGGGTCGCGACGAATCCAAGGTCAAGGCGCGCGTCATCAACCAACTGCTCTACCGGCACTGGGATTCGTGGGTCGATGACAAGCGCCAGCACTTGTTCGTGATCCCCGTCACCAACGGCGTCCCTGCCGGCTCGCCCCGCAACCTGACACCCGGCGACCGCGACGCTGTCCCCACGTCCTCCACTTTTTCCGCTGGGGACGAGTTCGCCTTCTCTCCCGACGGCCGCGAACTCGCCTACACCGCGACTCCGATGCCGACCCGGGAGGAAGCGTGGTCCACGAACCACGACCTCTGGGCCGTGCAGGTCGCATCGGGCGAACGCCGCCGCCTTACCTCCAACCCCGCTGCCGATGCCTTGCCCAAGTACTCGCCTGATGGTCGTCACCTCGCCTTTCGTGCCCAGTCCCGGGCTGGCTTCGAAGCCGATCGTTGGCAGTTGTTCCTCCTGGATCGTCAGTCTGGAACCATCCGCGCGCTGACCGCCGACTTCGATACGTCAGTCGAAGGCATCGCTTGGTCCGCCGACAGCCGGACACTCCTGATCGAGGCCGAAGACAAGGGCACCAAGCGGCTCTGGACGATCCCCGCCTCCGGCGGCCAACCCCGGCCGATCACAACCGGTGGCACCGCGGGCGACGCGTCCATCATCGGATCGCAGGTGGTCTTCACCCTGGGCCGGATGACGCATCCGCCCGAGGTGTTCACCGTTCCACTCGCCGGCGGCACCGCCGCCAACCTTTCAAAGGCCAACTCGCAACTCCTCGGCGAACTCACCCTCAACGAACCCGAGTCCATCACCGTCCCTGGAGCCGGCGGCACCCCCGTCCAGATGTGGATCCTGCGGCCGCCCGGGTTCGATGCGAAGAAGAAGAACCCGCTCGTGTTCTGGGTCCACGGCGGTCCCCAAAGCGCCTTCATGGATTCGTGGTCCACGCGCTGGAACGCCCAGCTCTGGGCCGCGCAGGGCTGGGTCATCGCCCTTCCCAATCCCCGCGGAAGCACCGGCTTCGGCCAGAAGTTCACCGACGAAATCTCCCACGACTGGGGCGGCAAGGTCTTCGAGGACCTGATGGCCGCCCTCGCCCACCTCGAAAAGCAGCCCTGGATAGACACCCAGCGCATGGCCTCCGCCGGTGCCTCCTACGGCGGCTACATGATGAACTGGTTCCAGGGTCACACCGACAAGTTCAAGACCCTCGTCACGCACTGCGGCGTCTACGAGTTCACCACCATGTACGGGACCACCGAGGAACTCTGGTTCGACGAGTGGGACCACGGCATCCCCTGGCAGGATCCCAACTTCGACAAGTGGTCGCCCCACCGCCACGCCGCCCAGTTCAAGACGCCAAATCTCGTCATCCACAACGAACTCGATTTCCGCGTTCCCATCCACCAGGGCCTCACCCTCTTCACGACCCTGCAACGTCAGGGCGTTCCCTCCCGCCTCCTCTACTTCCCGGATGAAGGCCATTGGGTCCTCAAACCCCAGAACAGCGAGCTCTGGCACCGCACCATCTTCGACTGGCTCCACAACTACCTGAAGTAGCCCATGCCCCGGATGCCAACTGCATCGAAGGACCGCTTGCCGGAAGGGTTCACTTATCCATGGGGAGCGCAGGCCATCGCCAAGGCTCTGGAGGGTGTGCACGGCCTGGAGGATGCCCGGCTCTGGTTCTCTTGGCGGGACCAGTTCTGGGCATCGGAGTGGCGGCGGAAGATTGCTGAACTGGGAGACATCACCCTTTTGGAGGTCGGCCCATCGTACCTCGGAGAAGAACTGGCTGTCCGAGCCTACGCCGTGCCCTCCGAGTATTCCGGGGCGGCACGGGAACGACTGATATCGGAGTCCCCGAGGCTCCGGCTGGCGCTCGCAGCCGGGGATGGACCTCGGCGAACTCCCCGCTTCTCGATCAAGCTGACTCTGGCCACGGCCGTCAGGAACGCGCCCAGGGAATAAGTGGGAACGCCTGCGACATGCCATTGTCTGCGTCCCACTCACGGCAGCAGCGCCCCAACCACCGCCGATCCCGTCCTCGCTCGCCCGGCACGGTCGCTCGCCACCACATTGTCCAGCATTCCCTGCGGTACCTGAGGCGTGGTCGGCGCATCGGCCCAACTGAAGCTGGGTATCGCCACGGCCGGATAGGCGGACAGCAGGGAATCAGGACGGGGACGAAAGTCGCCACTGCCCGGCGCCACCAGGTCCGGCGTAATCCGGTTCACGGCGTTCTGGCTTCGGATCAATTCAGGCGTGCAGGACCCGCTCACGCATCCGCCGTCCGGATCGCCAACGCCCAACAGCGTATCCTCGGGCAGGCTCCAGAACACGTTGCCGCGAAAGACCAGGTCGTCGTCCGCCCTCGCTGGAGAGGTCACGTTGCTTCCGGCCGGCGGGGTCGCCGGTCCAGCCACGGTGATCAACTGACCGCCATTGGCGAAGTCCGACGGATTCAGGAACAGGTTGTTGTAGACCCAGACGTGACGGTTCGGGATGTACTGCTCCTCCTCCCCGGACGTTCCCCACCCTCCCGCCACACGAAGGGGCTCGCACAACCCGGCTTCGCCCCCATCACATCCGCGCCGCCCATGCACCGCCTCGAACAGATGGCTCCGGCGTCCTACCCGCCAACAGGTGTTGTGGGCGAAAAGGATGTTATAGCCACCGTTGACGCCGAGTCCGGCACCCTCGCAGTCGTGGATGAGGTTGTTGAACACCTTCACGTCGTAGGCCTCGTAGTGGACATACGGTGGAACCATGAACTGGAAGCCGCTTCCCTGCCCCGCCGTGAACCCGCCCGTCCCGCATCCAAAGATCTCGTTGTCCGCCACGATCCAGTGCGCCGACCCACCCTTCAGGTACGCGCCCCAGTCGCCTGAGTTCCCGATCCGACAGCGCACGATGTGACCGTGCTGCACGCCCACCACATCGATGCAGTTGTCACCGGCATCCGTGATCTCGCAGTCCTCGATGTAGCAATGCCGGCTCTGGTTGAGCTTGAGTGTTTCGTCCTGCCCTTCGGTGCGCACCGAGTTCAACCGAAGCCGCCGGAGCAGCATGTACTCGCACGCCTCGCACTGCATCGCGTCGCCACCTCCGACATCCGCCCGCAGGTCCTGCACCGCCACGTGACCGCATCCCACGAACTGGATGGACCCCTGATCCCCCGCCGCCGACTGCCGGAACAGAACCGTCCCAGGCCCGTCCGCCGGCTCGATCACGATGGGTCGTTCGGCCGTTCCCCGCCGGCTTTCCAGGTACGCTCCGATGTGGGTGCCCGGCAACAGCCGGAACCGGATCGCCTCCGACTGCGTGCCTTCCGGCAACGACCTCCAGGCAGCCGCCAGCGTCCGGAAGGCCCGGCTCCGGAGCCGGCCCCGTTGGGGATCGTCGCCATCGTCTTCGCCCGCCACCGGGTCCACCCACACGTCGCGCCACGACGAAGGCTGGCCGAGGGGATATGCCAACCGCTGCAAGGAGGAGCCACCCCGCAAGCGGTAGAAGCGAGTGCCCGCCTCCCGCCGATCTGTCACCCGCATCTCCGTTCCGTTCCGCACGGATTCGATACCCTCACCCGCCACCGGCAGCCAAGCCCCTCCCAGAGACTCCGCGCTCTCGAGCACTTCGCCTCCGTCGGTCCAGCGCAGTTCAGGTCCCCGTTCAGGCAACCATCCCACCGCCAACGAACCGGCAACCACTGAGGTCGCCCCAAACAAGAAGCCGCCCCGCACTGCCCAGTCGATCGCTCCCATCCTGCTCGCGCCGATCTTCATGGAATCCACTCCGCCGGAGTCTGCCCGGATCTTTCACCCCATCCGTCCCAGTTTCGGGACGACCGATCCCGACCTTGGAAACGGCGGGCGCCATGAGATCCGGGAATCCCCGCTCACCCAGCCGCCGGATTGTGTCACAAATCACTCCACTTGAAACATTTAAACAAACTCGAAGAACTTCCAAAAGTCCTTCCCGGCATGGCACGCCCGTTGCGATGCGTCCGACCAACAACAAACCGGAATCGCCCATGAACGCCACGCGCCCCTTGCCTCGCATCTCATCCCAACCCGTGAAGGTGGATACCCGCGGCGCCGAAGCCGCCCTCTTCCTCCTTCTGGTAGCCATCCTGGGAACCGTCCTCATCGAGACCGCCGGTGGCCCGCGCACGATGATGCGCATGAGCGCCGGCCTCTGGTCTGGCTCTTCACCCATCGCCGTCTGGACCGGCTCAGCCGTCTCCGACCGGCGCTATCCTGCGACCACCCTCAGTCCGCTCCGCCGCCTCCTGCGGCCCCCGTCCGGGTGCCGGGCCTGAAGTTCCGCCCCGTCCGCGGCTCCGTGCCAACCAATCCGGTTGCAGGCCGGGGGAAGGCGCTCAGGGCACCTTCAGGAACTTCACGCAGACCGGAGCCCCAACCTTCAGTTCCTGCCCGGTCCGCCGCAATTGCCCCGTCGCGGCATCGACCTGGAAAACAACGATGTTGTCGGTCGATTGGTTCGCGGCCCACATCGTGCGACCCGAAGGGTCGAAGTTGAAATTGCGGGGGGTCTTGCCGCCGGTCAGTTCATGCCCCGCAGGGGTGAGGCGTCCGCTCGCGGGATCGACCGAAAAGATGGCAACGCTGTCATGCCCCCGGTTCGAACCGTAGACAAACCGACCGCTTGGATGCACCACGACCTCCGCGGTGGTGCTCGAACCCTGGAAGCCCTGCGGCAAGGTCCCCACCGTCTGCACCGGGGTCATCGTGCCGTCCGAGGCCTTGTACGTGAACACCGAGATCGTCGAGAGAAGCTCGTTGATGACATACACGAATTTTCCCGAGGGATGGAACGCCAGGTGCCGCGGGCCGGATCCCGGAGGCAGGACCGGTGAAGTGGCCAGAGCCTGCGATGCCAGGCCCCGAGCAGGATCGAAGGGGTAGACGTAGACGCGGTCCGTGCCCAGGTCCGCTGCAAAAGCGAAGCGGTTGTCCGGAGCGACGTTGATCGAGTGTCCATGCGGCTCCTTCTGCCGCGCCGGATTCACGGACGATCCCTTGTGCTGGTGGAACGCCGAGGCCTCCGACAACCGGCCCGCGGCATCGATCGGCAGCGATGCCACGCTCCCGCCACCGTAGTTCGCCACGAGCACCTGCCGCCCCGCGCGATCCACCACGAGATGACAGGGCCCGCCGCCCACCGTCGATGCGTGGTTCAAGGCGCGCAGCTTGCCCGTCACAGCGTCGATCTCGTACCCCGACACCGCCCCGCCCTTCTTGCCCCCGAACTCGCCTACTTCGTTTGCGGCGTACAGGTACCGGCCGTTGGGATGCAGCGCGAGGAAGGTAGGATTGGGCGTTTCAGCCACCAACCCGAGTTCCTCGATGATCCCGCTCGTCAGGTCCGCACGATACGCGTGGATCCCCTTGCTCTTCGGGCCCGTGTACGTGCCTACGTAAACCAGGTAACTCTCCGCCAATGCCCCGCTCACCGGCAGGGCCATGGCGCACAACATCGAGAACCAACGGGAACGGATCGGTGGAAACATGGACCCATGGGACCCGGTCGGCCGGGGAGTTCCAAGTTTGAAGATTCCTGTTTCAACCCTCCGGTGGGGCTCGTGTCCTCACGAGCCGCCCAGAACCCCAGGCTTCGCCCTCGCCTCGGCGTCGGGGCCGGAATCGGCATCGGTATCGAGTTCCAGCCTTCCTCGATCCCGATACCGATCCCGGCGCCGAGGGAACAGCTCGGCGCGGCACTTCACCCAACCCTTCCCTTGCCGCCCCGGCCCAGCCGCCCCACCGCCGGCCGAAGCCGGTACTCACTCGGCCTCCAACCGGTCCATTTCTTGAAGGTGTTCGAGAAGACGAACGGATTCGCGTACCCGACCGCGTCGGCAATCGCCTCGAGCTTGAGGTCGGTCTCGATCAGCAACGCGGCAGCGTGGCGGATCCGGAGGTGGGTCACGTGCTCCATGGGCGAACGCCCCAACTGACGCCGGCACAACCGCCGGAGGTGTTCTCCGCTGCAGTGCACCCGACGGCTGAGCTCGGTGAGGTTCCAAGGCTCGCCCGGTGCCGCCGCGACGGCATCCCAGAGCTGGGTCAACCGGTCCTCGACATGCCACGGCTGTGCGAACCGCAGGACATATCCGTGGATGAGTTCGGCCCACTGATGCAAAGCCGCCGGCTGCGCCTCGCCGTGCTGCTCGTGATACAATCCCCGAACCGCTGAAGCCACCGCCTCGCAATGGAACCGCGCCAACACGGGTGCACTTGCCGTTCCCAGCGGCCCCTTGCCCGCCGCCGCATCGAATCGCACCCAGGCAAAGGACCAGCGTTTCCCCGGCACCGCGTGAAAGGCGTGCAACGCATGCGGGGGTGCCATGCATGCCAGCCCGGCCGTACACCGCTTCCAGCGCCCATCCAGCAGGATCCTCCCTTCCCCGCCGAAGCACGCCAGGAAATAGGTCCCAGCCAGGTCGGTCCGCACCATCGTGTACGGCACCGCCGCATCCGCGAACCCAACGTGCGCGATGTGCAGGGGCACCAGCGCCGGGCAATCCGACGCACGCACGATCCACTCCCGCGTCCGCGGCCCCACCCGATGTGTCTCGACCAACTCCGGCGATTTGATGGCAGCACTCAACACCCCCACCCTGCCCCGGGTCGCCCCTTGTGTAAACCGCCTGCGCCGCGTCGCCGCGTCGCCGTTGGAAAAGTCTCCCCGCCGTCGCTGGAAACGCCGAAAATCCGAATTCGTCATCCGCCCCGGCTCCTCCTAACCTCCGCTCGCATGTCGTCCGTCCATCCTCGCCCGGTCGGGTCCCGAACGCGCCTCGTGGCCGTCTACGGGCAGCCGATCCATCACTCCGCGTCGCCCGCGATGCAGAATGCCGGCATCGCCGCCCTGGGTCTGGACTGGCGGTACCTGGCCTGCGAGGTGGCCCCGACCGATCTCGCCGCCGCCATCGCCGGGGCGAAGGCCATGCACTTCATCGGCCTGAACCTCACCGTGCCACACAAGTTGCTGGCGGTGGAACTCGTCGATGAACTCGATGAGTCCGCCCGCACCTGGGGCGCGGTCAACACCATCGTCTTCGAGGCGCAGGACGCGTCCGGCGAGTGGCGTCCCATCGGCCAACTCGACCATCCCGAGGGACCCATCCGCAGTCGCGGCTACAACACCGACGCCGATGCCATCGTCCGGTCCCTGACTGAAGACCTGGCGATCGAACCGCGCGGCGCCAGGATCCTTCTTCTCGGTGCCGGCGGTGCTGCCCGGGCGGCGGCGCTGCGATTGGCCGACGAAGGCATCGGCGAACTTTTCCTGGTCAACCGCACGGAATCGAAGGCGCAGGAGCTCGCCGACGAAATCACCGAGCGATTCCCCGCGGTCCATGCCCAGGCCGGCTATCCGGATTCCTCCGTTGAAATCATTCTCAACGCCACTTCGGCGGGCCTTAAGCCCACCGATCCCCTGCCCATCGACGTCGCCCGGTTCCCGCTCAACGGAGCCGACTGCGTGTACGACATGATCTACCGGCCGCACGAGACGCCACTGCTGGCGGCAGCCCGCGAGGCTGGATGCCGCACCGCCAACGGGCTCGGCATGCTCCTCCACCAAGGCGCTGCTGCCCTCGACCTCTGGTCGGGCCGGTGCGCCCCGCGCGACGTCATGCGTCAGGCCCTCGAACGGGAGATCTACGGATGAACCCGCGCTTCGTCGAATGGTGGCTCGCCCACCCCAGCCTGTTCGGAATGCCGTTCCATTTCTGGACGATCAACATCGCCATCCTTGGTTCGTTCGTCGGCAGCTTCCTCAACGTCTGCATCCATCGGATGCCGCTCAACCAGTCGGTCGTCAACCCGCCGTCCCACTGTCCGCACTGCCGCTACTCGATCCCGTGGTATCTCAACATCCCGATCATCACGTGGATCTGGTTGCTGGGAAGATGCCGGTCCTGCCGTGCCCCCATTTCACCTCGCTACCTCGCGGTTGAAGTACTCACCGGCGCGGTGTTCGTGCTCTGCTGGCTTACCTTCGGCCACAACGACCCCGCCACCGCACTCGCCCTCTGCGTCCTCTTCGCCCTGTTCATCGTCGCCACCTTCATCGACTTCGAGCACTTCATCATTCCCGACGCCATCACCCTGGGCGGTGCCGGTGCTGGCCTCATCATCACGCCGCTCGCACCCGGATTGCACTCCACCTTCGCCGTCGGCGAGGCGCTCAAGCGCAGCGCCATCGGCATCGCTGTCGGGTTCGGGGTCGTGTACGGCGTCGTCCGCCTCGGCAAGTTGCTCTTCGGCCGCGAACGCATCCCCATCGAACCCGGCACGCGTGTGATCTTCCATGAGGACGGAATCCGATTGCCGGATCGCGACATCCCCTTCGCCGACATCTTCTATCGCAAGTCCGACACCATCCGGATGGTCGGCACGCACGTTGAACTCGCCGACCGCGGCTATCCGCAGGCGGAAATCCGCCTCAGCCAGGACGCCCTCGTCGTCGGGCCCGACACGTTCGTCCCGGCCGATGAACCCTACCTCGCGGCCAATGCCACCGAGCTCATCCTGCCCCGCGAAGCGATGGGATTCGGTGACGTCAAGTTCATGGCCACCATCGGGGCGTTCCTGGGGTGGCAGTCCACGGTTTTCACGCTCAGCGTGGCCTCACTGCTCGGCGCGATCATCGGGGTCACCCTCATCGCGATCGGCCGACGCGACTGGTCCTCCCGCATCCCCTTCGGACCCTACCTCACGGTCGGAGCCGTCGTCTGGATCTTCGGTGGATCCCGCTGGTGGATGCGGATGTTCGGCTTCTGAGGTGGGGCGAGTGTTCTCACGAGCCGCTGCCAAGTCCCGAGTTTCAACCTGAAAGCGGCAGTGGGACTATCCACAGATTTCACGGATTTCACAGATGGGCCGGGAGAAGAGGCCTCACCGCGTCGCTGTTTCCATGTCACCCTTGGGGTGAAACGACCGCCCCTCTCAACCGGCTTCCAATCCGTGCAATCGGTGAAGTCTGTGGATCCAACCGCTGTTTCCAGGCTGAAGTCTTCGAACTGCTGAAGCGGCTCGACGGAGTCTCGCCCCACCGCTTCGCGGACAACCTCAAAGGACCGTCCGGGCAGGGGCTGCACACCGCCCCCTTCAAGGCAGCCACACGCGCCCCAGCGCCGGGTCAATCCGGGTCCACCCCGTCCCTTCGGGCGCCTGCCCCTCCACACCGTACCAGACTTCCGGGCTGCGCGACTTCCGCCATTCCCAAAGTGGCACCGCACCCGCGGGCAAGGATGCTGGCACCTCGGGCAGCGCCCGCGTCGCGGACCAGCGCCCCTTCTCTGACCCGTCCGGCCGTTGCCAGGTGCCATGCCATCCCTCTGGGCCAGCCACGCCCGTCACGACGTAGCGATCCTCGATGTACTCCACGCGGAACCCGAGCCGCCCCTCGATCAACGTTCCGTCCGTGATGTGCGCGAAGCGGTAATCGGTATCGGGATCGAACCGGCCACTCACCACCTTCCCCGCCGCCGCCACCTCCCACGTCAGCCGGTGCACGGAGCCGTCATCCTTCCTCGACACCACCCGCCATCGGCCGGAAGCCACGCCGGTGACCAACTCTGACTCCAAGGGAAGCACGGAGGCGATCGGATCGAACTGCTGTTCCTGTCCCCTGGGCGGAAGTCGCCGCAGCGCGTGGACTCCTTCACGCTCCACGGCAAAGAGCGGGACCAAGCCCGCCCCTGCAGCGCCCGGCGGCACCAGTCCACACACGCGGACAGCGTCGGGAACATTCGTCGTCGCCACGACCCAAGGTGTACCAGCCGGTCGATTCGTCATCCGCCAGAGGCCTGCGATTGCACCCGGGGCGGAATCGCCCGCCGCCGACACCCGCAAGAACGCGAGCGTCCAGAACGCCGACGCGATCAGTCCGGCAACCCTCACTTCCCGCCTCCCCGCAGATGTTCCCGCGCGCGATCCCTGGCGAGGCGCACGAGTTCACCATCTTCCAGGAGGTCTCCGAATCGAAGCGCCGGCATGCCACTCTGGTTCTGCCCGAGGAACTCGCCCGGCCCCCGCAACTTCAAATCCGCCTCGGCCAACGCAAACCCATCCCGCGTTTCCGCGATCACGCGCAACCGCTCCATGGCCGCCTCCTTTTCCTCCCGTGCGACCAGGATGCAGTGGGAGGCAGCGGCCCCGCGGCCGACACGTCCCCGGAGCTGATGCAACTGCGCGAGCCCGAACAGCTCCGCGCTCAGGATCACGATCACCGAGGCGTTCGGAACGTCGACACCCACCTCGATGACCTGCGTCGCCACCAGGACCGCGACGCGCCCCTCCCGGAATGCCGTCATCGCCGCATCGCGGGCGTCGGCATCCATCTGGCCATGGACCATCTCGACCACCGCGGGGGTCAGGGCCTCGCGAACCCGTCCCAGTTCCCGCTTCACGGCGCGGACATCGTCATTCTCGGATTCCGCCACCCGGGGACACACGACATACGCCTGACGGCCTGCGTCGAGCTCCCTCTTCACGAATGCCCAAACCTTCGGCAGCGCCTGTTCGTCCCGGACGTGCGTCCGGATGACCTGTCGCCCCTCGGGCAGCTGGTCCAGCAGGCTGACATCCAGGTCACCGTACAGCGTCAACCCCAGCGTCCGGGGTATCGGTGTCGCCGTCATCACCAGCAGGTGGGGGAAACGCCCTTTCCGGACCAACTCCTCGCGCTGGCTGACGCCGAACTTGTGCTGCTCGTCAATGATCACCAATCCCAGGCGCTCGAACTCCACACCTTCCTGGACCAGGGCCTGCGTTCCCACGACCACACCCGGTGTTCCGGGCATTGCCGCAACCGGACCCGACTCGACGCGTCCACCGGCGCGCAACACCACGGGAATCCCCAGCGGCGTCAACCAGCGTCGGAAATGTCCTGCCAGCTGCATCGCCAGGATCTCGGTCGGCGCCATCACCGCCACGTCGAACCCGCCTTCCAGCGCCATCAGCGCCGCACACGCCGCCACGATGGTCTTGCCCGATCCCACGTCACCCTGAAGGAGCCGACGCATCGGCACCGGGCCACCGAGGTCCGCCCGGATCTCCTTCAACACCCGCGTCTGCGCCGCCGTGAGCCGGAATCCGAGTCCCGACAGGAACGGACGCATGAACCGGTTGTCGCCCGCACACGGGGCTGGCTGCGCCTTCGACTCCAGATTCCGCCGCCGCCGTTGGATGGCGAGTTGGAGTTCAAGGAACTCCTCCAGCGCAAACCGTTCCCGCGCCCGCTTCGCATCCTCGGGTTCCGCCGGGAAATGCAGGTCCCTCACAGCCTGTTCCCGGGTGGGCCACGGCTTGCCTTCCACCGACGTCGCGGGGACCAGGTCCGGATCCAACCCCGGAACCTCCGCCGCAAACTCCATCACCGCATTCCACACCAGCGTGCGCATCACGCGACCCGACAGTCCCTCGGTCAACGCGTGGATCGGCACGATGCGGTTCAGGTGCACGCGCGGATCGTCCTCCGACTCGTACCGCTCGGTCTCGGGGTGATCGATCTGCCGCGGCCGGACCGAATTCGGCTTGCCGAAGACGAGCACGGTGTCGCCCACCGCGAAGACACGCGCCATCTGGGGGAGATTCCACCAACGGCAATGAAGCCGTCCCGTTCCGTCATCAAGGACGAACTCAAAAACTGATTTTCGCCTTTGCTGATACCACTTCACCCCCGATGCCACGACGGTTCCGGCCACCGTCACCGGAACCCCCAGTTCAATGTCCCGGATGGAAACCAGCTTCCGCCGGTCGTCGTATCGGCGCGGCCGATGCATCAGGAGGTCGCCGACCGTGCGGATCCCGAGTTTCTCCAGCAGGGCCGACCGTTCCACGCCCACGCCCCGCACCCGGATCACGGGTTCGTTCCACGCGGGAACGCGCTCCGCGGTACTCGCGATCCCGGAACTCCGGGCCGCCATCGGGGACTGGGTCGTCATGGGCTGTTTGCCCGGCTAGAATGGCTTGAAATTCCCGACGTACAAACCGAAGAGCCGATGGTGTTCCTCGATGCAGTAGCGGTCGGTCATGCTTGCCAGGTAATCGCACACGGCACGGTGAAGGCCGATCTCCTCGCACCGTTTTCGCGCCCCGTCCCCCATCTGTTCGGGGTGCTTCAGGTAATAATGGAAGACCTCCCCCAGCATCCGGATCGCCCGCTTGTTCGGCTCGGCCACCACCGGGTGGTAATACAGGTTCTTGTAGAGGAACTTCCTCAACTGGATGTTCTGGCGGCGGCGTGCCGTGCTGTACTGGACCAATCCGCGCTTGCTCGCCCGGACATCCGCAACCGTCTTCACCCCGGCCGACTTCAACCGGGCCTCCGTCGTCGTCACCACGTCGGTGACCTGGCCGTCGATGATCTCCCGGATCGTGTAGTACCTCCGGCTTTCGTCGGGCAGCTTGCCGAACTTCTTCTTCACCGATTGCGCCGCCATTCCCCAGACCTCGACCTCCTTCAGCAGTCGCGCCTCATCCAGCAGCCTCGAATCAAGCCCATCGTCGAGGTCGTGGCTGTAGTACGTGATCTCGTCAGCCAGATTCGCGATCTGGGCCTCCAGGCTCGGTTGGTGATGCTCGAAGCTCTCGCCGCCCGGTGGATGGTCAAAACCCGTCTGGTGCTTGGCCAATCCCTCCCGAACCTCCCAACTCAGGTTCAGCCCACCGAACTGGGGGTACTTCTGCTCCAACTTCTCCACGATCCGCAGGCTCTGCTTGTTGTGGTCGAACCCGCCGTGCTCCCGCATCAATCGATCGAGCATGAACTCGCCCTTGTGTCCGAATGGCGAGTGCCCGAGGTCATGGGCCAGCGCGATCGTCTCGCACAGGTCCTCGTTCAGGCCCAGCGCCCGGGCGATGTTCCGGGAGATCGCCGCCACCTCCATGGTGTGCGTCAACCGCGTCCGCAGGTGGTCCCCGGTCCCATTCAGGAACACCTGGGTCTTGTACTCCAACCGGCGGAAGGCCCGGCTGTGGATCACCCGGTCCCGGTCCCGCTGGAAGTGCGTCCGCCACGTCGGAGCCTCCTCCTCATGCTGCCGCCCCCGCGTTTCCGCACTCAACTGTGCATACGGCGCGAGCATCCGACGCTCCCTCGCCTCCAGTTCCAATCGATCCACCGGCATACGCCCCCGAGCATGGGACACGATCCTTCCCGGTGCAAAGCCCGCTTGCTGTCCCGCCCACAGCGGTAGTCTTCGGATTCAACCCTCGTCCAGGACGCATCCTGGCACCGCCCCGGCGAGGGGTGGGGCGAGTGTCCTCCCGAGCCGCTTGGGAGTTTCAACCTGCCGGATGCAAACTTGAAGCCCCCACTACGGCTCGAGTCTCGCCCCACCCGGTTTCCACGGCCGCGTCGAGATCCCCCCGACTTCACTGCCCCTGCCTCACTGCTTGCCTTTTGTCGGCGTGGTCCGCATCGTCGCCCCGAAATTGAACGAGCCAACCCCGCGCGTGCGCGGGGCCTTTTTTCTCTATTATGAGTGAACCGCAGGATCTGACACTGGACCTTGAAAAGGCGTTTCTCCCCGCATGGGCGCAGAAGCCTGCCGACCCGAATCGCTTCGCGCGCTATGAAGGCCGTGAGGACAACCGCCGCGATGATCGCGGCCCGCGTCGCGATGGCCCCCGCCCGTTCGGCGGTGGCGGTGGTGGACGACCCTTCGGCGGTAGTGGTGGCCGTGGTCCCGGTGGACCAGGCCGCGGCCCCGGCCGTGGTCCCGGAGGCCCGGGTGGCCCCGGAGGTCCCCGCCCCGGCACGCCCCGCTCGGGAGCGCCGGCCGGTGCTGGCCCTGGAGGTGGCGGTCCTGGCCTGACCTGGGATCCCTCCCAGGGTGGTCCGAGGCCTGACCGCGGCGGCCGTGGCGATCGCGGCGATCGCGGTCCGCGTCGTCGTGACGACCGTGACTTCCGCCCTGAACCCTTGATCCCGGTCGAGTGCACGTTCACTCCCGAACCGAATGGCATGAACTCGCTGGCCCGCCAGATCCGTCTGAGCTGCCGCGCGTTCCCCCTCTTCGAAGTCGCCGGCCTCGTCATCCAGAAGCCGGACCGCTACGACGTCACCCTGCGCGTCATAAAGGGCAAGGACGGCAAGCCCCAGCAACCGCTCCTCGTCTGCTCCCTCGACGACACCGTCTGGCTCAGCGAGGCCGACGCCCAGAAGCACATCCTCTCGGCCCACTTCGACACGTTCTACTCCGTCGAGAAGATGCCGACCGATCCCCCCAAGGGAACGTACACCTTCGTCGCCCAGTGCGGCATCAGCGGAGAGGTCCTCGGCCCGCCCAACTATCACGGCTACCAGGAGAAGCTCCGTCGCATCCATGCCGAGCGCTTCAACCGGATGCCGTTCGAGGTGTACAAGAGCCGGGTCCGGATCGTGAAGGACGAAGCGGTGGTGAAGCAGTGGCTTGAAAGCCAGAGCTTCCGCTCCGAATTCACCGCCCTGAACGTTCCTGAGTCGACCAAGTTCGCCACCCGCGAGGAGGTCGAGCAGCACTTCCGCGACACGCACCTGCCGGTGCTCGTCCGCAGTGTGGATTCGCTTACCCTCAAGCGCGACATCTTCGGCAAGCTCCCGCAACCGTTGCAGGCGCTCATCCGCGTCAGCACCGATCGCGAACGCCGCTTCCCCATCCGGGTCGCCACCGCCCTGAGCAATGCCTTCGCCCAGGCTGGCCTGCAGTTCTTCAAGCGCGACAAGACGATCGTGCACGTCGCCGTCGCCCGCCCGCATTATCTGGATCTCGAAACCCAGGTCGTGTCGGACGGCGTCAAGGCGATCATCGCCTTCATCCAGGCCAATCCGAGCACGTCCCGCAAGGCGCTGATCGACGCGCTGGCCCCGCTGCCTGCCGCAGCTCCGGTTGTCGTCCCGGCTCCTGCCGAGGCTGCACCGGCCAGCGAAGCTCCCGCGACTGCCGCTCCGGCACCCGTCACCACGACGCCCGAGCGCGAGGCGGTTCTCACGGATCTCCACTGGCTCCTGCATCAGGGCCACGTGATCGAGTTCGCCACCGGTACGATCGAACTCGCCAAGAAGCCCGCCCAGAAGCCCGAGCCCGCCGCCGCCGGTCAGGCTCCTGCCGCAGGTGGCCAGAACCAGCAGGGCCGCCAACCCCGCAAGGACGGCAAGGACGGCAAGGATCGCCGCGACCGCGGCCCCCGCCCCGACCGCACGCCCTGGTCCCGCAAGCAGGGTCTGCTCGCGGTCACCACCCCGGGCTACCCCGCGTACTCTGCCGCTCCGCAACTCGCGGGGCTCTGAGTCCCGGATCCGGGTCAAAACCTTCAGGGCGGCACCTCCCGGTGCCGCCCTTTTTCGTGCCCCTACCCAAGGGTGGCTCGAGTGTCGTCACGAGCCGATCCCGGGTTGTTTTAGCGTCGAACACGCAGACCCACCGTCTACGGACCAACTCGACGGGGGTCTCGCCCCACCCAAGTGCGGGGGCAGTTTCCGAACGTGTCCCGCGCCATGCCCGCCGCGACAACCCAGATCACCGACTCCGACGCGCCGCGAGGGCAAGCGCCCCCACGGGAACGGAATCCTCTCCCAATCCTGCCAATCGCACCTCCGGTCCAGGCCGGAACGAGTCCATCACGTACCGGGGCAACGCTTCCGCCATCGCGGCCCTCAACGGCTCCCCGATCAACGACAGCCCGCCTCCCACGACCACCACCTGCGGGTGCAGCAACTGCACCACATGCGAGAGTGCAAAGCCCAGGTTGTCGGCCAACTCGCTCAGGATCGCCTGCGCTGCCGGATCGCCCTCCGACAACGCCGCTGCCAGATGCCGCGCCTCGCCCCCGTTCATCCCGATCACTCGACGCCCCAGCGGCCCTTCGGGATGATGCGCCGCGACTTCCCGGATCCGACGATCCACGGCCCACCCCGAGCACCGCTCCTCCACGGTCACGCCGGACTTGTCCAGCCGAACATGCCCCACCTCGCACTCGCCCGGGACAGCCCCGTGGTAAAGTTCCCCTCCAACCACCAACCCACCGCCCACTCCACTCCCCATGTTGATCCAGAACACGGGATCCTTGCCCCGCCCGGATCCGTGTAACGCCTCTCCAAGGGCCGCCACGTTGGCGTCGTTGTCCACGTACACCGGCAGACCAGACTCCTTCGCCGCCCACTCCCCCAGCGGAAAGTCGTGCCAGCCCGCCACCTGATGCGAGCAGCAGATCAATCCCGTCTTCCAGTCCACCGGACCGCCGAATCCAACTCCAACGGCCTTCGGACGGTGCACCCGGATCAACTCGGGCAGTGCCCCGGCGATCTGCCGTCGGATTCCCTCCCCACCCGCCGCGGGATCCACGGTCAACCGGCGCCTCTCCACGATCGTGCCGTTCCCATCGCCTGCCACCACCTGGAGCTTGGTGCCGCCAATCTCGATCCCGATGAAACTCATGATGCCCGAGGCTGCCAATGGACCCACCCCGGACGCCAGACCTCTGTCGAGGGGGCGCATGGTGGCACTGTCCCCCGCGTCAAACGGAGCGGCAACGTCCCCGTTGCCCTCCCATGCCTTTTTCCCAGGCGACGAGGACGTCGCCACCCCGTGCCTGATCTCAAACGGGGGCAGTGTCGAGATGCGCCCCTGCCCAGGACTTGGCTGTCCCGATTCTTTACATGCTGTTTCGTCCCGGTACCTTCGTCGCGTGGATCTGACTGTGGAAACGTTCGAGCCGGAGATGCGGGCGGCGCTCGCCAGCTACGACCGCCACGTGGTGTGCATCGAGAAGATTCCGGAAGACTGCGAGACCACGCTCCGCTCGCTCCTGGAAAAGGCCATCAAGGCCTTCGTCACCCGCGGCCCGGACCTCCGCCACGGCATCGCCCTCGACCGGCACGTCACCGTCATCCTGAGCCAGGCAGAGGGCCCGCGCCCCCTGTGTGCGATCTACTTCAACCTGTTCTCGCCCTACGCCAAGAAGGCCCCTACCAAGGCCGAAGCCGCCCAGCGCTGAGACCGGCTCGTGCTGTGTAGCCGGGTGCCCCCACCCGGCGTAGATCATGAACCGCGGCGTACGGTCACGGAACCCGCAGAACGGAGTTGAGTCCGTCCGTCGTAACCCCGTCCGAATTCCGGCTTGGTCTCAGATGCTTTCACGCCGGAGGCGTTGAAGCCGGTAGCCCCGGGATCTGGGAACTGGCATCTGGAAACTGGGAACTTCGGAGTCCCAACGAATTTCCCCCAGGAATTCAACACGACTCCACACCGTCCTCGGCGCTAGAACCCGTGGCACCATGAACAGCGCGCCGTTCCCGGTATCGATCTTCTTCGTCGTCTTCATCCTCGTCGCCGGGTTCATCGCAGTCGTCATCATTGGTTCCATCTTCTCCGGCATCGCACAGTGGTCCTCCAACAACGCCGCCCCCGTCGAGAACTTCCCCGCCCGCGTGATCACCAAGCGCACCCACATCAGCGGCGGCAGTGGGAATTCCTCAGCCTCTACCAGCTACTACATCACGTTCGAGCGGCTCTCCGACCGGGCCCGACAGGAGTTCAAGGTCACCGCCAAGATTTACTCTTCCTTCGCCGACGACGACCACGGCGACCTATCCCACCAAGGTACCCGCTTCCTCGGTTTCACGCTTGGCCCCGCGCCCGCCCCCACCGCCGCGCCCGCTCCTGCCCCCACCCTCGCCGAGCGGCCCATCCGATACTGCTCCTACTGCGGCCACCAACTTGCCCTCGACACCAACAAGTGTCCCGGCTGCGGGTCCCTCTGGCGCCCCGCCACCCCGGACGCCTCCTGAACCAACTTCAAGGGTGCGACTGAAAGGCGGAGCGCTACCCGTCTCCGACTTCAAACTTGAAACCGAAATCTTCAAACTTCCTCCGTACCCCCCTTCTCCCTCCTTGACCCCGGACGCGCGTCCCCAATTGTAAGGCCGCCATTCCGGCCACATGCGCACCACCCTCGCTCCGTCCGTCGTCCTCCTGCTCGCGTTCCTTGCCGTGTTTCTCCCGGGCTGTCGACCGCCCAATCCCGAGTCCACCCAGGGCGTCCGACTGAGCCTCACGACCCCCGAATTCCAGCCTGATTCAAACTTCGAACTCGCCTTCGACGAACCCATGGTGGGGTTCGATCAGGTCGGCCAGACCAGCACCGCTCCCGTTCTCCGGATCGAACCCGCCCTGCCCGGCCAGTTCGTCTGGCGCTCCCGTCGCTCCGGGCTCTTCACCCCATCCCAACCCACCGCGCCCGGTGCGGCCCATGACTTCACCCTCGCTGCCGGTCTCACCAACCTCGCGGGCAAGCCGTCAACGGCCCGCCTCCAGCGCCGCATCGAGGGTGTCCCCCTCGAGGTCGACCTGACCTCAGGCGACTACTGGCCCGAGCGCGAGATGTCCCCCTTCCCCGAGGTTCGCGCCGGATTCAATGCACCTGTTGCCGCAACCGAGATCGCCCGCCGGTCTCGCTTCACCGACGGCACGACCTCCGTCGGGGTCGAAGTCACCGAGGCGTCCCCCTCCATCCCGGGCGACGAAGGTCTGCCAATGCCCGGACCCTTTGGCCGCCCCGTCACCTGGCGGGAAAAGTTCCACGCATCCCGCCTTCCTCCCGATCTCCGTTCCCCCGTGAGTCCGGAGACTGCGTCGACCAACCAGTGGTACGAGAAGGGCGCACGCTACGTCCTCCGCCCCCGGCTCCCGCTGGTTTCCACCAATGCCTGGCGACTCGAACTCGATCCCGGCCTTCAGGGCAGCCAAGACCCGGTCGCTCTCCGCAACCCGGGAATCCAGAACCTCGGCATCTCCGCTCCCTTCGAACTCACCACGGCCCGGATCGACAGCAATGTCCGGCTCGGCCGATCGATTCACCTGCGCTTTTCCCGGGGCATAGATCCGTTGGTCCTCACCAACGACCCAAGCCGCTGGTTCGGCATCAGCCCGAAGGTTGAGCAACTGCGGATCGAGCGCAGCTACGACGGTCGCGGGATCACGCTTCGCGGCAACTTCCAGCTCCATCAGGAATACACGCTCCGCCTCGCCACCAACCTGCCCTGCGCCGCCGCGCTGCCCTTGGTGCCTTCGGACGTCCTCCTGCTCGAGTTCGATCCCATCCGTCCCAACGTCTGGCTCGCTGCTTTCGACACCGTCCAACTCGCCCACGGTCACCGCGAACTCGCCCTCCTGGGCGTCAACACTCCCGAGGTCCGGCTCCGCCTCAAGCGACTCAATCGCCACACGCTCATCCACGCCATCCAGGCCTACCAGCGCTACCTCAACAACGGATCGCCGTTCAGCCCGGACACCATCCCGCCGTCCCCGCTCGATTACGCCGGCACCCCGGGCCAGACAATCCTCGACACCAACCTCCCCCTCACCACCTCCGTCGATCTCCCCGTCACCCGCACCTTCGTCTGGGACGAACTCGTCCCCGACCGCGCCACCGGCGCCTTCTTCATCGAGGCCGACCTCCATGGCCTCCCCGAATCCGATGCTTCACCGGCAAGACGCATCGGCCCCCAATCCATCGTCCAACTCACCGACCTGGGCATCGCCACGAAGGTTGGCCGCACCGACACACTCGTCTGGATCTTCTCCCATCGCACCGCCCAACCCGTTGCCGGTGCCCGCGTCTTCCTCTGCACCCATGAGAACGTATTCCTGAAGGAAGCGGTCACCGACCCGGATGGGCTCGTCCGCTTTCCGGCCACCCCGTCCGCCACCTGGCTCCTCGTGGAAAAGGGCGATGATCTCCACGCCCAACCCATCGGTGAGTCCGAGGTCGCCCTCTGGGGCTTCGGCATCCGACACGGCAGCGACACCCGCGCCAACCCGCGCCTGTTCGCCTTCACCGACCGCGAGGCCTACCGGCCCGGCGAGGACCTCCGCTTGCGGCTCTTCGCCCGCTCGCTCTCGGATTCCGGGTGGAACTTCCCCACGAACCGGACCGTCCAACTCGAGGTCTTCGGCCCTCGCGAAGACCTCGTCCTCCGCACCAACCTCCCCCTCTCGTCCGCCGGCGATGCCGAGTGGTCCTGGCGCGTGCCCCAAGCCACCCGCGGCACCTATGCCTTCAACCTCGCAGCCTCCGATTCCACCACCTCCCTCCGCGCCGAGGTCCGCGAGTTCCAACCCGCCGCCTTCGAAGTAGCCCTCGAAGCACCCCAATCGCTCCCGCCCGGTCGCCCCATCTCAGTCCCCGTTCGCGCCCGATACCTCTTCGGTCAACCCCTCGCCCACGCGAACGTCACCTGGTCCGCCGAAGCCTCGGATGTCATCTTCGAACCCGCCGGCTGGAAACGGTTCCGCTTCGGCACCGACTACGACCACCACCGCCAGCCGGACGCCAGCGACTCGCCCGGACGCGCCACGCTCACCGGCAGGTCCATCCTCACCGATTCTGCGCCGCTCACGCTCACCCCGGAGCTGCCCGGCAACCCGCTCGAACCCGGCCGACAATCCATCGACATCACAGCCGAGGTCACCGACCTCAACCAGCAGACCATCGTTCGGTCGACGCAGTTCACCCGGGATTCCTCCGACTTCTACCTCGGCTTCCAATGGGCCGACGGACCCGAGACCCTCTTTGCCACCAACGCTCCGCTCCACGCCCACGTGGTCGCCGTTCGTCGCGATGGGCAACCGTGGACCAACCCCGTCACCGTCGACGCCCGTCTCTTCCGCATCCGCTGGAAATCCGTCGCCACCGTCCGGGCCGGGAAGACCATCGGCTTCACCAGCCGCGCCGAACTCGAACCCTCGGGCCAGTTCACCCTCCAGGCCCACGCGGTCTCCCGGATCGGCGACGAATGGTCGGCCGCCTCCGGATCGACTCCGCTCTCGATCCCCAGCCTCAACGAACCCGGCGCCTACCAACTCGAACTCCGCGCCACTGACCCCGACGGTCGCCCGGTCCTCACCTCATCGACCTTCCACGTCTCCGGCGACGCCCGCGTCGCCTGGCACAACCGGAACGGGCTCCACCTCGAGATGGTCGCCGACAGGAGGACCCACCAGCCCGGCGAAACCGCCACCCTCCTTCTCAAGACGCCTTTCTCCGGCACCGCCTGGGTGACCGTCGAGCGCGAGAATGTGCAAGTCTCCTACATCACCAATCTCACCGGCAACGCCCCCGCCCTCCGGATCCCCGTCAACGCCTCGAACGGTCCCAACTCCTTCGTCGGTGTCACCCTCGTCCGCGGTGCCAGCAACAACCCCCACCAGCACCCCATGCCCGAATGGCGCATCGGCTACCACGAACTCTCCATCCCCGACGAATCGCTCTCCCTCCGAGTCCAGGTCTCCGCCCCAACCAACGGCATCCTCCCCGGAACACCCATCGACGTCACCGTGCTCGTCTCCGATTCCCAACTCCACCCGGTCGGCGACGCACCCCTGACGCTCTACGCCGTCGACGAAGGTTACCTCCAGCTCAAGGGCACCGCTGTCCCCGACCCGGTCTCGGCCTTCGAGTTCGATCGCCCCCTCGAGGTTTCCACCGCGCTGTCGCTCCCGCTCCTGCTCGAGGAGGACCCGCTCCGCCGCCAGTTTGCCAACAAGGGCTACATTGCCGGCGGCGGGGGGCGCTCCACCGCGAACCGACGCAAGTTCATCCCTTGCCCGCTCTGGAAGACGGACCTCCGTACCGACGCCTCCGGCCGCACCGCCACCCGCTTCACCGCGCCCGACAGCCTGACCCGGTACCGCATCGTCGCCATCGCCACCCACGGCCCTCGGCGCATGGGCTCCGGCTCGACCTCCATCGAGATCCGCAAGCCGCTCATGATCGAGTCGGCCCTGCCGAGGTTCGCCCACGTCGGCGACCTACTCTCCGCCCGCGCCCTCGTCATCAACACCGGCCCGTCCAACCTCACGGTCAACGTCCGCTGCCAACCCGGCCAGAACGCCCGCTTCGAAGCCGACGTCATCGGCACCCGCCAGGTTGCCGTCCCGCCCGGCGGCGTCGAAGTCGTCGAGTTCCAGGTCCAGTTCACCGAACCCGGCAAACACACCTGGACCTTTTCCGCTGAATCCGACGCCGACCGCGATGCCGTCGAGATCGAACTCCCCGTCACCCACAGTGCCCCCGCCGAGCACGCCGTCGTGCACGCCGAGGTTCCACCGGCCGGCGTCGAATTGCTCCGCGGCGCCGACCCCGCTGTCCTCGACGCTCCGGAATCCGTCTCCCTCCGCATCGCCTCCAGCCCACTCGCTCTCGTCGGCGAAGGCGTCCGTCAGCTGATCCACTATCCCTACGGATGCGTCGAACAGACCGGCTCATCCCTCCTCCCCTGGATCGCGCTCCGCGATCACCCGCGCCTGCTTCCCACCGCTAGCGACTCCCCCACCAACGCCGCCGCCGCCATCCAAGCGGGCATCCAGCGGTTCTGGTCCATGCAGACCCGCGACGGCGGCCTCGCCTACTGGCCCGGATCGCAGTCGTCGCAGCGCTGGGGCAGCGCCTACGCCACCTGGATCCTTGCCCTCGCCACCAGATCCGGCACCCAGGTCGACACCAATCGCCTCGGCCGCCTGCACTCGTGGCTGAACCAGCAGTGGAAGCAGGACGTCGCTCCCTACCCGCCGGAAGTCCTCCACGAACGCTGCCTCACCGCCTTCGCCCTCGCCTCCGCCGGCGCGCCCGAACCCGCCCTCCACGACAGCCTCGTCGCCCAGGTCGAGCTCCTCACCCCGGAGGACCGCTCGCTGCTTGCCGTCGCGCTCCTCGAATCCGGCAATCCCGCCGATCGCGTCCGCACCATCCTCAACGCCCCGGCACCGAAGTCCACGCGTACCTCCGGGTTCGGCAACAACGCCCGCGAACTCGCCATCCAACTGCTGGCCCAATCCCGCCTTGAACCCCGTGGCCCCGAATCCCAGCGACTGACCCAGAAGCTCATCGCCACCCAACGCCACGGTCACTGGAACACCACGCAGGGAAATGCCTGGGCTCTCTGGGCCCTCGCCGAAATCTCGAACGCTTCCTCCGGCTCCAACGAAATCCGCGGCGAGATCACCTTCCACGACCGGACGATCCCGTTCCTCCTCAGTCCCACCTCACCCGTCCTGGTCATCGATGCCCCGCTCTCCACCAACGACGCCCGACTCCGCCTCTCCCACTCCGGCACGGCCCCGATCCTCGCCCAGGCCGACGTCACGTCCCGCCCCCCCGCCTCGCCCAACCCCACGCAACCCGTCGACCGCGGCTTCCGCATCCAGCGCACCTTCGCGTCGCTCGATTCCGGCAACCAACCCCAACCGGCCAACACGCTCCGCGTCGGTGACCGTGTCCTCGTCACGCTCACCATCGACGCCCCCGAACCCGCCGAGTGGATCGCCATCGAGGATCCGATTGCCGCCATCCTCGAACCGGTCCAGGGCGCGTTCCGCACCGAAGGCCACACCTCCTTTCCCCAACTGGAGCGCTGGTCCAGCGACTTCCAGGAGGTGCGCGCCGATCGCATGCTCTTCTTCCGCGATGCACTTCCCGAGGGCCGCCACACGATCCGCTACCTCGCCCGCGTCCGCGCGGCCGGCAACGCCATCGCCGCCCCCTGCCGGATCGAGGCGATGTACGATCCGGAACGTAGCGGCCTCTCCGCTTCCACCCGCCTCCAGGCAAGCCCGGCCGCCCGTTGAACCCGTCCGCGATCCACGCCGCCAAGCCTCCGCCCAGCCGTACGCGACGACTGGCGAGGGCACTCGCGCGCATCGCCGCCGCCAGCGTCATCCTCGTCGTTCTCGGCCGCCTGCTGCTTGCCTGGGTCCCCATGCCGGACGGGCTCGAAGACCCCGCCCGTTCCCAGCCGCACGAAGAACTCCTCGATCGCCACGGCACTCCCATCCGCACCACCGCCGCCACCAACGGATTCATCACACGCCCGCTGGCCGAGTCGGATGTCCCGATCGCCGTCGTCCTCACCACCCTGGCCGCCGAGGACGCCCGCTTCCGGCTCCACCCCGGTTTCGATCCGCTCGCCACCGTGCGCGCCGCTTCCCAGTGGATCCGCCACCGGCGCGTCATCAGCGGCGCTTCCACCATCACCCAGCAACTCGTCAAGCTCGGCCACCCCCGACCCCGCACGCTCCGTACCAAGGTCATCGAGGCCACCCTCGCCCTCCGCCTCGAAACCCTCTGGGACAAGGACCGGATCCTCCGCGCCTATCTCGCCCGCATCGACTACGGCAACCACTGCGCCGGTCTCCCCCAGGCCGCCCTCCATTACTTCAACAAGTCCCCGTCGCAACTCGACCTCGCCGAGGCCGCCTTCCTCGCCGGCCTTCCCCAGGCACCTTCCCGCCTCAACCCACGTCTCCGCCCCGAACGCGCCAAGGCCCGTCAGGAATGGATCCTCCGCCGATGCCACGAACTGGGGTGGATCGACGCCGCCAGCTTCGACATCGCCATCGCCCGACGCATCGCGCTCGCCCCGCCACCGAGGGAGTTCCGCGCTCCCCACTTCGTCGATTTCATCCACGCCTGCGGGTCGCCCCCAAAAGCCGGTGGGCGTCACCGCACCACCCTGGATCTGCCGCTCCAGGAGAATGCCGAACAGATCCTGCGCCGCCACCTCGCCGGCCTCCGGAACCGCAATGCCGGTCAAGCCGCCCTCGTCGTCCTGGACAATTCCACCGGCGGAATCCTCGCCATGGTCGGCTCCCCCGATTGGTCCGATCCACGACACGGCCAGGTCAACGGAACCCTCGCCCGCCGCTCGCCCGGTTCTGCCCTCAAGCCCTTCACCTACCTCCTCGCACTCACTGACGGTGCCACCGCCGCCGATGTCATTCCCGACATACCCACCTCCTTCCCCACCGCCACCGGCGTCTTCGAGCCGACGAACTACGACCGTCACTTCCGCGGCCCGGTCTCGCTCCGGGAGGCCCTCGCCAATTCCCTCAACCTTCCCGCCGTCCGGGTCCTCCACGAACACGGCGGCCCCGGCCGCCTCCGTCAACTGCTGCTCTCGCTCGGCCTCGAAACCCTCGACCGACCCGCCGCCCACTACGGCCTCGGCCTGACCCTCGGCGACGCCGAGGTCCGCCTCCTCGACCTCGCCAACGCCTACGCCACCCTCGCCCGCCTCGGAATCCATCGCCCTGTCTCCGCCTCACTCGCCCCGCCAACTCCGGGTACCCGCATCCTCCCCGCCAACGAATGCTGGCTCCTTGCCGACATCCTCAGCGATCCCACCGCACGCGCGGACAGTTTCGGCCTCGTCACCCCGCTTCGCCTTCCCTTCCGCGTTGCCGCCAAGACCGGAACCAGCTCGGCTTTCCGAGACAATTGGGCCATCGGTTTCACCCCCGAATTCACCGTCGCCGTCTGGGTCGGCAATTTCGATGGCACTCCCATGACCGACGTCAGCGGCGTCTCCGGCGCAGCCCCCATCCTCCACGACGTCTTCACCCATCTCCACCAAACCGCCGGCACCTCCTGGTACCCGACCCCGCCCAACATTGCCCGGATCGATGTCGATCCCCTCACCGGACGCCGCCCCCGCTCCCCCATCCCGGGCCGCCCCGAGATCTTCCTCCCAAACCATCTCCCCGCCCACGAATCGCCCTCCGACCGTTCTCCCTCGGGTCTGGTCAGCCTCCCGGGCGAATATGCAGCCTGGTTCCGGAGCGCCGACAACAGGCTCGGCAACCGCGCGAGCCTCTCGACCGATTCCACCTCAAGCCGGCTCCGAATCCTGCAACCGCAGCCCGAGACCGTCTTCCTCCTCGACGAAGACCAACCCCGCGACTCCCAACGACTCCTCCTCCGGGCCAGTGCCCCCTGCACCTGGTCCAGCCCCTCACTCGATCTCGCCCCCTGCACCGGCGGCACCGAAGCCGTCCTCCGCCCCGGCCGCCACCTCCTCCACGCCACCTCCCCCGACCACTCCAGCTCCAACTCCGTCTGGATCGAGGTGCGCCCCCGCTGATCCTCACCCATCGGTGGGGCGAGTGCCCCCACGAGCCGGCCCTCCACACCCCACGGTGGGGCGAGACTCCGTCGAGCCGTTCCAAGCCCTTCCCGCTTCCCCCATGCTCCGGTCAGCCTGGAAACGGCGGTTGGATCCACAGATTACAGCGATTCCACGGATTGGAAGCCGGTTGAGAGAGGCTGTCGTTTCACCCCACGGGTGACATGGAAACAGTGATGCGGAGAGGCCCCTCGTCCCGGCCCATCTGTGAAATCCGTGAAATCGGTGGATAACCCAACTGCCGCTTTCAGGGTCAGTCCTCTGCGCCCCTGCGTCTCTGCGGGAAGCTTCCCCAGCCCGCCCCGCGCCCCAACTCCCCCCAAGCGCAACTTCCTCCCAAACCCGGATTGCAACGGTACCGTTCCAAGTCCCTCGCTCCGCAACTCCCCTCTCGACGGCCAACCGGGCCCCCGGTACACCTCTTCCATACTCCGATTGGGTTTCAGGCGCGTGCGCCCGAGTCCTCGTCGGATAACCGGAATCCGCCGGCGTTGCCGATCCCGCGTCGCCAACGCAAGGCGCCTTCCAAAGCGCTGTCACGTCACATCTCACAAGGAAACTGCAACCCGTTGGGTCGCCAAAATCCGCATTCCGATGAAAGCACAACCACCATCCGCTTCCGGACAGGGCAAGCCCTGCCTGACCATCCTCAACCGCCGCAGTAGCGGCTGGGTGGCCCTCGCCGCCTCGATGGCCCTCGCCGCGAGCGCACACGCGCAGACGGACAACTTCGACTCCGGGGCGCTCGGGGCCCAATGGACCAAGGCCCAGTTCTTCCCCCAGAGCTACACGTTCGTGAACTCCGGAAGCGGCAAGGCCCTCCGCATCCAGGCCAACCCGTTCCCCGGTGCCGCCCCGGCTGCCGCCGCCATCTCACAGGCCGCCGTGTACACCGATTTTTTCGTGGCCGTGGACGTCGTCTCGTGGGCTGAGCTCGATCAGGCCCTCGTCCTCCTCGCCCAGTGGACCCCCGGAGGCAATGACGGTCTCTCCGAGGGCACCGGCATGATCCTGAACTACGACGTCCTCCAGGACGGCGAAGGCGCCGGCGACCGCAAGGGTGGCCAACTCCAGATCAACTCGATCGCCCCGGGCTTCGCCGCCGCCACAAAGGCCGCCGCCGACATCACCCTCGAACCCGGCCGTTCCTACCGCCTCACCTTCCAAGGCGTCGGCACCAGCTACACCGGCAAGGTCTATGACCTGAACGACCTGACCACCCCGCTGGTCACCATCCAGGTCGATGATTCCACCTACTCCACCGGCCGTTGCGGATTCCTCTCCTTCAGCCGCAACGGCACCACCGGTGTCACCGACGTCACCATCGACAACTACTACGCCGGTGCCACCGACCCCAACACCGCCCCGGCCCCGGCTCTCGCGCCCACCATCGCCGGCACTCCGGTCGTCGTGACCCGCACCCCGGAGAAGCGCTTCGCCAACTTCCACCCCGTCGCAGACGGGATCAAGTTCCAGGGCCGCACCTTCGGCGGCGGCCAGATCAACGCCTCGGCCACCAAGTTGTTCCTCAACGGGGTCGACGCGTCGGGCTCGCTCGCACCGCTCCCGGCCAACGGTTCCACGGTCAACTTCCAGACCGCCGCCGGCACGCTGAAGGCCAATACGCTCTACTCGGGCCGCATCGAACTCGAGGACACCACCGGCACCCTCCGTTCGACCAACACGTTCTGGTTCGACACCTTCACCGACGCCTACGTCGGCACCGCGCCCGTCCGCACCATCGAGGCCGAGGACTACAACTTCGGCGGCGGCCAATGGATCTCCGGCACCATCCCCGTCTCCGGCATCAACATCAACGGTGTTGAGGTCAACGGAGGCGGCGTGGGTTACTCCAACCTCACCGGCACACCCGAGGTGGACTACTTCAAGCCCGGCGGTGCCTTCCGCGCTGTCTTCGCCGAGTACCGGACCGAGGACCGTGTCCAGATCACCCAGGGCGCTGCCTTCATCGGTGGCCGCACCGAGGCCTGCGACATCCTCGACGCCGTCACGCAGTCGAATGACCCGTACCGCCGCAATGACACCCAGCGTTCCCAGTATCTGGCGGCCAACGTCCTCGAGTATCAGGTCCGTCTGACGTCCGTCGGCGACTGGCTCAATTACACCCGCGCCTTCGAGGCCGGGAACTACAACGTCTACCTCCGCGTTGGTTCCTTCGGCACCACCCAGGTCCACCTCGACCAGGTCAGTGGCGACACCACGGTCGCCAACCAGGCCACCACCCGTCTCGGCACGTTCGAGGTTCCCAACAACCTCATGCGGCTGAACTACCGGTATGTGCCCCTCACCTCCAACGGTTCCCCCGCCGTCGTCAGCCTGGGCGGCACCAACACCCTCCGCCTGACGATGGGCGGCACCGCTCCGAAGGACGACCGCCTGGTCTCGCTCGATTACCTCGTATTCGTGCCCGCCGCCACGGTCACCACCCCGTCGACCGTCGCCGATACCTTCAGCGATGGAAATGACACCGCAGGTCCGGCCTGGGATCACTACGATCCGATCGGCGGCCTCACCGCCGCCCCGGCCAAGTTCACCGTCGCCAACGGCCGCTACCGCATCCAGGCCCCTGCCCAGCAGGATCCCAACTGTGCCGGCGGCGCGGCCCGCGCTGGCAGCTTCGTGAAGAACACCCAGTACGGAGACTTCTACCTCTCCACCGACATCATCGACTTCGATGACACGGTCCGTCAGGCCTTCGGCATCGCGGCCCGTATCAACACCCCGGGCCTCGGCTCCACCGGCGGCTACCTCTTCAGCTGGGAACCGGGCGGCGGCGCCCTCCCCGGCGAGACCAACGGCGATCTCGACATCTCGCTCCTCGTCGACGAAGCCCCCGTCAAGCAGATCGAAACCGCCCCCAGCGGCCTCCACCTCACCAAGGGCAAGAGCTACCGTTTCGTGTTCATGGGCTCCGGCAACAACTTCGAGGCTCGCGTGTACGAACTGCCTGACCTCACCACGCCGCTCATCGTCCTGCCGGCCACCGACCCGGACAACACCTACCCCACGGGCCTCGTCGGCCTGATCGCCGCCGCGAACAACGACTGCTCCGTCGGCGCAGACGCCACGTTCGACAACTTCGTCGCGACCACCGCCGAACCGAAGCTCAACATCAGCGTCAGCGGCGCGAATGCCACGCTCACCTGGCCTGAGATTCCGTTCGTCCTCCAGTCCAGCCCGAGCCTCACCGCTCCCACCTGGACCCGGGTCACCACCGGCATCAATCAGGTCAACGGACAGAACCGCTTCACCGCGCCAGCCTCCGGCACGACGTTCTACCGCCTGGCCTACCCGTGATCCGTCGCCCGCCTCTCCGAGGCCGGTGACCCAAGGATCCCTTCACGCCCCCCGATGCGCCCGTCGCATCGGGGGGCTTTTGCTTCTCCCCAGCCCCCTCTCCGGCTCCGCACCCCGTCGGGAGACCCGCACTCCCTCCGACCAATCCCATGTCCCACCTGCGACACGCCATTGTCCACGCACCACATCGCTCTCCTCCCGCTGCACCTCCGCGCCCCGGCGGGAAAACCGCCCCGCCGCCGTCAATCTGCCGAAGGGGTTCCCTCTTGAATCCCGCAACACCAAGGCCTTCCCTTTCATCCATTGAAGCCTCCCGTCCTCCGCATTCCTGCGCTGGCCCTGGTGATCCTCGCCTGGACTTTCCTCCACGCCGCCGAGTGGCAACCCGCTCAGGTTCCCGGCCCCGCTCCTGGCGCCCCGGCGGATGGCACCGCGTGGTACCGATGTTGGGTCCGGGTCGCTGACAGCTTCTTCACCAGGCATGACCGGAACCTGTTCGAGGAATCCGTCGGCGTGAACATCCGCGACCTGACCGGAGCCCACGAGGTGTGGGTCAACGGCCGGCGAATCGGAACCGGAGGATCGTTCCCACCGGTCTACCGTAGCGGTCAGGATGCCGTCCACCGACACAAGGTCCCGGTCGGCACCCTTCGAAAGGGCGAGTGGAATGAGGTTGCCATCCGGGTCCATGTGCCCGAGGGCGCACCGGCATTCCGCGGGCCGGCTCCCTTCATCATGGATTACTTCGTCGAATGCGTCTTCGAAGGGTCGTGGGAATACCTGGCCGCTGCGGAGTATCACCCGGGCCCGGCGCTTGCCGCGCCGCCTGCGCGAGCCGCCTTCTCGACCTTCCGCGAATCGCAGCGAACCCTTGGCCGCGCGGAACAGGTCCACGGCCCCTCGCTGCCCCCCGCCGAATCTGCCACCCGCCAACAGGGCTTCGAAGGGCTCCATTCCGAACTCGTCCTCCACGAACCGACCATCGCCCAACCCTTCCACTTCTCCTTCGACGACCGCGGCCGCCTCTGGGTGACGCAGTCCCGCCAATACCCCTACCCGGCTGGCCTGCAAATGCTGAGTCGCGACAAGTATTACCGCGCCCACTACGACAAGGTCCCGCCCGCCCCGCCGCACCACGACCGCGGCGCCGACATCATCTCGATCCATGAATCGACCCGCACCAATGGGGTCTACGATCGCCACTCCGTGTTCGTCGACGGCCTCAACCTCGCCTCCGCCGCGGTCCAGGGTCACGGCGGCGTCTGGGTGATGCACACGCCCTACCTGCTCTTTTATCCGGATAGGAACCGGGACGACATTCCGGACGGCCCGCCCGAGGTGCGGCTCGCTGGCTTCGGATTCGAAGACACACACGCGGTCGCCAACGGGCTCGCATGGGGACCCGACGGCTGGCTCTACGGCGGCCAAGGCAGCACGGTGTCCTGTCGCGTCACGCGACCTGGGATCGACCCCGTGGGCGCGCCCGGCGTCCACTTCGAAGGCTGCATGGTCTGGCGATATCATCCCGACACCCGGGCCTTCGAGATCTTCGCCGAAGGTGGCGGCAACACCTATGGCCTCGAGTTTGATTCCGTCGGCCGCCTCTACTCCGGCCACAATGGCGGCGGCACCCGCGGCTGGCACTTCGTGCAGGGTGGATTCTATCTCATGCAGGGCGTCGATCCCGGCAAGTTCGGCCCGCCCCGGAACCCCTATGCCTTCGGCGAACTGCCGATGATGGGAACTACGAACAACGTCGCCCGCTTCACGCACTTCGGCGCGTTTGCCGACGGCACCGCCCTTCCAACCCCGCTCGCCGGCCTGCTCTTCGCCCTCGATCCCCTCCGCGGCGAGATCATCGCCTCGGAGCGCCGCCCGAGGGGCTCCACCTTCGACACGCGCGACCACGGCGTCCTCGTCCGCAGCACGGACCCCGCCTTCCGCCCGGTCTACATCGCCAACGCCCCGGACGGCTCGCTCCACGTCGCGGACATGTACGAGTTCTACATCGCCCACGGACAGCACTACCAAAACCAGATCGACCCAACCACCGGCCGCATCCACCGGCTCTCGGGGACCGACTCCCCGCGCGAGACCGATTTCAACCTCTTGGCCCACTCGTCGCCCCGGCTGGTCTCGCTGCTGGGCCACGCGAACAAATGGCATCGCCAGACAGCCGTCCGACTGCTGGGCGAACGCCGGGAATCCACCGTCCTGCCGCAACTCCGTTCGCTGGCCGCCTCCAACGCGGGTCCGGCCAGCCTTCATGCGCTCTGGGCGCTTCATCAATCCGGTGGACTCGACTCGCCGACCGCGATCGCCGGACTCCAGCATCCATCCGCACCTGTGCGGCTCTGGACAGTGCGGTTCCTGGGCGACTCCTTCGGCATCCATCGCAACCTCGGCCTGCCCGGCATCAGCGAGGCGGAACGTCCCGTTCCGCCGCCAGTCTTCGAAGCCCTCCTCGAACGCGCCCGCCTCGAACCGGACGCGGAGGTCCGCTCGCAGATCGCCGCCACGGCGCGCCGTCTGGTCACGCCCCAGGCATTCGCACTCGCCGACGCCGTGTTGCGACACAGCCAGGACCTCGACGACGCGTTCATCCCGCTGCTGGCCTGGTGGGTATTCGAAGCCCGCATTCCTTCCGAAACCGCCGCCGTCACCGACTTCGTCCGCAACGCCAACCTCTGGGAATCCCCCCTCGCCGTCCGGCATCTGTTCCCACGGATCGCGCGTCGGCTCGCCGTCGAAGGCAGGCGTCAGGACCTCCTGCGCGTCGGTGAACTCCTGCGCGCCGCCCCCAATCCTGCATCCGCCAAGGCGCTCCTGTCGGGATTTGAAGAGGCCTACCGTGGACGTGCGCTCACCGGGCTTCCCGACGAACTCCTCAACGCCATGGCAGCCTCCGGTGCCGCCTCGCGAACACTCCGGATCCGACAGGGCGACACCAACGCAATCCGCGAGGCCCTCGTCCTCATGACCGATCCGGCAGCTCCGATCGACCAACGCCTGCTCCACATTCGTACCTTCGGTGAGATCCGTCACGCCGACGCCCTGCCTGTCCTGCTCCAAGTCGCCACGGCAAGTCCGACCGGTCCAGCCAACGCCAAACCGAACCCCTCCCAGCTTCGCAGTGCCGCCTTTGCCTCGCTCGGAGCGTACGACGACCCAGCGATTCCCTCCCGCGTCCTCGCTGCGCTTCCCTCCCTGCCAGCCGACGTCCGGCCCGCGGCATTCGCACTCCTCCTGCATCGTCCCACCTGGACGCGACTGCTCCTGGCCCACCTCGACTCCGATCGGATGCAGCCCTCGCTCGTTCCGTCCGACTTGGCCGAACGTCTCCGAACGCATCGCGACCCCGGCATCGCCCGTGACGCGCTCCGGCTCCTGCCCCGGGCTGCCGCAGCGACGACCACGCCGACCGATGCCCAGCAGCAGATCGCGTTCATCGAAGCCGCCCTCCGCGAGGGCCCGGGCAATCCGTATGTCGGTGAAGCCACCTATATCCAACGATGCGCCAGCTGCCATCGCCTGTTCTTCAAGGGCGGCAGCATCGGTCCCGACCTCACCCGTTACCAACGCGACAACCTCGGCACCCTGCTCCTCAGCATCGTCCATCCGAATGCCGAGATCCGTGAAGGCTACCAGTACCTCACCATCGAGACCCACGACGGCCGCAGCCTCGCGGGCTTCCAGGTGGATCGGGACAATCAGGTCACGGTCCTGCGCGGCCTCGACGGACAAGACCTCACGCTCACCGCCCGGGAGATCAAGGAAGTCCAACCCATGGGCCGTTCCCTCATGCCCGAAGGGCTCCTCACCGATCTCTCGCCCCAGCAACTGCGCGACTTCTTCGCCTACCTCCGCATCTCCCAACCGATCTCCAGCCCCTGAGCGCCCCAAAGTCAGCTCCGATGCGACCTATCCAAACGGGGCCGACCACAGGCGCGCGGATCGTGACACGGCTCCCCGCGCAGAACGGGGTGGCAATGTCCTCATTGCCCGTCCATGCCCTCTTCCAGGGCGCCAATGACGTCGCCACTCCGTCACTCGTCAACCGGTGCCCGCCACCGGACGACGGCGGCGTCCGCCTGTCCGACGAGGTACTCGTCATTCGGCGAGAACCAGAGACCCACGATCGACTGGGAAGTCCCGCGCAGCGTCGCCACGGGCCTCATCGTCTCCCGGTTGACCAGCAGCACCTGCCCGGTCTCGGACCCGAGTGCGAGCCGGCGTCCGTCACCGGAGAAGGCCACCACGGTTGGCCGGACAAACTCCGGGGCAATCGAGGTGTGCTTTCTTGGTTGGCCGGGCACGGCGAGAGACCACAATTCGGCGGGACTGCCTTCGTAGACCAACGCCACCCACTGGCGATCCGGGGAAACAGCGAGGAACCGGTAAGGTTCCAATCGGGGTGCCCAACGTGCCACCACCTGGTCGCGTCGCCAGTCCCACAGCAAGGCCTCGGATGACCCATAGGCATAGCCCATCCGGATCCACTCGGAATCCGGGCCGAAGGATGCCGTCTTGAGGAACCCGTGCGGATGCGTCCACTGGGTCCGACGTCGTACCTCCTGCCAAGCGCTGCGGTCCCAGACCGCCGCCTCGGACTCTTCTGAAAAAATGACGAAGTACCGACCATCCCGCGAAAGCGCCATCCGGTTCACGGGTCCCTCGTGCGACATCCGCCGGTGCGTCAGCGGGAACCCTGGCTCGTCCAGACGCCTCACTTCAAACGCCCCGTCTGCAAAGCCCAGGGCCGCCATGCGGCCAGCGCCGTCAATGATCACGGAGGTCAGCCCCGGCAGGTTCGTGTCTACCAGGCCCACCCCGCGGAACGGCTCTTCCACAACGCATCGCTCGCCCTCCATCAGATAGATCATGCGCTCTCCGTCGGCCGACGCCCGCGTCATGATGCGCCCGGACGGCAAGGCAGCTGAAACCGCAGGTTCGCGCCCGGCCTCCGAGGACCAGTACCGCACCGTCCGATCGGAACCGCCCGAAACCAGATTCCGTCCATCCGGTGTGAACTGGACGGCGGTCACGACGTCCGAGTGCCCATCGAGCCGCCCCACCTGTTCACCCGAAGTCAGATCCCAGAGGAGGATGGCCTGATCGACCCCACCCGTCGCGAGCACAGGCCGGTCGGGCCGGAAGGAACCGCAGCTCACGGATTCCGTGTGGCCCCGGAGTTCCAGGACATGCCGGCCGGTTGCCGGCTCCAGGATCCGGATCAACGAATCCTTGTACGCAAGCATGCCCAGGCGGCCTTCAGGCCCGATGGCGACCGCCGTGACAGACTCCGGATAGACCACCGGCACGGCGAACAAGCCAGCCGCCATGCTCGTACCGGAGAGTCGCATCCCAAGGATCGCGTTCGTCAGCGTCCTGAAGAGCGTCAGGCCTGTGGAGGGATCCATCGCCGCGTCCGTCCCAGCCGGAATCGGGTTCCGCGCAAGTTCCATCCCCGACCTCACCTCATACTCGATACGAGCCTCGTTCGCCGCCACGTTCAGGCGTGCTTCATCCGGGGAAAACTGCACATCGAGGGCCGCGTCGTGCACTTCGATCAAGCGGATGTGCGACCACGAGCGGGTGTCGAACAGATGGATGACGCCGTCCCGCATGACCACCGCCAACCACCGGCCCGAAGGCGAGAATCGCAGGCGCCTGACGTAGTCCCGATGGATGGGCTTCGCCACGCGGACCCGATCCGGCAACGACCACACCTGAACGTGACCCGTCACGTCGCCCGCCGCCACCAACGAGCCATCCGGTGAGACCGCCAAGGCGGAGACCGCAGACTCCATGGTTCCCAACGTGGCCAACTCGCGAGACCGGGACTGGGATCGCAGGTATCTCCACTCCCAGCTTCGCAGGTCGGGATCCGAGGGACTCGCCGGGGTGGTTTGCTCAAGGACGCTGCGGACGAGTCCCATGTTGCGGGCCATCAAGGCCTGGTTGCCCAGCAGCATGGCCGTGTCGTAAGCCGTCTGCCGCACCATGGCCTCGCCTTGGACGGCCCGTCGCCATTGGTTCAGGATCCCCAGCGTCCCCCCGAACGCGACGACGAGCAGCGCAAACAACGCCAGCGCCAGCGACGGCTTCCGACGCGCCCAACGCCATCCCTTGCCCATCAGGCCAGGGGGACGCGCCACGATCGGTTCGCCCGTGAGGAAATGCCCCAGATCCGACGCGAGGGCTGTCGCGCTGGAATAGCGACGCTGCCGGTCATTCGCGAGGCAGGTCAGGCAGATGGTCTCCAGGTCTCGCGGCACCTCCGGGCGATACAACCGCGGTGCGACCGGCTCGTTCTCGACGACGTGCTTCAGCGTCTGGACCGGCGAATCGCCTTGGAATGGCGGCCGGCCAGTCAACGCCTCATACAGGATGGCGCCCATTGAATAGACGTCACTGCGCGCATCCAGTTCGCCCAACCGCCCCTGAGCCTGCTCCGGCGACATGTAGCTCGGAGAACCCAGGATCGTGCCGGAGACCGTCAGCTCCGAATCACTCCGCAACGCCTTCGCCAACCCAAAGTCCGACACACACGGACTGCCATCCCCGCGCAACAGGATGTTGGAAGGCTTGAGGTCCCGGTGGAGGATTCCCTGCTCGTGGGCATGCTGAACCGCCGCGGCAATCTGGCGTAGCAGGCTGGCGGCCTCGCGCGGCGCCATCGGGCCCGATCGAAGCCGCTGCGCGAGGTTGGGTCCTTCGACCAACTCCATCACGAAGTAGTGCTGGCCATCCTCGGACCCGATGTCATGCACCGTGACGATGCCTGGATGCCGCAAGGCCGCTGCAGCGGTGGCCTCGGCGCGGAATCGCGCCACGTCCTCCGCGCGGGCCAGATGCGCCGCACGGATCGTCTTCAAGGCGACGATCCGCCCGAGGGAAAGCTGGCGTGCCCGCCAGACCACGCCCATTCCCCCGGACGCCACCTCCTCGATCAACTCGTAGTCCCCAAGCGAGAGGACGCGATCGGTCTCGGGAGGATCCTCGAACAGGGCGCCGAGCAGGTCAGCGTTCCGCCTGGCAGGGAGTTTGGGATCCGAGGCCATGACTCATCCGGGCGAGAGCCTCAGCTGCCGAAGAGATTGAGGAACTCAGCGTCGGCTTCGCCGGGACTCACGACGGTCTGGGAAAGCTCCTCGCGAAGCAGTTCCCGGCAACGCTGCCGCATCCGATGCACCGTGACAGCCACCGTTCCGGGCTTCATGCCGAGGCTCGCAGCCGCACTGTCGTAGTCGCCGGCGTCCGGTTGGACGGTGAGGAAGCCGCGCAACTGCTCGAACATCCCGAGCTTGCCTGCGCGGGCGTGTTCCTCCCGCAACCGCTCGAATCCAGCCTGGACCAACGTCATCGCCCAACGTCGGTCATAGAGTTCCTCCGGTCCCAGCTCGGGGGAGGGCGCCTCGAGGTACATCCGTTCAGCATCCTCGGAATCCAGAGCCACGATCGCTGTACCTCCGCCGCGCTTGAGGGCACTGGCCTTGTCATGGGTGTCCCGGAGGAAGTTCTGGAGCGACACGAGCAGGAACGTCCGGAACCGCCCCCGCTTCTCGCTGGCCACCGCGAACGCGTTGCGTCGGAGCAACGCCGCGAAGAACTCCTGCGTCAGGTCCTGGGCCTCGGCAGGTGCATGCCCCTTCCTCCGCAGGAACGCGTAGATCGGTGACCAGTAGGCCCGGCACAACCGCTCCAAGGCAGCGTCGGCCTCCGTCGCATCCGGACCACCTGCCGAAAGGACCAAGCTCCAACGGGTCTGCGTAAACCGTTGGTCGCTCAATCCGTCTTGCGGGGTTCCCGCCTTGCCACCTGTCACGGTCCCGACCCTGCCAAACCCCAATCCCGACCGCCACCCCTACGTCGGCCCGGACGTCACACCGTGAGGATTTCCTTCTCCTTGTGGGCGACGTGGTCGTCGATCTTCTTGATGTATTGATCGGTGAGCTTCTGGGCCTCGGTCTCGGCGTCCTTGATGTCGTCCTCGGAAATGCCGGACGTGCCCTTCAACTTCTTCAGGGCCTCGATGGCATGACGGCGTTCGTTGCGGACGGCGACGCGCCCTTCCTCGGCCATGCGCTTGATCAGCTTCACGAACTCCTGACGGCGCTCGTTGGAGAGTTCCGGGAGGATCACGCGGATGAAGCGGCCCTGGGTGGCCGGATTCAGGCCGAGGCCGGCCTGCTGGATCGCCTTCTCGACCGCCTTCATGACGCTCTGGTCGAAGGGTTGCACCATCAGCATGCGCGGCTCGGGCACGGAGATCGTGGCAAGCTCCTTCAGACGCATGTGCGAGCCGTAGGCCTCGACCTGGACATTCTCGATGAGGCTGGGCGAAGCCTTGCCGGTGCGGACACCGGAGAACTCGTGGACCACATGCTCCTCGGTCTTGAGCATCTTCTCTTCGGTCTCCAGGAGGATTTCGTCGATGGACATGGGGAATTCTCGATTGAACGTGGAACGGAGCGGGAAAGGAAAAAGGCGCGGAACTCAGGTCGTGACCAAGGTCCCGACGGTCTCGCCGAGGACGACGCGCCGGAGGTTGTGCTCGGCAAAGAAGTCAAACACGACGATGGGCATCTTGTTGTCCATGCACAGGGCGAAGGCCGCCGCGTCCATGACCTTCAACTGCTTCTCCAGCGCCTCGCGATAGGACACCTGCTTGTAGCGGACGGCGTCGGCGTGCTTCTTGGGATCCTTGTTGTACACGCCGTCGACCTTGGTGGCCTTGAGGATGACCTCGGCACCGATCTCGTTCGCGCGGAGCGCGGCCGCCGTGTCGGTCGAGAAATACGGATTACCGGTGCCGGCAGCGAAGATGACGACACGCCCCTTCTCGAGGTGGCGTACGGCGCGTCGCCGGATGAACGGCTCGGCGATCTGGGCCATGGTGATGGCGCTCTGCACGCGGGTGGGAACGCCCTGCTTCTCCAAGGCATCCTGCAAGGCCAGGGCATTGATGACCGTCGCGAGCATGCCCATGTAGTCGCCCGTGGCGCGCTCAATGCCCCGCTCGCTGCCCTGCAGGCCGCGGAAGATGTTGCCACCTCCCACGACCACGACCACCTCGGTCCCCAACTCGCGAACCTCAGCGACCTGCCGGGCCATGTCATGGACCGACTCCGGCGAGATTCCGTTGCCCTCCTTGCCGCCCAGCGCTTCGCCGCTGAGCTTGAGGAGGATTCGACGATACTTCGGTGCAGGGGACTTCGGGGTGCGCGACTTCATCGTGTCGACGGTGATACCAGTCCTTGCGGATGGGCGTCAACGCGAGGGCGGGAAAGTGGCGCTACTTCTGCCACGGGGCCTTCGACTCCAGCCCCCAGATCTCGCTCAGGTCCTGACGACGGCGCACCACGGCGGACTTGCGCCCCTTGACCAGCACCTCGGCCGCGAGCCCACGGGAATTGTAGTTCGATCCCATCACGGAGCCGTAAGCACCGGCGCTCAGCAACGCCAGGTAGTCGCCTTCGCCAACCTTCGGAAGCGGTCGGTCCTTGGCAAAGTAGTCTCCGGATTCGCAGATCGGGCCCACGACGTCCGAGGAGATCGACTGCCCCGCCTTGCGGGCCAACGGCACGATCTCGTGATAGCTGTCGTAGAATGCCGGGCGGATGAGGTCGTTCATCGCGGCATCGACGATGACGAAGTTCTTCTTCCCGGTCCGCTTGATGTACTCCACCCGCGTGACGAGCGCCCCGGAGTTGCCGGTCAGGAAGCGGCCCGGCTCGAGGAGGATCTTGAGTCCGAGCGGCTGCAAGAGCGGCACCAACTCAGCCGCGTAGGCGGCCGGAGTCAGGATGCCCTTGGCCTGTGGACCGGACCACCAGGCCGGATTCCCGCTGGCCAGTGCGTCCTTGTACACGATGCCGATGCCGCCACCGACGCTGAAGAAATCGAAGCCGTGCTTGCGGCTCAGTCGCTCCACGAGCGGCGCGACCTTCTCGACCGCCTTCCGGAACGGCGCCACATCGGTCAACTGGGAACCGATGTGCATCTGGAGGCCGCGCAGCCGGATGTTCGGCAACTTGGCCGCACGGGCGTAAACCTTCTCGATCTCCTCGAAGGCGATGCCGAACTTGTTCTCGTAAGTGCCGGTCGTGATCTTCGCGTGCGTGTGCGCGTCGATGTTCGGGTTCACCCGGACGGCGATCGGCGCGATCTTCTTGAGCCGGACGGCCACCTTGGAGATGCGCTTGAGCTCTGCCTCGGACTCCACGTTGAAGCTGTAGATGCCCTGCTTCAACGCGTAGGCGATCTCCTCCTCCGTCTTGCCCACGCCCGCGAACACGCACTTCGCAGGATCCCCACCCGCCGCGATCGTCCGGGCCAGTTCACCGGCGCTGACCACGTCGAAGCCACTGCCCAACCCCGCCAGAGTGCGGATCACGGCCAGGTTCGAGTTGGACTTCATGGCGAAGCAGATCATGTGGTCCAGCGGCGCCAACGCCTGGTCCAGCTTCGTGAAATGGTCGGTCAGGGTGGCATCGGAGTACACGTACAGCGGTGTCCCGTGCTTCTTCACCAGCGCCGAAATGGCGACGTCCTCGCAGAAAAGTTCCTTCCCGACGTAACGAAACGAATGCATCGGGCAAGGTTATGCCAAATCCGGACCCCAAAGGGCAAGGAACGCCTCGGAACCGGCCGGGGGTATGAACCGCCCGCGCCAAACGGGGCGGCAACGTCCTCGTTGCCCTTCGAGACCCTTTTCCAAGGCGACGAGGACGTCGCGGCCCCGTTCCTGTTTTCAGACGGAGCGGTGTCCAGATACGCCGCCCGAAAGGCCAGCCTTCCCGACAATCAACACACAAACCCAGTCGATGCTTGCGTATTCAAAATTTCATATGCCCCAATCAGTGCATCCCCGCTGGGTCTTCAGTCCGCGCGCATGAGCCAGGCCGTTCCTGTGCCCATGAGCCTGTTCCGGGTGCCGTGTGCCCGGATATGGCGACGCGTGGCTCGAAGACCCGGCGGGATATCCGCCCCGAAGGGCCAGACATGAAACAACCATCCCTCCTCATACGATGGACTGCTGCACCTCTCCTCGCGGCCGCTGCCTACCAGGCGGTCCAGGCACAGACCATCACGACCGGGCTCGCCGCACCGGCGGGATCCGTCGACACGACCAAGCCGGGCTTCAAGGTCCGCATCGTCCAGGGCAACTCCCGGCTGCCGTTGACCTCGGCGGCGCCAGCGGAGGCACTGCTCTCGGGCCGGGCGATCGACGCCACGACGGGGCTGCCCTTCGAGAACCTTGCCGAGCCTGGACCTGAACCAGGCGGACTTTATGCGGTGCCCACGGTCCTGAACTGGCACGAGCAGGCCGCCAGCGGCACCACGGGCGGCAACTTCTCGGGCGACACGGCGATCCCGGGCATTCCGGGGACGACCGGCAGTGGCGACTACTTCGTGATGGAGGCCACTGGCTTCATGCAGCTCCCCGCGGGTACGCACCGGCTGGGTGTGAACTCCGACGACGGCTTCAAGCTGACCTTCGGCACGGGCATCAACCCCCTCGACAAGTTCACCCCGCTGCAGGTGGCGATCCTCGATGGTACGCGCGGGTTCGCGAACACCGAGGTAAACGTCACGGTGAGCACGGCAGGAATCTATCCCTTCCGCCTCATCTGGTGGGAAAACACGGGGGCGAACTCCGGCATCGAGTTCTTCAACTTCGCACCGGGGACGACTTCCGGCACCCGCTACCTCGTCAACGACGCCGCCCAGGCAAACGCCTTCAAGACCTATCGGGAACTCGTCACGCCGATCTCGACCCCGATCGCCACCTTCGTGAGTCCGGCGGCCGGTTCCACGACCTCCGGCCCCCGGCCGTTCATCGAGGTCGACCTCCTGAACCAGACAACTTCCGTCAACACGACCTCGATCCAGCTCTCGCTGGATGGCGCACCGTTGGTGCCGAACATCACCGAAGCCGACGGAAAGGTCCGGATCTCGGCCCTCGCTCCCCTCGTCAATGCCAGCTCGGCGCATACCGCGCGGCTGATCTACTCCGACAGCACCGGCACGAGCATCACCAACAGCTGGGCCTTCACGACCGCGGCCTATACCACCATCCCCGCCTCGTTTGCCGTTCCTTCGGTCGACGCGACGAAGCCCGGATTCAAGACCAAGGTCTACCAGTACGACAACGTGCCGACTGACCAGTCGCAGAACATCGCCCGCGGCCCCGGTGGAACCGGCCTCGTCCCGAACGCCGAACGCCAACTCGCCCGCGGCTACAATGATCCCGCGACCGGCCTGCCCTACCCCAACACGGCCTCGCCCCAATGGATCCACGCCGACGCCGGCGCACCGGCCGACGACCTCGATGCCGATGGATTCTTCATCGTCCCGGGCGTCGTGAACTGGGTTGAGAACGCTGGCGGCGCCGCCACCGGGGGCAACTTCACCTCGGCATCCAACCCGCCGATGCCGGACGACAACATGCCCGGCCTGCCCGGCACGGCTGCGAATGCCGGCGATCGCGCCGTCTACTCGATCGAGACCATCCTCGAACTCAAGGCCGGCGCCTACCGCTTCGGCGTGAATTCGGACGACGGCTTCCGGCTGTCCTTCGGCCAGGGCCCCGGCGACGTGGTCGGCATCCAGCTGGCCACCGCAGGTGACCGCGGTTTCGCGGACACCACGGTAGACTTCCGCGTGGCAGCCGACGGCTTGTACCCGGTCCGACTGATGTACTTCGAGTCCACCGGCGGGACCGGCGTGGAATTCTTCGCCGTCGACCTGGTCACCGGTGTGAAGACCCTGATCAACGACACCACCTCCGAAGCCGGCATCAAGGCCTACCGCGAGAGCGCGGCCAGCCGGCCGTACATTTCCCGCGTCCTGCCGGCCGTGGGCGACCAGTTCGTCCATGCCGACCGCGACCTTGAGGTCGACATCCAGGACGGTGCCATCCCCGTGGACGCGGCCTCCATCGAGCTGCGTCTGAACGGCGCGGTCGTCCCCGTGACCCCCTCGAAGTCGGGAAGCCTGACCCGCATCCGCCGCGCGGGGTCGGTGACCAGCCTGCTGGGCTCGGGCAACAACAACGTCAGCGTCATCTACAGCTACACGGCAGGCGCCACCACCACGCTGATCACCAACAACTGGTCCTTCAACGTCCCGGCCTACACCGTGATGGTGCCCGCGGCCAACCGGGTCCCGCAGGCTTCCGTCTCCAACCCCGGCTTCAATGCCCGCGGCCACCTGATGGACCGCTCGCTCGACGCCAACCAAGGCAACGGCGGACGCTTCACCGGCAACGGCGGCGGCGGCAACAACATGCCCCGCCCTGAAATCCAGCTCGCCCAGGGCTACATCAACCGGACCAACGGCACGCCATTCTCCAATCGCTCGCTCCCCGGGTCCAACCCGGATGGTTCCTATGAGGTCCCCGGCGTCATCAACTGGAACAGCGCGAACGTCAGCGGCGTCTCCGCAGCCGCCAACAGCGGCATCTTCGCTGGCGGTGCCAATCCCGCCGACGAGATGGTCCCGGGCCTGCCCGGCACCGGAACCTCCAACCTGGGCATGGACAACTTCGTCCAGGAGATCGTGACCCACCTCAGCCTCAAGAAGGGCGCGCACCTCCTCGCCGTGAACTGCGACGACGGCTTCGTCCTGAGCTCCGCGCCCAACCCGCGCGACACGCTCGGAACCTTCCTCGGCCGCCGCGATCCCGGCGGTGGCAACTCCGGCTCCCTCGTCACGGCAGCCGCCCTCAACGTCATCATTCCCGAGGACGGCATCTATCCCTTCCGCCTCCTCTGGTGGCAGGGCGGCGGCGGCGTGAACGTCGAGTTCTTCTCCGTCGATCGGGACACCGGCCGTCACGTGCTGATCAACGACACGGCCAACACCAGCCTCGCCATCCCGGCGTTCTCGACCTACTCCGGCCCCGCCCGCCCGTGGGTCCAGTTCTCGGTGTATCCGATGCAGTCGATGTACCAGAACCAGCATCAGCAAGGCGGCCCCGGGCCCATCAAGGTCGTCGTCGGCGCGGGCAACCCGGCTGACATCGCCAGCGAATCACCGGCCATCCGGCCCTTCGGCGACGCGGTCGGTGCGATCGTCGCGGATGCGGGTTCCGAAAACATCGGCCTGACGGTCGACGGCACCACGGTCACTCCCACGGTCACCGATCTCGGCGGCGGTCAGAAGCGGGTGCTCTACACCCCGAGCCCCGCGTTCGCCTCGGGTTCCACCCACACCGCCGGACTCGTCTACGCGGGCACGACCAACTTCTGGACGTTCACCGTGATCACCAATGTCGCGATCAACGCCGGAACCGCCGTGGCCGCCTCCCAGGTTGACACCAGCAAACCCGGTTTCCGGGTCAAGGTCGTCCAGGCCGTCGCCGGCCAGGCCAACACGGTCGCTCGCGCCGAAGCTCAGCTCGCGGGAACCCCGGCCAGTGTCGCCCAACCAGGCACCGGCCCTGATGGCAGTCACATCGTCCCGGGCATCATCAACTGGAGCACCCGCCGCGTCAGCGGACAGTCGGGCGCCGAGATCGGCAACTTCATCGATCTCCTCGGCCGCAATGACGCCGGAATCCCCGGCCTGCCTGGCACGGGCCTCACCGGCACCGCTGCCGTCGGCAACGCCGCCGCCGAGATCTTCGCATGGCTGGACCTCCCGGCCGGCTACCACAAGTTCGGCATCGCCGGCGACGACGGCTTCGCCCTCAAGGTCGGCCAACCCGGTGACGCCACCGGTCAGGTGCTGTTCAGCATCGACCGCGGCGCGGGCGCGCGCGACTTCCCCGTCGCCTTCACCGTCCCCGAGGCCGGCCTCTATCCGATCCGCCTGATCTGGTACCAGGGCGGCGGCGACGGAAACCTGGAGTTCTTCACCTTCGGGCTGAACAACGACAAGATCCCCGTCAACGACCCCACCCACCCGGCCGCCGTGAAGGCCTACTACGCCCTCAAGGCCGCCCCGGTCGTCGCCATCGAAGCCATCGCCGGCGGTAACGTCCGCCTCACCTTCACCGGCAAGCTCCAGCGCACCGACTCCCTGACCACTCCCAACTGGCAGGACGTCGCGGGCGCCGTCAGCCCGCTCGAAGTCACCCCCGAGGAAGCCCGCTTCTTCCGGACGGTGGCCGAGTGATCAGAGAGACCCGACCCACGACCTGACCCGTCGTTCGCCAAGGCCGGCTTCCGCATGGAAGCCGGCCCTTTTGCTGCTTGCCGCCCTCGGGCATCCGACCGAGGTCGGATGCCCGCCTGCCTGAAAGTTGCTTCCTCCCCTGCATCGCCTGCCGCAACTTCAGGGGGTGTTGCTTGCTGCGGAACGCCTCCGGGTCAGGTGCATCCAGATGCTCTGGATGTTCCTCTGGATTTTCGCGCAGGCACCCCTCGCGCAGGCTCAGGACGGCGCAGCCAGTCCCGAGCCACCGGGCCCGGCCCGCCCCGCCCTGACCACGCTCAAGGAGGTTATCTCCTTCAATATGGACACAGCCCGGCGGGTAACCCAGCCAGCCCGTATCCGCGGCGTCATCACCATGGTGGCCCGGGGTTGGCCCAGCTGGATCTACGTCCAGGATGCGACGGCCGGAGCGCTCGTCGTCTACCGCTCCGCCTCCGGCGAACTGGCCGAAGGCACCGAGGTCGAAGCCGAAGGATTCGTCGACGTCGGAGATTTCCACACCTACGTGGGACGCGCCACCGTCCGCGTTGTCGGCACCAAACCCCTGCCCCAACCGACCTTGGTCGTCCCGGATCGCCTTCCGACGCGCGACGATTTCGGCCAGTGGGTACGGATCCGGGCGCGTGTCCGCAACGTGGCCACCTACGAACACGGCGCGGTGTTCCTCCTGGCCTGGGGCCCCCGCCATTTCCTGATGTTCCTCTACGAGCCCGGCGTGGCCCTTCCTGGCAACCTGCTCGACTCGCTCGTCGAGATCGATGGCCTGAACTGGTCGGACTACGACTCCGCGAACCGCCCCCTCCGATTCCGGCTGCACTGTCACACCAACACCAACATCCGCGTCGTGAGCCCGGGCAGGTCCGACCCGTTCGACATGCCCCTGGCCAGCGCAGCGGAACTTCGTGCGCCCACGACGCCCGAATCACCGCGGATCCGGATCCGAGGCACCGTGCTCGGCACAGACCCGGCACTCTCGATGGTCTTCGTGGAGACGGAACACGGCCTGGCAAAACTGCAGGTCCTTCCATCCTTCAGCAGGCGCAACATGCTCCACCCCACGATCCGGGAGCACCCGTCCTTCCACGAGTTCCGCCCGCTTCCCGAAGCCCGTCCCGAACCGGGTGAGATCATTGACGCCATCGGCGTCCCCACGGACGAGTCCCCCTTCACCGTTCGACTCGTCTCCGCCGACTGGCGGGTCGTCCACCGGGGCGAGCCGCCGGTACCACTCCAGATCCACCCAGAGGACGGCAGGAAGCCGGCCAACGATGGTCGCCTGGTCCGGATCCGGGCCCGCTTCATCGATCACACGTTCAGCACCGTTGGACCGACCAACGTCGTGCAACTTTGGCTTCAGGCGGACAAGGAGATCTTCGAGGCCCGGTTCGAAGGGTCCGATACGAACAGTCTCGTACTTCCGGAGGGGAGCCTCGTGGAAGCTTCGGGAATCTGCCTTCCAATCCTCGGCGAACTGCGCAAGCCACGCGGCATGCGACTCCTGCTCCGAAGCCCGTCAGACGTCCAACCGGCAGATGAGGATCTTGCGTGGATCACGCCGAGGGTGATCCAGATCCTCAGCCTCGCAGCCGCCATCGCCGCTGCCGGCCTGATCTGGATCGGCATGCTGCACCGGCAGGTCCAACGCCAGACGACCGAAATCCAAGCCAGTGCGAACCGACTCCGACTCAGCGAGCAGCGCTTCCGAACGGTGTTCCGTTCGTCCCCCGCCTTCATGAGCCTCACCCGGCTCGACAACTCCCAGTTCGTCGCCGTCAACGACGCGTTCCTCAAGGCCACCGGCTACTCCGAATCCGAGGTCATCGGGCGCTTCGCCCAGGACCTCAACCTCTACGCCGACCCCGGGCAACGCCTCGAGTTCATCGAGATCCTCCGCCGCGATGGCATGGCTCGCGACCGGGAACATGTCGTCCGCCGCAAGGACGGCTCAACCTTCACCGCCCTCATCACCGGCGACATCATCGACATCGACGGCCGCCCGCACACGCTCACCGTTGCCCTCGACATCACCGCCCGGAAGAAGGCCGAACAGGACACCCTCCGCGCCCTCGACGCCGAGCGCGAGCTCGGCGAGCTCAAGAGCCGCTTCGTTTCCCTCGTGTCCCACGAGTTCCGCACGCCGCTCGGCATCACCATGAGCGCCGTCGAACTCCTCCGGAACTATCTCGATCGCCTGCCCGCCTCCAAACGCGCTGAACTCCTCGACGACATCTATTCCGCCACGCTCCGGATGTCCGACCTCATGGAACAGGTCCTTCTCCTCGGCCGCGTCGAGGCCGGCAAGGTTCTCTTCAAGCCCGAGCCGATCGACCTGGTCGCCTTCGCCGGACGCATCGTCGACGAGACGCTTTCGGCGACCCATCACCGCTGTCCCGTGACCGTGACTGGCACCCGCGACGCCGCGGAGGCCATCGCCGACGAAGCCCTCCTACGCCCGATCCTCAGCAACCTCCTGACCAACGCCGTCAAATACTCTGACGAGGGGCGGCCCGTCCGGATCGGCATCTCCCGTTCCGGAGACGAAGCCATCTTCACCGTGTCCGACCAGGGCATCGGGATCCCGGAGGCAGACCACCCGCGTCTGTTCGAAGCCTTCCACCGCGCCTCCAACGTCGACCATGTCTCGGGCACCGGGCTTGGACTTCTCATCGTCCGTCGCTGCGTCGACCTGCATCAGGGCCGCATCGACTTCGAGTCCCGACTCGGCGAAGGCACGACGTTCCGCGTCCGCATCCCGGCCTATCCCAACACCCCCGGTTGAACCGAGGCGGCAACAGCCACTCTGCCCTCCCGGGCTGTTTCCAAAAGCGACGGGGACGTCGCTGCTCCGTTCCTGTTCTCAGACGGGAGCCGTGTCGGGTTTCGCCGCGTGGGGGCACGCGGCCTACAATCCTCCTCACTGTCGGCCGGGTGCCCTCACCCGGCGTCGATCCGCTATCCGCCGCGTGGGGCACGCGGCCTACAATCCTCCTCACTGTAGGCCGGGTGCCCTCACCCGGCGTCGATCCGCTATCCGCCGCGTGGGGGCACGCGGCCTACAATCCTCCTCACTGTAGGCCGGGTGCCCTCACCCGGCGTCGATCCGCTTGGAACTGAGAACCAACGGCTCAGGCCAGGATGCCCTTGACCAGCGTGCCGTGAATGTCCGTCAGGCGGAAATCACGCCCCTGATAACGGTAGGTCAACCGCTCGTGGTCGATCCCCAGCAGGTGCATCATCGTCGCGTTCAGGTCATGCACGTGGACCGGGTTCTCCACCACGTTGTACCCAAACTCATCCGTCGCCCCGTAGACCGTGCCCGCCCGGATGCCGGCCCCGGCCATCCAACCGGAGAAACAGCGCGGATGATGGTCCCGGCCGTAGTCTTCCTTGCCGAGCTTGCCCTGTGAGTAGTTGGTTCGGCCGAACTCGCCGTTCCACACGACCAATGTGTCGTCGAGCAACCCGCGTTGCTTGAGGTCGGTCAGCAGGCCGTAACAGGGATGGTCCGTTTCCTTGCATTGCTGCCGGATGCCGCCGGGCAGTCCACCGTGCTGGTCCCAGCCCTGATGGTAGAGCTGGATGAACCGCACGCCGCGCTCGGCCAGTCGCCGCGCCAGCAGGCAGTTCGCCGCGAATGTTCCCGGCTTGGAAACGTCCGGACCGTACAGGTCGAGCACGTGCTTCGGCTCCGAGGCAAGGTCCGTCACCTCCGGAACCGACGACTGCATGCGGTACGCCATCTCGTACTGGGCGATCCGGGCGTCCAGTTCGGCATCGCCGGTCTGTTCGCGTTGGATGTCATGCAGGTCCCGCAACCGATCCAGCATCCGTCTCCGGCCGCCGTCATCGATGCCTTCCGGATTGTTCAGGTACAGCACCGGCTCGCGCCCCGAGCGGAACTGGACGCCTTGGTGACGCGCGGGAAGGAATCCGTTGCCCCAGAGCCGGGAGTAAAGCGGTTGGTCCACCTTGCCGCGGGTGATCAGCACGACGAAGGACGGCAGGTTCTCGTTGGCCGTCCCGAGCCCGTAATGCACCCATGAACCGAAGCTCGGTCGGCCCGAAACCTGCGAACCCGTCTGCAGGAAGGTGATCGCCGGGTCGTGGTTGATGGCCTCGGTGAAGTACGAACGAACGACGCACAGGTCGTCCACCACCTTGGCGGTGTGCGGCAGCAGCTCGCTGACCCAGGTTCCGGACTTGCCGTGTCGGGCGAACTTGAACGCGGAACCCGCCAGCGGCAGGGAGGCCTGGTTGCCAGACATGCCCGTCAACCGTTGTCCCATCCGCACCGAGTCCGGCAGCTCCTGCCCGTGGCGCTCATTCAGCAACGGCTTGTAGTCCCACGTCTCCAACTGGGACGGGCCACCGCTCATGAACAGGTAGATCACGCGCTTGGCCTTCGGCGTCCGATGCGGCGCGCCCAGCAGGCCGTGGTCGGCGGAGTCTGCCGCACGGGCGATCCCGGGGTTGACGAGGTCGGCCAAGGCCAACCCTCCCATGCCGAGACCGAAACGGTTGAGGAACTGGCGCCGACTGAGGCCCAGCGCCGGAAGCGCACCGCTGCAAAGGGGAGTGTTCATCGCTTGGTCACGAATTCGTCGTGGTTCATCAGGGTCGACACCAAAACCGTTGCCGCTGCCAACTCCGTCGGCGGCACCGCCTCCTCGCGCGGCCACTCGCCGATCGAGATGTACTTCGAGGCGGACTCGGGGCGTTGCCGGAATCCATCCCGCTGCTCGTCCAGCAGGCGTTGGAGCACCGCCGATTCCCGCGTCGTGGCATCCCGGCCGATCACCTTGCGGAACACCAACCGGAGCCGCGTCGCGTCCTCGGGAGACTCCTTCCAGGTCCGCTGGGCGAGCACGCGGGCCGCCTCCAGGAACTGGGGATCGTTCAACAGGACCAGCGCCTGCATCGGCGTTGCCGTCGCCTCGCGCTTGGCCGTGCAGACCTCCCGCGACGGTGCATCAAAGGTCAGCATCGAAGGCGGCGGAGCCGTCCGACGCCAGAACGTGTACAGGCTTCGACGGTACAGCGCCTCGCCGTGATCCTGCGTGTAGGTCTTGCCCGTGCCGGATTCCTCCCAGACGCCGGCAGGCTGGTAGGGCTTGACCGACCGCCCTCCCATCCGGCTCACCAGGAGACCGCTCACCAGCAACGCACGGTCCCGAACGACCTCCGCCGGGAGCCGATGCCGGGGGCCACGTGCAAGCAGGATGTTCTCCGGGTCCTTCTGTGCCAGCACCGGAGTGACCACCGACGACTGGCGGTACGTCGCCGACGTCACGATCAGACGATGCAGCGCCTTCCGGTCCCAACCCGAGCTCATGAACCGAGACGCCAGCCAGTCGAGCAACTCAGGATGCGAAGGCGCCCGCCCCTGCATGCCGAAATCCTCCACGGTCGGAACGAGCCCCCGGCCAAAGTGAAGTTTCCAGGCCCGGTTCACGGCCACCCGCGACGTCAGCGGATGCTCCGGGTCGGTGATCCAGCGGGCCAGACCCAGCCGGTTGCGAGGATACTCGGGCTTGAACGGCAGGATCCGCTCCGGCGTCCCCGGACTGACCGGCGCTCCCGGGGCGTCGTACGCCCCCCGCGTCAGGACGAACGTCGGCCGCTGACCCGCCATCTCGCGCATGGTCATGATCTCGCGCAACCCGGTGACCATCGTATCCTCGTCGCGCGACAGGCGCCGGGCGTCCGCAAGCGCCGCCTGCGCTCCCGCATCCGAACGTGCTGCAAACCACGCTTGGCGCTCTTGCTCACTCCATTCCCCAGACGCGCCGGCCGCACGGGCGACCTCCCCCGCCGTCAACTCGACGTCGTACACGGACAGGTCGTCCACCCGCCCACGCCGGAATCCATTGTCCCGAAACCGGGCCCCGAGCGTCAGCGAAACGCCGTTCCCATCCGAGTCACCCCACTCGCCCCGGTGCCGGATATCCTTGTACAGGTTGTCCCGGACGACCTCGCACTCCGTCAACCGTCCGTTCACGTACAACCGAACACCCTCGGCCCGGCTGGATCCGTCGTAGGTCACCGTCACGTGCGACCACTCGTCCAGCGGCAGGGCCTTCTTCGCCCGGACCCCGATCGCGTTCCCCGGCCAGAAATGAATCAAGCCGAAGAACGGTCGCCCCGCATCCAGTACCAACTCATACCCGCGGCTCCCGGAATCCGTCCACGCCACCGATCGATGATACACCACTGCCCGCGGCTTCAGCTCCGCAGGACGGATCCGCAGCCCGATCGTGAACGGGTCCGTCCTCGCGAATCTTCCCACACCCTTGCAGACGACCGAGTCATCCCCGTTGAACTCGAGTCCCTGCCCGTTTGCCCCTTCCACCAGCTTCAGCGAGCCTTCGGCTGCGCCGTTCGTCGAGACCAGGTTCGGAGCTTTACCCCCTTCCAGGGCATCAAACGAATAGCGGGCCACCGGGGCCGGAAGCACCGGTTCAACCTTCCCACCCGCCGGCCCTGTGGCGGCAGCGAGGGCCTTGCGGTACTTCGTCCACGCCTCAGCCACCTGAGCCTTCAGGGCCTCATGCGCCTGCTCCTGTCCCTCCTTGTAGAGGAACATCGTCGGCGTCGGCGTCGCCGCCGTGAAATGGGAATACAGCCCGGATTCATCGATGTTGTTGAAGAACGCCGACAACGAGTAGTAGTCGCGCTGGCTGATCGGATCGTACTTGTGGTCGTGGCACCGGCTGCACTCCATCGTCATGCCCAGTATGGACGTTCCGACGGTGTGGACCCGGTCGGAGACATACTCCGCACGCCATTCCTCCTCGATGCTTCCACCCTCGTTGGTCTGTCGATGCAACCGGCTGTAGGCCGTCGCCAACCGCTGTTCTTGCGTCGCACCCGGCAGGAGATCCCCAGCCAGCTGCCAGATCAGGAACTGGTCGTAGCCGAGGTTGGAGTTGATCGCCTTCACGACCCAGTCGCGCCAGGGCGACATGTCCCGTTCAACATCCGCCTGGAACCCGTAGGTATCCGCGTACCGCGCCAGGTCCAGCCACTCCGCGGCCATGCGCTCTCCGTACGCCGGCGATGCCAGCAGTCGATCCACGTAGCCCTCGTAAGCCGTCGGCGAGGGATCCGCCGCCAACCGACGCAGGTCCTCCTCCGACGGCGGAAGTCCGACCAGGTCCAGCGACGCCCGCCGCGCCAGCGCCTCCACAGAAGCCTCGGGCGACGGCCGCAAACCTTCAGCCTCGACCCGCGCGAGGATGAACCGGTCCAGGTCGTTCCGCGCCCAGCCCGCATCCTTCACCACCGGAAGCGCCCTTGCCCGGACCGGCTCGAAGGACCAGTGCTTCCCCCACACCGCGCCCTCAGCGACCCAACGTTTCAGCAGGTCCTTCTGCGCTGTCGTCAACGACCGATGCGAATCCGGCGGTGGCATGAGGTCCTCCGGGTCATCGGTATAGAGCCGCTTCACCAACTCGCTCGATTCCGGCTTCCCGGGCGCGATCGTTGCCTTCCCATCCTTCACCCGCAGCGCCCCCTCGCGGAGATCCAGGCGCAACCCGGCCTTGCGTCCCGTCTCGGACGGGCCGTGGCAGTGGAAACAGTTGTCCGAAAGGATCGGCAACACCTCTCGCGCGAAGTCGACGCCCGCTGCGGAGATCGGGCCGGACGCGGCCATACCCATCACGACGATCGCGACGGAGCTGAAGGGGGTGCGGATCAACATGGCAATTGCTCCAACAGGATGGCGCAGCAACTCCGCCAATTCATCCAATTTGTTGCAGCCTGCTCCGATGCCCCTCCGGGCAACGAACGGGCAGCCCGCTTCCCCGCCCACACTTCGCTATCGCCCGGGGCTGGCCGGGGCCGCTAGCTTCCCGCGCTCATGGCTGATTCAAGGCATCCGAGTGCGCGCACCCTGTTGGTGCTCGGGCGGGTTTCGAACCTGCCCACGGTCTGGAGCAACTGCCTCTGCGGTTGGCTTCTGGGCGGGGGTGGTTCGTCCGCACGCCTCCTCCTGCTTTGCCTCGCGACCTCCCTTCTCTACGTCGGCGGGATGTTCCTGAACGACGCCTTCGACGCCTCCTTCGACCGCCAGCACCGGCGTCAGCGCCCGATCCCTTCCGGGGCGATCACCGAACAACTCGTCTGGATCATCGGAGGCAGCCTTCTCATAGCCGGTACCCTTCCGCTCCTGTTCCTCGGCTTTGCCCCGGCCATCCTCACCATCCTCCTCGTCGGGGCCATCCTGCTCTACGACGCCGTCCACAAGGCGGTCGCGTTCTCCCCGGTGATCATGGCCGCCTGCCGCTTCCTCCTCCTCCTGGTCGCCGCCGGCGCAGCCGAGGACGGCGTTACTGGCCTCGCCCTCTGGACCGCCATCGCCCTCGCCGGCTGGATCGTGGGCCTCTCCTATGTCGCCCGACGGGAGAGCATCGCCGGTCCCCTGGCCGTCTGGCCTCTCCTCGCCCTCGCCGTGCCGGTCGTCCTCGCCACGTTCGTCAACAACAACGAATACCGCCTCCGCGGCCTCTGGCTCTCCGCCACCCTCATCGTCTGGGCCGTCCTTTGCCTCCGACACACGTTCACCCAGGTGCAGCGCAACCTCGGCCGAACCGTCTCCGGCCTCCTCGCCGGCATCTGCCTCGTCGACCTCCTCGCCGCCCCGCCCAATCCCGGTGCCGCGGTCGCCTTCATCGGTTGCTTCTTCGCCGCCCTTCTTTTCCAGCGCTTCATTCCCGCCACGTGACCGCCGTCCCTGCGGGCTTCCCTCCGGCCCTCCGCCCCGTTACCAACCACCCATGTCTGACCCCAGTTCCCACCGCAACATCGCCTTGATTGGATTCATGGGCGTGGGAAAGACCACGGTCGGATCCCTCCTCGCCCAACTCCTCCATTTCGACTTCCTCGACACCGACAAGCTCATCGAACAGCGCCAGGGCCGGAAGATCTCCGAGATCTTCGCCACCGACGGGGAACCTTTCTTCCGCAAGCTCGAGTCCGACCTCTGCACCGAACTCGAAGGCGAGTCGCGGAAAGTCATCGCCACCGGCGGCGGCCTCGCCGTCAACCCCGCCAACCTCGACTCGCTCCGCCGCCACGCCCTCATCGTCTGCCTCTGGGCCACCCCCGAGACGATCTATTCCCGCGTCCGCCACCAAGGTCACCGCCCACTCCTCCAACACCCGGATCCCCTCGAACGGATCCGCGACCTGCTCGCCACCCGCACCCCCGCCTACCGGCAGGCCGATGTGATCGTCGGAGTCGACTTCCGTTCACCCGCCGAAACCGCCCGGTACATCGCGGCGAGTTACCGCCACGGAACGTCCTCCGAGTAGCCGCCCCATGCCGAGCCTCGCCGCACGGATCCGGAGCCGCGCCCTTGAACTCGGCTTCGACGATTGCCGGATCACCTCCGCCGACCCGCCCGCCTCGGCCGAACGGTTCCGCACGGCCCTGGCCGAGGGACGGCATGCGGGCATGGAATGGATCGCCCGCAACGCGGACAAACGCTGCGACCCGCAACTCGTCCTGCCTGGTGCCCGGTCCGTCATCGTCCTCGCCGCCAGCTACAATCCACCCCCTCCGCCACCTGGCGGACCGACCGGGTCCCCGAGCGGCACCGTCGCCCGCTACGCGCGTCACCAGGATTACCACGACGTCCTCGGCGCCCGCCTCGCCGAACTCACCCACTGGATCGATTCCGAAACCCAGCCCAGCCATCGATCGCTCTGGTACGTCGACACCGGCCCGATCCTCGAGCGCGACCTCGCCCAGCGGGCGGGCATCGGTTTCGTCGGACGACACACCAACGTCGTATCCCGTTCCCTCGGCAACTGGTTCTTCATCGCCGAAATCCTCACCCAAGCCGACCTTCCCGAAGACTCCGAAGCCCGAAACCTCTGCGGCAAGTGCACCCGGTGCCTCGACGCCTGTCCCACCAACGCGCTCCCCGCTCCCTTCACCCTCGATGCCCGACGCTGCATCTCGTACCTGACCATCGAACTCAAGGCCTCCATCCCTGCCGAACTCCGCCCGTTCATCGGGAACCGCATCTACGGCTGCGACGATTGCCTCGCCGCCTGCCCATGGAACCGCTTCGCTGCCGAAGCCCGGTTGATGGCGCCCCACCGCCGGACCGACCTCGATCAACCCGCGCTCCTCGAACTCCTCGCCCTCGACGACGCCAGCTTCCGCACCCGGTTCAAGGGCTCTCCCATCCTCCGAACCAAGCGCCGCGGCCTCCTCCGCAACGTTTGCGTCGCGCTGGGAAACGTCGCCGGCCCCGAAGCCCTGCCGGCCCTCGCCCGCGCCGCGACCGACCCCGAACCCCTGATCCAGGAGCATGCCCTCTGGGCCATTGACCGGATCAAATCACGCTTCAGCGCCGGATCGGATCCAGCCTGAGCACGATGTCCTCGCGGAAGGCCGGCACCGGCAGTTTCGCCCCCTTCGCATCGGCCTCGACCGTGGTGGACCTGACCGACGTTCCATCCCGCGGAGACCACCATTCGGCAGACCACGCTCCCACCGGCAGCGCGAGGTCGAGGATCGCTTCGCCGTCCGCCACCCCAGCCGATGCCGAGTTCCCGCCCGTTGCCCCGAAGTCAATCGGGCCCTCCGCCACCTCACGTGTCCGCGCCGTCAGGGTCTTGTCCGCGTAGTACTCACCCCGCAGGCCGGGCTTGCCGTCGAACGTCCGCATCGCCGTCGATGGGATGACGGTCCGCTCCACGCCAGGCCCCGACCACCCCAACTGCATCGTCGCCTCGCCGCCCGCATAGAAGTACTCCAGCCGGATCCGCCGACGCGTCCCCTTCTCCAGGCGCACTGTCGCCCGGTCTTCCGCGGTGGAATGCTCATCCCAATGATCGATCACCAACCGGTCATCGACCCACAGCCGGACCCCGTCGTTTGATCGTGTATACAGCGTGAACTCCCCGGTCGCCGGTGCCGTCAGGAACCCGGTCCAGCGCGCCGAATACTGCTGCGGCAATCCCGCCGTGCGCAGGTAGACCAGCGCGGCCCCACCCTTCTCCACCAGGGCGCGCGCTCCCACACCCGTCGGCAGATTCGCGCGCACAATGCCCGGCGCCGGCGCCGTCCGCTCCAGGTCCAACCGGCCCACAAACTCCCGCAGAAAACGCATCTGCCGGCGGAATGCCGGGTTTCCCCCTCCCGGCTGCGTGGATGGATACACGAAACTCCCGTCCTCGTGCCCGACCGCGAAGGAATAATCGAGGTGGTTGAAGATCCCGCCGCCGGCCATCACAAAGTCCCACCCTTCCATCCGATAAGGCGCGTCATTGGTCCCGCGGAAGCCTGTCTCGTCGTCCGAAATCACCCGGCGCAGCCCCGCGTTGTCCGCCACCGCATCCGGCGGCGCAGCGTAGTGGAAGTTCAGCACCGACACCTCCGCGTGCGGCTTCACCACCTTCGCCGTGCCATTGGAGATGTTCTGCGCGATCGGCTTCGGATAGGGGTGTTCCTTCTGCGCCGACGCAATGACGCCCGCCATGTGATTCTGCCAATCGATGCTGACGCCCGCGAAGTAGGGTTCGTTGCAGATCTCGACCAATACATGGTCGAAGTCCCTCAACTCCCCGACCACGCGACGGACATATTCCTCCTGGAATCGGAGCAGGCCGCCGTGCCGGTCCAGCGTGAACAGGTTCGTGTACGCGACGTCGCGATCGACACCTCCGATGTGATTCCGGGGATTCAGCGGACTCAACGACCACTGCCGCGCCTCGTACATCGTGCAGAACAGCGTCAACTCAACCACCACGCCCGCCTCCGAGGTCAACCTCAGCAACTCCCGCAACCGCGCGAAGTACTCCGGATCCCATCGCCCCAGGTCGAACTTGTTCCCGCCCCCGGCATACCCGGGCTGATCGCTCCGCGCCCAGGGCGGCAGGAAACTTCCCGGCACCGGAGCCAGCGTGTTGCGCTCAATGTTGAACGCTCCCTGCGGTTCCACATACGCCCCGCCAAAGACCCGCGTGTAGTTGAGGCCATCCCGCCGCACGGACGCCACGTACCGGGTCAGATCGAAGCCACGGTTGATCAACGCTCCGTAGTGTTCACCCGATCCCACCAGCAACTCCGCCCTCCCCCGGAACTCCAGGTAGGCTGGATTCCGCGCATGCACCCGAAGCCCCCGCGCAGGCTCTGCCGCCTCCACCCCCCATGTCAGACCCAGCGCCGCCAACCAGGAAAGCCATCGCGCCCATCGGGCTTCCGCTTGATTCATGACCTGAGGATGATCCGCCCACCCACTTCACGCCAGCCCCCACCCGGTGGGGTCCCACGCTTCAAGACCTCTCAAGTGGTGGGGCGAGTGTCCTCACGAGCCGTCCCGGAGTCCCAAGCTTCAAGACCCAAGTTTCAAGGTCTCAGCGTGCATCCTCACCCGCCCCGCGCAGCATCGTGGCCTCGACCACGTCATAGAGATCGCTCCAGGCTTGGAGAACCTCCGGCGTCAACTCCCGGTCCAGGACCTTCCGCAGCATCGCCACCAGTGCCTGACGAACGATCACGTAATGCCCACGTCGCACTCCATACCCTGCATGCCGACGGCCCAACTCCTCCAGCACCGGCACCAGCTTGTCCGGCTCGTCCAGCAAGCGGATCGCCCCGGCCAACATCTCCATCAGTTTCTTCGCCTGTTCGCGGATGTCGGACTGAAACAGCCCTCGCAAACGCGGCTCCAGCAGGAACAACTCCTTGTAAAAGACCAGTGCCGCCACCTCGGGATGTCTTTCCACGATGGCAAACGATTTCCGGAGCAGATGCACCTGATCGGCGGTCACCATCCCATTCCACCACAACGACCCGCCGCGCCCACTCCGACTTTGGTCGGAGGTCGTGAGGGAGTTCGAGGTTTCAAGAGTCAGGTTTCAAGCCCGGTCGAGCCGATCCTCAGGATCGGAATCGGGATCGGGATCGAACGTGGGAAGCCGAAACTCGATACCGATTCCGATGCCGACCCCGACACCGATGTCCTGATTGGCGAGACTCCGCCGAGCCGCCCTGGAGTTGGGAGTTTTCGGTTTCAAGCTTGAAGCGGGTGCCAGGCTTGAATCTGGAATCTTGAAACTTGGGACTCTTGACCGGCTCGTGAGGATACTCGCCCCACCTCTCGATGGGCGTCTTCCAGCGTCTTCCATCTTGAATCTTCAAACTTGAACCTTCCACCTTCCCCAAGTGAAGCCCCTGATCGCCGCGTCTGCCGTTGCCGCCAGCTTGCTCATGCCTGCCCACGAATCCCTCGCCGCCGCCCCTGCCGCCGAGCGGCTCATGTCCCTGCGACGGCCATTGGTCATCGCCCACCGGGGTTACTCCGCCGCCGCACCGGAGAATACGATTCCAGCCTTCCAGCTCGCCGTCACCACCGGCAGCGACCTCGTCGAACTCGACTATCACCACTCGAAGGACAACGTCCTCACCGTCCTCCACGACCACACGCTGGACCGCACGACCGACGCCACGAGGCGCTGGGGCCGCACGAACCTCCACGTCTCCCAGTTCACCACCACTGAACTCCAGACCCTCGACTCCTCGTCCTGGCGCGGCTCCAACCAACCGCCCTCCACCATCCCCACCCTCCACCAGGCCCTCGACGTCATCCAACCCGGCTCCGTCACCCTCATCGAACGAAAGGCCGGCCCCGCCGCCGCCTGCGTCGAACTCATCCGAAGCCGCAAACTCGTCAACGAAGTCGTCGTCCAGGCCTTCGATTGGGAATACCTCGAGGAATACCACCGTCTGGAACCAACCCAGATCCTCGGCGCCCTCGGCCCCTGGGGCAGCTACCGCGGGCAGAAGCTGACCGAAGCCGACAAGAATCTGTCCGCACGCTGGATCGATGAGGCCCACCGAATCGGTGCACAGGCCATCGTGTGGAACCGGCAGGTCAGTGCCGCGGCTGTCCAGGCTGCCCACTCCAAGGGCATCAAGGTCTGGGTCTACACGATCGACGACCCGGCACTCATGAAATCCCTCCTCGCCATGGGCGTCGACGGCATCATCACCAACAATCCCGGCCTCGCGTGGAAGACGTGCGCCGAAGCCAACTCCCCCAAGCCCTGATTCCCATGCAGACGCGCACCTCTCCCCTCGGTTGCACCCTCCTGCTCGGCGGCATCCTCGCCGCCTTTGCCGCAGAGCCCGGTGATCCCCCGGCGCCGGGTATCCCCGCCGGATGGAAACTCGTCACCGAGGAACACTTCGACGCACCGGCGAGCCTCGACCGCCTCGAACGGTCCGATCCCGGCGCCTGGAAGCACTCCTCCGACGGCACCAGCCTTGCCCTCGAACTCACCCGCCAGAGCCAGTACCAACCTGCCGTCCGATCCCCCGTCAACATCGCCCTCCTCCACGGGCTCAAGTACGGGGACTTCGTCCTCGAGGCGGACCTGCTGCAGACCGGACGCGAGTACGGGCATCGGGACATGTGCGTCTTCTTCGGGGTGCAGGACCGTTCCCACTTCTACTACGTCCACATCGCCACCGCCGCGGATGACCACGCCCACAATGTCTTCCTGGTCGACGGCTCCCCGCGTCGGAAGATCGGGACGAAGACGACGCCCGGCGTGAAATGGGGGCAAAACGTCTGGCACCGCGTCCGCATCGAACGGAAGGCCAGCACCATCCGCGTCTTCTACGACAACCTCGGTGAGCCGATCATGGAGGCCAGCGACGCCACCTTTGCTTCCGGGCTCGTAGGCTTCGGCTCCTTCGACGACACCGGCAAGGTCGACAACGTGCGGATCTGGGCACCTTCCATCCCCGAACCCGCGAACAACCGCGTGTTCTGATCTCGGCTCAGGCGGCGGCGATCTGCCGCACGATCTCAAACGCCACGTCGAGGGCCATTTTCGCCTGGGCCCCTGAGACCTTCGGCATCTGTCGCTCGGCCACGCATTGGATGAAGTGCTGCAACTCGCACTTCAGCGGCTCGTCCTTCGTGATCGGCACGGGCTCCCGGACGATCTTCCGCCCACCGAACTCACTCACGATCGCGCTGTCCGAGGCCGACAACAGCTTCTTGAGGAGCGAACTCTCCGGCTCATCATCCGCCGCCAGACGATACAGGAAACCCTCCTGCGCCCGGTAATCGAGGGAGATGTACGTCGGCTTCGGCCCCGCGCTGAACACCCGGATCTTCCGGGTCCGCTCGGGCGAGATCCGACTCGCAGTCAGGTTGGCGATGCACCCGTTCGCGAACCGCAACCGGGCGTTGGCGATGTCCTCGCTGCGGCTCAGCACCGGGATTCCCACTGCTTCGACCGACACCACCGGCGACTTCACGAAGGCCATCACGACATCCAGGTCATGGATCATCAGGTCGAGGACCACTCCGATGTCCGTGCTGCGCTTCGGGTAGGGCGAAAGACGGTGGCACTCGATGAACCGGGGCTGCGTCGCCGCCTCTTCCAGATATCGGTAGACCGGATTGAATCGCTCGACGTGACCCACCTGCAGCACGAGTCCGGCAGCCTGCGCCAATCCCACCAGGTCTCCCGCCTGCACCGCCGAATCCGTCATGGGCTTCTCCACGAGCACATGCTTGCCCGCCTTCAGCGCCTGACTTGCCAGGGCGTGATGCGTGACGGTCGGAGTCACCACGCTCACCGCATCCACCTCTGCCAACATCTCGTTCACCGTCGCGAAGGCCCTTACCCGGTGCTTCTCGGCATGGGCCTTGGCCGACTCAGTCTGGACATCAAAGACCCCGACAAAACGGACCAACCCCGCGGCCGCCAGATCCGCGTAGATCCGGGCATGCTCCTTGCCCAAGGAACCCACCCCCAACACCCCAACTCGTGGCATGCTCGACATGTTCTGGGACCCTACCCCCAACGCCTGCCGATGGCGAGCAACCCGTCAGTCGCCGGGTGAGGGCACCCGGCCTACAAATGAAGCCCCCGGAGACTTACAGCCGGGTTCAACCGACTTCGGTAGGCCGCGTGCCCCCACGCGGCGTCCCACCGTCGCCATCGGAATCGAGCTCCGGCAAACCTCGATCCCGATGCCGATCCCGACGGATTCCAGGCGGGTGGGGGTCCGCATTTCGCATCGATGCCAAACCCAAGGTTGGCACGCGATTGGCTCTCTCAACATTTGGCACCGGCCTATCACCCTGGCTTTGGCATCAGCGGAGTAATTGTTAACTGCGCTACTCAACCAACCTCCGTTGGTCCGGGGGCGGTAGGCGGGCGCCAGCGAACCGGCGGCGGTTGCTCAAAAGGCAACCGCCGTTTTCCTTCTTGCCGCGGGTCCGCTCAACCCACCGACGCCACGGAATCGGTCGCCGCCTCACCCTTCAGCCGCTGGATCTGCAGTTCCTTGTCCCCGAGAAGCACCCGGAGTCCCGCGTTGTCCCGCTCGAGTTCCTTCAAGCGCTCCGCCATCACCATCTGCCCCTGGAGCCACTTCAAGGCTGGATCCTCCCCAGCCCCCTGCGCCAGGAGCTTCCGGAACTCCGCCTCTCCAGCCAACCCTGCATCCCTCGCCGCCGCGTCCACCGGCTTCCCGCAAGTCACGTCCGTCGCTGCCCGATGCAATCTCCTGGCCACGACCGCGGGCAGCGCCACTTCGCGGGCGGCAGCCTCCGACGCCACCGGGCGCTCATTCTTCGCCTTCGGGGTCACCTTCCCCGTCTCCGTGCTCAGTACAGGCTTCCGGACGTACGCCGCAACCAACTCCCATTGGGCCATCAGCTTCCCGCCCGAGACCCGGATGCCGAGGATTCCGCGCCGGATGGACCGTTCCACCCGACTCGTGCTGCACAGCTCATCCAGCATGCTGGAAAACTCATCCGAACTGCGGGCCTCCCCGAGACTCTCGATGATGCCGACGTCGATGGCGAAAAAAGGCCGGTTGAAGAGGTAGATGGGGATTGCGAGGAGTCGTCTGCTCGCCGGGATTCCCAGGAACAGAGCCTTCCGGGCATAGGCCTTGGGCTCGCACTGGTAGTAGGCACAGAAAGCCTCCTTGAAATTCCCGAATTGTGCCTTGTCCTCCGCCATTTCCCGACGTTGGACCAACCCAACCCAACTTGCAATCCTGCGCTCGTCTACAGGTGCGTCTACCTAGAGCCCCCATCAGGAGGTGGGGCGCGACCTCCGTCGAGCCGCCTTGGAGTTCGAAGTTTTCAGTTTCAAGTTTGAATCTTGAGAGGCCGTCCCCATGGGGACACTCGCCCCCCTCGCAGGGGCAGGAATCAGACCCTCCTTCACTTCCCCGCCAACCGATACAACGTCTCGCCCGCCTTGGGCACGTGCAGGATTCCTTCCGACTCACGCCCGGCGTAGTCGGCCACCTGGATGGACCTCCAGTCGCGGTATCCGAGGTTGATCGCCCGACACTCCTCCTCTGGAATCCCCGTCGCCAGGGTCACCCGCGCCCGCGCCTTCTCGACGCCGTTCACGTAGGTCCCCAACCCGAAGACGTGGGTGCTGTGCGCCAGCACTCCCCAAGGCAAGTCCTTGAACTTGTCCCACTGCGCCAGGAAGTAGTCCCGGCAATGGTAGCCCACCTGCCGGATCACCGGCCCGTGCACGACGCTGACGTCCTTCAGGTGCGGCGCATAGATGATCAACTCGCCATCCTCCGCCAACACCGGCTCCAGCTTGTACATGCACTTCGCCCCCACCCAGAGCTCGTCGTACATCTCCGGCGCACACGAGAGGATCGTGTGGAATTCCCGGTCCTTGCGGATGATGTGGTGCTGCGCCGACAGGTCGACCGCCTTGTCCCACGCCGCCTCCGGCGCACCCGCGCACAGTCCCGCCAATCCTCCCCCAGCGACCACCAGCGCGAAGCAGAGCCGCGGCGTCGAGACCATCGAGCCCGCCCGGTCCACCACGCGCCGGACCGGCGTCCACTTGTGCCCGATCACGCCCACCGTCGTGATCACCGCGCCCAGCCAATGGAAGAAGTTCAATACCTCGGGCCCGCTGATGCCGGGGAAAAGGTACTTGTTGCCGCCACTGAACCCGACGACCTCGTGCGGAAACACCGGCCCCACGATGATCAACTGGTCGTAGTCATCCACCCTGCGATTCACGGTCACCGGCACGTCCATCGAGAACAGGCCGTCCGAGAGTTGCCGGATCTCCTCGCGCGGGATCGCCCCCAACGGCTTCAAGGCCGCCGGATTGTCCCACTCATGGTTGAAGAAGCGCACCCGGGCATACCGGGTCCGACGCTCCTCCATCGTGATCTCCAATCGAACACAGATCTCCTCCTCGGTCATCGCGCGGTGGGTCCCCAGCGCCACGAGGATGTCGAGCGCTGCCGTCACCCCACCCAACTGTGAATGCAGCAGGCGGAACATCATCCCGATCGGCGCCGTCCGTGTGAGATCGGGAATGATCAGCAGCACCCGCTTGCCCCGGTAATCTCCCTCCGGACACGCCCCTGCCACCACCGTCGCCGCGTCTTCAGCGCCCAGGAGCTTTCCCGGTGCCGCCACCCTCGAATGGACTGTTGTCATCGCTGGGTTGGTTGTCGTTCGAATCGTTGCCACCCGGGATCAGATCGTCTGCGCCAGGAACCCGCCGTCCACCACGATGTCCGAACCCGTGACGAAAGAACTCGCCTGCCGGCTGGCCAGGAACAGCACCGCCCCCACCAACTCCTGCGCCTCGCCAAACCGCGCCATCGGCGTGTGTCCAAGGATCGACTTCGCCCGCGGCGTCGGAGTCCCGTCCTCCTGGAACAGCAACCGGCGATTCTGCTCCGCCGGGAAGAAGCCGGGCGTGATGGAGTTCACCCGCACGCCCTTCGTCGCCCATTCCCGGGCAAGGAAGCGCGTCAGGTTCAACACCGCCGCCTTGGCCGCCGAGTAAGCGATTACCCGGGACAGCGGCAGGTGCGCAGACACGCTCGCGATGTTGATGATGCTCCCTCGCCCTGCCGCGCACATTCCGGGCCCGAACACCTGGCACGGCAGGAACGCTCCACCCACGAGATTCAGGTCAAAGCTCTCACGCCACGCAGTCAGATCGATCTGCTCGAACGGATGGTCTGCCGTCACCGTCACGGCCGGCTGGTTGCCGCCCGCGGCGTTCACCAGGATCGTTGGCTGGCCGAACTCCGCGATCACCTGCTGGCGCGCCAGGTCCAGCGACGATCGATCCGAAGCGTCCGCACTCACGAAGACAGCCCGGCCACCGGCCTTGCGGATCGATGCTGCGCGAGCCTCGCCACGCTCGGCGTTCCGTCCCGCCACCGCCACCGCCGCGCCCGCCGCCGCCAACCCTTCGGCCAGCGCTCCGCCCAGCACGCCCGTGCCGCCGATCACCACCGCCACGTCCTCCTTCAGATCAAGCCAGTTCATGAATGAGCCTCGAGAATACCCGCGTCGCCCAGCCGCTGGGAAGCTCCCAGTCCGCCGTCAAGAGCCTCCTGACGCCGTCTCCTACCGGAGCAGTCGAGGTAACGAGGCTGTTCCCGGGGGAAGCTCCCGGTGGCGGGTTCCAAGTCACCAACTGCCAGGTCCTGGGTGGGGCGAGCATCCGTGCGAACCGTCCGATGTCGAAACCCGACCTCCACCGCATTCACATCCGGATGTCCCATATGCGACATGGGATTGCAAACCACGCCCCCACCCTCGCACGGCCTCGGTCCCCGTGCCGAATTGCATCCGGATGTCCCATATGCGACACGCCAATGCAAATCGCCCCGGCCGCCCCCCTCGCTCCGCTCGACCTGCACCGCCGTCCGTCGCATCATCAGTCCGTGAAGACCTGGCGCGACCGGTTTGCCATCCTGGTGGCCTTGATTCTACCCGCCACCGTCAGCAAGGCCGATGAATGGTGGGGGTGGACCTCCCTCGAATTCTGGCGTCAGGAACGGGCCCGCGCCTGGTTGTTCATGGGCAACCGGCTCGACCTTTCCGACGGTCCCTACGTCCAGATCGTCAGCCCCCGCTTCAAATACGAACTGCTCCCGTGGCTCGATGTCGCCACCGGCCAGTCTGCCCTCTCGATCGAAAACACGAAGACCGACGAACGACATCTCCAGTGGCGCCCGGAACTCGAATTGAACCCGCATTGGAATCCTGTTCCGAGCGTCGCCATCGAATTCCGCAACCGCATGGAATGGCGCTGGAACGAGGGCGAAGCCTTCACGACCCATCGTTCCCGTCAACGGCTCCAGGTCGCCTGGACCTTGCCCCATCCGCTGGGCCCGCTGACGCGCGTATTCGCGAGCAACGAGTGGCTCACCGACCTCCACCGGCACCGATGGACCGAGAACCGCCTCGTGCCCGCCGGACTCACGTTCAGGCTCGGATCCAAGGCCGACCTCGATCTCTTCTACATGCTCGTCTCGTCGCGGGCCCAACCGGACTGGCGGCAGGAATCCGTGCTGGGCACCTACCTGCGCGTCCGACTCTGACCTTCACTCCGCCTCGCGCTGTCGCTTCAAACTTCACCCTTGAACCTTCAAACTTCGATCAAACTTCCCGCTTCCCTCCCCCGTCGCCCCTTCCGCAGGCTTCCGCCATGCCGTTGTCTCCGTCCATCCTCGCCGAACTCGCGGCCATCGTCGGACCGCAGGACCTGCTCACCTCGCCCGAGGATCTTCTCGTCTACTCCTTCGATGGCACCGCAGCCCTGAACCAATTGCCTGGCTGCGTCGTGTTCGTCACCTCGACCGCCGAGGTCTCGGCCATCCTCCGCCTCGCCAACCGCGAACGGATCCCCGTCGTGACCCGAGGTTCCGGTACCGGACTCTCCGGCGGATCCCTTCCCGTGCCCGGCTGCATCGTGCTTTGCACGGTCCGCATGAACCGGATCCTCGAGATGGACGAGGCCAACCTCACCCTTCTCGTCGAGCCCGGCATCACCACGCTCCAGGTCGCCGAGGCCGCCGCCGCTGTCGGCCTCTTCTATCCGCCCGACCCCGGCTCGATGAAGATCAGCACCATCGGGGGCAACGTCGCTGAGAACTCCGGCGGACTCCGCGGCCTCAAGTACGGCATCACCCGCAATTACGTCATGGGCCTGACCGTCGTCCTCCCCGATGGCGAGGTCATGGTCACCGGCAACAAGTGCGTGAAGGACGTCGCCGGCTATTCGCTCAAGGACCTGTTCGTCGGCTCGGAAGGCACCCTCGGCATCCTGACCGCCGTCCTCCTCAAGCTCATCCCGAAGCCCGCCTCCAAGAAGACGATTGTCGCCACGTACGGTGCCATGGATGCCGCCGCCCAAACCGTCAGCGACATCATCGCCGCGAAGATCATCCCCTGCACACTGGAATTCCTTGATCGCACCACCATCCGGTGCGTCGAGGACTTCGCCAAGGTCGGCCTGCCCACCGACTGCGAAGCCCTGCTCCTGATGGAAAGCGATGGTCACCCGGCCCAGGTCGAGGAAGAGGCCACCCGCATGGTTGAGATCGCCCGACGCAACGGCTGCCGCGACGTCCGCATCGCCAAGGATGACAACGAAGCCAACCAGCTCGCCGCCGCCCGCCGCAGCGCCTTCTCTGCGCTCGCCCGCCTCTCCCCCACAACGATCCTCGAAGACGCCACGGTTCCGCGCTCCGAACTCGCCCGCATGGTCCGCTTCGTCGACGCCATCGCCCGCAAGTACAAGCTCCGGATCGGCACCTTCGGCCACATGGGTGATGGAAACCTGCATCCCACGTTCCTCACCGACGAGCGCAACCACGAGGAGATGCACCGGGTCGAGGAGGCCTTCCACGAGATCTTCGACGAGGCCATCCGCCTGGGCGGCACCATCACCGGCGAACACGGCGTCGGCGTCGCCAAGAAGGGTTTCCTGCCCAAGTTCGCCGGCGACGCCCAGATGCGCGTCATGCGCGAACTCCGCAAGGTGCTGGACCCGCACGGAATCCTGAACCCGGGCAAGATGTTCGACTGACAGCCCCGTAGCCGCCGACGTCCGGAGGCGGGGCCTGAGGAAGTCCCCGGTTTCCAGTCCCTAGTTTCCAGTTCTGGGGACCGGGAACTGGCGACTGGGAACTACCTCGAGTCCCGGCTCGTCACCTCGTCGGCTACAGGTAGCTGCCGACGTCAGGAGGCGGTGATCCTCCGCCTCCAAACTCCCCCATCAGGCGCGGATCCATCGGCCACGCTCTCAGCCGTATGCATGCAGCAGAATTCTCACGCGGAGCCGCGGAGAGCGCGGAGAGAGGGGCGGGCCCCCAACCTTCCAACGTCGGACACCATTCACCAAACGGTGACTGCTCCGCCTCCCGTCCAAGTGGCCTTTCTCCGCGTCTCCGCGTCTCCGCGTGAACCTGTCCCCGCCTTCAATCGCATGGATACGGCTCAGTCCCCACACCCGTGGGGCAGCCTAATCCAAAGGGAGTAGCCGCCAGCCCACTCGCTGCTGGCGCCCGCGACCGGCCGGCTCAAACTGCGGGCTGGGCTTGATCCCAACGGCCCGCCCCGCAATGAACCTCGCCCGCCTCCTTCACGCCTTGGTCTGGATCGCAGCCCTGAGCCGCCTTTCGGTATCCGCCGCCACCATCGCCTGAAACAACCCAACCGGCGGTTCGTGGAACGTACCGACCAACTGGACCCCCGCGCAGGTTCCCGGTTCGAGCGACACCGCGGTCATCCAACTCGCCGGCACCTACACCATTGATCTGACGAGCACCGTAACCCTCGCCAGCCTCGAACTCGGCGGCCCGGGTTCTTCCCCGACGCTCGCGCTCGCCACGGGAATCCTCACGGTGTCCCAGCCTGCGACGATCCGCTCCGGAGCCGTCCTGATTTTCTCATCGGGCGGACTTCGCGGCACCTGGACCATCTCATCCGGCGGCCGGCTCGACCTCGCCACTGGCGCGAGCAAGACCCTTTACGCCACGCAACTTCTCAACCTCGGCACCGTGCGCTGGCTTGCCGGCCCGGTCGGCTACGACTTTACCGGCAACACCTCCACCTTCACCAACGCCGGTCTCTGGGAGATTCACGCCGACTCCTCCTGGAACCACCCCTACGGCGGCCTGCTCCCTTCGGTCCGCAATGAGGGAACCCTCCACAAGGTCGGGGGCCCCGGCACGTCCACCCTGCTGAACCTCGACTTCATCAACGCCGGTCAGATCGAGGTCGATCAGGGACGCCTCGCCCTCCAAAGCATCAACGGAGTCCTCACCGGCTCCGCCAACGTCGCCCAGGGCGCCACCCTCGCATTCCAGCAATGCTCCCTCACCAACTCCGGCCTCGCCTCCTTCACCGGCCCCGGCAAGTCCGTCTTCGAGTCCGGCAACCTCTGGCTCGACGGCGCCATGCAGCCACTGGGCCTCCAGCTCACCAGCGGCAACCTCCATCTCCTCCCCACCTTCCAGGGCGGCGTCATCACCAACCTCACCCTCGAGGGCATCCGCCTCAACGGCACCAACCAGATCGCCGGCTCGCTCGTCGTCAGCAATGCCTCCCTTGCCGGCCGCTACCTCATCCTCCCCTCCGGCCGCCTCGACCTGGTCGGCAACTCCACCAAACAGTTCTTCGATTTCCACCTCCTAAACCAAGGCACCCTTCGCTGGCTCGCCGGCCCGGTCACCTACAACTTCTCCGGCAGCACTTCCACCTTCACCAATCTCGGCCTCTGGGAGATCCACGCCGACACCTCCTGGAGCTACTTCTACGGCGGTCCGCTCCCCTCCGTCCGCAATGAAGGCGTCGTCCGGAAAGTTGGCGGTCCGGGGAACACCTCCTTCCAGAACATCACCTTCGAGAACCCCGGCGTCATCGAAGCCGCCATCGGCTCCCTGTTCCTCCCCGCCTCCTTTACCCTCACCTCGGGAATCCTCCGCCCCACCGGCGGCACCATCGGATCCCAATCCCTCTTCAACATCTCCGGCGGCACGCTCGAAGGCTCCGGCACCATCCAGGGAGCCAACTTCATCTCCGGCCTGATCAGTCCCGGCGGCGATGCGCACGGTGACCTCCGCTTCCCGAATGGCCTCACGCTCACGCCCGACGTCACCGTGCGCATCCACGCCACCGGCACGTCGCCGGGCACGCAGCACGACCGGATCCGCGTCACCGGCCCCGTCAACCTCGCCGGTGCATCGCTCCACGTTGCCACGGCCACCGGCATCGGCTTCGGCCAGTCCGTGGTCTTCCTCGAGAATGATGGCTCGGATCCCATCTCAGGATCCTTCGCCAATCGCGCCGAAGGCTCGCTGTTCGACGTCGCCACCCGGCTCTACCGCATCCGCTACAAGACCGGCACCGGCAACGACGCCTCCCTGATCCGCGATGACGGCGCCATCGTGCTGACTCCGCTCCCGATCCTCACCAATGGGCTCTACCGCGTCCTCGGCCTCGGCACCAACTTCGTCCACTACCGCATCGAGGCTTCCACCAACCTTACCGACTGGATCGAACTCGGGACCGTTCCAGCCAACGGAGGCGGGGAGTTCCAGTTTGATGATCCCGACACCGCCGCGTTCCCGCACCGACTCTACCGGGCTGTCGGCCCCTGATCACCCCTCCGTCGCCGCCGACGTCAGGAGGCGGGGCCCGGCAAGTTCCCAGTTGCCAGATACCAGTTCCCGACCCACTGCCCGCCTCGTCACCTCGGCTACCTCACTCGGTAGCCGCCGACGTCAGGAGGCGGTTCCCAGCCCCCGTCCCGGGGCCCGCTTCAGATTCTGTTACGCCGGAGGCGTTGAAGCCGATGGCCCCGGGTTGGCGCGGGAGCGCCTACCCGGGGTTGGGAAGGTTGAAGAGGCCGCACCCCGATGGAGGTGCGACGAAGAAAGCCTCAGCGCAGCCGCAGCGCGATCTGCTTGTCGATCTCCGCAGCGAGATCGACGTCGCCCCGGCCAACTCCCTTGCGGGCCTGGACCTGGACGCGCGTGATGCGCGGCTCGACTTCATCCACCTGCACCCACAGCGAGCGGTTGTTCACCTTGCCCGTCAGCGTCCGGGCCGCGGTGTCTCCCGAAGCGGTGGATCCCTCGGCCGTCAGCGCTCCGTTGTATTCCAGGGTCGCCTTCGCCGCCTGGTAGACCTGGTCCACCGGTCGCTCGTAGCGACTCTCGATGGTGTCCTTCGAAAACGGCATGCCGGCGCGGTACCGGCCTTCCTTGGTCTTGTAGCAACCAGCGCCCGACAGGACGGCGACGACCAATGCGGTAGCAACCACGAGCTTCTTCATGCCCACGGACTCCACCCGGAACAAACGTCAGCGTCAAGCCGCGGGACCGGATTGGGCGCCGGACGGCTGAGTTTTCGCAGGATCGTGGTCCCGACCTTGAAGGGACGCTGAAGGCAGGAGAAACACGGACTGGGGAAAAACTGCGTTGGGCAGAGGGCACCCAAGCCGCGATTCTACGCGGATGCGGGGGCTCGGCACATCAACCAAGGTGGTGGCCAAATTCACCCGCCAATAACAGCGGGCGCCGGGGTGACACACGGTTTCACACCGCCGGCGCCCGCCGCATGGCTGCCTCCACCTAGAGGCAACGAAAAAACCCTACCCCTGTCTTTGAAAGACGGCCAGAGGGGATCCGTTACAATTTTGGGGTACCCAATTGCCCTCGGACCGCCTCATTCAGTACCTCCAAGGGAGACCATTCCCCATGCCTACTACTCCTTGACCGTCACCGATCGCCGATCCTGCCGCCCCAGCAAGCCGTTGATCCGCAGAAGATCCGGACGACCATCGGACTGTTCCAACCGCTCGACCCGTCCCACTCCTGCGGGCACGCGAGCCGATTCAGCCTCGAGAAGCTTCCGGGTATGCGCCTTCCGGACCGGTTCCTCCGCGATGAAATCCAGCTCGACCCCGGACATTCCCTCGTGAGCCCGCAGACTCCTGCCGGCAACGAATCGCACCGGGCCGTAGTCGTCCGAAATGGCGGTCGCCAGAAGCGGCACCAACCACCTTCCGCCTGCCGTCCGCCGCGCGGGTTCCCAGCCCAGATGCCACGCCGCGATGATGCGTTGGGCAGCGTGCCCGCGCAGCAACCAGTCCGCCACCGCCGAGATGTCCCGACTGTCTTCCGGCAGCACCACGGGCGGCCTCCCATACCATTTGCCCAGCCAGTCCTGGGTCCACGCGAGCGACTGGTCCAGATGGCAGAGATTGCACGCGTTGGGCGGGCCGCCCACTCCCAACGCCGCCACCCGCGGCACCGAGATCTGATGATTCCGGATGGCCTTGAACAGCGCGTACGAGGTGTGAGGCATATGACAATTCCGGCAATCGCTGCCAGTCGAAGCCGGCACGTGATGCGTGTGCTCGGAGATCGCCGCCGTGTACTTCGCCTCCCGATGACACTCGACGCACGCCGTCGAACCCGGCCTATCCCGTCGCAACTGGTCATCCGGATCACTCGCGTGCATCGAATGGCAGTTCAGGCAACTCATGCCGCCCTTCTCGTGGCATCCGCTCTCGCGCATCGCCGTGAACTCGCGTCCGCCCGCGAGGATCTGTCCATCCGGCCACCATCGCTGCCGGAAGAACGACGGATTGCGCCTCAGGTCTGCCCACGCAGCGGAAGGCCCACCCGGCTTCGGATGCCGCGGGTAATACCGGGTACGCTCCAATGCCTCCCCCGGTCGGAACAGGTTGCCCTTCTTCGCGAACTCCATGCCGAACTCATCCGCGTGAAGGAAGACGCCGTGGCACTGCCCGCAGACCTCGCTCGACCGACGGGCATCCAGGCGCGACGGATTCACGATCGGGTCCCGCTCCGGCTTGGCACCCGGGGCCAGCAGCTTGCGCAGGTCGACATGCTCCCGCCCTGGACCGTGGCACGACTCGCACGAGATCCCCAACTCCGTCACCTGCGTCTCCAATCCGCCCGTCTCCGCGTTCAGCCCCGGGTTGCCCCCGGTGCTGTGGCACAGGATGCAATGATGATTCCACTGGGTGACGAACCGTTCGTTGTCGTCCGGCCCGTGCAGGAATGCCGCCTCCCGCGCCACCCACTGTGACGTCTCGCGCAGGAAGACCACCGGCAGGGTCTGCAACACCCCCGGATGCCGCGGGCTCGGCACCCAGTAGGTCTGATAGTGATGCGAACCCGTCGCCATCACCACCGGCAGCTTCACCCGCGGGAGGTTGGCGGGTGGCACCTGCTTCTTCCCCTGCACCCAGTACATGATCTGGTCCGGGTCAGGCCCCTCCGAGAAGTACGTGTCCCCCTCCTTGGTCAGCCTGTACCGGAATCCGGCAGAAACCACCTCCGCCCCGTCGAAGCGCCCCAGCACAGCCTCCGGCGTCATCTTCTGGGTCATCGTCCGGTGGTACGACGCATGCCACGACGCGTGCTCGTCCCGGTGACACTCGCGGCATGCGTCCGAACCCACGTAGCCGTCCATCGGCTTCACCGCCGGTGCCGTTGGATAGCCTGTTCGCGCCAGGAAGGCCGGCAGCGAAATGCCTGCGCTGCCATTCGTCGTCGCCGCAACCGACCGCCCGACTCCCCCTCCCCACCATCCGAGGATACCAATCGCCACCACCGTCACCCTGAGCCGGAACCATGCGGCGACAGGCGGTGGGGCGAGTGTCCTCACGAACCGGATCCGTTGCGGTGCCCGAAACCAATGGAATGAGCGGGTCGGCTCGACGGAGTCTTGCCCCACCTCCGCACTCTCGGAATCGCTTCCTCGGGTCATTCGAGGATCCAAGCGAGCCCCATGCAGCAAAGCAAGAGCACCCTAGACTCGGCACACGGATGCCACCATTTCGCCAAACACGCCACGCGCGGTCATCGCCCTGATACCGGATCGTTCCTCGCCAGCGCCGGACTCAGGCTTTACCTCTGCGTGTCGGAACCCAGACTCACCGCCACTTCGGCCCCGTTCCCCCCCGCCATGAACTTCAGCCGCGCCGCCCTCTTCGACGCCACCGGAAAACCCTTCCGGTTCGAGTCCGTACCCATCCCCGCCCCCGGCACCGGCGAAATCCTCGTCCGCAACGAGTACACCACCCTCTGCCGGAGCGACCTCTACACCTACCTCGGCAAACGGACCGAGAAGACACCCACGATCCTCGGACACGAGATCATCGGGCGCATCGAGTCCCTCGGCATCGACGCACCCGCCATCGACTGCCGCGGCGCCGCCCTTCGCGCAGGAGACCGCATCACCTGGGCGATCTATGCCTCGGATCCCTGCTCCTGCATGGCACGCGCCGGGATGCCGCAGAAGGCCCCCGATCTCTTCAAGTACGGCCACGAACAAGCTACCGCCACCAGTCACCTCCACGGCGGCCTCGCTGAACATTGCCTCCTCCGTCGGCACACTCCCGTTGCCCGCATCGACGCCGACGTCCCCCTGCCCGTCCTCGCCCTCATCAACTGCTCCTTCGCCACCGTCGCCGGTTCCCTGCGTCTCGCCGGCTCCGTCACAGGCCGCACCGTCCTCATCACCGGAACCGGAATGCTCGGCCTCGTCGCGGCCGCGATGTGCCGGACCGCTGGGGCCCGGCAGATCCTGGCCGTCGACATCTCCGCAGAACGTCTCGCTGCCTCCACGCCCTTCGGCGTGACGGACACTTTCCTGATCGGCCCGGGAAGGCCCGACCTGAAATCCCAGATCGCCGCCCACCGCCTGGATCAACCAGTCACAATCGCCATCGATTGCAGCGGCGTCCCGGAGACGATGGAGGGTCTTCTGGAAGTCCTTGGCATCGGGGGCACCGCGGTGTTCGTCGGTGCCGCGTTTCCGCAACGCCGCATCCAGATCGACGCCGAACAGGTCGTACGCCGACTCCTGACCATCCGCGGCCTGCACAACTACAACCTCGACGACTTCATCGCCGCCGTCGGCTTCGTCGAACAGCACCACCACCGCTTTCCCTTCGCCGACCTGATCCAGGACCGCTTCACCCTCGACGAAGTGGATGCCGCCTTCGCCCACGCCGCATCCTCCGAGGCCCATCGCGTCGGAATCCGAACCATCGTCCGATCCTAGCCTCAGCCCCCGGAATCGCCGCGAGAACGTCGAGGGATCGTCACCCACCGGCACCTGCCGATCATCCAACATGGCGAGACGCCACCTCCAACCGCGAACCCGCGGCGGTGGATCCGAGCCATGTCGTCCTCTCTCGTCGAATCCGAGCCTCGACCCACGCAGTCCGAGTGGCACCACGCCCCGTGGATCCGGTCCGCTTGGTGCGTCGTGGCCGCCTTCGGGACCTACGCTTGCATGTATGGCTTCCGGAAGCCGTTCACGGCGGGCAGCTACCCGGGCATCGATGGCACGCAGGACCTCAAGGTCTGGCTCGTCGCTGCCCAGGTCATCGGCTACACGATCTCCAAGTTCGCCGGCATTCGGGTCATCGCCGAGATGCGGCCGGGGCAGCGGACCCGGACGCTGCTCGGCCTGATCGCGTTCGCTGAACTCGCGCTCCTCGGCTTCGCCCTCGTCCCGGCTCCCTGGAACATCGCCTGTCTCTTCCTCAACGGACTTCCTCTCGGCATGGTCTTCGGACTGGTCCTCGGGTTCCTCGAAGGCCGCCGCATGACCGAGGCCTTCGTCGCCGGCCTCTGTACCAGCTTCGTCCTGGCTGACGGATTCACCAAGTCGGTCGGGGCTGAACTCCTCGAACGGGGAGTCCCAGGCCCCTGGATGCCCTTCGCAGCGGGACTTCTCTTCCTGCTGCCGCTCGTCGGGTTCACCTGGATGCTCAACCAGATCCCGCCACCGTCGGCCGAGGACGTGGTCGCCCGATCCGAACGTACCCCCATGCCACGCTCGGAACGGATCGCCTTCCTGCGGCGACACGGACTCGGGCTGGCCCTCATCCTCGTGACCTACCTGCTGGTCACCGTCGTCCGCAGCCTCCGCGCGGACTTCGGCCCGGAGCTCTGGACGGCGCTCGGTACCAAGGCCAATTCCACCCTCTTCACCCGAAGCGAGCTCTGGGTTGGTCTGGGCGTCCTCACGGTCAATGGACTCGCCGTCCTCATCCCGGACAACCGGCGTGCGTTCAAGGCCTCGATCCTTCTCTCGATCGGCGGACTGGTGCTCGTCGCCGGATCCGTTCTCGCCTCGCGAGCCGGGCTCCTGGCGGCATTTCCCTTCATGGTCCTGCTGGGACTGGGAATGTACATCCCGTACGTCGCCGTCCACACCACCGTCTTCGAACGTCTGATCGCCTTGACCCGGGACCGCGGCAACATCGGCTACCTCATGTACCTCGCCGACGCGATCGGCTATCTCGGCTATGTCGCGGTCATGCTGGCCCGCCGATTCTGGACGGCTGAAGGTTCCTTCCTGCATTTCTTCAACACCATCACGCTTGCCGGGGCAGCCGTTGGCATCCTGGCAATGTCCGCAGCCCTGCTTGCCTTCCGCCGACTGGGTTCGTCCCGGTAGAAACTGGCGTGTCACCCTACGCCGGAAGCGTTGCAGCGGCATCGTCCTGTAGGCCGCGTGCCCCCACGCGGCGGTCTACGATCCACGCTGTTCTGTAGGCCGCGTGCCCCCACGCGGCGGTCTACGATCCCCGCCGGGTGAGGGCACCCGGCCTACAAGCGCCTCTGGCAACCGGCAACTCCCCCGCCCCCGCCTCGTTACCTCGTCGGCTACGACGCAAAAAGGGCGGCCAGGCTTTCGCCCGACCGCCCCGCGAATGGATCAACTCAGGGACAAATCCTGCGATCAATACCGGACGACCAACCGTCCGCCGACGACCTCGATGCTCTTGACGGTCACGGCCGGCGAGATGGTCAGGTAACCCTGCTCGGTGCCAGCCGGCACGTCGGCCGAGATCGTGCGCGTCGCGGTATCGATCAGCACGTTCGTCAACGTCACGCCGCCGAAGCCAACGGGCGGAACGCCGGACGCGGTCTGGGACGCAGGTGCAGCCACCAGCGCCTGGCCGGCCGAACCCTTGGCGAACGTCCGGGCGATTTCCTCGTCGGAGAGGATGCGGGTCCAGATGGCAACCTCGTCGATGTCGGCGTCATGGAACACGCCGCCGCCGTCGGTGTAGGTGCCCGTGCCGTCCTGGCCGATGTTGAGGTTCAGGTTGTCGGTGTCGAGCGACTGACCGGCGTTGGCCGCGATCAGCGTCGAGTTGAGACGGACACCATCCAGCCAGGTGTCGGCATTGCCGTTGCGATCAAAGCTCACGACCACGTGCTTCCACGCGGCGAGAGGCAGTGTTCCGGCGGCGGCATCGAAGTCCTTACGGGCGCCGCCGACCGTGTTCAGATTCCACTGGAGGTGGTTGTCGCCGGCGCTGGCAACGACGAAGCCCGTGTTGCCGCCGCTGTTCCAGTTCTTGTTGCCCAGGAACGAGGGATCACCGGTGTTGGAGTTGACCTTCACCCAGAAGGAGGCCGTGAAGTTCACGTTCGTGCCGAACAGGAGCTGGCGGCCGAGCGTGACATAGCTGAACTCGCCGGTGTTGAGCGTGCGGACGTTGACCGCCTGCCCAACCTTGCCGGCCACGAACGAAGGCGTGCCACGGGCCGCGCCATTCACGCCTTTGCCGGACGCGTCGTTGTAGGTGCCTTCGAACGGCAGGTAGGTCGCGAGACCATCCGCCAGGGAATCGTGGCCAACCAGGTCACCGGAGACCTCGATGTTGTCGATCGCCCACCACCAGTTGTTGCCGGCGTCGATGTACCCGAACGTGACCTTCATCTTGCTGGCCGTCGCAGGGTTGTTGATGCGGAACGAGACCGTCTCGTTCTGGCTGTCGGCATGGAAGGTCGGACCGGCGTCGGCCGTCCAGCGGAGGACCTCAACCGGAGCGCCGCCGTCGAAGGAGACACGGATCACGGCCTTCTGCGGGGATTCCGGGCGCCAGCTGGAATCGAACTTCAGCAAGACGCTGTTCGCCGCGAGCCCGGCGACGTCGATGTCCTTCGTCGTCAGGAGCGTGTTCATGGTGCCAGCGGCGCGGGGCTGGTCGTCCCATTCGTCACCGTCGGCAATCGCAACGGTGCCGGTGCCCTTCTTGAACTGCGTGCGGGTCTGGTCGCCCGCCGTGAAGGACCACCACTCGCGATTCGCGAAGCTCCATCCGGCCCACTCCACGACGCCGTCCGTCGCGGGATCGCCGAGGCCATTGATGCCGCTGTTGTCGACCACCCAGCCGGCCGGAGCCGTCTTGGTCACGACTGCGTCCTTGGGCCCGCCGCCGTTGGCGGGGTTGGTCTGACCGGTGATGACGCCTTCCTCGACGTTGGGCCCGAGTACGAGCGACTCGAAATTCTCGGTCAGGAGAACCTTGGAACGGGTGCGGAGGACGACCGCGACGTTGGCGCCGCTCGAGGTGTTCGTGCCGCTCGCGTTCGAGACGCGGACGGTGTAGGCGCCAGCGTTGGCCGCCGTGACCTTGCTGAGGGTCAGCTCGGCGCGGTTCGCACCCGGGATGACCGTGCCATCCTTGGACCACTGATAGGCGATCGGAGCATCACCATTGGCGACCACGGCGAGGGTCGCCGAGTTGCCTTCGATGACTTCCACCGACTTCGGCTGGCTCGCGATGGTCGCCGGGACCTGGGTGAGATTCGGCTCGGCCACCGTGCGCTTGCGATAGGCCTTGAGCGCGCCGGGCTGCTGGCCGCCCACGAGGGCCGCCGTGCCGTTGGACTGGACCGTGAACCACTCGACGGAAGCGCCGCCGCCGCCTTCGTACCACATCAGGCGGAAGAGGTAGACACCCGCCTTGGTCGCCTGGAAGTAGAACTCGGTCGGAGCATCGCCGCGACCACCGTCGAAACCACCCAGGATCTGGAAGGTCGGATTCGTGAGATTGCCGACAGACACCTGGAAGCCGTCGTCCGAGCGGACGACCATCGTATAGATGCCAGGAGCCGGGATCTCGACGTAGGTCAGGGCCTCACCAGCGATGTTGTCGGTCGACGGCGAGCCGTCGGGCAGCAAGCCCGGGATGCCCGGAATCGCGACATCCGAGACCGCGAACTCATTCAGGCCGTCCACGCGGAACACGCCCGCTCCGAGCGCGTCCTGCTCGAAGTTGATCTCACTGACCTCGAAGTAGCCCGCGGCGTTCTGGCCGAAGGTGTCATGGATCGAGGCACCCAACTCCCCGCGCAACTGCTCTTCCACCAGCGCCGTGCTGTTCGCACGACCCGTGGCCAGTTGGTGGGTCTTCCAGCGCATGCCGGGCTCCGTGCCCGTGCCCAGCGCCGTCGCGAGATCCGCCGACAACGTCTTGTAGTCCGCCGCAGTGAACTTCACCGCGTCGACCACCTGACGATTGCCGTCCGTCGTGAAGGTCACCTCGAAGGTGTGCTGGCTGTTGGGCGCCAAGGCGCTCGTCAACGGATAGCGGACCACCACGCCCGTCGCCTCGCCCGTGTCCGGGTTCGTCGTCGGGGTCACCGTCACCGGGCTCACGCTCACGCCGTCCAGCTTCGCCGTGACCGGCTTCGTCGTATCGACCGCGAAGAACTTCGGATTGGTCACCGTCGCCGTCACCACCGCAGGCGTCGAGGCCACACGGGTGTAGCTGGGTGCCACGAAGGAACTGCCGTCGGTCACCTGGCGGCCATCCGTCGCCGTGAACTTCACGTTGACCGTGTGCTTGCTGCCCGGCGTGTACACGTCCGGAGCCTGGCTGTAAGAGACGTAGACCAGATCGCCATTCCGCGTGACGGTGGCCGGGCTCACGATACCTCCATCGACCTCGAGGGTGATGGGCTTGGTCTCATCAACCAACTTGCCGAGGGCCTCGGAGATGCGCGCACGTACGGACACACCCGTGCCCGTGACACCCGTCACCAACGGAGGAACACCCACCGCGATGTTGTCGACCGCCCACCACCAGTCGTTGGCCGCCTCAATCATGCCGAAGGTCAACTTCAGCTTCGCCGCACCCACGGGGTTGTTGAGCGCAATGATGTACGGCTCGTTGGTGTTGGAGATCTCGTCCGGATCCGTGCCGTCCTGCTTGGTCTTGTCTTCCTTGAAGAACGGGTTGTCCGATCCGTCATCCAAGGTCCGGGTGGACTCCCACCGCACGACCTCATTCGTCGATCCGGCATTGTACGTCACCAGAACCAAGCCGGTCTGATCGTTGATCGGCGATCCGTCTTCCAGCGTCGGGAAGCTCGCGCCGCCATCGTCGCGCCCCTCGGGCCGCCAGCTCGAATCAAATGCCAGCACCAGCGAGTTCGCAGCAACGCCCGACAGCGTGATCTCCGGCGTCGAGATGAACGAATTGAACAGTCCCTTCGCGTGCGCCGCGTCATCCCATTCGTCGGGATCCGCGATCATCACCGTGCCTTGGCCGAACGTGAAGTCCGACCGGCGCTGGTCACCCGCCGTGCTGTTCCACCATTCCTTGTTGGCGAAGCTCCAGCCTGCCCACTCGATCACGCCATCCGTTGCCGCGTTGCCGAGACCGGGCATGCCCGTGTCATCCGCCGTCCACCCGGCAGGAGCCGACTTGGTCCACACGTTGAGTCCGGCAAGGCCTTCCTCACGATTCGGCCCGAGGGTCAACCCCTCGAAGTCCTCGAAAAATGCCTTCTGGGCATGCGCCCCAAAGGCGGCGCCCATCAGGGCGGCCACGATCGCGCCACGCAGCAAGGCGCGGCCCGACCCGGTCAGGTTCATTGGTTTCATGTTCATTGATGTTGAGACAGACGCCCACCTTGAACCCTGCCCACCCACCCGCTGGCAACCCCTCACGACCGGTTCGCGCCTTCTTTGCCGGTCTGCCGCAAGACCGCCGCCATCGTTGCAGAATCGCCATGCTTCCCTACCCACATCAGGTGGGGTCCTCTGTCACCCCAACCGCCCACGGGCATCACCGCCCTCCGAACAAACGCCGCGCCGCAGCGTCGCCGCTGGAAATCCGCCGTTGGTTCACCCCCGGATTCGCCCCAACCCGAAGAAACCCACTTGGCGATTGGCGAGATCGGGATTAGTACGTCTGCGTATGAATTGCTCCGAGTCCTTCGACGCCGTCGTCGTCGGTGGCGGCCCAGCCGGTTGCGCCACCGCCACCACCCTCGCCCAGCTTCATCGCCGCGTCCTCGTCCTCGAACGCGAGAAGTTCCCCCGATACCACATCGGCGAATCCCTCATCCCGTTCACCTACCACGCCCTCGAACGCCTCGGGATGATCTCCAAGCTCCGCCAGTCCTCCTTCACCAAGAAGTACTCCGTCCAGTTCGTCAGTCCCTCCGGCCGCGCTTCCCAACCCTTCTACTTCTTCAATCGATACGACCGCGAAACCGTCGCCCAGACCTGGCAGGTCCTCCGGTCCGAGTTCGACCAGATGATGGTCGACAATGCCCGACAGCAGGGCGTCGACGTCCGCGAGGAAACCGAGGTCGTCGAGCTCCTCAAGGACGGCAACCGCCACGTCGGCGTCCGCGCCCGGACGAAGGATGGCCGAGAGTACACCGTGCTTGCCCCCGTGACGGTGGACGCCACCGGACGCGAGGCGATCGCCGCCACCCGCAATGCCTGGCGTCGCGGGGACCCGAAGCTCAACAAGGTCGCCGTCTGGACCTACTACGACAACGCGCTCCGCGATCCTGGCATCGACGAGGGTGGAACCACCGTGGCCTTCATTCCGGGCAAGGGATGGTTCTGGTACATCCCGCAGGCCAACAACCGCGTCAGCGTGGGCGTCGTCAATGACGGCAAGTACCTCACCCGCGACGGCGTCAAGGATCCCAAGACCATCTTCCATCGCGAGGTGAAGGAGAACCGCTGGATCGAGGAGCACCTCGCGCCCGGCACCTGCTGCGGCGAGTACTGGCTCACTGCCGAGTACACCTTCCGCAGCCAGTATTGCGCCGACGACGGCCTGGTCCTCGTGGGCGATGCCTACGGCTTCCTCGACCCCGTCTTCTCCAGTGGCCTGATGCTGGCGCTCAAGAGCGGCGTGCTGGCTGCAGACGCGATCCACGACGCTCTCACGGCCGGCGACGTCTCGGCCTCGCGGTTTTCAGGCTACGCCTCGACCATGGCCGACAGCGTCGAGAACATGCGCAAGCTCGTCTACGCCTTCTACGACACGAACGTCAGCTTCAAGACGGTCACGGAGAAGTACCCGGCCGTCGCCGACGACCTGACGGACTGCCTCTCCGGCGACGTGAACAAGGACTTCTCCCGGATGTTCGCCGCGTTTTCCGAGTTCACCCAACTCCCGGAACCCCTCCCCCTCGGCCTGCCGCGCGTGCACGCGACCGCATCCTGACACTGCCCCCGGCTCAAACGGGGCGGCAACGTCCCCGTTGCCCTCCCACACCCGTTCCAGGGGCGACGAGGACGTCGCCACTCCGTTCCTCTTCTCATCCGGGGCGGCAACGTCCCCGTTGCCCTCCCCGCCCCTTCCCAAGGCGACGAGGACGTCGCCACTCCGTTCCTCTTCTCATCCGATAGGGGTAGGGATGGCCCGGATGGGCCACCCCTCCCTCCAAACCGTACGTGCAGATCTCCCGCATACGGCTTTCCAGTCAGCGTCGCCGGGCTGCGGCGATCATCACTGCCACCTCGTAGGCCGTACTCAGACTGTACAGTCCACGCCGTGCGAACCACGCGTTCGGGTACCGATTGTTCGCGCGCCCCTTCCCGTTCCGGGTATGTCCCCGGCGCTTCTCCATCAGGCTGCGCAAGCGTCGCCTCACAAACCCATCCAACCGCTCAAACGTCCACCTCACACTCTGTTTGAAGTACTCAAACCAGCCTTTCAGCGTCCGATTCAGCTTGGCGATGATCGCTTTGAAGCTCCGCCCATCGGTCCGGCCGGTCTGTTCACAGATCGTTTCCTTCAACTTCTCCAGGCTCTTCTTCCGCGGCCATTTCCGGCCCCTTTCAAAGTGGTACCCAAGGAAGTCGAATCCCTCTCCGCGACTCAGATCGACCAGCCGGGTCTTCGTTGGATGCAGGGTCAGTCCAGCCTCCCTGACCCACGCCCTCACGCCGTCCAACGCCTTTTCAGCGTCAGCTGCGCTCCGGCACAGGATCACGAAGTCATCCGCATAGCGCACCATCTCCCACCCCTGCCTCGCCATTTCATGGTCCAGCGGGTTCAGGTACAGATTCGCCAACAGCGGACTGATCACTCCTCCCTGCGGGGTTCCTTGCTCACTGGCTTTCCAGCCCTGCGTCGCCTCCATCACTCCAGCCTTCAGGAATCCTTCCACCAAGGCCAGTATCCGCCCGTCCGCCACCCGAGACTTCACCAGTCCCATCAGCTTCTCGTGCGGGATCGTGTCGAAGTAGCTCTTCAGGTCCGCGTCCACCACGTGGACATACCCCAACTCCACCAACTCGTTGACCCGTCTCAGCGCATCCTTGGCTCCTCTTCCAGGCCGGAATCCGTAGCTGTGCTCCGCAAACTCTGCCTCAAAGATCGGCTCCAGGACGTGCCTCACCGCACCTTGTACGATGCGGTCCCTTACCGCCGGGATTCCCAGCGGTCGCTTCTCCGTGCTGCCGACCTTGTCGATCCAAGTCCGGCGCACGGGTTGTGGATGGTAGCTGCCGCGCCTCAATTCCTCCGCCAACCGTTCCAATTCAGGTCCGGCTTGCTCGGCGAATCGCGCCAGCGTCTGCCTGTCCACTCCGGGTCCGCCCCGATTGGCCCGCACCTTTTCGTACGCGCTCCTCAGGTTGGCCGCGGCATGGGTCTTGTCCACCAACGTGTACCAGACCCGGTTCTTCAACTCGGTTGACCCGAGCCGTGACAACATGCGCTCCGTCCAAACGCTCCGTTCCACCCAGCTCCACCGGTCTGGTGGGTTTTGGGCTTCTTCCGCCGGGCTAGGCATCTGAGATGCCACTCGGTCCGGTTTTCCTTCAGGCTTCTGGTTCATCACGCATTCGCTTTCCTGCACCCCTTGGCTCCACGGGGGTTAGCCGCTTCCTCGCTACTACGGGTGCTGTGACTCCCCGCGGCGTCCGGTGCTCGCTTGACGCTCGCTCCGGCCGTTCTGTTCCTCGGGGTCTCCCTGATTCTCTCACACCGACTTCCCGCCATTCTGTCTTCAACCATCAGCGTCCGGTCCGGGGATCGCCCGGATGCCAGCAGGTCTTTCCTGCCCAGACAGACTTCGCCACATCGCTCGAGGGCTCGTCCACGGCACTGCCGACCGAATCAAGTTCACGGTGGGGACCTACCATGGTCCCTCATGTTACGGACTGGCGGTTCTCGTTCCATTGCTCTCCACCTTGTGTTGCCACAACGCAGTTACGGTTCGATACCTCACGGCTACTCACCGCAAGGAAGGGGACTTTCACCCCTCAGTCTGTGTGCCTTCTCAGGCGCACGAGCGGCAACGTCCCCGTTGCCCTCCCCGCCCCTTCCCAAGGCGACGAGGACGTCGCCACTCCGTTCCTGTTTTCACACGGGATCCGTGTCAAAATGCGCCCCATCCACCCGGGCATCGAGACCGCCGCTTGAGATCCGGTCCGGTCGAGGGCACGTTACCGGTCTTGGGATGAAATTCGTCCAGATCACTCCGGGCGCTGGGGGCATGTATTGCGGAAACTGCTTCCGCGACAACGCGCTGGTTGCCGCGTTGCGCCGCCAGGGACACGACACCCTCATGGTGCCGCTGTACCTGCCCATGACGCTGGACGAGGAATCCTCCTACGCCAGCACCCCGACGTTCTTCGGCGGCATCAACGTCTATCTCTCCCAGAAGATCCCGGGCTACAGCCGCGCTCCGGCTTGGTTCCGGGCCTGGTTTGATTCCCCGAAGCTTCTCCGCTGGGCCGCCGGCAAGGCCGCCAAGACCCGCGCCTCCGACGTCGGCGACCTCAACCTCTCCATGCTCCGCGGCGAGGAAGGCTCCCAGACCCGCGAACTCGAAGACCTGATCGCCTGGCTCGAGACCCAGCAACATCCAGACGTCGTCTTCCTCTCCAACGCCCTCCTCGTCGGGTTCGCACGCCGCCTCAAGAAAGCGCTCAACACCCGGGTCGTGGTCTTCCTCCAGAGCGAGGAGGCGTTCCTCGACTCGATTCCCGAACCCTGGCGCTCCGACAGCTGGAAGACCCTGGCCGAACGTGGCCGCGAGGTGGATGGCTGGATCTCCCCTTCCAAGTACTTCGCCGACCGGATGCAGGAACGGCTCGGGTTCCCGTCCGGCCGGATCCGGGTCGTCCGAAACGGCATCAAGCTCGACGGCTATTCCCAGTTGCCTCCCCGGAAGGCCAACGCTCCGGGCGAACCGCTCACGCTCGGCTTCTTCGCCCGTCAATGTTCCGAGAAGGGGCTCGATATCGTCGTCGACGCCTTCCTGGAACTCCGCCGTGACCCGGCGCACAAGCACCTGCGCCTCCGGGTCGGAGGCGGTTGCGGCCCATCGGACGTGCCCTTCGTCGAGGAACAGAAGCGGAAGCTTTCGGCGGCCGGCCTGCTGGGCGACGCCTCCTTCCATCCGAACGTTTCCCGCGAGGAGAAGATCGCGTTCTATGCCGCTTGCGATGTGCTCTCCGTCCCCGGCCGCCAGTCCGAAGCCTTCGGACTGTACCAGATCGAGGCCATGGCTGCCGGTACCCCGCTCGTCCAACCGAACCTGATCACCTACCCGGAGATCCTCGGCGACACCGGCGGAGGAATCCTCTGCGGCGACAACACGCCATCAGCCCTCGCCGCCGCCCTCCGTCCCCTGATCGCCGATCCCGCGCGCCTGCGCGTGCTCGGTGACGCCGGCCGCAAGTCCGTGTTCGACCGCTACACCGACGAAGCCATGGCCCGTGACATCCATCGCGCCGTCCTCGATCTCCACTGATGGCGGCCTTGGTTTGATCCACAGATTACACGGATTACACCGATAAGAAGGCGTCAGGCATCCGTCGGGTGCGGGCGTTCCCTCCCGCCCGACCGGGCGAACAGCGTCCCTTTCCGGCCCCAGATCAATCTGTGCAATCTGTGTAATCTGTGGCCCCCATCAACGGGCCGCCGCCGCCATCGCTTCGATCCACTTGCCCAGGGTCGGTGGTTGAAATGCCTCCATCCGCTCCAGCAATCGGACCGGATCGGCATCCACCAGCAACGACTCCGCGTGCTGTGGACGGACGAACCCACTCCGGGTCATGTGACCGACGAATGCCACCAATCCTTCGTAGAAACCCGACACATCCAGCAAGCCCAACGGCTTGGAATGAACGCCCAACTGCAGCCACGTCAGGGTCTCGAAGAGTTCATCCATGGTCCCGAATCCGCCCGGCAACGCGATGAACGCATCGCTCAGATCCACCATCATCTGCTTCCGGGTGTGCATGGTGTCGACCACCCGCAGGTCCGTCACTCCCGGGTGCTGGATCTCGCGCTCCACCAGTACCCGCGGGATCACACCCACCACCTTCCCGCCGACCGACAACGCCCCGTCCGCCACCGTCCCCATCAATCCCACCTGGGCACCGCCGTACACTACCCGGATTCCCCGCTGGGCCAGCATGACCCCGATTCCAAACGCCGCCTCCCGATACTCGGGCCGATCCCCAAACCCGGATCCGCAATAGACACAGACGCTCTGAAATCGCGACATCGGTGGAGCTTCTCCCTTGCTGCACCCGCCCGGCAAGGGCGAGCGTGTCCTGAGTGAAGAGACTTGCCCGAATCCTGGGGTTCACTGCCGGCACGGCCGCCGTCAGCTGGGTCCTGCTCTTCCTGGTCTTCGGCAGTTGGCGGCGGCATGTGACGAACGCGACTCCCGAGCAGATGACCCAACTGCTCGCCACCAATCTGCCCAGCCTCCTGCAGGAGAATCCTACTTTCCACTCGATGCGGGGAACCTACGGCATCGACAGCTTCAGCGTCCTCCAGTTCTCGATCCCACCGGACGCCCTGGCCCGGGCCCTCCGCAACTCAGCCCTCCATCGTGTGCCGGCAACCGACGCCGAGAGCGTTGGCTCACCCACCACTCGCCTGACCGGCCGGGAAAAGCAGTTCGTCTCGTGGGACCGGGGAGATTCCGTCCATCTTCAGGGTGTGGCCCCGGAGCACAGGAGCCTCCATCTGATCCACGATGCAGGCGCCACCAACGCAGTCTTGATCGTGATCCGGTAGCTGCCGATTTACGGGATGGGACACGGGCCTTTGGACAGGATGGCAGGATGGGCAGGATGCCCCGGAAACGTGCCGCCTCCCAAGGTGCGGAGCACGGGCAGAACGGCCACGGCATCAGCCGTGGGACCGTGCGTCGAAGTCAGCGAGGCCCGGACGCGGCGACAGAATCCCTCCTCTCCCCCACCCCGAACCGATCGTCATCTTTCGCCCCATCCGGGGCTCTTCCCCACTCGCGAATCCCATCCCACGGCTGACGCCGTGGACTAACATTTGCCGGTGCTCCGCACCTTCCCGGGCGCTGCGTCCTTCTCCTAACACTCATGTCCACCCTCGCTCCTCGCCCGGACTCACTCCCCAGCGTGCCCTCGCTCCCATCAGGCCCGGAGGGCCGGCAGAACGTAGCCCACCGCGTGAGCGGTGGGTTCCAATGGCTTTGCGACCCAAGCCCCGGACGGGGCGGCAGAACCCTGGACCCAGGGCCGCCTAGCAATGCTCAGGCAGCGTCACTGGACCCGGCTCAGGCGCAGGCATAGCCGCTCCAGAATCGAACACGACCGGGATCTCCCTAGGACCGACATCAGGCCGGTGCGGGCACCGGCCGGCTCCAGGAATCTGCCCAACCCAATCGACTCGCCCGAACCTCTCAAGCCCTCCTCATTGCGCCCCGAAGCTTCCACCGGCGAATGCCCCGGACCACGCCGACGGCGACCAAGCCCACGCCCAGAACGGGAGCTGCGATCCGGACAACTGCCCATGCCCACGCTGATCGACCGGCTTGCTGTGACGGAGCATATCCAAACCACTTCCGAAGCCAGTCGTTCTCCGGATCCGGGAGGTCACGGGCGTCGGCAAGCCTGTAGTGGATCCGATCCGACTTTCCGAACATCCCTCGGTCCAGCCCTCGATAGTCCAGCACCAGTACGTCCTTGGGCAGCCCAGGCCGCAGCCGCTCCTGAGGGGCTACCTCTTCAATCCGATCGCAAGTCACCTCGTACTCATAGACGGCCACGTTTGTATTCCGCCGGCCAAAGTACCACGCACGGAACTGGCTGGGCACCTTCAAGCCGGCAACTTCCCGATACTCCCCGACCTTCAATTCGACACCCTTGAAGCCATCCGGAATGGTCAACCGATCGTTGCGATTCGAGACAAACAGATTGTATTCGGCAGTCGTGGCTGGCCGGTCCAGCCACGGATTGAGAAGTTCCTGGGCAATGGGCTTGTCCAACGAACTGTCCCGGACAAACACGACGGACTCCGGGCAGGTCATCCCGTCCCGTGGCGAAGGGAACCGCCATCGCCACCCCACGGAGATCGGCTTTCGCAGGGACACGAGGAGGTGCGGCAATTCAGAGTTGTTTGTGATGGTCTTCCAGCCATTCGCGCCAAACCCGTACGCAAGCCAAAGGCACGGCCAACCGTCACGGGCATTGGATCCGATCAGGGGGAACGGTCCGGGCAATACGGTCAAGGCTGCCCCTCGTGGTAGAGGAGGCGCTGTGCCATTGCCAACCGGGATGGAAAGCGTGGAATCGTACAGGAACTGAACCAGGTTCGATTCCGCAGACAGTGTGTAGGGGACACTCGTCGCCAAAGGCGACAGGGGCGTGACTCCATCAATCCGAAAGTCCCCGTTGGTCCGGACGAGAACAGTGAACGGCAACTCGCCTAGAACCGAGGGCACTGCCGCAGGCCCAAACCGGGTGGTGATCTTCATCACCCCCTCGATCGAAACGTCCGCGAATCCGGTTGATCCGGAGAGTGCGAGGATGCCGAGGAACGGGGCCAGATGGCGCATGGCCGAACCTCTTCACGCCGAGGCCGAAAGATCCCGCAGGTCCGCGCGTACGGACTGATAGCTGACATCAAACGCGGCGGCCCGGGGATCCGGGGTGATCCCGTTCCGTTCGCAGTGTTCCTGGTAAAGGCCGGTCCACCAGTTCGCGTGGCCCGTCAGCCCGGACTGACGCCACTGCTCCCAACCCATCAGCACCTTGCTCCAGCACCGATCGCCGTAGGCGACAGCCTCGTGCGGACTCGGCATGTCGCTGACGTACCAATCGCGCCCCACGCGCGCATGGAGGACCTCGTCGGCCCAGTCGAAGTCCTGGATCGTCGCGGCGAGCGGATTGCGGGCGGAGATGGCCACCTCCCATTCGTGGCGCTTGCCCGTCTTCGGCATCAGGCCCTGCTCGATGAAGTACAGGACGGCGTGCCGCTCCTTCGGCGTCAGCTGGGTATTGAGCCCGAGCGACCACGTGAAGTTCACCCGGACATGCTCCGGCCAGTCGACCCCGGCGGCCACGAATCCCACCTCGCCCAACATCGCGTGCCGGGCCTCGTCCCAAAGCTGCCGCGTCATGTCGCGGTAGTAACCCCACGGCTTGTCCGGCGTCTCCGCGATGATGCTGGCCATCATCTCCGGCACGTCGATCTCCCGAAGCCGCTTGTAGTACATCATGAGAACCTTCCCGTCCGCCGGCATCGCTGGGTCGTACAGGAAGACCTCGGCATTCACGCCCATGTTGTACGGATCCGGGAAGCGCGCATCGCGACGCGGCACGCCATCGTACCGGAACGGCACGATCGAATGCCGTCGCGCCGGCAACTCCCCTTGCGGAGCCAACCCATCCAATCCACCCGCCGCGACCATCGCCTGCACCAGCACCGCCACGCCCGGCAAGGCCGCCGCGCGGGCTTCTGGCGTGACGAGGGCCGATACCGCACGACCGCCGTACTCGATCAGGTCACCGATCTCCAGCAGCGCAAAGCGCAACATGCGGATCGTTGGCTGATCCGCCACCGGATGCGTCTCGCGACGGTGCCGTTCCATCGCGTCCCGAAGGGCCGGCAGGACCAACTCGTAAAGGCCAATCAGGAACTCTGCAGTCGTCGGAGCGTGGCGGATCTCATCGAAGAGAAGCTCCAACCCGGTGTGCGGAACCCGATCCAACCCCAGGGGCGGCTCCCGCATCTCACCCACCCGCGCTCGAATTGCCGCCACGTGCTCCGCGGCGAGGTGCGCGTGCAAGGAGAAAGCCATCTTCAACTCGTAGACGGGCTCGGAGGTCAACCGCGCCAGCAGCACCTGATGGATGCGCTTCCAGGCGTAGTGATGAACCTTCAGACGCCGGACGGATTCCTCGACCGACAACCCGGGTTCAACCGCCTGCGGAAACGTGGCCAGGCCCGCCAGGGGCGGCAGCCCAGCATGCGTGCGATAGGCCCGGGCGTTCCGGGCGGCCGCGGAAAGGGATGAGGTCTCGACGCTCATGAGCGACCGCGAGTAAACGGAACCCTCCCGCGACTGTCCACTCCCGGCCGGCTCACCGAAGAAAAGTGATCCCGGAAGGAGGAGTAGGATCCACAGATTCCGATGACGAGAGCGGCTTGTCCCAGTTCATCTGTGAAATCGGTGGATAGACCAACTGCCGTTTTCAGGGTGAATACCGTGAAATCTGTGGACCTCCCACCTGCCAATCTCAGCCTCAGACCTCCCGCCACCGCTGTGCCACGGGGATCCGGCGCCCCACGCCAAACGCCTTGGTCGTGACCTTGAGCCCGGGGGCCGCCTGACGCCGCTTGTACTCGGCACCATCGATGAGCTTCACCACCCGCGCCACGTCCGCCTCGGTAAAGCCAGCCGCCCGGATCTCAGCCGGCGACTTCTGGTCGACGACGTACATCTCGAGGATCGCATCCAGGATGTCGTACGGAGGCAGGCTGTCCTGATCCGTCTGGTTCGGACGCAACTCGGCGCTCGGAGCCTTGGTCAGCGTCGCCTCCGGAATCGGCGGCGTGACGCCGCGCCGGATGGCGTCGTCGTTGATCCAGCGTGAAAGCCGGTACACCAGGGTCTTCGGCACGTCGCTGATCACGGCCAACCCGCCGCACATGTCGCCGTACAGGGTGCAGTATCCCACCGCCAGTTCGCTCTTGTTCCCGGTCGTCAGCAGCAACGACCCGAACTTGTTCGACATCGCCATCAGGATCACGCCGCGCAAACGCGCCTGGATGTTCTCCTCGGCCACGTCTTCGGCACGACCCGCGAACACGTCGCGCATCTGGCCCTTCACCGATTCAAACGGCGGCTGGATCGGAACCACGTCGTACCGGATCCCCAACGCCTCCGCGAGCGAACGCGCATCGTCGAGACTGCCCTGCGACGAATACTGCGAAGGCAGGGAGATCCCGCGCACGTTCTCGGTGCCCAGGGCGGTCGCCGCGAGGCACGCGACCAGCGCCGAATCGATCCCGCCGCTCAGACCCAGCACCGCCGAACGGAATCCGCACTTGTGGAGGTAATCGCGCGTGCCCAGCACGAGAGCCCGGTGCAGCAATTCCTCGGTGGCGAACACCCGCGGCGTCTGCCCGCCCGTCATCGAGACGTCGAGCACCCGGAAGTCCTCCGCGAAGGCCTCCACCTGTCCCAGCAACCGACCTGCCCCATCGAACACGACCGATTGCCCGTCGAAGACCAGCTCGTCATTGCCCCCGACCAAATTGCAGTAAATAACCGGCCGACTGGTCCGCTTGGCCAGGCGGTTCAGCAGGCTATGGCGCGTCCGTTCCTTGCCGAGGTGCCACGGGGACGCAGACAGGTTGAACAGGACCTCGGCCCCAGCCGCCGCGAGTTCTGCGGCCGGATCCGGCCGGTACCGGCGCTCGGGCCAGAGATCCGCGTCGTTCCAGACATCCTCACAGATCGTGATGCCAATCCGACGCCCGTTGAACTCGACCGGCACGTTGCGAGTCGCCGGTTCGAAGTACCGGTCCTCGTCGAAGACATCGTAGGTGGGGAGAAGGGTCTTCTGACGGATCGCCAGAATCCGACCGTCCTGCAGGAGCGCCGCCGAATTGAAGACGGGGCGTCCCGGCCGCACCGGATTCTCTTCCACGAACCCGACCAGCAGTCCGGTGCGGCCGGTGGCCGCCGCGAGCCGTTCCAAGGCCTCGCGATTGGCACGGATGAAGGCCGGCCGCAGCAACAGGTCGCGCGGAGGATAGCCGGTGATGGCCAACTCGGGACACACCACGATCTCCGCCGCCGCATCCACGCCACGCCGGTAGGCATCGAGGATCCGACGTTCGTTGGCCGCGATGTCTCCGACGGTAAGGTTCAGCTGCGCAATGGCGACTCGCATGGGATCAGCAACCGCTCCGATCAGGGAAGACGCGCACGGCGGATCAGGTTCGCCCGCAGTTCGCCTTCGGGCATCGTCACCAGCGTGCCAGGCCCCACCCCATTCCGCGTGAACCAGTCGGGCGCCGTCTCCAGGACGAACTGGATCCGGTCAGACTTCGAGGGCACGGGCGTGACATCCCGCGCCTTCAACTGGACCACCTCCTGGATGATCCCGTCGGAATCGATGTAGGCGGCGGCAATCGGGAAATCGACGTTCTTCATGTAGAACGCCCGCTCCTGGCCCGTCGCGAACACGAAGAACATGCCCTCGTTCGTTCCGATGCCCTTGCGGAACATCAGTCCGGTCGCCACCTGCGAGACCGTCGCGCACAACTCCGCCTCCAGCTCGCGCGGCCCGATGTAGAGCTTCACCATCGGGAGGTTGGTCTGCGCCCGGTTGAGGTGGAAGACGACCTCCGGCTCGGCCTTGGCCGGGGCGGGAGCTGGGGCCGGTCCCGCCGCGCTCGCCGACGGTGCCGGGGGCGCAGCCGGGGTGGGCGCCTGAACTGCCGCAGCGGAGTTGGTCGGCGCGGACGGAGCCGCGCCGCCGTGTTGATTGCAGCCCGAGACCGCAACGCCCACGCAGGCCAGCACCGCCAGGATCCAGCTTCTTTTCACGTTCGGAGGGTGGTCGGGACCCGTTGTCGGTTCCAAGTCCAAGTTTTCAGCTCTGGCTCAGGCGCTTGACCGGCGCGTCGAAGAACAGTTCGTGCGCCTCGCGCAGGATGGCCGGAATCCGGGCGGCAAACGGACTCCCCTTCAGTACGCCATCCACCTTCGACCAGTCGAGCTTCGCCACATGCTCACCCGGAAACCAATGGTCCGCGTTGCCCAGCATGTTGTAGCGGAACTTCGCCCAGTCGGTCAGCCCGAAGGCCTTCGCGTAGGTCCAGATCCGCAGGATCTCGACGACATTCACCTCGCCCGGCACCTGGAAATACTCCGGAAGGCCCGCCCACCAACGCCGGCACCAGTCCGACCCGTGCACCCGTTCCAACTCCGCCTTCAACCGTCGCTCGATCGGTCCCACCACCGCCGCCGCCGTCTCGTAATGCTCCAGCGCAGCGATGTGCTCGTCGAAGTCCGACGGCCGCGCCGCCCCCAGCGAAAGCGTGTGAACCTCCGGCCGCGCCAGGCAGTAAAGGTCGTTGAATTGCATCGGAGTCAGCGGCGCACACAGCGGGCGCAACCGGGGCAGCTCCAGGTAGAGTTTCCCGCCCTTGTCGTTCGGGCTGATGATGAATACCCCCATGTCCCGCTGCGCCGCCTCGGCGATGCACGGCCGGTTCAGGTCGTTCACGAAGTACCAGTGGAGGTTCACGTAATCGAACTCGTCACTCCGGATCGCCGCCGAGATGACGTCGGGCGTCGCGTGTGTGCTGAACCCCACGTGCCGCACCCGTCCCTCCCGCTGCAACCGCCGGCAAACCTCGAGGCACCCGCCCTTCCGCAGCGTCTCGTCCAGATGCCCCGCGTTGTTGATCCCGTGGATCGAGAGCAGGTCGACGTACTCCAGCTCCAGATACCGCATCGACGTCTCGAAGGTCTCCAGGAACTCCTTCGCCGTCGGCTTCGGCATCACCTTCGTCTGCACCACCAGCTTCTCCCGCGCGAACTGCTTCAGCACCGGCGCCAGCTGCATCTCGGACGATCCATAGCCCCGAGCCGTCTCGATGTGGTGGATGCCCAGTTCCACCGACCGGTGGATCGTCGCCTCCAGATTCGCCTGCCCGTCCTTCTTCACCTCGGACCACGGAACATCCGACCACGACTGCTGGTAACGCATCCCTCCACACGAAAAGACCGGCATCTCGATGCCGGTGCGACCAAAGCGGCGATACTTCATGCCCCTATGGGTGCCACGGAACTGCCCGGAAGGAAAACCCCGTTCTCAACCGGGGCTGCAGACCACGCCAGGTGGACCATTTGTAGGCCGGGTGCCCTCACCCGGCGATAACCCTGACGCGCCGCGTGGGGGCACGCGGCCTACACCGCATCATGGGCCGGGTGCCCTCACCCGGCGACAACCCTGACCCGCCGCGTGGGGGCACGCGGCCTACACCACATTGTAGGCCGGGTGCCCTCACCCGGCGATAACCCTGACGCGCCGCGTGGGGGCACGCGGCCTACACCGCATTGTGGGCCGGGTGCCCTGACCCGGCGCACGGGGCCGCCTTCCTCTCCGCCTCCAATCCCAGCTCGATCAAACGCGCCACCCGGTCGGCATCGTACACGCACCCGCCCCAGGTCCCGCCGCCCACTCGTTGCAGCACCGACCAGAGCCGCGTATCCGCAGGCAGCTTCTCGTGCGGGCGCAATCCCGGGTGCGGAGCGCGGGCCGCCAGCATGGCCGCTGCCTCCTCGACGGATTTCAGGCCGTGCGCATCCCCGACGCAATCCACGCTCCCGACCAGTCGGTTGCGATCGATCTCAATCCGGATCACGTCGCCATCGCGCAACCGCCCCAAGGGGCCGCCGTCCAGGGCTTCGGGACCGACATGCCCGATGCACGCCCCGGTGGAAACGCCCGAGAAACGGGCATCCGTCACCAACGCCACATGGCGCCCGAACGGCAGATGCTTGAGCGCCGACGTCAATTGATAGGTTTCCTCCATGCCGGTCCCCATCGGCCCGGCCCCGATCAACGCGATCACATCGCCCGCTCGGATCCGCCCATCCTTGATGGCGGCCATGGCGTCGCGTTCCCGGGTGAACACCTGCACCGGACCCTGATGCCGGTAGACCCCGTCCGCATCGACCACCGTGGGGTCAATGGACGTGCTCTTGATGACCGCACCTTCGGGGGCCAGGTTGCCACGAGGGAACGTCACCGTACTCGTGAGTCCGCGTTCGCGGGCGCGATCGGGCGACAGGATCACCTCGTCCGGATCCACCCCGTCCAGCGCGAGCAATCGCGCCCGGAACCGACGACGACGATCGGAGACCGCCCACGCGTCAAGCACCTCATCGAGCGTGGCGCCCGACACCGTCCGGACGGTGCCATCCAGGAGCCCGAGCCCCCACAGGTGCCACATCACCTCCGGAACCCCGCCTGCAAGGAAGACCCGCACGGTCGGATGATGGACCGGCCCGTTGGGTAGCACCGACACCAACCGGGGCGTACGCCGGTTCACCTCGATCCAGTCGTCCACCACCGGCCGCCGCAACCCGGCCGCGTGAGCAATCGCCGGGATGTGGAGGAGCAGGTTCGTCGAACCACCAAAGGCAGCATGGACGGTCATGGCGTTCCGGATCGCGGCATCGGTCAGGATGTCCGCGCCGCGCCAGCCGCGCCGATCCATGTCCAGGAGTGCCGCGGCCGAATCGATGGCAATCTGGTTCCAGACGGCGGACCCGCTCGGGGCGAGCGCCGAATGCGGAAGGGCGAGTCCGAGGGCCTCGGCCACGACCTGGGCGGTGGCCGCCGTTCCCAGGAACTGGCACCCGCCGCCCGGACTCGCACACGCCCGGCAACCGAGGTCGGCCGCCTCTTCCACCGACAGCCTTCCATGCGCAAACCGCGCTCCGATCGTCTGGATGGCACCTGCGTCTTCGCCACGTTCCGGAGGGAGCGTGACCCCGCCAGGAACCAGCACGACGGGAAGATCCCCCTGCCCCGCCAACGCCATCAGCATCGCCGGAAGTCCCTTGTCGCAGGTGGCCACCCCGAGGATTCCGCGTCGTTGCGGAAGGGACCGTGCCAACCGCCGAAGCACGATCGCCGCGTCGTTCCGGTACGGAAGGCTGTCGAACATCCCGATCGTTCCCTGCGTGCGACCGTCACACGGATCCGAAACATGGGCGGCGAAGGGCAGACCACCGCCGGCCCGAAGCGCCTCCGCTGCCGCCTTGACCTGGAGCCCCAGCTCCCAGTGGCCCGTGTGGAATCCGAGGGCGATCGGCGAACCATCCTGCGCACGTAGGCCGCCCAGTGTGCTCAACACCAGATACTGCCTCCGGCCGAGTTCGGACGGTTCCCAGCCCATCCCGGCATTCTGGGTCAACCCGAAGAGATCGCCGCTGGCCCACTCGCGGAGCATGGACTCGGTCAGGGGCAGCTTTCCGGCCGGTCCTTCGGCTCGGCTCCGGATCTCGTAGACGCCTTCCGGCGATTGCAGGCAGGGAATCATTGGCATGGTACGCGCCCGCAACAAACCATGCCCTTCACCCGATTCCAAGCCGCGGCACGGTCCCGAATTTACCGTCCCCCGCGCAGCTGGCGTGCCCGCCGCACGAGGTCGATGAATTCCGCCCGGTATCCCTCGCGATCCTCACCCATCCCACGTTCCGCCAGGCGCAGCACTTCATCCCAGGTCAGCGAGCCCTTGTGCTGCGAATCCCGCAGCAACATCCCAAACCCCGCCACCGCCGCCGTGAAGCGGAAGTCCTCGCCCACCTGCTCCAAGCTCTTTGGCGTCCCCGGGACCGCCACCTCCATCAGGCGGCTCTTGTCTCCGTCGGGCAGCTTGTAGCGCATCTTCAGGAACAGCATTTCCTCCGGATGCACCTTGGGGGTCGGCGCCACCGGCTTGTCGGCGGCGACGTACCTCAGGGGATCGACCCCGGCCTCGTTGCCGCCCACCGGCACGATCTCATAAAGCGCCGTCACCGCGTGGCCCGCGCCCATGTCGCCCGCGTCCTTGGTGTCGTCATTGAAGTCCCGGTTCGCCAACACGCGATTCTCGTACCCGATCAACCGCCAGCTCACGACCTGCGCCGGGTTGAACTCGATCTGGAACTTCACGTCCTTGGCCACCGGCACGAGCGTCGATTCCAATTCATCCGCCAGCACCTTCTTCGCCTCGCGGAACGAGTCGATGTACGCGTACGCCCCGTTCCCGCGATCCGCCAGGAGTTCCATCGTCGAGTCCTTGTAGTTGCCCATGCCATAACCGAGCACGGTCAGGAAGACCCCCGTCTTGGCCTCGCCCTCGATCAGCGACAGTAACTCGTCGCGGCTCGTAACGCCGACGTTGAAGTCGCCGTCCGTACATAGGATGACCCGGTTCACGCCCTCCTTCACGAGGTTGGTCCGAGCCATCTGGTAGGCGAGCCGGATGCCCGCGGATCCATGGGTTCCACCGCCCGTCTTCAGGGCATCGATGGCCTTCAGGATCGGCCCGGGTTCGCCACCATTCGACGGCGGCAATGCCACGCCGGCCTCGCCAGCGTAGGTCACGATCGACACGTGATCCCGCGCCGTCAGGTTGCCCGCCAGCAGGCGCAGCGAACGCTGGACCAACGGAAGCTTGTTCTCCGGTTCCATCGAACCGCTCGTGTCCACGAGGAACACCAGGTTCGCCGCCGGACGTTCGCGACGTGGAATGTCCCGGGCCTTCAATGCCACCCTCACCAGCCGGTTCCCCGGCTTCCACGGACTGTCCGTCACTTCCACCCGTGCCGCGATGGGATGCTCGCCACGGACCTCGGGATACGCGTACCGGAAGTAGTTGATCATCTCTTCCACCCGCACGGCATCGGCGGGCGGCAACTGCCCGGAAGTCAGGAACCGGCGAACGTTCGCGTAGCTCGCCGTGTCCACATCGATCCCGAACGTCGACAACCGGGCCTCTGTCACCAGGCGGAAGGGATTCTCGACCAGCGGCTCATAGGATTCCCCCCCAACCCCGGGCATCGGGCGGGGCATTGCATAGCGCGCTGAAAGAGCCGAGCCCTCGTAAGCATCAGGCGCAACCGCCGCTCCCGCAGAGCGGGATTCCGCCTGCGCCTTTTCCCGGGGCACGAGCCCGTAACGCTTCATCAGGACGGGGTCCTGCCCGCCGGCCACGCCCGGAGCCGGACTCGCCTGAGGCGCGGTCATCACGGGCGCCGGAGGGGCGGCCCCTCGCAGGCCCGAACCGCCCATGGGAGCCACAGGTGCCGCAGGCAGCGGCGCGGACGCCGGCGCCGAGGACACCTGCCGGTTCCGGCTGGTCTCATTCCTGCGCTGCAATGGCGCTGGTGCAGGGGCCGGCGTCGGCGTCGGTGCCGTCACCGGCGCCACCCGCGCTACCCGCGTCGTCCCCTCCGTCCCATGGGTCCCATTGGCCCTATCCGTCCCCACCCGCGCATTCCCGACCACCACCTCCGGCAGCGGTCCATACCGTGGCAGGTTCAGCGCCTTCTCCGGATCCACCACGGGAGCGTTCGTTACGGTGTCCACCGCAGCCGATCCGCCTCCTCCGCCCGCCAACCGGATCGTCTCCCCCCGCGGCCAGATCACGAGGGCGAGGGTCAACGCTGCTGCGCCGGCCAGGCCAAGCCCCCATTGCGGCTGCAAAAGCCAACGCCACCAACCGGACAGGCCACCTTGTTCCCGCGGTGTCACCGTTCGGATCTCCTCCGCCCCCCGCCCAGCCGCATCCTCAATCCGGCTGCGCTGGACCTCCGAAAGCTCCGTCGCCACCGGCTCAGCCGCCAACTCCGCCTCCAGCGACCGCGCACAGGCGCGGATCGCCTCGACCTCCGCCTGCAGGACCGGATCGGCTGCCACCAACGCCGCCACCGCCTCCATCTCGGCCGCGGGCAACTCGCCCAGTGCGTACGCCGTGATCTCCGGGGAATCAGGATTCAAGTTCATGGTATTCCTCCAGTCTCAAGCCGTCCTAGACCGCAACCCGCGCCCACCCGGGCGCTCCAGGGCCTCCATCCGCGCCCGCAACGTGCGGATCGCCGTGTGCAGCAGGAAACCCACGTTCCCCACGCTCAATGCCGTCACCGCCGAAATCTCCTCGTAGCTCATTTGCCCCTGGAACTTCAGCCGCACCACCTCGCGCTGGTTCACCGGCAATTCCTCCATCAGGGCCAGAACCGTCGTCGCCGCGTCCGACGTCGCCGCCGCCGCTGCCGGGCTCGGCCCCGCCGATTCCCGCGTTTCCAGGTCCACATCCGTCAACGGGCTCATGCGTCGCTCCTTTCGAACCACATCCAGCACCCGGTTCCGGCACACCGTGAACAGCCACGGCGCCAGTCGATCCGACAACTCCTCCGGCTCCTGCTCGCACAGCTTCAGGAACGTGTCCTGCACGACGTCCCGCGCGAGGTCCGGGTCCCCCGTCAACGACTGCGCATACCTCAGGAGGGCCGCCTCATGGCGGCTCATGGCCTCGCGGACCCATTCAACCCGGGTCACGGTTTCCGGCGGACTCATGTTTTTCGGGCGCTTCTGCACAGGCTACGGCCCGGCAGAACATTCCTTAGAAGATTTTTTGAGGAGGGGGTGGAGAGATTGAAGTTTTCAGATTCAAGTTTGAAGGCTCGATCCACAACGTCCAAGGAACTGCGGACACCCCCAGCCCCGACGGGGCGTCCTAAGAAAGCCCAGGGCACCGCCCTGGGAACCCGACCCAAAGGGAAAATACCCTCAAGCCCTGAAAGGGCGCACCAGCCTGTCACCACTCTCTCTTTGCCCAACAACCCTGACACGCCCTCTCAGGGCTCATCATGGATGCGCGCCGGCAATCCCGGGGCGATGCCCCGGGCTGTCTTCGCCCGCCCCGTTGGGGCTCGCCGCTTACCGGATCCGCCATTTCCGGTTCGCATCCGAAACAGCCGGTCCATCCTGTCCGCACCCTCCGTCATCCCAACCTTACAGCCCGACTGCCATTGCTCCACCCACTAACCGCTCACCGCGCCCGCCTTGAGACTTGCACCTTGAATCTTCAATCTCCCCCCTCACATGGCCCGTCGCCCGCAGTCCGTTGCCGCCCTGGATCACGCCCACGTCTGGCATCCGTTCACCCAGATGCGCGACTGGCTGCGCTCGGAACCCATCGTCCTGACCCACGGGCGCGGCAGCACCCTCCGCGACACCGAGGGACGACGTTACCTCGACGCCAACAGCTCGATCTGGACGAATCTTCACGGGCATCGGCATCCGCGCCTCGATGCCGCGTTGCGCCGTCAACTCGGCAAGGTCGCCCACACCTCGGCCTTGGGATTAGCCAGCGAACCGGCCGCCCGTCTGGCGGCGGAATTGGTGGAATCCGCCAACCTGCCGGGTTCCGGGCCCGCCCCGGTTCCGAACCCCACGCTGACCAAGGTCTTCTTCAGCGACGACGGCTCCACCGCCGTCGAAACCGCCCTCAAGCTCGCCTACGAATTCACCCGTCGCACCCGCGGCCCGAAGCCCGCACCCCGCTTCCTCTCCATCGACGGGGCCTATCACGGCGACACCGTCGGCGCGGTGTCGGTCGGGCACATCGACCTTTTCCACAAGGCCTACGGCGGCCTCCTCTTCAAGGCGGACAAGGTGATGTCCCCGTACTGCTACCGATGCCCCTTCAACCGGGCGAAGCCGGAACGCGCCGATGCCCGCTCCTACCGAAGGTGCCAGTGGGAATGCGTCGATGCCGTGGCCACCCGACTGGAGCGGGCGGCGAAGGACCGTCGCCCCTATTCGGCGTTCGTGTACGAGCCCCGCATGCAGGGTGCCGCCGGCATGATCGCCCAACCCGAAGGCTGGCTTCCACGCGTCGCCTCCCTCGTCCGCAGCCACGGATCCCTCCTCATCGCAGACGAAGTCATGACCGGATTCGGCCGGACCGGAGGCGATTCACTCTTTGCCGGGCAATCCGAAGGCGTGGTCCCCGACCTGATGGCGCTCGCGAAGGGACTCACCGGCGGATACCTGCCACTTGCTGCCACACTCGCGACACAGCCCATCTTCGACGCTTTTCTCGGAGAGTACGCCGAGTTCCGCACCTTCTTCCACGGCCACAGCTACACCGGCAACGCCCTCGGCTGCGCCGTCGCCCGCGAAAGCCTCGCGCTGCTGCGACCCTCGACCTCCCGTCGCACCCGGGAATCCCTCGCCCGGCAACTGACCGCCGGCCTGGCAACGCTCTGGCTACGACCCTCCGTCGGCGACGTCCGTCAGGTGGGCCTCGTTGCCGGCATAGAACTTGTCGCTGACTGGCGGAAGCGGACTCCCTTCCCACTCGAAGCCCGCGCTGGAATCCGCGTCTGCGAAGCCATGGCGCGCCGGGGTGTCCTCACCCGCCCGATCGGCAACGTCGTCGTCCTCATGCCGCCCTACTGCACCCGTCCCGGCGAACTCCGCAAGATGATCTCCGCCCTCCACGATTCGATCGCCGAGATCCTCGGCTGACCGACCCCTACTCACATCGGCTGGTGAGGACACTCGCCCACGGGCGATTCTGTAGGCTGCGTGCCCCCACGCGGCGGTTCACGATCCACGCTCTCGCTGGGGGCAGTGTCAAACGGAGCGGCAACGTCCTCGTTGCCCTCCCAAATCCTTCCCCATGGCGACGGGGACGTCGCCACCCCGTTCCTGTTCTAAAAAGGGGGCAGTGTGAAGATGCGCACCCCTTCCCGCCCCCGCCCTGCTTCCCGTTGCTGCCACGGTACCAACCCCGCTACGCTCATCGGATGTCCATCCAAGGCCTCGCCCGTTGGTTCGCCCTCCTCGCATTTGTCGCGGCGGCATCGCTGCCGGCGGTGGCCGATCCCCTCCAACTCAGCACCCGCTCGCGCTTACGCTCCAGGAAGGACACCAACGACTGGGCCATCCACAATGCCACCGCCCAGTGGGAATCCACCCGCACCGCCGTCGTCGTCTGCGACATGTGGGACAAGCACCACTGCCCCGACGCCACCGAACGAGTCGGCGAGATGGCCCCCCGCATGAATGAGATGATCCAGGCCGCCCGCGCCAAGGGTTGCCTGATCATCCACTGTCCGTCCGACACCATGGACTTCTACAAGGACCATCCGGGCCGGAAGCTCGCCCAGTCCGCCCCCAAGGTCCCCACCACGATTCCCCTCGAAGGCTGGTGTTCCCTCAAGCCCGACGTCGAAGCGCCCCTGCCCATCGATGACTCGGATGGCGGATGCGACGGTTGCCCCGATTGTCCCTCCTTCAAGGCCTGGTCCCGCCAGCACCCCGCCATCCAGATCCAACCGGGCGACGCCGTCACCGATTCCTCCGAGGCCTTCTACCTGATGCGCCAGCGCGGCATCACCAACGTCATCGTCATGGGCGTCCACATCAACATGTGCGTCCTCGGCCGCCCCTTCTCGATCCGCCAGATGATCCGTCAGGGCCAGAACGTCGTGCTCGTCCGCGACATGACGGACTCGATATACAACCACCGCAAACGCCCCTTCGTCTCCCACTTCCGCGGCACCGAACTCGTCGTCGAGCACATCGAGAAGTTCTGGTGCCCGAGCATCACCAGTTCCGACTTCCTCGCCAAACCCGAGTTCCGCTTCCAGGGCGACAAGCCCAAGCGCGTCACCTTCGTCATCGGCGAGAACGAGTACCGCACCTGGGAAACGCTTCCTGCGTTCGCCCGGAATCAACTGGCCATCCGTGGCTACCGTTTCGAGATGGTCTCGGCCTCGCCCAAGGACGGCGACAACGAATTCAGGAACTGGGAAGCCATCCGCAAATCCGACCTGCTCATCCTCAGCGTCCGCCGCCGGAGCCCACCCGCCGGCATGATCCAGGCCATCCGCGACCACGTTGCCGCCGGCAAGCCCATCGTCGGCATTCGCACCGCCAGCCACGCCTTCGAACTCCGGGGACAGACCAACACCACCGACCGCACCTGGCCCAACTTCGACGAGGAGATCCTCGGCGGAGACTACCAGGACCACTACGGAAAGGGACCCGGCAAGGACACGATCGTGTCCGTCGTTCCCGAAGCCGCCGGTCACCCGGTGCTCACCGGCGTCCCGGCCACCCTGAAGTTCACGTCCCACCTCTATCGCAACCGGAAGCTCTTCCGGACCGTCACGCCCTTGCTCCGCGGCCAGACCGAGGACCGTACCTCCGAAGTCGAACCGGTCGCCTGGGTCAACACCCGCGATAACCGCCGCGTCTTCTACACCTCCCTCGGAAGCCCCGAGGACTTCGCCGACCCCGCCTTCCAGCGTCTCCTCCTCAACGGCATCCTCTGGGCCCTCGACGAGTTCATCCCGCCCGCGCCCGCCTCCAAGCCCTCGGCCTCCACCACCCCCACTCCGACGGCTTCCCCAACGTCGGCAACCGCCAAGCCCACTCCCGCACCGCAACTCGATCCTCTCCCCCCTGCCGAGGCCGCCCGCCGTTTCGAGGTCTCCCCGGACCTCGCCTGGGACCAGGTCCTCGCCGAACCGGACATTGCCCAACCCGTCTTCCTGACGTTCGACGAACGCGGCCGGATGTGGGTCGTCGAGTACCGCCAATACCCGCACCCCGCCGGCCTGAAGATGGTCTCCCGCGACAACTTCTGGCGCGCCGTCTACGACAAGGTCCCTCCTCCACCTCCAAATCACTTCAAGGGCGCCGACCGCATCAGCATCCATGAGGACTCCGACGGGAATGGCACCTTCGACCGCCACTCGGTCTTCGTCGATGGACTGAACATCGCTACCAGCGTCGCCTTCGATCGCCGCGGCGTCTGGGTCCTGAACCCGCCCTACCTGCTCTTCTATCCGGACGCCAATCACGACGACAAACCCGATGGTGACCCGGAGGTCCGCCTTTCGGGATTCGGGCTGGAGGACACCCATTCGGTCGCCAACTCGCTGCGTTGGGGACCGGATGGGTGGCTTTACGGCTGCCAGGGTTCCACGGTCACCGGCAACATCCTCGTCCACTCCGCCGAAGGCCGCCCGCTCAACGCCAAGCCGATCTATTCCCAGGGCCAGAACATCTGGCGCTACCACCCGGAACGGCGCGTCTACGAGGTGTTCAGCGAAGGCGGCGGAAACGCCTTCGGACTCGAGTTCGATTCCGCCGGACGGATCTTCTCCGGCCACAACGGCGGCAACACCCGCGGCTTCCATTACCAACAAGGCGCCTATCTCCAGAAGGGCTTCGACAAGCACGGCCCGCTCTCGAATCCCCATGCCTACGGCTACTTCCCCGCGATCCCCCACCCCGACGTCGATCGCTTCACCCACAACTTCGTGATCTACGACTCCGGCGCCCTCGGCGAGGCCTACCAGGGCCGCCTGTTCGGCGTCGAACCCCTCCAGGGTCGGATCGTGATGTCCGAGATCTCCCGCGACGGATCCACCTTCCGCACCCGCGACCTCGGCCATCCCGTCCGATCCACCGATGCCTTCTTCCGCCCCGTCGACATCAAGCTCGGCCCCGACGGCGCGCTCTACGTCTGCGACTGGTACGACCGCCAGGTGAACCACTACCGGAACCACGAAGGCCAGATGGATGCCTCCAACGGCCGCATCTACCGCCTCCGCCGCAAGGAGACACCGCCGGGCCGCACGGTCGTACCGGGACGGAACCCGACCCCCGCCACGCTCCTCGCACACCTCACCCACACCAACCGCTTCGTCCGCCAGGAGGCGCTCCGCCTCCTCACGCAGTCCGAGGATGCCGCTGTCCAGAAAGCCCTCGCCGCGCTGCTCAACACCCAACCCGCGGCTGGCGGCCCCGACCTCGCACTCGAAGGTCTTTGGGCCGCGCATCGGGTGGGACTCCTCGACGACGCCCTCGCCGCCCAGACCCTGCGCCACCCCAACCCTCAGGTCCGGCTCTGGACGGCCCGACTGAAGGGCGATACCCGCCAGGTGAGTCCCGGTCTCGCAGCCGTCATCGCGGAACAGGCGGCCAACGAACCCGACGTCGAAGCCCGCTCGCAATTCGCATCGACCGCCCGCCGCCTCCCCGCTGCCCAGGCCATGGCCGTGGTCAAGGCCCTCCTCGCGCACGACCGCGATGCCGGCGATCCCCGCCAACCCCTGATGCTCTGGTGGACCATCGAACAGCACTGCGAACGAGACCGTCAGGCTGTCCTCGGCCTGTTCTCGGATGCTGAACTCTGGCGCTCCCCGATCGTCCAGAACCACCTCCTCCACCGCGTCGCCCGCCGGTTCGCCGCCACCGGCCGACGCGACGACCTTCTCGCCCTTGCCACCCTGTTCCAGCGTTCCCCTGGCGCAGCCCAAACCGCCCGGCTCACCCAGGGTTTCGAGGAAGCCTCGCAAGGCCGCCCCCTCGCCGGCCTGCCCGCCGAACTCGTCGATGCCATGGACAAGGCCGGATCCAATTCGCTGCTCATCGGGATCCGACGCGGCAACGCCTCCTCGATCCAACAGGCCATCCAACGCATCCAGGACGAGAAGACCGACGCCCCTCGCCGGCTCCAACTCGTCCAGGTCCTCGGCGAGACCCGGCAGGAACCCGCCCTGCCCGCCCTCCTCGCCCTCGTCCGCGACTCCAAATCTTCCGACCTCCGACGCGCCGCACTCGGCGCACTCCAGTCCTTTGACCAAACGGTCGTCGGCACCGACATTGTCGCAGCCTTTCCAGCCCTCCCGGCCGACGTCCGCACAGCCGCGCTCGGCACGCTCACAACGCGCCCCACCTGGGCCGTCCAACTCCTCCGGGCCATCGACTCCGGGACCATCCCCATCGCATCGATCCCAATCGATGTCGCCCGGCGCCTCAAAGCTCTTCGCGGCGACGACACCTCGCGCCTCACGGCAAAACTTTGGCCCCGCCTCGGACAGCCCGCCTCCGCAGAACTGGAGAAGGAAATCCAACGCCTCGCCGGCGTCATCGACGTCTCCACCGGGAATCCGTACCCCGGGAAGAAGCTGTTCATCGACCGCTGCGCCAGCTGCCATCGACTCTTCAACCGCGGGGGTGAGATCGGCCCCGACCTCACCACCTACCAACGCACCGACCTACCCAACCTCCTCCTCAACATCGTCAATCCCGGTGCCGAGATCCGCGAAGGCTACCAAGGCATGATGGCGGAGACCCGCGACGGCCGCCTGCTCAACGGCTTCATCGTCGAACAGGACGCGGCCCGGGTCGTCCTCCGCACCCTCGACGGCCAGACGGTTCCCATCAATGCCAAGGACCTCGCCACACTCGAGCCCTCGCCCTCGAGCCTCATGCCCGAGGGCCTCCTCTCGGAACTCTCCGACCAACAGGTCCGCGACCTATTCGCCTACCTCCGCTCCACCCAGCCACTGAATGACTGAGGAGCGCGGAGTTTGAAGTTTCAAGTTTGAAGCCCCACCTGTAGGCCGGGCGCCCTCTCCCTCTGTAGGCCGGGTGCCCTCACCCGGCGTCAAGGCTGCCCTCTCCCTCTGTAGGCCGGGTGCCCTCACCCGGCGTCCAAAGACGCATCCATCCGCAAGCCAGTCGACCCCGGCTCGTGCGAAGCACGCACCCGGGGAATGGGGGGTGATGGCCGAACCCCGGCAGGGGTGCCATGGGTTGGGCGGCTGCAACCCCTCCGGGGTAATAATCCGCTGGGGGCGTGTGTCCCCGGGTTGCTTCGCACCCGGGGCTACCGGCTGCAACGCCTCCGGCGTAGGGGACGCAGCCGGCGATTGCCTCCTGTCCATCTGCGCAATCGGCGCCATCTGCGGATAGATAAACTGCCTACTTCAGAATCAGTGCACGCCGCAACTGGCGGGCTCCACATCGGCCCTTCATTCCTCAACGCATGTCTCCAGTCCAACCCTCCGGGCCAACTCATTCGCCTTGGCATCCAACGAGATGAACCGCTCCGCTCGCAGCACCACAGCCGAAGCAACGTGCAGGACTCCCGATGCTCATTCCTCACCCGCGATGATCCGGTTGATCCGCTCGTCCTCCAGCGTTGGAGGCACGATGTGACCGGCATCTCGTTGCTTCTTCCAAAGTCCTTCAAAATCGGGAATCCGCTTCGACGGTCGTCGCACCGCGGAGGCTGCCTTGGGAGACACGGTGAAAACCTCACCCTTCCGGGTGCGCACCTCCGCGATCCCGAACTTGCGAACTGCCTCGAGAACCTTTGCCGGCTGCCGGTTGAGGTCGCGCAGGGTGAATATGGTGACGCCACTCATGACTGACAACGTTGCCAGACATCGCGGGAGCGTCAATCACCACGGCAGGGTCAGCTCCAACGGCTCCGGCGGCACGGACCGGTACATCCGCATCCCAAACGATTCCTCATACTGGTCGAAGGCATATGATTCTCCGTCCTGCCCCAGCAATACCGTCAGGATTCCCCACGGTCCTTCCAACCCCTTGTCCGAATACTCCAAACGCTGCTGGAATCCCCGCGCCACGCGGGTCGTGATCATCACGCCCCGGATCCCGTCGTTCACCCAATCCCGGATCAGCAACGATTCCTCCGCCCGCGTCGTGTCATCATCCGCGATCGTCAGCACCGCCTCCGACAACTCCCCGATCAGTCCGAGCTACGTCTCGGCACCGACGATGGATAACCGGAGGTCCCGATCGCCCTGCGGCAACGAATCGTTCACCAGCGGAATCTTCAAGTAGGCCCGTGAATCCCCAGGCCCGAACCGAGCCATCAGCACGTTCGTGCCGCCCAACACCGACAAGCCAAAGTCCTGCCCTTCGATCCGGCACGTCACGACTTCCTCCCGCTTCACGTCCTGCGTCCTCCAGAAGGAGATCTCCGCGTACCCCTGCGGTGCCGCCTCGTTCACCGAGAAGCGCGTCGAGACGAAACCCACCTTCCCCTGCGAATCCCCGTCCAGGATCCGCACCTCGATCCGGATCGGAGCGTTGGTGGATCCATCGATGCTCGCGTCGATCAACAGGTCGCGCGTCGGTTCCTCCACCCCGTCCGAGATCAGATTCAGGAAAACCAGGCCCCAAGGCACGTACGGTTCCAGCACGACCGTCGATTCCGGCAGCTCATAGTCGATCCCCTCCCGCGCCGTTCCGCCCACGGCCGCGAAACGCACCGTCACCGGCTCCCGATTCAGCCACGGCTCCAACCGAACCGACAGCGCGATTCGTGAGCGGTTCTCGTCGGCTTCGATCACCGGATTGTCGGCCACGAGTTGGTAGCCGGATCCCACGGCGACCTGCCCGATGCTCAGCAGCATCAGGAGGGCGGCCAGTTGAGGGTGGAACCAGCGGGCGACGCGCCGAACGGACGGTTGGATGGAGTCTTAGTCTCAAGGGTGTTGCTCTGTGCTCCGACCCCCGACCATACATAGCTTTTCAATGTATGCAAATGGACGCTCTCGAATCGCTCCATCCATGGCCCACCAAAACATCTCCCGAAGCCTCCCCGCGCGCCCTCGTGCGGCGCCTCTCGACACTGCCCCCGCGTCAACCGGAGCGGCAACGTCCTCGTTGCCCTCCCAAGTCCCTTCCCAAGGCGACGAGGACGTCGCCACTCCGTTCCTGTTCTGCAACGGAGCATCGCCCTCCACCCATCCGCCCGAAGACGGATCGCCCGTTCCCGCCCGCCCCCGGCAAACTCACCCCGCCATGGCAAACTGCGACGTCCGGATCACGCTCGATCCGACCAATACCTACCGCGGTCTCGAACCCGTCCGCGGTACCGTGCAGATCCAGGCGGCCGGGCCGATCGAGGCCAAGGCCGTCCTGCTCGAACTGACCTGGCGGGTCCGTGGCGGCGGGAATCCCGGCAGCATGACGGTCCACAAGGCCACGCTCCACACCGGCACGGTCCCGGGTTCGATGCACCTCCCCTTCGAACTCACGCTTCCCAACGGCCCGGTCTCGCATCAGGCCGCCACCTTCCAGGTCGAGTGGTTCATCGAGGCCCGCGTCGACATCAACTGGGCCATCGATCCCAAGTGTCAGGTCACGATTCCGTTGCTGCCCAACCCGGACGCCCGGCAGCCCTACCAGTTCGGATCCGAGAACCCCACCCTCGGTCCGGACAGCAGCCAGCCCACTCCCGCCAACGCCAAGCCCATCAGCATCATCTTTGGATGCATGGGCCTCGCCGGACTCCTCATCGCCCTCCTTGGATACCGGCAGCGCGACTGGGGCACCGTGATCTTCGGCTCCGTCTTCATGGCCATCCCGGTCGCTGGCCTGATCGTCGGATTCCGGGTTCCCCGCCGCCTGGCCGAACGTCGCCTCGGCAAGGTCCAGGTCACCGTGGAACCGCTCCAACCGCGCCCCGGCGACAAGGTCCGGATCCAGCTGCAGGCCCGGCCCAATGCCGGGCTCGTCCCTGGTTCGGCCAAGGCCATCCTGCGATGGCAGGAGACCACGGCGCGCGGCACGGGAAAGAACCGCCGCACCAACACCCAGAAACACCATGAGTCCACCGCTGCCCTCGTGGGACCCGGTTCACCTTCCGTGCTGGGTGCCGGTGCCACCTGGACCGGCGAAGTCGAGATCCCTTCCAACGCCTGCCCCACCTTCTGGGAAACCGACAACCGCACGATCTGGACCATCGAACTCCATATCGACCTCCCCGGCGGCATCGACTGGTCCGACACGGTCACGCTCGGGGTGCTTCCCGGCCCTCCCGTCGTGACCGCACAGGCTCCCAGGGTCAGTCCAGCCGGAGCCAACTGGTCTTGAGATACGCCGGCTCGTCGCGGCTCACCGGGAAGTCCGGCGGCTGCGGAACGTAGTGCTCGGCAACGATCCGACGCCCCGCTGCCGCCAATCCCGCACGCACGTCGGCCAGGAACCGTTCCGGCTCCAGACGGGCGGCATTGGTCGATGCGAACAGGATTCCACCCGGAGCAATCAGGCCCGCGGCCAGCGTCACCAACCGCCCATAGTCCGACTCGACCCGGAAATCCCCGCTCTCCTTCGAGCGTGAGAAGGTCGGCGGATCCAGCAACACGACATCGTACCGACGCCCCCGCTTGGCCAACCGACGCATCCAATCGAAGCAGTCGCCATAGATGAAGTCGTGCGCGGCCGGATCCAGCCCGTTCAACTCGAAGTTGCGCCGGGCCCAGTCCAGGTATTTGCGCGAAAGGTCCAGCGTGGTCGCCCGCGCTCCGGCCATCACCGCGCAGACGCTGAACCCGCCCGTGTAGGCAAAACAGTTCAGGACCTCCCGCCCCTTCAACCCACCTTCCAGGAACGGGAACGCCGCCGCCACATGCCCGCGCAACAACCGCCGCCGGTTGTCCCGCTGATCCAGGAACAACCCGTAACTGTACCCCTCCGTCAGCGACACCTCGTATCGCACGCCGTTCTCCCGGATCCCGAAACGCGCCGGCGCCTCCGGACCCGACACCAGCACCGGCGACGTCTCCTGCACCGTCTTCAGCCGGACATCCCTTCGCCATCGCTTGAGGTGGATCCCGGCCGGCTTCCATCCGCCCAGATGCCGTTCGATCTCTCCCGGCAAAACCTCGCCCTCGGACAGCACCAGCAACCGGTCCGCCAACCGTTCTGCGTACACGCCCGGCGTCCCCGTCGATTCGCCGTGCAACACGCGAAACGCATCGGTCTCGGATGCCACGAACATCGCCGCCGCCAACCGCTGGCTCACGGAATCGTCCCTGCCGTCAAAGCCCGACGGTGCCACGTACTCGACCCGACGCCCGTCTTCCGGATGCGCAAACTCGATCCGTCCCGAATGCAACCACACCCGCGTCGAGACCGCCCCGCCGTAAAGCCGATCTCCGAGGATCGGCGCTCCCATGGCCGCCGCATGGACCCGGATCTGATGCGTCCGGCCGGTCTGCGGCCGAGCAATCCATTCCGTCGCCGAAACCGGCTCGAACTCCGTCACCGCCTCCTTGCCTGGCATGCCGCTCGACCGGCTGACCTGCATCTCCCCCGAACGTTCCAGCCACGAGGTCACGCACCATCCGCCTCCCTCCATCCGCTCGGCCCGGACCGCGCCGGACGGCACCCAACGGGCATTCGCCACCCGCAGGCGGTATTCCTTCGAGATGTCCCGATCGGTGAACTGCGCGGTCAACGAACGGTTCGCCCGCTCGCCCTTTCCAAAAACCAGGACCCCGCTCGTCTCCTTGTCCAACCGATGCAGGATCGAGAGTCGCGCCCATCGCGGCTCCCGATTCCTCAGCCAGTCATAGATCCCTTCACCGGCATGCGGCGAAGGCGCGTGGGTGTTCCAGCCGGCCGGCTTGTTCACCACCAGCAGGTCGTCGTCCTCGTGAAGGACGCAGGGAGGCAATCCTTCGCGGCCCGATGCCGGAAGGTCGGCGTCACCTGCCATCAGCTGAACTCCCACCGGTTCGTCCCGATCGCGTACCCGCTGATGACGAGATTGGTGATGGCATGGGCCAGCATCGCGTCACCCAGACGCCCCTTCCTGATCACGAGCCATTGATAGGACATCCCGCACAGCAGCCCCGGAACCCAATGATCGGTATGGGAAAGCCCGAAGAACGCCGACGTCACCGCGAACGCCGCCAGGTGGAAGGTCGAATGCGCCACCGACTCGAACTCAGGCTTCACGATGTAGCGGTACATGAACGAGCGGTAGAAGACCTCCTCCAGCGCCGGCACCACCAGCGACCGTCCCAGCACCCGGATCATCACGAACGCCCATCCCAGCAAGGGTTGCCCCTGAAAGAACGCCACCGGGTTCCAGGCCTCCATCGCCTTCGGCGTCGGTGCCGTCGGCCCACCCGTCGCCTCCCGGATCAGGTCCCACGTCCGGCCCAGCGACGGAATCCGACCCGACAACCCCAGCCACAGCACCGCGATCACGACGCCCACCACGACTCCCTCGATGCTAAACGCCCACCGCATCTCCGGCAGTCGCCGACGCCACATCCACAAGAGCGCCCCGACACCCAGGGTCTTCGCTGCGTACAACCAATACTCCGATCCGGTGAACGCCTTTCCCGCCAGCGCACCCACCGCCAGGAAGATCACGAATGGCAGCACCCGCGGCATTTCCGGCATCGACATCAGGGATGGCTTGGCCCCGTTCGGGGAGGAGGAATCCATCCGCCAATTGCACGTTGAACCCCCAACCCGGCGCAAGCCTCCAGTTTTCCGGCCGACTTCAACGAGGCCCAGATCCCATTCTCGATCGGGGCGGCAACGTCCCCGTTGCCTCCCCATGCCCTCTCCCAAGGCGACGAGGACGTCGCCACCCCGTTCCTCATCCCATTCGGAGCGGCAACGTCCCCGTTGCCTTCCCATACCCTCTCCCAAGGCGACGAGGACGTCGCCACCCCGTTCCTCATCCCATTCGGAGCGGCAACGTCCCCGTTGCCTTCCCATGCCCTCTCCCAAGGCGACGAGGACGTCGCCACCCCGTTCCTCATCCCATTCGGAGCGGCAACGTCCCCGTTGCCTCCCCATGCCCTCTCCCAAGGCGACGAGGACGTCGCCACCCCGCTCCTCATCCCATTCGGAGCGGCAACGTCCCCGTTGCCTCCCCATGCCCTCTCCCAAGGCGGCGAGGACGTCGCCACCCCGTTCCTCATCCCATTCGGAGCGGCAACGTCCCCGTTGCCTTCCCATGCCCTCTCCCAAGGCGACGAGGACGTCGCCACCCCGCTCCTGTTCTCACGCGGGAGTAGTGGCGGAATGCGCCCCGTCGGCTACTCCCTTCCCCCAAGGGTCGCGTTGACACACGCGGTCGCCTTGCGTGTGATGCAGGACATGAGACCCGGACATCTTCGCCTGCTGCTTTCGATCGGGGTCGTGATCGCCTCGGGCCTTGTGCTCGCGCAGGACATCGACACGGCCGAGCGGGTGAGTTCGGCCTTTGGGCACTCCGTCTCCGGGATCACCGCCAGCGAGACCATCGCCCGGCAACGCCAGCCCACCCCGTTTGAGTCGGAGATCGGGGCGCGGATCGGTCGCTGGGTCGAGTCGAGGCGGAACCGCCCCGGGCCAACGCCCCCACAACCCGCGGCCGCACCGATCAACCGATCGATCCCCGTACCACCAGACGCCCGGATTCACTGGCGCGAAAACGGCCTTCCCCGGCAGGTGTCGGGTACCGCTCTGGAAACCACCTCCGTCCGAAACGCCCAACCCGCCGCCGGACTCCACCCCAGTCGGGTCGTCCAGAACTTCATCCAGGAATACCGGGACCTGTTCCAGATGACGGATCCCCACACCGATCTCGAACTGATCCGCGAGGAAGCCGATGCACTCGGGTTCACCCACCTGCGGTTCCAGCAACGCCATCAGGGGCTTCGTCTGATCGGATGCGAACTGCTCGCCCACATCGACATCCACGGTCACCTGACCTGTGTCGAGTCGACCTTGGAGCCACCGCCCGCACTGGCATCGATCGAGCCGGCGGTCACGGCGGCCCAGGCGGCGACCCTCACCAAGGTCCGCTTTCCCGGAGGCCAGACAGCAACACATTCGGCCCCGGAACTCGCCATCCTCGCTCCTTCGGGCGAGGCCGCCCGACTAGCGTGGACGAGAGCTCGATCATCAACCGCGCATTCTACCAGTTGGCGGCCGGGCTCCCCAACGCCATCGGGCTGGTCGCGGCCGAACGGATTTTCTACCGGGCATTGACCGTCCACCTTCTCGCCCAGAGCCAGTTCATCGACGCCCGCCTCGCCACGATCACCAGCGCCGAGGAACTCTTCGGCGTCGGCAGCGCCCAGGCCCTCCGGACCGCCGAGGCCTTCGACTCCGTGGAGATCTTCGCCGCCCCCAGCACCACCCCGCCCCCGTCCATCCCGGTGGTCGCCGCAGCCGACTCGTACCTCTCCGTCGACCCGACCACCCTCGGCACCCACCGCCTCATCGCCCGGGCCATCGACAACCTCGGAGCCTCGGCCGACAGCACCCCGGTGCTCGTGCAGGTGCAGGCCAACCGCCCGTCCCTGACACTCTCAGCACTTCCCTCCGCCCAGGTACGGATCGCCGTCACCGGAGGCGACGGCACCTACGACCTGCAACGCTCATCCGACCTCAAGACCTGGACCAAGGTCACCTCCCTCACCGCAAATCCCACCGCCACCCTCGACCAGCCCGCGACTTCGGCCGGATCCTACTACCGCCTCCTCCGCCCGTGACCTGACCCGGAGGAGACGTTCACGTCCCGCGTTCCTTCGCGCCCTCGCGGCTTCGCGCGAAATCTCTTCCCTCCCTTCCCCACCCGATTCGGGCCTTCCACGACTCGCCTTGGTTGGGAACGCTGCCGGGATGCGAAGTCGATGGGCGTTGGCGGGGAAAGGTGCGGTTGCGGCGATCTGCGCGGCGGCAGTGATGGTCGGGCATGCCGCGTCGGCGGATACCAACGCACCCGCGTGGTCCAAGGCTTCGCCGCCGGAGCCGCGGCTGTTGCCGGGCACGACGAATTTCCACTTCTCGTTGTACGCCTGTCCCAGCGATCCCAAGGAACTCGAGTCACTCGTCACCGTCCTGCGGGAGCGGCATCTGGCGTCGGCCTTCGATCCGGGTCCGTCCGCGGTCGCGGGGTCGCGTCCGGCCTTTGAGTATCTCGCGAAGCTCGGGTGGCCCGTCATCCTCTACCCGCCCGACGGTGGCCGCATGCAACTCCAGGGCAGCACCAGCGTGCTGGGCCGCGAGGATGAATCGGCGGTGCGCGTGCTTGACCAGGCCGGCGTGTTCAATGCCATCCAACTCGGCGAATGGGGATATCACTTCCATCGGCTCCGTTCCGATGCCGGCTGGATGAAGGCCGTGCTCGGCGCGGACTTCGAGTCGCAGAAGGATCTGTTCCTGAAGCCGGTCGACAGCATGGGCTATGACCCGAAACCCACGACCCGACGCGAGTGCCACGACCAGTTGCAGGCGTATTACCTGTGGCATCGGCAGGCCAAGGGTGGGCGCCTGATCAGCGTCACCGGCCATTCGCACTACGAGGCCTACGCCGCTGAATGGGGCGCCTCGGTGATCGGACTCGAGGTCGGGGAGAACATCGGGTTCACCCAATCGAAGTTCGCGTTCGCCCGCGGAGCTTCCCGGCAGTGGAACGTCCCGTGGACGGTGCAGGTGAGCCCGTGGTTCGGGAACGCCGTCACCACCCACGGTCCCCTAGACACCAACAGCCCGACCGCGCAGGGCCTCGACGCCGGGCATTCGCTGAGCCTTTACCTGCGTCTGTGGCGTCACGCGTGGTTCGCCGGAGCCGCCATGGTGACGCCGGAGAACAGCTTCAACAGCTTCTTCACGAGCAGTCGCGCGCCGTGGGAACTGACGTCGCACGGCGAAGCGGCGGCCGAAGCCTTCCGATTCATGCGTTCCCACGACCGCGGCAATCCACACACGCCGCTGCTCGTCGTCCTCGATCACCTCGCCGGGTACAACGGCTATCAGGGTCTGACCTGGGGGGTCTTGCCCCGGACACCGGCCGACCAGGAAGTCACCGACCTCCTCGAAGTGCAGCTCTACCACAGTGCGCGTCGGCTCCCAGTGCCGGGCAATCCGTCCAACCCCGAGGCGCGCTACCTGAATCCGACCCGCCATGGCGAACTGGCCGACGTGGCCCTCTCGACGGTCACCGGGGCGCATATGGGCCGGTACCCGGCGATCCTTCTCGCCGGCGAGATCGAGTTCCCCGCCCGGTTCATCCAGGAACTCCACACGGCAGTTCGCGCCGGCAGCCGGTTGCTGCTGCATCCGCGCCACGTCGCCGCGATGCCGCCCGGGGCAATCGATCGGCTGCGGTCCGCGGGAACGGTGGAGGTCCTCGAACCGTGGCAGAACCCCGAGACGCGCCGCCCCGCCGCCATCGCCGACGAACGACTCATGCAACTCGCGTCGGAACTCCAACCGATCGGAGTCGAGGGCGACCCCATCCAGTACCAGATCAACCGCAACGCGGCTGGGTGGGTGATCGAACTCGTGAACAACGACGGCGTCGTGAAGACCGGTCGCACCCCGGCCCGCGTGTTCCCGGAGGTCGTCGCCCACGTCATCCTGAAGCCGCGCTTCGCGCCCCGCCGCGTCGCGGAGTGGCTCACCGGCGCCGGCTACGCGACCAATGCGCCCATCCAGGTAGACGTTCCGCCCGGTGAGAGCCGGTTCATTGAGTTGCGTCATTGATTTGCCCAGCGGCGTTCTTCCCAGCGGCGACGCGGCGAGAGCATTTTCCAACGTCGGCGCGGCGACGCGGCGGGGGGGCAGGCAGGCGTTGTCGGGGGTGGCTCGAAGAGCACGGACGATTCACCCGATTGGACATTCCGCTCTAAGCCATAATCATGCGATTGAGGGGGACAGGTTCACGCGGAGACGCGGAGACGCGGAGGGAAAAGGACACTTGGATGGCGAGCCGGTCCGTCACCGTTGGGTGACCAGTTGCCGACGTCGGAATACTCGTGACCGGCCTCTCTCTCCGCGCTCTCCGCGGCTCCGCGTGAGAATCCTGCTGCATGGATACGGTTAAGACCCGACCACACCCACCCACGCGCATCAAAACAACGCCGCGCCGCTGCGTCGCCGTTGGAAAATGGTTCCGCCGCTGGCCGCCGGTTCCGCCGCTGGCGCCCCCGTCGCCGTTGTAAAAACGTCTCCAATCCCTAGCCTGTCCGCATGCGTTGGTTTCGGTCCACGATCACAATCCTCTCTGCGGTAGCTTCAGCGGCGTCGCTGCTGGGCCAGCACGCAACGAACGCGACGGACGCGGCATCCAAGTTCCAGCTGGCGCCGGGGCTTTCCCTCAAGGTGTGGGCCGTGGAACCCCAGCTCTCCAACGGCGTGGCCTTTCACATCGATCCGAAGGGCCGAGCCTGGATCGCGGAATCCCACCGTTGGGCGCGATCGATCTTCGACATCACCCAGAAGACCAACTGGCTGCTCAATGACCTCTCGTTCCGCAACGTGTCGGAGCGATCCGCGTTCCTGGAATCCCAGTTCGACGCCATCGATCCCGAGTTCCTCACGCGCGACTCCGAGATCGTCCGACTGGTCGAGGACCGCGACGGCGATGGCGTGGCCGATCACTCCTCCGTTCACGCGGCCGGCTTCAACACGGCGGCTGATGGCACCGCCGCGGGCGTGTTGGCGACGCGCGACACCATCTACTTCGCCAACATCCCCAACCTCTGGAAGCTCTCCATCCCTGCGACGCCCGGTGAAAGCCCGAGGCGCGAATCGCTCGCCAATGGCTTCGGCGTTCACGTCGGTGTTTCCGGCCATGACCTTCACGGACTGATCTTCGGCCCGGATGGACGGCTCTACATGAGCTTTGGCGACCGTGGCGCGCACATCACCAATCGCGAGGGTCGCGTCATCGACCTGCCCGACATGGGCGCCGTCCTCCGATGCGAACCCGATGGCCGGAACCTGGAAGTCTTCTGCATCGGCCTGCGCAATCCCCAAGAACTGGCCTTCGACGACGACGGCAATCTCTGGACGGTCGACAACGACACGGCCGGCGCCGATCCCTGCCGCGTGCTGCACCTCGTGGAGGACGGCGACTACGGCTGGCGCGCGAGCTACCAGCATCACGAGGGGTTCGGGCCCTGGGTGCAGGAAGAACTCTGGAAGGGCGGTCAGGACAACATCCTTCCCCTCGCCGGCACCGTCAGCCAAGGCCCGAGCGGACTCGCGTTCTATCCGGGAACCGGCTTTGGCCCGCTGCTGAAGGACACCTTCCTCCACTGCGATTTCCCGGGTGGCATCTGGTCCTACACCGTGAAGCCCCGCGGCGCCTCCTACGAGGTCGCCTCCAAGTCGAAGTTCCTCTGGAACTGCTGGTCCACCGACATCGACTTCGGGCCCGACGGAGCGGTCTACGTGCTCGACTGGGTCGCGGGCTGGGGCCAGCCGATGAAGGGGCGCATCCATCGCATCACGCCCTCGACGCCCCTGTCCCCGGCCGACGTCACCCTCTCGACCGAGGTCCGCTCGATCCTGGCCCAAGGCGTGGCCGATCAACCTTCGGTAAATCTCCGCACCCTGCTCGCGCATGCGGATCGACGGGTGCGGCTCGAGGCCCAGTTCGAACTCGCCCGGCGCGGAGTGGCCGAACTCCCCGCCCTGACGCAACTCGCGCTCGGCCCGAACCCATCCCTCGCCCGACGCCACGCACTGTGGGCCATCGACCAGGTCGTCCGCGCCAACCCAGGTGCCGACGTCCGCAGCCAGCTCGCCCGCATCCTCCCGCTGTTGGAATCCGAGGATCCCAAGGTCCAGGCGGTCTCGGCCCGATTGCTGGGCGAAGCAGGCGTGGCCGAGGCCGAACCCGCACTTGCCCGACTCGCCACCGACAGCGCGGATCCAGCCGTCCGCTTTGCCGGAGCCATGGGGCTTGGTTCGCTGGTGCGCCCGGAACTTCGTCCATCCCCCGAAGCGACCCGGAAGCTGGTAGTTTCCAACGCGGGTGCGGATCCGTTCCTGACCCACGCGGCCGTCCGGCACTGGGTCCGACTCGAGCGGGAGTTCCGTGCGACTGCCACATCACCCGCAGGAAAGCTCACACCGGCCCTCGGCGCGATGACGCGGGATGCGGATCCCAATGTCCGCCTGGCCGCGGTGCTCACGCTCCGGCACCTTCGCTACCCCTTTCTCACCAACCTGCTCTCGGATGCAGATCCGCGAATCGTGATCGCCGCGGGTCGGGCCATCCACGATGCGCCCGTCGTCTTCGGCATGCCGGCATTGGCATCGCTGCTCACGCGCGTCGACTGCCCGCCGGCCATCCTCTCGCGTTCGATCGATGCCGCGTTCCGGCTCGGCACGGCGCAGCACGCGCAGACGCTCGCCGCCCTCGCGAAACGACGGGATCCATCGCCACAGATTCGCGCCCTGGCATTGCGTGCGCTCGGCGATTGGCCCAAGCCACCCGCGCTGGATCGCATCAACGGACTTTGGCGACCAAGCGTGACACTGGGTCGAACGGATCCCGGTCCGTCCGAGCCTGCGGGCACCGGCAATCCGCTCCTCGACAAGGCGGCCGCCGCAAACCCCGCCGTGCGTAGCACTCCGCTCCCCGTGCTTCCGGACGACCTGGGCCGCTCGACGCCCTACGACGTCGCGATGGCCCTCAAGCGCAATCCGGAACCCGCGCGACGCGCCTTCCTACGGGTGGCGGACGAGATCCTGAATCCGTCGACGCCGGACGAGTACGGCCAGGTGATTCCTGGTGGTCCTGCGCCGGTCGAAGTCCAACTCGCCGTCATCGACACCGCGGCTGCGCTCCGCACGAAGGAAGCCGCCCAACCGTTGTTCGAGAAGTTCACCCAGACGAACACACCCGCGGCCGTGCGCCGTGCCATCGTCCCTTTCCTCGCGGGGATCAATGCGATCCAGGCGCCCGACGCGGTCCGACTCGCATTGGCCGACAGCGACAACTCCCTCCGCGCCGTGGCGCTGCCGCATCTAGACAAGTTGGATCCGGCAACCGCCCTGCCTGTCCTCACACCACTTCTCCAACCCGGCACGCCGCTCTCCGTCAATCAGGCCGCCTACGCCGCACTCGCGAAGCTCGGCAATTCCGACGCCGACGTCCTGCTGCTCTCCGCGTTGCAGGAACTGCTCAGCGGGAAGCTCCGTCCCGAACTTCACCTCGACGTCCTCAGCGCAGCCGAAGCGCGGCAGGCGGCATCGACCCCGCTCAAGGCCGCCCGCGATCAATGGCTCACGCGCAATCCCACGAATGATCCCATCGCGAGCCGTGCCGCCGTGCTCAAGGGCGGCGACGCCCTTCGCGGTGGAGTGCTCTTCAAGAATCATCCCCAGGTCCAATGCCTCCGCTGTCACAAGGTCGCAGGCGACGGCGGCACCGTCGGCCCCGCACTCGACGGCATCGGGAAGCTGCGGGACCGGACGTACCTGCTGGAGGCCTTGGTCTATCCCAACAAGGCCTATGCCGAAGGCTTCAAGCCCGCTGAAGGCGGACTGTCTGCCATGCCCGAAGGCCTTGCTGATCTCCTCACGCCCCTCGAACTCCGCGACATCATCGAGTTCCTGTCCTCGCTTCGGTAGGCCCATCGGCGAACCCATCGGAGGGAACCCGATTATTCCCAACGGCGGCGCGGCGACGCGGCGTTTTTCAGGGGGTGCTTTTCCTTTCACCCTGAAAGCGGCAGTTGGGCCATCCACAGATTTCACGGATTTCACCCTGAAAGCGGCAGTTGGACTATCCACAGATTTCACGGATTTCACCCTGAAAGCGGCAGTTGGACTATCCACAGATTTCACGGATTTCACAGATGGACCGGGACTGGAGGCTTCACCGCATCGCGGTTTGCACCTCACCCGTGGGGTGAAACAACAGCCTCTCTCAACCGGCTTCCAATCCGTGGAATCGCTGCAATCTGTGGATCCAACCGCCGTTTCCAGGTCCACGGATTTCACGGATGGACGGGGCTGGAACGGAAGTTTCCAGTGCGGTCGAGCCCTCACCTCGCAGGTGTGCTGCAAGCTCAACCAAAGTCCCTGCTTATCCGTGTTATCCGTGCAATCCGTGGTTCCAACTGCCTCTTCCAGGTTCACCGTCGGCAGGTATCCGGCCCGACGCCTCCGCATGCCCGTCGCCCATCCCCCCAAAAAATGGCACCGCGTCGCCGCGTCGCTGTTGGAAGACTCCCCGCCGTGTCGCCGCTGGAAAACCCGCTCAACCGGACCGCGGATGGGGAGCCCACCCAACCAGGTCGGCGCCGCGGTGGAAGATCCCCCACCCACCGACGCAACCGCCACCGAAGGCCTTCTCGTAGCGGGGCGAATCCGCGGCTTCGTTGCCGAGCTCGCGGATCCAGACCCACGCGATGCGGCCTGGGAATTCCCGCGCAACCTGCCCATAGATTTCGGGGTCGCCCTGGCCGGAATCGCCGACGAGGATGAATCGTCTGGCGGGATCCATCCGGATCAACTGCCGGATCTCGCCGAGCTTGTGCTTCACGGGCGGCCCGAGGAAGCGCAGGGCCGAACGATCCTTCGCCCGGAACTCCTGCATGTGCCACGAACCGACGGGAAGCCCGGCCTCCGACCGGAACTGTTCGAGGGCCGACCACAGCTGCCAGGGTCCGCCCGACACGTAGTGCCAATCCGGTTCAAGCCTTCGACTCCATTCCGCAAAGGCATCCGCGATGCCGTCGACGGCGCGGAACGGCCGGGCGAACGTGTTCAGCACCGTCTCACGGCGGTTGAGGACGTCGGTGATCTTCACCGTGTCGTCGATGTCCGCCACGACACTCCAACCGCCCCCGGCGATCACCTGCATCGGCATCGACAGGTCGCGTCCGATGCGCCGGGTCCGGAGTCGGACGGGAACAGCCGCTGAATGCGAAGTCGGCAGGCTGGCCTGGGACCATTCCGCCTCCGTGAAGCGGAACGTGCCGTCGAAGTGACCATTGGCCTGGGTCATTCCCAGGACGCGTTCGTGCGGTCCAAGATGCAGGTGGAACCGCTTGCCGCGCTCCTTGTCGACGAGGAACGGAGCCAGGCGCCGCGCCACCAGTTCCCGGGCGGCCGGATCCAGCCCATCGGGATCCACGCCCAGCCAACGTCGCATCAGACGCGCCACCCCGGGAACCGTCGACGGCTCGTACACGCATCCCCGCACCCGCAGTTTCCAGTGCTTCCCTGATCGCCACGCGACCGCCGGATAGAGATCAACGACCTCATCCGCTGCCAGATCACCGTCCAGTCGATGGGCCAGCCAAGTCAGCATCGGGCGGGGATTCGTGCCCTACTTCGGCAACCTCGACACGACGGCCTCGACGACGGCATCCGACGCCAACGGCCGGCCGAGAGCCTTTGCCTTGAGGGCCAATTCGGTAAGGCCTTCGCCCGCGAGCAACTCCCCGAGGCGGAACGGCAGGTCCTCGATCCGGTTGATCTTCGCGGCGGCACCGCGTTCGAGCAGGAAGTCACTGTTCGCCGTCTCCTGACCGGGGATCGGGTTGAGGATCATCATCGGCCGCCCGAGGGCGAGGGCCTCGCTCGAGGTCAGCCCGCCGGGCTTGGTGAGGATGAGGTCCGACGCCGTCATCCAATCCTGCATGTTGCGCACGAAGCCGAGCAGGTGGGTTGGATGCTTCCGTTCGACGGTGGCCACTTCGCGAAGCAGATCCGCGTTCCGACCGCAGACGACGGCGACCTGGACCGTCGTCTCCAGACGGTTCAAGGCGGTCACGATCTCGGCCACGGGGCCCATGCCGAATCCACCGCCGAGGACCAGCAGCACCGGCAGATCATCACGGAGGCCGAGCTTCTTCCGGGCCGCCTTGCGATCGACCTTCCCACGGAAGCGGTCCGAGACGGGAATGCCCGTGGTCACCACGGCATCCTTCGCCACCCCGCGCGCCACGAGTCGTGCGCCGGTCGAGTCCGCGGCCACGCAATAGAGGTCGACGACCTTTTCAATCCAGAGCGCGTGCGCCTCGAAATCCGTGACGACGCTCGTCACCAGCGGCCACTTCGCGAGGACGTTCTTCTTTCGAAGTCCACCCAGGATCTCCTCCGGCAGGTAGTGCGTGCAGAGGACCACGTCAGGCCCGAACTCCGCGAGCCATTCGACGAAGCGACGGGCGTTCGCGCGACCGAGCGTCTGACGGAGCCGCGCCAGCTTCTCCACGGCCACCGGATCATCCGACTTGCGGAACAGCGCTCCCCAGAGTTCCGGCGCGCGCTCGACCAACTGGAGATAGGATTCGGAATAGAACTTCCGGAAGAGCTTGGACGTGAACTCGAGGACGTCGCGGCGCTCGACGACATCCCCGGGATGCAGCCGCTTCCAGGCTTCCTCCAGGGCCGCGGCGGCCTGCAGGTGACCGGCGCCGGCCGTGACAGTGGCAATGGCAATTCGACGTGGTTTCATCGGGATCGGAGATGGATCGGGATCAGGGTTTGGGAAGGCGGGCCTGAGCCCGGGCGAGGGCACGTCGGGCAGGCTCCATTCCGGGATTGATCTGGAGTGCGTTCTGGAGCGGACGGAGGGATTCCTCGACCCGGCCGGCCTGCTGGTAGGCGGTGCCCAGGTTCAACCAGGCTTCGGCGTAGCCCGGCTCGAGTTCGGTGGCCTGGACGAAGTGGGGGATGGCCTCGAGGACGCGCCCCTGCATGCCGAGGGCCGTGCCGAGGTTGTTGTGCGCTGAACTGCTCTTGGGCGAATGCTGGATCGCCGCCTCGAAGGCCTTGATCGCCTCCTCGGTCCGGCCCGCCTTCCGCAGCAGGTTACCGAGGTTGTTGTGGGCTTCCGAATACTCCGGAACGATCCGGATGCACTCCTGATAATGCAGGATCGCCTCGTTCGTCCGACCAAGCCGGGCGGAGATGAAGCCCGCGTTGAAATGGGCTTCCTCGTCCTCGGCGTTCTGCTTGAGGGCGCCCTCGTAGAGCTTCAGAGCGTCCTCGAATCGCCCGGCCTGCATCGCGGTATCGGCGCGCTTCACCAGGGCCGTCGAATCATCTTCAGTGGCGGCGGCAGCGGTCGCATCCGCGGGAACCGCGTTTGAAGCCGGCGGGACCGTTGTCCCCGCTGTGGGCTGGGCCGGCTTCGGGGACGGCGGCGCGACGGTCGAGCCATCGCCACAACCGGCACCCGCCAGGCAACCCGTCAAAACGAGGGCCCCGAGCCATTTCGTCCCGTCACTCATCCCGCCAGCGTGGACATCCATCCCCGTTCCGGCCAGCCGGAATCGGGCGCATCTTGGCATGGCCCCTGTTTGGGAATGCGAACGGAGCGGCGATGTCCCCATCGCCCTGAAAGGAGGCTGGAGAAGGCAACGAGGACGTTGCCACCCCGATTGAGCACAGGAACGGAGCAGCGACGTCCCCGTCGCTTGGGAAAAAGGCCTGGGAGGGCAACGGGGACGTTGCCACTCCGTTTGGGCTGGTGGCCAAGATGCGCCCGCCGGAATCCGCGGTTGCCCTCGGCGCCCCGGAAGCCCAAGCTGCGACAGAATCTCCCGACTCATGGCGACTGGACTTCGCATCTGGCTGACCGTGCTCCCGTTCCTCGGGGGACTGGCGTGCCTGCTCGCGGAGGAACCCGGCCCCGCGGTTGCCGCCACGGATTTCACCGACCTCCCCAAGGCCCGCGCCCGCGGACCCATCCGCGACTCCGAGCGCCAATGGTGGGCCTTCCAGCCGCTTTACCCCGGCAGCCCGCCCCGAGCTACGGCCGGTGACGCCAACCCGCTCGACTCCTGGATCCGCGAAGGATTGTCCCAAGTCGGCCGATCCCCCCTTCCCCGGACCGAGCCACGGGTCCTCATCCGCCGGATGACCCTCGACCTGACGGGACTGCCGCCGTCTCCAGCCGATATCGACGCTTTCGAGGCGGATGCAGGTTCCCGCGGCATCGACGCCGCCACCGCTTCCCTCGCCGACCGCCTCCTGGCCTCACCCGCCTACGGCGAGCGCTGGGCGCGGCATTGGCTCGACCTGGTGCGTTACGCCGAATCCGACGGCTATCGCGTGGATGACGCCCGCCCCAATGCCTGGCGCTACCGGGACTGGGTGGTCGATGCCCTCAACCGGGACATGCCCTATGACGAGTTCGTCCAGGCACAACTGGCCGGAGATGAACTCTGGCCCGACGACCCGCAGCGCTCCCGCGTTGCCACCGCCTACCTCCGTCACTGGATCTACGAGTACAACAACCGGGATGCCCGCACCCAATGGCAGACCATCCTCAATGACGTGACCGACGTCACCGCCGACGTCTTCCTCGGCGTCGGCTTGCAATGTGCGCGTTGCCACGACCACAAGTACGATCCCCTCCTCCAGCGCGACTACTTCCGGCTTCAGGCGTTCTTCGCGCCGATCCAGATCCGCGACGACCTGCCCGTGGCAACTCCGGCGGAACAGGCAGCCAACGAAGCGGCCGTGCAGGCGTGGCGGGAGCGCAACGCCCCACTGCTCGGCGAGATCGAGACGCTGGAAGCCCCAGTCCGCATCCGGGCCGAGGAATCCGCGGTATCGAAGTTTCCGGAAGACATCCAGGAACTCCTTCGGCGTCCCCGCGACCAGCGGACCGTCGCCGAACATCAGATCGCCGAACTGGCCTTCCGACAGGTGCAGTACGAGTGGGACCGCCTGTCCACCCACTACAAGAAGCCGGAAAAGGAGACCATCACCCCGCTCCGCGAACGTCTGCGTGAACTCGAGAAGTCCCGGCCGGCTCCCCTCCCCCGCGCGATGACGGTCACCGACGTCGGTCCCGAGGCCCCGGTCGTCCGCATGCCCAAGGGGGATGCTGAACCCGTGGAACCCGGCTTCCTCTCCGTCATGGACCCGCGCCCGGCGCGGATCGATCGGGCCGGCGTTCCCGCCAATTCCACCGGCCGCCGCACCGCCCTCGCCCGCTGGATCACGGACCGGAACAATCCCCTCCCGGCCCGCGTGATCGTGAACCGGCTTTGGCAGCAACACTTCGGCACCGGCCTCGTCGCGAGCGCCAACGACTTTGGCGTGCTCGGCGAACGTCCTTCGCATCCCCAACTCCTCGACTGGCTGGCCGCCGAACTCATCCGCTCCGGTTGGAGCCTCAAGCACGTCCATCGCCTGATCGTCACCAGCGCCACCTACGGACAGGCCCCTGCTCGACCACGCGCCGACGGCTCCACCCCGGACACACGGCGGCTCGAAGGCTTCCCCTTGCGTCGACTGGATGCCGAACAACTCCGGGACGCACTCCTCGCCGTCGCCAGCGAGGTCGATACCGTTCGCGGCGGCCCGGCCGTCGAGGGTTCCCGCCCACGGCGCTCGGTTTACACACGGGTCCTTCGGAATCGCCGCGACCCGCTCCTGGGTGCCTTCGACAGCCCGGAACAATTCTGCAGCACCGCACGACGCAACAACACCACCACGCCGACGCAGGCGCTGCTCATGATGAACAGCGAGTTCGTCGAGGACCGCGCCCGGGCCCTTGCCTCGCGGGCCCTCCGCGAAGCCGGACCCGCCCTCGACGACCGGATCAACTTCCTCTTCAGGACGGCTCTCGGACGGCGTCCAAACGCCTCGGAGCTCGAATCGACCCGCAGCTTCGTCACCGCAGCACTGGCACGCTCCGAACAGTCCGCGTCCTCCGGCAAGGTGCCCTATCGCCCGGATCGTCAGGCCTGGACCGACCTCTGCCACGCGCTCCTCAACAGCAACGAATTCCTCCACGTCGACTGATGAATCCCCCGGATCCACGCTGCCAGCGGATTGATCGTCTGCACAGCCGGCGTGATTTCCTGCTCCGCGCCGGAGCCGGATTCGGCTCGGTCGCCCTGTCCGGCATGTTGCAGGCCGCGATCGCCGGGGCCGCCCCGGGAAGGGCGCACCATCGGCAACGCGCGCGCCGGGTGATCTTCCTTTTCATGGAGGGCGGTCCGAGTCACATCGACCTGTTCGACCCCAAGCCCGAACTCAACCGCCTCGCCGGACAGCGGCTTCCAGCTTCCTTCCCACGGCCCATCACCGCGATGGGCGAGGCCAACAGTCCGTTGCTCGCCTGCCGGCGCGAATGGAAGCAGCACGGGCAGTCCGGGCTGTGGATCAGCGACTGGCTACCACAGACGGCCCGATTCGCCGATGACCTCTGCGTCCTCCGATCGTGCTGGGCCGACGGCATCAACCATTCGTCCGGCATCTGCCAGATGAACACGGGGTCAATCCTGGCCGGGCGACCTTCGCTGGGTTCGTGGGTCAGCTACGCACTCGGCACGGAGAACACCAACCTGCCGGCCTTCGTCGTCCTTCAGGACGGCCCGGCCGTCGTCGTCAACGGAGCCCGCAACTGGGGTTCCGGGTTCATGCCCGCCACGTATCAAGGCGTCCCGTTCGCTTCCGGCCCCGAGCCCGTCGCCAACCTTCGCCCCGCTGCGGGTGTCTCGGACGAACGTCAATCCGCCCGCCTCGCCCTTCTCAACCAACTCAACCGCGAACACGCCGGTCCCCGCTCGCATCAGTCCGACCTCGACGCCCGCATCCGTGCCTACGAGCTCGCCAGCCGCATGCAACTCGAAGCCCCGGAGGCAATCGACATCGGCCGCGAATCCGAAGCCACCCGCCGCCTGTACGGCATCGATCGGCCGGAATCCGCCGCCATGGGACGCCTGTGCCTGCTTGCGCGTCGCCTGGTCGAACGGGACGTCCGCTTCGTCCAGATCTACCACGGCGCTGGCAACCGCTGGGACGCCCACGCCGGCATCGAGAAGAACCACTCCGAACTCTGCGCGAGCCAGGACCAACCGGTCGCCGGACTCCTCGCCGACCTCAAGGCCCGCGGCCTGCTCGACAACACTCTCGTGATCTGGGGCGGTGAATTCGGCCGCACGCCGATGTCCGAGAAGGGCGACGGACGCGACCACAACCCCACCGGCTTCACCATGTGGCTCGCGGGTGGTGGCGTGCACGGTGGCCAGGCCATCGGAACCACGGACGACCTCGGCCTCCATGCCGTCGATCAGCGCATCCATGTCCACGACCTCCACGCGACCATCCTCTGGCTCATGGGCCTGGATCACTCGTCGGTCGTCTACCGCCATCAAGGCCGTCCGGAACGTCCCACGGTGAACGAAGGGGACATCGTGCGGAAGGTAGCACTCGGCTGACCGGGCCAAGATCCCGCCTCCTGACGTCATCGGCTACGCACCTGCCGAGGTGCTCTCTCCATGCATCGGGAAGGTCCATTCAGCCTGAAAACGGCAGTTGGGTTATCCACCGATTTCACAGATTTCACAGATGGTCCGATGCGAGAGGCCCCACCTCATCGCTGGTTCCATGTCACCCGCCGGGTGAAGCGACAGCCTCTCTCAACCGGCTTCCAATCCGTGGAATCGCCGTAATCTGTGGATGCAACCGCCGTTTCTAGGTTCAGGGCCTGACCCGCAGGATCCGATGATTCTCACTGTCTCCCACCAGCAAGGCACCGCCCGATTCCACCCAGACGCCATGAGGCCGGGCCAGAGGACACTGCATCGGATCAGCCGAGAAGGCCCCCGCCTTCGATCCGGTTCCGAGGACGCGATCAATGGTTCCCTTCTGGACGTCGACCCGGCGCAACAGGTGGCTTTCGGTGTCGACCAGGATCACGCCGCGAGCCTGCCCGTTCGGTCCCGCCTCCACCGCCACGCCCTTTGGCCCCGTCAATCGCGCCAGCAAGGCCGGACCGCCATCTCCCGCCGGTCCCTTCTGACCCGTGCCCGCGACACGCGTGATGCGTCCGGCGCCGAGGTCGACCCGGAACAACTGGTTTCCCTCGCGCGTCGCCAGCCACATGGCGCCGCTTGAATCAAAGTCGATCGCACGCGGGCCATTCAGGGGCACGCCCGACAGCGGCGCCGAATCCGGCGTCGGGCCCGCCTTGCCCGTCCCGGCCACCGTGGAGATCACCCCCGTCACCCGGTCGATCCTTCGAACGACATGATTGCCGGTATCACCGATGAAAAGGTGGCCCGCCGAATCAAACTGAAGGCTGTGCGGCTGCCGCAACGTCGCGCCGGTGGCGGCCCCGCCGTCCCCCGAATATCCCGGCGATCCGTTGCCCGAAACGGTCGAGATCCGACCACTCACCCGATCCACCCGGCGGATGGCGTGGTTCTTCATGTCGGAGAAGTAGAGATGCCCCTCCCGATCCAGACGGATCTCGTGGGGTTGGTTCAGGCGGGCTTCGACCGCCGGCCCGCCATCCCCGGAGAACCCCGCTTCGCCCGTTCCAGCCACCAGGGTCACCTTGCCGGCCGCATCCATCCGGCGGATCACATGCCCGTCGTACTCGCACCACCAGAGAGCGCCGTCCCCCGAGCGCAGAACGCCAAACGGATTGCGCAGGACGACTTCGCCCGCGAGCCCGGGAGCCCCCGGTCCGACCAGCACTTCGACCGTGGCCCCAACAACCGTTGAACAGGCGATGACCAACGCCGCACCAAAGCCGAGCCATCGGGTGGATTGCATCGCTTTCCCATCGCCCGGCGCAGATGCAAAAACAAGGGCGCATCTCACATCGGAGGCGGGGGCTGCTGCGGCGCATCTGGACACTGCCCTGCGTCAACCGGAGCGGCAACGTCCTCGTTGCCCTCCCATGCCCTCTTTCAAGGCGACGCGGACGTCGCCACCCCGTTCCTCATCCCATTCGGAGCGGCAACGTCCCCGTTGCCTCCCCATGCCCTCTCCCAAGGCGACGAGGACGTCGCCACCCCGTTCCTCATCCCATTCGGAGCGGCAACGTCCCCGTTGCCTCCCCATGCCCTCTCCCAAGGCGACGAGGACGTCGCCACACCGTTCCTGTTTTCAAACGGGGGCAGTGTCGTGATGCGCCCCTGACGAGGAACCCCTCCTCAACCGGACTGGCGAACAGCAGACGCAACCGCCAGACTCCCGGCTGACGTGACCCCGCGACTCCACAGCACCGCGCCAGCACCACCGATCGCACGACGCGTCCGGGGATTCCGCTCCCTCGGCCTGCTCCTGGCCCTGTGGGTCGCCGCCCACCCGCCCCCGGCCATCGCCATGATGATGGAGTCCTCGAAGGGAAAGGTGATCGAGGTCTGGGGCGGCAAGTTCGGGTACCAGAGCCGCACGGTTTTCTGGTCGGAGCTCGGCGACTTCAGTTCCCAGCACCTTCATCTGGGTCCGATCGAAGTGATCCATACCGATGCCAAGACATACCCCGCCCAGTACGCCTCACCGGAGCGCCTGGGTTTGCGCGTGGGAACCTGGTCAACGGTGCTGACCCTCGAGTCCCGCCGGCAAGGTGGAGTCTGGGTCGGGCTGATCCTCGCCCTTGCGATCGCCGCCGGCGTCTGGAGGAAGCGGATCAGCGATCGGACCAAGAGGAAGGTGCCGGCCGTCGAAGCCAACAAATGACGAAAGTTTTCCGGGCCAAATGCGGTGTTCGACGCAGGAGCCCCCCAGAATCGGATTGCCCGGGCTGGGCGACTGCCAATAGTCGTCGTTGAACGACTCGCAAGGGGCGCAAGCAAGGAGGGGAGTCGGAGAAACAGTTGATCCCTCCGCGCCATGAGAATCTTGCACCTCGGGCAGTCGGTGGGCCGAACCCTGCTGGCCCTCTTACCGGCAGTTTTCCTGGTCCTCCGCGCCGCCGCAGCCACCGTCACCGTCACACCGTCGCAGCCCGCCGTTCGGGCCGAGGCCACCCGACAGTTCAATGCCCGACAGACCGGCGCCTGTGCTCCAGTCACCTGGCATGTCAACGGCATCCCGGGCGGCAACGCCGTCGTCGGGACCATCACTCCCAACGGCCTCTACACGGCGCCTCCCGTCAACCCGGGAGTCCCGGTCACGATCCGGGCATCCATCGCCATCCCACCCACCGCCGGCGAAACCGCCGTCCGGTGGCAGAACCCAACTCCCGCGCTCACGTCGATCAACCCGGGCACGGTCAACGTCGGCACCTTCCGCATTCAGGTGACCGGACGTGGTTTCGTCCCGGGCTCGATCGTGCAATTCAACGGTGTCGACGTTCCGACTGCTGTCCTCTCCCCGAACCTCGTCGAGTTCCAGGCTACCCTCGACACCCCGGGATCCTACCCGATCCGCGTCCTCAATCCGGAGCCCGGCCCGGCAACCTCCGGCAGCAAGACCCTGCGCGTGCTGGCGCCGGTCACCGTCACGGTCTACCCGACCACCCGCAGCATCCGGCTTGGGGCGTCCAAGCAGTTCAGTGCCTCGGTTGCCAACACGACCAACAAGCTCGTCACCTGGTGGGTGAACGAATTCCAGGGTGGCTCCCCGGAACTAGGGCAGATCGCTGCGGACGGCACTTATACCGCACCGCCCGCCATGCCCACGATCCCGGTGCTCGTCCGCGCCGTCAGCATCGCTGATCCCCGGGCCTCGGGAGCCTCGTCCCTGACCTTCCAGAACCCCATTCCCGTGCTGACCGGCGCGTCACCCACCCCGCTGCTCCACGGCACCCGGACGTTCCTGCTCGTGGGAACGGGATTCGTCCCGGGCTCGATTGCCCGACTGGGTGAGAAGCCGATCGAGACGACCTATGTATCCCCCACCCAACTCTCGGTCACCGCCACCATCGATCCCGTGGTAGGCGGACGAATCACCTTTCGCGTCCGCAACCCGGACCCCTCGGCTTCCACCTCGGGAACCTTGGTCGTACCGACCGCCACGCCGGATGCGCGGATCACCCACCTCGCCGCTGCCCGCTTCCTCGAGCAGGCGAGTTTCGGCCCCACCCCGGCCACCGTCGCCCGACTGCAACAGGTCGGCTTCGAAGCATGGATCGACGAACAACTCGCGCTTCCCCGATCCACCTACCGCGCCTCGACCAGCAGCGCGGATTCGCTGACGCGGCAGCAAAGTGAGTTCTTCGCCAACGCCCTCCGCAACCCCGACCAACTCCGACAGCGCGTGGCGTTCGCGCTCAGCCAGATCTTCGTCGTTAGCGGCGTGAAGACCGGCCAACCGCGGCAGATGGTCCCCTACCTCAACATGCTGCTGGAAGACGCCTTCGGTCCGTATTCCCAGGTCCTCCGCGACGTCACCCTCAGCCCGACCATGGGTGTCTTCCTCGACATGGTGAACAACGACCGCGCCAACGCCGCGACCGGTGCCGTTCCCAACGAGAACTACGCCCGCGAGGTGGCCCAGTTGTTCAGCATCGGAACCATCCTCCTCAACCCGGACGGCTCCGCGGTCCGGAACCCGTCCGGCAACCCGATCCCGACCTACGTCCAGGCCGACATCCTCGAAACCGCCCGCGCCCTCACCGGTTGGACCTTCCCCGGACGTGCCATCACCTCCGGTCACAATCGCGAGAGCTACGCGGGCCCCATGATCCCGGTCGAGGCCAATCACGACACCGGCTCCAAGCGCATCATCGGCGGCCGGTTCATTCCCGCCGGCCAGACCGCCACCGAGGACCTGGCTGCCGTCCTGGAGAGCCTGGCCACCCATCCAAACGTCGCGCCCTTCATCTCACTGCGCCTGATCCAGCAACTCGTCCTCTCGAACCCCAGCCCCGGCTACATCGGACGCATCAGCGCCGTCTTCAACACGTCCGGCGGCAACCTGGGTACCGTCGTCCGAGCCATCCTCCTCGACCCCGAGGCCCGCGCCGGTGATGACCCGGCCAACCCGCTTCCGGCGGCCGGCGGCCACCTCCGGCAACCCGTGCTCTACCTCACCGACCTGATGCGTGCGCTCGACGCCACCATCAACGACAACAACCCGGTGGAGGCCATCGCCGCTGAAGCCGGCCAGAAGCCGTTCTACGCCCCGTCGGTCTTCAACTACTTCTCGCCGCTGTACCGGCTCCCCGATGGGCTTCTCGCCCCGGAGTTCCAGACGCTCAATTCGTCCACCGCCCTCGTGCGGGCCAACGCCGTCGAGAGCCTCGTCAGCCGGAACCTGGACGGAAACGCCCGAATCAACCTCACCCACCTGCGCGCGCTGGCTGCGTTCCCGGATCAGCTCGTCGACGCCGTGGACCACGCCCTCCTCTACGGTCGGTTGCCCGGTGAACTCAAGTCGCGGATCATCACCGCGATCACCGCCACCAGTGACAACAACCAACGCGTCCGGAACGCGATCTACCTCGTTGCGACCTCGTCCCTCTACCAGGTTGAGCACTGAACCCACCCCGAAACCCAACAACTCCTCCACCCCTTATTTCCATCACCATGAAGAATCACATCACCCGCCGAACCCTCCTCCGCATGGGCCTCGGCACACTCGGCCTCCTCGGCGCCGGACCGCGCCTGACCCGACTCGGCCAACTCAACGCGCAGGTCGCCCAGGTTCCCACCGACTACAAGGCCATGGTTTGCATCTTCCTCTTCGGAGGAAATGACGGGAACAACACGATCATCCCCATCCAGACCGGGATCCAGAACCACGCCACCTACCTCGCCGCCCGCGGCGCCGGAATCGGCCTCGCCCGCAACTCGCTCCCGGAGATCAACGCCGCCAACGGCGACGTCTACGGGCTGCACCCCTCGCTGGCCCCACTCCAGGGTCTCTACCAACAGAAGCGCCTCGCCGTGATGGCCAACGTGGGCACCCTGCTGCGGCCCCTCACCAAACAGCAATATGATCGAGGTCAGGTCCCCGTCCCCACCAACCTGTTCTCCCACTCGGACCAACAGCAGCAGTGGCAGACCAGCCCCGGGCTCCGCACCGGCTGGGGCGGTCGCGCTGCCGACATCCTCCAATCGCTCAACGGGCCTTCCACCTTCCCCACCGGCGTCTCCACCGCCGGCAATTCACTCTTCCTCAACGGACAGACCACCAAGCCCGCCTCCGTCACCAACGGCGGCCTCGGCCTCGACGGCTCCGATGGCTCCGATTCCGCCAACGCCCGCGACGACGCCTTCCAGCAGATCCTCACCTTCGACACCGGCATGTCGCTCATCCAGACCGCCAACCGGTTCATGGCCGATGGCATCGCCGCCGGCAAGGAACTGAACGCCGCCCTCAACAGCGGGGGCGGATTGCAAACGGTGTTCCCCGGGTCAGGTCTCGGTTCCCAGCTCGAACAGGTCGCCCGCATCCTCAAGGTCCGCTCCGCCCTCGGCATGTCGCGTCAGATCTTCTTCGTCTCCATGGGCGGATTCGACACCCACACCGGCCAACTCCCCCAGCACGCCAACCTCCTCGCCGAACTCGCCAACGCCATGGCCGCCTTCGACAACGCCATCCTCGAACTCGGCCTCGACGGCAGCGTCGTCACCTTCACCGAATCCGAATTCGGCCGCACCTGCCAGGCCTCGACCGGCGTGGGGTCCGACCACGCCTGGGGCAGTCACCAGATCGTCATGGGCTCCGCCGTGAAGGCCGCCGACGTCTACGGCACGTTCCCGTTGCTCGCGCTGGACGGGCCCGACGACGTGACCGGGCGCGGCGTCTGGCTCCCGACGACCTCCCTCGACCAATATGCCGCCACGATCGCCTCGTGGTTCGGGGTCCCGGACGCGTCGCTCACCACGGTGTTCCCCAACCTGGCCAACTTCGCCGCCCCCAAGGCCGGCTTCGTCTGAGCCGTGTCCATGCAGTAGCAATCTCACGCGGAGCCGCGGAGAGCGCGGAGAGCGAGGCCGGTCACGACTATTTTCCAACGTCGGCAACCCGTCACCCACCGGTGACTGACCAGCTTGCCCTCCAGCCGGCCTTTCTCCGCGTCTCCGCGTCTCCGCGTGAACCTGTCCCCGCCTTCAATCGCATGGTTACGGCTGAGAGGAACCCCGGGAAATCCCAGTCCAGATTCGCGTAGGCGCCGAGGTCACGAGGCGGATGAGTGGCCAACTCCTCACGTGGGCGGCTACGGGCTACCGAGACGGAGGAAAGGGAAAGCGGAAGGGAAGAACCAAGAGCCGAAGGAAGGGGAGAAATGGTGCGAGATGCAGGGTTCGAACCTGCGACCCCTTGCGTGTGAAGCAAGTGCTCTACCACTGAGCTAATCTCGCAAACCGGCCCGCTTGATTAGACGAATTGCTGCTTCGTGCAAGCGGGAACTTCCCCTTCCCCAAAAATTGTTTCCCGAAGGCCGCCCCCCGCAGACTCCGACGACCCAACCGCATCGTGCAAGGGGTGGGGCGAGTGTCCCCACGAGCTGGTCAGGAGTCCCAAGTTTCAAGATTCAAGTTTCAAGCCCCTCAAACATTCCGGACTGCCCCCATTTCTCGACAGGAACGGGGTGGCAACGTCCTCGTTGCCATGGGAACGGGGTCTGGGAGGGCAACGAGGACGTTGCCGCTCCGCTCGGCGCGGGGGCAGTGGCAGGATGCATCCGACACACAACACCTCCGCGCCCGCCCATTGACTTCCCCACGCTCCAGGCGGAGTTTGCGGCTTCAACGGACATGCCGAAAGTCACCATCCTCCCACAGAACGTCTCCGCCGAGGTCGACGCCGGTGAAACACTCCTCGAGGCCGGCGAGAAGGCGGGCGTCGAAATGGAAGCCGGTTGCTTCAACTGCGCCTGCGGCACCTGCACCGCAGAAGTGGTGTCCGGCATGGAAAACCTCGCGCCTCCCTCACCCGAGGAACTCGATGTCCTCGATCAATGGAACAAGGATCCCGAGAAATACCGCCTGACCTGCTGCGTTCGGGTCCTTGGCGGGTCCGTGACACTGCGTCAGGCCCATTGAAGGCCCTGACGGGATTCGCCACTGGCCTGCCGTTGCACTGGAATTCGACTCGAAACGGCAAGGTCCGCGAGAGGGATGCCAATTTTGGGCAAGCCAGAATCCGGCGAGCCAACACAGGATAAGGTTCGTCTCCACGTGTAGGGAGTCCGCCTACACCACAAGCAGGCATCCCCTAGCTATCCATTCCAAACGTTTCTCTGCATTCTCAACCCGTTGCTGGCCCACAACGTCAGCGGTAACACAAGAGTGAGTCTCAGGGGTTCAGGGTAGGGATTCATTCAAAGATGCACCGGCAAGACCGTTGCGGGCTAGGGGAAATAGGGTGCCCGCGGTTCTTGCCGATGTCTTCCTTTTCAGGGGTCCAGTTTCCGGCAGTTTCCAGATCCCAGTTTCCAGCCCCACCAGCCCCACCAGCCCCGACCATCACCGAGCCGCTTCACGTCGTCTCCTGCCCGTAGCCGACGAGGTCACGAGCCTGGGCAAAGGAGCAAGTTCCCAGATCCCAGTTCCCTGGTCCTCGGTGGTAGGCCGGGTGCCCTCACCCGGCGCGGATGGTGAACCGCTGCGTGGGGAAACGCAGGCGACAGAACGGAGTTGAACCCAGCCGTCAAACTGGGAACTGGCAGACCACCCCCGGACCGTGCGAGACTGCCGAATCCCGATGGTACGCACACGTATATTGACCGTCGCCGCCCTGGCCTCCCTCGCCTTCGCGGGCGCTTGCTCGCGTCCCACCCCAGAGGTCAGCCCGGCGACTCGGTCTCTCCCGCCGCTCGCCATCCAGGCCTCCCCCGCGTCCCGTCGTCCCCTCGAACGCGTACTCAGCGTCGCAGGCGCCCTCTTCGCCCAGGAACAAACCCCCGTCAGCGCCAGGGTCGCCGGCCGGATCCGCTCCCTGCCCGTCGACCTCGGCGCTCAGGTCCAGTCCGGCGAACTCCTCGCCGAGATGGACCCACGCGACTACGAACTGCGCGTCCAGCAATCCCGCGCGCTGCTCGGTCAGGCGCGCGCCCGACTGGGTCTCACCCTCGAAGGTGAGGACGATCAGGTGGCCCTCGATGACACCAGCCTCGTCCGCGAGGCCAAGGCCGTCTTGAACCAGGCCAAGGCCGAACGGGAACGACTGGCCGAACTCTCGCGTCAGGGCATTGCGTCGGCGGCGGACCTCGAGTCGGCAAACGCCTCCTACACGGTCGCGCAGAGCCGGCATGCAGACGCCCTGGAGGAAGCGCGTACCCGGGCAGCGGTCCTCCAGCAGCGCCGTGCGGAGTATGAACTCGCCCGGAAGCAACTCGCGGACACCCGCATCACGGCGCCCTTCGACGGAATTGTCTCGGAACGACGGGCCAGCCTCGGGCAGCACCTCGACATCGGCACACCCCTGCTGACGCTCGTGAAGGCCGACCCGTTGCGGCTCCGGGTCGAGGTTCCGGAGCGGGATGCTCCCCGGGTTGCTGCCGGCCAACCGGTGCGACTGCATCTCACGGGAGATACCAACACCTACCAGGGCACTGTTCGTCGGTTGAGCCCCTCCCTTCAGGAGACCAGCCGCATGCTGGTGGTCGAGGCGGATGTTCCGGCTTCCGGGGCGCTCCGCCCGGGGGCGTTCGTGCGCGCGGAGATTGTGGTTGAGAAGGGCTTTCCGGGGGTGACCGTGCCGCCGGACGCGCTGATCACCTTCGCGGGAGTTGAAAGGGTCTTCATCCACGAAGACGGCAAGGCGATCGAGAGGCGGGTGACCACCGGCGACCGCGGCCAGGACTGGATCGAGATCACGACGGGCCTGAAGGGAGGCGAAGCCGTCATCCGTTCGCCGGCCGGGTTGGTGAACAACCGCCCCGTATTCCTGGGAACCAACGCACCGGCATCGAAGAAGGGCACCTGAGCTGCGATGCAATCCCTCGCTGAAACCTGCATCCGTCGGCCGATCTTCGCGCTGATGATGATCCTCGCCCTGGTCGTGGCGGGGACGGCCGGCTATGCGCGGCTCAACGTGGACCGCTCGCCTTCTGTCGAGCTTCCGACCGTGTACATCAACACATCCCTTCCGGGTGCCTCGCCGGTGGAGATGGAGTCGCTGGTCACGCAGCGTCTGGAGCAGAACCTGAACACGATCGAGGGCATCAACGAGATGCGATCGATCTCCAGCCTGGGGCGTTCGTTCGTCATCCTCACGTTCCAGCTCGACCGGGATCCCAACGCCGCGGCGGAGGACGTCCGGAACCGCGTCGCCAGCACCCTCGGCGAACTGCCCCTCGACGTCATCCCGCCGCTCGTCTCGAAGTTCGACGTGGATTCCTCGCCGATCATGTCGTTGGCGTTGTCCGGCGACCGGCCGGTGCGCGAGCTCACCGAATTGGCGGAAAGGGTGGTCAAGCTGGCTCTCGAACGTGCCGAGGGAGTGGGCGAGGTCGAGGTGTCCGGAGGACTCCCGCGCGCCATCAACATCTGGGTAGATGCCGACCGGCTCGCCGCCTACCGGCTCCCCATCACGGAGGTGCGCGACGCCATCGCCCGCCAGAACGCGACGATTCCCGGCGGCAACGTCACGGGCGACCTCCAGGAGCGTACCTTGCGGACCGTGGGACGGGTTGCAGAGCCCCGGGCTTTCGATGACGTCGTGGTCGCGACCCGCGACGGCCGGCCGATCCGGATCCGTGACATCGGCCACACCGAGGACGGCACCCGCGAGCAGCGGACGACCGCGCGCCTCAACGGACAGCCCTGCGTGCAGATGGACGTCCGGCGCCAGTCCGGGGCCAACACGGTCGCCGTGATCGAGGCGGTCAAGACGAAGTTCCCGGCGCTGCTCGCGCAGCTTCCGCCGGACGTGAAGATCGAGGTGATCCGGGACCAGTCCCGCTACATCCACGAAGCCCTGGGTGAGATCCGACTGCACCTCGTGCTGGGCAGCATCCTTGCCAGCCTCGTAGTCCTCCTGTTCATGCGGAACTGGCGGGCGACGGTGATCGCGGCCGTCGCCATCCCGGCCTCGGTCATCTCGACGTTCGGGATGATGTGGGCCCTGGATTTCACGCTGAACAGCGTCACCATGCTCGCTCTCGTCCTGATGGTCGGCATCGTGATCGACGACGCCATCGTGGTCCTCGAGAACGTGTTCCGATGGGTCGAGGAAAAAGGGGTCTCCGCGGCCGAGGCGGCGCGCGGTGCCACTGCGGAGATCGGACTCGCAGTCCTTGCGACCACGTTCAGCCTGGTCGTCATCTTCGTCCCGGTTTCCTTCATGTCGTCCCTCGCCGGGCGGTTCCTTTTCCAGTTCGGGCTGACCTCCGCGGTCGCCGTCCTGGTGAGCCTTCTCGTCAGCTTCACGCTGACCCCGATGATGAGCGCACGCCTGTTTGCATCGGGATCCGGCGCTGCGATTCCGGGACACGGCTCGCGGGACGGCCTCTATGGATGGCTCGAGCGAGGTTACGTCCGACTCCTCCAGCACGCCATGCGATGGCGGTTGGCCGTCGCGGGATTGGCGGCCTTGGTGATGGTCTCGTCCGTGCCGATCTACGGGATCGTCAAGCAGGAGTTTACGCCCGGGGTCACCGATGACGGGGAATTCGAGGTCTCGATTTCAGCGCGGGAAGGGACATCGCTTCCGGCCATGGATGAGGTCATGCGTCAGGCGGAAGCGGAAGTCCTAGCAGTCCCCTGGGTCCGAACGGTCATTGGGGGGGTGGGTGGCGGAGGCATCTCTGGAGGACTCAACCAGGGACGACTCTACGTGCTCCTCAAACCCCACGCCGAACGGGTGTTCTCCCTGTCACGCCTCTTCAGCACCCGTCCCTGGCGCGCATTCGAAGGAAACGCGTCCCAGCGCGAGGTCATGCAGGAGATCCGGCAGCGCCTCCGCAAACTCTCCGATGTCCGCGTCTCACTCCGGGGCGGCCAGGGATCGATCTCCGCTGGCGGCCCCGGATTCGAGATCGACTTCTCCCTGCTTGGTCCTGACCTCGATGTGCTGCTCGCCGCCGCCGAAAAGCTGCGGACCCGCTCCACGGAACTCGGGCTCGTCGACGCCGACACCTCCCTCCGCCTCGACAAACCCGAACTCCGCGTCGAGATCGACCGGGCACGCGCCGCCGACCTGGGTGTCCAGACCACCGACATCGCCACCGCACTCCGGGTCCTGGTCGGTGGTGACACGCGTGTGTCGCGGTTCCGGGACACCCAGGTCAACGACGACTACGACGTCCAGCTCCGCCTGTCAGCCGCGGACCGAAGCCGGGGCGAAGACCTGGGACGACTCTACGTCCCGTCCAGCTCTGGCGGCCTCGTGCGTCTCGACAACGTCGTCCAGATCCTGCCTGGCGTCACCGCCTCGCGCATCGATCGACTGGACCGCCAACGCGTCGTCGCCCTGCGTGCCGGCATTGCCCCAGGCTATGCACTGGCAGACCGGCTCGACGCCCTGCGCAAGGCCGTCGACGAACTCAACCTGCCCGCGGGCTATTCGTACAAGGTCTCCGGACGCGGGCGTGAACTGGAGAGCACGTTCCGGGAGTTCCTCTGGGCGTTCGGCCTCTCGGTCGTGTTCATGTACATGATCCTGGCGGCCCAGTACGAAAGCCTCGTCCACCCCTTCACGATCCTCTTGTCCCTGCCCCTCTCGCTGCCCTTCGCCCTCCTGTCGCTCTGGGCCACCGGGAACACACTCAATCTGTACTCAGCCCTCGGACTGCTCGTGCTCTTCGGGGTCGTGAAGAAGAACGCGATCCTTCAGATCGACTACATGAACACCCTCCGCGCCCAAGGCAAACCCCGCGCCGAGGCCATCCTGCACGCCAACCGCGACCGGCTCCGGCCCATCCTGATGACCACCCTCGCGCTCGTTGCCGGCATGCTGCCCCTCGCCGTTGGCTCAGGCCCGGGTTCGGAAGAACGCAAGGCCGTTGCCGTCGTCGTCATCGGAGGCCAGACGCTCTGTCTTCTCCTGACGTTGGTGGTCACCCCCGTGGTCTACTCGCTCCTGGACGACATCGGGGCCAAGGCGCTCCGTGCCGGTCGCCGGAAGGACTGAACCTGAAAGCGGCAGTTGGGCTATCCACGGATTTCACAGATGGACCGGGACAAGCGGCCTCACCGCGTCGCTGTTTCCAGATCACCCTTGGGGTGAAACGACAGCCTCTCTCAACCGGCTTCCAATCCATGGAATCGCTGTAATCTGTGGATTCAACCGCCGTTTCCGGGATGAATCCGCAGGTTCCGGAAGTCGGCCAATGGCCACTCGAATCGGGCGTGGATCTCAATGCGCGCCTGGCCAGCGCCCGGTCCATGCGCCAACCCCAAACCCGATCCCAGCCCAGAGGTTGCAGATCGCGAAGACCCACCCCAGTTGCCCTCCCCGCTCCATCTCCAGCATCGCCAGTGGGAAGGCACCCAACACAAAGGCCACAGCCAGCGCACCGGCAACGATCCGGAACAGCATCCGGGTCTGCGCCACGACGGGATGATTCGGGGTCTTCATACGGCGACGGTTCAAACTGTTTCCATTTCGAACAACACCAAGGATCCGACGAACCCAACCAGTCTTCAACTCCCCATCGCCTACCCTCCGTGGCGAAGGTCTACCGTTCATTGGCGCGACACCGGCAAGGCCTGGCACCCGTGGGAACCACCCACCAAGGCGCCCCGTCCACCGCCGCGATCCGTCAGCACGGCAAGGCACAGCGTCAGACAGAAGGACATCGGAGCCCAGGCCCCGTGGGGCAGCCCCCATTTCTCGACCCAGAGCAATACGAAGTAGTGCCACAGGTAGAGCCCATACGAATACCGTCCCACCCATCGCAACGGAGCCCATTCGAGGACGCGGACCACTCCGCTTCCGGGCGCCTTCACCGACAGGAGAAGGACCAGCACCGTTGCCCATTGCGTGCTCGTGCACCCGATTCCCACACGCCAGTCCGCCCTCGACCACAGGGAGAGTGCCCCGAGCGCGACAATCCCCACCGACACCGGACCACTGCGTAGGCGACTCATCGGGAGAACCCGCACCGCATAGGCGCACAGTGTACCCAGCAGCCAGCCCTCCGGGCGAATCAGCACCCATGCGTTCAATCCGTGCGCCCAGCCGGTGTGCCTGCCTGTGAACACCCAATGGAGAAGGGCGGACTGGACCAAGACCAAACCCGCGACCCCCGCAAAGAACCAGCCCAGGACACGCCATTTCCAAGCCAGGCGGAGCGCCAGGGGAAAAAGCAGGTAGAACTGCACTTCCATCGACAGGGACCAGAGATGCGCCAGCGGGCTGCGGTCGCCTCCATGGAAGAAGTACCAGTTCGAGGTGAACGCTGCCCCATGGAGCCAACTGCGCCAGAAGATGCCCCGGGGCCATGGTGCCGGGTTGCTCAGGAGCTGAACCAGCCCCGCTCCAACCAACAGGCACGCCAAAGTCGGCAGGATGCGTCTCGCCCGACGAATCACGTATTCGCCGAAGTGAAACCGTCCGTCCCGAAGCTGATCCAGGACGATTCCCCCGATCAGGAATCCGCTCAGCACAAAGAATGAATCCACCCCGGAGAACCCGCCCCCGAATCCAGCCAATTCCGCGTGAACTCCAAACACGACCAGGAACGCGATCGCCCGAACCCCGTCCAGGCCTGGGAGGACCATGCGCGCCGCGACTGCCGGAGCTGCGCCCACGCTCAATCTGACCTGTGGCTTGTCCATTCTCGGAGGCCAACCTGTACGAATCCCGATCCGATCGCGAGCTACCTCGGAACCGCCCGGAAGAAACGGGCCGATTCCCCTGCCTCGAGGGCGTGGACGATGTCGAAGGAACCGTCGGGCCCGGAAGTGGACTCGAACACCACGGACCATGGCCCCTCGACAGCATCCGAAGATTGCTCGATCCGGTAGGCTGCATTCCCCGCCCCCACGAACCGGACCTTCACCACGCCCAGGTCCGCGACGATGGACGTCGCCCGCGCGGGGACGGTCTCGGTCGGTGCAAGGCGAAGCGCAGGATCGCCCAGGGGTGCGAACAGCGCCAGCGCGCCTGGATCGCCACCGGCTTCCCGAAATCGTCGCTGCGCATCCCGAACCACACCGCCCCAGCGTCGGGGCGCACCGGGCGCGGCGATGGCTTCCGCCCAGGCGCGGCTCAAGAGCGCCGCCTGGAAATTCACCGAGAACCCAGTCGGCGCCCAGATGGCGACCGGTGCGTTCCCGGAAGCGGCAAGCATCGATTCGGCGAGGCAGTCTGAACCAGGCACGTCGAACTGTCCGACGCTGCAAGTCATCGCCGTGAACAACGGCGAACGATCACCAAACGCCGACGACGTCACGTCCGAGGCCAGGAAATAGCCGGTTCCCAGGCGGTCGCGTGAACCGTGTCCAATGTAGTTCCAGACTGCCGGCCCCCGCGACAACCCGGCCAGCAAGCCGGCACGTAGCCCAGCCGGCCCGACGGTGTCCGCCTCCACCTGTACAGGTGCGAAGCGGCCGGACAATCGGGCCGCCACCTCGTCGTTGTCGGCTCCAAAATCTCCCGCCTCCCCAGAAGCGTCGGCCACGAGAAGCGCTTCCTGACCCAATGCGGGCATCCGTGCCTCGGCCGCGGCCATGCGCGCCCGCAACTGGTCCAGCTGGACCGCGGATTTCACCGGCAATCGGAACACCCCGACTTCTGGCCATCCGTCGCCGTCGAGGTCCCCCGCGGCGACATCGGACGCAACTCGTCCATACGGGCTGCGGATCAGCACGGGCGGGATGCGTGGAGACGAATTGGAGAGGTAGTTCCGATAATCGTGGCTGCCGTCCCCCACCAGCACGACCGTTGCCGGGGGGCGTCCCCAGACAATTTTCGCAAGCCGCAACCAATCGGTCAGCGCCCGCGGGTCCGGACGCCCATGAGCAACCAGGGACTCCAGTTCGGTACGCCCGATCACCCGGCCGAGCACGCCTTGGGACGCCCTCCAGTCCGTCAGCGCCTGCGTCGCGGACTCCATGCCGTCGGCACAGACATAGACCACATCGGGAATCGGACCCGGGCCGGGAACCGCAGTTCCGGCCCACGACGACGTCCGGACAGGCAGTCCCACAGAAGCCTCCTCGAATGCGACGTAACGCCGTCCGCGCCGGGCGACAATGCGCCACGAACCGCCTCCCTCGACTGCCAAGGCCCTCACGGGGCGGTCCGGATCGGTGACATCCCAGAACGTCGGAACCATCCCCTGCCGCGCCGGCCAGACCATCACGCCGTCTGAAAGAGGCTCCAGGATGCGGTCCCCACCGAACCCCCGATCGTCCGTCACGTACCGGAGCCGGATGGAATCCAGGTAGGTCAGGCTCGTCCGCTCCCCGCTGGAGACGAGGACGAGGTCATTGGTTCCCCGACGAAGGATTCCGACCGGAACCGGAATCTCGACGGGACCCCGCTGGATGCCCGTCCAGGAGCGCTCCAGCAGTTGCGTTCCGTTGAGTTGGACGCTGACCTTGTGCGCCGCCTCGCTGGCCGAGGCGAACTGGAGCGTAAGCAGCGCCGCGGAACCCTCGACCGCGTCCGGCACCACCAGCGGATGCGCACGCCGGCCAAATATCGCGTGTCCGCCGAGGAGGTTTTCCCAGACCCAGAAATCCTCCATGGCCCCGCCGGGATACGTCAGGATCGCCAGCTTGTTCTCCTCCCAGGCCCTTACTCCCGTCGCTCCCACCTCTGACTCGCTCCCATCCGGCACCAGCACGGAATTCGGGACGTTCACCGCGCTTCCGCGCCTCCATTGGAGGACGGATCCCTCGAACCACAACAACTCCTCACGTCGCACGCACACCATCAGCGCGCTGCCGTCCGCCGATTCCGAAACGGCAATGACTCCATCCGGGCCGTGCAACGCCCGTTCGCCCGCCTGATACTGCCGTCGCAATTCCGCCGCATCCCACCCCCCGGCAGCCGCGAGCCAGCTCCAGGGCACCCGATGCACACCGGGGCGCAGCGTGAACAGGTTCACTCCAAGCGCAGCCGTGCCCTCACCGGCCGGTTTAGCCGTTCGCGCCCCTGCGCCTTCAATCGCGACGGATCCCATGCTTGCGGGACCGGGATCCCGCCCCCACCCGATCATCCGCTCGGATGCTCCACCATCCGCGAAATGGGTCCGGATCCGAAGCCCGACGTCCCGCCGCTCCCCGGAGACCGCCCAGGGGATCGAGTAACGCGCCCCGGCCACGTAGTTCGACGCCGCCACCCACGCCACCGGATTGCCGTCCCACGGTGAGAGGAGCTCGAACGCGACGACCCCGGATTCGGCATCGGTCTTCCAGCATGCCGTGGCTTCCGGATGAAGGTCGGCCCCTTCGATGATCCAGGCCTCATGGATCGGCGCGCGATCCACGGACCCGGACTCGCCCGCGACGGCCCGGAGGGACGCCCCGGCCAACAACACCCAAACCCAACCTCGCAAGATGCAGCTCACAATTCGCCGCGAGGCTGCCGGACCGCACGACGATGTCGACGCCAGAACAGGTACAACCCAGCCGGCAACAGCACGCCCGCGACGGGGCCCGCCACACCGGATTCCGGTACCGAGTAGATGACGAGGAGCGTCGCCGACATTCCGTATGCCTGCAGCCCCTCCATCGAACGGACCTTGGGATTGTTCAGGAACACTGCCTCGCTGCTGGCTCCGGAATCCGTCACGTCCGAAAAGGCACCGTCGGCATTCGTCCGCAGGAACGTTCCCGAGAGCACGAAGGGAACCGTACCCGAGCCCAGATAGGACTGGATGGCTGCCGGCAAGCTCCCCTGTTCGGAGTCGGTGAGCGGCGCACCCGCCGGCCCCTCGATGGAAGTCGGGGTGAAGGCCGCACCGGTCGTGCCGTTGGCCGAGAGCGTCGGCAACAGCTCGAAACCTGCCCCCCCTGCCCCGGGAACATTGGACAGGGTGAACCTGCCCCCGATCCGAGCCTCGAAGGTCTGGTCGGCCGCGGGACTCACCACGGTGCCGAGGTAGGAGATCGACACGGTCAGCCGAGTCTCCACGCCCAGCAAGTCCCAGGGTCCATTCCACAACTGCACGTTCCAGGTGGGACTCAGCACGACACTGTCAGGCCCCGAAACAGCCAGCGGGAACTCCGCGTTGAACGTCTGCGTGATCGTGGAGGGCGCCTGCGCCACCACCGAAGTGGTGGCGGCCAACGCGAACAGCACCGCGCAGCCAAGGGCTCGTCGTCCGTCGCAAGTCGGGAAGATCGTCTTCATGGTTGATCCTTTTCGCGTTGGTTCAGGGTTGGATGGCGCGGAAGAAGCGCGTGGGTTCCTCCGGTCTCACGGTCTCGACCCAGCGGAAGACTCCCGCCGCGTCAGCCCGTATCCGCCCCAGGATCTCCCAGCGGCCATCCTCCAGGTGGCGCGATGCCTCCACGAGGTACTCCGCTCCGGGGGTCCCGATGAAGCCGACCAGCAGCCTCCCGTCGCCGCTCCACTCGACGTTGGAAATGGTCGCCGCCGGGGCCACCCGGACCGTGAATGGCCCGTAGACTCGCCGGGCGCCCGTCGTCTCCCACTCGATCAATTCGTAGGCATGAGTCCCCGCACCGGAGACGCCATCATCCCGTACCTGATACCGTCGACCCGTCGGCGAGTTCTCGGCGGCGATCAGGTCTGGATTCACCCGCACACGAGCGCCATCGGGGAGGATCCGCTCGAGGTCAAAGCCCAGCGTGTTCTCCTCGGTCAGCGTTTGCCACTCGACCCAGACCCGGCTCCCCTCAGCCCAACCACGGACGTAGGCCAGCGTCACCGCGGTGGGTGGTGGCGAACTGAACCCGAAATCCACGGTCAGGTTGGTGTTGGCATCGGGTTCTGCCGTGTCTCCATCCACGCCGGCCGCGCGGTCGGCCTCATTCGTCGGCTCGGTGGACGCCGCCAGCGTGACAGCTGCACTACGGACGCCGGCACTCGACGGAGTCAGCGCATTGTAGCCGTTATCGTCCCGATCGGTCGGATCCGCGTCCGCATCGACGCCGTTCCGGCTGCCACCTGCCGTGCCACTCGAGTACAGCCCGAACAACGGTCTTCCTGACGCGAAGTTGGCCGCGGTCACGACCACGACGTAGTCACCAGCGGACAGGCCTATGAAACGATAGTAACCCAGGGAATCCGTGGTGACCCGTCCCAACGCCACGCCCGTAGGTCGTCCCGACGCATCCGCTGCGTACAACTCCATCTCCACGCCGGCGATGCCGACCTCGGCACCGTCCATCAGGCCGTTGTCAGCCGTGCCGCCGCCCGTACCGTTGTCGAGCCAGACGCGGTTGCCGATGACGAGAACGCCGGCCGGGCGGAATCCAAAGTCATAACTGGCAACCGTGGGCTCGGCATCCACTGTGGCACCTGCCGACACATCGGTGACGCCCTTCTTCGGGCTCGCCGCGGTGGCAAGGCCGTTGGATCCGGTGTTGTCGTCGTCGTCCGAATCGTTCCGGTCCGCCGTGCCGCCCGCGCCACTGTTTGAGGTCGTGGGCGACAACGTCTGTCCGCCCGGCCCCGTCTGTGAGGCAGCCACCGATATCACTACCGTCGGCTCCAGTCCCAGTCCGTCGCCGTTGTAGTCCTCATCGAGCAGAAGGTTCTCGAACCGATAGCTTCCGCTCGCGTCGGTCAAGGCCTTCAACGTCGTCGACGTCCCCCCCGGATACGTGATCACCATCGTGACCACGACGCCGGACAGCCCGGGTTCGCCCACGTCCTGATCTCCATCGCCATTGGAATCCAACCAAACCCGATTCCCCAGCGCTGCCGGCTCCAGGAAGTAGCCGAAGTCCGCGGCCAGGTTCGAGGTCGCCACCGGCGTCAGCGTCACGGACGCCGGATCCGGTTGGCTGCGGTTGTCCGTGCCGACTGTCCCGTGCGAGTGCCACCACCCGGTCAAGACGTGGCCATGATCCGCGACGTCCACGATGTAGCGCGCAGAACCCGAACCCACGTCCAGCAGCAGTCCGCCGAAGCTGTAGCTGCCATCCGACGCTGTCACCGTCGTGCCCATCAAGGGCTCACCCGGATCCAGCGAACCATCCCCATCGGAGTCCAGGTACAGATCGACGGCCACGCCGCCCAAGCCGTCCTCGTCGTCGTCCGTACCCAGGACATTGTCCGCACCGTCCGGATCGCTCACGCCGTCCGCGTTGGCGTCATCCCAGATCCGGTTCCCGATCGTGCCGGTGCCGCGGTAGCCGAAGTCCTGATCCAGTCGGATCAAGGGTGAGGCACCACCCACCACGACTACCGAGGAATCCGCCGTACCGACTCCGTCCGCATCGAACGTCCGGGTGAATCCAGCCGGGATCGAGACATTGACGACGTAGGTTCCAGCAGCAAGCCCACCCACGGCGTAGTGCCCGTTCTCATCGGTCTGCGTGGTGATGGTCGTTCCGCCGCCCTGAGGCGTCACGGTTACGGTCACACCCTCGATTCCCGGCTCGCCAGCATCCCGGTCGCCATCGCCGTTCAGATCGAGCCAGACCTGATCTCCCACCAAGCCCGCTCCCGGAACCTGCGTGGTCGAGGTGAATCCAAAGTCTTGGTCCAGATCCGCGACCGCAGCCGCGCTGACTCCGGCTGAGTCCAGATCCACGGCCGCACTTCGCCGGTCGAATGCGCCGCCGGGATCGGCACTCTGCCGCATCTCACCGAGGACGTTCGCGGTATCGTTGACCCAGACGATGAACCGACCATCCGGCAAGCCGTCGAAGAGATAGGCCCCCGAACCACTCGTCGTCGTCGTGGCCACCACGGGTTCGTCATCCGAGGTTCCCAGCGTGTTGTCCGCGCCATCCGCATCCCACAGGCCATCCCCGTTCGCATCCCGGATCAGCGCCACCGTCACACGGGCAACTCCGTACTCACCATCGCCCGGCTCATAGGTGCCGTCGGCATCGGCATCAAACCACACGAGATTTCCGATGCTGTTCCCCACGCCGCTTGCAGGCCGGTAACCGAAGTCCCCGTTCACGTAGACATCGCCCGGCCCCAGCAGGATCGGCGTCGTGGTCAGGTGATCCAGAACCAGCGTCCGGTCGGCATCGAAGGTCGCGTTGAAGCCCTCCAGCGGCCCGGCGGCCGCGAAGTTCCCGGACGCCACGCGCACCTGGTAGGCACCCACGGCCAGCCCATCGAACAGGTAACGTCCCGTTGCGTCAGTCAGCGTCGAGGCAAGCACGGAGTCATCCACCGTTCCAAACCGCTGGTCGGCCCCCGGCCCGATCAACTCCAGTTCCACACCTTGGATACCCGGTTCCGACGGATCCTGGATCCCATCGGCATCGGTATCGCGCCACACCCGATCGCCCAATGCCGCCGTGCCGGTGCTGCCATCGACGTCCGTGCTCGGGTTCCAGTTATACCCGAAGTCCGCCGTCAGGTTCTCGCCTCCGTTGGACACCGTGACCGGGTAACCATGGTCCCCGGCACCTGGATTCGTCCCACCGTCCTGCGAACCGAAATCAACGCCGGATCGCGTGGTCGGCGATGGGAAAAGACCGGCAGGCAAGGTCGATTCGACGACGTCGACGAAGTAGCTGCCGGCCACAATTGCCGGGAACAGGTAGCCACCCTCGGAATCCGTCCACGTGCTCCGCAGCAACTGGCCTGTCGACGAGTACAGGTTGACTCGAACCCGCGGGATGCCGCGTTCACCGACGTCCTGGATTCCGTCGGAATCCTCATCGAGCCAGACGTAGTTGCCGATGGCCGCATTGCCGACGTAGCCGAAGTCCACGTCCGTCCGCACCTGCCCGGTCGTGAGCGTCACCGACGCCCGATGCGCGGTGGCGAGACCGTCGAGGTCATAGGTCTGGAGCACCCCCGCAGGAAGGGTGTTGGTATCCACCCTCGCCAGGTAACTGCCGGCACCCAGGCCGCCGATCGAGTAAAGCCCGTTCGAACCGGTGGTACCAAACGGCTCGGTGGCGTCCCGGACTCCATCCGTGTCCAGATCGAGATAGACCACCACCCCGGCAATCGGCTCCTCCGTCGCGTCCTGGACGCCGTCCCGGTTCAAGTCCACCCAGACGTAGTCGCCCAGGCCGGCCGTGCCCCGGTAACCCCAATCCACATCCAACCGATCCGCATTGGTCAGCGTGACTGATGTCCGTCCCAGCGTCCCGATGCCGTCGAGATCGTAGGTGGCCGACAAGTCGGCCGGCACCGTCGAGGCATCGACCCTCACGATGTAGGTGCCCGGCGCAATTCCTGGAATCCCGTAGAGCCCGGCCGCATCTGTCACATCCGACAACTCGTCGGCATCCAGGACGGCATCGTCGTCCACATCGATCCACACCCGGACCCCCGGGATCCCCGGCTCGCCCGGGTTCTGGACGCCGTCGCCATTCCGATCGAGCCAGACGAAGTCACCCAGGTTCAGGATGCCCACCGTCAATCGCTCGACATCCTGCGCAGGATCCGTGTCCGCATTGTGTGCCTCCGGGGTGGTGGTGGCACCGTAGTCCCGGTCCTCGTCCGAGTCCGGACTGCCGGTCAGGATGGCATTCGTGCTGTCTCCCGGGAGCGTGTCCCAGTAGATGCGCGCATGGTTGTCCATGACCGTCCCGGGTGCAGCCGACACGGGAAGCGCGGCCTGGTAGGTGAGCGTGATCGTCGAACCCAACGCCAACGTGTCGAAGGCGAGGGTGAAGTTGTTTCCAGAGGACGTATTGGACGTCACGGTCGCCCCGGACGTCGTCAGGCTTCCACCCACCACGGTCAACGGCGACGGGACAATATCTCGAAACTCGACGTCATACGCCGGCGCGCCGCTGATGCCCCGGTGGCGGATCAGCACGGTGTACGTCACGACCTGCCCGGGGAGGAGGATCCTGTCCGCATCGTCCGTCGACTTCAGGACCTCCAGGAACGGCTCACGCAACTCCATCACCGGATCGTTGCCCGTGTTGCCGTCGGTGATCGTCTCGGTCGTCCCGAGCGTCGCGCTGGTGTAGTTGAGGCTGGCGGTGTTCGTCCGGAGCGCGGCGTTCGTGTTCACCCCGGTGTCGAGGACCAGCAGTCCGAGCCGCAGGACGAACGAGTTGTTGTTCGCGACGTTGTCGGCTGTGGTCGTGACGGAACCAAGGCTCAGGGAAAGGGTTCCCGCCCCGTTGGCTGGCAACGTGGGGGCCGTCAACGACGCGGTGCCATTGAAGTTTGCCGCAAGCCCCGGGGCCGAAGCCGTCGTCGTGAGCAGATCGACCGATGTCACCCGCAGTCCGGCGGGAATGTTCTCCGTCACCACCACGGCCGGGGTCACGCCCTCGGGCAAGGTCACGACGATGTCATTCGTGACCGACTCGCCGATGAGCAACCGGTGGTCGGTGAAACCGGCTTCGTTCGAGTCATCCGAACTCACGGATCCGCCGGGGAACTGCTTGTCCACGCCGGGATAGGTCCGCGCCGAATGCAGCACCGTGGCGCCGGCCGCGTAGTTGTTCAGAACGGTCGGGGCCCGGAAGGTGTATGGCGAATTGTCGGTCGGATTGGAAACGCCCGAACCATTGCGCTCACCGTTCGCGACACCCGTCACCCCCGGCGTGTTCGATCCCGTCGGATTGGATGTTGTGCCGGTCCCCGGCAGGCTCGTGTAGGTGACGCGAGCCGTGTTCTGGACCTCGGTCCGGGCCGGCAGGGTTGCCACGAGGAACCCACCGATCTCAACCGTCACGCCTGTGGGCGTACCGACCGCTTCCTGTACTGGATCGACCCGGTCGAGGGTGACGGTCACCGAGGCTCCCGTGGTCCCCGATGCCGGGACCGTGACCGATCCGCCGGTGAAGGTGTAGGTGCCCGCCGAGTACGGCGCCGGCAAGCTGTAGTTGACTCCGCCGGTTGCCGAGATGGTGATGCCACCCAACTGGACCGTCGAAGGCAGCGTGTCGGTCAGGACCACGTCATACGCGGGCACAAGATCAGTCACCGTCCACGCCGTGGCAGTGCTGGCACCAAAAGTCCGCCCGGCCTGGGTTCCTTCGCGCACGTAGACCTGATATCCGACGGGCTGCTCGGCCGTCACATCCAGGTCGCTTACCCGGGTTAACGTGGCCGTGGCCGCCAGCGCCGTAACCGAGTAGATGCCGTTCTGGGACGCCGTGCTCTGGTTCTTCAAAAGCACGCGATCCCCAAGCACCAGCGTTACACCATCGAGCGTCGTCGCGGCCGCATTCAGGTCCGCGATATTGGCCGTACTCGCAGCCTTCACCGTGGGATCCAATGCGACCTGGGTGAAGGCAACCGCGGTGGTGTTCAGCGTCACGGAATTCGTCTCCTGCTGATAGATCCGGCCGCTGTTGACCGTGCCGGCCGTCACACTCACCCGGAATCCCTGCGTCACTTCCGCACTCGAATCAAAGTCCAGCGCCCGATCCCAGGTTCCTGGCACCACGACCTTGTAGAGCCCGTTCTGCAACTGAGCCGCCTGATCCTTCACGAGGACCCGATCGTCCGAGGAGAGCGTCACGCCATCCACTGTGCTCGGGGTGGAGGTCAACCGACCGGTGCCGGAGACTCCGCCCGAGGCATTGAAGCTCGCCCCGGACAGCGCGGCGGTGGTCGCCACCCGGACCAACGCCGCATACTGATTCGTGTGGACCGGCCCATTGGAGAACTGGATCCGGTACGTCAGGGCATCGCCGGCGTCCGCAGGATCGCCCAGCACACGCTTGGAAAGGTTGTTGATCTGCGGCTCGGCCGCCGTCACCCGGGCAAAGTCACTCGCTGTGGACGCCGTCTGCGTCACGTTCGTGCTGCTCGCCGTGCCGAACAGGTGGGACTGGGCCGTATTGCTCATCTGGAATCCGGCCTGGATCCCGGATCCATTCGCCGGATTGGCATCCGCATCATTCAGGACCAGCGCGTTGAACTCGATGACCACATACTCGCCGTCTGCGTCATCCTCCGTGTTCGTCACCGTCCCCAACTTGAAGAAGATGTCCGAATCGCTGCTATAGTTGTCCAAATCCGTGCTTCGCGAGGACGAGACATTTACGTCGAAGGATGTTCCCTCGCCGATGGCAAGTCCCAGGCCCGACGAGGTCCTGAGGTCGATGGACGAGACAGACGCATCATCGCCGGACTGATTCAGGCCGGTGCCTGTCACCGCAGGGACCGAGGGTGACTGCAGGGAAGTCGACGTCGAAGTCAGGTTGCCCGGGGTCGTGGAGACGAAGGCCACGCGGACCTGATCATCGTTGAGGAAGACCATGCCTGACGGCAGGAGATCCTGCACCACGAGGTCGGAGAACGTCCCCTCCGGAATCTGCGTCACGATGTGGAACCGGACGACTTCACCCACCAGCGCTATTGGCCGGATGGCCTCCAGGCGGTCGAAGTCGATCGACATCGCTGACGTGCCCAGATCACCCCGGAATTCGATCCGGCTGACGGCACCAAAATCAAAGCCCGCCACGGAGCCAGCCGTCGGTGTGGTGAACCCGGACGTGATCGTGAACACCACCTGCTGGAACAAGGTCCCGGCGGTCTGGGCTGTGATGGCCGTATTGCCGAAGGCGATGACCGTGCCATCCGAGTCCGTGAGTCGAATGACCAGATTGTTCGCGGCGTTGGTCGACTGCGTCCGGTAGACCAGCCCGAGTGCGCCGATCCCCCGGAGGTCGAGCGTCGGTGTGAAGTCGAGATAGGCCCCTCCGCGTTCGTTGGCTGTTCCGGCGATCCTCAGGTGGTTCGCGTTGGTGACGACGTTGTCGGCCGCAACCCACGTGTTCACGCCCCCCGTCAGGTCCGCACCCGCGGTGAATCCGTCAAAACCGCGGTTGGTGAAGTCCTGGATCACGAACGGCCCGGGACTGCCGGATTCCGAGGTGTACACGATCGACTTCCGCGAAACCGACACCGAGGACGTGACGCTCGCGGTGGAGGCGGCCGCCGCGTAGTTGTTCAGGATGGCGTTGTCCGAGGCCAGGTTCTGTCCGGCCGTCGGCGTGTTGGTCGAGCCATCGCGCTCACTCGATGCGGTCTCGTAGGCCGAGCGGGATCCGAAGACGCCGTCCAGGCTGCTCCATCGGATGGCCGCCGTGTTGGTATAGGAGCGGTTCGGCTCGACGCCCGGAGCGACCTTTGCGGCGACGATCAACACCACGGAGCCACCCGGATCGAGGTCGAAGTTGACGAGGTTGGTGACGAAGCTTCCGCTGAATCCGAACGTGCCCGCGTCCAGAGTCGCACCCGCGGCCACGCCATTGGTGTAAACGGTCCCTGAACCACTGTTCACCACGGAGAGGATGCTGTTGCCGACCAGACCGGACGGCAGGGCGTTGCTCCAGGCGAGGTCGAAGGCGCGGGTAGCACCGGCTGATGCCGCGTTGGTCACCGCGATCCTAAGATAGACGAAGTCTCCGGCATCAATGCCCGACACCGCGGCCCCGAAGGCAGCATTGTTTGTGCGGGAAATCTCCTGGGTGATCGCGAGGAACGGCTCCACCACCGTCACGTCCGCCGCCGAGGCCCCCAAGCTGGCGCCGGCGGTTGAAGTGAAGACCGCGGCGTTGTTCCACGTAGTCCCTTCCTGAACGTTCGGGCTCCCATTCGCGTTCACCACGACGACGCGATAAGTGAGGACGACGGTGTCCGGAGCACCACCATCCGTGTTCGAGTTGGTGATGTCTCCGAGGTTGTAGGTGATCACGCGACCACTCGATCCCGCCGTCACGTTCGCCGAGGGTAGCGGCAGCAAGCTATTCGCCACCGTCACGCCCGAGGACGGAACCACGGAAACCAGGTCCACGAAGGCGAGGCCGCTGTCGAGCGTGTCGACGACCTGCGCTCCGGGGGTCAGTCCCTCGGGCACCGTGATCGTCACGGCATAGGTCAGCAGTTCACCGATCGTCGCCTGGGAGGCCGTGTTGTTGCCCGCAACGTTCACCTCCGTGCCTACCAGCACCTTCGCAAACGCGTTGGTCTTCAGGGTCAGGGTCGTCACCGATGTCGCGACATAGTCATTCAGGCCGCCCACACCATCGGCTCCCGTCCGCTCACGCACGGTCGTTCCGGGCAGCGATGTCCATTGCACCGTGTTCGTGTTGGTCAGGTTGACGCCCACCGTGGGGTTCACAAGGCGCGCGGACAGAAGGAACACGAACGGCTGGGTGGCATTCGTCGCCACCGTGGCAAGACCGGCGTTGTGGGCGGACGTTATGGTCGCGGTGGTCCCGCTGACGATGGTGGCTTCATCCGGTTCATCGGTGCTTCCGTCGCCGTCGTTGTCGAGGCCGTCCGTGCCGAAGGCCTCGTAGGCGAGGCTCGGTGGCAACGCATCCGTGAACACGACATCGTAGGCGATGGCGTTGGTGTTCAACGTCACGTTGACGGTGTTGGTGAAGATGACGAGGTCGCCTCCATCCACCGGCAGCAGGGTCGTCGACTTGGCGATGGACAACCGCGGCTCGAAGACTTCCGAGGTCGTGGACGAATCCGGCGGGAGGTTGGTGGCGATCGACGAGTACGTCATCGAAGCCGTATTGGTGAACCGAACGCCCATCTGGTTCAGCAGGGCGTTGGTCACCACCACGGGGATGTCCACCTGGAACACCGCGTCGTTGGTGATATCGGCGTTGGCGGTGAACGCACCCGTGCCCGGGTTGAACGTCCACGTCCAGTTCGGCGTGGATCCGGAATCCACCGGAGTGCCAAACGCCAGGTTCGGCGGGAGTGATTCCAGGATCACCACGTTGGTGAACGACGCGTTGAACAGTTCAGCGCGGATCCGATAGACGAGCGCCTCGCCGACCCGCGCATCCCGGTGCGATCCGCCCGGGGCAGCTTCCCCGTCATAGCGGACATACTTCTGCAGGCTCGAGCCCATGCCCCGGGAGCTGTCCTGGTCGAAGGCGTAAAGCGAGGTCGAGGTGACCTGGGCAATGGTACCTCCGGATGCCGTCGGCATCGTACTGGCCAGCGGCGCCGCCGGTGTGAACGAGGTGCAGGCGCCAGGACTCGCCGTACCGCACGGGGCCACCACCTCGGCGACGACATCCAGGGTCCGCTCACCCGAGATCGCTGTGGCCTCAAAGGTCACGACGATGCTTTCCAGCGGCTCGAACACGACCCCGGCCGTGTCAATGAGAACGCCTCCCAGGCCATTCGTCTCCACCAGGACCGTCACGCCCGAGGTGTTGGTCGATCCACCGGCGGTCAGGTTCGAGACGCCGATCAGGGTCAGGTTGGTCCAGCCGGAACCGAACTGCACCCGCCCCTGCAGGCCAGTGGCATCTCCATTCTCGGCACGGTTCTGGAGGGTGATGGTGAACTGCTGCACCGCACCGTTGGTGACCACCACGGAGTTCGGCTGGAGATCAATGTCGGGATCCGCGATCCGCGGCAGCGCGCTGATCGTCTCGGCGATCACCCCCTCCGCACCGCAATAGTTGAGGTAGCCCAATCGCGCGGTCAGCGAGACCGGCGACGGCAGTGCCGGATCCAGATCCGCAAAGTTCAGATCATTGGGATTGGCCTCGCAGTCCAGGGTCGAACCGTCCGTGACAAGCCTGAAGGTCACGACAAACGACTCATTCTCGTCGAGGTCCAGCGTCGCGGGATTCCCATCCGTATCCAAGGCGTCAAGAACGTTGCCGGATGCCGGCGATGTGAGATCGAGGATCGCTGTGCTGCCGGATGGGCTGCCGCTCAAGGTCAGGAAGGCATCCACCCCGACGGCGTTGCTGATGGATCCCGTCAGGCGGGCAGAAGTGAAGACGTACCCGGCTGGGGCGGTGTTGGTCAGCTTGACACCCAGCATGACCGCCCCATCATTCCGAATCGTCACGGTGTACGAACCTCCACACTCATCGAGGGTCAATGCACCGGAAGCGTGGAGGATGCTCGGATTGGCACTCCGGGCGATGCTCACCGAATCCGTAGCCGTGAAGCACAGGTCATCCAGGCAGCCGTAGTCGATCTCAGCCGAGTTCACGGCCGGAGACACGCAGTTGTTCAGCGCACGGGCGAAGATGACGACACTGAAGGCAGGCATGCCGTTCGTGTACGCAGGCGCTCCCGCCAGCGCCTGGAGCGTGGAGTTGCTCCACACCAGCCTCGCCCCGTCGATGAGGTCCGGCGGCGGCGTAGCCGAGATCAACTCATAGTGCGCCGTCGGGAACGTGTCCTCCAACTGCATTCCAAAGGCCGTGCCGCTTGACCCCGTCGCATGCGCGACCGTCAGGACGAACCGGTTCGTTTCACCGGTATTCGAGGCACCATCCGGATTCCCCGACGCGTCCTGCATGATCTTCGTCAACGTCAGCTGCGGGTAGTCCAGGACCAGGGCGGTGACCTCCTGCCGGGTCGTGTTGGTGGTACCGCAGAAATCCACGTAGTCAGCCTGGGCAATGCCGCTCGCTGAACCCGCCACCGCCCCGCATTCGGTCCGCATCCCGAACCGGAAGGTCACATCCACCCCGGCGAGCACCTGAGCCAGAGCCGCGACCGACGACGGATCCCAGTAGTACGGATCGAGTGCCGTGCCGCTCCCGGCGGGGTCAGGCGCAGCCACGGCGGCATTGCTCCCGACCTGGACCGTGACACTTCCCGGGATCAACGCCGTGGCATCCGGCAGGACGAACAAGGCCACCACATCCTCGACGACCGCGTTGCCACTGTTGCGGAACGTGTACGTGGCGGTGCCGTCGGAACAGAGCGGCACCGAGGAGGGGAAGCTCAGACGGGCGACCGCCTGCGCGCCCAGGTTGGCGAAGGTCGCTGAGAGCGGGCCTTCAACCTGACACAGTGTGCCACCGCACCCATACCCGGCGACGGCTTGCAGGAGGGGTGTTTCGCAATTCTCCACGATGCCCTGCACCGAGAGACTGACCAGTCCAGCCGAGGCCAGATCGTCTGCACTCCCGTCGCCGTCCAGGTCCGCCAGCCCGCCAAACGGCGTCGCCGAGGCGAAGGTCCAACGGTAGACCCGGGTGGTGGGATTGGTCAGGAAGCTCGTCGTCCACGGGATCGTCGAGTTGGTGAGGACGAGGTTCGTGGTGGCGAGGAAGTCGATGTAGAAGTTGTTCGCCGGCGCGAAGAAGGTGTTCACCACCTCGAAGGTCGCGGAAAAGTCCTGGGTGGGCAGCGGGATGACTGCCGGCGTCAGCGAACCCGAGAGATTCGCCGGGTAGACCACCAGTTCGCTGGCAGCATTCGTGGTGGCCAACGTCCTGGGTGTGACCCCGTCGTCGCAGCGCTGGTTGTACCGGAGGGCGAGCTGGAGGTTCTCGATGCGGGTATCGCCGCAACCGGCAAGCACCCGGAGGAAGATGGATCCGTTGGTGAAGCCCCCGACGTCCCCGAGGTTCCAGGTCAGGCGCTTCCCGGACACCACCGGCTCCGGTGCACTCAAAGCCGCCCCGGTGGAATCCAGCAGGTTCGTCGAAGACGTGGAATTCGCGACGTAGGACAGCGTGGACGCCGTGAGGCCGGCCTCGAGATCGAGTTCGAGCTGGACGTCGTACTGCCCGAAGTAGGCCCTGGGATCCTGAAGTGGACTCGGTCCAGCCGTCTGCGTCAGGTCGATCCGCAGCAGGACCTCACCACAGTTCGACGCGAACCCCGGATCAATCAGGCTCGCCGCCAACGGCGAGGTTCCAACGGTCCAGGAACTGATCCTGGCACCGAGCGCACAGGCATTCATCTGCACCCCTTGTGAAACCGAGCCAATGGTCTCAACCGCCGCATCCCAGCGCACCTCCAGGTTGCCGGTCACCGCCGTGGGCAGGTAGTAGGTCGGGTGATTCGTCAGGCCATCGAACCGGACCAACAAGGAGCCGAACGCCTGCGAGACCGCCACGTAGGAGGTCACGTCGACGCCATCCAGCAACACCCGGACCGAGGAGGCAGCCGAGGGCGCGTAGTCGATCGGTGTCCCGAGCGTGGCGTTCCAGAAGAGGTTGGACCAACCGCTGGGCCGGGCCGCTCCGATCGATCCCACGACGAAGTTGAAAGGTTGGGGTGCGCATGCCTCCACGAGCGCGATCGGATCCGTCAACGACGCAGGAGGCGTGGAACATCCCTCGGTTCCGGTCGTTGCGCAGCAGGTACAGCCCCCCGCATACACGAGCGAGGTTGCCCCGCTGCCGGCCACCGACCGCGTGCACCCATTGCAATCGACGTAGCTCGGGGCCGTGACCCGCGTTTCATCCAGGCCTGGTCCTTCGCACCCGATGTGGATGTTATACGAGAAGACCGCCGTCCCGCTCCCGGTGAGGTTGGTCGACCACGTGATCGTCTTCGTGGTCTCGTTCAGCAGGCCGCCTGCCGTGATGGCCGTGGGGGTCTGCCACCCGTTCCCTGGCGTGCTCGTCGCATTGTCCGGGTACCGGTTGGTCAGCGTGATCGTCGTCGACGCCATGTTCGAGTAGACGAGGTAGACCTGCACCTGGAGGTTGGTCGCCCCGCCGGCGACCAGCGTGTCCGTGGACAACACTTGATAGACGGACGCGTAGGGCTGGGTCAGCCGCGTCTGCAACGTTGGAGTCACCGTCAGGAAGGTCGTGTCGCAGGGATCCACGAACCGCAACAGCGCCCACGTCTTCATCACCGAATCCGTCAGGGGACAGGGCCCGCCCGGATTGATGTGGATCGTGACGTTCGTCGTCGACCCCATCGCCAGATTTCCCAGCAGGATGTTCCCGGCCGAGATGACCCCGGCCGACGTGCTCGCCAGCACGTAGCCTTCGGGAATCACCGGATCGATCCGCAGGGATCTCGCATCAGCCCCGTTCGCATGAGTGATGTTCGAGATGGTGAACTGGACGTCGTATCCACCGCAGTAAGGCAGGTCCAGGACGTTGGTCCCGAGGTCCGGGCTCATGGTCATCGAAATCGCCGGGTACTTGCCCTGGAACAGCACGCTCGAAGTCGAGGTGCCACCGTTCAGGCTCGTGTCCTCGCAGGCCGTGGTGCCACAGCCGAACCGCGCGTCCGTCGTCGCATACAACCCGCCCTGGCAGGTCTTCACCCGCGCGGTCACAGTCACGGAAACGGACTGCCCCTCCCCGAGCGAGGCCAGGGCCGGAATCACCGTCGAGTCCCACGTCACGCGATTGGTCGTCAGCGGCAGGACATCGATCGGGTTGACCGAGAACGAGACGAACTCCAGTCCGTCAGCAATCCAGCCCGTCATCACCGTGTTCCGGGCCCCGCCGAAACCGCCATTCTCGACCGTGAACGTGAAGGTCACGATGTCGCCCAGGCTGGCCGACTGCGTTGCCGGGCTCGCCTCCACATTCAGGTCCGGCTGGTTAAAGGTGATGAAACGGATGGTCGTGTTCGTCGCCAGACTGCCCCCCGCCGGCTGCCGATAGGTCGTGTAGGTCGTCAGAGGCGCACCGACACCATCACAGCCCGCCGAAAGCTGGTACTCGATCCGCACCGTGCCGCTGGAAGCCAGACCGCTTTGCAACGTTCCAGTACCCGGATTCGGCGTCGACTGCTCGATCCAGTCACCCCGGGTGTTTGAGTCCTTGTCGACGGGGCTACGCTCGGCGCTGGCGGTGGCGCTCACGATGTAGGTCATCGCCGGATTGAGCCCCGTCGAATTGAACCCCCACGAAATCGCATCGATGAGGACGTCCGAGGGATCCCGCAGGAAGACGCCGTCCGAAAACTGGGCAAGGCCGGATCCGATGGCCCCGTCCGCGATGGCAACCACGCCGCCTGAGTAGGAGGGATAGGCGGATGCAAACGCTGCGGGGTTCGCCACAACGACGACGTAGCCCAAGGCCGGGAGCGTGTAGGAAGGCAGGACGTCCGAGGCCCCAGGCTCCGCATCGGTCAGCTTCCAGCCGGCCAGGTCGACACTGCCGGGCCCGGGATTGAAGATCTCGACCCACTGGTTGGTCGTGTCGGTCGCATACCGGACTTCGCTCAGCACCAGGTGGGTCACCGCTGGCGAGGACACTCCGGACAGGTTGAAATCGAGGTTCGTGCCCGACGTGATCGTCAGGTAGGTGAGTTCGTTGGTCGAAATGGATCCGTCGGGAAGTGTGATCCGGAGACTGCCCGGGACGTAGGAGTAGGCTGACGACGGCAGCCACTGGAAGACGCGGAGATTGTCGAGGTTTTGGCCGGTGTTCACCACCGAGGAGGTCACCGTGAGCGTGTCACAGGGTGAAACCTGCGCAGGCGCGGTCACCGTCACCGAGACGGCTGCACGGAGCGTCGACAACCCTGTCAGACACACCAGCAACGCCATCCACGACCATCGGAACCAGGACCTCAATCCGAACGTCCGAGACGCCACGGCTCCGGAAACCCCATCCGTCACTCCACGACGGAATCCCTCGCATCCCTGTTGCATAACCCTCCCTGTGCCCTGACCACCACGGCACGCTGAGGAGGTAACGGAAAAGAGGTTCCGCCGCGCTGATCAGCGACCGGCACCCTGCCCTGATTCCCCTGGGTGACTTGTCCGAAACGGCCCATCCGTCCCAGACGCGCCATCAACTGCCTGAGGTCTGCCGATCGAGCAAGCCAGAGATTGACCAAAATCACCCAGCGGATGGTAGGGATCGGTCTCAGGCGATTGCGTACTCGGAAACCCGCTCGAGGGACGCGGGATCCGATTTCGCTTCAGCGATCAACGGCTCCTGCCGGTTGCGGAATCGGACGCCCGCAAAGTCCACGTAATGCTCGAAAACATCCGTATTCTTGATCAATCCCCGGAAGGCCTCCGCCCCGGGTCCGCGGCTCAGGATCGGCACGAGATCCGAGGTGTGGGCCGTGCTCGTGAAGCCGATGCCGGTGTGGTTGGCCAGTACCTGGCCCATGGCCGCGACGTCCGACGACATTACCTCAAATAGGGTATAACCCTTTTTCTTCAGGAATGGGTCGAGCAACTCCCGGCGGCGGCTCGAGATGAGATAGCCGGTGGACTCGAACATCGCCTTCGCAAACCCGTCCGGGTTCTCCGTCAGGAGCAAGCGCTTGGCGATTTCCGGGATCGATTGGCGGACGGAAAGGAGGTTGCGGAACAGCTGGTTGCTCTTCCCGTAGTCATCGCCCATGCCGTTCAACCCCGGGTTTCCAGTGGCGTGGTCCGTGGTGATGATCAGGAGGGTGTCGGGGTGCTCGCGCTGGAAGGCCAGACAGACGTCCAACGCTTCATCGAAACCAATCATCTCGCGGATGGCGGCAGCGGCGTCGTTGTTGTGCGCTCCGTGATCCACGCGGCCACCCTCCACCTGCAGGATGAACCGCTCCTCCCGCGCAAGCCGCCGCAGGGCAGCCTTCGTCATCTCGGCCAGGTCCGGGGTCACCTCGACCTTGGACAAGCCGCCCTGGACGTCCACGACGTAGGGAATGTGGCTGGTCGCAAAGATGCCCAGCCACGGCTGGCCCGCGGGCGCCGCTCGCAGATCCTCCGGCTTCTCCATCACCGCATAACCCGCCTTGCGGAAGTCTCCCCGGAGGTCGCGCTTGTCCTTGCGGACCGCCGCGTCGAAGAACTTGCGCCCACCGCCCAGCAATACCTCCACCCTGCGCTCCAGGTACTGCGCAGCGATCTCATCGGCGTCGTTCCGGCTCTTGGTGCTCGCCGCGAATCCGGAGGGCGTGGCATGGGTGATCTCGGTCGTCGTCACCAACCCACGTTTCCATCCCACGCTGGCCAGCAACTCGTACAACGGAACCAGCCTCGATCCCGTGCTGCTCTGGTTGACCTTTCCATTGGGAATCCGCACCCCGCACCCCCAGGCCGACGACGACGCGGACGAGTCCGTCACCAATGAGTTCTGGGAACGGACGTCCATCAACCCGTAGTTCGTCCCCTCCTGCCGGATCAAGGAGAGCCAGGTGAGTTCCCGATGACGCGTCAGGTGCGAGAAATGGTTCGCGCAGGCCACGATCCCCGATCCCATGCCGTCCGCCACCAGATGGATGACGTGCCGGGGCGTGGTCGACGGGATCTTGCCACCGCGTGGCTTCGTGGGCGCGGCCTGGGCGGCAACAGCCACCGGGCCTGCCGCTGCCAGCGATTTCAGGAAGAGACGTCGAGACTTCATCGGAACGACGGGAAGGATATCCGGAATCACAGGTTGTTTCGGAAGGAAAATTCCCGGCCTTCGATGGCGAAACCGTGACCCACCGGTGAATTCACGGGCTGCCCGGGATCTCCTTGCGCCGGGACTGGTCTCCCGGGCGACAAAAAGGCCCGGCGGGCTCGCGCCCGCCGGGCCATTGATGATCACTTCTGCCCCGTCTTCAGCGGATGCGGAAGAAGCGCTGCGCGAGGTCGGCGTCGACCTCAACCGGGCTCACATTCCCCAGCGACTCGAACGAACCGTCAACCGCACCAGAGGCCTCGAGCGTAGCGGTGCCGTCCCAGGACAGTCGCACCTTGGCGCCGTCGAGCACCGCACGGAGGTTGGCCCCCGGAGTCACGCTCGGCATCGGCCCGCGCAGGGCGATCGGCGTCACCGCCAGGAAGCCTTCGCCTCCGAGCGCGCTCCAGTCCTGCGCCCAGTTCTCGGCGCCGAACGCACCCACGTAGCCGGTGGCTTCAAAGAACGCCGCCGTCGGTGCCTTCTTCGCCGTCGTGTAGGCGTTGCCGCCAAGCGCAGGAATCGGATTCAGGTTTCCGTTGGCCGTGCGGCTGATCGATCCCAGTTGGGGATCCAGCGCGGGATTCAACGCAGCCGGGACCGACGCACTCGTGCCGTACACGTCGCCGCTCGTGCCCGCCTGGGCGAAGCCGAAGAACAGGTTGTTCGCAAAGTCCGGCTGGGATGTCGCATCGATCCGGACGCGACGGCCCTGGAACTCGGTGAAGATGTTGTTGTACCACCGGCAGAAGTTCGCCCGGCGGATGTTGTGGGCATCGTTGCCCGTGCCCGAGATGCCGCCACCAATCAACGTGGCGTTGAACACCGTGTAGTCCGAACGCGGCAAGGCGGCCTCGTCGAGGAGATCGTTCGGCTGCGGCTGACCATTCTGCTCCGAACCCTGATCCCGGGCGTCCGGGGACTGGATCGCAAACCAGAACTGGTTGTTGCCGTTGAAGCCCTCATCCGTGTCGAAGGCATCGTCGTCGTTGAAGGCCGAGATGAGGAAGCGCGTGTTGACCGATCCGCCGAAGAACTCGAACCCATCGTCCGCGATGCAGTAGGCCTCGACGTACTCCACCGTCGTGCCACGGCCCACGCCACCGAGCGAGAGACCGTTGATCTCCTTGTCCGTCGTCAGCTTCTTGCCGCCGTGCCGGATCGAGACGTACCGGATCGACCCGGAGGAATCGTTGTCGTCAGTGCCGCCGAAGCGATGGATGAAGTCGATCGCGCCGGTGGCGTTGTTGGTGACCGCCGTGTCGGGCAGGCCTTCATAGATGTCGAAGCTGACCTTGTTGGTCGTGAACGCCGCGTTGTTGATGCGGGCGTTGCCGAAGAGGACGATGCCGCCCCACAGGCCGCGCGTCGGGAACGGCAGGTCGGACGGATCGAGGACGTCGTCCTGGACGGAGGTGAAGATGATCGGGCTGTTGGCCGTACCGTTCGCGTTGAGCTTGCCGCCGCGGCAGACGAAGAGGCAGCCGAAGTCGTTGGCCGCGCTCGTGCCGGTGCCCGTGCCCGGAACACCCTGGATGACCGTGCCGGCCTCGATGTTGAGGACCGCGCCGCCCATCACGTAGACAAAGCCCTTCAACACATAGGTGTTGGTGGCCGACCAATTGTGGGTGCCATACAGGTAACCACCGTCGATCTCGACGACGTTGAAGTTGTCGGGAGTAAAGCCCTCCTGGGACAGCGCCGACCAACCGCGCAGCCAGTTGTCGTTCGCATCAAACGCACCCTTGTAGGCCGCCGGCGTGTAGAAGCCGTCCACCGGAGTCGACTTCACGTCGCTGAACACCGGACTGCCGGCAATCGGGCGCGGATCCAAACCGCCATCCTGAGTGCGGCTGATCGAGCGAAGCTGGGGATTGACAACGGGGTTCAATGCCGCCGGGACGGAGGCGCTCGTGCCGTACACGTCGCCGCTCACCCCAGCCTGCGCGAAGTTGAAGAAGATGTTGTTTGCGAAGTCCGGCGTCGAGGTGCCGTCGATCCGGACGCGCCGGCCCGCGAACTCGGTGAACACATTGTTGTACCAGCGGCAGAAGTTCGCCCGGCGGATGTTGTGGGCGTCATTGCCCGTGCCCGAGGTGCCAGCGCCGATGAAGGTCGCATTGTAGACGGTATACTCGGAGCGCGGCAGCGCGCCTTCGACGAGCAGGTCGTTCGGCTGCGGTTGGCCGTTCTGTTCCGAGCCTTGATCCCGGGCGTCCGGGGACTGGATGGCGAACCAGAACTGGTTCTTGCCATTGTAGCCTTCGTCCGTGTCGAAGGCGTCGTCGTCGTTGAACGCGGACACCAGATGCTTGGTGTTCACCGATCCGCCGAAGAACTCGAAGCCGTCGTCTGCAATGCAGTACGCTTCCAGGTACTCAAACCCGGTCCCCCGTCCCACGCCGCCCAGCGAAAAGCCATTGATCTCCTTGTCCGTCGTCAGCTTCTTGCCACCGTGACGGACCGAGACGTAGCGGAGGTTGCCGGAGCTGTCGTCGTCGTTCGTGCCGCCGAAACGGTGGATGTAGTCGACCTTGCCAGTGGCGTTGTTGGTGACCGCCGTGTCGGGCAGACCTTCGTAGATGTCAAAGTTGACCGCGTTCGTCGTCCAACCGGGATTGTTGAGGCGTGCGTTGCCGAACAGGACCAGGCCGCCCCATAGGCCGCGCGTCGGAAACGGCAGGTCTGCCGGATCCGTCACGTCATCCTGGACCGAGGTGAACACGATCGGGCGGGTCGGCGTACCGATGGCGTTGATCTTTCCACCCTGCACCACGAACAGGCATCCGAAGTCGTTCGCGGCCGCAGTGCCGGTGCCGGTGCCGGGGACACCCTGGATCACGGTGCCGGGCTCGATGTCGAGGACGGCCCCACCCATCACGTAGGTGAATCCGTTGAGGATGTAAGTGTTGGTCGAGGACCAACGGTGGTTGCCGTAAAGATAACCACTGACGAGGTTGGTATCTGCTGTGGCGGACGGTACGGCAAGGAGCGCAGCGGCGGCTGCAGCCAAGGCATGGATACGAAGTGATTTCATGCTTCTGAAACGTGCTGGTGGAGGACGACGCAAACCCCGTCAGGAGCCATTTGCCGCCCGGTGCATGGCAGGAATGCCCTCGTTCCATGGCAGCCCCGTGACGACACCGTTTGGATTGAGTGAACCTTTTACCCCGAACCGGGGATCCCACGCCGGCTTTCACGCGGCTTTGCGCTCCGCCGATTCATCGGTAGCCTCCCCGGAACATGCGCAAGACCCGCATCATCGCCACCCTCGGACCCGCCACCGATTCACCGGACCGCCTCGGCGCCCTCCTGGACGCCGGAGTGAACATCTTCCGGCTCAACATGACCCACGCCAAACACGATTGGGTCCGCAGGGTCGTCGCGGACATCCGCGCCCTCGCGCACCAGCGGCACGTCATCGCCGGCATCCTCCTCGACAACCAGGGTCCGTCCATCCGCACCGGTGACGTCCCCGCCCCGATCCACGTCACGCCCGGCGAGCGCTTCTTCTTCACCATCCGCGGTGGTCAGGTGCCAGCCGGCGCCAAGGGCACCTCGGTCAATTATGACGACCTCGGACGCGACGTCCGACCTGGCGACACGCTCGTCGTCGACAACGGCGAGATGAAGATGCGCATCGTCTCCACCAACGCCGACCACGTCGAATGCGAGATCCTCACCGAGGGCAGCCTCGGAAGCCGGCGCCACATCAACCTCCCCGGTGTCCGCGTCTCGATCCCAGCCCTGACGGACAAGGATCGCGCCGATGTCGCCCTGGCCCTGGAGCTCAAGCTCGACTATGTGGCGCTCAGCTTCGTCCGCGATCCCGAGGACCTCGCCACCCTCCGCGCCTGCTTCCACGGGCATTCCCACACGCCCCAGATCGTCGCGAAGATCGAGCACCAGTTCGCGGTGGACCACTTCGACGCCATTGCACACGCGGCGGACGCCGTGATGGTCGCTCGCGGCGACCTCGGCGTGGAGTGCCCCTACGAGGAGTTGCCCATCATCCAGCGCCGGATCGTCAAGTCCTGCATCCGCATGGGAAAGCCGGTGATCGTCGCCACCCAGATGCTGGAGAGCATGATCACCAACCCGCTCCCCACCCGCGCCGAGATCACCGACGTGGCCAACGCCGTGTTCGAGCAGGCCGACGCCATCATGCTCTCGGGCGAGACCACCGTGGGGCGGCATCCGGTGGCCTGCATCGAGGTGATGGACAAGATTGCCCGCCGGATCGAACGGTCGGGCGGCGCGAACTACCACGAGGAAGCCGAACTCACGCAACCCCGGCAGAAACTCGTCCGAAGTGCGGTCATCCTCGCCGACCAACTCCATGCCAAGGCGATCATCGCGTTCACGCGGAGCGGCCAACTCGCCCGCTACGCAGCCGCCCAGCGGCCCAAGCACTCGGCCATCTTCGCCTTCTGCCCGGACGAGGCCCTCGCCGGCCAGTTGACGATCCTTCGCGGGGTGCAACCGATCGTCATTCCCTCCTGCGCGGATGACCCGGAGGGCAGCATCGATGGCGCCATCCACCGCCTGCTCGGCCGAGGACTCGTCAAGCACGGCGACACCGTCGTCATCATCGTGCCCCACGCGACCAGCCAGGATCGGCAGGCCGATTCCCTCAAGATGCACGTCGTCTGATCCACCCCCGGATCGAGCGGTGGGGCGAGTGGCCTCACGAGCCGCTCCCTCGTCGGCTCGACGGAGAGTCTCGCTCCACCCTGGGTCACTCGGGACCACGCCCGGAAAAACGGGCCAGCAACTCGACCATGCGATCCATCTCGACGCGTCCCGACGCCGCTGGATCGCTCGACTGGAAGCCATTGACGTAGATGGCGAATGCCAGGGGTTGTCCGCTGGCGGTCGTCAGGTAGCCGCCCAGGGCATTCACATGCCGGAGGGTCCCCGTCTTGGCCACGACGTTGCCCCGCAGGCCGGGCTGGGTGAACCGGCCCTTCAAGGTCCCGTCCACGCCGCCGATGGGGAGCGCCGCCCGGTAGGCCGCCTTCGCGGGATGGTTCGCCATGGATCGAAGCAACCGCACCGTCGCGGAGGGAGTGACCAGGTTCTTGCGCGAAAGGCCGGAGCCCTCTTCGAGGGTGACTTCGTTCGCGGAGATACCCAGGCCGCCGAGGAATCTTCCCAAGGCCAATGAAGCGCGCTCCGAATCATCGCCCCGCCCGGCAACTTCCCCGCTTCGAGGGCGACGACGGACATCCGCTCCGACATGCAGCCAGAGTTGATGGGCAATGAGGTTGTCGGAGGGCTTCAGGCACAGCGACGCCAACTCGGCCATCGGACGCGAATCCACCCGCGCGAGAACGACGCTGGCTGGTGCGACTGCCCCCGAGCCAGAAGGCTCGCCAGTCACGGGGATCTTCCCACGAACCAGCGACTCCCGGAGGGCCCGCCCGAACCACTCCTGCGCATCCGGGACCGCCATGCGCTCCGCGTACGTGGCGCCGGCGTGGATCTCGCCCCGCACCTCCAACCTGCGTCCGCCGGGCAGCCTCCGGAGCTGGATGCGCGCCGGTCGATTGGTCGGCACCGTCATCGCGGAAACCTCAACGTCGAAGATGCCGTCCACCGGCTCGATCCGGACGACAGGAACTTCCCCGACTCTTGCCGCCCCCCGCACCACCACCTTCGCCGCATTCCCCCCGAACACCACCGGTCCCACGGGCGCCCCGTAGGCCTCCGGCAAGTCGTCCCAGTTCCACCCCGGCCCGAACGGATCCGCGTCGAAAAGTCCTCCCTGGATCCGGATGCCGCCTCCAATCGAACGGACCCCGGCTTTCGACAGCGCTGCCACCATGGAATCGAGCGCCGCCAGTTCCGCGACCCCGCCACCCGGAGCCGGATCCCCACCCGGTTCGATCCAGAGGTCGCCGGCAACCCGACCAGCGGCATCCGGAGCTGCTCCCGCCCGGAAGGTCGTCGTGAAGACATGCCCCGTGCCAAACCGATCCAAGGCCAAGGCCACGCTGAACAGCTTCGAGTTCGACGCCGGCACGAAGAGGCGGCTCGAATTCGTCGCGTACCAGACCGCACCGGACTTCAACGCGACGACCTGGATTCCCCAGGCCGCACCCGGTGCCTTGCTCCCCTCCACGACGGCCGAGAGGGCCGACTGCAATGCGCCCAAGTCCTGAAGCGCCGGCCGGACAACCTCCTCCTTGGCGTGCAGCAGCGACCCCGATGCGAGCCAGGAAACACAGGCGAGCAGGCCAACCCCGAGACGACGAAGCATGCCTACGGATTAACGCGCCACCCCGCACCGCGCCAGCCTCATCCACGCTTCCCCGTCACCCGCGAGAGGTGGGGCGAGTCCTCACGAGCCGACGCCAGCTGAACGGCTGTAGGCCGGGTCCCCTGACCCGGCGCACCGGGCTCTCGGCATCGCCGACGCCGCACGCCTACAGCAGAAAGGCCGCCCTCGTTGGGCGGCCCTGCTTCAGGTTGACCGGGGTTCTCTGGTCAGCGGCCCGATCAGGCCTCGAAGGACTTGCCGCAGCCACAGCTGCTCGTGGCCCGGGGATTCTTGATCTTGAACCCGCCGCCCGTCAGCGCGTCGCTGAAATCAATCAGGCTGCCCTGGATGTAGTTTGCGCTGAAGGGATCCACCAGCACGCCCACCCCGTGGAACTCGGCATACAGGTCATCCGAACGACGCTCGTCGAACACCATGCCGTACTGCATCCCGGAGCATCCTCCGGCTTCGACGAAGACCCGGAGGTTCTTGCCGGCATTTTCGCTGTCCTCGGCCAGCATCGTCGAAATCTGGCGGGCAGCCGATTCGGTCAAGGTGATGACGCTTTCGGCAACAGTCGGTGTGGAGGCAACTTCTACGCTCATGACGACCGCAAACTAGGAATGTGCGCCAAAACTGTCAAACCTGCGGGCAAGGTCAGGTCGGGAGACCCAAGTTTTCAGTTTCAAGTTTCAAGCGGTGGGGCGACCGGAATCTGGCCTCTCCCCCCACCACCTTACTTCGCGAACTCGACGCAGCGGGTCTCACGGATGACCGTCACCCGGATCTGCCCCGGGTACAGCAGTTCATCCTCCACGCGCCGGGCAATATCCCGGGCCAGCTTGAGGCTGGTCTGGTCGTCCACCTGCTCCGGCCGCACCACCACCCGCAGTTCGCGCCCGGCCTGCACCGCGAACGCCTTCTCGACGCCGGGATGGTCCATGGCGATCTGCTCGAGGTTCTGCAAGCGCTGCAGGTAGGTCGTCATGCTCTCCGACCGGGACCCCGGCCGGGAGGCACTGATGGCATCTGCCGCCGCCACCAGGATGCCGAAGAGGTTCTCATGCGGCACCTCCTCATGGTGGGAGGCCACGGCATTGATGATCACCGGGCCTTCGCCGTGGCGTTTCAGGAAGTCAGCGCCCACCAGCGCATGGGGTCCCTCGACCTCATGGGTCATGGCCTTGCCGATGTCGTGCAGCAGTCCGGCACGGCGGGCGACCGTGGGATCCTCGCCCATCTCGGAGGCCATCAATCCGCAAAGGTGAGCCACCTCAACCGAGTGCTGGAGCACGTTCTGGGAGAAACTGTGGCGGAAATGCAGCTTGCCCAGCAAGCGCACCACCTCCGGGTGCATCGGCGCCAGGGCCGCCCGATACACGGCCTCCTCGCCCGTCTTGAGGATCAGGGCGTCCATCTCCTGGTTCACCCCCGCGAGCACTTCCTCGATCCGGGCCGGATGGATGCGCCCATCCATCACCAAACGCTCCATCGCGATCCGGGCCGCCTCACGCCGGACCGGGTCGAAGCCGGAAAGGACGACCGCATTCGGCGTGTCATCGACGAGCACCGTGACCCCTGCGGCCGCCTCGAACGCCCGGATGTTCCGGCCATCCCGCCCGATGATCCGCCCCTTCATGTCGTCGCCCGGCAGCGCGACGGTGGCCGTGGAAGTCTCGAACGTATGCTTGCCCGCGTACCGCTGAACCGCCGTGGCCAGGACACGCCTCGCCTGCTCTTCGGATTCGTTCCGGGCCCGCTCCAGTATCCGCCGCGAAAGGTCAGCCGCGTCCCGCGAAGCCTCGCTCTCGACCTCCCGCAGCAATTGCGCCCGTGCCTCCTCTGCCGTGGTGTGCGCCAGGGACTCGAGCTGGGTCTTCCTCTCCGCGACCAGACGGGTCAGTTCAGCCCGATCCGTATCCAACTGGGTTCGGGCACCGTCGAGTTGCTCCTTGCGCTGTCTCAACTCCTGCTCCTGAAGCCCGAACCGGTCCAGCTGCCGGTTGACCACCGCCTCTCGATCCCTCAACCGATCCTCCACCTCGGCGGCCCGACGACGCTGTTCCTCCGCCTGCCGATCCAGGTCTGCCCTCACCCGAGTTGCCTCCTCACGCGAAGACGCCTCAAGCCGTTGACGGAGTTCATCCGCTTCGCGACGCGCCTGTTCGGCCACGTCCCTCTCACGGGTACGCAACTCCGCCTGCAACACCCGCTCGCGCGAGCGATACAGCACGTACCCCACCGCCAATCCTGCGGCGAGCCCGATTGCTCCCGCCGCAACCGTCTGAGTAGACATTCGTTAATCCATCGCCCGTGCCTCATGGAGGCCGGCGGGCACCGCGACCAGGTTCATTCGGATGTCATGGGCTTCCACCGGCACCCGGGCCAGGAATTGTTCGTCCAGGCCCACACCGCAGGTCACCCCGACCGCCTGGCTCAGCAACCGGTCGTAGAAGCCCTTGCCTCTTCCCAGCCTGCCGCCCAGACCATCAAACGCTATTCCCGGAACGAGGATAAAGTCCAGCGACGTGACGGGAACCGGCGGACAATCCATCCCCGGTTCACCAATCCCATAGCGGCCCGGTCGCAAGTCCGCGGCCCAATCCCGGATCTCCCGGTAGAGGTAAAGACCACTCCCGGGGTCAAACGATGGCACCGCCACCCGACGCCCTTCCCCGAGCGCCCGCCGGAGCAACCCTGAGAGGTCCAACTCGTCCGGCAACGGGACGTAGCCACCCACGATTCCCGCGCCAGCCCATGCCGGGTGCCCACGGATAACGCCGGCCACCTGGTCGGAACCAGCCTGCCACCGAGTCAGGGACACCCCGCGCAGCCGCTCCCGGATCTCCCGCCGGATCCGCGCCTTCTCACCGTTCAGGAGATTGACGCCGTCGCCACTCATGCCGGCCGCGTTGGTTCCCCCGGTGGCTTGCCGGCCTTGGCGCTGGACTCCCGCGCGGCCGCCGTCAGCGCCCGCCACCGGTCCAGCCGCTCCTTGATCTTCTTTTCCGTCCCCTGCTCCGTCGGCTCGTAGAAACGCCGGGGTTCGCCCAGGTGATCCTGCGGCACGAAATGCCCCTCATGGTCATGGGCGTACTGGTATCCCTCTCCGTGCCCCAACCGTTTTGCCCCCGAATAATGCGTGTCCTTCAGATGCTTCGGAACCTCCAGCGTCCGCCCCGACCGGACATCCGCCAAGGCAGCATCAATGGCGCACACGACCGAGTTGCTCTTGTTCGCCGTCGCGATGTAGATGGTCGCCTCCGCAATCGGGATCCGCGCCTCGGGCCAGCCGATTCCCTCGGCCGCCCGGTGCGCCGCCTCGGCCAACACCAGCGCCATCGGATCCGCCAACCCGACATCCTCCGCCGCGTGCACCAGCAACCGGCGCGTGATGAACCTGGGATCTTCCCCCGCGTGGATCATCTTCGCGAGCCAGTATAGTGCAGCGTCGGGATCGCTGCCCCGCATCGACTTGATGAATGCGCTCGCCGTGTCGTAGTGGGCATCGCCGTCCCCGTCGTACACCACGGCTTTCTTCTGGATGCACTGCTCGGCAACCGCGAGGTCGATTCGGATCTTGCCCTCGGCATCGTGCGGCGTGGTCAGGGCGGCGATCTCGAGGGAATTGAGTGCCTTTCGGCCATCCCCGTCCGAGACGCGCGCCAGATGCGCCAGCGCCTCGGGCAACACGACCAACGGCAAATACCCGAGCCCACGTTCCACATCGACGATGGCCCGTTCCATCAACTGGACCAGGTCCGCCTCGTCGAGGGGCTTGAGTTCGAACACCTGCGACCGCGAGACGAGGGGCGAATTGACGAAGAAGAAGGGATTGTGGGTCGTGGCCCCGATCAGGCGCACCACCCCGCTCTCGACGTCCGGGAGCAGCACATCCTGCTGGGCGCGGTTGAAGCGGTGGATCTCGTCGATGAACAGTAGCGTTGGCTGCCCCGTGTTCTGCAACCGGTTCGACGCTCCCTGCAGGACCCGCCGGAGGTCCGCGACGGTCGCCTCGACGCCGTTCAAGCGCTCGAACCGCACCCGCGTGCGGAGCGCGATCAATTGCGCGAGCGACGTCTTCCCGGTGCCGGGCGGCCCGAAGAGGATCAGGGACTGGATCCGGTCGGCTTCAAGGGCCCGACGAAGGAGCTGGCCCGGACCGAGGATGTGCCGCTGGCCGGCGTATTCGTCGAGGTTGCGCGGCCGCATGCGGGCTGCCAGTGGCGCCGCACGGGTCGCGCCCGGCTCCGAGCCATCCGATCCCGGCGCGGCAGGCTCCCCAGGCCCGGTGGCCTTGGGTTCGTGACCGAAGAATTCGGGCTGCGCCATGACGCCCGTCATCGGAACGGGAATCGCAACCCAAGGGGAAGGAAGAAAAGAAAATCCCCACCATGGCCGTGAAGGGCAGGTCCCATCTACCTGAGGAACCAAGTGGGAACCGCGAGGCTTTCGCCGCCTTCCAGTGAAGGCATGACGTTGATGATGCCAACGCTTACGCTCCCGTAACTTTACACAAGGTCGAAGGACATTGCCCTGATGCACGCACCCGGCAGGGATAAATCGGAAAGAACAAAGACCACCGCCTCCTTCGCCCACATTGGCCCCGCGCACAAGCCATTTTCCGGGACATTCTCGACCGCGCCCCGGTTTCCCACGCAGGATGGGCCCGTGTCCGACGGTCACCGCATCCGAATCCTGTTGGTCGATCACGTCTCCAAGGTCCTGGGAGGCGCGGAGGTCAATGTCCTCGAACTCCTCGCCCATCCCGGCGTGCGCGAGGCGTGGGAAGTCACCGTCGCTTGCGCCCCGGACAGTCCCCTCGCCCGCGCCATCGATCCCCTGCGCTGGCCCCGACGCGACCACGGTTTCGCTCCAGCCCTGAACGAACTCCGCGTCGTCGGACGCCGCTTCAGCCCGTTGGCCAAGCTCCGCGCCTGGCAGGAATTGCAACAGGCCACCAACCGCCTCAAGCAACTTGCCGCCGAACTCCGCCCCGACGTCATCCTCTCCTGCACCAACAAGGATCACTTCGCCGCCGGAGCCGCGGCCCTCGCCCTGTCCATCCCCTCCGCGTGGTGGGTGAATGACATCCTGTCCTCGGACTTCTTCGGCTGGCCTGTACGACGTGCCTTCGTCTCCCGTGCCCGCCGCCTTCGTCCCCGACTTGCGGCCGTCTCCCACTTCGGCCATCAGGCCCTGCTTCGCGAAGGCGTTCCCGCCGACGCGGTCCGCACCGTCCACAACGGCATCCCCCTCGCCCGCTACCAGCGGGATGCCAGGCGCCCCCTGCGCGCCCAACTCGGCGTCGCCGACTCGGAACCGCTCTGCGGCATCGTCGGTCGCCTGACGCCCTGGAAGGGGCAGGACATCGTCCTCCGGGTCGCCGCCCAATGGGCGAAGTCCGGCCGCGCCGGCCACTTCGCCATCATCGGGGGCGCGTTCAACGAGGACGCCCCGTTCGAGATCCACCTCAAGGAATTCGTCCGGCAGCACGGACTCTCGAACCGGGTCCACTTCGTCCCGTTCCAACCGGACATCGCCTCCGCCATCTCCTCCCTCGACATCCTCGTCCACGCCTCCACCAAGCCCGAGCCCTTCGGTCGCGTCCTCATCGAAGCCATGGCGCTCGGCGTGCCGGTCGTCGCCGCGCGCGGCGGCGGCGTGCCCGAGATCGTCACCGACGCCGTCGATGGCCTCCTCGTCCAACCCGGCGACGTGGCCGGCACTTCCCACGCGCTCGAACGTCTCCTCGGCGATCCCGCCTTCCGGGCCTCCATCGTCGAAGCCGGCTCCCGCACGGTCCGGGAAAGGTTCAGCATGGAACGGGTCTTCACCGACTGGCATGCGCTCCTGTCCGAGGCCTCGAACCGGAATCACCAATGATGCGCCCTTGCCGAAACCTCATCGGATCGCATCCCATCAACCTCACCATGGTGTCCGGGATCCGACTCCACTGCCTCGCGTTGCTCGCCTCGCTGCTCGCCGTCCTCCGGTGCGCCGCCGCAGACCGCGCTTCCCGCGAGGCCGAGGCCGACGCCTTCTTCTCGGGCCCGATCCTGCGCTGGAAGCTGCGGATCTCCGACGCCGCGATGGACAGCCTGCGCGGCGATCCCCGCGAATACGTCCCGGCCGAGGTGACGGTCGGCGGCCGCACCTACGCCGGTGTGGGCGTCCACCTCAAGGGCTCCGCCGGCAGCAAACGCTCGGTCGACGATCGCCCGGCGATGACCCTCAACTTCGACCGGTTCAACAAGGGGCAGCGGGTCTTCGGCATGGAGAAGCTCCACCTCAACAACTCGGTCCAGGACGGTTCCTACATCAACGAGAACCTTGCCTCCCGCGCCTACCGCGCCGCCGGCATCCCGGCCACCCGCGCCACCCACGCCGTCCTCGAGTTCAATGGCCGCGAGATGGGCTTCTACGTCGTCAAGGAGGCCTACGACGACAACTACCTCAAACGCCATTTCCCCGAGGACAACGGCCGCCACGGCAACCTCTACGACGGCGGATTCATCCGCGACATCCTCCAGAATCTCGAACGCGACGCCGGCAAGGGCCCGAAGGACCAGTCGGACCTCCGGACCCTGCGCGACGCCACTTCCTCTCCCCTCGCCATCCGCGCTGACCTGTTCAACCGCTGCCTCGACGTCGACCGTTTCCGGACGTTCATGGCCATCCAGATGACGCTCGACGACTGGGACGGCTATATCCGCAATCGGAACAATTACCGGATCTATTTCCGACCCGATGGCCGCGCCGTCTTCCTTCCCAGCGGCATGGATCAACTCCTTCGTCATCCCGACGCCCCGGTCCGCGACGCCTACATGGGACGCGTCGCGAACGCACTGATGGCCATGCCCGCCGAACGCGTCCGCCTGCGCGACCGGATGCGTTCCCTTTCCAGCAACGTCCTCTCGGAGTCCTGGCTGCGCAGCCAGATGGAGCAGATCCAGGCCCGACTGGACGCCGCCATCCCCCTCACGAGGTTCAATCCACAGTCGGTCTTCCCGGAACGCCACAGCCACACCCAGCGACTCCACGCCCGACTCGAGGTCGTCAAACGCGAACTCGCCCAATGGCCGGATCCCCTGCCGCCCTGGCCCGTCGGCCGCCGCCACAGCCTTTCCGACGCCAGATGGAACGTCTACGTCCAGACCGGGAAGGCCGATTGCCTTACCACCAACGATTCAGGCGGCTTGCAGGTCTTTCACTTCACCATCCACGAACCCGCCACCCGCGCCACCCTCCGCGCTTCCATGACCCTGCCCGGCGGACGCTACCGCCTCTCCGGCCGGGCCATGACCCGCGACGTCGATCCTCTCAAGGACGACCTCGGCATCGGTGCCGGACTCCGACTCACCGGCGTCACCGGCACCCAGCATCTCGAAGGCGATGCCCCATGGTCCCCACTGGCCCACGACTTCGATCAACCCGAGGACGGCCCCGTCGAGTTCATCGTCGAACTCCGTGCGAACCGCGGCGAAGCCTGGTTCGACATCGGCAGCCTCTCCGTCGAGGCCCGGTGAGCCACGAACAACCGCAAGGCCGCAAAAGAAGGGCCAGCGGGGTTCTTTGCCGAAAAGAACGAAAGAGGGCGAAAAAGGGAGTCCCTCTCCCCTCCATCCCTTCGCGCCCTCGCGGCTTCGCGCGAACCCACCAAACATCCCCATGAGCCCAAGCCCTGCAGTCTCCACCGACTTCTTCCACTCCAGGACGCGGGACTGGCATCCCTACGGATACCAGTGCCGGTCGGAGACCTTCCCTACGCATCCAGTCGACGAGTCAATGGGGTCGGCCCGAGTCAATGGGGTCGGTCCCATATTTTCTACATTTAGCCTGAATGCGGCAGTTGGATCCGCAGATGGCGCAGATGACGCAGGAGGAGGGGCTGGACCACCGAATCCATGCTGGGTTTGGGCTTCACATCGCAGGTGCGCGGGCGCTTTACTTCAAGTACGAAGGGCTTGACCAACGCCCCGAAGACCACCATGGCCTCCTGCGACCTTTGCAACACCACGATCCTCTTTGGGGGCTCGTTCGAGGGCAACCTCCGCTTCTGCAGCGATGCCTGCCGCAGCCAGTCGATCCTGCTGAAGGAAGCCTCACGGCTGCCGGCGGAGTGGGTCCGAAGCCAGACACAGGCAGTCCATTCAGGGAGCTGTCCGAGGTGCGGTGGCCCGGGCCCGGTCGACGTGCACAAGGCTCATCGGGTCTGGTCCGCCGTTTTCCTGACGAGCTGGAGCAGCCACCCGGCAATCTCGTGTCGGAAGTGTGCCCTGAAGCGGCAGGCAGGCTCGCTGCTCTATTCCTTGGTTTTAGGCTGGTGGGGACTGCCGTGGGGTCTGATCTGGACGCCGGTGCAGGTAGTCCGAAACGTAGTCGGCATGGTCCGCCCACCCTCACCGGACTCTCCGTCGCCAATCCTCGAACGTCTGGTCGCCTTTGAACTCGCGGCGGGACAGCTCCAGCAGCGCCCTGCAGCAGGTGTTCCCCCACCGTTACCGCCGGAGTTGCCGGGCCATTCGTGAGGCCAGGTCCGGCTTTGGGGCCGTTGTTGTGGCGCCCTATTTCGACTGTTCGGAGACGGACTTGAGTTGGGCGAGCCCCTTCTCGAAGTCGCCGCCCACCATCTTGTCCATGCTGACGAAGAGGCAGAATGCCTTGGACATGAAATCATTGGTCCCGCTCATGTTCCAGGTGACGACAGTCTTGCCGGCGTCGGGTTTGAAGACGAACTCGGTGTTGTTCACCGCGGCGATGGGCTTGATGAATTCCAGCAGGATTTCCACCCGCTCACCCGGCTTGCTGTCGAGGATGGTCATCCGGCCCTCGCCAACTTCGGAGTTACCCGCCCAACCATAGACTGCACCCTTGCCGGCGGCCGGTCCTTCGAAGGTCAGCTTCATCGCCGGATCCAGCTTCGCCCAAGGTGACCAGTCAGCCCATTTGTGGAAGTCGTTCACATGACCAAACACGGTTGTGGGCGGCGCCGCGATGGTCGTGGAGCGTGTCACCAGGAAGGGCCCGGGTTGCAGGGCGATCAGGACCAGCAAGGCGACCACCAGCGCAGCCAGGATTGCCAGTACAACGGTAAGCTTGGACTTCATGGACTTCTTCTCGATCGGGAATGGTTGAGTACGATCATGGCGGACAGACGCGGGCGATCCGGTCGCGCGCTCCGCCATGGATTGGCCTCAGCCAGCCCGATCGTGACCTTCCTCCGAAGCGGGATCCCTGTCACGGCCGGATCCAGCCCCCCCGTCAGGTGGTCAATCCATCGAGCACCTGCGCCAAATTCGCGGCCGATGCGCTGAGGCTGCGGCTGAAGCGGATGAGGGCGGGAATCTTGCCCGGCGACCGGAGGAGCGCCCCGGCCAGGCGAACAAAATCGATCCGCTGGTCCGGCGTCATCAGTGCACCGAAGTCCAAGGGCAGATCTTCTCCGGCAGCGTCGGAGATGACACGCACGGTCGCGGATGGGACACCGCGGGAACGACAGAGATCGCGGATGACCTGAGATTCCATGTCGACGGCCTGGGCACCGGTCTGTTGCCAGAGCCGGGCCTTTGCGGAAGCGCTGGCCGCGACGGATCCGGCAAGGTGAAACCGCCCCTTGCGCAGGTAAGGCGTCTGGGGAAATCCGCCCGGGAACCCAGCATCCCCATCATAGATCACGGTCCCGGTCGGAATCGAAGGATCCAGGCCACCGGCGAAGCCACAGGTGAAGACCTTGTCCACAAGTTGATTTGATAGCACCGCGTCAGCGAGGTTCCCCGCCCTCCGCGCACCCATCCCACTCACCCAGACGTCCCCTGCCCCGGCCCGCCATCCCTGGGCTCCGGCAACGGGTGCCGACAAGGGTGCGAGCCCCTGCCCGCGTTTTCCCAGCAACGTCAGGAACGGCCTCGCCTCCTCGGGAACGGCAAAGAAAACAACCCATCTCGAACTCATGCAGCGCGCGAACCCTGTTCGATCCCGGCTCGGACGAACAGCGCGGATCGATGGCACTTCAGTTCAGGCCGAGATCCTCGGGCGCGTCAGCGAGGATCCGTTCCTCCCAGTTCGGGCGTTGCTTGAGGATGCGACGCCAGAGGGTATCCGGCTGCGCATCGAAGATCAGATCGATCGAGGCGGGATGGGTCAGCCAGGCCTCGTTCCGCATCTCCTCGTCCAACTGCCCCGGAGACCAACCCGCATAGCCGGCGAACACCCGCAATCGGTGCGAGGGCAGCCAGGCAGAACCGAGGGCCACGAGATCATCGACGTCATGCCCCAGTCGCACCTGATCGATCACGTTCGACAGGAGCATTGCAGGATCGGAGTGCAGGAAGCTCAGCGCGGCGGGTTGTACCGGTCCGCCGAGGTGCAAGGGTTCAGTGCTGATGACCGGTGGCAAAGGCAGGGGAACCCCCTGGGCGAGGGAGCGGTCATCGGGGCGGTTCAATACCAGGCCAAATGCGCCGGAGGCGTCGTGCCGGCAGATCAAGACGACCGTACGGCTGAAATAGGAGCCACCGAGGCGTCCCCCGTCGAGGAGCAGGGTGCCCTTGAGGGACTGGATCCGTTTCTGGGGCATGGCTGGAGGCGAGCGGACGTGCGGAGATCAATCACGCCCGATGTCCTGCGACATCTCGAGTCGGCGGACGAACTGCGAGCCCTGGATCCATTCGGCGTGGCCGTCGCAGAACACGGCGTTGTAGCCGGCTTCGCCGTGGTTGTCCCACTTGTCGGGGTAGTCGTTGATGCCGGGCGGGGTCAGGACCTCTCCCCGGGCACCGCGCTGGGGACCTTCGTCGGCATCGACGAAGATCCAGATGTTGGCCGGGCCCGGCTTGTCGCCGCGTGTCAGCCCGAACTTCGGGACCGTGTACTGCCGGGTGTACGTGTCGACCGAGGTCACCGTCTTGGGGATCGCGCCGGAAGTCTCGGGCCCGATGACCCGCATGTGGGCGTAGATCTCGTACGAGTAGCCGTTCGTCCACTTGCTCGACGCGACGTCCCGCAGATCGGTGAGCGAGACCACGCCGGTGGTCGGACTGGTCTGCTTGTTGGTGCGCACGTTGTTCTTCGTGGCGGGGCAGATGAAGGTCCGGAGGGAGGGAATGTACTTCGGGTAGAGGAAATTGATGTCGTCGTCGAGGTAGCTGCGGAGGGGCGTGAAACGGCCCTCGCGATCCTCGTCGGCGTACATGATGCAACCGTATCCCATCTGCTTGACGTTGTTCAGGCACGAGATCCGGACCGCCCGTTCACGGGCGCGGGCCAGGGCCGGCAGCAACATCCCCGCGAGGATCGCGATGATCGCGATCACCACCAGGAGTTCGATGAGCGTGAACCCGGCCGGCGAAGCGCGGCGGGAAACTGGCAAGGGTTCGGAAGCGTTCATGCAGGAAAAAGGGGTCCCCGGACCGAACCGGAGACCCCTGATGTTTGCCCCGGTTGCCCGGATGGGCAACCGGAGGCATTGCGGAATTACTGACCCACCACGCGGAACAGGCCGAGGACACCGGATGCAGGAACCGTGGTCGTCTGACCGCTGAACGCGGCCCCCTCATTCACCCACGTACCCGTGAGCGTCGACTTCTTCTGCAATTGGAACGGAGCCGTACCACCGGTGATGGTGATCTTGACGTTGGTACCATCGAGCGAGGCCACCACGCCCGTGATCGGAGCGCCGCCCTCGATCTGCAGAGGCAGGCTGAGCGGGCCAGTGACGGCCGAACCCGGGACCGCGAGCAGGTTCGGGTTGCCCGCGATGCCGTCGTCCTTGATGTAGGTCACGGCTGCCACGAGCTTCGATCCGCCCGGAACCGAACCCGCCGGCAGCGCGAATCGGAAGCCATTCGGCGCGCCGTCCAGATCCACGCCGTCCTGACCGTCCCAACCGCTGAAGATCAGCTTGGCAGGCATGGGGCGGGTCGGGTCGATGCTGGAACCGTCGGCGACGTAGATGTCGATGACGTGGAAGATGAAGGGGTCACCCTTCGCCTCGGGAATCGTGCCGCTGATCTCGCCGCCCGCGTAGGACGTGAGAGTAGGGAGCGGCGCCGTCGGCGTCGTGAGGACCTCGGCGTAGTAGGTCTCGTAGTTCCGCTGATTCGAACCCTCCGGGAACGGGAAGGAGTCGAATCCGGTACCAACGATCGAGTTGCCGCGGGCGGCAATCAGGACGGTGCTGCCGGCGCCTACGAACGTGCCGCCACTCACACCCACGACGAGGTTGCCCTCGAGCGAGTCGCTCTTGCCGTCGCCGTTGGTTCCCACGACCACGCCGCCCGTGCCGGGAAGGTCGATGAGGTTCGGATCGGGGCGGATGGTGGACTTCGGGGCGACCGTCGTCCCGTCCACGCCGACACCGAAGTAATTGCCGGCGATCGTGAGGAAGCGGGCGTTGCTGTAGAACTCGATCAGGTGGTCATAGACGACCTGATTGAAGATGTTGCGCTCGTTGGCATCGTTCACGCCGTTGCCGTCGGTGCCGATCACGCTGCCGGTGGTCTCGCGGCCGTTCTCGATGTTCTCGACCGAGGAATCGCCGGCATCGCGACCGGAAGCCAACTGGGCTTCGTGGATCGAGTCTGCGCTGACGAACGTCTTGCCGTCGGCCTTGACGTTGAAGTAATTGCCGGCAATGCGGGCACCCGGAAGCTCCAGCGCGAGGGCGATGTGCGTGCCGGTGATCACGTTGAACTCGGCGTTGTCATTGCGCCCATCGGAGTCGGTACCCACCGTGAGGTACCCGGAGAAGGTGTCGACGTTGGTGCCGTCAACGTTCACCCGGTGACGGAAGCCGGCGACGGCGGAGGCCACGCCACTGACGGTCGTGCCATCGGGCTCGAGGCCGAACCAGTTGCCCTGGACCTTGACACGCTCGGCCTGCTTGACGAGGGCGACGGCGTAGATCGAGGGATCCTCGTCGCTGCCCGGGGTGTGCCGAGCGCGGAAGCTCAGGCCCTTGATGGTGACGTCATCCGCCTCGTAGATGCCGAGGATGGCATTCTCCGAATCCCCGTAGCCGGGGAACGGCAGACGGGTGGAGCGACGGGCGGGAAGCGCGTCGGCGCTAGCGTCGGCACCGGACGAATCGAGGACGATCTTCAACTTGGCATCGTTGCCCTCGAGGATGCCCTTGGTGTTGGGCGAGGCACCCGGCTGGGTGTAACCGTCGATGACCACACCCGACTTGGTGATCAGCGGATAGCCGCCGAGCGGCGTGGTGATCACATGGGGTCCAGCGCCGGGTATGTTGAAGGAGATCTGGTCGTTTTCCTGGAGGCCCTGCAGGGCTTCGAGCAACGAGGTCTTCCCGTCGCCAGCCGTGCTGCCGTTGTCGGCGGTGTCCACGACCACCTGACGGACGCGTTCGACCCGGACGTTGTCGAAGATCACCCAGGCTTCCTCGACGAGGGTCGCGATCGAGTTGAAGAGGTCGGAGTAACCGATCATGACGGTACCCGACTTGAACGGGGTGGTGTTCGTGTAGGACGAGAACACCTGACCGTTCAGCTTCATCGTGATGACGTCATTGACCTGCCAGACCTCGACCGGCACCCAGCGCTTGCCGAGCATGCCGGCGGCTTCGAAGGGAGGAGAGGTGAACGTGCCGGTGAAGTTGCCCTGCTCGTCGCCGTGGTCGGGGAACGTATCCTTGTCCAGGTCGAGGATGCCACCGAGGTCGCCGTACAGGACGGTGGGCTTGCCGGAGGCATTGCCAGCCAGGGCCCAAAGGTCCTTGGCGCCGCCACCATCACCGTCGACCGTGAAGAACAGGCCATCGCTCTTGTCCGCGCCCTTGATCGGCGCGGCAAAGACCGTGGACAGGCCATTGCCGGAGAAGAGCGCCCAGTTGGGACCGGTTCCGAGATGATTGATTCCGAACCAGGCGTTTTCGGTGGTGCCACCGCCCAGGTCGCCCCAGGAACCGTGGTTCATGAACAGGTCGAACTTCAGGACGAAGTTGCCGGAGAAGGTCTTGTTCTTGGGATAGAGATTGACCGCCAGGCGCGCGCCGATGTCGTCCTTGTTGACCGTCAGCTTGACGCCCCGCGAACCGGTGCCGCCGGGAGCTGGAGGCACCGTGCGGCTCTCACCTACGAGGTCTCCGGGACCGGAGAAGAAGTTGTAGGTCTGGGTGCTGTAATCGAAGGACCAATCAACCCGGTAATCGGGGTCATCCGGAGTGACCGAACCGACGTGCTGGTTCCAGTTCGCAGACGTGTCCGTCTCGAAGGTATCGACAAAGAGGGTTTCACCGCGGGCAACACCGGCGGCCCCTCCGGCTGCCAATGCAGCCAGAATGATGGATTTGGGAAGACGACTGAGCATAGCAAGGCCAGTAACGACACCGCCCGTCGCACTTGGCAAGGCCAAAGACTAACCCGTCCATCAATCAAACTGGGCAAAACAAGAAGCAGCGCCCGTGAGGGACATTTGCCCCGGGCGGGGGCGGGCGCATCTCGACATTGCCCCCGATTGAGAATGGGAACGGGGTGGCGACGTCCTCGTCGCATTGAGAAAGGGTTGGGCAGGGCAACGAGGACGTTGCCGCTCCGCTGAATGCCGGGGCAGTGTCGAGATGCGCCCCGGTGGGGCCCCGGGCCAAAGCAGGCCTTGCGGCTATCTCCCGGGCCGGGGCGGGCGGGCCAGGTCCTTCGCGCCGGCGCCCGAATCACCGGCGGCCTCCAATCGGTTCACGACCTTGACCTTCGCTCCGAAGTCCTCGGTCTTGAGCGTCCCCGACGCGAGGGCTTCGAGGTCCGGCCGCCCGACACGGAGCGTCATCACCGAACCTCCCTCCCCTGCTCCACCGGGAGAGCCTTCGACCACGTAGACCTGGGTTCCCTTGGCACCGGTTCCGGCCACGCTGGACCTATTCCGTCGCACCGATCCTGTCCGGGGCGCCGCGCCGGAGATCACCAGTGTAACGGTTTCAGAACCGCGCAGGCACTTCAGGTTCCGCGCCTGCTGGAGGGCCTCGATCATCCGTTCCTTCAAGGCATCCACCCGCGCGGCGTCAAAAGGCCTTGCCTCGCTCGTAAAGAGCGCAATCCCCGGAATCTCCTCATCGGGATCCGGTTCCCCGCGAACCTCGCGGCGGGCCTTTTCCCAGGCGTCATCCTTCGCGGGGCGGGTCTCGGCGGGCTTCTCTTCCCGGACAGGGGCCGCGGCGAGTGGATAGTCGACCTCGATGAAGAACACGACGCCGTATCCTTCAAGGTAGAGGGCGTCGAGGTCATTGCGACCGCCCAGGTGGATCCCGCCAAACTCGAGACGGAAGGGGTTGCTCTTCCGCTCGGACTCGGGTTGGAGGGATTTCTCGATGAGGCGGCCCATGATCGCCAACTCCTCCTTGATCGCGACCGAGTCGCGTGGTTCGTCCCCCGCCGGCAGGACCAGCGAGCGGAAAACGTTGGGTCCTCCGCCCTGAAGGTAGGTCTCTCCGAGATTGGTCCGGAGCCGGCTCAGACCACCACGGAGACCGCGCAACTGACGCTCCGCGTCCCGTGCCGTCTGCTCGACCTGGGTGCGGATGGTCTCGGCGAACTCGGCCGCGCCGGCTTCCACCGCGGCCTGCGCCTCGGCGGCGGAGTGCGCCGCAGCAAGCTCTGGGATCTCCGGAGGTTCAGGGGGCCGGGTCGACTCGATGCTGGCCGTCGCTGGCGGCGCAGCCGGCCGTGGGGGAATCGCACGAGGGCTGGCAGCGCGGTTTTCGGCCCCCTGCAAGGTGCAGGCAAGGGCCAATCCGACAATGACTGTGAGGTATGGATGACGGGATTTCATTGGAGTGAGGGATTGACGGGTGGGTTGATGTCCGAGGGATTGGATTGGGGCGCGTTGACCTGGGAAAGGCGGTTGAACTGCGACTGGGTCTGCTCGAAGCCGGATCCGGTGTAGCGAGCCAAGCCGAGAAGCCCGGCGCGTACGGCGACGCTGTCGACCTCAAGCTTGGCGTCCAACCGCAGCAAGGCCGCCTCGACGAGTGCCCGGTCCTCCAATCGATCGGCGGCCCATTGTGCAGTGACGGCTTCGAGCCACTTCCGGTTCTCGGCCGAGGTCGCGGTCACGGTGGCCACCGCAACCTCGCGCAGGTCCTTCTCGTATCGGGCGCGGATCTCCGCCTCCAGTTGGGCCCGAGATTCCGCGAGTTCCGCTCGGACCTCGCTGCGAGACGGTCCCGACAAGCGCCCCCCGACAAACCCCGCGACAAGGATGATCGACGCCGCCAGCAGGGGGCGAACCCACGCTTGCCCGTCTCGGGCACGAGCCCGGGCACGGGTAACGACCAAGGTGCCCCGATCCTCATCCAGACCGGCCATCGCGGAGCGCCATTGAGTGACCCGGGCCCGGCATTCGGGACAGACTTCGAGATGGGCCTCCGCCGAGGCCCGGGCCCGTGGGTCCGCCTCGCCGTACAGGCAGCTCATCCATTCTTCAGGCGTGGGGTGGTTCATGGATTCTTGGGATTGAGGTTCAAAGGGTCCCGGGCCGGATCCGGGCACCGAGCTGCGTCAGGGCTTCGGCCATGCGCGACTTGACCGTTCCCTCCGGGATTCCGAGGACCTCGGCGATCTCGGCGAACTTGAGACCCTCGTAGTGCCGAAGGACGACGACCGTCCGATAGTGCTCCGGGAGGCCCGTCACAGCGCGACGCATGATCTCGGCGCGCTCGAGGGACGCCAGCGACTCGTCCGGCCCCTGCCCAGGTGCCGCGGGTTCGCGTCGGGTGGCCGAGTCCGGGTCAACACCTGCTTCGTCGGCCTCCAGGGCAACCTCACTCCGCCTCGAACGCCGGCGCAACTCGTCGTGGCAGAGGTTCAGCGCGATCCGCCAAAGCCAGGTTGAGAATCTACCGGAAGGCTCGAAGTCACGCCGACGCGAGAACACGCGGGAGAACGCCTCCTGCGACAGGTCCTCGGCACGGTGCACGTCGCCGGTCATCCGGGCGCACATCCGCTGGATCGGTTCCTCCCATCGGCGCACGAGCTCGGCGAAGGCCCCGGCATCCGCCGCCGTCTGGACCTGCCACATCATCTGCTCGTCACTCGCCTGGAAGGGCAACTTCATGCGTTCCTGCACGGTGATACGCCTGAGTCGCCAAAAGGTTCGGAAAAAGTTCAGCCGAAAATGCGGACGCCCGCCCCGGACGGAACCGGGACGGGCGTTTCAGGAAACCCGCAGGCAGGCTAAGCTGCCCAACCGCGCGGGAACTACTCTGCATTCACCAGCTTGAGGGCTCCGATGCCACCGGGATTCCAGCTCGTGAACAGGATGTACACCTCCCGCTTGTCGCCCTTGCCCGTCACGTACCAGCAGGCGTCATGCAGGTGCTGGGCGAAGGCGTATCCGAGCTCCTCCTTGGGCTTGATCGTGCTCAACACGACCTTGCGCTTCTGGTCGATGACGTACAGGGGGCCCGGTGTTCCCTTCGGACCGTCGAGGCACGCCGCGAGGACGTAGTTGCCCCAGACATCGACGTCGCAAACCGTGCTCCCGGCCGGCAGCCCCTGGACTTCGAGGACCTTCGAGTCCTTGACCGACCAGTGGTGCACCTGCGCTTCCGGACGCGCGGAGATCAGCAGGTTCTTGCTGGCCGGATCAAAGGTGATGCCATGCGGGGTCTGGGAGAGGCTCTTCCCACCGTGGAATTTCCCGCGGAACTTCAGCGGATCGACGTCCGCCGGCATGAAGTACGCACGCCCGTAGCCGTCGGTCACCCAAAGCGTGCCGGCCTCGCCGAACGCCACGTCGGTCGGGGCGTAGCCCTTCCCGTCCGCGTAGGGTCCACCGGGAGGTATGCGCACCTTCTCGGCTTTCTGGAAGGTGGTATCTGACACGTAGACCTCGCCCTCGACGTTGTCCGCAGCCGCCACCAACGGCGACTTGCCGGGGCGGTTCAGGATGTCCGCGCCGTGCAGGTTGCCCTTCTTCAGGGCAGGATCGCCCTCGATCACCCAGGAGGACATCAGGCGATTGCTGAACCCGACGAAGCCGACGTTCTCAAGCCCCCAGTACACGACGTCTCGGGTAGGGTCCACGACCAGAGTGCCGTGCGCCCCCTTGAGGACAGGCAGTGCCGACGCGGGGACCGGAACCGCCCCAACAACCGGGGAAAAAGACCAGTAACCCTGCCCGCTGACCGGAACGTCGAACCGTTTCACCTTCGGGCCCGACACCTTTACCGGGCCGGCCGAATCGATGATGAACGGCAGCGGCTTGGCCGCCGGCGGATGGTCATGAGGATTCGCGGAGTCGTGGGCCAAGACGGGGGCAGTCAGAAGGACGGCGGCCGTCAGGGCAGACCATCCCGGGACGTGGGCGGGAGAAACAGGCTTCATGCGCGCCATCCTTCCAGACTTGGCCAACCCGGAGCAAAGGGGAATTGCAGGGAGACACCCGCCCGGCGCACCTTGTCATTGCCCCCGCGTCAAGCGGGGCGGCAACGTCCTCGTTGCCCTCCCAGGCCCTTCCTCAGGGCGACGGAGACGTCGCCGCTCCGTTCCTGCTATCAAACGAGGACCGTGTCAAAATGCCCCCCTACCCCGTCGTCCCCGGCCTTACTCGTACCGCAGCGCCTGGATCGGGCTCAACCGTGCGGCCTTCACGGCCGGGAACAACCCCGCGACGATGCCCACCCCGGCCGAGAAGGCCACGGCGATGGCCTGGGACTGCCAGGTCACCACCGGCGTGTTGCCCGTCGGCGAGATCATCCCGAGAACCTCAACCAATCCACCGGATGCCAGCAATCCCAGCAAGGCTCCCAGGACCGACAACACCACGCTCTCGACGATGATCTGGATGAAGATCTCGGTCCCTGTAGCCCCGATGGCCTTGCAGGTCCCGATCTCGCGGATGCGCTCGTTAATGGAGGCGAGCATGATGTTCATGATCCCGATGCCGCCCACCAGCAGGCTGATTCCTGCGATGATCCCGCCGCTCATCCGGGCGTTCTCGATCTGCTTGTTGATGCTTTCGACCTGATTTTCCTGGGTCCGGAAATTGAAGTCCTCGATTCCGTTGTGGGTGACCAGAAGGACGTTCCGGGCCTGCTGCAAGGCTGCCTCCAGCTTCGAGAGATCCGCGACCTTGAGGTCAATGTCCGACAATCGCGGATCGGGGATTCCATCCCGGTCGCCGGCGATCCGGAACCGGACCCAGGCCGTGTTGAGGGGCATGTAGACGGTCATGTTCTTCCGGGTGAACGCCCAGCCTCCACGCTTGCCCCAACCCTTCTGCCGTTTCGGGCCCTGCACCGCGCCGGGGGCCGCCTTCGGCATCCGCCGCGCCAAGGCCCGCTCCTTGGCCTCCTGTTCGCTCATGTAGTGCTGGAACATCCCGACAATCGTGAACGGCTGCCCGCTGATCTGGATGGTCTCGCCGACGGGGATGATCTCCCGGCCAACTTCGTCGGGTGATCCGAAGAGCGCATCGCGGATGCCAGTCCCGATGACGCACACCGCGTGGGCGCGCTCCTCGTCGACCGAATTGAAGAACCGTCCGTGCTCGACCGTGTGGAGGTTCATGTCGAGGACCTCCGGCCACGCGCCGACGCACTCCGAGGGATCGCAGGACTTTTCCCCCCGCGTCAGGATGACCTCCGGAACCGCCATCTCCGGCGAGACCACCCGCAGCAAAGGCGCTCCCTCGCGGAGCGCGTAGACGTCGCGGATCGTCCGACCCGGGGCTTGGTCGGCGAGGTGATCCTGATAGGCCGGAACAGCCTGAGTCTCCAGCAGCACCTTGTCTGCTCCACCCATCGCCACCATCGACTCCCGCATCCCGTTCTCCATGCCCTTGATCAGGGCAGACATTCCCACCAGCGACGCAACGCCGAGGACGATCCCAAACATGGTGAGGAGCGAGCGGAACTTGTGCGCCCAGATCTCCTTCAGGCCGATGACGATGGTGTTGATCAGGTTCATGGCGTCATCCTCCTGGATCAGTCATAGCGGAGCGCCTGGATGACGCTCATCCGGGCCGCCTTGAAGGCCGGGAACAACCCGGCCAGAACCCCCACCAGAACGCTGAACGCGAAGGCAAAGGCCATCGCCCCGAGCGTGATCACCGGCTCGTTGTCCGTCGGGGTCACCTGCGAAATGAGCCAGACGACCAAGCGCGAACACACCAAGCCAAGCAATCCACCCACCACTGCCACCGTCACCGACTCCACGACGATCTGCGTGAAGATGTCAAAGCCCGCGGCCCCGACCGCCTTGCGGATCCCGATCTCCCGGATCCGCTCGCTGATGGAGGCCAGCATGATGTTCATGATGCCGATGCCTCCAACGAAAAGGGAGATCCCGGCGATGAGCCCTCCGCTCAGGCGCGCATTCCGGACGGACGACTGGATCTGGTCTGCCCAGTCCTCCTGGGTGCGGAAGGAGAAGTCCTCGATGCCCCGGTGGTTGACCAAGAGGACGTTCCTGACCTGAGTCAGGGCCCGATCCATCTGCTCCACATCGCGAATTCGGATCTCCATGCTCGACAGGCGAGGTTCGGCCGGACCGTTGGTCTGCCCGGACTTCATCTTCATCCACATGGTGTTCAGGGGTAGATAGACGGTGTTGTTCTTGATCCAGAACGCGAAGTTGCCCTGACGTCCACTTCCCCGCCACCCCCGGTCCCGCTTCGCTCCGGGTTGCGGCCCTGCTGCCCGCGCCACCGCTGCCGCCGCCTCTCTGGCCAACCGGACCTTTCGATCCATCTCGCTCTCGTAGTGCTCGAACATCCCGATGATCGTGAAGGGCACGCCATTGATGTTCATCGAGCGCCCGAGCGGCACCACTGGAGTCCCGGTATCTTCCGGCCTGCCGAAGAGTTCATCCCGGATCCCGGTTCCGATGACGCACACGTTCCGCGCGTCCGCATCGTCCGCTTCCGAGAACAGCCGTCCGTGCTCGACGTGATGCTCCATCATCTCCGCCTGGACCGGCCAGACGCCGACGGTCATGAACGCTCGCAAGGTCCGGCCGTTGGCCGACAGGACGGGTGACGAATCGAGCCGCATCTCAGGCGAGACGACATCCACCTCGGAGGCCGAAGCCTGGAGGGCGTACACGTCCCGCAAGGTCACGCCCGTGGCGAAGTCCCGGAGGTGCCGTTGTTCGGTCGGGACGGGTTGGGCTTCGACGCGGATCTTCTGGAGGCCGCCGATCGCCACCAGTGCTTCGCGAAGTCCATTCTCGAGGCCTTGGGTCATCGCGAACATCGCGACCAACGACGAGACACCCAGGATGATGCCCAGCATGGTGAGCGCGCTGCGAAACTTGTTCGCCGCGATCTCCTTCAAACCAACGATGATGGCGTTGAGAAAGGTCATGCCACCTCAGCCTGCCACCGGAACGCCCCCCGCAATCCCCGCCGCCGCCTGCCGGTGCAGCCCGGCCAACCGCTCGTCCACGCGCTCGGCCACCTTGCCGTTCCGGATCTCCACCCTTCGCGGCGTCACCGCAGCGATCTCGGGATTGTGCGTCACCAGGATCACCGTACGACCCTGGATCGAGAGCTGGCGGAACAGGTTCAGGATCACCTCGCCCGTATGCGTGTCGAGGTTTCCGGTCGGCTCATCCGCGAGGATGATCTTCGGGTCGTTGACGAGCGCCCGAGCGATCGCCACCCGCTGCTGCTGGCCACCGGACAGCTGGTTGGGACGGTTCTTCAACCGGTGCCCCAGTTCGACGAGGTTCAGGGCCGCCGTCGCACGCTCGCGACGTTGGCGTCCCCCGATCCCGGCATAGACCATCGGCAACTCGACGTTCTGCAACACGCTCAACTTCGGGAGCAGGTTGAAGGACTGGAACACGAACCCGATCGTCCGGTTCCGGACCCGCGCCAACTCGCGTTGGCTGGCCTGGGAAATGTTGATGCCGTCCAGCCAGACCTCGCCCTTCGTCGGCAGGTCCAGGCAGCCGAGGATGTGCATCAAGGTGGACTTTCCGCTGCCGGAAGGCCCGATGATCGAGATGAACTCGCCGTTGTTCAGTTCCAGGGAGACATCGTCCAGCGCCCGGATCTCCTCACCACCGGTGTGGTAGATCTTGCTGACGTTGCGAAGTTCGAGCAGTGCCACGGTACCTCAGGGAGTGAATTGCGCGCCTCGGGTTGCCCGACTCAGCGAGTCACGGCCGCGGCCGGTTTGGCCCCGGCCTGGCCAACGCCAACCGATCCCCCGCCGCTCGCGGCCTTTGTCGACGGGCCACCGGACACCGAGGTACTCGAGCCCTGCTTCAGCGCCGGCTTCGGTTCCGTCTTCGCCGGGGTCTTCGCCGTCTTTGCCTTGTCCTCCAACGCCACCTCGTCCCCTGCCGCCAACCCCTTCGTCACCTCCGCAAAGAAGTAATCGCTGACCCCGATCTCGACCGACCGGCGCTCCCATTCGTCGCCGGTCTTCACGAACACGTGCCGCTCGATCTGCCGGGTCTCGGGGTTTGTCTCCGTGAACACCGCCGCCAACGGCGCTGCCACGACATTCTCGGCGCTGGCCACCGGGATGCTGATGTTCGCGGTCATGCCGGGGCGGACCACCCGGTCCACATCCTTGAGCAGGATACGGGCGGCAAAACCCCGGATGTTGTTCTTCAGCGTCGATTGGGGCGCCAACCGCTCCACCTTGCCCTTCAAGCGCAGGCCGGGCACGGCTTCCACGGTCACGTCCACCTCCTGATTCACGCTCAACCGCGTGACGTCCGCCTGATTGATGTGCGCGTTGATGATCAGGTCGCTGAGGTTGGCGATCGAAAGGACCTCGGTTCCCGCGTTGAACCCTCCCGAACCGCTGACCGCCTGGCCGACGGACACCGGTCGGGTCAGGACCGTGCAGTCGAACGGAGCCGTCACCTGGGTCCGGCGCAACCGGTCCACCATCAGGTCGAGAGACTTCTGCGCGCGATCCAGGGAGTTCTTCGCCAGGTCAAACTTCGTCCGGGCGTCCTCGAAGAGTTCCTGCGAAATCAGCTTGTTCCCGAACAGATCCGTCGCCCGCTTGTATTCGCGCTCGGCCTGCTGCAACTCCAACCGGGTCCGCTCGACTGCCTTGTCCTGCCCGTCCTTCTCGATCTGCAGGTCCCGGTCGTCCAGCTTGAACAGCAACGCGTCCTTCTTCACGAAGTCGCCTACGTCCACCGTGAGGATCTCGATCTTTCCATTCACTTCCGGGCGCACCGAGACCTGTTCGGCAGGCCCGATGTCGCCCGCCGCGGTCACGGCGAACCGGATCGAGCGGGTCTCGATCACCGCGGAGTTGGGCCTGGATACGGCGGCCTGCGACTCTCCGGCGCCTGGACCATTTTTCTTCCAGTAGAACCATCCGCCGGTGCCGAGTGCGGCGACAGCGATCAGAGTGAGCAGGATCTTCATGCCGAGAATGGGTAACAGTTAGGCATTAGTACGCATACGTGCAATTGGTGTTTTGAATCCCCCGTTGTGGACCCGTCCGTTGCAACCTAGCCTGCCCCGACGCCGATGCTTCCCACGGAATTCATCCTGCCTGCCGCTACCGTACTCGTGCTTGCCCAGTGCACCGGTGCAGCCGTTCTCGAAAAACTCAACCGCGACCAAGCACAAAGATCGCGGGAAAGCGTTCCCGAGGCCTTCCGGGACACCGTCACCCCGGAAACCCAACGCAAGACGTCCGACTACACCGTCGCCAAGTCCCGCTTCTCGACACTTTCCGGCGTCGTGGACAGCGCGGTCCTCGTGGCCCTGCTGTGGAGCGGCTTGCTGCCCGTGAGCTGGAATTGGGCGGGCGACCTCGCCGGACGAGGCGTCTGGAGCCAAGCCTCGTGGTTGTTCGCCGTCGGAATGGCACTCTCCCTGCCGTCCCTGCCCCTCGAGTGGTGGGGTCAGTTCCGCCTCGAAGAGCGGTTTGGTTTCAACACGACCACCTTGGGCACGTGGATCATCGACCGGATCAAGGGCCTGGTCCTCGCCTCCGTCCTCGGACTCCCCCTGCTGGCCCTGATCCTGAAGCTCGTCGACTGGATGGGGTCGAGCTGGTGGATCTGGGCTTGGGCGGTGCTTTTCGGATTCCAGATCCTGATCCTGTTTCTCGCGCCCGTGTTGATCATGCCGTTGTTCAACAAGTTCACGCCGCTCCCGGAAGGTTCCCTCCGGGATCGCCTCCTCCAATTGGGCGAACGGACTGGATTCAATGCCCGCACGATCCAGGTCATGGACGGATCGAAGCGTTCACGCCACGCCAACGCCTTCTTCACGGGCTTCGGCCGGTTCCGGAAGATCGTCCTGTTCGATACGCTGATCGCCCAACTCACCGAGGCGGAGCTGGAGGCCGTGCTGGCCCACGAGATCGGACATCACCGACGCCGCCACATCCCTCAACGTCTGGTCTGGGCGGGAGTGTCCTCCCTGGCTGGGTTTGCCCTCATCGGCTGGCTCGCGGCAGCTCCGTGGTTCAAGACGGCCTTTGGGTTTCCTGCCGAATCCGGGGTGGCACCCGCGCTCCTGCTCTTCGCCCTGATCAGCCCGGCCGTCCTGTTCTGGTCCAGCCCGCTCGGGAACCTCTGGTCACGCCGGCACGAATTCGAGGCGGACCGCTATGCCCGGGAGGCCGTCGGCGGTGCGGCCCCGCTCATCGGCGCGCTCCGTAAATTGTCGGAGAAGAACCTCAGCAACCTGAACCCGCATCCCTGGTACAGTTTCTTCCACTACTCGCACCCGACGCTGGTCGAGCGGGAACAGGCACTTCTGGACACGCAGACCGGCCGATGAGAGCCGTTGCGTCGCCTGGCTTGGTCTCCCCGGGCCTTCGCCCGGGTGAGAAGGTCAACGCACCCAGCTTCCAGGTCACTGGTCTTCCATCATGATCGTGCCACCGGCGGGGACGTCGAGAAGCTTGGACGGCGAGATGGCGGCGGGCGGTTGGTCCACCGAATTGATCTGATAGGTCTCACCCACCACCTTGGCCGGGAACTTGCCCCCACCGAAGTAGGGCGCGAGATCCGCCTCGGTCGGGGTGTCGTTGCCGCCCTTCTTGTTCTCGGCCGCCCACTGGGTCTTCACCGAGTCGATGGTGCGGAGGTTGACCTTGATCGCCTGCAACCGGGCCTTCTCCAGCGCCCGCCTGACGTTCGGCACCGCGATCATCGCCAGCAGGCCGATGATCAGCACGACGATCATGATCTCCACGAGAGTGAAGGCGGACGCGCGATTGACGGCGCGTCGGCCAGCGAAGGAACGAATCGACAGGTTCATGGTTTGACAGTTTCTGAAGTCAGTTGAATGCCACCGGCCATGATGAACGCCGGCAGAATTGAAAAGTTTCCCGGACCCTAACAGGCCGGGCCCGGACGGGCAAAGCCTATGCTCGGACGACGTTCAGGCCACGCAGCTTGAACTGGCACGTGCTTCCCAGTACAAGTCCGCGCGCCAAAGACGCGAATTCATGGCCGATACTCTCGACATTACGATTGTCATGCCCTGCCTCAACGAGGCCGAGACGCTCGCAGTCTGCATCCAAAAGGCGCAGGCTGGCATCGCCAAGGCAGGCGTTCAGGGCGAGGTACTCATAGCGGACAACGGGTCCACAGACGGCTCCATCCAGATTGCGGAGTCCCTTGGCGCGCGGGTCGAACACGTCCGGGAAAAGGGGTACGGCAACGCCCTCCGGGGTGGGATCGAGGCCGCACGGGGACGTTGGATCCTCATGGGTGACTCCGACGATTCGTACGATTTCTCCAACATCAGCGGCTTCGTCGCCGAGCTCCGCAAGGGCGCGGACCTGGTGATGGGCTGCCGGTTGCCTTCGGGGGGTGGCACCATTGTTCCGGGTGCCATGCCCTGGAAGAACCGCTGGATTGGCAATCCGATCCTGTCTTCGATCGGTCGACTGTTTTTCCGGACTCCCATCCACGATTTCCATTGCGGGATGCGCGGCTTCACCGCGGAGGCCTACCGGCAGATGGATCTCAAGACCACCGGCATGGAGTTCGCTTCGGAGATGGTGATGAAGGCGACCCTGAAAGGCCTTCGCCTCGCAGAGGTGCCCATCACGCTCCACCCGGATGGCCGCTCGCGCCCGCCCCACCTCAAGCCATGGCGCGATGGGTGGCGACACCTGCGGTTCATGCTCATCTACTCCCCGAAGTGGCTCTTCCTGGTCCCGGGACTCCTTCTCTTCCTGATTGGTACATTGGGGCTGGGGCTCACGCTTCGGGGTCCGTTTCTCATCGGAGGCGTTACCCTCGATGTGGGAAGCATGGTCATGGCCAGCATGGCCATGGCACTGGGTTACCAACTGGTTGCTCAGGCCTTTTATGCCAAGGTCTTCGCGGTTGGCGAAGGCCTCCTCCCCAACGATCCCCATTTCGCCGGGTTGTTCCGGCACTGGAATCTGGAGAAGGGTTGCATCCTCGGTGCCAGCCTGACGCTGGTCGGTCTCGGCACCCTCGGTTGGGCCGTATGGGCCTGGGGCGCTTCCAACTTCGGGAAGCTGGACACGGGCGAGAACCTCCGCCGACTGATTCCCGGCGCCACCCTGACGATCCTCGGACTCCAGACGATCTTCAGCAGCTTCCACCTCTCAGTGCTGGGTCTGAAGACCATGAGCCGCCGCCCGCCTTCCCCCTGATCAATTCCCGCGTTCCCCATGACCACCGTCGACCGACTGCTGCAGGACTGGCGAATCCGGAAGGCCACCCCGTTCATCCGCTCGGGCGACCGGGTCCTCGACCTCGGAAGCGCCGATGGGATCCTGTTCGATCGGCTCGGCATCTGCGGGCCGGGTTCGATGGGCATTGATCCGACCCTTCCGGCGAACGTCCGCACCCGTCAGGGCTTCCTGCTGGTGCGTGGGTATTTCCCCCAGGACATCCCTTCCGGTTCCGGGCCTTTTGACGCCATCGTGATGCTCGCGGTCCTGGAACACTTCCCGGAGTCCGGCTACGCGGCTCTCGCTGCCGGGTGTGCCCGACTCCTCAAGCCAGGTGGCCGATTGGTGATCTCGGTGCCATCGCCGGCGGTTGATGCAATCCTGGATGTTCTGATCAAGGTGCGCCTCGTTCACGGAATGTCCGTCGAGGAACATCACGGATACGATGTCAACCGGACACCGGAGATCTTTCCCGAGCCGGATTTCACGCTGCTCGCCCGAGAGACGTTCCAACTGGGATTGAACAATCTCTTCGTCTTCGAGAGGCGCACGTCCACCGGGACGGCTCCCTAAGGCCCATGCAGGCTTCCCTCCGATTGCCGAAGCTCTGGCTGGCCTGGAATGCCGGCGCGGTCGTCGCGGGGTGGATCCTCTCGTATTTGGGAACCCTGAATGCAGCCGCATGGCTGGTCCTCGGCGTCTGCGGACTCGGACTCACCTTCTGGGATTTCCGGCGTAATCCCGGGCGGCGACTTCGGCCAACCGCCCTCAGACGCCGATGGAAGCGCTGGCCCGCTCTGGGGTTCCTCGCGCTCGTCGCCGCCGGCCTCGTTGGCGGACTGCTTTACGAGCCCAACAACATCGATGCCCTCGCTTACCGGACTCCCCGGGTGTTGCACTGGATTGCCGAAGGCCGCTGGCACTGGATTCCTGCGCCGTACCAACGCCTCAATACCCGGGCATGCGGCTTCGAGTGGGCTACGGTACCGTTGCTGACGCTGTTCAGGTCGGACCGACCGCTGTTCCTCCTGAGTCTCGTTTCGTACTGCCTCCTGCCTGGCCTTGTCTTCAGTTCGCTCCGAGGTGCTGGCGTCGGAGGCCGGGTTGCGGTCGTCTGGATGTGGCTTTTCCCCACCGGATACTGCTTTGCACTCCAGGCCGGGAGTATCGGCAACGACCTCTTCGGTGCCACCCTTTCAGCCGCCGCCCTTTGCCTTGCGCTGTCTGCTCGCAGGAACCGGGATCCCGTCACCGCCGCTTGGTCACTCGTCGCCGCCGGCCTCATGACCGGAGCCAAGAGTTCCAATCTTCCCCTGTTGCTGCCTTGGCTGTTGCTGATATGGCCCGCAGGAGGCACCTGGATCCGAAGGCCCGGGCTGGCCTTCGCCTCGGCCTTGGTCGCACTGGGCTGCTCCCTTGCCCCCATCTCCTGGCTCAACCATCGACACACCGGCGACTGGACTGGGCTGGGCGCAGAGGATGCCTGGATCCGCCCCCCCGGTCCGATCCCCTGCGCAGTTCATAACCTTGGTCTCCTAGCCACCCAGAACCTGCTGCCCCCCATCCTCCCGGGGGCAGGCAAGCTCAACGCCATGATCGAGGGTGCCCTACCGGAGAACTGGAAGACCCTCGTGGACGGGTTTGCCGAGAACGGCCGAGCTGCCTATGCCGTGCGGGAGCTGCCGGGCGAAGAACACGCCGGTCTCGGCTTTGGAGTCACGTGGCTCGCCGCAGCCACTCTCGCCTGGGGGGCACTGCAAGCCAGGAAGCCTTCTCCATCCAGGCGGCTCCCTGCCTGGCTCCTCCTCCTGCCCTGGATCGCCCTCGGCCCCTACCTCGCGAAATCGGGCATCACCACGGCCGGCCGGATCCTCGCCCCGTATTACTGCTGGTTGCTTCCGTCGATCCTCATCCTTGGCTCCGCTGAGTCCGTGGTCCGGACCCGATGGTTCCGCACCGGTGCTGCCCTGGCGACGGCGCTGACGCTGGTGCTGGTGGTCCTGCTGCCGACGCGACCGCTGTGGCCAGCCCAGACAATTCTCTCGTTCTTGCGCGAGCGCTCCGGGTCGCAGTCGCTGGAACGCGCCGCAACCGTCTACGAGGTCTACGCACGACGCTCGGACGTTTTCGCGCCCTTGAAACAGTGGATTCCGGTCGATTCCCCCTGGGTCGGCTTCGTCACCGTCAATGATGCCGAGACTTCGCTGTGGAAGCCGCTTGGCCGCCACCGCATCCGCCACCTCCTCGCCACCGACCGGATCGACGGCCTGCGTTCGCAGGGCATGCGGTGCATCGTTGCGAGCGCCGAGGATTTTGCCGCCCGCTTCCGACAACCCGTCGAGGAATGGGCAACTGCGAGCGGCGCACGGATTGCCGGCCGAGCCTCCATACGCCTGCTGGCCAAGGAACCTGCCCGTGAATACGTCGTCGTTGTCTGGTAAACCCGCGTCCGGGAATTCGGGGCGGGCGCATCTCGACTCTGTCCCCATGGAGAGGTGGGGCGAGTGTCCTCATGAGCCGATTTTGGCCCGCCTTAGCCGTATCCATGCGGCAGAATTCTCACGCGGAGCCGCGGAGAGCGCCGAGAGAGAAGCCGGTCACGAATGGTGGAGCGTCGGGAACCATTCACCAAACGGTGACTGCCCAACTTGCCAGCCAGGTGTCCTTTTCCCTCCGCGTCTCCGCGTCTCCGCGTGAACCTGTCCCCGCCTCCAATCGCATGGTTACGGCTTAGTCATGAACCTGAGAACTTGGATCCTTGGAGCGGCTCGACGGAGTCTCGCCCCACCAGTCCCGGGGGCAGTGTCGAGATGTCCCTTCGGGAGCCACTCGGGAACGAGGGGTGGACATTGTTCCGGGGTCACCGTATTCCAACGGGCTCGGTACTGATGTTGGATCATCCATCGCCCAGCTCCCTACCGCGCCACTGCCATGCCTGATGCGCCGAACAAACATCGGAAGTCCGCTCCACTGACACCGCCCACTTCGAATGCCTCGTGCCCGCCGTGTTTGAGCATCGTGATGCCCGTCTTCAACGAGGCGGATACCATTGACCGGATCATCGAACTCGTCCTTTCCCAGGAACCCGTGCAGGAACTGATCGTCGTGGAAGACTGCTCCCGGGACCAGACGTGGGAGAAGCTGCAGGCATGGCCGGCTCGCGACTCCCGCGTCCGGATCTTTCGGCACGAGTACAACCAGGGGAAAGGTGCCGCTCTCCGGACCGGAATCTCCAAGGCCCAGGCGGAATACGTCCTGATTCAGGACGCCGACCTCGAATACGATCCCACCGAATACTACCTGCTCCTCTCCCCGCTCCTGCTCGACCGGGCAGACGTCGTGTTCGGCTCCCGCTTTGCCGGCGGTGCCCACCGCGTCCTTTACTACTGGCACTCAGTGGGCAACCGGATTCTCACCACCCTTTCCAACATGTTCACCAACCTCGGCCTCACCGACATGGAGACGTGTTACAAGGCCTTTCGCCGCTCCGTCATCCAGAGCATAACCATCGAGGAAAACCGGTTCGGCTTCGAACCCGAGATCACTGCCAAGGTCGCCAAGCTCAACGTCCGCGTCTTCGAGGTGCCGATCAGCTACTACGGTCGAACCTACGCCGAAGGGAAGAAGATCGGCTGGAAGGATGGCATCAGCGCCATCCGATGCATCCTCCGCTACACGATCCTCAAGTAATGCACCCCTCCACCCCAAGCGGCGTCAACGAAGCCGCCACCACGGCAGACTTCGAATTCGCCGCCCTTCAGGAAGCCCGCAACTATCGGAAGGCCCTTGCCACCGAGTTTGGCCCTGCCCTCAGCGGAAGGGTCCTCGAGGTGGGGGCAGGCGTTGGGCAGATGACCCAGGCGTTTCGAGCCGTGCCGGGCGTCTCGGAGATCGTGTGCGTCGAACCGGATTCGCGGTTCCATTCCGGCTTCCTCTCGGGGAACCCCGGGGTGCGCCTGATCCAGGGAATCGTGGCCGACGTCCCCGAGCGTTCAGGCTGGGACGCCGTCGTCAGCGTCAATGTCCTCGAACACATCGAGCACGATCAGGACGAGCTGAAAGCCTGGGCGGCGCTCCTCCGCGAAAGGCGGGGGCGGGTCTGCATCTTCGTGCCCGCGCGCCCGGAGATCTATGCGCCTCTCGACCGGGACTTCGGCCACTTCCGTCGATATACCAAGCCGGAACTGCGGGAGAAGCTGACCACGGCCGGCTTCCAGATCGAGCGTCTGGATTACTTCAACTTCTCCGGATATTTCGCCTGGTGGCTGAATTTTTGCGTCCGGAAGCAGCGCACGTTCGATCCGGGCGCCGTCCGCTTCTACGACCGGGTCATCTTTCCCTTGGTCCATTGGACCGAGTCCCACGTGCTCCGCCCTCCCATCGGCCAAAGCCTCATCGCCATCGCACGGGCTTAGCCGTGTCCATGCAGTAGCAATCTCACGCGGAGCCGCGGAGAGGGCGGAGAGCGAGGCCGGTCACGACTAGTATCCAACGTCGGCAACCCGTCACCCACCGGTGACTGACCAGCTTGCCCTCCAGCCGGCCTTTCTCCGCGTCTCCGCGTGAACCTGTCACCGCTTTCAGTCGCATGGATACGGCTTGGCGGTCCCTGCGAGCCCTAGCGGCGAACGGCAATCCTCAGGGCTTCCGCCAAGCCGCAGCCAAAGCCCATGCCGGCAAACATGCCGACGGTCATCCCGAGCCAGGCGAGGACAAACTGCTGCGGATGGCCCGGGCCCGCCCATTGAAGGATGAGGTCCGCGCCCTGATTCATCCCCATGATCATTCCGGCAGAACTCAGCCCAGCCGCCGGCCACCGGTTCCCGCCCGCTCCCAAGTCAGGCAGTGAACGCCACATCCACGGAAGCCCACCTGCGATCATCCCGATCCACATCCAGGGAATCTTCCACCCCACCTCAAAGTAGCGGTGGGACTGGCAGCAGAGGCACACTCCTTCCCGCATGACCGGGCCAAACCCGGCGTCCACCCACCAGCCCACCAGCATCAGCAGGTTGCCCGGGCCCAACATCGACCAAGTCATCTTCCCAACCCGCCCAGTCCCCGAATCGGACAGCCGCCATATAGCAAGGGTACCCAGGCCAACCGCCAAGGCAGACCAAGTCCTCCAGTCCAGCGCTCCCAGCCAGCCCAACATCGCGATCTGGATCGTCAGCGTAGCCGGAATGATCCATCGATCCCACCCGCTCCTGCCCTCGTCGTCCTCGCAGTCCCGCGTCGCCCCGCGCACGGCCTGCCAAGTCACCATCGAACTCGACCCAACCATCAGGATCGCCGCCAACACGGGATGCAGCCGGCCCGACGCAGCCAGTGCCATCCCGGTGAAATTGTAGAACGCCGCAAACCAGAGGCCATTCCGGATCCGTCGCTGGACCAACCGCCCAACCCGCAGTGCCTCCAGCACCAGGGAAGGCTCGAACCGCCCGATCTCTCCATCCGCGCGCTCCCGCGCCAAAGCCGCACCCGAACCCACAGCCAGTCCAACGTCGGCCTCCTGCAACGCGAGCGCATCATTGATGCCGTCTCCCACGAACAGGACCGTCTCTCCATCTCGCTGCAAACCTCGGATGAACTCCACCTTGTCCTCGGGAAACAGGTCACCGTGCGCCTCGACCTGACTGGGCGCCTGGAAGTCCGTCAGGCTGGACGCCGCTGCGCCGCTCAGGATGCCGACGCGACAGCCTAGCGCCCGCAACCTCGCGACCACCCCGTCCCAATCCTGAACCGGATCCGATCTCACCGCCCCCAACCCGCTCCATTCACCGTCCACCCAGACGGCAACCCACTGATCCCCACGGGTAGACTTCAGTTCCCGGACCCAGCCAGGCGCAGCACCCTCGATCCCGCCACGATCCGGACTGCCGACCCGGACGTGCCGCTCGATCCCGTCCTGACCGCAAACGATTCCCTCGATTCCTACCCCGGGAACGATGGCCACCCGTCCCACTTCAACCGTCGCCGGCGACCCGGCGCCCTGGAAGGCCGCAGCGAGCGGATGCGAAGACTGCCTCTCGAGCGCGGCGACCCATGACAACAGTTGCGAGCGACGGCGACCGTCCCCGGAGCAGACAAAGTCCCTCAGGACCGGGTACGGCCGGGTCAACGTCCCCGACTTGTCGAACCAGACCGATCTGACACGCGCCAACCTCTCCAGGGCCGATGCGCTCCTCAGGGAGATGCCTCGCGCAGCAAGCAGGGCGAGACCGTTCCAGAGCGCCAAGGGAGTCGCCAATCCCAGTGCACAGGGACAGGCAACCAGGATCACGGAAAGCGCATGGTAAACCGCCCGGCTCCAATCCCCGCGCAGCCCCCACCCGGCAGCGGTGGCCGCAGCTACCACCAGCACGAATGGAAGGAACCATCGGGTGATCCGATCCGTCATGCGCTGGGCAGCCGTGTCCGCAAGGTCCGCCCTGGCCTCCTGAAGCGCTTGGAGCACCCGATCCAAGCGACGCCGGCCACCCGCAGGTCCCACCTCGAGTTCGAGAAAACCGTCGACTGTGATGCCCCCGGCCAGGACCGAATCTCCGACACGCCGGACTACCGGCATCAACTCGCCGCTCAGCAGCCCCTCGTGCACATGAGACACGCCCGCAACGACACGACCATCCACCGGTATCGAACCTCCGATCGGAACCCGGATCCGGTCGCCCTCCTCCAACTGGCCCACCGGGACCAGAACCTCGCCCCCGTCCCGGATCAATTTCGCCGTGCCGAAGACTGCCGCCAACCGTTGGGACTCCTGCATCGCCCTCGACCTGGCCGCGGCGGTCAGGGCCTTGCCGGACGCATAGACCGTCAGCAGCACAGCCACGACGTCATAGTAAACCGCTCCCACACCCGTGAACGTCGCATGGACCGACGCCGCCAGGGCCCCGCCAATCCCAAGAAGAAACAACCACTCGACCGCCCAGCGCCCCTGCCCCGCACATGCGCAGGCTTCGCGGAACAGCGGCCTACCCAGCAACCACAGTACGACCAAGGCCGAGCCGGCCAATGCCCCATGGATGGCCCATCGAACTGTTCCCTCAGGGTGCCCCGTATTGGCCGCGAGCCCAAAGAGCATCGACTGCCCGGCGACACACGCCCCCACCCCGATCCGAAACCACGGGCCAGGCGAGCTCGGAACGCGACCGGCTCCCACCACCAACCCCGCACCTGCCTCCTGCTCGCCCAGAATCCGGCAGCCATAGCAGCAATAGACCCTCCCATCGGATGATGGTGCCTCACGAACCGGTGCGCCGCAGTACCGACAGGCACTGGCAGCACCGACTTCTGGCCTGGTCACACGCATACGAAAAAGGGCGCCCTTGGGCGCCCCTTCCAACATCTACCATCTGCATCGGTCGAGCCGCTGACCGGCCAACCCAATCACTTGCCCACGTCCTGAAGAACCGCCTTCAGGTCATCGGGAGAAAGCTTCTTGAGCGCTTCCTTCAGCGCATCCGGAGTCAAGGCTCCTCCTGGGGCAGCGGCCGGAGCGGCTCCACCTGAAACCGGAACCTTCTCCAATTCAGGCACCGTCCAACCTTGAGTCCGGTCCGCTGTCGCGCCGCGGATCGCAGCAACCTCCGCCGGAGTCACCAGACTGGCCTTGTTCCCCCAACTGTTCCGGATGAAAGTCAGAACGTTCGCGATCTGCTTGTCGTCCAAGCCGTCCCGGAAACCGTTCATCGCGTTGTTGTACTCCGAGCCCTTCACCTGGATGGGACCGCTCAGTCCATTGAGGACAATCCGGGCAATCCGGTTAGGACCCTCGGCCAGCACCCATTCCGAACCCACCAACGGGGGAAACTGCCCGGCAACTCCGTTTCCGTCTGCCTGATGGCAAGGCGAGCAGGACGTCGCGAAGACGATCGCTCCCTCTTTCGCCGCCTTGGAAACGGGGTCATCCGCGCCACCTCCCGCAGCGACCGGAGCCGGAGCAGGATTGATCTGGCGCTCCGAGAATTCGTCCGCTCGGAAGCCACCCGAAAACTGGGTCAGATAGGTACCAGCCCAGAACAACAGGGCCGCAATGAAGGCGACCACCCACAGGTTGAGGGGTTCACGCCCCTCGATGGGATCCGGACGCTCGCGCAGGATGGCGGCGTGCAGGTCGCGAACATCCGTTGCCTCCCCGGAATCCAGACCCGCCGGCCCACGATTGTTGGAATGAACACTCATTTCGCAGCTTCCTCCTGAACCTTGGGCAACGGCGCCTCGGGAAGATCCACCGACGTCTTCAGGCTCCGCAGATACTCCACCAGTTGACGGGCGGACTCCTTGGGAACCACCTCCCAGCCCTCGGCCACCGCGAACTCACCCGACAACTTGAGAGCGTTGGTAGAAGCTCCGGCCGGACCAACCTTCCGAAGCTCGAACAGGAATGGGTACGGCGGCATGACGCTGCCCTTCGAGGTGATCTGGGGATTGTAAAGATGGGTATAGTGCCAGCCGTAGTCCGGCTGCCGCTCGCCGATGTTCGTCAGGTCTGGGCCGGTACGGCTCGTTCCCAGCATCACCGGCTTGTCGTAGAGATAGTCGCGGCTGACGGTGCGGCGCCTCCCCCATCCGCGAGTGATGTCAGCCCCGAAGCCTTCGGGACGGACTTGCTGGCTGTGGCAATAGACGCAACCCAGCGAGCGGTAATGCTCCTCACCCTGCTGTGCCTCGCCCTTGCGCGCCTGCGGGTAGAGGACGACGGCACCCAAGGCATTGGTGCTCGCGTTCGGAACCAGCGCTCCCAGCTGTCGCTTTGGAGCCAACACCAGCCCCACCCAGCTCGAGGCGAGGGTGAAGAGGATTCCCAGGAAGAGGAGCGGGCCGTATTTCATGGCGTCACTTTCCAACAACAGCCGCGGTTTCAGCGCCGGTCAGGATCGCCACGACGGGCTTCCGGTAAGGACCGAACACCCGGGCCAACAGCCAGACCAGGTTGGCGATGAAGGCGACATGCCCCAGACCGAGGAGCAGCCCCGCGAAGGTCCGGAGCTTCAACCACGGGAGCGTCCCCTCGACGACCTTCAGGAACGGCACCGATGCATCATTCATGGCCAGGCCCTGCAGGATCCCACCCAGGCTGAGCGGAACCACGTAGAGGACCAATCCGAGGAAGCATGCCCAGAAATGCACCGAGATCAGCCCGAGCGATGGCCATTCCCTCTGGGTGATGCGTGGGATGATGTAATAGAGCGAGCCAAACATCACCATGGTGAAGAACCCGTAGAGTCCCAGATGCGCATGAGCGATCGTGTGATGCGTGAAGTGCACCACTTCGCTGTAGGACCTCAAGGAATTGGCAATGCCCTGAAGGCTCGTGGCCGTATAGCACAAGGCGCCGATGACCACGAACCGCAACGTCGGACTGTGCCGCAACTTCCCGAAGTGACCCCACATCGTCATATGGTGGTTGATCGCCACCGTCGTCACAGGGATCAGCATCATGACGCTGGCCACGATGGACACCGTGATCATCCAGGCCGGCATCGGTCCACCAATCAGGTGGTGCAGCCCGTTCCAGTTGTAGAAGAGCGCCAACGACCAGAAGCCCAGGACACTCAGATAATACGAATGGATCGGCCGACCGATGACCTTGGGGATGAAATAATAGATCGAAGCCAACCCGATGGGCGTGAACCAGAGTCCGAGCACGTTGTGCGCGAACCACCAGTTGATGGCTGCCTGAACGACACCCCGCACGGGCTCGATGAGCAACATGATCTGGGCCGTCGCATACAGCCAAGGGAACCAGAGGATCGCGGCGAGCAGGTACCACTGCGAAACATACAGGTGCTGCTCCCGACGAAGGCGGAAGGTGATGATCGCCCACACCGCAACCAGCGCATAGCTGAAGAACAGGATCGGAGTCGAATACCGCGGCAATTCCAGCCATTCGATGGACGTGGAGTCACCAATCAGGATTCCCACGACGCCGACCGTCAGCCCGATGTTCCAGAAGAAGGCAGCAACCGTGGCCAGTCCCGGCGCTACAAAAGGCACCCGGCACAGGCGGCACATCAGCCACAGGGTAACCCCAATTCCCGTCTGGGAGGCGAAGCCGTAGATGACGGTGTTGAGGTGGGCCGGCCGCACCCGGCCAAAGGTGAGGAATTCCCACGACGCCAGAAACCCGGGGGTGTGCAGCTTGATGCTGGCAATGAGCGCCAGCGCCGTCCCGGCCAGCAGCCAAAGCAGCCCGCTGATCACGAAGAAGAGGACCGGCACACGACACGAGGCATCGATCTCGGCAAGCAGGGCACGCTTGGACGAGTCATCGGATACGTCGCCGGGAAGAAGGGCGGAAAGGGTATTGGAAGGTGCACTCATGACTCGGCCGACTGACGATTGAGAATCTGATCCGTGGCCCTGCCTACAGGCTCCTCTTCATCGAAAGGCAACAACGCCGCCCGCTCCGGGAGGCTCAACTCACCGTGGTTGGAGGCCCAGCGCAGCGCGATGAGCGCAGCCCCGGGCACCGCCACGACTCCCCCGATCATTAGGATGGCCAACACGTTCATGCCCACTTGGGGTCACTCGAAACTCTGGGTCTTCTTGGAGGACTCCAGCCGCTCCAGAAGCTTGGCCCGGCCTTCAGCCGAACCCCCACTCCACTCACCCACCATGACTTCCATCGCTCGGTCGACCGAGAGCCGCGCCAGATTCTCCTTGTTGGGGTCGATAGCGAACTTGGCGACCTCAGCCTGGGCTTCCTGGTCGACCTTCAGGCGGGCGGCCTTCCGGTTTGCGGCCGCAGCAGCGTCCACCTCAGGGACATCCTGACGAACCACCAACCAGGCCATGGCCCCGACGATCAGGAAGGAACCGATCCCGCCCACAAAATAGGCCAGAATCGTCCGCGTCCGTTGTCCGCAGCAGTTTGATTCACTCATGTCAGCCTCCGTTCAGTGATGTGCCGCAGCCCCAGGCCCAGGCACTTCGTGGTGGGTAACCGCTTCCTTCAACCTCGGATCGCGCAGCGGATAGGGGGCCGCCGACCGGAAGTTCTTCAAGAACATGAACCCGAGGAGGGCCAGCATCCCGAACCAGAAAATCGGGTCCCAGATCGAGACCTGCGGGCCATGGGCCAGCGGGCCATAGGTCGGCATGATGTTGTAGGTCATGTCGACGAAGTGCATCAACCAAGCCCATCCACACATGGGAACCATGATCGTCGGGTTCATCTTCACGTCCTGGTTCAACAGGACCAGGAACGGAACGAAGAAGTGACCAAACAGGATGGTGAACCCAACCCACTTCCACCCACCCTGCTCACGGTTGACGTACCAGAAGGTCTCCTCCGGGATGGCCGCATTCCAGATCAGGAAGTACTGCGAGAAATGGATGTACGCGTAGAACACGGTGAAGGCGAAGAACCAGACACCCAGGTCCTGAATCTGACGCTTGCTGATGACCTGACTCAATGGACCCTTCAGCTTCAGCCAAAGCACCACCACCCAGACCGTGATCAACGCGGTCCAGACGCTGCCTGCAAAGTAATAGACACCGTACATGGTGCTGAAGAACTGATGCTGGAGCGACTTCATCAGGTAGAAGCAACCCAGGGTCAGCGACAGAGCGAAGTAGAAGATCCCAACCGCAGCCAACACACGCGACTTACGCGTCCAGATCGGCGAACCATCCTTGTCCTGCGCCACCGACCACTTGCGGAACGTGTGGGCAATCAGGCCCCAGCTCGCGACCAGCAGCGGGAGAAGCAGGGTGAAGGTGGGCTGGTTGAACAAGGCTCGCTTCACCTCCAGCGAGTGGTCATTCGCGGGATTGATGCTCAACCACGGGTAGATCTTGGTCTGCAAGGCCAGGATCGGGACCAGCAGGATCAGCATCCAAGGGAACAGCAGCGAGGACATCTGCTCGGCCACGCGCCGGACGGGAACAGACCAGGAGGCATCAAACAGATGATGGATGAACACCAGGAACAACGCCCCGACGCAGATGCTCAGGCAGAACATGTAGGCCGTCAGGTACCGCAAGCCGATCTCGCGGATGAGGTCCTTCTCCCCTGCGGCATGGGCATGGCCATCCTGCGCATGGGCATGGGAATCCGCCGCGTGAGCCGCAACTGCGCCTGCGCCAGCTGGGGCGTTCGTAGCCTTCGTTTCGTCCGCCGCCACCAACCGCGGCAGGCCAACCGTCACCAAGCCCATCAGGGCCAGCAGGGCGACCAACGTTCCAACAAATCGCTTCAATGTCATCATGGTCGCATTATTTGAGGGTTGCCCGGACTGCATCCGGAATCTCTTCCTTCTTGCCCAACCGGCTCAACTGGAGCGCACGGACGTACGCAATGACCGCCCAACGGTCCTTGGCCTCCAGCTTGTCAGCGTACGGAAGCATCAGGTTCTTGCCGTTGCTGATCGTGTTGAAGATCTCGCCGTCCGCCATCTTGATCAAACGTTCGTCATGGAGCTTGGCAACAGCGGCCATGCCGAACTTGGTGGTGACGCCATTCCCATCCCCCGCTGCACCGTGGCACGGAGCGCAATAGATTCCGTAGCGCTCGCGGCCCCGTTGGAGGAACTCGCGATTGACGGTAACCGGCATGGCTTCAACCCACGCCCCATCCGTCTTCTTGCCCGTCTGGAACTCACCCAGTTCGCGTGACGCCTCACGTGAAACAGTGCCGGCAACCGGAAGCCGGCTGCTCAGTCCGTCGGAGAATCCAGCAAACTTGGCGGTCGTCTGCGGCCGCAACTTCGGCTGGCGATCCATGTCAGGGAAGACCTCGAGGGGCGGTTTCCGCGAAGTGCTTCCCCGGAGGCCAGCGATGCTCACGCCAGTCACCAGTGCCAGCACCCAGAGGGAGAAGAAGTAGGTCAGAAATGTTCGCATTTACTCCTCCACGTATTCGATCGCCGCAGCATGACACTCATCCGCCAGGAACTGGCGCGTCGCCTCCGAGGCATACTTCGGGTCAGCAGCCTCGATGCACACAAAGAACCGGTCGTTCGATGCCCGTTTGAACCGCTCCACCTTGAGGAGTGGGTTGTACAGCTTGGGCAACCGGTTCAGGAACAGCATTCCAAACAGGGTGGCAAAGGCACCCAGAAGGATCGTCAACTCGTACGACACCGGGAACGCATAGAGCGGCGTGAACAGCGGCTTGCCGCCGACCACCAGCGGGTAGTCGAACTTGTTCATGAACCAGATCATGGTCATTCCGGTGGTAAAGCCAGTGACACCGCCTACGAAGGTGAACCAGCCCACCTGGGACTTCTTCACCCCCATCGCATCATCCATTCCGTGGATCGGGAACGGGGTGTAGACATCCCACTTGGTGAATCCGGCATCACGGCAACGGATCGCGGCGTTCATGACGTCCGCGGGAGTCTCAAACTCGGCCAGGAGGCCATGCGGTCTGGAAACGGGAGAGCTCATGTTATTTCTCGTTCCTCCTTAATGATGCCCCTTGGCGCCACCGAGCGGGTGATGAGGGTCCGCTTGGGGAGTGACTGCCTTGACTTCGCTGATCGCGATGACCGGCAGGAATCGGATGAAGAGCAGGAACAGCGTCATGAACAACCCGAAGCTGCCCACGAAGGTGAAGACGTCGACCCAGCTCGGGGTGAAGTAACCCCAGCTCGAAGGGAGGTAATCCCGGTGCAGCGAGGTCACGATGATCACGAAACGCTCGAACCACATGCCGATGTTCACGACAATCGACACGAACCACACGAACACGGGGCTCGTCCGCAGGGTCCGCGACCAGAAGAGGTGCGGGCTGATGACGTTGCAGGTGATCATGCTCCAGTAGGCCCACCAGTAGGGTCCGAAGGCGCGGTTCTTGAACGCGTAGAGCTCGTAGGGGCTGCCGCCGTACCAGGCGATGAAGAACTCCATGCCGTAGGCGTAGCCAACGATGGAACCGGTCGCGAGGATGACCTTGCACATCAGCTCGATGTGCCGGGTCGTGATGATGTCGTGCAGGTTGAAGAGCGCACGCAACGGGATCAGCAACGTCAGCACCATGCCGAACCCGGAGAAGATCGCGCCGGCCACGAAGTAGGGCGGGAAGATCGTCGTGTGCCAACCCGGAACCTGGGAGACGGCGAAGTCGAAGGAAACGATCGAGTGCACGGACAACACGAGCGGCGTGCTCAGACCGGCGAAGATCAGGTAGGCCTTCTCATAGTTGCTCCAGTGACGGTTCGAATTGGTCCATCCCAACGAGAACAGGCCATATCCCAACTTCCGCAGCAGGGACTTGGACCGGTCACGCAAGGTGGCCAGATCGGGAATCAGGCCGACGTACCAGAACAGCAATGACACCGTTCCGTAGGTAGAAACCGCGAACACGTCCCACAGCAGCGGCGACCGGAATTGAGGCCAGATCGCATTCGCGTTCGGCACCGGGAAAAGGAAGCCGGGATACAGCGCGAACCAGACACGGCCGGTATGGACGACGGGGAAGATGCCTGCGCAAGCCACGGCGAACAACGTCATGGCCTCAGCCGCACGGTTGATCGAGGTACGCCATTTCTGCCGGAGCAGGAAGAGAACCGCGGAGATGAGGGTTCCTGCGTGGCCGATACCGATCCAAAAGACGAAGTTGGTGATGTCCCACGCCCAGTCGGCCGGCTGGTTCAGACCCCAGACACCGACGCCAGTCGAGATCAGGTAGGCCACCAGCGAGAACATCATTCCCATCCCGCCCACGCTCAGGATGAAGGCCGGCCACCACCACTTGGGCATCGGCTTCTCGCAAATGCCAGCGATGGTGTCCGTGATCCAACCGAGCGACCGGTTGTTCAGGACAAGGGGTTCACGCTCCAGCTCCTTCGGAGGGTCGTAGACCTTCAGGACTGGAGGTGCATCGTGGGGGTCATGTGCCCCCTTCTTGCCGGCCCCATGGCTGGCGGCGTTGGCTGCGGTGGCCATCAGGCTGCTCCTTTCTGCGCAGGAATTGCGGCGGACTTCTTCTCGCCATGGGAATCACCATGGCTGCTCTTGAAGGGGTTCTCGTGCCGGTGACGCTCGTAGTCGCGGAGCGAATCGGGCTCAGTGCGACCCTCGATCTCGGGATTCGGGTTCCGGATCCGCGCCAGATAGGTGATCCGGGGACGGATATCGAGGAAGCCGAGGACCGAGTAATTCCGGGGATCGCGCTTCAACTTGGAAACGGCGCTCTCGGGATCCAGGATGTTGCCGAACGTGATCGCCTCGGCCGGACAGGCCTGTTGGCACGCAGTCTTGATGCCGCCCTCGCGGACCGCCACGTCGCCACTGTTGCCGACCTCCACCTTGCGGGTGATCTTGGCTTGCTCCACACGCTGCACGCAGAACGTGCACTTCTCCATCACACCGCGCATCCGGACTGAAACGTCCGGATTGCGAACCAGCTTCACGATCTCCCATTCAGGAGCATCGTTACGGTTCTTCCCTAGGGGGCCCTTGTAGAGGTTCCCGAAGTTGAAGAAGTGCTGGCTCTGGGCGGAGGCGTAGTCCGTCTCGCGCTTGTTGTAATCGAAGAAATTGAAGCGCCGGACCTTATAGGGGCAGTTGTTGGCGCAATACCGGGTACCGATACACCGGTTGTAGGCCATCACATTCAAGCCCTCCTCGTCGTGCACCGTGGCATTCACGGGGCAGACGCTCTCGCAGGGCGCCGCCTCGCAGTGCTGGCACAGCATGGGCTGAACAGCCATCTGCGGGTCCTCCGCGGCCGCATCGGAGCCCAACGCCGCCTTCGGGTCATGGCTGTAGTACCGGTCGATGCGCATCCAGTGCATCTCACGGCCGCGGGCCACCTGATCCTTGCCGACGATGGGAATGTTGTTCTCGCTCTGGCAGGCGACGACGCAGGCGCTGCAACCCACGCACGACGAAAGATCGATGACCATCCCCCACTGGTGGACCTTGGAAGCCGTCGACGGGTTCTGGTCGTAGGGATGCTCGTAGATGTTCTGCGGCCGCTTGTCGACGTTCCGGCCATCTCCCTCCGGCTTGAACGGGACGTAGTGAGGCAAGTGGGCCTCCAGGTCCATGTTCTTGGCGAAGTCAGGCTTGGCCTCGTACTGGCTCAGGTTTGCTTCACGAATGACCGGCCGGCCCTCCATCAGGCCATGCTCCTGGGTGACAGCCACGAGATGCCGGCCCGCAACCTTCGAAACCTTCGCGCCGGTTGCCACGTGTCGGCTGGCGTTCAGGTAAAGCGGGAAGGCATCGTACCCGCTTCCCCGGCCTACCCGGCCCGTGAACTTCCGGCCGTATCCCAGCGCGAGACCGATGGTCTTGTCCGCCAATCCAGGCTGCACCCAGACCGGTCCTTGAACCGACCGGTCCCCGATCGTGACCTTCAGGATATGCTGCCGGTACTGCCCATCCGCTGCATTGGCGGCGTCCGAAACACCCAACTCCTTGGCCGTGGCGATCGATACCAGGATCACATTTTCCCAAGTCACCTTGGTGATCGGATCCGGCACTTCCTGCTGCCAGCCGTTGTTGTTGAACCGGCCGTCGTCCACCGACGCGTCCCGGTGCAGGACGACATCATAATCGGCGGCGGCAACCGGCTTGAACGTCGAGAGCGCCGCAACCGCCTTACCCAATTGAGCCGTCGCCGCATCGATTGGCTTCGGGGCGCTTTCCGCGCGGAATCCATCGTGCAGGAACTGACGCCAAGCTGCCTCGTCAGGCCCGAAAGTGCCGCGAACGAGGTCCAGCGGCTGCGATTTCTCCAAGCCGACCAGGCGGGCGAGAACTTCCAGATCCGTCAAACCACCGAACAATGGCTCGATCAGAGGCTGGATCGGAACAATGGTTCCATCCGACGTGCGGGCATCACCCCACGACTCCAGGAAATGGGTGGAAGCAATGTTCCAGGTGGCCAGCTGCGAGGTTTCGTCCTCGTAGTATCCCCACCGGACAACGTTCTTCGCCTTCTTGGCAGCGTCCGCGAAGGCCAGATCGGCCGGCGCATCGTAAGCAGGATTCCCTCCCAGGATCACGAGGGTGTCCACGCCAGCCTTCAGGGCAGCGACGCACTCCGAAATCGAGCCGTCCACCTTGGCTTCGTTGGACTTGACCACCGTCACGACCGAGCCAAACGCCTTGAGCGAGTGGTTGAGCGCGTGAGCGATCAGATGGACCGCCAGCGGCTGGGCATAACCCGCCAGCACCACCGCCCGCCCCTTCTGGGCCACCAGATCCCTGGCACAGGCCTCAACCCATGCCGCGTTGGCGGGGGAACCCGCAGAGAGGGCCTTCAGGACCGTGGCCAACTCGCCACTCTCGCCGAGCATCTCCAGTACAGCCGCACCAACCTGCGCTGCGACCCGCACCACGTCGGTCGGGCGAACGCGAAGGCGATGATCGGCATTGCCGCCCGTGATCGTCATCAGCGACTCAACCGCGTACAGGCGGTTCATCGTGTCCTTCGAAGGCTTGCGACCCTTCGCATACCCTCGGATCAACCGGTAGGCCTCCTGTTCCGTGCCCAGGAAATCGCAGTCCAGCGACAGGATCCGATGAGCCTTGTCCAGCTGATAGCTGGCTTGGACCTCGGTGCCGAACAACTGGCTGAGCGCCTGCCCATCCGTCGAGAAATCGACCGCCTCGTAGGCGAACCACTTCGACTTCGGGAACTTCTTGGCGACCTCTTCCTGCAGCCGGTTGCGGCTCGGGGAACCGGAACGTTCAGCCAGGAATACCAAACCCTCGCCGCCATTGGCAGAGAAGCGCTTGCCAGTCTCCGCCAGATGGTCCCGAACGGCCTCGACCTTGACGTCCGCCCCGCCCTTCGTGTGCCGGTAGGCGCGGTCCGGATCGTACAGGTTCAGCAGGCTCGCCTGGGCAAAGGCATCCGTACCGCCACCCGCCCCGGCGACCAGACTGTTGCCCTCCAGCTTCACAGGACGCCCGTCCTGGGACTTGGCAACCAATGGGACCGCAGTCCCGCGCGCCGGCATAGCCGTCGCATAGTGCTGGGCCTTGCCGTGGATATAACCCTCGGGCTGCTTGGCAAACGGGGTCAGGTGCTCCTCGGGTCGGCGGCATCCCGTGGCAAAGCCTCCGAGGCCCGCCAGCATGAAGCTCGCGGACATGAGCTTGATCCAGTCACGCCGGGCTTCACCGCTGGGTGCGATCGAAGCACCCGTGGGAAACTCACGGTCCATCCATTGCCGGAATTCCGGCTTCTCGGCGAGCTGGTCGAGCGAACGCCAGTACTTCGGGCCGATCTCCGGCTCAGGGCAAGTCGGGGGAATCGTTTTCATCAGCGATGGCAGGTAGAACAGCTCTGGCCGGGTTGAACCTTCCAGTCATGCACGGCCTTCTTTCCGTCGAAACCCTCGTTCTTCCAATCCAGCTTGGTCACGAGGTCATTGGGCCGGATGAACTTCTCGGGTTCCCGATGACATTCGAGGCAGAAACTCATGGACAGGGGTTTCGCGTGGTAAACCTCATCCATCTTGTTGATCTCACCGTGGCAGTGAACACAGCTGATGCCGCGGTTCACGTGCACGGAGTGGTTGAAGTAGACGTAGTCCGGCACCTTGTGGATCTGAACCCATTCGATGGGCTTGCCGGAGGCGTAGGAATCACGCACCAGCTGCAACTTCTCCGAATCCTTCCGGACCTGACTGTGGCAGTTCATGCAGGTCGCCGAGGAGGGGATGTTCGAGAACCAGGACTGCTCCACGCCGTTGTGGCAGTAGCGGCAGTCGAGGTTCAACTGGTCGACGTGGATCGAGTGCGAGAACGCCACCGGTTGCTTCGGCTGGTACCCCACCCTCGTGTACTTCGGCGTGACATAATACGTGATGCCGGCAAGCGCTGTTGCGCCCAGCACCGCCGCCGCCACACCTGCCATCACCGGCAGCTGGTTCGTCCACTTCGGGAAGATATCCGACATGCTCAACCTTTCCGCACGATGCACCGGGGAGTCTGATCCCCATCCGAGCACATTAGAGGCAATTATTTCACCTCGCTTGCACCCGAAGCACCATTAGTTGCCCTTCAGTCCGCGCTGTATCTACCAATCCCGGCGACCATCGCAAGAGTCATCTCCTGCTCCGGACGGAATTCGTTCTGGATTATCCCTCGGATTAGCCCACCGAAAACCGTTCGCCCAAGGCCTGCCAGCCCACGGACATTTGACTCGTGAAAAAAATCACAAGCTCCCTACTCCACGCAAGCATCGGTTCAGGTCCGACGCGTGGGTCCTCGGACCGATCGCGCCATCTAAAATCAATAAGATACTCAACAACAATAACTTGAGCACGAATAGCCCCGAAACGGACCCGGCAAAGATTTCCGCTCGCCAGCCACCTCCCGGAAGCCGATCCGTATCACACCGCGACCGGTGCCCTGATCGCCGGGTGTGGGTCGTACCCCTCGATCGAGAAGTCCTCGTAGACGAACTCCGTCAGCGAGGATCGAGGATTCAGGATCTGCAAACGCGGGAGCGGTCGGGGCGACCGGGAAAGCTGCAATCGGACCTGATCCACGTGGTTGGAGTAAATGTGCAGGTCACCGAATGTGTGGACGAAATCGCCCACCCCCAACCCGGTCACGTGCGCGACCATGTGGGTCAGGAGCGCATAGCTGGCGATGTTGAACGGAACCCCGAGGAACAAGTCGGCGCTCCGCTGGTACAACTGGCAGCTCAGCAGGCCCTCCGAGACGTAGAACTGGAAGAGCGTGTGGCAGGGTGGGAGCGCCATCTGGCCGATTTCCGCGGGATTCCAGGCCGAAACGATGAGTCGACGGCTGTCTGGATTCCGCCGGATCTCGTTCACCACCCACTCAATCTGGTTCACGGAAACGCCACCCTCGCCCCGCCAATCCGTCCACTGCGCCCCGTACACCCGTCCCAGACTGCCGTCAGCCTTCGCCCACTCGTTCCAGATGGTGACTCCGCGCTCCTGCAACCATCGGACGTTCGTTTCCCCCCGGAGAAACCAAAGGAGTTCGTAGATGATCGATCGCACGTGGACCTTCTTGGTCGTGACCAATGGAAAACCTTCGGAGAGGCGGTAGCGGCACTGGGCCCCGAACAGGCTGTAGGTCCCCGTTCCGGTGCGATCCTGTTTGAAGCGCCCTTCTTCCAGGGTCCGCCGCAGAAGCTCGAGATACGGTTGCATCGTGCAAAGGAAAGCAGCGCACCAAAAAGGGAGGAAGGCCAGTGCGGAAGAACACGTCACCGGCCTTCTCCTGCCGACAGACCGAGGCCTGCTAGACCTGAACCCAGGCCGGATCGAACGCGATTCGGGTGCCCTTCTGAACGGCCTCATGCGCCTTGATGGCGATGACGGCGGACTGGAGGCCGGCCTTCCAGTCGGAGTCGGGCTTGGTGCCGTCGTTGATGTGTTCGATGAAGCGGCCGAGGGCGAACTGGAGGGGCGGTTCGGTCTGGGAGGCGGCTTCTGCTGGCTTCTTGCCCTGGGCCAGGATCTTCGTCGCGTTTGCCACCAACGCGATGCCGGAGTCGTTGAGGAAATCGTCCTTTCGCGCGTAGACTTCCCAGCCCAGAAGGGGCGCATCCGTCTCCTTGAACATCCAGGCGCGGTTGTCGCGAATCAGGATGGCTGCATCCGAGCCGAAGAAGACCTCGGACTCGCCTTCGAAGGAGTTGGCGAGGGTTGCCGTGAACGTGTGGCGATACCCGCCAGCGAACTCCAGGATCACGGTGACGGTATCCGCCACTTCGCGGTCATCCTGCCACTGGAGGATGCCTCCCAACCCGTGGATCGCCACGGGTACCTTGTCCGAGTACCAGCAGGCGAGGTCGAGGCTGTGGATCCCAACCTCCCCCGGCAGCCCTATCGAGGAATCGCGATACAACCGCCAGTTCAGGGCCTTTTCCCGATCACCATTCGGCGAGGAACGCCGCCAGCTTTGCTTCTTGTTGGACTGGCCGCGCGAAACCGCGATCCGCCCGGTGGCGCCGGTGCGGACGAACTTGAGGACGTGATGGTTCTGCGGATTCTCCCGGAACTGAAGGCCGGCCTGGAAGATCTGCTTGGCGGGAAGGGCCTTGGCGGCTGCAGCGATGGCGCGGGCGTCGTCGACCGTGTGCGCGATGGGGGCTTCGAGGTAGACGTGCTTGCCGGCCTGCATGGCGGCCAGCGCGATCTCACGGTGCTGGTGGGTTGGCGTCGCGATGATGACGGCCTGGACGTCCGGATTTGCGATGAGTTCCCGGTAGTCCGCGTGTTGCTTGGCTGCAGGTGCCGACTCCGCCGCCCGACGGAAGGCCGCCTTGTAATTGTCGCAGAGAGCGACGACCGGCGCGTTCGGGAGGCGGGCTGCCATCGCGAGGATTTCCCGGCCCTGATTGCCGAGGCCGATGACACCGCACTTCACCGGCGGTCCAGGCGGCTTTTCCTTGTAGTTCGGATCCACCTTGGGAGGAGGCAGGATGTTCCCGCCCGACTCCGCCACCTTCGCAGCGTCCTGCGCAGTGATTGGAACTCCGCCCATCGCAGCCATGACGGCCGCGAGGGACCCCGCCTTGAAGAAATGGCGCCGGTTCAGATCCGGCCCGGAGGATGCATCGTCGCTCATGTGGAAGGAGACGAAGTTGCCCGGACAGATCATCACTGCCAAGCGGTCGCTTTCCAAAACGCGAATCCCGAACTTCAGCGTGGCGCATCCCCACCTTTCCAAAAATACTGTTCCCGTGATCAACGTCGGCATCATCGGCACGGGCTTCATGACCGTCGCCCACCTCAAGGCTTACCAGAAGGTTCCCCTCGCCCGGGTCGCAGCCCTGGCCAATCCCAGTGGCCGCAATCTGGATGGAGATTTCTCCAAGGTCGCGGGCAACGTCGGGGACCAGAATCCCGTCCGGCTCGACATGACCCAGGTCAAGGCCTACCGCCGGATCGAGGACCTGCTCGCGGACCCGACGATCCAGGCGGTGGACATCTGCACGCCGACCCACACGCACGTCGACCTCTGCCTCGCCGCGCTCGCCGCCGGGAAGCACGTGCTCGTTGAAAAGCCACTTGCGCGCACGTCCGCAGAGGCACGGCGTATCGCCGATGCGGCCGCGGAGGCCGCCACCAAGGGCGTCTTCCTCATGCCGGCCTTGTGCATCCGGTTCTGGCCCGAATATGCGTGGGTGCGTCAGGCCATCGTCGCCGGCACCTACGGCCGCGTGCGCGACGCCCGCTTCCGCCGCGTCGCCCAGGCACCTGCGTGGGGCCACCAGCACTTCCTGAAGGGCTCCGATTCCGGGGGCGCGCTGTTCGACCTGCATGTCCACGACACGGACTTCGTCGTGCACTGTTTCGGCCGGCCACAGTCCGTCACGTCGGGCGGATACTCAAAGGTCTCGGGAGCGGTCGATCACGTCTTCACGCTCTTCCGTTATGCCGACGGTCCGATCGTCACCGCTGAAGGTTCCTGGGCGATGACCGAAGGCTTCGGTTTCAACATGGCCTTCACCGTCAATTTTGAGCGTGCGACCGTCGACTTCGACATCGCGCGGGGCGCCGACGCCCTCCGTCTCTACGCCGCCGGCCAATCTCCGGCCACCATCAAGCCAGACGGCGGCGACGGCTACATCGGCGAAATCCGGCACTTCATCGAATCGATCCAGGCCGGAAAAGCCCCGACGCTCGTCACGCCGGCCGACGCCGCCCTTTCGATCGAGGTGTGCGAAGCCGAGGAACGTTCTGCCTTGAACGGCGAGACCGTCGCCCTGTCATGAGCGATCCCATCGAGATCCGGCCCGACTGGCGCCCACCCACCGGACTCCGGCACGCGATCTTTGATTGGGACGGCACGCTCTCCTTCATTCGCGCGGGCTGGGGTGAGGTGATGCTGGCGGTGTACCTCGACCACCTGCCCGCGCTCCCGGGCGAATCTGCCGATTCGCGCCGCCAACTCGCCCACGACGACATCTGGGGCCTGAACGGCAAGCCCACCATCCACCAGATGCAGCGCCTGGCGGATCGCGTTGCCGAACGAGACGGCACTCCGCTTACAGCGAGCCAGTACCAGTCGGAGTATGCGCACCGACTGGGATCCGTGGTCCAGCAACGGATCGAATCGGTGGTCTCGGGACAGCGGCCTGCCGCAACGCTCCAACCTCCCGGCGCACTCGGATTCCTGCACGCGCTCCGTGACCGAGGGATCGTCCTCCACGTGGTGAGCGGGACCGAGGTCCACTACGTCCGGGCCGAGGTCAACGCCCTCGGTGTCGCCGACCTCTTCGGGCCCCGCGTCCATGGCCCCACCGGGCCCGGCGACCGCGCCTATACCAAGCGCGGCGTCATGGATGCCGTGCTCGCCGCCGACGGACTCCCTGGGTCCGCCCTCGTCGCCCTCGGGGATGGCCACGTCGAGATCGAGCAGGCCAAGGCCCTCGGCGGAACCGCGGTCGCGGTCGCCACCGACGAGGAGCACTTCGGCTCCGGCAGGATCGACCCCGCAAAACGATCGCGGCTCAGCGGAGTCGGTGCCGACATCGTGATCCCGGACTACTCCGACCGTGATGGGCTGCTGGCCGCTCTCGGTTTCCAAGCATCTTGACGCAGCCCCGGCGATTGGTGGGGCGAGTGTCCTCACGAGCCGATCTCGGCCTGATTCAGTACTGAACCTGAGAACTTCGATCTCTGGAGTGGCTCGCCAGAGCCTCGCCCCGCCACTCAATCGGGGCGGTGTCACGATGCGCCCCCACCCGCCATCCATGATCCTGGACTGGCAGCCGGCCGCCTGATCAGGGAATGTCCGACCCACATGAACGATCCGGCGCGTACCGCGCGCTTGCAGGCTGCCCTCGCGACGCTCGAGGAAGCCTCAGCCGACCCTGTGATGCTCGCCGGCCTTTCTCCGGAGGAACTCACCCGCCTCCGCCGTGTCGCCGGCGAGATCTTCAGCCCCGACGTCGACATCCGCCGCCGCGTCAGTCGCGCCCGCGCCCGCGGCCATAAGGTCGCGCAGATCGAAAGGGAGCAGGCCAAGCTCGAGCAGACCACCATCCGGAAGCTCCGTCGCGAACCGATCTTCACAGCTCCCAACCTCTCGCCTCCCATCGGTTCCGACGCCCTCCCGGCGGGCCTTCCTGCCTCCGGTTCCGCGCCTGGCGCGGCTCCCGAGCTCGACGAACCCCATCGCTGCTACATCTGCAAGCGCGACTTCACTCGCGTCCACCATTTCTACGACCGCCTCTGTCCGGAATGCGGTGACTTCAACGCCTTCAAGCGAACCGAACTCGCCGACCTCCGGGGCCGCGTGGCGCTGCTCACCGGCGGCCGGGTGAAGATCGGGTACCAGGCGGGGCTGAAGCTCCTCCGGTGCGGGGCCCGCCTCCTCGTGACCACGCGCTTTCCCCGCGATTCAGCCGAACGTTACTCCCGCGAACCGGACTTCGAGCAATGGCGCGATCGCCTGGAGATCTTCGGCCTCGACCTCCGTCACACGCCCAGCGTCGAGGCGTTCTGCACCCATCTGCTCGCCACCCGCGACCGCCTCGACTTCATCATCAACAATGCCTGCCAGACCGTGCGGCGCCCGCCCGACTTCTACACCCACATGATGGAACGGGAGCTTGCCTCGGCCTCGTCGATGCCCGAGTCGGCCCGCCGACTCCTCGGGGCTTACGAGGACCTCCGCGGGTCCGGTCCGTCGGACGGAAGCCTCAGCCCCGCCCTGCCCCTTGCCTCCAGTCCCTATGCGATCCCCGGCCTCCTCAACCCGGCCGAACTCGCCCGCCTGCCGCTCCTTCCCGAAGAGTGGAAGGGCCAACCCGATCTCTTCCCGGCCGGCCAACTCGACCGGGACCTCCAGCAGGTCGATCTCCGCGGTCGCAACTCCTGGCGCCTCACGCTGGCCGAGGTCTCCGCGGTCGAACTCCTCGAAGTCCAACTGGTCAATGCCGTCGCCCCGTTCCTCCTGAATGCCCGGCTCAAGCCACTCCTCCTCCGGGTCCCGACTCCGGACAAGCACGTCGTCAACGTCTCCGCCGTCGAGGGTCAGTTCTACCGCCGCTTCAAGACTCCGCGACATCCCCACACCAACATGGCGAAGGCCGCGCTCAACATGATGACGCGCACCGCCGCCACCGACTACATCAACGACGGCATCCACATGAACAGCGTGGATACTGGCTGGGTGACGGATGAAGACCCGATCCATCTCGCCGAACGGAAGACCCGCGAGCACCAGTTCCATCCACCCCTCGACATCGTCGATGGCGCGGCCCGGATCACCGATCCCATCATCGACGGCTTCAACACCGGCCGCCACGTGTGGGGCCAGTTCCTCAAGGACTACAAGCCCACCGACTGGTAGGGCACATCCTTGGGGGTGCCCCCGGGCAGCCGAAGGGGCGAGAGGTGGTTCAGGATCGCCGCGTGGGGGCACGCGGCCTACAAACGGGCCGCCAGTCACCCGGTCTCTACTTGTAGGCCGGGTGCCCTCACGCGGCGGTGATGATGGGTCACTTGAGAACACTCGCCCCACCTCTCGGGGCTTGGGGAACGTATCGGAACGTGTCCGAAGGCAGGCCGCGGCGGATCCGCACTTGCGCCGGGCGGGAACACGGCTAAGCCTGCTGGCGCATGTTTGTCCGCCCAGCCCTTGCTGTTCTGGCCGCCGCCCTCCCGCTGGCAGCCCAGAGTCCCGCCCGTCCCGTCGATCGCCAAGCCCGCTCATTCGGAGCCCCCGGCGAACCGGGCTACCTCGGCAACCTCGACCTGACCGCCAGCTACGTCCCGGATTCCGGGATCCGAGTCGGCTCCGTCGACCTCGGCGAGATCAACACGGCCCAGACCCGGCTCAAGTACACCGGGACCTTTGTCTCAGGTGGACCCGTCAACTGGTCCATGGGGCTTGAAGTCGAGCGTTTCGGCTTTGGCCTGGAGAACACCTCCCTGCTCCCGACCGCCGTCGGCTCACTCAGCCTACCCCTCGGCGTGAACTGGCGGATCAACGAACGCTGGACCTTCCTCGCCGAGGTCTCGCCCGGCCTCTACAGCGACTTCGAGGACATCAGTGGCTCAGACTTCAACGCACCGATCATCGCCGGCGTGTCCTACGCCATCAACGACAGCCTCCTCCTCTTCCTCCAACTCAGCGTCGACACCCGCCGCGACGTCCCCATCGTCGGCGGCCCCGGTCTCCGCTGGCAGATCAACCGCCAGTGGGTCCTTTCACTCCTGGTTCCCCGTCCCCGGCTTGAGTTCCGTCCCAACGAGTCCTGGATGTTCTACGGCGGCGCGGAACTCGTCGGTGGTGCCTACCAGCTGTCGACGACTCACGGCAGCGACAAGGGCGACTCGAGCTTCGATGACGTCAACATGACCTATCGCGAGATCCGTGCCGGCCTCGGTGCCATCTGGGATATCGGTCACGGCTTCCGCGTCGAGGCCGCCGGTGGCTGGGTCTTCGACCGCCGCTTCGTCGTCGACGAACGCAACCGCCAGTGGAACGGCGAAGGCGCGGTCTACGGCCGGTTGCAGCTGGGCTACCGTTACTGAGTGAACCCGGGCGATTCCATGTCCGAGGGAGGATCCGAGGGCAGTTGCACGCAGATCCTCCAACGGGTGCAGGCCACCGCCGAAGGCGCGCGACTGGCTGCCGATGACACACGCACGGCCAATTGGAAGCGCTGGGGTCCCTACCTCCCCGACCGCCAATGGTCCACCGTCCGGGAGGACTACTCCGCCGATGGCACCTGCTGGGAGTACTTCCCGCATGACCACGCCCGCAGCCGGGCGTACCGGTGGGGCGATGACGGACTGCTCGGCCTGATGGACCGGCAGGGCCGGCTGGCATTCGCCGTCGCCCTGTGGAATGGCCGGGATCCGATCCTCAAGGAACGCCTCTTTGGCCTCACCAACGCCGAGGGCAACCACGGCGAGGATGCCAAGGAGGAGTGGTTCCACCTCGATTCCACCCCGACCCACAGCCTCGCCCGCGCCCTCTACCGCTACCCGCAGGCCGCCTTTCCCTACGAACGCCTCGTCTCCGAAAACCGACGCCGTTCCCGCGACGAACCGGAGTTCGACCTGCGCGACACCGGCATCTTCGACGACCACCGTTTCTTCGACGTCGAGGTCACCTACGCCAAACAGTCGCCCGACGACATCCTGATCCGGCTGCGCATCACCAACCAGGGTCCCGAGCCAGCCACCGTCCACGTGCTTCCGACGCTGTGGTTCCGGAACACCTGGTCCTGGGGCTGCACCCACGAGGGCTGCACACCCCGCCCCCGACTGCGGGCAATCGATGACCAGACCGTCGAGGCCACCCACGAGTCCCTGGGTTCGTACCACCTCGAGGTCGGACCGTCCCCGGATGGCTCCACCCCGGAGCTCTGGTTCACCGAGAACGATACCAACTTCGAACGTCTCTACGGCACGCCGAATCCGGCGCCGTACGTGAAGGACGCGTTCCATCGGCACCTCATCGACCGCGCGCCCGGCGTCCTGAATCCCGCCCGGATCGGCACCAAGGCCGCCGCACACCATGTCCTGACTCTCGACCCCGGTGAATCACGGTGCGTCTTCCTCCGGCTCGTGGCATCCGCAGAACGCGAACTGCCCGGACGCGCCCGTGCGATTGCAGCTTCCCTCGCCGGTGTCGAAGCGGTGTTCCGGCAACGGCAGGAGGAATCGGACGACTTCCACCGCGCGATCCTCCCAGCCGGGATGACCGATGCCGAACGTCTCGTTGTGCGCCAGGCCTATGCGGGCCTTCTCTGGTCCAAGCAGTTCTACCACTACGTCGTGGAAGACTGGCTCGACGGCGACCCCAATCCTCCCTCCCCGCCCGATTCCCGCCGTCGTGGGCGCAACTCGGAATGGCGCCACATCCACGCCCGGGACGTCCTCTCGATGCCCGACAAGTGGGAGTATCCGTGGTTCGCAGCCTGGGACCTCGCCTTCCACATGGTGCCGTTCTCCGCCGTCGACGGCACCTTCGCCAAGCAGCAGATCAGCCTGCTGCTCCGCGAATGGTACATGCACCCCAACGGCCAGATCCCGGCATACGAGTTCGCGTTCTCGGACGTGAACCCGCCCGTCCACGCCTGGGCCGCCTGGCGCGTCTACAAGCTCACCGCGCCCCGCGGCGCACGCGACCGGGATTTCCTCGAGTCCGTCTTCCAGAAGCTCCTCCTCAACTTCACCTGGTGGGTCAACCGCAAGGACAGCTCCGGCAAGAACCTCTTCAGCGGTGGCTTCCTCGGCCTCGACAACATCGGTGTCTTCGACCGCTCCAAACCCCTCCCGGGGGGCGGCACGCTCCAGCAGGCCGACGGCACCGCCTGGATGGCCTTCTACTGTTCGACCATGCTCGCCATGGCCCTCGAACTCGCCCACGACGGCCAACGCGTCCACCCCGCCTACGAGGACATGGCCAGCAAGTTCCTCGAACACTTCGTCCAGATCGCGGAGGCCATGAACACGGTCGGCGGCACCGGCCTCTGGGATGACGTCGACGGCTTCTACTACGACCAACTCGACCTTGGCGGCCGCACCGTCCCCCTCCGCACCCGCTCGCTCGTCGGCCTCCTCCCGCTCATCGCCGTCGAAGTCCTCGACGAGGAACAGATCGCCAGACTGCCCGGCTTCCGCCGCCGCCTCGAGTGGTTCACCGCCCACAAGCACAGTCTTTCGCGCGGCATCGCACTCGGCCGTTCCAACTCCCGCCGCAAGCTCCTCCTCGCCATCCCCACCCGCGACCGCTTGCGCTCCGTGCTCCGGTACCTGTTCGACGAATCCGAGTTCCTATCCCCTTTCGGCATCCGCTCCCTCTCCCGGTTCCACGAGAAGCACCCGTTCCTCTTCGAACACGGCGGCACCACCCATCGCGTCGACTACATTCCCGGTGAATCCAATACCTCCCTCTTTGGTGGAAACTCGAACTGGCGTGGACCGGTCTGGTTCCCGGTGAACTACCTCATCGAGGAAGCCCTCGAACGGTACCACCACTTCTACGGCGACGATTTCACCGTCGAGTACCCCACCGGCTCCGGCCACCACGTCACGCTCCACGAGGCCGCCCTCGACCTCGAACGCCGCCTCGCCTCGCTCTTCCTCCCCGGTCCCGACGGCACCCGCCCCGCCCTCGGCAACGACCGCCGGTTCGCCGACGACCCCCTCTGGTCCGGACTCGTCCAGTTCCACGAGTACTTCCATGCCGATACCGGCCTGGGCCTCGGCGCCAATCACCAGACCGGCTGGACCGCCCTCGTCATCCGCCACCTAGTCGACGTCGCCCGCCTCCGCGCCTGAGCCGACAAGGAATCCTTCTTCTCTCAGGACACAAAGCGCCGCACCCTCCCCAACATTCTGCCGATGCAAACTTCGATTGAGCTAGAATGGTACAATGGGGACTCCCACCCCAAGCCCCGCCTCCGATCCCGCCCCGATCCAGCCCCAGGAGAATCCTCGGATCCGGGCGGAACGCAGGAATTCGACCTCGTGGTCTGCTCCGACCCACGTTGCCGGTGCTCAACCGTGAATCTCGTCAAGATACCCTCTGACGAGGCCGCAGATTCCAAACCCAGTGCGCGTCGATTCACCAGCCTGTGGATGTCGATCGATTCCGGCGAGATCATCGAACCGTCCGAGACCAAAAACGGTGGGAAGCCTGCCAGTCGCCCGAAGGCCGATGCGCCTCAGGTCAACATCGGCGACCCTCAGAAGCTGCGCGAGTGGTTCATGAAGCAGAAGCGGCTCTGGATCTATCAGACGGACTTGTCCGTCGTCGACATCTCGGATCTGCCACCAGAACCGCCTGAGACCATGGTCGCGTTCACCGACATCTTCCCGCTCGGGTCCGACTTCGAGTTCGTCTTCGATGGGAGCCAGTGGATTGTCTTCGACCAGCACTGCGTCGCCCCTCGGTGCGAGTGCGCCTCTTGCATCATCAGCTTCATCCGACTGGGCCGAGCCCCGGATTCAACAGCGTTGGAGGCCGTGGAGACGGTGAATTGCGACTACAACACCGTGCGGAAGGTGGCGGTGTCCGACGCGGACGGAAACCCCGTCACCGACCGGGCGCTGGGTTTGCTGGCTGCCGCCAAGGCCGCGAAGCCTGAGTTCGACGAACTCATCGAACTCAGACGCCTGATGCTGCAGGGCATCTACCACCGCCGCTATTTCGAGACCTCCCGTGCCACCTTGGGTGCCCTCCGCGCCGGCCGCGGCACGAGCGCCAAGGTCGGCCGCAACGACCCCTGCCCTTGCGGCAGCGGCCTCAAATACAAGCGGTGTTGCGAGGGCAAGTGAAGCTCACCCGGACGCAGGTCTCAGAAACACTCCAGGAATTCACTCTCCACGCTCTTCCCACCCGCAGCCACCGCTGTATCCTCCGGACACTTCCATCCATGAGAGCACGTTCTTCCATTTCCGGTCTCGGCCTGTCACTGGCCGCCTTGGTCGCCTCCCACGCCACCCAGGCGCAGCATGCCCACGGCCTCGACGCCGCCAAAGGCCTCCTCAGCCGCATGAAGGTCCACCCAGGCCTCGAGGTCACCGTCTTCGCCGCAGAACCCCACCTCGTCAATCCCTGCAACATGGACGTCGACGGCCAGGGCCGCGTCTGGATCACCGAAGGCGCCAACTACCGATCGTCCTTCCAGAAGTGGGGCAAGCTCCGCCCCGGCGGTGACCGCATCCAGGTCCTCATCGACTCCGACAACGACGGTGCCGCCGATCGCACCGTGACCTTTTATCAGGGTGACGAGATCAACGCCGCCCTGGGCATCGCCGTCCTCGGTGACAAGGTCATCGTCTCGCGTTCGCCGGACATCTTCGTCTTTGAGGATCGCAACCACGACCTCAAGGCCGACGGCCCGCCAAAGAAGCTCTTCTCCGGAATCGGCGGCGTCGACCACGACCACGGTGCCCACGCCTTCACCTTCGGCCCCGATGGCCGCCTGTATTTCAACGTCGGCAACGACGGCAAACAGCTCAAGAAGGCCGACGGCTCCGGCTGGGTCGTAGACAAGGACGGCAACGAAACCTGGGGCCACCGCAAGCCCTACCAGCAGGGCCTCGTCTTCCGCTGCAACCCCGACGGGTCCGGCGTAGAGACCCTCGGCTGGAACTTCCGCAACAACTACGAGGTCGCCGTTGATTCCTTCGGCACGCTCTGGCAATCCGACAACGACGACGACGGCAATCGCGGCGTCCGCATCAACTTCGTCATGGAATTCGGCAACTACGGTTACCGCGACGAAATGTCTGGCGCCGGTTGGGGTGACAAGCGTACCGGATGGGAAGACGACATCCCCAGCCGCCACTGGCACCTCAACGACCCCGGCGTCGTCCCCAACCTGATCCAGACCGGCGCCGGCTCCCCCACCGGCATCTGTGTCTACGAAGGCGACCTGCTCCCCGAAGTCTTCCGCGGCCAGATCATCCACTGCGACGCCGGCCCACGCGTCGTCCGCGCCTACCCGGCCCAACGCGATGGCGCCGGTTACTCGGCCCGCATCGTCGATCTCGTCTCGTCCGAGGACAATTGGTTCCGCCCCGCAGACGTCGCCGTCGGACCGGATGGCGCAGTCTACATCGCCGACTGGAACGACTCCGGCGTCGGCGGACACTACATGGCCGACCAGAAGCTCGAGACGATGACCGGCCGGGTCTACCGGGTCGCACCCAAGGGCCATCAGGCCAACGTCCCCACCCTCGATCTCGGCTCCGCCCGCGGCGCCGTCGAAGCCCTCAAGTCACCCAACGTCTCCGCCCGCCATTCCGCCTGGACCGCCCTCCACGAAATGGGAACCCGCGCGGAGTCCGAGCTGAAGAAACTCTGGTCCGATCCCAACCCCCGCTTCCGCGCCCGCGCCCTCCACCTGCTCGCCCGCAACCCGGGCCGCACCCAGTTCTGGGTCGACGCGGCACTCGGCGACAAGGACCCGGACATCCGCATCACCGCGCTCCGCATCGCGCGGGCTGAAGGCCTCGACGTCATCGCCACCGTGAAGCGCCTGGTCAATGACCCGGAACCCCAGGTCCGACGCGAGTGCGCCATCGCCCTCCGCCATCACAAGTCTCCCGAGATGCCGGCGCTGTGGGCCCGACTGGCCTCGCAATTCGACGGCAAGGACCGCTGGTACACCGAAGCCCTCGGCATCGGTGCCGACCGCAATTGGGACGCCTGCCTCGATGCGTATCTCTCCGCCCGCGGCGGCATCTGGAACACGACCTCCGGACGCGAGGTCGTCTGGCGTTCCCGCGCGAAGAAGACGCCCTCGCTCCTGGTCCTGGCCTTGAAGGATCCGTCGACGACCGAGAAGGAGAAGGCCCGCTTCATGCGCGCCTTTGATTTCCAGACCGGCCCCGAGAAGGACGCCGCACTGCTCGAACTCCTGACCTCAGGCAAGTAAGCGCTCACTCCACCGCCAGCCGGTAGTACCAAGGCTGTGCGTCGGTGGTGAGCGAAGGGTCTGAATGCACGTTGGTGCCGGGGGTCGCCAGGATCCCCGAACGCCACACCTCATACGGCCCCTCCAAGCGGCGACTCCTGAGGAGCGTGTAACGTCGGCCAGCCACACTCGGCCACGTCAGCGGAAATCCCGAAACCGTCGAAACGCCCAGGCGCAAGAACGACTGGGCGTTTCGCGGATCAGTTCCCGCGATCCGTTCCGCTTCCTCGTTCTGCCCATCCCCGTCGCGATCGCTGGTCCGGGTGCCGGCCAGATCACGAAGATTCGCCAGTTCCCAGTCATCGGATAGTCCATCGCCATCGACGTCGCTCCGCGCGAGGTCGAGATCCATCGCCAGCGCCTGACTTCCCGGCTGGTTGTGCAGTGGCACCACCAACAGCGGAATCCGCCCATTCGACGTGAACCCAGCCAGCGCAGCCTGGCCACGCCGCACCGTCACCAACGGCAACCCGTCCGCCCGCTGCCATGGCCCGCCATCGACCCCGTGCACCGTGCTGTCCACCACCATGCGCGTCGGCTCAAATCGGATCCACGGCGTCTGATCCGCAAACGGCCCACGCGTCACCACTCGGTATCGGAAACCCGGCCTCAACGCCGTCAACCCAAGGTCCGACGCGCGCGCCGTCAACACCGCCACCCCATTCAGGAACGCCGCCGGATCCTCCACTCCCGGCGTCACCGCATTCCAGGTTCCGCCCGAAAAGAGCTTTGCCGAAGTCCTCAGGTCCACCGACGTCACCCATGCGTCGTTCGACACATCCTCATCTTCAAGGTCATCGCCCTGGATGGTCCCCGTGTTGCCGTTCGACAGGATCACATCCGTGCTGCCGTTGGAGTCGCGATCAATCTCGACGTCGATATCCACGAACACCCGCATCGGCCCTGGCCGCGCCCCCGCCGTCACGACCGCGAAGTACAGCCGGGTGTCCTCGATCCGGCCCGCCCGGATGAAATCCCCCATCGCGCCCGCCCCGACGATGTCCGTCCACGCACGACTGTCGGTGAACCCCACCGGCTGGTCGCGGAAACCCGACACGAACACGCCGACCAGCGGCCGGCCATGCACCGCGCCACCCTCGACCGGAACCGGCATCGTCACTGGATCGCCCGCTGGAACCCCCGCCAGCGCCGCCCCGGCCTTCCGATCGTCCACCGCCCTCGGCGCGCAATGCCATGGGACATGAAGATCCACCGCGCCTCCCCGGAACCAGATCTGTCCGGAAGCCTCAGGAACACCATGCCGCGGACTTCCGAGATACTCCGGCGACGACGCCTCATCCGCATCGGGCACCAGGCGCGTCGGATCGATCTCGAGCACCACCGGCACCAATGCCGACCCACCCGCCGCGACCGTCACCTCGCCCACCTGCGGCACCAGCCGGACGCCCGGTTGCTCCAGGGTGTTGGACGAAGCCACGCGATACGTCGCCGCCGCCGTGCCGAGGTTCACCACGCGCACCGACTGCGTCCGCGTGACCGTCGACGAAGCCAGGACCGGACCGAAGGACAGGCTCACCGCCCCCGGGTTCGCTTCCCCCCGCGCGATCACCGTCGTGCGCAACGCTGCATCCACTGCCAACCGTCCCGCGCCAACCCGGCTCTCCGGATAGGCAGCGCCATTGGTCGCACGCATCGGGCCCACCGCCGTGTTCATGAGCGCCGCCTTGATCTCGATCGCGCCCCAATCCGGATGCTCGTTCCGCAACAAGGCCGCCGCGCCCGCCACGTGCGGAGCCGCCATCGAGGTTCCCGTCTCCGCCACCGGGTCCGCTCCGCTCCCGGCCCTCGCGGAGAGGATTCCCGATCCCGGTGCCGAAAGATCGGGCTTCAGCCGGAACGTCGGCCACACCAACCCTCTCGAACTGCTCTCCGCCAGCGTATCCGCCAACTCCGGAAACGGAATCACCACCGACGCCGCCAACGCCAACACCACCCCGTTGCCTACCCCGAGCAATGGCTTCAGCCGTTCCCCATCCGCCTTGCTGATCATCACCGCCGGAATGCGGATCGTCGAAACATCGCCAATGCCCGCCATGCCCGCCGGCGGGCCCTCGACGTTGTTCACCACCACCACCGCCAGCGCTCCCGCATCCTGCATCGCCTTCACCTTGTCGACGAAGAAGCACACGCCCCGGTCCACCATCGCGATCCGTCCCGCCAGCGCCGACGCATTCCGCAACGGGTCGCATCCCAGGTTCGGGTCCGCCAGCACCACCCGCCCCCGCACCGTCGCCATCCCCGCCAGCGCCGGAGTGAAGGATGCCTCCACCGCCGGCATCAACCCCGCCACCGAAGCCGGCGATTCCACCGATACAGCGCCCGTCGAGTATCCGGCATCGTACGAATTCGCGACCGTGATGCCCGACGGTGCCGTACCCGGGGAATCCAGCTTGAAGACCGCGTTTCCTCCGTTGCCCGCCGACATCACCACGAGACACCCCAACCGGGTCAGACGCTCGACTGCGGACACTTCCGGATCGCCGTTCCCGTCCTCACCGAATGCACTCCCGAGCGAGAGGTTGACCACATCCAACCGGTCCGCCGTGTTGCCGTCCTGATTCGGGTCGGCCGCCCAGTTCAACGCCTGCACCACGATGCTGCTCGACGTCAGTCCGCCACCGCCGAAGACCTTGATCGCGTACAGCGACGCCTCCGGCGCAACCCCCGGCGCAACCCGCCACGACACCGAATCCACCTCGCTCCCGTACGGCCCCAGGTACGGGGTCCCGTCCCGCAACACCCCACCGCCCGCGGCGATCCCAGCCACATGCGTGCCATGTCCATTCGACGCCGTATCCAACGGATCCGGGTCCGGCACCGGTGTCGAAGTCCCACTCGAAGACGCGTCGTATGCGTCTCCCACAAGATCCGTCCCACCCACCACCCTCACCGTCGGAAAGCTCCCCGGTTCGATCACGGTCGGATCATTGTTCAGGAACCCAGCCTTCGAACCCGCGCCCCCGAACTGCGCATGCAGGTAGTCGATACCCGAATCAATCACGCCGATCCGGATGCCCTGCCCCGTCCGTCCACCCGCCCCCCGCCAGACCTGCCGCGCTCCGACCGCCGCGACGCTGGTGTCCAACCGACGCGCATGCAACCGCTCCGGCACGACCGCCGCGACCCCGGGCACCGACCGCAATCCCGCAACCGCCTCGTCAGGCACCTCCACGAACGCCGCATGATTGAGAAGCGAGTAGGTCTGGATCACCCGTCCACCGGTGGCTGCCACCCACTCCGCGAGCACGGTCTGGTCTGTCGTCATCCGGGCGCGCTGCGAATCCAGCGCCGCCGGAGCCGCCGCCCGACCTGCTGCCGCCGACAATGGTTCCCCCTCAAAAACCACGAAAACCCGCGCCGCATCGGCCACCGCCCCTGGCAACGCCGCCAGGCACAGCAGCACGTTAACCAACCATCGCCGCCCGTTCCGCATCGGTTTCGATCGCATGAGACACGTCCACCCTAGCAAGGCACGGGCCGGGGGATGAGTCGCAAGTTTCAGGATTCACCCTACGGGACGAACAGGAACTCATTCGAGTTGAACAGGGCCCGGGCCATAACCGCAGGCCCGTGTTCGCGGACCACCGGGACCACGCTTCCCAACTCCGACCCCGTCGGCCGACGTCCCAGCGCCAACGCATAGGCCCGCTCCACCTGCCGCACCGGATCACCGCCAACCTCCGACTCCAACCGTCGCCCGAACGCGTCTGCCTGCTCTACCGTGAATCGGCTGTTCAAAAGGTTCAGCGCCTGGATCGGTGTCGTGGACTCCCGCCGCCGCGCCGTGCTCTGCCCCGCATCCGGACAGTCAAACGCCCCGAACACCGCCTCCCGCTCCCGCCGCACCTTGTGCGCATAGACCATGCGCTTGAGCCCGGCCCCCGAATAGGTCTCCACCGGCTTGAACCCGCTCAACCCGCCACGGTTGTTGAACAGGTCGAACCCGCGTCCGCCCATCGAAAGGTTCAGCCGACCACTCACCCACAACATCGAATCCCGCATCACCTCCGATTCCATCCGCCGCGACGGATACCGCCACAGCAGGCGCACATCGGCATCCCGCGCCGCCGCCGACGCCTCCACCCGGGACGATTGCCGATAGGTCGCGGACAGCACGATCAACCGGTGCATCCGCTTGATCGACCAACCTTCCCGCACGAACTCCGTCGCCAGCCAGTCGAGCAGTTCCGGATGCGATGGCTTGGTTCCGCTCCTCCCGAAATCGCTCGCCGTCTCCACCAATCCCACACCGAAATGCCCCTGCCAGACGCGGTTCACCATCACCCGCGCCGTCAACGGATTCGACGCATCCGCAATCCAGTCAGCCAACGCCTGCCGACGCCCGGATTCCTCCGCATCCCTCGCGAGTTTCAGTCCGCCCAACACGACCGGCACCGCCGGGAACACCGGATCCTTCGGCTGCTCCGGATCGCCGCGGTGCAACAGGTGGATGTCGTCCGGTTGCCGGAATACGCCCGCGAAAGCCATCTGAGCCTCCGTCAACTTTCCGATCCGCGCCTCCAGGTCCTTCCGCTCCGCCAGCAAGGCATTGGCCTTGGCTGTCTCGGCTTCCGTCCGGCCCGCCACCGCGATCCCTCCCGGCCGCGCGGCCCCCGGCGTATCCATCGGATGCCGGTCCGTCGAATCCGCCACCACCCGCCACCGACCCGACGCCTCCTCGACTTCGATGGCGTACTCCGTCGCCAACCGATCCACGAACTCCCGCGTCCGGTCGCGTCCCCAGACCACCCGTTCGATCTCGCAGTCGGCCGGGAACTCCAACGTTACCGCGCCCTTGCCCATCTCGCTCGACATCCAGCTCCGAGAATTGCCGTACCGGCCGTCGTTCACGAACCGCAGTTCATGCCGGTCCGGTTCGGTCCGATCTCCCGAGGAAGTCACCCGCGTCCCGAACGAAGCCAAAGCGATGTTCCGCGCCGTGGTGTCGTAGACCTCCAGTTCGTCAATGCACGGCTCCAGGTTCGTAGTCTTGCGAATCGTGAAGCGGACCCGACGCGTCCGCACTGGCTCGAAACGGTCCGAGTTCCGCGACGGGCTGACCGGCGGACGCAGGGTGCCGACCGGCGCAACCCCGGGGGTCTTCTCCAAACCCGGGCGCGCCACGACCTCGTACCGCGTCAATTCCGCGTCGATCGCCGTGACCCGTTCGCGCATCCGCACGGCATCGGCCTTCATCCGCAGCGCTTCCGGCGTCCGCATCTCCCGGTCGCCATACTCCACGCCCGCGAAGAAGGCCTGCATGGAGTAATAGTCGCGTGCGGTGATCGGATCGAACTTGTGGTCGTGGCAACGGGCGCAGCCCACGCTCAATCCCAGGAACGTCTGCCCCGTGTTGACCACGATTTCATCCAGGGCGTCCTGTCGCGCCAATCGCTTCGAGACGTCATCCGCGCCGATCTGCCCCGGCAGCAGCACCGACGCCGTCACCAGGAACCCGGTCGCGGCGTCCTTTCCCAGCAGATCACCGGCAATCTGTTCCCGGACAAACCGGTCGTAAGGCGTATCCGCGTTGAAAGCCTCGATCACATAGTCCCGGTACGGCCACGCGTTCGGTCGCTCCGTGTTGACTTCGAAACCGTGCGTGTCCGCAAACCGAACCACGTCCAGCCAGTGCTGCGCCCATCGCTCCCCATGGCGCGGGGATCCCAGCAACCCGTCCACGACCCGCTCATACGCGTCTACCGCCGGATCCCGGACAAACCGATCCACCTCCTCCGGCGTCGGCGTCAACCCCACCAGATCCAATGTAACCCGACGCAACCACGCGGCCCGATCCGCCTCCCCGGAAGGCTTCAGTCCTTCCTGCTCCAGACGGGCCAGGACAAACTGATCGACCGGATTCCTCGCCCAACCTCCCGTCTGCACCACCGGCACCACCGGCCGCTCCACCGGCCGGAACGACCAGTGATCGGCTGCCCATGCCATCGAGCAGGACACCACCGCCGCAACGGCGGCAGCTCGCATCCTGGGCAGGGGAATTCTCATCGCGCCCAACATAGCCTCCCCCTCCACCCGGACTTCAACGGCAGATTCGATTTGGCCCCAGCGTCAACCGGAGCGGCAACGTCCCCGTTGCCTTCCCCTGCCCTCTCCCAAGGCGACGAGGACGTCGCCACCCCGTTCCTGTTCTCAAACGGGGGCAGTGTCGGGATGCGCACCCCGCCCTCTCTGTGGACCGCTTCACCCACCATCAGGTGGGTAGCCTGCATGCGCGCATCGCCTGACCGTATCCTCCAGACCGGACTCGCCTTCTGGAGTTCCAAGGTCCTCCTCAGCGCCGTCGCGATGGAAGTCTTCACCGAACTCGCGAAGCACCCCGGCGACCTGGCCACGCTGCAGGGAAGACTCGGTCTGCACCCGCGCGCCGCGCGCAACTTCCTCGATGCCCTGGTCGCACTCGGCTTCCTCCAGCGGACCGACGGCGTCTACCGCAACACCGCCGAGACCGACCTCTTCCTCGACAAGCGCAAGCCCTCCTACACCGGCGCAGATTGCATCGCATGGATGCAGGAGGCCGACTTCTCCGATTGCCGGGTCGAACACCTCGTCGGGCCCGACTCGATGATGATCGGATTCAAGCGGTGATGCGGCGCCTTGGGACACGCTCGGCAGGATCCAGGGAGCTGCAATCTCACGCGGGGCCGCGGGGATCGCGGAGAGCGAGGCCGGTCACGAGTACTCCAACGTTGGCAACCACTCACACAACGGTGACTGCCCAGTTTGCCTTCCAAGTGTCCATTCTCCGCGTCTCCGCGCCTCCGCGTGAACCTGTTCCCGCCTCCATTCGCATGGTCATGGCTCAGCGGGATCCGCTGCCCGCCTGCCTGCCTTCGGGCTCCAGACTCCCGGGCTGGATGGGCGGGAACATCCAGCCCCAAGGCAAGGCCACAGCCCCGCCGGAAAGCGGTCGATTCGTCCGCGCGTTGAGCAGTACAGACCGCCGAAGTGAAAACCTTCGCCCGAGGTTCTCCCGAAATGCATCGAGCCCGGCGGCGTCAGAAACGGTGACAGTCCCCGACGCCTTCACCTCCAGCGCCACCAGAGCCCCGTCTTTTTCCAGGATGAAATCCACCTCGCGTCCGCTGCGATCCCGCCAGAAGTGGATTCGGCGCGTCGATGGATCGAGGGAGCACCAGGTCTGAAGGGTCTGGTAGATCGCCTGCTCCAACCAGAATCCGACATCAGGCCGTGCCCGCAGGCTCTGAACATCCCGGATCCCGGCAAGCCAAGCGGCCAAGCCACAGTCGTTCCACAGGAGCTTGGGCGACTTCACCACGCCTCCCGCTGGATTCGAGGCAAATGCCGGAAGCCGGGTGCACAGGCAGCCTGCCTCGACCAGGTTCAGATACCGGTGGGCTGTTGCCTGCGACAACCCGGCGTCCCGCCCGATGTCGGACTGGTTGACGACCCGCGCCGTCCGATTGGCCGCCACCATCAGCAACCGATGGAAGTCCGGCAGGCTGGAAACGGAACTCAACTGCCGCAGGTCACGCTCGAGGTAGGTCTGCACGTACCCGGAAAACCACAGGGCCCGTTCTGAGTCGGCCTCAAGCTCCAAAGCGGGAGGGAAGCCACCGCGGATTAGCCACCGTTCCCAGTCTCCCGGAACGTCCGGCCATTCCAAGGGATCAAACGACTCCTCAAACAACCGGTCGAGCAACTCAAGACGAGACGCCGCCCCCGTCCACTCCAGCGGACAGAACGGCGCCAACCCAAGGTACACCGCCCTACCGGCAAGCGAGTCGGCTGCCGCAGCCAACAGCGACAGGTTGGCCGAGCCGGTCAAAAGGTACGCGCCCTTCACCCGCTTCCGATCGACCTGCCGTTTCACAGCCAGGAGCAACTCCGGCGCACGCTGCACCTCGTCGATGGTGACCGGGGCATCCACCAAAAGGGAATCCGGGTCCTTGCGTGCCTGGCCCAGCACCCCGAGGTCGTCGAGCGTCATCATGCGGCGTCCCGGCTGGAGCACGCCCGCGAGCGTGGTCTTTCCGACCTGCCTGGCCCCGGTGACGACCACCACAGGCATGACCCGGAGCGCCTGCCGCAGCAGGTCATCCAGCCATCGCTTTCGAATTCCATCCACACCGTGAATAAAAATCATTCACGCCTTGAAATCAAGCGGGGCGGCAACGTCCCCGTTGCCCTCCCGAGCCTCCTCCCAAGGCGACGAGGACGTCGCCACTCCGTTCGCATTCTCAATCTGGGCCCAGTCAAGATGTGCCGGCGCGCTTGAATCCGGAAACCCGTGGCCGGATGGTTCACATGATTCCACGTGCGCCCTGTCGTCCATCATCTCCGTCTGGTCACCGCTTCCGCGGCCACTGCGGCGCTCATTGCCCGGGAGGCCGCCATGAGCGCCGAGGCTACGTTTTACCGCGCCATCAACCTCAACGGTCCCACGCTCCGGATTGATGGCCAGACCTGGGAAGCCGACTCCACCACCAACGTCGTCATCCACGGTAACCAGTTCGAAAACCAACTCGTCCCGCTGAAGCCCGCCACCGATCCAGCCCGCGCCCGCATGATCCGGAGCAGCCGTTGGGGCAGCAAGGTGGACGTCGAAATCACGGCCGTCCCTCCAGGCCGGTACCAAGTCTTCGCGTACGTCTGGGAGGACAACCACAGCGAGCAGTTCGACCTGCTCCTGAACGGCACCGTCGTGCAGGAGAAGTTCCACAGTGGCAACGCCGGCGCCTGGCGAAAACTGGGTCCGTGGCCTCTCCAAATCGAAGGCACGAACACCACCCTCCGGCTCGCCGCCCGCGGCCCGGGCCACGGCGCTGCCAACCTCTCCGGCATCGAGGTCTGGTCCGGCACCGGCCCAATTCCCGCGGCACCCCAACCCCGGTTCGCCACCGACCCCACGCCCGAACAGATCGCCTTCTTCGAGAGCCGCGTCCGCCCCGTCCTCGCCGAACATTGCTACGAATGCCACAGCGCCACCGCGACGAAGCTCAAGGGTGGTCTCCTGCTCGACTCGCGCGCCGGCGTCGTCCAGGGCGGTGACACCGGACCCGCCATCACCCCGGGCGATCCCGGGGCCAGCCTCCTCATCCAGGCCGTCCGCCGCACCGATCCCAACCTCGCCATGTCTCCGAAGTCCGCGCTGCCCGCCCAGGCGGTCGCCGACCTCGAAGCGTGGGTCCGCATGGGCGCCCCGGATCCCCGCACCGAAAACACCGTCGCCTCATCGCGCGCCCGCTCGGCCATCGACTGGAACAAGGCCCGCGAATGGTGGTCGTTCAAGCCCATCGCACAGCCCACGCCGCCGCCCGTCCGCAACACCGAGTGGCCCACCAACCCCATCGACCACTTCATCCTCGCTCGTCTGGAGGAGCGCAAGCTGACCCCGGCTCCCGACGCCGACCGCCGCGCCCTCCTCCGCCGCATTACCTTCGACCTCACGGGACTTCCGCCGACTCCGGCCGAGGTCGAAGCTTTCATCCGGGACAGCACGCCCGATGCCTTCGCGCGGGTTGTGGATCGCCTTCTGGATTCACCCGCCTACGGCGAACGCTGGGGACGTCACTGGCTCGATGTCGTCCGGTACGCCGACAGCGCGGGAGACAACTCCGACTTCCCGATCCCCCAGATGCACCGGTACCGCGACTGGGTGATCGAGGCCTTCAACCGGGATCTCCCCTTTGACCGCTTCATCCGCGAGCAACTCGCCGGCGACCTGCTCCCCGCCGCGTCCGAGACCGAACGCTTCCAGCAGATCATCGCCACCGGTTACATCGCCAACTCCCGCCGCTTCGGCTCCCGCGTCGACGACTACCCCCAACACCTCACCATCGAGGACACCCTCGACAACCTCGGCCGCGCTTTCCTCGGCCTTTCGCTCAATTGCGCCCGCTGCCACGACCACAAGTTCGATCCCATCCCCACCGACGACTACTACGCGCTCTACGGCATCTTCAACAGCACTCGGTACCCGTGGCCTGGAATCGAGCTCGAACAGCGCCAACGCGACCTCGTCACCCTCGTTCCGCAGGCGGAGGTGGCCGCTGCGGAGCAATCCCTGCGGACACACGACACCGAGACCAGGCGACTGCAGAAGGAACTCCAGGCACTCAAGGATTCCCTCAAGTCCACGCCCGTTGCCGACAAGCCCCAGGTCGAGGAACGGATCAAGGCCGCCGAAGCCGCCGTCCGCGAACACGGTGCCAGCGCTCCGAACATTCCACGTGCCTACGCCGTCGCCGATGGCCCCACTGCGGCCGACGCGGCCGTGCAGGCCAAGGGCGACCCCGCCAAACCCGGCCGGGTCGTTCCACGCCGTTTTCTCCAGGTGCTCGGCGGCGCCTCACTGCCTCCGGGATCCAGATCCAGCGGCCGCCTCGAACTCGCCGGCTGGATCACGGATCCTGCCAATCCCCTCACCGCGCGCGTGCTCGTGAATCGCGTCTGGCATCATCACTTCGGCCGCGGCCTCGTCCCGACACCCAACGACTTCGGCCGGCAGGGCCGCCCGCCGTCCCACCCCGAACTGCTCGACTGGCTCGCGCGGCGGTTCATCGAGTCCGGGTACTCGATCAAGTCCCTCCACCGCCTGATCCTTGCCTCGCGCACCTACCAGCAATCCACCCGCCGCTCCTCCGAGTCCATCGAGCTGGACCCCACGAACGAACTCCTCGGTGCCTATCCGCGCCGGAGGCTCGATGCCGAGTCCATCCGCGACACGCTCCTCCAGTTGGGAGGAGCCCTCGACACCTCGCCCGCCGGGGCTCATCCATTCCCGCCGCAGTCCGAGTGGAAGTTCACCCAGCACAATCCGTTTCGCGCCGTGTATGAGTCCCGTCGCCGCAGCGTGTACCTGATGACCCAGCGCATCCAGCGCCACCCATTCCTCGCTACGTTCGACGGCGCGGATCCCTCCGCCAGCACCGCCGCCCGCCTCACCAGCACCACTCCCGTCCAGGCGCTGTTTCTCCTCAACGATCCCCTCGTCCACGAACAGTCCGCCGCCTTCGCGGCACGGATCCGCCGTGAGGCGTCCGCGCCTCCGGACCGCATCCGACTCGCCTACGCCCTCGCCTTCGCACGCCAACCCGATGCCGCCGAGGAATCCGAGGCATCGCACTTCCTGGAACGTCTGGCGGCCAACAGTTCCCCCGACGCCGAGCGCGCCGCATGGGAAGCCTTCGCCCGCGCGCTCTTCCGACTCAACGAATTCGTCTACCTCGACTGAACCCGCCCTCCGCCATGAACTCCCCCAGCCATCGGCTCAGTCGTCGGTCTACCCTCCGCTCCCTCGTCGGTGCCTCGCTCCTTCTGCCCGGCATCGTCTCCGACCTGCTCGCACGTTCGGATGCCGGCGCGGATCCCCTCGCGCCGAAACCGTCCCACTTCCCCGGTCGCGCGAAGCGCGTGATCTTCATCTTCTCCAACGGCGGCGTGTCCCACATGGACACGTTCGACCACAAGCCGAAGCTGTTCGAGGCCGACGGCAAGACGATGGGCGTGGGCGGCGGCCTCTCCAACCAGCAGCGCCGACTCCTCCGCCCCGGCTGGGAGTTCCGTCCGGGCGGCCGATGCGGCACGCTCGTCAGCGACCTCTTCCCGCACCTGCGCCAGTGCATGGATGACATCTGCCTCATCCGCTCGATGAAGTCCGACGACAACGAGCACTACCAAGCCACGCTCGCGATGCACACGGGGTCGTTCTTCTTCTCGCGCCCCAGCATCGGATCGTGGGTCAGCCACGGCCTCGGCACGCTCAACCAGAACCTCCCTTCCTTCGTCGTCATCTCCGCGGGATCGCCTTACGCCGGCACCCAGATCTTCAACAACGACTTCCTCCCCGCCTATCACCAGGGCGTCCGCGTCATTCCGGGCAAGGAACCCATCGCCAACCTCGACCGCCGCACCCGCGCCGCCTCGGTCCAGGAACTGGAACTTGGCCTCGCCGAAGCCCTCAACCGTCGCCACCTCGACGCCCGCGGCCACGACTCCGACCTCGCCGCCCGGATCCGCACCTTCGAGACCGCCTTCCACATGCAGACCGAGGCGCGCGAGGTATTCGACCTGTCGTCGGAATCCGATGAGACCCTCGCCCTCTACGGACTTGAGCGCGGCCAGACCGACGGGTTCGGATGGCCCTGCCTTGTGGGCCGACGCCTTGCCGAACGTGGCGTCCGCTTCATCGAACTCGTCGATGGCTCGTCCTCGCACAACTGGGATCAGCACGGCGACATGGCCGAACACGCCAAGCACGCCCGCAACGTCGACCAACCCATCGCCGGCCTGGTGCAGGACCTGAAGCGCCGGGGGATGCTCGACGACACGCTTGTCGTCTGGACCACCGAGTTCGGCAGGACCCCTGGCGTCGATGGCGAGAAGGGCCGCGGCCATCACAGCGCGTGCTTTTCCTCCTGGCTCGCCGGAGCCGGAGTCCGCCCCGGCACCGTCTACGGCAGCACCGATGAGATCGGGGCCACCGTAGCTGAGAACCGCGTCCACGTTCACGACTTCCACGCCACCATCCTCCATCTCCTCGGCATGGACCACGAACGCCTGACGTTCCGCCACGGCGGACGCGACTACCGCCTGACCGACGTCCACGGAAACGTCGTCCAGGCCCTGCTGGCCTAGTCTTTCCCCGTAGCCGCCGAGGTCACGAGGCGGGGCCCCGGGGTGAGTTCCCAGTGACCAGTTGCCAGTCTCCAGAACCCCCACACCCGCCTCCTCACGTCGTCGGCTACCCCAGTGATGGGTAGCCGCCGAGGTCACGAGGCAGGCCGCTCCCCGCTTCAATCTTGAATCTGAAATCTTCAAACTCTCCCCCGCCCCACATCTTCCAACTTCATTCTCGGCCGCTTCCCGGTACGTTCGCCCGCACATGAGTGAGTTCGTACGCGCCGACGGGCGCCTGCCGCATCAATTGCGGCCCATCCGCTTCCAGAACGGCATCGCCCCGCATGCCACCGGCTCCACCCTGATCGAGTGGGGCAACACCCGCGTCATCTGCGCCGTCACGATCGAGGACTCCGTCCCGAAATGGATGCAGTCGCAGAAGATCAGCGGCGGCTGGGTCACGGCCGAGTATTCCATGCTTCCCTACTCCACGCTCGACCGGAAGGCCCGCGACATCTCGAAGCTCAAGCTCGACGGCCGGTCCCAGGAGATCCAACGCCTCATCGGCCGCTCGCTCCGCGCTGCGGTGGATCTGGAGGCACTCGGCTCCCGGACCATCTGGATCGACTGCGACGTCCTCCAGGCCGATGGCGGTACCCGCACGGCGTCCATCACGGGCGGCTTCGTCGCTCTCGGCCTTGCCCTCCGGAAGCTCCAGGCCGATGGCAAGCTCACCAAGTCCCCACTCAAGCCCGGCGTCGCCGCCGTCAGCCTCGGCATCTTCCAGGACGTCCCCCTTCTTGACCTCGCCTACGTCGAGGACAAGGACGCTTCCGTCGACCTCAACCTCGTCATGGACGCCAACGGCCAATTCATCGAGCTCCAGGCCTCGGGCGAGGAAGCCACCTTCTCCGACGCGCAACTAGCCTCGATGCTCGCGCTCGGCCGGGCCGGCATCCGCGAGATCCTCGCGCTCCAGCAGGCCGCCATCGCCGCGTGAACCAGACCGCGACTCGCCCTTCATGAAGACGAGCCTCTACTTCATCCGCCACGCCGAGGTGGAGGAAACCTATCACCGGGTCTTCGGCGGCCGGATCGACATGGGCCTCTCCCAACGCGGCCACGACCAGGCCGCGGCCCTTGCAGGTTGGCTCAAGAACCGACGGTTCGACGCCGTATATGCGAGCCCGATGCAGCGGGTGCAGCTCACGCTCGCCCCGTTCCGTCAGCATCACCCCGGTGAACCCGTCCTGCTTGAAGGTCTCCGCGAGGTCGACTTCGGTGCCTGGACCGGGTTCGGATGGAACGAGGTCGAGGAGAAGTTCGGCATGAGTGCCTACGACTGGCTGGAACACATGGAACACGACCGGATCCATCAGGCCGAACCCATCGACCACTTCCGCCAGCGCGTGGCCCAGTCCGTCCACTACGTCCTCGAACACAGCCGCGGAACCACTGCCGCCGTGTTCGCCCATGGCGGAGTCATCCGCATGGCCCTGTCGGTCCTGCTCGGCCTGCCCATGCGGAAGTTCGAGCACTTCGAGATCGACTACGCCAGCGTCAGCTGGCTCGACATCGGCGAACTCAAGGCCGGTCGTCCCCGCACCGAAATCCAGCTCCTGAATTTCACCCCATGGCGCGATCTCTGAAGCACCCGCTCCGTCAGGTGGCCATAGCCACCAATGCCGATGCCGAAGACGCCGTCTTCGCCACCCTCGAACGGATCCTCGGCGTCACACCCGGCATCCATACCGACGTCCAGACCGGTGCCGTCACGGTCTCGACGTTCTGCCCGCTTCCCGACGCCAAGGTCGCGCCCCTGCGCGCCGAGATCCGCGCCGCCCTCGCCGGATTGGTGGAGTGCGGCGTGGATCCCACCCCGGCCCGCGTCGCGATCCGCAAGGTCCCGGCCCGCGACTGGGCCGAGTCGTGGAAGCGCCACTTCAAGCCGGTCAGCATCGGGCGCAAGCTGCTGGTGAAGCCAACCTGGAACCGCCGGAAGCCCGTCCAGGGGCAGGCCATGGTCCTCCTGGACCCCGGGCTCAGCTTCGGCACCGGCCAGCACGCGACCACCCGTTTCTGCCTCCAGGAACTCGTCCACTTCCGCATCGACGGCCAACCCCAGTCCGTCCTCGATGCCGGAATGGGCTCCGGAATCCTCGCCCTCGCCGCCGTCGCCCTCGGGTACGCGCCCGTCGAAGGCTTCGACTACGATCCTGACTGCGTCCGCACCGCCCGCGAGAATGCCGCGTTGAATGGACTGCAGGACAAGGTCCGATTCGAACAAGCGGACGTCACACGGATTCCCAAGCGCCCGGAGCGCCGCTACGACGTCGTCTGTGCGAACCTGATGGCCGACCTGCTCATCGCCGAGGCGAAACGCATCGTCGCCCGGGTCGCGAAAGGCGGCCGTCTCGTGCTCGCCGGAATCCTGGTAACGCAGTTCCCGCAGGTGGAAGCCGCCTACGGAAAGCTGGGTTGGAAGCGGATTGCCGACGGTATCGAAGGCGAATGGAAGTCCGCCTCGTTCCAGCTCACAGCGCCGTAGTCCGCGTCTGCTCCGTCTTCAGCCGGGAGGTCTCCGCCTTCACATAGTGCAGGAGCACCGGCGCCAGGATCATCCCCGGGATGCCCATCAGGCGCTCCCCGAGCACGAGTCCCAGCAACGTCAGCCACATCGGATTCCGGATGCGATCCCCGATGATCTTCGAGTTCAGGAAGTACTCGAGCTTGTGGATCGCCATCAGGAACAGCAGCGCCATGAAGGCCGTGCGGTGGGACAACGTGAAGCCCACCCCGATGATCAGGGCGTTGCTGAGCAGGTTGCCCAGGATCGGCAGCATGCCCAGGAGGAAGGTCAGCACCACGATCACCAGCAGGTGCGGGTACCCGTTCCAGATCAGGAACACCGACGTCAGCATCGTGTTGATGAACGAGATCAGGATCTGCGCCCCCATCACCGTGGCAAAGCTGTGGTAGAACGTCGTGAAGCGCTCGATCACCGCCTGCCCGGTCGCCGTGTAAAGGTTGCCTTCCTCCGCCCCGGGATGGCTGCCCAGATCCAGCTTCCGCGTCATGAACAGGCTGATCGCCACCACCACACCGATCACAATGCTCACCGCCTCCACCGCGAACACCCGGACGAAGCCACCCAATTGGGCGAACTGCGTCTGGACCTTCGTCATCATCAACGTCCGAAGGCTCTTGGTATCCGTGAAAGGCAACTCCCAGCCCTGCCCTTCGGCGTAGTCGATGATCCGAGGGATGGATTCGTTGGCGATCGTCGGTAGCGCAACCACTGCCTGCTTCGCAAAGAAGTACAGGCAGCTGGCCACGCCCACCATCATCACCAGGAACAGGACCACGCCGACCCAGCGTTGGCCGAAACTCAGGCGGTTGAGCGCGAAGAACGCGAACAGCACCGCGATCAGCGGCACCGTCATGTGCATGACGGCCACCAGGACCAGAAGCCCCAGCACGAAGAGATAAGAGATGCGGATCGGCTGGTTCATGCAAGGTGGCAGCCCGACACCCCCGTGCCGGGCCACCCAAGGCTAACGAATGCGTTCAAGCAGGAATGCCGTCAAGGCACTGATCGGCAGGCGCTCCTGCCGGCCATCGTCCCGATGGCGGATGGTCACGGTGTCCAACAACTCCGGCTTCTCGCCCAACGTGTCGAAGTCGATCGTCACGCAGAACGGCGTCCCCGCCTCGTCCTGGCGGGCGTACCGGCGACCAATCGCCCCGGCGTCGTCGTAGAAGGCCATCATGTGCCCACGCAGAAGCTCGTGCACCTCGCGCGCCTTCGCCACCAATTCTGGCTTGTTCTTCAACAGCGGGAACACGCCCACCTTGATCGGCGCCACCTTCGGATGGAACCGCATGACGACACGGGTCTCGGTCTTGCCCTTCTCGTCCGTCGTCGTCGTCTCCGTGTAGGCGTTCGTCAACAGGCCCAGGATCAACCGGTCCACGCCCGCCGACGGCTCGATCACATGCGGGATGAACTGTCCCTTGCCCAGTCCCTCCGCGTCCTCCTTCGCGTCGCGCGCCGCCTGTTCGGCCGGCACACCCGCCTTGAGCAGATACTTCTGCCGATGCTGGAAGTAGGAGTCGGACAGACGCGTCCGCGTCGCCTCGTCCAGCTTTGTCCAAGCCGTCCGCAATTCCTCGTCAAACACACCCTGCGACTTGCCCGAGCAACGCTCGTGCTGGCTCAGGTCGAAGTCGCTCCGGGCCGCGATGCCCTCCAGTTCCTGCGTGCCGAACGGGAACTTGAACAGCAGGTCGACCGTCGCCCGCGCGTAGTGCGCCAACTCGTCCGCCTTCTGCCAGTACTCCTCCAGCAATGTCCGCGGCAACCCGATCGAGTCGTAGAAGCGGATCCGCTCCTCGACCCAGTACTGGTGCCACATCTGCCAGCCCCAGTTCTTTTGCGGCGCGCCCGGATGCCCGGGGCCCGTCGGCTTCGCCACGCTCCCGCACAACGCCTCGACCGCCTCATCGGGCAGGATGAAGAACTCCAACTCCATCTGCTCGAACTCGCGCGACCGGAACGTGAAGTTCCGCGGGGTGACTTCATTGCGGAACGCCTTGCCGACCTGCGCGATGCCGAACGGCACCTTCTGGCGCGACGTCTCCAGCACGTTCTTGAACTGCGCGAAGATCGCCTGCGCCGTCTCGGGCCGGAGGTACGCCACGTTGTCCTCGTCCGCCACCGGGCCGACGTAGGTCTTGAACATCAGGTTGAACGGACGCGGCTCCGTCAGCAGGGAACCATTCTCCGGATTGAACCGCTGCGAGTTCTCCACCTTCTCCGTGCGCTCGCCCTGAAGCTCCACCTGCCCCAGGCCGCGCGCCTGATAGAACTGCGTCGCGACCTTGCGTGCGCTCTCCGGCGGCTTGCCCGGCGGCAACAGCACCGCATACGGCTCGCCCGACACCTTCCCGGACGCCGGATCCACCGCGCCGGTGTAGTGGTAGGCCGTGCCCGATTGCAGCTCGATCTGGTCCGCCCGGAACCGCTTTCGCGTCAAAAGGCAGTCCGCCATTGGATCACTGAAGGTGTCGACATGCCCCGACGCCTTCCAGATCTGCGGGTGCATGATGATGGTCGCCTCCAGGCCCACGACGTCGTCCCGCCGACGCGTCATCAGGGTCCACCAGAGGTCCTTCACGTTGCGCTTCAGCTCCGCGCCCAACGGACCGTAATCCCAAAAACCATTGATGCCGCCGTAGATCTCCGAGGACTGGTAAACAAACCCGCGCCTCTTGCAGAGGCTCACCACCTTCTCCATCAACTCGTTGACTTTCGGTTCGGCCATAGAAACCGCGAGCATCGCGAACCCCGCTCCCCAGTGTCAACGGATCGTTCCCGGCACCAACGGGCAAACGGGCCCGCATCCAAACGGAGCGGCAACGTCCTCGTTGCCCTGCCAGGCCCGTTCCTGTCTCGGACGGAGCGGCAACGTCCTCGTTGCCATCCCAAGCGCGTTCCCAAGGCGACGGGGACGTCGCCACTCCGTCCTCTTCCCAACCGGAGCGGCAACGTCCTCGTTGCCATTCCATGCCAGTTCCCAAGGCGACGGGGACGTCGCCACTCCGTCCTCTTCCCAACCGGAGCGGCAACGTCCTCGTTGCCATCCCAAGCGCGTTCCCAAGGCGACGGGGACGTCGCCACTCCGTCCTCTTCCCAACCGGAGCAGCAACGTCCTCGTTGCACTCCCAAGCCCCTTCCCAAGGCGACGGGGACGTCGCCACTCCGTCCTCTTCCCAACCGGAGCGGCAACGTCCTCGTCGCCATTCCATGCCAGTTCCCAAGGCGACGGGGACGTCGCCACTCCGTCCTCTTCCCAACCGGAGCGGCAACGTCCTCGTTGCCATTCCATGCCAGTTCCCAAGGCGACGGGGACGTCGCCACTCCGTCCTCTTCCCAACCGGAGCGGCAACGTCCTCGTTGCCATTCCATGCCACTTCCCAAGGCGACGGGGACGTCGCCACTCCGTACCTCGAGGTGGGGCGAGTGTCCCCACGAGCCGTTCCGAAGTCTCCCTATCCCGGTTTCCTGAAGGACTGGAATCTGGCCTCTGGAAACTGGCCGCTCTCAGTCCGCACTGAACGAAACCTTCGACACCCGCCCGTCTACGAACTCCACGACGCCCCAGTCCGAGTTGAACCGCCCGTCGTCCGAATGCCGGAAAACCAGCGAGTCCGGAATCCGCATCTCCCACGCCGCCCCGGCCGCGGACGACCGGAACGGATTCGCGGGCCAACCCGTTCCCACCTTCCACTCCGCCATGACCGATCGCACCTCGGATTCCGTCATGCCCGGGTGCACCCGCCCCAGATCCTGCAGGAACGGCTTCCGGCTCGTCCACGGCACCCAATGAAGAAGCGACAGGGCGATCAACGCGACCGCCAGCACCGCCAACTGCAATCGCTGTCTTCGGATTGGCTCGAACCGGACCAGCGCCAACCCAAACAACAACGCCGCCCCGGCGTACAGCCACCCAGGCACCGGCCAGCAGAGCACCAACTCGGCAGCCGCCAGCACCGCCGACAGGGCAAGCGCGGGACCGATCGCCACCATCCGGGCACCGTTCCGCCAGTCGGTCCTTTTCGGCGGATGCTCCTCCAATGGCAGGGCCTCGCTCATACGCCGAACACCCGGTCCACGAATTGCCGGCTGCGGGCGTGGTTCTGGACGACGTCGCGGGTGATCTTCGTTCCGCCTTCGATGGCAAGTTCCACCGTCAGGAACTGCGGGATCTTCTTCGCCTTCACCTCGGCGGCGATCGCCGCGTAGTCGATGTCGCCCGTGTCCAGGTCTTCCCACCAGATCCGTTCCCGGCTCTGCCGCAGATGCCACGACACGATCCGGTCGCCGTAGGTCTTGAGGCACTCAGCCGGCGCGATCCCCCCGCGGAAGACCCAGTGCACGTCGTAGCAGAACCCAACCGTCTCCGCCGGACAGCGACGGAAGTTCGAGTGAAACTCGTGTCCGCCATTGGCCATCTCGGGCGTGTGATGATGCAGGCCGAGCTTCAATCCGGCCGACTTGAGGTCGTTGCCCAACTCCTTCAGGGCATCGGCCTGGATCTCCAGTTCACGGTCCGTCTTCGCACGACCGATCGGATCCGGGTTGAAGTTGATGACACCGAAGCCGGCCTTGCCCGCCACCACCGCGGCCTTGGCGATCCGTTCGCAGGTCTCGGAGGCCTTGCCGAGGACGTGGGTCGCACCACCGGTGTAGAGGGCGACCGGCTTCAGCGCGAACTTGCGCAGGCGCTCGGCGAACTTCTCGTTGTTCTCGGGTGTCGTGACGTCGAGGTTTCCCTCCGCGTAGTCATATCCGGCATCGCGCAACGCCATGAGGACCTCGTCGAGGTTCTTCCACATGTCCTTCCCAGCCCGCTCGTAGTACTGGCCCCAGCCGTACAGCTGCGAGCCAACCTGAGGTGACTTGGCCTTCGGAATCGGCGGTGCCTTCTTGGCGTCCGCCCCGTTCAACGCCATCGCCCCGCCCACCGCGGCCCCAGCCACCAGGAATTCACGCCGAGTCATGCCCTGTCCTGTGGGGGGCGGGTGGAGAAGTTTCAAGTTGGAAGTTTCAGGTTTCAAGCAACGCGCCCAAGGCTTGCCGAGGAAGGAAGCCTACCCGCCCGACTCCTTCGCGTCCTCGCGGCTTCGCGCGAAACACTCACGCCACCGAGAGGGTTTCGCGCGAAGCCGCGACGGCGCGAAGGCATGGAGGTGTCTACAACAACGGAGACGACGGGAACGCCGAGCCATCCTCTCATCCGTATCCATGCGGCAGAATTCTCACGCGGAGCCGCGGAGAGCGCGGAGAGAGGGTCAGGTCCTCAACCTTTCAACGTCGGACGTGATTCACCAAACGGTGACTGCTCAGCCTTCCCTCCAAGTGTCCTTTCTCCGCGTCTCCGCGTCTCCGCGTGAACCTGTCCCCCCTTCAATTGCATGGATACGGCTCAGCGCCTCTGCGCCTCTCGGGCCGACTGTCTCCTGCCCGCTTAGACTCCGATTCCAACCCCGAATCGAACTGCAATCACCCTGGCCACGGCAATTGACATAGATCGACCACGACCTCAGTTGGCCAACGGTGATCAGCCTTCCTGATGTGCTCAGCCAAGGCATCCGGAAGCCTGACATTGTGTAGGACGACGTAGTGCAGGAGATCCTCGGGCCATAACCAGGAGTTATCAGTCTGGTAGACCGAAGAGCACAGCAGCTTGCCGCAAATCAAACATGGCGTTTGTCCTGCGGCCGCAGCCACCGCGACCGGACAATTGGCGAGATATTCTATCAGTTGATCGCGGTCGGCTGGCAACCATTCAACATCCACCCAGTTCGACACGGAAGGCAGCTTACCGTCTTCCCCCGCCGGCCCCCAGAAGCCAAAGTGCTTTTCGCTCATATTGGTGATATCAGCGTCTCAACCGTGGAGAAAACCCCTGCATGGATCACGGCCGTGATGCGAAGGCAGTTGGGGGCAGCGCCACTATTGGACCGACGCCAACCAAATACCTGAGCGCCCCCTCCACCCGCACGCCTCCCCCGCCCAGCACCCAACCTCATCGCCGCGCCGCCGCTGGGAAAAATGTCCGGTCCGCGTCGCCGATGGGAGCTCCCCCGCCTACCTCCGGAACGACGCGGCGAAATCCTCCGTACCCCCGGCGACCACGACCTTTTCCAGCCGGGATCCCGCGATCAATTCCTTCAATCGCCGTTCCCACGCGAGGCCATCAAGCGGCAGTTCGACGTCCCGGCCTTCGAGCGCGGAGAAGACGATGGCGTTCGCCAACTCCACCGAGTTCACGCCGTCACTGCCGGGGGCGATCAGCGTCGCACCGTCGAGTGCGGCGGCGACGAAATTCTCCATCAACTGCGCATGAGGGGTTGCCGCGTTGTCGAAGGGAATTTCAACATTCCAGATCTCGGGCTTGGTGAAGCCGCCCTTGGCCGAACGCGAAAACTCCAGCATGTCGCCGTCGTTGCGGGTGAACCTCAACTTCCCGTCCTCCATGACCAACCGCCCCTTCGAACCCACGATCTCCAATCGGTTGGTCCCCGGTGCCTCGGCCGTGCTCGCCACGAAAACCCCGGTCGCACCACCCGGATACTCCAGGTAGGCCGTCACGTCGTCCTCGACCTCGATCCCGTGGTAGCGGCCGAAGCCGCAGAATCCCCGGACCTTCGAGGGCTGCCCGAGCATCCACGAAAGCACGTCGAGGTTGTGGAGGCACTGGTTCAGCAGCACGCCACCACCCTCGCCCTTCCAGGTCGCCCGCCAACCACCGCTGGCGTAGTACGCCTCGGTCCGGAACCAGTCGGTGTTGATCCAGTTGACCCGCACGAGACGGCCCAGTTCACCACTCTCCAACAACCTCCGGATCTTCTGGTACCGCGGCTCGACCCGAAGCTGGAACATGCCGCCCAGCACCTGTCCGGGACGGGACGCCGCCACCGCCAACAACCGTTCCGCGTCCGCCTTGTGCGCCGAGATCGGCTTTTCGACCATCACATGCAGCCCCGCCTCCAGCGCGGCGATGCCCAAGGTGGTGTGGTCGTAGTGCGGCGTCGCGATCAGCACGGCATCGACCGTGCCGCTCCGGATCAGCGCCAGGCCGTCGCCCCAGACTTGAACGCCCTTCGCCGTGTAGCTGTCCAGCTTGCCGGGCGACGTCGAGCAAACCGCCACCAACTCGCATCGCGCCACCTTGCGGTCCAACAGGTAACCCGCATGGTGCCGACCGATGTTGCCCATGCCGATGATGCCAATCCGGATCGATTTCATTCGTGGGAAGGTTTTCCGAACCCTGCGCAACCTCCCCCTCGCTCGGCAAGCAGTGGCCGGAGCACGGCGCTGGAAAACTCCAGATCCGTCACCCGGCGGCTTCCATTCCGCCTTCCGCTGAGTTTTGCTTTGCTCTCGCACCAAGGGTTCCGTCACCTATCCCGATCTCACCTATGCAAGAGGAGTCCCGCACGCCCTCGTCGTCCCATGGCCGGTTGATCCCCTGGATCATCGCCGCCGCAGTCCTGGCCATCTATCTGGTCACCGTGAGCCGTTGGGTCACCGTCCAGAGCCTGACCCTGGTGGCCCAGGTGGGCGGATGGGATGACAACCTCCCCGCCAACGCGCCGGTGCTGTACCTCCTCTCTCGACCGTTGGCGCTGCTCTCCGCCGGCCTCCTGCCGCTCGCGGGCAACCTGTTCACCGTCCTGCTCGCCGCTGCCACGGTCTGGACGCTTGCCCGTTGCATCCAACTCCTGCCCCAGGACCGGACGTATCCGCAGCGGATCCGCGGCTACGCCGATGGCCGCCCGCTCCACACCAGGCTTTCCTGGGTTCCCCCGGTCCTGGGCTGCTCCCTCTTCAGCCTCCAGCTGACCACGTGGGAACATGCCACCTCGCTCTCCGGCGAGATGCTGAACGCCCTCATTTTCGGCACTGCCGTCCGCGCCCTCCTCGAGTTCCGAAGCTCCCGCAATCCGCGCTGGCTCGACTTCATGGCGCTCCTGATCGGCATCGGAATCACCAACAACTGGGCCATGATCGGGTTCCTGCCCGCCTTCATCGCCGCGTTCTTCTGGATCGGCGGCTGGGAAATCCTGAAGGCCCGAACCCTCCTCCGTCTGGCTGGCATCGGTGCCGCCGGGCTCATCCTCTACGTCGTCACGCCCATCGTGGGTGCCGGACGCGGCGGTCTTCCTGAGTCAATCCACTCAGCCCTGTGGGCGATCCTCGTCAGCCAGAAGGACTTCCTCGTCAGCATTCCCAAGGGCCGGTTCCTGATCCTGGGAACTGTCATGATCCTCCCGCTGGCCGCCGCCGGTATCCGTTGGTCCAGTCCCCGGGGCTCCGGCTTCGAGCGGATGGCCACCTTCGCCGCGCTGACCGCCATCCAACTCGCCTGGCTCGGTGCCAACATCTGGATGGGCTTCGACGGACTGTTCAGCCCGCGCGCACTCGTCTCGACGGATGCCGGCTACGGCGCCCTTCCCCTGCTCACCTTCCACTTCTGCGCCGCGCTCTCGATCGGGTACATCGCCGGCTACTTCATCGTCCTGGGCACCATCACCCCGGACAAGCAGTGGACCCGGGCGGACCTCGCCGGTGGATTCGTTCATCGGGCGCTCGCCTGGCTCGTCGTTGCCGCCTCCGTGGCCCTGCCCGCCGCCCTCGCCGTCCGGAACTGGAATCCGATCCAGATCCAGAACGGCCGGATCCTCTCTGACCTCGCCGAGAACCTGGTTGCGCCCCTGCCGAAGACACCGGCTGTGATCGTCACGGACGACATGCTCCTGCACGCCCTGGTCGACGCCCAGGTCCGCCGCACGCCCGGTGCGCCCCAGCACCTGCTCATCAATTCCCGACGCGGGCCGGACGCCAGCTATCGCCGTCACCTGTACAAGACCCACGGAGCACAGTGGCCGGACCTGAAGCCGGTCGCAGACCTGCAGGAGAACATCGGCGGTGCCTTCCTCGGCCTGCTCACCAAGGCCGCCCTGAACAAGGCTGCCTTCACGCTCAATCCGTCGACCACGTTCCTCAACGAACCCAACTTCCTCCTTCCCGCCGGTGCCATCTTTGCCTTCCGGGCCTACGAGCCCGGCCAGGTGGTGACCCCGCCGCTCTCCACGGCTGATGCCGCCGCCACCGCGGCCTTCTGGACGAGCCAGAAGGATAACCTCGACCGGGTCGTCCAGGCGTCCATCGACCGCAAGGCCATTGCCCCCCGCTACGCCGCCGAGTTCTGGGCCCGCGCCGCCAACACCCAGGGCGTCGCCTGCCAGCGCGGTGGCCACCTCGACCTCGCCTCCCAACTCCTCGCACTCGCGAAGAAGCTCGACCCGGAAAACCCCAACGTCACCGTCAACCTCGCTGTCAACGACCTCCTCCGCCGCCGCGCTCCCATCGACCCCTCCGTCCGGAAGCCGATCGAGGCATTCGGCGTCCACATCATCGAGCAGTTCGGTCCGATCGACGAACCCCGCTTCCTCGAGCAACTCGGCAACGTCTGCCTCGAACTCGGCGACCCGCTCGTCCGCGCCGCCGCCAACGCCTTCGCTCGCGCCAGGGACCTCGATCCACAAAGCCTCGAAGCCGCCATCGGCTATGCCCGCACCTGCGTCGCCGCCAACGAGCCGAAGCTCGCCCTCGAAGCACATGGGGTGGCCAAGGCTCTCGCCGCCAAGAGCAAGCCCTCCGCCAAACAGCACAGCCAACTCTTCCGCGTCGAAGCCAACGTCCACATGCGGAACCAGGACTTCCCAGCCGCCGAACGTACCCTCCTCCGCGGCCTGGAAGAGTCCCCCGACGACGTGCCTCTTCTCGACCTCCTGTCCTACGTCTACATGCAGACGGACAATGGCGCCAAGGGCCTGCCATTCGTCGATCGCCTCCTGAAGATCCGTCCCGACGACGAGGGACTCCTCCACCGCCGCGGCTACCTTCTCCTCCATATCGGCAAGCTCGACGAGTCGGTCGTCATCTTCGACCAGATCCTCAGCCGTCACCCCGATGATCCCGGTGCCCGGATGAATCGTGGCACCGCGCACCTCGCCGCCGGCAGGCCCGAGAAGGCTGCCGAGGATTTCAAGACCATCCTCCGCCGCACCCCCGACGCCGTCGATGCCCTGGTCGGACTCTCGGAAGCCTGCGCCCGAAACAAGGACAAGGCCGGTGCCATCCGCCACCTCGACGAAGCGATCGCCACCCTCAAGGCTGGTACCACCCTCCACTCCAACCTCACCGCCCGACTCGCCGCCCTCAAGACCGCGCCATGACCCGGCCGGAAGCCACCCGCCCCTGGCGTATCCACCATGTCATCACCCGACTGATCGTCGGCGGCGCCCAGGAAAACACCATCGCGTCCGTCCTCGGCCTCCGCCAGCGGCCGGACTTCGACGTCCGGCTGCTCTCCGGTCCTACCACGGGTTCCGAGGGTTCCCTCGAGCACCTGTTCAACCCCCACCCCGGCACCCTTTCGATCGTTCAGCACCTGATCCGGCCGGTCCGGCCCTGGTCCGACTGGCTTGCCTACCGGAATCTGGTCCGCTCGTTCCGCGCGGACAGCCCACACATCGTCCACACCCATTCCGGCAAGGCCGGAATCCTGGGAAGGCTCGCCGCCCGCAAGGCCCGTGTGCCCGTCATCCTCCACACCGTCCACGGCCCATCCTTCGGCCCGTTCCAGGGGCCTATCGCCAACGCCCTCTTCACCCGCGCGGAACGTCATGCCGCGCGAGTCACCGACCACTTCGTCGTCGTTGCCGACGCCATGACCAAGCAGTACGTCGCCGCCGGAATCGCGCCCGAATCCCACTTCACCCGCGTCTTCAGCGGATTTGACCTCACGCCTTTCCTCAACGCCCAACCCGATCCCGCACTCGCGGCACGCCTTGGCATCCATCCCGGCGACTTCGTCATCGGCAAGATTGCCCGCCTGTTCGAACTCAAGGGTCACGACGACCTCTTCCTCGCCGCCCCCGAACTCGTCCGCCGCATCCCCAATCTCAAGATCCTCCTCGTCGGCGACGGCCCCTGGCGCAAGCGCTTCGAAGCCCTCGCCGCCCAACCCGCACTTGCCGGCCGCGTGATCTTCGCCGGCCTCCTTCCACCCACGGCCGTCCCTGCCCACCTCGCCCTCATGAACGTCCTCGTCCATCTCTCCCGCCGGGAAGGCCTCGCACGCGTCCTTCCCCAAGCCCTGGCCGCAGGAAAACCCATCGTCGCCTACGACTGTGACGGAGCGTCCGAAGTCTGCCTCGATGGCGAAACCGGTTACCTGTTGGCACCCGACGACCTCAACGCCCTCGTCAACCGGATCGGCCAGTTGGCCGATGCACCGGAACTCGGCCAGCAACTCGCCCGGCAGGGCCGCGCCTTCGTCGAGCAACGCTTCCCCACGGAACGGATGGTCGACGACCTCGACGCACTCTGCCGCGACTGGATCCATCGCAAGCAACTCTTGGCCTGAGCCCGTCCAGCGAAGGGTGCAGGCCGGAGGGACTGTAGGCCGGGTGCCCTCACCCGGTACCTGCCCGTTCTGTAGGCCGGGTGCCCTCACCCGGCGTGAATCATTCACCGCCGCGTGGGGGCACGCAGCCTACGGAACGGAGTCGTCTCGACGGCGGCCCCACCCGATTCGGAGGCGGTTTCAGGATGCGGCCTCCGCCCGTTCGCCCCACCTGTGGGGCAGTTCACCCCCCGTTCGTTGCCGTTCACCCCACAAGATCGGTGGAGCAGTCCGGAACGGTCTAAGAAAGAACCCGCTTCCATGACTCATACCTATACCCGTCTTCCGGGCCGTGCACTCGTTGCCGGCATCCTCGCCCTGGCCGCCAGCCAGGCCGATGTCTTCGCCCAGGGCTGCGTCGCCGTTCGCGGCGCAGGCAGCTGCGCCGCCAATCCGGCGGGCATGACCAACCTCCTCGACTCCAAGTGGCTCGCCTCCCTCTCCTACCGGTGGTTGCACTCCGACCGCCATTTCGTCGGGGATGTCGAGCAGACCCAACGGCACGTCACCGGCAACCAGGTTGTCAACGACTCCCACTTCATCGATCTGGGCCTCAGCTACTCCTTCACGCCGCGCTACTCGGTCAACCTCGCACTTCCCTTCGTACGCCACGACCGTTCCTCCTGGTACGAACACACCCGTACCAACCGCTACCACAGCCAGTCCGGCGGCCTCGGGGACGCCCGGCTCAGCTTCAGCACCTGGATCCTGGATCCAGCCAAGCTCCCGAGCGGCAACCTGCAGATCGGTCTCGGCGTCAAGGCCCCGACCGGTGACTACGCCGCCACCGACGTCTTCACCACGGTCAACGGACCGGTCACGGGCTATGTCGACCAATCGATCCAGCCCGGCGACGGCGGCTGGGGAATCACGCTCGAGCTGAACGGATACCAGTCCATCAGCCATGGCTTCTACGCCTACGGCCAGGGCTTCTACCTCGCCAACCCCCGAGACGTGAACGGCACCTCCACGCGCTCCGGCAACGCCCGCGGCAACCCCTACGAGCAGATCACGTCGGTGCCTGACCAGTACCTCGCTCGTGGCGGCTTCGGCTATGCCGTTCCCTGGGTCAAGGGCCTCACGATCACCTTGGGCGGCCGCGTGGAAGGCGTCCCCGTCGAGGACCTCATTGGCAGCGAGAACGGATTCCGCCGCCCGGGCTTCTCGATCTCGATCGAACCCGGCATCTCGTACATGACCGGGCATTGGAACTTCGCCCTGACTGCACCGGTGATGCTCTACGCCAACCGCCAACGCAGCGTTGCCGACGAACGCTTTTCGAATGACACCGGCACGTTCCGCCACGGCGACGCCGCCTTCGCGAGCTTCCTGATCTCGTTCAGCGCCTCCCGAGCGTTCTGATCTGCACTGCCCCCTTTCTTCTACTCCTGAGAAGAGCGAGGCCGTCGGGGATTTTTCCCCGGCGGTCTTTTTGTCTTCCGCAGGAGCAGCGCGCCGCCCGCGCCAAGCCCTGGGTCGAGTGTCCTCACGAGCCGCTGGGGAGTTCCACGTTTGAAGATTCAACCTTCAAGCCCAGCTCCTGCTTCAAACTTGAACCTAAAAGCGGCGGCTTATTGACCACGGATTTCACAGATTCCACGGATGGACGGGGCTGGAATGAAGGTTTCCATCCCGGTCGAGCGCTCACCTCGCAGGTGCGCGGCGATCCGAAGCCAAGTTCCTGCTTATCCGTGTCATCCGTGCCATCCGTGGTTCCAACTGCCTTTTCCGGGTTGAAACTGAGAGCTTCAAACTTCAGGTCTCGCCCCACCAGTGTCGCAGGAAACTGAAACCTTCGAACTTGGCGGCCCAGCCGCTATCGTCCACGCCGTGATCCGCAGGCTCACCTTCCTCGCGCTCGCTGCCGTCGCCGCCATTCCCGCCGACGCAGCCGTACCAACCACGGTCACCCTGCACGAACCCGTCCCACGCACCTACGCCATCCACCTGCCGGCTGCCGGCCCGGATGGTTTCCTGGAAGCCACCGAGCCCCGGTCCGGCCAGAGGATCGAGTTCGGCAATCGGGTCCTCATCCGCGTTCACAGCGCCAATGACCTCGCTGGAGTTCTGGACCGGATCCAGCAACCCGCTGTCCGGCGGGCAGACGACCGGTCGATCGTGGTCGCCTTCCCAAGCGCCACGGAGGCCGTGCTTGCGTCCGCACAACTTGCGTCAGATCCCGCCGTCGAGGCCGCCTCGCCGTCGCGGAGACGCTTCAACGCGGCCCCGCACGCGAACTGGGGGGGCGCGCCCAACGACCCATTCTATCCGAAGCAATGGCACCTCGAACCGTCCCGCGGGGTCCTCGGTGCCGTCCCCGGTTCCTCGGGATTCGAGATGCGTGCCGTCTGGCCGGTCTCCCAGGGGGCCGGAGTCACGATCGCCTTCGTCGACAACGGCCTCGATGCCACCCACCCCGATCTTCAGGAAGCCTTCGTTCCGTCGCTCGCCCGCAACTGGTTCACGCTCGCCACCAACTGCGCCCACGCCAGCCAATCCGCCTACCATGGAACCGCAGTTGCTGGCCTGGCCGCCGCCCGTGGGAACAATGCCATCGGCATCACGGGCGTCGCTCCGAGGGTTCGCCTCACGGGTTGGGTCATCTTCGACGCCGCCAACAACCTCCCAGAGACCGAGAACCTCGCCACCGCGTTCGAGTACCGCCCCGACGCCATCCGCCTCCAGAACCACAGCTGGGGCAATGCGGACATCGATTTCCTGTACTCGACGCTCGTCGAGCGGATCGCGCTCTCGAACGCCACGTTCCACGCCCACGGCGGCCGGGGCACGATCATGGTCCGCTCCGCCGGAAACACCCGGACCAAGTCCGTGGGCGGAATCCAAGGCGTCGGCGATGCCAACCTCGATGCCTTCGGCAATGAACCCGGTGCGATCACCGTCGCCGGACTCCGCCGGGATGGTGCGGTCGCCAGTTACTCAGCCCCTGGTGCCTGCCTCCTGCTCGCCGCACCCGGCGGTGAGGTAGCCGAGGGCACCCGCCTCTTCACCCTCGATCCCGTGGGGCGCGCCGGGCAATCGACGGGCGATTACCTTCCCGAGTTCCACAACTTCGTCGGCACCTCTTTTGCCGCCCCGCTCATTTCCGGCCTGGTCGCCCTCGTCCTCGATGTCCAACCGGGAATCGCCCTCCCCGAACTCCAACGTCTGCTGGTGCTCTCGTCCTGGCCGCTCGATTCCGCGGACCCCGACCTCGCCACCAATCGCGCCGGCCTCGCCTTCAGCCACAACGTCGGCTTCGGAACCCCAGACCCCGCCCTCCTCCTCGACCTCGCCCGCCGGCCCGGCTTCACCCAACCCGCCGCGGCCCGACTTGAAGTCCGCATTCGCCAGACCAACGATCTCCCCATCCCGGACGATGGCCTCCACGTCGTCGTCAACGGCCCTGGCCTCGGCAGCGGTCGAACATTCCCGGCATCGCCCGGCACCGGCCTCCATCCCGACTCGCCCACGCGCGACTTCCCCATCGTCGATGCCGGCCCGGTTGGCGGTTCGATCGTGGCTCCCATTGCCGGAGCCGCCGCACTGCTTCAGCGCTCCACGGACTCATTCGCCGACCAGATCCGCCTCGCGGCCAACGCCGGTGCCGCCTGTGCCGTCATCCTCAACAACAACTCCATCAACCCATCCGCCCGCTCGGTGATGCTGGCCACCGAATCCGCCCGCATCCCCGCTGTCCAGGTCGGCTTTGCCGACGGCACCACACTCCGCACGATCGCCGCCACGAACCCCGCCGCCACCGTCCGACTCGAACTCGACAGCGCCCTCATTCCATTCGAGGTCACCAACGCCCTCTCGCTCGACTGGGTCCAGGTCCGCGTCCGCATCGTCCACCCCCGCACCGGCGACTTGCGCGTCACGCTCCGTTCGCCCACGGGGACGCTCTCCGTGCTCCACCGCGCCGGCACTCTCCAGTCAGCCATGATCGAGGAGTGGTGGTACTCCTCCAAACGACACCTCTTCGAATCCTCTGCCGGCACATGGACCCTCGCCGTCACCGACCAGGCCGCCGGCCAGACCGGCATCGTCGCCGAGACCGAACTCATCCTCCATGGCATCCCGATCACCGACACCGACCGCGACGGACTCGACGACGACTGGGAACGCCGAGAGATCGGCTCGCTGGCCGCCTCCGGTGCCGACGACCCGGACCGCGACGGTTGGTCCCACGCCGCCGAAGCGTGGCTCGGCCAATCGCCCCTGATCTCGGATCGCCCCCTCTTCGCTTCAATCGCCCGCGCAGACAACGCCCGGTTCCGGATCACATGGCCGTCCCGCAGCAACCGTCGTTACCGCCTTGAGCGCGCTGTGGATCCAGCTGGCCCCTGGTCATCGCTGGGCGAAGCGGGCTTCCCCGGCCTGACCGGGAGCTGGTTCCTCCCCGAATCCGCCTCCACCGAGTTCCTCCGCATCCTCGAATCGCAGTGACCCCACGCCGCGTCGCCGATGCTGGAGCGCTTGAGACGACGGCGATTCATCGACCTGGCATAGGCAGTAGAATCCACGGATTGCACAGATGGGCCGGGACGAGGGGCCTCGCCGCATCGCCGTTTCCATGTCACCCGTGGGGTGAAACAGCAGCCTCTCTCAACCAGCTTCCAATCCGTGGAATCGCTGAAATCTGTGGATCCAACCGCCGTTTCTAAGCCGTAACCATGCGATCGAAGGCGGGGACAGGTTCACGCGGAGACGCGGAGACGCGGAGGGAAAAGGACACCTGGCTGGCAAGTTGGGCAGTCACCATTTGGTGAACGGTTCTCGACGCTCCACCATCCGTGACCGGCTTCTCTCTCGGCGCTCTCCGCGGCTCCGCGTGAGAATTCTGCCGCATGGATACGGCTAAGCCGTAACCATGCGATCGAAGGCGGGGACAGGTTCACGCGGAGACGCGGAGACGCGGAGAAAGGACACTTGGATGGGTGACTGAGCAGTCACCGTTTGGTGAATAGTGTCCGACGTTGGAAGGTTGGGGACCCGCCCCTCTCTCCGCGCTCTCCGCGGCTCCGCGTGAAAATTCTGCTGCATGGACACGGCTAAGTTCAGCGGTGCAATCGGTGGACATCCCAACGGCCGGATTTGGGGTCCCTCCCTTCAACCAGCGCCGCGTCGCCGCGCCGCCGCTGGAAAATCCCCCGCCGCTGGGCACATCAGAAATGCGATTCCTTGTCCTTGAAGAGCAGGTTGAAGGTGGTCATCGAGCCGTAGCAGCGGGTGATGTACTGCTGCCAGTCGAATTTCTCCGCTGAACTCAGCGCCTCGCTCGAATTGATCTTCTGCTCCAGCACGCGCAGCTGGTTCCGCATCATCACCATCTTGTGGAAGAACAGCTCGATCTCCACTTCCTTCGACTGGGTCGTCGTCTCGCCCGGTTGCAGCACCATCTTCCCGCCGCGCCAACGCTTCCCCAGCTCATGCACCGCCATGTCCGGCCTCTCGAGTCCCAACCGGTCCACGGCGGCATCCACCGTCTGTCGGATCAGTTCCGCCAAAGGCATGCTGCCACCCGTAAGGCTGGCCGTCGCCTCCGCTGGCACCAGCGCGCTCGCTTCCGGATCCACCGGCTTCCTCCCATCCGCGAAGAGCACTTCCGCCGCATACTCGTTCACGGCCTTCACCTCCCCGTCGCCGTACTGCGGGTGGCTCACCTTCATCCCCAGATGCAGTTCTGACAGCTTCATGATGGCGTCACTCTGCGGACCCGTTGGGGAGTTGGAAGTTTTCAGTTTCAAGCCCAAGGGTGTGGCGAGACTCCGTCGTGCCGTGGGAACCTGGGAACTGGCGACTGGAAACTCCCCCCCCGGCTCGTGCAGGGCGCGTCTTGACACTGCCCCCGCGTCAAACGGAGCGGCAACGTCCTCGTTGCCCTCCGAGTCCCTTTTCCACGGCGACGAGGACGTCGCCACCCCGTTCCTGTTTTCAAACGGGGGCAGTCTCAAGATGCGCCCGCCCTGCTTGAAACTTGAATCTTGGAACTTGCCCCCTGCCCGCCTTGCTCCGTCACCGAAACACCACATCCGCCTTCGAATCCTCCCGGTAGGTCGCTGCGTGCCCGGGCACCCACTGCCCGTCCTTGAAGTACTGCGACGACGTCACCATCGAACCGTCGGCCCGAAGCTCCGACACCGCCTTCACCTCGGTGATCCCGTTCGCTCCTCCCTTTACCTTCTCGGTGCTCGTGACCTTGCCTGCTTCCACCGACGCCACGCCTTCAGTCTGGAAGCCCGCCGTGGTGAAGTAGTGGTACACGAGGCTCTTCTTTTCAGCCGACCAGAAGATCAACGTCTCGCCGCCATACTCCCCGGCGTTGATCGAATGCAGGACCCGCACCGCCTGCCCGTTCAACGCCCGCTCCCATCGCGCGACGTCGACCACCGGCTTCTCCGGCGTCGAGTTCTTCATCTCCCCGCGCCACGTCCGTCCCAGAAACGGCCGCAGGACCTCCAGATGCTCATTGAGCTTCCCCGTCTCGGCGGCTCCGACGCGGCCGCCCAGTAGCGCTGCGCACCACAGGATCCACACGCAGACCCAACCCCGGCACCGAATCGCTGGCTTCATTGACGACCTTTGTTCTCCTCCAATCCGACCGTGTCAACCCAGAGCTCCTGCCCCTCCCCTGCTTCGAACTTTCCCCCACCGATTTCGTCAGCGCCGCAATCACCTCCCAACACCGGCATCTCCATTCCGAAAACGCACCACCCGCAAGGTGACACGAGCATGGCTGCCGTGTTCCGGACCGGATGTCGCATGCGCCATTCAGGTCATTTTCATCTCCATCAGCCGTAGATGGTTGCGGAGGTCATTATTTCCAGCTCATCCTTCATGGTCCCATCCGATCCGGGCATCCTTCCCGGTCGCCATCGGGCTCGAAACGGCTGTCCCCGGACGGCATGCGGTCCCGCGGCGAAGTGCAGGATGCCTGAAGTCACTCAAGCCAGTTTAGACAAACATGAAATTCCACCTCCTGCGGCCTGCCTGCCTGGCCGCGCTCGCCATGGCTGGCGCCGCGACCTCCGCGCGCGCCGACCTCACCCTGGTCAACATCAACAACCCGGTCGCCGGGTCCAAGGTCAACAACCCCGACGGCTCCTTCACCATCATCGCCGGCGGCGGTGATACGTGGGACAACGCCGATTCGTTCACCTACGCCTACGAGGAACGCTCCGGCGACTTCGACGTCCAGGTCCGCGTCCTCAACCTCGTCCTCGGTGACACCGGGCAGCAGGACTCGGCCAAGGCCTCCATCATGGCCCGCGCCGGTCTCGCTCCCGGCGCAGCCAACGTCCAGATCAACGCCCTCGCGACCGATCCCAAGAACGCGATCGAGACCATCTACCGCCCCGTGGCGGACGCCGGCACGGACGACATGCCCGACCGGCCCACCGGCAACACCAGCGGTGCGACGCCCTACCCCGATGTCTGGCTCCGCATGCGGCGCGTCGGGAATCACTTCACCACGTTCTACTCCAACAAGGCGTCCGAGTGGACCATCCTCTCGGCCGTCACCGTGGATCCCGCCCAGTTCCCCGAGAACCTGCTCATCGGTCTCAGCACCGTGAACCACATCAGCGGTTCCGAGGACGAATCCCTCCGCGTTCAGGCGACCTACAAGGACTTCGTCAACACGCCCGTCCCGCCCCTGACCACCATCGATGGTACCCCGGCCGGCGCGAACGCTCCCGGCACCTTCCCCACCGCCACCGTCACCGGCGTGAACTGGAAGGTCGTGGTTCCCGCCGACGGTCTCGGCCCGAACGGGAGCCCCATCCACTACAACGGCGCCAACAAGAACGAGTACATCCTCTCCGTCGACGGTCAGGGCCCCATCGCCTGGTCCGCCCCTGGCTACAACCAGGGTGATCTCGACTTCGACATCGGACCGCGTGACCCCGTGGCCGCGCTCGAAAACACCGGACCCTACGGCCCCAAGTACAACCGCGCCGTTACCGACCCCGCCGCCGCACCCGCGCAGGCCTGGGCTCCGTCACCCCGCGACGGCATCGTGCTCGGAAGCATCCGCAAGCTCAGCCAGCAGTGGAATGACGGCGCGCCGGCGTTCCACGGATTCGTGTTCTGCCCGACCTTCGAAGGTGCCTCCCGCAAGGGCTACAGCACCCTCGACGGCGCGTTCCGCAACATGGACTACTACTTCTCCTTCGTGAAGCTGGGCGAGACCGCTGCCTCGCTTCCCGACGACGCCAGCCCGGCCGCGCTCCGCGAGGCCAACATCGACCTGTCGATGGCCTGGTTCCCGTATGCCGCCGGCTGGAAGGCCGGCTACGTCGGCTCGCCCAACGGCTCGGCCAATGGCGTCTGGCGCGCCCACGCCACCCAGAGCCCCGCCCTCACCAGCGATATCACCGTCAAGAACTCCGCCGCCGAGATCGTGCAGTGGGTCGATGACGGCAGCGGCGCCTTCGGCGGCCGCGCCCAGGTGAAGATCCCCGGTGTCAACGCCGCCTCCGACGGCATGCTGTTCACCATCTCCACCGACGACTCCACCGACAACCGCGGCGCCTTCATCACCGCCGCCCCTGCCGCCGACGGCTCCGCCTGGAACGTCGCCATCCGCATCGACGACGAGGAGCATTCTCCGTCCGTCTACGCCGACGACGGCCAGTCGGACTTCGCCTTCCTCTACGTTCCCTACTCCGCTCCCGGCCTCGTCGGCGGCAAGGTGGCCGCCAACGGGACCAAGGCTGGCGGTTCGGCCGGCTTCGCCGTCACCCGCGCCTCGGCCGGCCGATACGAGATCACCATCCCCGGCAAGACCGCCAAGGACGGCATGCTCCTGCTCCAGAACGCCGGTTATCTCAATGCCTCCGAAGGCCTGACCGACGACGGCGTCCTCGCCTGGGAATACATCAACGGCAAGTTCGTCGTCGAAGCTCGCCACGCCGAGGCAGGCTCCAGTGGCTTCGACGTCTTCCCCACCCGCGACACGGACTTCTATTTCGTCTGGGTCGACTTCGCCCAACCTCTCAAGGCCCATCAGGAGACAATTCCGTCGCTCGCCATCGAGCGCGTCGGCACCAACCTCCGCATCTCCTGGCCCACGGACGTCTCCGGCTTCACGCTGGAATCCGCTCCCGCCGTCAATGGTCCCTGGACCAGCGTCGCCGGTGCCGCGAACAACCAACTGACGGTCACCCCGACCGCCACCACGCTGTACCGGCTCCGCAAGTAATCGCTCCCGGTAATGGCTCACCACGGGGAGGAACGCACCGCGTTCCTCCCCTTTTTCATATCCGTAGCTGCCAACGTCAGGAGGCAGGTTCTGGCGAAGTTCCCAGTTACCAGTCTCCAGTTGCCAGTTCCAAAACCCAGACGGTCCGGGATGCGAATAAGCCCCGGGTCCTCTCTGGTAGGCCGGGTGCCCTCACCCGGCGTGGGTCATGAACCGCCGCGTGGGGGCACGCAGCCTACCGAACGGTGCTTGTAGGCCGGGTGCCCTCACCCGGCGTGGGTCATGAACCGCCGCATGGGGGCACGCAGCCTACCGAACGGAGCTTGTAGGCCGGGGGCCCTCACCCGGCGTGGGTCATGAACCGCCGCGTGGGGGCACGCAGCCTACCGAACGGTGCTTGTAGGCCGGGTGCCCTCACCCGGCGTGGGTCATGAACCGCCGCGTGGGGGCACGCGGCCTACAGGCCGGAGCTGAGACCGGCCCTCGTGCGCCGGCAACCCTCAATCCAAGACACTCAGCTCCCGATTCGCCTTCCGCAGCTTCTGCGAAAGCGTCCGGCTCAGGTTCGTCAGCAACTTGATGCAGACCTCCGGAGCGGACTGCCGCAGTCCATCCAGCGCATCGAGGCTCAACTGTTCACACTCAACCTCCGTATCCGCGACGATCGTCGCCGATCTGGGAGAACGATCGATCACCGCCATCTCGCCGAAGGTCATGCCGGGCGAGAACGTCGCCAACCGCCTCAGCCCGCCGCCAGCGGTCACCATCAGGACGCTCACCGTTCCCCGGACCAGAAAGTACAACTCCGCCGCCCGATCTCCCGCCGTGATGATCGTGTCACCCGCCGCGAACCGCCGCTGCACCAGGCACGCCGACAACAATTCCACCTCTTCCGCCGTAAAATCCCGGCACAGGTCGAACTCCAGGGGCCCGACGCGGTGATCCGTGGGTCGCCCCGGAAGCTTTTGGTTCAACAACCTGTCCTCGCACGCCTCCAACGCCAGGTCATTGTCTTCGAACGTCCGGAACAGCTCCTCCGCCCGGTCCCCGAGCTTCACCTTGAAGTATCGGCGCAGAAGCGGAAACCGGTCCACGTGCGTGAACACGGTCCGCTTCCCCGCGTCCGCCAGCTTCACCACCGTCAGCCAGAACAACCGGCACGCACTCTCGTTCAACGTCTGGACCCGCTTCAGGTCGACCACCAGCTGGTCGATCGAGCCGAAGTTCTGGACGATCTCGTGGACCAGCACTTCCGTCGTCGCAAACGCCAGGTTCCCCTGCAACTGATAGACCCGGATTCCGTCACCGCATTCCCGAAGCACCGCCATCTCCTGCGAGGTCCGGACCCGACTGGAGTTCAGTTCGGCCCCCGTGAACTTGCGCCGGATCGTTGAACGGCCCGATGCCTGCCGGTTGAACATGTGCAGGTCCCAGTGCCGCGAGAGCTCATCGCAAACCCGGATGCCCCGGACGCTGTTGCCCCGCGCATCCAACCGCGGCGAATACACCCCGATTCCCACCTGGCCGGGCAACACCGCGATGACGCCCCCCGAGACACCGCTCTTCGCCGGGATGCCCACGTTGTAGATCCATTCACCGGCGTAGTCGTACATGCCGCACGACCCCATCACGCTGAGAACGTTCTCCACGTATTCGCCTCGGATCGCCTGACGCCCGGTCAACGGATTGGTTCCCCGGTTCGCCAAGGTGGCCGCCATGACGCCCAGATCCCGGCACGTCACCGACACCGAACACTGCTGGAAATAGAGCTCCACCGCCTGGATCGGATCCCCCGACAGGATGTTGTAATTCCGCAGCATGTACCCGATCGCCCGGTTCCGATGCCCGGTCTCGCTCTCGGACCGGTACACACTCTCATCCATCGGCAGGGCCCGACCCGCATAGTCCGACAACATGTCCTGCACGCGCTTGAAGCGTGAAGCCCGGCTTCTGCCCCCGATCATCCCCGCCGCCGCGATCGCACCCGCATTGATCATCGGATTCCGCGGCCGGCCCGACCCGGGCTCCAGGCTGATGGAGTTGAACGCATCTCCCGTCGGTTCCACCCCAACCTTCTCCAGCACCGGGCCGCGCCCGTTGTCCTCCAGCGCCAACCCGTACACGAACGGCTTTGAAATCGACTGGATCGTGAACGGAAGCTGCGAATCGCCCACCTCGTAGACCGTCCCGGTCGCCGTCACCAGACAGATCCCAAAGGCGCTCGGATCCGCCTTGGACAACTCGGGAATGTAGGTCGCGACCTCGCCGTCCGAGACTCCCTTCAACGAGTCATACAGCTGCCGAAGCAGGTCGAGGACGGGCGAGGACGGGCCGGAAACTAGGGGATCCATCATTGGCAAGTGTGAACACAATCGATGCAGCCGGCGTGCCACAGCATCGCCACAACCCAAGGATGTTCACTCTTCGCCATCCCTCCGCCCATTCCCGCCAGCACCCGTCCCACCAAAGGTCGGGTGGTCTCATTTCGCCCAGAGTGCCCAACTTTCGACCCACACCCACTGCCGACGGCGCCTGCCGCAACGGTCAACCGCAAGTTACGCCGCCTTCGGATCCGCTCCGTACTCATTCGCCCCCACCGTGCCGGGCTGAACCAGGAAGTAGAGGAGCACCAGCCCACCGACGCAGGGAATCAAACCCGTCAGGACGAACCACCCGCTACGGCCCTGGTCGTGCATCCGACGCACCGCCACCGCGAGCGAAGGCACGATCACTCCGAGGCTGTACACACCACTGAGGATTCCCATCCCCGCCTTCTCACTCGCCATCCCCAGCATCATGTCGATCCCGAACAGCACGACAAATGCGATGAGGTTGAAGAGGACGAAGAACCAGTACTCGCTGCGGCGCGCGCGACCGGAAAACGTGGCGTATTGTTTGAGTACCGACAGATACCATTTCATAGGTCACCACACCCTGCCCGCCGCCCCTTGGCAGGGCAAGCCCAGCTCACCCTTCCCTCAACCGCCTTGATCCCCAGCCTCCCCACCCGCACTGTCGGCCGCGAAATGAATTGGCCCTCCCAATGGCCCGGCCTGATCGCAATTCCCCTGCTGCTGCTCTCGTCCTGTCGCCCGTCCAACAACACTGCCGCCTCCGATCCTGATCTACTCGCCACCGTCGGCAACACACCCATCCGCCGCCCCGAGCTCGACGCCGCCGCCCGCCGCCGCGGCATCGCCGATCCAGTGGGCATGAGCAACCTGCTCGAAGAACTCATCGACCGAGAAATCACCCTCCAGGCCGCCCGCCGGGACGGATTCGACCAACGCCCTGACATCCTCGATTCCATCAAGGAATCCGTCGCCACGCGCTACCTCGAACAGGGCCCGGGTGCCGTGCCTCCCCCAGCCATCTCCGAATCCCAGGCCCGCGATTTCCGCGACCGCAACCCGGATCGGTTCCAACGCGAACCCCGGTGGCGCGTCGCCCAGTTCCAACTGGAGGTTCCCCGCTCCGCCGGCGAGACGGCCCGGGGCCTCGCCCGCGCCCGATTCGGCGAAATCGAGTCAGAGACCCGCCAGCGCATCCCACCCGCCAAAGGCTTCGGCTCCCTCGCGGAACGATCTGAAGACGCAGCCACCCGGTCCCACGGCGGAGACATCGGATGGATGACCCGGTCCGAAATGACCCGGCGCTGGCCGTCCCTTTCCGCCGCCTGGACCAACGAGGTGGCGGTCGGCACCGTGTTTGGCCCAGTCGAGAACGGTGACCATTGGTTGGTCTTTCGCCTGACGGGCGTTGAACCCGGCGGCCCCCGACCGTGGGAGGAAGTCCGGCAACTCGCCGAACACTACGCCCGGCAGGAAGCCATCGCCAACGCCGCCCGCGATCGCCGCGCCGCTCACCGCCAGGGTATCCACATCAGCCGCTCCAATCCTTATTGAAACAGGAACGAGGTGGCGACGTCCTCGTTGCCTTGGCAAAAGGCATTGGAGGGCAACGAGGACGTTGCCGCTCGGTTTGACGCGGGGGCAGTCTCGATACGCGCCCCGGAGTCTCGGACCACCAATTTCCCCCTCGCCCGCTCCGGCCCGGGATGCATGATCCCGGCATGGCCCTCCGCAGATCCCAATCCGGTTTCACCCTGATCGAACTGCTCGTCGTCATCGCCATCATCGCGATCCTCGCCGGGATGCTCCTCCCAGCCCTCGCCAAGGCCAAATCCAAGGCCCACGAGACCTACTGCCTGAACAGCCTGAAACAGATCGGGCTCTCGACCAGCCTCTACAGCGGCGACTTCAGCGAGCGTCTGCCGCTCGTCCAGAACTGGGGCCGAGCCTGGGGCACCGATCACGCCCTCCGAACCGACAGCAAGTGGCTGCCCGACCTCCTCGAGAAGTACCTCGCCCGGAACGGCAACAAGCCGTCCAACTACACCACCAAGGTCACCATCCTGCCCAAGCCCGGCATCTTCACCTGTCCCTCCGGCATCAAGGCCAAGGACGCCTCGATTACCACCCTCAACAACCTCCTTCGCGACAACGACCACGTCACCTACATCTGGAACCACATCTACCTCACCAAGACCGGCGAGTACGAAACCAAGCGCCCTGTCAGCGGCCGCAAGGATTCCGACGTCGCGAGCCCCACCCGCGCCGTCCTCCTGTGGGAAATCCCGTACTGGAACTGGGACAAGTCCGCCCACGGTACCCGCCTCAACCTCGTCTTCGCCGACAACCACGCCGGCCCCGAGAAACGCATGAAGGACGAGTACGACTGGTGGGCCTTCCACAGCCGCCGCGGCTGGGAAGACAACGACCTCACCGGGAAGACGGTGAAGCAGTAGAAAACGAACGTTACTACGTCCGCGAGGGCACCGGAAATCCTACCGGCAAACTCACCGTCGATGTCTCGGTCTCCCGCTCCGGCAAGGGAATCATCCAGCAGGTGTACGTCGATGGACGCCCGTACGCCGAGGCCATGAGGTAGCCCCGACGTACGGCTCCAACCGCCCCGGATCCGGAGGGTCACAGGGAAGACGCCGGCACCCTGCCCTCCGGCATCCGCACCCTTCCCTTCCCTGTGGTGCAAGGCCTCCCGAATCCACGGCGAAACCACACTCCGGCTCGTGCACGCTCCATGCCACGCCCAATCCAACGTCGGATTGGTCCGCAATCGGACGCTGCCAGCAAACGCCTCCCCGATTCGCGCTTCCTTCTGGTCCACACTCGGAACCACCGCATCCAGATTCGGACCGCCGGTTCATGGTCCCATCCCCAACCGCACGTCGCGCCCGAATCCCGCGCTCAGGTCCAGCATCAACCGGTTCCGCCCACCCACATGCGCCGATCGCCCCGCCAACTCCCGACTCACCGTCGGGATCGTCGACGGAAAATAGACATCCACCATGAGCTCCACCTCGGATAGTCCACCCGGACGCCCGACCACCGGATTGCCCGCCACCTGCAGGTCTGCCAACGCAGCCTCCGATGTCTTCCCCCAGAAGTTGTCCAAGGGCACCACCTCGTCCTCCCGATCAAACCGCCACAGCCAATAAGCCGCCTTCGCCGCGCTTCCCGCCCGGCCAAATCCATCGTCCTGCTCCACCTGCACCGCTCCAGCCAGTGGCGGTCGTCGGATCGCCGGGCACCGCCACACCGCCGTGTTTCCCAAGACGGACTTCAAAACCCCCACGGCCCACCCAGCCCGCGGATCCGACATCGGCCAGTCCGTCCACGGCCGGTAACCGAGACTCCGCTTCAAATCCCTCCGATCCGGGAAGCGCCCCTGATGCTCGTCCTGGTACAGCGCGAAACCCAATCCCACCTGCCGGAGGTTCGACAGGCACGCTGCCTGACGGGCCTTCGCCTGCGCCCGCCCCAACCCCGGCAACAACATCCCCGCCAACACCGCGATCACCGCCACGACCACCAACAACTCCACCAAGGTGAATGCAGCCCTGAACCTAGAAACGGCGGTTGGATCCACAGATTACAGCGATTCCACGGATTGGAAGCAGGTTGAGAGAGGCTGTCGTTTCACCCCACGGCTGACATGGAAACAGTGATGCGGCGAGGCCCCTCGTCCCGGCCCATCTGTGAAATCCGTGAAATCTGTGGATAACCCAACTGCCGCTTTCAGGCTGAATCCACACGTTATCCGCGTCTGGGACCTGGCAACTGGCATCTGGTGACTCCGGGGCCCCGCCCTGCTTCAAACTTGGATCTTGAACCTTGAAACTTCACATCACCAACTCCGCCCCGATGACCGGCTTCCACAATTCATAGCCCTTGCGATTCATGTGCAGCCGATCCTTCAGGAAGATGTCCGGCTTCGGCTGTCCGTCCGGCCCCAGCATCGCCGCCGTCACGTCGACGTACTTCCGACGCGGATCCTGCCCCATGTACTCCGCGATCGCCGCGTTCGCCGCGATGACCTTTTCGCGCTGATCCCAACGAGCCGGATTGAGCGCGATCGACACGAACAGCACCCGCGTCTTCGGCAGTTCGCGGTGGATACGTTCCACAACCGCCTTCAGGTCCGAGACCACGGTCTCCACCGACTTCTTCGCCGCGATGTCATTGCCGCCGCAGTACAGGACGACCTGACGCGGCTGATATCGCAGGATCACCCGCTCGAAGTGTTCCGCCACGTCGCTGAGCTGCGAGCCGCCAAACCCGCGGTTGATCACCCGCAGCCCGGGATAGTCCTGAGGCAGCTCCTTCCACAACCGGAAGGACGAACTTCCCGTGAACACGATCGGCTTCGAGGGCGGCTTGTTCGTGGCGTCCATCGCGTCGAAGGCCCCGATCTCGCCGGCCCACTTGTTCGTCGCCGACAAGGGCGGCAACGCCACCGCCCGCGGGGCGTGACACCCCGCCAGCCAAACCACGTACAACAACGACAGCACCGAAATGAGGATCCGGGAGAAGCGCATCCCCAACCCTACCCTCCACCCCCACCCCCCTTGAAACCCGAATCTTCGCCGCCCCTCTCCGGCGTCCCGAGCGGTGGGGCGAGTGTCCCCACGAGCCGCTTCCCCCCCTTGAATCTTGAATCTTGAAACTTCAACCTTCCCGACCATGCCGTTCATCGCGCCGAAGCCGCTCCACGAATACCCGTTCTACCTTCGTTGGTTCTTCCAACGCCAGGAGCGCAAGTACGGCATGACCCTTTCCCCGTCGTGGCTTTGGGGCCGGCTGCCCGCGCACTTCGGCGGCCTCCTCCTCCTGCTCGGTGCCTTCCAGCGGAAGCGATTCCCCATCGACACCGCCCTCCGCAGCCTCGTCTCCGCGCGCATCGCCCAGATGAACGGCTGTGACTTCTGCGTCGACCTCAACTCCTACAACCTCCTTCAGGCCACCGGTTCCACCGCCAAGGCCGAAGCGGTCGCCCAATGGCGCACGAGCAGCCTCTACTCGGATCGCGAGCGCCTCGCCCTCGACTACGCCGAAACCATGACCGACACCACGCGCCGCGTTACGCCGGCCCAGATCGCGTCGATGAAGACCCACTTCGATGACGACGCCATCGTCGCCCTCACCGCGTGGATCGCCTTCCAGAACATGAGCGCCAAGTTCAACAGCGCCCTCGGGGCCGAAGACAACGCCCTGTGCCGTCGGCCGGCTTCCGCCGTGAAATGAACGGCGACCCGCTGTCCCGAACCACCGGGCGCCTCCGCCGTCCCACATCAACGTTCTGGATGCCCTGCTCCGGTCTATCGATTCACGTCGGAACCCGCCGCCGTGGACGATCAGGCCCACGAAGATTCCCTTCTCTCTGGTCTCAATGGCCTCGCTGGTTCTCGTCTCTGCCCTCACCTCGAAGGCCGCAGGTCCCAAGGTCCACTCTTTCGACCTCACCGGCGCCCGGGCGGTGCCATTCCATGTCGAATTCACGTCCGACCTCACCGGTTGCGCCGTCGTCGGGACCAACGGCTCCGTCCAGTCCCGCAACCTGCAGACGGGTGCGATCCTCGCGGAGATCGCACCCGCACCCCAACCGCCGGACAGCGATCTCGAACCCGTCCTGTTCGCCTTCATTCCCACATCGGGTCACGTCGTTGTCGGGGGCGGCACCAACCTCCACGTCCATGACGCCCGCACCGGAGCGAAACTCCGGACGCTGGAACCCGCGCCGAGCCGCATCGGCTCCATTCAAGTCTCGCCCGACGGCCATCATGTCGCGGCCCGCCCCGGCCACGCCACTCTCGCGGGCCTCACCTTCTGGAACCTCACCAACGGTCAGACACTCCGACACCTTCCCACCGACAGGCCGCCCGGTGCCTACAATATCCGCATGAGGCACGGCACCGGCTTGCCCCAGGTCCCCGCGCCGCAATGGATGGAGCACAACGGCCGAAATGCCTTCGCCCCCACCGGTCACCGATTCTTCAGCGTCCTCGAAGGAGCCGATGTGGATGCCTGGGACCTCGATCAAGCCAAGTGCCTCGGCACTTGGCATCCCGGACCCACGCGCGGCCGTGCCTCGGCCATCGTCGCCCTTGATGACCACCGGGTCGCCATTTCCATCAACGATCACGAATTGCGGGTGATTGATCCCATCGCCAACACCAAGGTCCTCTGGATCGCCGGCCATCCCATCCCGGGACCCACCGCCCTCCAGATCCGCGACCTCGCGCTCTCCGGCGACGGCCGCCGTCTCGCGGTCGCTGGCATGCGCATGAAGTCGCGCCCCGGCGTCATGGCCCCGGCCGGTGACGTGGTCTACGACGTTCCCCTCCACGGCGAGGTGCAGGTCTGGGACGTCGCCACTGCCAAGGTCCTCACCACCCTCCAGGGCCGTCCGACGGAAAAGTTCGTCAAGGTAGCCGTCGACCATACGGGCAGCCGCGTGGCCGCTGTTCACAACGGTGTTTCCATCAAGCCCAACTGGACCTCCGCCATGCAGCAGTCCTTGTCCCGCACCCCCACCGAACCTCTCCGCGTCACCGTCTGGGAACTGCCCGGCGGGAACTAGGGCGCCCCACCTCTCCCGCCTTCGGGGCTGGCTCAGGATACGCCGCTGCCTCGCGACCGGACGGGTGATGCAGAAGCCGGCAGTTCATCTATCCGCAGATGGCGCCGATTGCGCAGATGAAGAGGCAAGATGGCTCGAGTTCGAACCAGTCAGGCGCTAACCGCTCAGCCGTATCCATGCGATTGAGGGCGGGGACAGGTTCACGCGGAGACGCGGAGACGCGGAGAAAGGACACTTGGACGGCAGGCTGAGCAGTCACCGTTGAGTGAGTAGTGTCCGACGTCGGAAGGTTGGTGACCTGACCCTCTCTCCGCGCTCTCCGCGGCTCCGCGTGAGAAATCTGCTGCAGGGATACGGCTCAGGTGCAAGGCGATCCCTGTTCAAGTCCCTTCCTATCTGCGTCATCTGCGCCATCTGGGGATACAACCGCCGTTTCGAGGCTGATTCCTTCCCCCGCGCGTCCCTTCTCGCGCAATCTCCAGTCCATGCGCGTTCCCTCGGCCCTCTTCGGTGCGTGGCCTGCCTGGCTCCTGGCCGTCCTTCTGGTTTCCCTGCCGCTCCAGGCGGACACCGCAGCGTTGCACGTCGACTTCTCGGCGCAGGGCGGCGTCATCCGCCCGCTCCACGGCGTCAACAAGGGCCCACTCGCGCCAGGCGGGCTCTTCGACGTGATCCGCGAACAGAAGGAACTCGGCATCCCTTCCACGCGTCTGCACGACTGCGGCTGGCCCAACCCGTACGTGGTCGACCATCACGCGGTGTTCCCCAACCCGGACGCGGATCCGTCCCGTCCCGAAAGCTACGACTTCCGCCTGACCGACGAATACATCGAGGCGGTCCGCAAGACGGGCGCGGAACCCATCTACCGCCTCGGCGAGAGCATCGAACACACCCGGGTGAAGCGGCACGTCCATCCACCCGCCGCCCCCGACAAGTGGGCCGCCGTCTGCCTCGGCATCGTCCGTCACTACAACGAAGGCTGGGCGAACGGATTCCACCACCGGATCCGTTACTGGGAGATCTGGAACGAGCCGGAGAACCGCCCTGCGATGTGGAGCGGAACCGACGACGACTACCTGCGGCTCTACCGGACCGCAGCACTCCTCCTGAAGAAGGAGTTCCCGTCGCTGAAGGTGGGAGGGCCATCCCTCGGCGCGAGCGGCAGCTTCGTGAAGGGTCAGTTTGTCCCCACGGAGTTCGCCGTCCGCTTCCTGAAGATGTGCCGCAAGGACAACGTCCCGCTGAACTTCTTCTCCTGGCATTGCTACACCGCGGATCCCTCCGAGCTGACCGCTCGTTCCCGGGCCATCCGGCAACTCCTCGATTCCCATGGCTTCACCGAGACCGAAAGCCACCTGAACGAGTGGAACTTCCTTCCCGGAAACAGCTGGAGCCCGATCGGCAAGTCCGGGACGCCGGTCGGCCGCCAGCGCTACTACGAGGAGATGGCCGGCGCACCCGGCGCGGCATTCATCGCGACCGCACTGGTGGAACTCCAGGACGCACCCGTGGACGTCTGCAACCTCTTCCACGGCGAGCTCGGTGCGTTCGGCATCTTCACCGAACAGGGCGTCCCGCAGAAGTCCTGGCAGGCCCTGCGCGCCTTCCAGGGCCTGCACGAAACGCCTCGCCGGGTGGCGACCCGCGGAGCCGTCCCCGGAAAGCTCGCCCTCGCCGCCGGCCTCAACGCCGATGGCCGCGAAGCCACGATCCTGGTGAGCAACTTCAACGATCCGCGTTCGGACTTCGTCGTGAACTGGAAGGGATTCGCCTGGACCGGCGGCGCGACGGCAGAGATCCGCGTCGTTAGCGCAGGAAGTGATTTCGCCCAGGCCCGCACGGAGGCCCGCACGGGCGACACCGCGTCGATGAACCTGTCACTGAAAGCACCCGCCATCGCGTTCATCCGATTGCGCCCCACCGGCGGCACCACTGCGAAACCCACGCTCTCCGTGGTTTCACCCGCGAATCGTCTGGTGTTCCAGCGCGACGAAGCCGGCAACGCGACGATCCCCGTCGCCGGACAGTGCGCGTGGCGCCGTGCCACGGTGGAAGCACGCCTGATCGACGTTGCCACCGGCAAGACCCAGGCCTGGACCTCGCTGGGAACCGTGCAACCTGATCTCCATTTCAACGGCCGGCTGAAGGCCTCGGCCGGCTGGTACACGCTGGAGGTCCGCGCCCGCGGCGATGCGATCGCGGCGGACGCCTCCGTCGAGCGGGTGGGTGTCGGCGAGGTCTTCGTGGTCGTCGGCCATTCCGTCGCTCACGGCGGCGAGATCAATCTCCCCGGCGCCACCGACGATCGGGTCAGCACGATCGCGTTGCCCTCCGGAGATCGCGAATCCCAGCGGCAATACCAACTCAGCGGCGACCCGGAGTTCCTGCCCAAGCCGGTCGGAAGCCATTTCGATTCCTATGTGCAACCCGCTCCCGCCGGACGGGGAACCTATTTCTGGTCCCGGTTCGCCGAGCACGTCGCCCGCACGCAGGACGTGCCCGTGCTCGTGTTGAACGCCGCCTTCGGTGGCTCCAGCCTCGAGCACTGGGCCAAATCCGCCCGGGGCGAGCCCTTCGATCACAGCTTCGTGAAGTCCTCCATCCGCATGCCCTACATCCGACTCGAGCACGCCCTGACCCGCTACGCCTCGGTCACCGGCTTGCGTGCGATCCTCGCCGATCAGGGCCAGAACGATTGGCCCGAGAAGGACGAGGACAAGATCTTCTCGAACTACAAGGCCTGGATCGACCAAACCCGGAAGGACACCGGATTCCCGGACCTCGCCGTGGTCGTGAACCGACAGTCGCCCCCCGGCGGTTCCGGCCAGGTCCGACGCGTCCAGGAGCGCATGATCCGCGAGCACCCCCACTGCTTCCCCGGCCCCGACTACGACACCCTCGCCCGCGAAGACACCACCGACCGCATCCACCTAAGCCAATCCGGCGCCGCCACGGCCGCCCGCCTCTGGGCCGACGCCCTCGATGCGAATTTCTTCCAAACCTCGAAACCCCTCCTCGCCAAGTAGCCGAAGGCAGCCCCCTTCGCCGCGTCGCCGCTGGGAAAGGTCTGGTCCGCGCCGCCGCTGGAAAACAATTCCTCCGGGTAACCACACGCCCCTTCCCAAACATGGACAACCCTGCCCTCGGAGGTTCAACGTCCTTCCACGGACGTCTCCCACTGCCGCCATCGGGAGGCCGATCACCTCAGTATGACTACCCACCGATCCATTCTCCTCGTCGTGGTCCTTGCATTCGGATTCTCCCTGTTCTGCCTGGGAGCGGAGGTCAAGTCCTGGAGTCAGTGCGAAAAGGAGTTGCAGGAGCGCGTCGAGAACGACGGGAAACGCCTTTTCGACCAACGCTTCCTGACCTCGTTCCTGAACGAGCAGAAGCCCTCAATGAGCGCACGCACAGATCTGCTCTACGAGTTGGCAATCCAGTCGACCTATCCGGGCCTCGGCATTGCCGGAATGGCGGCCCTGCAAGCGCAGAATCCCGAACTGGCGCTATCAGCCGCCGTGGTGCGCCTCTCCCAATCCACCAACCTCGGTTCTCCTCTCCTGGATCCCTACATTGGTGCCCTGACGAATCGGGTTTCGCCCGAAGCTTCCATGAGGGCGATTTCGATGCTGGCGTCGGCGAGTCCGAGGTACCCGGGCGGGATGAGCATCATCATCGGAGAGCTACCCATTCCCTCCCTCATCGCATGGATCGTGGCGACGAACCGCCCGATAGGCTCCGTCTCGTTCGAAGCTCTCGTCCTGGAGCAACTTCTTGATCCTGATGTGGACTTGCCCGCAGATCAGCGACGACGACTGCTGGCGAGATTGGATGTCCTGCAGGATTGCCCCGGCTTGCCGCGCGCAATCCATCTGATGCGCGGTGAAGTTCCGGCCGCATCTTTGGTTCCACGCTTCAGAAGTGTGCTCGAAGACGAAGCCGTCGACGGCATGTTCAAACGCTTCGTCATCGAAAGGCACGCGAAGCAGGTCAAGGACTCCATCGTCATGACAAACCTGGCGATCCCTCCACGCGATCAGGCGTACTTCCAGAAACTGATGGAGAAGTTCTCCAAGTGAACCCGTCCGGACCCATCCGCCCCGCGATCTCACCCGACCTTCGTCGCGCCCCCAAAAGCCCCCTTCGCCGCGTCGCCGTTGGAAAACCGTTCTGTCCGCGCCGCCGCTGGCATCCCCGTAACGCAGCTGGGCCAACCCTCGACCTCCGGAGTCCATACGCACCCATCCGCTCCGCGATCTCCCCTCACCTTCGTCGCGCCCCTAAAAGCCTCCCTCGCCGCGTCGCAGCGTCGCCGTTGGAAAACCGTTCTGTCCGTCTCGCCGCTGGAAAAAGTTCTACCCGCGCCGCCGCTGGCATCCCCGTAACGCAACTGGGCCAACCCTCGACGTCCGGAGTCCATTCGCACCCATCCGCCCCGCGATCTCACCTCGACCTTCGTCGCGCCCCCAAAAGCCTCCCTCGCCGCGTCGCAGCGTCGCCGTTGGAAAACCGTTCTGTCCGTCTCGCCGCTGGAAAAAGTTCTACCCGCGCCGCCGCTGGCATCCCCGTAACGCAACTGGGCCAACCATCGACCTCCGGAGTCCCTTCGCACCCATCCGCTCCGCGATCTCCCCTCACCTTCGTCGCGCCCCCAAAAAGCCTCCCTCGCCGCGTCGCAGCGTCGCCGTTGGAAAACCGTTCTGTCCGTCTCGCCGCTGGCATCCCCGTAACGCAGCTGGGCCAACCCTGGACCTCCGGAGTCCATTCGCACCCATCCGCCCCGCGATTTCCCCTCACCTTCGTCGCGCCCCCAAAAGCCTCCCTCGCCGCGTCGCAGCGTCGCCGCTGGAAAAAGTTTTACCCGCGTCGCCGCTGGCATCCTCCGCCCCGTGCCCCCAAACTCCCGCCCATGCCGCGTCGCGCCTCCTCCAGCATCCGCCCGGGTCTGCCGGGTTGGATCCTGCTCTTCGCGTTTATCCTGTCCGTCCCCGCCGCGGGCGCCGCTGGCCAGCCTGAGCCCGCCCTGCGCGCGCTGGGCAAGTTCAACACCGAATCCAACCTCACCGTTGAACTGGTCCTTTCCGAGCCCAAGGTCGCCTCGCCCTGCGCCCTCGCCTGGGACCAATTCGGCCGCCTCTACGTCGCCGAGAACCGCGGCTACCCCACCGGTGCCACCAACGGCGAACCCCTTGGCCGGATCGCCCAGTTCACCGACACCCGGCGCAATGGCGACTGGGACAAGCGCACCGACTTCGCCACCGGGCTCACCTTCCCCAACGGCATCCTTCCCTGGCGCGACGGTCTCCTCGTCACCTGCGCCCCCGACATCCTCTGGCTCCACGATGCCGACGGAGACGGCGTCGCCGAGACCCGTGAGGTGATCCTCACCGGCTTCGCCACGCACCAGACCACCCAACTCCGCGTCAACCGCCCGATCCTCGGGCCCGATGGCTGGGTCTACGTCGCCTCCGGACTTTCCGGCGGCCGCATCACCTCCCCGCGCCGCCCGCAGGACAAGCCCCTCGAACTGCGCGGCGACCTGCGCTTCAACCCCGACACCGGCGAATACCAACCCGTCGACGGCCCCTCGCAGTTCGGGCAGGACATCGACGACTACGGCCGCCGCTTCGGATGCCACAATCGGATCCAGGTCCGCCACTTCGTCTTCCCCACCCTCTTCGCGCCGCACCATCCCTTCCTGATCCCGCCCGGGGTTGTCCACGATTGCCCCGAACGGATCGACAACCCGTGGCTCAAGGGCGGTGGCGGCGCCGCCCGCCTCTACCCGATCAGCTCCAACGTCACCACCGCCGACTCCCACGCCGGCACGTTCACCGCAGCCTGTTCGCCCCTGCTCTGGACCGGCGGCTACCTCCCGGACCGATACGTCGGGGGCGTTTTCAGCTGCGACCCCACCGCCAACCTCGTCCACTTCGACGAACTCCAACCCGCCGGAGCCACCTTCTCGGCAAAGCGGCTTCCCGGCACCAACGAGTTCCTTCGTTCCACCGACAACTGGTTCCGCCCCGTCTATCTCGCCCACGGCCCCGATGGCGCCCTCTACGTCGCCGACATGTATCGCCCCTCCATCGAGCACCCCGAGTACCTGCCCGAGGAAGTCCGCAAGCGGACCGACTTCGAATCTGGCCGCGACCTCGGCCGCATCTGGCGCATCCGCACCGCGACCTCCACCCGCGACCGCCGTCCAGCTGCCACGCGCATCGTCCGGCACACCGTCACCAACAATCCCATCGCCCTCCTCAACGACCTCTCCAGCACCAATCGCTGGCGCCGCGATACCGCCTGCCGACTCCTCCGCGAGCACGAGTCCGACACCAACCTTCCCCCCGTCCTGCAACGCGGCCTCGAAGGCTCCCGGACCGCGGTCACCGCTGCCCGAATCCTCCAGATCCTCGACCGGATCGGATTCCTCACCGATGACGCAGTCGTCGGAGCCATGCTCGCCCCCCAACCCGAACTCCGCGAACTCGGCCTCCGACTCGCCACTCCCAGACTTCTCCGCCACGCCGAGATCGCCACCACCGCCTCCACCCTCGTCCGCGATCCCGCTGCCCGGGTCCGATTCCAGGCTGCCCTCTCCCTCGGCATGGTCGCGAACGACGCCCCCGAACTCGTCGTCCCCGCCCTCGCCAGCATCGCCGCACGCGATGGCAACGACCGCTGGACGCGCGCCGCGATCCTCGGCTCCCTCCATCAGCAGGAACGCGGATTCATCCTTTCGCTCCTCCAGCAGCCTCCCGTCGTCGGGGACCCCGCCATCCCCGTCCTGGAGGAACTCGGCGGAATCATCGGCCGGATGGTCCTCCCCGATTCCCACGCCGAGGTCGTCGCCGCCCTCTTCGCCTCTGGATCCACCGACCTCGCCCGCGCCCTCGTCTTCCTCGGTGCCTTCGCCGACGCCAGCCCCGAGATGCCCCTTTCCCTGGGTGCCCTTGCCGGACAGGTCTCCGCCGGATCCAAATGGCGCGTGCTCCAGGAAGCCGCCCTCGGTGCCCTGACCCGACCCGACTCACTCCCAGCCCTTCGCCTCGCCGCCGCCCGCCTCGCCGGCCAACTCGATCCCACCGCAACCCGGACCGCCCTCGACCAGATCCTCCGTTCCACGGCTCCCTCGGACCTCCTCGCCGTCACCGCCCGGCGCGCCTCCGTGCCGCCCCATTCTGACGTCGCCGCCTCCCTCCTTACGCCCCGCGAGTGGAAGTCCCTTCCACCTCCGAATCAGGCCGCCATTCTCGCCGCCCTGCTTGCCCGCCCCGCGCACCTGCCCCACGTCATCGCCGCCATCGAATCCGGTGCCGTCCATCGTCACCAACTGACCGCTGGCCAACGCGACCAACTCCTCCGCGTCACCGATCCCAATCTTCAATCGAAGGCCAGGACGCTCCTCCAACCCAGCGCGCCGGCGGAACGCCAGGCCGCGTTCGTCGCCGCCCGATCCACCCTGTCCCTCACACCCGACGCCGCTCAGGGCCGCGCCACCTTCCGTCAGCTCTGCGCGTCCTGCCACCGACTCGACGGCGAAGGCGTCGCCGTCGGCCCCGACCTCTTCGATGTCCGGAACCAACCCAGCGAAACCCTCCTGCTCCATATCCTCATCCCCAGCCAGGAGATCGCCCCCAACTTCGCCCAGTACCGATGCGAGACCCGCGACGGCAGGATCCTCTCCGGACTCCTCGCCGCCGAATCCCTGACCGCCATCACCCTCCGTCAGGCCCAGGGCCTGCTGGAGGTCATCCCCCGCGACCAGATCCTCAGGCTCGAAGTCGTCCCCGAATCCCTCATGCCCGACGCCCTCGAGAAGGCCATGTCCCCGCAGGACCTCTGCAACCTCATCGCCTTCCTCAAGGGCGGGGCGCGCTGAGGGGGGGGAAGCCCCAAGTTTTCAGATTCAAGTTTCAAGCCGCTGGAAGTTCCCAGACTCCAGATGCCAGTCCCCAGAAGTTGACAAAAACCCCCGCCCTCCCCTGAGGACACGAAACCTCCGGCGGGACAGGTCGGCAGGACGAGACGCCGTCGAACCCCGGTAACTTCCCCCTCTGCTTCCCAGCGCCCCTGCGGGAATCCTCCCCCTGACACCGCGCGCCCCCGCACCACGCCTGACCAATCCCATGTCCCACCTGCGACACGCCATTGGTCACGCCCCCCTCTCCGTCCCCTCCGCGCTTCCCCACCCTTGAATCTCCCCCCATCCCGTCCATCGTCCAGCGCAGTACGCCTACCGATGTCCCCCGTCATCCCGATCCTGTTTGTCCTGCTCGCGATCCTTTCGGTCCCTGGATCCGCACGCGCCGCGTCGCCGGATGCCCTCGACAGCGCCTTTGATTCCACCGTCCGTCCGTTCCTCAACACCTACTGCCTGGACTGCCACGGCTCGACCAGGCCCAAGGCCGACTTCGACCTCAGCCCCTTCACCACCGTTGCCAGCGTCGTCGCCGATGACGCGCGCTGGGCCATGGTCCTCGACCAACTCGAAGCCGGCGAGATGCCGCCGAAAAAGGCGCGCCAACACCCGGCGCCCCGTGAGACCGAGGCCGTCATCCGCTGGATCCGCGACCTGCGACAGCGCGAGGCCGCCCGTCACGCCGGCGATCCCGGCCCCGTCCTTGCCCGACGCCTCTCGAACGCCGAGTACGATTACACCATCCACGACCTCACCGGCGTCGACCTCCGGCCCACCCGCGAGTTCCCCGTCGATCCCGCCAACCGCGAAGGCTTCGACAATTCCGGTGAATCGCTGACGATGTCGCCCGCCCTCCTCAAGAAGTACCTCGCCGCCGCCCGTCAGGTCGCCGACGCCGCCGTGCTCACCCCGGAGGGCCTCGCCTTCGCTCCGCACCCGATGCTGGTCGACACCGACCGCGACAAATACTCGGTGCTCCGAATCGTCGACTTCTACCGTCGCCAGCCCACGGACCTCGCCGCCTACTTCGAAGCCGCGTGGCGTTACCAGCACCGCCGCGTCCTGGGCGAACGCCGCCTCACCCTCGCCGACATCGCCCGCACCTCAGGCCTCAGCGCGGGTTACCTCGAACGTCTCTGGTCCGCCCTCAACAACCCGCGCGAGAAGGTCGGTCCCCTCGCCCAGCTCCAGTCGCAGTTCCGGGCCCTGCCGGTTCCCACCCGCGGCCAGCCCCAACTCGCCCACGAAGGCGCGATCGCGCTGCGCGACTCAGTTCTCGCCCTGCGCCGGAAGCTCGTGCCCGAGGTGGGCAACCTCTCCGCCCCCGGCGTCAATCCGGGCTCCCAGAGCTTCGTCCTCTGGAAGAACCGCCAGATGGCCGCCAACCGCCGCCGCTTCGATCCCGCCCTGCTGCACCTGGACGGACAGGTCCCCGATCCCACCCCGATCGGCGAAGGCATGCGCGCGCCGAAGTCGAAATCGAAGGACAGCAAACCCCGGCAACCCGATCCCGATCTCACCGTCCCCTCCGAACCCGCCCGACGCGCTGCCCTCGAAGCCAGCTTCGCCCGGTTCTGCGACTTGTTCCCCGACGCCTTCTACATCTCCGAACGCGCCCGTGTCTTCCTCGAACCCGGCGAGGACAAGGCCAACGTCGGCCGACTCCTCAGCGCCGGATTCCACAGCATGACCGGCTTCTTCCGCGACGACGCCCCGCTCTACGACCTGATCCTCGACGAACCCCAGCGCCGCGAGCTAGACCGCCTCTGGACCGAGTTCGAACTCGTTGCCCAGATCCACCAGCGGATGCACACCAGCTTCATCTGGTTCGAACGTGCCGAAGGCCGGTACCTGATGGACGACGAATTCAACTTCGCCCGCTCGGAAGACAAGGACTGCACCTCCGACGCCAAGGTCCGCCAACTCGCCGAGGCCTACCTCGCGAAGGCCCGCCGCGTCGGCACCGCCGGGCCCGTCCTCGCCGCAATGCAGGAGCACTTCGAACGGACCGCCGCCAACCTCCGCCGCATCGAACGTCTCCGTGCCGAGGCCGAACCCCGCCAACTCGACGCCCTCCTCCACTTCGCCCAGCGCGCCTGGCGGCGTCCGCTCACCGCAACCGAACGTTCCGACCTGCTCGACTTCATCCGGACCCTGCGCACCCGCGACGGCCTCAGCCACGAGGACGCCCTCCGCGATGGCATCGTCAGCGTGCTGATGTCGCCCCACTTCCTTTACCGCATCGACCTCGTCGAGGCGGCCCGCCTCGATTCCTCGCCGAAACCCGTCCGACGCAACCCGCGCGCGCCCGCCGGAACCGTCCCTCTCTCCGGTCACGCCCTCGCCAACCGCCTCAGCTACTTCCTCTGGTCCGGCCCGCCCGACGACGCCCTCCTCGCCCGCGCCAGCAACGGCACGTTGCACCGACCCGAGGTCATCGCCGCCGAAGCGCGCCGCATGCTCCAGGACCCGCGCGCCCGCCGTCTCGCGGTCGAGTTCGGCGGTCACTGGCTCGACTTCCGTCGCTTCGAGGAACACAACGCCGTCGATCGCTCCCGATTCCCGACCTTCGACGACACCCTGCGCCAGTCGATGTTCGAGGAACCAATCCGATTCCTCGAAGACGTCCTCCGCGCCAATCGCCCTGTCACCGACCTCCTCGACGCGCCCGACACCTTCGTCAACGCCCCCCTCGCCCGCCATTACGGCATCCCCTTCCCGCTGGATGCCCGCGAGCCCTGGGTCCGCGTCCGCGATACCCGCAACCACGGCCGCGGCGGTCTCCTCTCGATGTCGGTCTTCCTCACCGCCAATTCCCCCGGCCTCCGCACCAGCCCGGTCAAGCGTGGCTACTGGATCGCCCGCCGGGTCCTCGGCGAACGGATCCCGCCTCCGCCCGCCGCCGTTCCCGAACTTCCCGCCGATGAAGCCCACCTCGGCGAACTCACGCTCCGCCAGACGCTCGAACGTCACCGCGCCGATCCGTCCTGCGCCTCGTGCCACCGGCGCTTCGATTCGCTGGGCCTCGTGTTCGAGGGCTTCGGCCCCGTCGGCGAACGCCGCTCCCGCGACCTCGGCGACCACCCGGTCGACACCTCCGCCACCTTCCCCAACGGCACCACCGGCAGCGGCCTCGACGGTCTCCGGACCTACATCGCCGCCCACCGCCGTGAGGACTTCCTCGACAACGTCTGCCGCAAGCTCCTCGCCTATGCCCTCGGCCGCAGCCTGATCCTTTCCGACGAACCCACCGTCCGCGATCTCCGCACCCGTCTTTCCAAGAACGGCGAACGCATCGGAAGCCTTGTCGAAGGCGTCGTCACCAGCCCACAGTTCCTCCACAAACGGGCCCCTGAGATTCTCGCCACGAAGCAACACTCCCCGCCATGAACACCCCCACCGGGAATCCATCCACCGCCCACCGCCGTCTCCACCTGACGCGGCGCACCTTCCTCCGCGGCGTCGGTGTCACCATGTCGCTGCCGTGGCTGGAATCCGTGCCCGCCTTCGGCGACGAACCCACGCGCGGCAGCGCCCCCGGCCCCTTCCCGAAACGCTTCGCCGCCCTGTTCTGGGGCAATGGCGTCAACTCCCACCACTGGTGGGCCAAGGGCAGCGGCAAGGACATGGAACTCGGCAAGAGCCTCCAGCCCATGGAGGCGTTGAAGTCCAAGATGAATTTCATCGACGGGCTCTTCAACCGGTCCGCCGTCGGCGTCGGCATCCACCCCGGCCAGACCGGCAACCTCCTCTCCGGCGCCCCCCTCCTCAAGGGAGCCGTCCTCCGCGGCGGCATCAGCATGGATCAGGTCCTCGCCAACCACATCGGCCAGGATTCCATCCAGCCCTCCATGGTCCTCGGATGCGAGCAGCCCATCACCGGCTATCACGAGACGAACTTCTCCATGGCCTACAGCTCCCACATCTCTTGGCAGAGCGCCGATTCCCCCGTGCCCATGGAGGTCTACCCCTCCCTCGCCTTCGACAGCCTTTTCGAGAACCGCGGCTCCCACCGCACCCAGAGCATCCTCGACCGCATCAAGGACGACTCCGCCAGCCTCGGCCGACGCATCAGCTCCGCCGACAAGGCCAAGCTCGACGAATACCTCACCAGCGTCCGCGAGGTCGAAAAACGCGTCGACCGCATGCGCTCCGACTCCGGCCGCGCCGCCGATCGCGCCCGCGACAAGGGCACGCCCCTCTTCGCCCTCAAGCGACCCGACAACGGCCTCCCCGAGGACATCCGCGAGCACATGAAACTCATGTGCGACATCACCGCGCTCGCCTTCCAGTCCGACAAGACCCGCGTCGTCTCCCTGCTCCTGTGCCGGGATCTGTCCGGCCTCTTCTACCCGTTCCTCGACGTCAAGCTCGCCCACCACCTCGCCTCCCACAACGACCTCACCGACGACTTCGAGCGGATCACCCGATTCTACTGCAGCCAGCTCGCGTACCTCGCCGGCCTCCTCGATTCCATGAAGGAAGGCGACGGCACCGTCCTGGACAACTCCTGCCTGATGTTCCTTTCGAACATGTGGTCCGGGAACAAGCACGACTCCACCCGCCTCCCCGTCCTCACCGTCGGCGGCCTCGGCGGCACCCTCGCCACCGGCCGAACCCTCCACTACCTCGACAAGGGCGACGACCACCGCAAGGCCTGCGCCCTCTACCTCGCCCTACTCCAGAAGATGGGCGTCCCCATCTCCCGCTTCGGCGACGCGAGCAGTCCCCTGGCGGGGATCTGAGGGACGTTGCCACCCCGCCGGTCGGCGTCGGGGTCGGAATCGCTATCGGGCTCGAGTCCCATCACCCTTTCGATTCCGATTCCGATTCCGACACCGACACCGACGGACAAAGAACCCGCCCGGAATCCCCTCGTCGCGCTCTGCGTCGCCTCGCGCCGTCTACGTCGGCTACTACCGGGCTGCGGTTGGGATGGATCGAGGGAGCGGGATCCGATTCAGAGCTTGGGTTCGAAGCGTCGGATGTCCTTGAACTTGTCCAGGTCACGGTCAAACAACGCCACTCCATGTCCCAGCTGCGCCGCGCGGGCGGCCAGCCAGGCATCGGCGAAATTCACGCTGTGACGCATCGTCTTGAACCAGGAAGCGGACCTAGACGTTGGCATCACGCAGCAGTTCCTTCATGGCTTCTGTTTCGCGAGGCGAGCGTTGCGGGCGATCGCGGCCTTGGCGAAGGCGCTCTGGTTCTTGTCGGCACTGGAAGGCGACACGTTTGATTTCAGGCAGCCAGCCAGTTCGCTGAGTGGCCGAACCCGACGTCCAACCAGATTGCCGTCCTCGATCTCCCAGGCGATCCGCTCTCCGACCTTGAACGGGATCTCCATACATCAGAAAAGGGTGCCTTGTCGCTCGACCGGAATCGGGAATACGCCAACGATGACCCATGGATTCGGCGCGCGGAAATGAAACTCCTGGGTCGTGCCGAGGAAGAAATGGAGATCCTTCTGCGTGAACTCGGCGAAGTACTTCTGACGGACCTTCGCCAGGGCTGCAGGCTCATCGCCGTTACACCCCCGGAGACAATTCCAGTACAGGGCTCCAGCCTCCCAATCCAGCACCTGCATCTCGCTCACCTTCCCGACCTCGTCCTCGAACCGATAAGAGAACGCATAAGGAAGTTTTGGGATGACGCTGAAGGTCTTCCTCCATGTCTCCTCAGCAAACATTTCTCCCTGCCGGGCTTGATTGCGCATCTCTGCCAGCTTGGCTGGATCCCATTCGCGATCGTCCGGCTCCCAAATGAAATCCTTTACCCGCCTGGGACGGAATACGGCGAGCGACATCTCGTTGGCCTTCGCCGCCCTGATGATCGTCTCCAACCGAGTGTGAACGGTGGCCTGGCCCAGCAAAAGCTGGCGTCGCTCCCGCCAGTTATCGGCGGTACCGATATGACCAACAGGCACCAATTGCCTCATGTCCGTGGGGTGGTGGGACTCAGGGCGCGGATCCTTGCTTGCGCGCACAAGATCGCATTCCAGCCAATCGAACTTCGAATACTGCTCGGGTTCCTCCAGCCGCCGGAATGGAACTGGATAGATCCGCACCCAGGAACCGTCCGCCCGCACCCCAGCAGTGCACACGGTCTCCCCGTGTTTACGGGACAACGTGGGGTACGTCTTGACGGTGATGAGGACGCGCTCTCGGGTCATGGTAAAGACTCCTACATGTGGACTGCTCCCTTTCCCAAGAGGCCTTCCAACGCCTCAGCAACGCAGTGTCGATGGCACTGGTGCGGGAGCCTTTCAAAACAGGTCAAAGCCACTCGTTGGCCTCCTTCGATCCATCCCCGGATCAGCGCCAGCGCTGCCCCCTGCTGGGGAAGGCTGCTTCGTTCATACTCGGCAAACAGTGCGTCGTAGTCCGCCTGGCTGTTCAGCTCCCGGCGCTCCTCCGACGCGATGCCCAGTTCGGGAAGATGCTCGTATCGTATGCCGACCCCTACACACGCCTTTCCTAACGTTCCCTTCGAGAAGCCATATTTCCGGCTTAGCGGATTCCTGCGGACGTCGCAAAGCAGCGTGACGCCATCTCGAAGCAGGCAGTTCAAATAATTCTCCAGTGTGCGCCCCTCGTAGCCAATGGTGCACAAACCCGGACGACTCGTTGCCGGTCGGGCCGCCCGGATCGCGCCCAGGGCTGGCTCGTCGCCTGCCAGTACCCGCTCTGCCATTTCGCTGCGGATGGCGTAGTACGGATGCCGCCGGTAAGCCTCCGCCACCAACGCGTCGCCCCGCAGTGCCGCGTGACTCCGGGCAAATCCGTCCATCCGCATCCGGGCAAGTGGAGGGACCTTGGCCGCCAACTTGCCCTCCGGCGTCAGCTTCCAAACACGCTCGTCCTCAGTCAGCAGGCCTTGCTCTACCAAGCGACGTTTGTCCGCGTACGACGTGAACGAGAATCCACCGAAACGGTAGGGAACAAACTCGTAGCTCGGCTGCACCTCGACTTCCTGACAATGGAGGAACAGCAGCTTCTGGAAATCCAGACTTCCAACCTCCCCACCCAAGGCATCAACCAAGGCAAGCAGTCGTTTTTGACGGTCAAACAGCACAGCCCCAGCCTACCTCAATCCCCCCCTCCACCGCAACCGGCCCAACACTGGCGAACCCGCATTTCCCCCGCCCCTTCGGCATCCGGATCGCTATCGCCTTGGGAATCGAATCCCCATCACCCACACGATCCCGATCCGGACCCGGATTCCGAGGCCCCCCGCCCCGAGCGATCGCCTCCGGCCCCCCAAAACCTGCGTCAACCACGCATTGCCCCCTTCTTCGAGCCTTCGCACCCTCGCGTCTTCGCACGACCCCCAATCCCCCCTCACCTCAAATCCTCCGCGATCGTCGCGAACTGCTCCAGCGCCGCTTCCAGGTCCGCCGCAATCTCCGCAGCGATCAGCTCCGGCGCCGGCAGGTTGGCGGACTCCTCCAGCGCCTCGTCCTTCAGCCAGAAGAGGTCGAGGTTCACCTTGTCGCGCTGGATCAGCTCCTCGTAGCGGAAGCTCTTGAAGCGCTCGGTCTCCCGACGCTCATGGCGGTTCGCCGGGTGGTAGCACCGGACGAAGTCATCCAGGTCCTCCCGCTTCAGGGCATTCTCCTTGAGCGTGAAGTGGAGGTTGGTGCGCAGGTCGTAGATCCACAGCTTCTGGGTCCACGGCCTTTCCTGGGCGGGCTTGCGATCGAAGAACAGGACGTTCGCCTTCACGCCCTGCGCGCAAAATCCAGAGCTTCTGGACGAGTTGGGGTGCGGGGTTTCTCATTTCCGCTTCGGCAAGAGCCTTCGCAACCGCTGTGTGGCATCATTGCGGTCAATCTCACTCGACGCCACCGCCAGTGTCAGTTCTTCCCACGCCGGCCCGTCCGTCGCGAGTTCGATGCCGTTCAAGCGCAGGAAAACGATGCACGCGCCCAGTGCCGCCCGTTTGTTGCCATCGATGAACGGGTGATTCTTGCAGAGGTAAAACAGATACGCCGCCGCCACCTCTGCGATGTCCTGATACGGCGAACCACCCCCGAAGCTGGCCCGCGGCGCAGCCACCGCCGACTCCAGCAATGCCATCTCCCGCACGCCATCGGAACCACCGAAGCGCCCGATGGCCTCCGCGTGAATCTCCCGAACAATCTCCACCGTGAGATGGAAGCACTCTTGTGGGGTGGCACTCATGCCAACTTCTTCATCGTGCGCGCGTAATCCTTCATCGTCGCGTCGATGACCCGCGACACCTCGGCTCGCGAAGGTCTGGGGTGCAGCGGCGTCAGCGTGATCGTGCCACCCTCGTGGACCTCCACGTTCACCTGGTCGCCGGCCTTCAGGTGCGCGAGGTCCATCAATGCCGCGTCAAACATCAACCCATGCGAGTTGCCAATCTTCGAGATCGTTTTGACCATGGTGTTAAACTATGTTTTACGGGCCGGTAGCGTCAAGTAGGTTGGCCGAAGGAGGCTCTGGGAATGATCAGTCGAAGCAGCTTGGCCGGGGCTCACCCGCCATCTTCAGGAACAGGAGGAAGGTCAACTGCTCGACGTAGTCGGCATACGCATCCGTGTTGTTGTCCGAGGATCTACAGGAGGGTCGCGTCATCGGTGGGCTGACCATCCGGAATCCGTTCTCACCCCTCGATCGTGGCACAAGGTATTAGCCGACCGGCTCGCCAACCCTGCCCCAGGCCCGGAGGGCTGGAATCGGTTCGTGAGGACAGTCGCCTCACTTCCCGAGGGGGTCAGTGCCAAGGGACGCCGTTTCGCAGCGTTCATCGCGACATCATCGCAACCGGCGCTTGCACCCTGCCGGGGCGGCGGGTATTGGAATCAAGTACGCGCCGCCTCCCAAACTTTGCCCGCGGAACCCGCCGCGGCCCTTGACTTCACCCCCACCCCTCGAAATAGTCCTCCGCTCGCTTGCCGCCCGGCCATGGCCGGGCGCTTCCATTATGCCGAAGTCGAAAGAGAAGAAGTCAGCAGCCAAGGTGGTCGCCCCGAAGAAGGCCGAAAAGCCGGTTGAGAAGACCGCTGAGAAGGCGCACGGGCCGGCCGCATCGAAGGGTGACAAGCCCGCCGCCAAGCCCGCCAAGGCTGCGCCTGCCCCAGCCACGCCGGCAAAGGCCGCCGTTCCTCCCGCGAAGGCTCCGCCGGCTCCCGCCCCGGGCAAGGCCTCCAACCTCAAGTCAGCTCCCGCGGCCAAACCTGCTTCCCCTGCCAAACCCGCCGCTCCTACGAAACCTTTCAAGGCCGCCAAACCTGCCAAGCCCGATCCTGAGGCCGCCCTGGCCCCCGGAGCGATCATCAGCGAGGCAGACGCCGCTGCTGCTGCTGCCGCGGCGGCCGCCGCGCTCGAGAACGCCGCTGCGGCCATCCCTGGTCCTGCCGATGCGGATGGCCTGACCACGCTCGGCACCGTCCGTTCCTCTTCCGGCGTCGACATCACCGAGAAGATCAAGGAACTCGTCCGACTCGCCCAGGAACAGGGTTACCTGACCTACGGCGACATCACGGACGCCCTTCCCGAGAACCTCGTCACCGCCGAGGACCTCGACGAGATCTACATCAAGCTTCGCAACCTCGAGATCGACATCGTCGACCAGGCCGAGGTCGACCGCGTCAAGCAGCCGGAGCAGGAAGAGGAAGACGAGAAGGCCCGCCTCGACATCCTGGACGACCCCGTCCGGATGTACCTCAAGCAGATGGGCCAGGTCCCGCTGCTCACCCGCGAACAGGAGGTCGAGATCTCCAAGCGGATCGAGGACAACGAAAACGAGGTCAAGCGGATCATCTACTCGTTCGGCTTCTCCGGTAAGGAGCACATCGCCCTCGCCGAGAAGTTGATCTCCGAGCCGCCCAAGGAACGCTTCGACCGCGTCATCGTCGACAAGAAGATCGAGACGCGCGACGAGCACCTGAAGGCGCTGCGCAAGCTCGTCAAGGAGGTCCGCGCCATCGACATGGAGGTCGACTCGCGCTGGCACGAACTCCAGGACGCAAACTCCTCCAAGGCCAAGCAGGAGAAGGTCCTCGTCGACTTCAAGAAACTCGACGAGAAGCTCCAGCGCTCGTTCCCGAAGTTCTACTACAAGCAGAAGGTCATCGAGGAAATGTGCCTCGTGGCCGACAACATCCACGACAAGTTCCAGACGTCGCTCCGGACGATCAAGGATCTGGAACCCCAGCGGAAGGCGTCGCAGGCGCAGGCCATCATCCACGCGGAGGAGCGCAAGATTAAGGCCCTCGAGGAATTCGTCCGCATGACCCATGCGGACTACCTCGCCGCCTTCCAGCGCCTCAAGGATTTCGAACGCAAGGCGCTTCAGGCCAAGACCGAGATGGTCGAGGCCAACCTCCGCCTCGTCATCTCGATCGCCAAGAAGTACACGAACCGCGGCCTCTCCTTCCTGGACCTGATCCAGGAGGGCAACATGGGCCTCATGAAGGCGGTCGAGAAGTTCGAGTACCGCCGCGGCTACAAGTTCTCCACTTACGCCACCTGGTGGATCCGCCAGGCCATCACCCGCTCCATCGCCGATCAGGCGCGCACCATCCGCATCCCGGTGCACATGATCGAGACGATCAACAAGCTGATGCGGGTGCAGAAGCAGCTCATCCAGGACTTTGGCCGCGAGCCAACGCCGGAGGAGATCGCCGACGAGATGCAGATGCCCGTGGACCGCGTCCGCGCGGTCCTGAAGATGGCGCAGCAGCCCATCTCCCTGCAGAGCCCCGTCGGTGACAGTGATGACACCAACTTCGGTGACTTCATCGAGGACAAGGCCGCCGAGAATCCCTCGGACATGACCAGCTACTCCCTGCTGAAGGAGAAGCTCGCCGACGTCCTGGACACCCTCACCGAACGCGAACGCAAGGTCCTCGAGCTCCGCTTCGGTCTCGTCGACGGCTATTCCCGCACGCTCGAGGAGGTCGGCAAGCAGTTCAAGGTCACCCGCGAGCGTATCCGGCAGATCGAGGCCAAGGCCCTCCGCAAGATGCGTCACCCGACCCGTCTCCGGCAGCTCCAGGGCTTCCTCGAAGGCGACGAAGCCCTGCTCTGATCCCCGGCCGTCCCGCACGGCCCCGGACCGAAACCAGACCCTCCCTCACCGGAGGGTTTTTTCTTTTCCCGGGAGAGAGTCCCAAGTTTTCAGATTCAAGTTTCAAGTCCGGGCCGCTCCGAGCCCGGTACGTGCTCGTACTCAGCCCGCAGGGCGGTACTCGTACTCGACGCCCACACGGTCCCCTCTTCTCCTCATCTTCCCATCAGCTCGAGTACGAGTAGGAGTACGAGTACCCTCGCCACAAGCCAAGGAGGCTACTCGGCGCCCTCCGCCCCATCCGCGCAGGAATAGTCTCACGCGTCTCCGCGGGAACCTGTCCCGCCTGCAACCGCATGGCTACGGCTCACCGCCGAAAGCCGTACTCGAGGACGAAGAACTGCGGCTTCAGATCCGCGAGGGGTCCGCGCAGCTTTGCCAACTCCACCTCGGGTCCGTGGATCTCCAGGCGGGTCAGGGTCGATACCTTGAGGGTCTCCTGGAGGAGCGCGCCCACGTTTTCGAGGTGAGCAAGCACGCCCTCCGCACTCGAGTATCCCTCGCGGCAGTGCGCCTGGTCCCCATCAAACGCGAACCCGTAGTACAAGCAACCCGGCTCCGACTGCGTCTTGGCGACGAACTGCTCGCACAACGCCTTGAACGCCCCCAACTGGCCCGGCAACACCTGGAAGTAAGGGACAATGGAACAGCAACGATCCTGCGTGGACATGAATGTTGACCTTCTCCTGTGAAGTTTCTGGACGCCATCCCGATGCCGTCACCTTCGCCCATGCTCACGGTCCGGTCATCTCAACTACGCCCGTCCCGAAGATTGGCCGGCCCGTCCCGCCCAAGGAAGCAGTTTGTCCCGGTGAACGCCGGTGCCGCGTGGGGGCACGCGGCCTACAATCCATCAGGCTGATGGCCAGGCACAGGACTACCCTCTGTTGGCTGCGGCAAATTGACGCACGCCGCCCACCCCACTCGACATCCCATTTCCGGCGGGCATGAATCGATCTGTTGATTCGGTTCGCACGCCGTCCGGCGGCTTTACCCGTTGGCGTGCCCCTCCGGGTCCTTCCGAATCCGCCGCCGCCTGCTCGCATCGCGGTGGCGCCGTCCGATCCATGAAGTTGGCATCCACATCCCTGTCCGGGCTGCTCCTGGCGATGGTCATCATCGCCGCGCAACCATTCGGCGTCGCGGCCTTCGAACACTTCGAGGCCCGCCAGGTACACCCTGTCGCGCTCACGCCCGATGCCCGGCATCTCCTCGCCCTCAACTCACCCGCCGCGCGGCTCTCGATCTTCCGGATCCCGGCCACACCCGCAGGCCTTCCCGTCCGCATCGCCGAGCTCCCCGTCGGACTCGAACCCACCTCGGTGCGCGCCCGGACGGATGACGAGTTCTGGGTCGTCAACGAAGGCTCCGATTCGATCTCCGTCCTTTCGCTCGCCCGCGGTGCCGTGGTCGCAACGCTCGAATGCCCGGACGAACCCGCAGACATCGCCTTCGCAGGCGATCTCGCCTTCGTCAGCTGCGCCCGGAATTCGCAGGTGCGCGTCTTCAACGCCCGGCTGAGGACCCGCGTCGCGGACATCCCACTGCGCGGACTCGAGCCCCGAGCCCTCGCCACCGACGCCACCGGCACTCGCGTCTTCGTCGCCTTCCAGCATTCCGGCAACCAGACCACGGTCCTCCCGCCCGACCGCGCCCCTGCCCCGCCGGCCCCCACGAATCCCACCCTGCCAGCCGCGCCCCAGACCGCGCTGATCGTCCCGGCAACCGACGCGCGTGTCCCCTACTTCGTCCTCGACCACGACGTCGCCGAGATCTCCGTGACCAGCCTTCAGGTCATCCGCCATTTCAGCGGCGCTGGGACCCTCCTCTTCGACCTCGCCCTCCGCCCCGGCTCCTCCGATCTCTGGGTGGCCAACACCGAAGCCCGCAACCTCGTCCGATTCGAACCCGCCCTTCGCGGACACATCGCCGACAACCGGCTTACCCGGATCGACCTCGCTTCCGGGTCGTCTTCGCCCGTCGACCTCAACCCGGGCGTTGACTACGCCACGCTTCCCGACCCCACCGCCCGCGAACTGGCCTTGGCCCAACCCACGGCCCTCGCGTTCACCCCGGACGGCAGCCATGTCTGGGTCGCCGCCTTCGGCTCTGATCGCGTCGCCCGCATCGACGCCACCACCGGCTCGATCCTCGATCGGGTCGACCTCCGTCGGGATCCGCTCTCGACCGTGCGTGGTCCCCGGGGCCTCGCCCTCGACGCCACGCACAACCGGCTCTACGTCCTCAACAAGCTTGCCAATACCCTGTCCGTCATCGCCACGGATTCCGCCGCGGTACTCGCCGAAGTGCCCGTCGGTTCCCACGACCCGACCCCGCCGGACATCCGCCACGGTCGGGGATTCCTCTTCGATGCCCGCCTCTCGGGCAACGGCATCGCCTCCTGCGCCACCTGCCATCCGGACACGGATCGCGACGGCCTCGCCTGGGATCTCGGCGACCCGGCGGGTGACATGATCACCGTCACGGGAGCCAATCTCGCCGCCCACGACATCCGCATCCGCAACCGGTCGATGCACCCGATGAAGGGGCCCATGGTGACGCAGACACTCCGGGGGATGTCCCCGACCAACCAGTTCCACTGGCGCGGCGACCGCCCCACCCTCCACCACTTCAACGTCACCTTCCCCGCCCTGCTCGGAGGCGACCCGATCGCCTCCGCCGACATCGATTCGCTGCAGGCCTATCTTAACACCGTCCGCCACCATCCGAATCCCAACCGCCTTCCGGACGGCGCACTCCCCGCCTCGTTCCGCGGTGGAAATCCGAGTCAGGGAAAGGCCCTGTTCGACGTCCACATCAACCACTGCGGCGTCTGCCACGCGGGCGCGATCGGCTCGAACAACAACATCGACGACCTGCGCAACTTCGGGGGAATCCAGTCGATAAAGACCCCGCCACTCCAGACGACCTACCAGCGCGCCCTGCTCGATTCCCGCAACGGCGCCACCAACCTGACCGGATTCGGCCTCGGACACGACGGAACCGTCGGAAATCAATTCCTGCCGACCGTCCATTTCTACGAACTCGACGAACTGGGCGGACAGGACTTCGCCGACGTCACCAGCTACGTCTTCTGCTTCGACACCGGGACCCATCCGGCCGTCGGATGGAACCGCACCTTCACTTCCGCCGACCGCTCCAACGCCTCGCTTCTCGCAGCGCTCGCCACCATCGAGACCCAGGCCACCTTCACCAACCGCTGCAGCCTCGTCGCCCACGGATCGATCCAGGGACGGACCCGCCGATTCCAGTTCGATCCCCGGATCCAGGCCTACGTTCCCGACCGCGCCTCCGACCCGGCCCTCTCCCGGGCCGAAGTCCTCGCTCTGATGGGTCCCGACGATGCGCTGACGTTCCTCGCCGGGCTTCCGTCCCAGGGACCGCTGCTGGGTATCGACCGCAATCAGGACGGAAACCCCGACGGCGACGAACCAGCCCCGGCCCTCCGCCACCAACTACTCCCTTCCGGCCTCCGCCTGAACTGGCCGAATCGTGCAGGCGGATGGGTCCTCGAATACTCCAACTCGCCATTCGGACCGTGGACCGTCGCCGAAACCCAATCCAGCGACGGTGACGAATCCGTCGCCGATGTGCCCACAGCCGGTCCCGATGCCGCCTGGTTCCGGCTCCGTCGCACCTGGTGAGCCCGCCCACTCCCTTTCACTCGCAATCCAGAACACAAAGTCATGAAACGAATCCGTTCGATCCAGGCACTCCGGTGCCTGATCCCGGCAGTAGGCGGCCTAGCCGCGCTGCTCGGGAATCACCTGCTCGCCCACGACGCCGAGCCCGTCGAGTTCAGTCCGATTGGCATCCCGTATGCCTGGCACATTGAACTCAGCGCCAACGAATCCACCCACACCGGCCCAGCCCACGTCGGCGCCTGGAGCTGGGATGAAGATTCCTTCCCCGAGACCGCCAAGGGCTGGACCCACACGTCCGCCTGGGTGCAGCTCGACCTCACCGAACCCGTCGCCCTCACGCTCACGCTCGAGAGCGTAGACGGCGTTCCCTGGCCCAGCGCGGCGGATCCCGCGCGCCTCGCCGGCACCAACCTCTTCCCGTCCTTCACCCTCTATCGCGGCTGGGACACGGACGCCGGCACGATCACCAACGCCGACGGCACCACGCTCGACCAGGACCACACCTTCAACAACCGCGGCAACATCGAGTGGGCCGAGGACGTCACGTACCTCGACCACCTCGACAACGCCACGGCCCATTCCGCCACGCGGACCTGGGTGCTGCCCGCCGGTCGCTACACCGTGAACCTCGGCGGCAACTCGCCCGCCGTCGTCGCGGAAGGCCGCCAGGGCTACAAGGCCACCTTCACCACAAAGCCCGTCTCCGGGCCGATCGCCAACGCCGTCCTCCGGCCCGTCGACTTCAACGCCGTCGGCATTCCCTACGCCTGGTCCGTCGCCCTCGGCGCCAACGCCGCCGCCCAGACCCAGCCCGCCCACGTCGGTGCCTGGAGCTGGGATGAAGACTCCTTCCCCGAGACCGCCAAGGGCTGGACCCACACGTCCGCCTGGGTACAGCTCGACCTCACCGAACCCGTCGCCCTCACGCTCACGCTCGAGAGCGCCGCTGGTGTGCCCTGGCCCAGCGCCGCGGATCCCGCACGCCTCGCCGGCACCAACCTCTTCCCGTCCTTCACCCTCTATCGCGGTTGGGACACGGACGCCGGCACGATCACCAACGCCGACGGCACCACGCTCGACCAGGACCACACCTTCAACAACCGCGGCAACATCGAGTGGGCCGAGGACGTCACGTACCTCGATCACCTCGACAACGCCACCGCCCACTCCGCCACGCGGACCTGGGTGCTGCCCGCCGGCCGCTACACCGTGAACCTCGGCGGCAACTCACCCGCCGTCGTCGCGGAAGGCCGCCAGGGCTACAAGGCCACCTTCACCACCAAGCCCGTCTCCGGGCCGATCGCCAACGCCGTCCTCCGGCCCGTCGACTTCAACGCCGTCGGCATCCCCTACGCCTGGTCCGTCGCCCTCGGCGCCAACGCCGCCGCCCAGACCCAGCCCGCCCACGTCGGTGCCTGGAGCTGGGATGAAGATTCCTTCCCCGAGACCGCCAAGGGCTGGACCCACACGTCCGCCTGGGTGCAGCTCGACCTCACCGAACCCGTCGCCCTCACGCTCACGCTCGAGAGCGCCGCTGGTGTGCCCTGGCCCAGCGCCGCGGATCCCGCACGCCTCGCCGGCACCAACCTCTTCCCGTCCTTCTCGCTCTATCGCGGTTGGGACACCGATGCCGGCACGATCACCAACGCCGACGGCACCACGCTCGATCAGGACCACACCTTCAACAATCGCGGCAACATCGAGTGGGCCGAGGACGTCACGTACCTCGATCACCTCGACAACGCCACCGCCCACTCCGCCACGCGGACCTGGGTGCTGCCCGCCGGCCGTTACACCGTGAACCTCGGCGGCAACTCGCCCGCCGCCGTCGCGGAAGGCCGCCAGGGCTACAAGGCCACCTTCACCACACGCACGGTCGCGCTGTCGGTCCTCCGACGCAACGCGACCTCCATGACCCTCGCCTGGCCCAGTGGTGCAGGCCCACTCCGCCGGACCGATCGCATCGGCGGCGACTGGTCGCCGGTCGAGGGTACACCCTCGGATGACGGCGTGACGCGGGTCCTGACGGTGCCCATCGGGGATGGCCAGGCCTTCTATCGGATCGACTGATCCGAAACGTCCGAACTGACACGCGATCGCCACGACCCGGGTGCGACCTCACCACACCGGGTCGTGGCGAATCCGTTTCACATCACAACAACATTGTCCGAGACACACGATCCCATAGCTTGATTCCCATGAAACAGACAACCTCCGGCATGATGGCTGCCCTCGCATCCACGCTCCTTGTCGTTCAACCCGCCTGCGGACATTCGTATCGCATCACCGTCAATTCCACGGCGAACGACACCACCGCCGATGGCCAGCTGACCTTCACCGAGGCGTTGCTGTTCCTGAACCAGGAGTTCGCATCATCTCCGGAAGCACCCGTCCTGGGTCGTCCCTGGTCTGTTGGAGAATCAGTTTGGGTCGATGAATTCACCGAGGAGGAGGGCAGGAACGAGATCCGGTTTGCCATTCCAGGGGCTGGGCCGCACGTGCTCGCGGCACCTGCTGGAGGATTTCCAGGCCTGTTTGCTGGCGGGGTCCTGATCGATGGATTCACCCAGGCGGGTGCCAAGCCGAACTCCAATCCGATCACGGACGCGAACAACGCAACCCTGAGGCTGGTCCTGGACGCGCGGAACCTAGAAGCCGGCCCTGGAGCGGACGCACCACCGGACTATTCGTTCCTGATCCGCGCCGCCGACGTCCGGTTGCGCGGCTTCAGCATCCTGACCAGCGGGGCGTCCGAAACCTATGGACTTCAATTTGGAGCCGGCTCGTCCGGGGGACAGGTCAGCGGATGCTGGTTTGGGATCGCTCCCGACGGCCAACTCTCACCCGGCGGAGAAGTGGGCCTTGCCGCGTACGGCAGCGAGGGAGGTCATGTGTTCGGAACAAATGGCGATGGAGTGGATGATCGATCCGAGTTCAACGTCTTCGCGGCCCTCGCCATCGCCGTGCAGTTCGAGGACACCCGCGACATCCGGGTCTCGGGAAATCTCATCGGTGTGCTGCCCGACGGTCGCACCCTTCCCCCGGAGGAGATCCGTCTGGAGCTCGAGGGAGACGCCATCGAGGGTGCCGGACTGGCCGGCACGATCCTGATCGGGACCAATGGCGACGGCGTCGCGGATGCCGACGAGGCCAACGTCATCGGTGGGATGAAGGACGACGTGATCGAGTTCTACGGCGACGCCGAGGATGTCATTTTCGCGGGAAATCGGGTCGGGGTGGCCGGCGACGGCACCACCGCCCTGCCCGTGAACAAGGTGTTTCGGACACGGGCGATCCGACTGCGCGCCGGAACCGACCTCAATGGCACCGCGGACGCCGCTGAGGCGAACTGGATTGCCAATGCCACGGGGTATCTCTTCAACCATGGCCCCAACCGTCACTTGGATCTGCGGGGCAACCGCCTGACAAACAATGGCGGGGACCCCCTGTTCAACGCGGTTGAACAATCGCTCGCCGGAGAGTTGGCCGGGGGAACGGCTGATATCGCACCCGCCCTGGACGCCGGCAGCACGCGCAGCCTGCTGCGGGGGGCGTTCCGGGCCGTCCCACCTGCGGGTCAACCGGTTGCCCTACTCGATCTCTATCGCGCAGACCCCATCGCAGCCGCAGCCGGGTTCTCACCACAGGGAGCGGAGTGGCTCGGAACGTTCGCCGATAACGGCCCGTTGGATGCTGACCCAACCCTCGGCCGGTTCGCATTCGATCTGAGTGGGCTGAGTCTGCCAGCTGGGGATTTCTCCGTCGTCGCCGCGAGCTACCTGAAGCCGGACGCGAACCAGTTTACCACGACCCCGTTCTCGGGAGTGGTCGCCTTGCCCGGCGCTCCCATTGATCCGCGAATCACCTTCGCGCGCGTCGGTGCCGAGCTCCACCTGTCGTGGGATGCCGCGGGCTACCAATTACAGACCCGTGCGACTTTGGAGGCGGGCGATTGGACGACCGTCCCTGGGGCTTCCCCGATCATCGTTGGGCTCGATCAAGGCTCGGGCTTTTACCGCCTCACAAAGGCTGGCCCGCAGTAGCATGGTTCGGATGGCAGGCGTACCCCCTCTCGGAATCCAAGGATCATCTCGTGGAACCCCCATCAACTGCTTTCGCGATCATCCCCATCCACAACATGTTACGCGACGCAACGAAGCGGGCCGGGAATGGTGCCCGAGCCGCGCGCAACCAGCTCATGTCCATGCTGGGCCTGCTCATCGCGGCGCTTGGGTTGCTTGCTTCCGGGTGCGGCACACGATCAGCCTCAGTCAGCACGTCCTCCAAGGATTCGGCCGCGGAACGGGCCGGGGAAAGTCAAAGCCAGCAACCGGCCGGTGTACGGATCCACTGGTGGCTCTCGTCGGAGGACGGCGTAAGCCGCCTCTCGCCCCAGCCCGACCTGCAGTTTCGACGAAGCCCACCGCCCGGGCGTGGGATCATCCAGATCGACGAGACCACCGCGTACCAACCGGTGCTTGGCTTGGGCAGTTCCCTCGAACACAGCACATGTTACAACCTCAGCCTGCTGCCGCCGGCACAGCGGGAGAAGGTGATCGAGAGTCTCGTGCACCCGGAGCGCGGGATTGGCATGAACCTGATGCGCCTCTGCATTGGCACCTCCGATTTCGCCCCCGGCCCCTTCTACACTTATGACGATATGCCACCGGGAGAGGAGGACCCGCGACTCGAGCGCTTCTCCATCGACCGGGACCGGGAATACGTGCTGCCGGTGATCAAGCTCGCCCAACGCTCCAACCCGGGCCTGAAGTTCATCGCCTCCCCGTGGACGCCACCACCTTGGATGAAGACCAACGGACGCTACGGCGGCGGAAGGCTTCGCCGGGAGTATTACCCGGTCTTCGCCGAGTACCTCGTCCGCTTTATCGAAGCCTACCGTCAGGAAGACATTCCGATCCATGCCCTCACGATACAGAACGAGCCCGAATTCGGTCCCGAAGCCTATCCGACCTGTCTCTGGACCGCCCTCGAACAACGCGACTTCATCCGCCACCATCTGGGCCCGCTGTTCCGCGCACGCGGTATCGACACGGCCATCTGGATCTTCGACCACAACTTCAACAACCCGGAATTTCCAGCGACCATCTTGCGGGATCCGCTCGCGGAACCGTTCGTCGGCGGGAGTGCCTTCCACCTCTACGAGGGCCGGCCTGAAGCGATGTCCAAACTCCACCGCCAGTTCCCGGACAAAACCATCCATTTCACCGAGGGGTCCGTCTATGGATCGAAAGGTGCCGCCGAAATCATCTCCTACTTCCGCAACTGGGCAGGCAGCTACAACGCCTGGGTGACCATGATTGATGACCAAGGCAAACCCAACGTGTCGGGATTCCATGATTGCGCCCCCACCATCATCGTGCTGAACCGCGACACGCTCGAAACGCGATACCGTGCCGACTACTACCTCTACGGCCAGTTCATGAGATTCATACAGCCGGGCGCTGTCCGGATTGCAACACATCTGCCCCGTGGCGCGCCGCCAAACGTTGCCTTCCGCAATCCCGATGGCGGTTTCGTCCTGGTGGCGGCGAATCCACAGGCCAATCCGAGGCCATTGTCCTTCTCCTGGCGCGGCACCGTCGCTGAGGCTGTTCTCCCCTCCAGATCCGCAGCCACATTCCGCTGGATGCCGTGAAGGCATCACAGCGGTCGCATGGTTCCTCATGCCGCCCGCCCGGCTACGGTCGCCCACGCTGAACGTCCGAAGAGGAGGCCCGGGGCCTCCAACAACCGCATCCGGATGCCTTCACCGCCCGGTGGTTTCGTCCCACAGGTTGAAGTACTTGGGCCGGGCTCCATTCTTGAGATGCAACTGTCCGTCGGCACCCACCTTCCGGGTGGGGATGGCATTGCGGTCGATTCCGCTGGTCAGGGTCATGGCCAGATCGCGGGCAAACACCCGGTTCCCGATATGCCACGAGTGGGCAAAGGTCCCTTCAAACCGTTCCTTCTTGGGATTGAGCGTCTCGAAATACTCGCCGCAGTTCACGTTCACCACCTTCGGATGACAGTTCCGCTCCGGTGCCCCCACCCGGCCGGCCCGGGGCGAAGTGCCCAACCGCTTCGCGTTCGAAACCGCGAGCACATGGTCGAACGGATTCGAGTAGTTGGTGATCTTCAAGGCGTGCTCAAACAGGGGTCCGCCCCAGGAACTATCGACAGCGAGGGAAGCTGAAAAGACATCGCCCCCGATGAGGGCCACCTGCCCGATCCGCCAATCCTCCTTGAACAGGGAGCCCTTCTTGTCCGCCTGGGCGCACGCCTCCATGATGAGATAGGCGCCGGTCGAGTGTCCCAGCAGATGGACGTTCGTCTCGCAGCCCGCCTCCTGGCCACTGGCCAGAAGCTTGATCCCGTGGGACACCAGCTTGGTCGCCACCGCGGCCGCATCCCAACGGTCCTCGAGATAATTGAGGGTTGAATCCTCAGCCGGCCAGTCGAAGGAAACCACCACGCCTCTGAACCCCTCCGCGGCGAGATCCTCCTCGAGGTACTGATGGCGCTTCAGGATCGTCTCGTGAGTGTTGTTGTAGCCATGGATATAGATCAGGACATCGCCCGCTTCCCCGATCCGGCTGTCCGCAATGCCATCGGCGAGATCGCGCACCTCCTCAACCCAGGCCGCGGACTTCATCTCGTCGGAAGGATTGGGCAGCGCGCCTACCTTGGTCTTCAGGAAGCGCACCGGGCCAGGCTCCGCAACGAACTTGCCGTTGGCGACCTTGCGCGACGAGATCAGGTAATGATGGGTCATGGTTCCTTATGCTTGTTGGATTTCACGGTGTTGGTGCCCCAATTCCGCGGGCTGCGCGACCGCCCAATTGGCTCGCGATGATCCGCATCCCGCCGCGTAGGAGCACACGCGGCCTACAATCCGGCAGGCTGTAGGCCGGGTGACCTCACCCGGCGATGATCCGTACCCCGCCGCCCTGTTCCTGAGCCTCCTGATCCGGCCGGGCCCGGTGCGCAGATGGATCATCCGACGGACTCAGGCGGCCTCTCTCCCACCGCAACGTGGCAATTCGCCACGCGGGATTTCGTCGCGCGGCAGAGCGCCACGCGACACGGTGCCGCATTCCCGAACAGGTCCACATGAGGCAGATACGGCCCCATGGATTTTCCGATCTTCCATATCGATGGAATGGGCAACCGGATGCTGGTCGCGGTGGTGGCGATCCTGCATGTGCTGATCAATCACGGACTGGCCGTCGGCGCGATGCCGCTGATCACGGTCCTCGAATGGTGGGGGGAGCGGACGGGCGACCGGCGCTGGGATGACTTTGCCTATCGGTTCCTCACGTTCTGTTTCGTCATCACGACGACCGTGGGAGCCATGACCGGGGTTGGCATCTGGATCACGACCAGCCTCGTCAACCCCAGCGCGATCGGCAGCCTGCTCCGGGTTTTCTTCTGGGCTTGGTTCACCGAGTGGTTGGTGTTCATCACCGAGGTCTGTCTGATCCTCGCGTACTACCTCCTTTGGAAACGCTGGCAGGGAGCACGCAAGCGGGCCCACATCCGCCTCGGCCTCTTTCTCAGCCTGTTCTCGTGGATCACCATGGCTCTCATCGTCGCGATCCTTGGATTCATGATGAGCACCGGAGACTGGCGCAACAAACCCAGCCTGCTGACGGGAGTCTTCAATCCGCTCTACCTCCCCCAACTCTGTTTCCGCACAGGGTTCGCCATGGTCTCCGCCGGGTTGCTGGGCTGGGCACTGACGCTCTTCTTCACCCGGAAGTCGGGTGACTTCCGCCCGCGAATCGTGCGCGCTCTTGGTGGCTGGGTCCTCGCCTGGACCCCGGTCTGCGCAGGAGGAGCCTGGTGGTACTGGCGTCGGATCCCGGAATGGTCTGCGGCCAACATCCCCACCGCCCTCACCACCCAGGATTTCACCCGATGGCACGCCAACCTCCAGATCGTGGCCATCAGCATCGTCGGGGGCATCCTCCTCCTTTCCATCTTCGGCGTCCTGCTTCCGCGCCGGATGCCGCGCCTGGTTCTCGCGCTCCCCTTCGCCGCATCCTTGCTCCTGCTCGGCTATTTCGAACGGGTCCGGGAGTTCATCCGCAAACCGTACGCGATCGCAAACTACCTCTACGCAAATGGCGTCCGGCAGGAGGACGTGGCCCTCCTGCGCCGGGATGGCATCCTGCCCCACGCGACCTACGCGCGGGTCCGCCTCATCACTCCGGAAACCCGGACTGCGGCCGGACGCGAGGTATTCCTCCTCGCGTGCACGCGCTGCCACACCTTGCGGGGCATGAACAGCATCGATGTCCGGCTGGCAAAGATGTTCGGGCCTGGGCCGTGGGATTCGAGCGCGGTCGCCAACTACATCCGTGACATGCACGTGCCCCGCCCCTTCATGCCTCCGTTTCCCGGCAATGAAGCCGAACTCGACGCCCTGGCAGGGTGGCTGATCGAACAACATGGACAGACGGCGCCCCTCGCCGGTGCGCAGGTCGCCGGCATCCAGCCCGCACCGAAACTCACCGACGAAGAACTCCGCCGCCAGGCGACCTTCCAGGCCACGAGGCCGACAGAAGCCATCGAATGATGAACATGAATCCAACCCAAGCCATGCCGATTCCCCATGACCTGCCCCTGCCGTTGCCCGTACCGAGGGCGTTGCTGGAAGTGTTGCTGGTCCTGTTCTTCATCCTGCACATCCTCTTCGTGAACCTGATGGTCGGCGGATCCATTTTCGCCCTCCTGTTCGAATTCCTCGGACTCCGCCGCCCCGCCTACGACGCACTCGCCCGGGCCATCGGTCGCACCATTACCGTCAACAAGAGCCTGGCCGTCGTCATGGGAGTCGGGCCGCTGCTGGCCATGAACCTCCTGCACACGGTCCAGTTCTACACGGCCAACTCCCTCACAGGCCTTGCTTGGGTCGCAGTCATCCCGCTGGTCACGGGTGCCTTCCTGCTGACCTACGCGCACAAGTACTCATGGGATTGGCTTGCCGACCGGAAGCGCTGGCATCTCGCCCTGGGCACCTTGCCCGTCCTGCTGTTCCTCGCCATCCCGTTCATCTTCCTCGTCAACGCCAACCTGATGCTGTTCCCGGAGCGATGGGCCGAGGTGCGCGGGTTCTTCTCTGCACTCTGGATGCCCAATGTCTTCCCCCGGTACCTGCATTTCCTCCTGGCCTCGCTGGCAGTCACCGCACTTTTCCTGGGCGCCTGGTTCGGCCGCCCGGGCTTCCCCGTCGAAGAGTTCCTGCCCGGCTTCACCCGACCTCAGCTGCGGAGACTGTTCTACCGAGCCACCCTCCACGTCTCGGTGGCCCAGTTCGCCGCTGGCCCCCTGGTGTACTTCACGCTCCCCAGACCCGGAGTAACCACTGCGTTGACGCTCTCCATCCTTGCCGGCGTGGTCTGCGCGGCGGTCGCCCTCGTCCTCCTCAAGCGAGAGATTGGCGCAGCGGACTCCGATGTAGGACGCCATTTCTGGCCGATCACCAGCCTGCTGACCTTGACCGTCCTTTTCATGGCGACCGGGCGGCACCTATACCGGGAGGAGCGACTGCGCCCCTACCACGCCCTCATCCAACAGGAGACCAAGGCCTACCAAGAGTCATCGAAGGCGGCGCGAAACCAGACACCGTCAACCCGCGCCCCCGAATGAACCTTGATCCGGACAAGCCTTCGAATCCACGGGGCCGCCTGTCTTCAAGGTCCTGACCATTCCCATCGGGGATGGCCAGGCCTTCTATCGGATCGACTGATCCGGAGCGTCGGAACTGACACGCGATCGCCACGACCTGGGTGCGACCTCACCGCACCGGGTCGTGGCGATTTTTCTTTGATCCACGGCAATCCGGACGTGACGACTGCAGCGGTTCGAAGAGACCGGCGACGACCCGTGGACCACGGAACTGATCAACAATAGCCCGCAAGGGGCGCGGGGTGTCGTCGCCGGCCCCTTCGGTGAATCGCCGGAAACGGAAACCGTCGCGATCTTCGGCTACAGCGGCCGCATGGTCCTCCTCAGCCGCCCGCCCGGCTACGGCCAGCGCCCACGCTGGACGGCCGAGGAGGAAGCCAAGCGACTGTTCGTGGAAGCGCACCGGGCCGGGCTCCGCAACGAACTTGCCGTTGGCGATCTTGCGCGAGGAGATCAGGTAGTGATGGGTCGTGGTTCCTTATGCTTGTTGGATTTCACGGTGTTGGTGCCCCAATTCCGCGGGCTGCGCGACCTCCCGATTGGCTCGCGATGATCCGTAATCCGCCGCGTGGGGGCACGCGGCCTACAATCCACCAGGCTGTAGGCCGGGTGACCTCACCCGGTGATGATCCGCAATCCGCCGCGCGGGGGCACGCGGCCTACAATCCATCAGGCTGTAGGCCGGGTTACCTCACCCGGCGATGATCCGTATCCCGCCGCGTGGGAGCACGCGGCCTACAATCCACCAGGCTGTAGGCCGGGTGACCTCACCCGGCGATGATCCGTATCCCGCCGCGTGGGGGCACGCGGCCTACAATCCACCGAGCTGTAGGCCGGGTGACCTCACCCGGCGATGATCCGCATTCCGCCGCGTGGGGGCACGCGGCCTACAATCCACCAGGCTGTAGGCCGGGTGACCTCACCCGGCGATGATCCGTATCCCGCCGCGTGGGAGCACGCGGCCTACAATCCACCAGGCTGTAGGCCGGGTGACCTCACCCGGCGATGATCCGTATCCCGCCGCGTGGGGGCACGCGGCCTACAATCCACCGAGCTGTAGGCCGGGTGACCTCACCCGGCGATGATCCGCATTCCGCCGCGTGGGGGCACGCGGCCTACAATCCACCAGGCTGTAGGCCGGGTGACCTCACCCGGTGATGATCCGCAATCCCGCCGCGTAGGAGTCGCGGCGTTGCGTCGCCCCCCGTCCCGCAACAGAATCCTCTCGTTGCCGCCGAGCGGTCAGGGTCCATCAACGAACCAAGGGTATGCCAGTAGCCGGAGTCATCATCTCAACCACGGAACTCCTGATCCTGGCCGTTCCCGTGACTCTGTTCCTGAGCCTCCTGATCCGACCGGGCCCGGTGCGCTTGCAAATCATCCGGGCGTTTGCCCAGCGGCACGAGTCCGTGCTGTTCATCCGGCGCGCTCTTGGCTTTCCAATCCACCGGAAGGTCCGGAAGCGGTGGAACACCGCTGGCTACATCGTCAGCATCCGGACTCAGGACGGACACGAACGGGATGTCTTCTGCGTCGTCCACTTCCACCCGTTCCTCCCCTACGCCCGACGCGTCGAGATCCTGGAAGACTGAGCTTCGGCGCATCCAAACGGTACGGGAAGCGGCAGCCCGTCTAGTGCTATGCCCCTTGGGCAACCAACGAGCGATTCGCCCCTTCCCTCAGCTTTTCGAGGACCTTGTACAACGCGGTGAGCGAAAGACCGGAATGTTGGGCCTGCACCCGCTTGCGGAGGCCGTCCAACTCCTCCGCCAAAGGCCCGGATGCGCGCCTTCGAACAGTGCGAATTCGCAGGGTTGGCTACCGGGTCGAGATCGGACGGATGGAGGGGGCGAGCAGGCGCTGAACGGGGCTAAACACACTCGGAGCACGCCCCAGTCCCTGTCGCACCTTGCAATGCCCACGCAGCGCTGGTATCTGCTTCGACCATGACAACCCCTTCCATCCCGAAGCCTGGAGAGCGTGTTCGGGCACCTGTCGGGGTGCAGGGTTGGTGCCGGGCGGTCGGCGGCCGGGCGTGGGCCAGGGTCATGCGTGGCTGGATCGTCGGAAGTTTCCTCGCATGCCATCACGCCTCGTTGCTTGTGAACGTGCGCGCTGCTGAAGCGCAGCCTCTGGCAGTCACTCCGACGGCACTTATCGGAGCCCGGTACAACGTCAAGACCGAGCTGATTCCTGTTCCGGACGGAGGCTACCTGTTCCACGAGGGGCGGGGAGGGTGGGATGTCCCGCAGGTGAGGTTGGATGGGAACGGCCAAACGTTATGGCGGTTGCCGAGTCCTGCGTTCCAACGGGTAGGCAGCGCCGCACCTCTCGCCGACGGCCGGATCCTGATGGTGGGTTCAGCGTACACGTCGATGCCGGGTGTTCATGGGCTTCCCGTTGTCGCCTGGATACGGGAGCAGGGGCCAACGGAAGTGTACGTCGTGTTGGATCACGGCCAGGCGACGGCGAACCCTGGGGGGAACCGCCAGGAAAGCATCGCCGAAGGCTGTGTGGAGTTGACGGGGGGAGACCTGATGCTCGTCGGGACCAGTTCGCTGGCGCCGGGCCCGGGCAAGACCAGTCCGGCATACGGAAGGACCGACGGGTGGGCGATGCGCGTCGACATGCACGGAGCTCCGATCTGGGAGCAGTCGTACGGGGGACAAGGCATCGATGATTTCCGCCGGCTGATCCGATACTCGGACGACAGGTTTGTCCTGGCGGGGATGACCCAACGGGGAGAGCGCTCGTTCCCGTGGATCCTCTGCATTGATGGATCAGGAACACCACTCTGGGAAACGGTGGTGGAGGACTGGGTAGGTGAGCTTCCTGCGGAGGTCATGGACGCGAAGGAGACAAAGGATGGAGGCTTGATCGTGGCGGCGGTCGGCTACAATCCTGGACGTGGCTTCGCCATCAGGATCGACGCTGACGGCAGGGAGCTTTGGCGCTACCGGATCCAATCGAGCGAGGCCACCTTGGAAGCGCACGCCGCCCTGGAACTTGGGGATCGGAATTTCTTGGTGGCCGGCGTGGCCCGGGGCGGAGCCCTGAATGGCGAACTCTGGTTCCGCTGTCTCACGCCCGAAGGTCAACTCCGGTGGGAGACCCGGCTGCACCGCTCGGGCGGTTATGCACGTGAGCCGTCCGTGGCCATGGTGGAGTTGCTGGACGGACGGGTGGCGTGGCTGCGTCACCGAGGAAGTGACGCGCAATTCGGTTTCGTAAACCGGGAGTGGGTTCCTTCGGGCGGAGCCGGGTTGACACTCCTGCCGCTTGGCGGGTTCGAAACGGGCGTCTCGGGGAGTCGGCTGTCGATCAACGGTCCCGAAGGTCGCTCGTGGGTGCTCGAACGTTCGGCCGACTTTGTCGACTGGGCCCCGGCGTCCTCGGGAACGATCGGGAGAACCAATCACTTGTTTGAACCGGGACCGCTCGGGCGCGAGGGGCATGTCTTCTTCCGGATCCGAGAACCGTGACGTCCACCTCCCCGCATTCCTCGCCTGCGCCCGACGCGCCAGGGAGCCTGGAAGACTGAAAACGGCTCTGAAACGGCGACGGGGACGCCGCCACCCCGTTGGTTTCGGTCGCTGTGTCACAATGCGTCCGGGCATGCCCGTTCAGCCACTGTCGGCTTGACCCCATCGCGGCCGAAACGGTCAATGCCGCGACATTCCGATGAACCCCGGACACTCCTTTCGTCACCCGCCAGCGCTGCGTCGAACGTTCTTGGGACTTTTACTTCTGCTGAGCTGGATCCCGCTTGAGCACCTTCGGGCCCAGGTCCTCGGTCAATGCGTCCCGGTCACGCCAAACCTTCGGGCCTGGTTGACCGGAGAACGAGAAGGTCTGAATCGGATCAATGGCGAACGGGGATTCTACCACCTCCGTCTGGAGCAGATTCCCGATGGCAAGGTCGGGGTCGGCTACCGGTTCAACAAGGATGCGCCAGGCTTGTTCCACCCGCTTTTCGGCTGGCGACCCGGTCCTTCCTATACGATCGATTGCTGGGTTCGGCGCCTCCCACCCGAGGCCGGCGGCCACGACCGTTGGGGCACGATACTCGCGAGCGTACCGTCTTTGCTCCGGCTTCGTGTCTCGCCTTCTGGCCAGGTCCAGTTCAGTCACGACCGCGCCGGTGAACTGACCAGCGAACCCCTCCTCGAAATCGGCTACTGGCATCACGTGGCCGTCGTCGTGTCACCCGAGCAGGCACTCGTGTACGTGGACGGCCTCGAGGTCGCATCCGGCCCGGTCGGAGTCCGGGCCGACCCGCCCCTGGAGGGAATCACCTTCGGCAACAACGCCTATCCGTCGACCCCGGGTGATTCCCCGCTGGGTGGCGACCTCGACGAGATCGGCTTCTACAACGAAGCCTTGTCGGCGGCCGACATCCTCGCGCTGGCCCAGGCAGGCAGCACCGGACGATGCGCTCCAGATCTGGAGATATCCGACCTCGTCGGCGACCAGTTCCTCGAGCCCGGCACCGTCGGCCGATGGACCTGCATCGTCCGGAACATCGGAACCGAACGCGCCACCCAACGATCCATCACCGACATCAGTTGGTCGACGGCCCCGTTCACTTCGAACCCCTTCAGCCGGATCACGGTGAATGGGGAACCGGTCACGATGACGCGTGGGGAGTTTCCGCTGCCCGACCTCGACGCAGGGGAATCCGCCTACATCGAACTGGAAGGGCCTGTTTCACCCTTTCCCTCCGTCACAGCGTGCACGCTCAGGATCTGGGGCAGCCCGGCGGCACTCATCGCGGACACATCCGACCGCAACGAATCCGTCGCCCTGCTGGTCATCGCGAACAGCCCCTGCCATGCAACCACCGCCGGGTCCTTCGCGTGGCTCGCCGCCGACGCATCCGGCGTTGAACGTCTGTCGCGAGCGCCGTGGACCACCACCGGCTCCGTACTCATCGATCAAGGCGTCGCGGGAACCGGATTCGGGTTTCCCAACTCGGGGAGCGTGGCTTTCCCGCTTCCACCAAACCCGGGCGCCCGGGTGGGGCTCGAAGCCTGGGTGAAGCCGATGAACGTGCAGGACGGAAGACAGATCCTGCTTTCACTCAAGCCCGCCCCCGGCAGCAGCAACTCGCCTCAGATCTGGCTGGCCCGCGACGGTCGATCCCTCGACCCATTCCGCCCGGGAACCCCGGGCCGCCTTCGATTTCGCGCGGCCGGCATCCCGGGCTTGCCTACCGATTCCGGCGGCTGGATCGACGGCGGCGTCAATCTGCCCTCGGACGTCTGGAGTCTGGTCGAACTCGATCTGGGCCATGCCACGGCCTTCCTGCGCGTGAACGGAACCGAGACCGCCCGCTTCCAGTTCCCCACGAACCTTCCTTCCTGGCCTGGCGGCGAACTGCGATTGGGCGGTCCTGGACCGGACGACGCCAGCGTCGGTGTCCCGTTCAACGGCTGGATGGACGAAGTCCAGGTCCACAATAACGACAACATCCCCACCCCGCGCACGGCGAGCCTGGGCGCCGGCTCCAACGGCCGCTGCCCGGGAAACCTGCAACTCGAGTGGACCTCCGGGGCCTCCGTCACGGGCTATGTCGGCGTACCCACGCCCTTCGCCCTGCGGATCTCGAATCTCGGGACGGTGCCGATGGCCAAACCCAGGATGCAGTTCAACATCAACCCCGTATGGTCTCCCGCCCAACTCCAGGCTTCCCGGGGCACCATCGCGACCTCCGGCAATGCAGTCACAGGCGCCATCAACTGGCAGGACGTCGAACCCCTTGCTCCTGGATCGACCGTTGATCTCTCCTTCACCCTGACGCTCTCGGTACCCCGTACCAACACGCTCTCCGCCCAGACCTTCGCCGACACAGCCGATGGCATCCCCGACAACAACACCGTGTCGACCGTCTGGTCGGTCGGCCCTGGAAACACCGAACTCCAGAACGTCCAGATCTTCGAGGGCGACGACGCCATCCGGGTCGTTGAGGTCCCCGTCGTGCTCCGGGAACCGCTCAGCCAGGAAGCCAGGCTGGATGTGATCGTCGAGGAAAGCGGCCGCAGGACGGGAATCGCGAAAGCCACTCCCGGCCGGGACTTCATCCCCGGGCGCCAGACACTCGTCTTCCCGCCGCAAAGCCAGCGGCAGTGGATACGAGTCGAGATTGCCGGCGATGACATCCGCGAGATCCAAACCGAGGAGTTCCAGATCCGCTTCGAGAACATGACCGGCCTCTCCGTCAGCACTACGACCAACGCCCTTGCCATCACGGATGACGATCCGGCACCCAGGGCCGTCGTGGGCTCGCCCCGCATCATCGAAGCCGACCAGGAAGTCCGCCGGATCGCCTTCCCGGTGTCGCTGTCGCGGCCGACCGACATCACCACCACGCTTCAGTATTCCACGACCAACGGCACCGCCATCGCCGGACAGGACTACGTCGCAACCTCCGGGTCGCTTGTCCTGAAACCGGGATCCGTGGGCCAGATCGAGGTCGACGTCCTGGGGGACTCCATCCCCGAACCGACCGAGTGGTTCCGCATCGTGGGTACGGTTCCGTCCGCCTCCAGGCAGGACCTGCTGCCTCCGTTGGAAGGCGGCGTCGGATTGATCGAAGACAACGATTCGCCTCTAACCATCGCCTCCCTGGATGTCACGGGCCTGCCGACCGAAGCACCGGCCGGAACCTCGCTCCCGGTCTCCATCCAGGCCGTCGCACCCAACGGCAGCCCGATGCCCGCCGACGGCGAGCGCGTGACGCTGCAGTGGTTTCCGGGAGCCGGCATCCCCAGCCCGGTCGTCATCTCGGAAGTCGCCCTGAGGTCGTCCGCCCTCGAGCTCCAATCGACCCGAGGTTCGGAGATCTCCCTCAAGGACTGGCGCGTCGAGATCTTCGCGAGGGAGAGCTGGCCGGCGCCCCTCACCGCCTGGATTGGCTCGGACACCAATCGGCTGCCCGCATTTGGGGTGCTGGTCATCGACCGGGGAAACTTGAATGGCGATGCCCGAACGTTGGGTTGGTATGCCACCGGCACCACCGACCTGCGCCGACCGGCCGGAGTCGTCCTCAAGGATCCTTCCGGCAACGTCGTGGACGTCTTCACGATTGGATCGGCCATTCCCTCCACACTGCTCACCGAGCCGCGCATCCAGGACGCGGATTGGCCGGGTTTCTCAACCGGATTCCGTCCGCAGGCAGGGTTCCAGCTCTCGCATCAGCGCGTGGGATCCATTCACCGCGGGAACGCGGACGACTGGGCTATCGCCCCGGAAACCCTCGGTGCAGCCAACCCCGCGTTCCGGATCCCACTGACCGCCGACGCCCTCGAAGCCGTCGCTGCCGGTGAGGCCGTGCTGGGTCCGGACGGATCGTGGACGGGAGCCGTCCCATCCCCCGGACAGCCTGGCCCGTGGAGGCTCGTCGCGACCGCATCCAACGGCCGCGGCGGCCGTTCCGCCGCACTGACCGTCGGTCCATCCCAAGGCATCGGCATCCATGCATTCGAGGTTCCGCAACGGATCTACACGCTCCTGACCGAACCCACCGCCCTCCGCCTGGTCATCACCAATCCAGGTCCCTCCGAAGTCTCGAATGTCGTTGCCCGGATCGGCCGGACACGGTTCGCCGCCGGTACCAACGCAGCTTCGGTCTGGCACACCAGCACTGTCGCAAGGGCCACCTTGGGAAGTCCGTCCATCCTCGGCTCCAACGCCCCCGGCGGTCCCCGGATCGAAGTGCTCGCGGCGACCCTCCCGGCAGGCTCGAACCTCGTCGTCGATGTCGAGACCGCTTCCAGCAGCCTGAACCGGGGTATCTACTGGGCCTCCGTTCACTCCGGCGCCACCGAGACCAGGCCCGACGACAATCTCGCATGGGCGACCCCGGTCTGGCTCCCCGGCTTCTCCATCACGGGCGCACCGGAGACCTGGTGGCGGCTGGGCGGAGACCTCCGTTCCGTACGGAACGCCCCTGACCTCCAGCTCGTCGGACAGGCGGAGTTTGGCACCTCCCCCTTCCTTCCACACCTCCGACTCCCAGGGAACAGCTGCCTCGTCGTGCCTGGGAATATCGCGAGGGTCGAACCCGCCACCAACGTCTGCGTCACTCTCTGGTTCCGGACCCTCGGAAACTGGGATATCAGCGAATCCTATGTCCTCTTCGCCCGCCCCCTCGGCAACACGAGGTTCGATGTCGTCCTCCGGGACGGCCTCATCGTCGCTCGCGGGTTCGCGCCCAACAACATCGCACAACCCACCCTCACCGACCTCCGCGACGGCGCCTGGCATTCCCTCGAAGTGATCCTTCGGGTTCGTCCCGCCGAGACCATTCCCGCCGATCTCGCCGTCTTCATCGATGACCGTCTCGTGGCCAACCATATCGTCCCCGAATCTACCCGCCTCGCCGGTGGGGGCGTCCCCCTCTGGATCGGTGGCGCCCCAGGTTACCGCGGATTGGAGGGTGACATCGCCGATGTCTCCATCCAGGAGACGACCAGCACCATCAGCTTCAATCGAACCACCATTGTCGGGCCCGATTCCTTCCGCAGGGCCATCCTTCGCGGCGGCCTCCACGCCGAACCTTGGTTCGAAGGCACGGATGCCGCCACGCAACGCCGCCCCTTCTCGGTCGCCGTCCTCATGACCAATACCGGCCCCATGACGTCCACAAACTTCTCCTTCTACCTGCCGCCCACCCAAGGCGTGGAGCTTCAGTCTTTCACAGGGCCAGCCAGAACCCGCAGGAGTTCCGATGGCTCTTGGGCCTTTGACCTCGGCCCGACGGCCGTGGGTGAGATGCGCCAGATCGACCTCACTCTGCGCGCCACGCAACCTGGCCCCCTCAGCCTCTTCTTCCGCGGCGGACGCGCCCCGATCGATTCCGTCGCCGACTTCTCCCGCGTCGTGACCGTGGCACCCGACACCGACGGCGACGGCCTGCCTGACTCCTGGGAGGAAGCTCTCGGACTGTCTGCATCGAATCCGGCCGACGCCGGCGAAGACCCGGACCAGGACGGAATCTCCAGCCTCGGCGAGTTCGAGGCCGGTACCAGTCCGAAGGATCCGGCTTCGGTCCTCCAACTCGACGTCCGCATGGATCCAGCGCGGGGCTTCGTTCTCGGGTTCGACTCGGTCCGCGGACGGCTCTACCACCTGCAACGCCGCACCAACCTCCAAGGCGTCGAAGGATGGGAATCCGTTTCGACGCTGCCGGGCAACAACGCACGGCTCGAGTTCAACGGGCCATCCGTGGATGGCCCCACTTCCGATTTCTTCCGGGTAAAGGTTGTCAGGGATCGATGAACCACAGCGCCCCGGCCAGGCGAAGCGTCAGATCGCCGCGCGCATCTCGCGCAGGAGGGCTGGAACCTTGGTGTAGGGATCCTGGGGCATCTCATACTCGAGGACAAACCAGCCCTGATATCCTGAATCCTTCAGGATCTTCACGACCCTCGGCAGATCCGTCGGGACCACGTCCTTGGATCCCTTCGGCCGCATGAGACCCTTGTACTGGACGTTCACCGTGTACGGCGCGCACTTCACGAAGTCCCCGTACGGATCCGCGGTATTGAAGTTGCCGATGTCGAGGTTGATCCCGACCCATGGGTTCTTCACCGCGCGCACGATGTCGAGAAGGTCATCGGCCTCCGCGACGATCCCGCCGTGGTTCTCCACGCCGAGGAAGATCCCGTGTCGACCGGCCAGTTCCCCCATCTCCTCCAGTGCCTCGATCGTGTGGCGTTTGGCGTCGGCCTTCGACACGCCCTTGGTCGAACCCGCGAACACCCGGATGTGGGGCGCGCCCAGCACGGCCGCCCGCGCGATCCACTGGCGGGTATAGGCCAGTTCCTTGTCGCGGTCGGGTCCCGGCGGATGCGTGAAGGTGTTGCCGATCGCCGAACCGCTCACGCTCACACCCCGCAGGAAGGCGTGGCGCTGGACCCGACGCAGGTATTCGTCGGTGGCCGGATCCTCGAAGTAGTAGCTGGTCAACTCCGCGCCGTCGCAGCCGTTCTCGGCGCAGAAGTCGAGGAAGCGGAACATGTCCATCTTCGCCGGGCTCCCGTTCTTGCCCTTCACGAAATCATCCCGGAACGAATAGGCCGCCAGCGACAACCGAAGCCGGGGCGGGCCCTTGTGCACGATGGGCTCCACGGCAGACAAGGCCACGGGCAGCACGGCAGCAGCGCCAAGGAACGCTCGACGCGAGACCAGACGGGGATTCATCGGGCCAAACCCTATCCGGCAAGTGCCCCCAGTCGACCCTGAAAAGGCGGGCCAAAGGCGAGTTTCCAGTTCCCAGTCTCCAGATCCCAGAACTGGAATTCCCAGTGCCCAGTCGGGCGCCAGTTTCAGATTCTGTTACGCCGGAGGCGTTGAAGCCGGTAGCCCCGGGTTGGCGCGGGAGCGCCTACCCGGGGTTGGGTTGATCCTGGAATCGGCAGTTCATTCATCCGCAGATGGCGCCGATTGCGCAGATGTAAGGGCAGAAATGCCAGCACCCGAGGCTCGCGCAGACGTTACCTTGCGGGTGAACGGCACGCCCGATCCATGCTCCTCATTATCTGCGTCATCTGCGCCATCTGCGGATCCAACTGCCGCTTTCACGTTGATTGGATTGGCCGCACCCCGAAGGCGGTGCGAAGCGCGCCGGCCCCGTTGAAGCCCGTTCTGTAGGCCGCGTGCCCCCGCGCGGCGCTTACCGATCAACGCCGGGTGAGGGCACCCGGCCTACTCCTTCCCCTCCTTCAAACTTGAACCTGAAAACTTCAGACCCTCCCGCTCCCCTGCACGATCACCCGGAAGCTGTGCCCGAGGTGCTGCGGATGCGTCAGCGTCTGGAACTGTCGCACCCGCGACTGGGTCCACTCCCCGAAGTCCGTCCCCGGCTTCAGCGTCTCCGCCATGATCCACGTCAGGAAGCGGCGCTGGGTCTCGAGGCACTCCGTCTTCAATCCGGCCCCCTCCCCGACCGCCGCGATCCGTCCGAAATCCACATGCGCCGTCAGGTCGACGAGGCCGGGTTCCGCGAGCACGTCGTCCACGAGTCGATGGTCCCGATATCCCCGCAACGTCCCGCGGGCCCGTTCCGGACGAAAGCGGTCCGACTCCTCATACCCATAATCAAAGGTCACCATCCGGCCCCGCTTCAGGACCGACGCCGCCTTCGCCCACCAACCCTCGGCCGTCGGTGAACACTCGACCGTGTAGCCATCGGGCAGCACCGCCAGCAATTCCCCGGGCAAACCTTCCAGTGGCGTCGACGCCAGATCCCCGGCGGGAAGGCGGCACCAACCGAACCCGGAGCCCGCCGGCGTCACCCCCCATCGGAACCATTGTCCGCCGGACTGCTCCCAGCCGAACCGCTCGAGGGGGAAGGCATCGAGCAACTCGTTCCCGAATACCACACCTTCCACATCGCCCAGGGCCTCCACGTCATCCACCCACTCCACCCGCTCGCCGAATTCCGCGAGCATATCCTGTTGCCATCCGCGACGACGGGCCGAGGGCTCAACGATCCGGTAACGCATCCGGCCGTAGACCTCGGGACGATGGCCCTTCATCCACCGGAGGAAATCCGCGGCGAACCGGCCGTCATGCGCCCCGGCCTCGACCCAGACCGGCTCCGTCAGGCCTTCGAACCAGGTGCCCGCCTGAAACGCCATCAACTCACCGAACAACGGTCCAACCGAGACGCTCGTGAAGAAGTCGCCCCTCCGTCCGACGGTCGCGTGTTCGTAGTAGCCGAGCCCCGGTTCATAGAGTGCCAACTCCATGAACCGGGAGAACGGGATCGCTCCACCCGCGGCGAGCATCTCGCCGCGGATCCGCACCGCGAGTGCCTCGCGACGTTCTTCGCTCATTCGGCCTTCCGAGGATCGATCCAATGCTACCGCTTCTTGTCCGGATACGTCGGCGGCGCGGGGATCTTCACCGGCTGCGCCGTCATCAGCTTGCGGATCTCCTCGATCGCGCGAGTCAACTGGTCGTCCTTGCCGGCGAACTCATCGGCCGGGTTGTTGACCACGGTGATGTCCGGCTCCACGCCCGTGCCTTCCATGATCCACTCGCGGGCCTCAAGATCGAACCGGCTGAACTCCGGTCGATTCAGGATCCCGCCATCCAGGAACGGAAGGCTCCCACGGATGCCGACCACGCCGCCCCACGAACGCTGCCCGATGATCGGGCCGAGCTTATGCTTCCGGAAGCGGTAGCCGACGATGTCGCCATCGCTCGCGCTGAACTGGTCGAGCAGAAGCACCTTCGGCCCCAGAACCTGCCCGGCGGGATCGACGTTCACCGAGCCATTGCGGGCCACGGTGTACATCGCCGGTTCCCGACGCAGCCGTTCGATGATCATCGGCGAGACGTTGCCACCGCCGTTGCCGCGGCAGTCGACGATCAGCGCCTCCTTGTGGAGTTGCGGGTAATAGAACTTCGCGAACTCGTTCAGGCCCGGAACACCCATGTCGGGCACGTGGACGTAGCCCACCTTGCCGCCCGTCGCCTTGTCGACGGCGGCGATGTTCCCGAGGACCCAGTCGAGATAGTACAACGAGTGCTCATCCGCCGTCGGGATCACCGTCTCCTCCCGGGAGCCGTCGGTCTTCGGCTCGGCGTTCACGCGCAACCGAACCTGCTTCCCGGCCAAGCCGACCAAAGCTGCCTGGATGTCCGGCACGTCCGCGAGCGGACGTCCATTCACCGCGAGGATGTAGTCCCCGACCTTCACGTTCACCCCGATCTCCGTCAGCGGTGAGCGGTACTTCGCATCCCAGTTTTGACCGGGAAGGATCCGTTTCACACGGTAGGCACCGGACGCATGCCGCTCAAACTGGGCTCCCAGCAATCCCATCGGCACCCGCTCCGCCTTCGGCATGTCGCCGCCGCCGACATACGCATGGCCGGCGTTCAACTCGCCGATCATCTCACCGATGATGTAGGTCAGGTCCGCGCGGTGCCGCACGTGGGCCACCAGTGGCAGGTAGCGCTGCCGCATCGCGGGCCAGTCGACCTGATGCAGGTTGGGATCGAAGAAGAAGTCCCGCATCTGCCGCCAGGACTCGTTGAAGATCTGCGTCCACTCCGCCGGGCGGTCGAGGGCGACCTTCAGGTCCGCCAGCGAAAGCCGTTTGTCCCCGACGTCGAGCTTCGCCGTCGGTGCGTCCACGATCGCGAACCCGCCACCGGACCTCACCAGCATCTTCTTTCCATCGGCCGTCAGGGCGTAGCCCTCGACGTCGCCAATCTCAGTCTCCTTCTCCTTCTCGAGGTCGTACACGTGTAGCTTGCCCTTGCGCGAGTAGTAGAGGCGGTCACCGGCCGAGATCAGGCCGCCGTAGGAGGACGCCGGCGGCGGCAGCACGGCGATCCGGCCAGGCAACCCCTCGCGATCGACCTTCACCACGACCTTCTTCTTTTCGCCCTTCTTCTCCTCCTTCTTGTCGTCCTTCTTCGCATCGGTTGCATCACCGGCGGCCGGCTCGGCAGCGAGCTTGGCCTCGTCCGATTTCGGTGCGAACGGCGACTTCGTGTCCCGCGCGAGGGTCACCAGGTAGATCCGCTCCATGTCATTGTATACATGGTTCCACTCGGTCGCGCTGTACGTCGGGTTGAACGAGCGCTCCGAGGTGAAGAACAGGTACTTGCCGTCCGAGCTGAATTCCGGCCCGCCGACATCGAACCACCCGTCGGTCACGGGGAACGATTCCTTCGAGGCGAGGGAATACAGCTGGATGTTCGGGAAGCGCCGGTCCTCGGGCTGCACGAACGCCAGCCACTGGCTGTCCGGCGACCACGCGAAGCTCCGGATCTCCCACGTCGCCTGCACGACCTGCGTCACGGCGGCATTCGTCACCTCGACGAAGCTCAGCCGGTTCTTCTTGTCCGACCACGCGATCTTCGATGAGTCCGGCGACCAATCGACCCCGTACTTATAGGTATCCCCACCGCGCGTGAGCTGCCGCGGCTCACCCGCCCCGTCCTGCGGCCGGATCCAGACTTCGTCCTCGCCCGACTGGTCGCTGATATACGCGATCCATCGACCATCCGGGGACCAGTCCGGATCGCGTTCGTGCACGCCGGGGGTCTGGGTCAGGTTGCGGGTCGGCCCGTTCTTCGCCGGCACGGTGAACAGGTCACCGCGCGCACCGATCACCATGCGGTTCCCCTCCGGCGAAACCGCGTAGCCGGTCGTTTCCTTCGACACGTCCTTGATCGTCCCACGGCCCACGGCGAGATCCTCGCGGATCTCGATGGCGATCTTCTCGACCTTGCCCGAGGCAAAGTCATACCGATGGATCCAGCCGCCGTTCTCGAACACGATCCCGGTGTCTCCCTTGGACGGGAACTTCACCGCGAAGTCGGTGAACGAGGTCACCTGTCGCGCCGCCCCGCCCGCGACGTCCTGCACCCAGAGGTTGGCCTGACGGTTCGTGTCCCGCTCGGACACGTAATAGACCTGCTGGCCCTGCCACATCGGGAACAGGTCCTGCGCCGGATCCTGGGTGAGCTGCCGCGCCTCACCGCTCTTGAAATCGTGGAACCAGAGATCATCCGCCTGGCCGCCCCGGTACCGCTTCCAGGTGCGGAACTCGCGGAACATCCGGTTGTAGATCATCTGCGATCCGTCCGGCGAAAAGCTGCACCAACCGCCGCGGGACACCGGCAACACCTCGGGTGTGCCGCCACCCACCTTCACCTGCCACAGCTCTCCCTTGAACGGATTGAACTGCCGCGCCCGCGTCCGGAAAACGATCGTCTCCGCATCGCGCCAGCCCAGGACAATGTTGTTCGGCCCCATGCGGTCCGAGACCTCGTCGCGCTCCAGCGTCGCCGTCCAGGTCAGGCGCTTCGGTTCCCCACCGTCTGCCGGCATGACGTAGACCTCGGTGTTGCCGTCGTATTGCGCCGTGAACGCGAGCCACTTACCGTCGGGCGAGAACCGGGGAAACATCTCATACCCCTCGTGGCTCGTGAGACGCCGGGCTACGCCGCCGGTCGAGGCCACCGTGTAGAGGTCACCCGCGTAGCCGAAGACCACCCGGCCGCCTTGGAGCGTCGGGAAGCGCAATAGTCGCGCCTCTTCCGCCCGCCCGCTTCCCACGGCCGCCAGCATTGCCGCCGCCGTCACCACCCGCGCCAGCCATCGATGCATCCGCATGGGGTGACGTTACCAGCCGGGGTTCCGCCGGGGGAAGTCGCGTGAGGGGTTCCAAGATTGAAGTTTGAAGATTCAAGTTTGAAGCCAGATGCCCATCGGTGTCGGGGTCGGTATCGCCATCGGGATCGAATCCCAGCCAGCCTCGATCCCGATTCCGATTCCGACCCCGAGGGACGGCTCGACGGAGAGCCGCTTCCTTGAAACTTGAAACTGAAAACTTGGAACTCCCCAAAAGAGAAACCCGGCGGACTGTGGAAGTCCGCCGGGCCAGTTTGCATGAAGCAACGCGTCAGGCCTGTTTGCCCAGCGCGGTCGAGGATTGTGGCAGGCTCGTTGCGCCAGGCCAGAGCGGCGGCGCGGAGGGGCCCATTCCAGCTTGTTGCCAATCTGTCATGGGAGTTTCCACAGCCATCCGAAAAGCATGCATGATGCCAATCCCATTCGAGCGGCGAATCCTCCCCGACTCCGGCCCTCACCGCACGCCTTCCACCCCGGCCCGCGGCCATTTCGGGACAACCTGTCGATTTTCGTCCAAGACCGGCCCACCAGTCCCCGGCCTCACCCGCGCTCGGCCCGCGGAAAGACCTTCCGAACCTCCACCTGCTCCATCTGTCCGCGGGTCACGCCAATCTGATTGTTCAGCTTCAACTCGCGCCACAGCGCCTCGCCCGTGATCTCGCCCCTTAGCAGCGCGCGGTACCGCCCCAGCGTCCGCTCCACCTCCGCCGCCGATTCATCCACGAATTCGACCCGGAAATGGCGGATTCCCAGTCCCATCAGCCTGGCAACCGCCTCCGCCCCGGTCTGTGCCCGCGCGTTGAAAACTGTATTCCGACAGCCGGCGTCCGCCTTCAACGGATGCTCCATCCCCACCCGATCCTTCAGCCGCACCTCGTGCCGGTCGCAGGGCCGGCCGCAGTTCGTATAGTCCGTCCCCTTGGACAGGAAGGCACAGAACACGCAGTGCTCCATGTGGAAGAGCGGCATGTGCTGATGGATCGTGACCTCGAACCACTCGGGCGGCGCCGCCTTCAGCAACCCCTCCAATTGCGCCAGGTTGAGGTCATACGACGGCGTCACCCGCTGCAATCCTGCATTGCGGATGTAATGCGCCGCCGTCAGCGGGTTCGCCACGTTCAGCGAGAAATCCCCACGCATCGGCTGGCCACCGAACGCCCGCAGTTGTTCCGCATTGCGCACCAGGTAGCCATCGGGTTCCGAAGACCGCACGATCTTCACGATCCAGTCCTCACCCGGCTTGAACACCCTGGGTGCAGCCACCCAGACCGACGTCGCCGGCTGGCGGCATCCGCACGATTCCCGGACCATCCGCACGGCATCGCGCAGCTTCTTCGGATCCTCGAACTCGCAATAGACCGTCCGGACCCCGCACCGGAGCGCCGCTTCCAGCTGGGGCAGGCTTCGGACCAGGGAAATGATCTGGTCCGCAGGCGAACCATCCGACTCGGGTGCTGAGCCCTGCGAGGCTCCCTCGGACACCTCGACCATCACCGGAGCCGGGCCCTCGCCCGGAACCAGCGTCCATCGATGCCCACGGGCCCGAGCGGCATCCAGGGCGGAGGCGAGTTCGCGTCGTACCCGGTTGAGTTCGCTGACGGGAATGATGACGGCGCCTTCGAGTCGATTGACCAACTCGCCGAGATGGAATGGCGTGCCGCCCAAACGGCCCAACTGCTCCTTCAACCGCTCCGTCGAAAGCGGCTGCTTCTCCGCCAATGCGAGCGGCACCGTCGACGCCGATTGCACGACGTGTCCGTCTCCATCGCGCGCTACCAGCGTCAGCGGCGCACCGGCATGACCGTGGACTTCGATCGTGATCGGACGCGTGTGGCGGATCTGTTCGCCTTCGAAGGTCCGACGCAATTCCCGATCGAAGCCCGGGTCATTGGTCTTCCACAGCCGTTGCCCCGCCTGCACGCGGGTCCAGTCGATGTCCCCGTGACCGAACTCGAGGAAGATCCGCCCGTCCGGACGCGGATGGACGCCGAACACACGACCGCCTTCCTCGTCGAGGTCCGGACGCCCGGCATCAAAGACGACACCGTCACCCGCCTGCACCGGACCAGCCGGCTGCAACAACAGGCCGGCACGTTCCACCCGGATGATCTCGCCGAGGTACACCCCGCGCTTCTTGCCGAATCGCGCGTGCGCCAGTTCCTGATTGTTCACGCCCTGGAACCAGCCGGTGTACAGGCCGCGCGAAAAGCCCATCTCCAGCTCGTACCGCGAACGGCGCGCGTCGAAGCCCGGCAGCTTCGCCACGTCCTTGGTTCCGGGGTTCTGCGCCAACTGGTCCAGGGCCCGGCGATAGACGCGCGTCACTGCCGCCACGTATTCCGGCGTCTTCAGCCGGCCTTCGATCTTGAGTGAGGCCACGCCCACCCGCACCAACTCAGGCAGCACGTCCAGGCCAGCCAGGTCCTGTGGCGAAAGCAGGTACCGGCGGTCGCCGAGGTCCACCAGCTTGCCATCCGAGATCAGCTCGTACGGCATGCGGCAGGCCTGCGCGCATTCGCCCCGGTTCGCGCTCCGGCCTCCCAACGATTCGCTCGTCAGGCACTGCCCCGAGTACGCGACGCACAACGCCCCGTGGACGAACACCTCCAGCGGCAACGGCGGCCGCTGTCCCTCGGACACCTCACCGCCTGGAAGCGCTCCCTGCGCCTTCTGGATCGCCTCGATTTCGCGGATCGAGTTCTCCCGCGCCAACACCACGAGGTCACACCCCAGGTCCCGGGCAAACTCGACGCCGGCCGGACTGGTCACGGTCATCTGCGTAGAACCATGGATCGGGAAATCCGGGGACAACCTCCGGATCAACCGGCAGATCCCGACGTCCTGCACGATGGCCGCGTCCACCCCGGCCGAAATGATCGACTTCAGGTACTCGGCAGCCGCCGGGAGTTCGTCGGTGAAGACCAGCGTGTTGAACGTGACGTATCCCCGCACCCCGCGGCGATGCAGGAACTCCATCAACGCCGGCAGGTCCGCCTCCGTGAAGTTCCGCGCCCGCATCCGCGCGTTGAACCGGTCCAAACCGAAGTAAATCGCGTCGGCACCGTTCTCCACCGCCGCCCGGGCGCACTCCCAGTCACCGGCCGGGGCGAGCAACTCCGGAAGGCGGACCGGCGCGGTCGGGCGCGTCGCCGCTGACGGATCCCCGACCGGGGTCACGGACGGATGGGTGGCGGTGGTCATTCTCCAGGTGGGTTGGATCGGAACTTCAGCTTCCTCACCGGCCACGCCACTGCTGACCCTTGGTCTTCAGGCGCTCCGGGTCCGGCTTGCTGGAAGTGCTGAGGACGATGTTCGTCCCTGGCACCCAGCCGACCTCCTTCATGTCGACGAAAAGCGTGCGGGGGATCATCTCCACCACGTGCCCGAAGCAGTTCACCGTCACCGTCCCCGGGAGCACCGTGTTGTCCACGAAGATCACCGCCCCGAAGGGCATCGCATTCGTGATCGGCACGCTGAAGACCGCCGTCAACGGAAGGTCCGTCCGCTCGGGCTTCTCACCAGGAAAGGACACCGTGACCGGGAGCGGGCCCAGGAGCTTGGGATGCTCGATCCGCAATTCGGGGACCCCATTGCTCGACAGCGCATAGGTCAGGTTCCACGCCCCGCCCCGCCGCCTCACCAGCTCGCATCCGCCATACAGCGTCACATAGCCGAACAAGGTGGCCACGAAGGCCACGAACAATCGCTTCACCGACACCGGCAATTCCTGCTGATCACTTTCGCTCACGCCCGGCCATCCTAGCAGCCACGCCGAAAGTTCCCAGTTTCCAGTTCGCCAGAGTCCGGATCCGCCCCCGCCAAGCGGAGCGACAACGTCCTCGTTGCCTTTCCCAGGGCGACGGGGACGTCGCCGCCCCGTTCCTCCTTTCGATTCGGAGCGGCAACGTCCCCGTTGCCTTTCCCAGGGCGACGGGGACGTTGCCGCCCCGTTCCTCCTTTCGATTCGGAGCGACAACGTCCCCGTTGCCTTTCCCAGGGCGACGGGGACGTCGCCGCCCCGTTCCTGTCTTGAATCGGAGGCAGAGTCGGGATGCGCCCAGGGCTCGCCCCACCACTCAACCTGAAAGCGGCAGTTGGACTATCCACAGATTTCACGGATTTCACAGATGGGCCGGGAGAAGAGGCCTCACCGCGTCGCTGTTTCCAGATCACCCTTGGGGTGAAACGACAGCCCCTCTCAACCGGCTTCCAATCCGTGGAATCGCTGTAATCTGTGGATCCAACCGCCGTTTCTAGGCTCAACTGGGAACTGGGAACATGCCGCCCACCTCTGGCACCCTCACGCACGGATGAAGCTTCCCCGCGCCCTCAAGATCACGCTCTGGTCCGTGCTCGCAGTTGTTGTTCTCGTCCTGGTCGTCGCGGGCGGTTTCTGGTGGTACTTCCACCCCGCCCACACGCGGCAGGATGGGATCCCGTACGGAACCCGGAACGGCAAACCCCTGACTCTTGACGTCATCCGCCCCGCCCAACCCAACGGCATCGGAGTCGCCTTCATGGTGTCGGGCGGATGGAAGTCCTCGCCGGCCGGTTCCACCCCAACGTGGATGTGCGCTCCGCTCCTCCGTCGCGGCTATACGATCTTCGCGATCTGCCACGTCTCCCAACCCGAATCCACCGTCCAGGAGATCTTCGAGGACATGCAGCGTGGCGTCCGCTTCGTCCGTCACAACGCCAGCCAGTATGGCATCGACCCCCACCGCATGGGCGTCATCGGCGGATCTGCCGGCGGACACCTCAGCCTCATGCTGGCCACCCGCGGCGGCCCCGGTCCAGTCGACGCACCCGATCCCATCGATCGCGCCAGCAGCGCCGTCCAGGCCGTCGCCATCTTCTATCCCGTGACTGACCTCATCGATCTCGGCACATCGACCGAGAACCTCCACGACGGCGGTCCGCCCAAGACCTTCGTGAAGGCGTTCGGCCCGACCGTCACCAACCTGGTCGCCTGGACGAACATCGGCCGAGCACTCTCCCCCCTCTACCACGTCCACACGTCCCAACCACCGGTCCTCATCTACCACGGCACCGCAGACACCCTGACCCCGCCTGAGCAATCCGAGCGATTCCAGAAGCGTTCCCGCGAACTCGGCCGCACCGTCGAAGTCGTCTACCACGAAGGCGGCAAGCATGGGTGGCCCAGCATGGTCCTCGACATCCGGCACTTCGCCGACTGGTTCGACCTCCACCTCCAGCCCGGTCCATCCGCGCCTTGATCCCGGTAGGCCCTTTGGTTCGAGGCCTTCGAACAGAGCAACATCGACCTCGATTCCACTCCGAACCTTGAGGCATTCTTCTGGGGATTGGTGAGTCGTTGAGTCATCGCCGTGCGCGCTGGGCGTGTAACCCGCTCCCTCGCGGGTCCTCATGAAGATTGCCCTGGTCACCACCTTCTTCGGCGCCCATCGCTTCGGCGGTGACGCCGCCTATGTCGAACGCCTCGCGGCAGCCCTGCTCCGGCGAGGACACTCGGTGGACGTTTTCTATTCGCGCGACGCGTTTGAAGCCGTGCGGGGCACCCGACAGGCCATCGACTATACCCCGCCACCCGGACTCCGGGTCCATGCCCTGTCGAGCAGGCTTGCCCGACCCAATCTGCTGTGGATGCACCAGACCGGTGGCCTCGGAGCCACCGGAAGGGAACTCGTCGAACACCTGCGGCAGGGGTCCTTCGACGTCATTCACTTCCACAACATCTCGCTCGTTGGTGGTGCCACCCTGCTCCGCGACTGTGCAGGGCCTGCGGTCCGTCTCATGACGGCCCATGAGCATTGGCTCACCTGCCCGCTCAGCGTCCTGTGGCGGTACAATCGTGAAGCCTGCGAAGATGCGACATGCACCCGGTGCACGCTCCGCTCGGGAAGGCCGCCCCAACTTTGGCGCCGCGGCGGCATGCTTTCCGAGGCCGTCGCCCGACTCGACGCCCTGATCTTCCCGAGCCACCACACCCTGGAAGCACACGCCAGACGCGGCATCCACCACCCATGCGCGAGGGTCCTGCCCTACTTCATTCCCAGACATTGGGAATCACCGGAACCGCCGCCTCCCGCCTCCGGGCAGGCGCCATTCCGGTTCATCGGCCGTCTGGTCGCCGAGAAGGGACTCCAGACCCTCATCCCCATTTTCCGCGCCCGACCGACCGCCACCTTGGAGATCACGGGCGACGGCCCCTTCCGCGCCGAACTCGAAGGACTCGCTGCCGGCGCATCCAACATCCGCTTTCGGGGTGCCGCCTCCGCGGAGGACATCCGAACGCTTCTACCCAATACCCGGGCCTTGCTGGTTCCGTCTCTCTTTCCCGAAACCTTCGGGTACGTGCTCATCGAGGCCTGGTCCCAGGCGATCCCCACACTCGCGAGCACGGCGGGAGCCCTTCCTGAGGTCAGCAGGGCCGGCGGAGCGTGGGTCTGCGATTCCACTGAGCACTTTGGCACACGGATCGATCAATTCCTCGCCAACCCGGAACTGGGACGCGAGCAGGGCGTCGCGCTTTGGAAGAAGTCCCGCGATCTCTTCTCCGAGGACTCCCACCTCGCCGCCTGGGAAGCCATCGTCGGAGGATCGGGTGTTGCTGGCTCCGCTTCCGGCACGTCATCTCCCGACCACCCGGCGACCCCTCCCCGAAACCCAATCTCCTCAGGCCCATGAACCCTACCGCCCCTCCACGCGTCTCCGCCGTCCTCGTCGTCGGACGGCAGCGGTCCCGCGCCCAGCACGTCCTCAACCAGATCGGCCGGCAGTCCTGCCCGGGTCTGGAAGCGATCGTCATCGACCTCTGCCCGGAACAACCTCCGCTAAGCCTTCCCGCCGGCCTTGAGGTCAAGCACGTGAGGGAAGCGTTCCCCGGTGGACTGGAAGAAGGACGGGCCCGCGCAGTGGCTTTCGCTCGTGCGCCGTACATCGCCTACCTGGAAGACCATTGCGCTCCGGAACCCGGGTGGGCCGAAGCCACCATCCGCGCCTTCGAGAGCGGTCCATGGGCCGCCGTTGGCTATTCGTTCATCAACGCCAACCCTGAAAGCTGGATCTCGCGCGCCTGCATGATGGCCGACTACGCGCTCTGGGCCGCCCCGCATCCGGACGTCGAAATGGAACTCCTGCCGGGCAACAACGTCGCCTATCGACGGGAGATCCTGTTGGGCTATGGCGATCGATTGCCAGGTCTCCTGTCGCCGGACTTCGTCATGCACGAGCGGCTTCGAACGGATGGACACCGTCTCTTCCTCGCCGGATCCGCGCTGGCTTCGCACCAGAACCCCGAAGAACTCGGATTCCTCCTGGCTGCCAACCACTCCTACTGCCGCCTCCTCGCGCATCATCGCGCACGAGGCCAGCAGTGGGGAACTGGCCGTCGTTGGCTCTACACAATTGGCGTTCCGCTCGGCGCTCCCGCCATCAAGTTGGCCCGCAACCTCGCCGCGCTCGCGCGCCGCCCAGGCCTGCTTCCAGCCTACTTCGCTTCGATGCCTGTCATTCTCATCACGTTCTTCTGGTCCGCGGTCGGTGAAGCCCTCGGCTACACCTTCGGCCCGGGCCTCGCCAAGGAAGAGTTCGAGGAGTACGAACTGAATCGATCCAGGGTCTAGACCAAATGCGCCGCATTTCCATCGTCCTCCCGGCCTACTTCTCCCACGCCACCCTGGGACGTTGCCTCGCGGCCATCGCCGGCCAGTCGCGCCGACCCGATGAAACCATCATCGTCAACAGTTCGCCCGATTCCGACACCGCACCCGTGGTGGCTGGATTTCCATGGGCTCGGCTGATCCAAAGCCCCACGCGACTGCTGCCCCACGCCGCCCGAAACCGCGGGATGGCCGAGGCTACCGGCGACTTCCTCGTATGCTCCGACCCGGATGTCGTGGCCGAACCCCGCTGGCTGGAGGAACTCGAGGCAGCCATCGAAGCGGGCCATCCGTTCGTTGGTGGTGCCATGTCGATGCAACCGCATCCGCCCGCGCATCTCCGGGTCGCCCAAGCCATCCACCTGACCAAATTCTGGTGGGCTCTGCCCGCGGGCCTCGAACGGAACATCTGGATCGTGCCCACGGCCAACTGCGCATTCACCCGCCAGCTCTGGGAGCGGATCGGACCCTTCCCTGAGAACGTCTTCTGCGGAGATGCCGTATTTTCCTGGAAGGCGGCCCGCGCCGACTCCGCGCCCCTCTTCCTCCCACGGGCGATCGTGAACCACGAGCATGACGAAACGGTCGCCATGATGCGGACGCAGCGTTTCCGACGCGGGGTGGAGTTTGGGCGGGAGCGCGCCTGCTGGGAAGGCTGGTCGCCGGGACGACGCTGGTTGCAGGCGTTCGCGTCGCCGCTCCGGACGCTGGCCGTCCTGCATCACGCCCGGAAGGCAGCTCATGCCGCGGGCTGGGGTCATGCCTTCCGCAACTCCGCCTCCCTGCAGGCTCTCTTCCAGGCCGCATGGACCACCGGCGAGGCGCGGGGTTGGATGCAGGCCTGAATCCTGGCCCACCGACCCGCTGGGTTCAGTCCCGTAACAGGACCGGGGTGGCGACGTCCTCGTCGCCTTGGAAAAAGGCACGGGAGGGCAACGAGGACGTTGCCGCTCCGTTTGACGCGGAGGCGGTGTCAAGATGCGCCCCTCCCCACTCCCCTACCTCCCCGGAGTTGCGTGGCATCCGGCTTCGCGCTATCCCGCGACACCATGCAAAGCAAGGCCACCACCGTCGCCGAGTACATCCAGAGCCTGCCGGAAGACCGTCGGAAGGCGATCGAGGCCGTCCGAAAGGTCATCCTCAAGAACCTCGATCCCGATTACGAGGAGGGCATGCAATACGGGATGATCGGATACTACATTCCCCACCGGATCTTCCCTGCGGGCTACCACTGCGATCCAAAGCAACCGCTGCCCTTCGCCGGACTCGCTTCCCAGAAGAACCACCTGTCCTTCTACCTCATGTGCCTCTACGGCGACACGGAGCACTACAAGTGGTTCGTCCAGGCGTGGGCGGCGACCGGCCGGAAGCTCGACATGGGCAAATGCTGCATCCGCTTCAAGAAGGTCGAGGATCTGGCGCTCGACGTCCTGGGCGAAGCCATCCGGCGCGTCCCGGTCAAGGCCTACATCCAGTTCTACGAGGCCGCCCTCCGACGCCAGGACACCGACCGGGAAGCGCGCAAGGCCGCCAGGCAAAAGCCCGCCCAAGCACCCAAAAAGCCCGCTGCTGCCAGCAAGACCAGCAAGACCGGCAAGACCGCCCGAAAGTAGCGGTGGGCGGCGGATCCCGAACCTGCCCCCGGGGAGAACAGGAACGGAGTGGCGACGTCCCCGTCGCCTTTGTGAGGGGCATGGATGGGCACCGAAGACGTTGCCGCTCCGTTTGAGGCGGGGCAGTGTCCCATTCAGTCTAGGTTTCGGCCCTTCCATCGCCCCATGATACCCGGTTGGATGCACGACGCCGTGCGTTTCCCCAGATCCTTGCTGTTGCTGCTCCTTGTCCTGGTCTTCCCCATGCGTGCGGGTCTTCCCGGGGCAGCACCCCCCGCACAGGATCGCCCCCGCGTGCTGGTCTCGACCGACATCGGTGGCACGGACCCTGACGACTGCCAGTCGATGGTCCACCTGCTGCTCTACGCCGACGTGCTCGACATCGAGGGCCTGATCTCTTCCCCGCCCGGGCCTGGCCGGAAGGAGCACATCCTCGAGGTCATCGACGTCTACGAACGCGACTTCGCCTCGTTGCGCACGCATTCCGAACGATACCCACATCCGGAGGAGCTCCGTGCCATCACGTGGCAGGGCGAGACTGAGGTCGCGCCGGACGCGGGAACCGCACTTCCCACCGAAGGTTCGGCAGCGATCGTCGAGTGTGCCCGGCGCGACGATCCCCGTCCTCTCCACGTCCTGGTATGGGGCGGCCCGGAGGACCTGGCCCAGGCCCTGCACGACGCGCCCGACATCCTGCCCCGCCTGCGCGTCTACTGGATCGGCGGTCCGAACAAGAAGTGGAGCCCGAACGCTTACCAATATCTGGCGACGCATCATCCCACGCTCTGGATCATCGAGGCCAATTCCACATATCGGGGGTGGTTTGTGGGCGGCCGGCAGGACGGCGGCTGGGGCAACCGCGATTTCGTCACACACTCAATCCAGGGCCGCGGCGCGCTCGGAAACTGGTTTGCCACCCATCTCAAGGGCACAATCAAGATGGGTGACACTCCTTCGGTCGCCTGGCTCCTCCATGGCGCCGCCCGATCGGACCCAGCCCAACCCGGCTGGGGCGGGTCGTTCGTCCGGGCGTGGGAGCGTTCCCCAGTCCGCTTCAACCGCGTGACAACCGCAGCAGACCGAATGGAGGTCTTCGGCATCCTCGAGCTTGTCCTGCCCCTCACGCCGCCCGCAGTCCGGGATCCCCTGCCCCGGCTTCTCATCGACAATCTGCCCCTCGACGGCTTCGCCCCACAGGACGGCACCGTCCGCTTCCGATTCTCCCCCAAGGCTACCGGCACCTACCCGTACACGATCCGGTGCATCGGCACCGCGCTGGACGGCCTCACCGGTGCCATCACCGTCATCGATCCACCCCCCAGCATCACCGCGAAGCTCTCCCCGCGGCATCCGAACTGGTGGACCGATGACCCCGCCCCGCAATGGACCGAAGGCATCCACCGGGGGGCGCGCACGGTGAACCGCTGGCGGGAGGACTACCTTGCGGACTTCGCCGCCCGAATCCGGCGTTGTTCGCCCCTCGGAGGGCGGGCAAGGCCGTCGACGTCGCAGGTTGAACGGGCCGCTGCCCCGCCGCAAAAGGACCTGTAAGGAACCCGGGCGGGCGGCGACTCACCCGCGTATGATTCGATCAACGCTCGCGGCATGGCTCCTCGGTTTCGTCACGTTCACGTCGGCCATGGCCGCCGACAAGTCCCTCCTCAACCTCGACAAGGCCGGCGTGGCCATCCAGGGCCATGACCCCGTGGCCTTCTTCACGGTGAAGGCGCCGGTCAAGGGACAACCGGAATTCTCGAGCGAGTACCACGGAGCGAAGTACTGGTTCCGATCGGCGAAGAACAAGGCGGCCTTCGATGCCGAACCCGCGAAGTTCGAGCCCCAGTTCGGCGGCTACTGCGCCTATGGCGTCTCCAAGGGAAAGCTCGTCGAGATCGATCCCGAGGCCTTCCAGGTCGTGGGGGGAAAGCTCCTCCTCCAGTACAGCAAGGGCGTCCGTGACGACTTCAACAAGGACGCGACCGCCAACCTCAAGAAGGCCGAGACCAACTGGCCCACGCTCGTCGAGAAGAAGGGCAAGTAACGGAGCCATCTCCACCCAAAGCCCGATACCGCTCCGAGCCCGTTCGGATCAGGTTCTCCAGCACGAGGCCGGTGCGGTGGATGCCCCACCGCCCCGGCCCGATGCGGAGCCAGCCATGACTGAAACGGAAACCCCGGATGGCGTTGTACGATCGCTGTCCTTCCATGACGCCCGTCCGCCCGAAGCCGTGCAGGCGGATCTGGAAGAGCACCTCATGACCCATCTTGTGCCGGTAATCACGGCACCTCTACTCGCCTACGAAGCATCCACCAAGGTGGTCGGCACCCCCTACGGCATCCGTCTGGACTTCGAGGCCGCCTTCCCGAAACGGAACCGGTACTCGATCCGCGTGGAGACCTCCTGGTCTGGGTCGAGCCCGGACAACCAGGACTATTGCCGGAAGTCCGCCCGCGGTTGGTTCGATCACTGGACCGGCGACTTTCAGAAATTCTCCACGTTCGATGCAAAACCCGGCCAGGAAGAACTGTATCGCGAACGTCGTGACACAGCCCTTGCCGCCGAGGCTCAACTCGCTGCCGTCGAACCCATCCAACGCCTCATCCTGGACCGGATGGCCGCGGGGTGGCGATTCTCCACCTCCCACAAGGAAGGAGGAACCCACATCTACCATCGTGTGGACCGGTTCATCGCCGCCGACTACGGCGAATCCAACGAGATCCGGGATTTCAAGACCGAGGCGGACTTCCTCCGGTTCATCCGTCAGTACTTCGACTGGGAAACCTCCCGCAGCGTCGCGCCGAACAAGGTCCCCGACCTCCTCGCCTGGCGCCTCATCCTGCGCCTTCAACGTCCGCCGCGTGCCTGAACAGGACCGGGTCAGCCGGATTGTAGGCCGCGTGCCCTCACGCGGCGGATTCGATGTCGTCGCCGGGTGAGGTCACCCGGCCTACAGTCGGATGGCTTGTAGGCCGCGTGCCCTCACGCGGAGGATCTCACGGCATCGCCGGGTGAGGTCACCCGGCCTACAGTCGGATGGATCGGTCTACTTCGACTCGTCCACCCCGTCCGCCGTCTTGGCCTGATTCGATCGAAGGCGTCGGAAGATCCAAAGACCAGCCAGCGCGGCACCGGTCATGCCGGCATAAGTCTCGGGCTCCGGCACACCGGACAGGGTCATCCCCCAACCACTCAATCGGGCCATGTTGCCCGGTTCCAGATCGGAGATCGCCAGCGTCCACGCGCCCTTCGGAGAGCTGCCTCCGAACGTGCCCAGCATCTCATCGAAACCCGCATTCCGGGCCGAGGCCGTGATCACCGTCATCGGGTCCTCCCCGCGCGAATCCGGCTGGAAGGTCCCGGTGAGGGATCCGTTGCCCGCCAGATGCACGTCCACGAGGGAGGTCGGATCCAGCACGAAGTCCATCCCACTCCCCGAGGCGCCAAACGCGTTGGATCCATCGCGTCCGATCCGGTTGACCAGCACGAGTGAGGCACCGCTCTCGTGGGTCAGTGTGACGCGGAGATCCCCGTTCCACATCGTTCCGGCGCCGCCGGCGCCGTCGCTCCCCTCGAACTTCAACCACACCGTCAGGTCGGTGATGGTGTCGTAGGGGTCGCTGATGATCCGGGTATCCGAGACCGTGAGCGCGCCTCCGAAGCCCGGAGCGTCCGGGATCTCCAGGTTTACGCCCTCCCACTTGTACAGGATGGTCAGCGCGGCGTGCGCACGTTGAAGAGCCCCGGTGCACAGCACGGTCGCGAAGGCGATGGCGGGCAATAGCGGTTTCATGGATCGAGATGGTGTGGATCGGAAGGAAGGGGATCAGTTGGCTGGCAGGCAACGATAGAAGCCATTGCCTGGGGGCGGATTCGCGTGGGTGTAATCCAGGAAGCCGCTGCCCGGTTGGGCCGTCAGGCGCGTCAGCTCAGTCCAACCCGTGCCAATCGCCTCCGTGAACTGCACCGAGTAGGATCGGCCCGCGATACCCGAGAAGCGCATCTCCATTCCGGTGCCAGGCGAAGCCACTGGACGGATGAAGACCGCATTGCTCGGAATCAGGTCCGAGGTGCGAACGCGGACCGTGACCACGCCAGTCGCGGACCGGGTACCGGCCACCACCGTGTAAGTGAACGTATCCGTCCCCACGAATCCACCGGGCGGCGTGTAGGTCACGACGTCCCCGACCCGCGTCACGAGTCCGCCATTGGCCGACGAACCAGCGACGGCCTGAAGCGAGAGCGGTTCACCGTCCGGATCCGAGTCGTTGGCCAGAAGCCTGACGCCACGGAACGTGGTCGGGACGTTCGCAACGGTTTCGCCAAAGTCAGGTCCGGCCGAAGGCATCCGGATCACGGTCACGGCCGTTTCGCAGAAGGACTCGTTCCCCGCGCCATCACGCACCGTGATCGTCACCAGGGTCGTGCCAGCCAGCAGAAGGGTTCCGGCCTCGGGCGACTGAAGAACGGTCAGCGCACCGGGCTCGACATCTGCCGCGACGATCTCACCGGTCAGGTCGGGCAAAGCAACACCGGCCTGACTCGTCATCACCAGCGTCCGAGGGTCGGCGCACTGCGAGATCGCGGGCGCGTTGCCGTCGACGGTGCCGGTCACCGGGATCCGGAACGTCCCTTCATCCGAGTCATTGCAGGAAATGGTCACATCTCCCGAAGCCACGCCACCCGCGCCGGCGGACAGAATGGCGCTGAACGTCCGCGAACCACCAGGGATCACGGTGAATGGAACCTTGGGAACATCGACTACGACGAACCCAGCAGGAGCCGTCACCGCGGTGACCACGAGACCTTCGTGGCCGGCGTTGACTACCGTGAAGTCCCGGGCAACCGGCAGGCCCAGCGCCGTCACCCCGAAATCAACCGCGGCCGGCTGTCCGCTCGTGATCGCTGCACCAGAAGTTCCCACCCCTTCATGCACGACGATCTCCGGCGGCGTCGTATAGTCGAAATCCAAGCCCCACCGCACGAACCGCGCCTGATCGCCCGGTCCCACGTCCACCACCGTCAGGCTCCATTCCCCGTTGGGACTCCCGGTCAGGAACGTCGACAACAGGGCCGAACGCGGATGCGTGTCGAGCGCGTCCTCCGGAATCACGTCGCGCCCGTCCGGTTGCCAACGCCCCGTGAGGATACCGCCGCCCGGATTCACCCGGGTCCGGTACACATGCACGTCCCCATTCGGCGCAGCGTCATCCAACGTGATGTTGAATCCGGAATCGCCATAACCGGAATCCAAGCCCGTCGAGCGACCCGCCCGGTTCAACAGCACGGCGAAGTCCGGCCCGTGCTCCAGGTAGACGTACAGGTCGCCGTTGAATCCGCCGGCGATCTCGAGGTTCACCCGGACGCCAGTCCAGGTGGCGTTGGGCACGATGCCGTGGATCGTGCTCGTGAAGTCGAGCGTGTCCCCGGCTCCCAGCAGGGCGTCGTCAGGCACCGGCACGTCGACCTCTCGGCTGACGGACTCGGTGAGGGCCGCCTGCGCGGCCCCGGCAATGCCGATCAGGAACACCGCAGCGGCTGTCTTGAACATATTCATGGCAGTGGTGGAGGTAGGATTCTCGGTGTTCAGGATCACGGGGCCGGGTCGAATCGGTAGTAGCCGGTCTTCGGTGTCCCGTACCGGATGATGAAGGTTCGTACACCGGTCGCGTAGACCCGCCCGAGGAACGTCCAGGTCACGCCGTCGTCATCCGAGAAGTAGATGTCCCGGCCGCCGAACCTACGCGATCGATAGATCTCGAGGCCTTCGCCCGCATTGTGGAACTCGGCTCCGACGAGGTTGCCCACCGGTGCGGTGACCGTCACGGCGATCTTGTCGGACAACACGGCGCAATGACCGTCGCTCAGGCGGACCACGAAGCTGTCCCCGCCCTTGTAGCCGGTCGGCGGCGTGTAGACGATCTTGGTGCCGTCGTAGGCCACGGTGCCGCCCTGCTCCGACTTGGTATCGACGCCGACGATCGTCACCACGTCCCCGTCCGCGTCGGTGACCGTGCCCAGGATCTTGCTGGCGGTGACCGTCACCGCGACGTTGCGATCGGTCGTGAGCGAGTAGGGCGCTGCGGTCGGAGCCCGGTTCACACGGACCCGGAAGGTGGTCGTGGCCCGGTTGCCCGCGGCATCTGCCGCCGTGACAGTGACCACGGTCAAGCCGGCCGGGAAGGTCGAGCCACTCAGGCGATCCGCCGTCACCAAAGCCGTCGAGCAGTCATCCGTGGCCGTCGGCAGCACGAAGGTCACGACCGCATTCACTCCGTTCGTCGAGCAGACCTCGATGTCCGGAGGGACCGAGGCAAACGTCGGCGCCACGCCGTCGAGGACCGAGAACGTCGTCGTGGTGGAGGTACTGTTCCCCGCTGCGTCCGTCGCCGTGAGCGTGACCGGCCACAGACCCGCGCCCACCATCGTTCCCGCCGCCGGAACTTGCACGACACTCACCGGCCCATTGGCGTCGGTGATGGTCAACAAGGCCGCGAGGTCGGGTACCGGAGCCTGGCATCCAGCACCCGCAATCGCTGACTGCGGCGCCACGTCCGTGCTGCCCGGCTGGGCCAGCTTGTAGGTCAGGAAGTCCATTCCCGTGCCGGCAACCACCGACCGTCCTGCGACCAAGATGCTCCCCTGGCGATCCACCGCGATCGAGCGGGGCATCGCGTCCCCCGTGCCCGGGTTCGGCAACAGGTGGATCCATTCGGTCGCGCCCGTCGCCGGGTCGATCTTCTGGACCACGAAGTCCACGCCGCCTGCGGCATTTTCCGCGGAACCCGCGACCAACAACCGGCCATCCACATCGAAGGCGAGACTGAACCCGATGGCCACGCCATTGGTTCCGGCACCGTGGCGGTTGCTCCACGCGATCGCGCCCGAGTCCTTGCGAAGGCCCAGCGTGGCGACCTCCGCCGAACGAAGAAGGTCATCGGAGTAGCCGGTGACAAAGACATCCCCGGCGGCCCCGACCAGGACACCTTGCGGGACGTCCACATAGTTGCCGGGGCCATTGTATCGGCTTGCCCAGAGCCGCGCGCCGTCTGAACCACGGAAGCGGAGCACCGCGTAGTCCGTCGTGCCGCCGGCCACCTGAGTGGCCACGGCAACCACGGCGTCGCCGTCTGCACCAGCCGTGATATCCAACGCGGTGTCGGCCAATCCGGCGGGTGCGTCGTACAAGGCGGCCCAGAGGAGCTCACCCTTCACGTTGCCCAGCTTGAAGGTCACCAGATCGATCGACGTGCGCGCCGTCCAACCGGAGACCAGGACATTGCCCGACGCGTCCAGCGCAAGGCCCACCGCGGCATCCTCCGTGGAACCACCGTCCCAGCCATGCCGCCATACCGTGGCACCCGTGCCGCCCTCCAGCTTGCGGGTCACGACATCCGTCTTGTTGTTCCCGGCACCCTTCGACGTAGCGACCACCAGGACGTTCCCTGTCCCGTCAACCGCCACGTCCACCGCAGCGTCCGTTCCCCGGCCATCGCCGTTGAACACGCTCGACCACATCGGGGCACCTGTCACCGGATCGAACCGGATCACGACCGCGTCGTCGTCGCCAGCCGCGTTCATCGAACGTCCCGCCACCACCACGGTGCCATTGCTGCCGATGGCGAGTGCCGTGGCCTGGTCGGCCCGGTTGTCGATGCCGTTGAAGTACTGCGACCAGAGCAACTGTCCGTTCGTGGTGTACTTCACCAGCAGGATGTCCGTATTGCCGGACGGTCCAGGACCGGAGCCCACGACATACACGTTGCCGTCCTTGTCGACGGCCATCCGCTCCGCGCTGTCGGTGCGGTCTCCGGTGCTGCTATGACGCACCGCCCACTCCAAGGCCACGTCGACCGGCGTCTTCGCCGTCAGGACCGGAGCCGTCACGTCGCGGACCGTCACCGTCACCACGCAGGTACCGACGTTCCCCGCCGCATCCCGCGCGCTCAAGGTCACGGTGTGCGCGCCGATGCCGACTACCGATCCCGCCGTCGGGCTCTGGGTCAGCGACACCACGGCTACATTGTCCGTCGCCGTCGCCAACCCGGTCAGCGCCGGAATGACACCCGTGCCACCCGCGTTGGCATCCACCGTCTGGGCCGGAGCGCAGGCGCTGAACACCGGGGCCATCGTGTCCGGCACGCGCACGGTCACCTGACCGCTCGCCGTCCCGCCAAATCCATCGTTCACGGTGTAGACCAGGACCTCCGTGCCCACGAAGGCGTCGACCGGATCATACAGGATGCCGGCACCGCCCGGTGCCAGGCTCACGGTTGCGTTCACCGTCTGCTGCACACTGGTCACGGCCAGGACGTCGCCGTCCGCGTCCAGGTCGTTGCCCAGGACCGCCAGCGTCGTGACACCGGCCGAGGCCAGCGTGATGTCGTCCGCCACCACCACCGGCGGCGTGTTGCCCGTCGTGAAGCTCACGACATCGCCCACCACGGCCCCGTCTGCATTGGAAGCGGTCGCACGCACGTAGTACTGCGTGTGCGGCAACAATCCGGAGACGGCAACCGTTCGGGCAACCATCCCGACGCCCGAACCCGCCGCGACTGGCAGGGTGTCCACTCCGCCAACCAGGTCCGCACGGGTGCCGTAACGGAAGGTCAACGTCGTCGCCTGGGTCTGAGCATCGACCAGCGCGGCCAACGTCGCCGTCCTGGTCCCGACCGTCGTCGGCGACTGCGTCGTCACGATGGGCGGCGCGACGATGTCCACCGTCGCGTTCCGGTCAGCCGACCCGCCGTCCTTGTCCGTGATGCGAGCACGGACCGTGCGCAGGCCCGCTGCCGACAGGAAGTGGGCCGGAACGTTCACCGAGGCCTCGTTGACGCCACCCGCGTAGGTGCCGTCACCCTGATCCCAAGTGCCGTTGCCGTCGAAGTCGTAGCTGTAGCGGAAACCGGCCGCCGAATCCGCCGTCGAAGCATCGGTCGCCCCGCTGAACGAGGCCACCACCGAATCCGAGTAGAGGCCCGTGGAGGCCGGAGCCACTGCGAACGTTGCGGCCGGCGCGACGTTGGCGACGTTCAACTGGAAGGTACGGACGAGCGGCGGATTGACTCCGTCGTTTGCCGTGATGGTCACGACCTGGCTCTGGGCCGGGCCGTCCGTGGTCGGAAGGCTCCAACCCCACGCGCCACCGCCGGAACCACCGCCCGTGATCGTGTCGAGCACGACACCCCCAAGCGCATTCTCGAAGATGCTCGTGTCGTTCTCGCCCGAGATCTCGAAGACGTCACCCGCCTCGCCCTCGATATCGAAGAAGTACCAGTCGCCCGACCGGTTCCGCGTCGCCGGTGTTCCGGCCTGGCGGAAGCCTGTATCGAATGTGCCACCGACCGTCTGACGGACCCGGAGCGAGCGGGGTGACAGGCCGGCATAATCAGCGCAATCCACCAATAGGCCGATCCGGACGTGCCGCGCCTCGGTGAACGCCAGGCTGAAGAAGGTCGTCGGGTTCGCGCCCGGCGAGTTCCACAGGCCGCCCACGAACAGCTTCGGTCCGGTCGGATTGGCCGGGTTGTCCAAGGCCGTGTAGGTGAAGAAGCCGATCTGGATGTTGTGGGTCGGCACCCGGGTGATCGTCGCGTACGACGGATCCTTCCGGTTCTCGGCCATTCCCAGTCCCCACATCACATAGCCATCGGTGCCGTAGATGTTGTCGCCGTCGGCATCGAGTGCCTTGGCCACCGACGGCGTCCGCCAGGCGCCCGCCGTCGTGAGGTCCACCTCGCCGACGACACCGAGCGAAGCAATCGTTCCGATGCTCGCCGAGAGCGTGACGGCGTCGCCGTCCAGGTCTTCGAACCGGCCCGAGTTCACCGCCGTGGCGCCCTCGTTGACGCTCACCGTGGGGAGGTCCACGGCGAGCGTCGGCAGCGTGTTGGCCCGTGCGTAAACCGGGAAGTTGAACTCGGCCTCGTTGCCGTCATTGCTGAGGATCACCACGGCGTTCGAGTAGACCCCGGCCGACGTGGCGTTGAAGCGGATCTGGAATCCAGCGGTCGTGCCCGGAGCCACCGTCGCCGGTGCAAACAGGACACTGAATCCCGGCGGGGCCGTGATGCTGGAGATGTTGAGTGCCAGCGAACCCTGGTTGCTCACGAGGAAGTCGCGCACCACCGGTGTGCCCACGGTCGTCAGACCGAAGTTCACCGCCGCGCCTTGACCGTCCACGAGTTCGCCACCGATCGCCTGCGACACCGCGATCTCAGGCTGCGGCGCCTGTGCGCCGAGGGTCACGTCGTTGCCCGTGCCGCCGACGTAGGAGACGGAGAACTGCCCACCACCCACCGTTGCCACGGCGCCTTCACCGAGGCCCTGGAAGGTGCCGGCGACAGCCTCGGTCGCATCGTTCAGAACGACGGGGAAGACCGTCCCGATCACCGGGTTGAAGCCGCCGTTGTCGACGTCCAACCGGACGCCGGCCAACCGTACCTCGCCACCCACCACCAGGGACCGCATCGTCGTGGCGGAGGTCAAGGACGGACGCAGGAAGTCGCCTGCCGTGAAGGTCACGGACGCCGCGTTGATGGCCGTGCCGGCCTGCTGCCAGCCCACCACGCCGCCCCGCGCGTCCACCGTGAGGTTGCCCCCGAACAGTTCCAGCGATCCCGCCGCGGTCCAAGCCACCCCACCGCCGCGCAGGCGCAGGTCGCTCCCGATCGGCCGGCTCATCGCTGCGCTGATCGTCAGCGGGCCGGACGAGGCGTCACCCATCTCGAGCTTCGGCGCCACAATCGAATCCAATTCAGCGTCGGTCAGGCCAAGCACGCCCGCACCATCCGCGCCGCCCAGGTTGATCGCGACACCGGGCGTCCTCGGCGCGAACCGGATCACGCTCGACCCAAACCCGCGGATCGTCTGGCTCACGAGGTTCACCGAGTCGCCGACAAACTGCATCGGCCCGTTGGCCACGGTCAGGAAGGCCCCACCAGCCACCGTGATTGCCAAGCTTCCGCCCACGGAACCGGGCGTGCCGCGCAGCGTCATCGTGCCATTGCCGAGCACGTGCACCCCCGCGCCATTCAGGAAGATCGCGCTGAAGTTCGCCGCCGTCGCTGGCGACTGTTGGTTTGCTTCGATCGTCAGCGCACCGTCCTGCGTTGTCAGGCTTGAGCCCGGCGTAAGCACCACATCCCGGGAAGACACCAGCAGGATGCTGCCGGCCCCGGTCGTCGCCACGTCAGCCGCCGACGAGGAGAACTGAAGCGTTCCGGTGCTGTAGGCGGCGAAGTTCCGCCCGGTGGCCGGGCGCACCCGACCGCCCACGTTGATCGAGCCAAAGCGCGCCACATCCGAGCCGAAGCTCACGGCGGACTTCACCTCAGCCAGATCGCCCACGGTCAGCGTGTCCCCGGCGTGTCCGGGCAGGATTGCCAGCGCCAGCGACGGCGACGGAACGTCGGTCGTCGGGAACGTGTTGTTGGAGGAGCGCCACCGGACGACGCCGTTGCCGAAGCCGTTGTCCTCTTCGATCAGAACTCCGCTCGCCACCGCGGGCGACTGGAGTGAAAGGCTCTCCGCGGCACCGCGGCTCAGGTCGAGCTTCTCGACGCCGCTGAAGGTGAGGGTCCGTGCTGGATCCGAGCCCACGGGATCCAGGACCAACTGGCCTCCGGTGGCCGACGTGTGATTGATCGCCGCCGTAGCCCAGGTGGTCCCGCCCACTTCAAGGCGATCCACCGCCGAGCCACCACCATTGTACTCAATGGCGAACGGCAGGCTGCCCGCGGAGGCATCCACCACGAACACGTCCGCTCCGCCACCGAGGTTCACGATCAACCGACCACTGATCGAAGCAGCCGGCAGCGTCAGGGTCCGGTCGTTCTCCGAAAGCACGCCACCCGCGGGTGCCGGCGCCACGAACCTCTCCGCGACATCCGAGATCACCACGTTCCCGCCGACGAGCCGGACAGACACCCGGTTGGGTTCACCGCCTGCCGACGTGTCGGTCACGGTGAGGTCACCGCCCGCGAGGACCGCCGACAGCGTCGGTGTGCCCGAGTTCACCGAGGTCAGCGTGACGTCATTGCCCGTGCCACCATTGTAGGAGATTCGATAATCCGTGCCGTTGAGCGTCACGAGGGCGTTCTGGGGAAGATCGGCAAAGGTTCCAGCGATGCCGTCCGCGCCGTCATTATTGATCAGCACGATCGGGGTCGTATCGGCTGGATCGGCCGGTGCGCCGATCAGGTTGAGCCGGGCATTGGAGACGTTGACCGTGCCAACAACGTTGACCTGATCGTAGTCCGCGCCGGCCGTGGCCGCCCCGGCCACCCGCACCTGAAGTTCAGACTCGGCCGCGAGGACCAGATTGCCGGTGTTCAGGATGCCGGCCGTTGCGAGGCCCGGATCCAGGACAGCACCCGCGTTTACCGTGACGGGGCCCGTCAGCGTTCCCGTGCCGGTGACCGCACCACCCCGGACCAGGAAGCCGTTGGCAGACGTCACCGTGTTGCCGAGGACATTCCACTGCCCGGCCGAAACCAGCACCTGGCTGAAGTTGCGGTCGAAGGTCGACATCAGGACGTCGCCCGATGGCTTGGCGATGTCCAGGTTGCCCAGCCGCCCTGTGCCTAGCAGCTGTTGGTCGCCGCTTCCGACAAGACTGATGTAGGACGCCCCGAAGATTCCCGGATCATCGCTGGTTACGTCACCTACCGCACGGATCCAGCCCGGCCCGTGGAGGAAGCGGATCCGGGAAACCTTCAGGCTGGTCCCGACGCTCAAGTCCGAGACCAGCGACAGGTCACCGCTGTCACCGAGGTTGAGCTCCAACCGATCCACGGTCCCGCTGAAGTCCGCGGTATAGGGCTGATTGTCGCCGTATCCGATGATCAACGTTCCACCGGTGCTGCGGATCCGGCCACTGCCAGAGAGTCCCCCATTCCAGGAGAGCACAAAGTTGGTCGGCAGCAGGACGTCACCCGAAGGCTTGAAAACATTGAGGTGCGTCAGTCCGCCGCCACCGGTCAGCGTCTGGTCGCCTTCACCGACGAGGCTGAGCGGGGTCGAGCCGAAGACTCCCGGATCCGTGCACGTCACCGTGCCAGCCGCCCGGAGCCATCCCGCCCCGTTCATGAATCGCACCCGTGTGATCGTGAGGTTCTTCGTCACACTCAGGCTCTGATGGAAGGCCAGGTCACCGTTGTCGCCCGGATCGAGGATCAGGTCATCAATCGTGCCGCCGAAGAGGAAGTTGTAAGCTTGATTGAAGCCTCGGCCAATCACCAGGGCGCCGCCGGTGCTGCGGAAGCGTCCCGTGCCGGACAAGGTTCCGTTGAAGTCGAGGACGAAGTTCGTCGGCAGGAGCACGTCGCCCCCGCTCTTCGCGACGTGGAGGTTCACCAGGTTGCCAGTCCCCGTGAGGGTCTGGTCGGTGGAACCCACCAGGCTGACCGTCGTACCGCCGGTGACGGATCCGTCGTCACTCCGAACATCGCCCGCCACCCGCAGTTGGACCCCGCCGTTGAGATTGCGCACATGCGAGAACAACAGCGTGTTGTTCACGGTCAGGTTCTGGTGGAAGGCCAGGTCCCCGCTGTCACCCGGATCCAGGACGAGGTCGTCGATGGAACCGCTGAAGACGAAATTGTAGGCCTGATTGAAGTTCCGACCGATGACCAACCGGCCACCCGTGTTCCGGATCCGACCCGCACCCGCCAGGGTACCGTTGAAGTCGAGGTAGAAGTCCGAGGGCAACAGCACGTCGCCACTCGGCTTCGCGATGTTCAGGTTCAAGACCATGCCCCCGCCGGTCAGCGTCTGGTCGCCCGAACCCACCATGCTCACGGTCGTGTTGCCGAACACGCCGCCGTCGGTCGATGTCACCGTGCCAGCCACCTGGATCTGCGTGCCGAACAGGTTCCGCACCCGCGAGATCAACAGGGTGTTGCCGACCTTCAGTGGCTGGTGGAAGGACAGGTCGCCATTGTCGCCCGAATCGAGGACGAGGTCGTCCACGGTACCACTGAACACGAAGTTGTAGGCCTGATTGCCGTTCCGACCGATCACCAACCGCCCACCCGTGTTCCGGATCCGGCCGGTGCCCGCGAGGGTGCCGTTGAAGTCGAGGTAGAAGTCCGCCGGCAACAACACGTCGCCACTCGGCTTCGCGATGTTCAGGTTCAACAGCATGCCTCCGCCGGTCAGCGTCTGGTCTCCCGCGCCCACCATGCTCACCGTCGTGTTGCCGAAGACACCACCGTCCACCGACGTCACCGTGCCGCCCACCTGGATCTGCGTTCCAAACAGGTTCCGCACATGCGAGATCAGCAGCGTGTTGCCAACCTTCAGCGCCTGATGGAAGGACAGGTCCCCATTGTCGCCCGGATCGAGGACCAGGTCGTCCACGGTTCCGCTGAAGACAAAGTTGTAGGCCTGGTTGGAGTTCCGCCCGATCACGAGGCGGCCACCCGTGTTCCGGATCCGGCCCGTGCCAGCCAGGGTGCCGTTGAAGTCGAGGTAGAAGTCAGCGGGCAACAACACGTCGCCGCTCGGCTTCGCGATGTTGAGGTTCAGCAACATGCCGGAACCCGTCAGCGTCTGGTCCCCGACGCCCACCATGCTGACCGTGGTGTTGCCGAACACGCCGCCGTCGTTCGACGTCACCTTGCCGCCGACCCGGATCTGCGTACCGAACAGGTTTCGCACATTCGAGATCAACAGCGTGTTGCCGACGTTCAGGGCCTGATGGAAGGAAATGTCGCCACCGTCACCCGAGTCCAGCACCAGATCATCCACCGTACCCGCGAAGTTGAAGTTGTAGGCCTGGTTGTTGTTCCGGCAGATGATCAACCGTCCACCCTCGTTCCGGATGCGGCCCGAGCCGGCCAAGGTGCCGTTGAAGTCGAGGTAGAAGTCCGACGGCAGCAGCACGTCGCCACTCGGCTTCGCGATGTTCAGGTTCAGCAGCATGCCGGCGCCCGTCAGCGTCTGGTCGCCGGCACCCACCATCGAGATGAAGGTGTTGCCGAACACGCCTCCGTCATTCGACGTCACCTTGCCGCCGACCTTGATCTGCGTCCCAAAGAGGTTCCGCACATGGGAGATCAGCAGCGTGTTGTTCACGCTCAGCGCCTGGTGGAAGGAGAGGTCGCCACCATCGCCGCTATCCAACACCAGATCATCGATCGAACCAGCGAAGTTGAAGTTGTAGGGTTGGTTCCCGTTACGCCCCACGATCACCCGGCCGCCCGTGTTCCGGATACGGCCCGTACCCGCCAAGGTGCCGTTGAAGTCGACGAAAAAGTCCGACGGCAGCAGAACATCGCCACTCGGCTTCGAGATGAACAGGTTCAGCAGCATGCCCGTACCCGTCAGCGTCTGGTCGCCTTCACCCACCATCGATATGTAGGTATTGCCGAACACCCCTCCGTCGTCCGAGGTCACCGTGCCACCCACGCGGATCTGGTTTCCAAACAGGTTTCGCACCCGGGTGATCAGCAGCGTGTTCTTCACGTTCACGTTCTGATGAATCGAGATGTCACCGTTGTCTCCCGAATCCAGCACCAGATCATCGATCGATCCGCTGAAGTTGAAGTTGTAGGGTTGGTTGTTGTTCCGACCCACCACCAGGAGCCCACCGGCGTTACGGATGACGCCGGCCCCGGCCAGCGTGCCGTTGAACGAGACGACCAGGTCGGACTCGAGCGAGACCACCGCGCCCGCATCCACGACCACGGTCCCCAGGGTAACCGGCACGTTCACGGTCTGCGAACCCGAGAACCGAATGGTGCCAGTAAAGGCCTGCAACTGCGCGGCACTCGCCACCGTCAGGCCGCCGGAGACATTCAGCGTGTTCCCTCCCAACGTGATCAATCCCGTGTAGCCGGCCTGCACCTGCAGCGACCGGATCACGAAGCTCGCACCAACGGTCGAAGCCGTCGTCCGGGTCCCGTTGAACACCACGTCGTCGTTCGCATCCGGAATGCCGTCGGCGTCCGCGCCGGACGTGATCGTCCAACTCGACGGTGCCGACCAACCCGCACCGTTCGCCGCGGCGTTCCAGACGAAGGTCGCGCCAATCGGCGATTCCACCGTGAGGTTGAAGCTCGTCGTTCCGGCCACGCCATCACTGTCCGTGCCGGTGATGGTCACCTGCTGGCTCGGCAATCCGGTCGTGTCGACCGACCAACTCCAGGTTCCGTTGGGATCCTGCGTCACCGTTCCGATCGAAGCCGTCAGCGCGACGGTATCCGCCGCCAGGTCGGTCCACGTGCCCGTGTTCGACGCCACCGCACCGGAGTTGACGATCTTGTTACCGCCGTTCGTGAGCACCGGCGCGAGGTCATTTACCACCAATGCGAAGGTCGTCGTTCCCACCCCGCCGTCGCTGTCCGTGCCCGTGATGGTCACGGTCTGGCTGTTGTCCGGGCCATCCGTCGTGGCCAGCGACCACGACCAGGTCCCGTTCGCATTCTTCACCACCGTTCCGGCCGAGGCCGTGAGGACGACGGTATCGGCGCCCGCATCAGTCCAGGTGCCATTCATCGCCGCCAATTGCCCCTCATTCACCGTCACGGAGGCACCGCCAGCCAACAGCACTGGTACCGTGTTGTTCACCGCGAGGGCGAACTCCACCTGCCCCTGTCCACCCCGGACATCCGTCGCCGTGATGCGGACCGTGGCCCCGTTGTCCGGACCATCCGTCGTCGCATACGACCACGTCCACGTGCCGCCCGCACCGGTCGTCACCGTTCCCAGGGTCGCACTCAGGGTCACCGCCTCATTGTCGGCGTCGGCAAAGGTACCGCTGTTCGAGGCCACCGCTCCCTCATTGACCGTCACCGAGCCCGCGGCTGCCGCGATGGTCGGATTCTGGTTGGGCGGCGGGACCGTCGTCGCAAAGGTCGCGTCATCACTGCGCGTCGTGCCGTTCGCATTCACCGCCACGATTCGGAAGTGGTACAACTGGCCGGGAACCAATCCGCTCAACCCCACGCTCACGGCGGTGGGTTGGGAACCGGTCACGGTTCCCGGCACCGCGGCTACCGTCGTTCCGTAGTCCGTCGTCGTGCCGTACTCGAACGTCACCGTCGTCGAGAGATCCCGGGCATTCACGGTTCCGTTCAGCGTCGCGAGCGGTCCCACGGCATCCGTCGCCGCCAACACCGCGACGCCCGCTGCCTCGATGCCCACGCCGCGCACCGCAAAGTCAAAGGATGCCTCGTCCGGATCATCGTTGACGATCGTCACCGCCGCCGCCCTCAAGCCTCCGCCCGCCGGGTCAAACGTGACCACGAAGGTCAGCGTTCCCGACGGAGCCACGACTGCCGGCAACGTCACGCCGGACACGGCGAACTCCGCTGCATGCGTACCCGTGACGCCAATCGACGCCACGTTCAACGCCGCATTCCCGGTGTTCTGGATCGTGAAGGTCCGCGCCACCGTGCCTCCGGCAACGAGCGTGGAGCCGAAGTCAGTATGGTCTGCGGAATCCGGAGACCCGTCCCCGTCCGCGATGCCCGCGGAGTTCCCGACGACGGCGATCTCCGGCGCGGCGACGACGAGTTCCTCCACCACGAAGCCCACCGTGCACTGGCTCGTGTTCCCAGCCGCATCCATGGCGGTCAGCGTCACCACGTGCGCACCGATGCCCACCAACGTTCCAGCCGCGGGCGACTGCGTCTTCTGGACCGGGCCGTTGCAATCCGTCGCCACCCATCCCGTCACGAAGTCAGGCACCGCCGAATTCGCACCCGCGGCGACCTGGACCGTCTGGTCCGCCGGACAACCGGCGATTGCCGGGGCCAGCACGTCGCGCAGGACGATCACGTTCGTGCAGTTCGCCACGCCACCTGCCCCACCCGTCACGGTCGTGACGTTCGTATAGGCGGTCCCCAACTGAAGCACAGTCCCCACCGCCAGGCTCTGGGTCAGGACGAACGGTCCACCCTCACCCGTCGCCACGATGTATTCCGCGCCCTTCACATCCGGCATCAGCGCCCGGCACAGGGCATCCGCATCCAGCACGATGTTTGTTCGGCAGAAGGCGATCACTGGCTGGATGATGGGATTCACCGTAACCGAGAGCGTGCACGTCGCCTCGTTCCCGGCGGCGTCCCGGACGGTCAGCAGCACGGAATGCGTCCCCGCCTGGAGCACCGTGCCGGCCGCCGGCGACTGCGTCCGCGACGTGATCGCGATGTTGTCGGTGGCCACCAATTCGCCCGTCAGATCCGGCAACGCCGCCGAGCCCGTGCCGAGCGTCCGGCCAGCGGGGCATGACGTGATCACCGGCACCGTGCCGTCCTCAACCAAGGCATTGACCTCCCGCTCGGTGACATGATCCGCCGCATCGGCCGCCCTCAAGCGGACCACGACCGGGCCGACGCCCAGCGGCGTCCCAGCAACCGGCGTCTGCGAAGAAGCAACCACGCCGACGTTGTCCGCCAACGTTGCCTGCGCGAGGTAGTTGGGAAGCGTCACGGTACCGGAAGGACCGGTCCGCAACGCCAACGGCGTAAAGCTGCCCGTGATCACCGGCGCCTGCGTGTCCGGCACCTGCACCTGAACCGTGCCCACCGCCGTGCCGCCGGCACCATCCGTCACTGTATACGTAAAGCTGTCGGGCCCGACGTAGGAATCCGCCGGATTGTACGTCACCCGCGTGCTGCCCGAGGCGATCGCCACCACGCCGTGTGCGGCCTGCGACACGGACTGGATCCGGAGCGCATCGCCATCGGCATCCGTGTCGTTCAGCAGGACACTGATCGTGACCAGTCCGGAGGACGTCAAGGGCGCGGGGACATCGTTGACGGCCACCGGTGTGGAATTGAGCGTCGTGAACTCGACGTCCTCGCCCGTGGCAAGGCCATTGGGTCCTTCGACCACCAACCGCACGTGATGGACGGTGTGCGGCGCCAGGCCGGACACCGGGAGGTTGACCTCGACGGGCTTCAAACCGTTGCCCACATCGTTGGTCTCGCTCCGCATGCCATAGGCCGTCGTCAGTCCGTATTCGAAGAAGGCCTTCATGGGACTGCCGTTTGGCGTCACGGTTCCCCGGAGCGTCGCCGTGCGGGTCCCGATCGCCCGAGGAGCATAAGTGGCCATCTGGGGGCTGCGCGTGAGGCTCACATTGCTGAAGATCGCGTAAGCTCCCGCATTTGCCGTGGGGCCGTCCGCGGTGAAGCCCGCGAGGACCGGCGCCTCTTCGCCAACGCTGTCACTCCTCAACAAGCCAGTGGCACTACCGAGCGACGTCCAGGCCGTGCCATCTGCCGACACATACCCCTGCACGCTATCCCCCCCCCGGACAAGCCGCAGCCACAGCGAACCTGTAAACCCGGAGCGGGTCACCGTGGTTGCATTCCCGCCCGCATCAATCCGCGCCGTGAACCGCGCCGTTCCATCCGGCGAAATGCTGATCGAGGCGTGAGGCGAGTCCGCGCCGTCCGTCGCCCGGATCATCAGGCCTGCGGTACCGAGAGGATCTCCACCGGCGAGCAACTGGACCCGGGCCCGGAAGTCCGAGGAACCCGCCACCGACTGGGCCAGGAAGTGGAACCGATCGGTCTCGGCGTCGGGAGAAACCGCTCCGCTGCCCAGCAGCGAGAATGTCCCCAACCCCTGCAAGCCGACCTGCTCGGGACCAGCCATCATGTTGCCCCGGATCTGGGCCGGCGTCAGTGCCTGGTCATAGATGCGGAATTCGTGGAAGATCCCATCCACGTTGCGCAAGTAGTCCTGCGTGCAGCGACCCAGCCAAACGTTGACGTCGTTGAGATCCCCCGGCCCGACCGGGTCCGGGATTGAGGTCAACTCCACCCCGTTCCGGTAGTAGGCCCAGCGCGCGGCGTCCGGATCGTACACCATCACGATATGCACGCGCTCGCCGATCGGCAGCGGAGCGGTCGTCACACTCATCTCAAAGGTACCCGTCCGTTCCACATCAAGCCGCGTCAGCACCTGTGCCTCGTTGAAGGGTGCCCAGTCGGAGGCCTGGAGGATGATGCTCTCCAGGAAGAACAGCGACTCGACACCAACATCCTCAATCTCCCCTTCGACGGCAGAGCCCGCTGCGATCAGGTCAGACGCATCACTCGGAAGGGTCTGCATCGTGAACCAGCCTTCCAGGGTCACTGCCCGGTTCTTCGCCCCCCGGGAAGCTCCGCTGACCACGCCGTTCGGAAGATCGATATAGGCAGCCGCCAACGGGTCACCGCCCGGAAGGTCCACGCCCTTGCCATCCGCGGTGAACCGGGCTCCTGCGCCACGGATCACGGCCGTCATGCCTCCGATGCTGTCAGACAGGAGTGTTCCCGCAGGTGCGGCTCCTCCGGCCGTACCGTCCATCGACCACCGATGCAGGGGTTGCACGGGAACCGGCAGGTCAGCAATGCCCGAACTGCCCGTTGGCGTTCCCCCACCCACGGACAGCGAGGCCCAAGGTGCCGGGGGCGTCACACTGGGAGTGTAGGGATCCAGCCGGTGGGCCGGGATCGGCCGTTCCAACAGTCCATTTGGATGCTGCACGCCAACCGCCAGGTAATCGCCACCCAGGTTCTCGACCCATCGTGCCTCGAGGTAGACCCGTTGCCCCTTCTCCAACTGGATCCCGGCACTCGCCTGGTACGGACCGCTGTCCCACCGACCTGCCGGAACCGCCTTGCTCACCCACGCGATGCGCTCCGCCCCCGCCCCGCTCGGATCCTTCGAGAGCCACAACTCAGCCACGTCGTCTGCCCCGATGTAGAATCGGTACTGTCCCGCGGACGCCGCCGTGAAGATCGCCCGCCAGCGTTCCCCGAAACGGTCCGCCCGGTTCGATCCCGATTGGAACGAGGTGGTCACGATCTCGTGCCCCGTCGGGTTGAACGGATAACGAACATCGTTGAGCAGGCTGTCCAGAGTCCCCACCGCCAGCCCATCATACCACTCGCGCAGCAGGCCACGCCCGGGCCCGCGATCCAGATCGATCGTCACCGTTGCCGAACTCGGTGTCGCGATGGCGTAGGATCCCGCCCCGACCGTCACCACGACTGTCTCCGCCACTTCGACCGAGTCATCCCCAACCGGGGTCAATGGCACCGTCACCGAGTCGACGCCCGCGGGAATCTCCACGGTTCCAGTCAGCGCCCGGTAGTCCACTCCCGACGTCGCCGTCCCGCCCACCGTGTAGTTCACCGTGGTCGCACTCGTCACGGAGCCACCCCGACTGAACGTGAAGGCACCCGGGTTCACCCCGCTTTCATCCGCCGAAGGATCCGAAGCCACGACACTGATCTCGATGGGGCCATCATCCGCAAGCTGGACCACTGCCTCAGCCGATGCTCCCGCCCGGTAGTGCACCGTCGGGGCCACGTTGACCTGGACGGTCTCGAGCGACTCCTTGAGGAAGTCCGTCAGCGGCTGGATCGCCACCGTGGCGCTCGCGCTGCCCGCCGGAATCGTCACCTGCAAGCCGGGCGACACGTAGTCCACCCCAGCCGTCGCCGTTCCGGAAACCACATAGAAGACCGTCAGTGCTGCCGCCGTCGACCCAGTCCGCGTGAACGTCAGCAATCCCGCATCCCCGGTCTCCGACGCCTGCGCGTCCGTCGCCTCCACGCTGACGGCCACACTCGGAACCGGGATCCCCGGCGCCGGCATCGGCTCCACCATCGACACGTCCATCGGCTTCTGCGACGTGCCATCGGGCAGGTCCACGCCGATCGACACGAAATCCACTCCGCCACCCTCCTTGTGCAGGACCTGCATGTAGTAACGCTGCCCTGCCACGAGGTTCACCGGGACCGATCGCTGCGAAGCCGCCCGGGTCCACTCCTGATACGCCGTCGCGCCATTCACGAACGCGATCTTCACCAACTTGCCCGGGGACGAGTCCGTGCTCAGCCAGAACTCCGATGAGTCGTCGCTCGCGATGTAGAAGGTGTGGGGCCCGGTCTGCGTGGGCAGGAACCAGGCGCGAAGCCGCTGCCCGAAATTGTTCGCAACGTTCGGCGTGGGCTCCGTTCCCTCGGTCTGCACAAACGACAGATCCGGCGAGTTCGGGTAACGCGGGTTGCCCGTCAGTGACGCCACCGTCGTGCCCGGCATGTCGAACCACCGTTCCACCGTGATGCCCCGCGGCGTCGCCGGAACCGCCGTGAAGTCGACGTTCACCGCCGTCGGAGGCACCACCACGGGACCGCTGGTCACCGCCGTGATCTCCCATCCCGTAAGGCTTGCCTCCAACGAGTGGGAACCCGCTGGCAACTGAGTCAGCACATATCGCCCATCCGCTCCAGTGTACCCGATGCGCCCCACGCCGGCGTTCACCATCGCCCCGACCAACGGCACGCCTTCCGACGAAAGCACCCGACCCGAGATCATCGGCAACGTGGGCGTGCCAACCCGGACGATCGTCTGGACGATCACCCGGCCGCCGTGCCGGTCGCTCACCTCGACCCGGACCGGATAGTTCCCGGTCTTCGTCCACGCCTTGCTCTGGCTGGGAAGGTCGTCCTTCGAGTACGTGCCGTCACCGAAGTCCCAGCCATACGAAAGTACGTCGCCGTCCGGATCCGTCGCCGTCACCGCCAACTGCACCACCTGGTTCAAGGCCGCTGCCATCGGACTCGCCGTCAGCGAGGCCGAAGGAGCCGAGTTGTCGGCCGATCTCTCGAAGCGGACATCCACCTCGATGTAGTCGTCCGGATAGGTTCCTCCCTTGGCAACCGGCGTCAGGCTCATGCCTGTCGCCGGGTCCGTGAACGTGCGCCCGATCAGGAGTGGCGAGTCCTCCGTCGCTGGGACACCCGTGCCGCGGGTCATCGGGTGCATGTCCAGCGTCTGGGTCCCGGGCCCGCTGCCCGCCGAGAACTGCACGCTGTTGTGATGCCACATCACCACCACGCCGTTGTCGGTGTGGAACTCGTTCCCACCGTTCGGCAGGAAGTTCGGCCTGAACTCGACGGCATACCATCGGTCATCCTTCGGCAGGCGGAGCCCATAGCTGCGGCCATCGACGATCGCCGGGACGTCCGCGTTGTAGATGCGATGGGTGCCATTCGACCGGACGGTCGTCACCTCGTTCGTCCTCAACCACCCCATCGTCCAGCGCTCCGCCGTGTTGAAGGCCGGGGCGCCCGGTCGATCAAACGGGAACCAACCGTGCATCGTCGAGTACCGCGAACCGTACTCGCGGTGAATGCCCGGACCAATCGGGGATTCCGTCGTCGGCTCCCATTGGTTCGCATGCCGAAGCACGAAGTTGTGACCCCACTCATGGGTGACCACCATCGAAAGACCGCAACGGATCCACGCCCGGGGACCACCCACCGTCGCCAGGCCGCAATAGGTGTTCCCAAACGCCGTCGCATCGAAGAAGACGGTCCAGAAATCGAAATCAGTCGAGACGTAGGGCTTGATCCCCCCCTCCTGAAGGGTCGCCGCGATCTCCAGCATGTCCGACGTCAGCAAGCGCTCCGGGGAAGGACTCGCCGCATACTCCGCCTGAGGCCGGGGAGCCAGCAGCGTCGGCGTGAACGCGTAGCTCATGTGCAGCCGGCCGTAGCTCCAGCGCGCGATGTCATCCACCGACTTCTGAAGCTGGAACTTCAGGTCCGAATCCGAAATCTGCTCGTACGTCGGGGACTGCTCCTGGAACCGCACCCGGATCACCAGGACCTTCTTGTTGCCCTGCGCCTGCGTCGGCGGCACCACCGTCGAGAACCCGCCACTCGATCCCGAGCCACCCATTCCCGCCAGCGATGGATCCTTCGACGCCCACTGCCCCACGTGTCCTACGTCACAGAAGAACTGGTAATCCGCACCCGTCGCCACGACCACCGAGTACTCCTCACTCACGGCCTTGTCACCCGAGACGGAACAGATGGGATCGTCCTTCCCCGCGTTGGCCATCTCCTTCCGGATATCCGCCCCTTCCTCCGCCGAGAGGGTCTCGTAAGCCGAATCCCGAAGTGCCAGAACTCCCTTGCCGCCGAGCGCATCCACTCCAATTCCCAGCACCCGGACGTTCGCCGAGGTGATCGCCCGCTCCCGGTCCCCATACACAAAAGTCTCATAGTACCGGCCGTTCACTTCCGTGAACCGCCGGTACGGATTGGGGTTCGCCTGCCCCTGCTCGGTCGTCGACGCGAGGAGGTCGAAGTCGCCCACTCCACGCACCGGATGCTCGATCAGGCTCGCCAATTCCACCGGCAGCGCCTTGCGGTACTTGTAGGGCAAGGCCTCCTCGATCGCCCGCTTCGGATCCTGCCGGATCAGGCTCGTCATCGCCTCACGACGCGCCTCCGCCAGTACCCGTCCCTCCCCGATCATCTTCGCCCGCGCATCCTCATCCGCCTGCTCCCATTGCTCGGCCCACCTGCGGAAACCGTCCAGGCCGACCCGCATCGATGCCTCCGCATCCGCGCCTCGCACTCCCGCGGGCCGCCCCGCTGGCTTCGAGTCCGCCGGCGTCGCACCCGCCGGGACTGAGGGCACCGAGGCACCCAGACTGGCGGCTTGTTCTCCCACGGGTCCTACGCCGGGACCGCCCCGACGCAAGACCAACACGGCGATCCAGACGGCCAGACCGGCAACCGAAAGGGCGAGAAGACGTCTCTTGTTCATCATGCAGGAAAAGGCAGCCCCTCCGTACGAGCGGGTGGAAAGCCTCCATCCAGCACCTACAACAACCCGGACCCCGTGTTACGCGATGGCGTAACTTTTTTTGGGTAATTTGTAGGCCGGGTGCCCCCACCCGGCGACCATCGCATCCCGCCGCGTGAAGGCACGCGGCCTACCCAGCGTGTTCCACTCCTCACCTGTAGGCCGGGTGCCCCCACCCGGCGACCATCACATCCCGCCGCGTGAGGGCACGCGGCCTACAAGACGGCTCCCCCGGGGGCTACGGTGCCTCCCAGGCTTCCAAGGGCTGTCCCGGGGCCGAATGGAGGAACACCCGATCCCCATCACCAAACCGCATCCAGTTCCGCGCCACCGGCACGTTCACCTGCACCCGTTCCCGCCGCATCACCGCCGGATCCAGCCCCGGCAACGCATCCCAGAAGCGCAGCGTTCGATCCCCCGACGTCGCCACCACCCGACCATCGCCAGACACAGCCAACGCCGTGACCGCGCCCGTCTGCGCCCTCCAGCTTTCAACGGGCAGTTCCTTCCGTGTTACCATGTCAAACACCCGGACCCAGCCATCCTCGTTCCCCACGAACAGCCTTCGCCCGTCCGGATGGAAGGCCACCGCCGTGTCGTAGTCCAAGGGATCTCCCAAGCCCTCATGTCCTCCGGTGACATTGTCCACCCGGTACAACCGGACGCGACGCCCGATGAATCCCGTTACCGCGATCCATCTGGAATCGGGTGAAACATCCATGCAGTTCACGCCGTTCGCCCCGTGCAACATTCGCTCGTCTCCCGTGCCGACAACCGACCGTTTCTCCAGGTCGAGTACGAACAACCGCCCAGGAAGCAAGCCCACTACGGTCTTCCCATCCGCCGCGAGGACGCCCCGCACCATCTGGCCAAAGCCGGGGTACGCGCGCGTCCCGAGCATCCTCCAGGCCTCCCTCGGGGACTGGCCCCCATCCGACGGCGCACCCCAGCACACGATCTCGTCGGTGCCAGCATCCCGTGTCAGGACGCGTCCATCCGCAAGGACCGTGAGCGCGTGAGTCCCCGACGGAAAGGCGATCCGCACTCCCGCGCGCCGGTCCCACAGCCAACAGTGATCCGCTTCGCCCCGCAACAGAACGAACCGCCCGTCCGCGGAAGCCGCCGGGTGCTCCCAAGGATTGGATGTCCGCACTCCCGATACTCGGGAACCGAGTGCACCGGCCTGCCTTGGCCACCAGGATACCACGCCGTCGGCGCTCGCCGTCAGCCAACGCCCGCCATCGCGCAGGGGCAACACGTCATGGATCCGCTCCCGATGCCCCAGGAAGAACTGGAAACGCCCTTCGGCCGCGGTCCGGCTCAACAGCCGACCCGGCGGCTCCTGGGGACCGGCCGGCCCGACCGGTTGTGACATCGCCGGCGTGGTGCCGTCGTCATACGTCAGGACCTCGGGCAACTTCCCATCGAACCTCACGGTACGGAGGACGGCATCGTCGGTCGCGACCGCCACCAGTGGTTCCGCTGGATCCACGGCAATTCCCCGGATCTGTGCCGAGAACCCCTGGCCGAACTGCACTTCCCCCGTCTCGATCTCGCTGACCAGCAGTTCGTCCATCATGCCGGCGCCCGATCCTACGCACTGGATCAGCCGCTGCCCGTCGGCGGAAAAGGCCAGCAGTCCAGGGCCGATCCTCCCCAGGGGCAGTTCACGGTGAGGTGCCGTGTCCGGGTTTTCCAGGTCCGCGGTCCTCAGGATCTGGATGCCCCCGCCGCCCCGATCCACACGCGTCCAGGCAATCCGTTGTCCGTCGGCGGACATCGCGAACGGGCCATGCCGGCCTCTGGGCATTACCCGCTTTTCCCCTTTCGTCACGTCGAAGATCTCCGTGGGATCCCCGCGTGCCGCCCCCCAGAGGACGGTCCCTCCGAGAAGGATCCGGCTATCATCCAGCCACAACCCGGTCATGTGTCGGCCCGCCGCGCTGTGCAACAGTCGCCCGGTCGCCGCTTCGAACACCGCCAGCGCATCCCCATCCGCACAGAAGAAGTGCCGGCCATCCGGCGCAAACCCGATCCCATGGAACCCACGGTCCAGCACGATGTCCGCGTGCCGTGACTCCAGGGGCGGAATCTCGACGCCTTCCTCGATCGCATCCGTGGCCGGGTCCAGCCACCTCAGGATTCGGTCCGATCCCAGCAGCGCAACGCGGTTCCGCTGCGCCACCCACGTCATGCAGCGGACCCCACCACCCGGCACCCGCCGCTGCCTCGTCCAGTCACCCCGGTTCAGCCAGTTCAACAATCGCCACTCAAACCGTCCCTGCCCCTGCCCCTGCATCGCCAGCAGCCGCGCCGCCCTTCCCAGGTCTCCCTTCTCGCGCGCCGACATCGCCTCCGCAATCTGCGCAAAATAGGCGTTCTCACCCGACTTCCGTTCCGCCGCCACGGCCAGCAGCTCGCTGGCCTCCGATTTCCTCAGGTTGAACTCCGCCCGACGCCACTGCCACAGGATGCCCCCGGCCCCGATCCCCAGTGCCAGGAACAGGAACACGATCAGCATCGTCATCACTGGCCGAACCCGGCACCAATGCCAGCCCTGCTCGAAACGCGTGATCGCTCGCGCATGAATCGGCTCACCCCGAAGGTACCGATCCAGGTCGTCCGCCAATTCCGATGCCGTCGCATAACGGCGCTGCTCGGGATTCTCGAGGCACTTGGAGCAGATGATCGAGAGATCCCGGTCGACATGCCGCCCCAGCTTCGACGCCGTCGGCTGCCTCGACTCCGCCACCTCACGGATCAATTCCAGCGTGGACTTCGCCGCGAACGGGGGACGACCCGAGAGCAGATGGTGCAGCACCGCCCCAAGACTGTAGATGTCTGAACGGACACCCGCGGCCGAAGCCCCGGACCTGGCCACCTCCGGTGCCATGTACGCCGGCGTCCCAAGCACGACCTCCGGCAAGGTCATCGTCCCGCCGCCATCCAAGCGCTTGGCGAGACCGAAGTCCGTCACGTGCGGGACGCCCTCTGCATCCACCAGGATGTTCGAAGGCTTCAGGTCCCGATGCAGGACGCCGTGGTCATGGGCGTACTGGACCGCCCGCGCCACCGTGGAGACCAACTCCGCCACCCTTCGGCATCGCACCGGATCCTGGACGTCCTTGGGCACCACGAATTCCTGGAGTCGCGCCTCCAGGCTGCCGCCCTCCACCAGCTTCATGCTGAACCACGGACGCCCGTCCGACTCCCCGAACTCGTACACCGGAACGATGTTCGGATGATCCAGCCCCGCCGCGATCTCCGCCTCGAACAGGAACCGTTGGCGCATCGACGCCCGCGAGCCCGTCGTCACATGCACCAGCTTCAACGCCACGATCCGCCGCAACCGCCGGGATCTCGCCTTGAACACCACCCCCATCCCGCCGCGGGCGATCTCCGACAGGATCTCATAGTCGCCCAGGTCCCCACCCAACGCGTCCACGTCTTCGAGGTCGCCGAACAGCAGGCTGCGTTGCAGGCACGCCGCACACAGCCCGTCGGCGTCATCCGCCTCCAGGATCTGTCGGCAGGAAACGCATTTCACCGGCTGACTCATGGCCCACCCTTCCTACAACAACCCGAAACCCGTGTTACCCGGATTCTTCCTCATCCTGCGTCCCGGCCCAGCGCCGCGATCAAGTGCCGGATCTCGTCGTCCACATCGCGCGGATCGTTTACCTGGCTCGCCACCTCCATCCGGAACAACTCCCGGTAACGCGCGCGGAACCGATGCAACGCCGTCCGGAATGCCCCCGGCGCCATCCCCAGCAACTCCGCCTTCTCCGACAACATCGTCCCATCCGCGCCCAACCCCAACATCGGCTTCATCGCCTCGAACCGCGCCACCTGATCCAACTCGCGATACTCCTGCTCCAGCGACCTCAACACCCGGGTCAGCACCGCTTTCGCCCACTTGCGGTCAAACAGCGCCTCCTGCGGCATCGCCAGGACCGCATCATGCCGATACGCCTCCTCCGCCAACTCGACATCCAAGGGTACGACCTCCACTCCACCCCCTCGTTTCTTCCGATTCGAGTGCTTCCACTGGTTCGTACAGTAGTTGCGCATCGCGGACATCAGGAAAGACCGGAAACGTCCCCGGCTCCGGTCCGCCCCCGCGTACACCTTCTGCTCCAGGAAGTACTCGAAGAACCCCTGCGTCAGGTCCCGCGCCTCCTCCGGATCCACCCCCTGGGTCCGGGCAAAGACATACAGGGGCGACCAGTAAGCCCGGCAGATCTCGGCAAGCGCATCCTCCGCCCCCGGCGCACGGCTGTCGGCGGCATCCGCCACCAAGCTCCAATGCGTCGTCCGGAAATCACGCGTCCCTTGCGTTGCTTCAGGCTTCATCGAGGAAGCCGCACCTTCGGCCAGCCGGGAACCCTCCGTCTAGCGGGGATTTACCAATGAAAGGTCTTCAACAACGCCGCCTATGGCCAACCGATCGACGGCCGGGCCCCTACGCCGGAGGCGTTTCAGCCGGTAGCCCGGGGTCGCGAAGCGTCACCCCGGGTGAGGCGCGCGTATGGATTCCTACCCCGGAGGGGTTTGAGACTCCCCTGCAACCCCTCCGGGGTAGACCTCCTTTTCGCATCGAACCCCGGGGTGCGCTTCGCGACCCCGTATTGGCTACCGGCTCCCAACCCTCCGGGTTGAAGACGCCCGCAACCAGGTCTGCTCGGGCCCCGTGGCCGATCTCGAAACCGTCCCTGCCGCACCCGGCGTTTGCGGGAGCCCTGCAATCTGTGGCCGGTTTCGACAGGTTTGCGCACCGTGTCGAAAAATGCCGGTTTCTTCGACATGTCCGGTTGATGTGTCGAAGGTGGGCGTGCTGGAGGAGCAGAGGGTTGGCCGGGAAAAACTGTTCATCCATCCAAAGCTGATGGGGTGGCTGACCCGCGAACCCAACGAATTCACGCCTTACCCATGAACGAAGCCGAGACCCGCGCCGAGCACATTGACCCCGCCTTGACGGCGGCGGGCTGGGGCGTGGTCGAAGGCAGCCGGATTCGGCGGGAGTTCCGCATCACCCTCGGGCGATTGCAGGGCGGACAGCGTCGGCGGGGGAAGGCGCTGACGGCGGACCACGTCTTGGAGTACCGGAACACCAAGTGAGAGATGGGCGTGCGCCCCCTCCCCGTGCAGCCGTGGAATCCGTGGTCCAAACCCCTGCCGCGTTCAGGTGTATCCCAAGCGCGGAGATTGTTGCAAAATGAACCAGGTCAGGGTCAATTTACCACATTAAAAAGCGCAGCTTGATCATCATTGTGGTATTTTGACCCACGCAAGGGACGTTATGCAACAAACACAGCGCAACGGAATCGTTCAAGACATCCTCCGACGCTTGGGAAGTTCACCCGCCGTCGCCGTCCTCGGGGCGCGTCAGGTCGGCAAGACAACCCTCTCCCGTCAGGTCGCCGCTCAGTGGACCGGCACCGTCACCCGCTTCGACCTGGAACTGCCCGCCGACAGGGATGCCTTGGAGCAAAGCCCCTACCTGGTCCTGGACCGTTGCGATGGGCTGGTCATCCTCGACGAGGTCCAACGCCTTCCCAGACTCTTTGAACTGCTCCGTCCGCTTTGCGACCGGCCTGATCGGAACACCCGCTTCCTGCTGCTGGGCAGCGCATCCTGGGACCTGGTCAAGGGCGTTTCAGAATCGTTGGCGGGTCGAATCCAGTTTGTGGACATTTCCGGATTCTCACTGGCGGAAGCCGGCCCCGGAAACCTTCACCGCCTTTGGTTCCGCGGCGGCTTCCCGACGGCCTATTCCGCGGCGACGGACGCGAACGCCATGGAGTGGCACGAGGCCTTCCGCAGAACCTTCCTGGAGCGGGATATCCCGGTGCTCGGGATCACAGTGGCCCCGGATACCCTGCGACGATTCTGGACCATGTTGGCCCACTACCACGGTCAAACCTGGAACGCGTCACGGATGGCCGTGGCCATGGGCAGCAAACGCAGCGCCGTCGAGTGGTATCGGGATGTTCTCGTCGGCACCTTCATGATCCGTGTCCTGCCGCCCTGGTTTGAAAACCTTGGCAAACGCCTGGTGAAGTCTCCGAAGGTCTACCTCCGCGACAGCGGGGTGTTGCATGGGCTTCTTGGTCTGGGTGATCTCCACGAGCTCTCACGACATCCCACCTATGGCGCCAGCTGGGAGGGTTTCGCACTGGAGCAGGTTCTTGCCCTCCATGGAGAACGCGACGCGTACTTCTATGGCACGCAGCGCGGAGCGGAACTGGATCTGCTGCTGATGCGGCGGGCCCGACGCTGGGGATTCGAGTTCAAGTGTACCGATGCACCTTCCACCACCAAATCGATGCACATCGCTCTGGAGGACCTGCATCTCGATCACCTCTGGGTCGTCTATCCGGGAACCCGGAACTACCCCCTGACAGACAAGATCACCGCCCTCCCACTCCAGGACGTTCCCACTCTCCAGCTCAAGGCACCGGCGTAAGGCCGTTCCCCGCCGCCTCGGGCGCATCTTGACGCCAACGGGACGGCAACGTCCCCGTTGCCCTCTCCAGCCTCTTCCCCAAGGCGATGAGGACATCGCCGCCCCGTTCCCATTCTCAAGCGGGGGCACTGCCAAGATGCGCCCGCCTCCTCCCACCGAATGTCCGGTTGATCGCCCCAGATCGCCGTGACAGCCTCCGGAATCACCGTGGTCGGCCAGTGACCCGACCCGGACCGCATCCGAAAATGGGCCATTTGCACCGACCTACCCCAGCCACCCCGCACCCTCGTGGGGGCAGGCCGTCCGTCCACCAGCCCCGTTGAATTCCCGCTCCCTCATGTTCGAACAAGCCTTCAGGAACATCGACGACGTCCTCTGGAAGGACGCCGGTTGCACCAGTGAACTCGATTACACCGAGCAGACCTCCTGGCTGCTCTTCCTGAAGTACCTCGACGCCCTCGAACACGACAAGGCCACCGAGGCCGCCCTCGCCGGCAAGAAGTACACCCACATCCTCGACAAGCCCTACCGCTGGGAATCCTGGGCCGCGCCCCGCGTCCCTGGCAGCCGGGACGGCAAGATCGACCACAACACCGCCCTCACCGGCGATGACCTGATCCAGTTCGTCAACAGCCAGCTCTTCCCCTACCTGCAAGGCTTCAAGCAGAAGGCCGCCGGACCGAACACGATCGAGTACAAGATCGGGGAAATCTTCAGCGAGATCAAAAACCGCATCCAGAGCGGCTACAACCTGCGCGAGGCCATCGACCACATCGACGAACTCCGCTTCGCCTCCCAGTCCGAGAAGCACGAGCTCTCGCACCTCTACGAGGCCAAGATCAAGAACATGGGCAACGCCGGACGCAACGGCGGCGAGTACTACACCCCGCGCCCGCTCATCCGCGCCATCGTCGCGGTCACCGCCCCACGCATTGGCGAGACCCTGTGCGACCCCGCCGTCGGCTCGGCCGGCTTCCTCTGCGAAGCCTTCGACTACCTCAAGGCCCGCAACCCGAAGCGCACCACCGCCCAGGACCGCGCCCTCCAGGAACGCACCTTCTACGGGAAGGAAAAGAAGTCCCTCGCGTACGTGATCGCGATCATGAACATGATCCTGCACGGGATCGAGGCGCCCAACGTCATCCACACGAACACGCTCGCCGAGAACCTGGCCGACGTGCAGGAGAAGGACCGGTTCGACATCATCCTCGCCAACCCGCCCTTCGGCGGAAAGGAACGCAAGGAGGTACAGCAGAACTTCCCCATCCGCACCGGCGAGACCGCGTTCCTCTTCCTCCAGCACTTCATCAAGATCCTCCGGGCCGGTGGCCGCGCCGGCGTCGTCATCAAGAACACCTTCCTCTCCAACACCGACAACGCCTCGGTCAGCCTCCGCCAAAAGCTCCTGGAGGAATGCAACCTCCACACCGTCCTCGACTGCCCCGGCGGCACGTTCATCGGCGCCGGCGTGAAGACCGTCGTGCTCTTCTTCGAGAAGGGCACCCGGACCCGCAAGGTCTGGTTCTACCAACTCGACCCCGGCCGCAACCTGGGGAAGACCAACCCGCTCAACGACGCCGATCTCGCCGAGTTCATCGAACTCCAGAAGTCCAAGGCCGACTCACCCAAAAGCTGGAGCGTCGACGTCGCGGACATCGATCCGACCACGTTCGATCTCTCCGTCAAGAATCCCAACGGCAACGAGGAAATCACCCACCGCAGCCCGCAGGAAATCATGGACGAGATCGCCGCGCTGGATGCCGAAAGCGCGGAGGTGTTGGGGAATATCAGGCAACTACTCAAGACTGGGAAAGCCCATGGCTGAGAAAAGCGAGGCTCTCGGACGCTGGGAGCAATTCAAGAATCCAGGTTTTGATCCCTTCGAATTCGATGGGATTCGAATTCAGGCCGCCGCTCCCCTCATCCCGAAGGGATGGCAGCAGATAGCCCGGGGTACGACCCCGGGTTCAGGCACAAAAAGTCCAACCAACCCCGGAGGGGTTGAAGTGGTGCCGCCCCTCAGCAGCGGGCGGCCTTGGGGACATCAGGGCGCGCCATGAAAACGACCAAGTTGAAGGTGACGGAAACTGGTGGTCGCGATGCGACGACCCGGCATATCCCACCGAGGCACGCCCTGGCAGTTGGGATGCCCTCCACGCCTCCCCCAAAGGGCTGGCGATGGGCCGCCCTTACCGATCTCGCGAGGCTGGAATCAGGGCATACTCCGAGCCGAAAGCACCCCGAGTACTGGGGCGGTTCAATCCCGTGGATTGGCATCGGTGACGCCCGAGCGAACGACGGAGGACGCATCGAAGACACTGAGGAGAAAACAAATGAGCTCGGGATCGAAAATTCATCAGCCCGAGTGCTCCCTAGGAATACCGTCTGCCTCTCTCGAACAGCTTCGGTCGGCTACGTAGAGCCTGTCCCCAAGTAGGGATCGCTCAAGCGGGCATTGACGGAATGCTCATCGGCAAGTCCTCGATAACGGCCTGATTTCCTGCCAAGCCGGGAAATTGACCCTTTATGAGCGTCCCTTGCCCCGTGCCGGCGATTTCTGGGTGGTGGTTGGAGTGCCGGCATTGGGCCGTACCAAGTGCAGCTCGCCCCGGTCCAACAGTTCCCATTGCACCTCTTCTCCAGACTCCAACCCGATCGCCGCCGCCAGCGCCATCGGTACGCTCACATAGAGCCTCTCCTTCTGTCCCTTGGATCGGATTCCCTGCACCTTGATCGGATATTCGGATGCCATTTTCTTCGCCTTTTCCTGATTGGTTTCTTGCCTTTGTACGGCTAGCCCTTACGCTAGCCGCATGCCAAGCCGGATCCTTCCCTTTCCTCAGGACCTCAGACCCCGGCTTCCCAACGTTCTGGGCAATGTCGACTACCTCGCCCTGCGTCGCCAGCTCGAGCATATCGACACCCTTCTCAGCGACTCCGGTCTGGAGCGCTTCTTCGTCCAGCTCGCCCTGGACGCATGGATTGCCCGTTCCAAGACCACCCCAAGCGCTGTCGAACAAGCCCGCTTCCAACAACGCTCCTGCCGCGCCCTCCGATGCAACATCCTGCGCACCCTCGTTCAGGACGACTTCCGCGGCTTCTCCTGCCAACTCGCCAGCAGCCCCCTCTACCAATGGTTCTGTCACCTCGACGCCGTCGACCGCATCCGCGTCCCTTCCAAGAGTGAGCTCCAGCGCTTCGCCCAATGGCTGCCGGCCGAGTCCATGCGCAAGGTGCACGAAGAGCTCATCCGCCTCCTCGCCTCCTCGGAAGCCAAGGTCCTGCAACTGCCCAAGCCCCTGGATCTGGACGCCGTCTTCCTCGACACCACCTGCGTCCAGGCCAACATCCATTTCCCGATCGACTGGGTTCTCCTGCGTGACGGCGTGCGCACCCTGATGAAGGCGACACGCCTGATCCGGGAGCAGGGCCTGTGCAAGCGGATGGAATCGCCGGAAGTCTTCCTGCGCCGCATGAACTCGCTGTGCATGGAGATGAGCCGCAGGGGCCGCGGGACCGCTTCCAAGAAGGAGCGCAAGCGGATCCTGCGCCTGATGAAGAAGCTCACCGCCGTGGTGCAGAATCACGCGCGACGCCACCGGGATCTGCTTGATGCGAACTGGCAGAAGACCAAGTGGACAAGGCCACAGGCCGAGCAGGTGCTGCGGCGCATCGATCAGATGCTGGAACTGCTTCCCAAGGCAACGAAGCAGGCGCATGAGCGGATCATTGGCGAGCGTCCCGTACCCAACGCGGGGAAGATGCTCAGCCTGTACGATCAGGATGTCCGGGTGGTTGTGCGGGGAAAGGCTGGGGCGGAGGTCGAGTTCGGCAACACCCTGCTGGTGGCAGAGAACTCGCAGGGATTGATCATCGACGCCGAACTGTTCCGTACCAGTGCGCCGGCGGACAGCCAGCTGCTCTTCCGAAGTCTGACCCGGATGTGGAGCGTGATGGGCAGGAAGCCCGGCGCAGCGGTGACCGACCGTGGATTCAGCAGCGAAGCCAACAGCGAGAAGCTGACGGAGGGAGAGACCTTCGATGGCACGTGCCCGAAGAAGCCGGCCGAACTGAAGGAGCGGATGAAGGACGGCAAGTTTGCGGCGATGCAGAAGCGCCGGGCACAGACCGAGGGGCGGATCGGGATATTGAAAAACGGATTCCTGGGAGCGCCGATGAGGGCGGAGGGATTCGAGCACCGAGAGCGAGCGGTGATGTGGGGCGTGCTGACGCACAACCTCTGGGTGCTGGCCCGGATGAAGGTGGCGAAGGAGGAGAAGAAGCCAAAGAAGCCGAAGAGGGGTGATGGAGGAATTCCGATGCGCAAGGCAGCCTGAAGGAGCAGGAATCCGCGGAGTTGGAGACCAGGTATAGGAGTGGTGTCTCCGTCGCCGGCGCAGCCAGCGTCAAAGCGATGATGGCGGCACCAGACCGCGCCATTTTCAACCAGTTCTAGGCATGTATTAGATAAGCCTGCCTGATTCTAATCAAAAATCTCTGAAAACAGCCTCTCCGGGGACAGGCTCTACGTAGTGGTCATGGGGCGCCCAATGGCGACCAGCCAAGACTTCGTAAACTGGGTTTGTTGGGAGCAACTGGATCACGATTTCCTCAAATATCTGTTCATCGGCGAGGGCGATGACTTGCTTCGATTCGCCAGTGGATCCGTACATCAGACAATCTATTTCCCAGAGGTTAAGTCGTTTCACATCTGCCTCCCCCCTCTCCCCGAACAACACCGGATCGTCCGCCTGCTGGACGAAGCGTTTGAGGGCCTGGCCACCGCCAAAGCCAATGCCGAACGGAACCTCCACAACGCCCGCGCCCTCTTCGAAAGCCACCTCCATTCCGTCTTCTCCCAGCGCGGGCCGGGGTGGGTGGAGAAGAAGCTCGCTGACTTTGTCGATTTCAAGAATGGATTGAACTTCACCCGAGAGAGCAAAGGTCAAACGCTTCGAATGGTGGGTGTAGGTGACTTTCAGGAACACTCCGTCGTACCTGTCGAGGATCTCCCAAGCGTTAGGATTAGCGGCAAGATTTCTGACGAGTACCTGATACGCCGTGATGACATTCTGACGGTAAGATCCAACGGCAGCAAAGACTTGGTCGGACGCTGCGTCCTAGTTCCAGACATCGACGAACCGACCTCCTTTTCCGGGTTCATCATTCGAATGCGGTTCGACACGCAGACACTCAGCCCTCGCTTCCTGCTGCACTTCATGAAGTCGAGTTCAACGCGCAGCCGCCTCACTCGCGAGGGTGGTGGCGCGAACATCAGCAACATCAATCAAGCCAAACTCTCGCAACTTCCTCTATCATTGCCGCCATTCAGAAAGCAGGAGGAACTTGCCGATAGGCTCGACTCCTTTCGTGATCAAACCCAACGCCTCACCGCCCTCTACGAGCAGAAGCTGGCGGCGCTGGAGGCGTTGAAGAAGTCGCTGCTGCACCAGGCGTTCACCGGAAACCTGTGACCACGCGTTTCCCAGCCCTGAAAGGGCGAACGACGACAGCCCAGGGCAACGCCCTGGGTCTGCCATCATTGGACACCCAAGCCCTGAAAGGGCGGCACAACCCTATCCCCACCGGCACCAACCCGCATCTTTGGGCTCAAGGTTCCACCCCCAGAGAGCGCCCGGATGGGCTGCTCCCCCGGAGGGGTTTGAGACTCCCCTGCAACCCCTCCGGGGTAGATCTCCTTTTCGCATCGAAACCCGGGGTGCGCTTCGCGACCCCGGGCTACCGGCTCCCAACCCTCCGGGTTGAAGACGCCTGCGACCGGGGCGGTGCTGGCATCCCTGCGGGTCTTGAGGAATCGCTGATCCACCCAACATTGACCGGGGCGCATTGAACCATGTCCGTGAACCTGAATCCGGAGAAGGCTCTGATCTTCCGCATCGTCCACGTGGACAATGTGCCGTGGATTCTCGATCACGATGGGCTGCACTCTCGCAACTGGCCGGAGCAGAACCCGGACTACATCAACATCGGCAATCCGGAGTTGAACGACTGGACCAGATCGACTGGCCCTTGCTGCGGAGCCGGAACTTCAAGACCGACGACGTGGACCCGGGCAAGCCGTTGCGTTATCAAGCCGAGGCCTTGGTTCATCAGCATGTACCGCTCGCGGCGCTCAGGGGTATCGGTTGCTTCAGCGACGATGTCCAATCCCGCCTGACTGCCTGGATCACCGCGCGAGGCCTTCAAATCCCTGTCAAAGCGACCCCTCCCTGGTACTTTTGAAATGATGACTTTCACTCAAGGCAACCTGCTGGATGCCCGGGTCGAAGCCGTGGTCAACACGGTCAACACCGTGGGCGTCATGGGCAAAGGCATCGCGCTGATGTTCAAGGAGCGATTTCCGGAGAACTTCAAGGCGTACGTGGCAGCCTGCCGAGGGCAGGAGGTGAAGGTAGGACAGATGTTCGTGACGGCCGGGGTGGAACTGGGCGGGCCACGCTGGATCATCAACTTTCCGACCAAGCAGGAGTGGCGGCATCCGACGAAGCTGGAATGGGTGCAGTCAGGTTTGGATGCCCTGCGCGAGACGATCCTGTCCAAGGGCATCCGTTCCATTGCGATCCCGCCCTTGGGCTGCGGGAACGGAGGGCTGGATTGGGCCGTCGTGCGGCCGCTGATCGAGGAGGCTCTCGGGAATCTGGAGGGCGTCGAGGTGATCGTCTACGAACCGACCGCGAAGTACCAGAACGTGGCGAAGAAGCAGGGTGTGGAGAAACTGACGCCAGCCCGGGCCCTGATTGCCGAGGCGGTGAGGCGCTATTGGGTCCTCGGGATCGAGTGCACCCTGCTGGAGGCCCAGAAACTGGCCTGGTTCCTCGAACGTTCCGTGAAGCGACTCGGGCTGCGCGACCCGTTGGACCTGCGATTCACCGCGGACCGGTACGGTCCTTATGCTCATCGCCTGACGAAGCTGCTGGAGGGCTTGGATGGGAGTTACCTCCACTGCGACAAGCGGCTCGCGGATGCGGGTCCGTTCGACACGATCTGGTTCGAGGACACGAAGCGCGAGAAGCTGGAACTCTACCTCCGGAGTGCTGACTCACGAGACTACCTTCCGGTCTTGGAGGCCACCGACGCCTTGATAGACGGCTTCCAGTCGCCGCTTGGAATGGAGGCGCTGGCAACGGTGGACTGGCTGATCGAACGCGAAGGCGTGGAGCCGACGCTTGTGGGTATCCGACAAGGAATTCGGGAGTGGCCGGCCGGATCCGCCCATGCGGATAGGAAAGCGCGCCTCTTCAGTGACCGGCTGCTAACGCTCGCCCTGGAGCGGCTGCGCGATCCCAACCTGTCCCCATGAACGAAGCCGAGACCCGCGCCGAGCACATCGACCCCGCCTTGACGGCAGCAGGCTGGGGCGTGGTCGAAGGCAGCCGGATCCGGCGCGAGTTCCCCATCACCCTCGGACGATTGCAGGGCGGACAACGTCGGCGGGGGAAGGCGCTGACGGCGGACTACGTCCTGGAGTACCGGAACACCAAGCTCGCCGTGGTCGAGGCCAAGGCCCGGGACCGCGAGTTGACCGAGGGCGTCGGGCAAGCCAAAGACTACGCGACAAAATTGGCCGTCCGGTTCACCTATGCCACCAACGGGCGCGGCGTGTACGGCATCGACATGCAGGAGGGAACCGAAGGCGAGTTGGAGGCGTTCCCAGGTCCCCTCGAACTCTGGAACCGGACCTTCGCCACCCCGGACGCCTGGCACGACCGCTTCGCCGCCATTCCCTACCCCGACAAGGGCGGCGGGTGGTCGATCCGATACTATCAGGAGATCGCCGTCTCCCGGGTCCTGGCCTGGATTGCCGAGGGCGCGGACCGGGTATTGCTAACGCTGGCCACCGGGACCGGGAAGACATCGATTGCCTTCCAGATCGTCTGGAAGCTCTTCCAGGCGCGGTGGAGTCGAGCGGGCACGCCCGCGCGGCGCCCGCGGGTGCTATTCCTCGCCGACCGCAACACGCTCGCCAACCAGGCCTTCAACGACTTTGGCTCGTTTTCGGCGTTTGCCGACGACGCCCTCGTCCGCATCGCCCCGGACGAGATCCGGAAGAAGGGACGGGTACCGACCAACGGCAGCGTCTTCTTTACCATCTTCCAGACGTTCCTCAGTGGCCCGAATGACACACCGTATTTCGGCGGGTACCCTCGCGACTTCTTCGATTTCATCATCATCGACGAGTGTCATCGGGGCGGCGCGAACGACGAGAGCACGTGGCGCGGAATCCTCGACTACTTCAGCCCGGCGGTTCAGCTCGGCCTCACCGCGACGCCCAAGCGGAACGAGAACGTCGACACCTACGCCTACTTCGGCGAACCCGTCTTCACCTACTCGCTGAAGGAAGGCATCAACGACGGATTCCTGACGCCGTTCCGCGTCCGGCAGATTTCCACGACGCTCGACTACTACCGGTTCACGCCCGACGACACGGTTGTCGAGGGGGAAGTCGACCCGGGGAAGATCTACGAGGAAGCGGATTTCAATCGGACGATCGAGATCCGGGAGCGCGAGGCGCACCGGGTGAAGCTGTTCATGGACCTGATCGACCAGAGGGAGAAGACGTTGATCTTCTGCCAGACGCAGGCCCACGCCCTCCTGGTCCGGGACCTGATCAACCAGATCAAGACGAGCAAGGACCCGAACTATTGCCACCGCGTCACCGCCAGCGACGGTGAGATCGGGGAGCAACACCTCCGGAATTTCCAGGACAACGAGAAGTCCATCCCAGTGATCCTCACCACCTCGCAAAAGCTGTCCACGGGTGTCGATGCCCGGAACATCCGGAACATCGTCCTGATGCGCCCGGTGAATTCGATGATCGAGTTCAAGCAGATCATCGGCCGAGGCACTCGCCTCTTCGACGGCAAGGATTACTTCACGATCTTCGATTTCGTGAAGGCCCACCTCCATTTCAGCGACCCGGAATGGGACGGCGAACCGTTGGAGCCCGAGGCCCGCAAGACGGACCCGGAGCCGGCCAAGCCCACCCCACCCATCGACCCTGTGGATGCACCAGAAGACCCGGGCGACGACGAATCCCGAGCCCGGCGCCGGGTGCGCGTAAAGCTCGCGGATGGAAAGGCCCGGACCATCCAGCACATGGCCGTCACGACCTTCTGGCACCCGGACGGCGCGCCGATTTCCGCCCGGCAATTCCTGGAACTGCTCTTCGGGAAACTCCCGGAGTTCTTCACGAGCGAGGAGGAATTGCGGACCCTGTGGAGTTCTCCCGAAACGCGGGCGGAACTGCTGCGCGGTTTGGCCGAGAAGGGATTCGGCGGCGAACAACTGGCCGAGATCCAGAAGATCGTGGATGCGGAGAAGAGCGACCTGTTCGACGTGCTGGCCCACGTCGCCTATGCCGTGCCTCCGAGGAGTCGCGAGGAGCGGGCGGAACAGGCCAAGGTCATCTTCTCGACCTCGTTCAATTCCCGGCAGCGGGTCTTCCTCGATTTCGTGCTGTCGCACTACGTGAGCGAAGGCGTCGGCGAGCTGGCATTGGAAAAGCTGACGCCGTTGCTCCGGCTGAAATACCACGACGCCATTGCGGATGCCGTCGCCGACCTCGGACCGGCGGAGGAAATCCGTTCCCTGTTCACCGGCTTCCAGCGTCATCTGTACGAGGATCCTGCCGACGGGGTGACCCACGCGGCGTAAAGGATTGGCCTGCCTACCCTCCGCGGCTACGCGAGAATCCCTCCCCTTCCCAGTCCGAGCCTCATCCCGTTCGAAAACTCCGAGTCCACCCGGGTCAGTGTCCCTCGCCCCGGACTGCCGCCTCGATCCGTGCGATGTCGATCTTCTGCATCTCCATCATCGCCTCAAACGCGCGCTTTGCCACGTCGCCACCCTGAGCCATCGCCTCGGTCAGCACGCGCGGCGTGATCTGCCACGACAGGCCCCACTTGTCCTTGCACCACCCGCAGGCGCTTTCCGTACCATCGTTGCCCACGATCGCGTTCCAGTAGCGGTCGGTCTCCTCCTGATCAACGGTGGCGATCTGGAACGAAAAGGCCTCGCTGTGCTGGAACACATCCCCGCCGTTCAGGCCGATGCACGGGATCCCACAAACCGTGAACTCAACGGTCAGGACGTCCCCCGCCTTGCCCCCCGGGAAATCCGACGGTGCCCGATGGACTGCGCCTACCGTGCTGTCAGGAAACGTCCGGGCGTAGAAGTGCGCGGCCTCCTCCGCGTCGTGGTTGTACCAGAGACAAAGCGTGTTCTTCTTCATGTTCGCGCATCCTGATTCAGCAACCCGCCGTCTGGCGACATCCAAGTGCCTCTCCACGACTAACGCCGTGGGCTACCTTCTGCCGGTGCTCCGCACCTACGGGGGCAAGGGCTGATCACGCCTCGTCCGACAACCACCCAGACCCCAAGTCCCTTTCTTCCCTGCGTCCGTGCGGAAACCTGCGCCTGCGGTGTCTCCGCGTCTCCGCGTGGACCATACGCACTCGCGAACTGCTCCGCGTTTACCCCGCCGTACTCGTACTCGTACTCGTACTCAGCCCGCAGGGCGGTACTCGTTCTCGATCCACCACGGCGTCTGGGAACTGACCCAGGCAACTGGGAACTCCTCCACCAGCCTCCTCACGTCGTCTGCTACGGGCTTGAATCTTGAACCTTGAATCTCGGAACTCCCCCCTCACTTCGCCAACGAGACCTCACCCTCGCCCCGGGCCTCATCGAGCACGGGTCCCGCCTTGAGGCTGACGGATTCGGCGATGCTGGCGACGCGCTGGCCGGGCTCGGGCTTCTCCTCCTTGTTGAAGCGCACCGACACCACACGGCTCACGCCCTGTTCCTGCATGGTCACGCCGTAGAGCACGTCGGCCATGGCGATCGTGCGCTTGTTGTGCGTGATGACGATGAACTGGCTTTGCTCCAGGAACCGCTGCAGCACCTTCACGAAGCGCAGGATGTTCGACTCGTCGAGCGGCGCGTCCAACTCGTCCAGCACGCAGAACGGCGACGGCTTCACCTGATAGATCGAGAACAGGAGCGCGACGGCAGTCATTGTCTGCTCGCCACCCGACAGCAGCGAGATGCTCTGCAACTGCTTGCCCGGCGGCCGCGCGACGATCTCGATGCCCGCCTCCAGCACGTCCTCGCCCTCCACCAGGCGCAGGTCCGCCTTACCCCCACCGAAGATCTCGGTGAACATCGAGATGAAGTTCGCCCGGATCTTGTCGAACGTCTCGACGAACATCGCCTTCGTCTCGTCGTTGATCTTGTTGATGACGTCGGACAGCTCCGACTTCGCCTTCACCAAGTCCTCATACTGCGTGTTGAGGAAGTTGTGGCGGCCTTCGGTCTCCTCGTACTCCTCGATCGCCACCAGGTTCACCGGCCCGATCTCATCCAACCGCTTCTGCAACGCCTGCACCTGCTGCGCGACGACATTCCAATCGATCGTGAGCCCCGCCGCCGTGAATTCCTCCAGCGGCTGCGTCTCGACCTTGGGCACCCCGCCGTCGTCCGGAACCGTGACCTTGAGGCCTTCGCTCCGGATGTCCTCCAACTGGACCTGGTACTTCGTCGTGATCCGCTCGCGCAGCGCCTGCACCGACATCGTCTTCTGCGCCAGTTCCACGTCCAGCTGTCCCCGCCGCGTCTGCAACTGGGTCAAACGTCCCCGATGCTCGCGCAGGCGTTCCTCGCGCGTCTGGATGTCGGCTTCGAGCGCCGACTTCTCCTCCAGCTTGGCCGCGACCTGATCCGCGACCGTCGAACGTTCATGCCGGAGTCGTTCCACCTGCCGACGCGACTCCTCGATCTCCGCCTCGAACTGGGCGCGGCGCCCATCGAAGGTGCCCAGCTCCGCCTCCAGCCGATCCGCCAACTGACCCAACTCGCGCAACCGCTGCTCCAGGGGAGCCCGCTGCCGCGCGTGCGATGCCTGCAACTGTTCCTCGGTTGCGAGGACAACCTTGGCGTCGCTCAATGCCGAATTCGCCGCGTCCCGCGATTGACGGAATTCCTCGACCGCCGCGGAACACTCCGCCACGCGCTCGACGGCCTCCCGCTCGGTAGTCTCGGACTGGGCGACCGTATCAGCCAACCGGTTGCGCTTCTCGATGCCCTCGGCCTCATGCGACGTCAGCTGATCGAGGTCGTGCACCGTCGACTCGAACTTCACCCGGAGCGACCGACGCGAATTCTGAAGCGCATTGAACTCGCCCTGCCGAGTCGCGACCGCGACCTCGTGCTGGCGAAGTTCGGTCCGGGCCTGCTCGAGGCTCGCCTGCAAGGCCGTCTGTTCGCTCTGCAACGCACCCTTCTTCCGTCCCGATTCCTCCACGCGGGCCGACAGTGCAGTCAGCTCGGCCTGCAGCTCGGCAATCTGGTTCTTTCGCCCGAGGATGCTCGACGCATTCTTGCCGGAACCACCCGAGGCACCACCCGTGTACACGCCCAACCGCGTCAGCAAGTCTCCCTGCGACGTCACGAAATCCGCCCGGCCACCGCTGGCCGCATGGCCGATCGTCGCCGCCGTGAGGTCCGGCACGATCCACGTCCGTCCCAACCACGCCTTGAGCAACGGCTGGATCTCGGGTTCCGACTCGATCACCGACAACGCCGCCACCGCGCCTTCCACCGGCGGGTTTGCGGGATCGAGCGGAGCGCCCTCCTCGCCCGCGGCCGCAGCTGCCAGCTCCAATGCCGCAATGCTCGCCCGCCCCTTCTTGTTCGCCTGCAGGTCGCCGAGGATCCGCGTGGCGGAATCCGGCTGCCGGGTCAGGACGACCTGAAGGAACTGTCCCAGCACCGCCTCGACCGGCACCACGTGCTCGGGCGGAACGCGGAGACGGTCAGCGATCGATCCCAGCACGTCCTGGCTCTGCCGCAAGGCCGCCAACGCGCCCTGGCTGAAGCCCTCGTGTTGCGTGTCCAGCTGTTCCAGCACGTTCAGCCGGGACCGCTTCTCCGCCTGCTGGCGCAGGACCCCGTCCAACTCCTGGCCGGCCGCGCTGATCTCGCCCTGCAACGCCCGCAAGCGCGCCTGACGCTCCTCCAGCGTTCCCCGGCAGGTCTGCACGTTCAACTGCTCGGTCTGGAACTCCGCCGTGAACTCGGCGAGCCGTACTTCCAGCCGGTTCTGCTCCTCCTCCAACTGCACCCGCTCCGATTGCAGTTTTTCCAGGCGGACCATGTTGCCCTGCTTCTGCAGGTCGAGCGCGTTGATCTCGTTCCGAGCCCGCGCCAGCTGCTGGGCGGCCGAAAACGCCTGCGACTGCGCCACCCGCAATTGCTCCTGACGCTCCGCCACCTGACGCTCCACCGCCAACACCGCGTTGCGCTTCTCCTCCAGCGCCGCCCGGTAGGCCTTCACCTGCTCCTCGGCCTCGGCCAACCGCTCGTTCACCAACCCCAACTCCGACTCCGCCACCTGCCGACGCTCCAGCGTCTGCGTGATGTCCGCCTGCGCCCGGGCCTGCTGGTTCCCCAGCTCGTTCAACCGTTCCTCATTGAACCCGATCCGGCCCTCGTGCCGATCCGCCTGCCCCTTGAGTTCCAACCCCTGCTGCTGCAAGGCCGAGATCTGCTCCTCCAGACCGCCCCACTCGCCGCGCAACTGCAGGATCTCATCCTCCAACCGCAGCACCCCGTCCTGGCAGAGCTCGTGTTCGAGCTTCAGTTTCTCGGACTGTTCCTCCCGTTCCCGGATCTCCAGTTGCAATCGATCGAACTGGTTGCGCGCCAACTGAGTCTCCAGCAGCTGCAGGTCCGCCTGCAGGGTCTTGTACCGACGCGCCTTCCCGGCCTGCCGCTGCAAGGACCCGATCTGGCGCTTCACCTCCTTGATGAGGTCCTGCACGCGCAACAGGTTCTGCTCCGTCGACTCCAGCTTCCGCAGCGCCTCCCGCTTCTGCTGCTTGAACTTCGTGATTCCCGCCGCCTCCTCGAACACCAACCGTCGATCATCCGGCTTGCTGGACAGGATCTGCGTGATGTTGCCCTGGGCCATGATCGAGTAACTCGCCTTGCCCATGCCCGTCCCGGCGAACAGCGCCTGGATGTCCCGCAACCGGCAGGATGCCTTGTTCAGGAAGTACTCCGAACCGCCATCCCGAAACACCCGCCGTGTGATGGTCACCTCGTTGTAGTCCAACGGGATGCCATAGGACTTCAACTGCTCCGTGTCCACGTCCCCGATGGTCAGGCTCACCTCTGCCATCCCCAGCGGCTTCCGCCCGTCCGTCCCGTTGAAGATGACGTCCGCCATCTCGCCGCCGCGCAGGGCCTTGGCCGACTGCTCGCCCAGCACCCACCGCAGTGCATCGGACACGTTCGACTTGCCGCAGCCATTGGGCCCGACAATCGCCGTCATCCCGGGTTGGAAGTTCACCGACGTCTTGTCGGCAAACGATTTGAACCCGAGCACGGTGAGGTTCTTGAGGTACATCGCGCTTCCATTGGAGAAATCCGCCCCGCCGACAGCAAGGCCAAACCCCCAACTAATGGGGGTGAGTTATTCACAACCCCACAAGATACAGGACCCAACAACCTGTGAGCATCCCGCGAATCCCCACCAACAACTTCGCCTTGCCCTCAGCCCCACCCGGCACCCTCACCCGCCTTTCAGCCCATCCATCCCACCTCGCACCTCCCGCGCCAGCACCTCGAAACTCCCTGAAACCCCACGGCCCCACCCCGGGTAAACCGTTCCAACGATCCGATTGAATCCCGGGTCCCTTTCCTCCCGTCGAGTTCGAGCAAGTCGACAGGAACTGAGAAAACGCAAGATCCCGTCTGGAACATGAACACCACGTTGAACTTCTTTCGCGCCGCGCCCCAGGCGAACCCGCAGGCCGCCCCCTCCCCCCGACAGCGGCACGTACTCGCCAAGGCTTACCTCCGAGCCCTCCGCCTCGCCGAACTCCGCGAGTGGCTCGCTACCGAACCCCTGCCGCGACTTTCGGACGTCAACCCCCTTCAGGAATCGCGCCTGCCCCGCCTCGCCTGCCTCGGTCTGGGCCTCCTTGGCGTCACGGCTGTGGGCTTCGCGCTCTCCAGTGCTCCCGTCGTCAATTGGCTCCTCGAACTCCAGGTGTTCTGACACCGCTGATTCCGGCAATGCCGGGGCCCATCTTGACACTGCCCCCATTTGCAAACAGGGACGGGGTGGCGACGTCCTCGTCGCCTTGAAAGAGGGCATGGGAGGGCAACGAGGACGTTCCCGCTCCGTTCGACGTGGGGGCAGGGTCGAGATGCGCCTGCAAAGCAGCAGACTCGGAGCACATTCTCCACAGCTTCGACAACCGGTCGTAACTTTTGCCCGCATCGCCGCTCTTCAGGGGAAGCATACCGCACCAAGCGGCTGCCACCCATGACACTCCTGAAGACGCCCCGAGGCGCGCTGTTCGCCTCCCTGTCGGCCGCCGCCCTCCTAGCCACTTCCCTGCTGGCCCAGGACGGTCCACCCCCTGACCGCAACGGCCCGCCCGGCCAACGCCGCCCTGATGGTCCCGGAGGCTTTCCTGGCGGTGGCCCCGGCGGACCGGGACGTCCCGGTGGATTCGGCGGCGGACCGGGCATGAATTCACCCGAGACTCCGCTCCTCAAGAAGTTCGACCAGGACGGCTCCAAGTTCCTTGATGCGTCCGAGCGCAAGGCCGCCCGGGAATTCCTGGCCAAGGAGCGAACCGAAGGACGCGCCCGCCAACGGGGGCCCGGCCGACGCGGCGGCGGAGGCGAAGGCCAAGCCGTCGAACCCGGCCCCAAGGTCACCCCCGACCAGGTGAAGTCGGGCGGGAAGGCCGGCCTCTATGACACCGGCGTGCTCCGCACCCTCTTCCTCACGTTCGAGGACGCCGACTGGGAAAGGGCCCTTGCGGACTTCAACAACACCGACGTCGATGTCCCCGCCGACGTACTCGTCGACGGCAACCAACTTCGCCATGTCGGCGTGTCGTTCCGTGGCGCCTCGTCCTATTTCACGGTGCCCGAGGGCCGGAAGCGCTCCCTCAACCTGTCGGTCGACATGGTGCACCAGGACCAGAAGCTCCTTGGGTTCCGCTCACTCAACCTCCTCAACGCCCACGTCGACCCCAGCTTCCTCCGCAGCGTCCTCTATTTCGGGATCGCGCGGGACTACCTGCCGGCGGCCCGCGCCAACTACGTCCACGTCGTGATCAACGGCGAAAGCTGGGGCATCTACGTGAATGTCGAGCAGTTCAACAAGGACTTCGTCCGCGAACGCTTCGGCACCACCGAAGGCGCGCGTTGGAAGGTCCAGGGCAGCCCGAATGGCCGCGGCACGCTCGCCTACCTCGGTGAGGACGCGGAGGCCTACAAGAAGATCTACTCCCTCAAGTCCAAGGACACGGCCGCCTCCTGGCAGGCCCTCGCCCGGCTCTGCAAGACGCTCAACCAGACCGCGCCCGACAAGCTCGAGGCCGAACTGGCCCCGATCCTCGACGTCGAAGGTGCCCTGCGGTTCCTCGCCCTCGAAAACGTCATGGTCAACAACGACGGCTATTGGATCCGATCCAGCGACTACAACCTCTACCTCGATACCAAGGGGCGCTTCCACATCCTTCCCCACGACTCCAACGAGACGTTCTACTTGCCCGGCGGTCCCGGCTTCGGCGGCGGCCGGGGCGGTGGCGACGGCGGAATCCAGGGCGTCGAACTGTCCCCGCTCTACGGCTCCGACAATCCCGACCGCCCGCTGATCGCCAAGCTGCTCGCCGTTCCCACCCTCCGCACCCGCTACCTCGCCATCGTCCGCGAGATGGCTGAGAAGTCCCTCGACTGGAGCAAGCTCGCACCCATCGCCAAGGCCCATCAGGCCCTGATCCGGGACACGCTCAAGACCGACACCCGCAAGCTCTCGTCGATCGAGGACTTCGAGAAGAACCTCACCACCTCCGCCCGCGGCGGCGGCGGACCCGGTCCCGGGGGCGGACGCGGGATCATCGGCATCCAGGAATTCGTCGAGCAACGCCGCGCCTACCTCCTCCGTGTCACCGCTCCCTAGCCGGATCCAAGGTGACCCTCGCGGGCGGCGACCAACCGAGGCCCATCGCCTCCAGTTCCCGTTCCAACCGGACCAGGTCCCAAAGCCGCCCACGCCCGTCCGTGTCGAAGATGGCCACGCGCGTTCCGTCCGGACTCAACGCCGCCACGGGCTCGCCCGGCAGGGGTTCGACCGCGAACCACCCTCCGGGCAGGTCCTGGGAGCCGAACACCAGTTCCTTCCGCGTACGAAGCCACACCATCCTCGACCCGGCAGCATCCTCGCTGCAAAGCCCCGCCACCCCGGACGTCTGCGCGCGTTCCTCAGTCCGGATCTCCCGCCAGCTTCCCGTCTCCCGCCACCGCACCGCCGTCGACGACGCCGTGTGCACGCGCCTCCCGTCCGCCGAGAACCCCATCAGGATGCTCGGCCCATCCTGCCATCGTTGCGCCAGCTTGCCGTCGTCCACCGACCACATCTCCGCCGTGTCCCCGTGATGCGTCCCCAATCCGGCCCACCGCCCGTCCGGACTCAGGGCCACGGATCCCGCCAGACCACTGACCGCCCAACGCCGGGTTTCTCGCCCCGATTCGATCAGGACCAACTCCGCGCCGGCGAGTACGACCACCCGGCGACCGTCCGCCGTTCCCGCCCCGTGGTGGGCTTGCGCAGGAACCGTCCCCCTCCGGACCCACCGCGAATCGCCCATCGGCATCAAGCGGACCTCCCACAGGATTCCATCGAGGATCACCCACAGCTGATCCGCCTCGCCTCCGAACCAGGCTGCGATCGGAACCGACGCCGTCAACCGCGCCCGGTGCTCCCCTGTCTTCCCATCCAGCCAGTCAAGTCCACCCGTGGTCACCGTGACCACCGATCCCCCATCCCGCGACCACACGATCTGGATGGCCCCGGAGCCCGCCAGCGGCAGAACCGGTAGCGGGAGCGCGGAGGAAAACGCAGGCTGCACCACCCGCAGTCGACCCGCACGATGCGGCTGCCAGAAGGCACCCGGGATCGGCTGCCCCACCGAAGGCTGATCCACGACCCGCGAGAAGCCCGCGGCGCCCTCGACCTCCACGTTGGCCCCCGGAAGGCTGAAGAGCCGGACGCGGCCATCCCAACCGGAACTCAGCAGGAAATCCGGCTCGACGAAAACCAGCGCCGCACAATGGCGACCATTGACCGTCAACGTCGACATCACGTCCCCGCCCGACGCCGACCAGACGACGGCCTCCCGACGCGAGCGCAAGGCCGCCACGAATCGTCCATCCGCGCTCAACATCGCCTGCGGGTCGTCCGTCAATTCCGACGGAAAAAGCGCCACGTCCCGGAGAGTGGTCGCATCGAGCAGGTGAACTCCCCGTTTGGTCGCCACCACCACGCGCCCCGCGGTGGAGGGCCCCAGCCAGCTCAACTCGGTCCCCAGGTCGACTTCCTGCGCCGGCCGGTCACTGGGCTCTCCCTCCAGATTCCACGCGCGCATTCGGCCCGACCGCTCGCCAACCACCAGCCTCGCGGGTTGCGCGAGGAAATCATAACTCATCCCGGAACCGCCCGGCACGGATCGCGGATTCCTGCCGGCCTCACGGACCGCCCAGAACCAGACACGCCCATCCTCTCCCGTGGCTGCAAACCAAGCTTCGTCGGGCGAGAACCAGCCGGTGCCGTCCTTCAACGCCACCGGCGCCTTCACGCGAAAGCGCTCGGAACCATCCTGCACGGAACGGATCGAATACTCTCCCGATGGCAACCAGTCCGCGCCCAATTCCAACGATCCCCCCAGCCGGATCGGCGTCGCGCCCGGCGTCGGGATCATCTCCACCTCCAGGTCGACCGACGCGAGGGCCGCCACCGCGGCGTCCCGCAATGGCCGGACCGACCCCAGCACCTGGGCCGAATCGCGCAGTGCCTGCAGCGAGCGAGGCCGACGCCCAGCCTCCCGGCTCACCGTCCAGCCACGCGCCGCCTCCAGGCGGGCCAGCGCCAGGTTCGTCCGGGCCAGCGATTCCGCGGCTTCCACGCGCTCGCGCATCGCACGCTCGGCGAGAGCCTGCTGCTGCGCCCACCACCACCCGGCCAACGTCACCCCTCCACCCACCGCCAGCACCGCCGCTGCCCGACGCGCCCAGCGCAGCCGACCTTCCATCCGACGCAACTGTCGTACCGAGCGGCCGCCGCGAAGCTGCGCCAGGTCTGCCTCCATCTCGCGGGCGGATGCGTACCGTTGCCCCGGATCTGCCGCGCAGGCCCGGACCCAGATCTCGTTCAACTCAAGGAGAAGCTCCCGCTCCGGCGAATCCAGCCAGCTCGCAGGCAAGGCCGGAAAATCCATCCGGTCACGCCCCGTCGCGGCTTCATACAAGACCTTGCCCAACGCAAACAGGTCCGCCGCCTCCGTCCCCGGACCTTCCCGGGGAGTGTAACCCTCCGTCCCGACAAAGGATCGCGTTCCTCCCGCCGCCGCCACCAACCCGATGTCCGCGAACTTCGGCCGCCCGGAAACAAAGATGATGTTCGCCGGCTTGATGTCCCGATGCAGCAGGCCGCATCCGTGCAGATGCCCCAGCGCGTCCGCCAAGGCCGCCGCGAGGTCCGTCACCGCCGTCGCCGAAAAGGCACCCTCCTCACGCAACCGACTGCTCAGGGTCCGCGGCCGGTACGCCTCGAAGAACTGGGTGTCCTGACCCGTGCCCGTGACCGCCGCGTCGTCCGCCAACTCCATCACGTAATAGAAGGACTCGCCATCCGTCGGCCGGCCGATGTGTAGGACCTGGACCAGCCCCGGGTGCCCCCGCGATACCGGCTCGTACCGTTTCAACCCCTCGAACTCCCGTTCGAACGGCCGTTCATCCTCGAAGCCCGAACGCCGGATGATCTTCACCGCCCGCCCCGTACCCATGAGGTTCCGCGCAAGCCAGACCTCTCCATAGGCTCCGGCCCCGATGCGCCGGATCAGCCGATGATCCGGGATGGATGGCAACGAAGGGGACACGCCCAACGCTGCCTGCCCCCACCGCAGATTTCAAGGCACCGCCCCCCCAGCCACCACTGTCGATCATCAAGGGGTGGGGCGAGACTCCGTCGAGCCGGGCGGTGAGTCCCAGGTTTTCAGCTTCAAGTTTTCAATCCTCGATCTTGCCCAACTCCACCTTCAGCAAGCGTCCGACCCGGTGCTTCGCCAGATAGACCTGCGCGGCGCTCACGCCCAGTCCTTCGGCAACCCGTCGCAACGGCTGCCCCTGCAATGCGTACAGGTCAAAAATCTGGTACTGCCGCTGGGAAACCAATGCCTTTACCGCCTCCAGCGCCCGCACCATCCGCACCTGATTCCATTCCTCCTCCCACGCCTTCTCGAGCGCCGCTGGCTCTGCCAGCAGCGCCTCTCCAATTCCTTCACCCCCACCAGCCTCCCCTCCGCCCGACCCATCCATGGGTGTCGTCCGGATCCTCCGGTATCGCTTGCGCAACTGGTCGTTCACCCTCGCCTCGACGATCCGCCTCAGCCACGTCCGGAAGCTTCCCTTGGAACGGTCGTACTGGAACTCCGGCATCCGCTTCGCGACCGCGGCCACCGTTTCCTGGACGATGTCTTCCGCATCCTCCGGCGCACACCCCGCTCGGCACGCGAAGCAGTAGATCAATCGCCAGTAGGCGTCGAAGAACTGCTGCCAGCCCGCCGCATCATCCAGGTCCCGCAAACGCGACAACAACGAACGCCGCGTCATCTCCGGCACCGGCACCTCCAAGTCCCTGCGCATGCCCAACCATTCGCCGGCTGGACCCGACTCTTTCATGCAATCGTTGCTGGAAGATCCGAAACCACCTTCCAGGAACCCGGCGCCAGGTCGCCCAGCTCGAATGGCCCAAAACGCGACCGGTGCAACGTCTGCACCACCGCACCCAATCCGGCGAACATGCGCTTCACCTGATGGAACCGTCCCTCGGTCAACTCCAGCCGCGCCCGCTTCGGCCCCACCAACTCGAGCTTCGCCGGCGCACACGGCTTCGACTCGCCCGGCATCAGGAACGTGCCCGACGCGAACACCGCCACCCATTCCGGCAACGGATCTCGGTCCAACTCCACCTCGTAAAGCTTCGGGACATGATGGCGCGGCGCGGTCCACTTCTGCACCAGCGCCCCGTCATCGGTCAGCACCAGCAACCCGCTCGCGTCCTTGTCCAACCGCCCCACGCTCGACACCGGCGGATTCCGATGCCGCCAGCGCTCCGGCAGCAACCCATAGATCGTCGGTCCTTCCTCGTCCTCGTGCGTGCAGATCGTCCCGACCGGCTTGTGGAACAACACCAGCAGGCCGTCCGGATGATCCAGCGGCTCGCCTTCCACGAGCACCCGCGCCGGATCCACCTTCACGTCCGACGAATCGGCCACCACGCCGTCCACCGTCACCCATCCCTGCTTCACCCAGCCCTTCGCCTCCCGCCGCGAGCAATAGCCGCAGGCCGACAACAGTTGATCCAGACGACGGGGACGGGACGGGGTTGAAGACATCGTTTTTCGAAGCGTGATCTCGGTGAATGAATCGCGTTCCCGGCCGGGAACGACCCGCCAAACCTACCGGACCGCCCCGGACATGACCACGGATTTGAACGACCGCCTCCATCCCGGGGCGCAGCCTGACACTGCCCCCAGCGAGAGGTGGGGCGAGTGTCCTCACGAGCCGTTCAGGAGTCCCAGCCCATGGAAGTTCCCAGGTCCCGTGTCCTCGCCTGTAGGCCGGGTGCCCTCACCCGGCGTGGAAGATCCCGGATCCCCGCTTGTAGGCCGGGTGCCCTCACCCGGCGTGACTCATGAACCGCCGCGTGGGGGCACGCAGCCTGCAGAACGGAGTTCAACCCTGCCGTCATGCCCCTGTCGCGAGACCGGGGCCAAGTTTCAGATCCTGCTACGCCGGAGGCGTTCAAGCCGGTAGCCCCGGGTTGGCCGAGGTACGAGGCCCACCCGGGGTTGGGTGGGTTAGAATGGCCGCATCACGAAGGCGATGCGAAGCCCCCATCCTCTGCAACCCCTCCAGGGTTGATGATCCATTCCGCAGGTTCCCGGGGTATCGCTTCGCGACCCCGTATTGGCTACCCGCTGCAACGCCTCCGGCGTAACCCGAGCGTACGGTCACGGGCTTCCGGATGCGGAACCTTCGGAGACCGCCCCCTCATCCCCCCATCAGATGGCTCAACACCAACTGATCCAGGTCCTGATAGTTCCGGTCGGCTATGAATGCCTCGGCCGCCTTGTCCGGGAACGTCCGTGCCTTCTCCACCAACTTGAGGAATGTGTCCCGCGAGTTCCCCAGATGCTTGAGGTAATGCTCCGGCTTCGTTGTCCGGAACGGATGCACGTCGAAGCAGATGAACTCCCCGCCACGTCCATACCCGTTCCGCTCCAACGCCCGCACCTGGTTGAACGCCACCCGCAGGTTTGAAGACCCGAAGGGCTTGTCCTGGTCGAACTTCAACCCGTTCTGATCGTTCAGGTGCAGCGACCACAACTTCCCGAACGCCATCGCGAAATCGATCTCATCCGCCGGATCCAACCCAGCCAGGATCGCATGCGCCGATTCAATCAACGCGCCAACCCGGTTGGGTGCCGTGGTCAACTGCGCGATCGCCAGCGCATGACCGATCGTCGGCACATAGGCGTGGTCCATCGGTTCGTTCGGCTTCGGTTCGATCGCCAACCGGATCTTCCGGTTGTGCGTCAGCATGGCATCGAAGGCCTCCACCAGCAGGTCCACCGACCGCCGCCCGTTCTTCGACTCGCGCAGGTACGAACCCTCCCGCGCCAGCCACAACACGATCAGGTCCGTCCCCAGCACGCCCGCGATGTCGATCGCCTGCTTCGACCGATCAATCGCATAGCGCCGGTGCTTGCGGTCGTTCGACGTGTAGGCGCCATCGATCGTGTTCGGATGAAACCAGAGCCGGGGCGCGACCATCTCCGCCACGATGCCCTCACCATCCAGACGCCTCTTCAGCTCCTTCGCCTCCTTCAACACCTGGGCCGGCGACTTGGAATCGATGTCCGGCACCGCATCGTCGTCGTGGAACATCATCGCGTCGTAGCCCAGATCCTTCAGGGCTTGCAGCTTCCAGTCGAACGTCTGCGCCGGCCGCGTCTCGGGGCCATAGGGATCGCGGCCTTCGCTGAAGTTCCAGGGTCCCGCACAGAATCGGTATTTCGCTGCCTTGGCCATAGTAAGTCCGGCCACCCTAACAACGTCGCCACCTCCGGCAACCCCGGACGTTCCCTCTCTTGCAACTTCCTCCCGAAGCCAGAAGCTCCCTGTCATGCGCTTTCCCGCGATCGCCTGCCTCGCAATCGGAGCAACACTTCTGCTTCGCGCCGCGGATGCTCCGTTCTCCGGCCCGCAACCAGGCGAGAAGACGACTCCGTTCAAGGTCCTGGCCATCTCGGGCAAGGGCTCCGGAACGGAGCGGATCCCGCTCCACGAACACGCCGGTGCGCCCACCACCTGGGTATTCGTCCACGGAATCGAACGTTCCCTCGTTCCGCTGCTCCGCGCCATCGACACCTACGGCGCCGCCAACACCAATCGACTCCGCACCGAGCTCGTCTTCCTCCACGCCGATCGCCTCGGCGGTGAACAACGCATCAAGGCCGCCGCCGGCTCGCTCCGACTCCTGTGTTCCGTCGGCCTCTCGACCGACGGGGCCGAAGGCCCCGGCAACTACGGCCTGAACAAGGACTGCCTCATGACGATCGTCGCCGCCCGCGACAACGTCGTCGTCACCAACTTTGCCCTCGTCCAACCCGGCATCGCCGACGCCCCCCGCGTCATCGCCGCCCTCGCAAGACTCTGCGGCGACACGAACCCACCCACCGCCGAAGTCCTGCTTGCCTCGGCCAATCCCGGGCGGATGAACCCCGACGCCTCGCGCACCAACCACATGGCGCGCCCCGGCGGGACCGACAACCCCGCCGGCAAGGATCCGTTTCCCGGAGCCGTTCCCACTGACGCCCAACTCCAGACCCTCCTCCGCCGCTTCATCCGTCCCACCAACGACAACGCCACCGTCGACGCCATCCTCGCCGAGGTGAAGGGCCACATCGGTTCCGATCCCGACCTCCGCCGCCAGGCCGCCGACGGTTGGACCCGCGTCCTCCACTTCGGCGACCGCTACGGCACCGAATACTCCCGCAAGATCGGCGCTGAATTCCTCAAGTCACTCCAACCCGCGAAGTGATCCTCCCTTCCTCCAACTCCGCGTTCTTCCCCCACGTGGTGGCGACATCCTTGTTGCCTTCCGCGTCTCCCTTTCCCGGGCGACGTGGACGTCGCCACCCCGTCCAGCCCTCCGGTAGGGCGAGACTCCGTCGAGCCGTGCCCATCATTTTCCTCCGGGCACTCCTCTTCCTCACCCTCCTCTGCCTCTCCCAATCCACCCGGGCCGACGACTCGTTCCACCTCGACATCCTTCCCATCCTCACCAAGGCCGGCTGCAACGGTGGAGCCTGCCACGGCGCTGCCACGGGTCAGGGCGGATTCAAACTCAGCCTCCTCGGCTACGCCCCCGATCTGGACCACGCCGCCATCACCCGCGAGTTCTCAGGCCGGCGCATCGATCCCGAACAACCCGCCCAGAGCCTCCTCCTCCGCAAGGCTACCCGGCAGATCGATCACGAAGGCGACCGTCGCTTCCATCCCGATTCCACCGAGGCCCGCACCCTCCAGGACTGGATCCGCCGCGGTGCCCCGATCGGCTCGTCCACCGCCACGGTCACCGGCCTCGTCGTCCACCCTCCGCTCCTTCGTCCTTCCCCGGACCATTCCCCACCATCCATCGAGGTCACCGCCCACCTGTCCGACGGTTCCACGCGGCCCGCCACGGGCCTCGCGCTCTACAGTTCCAACGACGACAGCGTCGCCGACGTCGACCGCCAAGGCCGCATCCGCATCCTCACCCCGGGTATGACCGCCATCATGGTCCGCTTCGCCGGGGCCGTCGCCGCCGCCCGGATCGAGAGTCCATTCCCGGTCTCCGAAGGTGCTCCACACCCCGCGCCGATCCCGCCCCATCTGATCGACCGGGCGATCGCCCGGCGGCTCGCCGACATGCACGTGCCCGCGTCCCCGCCAGCCTCCGCAACCACGTTCCTCCGTCGCGTCCACCTCGACCTCGCCGGCCAGCTCCCACCGGTTGAACTCGTCCGTGAATTTGAATCGAAACCGGATTCCCCGGCACGCCGCGAGGCCCTCATCGATCAACTCCTGGCCAGCGACGCCTTCACGGACCTCTGGTCCATGCGCCTCGCCGATCTCCTGCTCATCTCGGGCAAGCGCGGCGGCGAGAAGGCCACCCTCGCCTATCATCGCTGGCTCCGTGCGCAGGTCGCTGCCGACTCCGGATGGGACCGTATCGCCCACGATCTCCTGACCGCCACCGGCCCGATCAACGAACATGGCCCGGCCTCTTTCGCGCTTCTCGCCAATGACCCGCGTGACCTTGCCGAACACGCCGCCTCGATCTTCCTCGCCACCCGCATCGCCTGCGCCCGTTGCCACGCCCATCCTGCCGATCGTTGGACCCGCACCGACTACCACCAGTTCGCAGCCTTCTTCGCCCGCATCCAGCGCGACGCTGGCCGCGTCTCGACCGCCGAACGGGGCGAGGTCGAGGATCCGCGTTCCGGTCGACCATCGCCCCCCCGCGCACTCGGCGAGTTCCGACCGGCACCCGACAACTCCGACCGCCGCGTCGCCCTCGCCGACTGGACCGCCTCACCCACGAATCCCCTGTTCGCCCGCGCCTTCGTCAACCGCACCTGGAAACACCTCATGGGCCGCGGCCTCGTCGAGCCCGTCGACGACCTCCGCCCCACCAACCCGCCAACGCACCCGGAACTGCTCGACGAACTGGCCGCCGACTTCGCCTCCAACGGATTCAAACTCCGCCACCTCGTGCGGCGCATCGTCACCTCGGACGCCTACCAACGCTCTTCCCGGACGCTGCCCGGAAACTCGCGCGACGATCGTCTCTACTCCCGCGCGTTCCTGAAGTCCCTCGACGGTCGCGTCCTCCTCGACGCCATCGCCCAGGCTACCGGCGTCCCGGAGTCCTTCGACGACCAACCCGACGTCACGCACGCCGTCCAACTCGTCGGCACACAATCGCCCTCGCCTGCCCTCGACATCTTGGGCCGGTGTCCCCGTGAAGCCAGTTGCGACGGATCCAACCCCGCGGGCGGCGGGCTTGCCCAAGCCCTGCACCTGCTCAACGGCGCCACCATCAATCGCCGCCTCCGCCAGGGCCACCTGCCCAGATGGCTTGGGTCTATTCCCTCCGACGAAGAGCTCCTCAACCAACTCTACCGCCACACGCTCTCGCGCTCTCCGCGCCCCGAAGAACGCGCCGAATGGCTCCCCCGCCTCGCCCGGGCTCCCCGCAGCCAGGTCGCCGAAGACCTGCTGTGGGCGCTGCTCAATTCCCGCGAATTCGCCATCAACCACTGAACCCATGCCCGTCCCTCCCGAACGTTGCGATGGCGTCACCCGACGCGAGTTCCTACGACTCGGCTCGCTCGCGCCCCTCGGCCTCGGTTGCGCCGACCTCCTCCGGCTCCAGGCCCAGTCCGCCGGCGCCGCGGATGCCCCGCACTCCATCAAGAAGCCCGCCCGCTCCTGCATCCTCATTTGGCTTGATGGCGGCCCCAGCCACATCGACACCTTCGACCCCAAGCCCGACGCCCCGATCGAGGTCCGCAGTCCGTTCCAATCGATTCCCACCTCCATTCCCGGCGTTCACCTCTCCGAGCACCTCACCCGCACCGCGAAACAGATGCGGCACGTCGCCCTGATCCGCTCCCTCACCCACGAACTCGGCAACCACGACACGGGTTCCCGCTTCCTGCTTACCGGTCATCGCCCATCCCCCGCCCTCGAACATCCCTCGCTCGGCAGCCTTGTCGCGTGGCACGCCCGCCAGTCCGGGCAGGTGCTCCCGCCCTATATCGCCATCCCGGGCGATGGCGTCGGCGGGCAGTCCAACGCCGCCCGCGCCGGCTACCTCCCCGGCGCCTTCAACGCCTTCAGCACCGGAACCAATCCCGGCCGTGTTCCCGACCTCCAGCTTCCCGACGGCCTCTCCTTCGAACGTTTCGATCGCCGCCGAGAAATGCTCGCCCGGCTCGACCGCTTCGCCGACTTGCCCGAGACCGATCCTCTGGTCCGAAACCGCGACGCCTTCCACGACCAGGCCTACCGACTCATCGCGTCAAACGAAGCCCGCAACGCGTTCTCCCTCGACGCCGAGAAGCCCGCGACGCGCGACGCCTACGGCCACGGCCGCCTCGGCACCGGTTGCCTCCTCGCCCGCCGTCTCGTCGAGGCCGGCTCCCGCTTCGTCACCGTCGTCGACCACGGCTGGGACACCCACCAGCAGATCGCCCGCGAACTCCCCGACTCGCGCTTCCCCGGGAGCGGCAAGGTCCCGTCCCTCGACCGCGCCTACGCCTCGCTCCTCGAGGACCTCCATCAACGCGGCCTTCTCGAGTCCACGCTCGTCGTGCTGATGGGCGAATTCGGCCGCACCCCGAAACTCAACGCCCTCGGCGGACGTGATCACTGGCCCCGCGCCGGGTTCGTCGCCCTCGCCGGCGGCGGCGTTCGCGGCGGACAGGTCATCGGCGCGACCAACCCCTTCGGCGAATCCCCGGTCGAAGGCGCCGTTTCCCCGCAGGACCTCGCCTTCTCCCTGCTCTCGCTCCTCGGCATCGATCCAGCCACCGAACTCACCACGCCTTCCGGCCGCCCCGTCCGACTGCTCAACGAAGGCAGCCTGATCCGCGAACTCCTCGGATGATCCGTCGACTCTTCCAATTCGGCCTGGCCGCGCTCCTCCTCGCCGGTTGGCTGCATGCCGCACCGCCGGTCACCGCCCTTGTCTGGTCCCACGACGGCCAACTTCTCGCCGTCGGGCGCCCCCGCTCGCTCGAACTGCTGCAACCCCACCCATCCAACGCAGCCCCGACTCGGACGAACCTTCAACTCCCAAAGGTCTGCGCCCTCGCCTTCCATCCCGACGGCCGCCACCTCTGGGTCGCCGGTGGCACACCCGGTGAGTCCGGCGCCCTCCTCGAGCTCAACCTGCCCAGCCTCACCCAGGCGCGGCGCATCGACGTTCCCGCTGATCTCGTCGAATCGATCTCCATCCATCCTGATGGCCAGTCCCTCGCCCACACCGATGGCCACTCGATCCGGCAGGTCGCCTTGCAAGGCGGGAATCCTTCACTGGTCCCGGTCTTCTCCGGTCACTCGGGCCGCGTGCTTTCCATTGCCCACGCCCCCGGATCCGCCCTCCTGCTCAGCGTCGCGACCGACCGCTCGGTCAAGGTCTGGAACAACACGACCAACTCTCCTGTCCGCTCCTTCGGTCATCACACCGAACCTCCGCACGGCATTGCCTTCCAACCCGGCGCCGCCATTCCCACCTGCGCCACGGCCGGCGACGACCGCACCGTGCGCATCTGGCAACCCGGCATCGGCCGCATGGTCCGCATCATCCGTCACCACGAAGGTTCCATCCTCGCGCTCGGCTACGCGCCCGACGGCCGACGCCTCTACACCGCCGGCACCGAAGGCATCGTTCGATGCATCGACGCCTCCAGCGACGAGGTGCTCCACTCCTGGTCCGCCTCCCCCGACTGGATCCACTCCCTCGCCATCCAACCGTCCAACGGCACGATCGCCACCGGCGACGCCCGCGGCGACGTCCTGCTCTGGCATCCAGATGGATCCCGGATCACTCCCTGATCCCGTCGCTCCACCGGGGGCCATCTCACAAGAAGTGGGGCAAGACTCGGGCCGCCCCCCAGGATCCATCAAGTGCGGGGTGCCGAAGTCGCCGACGCACCCTGATCCGTGTCGCCCCGCAGCAGGCTGCTGACGCTCTTCCAGAGGTGGACATCCGATACGGCGAAGAAGAGTCCGCCACGACCGTTCTGGCTGTTCTTGCAGGCCTCCTTGTCACCGCAGAGCGCGCCCTGCTGGTTCATGTCACCAAAGATGCTCAACGGCGTCCCGGGGTCCATCGACACAGCCACCTTCGCGTGGTTGGCATTGGGATGTGGCCCGCCGAGGAATCCGAGCTTTGCGTTCTCCCAGGTTCCACTCGTCGCGATCTCCACCTTCCCGGGCTTGAGATGGATGGAACTCGACCAGCAGCCCGGCACCTCTCCGGCCGGCGTCGAGGGAATCTCCGGCTTCATCCACCAACTCGCCACTCGCAGGTCCACCCCGCCCAGGATGGCCGAGACCAATTGCCACGACGGGACCGGCAGATGCGAGGGCTTCGAGACCAGCTTCACCCCGCTGTCCAACTCCACCAGCAGCACGTCGTTACTGGCCGACTCAACCCCCAGGGTCTTCACCAGCGCCTGGATATCCTCGGGGCCACCGTTCCGCACCAACTCAGCCTTCTTCTGATCGGTCACCACACTGGCATTCCGCAATCCCCCCAACACGGCCACGAGGTCCGCCTTCGAGAGCTTCAAGGCAAAGAAATGCTGGCTCACCTCGATGTCATCATCGTCGACGTAGCCCAGGGTGTTGCCATCACCCACCCGCGGATGCCCTTGGCTTCCGGAGGCCGGCCATGATGGCGTCGACACCTGCAGCACCATTCCCTCCCCATCCTCGTTCCAGGCCAGCATCCCTTTGCTGTGCCCCCACGGCGACATCTTGTTATCGATGGGGTGTCCCTTGAACTGGTCGTTCCAAACCACGTAATAATAGCCTTCCGTCCGGTAAACGTTTCCGAACGTCGCAGCGAGGGGATCGTTCCATCCCTCGGTCGCACCCAGGCAGCCAGCTCCCTTGGCCAGCGTCGGGCTTTCATTGGTGGCGAACACATACTGCTGGCAGTGCTTTCCCGCGAAGGTCTTATGATGGCGAGCCTCCTCGCTCGGATCATCCTTGTCGAAGAGGGGCCGCACCTCCAGGTCCGAGCCCTGCTCGTCTTCCGGGAACTCCACCGCGAACGCGGCGTTGAACTTGAAGGCGAAGAGCCATTCGACCGGCTTGCCTGGCGCAATGAGGGGTGTGGGGGGCGGAAGTTTCTTCGGGGTCATCCTCAGGACAAAAACCTGCCGAGATCGCTGCCGTCAACCCAGGAACCTCGGCTCAGGAGGAAACCGGCGGATCTCGCCACTGCCCCCGTTGGAAAAGGGGTACGGGGTTGCGACGTCCTCGTCGCCATTGAAAAATGGCATGGAGGGGCAACGAGGCGACTGGCAACTGGCGTCTGGCAACTGGGAACTGCCCTCCCGTACCGTCCGCCCATGCTGATGCGACGCGACTGGCGGGGAGAGGCCGTGATGGCGCTCGTCGTCGGCATCCTGACCCTGCTCATGGGGTTCGGCGTCGTGTTCGGGCTGATCACGCGCGGGATGGGACTCGCGGGTCATGCGGACGCCACCTTCTGGCAACTGCTCACCGGCCTGCTCGCCCTCCAGGTCCCCACCATCGCCCTCATGCAGGGGTTCCTCCTCGTCCATCAGCGCGGATGGAAGGACGGATTCAGCCTCCGATGGGAACCCCGTGCGTGGCAGCTCGGGATCGGGATCGCCGTCGGAGCAGTGCTCGTCGGTTACCCCATTGAGTACGGCATGTTCAAGCTGATGGAGGTCCTCGGTCGAAAGCCCGAACCCCAGGCCGCCGTCGTGTTCCTCACCACCGCGCCCGGTTGGCAGCGCGCCGTCATCGGACTCCTCGCCGTCCTGCCCGCCGCCGTCGCCGAGGAATCGCTCTTTCGAGGCGTCCTCTACAGCTCCGGACGCGACGCCGGCTTTCCGCGTTCTGCGCTGGTCTTCACCTCGGTCCTCTTCGGCCTCGCCCACGGCAACATGGCCGCATTCATCCCCCTTACCCTCTTCGGCGGCGCGCTCGCCTGGGCTTACGAACGGACCGGCAACCTCCTCACCTGCTGGATCGCCCACGCCACCTTCAACGCCATCGGCCTGATCGTCGCGATCTCGGGATTCGACCTCGACCCGTCCACCTGACCCCCGAAACCGGTGGGGCGAGCCGCAGCGGACTTGAATCTTGAAACTCGGAACTCTGCGACGGCCCGCCCGGACACTCGCCCCACCCCGTCCCCGCCCGGTTCTTCAGGCGATGATCTCTTCCAGGCTCCATCCGGGTGCGACTTCCAGTTCGGGGGCGTCCGACGCCTGCCCCAGCCGCCACCGCTGCTCGGCCACGACCCCAACCATGCCGGCGTTGTCCGTGCAGAACCGCGGCTCCGCCAACCGAAGCTCCAATCCCTGCGCTGCGCACTCGCGCGCCAGGTCCCGCCTCAACGCCCGGTTGCACGTCACGCCCCCGGAGGCCGTGACACAGTCCACACCGGTCCGCCGTGCCGCCCGCAGCAGCTTGCCCACCAGTGTGTCCACCACCGCCGCCCGGATCGCCGCGCACAGGTCCTTCAACGCCCCCAGGTCCTCCGCCAGCCCGGGCCGCCGATCGAGGTAGTAGCGCACCGAAGTCTTCAATCCGCTGAAACTGAAGTCGTCGTGCGGCTCGTGCAGCAACGGCCGTGGGAACGCATGCGAAGCCGGATTCCCCTCCTCCGCCAACCGATCCAGGACCGGACCGCCCGGATACGGCAAACCCAGCACCTTCGCCAGCTTGTCGAAGCACTCGCCCGCCGCGTCATCGAGCGTCCCACCCAGCACCCGATGCCGCCCCGGCGACTCCACCAGCACCAGCAGCGTGTGGCCGCCGCTCACGATCAGGGAGACGTTCCGACGGAAGGCCGCCCAGTCCGCCCGCGGCGGTTCACCCGAGATCCACGGCGAATAGAGATGCCCCTCGTGATGGTTCACGCCGATCAAGGGCAGCCCTGTCGCCGCACAGAATCCCTGCGCCGCCGCGTAGCCCGCCGCCAATGCCGCCGGCAGCCCCGGCCCGCGCGTCGCCCCCACCGCCTGGATGTTTCCCACCCCGACTCCCGCCAACCGCAGCGCCTCCGTGCAGACCGGCTTGAGGTTCTTCAGGTGCTCGCGCACCGCCAGCTCCGGCACGACCCCGCCATACTCCGCATGCATGCGGATCTGCGTGGCCACCACGTTTGACAGCACGACGCCGTCCGACACCACCGCGACGCTCGTCTCGTCGCAGGAGGATTCAAAGGCCAGCAGCATCGCTCAGTTCAACGGCTTGGCCGGAGCGTTGGTCCTGGAGCCCTGCGCCGGCTTCGACGCCGTGCGCTTGCTGAACAGGTTCACGCCCTTCAACAGGTCCACCGCCCGCTCCAACTGCGGATCCCGGTCGTTCAGCACCAGATCCCGCAACGTGTCCCGACGCGACGCATCAAACCCTTTCAGCACTTCCTCCAAGCCGGTCTTGCCGCCCGGCATCCGGCGCATCTGGATGGCAATCTCCTCGTCGTCGTTCAGCGGCACCACGATGTCCGGCGTCAGTCCCTTCTCGTGGATCACCCGGTGCGACGGCGTGTAGTACTTGGCCGTCGTCAACCGCAGCGCCGAACCGTCCTGCAAGGGCAGGATGCTCTGCACCGATCCCTTGCCAAAGCTCTGCTCACCCACCAGCACCGCCCGCTTCAGATCCTGCAGGCAGCCCGACACGATCTCCGCCGCCGATGCGCTGCCGCCATTCACGAGGATGACCATCGGCATCCGACGCACCCGGCCCCGCCCAAACGCCCGACGCTGCGTGTTGCTCGAGGAATTCCGGCCCTCGGTCGACACGATGGGCTGGTTCTTGTCCAGGAACTTCTCGCAGACCGCCACCGCCTGGTCCAGCAAGCCACCCGGATTCCCACGCAGGTCCAGCACCAGCGACTCAACTCCCTTGGACTCCAGAAGCTTCAACGCTTCTTCCAGCTCATCCGCCGTCTTCTCGGCAAACTGGGTCAACCGGACGTACCCGACCTTGTCCTCGCCCACCGGAAACTCGCGACGGTTGTTGATGTCCTTCACCGAGTACACCCGGATGTCCGCCCGGGTCAGCGTGATGTCCCGCGGCTCGGTCTGGCCGTTCTTGATGACCGTCAGGACCACCTTCGATCCCGACTCGCCCCGCAGCGTCGTCACCGCATCGCCCTGGTTCATCCGCTCCGTCGTCTTGCCGTCGATCTTGACGATCTTGTCCTGCGGCATGATGCCCGCCTCGAAGGCCGGCGTATCCTCCATCGGTGCGATCACGACGAGCGCCCCGTCCCGCGCCTGCACCTGCAATCCCACGCCGCCGTACGTTCCCTCGGTGTCCTGACGGAGATCCTCGTACTTCGACAACTCCATAAACTCGCTGTGCGGATCGAGCGTCGACAGCATCCCCTTCAGCGCACCCTGGACGAGGTCCTTGTAGGTCAGTTTCTCGCCGTCGACGTAGTCCCGACGCACCCGCTCCAGCACCCGGGAGAACAATTCCAACTGCTGGTAGGCGTCATCCTTGTCGTCCGCGGCCGACAGGCGGAACACCTGCGCCCCGGAGAAGACATACAGGGACAGCGCGACACTCAGCACTCCATAGACAAGTCGTCGGTTCATGGCGTTCGTACCTGACGCCCACCCTACGGGCCGTCCGCCCAGCCCGCAAGGAACCCCTGCGGCAATGTCCCGCCATCCGGGTGGGGCGTGACCAATCCCATGTCCCACCTGCGACACGCCATTGGTCATGCCCCCTCCCTGCCCCTCCGCGGCTCCGCGTGAACCACTGCCTCGCCCCCTCCCTGCGCCCGCAGGCAATCCCTCACGAGGATCGGGGCTAGACGCCGACCGTCCCGGACCGCAGCGTCTGATTGGCATGGCCGCTCCTGTCGGCACGCATCCCCAAGGCCTGAATCCTGAAACGGACATGATGACCACGACCCAGCACTGGCGCACCTGGATCCCCCTCGTCGCCGTGCTCCTGCTCTCCACCGCGTCGACCGCGGTGGCGCAGCCCGTCATTCCCGGCACTCGCTCCGGCCAGCTGGATCCAGGATTGAAGGGGCTGGTGCTGCTCGATGAGTTGAACTGCGCCGCCTGCCACACGGGCGACCCGTCCCTCAAGGCCCGGTCCAGAAGGTCGCCTCGCCTCGCCGAGGTTGGATCCCGGCTGAACCCCGGCTACCTGGAAGCCTTCATCAGCGATCCGCACGGGACCAAGCCCGGCACGACCATGCCGGACCTCCTGAAATCGCTGGGTGCACAGGAGCGCAAGGAGGTTGCCACCTCGCTGACCCACTTCCTGCTCTCACTCAAGTCGAACGACTTCTCGCTGCAGACTCCCGACGCCGTGGCAGCCCGGATCGGCAAACAGCTCTTCCACTCCCGCGGTTGCGCGCAATGCCATGCTCCCCGCGACGACGCAGGCGCCGAAATCCCGACGACCGCGTCAGTACCGCTGGGCGCCTTGGAGAAGAAGTACGGCTTCAAGAGCCTCGTGAATTTCCTGCGCCAACCGCACGCCAGCCGTCCGTCGGGACGCATGCCCGACCTCCGCCTGGCTGGATCGGACGTGGAGCGCATCGCCCACTTCCTTCTCCAGAACACCCGAGTTCCCGGGTCCTTGAACTATACCCTCTATCGCGGCGACGTGTGGGAAGGACTGATCGGTGAGAACGTGACGGCCGAACGGGCCGGACACGTGGAGGACTTCGCAGCCACGAGGCTCGGCAAGCTACAGCATCACACTGCCCTCCGGTTCGAGGGCTGGGTGAACCTACCCAACCCGGGAAAGTACACTTTTCATCTAGAGGCGAACGGTGGCTCGCTGGTCCTCGACGGAAAGGCCGTCATCACCCAGGAACCCAGCGACCAGCGCGGCGTCAAACAGCTGCAGGCCTCGACCGAACTCGAACCAGGCCGCCACGCCATCCAGCTGACCTACTTCCACACCGGCCATTCGCCGAAGTTCTCCTTCGAGATGGAGGGTCCCCAGTTTGCCCGAGGTCCCATTCCCTCGGCGATGCTGTCGGCATCGAAGGAACCCATCGCCCCCTTCGAACCTCTGAAGCCGAACCCCGAACTCGCGGCGCGTGGCCGCGAACACTTCGCCACGCTCGGCTGCGCGAATTGCCACGACGACGTCGGAGTGTCCCCCAACGCCTTCGTCGGGTTCGGGAAACTCAAGGCCGACAGCGGTTGCCTCTCGTCGTCCGCCGGCCCGTGGCCGCAGTTCGCCTTGAGCTCGGAACAGCGCGGATGGATCGCCCAAGCACTGCCGCAAGCCGAACACCCGCAACTCAACGACCGGCAACAGGTCGAAAAGACCCTCGCCACGTTCAACTGCATCGCCTGCCACGAGCGCGCAGGCCTCGGCGGAATCCCTCCCGAACGCAACGCCCTCTTCACCGGATCCCAGCCCGGCCTTGGAGATCAGGGACGCCTGCCTCCGCCGCTGACCCACGTCGGCGCGAAGCTGAAGCCGGAGTGGATTGCCGAGGTGCTCCTCCGTGGCAAACGACAGCGCGCCTACCTGGACGTCAGCATGCCCCAGTTCGGTGAAGCCAACGTCGGCCACCTGGTCGACCTTTTCGGAAAGGTGGATACCCTCGAAAAGGCCTCGATCCCCGAGGTGGCCGACGCCGAGGTATCCAGGAATGCCGGTCACCAGCTGGTCGGAGCCACGGGACTGAGTTGCATCGCCTGTCATGAGTTCAACGGACAGAAGTCGGGCGAGGTCGGCGCCGTCGACATCGCCCGCGTCTCCGAGCGTCTCCAGAAGAACTGGTTCCACCTCTACCTCCGCCAACCCTCGCGCTTTCACCCCACGGTGATCATGCCCATCTACTGGGCCGACGGCCAATCCCCGCTGCCCGATCTCCTCAGTGGGGACGCCTCTCAACAGATCGAGGCGATATGGCTCTACCTCGAAGGCGGCGTACGCGCCCGGAAGCCGCTCGGACTGTCCCGGCAATCGAACGAACTCCGCGTCGGTGACACGACCGAGATCTGCCGCGGCCAGAGCCCCGTGGGCTATCGGGGAATCGGCGTCGGATACCCGGAGCGGATCAGCCTCGCCTTCGATTCCGGGGAGATGGCCCTGCGCCAGCTTTGGAAGGGCGAGTTCGCCAGCGTGGATTCCGGCCACTTCCGTCCCCGCGGGACGGACCTGATCTCCTTTCCTCCCGGCATCCCTTTCCATCGGTTGGAGTCCCTCGACAGCAACTGGCCCTACAAGGGCAAGGCCAACCACGCCTTCCCGCAGGCCCACGGGTACCAGTTTCGCGGCTATCACCTCGACGCCGCGCGAAGGCCAACCTTCCGCTACCTCTACGGAGAAATCGCGGTGGAGGACTTCTTCGAGGACCTTCGCGACCCGGCTGGAAAACCCTACTTCAAGCGGACCCTCCGCCTGGAAACGACCACCGAGCCCACCCCGTTCTACTTCCGGGCGGCCGGGGGCAAGCGGATCACCACCCGAACCAACCGCAGCTTTGAAGTCGACGCCCTCCAACTGCGCATCACCAGCGACCACGCGGGAATCGTGCGCCAGGGCGAGAACGGCGACGTCCTGATTCCCCTCTCCCTGCCGAAGGGCCGCTCCACCCTCACCCTGGAATACCGATGGTAACCCTGCGTCACAGCCTGCCCCTCCTGGTCCTGGCTTCCGCGCCGTTCCTCCACGCCGGCGAAGACCTCGGCGCGATGTGGGGCACGGCCGCCGAGGAGGCGAAGTACTATCCCATCGTCGACATCCCCATCCCTGCCGGAGTCCCCATGCGGCCGGGCAGTTTCGAGAACCTTCCCGATGGCCGACTCGCGGTCGGCACGCGACGCGGAGACATCTACTTCGTCCAGGGGGCGTTCGATTCGCCCCCTAGGCCCGAGTATCACCTCTTCGCCAGCGGCCAGGACGAGATCTTCAGCCTGTCCTGGAAGGACGGCGCGATGACCGCCACCACCTGGGGTGAGGTTACCCGCATCTCCGACTCCAACGGCGACGGCGTCGCCGACCGGTACGACACGCTGACCAGCAACTGGGGTTACGCCGAGGGACACGAATTCGCCTTCGGCTCCAAGCACGATCCCAACGGCAACATCTGGGTGGCCCTGGGCCTGAGCGGATCCTATGAGTCGCACAACCTGTTCCGGGGTTGGGCGGTCCAGGTTACCCCGCAGGGCAAGATGATCCCCGTGTGCAGCGGACTGCGCAGCCCCGGCGGCGTCGCCGCCAATGCGGAGGGGGCGATGTTCGTCATCGAGAGCCAGGGGCCCTGGAACGGATGCTGTTCCCTCAAGCACCTCAAGCCGGGCGGCTTCCTCGGGCACCCCGCGAGTTACAACTGGTATCCATTCGCCCCCGGCCTGAAAGCCCCCGCGCTCGAACCCAAGGGCGATTCGCGCATGGGAATCGAGAAGAAGCGGGTCAAGGAACTCGTGCCACCCGCGGTGAAGTTTCCCTACATCAAGATGGGTCGTTCGATCTCCGGCTTCCGGCTCAACCGGACCGGCGGCCGGTTCGGGCCCTTCGAGAACCAACTCTTCCTCGGCGACTACAGCCTCAGCCTGATCCTGCGGGCCACCACCGAGCAGATCAACGGGGTGTGGCAGGGCGCCTGTTACCCCTTCCGCGAGGGACTGGCCACGGGGATCATGAACGTCGAGTTCTCGCCCAAGGGGCAGCTCATCGCCGGCGGCTTCACCACGAGCAGGCAGTGGCCGGTGCGCGGCACCGCACCGTTCGCCATCCAACGCATCGACTGGAATGGCGTCGTCCCCTTCGAGATCCGGGAGATCAACATCCGGAAGGATGGATTCCTCATCACCTTCACCCAACCCGTCGACAAGACGACCGCAGCCAATCCGGACGCCTACCGGATCACGACCTATACCCATGTCTATGACGGCGGCTATGGCAGCCCGGAGGTGGACCAGACCACGCCCCGTGTCACCAGCGCCACTCCGTCCGACGACGGGCTTTCGGTGAAGCTGTCCCTCGAGAAGATCACCGAAGACCATATCCACGACTTCGATCTGTCCCGGATCACCTCGCAGGCGGGCAAATCCCTCCTGCACGGCAAGGCCTACTACACCGTGAACGAAATCCCGAGGAACTAGGCCGCTTCTCCCCTTCCACACCATGACCACACCGATCGTCCGCCTGCTCTGTTCCCTCGCGATCCTGATCGCCGGCGCGCTCGCCCGGGCTGCGGACAGTCAGCCCTGGCTCACCTATCCCGGCACCAACGGACCCGGCAAGGGCAAGCGCATCGTGCTCATCGCCGCCGACCAGGAGTATCGGAGCGAACAGTCGATGCCCATGATGGCCAAGATCCTCAGCACGCATCACGGCTTCGATTGCACGGTGCTGTTCGCCGTCAACGAAAAGGGCGAGGTCGACCCGACCATGCCGGTCTATCCGGAGAAGGGTCAGGTGTTCAGGGAGCACCACATTCCCGGCCTGGAACAACTCGCCTCGGCCGACCTCGTCATCTTCTTTCCACGCCTGCTCACGCTCCCCATGGCCGAACGGGAACTGATCGTGAAGTATCTCGATTCCGGCCGCCCGATCCTATCGATCCGCACCGGCAACCACGGGTTTCACGCCGCCCTGCCCTACAAGATCAACGGCCGGCAGGTCCGCTGGGGCGAGGACATCCTCGGTGGAACCTTCCTGAACCATCACGGGCATTGGCACGCCGATTCCACGCGCGGCATCCTCGTTCCCGAGCAGAAGGATCACCCGATCCTTTCCGGCGTGAGCGACATCTGGGGCAACTCGGATGTCTACCGCACGTACAAGGAGGGGACCAACTTGCCCCCGGACTGCACCGCCCTCGTCATGGGCCAACCACTCAAGGGCCGGAACCACGATGACCCTCCCAATCCCGAGTTGGAACCGCTGCCGGTCGCGTGGTTCAAGTACTGGCAGACGAGCACCGGCAAGCGCGCCCGGGTCTTTCAATCCACGATGGGCAGCGCCCACGACTTCCAGTCCGCCGGCCTGCGACGGCTCATCGTCAACGCCGCCTACTGGAGCCTGGAAATGGAGTCCTCCATCAACCCGACCCGCTCCGTGGACATCGTGGGCTCCTACCAACCGCTCGAAAGCGGCTTCAACTACAAGGAACTCGGCGTCGTTCCCAAGCCGATTTCCGCCTACCGGTAGCGACCCACCGGCCGCGAGCCACCCTCTAGCTGAACGCGACGAGAACGACCGAAACGAGCTGCTGCCCCCGTCACCCCTTCGCGCGCCAGCCCCCGTCACGCTCCGACCGGTCGTGCTGCCGATGCCGTCCCCCTGTATCAATGATGGTCCCGACGGCCTGCAGCAGTTCCGAGGAGTCCATCGGCTTGGAGCGAACCTGATTGATTCCGGCCGCCCCGGCTTCGGTACGCAACCCGTCGGTCAGGAAACCCGACACCAGCAGGACCGGAATCGTCGGCCGGACCTGCCGGGCTCGCCGGACCAACTCCAGGCCGTTGCACCCCGGCATGTCATAGTCGGTCACGATCAAGGCGAACTCATCCGGGCTGGCCGTGAAGGCCCCGAGACCCGCCGTGGAACTGGAGAACCCGGTCACCCGAAACCCGCTTCGCTCGAGCAGCTTCGACCCGGCGTCCAGCAATGCCTCGTCATCATCAACGATCAGGATGCGCCGGCCCGACCCATCCACCTCCGCAGGCGGGGTCTGGGATTCGGTCTCCTGAATGGCGGAATCCGGATGTGCCGGAAACAGGAGTTCAAAGGTCGTTCCCTCGCCCACGACACTCCGGACACGGATCGCGCCGTCGTGGTTCCTGACGATGCGATGCACCACAGCCAGGCCGAGCCCTGTCCCCTTGCCCGCCGGCTTGGTCGTGAAGAAGGGTTCGAAGATGTTGGCCAGCGTCTCCGGGCTCATGCCGTGTCCCGGATCGGTGACCGTCAGCCTCACGTAGGGACCCGGTGCCAACTCCGGCGGCGAGGCATCACCGGAGGCCGGCAGGACGACTCCATCCAGCCCTACACGGATCACGCCCGGACGCCCCTCCATGGCATGCCACGCGTTGGTCACCAGGTTGACCACGACCTGATGGACGTCGGTGCTGTCCGCCAGCGCAATGGGCGGATCCGCATAGTGCGCGGCAACCCCAACTCCGACCGGGAGCGTCACGCGCAGCATCCCGACGGCTTCATCCACGATAGGCCGGAGATCGATGGGCCGGCGCTGCTGCGGCTCCTTGCGACCGAACGTCAGGATCTGTCGTACCAAGGACGTTGCGCGCGCCGCCGACTTCTGGATCGCCTCCACGCTTTCCATGGCCGGATGGTTTGGCGGCAGGTCCAGCTTCGCCAGATGCGCATTGCCGGTGATGGCTCCCAGAACATTGTTGAAATCATGCGCAATCCCACCAGCCAGCACGCCGATGGCCTCCATCTTCTGCGCCTGCCGCAAGTGCGACTCCAACTGCAACCGCTCGAGCTCCTCGCGCTTCCGTTCCGTCTGGTCGAGGTGCGCAATCACCGCACCGGTCTGACCGGCGTCATTGAACGGGGACACCATCAGCCGGAACCACCGCTGCCGCGACGCTGAATGCGACGGATACTCCAGGGCAAAATCAGGGACACTTCCCCGCAATACTGATTCGACGCCCCCGGCGATCTGCCGCGCCGTGCCGGCTCCATCACCGGAGACCGCGCGGCATCGTTCGAGGTAATTGCAGCCCACCTCACACCGCCCCCCTGGATCCGGAAGCTCCGGCCACGACTTGTTGGCAGCCTTGACCACGCCACTGCTGTCGAGCAACGCAATGGAGGCCGGCAGCGAGTCCAGGATGGCCGACTGGGTATGCTCGGCCTCCATCGCCAACCGACGCTCCACCCTCAACCGTTCGATCAACCAGCCACTCAGGCCGATCAACAACAGCAGGGCTCCCGAAGCCAACTGCAGGATGAAGACCTTGCGGCGCTCGCGGATCAGCTCGTCGCGTCGGTCGGTCGCCAGATTCGGGAAGAATCCCCAACGATCGACGATCCGCTCAAGACGTCCGTCCACCGCCATCTCCCGCATCTCGTCGCGCAACAGGTCGGCGACCCCGGAAGACTTCAGATCGGATCCAAGGCACATGCGGTTGACGGGCGCGAGGGTCGGAAGGATGCGGATGGGGACCGGCAATGCCGCTTCAAGGGCTGCAGGCTGTATGGCATAGTCGTTCATGAACGCCGCGTCTGCCTCGCCGGAGGTTACCTTCTCCATCGCCTCACGCGTACTCGGCACCGGAACCGGCGTGAAGGACTTCAACAGGTGTGAAAGATTGACCCGGTGGATCGCGTAATCCGGGTAGCTGATCCGACGTCCCTCCAGATCCCGCACCGCCCTGAGCGGCGAATCCCGGGACACGATGAAGCTCGACCGTCCCTGCAGGTAAGGTTCCGTCAGATGGATGTTCTTCGGCAGGTTCGAGCGCATCGACAACAGGACGTTCAGCGGACTGCGGTTCCGGGATCCCTTGCGGCCCTCGACCCACCGCAGCTGGATCCCCTGCGCACGCGCTGCCTCCTGCACCATCTCCACCGCCAGACCGGTCGGATTCCCATCCGCCCCCCGATAGTGGAACGGAACGTCATTGCCGTAGTCGATGGCGTAGGTCAGCGAACGATCCACCCGCTTGCCGGTCCACACCCATCCCACGAAACCCACCACGACAAGCACGAACACGAAACCCACCCCCAGGGCGGGTTTCGTGATCCGGGACCAAGCCAGACGCACTTCAGACATGGGCCGAGAAGTCAGATTTTGCGAGCACCCTAGCAATTTGCATGCGCTTGGGACACCGATTCCTCCGCAGGTATTCGACCGAGTCACCTCAAGCCTACCCCTGCCTCGACTCGCCGCGTATGGCGGGATCCGTGGGCGGGCAAAACGCCCCTTCGCATCCACCCACCGCCGCACCTCCGCGTGAACCTTCCCCCGGCAAAATTCTCCCACGTCCCACGGAACTCTCCGCCAAACGCCCGTAACAGGTAGGTAGCAACGCCGTTTGCCACCCATGAAAAGTCTCACCTCCTGTCTCGCGCGGATACCCATCGCACGTCGTCCAGCCCTGGCCCTCCTCCTCTGGTCCGCTCCGGCAGCCTGGGCCCAGGTCGTCACCACTACGGCTGACTCCGGGAACGGCTCGCTCCGGGCGGTGATCGCCGCCGCTCCCAGCGGTGCCACCGTCACCTTCGATTCCTCGCTGGCCGGCAAGAGCATCGTGCTCAGCACTGGCGAAATCCCCCTCACCAAGGACATCACCCTGGATGCCTCGCCCCTGCCTGGCGGGATCCAGGTGATGTGCGCGTCGACCAACAACCACCGGATCCTGACGGTGGCGGCCGGCGTCACGGCACGCCTCGAGCGGCTCCGACTGAGCAAGGGCGCCAATGGATCCAGCGATTCCAGCTTCCGGGGCGGGGCCATGTACAATCAGGGAACGCTGACGCTGACGGGCTGCACCCTCGACGAAAACAGCGCCGGTTGGGGCGGCGCCATCTTCAACCTGGGGAAGTTGAGCCTGAACCAGTGCACCTTGGTCGGAAACAAGACGCTCTCCGCCACTGGCACTGGAGGAGGCGCCCTCTTCAACCAGGCCGGCACGATGACCGTCAATCAATCCACCCTCACGGGGAACCAGAGCTACTCCAACGAAGGCGGCATGGGCGGGGCCATCTACAACAACGGCGGCAACCTCGCCATCAACCAAAGCACCGTCACCGAAAACCTGGCTTCCTCACTCGGCGGCGGAATCCACAGCGAGGGCGGCACCTTCCTCGTCTTCAACTCGATCGTGGCCAGCAATGAAGCCGATTCGAACCCGGACATCGATGGCACCTACACCCTGAAGGGCACGAACTTCATCGGTGGCAATCCGCTCCTGCTGCCCCTCGGCAACCATGGCGGCCCCACCCAGACCATGCCGCCGCGACCGGAATCGCCCGCCGTGGATGCGGGCAGCGACAAGACCGATGTCCTCATTCCCCCTTTCCCCGATTTCATTCCAACACTCTTCCTCTTTCCCAACGATCAGCGGGGAGTTCCGCGGTTGTCTGGCCAACACGTCGACATCGGAGCCGTCGAGTTGCAGGCCATCCGTCCAGTCGTTACCAACACCGACGATTCCGGCCCGGGATCCTTGCGCCAGGCCATCGCCGACGGAGAACCGATGGGCGCAACCATCACCTTCGGCGCCAGCCTCTCGGGCCAAGCAATCCAGCTCAGCAGCCCGCTCCAGCTGACCAAGCCCTGCATCATCGACGCCTCCGCCCTGCCGGGTGGGATTCAGTTGGTGGGCTCGCAACGGGTCCTGCACGTGACCGCAGGAACCACCGCACGACTCCACGCGCTGACCATCCGCAAGGGTTTCGACCCTTCCCAGGGCGGAGGCATCCTGAACGAGGGCAGGCTCACGCTGGATCGCTGCACCGTCACCGGGAACGGCGGTGACGTCGGGTTCAACGGAAGCCTTACGGCAGCCGGCGGCGGCATCCATAACTCCGGGCAGCTCACCCTCAACCAATGCACCGTCGCCCACAATGCCGCCGCCTCGGGCGGTGGCATCCGCAATCAACCCGGCGCAACACTCGAGGTGAACCAATCCACCATCACCGCCAACGACAGCACGGTGGGAACCGGCGGAATCAGCTGCCAGGGCACGACGACGCTCTTCAACACGATCGTCGCCGGCAACACGACCACGAAGATCTTCGTCCATCCCAACATCGCGAGCCCCGCCTTGACGACCAACGGCCAGAATCTGCTCTCCGGCGACCCCGGGCTGGCCACGCTCGGGAATCACGGTGGCCCCACGCCCACCTGCCCGCCCCTCCCCGGTTCTCCAGCCCTCGATGCAGCACCCGCCTCCGTCACCGACGCTTTTGCCCTCGACCAACGGGGCGGTTGGCGACGCATCGGCCCCGGCATCGATCTGGGCGCCGTCGAATACCAGGATCCAGACCTCATCCTCACCTCAGCTTACTGGCGTCTGGGCGAACAGGACCCCGGGGCGCTGGGCAATCCAAGGCCCACCACCACGGTCAACGCCCTGGGCAGCCCGCTCCGGCTGGTCCCGGGCGCCTCCTACACCAACACAACCATCACCGCCGTCGCTCAGGGGATCGGCAGATCGCTCGGCATGCGCTTCCTCCCCGGCCAATACGCCGTCAATGAACCCTTCCCCCACACCGACAACTTCGGACTCGAACTCTGGGTGCGGCCCGACGCCACCGACGGCACCCGCTGCGTCGCCTACAACGGGGCGACCGACGGCAATGGCTGGGGCTTATACCTCCTCAATGGCACGTACCAGGTCCTCCTCGGCAACCGCCTTCTCTTCGGTGAGGCCCCGGCTGTCGTCGGCGAATGGACGCACCTCGCACTCGTCCGCAACTCCGGCACGAACACCTTCTACGTCAATGGCGTCGCGACAGCCTCCAACCTGACGGAGCCCATTCCCCCCAGCACGGGGTTCGGCCTCGCCGCGCCTCCTCAGGATCCCACGGTCGAGTTCTTCGCTGGCACCCTCGATGAAGTGCGCGTCTTCAAGTTCTCTCCCGGCGCATTCGAGCCCGCCGACCTCCTCCTGTTCCGCAATCCCCAAAGCCCCACCACCCTCACCCTCGCCTCACCCGGAGTCCTCGAAAACGAACCCGCCGGAACCTTCGTCGGCCGCCTCTCCGGAACCGACCCAAACCCCGGACAGTCCTCCACCCTGTCGTTCCACCTGGTCCCAGGCTCGGGTGACGCCGACAACGCCAGCTTCACGATCATCGGCAACGAACTGCGCACCGCCGGCAGCCTGGACTTCGATACCAGCAACACCCGCACCGTCCGCATCCGCGCCACCGACTCCGACGGTCTCGTTCTCGAAAAGGCCTTCACGATCAACCTCGGCAACCTCGACGAACCTCCCGTCGCAGGCCTCGACACCCTCGAACGTCCCGACACCAGCCCTGTCCTCAGGATCCCCCGAAGCCGCCTGCTCGTGAACGACAGCGACCCGGAGTCCCGTCCGTTGCTCATCCTCTCCGTGAGCAACCCCCTGCCGGTAGGCGCGACGGTCAGCATCGACGACGAGTTCATCACCTATGCCGCACCGACCGCCACCGCCGGCCACGGCAGCTTCAACTACACGATCTCGGACGGAGTGGAGAACACCACCGGCACGGTCCTCATCCTGGAATCCGAATCATACCCCGCCGCGATCCGCCAGGTTGGATCCAGCCTGGAGATCCAGTTCACGGGCGTCCCCGGCCGGCGGTATCGCGTCCAATACACCTCCTCCCTCACCCCGCCGATCGTGTGGGAAGACCACAACCCAGCCGCCGAGTTCGTCGTTCCCGAAACCGGCATCCTGACATTCCCCATCGTCGCGCCCACTGAAGCCAGCCGCTTCTACCGCACCGTCCTGCGGCAGTGACGGAAGGATGATCGAAACGGGCGCCCCGAGCCCCGAGGGCGCCCCGTAGCCCCAACGGGGCGTCCTACGACAGCCCAGGGCAAAGCGAAGCGACGCCCTGGGTCCGCACGCCACCACCGCCACAACCCCTGAAAGGGCGCACCAAACGCCGCAAAACCACCCAGCCCATCCGGGCTGCGAGCCGCTCTTCGGCCGAAAGAAACGAAAAATGCCGAAAGAGCCACCGGCAACACCGCCCCCCTCCGCGCCTCTGCGGGAATCACCCTGGAATCGGCAGTTAATTCATCCGCAGATGGCGCCGATTGCGCAGATGGAAGGGCAGAAATGCCAGCACCCGAGGCTCGTGCAGACGTCACCTTGCGGGTGAACGGCTCGCCCGATCCAAGCTCGTCATTGTCTGCGTCCTCTGCGCCATCTGCGGATCCAACTGCCGCTTTCAGGACTATTCCGGGTGGGGCGAAGGATGGGGCCGGGGTGGATTACGTCAGCGGTTGGCCCACTCGGCACAGAGGAGTTCGGCCTGGAGGAGGACGGTGCGAACGGCTTCTTCCTGAAGATCGGGTGGGTAGCCGTACTTGTTCAGGATCCGCTTCACCATGACCTTGATCCGGGCTCGGGCCCCTTCGCGCAGGGTCCAGTCGATGGTGACGCTCTGGCGGACCTTGGTGATCAGCTCGGCCGCAATGACCCTGAGCTTGGCGTCGCCCATCGCCTGCACCGCGCTGTCGTTGGTGGCGAGGGCGTCGTAGAAAGCGACCTCGTCGTCGGTCAGGCCGAGGTCCAAGCCACGCCGGGCGGCGGCTTCCATCTCCTTCGCCAGCCGGATCAACTCCTCCAGCACTTCCATCGTGGAGATGGCGCGGTTGTGATAGGCGTTGAGGGACTTCTTGAGCTTCTCGCTGAAGACCTGGCTCTGCACGAGGTTGCGCTTGGATCGGACCTTCAGTTCGTCCTTGAGCAGCTTCTCCAACAGCTCGGCGGCGACGTTCTTGTGCTTGAGGCCGCGCACTTCGGCGAGGAACTGGTCGCTCAGGATGCTGATGTCCGGCTTGGGCAATCCGGCAGCGGTGAAGACGTCGATCACCTGGCCTTCGGTGGTGATGGCCTTGCTCACGAGCTGGCGGATGGCGGCGTCGATCTGCTCGGGCGTCTTGCGGTTGCTGCTGCTCTGCTTGTTCAGCGCGGCTTGTATGGCTTGGAAAAAGCTCACGTCATCTCGGATCGCCGTGGCTTCATCGCTGGCGGCGCAGAGGGCAAAGGCGCGGGAAAGTTCCGTCACCACCTGCACCCAGCGCTTCTTGCCGTCTTCCTGTTCGAGGATGTGCTCCTGTCCGGCGGGGATGAGTTTCAGACGCTCGGTCGGTGTGCCGGTGACCCATTTATCCCAGCGGAAACCATGCATCATGTCGCAGGCGATGCCGTGTTTCTCCAGCATCACGGCGATGGCTTGGGCGGTGTCGAAGGTCGGGTTCCCCTGGCCGCCGCTCTCGGTGTAGGTGACGAGTGCCTTCTTCAGCTGATCGGCGAGGCCGAGGTAATCCACCACCAGCCCGCCGGGCTTGTCGCGGAAGACACGGTTCACGCGGGCGATGGCCTGCATGAGGCCGTGGCCCTGCATGGGCTTGTCGGCATACATCGTGTGCAGGCACGGGGCGTCGAAGCCGGTGAGCCACATGTCGCGCACGATGACGATGCGGAATGGGTCCTTGGAGTCCTTGAAGCGGTTCGCGAGCTTGCGGCGCTTGTCCTTGCTGCGGATGTGCGGCTGCCAGTCGGGGCCATCGTCGGCACTGCCGGTCATCACCACCTTCACCACGCAGACACGGCCCTCTTCGTCGTCGTCGTCCTTGGCGCTCGCCCAGTCGGGTCTCAGCTCGATCAGCGCTTTGTACAGATCCACCGCGATGCGGCGGCTCATGCAGACAACCATCGCCTTGCCGTCCATCGCCTCCAGACGCTTCTCGAAGTGCGCCACCAGGTCGGAGGCCACGAGGGCAATGCGCTTGGAGTCGCCCACCAGTGCCTCCAACGCGGCCCACTTGGACTTGAGCTTTTCCTTCTTCGTCAGCTCTTCGCCTTCGGTGATCTCCTCGAACTCCGCGTCGAGCTTCGGCAGTTCGCTGGCATTCAGGCCCAGCTTGGCGATGCGGCTCTCGTAGTAGATCGGCACCGTGGCCTTGTCGGCGACGGCGCGCTGGATGTCATAGATGGAAATGTAATCACCGAAGACCGCACGAGTGTTGGCATCCGTCTTCTCGATAGGCGTGCCGGTGAACCCGATGAACGACGCATTCGGCAGGGCATCGCGCACACGGCGCGCAAAACCATCTATCAAATCGTATTGGCTGCGATGGGCTTCATCCGCGATCACGATGATGTTGCGCCGTTCGGACAGCGCGCCGCCCTCACCCCCGGCCCCTCTCCCAGAGGTAGAGGGGAGAGATTCTGCGATTTCACCGAGCACAGCTTTGGTGTTGCTCAGCACGCGCTCATTCGGGAACCGAAGCACCTTCAGCCCCTGTGACTTCAAATAAGCGTCCCGTTTCTGATCGACCTTCTGTCTCTCCGGCGTGCTGTGAACCCCACCATCGCACTCAACCACCAGGTTTGCCTCGGCACAGTAAAAGTCGCAGACGTAGTCGCCAAACTGATGCTGCCTCCGAAACTTCAACCCGCACACCTGCCGGTTCCGCAGAAGCTGCCAAAGGACTTCTTCCGCTGGCGTTTGGCCTTGCCGTAACTCCCGAGCCTTCTCCAAGAGGCCGCTAAAATCGTAGCCGCCTCGATAATGCTCACTCCCTCTCCCGCTGGGAGAGGGCTGGGGTGAGGGTGCCACAGGCATGAACTTCTGGATGGTGGTGAAGATCACGCCGCCGCTCGCCACCGCCAGCAGTTCGCGCAGCTTGTCGCGGCTCGCGGCCTGCACGGGGGTTTGGCCAAGGATGTCCGCGCAGCGTTGGAACTGGCCGAAGAGTTGATCGTCGAGATCGTTGCGGTCGGTCAGCACCACCAGCGTCGGGTTCTGCATGGCCGGATGCCGCACCACGCGGGCGGCGAAGAAGAGCATGGAGAAGCTCTTGCCGCTGCCCTGCGTGTGCCACACCACCCCGGCCCGACGGTCGCCGGGTCTGCCGCCGTGCATCTTGCCCGCCCAGTAGGTGCCTGCGGGATCCCGGAACTCATCCACCATCCCGCTCGCCCGCAGTGTCTCCTCCACCGCGGCATTCACCGCATGGAACTGGTGGTAGCCCGCGATGATCTTGTGCAGCGCGCCCGTGTCCGGGTCTTCCTCGAAGACGATGAAATGGTGCAACAGGTCGAGGAACCGCTGTTTCTCGAAAACCCCGTAAACCAGTGTTTGCAGCTCAAGCCTTGCCTTGGCGCTTCGTTGTTTCTGCCCTTCGCCCCGGGACCGGCTCCCCTCGCCCTCTGGGAGAGGGGTTGGGGGTGAGGGTGGCGGGAAATCGTCTTCGATTTCCCGCCATACCTTGAACCACTCCTGGTTCGCCGTCAGCGAACCCATGCGGGCCTGCAGGCCGTCGCTGACCACCAGCGCGGCGTTGTAGGCCAGCAGGCTGGGAATCTCCGCCTTGTAGGTTTGCAGCTGCGCGTAGGCGCTCCAGATCGTCGCATCCTCATCCGCCGCATTCTTCAGTTCGATCAGCGCCAGCGGCAGTCCGTTGACGAACACCACTAAATCGGCGCGGCGGTGCGCCACGATACCCTCACCCCCGCCTCTCCCAGAGGGAGAGGAGCCGCCGCCCTCGATCACCGTGAACTGGTTGACCGCCAGCCAGTCGTTCGCCCGCACATCGGTAAACGCGACGAGCAGAACCTTGTCGCCCTTGATCGACCCGTCAGCCCGCGGGTACTCGACCTCCACCCCATCGCGCAGCATCCGGTGAAACGTCCGGTTCGTCTGCGTCAGCGACGGCGTGCCCACGCGCAGCACCTTGCGCAAGGCCTCCTCCCGCCCCTCCTCGGGAATGGTCGGGTTCAGCCGCCGGATGGCCTCGCGCAAACGGCCCACCAGCACGACCTCGCTGTAGGACTCCCTCTCCCCATGGGCCGGGGTGAGCGCTTCTGCCCCGAGGCAGGAGTAGCCGTTATGCCGAGCTCGGCATAACGGGTATTGGGCCGGGATCTGAATAATGCCGAGTTGACGGGGTGATTCTGCGAAATGCGCAGGATTCACCCTGTTTTGTTGTCTTCCGGACTCGGCATTATTCGGGCTTCATGGACCTGCCCACACGGTCAAGGAGAGAAAGGTCACCCATGATCAACTTCTTTCGGCCCCGTCCAGAGGACTTGTTCCCGCTGCGATCAGGGCCGCTAGCACCACACCTGGAAGGCTTCGCCGCCGTTTTGGCTCAGCAAGGTTATTGCCGGAGTACTGGCTGGCAGAAGGTCCGCTTGGTGGCGGAGCTGAGCCAATGGCTTGCAGTGAGAGGGCTGAGGATCGGGCAACTCGACGAACGTCAGGTGAGCGCCTTCCTCGAAGCCCGAACGAAGACCCGGCGCCGCGGCAGCGGCGATTCATGCACGATGGCGCGGTTGCTTCGCCACCTTCGTCAATCTTGCGTTCTGCCTGCTCCTCGACCGTCAGCGGTCCGGAGTTTCCTGGATCGGCTCGTCGGGGAGTACGAAGAGTTTCTCCGAAAGGAACGGAATCTCTGCCCCGGATCGATTGCCGCCTACCTCCCGATGGTTCGGCGCTTCTTCGAGCACCGGTTTCCCACCGGCGAAATCCAGCTACGCCAATTGAGTGCAGGCGATGCGGCTGAATTCATCCTTCATGCCAGTGATCGATGCGGTCGTCGCTACCTGCAGTCGACAGCAAGCACACTGCGGAGTTTCTTCGGCTTCCTGCTGCAGCGCGGCAAAATCAGCATCCCGCTGGCGAAAACCGTTCCCACAGTGGCCGCACGACGCATGGCCGAACTGCCCAAATTCCTAGAGGCATCCCAAGTTGAAAAGCTCCTCAAGAGCTGCGATCGACGCCGAAGCTTGGGGCGCCGGGATTACGCAATCCTCTTACTCCTGGCTCGCCTTGGGTTGCGGGGCGGTGAGGTGGTGCACCTCTGCCTGGAAGATATCGATTGGCAGGCCGGAGAATTGATCATCCGTGGCAAGGGCGGGCGTTTGGATCGTCTGCCACTGCCTTGCGACGTAGGCCAAGCGATTGCTGACTACCTCAAGACGCGGCGTTCAGGGGGGGCGTCACGCCGGGTCTTTCTCCAAAGCAAGGCCCCGTACGAAGGCTTGGCCAGCTCGGGCGTCGTCGGAAGCGTGGTCCGAAGTGCTTTGGCGCGAGCTCAACTACATCCCGTCCGCCGAGGAGCTCATCTGCTCCGCCACTCATTGGCCAGCCGCTTGCTCCAAGGGGGCGCCTCACTGGCTCAAATCGGCCAGGTACTTCGACACCAAGAGATCCAGACCACGGAGATCTATGCGAAGGTCGACATTAACGCGCTGCGTCTCTTGGCGCAGCCTTGGCCTGGAGGTGCCCGATGAAAACGCTCGCAGTGCATCTGGACAACTACTTGAAGTTGCGACGGCAACTCGGGTTCAAGCTGCGGGTGGGTGGCATTCTGCTCCGCAACTTCGTGCGATTTGCAGAAAAGCAGCGTACTTCCTTCGTCACCACGAAGCTGGCGCTGCGCTGGGCGACCCAGCCCGTCGAGCTCCAACCGGTACAAAAAGCCAACCGACTGGGAGTGGTGCGTCGCTTCGCCGAATACCTGAGCACGCTCGATCCCCGTACCGAGGTTCCGGCCCAGAAGCTCTTGCCCTATCAGTTCCGACGAAGAGAGCCCCACATTTACCGTAAGGAGGACATCCTTCGGTTGATCGAGGCTACGCGCCACATTGATCCGGCCAACCCCATCAAAGGGGCTTCCTACGCGACCTTGATCGGATTACTCGCGGTCACCGGCATGCGCGTCGGCGAAGCCATCGGTCTGGATACTGATGACGTGGATCTCAGCCGTGGAGTGGTGACCGTTCGGCGTGCCAAAGGCGACAAGTCCCGACTGGTACCCCTCCACCCCTCAAGCCAAGAAGCCCTCCGGCAGTATGCCTCGCTTCGTGACGAAGTCTTTCCCCGACCGTCTGGTTCCAATTTCTTCGTCTCGGAACGGGGAACGCGGTTGCGCCACTGCTCCGTGAACCGCTGGTTCCTCTTGGTCGCCTCCCAACTCCGGTTGCGCAAACCCGGCGACCGACGCGGACCACGTATCCATGACCTGCGGCACCATTTTGCCATCCAGACCATGTTGCGCTGGTATCGCTCCAAAACCGACGTGGAAGCCCATCTTCCGGACCTGAGCACCTATCTGGGTCACGTTCACGTCCGCCATACGTACTGGTACCTCTCGGCGGTGCCCGAGTTGTTGCGTTTGGCCACCCAGCGCTGCGAACGGAAGGAGGACGGAAGATGAAAACGCAAACCACGTTCTCCGAGCTGCTCCAAGCCTTCTTCACGAAGCGACTCATGAGTGAGCTCAACGCCAGTCCCAACACCATCGCGAACTACCGCGACACATTTCGTCTCCTCATCGCCTACGCCCATCAGCGCCTGAAGAAGTTTCCGACAGCGTTGGCCATTCCCGACATGGATGCTCCGTTCATCCTTCGGTTTCTGGAGCATTTGGAGACCGAGCGGAAAAACACCCCGAGGAGTCGAAACGTGCGTTTGGCCGCAATCCACTCCTTCTTCCAGTATGTCGCACTTCAGGAGCCGGGTTTCGGGGCCGTGGCGCAACGCGTTTTGGCCATCCCAAGCAAGCGGTTCACCAAAAATCCAGTGGACTTCTTGAGTCGAGTCGAGACTGAGGCCTTGCTCGCCGCCCCAGACCAAAACACTTGGTCGGGTCGCCGGGACCGCGCTTGGCTACTAGTGGCGGTACAGACAGGACTGCGCGTTTCCGAATTGATCGGACTGCGTTGTCAGGATGTTACGTTCGGCCCGGGTGCCCATGTCCGTTGCACGGGCAAGGGACGAAAAACTCGGTGCATTCCGCTGCGGAAGGAAAGCGTGACGACCTTGCGCGCGTGGTTGCGTGAGCGTAGCGGGCAGCCCTTGGACGTGTTGTTTCCAAGTGCCCGCGGCAACCCTTTGAGCCGCGATGGCGTGGAATACTTGCTGGCTAAACATGTCGCGGTCGCACGACAAGAATGTCCCTCCTTGAAGACCAAGCGGGTCTCGGCCCACGTGTTGCGTCACACCATTGCCATGGACTTGCTCCATCACGGCGTTGACCGCTCGGTCATCGCTCTCTGGCTTGGACATGAGTCGATGGAAAGTAAGCGGTAAGCGGAGCACATCTACCGCGAGCGGGCGACGGTATGGCAGACTGTGGGGATGAAGCTGGAACGGTTTCCAAAGCGGGCCTTCGTCCCTCCCGGGGAGCGGCAACAGTGGGTGCGCAAATATCGCGAAGGGCATCTCGGTCTGCGTCGCTTCGCTGAGGTTCACGGCCTGCGCTACTCCCAACTCCACTACTGGATCTACGGCGGGCGCGATTCCATTCCCAGTGACGCACCTGGCCTTCCGCCAGACTCACAGCCCGTGTTTCGCGAGGTTCAATGGATCCGTCCCTCGCCATCGCAGCCCGAGTCCGGCTGGGACGCGGAAATCGCCTGGCCGGACGGGACCCGTCTGTGTGTGCGTCGTGACACCGATCCAGCATGGATCGCAACCCTGGCCCAAGCCATCCGCCGCCCATGCTGATCGAAACCGCCAGCCTCCGGGTGTTCGTCGCGGTGGCACCCGTGGATTTCCGTCGGGGCTTCGACGGACTCGCCAGCCACGTCCGTGGAGTCCTGCAACGCGAGGTTCTGGAGGGTGGACTCTTCGTGTTCACCAATCGACGGCGAAACCGCCTGCGACTGCTGTGGTGGGACGGCAGCGGACTCTGGTTGGCGACCAAGCGTCTGGAGCGAAATACATTCGACTGGCCCTGTGGGGAGGGGGCCATGTTGACCCTCCGTTCCGACCAACTCACCGCCCTGGTGGCTGGATTGCAGGTGCGGGAGAAGCCGGGTTGGTATCGGCGGTGATCTGGAGATTTTGCGCTGGACTCTGCGTCCCCCGTCCAGCATCCTCGGCTCCATGATCAGCGCGTGCATCCTACAGGGACGCCGCATCGAGCCGTCGGACGTCGCCCAGATCCAGGAACTGATCCGCACCCATCCGGAGTGGAGCCGGTACCGGTTGTCGAACGAGTTGTGTTCGCTGTGGAATTGGCGCACCGAGCTCGGTGAGCGCAAGGACATGGCCGCCCGGACACTGCTCTGCAAGCTGCACGAGCGGGGATGGGTCGAGTTGCCACCACCGCGCATCGCATCGCCCAATCGGCATCGACTGACGGCCCCGCCTCCCCGGACCTGGGACACCGCACCGATTGTCGGAAGCCTGCGAAGTCTGGGCGGAGTGCGGATCGAGGAAGTCAGCGCCCGCATCGAAGCCCGCACGGAGGTGAGATCGGCGCTGGCGAGCTTTCACTACCTGGGATACCGGGCACCTGTGGGGGAGAGCCTCCAGTACACGGCGAGTGATTCCAGTGGCCGGTTGCTGGGGGTCATGGTGTTCGGGGCGGCGGCATGGAAATGCGCGGCGCGTGACCAGTGGATTGGCTGGAATCCCGCGCAGCGGGAAGCGGGATTGGGAAGGATTGCCAACCAGAGCCGGTTCCTGATCCTGCCTTGGGTGCAGGTGGCGCATTTGGCGAGCCACCTGTTGGGTGCTGTGGCCCGGCGGATTGCGTCGGACTGGAAGAGGAAGTACGGCCATCCCGTGGTGCTGCTGGAGAGTTTCGTGGAGGTGGAACGGTTCCGTGGCACCTGCTACCGGGCAGCCAACTGGCAGGCGTTGGGACGGACGACCGGCCGCAGCCGGCAGGATCGGGATCGGACATTGAGGGTGCCTGTGAAGGAGGTTTTCGTACTGCCGTTGAAGGCGGACTTTCGAAAGGAGTTGGCGGCATGAACGCATCGGATTCATCGATGGACGCCGAGCGGTTGCGGGAGCAGTTGGCGGCCTTGGAATCCGAACTGGCACGGATCCAGGTTGAACGGGAGCAGGAACAGGCCGAAATCATCCGGCTCAGGAACGAGCAGGAGCAGCGGTTGGCCGAGGTCACCCGTTTGCGCAACGAACACGAGCAGCGTCAGGCCGAGGTCGCCCGTCTGCGCGACGAACACGAGCAGCGTCAGGCCGAGGTCGCCCGTCTGCGCAACGAACACGAGCAGCGTCAGGCCGAGGTCGCCCGTCTGCGCAACGAACACGAGCAGCGTCAGGCCGAGGTCACCCGTCTGCGCAATGACCACGAGCAACGCCAAGCCGAGGTCGCCCGTCTGCGCAACGAGCACGAGCAACGCCAGGCCGAGGCGGCTCGCCTCAAGGAGGATGCCCAATCCTTGCGCAGCAAGGTCCATGAACTGGAGATCCTGAAGAACGGCATGGAGGCCCAGTTGCAGGAGGCGTTGCTGGAGTTGGACGAACTGCGCCGCCAACTCTACGGATCAAAGTCCGACAAGCTGACCCCGGAGCAGGAGGCTCAGATCGGGGAACTGGAGGAAGATCTCAAGGAACAGGCTCGGCGCGAAGCCCCGGTCGGCGACGACATTCTTGAGGACGAGGATGAGAAGCCTCCCAGGAAACGTCGCTCGCGCAACCCCATGCCCGAGCATCTCGAGCGTGAGACGGTGGTGGTGGAACCCGCCACCCGGGACGACTGCCCGGCGTGTGGCAAACCCCGCCAGGCGATGGGTGAGGAAGTCAGCGAGGAATTGGAGTATGTGCCGGCCAAGGTGATCTGCCGTCGGACGGTTCGTCCGAAGTACGGCTGCCAGTGTGGGTGTGGCGGTGTACTGATTGCGCCGCTGCCGCCCCGGCTGCTTCCGCAAAGCAAGCTCGGGACGGGACTGGCAGTTCACCTGTTGCTCGGGCGCTTCGACGATCATGTCGCCTACTACACGTTGGAACGGATCTTCCGGGAACGACACGGCGTCGTGATTCCCCGCCAGCAGATGGTGCAGTGGGTGGAACAGGTTGCCTTCGTGCTCCAACCGGTGGTGCAGCGGATGTTCGAGCGGATGAAGCAGGGAGGCTATCTCCAGGTGGACGAGACACCGGTCCGGGTGATGGATCCGGAGGTGAAGGGGAAATGTGCCCGGGGATATCTCTGGTTTTACGCGGTTCCCGGTGGGGACGTATATCTGGACTTCCAGGACACCCGCGGCCGCAGCGCCCCCACCGCACAACTCGTCGGCTTTGAGGGAACGATCCAGACCGATGCCTACGAGGTCTATGACTCGCTCAAGAAGGTGATGCCGACGCTCAGGCGCATCGGATGCACCGCCCACTCGCGACGCAAGTTCCATCGCGCGGTGCGGGATGGGGATGCCCGGGCCATCGAGTTCATCAGCCTGTTCCGGAGGCTCTACCGGCTGGAACGGGAGGCCAGGGACATGAGTGTCCAGGATCGGTATGATCTGCGCCAACAGATGGCGGCACCGCTGTGGGAAGAGCTGCGGACGAAGGCCTTCGCGATGCAGCCGCAAGTGCTGCCCAAGAGCAGTCTGGGAAAGGCCATCAGCTACCTGATCAACGAGTACGGGGCGCTGACAGGGTATCTGGAATCGGGACGATACCAGATCGACAACAATCTGGTGGAAAACTCCATTCGAGGGCCGGCGGTCGGGCGGAGGCGATGGTTGTTCATCGGACACCCCGATGCGGGGTGGCGGAGTGCAGTGATCTACTCGGTGATCACCAGTTGCCGACGCCGAGGGATTAATCCGCAGGAGTACCTGAGCGATGTGCTCCGGCGGTTGCCTGGGATGAACATCACGCAGATCGACGAAGTGCTGCCGGAAAACTGGCGGCGGCCCGATCCATCGCCCGCCTGAGGACGGGCCACTCTCGAAACTCACGAAGCTGACCCCGCCGCAGACAGCGGCGAGGACATGCACCTGCCTTACCGCTTACGATGGAAACGACGCAGGTTTACTTGCACGCAGACCTCCAACTCAAGGAGCAGGCACTCGCCAAGACCGAGCCATTCAAGGGACAGTCCCGTCGCTACCGTCCCACAGACAGCCTCCTGGCCTTCCTACAGAACCTCTGACTATGCCGAGTGACGGATGAAGAAGACGGGGTGAATCCTGCGCTTTCCGCGGAATCACCCCGTCAACTCGGCATTGTTCAGATCCCGGCCCAATAGCCCAGCTCCCCGAACCATTCGAGGGCGGCCTGTTCGACCATGGATTCGGTGAGGGTCATGGAGTTAAGCTGGCTGCTAAGATGGCTAAACCATTGGAATCCAGAGATCAACAGTCGATTGGTGAGCCAGGAAACTGAACTGCTAAATTCATCGCTAAGATGCCCCCTTGAGCCGGGTTTGCGAATCCTGCATGGGCGTCAAGATCCGTCGCCAGACCTTGTCCTCGGCTGCAGCGAGGATCGCCGGAAAACGGTGGTGGCCCGTCGCGTGGACTTTGCCGTCGGCGGCAGTGATTCGAAAACTTCGAACCACTGAACCTGGAAAAGGCAGTTGGAACCACGGATTGCACTGATAACACGGATAAGCAGGGACTGGGTCTTGGATCGCCGAACACCTGGGAGGTGAGGACCCGACCGAGCGGGAAACGTCCGTTCCAGCCCCGTCCATCCGTGCAATCCGTGAAATCCGTGGTCAAGACAACTGCGGTTTCTAGGCTGAATCCTCCTCCAATTCGAGGCCCGCAAAACCGCCTCCCATCTCCCGCGAGGCGGACCGCCCCAACGGGCCAGACTGGGATCGCCCGGCGCGAAGCCCTGGGAGGCAACCAAGACGCAATGTGTGGATGGGTTCACGGGGAGACGCGGCGGCCGCGGGGAGGGAGGTGCGAAATGAAGGCCGAGAGCGGTCGTTCCTTACCCAGTCTCCCGCCCAATGTGAGGAGCTGCTCGGCCAATGTTCGGAGGCTAAACCAGAATGTTCGAAGCTGTCTTCGAACATTGCTCCCGGTTTCGTCAGATCTGTTGAGACTTCGGTCTTCTTCCTGGCACGACCACCGGGTCTGGGCCTCCTTTTGCTCATGGGCTTGGCCTCCTCCAGAAGTGCTGAATCCTTGCCCATCCCTCCTTTCCGGTCCCGACGGGACAGGCTGAGTGAGGGCTCCCGCAGGCATTGTCCGGACTCAGGAGCGGGATGGCCTCGGGCCTTCTCCCGCTCCCCATGGGATAGGGTGAGGGTGGCCATGGGCATTGCGAGGGCGTCGGGTTCGAGCATGGATCCGGCGGGTTCCCCCGCATGCCAGGAGAGTTGGGTTAGTGGGCGGGCAGCTGCGCGGCAGCCACGAACTCCCCAAGCGCCTCGCTCTCGTTGTGGATGTTCACCACACGCGACATCGAGCCAAGCAGTCGGAGCGATTTCTCCACTTCGGTCTGCGCGGCTTGCTCCCCCGTCGCATCCACGAGCAGCACCGTCTTGTCAGGCGTGATTAGGTGGTTGTTGAGCAGGCTCTCCAGCATCCATGCCGTGGCATCACGATTCTTCTGCAACCTTCCCTTGCCCTTGGGAATGGGGAACCGCTGATACGCTCGCTCCAGCGTGCCGTTGGCGATGGCATGGCTGAACTGAAACTCCTCTTCGACACCCCGAACCGTGCAGCGCACCGGGAAGCGGTCATGAAAATTCCGGTGCTGCTTGAGGTGGGCACGCTCCATCAGCGAATCGCAAAGCTCATCGAAGCCAATGTCCCTGGGTTCATCGGCAACGTTCGCCTCGACGAGCTGAGCAAAAAGCTGGTCGGCCACGGCTGAAAGCTCCTCCTCGCCGACGGCATCAAGTACGGAGCCGGCATCGGCGATCACGAAGTTTCCGCGTCCAGTCTGTTGGAGTGCCTCGATGAACGCAGCCGAACTGGCCGGAACCACTTCACCACCCCTCACCGGATGGATGCCCTCTCGCGCAAACGAGTCCCGCCAATAGCGAATCCATTGCTTGTAGGCGCTGGCCGAAGTCACAAATCCGGGAATGGAACGTCCGTCCACATCTCCGGGACGGTTGGGATACTCCGCAAGAAAACGTGCTTCCACACCAAGCGGCGACCAGACGATGACCCCGATGTTGCGCGGCTCGAACCGGTGCATGTCGGGGATGTATTTTGCGAGCAGGTACTTGGTCGTGTTCATGTCGGCAAGCTCCAGGCTTGAATGGCCGAAAACTCGGCCCGGTGTACGCTGATGATGCTCCGCAGATTATCACGTCTGTGCTTCAAAAAGCCAACCGCGGTGTTCACTTCCAGCGGCGTGAGACCGTACGGCTGCGCCTCCCGGCAGATTTCCTCGATGAAGAAATCCGGCGTCGCCTGGATCCGGTCCAGCCAATGGGCAAAATGCGTGTCGGCGTCGACGCCATCCAGCAAGCAATGGCGGTGCCGACCGGAATCCACCGGATTGTTCGTGTTCCACGAAACCCCGAGCCGGTCGCGCAGCGCGTTCAACCGAGCCTCGCCTTGGCCAGAAGCGTACCCAAATAGCGCGTGGCTGTGGTCGAAGATGTTCATCTGTGGAGGCGTCGCCAGAAAATCCACGGAGAAGTTGGCCGGGTGCCGATCGCAATTGGCCACCCAGATGTCGAACAGCAGCAATCCGGCGGACAAGGACGGCAACACCTGTACGCAGTGCGTCACGTCCACCGGTGGCAGCGAGTTTCCGGCGAGATTGAAGTCCAGCGAGGCAAAGAGCGGCCCACCACTCGCCTGTGCGACGATGCCCACCGGAGGCACCGGCAGACGGAGAAACCGTCCGAGTTCACCGCAAATGAGGTCATTCGGGATACAGTAAGGGGCGGCATCCATGTTCTCTTTCGCCACCGCACTCACAGACACGTAGCGGCTGCCCACCACGCCTATCCCTAACTGACGTCCGATGGATGCGATCCTGTACATGGCGCTGGGCATTGTTCGGGTCAGGCTAGAGGTTGATGGCCGTCTCCGCGACCCTTTCGTTGCCCGTCACTCCCCGCCGCCGGCTCAGCTGGTTCGGCAGTCCCGCGCAAGATGGCGAGGGTGCGGGATTCGGAAATGGCCGGGTTCAGTCCAAGGATAGCCTCTTGCTCCCTCTCCGCTTGGGCGACGGCCGGGGTGAAGGTTGCCGCAGGCTCTGCGAGGGCGGCGGCTTCGATGATGGATCGGCTGGGGGCAGCCATCCCCGTAGCCGTCAGCATGGAGCCTCTGGCATCCGATCCAGTTGACGAAGAGCTCCATGATCTCCCGCTGCGCTGGGGCATCCGATCCCAGCTGTGGTCACTGGAAGATTCCAGATGCTCCGAATCAATCCAAAGGCCAGTCAAGGTTTCCCCCTCCGCGTCGCCCGGTAGGCCATCGCTTCCAGGTGGAATTGTTTCAGGAACGCCTTTCCAGGGAACCGGTGGACCTTCGCCTGCTGGGTCCTGGCCTGCGTCACGGCCCGAAGCTCGAAGGCTGCATCCTTCCGCGCCTGCTGGAGTTCGCCGGCCGTGATGGCGAACTGAAGTGCGTCCCCCGCGATGCCCTTGACCTCGACATGGAGCTGCTTCCGCCCCTTCGTCGCCTCCAGGTCGTATCCCACTCCGTCCTGCTCGCGCGACCGGACCTGGTAGCCTTCCCGCCGAAGATCGCGGGTGACACGCCGGATCGCCGCCAACTCCACCTGCTTGTTGGCCTCGGGACTTCCGAATCCGGCACCACTACGGGAGCGGAGCCTGGGTTGTCTGGAGCCTTTCACAAGGTCACCGGCCAGTTCCCGCATCCGCGCCGACTTCCGCGCATCGAGGGCGCACGGCGTCTGACAAGACTTCAGCCATTTCCAAAGGGGAAACTCAGCCCGGAGCCTGTCGAGATCGGTGGGCGATCGAAGCCACCGGACGCGTCCGATCTTGGTCTCGTAGAGCCGCCAGCCGGCCGGTCTCGCACTGCCCAGAACCTCGGCGATCCCAACGATCGCCGAGACAGGCGCGTAGCAATAGAGCCAGACCTGGTCTCCCCGGACCGTTCCCTTCAGGCATCGGATCCGGTGATCGGCCTCGGAATCCCCAAACCGTTCGCAGTCTGACTCGCTGCAAAGGAAGATCTGTCCCGCAAGGCTGGGCTCCGGCCGATTCATGCCCTCCTTGGCCATCTTCCATAGCCGCGACGCCATCGCCGCCGGTACCGTCGTCTTCCCGCGGGTATGACGGATCCAGGGCCAGCGGGGGAATGCCCGCTGCAGGTCCCGGCGCGTGAGCGGACGATGGAGCCAGCGGAATCGGCCCAACGGGACGCGGTAGGGGAAGTCTCCCGGTCCACCCTTCCGGGGCCTGCCCTGCACGGTCGCGACCGCCACCACCGCAAACTCGGGCTTCCCGACGTAGATCAACACCCGGTCCCCTCGCATGGCGGTCTTCACCCCCGACCACTCCGCCGTCCCGTCGGTCGCCGCCAAGCGCTGGAGCTCGGAGTAATCTCCGTTCCGCTGGTCGGACCCACCGAGCAAGATGTGTAGGGGGCGCGTCACGGCGAGTAGGGCCAGGTTTCTCCCTCGCGTTTCAGCTCGGTGATAGACGAGGACAGCTCCCGGGCATGAAGCGTCACTTGGACGCGAGCGACGGCGGTATCGGTCTCCGCAAACAACGCGGTGGGCGAGTAGTTGACGGTTCGACGCTCCCCTTTGGCCCAGGCACCCACGTAGTACTGGTGCAGGAAGCTGTCGCCTGACGTCGTGATGAGCCGGACCACGATGACGCACCGGGTCAGTTCCTGACCGGACGCATTGCCCAGCCAGAGTGTCTGGGTTTGATCCATCGATCGAACCTCGCCCAAGAGTCGTCTCGCCAGTCCGGGCCGCTCCTCGGTGAACTGAAAGGAAAGCAGGGTGCCATTGCTCACGGGACCGCTGAACCGGGGCGCAGCCAAGGCCAGCTTCACGCGTTGAACCTCCAAGCGATGACGGATCGCCTTCAGCTCCTCGTAAAGGTCCAGGTATCGCTTCAGCTCATCAAAGAGGTCCTTGCTGCCGGACTCGATGATGCCGTCGGACCTGAGGGTCAGCCCGACGGCCGTCTCGACTCCAGCCATGACCAGACCTCCCGGTCCCTTTGCGGTCTTGGCCAACTGCAAGGCCTCCGTGAGTTGCAGGTTTGCTTCCCGGGCGATGGGGGCCAGATCCCGGCAATCCTGCGCGAGCCTGCCGAGATCCTCGCGAAGCTCTTCGAACGCGAGGACCTGCTCCGCCTCGGTGCGCTTGACGACACGCTCTTTCTCCGCGCCCAGAGACGGAAGCAGCAGCTCACACAACCTGCCGTAGCGCTCGGGAGTGTCCTCCCGCCGGATCTCCTGCAGCGCCCAGAACACCGCCGGTACCAGCACCAGGCCAACCGCCGCCAGCACAGCAAAGAGCCAGTTGCGAGGGGGGATCCTGCCAAGGATGTCTTTGGTGGAACTCTTCATGATTCAAGCATCCCAATTCGAACATTCGGCCCGGCTCAGCCCCCCCGGACAGGGCGATCCGTACACGACCGTCCGTCCCTCGCCTTGGCAGTTTGCCGGATAGATGGAAGAGGCAACGTCCGTCTCCTCCCTGTCCCGTGTGCTGTAGCCTTGGCGAATGAGGAACCAATCCCGCATCCCCAGTATGACGAGTCCGCCCTGCGTATTCGCAAAGGCGCTGTAGCCCGGCCAGAAGTCCTCTGCCACCGCACCCTTCCCATCACGCCCATCCGCGAGCTTGCACTCCGGGTCCCCGGACTCCCGCAGCAACTCCAGGTCAGCGATAGATTCGATGTCGATCATACCGGGACGTTAGTCAGGGTTCATTGAAGCTCATGGCTGCTTCAGCGACTCGAACCCCTTCCGGATGATCGCCGCCATGAGCTTACGTCGCTCGATCAGGAACGCGTCGTAGGTCATCGTGTTCCAGCCCTCGGGCAACCCGTGATGTTCATGCATGCGAGTCCAATCCTCCGCCGAGAATCGCGGTTGAATCTTCGGCACATACTCCGCCGGTGATTCATCGCTGATGTCGATGTTGTCGGGCCATTCCAGGAGCGCGAAATTTCCGACCTGATTGATGCGCTTCAAATCCTCGACGCCCTCCCGCTCCAGCCACGCCCGAGGAAAGAGGTGATGCCGCTCCAAGGCCTTCCTCTTGGTCCTGATCGACGGGTCGAGCAGGTCGGACACCTTCTTGTGGGAGAAGAGCACCGGCGCGCCCAAGCGGTTCTGCGCCGCCGTGTAGGCGAACAACTCGGGATTCCGAGCTGAGGAACTGTCGAGATTGGATGGCAGCGTCACCGTCCAGAAGTCGTTGGTCAACGTGTTGGCCATGATGCCTTCGAGCGTGGCGACAAAGCCGGCGGCGTCCTTCACTTCCTTGAGGCGGTTCAAGTCGCTGTCCATGACGGTTTCCGGCGAGTTGGTGTAACGTCCGGTCAGGCTGGCCGCGAAGAACCAGCGCCCGATCAACCGCTGCAGCTGGTGCTCCACCAGGCCAAAACGCTTCCGGCCGATGATGTAGAATGCATACGCATACAGCATCGCATTCTGCGACGAGATCATCTCTCCACTCCGAAACCCCGCGCCAATCAGGCAGGACAGGAATTGATGCCAGTGGGTCAGGTCGAGCACATCCTCCTGCGCCGCCCGCAGTACTGCAAACTGTGCATCCCGGCGGTCTGGCGAATACTCGCCGGTGTCCATGTCCTTGCCGCGAAGAACTTGATAGACGCTCTTCAGTCGGCCGCGCTGGAAACCATACGCCACTGCCACCCGCAGGAGTTGGTCAGGATCGGGTTGGATGAAATGGTTGAACGGCGAGGCCGGGGCACCGGGTGACGGGGCCTGCCGTGAATGGCGACAGAAGGTTTCAAGGGCCGCCCGACCTTCATCCCAAAAGACCGACATCAACGTCAGGATGAAGTCCGCCTGATTCAGCCGGACGCCTTCACTGTTGATCCGCACGAAGATGTCCGCGACCTGCTCTTCATCGACCGTGGCTGCGATCTCAAGGGCGGTGAAGGGATACTTCTGCAGGTCGAACAATCGGTCGAGATTGTGCGCAATCACCTCTTCGTCCTCCGCGCTCAACGGGGCCTTCTCGGTGAGCTTCGCAATGAAATCATTGACCAGCTTCCGGCTGGAACTGCGGGAAGACCACAACTCCGAAACATTGGCGATCCACTCCGGGTCGCGACGGATGGCAGCGTCGGCCACCTCGAACTTCCCGTCACGCGGCCGGAAGGCGACCTCGATCTGTCGCTCCTTGTAGTCCTCATCGAGCACCTTGCGTCCTCGGAAGACGGCGAAGAGCGAGGTCAGGCGTTGTTGCCCGTCCACGATCAAGAGGCGTGCAATGGTGTGTTGCTTGCTGCCGACACCAATCTGCTTGGTGGCACCACCCGTGACATTCTCCCAGAAGAGGAAGTAGCCGACGGGAAACCCGCGATACATGGAGTCGAACAGGTCGCGCACCTTGGCGTTGGACCAGACGAACGGCCGTTGGATGTCGGGCAACGCGATGTCGCCAATCTCGATGTAGTGGAGCAACCCGCTGAGGTCGTAGTCCACCTTCTTGAAGCAGGTCTTGAGTTCGCTCATAAACTAGAATTTTGCCGGATCCAGAAGCCGAAGGGTCTCACGCTTCTCCTCTCCCGCCAGGGGAGGTCGGGTGAGGGTAGTCGCAACGCGACATTGCTGCCCGAACCACTCGTGGGCGGCGGCTTCGACCATGGATTCGTTGAGGCTCACGGGCTTGCGGCTTTGCGTTTAAGCAAGAAATCCATTGAAAATCAGGGGGTTGAACACGCTGGCATTCATCTTGGCGGTTTGCGTTTAAAGAAGAAATCAGGCCCAGAACGGCACGTAGTTCCGGTAGCGGGTGGAGGTTTGGGAGGGGTCGGCGACCTTGATCCTTTCGGCGTCCACTGTGGCGGCGATGATCTGCGAAACGGTCGCCACCTTGCTCTCCGACAGCTTGAATCGCTCCCGCAGGCTCTGGTTCGTCATTTTCCCATTCATCACATACCGCAGGCAACAATGCTGGTAGCAGGCGCGAATGCGGTCGTTTCGGTCCATCTCATCGATGTCCTGATGGCCGAACAGCACCACTGAGGTGCGCTTCTCACCCACGCGGAAGTCTGGCGCAGGTAATTGGAATGCCTCCGACGCTTGGATCACCTTGTCCACGCCGCTGCCTTTCTCTTCGCAAATGCCCAGTCGCCGCATCAGGTCCGCCAGCCGCTCGTTGCGCGACTGGTATTCATCAATGAACCGGTCGGGCGAAATGAACGGCTTGCCCGGATTCGAGATTTCCATCCGGTCGTCGTAAATCTCCACCATCACCGACGTGCCGGATTCGTTGAAATCCTGGTGGATCAGCGCGTTCGCCACCAACTCGCGCACCGCGATTTCCGGGAACATCTTCACCTCCCGCCGCAGTGCCTGCTCGATCACAGTGTTCGTCCTCGGACCGGACAATCAGCAGCGCATCAATCTCTGGAATCGTCATCGCCATGGTCAGTCGGCACCCTCGATAAGATTTGCAGAACTCGCCACGCCCAACTCCCCGCTCAGCAGCTTCGGCAGTCCCGCATGCGTGGGAACGCGCAGGGTGGCGAAGGTGCGGGATTGGTACAGGTTCGCAGACACCAGCGAGGGGAAATCCAGCCGCAGAACTCTGCACAACGCCTCCTCCCGCGCGTCGTCGGGGATCGTGGGATTGATCTGCCGCATCGCGTTGAGCAGCCGCCCCACCAGCACCACCTCGCCAAAAGAATCCCTCCCGCCATCGCGGGACGCCGGTTTACCCGGTGCCATGTCCGGCCCGTGGCCGACTGCATAGCCCAGCTCCCCGAACCATTCGAGGGCGGCTTCTTCGAGTATGGATTCGGCGGGGGTCATGGCTTTGTTTTCTCGGCCACAGCTTTGCCTCCCATCGTCTCCAAGGATTCAGCCAAGCGCTCTGCGTAAGCGTTGGCCGGCACGCGCACCCAGTCAGGCGAAAATCTGAACAGCCATAGCGAGAGGAACAACTGCGAGACAAGCATTGCACCAGCAAGTCCTTGATCAACTTGCCCGGTTCCCTTGTGGATGAACCAAAGACGTACTCCCGCGACCAGCACACAAAGCAAACTGACCGTGATTCCGATTGGTCTCAGCCCCCAAACATTCCGACGGTAGCCGTAGCTGACGTTTTCTTGGAACAGGAGCGGATACTTCTTCGTATCTCGCGTGTTCGAACGGAGATACTGATCAGTGAGCTGCATAGGCTACACTAGCTGCCTTGAAGAAGGACCGGACCAATTCTGGATCTGAGTGGAGCCTCCGGAGGTCTTCTTCGATTCGCTCCTTCATTGATTCATTCTTCTTTAGTGGGCGCTTTGACACCCCATTGTTCTTCATGTAGCTCCAAACGAACTCGTCCGGGTTAAGATCGGGTGCGTAGGGAGGCAGGAAGTGGATTTCCAACCGCCCGTTCATCTCTTGAATGAAGGACTTGACCAGGTTGGCCTTGTGCGCGGGATGCCCATCTACCACCAGGAACACAATGCCTGTTTGTGACTTCATGAAATCCCGGAGGAAGCAGACAAACGACTCAGCATCCAGTTTTCCCGGATAGGTTGCCGCCCAGAACTGACCCAAGGCATTCACCGCGCTGATGGCATTGATGCTCTGACGCTGTCCGGAGGTCGAAAGAACCGGTGTCTGGCCCTTTAGCCCATACGTGCGGCCGAGCGGAGGGTCAGACTGGAAACCCGCTTCATCCAAGAAGAAGATCTCCGCCTTCTGCCGGCGGGCGCGGGCTTTGATCTGTGGATAGACCTCATTCTGCCATGCCGAGACCGCTTGTGGATCACGCTCATAGGCACGACGAAGTGGCTTCTGGGGCGTGATGTCGAGCATTGCCAGAAGGCGTCCAACGGAAGCCAGGCAGAGGCTGATCCCAAATTTATCCTGAATCAGTGTCTGCACGATGGATCGTGTCCACAGCCCAAAATCGAATCCGTACTGCCTGGGGTCACGACCCAGAATCCATGATCTCACTTGGGCTCGCTGCTCATCGTCAAGTTTGGGTGCAGGCCCCTTCGAAATCTTCTCGGCCAAGGCCTCCAATCCGCCCGATCTGAACTCTCGCAGCCACCGATAAATGCTCGTCCGGCACAGCCCCATTGAGGTGATGACCGTGCTGGGAGCTTCCCCGTCCTCAATTACCCTTCGCACAGCCAGTTTCCGTAGATGCTCCAAAGTGCGGTGATCCAGTCCCCGGCCATCAACTTTCGCCATGACCCTAGCCTCCCGAGGGTTGACGACAGAGTCCAGAAAAATGTAGCGTAAGCCGCTCACTGATCAGTAATGCGACCAAGCTGAATAAACTTCGTCTGCGGCATCAGGGTTTGCATTTTCCTCTTCCGGTGATGGTGCCTTCGTCCCCTTAACGAGCGTGGCGAGCTTTTTGTGGTAACGCGCTTTGGTTATTGAATCGAACCGCTTGTGAGCATGGCGAAAGACCATAACGGACGGCATACCACCCCATAGTTGGTAAAGCGAAGGCTCGCGATTTTTGCCTGCGTCGCGGGCAAGCTGCGTTAGCAGAAAGGCCCCACCAAATCCAACGAGTGCCGCGCCCAGCGATTGCAGTCCACTGGGCTTGGCGGAGAACAGAGCGACGCCAGTTGCTACTGCTGGCGCTATCAGGAGCAAGGCCGGATAGAGCCGCGCTTCTCTGTCGTAACGTTCGCTGATGAGGTTAAGCGGGTTCATGAGTTCACAGGTTCAATGTTCCGATGTAGTGGAAGCCATCAAGGGACCAGTTCTCATCATCCAGAAAATCGACCTCATAGTCGTTTGAAGTGAAGATGTGCACCTTCCCTTCATTGCACTCAAAGTGAATGTCCCCCGCTGAGTTCTGGGTAATAGTGTTGTAGTCCGGGTAATAATGGAGGTATTCGGAAGGTGCCTCGCCCACGATGATTACCTTCGGTTGCATCTTCTTGAGCATCGAGTCGGGAACGCGGCCGCTTTCACGGCCATGATGCGGCGCAAAGAGAATATCGACCTTGGGCAACTCGATGTCCGCTTCGATTGCTTCCATAAATGCGGTCTCGAGGTCCCCCATCCAGAGAAACGTCGCTCCGCCCTCCAGTGAATACTTGATAACCGCAGAGATGTTGTTTGGACTCTTTCCATCGGCGGCATCCTTCAGTGCCTTCTTAAAGTCCTCGTTGGCGGTATTCGGCCAAAGAATTTTAATTCCCGAATTCTTCCGCTCTTCGTCGGACAGATTCATCCACTTACGGGTGCATCCCTTGAAGATGTGAAATGCCCTTTTGGAGTCCCGGAACTCCCGGTATTTAATAAAGTCATCGCTTTCGTCAGGCTTCGTTGCGGCGTTTTTGACGCAGTAGAAGTTCACGATTCCAATCTTCTTATCCAACTCAATCAGGCCCTGAAGGTGATCTTCGTCTGGGTGTGTTGAGATGAACCGCGTAATACCCTTCTTTTTCGCCAAAGCAGAGACCTGCGCCAAGATCTGTTTTTTTGTGTGCTCATCGAGGCAACAGTCGATAATCGTGAAGTTGTCGCTTCCGTGATTGATGTAGAACATGTCGCCTTCGCCGACAGAATAAGATCTTATTTGGCTCATGATTTCTCGGTGTGGTAGGCGTGTTCTGCTCGCGTCGCGCTCAACTCCCCGCTCAGTAGTTTCCGCAGCAACGTGTCGCGCAGGGTGGCGAGGGTGCGGGATTGGTGGATGTTGCGATTGATTTGCTCGAGCATCGGCTTGGCGATGGTCGTGAAGGCTTCAACCAGCTTTGGCGGCGGGATGACGGCCTTCATCTCCAGCACGCTTTCGGGTCGAATGCGTTGATGGCTGCCAGTGGTGCCGGTAACGAGGGTGCCGTAGATCGAAGCAAAGGCCGCACTCGAGAACAGCGAGAAAAGGAACTCGCGGCAGTACCCGGGACGTGTTGAGGCAACGATGAACTCGGTCGAGCAGACGGAGCGGCGTGCCGCGTGAAGGTTTGGTAGCCAGATGCGCGGGATGTGCGGGTTGAGCTTCGAGAGCAACACGCTGTTTCGCGTGACGACCAACTTGTTGCTCATGATGGCGCTGCCGAGTTCGGCTTTCGGTGTCCGGCCATCGTCGAAGGCGGGCAGACTGTAGTGGTCGAAGGTCTCGGCGGCGAACTCGCCGGGGTTGATGGATGAGCGGCTGAAGTCGGTGACATCGGCGACTCGTCCCACTGTCCAACCTTTCGGAAGGTGACCGGCCTCCGAGTCTTGAAACGAGTCGGGGAAGAGCGCAGCAGTAGCCTTGTCCATGCCCACGGGTTGTCGTCCGTCGAGTTTGGCGCGGACGGGGTCGAAATCCACGAACCAGCTCTGGAACAGCGCCCGCGCCATCGCCTCCAGCGTCGCGTTCATCCGCCGGTTCAACTCGATCTTGTCGTCCAGGGCGCCAAGGACCGAGGCGATGGCTTTTTGTTCGGGGAGGGGTGGTAGGTTGAACTCGAACGCTTCAATCCGCACTGGCGCGGTGTGGAGGATTTTTGTGCCGGATGCGCTGACGCACAGCTCGCGATTGAAGTCTGACCAAAGCGAGAGGTAGTAAATGAATCCGGGGTCGGTGCGCATCCGGTCTTGGACGACGACCTTCCCCATTCGCTGGTTGTGAAGGTAGATGTTCCCGTCGTCGGGAATACGACCAGGAATGCCCAAGATTTCGCCGCCGGATGTCTGGCATGTCATTACGAGAAGGATGTCGCCGGGGGTGAGTTCATACTCCTTCGGATAGTCGGCGGTGTATTCCTTGACGGTTGTGGACTCGAAGCGAAAGCCACCCGTGTATTGGAAATTTCCAATGCTGATGACGATTGGTCGCCCGGTGCGTTCCTCGGTGAAGTACTCACTTTTGAACGGCCATCCATGAACGATCTTCACGAGGTCGCCGAGGCGCACTCTCTCCCATTTACCGGCCATAACCCATCCCCTTCTGCTGAGCCTTGCTTGCCTGCCGCTGTGTCTCGGAGCCGGTGAAAAAGCCCTGTCGGGCCCCAACGGGGCCAAGCGTGACAGCCCGGGGTGAAACCCCGGGGACCTGTCCAACGATTTGTCCGCGCCCCAACGGGGCGCACGGAGCATGGGGATCCGGCGGACGCACCGCCTGGGGAGGGCCTCCGTCCGCCCCGTTGGGGCGGAACCTCCTCACCCACGTTGTCCCAGGGTTGCGCTCCGCTTCACCCTGGGCTGTCGCCGTTCGCCGCGTTGCGGCGGGGTGAATTCTCAGGCTCCACAGATCGGCGTTGAGGGGCGGTTCCTGGTCCGTGGATCGGGCGGAGGCAGAAGATTGATGGGAGAGCGTGTCCACGGTCAGTGGATCAGTGAGGTAGGACTGCCGGATGGGATGCCCTTCACATTCCATACCCCAGTCCTTTCAGGTTCGCGCGGATGGCGGCTTCCAGTTTGGCGGACTCCGCAAACTGCGCATGCAGTTCGGCGACAAGACGCGGCCTCTTTGGTTCGACGTATCTCATGACTCGCCTCCTTTCCCTGGGTTTAGAGGCGGGATCTCATTCGCCAGTTCAGCCTCAAGTTCCTCGACGGTGGGCAGGCTGCCTTCGAACTCGGCGGGCAGGGATTCGGTGATTTGGGTTTTCCAGTCTGCCACGGCAATGGATTTGTCCAACCCGCTGAGAGCATACTCGACCACCAGCTTGTTTTTCCCCCGGCAAAGCAGAAGTCCTATGGTGGGCTGGTCATCCGGATGGCGGAGGAGGTCATCCACAGCAGCCCGGTAGAGATTGATCTGGCCGACGTCACCGGGCTGAAACGGGCGAGCCTTGAGTTCGACGACGACATAGCGGCGGAGCCGAAGGTGGTAGAAAAGGAGGTCGAGGTAGAAGTCGTCGCCGCTGATTTCCAGATGAACCCTCCTGCCCACAAAGGCAAAGCCTGCGCCCAACTCCAGGAGGAAGCGCTGCACATGATCTACCAGGCTCTGCTCCACCTCGGCCTCGCGGCGGGGATCGGCGGTGCCGAGGAAGTCGAAGAGGTAGGGATCCTTGAAGATCTGCCGAGCCATGTCCGACTCCGCCGGAGGCATCGTTAGGACGAAGTTGTTTACGGCCTTGCCAGCGCGGAGGTGGAGCTGGGCCTGGATTTGCGATACCATGCAGTCCCGGGTCCAGCCGTGAGCGAGAGTTTGGCGGATGTAGAAGTCGCGGACTGCGGGGTCTTTGACCAGCTGGATGAGGCGGATGATGTGCCCCCAAGGCAATTGTGAAACAGGCTGTTTCACAATTGGGCGGGTTGGAAAGGCTTCGGCGAATGCCCGCATGGAGAACAGGTTGCGCCGCGTGAGCCCGCTCATGTCTGGGAACTCTCTTTGGAGGTCGGCGGCTAGACGGTCGATGACCTTGGCACCCCATGCTGCTGCCTTCTGCCGGACGAGAATGATCTGGCCAGTTTGCCAGTAGGACTCGATCGCGATGGGATTGGCTGCGAGCACCGCGCGGGTGCGAGCACTGCGGAGGTGGGCCTTGATCTCCTGGAGCGTTTCGGCGTAGTCGGCTGGCAAGGGGACAGCAGGGGCAGGCGCAGGAAAGACCGCCTCGTCGCGGATGCGGCCACGGGAGGGGCGAAGTTCCGACTTCCCCATTTTGATAGGCTTCCTTTTAGAGGCCATACCCCAACCCCTTCTGCTTAGCCTTGGTGACCGGCTCCTGTGTCGCGGAGCCGGTGATCAGGACCTGTCGGGCCCCAACGGGGCCAAGGGTGACAGCCCGGGGTGAAACCCCGGGGACCTGTCCAACGATTTGTCCGCGCCTCAACGGGGCGCACGGAGCATGGGGATGAGGCGGACGCATCGTCTTGGGGGGCCATCCGTCCGCCCCGTTGGGGCGGAACCTCCTCACCCGCGTTGTCCCAGGGTTGCGCTCCGCTTCACCCTGGGCTGTCACCGTTCGCCGCGTTGCGGCGGGGTAAATTCTCAGGCTCCACAGATCGGCGATGAGGGGCGGTTCCTGGTCCTTGGATCGCGCGGAGGCAGAAGATTGTTGGGACAGTGTGTCCACGGTCAGTGGATCAGTGAGGTAGGACTGCCGGATGGGATGCCGTTCAGATTCCATACCCCAGTCCTTTCAGGTTCGCGCGGATGGCGGCTTCCAGTTTGGCGGACTCCGCAAACTGCGCATGCAGTTCGGCGACGAGACGCGGCATCTTCTCCTCGAACGGTTCGCCATCGCCCTCGACCGACTCGGCACCGACGTAGCGGCCGGGGGTGAGGACGTATCCGTGGGCGGCGATTTCGGCGGTGGTGGCCGATTTGCAGAAGCCGGGGATATCGGAGTACTCCCGCAGAGGCGCAGAGGCGCGGAGGCTTTCAGAATCCTTTTTCCTCTCTGCGCCTCCGCGTCTCTGCGTGAGACCGTCCACTCTCCATGCGTGATAGGTGCTGGTGATCTTCTCCAGATCCGCGTCGGTCAGTTCGCGGTGCACGCGATCGATGAGCGTGCCCATCTTGCGGGCGTCTATAAACAGCGTCTCGCCCCTGCGGTCTCGAAGCGGTTTACCCTCACCCCCGGCCCCTCTCCCAGCGGGAGAGGTGGGGCGTCCGGATTTGTTCTTCGCGAGGAACCAGAGGCACACGGGGATCTGCGTGCTGTAGAACAGCTGGCCGGGAAGGGCGACCATGCAGTCCACTAGGTCGGCCTCGATGATGGCCTTGCGGATGTCGCCTTCGCCGGATTGGTTGGAACTCATGCTCCCGTTGGCGAGGACGAAGCCGGCCATGCCCTGCGGCGCGAGGTGATGGATGAAGTGCTGCACCCAGGCGAAGTTGGCGTTGCCCTTGGGCGGGACGCCGAACTGCCAGCGCACGTCGTCGTCCTTGCGGAACCAGTCCGAGTCGTTGAAGGGCGGATTGGCGATAACGAAGTCGGCGCGGAGATCCGGGTGCAGGTCGCGTCGGAAGGTGTCGGCGTGTTCCGGGCCGAGATCGCCCTCGATGCCACGAATGGCGAGATTCATCAGGGCGAGGCGCCGGGTGGTGGCGTTGCTCTCCTGACCGTAGATCGAGAGGTCGCCGATGCGTCCGCCGTGTTCGAGGACGAAGCGTTCCGACTGGACGAACATGCCGGCGGAACCGCAGGCCGGGTCGAGGATCCGGCCCTTGTACGGGGCCAGCATGGCCACGATGAGGCGCACGATGCAGGACGGGGTGTAGAACTGCCCGCCGTTCTTGCCTTCGGCGGAAGCGAACATCGTCAGGAAGTATTCGTAGACGCGTCCGAGGAGATCGACCGAGCGGTGGGTTGTGGGCCTGGGGCCTTCACCGGGCGATTTGGCATCGTCCCGCCGGGTGGGGGCACCCGTCCTACAGACCAATTCGATGGTGCCAATGAGGTCGATGAGTTCGCCGAGGCGGTGTTTGTCCAACCCCGGACGCGCATAGTCCTTGGGGAGGACGCCCTTGAGGCGTGGGTTGTCGCGTTCGATGGCGACCATGGCCTCGTCGACGGTCTTGCCGATGCCGGGTTGTTTGGCGTTGGCCTGGAGGTGGGACCAGCGGGCCTCGGTCGGCACCCAGAAGACGTTCTCGGCCTGGTATTCGTCCGGGTCCTCGGGGTTGGCCCCGGCGTAATCCGGATGATTGGAGGCGAGGAGGGCGCGGTGTTCCTCGAACCGATCGGAGATGTACTTGAGGAAGATGAGGCCGAGGACGACGTGCTTGTACTCCGCCGCGTCCATGTTGTTGCGCAGCTTGTCGGCGGCGAGCCAGAGCTTGGCCTCGAAGCCGAGGTTTGCCGTGGAGTCCGAAGTGGTAGAGGGCTTTCTGGCCATTGGTTTCCGGTCGTCCGCCAGATCCGGCGTCCCGGGCGAAAAGCAGGACCCCACTGGGGATCGCACCTCCCTGCCACCGATGGACTTGGGCGCTGGATTTGGTGTGCTGGATCAGGTTGCCCCTTGGATCCTGTGCCCGTCAACACTGCCGGAATGCAACGCCGTTTTCGGGGTTGTCCGGGGCGCATCAATCACCCCGTCCTTTTCACCCAATCCCTGTCCCCTCATTCAACCGTGATGAATCACGGCTTAGCCGTATCCATGCGATTGAGGGCGGGGACAGGTTCACGCGGAGACGCGGAGAAGGGACACTTGGACGGGAGGCGGAGCAGTCACCGTTTGGTGAATAATGTCCGACGTTGGAAGGTTGGTGACCTGCCCCTCTCTCCGCGCTCTCCGCGGCTCCGCGTGAGAATTCTTCTGCATGGATGCGGCTTAGTGCGGACAATGCGGGCTTACACGGTTGGCTCGAACCGATCCACCTTGAGCTTGTCGAAGTCCCGATCGAACGACACGACTGGCACCTTTTCCTCGACTCCACCCGCAGCCAGAAACGCGTCCGCGAAGCCCACAATCACACTTTGCAGGCGATCCAGAGCGTGCAAGACCTGACTTTCATCCCGAAGTCTCACCCCGTGCTGCTGGAGCAACAACGAGAGCCTCCCGAGCGATGGCTTCAGGCGCTGCCTGCTTCTCGGCGCGAGCGCTGGCCGATGGCTGGTTCAGCTTGAGACTGCCAAAAAGCTCGTCCAACCGCGGGACGGGTCGAATGACCACCGAGCCATCACCGCGAAGCTCATAGAATATCCGCTGGCGAGGCACGAGGTTCAGCGCCTGTCGGACCTCCAAGGGGATCGTGGTCTGAAACCTGTCGGTGATAGTCGATTGTGTCACCCCTTTGCATTGCTACATCCCATTGCATTGTTCAACACCCTTGCATTGGAGAAATGCGGTAGACCTGCAACGGCCAGAGATCGGCCACATCCGGGGACACCTCGATGGAGGTCAGAGGTCGCGAAAATGGAAGGAAGGGCATGCGAGACAATGGCATCGCCCCCTCTTGCGTCTTCTTTCGTTTCTTTCGGCAAAAGAGCCTTTCGGCCCTGCCGAATCGATGAATCGGAAGAAAGCTGGAGCCAGCTGTCGGGATTGAACCGACGACCCACGGTTTACAAAACCGTTGCTCTGCCGCTGAGCTAAGCTGGCTGGATCAACCCGCCGCACAGGACGGCGGAATCGTCGGGGAAACTCTGCCCCCGCCTCCCCCGCCCTGCCAAGACGAACTTCAGGCCCCATGGGTCCCTTCGTACTCGTACTCAGCCCGAAGGGCGGTACTCGTACTCGATCCCCAACCGCGCATTGTCTCCTTCCTCCGCACCCGTTATTCCCAACGACATCATGTCCTCCCGCGCGGTTGCCGCTCCCTCTCCCGTGGCGTCGGGTGCCCGACTCGAGTCGCTCGATGCGTTCCGCGGGCTGATCATGTTCTCGCTGCTGTGCGGCGGGATCTTCCATTCCCTCAAGGGGCATCCGACCTGGAACTGGCTCTTCCTCCAGAACGAACACGTAGCGTGGGAAGGCTGCGTGTACTGGGACCTCATCCAACCGTCCTTCATGTTCATGGTGGGGGTCGCGATGCCCTTCGCCTTCGCGCGTCGGGTGGCGCTGGGCGACACGTGGGGACAACGCCTGCGCCACGCCTTCGTCCGGGCCTTCAACCTCACCGTCCTCGGAATCCTCCTCGACCACTTCGGTGCGGACCGCATCCAACCGGGCTTCATCCGCGTGCTCCAGCAGATCGCCATCGGATACCTGCTGGCGTTCTTCGTCGTCGGACGCCCGATCCGCGTGCAGGCCGTGACGGCGGGCGTGATCCTGGTCGGGTATCAACTGCTCTGGATGTTCAATCCGTGGAATGGCCCCAATGGACCGTGGGCGCAGGGCGGACCGAACATCGGAAGCGCCTTCGATCTCTGGATGCTCGGACGCAACTACTCCGGGAACTACGTCGGACTGAATGCCATTCCGGCGACCGCCACGATCCTGTTCGGCGTGATGGCCGGAACGTGGATCCAGGCGAACCCACCGGGGGTCGGGGGAACGGCATCGACTGGCCCCTCCCGAACCTTGCGCCCGTTGCTCATCGCAGGGGCGGTCGGCATCGGACTCGGGCTCGTCCTGGGCCGATGGTTCCCGCTGATCAAACGCCTCTGGACCCCGAGCTTTGCCATCTATTCGGGCGGGTGGAGCTGCCTGCTCCTTGGGCTCTTCCACTGGGCGGTCGACCTGCGTGGATGGCGACGTTGGGCATTTCCGTTGGTGGTCGTGGGGACCAATTCGATTGCAGCCTACGTCCTTGGCAACGCCTTCGGTGGCTGGTTCCGGAGTGCGACCTCGGCGTGGATCGCGGGGCTCAAGGGACCGCTGGGCGAAATCGGCTTCCCCATCGTCCAGCGCGCCCTGTTTGCTGCCGCGGCATGGGGTGTGCTCTACTGGCTCTGGAAGCGCCGCCTCTTCTTCAAACTCTGACCACCGCATGAACATCTTCTACCTCTTCGGCGGCCTGCTGATGCTGATTTGCGTCGCGGGCGTGATCGGCAGCGGTGGTGTCCTTTTGATCGGCCTGTTGACGAAGAAGGCGGTCCGCAAGGTCAGCCTCTCCGTCGGCGGCCTGGGCATGGTGGTTTCGCTGCTCGCGCTCGGCCTGGTCGCCGGATGCAACCATCTCCTGTGGGGGCCCACGACCGATCCCACCGCGGTCTATCAGCACGCCTTCAACTCGCCCCCTCCATCGACTGCTACGAATCTTCAGGGAATTGCGTACTACGGGCCCGACTGCGCCTCCCGTTACCTCCAGTTCACGACGGACGAAGCGACGTTCCGATCCATCCTTCCCAAGGGCCTTTCGAGAGACGACACCAACAGCCCCCGGCCACATGAACCGCCCGCGTGGTGGACGCCCGCGGTGCCCGGACAGACCGAGTTCTACCATCATTCGCGCGACTCCATGTCCGAAGCCACCCTCATGACCTGGAATCCGAAGACTGGCGTGGCCCAGTTCTACTGGCAGGCGATCGATTGAGCCGGGTACGTCCCGGCAGGCAACGAGGACGTTGCCGCCCCGTTCAAGGGGTGCGCCGTGACAAGACGGGCCGCGTCACCGTTGCGCCCCCCTCCTTCCCATGTCCACCGCTGCTGGGCATGCTGGCGACGACGATGAGACTCCCTCGCTTTCTGATCGGTGCGGGCCTTTGCCTGAATCTGCTGGCGGCCGATCCCCTCCCGATGGCCCAACCGAAGTCCCAGCGGATGGATCCGGCGCGACTCGAGCGGGTGTTCGACCTGGTCGAAGGCACGGTGAAGGACGGCAAGCATGCCGGGGCCTCGGTGCTGGTGGCGCGTCATGGAAAGATCGTCGGCTGGCGCAACTTTGGCGTGCGTGACCTCGATACCGGGAAGCCCGTCGAGCCGGACACCATCGTCCGGATCTATTCGATGACCAAGGTGGTGACTGCGGTCGCCGTGCTCCAACTGTTCGAACAGAACCGGTTCAACCTCGACTCGCCCGTCGAGCCATGGCTGCCGGAACTCCGCGAACTCCGTGTCCTCACCGGTGGAACCGCGGACAAGCCCGTACTCGTCCCGGCTGCGCCGCCGATCACGGTCCGGATGCTCCTCAATCACACCGCTGGGTTCACCTATGACTTCTTCGCGGGGTCGCCGGTACACGACCTCTACAAGAAGGCCGACCTGTGGGAATCGTCTTCGCTGGACCAATTCATGGCCAAGGTCGGTCGCCTGCCCCTGCTGGCCCAGCCGGGCACGGCCTACAACTACAGCATCTCCGACGACATCCTGGGCGCGCTCGTGCAACGCGTGTCGGGCATGAAGTTCGAGGACTACGTGGCGAAGAACATCACCGGGCCCCTGCGCATGACCGACACCGCCTTCGACGTCCCGGACTCGAAGCGGGATCGCGTGTCGCGCCTGCACGAGATCCGCGACGGCAAGCTCCGGACGACACCTGAGATCCTCGGGGCGTGGGCGGAGCCCGGTCGTGGAATCCCCTGCGGCGGGGCAGGCCTGTTCTCGACCATCGGCGACTACGCCCGGTTCGCCCAATGCCTGCTGAACGGCGGCCAGCTCGACGGCACCCGCATCCTCGGCCGCAAGACCGTCGAACTCGCCCGGATGAACTCGCTTCCGCCCGGCGTGAACGCCTTTTCCCCAGCGGACGGCTGGGGCCTGTTCAGTGCGGTCCGGCTCGACCCGGCCCGCGCCGGCGAAGCCGCCAGTGCCGGAACCTTCTTCTGGAGCGGCGCCGCCACCACCCACTTCTTCGTGGATCCCAAGGAAGAGGTCGTCGCCCTCGTCTTCTGCCAGCACCTGCCCTTCGACCAGCACGCCCTGTTCACGCGCTTCCGCACCGCCGTCCTGCAGGCCGTGGAGTGATCCTGGAAGCGGCGGCTGGGTTATCCACCGATTTCAGGTATGTGGTTTGTCAACGAGAGCCTGAGAAAACCGAAGGGAAAATCTTTCGTGGGCCAAGCATGCTGACTGCACCAGGGCGCGTGGTGCCGGCGCCAGCACCCAGCCTGGGAAAGGAGAGAACGGTGGGCCTACGCCTTTGCCGTCCTCCCCTCTCCGTTTCTAGGCGGCCAAAACTTTCCGCCGAAGGCGGCTCTTTTCAATTCCCTTTTGCGCTTCCGCGCTTTTGCCTGACTTCCCCTGCGTCTAGGTCGCCACGGCCGACGCTGGAACCGTCATGACGGCTTCATTGGCAGGGGGCTGCGCTTGCGCACCCAAGTCTTGGGCGGGAGGACTGTTTCGGAGGGTGTACTCCCGGCCCGACTTGCGGGTGCGGAGGATTTCCATCGCCTGTTCCCGAGCGTCCTTGCGGGTGATGCCCAGTGCGTCGAGGCCCTGTTGGCCGACGCGGGAGATGATTTTTCCGAGCTTCTGGACCATGGGTTTGGCGGCTTGCTCCATGGGGTCGGTGAGTCCCATGAGCGAGTACCAGACCTGGGTGATGAGCTTGCGGGCCAAGGCTGCCACCACAAGCGAGACCTCGCCCTTTCGGCCCAGCAGCTTGCGGCCCCAGTCGCTGTTGGGATGCTTGGATGAACGCAGCAGCGAGTGGCCTGCCTCGATGAGAAGGGCGCGGAGATCCTTGTGCCCATGCCCCTTGATGCCGCCTGACTTGGTACCCTTGCCACTGTCGTCGAAGGCGGGGTTGAGGCCGACGAACTTGACGAGGGATTTCGGGGACTTGAATCGGTTGATGTCACCAACGACTGCCCCGATGGCGAAGGCGATGACATCGCGGATGCCGGTGAGTCGGGTAAGTTCGAGGAGCTTTGGATCCTGGAGGACCTGTTGGGCGACGAGGCTGGCCAAGCGTCGCTCGAGTTCGATGTGGTATTCGAGTTCGAGCAAGCGGATCTCCAGGATCTGGGTCTGCATTGGATTCCAGGTCCTGGCCTTGAGGATGGCGGTGCGGCGTTCGTCACGGCCGAGGTCCAGGAGGGACTCTCCCAGTCGGACGCCGTTGTCACTGAGGTAGGAGGAGAGGGAATTGTTGGCGGCAGTGACGCCCTTGACGGCCCTGCGGTGTGCGTGGAAGAGGTCGCGTCGCTCCTGGGTGAGTGGATCGGGGACCCAGACGAGCTTGGCGTTGCCGCAGAGGTAGGCGCGAGCGATGCGGGTGGCGCTGATGCGGTCGTTGTTGGCGTGTGATTCCTTGAGCTTGCCGATGAAGACACTCTCCAGAACGAGAGCGTTGCGCTCGATGGCGCGCAGCTTGCGGACGGCGTCAAAGGTGTTGCCGGAGGCCTCCAGGACAAGGGTGTCGGTGGGGAGGGTGTTCTTCTTGGCCCAGGAAGCGAGCTGGGCGATGGGAACCTTGTTGAAGGTTTGCAGCACAACAGCCGCCAGGGGAGTAGGCCCTTGGAGGATGGAGGCGGTGAAGGAATCCGGGTGGACGTCGAGACCGACGACCCGGGATACGGTGGGTGGTATGGATGATTGCTGCACTGGACAGGATGTGTTAGTGAGCAGGTGGACGGAGACGGGCCAGGCGACTACATGCACTCAGGTATGCGGGGCGGTCCCCAATGTAGGTGCTTTTCGCCGAAGCTCGATTCACAGAAACGGAGTGTTGAGCTCCAAGTGCAATCAACGAGCAACTCCCGAAGTGCCACCTGTCTGTTTAGCAAAGACCGACAGGCCCAAAGGTGTACCCGTCTCCGTCCATCCTGCAATTGCTACCCGAGTGCTCCCGGGACCGCACACAAACCTCATACCCTCACGGATTTCACGGATGGACCGGAGCAAGAAGCCTCACCGCTTCGCAGTTTCCATTTCACCCATCGGGTGAAACGACACCCTCTCCCAACCGGCTTCCAATCCGTGGAATCGGTGTAATCTGTGGATCCAACCGCCTTTTCCCGGATGATCCTGATGACGGCGGTTAGATCCGCAGATGGAACGGTCAGGCTGGCACTCGAACCGCACTACCGAACTACCCACCGCCCACCCCCGCCCCCACCCAAAACCCACGCCGCGCCGCCGCGTCGCCGTTGCTGCCCCCCGCCGCTGGCCCCCCGCCGCTGGAAATCCAAACATTTCCGGTAACACCCAAACCGGGACTGCGTATCGACTCCCGGATGAAACCTTGGGTCCGATCGGAATCATTGCGTCGCAGCCTGGGCGGCCTGCTCCTGCTGGCATTGCTGGCGACTTCGCCGCTGGAGGCGGCCACCCGGCGCTTCACGGGCCTGGGTGACCAAGTCAGCTGGACCGATCCCGCCAACTGGGAGGGCAACGTCGTTCCCGGGCCCGACGACCATGCGCTCCTCTCCAATGGCGCGGGAAACCATCCCATCCAACTCAACGGCGCGGATGTCACCGTCGGCTCGATCGAGGTGCGGCAGAAGCTCGAGGTCCGGAACGCCACGCTGACGGTCGCAGGAGGCATCGTGATAGCCGCCCAGACGGTCGTCCTCGAGAACGCCATTGTCTTTGGCGGCATGAAGAATCACCCCGGAAACTTCATGGCTTTGCGGTTCGAGGGAGATTCCAGCCTCGTGACCGAGCCCATCGACGCGGAGGCCATCGATCTCGAAGGCAACCTGCCGCCCGGCAACACCCTCGTCCTTCGCGGCGCGCCAACGGGGTCGCTGTTCTGGCAAACGGGCAAGACAAACTTTGGCACCATCCGCTTCGCGCCGACCACGGGCCAACCGGCCGAGATCAACGCCGGCACCACACCCGATCTCCCCCTCGTCAACGAAGCGTCCGGGGTCATCGAAGTCCTTCCAGGCTTTGGCGAATCCCGCCTCGGGGCCAACCTCATCAACCGCGGCACGATCCGCGTTGCCGCAGGAACCGGTTGGCTGATGCCCCGCAACGCCCGTTTGTCCGCACCGCTCCGATTCACGATGGAAGCCGGGCAGTTCCTGACCGAAGGCGACGGCTACGCCGAACTCCGTTCCGGCCAACTCGAAGTCCTGGGCGGCACGATCTCGGGCCGGTTCCGCATCACCGACGGCAGCTCCTTCCGCAGCGGCCCGAGCGCGATCAATGCGGGTACCGTCATCGCCACCCGCGGCGAGAACTACCTGCTCGCCCACGAGTCGCCCGGGGTGACCCTGAGCGTCTTCTCGGCCCTCTTCGACGGCAACTCGACGCTCGTCGTCGCCACCAACGGTGCCGTCAGTCGCGGCACCATCGAACTCGACGGCAGCTTCCCCTTCCTCAGCTCGCACCTGCGTTGCGACGCACCGCTCACCAACGCCCCCGGCGGTATCATCGACACGCGCGTCGGTGCCGGTGGCGGACGCACCTTCCGCGGAACGCTGGTAAACGCCGGGCTCCTCACCGCACCGGCCGAGATGCCCCTCGACTTCCAGGGCAACTACACCGGCGCCGGCGGCCGCGTCACGGGCGATGTCCTCTTCTCCCAATCCCGCTTCTGGTTCACCGACGCTGCCTCCACCCCGCACACCCTTCAGATCCTCGGTCGGAACTGGCTGGAATCCGATGTCACCCGCGACCACGAACTCTGGATCCGCGCCACCCTCTCGCCCGGCGACGCCTTCCTCAGCCTCATCCGGGACTGCACGAACCACGGCACCATCCGGCTCGAGTCCGGCGGCTTCGCCACCGCCAGCGCCATCACCAGCCGCGATGACGCACTGACCGCCACCCTCACCATCGCCCCGCAGGGTGCGATCGTGGTCCGCAACGGCAATGGCGGTGCCCGATACAGCACCGCTCCGCTGGTGAACCGAGGGCGAATCGAGGTCGGACCCGGCACCGCCTTCGAGTTGACCCGCCCCAGCGGCATCGATGTCCGCTTCGAGTCGGGTGACGTCACGGTCGATCCAAGCGGCCTGCTCCTGATGCGTTCGGCCCGCTTCAACCTTGCCGGTGGTCGTGTCACCGGCCCCGTGGAACTCCTCTCCTGCCGCATCGACGTCGAACCCTCCGCCACCGAGCCTGCCCTGCTGACCGCACTCGGGTCCGACACCCAGCTGATCCGCCTTGCCTCCCGCGACGTCACGGTGTCGGTCGAAAGCCGTTTCACCACGGGAGCCGCACGGGCGCGTGTCACCGCACCCTTTGCCAACCTCGGAACCATCCGCCTGACGAGTGCGAGTGGCACCCAGGACAGCGTCCTGAGCTGCGAACAGGAGCTCATCAACGCCCCTGCCGGTCGGATCGTGGGAGCCTTGGGCGCCGGTGGCCGCCGTCTCGTCGAAGGCACGCTCATCAATCGCGGACGCATCGAAGGGGAAATCGGATCCGAACTCACCCTGCTCGGAACCTACGAAGGCGCCGGCGGAACCGCGGGAGACAACGTCGCCTTCCGCGGAGCGCGCCTCCGTTTCACCGCCACGGCGTCCCAACCCCATACGCTCGCCCTCGACGCCGACAACACGGTCACCGGGAACATCACCCCGAACCACGAACTCTGGATCCGCTCGGGCACGCCAGGCCACAGCCGGCTCCTGGTGGAAGGACCAGTCACCAATCGCGGCACACTGCGGCTTGAGTCCATCGGTGGGGCGTGGAGCGCCAACATCGTGACCGCGCCGGCCAGTCCTTCCAACGCCGCTCCGGCCCAACTGGTCAACGCCAACGTCGGGCGCATCCTCGCCCGCCCCGGTGCCGGCGGGGGCAGGTCTGTCGCCGTAGACCTCGTCCATCGCGGCGAGTTGATCGCAGATGGCACCACGACGCTTGACCTCGGCCCATCGCCGGCAGTCCGGATCGAATCGGGCTCGGTCAACGCCGGTACGGACGGACGGATCCGATTCCTGGACACGGGACTCTTCCTTTCGGGCGGCACGTTGCTGGGCAACGTGGCTGCGATCCGCACCCGGCTCACCTCCGAGGCCTCGTTCGCCGTTCCCGGAACCCTCTTCATCCACGGCGACAGCTGCGAACTCGCCGACTCCCTGTCCACGGCGCTCACCCTTCGTGTGGAAGGCAACCCCGAGTACCTCCACGCCCGACTCCAGGTCCCGACGAACGCCACCTCACGTGGAACGATCCGGCTGCGGACCTCCGCCGGAGGCTGGGCTTCCGAGGTCAACATCGGAGACACCGCGACGCTCATCAACGCCACCGGTGCCCGGATCCAGGCCGACGCCGGGTCCGCGGGACCGACCTCGGTCCGCGGCAAGCTCCGCAATTCGGGCGCCCTCGCCGCCGAGACGGGTGCGACTCTCGCCTTCAGCGGCGAATACGTCGGGACCGGCGGAACCTCCCAAGGCCTGGTGCGCGTTTCCCGTTCCACCCTCGAATTCCTCCAGCCGCCCGCCAGCCCCGGCCGTCTGACCCTCGTGGGCAACGCCAACCGCCTGCGCGGCGAACATCCCGCGAACTCCGAACTCGAGATCACCTCGGCCGCGGCCGAGGGCCCCGCGACGCTGACCTTCACCGCAGCCAGCACCAACCACGGCTCCCTGCGTTTCACCACCGAGGCGAACGCACCCTTCGACACCCTCGTCCTCACCGAGAACGCCTCCATTCTCGTCAACGCCGCGGACGGGATGTTGCTGTTCGAAACCGGCGGCGGCGGCCTGCGTCGGCTCCGGTGCAACCTGCTGAACCAGGGTACCGCCGAGATTGCCGGACCCGTCCACGCGTCGGGCACCTGGCTCAACGCCGCCGACTCCATCCTGCGCGTTCGCGGTGGCCAGCGGACCCTCGCGATCCCCGGTCGGACCTTCTCCCACGCCGGCCGGATGGAATTCGGGTCGGAGAACACCGCGCTCGAAGTCAGCGGCGATGGCTGGTTCGAACCCACCGCCACCTGGGTGCTCCCGCTCAACCCCGCCTCCCCCACGCCCAGGCTCCGGTTCAATGGACCGTTGACCCTCGCCGGCAACCTGATCCTCAGCGCCACCGGCCCGGACGCCTTCGCCACCAACGCCAGCTTCCCCGTCGTCCGCGCCGCGTCCCGATCCGGGAGCTTCGCGTCGGTCCAGGGTTCACCCGTCGCGGGCGATGGCTTCCTGGAAGCCCGCTACCGCGCCAACGGCGTCGATCTGGCCGCGCGCAAGGCCACGGATCCCGCGTCACCCACGATCACGCAACAGCCGCTCGACACGTTCGCCAGCATCGGCGCTGACGTCCGGTTCCAGGTCGTGGCCACGGGGACTTCCCCGCTCAGCTACCAGTGGTTCCGCGGCAACAACGCCATCGCTGGCGCCACGCTTCCGGAGTACGCCTTTACCGCCGCCCGTAATCTCGCCGGAACCTACCGCGTCGAAGTCACCGGCCCAGGCGGCACCATCACCTCGGACCCAGCCGTCCTGGCCGTCCCGGACGCGGAGATCGCCTCCAACGCCGCCACCCGCACCAACGTGCCCTACTTCAACGGCGACGGCCTCGCGATGGAGATCTTCCACCGCGCTCCCGCCGGCCCCGTCAACCCCGACCTCTTCAACGGCCTCGCCGCCACCGACCGGACCCGCGCCCGCCTCGTGGACTTCCCCGACAACACCGACGTCGTCGACGCCAGCGCCCCGTTCGCGGAGTTCTTCGGCAGTTCCGCCATCGCCCCAGAGTCCCTGCGCAACGAAACGATCGCCAGCGTGGCACTCCGCCTCACGGGTTTCCTCGTGGTTCCCAAGGAGGCGGATCTCGACCCCACGACACCCGCCGTCGACATCGAACTCAGCCTCGCCAGTGCCGACGGCTTTCACCTCACAGTGGGGGGCGCCGTCCTCGGTTCTTCCGGCAACCGCAACTTCGAAGCTTCGACCTTCGCCGTCGCGTTCGCCTCGGAAGGCGTTTACCCGGTCAGCCTGCTCTTCGCAGCGGGCGTCGGGGGCCCGTCCGGACTCGAGTTCCGCTGGCGCACTGCCCTGTCGTCCTTCGAGGAACTGATCCCGACCCGTTACCTGTTCCCGGATCCGCCCGGCTTCAGCGCGCCGCCGGTCATCGCCCCGATCGCGAACCAGACCGTCGCCGAACAGACCCAACTGACCTTCGTCGTCCAGGCCACTGACCCGGACCCGGGCCAATCGGTACGCTTTGCCCTCGTCGCCCCGGTCCCCGACGGTGCCAGCATTGATCCCATCACCGGGCGCTTCCGCTGGACCCCGGATGAACTGGCGGGCCCCGGGGAACACCCGATCCGGGTCGAGGTCCGCGACACGGGCGAACCCCCGGCCGCTTCGCGCCAGCGCTTCGTCGTCGCCGTACTTGAGGTGAACCGCGCGCCTCAGCCCACCCCGATGACGGTGCGGTTCGTGGAGCCAAACCAGCGGCTCTCGATCCGCATTCCATTCACGGACCCGGACGTCCCTGCCCAGGCCCTGGCCTGGTCGCTGGTGTCCGCCCCCGCGGATTCCCGGATCACTGCGGATGGCTACTTCGAGTGGACCGTGCCGGAGGGTGCCACCGGGGACCGGACGATCCTCGCCAGCGCGACGGATCCCGCGGGTCTCGCGGCCACCAATTCGCTCGTCCTGCGGGTCGAGCAACCCAAGCCCAACCTCACCATCGCCCGAATCGCCCCCACCACGAACACGGTCGGCACCGGACAACCGCTGGCCGTCACGTTCCGCGAGGCCAACACCGGCCGCGCCACCGCCAGTGGTCCCTGGCGCCAACGTTTGCTCCTTTCGACCGACGCCATTCCCGACGACAACGACGTCGTCCTCGACGACTACCTCTTCCGCGCGAGCCTGCCCGCCGGGCAGTTCATCGAACGTGGCGTCCAGGTGCGCATGCCCGAAGTTCCGGGCAACTACCACCTGCTCGCCGTCTCCGACGCCACCAACACCGTCCTGGAATCCGCCGAGGACGACAACGTACTCGCCGTGTTCCCGATCACCGTCCTCGCCGATTACTCGGCTACGGTGGCCACCGACGTCACGACCGCGGCCGCCGGGACGGTCGTTCCCCTCCGCGGCGAGGCCCGCCGCCGCGATGGTTCGCTCGCCGGTGGCGTGGGCGTGAACGTCGTCCTCACCGTCCGCGGCCTGACCCGGACGCTTTTCACGGTCACCGATCCCGCCGGCCGGTTCGCACTCAACTTCACTCCCCTGCCCAACGAAGCCGGCGATTACCAGGTCGCCGCCGGGCATCCCGCCGAAACCGATCTCCCCGTCCAGGACACCTTCCGACTGTTCGGAATGCGGGTCACCCCGGACACCATCAGTCTCACCGTGCCCACCGAATCCCGCGCCACCAATCGCGTGGAACTCGTCAATCTGGGCGAGACCGATCTGACCGGGATCCGAGCCGAGGTCTCGTCCCTGCCCTCGGGTGTCGGCATCGAAGTCCGTGTCCCCTCCACCTTGCCTGCCAACAGTCGCGCCACGGTTGAACTGGTGGGCACATCCTCCAGCAGCCTGCCGATCCACGGCCCCGCCAGCATCCGGTTCGCCTCGGCCCAGGGACCGGTCGCCCTTCTCGAACTGCCGGTGCGCACCGTCTCCGATGCGCCGCTCCTGGTCGCGGAGCCCGCAGTCCTGAACGTCGGCGCCCTGCGCGGAGGCCAGACGATCATCCCGCTCCTCATCCGAAACTCGGGCGTCGCCACCAGCGGTCCCGTCCAACTCGCGCTGCCGGAGATCGCGTGGATCTCTGTCGTCGAACCTCAACCCAGGCCTGCGCTTGCCCCCGGCGAAGCCACCCGCGTGCACCTCCGCTTCGCCCCGCCTTCGAACACGCCACCGGTGGATGTCTCCGGCTCGCTCATCGCGCGTGAATCCGGCGGACGCAGCGTCACGGTTCCCTTCAACGTGACGATGCTCTCCACCGATCTCGCACCGCTGGTCGTGATCACCGAGGACGAATACACCTACTACGCCCCCGGCGCTCCCCTCCTCGCCAACGCCAGCGTCGAGGTCCGTCGCGCCTCCTCCGGAGAACTGGTCGCGGAAGGCACCACGGATGCCTCCGGTCTCTTCAAGACGGCGCCGCTCTCCGAGGGCTTCTACGAGGTCACCGCCCGCGCCGACCGTCATCGCCCGGCGTCGCTCACGCATCTCGTCCGCGCCGGAGGTTCCAACCAGGCCCGAGCCTTCCTCTCCCGCGAAGCCGTCCAGACGTTCTTCACCGTGGATCCCACCGCGATCGACGAACTCAGCCGCGTCACCATCGAGTCGGTCTTCGAGACTGCCGTCCCGATGCCCGTCATCACCGTGGATCCCGGGTACGTCGAACTCCGGCTCCTCACCAACCAATGCACCTGGATCGAGGTCGAGATCCGCAACCACGGCCTCATCGCCGCCAAGGATCTCCGGTTCGAGACGGTCTCCGACGGCGACTGGAAACTCGTCCCGTTGCTGCAACACGTCGGTGACCTTGCGGGCCGTTCCGCCATCCGCGTGCCCTTCCTGATCCAGCGCGGCACCAATCCGTGCCCGATCAGCATCCTGGATCCCGATCCAAACCAACCCTCCGATCCCGGCGACAACGAGGACGACGACGGAGAGGGGTCCACCGCCGGCACCGATCCCGCCGACCCGGGCGATGGCGACGACGACGATGGCAACTCCGGTGGCCGAAATCCCGCCCCGCCATACTTCCCTCCCGGCAGCAGCGGATGCCCGAGCGGAGCCGTCGCGTGGGATCTCGAATGTGGCAACCAGAAGAACACGTATCGTGCCCCGATCCGGTTCCAGTCGGATTGCAGCAGCAGCAGCTTCGCCGGCGGGGGAGGCGTCTACGTCGCGCCCACCAGCGGGGGGGCCGGGCCGGGCCCAGGCCAGCAGAGCGGGCAGCCGTGCAATCCCTGCGCCGCTGAAATGAACAAGGCCATCGCGCTCTGCATCATTGGCCTCACTCCGCTGGGTCCCTGGGCAGGATGCTTCCGCGATGTCGGCGGCTGTGCCTACGCCTACTACACGGGGTCGTTCGACTACTTCGGCTGCGCAGGTGCTGCGGTCTCGTGCTTCGAGGCCGGTGCCCGTACTTCCCTCGGACCGCTCTCCACGGTCCTGTCCGGCATCTCCTGCGTGAAAAGCCTGAAGGACACGATCGACAAGTGCAACGCCGCCCTCGGACCCTCCAGTCTCACGGACTCCGCCCGCCGCGGCGCCGGTCCGGCTGGCGATGTGGGACTCGTCTTCCCGGGCGCTGCCGCGGTCGAGAAGCAGTACGAACGCATCAACGCCATGGTCGGCCCCCTGTTCTATCTGTTCCCGGACACCGGGCTCCTCGATCCCGATACCGAGGTGGACTTCTACCGCTTCCTGCGGGTCCTCGATGAATCGATCGCCCCCACCAGCCCCGGCGGCAGGCGCATCTCGTCCACTGAACTCGCCCGCTTCGCCAACGACTTCTCCCGGTCCGAGATCCCGCTCGTCTCCCGCGAGACGTTCCTCGCCCGCTGGAACCGGACGGTCGACTACAACGCCCGGGGCATCCAGGAGCGTTCGCAGGTGCCGCAGGGGGAGAACCTCGACTTCTACTCGCGCACCGAAATGCTCAAGGTCTTCACCGCCGCCGCCGATGCCTTCGCCGCCAACGAGGCCGATGGATTCACGGATGCCGGTGATGCCCTCAACGCCGCCGTCGACCGACTCCAACGCGAGATACAAGCCTCCGCCAACTCCGGTGCCATCTGCGCCCGGGTCCGCATCCGCCTCAGCCAGGACGTCGTCCAGGCCCGCCAGGCCTTCGAGGCCACGCTCGAGCTCGTCAATGAATCCGGCGCTTCCATCGAAGGTGTCGGCGCCCAACTCGAGATCCGGGACCTCACCGGCAACCTCGCCGGCAATCGCGTCGTCGCGCTCGATCCAACGCTCGCCAACCTCTCCGCCATCGACGGCACCGGTTCCGTCGCGAACGACGCCATCGGCTCCGTCCGCTGGCTGATCGTGCCCGGTCCCGAGGCCGCGCCCGGCCCCGAGGCCACGGCCTTCGCGGTCGGTGGCGTCCTGCGTTACGTCGACAACGGCACTCCCATCGAGATCCGCCTCACCCCGGTCCCGATCCAGGTCCTGCCCATCCCGCAACTGACACTCCAGTACTTCCACGAGCGCGATGTCCGCGCCGATGATCCGTTCACCGACGCCATCGAGCCTTCGATCCCCTACTCGCTGGGCGTGCTCGTCCACAACCGCGGAGGAAGCCCCGCCCGCAACCTCCGCATCACCAGCAGCCAGCCCGAGATCATCGAGAACTCCAAGGGGCTCGTGGTCGACTTCGACCTCATTGCCACCGAGATCGCCGGCGTCGGCTACACGCCTTCCCTCACGGCATCCTTCGGCGACGTCAATCCGGGCGACCACCGCGTCGCACGCTGGCTCTTCCGCAGCTCGATCCAGGGGCAGTTCATCCGTTACCGCGCCACCCTCGAACACCTCGGACCGCTCAGCGGGCGTCCGGAACTCGCGTCGATCCGCGAAGCCACCATCCACGAACTCATCCACCTCGTGGAAGCCGATGGCGACCTCGCCGACGGTCAACCCGACTTCCTGGTCAACGACGAGCCCGACGACGATTACCTGCCGGACGCGCTCTACCTGAGCAACGGTTCGACCAATCAGGTGCGCGTCGTCCGCACCGCGACAGCCGCCCCCGAATCCAACGGCCGCGTGTTCAACCTTTCCTTCACCGCCACCCAGGGCTGGACCTACCTGCGCGTGCCGGATCCTTCCCGTGGCACCCTGGCGCTCCAACGGGTCCTTCGCGCCGATGGCTCCGAAGTGGAAGTCGGCCCGAATGCCTGGACCACCGATCGCACCTTCACTGCCGGCGGCAAGCGTCCGACCTACGAGTTCAACCTCCACCTGCTCGACCGCACCCCGACCGGCACCGCGCTCTACACGCTCGTCTACGCTGAACCGCCCCGACCGGACATCGCCCCTCCCGTCACGGCCGTCGCCGCACTGCCAGCCACCGTCCGCCCGACGTTCGCAGTCACGTGGGCCGGATCCGATGACAGCGGCGAGGTGACATCCTACGACATCTTCGTCCGACGCGACGGTGCTCCGGCCTTCCGATGGTTGGCCGCCACGTTCGACACGGCGGCGCAGTTCACCGGTGAACCCGGCCACGAATACGCGTTCTACAGCGTCGGCCGCGATCGCGCCGGCAACGTGGAAGCCTTCCCAGCCTCGCCTGACACGGCGACACGCGTCGCCCTCGGCAACGCCGCCCCGGTCTTCGCCGGCGCCAACTACACGATCGATGAAGGTCAGGCCCTCAACGTGGTCCTCCCCGCCAGCGACGGTGATGCACCCGCGGATCCGCTCGTGTTCGAACTCGGCTCCGGCGCTCCGGCGGGACTCATCCTGAGCCGCACCTCGGGCCGCTTGACGTGGCTCACCGACGAAGGTACCGGCCCGGTCACGGTCGAGTTCCCCGTCGTTGTTTCGGACCTTGGCGTCCCGCCGATCTCCGTCACGAACCGAGTCCGCGTCGAAGTCCGCGAGGTCGCCCAACCGCCCGTCGTGGAAGCCATCGGCGATCGCGTGATCGCCGAAGGCCAACTGCTCGAGCTCGACGTCATCGCGAGCGATCCGGACCTACCGGTGACTGCCATGCAGTTCTCACTGGTCGCGCCTACGCCCGCCGGACTCACCATCGACAACGGTTCCGGCCGTCTCCGCTGGCGGCCCACGGCGGCCCAGGGACCGTCCACGAACGTGGTTCGCGTCCGGGTTGCCAAGACCTCCGGCCCGGCAACCACAGCGACCTTCTCCATCCGCGTCCGCGACACCCAGGCCGAGTTCACCCTCGGCGTCGGCAGCACCCGGGTGGATGCCGGCGAATCCGGCAGCGTCAGCGTGCAGTTCAACACACCGCTCGACGTGGACCTCGTCGAGGCGCGCCTGAACCTGTCCCGCGATGCCCTCTCCAGCCTGGAACTGACCGGCATCCATCCGGCCATCGGCGCCGCCAGCCTCATTCCCGCGGGCGACGGCCTCTATGACATCTCCTTCCTCGCCGCCCCAGGCCAAAGCCTCGCCGGCCTCGGAGAACTCGCCCGACTGCGCTTCGGCACCGATGCCAACGCTTCCTCGGCCTTCGTCCATCTGCGTTGGTCCGACGCCGTGGCCCACGTCGGCATCGACCCCCTCCGCGGAGGCCGGCTCCTGCCCGGGCGGATCACGATCATGGGTCCGGAACCGCTTCTCGACGCCGTCTTCGACCAGGCCCTCGGGCGTCGACGCCTGTTCCTCCACGGTCATCCCGGGATCCGTTACCGGGTCGAGCGTCAGGCCTCGCTCGGAGCCGGTCCGTGGCTCCCCGCCACCACCCAGAGCCTGATCGGGGAAAGCGCCGAACTCCCCGAACCTGCCGACACGGAATCGTACTACCGCGCTGTCAGGGAGAATTGACTCCGAACCCGACGTCGGCGCTCCGTCCCGAGTCCCAGACGGAGCGGCAACGTCCTCGTTGCCCTTCCGAGCCCTTTCCATGGGCGGCCACATCCAGGCCTTCCGAGGAACGTCGAGCCACTTCCGATAGGCCAGCAGCCGAAAGGAAACACATCGCAACCAGCCAGAGCCTGACGCGTTGACGCCTCCCGCATTCTGGGGAACGAACCTTGACACCAGGCGCCCGGAACGACTGGGGTTTGTGTCGAGGACTCCAGATGGACCAAGAGCCAAGGATCAGGACGGCGGCAACGGGAACGATTCCACCCTTCCGGAAGGGGCGGCCACGTGGCCTCGGCTGTGGGTTCTGTGATGGGTTCGGAGGCGGCTGGCTCCTGCTGATTGCAGGACTCCTCTCGCTGGCACTCGGGTCACCGCTCCAGGCCGGTCCCCGCGAAGACCTGCGATCCCAGGCCAACCTCCAGCGGTTTCAGGCGCTCCGCCGGCAACCCAGTAGTACCCCCCCGATCCGGGTCCTCATCTATGGCCAGTCGATCACGGGCCAGCCGTGGTCCCGGCTCGCGGTCCAGGAGGCAGCGAATCAGTCTCCAAAGCGCGAATGGATCATCGCGAACCGATCCATCGGCGGAGTCACGGCCGAGTACCTCGAGGGAACCGCCGAGGCGGACCTGTACCCCTTCAACCCGGACCTCCTGATCTTCCACGCGTACGGCGACACCAACGCTTACGTCCGACTCATCCGCGAGGTACGCGCCCGGACTACCGCCGAGGTCGTGCTCGTCAATGATCACTACGCCGACTGGGATCGCGGACTCTTTCCCAATCCGGGAGAGTGGAACGGCTCCACCCTTCCGGCCCTGGCGGAGTCCGAGCGGGTGTGCATCGCCGACGTGCGCACCCGATGGCGCCAAGTGCTCCTCGACCGAGGCCTCCCCATCTCGGCCTTGTTGCAGGACAACGTCCACCCCAACGCCGACGGGCAGGCCGTCCTCGGCGAGGTGTTGCAGTCCCGCCTGACCGGTCCCGCTTCGATCCCGCTTCAGGATCCGTACAACAACCCGAGGGTCCGCCGCATCGTCCGGGCCGGAGCGCCAGGCGCCCCGTCGGAATGGCGGGTCCAGTTCCACGGGAACCGGATCGTGGGCCGCATCCCGCCGGGGGGAGCTGCTTCGGTACAGATCGACGGCTTGCCCGCCGGTTCCACCCTGTCTGGCAGGGTGCATGGGCGCGCTCCCACCTGGCCGGGCAGCTTCGGGCCGTGCATCATCCGCATCGGACACGCGACACCGCTCCTCGATGAATCCTGGACCCTTCGGGTCGACAGCTCCTCACCGCAGGAACGTGGCTTCGCCTTCACCATCCAGGGCTCCCGCACCGGCAGTGACGGTTCGGGCCATACAGGCACGCTGTTCAAGTCGAACTCTGGGCGCGTCCTTCTGGATCCGAAGGACTGGTATTGGGCAGCGCTGTTCCAGCAACTGGCTGTTGGCACCACGCTCCGCTGGCAGACCGTGCCGACGGGCGTGGACCATGTCGTCCATTCGAGCAAGGCCGAGGCGGACACCTGGGTGGACCTCGCATCCAATCTGCCGATCGGCCTCCACGAGCTGGTCCTCACTGAGGCCGAGGGGGCAGCTCCCATCACCGAGTTGATCTCGTACGATCCTTCCGGCAACTCAACCCGGGCGGACGGCACGGTCTACCTGCTCACCCATCCCGAGGGCGTCGTCCTCGACTCGGATTCGGCGCTGGAGACGAGCTCAGATCTCAAGAACTGGTCCCAGATCGGCGGGAACGACTCCGACCGAGCTCCGGTCTGGATCCCGTCCTCCCTGAGTACCTCCCCGTTCTTCCGGGCCAAGCCTGCCGCTGGCAGGTAGCCGACGTCGTCGGGGCCCGAGCGGTGGGTCGAGACTCCGTCGATCCGCGTCAGAGCATCGAAGACTTCAGCCTCAAGCTGTTCCGATGATGGTGTCGAGATGTGTCTGATCACCTGATGGTCGAGCTGGGCACGGAGTCTAGGATCGCAAGGGATACGGAAACGTCGAAACCGGGAAGGCCTGCCTGGGAAGAGAACCCTTTCGGGCGGAGGGGGCCTTTCATCGAATCTGTCCGGTTCTGTCCGGTCAGGAAAGACCCCCTGCAATGCCGCGGGAAAAGTGGCGGGAGTGGCGGGGCTCGAACCCGTAACCTCTGCCGTGACAGGGCAGCGCTCTAACCAATTGAGCTACACCCCCGCGGGCGGCGCGCTTTGTACAGGATCCGTAGAACCCGTCAAAATCATTTCTCAGATTTCTGCGCGCTCACGTTGGCTTCACAGCTCAACGGTCTGAAAAAATGGATTCGGGCTGCAGACGCCAAGGAGGTGGGGGTGGGGAACCCCGCTGAAGAAACGTCCCGCAGCCCGAATCGACTTGAGCTTAGGAACGACGACCCGGAAGTCAATCCGGCGCTCGGGAAATGTTCGCCATCCCGCCACAGATTTCCGCAACCCGCCCGCGCTTTTCCCAGAGAGTCCTCCGCATCCCATCCTCGCAGATCGCTCTTCGAAACGCTGCAATCAGCTGATTGCCAGCGCACGCGTGCCTACTCGTTCACAGCTCCGATCCCTACCCACAAGCCAACCCCCTCCTCGCCTCTCCCTCCGCCCCATGCCCTGTTCCGAGTATGCCGTCTCAACCCGCCACCAAAAGGCGGGGTGCGCGCACACCGTCGAACCGGTTCAAAGTTCCCCGTTGCGGCTTTCAAGCCCGATCCCGGCTTCAAGCTGAAATCTGAAAACTTCGGTCTGCCGATGCGGCTCGACGGAGTCTCGCCCCACCCGTGCGGATTCCCGACCCACCGTCCTATTCCGCCAACTCACCGACGCGTTCGAGGATGACCTCGGTGAGGCTTGGCTCATCCCCGATGCTCCGGCTGTACCAGACCCAGTGGGGATCCAGAAACGTCGGACTCGGCCAGGTCGGTTCACGCCGCGCCAATCTCTCCCGCACCGCCGTGGGATCGGCCCCCAGCATCACCGGGATGTCCTCGTGGCTGTGAAGTCCGTCGCTGATGAAGAAGGGCACCATGACGATGTGCCGGGTGCCGGCGAGTCGATGGCAATCCGCGATGCGGGGCTCCTCTTCCATGAAGACGCCGTGAACGTCGTGAAACTGGCCACTCGCCCTCAACCGCTCCACCTGATCCTCGATGGCCCGGCGCGAATTCTCGGAATTGCCAGTGCCATGCCCCGCGATGAACAGCGAGATGTCAGAAGGCGCGGGAGCCCCGTGGGGCGCCGGATTCGACTGCACCACCTCCAGTGCCCGACGCACCAGGAGTCGTGTCATCGACGCATGGGTTCCAACGGGGGCGCAATAGCGCACCTCATGCCGGCCGATCCGCCGGATCCGCTGGAACCCCGGGACGCCGGGTGTCGTCAGGCCGAGCTCCCGTGGGATGACCTGCTCGGTGAAGTAGCCTTCCGAGATGAAGAGCGGGACGACGTAGACGCGGGGATACCAGACGCCGCGCAGGACGCCGGCGATTGACGGTTCCTGCTTCCAGTAGGCCTCCAGCACCTGCGCAAACAGACCGGAGGACCGAAGGGCGTCGGCATGCTGCCGCGTGGGCGCGCAGGAATCGCGGTTCTGGGTAGAACCGTGCCCGATCAGGACGAGCGCGGCCCCGGCGTGGGATTGCGTTGGCGACACGGCTTGAATCTGGATTCGTCCGGCCAGATCTCAAACCGGGAATTCGAGCATCCGGGGGCGCATCTTGGCCTGCTCCCGGCTCAAACCGGAGCGACCACGTGCTCGTTGCCCTCCCAAGCCCTTCACCGAGGCGACGAGGACGTCGCCATTCCGTAGAACCGCTCAGCCACCTGATCTGGGCTGGAGCGAGACTCCGTCGAGCCGCCCGGTGTCTCGCCCCCCGACCGCAGTCGCCTACTGCACGCCGTAGCCAACCGCGGGCTTCCCGTTCTCCTGAAGCTTGCCCGTCGACCAGAGCAGCCCGCGCGTCAGCAGGTCGAGGACGGCCGGGTCCTGGAGCGTGTGGTTGTAGTGGCCGATCGTCGTGCCGAAGACCCGGCCCTTCCCGAACTGGTTCACCCAGACGTTGACCTCGGCGCGCTTGGTCTCATGCGACCAACCCGTCGCGAGGGGAGTCGCCGTCGGCTCAACCTTCTCGATGTTGTAGAGTTCCTCCTTCGGCGTGCGCCAGCTGGCCGGGAACCCGATCATCACCGGGTGCGCCGGGGCCACGTTGGTCATGGGATAGTCGAAGTGGGAGCCGTGGCGGTGGCTGGTGACGCCCACGAACCGGAACCAATCATTGGTCGGAGCGCGATAGCAGTGCATCGCGCAATGGATGACCACCGCCGGAACGCCGTCGCGATGCGGCTTCACGATGCGCTCCAGCCAGTCGAGTTCCTTCTCGTCCGCGAAGCACTCGTTGTGCAGGACCACGTCGTACTTCTTGGCCCAATCCTCGGTCTTGTAGACGGAGACCTTGTGCTTGGTCCCGGTCTGACCGGGATCCATCACGATGTCCCAGCTGATGTTCGCGCGCTTCGCGATGCCTTCCGTGAGGATCGTTGCCTGCCCCGGGTAGTCATGGCAGCAACCGCCGGAGATCAACAACCCGCGCAACGGGCGCACGGTCCCGGGCTTGCGCTTGTAGCTGGCGAGGACATGCGAATCGCCACCCTCGGAGGTGAACTTGTCAGGCCGCGAACCACCGGCCATGTCGGCCGCCAACCGCCATCCGTCGGGCGTCGTCTCGACAATACCCACGAGCGTGCGCCCAACGTTCCGACCCTCGACTTCCGTCAGGTCGATCTGGGCCGGTGTCTTCGACGTATCGAGCTTTACCGTTCCCTTGGCCGTATTGTCACCCATGCGGAAGGTGTACTTGCCATTGCCGATCTCGAACTCGGCGGAGGTTACGGAGTCGTCGTTGATCGCGTTCCCGCCGACTTCAATTCGGGTGTGCACCCAGGTGCCGGCCAGGTCGGCGGATTCGATCGCGAGGGAAACCCCAGGCCTCAGGGCCAGGGCAACAAGGATGGCGGAGAGTAATCTCTTCATGGAACAGGCCCAAGGCTGGCCGCCTCCCGACGCTTTGAAAGCCGGAATTTTCGTTGTCTGCGGAATTGGCCCCCTGATCCAAAGGTGCCATCGTCGGACGATGCGCGCGGCCGCATGGCAACGGATTCTGATGCTGGTTCTCGGCGGGCTTTCGGGTTGCCTGTCCCTTCACGGCGTGGTGGTCATCGGACCGGGCGGCCCTGAACGCAATACCACTGAACCGACGGGTGCCTTGGCGGGTTCCGGGTGGCAATGGACGGGACAGTTCAACTTGTTTTGCGGCGTCCCGGTCGGCCCCTCGTCATTCCTTACAGCCGGCCATTTCGGCGGCAATGTCGGCGACCGGTTCACCTACCAAGGCAAGAGCTACCGGACGGTAGGGTTCGAGGCGGATTCAACGTCCGACCTACGCCTCTGGCACGTCAGTGGGGTCTTCCCCACGACGGCGACCGTCGCTACCCAGGATCTTCGGGTGGGAGAACTGGTCGTGATCATCGGGCGCGGTGCCCCCAAGGGAGCGGAGGTCTTGGCCGACCGTGGGGAAGGTCCCGCACTCGCGGGTTGGAAGTGGGGCGTTCTGGACGGACGCCAGCGGTGGGGAACCAACGCCATCGCACAACGTCTGGAAGGTTCCACCATCGGACTCTTCGGCCCACTGGTGCGTTGCTCGTTTGACGGAGGAATAGGCGAAGACGAAGCATGCATCTCGGGCGGCGATTCCGGCGGCCCGATGTTCGTCCGGCGAGGCCAGACCTGGCACCTGGCGGCGGTCCAGTACGGCGTCGAAGCCGCCTGCAACACGGAATCCACCGGCCCGGGCTTCAACGGTCTCATCTTCGACTACCGCGGCCTCTACCGCGGGTCCGAGGGCAACTGGCAGCTGGAGGCTTTCGAGAACAGCGACCCGGCACCCGCCTCCTTCGTCTCCACCCGGATCGTACCTCGCCTTGCCTGGCTCAATGCCAGCCTGGCGAAAGCCCCCGCCCCGCCCACCCTGCAGCAGGCGCCGACCCCGGAAGGTCCGTTCACCAACTCCACCACGGCCGTCCACGATCCCGTCGCCCGGACCTTCCGGATCGACCGAATCGAAGCAGCGAGCTTCTTCCGCCTCAATGGAGCGGCAGGATTGGTGATCACCCGGGTCCGGAACGAGGGCAATGCCCTCGTGCTCGAGTATGATTGAGGGGACTTACCAAATGCTGTGCCCGTTGCATCCAAGGCTTCTCCCGCTGGGCTGGATGGCCGTCCTGCTCGGGCTCCTCGTCTCCCGCTCGTGGGCGGACGACTTCCGCTTCCCCCTCGAGTTGGGTGCGATCTATCGACTGGAAGGGTCCACCAACGACGGGCATTGGACCGTTGTCGAACCAGCCATCCTCGGGGACGCCCCGGAATGGATTCGTCCGCGGACGAATCATCCCGCTGCCATCCGCGAAGCCCGACTCGTCCGGGACTCGTTCACCGATCTCAACCCCACGCTCGAAAAGCTGCGAACCAAGCACGGCGTCCCAGCCCTGGCCGCCCTCCTCATCCGTTCCAACCGGGTCATCGCGGCCGGCGCGGTTGGAGTACGCGTCCACGGCGCAGAGGTCCCCGTGGAGTTGGGCGACCTTTGGCATCAGGGGTCCATCACCAAGTCGATGACGGCAACCCTTGCCGGTATCCTCGTCGACGAGGGGCGGATCCACTGGACGAGCACCCTGGGCCAGATCCTGGGAGCTCGCGTGCCCGGCATGCACGAGGCCTGGCGCGAGGTGACGCTGGGACAACTGCTCCGGCACCGAGGCGGAGCCCCCGACCACGAGGAACTCGCCCGGAACAAGGTCTGGGACGCCATCTGGAATCAGCGCGGCCCGATGCCGGCGCGCCGCCTTCACTGGCTCACGGCTGTGACGACCAACCCGCCCCCGACCACACCCGGGACGCGCTTCGTTTACTCCAACACCGGCTATGTCTTCGCCGGCATGATGCTCGAACAGGTCGCCGGCCAACCTTGGGAAGATCTCCTGCGCAGCCGGGTGTTCCTTCCCCTTGGGATGCGGACCGCCGGCTTCGGCCCGCCCGCCGCCCGCGGCCACACCAACCAGCCGTGGGGCCATGAGTGGATCAATGGCAAACCTTCCGGGATCGCCCCGGGGCCAAATGCCGACAATCCCCAGTCCCTCGGTCCCGCAGGAACCGTTCACGGATCCCTCTTCGACCTCGCCAAATACCTGATGTTCCATGCCCGTCCCGCCGACGGCGAAGGAGTCCGACTGGTTTCGCCGGCCACCTTCCAACGCCTCCACCAACCGCCGGAGGGCGAGTTCTACGCCTTCGGCTGGCACGTCATGAACCGTTCGTGGGCAGGAGGGGACGTCCTGCATCACACAGGATCCAACACCCAGTGGTTCAGCAATGTCTGGATTGCTCCCGGCAAGCAGGCCGCGCTCATCGCGATGACCAACATCGGCGATGGCTCCGGAAAAAAGGCCTTCAACGTCACCGACGAAGCGCTGAGCCGGATGATCGCCAACCACCTCGGACGCTGAGGGTGCCTCTCGACGCGGCTCGCGTGTCGAGGGGTGGGGCGAGCCTCTGTCGAACCGGTTCATGATCGGCTCGTGAGGACATTCGCCCCACCACTTGAGGCTTTGGGGGAGGTGGCAGGATGCGCACCGACGCGGACATTCTGCGGCAGCGGATTTGCTAGTCCGCTGGCATTCCGCCAAGGTTCGGAATCCATCGGCGTCCTTTGGCGAGCGCCTTGTCGTCATGATTGTCATCCCTCAGCTCCGTCTCTCCCGCCTCGCGATGCTTCCGGCCATGTCGGCCGGGCTCCTGCACGCCGCGGTCGTCATCAACGAGATCCACTCTGCACCGGACGTGGACCAGGAGCGGGTCGAGTTCGTCGAACTCTACAATGATGGCACCCAGCCGGTGAACGTGGCTGGTTGGCGCCTCAGCGGTGGGGCAGAGTTCGTCATTCCCCCAGCCACTTCCATCGGCCCCGGTCAGTTCCTCGTCCTAGGTCAGGATCCAGACGCCCTCCACCGGAAATTCGGCTTCACCACCGCGCTCGGGCCATGGACTGGCCGCCTGAGCGGAGGGGGTGAGCGACTCCTGCTGCTGGATGCCACCGGCGCGGAAATCGACAGCGTCAACTATGAGCTCGGCTTCCCCTGGCCGACCGTCGGCGACGCCCCGGGCAACTCCCTCGAACTGATCCATCCCTCGCTCGACAACACGCTCGGGGGCCATTGGCGCTCTTCCGTCCTTGCGGCCGCGGTCCTCCCCGACGTTCCGCTCATCACCTCCGCCGGAGTCTGGAAGTACAGGAAAGGCACGAATGAGCCCTCCGCCACGGCCGGGGCCTGGAGGGCGACCAACTTCAACGATTCCGCTTGGGCCTCCGGTGCCGCGCCAGTCGGATATGACCCCGACGTCCTCGGTCCGGCCACGACCGGCGGCACCCGGTTGGAGGACATGCGGGGCGTGTACAGCACGCTCTACCTCCGACGGTCCTTTAGTGCGCCGGACGCGTCCGCCTACACGCGCGCTCGCATCGAGGCGCTCTTCGATGACGGCTTCAAGGTCTGGATCAATGGGACCCTGGTGCTGGCACGCGAAATGGCGACAGCGGAAGTTCCCTTCAACGGCGTCTCCACCAGCGTCCGGGAGAACAACACGTACGAACCGATCGAGTTTTCCATCCCAGCCGGACTGGTCCAGCAGGGCGGGAATGTCATCGCCGTCCAGATCGCCAACACCAGCGTCGGCGGCAGCTCGGACTGCTTCTTCGACTGCCGCCTCTCTCTCATCGGCGGTACCACCAGACAGGGCCCGACGCCCGGCCTCGTCAACCGTACCTTCGCCACCAACGCACCGCCCGCGCTGCGACAGGTCAGCCACACGCCCGAACAGCCCCGTTCCGGCCAGCCCGTCGTCATCTCCGTCCGGGCAACCGATCCCAACGGCATCGCGCAGGTCCAGTTGCAATACCAGATCGTGCGTCCAGGAGAGTACATCCGCTTCGATGCCCCCGAGTACGCAACCACCTGGACGACCGTCACCATGAACGATGCCGGGGTTTCCGGTGATGCCCTGGCAGGCGATGGGAACTTCGCCGCGGTCATCCCCGCCTCGGTTCAAGTCCACCGGCACCTCGTCCGCTACCGGATCCGGGCCACGGACGCACTGGGAGCCACGGTCGTTGTACCCTATGCCGATGATGCCGGCCGCAACTTTGCGTACTTCACCTACAACGGTGTCCCCGCCTGGACCGGCGCGGTGCGCCCGGGAACCACCGGTGCCCTCGGACAGTCATTCATCGTCTCCACCAACGAGATGAACCGGCTTCCTGTCTACCACCTCCTCGGCCGCAAACAGGATGTCGAGGATTCCACCTGGCGGGACCGAAGCCACGGCGACGAGTACTTCTGGACCGGCACGCTCGTCTACGACGGGGTGGTCTATGACCACATCCGCTTCCGCCCCCGCGGTGGCGTCTGGCGCTACGCCATGGGCAAGAACATGTGGAAGTTTGACTTCAACCGCGGGCGCGACTTCCGCGGGCGCGACAACTGGGGCCGCCGCTTCAAGGCCGACTGGACGAAGCTCAATCTCGGCGCCTCCATCCAGCAGGGAGACTACCTGCACCGGGGCGAACACGGCATGTTCGAGAGCGTCGGATTCCGCCTGTTCGAACTCACCGGCGCGACGGGTTGCGACACGGCCTACGTGCAGTTCCGCATCATCGACGAGGCCGCTGAAACGAATCCCACAGACCAGTTTTCCGGTGACTTCTGGGGCGTCTATCTGGCCCTGGAACAACCGGACGGCCGCTATCTCGAGGCTCACGACCTGCCCGACGGAAACCTCTACAAGATGGAAGGCGGCTTCGGCGACGCGAACAACCTGGGTCCCGACGGGCCGACCGACTCCTCCGACCTGTCCGCCTTCATGACCGCTTACAACGCCACCCAGACCGAGGCCTGGTGGCGCACGAACTTCAACCTCCCCGCCTACTTCGCCTACCAGACCATCGTCCAGGGCATCCACCATTACGACATCGCCGACGGCAAGAACTACTACTTCTACCGAAACCCCGTCGACAACCGCTGGCAGACCATTCCATGGGACCTCGACCTCACCTGGTCCGACAACATGTACCGCGCCGGCCAGACCGGCGGCGACGAACCGTTCAAGGGCCGTGTCCTTTCCAACTTCAATCTCACCAACCCGGCCTTCCCCAACATCACCCGGGAGTTCAGGAATCGCGTTCGCGAGATCCGCGATTTGCTCTGGAACACCGACGAGGCATTCCGGCTCCTCGACGAGCACGCCCGACTGCTCCGCGGAACCAACCAGTGGAGCCTCATCGACGCGGATCGCGCACAATGGGACTACAATCCCGTGATGGTGAACGGATCCCTGGTCAACACCGGCAAGGCAGGCCAAGGGCGGTACTACCAGTCCGGCGTCGGAACCCGCGACTTCAACGGCATGGTCGCCAAGATGCGCGACTACATCCGCTATCGCGGCACCAATCCGGTCTTCTCGCTCGATGTCATCAGCAGCGAACCCAACCGGCCAGCCACGCCGACGGCAACATTCGCCGGACCTGCCGGCTTCCCTGTAGATGAACTCCGTTTTGCAGTTTCCGCCTACTCCGGCAGCGCTCCCCAGTCCGCCATCCGCTGGCGGATCGCCGAGGTCACCCGTACGGGACATCCGACGTTCGATCCATCCCGCCCGCTCCCCTACGAGATCACCCCCGTGGTGGAATCCGGCAACCTGGCTCCGAACACAGCTTCCTGGACCCCACCCGTCGGAACGTTGCGCGTTGGGCGACTGTATCGAGCCCGCGTCCAGACCGTCGACGTCATCGGCCGGGACAGCAACTGGTCGGCTCCCATCGAGTTCACCGCGGGCGAACCGGTCACGATCTCCTCATTGGCCGCAGACCTGGAATTCACCGAGATCATGTACAACCCGGCCGATGACGGATTCGAGTTCATCGAATTCCGGAACCGGAACCCCAGGCTTCCGCTCGACCTGACCGGTGCCCGCTTCTCGGCCGGTATCGACTTCGACTTCACCCCGGGCGCGATCCTGAATCCTGGCCAGTACGCGCTGGTCATCCGGTCCACCAACATTCCGGCCTTTCGCCAGGCCTACGGGTTACACCCGGGAATCCTCGTGCTGGGCTCGTACGGCGGGGCATTGGCCAATGAGGGCGAAACAGTCACGATCCGGGCCTCGGCCGGATCCACGAACGCCGCCTCGATTCGATATGGGTCAACGCCACCTTGGCCAACCTCCCCCAATGGCTTGGGCTTCTCCCTTGTTCCCGCCCCAGGGGACGTTCCAGATCCCGACCTGCCCCAGCATTGGAAAGCCAGCAATCTGCGAGGCGGCTCGCCGGGGGGCCCCGACGACCTGACAATCGAGTCCGTCGAACGCGTTCCAGGAGGTCTGCGTGTCCACTACTCAGGCGGCGATGCCGGGATCCAGGTCTGGACGTCGTCGAACCTCGCTCAGTGGATCCAGATCACACCCCAACCCAATCAGGGCAGTGTCGTGGTCACCGAGAGCGGAGGTGCGGACTACGGATTCATCCGCCTCGTCCGGGTCCGCTGAGCCCAGCGCACGCGTCCTCGACGAGCCGGAAACTGCCGGAATCGACATCCAATCGAGCCCGAATGCCCCACGGCAGGCTGCGCTTGCGGGCCTCGTGCCCATAGCTGTACCCACGCACGCAGGGTACCTTCAGTCCCGACAGAACCTCGCCGAGGATCTCCGGCAAACTCAGCGCCGGTTTGGATGGCTCCGCCGGGCCACAATCCGTGAATTGCCCGAGCACCAACCCCGCGATGCGATCCAGCACCCCGGCCAATCTCAACTGGACCAGCATGCGGTCCAGTCGGTGCAGATGCTCGTGGATATCCTCGAGAACGAGGATCGCACCATCCAATGAAGGAAGGTAAGGCGTACCGAACAGGGACATCACCAGCGAGAAGCACCCTCCGATCAACGGCCCCTCCGCGCCCCCTCCCCGGACCGGGATCCATGGTTCCCCTTCCGGAGTGCCCAGGTTTCGCCCGGCCTCCGCGCCCCGAACCAAGGACCAGAAATGCGCGTCCGTAAATGGATCGGGCATCCCTCGGAACTCCACCCCTGCCATCGGACCCGATACCGTCACCAAACCTGACTTCGCCAGAAGGCCCATCTGCAGCGCCGTCAGGTCGCTGTATCCAACCACCCATTTGGGATCCCTCCGCGCAGCGTCGAAGTCCACCGCCTCCAACAACCGACCGCAGCCATACCCACCTCGCACGGCCATGATCATCCGGATCTCCGGATCCCTCAGGAACTGATTGAGATCATCTGCCCGCTCGACGTCGGTTCCCGCGAAGGTCCCGTGACGCGCCCGCACATGCCGCCCCAATCGGACCCGGTATCCACGCGCTTCCAAGGCCCGAGCCCCGATGTCGATCCGCTCCACAGGCAACGGCGCACCCGCTGGACAGATCAGGCCGATCGTCTGCCCCGCCTCCAGTGGTGCTGGCCTCAACTTCATCACAGGGCCGATCCTGCCGCGCCTGGCCGGCCGCCTTCAATTCCAGTCCCCGTCTCGAACTGCAATTCCTGACCCGACACAGCGATCTTTCTGCTTCACCGTTCACAAGCGTCGGAACCCCGCCTTACCTTCAGCCTAGAAACGGCGGTTGGATCCACAGATTACAGCGATTCCACGGATTGGAAGCCGGTTGAGAGGGGCTGTCGTTTCTCCCCAAGGGTGATCTGGAAACAGCGACGTGGTGAGGCCTCTTGTCCCGGTCCATCGGTGAAATGCGTGAAATCTGTGGATAGTCCAACTGCCGCTTTCCGGTTCAGATCTCTGTCCGCCATGAAACGCGATATCCTCTTCCTGCTTCGCCACGACTTCGTCGATGGCACCGAAACCGGCTACTACTGCCCCGAGTGCGCCGAGATCAACGGGGTGCTCCACTACTACCCGGCCCTGCGACACAGCCTCGAAGTCCGCTACGTCGACTTCGCACGCCCCCGCCCGGACATCATCTCCTTCCTGGGAGTCGCCAACCAATCCTGCCCAGTCCTGATCCTCGCGCCGGACTCTCCCCACTCGCGAGAGTGCCGATTGGGCGAGGACGGAAAGCAACGCTTCATCGCCGGGGCGAACGCCATCGGAAGATACCTGCACAGTGCCCACGGCTCCGGTCAGCCACACTGAGCCTCCTTCTCCTGATCTCCCCGCCAAGACTGCGGCCCGGCGTCAGCCGAGGCCGAAAACAAAAAGGGGCACCCGCGAACGGGCGCCCCTGAATTCTTCCCTCTGCCGACTGGATCAGCCGAGCAGCGGATTCGAGGACGAATCATCGCCTTCCGACAGGTCGAAGCCGGGAGCCTCCTCAACGGGAACCTCAACCAGCGTGCGGACATCCAGGTCGCGATGCCCACCGAAACCGGTACCGGCCGGAATGATGTGACCCATGATGACGTTCTCCTTGAAGCCACGGAGACCGTCGCTCTTGCCCAGCGTCGCTGCCTCGGTGAGGACACGGGTCGTGTCCTGGAATGAAGCCGCGCTCAGGAAGGACTCGGTTTCGAGCGATGCCTTCGTGATGCCGAGCAACACCGGCACGCCCTCAGCGGGCTTGCCACCGATCGCCTCGATCCGGCTGTTCTCGTCCTCGAAGGCGACCTTGTCGATCTGCTCACCCCACAGGAACACGGTGTCACCCGGCTCCGTGATGCGCACCTTCTTCAACATCTGGCGGATGATGATCTCGATGTGCTTGTCGTTGATCGTCACACCCTGGAGGCGATAGACCTCCTGGATTTCGTTCACCAGGTGCTCCTGGAGTTCCTGGGGTCCGCAGACATCAAGGATCTCGTGCGGGACAACCGGACCGTCGGTCAACTGCTGCCCCTTCTTCACGAAGTCGCCCTTGTAGACGATGACGTGCTTGCCCATCGGGATGAGGTGCTCCTCTTCCTGATTGGTCTGAGGATCCTTGACCACCACGCACCGCTTGCCGCGGACGCTCGGTCCAAAGTCCACGACACCGTCGATCTTCGCGATCTCCGCGGCGTCCTTCGGACGACGGGCTTCGAACAACTCGGCAACACGCGGCAGACCGCCGGTGATGTCCTTCGTCTTCGAGGCCTTGCGCGGCGTCTTCGCCACCAGTGCGCCAGCGTTGATCTCGTCACCCTCGGCGACAACCAAGTGCGCACCGGCAGGGATCGGGTACTGGGCCAACGGTTCCCCACGCTGATCCTCGAGGATGATCGTCGGGTGCAGGTCCTCCTTGTGATCGATGATGACCATGTCTTCCGTGCCGGTGGCCTCGTCGACCTCCTGCTTCATGGTGACACCCTCGATGATGTCCACGAACTTCACTCGGCCACCCTTTTCGGAAATGACCGGGACGTTGTAGGCATCCCACTCGACGAAGACCTCGTTCTTCTTCACCTGACCACCGTCCGGGATGGAAATCACGGAGCCGATCACGATCGGGTGCGTCTCCAGCTCCTTGCCTTCCGGCGAGAAGATGGTGAGCGAGCCGTTCTTGTTCAGGACGATGCTGTTGCCGTCATCCAACGTCACGTAACGGAGGTCGTTGTAGCGGACCGTACCGTCGTACTTCGTCTTGATCTGCGGCTGCTTGTAGGTCTGCGAAGCAACACCACCGACGTGGAACGTACGCATGGTCAGCTGCGTTCCGGGCTCGCCGATGGACTGGGCGGCGATGATGCCGACCGCCTCGCCGAGCTTCACGATGCGGCCCGTGGCCAGATTGCGGCCGTAGCACTTCGCGCAGACGCCGTGCTTCGTCTCGCAGGTCAGCGCGGAACGGATCTTCACCCGCTCGATGCCGGCCCGCTCTATGCCCTTCGACTTGACCTCATCGAACTCCTCGCCGGCGCCGATGATCTTGTGCTTCAGGTCAGCCGGATCATAGATGTCCTCAGCCGAGTAGCGGCCGAAGATACGCTCGCTGATCTTCACGACCTCTTCCTCGCCCTCGTAGATGGAGGCGACCGAGATGCCGTTCGTCGTGCCGCAGTCAATGCGGCGGACAATGACGTCCTGGGCCGCATCCACCAACTTGCGGGTCATGTACCCTGAGTCAGCGGTCTTCAGCGCCGTGTCGGCCAGACCCTTGCGGGCGCCGTGCGTGGAGATGAAGTACTCGAGGACTGTCAGACCCTCGCGGAAGCTCGACAAAATCGGCTTCTCGATGATCTCACCGCTGGGCTTGGCCATCAGACCACGCAGACCAGCCAGCTGACGGACCTGCGCCTTGTTACCACGGGCGCCGGAATCCACCATCAGGTGCACCGGGTTGAACTCCTTCTTGCCCTGGTTGTTCTGCAGGGTCTTGAGCATCACCGCACCAATCTGGTCGGTGCAGTGCGTCCAGATGTCGATGACCTTGTTGTAGCGCTCCTGATTGGTGATGACACCCTTCCGGTGCTGCTTGTCCACCTCGGAGATCTGCTTCATCGCATTCTCGATCTCCTTCTCCTTCTCGATCGGGACGATCATGTCGTCGATACCAATCGAGACACCCGCGCGGGTAGCCTCCCTGAAACCGACTTCCTTCAGCTTGTCCAAGGTCACGACCGTACGCTCGTGGCCGCAATACTTGTAACAGTTGAAGATGACGTCACCCAGCTGGCTCTTGCCAATCGGCTTGTTGATGAAGCCGAGCTCGGTAGGCCAGATCTCGGAGAACAGGACGCGTCCCACCGTGGTCTCGATGAGCTTGGAATGGGCATCCCCATACTTGCTCTCGCGCCCCGTGTCGGGGTTCACCAAGTGAATCCGATCGTGGGTCTTCAAGGCCCCGTCATTGTGGGCGAAGATGACTTCCTGCTTGGTTCCGAACAGCATCAACCGTTCCTTCTCGCGGCGGGGCTTGCGCGGCTCCGCGGTCAGGTAGTAGCAGCCCAAGGTGATGTCCTGGGTCGGCGTCATGATCGGCTTGCCGCTCGACGGGCTGAAGATGTTCAACGGCGCCATCATCAGCAGCCGGGCCTCCAACTGGGCCTCGACGGACAGTGGCACGTGCACGGCCATCTGATCGCCGTCGAAGTCGGCGTTGTAAGCCGTACAGACCAGCGGATGGATCCGGATTGCCTCGCCCTCGATCAGGACAGGCTCGAAAGCCTGAATCGACAGACGGTGCAGCGTCGGAGCGCGGTTCAACAGCACCGGGTGTCCCTTGGTCACCTCTTCGAGGATGTCCCAGACCTCCGATGATTGACGCTCGATCATCTTCTTGGCTGACCGAACCGTATGGACGTAACCCAGTTCCTTCAGCCGGCGGATGATGAACGGCTCGAACAGCACCAACGCCATCTTCTTCGGAAGACCGCACTGGTTCAGCTTCAGCTCAGGACCGATGACGATCACCGAACGGCCGGAGTAATCGACGCGCTTGCCGAGCAGGTTCTGCCGGAAACGGCCCGACTTGCCCTTCAGCATGTCCGAAAGTGACTTCAAGGCACGGTTCCCTGCGCCGGTCACCGCCCGCCCGTGACGGCCGTTGTCAAACAGCGCGTCCACCGCCTCTTGCAGCATCCGCTTCTCGTTCCGGATGATGACCTCAGGAGTCTTCAGCTGGAGCAGGTTCTTCAACCGGTTGTTCCGGTTGATCACGCGGCGATACAAGTCGTTCAGGTCCGAAGTAGCGAACCGACCGCCTTCCAGCGGAACCAAGGGGCGAAGATCCGGAGGAATGACCGGCAGTACCGTCAGGATCATCCATTCAGGCCGCATCTTGGACTTCGAGAAGCCCTGGAACAGCTTGATCCGCTTCGCGATCTTCTTCCGATTCTGCTTCGACTTCGTCTCCTGCATCGCGATCGCCAACTCGTCGATCGTCTTCTCCAGGTTGATCTTGCAGAGCGCATCCCGAACCGCCTCGGCACCCATCTTCGCTGAGAAAGCGTCCGGACCATAGGTCTGGCGCGCCTCCCGGTACTCGTGCTCGGAAAGCAGCTGGTTCTCCTTCAGCGGCGTGTTGCCGGGATCAATCACGAGGTAGTCCTCGTAGTAGATCACGCGCTCCAGATTCCGCGCCGTCATGTCCAGCATCAGGCCGATGCGGGAAGGCATGCACTTGAAGAACCAGATGTGCGAGACCGGCACAGCCAACTCGATGTGACCCATCCGCTCGCGGCGGACCCGGGCCAGCGTCACCTCAACACCGCAACGGTCGCAAACAACGCCGCGATGCTTGATGCGCTTGTACTTTCCGCACGAGCACTCCCAGTCCTTGACCGGACCGAAAATACGCTCGCAGAAGAGGCCGCCCTTCTCGGGCTTGAACGTACGGTAGTTGATCGTCTCAGGGTTCTTGACCTCACCCTTCGACCACGACCGGATGATCTCCGGCGACGCGACATTAATCGCGACGTGGTCCACCAGATTGACCTTGTCGAGGCCCAGCAACTCGCGGGCGGTGTCCTTGGAAGGAAGCATAACGTTAAGGTTCAGCAGGACTGTTCTGTCGGTGGGGTTTAGACGAGGGCGGCCAACAGGTTGCCCTGATCCTTCGGCGCATCCGCCGGATTCGAATAGCCGACCTTCACATCAAGGCCGAGCGACTGCATTTCCTTCACGAGCACGTTGAACGACTCGGGAATGCCCGCTTCAAGGGAATTGTCGCCCTTGACGATGCTCTCGTAGATCCGCGTACGGCCCTGGACGTCGTCCGACTTCACAGTCAGCAACTCCTGGAGCGTGTACGCAGCGCCGTAGGCCTCCATGGCCCAGACTTCCATCTCGCCGAAGCGCTGGCCACCGTACTGGGCCTTGCCACCCAACGGCTGCTGCGTGACGAGGGAGTAGGGTCCAACCGCCCGCGCATGGATCTTGTCAGCCACCAAGTGACCCAGCTTCATCATGTAGATGTAGCCAACGACGATCTCCTGATCGAACTGTTCACCCGTACGACCATCGATCAGGTGCACCTTGCCGTGCTCGGGCAGTCCGGCGTCCTTGAGGTAACCCCGGATCTGCGTCTCCTTGATGCCGTCAAAGACAGGCGTCGCGATGCGGATGCCGAGGAATCGGCACGCCCAACCCAAGTGAGTCTCGAGCAGCTGTCCGACGTTCATGCGCGAGGGCACGCCCAGCGGGTTCAACACGATCTCAACCGGCGTTCCATCCTGCAGGTACGGCATGTCCTCCTCGGGAACGATCCGGGCAACAACGCCCTTGTTACCGTGACGACCTGCCATCTTGTCACCGACCGAGAGCTTGCGCTTCGATGCGATGTACACCTTGACCTGCTTGACGATGCCGCTGTCGACCTCTTCCCCAGCCTCGATGCGCTCAACTTCCTCGTCGTGCTGCATCTGGAGATCCTCGAACTTCTTTTTGAACTGCCCGATGATCTCATTGATCTTGTTGCGGATCGGCGAAGGGTCGATCTCGATCCGGTCGTACACCCCGGCGAGCTTCTTCAGCAGCGTCTTGGTGATCTTCCGGTTGGCGGGGATGATGATCTCGCCCGTCTCGCTGTTGACCACGTCGAGCGGAATCTTCTCACCGAGAAGGATGTTCGAGAGGGCCTCGGTCAGCTGTTCGAGGAGTTCCTCGCGCTTGACCTTGTACCCTTCCTCGACCTCCTTCTGAGCCTTCTTGGGAGGTTCCTTGCCGGGAGCCGGCGGCGCCACTTCCCGCTTCATGGGCTTAACGCCATCCGCCTTCGCGGAGACCTTCACGTCCATGACGATGCCGTAGGTACCCGAAGGAACCTTCAGCGACGTATCCTTCACGTCAGCAGCCTTCTCTCCGAAGATCGCCCGCAGAAGTCGCTCTTCCGGCGCCAGCTCGGTCTCGGACTTCGGCGTGATCTTGCCAACCAGGATGTCGCCAGGTTTCACCTCGGCACCGATGCGGATGACACCATCGAGGCCCAGGTTCTTCAGCGCGTCTTCACCCAGGTTCGGGATGTCCCGCGTGATTTCCTCAGGCCCGAGCTTCGTATCCCGCGCCACCACTTCGAACTCATCGATGTGGATCGACGTGAAGATGTCCTCCTTGACGATCTTCTCGGAGATCAGGATTGCATCCTCGAAGTTGTAACCGTTCCACGGCATGAACGCGACCAGCACGTTCCGCCCGAGGGCAAGTTCGCCCCCAGCCGTGCATGGACCGTCGGCAAGGACCTGCCCCTTCTTCACGGTGTCACCCTTGGCAACCAGAATCTTCTGGTTGATACAGGTGGCCGCGTTCGAGCGCATGAACTTCCGGACGGGGTACACCCAGAGGTTGTCCTCAGGCGTATGACGGATCTTCTTCTTGCCCTCCGGCAGCTTGCCGTCCTTGGTGATGATGATCTGGCTGCCGTTGACAGAGGCAACCTTGCCGGCCTCTTCGGCAACAATCACCGCACGGGAATCGCGGGCGACACGTTCCTCCAGACCGGTCGCCACCAACGGCGCCTCGGTCACGAGGAGGGGGACACCCTGGCGTTGCATGTTCGATCCCATCAGCGCGCGATTCGCATCGTCATGCTCAAGGAACGGGATCAAACCGGCAGCCACCGAGACCAGCTGCTTCGGCGAAACGTCCATGTAGTCGACCTTCTCAGGATCGACGTCAATGAAGTCACCCTTGTTCCGGCAGGTAACCAGATCCGTGATGAAGCGGCCCTTTTCATCGATGGCCGCGTTTGCCTGGGCGATCGTGAACCCTTCTTCCCGGTCACCGGTCAGGTACTCGATCTGCTCGGACACCCGCCCGCTGACAGCCTTCCGATACGGCGTCTCGATGAAGCCGAAGTCGTTGACCCTGGCATAAGTCGCCAAGGAAGCGATCAAACCGATGTTCGGTCCTTCCGGAGTCTCGATGGGGCAGATTCGCCCGTAATGCGACGGATGGACGTCGCGAACCTCGAAGCCAGCCCGATCCCGGCTCAAACCCCCAGGCCCGAGGGCAGACAGACGGCGCTTGTGGGTCAGTTCGGCCAGAGGGTTGATCTGGTCCATGAACTGGCTCAGCTGCGACCGACCGAAGAAATCCCTGACCACTGCGGACAGAGCCTTCGGATTGATGAGCTTCTGGGGCGTCATCGTATCCATGCTCTGGTCGAACAGCGTCATGCGCTCCTTGACCAGACGCTCCGTCCGGGCGAGACCCACCCGGCACTGGTTGGCAAGCAACTCGCCCACCGTACGGATACGACGGCTGCCCAAGTGATCGATGTCATCCAGGCTGCCTTCACCCTTCTTGAGGCGAAGCAGGTACTTGGTCGCCCCGAGCAGATCACGGCCACGAAGGATCCGGTCCTCGCCGTCGTCCTTGAAGCCAAGCTTCTGGTTGATCTTGTAGCGACCGACACGACCCAGATCGTAACGCTTCGGATCAAAGAAAAGCCGCTTGATCAACGCACGGGCATTAGCTGCCGTCGGCGGATCGCCAGGACGGAGCCGGCGGTAGATATCCTTGAGAGCCTCTTCCGCGTTCTTCGTCGGATCCTTCTTGAGGCACTTGATGATGACGCCCTCATCCACCGAGGTGTCGACGACGCGGATCTTCGCCACGCCCAACTCAGCGATCTGACGAACAACGGCCTTCGAGAGCGGCTCGAATGCACGAGCCACCACGATGCCCTTGTCCAGATCGATGGCGTCCTCAACCAGAACCTTGTTCTGGATGTCTTCCAACTTCTCCGCATCCTTAACCGGCAACTCCTCGATGTCGTAGAAAAGGTTCAGGATGTCGCTGTCCGTGCCTACCTTCTGGGTATCGGCCTTGGACTCTCCAGCCGAAAGCTTGGCCTCAGGCAGGGTGAACAGTGCACGGAAGAAAGTGGTCGTCAGAAACTTACGACGACGCTTCTTGCGATCCAGGTAAACATAGAGGAGGTCCGAGGTGTCGAACTGGGCCTCATACCAGGAACCACGATCCGGAATGATCCGGAAAGAATGAAGCATCTTGCCATTGGGATGCTGGGTTGTCTCAAAGGCGATACCGGGAGACCGGTGCAACTGGCTGACGATGACACGCTCAGCACCGTTGATGACAAAGGTGCCCTGAGGGGTCATGAGCGGGATTTCGCCCATGAACACCTTCTCCTCCTTCGTGCCGCGGGTCTCTTCCTTCAACTGGAAGGTCACATACAACGGAGCACCGAAGGTCAACCCCTCCCTCAGACATTCGAGCCAATCAACCTTCGGCTCCTGGATCTCGTAGCTGTGGAAATCCAGAACCGTCTTCCCATCATAGCTTTCGATCGGGAAGACCTCGGTGAACACCGCCTGCAATCCAAGGTTCCGACGCTTGGAGTTCGCAAGCTCGGCCTGCAGGAACTCCCGGTAGGAGTCTAGCTGGATTTCGATCAGGTTCGGTGGGGCGATGACCTCCTTGATCTTGCCGAAGTTGATACGCTCGGTGGTTTTCTGTGCCATTGCGACCTCGTGTTCAATTTGTCCCTGCCTCGCGGCGGGACCGTGTCCAGTGAAAAGACAATACGACGAGTTCTAGCGCCCCGGGTTCAATCTCCGTGCGCCAGAACTCGTCGGACTGGGTTACCGATTCAACGTCGGTATAGATACCAGCGAATAACCAATTGACAAATCAAGCCCTGAATAAGGAGGGGACGGCCGAACATTCGGACCGTCCCCTCGTTGCAAAACCCAATTACTTGAGTTCGACCTTGCCGCCGGCCTCTTCGAGCTTCTTCTTGGCCGCCTCGGCTTCCGCCTTCGGGGCGCCCTCGAGCACGGGCTTCGGAGCACCCTCGACCAAGGCCTTGGCCTCGGCGAGACCCAGACCGGCCTTCACTTCGCGCACGGCCTTGATGACACCGATCTTCTTGTCAGCCGGCACGGAGGCCAGGATGACGTCGAACGTGTCCTTGGCCGCCTCAGCCGCAGGAGCGGCGGTGCCACCACCAGCAGGAGCCGCAACAGCGACCGGAGCCGCAGCCGTGACGCCCCACTTGGTTTCCAACGACTTCACCAGTTCAGCAGCTTCCAGGACCGTCAGCTTGCTGAGCTCTTCCACCAATGCATTGATGTCTGCCATAATGTTCTTCTTTCGTCTCGTCGTGGAGACGGCGATCCCCAATTGGTCCACCGCCTGTGGACCGACGATTTACTCTTGTTTTTGCGTTTTGGCAGGAACCCACAGGGATCCCGCCGAGATTCCAGCGAAAAGGACTCAGCCCTGCTCGGACTTCGCCTTGATGACGCGGGCCAATTGACTTCCCGGGGTGTTGATGAGGGCGACAAGCTTGGTAGCCGGCGCCTGCAGCAACCCAAGGATCTTGCCCTGCAACTGCTCCAGCGGCGGGAGATCCGCCAGCGCCCGGAGCTCGTCTGCCTTGAGGGCCTTCGCCCCAACATAGCCGAACTGCAGTTTCGGCTTCTCGAATTCAGCCTGGTAGGTCTTCAGGACCTTCGCAGCAGCGGCAACATCCTTCTTGCCCGTCACCACTGCCAATTGTCCGGCCAATGAACCAGTCAGGTCGGCCAGACCTGCCTCCTTGGCAGCCACGCGGAACAACGTATTCTTGACCACGTGCAGCTCGGCATTCGCCTTCGAGAGGCGCTTGCGGAGCTCAGTGAACTGCCCCACGGAAAGTCCGCGGTAGTCTACCACGATGAAGAACGGTGATTGGGAGAGACGATTGACGTACTCCGCGGAAATGAACTTCTTTTCAGCGCGCATGGTACAAAGAGTTAGGCGTTGGCGAACTCACGGGCGTCCAGATGGATCGCCGGGCTCATCGTCAGGGACAACGTCACGGAGCGGACAAAGGTACCCTTGGCACTCGCAGGGCGGGCCTTGTACACCGCCTCGATCACCGCACGGGCATTCTCGGTGACTTGAACCGCCGAGAAATTCGCCTTGCCGATCGCCACGTGGACATTGCCTGCCTTGTCGATCTTGAATTCAACACGACCGGCCTTGACTTCCTTGACCGCCTTGGCCGTGTCCTCTGTAACCGTACCCGTCTTCGGGTTGGGCATCAGGCCGCGAGGTCCAAGCACCTTACCCAGCTTACGGACCTCAGTCATGGCCTCGGGAGTGGCGATGGCTACGTCAAAGTCAGACCAACCTTCGTTGCACTTCTTGATCAGGTCATCAAAGCCAACATGTTCGGCGCCCGCAGCGCGCGCAGCTTCAGCGGCTGCGCCGGGCTTGGCGAACACGAGGACGCGGACGACCTTGCCCGAGCCGTGGGGCAGCGGAACCGTACCGCGAACCATCTGGTCCGACTGCTTGGGGTCCACCCCAAGCCTGAAGGCGATGTCGATGGTTTCAACGAACTTGGCGCGCGGGAACTTGCTCAGAATCTGAACAGCTTCCGCCAGCTGGTACACCTTGTCCCCGGAGACGAGCTCCTGGGCTTTCTTGAATCTCTTGCTAGGCATTTTTATGTGCGGTTCAAACGGACCGAAGCCCTCCCGCGATGGATGAACTTGAGAAAACGGGATCAGCCAACCACTTCAATCCCCATGCTTCGAGCAGTGCCCGAAACAACGCGGACAGCAGCTTCTTCGCTGTTGGCCTGAATGTCAGCCCCCTTGAGCTTGATGATCTCCAGAATCTGCTTCCGGGTTACCTTACCCACCTTTTCCTTGTGGGGAACCTTCGAACCCGAAGCGATCCCGGCCGCCTTCTTCAGGAGCACCGACGCCGGCGGGGACTTGAGGATGAAGGTGAAGGACTTGTCCTGATACACCGTGATGATCACGGGAATCACAAGACCAGCCTTGTCCTTGGTTGCGGCGTTGAATTCCTTGCAGAACGCCATGATGTTGATGCCCTGAGAACCGAGAGCAGGGCCTACCGGCGGTGCCGGATTTGCCTGCCCTGCGGAGATCTGAAGCTTAACGATGCCCGTAACTTTCTTCGCCATACCAAATCAGAGTGGCCCGCCACCATAATGCAGCGGGCAGTTGTTTGAAAACTAAGAACTAAGATTTCTCAACCTGCCAGTATTCCAGCTCAACTGGCGTCTTCCGTCCAAAAATGTCCACGGTAACCTTCAGCTTGCCCTTTTCCGGCTCCACTTCCTCGATCACGCCGCTGAAGTTCAGGAACGGGCCGTCGTTGATCTTGACCGTCTCACCCACGTCGAAGCTGACCTTCGGCTTCTCGGTATCTTCACTGTCCGAGACCTGGATCTTGATGGTGGCGATCTCTTCTTCGGTCACCTCCATGGGCCGATCACCACCCACGAAGCCGATCACGCCCTGAATGTCCTTGATGAAGTACCAGGGCTTCTCAAGAGGCCGCTTGCCCTCGTCGAGCAGGATCATCTCGATGTAGACGTATCCCGGATGAAGCTTCCGATTGGTGACACTCTTCTTCCCTCCACGAACCTCCACCACCTTCTCCATTGGCACGAGGACTTCCCGGATGTAGGGCTCCATCTCATCGGTCTTCAACCGACGTTGGATGCTGTCCCGGACCTTCTGCTCCTGTCCGGCAAGACAATGAAGCGCGTACCAGCAGTGTTTCATAGAGAGAGTCGTATTCTGCGCCAACAGGTCCCCAACGATCACAGAAGCGCCCGGACCGCCTTCAAGATCGCGAAGTCCGACCCGATCGTGAACAGACCCAGCGCCGCCAGCACGACAAACACCAGCACGGTTGAGTTCCAAAGCTCATCCTTGCTCGGCCAGTTGCACTTCTTGAGCTCGTCACGGGTCTCGCCGATGTATACGGCGAGGGACTTGAGCCAGCCCAGATACCAGGCAACCCCGAAGACCGCGAGGATTCCGACCGACCAGAGCAGCAGCTGGATGTAAAAATTCTTCACGTGTTCCTGATCACAAAATGGCGGAGGGGGAGGGATTCGAACCCCCGGTGGGTTTGAGGCCCACAGCGGTTTTCAAGACCGCCGCAATAGACCACTCTGCCACCCCTCCGGCAGACTGGCAGGGCGTGAGGGACTTGAACCCCCAACCAACGGTTTTGGAGACCGCTACTCTACCAATTGAGCTAACGCCCTGTCGCTATCCAACCTAACCCACCCGGCTGACCAACAACCGAAGGGAAGGAGATCCTACCGACCTCCTTCCCTCAGGTCAACCAACGTCAGGCAACAACTTCCGCCACGCGGCCGGCGCCGATGGTACGGCCACCTTCGCGGATGGCGAAGCGAAGGCCCTTCTCCATGGCGACCGGAGCGAGCAGCTTCACCTCGACGGAAACATTGTCACCCGGCATCACCATTTCGACTCCCGCGGGCAGCGACACCGTGCCGGTGACGTCAGACGTGCGGAAGTAGAACTGCGGGCGGTAGTTCGTGAAGAACGGCGTGTGACGGCCACCCTCGTCCTTGGTGAGGACGTACACCTCAGCCTTGAAGTGCGTGTGGGGAGCGATCGAGCCGGGCTTGGCAAGAACCATGCCGCGCTCGACATCTTCCTTCTTCACACCGCGGAGCAGGATGCCGACGTTGTCGCCAGACTGGGCGCTGTCGAGCAGCTTGCGGAACATTTCGATGTCCGTCGCAGTGGTCTTCCGGGTGTCCTTCAGACCGACGATCTCGACTTCAGACATCTTGTTCAGGACGCCACGCTCCACACGGCCGGTCACGACAGTGCCGCGACCCTCAATGTTGAAGACGTCCTCGATGCACATCAGGAAGGGCTTGTCGACCTCGCGGACGGGCTCGGGAACGAAGGAGTCCAAAGCGTCGAGCAGGTCAGCGATCGCCTTCTCGCCTTCCGGCGTCGCAGCGAGTGCTGCGGTGGCGGAGCCACGAACGATCGGCGTGGTGTCGCCAGGGAAACCGTACTTGTTCAGCAGGTCGCGGATCTCCATCTCGATCAACTCGAGGAGGTCGGCATCAGCGAGGTCAACCTTGTTGAGGAACACCACGATGCTGGGAACACCGACCTGACGGGCGAGCAGGATGTGCTCACGGGTCTGGGGCATCGGACCGTCAGCAGCGGAGACCACCAGGATCGCACCGTCCATCTGGGCGGCACCGGTGATCATGTTCTTCACATAGTCAGCGTGACCAGGGCAGTCAACGTGAGCGTAGTGGCGCTTGGGGCTCTCGTATTCGACGTGCGAGACGGCAATGGTGACGGTCTTGGTGTCGTCACGAACGGTACCACCCTTGGTGATGTCCGCGTATGAAATCGCCGGTGCGAGACCCTTACGGTGCTGGACCGCGACCAACGCGGCCGTCAGCGTGGACTTGCCGTGGTCGACGTGCCCGATCGTGCCGACGTTCATGTGCGGCTTCGTGCGTTGGAAGTTTTCCTTGGCCATGTGACTACCTGGTTAACGTTGTCTACGTTCTATAAACTTAACAATTGCGGCGCCGATGGAGCCCACAACCGGGCTTGAACCGGTGACCTCGTCCTTACCAAGGACGTGCTCTACCAACTGAGCTATGTGGGCTACACCCGGAACTGCCTGCTTCCTTTTTTCCGTCGTCCTGAGACGACGAAAGGCTCTGATTTCCACAGTCTCCTGCAGGAAACCGAAGCTCGGTGCCGGCAACTCTCAAATGAGGCGCGAATTGATAGGAATCGCCCCTCCGAGTGTCAACGCGTTTTCCTGTTAAGCGTCAGAAATTTTGTTCCTTGGAGCACCCTGTCTCCTTGCGGATCCCCTGGATTGGGTGATCCCGAACCACGCCGTCCTCGGTCCAGCCCTTCGGCTTTGGGCGAGAACTGGCGCTTTTCCACGACTTTCTTCCGTGCGACGCTCCTGGAATGCCCTCCGTCGCCATCCTGGGTGCCTCCTCGAGTCGCACGAAGTTCGGAAACAAGGCCGTCCGCGCGTTCCACGAATGCGGGTGGGAAGTATTCCCGGTCAATCCTCGCGAAGTTGCGATCGAGGGATTGGCCTGCCTGCCCGGCACGGAGGCCTTGCCGACGGGCCTGGACGTTGTTTCCGCCTACCTTCCCCCGGCCGTCCTCCTGTCCGAGTTGAAGACAGTAGCGCAAAAGGGCTGCTCCGAGCTGTGGCTCAATCCGGGTACGGACACCGGAGAGGTCATCGCGGAGGCTCGTCGACTGGGACTTCACGTGATTCTGGACTGCTCCATCCTCCGCTTGGGCCGCAACCCTCAGGACTACCCCTGAGGGTCTATCGCGGGCCCTGGGGCAGCTCCTCGATCTCGATCTCCTTGAAACGGGCCACGGCCTTTCCCCCGCCGTGGACCTGCATTCCGAGCACGCCATGCGGGGCAATCTTTGGGTCCTGCTCCGTGTAGTCGATCATCGCCACGCCATTGATCCACGTCTGCACCCGGGCGCCCTCACAACGGATCTCGTACTGGTTCCACTCGCCCACCTTGACGGCGTTTCGGACCGCATCGGCGGCGGGCCGGGCCAATACGGTATTCCTACGGGATTCATCGTAGAGGCATCCGTACCAGTCCGGCCCGATGTCCGCCTGGTATCCGATCATTTCGTGATGATTGGCAATGCGGCTCGAACGGATCTGGACGCCGCTGTTGACGAATCCTTCGTTGCCCACCAGCTGGAATTTCAATCGTAGCACGAAATTGGTGTATCCTCGATTGGTGGCGAGGAACTCGTTCCTCGGAACGGTTTTCTCCAGGCTCCCACCCTCGATCACGCCTCCGGAAATCCGCCACGTGCCGTTGGTGTCCCCATTCCAACCCTCGAAGGTCTTCCCATCAAAAAGCGCCACAGGCCCTGCCGCCCTCAGGCTCGAACTCAGCACCAGCCCCGCCACAGCCATGAAGTGATGTACTCGTTTCATGGAACCTGTTTGCTCTCATGGATGCATCCTGTCCAGTCGTGAGGAGCTCTCCAATCCTTGGCGCAGGCTTCGCCAATCGTGCGATTTCTACGGGCAACCCCGGGGAAACGCTCGCCAATCGGCGGGCATCGCGACGCCAGGATTTCGGGATTATGGGCTCGTCTATGACGAAATCCATCCAGTCCCAAGTTGCCGTCGCCGTGGCTCTGGCGACTCTCACCGCGACGTCCGCCCTCGCCGACAGCTGGCAGGACAACGCCATCGCTCCGGTCACGAATCCGATCTTCTTCGAGACCCCGATGATCCAGTCCGAGGTTCGCCCGATCTTCCTGTATCACCAGATGGATTCGGGGTTCCTGGGTGCACCCGTGGATGTCCGCGTCTACGCCGTCCAACTCCGCTACGCCGTCACCGATCGGCTGGCGATCATTGCCACCAAGGACGGCTACGTGGACATCGGCAAACCCGTGAATCAGGACGGCTGGGCCGACCTCGCAGCGGGACTCAAGTACGCCCTGCTCCAGAGCGAGGACAAGCAGTTCATCGTCACGCCTGGCTTCACCATCGAGTTGCCCACCGGCAACCGGGATGTCTTCCAGGGCAACGGCAGCGGCGAACTCAACCTCTTCGTGTCCGCCATGAAGGGTTGGGACAACCTTCACGCCACCGCCACCATCGGTGGGCGCATCCCGTTTGATGGCGACAAGGAAACCGCGAACATCCGGTACTCCGGCATGCTCGACTACTTCGTCAGCAAGTGGTTCATCCCCTACGTCTCCTTTAACGCCTTCACGACCCTCAGCGATGGCAATGTGCTGCCGTTCGACTCGGAGGGCTTCGACCTGATCAACTTCGGCAGTTCCAACGCGTCCGGTGAGACGCAGGGCGCCATCGGCGGTGGCTTCCGCACCCGCATCCTCCAGAACCTCGACTTCGGCTTCGGCTACGAGTGGGGTGTCATCGGCAAGAACGACCTCTTCAAGAACCGCTACACCTTCGACCTCGTCTGGCGGTTCTGATTTCTCCCTGAGTTGTCCCCTTGAGTTAAGCGCAGTTGAGGGCGGCCGTCCCCACGGCCGCCCGTTTTCTTTTCATCCGGGCAATCCCATCCTTGCCCGCAATCCCATCCCGTCGACAATCCGTCCGCATGAGTCCCGTTTCCCGTCGTTGCTTCGTGTCGTCGATGGCCTCCCTGGCGCTGCTCGCTGGATGCGCGCGCTTCGAGCCGCCGCATGTCCGGGTGGAAGAGTACGACGGTCGCCATATCAAGGTGGCTTGCGTGGGAGACTCCATCACGTTCGGGGCCGGCGTGGAGGATCGGGAGAAGAACAACTACCCGAAGGTCCTCTCCGGCCTGCTGAGTTCGACCTTTGAGGTCCGCAATTTCGGGCGCAGCGGGGCCACCCTGGCCCGAGCCGGGGATCTCCCCTACTGGAACACCGAGGAATTCAAGGGCGTCAACACGTGGGTGCCCGACGTGATCATCCTCAAGCTCGGCACCAACGACACCAAGCCCCAGAACTGGAAGGGCAAGCCCGCTTTCGAAGCGGACCTCAACGCGATGCTCGACCACTTCCAAGGCCTGAAGAACAAGCCCAAGACCAAGATCTGGGTCTGCCTACCTGTCCCCGTTTACGGCGACCAGTGGGGCATCAACTCCCGAAACCTCGAGGAAGGGGTCATCCCGGTCATCATGGACGTCTGCCAGAAGCGCAAGATCCCGGTCATCGACCTCAACGACGCGCTCACCGGCCACCCCGAGATGTTCCCCGACAAGATCCACCCCAATGCCGCGGGAGCGAAGCTCATGGCCCTGACCGTCTTCCAGGCGATCCGGCCCTGAAGGGTTCCTCGCGTGTCGGCAGCGGTTGGCCACTCACCGGTCGCCGCCCGAATTGCACGCTCCATTTCATGGCACGGAACGTGCCATCCCAGTTCATCCCTCCGACGCCCGTCAGGCTGACTGCCAGCGATCGACGTGTCCAATAGCGGAAGTGTCCGCCGGGCTTACCACGTCGATGGCTGACAGCGCTGGGCGTCGGAGGGCTTTGACTTTGGCCCCGGCCCACCCTCGTCGTCTTGAAGCCCGGAGGTGCGTCCGCCGCGGGACCGGCCAGCTTCCATCGGCGGCATGGTCCATGCTTAGTCAGGCTCGTTCCCCAATCCCTTCCAAGCCATGCGCACCCTCCATCGTTCCTTGCTCGTCCTCGGAATGCTCGCAGCCCAAGGCTCTCGCGCCGTTGACGTCACGTTGCCCCGACTGATCACGGACGAGGATACCCCTGTCTTTCTGTATCCCATTCCCTTGGAGGGCACCGGCACGACAAACGCCACCGTTGTCCTGAGCGTCCCGGCCCAGCAATCGCCCATCTTTCCGCAAGGCTCGATCCTCGTCAGCCGAACCGGGACAAACTGGGCAGTATCCCTATTTCCCGCGCCAGACCAGGCTGGCTTCACTCTTCTCACTCTGGACCTGCTGCAGGGAACTCCCCCCGCCCTCGCCGGAACCATCCGCCTGCCCATCCAGGTCAACCCCGTGAACGATCCGCCCGAAATCACCCCCATTCCCGACCAAAGATGGTTCGTGAACGGGCCTATCCCGCGCCTGCCAATCATCACCACGGATGCCGAACTCGAGCCCACGACACTCGGCATCGAAATCGTTAATTCCACCCTCAATCCCCCGGTTTCCCTTCGTATCCAGTCGTCCAGTCCGGGATCGGGCTCCGGCACCCTCACCACCAGCGTCCAGGGAAACGCCACGACACCGGGCGTAATCACCGCCCGCGTCTGGGCCACCGACCGATCCAGGGCCAGCAACTCCACCACCTTCAATGCCATCATCGAGCCCGCCTGGCTGGCATCGCCATCCCCACAGTCCTCCAGCTTCGGCATCCCAGCCGTTCCGATTGCTCTCGTGGACATCAACCGCGACGGCCGCCCCGATCTCCACGCCCATTCCGTCCCTACCCTGATCCCGCCCGTCAGCATACTCCCCACCAACTCGGTCGCGTATCGCCCCCAGATCAACAACGTCAACCTGAACGCCACTACCCTAGGGGAATGGGGAGACCTGGATGGGGACGGCCGCCTGGATCTCCTCCAACCCGCCCCCCCCTCGCAGTTGATCCTGTGGCGAAGCGGCGTCGGTGCCCCTCGCGAAACATTTTCCGCCATCACCAACCCCATCCCTACCAACGTCCGCTCCCGCATCGCCCTCGGGGACCTCGACGGCGACGGCGATCAGGACGCCCTGCTCAGCACGCCCGGGCCCGTTCCCCTTCGAAACACCTACTTCCTCAGGAACGACGGTACCGGCCAACTCACCCCTCTTCCGTGCGGCCTCGCATCCCACGGCGGGCCGGTGTCACTGGCCGATATCGACGGAGATGGCGACCTCGATGCCCTCATCCTGGACCTCGAATCCTCCATTGCTTCCACCGGAACGCTCAGCCTCCATCTCAACGATGGCTTCGGCACCTTCGCTCAGTCGCCGGCAGCGCTGCCACAAGGTCCATTCACGGCCGCTGGATGGATCGATTTTGACTCGGACGGCGTCCCCGAAATCTGGACCCAGCGGACCACCGGCACTCAAATCCAGCGCCTCGAACTGCACAGGGCCCTCGCCTGGACTTTCCCAACCCTCTGGGGACTTGAAGGAACCAACGCAGCCGTCTTCCGTGGCCAACCAGTCCCACCCGTCTGGGCCGACTTCGACAACGACGGCCTGCTGGATGTCCTCACGCCGAGCAACGCCGGAGCAATTCACGGATGGTTCGTCCACCGTCAGGGTCCGGCTGGTTTCCTCCGGGCCGCGACGCTTCTCCCCGGAATTCCATCCAGCGCCTCGATCGCCGCGGCCGATATCGACGGCAACGGCGCAATTGACCTCGTCTTTCCCCAGAGCCAGCAGAGCCGCGTCTTCACGAACACGCTGCCATTCCTGAATCTCCCGCCGACAACACCCTCAGGGCTCCGATCAGATCGCCTCGCTCCCGGTGTGTTCCGGCTGACCTGGAATCGATCCAGCGACCTGAACCAGTCCGCTCCCCTGACCTACAACGTCCGCGCCGGCCGATTCGCCGGGACCGGCGACTTGGTGCCTTCGATGACCACCCCGTCCGGCGTCCGCCTCCTCCGCGCTCCCGGCAACGCCGGTACCCGCCTCGAGATGATCCTGCGAACTGCCGACAAGGAGGTCGAATCCATCCACTGGACTGTCCAGGCCATCGACATCAACGGCGTGGGTAGCGCCTTCGCGCAGGAGGCAATCATCCCCGCCGCGGGCTCGGGCGTGCCGCCCACGCTCGTCACCCCGGCCACGGTAACCTGCGCCGAAGACGGCTTCGCCTCATTCAGCGTTCAGGTCGCGGACAACCTGACAGCGCCCAACCTGATTGAAGTCACCGCCTCCATCGACGATCCCGCTCTGGCATTCGTCTGGGTTCCGGTGAAGCCCGGAATCAGTGGACAGGCACGGGTTTCGATCTCCGGTCGCCCCGACCAGAACGGTTCATCCCAGATCCATGTCGTCGCCCGCGACCTCGCCGGACTCACGGTCACCAACCACCTCCAACTCACCGTGAAGCCAGTGAATGACCCGCCCGAACTGACAACGCCCGCCCTTCCACTGGTCCAGTTCATCGGCGAGCTCGCTCCGTCCATCGAACTCCTCGTCTCCGATCCCGACACCGCTCTCTCCGCACTGAACCTGCAGGTGCTGACCGACAACGAGGCCCTCTGCCCACAGGCTTCGCTCCGGATCGAATCCGTCGAACCCAACCGCATCCGCATCCTCCGCACCACTCCTCCAACGACCTCCGGCGTGCTCAACCTGAGCGTGACCGTGTTCGATTCTGACCAGCAAAGTGCCCCGCTTTCCCTCCCGATTGAGATCGTGCCCCGCCTTTTGTCGGTGCCCCAAGTCATCGCCTCTGGACTGGCCTACAATCCTCAGCTCGCCGACTTCGACGGCGATGGAGACCTCGACCTCGCTTACGTCGGCCCCGACGCCCAGATCCAGCTCCGGCGCAACGAGGGAAACCTCGGTTGGTCCAGCCTGCCCACCCCGAATCCCGCCCCGGGAAGCAGCTTCCGCTGGTCGGATCTCAACGGAGACCAACGGCCCGATCTCGTCGTCCAGGCCAGCCAGAACCAGATCTTCGCCGTCACCAACCTCGGGGGCATCTGGACACGAAGCGAACCGATCTCGTCCCCGTCCATGTTCTCGGTCGAATGGGCTGATCTCGACCACGACGGCCGACCGGACCTCGTCGGCCTCGGCCAGTCGGAATCCGGCGACACCCTCCTCATCAATCTCACACTCGGAGGACCTCGCACGCTGCTCGCCACCGCCCGCAATTTCACCTGGATCCAACCCGGCGACTGGAACGCCGACGGCGTCTCCGACATCCTTGGCCTGACGGCCGAAGGTTGGCGCTGGATCCATCCCGGTGCGCCAGACGGCAGCTGGATCGATGATCCACTCCCCTGGCCCACGACCAACAGCAACATCGCCCAGGGCGGCGACTACAACCGCGATGGCCTCCCCGACATCTACCTCGGTTCCTCCTCACTCATCGGTGTCGCTGCACCGCCTCGTGGCGGATTCACCGGCAACCTCGAAATCGGCCGCCCCAACTTCTCACCCATCGATCTCGACGGCGGCGGCAATGGTCTCCTGGCCGCCCTCCCGAACGGCGAACCTCTCTACTGGATCCGCCCCGCTTCGTTGGGAACCCCTCGTTCCCTCCCTGTCACCCAGGCCGGAATCCAGTCAGCGCCCATCATAGGCGACATCGACGGCGACGGAGCCATCGACGTCGTCGCCTTCGTCCGCACCGGCGCCATAGACCAACCTTCCACCCAGTTGGAATGGTACCGGAACCTCCGACGCCCCGGGGCGATCCCCTCTGCCCCGATCCCGCTCGCTCCCCGCTTTGGCCCGTCGGGCCCCCTGCTCCGCTGGGAACCTGCCCCGGACCACGCCTCCAACGGCTGCACCTTCCACGTGCGGGTCGGTTCGGCCCCCGGGCTGTCGGACGTCCTGAACACAGGCGCTCGCCCGGATGGCAGCCGCTACATCGCCCTCCTTCCCAACACGCCTCCCACCCGACAACGCGCCATCGGAGGACTGAAACCAGGTGCCACCTACTATTGGGCTGTCCAGGCCGTCTCCGAAGATGGCCGCGGCGGGCCGTTCTCGGCCGAAGGTTCGTTCACCGCCGGAACCAGTCGCCTCACACTGTCTGGCCCGACGAGGATTGAGACCACCATCGCCGATCCCTACGCCACCGCGTTCTTGGGGAACGACCTCCCTGCGGGACTCCAATTTGAACAGGTCGCCAATCCTGGCTTCATCCTGCTCAACCGACCGTTCACGGCGACGTTCGATCGCGGAACCTACCGGCTGCAATTCCCCCTGCGTGCCGATTTCGCAGGAACAGCCACCCTCAGCCTCCACGCCACCGATCCGTCTGGAAATACAGCCGTCCACACCCTCGACATCGTCCGCACTCCAACATCCCTCAGCTACCATTCCATCTATCGTACGCTGGCGCTTCCGGGCGCCGATGGAACCGCACGCCTCGACGTGGCACCGGTGCTGGCTTCTGGCTCCTTGTTCCCCCACTCCGTGGAAGCGCCGGCGAGTGGAGAACTCGTGCGCGATGGTGACAACTTCCGCTGGATCCCCAAACCCCAGCCCTCCGGCAAGCCATTCGAGGTGGTCACAATCAGCTATCAGGACGGCGCAGGCCGATCGGTGGCCGCACGGTTCACCATCCCATCCGAACCCTCACCGTTCCGGGTCCACCCCCGCGCTAGCGGGAGGACCGACGTCACGCTCGCCATGCCACCGTTCAGTCGCGGCCGGATCCAGACATCCACCGACCTGAGGCAGTGGACAGTGCTGCGAACGTACCAGATGCCGGAAGACGGCTACCTGATGCTCGAAGGCGTCCTCTCGAACGACCCTTCGCATCGCTTCTTCCAAGTCGTCCCCGAGTGACGCCCACGGGGCCGCTCGGTCCAATCCGGGCAATGACTCCGACGTTGCCCTTAACCGGTTCCGACGTAGCCTCCACCTTCGTGGAGGATGCACCGATCCGCGCCCGGCGCGCGACCGTTGATGACCTGCCCGCGCTTCAGGCGCTGTGGCAGCGCGCCGACCTGCCGTGGGACCAACTCGACCGTTACGTGACCGAGTTCCTGGTTGTCCCGGGAGAAGAGGAAGGCACCCTGCTCGCCGCCATCGGTCTTCAGATCGATGGCGATCAGGCCCTCGCACACAGCGAAGCCCTCTTCCCCGGCGAGGACACCGACGTGCTGCGCTCCGCCCTGTGGTTGCGACTCCAGATCGTCGCCCGAAATCAGGGTGCCGTGCGCCTGTGGACCCTCGAAGACGCCCCGTTCTGGCGTTCGGTCTTCACCAAGGCCGCGCCCGCCACCGTCCAGGAATTGAGGGCCAGCTTCGCCGATCCCACCGCCGATTGGTGGACCTTCCAACTCATCGACCCGGTCAAGGCCCAGAAGCTCGTCGACGAACGGATGGCCATCTGGGAGGCCTCCCGCCAGGCCGACACCACCCAACTCGCGGACACCATCCAACGCATCCGCCAGTTCTCGTTCGTCCTCGTCGGCGGCGTGATCCTCATGATGGCCCTGATGGTCCTCTACGTGGTCGTACGTCGCCCCGACGCCTTCCAGCACGTCCTGCGGATGTTCGGAGGGCGGTAGCCGACCCTCAGGCCATCACCAGACTTCCACCGGTCCCTTGGGAACCGGGATCGCCTCCCTCCGCGCACTCGCCGGTTCGTCCTCCCTCAGGAAGCTCGCCACCATCGGCGACAACCGGTACCGCGGCGTCAACTCTCCGTCCGCGTCGCAAAACTGCCGCCGCCAGACGACGTAGTTCGAGGTGATCGCCTCGAACTCCGCCCGCGTCGACATCTGCACGACCTTCTTGTTGAACTCCGACGCCGGCCCAAACCGCTTCGCGTACCACGGCGCGATCTTGCGGAACATCACGCATCCGAGCTTCTCCCCAAAGACCTCGATCATGAGGTCGAGATGCCGCCGCACGATCTTCAGCCGCTCCTCGAAACTGGGTTCGGGTAACAACTCGCCCGTGGCCAGCAGATGCCGAGTCCGACGGAACAACCACGGGTCATAGAACGCGCCGCGCCCCGCACTGATCCCCGCGCAACCGGTCACCTCCAGCATGTGCCTCGCCGCTTCTGGCGTGGTCACATCGCCGTTCCCGATCACCGGAATCCGCTTCACCGCCCGCACCACGGCCCGGATCCCCGCCAGGTTCACCCCGCCGGAAAACCCCTGCTCCCGCGTACGTCCATGGACGAAGACCGCCGCAATCCCCGCCTCCTCCAACGCCGCCGCCAGATCCGGCGCGGTCAGGTTCTCATCATCCCAGCCCAACCGCATCTTCGCCGTCACCGGAATCCGCACCGCCTCCACCATCCCACGAACCAGATCCTGCGTCCGCCCATGATCCGTCATCATCGCCGACCCGCCACCGACCCTCACCACCTTCTTCACCGGACACCCCATGTTGATGTCCACCGATCGCGCCCCCAGATCCTCGCAGATTCGCGCCGCATCCCGCATCTCGCCCGGCACCGCCCCAAACAACTGCACCGCCAAGGGCCGGTCCTGATCGTTCGTCTCCACCAACTTCAGCGCCTTGGGATTCCGCTCGATCAATGACCGTGCGTTCACCAGGTCTGTCGTGCACAGGTCCACGCCCCCGATCTCCCGCACCACGATGCGGAACGGCAGGTTCGTGTATCCCGCCAGCGGCGACAGGAACAGGTTCGACTTCAGCTCAAGGGATCCAAACCGGATCATCCAGACACCCTACCGAGCCGCCCGCCCCGAGCCACGCCCGAATCCTGCCTCCGAGTTCGAAGCTGTAGGCCGCGTGCCCCCACGCGGCGCTTCGCCATCGCCGCCGGGTGAGGGCACCCGGCCTACACTCGATGACCTTGGGACAAGCCACCGGCTTCAACGCGCCTTGGTAGGCCGCGTGCCCCCACGCGGCGCTTCGCCAACGCCGCCGGGTGACGGCACCCGGCCTACACTCGATGACCTTGGGACAAGCCACCGGCTTCAACGCGCCTTGGTAGGCCGCGTGCCCCCACGCGGCGCTTCACCATTGCCGCCGGGTGAGGGCACCCGGCCTACATGAGAAGCCACCTGCCCCGACTCACTTCCCCGTCCCCAGCGGGAACTCTGGCGCCAACTTCTCCTGCACCACCGCCGTCCGTTTGGGGAAGTACTCCTTCAACAACCGTTCCACTTCCGGCCGCCAATGCCCCGCCACCGTGTACGTCTCGTACGGCCCTTCCTTGTACGGATGAATGCTGCGCCGGTAGTCACCCCATCGGGCTGCCTCGCAGGCGATCGCGGGAGCCAACCGATCCGCCAAGGCCCGATACCGCTCCGCCGCCCGCTCGGGACTCAACGCCCCTCCGGGTCCCAGATGCTTCCGTGCCCGTTCGCCAAACTCGGTCCGGAACTCCGGCCACGCCCGCAGTCGCTGGAACAAACGCATCGGCGATTGGTCATCGTCCTCGGTGATCCTCCAGTCCGACACTTCCTCCAGGGTGCGTTCCCCGTCCCACACCAGGAACCTCCAGGGACCCGCCGGCTCCCGACGTCGTGCGGCATACCAGTTCGACGCCCGATCCCAGTCCGCGTTCGCCCCGTAGAGATTCAGCAGGATGTAATCGATGAACCCCGGCACATCGAGCACCCGCTTGACCTGCGCGTACAAAGCCGCGTTGGTCACCCCGCCATTGACCAGGCGAAACAACGCCTCCCAGGAGACTGCGTCTCCCGAAAGCACCTTGTCCGCGTTCCGTGCATCGTAGTCCCGCTCCTTTCCGCCCCAGGCATCCGAGGCGAACTTGCCATCCGGTCGCTCGCTCAGGTCGTAGACACCCCAGTACAGGCCGTTCAGGAAAAGGTGCACGGGCCGGCTCCGTGCCGCCGAATGCCCCATTGCCGCGTGCGTCGCCCGCATCCACGGATCCCGCAGAAAGTCCGCCCGCCGCCGCTCCGCGCCGCTCCAGTGCAGCCACGAATGGTTGTTGCCGGCCCGCAGGATCAACTGGTCAAAGCTCTCCGTCTTCCCGCCGTACAACGCCACCTTCCACTTCGCGGCCCCCAGTCGCGCCCGGAATGCCAGCCGGAAGGAGTGCTTCGGCGACTCTTCCGGCCGTCGGTTCCACCCGCCCTGGATCCGCACCCCCCCCGTCACCTCCGAGACCACCGCCCCGGATTCCGTCAGATACTGGATCTTCGCCACCCGCTCCCACTCGTCGCCCGTCGCCATCGGATGCGTGTAGATGCCCTTCTCCTCACCAAACAGATCTTCGACTGGAAGGGTCAGCAACAGGTGTGGCAGCGCGCCCAGGGCCGACACGAACTCCCGCTCTGCAGCGGGGTCGCCCGTCGGCAAGGTTACCCGGTAACTGGCCGGCGCCTTCCAGCCATCGTGTTCCCCCCAGGTCTGCGGCAGACCCGAGCCATCCTGTCGCAAGACCGCGGCGGAATCCGCTGCCATCACCACGGCCAAGCTCGCCTCCCCTATCAACCACCAGGCGCACCCCACCAGCATCCTCAAACACCTCCAGCCCATCGACTCCATGCCAAACCCTGCCCCGCCCTCCCGAGATTGCCCAGCCCCCAGTTCCCCGTAGTCGCCAACGTCAGGAGGCGATCCCTCATCCCCCCTCCCCCAAACTCTCCCTAGCCAGAATCCAGAGGGTCCACTAAACCCTGCCCATCACCGAGATCCCGAGATTCGCATGAACGCCATTCCCACCCCCCGCCGCTCCGGCTTCACCCTGATCGAACTCCTCGTCGTCATCGCGATCATCGCAATCCTTGCGGGAATGCTCCTGCCCGCCCTCGGGCGGGCCAAGGCCAAGGGCGAGGCCATCGCCTGCCTCAACAATGACAAGCAGATCGCCCTGCTGATGCGCCTCTACACTGACGACAACAAGGACGTCTACCCCGGTCATCGCAACGGCAATCTCGCCAACGGCCAAAGCCAGGTCCTCGTCTCCAACTGGTGGGGCGTCACCATCCAAGGCTACAACAATCGACCCATGTCCAACATCTTCCGATGCCCCTCCCTGAAGGGGAAACGGAAGGACAACAACATCGAATGGACCTGGAGGTTCGACGCCCACTTCGTCGGCTACGGCATGAACGCCTTCTTCCTTGCCCGTCATCCCTACGGCCCCGAGACCATGACCGTCGGCGGCGTCCGATTCGATGTCGCCCCATGGTTCAAGCGAACCCAGGTCGTCAATCCCTCGCGCACCATGGAGACCGGCGAGACCATGCCCACCCAGAACAAGGAATGGTCCAGCTCCCTCTGGTGGCCGTCGTCCTGCATGGACTCCAAGGCTTCCACCACCAAGGGCTATGAAGGCATCGACTTCCTCCGTCACAAGACCGGCGGGTCGATGAGCTTCGCCGACGGCCACGCCGAGATCCGCAAGGACTCCCAGATCAACCCGCCCGTCGACCCCGTCTCCAGCACCGCCCGCGGCCTCATCAACTCCGAGTTCTGGGACCCCCTCAATCGGGCCAACCGCTGACTCCGGTTTCCCATCAGCGACACGGCCTGGGACCTTCCAGCCGCGACGCAGCGACACGGCCCGGAACTCTCCATCGGCGACGCAGCGACACGGCGTTGGACTTCTTTTTTCCTAGGCCAGGGAGGTCCTCGGTCCCGGATCGTCCCTGACTCCCGTCCGCAGCCTGCACTCCCCTACATCACAACCCCGCCGCGTCGCCGTGCCGCCATTGGAAAATGCCGTGCCCGCGTCGCCGCTGGAAAACACCTCACACCCGAACCGTCCCCGACTCCCGTCCGCAGCCTGCAATCCCCCACATCAAAACCTCGCTGCGTCGCCGTGCCGCCGTTGGAGAATGCGGTGACCGTGCCGCCGCTGGAAAACACCTCACAACCGAACCGTCCCCGACTGCCATCCGCAGCCTGCAATCCCCCACATCAAAACCTCGCTGCGTCGCCGTGCCGCCGTTGGAGAATGCGGTGACCGCGTCGCCGCTGGAAAACACCTCACAACCGAACCGTCCCCGACTGCCGTCCGCAGCCTGCAATCCCCCACATCAAAACCTCGCTGCGTCGCCGTGCCGCCGTTGGAAAATGCGGTGACCGTGCCGCCGCTGGAAAACACCTCACACCCGAACCGTCCCCGACTGCCGTCCGCAGCCTGCAATCCCCCACATCAAAACCTCGCCGCGTCGCCGCGCCGCCGTTGGAAAATGCCGTGCCCGCGTCGCCGCTGGAAAACACCTCACACCCGAACCGTCCCCGACTCCCGTCCGCAGCCTGCACTCCCCTACATCACAACCTCGCCGCGTCGCCGCGCCGCCGTTGGAAAATGCCGTGCCCGCGCCGCCGTTGGAAAAAGTGGCAGCCGCCGCTGGATCAACCCACCCGACGCAACCGCCGACGCACCAACTCATCCGCCACCACGCCGGACAGGATCACGGCACCGATGATTGCGAACTCCACGTTGTTGTGGGTGGTCACCAGCGTGATCATGTTCCTGAGGACCTGCATCAGCGCCGCGCCCACGATCACCCCGACGATCGTTCCCTCGCCGCCGCGCAGGCTGCACCCGCCGAGAACGGCCGCCGCGATCGCGTAGAGCTCATAGAAGTTTCCGAAATCGACCGGTTGCGCGGAGTTCACATCCAACACGAACAGGAGCCCTCCCAACCCGGCCAGAGACGAGCTGATCACGTAGGCCAGCACCGTCATCCGCCCCGTGTTGATCCCGCTGAACCGCGCCGCCTGCTCGTTGCTTCCCAAGGCCAGCAGGTGTCGGCCGTAGACCGTCCGATTCAGGAACACGGCCGCCGCGATCGCCACGCCGAGGAGGAAGATCCACGGCGCCGGAATGGAGAAACCGGACACGAACGGAATCGGGATCTCACCCGTTGAGAGCAGGCGTAGGCCCTTGAACTCCGCGCCGAATCCCACGGTCTGGTCCCGGGTGAACCCGCGCGTGATGCCGCGGTAGAGCAGCAGCCCACAAAGCGTCACCACGAAGGGCGGCAGCCGGAGCTTCGTGATCAGCAATCCATGGAACAGGCCGATCCCCACCGAAGCCACCACCGCCATCAGCAACGCCAGCGGCACCGGCCACCCGTGCGTCGTCAGCAACCACGGCACCCCGCAACCCACCAGGCACACGACCGATCCCACCGACAGGTCAATCCCACCCGTCACGATCACGAACGCCACGCCGATGCTGATGATCCCGAACAGCGCCGTGCGCCGGATCAGGTTCTCGAGGTTGTAGGCGCTCAGGAAGCTGTTGCTCAGCGATGCCGTCACCACGCACACCACCAGCAGCAGCGCACTGATTCCGAGGATCTTTCTCATGGGTAATCCGTGAATCCGAACCAACCGTTCATCCCGCCTCCACCGTGTCCGTCGCCAGGTGGAGCACCGCCTCCTCCGTCATCGCCTCCCGCGAAAGCTCTCCCGTGATCCGGCCCTCGTGCATCACCAGGACCCGATCCGCCAGCCCGAGGATTTCCTCGAGTTCGCTCGACGCGAAAAGGATGGCCACCCCTTCCTTCGCCAGTTCTTCCATCAACCGGTAGATCTCGTGCTTGGCACCGACATCGATGCCTCGGGTCGGCTCATCCATCAACAGCACCTGCGGCTTCAGGGCCAGCCACTTTCCCAGCACCACCTTCTGCTGGTTGCCGCCCGACAGGAACTGCACGACCTGCCGATCCGAGGGCGTCTTGATGCCCAGCTTCGAGATCATGGCCGCGGCCAACCCCTCTTCCCGGACGCGATCCACGAATCCCCGCGGCGAGTCGCGTCGCAGCGCCGCCAGGCTCACGTTCTCGCGCACCGCCATTTGCAGGATCACGCCCTGCCGCTTCCGGTCCTCGGGAACCAGCGCCAACCCGGCCACGATCGCGTTCTGCGGTGACGTCGGCCGAAAGGCCACACCGCCCACCCGGACCGTTCCTCCAACCGCCGGTGTCACCCCGAACAACGCCTCCAGCATCTCCGTCCGCCCCGCCCCCACCAATCCGGCCACCCCCACGATCTCGCCGGCGTGCACGCGGAATCCCACTGGATGATCCGGATGCGCCGCCGTGCGCAACCCCTCCACCTCCAGGCGCACCGGCCCAGGCGGATGCGGAACATGCGCGTAGAACTGCGAAAGGTCCCGCCCCACCATCATCCGCACCATCGCGCCGTGCTCGATCTCCGAGCGCTGCAGTTCGCCCGCGTTCTCCCCGTCCCGCAGGACCACCACCCGATCCGCCAGTTCTTTCACCTCCCCCAACCGATGCGAGATGTAGACGATCCCCACCCCGCGCGACCGCAACTCCCGGATCACCCGGAACAGGTTGGCTGCCTCGCCACTCGAAAGGCTCGAAGTCGGCTCGTCAAAGATCAGGACCCGCGCGTCCACCGACAGCGCCTTGGCAATCTCCACCAACTGCTGCTGGCCCAGGCTCAACCGTCCCACCGGCGTCGCCGGATCCACGTCGAGGCCGATCGATTCCAGGTGAACCTTCGCCTCGGCGAGGTGACGCCGCGTGTCGATCAACCCGTGCCGGACCCGTTCGCGGCCCAGGAAGATGTTGGCCGCCACGTCGAGGTTGTCCGCCAGGTTCAACTCCTGATGGATCAGCGCGATTCCCAACGCCTGCGCCTCCACCACCGAAGGCAGGTCGACCAATCGACCGTCCACCTCGATGCTCCCGGTGTCCGGCGCCTGCACGCCGGCCAGGATCTTCATCAGGGTGCTCTTGCCCGCCCCGTTCTCCCCGATCACCGCCAGCACCTCGCCGCGCTGCAACGTCAGCCCAACCCCCTTGAGTGCCTGGACACCCGGGTAGGACTTCGTCAGTCCGATCGCCTGCAGCAATGGCGAGGTCATTCCCTCACTTGGCCCCGGTCTTCGCCTTCAAGTCCGTCCAGAACGCGTCGACCTCCGCCTTGCGGATCTGGCGCGCCGGGATGTCGATGAACTGGTTGGCCGGGATCACCGACTTGTTCCCCTTCGCCAACTCCGCCAGAACCTCCACCGACTTGTACCCGTACATGTAGGGATTCTGGACGACCGTCCCATGAACCGTGCCCTTCTGGATCCCGGCCAACGTGGCGTCGTCCTCGTCGAACGCCACGACCTTCACCTTGCCCAACTTGTTCGCCTGCGCCAGCGCCTCGAGCATCAGCGGCGGGTTGTAGGCGAACAGCCCGACCATGCAGCCCAGGTCCGGATACTTGGCCAGCGTGTCCTCCGCGTTGGCCTTGCCCTTCGCCCGGTCAAACTGGTCCGTCAACGTCCCGAGGATCTTGTACCCGTTCGCCTCGATCACGCCCGACGGCGGGTCGTAGTTCCCCGGGTTGGCCGGCCTGCCAAGGATCGCATCAATCACGCCCTGCCGGCGCCGCTTCGCATTGTCCTGCTCCATGCGGCCGATGAAGAGCATCACTGTCCCGCCGTTCGGCATCGCCTCGCGCACCAGGTCTCCGCACAACCGCCCGGCACTGTAGTTGTCCATGCCGATGTACACCGCCCGGGCACTGCCCGGCGCGTCCGAGTCCGCCGTCACCACCGCCGTCCGCTTCGCGGCCTGGTTCAGCAACTCGACCTGGTTCGCCGCATCGATCGGACTCACCGCGATGCCATCAATCCCCCGCGTCAGCAGGTCCTCGATGATGCGCTTCTGGTCGCTGATGCCCTCGACCGGCATCAACGTCTCGGTCTGCACCCCGACCTTCTCCCCCGCCGCCTTCACTCCGGCCGCGGCAATCGTCCAGAACGACGCCACGCCATTGCTGACGAACGCGACCTTCTTCTTCGCGCCCCCCGAACCCGTCGTCCCCCCGGCCGCACCCGAACCGCCCGACCCGCCGCCCTCGGCTGGCTTGCTGCAACCGGCGATCATCAGGACCGCGAGCAACCCCGCTGCCCACGGCATCAGCCGGGAAAGACGGGACGAAGTCTGGGACCGCGCAGGCGCGGCCAACGAAGGAATGGCATTCATGCAATGCGGCGACAGGTTGGAACGTTCCATGGCAGACGTGGTGTGTCCCCGAATCCTGCCAAGCTTCATCCCCAGTCTCGACAGAAATCCTCAGGCTGGGGCGAAGTTCGAAGTTTTCGGTTTCAAGTTTCAAGGTGTCGAGCCGGGCCCATGTTGAAACTGCCCATGCTCAAACGGGGTGGCAACGTCCTCGTTGCCCTCTCTAGCCCATTCCCGGGGCGATGAGGACATCGCCGCCCCGGTCCCATTCTCAAACGGGGGCAGTTTCCATGTGCCCCCGTCGAGCCGGCGCCCAGGTTCCGGTCCTTGAAACTGAAATCTTGAAACCTGGAACTTTCCCCGCGCCCTACTCCACCCTCACCACCACCGGCAGCGAGCACTGCCCGCCGTCCGCCGTGGCCCGGAGATGGAACATCCGCGTCCCCTTCGGAGCCTTCTTCGCCGCCGTCAGGAAGAACTCCCGCTCCGTCTGGTCCTCGACGATCAGCAAGCCGTTCAACCCGATGTTGTCGACATAAACCCCGTGCGGAAGGTTCCGTCCCGAGTCCTCGTTCCCCATCTCGATCCGCGCCTTGAAGTCGTTCCTCCGCGCCCGCACCCGCGCCGAGATCGTCTGTCCGGGACGAAGGACCAACTCCATCGGCTTGCCTGCAACCTCGCGCACCACCGACCGATCCGGCCCCGGCAGGATCTCCAGCGTCACCTTCGGGGCCGCGTCCAGCTGGATGTTCCCAAGCCCACCCAGCGGCCTCGTCACCGCCCGTCCTCCGATCGTCGCGCTCGCCGTGACCTTCACTGCCCGGTCCATCGCGTCGTCCGGGGCCTTGGCATCCGATGCCGCGTGCAGCGTCGCCATCGCCCGCACCTGTCCCGCCTCGATCTCGACCGGCGTGCTGGCCACGAAGCCTGGCGGCAATCCCTCCACATCAATCCGGATCGGACCATTGAACCCCTCACGCCGCGTCGCCACGAAGCGCAACTCGCGTCCGCTGCCCGGACTCACCTTCGGATCCAGGCCCTCGACCTTCACCGAGAAGTCCGGCTGCGGCTCCCGGATCGAGAGCGTGTAGAAATGGTTGGTCCCTCCACCAAAGCCTCGGGTGTCACTCACCCGGACCACATACCGTTCGCTCGCCGGAGCCGTGAACAGCAGCACGGAATCCGTTCCCGCCTGACGGCTCGGGTCGTCGTCGTTCTGGAAGGGAATGCGGAACACCGGCAAACCGTTCGGAGCCGGCTGGCTGCCCGCCGGCAGGGGCCGCACGATGTACGCGGGCTCGTTCAATGCGTGCGAGATTGGTGTCGTCCCGAACATCGTCTGCCTCCGCCCTTCGCCTGGATACACCTTGAAGCCCGAGTCCGGCCCGCGCGGATACAGCCACAACCGCACCACCTCACCGTTCGCGTACAGGTACTCGTCCAGTTCCATCTCCGCCCAGTTCTGCAGCCGGAAGTCATCAATCGTCTCCGAGTCCTTTCCTCGGAACGTGAACCACGAATCCCGCACCGCCTGCAGCACCGCCTGCTCCACCGGACGCCCGCGTCCATCCAGGATCTCCAGGCGCGAGTCCATCGCCGACATCGACCGCGCCGCGTCCACAGTCAGGATCAGTTCGTCGCCCGCCTTCGCACGGAAGGCGAAATGGTCCACGTCCCCCGCCCTCCCCAGTCGTCCACGGACCTGCACCCGCGCCGGCACCTCCTGCGCCGTCGTCACCGTGTCGTTCGACTCCCGTTCCTCGGTCACCCCGGCTGGAATCAGCGAGCCCGTCGAAGTCGTCGCCCCCGATGCCCCACCTGGCAGCCGCGCCGCCATTGCCGTCGTCGAAACCTCCGCCCCCGACTTCGGGAACTTCAAGTCATACCCTTGCACCGAACCATCCATGCGAGCCGCCACGAATCGCGCCCGCTTCGGCGACAGCGCCACCGCCGTGACCACGTCCGACTGCACCTCGTAAGCCTTGACCTCGACCAGTTCCGGCAACCGCCACGCCTTCAGCATGCGGTCCGCAGCCCCCGTCACCAGGAAAGCGCCATCCGCCGTCAGGCCCATCGACTGGATCGCTGCCTCATGCGCGAAGCGCGACGCCACCACCGGATTCAGCGCCGGCTGTTCCCGCGAGACGAACCGCCACTGGTGGATCCGGCGGTCCGCTCCCACCGCGACGATCTGCGATCCGTCCGGCGTGAACCGGACCCGACTCAATTCGCCCTGCGGCTGGTTCAGCGTATCAAGGCGCACGCCGTCGCGAACCCTCCAGAGCTTCACCGTCTGGTCCGCGCTCGCCGAGGCCAGCACCGCTCCCGACGGATCGAAGGCGAGGTCGAACACCGCTCCATTGTGCACCGAATTCGACCAAACCAGCCCGCCATCCGAAACCCGCCACAATCGCACGCTGCGGTCATAGCCCGCCGTGGCCAGCCATTGGCCGTCCGGCGACCACTCCGCGTCATGCACCGCGTCGCGATGCCCGCCGAACGTGGCCACCCGCCGCCCACTCGCCACCTCGTGCACGAGCGCCATGCCGTTCAATCCGGCCACCCCAGCCGCCACCAGCAGGCGCTTCCCGTCCTTCGAGAAATGAACGGCGTTCACCTTCCCCGGAATTGCGTCGATCACCCGCCTCACCCGCCGCCCCGTCGGATCCCGCATTTCCACTCGGCCCGCCATGCCCACGGCGAGCATCCCGCCATCCGGGGAAAACTCCGCCGCCGTCAACGGGCGCTCCTGCCCCGCCGGAACCGCCACCTCCGGCACGGCGATCCGGCTCAGGATCGACTCATCCTTCGCAGGTCCCATCGCCCCTTCGTCGATCCACTTCCGCAGCACCGCCACCTCGGCGACTGGAACCCTCGGCTCATCCTTCGGCGGCATCGACGGTTTCGCCCGACCTTCGACCAGCTTGATCAGGAGCGAATCCTCGGCATGGCCCGGGCGGATGGTCTCGCCCTTGTCGCCGCCCTTCCGCAACGACGCCAGCGTCTCCACCGAAAATTCTCCCTCCCGATCCGCGTCGTTGTGGCAACCCGCGCAATGCGTCCTGAGGATCGGCGCAACCTCGCGCTCGAAATTAACCGCCGCCTCGACTCGAACCGCCGCGAACCACCCTGCCGCGAGTAAGCACGCGATCCCCACCCAGCCCCGCTCGAACATCCTCGGTTTCATCATGCGCTCCCGGTTCAGTGTTGGAACAGGAACTCCCGACTGGTCAGCACGGACCAGAACAGATCCTCGGCCACGGCCTTCCGCTCTTCCGGGCCGGTCTCGCGGAACACGTCCCCGAAAGCCCGCCGCTCTTCCGGCCGCGGCGCCCGCGCCAGCGCCCTCCGATACACCTCATCCACCAACCGCCCGGCATCCGCGCCCGATTCGAGCAACCTCACCAACCGTCCTGTCTTCGACGCCAGCTTGTCGTTCACCGTCGTGCCATTCGACAGGTGCAGCACCTGCACCAACGAAGGCTGGTTCGAACGTTCACACTCACAGGTGATCTCGCGCTGGTTCCGCCCAAACGTCTTCAGGAAATAGGACTTTACGGAGGCGTCGTACAACTGCACCGAACGCGTCGTGTTGGTGTAGAACGTCGTCTTCTCGGTCGATCCATCGTTCAAGTTCAACTCGGTGAACTGGTCCGGAACCCCCGTCACCTCCGCGATCGCATCGCTCAATACTTCCGCCGAAAGCCGCCGGGGAAAGAACCTCGAATAGTGCCGACGGTCGTCCCGGTTCTCCGGCAGGATCTCCGACGATCGGCGATACGTCTGCGACACCAGGATCGCCCGCATCAGCTTCCGCAGGTCAAACCGCTGCTCGACCAGATGCGCCGCCAAGGCCGCCAGCAACCGCTCGTTCGAGGCCGGGTTCGAAGCGCGAAGGTCATCGACCGACTCCACCAACCCCACCCCCAGGAAGTTCGCCCAGACCCGGTTCACGATCGCCCGCGCAAAGTACGGGTTCCCCGGCGAGGTCAGCCAATCCGCCAGAACCTCCCGTCGATCCCGCGGATCCTTCAGGTCCATCGCCGGCGCATCCAATGGCGCCGGAGGCTGCGGCTTGCCCGTCCGCGGCTGGATCAGGTCGCCCGACGCCTCGACATACAGGTCCCGCTTGCCGTCCCCGTTCCGTGCATCCCCACCCCAACCCTTCGCGCGCACCCGCGAGAACAGGTTCGCGAACTGGTAGTACTGGTCGTTCGTCCACTTCTCCAACGGGTGGTTGTGGCAGCGCGCGCAGTTGATCGAAAGTGACAGGAAGGCCTGGCTGACGTTCTCCGCCATCGACTCCGGATCCTGGTGCACCGCGAAGAAGTTCGATGCCCCCTCCTCCACCGACGACCCCTTCGCCGTCACCACCTCCCGAACGAACCGGTCCCACGGCGTGTTGTCCGCCACCCGGTCCCGGATCCATCCGTAATAGGCCTTCACCGCCGCCGGTCGAAGCTTCGCCCCCGTCACCAGCAGGAGGTCCGACCACTTGTAGGCCCAGTAATCCACGAACTCCGGCGACCCGATCAAGCGGTCCGCCAACCGCCCGTGCTTGTCCGCACCCCTGTCCGCCACGAACGCCGCCACCTCCTCGGGCGTCGGCAAGCGGCCAATCGTGTCCAGCGTCGCCCGTCGGATGAAGGTCTCGTCCCCGGCCGGGGGCGACGGCTTCAGGTTCAACCGTTTCAACTGCTCCAGCACGAGCTCGTCGATGAAGCCCGACCGCGGGGCTGACGCATAGACCTCGGCCGGCACCGCGTTCGAATACGGCGACGTGATCCGCGCAATGACGATCCGCGACGAGTACCACGCCGTCACCGCACCTTCGCCCGGCCCGATGACCTGGACCTTCCCGTCCCCGTCCACCGAAGCCACCGTCTCGTCCGCCGAGGTGAACTTTGCCCAGCGGGTCACGTCCCGGATCCGACCGTCGCTGAAGCCCGCCTCCACGCGCAGGACCATCGACTCCCCCGTGCGCACGGAACGTTCGCCCGGAGTCACCGTCAGTGAAGTCATCCGCACGTCGTCCGGCCGAGGCCCCGGCGCGCCTTGGGCAATCCATCGCGCGATGGTGTTGTAGTCGTCGGACCCAACGTCGAACCGCTTTCCGCCCTTGTGCGCCACCGTGGTGGTCGGCTTCGTCAACAGGAGGCTCAAGCCCGGCTGCGAAACTTCCACCCGCCGCCCCTGCGCCTCCCGCGTGATCGCGAGGTGATCCGCCTCCGGATTGTACCCAAACAAGGAAAGCCGAAAGCCACCCTTCCCCGCCATCGCACCGTGGCAACCGCCGCCGTTGCAGTTCGCCTTCGAAAGGATCGGAACAATGTCGTTCCGGAACGACACCTTCGGCTCCGGTGTCGCGCCCTGGACGACCACGCCAACCGCCGAACCCAACATCCACGAAATCCAGGAACGCAGCCTCATGCGAAGAGCTCCTTGATCGGTTCCGTGCCCAGGTCGGTCAGCGGGAACGGTCGCCCGCCCGGCCCCGAGAGGTGCGACGCATGGTTCAACCCCAGCGAATGGAAGATCGTCGCCACGATGTCCCCCGGCTTCACCGGCCGTTCCGCCGGGAACCCGCCGATTGGATCACTCGCACCAACCACCCGCCCTCCCTTCACACCACCGCCGGCGAAGTACGACGTGAAACACTGTGGCCAGTGATCGCGACCACCCGCCGGGTTGACCTTGGGAGTCCGCCCGAACTCCGAGAGGTTCGCCACCAGCGTGTCGTCCAGCAGGCCCCGCTGCGCCAGGTCCTCGATCAACGCGCTGTAGGCCTGGTCGTACATCGGACACACGATGTCCTTCATGCCCGCGATCGACGTGAAGGGCTTCGACCCGTGGATATCCCACGTGATCTCGTCGAACACCGTGAGGAACGTGTTGATCGTGACGAACCGTACCCCGCTCTCCACCAACCGACGCGCCAGCAGGCAGCACTGCCCGAACCGATTCATCCCGTAACGTTCCCGCACCGCCATCGGCTCGCGCCCGAGGTCAAACGCCGTGCGGGCCTGCTCGCTCGTCATGATCCGGAACGCAGCGTGGAAGTTCTCGTCCAGCAACCGCGCATCCTCGCTCGCCTCGAACTCCGCCACCGTCTGCTCCACGATCTCCCGCATCTTGCGCCGACGCTCCAACCGGTGCGCCCCGATCTGATCCGGAGGCAGGAGGTCTGGCACCTTGAAGTCCTTCTGCGACGGATCCGCCATCAACGCGAAGGGATCGTGCGCCTTCCCCAGGAATCCGCCCGCCTGCCCGTTCGGCAGGTTCCCACCGCCCCGCCCCATCAACTGCGGCAACACCACGAACGGCGGCAGGTCCGTCCGACGCCCCCGCAGGTGCGACACCACCGAACCCACGTGCGGCGTGTGGATGCCTCCCGTGAACCGCCGTCCCGTCTGCATCATCTGCCAACCCGCGTCATGCACCGCCGCCCCGTCATGATGACAGGAACGCACCAGCGAGAACCGGTCTGCAATCTGCGCGTGCCGCGGCAGCAACTCGGAAATCTCGAACGTGTCCGACTTGGTCCGGATCGGATTGAAGGGTCCCCGGATCTCGCTCGGTGCGTCCGGCTTCATGTCCCACAGGTCGATGTGGCTCGGCCCTCCGAGATTGAAGATCATGATGCACGATCGCCGGTCATTCCCACCGCTCACCCGCCCCTCGGCCCGCGCCTGCAGGTATTGCGGCAATGACAACCCGATCGCGGCCAAGGCGCCCACCTGGAGGAACTCCCTCCTCGACGCCCCCCGCCCGCACAGACGCACCCGGTCCTGAGGTGACTCGGCGAGGAAATCGAACATGCCGACAACCTGCCACACCTCCCTCAACAGGTGCCATGGCAGATTCCGGCCCCCTCTTTGTAGGATCCGGCTCTCCCAAGCCTCTCCAGTCGGAGCGGCAACGTCCCCGTTGCCTTCCCAAGCCAATTCCAAAGCCAACAAGTACCTCGCCATCCCGACCTTCCTCCCTACGTATCAACACGTATTCGGGTTTCACCCAACGTACCCTTCAATGGTATCCATGCGGGGCCGCCGCAGCTTCCCGGGGATGCATCCCACCCCCGACGCTCCGGCGGCGCCTGTTTCTACTGCATGAACTCCGTCCTGAAGCGCCTCCTGCTGATCCTGTCCTGCGTGTGCCCATCGCTTTTCCGCGGCCAAGCGGAAACCGTGACGTGGACAAACACCGCCGGTGGCAATTGGTCCGTCGCCGCCAACTGGTCACCAAACAAGGTACCGGCAGCCGCTGATACCGCCCAGATCACCACCCCCGGCACCTACATCGTCAACATCGAGTCCGCGGCTTCGATCACCCAACTTCAGGTAGGCGCCAGCTCGGGCGCGCAGACGCTGCGGCTGACGCCATCGGGCTCCCTGACGCTGGGCGTCACCGCCAGCTTCGCCACCAACGCCCCGTTTGAGTGGTCCGGCGGCACCATCGCCGGTGCGGGCACCTTCAATTTTGCGGGCAACGTCACCCTGAGCGGGACCGGCGACCGTTCTTTCAGCAATGCGCGCCTCAACACCTTCGGAACCACCACCTGGTCCGGAACCGGTCGCATCGTGGGCTACAGCAGTGCGACCTGGCAGCAGTCCGGCGTCCTGAACGTGTCCGCCCCGTCCAGCTTTGTCTGGGCCGGCATCGGTGGTGGCCCGGTCTTCGTGAATTCAGGGTCCGTCTCGTTCACCACCAACTTCGCGTTCGCCTCGGCCAACGTCACCAACCTCAACGCCTGGATCCAGGCCGCCGGCGAGATCTCCGTCGCCAACTCCAACTTCCGACACGCCGGCAACGCCTCCCTCGGTGCCAACGCCATCCTCGCCTTCGACTCCGGCACCGTCGCCCTCGTCGAGGGCCCCGTCTCCGCTCCCGCCAACGGCCTGCGATTCCGCGGCGGTGATGTCTCCCTCCGGACCGTCGACCTGATTACGCCCTCGCTCTGGCAGTCCGGCGGCATCGTCCGACAGCTCACCAACATCGCCTTCCCCCGCTACAACCAGTCCGGTGGGACGTGGGTCATGACCACGCCGTCGTCCATCGGCACCTATGCCCTCACCAACGGCGAACTCCGCGGCGCGCTCCTCACCGCCACCAACGTCTGGTGGAACGACGGCGGCATCAATCGCGACAACACCGTCGCCGGCACCCCGCCCGTCCTCATCATTCCCGCCTCTGGCCAACTCAACCTCACCGGCACCGCCGACCACGGGATCTCCACGTATGACGGCAATCGCCCCGGTCACATCCAGGTCTTCGGCTCCTTCAACTGGTCCGGCGCCTGCCGACTCCTGGGCAACTACGCCTCGCGCCTCGAACTGCTCGGCAACTCCTCCGTCACCGCACCCGCTTCCTATGCCTGGGCCGGGTTCGGCAATGGCCCGGTACTGGTGAATTCCGGCTCCCTCTCCTTCTCCACCAACTTCTCCTTCGCCTCCGCCAACGTCACCAACCTCAACGCCTGGTCCCAGGCCGCCGGCGAGATCGCCGTCGCCAACTCCAACTTCCGACACGCCGGCAACGCCTCCCTCGGTGCCAACGCCATCCTCGCCTTCGACTCGGGCACCGTCGCCCTCATCGAAGGCCCCGTCTCCGCTCCCGCCAACGGCCTGCGATTCCGTGCCGGTGATGTTTCCCTCCGGACCATCGACCTGATCACACCCTCGCTCTGGCAGTCCGGCGGCATCGTCCGGCAGCTCACCAACATCACCTTCCCCCGCTACAACCAGTCCGGCGGCACGTGGGTGATGACCACGCCGTCCTCCATTGGCACCTATGCCCTCACCAACGGCGAACTCCGCGGCGCGCTCCTCACCGCCACCAACGTCTGGTGGAACGACGGCGGCATCAATCGCGACAACACCGTCGCCGGCACGCCGCCCGTCCTCATCATTCCCGCCTCTGGCCAACTCAATCTTACCGGCACCGCCGACCACGGGATCTCCACCTATGACGGCAATCGCCCCGGTCACATCCAGGTCTTCGGCTCCTTCAACTGGTCCGGCGCCGGCCGACTCCTGGGCAACTACGCCTCGCGCCTCGAACTGCTCGGCTCCTCCTCCGTCACCGCACCCGCTTCCTATGCCTGGGCCGGGTTCGGCAATGGCCCGGTACTGGTGAATTCCGGCTCCCTCTCCTTTGCCACCAACTTCACGTTCGCCTCCGCCAACGTCACCAACCTCAACGCCTGGTCCCAGGCCGCCGGCGAGATCGCCGTCGCCAACTCCAACTTCCGACACGCCGGCAACGTCTCCCTCGGTGCCAACGCCGTCCTCGCCTTCGACTCCGGCACCGTCGCCCTCATCGAGGGCCCCGTCTCCGCTCCCGCCAACGGCCTGCGATTCCGCGGCGGTGATGTCTCCCTCCGGACCGTCGACCTGGTCACACCCTCGCTCTGGCAGTCCGGCGGCATCGTCCGACAGCTCACCAACATCGCCTTCCCCCGCTACAACCAGTCCGGCGGCACGTGGGTGATGACCACGCCGTCCTCCATTGGCACCTATGCCCTCACCAACGGCGAACTCCGCGGCGCGCTCCTCACCGCCACCAACGTCTGGTGGAATGACGGCGGCATCAATCGCGACAACACTGTCGCCGGCACCCCGCCCGTCCTCATCATTCCCGCCTCCGGCCAACTCAATCTTACCGGCACCGCCGATCACGGGATCTCCACCTATGACGGCAATCGCCCCGGTCACATCCAGGTCTTCGGCTCCTTCAACTGGTCCGGCGCCGGCCGACTCCTGGGCAACTACGCCTCGCGCCTCGAACTGCTCGGCAACTCCTCCGTCACCGCGCCCGCTTCCTATGCCTGGGCCGGGTTCGGCAATGGCCCGGTACTGGTGAATTCCGGCTCCCTCTCCTTTGCCACCAACTTCTCCTTCGCCTCCGCCAACGTCACCAACCTCAACGCCTGGTCCCAGGCCGCCGGCGAGATCGCCGTCGCCAACTCCAACTTCCGACACGCCGGCAACGCCTCCCTCGGTGCCAACGCCATCCTAGCCTTCGACTCGGGCACCGTCGCCCTCATCGAAGGCCCCGTCTCCGCTCCCGCCAACGGCCTGCGATTCCGTGCCGGTGATGTTTCCCTCCGGACCGTCGACCTGGTCACACCCTCGCTCTGGCAGTCCGGCGGCATCGTCCGGCAGCTCACCAACATCGCCTTCCCCCGCTACAACCAGTCCGGCGGCACGTGGGTGATGACCACGCCGTCCTCCATCGGCACCTATGCCCTCACCAACGGCGAGCTCCGCGGCGCGCTCCTCACCGCCACCAATGTCTGGTGGAACGACGGCGGCATCAATCGCGACAACACCGTCGCCGGCACCCCGCCCGTCCTCATCATTCCCGCCTCCGGCCAACTCAATCTTACCGGCACCGCCGACCACGGGATCTCCACCTATGACGGCAATCGCCCCGGTCACATCCAGGTCTTCGGCTCCTTCAACTGGTCCGGCGCCGGCCGACTCCTCGGCAACTACGCCTCGCGCCTCGAACTGCTCGGCAACTCCTCCGTCACCGCACCCGCTTCCTATGCCTGGGCCGGGTTCGGCAATGGCCCGGTACTGGTGAATTCCGGCTCCCTCTCCTTCTCCACCAACTTCACGTTCGCCTCCGCCAACGTCACCAACCTCAACGCCTGGTCCCAGGCCGCCGGCGAGATCGCCGTCGCCAACTCCAACTTCCGACACGCCGGCAACGCCTCCCTCGGTGCCAACGCCATCCTCGCCTTCGACTCCGGCACCGTCGCCCTCATCGAGGGCCCCGTCTCCGCTCCCGCCAACGGCCTGCGATTCCGTGCCGGTGATGTTTCCCTCCGGACCATCGACCTGATCACACCCTCGCTCTGGCAGTCCGGCGGCATCGTCCGGCAGCTCACCAACATCACCTTCCCCCGCTACAACCAGTCCGGCGGCACGTGGGTGATGACCACGCCGTCCTCCATTGGCACCTATGCCCTCACCAACGGCGAGCTCCGCGGCGCGCTCCTCACCGCCACCAACGTCTGGTGGAACGACGGCGGCATCAATCGCGACAACACCGTCGCCGGCACCCCGCCCGTCCTCATCATTCCCGCCTCCGGCCAACTCAATCTTACCGGCACCGCCGATCACGGGATCTCCACCTACGACGGCAATCGCCCCGGCCACATCCAGGTCTTCGGCTCCTTCAACTGGTCCGGCGCCGGCCGACTCCTCGGCAACTACGGCAGCCAACTCGACCTCCGGGGCTCCTCCACCATCTCCGCCCTGTCCTCCTTCGCCTGGGCCGGATTCGGTGCCGGCCCCGCCTTCCTGAACTCCGGCTCCCTCTCCTTCTCCACCAACTTCTCCTTCGCCTCCGCCAACGTCACCAACAACGGCACCTGGACCCTGGCGGGCGGCACCCAGACGTACAGCAGCTCCGTTCTCCGGCAGGCAGGTGGCACTTTCTCCCTCGCCGGTGGCAAGGTTGCCGGCTCCGCTACGACCTCGGAGTTCACCGGCGGCACCCTCTCGGGCAACGGCGAGTTCGGCCTGCCCTTCGTCAACAACGGCGCCACCGTCGCGCCCGGCCGCAACGTCGGCGTCCTCCAGTTCCCCTCGTTCAACCAGACCGCCGGAACCCTCTCCGTCGATGTCGGCCGCGGCATCGCCGGCACCAACACCGACCTGATCCGCGTCACCGGTGCCGCCTCCGTCGCCGGCAAGCTCAAGGTCCGACTCCTCCCCGGCGTCGGCACCAACGACCAGTACGTCGTCCTCACCACCACCGCCCGCACCGGCACGTTCAACCCGCTTGAACAACCGGCCAATGGCGTCGTCGAGGCCGCCTACTCCACCACGAACGTGGTGCTCAACCTCAAGGAGCTGTTCGAGGGCTCCGCGCCCACCCTTGTCGGCCAACCCGCCGACCTCACCCTCGACTCCGGTGCGTCCGGCTCCTTCGGCGCCAGCGTCACCGGATCCGATCCGATCACCTTCCGATGGCAGAAGGACGGCACCGAGATCCCCGGCGCCACCCTGACCAACCTGAACGTCGGTCCGGTCTCGATCCTTGATGCCGCCGGGTACCGGTTGATCGCCGAGAACGACTTCGGCGCCACCACCTCACGCATCGCCCGACTCAATGTCCGCCCGGCCCTCGCTTCGAATCCTGGCGATGTCCTGCCGATCGCTCGCTGGCATCTCGATGAACCTGCTGATTCCCCCGTCGTCCTCGACGTCACCCCGAACCGCTACGACGGCACCAACTCCCCCGCCGGAATCACCTCGATCGCCGATGGCCGTGCCGGCCGCGCGCTCCAGTTCAACCGGACCAACAACGGTCACGTGAACATGGGCCGCGTCCTCAGCCTCGGAACGAATGACTTTACCGTCGTCGCCTGGGTGAAATCCTCCCCCAACGCCAACGGCTTCGCCTCCTACCTCTCGAAGCACACGCTCACCTACAACAACGGATACGCCCTCAACCTCAATGCCTCCGGCGCCAACGGTCAGGCTCGCAAGGCTTCCTGGTACGCCACCACCCCGGCAGGCTCCGGCACCGAACCCCGCTCGACCACCAACGTCGATGACGGCCAGTGGCACCAGATCGTCGCCACCCACCGGGGCGACGGTTCCGGCAACGCCATCTACGTCGACGGCTCCCCCGTCGAGCACTCGACGCCCGGTGCCCTGATCCTCACCAACACGGCCAGCTTCCTCCTCGGCGGCGTCATGTCCGGCGAGACTCCCACCTCCACCTTCTCCGGCAGCCTCGACGAGATCGCCGTCTTCGACCGGATCCTCTCCGACGCGCAGGTCGACTACCTGTTCGCCAATCCCGCCGCCGATTCCGTCCCCGACATCGCCGCGCCGGCCATCGTCACCGCGCCCGTACCGACGTTCGTTCCCGCCGGCAGCAACACGAACCTGGCCGTCACCGTCACCGGCACTTCGCCCCTCGCCTTCCAGTGGTTCCGCAACGGTGTCGCCATTCCCGGAGCCAACGCTGCCACCCTGCCCCTCAACAACGTCCGCTGCGACCTAGACACCGGGTATTACTCCGCGCGCGTCACCAATTCGTACGGCAGCGTCACCTCCACCCCGGTCATGCTCGGGCTCGATCTCCCGCTCTTCGAAACCGACTCCTTCCGCGCCTGGTACGCCTGCTCCGGTCGCAACCCCACGAACACCGACCCGGACTGGGACTACCTCCGCGTCAGCACCAGCAAGGACACGTATCACACCAATGGCGCGTGGTTCATCGACACCGCCACCATCGGCGAGAACCTCTACTGGCGTAAGACCGGCATCGCCGCCCGCTTCCCCAGCAACGGCGTCATCGAGTTCTGCATGAAGATGGGTCCCGGCTCGACCACGAGCGGCGCCCGCGGCTGGGTCTCCGTCACCTTCACGCGCGGCGACGGCCGCCTCGCCACCCTCCAGTTCACCTCGTCGCAGGTCTGGTTCAACACCGCCGACCTCACCGCCGGCACCAAGGTCACCACCCCGACCTCCGACGACTTCCACACCTGGCGAATCGAGTTCAACGGCACGCCGGGCGCCGACAATTCCGTCCGCCTGTTCAAGGACCGCGTCCAGATCGGCACGGGCACCATGTTCGCCGATGCCACCCGCGACGAACCCGCCCTCAGCTTCGGCGAGGGCAGCGTGCTCGCCACCGGCACTTCGGAATGGCTGTTCTTCCGCCACACGTCCTCCGCCGGTCCGGCCCTCGTCATCAATGACCAACCCGACTCCCTCTCCGCGCCCTTCGCCGGCAACGCCGCGTTCACCGTCGGAGCCACCGGCAACGGACCGCTCCGCTACCAATGGCGGCGCAACAACACCGACATCGCGGGCGCGACGAACGCCACCCTCGAACTCACCAACCTCCTCCTCGCCGACGCCGGCGCCTATACCGTTCTGGTCGCCGATGACTACGACTCCCTCGTCAGCAATCCCGCCAACCTGACCGTCGTCCGCCCTGTCGCCGCCAACATCACCTGGACCAATACGCTCGGCGGCAATTGGAACGTCGCGTCGAACTGGTCCCCGAACCTCGTTCCCGAATCGACGGACACCGCCTTCATCACCGCCGTCGGGGCCTACTTCATCACCAACACCGCCAACGCCAACGTCCTCAACCTCTCGATCGGTGCCGACACCGGTGTCTCCGGCCCCGTCCTTCGCGGCGGCAACCTGATCTTCGGCGGGACCGTCAATGTCGGCAGCCTCGGCGCCCTCGAGGACACCACCGTCGGCGGCGGTGCGACCGGCGTCCTCCTCATCGAATCCGGCGGACGCTTCACCGCCAACACGGACCGCGTCCTCGGTGCCATCACCACCAACCGCGGCCAGGTCCAGATCGTGGGACGGCTCACCCTGAACCAACCCCTCGTCAACGAAGCGAGCGGCACTGTCCTCGTCCAGGGTCAGGTCGTGGGCGATTCCACGCTCTTCAACCGGGGACGGCTCGTGACCACAGGCGGCAGTCCCGACAGCATCCAGTTCAACTCCCCGCTGAACTCCACCGGTTCCCTCGAAGTAGGCGCCAATAGCACCACCGTCGTCGCCCGCATCGGTGGATCGAACACGATCGCCGGCGTCGTCACCGTTGCCACCAACGCGACCCTCGCCTTCGGACCCGGCGATCACCAACTCTCGGCCACCTCGGGAATCCGTCCCTCGGGCCGGCTCCAGGCCGATTCCCTCGTCGGCCCCTACGATCCGCTCCGCGGCATCGGCTATTACGGCCGCACCCGGGTGTTCATCGAATCCAGGACGAACTGGTGGACCGTTCTCGACAACCGCCGCTCGGTCGCTGGCGTCGGCGGAGCCGACACGCTCATCCACCTCGCCCCCGAGACCCTCTTCGGCGGAACGAACCTCCAGAACGGCGGAACCTTCGTACTCGCCACCGGCAGCACCGCCACGTTTGCTCAACATGCCTTCAATGACGGCCTGATCGACGGCACCAACGCCCTGCTCACCATCACCCCGTCCTCGTCCTGGACGAGCGGCCGCATCGCCGCCGGGGTCGCCACCCGCGTTCCGGCTGGCATCCAGTGGACCCACTCCCTCGGCAATCGGCAGATCGCTGGCAGCCTCGACAACGAAGGCACCGTCGATGTCCTTTCCGGCTCCACCGCTCTCCTCGACGGTGCCCGTTGGTTCAATCGCACCAACTCCATCCTGAACGTCTCCGGCGCCACCCTCGGCAACGCCGGCACGGACATCGCCCTCGTCAACGACGGCCTTGTCGCCGGCTCCGGTAACCTCGCCCTCGCCATCACGAACAACGGCACGCTCCGCCCCGGTAACCCGGTCGGAATCTTCACCGTTCGTTCGCTGACCCAGGGCACCGCCGGCCGCATCGAACTCGATCTCGCCGCGGGCAACCCCGGCAACCAGTACGACCAGGTCGCCGTCACCGGCGCCGCCCAACTCGCCGGCACCCTCGCCCTCACGCTCCGCGATGGCTACACGCCCACGCTTTCGGACGTGTTCGTCGTCGTTCCCCACGGTTCGCGCTCCGGCACGTTTGCCACGATCGAGAACCCGGCCCTCGCCACCCTCGTCCCGAATTATGCGGCGACCCAGGTCCAGCTGAACATCACCGAGATCTTCACGCCGGCCCCCGTGGCCACCGCCCAGCCCGCCTCGCAGACCGTGCCTGCCGGTGCGCAGGTCACCCTGACCTTCGGCGTCCGCGGGACCGCTCCCATCACCTACGAATGGACCCGCAATGGCTCGGTCATCAGTGGGGCCATCAGCCAGAGCCTGGTCCTCGAGAACGTCCAACCCGGCACCGCGACCTACCGCGTCACCGCTTCCAACGCCTTCGGCTCCATCACCAGTGACCCGGCCACCATCACCGTCACCGCTGGCCTCACTTCCGTCCCGGGCATTGCGAGCCCCGGCGTTGCTGGCCCGCTCAACAGCATCACCTTCCTGAACTCGCTGTTCGGGTTCGTCACCGGTGACAACGGGGCCTTCCGCTACACCACCAACGGCGGCGCCTCGTGGTTCTCCTCGATCCCCGGCGTCACCAACAAGATCACCGGCGCGGCTTTCTACGGCGGTGCCTACTGGATCTCCGGCTCCGGCGGCCTCCTCTGCGTCAGCTACGACGGCGGGCGCTCCTGGGTCCCCTTCAACACGGGCACCTCCGAGGACTTCACCGGCATCACCTTCGACCGCGACGGTACCGGCTTCGCCGTCGGCTCCCGCGGCACGATCTGCGTCTATCGCAACGGAGCCTGGTATCCGGCCTCCGGCATCCCCACCAACGTGAACTTCTACGGGGTCTACAGCTATGGCGGATACGCCTGGGCCGTCGGCTCCGGTGGCACGATCTGCTACTACCGCAACGGATCCTGGTTCGCCGCCAACACCGGCGGCTTCGGCGGCACCTTCTATGGCGTCGGATTCTGGGACGCCAACTTCGGCATCGCCCTCGGCTCCGGTGGCACTGTCTGCGTCTCCCGCAACGGCGGCCTCTCCTGGAGTCCGCTGAATGTCGGATCCAACACCGATTTCCTCACCGTCACCTTCGCCTCCGCCAACGTGATCTTCATCGGCGGCCGCGGCGGCATCCTGTGCGTCTCCACCAACGGCGGTGCCTCCTGGACCGCCCTCTCCACCGGCACCACCGCCGACATCACGTCCATCACCTGGCGCGATGGCATCGGCTACTACGTCGACTCGAACGGCATCTGCCGAGCCTTCCGCTACGCCGGATTCGTCCCGAACCTGCCGCCCACCGTCCGGATCCTGAATCCCACGAACCGGTTCACCTTCGAGACCAACATCGTCACCGGCACCAACGGGATCACGACCACCAACATCGCCACCCTCCGGCACGACTACACGAACTACGCCTGCGTCCCGATCCCCTTCCGCGCCGTCGCCTCCGACCCGGATGATTCCGTCTTCGCCGTCGAGTTCTACATCAACGGATTCCCGATCGACAACGACCCGGCCAACCCCGTCGAACACTTCTGGGACAATTGCACGCCCGGCCGTTACTGGCTTGCCGCGCTCGCCGTCGACACCCGCGGCGCCGTCGCCTACTCCGAGAACGTCGCCATCACCGTCCTCCCGCCCCTCCACATCCTGATCCCGTCCATCCGACCCGACGGCCTCGTCCGGCTCTGCTACGCCGGCGAAACCAACGTCAACTACGGAGTCGAGATCAGCACCGACCTGGAGAACTGGTCCTACCTCGGACCGTTCTTCCCCACCAACTCGATCCTCCAGTACCTGGACGGCCCCACCACCAACGCCCCCCACCGCCTCTACCGCGCCATCCAGTTGCCCTGAGCCACTGCCTTGAGCAGGCCCGGCCGATCCGCCCCATCCGGCGGATCGGCCCCCATTCGTCCCATCGGTCCCATCCGTCCCATCCCCAACCCCCATGCCGCACTTGTGGTATGGCGCACCCGCCCGCCCGGCCGCAACGTAGGCCTCCTGAGCACCGTGCTCTGCCTACTACACGCGCCGTGACCATTCCTGCACCGACCGCCGCCTCCACCACCCCGGACCTCAGCTCCCTGCGCTCCGAGGGCGACATCAACCTGTCCCCCCGCAGGCGGGAATTCGCCCGCACCCACCTCTCCGAGGACACCCGCGCCCTCCTCGCCAAGGACGCCGACACGTTCCTCCACCAGTCCCTCTCCTCCCCCTGCCTCAACGCCGTCCGGAAGGCCGAGGGCGCATGGATCGAGGATGTCGAAGGCCGTCGCCTCCTCGATTTCCACGGCAACAACGTCCATCAGGTCGGGTTCAGCCACCCCCGCGTCATCGAGGCCGTCAAACAGCAGATCGACACCCTCAGCTTCTGCCCCCGGCGTTACACCTGCGAACCCGCCGTCACCCTCGCCCAACGCCTCGCCGAACTCGCCCCCGGCGACCTCAATCGCGTCCTGTTTGCCCCCGGCGGAACCTCCGCCATCGGGATGGCCCTGAAACTCGCCCGCGTCGCCACCGGCCGGTTCAAGTTCGTCTCGATGTGGGACTCGTTCCACGGCGCCTCCCTCGACGCCATCTCCGTCGGCGGTGAAGCCGTCTTCCGGAAGGGCATCGGCCCGCTCCTCCCCGGCTGCGAACACGTCCCCCCGCCGGAACCCCTGAAGTGCCCGTTCAAGTGCGGCACCACGTGCAGCCTGCAGTGCGCCGATTACATCGACTACGTCCTCGAAAAGGAGGGCGACGTCGCCGCCGTCATCGGTGAAACCGTCCGTTGCACCCCCTTCATCCCGCCGCCGGATTACTGGCGTCGCGTCCGTGCCGCCTGTGATCGCCATGGCGCCCTCCTGATCCTCGATGAGATCCCGATCGGCCTGGGCCGCACGGGTCGGATGTTCGCCTGCGAGCATTATGACGTTGTCCCGGACATGCTCGTCCTCGGCAAGGGACTCGGCGGCGCCATCTTCCCGCTTGCTGCCCTCATCGCCCGCGAAGGCCTCAACGTTGCCCAGCACACCGCCCTCGGCCATTACACCCACGAGAAGAACCCCGTCGCCTGCGCCGCCGCCAATGCCGTCCTCGATGTCCTCCGGGACGAGAAGCTCGTCGAGAACGCCGCCGAACTCGGCCGCCACGCCCACGCCCGCTTCACGGCCCTCCGCCAACGCCACCCTGCCATCGGCGACGTCCGCGTCCTCGGCCTCCTCATGGGCCTCGAACTCGTCAAGCGTACCCCCGAGGGCCGCATGGAACCCGCCCCCGATCTCGCCGAGCAGGTGATGTACGACGCCCTCCGCCGTGGCCTGAACTTCAAGGTCACCATGGGCAACATCCTCACCCTCACCCCGGCCCTCGTCCTCACCCGCGCCGAACTCGACATGGCCATCGACATCATCGACACCTGCCTTTCACTTCCCCGTTCCTGATCCGTTCCATCCGATCCACATTCTCACTCTCCAGAACATGGCTACGATCCACGTAAACAACCGGTCCTACCAACTCCCGAACCGCCCCGTCGCCGTCATCTGTCTCGATGGCAGCGCGGACGATTACCTCGACGCCGCCCTCGCCCGCGGCCGCATGCCCAACCTCCAGCGCATGCAACTCGAAGGCTTCCGCGGCCTCGCCCGCGGCGCCATGCCGTCCTTCACCAACGTCAACAACACCTCCATCGTCACCGGTGTCCCACCTGCCATCCACGGCATGGGCGGCAATTTCTTCTACGACACCGCCTCCGGCCAGGAGGTGATGATGAACTCCTCGAAGTTCGTCCGGTGCCCGACGATCTTTCCCGCCGCCCAGGCTGCCGGCCGCAAGGTCGCCGTCGTCACCGCCAAGGAGAAGCTCCGCGACATCTTCGCCGCTGGCCTCATCGAACTCGGTGGCATCGCCTTCTCTTCCGAGAAGGCCGTCCATGCCAAGGTCCCCACTCACGGCATCGATGACGTCGAGGCCGTCGCCGGGCCCACCCCGCAGATCTACTCGGGCGAGGCCTCCGTCTACGTCCTCCGCGCCGGCGTCGAACTCCTCGCCAAGGGCCGGGCCGACTTCCTGTACCTGAGCACGACCGACTTCATGCAGCACAAGTACGGACCCACCGCTTCCGAGGCCCTCGACTTCTACGCCGCCCTCGACACCGAGATCGGCCGCCTGCTCGCTCTCGGCGCCGTCGTCGGCATCACTGCCGACCACGGCATGAACTCCAAGCAACGCGCCGATGGTTCCCCCAACGTCATCTACCTCGAGTCCGAACTCGAAAAGCGCTTTGGTCCCGGCTTCCGCGTCATCCTGCCGATCACCGATCCGTACGTCGTCCACCACGGCGCCCTCGGCTCCTTCGCCCAGGTCCACCTCCCCGCCCCCGGAGCCAACCGCCCCGAACTCAACCACGTCATCGACTGGGTCCGTTCCCTCCCTGGCGTCACCGAAGCCCTCGACCGCGATACCGCTGCCGTCCTCATGCAACTCCCGCCCGATCGGATGGGCGACTTCGTCGTCTGCTCCGGTCGCGATGTCGTCCTCGGCCGCACCCCCGCCTATCACGACCTCAAGGTCATCGAGGGCGGCCTGCGTTCCCACGGCGGCCGATACGAGGAAATGGTCCCGTTCGTCTTCAGCCACCCGCTGAAGCCCTCCCACCTCGCCCTCGCCAACGGCGACCCCCGCAACTTCGACATCTTCGACTTCACACTCAACGGCACCACCTGCTGAGGCCGCCTCGCGAACTTCGCCGAAGCGGGCTTGCTGGGTGGGGCGAGTGTCCTCACGAGCCGATTCGGGCCTGTTTCAGGCTCTGGAGCGGCTCGACGGAGTCTCGCCCCACCGGTCTCGGGGACAGTGCCAAGATGCGCCCATCCCAACGAAGCGGACGTTGACGATGTAGCCCGCACGTGCTCCTTTGTGCCATGGCGTCCAAAGAAGCCGTAGTCCGGGCCCGCGTCGACGAAAGACTGAAACGAGAGTCGGAAGACATCCTCCGGCAACTCGGCCTGAGCCAGGCAGAGGCCATCCGGATGTTCTTCACCCAGGTCGTGCTGCGCAGGGGGCTTCCCTTTCCCGTGACGCTGGAACCTACCGACAACGACGATCTGCTCCTGCCCACCGCCAAGCGTCAGGCAGCACTCGACGGGCTTTATGAGCCCTGAACCCGGCGAGGTTTACCGGGTGGATCTCGGAATCGCCGGCAAGGTTCGCCTGTTCATCGTAGTCTCCCGGCAGGATGACGATCCGCCCCGTGCATTGGCGCTTTGCGTGCCAATCACGACCCAAAATCGGGGATCGAAGTACGAAGTCGAGCTTCCCCGAAGCCACTTCTTGACCGAGACGAGTTTCGCCAACGTTCAAGGCCTGCAAGCCGTCCAGTATCACGAAATGCGCGGGCCCGTGGGACGCTTCAAGCCCGCCACCGTGGACGCCGTTCGGGACGCCCTCCGCTATGCCATGGAACTCTGACTGCTAAACCTAGAAACGGCAGTTCGTTTAACCGCAGATGGCGCCGATTGCGCAGATGGAAGGGCAGAAATGCCAGCACCCGAGGCTCGCGCAGACGTCACCTTGCTGGTGAACGGCACGCCCAATCCAAGCTCCTCATTATCTGCGTCATCTGCGCCATCTGCGGATCCAACTGCCGCTTTCAGGCTAAAGCCCACCGATCACGCGGGCCACGACATCGGCCTGCACCGCGATTCCCAGGCCCAATGGCGTGTGCACGGTGCGTTCCTCAAAGGGACTCACCGTCCGATCGGTCTGCCGTTGCATCCCCACAATCACACCGGCGAGGTGGGGCTTGCCGTCCACCACCGCGAACAACGGGCCACCGCTGTCCCCACCAAAGCTCCGGATGTCGACGAGCATCGTTGGCACCGACGCGACCGGGGACAGCGGATGCGTGGCGATCATTCCCTTGCGCAGGACCGGCCATCCCGCCGGGTTCGCCTCCAACTGCGCCGGATAACCGGGCAGCCACACATCCAACCCGACTTCCACCCGGCTGTTCCCCGCACCGTCCGCCTTCAGGATCCGCTCCACCGGCAACGCCACCACATCGATCTCCGCCGGCAACTCAACCCGGATCGCCGCCACGTCTTCCTTCGGATCCCGCTTCCATAGGCCCTTCCCTTCCCGTCGGACCACGATGGGCAACTCCCGCCGCTCGGAGCCCCCTCCCTCCTTCCGCTGCCGGACGATCAACCGGCACTCAGGTCCGTTGGACTCCTCGAACACGTGCGCCGCCGTCACCAGGAACCGATCCGACCCGCGCCCCACGAAAAATCCGGTCCCCGACCGCCCATCGTGCGTGACCCGACACGTCGCCCCCAACATCTCCACCATCGCGTCCGCCCCCAGCAACCGCCCCGAGGCCCACGTCACCAAATACCAACCCAGGCAAACCACCCGCCACGCCACGCCTCCACCCCGCCAACCCACCCCGCCGCGCATCTTCATCTCCCCATCCTTCCCCCACGCCTGCCCCCTTCCCAGCCCGGAGTTCCCATCCACCCCCCATTTGCATCCGCATGTCGCATATGCGACATCCCATTGTAAATCCACCCACTCGCCACCCCGGCAGCCATCCACCCTCCATTTGCATCCGCATGTCGCATATGCGACATCCCATTGGCAACGCTCCCGGCCCCAGCGGAGTTCCCCTCTGTGCCGCTTCGCCTCTGCGACAAAACCTTCCCCAATCTCTCCGAAACACATCCTGTCCATCCTGTCATCCTGTCGCCTCCCATCCCCGTCATCCTGTCCACCCTGTTCTCTCCCCAGTCTGTCCTCTCCCCCATCCCGTCCATCCCCACCCCGGAAAACTTGCCCCTTGAAACTCCCCCTCCATCCCGTCGTCAATCTACCCACATGCTTCTCCCCGCTCTCGCATCGTTGCGCCGGGCCGTGGCCATCGCCGCGGCGGTTGCCGTCCTTCCCACGGTTGTCGTCCATTCCCAGGGATCGATCTCCGGCCTAGCCACCCCGGTGAACCAACTCAAGGTCGCCAAGGGCTTCCAGGTCGAACTCCTCCACACCGTTCCCAAGAAGGAACAAGGCTCCTGGGTGGCCATGACCCTCGACCCGAAGGGCCGCCTGATCGTGTCGGACCAATACGGGAAGCTCTACCGGGTGACCACGCCGCCCGCCGGCACCTCCGCCGGCATCCAGATCGACCCGCTCAACATCGAGGTCGGCCAAGCCCAGGGTCTCCTGTATGCCTTCGACAGCCTGTACGTGATGGTCGCCAACGAATCCTACCAAGGCCGTGGCCTGTATCGGGTGCGCGACACGAATGGCGATGACCAGTTCGACGAGGTGAAGCTCCTCCGCAAACTCGATGGCGGCGGCGAACACGGTCCTCACGCCATCCTGCCTTCGCCGGACGGCAAGACCCTCACCATCATCTCCGGCAACCAGACCAAGGTCACCGAGGTCAACTCCTCCCGCGTCCCGAAGCACTGGTCCGAGGATCACCTCCTCCCGCGCCTCTGGGACGGCAACGGCTTCATGAAGGGTGTCCTCGCCCCGGGCGGCTGGGTCGCCAAGACGGATCCCGAGGGCAAGTCGTGGGAACTCATCGCGACCGGATTCCGCAACGAGTACGACGCCGCCTACAACCGCGCCGGCGAGCTGTTCACCTACGACGCCGACATGGAGTGGGACATGAACACCCCGTGGTATCGCCCGACGCGGGTGAATCACGTCGTCAGCGGCGCCGAGTTCGGCTGGCGCTCCGGCGCCGGCAAGTGGCCCGCCTACTACGCCGACAGCCTCGGCGCCGTTGCCGACATCGGACCCGGCTCCCCGACCGGCGTGACCTTCGGATACGGCGCTAAGTTCCCGTCGAAATACCAGGAAGCCCTCTACATCTGCGACTGGTCGTACGGCAAGCTGTACGCCGTCCACCTCAAGCCCGAGGGCGCCGGGTACACCGCGACGACCGAGGAGTTCATTTCCGGTTCGCCCCTGCCGCTCACCGACCTGCTCGTCAGCCCGAAGGACGGCGCGATGTACTTCGCCATCGGTGGACGCCGCACGCAGTCCGCCCTCTACCGCGTCACCTATGCGGGCACCGAATCGACGGCTCCGTCGAAGGGCATGAAGGGCGGCGAGAAGGAACGCGCCCAGCGCCAGCGCCTCGAATCCTTCCATGGTCGCCAGGATCCTGCCGCCGTCCGCGAGGCGTGGCCGTTCCTCTCCTCGAAGGACCGCAACCTCCGATTCGCCGCCCGCATCGCCATCGAATGGCAGCCGGTCGCCGAATGGCAGGAACGCGCCCTGGCCGAGCAGAATCCCGTCGCCACGACCCACGCACTGATCGCCCTCGCCCGCGCCACGAGCCGCGACCAGTTCCATCGCAAGCCCACTGATCCCGCCGTCGAACCAAGCCTCCTCCCGAAGGTCGTCGCCGCCCTCGACCGGATCGCGTGGGCCAAGCTCGACGCCTCGCAGCAACTCGACCTCCTGCGCGCCTACAGCGTCGCCTTCACGCGTCTGGGCAAGCCCGATGACGCGACCCGCACCCGGCTTGCCGCGAAGTTCGAGCCGCTGTTCCCATCCACGCGCCGCGACCTCAACGCCGAGCTCGCCCAGATGCTCGTCTTCCTCGAGTCGCCGAACGCGGCGAAGAAGATCGCGCCCGTCATGTTCAAGGCGCCCACGCAGGAAGAGCAGATGGACTACGCCCGCGCTCTCCGCAACCTGAAGACCGGTTGGACGGCCGAGCTGCGCACGGCCTATTTCGAATGGTTCCTCAAGGCTGCGTCCTTCCGCGGCGGTGCGTCCCTCAGCGGTTTCCTCCGCGACATCAAGAACGACGCCGTCGCCACGCTCTCCGCCGACGAGAAGACCCGCCTGACGCCCGTGCTCAACGCCAAGCCCGTCGTGAAGAAGCCGCTCGAGACGCTCCTCGCCGGCCGCGCCACGGTGAAGGAATGGACCGTTGACGGCCTCGCCCCGGTCCTCGCCAAGGGACTCCGGAACCGCAACTACGAGAAGGGCCGTGAACTCTTCGGTGCGGTCGGTTGCTACACCTGTCACCGGTTCAACACGGAGGGCGGCGCCGTCGGGCCCGATCTCACCGGCATCGCCGGCCGCTTCTCGCCGCGCGACCTGCTCGAGTCGATCATCGAACCGTCGAAGGAAGTCAGCGACCAATACGCCCCGATCATCGTCACCCGCAAGGACGGCGAGACGGTCGTCGGCCGCATCGCCAACATGAATGACGAGACGCTCAACCTCGCCACCGACATGACCGATCCCGGCGGCTTCACCAACATCAAGCGCACCGACATCCAGTCGATCGAAGCCTCGAAGATGTCGCCGATGCCCGAGGGTCTGTTGAACACGCTCAAGGAAGACGAGATCCTCGACCTCACCGCGTTCCTCCTGTCCCGCGGCGATCGCTCGAACAAGATGTTCCGCTGAGCCCTGCCCGCACCTCACGCCCGGTGCCGCTCCGGCACCGGGCGTTTCCTTGTCCCCCTTTCCCAACCCTGCCCGCCCGCCATGCCCCGCACCGCCAATCGACTTAACGTCTTCACCGAATCCGTCATCCGCGGGATGACCCGCCTCGCCAACCGGCACGGTGCGATCAACCTTTCCCAAGGATTCCCGGACTTTGACCCACCCGAAGAACTCCTCGCCGGACTCGAACGCGCCGCCCGCGGCCCCTGCCACCAGTACGCGGTCACCTGGGGCGCACCCAACTTCCGGCAGGCCCTCGCCCGCAAGATCCAGAAGTTCTCCGGCGTCGAGGTCGACCCCGACCAACACCTCGTCGTCACCTGCGGTTCCACCGAGGCGATGATGGTCGCGATGATGACCGCCTGTAACCCCGGTGACCGGGTCGTCGTGTTCTCGCCCTTCTACGAGAACTACGCCGCCGACGCGATCCTCGCCGGCGCCGAACCGATCTTCGTACCGCTTCACCCGCCTGGATTCGGATTCGACCCCGACGAACTCCGCCGGGCCTTCCTCCAGCGTCCGAAGGCCATCATCGTCTGCAACCCGGGCAATCCCACCGGCAAGGTGTTCACCCGCGAGGAACTCAGCTTCATCCTCGAACTCGCCCGCGAACACGACGCCTTCGTCATCACCGACGAACCCTACGAGCACATCGTCTACGAACCGCTCGAGCACATCTACGCCGCCGCGTTGCCCGGTGCCGCCGACCACGTCATCACCTGCAATTCCCTCTCCAAGACCTACTCGATCACCGGCTGGCGGCTCGGCTACGTCCAGGCCGCACCGCACGTGATCGCGCAGGCCCGCAAGGTCCACGACTTCCTCACCATCGGTGCCGCCGCGCCCATCCAGGAAGCCGCCGTCGCCGGACTCGAACTGCCCGATTCGTACTACGTCGGCCTCCGCGAACTCTACACCCGCAAGCGCGACGTGTTCCTCGGCTGTCTTCGCAAGACCGGCCTCCAGTTCACCGAACCCCAGGGCGCCTACTACGTCATGGTCGACATCTCGCCGCTCGGGTTCCAGAGCGACACCGCCGCGGCCGAATGGATGATCCGCGAAGTCGGCGTCGCCGGCGTGCCCGGCTCCAGCTTCTTCCGCGAACCCGAGCACCGTTACATCCGCTTCCACTACGCCAAACGCGAGGAAACGCTCCTCCAAGCCGGCGAACGCCTGCTCAAGCTCGGCCGCGCCGGTAGCTGAAGAATCCAAGCCGCCATGAACCCACGCCCGCTGCCCCGACGCCAATTCCTCCACGCCTCGGCCGCGGGCCTTTCCGGCGCGCTCCTTGCCGCCCACGCCCCGTCGCTGCTCGCGCAGTCTGCGGGGGCACGCCCACCCGCCACCACCGGCATCCGCGTCGTCAACCCGCGCGACCGTGTTCCCGTTGGCCTGATCATCGACGACTCGACCTGCCTGGTGAACGTGAACCGTTTCTCCATGCCGCAGTTCGATGCCGCCTGGGGAGGCACCAACAAGGTCTATCAACGCAACTGGAAGGACTGGCCCGTCGAGATCCCCGACGCCTTCGTCCGCAAGTTCGGCGAGTGGTGTGCCTCCGCCGGCGTGAAGGGCAAGTACAGCATCGTGCCCTACCCCGCCTGCGTCGGCCGACTCGACCGCGAACTCCCCGGCTGGTCGCGTCGCGAGGTTGAGGACAGCATCCAACTCGTCCGCGACGTGATGATGCCCAACTGGGACATCCACCCGGAGATGGTCACCCACACCCGCGTCATCGACCTCAAGACCGGCCATCCGCATCCGGAGCTTTCCCTCAAGTTCATGGAGAACTGGGAATGGACGACAGGCCGCAGCGCCGACGAGATCGCGGCCTACATGGCCTACGCCCTCGGGATCCTGAAGAACATCGGCCTGCCCTGCGAGGGGATCACCACGCCCGGTGGCTTCGGCAATCGAGCGCTTCCCCAGCTCGCCCAGGCTTCATTCCAGTCGTTGCGCGACGTCTTCCAAGCCGAGATCCCGCACTACTTCCGCCACGTCTTCGACTCCGGCACCGAAAGCGTCGCCCCACGCGTCGAGTACGCCGCCGACCTCGACTCCGACCACCCGCGCTGCGTCGTCAGCATCGTGGGATGTACCGGCGACTGGACGGGCGGCTGGGACAACGTCGAACCCGCCGGTCCCGACCGCTTCATCAGCGCCGATGGACGGTCAGGCCGCGTCGTCGAAGTCCTTCAACGAGGCGAACCCGCCCTGATGCTGGCGCACTGGACCGGCATCTGGTGGCTCGGACGCGAACTCGGCTTCGGCGTCTTCCAGGAAGTCGTGCGCCGACTCCACGAACATCACCGCGACCGCATCCGATGGATGAAGCTCTCCGAACTCGCGCGCTACTGGGCCGCGCGAGAGTTGACGCGGATCACGCCCATCGGCGGAGGATTCCAGTTCCACGCGCCGTTCGCCTGCCCGGATTTCACTGTCATCATCCCATCCGCGACACCAGCCACCCGCATGGGCACCTCGGAGGCCGGACCGGACCTGCGCCGCGTCGCGAGTTCCTCCCTGCTCACGCCAGGCACCTTCTGCCCCACACCCAGGGGCACCCTCGTCTGTCTGGATCTGCCCCGCGGCGTTTCACGGCTCCTGGTTTCGTGATGGGGCCAGCGGCGGGTAGTGTCCCAGCGGCGAAGACTCCCATCGGCGACGCTGCGACGCGGCGTTTTGATTCATGAACTGACGTCGAAGACGATGGCGGGACGCCTTCTCCTCCTTCCCCGCCCGTAGAAGACGACGTCAGGAGGCTTGTCGATGTCTGGCAACTGGCCTCTGGGAACTGGCAACTCCCACTGAAGGCCGGGTGCCCCCACCCGGCGCGATCCACGACCCGCCGCGTGAGGGCACGCGGCCTACACGGGCTTCAAACTTGAATCTTCAATCTTGAAACTCCCAGGTCACTTCTTGAGTTGCTGGGCCAACCGGTAGAACGCCTGCACCTTCTGGACGGCGGGCAACAACAGCGCGTAGTTCCCGTTCCCATCCGGCTTCGCGATGACCTCGGTCACGAACGGTTCACCCAGGTTGTCCGTCCCCTCCAGCGAGAACACGAAGAAGTTCATGTACTCCGGCGGGAACTGGAACTTCACGACCACCCCGTTGCCCTGGATCGCGATGTCCATCGGAGGCAGTTCGAGCTTCGCCGGCTTCTGCGACTTGGACAGCGGGTCCTTCGGATCCGTCCCGTCGAGGAACTCCTGGAGGTTGCTGAAACCGTCGCCGTCGCCGTCCCCGTTGCCGTCGCCCACGCCGCCGAAGAAGAAGCACTCCCAGTCATCCGGCAGGAGGTTTCCGTTCACGTCGACCACCGGCGCGGGCGGCAACGCCGTCAGCCGGGCGGTGATCACCTCCAGCGCGGTCGCCGCGCAATCCGATGAAGGCGCATCGGCATAGGCGAACACCTCGATCCGCGTGCCCGGCAACGTCTCGAACGCCTCCGGGAACTGGAACTTCGCTCCGCCATCGACGATCAGGCTGACCGGTTGCTGCGTTCCGACGTCCTCCAGCACCGTGCACTCATCGCCCAGCCCATTCCCGGTGACCATCAATTCCCGGGTTACCGTCGGACGCGCCGGCAGGCCTGCAAGCAAGGCCTTCGCCGCCTGCCACGCCGCCGTGCGCGATGCCGGTGGCACGGTCGTCACGGCCGCATAGGCAGCCGGAAGCTGCCCGGTCCGCAGGAAGCCGCGCAGCACATCCAGCGGCAGGTCGTACTGCCCCGGCGATGCGTTGTTGCTCTTGCTCGAGATCGTGAACACGTCGCGCGTCACCAACCGCAACGGCTCCAGCGCCGCGGATCCCGGCGGCACCACCGCCTGCTCGATCGTCGAGAACAACACCTGCAGGTCATGACCTGGCCGCGGCCCGTCGATCCACTCCCGCAAGCCCGCGAGTTCCTCGGCAGTGGGTGCGACGCGGTTCGCGTCCCCGGCCCGGAACGGGAAGAGCGTCACGTTGGTATCGTTGAATCCCTTCACCCCACGCGCCACCAGCAACTCCGCCACCCGACGCTCCAGCAACAGCGCGCCCAGCGTGTCGTACACGTCCAGATCCCGCTTCAGCAGGACCCGGGGCGAACCCGCCTGCGCCGCCTTGGCCGCCGCGATCCACTTCGCCGCCTCCTCTGCTGGAGTCCCATTGCCGGGCACATACGCCACCGGGGTCACCGGCGTCGACGGCGGCACCACCAACCCAACCAACTCGCGTCCGATGCGCTTGTCCGCACCAGCGGTCTGGAGGTCGAAGTGCGGCGAGGTCGAGACCGCGATCAAGGGAACCTCCGGTGAGGCTGCCACGCTGACGAACCGCACGGCCGGATCCGCCACGCCAGCCAACCCGAGCGCTGCCGTCTTGCGCAGGTCCAACCGCCCGCCGCCGACGGCGTGCAGGGCAAGCTCCACGTCGGGCAACATCAGGCTCGACGCACCCGCAGGCCCGTTCCAAGGCCTCGGCCCCACCGCCACGTCGTAGGCCGCGTCCTCGTCCAGTCGCTGGCTGTCCTGCGGCACTGCGCCGGGCACCTCGGGCTTGTTGACCAGCGGATCGGTCCCCACCACGAGTTCGTTCTTGTCCGTGAACCCATCGCCGTCGGTGTCCGCGCCGGCCGCGGGATCCAGGCCCCGTGCCTTCTCCACGAAATCCGGGACGCCGTCGCCGTCGGTATCGAGCCCGCCCGGAGGCTGGGCAAAAGTGTAAGCCACGCGTTGGACCGCCGACTTGACCTGCGTCCCCGCGAGCTGGGCAAAGAACTCGATGACCGTGTCCGAGACGATCGGAAGCGGCGTGCCGTCGCTCAACTGCCAGTTTGCCGAGGCCGACGTCCGGTAGCGGATCTGCGCGGTCGCCGGATCCGCCTCGAAGGCCGCCTGCACCGCCGACCGCTGGAACCCGCCCGCCGGCTGCAAACGCACCGACACCGGCTGATCGCCGGACGCCGGCAGGTAGCTCATCATCGAGATCATCGGCCGGTACTGGTTCGCCAGGCTGAAGGCCGCGCCCGCCGGAGCCGCTCCGAGCGCGCGGTTCTCCGGATTGTCGAGACCCTGCGCCGCCGTGCCGAAGCGCTCCGCCGAGACGCTCACCTGCGCCGGGTTCCCCGCGATCGTCACCGCCCCCGACCAGTCCGACGCGTTCAGCGAGCGCAACAGCTTCGGCTGGGGCGCGACGAATGGATCGTTCGAGAACAGGAACACGTTTGCCGCCATCGCCCGCGGCGTCACCGCCGGCAGCGCTCCTGCCCCCTTCGAGACGTGCAGACCACCCTGCACGCCGAAGATCTCCCACCGTGTCGAGACCCCCGATCCGGCGATGCCCCGGTAGAGCTGGAATCCACCGCCCGGCAATGCCACCGCCGTCGTCAACGTCTCTCCCGGCGGCGCATCGATCGTCTGCACCAGCAAGGGAGCGTTCGCGCCATCCCAGGACAGGATCCGCGCCGTCGTTCCATCCGCGGCCACCACCAGCAGCCGGGACGGCGTGGTCGACAACACGGTCAATGCACCCACGGGAATACCGAGGTTCAGGACCTGTTCCGACGCGAACGCAAATACCCCGGCCTGCGGTTCGGTCACCCGCCGCGCCTTCACCGTGGCCACGCCACGCTGCACGAACAGCAACTGCGCCAGCGACGCTCCGCCAAAGTACCCCTGCACGAATCCATCCCCGGGCAATCCCGTCGCCTCCGCGACGACGACCGGCGGCTCAGCCCCGGGACGCAGCACGCGGAAGCGGTTCTGATCGCCGACACGCTCCAGGGATCCCACCAGCATCTGCCCGGCCGTCTTCACCTGCACGCGGGTGGCCATCAGCGGCTGGGCTGCCATCGCACCATCGGAGATCGGGGTGAAGCTCCCGGCCGTGTTGCGCACATGCGCGAGACGTCCGACGGAAGGCGTCCCGTTCCACGCGCTGAAGACCGCGAGATCATCGAGCGCCGAGTTCGGATTGCCCGGAATGTCCAACGCGACCGCCGCCACCGGACCAATGCCGGCCGGGAACAGCGACAACGGCTCCCCGGCATCGAGGACCGAATCCGCCGGGAACACGTTCACCCGGTTCGCCTCCGGCCCCGTGAACACCAGCGCGTCGCGGTCCTGCGCGAGCAACCGCCCGGGCCCAGCACCGGTGACGCCTTCAATCCCCGAAGCCCGCGCCGGCACCCACGTGATCAGATCCGCCACCAACTGGTAACCGATCCGGTACGCTCCCGTCGCCCGATCCACCAGCACCGCGTCCAGGCGTCCATCGCCATCAACGTCCGCCGTGAAGGACAGCTCGCTCGCCGTCCCGGTCGAGGAGGCGCCAACCCGCACGGCCGCCGCCATCGCCAGCGCCCATGCCATTCCCGCCCGGATCCCGGCGCGGCCTCGCGAATTCTCGTGTGTTCTCATGGATGTCGAAGGTTCAGGGAATCTGGAGGGTCGGAACGGGAACCACGTCGCGGATCTCGCCGTTCTTCTCGAATCGGACGACGACGTAGGCGTAGCTGGCCTGCCGGATCACCGGCTGGGTGTCGACCAGGTACAATCGCGGATCCTGCGCCACGCCGGTCCCGGGCGGCGTGATGCGGACGAACGGATCGACGATCCGGGTCTGGGTGCCACCCACGCCCACCGGCACCTTCTGGGTGACGATCCGTTCCATCAGCGGCGAAACCTGGATCAGGTCGCCCGAGACCTTCGGGAAGACGTCATTCGCCACCTGGTACCGATAGAGCACGAGCGGCAGCAACTCCTCCTTCTGGCCGTTGCCAGGGTCGTGTTGGAACACGTAGTGGACCGGGTTCTTGTCGCCCAGCAACTGTGCGGTGGGCTTGCCGTTCACCACCGCGGCCGCCGTGTGCGCCAGCGGCACCGTGCCGATCAGGATGCCCACTCCCGGGAACACCTCGCCCGCCAGCGTCTCCGCCTTCAGCTTGCCAGCGAACGCGTCGCTGCGGACCTCCGGCAACTCCCGCGCCGGCCACGGAACATTCGGCCCGCCCTGTCCCTCCGTGCTGGCCGCGCTCCACTGGATGCTGCGGGCGTTGCTCAGCCGACGCTCGCCACCACCGCGCGGCATCGAACGGATCTGCACGTGGTACTTCGCCCGGCGTTCCACCGGGAACGTCACCGTGAACTGCGGCCCAGGCCCGAAGCCGGGTCCGATCTTGGGCGTCCGATAGCTCCCGAAGTCGTAGGACTTCGGTTTCTGCGGATTGCCGATCGAGAAGAAGTTCCCCGGCACGTTCTCGTTCGCCGTCAGGATGTCGTTCAGCTTGCTCGGCGGAAGACCGCGCTCCCGCGCCAACAGCAGCTCGAATCGATCGACACCCGCCGGCGGACAGAACCAACGCACCGTCAGCGTCGGTTCGTTCGTCGTCCCGCCCGGGATCAATTCAGCGAGGATGGGCTTGGCCGCCGGCTGCGCGACCTCCACGCAATCTCCGATCTGGGCCATCGGGCTCGCATTGCCGTGCTCGTCCAGCAACTGGGCGTAGTAACAGATCGTGGAAGCGTTCGCCGGCAGGTCCTGATCGACGACCGTGATCTGGTTCGTCTTCCCGGCATCCGTACGACCCTGCTTCCAGAGCGTCAGCACGCCGTCATCGACGCGACGATACAACCGCCACTCCTGCGTCCCCGGCTTGAGGTCCACGGCCACGTCCAGGCCCTCGGTCGGCTCGACGCCATTGCCGCCGCCACCATTCCCACTGCCCAGCCCGGGACGCGGGAAATGGGTCTGGCAATCGGGATCGCCGCCCCCCGCTGTCGTCGAAGGCGGGGCGACCAATACGGGCGAGCAACGGAGCAAGCCACGGAAGCGCGCCTCGCGCACGGCCCGCTCGCTGGGAACGCCCGGCAACGCCAGCATCACCGAGGCGCTGCCCACGCCCCGCGGCACGCCAAACCGCGCCCACGCCGCGATCGCAGGCCCGGTCGTCGCCGCCGTCCGTTCGAGACGGACGCGATGGACGACCCGGTCGCCCGTCGCCGGGAAATGGAAGCGTCCCACCCGGTTCGCGGCCGCGTTTCCAAAGAGGTAGAACTCCACCCATTCCACGCCCCGGTGTTCCCGGGTCGCCACGAGGTCGATCTCGACCAGGCCCGCATCCACCTCGGTCGAGGCCACGTCTTCAAAGCCGTTCGCCACCGTGACCGGCTTGCAGCAGTTGATCACGATGCCACCCGTCGGGGCCGCCGGGCCTTCGCGATCGCGCAACACACCGAACGCCGGAGCGCTGTTCGGCGAGTGGTTCGGCCCGCAGGCCCCGTTGTCGACGGCACGGATCGTGTACCAGAACGTCTTCCCCGCATCGACGGGCATGGTCGGCGGATTGTTCGCGTCGTCGATGAAGGTGTAGCTCGTCTTCCCGGGCACGTGGGGAATCAGCGGCGAGATGGCATTGAACGCGGGATCATTGCCGAACTTCAGCGCCTCATCGGGCGTGTTCCATCGGTACACGCGGTACCCGACGATCGTCACCTCGGGCGTGCTGACCTTCGCAGGCCAGGTGACCTGCAGGCGCTGCTTCTGCACGCCGTTGACGTAGTCATGATGATTCCCGACGAGCGGCATCTTCGGAGCCGTCGGCCCCACGCGATCACAGATCGTCACCAGCAGCGGCAGCGAGATGCCGCCGTCGCGCCCGAGGAGGTCCCGGGCCGCGACGTAGTAGTAGAACTGCTGGCCGTTCTTGAACGGGATTCCGTCCTCGTCACCGACCCAGTTGTCATCCAGCACGAACCCACTGCCCGCCGGGATGTCGAGGTTCATCAGCACCGGCGCCCGGTTCACGCGGCGCGCCGCGGGATTCGTCCGGACCAGGTTCGACATCACCGCCGCCGACGGCGGAGCGAGGTGCAGGTTGTTGGCCACCGCATATGCACGGTCGATGCGGTAGAGGTTGAACCCGTAGCTGAGAAGGCCGAGTCGCTGGTGATCCGCGGTCAGGCTCCAGCGGAACCGCGCGTTCAGGTGACCCGTGGCCCGCTCGTCCTGCACCTGGACCAGCCCGATCGGCGCCGGCATCAACGTCGGCTTGCCGCCTTCCACCGTCACGCGGCCCAGCACGGCCAAGTCCCGGTTGGCAGCCAGGTCGATGTCGCGGACCTCGTAGGTCATCACCGCGTTGTTGGGGATCAACTCCGCATGGCTCAGGCCGAGGGCGAGGTTCACCGACGGGTGCAGCCGGCCCATCATCAGCAGGTTTCCGTAATGCTCCTCCGGCTTCGCCATCACGCCGCGGATCACGGCGCTCAGCTTGTGCGGCAGCGACAGCGTGGGAGCCGGCACCAGGTCCCCGAACAGTTCATCCAGGCGCCCGGACAGGTCGATCACCGGATCGCCCAGGCTTTCCGCCCGCTTCAGGATCGAGGCCAGGATCGCGGGATCCGTCTGCACCGTCAGGATCGCGCGCCGCTCGTAGGGCTGGTTGGAGTTCGCGTCGCCGGCCTTGCCGTACACCGCCAGTTTCCGGGCCTGGAGCTGGGTCGGTTCCGCGGGCTGCAACGACAGGTAGGACCAGTCCCGGTTCTGCGCGTCGCGCCACGTCGTTCCCACAGTGAACAACGTGTCGGGCAACACCTGCGCGGCCGCAGGGATCACCAGCATCAGCGCCGCCGCGGCGCCCAGCAGGAATCGGAGGATTGTGGGTCTCATGTTGGAATTCAGGTTGAAGGAGGATGGATCGTGCTGGGTTTCCGGCTCACTGGACGCTGCGCGACCACTTGCCGCTCTTGTATTCCATCGAGGCCGTCTTCTCGAACCTGAAGCAGTAGATCGGGCAGTAGCCCAGCCAACCCTTCATGGTGCCCTTGCCGAGCAGTCGAGGACCCTCCGGATTGCTCACGCCCACCAGCACGATCTCGCCGGTGACGTTCACGATGCACAGCAGTTCGCCGTGCACCCCGAGCTTCATCTTCCCGACGTAGGTCGGCCCCTCGGCGAACACGCCGACGCCGGCTCCGACCGTCGCTGTCAGCGTGAAGAAGCAGGTGCTCTTGATGCCCATCAACTGGTTGATCGGGATGGTGAACTCGCCGTAGCCATAGGCGCCCGTGAACGGCGGATCGCCCAGCACCTGCTTGACGTCCGGATCCCAGAAGAACGGCTGCACCGAGCACGCCCGCCCGAACATCAGGCCGCCCTTCGCGCCGATGCCCTTGCCGACCTTCATCGCGAGCGCCGCGCTGAAGTAGTTCTCCTCCGCCCCGAACATCATCGCGGCGCCGAGTTCCTCGATGGTGAACTGGTTGCCGAACTTCAGCTTGCCCGTGAGTTCAAAGCCCGCGCCCATGCCCCGCAGCGCCGTGCCACCGGGAAGGTTCTCCATCACGAACTTCGCGTTCAGCCCGGCCCGCAGGCCCGGATACGCCCACTCCAGGTTCACGTCCTCGGCTCCCGCCGTCACTTCCACGGCCTTGCCGCTGCCCGGGAGACATTCCGCGGCGGTGTTCTCGGAGTTCAGTTCCTTCACCTGCAGGTAACCCGCCAGCTTCATCTTGTCCGACAGGTTGAGCTCGAGCTTGCCGTCGAGCCGCAGGAGGTTGATCGAGTCGCCCTTCACGTGGGCATGGCCCTTCAGTTCCGCCGCCCCCAGCGTCTTGCCGACATCCTCGCCCAGCATCTCGGTCACCCGCTGGTCCACCGCGGAGAAGATCGGCGCCAGGGCCTCGCGAAGAACCCCGTTCAACTCGCCGAACGCGGAATCGATCGCGCTGCGCACCCGCTCGTCGACCTCGTAGAACCAGTGCTTGAACACCCGCTGGGAGATCTCGGTCGCGACGCTCCCGTGGAAGCGGTCCTCGCACTTCTGGCGCAGCAGCGACTTCATCGCCACCGGCGTCATGTTCGCGAAGGGATCGTCCAGCCCGGGCTCGAATCCCTCGCTCCAGTCGACGACGTCCTTCTGCATCTGCGCGAAGGTCTGGTTCAACGGCCCCTGGATCTTGGCGATCTCTCCCTGGATCTCCGCGGTGATCTTGCCGACCTTCGCCAGCTCCGCCTCCAGCGCCTGCAGCAGTTCGTCCAGGTTTCCGATGGTCTCGCTGATGTTGTCGAGCGCCGGGCCCACCTTCTCCGCCAGGTTCTCCACCTCGGTCGCGAACACCGGATCATCCGCCTTCTTCGCGTAGGTCTTCGCCGCCTGCACCGCGAGCTCCACGAACTCAACGTGCTTCCCGTTGCCCGCGGCCTTCGTGATGTTGCGCACCTCCGCGATCATCTGCCGCACCTTCTCAAGGCGCGCTTCGACCTCATCCAGCACCAGCGGCAAGCCCTCGGCGCCTTCGACCGTCTTCATCACGGCCTTCCGCACCTTGCCATCTGCCGCAAAGAACGGCGCGACCACGCCCGCCACCGGCTTCTTCCAGGTCCTCGCCGCCGGATCCCAGTTCGCGACCAACGCCGCGTGCAACTCGTCCATCGCCGGCGGCATCGACTTGTCGAAAGCGCCCTTGAAGAGATCGCGGTGGTTGGTGCTCAGCAATTCCTGCAGCGCGAGGTTGCCCGCGTTCATGATCTCCGTGGAGACGAGCCCCTCCAGGATCTCCTCGTATCCCTCCAGCTTGCTGAAGACGAAGTTCGCCAGGTTGGCCACCGGGAACCCGTCATACTGGGCCCCGAACGAGATGTCGGCCGAATCGTGGCTCAGGTGCTTGAGATGATGCTCCACCGAGACCACGAAGAGGTTGATCGACTTCGGAGCCACGCCGGCGAACTGACGCGACGCCCCGTTCCAGTTCAGGGGATAGTCGAACTGCACCCGGTCCAGCCACAGCTTCTGCGCCCGGACGCGGTACTGGGTCGGCTTGCCCTCCACGCCGGCGCGGTATTGCTCGAGCTTCAGGTCCTTCACGTCCGGCATCCCGCGGTTCGCCTCGTCGAACGGGTTTTGCGTGAAGAAATTGAACGTGTCCGTGCCGAAGCCTTCGTCCGGCCAGCCGCCCATGAGGTGGACCGGCGGTTCCTTGTCGTCCTTGGTGGCCGACGTATGCCCATGCACCCGCAAGTCCTCGAACAACGGCACGTCGAGCTTCATCGCGAGGTTCAGGTAGCCCGCCCCGTTCGTCAGGAATCTAAAGTCGTTCAGGTACGCGTCGTTCACCGGCGTCGCCGCATAGCCCTTGCCCCCGCCCGCCGGCACCTGGAACTGCGTCGGCAGCTTCAGCCGCGAATCAAACGGCAGGTCCAGCGGGCCATCCGGTTTCGCGCAGTCCGCCGTCGTGATGAGGTTGCCCGACGGCAGGAAGCCCAGCGTCCCCGACAAGGGCTCCTTCAGGAACCCCGCCCACGCGTTGACTCCCAGCGTCAGCGAGCCCTTGCCCGGATCGCAGAAGTCCGCCGCCTTCCGCTCGAAGTTCAGCTGCCGCGTGATGAAGTCCGCCTTCCAGTACTTCAGCTGCTTCAACAGGTCGCCCTGGTCGGCCGGCAACTCCGCTTCCTCCAGCCCACCGAGGCAGTCCAGGCGCAATCGCCGGAAGTCCTGCGTGAAGTCCGACGGGTACGGCACCTTCAGGGAACCGTCCGTCCGGGAATCGATGTTCTCGTTGCTGAGGAAGTTCAGCCCGTAGGTGCTGAACGTGAACGGATACCCATACAGCGTGAGGTTGGTCGGAAACGACCCGTTGATCGCCTCGTGGATGCCGCTCACGCCGCTCGCCCGCGCGTAGTACTTCACCCGCGTCGTCAGCGTGTACGGTCCGGTCGCCAGGCCCGCGATCACGCTCTCCGCCCGCTTGCCCGGCTCCTGCTGCACCCGGAAGTTCATTCCCGGATAGTCCGCCTGCCCCTGCTGGTAGGCCGTCGTCCCCGGACGTTCCACCGACGACGCCTGCGTAGCCCGCACCCCCGTGTTCAGCAGGATTCCCGGCGATTCCTGCACGTTGGCCGTGCCTTCGTCGCCGCGCAGGAACACGCCGCTCATCGCGAACGCCGCGTTCGTGAACCACAGGGTCTCGTAGGCCGGCCGACCCTGCATCGGGATCCATCCCCACTTCAGCCCCTTCTTGAAGAACAGCACGCCCGGCGCCACCAACCCGCCGTCCGATGTGAACCGCAGCCGCGCCTCGACCGGATCCATCTGCAGCATCTCGGGCTGCGTCGGGCTGCCGCACTCCGCATCCTCGCAGTTCGGGTCGTAGGCCACGAAGACCGACAACGAGTTTTCGAGTGAACTGTCCTCGGGCACGACCCGGTCATCCGCGATCCGCATCGTTCCGCCCTTCGTCCATTGGACCAGCGCGTTGAGAGGCCGATGTGCCAGCATCGCTCCGCCATCGAAGTTCACCACGGCGTCCATCCGCGCCCCGCGGCTTGCATCCGCATCCACGCGGACCTCCGCGCCGACGCCACTCACCGAACGCCAGTAGAGGTCGTTGGAAGGCTTGGTGCGCTCCTGCTGCGGCACCGGCAGGCTGTCCAACTCCGAGTACTCGGTCGCCCGCACGTACCGCGTCGCGCCCGTGGTCTCGAAGGTGAAGCGCGACTCCGCCAGGATCCAGGTCATCGACGACGCCTCGAACCAGAACGGCTTGCTCTCCTCGACGACCCACAGCGGCCCCTTCACGCCCAAGGTGGTCTCCACCGGCGCCAGGTCGGCGTCGAGCGGCACGTTGAAGAATCGCACCAACGATTCGAGATACCGCTGGTCCGGTGCCGTTCGATAGCCCAGCCCCGCCGGCAACCGCACCGCCAGATCCGCAATCGCCCCGGCTGGTGTCAGGCGCACGTTCTGCCGGTGCAACGACACGGTGCCGATCGTCTCCGGGTCCGGCCCGTTCTTGGTCGCGTTCACGCTCCCCGTCAGGAACAGGGCCGCCCCGTTCGTCTGCAATCGTACCGACAGCGCCGTGCCATCCCCGTAGTGATAGCTAGCGTCCGTCAGGATCGTCCCGGAGGACGCATCCACCGCCAGCGTCGTCCGCACGCCACCCGGCTGGTTTTCCAACGGCGCCGGCGCATTCGCGATGCTCGTGAAACGCGTCTCCAATGGCCCGAAGAACAACTTTCCGTTGAACTGGAGCAACGTCTTCGCCGGCATCACGAACGAGTTCGCCAGTTGCGGAATCGCTACTCCGGGCGACTCGAAGTGATTCAACCCCAGCGTCAGCTTGTACTGCCGCAGCGGATTCAACTGCTGCCCGTCCGCCGGCCGGAACTCGATCCGCGGATGGAACGTCGTCACTGACGGCTTCTTCGGCGCGGCATTGAGGTGGCTCGGCAGCGCGTTCGTCACGTCGATCGAGGCATCCGCCAGCGGGATCAGCTCGTTGCTCACCGCATCGCGCAGTTGCAGCGAGAACCGGAACCGCACGTCCGTGTTCACCGGGGCCTCGCCAAATCCGTCGTATCGGTGAGCCTCCACCGTCGCGTTCACGGAGAGGTTCCGGTTCTGCGAGTCGGTATTCACCACGAAGTCCTGGAACCACGTGCCTCCCTCCATGAACGGGACCACGTGCACCGGCGCATCCCCGCTCAGCAAACCGGAGAACTGGATGAAGCGCCTGAACGTCTCCACCCGAGTCTGGCCCGCACCCAGCGTCGTGGGCGGCAGGACGTTCCCCACCGGCCGCCGGAGCAACTGCACCTCCACCCGATACTCTCGATACGGGCTCAGCAACCCGGCCGGCGTCAGGTTCGCCAGGAAGGTCCGCTGCAAGGTCGATCCCGCCGCCGCCGTCTCCAGGAAGGTCACTTCCGACTCGATGTCGACGTGGTCCGTGCCACCCGACAACGGCTGCTTCACGCCATCCGAGTCCACGAGGAAGAACCGCAGCGTGTACTCAAAACTCGAAGTTCCCCCCGCCACCTTCGTGAACGTCGCCCGCCCACGCGCCTCGATATGGTCCCGGTCGTACCCCGCGCCCGCGTTCAGGACGTCCGATTCAATTACATACCCGGTGTAGTTGAGCAGGACGAGTTCGGTGAGTTGGTTGGTCACTCCGGCCCGTGCCACCCCGGCTGCCAGCCACGCCAGCATCAGCATTCCAATCAACCGGGCAGCCGTTCGCCCCGGCCATCCCGGGAGCCATCGTGAGGAAGTTGTCAGGGCCTTCATGTCCACCGCTTCCTACGGAATCCGGAATCACGGGTTACGCCCGGGCTGATTTGTTTGTTTCCCGAACCTTCCCCCCACTCCTCGTACTCGTACTCGTACTCAGCCCGAAGGGCGGTACTCGTACTCGATCCACAATCACCACCCACCACCCACCCCCCCTCAGTACGAGTACGCTCGTCCAAGGCCCCCGGTGAAGTCTCACGAATCCTCCACTCCTTCTAACCCCCAAGGCCCGGAGGGCCGGAAGATCGTAGCCCACGGTGTCTGCCCTCCCTCCCGATCACCCATCCCCTCCCGCCGCCTCACTCCTCGTACTCGTACTCGTACTCAGCCCGAAGGGCGGTACTCGTACTCGAACCTCCCCGACGCTTCCCCCCGTCCCCTCAGAATCTCCATCGGCCCGAGTACGAGTACCCCCCGCCGCATCGTGGCTGCGGATCTCCCCGTCTCCACCCCCTCCGCGCCTCCGCGCCCCTGCGGGAGCCTCCCCCCACCAAACCCCATCCTCCCGTAACCTTCACCCGCCGCGAGGGTCTCCGTTTTCTGCAGCCCGTGGCTTGAGCTTCGCGCCATCCAAGGGCATTCCTTACTCATGGCTCCGCTCCGAGAATTCACGGGCGTGGAAATCCCGGCTTCTCGGGCCGCGGGTCCGTGCCCGGCAACCCGGCGCCAAGCCCCGTTTTCCGGGCTTTTCCGCATCCCGAAGCTTCTGGCGTCCCTTCTGTTCGCCGCCGCTTCCCTGCTCACCTTCCCGCCCGGCTGCCTGTCTTTGGCCGCCGCCGACACCCCGGACCCCGACCAGGCCCGCGATTTACTCCGCACCGGCGAGTACGACAAGGCCATCGATCTGGCGAAATCCGCCCTCAAGGACGGTGCCCGCGGCGAGGATTGGCCTCTCCTCCTGACCCAGGGCCTCCTGACCGTCGGTCGGTACCCCGAAGCCCGCGACGTCATCACCAACGCCGCCGCCCTCAACCGCCGCAGCCTCCGCCTCCGCTGGATTGGTCGTGAGGCGTGCCTCGCCGCCGGCGATACCAACCAGGCCGCCGAGTACCTCTCCGACATCCGGATGCTCGTCTCTTCCCAGACCGCCGCCCTCGGCGATCCCCGGAACATGGTCGCCCTCGGCCGCGCCGCCCTTCGCCTGGGCGCCGATCCCAAGGTCGTCCTCGATCGCGTCCTTGCCCCCGCCCGTCAGGCCGACCCCAAGCTGGTCGACACCTACCTCGCCCGCGGCGAGATCGCCCTCGAGAAGCACGACGCCGACCTCGCCTCGAAGGCCTTCGAGGAAGGCATCAAGGTCGATCCCAAGGATCCAGACCTCCACTACGGCCTCGCCCTTGCCCACCTCGACGGCGACCGCTCCGTCCTCGTCGAATCCCTCGAGAACGCCCTTCGCATCAACGCCCGTCACATCCCCAGCCTACTCCTCCTCGCCGACCACCAGATCGATGCCGAGGACTACAAGGGCGCTTCCAAGAACCTCGACGAGATCGAGGCCATCAATCCGGTCCACCCCGACGCCTGGGCCTTCCGAGCCGTCCTCGCCCACCTCCGGAACGAACCGGATGTCGAAGCCGCCGCCCGCACCAACGCCCTCCGTCACTGGCCCACCAACCCGCGCGTCGACCACCTCATCGGCCTCAAGCTCTCCCGCAAGTACCGCTTTGCCGAAGGCGCCGCCCACCAGCGCCAGGCCCTCGCCTTCGATCCCTCGTACATCCAGGCCAAGTCCGCCCTCGCCTCCGATCTCCTCCGTCTCGGCGACGAGGACGAAGGCTGGCGTCTCGCCGCCGAGGTCCACAACCGGGACGCCTATGACGTCGCCGCCTACAACCTCGTCACCCTCCGCGACACGATGCGGAAGTACGCGACCCTGACCAACGAGCACTTCCTCATCCGGCTCACCTCTCGCGAGGCCGAGATCTACGGCCAGCGCGTCCTCGACCTCCTCGAACGCGCCCGCACCCGCCTGACCACCAAGTACGGCATCGAGCCAAAGTCTCCGACGTATGTGGAAATCTTCGCCGAACAGAAGGATTTCGGCGTCCGAACCTTCGGCATGCCCGACAACCCCGGCTTCCTCGGCGTCTGCTTCGGCCGCGTCGTCACCGCCAATGGACCTGCGGCCACCCGCGGCAACGGCGCCAACTGGGAAGCCGTCCTCTGGCACGAATACACCCACGTAATCACCCTCCAGAAGACCGCCAACCGCATGCCCCGGTGGCTCTCCGAGGGCATCTCGGTCTACGAGGAGATCCAGGCCAACCCGTCCTGGGGCCAGCGCTTCAGCCCCCGTTACCGCTCGATGATCGTCGGCGGCGAGATGACGCCCGTCTCCCAGCTGTCCGGCGCGTTCCTCGCCCCCAAGTCCCCGTTCCACCTCCAGTTCGCCTATTTCCAGTCGCACCTGGTCGTCGACTACATCATCCAGCGCCACGGCCTCGACGCCCTGCGCCGCGTCCTCGAAAACCTCCGGGAAGGCGTAGAGATCAACGCCGCCCTGTCCGCGCACGTCGCGCCCATCGCCGACCTCGAGAAGGGCTTCAAGGAATTCGCCGTTCAGGTCGCCCGCGGCGTCGGTCCGAACCTCGATTGGGAAAAGCCCCCCGAACCCAAGCCCGGCACGGACCTCGAGAAGACGCTCGCCGAATGGAGCAAGGCGCACCCCACGAACTACTACTCCCTGCGCCAGTCCGCCCAGCGCGCCATCGCCACCAAGGACTGGCAGGCCGCCAAGGCACCGCTCCTCCAGCTCATTGAACTTTTCCCCACCCAGGGCGGAGCCGAATCCGCCTGGCCCCAGCTCGCCCTCGTCCACCGTTCGCTCGGCGAAACCAATGAGGAACGCCAGGTCCTCACCCGCGCCGCTGCCCTCGACCACGAGTCCCCCGACGTCTACCTCCGCCTGATGGAACTCGCCGCCGCCGTCCGCGACTGGCCCACGGTCCTGACCAACGCCAACCGCTTCCTCGCCGTCAATCCGCTCATCCCAGCCCCCTACCGCCACCTCGCCGAAGCCAGCGAAGCCACCGGCCAACCCGACGTCGCCATCTCCGCCTATCGCACCCTGCTGCGACTCGATCCTCCGAACCCGGCCGACACCCATTTCCAACTGGCACGCCTGCTCCAACCCGCCAACCCGTCGGATTCCCGCCGGCACGTCCTTCAGGCCCTCGAGGAAGCCCCCCGCCACCGGCCCGCCCTGCGCCTCCTCCTGCAACTTCAGGGCAAGACCGCCGCCAACGCAGCGGATCCCAAATGAACAAGCCCACCCTCACCGCCCTCGCCCTTCCGCTCGTCACGGTCGCCACCGCCGCGCTTCTCGCGCAGGGCTCCGGACGCCGCTCCGGCCCCATCGGTGGCGGCGAACTCCAGATTCCCGACGACGTCAGGACCGCCCGCGAGGTCGAGACGCGCACCGACGCCATGCCGTCGTGGACCAACCCACCCGCTTTCCGAAAGGAGCTCTTCACCTTCGCCCGCGTCCGCTACGACAAGAACCCCTTCGCAATGCGCAACCGCCGCACCGGCGGCTGGACCACCGACCTACCGGACTGCGACATCAACCTTTCCTACCGCCTCCAGCAGATGACCGCCATCCGCGTCGAGGCCGACGGACGCATCATCCGCCTGACCGACCCGGAACTCGTCCATTACCCCTTCCTCTTCATCTCCGCTCCCGGCGCCCTCCACGTCACCGAGGAGGAGGCCGCCGCCCTCCGCAAGCACCTCCTCAACGGCGGATTCCTCCTGATGGATGACTTCTGGGGCGAACAGGAATGGGAGAACTGCGAGGAAGCCCTCCGCACCGTCTTCCCCGATCGGAAGTTCTTTGAACTTCCCCTCACCCATCCGCTCTACCACGGCGTGTTCGAGATCACCGCCAAGCACCAGAACGCCAACGTCGGCATGGGCACCCGGTCCGAGCAGACCGGCGTCACCTGGGAACGCGAGGACGGACGCGAGGTCCACCACCGCGGCATCGCCGACGACCAGGGCCGCCTCATGGTCCTCGCCCTCCACAACACCGACACCGCCGACGGTTGGGAACGCGAGAACGACAACGACTACTACTTCCACAACTTCTCCGAGAAGATCGCATTCCCCCTCGGCATCAACATCATCTACTACACGATGACCCACTGACCCTCGGCCGCCGCCCGATCCTCCCACCCCCTTTGAAGCTTCCGGCCTCCAGACTGAACCTCGCCGCGCTGCTCCTCGTCCTGTCCGCGTCCATCGCCTTCGCCCAGTGGCGCGGCCGTCGCGGTTGGGGTACCGGGTCCGAAAGCTACATCCCGCCCGACGCCCGCACCGCCCGGCAGGTCGAGAACCATTCCACCGAGACGCCCACCTGGACGAACACCACCGGCTTCGCCACCGATGTCTTCACCTTCACCCGCATGAAGTATGAGCACAACGGATTGCGCGGCGGCGGCTGGGGCACCGATTGCCCCGACTCGGACCTCAACCTGTCCTTCCGTCTCCAGCAGATGACCTCCCTCCGGGTCGATCCCGATGGCCGACTCCTCCGCGCCACCGATCCGGACCTCGCCCGCTACCCGTTCCTCTACATCGTCGAACCCGGTGCCCTCACCCTCGACTCCGAGGAAGTCCTCGCCCTCCGGAAATACCTCGAGAACGGTGGATTCCTGCTCCTCGACGACTTCTGGGGAGAAGACCAGTGGGACAACGCCGAGATGGCCCTCCGCGAGGTCCTGCCTACCCGCCGGTTCGTCGAGCTTCCCCTTTCCCACCCGCTCTACAGCTGCGTCTTCAAGATCACCGCCAAGGGCCAGGTCCCCAACTACCGCCTCGGCACCATGAGCCAGAACGACCCCGAAGGCCGTACTTGGGAACTCCCGGACGCCACCGAGGTCCACCACCGCGCCATCCTCGACGACCAGGGCCGTATCATGGTCCTCGCCCTCCACAACACCGACAACGGGGACGGCTGGGAACGCGAGGGCGACAACGACTACTTCTTCCACAGTTTCTCCGAGAAGATCTCGTATCCCCTCGGCGTAAACATCGTCTACTACATCATGACGCACTGAAGGGAACCGCTCCGCAACACCTGCACCCGCTTCCAACCCACTCTTCCTGCCATGTCCGAAAACACTCCCACTCCCCCGCCGCTCCCCCCGGAGTCCGTCGCCGTCCCAGCCGAGGTTCCCGCTGCCACGCCGCCTCCTCCGCCGCCGGCACCGCCCCTTCCACCGCCCCCGATCCAGGCCCTGGCCCAGGTGCAGACCCAGGCCGCGCCCGCCGCCCCGGCCAAGCCCCCCGAAGCCCTCGCCTATGACAAGCTCATGGCCAGCCGCCCGCGCATAGAAGCCGAACTCGCCAAGGTCATCGTCGGCCAGCGCGAGGTCATCGACCAGATCCTCATCGCCCTCTTCGCCGGCGGCCATTGCCTCATCACCGGTGCCCCCGGCCTCGCCAAGACGCTCCTCGTCAAATCCATCGCCCAGGTCTTCCACCTCCGCTTCCAGCGCATCCAGTTCACGCCCGACCTGATGCCCGCCGACATCACCGGCACCGAGATCCTCCAGACCGACGGCAACGGCCGCCGCATGGAATTCGTCCCGGGCCCGATCTTCACCAACCTGCTCCTGGCCGACGAAATCAACCGCACGCCCCCCAAGACCCAGGCCGCCCTGCTCGAAGCCATGCAGGAACACCAGGTCACCGCCGCCGGCCGCCGCCACCCCTTGCAGGAACCGTTCTTCGTCCTCGCCACCCAGAACCCCATCGAGATGGAGGGCACCTACCCGCTGCCCGAAGCCCAGCTCGACCGCTTCCTCTTCAACGTCGTCATGGATTACCTCCCCGAAGACGACGAGGTGAAGGTGATCTCCCGGACCACCGGCCGCGCCGGCAAACCCATCGAAGCCCTCTTCACTGGCGAGGATATCATCCAGTTCCACGACCTGGTCCGTCAGGTCCCTGTCTCCGAGGAGATCGTCCGCTACGCCGTCCGCCTCGCCGCCGCCACCCGACCCAACCGCACCGGTACGCCCGACTTCATCAACGAGTCCGTCACCTGGGGCGCCGGCACCCGCGCCCCCCAATGCCTCATCCTCGGGGCCAAGGCCCGCGCCCTCCTCCAGGGCCGCGCCCACGTCACCGTTGAAGACATCCGCGCCCTCGCCCTCCCCGTCTTCCGCCACCGCGTCCTCCTCAATTACCGCGCCGAAGCCGAAGGCATCCGCATCGACGCCATCATCAAGCGCCTCCTCGAAACCATCCCCGCCCCCGTGTAGGCCGGCTGCCCCCAGCCGGCGCTCCCCTCTTGAAACTTGAATCTCCAATCTTGAATCCCCCGTGTAGGCCGGCTGACCCCAGCCGGCGCTCCCCCTCTTGAAACTTGAATCTTCAATCTTGAATCCCCCGTGTAGGCCGGCTGCCCCCAGCCGGCGCTCCCCCTCTTGAAACTTGAATCTTCCAACTTGAACCCCTCCCCCCAACTCGTTTCCGCCCAGGCGCTGATGTCCATCCGCAGCCTGGAACTGCGCGCCCGGGCCGTGGTGGAAGGATTCTGGAACGGGCTCCATCGAAGCCCCTATCACGGCTTCTCCGTCGAGTTCACCGAGTACCGACAGTACACCCCGGGCGACGATCCCCGCCACGTCGACTGGCGCGTCTACGCCCGCTCCGATCGGCACTACATCAAGAAGTTCGAGGACGAGACCAACCTTCGCTGTCACCTCCTGCTCGACCGCTCCCGTTCGATGGAGTTCGGCACCCTTGGCCACACCAAGGCCGCCTACGCCGCCACGCTCGCGGCCACCTTTGCCCATTTCCTCCACCAGCAGGGCGACGCCATCGGCCTGATGACCTTCGATGAGCAGGTCCGCGAACTCCTCCCCGCCCGCCATCGCCCCGGCCACCTCCGGCACGTCTACCACGCCATCGAATCCCCCGCCGCCGGCACCTCCACCCAACTCGGCAAGCCCATCGAACGTGCCGCCGATCTCCTCCACAAGCGCGGCATGGTGATCGTCCTCTCCGATTTCCTCGCTGACCCCGCCGAACTGGAGAAACCCCTCCTCCGCCTGGCTGCCATCGGCCACGAGATCTGCGCCTTCCAGGTCCTCGACCCTGCCGAACGCGACTTCTCGTTCCGCGAATCGTCCCTGTTCGAAGACTCGGAATCCGGTGCCACGCTCCACATCGATCCCGCCGCCGCCCGCGCCGGATACCTCCAACGCTTCAATGCCCACCAGCAGGCCCTCGCCTCCGTGTGCGCCCGCGTCGGCGTATCGTGGCACCCGCTCGTGACCGATCGTCCCCTGGGCCTGGCCCTCTTTGACTTCCTCCAGGACCGCGCCCGCCGCGGTCGGATCATCCGGCGCGCGTCATGAGCTTCCTCGCCCCACTCTTCCTGCTCGGTGCCGCCGCCATCGCGGGCCCCATCCTGTTCCACCTGATCCGCCGGACCACCCGCGAACGCACCCTCTTCAGTTCGCTCCGGTTCCTCCGCCCGACACCACCCCGCCTGACGCGGAAGAGCCGGCTCGAGAACTGGCTCCTCCTCCTCCTGCGCTGCCTCGCCCTCGCCCTCCTCGCCCTCGCCTTCTCACGTCCCTTCTTCCGGCAACCCACCCCGCCCACGTCCCCGGACGGCCCCGCCCGCCGCACCGTCGTCCTCGTCGACACCAGCGCTTCCATGCGCCGACCCGACCTGTGGAACGACGCCAAGGCCCGCGCCGCCCGCCTGTTCCGCGAGGCCGGCCCCGGCGACCAGGTCGCCCTCGTCACCTTCGACCGCAATTCGACCCTCCAGGTTTCCTTCCAGCAGTGGGAGGCCGCCTCCCCGACCGACCGCGCCGCCGTCGCCATCGCTGCGCTCGACGCCCTGCAACCGTCCTGGAACCCAACCCACCTCGGCCCCGCCCTCGTCCGCGCCGCCGAGGAACTCTCCGACACCGATGTCGCCCAGGACGCCGTCCGCCGCCGGATCCACCTGATCAGCGACCTGCAGGAAGGTGCCCGACTCGACCCGCTCCAATCCTACGAGTGGCCCAAGGGCATCGAAGTCATCCCCGAACCCATCAAGGCCTCCCGCACCGGCAACGCCTCGATCCAACTCATCGCCGAGGCACCCGACGCCGACCGCGGCACCGACCCGGCAGTCCGCATCCGGGTCTCCAACAGCGCCGACGCCAAGCGCGAACAATTTCAGGTCCGTTGGGCTTCCACTGATCCCTCGACGCCGCTCCCTGCCCCGCTGGACCTCTACGTCCCGCCCGGCCAGGCGAAGATCATCCCCGTCCCGGTCCCGACGAATTCCGCCACCGCTTCCGGCAGGACCAACCTGCCGGTCGCCAGCCGTCCTTCCTCGCTCGTGCTCTCGGGCGATGACGAACCCTTCGACAACACGCTCCACGTCCACCCGCCCCAGCCCTCCCGACTGGAACTGCTCTACATCGGCAACGACACCGTCGCCGATGCCCGGCAACCGCTGTTCTTCCTCAGTCGCGCCCTTCCCGAGACCCGCCGCCAGACGGTGAAGATCAACGCGGCGAAGCCTTCGTCCCCGCCCACGCCCGAAGCCCTCGCCGCCGCCCGCGTGATCGTCGTCACCTCACCGCTGAACGACGCCCTCTCCGACTCCCTGCGCGCCCGCATGGAATCCGGCCAGACCGTCGTGTTCGCCCCCACTGGACCCGATGCCAGCCCGACCCTCGCCCGCCTGATCGCCGTCCCCGGCACGACCTTCGTCGAGGAAAAGCCCACCCGGTATGGCCTGCTCGGCGAACTCGACTTCCGTCACCCGCTCCTCGCGCCCTTCGCCGACCCGCGTTTCTCGGACTTCACCCGCATCCATTACTGGCGTTATCGCAAGCTCACCACACCGCTCCCGACCAACGCCGTCGTCGTGACGCGATTCGATTCCGGCGCGCCTGCGTGGGTCGACTTCCCCATCGGACGCGGCCGCCTCGTCTTCCTCGCCTCGGGATGGTCCGTCGCCGACAGCCAGTTCGCCCTCTCGTCCAAGTTCGTTCCCTGGCTCTACTCGCTGCTCGACCTCGCCGGTTCTTCCCTTTCGCCCTCGGTCCATCCGCTGGTCGGCGATCCGATCCCGCTCCCTCCGGGCCGCACCGGCCCGCTCGCCATCCGCCGCCCGGATGGCTCGACCACCAACCTCCCTCCCACGGTCGAGCGGCTCACCGGCACTGATCAACCCGGCACCTGGTGGATCGGCGAAGGAGCCGACGCGAAACCCGTCGCCGTGAACCTGGATCCCTCCGAAGGCCGCACCGCTCCCCTCTCGATGGAACAACTGGAGAAGCTCGGCGTGCAACTCGACGCCGCCCTCTCGACCGCAGCCGCGCCCACGCCCAAGCCCACCGGCATCCCGCCAGCCGCCGAAGCCGAAAGCCGCCAGAAGCTCTGGCGCTGGATCATCACCGGCGCCCTTTGCCTCCTCGCCCTCGAAACCCTGATCGCCGGCCTCACCGCCCGCCGCGCGGTCCCCGCCCAGGACCCCGCATGACCTCCATCCCGATTTCCATCCTTCAGTCCAACCTCCTCCAACGCGCGCCATGAAAGAGCACCCAGTCCTACGCCTGCTCCGCCCCATCGCCGACCGCGAGGTCTGGCGCCGCGCCGCCTTCCGGCTCGCCGCCACCTGGGCCCTCATCGCCGTCGGCGCTGCCGCCATCCTCTTCATCGCACGCCAGGCCGGATGGCCCGTGCTCTGGATCGCCGTCGGCCTCGCCCCCGTTGGACTCATTGCCGGCCTCGCTGCCCTCGTCCGCGGCCTGACCCGCCCCGCCGACCTCCACGCCGCCGCACGCAAGGTCGAGTCGCATCACCCCGACCTCAACGGGCTCCTCATCACCGCCGTCGAACAGCAGCCCGGACCCGACGGCCAGTTCAACTTCCTCCAGTGCCGCGTCCTCGACCAGGCCCTCGATCACGCGCGTCGCAACCAGTGGTCACGCCTTTCCCCGATCGGCCGCGTCCTCTCCGCCGTCGCCCTCCAGGGTGCCGCCTTCCTCGCCTTCATCGCGGTCCTCTTCCTCTCCCCCCGCAACCCGCTGCCCACCTCCAGCAAGCCCAACGACCCCGCCAAGGTCCTCGCGCGGGTCATCGACGGAATCGAGGTCACCCCCGGCAACACCGAACTCGAGAAGGGATCGGCGCTCGTCGTGCTCGCCCGCTTTGGCAAGGTCCCCCGTAACGCCGAGATCGTCGTCACCACCCCCGGCCAACTCCCCCGCCGCCTGCCCCTCGTCCGGAACCTCGCCGACCCCGTCTTCGGCGGCGCCGTCCCCGACGTCACCAACCACTTCTCCTATCGCGTCGAATCCGATGTCGGAAGCTCCCCCGACTTCAAGGTCACGGTCTTCGAATACCCGCGCCTCGAACGTTCGATCGCCGACATCGCCTATCCCGAGTACACCGGCCGCCCCCGCAAGCGCATCGAGGACACCCGGCGCGTCACCGCCGTCGAAGGGAGTCACCTCGACCTGATCCTCCAGCTCAACAAGCCCGTCACCCACGCCGTCCTCCAACCCCGCGGCACCAACCTCCCCGCGATCACGCTGCTCACCCCGTCCAACCAGCCCATCGCCTCGATCACCAATTTCCTCCTCGCCTCCAGTGGCACCTATGACCTGCGGCTGACCGACTCCGACGGACGCACCAACAAGGTCTCCGCCCAGTTCGTCTTCGAGGTCCCGCCCAACCGCCCGCCCGAACTCAAGCTCGCCCTCCCGCGCGGCGACATCCGCCCGTCAGCCCTCGAGGAAATCCACTTCGACGGCACGGTCTGGGACGACTTCGGCGTCCTGCGCTACGGGCTCGGATTCGTCCGCGTCGGCGCCGAACCTGACCTCATCGAACTCGGCGCCACCGTCCCCGGAAACGAGAAGCGCCCCTTCAAGCACCAGCTCCGCCTCGAGGAGAAGAACGCCGAGCCCGACCAGGTCTTCGGCTGGTTCGCCTGGGCCGAGGATACCGGACCCGATGGCGAGGTCCGCCGAACCACCGGCGACATCTTCTTCGGCGAGGTCCGGCCCTTCGAAGAAATCTTCCGCGAAGGCGAGGGCTCCGGCGAACAGCAGGGCGAACAACAGGGCGAATCCGGCGGCAGCAACAGCCCCGCCACCAAGCTCGCCAAGCTCCAGAAGCAGATCATCACCGCCACCTGGAAGCTCCAATCCCGCAAGCCCACCACCACCAACTCGTCTTCATCGGTGACGCCCACTGGTCCCATTGGTCCCACAGGTCCCATCCGTCCCATCCACCAGATCTTCGCCACCGCCCCGCGCCACCTCTTCGCCCAACCCGCCCGCCTCCAGCAACCGTCCCAGCCCGCCGCCCCGCGCCGCCAGCGCCCCGCGGCCTCCTCCAAGGCCACCTACGCCGAAGACCTCAAGGTCGTCCGCGACGCCGCCCAGGAAGCCCTCGAACAGGCCCGCTCCACCTCCGCGGAAGAGGGAGATCCCCGCAAGAGCGCCCTCTGGTCCAACGCCATCACCCAGATGGAACGGTCCATCGAACTCCTCGACAAGGCCGCCAAGGATCCCGCGCTCCTCAAGGAAGCCCTCGCCGCCGAACAGGCCGCCTACCAGGCCATCGTCCAGCTCCAACCCCGCGAGACCGAGGTCACCCGCCGACGCAACCAGCAGTCGCAATCGCAATCCCAGTCGGAGAACGAGCGCAACCAGCAGCAGATCGACGAACTGGATCTCACCCAGTCCGAGAACCGATACGAGAACCAGCGTCAGGCCCGCTCCCCCCAGGAGGAACAGCAACGCCAGCAGCAGCAGGCCATCAACCGACTCGAGGAACTCGCCCGCCGCCAGGAGGAGATGAACCAACGCCTCAAGGAACTGCAGACCGCCCTCAAGGCTGCGGACGAAAAGAAGAAGGAGGAACTCCAGCGCGAACTGAAGCGTCTTCAGGAGGAGCAACGCCAGAATCTCGCCGACGCCGACGAACTCCAGCAACGCATGGAGCGCGCCGAGAACCAGTCCTCGACCACTGAACAGCGCCAGCAACTCGAACAGACCCGCGAGGAGATGCAGAAGGCCGCCGAGGCCACCGGTCAGGGTCAGGTCTCCCAGGCCCTCGCCGCCGGCACCCGCGCCCAACGCCAGCTTGAGGAGATGCGCGAGGAACTCCGCCGCCAGAACGCCAATTCCCTCAACGAGGCCGCCCGCGAACTCCGCGCCGAAGCCCGCGACATCGCCCGCGCCCAGGAGGAGATCAAACGCGAACTCGACAACCAGCAGAACAACGCCAACCAAGGCCAGAAGTCCCTCTCGGGTCCCACCGATCGCGAGAAGATCCTGGAGAAGCTCACTGCCCAGCAGTCCCGCCTCACCAATCTCGTCCAGCGCGCCACCGACCTCTCCCAGCAGGCCGAAGGCTCCGAGCCCCTCCTCTCCCGCCAGCTCTACGATACGCTGCGCGACTTCGGCCAGGAGGACACCACCAACCTCAAGCAGATGCGCGAACAGCTCATCCGCGAAGGCCAGATGTCCCGCGGCCTCTACCAGCGGATGCAGGAGGCCTCGGACTCCAACGCCAAATCCCTGGAGGTCACCCGCGAACTCCTCCGCCAGGGCATGGACCAACCCGCCCGCGAGGCCGAACAACGCGCCCGCAAAGGCATAGAGAACCTCCGCCAGGGCGTCGAGAAGGCCGCCAACTCCGTGCTCGGCGACGACACCGAGGCCCTCCGTCTCGCCCAGCAGGAACTCGACAACGCCGCCGAACAGCTCGCCCGCGAAATCGCCCAGGCCCGCTCCCAACAGTCCCCCCAACCCAATGGATCAGACCGATCGGACGGATCAGACCGATCGGACCGATCGGGCGGATCCCCTCAGGCCCAGGGCCAGCCGCAAGACCAGCAGGCACGCCAGGAGCCCGGCGAACAGCCGGGCCAACAGCCCGGTCAGCAGCCCGGTCAACAGCCGGGTCAACAGCCGGGTCAACAGCCGGGTCAACAGCCGGGTCAACAGCCGGGTCAACAGCCAGGTCAACAGCCCGGTCAACAGCCCGGTCAACAGCCGGGCCAACAGCCGGGCCAACAGCCGGGCCAACAGCCGGGCCAACAGCCGGGCCAACAGCCGGGCCAACAGCCGGGCCAACAGCCGGGCCAACAGCCCGGCCAACAGCCCGGTCAACAACCAAGCCAGCAGCCCGGTCAGCAGCCCGGTCAGCAGCCGGGTCAGCAGCCGGGTCAACAGCCAGGTCAGCAACCCGGGCAGCAACCCGGCGAACGGCAGCCCGGTTCCCAGCCGTCCCCCGGAGGTCAGGGTCGTCCCTCGCAGCAGCCGGCACCGCCGTCGCAGAATCCCCAGGACGCCCCCGGCGCCCCCAGCATCAACGATTCCCTGCGTTCACTCATGCCCGGCTCGAGTCCGCGTGGATCCCAGAACAACGCCGGCGGCGATGCCCGCCCCATCACCGGCAATGACTTCACCCAGTGGTCCGATCGCCTCCGCGATGTCGAACAGCTCATCGATTCCCAGGACCTTCGCTCCGAAGTCGCCAACGCCCGCGACCAGGCCCGTCGGGTCCGCATCGAAACGAAGCGCGGCCAGTCCAAGCCCGACTGGGCCAACGTCGAACTGCAGGTGCTCAAGCCTCTCGTCGAGGTCCGCGACCAGATCCGCGAGGAACTCGCCCGCAGGTCCGGCGAAAACCCGCTCGTCCCCCTCGACCGCGACCCGGTCCCCGGCCGCTACTCGGAACTCGTCCGACGCTACTACGAGCAGCTCGGTCGCGACCGTCAGGCGCCCTGATCCACCGGCTCCCTTTCCCACACGATGCCCCTCGCCTCCATCATCCTCTCCGGTGCCTCCTGGATCCCGGTCGCCGGCGCGTTCGCCGCGGTGACCGCCGGCGTCCTCGTCTGGAGCTACCGGTCGGGTTCCGGTTCACTGGCCTCGCCCGGACTCCGCCTTGGCTGCGCCGTGCTCAAGGGCGTCGCCGTCGTCGCCCTCGCCTTCTGCCTACTCGAACCGCTCCACACCGAGCAACGCGCCAAGCCCGGCGCGAACCTGTTCGCCCTCGTCGCTGACAACAGCCAGGGCCTCCAGATCCACGACCCGGGCTCTGCCCTCAGCCGCGGCGAACTCCTCGCCCGGCAACTCGACCCCGGCACCGCCAAGTGGATCGCGCCCCTCGACGAAGGCTTCCAGCTCCGCCGCTTCGTCTTCGATTCCCGACTCCAGAACGTCCGCGATTTCTCCGCCCTCGATTTCTCCGGCCGCGCCTCCGCCATCGGCTCCGCACTCGAAACGCTTCGCGACCGCTTCCGCGGACGTCCGCTCGCCGGTTCGCTGCTTTTCACCGATGGCAACGCCACCGACATCCCGACCCAACTGCCCGACCTCACCGGCCTGCCGCCGATCTATCCCGTCGTCGTGGGCCGGCCCGACGCCGTCCGCGACGTGGCCCTGCAACGGGTCGCCGTGACCCAGACGGCCTTCGAGGACGCACCGGTCTCCGCACAGGTCGAGGTCGGTTCCGCCGGATTCGGCAACGCCCCGCTCCTCACCCGCATCACGGATCGCGGCGGCCGCACGGTCGCCGAAACCAACCTCGCCCCCGCCACCGGCACCGCTCCCGCCACGGCCCGATTGCAGTGGCGCCCCGAACAACCCGGCGTCTCGTTCTACCAGGTCCGCGCGGGCACCGCCGAGGACATCCAACGCGGGCTCAACCCCACCAACTCCCCCGAGGCCACCCTCGCCAACAATTCCCGCATCATCGCCGTCGATCGCGGCCGCGGTCCCTACCGGATCCTCTACGTTGCCGGCCGCCCGAACTGGGAGTTCAAGTTCCTCAACCGTGCCGCCCAGCAGGACGATCAGCTCAATCTCGTCGGCCTGATCCGGATCGCCCGACGCGAACCGAAGTTCGACTTCCGCGGTCGCGCCGGTGAGACCGGCAACCCGCTCTTCCGCGGCTTCGGCGACCAGGCCCGCGAAACCACCGAGCGATACGACCAACCCGTCCTCACCCGGCTCAACACCCGCGACAGCCAGGAACTCGCCGGCGGTTTCCCCCGCACCGCCGAGGAGCTCTACGCCTACCACGCCGTCATCATCGACGACCTGGAGGCCGCCTTCTTCTCACCGGCCCAGGCCACCCTCCTCCAGAAGTTCGTCTCCGAACGCGGCGGCGGCTTCCTCATGCTCGGCGGCATGGAGTCGTTCAACCACGGGGAATACCAACGCACCCCCATCGGTGAGATGCTCCCCGTCCACCTGGATCGACCCGAAGCCGCCACCCCGCCCGGCACCGTGAAGTTCTCGCTCTCCCGCGAAGGCTTCCTGCAGTCTTGGGCCCGCCTCCGCGACAACGAGCCTGCCGAGGAATCCCGTCTGACGGCCATGCCGCCTTTCGAGGTCCTGAACCCCGTCCGCGACATCAAGCCCGCCGCCTCGGTCATCGCCACCGCCACCGACACCAACGGCAAGGAACACCCCGCCCTCGCCATCCAACGCTTCGGCAAGGGCCGCACCGGCGCCCTCATGGTCGGCGACCTCTGGCGCTGGGGCATGAAGGATGCCGAATCCCACGCCGACATGGACAAGGCCTGGCGCCAGCTGCTCCGTTGGCTCGTCACCGACGTCCCCAACCGCGTCCAGATCGCCTCGGAACCCATCCCCTCCGATCCCAATGGTGCCGTCCGGCTCCAGGTCCGAGCCCGCGACGAGAAGTTCGAACCGCTCGACAACGCCTCGGTCTCGATCGAGGTCGAGACCGTCCAGTTCGACGCCGCCCCAGGTTCCACCAACCTGCCCATCCGGATCTCCGCCACCGCCTCCGCCGACGAACCTGGGCTCTACGAAGCCACCTTCGTCCCCCGCGCCACCGCCGGCTTCCGCGCCACCACCACCGTCACCAACGCCGTCGGTGCTCCCGCCGGCACCGCCGAGACCGGCTGGTCCACCGACCTTGCCGCCGAGGAATTCAAGTCGCTCGTCCCGAACCTGCCCCTCCTCCAGGAGATCGCCCGGCGCACCGGCGGACGCGTGGTCACGCAGGACGAACTGCCCGCCCTCGCCCGCGACCTTCCCTCCAGCCCGGCCCCCGTCATGGAGACGATCACCCGTCCGCTCTGGAACACCCCCGCCTTCTTCTCCCTGGCCCTCGCCGCACTCCTCGCCGAATGGGGACTCCGCCGCTGGAAAGGCCTCCCATGACCCCTCTCCCAAAAGAAAAGATCAGTCCGATCGGTCGGATCCGTCCGATCGGACTGATCGCTCTCCTCCTCCTGCTCCCGCTGTTCCTCCACGCGCAGGATCTCATCCTCGTCGTCGGCGCCCCGGGCGAACCGCAGTTCGCCACCAACTTCGCCAACCAGGCCAAGGCCTGGACCCAGCTCGCCGAACGTTCGAAAACCCGCGTCACCACCATCGGCCTCGACGGCCCGGGCACCAACGACCTCGCCCTCCTCCACCAGGCCATCACGAACCTTCCTCCCAGTTCCCCGGAACCGCTCTATTTGGTCCTGATCGGCCACGGCACCTTCGACGGACGCGAGGCCCGCTTCAACCTGCGCGGACCCGACGTCACCGCCACCAACCTTCAGGAGTGGCTCCGTCCCATCACGCGCCCCACCGCCATCCTCAACACCGCCTCCGCCAGCGCCCCCTTCCTCAAGGCCCTCGCGCGCACCAACCGGGTCATCCTCACCGCCACCCGATCCGGCAACGAGGTCAACGCCACGCGTCTCGGCCAGTCGATTGCCGAGGCCATCCAGGATCCCAAGGCCGACCTCGACCAGGACGGTGACCTCTCCCTCCTCGAACTCTTCCTCAACGCCACCGCCCGCACCGCCGAGTTCTACAAGTCCGAGGGCCGTCTCGCCTCCGAGCACGCGCTCCTCGATGACAACGCCGACGCCCTCGGCACGCCCGCCGATTGGTTCCGCGGCACCCGCGCCACCAAGAAGCCCTCCGGCAGCGCCGCCACCGACGGCCTCCGCACCCACCAGTTCATCCTCGTCCCCGGCCCCGACTCCGCCCGCCTCACTCCCGAGAAGAAGGCCCGACGCGACGAGATCGAACTCGCCATCGCCCGCCTCCGCGACACCCGCCCCACGCCCCCCGACGACGCCTACTACGCGAAGCTCGAAGTCCTCCTCCTCGAACTCGCCCGCCTCACGGAATCCCCGTAGCCGCCGTAGCCGCCAACGTCAGGAGGCGGGGCCACCTGCCTTAGCCGTGTCCATGCAGTAGCAATCTCACGCGGAGCCGCGGAGAGCGCGGAGAGCGAGGCCGGTCACGACTATTATCCAACGTCGGCAACCAGTCACCTAACGGTGACTGAGCGGCTTGCCGTCCAAGTGTACTTTCTCCGCGTCTCCGCGTGAACCTGTCCCCCCTTCAATCGCATGGTTACGGCTTAGCCGCCGACATGAGGAGGCGAGTCGACCTGCCGTAGCCGTCAGGAGGCGGGGCCACCCTCTGGTCCCCAACGCCAACGGCGTTGCGTCCTCTAGCCCAGGGTTGGCCGAGGGCCGAGGCCTACCCTGGGTCCACGTCCACCATGAACACCCAACCGCACCGCGGTTGTGGCCAACGCCCTGTCCCTTACACGCGACGCCCTGGGTAAATCGTCCACCTCACCCCCCCCGCCCTGAAAGGGCGGCCCACCCGAACCTTGCGAGCAACCGACGCTGCTCCCACCCTACTCTCATGCCTTCACGCCCCAACGCCGCCCCCGAAACCATGAAGTCTCGCAGGCGAATCGGCACGGCGAGCCTGATACTCGCCCTCATGGCTGCCGCCTGGCTGCTCTTGCCGCTCCGGGTTGCAAAACCGGAAGCCAACCAACTGGTGGCACTCGGCACCCTTGAAATGGCGTTCATCGCCGGCGGCATCGCATGCCTGACGCTTTTCCATCGCGGGTGGGCCCGTCTCCTGGGGGCGGCCCCGTTCGCCATTCTCGCCGTACTGTATCCCGGGATCCTCGTGCTCAGCATGGTGGGAGGCGGCCCCCTGACCGGGCACGAGGTGGTCGCCTCAGTGCCCCTAAAGGGCACCCGGGTGGTCGCCTATAGGCTCAACGGGGGTGCCACCACGGACTATTCCATCCGCATCACCCACGAACTGCCGATTCTTCCCGGCATCATCGTCGCCCGGGACCTGCATCGAGAGCCCCATGGGCGCGAGGCCTCCCTGACCGTCACCAAACCCGATCTCGTCTCCGTCTCCATCAACGGCGGGAAACCCAGAGAGTTGGAACTGCGTCGCTACGTGGTGTTCTAGCAGCACGCCCCTTCCCCAGCCCCAACAAGGCGAACGGCGAGGGTCCAAGAGAAGCCCCGGTACCCGCCATCGCCACGCATCTACGCCGGAGGCGTTGCAGCCGATACGGGGTGCGAAGCAACCCCGGGTTCCCCGCCCATTTTCGATACCAACCCTAGCGGGGTTGCAGCCGCCGGGCTCCTCCGCGATCCCACCCCGCCACCCAGCGCCCACTACCTCACCCGGATGACGGCAACCTCCTTCCCCTGGATCCTGAGCCGTAACCATGCGACTGAAAGCGGGGACAGGTTCACGCGGAGACGCGGAGACGCGGAGAAAGGCCAGTTGGAGGGCAAGCTGGTCAGTCACCGGTGGGTGACTGGTTGCCGACGTTGGATACTAGTCGTGACCGGCCTCGCTCTCCGCGCTCTCCGCGGCTCCGCGTGAGATTACTACTGCATGGACACGGCTGAGACGCACTTCAGAAAGCAGATTCGTGACCTCCTCCGGCACGACCCACATGCAAAGCGCCTCACCGGCTGCCACGGCCGCCGTCCCATGCACCCTCTTCCTCAAGGGAACCGTGGCACCTCCCTGCAGCACCAAGGTCGCCGCCAGGTCGGAGTCCTTGGCATCCCCGTCGTATCGGTACCCAATACCGAGCACCAAGGCATCCTGCTGGCTCCTCATCGGGTAGCTGCGAGCCTCGCCCAACCGAAGGAACCCGCTCGCCGCAAGGCGATCATTCACCTGCGCCAGCAATCGTGGCCCACGAATCATGCCATGGTTGGTACCTGACGTGATCGTACAGAACCGGAGGTGAAAAGCCGGATCACAAACCTCCCCATCCGTTCCCCGCGCGAACCAAAGCGCGCCGGTCATCAGCACGACCGCCACCACCACCGCAGGGATCAGGAGCCTGCACCTGGAACTTCGCTGTGGTTTCATGCGGCACCCAATCGCACGGCTCAACCTCCCCTTCCAGGACTTCCCCCCACTCCTCACGAAACCTCCCGCAACACCATCCCCTTCGCCCGCACCATCTCGCCAATAAACCCAAACTCCGCCTCACTCCCGAATCCGTGGCGTGGAAGCCAATGAAAGATCTGATCCGTCGGATAGAGCAGATAACCCACCGGGGTTCGCACCACCTTGGTGAACGCCGACCACTGCAAGTCGGCCGAGGTATATGAGCCTCGGGCCTTCAGTCCCGCTGCCGACAACTGCCACACGATTTCCGAATCCCGGTCAGGCATCTTCTGAAACCCACGACGCAGTCGCCAGGGACGGACAAGATAGTGTGTCATGGGCAACTGCGTTCCCAGGGCGATCAAGGCGGCGCCTCCCAGCGAGGTCGGCCATCGGGCCAGGATCGCGATACCGCCCAGCAGGGACACAACCACCACCAGCCAGAACATCCGGCGGACGGGCTTGGGTATCCGCTGACGCAGATCCCACCTCGCCCCCTCGACCAATTCATCCGCCGTCCAACGAAAGCGGATCAAGATCTCCTCATTCATATCGTCCACGAAGCCTAGGCCCAGCACCCTCCTCACGACACGCACCTTCCGCGGCTGACTTCAACCTGGAAGCAGCGGTTGGATCCACAGATTACAGGTATGCGGGGCGGTCCCCAATGTAGGTGCTTTTCGCCGAAGCTCGATTCACAGAAACGGAGTGTTGAGCTCCAAGTGCAATCAACGAGCAACTCCCGAAGTGCCACCTGTCTGTTTAGCAAAGACCGACAGGCCCAAAGGTGTACCCGTCTCCGTCCATCCTGCAATTGCTACCCGAGTGCTCCCGGGACCGCACACAAACCTCATACCCTCACAGATGACGCAGATAAGCGGGAACTTGGACCGGGATCGCCTTGCACCCGCGAGGTGAGCCCCGTGCCGGGCTCGAATCCGGGCATTTCCGCCTTTCCATCCGCGCAATCGGCGCCATCTGCGGATAGCTGAACTGCCGGTTTCAGGGCGAACCTCGAACACGCGTCCGGGCCAGCACGTGCGACTCGCCACACCCCTGGTTGACCCAATCACTCATGCGCGGTTCGCCGTCTTGCAGGACGGGTTACATCCGCCTACAACCGTGCGGTCGCGGATCGGAAGATTCCCGACCTGCCCATGAACCCGAACCCATCCCTGACCACGTGGCTCAACTTCCCGAGCATAGCCCTTGCCCTGGCGGTCGCCGCGAATCTCCTGTGGTTCAACACTCCGCTCCGCACGTTTCGCCCTGACAAGCCCACCTCAGCCCGCAATCCCCGACCCACGCAGCAGAACATCGAGGCCCGGCTGTGGCAGGATCCGCTTGAGGCCATTCACGCTGCGGTGTCGCAGGCCGGACACTCCAACAGCAACCCTCGTGGATTCTCGGAGGTCGAGCGGGCGCTGCTCGGCGACAACCCGCTCCTCATGCCCGTCCTCACCGACGGCAGCCCCAGCACCGGTGGAGCCGAGTGGCGCCGCAGGACCCGGCAAGCCGTCGTCGCAGGACTCGGCGCATCCGCCTTCATTCCGCGGGACCGGGAGCATATTGGAATCTTCCAGCGGACGACCGCGGACGGATCCATCCACTTGCACGCCTACGAGTGGTTCGATCTTGACCGTGGCCGGCTCGGAACCAACCAGACGAGGCCCTCGTCCATCCTCGTACTGTGGGTCGCCGAGGACGACATCGCGCTCACTCCCTTGGCGAGCCTCGAAAGTCTCCATCACCAGGTCGCCCAGGCTCTGGCCTTGCAGCCTTCCAGGATGCCCATGCACGCGATTGGTCCGAATGGCTCGACAACGCTCGCCGCAATGCACCAGGAGGTCCTTCCCGAACGCCTCGCCGGCGATACCAACCGCGTTCGGTTCGCGCTGTTCTCCCCCACCGCAACGGCTCCCGACAGTCTCCTGTTCCACAGGGCGGGATCCGGCGGGAGCGTGCCGGATCGGGCCTATACCTCCGAGTTCCTGAGAGAGCGCGGGATCCAATTCACCAACCTGACCTGCACCGACGACCAACTTGCCCAGGCCATCGTGGAGGAACTCCACCTCAGGAACGTGGACTGCAAGAACGGCTCCCTCGTCCTGCTTTCGGAATGGGACACTTCCTATGGACGGATCCTGCCCGTCGCCGTCTCCAACGCCTGGGCCCGGGAGCACCGCGCGGAGAAGCAGACATTTGGCGTCCACTTCCGCTACTACCTGCGGGGACTCGACGGCGAGCCCCCGAAACGACAGGAATCCGACACCGCAAAACCTCGCGACCGAGAAGGTCGCCTGGAGGTGGGAATGCTGGAGGTCCCGGAAGGCAACAGCCAACTGGACTCCCTGCCCCGGCTCGCTGACCAACTGGAAGAGCTCGAAGGCGCGAATTCGGGTCACATCGCCGCGATCGGCATCCTGGGAAGCGACATCTACGACAAACTCCTCCTCCTCCAGAGCCTTCGGGCCCGCTTCCCCGGTGCCCTGTTCTTCACCACCGACGTCAATGCCCTCTTCAGCCATGCTCCGCAGTTGCCCTGGACCCGGAACCTGGTCGTGGCGTCGAGCTACGGACTCAGCCTTCACCCCGACCGGCAACGGGGTGTCCCGCCGTTCCGGGACAGCTATCAGACCGCCACCTTCCTGGCCGTTACCGCCGCAACGGGTGCCGACTCGCCCCCGAACCCGGAAGAACTCCAACCCCGGATCCACGAGATTGCCAACCGTGGCCCCTGGGAGCTCGCGACCACCAACACCACACCTGCCACGGCCAGTCCGATCCATCCTTCCCTCGCGAAGCCGGGGATCGGCGGCAAGAAATCGATCTGCCTGCCAGTCCTCGCCCTACTTGGGCTGCTTCTGGTCGTGCAGTTCCACTCCTCGGTACGAAACTGGCTGAAGCTGCTCTTCCTCGCCGGCAGTCCCGGCACCCCGATTCCAGTTCCATTTGCGCGCTGGAGCCGCTTCACGTTCCGCTTCGTCCTTTGGGCCGCAACGCTGTTTCCGGTCGCGTTCCTGCTCGTTCTCATTCGGGAACACCAGTCGATCGACGCGGAACCCTTGGCGCTTTTCGAGGGGATCAGCATCTGGCCCACCGAACTCCTCCGCATCTCGGGCGTCTACCTCGGCATCGGACTCCTGATCCACGGCCGGCGCTGCCTCGTCGAGAACAAGCGCGACATCCTCCTCGAGTTCGGCCTCCCGTTCCACAGCCGGAAGGTTTCCTTTGGAAGGGAATGGACCCAGGCACTGCGGTCCAACTGTCTCGCGCTCCTCAGGTCGCCCAGCGAAGCCTGGCGATGGTACCTGAACACAGCCTCCCTCACCCGACTCGGTCCAGACCGTTCGCCGAAATGCCACGATCTGCTCTCCCTGTGGAGGACCTACAACGAGCTCGGCTTCCTCTGGAACCGCGTCCTCCGCATTGCACCGGCTGCCCTTGCCTACGGAGCGTTCGTCATCGTCCTCCATTGCACGATCCGCCAACCCGTGAATCCCGCGCGGGGAGACTGGAGCCACAACGTCCATATCGGCGTCAACGTCGTCTCGACCGGCCTCCAGATCCTCCTCACCTTCGCCGTCATCGATGCCACCCGCCTCTGCAGCGCCTTCATCCGGGCCCTCGTTGCCGGCAAGGTCATCATCCCGCCCCGGACACGCCACCAGATCGCCAAGCAGACCGCCGCACCCGCGGCCATCCTCCCGGAAATCACTGTCGTCCGCCTGATCGCCCGTCGGACCGACGCCGTCGGCCGCCTCATCTACTTTCCCTTCCTGACCCTCTTCATCCTCATCGTGTCGAGAAACTCATTCTTCGACCGTTGGGAATGGACGCCCGGCCTCGTCCTCGAGGTCGCTCTCTCGTCGGCCCTCGCCATCTATTCGGTGATCCTCCTGCACCGATGCGCGGACCAGGCCCGGACCCAATGCCTCGCCCCTCTGCAGGACGCCCTCGCCCATGCCCTCGTCCCAGGGGCCGCCACCGCCCCGACCCTGCCCCAGATCAAGCACTTCCTCACCGAGATCCGCGACTGCGAGGAAGGAGCCTTCGCCCCCATCGCCAAGAACCCCGTCGTCGGAGCCGTCCTCGTCCCCTTCGGCGGCGCGGGCGTCCTGGCCGTGCTGGAGTTCATCACCCACCTCCGCCTCTGATCCGCCGGCAGATCCTTCGCGCCCTCGCGGCTTCGCGCGAGAATTCCCCTTATCCCCTCTTCGCGCCTTCACCCCTCACATCAGCGGCTCCAGCAATTGCTGCATCTGGACCCGGATCCGCTCGCGGGGAATGGCACGGACCCACACCCGGGCTGCCTCGCGTTGGCCATTCGCCCCGAGGATCACGGCACACGCCGCCTTCTGCCGGGCGTCCATCGCCGCCGGGTCGAGCCGCTCCGGTTCGAGAAGCTTGAGGGCCGCCACCGCGTCGCCATCCCGCCATCTCGACAGTGCCAGAGCCACCCGGAGCGACGGGTCCGCCGGCCACTGCCGATGCAGGCGCTCGAACTCGCGCCGGGCCCAGTCGAAGTTCCCGCCGGTGAACAGCTCGATCCAGCCCAGCTCCGCCGTGACCCAGTCTTCCGAGGGCAGCAAGCCGTTCAACCGACGCAGGGCCTCGCGGGACGCCTCCATGTCCGGCTGGTTCTCCAGCAACTGGACCAGACGCCGGCCCGCCGTCGCCGCGCCACCCGGCAGGTACATCCACTCATTCAATGCCTCCGCCGCTACCTCCCTGGCGCCGGCGCGGATGGCCTCGCGGGCGACGTAGGGCAATACCAGGTGCCGACGCCCGCCGGCCGCCATCGCATCGCGGAAGGCGCGCTCCGCTTCCGACCGCCGGCCCAACCGCGCCTGCATGGCACCGCGCGCCGCCAACCCCATCGCTGAGTCCAGGGCGGTATCCCGACTGCCGATCAGTGCCTCCAGATCCGCCTCGCGACGGGTGGCCACGAGGTGGTCCACGAGGACACCCATCAACGACAGGTTGGTCCGGCAACGTTCGATCGGGAGGAACCGACCGGCCCGGTCCAGCGCCTCGTGCCGTTCCAGCCATTGCACGACACCGACCACTTCAGGTACCGGCGACTCCGGACCCACCCACGACACCACGCGCTCGACCCACTCATCCCGGGACTCGGGCGATGCCCGGATCCGCAATTGGGCGGCCACCAGACGCGATTCCAGCTCACCCGACGACACCCCCTCCAGCACCCGGGCCAGCGTCAACGCCTCGGCGCGACTGACCTCCGGCTGTTCCGCGAGCAACCGCGCTGCCGGCTCCCGCGATGGATGCCGACCGAGCGCAACACCCCAAAGCACCCGGAGGCCCTCCGTCCGCGCCCCCGCACCGGGAACCTTCAGGAGCAGGCTCCCCAGGTCGAACTCGGCCTCGGCATCGCCGGGAAAACGGGAGACCAGGTTCCGGGCCAGGGCAACGCCGTCGGCCAGCGACGAAAACCGCCGCGTGTGCTGGAAGGCCTGCCGCCAGACCCGGCGATCGTTCGGGGCCTCGCGCAACAGGACCTGCACCATCCGGCCTGCCTCGTCCCGTTGCTCGGCGCGGGTCGCCACCTCGACCGCCGCCAACCGATCCTCCAGCGTAGCCGCGCCGGTATCGAGCAGAGCCTGATGGAAGCGAAAGGCATCCGGGCTCCCCACCATCGTGTTCAACCGGGCGACCCCTCGGAGCACCGTGGGATCCTTCGGCGCCAGTTGGTACGCCAGCCGGAACTCCTGCATGGCGGCCTCCGTCCTTCCCTCCAGCACCAATGCCTCCGCGCGGGCGGCGGCCTGAAGACCACGATGGACCTTCGCGAGGCGGTAGAGTGGCCGCGCGGAAAATGCGCCCGCGACGGCCAGCACCAACATCAACCACGACAGCACGCGCCAGACCCGGGTGAGCCGCGTCCGGCGTGTCACCCGCCGGACCGCGGTCGCGCCGCGCCGGGAGCTGGAGTCTGGTTCGTTGGCCGACATTCCCGGGCGCGTGGACTAGGGCTTGGCCGGCTTCGCGGGCGGACACTTGCACAGCCACTCGGCGTTCTGGCAACCCGAGCAGATCGCGGCATCATACTCGATGCGCGCCGTCACCGCCTTGGCCTTGGGCCCGTCCTTGAACTGGAAGGCCAGCAGATAGCTCTCGCCCTTGGGCGCCTGGAACACGAAGTGGTTGCCCTCGCGCTCCACCTTGGGCTTCTCCGGCTTGCTGCGGCTCCCCCCAGTCACCACCAGGCTCTGCTCCGCCAGTGCGACCAGCTTGAGCGCCTTGTCCAGCAGGGCCACGTGGAACCGACCGTCCTTCAGCGTGACCTCCCCGTGCAGGGATTCATCCTTGCTGAACTCGATCAGGCGCCCGCCGTTGGGCCCCAATTCGACACCGCCGTGCCCCAACGCTCGAACCACGCCGAGCCAGAGCACGGCGAACAGGATCATACAGGATTTCTTCATGGTACTTCGATGGACTGCTGTTTCATCGCGGCCGTTCGGCCGAAAAGATAGAACATCGCCGGGGTCACGCCGAGCCCCAGCAACGTCGAACTGACCAGGCCCCCGACGATCACCACCGCCACCGGATGCAGGATCTCCTTGCCCGGCTGATCCGACGCCAGCACGAGCGGCACCAACCCGATCCCCGCGCTCAGTGCCGTCATCAGCACCGGCACGAGCCGCTCCCGTGTCCCCCGGATGATCATCGCCCGGGTAAACCCCTCGCCCTCCTGCTCCATCAGGTACCGGTAGTGCGAGATCAGCATGATGCTGTTCCGCGCGGCCACGCCGGCGACGGCAATGAATCCCACCAGCGTCGCGATGCTGATGTTGTCCACCAGCCACCAGGTCAGGAGCACGCCACCGACCAGCGCCAGCGGGATGTCCACCAGCACCTGCACCACGAGGTACATCGACCGGAAATGCCCGTACAACAGGAACGCGATCACTCCCAGCACCCCCAGGCTCAGCCACGCGATCCGGCGCGTCGCATCCCGTTGCGCCTCGAATTCGCCCTCGTACCGGATCCAGTAACCTTCCGGCAACGGCACCCGTTCCGAGACTTCGCGGCGCAACCGGTCCACCAGCGATTCCACATCCCGGGCCGAAGGTTTGATCGCCAGCACGAACCGGCGTTGGTTCGCCTCGCGGAAGATCACGTTCGGTCCCCGAGCCGACCGGACCTCGGCCACCGACGACAACGGCACGCGCCGTCGCACCCGACCGTCCTCGTGGACCTCCACCGGCAGTTCAGAGATCCGGTCCGGCGCATCCCTCCATTCCGGCGGCAGCCGCAACACCAGATCCACGGTCCGCGCCCCGTCCCGCAGTGTCGCCAGCGTCCTGCCTCCCACCATCGTGGACAGCTGCGTGTTCAAGGTCCCCGGCGTGATCCCGTGCGCTGCCGCGCGGTCCCGGTCCACCTCGATCCGCAACTGGGGCAGCGTCGACTGCTGGTCGAGCTTGCAGTCCTCCAATCCCGGGATCGATCGCGCCACCGACTGGATCCGGGTGCCGAGATCCCGCAACCGGTCCAGGTCGGGCCCGAACACCTTCACCGCCACCGGGGCCGAAACCCCACTCAGCATATGCCCGATGCGATCCGCCAACGGCCCCATGACCACGCTGAAGGTCCCGGGAATGGCACGCATCCGGGCCCGCACGTCGGCCAGGATCTCCGTCCGCGAACGGCCCGCGACGGCCCCGGCCGTGTCCCGGAAATCCACGTCGAACTCCACCGTCGACACCGGCACCACATGATCCCCGCGTTCGGCCCGCCCGAGGCGGCGGCCCACCGTCCGCACCTCGGCGATCTCCATCAACCGGTCTTCCGCGATGTCCGCGATGCGGTTCATCTCCTCGAGCGACGTACCCGGTGCCGAGGTCATGGACACCAGTGCTGTCTCCTCCCGGAATGTGGGCAGGAAGTCCTTTCCCAACCGCGGGTAGACCACACACGCCCCCACGACCGACAGCCCAACGCATCCGAACAACAGGAACGGACGGTCCAGCGCCACCCGCAGGAGCGTGTGCTCCAGCAACCACTTCAAACCGGCCACCAACCAGCCGTCCCGATGCACCACACCCGCCGCCGGTGCGAGGAACAGCGAGCACAGCACCGGGATCACCGTCAGCGAAACCACGAACGACGCCACCATGCTCACGATCGTTGCCACCGCGATCGGCCCGAACAACCGCCCCTCCACGCCGCTCAACCCGAGCAACGGCAGGAACACCAGGATGATCAGCACCGTCGCGTACAGGATCGATCCCCGCACCTCGCCCGACGCCCGGGCGATGACCTCCAACCGCGGCAGCACCCCGCCCCGCGCGGCGTTCTCCCGCAATCTTCGATGGACGTTCTCCACGTCGACGATCGCGTCATCCACCACCATCCCGATCGCCACCGCCAGGCCACCCAGCGTCATCGAATTCACCGAGACTCCCAGGAACCGGAACGCCAGCACGCTCACCACGAACGACAGCGGCATCGCCATCAGCGTGATCAACGTCATGCGGACGTTGAGGAGGAACAACACCAGCACCACCGCCACCAGGATCGCTCCGTCCCGGATCGCCTCCCGCAGGTTTCCGATCGAGCGCCCGATGAAATCGGACTGCCGGAACAACACGAAGGCCTCCACGCCCGAAGGCAAGCCGGGCTTCAACTCCGCCAGCGCCGCCTCCACCTGTGCGGTCAGGGTCAACGTGTCGAAGCCCGGCGCCTTCGTGACGCTCATCACGATCCCACGGACCCCGTTGATGCTTCCGTCGCCGCGCATCGGTTCGATCCCCCAGACCACCCTCGCCACATCCGAGATCCGCACCGGCGTTCCTTCCACGACCTTCACCACCGTCCGCCCGATCGCCTCCAGATCCACGGTCATCGCCAGGTTGCGGACCATCGTTTCCGTCGAACCGCTCTGGATGAACCCGCCCGTGCTGGTGCCCGCCGCTTCGGTCGCGGCCTTCTCCAATTCCTCCAGCGTCACGCCCTGCAACTGCATGCGCGTCGGATCGGGTTGCACCTGCACCTGACGGATGCCGCCGCCCATGTTCAGGACCTCGGCGATTCCCGGGATGCCCTGCAACCGGGGGCGCACGACCCAGTCGGCGATCGTCCGGACCTCTGGGGCCGCCAGGCTGGCGTTCGTGCTGCGGAGCCCGATCAGGAGGATCTCGCCCATCAGGCTCGCCTCGGGCGTCAGGAAAGGATCGACGCCCGCAGGCAACGTTCCGCGCACCGCCTGCACGCGTTCCCGCACCAACTGCCGCGCCCGACGAAGGTCCGTTCCCCAGCCGAACTCGGCGTACACGAGGGACAGGCTGATGTCCGAGTTGGACCGCAATCGTGTCACCCCGGCCACGCCCATCAATGCCCGTTCGATGGGAACGGTGACGCTGGCCTCGACCTCCTCCGGTGCCAGACCCGGCGCCTCGGTGAGGACGATCACGGTCGGCTTCGTGAGGTCCGGCAAGACTTCCACCGGCAGTTCCCGCGCCACCACGAACCCCAGGGCGAGCGCCAGCAGGGAGATGCCGACCACCGCGGCACGGTTGCCCAGCGCCAGCCGGATCAACCTATCCAGCACGGGGACCTCCCTTGCCGCCGTCGGCATCCTTCCCACGACCGCGACCCGTTCCGATGCCCAGCAACAGCAGCACCAGCAACACGCCGTTGCCGGCGAGCGAGAACCAGAGCAACGCCGAACCACCTCCTGCGACTCCGCCTTCACCCGCGCCATGTCCCTCGGCACCGTGGGCATGGCCGGCATCGGCGCTGGCTCCGGCTACCTTCTCGCTCCCGTCCTCGTTGTGCTCATGTCCATGCGCGGCATCGAGTGCCTCCTTCAACGAGACGTTGCCCTTCCCCGCGTGCGCCAACGGATACGCCCCAGTCGTCACCACCCGGTCTCCCGGGAACAGGCCCTCCGGGATCTCCGCGAACTGATCGTTCACCGCACCCACCACCACGGGAACCTTCACGAACGCGTTGGTCACCGTGTCATCCGCCACGAACACGAACCGGTTCGCTCCTTCGCCCTGCACCGCCGACTTCGGCACCGACATCAACCCGGGCCGCGTCCGCGTCACGATGTCGAACTCCACGCGCATCCCGGGCCGCAGCCACGTGCCCTCGTTGTCGACATAACAGGCCGCTTCCAAAGTTCCGGAATCCGCGTCCGCGATCGCCCCGAGGTGTGCGATTTCCGTCTCCCAGCTCTCGCCTGGCCAACCCGGCGACGTCACCCGCACCTTCAGTCCGCGCCGTACCCGGCTGGCGTGATGCTCCGGCACCCGCGCCACCGCGTGGACGCGGGAGAGATCGACGATCGCCAGCAGCGGCTTGTCCGGACTCACGGGTTCACCCGGTGCCACCGTGAGCTCCACGACGTACCCCGAGATCGGCGCAACCAATGTGACCCGCGGCGGCGGATCCCCCGCCTGCCGGCTCTCGACCACCACCAGCGGATCGCCTGCCTTCACCTCGTGGTCCACGACGGCCAGCACTTCCACCGCACGGCCCGCCACCCGGCCAGCCGACGTTCGCGATCCGCCACCTCCGCCTCCGCCGCCTCGATGGCGAACTTCGAAACCGCCTTCTCCAACCGCAACCGTGAGGTCAGCGGAAACCGTTGGACCAAAGCCAGCGTCAGGAACCCCTCCCGGCCCCGCGTGTTCGGATACACTCCCGCTTCCAGCTCGGGATTCGACAATCGCCCGGCCTGATCCGCCCGCGCCCGTGCTTCGCGGATCAGGACCCGCGCCGCCGCCATTTCGAGATTGTTCGTCCGCGCCCGGGCGATGGCGCCATCGACACCCAGCGCCTCGCCAGCCAGCAACCGAAAGCCCAACAGCCCGCACAACCACGCGGACTTCAACCGGCACCCAGGCAAAAAGTTCATGCAGCAGGAACGTCCCACACGGGCCTGACGACCAACGGACACGATACGGGAACGCGACGGAATCAGACGAAGTCTCCGTGCGGTCGACCACTACGGGCACCCGCCCCCCTTGGCAAGCCTCTGGGGAGTTCGAAGTTTCAAGATTCAAGTTTGAAGCACCCTGTAGGCCGCGCGCCCCCACGCGGCGATGATCCTCAATCCACCGCATGAGGCCCGGGGTCGCGAAGCGATACCCCGGGTTACCCGGTGGAGGGAGTTCCAACCCTGGAGGGGTTGCAGAAGACGGGGATCCTTCGCACCGCCTTCGGGGTGCGGATCCATCTTCGCGCGTTTCCCCGGGTAGGCGCGTTCGCGCCAACCCGGGGCTACCGGCTTCAACGCCTCCGGCGTTAGGGAAGTTGCCGGTCTCCGGACTTGAAACTGAAAACTTGAAACTTCCCCCCTGTCATCCTCTGGTCCACCGCATGCCCCGCGTCCTCCGCATCTCCCTGCTCCTGGCCATCGGCGCCAGCCTTTGCTTCGGGCTGCTGATGTGGGGCATCGAGACCGGGATCGGACACGTCCCGTATGACCGCACCGACAGCCAGGGTCATCCCATGGGATTCAATGACCGGCTTTACCCCGAACACCTCGGGATCATCCTTCGCGCGATCGACCCTCTCGACTATCTGCCCACGGCGCGCAGCCTGGGCTCCGCCTACTTCTGGCTCTACCTGCTCGCCCACGCCTTCGCCATCCACCGCATGGCGACCCTCGACCTCACCCGACACCGCGCCAACCTGATCTTCTTTGCCGCACAGGTGCTCCTCTTTCCGGCGGGCATTCCTGGGTTCCTGTTGCTGGTCGGTTATCCGGTTGAGTTCTTCCAGGGAAAGCTGACCCGCGAGTCCATCATCGACATTCCCTTCTTCTGGGCCTTGGCCCACGCCGCGTGGCTCCTCGTCAGCCTCACAGCAATCGCAGTCCTCTTCCTCGCCCAACGCCAACTAGCCTGGCGTACGCTCCGCCAGGCCTCTGCGAAATCCGGGATCCACTAAGCCGTGTCCATGCAGTAGTAATCTCACGCGGAGCCGCGGAGAGCGCGGAGAGCGAGGCCGGTCACGACTAGTATCCAACGTCGGCAACCAGTCACCCACCGGTGACTGACCAGCTTGCCCTCCAACTGGCCTTTCTCCGCGTCTCCGCGTCTCCGCGTGAACCTGTCCCCGCTTTCAGTCGCATGGTTACGGCTAAGCCGTATCCATGCAGTTGGAAATGCGGCGAGGACTCCCGCAGAGAACGCTGAGGCGCAGGGGAAGGGACACTTGGTCGGGAATCCGAGAAGTCACCGTTGGGTGAGTGGGTGCCTTCCCCTGCGTCCTGGCGTTCTCGGCGGGAGTCTTCGCCGCGTTTCCTCCTGAACGGCGGAAGCTTCGGGATACGCACCGTCCTTCGCCGTTCTTGGCCGCGGTCTTTACAAAGTAGCAGCCCCTTGCCCAATCTGCGACGCCCATCACATGCGTACCCCCAAACAGTCCGTCGACTGGCTACTCCAACTCCCAGGGATCCTGGTCCTTTGCCTGCTGCTGCTGGCCATCCCGCGAACGCGCGCGCAAACCGAGTACTATAAGGCCATCCAGTTCGGCACCAACGACTTCATCACCTTCGGTCCCGATCCAAGGTGGGACATCGCCGGCGAAGGAACGATCGAGATCCAACTCCGCTCCGCTCAGGTACCATCGTCGCCGGAGGAGTTCCTGCCCGTGCTCTCCCACGGCGAAGGGACCAACGCCCGGTGTCTGGTCCGCCTCGACCGGTTGGGACGTGCCCTGGAGGTATCCTTCCCCAGGACCGGCAAGCAGGTCTTCGCCCGATGCGATCTCTCCGACGGCGACTTCCACCAGGTCGCCATCGTCACCCGCTTCCACCAGACCGAAATCTACATTGATGGCGAACAGAGCCCGATCCATGACCAGGCATCGATCCAACGATACCTGACCAACCCACCGGTCATCACCACGGACCCGGTCATCGTCACTGGAACCAATTCCAAGATCGTCACGGTGCAGTCCCCGAGGGGCCGGCAAATCGAACCCGTACGCGCTTCCAAACCCCGACCTGGGACCAATCCGCCGCCTTCCCGCACGCTTCTCGAAACGAACGCGCCGGAACCGGTCGTCCTGTCGCTCGCCGCGGGCTACCCGGCTCCTGCGATGGTGGCCCAGGCGCTTCATCTTGGGTCGGATGGCCTCAAGACCGGTTTCCAGGGAGAGCTCCGGACCGTACGCCTGTGGAATCGTGTCCTGGGCACCAACGAACTCGAGTGGGCCTTCGGGTTCCAAGGTTTGCCAGATGGGAGCAACCCGACCTACAGCAGCCTCGTGGCCTACTCCTATTTCACCGACCAAAGGCGCACCCTGAACTACACCCAGCCCGAGTTCGTCATGCCTGAACTCAAGGGTCGCCCCGGGGATCGGCTGCGGTTCGCGCTGAATCCACCCGGTCGCACCATTCAGGCTGTCTACGTCCGTAGGAACCCCGAAGGGATCGCGGAACTCCGGCTGGAATTCGGTTCGAAGTCCGGGATTCCCGTCTTCCGCCCCCCCAGGCCCAACCGGCACCAGGAACGTCTGGCCAAGCTCCGGCTGGCTCTCTCCGAAACACCACGGACAAATTCGGCAGACTATGCCGAGAAACTGGCCGCCCTCCGCTCGGAGGAATTGGGCGTCCCAGTTCCGTCCAACCCCACGGACCATCAGGAACTGAGCAATGGCTGGTCGATGCTGCGGATCCCCTCCGCCGGCAATCTGGACACCATCGCCGGAACCCACGATGGGGACGGCCTCTTGACCCTCCGCCTCATAGCGAGCGCTTTTGGTTCCCGGTACGAGAGGACCAACCGGATCGATTCGGGAGTGATCTCGACCACCAATGGACCGGGAGGCCGCTTCTTCACCCAACGGCTGCCGGACGGAATGCGCGGCGCTGGACTCGTCTGGCAACTGAACCGCCGCGGACTGGTCTCCTCCATCGCGGTCGTGGGCCAGACACCTTGGCGTCCCGTCCGCGAGCAAGACCATCTCGCGCTGACGCAAGGACTCTGGATCGATACCGACGAACGGCTCCCCGAACACCGCCCGGTCGAGGCCTCCATCACCCCTCCCTACCAGCCACCCCTGAGCCTGATTCCCAGCCTGTACGCCGCGATGGACATCATCATCGAGCGGTTGAACGTGGTCGGTAGCGGGGCAGAGAACACCCTCCCGAATCCAACCTACAACGATGAGCAGCGCGCCGAATTCTCCGATCTGGCCAGGAAGATCACCGCCGCTATGAACGAACTGGGAGCCTGGGCGGGTCGCGTCGACCTCGTTGGGGATCTGGTGGCCCAGCAGGCCAAGAGTGATTTCCTCCGGACGATGAAGGCCGCCGGAAAGCCCACGGACTTCAAGGACCGATCGCTCACTGAGGAGTTCAGGGCACGCGGGCTCGACACATCGTTCCTGACCAACTGGACCCGGTGGGCCACCGTGGAAGCACCCCTTGCAACCAATCACCTGGGCATGCTCCGGGCAGCGAATTCCGTATTGGCTGGATCCCGCGAACTGATCTTTGGCGAAAAGGCCTCAATGAATCCCACCCCCTACCGCACTGCCATCATCACCACCCCCATCTTTGTCGAGATGCTCAGCTCCCTCGTCGTGGAAATGGGCAAGCTGAAGGAGGCCTTCCAGAACAAGATGGCAAGCTGGCCACCCCCACAGCCAGTCACCAACGACACCAACCTCCTCGCCACCCTTCAGTTCTTCTCTCCATCGCCACCATCGAAGAAATCCCCGGCCGGCGGCAATTACTCGACCCCAACCCTGTTCACCTTCCTCGCTTCCTCCGCCAACCAGCAGGTTGAGATGAAGTGGAACACGGGACGCGACACCCTGCGACGGACCTCTGGCGATACTTACCGATCCGATCGCCACCAACTGACGCTGGATTCCACGGGGCTATGGCTTCAGGAACTCCAGGAACCCAGGCGTCGTCGCCACCTCGTTCGGCCCGCCCCGTACGATCCGCCCGGCGATGGGAAGCTGGCCTGGGGCGCGACGTTCAGCCTCGGGGATCGCCCGTCCCTGGTTCAGGCCAATTTCCGGGGGTACAACCTGCGCCTCATGCACCCGAAGAACTACCAGGTCGACAGCGGCGCCGACGGTCAGGTCTTCCGGTACCCCGCCGATTCCAGCACCGACTACTACACCACGGACAACCGGTTGATCGTACCGCACGGCCTGCACTACCGGCCGGACAATGCCGGCAAGGAGGACGGAAAGACCGACATCGTGAAGAGCTCCGAGGAATACGCCAACACTTGGAGCACTCACCTGGGCGCAAGCGTGAGCGGAGGGATTGGGCCGGTCGGCATCTCGGCCTCCGTCAATGCCAAGTGGGGAGGTGAAAGCGATTCGCTCCGGGAAAGGACCCGCACCCGGGCCATCTGCCGCACCATCGAGCCCAGATACGCCCTGGTCCTGGACCAATCCCGCATGCCCCTTTCTGATGCCTTCCAGCAACGCGTCATCGAGCTTCGCGATCGACTGCTCGCCTACGGCACGCTGGATGCAGGCTCGCTCAACGCCTGCATTCAGACGTTCGGCACCCACTACCCCTACGCGGTCACCTACGGGGGCATGGCCGTCATGGAGATGGATTTCAACGAGGACACCGTCCGCGAGATGCAAGGTGCCAATCGAAGCGTCGATGCCGAGGTCTCCGCCTCGTTCGCAGGATTCTCGGCTGGTGCCAGCGGCGGCTCGGCTTCATCCAACACCCAGACCACGTCGAACACCACCAGCAGCGAACGCACCCGCTTCAATACTTACGGTGGAACCATGAGCCGCTCCGGAGGCTGGACTCTCGGTAAGGGCGAGGAGGTGCCGATCTACCTCGACCTCCGCCCCATCACCGATCTCCTCACGCCAAACTACTTCGCGGACGACTGGATCCACAACGAGGTACGCGAAGCCTTGAGGCAGGCTTGGCTGAACTACTTCGCGAGACCCGCCTCGGATTTCAAACGCGACCGCTGAAACCCAAACCGATTCCACTCCATGCCTTCACGACCACCCCTCCACCGGAATCTCCCCAGGCATCCGCTGCCCCAAGCCCTCCTCGCCGCAGTCGCCCTGCTGATGCTTTCCCAGAACTCCCAGGTCCATGCCGGGGGCAAGTTCTCCAAGACCGGGAACGACCGGGAACGCGCCGCCGCGCCTCCTCCCAGCAATCAGTCCACAGCCCCCCGATCCTCTAGCTCCGCCGCCGCTGCAACCGACCCTGCGAGGGGAATTGGTGACCCAACGCAGGAAGAGATAGACGCAGCCCAAAGACAGCGAGGCCCATCCGAGGGGGAGGACGCACCGGCAATAACGCGGGTTTTTGGTACACGGACTCAGACGATTTCGCAGTACGACCGGGTTCCGCGTGCCGCCCCCGCGCCTTCTGGAAATTACGGAGCAATCCCCCAACCCGTAGGCGAGCCTCCCGTTCCCGTGGCGGGCAATGTCTACATGACACTCAACCACTTGGTTGACAGGGCACAGGGGGCAAACATCTACGAGCAAGTGGGGGATCCTTTGAAGAGGCCAGACAGCGAGTATGACACCCCTATCTTCAAGCAGACTGATTCATCGCAGAATGCCAGCGGAGAACATCAGGATCCAGATGCTCCTACCGACAATTCAAAGCCGCAGGAAAAGGCCCCAAACCCGGACGAACCTGCAACTTGACCTCCCACCCAGAAATCGCTTCTCCCCCGCCGAACCTGCGCCACACTCCGAAGCATGGGTCCGGTCCTGATCCCCGGCCCCGCACGCTTCCATGTCCACCAAAGTCTGGCTCCCGATCCTCCTCGTGGGCGCCGTCACCGGTGCCACCGGCTATCAACTGGGCCGCCGGCAAGCCCCGCCTGCGGCCCCCGCGGATTCGCGCCCGGTCGGAACCAATGGCTCCGCCCGCAGCTTCCCCGCGCTTCCTTCCAGCACTCCACCACCCCGCACCAACTCCCCGTCCACGCTGGCGGGCTCCCTCGAAGCCCGGCTCCGCGCCGTCCTTCGCGAACACCCCAGCCGCCGCTGGATCCGTCTGTCCGACATCGCCCGATCCATCAAGCCCGGCGAGGCCATCGACGCGATCCAGCTCGGCAACTCGATCCTCCCGGCCGGATTCCGGGACAACTTCCGGCATCAACTCCTCGACCACTGGGCCGAGGCCGAACCGCTGGCGGTCCTGCAATACGGGCAGGAACTCAAGGACCGCAACGAACGGATGCAGGCGCTGCGCCCGGCGGTCACCGAGTGGGCCCGCCGCGATGCCGCCGCCGCCCTGGCGTGGATCCAGAAACTGCCCGCCGGCATGGAACGACGGGAACTGCTGACCGCCGCCATCCATGGCGTTGCCGAAGTAGACCCGGCAGCCGCCTCCGCGCAGATCGAGTCCCTGCCGCCCCAGCAGCGCCACGAGGCACGCCGGGCGGTCATCGCCAGCATCGCCGAGGCTGATCCGGTCCGGGCCGCGCAGATGGCGATGGAGATGCAGTCCAAGGGCCTCACCCAGCGTGGCGGAGGCAACCTCCTGTCCATGGTCGTCCAGACCTGGGCCCAGAAGGAACCGGAGGCAGCGATCGACTGGTGCCGCAAGCTGCCCGCCGGATCCCAGACCCAGCGCATGCTCATCGAGTCCAGCCAGAGCGTCGCCTGGCAGGACCCGAAGACCGCCCTCGCGCTGGCCGGCCTGATCTCCTCTGGAAAGCAACGGGAACAGGCCATCGGCAATGCCCTCACGGCCATGTCCCAGCGGGATCCGGACGCCGCCCGCGAATACCTGGCCGGGTTGGCCGAAGGTCCCGAGAAGACCACCGCCATCCTGGCCATCGCACAGGGCATGAACCAGGATCCGGTCGCCGCCGCCGAAATGCTCAAGGGAGTGAAGAATATCGGCGACCGCAGTTGGGCCTTCCACAACGTCGCCAGCCAACTGGCCCAGCAGGATCCGGACGTCGCCCTGACCTGGGCGCGCGCCCTTCCCACAGGCTCCGGACGCGAACAGGCGCTGGCCGGCGTCTTCGCAGGCTGGGCCCAGAATGATCCCGCCGCCGCCGCCAAGGCTTCCATGGATCTTCCCCTGGGCAACGCCCGCACCCAGGCCATGGGGCAGGTCCTCCAGATGTGGGCCTCGCAGGACAGCAACGCCGCCCTCGATTGGCTGAAGCAGATTCCCTCCGAAAGCCACCGGCGCGAGATCACCCAGCACCTGATCTGGTCGATGGACGGATCCGACCCCAAACCTCTGGCCGACTTCTTTTCGTCCCTGCCGGCCGGCGATTCCCAACGCCAGATGATCGGCGACCTGGCCGGTCGTTGGGCGGACACCGACCTCGACTCAGCCCTCGCGTGGGCCAAGACACTCCCCGAAGGACGGACCCGTGCTGCTGCCATGAGCCGGCTCTCCCACCAATGGGCCGAGCAGAATCCGTCCGAGGCCGCGGTCTACGCGAAGGACCTTCCTCCCGGCGAACTCCGGACCCAGATGCTCGCCACCGTGGCCGAGCGCTGGGGGCAGACTGAGCCTGCGGAGGCCGCCAAGTACCTGCTCGAACTTCCCGCCGACGGTGCCCGTCGCGGCGCCCTCCAGAACCTCCTCTCCAACTGGGCCGGCAACGATCCCAAGGCCGCCGCTGCCTTCTTCGACGGCCTCCCCGCCAACATCCCCCGTGACGACCTCGCCACGGGCCTCGCCCACCGCTGGGCCAGCCAGGATCCCGCCGCCGCCCTCGACTGGGCCAAGGGACTCTCCGATCCGGAGGCCCGAAAATCTGCCCTCTCGTCCGCGCTCGGCAGCTGGGCCAACGCTTCACCCGCCGAGGCCGCCACCTTCGCCGCCCAACTCCCTCCGGGGCCCGAGCAGGAACGCGCCGTCACCGCCGTCCTCAATGATTTCGTCCGCATCGATCCCACCCAGGCCGCCGACTGGATCGCCCGCTTCCCCGAAGGCGGGCTCCGCTCCCAGGCCAACAACATCCTCCTGAACCAGTGGACGCGGGAAAACCCGGCCGCCGCCGCCGACTGGCTCAACAAGATGCCGGAATCCCCCTCGCGCCAGCAGGCGATCCAGACCTTCGTCTCCCAGGCCGCCCATCAGGAACCCGAGGCCGCCTGGAACTGGGCCGGTGCCCTCAGTGAGGAATCCACCCGTGCCTCCCTCCTCGAGACCGCCGCCGCCCAGTGGATGCGCCTCGACCCCGCCAAGGCCGCCGTCGCCATCCAGGCCTCCAAGCTCCCCCCCGAGGTCATCGAGCGTCTTCTCAAGACGACTGAATGACCGCCGCCGCTGGGAGTCCCAAGTTTCAAGATTCAAGTTTCAAGTTTGAAGCCCGACTGCGCTTCAAACTTGAAACTGAAATCTTGAAACTCGCCCCACTGCCGCCCGTTTCTGTCCTTGCTGGATTCCCGCGTTGCCGTTTACTCCCCGTTCCTGTGCGCGCTTCAGGTTCCTGAACCCACTGCACTGAACGGCCCGTCTGACGGCCCGCTTCAACCGCCTTACTCCCGGCGGGCAGCCTCTCTCCAATGGAACCCACCGCGCATGGACAACATAGAACTCAGGTAAACACACTGCCCACCATGGCCAGCCATCAATGGAAATTCTTCCGCGCGGGCGGATTTGACCAGGTCAAGCTCGAGACCGGAGCCGACCTCCTCAACCTCGACCAACTCGACCAGAAGCTCTGGGTCGCACTCGCCTGCCCCACCACCGGCCTCGAATTCGATCCCAAGACCGCCGCCCTCATCGACACCGACAAGGACGGCCGCATCCGCGCCAATGAACTCATCGGCGCGATCAAATGGGCCGGCGGCCTCCTCAAGAACGCCGACGACCTCATCAAGCGCTCCCCGACCCTGCCCCTCGCGTCCATCAACGACGCCACCCCCGACGGCAAGGCGGTCCTCGCCTCCGCCCGCCAGATCCTCGGCAACCTCGGCAAGAAGGACGCCACCGCCATCGGCCTCGACGAAGTCGCGGATACCGCCAAGATCTTCGCCCAGACCCTCTTCAACGGCGACGGCATCGTCCCCGCCGATTCCGCCTCCGATGACGCCACCAAGGCCGCCATCAGCGACATCATTGCCTGCGTCGGGTCGGTTACCGACCGCTCCGGCAAGCCCGGCGTGAATGCGGACCTCGTCGAGAAGTTCTTCGCCGAAGCCGCCGCCTACGACGCGTGGATCACCAGGTCCGAGACCGAAGCCGCCACGCTCCTGCCGCTCGGGGCCGCCACCGCCGACGCCGTCGCTGCCGTCAAGGCCGTGAAGACGAAGGTCGATGACTACTTCGGCCGTTGCCGCCTGGCTGCGTTCGATCCCCGCGCCCTCGGCGCCTTGAACCGCGAGGAGAAGGAGTACCTCACCATCGCCGCCAAGGATCTCCAGATCACCGCGGCCGAAGTCGCCGGTTTTCCGTTGGCACAAGTGGCCGCCGGCAAGCCCCTGCCCCTCGGCACGGGCGTCAACCCCGCCTGGGCCGCCGCTGTCGGCACGCTCGCGACCGCCGCCGTGAAGCCCGTCCTCGGCGCCCGCGACAGCCTCACCGAAGCCGACTGGGCCGCCCTGCTCGGCAAGCTCGGACCCTTCGAGTGCTGGAGCGCCGGCAAGGCCGGGGCCGCCGTCGAGAAGCTCGGCAAGGATCGTATCCGCGCCCTCATCGCCTCCGGTTCCAAGGCCGCCATCCTCGCGCTCATCGCCAAGGACAAGGCCCTCGAGTCCGAGGCCAACGCCATCTCGACCGTCGAGAAGCTCGTCCGCCTGCACCGGGACCTGTACCTGCTCGCGACGAACTTCGTGAACTTCAAGGACCTCTACGATGCCGGCGAAGCCGCCATCTTCCAGGTCGGCACCCTGTTCCTCGACCAACGTTCCTGCACCCTCTGCATCTCCGTCGAGGATGCCGGCAAGCACGGCAGCATGGCCGGCCTGGCTGGGGCCTACCTCGCCTACGTCGATTGCGTCCGCAAGGGCTCCGGCGAGAAGCTCTCCATCGTCGCCATCTTCTCCCAGGGCGATGACGACAACCTGATGGTCGGCCGCAACGGCCTGTTCTATGACCGCAAGGGCAAGGACTACGACGCCACCATCACCAAGATCATCGCCAACCCGATTTCCCTCCGGCAGGCCTTCTGGTCGCCGTACAAGAAGTTCGTCCGGCTCATCGAGGAACAGGTCGCCAAGCGCGCCGCCGCCGCATCGGCCGAAGCAGATGCCAAACTCGCGGCTGCCGCTGCCGCCACCGCCAACGCCGACAAGGCCGCTCCGGCACCCGCCGCCGCCGAACCGAAGAAGATCGACGTCGGCATGGTCGCCGCCCTGTCCGTCGCCTTCGGCAGCATCGGCACCGCCATCGCCTACATCCTCGGCCTGTTCAAGGGTGTCACGGCGCCCCAACTGGTCCTCGGGTTCATCGGACTCATCGCCCTGATCTCCGGTCCATCGATGATCCTCGCCTACATCAAGCTCCGGAAGCGCAACCTCGGCCCCATCCTCGACGCCAACGGCTGGGCCGTGAATGCCGCCGCGAAGATCAACGTGCCCTTCGGCACCTCGCTCACCGGCATCGCCAAGCTCCCGCCGGGATCGTCCGTCGACTACAACGACACCTACGCCGAGAAGGCCTTCCCCTGGAAGATGTGGCTCGCCCTCATCCTCATCGCCTACTTCGGGTTCAACTACTATCAGGCCAAGTATGACGACTCCCTGCCCAGCGGGGTGAAGAGCACCGACGTCCTGGGCAGCTTCTCGCCCAAGTACGTGGATCCCGCCAAGGCCGCCAAGACCGACTCCACCAACGCCCCGGTCAAGGCTCCGGAGCCCGCCAAGTAAACTCATCCGCGACGCCTACATCGTCGCCCCTCCACGGCCCGGATCGCACCCCGCGATCATTAGGTTAACGCACATGGCCACGTGCCCCCACGTGGCGCATCCTACCCTCACCGCCGGGTGAGGGCACCCGGCCTACATCCAACCCCATCCTGTAGGCCACGTGCCCCATGTGCGTTAACCTAAAAAATCTACCAAAATCCCCGTAAAGACAACAATGTCGCGTCATGGCCTCCGATTTGGACGCGCTTCCAGAAGAGTGGGACATCCTCGCTACCTGGCTTCCCGCCAATCTCGACACCCTGGCGCGCGAGCATGGTTTCATGCGCAGGGCACGCGGTCTTCAAGAACCTGCCCGATGGCTTCGGCTCTTCTTGATGCATGTTGGCGGTGGACTGTCGCTCAAGCAAACGGTCACACGCGCCTCTGAACTTGGACTCGCCGATGTCAGCAGTGTCGCTCTCTTCAAGCGTCTGAGGGTTGCCGAACCCTGGCTGCAGGCGCTGACCTCACACCTGCTCTGTGCCCAGCGCCGGAGCCTCGGAATCTGGGCCGCCCGGTGGAGTGGTGGGATTCGGGTTGTGGACGCCACGGATGTCAGTGAACCGGGCGCGACCGGAAGCTCATGGCGCATCCACTATAGCGTGCGGTTACCCGAGTTGGTCTGCGATCACTACGAGCTCACCGACGCCAAAGGTGGAGAGAAGCTTGGACGATTTCCAATCAAGCCCAGGGAACTGGTCTTGGCCGATCGCGGCTACAGCCATCGCGCTGGCGTAGCGCATGTTTTGGGTTCTGGTGCTGATGTGGTGGTGCGATGGAACCATGCGCTGTTTCCACTGATTGGGCAGGATGGCAAACCGTTCGAAGTGCTTCCAAAAGCCCGCAAATTGAAGGTTTCTGAAGAGGCCGAGTGGCCCGTGACATTCGAACACGGAGGCAAGCGATACAACCTGAGGCTATGCGTTCGTCGTAAAGGGCGCTTGGCAACCGACAAGGCGCAACGAAAGGCGCTGCGGAAGGCGGAGAAGAATGGAACGAAGGCAAACGAAGCGAGCCTGGAACTGGCTGAGTACATTCTCGTACTGACCTCGGCGCAGGCCGATGCCCTGACGACCAAGGCGGTGCTGGGGATCTATCGAAGCCGGTGGCAGGTCGAGTTGGTGTTCAAGAGATTGAAGAGCCTCTTGGGTTTGGGGCATGTGCCAAAAAGCACAGACGCATCCGCCAGAGCGTGGATGCAGGCAAAGATCCTAACCTCACTGCTGATCGAGAGGGTGCTCCTGGAAGCGGAGCTTTTTTCCCCCTGGGGAGACACCCGAGGAGAATGAGAGTCGGTGGCGGGCGTTCGTCGAGGTGCGCGACTCCGTGTTGTCGATCTTGGCGCCGGCGATTCCGCTGCGACATCTGTTGTCAAATGGTCGGCGCATTGCTCGTCGACTTGCAGACATCCAACGCAAGCGGACTCGGCAACTTGTCGGCATGAAGGCTTCGATCGATGGAAAATTAGGTTAACGCACATGGCCACGTGCCCCCACGTGGCGCATCCTACCCTCACCGCCGGGTGAGGGCACCCGGCCTACATCCAACCCCATCCTGTAGGCCACGTGCCCCACGTGGCGCATTACCCTAACGCCATGGGGCACCCGGCCTACATCCAACCCCATCCTGTAGGCCGCGTGCCCCCACGCGGCGCATCCTACCCTCACCGCCGGGTGAGGGCACCCGGCCATGTGCGTTAACCTAAAAAATCTACCAAAATCCCCGTAAAGACAACAATGTCGCGTCATGGCCTCCGATTTGGACGCGCTTCCAGAAGAGTGGGACATCCTCGCTACCTGGCTTCCCGCCAATCTCGACACCCTGGCGCGCGAGCATGGTTTCATGCGCAGGGCACGCGGTCTTCAAGAACCTGCCCGATGGCTTCGGCTCTTCTTGATGCATGTTGGCGGTGGACTGTCGCTCAAGCAAACGGTCACACGCGCCTCTGAACTTGGACTCGCCGATGTCAGCAGTGTCGCTCTCTTCAAGCGTCTGAGGGTTGCCGAACCCTGGCTGCAGGCGCTGACCTCACACCTGCTCTGTGCCCAGCGCCGGAGCCTCGGAATCTGGGCCGCCCGGTGGAGTGGTGGGATTCGGGTTGTGGACGCCACGGATGTCAGTGAACCGGGCGCGACCGGAAGCTCATGGCGCATCCACTATAGCGTGCGGTTACCCGAGTTGGTCTGCGATCACTACGAGCTCACCGACGCCAAAGGTGGAGAGAAGCTTGGACGATTTCCAATCAAGCCCAGGGAACTGGTCTTGGCCGATCGCGGCTACAGCCATCGCGCTGGCGTAGCGCATGTTTTGGGTTCTGGTGCTGATGTGGTGGTGCGATGGAACCATGCGCTGTTTCCACTGATTGGGCAGGATGGCAAACCGTTCGAAGTGCTTCCAAAAGCCCGCAAATTGAAGGTTTCTGAAGAGGCCGAGTGGCCCGTGACATTCGAACACGGAGGCAAGCGATACAACCTGAGGCTATGCGTTCGTCGTAAAGGGCGCTTGGCAACCGACAAGGCGCAACGAAAGGCGCTGCGGAAGGCGGAGAAGAATGGAACGAAGGCAAACGAAGCGAGCCTGGAACTGGCTGAGTACATTCTCGTACTGACCTCGGCGCAGGCCGATGCCCTGACGACCAAGGCGGTGCTGGGGATCTATCGAAGCCGGTGGCAGGTCGAGTTGGTGTTCAAGAGATTGAAGAGCCTCTTGGGTTTGGGGCATGTGCCAAAAAGCACAGACGCATCCGCCAGAGCGTGGATGCAGGCAAAGATCCTAACCTCACTGCTGATCGAGAGGGTGCTCCTGGAAGCGGAGCTTTTTTCCCCCTGGGGAGACACCCGAGGAGAATGAGAGTCGGTGGCGGGCGTTCGTCGAGGTGCGCGACTCCGTGTTGTCGATCTTGGCGCCGGCGATTCCGCTGCGACATCTGTTGTCAAATGGTCGGCGCATTGCTCGTCGACTTGCAGACATCCAACGCAAGCGGACTCGGCAACTTGTCGGCATGAAGGCTTCGATCGATGGAAAATTAGGTTAACGCACATGGGGCACCCGGCCTACATCCAACCCCATCCTGTAGGCCGCGTGCCCCCACGCGGCGCATCCTACCCTCACCGCCGGGTGAGGGCACCCGGCCTACATCCAACCCCATCCTGTAGGCCACGTGCCCCCACGTGGCGCATCCTACCCTCCGCCGGGTGTGGGCACCCGGCCTACATCCAACCCCATCCTGTAGGCCACGTGCCCTCACGTGGCGCATCCTACCCTCCGCCGGGTGAGGGCACCCGGCCTACACGTGCGGATCCTCATCGCCCCATCACCCGCCGGGCCCGATAGAACCTCGCCCCCTCCCCACCCACCGACTCGCTCCCGTCCACCACACTCCCCGGAAGCTCCCCGGCACCGAAGCTTCCCACCGCCGACCACGACTTCAGGTCCATCGTCCGCTCCACCACCACGGCTCCATCCATCCGCCCCAACACCCCGAAGCGAACCCCTCCCATCGGCGTGGGTTCAGGCATCGACAACTCGATCCCGTCCGTGGGCTCGAACGGCGAAGCCAGAACCGTTCCCGTGTCACCCACCGCGACGAAGCGTCCTCCTCCGAACGCGACACCCGAGAGGCGGTTCCCGACTCCGGAGGTCCGCCTCTCCCAATCCACCCCGTTCCGCGAAACCACGATCCCACCGCTGTCCCCGGTGGCCACATAAGCCCCGCGCGCCCACGTGATCGCCGTCAGGTTCATCGAGACTCCAGAGGTTCGCGGCGACCACGTGCTTCCATCCGTCGATCCCAGCACTGTTCCCGATTGTCCCGTCGCCACCATCCCATCCGCCCCGGCCGCGACCGCCAACAGATCGACCTGCGTACCCGAATCGCGCGTCACCCAACCCGCGCCATCCTCCGAGGTCACGATCACGCCGCCAGTTCACCCACCGCCACGAACCGCCCGTTCCCGAAAGCCACGCCCTGGAAATGGACATCCGTGCCGCTGATCTCCGCCGTCCACCCAAGACCGTCCGTCGACCGAACAACCGTCCCGTAATCGCCCACGCCCACGAACCGGCCGCCGCCCCACGTCACCGATCGCAATGGCAGATCCGTCACCCGGGCGTTCCGGAACCACCGCACCGCATCCTTCGACACGCGCGTCCCGCCGGCCGAGTCCACCGCCACGAGCAGCCCATTGCCCATCGTCACCCCCAGCAGGTCCGCCGATTGGACCTCCCAATGATCCTGTGCAACACCCCCGACGCTGCCCAACCAAAGACCCGTCCATGCGCACGCGATCATCGACACCCCTCGGGCAGCTTGCATCCCTCGAAACTCCCTCCCATCCCGTCGGACCGCAATCCCCCAAGAGCCCACGCCGGAGGCGTTGAAGCCGGTAGCCGGGGTACGAAGCGATACCCAGGGTCATCTGGTCGATGAAGTTCCAACCCTGGAGGGGTTGCAGAAGACGGGGATCCTTCGCACCGCCTTCGGGGTGCGGATCCATTTTCACGCGCTTCCCCGGGTAGGCGCGTTCGCGCCAACCCGGGGCTACCGGCTTCAACGCCTCCGGCGTTGGGGAAGTTGCCGGTCTCCGGATGGCCGAGGAAGGCGAAGGCCAACGGACAAGCGGACGAACCCGATTCCGATTGCGACCTCGACCCCGAAAGGAGGGAGCGCGCAGTTCATCGGGGAACTGGAATCTGGGAACTCCCCGCCCGGTACGCTGGAGGCGTTGAAGCCGGTAGCGGGGTCGCGAAGCGATACCCCGGGACACCCGGTGGAGGGAGATCCAACCCTGGAGGGGTTGCAGAGGCTGGGGATCCTTCGCACCGCCTTCGGGGTGCGGATCCATTTTCGCGCGTTTCCCCCGGGTAGGCGCGTTCGCGCCAACCCGGGGCTACCGGCTTCAACGCCTCCGGCGTTGAGGGAGTTGCCAGCTTCCGGATGGCCGAGGAAGGCGAAGGCCAACGAACAATCGAACGACCCCGATTCCGATTCCCACCCCGACGCCGAAAGGAGGGAGCGCGCGGTTCATCGGGGAACTGGAATCTGCGAACTCCCCGCCCGGTACGCCGGAGGCGTTGAAGCCGGTAGCCCGGGGTCGCGAAGCGATACCCCGGGATACCTGGTCGATGAAGTCCCAACCCTGGAAGGGTTGCAGAGGCTGGGGATCCTTCGCACCGCCTTCGGGGTGCGGATCCATTTTCACGCGCTTCCCCGGGTAGGCGCGTTCGCGCCAACCCGGGGCTACCGGCTTCAACGCCTCCGGCGTTGGGGAAGTTGCCGGTCTCCGGATGGCCGAGGAAGGCGAAGGCCAACGGACGAGCGGACGACCCCGATTCCGATTCCCACCCCGACTCCGAAAGGAGGGAGCGCGCAGTTCATCGGGGAACTGGAATCTGGGAACTCCCCGCCCGGTACGCCGGAGGCGTTGAAGCCGGTAGCCCGGCGTCGCGAAGCGATACCCCGGGTTACCCGGTGGAGGGAGTTCCAACCCTGGAGGGGTTGCAGAGGCTGGCGATTCTTCGCACCGCCTTCGGGGTGCGGATCCATTTTCGCGCGTTTCCCCCGGGTAGGCGCGTTCGCGCCAACCCGTATCGGCTGCAACGCCTTTGGCGTTGGGGAGGGGGCGGGCGGGAATGCGGGTTCCTTCGGCTTGGATGTGCGAAGGGGGGGGTACTCGTACTCGAGCCGATGGGATAATGGGATGGGGTCGAGAGTTGGGCGCGGTGGTTCGAGTACGAGTACCGCCCTTCGGGCTGAGTACGAGTACGAACGGGAATCGAGGGCTTGTCCCTCGGCCGACCCGTATTGGCTATCGGCTTCAACGCAGGAATCTGGCAACTGGCAACTGGCAACTGCAAACTCCCCCTCGGAACTCCCTCTGGCCGCCCCGCTCCAACCCCGGTAGCCTTCGTGACATCCACGATGCCTGAGGTTGGATCCGAACACGCAGCTCCTGCCACGCCGAGCCCGGCGCACCCCGGCGTCCCCTTCCTCCATCGCTGCCTGCTCGTCGACCTTGAGGTCACCCTCCGCGGACGCATCACCCACGTCGGCGCCATCCTTGGCGACCAACTCCGCTCCGGCACCGCCGCCACGGGACTCGAGTTCCTCGACGCCCTTGCCGGCCTCGCCGACGCCGTCATCGGGCACAACATCGTCGAACACGACTTGCCCCGGCTCCAGGCGACGAGCGCCGACCATCCGCTGCTCCAGCTACCGGCCATCGACACGCTGGTCCTTTCGCCCTTGGCCTTCCCGGCCAACCCGTACCATCGCCTCGTCAAGGACTACAAACTGGTCCGCGAAAGCACCAACGATCCGCTCGCCGACGCGCGACTCGCCGGCTCGCTCTTCCTCGACGAATGGGAGGCCCTCGCCCGTCTCCGCACCACGCATCCCGACCTCTTCACGGCCCTCCACCACCTGCTCGCGACTGCGGATCCCGACGCCCGCCCCCGGGACAATCCAGGGCGCGGATTCGAACTCCTCTTCCGTGCGCTCTCGGAAGGGCAATCCCTTCCCACCCGCGAAGAGGCCCTCGCCGCCATCCATCGCTGGATCCACGCCCGCGCCTGCATCGCGGCACGGCTGCCCGACGGCACCCTCGATTCACGCTCCTCGCGCCTCGGCCTCGCCTTTGCCCTCGCGTGGCTCGGAGTCGCCGGCGGCAACTCCGTCCTTCCCCCGTGGGTCCGACGCCAGCATCCGTCCACCGTCGCCTGGGTCCGCGAATGGCGTTGCCGGCCCTGCACCGTATCCGACTGCCCCTGGTGCAACCAGCAGCACGAACCCCGGCTCCAGCTCCAGCGTTGGTTCGGCTTCGAGGATTTCCGACCCGAACCCCGCGCCCCGGACGGCTCCTCGCTCCAGCGCCGGATCATCGAGTCGGGCATGCGCGACGACTCGCTCCTCGCCATCCTCCCCACCAGCGGCGGCAAGTCGCTGTGCTTCCAGCTCCCCGCCCTCGTCCGCCACCGGCGCACCGGTGCCCTGACCATCGTCATCTCCCCGCTCCAGGCCCTGATGAAGGATCAGGTCGACGGACTCATCCGCCGCACCGGCAATCCCTGCGCTGCCGCCCTCTACGGCATGCTCACCCCGCCCGAGCGTGCCGACGTGCTCCGCCGCACCCAGCTTGGTGACATCGCCGTCCTCTACGTCTCCCCCGAACAGTTCCGCAACCGCTCCTTCCGTGCCGCCATTGCGAGTCGCGAGGTTGGCTGCTGGGTGTTCGACGAAGCCCACTGCCTCTCGAAGTGGGGACACGACTTCCGTCCCGATTACCTCTACGCCGCCCGGTTCATCCGCGAGTTCTCGGCCGATGTCGGTGTTCCCGTTGCGGCCATCGCCTGCTTCACCGCCACCGCCAAGCAGGAGGTGAAGGACGAGATCCTGGCGCACTTCGAGAAGGAGACCGGCCGAAAGCTGGTCTCGTTCGAGGGCGGCGTCGAACGCGACAACCTCCTCTTCTCGGTCAAGGAAACCGGTGAACACGGCAAGCTCGGCCAGGTCGACGAACTCCTCCGCGAACACCTCACGCCCGGCCTCCCGGGAAGCGCCGTCGTGTTCCGCGCGCGACGCCAGTTCACCGAGACCACGGCCGAGTACCTGCGCTCCCAGGGCTGGGCCGCCGAACATTTCCACGCCGGCCTGACGCCCCCGGAGAAGAAGCGCATCCAGGACGAGTTCATCGCCGGCCGCATCCAGGTCATCTGCGCCACCAACGCCTTCGGCATGGGCATCGACAAGGACGACGTCCGCCTCGTCATCCATGCCGACACGCCGGGCTCCCTGGAGAACTATCTCCAGGAGGCCGGCCGCGCCGGACGTGACGGACGCAACGCCCGCTGCGTCCTGCTCTTCGACGAGGAGGATTGCGAGGCGCAGTTCCGGCTCGGCGCGATGTCCGAGCTCAGCCGGCGCGACATCGCCCAGATCCTCCGAGGGATCCGCAAGGCCTCCCGCGGGCGCGACGAGGTCGTGCTCACCAGCGGCGAACTCCTCCGCGACGAAGACGTCGACGTCTCGATCGATCCCGGCGGCATGATGGCCGACACCCAGGTCCGCACCGCCCTCGCCTGGCTCGAACGCGCCGGCTTCGTCCAGCGCAACGACAACGTCACCTCCGTCTTCCAGGCACGCCCACTCGTCCGCACCCTCGACGAGGCCCAGCCCATCATCGCCCGCCAGCAACTGCCCGAACCCGAAGCCAACCTCTGGCTCGCGGTCCTCCGCGAGATCATGAACACGGCCCCCACGGAGAACCTCACCGTGGACCAACTCGCACTCCTCCCCGAGTTCGCTGCCCTCCACCACCAGCGCCCAGTCGAAGCCTCCGGTCCCGCCTGGGTCTCCTCCCGCATCCTCAAGACGCTCGACTCGATGGTCTCCGCCGGCCTCCTCAAGCGGGACACCATCCTCACCGCCTACGTCCGCCACAAGGTCACCGACCACTCCTCACTCCGCCTCCAACGCGTCGTCAAACTCGAGCACGCCCTCCTCGGCATCCTCGTCGAGACCGATCCCGACCCCGACGCCGAACGTTGGCTCCCGCTCTCGCTGCCCCTCCTCAATCAGCGCCTCCTCGACGAGGGCCATCCCACCTCCGTAGACCAACTCCGCGGCATCCTGGTCAGCATCGCGCAGGACGGACGCGGGTTCGCCGGCCGCCACGGAAGCTTCGATCTCCGCGCCAACAACCACGAATCCCTCGCCGTCCGCATCCGCCGCGGCTGGGACAACCTCCGCAAGCTCTCCGAACGCCGCGCCCGCGCTGCCGACATCGTCCTCCAGCGACTCCTCGCCCGCATCCCGAAGGACGCCCCCACCCAGGCCGATCTCCTCGTCGAGTTCACCTTCGAGGAACTCCGCCACGCCATCGAGTCGGACCTCGTCCTCCGTTCCGAAACACCCGACCTCAACGCAACCGTTGAGCGTTCGCTCCTGTTCCTCCACGAACAGAAGGTCATCGAACTCCGCCAGGGCCTCGCGATCTTCCGCTCCGCGATGACGCTCCGGCTCAACCGGCAGAAGAACGGCCAGCGCTACGGCAACGCGGACTTCGAACCCCTCGCCTCCCACTACCGCGAACGCATACTCCAGGTCCACGTCATGGGCGAGTACGCCCGACGCGGTCTCGAACGGATGGAGGAGGCCCTCGAACTCGTCCTCGCCTACTTCCGACTCGGGCGGGAGGAGTTCGTCCAACGCTACGTTCCCCTCAAGGCCGCCGTCCGCGAGCACGCGACCACCGCCGCCTCCTACGAACGCATCGTCAGCGACCTCGAGAACCCCGACCAGATCCGCATCGTCACCGCGCCCCTCAACCGCAACCTGCTCGTCCTCGCCGGCCCCGGATCCGGCAAGACCCGAACCGTCGTCCACCGCACCGCGTTCCTGCTGCGCGTCCATCGCGTCCGCGCCCGTTCGATCCTCGTCTGCTGCTTCAACCGCAGCGCCGCCCTCGAACTCCGCAGCCGCCTCGTCGAACTGGTCGGCGACGACGCCCGCGGCGTCACCATCCTCACCTACCACGCCCTCGCCCTCCGGCTCCTCGGACGTTCCCTCGCCCAGAAGTCCCAACGCCCGGGCACCAACCCGGCCACCGCATCCGAGGAGATCCAGTTCGACCAGCTCATCATCGAGGCCACCGCCCTCCTCAAGGGCCAACGCATCCCGCCCGGGATCGAGTCCGACGAGATCCGGGACCGCCTCCTCGCCGGGTTCGAGCACATCCTCGTCGACGAGTACCAGGACATCGACGAGCACCAGTACCAGCTGATCGCCGCCCTCGCCGGGCGCAACGAGGACGACCCCGACCAGAAGCTCTCCATCCTCGCCGTCGGGGACGACGACCAGTCGATCTACGCGTTCCGCGGCGCCAACGTGGAGTTCATCCGCCGCTTCCAGTCCGACTACGAGGCCGACGTCCAATACCTCGTCGAGAACTATCGCTCCTCCCGCCGCATCATCGACGCCTCCAACGCCGTCATCGCCATCAACCGCGACCGCATGAAGACCGGTCGCCCCATCCGCATCGACCGCCACCGCTCCGACAGTCCTGCTGGCGGCCAGCTCGAATCCATCGACCCACTCTCCCGCGGCCGCGTCCAGGTAGTCGCCGTCGACGACTCGATCCACCAGGCGGAGGCCGTCCTCGCCGAGATCCGGCGCATCCGTTCCCTCGCCCATACGCCGTGGTCCTCCTTCGCCGTCCTTTCCTCCGAGCACCGCGACCTCGCCCTCGTCCGCGCCGTCCTCGAACGCGAATCCATTCCCGTCCGCTGGCGCGCCGACCGCGGCAACTGGCCCAGCCTCCTCCATTTCCGCGAGGTCCATGAGTTCCTTGACCGCATCGACTCCGCTGATCGCCGTCAGGTCCGCCACCCCGAGTTGCTCGACTGGCTCGCCGATCTTCGCTCGACCCACGGCGCGACCAATCCCTGGATCCTGCTTCTCGAACGGCTCGTCGACGCCTGGAAGGACGAGGCGGGCGAAGGCGACGTGCCCGCCATCGACGTCGCCCGCTTCTTCCGCGAATCCCTCGTCGAGATCCGACGCGACTCCGACGCCACCGACGGCGTCGTCCTGTCCACGGTCCACGCCGCCAAGGGCACCGAGTACGATCACGTGCTGCTCATCGGGGGATGGCCGGAGGCACCCGACCTCCGACGATCCGAGGAACGCCGCCGGACGTTCTACGTCGGCATGACCCGCGCCCGCCGCTCGCTCGCCATCTTCGACCTCCGATTCATCCGCCCATCGCTTCCCGGCCAACTGATCAACCCGGAACTGCTCGCCCGCACTGCCGCGCCCGTCCCACCCGATCCCGCCATCCAGCATCGTCAGTACTCGATCCTGAGCCTCGGCGAGATCTTCCTGTCCTACGCCGGACTCCAGCCCGACGGTGCTCCCATCCATCGCGCCCTCTCCAGACTTCGTCCCGGCGACCGTGTCCAACTCCGGGCCAACCCGAAAGGTATCGTCGAGATCGTGGACTCCGCGAAGACCGTCCTCGGCCGGTTGTCGCAAGCCGGCTCCAGGAGCTGGGCACCACGCCTCGCGTCCTGTCAGCAGGTGCGCGTCCTCGGCCTGATCCGCCGCGTCCCGACGCCAACGTCCGAGCCCGAATCGCAGCTCGATCTCCGCGTACCCTCCTGGGAAATCCCGCTCCTCGAGGTCGTCTGGCAAGACCCTCCGTAACCGCCGACGTCCGTAGCCGCCGACGTCAGGAGGCAGGCGGCCAGGGGGAGTTCCCAGTCTCCAGCTCCCAGTTCCCGGTTCCCCGTCCGGTACGCCGGAGGCGTTGAACCCAGAATCGGCAGTTCATTTATCCGCAGATGGCGCCGATTGCGCAGATGGAACGGCAGATATGCCAGCACGGGGGCTCGTGCAGACGTCACCTTGCGGGTGAAGGGCACGCCCGATCCAAGCTCCTGATTATCTGCGTCATCTGCGCCATCTGCGGATCCAACTGCCGCTTTCAGGTTGAAGCGGTTAGCCCGGGGTCGCGAAGCGAAACCCCGGGACGCCGGGTCGATGAAGGTCCAACCCTGGAAGGGTTGCAGAGAGTGGGGATCCTTCGCACCACCTTCGGGGTGCGGATCCTTTCTCGTGCGTTTCCCCCGGGTAGGCGCGTTCGCGCCAACCCGGGGCTACCGGCTTCAACGCCTCCGGCGTTGGTTCTGGAATCTAGGAATTCCTGTGGCACCGCCTCGTTACCTCGTCGGCTACTTGAACGGCACGAACCGGTAGAACCGGTAAGGATGGTTGAGGGCATCGAGGTCGTTCACCCGGAGGAGCGGTTCGGGAACCGTGTTGGTCGAGAGGTTCACCCACTCGATGGGCGGGTTGAGGTCGAGCGTGCCCTGGAGCACGTAATCGCCGCCGATCTGGCCCATGAAGCACAGGATGCAGCCGGCCTCATCCGTGAAGGCCTCGGCCACGGCGGTGTCCTGCGGCGGCGGCACGACCGAGACTGTCACCGGGTCGGAAACGGTCACTGAACCGCGATTGTCCGTCGCCACGGCGGTGAGGACGTATTCGCCGAAGGTGTCGGTGTAGAACGACGTGCGGTAGGGCTGGCCCGGGCGCGGCGGCGTCGAGATCTCCGCCAGCTTGAACTGGCCGCGATAGAACGTGACGTTGGTGATCGAGCCATCCGGGTCGGACGCCAGCGCCGAGACATTCATCCGGAAGCAGGCGTAGAACTGCTGCGTGTTGGTCGGGTTCACGATCCGGATCGTCGGGGGCTGGTTCAGCACCTGGTTGGGAACGCTGAAGGCAAAGCCGGTTCCGCCCGCGCCAAACACGAACGCCTGGCCGCCCGAGAGTGCGAGGGATCCGTAGGACCCGTTCCCGCCGGTTCCCAGCGGTTCCCAGGTGTTGCCACCATCCCGCGTGATGCACAGGAGCCCGTTGTCCCCAGCCACGTAGGCGGTGTTGGCATCGACGATGACCACACTCCGGAACGTGCCGGTGGTCCCGGAGTTCAACGCGACCCACGTCGTGCCGTTCCATCGGCAGATCGTCCCCCCCGCCCCGACGGCAAAGCCGAAGTTCGGGTTGAGGAACGAGACGCCGTAGAAGTTGACCGACGTTCCCGTCGCCCACGGCACCCACGAACCCCCGACATAGCGGCAGATCGCGCCACCCGAACCCACGGCCCAGGCCACGTCGCCGGCGAAGGCCGCACCGTAGAAATCGACGCCGGCATCGGCCGGAGTCGGGGCCCACGTCCGACCGTTGTAGATGCAGATCGTCCCGCCCGAACCCACGGCGAACCCGTAGGTCGTGTTGAGGAAGGTCAGCCCGTTGAAGGAGGCCGTCGTGCCTGTGACGAACGAGTTCCAACTCGCACCACCGTTCGTCGAGATGCACAGGAGGCCACTGGAACCGGCGATGTATCCCACGCCGCCGACCAACTGGATCGCGTTGATGTCATTGGTCACGCCGACATTGGAGACCGTCCACGTCCGGCCACCATTGGCCGTGATGCACACGCCGCCTCCGCCGCCCCCGAAACCCCGGAAGCTCACGCAACCAGCGTAGGCGTTGATGAAGGAGGCGCCCGAGATGTAGTTCGGGATGCCCAGGCTGACGTTCGCCAGCCCGGCCGGAGCCGGCAGGGTGACGGTGATCGCCGTGTTGCCGCTGGGAGTCGTCCCTTCCGGATTGGAGACCTCCACCCGATACGTGCCGCCGACGTCGACGGTCGCGATCGCCTGGTAGTTTGCGTTGGTCGCACCCGCGATTGCCGCTCCATTGCGGAACCACTGGTACACCAGCGGCGGACGGCCGATGGCGTTGACCGACAGATTCAGGATCCCTCCGAGTTGTACGGCGCCGGTGGGCCCGGGTGACGACGTGATCTCCGGCGGGCACTGCGGCACGCCCTGCGAGAGTTCCGCGATCTCCGTGGGCGCGAGCGCCCGGCGGTAGATCCGCAGCTCATCCATCCCGCCCCAGACCACGGGCTCGAGGGCATTGTTCGACCCTCCAAGCTTGCAGACTCCATGCGTGCCGGGGCCGTCCTGGCCTGCGTTCTGCAGAACGACCGGCTGGCCGTTGATGAAGAGCCGTGAGTTGGCCGGATCATCCGTGGCCCCGCCCTGATACTGGAAGGCCACGTGCACCCAGCAACCTTGCTGCGAGGTCACCAGGGCCCGGCTGTCCGTCGTGACCAACCGCTGGCGGCGGGCCCCGAAGGCCACCTGTGCGGAAGCCCCGCCCGCAGTCCCAGGCGCAAACATCGAGAGGGCGAAGCCGCTCCCCGCCGTGGCCAACTGCACCGGCACCGTCGAACTGACGAGGTCGTGACGCATCCAGAACGCGACCGCGAACGGCCGGCGGTCATCGACGATCGGGTGTGCGAGGTTCGGCCCCAGGTAGAAGTAATGGAACCCGTCCATGAGTGCCGCAGTCCCACGCGGCCCCGAGCGGAATGCCGGCTCACCCAGGGGCTGCAAGTCCCGGGTGCCGGTTCCGTCCTCGATGGTGTTATCCCAGGAATAGCTGGACAGCAGTCCGTCCACGCCCGCGGACATCACCCACAACGGAGCTCCAAAACTGACAGTCGGGCCGGCCACGTTGCGGACCTCGACCGTGTACGTGCCCTGATCGCCGGGTGCGGTCGCACCGATGCTGTACGTCGGCGAGGTCGCACCCGGGATCGCCACGCCATCCTTGCGCCACTGGTAGGACATTCCCGTCCCGACGGCCACGACCGTGAAGGAGGCCGGCTCGCCGGCGTACACGGAGACTTCGGCTGGCTGGGAGGTGATCACCGGCGGCAGCGTGTTGATCGAGAGGGCCGCCGGTGCCGAAGTCACCGAACCGAACGAGTTGCTGAGCACGACCCGGTAGAACCCGGCGTTCGCCAACTGGGCGTTGCCGATGACAATGCCCGGCGTGACCGCGCCTTCGAGCCGGACGTCGTCCTTCCACCACTGGTAGGTCACCGGTTGGGCGCCGATCGCCGACACCGTGAACGTCGCCGTGCCACCCGGATTCACCGCCACATCCACCGGCTGCGTGAGGATCTCGATCGTGCAATCCGGCGCGTCCTGGGCGAGTTCCACCGCGTCCTGCGGCCGCAACGCCCGGCCGTAGATGCGGACTTCATCCAGGTCCCCGTTTACCCAGCCATTGGCCCCTCCAATATTCGTGCCGAGGGTGTTCTCACCCAGGCCTCCGCCGATGGTCTGGCGGGCATTGAGCGCCATTTCCTCGCCGTTGGTGAACAGCGCGAAGCTGCTGTTCAGATCCTTCGCCCCGCCCTTGTACACGACTGTCACGTGCGTCCAGCAACCGAGGAAACTGCCGACGTAGCTCCGCGCATCGGTCGTCGCCGGCGACGCAAACCCACGGAAGCCGAAGTGCGTCGAGAAGTCGCCGTTGTTGCCGCTGCTCAGGTAGAGCGCGAACTCGCCCTCGGGCGTCGCCAACCGGACCGGCACCATCTCCTTCTGCTGACGCGGGCGGATCCAGAAGCTGGCCGAGAAGGCATGGGCCGGATCGACGATCGGCAACGCTGGATTCGCTCCCAGCCGGATGTAGCTGCCGCCCGTGAACCGGAAGGCCCCGCCCCGCGCCCCGGCCGCGACGAAGTTCGTCGTGCCGATGATCGTTCCCTCGGCATTCCCGATGGCGTCCAACACGTCCGAGTCGAGCGGGTAGCGCGCGATGAGGCCCGATTCCAGACTGGTCGGGTTCACGGTCAGGACCGCGGCTGCGCTCGTGCGGGAACCACCCGCGTTGGCGACGACGACGGTGTACTGGCCTTCGTCCGAGAACTTCGCCGCTGGGATCGTGAACGTCGGGCCTGTCGCACCCGGGATCGGGCTTCCGTTCCTGCGCCACTCGTACGTGAGGCCGGACCCGGTGGCGCCAACCGTGAACGACGCCGACTGGCCGTCGAGGACAGTGAGACTGTCGGGTTGATCCGTGATCTCAGGCGCGACCACGGCCGTCTTCGTCAGACGGAGCGTCACGTTGGTCGTGCTGTAGTTGACTTCGGCGAGGAACCCGGCCGGCGCGTTCGTCGCGCTGAAGGTCCCCTTCCGTTGCGCCCCGCGCATGATTTCGAAAACGTCGGCGCCGCTCGGTTCGAAGCCGTTGGCAAACTCGATCCGCAACTCGCCGCCCAGGTTGAGCGATCCACCCGTGAAGTACTGGTCATACGTGACCCCGGCCTGCGTCCCACCCAACTGGATCACCGACACGCTCGTCGGCGTGTTGGTCACGTTCCAGTTCGGCGCGGACTGCAACTTGCCCAACGGATTGCCCGGCCGGAGCTCGCCCGCCAGCGAGACGCCGGTACCGATGGTTCCCGCGCCCGAGAGCACGCCGCCGCGGATGTCGAGGAGTGCCGGTCCCCCCTCGTAGTTGCCGCCTGCGAGTTCGAGGGAACCGGCGGTCTGCTGCAAACCCTGCCGGAAGTTCAAGGTACCCTTCTCCAGCCGCACCGTGCCGGTGTTCCGGAAACCAAAATCAAAGTACGCCTGCGCGGTACCGCCCGTCTTTCGCAGCACGCCGGCGTTGTTGAACACCGGCACCACGCCACCCCAGTAGACGACCTGCGCATCCTTGGTGAGGTCGACCACGCCCGCCGCTTCGTTGTCCCAGACCGTGCCGAACCCAACGAGGAATCCGTTGACCGTCGGCCAGTTGACCGTGGTCGCGTTCACGATCCGACGGTCCCGCAGGGTGTGTTGCCCGCCATCGACGAAATCCACCGTCGCGCCCGCCGGGAGGATCAGCTTGCCCGCGCCTTCGACCTGTCCACCGGACCACACGAACTTCCCGGCCAACGTCAGGTCCGCCGAGCCCTGGATCGTTCCGCCCGGGGCGAGTTCGACGAACACGCCCGTGCTGTGGGCCACCGTCGTGTTCAACGTTCCACCCGCGACCTGATACCGGCCGGCTCCGGCCAACGAAGTCGACGCGTGGGTCGCGAACGTTCCGCCGGCCAGCGCCAGCGTCGCACCGGTCCCCACCGACCACGACGACGACAGCGTCCCGCCCTGCCGCAGGTTCAACGTTCCGGAGTTCTGTTGCACGGAACCCGAGTTCACGATGGTCCAGTCAAAGTACCCCTGACCCGTTCCGCCCGTCTTTCGCAGCACGCCGGCGTTGTTGAACACCGGTACCACCCCGCCCCAGTAGACGACCTGCGCGTCCTTGGTGAGGTCGACCACGCCCGCCGCTTCGTTGTCCCAGACCGTTCCGAACCCGACCAGGAAGCCATTCACCGTCGGCCAGTTCACCGTGGTCCGATTCACGATCCGACGATCCCGCAGGGTATGTTGCGATCCGTCGACGAAATCCACCGTCGCGCCCACCGGGAAGATCAGCTTGCCCGTGCCTTCGACCTGCCCGCCCGACCACACGAACTTCCCGGCCAACGTCAGGTCAGCCGAGCCCTGGATCGTTCCGCCCGGGGCGAGCTCGACGAACACGCCCGTGCTGTGGGCCACCGCCGAGTTCAATGTCCCGCCCGCGACCTGGTACCGGCCGGCACCAGACAGCGAAGTCGACGCGTGGGTCGCGAAGGTTCCGCCGGCCAGGGCCAGCGTCGCGCCAGTCCCCACCGACCAACTGGCACCCAGCGTCCCGCCCTGACGCAGGTTCAACGTTCCGGAGTTCTGTTGCACGGAACCCGAGTTCACGATGGTCCAGTCAAAGTACCCCTGACCCGCTCCACCCGTCTTGCGCAACACGCCGGCGTTGTTGAACACCGGCACCGTGCCACCCCAGTAGACGACCTGCGCGTCCTTGGTGAGGTCGACCACGCCCGTCGCTTCGTTGTCCCACACCGTTCCGAACCCGACCAGGAAGCCATTCACCGTCGGCCAGTTCACCGTGGTCCGATTCACGATCCGACGGTCCCGCAGGGTATGTTGCGATCCGTCGACGAAATCCACCGTCGCGCCCACCGGGAAGATCAGCTTGCCCGTGCCTTCGACCTGTCCGCCGGACCACACGAACTTCCCGGCCAACGTCAGGTCCGCCGAGCCCTGGATCGTTCCGCCCGGGGCGAGCTCGACGAACACGCCCGTGCTGTGGGCCACCGCCGAGTTCAATGTCCCGCCCGCGACCTGGTACCGGCCGGCACCAGACAACGAAGTCGACGCGTGGGTCGCGAACGTTCCGCCGGCCAGGGCCAGCGTCGCGCCGGTTCCCACCGACCACGACGACGACAGCGTCCCGCCCTGCCGCAGGTTCAGCGTTCCGGAGTTCTGTTGCACGGAACCCGAGTTCACGATGCTCCAGTCAAAGTACCCCTGACCCGCTCCACCCGTCTTGCGCAACACGCCCGCGTTGTTGAACACCGGCACCGTGCCGCCCCAGTAGACGGCCTGCGCGTCCTTGGTGAGGTCGACCACGCCGCTCGCTTCGTTGTCCCACACCGTTCCGAACCCAACGAGGAATCCATTGACCGTCGGCCAGTTCACCGTGGTCCGATTCACGATCCGACGATCGCGCAGGGTATGTTGCGATCCGTCGACGAAATCCACCGTCGCGCCGGAATCGAAGATCAGCTTGCCCGCGCCTTCGACCTGTCCACCGGACCACACGAACTTCCCGGCCAACGTCAGGTCCGCCGAACCCTGGATCGTTCCGCCCGGTGCGAGCTCGACGAACACGCCCGTGCTGTGGGTCACCGCCGTGTTCAATGTCCCGCCCGCGACCTGGTACCGGCCGGCACCGCCCAGCGACGTCGACGCGTGGGTCGCGAACGTACCACCTGCCAGTGCCAGCGTCGCTCCGGTTCCCACCGACCAACTGGCTCCCAGCGTCCCGCCCTGACGCAGGTTCAACGTTCCCGAGTTCTGTTGCACGGAGCCGGAGTTGACGACGTTCCAGTCAAAGTACCCCTGTCCCGCTCCCCCGGTCTTGCGCAGCACGCCCGCGTTATTGAACACCGGCACCACCCCGCCCCAGTAGACGACCTGCGCATCCTTGGTGAGGTCGACCACGCCGCTCGCTTCATTGTCCCAGACGGCACCGAACCCGACCAGGAAGCCATTCACCGTGGGCCAGTTCACCGTGGCGCGGTTCACGATCCGACGGTCCCGCAGGGTGTGTTGGCCGCCATCGACGAAGTCCACCGTCGCGCCGGAATCGAAGATCAGCTTGCCCGCGCCTTCGACCTGTCCGCCCGACCAGTTGAAGCGCTGAACGGTCACGTCGCCCGAACCACCCAGCGTCCCGCCGGGAACAAGATTCAGGGCTCCGCCACCGCCGAAGACGCCCGGGCCGTTGATGGCGAGCACCCCGCCGGAAACCGCCACGGTAGCCCGACCGGTCGCGGCATTCACCGTCAGTCCTGCGACGGTGGCCGTGGTGTTGACCGTCACCGTGTACGTGCCCGCCACGTCGATGATCGCCGTGTCCCCGGCGGCTGGCGGCGCACCGGTACTCCACTTGGTGCCATCGCTCCAGTTGCCCGACACCGCGGACTTCCACGTCACCGTCGCCGCCTCTGCGGCCCCTGCTGCCCAAAGCGCCGCCGCGGTCCAGACACATCCCATCCGGGAACGGAATCCCAGGTCGAATCGATGGCTCATGATGCGCGCATCGTCCCGGCCGGAAGCACCCAAACTCAATACGCAAGATTACGTACCCGTTGCCATCCTTCACGCTGTAGGCCGGGTGCCCCCACCCGGCGATGATCCCGGATCCTCCCGCGTGAGGGCACGCGGCCTACCATCCTTCACGCTGTAGGCCGGGTGCCCCCACCCGGCGATAATCCCGGATCCTCCGCGTGAGGGCACGCGGCCTACCATCCTTCACGCTGTAGGCCGGGTGCCCCCACCCGGCGATAATCCCGGATCCTCCGCGTGAGGGCACGCGGCCTACCATCCTTCACGCTGTAGGCCAGGTGCCCCCACCCGGCGATGATCCCAAATCTTCCTGAATCCGGAAAAAGGCCTTGCCTCCTCTGGGTCCGATTCCTAACGTCCGCCCGCTCAGTGCATCCGTAGCTCAATTGGATAGAGCATCTGACTACGGATCAGAAGGTTCATGGTTCAACTCCATGCGGATGCACCAGCTTCTCCCCCACTTCGGTTTTTTTCCATTTTCAATCCCATCGCCGCGCCGCCGCGTCGCCGTTGGAAAAACCCCGACCCCGCATCGCCGCTGGGGCATTCCAACCCGGCCACCGAACCGGTAAGCTCCCTCCGATGTTGTCACGTTTGCTGGCCGTTCTGTCCGCCTTTCCCGCGCTCGCCGCGGAACTGCCGGTATTCGACCTGTCATCGCCCGAAGGCGCCAAGGGCTGGCAGGCGCTGCACGACGTCCAGCTGGGCCACACCAATGCCGCGCTCGGCGTCCGGATCACCGGCGATGATCCCTACTTCCTGAGCCCGGCCCGTGACTTCGAGACCAACAGCCCGTTGTGGCTGAACCTGCATTGCCGGTCCGAATCCGGCGGCCCAGCCCAAGTCTTCTGGAGCGGCGCGCTTCCCATCGCGGAGGAACGTTCCATCCGGTTCTTCGTTCCACCCTCCACCCAGGCCGTCGTCCGGATCCCCATCCCAAGCCTCGGCCCGGGTACGCGCCTTCGACTGGATCCGCCGGGCACGCGCGGGACCTTCGAACTCCATCGGATCACCTTCGACCCTCGCCCCGTGATCGAGGCCCCGGCTTGGTCCCGCGCCGAGGCACCCGAAATGAAGGGCCCGACCGCTACGCTCACCGCGGGAAGCCTCACCCTGAAGCACGCCGCCGCGGGCCCGGGCACCTTCACGCTTTCGATCCAGGGTCACCCCTTTGCCATCGGCCACACCCACGCACCCATCGGATACCTGCTCAACGGTCGGACGCGCTGGTTCGATACCGGCAATCCCATGGCGCCCGGTCCGCGATTCCAGCGCAACCCTCGAAGCCTCTCGCTGGAGAGCCGGCATCAGGACCTCGATGGTGCCGTCTGGACCTTCCATCAGGAGTTCCAGATCGATGGCGAAGTCCTCCGCTACCGCTCCCGGGTGACCGTGGATCAGGACCGTTCGGTGCTGATGTTCCCCGCCCTGGTGGTCCTGCCGGGTGCGGGCACCTTCGGCGACCACAAGCAACAGGGACTGCTCGCCGGGATCGAGTACCTGGAAGACGAAGCCAGCAGTTCGGAACGCGACCTCGTCGGGGCCCAGGCGCGTCGGCAAGTCCCGGATCCCGCGAAGTTCACCCTGCCGCTGATGGCGATCTCCGCCAGCAACCACTGGCTCTCCCTTTCCTGGAAGCCTGCGCGTGACCTGGCCGTAGTCCACGACAGCCCCGATCGCATCACCCGCTCGGGCGGCCACCTTTGGGCGCTGATCCATCCCGGGGCGGATCCTTCCGTGCGGGAAGACGGGAGCCTGCTGCCCTACGGCGGGCTCCTCCTTCCCGCTGGGACCGCGCTCGAGGCCGGAGCCGTGTTGGAGGCAGGGACCGGTGCGACGGTTGTTCCCGCCGTGCAGGAATTCGTTCGCCGGACCGGCCTGCCCTCCCTGCCGAAGCCCATCCCGACCGCCGCGGAATACTTCCACCTCGCCGCGCGGGGTTGGCTGGATTCCGGGATCCGCGCCGGCAACCAGTACCGCCACGCCGTCGGGAATGGCTTCGGCGCTTCGCCGGCACCTGACGCCGGATTCTACGAAGCGTGGCTCGCCGGAAAGGTCTCGGACCCTGCCCTCGCCACGCGACTCCGGACGGCCGCGATCGAGAACGCCGCCGCCATCCGCTCCAATGCCTGGACGCACGGATTGGTCGGCCACATCCCCACTCCGGCGCCGGCCCTCGCCGCGCTTCAGGGACCGGCGTCCGCCCGGGACGCTGCGGGCCGTGCCCGTCGATTCCTGGCTGCCCTCGGACCGGATTCCACCATGGTCTACCACGCTCCTGCCCCGGACAAGGACCTGGGCCGGACGCATTGGACGAACACCGCCAACGGCCTCAATGCCGCGCACCTTTCCCAGGCCTTCGACCTCGCCCTTCTCGCCGGCGACGCCGGCCTCGTCGACGAATGCCTCGCGCACCTCCGCCGGTTCTCTCGCCACGACGGCGAGGTTCCTCGCGGCGCGCAGACGTGGGAGGTACCACTCCACACGCCCGACATCCTCGCCAGCGCCTACCTCACCCGGATCCACGTCATCGGATACGAACTGACACAAGATCGCACCCTACTCGAACGCGCCCGGACCTGGGCCTGGACGGGCGTTCCCTTCGTCTACCTCCATTCCCCCGTCGCCGGCCCCGTCGCGGTGTACTCCACGACGCCTGTCCTCGGAGCCACCCAGTTCATCGCCCCGAACTGGATCGGGCTTCCCGTCCAATGGTGTGGACTGGTCTACGCAGACGCCCTGCTGCGCCTTGCCGCCCACGACCGTTCCGCCAACTGGACCCGACTCGCCCACGGCATCGCGTTCGCCGGCGTCCAGCACGTCCACCCGGAATCCGATGGGCCCGCCATGGGCTGTCTCCCGGACAGCTTCGATCTCCGTTCCCAGTCGCGGAACCCGGTCCCGATCAACCCGGGCACCCTCCTTCCCATCGCTGCCGAAGCCTACGGCCAGAAGCCACTCCAGGGTTTCGCCGCGTCCGCCAAGCCGCGACTCTGGGTCCTCGCCGCCGGATCCGTCCGCCTGCTCTTCGAGGAAAAGAACCGCATCCGATTCCGCATCCAACTCCCACCCGACGAGACCTCCCACGTCGTCCTCGGAGGAGTCCCACCCGAAGCCGCATTCCGGTGGAAGGGACAACCGGTCGATCGCGAACCCGATCCCAACGCCCCCGCCTCCCGGGCCATCCTCCGCCTCGACGGCGACGGCGACCTGGAGGTCCGGTTCCCGTAGGCAACCCTCCTCCAAGGGGTGGGGCGAGACTCTGTCGAGCCGCTCCTCCGGATCGGTGTCGGGGTCGCTATCGGAATCGGGAGCGACATGTCCTCAACCATCGGAGTCATGACCTCCCTTTTCAGCCCCTCATTGGCGTTTGAGTCTCACTTCAGCGGACCCGTGGCGCTCATCCATGCCGGTGACGCGCACCGACCCAGGCTTCCACGTCACATCGGGTTCGCGAAGGTCACTCTCCTCCTCCAACTCCAATTGAGTGCTATCGATCAGTCGGCCGGTTGAGGCATCCCGGACTTCGAAGAAGAGCAGGGTCGCTGGGTCAAAAAGCTCGTTGGCTGGAAAGGCAAACCTTCGCGAGAGGATGAGGCTGTTGCTCCCGTCCGGCGATCGGTACGAGAACGATTCCTTGCGCCGGAAACCACCTTGGAAGCCCAGCAGGACGGATGGCCCGTAAAGGTCGGCGAAGACGAGAAGGACTGGCAGCAGAAGCACCGCGCCCACCCACCACCAGAGGCGGCTGCTTCGTTTCCTTTCGCCGGATTTCATCCGTATCGGTCCCTTGCCCGGAAGCTGCCCAAAGTTACTCAAATCGCGTCCGGCACTGGGGGCAGATGTTCGCGGATGCGGCATCACCCAGCTCACGGCCCGATGTTCAGCGCGGCAATCTTCCCATCCCGGAGGGCAAACCGGCAGCTTAGCTCGACCGGGACTTTTTCCGGTCTTGTTTGCCATCCCCGACCGCACCGCACCTGGCAGGGTCTGTCAATATCCCCCGTCCCACAGCGGGGTGCTGCGAACATCCTGATCCTGTGAGCCCAGGCCCCGATTCCCAGCCTTCTTACGTCGACTGCTACCTGTAGCCAACGAGGTGACGAGGCGGTTCGAAGAGAGATCCCAGTCGCCAGTTCCCAGAACAACGCCGGAGGCGTTGAAGCCGGTAGCCCCGGGTTGGCGCGAACGCGCCTACCCGGGGGAACGCGCGAAAATGGATCCGCACCCCGAAGGCGGTGCGAAGGATCCACAGCCTCTGCAACCCTTCCAGGGTTGGGACTTCATCGACGGGGTATCCTGGAGTATCGCTTCGCGACCCCGGGCTACCGGGTTCAACGCCTCCGGCGTACCGGGCGGGGAGTTCCCAGTCGCCAGTTCCCAGATTCCAACTGGCAACTGGCATCTGGCAACTGGCAACTTGGAACTCCAAGGCAACTCCTTGCCCCGACCCCGTCGGGCGGATACGGTCCCGCCGGTTTCCAAACGGGAACCGGTAACACTGCGATTCAAGATTTATGGCGAAGCTTTCCGTGCGCGACCTCGATGTCGCCGGCAAACGCGTTCTGATGCGCGTCGATTACAACGTGCCGATGGAGGAGAAGAACGGCGTGATGGTCATCAATGACACCACCCGTATCAAGGAGACCCTCCCCACGCTCCAGTTGCTGACCTCCAAGGGTGCCCGCCTGATCCTGGCCGCCCACCTGGGCCGTCCGGATGGCAAGCGCGAGCCCTCCATGAGCCTCCGCCCCGTGGCCGAGAAGCTCGCGGAAATGCTCGGCAAGCCTGTTGCTTTCGTCGACGAGACCGTCGGACCCAAGGCCGAAGCCGCGGCCAACGCCCTCACCGATGGCCAGATCCTGGTCGTGGAGAACGTCCGGTTCCACGCCGAGGAAGAGAAGAACGACCCCGTCTTTGCCGCCCAACTCTCGCGCCTGGCGGACGTCTACGTGAACGACGCCTTCGGTGCCGCGCACCGCGCGCACGCCTCGACCAGCGGCGTCGCCCGGATCATCCGGGCCTGGGGCGGCCAGGCGGCTGCCGGCCTGCTGATGGAACGCGAACTGAAGTTCCTCGGTGACGAACTCGACAACCCGGCCCGCCCCTTCGTCGTCATCCTCGGCGGCGCCAAGGTGTCGGACAAGATCAAGGTCATCGACCGCCTCCTCGAGAAGGCCGACACCATCCTGATCGGTGGCGCCATGGCCTACACCTTCAAGCTCGCCCATGGCGGCAAGACCGGTAAGTCCCTCATCGAGAAGGACCACACCGGAACCGCCCTCGCGGCCGAGGCGAAGGCTGCCCAGCGCGGCGTGAAGTTCCTGCTCCCGACCGACACCGTCGTCGCGGACCTCAAGGACACCGGCAAGCTCAACAAGAAGGGCAAGCCCGTCTTCGAACCGATCAACCCGCGCGTCGTCGCTGGCGACATCCCGGACGAAACCGAGGGCTTCGACATCGGTCCCGCGACCGCCGCCACGTACGCGTCGGTCATCGCCAGCGCCAAGACGATCCTCTGGAATGGGCCCATGGGCATGTTCGAGGACAAGCGCTTCGCGGAGGGCACGAACGCCGTTGCCCAGGCCCTCGTGGCTGCAACCCAGAACACCGGTGCCAAGTCGATCATCGGCGGTGGCGACAGCGTCAAGGCCGTCAACAAGGCCGGCCTCGGCGACAAGGTGACCTTCGCCAGCACGGGCGGCGGCGCCAGCCTCGAGTTCCTCGAAGGCATCCCCCTCCCCGGCGTGACCGCGCTCAACGACGTCTAGTCCCAAAACCCAATCGGTGTCCCGGCGGAGAAAACCCTCCGTCGGGCGCCGGATTTTCCTTCGAACCCGGTGGTTCCCCGGAAAAACCCCTTTACGCCCCCCCGCTCATCGCTAGGCTCCCACCCCTGTTTCGCATGGAAAAGGACCGGAAGTTGATCATCGCAGGCAACTGGAAGTGCAATAAGACCGTTGCCGAGTCTGTCGCCCTGGTGACGGACCTCAAACGGGAACTCACCGCCGTCAAGGAGGTGGACATTGTCGTTTGCCCTGCCTTCACCGCCCTCGACGCCGTCTCCAAGGCGATCATCGAGTCCAACATCCGCCTGGGCGCCCAGAACATGGGCGAGAACGGCTACGGCGCCTTCACCGGCGAGGTCGCCCCGGGCATGCTGCGGGACCTGAGCGTCCGCTACGTGATCCTCGGCCACTCCGAGCGCCGCCAGTACCAGAAGGAGTCCGATGAGCTGATCGCCCGGAAGGCGATCGCCGCCCACGCCGCCAACCTGATCCCGATCGTCTGCGTCGGCGAAACCCTCAACGAACGCGAGGCCGGCATCACCGAGCGCGTCGTCGAGACCCAGGTCCGCGGCTCCCTCGCTGGTCTCTCCGCCGAGCAGGTGGAGGCCACCGTCGTCGCCTACGAGCCCGTCTGGGCCATCGGCACCGGCAAGACCGCCACCTCGGCACAAGCCCAGGAAGTCCACGCCTTCATCCGCAAGGTCCTTTCCCAGATGCACGGCGACGCCGTCGCCCGCCGCGTCCGGATCCAGTACGGCGGATCCGTCAAGGCCTCCAATGCCCGCGAGATCCTGAGCCAGCCCGACGTCGACGGTGCTCTGGTCGGCGGCGCTTCCCTCGAAGCCAAGGGCTTCGTCGACCTCATCCGAAATTCCATCTGATCCTGCGGCGGCCCTGGCCGCCCGACTTCCTTTCATCTAGCCATGCAACTCGCCATCAATCTCCTCACCCTGGTCCTCGTGGTGCTCGCCATGTTCCTGGGGCTGCTCATCCTGCTGCAGCTGCCCAAGAAGGAGGCCGGCATCACCGCGGCCTTCGGAGCCGAGTCGACCGCCGCCATCTTCGGTGCCGGTTCCGGGACCGCGCTGACCCAGCTGACCCGCTGGATCGCCACGGCCTTCCTGAGCCTCTGCCTCGTCATCGCCGTGATGACCAGCCGCCACACCACCGCGCGCACCACCAAGATCCGTGAAGCCGTGGCCACCCCGGCCGCAGCGACGACCACGATCAACGCGAACCCGGCGCCCACCGCGCCCGCCATCGTCCCGACCAACGGCGCGCGTCCCGCGGCTCCGGCTCCGATCGCTCCTGCGCCCGCCGCCCCGGCCCCCTCGGCTCCCAAGCCCTGATCGCCGCCCCATGCGCCCCTCGGCGCCATTCCAGAACGCCCCGGCTTCCATGCACGGGGCGTTTTTGTTTTCCGCCCTCCCCCGCCCGGACGTTGGCCGCTCCCTTCTCCAGCGCTTTCAACTCCTCGCGTTCGCGTTCCTGTTCGCCTTTTTCCCCGGCTGCCGTCCCCTCCCGCCGGCGGACCTCGTCCTCCACAACGGTCGCGAACCCGAGACGATCGACCCCCACCTGCTGACGGGTCAGGCCGACGGGCGCATCGGCTCCGCCCTTTTCGAGGGGCTGACCCGCTACGATCCCGTCACCGGCAACGCCATCGCCGGGCTGGCCGAGAGCTGGAGCCTGTCCCCGGATGGCCGGATCTACACCTTCCAACTGCGCACCAACGCCGCCTGGTCCACCGGCAAGCCCATCACCAGTGCCGACGTCGTCTGGTCGTGGCAACGGGCCGTCAACCCGCTCACGGCCGCCGACTACGCCAGCCAGTACTTCTACGTCGAGAACGGCGAGGCGATCTGCAACGGCACCGAGCGGGACCCCGGCAAGCTCGGCGTCCGCGCCCTCGGTCCACACACCCTCGAAGTCCGGCTCGTGAACCCCACGCCGTTCTTCCTCGAACTCCTCGCGTCCCGCGTCTTCGCCGTCATTCCCCGCGAGACGCTGGAGCAATACGGCGACCAGTGGATCCGATCTCCCGGATTGCCCTGCAGCGGCCCGTACACGCTCGAGTTCTGGCGCGTGAACGACCGGATCCGGCTCCGCCGGAATCCCCATTACTGGGATGCCACCCACGTGCAGTCCGCCGTCGTCGATGTCCTCGCCGGCGACTCCGCCCATACCGCGCTCAACCTCTACCTCACCGGCGCCGTCGACTTCATCATCGACAAGGACATGTTCCCCACCGAACTGGCCGAGCCCCTCCGCCAGCGTCCCGACTTCCATCGCTACGACTACCTCGGATCCTACTTCATCCGGTTCAACACCACCCGGAAGCCCTTCGACGATCCCCGCGTCCGCCGCGCCCTCGGTCTCGTCATCAACCGCAAGCGGATCGTCGAGCGCATCACCCGCATGGGAGAGCGGACCGCGTCCCACATCGTCCCGGATGGCACGGGCGGCTACCATCCGCCCGCGGGTCTGGAGGAGGACGTGGCCACTGCCCGTCGACTGCTGGCCGAGGCCGGGTTCGCGGGCGGGGCCGGGTTCCCGTCCTTCGAGTACTCGTTCAACGCCGAGACCAAGCTCCACGAGCACATCGGGGTCGAGATCCAGGCGGCGTTCCGCGAGCAACTGGGCATCCGGATGGAACTCCGCCCGCTCGAGTGGAAGACCTACCTCAACAACATGTCGAAGCTCGACTACGACCTGATGCGCAGTTCGTGGATCGGCGACTACAACGACCCGAACACGTTCCTCGACCTCTTCCTGTCCAACGGCGGCAACAACCGCACCGGCTGGAAGGACGAGGCGTACGACCAGCTCATCCAGGCCGCCAACGCCACCCTCGAACGGCAACCGCGCTTTGAACTCCTCGCCAAGGCTGAGGCGCGGCTCCTGAACGTCGGTGCCCCGATCGTCCCGCTCTTTTCCTACGTCGGATTCTACGCCCTCGATACCAACCGCGTTTCCGGGGTCCACGGCAACCTGCTCGACGAACATCCGTTCTGGGCGATCCGGAGGATCCCGCGATGAAGCTGATCCGCCGTCTCCTCGCCATCCCCGTGCTGGTCTGGATCGTGGCGACGCTCGCGTTCTTCCTGATGCGTGCCGCGCCAGGAGGTCCGTTCGACCGGGAACGCGCCCCGGCCTCCCGCGAGGTCGAAGCCGCCCTCCAGGCCCGCTATCACCTCGACGAATCGCTTGGCCGGCAATACCTGCGCTTCCTCGCCGGCCTCGCGAAGGGCGACCTGGGCCCGTCGTTCAAGTACCGCCACCACACCGTCAACGACATCCTCGCACAGGCCCTTCCCGTCTCGCTCACCCTCGGCTGGCTCGCCTTCGGAACCGCCCTCGGCATCGGCATCCCCACCGGCTTCATCGGGGCCGTGTATCGCGGTCGTTGGCCCGACTGGGGCGGGAGCTTCCTCGTCCTGGCCGGCGTCTGCATTCCGACCTTCGTCCTCGCGCCCCTGCTGGTGCTGTTCTTCAGCCTCCGGCTTGGTTGGTTCCCGGTTGCCCTGTGGGGCTCGATCACGCAGGTGCTGCTCCCGACCTTCGCGCTCGGCCTGTACTTCGCCGCCCGCGTCTCGCGACTGCTCCGCGAAGGCCTCTCCGAAACCCTCCGGGCTCCGTTCATCCTCACCGCCCGCGCCAAGGGCACCGGCGAATTCCAACTCCTCCTCCGCCACGCCCTGCGCCCCTCGCTCCTTCCAGTCGTCTCCTACTGCGGGCCCATGCTCGCCGACCTCCTCACCGGCTCGTTCGTCATCGAACGCGTCTTCCAGATCCCGGGCACCGGAGCGTTCTTCGTGAACAGCTTCTTCAGCCGCGACTACCCGCTCATGGTCGGGTTGGTCATCGTCTACTCGGCCCTGCTGCTCCTCCTCAACCTCGCCACCGACTTCGCCTATCGGTGGCTCGACCCCCGCGTCCGCCATGCCTGAAGCCGCCTCCAGTCCAACAGGCCGCGCCTGGCGAAGGTTCCGCCACAACCGCCCCGCCCTCACCGGGGCCGTCCTCCTCGTCCTCGTGCTCGCCGCCGTCCTCGTGGGCCCAAGCCTCGGACTCCCGGACCCCAACCTGGCCTCCGACTCCCCCTTCGCCCCACCCGGGACCCGACATTGGTTCGGCACCGACATCCACGGACGGGATCTCCTTGCACGGACCCTCGTCGGCACCCGCATCTCCCTCCTCGTCGGCCTCACCGGCGCGGCCGTCAGCGTGGTCATCGGCGTCGCGTGGGGACTCGTCGCCGCCTACGCCGGCGGTCGGACCGACTCGATCCTCATGCGCACGGTCGACGTCCTCTACGCCCTCCCGAACATCATCTTCGTCATGCTCGTCATCGGCCTGACCGAGACGCACCTCATCCGCTGGCTCCAGTCCGTCGCGCCGTCCTTCGCCGGCTCAGCCCGACTCCTGCTGCTCTTCGCCTGCCTCGGCGCCGTATCGTGGCTGAACATGGCGCGGATCGTCCGAGGCCAGGTCCTTTCGCTCCGCAACCGCCCGTTCATCCTCGCCTCCCGCGTCCTCGGCGCGCCGGCGACCTTCATCCTCCGCCGCCACCTGCTCCCCAATGTCACCGGTGTCGTGATCGTCTACGCCACGCTGACCGTTCCAGCCGTCATCCTCTACGAGTCGTTCCTCAGCTTCCTCGGCCTCGGCATCCGACCGCCCGACGCCTCGCTCGGAACGCTCATCGAGGACGGCGCCCGCCAGCTGAATCCGATCCACGTCCGCTGGTGGTTGCTCGCCTTCCCCGCCGGCATCCTCGCCACCACCCTCCTCGCCCTCCATCACGTCGGTGATGGTCTCCGCGACGCGCTCGATCCCCGTTCCGAAACCTGATTTCCCCAATGATCGCCTACGAAGAAGCCATCGCCCGACTCCTCGACGGATTCCAACCCAACGCCGCCGAATCCGTCCCCGTCGCGTCCCTCGTCGCACCCGGTTCCCCCACCCGCCCCCGCTTCGCCGCCGCACGGGTCACCAGCCCGCTTCCGCTACCGCCCTTCGACAACTCCGCCGTCGATGGCTACGCCGTCCGCGCCGCCGATACCCAGGCCACGGACGCCGCCCTGCAACCGGCAGGCGAAATCCCGGCCGGCCCCGTTCCCGCCGCCCTTCCTCCCCTCGAACCCGGCACGGCCCGCCGCATCTTTACCGGAGCTCCCCTGCCGCCCGGTGCTGACGCCGTCATCATGCAGGAGGACTGCGAAGTGCAGCCCACGGGCCGGATCCTCATCCTCGATCCGGTCAAACCCTGGGAAAACATCCGGTTCGCCGGCGACGACTTGAAGCCCGGCACCGCACTCATCGAACCGGGTGACCTGCTCACGCCCCAGCGCCTCGCCCTCCTTCAGGCCTGCGGCATCGAATCCCTGTCGCTGACCGCCGTTCCCACGGTCGCCCTGATTGCTTCCGGATCCGAACTTCGACCCGCCGGTTCACCACTTCCTCCGGGTTGCATCCACGAGTCCAACCTCGGTGCCCTCACCCGCCTATTCGAATCCGCCGGTGCCCGCGTCGTCCGCGCAACCCTCGTCGCCGACGATCCCGCCGCCACCCGCGAAGCCATCGAAGCCGCCTCCCGGGAAGCCCAGTTGGTCGTCACCGTGGGCGGTGCTTCCGTCGGCGACCATGACCTCATCAAGTCGACCGCGCTCGAGGCCGGGTTCCGCCTCGACTTCTGGCGCATCGCCATGAAGCCGGGGAAGCCGTTCTTCGCCGGGCGCCGCGACCAGACCTGGCTCATCGGCCTCCCGGGCAACCCCGTCTCCGCCTTCGCCACGGCCGTGCTCCTCGCACTGCCTGCCGTCCGGCAGCTTGCCGGTTCCAGCTCGCCCGTGCCCGAGACCCGCCCCGGGATCCTCACCCAGCCCCTCTCCAACCCCGACTCCCGGCGCCACTTCATGCGCGTGCACCTCGATCAGGACGCCGCCATCCGCTCCACCGGCACCCAAGGCTCGCACATCCTCTCGACTCTCGCGTCTGCCAACGGCCTCGTCGACGTCCCTCCCCGAACCACCCTCGAGACCGGCACGGTTGCGCGCGTCATCGTGTGGTAGCGCCGGGCGCTTCTTCAGCCAGGTCCAGCAAGGGGTGGTGCGAGTGTCCCCACGAGCCGCGGGTAGAACGGCTCGACTGGGTCTCGCCCCACCCGCTTCGGACGCCCAATCACGAGGCACCCCGCCCCGAAATCCACGCCGTCAGCCCCTTGTAGGCCGCCACCTCCGCCGGCATCGTCCGAAGCATCCGTTCGAATCCGTCCCGGGCTCCCGTCGCATCGATCACTTCCCGCAGGGGCCACGTCCGGACATGGATCAGGAACAGCAGCGCCTCGCCGCCTTCGAGGCCGATGAATGCTTGTTCCTCCAATCGGAACCATACGTCCTCATCGGGAGTCTCCGGCCGCAATCGGGGCAGCCCAGCCCCCGGATGCAGGTCCAACGCCCCCGTCGCCGCCAGTCCCCAGTTCTCCCGCTCGAAGACCTGCCCAGGCCTCAACCCGCCGAGGAACCTCCGGATGCGCTCGGCCAACACGTCATTCAAACCTGGCACCGCGCCATGGATCTCCGTGACCGTCCGCCCGAGCTTCTCCGCCGGATCCCATCCACTCGGGAAGCACACCACCCCTCCCACCAATCGAAACTCCTCACCCGCCCTCCGCAGCAGCAGGAAATCCGGCGCCCACTCCGCCCCGACCCGGACCGCCCGCTCCACCGCTTCCCGTCCGCCGCCCGCCGCCGCCTCGCGCAAGTTCGCGCCCAACATCGGTTCCACACCCCGCCAGCATTCGGCCGCACCCGCCCCCCAGATCACGGCTCGATCCCGCGATGCCGACAAGACCTCCCGCCTCGCGCCCAGCACCGACTCCGGCGGACACCCACGTTCCAGCCACCCCGGCCTTCCCGGGCGCAGGTGGAAGTGGAACCGGTAAGCGTCCCCTTCCATCAACCGCCCCAGACCAACCGGAGGCCGTTCCCATGAGAAATCCATCCCCGCAACGCTACCGCCCATCCTCTGGGGGCACACCTCATTTGAGGTGGGTCGCCGATCGCCCGCCGCCGTAGCCGACGAGGGCACGAGGCGGGACCCGATGGAGTCGTTGTAGGCCGGGTGCCCCATGTGCGTTAACCTAAAAAATCTACCAAAATCCCCGTAAAGACAACAATGTCGCGTCATGGCCTCCGATTTGGACGCGCTTCCAGAAGAGTGGGACATCCTCGCTACCTGGCTTCCCGCCAATCTCGACACCCTGGCGCGCGAGCATGGTTTCATGCGCAGGGCACGCGGTCTTCAAGAACCTGCCCGATGGCTTCGGCTCTTCTTGATGCATGTTGGCGGTGGACTGTCGCTCAAGCAAACGGTCACACGCGCCTCTGAACTTGGACTCGCCGATGTCAGCAGTGTCGCTCTCTTCAAGCGTCTGAGGGTTGCCGAACCCTGGCTGCAGGCGCTGACCTCACACCTGCTCTGTGCCCAGCGCCGGAGCCTCGGAATCTGGGCCGCCCGGTGGAGTGGTGGGATTCGGGTTGTGGACGCCACGGATGTCAGTGAACCGGGCGCGACCGGAAGCTCATGGCGCATCCACTATAGCGTGCGGTTACCCGAGTTGGTCTGCGATCACTACGAGCTCACCGACGCCAAAGGTGGAGAGAAGCTTGGACGATTTCCAATCAAGCCCAGAGAACTGGTCTTGGCCGATCGCGGCTACAGCCATCGCGCTGGCGTAGCGCATGTTTTGGGTTCTGGTGCTGATGTGGTGGTGCGATGGAACCATGCGCTGTTTCCACTGATTGGGCAGGATGGCAAACCGTTCGAAGTGCTTCCAAAAGCCCGCAAATTGAAGGTTTCTGAAGAGGCCGAGTGGCCCGTGACATTCGAACACGGAGGCAAGCGATACAACCTGAGGCTATGCGTTCGTCGTAAAGGGCGCTTGGCAACCGACAAGGCGCAACGAAAGGCGCTGCGGAAGGCGGAGAAGAATGGAACGAAGGCAAACGAAGCGAGCCTGGAACTGGCTGAGTACATTCTCGTACTGACCTCGGCGCAGGCCGATGCCCTGACGACCAAGGCGGTGCTGGGGATCTATCGAAGCCGGTGGCAGGTCGAGTTGGTGTTCAAGAGATTGAAGAGCCTCTTGGGTTTGGGGCATGTGCCAAAAAGCACAGACGCATCCGCCAGAGCGTGGATGCAGGCAAAGATCCTAACCTCACTGCTGATCGAGAGGGTGCTCCTGGAAGCGGAGCTTTTTTCCCCCTGGGGAGACACCCGAGGAGAATGAGAGTCGGTGGCGGGCGTTCGTCGAGGTGCGCGACTCCGTGTTGTCGATCTTGGCGCCGGCGATTCCGCTGCGACATCTGTTGTCAAATGGTCGGCGCATTGCTCGTCGACTTGCAGACATCCAACGCAAGCGGACTCGGCAACTTGTCGGCATGAAGGCTTCGATCGATGGAAAATTAGGTTAACGCACATGGCCGGGTGCCCTCACCCGGCGTGGATCATGAACCGCCGCGTGGGGGCACGCGGCCTACAGACCCGAGCCCACAGGTGCCTGTCCCCAAGCCTTCCGCCTCCTCACGTCGTCGGACCACCCCGCCCCCATTTCCACCGCCGCAGAGTACTTCCCCGTTTGCCTCCCGGAACGCACGGGCTAGCCTCGGCGCATCATGCGCGTTTCCCGCCTGCTCCACACCCGCTACCGGGTCGATGACCTCGACCGATCGGTCCGTTTCTACAAGGACGTGCTGGGCCTTGATGAAGTCCGCCGCCACAAGTCTCCCCGCGGCTCGGAACTCGTCTTCCTCAAGGCACCCCAGAGCGAGGAAACCATCGAGCTGTGCTCCTTTCCCGCCAGCGGCCCTGTCCACGTCCAGTCGGACCTCACCCACCTCGCCTTCGAGGTCGACAGCCTGGCCGCCTTCGCCGAGCACCTTACCCGCCTCGGGATGGCCTACTCCGACGGGCCCCACTACAAGGCCGACGGTTCCGGCGGGTTCGCGTTCGTGGACGCCCCGGAAGGCTACGAGATCGAACTCATCCAGCGCTCGCCCGTGGCCGCGTCCTCCAACCAGACCTACTAGCGTCCGCCTTGAGCCAGCCTACCCCACCCCCTTGGCGCGCCGGCGCCCGCTGGCTCCCCACCGACCGCCGACCGCTGGTCATGGGGATCGTCAACGTCACGCCCGACAGTTTTTCCGACGGCGGATGTTTCCTCGATCCCAGCCGCGCCATTGCCCACGGCCTGCAACTGGCCAGCGAAGGCGCGGACATCCTCGACATCGGTGGGGAATCCACCCGCCCCGGGGCGGCTCCCGTGTCCGTCGAGGAGGAACTCCGCCGGGTCCTGCCGGTCATCCGCGGTCTGGCCGCCCAGGGTGCACCACCCCTTTCCATCGATACCCGCCACGCCGAGGTGGCGTCCGCTGCCATCGACGCCGGGGCCTGCATCGTCAACGACGTCCAGGCCAACCGCCCGGACGATGCCCTGTGGCGCCTCATCCGTGACTCGGGCGCTGGATACGTCTGCATGCACATGCAGGGCGAACCCACCTCCATGCAGGTCGCCCCATCGTACGGGAACGTCACTGCCGACCTCCTCCGCTTCTTCGTCGACCGGCTTGAACAACTCGCGCGAGTCGGTGTCGATCCCGCCCAGGTGGCCATCGACCCCGGAATCGGCTTCGGCAAGACCGTTGAACACAATCTCCAACTCCTGCATGACCTCGGAGATTTCACGCGCCTTTCGCGCCCGATCCTGCTAGGGATTTCGCGCAAGAGTTTCCTGGGCCGGGTCACCGGCGCTGCCACCCGGGACCGTATCCCGGCAGGCCTCGCCTGTACCGTCTGGGCCGCCCAACGGGGCACCCGGATCTTCCGCACCCATGATGTCGCGCCCACCGTCCAGTCGTTGCAGATCCTGAACGCCATCGAGTCGAGCCCCAGCCCGAAGTCATGAACGGCGTCCTCCCATTCCTGCTGCACTGGTGGCGCCCCGCCCTCGAGATCGCCATTCTCGCCGTCGGGATCTATCACGCCTTCATCTTCCTCCGCGGCACCCGCGGAGCCCCCATCGTCACCGGCTTCCTGGCCCTGCTCCTCGCCCTGACACTGACGACCCGGCTCCTCGACCTCCAGGTCCTCAACGCCCTCCTCAGCCAGTTCTTTGCCTTCCTCGCCGTTGCCGTCGTCGTCCTCTTCCAACCCGAGATCCGGCGCATGCTCGCCCAACTCGGCAACCTCCCCCTCGTCCCCAACGCCCAGCAGGAACGCGAGAAGATCGAGGTGATCTGCGAGACCGTCGACCGCCTCGCCCCCGTCCGCATCGGCGCCCTCATCGCCCTCGAACAGGGAATCCAGCTCGCCGACCTCGTTGAATCCGGCGTCAACGTCGACTGCGAGGCCACCCCCGAGATGCTCGAGACGATCTTCTTCCCGAACAACGCCATCCACGACGGCGGCGTCATCCTCAAGGGCGACCGCATCCTCAAGGCTGCCTGCATCTTTCCCCTCACCCAGCGCCTCGACCTCCACAAGTCCCTCGGCACCCGCCACCGCGCCGCGATCGGCCTCACCGAGGAAACCGACGCCGTCGTCGTCGTCGTCTCCGAGGAAACCGGCCAGATCTCCTACGCCCACCGCGGCAACCTCACCCGCAACGTCACCGTCGAGGAACTCCGCTCCGTCCTCACCCAGGTGCTCGTCCGACGCAACGAACCCCGCAACTGGTTCCGCTGGCTCCGCCCCACCCAGCGCCCAGCCAGCACCCCCTGACGCACCATGTCCCTCCGCGAGTTCGTCACCTACAACCGATGGCAGAAGGCCTTCTCCCTCCTGTTCGCCATCCTGATCTGGTTCAACGTCCGCCAGAGCGTCGAAAGCAACGGCGGCGACCCCGTAGTCCCCGAGGCCTACTCGCGCACCTTCGAGCATCTCCCCATCCGCGTCCTCACCCTCGCCAGCGACCTCGAACAGGTCCGGGTCACCCCAGGCGAGGTCACCGTCGTGCTCCGGGGCCGCCCTGAGATCCTCAACCGCCTCCGCCCCCAGGACGTCGAGGTCTACGTCAACCTGACTGAGGAACCCCCTCCCTCCTCCGACCGACGCCCCGTCCACGTCAACGCTCCCGGCGTCCAACTCGGCTCCGTCTCCCCACAAGAGGTGTTGATCGAACGGCTCGTTCCATCCCATAAATCTTCCCGGGACAACCCCTGATCCCCCCATCCCTATGTCTCACCCGAAACGCATCTTCGGCACCGACGGCGTCCGCGGCCGTGCCAACATTGAACCGGTCACAGCCGAAACCGCCCTCAAGCTCGGCCGCGCCGCCGCCCACGTCTTCCGCAACCTCGCCGGCCAGGCCCGCAACCGCGTCCGCTACCGCATCGTCATCGGCAAGGACACCCGCCTCTCCGGCTACATGCTGGAAAACGCCCTCTCCTCCGGCGTCCTTTCCATGGGCGTCGACGTCATCTTCATCGGCCCACTCCCCAGCCCCGGTGTCGCCTACGTCACCCGCTCCCTCCGTGCCGACGCCGGCATCGTCATCACCGCCTCCCACAATCCGTATGATGACAACGGCATCAAGTTCTTCGGGCCCGATGGCTACAAGCTCGCCGACGACATCGAGGACCAGATCGAGAACCTCGTGTTCTCCGGTGAGATCGAGAACATCCGCCCCACCGCCGGCGAGATCGGCAAGGCCTTCCGCGTCGACGACGCCGTTGGCCGCTACGTCGAACACGCCAAGACCAGCTTCCCCCGCGGCCTGACCCTCGAAGGCCTCCGCATCGTCCTCGATTGCGCCCACGGCGCCGCCTACAAGTCCACCCCGGCCGTCCTTCAGGAGCTTGGCGCCGAACTGATCGTTTCCGGCGTCCAACCCAACGGTACCAACATCAACGCCGAGTGCGGATCGATGCACCCCGCGAGCCTTTGCACCCGAGTCCGCGAATACCGGGCCGACCTCGGCATCGCCCACGACGGTGACGCGGACCGCGTCATCCTCTGCGATGAAAACGGCTCCCTGATCGACGGCGATGACATCCTCGCCATCTCCGGCCTCCAGATGCTCCGCGAGGGCACCCTCAAGAAGAAGACGGTCGTCGCCACCGTCATGTCCAATGCCGGACTCGACGCCGCCATCCAGGCCGCCGGCGGCTCCGTCATCCGTACCGCCGTCGGTGACAAGAACGTCATCGACCGGATGCTCGCCGACGACCTCAACCTCGGTGGCGAACAGTCCGGCCACCTGATCTTCCGCGATCACAGCACCACCGGCGACGGCCTCGTCGCCGCCCTCCAGATCCTCTCCGCCCTGAAGAGCCAGCAGAAACCGCTCTCCCAGCTCGCCAACTGCTGGAAGCGCTTCCCGCAGCTCGTCTCCAACGTCCGCGTCCGCGAGAAGCGTGCCTTCGAGGAACTCGACGATGTTCTCGAACTCGTCGCGAAGGCTGAAGCCGAACTTAAGCCTCGGGGCGGCCGCGTGCTCCTCCGCTACTCCGGAACCGAGCCCAAGGCCCGCCTCCTCCTCGAAGGCCCCGATCAGGGAACGCTGGAACGTTTGTCCCGCGGCATCTGCGAGTCCATCCAGCGCCAACTCGGCGCTTGATCGCCCGGGCAGTCCGCCAAGGAGTGGGTTCTGTAGGCCGCGTGCCCCCACGCGGCGCTTGCCGATCCGCGATCTCCACCTTCCCCATCATCAACTCCCCCAACGCCGGAGGCGTTGAAGCCGGTAGCCCCGGGTTGGCGCGAACGCGCCTACCCGGGGGAACGCGCGAAGATGGATCCGCACCCCGAAGGCGGTGCGAAGAATCGCCAGCCTCTGCAACCCTTCCAGGGTTGGGACTTCATCGACCGGGTGTCCCGGGGTAACGCTTCGCGACCCCGCTACCGGCTTCAACGCCTCCGGCGTACCGGACGGGGAGTTCCCAGATTCCAGTTCCCTTCCGCCTCCTCAAGTCGTCGGCTACACCTCTTGGGTAGCCGCCGAGGTAACGAGGCGGGTCGCAGAAAAACTGGCAACTGGCCTCTGGGAACTTGCCCCCCTACGCCCTCAGCTTCACCAGCAGGTCCTTGCTCTCGACGGTTTCGCCCAGGGTGACATGAACCGCATCCACCACGCCGTCGACGGGCGACGTCACCGTGGTCTGCATCTTCATGGCCTCCATCATGAGGATCTTGTCCCCCTTGGCGATCTTCTGGCCGACGGTCACCGAGATCGTGGCCACGAGGCCCGGGATCGGCGCGCCCACCTGGGTCGGATCCGCGATGTCGGCCTTGGCCCGGGTCTTGGACTGCGGTGCGACCTTGCGGTCATTGACGTAGGCTTCGCGAGAGATGCCATTCAACTCGAAGGTCACCGTGCGGCGGCCGTCCTTGTCCGGCTCGCTCACGTTGATGAGTTTGATGATGAGCGTCTTTCCCTCCTGGATCGCGACGCTGATCTCCTCGCCCCGACGCAGGCCGTAGAAGAACGCCGTCGTCGGCAGCACGGACACGTCGCTGTACTCGCGGAGATGCTTCGAGAAATCGACGAACACCTGCGGGTACATGAGGTGTGAGAACAGGTCGTCCTCGGTCACCGGGCGCTTGAGCCTCGCCGCCAGATCCTCACGCAACTTGTCGAAGTTCGCCGGCTCCGCGGCCGCACCGGGAACCACGCCGCGCTGGAAGTTCTTCCGTGCCTCGGCATGCCGCTTGTCACCCAGCACCACGCGGGACAACGCCTCCGGCCAGCCGCCCTCGGGCCAACCCAAGCCACCCGACAGCATGTCCACCACCGACTCCGGGAACGGGGTCACGCCGGGCTCCAGGTTCAGCACGTCCGCGGGCTTGATGCCGCGGCTGAAGAGGAAGAGCGCCATGTCGCCAACGACCTTCGAGGACGGCGTCACCTTCACGATGTCGCCGAACAACTGGTTCACCTCGGCGTACGTCCGCGCGATCTCGGGCCACCGATGCGACACGCCCATGCTCGCCGCCTGCTCCTTGAGGTTCGTGTACTGACCACCCGGCATCTCGTGCAGGTAGACCTCCGCCGAACCCGTCTTCGGTGCGGTATCGAACGGCGCGTAGGTCTCGCGGACCTTCTCCCAGTAGTCGGAGAACTCGTTCAGCGTATCGACGTCGAGCTTCGTGTCGCGCGGCGCATTCTGCAGGGCCGCCGCCACCGAGTTCAGGTTCGGCTGCGAGGTGCTGCCCGACATCGACGCCATCGCGAGATCGACGATGTCCACGCCGGCGTCCGATGCCTGCAGGATCGACGATGCCTGCACGCCCGCCGTGTCATGGGTGTGGAAGTGCACCGGGATCCCGATCTCGTCCTTGAGTGCCTTCACCAGCTTGCGTGCGGCGAAAGGACGGCACAGGCCCGCCATGTCCTTGATCGCGATCATGTGCGCACCCATGCGCTCCAATTCCTTCGCCAAGCGCACGTAATATTGCAGCGGATACTTGTCGCGCTTCGGATCGAGGATGTCGCCCGTATAGCAGACCGCCGCCTCGCAGATCGCGTGCGTCCCCTGCACGGACTCCATCGCGACCTTCAGGTTCGGCAGGTAGTTCAACGAATCGAAGATCCGGAAGATGTCCATGCCCGCCGCCGCCGCGTGCTTCACGAACCCGGCCACGACGTTGTCCGGGTAGTTCGAGTAGCCCACCGCGTTCGATCCGCGGAACAGCATCTGGAAACAGATGTTCGGGATCTTCGCCCGCAACTGGCGCAAGCGTTCCCACGGATCCTCGCTCAGGAACCGCATCGATGTGTCGAACGTGGCCCCGCCCCACATCTCCAGCGAGAACAACCCCGTCTTCGCATCACCCAACCGCCGCGCCAGCGCATCCGCGCAGGCCAGCATGTCGTACGTCCGGACACGGGTCGCCATCAGCGACTGATGCGCGTCCCGGAACGTGGTGTCCGTCACCAGCAACCGCTTCTGCTTCCCAACCCATTCCGCAAAACCGCGCGGCCCGAGTTCGAGCAGCAGGTCGCGCGTGCCCTTCGGAATCGGCGTCAGCAGGTCGGACTTCGGCACCACCGGCGCATCGAACGGCTTCGCCGGCCGGTAACCCTTCGAATGCGGGTTGCCGTTCACGATGACGTTGCCCAGGAAGTTGAGCAGCTTCGTCGCCCGATCCTTGCGCGGCTTGAAGGCGAACAATTCCGGTGTCGTGTCGATCAGCGTCGTCGTGGCCTGGCCATCCCGGAACACGCCATTCCCGATGACGTTCTCAAGGAAGGGAATGTTGGTCTTCACGCCGCGGATGCGGAACTCCGAGAGTGCCCGATGCATGCGGTCGCACGCGAGGTGATACGTCTGGCCGCTGGCGATCACCTTCACCAGCATCGAGTCGTAGAACGGCGTGATTACCGCCCCCGAGTAGCCCATGCCGCCATCCAGCCGGATCCCGAACCCGCCCGGCGACCGATACGCCAGCAACCGGCCATAGTCCGGCATGAACTTGTTCTCCGGATCCTCCGTCGTCACCCGGCACTGGATCGCATAGCCGTTGCACGGAACCTTGTCCTGCGTCGGCATCCCGACCTCCGGCGAATGCAGCGAGTGCCCCTGAGCAATGAGGATCTGCGCGCGCACCAGGTCCAACCCCGTCACCACCTCGGTCACCGTGTGCTCGACCTGGATCCGGGGGTTCATCTCGATGAAGAACCACTCGTGCCGGTCGAGGTCGTACAGGAACTCGATCGTCCCCGCGTTGTCGTACCGAACCTCCTTCGCCATCCGCGCCGCCGCCGCGCACAACTCCTGGATCACGCCCGGCGGCAAACCGTAGCTCGGGGCGACCTCGACGACCTTCTGATGCCGCCGCTGCACCGAGCAGTCGCGCTCGTACAGGTGGATGACGTTGCCGTGCTGGTCACCGAGGATCTGCACCTCGATGTGCTTCGCCCGGGGAATGTATTTCTCGAGGAAGACCGCTGGATTGCCGAACGCCCGCCCCGCCTCCGACTGCGCCTCGTCCAGCAGGTTCGCCAGTTCGGAAGACTTCTGCACCACCCGCATCCCGCGCCCGCCGCCACCGAAGGCCGCCTTGATGATCAGCGGGAACCCGATCGACTTCGCGATCTTCATCGCTTCGTCGCGATCCTCGATCGGCTCCTCGGTTCCCGGCAGCACCGGGACGTTGATCCGCTTCGCCAGCGCCCGCGCCGCCGTCTTGTCGCCCATCATCTCGAGCAACTCCGGCCGGGGGCCCACGAAAGCGATCCCCGCCTCCGCACACGCCCGCGCGAAGTGCGCGTTCTCCGAAAGGAATCCGTAGCCCGGGTGGATCGCATCGACCCCACGCGCCTTCGCCAATGCCACGATGCTCTCGATGTCGAGGTACGCCGCCACCGGCCCCTTGCCCTGCCCGATCAGGTACGCCTCGTCCGCCTTGAACCGGTGCATGCAGAACCGATCCTCCTGCGCGAACACCGCCACGGTCGGAATGCCCATTTCGTTCGCCGCCCGGAAGATCCGGATGGCGATCTCGGAACGATTCGCCGCCATGAGCTTGCGGAAACCACGGCGGGCGACGACGGGACTGGGAGCGGATACAGGGCGTTGCGGCATAGTCTGCGAAGCCCCGTTATACCCCTCCCACCGCCCGACAGGCAAAGAAAGAACCCGCCGCCAACGCATCCGGGCTGATCGCCTGTAGGCCGGGTGCCCTCACCCGGCGACGATCCGTAACCCGCCGCGTGAGGGCACGCGGCCTACAAAGCGTGTTCCACTCCCTCTCCTGTAGGCCGGGTGCCCTCACCCGGCAGCCATCGCAACCCGCCGCGTCGCCGCTGGGGATCACGCCCCACTTGAAACTTGAAACCGAATCCTTCCAACTTCCCCCACACTCACCATGCACGCGCTCCGCTCCGCCCTCCTGGCATCCATCGCCACCACCGGCCTCGCCACCTTCGTCCTGGCCGCCGACAACCCGCTCCTCGCACCCGACGCCAAGATCGAGAAGCTCGCCTCCGGCTACCAGTTCACCGAAGGCCCCGCCGCCGACAAGGCCGGCAACATCTACTTCACCGACCAACCCAACGACCGGATCGTCCGCTGGGACGCCACCACCAAGACGTTCGCCGACTGGATGAAGCCCGCCGGCCGTGCCAACGGGATGTTCTTCGACCATCAGGGCAACCTGATCGCCTGCGCCGACGGCAAGAACGAGCTGTGGTCGATCACGCCCGACAAGAAGGTCACCGTCCTGCTCAAGGATTATCAGGGAAAGCTGTTCAACGGCCCCAATGACGTCTGGGTCCGACCCGACAACGGCCTGTACTTCACCGACCCGTTCTACAAGCGCCCTTACTGGAACCGCGGAGCCTCCGAGCAGGACGGCCAGCACGTCTACTACCTGCCTGCCGATCGCTCCGCCGTGCGTCGCGTCACCACCGACCTCAAGCAGCCCAACGGCATCGTCGGCACCCCGGACGGAAAGCAGCTCTACGTGGCCGACATCGGAGCCGGAAAAACCTACCGGTACGACATCCTCCCCAACGGCGACCTCGGCGGAAAGAAGCTGTTCTGCGAGATGGGCTCCGACGGCATGACCCTCGACGCCGAGGGCAACCTCTACCTCACCGGCCGGGGCGTCACCGCCTTCAACCGCGCCGGCGAGAAGATCGCCCAGTTCCCCATCCCCGAGGGCTGGACCGCCAACGTCCGCTTCGGTGGCACGAACCGCGACTACCTCTTCATCACCGCCGGCACCTCGATCTACGGCGTCCAGCTGAAGGTCAAGGGAGCGCAATAAGCCGTCCAATTTCCCAAAACTGCGCACTCCCCGAATCGCCCGGCCCCCTGTACCTTCCGGGCCGACAGCGATGACCGCCACCCGTTCGCACCTCAAGGATCTGGACTACTCCGTCGTGCAGCAGTGCATGCACTGCGGGCTATGCCTGCCCACCTGCCCGACGTACGACGCCACCAAGCTCGAGCGCAACAGCCCCCGCGGGCGCATCGCCCTCATGCGGGCCATCGCCGACGACCGGATGGAGGTCACGCCCTCGTTCGGCGAGGAGATGTACTTCTGCCTCGGCTGCCTGGCCTGCATGACCGCGTGTCCCGCCGGCGTGAACTACGCCGAGCTCTTCGAACACGCGCGCGCCGAGGTCGAATCCAAGGGAGTCCTCAACAACCCGCAGCGCGGCGTCATCCGCAAGGCCACGCTCTCGTGGCTGTTCATGGATCACGGTCGGCTCCAGATGGTCGGCAAGGCCATGCAACTCTGGCAGGACACCGGTCTCCAGGGCCTGCTCCGGAAGTCCGGCGTCACGAAGCTCCTTCCCAAGCGGCTCCGCGAACTCGAGGCCATGACGCCCACCGTCCAGCCCAGGTTCTCCGACGAACTCATCGACACCGTCACCCCAGCCACCGGCACCAAACGCTTCCGCGTCGCCCTCCTGACCGGCTGCGCCCAGGACCTGCTCTTCTCCGACGTCAACCGCGACACCGCCGAGGTCCTCGCCCACAACGGATGCGAGGTCTACACGCCTTCGAACCAGCATTGCTGCGGTTCCCTCCACGCCCACAACGGCGCCTGGGACCTCGCCTGCGAACTCGCCCGCAAGAACCTCGACCAGTTCCCGCCGCACCAGTTCGACGCCATCATCACCAACGCCGGTGGCTGTGGCTCGCACCTGAAGCACTACCACAAGCTCCTCCACGACGACCCGCGCTACGCCGCCGCCGCGCGCGACTGGGATTCGAAGGTGAAGGACATCCACGAGTGGCTCGCGAAGATCGGCATCACCGAACCCAAGGCCGAGGGCCAGCCGAAGCAGACCGTCACCTACCACGAGTCCTGCCACCTCTGCCACGGCCAGAAGATCTCCAGCCAACCCCGCCAGGTGCTGCGCAAGATCCCCGGTCTCCAATTGGTCGAACTTCCCGAGGCCACCTGGTGCTGCGGTTCCGCCGGCATCTACAACCTCACCCAACCCGAGATGGCCGGCCAACTCCTCGAACGGAAGGTCGACCACATCCTCACCACCGGTGCCCAGGTCGTCGCCACCGGCAATCCCGGCTGCCTCCTTCAAGTCCTCAACGGCCTGAAGAACCGCGGCGTCGGCATCCGCGTCGCCCACCCGATCACCCTCCTCGCAGAAGCCTACCGACGCGCCTGATCCCATGTCCTCCCCCTACTCCTCGCGCTATTACGAAGGTCTCAAGGAGGATTCCGCCGCCTCCGCCAAGGCCGTCGTCCCGCTCATCCTCCGCCTCTTCCCGGCGAAGTCCGTCGTCGACGTCGGATGCGGCTCCGGTACCTGGGCCCGCGCCTACCTCGACGCCGGATGCGAGGTCACCGGCATCGACGGACACGTCGTCCAACCCGATCAACTCCTGATCCCGGTCGAGCGGTTCCAACGGCGCGACCTCGCCCAACCGCTCTCACTCGACCGCCGGTTCGACCTCGTCAATTGCCTCGAAGTCGCCGAGCACCTTGATCCCTCGCGCGGTCCGTCCTTTGCCGCCGACCTCTGCAAGCTCGGCGACGTGGTGATCTTCAGCGCCGCCGTTCCCGGTCAGGGCGGCACCCACCACGTGAACGAGCAGTGGCCCAGCTACTGGATCCCGCATTTCGCCCAGCAGGATTTCGTCCCGCTCGACTGCATCCGTTGGCAGATCTGGAACGAAGGGAGCGTGGCGTGGTGGTACGTCCAGAACCTGTTCGCCTACGTCAAACGCAGCCGCCTCGCGGACTTCGTCGCCGCCCAGCAGGCCGTCCGACCGCTGCCCACCGACCTGGTCCACCCCCGCGCCTACGTCCGCGCCACCGTCCCTTCCGAGATGAGCCCGCGCATGCTCAAGGAGGTCGCCCTCGCCCTGCCCCACTTTCCCGGCAAGATCCTCTCGCACTTCCGCAAGTGAGCCAGCCCATCCTCGAAGTCCAGTCGCTCAACATCCGACGCGACGGCACCCCGATCCTCCGCGACGTCTCCTGGCGGGTTGAACCTGGCCAGAACTGGGTCGTGCTCGGCCCCAACGGTTGCGGCAAGACCTCGCTCCTCGCCGCCCTCACCGGCTACCTCATGCCGACCTCCGGCGAGATGGACCTGCTCGGCAAACGCTTCGGCGAAGCCGACTGGCGCGAACTCCGGATGCGCATCGGCATCGTCTCGTCGTCGATCCGACAGCTCATGGCCGATTCCGAGCCTGCCCTTGAGTCGGTCGCCTCGGGCAAGTACGCGATGATCGATTTCTGGGGACGCCCGAACCGCGCCGATCGCAAGCGCGCCCGGGAGATCCTGGCCCAGATCGAGTGCTCCCACATGGAGGAACGCCCCTGGGCCGTCCTCTCCCAGGGCGAACGCCAACGGATCCTCATCGGCCGCGCGCTGATGTCCGATCCCCGGCTCCTGATCCTCGACGAACCCTGCGCCGGACTGGATCCCGTCGCCCGCGAGCATTTCCTCCAGTTCCTCCGACGTCTCGCCGCCCAACCCGGCGCCCCGTCGCTCGTGCTCGTCACCCATCACGTCGAGGAAATCGTCGACTGCTTCAGCCACGGCCTTCTCCTCCGCGCGGGTGCCGTCGTCGCCGCCGCTCCCCTCGCCCGCTGCCTGACCTCGAAACTCCTCAGCCAGACCTTCGGCGAAACCGTCCGTCTCCAACGCCGCCAGGGCCGCTTTTCCCTGACCGTCTCCAGTACTGGTGTCCCGGGAAAGGTGGTCTGAGCGGAAGCCTCCCCTGACAGGACGTTTCACCCGTTCTCATCGCGTCCTTGCGGCTCGGATGCCGTCGAATTGGACCAATGCTTGAATCGCCTAGGAGAAATCAGCTCGAACCAGGACTCGGCCGGCCAGGCCGCAGTCCGTGAAGCAACCGAGGTCCGGGCGAAACGGAACCGCGAGCGGGAGGCTTTTGAGATGTACATCGTGGGTCGCTTTCACCAAGCCATCACCAATCCCGTCACTTGGACCAGTATTGCAGGGGCTTCCATCCCACCGGAGCGGCGGGACGTCGCCCGCAGTTTGCTTGCCGCACGCCCACAGCCCGCAGTCCAGGAATTCCAGCTGGCGACCGAGGTGGTGGAACCGTACCTGAAGACCAAGGCGTCCGGCGGACCGGAGACGTCCCTCGCATCGAAGCTCGTGAAGCAGGTTTCCCTGGGCGCGTGGGCATTGCTGCTCGTCGCCGTTCCGAGCCTCGTCGCGGCGTTCACGGTCCGAGGTGGCCTGATACTGCGGGCCCTGGATCTGACGATCGTGAAGAACGATGGCACCCCGGCCTCACGCCTGAGAATCCTCTGCCGGGGCGTCATCGCCTGGTCCCCTGCAGTACTTCTCCCCGCGCTCCTGGCCTGGTGGGTTCCGCTACTCGGGGCGATGTCATGGAAGCACGCAGTGGCGACATTCCTCGTCGTGCTCCTGGCACTTGGTCTGATGATCTGGGCCGCACTGTTGCCGGCTCGCGGGCTGCAGGACAGGCTGGCCGGAACCTGCCTGGTCCCGCGTAGCTGACTCGCGGCTCCTTCCCCGCCCCTCTCCGCGCCTCCGCGCCTCTGCGGGAGAACCCTTCCCCTCAGCGCGCTGCCCCAGCCTACGACGGCGGCATGCGGGGAGTGGCCTTCTTCAGCGGGTGCTCTTCATGACGTCCGTGCACCGTCACCGCGGTCCACTCCGCCGGCCGGCGGCCCAGGACGCGGCAGGCTTCCTGGGTTTCTTCCTCGCGGGGTTCCTTCGCCGCAACCGCACCGTGGTGCAGGGTCATCTTCTTCCCGGCCTAGTCCGTGACCCCGAACACCAGGTAGCCGAAGTTCATCAGCAAGGAGGAGGCACTGGAGTCAGGTCTGTCCGTTTGACACTTGAACGAGAAGCATGCCCACGAAGCTGCGGATTCCGTGTGCCGCCGCTGTGTCACGCGCTCCAAGGCCCCCTCCTCAGTCACCGCTCGAACCGAAGATTGGAAATCGGGTTAAGTTCACGACGCGACACCACGGTCCGACCCTTCTATTCGCAGCGCCCTTTGGCCCCCGGACGATTTGTCAAATGGACAGATCTGACCCGAATGGCGCTTACTTAGTCGGTGATTTTCAGCCTTGGTCGCCGGAATTACCGGATTTCCGGCGATTTCGGTGTGGCATGTCGCGGTAGGCGCGCCGTGGTTTGGTCAGGTACGCCAACGGCTTTGGTCGCCGTTTGACGGCTCTCGGTTCCCTTCTCCCTGGCCTCCGTGGCACCAGATCCTTGGCCACCGCCCGGAGCAATCCCCGTTCGAGTCGCCGCAGTGCCGTCAGCGACCTGGCCCGGGCCATACGGGGGCAGTACTGGCGAAGCCCATCGACCGTTCCCTTGAAGCTCAACCGATCCAGATCTGTTCGGTGCCGGCGACTGGCTTCGATCATTGTGATCCGAACCATGTTGTAGGCGATCAGGGCCGCCAGCAGTTCCTTGGTCGCAATCTGTGGACTCTGCGCACGCAGGTGCTCCATTTCCATCGTCGTCTTGATGTCCCGGAACGAGAGCTCGATCCGCCAGCGACGCAGGTAGACTTCGGCAATCTCGGATGCCGGATACTTCTCCGGGTCCAGCAGGGTGGTGACAATCGAGACGGACTCGGTCCGGAATCCACGTCGTTCGATGCGGCTGCGGATCACCCGGACGGTGATCTGGTCCGGCACCCGAAGCCACTTCACGAGGCTCAGCCACCGTGGACGTTGGATCGGTTTGCTCCAAACGAAGAGCGCATCGTCGGGACCGTAGCGCTTGTGAGGATTGCGGAAGTCTGGGGTACGCGCCTGATGCAAGCGGGCGACGACATCCACGGCCCTCAATGGAAGCAGGGCCAGTGTGACGAAATCCCCGAACGCGCGGTCCCCCAGCAAGACGTCGCCGCTGCAAAGATGGCGCCAGATCTTCTGGGCCAGCGGGGTATCGTGCTTGGTTTGTTTGGCGGTGACGAAGTTCAGGGCGGCGCCACTACGCAGACAGAACAAGGCAAGCACCTTCATGACTGGGAAGCCACAGCCCTTGGCCTGGCCGGAAGGTTGCGGAAAGCGCCTCTGGTTCATGGGTGTATCGGCAAGACGCAGAGACGTGCCGTCAATGAGGCGGATATCCCGGCCCTGGAGCAGACCCAGACGAGGTGCGCGGGCGCAGGCCATCTTCATCGAATGATGGAGTGCCTGGTACAGGAGAGTGATGGGGAACCGTCCGCGAGCCCTCGAATAGGCCCCTGTTGTGACGGAGCAGGACTCCGAGCTGGAGAGTTCCAGGAGGGAGCGGAGGTGGTGGCAGGCTTCCCGCAGGGAGGTCTTGGGTGTGAGGGCCTGGAAGAGGAAGAGCCAGAAGGTGCGTTGCAGGGTGAAGATCCGCTCGCGGCTGTTGGGGCCGGAAGCTTCGCGATGGAAGAGATTGTCCGGAAAGAGGGAGGAGAAGAAGTGCTGCAGTTCCGGGATGGGTTTGGAGCGGACAGAACGAAGACTGCGGCCGAGGGCGGCCAGTGAATGGCGAAGACCAGGGAGGAAAGGAGTATCCATAGGGCGGTACCGTTACCGCCCTATTGACGCCAAAGATCTAGGAAGGTTACAATGGAAAAGATGAAAGCAGACCTAGAGGCGATAGACCGCGAGTACGAGGAGCTCCGAGTCCGGCTTGGTGGGATCGGATGGATGACCGCCGGTTATGTCCAGGACCGCGGACCGGGAGCCGGGGGCCCGTGCTACCAGTGGACGAGGAAGGAGAAGGGAAAGACGGTGTCGCTGGCGCTGTCGAAGGAACAGTACGAAGCGATGAAGGAGGCGATCGAAGGCTGGCGGGAGGTCCAAGCGATCCTGGATCGGATGCAGCAACTGACCCGGCTACGGATCTTCGGGAGCCTGCCGGACGTGCGTCGACGTAAGCCGCTGACAAAGAAAGTTTTGGGTCTTAAGTAAGCGCCATTCAGATCTGACCCCATTGCCCCTCCGCACGATCAAGATGATCGCCTACCGGGCGGAGAGCGCGATGGCTGGCGAGGTGCGGGAAGTGTTGAAACGGAGTGACGACGCTCGGGCGCTGCTGCGGCGGTTGTACACGACACCTGTGAACCTGAGGCCGGATACTCAGGCGAAGACACTGACGGTGGAAGTGCACCTGATGGGCAGCGCGGTGCAGGATGCCGCCATCGCCTACCTGTGCGAAATCCTGACCGAAACAGAAACGCTCTTTCCGACCACCGACCTCCGCCTCATCTACCGCCAAGTAGGCTCAGGGTAGTTCCATGGGAGGTCAGGAGTTCTGAGTCTGCCGGGGTAGTCGCTTCGCAAGAGGCCCGTCTTTCAATGCTGCGACACACCAACCTGGCTTGGCCTGTGGAGAAAGCATCCCATACAACTGACCGTAGAGGTAGAGCCTCGCCCCCGTAGCCAGGCCATCAGGACCCATCTCCCACTCTACCGCTGAATCCTCACCAGATTGCAACGGCTGAGCCATTGCCGTTGTGTCTACGAAAGAAGCAGGGTTCAGAAACGGCGTCTTGGTCCGATCTCGCCATTCAGCATCGACCGGAGTTTCGGCTTGGTTGTACAGCCATAGGTCTCCGATCACTTTGCCCTCCCGAATCAAGTAGGCATATGCAACGCGTCCATTATCCTCAAGGACGCAACTGTGCAATCCATCGTCACAGTTTATCTGGTGAATAAGTGTGCTCATATTAATCATCATCGAATCGCCCAGAGTCCCATTCTTGCTGCCAATGTTCCTCCCGCATTTTGTCAAATTCAGCACGATCAACTGTAGAGGCGCTTTGACCTGTATTTGGATGATTTGCCTTATAGTTCCCCGCCCCTCGATGCTCCGTACGGGTCATTTCGTCTAACGGCGAGGCGTTGCCCGCAGTCTGATCAATGTGATGCAATTCTATGGGTTTTCCGTCTATGCCGATGGGGGACAACCCTCGGGCGGGTGGCGGCGCTAAGATTTTCGATGGGTCAACCCTTTTACCGCCGTTCAAAGTATTCTTTGCAACCGGGACCTTAACCGCACACCCCGACCCGCTATTGTTATGTACCCAGATCCCGCCCTGCCCCACGAAGTACGTGTGCAGGCCGGCGACGGAGAAGTTGTATACGGCCTCGGGTACCGGGCGTCGACGGATATCCTCCACCACCACTGACTCGCCCCGCAGGTTCACCAGACAGTCGCCCACGTCCAGTTCGCCGGCATCTTTCCATCCGTGGTCCAGAACCCAGAACGGATGCCCGGGTGTCGTCGCCAATGTCTCCCCGCCGCCGGTCACTTCCAGGATCACCGGGGCTTTATTGCGGTACGTCTCCTCCACCTCGCACAACTGCACCTCACCCGTCACCTCGTCCCGGGCCCAAACCCAGTCGCCGACTCGGACCTCCTCGACGGGTACCAATCCACACGCTGTCGCCACCAGGGTCCCGGCTACAAAGCAGTTCGTACATTCCTTGACCCGCTTCCCGGCGAATGCGATGGCGTCCTTCAGGGCTTCACCACCGAGCTTCATCGCATTCTTGATTGCTGCCAGCGCCCCTCCAGTAGCCAAGCCGATCAGCGCGTCCAGCACCGCGTTGAATCCCAGTTTGCCCAATGTCTCGCAGAACTTCGGGCTGCCGATGGGTTCCCGCAGCAGGATCAGGAACTCCGGCGGAAAGAACTTCTCGATCAGTTCCATCAGCTTCGGATCTCGCATCATCTCCACGAAGTCCTGAAAGGCCTGCACCATTTTTTCCCAGCGCTCACGGTTCCGCTGAATGGCCTCATTCCTCAGTTCCGCACTCCCAAAGGCCGAGTTCCACGCGTCCTTCGCCAGCGACCATCCGCCCTTCAGCATTTCCACCGTCTCATCGAACCCCTCGAAGATCCCGTCCACTGCACTGCACGCGCACTTCACGAAGCTGCGCATCAGGCTCTTCATCTGCCCGTCATTCGATGGGCCGAGCGTCGGATCGCTGTTGCCGGCACCATACACCGGCCGATTGACGATTAGGCCACTCCCCCTCAGCCCCAACACATCCTGCCGATTGACCGGGTCGTTCCCGGCGAACCCGTACAGGTTCCTTCCTCCGGCCTCCCCGATCGGGTCCCGGCTCAGCCATCGTCCCAGCCGCGGGCTGTACACCCGGTACTCGTAGTGCACGAGGTCCGTGGTCGGGTCAACCCGCTTGGTTCCCCACCGCCATGGATTGTCCGCTGCCAGCGCATCGCCGCTCATCCGCAGCAATTCCCCGAACGGACCGTACTCGTATCGGGCGGTCACCTGGCCGGTCGTCCCGATCAGTCCCAGCACCGATCCGTTCCCGTCGTAGGCCGCCACGTGGCTGCCGTTGGTGGCGGTGTTCAGCCACAGCAACCCGCCCAACCCTCCCGCCCCCCGGCGGCTCTCGGACAGGTCGAGGCCCCAGACGTGCGTCCGTCGAGTCGCCCCAGTCCCGCTGAACTCCGCGATGCATTGCCAACCGTCGTACAGGTAGCGCGTGGTCAGGTTGTTGGACCATCCACCCGCATTCCACAGAAACTCCCGTCGCTCCAGCACCCGACCTGAGGCGTCGTAGTCGAATCGGACGCGCTGACGGGGCACGCCGTTGGTGTACGCATTCTCCCGGGTGCGGACGTCCACGAGACGGTTCTCCCCGTCCCAGCCGAACTCCCAACGGCCATCCGCGGTCAGGTTTCCATCCGAGTCATGGACGATCGACTCCGCCTGCGGCGGCACGTAGATCTTCCTTCCGGTGATAGCGGTTCCCCCGGTCACGGACACATCCACGTTGTGCCAGGCGGGCTGCGTTCCCGACGTCGTCAACTCCTTGCGGAAGTACTCGCCCTGCCGCTCCGTGCTGGTCCCGTTGACCGTCACCGCCGCAGTGGCCTGCGCCGCGCCCTGCACCTCGCTGTAGCGGTGGTTGGCCACCGACGTTGGCCGGTCCAACACGCTGTTGACGTAGGTCGTCAGCCGCAACTGTCCCAGCGCATCACCCCCACGCCCGTCCGACGTCCGATTTCCGGAATCGTCGTACCCGTAGCTGAACTGTTTTCCCAGGACTGCCGTGCCGTCCGCCCAGAAGTGCCGGGCCGAGGTCACCTGGCCGAGCCGGTCGTAGGCGTAGCGCCAGTACGTCCCGTCGAGGTAACGCGCCTCCGTACGTTGACCCAGGTGGTTGTAGTCGTAATCGACTCCCAGCAACGTGGCACCACTCGTCGCGGTACCCGCCGTCGTCTGGCTCAGGATCCGGTTCAGCCGATCGAACTTCCGCGTCGTATTGGCGATCACCGTGCTCCCCGACTTGAAGAGGATCTGCGACGCGAGGTCGCTGTTGGGCTCGTAGGAGTAGGCCGCACTCAGGGTCCCATCCTGCACCAGCGACAGTCGCCCGGCGGCGTCGTACCCGTAGCCGATGTTCAGGAACGGCGAGCCCGAGAGCCGGGCAACCAGGTTGGTCACGCGGCGGACGCTGTCGTAGGTCCGAGCCACCGACCGATTCGCCAGGGGACCCGCGGTCCAGACCTCATTGGTCCGTTGGCCGGCTTCGTTCAACTGGTACTCCACCCGCGTCAGCACGGCGCCGCTGGTGGCGCTGACCTGTTGCTCGGCGGTCAACCGTCCCAGCCGATCGTACTCAAACTGGCTGTTGCGCCCGATGGCCGCTCCGTCGAGGTCCACCTCCCCGTCGTAGACAATCCGACGCAGGTCGCCGGTCGCCGGGGCGCCGCCTCCTTCCTCGAAGCCATACCGCAGCCGGTTCGTGACGCCGGTCCTTGCCCAGATCTGGGTCCGGAGTCGACCGGCGGGGGTGTACTCGTAACGGGTGGCGTTCCCATCGGGAAATCTCCGGGCGGCCAACCAACCCCGTTCGGAATCGAACTCCCAACGGTTCGTCGCCTTGCCGGTTCCGCCTGAGAAGGACTGCCACGAGATCAGGGCGGTCTGCCGACCCTGGGCATCGTACTCGAACTCCGTGGGCAGGACCTGACTCCCGGTGAGTCGCTTGAGAAGACCGGAGGGGAAGTACTCGTTGGTGACCACCGTCCCATCGGGCCGGACCAACTGCACCGGTCGGAGCGCTGCGTCATAGGTGATGGACGTCGCCGGGCCGCCCACGCCGGTGCCCGGCGCAGGCTCGGTGTGCGTGGCCACCAGATCAGCGCCATTGTAGCCCAAGGTGGTTGTTCCCTGCCGGGCATCGGTGGCGGAGAACACCCGGCCATGCGGGTCGTAGGCGTAGGTGACCCGCCCCACCTGCGATCCGCTGGAACCGTAGTCCGTGCTCGAAATGGCGCGACCACCCACAAACACGTCGATCCGATAGCTGTTGTCGGGGGCGGTGACCGTCTCCGTCCGCGTCTGGGTGGCCGGGGTGAACGAGGTCTGCCGGCTGCTGGTCAAGCCGCGCTCGATCGTCCACGACTGAAGCCCGTCCATCCTGAGCAGGTGCTCGCGGATCAGGTTCGCATTCGACGAGGAACCGGCAATCGGCAGTTCGTACCAACGGGTCCGCTCGACCGTCTGCGAGAGGTAGGTCGTGACGTCACGCAACCTCTGGACGACCCGGTCGTTGGCGAGGTCGATGGAGGGATTGCCGTCCGCATCGAAGGTGGTGTTGGCCGGATTGACGTCGGTCGCCGTGTACTCCCAGTCGCCCAGGGCATTGTAGCGATACAGGGTGACCACCCCATCGGCGTCCTTCTCCCACACCCGTTGCCCGAGGCGGTTGTACCGGGCCAGGTGCTCAGCCGAAGCCCCGCGCTGGATCATCCGCACCTGGCCGTGGCTGTCCTTGAAGATCGTGGTTGTCTCGGCGGTATCCGTGCCGTTGCTGTCCAAGGCGATCGCCTTCTCCACCACGAATTCCTCCGGGAAGCCGAGGCCCACGTCCCGATAGTCGGTGTAGTACTCGTATCGAACCGGCGCCGGCTCACTTCCACCGATCTGCCGCAACCGTCCGTCACGGGCGTACAACTCGACCCGCACCGCTCCCACGGGATTCGTGCGGCTCAGCAGGATGGCTCCGTTGGTGGCATAGCTCCAACCCCAGCGCGTGATGCCGCCCAACGCGTTGGTCTCCGCCCGAAGGGTCCCGGTGGAATCGTACCCACGGCTCGCCAGCGTCATGGCGGTGCCGTTGGTCCCGACGCGCACCTCGGCGAGGACGTTTCCAGCCGGGTCGAGCAGATTGGTTTCCAGGATTCCAAGCCGGTACCGCCCGATCACCCGCAGGGCCGGATCCCGGATGAGGGTGGAGATCACGCCTTCGCGGTCGGTCTTGGAGTCAATGCCGCAGCAGGCGAAGTCACGATCGACGTAGGTCCCATCCAGATAGCGCTGTCGCCGATACCGGCGGAACTCGTCGAAGTTCTCATGAACGAGGATGGCCGTGGGCGTGAGGACGCTGTTGGCGATGACGAAATTGGTCTGAGCCAGGGTCTCTCCAAAGCCACCCCGGACGGTCGTGCTGGCGATGCCGTCGACGATCGCAGTGCCGCCGGCGTTGGGCTTGCCTTCGGTGGTCGTGACGGTGTTCGTGGTGCCGGAGGTGGTGCGCGTGATCAGGCTCAAGCGACCATCGGCGTGGCTGATCTTCCACACTTCGCCAGCCTGCGCATGACCGGTGGGACGGTGATAGGTCGTGGTGACTCGATTGGCTGGATCATTCCAGGCCGATGTCGGGCTTGCTCCCTCGATCTCCCGCACGAAATCGCTTCCGTGGACCCTCCAGCGGACCGCCATGACCTGGGTCCCAATCTGCTCGACCTCGCTCCGAACGGAATTCCCGTGAACCGCAAGGCCAGTGTCGCCAGAGCCTGGGATGGGCGTGTAGCCCAGAGTCTTCTGTCGGACCACAGTCGCTGCGCCGTACGCGCCATCATCCCAGGAGCGCCGTTCGATGACCTGCCGTCCCTGCGTGTCGTAGTCAAACTCCACCCACGATCCATCCCACTGTTGGGCGACTTTCAAGCGACCGTCCTTCTCGGGGTATCCCGTGAAGGCGTGGTACTCGAAGAGATTGGTCCGGGTCTCCGCTCCCATGCCGGAAGTCTGCCACAACACAACCTCGCCCCGCTGGCTCGGAACAAAATGGGAAGTCTCGGTCCGAACCACGTTCGTCGTCCCCGGCCACCGCCATTCCATGCGGGAGGTCCGGGACAAGTCGGAGGCCATCTCCTGACGCCAGCGGTACTCCAGTGTGTTGCCAGGATGGGTCACCGCCCATTCGATGACGCCTTCCGGAAGACCGTCGATCGCCCGGAAGTAGGTGACCCGCGCGGTGCCTCCAGCGGGAGTTGCAGTCACCTGGATCTTGCGGCCATCCAGGAGACCCGCCACCTCCGGCTCCACCCGGATCACAAGGTCTGCGACCGCACCCGAAACCAACGTCACACCCGAGGCATTGGTCGAGGCGACCGCCGAACTGCGGTAGAGCGAGATGCCGAAGCCTCCGGCAGGAATGTTGGTCACGGCGGCGAAGGCCTGGTCGGTGAGGACGTGGGTCTTGCCGGCGTCGATCCAGTTCTTGCCGCCACCGAGGGCAGGGAATCCGATGCTGCCCTTGTCCAGGCTTCCACCCTTGGGCTTTGACACCTGCCAATCGATCGAACCACTGGCGAATCCGCCGCCGCCGAATCCCATCGAGGTCTTGAATCCAACCCCGCTATGACCCGTGAGGTTGCCCATTCCAGAACCGCAACTCGAACACCCGCCGGCATCCATCCCGCCCGCGTCGGGCAATCCGCTCACCGCCATGGAACCCGGCGCCCCGGCTCCCTTGTCAGGAGAGTCGTCACCTTCCTCAGTCACCCGCGTGTAGCGATAGGTGATGCTGCCTCCCTCGGCTGGAGGAGGCTCGGCTGCAATCGAGGCAGGAGCTTCGGTATCCATGCCCTGCCCGACGATCGTCTGGTACTCCTCCGTCTTGCTCACCTCACCCGTCTTGCGGACGATCTCCTTCGAGTACCAAACCCGGTACTTGCGATCCTTCACGCCCAAGACGAAGACCTGAAGATCGCTGATGCCGTCCACCGCCCCACCGCTTGCATCGTCGGCAATTCCGAATTCTGCGGTAACTTCCCGGAGCGCTTGATACCCGCTCATGGGATCCGGATCCAAGAGTCCGAGCAAGTAGTCCCGGAACTGAGCGCGGGTATAGGGTTGCGACAAGGTCTGGGTGGTAGTCGCGAGAAGCTCCACATCCGTTGGGATCGTGTCATGCCACGGCTCCGTCCAGTCTTGGAGCCAGAGCTCCGTCCACGTCTTTTGCGTAGGGACTGTGGAAACAGTTCCGGAAGCAATTTCGATGTCATCCAGCGGCTCTGGAGAGACGGAATAATTGGCGTTGGTGGTCCATGCGGGGGTGTTCAGCTCCTGAAAGACGAGATGCCAGGAGTTTGTCACGAGCATCCACCCGTCGCCCGCCGAATCCGTGCTGAAACCGTCGTGAGTGCTCGAGTCGTATGTGAGGCAACACCAATCGTCCCCTGACGAGTTCCAAAATTCCCGGCTGTCCGTCTTGCTGACCTCACGCCTGTCGAATCCCGCGAAAATCGTAGGTAGAGCGGCACCCGTGTTGCTGATTTGCAGCGTTTTGCTGTAGTCAAACTCCCATGAACCGTCGAAGGAGAACGTCCCCGGGTGAATGGTCGTTGACCCAAGGGTGACGTTGGTCGTCTGGGTCCAGTTTGTGGAGTAACTCCCGGCTCCAAACGACCGCCATGTCGTTCGAAGATACTTGGAAGCCAGATTCGTCGTGTTCAGTGGTTCTGTTGGCGTCGCAAAGGGCAGGTTCCCATGCCAGGTTCCGGAGGCGCTTTTCACACGGGCGCGCAGGCCGCCAAAATCTAGAGGGCACGATTGCCCCGGCCCGGCGGACCGCAGGATCAAGCCGCCCGAGAAGAGGAGGAGTAGGAGCAAGGCTCGAAGCAACCGGTAGCGAGGTCGGAAGGTCATAACAAAAGGGGTTCTTCGGCTACTTGAGCGGGCTGAAGAGCGAGAGGCCGCCGGTGACGATGCCGTTGGCGGAGGTGTAGTTGGTCCATGAACTCGGGTCCCCGGAGGTACTCCCATCCCCATTCACATCCTCCATCCAGTCGGGGATGCCATCGCCATCGGTGTCGATGGGGACTCCGACGGTGGTCGTCCGGAGGTAGTGGAACCCGATTCCAACCTGGCCGGAGCCAATCGACACCAGATTGGTGGCGATGACGTGATGGAAGAGGCCGGCGGTGATCCCGGTGCGAAAGCCAGCCCCCACGAGATTGGTGAACCCGCCGGAGGAACTGCCAGCGGATGGGTAGTAGTTCGTCCCCAGCGGACCGGTGAGGTGCTCTGCCACCGTGAGGGTGACATTCGTCGGCCCGCCAAAGGAGGTCGCGCTGCGGTAGCCGTTGTTCGACGCCGTCCAGTTGGTGCCGGCCGGACGGCTGTTGGTCGACACGTCGAAGAGGTTGTCGCGGAGCACCCAGAAGTTCGTCGCACCCGCCGAGATGAGGGACACGCGGCCGCCGAACCAAAGATTGTTGTGAAGGGCCAGCGGATACTGCGGCGTGACGTCCTGGGAGAGATCGAGGTATCCGCGATGCCAGCGGTTGTTGACGAAGCTGAGGCTGTGGTTGGAGTTCGGACTGTCATTCAGGAACGACACGTTCCACAGGGCACAATCCTTCATCGTCCAGATCGCCGGGACCGAAGTGTAAGAGTCGACCACGTACCGTCGTCCGTCCATCTCTGCGGCCATCCCCACGCCCGTGAAGCGCATGTCGACTCGCGGGCTCACGCTTCCCGAGAAGGGGCGGAACATCGGTGCGGTGGTTGGATCCGCCGTGGTCCCCTCCTGCACCAAGGCCAGACGCGTCAGCCAGTTCATCCGGTTGGGACTACCGCCGCTGCGCACCACGGCACCGGAACGGAGGTTGATCCCGACGCTGCCGTACGTCGCCAGGCGCACGCCGTTGGTCAGCGTCAGCACCGCGTTGGTCAGGTTCACGCCGCTCGCGGCGTAGTCGATGCGCGGGTAGTGGTAACCGCGGTCCAACACAGCGGTGTCGACGGCGGCGATCGGACGCAGGGTGGTGTTGAAGGCGATCTCGCCGACCAACTCGCGCGGCGGCTCCGTCGTCATCTCGCGGAGTTCGGTCGTCAGCGTGGAATCGACGGTGGCGGTGCCCGCATCCAGGTGAACACTGCCCGCCGGGAGGTAATGCGCTCCGCCGCGTTGGGACGCGAAGGTCACGGTGTTGGCCGTCGACACCACGTTGTCCGAACCACCGGTGTAGGCCGGCGGCGTGTTCGTCAGGGCGTTGATCAGGCAGTTCCGCAAGGTCAGTGCGCTCGCGGAGGTAAAGACGCCTGAGACGGCCAGGCGATCGGCCCCGTTGACCGTCAGGTGTTCGACGACGGCGGTGGAAGCTCCGGTTCCGCCGAACACACCGGTCAGTGCCCGCACCACCAGGGCATTGCGCATGTTGACCGTCGTGCCCGTGGTCACTCGGATCGCTTCACCCACATCCACGAACTGCGCGTGCCGCACCACGTGCCCGCTGCCGCTGACGTACTCCAGGCCGCGACGCAGGTTGCGGACCCGCAAGCCGTTCAGGACCGTGGTCGTAGGCCCGTTGAAGCGCAGGCCTGATCCGGCATAGCCCGCCTGCACCAACGGGGTCGTCTGGCCCGGGGCCGTCTCGCCGAAGCCCGAGTCGTCGCGGGCGGTGAGGGTCACCGGGAGCAAGGGACTGGCGAGCCAAGCCACCGGCCCCTGAACCTCCACCTGGGCTGTGTTCGCCGTGCTGAACTTGATCACGGCCCCGGGCTCAAAAGTCGTCGTGCCCGTCAGGATCACGTTGCCGGTGACCCAGTACATCACGTCGCTCTTGAAGACGTGATTCGCCGTGCCCGTGGTGAGCGACACGTAGTCGAGGACGAGGCCCGGACGTTGCAACCTTTCCACCAACGCCGTGTCGCGCGTGCGGTCGAGGCGTTGCATGACGCCCTGCGACGGCTGGATCGGCCGCACCTTCCGCAGGCCCGCCAGCATTCCCTCGCGTCGGCCCCGACGCAGCTTCGAGGCATCGGCACCGCCACCCGACGGCGGCGGCAAGGCCTTCAACGATTCGGCAATCGGACCGTACTCCACCGCCTCGACCAGGAACCGCCGGCCATCCTGCTCCCGGATCCACTCCTTGACCATCAGGCCCAGCGATTCGTCCTCGGATCCCCAGCGGAGGTAGCGGCCCGTGCCGATGCGCATGGAACCGAAGTCCAGTTCCACATCCTTGCGCGCCTGGGCGGATGCGGTCGGATCCGACTTCTCATCGCGAACCACAGGTTCGAGCGGTTCATCGAACTCAGTCCATACTTCGAGCCGGGAAGTCTTGGACGACAATCCATAGGTTTCCGGCGGTGGCGGGGCGTCGCGCAGGATGATGTCCTGTTCGAAGGAAGATTTGGTGAAGGTATAGCGGAGTTCGGCCGTGATCACACCGCGCAGGGCGTCGGGATAGACGATGACGTTGTCCTCGACGAGGAGGCCCTTGGAATCCGTGACCTCGGCCAGGAGGACGGACTCGCCTGTGGCCGTGTCATACCATCCCACGCCGTGGACATGACTGGAGAGCAGGCGACCGTCGGGCAGGCGATGCTGGACTGCGGCGGGGGTATTGGGGTTGTGGGCGAGGGTGACCCGATGCTGCGCCTTCCAGGCCCGGGCGGCCCCGGGAACGAGTTCGAAGGATTCGACGCTTTCGGCCCATTTTCCGCTGTCATCCACGTAATGCAGGCCCGTCGCGAGCTCGACGATGGAGTTCGTGCGCGAGCGGGTGGAACCGTCCTCGGCGAGTTCGGTGGTGACGGTCTCGAGGATCCGATGGTTGGCGGCGCGGGCAGTGACGGAGATCTGGGCGGGAGCCTCTGCATCGGCCTTCTGCCGCACCTCCTGGGCGAGGCAGGCGATGGAGAAGAGGCCTACAGCAAGGACAGTCGAAGCGAGGAAACAGGGTGTCCAAGAGAGGCCTTGGAGGGAGTCGTGGGTTTGGGTCCTGAGACTATCCTCTAAACCAACCTCGTTACCTCGTCTGCTACGAACGAAATGGGCAGGAGTCTTCATGATTGTTGGGCGCTCTGATACCACCCCGACTCCCTTCACCCCTCAGGACGGAACCTATAGAATCGGCCGGATATCTAGCATCATCTTGAACCAGAGGGGGGGGGTACGATGCAAGAGGAAGTTATAGGAAAGGGGTGAAATTTTCGGGAGGCGCGCAAGGCGGGTGAAAGACAAGGCAACGAGGACGTTGCCACTCCGCCGTCTTCCTTCGCGGCATCGCGGCATCGCGCGAGATTCTCACCGAATGGAAGGGGTTTTCGCGCGAGGCCGCGAGGGCGCGAAAGAATTGGGGATGGATCAATCCCATGGAAGCGGCGGGAACCAAGGGCCAACTTCCCCGCGCCTCGGCGCAGCTGCGGGAAACCGTCCCCGTCCGGGGCTCTTTTTCTCTTCCACCCGGTCCCAGGGCTGACGTCGTTGGCTGCCATGCATCGGTGCTCCGCACCTCGGGAAGGGACCACGAGGGTGGCGATGGGCGCGATATCGTGGTGGGGGGAATGGATCCAGAGGACGTCGCAGTCGCTTCTGTCGTCGCGGTTCAAGGGCATGGGCTCGTCCTCCACACGAGACCCGCGACCACCCCCGACCTACACCCCTTCCAATCGCCGCGTCGCCGCGTCTCTGTTGGAAAGCAGTGTGTCCGGGTCACCGTTGGAGCTTGCCGCGCCGACCAAGGCAACGAGGACATTGCCGCCCCGTCCAACTCCCTCGCGGCTTCGCGCGAAGCCGCGAAGGAGAAGGGGTGTTTACAACAACGACAGCGACGTCAGCGACGATCGTTCTTCTCCGCGCCTCAGCGCCTCTGCGGGAAAACCATCCCCTCCCCGCGAGCTGTCCCAGCCTAAGACGGCGGCATGCGGGGCGTCGCCTTCTTCAGCGGATGTTCCTCGCGGCGTCCGTGCACCGTCACCGCGGTCCATTCGGCCAGCCGACGCCCGAGGATGCGGCAGGCTTCCCGGGTCTCTTCCTCGCGGGGTTCCTTCGCCGCGACCGCGCCGTAGTGCAGGGTCATCTTCTTGCCGGCGTAGTCCGTGACCCCGAACACCAGGAAACCGAAGTTCATCAGGACCGTGAGCAGGGACTGGCAGGCCAGCTCCATGCCCCCACCCCATCCACCCGCACTGCTGAAGGCGCACGCGATCTTGCCGTCCACCGCCATCCAGTGCGGCCCCATGGTCTCGTCCCAGAAGCGCTTCATGCGCCAGGACAGGATTCCCATGTTGGTCGGACTACCCACAGCCAGACCGTCACACCACAGCACATCCTCCGCAACCGCATCATCCAACGAGCGGATCCGCACCTCGGTATCCGGAATCTGCCGGGCGCCCTCGACCACCAGTTCGGCCATGCGGGCCACGTTGCCTGTCTTGGAATCGAAGAGCACCAGGATGCGATTCATGCGACGCGATGGTCACCTGCATCGGGGACAAAAGGCCAGCCGGAGCCAATGGGCATCCGCCGTCCCGCCCCAGGGTGGGGTAACACATCGACGGTTTGCCAGCGGCGATTTCCAGCGGCGTTTTTCCCCAGCGGCGACCCGGCGACGCGGCGAAGCACTTCAGGTTTTTTCAGAGGCGAAACGACGACGAAGGCACCCGCCAGGTCAACTCCTCGCCCCAGGGCGTGACCACCACACCACCCACATCCAGACGCCGCGTCGCTGCGTCGCCGTTGGGCAAGTCAGCCACGACTTTCCAGCAGCGCTTTTCCCCAGCGGCGACACGGCGACGCGGCGAAGCACTTCAGGTTTTTTCAGAGGCGAAACGACGACGAAGGCACCCGCCAGGTCAACTCCTCGCCCCAGGGCGCGACCACCACACCACCCACATCCAGACGCCGCGTCGCTGCGTCGCTGATGGAAAATGCCGGGGCCGCGTCGCCGTTGGGCAAGTCAGCCACGACTTTCCAGCAGCGTTTTTCCCCAGCGGCGACACGGCGACGCGGCGAAGCACTTCGGGTTTTTTCAGAGGCGAAACGACGGCGAAGGCACCCGCCAGGTCAACTCCTCGCCCCAGGGCGTGACCACCACACCACCCATATCCACACGCCGCGTCGCTGTGTCGCTGATGGAAAACACCGGGACCGCGTCGCCGATGGGCAAACCAGCCACGGCTTTCCATCGGCGCTTTTCCCCAGCGGCGACACGGCGACGCGGCGAAGTAGAGCTGGCCTTCACATGGGGCGGAACGAAGACGAAGGCCCGCGCCATAGCCAAATCTCCCTGCGGCTGAGCGCCTCTGCGGACACCCCTCTCCTTTCCCGTGACTCCGCGTACCACCCCGAGCGATGGGCGATGTCCGCATCGCAGCCCCCCTTCGCCCGCCGTCCCGCCACTCACCCACGACGCGTACCAAAGTCCTCGCCGCGTCGCCGCGCCGCCGTTGGAAAAAATCCGCCGCTGGGAAACCCCGCCGATGGGATCGCCCCCATCCTCAACTGTTCCGCACCCGAAGCACGGCTTCGTCCAGTCTCTTGGGCGACACCGGCTGGGCGGTCCCGAGTTCCTGTGCGAAGAGCGAGACCTTGTATTCCTCGACCATCCAGCGGAGATCAGCCAACGCACGGCGGCCTTCGTCATTCGGGGGAGGCTTGGCTGCAAACTGGCGCAAGGCATCGGCGTAGGGGGCCAGCAGGCGGATCCGCTCCTGTTCCTTGGCGGGGTTCAGAGCCGCCCGTTCAGCCCGGATCAACAGGGCCTTCAGGTAACGCGGCAGATGCCCCATGGCGACCGGGTCCAGCTTCTCGGGAAACCTCGGCGGCACCAGGGCCGCCAACTCGGCAGCCAGGCCCACGGGCGCTGCGGAAGCCGCAACTGCACCGGCAACGGGGGCCTTGGGCTTCACTCCCAGCTGACTGAGGTCTGTCAGCACCTTCGGCTTCGCGGCGGGCAAGGCGGTGGGCGACACGGCCGTCGTCCCGACCTTCGACGCCACCTGCCGTCGCAGCTCCAGGATTCCGCCGATCCGATCCACTAACGGCGGCACGACGCCCCGGAGCCGTTCGCGGGTTTCATTCACGGCCGACTCGAACGCCTTCGCGGTCAGCGGTGAAAAAGCCGACGACGGCATGACGATCTCGCGGACGTGGGCGTAGGCGGATTCGACGAGATCATCCAGGTTGCCCAGGGCCGCGTACAGGAGGGCGTGCTTCGCCAGCGACCTGAGGTCGCGTTGCACCCACGCCAGATCCTTCTGGAGCACCTGCGAGATCAACCGTCGGATGCCTTCGACCGACGCCTTGCGTGCGGCGGCCTCGGCCCGGAACAGGCGCACCGAAACGCCGGCGTCCTCCACGGCCAGGCCGGGCCAACCCATCACCGGCAGTCCTCCGACCTCCTCCACCAGGATCGATGCGGGCAGGTCCCCGAACGACCAACCCGTCAGCCCGAACCGTTCCCACTGACGGGCAGCCCTCGCCCAGGCGCCTGAATCCTGGACGGGTTTCACCCCGGGCTTCGGCAACTGATTCCGCAGCGCCGCGACATCGCGTCCGCTCGAAACCACCTTGCCATCGTTCGACAGCACCTCGACGCGAGGACGCAGGTGCGACGGAATCGTGGACTCGGCCCACGACCCAGGCTGCACCTCCACCGCGTAACGGCGTCGGATGAACGCCGCGAGATCGTGGAGGAGGCTCGGCCCGGTCGGCTTCAACTCGCGCACGATCTCCTCGACCTTGGGCGGATGCGGCATGAGGTCGCGCCGCAGCGCCTTGGGGAGCGCCCGCAACAACTCCAGCACCAACTCCGACCGCAGCCCGGGCACCGACCACTCGACCTCGCCCGGCGCCAGGCTGCGCGCGACATCGAGGTTGATGCGCACGGTAACGCCGTCGTGCTCCTCACCCGGCGCGTACGCATAGCGCAATTCGGTGGCCTGGCCGCCCAACGGCACCGCATCCGGAAAGGCATCGGCGTCGTAGACGAGATCCATGCCGCCCGTGAGGTCCTCTTCCCGGACGCACAGGAACCCTGGCTCCCGATGCTCGCGGAGCAGGCGATCCATCTCGTCGAGCGAAGACACGTTCTCGATCCGCTCGGAATAGAAGTCGAACAACGCCTGCTCGGCATCCCTCAGGACATTGCGCCGGACGCGGGTCTGCCAGTTCTCGATCTTCTCCCGGACGCCCCGGTTGTGGGCGAGGAACGGATACCGTGCCGGACGCCGCTCCGGTTTCAGCATCGCCGCCCGGATCTGGCGTCGCGCACGGACATCGTCATCCCCGCGTTCGTCCTCCTCGGGTCCCGGCGGGTCCATCGACTCCTCCACCAGCGCGGATCGGATGAAGATCGCGGTGGCGTCCTTCGCGTTCACGTTGGCATAGGCAACGCGTCGGAGGCGGACCTCCAGGCCCTGGAACGTGACCTTCTCCTCGACCAACACCCGACCCGCGGCAGCACTCCAGTGCGGATGCTGATGGGTGATCTTGCAGAGGTGCGGCGCCAACTGGACGATCCACTCCGGATCAATGCCGGCGACCGTCCGTGCGAACAGCTGCGACGTCTCGACGATCTCGCCCGCGACCAACCACTCGGGTTGCTTCTGCGGCGCGGGCTTGCCACCCGCAGCGGACTTGTCGCCGCCCTTCTCGCCGCCGTCCCGCCCCTTGCGTCCGCCACTGTTCCGATCGCCCCGGTCGTAAAGGGCGGAACCGGGGAACACGGTCAGCATCCGGTTGCCGGCGGCCTTGTACGCGTTGCGTTCCTCGCGCTGGGCCACGTGTCCCAGCAGGCCGGACAGGATCGAACGGTGGACCGCCTCGTACTCGGCGTTGCTCTCGTTGAGCCGCACTGCCTCCACGCCGTCGAGCGCATCGTAGAGCTGCGCGTGGAGGTCCTGCCACTCGCGCATGCGCAGGTAGGAAAGGAAGTTCGTCCGGCAGAAGCGACGCCGCTGGTTCTGGGTTCGCTGCTTTTCCCACTCGTCGTGCACCGCGTCCCAGAGGCGCAGCAACGACAGGAAGTCCGACCTCGGATCCGCATTCCGGCGATGCACGGCATCCGCGGCGTCCCGTTGGTCGAGAGGACGCTCGCGCGGATCCTGGACGCTCAGGCCGGAGGCGATGATCAGCAGTTCCCGGGTCGCGTGTTCCGCCTGCGACTGCAGGAGCATGCGGCCGAGGGTAGGATCGATCGGCAGCCGGGCCAGGTCGCGACCCATCTGGGTCAGTTCCCGTTTCTCATCGATCGCGCCCAATTCCTGCAGGAGTGCATATCCGCCGGCGATCGACGCCGGGCTCGGCGGATTCACGAAGGGGAACGATTCAATCTCGCCGAGGCGGAACGCCTTCATGCGCAGGATGACCTCGGCGAGGTTCGCCCGCTGGATCTCCGGTTGCGTGAACGGCGACCGCGACTCGAAATCTTCCTCCGAATAGAGGCGGATGCAGACGCCATCCTGCACGCGGCCGGCACGCCCCTTGCGTTGGTTCGCGCTGCTCTGCGACACCGGCTCCACGGGCAGCCGACGCGTCCGCGTCCGGGGATTGTACCGACTCATCCGCGCCAGGCCCGAGTCGATCACGTAACGGATCCCGGGAATCGTCAGCGACGTCTCGGCGATATTGGTCGCGATGACGATCTTCCTCCGGCTGCTGGGCGCGAACACGCGCTGCTGGTCGCCGGCACTCAGGCGTCCGTAGAGCGGGACGATCTCGGCATCGCGTCCCATGCGGCCTTCGAGCTGGTCGCTGGTCTCGCGGATATCCCGCTCGCCCGGCATGAAGATCAGGATGTCACCGACCGACGACTCGTAGAGGATCCGCTCAGCCTCCTGCACGGCTGCGTCGACGAAGGTGACTTCGCCGCGTTCCTCCGATTCGGCATCGATGGGCCGGTACTGGACCTCAACCGGGAACATCCGACCCGAGACCTCGATGATCGGGGCATCGTTGAAGGCCTTGGAGAACGTCTGCGTGTCGATCGTCGCCGACGTGATGAGGAGCTTGAGGTCGGGCCGTTCCTTCAACAGGCCCTTCAGGTAACCGAGGAGGAAGTCGATGTTCAGGCTCCGCTCGTGAGCCTCGTCGAGGATGATGGCGTTGTACTCGGTGAGGAGCGGATCGCCCTGGATCTCGGCCAGGAGGATGCCGTCCGTCATGAGCTTGATGTACGTGTCGCTCCCGGAGCGGTCATCGAAGCGGATCTTGCAGCCGACTTCGCGGCCCCAGCCCACCTGGAGTTCCTCGGCAATGCGCTGGGAGATGGAGATCGCCGCCACACGCCGCGGTTGGGTGCAACCGATCTTCGCCTCGATGCCCAGTCCGGCCTCAAGGCACATCTTGGGAATCTGGGTCGTCTTGCCGGAACCCGTCTCCCCCGCGACGACGACGACCTGGTTCGCACGGATCGCGGCGACGATGTCGTCCTTGCGGGCCGTGATGGGGAGCTCCGGCGGATAGGTCGGCAGCGGAGCATGGGCCGCGCGCAGGGTCCGCATCTCGGATGACTCGCGGGCCTCGGCCAGCAATCGGTCGAGGATGGCATCGTGCCGGTCGGGGTGATGGTGGTCGCGGAGCAACCGGACCAGGCGCGAGCCGAGCCGCACCCAGTCCCAAAGCAGGCATTGGGGCAGCAGCGATTTCAATTCTTCGACCCGGGCGTCATTCATCCGCGAGCCGCGGACCCTGCCAGAATCCAGAGGCCACGGGGAGCCCTTCGGCATCAATTTTTTCCTGGAAGTGCGTGTCCACCCGAAAGGCGGTGGAACCCCAATTTCTGCCCCGGGACAACGGCCGCGTGCCGGCAAAAGTCTTGACGCGCCCGGCCGACGCAAAGTCTCCTGAAACCCTCAAAATTGGGAGTTCCAGCCAGCACCAAAGGTGGCTGGTCGGACTGCATGAAAGGACACGAGCCCATCAAAACCCCCGAAGCCCCGAAGCGTTCTGGCCCCGGCCCCAGATGGTGGCCACTTGGACTGCTGGTCATCCTGACCTTGGCCCGCGTGGTGCAGTTGTGGTGGTTCAAGGACTACGAGCGCCAGTTCAAATTTGCTGGCATTGGCCAGGTTCTAAAATTGGCCGTTCCGGGGGCTCTGCTCTGGTTCCTGCTGCTCTCCCGGATCCAGTGGCGCGCGCGCCTGGTAGGTTTGGCTGTGATCGCGGGCCTTGCCGCGGTCTTTGTCGCATGCTTCCGCTTCCGGGGCATCGACGGAGACCGACTACCCGTGATCGAGTACCGTTGGGCGCGGCTACCGGCTCCAGCCGCCCCAGCGGCGGGTCAGACCCTTCCTTCGGCAACCGCGTCCGCGCAGCCTGCCGACAGCGACTATCCCCAGTTTCAGGGGCCGCAGAGGGATGCCCGCCTGCCAAACCTTCGGATTGCCACCAACTGGATCACATCGCCCCCCACGCAACTGTGGCGTGCGTCCGTGGGCGAGGGCTGGTCTGGCTTCGCCGTATCCGGTCGGCTGGCCGTCAGCCTGGAGCAAGCCGGAGATCAGGAGGTCGTTTTCGCCCTGGATATCGCCACTGGCCAACGCGTTTGGGCCTCTCCTTATGCGGCGCGTTACGCCAGTTCGGACGCCGGAAATGGTCCCCGGTCTGTCCCAGCCATTGCCGACGGCAAGGTGTTCACTGCGGGTGCCACCGGGATCATCCGGTCGTGGGATCTGGCTACCGGACGGGCTGGCTGGCAGGTCGATCTGGTCGGGGAACTCGGAGGCCGCGTGCCGGAATGGGGGTACAGCGCTTCGCCTTTGGTCAGCCGGGGCCTGGTGTGGGTCCCGGCCGGCGCGGCGGGCCGCTCGCTGGTGGCATTGGATGCCGCCACCGGCAAGGTCCGCTTCGGCGGCGGAGATTCTCCGGCGGCATACAGCTCTCCCATCGTGGCGCGACTCGGCGGACGGGACCAGATCCTTTGCCTGAACGACATTGGTTTGGCCGGCCATGACGCTGCAGACGGCAAGCTGCTCTGGGAACAACCCATCCCGGCGGCGCCCCACGTAGCTGCCCCGGCCGTGGTCGGGACAAACCGGGTGATCGTCTCCGTGGGCTACGGCAAGGGAGCGTTTCTCATCGGGGTGGGACAGGATTCCAAGGGTGCCTGGACCAACGAAGTGGTCTGGAAGTCGATCCGTCTGAAGTCCAAGTTCGCGAACCTGATTCCTGAGGGTGACACGCTCTACGGACTCGACGATGGCGCGCTGGTGGCGCTGGACCTCGCGACGGGAGCCTTGCGCTGGAAGGAGAGACGCTACGGCCATGGTCAACTGATCCGCGCAGGCCAGCACCTCCTGGTCGGTGCAGAGAACGGTGAAGTCGTGCTCGTGGATGCGCGACCGGACGGGATGACGGAATTGGGAAGGTTTCGTGCCCTGGCCGACAAGACCTGGAACCCTCCCGCGTTGGCCGGTAACCGTCTGCTCCTCCGGAACGACCGCGAGGCGGTCTGCTACCAGCTTTCCATTCCATGATGCCAGCCCATCTCCCGCGCACCGGCCAGTTTCCATCCCGCGCGCTTGCAGCCTTCGGTCTTGTTGCCTCCGTGACGCTCAAGGCTGCGGGCCCGATTCCGTCCAGATCCGCGATCGAGACGCACGAGGACGCCGCCATTGCCGTCCACGGCAATTACGCCGCCGTCCGACTTCCAATCACTCGGGGCATACCGCTCTGGAATCCGACAGCCATCAAGGTAACCCCGGACGGAACGGTGTTCGTCGCCAATTTCAATGGCGAGATCGTCCGTCTGACGGATTCCGACGGTGATGGACTGGAGGACACTGCCGTCCTGTTCGCCGATGTCCGCAAGGATGGGCTTCGGTTGCCAACGACTCTGGCACTGCGAGGCCGCGAAGTGTTCGTGGGTACGGCCAGCGAGATCCGGGTATACGAGGATGTCGACGGCAACGGAGTGGCCGATCGGAGCCGTACCTTCTTCGGCGCATTCCCCAGTAGTTCCCACGCCTTCGATTCCGTCTTCGGACTGACCTTCGATCAGGCAGGCCGGCTGTATTTCTCGTTGTCGACGGATACGTACAATCCTGAACCTGCCCCGGATCCCCAGGGGCTGCGCGGATCATTGCTCCGGGTACAACCCGACGGCACCGGCATGGAGCGCATCGCGACAGGCCTGAGGTTTCCCTATGGCATGGCCATCAATGAGGCGGGCGAGTTGCACTTCAGCGACAACAAGGGCGGAGCAAACCTCGTCGAGGAGATCAACCGTGTGGTGCCCGGCGCCTTCTACGGACACAATCCGGAGAAATACCCGGGACATCCCCCGGCAACGCAGCCGGAAGTGACCATCCGCTTTGGCTACGGAATGGTGGGCATCGCCTTCAATCCGTTGACGAACGACTTTGGCGGCACCGGAGGCGACTTGTTCGTGGCGAGTTGGGGTCCCGACTTCCGCTGGGAGCGGGGCGCCATCTCCAGAATCCACTTCAAGCGTCAAGCCGACGGAAGCATGCGCGGCGAGGAATTCCGTTTCGCCCACGAGGTACCCAAGATCTGTGACCTGGCTTTTGGTCCTCAAGGGGACCTGTACGTGGCGCAGTTCGGGCGGGAAGGAAACGGTCACCTCCCCTATCACAAGCCTGTCGGGGGCATCTACCGGATCATCCATGCACCCTGGCACCTGCCACCCGCCGGCAAGCCCCCCCACCCGTTCATCGAAGCCAATGCCGCACACGGACGCGAACTCTTCACCAGCCTCGGGTGCGCGGCCTGCCACTCGATCGGAGAGAACCGCGACTACCTCGGGCCCGATCTGGAGGGCATCGGCGACATGTTCAACGAGGAGGAAGTCCTCAATGCCATCCGGAGACCTTCCGACGGCATCAAATCCGGGCATGAAGCTGTCGAGCTGGAACTGAAGGATGGCGAGACCGTGCTTGGACGGGTACTGCGGGCCGACCAGAACACCGTGGTCATGCTCCAGGCCGGGAATCTGGAGAGGTCCATCCCGAGGTCCCTGGTGCGGACCAACCGGATGCTGATGACCTCCCTGATGCCGACAGGTCTCGTGGACGCCTGCACCCCCGAAGATCTGGATGACCTGCTGGCATACCTCAAGGTCCGCCGTGCCGGCCGATGGGAGCGTTGGCAGCGCCAGGCAGAAGACAGGTTTCGCTACTGGCGAGCATCTTCAAGCCGGGTTGAAAAGCTTTTGGCAGGAGCTGTTGGGTTGGCCGTGCTCGTGGGCATGGCCGTCGGAATCCGAGCCCTCGTTCGACGGCGGAGGACTTGAGCCCCATTGGATCAGGCGGGTCTGGAGGCGCGGAGTTGCGCGCGCCATCACAGGTCGTGCAAGCGCACCTGGTGTTCCTTGCAGAACCGGGCCCAACGGAAGCGGTCTCGGTAGTAGTGCATCAGGCTCATCGGTCCCCAGGTCATCCCGCCGGCCCGAGTGGAATGGTCCTTCAATGCACGCTTCAGGTCGGTTGCCCCCCGCCCGGGAAATTCCGTCCATGTCCGCGCGATTGCCCAGAGGAAGTGCGCGTCGCTCCCACCGTACTCCGCCTTGGGCTTCGGCTGGCGCCGGTTCAGCCGCATCGTACGCCGGTTATTGAAGTACTCGGTGGGGGTTGAATTCCGGACCTCGACGGCATCAAAGGGCAATTCCACGAACCGACGTCCGACGCCGGTGAACTCCTGCAGGCCCGGCAGCCAGGCGAACGGATGCGCCGCCAATGCGAGGCCTCCCTGCTCATGGATGGCCGCGATGGTTTCCTCGGGACTCAGGTCCCGTGGAATCAACTTGCGGACATAAAGCGCGATGATGTGGCCCTCGGTGCTCGAAACCTCCACGCCCGGAATCAGGTCCAGATCCAGCAGATGATCGTTCTCGGGCCGGGCCTTGAACTCACGTGCACGCTCCCACCCTTCCATCGTGTTGTGGTCCGTGATCGCCAACGTGTCGAGATCGGTATTGATCGAGACATAGTTGAGGACCATGGCAGGACTCATCATCCCGTCGCTGGCGGTTGTATGGACATGGAGGTCGGCCCGTCCCATCGCTGCACACCATGAGCGCGATGGGCCTTCCGGCGCCACCCTGTACTTGCCCATTGCGGCCCGGTTTTGGGCGGGGCGTCAAAGATGCGGGATAACCCCTCGGTACGCGGCCAGGTACCGGGCGTTCTCCACTTCGCCGCTGCCATTGCTGCTGCGATAGACCTCGGGCTTCCATCCCAACGCCATCGCCCGGGACGCCCCCTCTGCCGCGAGCGCCTGCAACACGGCCGCGCCCACGGCCGTCGACGTGGCCCCCATCGTCACCCCCGGCGCCAGTTCCAGGGTGGCGTCGCCTTCCACACCAGCGTTGTCGAGGACGATGTCCGCCACGTCCATCAGCCGCTTCCCCGACGGATGCCGTGACGGGTGAGCCCCGCTGTGTGCCCGCGAGGTCAAGGCCACCACCACGGCTCCTCGGCGTCTCCCATCCACCGCCAGTTCCACGGGCACCGCGTTGCGGCCCGAGTTGGAGATCACGACCAGGAGATCGCCGGCCTGCACCCCATACCGCTCAAGCAGCGCCTCCGCCCTCCCGGACTCCCGCTCGAATCCGGACGATGCGCTCGCAGACCGATGGAGCATCAGGTCTTCGTCGAGGATCGGCACCGCACGGACCAAACCGCCCGCCCGGTAGAACAGTTCGAGCGCCAACAGGTGGGAATGTCCCGTACCCGCGACGAACACCCACCTCCCCGAAGCCAGCGCCCTCGCCAACGCATCCGCCGCCTGCCCGATGAGCGTCCCCTGCCCGGCAAGCGCCCGCTCCAACTGCGACGTCAGGACCCCGAGGTACTGCTGTGTGAATGTCATCGTCGCGACAGCATGTTCGCCCTCCCCGACGGATCAACGCCCGACTTCAACCCTTCTCGATGCAGGCGTAGGCATTGTGGTTGTGGATGCTCTCGTAGTTCTCGGCCTCGACGCGGTACCACGCGACGTCTGGATGCGCGTTCAGGCGCAAGGCCACGTTGCGCACCAGGTCTTCCACGAAGACCGGATTCTCATAGGCCCGCTCCGTGACCGCCTTCTCATCCTCACGCTTGAGGAGCGAGTACATCTCGCTGCTGCCGGACGCCTCGACCAATGCGATGACATCCTCGATCCACACGATCTTCTCCGAACGGATCTGTACCGTGACCTCGCCGCGCTGGTTGTGCGCGCCGTACTTTGAGATCGCCTTCGAACACGGGCACAGTGTCGTCACGGTCGCACGCACCGTGAGCAGGAAGTCCAGGTCCCGGCCATGCATGGCTGCATCGAACCGGACGTTGTAGTCGAGGACGCCTTCCTTGCCAGAGACGGGAGCCTTCTTCACGAGGAAGAAGGGGAACTCCATCTCGAGGTGGGCGCTCTGCGCGTGGAGCTTGGCCTGCATCGCCCGGAGCATGTCCGGGATGTTCTCCACGTGGACGACGGACCCATGCGAGTTCAGGACCTCGACGAACCGGCTCATGTGGGTCCCTTTGAATTCCTTGGGCAGGTCCACGAACATGCCGACCTTGGCGACCGTGTTCTGGAGGTCGTGGGACTTGTCCCGCACCTGGAGCGGGATCCGGAGTCCACGCACGCCAACCTTGTCGATCCGCAGCCCACGGGCATCCGGCTCATTCTGTTTGTCGGTCAGCGGCTTCACGGCAGGGGTATTCACAAAATTGATCGGTCCGTCTCCCGCCGCGACGGCCTCATCCGGCCGGTCGGCAAGCAAAGTCAGGTTTGACATGGGCAAGGCTACCACGGTCCCGCGCGTCGGCAAAAAACTGTTTCAGACTGGGGACGAGTGGGGAAATGGCAGGCGGGGGAGGAGTCCCACGTTTCAGGGCTTGAAACTTGAATCTCGAGACTTGGTGCTTCCCCACGGCTCGTGAGGACACTCGCCCCACCCATCGGGAAGGGACTGGCGCCGGATCCCCTGATCGTCCCCTTCTCGCACGTCGATCCGTGCGCTACGATTCCCGCCATGTTGAATCGAGGCCCTCTTGTCCGGATCCTCCGGAGAACCTTGCAGTTCCTTCCCGCCATTGCTGCGTTCACCACCGCAGCCTTCGCGCAGGAACCGTTCCGAGTCGTCACCTACAACGTCGAGAACTACCTCGTCCGCCCCACCGAAACCCGGAAGATCAAGCCCGAGCCGAGCCGGGCCATGGTCGTGAAGGGGCTCGTTGCCCTGAAGCCCGACGTCTTGGCACTTCAGGAAATCGGGGACACGGACTCGCTCGCCGAGTTGCAGGGACGGCTCAAGGCCGCCGGCCTGGACCTGCCCCACTCGGAACACGTGCGGGGCTATGACACCAACATCTTCGTCGCGGTGCTCTCCCGATTCCCGATCGTCGCCCGGCACCCGCACACGAACGAGAGCTACCTCCTCAATGGCCGCCGGTTCCGCTCCAGCCGGGCCATAGCCGAAGTCGAGATCGAACCCCGCCCCGGCTACCGCTTCTCGCTGCTGACCACCCACCTCAAGTCCAAGCGCGCCGTCGCCGACGGTGACGAGGCCGAGATGCGGACCCAGGAGGCCATGATCCTCCGCGAGAAGCTCGACGCACTCCTGCAGAAGCCCGATGCCAATTTCGTCGTTTGTGGTGACTTCAATGACACGCGCGACACCCCGGCGATCCGGGCCATCATGGGCAAGGGCAACAAGAGCCTCATGGACACCCGCCCCGCCGAACGAAACGGAGACACCGCCCCCAGCGAGAATCCGAACTGGGATCCGCGCCGGGTGACCTGGACCCACTACTACGGCAAGGAAGACAGCTACAGCCGGCTCGACTACCTGCTCGTGAGCCGCGGCATGGCCCGGGAATGGCGGAAGGAGGGAACCTACATCCTCGTGATGCCCGACTGGGGCGTGGCGAGCGATCACCGCCCCCTCGTCGCCGAGTTTATCCCCGCGGACAAGTAGGGGCCGACCGACCGCCGAACGGTTCCCGCCCACACGCGGGAAAAGCAAGGGGCCCGCAGCCTCTCGGCTGCGGGCCCTTTCGTCTCGGACCGGTTCCCCGGCCCGACCACAAACCTCAGGACAGCTTCGCGAGGAGTTCCTCGTTGGTCTTGTACTTCCGGAGGGCGCCCTGAAGCGTCTCCATGGCCTCGACCGGCTGCAGGTCCATCATCATGCGGCGCAGCTTGCGGATGGCCTCCAGATGCCGGGAAAGGAACAGCTTCTCTTCCTTCCGGGTACCGGACTTTGGAATGTCGATGGCCGGGAACAACCGACGCTCGGCCAGCTTGCGGTCGAGGATCAGCTCCATGTTGCCGGTGCCCTTGAACTCCTGGAAGATCAGCTCATCCATCCGGGAACCGGTGTCGATCAACGCCGTCGCGAGGATGGTCAGCGAACCGCCCTCCTCGACCTTGCGCGCTGCCGCGAACATCTTGCGCGGGATCTCCAGCGCACGGGCGTCCACACCGCCCGTCATCGTCCGTCCGGAGCCGCCATGCACGGAGTTGTAAGCACGGGCCACGCGGGTCAGGGAATCCAGCAGCACGAACACGTCCTTGCCGGCCTCCACCATGCGTTTCGCCCGTTCCACCATGAAACGGCTGAGGCGGACGTGGGTTTCCAGATCCTGATCATTGCTGGAAGCGACGACCTCGGCCTTCACCGAACGTTGGAAGTCCGTCACTTCCTCCGGCCGCTCGTCGATGAGCAGCACCAAGCAGTGCACCTCCGGGTGGTTGGTCGTGATCGAATTGCAGATCTGCTTCAGCACCGTCGTCTTGCCCGTCCGCGGTGGGGCCACGATCAAGCCGCGGGTGCCCTTGCCGATCGGCGTCACGAGATCAATGATCCGGGTCTCAAGCAGGTCCGGCGTGGTCTCGAGCTGGAACTTCTCGATCGGGTCGATCGTCGTCAGGTTCTCGAACCGGAGCGCATGGAGGTAGTCCTGATACGGACGCGTGTTGACTTCCAGCACCTCGCGCAATTGCGGGCTATTGCCCCGGTGTGGCGGATTGACCGTGCACTTGATGTGACAGCCTTCCCGCAACGCCAGACGCTTGATCGAGTCCGGCGTCAGGAACACGTCGCTCGGCTTCGGCGCAAAATGGGCCTTCGCAGAACGCAGGAATCCAAACCCCTTCTCGGAAATCTCGAGGTAGCCGTCGTGGATCACGGGCTCCGCCTGCACCACCGGTTGCGGCGGGGCCTGAGGCTGCTGCCGGGGCTGGTTCTGGCCACCACCACCGCCACCTCCATGGTTCTGGTGCCGCTGCTGGTGGTGACCACCGCCACCACCTCCTTGATGCTGGCGATGTCCGCCACCACCACCGCCTCCCCCGCCGCCTTGCGCACGGAAGTCACGGTTGTCCCGGAAATCCCGGCCGCCACCGCGGTTTCCACCGCCCTGCTGGCGATGTCCACCACCGCCGCCACCACCGCCCTGCCGCTCCGCCGGACGATCGACCGGCCGGTCTGCCGGACGATCAGCCGGACGATCCGGGCCCCGATCTCCGCGCCCCACATCGCGGGAATCCCGGTAGTCCCGGGGATCCCGTCCTTCAACCGGGCGATCACCGCGATCCAAGGGTCGATCACCACCCCGATCCCGGTCACCACCGCGATCTGAAACCCGGTCGGTTCCCCGGTCATCCAACCGGTCCGGTCCGCGGTCGACAAAGCGTTCGCCGCGGTCGCGATCTCCGGACTCCGGACGTTCGCCCCGGCGTTCGGGAACTCGGTCCACCGGCCGGTCCGCCGGACGATCAGTCACCCGGTCGCGGTCACGGTCACGGTCGCGATCATCAACGCGCTCCACGTAGCGATCATTGCTGCGCTCGGGATACCGGTCGCCCGAGCGGTCGCCAACTCGATCTGCTGACCGGTCGATGGGACGATCAGCAGAACGGTCGGAGACACGCTCCGGCGCGCGCTCGGAAACACGCTCGGAAACGCGCTCGGAAACGCGCTCGGAACTGCGTCCCGCGGCGCGTTCGGAAGGTCGATCGGAAGCCCGGTCACTGGGCCGGTCATAGGAATCCCGGGAACGGTAGCCACCCCCGCGGCTCTGGGAACCCTGGCCTCCAGAGGAGTCGGAATACCCGGATGAACGGGTGGAATCCGACCTCACGTTGTCGTTACTCATGTCAAATACGGACTGGTATATGTCGGAACGGTCTGAACCCAAAAAGCGGCAAGAAAGAAAGGGGCCGCGGAAACTTAGAAATTGGGGAAGCCACCCACCCGGAAGACGAAAACCTCGGGGGTAGTCAGACCTCTGACGCAGGGATACGTACACGTACCACCAAGGCCCCGCAACTGGTATTTCCGGATTTGTTGTCCCGCCACCGGATCGATCGGCAGCCAGACGCCGAGGCCGCGATCTTCCTGATCGATGCGCGCTCGTTCCGCGACGCGGAGCTCCCCGGTGTCAGCGACCCCACCAGCGCCGCCGCACGATGCTGGGCCGCGCCCAGCTCGACGCCCTCAAGCAGGACCTGCTCGACGCCGAGACCGCCGAGGTCACCTGGAAGTTCGTCCACCCAGAAGAACACGGCGCTCGGTGCGCTCGTGAACGGCCAGATCCAGCCGCTCGGTTACACGCCGCTCGGCCTGGAGGACTCCAGCCTCACCACCACCACCACCGTCGGCGGGCCGGTCGCCACATTCACGTACGGTTGGACCGAATTCGACATCGCGCCCGGCGGAGGCCGTCTCACCGTGTCGACCTTTGGAATCCCCGCCTACAACCAGAGCGAGATCGGCCTTCCGCTCCTGCTCCGCCAACCAGCCCTCGTGCAGCGGTTCACCGTCGACGCCCAACGCCCCGTCCTCTCGGCGCGCCTGGATGGATCGGACGTCGTCGTCCGCTGCAACCGGGCGCCGCCTGCCCACCCTGGGCGCCGGCCGCCCAGCGAGAAAGGCATCCGGAGAGCTGGAGTTGGCATCGCTGCGAGAAACAGCGCAGCCGCTCAACGAAGCGAGAACACAACACACAAGACACACATCAACACGATCCACATATGAACACGTTCCGTTCCCTGCAGCTCCTTGCCCTCACGGCCGCCCTCGCGACCACCAGCGCCATCGCCCAGGTCGTCATCGGCCCCGTCGTGGTCAAGCCCGCCATCCTGCCCACGCTCGACTGGAGCGATGCCCCGATGGGTGGGGCCTCCCACGTGGCCACTCCCGGCTTCAATCTGGGCTTCCAGGTCGACGCCGAATGGGCCGCCATCACCACCGCCGCCGCCAACGGCGATGACACGGTCGGCCTGCCCGACGATGACGGCGTCGTATTCCCTCCGCTGGTCCGCGGTACGTGGGTGACCATCCAGGTCCAGTGCACCGGGGCCGGCGGTTTCCTCGACGCCTGGATCGACTTCAATCGCGTCGGAGGCTTCCAGCCCGCCGAGAAGTTCGCCAACGCCCTGCCCCTCATCCCTGGCCTCAATCCCGTTCCGGTCTTCATCCCCGCCGGCATCCCGGCCGGCAACGCCTACGCCCGCTTCCGCATGAGCACCGTGGGTGGCCTCGGCCCGATCGGCTTCGCCCCGAACGGCGAGGTGGAAGACTACCGCGTCCCGATCCTCTGATCCGCCCCGGGGCGCAATGGGCCTCCGTGGACCAACGAGTGGCGCACCCGCTTGCCCGGGTGCGCCACTCTCTTCATTTTCACGCGTGCCCTAAGCCGTAACCATGCGACTGAAAGCGGGGACAGGTTCACGCGGAGACGCGGAGACGCGGAGAAAGGCCAGTTGGAGGGCAAGCTGGTCAGTCACCGTTGGGTGACTGGTTGCCGACGTTGGATACTAGTCGTGACCGGCCTCGCTCTCCGCGCTCTCCGCGGCTCCGCGTGAGATTACTACTGCATGGACACGGCTAAGGAACCCATCCGCGGAACGTTGTCCCTTCATGAAGCTGCCCTCCGTCTCGACCCTCCGAAGGTGGATCCTGGTCACGCTCGGACTCGGCAGCGCCTCCTCCGCGTGCGCAGCCCCGCCGGCTGCGGAGCCGCTTCGACCCGCAGCGCTCGCCATCAACCAGCTGGGGCTCGACCTCCACCGGCAGCTCGCCTCGTCAAAGCCGGACTCCAACCTCCTTCTCTCCCCCTACTCACTGCAGGTAGCACTCGCGATGACCTATGCCGGAGCCGGCGGGGCGACGCGGACCGAGATGGCGCGCGTGCTCCATTTCGGTGGAGATGAAGCCAACCTGCACTCCGGATTCGCATCGCTGGAGAAATTCCTGAAGTCCTCGGCTGCTACCTCCTCGAACTTCTCGTTCACCGTCGCCAACCGCCTTTTCGGAAACGACGGTCTCGTCCTTGAGAATCCTTTTCGCGAAACCTTGGCCCGACACTACGCGGCTCCGCTCGAAACGGTGAAGTTTGCGAATCCGGTCGGTGCCGCGCGGCGCATCAACGCCTGGGTCGCCGAGCAGACCCGGGACCGCATCCGAGACCTCATCGACCCTTCGCTGCTCAACGCCGACACCCGGCTCGTGCTGGTGAATGCGCTTCACCTGAAGGCCGCCTGGCAGCGTCCCTTCACCCAGGGCCTCACCAAGCCCCGCCCGTTTCACCTGGGCAACGACCTCCAGGCAAACGTTCCCACCATGCACGAGGTCGAGCACTACGGCTTCCGCCAGTTCGACGGGTTCCGTGCCGTTTCGATCCCTTATCGCGACGCGGAGCTCCAGTTCGTCCTCTTCGTTCCCAACCAGACCAACGGCCTCGCCGGTGTGGAATCGCGACTGACGGCCGAGACACTCTCGGCCTGCCGCGCCCTACCCTTCGCCGAGTTGGACCTCTACCTCCCCCGCTTGAAGCTCACCCCACCCGCCGTCCCGCTCAGCAAGCCCCTCCAGGCCCTCGGCCTCCGTACCGCATTCGACGTCCCCCCGGGCTCGGCCGATTTCAGCCGCATGACCGATCCGCGTCGGGATCCCCTCAAGATTTCCGAGGTCGTCCAGAAGACATTCCTCCAACTCGACGAAAAGGGCACCGAAGCCGCCGCGGCAACTGCGGGTCTAATCACGCTGAGCGCCGAACCCCCAACCCAGAAACCCAAGCCCATCGTCGTCCGGGTGGATCGGCCATTCGCTTTCGCGATCCAGCACCGCGAATCCGGAGCCTGCCTCTTCCTTGGACGGATCACCGATCCCCGGTAAGAATCGCCTCCATCATGGATCAGGGAGAACTCTCCTTCAGCACGCCGGGGCCTGACGGACTTCAGGCTTGGTACGACCAGCGCGATGCCGACCGCCGCCAACTCTCACGCGACGTCGGGCTTCCGATCGGCCATCCCGTCGAATGCGAACTCAACGATGGCGCGATCCTTAAGGGGAAACTCGAACTCGCCGAGAACCTCCTCTGGATCGAACCCGGCCGCCGCCTCGACCTCGAACTCCGGATCGGCCGCTGCATCTTCCGCGTCCGCGACATCGCCCGCTGTGTCCGGCAGGATCCGCCAGCCAAGGAATGAGCAGGAATGCGGGTTGACTGGCGGCGGCGTCCGACTTTCCCTCCAGAAGCCTTCCTCAGCATGAAATCCCTACGCTTCCTCAAATCCAGCCTCGTCGCAGCCACCGTCGGAGCCGCCCTCTCCACCCAGGCGGCCGTCATGTACTTCGGTGACGTCGATGTCCTCAACACCGGAGCCACCTATTCGTCCGACCCAACCATCGGAGCCCAACTGACCGGCGTGGCCCCGGGGTTCTATACGGTCGGTGCCAACGGCTTCGGCCACTCCTATCCCTTCGCCCCGGACGTCGGCGACTTCCCCGGCACGGACCAGATCTACGTCGGCAGCAACCAGACGGGCGCCATGGATGGATATGCGTCTTCCCCGCGCGTTCCCGGCCCACAGGTCCTGAATCTCGACTACAGCCCGATCGCCCAGGCGGGCCCCATTTCGCTGACGCTCGGACTGATGTTGAGTGACTTCCAACAGCCCTCGTTTGGCCAACCCTACACTGCCAGCATCAACGGCGTCATCGATCTCGACCTCACGATCCTCCTCAACGCCGTCGATCAGGGTGGCCCGATCACGTACTTCATCTCCTACGGCGTTTCTCCCGGCCTGCTGACCCCGGACAACAAGCTCGTCCTCTCCATCGACCAGGGCGGCAACGGCGGGGACGGTTGGGCGATTGATTTCGCCACCATTGGCATCACGGCCGTGCCTGAACCCTCCGAGTGGACCGCCCTCGTCGGACTCACGCTGCTGGCCGGAGCGATCGCCCGTCGGCTCGCGAAGCACTCCAAAGGCTGAGTCACGCATGCCGTCCAGCGACGCCTCCGCCCGGCGGCCCACGTGCGACCGCTGCGGGTCCGACGAAGCCCATCCCGTCGACTCAGGCCACCTCTGCGCCGAGTGCTTCCAACTCGCCGGGGCCTGCTGCGCCGACTGCGCCGACGTCGGGGGGCGGGTCGCCCCTGCCCCAACGGGGCATCCGGTGACAGCCCGGGGTGGAACCCCGGGAACCACGCCACACAACATCCCGTTGCCCTGAAAGGGCACACGGACCAGGGTGCGTGCGGTCCCCGTTCGCCCCGTTGGGGCGACTTGTCGTGGGGTGGGGCAACCCAGGGTTCCGCTCCGCTCCACCCTGGGCTGGCACCGTTCGCCGCGTTGCGGCGGGGGGCGCGGCATGGCTGTTCGAGCGAACACGCCGCAAGAATTCCCCAAAGGAGTTCCCGTCTGGTACGTTCTCAGGGCATGCAACGCTCCATTGCCGCCGCATCAGTCATGTCAGTGGGCCTGATCCTCGCCACCACCCTGCGCGCCGACCCCATCGTGTCCCCCGAAGCTTGCCCCACCTTCCGGGCCTCCCAGGCGATCAATCTGCTGGGACTCGACCTCTACCGCCAGATCGCCTCGACCGGGCCGGGTGGCAACCTCGTCCTCTCGCCCTACTCGATCCAGACGGCACTCGCGATGACCTATGCCGGCGCATCCGGCACCACGCGTGCGGAGATGGCCAAGGTCCTTCATTTCGAAGGAGACGAAGCCGCGCTCCACTCCAGCTTCCAGGCCCTGGCCCAATCACTCGCCCAGACCGCCACCAACTCCCACGGCAACTTCTCCTTCAACGTCGCCAACCGCCTTTTCGGGCACTCCGGATTCGAATTCGAGAAGCCCTTCCTCCACACGGTTGCCACCTATCACGGCGCCCCGCTGGAACCCATCGACTTCGCCCGATCTGCCGCCGCAACCCGCCACATCAACGGCTGGGTTGAAGAGCAGACCCGGAAGCGCATCCAGAACCTGATCCCCGATGGACTGCTGAGCGGTGACACCCGTTTGGTCCTGGTCAATGCGCTCCACCTCAAGGCGGCCTGGCAACGGGAGTTCGCCGCCCACCGCACCCAACCGGAAGTCTTCCACCTAACGGCCAACACCGACGCAAAGGTTCCCACCCTGCGCGATGTCGGCTCCTACGGGTTCGAACAATTCCCCGGGTTCCGCGCCGTGTCCCTCGCCTACCGCGACACGGACCTTCAGATGATCCTGTTGGTCCCTGATGCGGTGGACGGCCTCGCCGAGACACGGGCCGCGCTCACGTCGGGAATCCTGGACGAGTGCCGACACCTCAAGCCCACCGAGGTCGACCTGGCGCTCCCCAAGTTCAAGCTCTCACCGCCGTCCATCCAACTCGGCGCAAACCTCCGGGCGCTCGGACTCCTGTCGGCCTTCGACGTGCCCGGCGGTTCCGCGGACTTCAGCCGCATGGCACAGCCGTCCAAGGATCGGCTCATGATCTCCGAGGTCGTCCACAAGACCTTCCTCGAAGTCGACGAGAAGGGAACCGAAGCCGCCGCCGCGACCGCCGTGATCATGATGCGCGCCAGTGCCATCCTGCCCCAGAAACCCAAGCCCATCGTGGTCCGGGTCGATCGCCCATTCCTTCTGGCCATCCAGCACCGGACCTCCGGGGCCTGCCTCTTCCTGGGTCAGATCGCGGATCCCCGGTAAGTCGTCGACGGCCCGCGTCCCGATTTGGCATCGTCCCGTCGCGTGTCCGCCGATGAGCCCAGGTCTTCCCCTGCCTTCGCGACGACGCGATGGACCATGGTCCTCGCGGCGGGCGATGGCGCGTCCTCCGATGGACGCGAGGCCCTCGAACAGCTCTGCCGTTCCTACTGGTTTCCCCTGTATGCCTACGTGCGACGCCGGGGCCACGACGCCCATGCCGCCCAGGATCTGACCCAGGGGTTCTTCGAACGTTTGCTGGAACGGAACGACCTGGCCCGACTCACCCGCGAGGGCGGCCGATTCCGATCGTTCCTGCTGACCGCCCTCAACCATTACCTGGTCAACGAGCACGAACGGGCAACCGCGCAGAAGCGGGGCGGCGGCCGAACGATCCTCTCGCTCGACGACGAGTCGGCCGAGGACCGCTACCAGAGCCACGAACCTTCCCACTCCGAGACGCCCGACCGGCTGTTCGAGCGCCAGTGGGCGCTGGCCCTGATGGAGGAAGCCATGAAACGCCTCGGAGCCGAACACTCGGGCGCGGGCAGGTCCGCGGCCTACGACGCGCTCCGGCCCTTCCTCAGCCGGGAACCGGACCCGGGCGAGTACGCCGCCGTGGCCAATCGACTCAACATCGCTCCGGGGACGCTCGCCGTTCAGGTGCACCGACTCCGCGAACGATACCGCCAACTCGTCCGGGCCGCCGTGGCGGACACGGTCCAAAGCCCGCTCGAAGTCGACGCCGAGATGCGCCACCTCCTCGAATCCCTCGGCCCGGCCTGATCCCCAATACTCGAACCCCGGGTGTAATCCCTCCGGGATCCTCCTGCGGTACCCTGAGAATGCCTACTACCCGACCCTGCCCCCGATGCGGGACCGCTTCCGCGGAAGGCACCCTCGAAGGGCACTGCCCACGGTGCCTCGGCATGCTGGCATTCGGCATCGCCCTCGGGCCGACAGACGACCCGCTGCCTCCCGCCGGCGATTACGAGATCCTTCGTGAGATCGGCCGGGGCGGAATGGGCGTCGTCTACGAGGCCCGACAACGCCGACTCAACCGCCGTGTGGCCGTCAAGATGCTGCTGGCCGGAGCGTGGGCACGCCCGGATTTCAAACCGCGCTTCCGGGCCGAAGCAGAAGCGGCCGCGAAGCTTCACCATCCCGGCATCGTCACCATCCACGAAGTCGGCGAGATCGACGGCCAGCCTTTCATCGCCATGGAGCTCGTCGAGGGGCCAAGCCTCGCCGAACTCGTCCGCCAACACCCACTACCCTTCCGTCGTGCCGCCGGCCTTGTGCGGCTCATTTCCGAGGCCATCGCCCACGCCCACCAGTCCGGGGTCCTGCACCGGGATCTCAAGCCCTCGAATGTCCTCCTCGACGCCCACGACTTGCCGCGGATCACGGACTTCGGACTCGCCAAGCAACTGGACTCCGACGTCGGCCTGACCCGACCCGGGGAAGTCATCGGTTCACCTGCCTACCTGCCCCCGGAGCAGGTCTCCGGCGGCCCCATCGCGGCAGCAGCCGACGTCTACTCGATCGGCGCGATCCTCTACGAACTCCTCACCGCCCGCCCGCCCTTCGTCGCCGACACGATCGCTGCCACGCTCCAACAGGTCCTTCAGAACGAGCCCGTCGCCCCAAGGCTCCTCAATGCAGCCATCCCCAAGGATCTCGAGACGATCTGCCTCAAGTGCCTCCACAAGGAACCGCACCGCCGGTACGCCAGCGCCTCCGAACTCGCCCTCGACATCGCCCGTTTCGAGGGCGGCGAACCCATCCTCGCAAGACCGGTCTCCCGTTCGGAACGGCTCCGCCTCTGGTGCCGCCGCAACCCTGCCCTCGCCGGAGTCTCAACCGCGCTCTTCGCCGCGATCGGCATCGGCGTCGCCAGTGTCGTGCTCCAGTGGCGCCGCGCCGAACGCAGCCGCGATGAAATGTCCCTCAACCTCTACGCCGCCGACGTGGCAGCCGCTTCCTCTGCCCTGCGCGACGGGAATGTGGGCCGGGCCCGCGGACTGCTTGCCCGTCACGGAGGCCCCGGTCCCTCAGGCGCCGAGGACTCAGACCTCCGCGAATTCACCCACCGACTGCTCTTGAACCGGTGCCGCAGCGACGAGATCGCCACGCTCGGCGAACATCCCTGGATCGTCACCTCGGTCGCCGTCTCCCCTGACGGACGCTGGATCGCTGCGGGCAGCCAGGATCAACCCGGTCAGAACGAAAGCACCCTGAGCCTGTGGAGCCATGCCTCCGAACCCCGGACCATCATCCGCCTCGCCACGTCGAACACGCTGTGGTCGGTCCAGTTCTCGGCCGACAGCCGTACCCTGGTCTCAGCCGGGGTTGACGGTGTCCGATTCTGGGATCCAACGACCGGGCAGCCTCGCTCCGACCTGCCGCCGATGCCCGGGCAGGAAGCCACCACCGCCGGGAACCTTGTCATCGCATCCCCGAACCATCCCTTCTTTCGAGCCACTGTGCCCGAACCGCTCTGGAAGCTGGACCTCACGAGCCGCCAACTCGAGCGCATGACCGTTCGCGGCTGGCATCCCACGCTTTCCCCTGACGGATCCCGCCTCGCGGTGATGGATGCGCAACAGGACCTGCAATTGTTTGATGCCGGCACCGGTCGCCTCCTCTTCACGGTCGCCACCAACCAACTTCATTTCCACCTGCACTTCTCTCCAGATGGGCGCCATCTCGTCAGCTCCGGGCAGAGCACCTCGGCCCGGGTGTGGGACCTCGCCTCGCCCGGGGGCCCGGCACGCTCCTTCCCAAGCTCCCACAACGTCTGGGATGCCATCGTCTCGCGGGATGGTGCCACGCTCATCTCGGTCACGTCCCATCAACAGATCGAGCTCTGGGACTTCGCCTCGGCCACGCGCCGCGGGACCCTCGTCGGGCATACCAACGAAGTCTGGACCGTCGCCACAACCCCGGGCGGCCGCCAACTCGTCTCTGGCGGGAAGGACCGGACCGTGCGGCTGTGGTCGATGGACCCGCGCCCTGCTCCACCCTCCGTGCCCTCGTGGCGCTACTTCACCCCGCGCCTTTCGCCGGATGGTACCCGGTTGCTGACCTACGGACAGACGAACGGACGCGGGCGCACCGCCGTCTGGGCCTTCACCAACGCGTCTCCCCAACCCGACCTCATCGGAACCCTGGGCGGGTTTCCCCGCGGCTTCGCCCCGGACGGCATCCACATCCTTACCCTTCAGGGTGACAACGCCGCCCTCCAGTGGCGGGAAGCAGGCACCACCAACATCCACCGGACCGTCGCGATCCAATCCGTCCCGACCAACCTGTTCTCGGGCGAATTCGCGCTCGCGGGCGATTGCGGGTCGTTCGCCTGCCCCGACGAAACCGGCACCTTCCGCCGCTGGTCCACCCGATCCGGTGAACTGCTGGGCCACTGGCACGACGAGGACCTCGGCGACCAGATCCGTTCCGAGTTCAAGGGTCCCCAGCGCCCCAATCGCGTCCTGCGCGGATTCGCGATGAGCCATTCCGGACGCTGGCTTGCCCTCGGTCCCTTCGGCATGGACGGGGGTTATCTCATCGACTTCGTCACGGGACGTTCGGTCCGCCTGCGAGGCCACCACGACGACATCGCCGCCCTCGCGTTCACCCGGGACGAAACCCTCCTCGCGTCCGGCAGCGTCGACGGCACGATTCGACTCTGGACCATTCCGGACGGCCAACTCGCCGGTGAACTGCCCGGGCACCTCGAATCCGTCGAGGCAGTCGCGTTCTCACCGGACGGCCGCACCCTGGCCTCGGTCAATCCCGGCATTGAAATCACGTTCTGGCATATCCCGACCCGACGCGAACTGGCCCGCATCGCGCATCCGGACGTCGGCGCGCACGTCCTGTTTTCACCGGATGGATTGCGCCTGCTGCTGGGCATCACGGCGGGGCAGATCGACACCGCCGCCGACCATGTCGAGGTGTGGGAGGCTCGGTGATTCAGGCAGTGCCGGCCTGCTGCTTCATCTGCCGGGCCGCCATCGCGTAGCCACCGTTGCTGCCGTCGAGAAAGTGCAGGTGCTGCCCCCCGAAGTCGCGGATGAAGCAGGTCATCAACGCCGAATCGGACTCGTGCAGCCCGTAGTAAACCCGCCCTGCCAGGCGCTCCGATTCCAGATAGGCGCGCAACCGGGCAACCTCGTCCTTCGTGAGGTCGAGCACCATCCGCAACAGATCATCAAACTTCCGGTAGTCTGTGTTCTCGACAACCTCCCGACGGTACGTCGCTCCATTGAAGCGCCCTACCTTCCAACCCATCCGGAACAGGAAATTGCCCAGTCGCAACCCGAGCCACGTCTTCAACTGGTGCAGGTAAAACACGACTCCGCCCGAAGACCTGGTCGCCACCCGGGCGTCCGCCCCCAGCAACGCCAATCCACTCGCGAGTTGCATCCGGTCCGGCTCGATCGGACACAACCCTTCCACCGGACGCCCCAGCGTCGCGGAGATTCCTTCCAGAATTGCGGGGTACCCCCGGCCACCGCCCTCCCGCGCGAGGACGAGCAGTGAAACCACCTGGCCGCGACGACTCGCAACGGGCCGCCACCGGCACTGGAACCCATCGAAGACCCCAGGATCAGCCGCAGTCGCCGCCGCGACCGCATGACGGGATCCGTTCGCAGGATCCTTGACCCACCTCTCCGCCAGACTCAGGCCGCCGCCGGAGAACATGGCCATCGTCACTGATCCCGAGATGCGGAACCGGGCCACGCGGACCGCGCCTCCCGCCGCTTTCAACTCGGCAACGGGGACCATGCCGGCCCGCAGTTCCATCCCGAACGCATCCCTCGCCAGTGCCTGCGCCTGCGCAGCGGCCGCCCGCGCTTCCTCCACTCGTCCCGGCGGGATGACCAACGTCGCACCGTCCCCGCCAAACACGTACGGGAATGGGATGTCCGGAATCGCGTTCACCACCGCCGTGATCGTCGACACCCCGAGCGCGTTCACTTCCTTGTACCGCCCCGCCTCGATCGCCCGCGTGCTGCCTTTCACGTCCGTCACGAGCACCCACCAACTCGACGGCACCGCCGCGTACACCGCGTCGTTCGCCACCTCTTCAAACCGGTCGAATTCACCCAGCCCGGCATAGAAACCGTCCTCCTCATGCCGCGGTGTCCTGTGCACGGCTCCACCCTGCCCGGCTCCGGTCCGGATTCCCAGCCACAAGCCGGCCCGATCCGCTCCTCATCCGGGGCGGCAACGTCCTCGTTGCCACCTCCAGCCTCTTCCAGAGGCGACGAGGACATCGCCACCCCGTTCGTCCTCAAAACTCGGTGGGGCGAGTGTCCTCACGAGCCGATCCCTCGATGGCCCGACCGAGTCTCGCCCCAACCCTCGCCGGCCCCCGCTTCACCCCCCAGTCGCTTGACGCATCCCGGTCCCCCCCTACTGTGCGACCCATTGCTCATGGACAACGCGTCGTCCCCCGGTCAGCCCCCGCTCGTGCCCGATCCCTCAGCAGCGCTGAAGCAGTTCCGGCCTGCCGGCCGGGGCGCTTGGGCGCAGGTTCCGGATTCCGATTGGAACGACTGGCGGTGGCAGCTGAAGAACCGGGTCACCCAAGTCGAGCAATTGACCCGGCTCCTGCCTACCCTCACTCCCGAAGAACGGGCCGGAGCCATCCTCGCCGGCCAGTCCAAGCTCGCCCTGGCCATCACGCCCCACTTCTTCAACCTCATCGACCCCGAAGATCCTGACTGCCCCATCCGGCGGCAGGTGATCCCGCGCCTCGAGGAAACCGAGACCGCCCCGTGGGAGATGAGCGATCCCTGTGGCGAGGACAGTCACTCGCCGGTTCCCGGCCTCGTGCATCGCTACCCGGATCGGGTCCTGTTCCTCGTCACCGACCGTTGCGCCGCCTACTGCCGCTACTGCACCCGTTCCCGCCTGGTCAGCAACGCCAGCGGATACGACTTCCATCCCGAATTCGATCGCCAGATCGAGTACATCGCCAGCCATCCCGAGATCCGGGACGTGCTTCTGAGTGGAGGGGACCCGCTCCTCCTGAGCGACGACAAGATCGAGCATCTGCTCACCCGGCTTCGGGCCATACCGCACATCGAGTTCCTCCGGATCGGCACGCGGATCCCCATCTTCCTCCCCCAGCGGATCACGCCGCACCTTTGCGCGATGCTGAAGCGGTTCCACCCGCTCTTCATCTCCGTCCACACGAATCATCCGCGGGAACTCACCACCGAGGTGCGGGACGCCCTCGGCCGTCTGGCGGACGCGGGAATCCAACTGGGCAACCAATCGGTGCTCCTGCGGCACGTGAACGATTCGCCGGAGGTCATGAAGGCCCTCGTGCAGAAGCTTCTGCTCTGCCGCGTGAAGCCCTACTACCTCTACCAGTGCGACCTGATCGCCGGCAGCGCCCACCTGCGTTCCACGGTTGCCCGCGGCTTGGAAATCATGGAGTCGCTCCGAGGCCACACCACTGGGTACGCCGTGCCGCAGTATGTGATCGACGCCCCGGGTGGCGGTGGGAAGGTGCCCATCAATCCGGAATACATCCTCGCCCGCCAGTCCGGTCGCGTCCTCATCCGCAACTTCGAGGGCCGCGTGTTCGAATACCCGGAAGGGGCCCGGCCGGCGATTGAACTCCCACGCGGCGAGGCCCGCGCATCGTTCGACCGGGATTGATCGGGCGATCCACGGCCCGATTGCCCGGGGGAACACAGCACCCGGATCCCTTCCCCGAACGAATCCTGACACTCGGTTGTAATTCCTGCCCGCGGGCTCCTTAGCACGGGCATATGGCTGAATCACGACCGTCGCCGACATCGCGCTCCCTTCCGTTCCATCGCCTGTATCAGGCCGCTATTGCCGTCTCCCTCGCCGGGCTCGGCCTGAGTTCAACTCCCACCCGTGCTGCCTCGATCACGCCGCTGGGATTCCTGTCGGCGAGCCCACCCCAGTCCAGCACCGCCGTTGGCCTGACTCCGGGAGCCAGTGCCATCGCAGGCACCAGCCAGAACGGCGGCCACACCGAGGCCTTCCGATACGCGAGTGGAACCATGGTAGGCTATGGGGTCCCAGGCGGTTATCTCGACTCGGCCGCCATCGGGATCTCCCGGGACGGTACCGCAGTGATTGGCTTCGCCAGCCGCGGAGGCGGAGAAACGGAGGGCATGCTCTGGCAGGGAGGCAACACCATCCCCCTGGGGCAGTTCAGCACTTCCTACAACTACAGCGTGGCGCATGGGGTCAGCGGCAACGGCAGCCGCATCGTGGGCATTGCCCGGATGTCGGCGACCACCATGGAAGCGTTCCTCTGGGAGGCTGGGCCCGGCATGATCCCACTCGCAGACCTGCCGGGAGGCGACATCTCCAGCGGAGCCTACGCGATCACCGAGGACGGTAGCGTCGTCGTTGGCTATGGCACCACAGCCACCTCCCCCGGGCTCGCGGCCCGGTGGGACGCCGGCGGGGTAACCGCCCTGGGAGACCTCCCGGGCGGCGCCGAGTTGAGCGTTGCCCACGCTCTCAGCTCGACAGGTGACTACATCGCCGGCGCCGGCACCTCCGCCGATGGAGTGGAGGCCTTTCTCTGGAACAATGGGACCATGACGGGCCTCGGAGACCTCGCGGGAGGCGCCCACGATAGCCGCGGTCTTGGCGTGGCCGACAATGGCAACCGGGTCGTCGGTTATGGCAACACGGACAACGGTCAGGAGGCCATGCTCTGGCAGTCCAACACCGGCATGTTCCTGCTCGTCGATGTCCTCACCGACGCCGGCGTCAACCTCGCTGCCGACGGCTGGACCAGGCTGGAAAACGCCTCGTCGATCTCACCGGACGGCCGGTATGTCAGCGGCTGGGGCGTCCGGAACGGACGGACCGAGGCGTTCTTCGTCGACTTGCAGGGTGCCCCGGTTCCCGAGGCCGGAACCTGGGCCGCAATCGGAATCGGAGGCCTCGCGGCTGCCGTCGCCTTCAGCCGCCGTCAACGGAAGTCCTAGGAAATCCTCCCTTCGCTGGCGTCCGACACCCGCGTTTCCGGAATCAGCCTGAAAGCGGCAGTTGGACTATCCACAGATTTCACGGATTTCACAGATGGACCGGGACTGGAGGCTTCACCGCATCGCGGTTTGCACCTCACCCGTGGGGTGAAACAACAGCCTCTCTCAACCGGCTTCCAATCCGTGCAATCGGTGAAATCTGTGGATCCAACCGCTGTTTCTAGCCTGACTTTCGCAACTCAGCCCCGATTTCCCGAGATTTCTGCGTGCCTCCGCATGGAATCTTCAATGAATCCGAGGGTTTCGATCCGTACTCGCTCTGTAGTGAAGACCCACCCTCTTCCCACCGCTCACTTTCCCCGTATCCTGCCCGTCCATGGGCCTTTTCCTCCGTCGCCACCTCCGCCACAAGAACGGCAAGGATCACACCTATTGGAGTCTCGTCGAAAACCAGCGTTCACCTTCCGGCAAGGTCATCCAGCGTCAGGCCATCTATCTCGGCGAACTCGACCGTGCCCAGCATCAAGCCTGGAGTACTCTTGCTTCCAGGTTCTCCGCTGCGCCCCCTTCGCAAGGTCCGGAGCTCGCTTTTGCCTCCTCTCCCAAGGCTCCATCCCCAGAGGTGCCTCCCCCGAAGATTCACTTCTCCGACTTCAGTCTCCACAACCCCCGCCAGTGGGGCGCCTGTTGGATCGCCGATCGCCTCTGGCAGGATCTTCATCTTTCGCAATTCTGGCTCCAACGGCTTCCGCCGAGCCGCGAAGGAACTCAGTGGACCCAGATCCTCCAGGTCCTCGTCACCTACCGATTGATTGATCCCGGCAGCGAGTTCCGTCTCCACCGGGAATGGTTTTCACACAGCGCCATGGCCGACATCCTCGGCTCGGACTTTTCCCTCGCTGCCAAGGACAACCTCTATCGATGCCTGGATCGTCTGCTGCCCCACCGGGAAGCCCTCTTCGACCATCTCCAGCAGCGTTGGAAAGACCTCTTCGCCGCACAGTTCGAGGTGGTTCTCTACGACCTGACCAGCACCTACTTCGAGAGTGATCCTCCATTCCCGGACGGAGACAAGCGCCGCTATGGCTACAGTCGTGATCACCGTTCTGATTGTGTTCAGGTGGTCATCGCATTGGTCATCACACCCGAGGGCCTGCCCCTCGCCTACGAAGTCATGCCCGGGAATATCCAGGACCGGCAGACGCTGATCCACTTCCTGAAGAAGATCCGCCGTCGTTTCGGAAAGGCCCAGCGCACGTGGATCATGGACCGAGGGATCCCGACAGAGGACACGCTGGCATTGATGCGCAAGAAGCGGCATCGGATCTCGTATCTGGTGGGGACGCCCAAGGGACGACTGAGCAAGCTGGAGAATCGTCTTCAGGATCAGCCATGGAAACAGGCCCGGGAGAAGGTGACGGTGAAACTCGTCGACGAGCAGGAGGAGCTCTTCGTGTGGGTGGAGAGTGCGGATCGAGTCGGCAAGGAACGATCGATGCGGCGCCGACGGCTCAAGGTGCTGATCAAGCGACTTGGCGAGCTGAAGGGGCAGAAGAATCTGGGACGGGATGAAATGATGATGAAGCTCGGCCAGGCCAAGCAGCAGGCGGGACGAGCCTACGGTCTGGTGAAGATCGCGGTGGGTGAAGGCGGATCCGGGCTGAGCTACCGGATCAATCGCAAGAAGCTGAGGATCGTGAGGAAACGGGAAGGACGCTACCTGCTGAGGACGAACCTGACGGCGGAGGATCCCGCCCAACTATGGGAGATGTATCTGAGGCTGGTGGAGGTGGAGGCGGCGTTCAAGAACCTCAAGGGAGATCTGGGGCTTCGACCGATCTACCACTCGAAGGAAAGCCGGATCGAGGCGCACATCTTCGTGGCGTTCATGGCGTATAGCATGCAGGTGTGCCTGAGGGGACAGCTCCGGAGGGTGGCCGGTGGCCTGACGCCGCGGACGATGCTGGAGAAGTTCGGGAGGATCGAACTGATTGATGTGCACCTGCCGGTGGCTGAAGGCCGGACGATGGTGATGACGAGGCGCACGCAACCCGACCTGGACCAGAGGCTGTTGCTGGAGCGACTGGGCTGGGAGCTGCCGGAACAAGGACCGCCACGGCTCACGGAGGGACGCGGCCTCGAAACCTAGGCCGCCGGACGGGGAGGTTTGTAGTGAAGACTTTTCCCGCGGATTTGCGGAATCGCCAAGATTTCCATCCATTTCTGGCCGCACTAGCGAAGGTCAGGCTAGGATCAGAATTCCTGGCCGGATCATCGCCCCCGTCAGGACGCCGAAAACAAGAAGGCCGGACCCGTTCGCCGGGTCCGGCCCTTTCGAATTCCAGAGACAGCGCTACTTGACGACCTCGATCCGGTAGAACCGGGGCACATCCGTCACCGTAGGATCGACATACTCGGATCGGGTGCCCGTCGCCAATACCCGTCCCACTTCGGTCCATTCAGTGTCCGTCAGCCGGTCCTTGCGCATTACGCGATAGGTCGAACCGGAGACGCTTGTCCAACTCACCGCCGGTACCAGCCGAACACTCGATTCAAACCCATCCAGCGGATCCGTTGGATCCGTCGACGCCCGATACTCCTGGAGGTTCGTCGATCCATCGGCATCCGGATCGGCATCGTTCGCAGCCTCGGGCCGGGTCGCAAAATCCTCACCGAAGTATCGGACGCGCCATTCCCGGGGAATCCTCGTGTCGAAGACATAGATCCGTCGATAGGTCCGCGTGATCACGGGTGAAACGGGCTGCGTGCCTTCAAATCCCTGGATCCGGAGCGTCACGGTTGACGACAGGTCAAACCCATCGTTGAGCGATGGCGAGTTGGTCGTCGGGTCCGAGGCCACCCCAAAGCGAACCTGAACCTTCGGGTCGGACATCGCCACCACCCGGAGCGAATTGGTGTAGTCCGAGGAATCCGGCCAAACCCGGAAGAGTTCCTGCGATGTTCGCGCCACCTGCAACCCGTTGACACACGCAAGACCGGCAAGGCCGGGGTACGCGAAAATCAGCAGCGGTTGCCCCGAGGAAACAAACACGTCGGAAAAGCGGACGTACTGCTGCCCTTCCACCCAGTTGGTCTGCATCCATCCAGGGCTGACCGACGTGCTCTTTGTGCCGACCAAGATCTCCCCGGTGGTTACCGAAAAAGCCGTGTTGTACGCGTCACCAGGACCTCCGTGCCCGTACAGGAAGAGGTCGTACGTGCCCGTGGGGAGGTTCGTGAGCGCCATGCTTATGACGGACCCACCCCCCAACGGATACAGGTAGGTTGCCATCAACGGAGTTGGGTGACCGGAGGACCAAGCCCCCGGAGCATTGGCGATGGTCAGGCCCGCCCCCGTCTGGATCCCGGCGGCGTTCACCAGAGGCACGACCGATCCCAACGTGCGGAATCCGCCGCCAACCTCATCCCGCGAGTAGGAGTTCCAAAAATCCGACGAAGACTCCCCGTATGCCGCGGGTCCAAAGATCGGTTGGGAATCCTTCGTGCCCAGTCGCACGTTGAACAACCCGAGGCTCTGCGAAGGCGGGCTGAACTGGCTAGCCGGTGTGATCGCCAACTCGTCCACCCAAACCTCCTCGGTCGAACTCACGACTCCGTCCAGGACGCACCGGATTCCAACCGGTGCAAATCCCGGAGTGAAGGTCCCGTAGACAAACTGCCAACCCGGCCTCGCCGCAGTCACGACCTTGAAGCCTCCAACCGCTCCCCAGAGGTCCAGATACACGTTGGCGGACGGAGACGTATTGGTGGAACGACGCACCCAGCCGCTCAGCACATGAGGAGCCTGACTGGCGAGGGTGTAGGTGCGCCCAAGGGTCAGCGCGATCCCCGGACCCGAGTTGATCCCCGGGCGGATCTGGATACCGCGTTGCCCCCGATAGGCCGCCACGTCCGTCGCCGCCGCCGTTCCTGTCGTACCCACCGAGGTGAAAAGGTACCAGTAGCCCTGCGTGATGTAAGCGTTGGAAACCAAAAGTGGCCCTCCAAGGCTTTCGAAGTTTCCATCCTGAACGGCAAGCCAGTTGCCCGTGCCGGGGCGGACAGGTTCGAAGATCGGACTCTGGGCGCTGGATCTTGCCTCCAGCAATCCAGCCACCAGCAGGAGCGGCAAAAGCAGTTGCACCCGATCAGCCCACCTTCGCAAGCGTCCAGAAATCAAGGCCATGAGTTCACTTCACCCACGAAACCCTGTGGATGCAAGCAAGTCCTTCCTCCCACCCTGGGCACGGACGCATCTCGCGCCTGCCCCTGCATCCAACGGCGCGGCAACGTCCTCGTTGCCATCTCAAGCCCTTTCTCCATGCGACGGGGACGTCGCCACTCCAGCCCTCTCCCCGAACGGGGCGGCAACGTCCTCGTTGCCATCCCAAGCCTTTCTCCATGCGACGGGGACGTCGCCACTCCGTGTCCTCTCCCCGAACGGGGCGGCAACGTCCTCGTTGCCATCCCAAGCCCTTTCTCCATGCGACGGGGACGTCGCCACTCCGTGTCCTCTCCCCGAACGGGGCGGCAACGTCCTCGTTGCCATCCCAAGCCCTTTCTCCATGCGACGGGGACGTCGCCACTCCGTGTCCTCTCCCCGAACGGGGCGGCAACGTCCTCGTTGCCATCCCAAGCCCTTTCTCCATGCGACGGGGACGTCGCCACTCCGTGTCCTCTCCCCGAACGGGGCGGCAACGTCCTCGTTGCCATCCCAAGCCCTTTCTCCATGCGACGGGGACGTCGCCACTCCGTGTCCTCTCCTCAAGGGAGCGAAAGCAAAAGGCCGGACCCATTCGCCGGGTCCGGCCTTTTCGTATCCCGGAGATCAACCCCGGAGGTTCGCCTGAAACGATCAACCGCGACGACGGCGCTTGACGTTCAATTGCGTCAACGAGTGGAGCAGCGCGGCTTGGACCGTTGCCGTCTCCTCGTCGCTGAGCTTCTCGGCGAGCCGGGCCTCCGCCCGCTTCCGGGCCTCCTCGGCCTTCGTCTCGTCGATGTCGTCGGCCTTGATGGCCATGTCCGTCAGGATGGCCACGCGCTCACCGGTGACCTCGACGAATCCCTCGCCCACGGCGAGGAAGAAGTCCTGGCCACCCTTGCGGGCGACGATCTCGCCGGCAGCGATCTGCGTCATCAGCGGGATGTGCATCGGAAAGATGCCCATTTCGCCTTCGACGCCCGGCAGCGTGACCATGTCCACGTCCTCCGAGTAAACCTTGGACTCGGGCGTGACGATTTCGAGTTTGAGTACAGCCATGGTGCCGTCCAGTCAGGGCGTTTCCGCCGTTGTTGAACCGGAGCCCCGGACTGATTGCCTGCCCTTGCGGGCCGGTCATCAGTCGCGGATCTCGTCGATGCTGCCCTTCATGTAGAAGTTGTTCTCGGGCACGTCGTCGTGCTTGCCCTCAAGGATCTCCTTGAAAGCGCGCACCGTCTCGGCAACGGGAACCTGCTTGCCCTCGCGACCCGTGAACTGCTGCGCGACCGTGAACGGCTGCGACAGGAACTTCTGGATCTTGCGGGCGCGGGACACCGTCAGCTTGTCCTCCGGCGACAACTCGTCCAGACCCAGAATCGCGATGATGTCCTGCAGGTCCTTGTACCGTTGCAGCACCTTCTGCACACCACGCGCCACGGCGTAGTGCTCGGCACCGACGAACTCGGGCGCCAAGGCGCGGGAGGTCGAGGCCAGCGGATCGACGGCGGGGAAGATGCCCAACTCAGCGATCGAACGTTCGAGAACGATGGTGGCGTCCAAGTGCGCGAAGGTCGTCGCCGGGGCCGGATCGGTCAGGTCGTCCGCAGGCACGTAAACGGCCTGGAAGGACGTGATCGAACCCTTCTTCGTCGAGGTGATGCGCTCCTGCAGGTTACCCATCTCCGCCGCCAGCGTGGGCTGGTAACCGACGGCCGAGGGCGTGCGGCCCAGAAGCGCCGACACCTCGGATCCCGCCTGCGAGAAGCGGAAGATGTTGTCGACGAACAGAAGCACGTCCTGGTTGCGCTCGTCGCGGAAGAACTCGGTGATCGCGAGCCCGGAGAGCGCAACGCGGAGACGCGCACCCGGCGGCTCGTTCATCTGGCCGTACACGAGGGCGATGCGGCTCTTGTTGAGCTCCTTCATCTTGATGACCTCGGCTTCGGCCATTTCGTGGTAAAGATCGTTGCCCTCACGGGTACGCTCACCGACACCGGCGAACACGGAGACACCACCGTGGAGCTTCGCGATGTTGTTGATCAGCTCCATGATGACGACCGTCTTGCCGACGCCTGCACCACCGAAGGCGCCGACCTTGCCGCCCTTGAGGAAGGGACAGATCAGGTCGATGACCTTGATGCCGGTGGTCAGGATCTGCGGGCTGGTCGACTGGTCGACGAGCAACGGCGCCTGACGATGGATCGGATAGTACTTCTCGGCCTGCACCGGACCGCGCTCGTCCACCGGCGAACCGGTGACGTCGAGCACGCGCCCCATGACGCCGTCGCCGACAGGCACGGAAATGGGCTTGCCGGTATCGACAACCTCATAGCCGCGCTTGAGACCTTCGGTCGTCGACATGGCGACCGCGCGCACCCAGTTGTCACCCAGGTGCTGCGAGACCTCGAGGGTCAGGTTCGTCTTCCCCTGCCCTTGCACATCGTACGAGACGGTCAGGGCGTTGTAGATCGCGGGGAGATGGTCGGGGAACTCAATGTCCACGACGGGACCGATGATCTGAACGATCTTGCCTTTGTTCATTGCGGGAAACTAGTTACCCATCGCCATGGCGGCGCTGGTGATTTCGAGAAGTTCCTTGGTGATGTTCGCCTGGCGCAGCTTGTTGTACTCGAGAGAGAGGTCCTTGATGATGCCCTTGGCATTGTCGGTCGCATTCTTCATCGCAACCATCCGTGCCGAGTGCTCGGAGGCCTTCGCCTCCTGCAGGTATTGGAACACCTGGTAGTTCACGTAGTGCGGCAACAGGTCGCCGAGGACCTTCGCCGGAGCGGGCTCGAACTGGTATTCGCGGCCAGTAGATTCCAAGGCCGCCTCCGCATTCTCACCGGAGACGCCCGCTTCCAGCTTGTGCAGCTTGCCGATCGGCAGCAGCGGACGTAGTTCGGGACGCTGGTTGATCGTGCTGATGAAGTTGGTGAACAGGACGTCCACCCGATCCACCTTGCCCTCCAGGAACAGTTGCTGGGCAAACTTCGAGATGGCACGGGCATCCGCGAACGCGGGAGTGTCCTTGTAGAGGAACTCGGCACCCAACTCACGCTTCAGACGGGCCGCCCATTGGGCGCCCTTCTTGCCAGCGCAAACGAACACAGTGCTTCCCGCATCCAACCGCGCAGCTTCGCGGAGCAGGTTTGTGTTCAGCGCGCCGCAGAGACCCTTGTCCGTCGTGATCAGGATCACCGCGCGGCGATTGCCACCGCGCTGTTCCATCAGCGGATGCGAGAACTCGCCGGCCCCAGCCGTCGCCGCCGACAGCACCTCATTCATGAGCTGCGCGTACGGACGTCCAGCAATGGCGGCAAGCTGCGCCTTGCGCATCTTCGCCGAGGCCACCATCTGCATGGCCTTGGTGATCTGCGCCGTATTCTTGATCGATTTGATCCGGCGCCGTAGGTCGCGGAGGCTTGCCATGTTCGTTCAGGGGTTGCCAGTCGCCGGCGGTTTACCGGTAGGACTGCTTGAACTCGCCAATCGCCGCCTTCAACTCCGCCGCCAGGGCGTCGTTGATGGCCTTCTCCTTGCGGATCTTCTCCAGCAACGCGTTCTTCCGCGAGGTGAGGAAGTCGGTGAACTTGGCCTGGAAATCCTTGATCTTATCCACGGCCACGTCGTCCAGCTGGTTGTTCTGCATCGCCCACAACATCGACGCCTGGATCTCCACGGCGATCGGGTTGTACTGGTTCTGCTTGAACAGCTCCACGATGCGCTTTCCGCGCTCGAGCGTCGCCTGCGTCTTGGCGTCAAGATCCGAGCCGAACTGCGCGAACGCCGCCAACTCACGGAACTGGGCGAGGTCCAGCTTGATGCGGCCGGCGACCTGCTTCATCGCCTTGATCTGGGCCGAGGAACCGACGCGCGACACCGACAGACCGACGGAGATCGCGGGACGGATGCCTTGGTAGAACAGGTCGGTCTCGAGGTAGATCTGGCCGTCGGTGATCGAGATGACGTTCGTCGGGATGTACGCCGAGACGTCACCGGCCTGCGTCTCGATGATCGGCAGCGCCGTCAACGATCCGTTGCCGTTCTCTTCGTTCACACGGGCGCTGCGCTCGAGCAGGCGGCTGTGCAGGTAGAAGACGTCACCGGGATAAGCCTCGCGGCCCGACGGGCGCTTCAACACGAGCGACACCTGGCGATAAGCAACGGCCTGCTTGGAGAGATCATCATAGATGATCAGCGCGTCCATGCCGTTATCCATGAACCACTCGCCCATCGCCGCACCGGAGAACGGCGCCAGGTACTGGTTGGCCGCGGAATCCGAGGCCGCCGCCACGACGACGATCGTGTACTTCATCGCGCCGGCCTTCTCGAGCTCGGCGATCACACGGGCGACGTTCGACTGCTTCTGGCCGACCGCGACGTAGATGTTGTAGACCGGGCGGAAGCCAGCCTCGCCGGACGCCAGACCCACCTCGTTGATGCGGGCCTGATTGATCATGGTGTCCACGCCGATCGTGGTCTTGCCCGTCGAACGGTCACCGATGATCAGCTCGCGCTGACCACGACCGATGGGAATCATCGCGTCCACCGCCATGATGCCGGTCTGCAGAGGCTGATTGACCGACTTACGCTTCACGATGCCCGGAGCAATCTTCTCCACCGGATACTGAACGTTCGATTCGATCGGCCCCTTGCCGTCGATCGGACGGCCGAGGACGTCCACCACGCGGCCCAGCAAGCCCTTGCCCACCGGCACGGAGAGCAGCTTGCCGGTCGTCTTGACCTCGGAACCCTCATGGATCGCGAGATAGTCACCCAGAATGATCGCGCCGACCTCGGTCTCTTCCAGGTTCAGCGCGAGGCCGATGACGCCGTTGCCGAAATCAAGCATCTCGTTGGCCATGCAGTCCGACAGGCCTTCGATCTTCGCAACACCGTCCGAAATTTCGCGGACATAGCCGACGTTCTGCTTCTGGACCGACGTCTTTGCGCCGGTGATCTGGGCTTCAATGTCCTGAAGTAGGGAACTCATAGGATTCAGACTTGGCTGACTGTTGGATGAAAATGGAACTCAGACTGGATTGCGAACTCAGAACGACTCACTCAACGCGGCCAGGCGACCTGCCACGCTGCCGTCATAGATGTGGGAACCAACCTGCACCCGCAGGCCACCCAGGAGCGACGGATTGACAACAAAGCTCAACCGGAGGCCGGCTCCATGCCGTGCCCCCAGGTTGCGGGTGATCTCACCCTGCAGGTCCGGCGTCAGGGTGGTGGTGCTCTCCACCACCGCCGTCATCCGGTCCAACTCGATCTTCACCAACCGCTGGAAGTAATGCAGCACGCCGAGGTACCCCCGGGGCTTGCCCTCGATCACCTTGGTCACCACCTCGCGAACCTTGGCCTCATCCAGCACGCCGTTCGGGCGGCATGCCTGAAAGAGGGACTTCGCGTCGCGACGGGCCTGTCGATTGATCTTCATGGCTGGCGTGGACTGCGTTCTTCAGTGCGAGCGGATCAGGCAGCGAGCTCGCGATTCGCTTCCTCGGCCAGACGCTTCTGGTCGTCGAGCGTCAGGATCTTGCCGGTGACCTTGGTCGACGTCGCCACCACGAGGCGACCCACTTCGCGGCGCAGCTCGGCCTTCATGCGGGCCAGGTCGGCATCATTGGCCTGCTTGGCCTTCTCGGTGATGTCCTTCGCGGCGGCCACGGCCTTCTGCATCTCCAACTCGGTGATCCGGGCTGACGCAGCCCGCGCCTCCTCAATGATCTTGTTGGCTGCGACACCAGCCTCAGCCAGCACCCGCTTACGCTCTTCGTCGGCCTTCGCGAGGTCGGCCTTCATGCGCTCCGCTGCCGCCAGGCTCTCGGAGATCTTGCTCTCACGCTCCGACAGGATCTTCTGCAGCGGCTTGAACGCAAAGCGCTGAAGCACGAACGCCACGATGAAGAACCCAATCAGCTGGGAGATGAAGAGCGACGTGTTGAAGCCGAACTTGTGTCCGATTTCCGAGGCGGTCGCCTTCAGACCGTCCACCACGCCACCTTCCGCGGCGGCAAGAATGAGACCGAGCTGCATATGCGTGAGTACTTTTCTAAGGATCGAAAGGGAGGTGCACGGGATCGCAAGCGATCCCATGCAGGTGTGATTACTTCACGCCCATCAGGATCGTGATGATCAAGGCACCTTCCGCGAGCGCGGCGCTCAGGAGCGCCTGCACGAGGATCTTGCCGGATGCACCAGGGTTGCGACCCACGGCCTCAGCGGCCTTGAAGCCGATCAAGCCCAGGGCGATGGTGCCGCCCAACGCGGCGCCAGCGATGGCGATGTTTCCAGTCATGTTGTCTGCTTTCTTGGTGTTGCTCGGACGTCCCCGCAGAGCTTTGCCACGGTCCGACGGCCAAAAGTGTCGTTTGTAAACCCGTCAGCGGCTTCCTCAGTGATGTGCCGCTTCGCCATGCTCCTCCGCATGGCCATCGTCGTGCTTGCACATCAGGGCCGTGAACACCGCCGTCAACAGCGTGAACACCAGCGCCTGGATGGCCCCGACCATCAGCTCCAGTCCGTAGAACGGCAGAGCCGCCAGGAAGCCAAGGTTGCCACCGAGGTGAAGCATCGTCTCCAGCAGGGATTCACCTGCGTAGACGTTGCCGAAAAGACGGAAAGTGAGGGAGATCGGCCGGATCATGATCGAGATGACCTCAAGGAAACCGACCAGGAAGAAGATCAGGTAGAGCAGCCCGCGCATGCCACCCGTGGCATCGCCATGATACACGAAGATGTGGGACAGAAAACCACCGATGCCGTTGGCCCGGATCGACCACAGGATCCACATCGCGAAGAACCCGACCGCCAGCGAGAAGGTCATGTTCAGGTCCGCATTCGCACCGCGGAGCAAGGGCTCACTCACATGGAACCCGTGCGCGCCAGGAGATCCCCAGCCCACCGAACCTACACCCGGCAAGAGCCCGAACCAGTTGGCCGAAAGGATGAACAGGAAGACCGTCGCGAAGTACCAGAACGTCTGCTTGACCAGCTTCGGTCCGAGGATGCCCGCCAGGAAGTCCTGCAGGGATTCGATGATCCATTCCGCGAAGTTCTGGAGGCCCTTTGGCACCATCTGGATGTTCCGCGTGGCCAACTGGGCGAAGACGATGAGTCCCAGCGCAACCAACCCCATCGCCACCATCGAGTTCGTGATCGCGAAGATCAGGGGCTTGCCGGCGGTGACTGCCTGCCCTGCCGCGCCAGCCGAGAGGAACTCGATGCCATTGGCACCCTTGAACCAGCCACACAGGACCGGAGCTGCGATCGGCACGCCTTCCTCGACGTGAGCAGCCGAGTGAGCCGCGCCGTGGGCTGCCTCGGCCGCGCCATGCGCCGCCGCCGCTGCATTGTCAGCCGCGTTGGCGACGCTGCTGATTCCCACCGACAGGAACAGGGCACAGATCCACTTGTACAGCCGCATGCTAGTCCTCTTTTGCTCCGATCACTCCAACGCAAAGCGCAACCCGAAGGGTAGCCCCGCCTCGAAAGAGGTACGAAGATTCCGTAATAGTGAAATTTTTCACAAGACGTTTCTTTTGGATTTTTCGGCACCGCCTTCCGGCTCCGACTGCATTCCGACTGAACCCGACCTCCGGACTTCCTGCCGGGCCGCAGTGCCGGTACCCTGACCCCATGGCTCAACCGCAGAAATCCCGCGCCCCACTCGGCGCACTGCTCGTGCTGGGGATCGCCGCTGGTATCGGCGCGATCGCCGGACTGGCGTGGTGGACCCACCGGACCGATCCGGATTCCGAACAGCGGTTCGGCGGGCTGCTGGGTTCGGGCCGGACCTACCTGGAGGCGGGAGACGCGACCAAGGCCGTGGAGGTCTTCCAGCAGGCCCGGGCGATGAATCCGGCCAATCCGGATGTCCACGTCAACCTGGCGATCGCCTACCTCGCGGCCAACCAACCCGCGCAGGCCGCCCTCCACGCCGGGGAGGCCGCCCACCTCGAACCCACGGTCGGTGCCGGTCCCTACCTGCTGGGCTGCGCCCTGCTCCGCCAGAACCAGTACTCCAACGCCGTCCAGGCATTGCAGGTGGCGAAGGACATCGATCGCACCGTGAACACGGTAAGCTTCCAACTCGGACGCGCCTATGCCGGGTGGGGAAAGTTCCAGGAAGCCGCCGATCAATTCGCCGAGGTCACCCAGTTCGAGACCAACCATCCCTCGGCCCATTACCAACTCGCCCAAATGCTCCTGCGCCTCGGCCAGAAGGATCAGGCAACCGCGGCGTTGGCCGCCCACCAGCAGGCCAACGCCGGCAAGACCCAGACGGCGGACAATCCGGCCGTCTATGAGAAGTGCGTCTACACGACGCCCCGCTTCCAACCCACCCTCGAACAACCGGAGACCTCGGGCATCCAGGTCGCGTTCTCGGACCAGACCGCCGTGGCGTTCGGCGATGCCGCCGGCCGATACGCTGGCCCAGTTGCCACCGTCGACGTCAACCGCCGGGCCTGGAATGACCTGTTGGTGTTGGATGGCGGAAGTCTCCGGCTCCTCTGGAACTCCAACGGCGTTTTCTCCCCGAAGGCCGATCCGCTTCCCGTCCCCTCAGCCGGCAACGTCCGTTCGATCCTGGTCGGCGACCTCAACAACGACCGGCACGAGGACATCCTCCTGATCGGGGACAATGGCGTTGCCGTCATCCGGTCCGCCACCAACGGCATCCTCTCCGACGCCACCCGCATCTCGAACCTCGCCCCCCTCGCTGGCCCCGGCGGAGCGCTGGTCGACCACGACTTCACCGGCAAGCTCGGCTTCGCCAGCCTCACGCCCAAGGGCGGCCTGCGCCTGTTCCGCGGTTTCGGCAACCTCGCCTTCCGCGAAGTGCCCTCCACCTCCGGCATCCCCGTCCAGGTCAGTGGCGCCACCGCCCTCACCATCGACGACTGGAACAACGACGACCTGCCGGACCTGATCGTCACCCGCGCCTCAGAGCCACCGTTGGTCCTCTTCAACCAGCGCGGCGGAAGCCTCAACGCCAGCAACCAACCCGTTGGCTGGCCGGCCGCCCGGGCCATCGCCACCGCCGACCTGAACAACGATCTCCGCACCGACATCGCGCTGGCCACCGACAAGACGATCGACCTCTTCCTCGGCGGGCTCGCTGAGCCCCGCCGCCTCGCCGCCCGGGACAATCAGCTCACGAACCTCCGCTTCTTCGACTACGACAACGACGGCTGGCAGGACCTCCTCGGCTGGGGACCCACAGGGGTCAAGGTCTGGCGCAACCGGGGACGCCTGGGCTTCCTCGAAGTCTCCGAGACCCTCGGTCTGGCACCGCTACGCGACGTCCGGCAGGTGCTCACTGCCGACTTCGACCAGGACGGCGACTCCGATCTCGTCATCGCCCTTTCCTCCGGCGGCGTCCGTTACCTCCGCAACGACGGCGGGAACGCCAACCACTCGATCAAGGTCCGGCTTCTCGGAAACAAGTCCAACGCCAGCGGCATCGGCACCAAGATCGAGGTCAACGGCGGTTCGTGGCGCACCCTCCGCAGCGTCCAGCAACTCCCGGTCGAGATCGGCGTCGGCAAGCGGACCCGCCTCGATTCGGTCACCGTCCGTTGGTTCGACACCCAACTCCCCTCGGTCGACGTGACCGTGGAGCCCAAGGTCGTCCTCAATCTAGTCGAGCTGACCGTCCCCGGCGGATCCTGCCCCTATCTGTACGCGTGGGATGGAAAGGGCTTCCGTTTCGTCACCGATCTCCTCGGTGCGGCGCCTGTCGGATTGCCCGTGGCACCGAAGCGTTACATCGAGGCCGACCCCGAGGAACTCGTCCGGATCGGCAGCGCGGCGCAGTTTCCGCCCCGCGACGGACGCCATGTCCTCCAGGTGACCGAGGAACTCCGCGAGATCCTCTATCTCGACGCCGCACGCCTTGTGACCGTCGACCACCTACCTGACGTCGAGGTCCACGCCACGAGCAAGCTCATGCCTGGCCGTCCGTTCCCGGAACACCAGATCGTCGGCCTCCACCAACCTATCACCCTCCGCAAGGCAACCTCGCTCGACGGCACCGAAGTCACACCCCTGCTCGTCGCCAGCGACCGCCAGCGCGTCTCGCCGCCCAAGCCGCTCGGCGAAGCCTATCGCGGCCTCGCTGAACCCCACGGCGTGCTCCTCGACTTCGGTCCGATCCCGATCCACGAACCACTCGTGCTGGTCCTCGACGGATGGCTTCGCTTCGGCGGAGGCATGGCCAACATCGCTGCCTCACACCGCTCCGACTTCGGGTTCCCCTTCCCCGTCCTGGAGGCGGAAATCGCCGATGGCTCGTGGATCAAGCTCGACGTCACCGTCGGGGCCCCCGCCGGCAAGACCAAGACGATCCTTGCCAACCTCAGCGGCATCCTGCCGGCCGGCACCCGGCGGCTTCGCCTCACGCAGTCCTTCGAGATCCACTGGGACCGCATCGCCCTCATGCGCCCGGCTCCGGTCGGCAGCTTCCGCGAATTCCGACAGGCCCCGGTCCGCGCCGACCTCCATCCCCGCGGGTATTCCGTTTTCGCCAACCTGCCCTGGACGGAGCCGCTGACGCCCGTCTACGACCAGCTCCTGCCCAAGCCCAACTGGCGCTACACCCCTTCCGGCTGGGCCACCCGCCCCGGCGACGTCCGCGAGCTCCTCCGCGAACGCGACCAGGGCCTCGCCATCGTCGCCGCCGGCGATGAATTGACTCTCGAATTCGACGCCACCGTCCAGCCCGCCCTGCCCCAGGGTTTCCAGCGGTCCCACTTCATCTGGACCGTCGGGTGGGACAAGGACGCCGACTACCACGTCGCCGCCGGCACCACGATCGAACCCCTTCCCTGGACCGGGATGGACGACCAACTCCACGGAACGGAGAAGCGCCCCGCATTCCCGTCCGATCGTCTTCATGACGAATACAACACGCGCTGGGTCGGCCCCCACGCACTCACCCAGCGCACCGCCGCTGGCAAACGCTGATCCACTCCCTGCCGCCTCCCTGCGCCGCCCCAGTCCGGCCCTTGCCAACCTGATTTCCTCCGATGACCTCGACCACGGACTATCCCGCGCCCATCGTCCCGCCCTTCACCAACGGTGAACGAATCCAACTCTCCATCCACGACCTCGCCTTCGGGGGCGAAGGCGTCGGAAGGGTGGGTGAATTCGTCGTCTTCGTCCCGTACGCCTGCCCCGGCGACATCATCGAGGTGAAGATCACCGAGATCCACAAGCGGTTTGCCCGCGGCGTCCTCACCCGCATCCACACGGCCGCACCCGAACGCGTCGAACCCCGCTGCACCTACTACGGCGAATGCGGCGGATGCCAGTACCAGCACATCGACTACGCAGCGCAACTCCGCTGGAAGCACAAGCAGATCGGCGACCTCTTCCAGCGTGTTGGTGGATTCGACCCGTCCGTGGTCCTCCCCGTCGCCCCGTGTCCGGAGCCTTATGGCTACCGCAACCGCATCCTGGTCCGCTCCCAGTGGAACCGGCCGGCGAAGAAGCTCGACCTCGGTTTCATGCGACAGGACTGCGGTCTGGTCTGTGACGTCGAGTCCTGCGCCATCGCCGAGCCCGCGCTCAACGATGCGATCACCGAATGGAGGAAGAACCCGCCTCCCAAGGGCGGCCTCAAGACGACCCTCCGTATCCCGCCCGCCAACTGGGAGGTCCCGGAACACTCCTTCTTCCAGAACAACTTCTTCGCCCTCCCGGCCCTGCTTGACGCCACCCGCAACGCCCTCCGCAACGCCGGGTCACGCCACCTCATCGATGCCTACTGCGGCGTCGGCTTCTTCGGCATCGAACTCGCCGCGGAGGTTGAATCCTTCCTCGGCGTCGAACTCGACGCCCCCGCCATCCGCGCCGCCCGCAAGAACGCCACCACCCATGGCGTGACCAACGGCGAGTTCGTCACGGGCGACACCGACCTGCTGCTGCCGTCGCTCCTCAAGCGCCTCGACCCGACCCTGACGACCGTGCTCCTGGATCCACCCCGGGTCGGTTGCCGCCCGCCCAGCCTCGCCATTCTCCGAGAGACCGGCCCCAGCCAGATCCTCTACGTCAGCTGTCACCCGGCCACCCTTGCCCGTGACCTCAAGATCCTTTGCGCCGACGACCGCTACCGGCTCAACGCCGTCCAACCCATCGACATGTTCCCGCAAACCCAACATGTCGAATGCGTCGCCGACCTCCGCCTGAACACCAACGCTCCGGCCGTCGCCTGAACACGCCTCCGCAGCTCCTCGCCCTCGACGAAGCCACGCTCGACCACGTCGAGGAACACGGCGGCCCAGGCCTGCTGTGGTTCTGGGAATCCCCCACCCACTGGGTCGTCGTCGGATACGGCCAATCGATCGCCCGCGAAGTCCACGTCGAGGCCTGCAACCGGGACGGCATCCCGATCTACCGCCGCTGCAGCGGGGGCGGCACCGTCGTCCAGGGACCCGGCTGCCTCAACTACGGGCTCGCCCTCCCGATCGCACTCGACCCGGAGCTCGAATCCATCACCGGCGCCAACCGCTGGATCATGGAGCGTCAGCGCAGCGCACTCGCGGGACTCCTGCCTGGCAACGTCACCATCGAAGGCCACACCGACCTCGCCGTCGACGGCCGCAAGTTCTCCGGCAACGCCCAGCGTCGAAAGCGCACCGCCCTCCTCTTCCACGGCACGTTCCTCCACCGTTTCGAACTGCCGCTCATCGCGCGCTGGCTCGCCTTCCCCTCCGCCCAACCCGGCTACCGCTCCTCCCGCGACCACCTGGAATTCGTCATCAACACCGGCCTGTACCCGGAGGACATCCGGATCGCCCTCCAGGCCGCGTGGCCCGGCCTCCAGACCCAACTCCCGGCCGACGTCACCGCCCGGATTCCCGCCCTGCTGGAATCGCGCTACGCCAAGCCCGAATGGCACGCCAGCCGATAGTCCTTCCGGTCGACCCACCACACGGAGCGGCAACGTCCTCGCCCCTCCCAAGCCCTTTCCCAAGGCGATGGGGACATCGCCGCTCCGATCCTGTCCTCAAACGGAGCGGCAACGTCCTCGTTGCCCTCAGAAGCCCTTCCCGTCACCCGCCCCGGAACTGCGTCGGCGTGACCCCCGTCACCGCCCGGAACGCCCGCGTGAAGGCGCTGTGGTCATAAAAGCCGCAAGCCAGGCCAATGTCCGCCACTGACGCCTCGGTCTCCCGCAACATCCGGGACGCCGCTGCGATCCGCGCCTTCGCGATGAACTGCCGCGGGGTCAAACCGAAGAACCGCTTCATCAATCGCGCAAACCGCTGCGGTGCGATCTTCGCCCGGCGCGCCAACCCCGACGGCGTGATGGGTTCCGACGGATTCAACTCGACCTGCTCCAGCGCCGCCGCGAATCCCATCGGAATCTCATGCGCCGCTACGGGTGCCCGAACATCGCGGGAGATTCCAACCAACCCCACGCACTTTCCAGTCGCATCGCGGATCGGCAGCTTTGTGGTCAGGCACCAACCCGGTTTGTGAGGGGCGTACCAGTGCAACTCCAGGTGATCGAGGATGGGTTGCCCGGTCTTCAGCACCTTCTCGTCCTGGGTCGCCGGGATCCTCCCATAGTCTCCCGGGCAGATGTCGGAAGGCCGCCGTCCAACCACCTGGGACTTGTCGCGCAACCCGTGCCGTTCAACCAACGACTGGTTCACCGCCGTGTATCGACCTGCCGCATCCTTGATGAAGAACACGACGTCCGGAGCCTGGTCGAACAGTTGCTCAAGCAAACCGGCATCCACCGCAAGCAGGGCGGCATCGGTTGGCCTGACCGGCCTCTGGAGTGTGCGCGAATTCACGGGACCCTGACGGTACCGGCCAAGACGGGCCGGCACGCGACTCGGATACTGCCACGGCATGCCCATTGGAGCCAATCACCGACCTCTCCCCTGTCCCAACGGCGGGGCGAGTGTCCTCACGAGCCGCCTCTCCATGCTCCCCACGCTGCTCCTGCTCCTGCTGTCGCTGCTGCCCCACCTGAGGGCGGCTGATTCCCCGGCCCCACCAGCCCCCACCCACCAGACGAACCAGATCGAGGGTTGGACGCTCCACGTCGACCTGCGCCTCTTGAAGGACGAACCCGACGCGACCGCCAAGGCCGTCGGCCTCCTCCGAATCCAGCTTCAGGAGATCGTACGCGTCGTCCCCGAGCCTGCCGTCAAACACCTCCGGGAAGTCCCACTCTGGTTCTCCTCGCCCTACCCCGGCGTCGGTGGACGTGCCGAGTATCATCCGGATGCCGGCTGGCTACGTGCCAACCGCCGCAACCCCGCCATGGCCCGAGCCGTCGAGTTCACCGACATCAAGGACTTCGAAGCCGAGACCCGGCGCATGCCCAACTTCACGCTCCACGAACTCGCCCACGGCTACCACGACCGCGTCTTGCCCGACGGCTTCGGCAACACCGAGCTCAAGGCTGCCCACGCCCGGGCCAAATCCTCCGGCAAGTACGACAAGGTCGAGCGAAAGGACGCCCAGGGCCGCTCCCACACCGACCGCGCTTACGCCTTGGTGAACCCGATGGAGTTTTTCGCCGAATCCACCGAAGCCTTCTTCACCACCAACGACTTCTTCCCCTTCAACCGCACCGAACTCCACGCCTCCGATCCAGAAACCGAGCAACTCATCGGCCGCCTGTGGGGTGTTCCCTCCTTTACCAATCCATGAAAATCACCCGCATCTTCGCGCATCGCGTCGATCTCCCCCTCCACGAAACGACCTACAAATGGTCCGGCGGCAAGTCCGTCACCGTATTCGACAGCACCATCGTCGGGGTCGAGACCGACACCGGACTCATCGGGTACGGCGAGGTCTGTCCCCTCGGTCCATTCTACCTGCCGGCCTACGCTGAGGGCGTCCGCTCAGGCCTCCGCGAACTGGGGCCGCACCTGATCGGCGAAGACCCCCGCGAACTCACCAAGCTCAACCACCGCATGGATGCCGCCCTCAAGGGACATCCCTATGTGAAGTCCGGCATCGACATCGCCTGCTGGGACATCCTCGGCCAGGCCACCGGCCTGCCCGTCTGTGTGCTCCTCGGCGGACGCTACGGAGAATCCGTCCGACTCTACCGCGCCATCTCCCAGGAGGACCCCGAGATCATGGCCGCCAAGGTCGCCGGCTACCGCGCCGAGGGTTACACCCGATTCCAACTCAAGGTCGGCGGCGATCCCGATCTCGACATCGCCCGCATCCGCGCGGTCCGCTCGATCCTCCAACCCACGGACCGTCTCGTCGCCGACGCCAACACCGGCTGGACCCAGCACGACGCTGTCCGCGTCGCGCGCGCCGTCCGCGATGTCGACGTCTACATCGAGCAACCCTGCCTGAGCTACGAGGAGTGCCTCGCCGTCCGCCGCCAGACCGATCACGCCTTCGTCCTCGATGAGAACATCGACAGCCTCGACGTCCTGCTCCGCGCGCGCGCTGATCTCGCCGCCGACGTCGTGAACCTGAAGATCAGCAAGCTCGGCGGCCTTACCAAGACCCGGCAGGCCCGCGATCTCTGCGTCTCCATGGGGATCGCCATGACCCTCGAGGACAGCTGGGGCGGTGACATCACCACCGCCGCGATTGCCCACCTCGCCCACAGCACGCCCGAGGCGTATCGGTTCACGTCCACGGATTTCAATTCCTACGTCACCGTCAGCACTGCCGAGAACGCCCCGCAACGCGTCAACGGCTACATGTCCGCCGGCACCGCGCCCGGTCTCGGAATCCGCCCGCGCCTCGACGTCCTCGGCCGTCGCGTTGTCGAGGTCGCCTGAGAAAACTCATCCCATGAAAGCCCTCCACCTTCCGCTCGCCTTCGGCGCCATCCTCCTTGCCGCCACTCAACTGGCGGCCGCGTCCCCGGGATCCGGTTCGCTCTGGATCCTGACCACGCCCGATGGTGCCGCACTCCCGGCCAGCACCACGGTGGAGGGCTTTCCGCTGCTGGTCCGACTCAACGGCGATTCCTTCCGGTTCGCCGATGCCCTTCCGGACGGTACCGACATCCGCTTCACCTCGGCCGACGGCACCCCGCTCGCGCATCAGGTCGAGGAATGGGATCCGTCCAGCCAACGCGCCTCCGTGTGGGTGCGCATCCCCGCAATCCGGGGCAACGATCAGCAGGAACTCCGGATCCACTGGGGCGGGCCCTCCACGCCGGCTCCCACCACCGGCAAGGTCTTCGACGCCTCGAACGGTTTCGCCGCGGTCTGGCACCTCGGCACGACTCCACGCGACGAAGTCTCCGGCACTGTCGCCAAGGATTCCGGCACGACTGCCGCGCGCGGTGTCATCGGAGCCGCCCGGAGATTCGACGGCGATCACGGCATCACCGGCGGCACCCAACCCACGGACTTCCCCACCGGTTCCGCCCCACATTCCACCGAGGCCTGGATCCGCCCGCTCCGCCCCAACGCCACGATCGTTGGCTGGGGCGTCGAGAAGGCCCAGAGCAAGGTGGTCGTCCAGTTCCGCAGCCCGCCCCACGTCCAGGTCGATGCCTATTTCTCCGACGCCAACGTCAACGGCAAGACCCGCGTTCCGACTGGCGAATGGACCCACGTCCTGCACACGTATGAAAAGGGAATGCCCCGCCTCTACGTGAACGGCCAGCTCGACACCGAATCGCCCCGCCGGTCCACGCCCCTCAACATTCCTTCCCCCGCCCGCGTCTGGATCGGTGGCTGGTACGACAATTACGATTTCGAGGGCGACATCGACGAGGTCCGCATCTCGCGCGTCACCCGCTCCGCCGAATGGGCGAAGCTGCAGTACGAAAACCAGAAGCCCCTCCAGACTCTCGTCGGCCACGTCGTCCAACCCGGGAACCAGTTTCGCGTCTCGACCAAACGCCTCACGGTCAACGAAGGCTCCGAGGCCACCGTCACCGCCGACGCCGGCGGCGCGCGCAAGATCACCTGGACGCTCGCGCGCGACGGCCACGAATCCACCCTCGCCGTGGATCTGCTTCGTTGCACCGTCCCCGCGCCCCGCGTGACCGGGAGCATCAAGGCCACCCTTCGCTGCACGGCCGTGTACGCCGACGGCGTCCGCACCCAGGACGTCGCGGTCACCTTCAAGGATACGATCCCGGATCCGGCCTTCACGCTCAGCGCACCCACCCGCTGGGATGGCCGCAGCCCCATCGAGATCATCCCTCGGATCTCGAACCTCAAGCAGCTCACCTCCCGCAAGGCCCCCGCCATCCAGTACTCCTGGAAGACCGGCGAGATCGCCACCACCCGCGAGGTCGCCCCCGACCGTCTCCGCCTCCTGCGGGCCGAACGCGACGGCACGCTCACCGTCACCGCCACCCTCGACAACGGCGGTCAACCGATCACCAAGACCTGTACGATCCAAGTCACCACGCCGGAGTCGCAACCCTGGATCACGCGCACGCCCGGGCCCGACGAGTTCCCGGTCGACAACCAATTCTATGTCCGCGAACCCAGCGGCTTCGGCACCGTCTTCTGGACGGGTCGTCTCACCAACCGCGTCGACTCTGTCTTCCTCCGCTTCCGCGACGACGGAATCGGCAGCCTTGAAGCCACCGCTGCGCCGGACTCCTCGGGAACTTTCCAGCTTTCCGCCAGGGTCACCGCCGCCCTGCTGCGCTACCGCTTCGAAATGGGCACGCGCACCGGCGGCCAGGAAACCATCCTCCGCACGGCAACGAACGTCGTGTGCGGCGATGCCTACCTGATCCAGGGCCAGTCCAACGCCGTCGCCACCGACTGGGGCAAGGAGGAACCCGACTTCGCAAGCCCATGGGTCCGCACCTACGGCACGATGTCCGGCGATCCCAATGGACTCCGCCTCTGGGGCGAGGCCGTCCCGCGCAGTCACGAGGGCGAACGCTTTCAGATCGGTTACTGGGGCATCCTGCTCGCACGTCAGCTGGTCGAATCGAATCGGGTTCCCGTCTGCATCCTCAATGGGGCTGTCGGTGGCACGCGCATCGACCAGCACCAGCGCAGCGCCACCAACCCCACCGACCCGCGGACGATCTACGGTCGGCTCCTCGCTCGAGCCCAGCAGGCCCGACTCACCCACGGCATCCGCGCCGTGTTCTGGCATCAGGGCGAGAACGACCAAGGTGCCGACGGCCCCACCGGCGGCTTCGGCTGGGAGAACTATCGGAACTTCTTCATCGATCTCACCGCTGCCTGGAAACAGGACTTCCCCAACATCTCGCGTTACTACGTGTTCCAGATCTGGCCGAAGTCCTGTGCCATGGGCATCGACGGATCCGACAACCGCCTCCGCGAAGTGCAGCGCACGCTCGGCTCCGGCTACAATAATCTCACCGTCCTCTCCACGCTCGGCATCGATCCGCCCGGCGGCTGCCACTACCCCGCCGCAGGATACGCCGAGTTCGCCCGGATGCTGTTCCCCCTCGTCCATCGCGACATCTACGGCAGGACTGCTCCAGGATACCTCACGCCGCCCAATCTCTACAGCGCGCAGTTCGGGAACGCCGAGCGCACCCGGATCGTCCTGACCTTCGACCAACCCGTCGTCTGGGCAGCCAAACTCACCAACGAATTCCGGATCACCGGCAGCCCCGCCCGGGTCACCGCCGGCCGCGCCAAGGACAATCAACTCCACCTCGAACTCAACGCGCCCGCCCCGGCCCAGAAGCCGACCATCACCTACCTCGATTCCGCCAACTGGAGCCAGTCCCGCCTCCTGAAAGGCTCCAACCACCTCGCCGCCCTGACCTTCTGCGAGGTCCCGATCGGCCCCGCGCGCTGAGCCTTTGGATTGAAGGCCGGGTGCCCCCACCCGGCGCGGTTTCTCCCGCAGCGGCGCAGAGGGGGAGCTGCAACCGCGCTGGCCTCCGCGGTCATCCGGGAGAGATGAAACCGCTAGCCCCGGGTCGTGCGCTGCCCACACCCGGCATAAACCTTCCCTCAGAGCCGTGGCTCCAGGTGCGGAGCACCGCAAGACGATAGCCCACAGCGTCAGCTGTGGGTGTGCCTCCCAAAACGGATCCAAGCCCCGGAGGGGCGACAGATCCCGGTCCACAACTGGAGCCCCCAAGACCATCCAATCTCCCGCAAACAGGACGAAGCGGGAAATTCTCCCGCAGAGGCGCAGGGGCGCAGAGGGAAGAAGCCAATCGCCCCATATCGTGCGCACCACGCACCCTGGGAAACAGACGTTGATCCTGGGCATGCCCCCCGACAGGAACCACTTCCCACAACGAACAATCCCACGCCGCCCGCTCGTGTGCCCGCGCACTCGAGCATGGTGATCCGGGAATCCTTCCCACGAAGGAGACCATCGGACCATCGGACCATCGGACCATCGGACCGAGGTCGAGGTCGAGGTCGAGGTCGAGGTCGGGGTCGAGGTCGGGGTCGAGGTCGGGGTCGAGTCCAAGTCCGAGTCCGAAGCGCCTCCGCCAACGCCAACGGCGTTGTGCCTCCCAGCCCAGGGTTGGCCGAGGAACAAGGCCTACCCTGGGTCCGGTCCACGAGACCCATCCAACCGCAACGCGGTTGTGGCCTTCCGCACCTCCATACTGCTCCACGACGCTTATGCCTCTGGCATACCCCACGAGGACGAGGTAAGGTCCCATCTGTGAAACCACTGGAACGAATCACTGTGGAAACCGGCAAATGTGGTGGCCGCCCTTGCATCCGTGGAACTCGGTTTCGCGTCATGGATCTGCTCGAACTCCTCGCCGCAGGGGCCTCCCAAGCAGAGATCCTGCAGGACTACCCCTTCCTTGAGCCCGAAGACATCCAGGCCGCCCTCCTCTACTCCGCGCGGCAAGCCGACCATGTCGTCCTTCTGGGCACATGAGGTTCGTCGTGGACAACCAACTCCCCACCGCGCTCGCCCGGTGGCTTTGCGCGCGAGGGGTTGACGCGGTCCATGTCCTTGACGTCGCCTTCGACACCCAACCGGACGGGTACATCTGGAGTTTCGCAGCGCACGAGAACCGGATCGTGGTTTCCAAGGACGAGGACTTCTTCCACCTCGCGAATCGCCCTGATGAGACGGGACGACTGCTCTGGGTGCGAATGGGCAATTGCCGAACCTCCGCTTTGCTCGAGCGATTCGAACAGGCCTGGCCAGGCATCGAGACTTCATTCGCAGCGGGTCACCGCGTCGTTCTCCTCCGCTGAGTTCCATCGCGGCAGGCACGGCGCGACCTCTATTCTCCCTCACACCACGGCAAGTACCGCTTCCCTCAATGAACAATCCGTCGCCACCCCGCTCGGATGTCCTCGTACTCGAACTCGTACTTAGCCCGTAGGGCGGTACTCGTACTCGGGCGTGGTAATCCGGGAATCCTGCCCACGAAGGAGGCCGTCGAACCGAGTTCAAGTCCGAGTCCGAGTCCAAGTTCGAGTGCGAAGCGCCTCCGCCAACGCCAACGGCGTTGTGCCTCCTAGCCCAGGGTTGGCCGAGGCACGAGGCCTACCCTGGGTCCACCGCCCCTGGATGAATCCAACCGCAACGCGGTTGTGGCCTCGCCCCCTCACCTCCCCCTCCCACCGTCGCGGGACAAAGATCGCCCCCCGTCACATTCCGGGTAACCTCCACCCGGCAACGCCCCAGTTGTCGGGTGAATGAGCACCTCCATCGCGACCTGCCCCCGCTGCCGCAACGCCATCCCGGACACGGCTCCCGAGGGACTCTGCCCGCGCTGTGTGCTGTCTTCGGCTGCCACGCCGGTGGGATCCGCGCCCGCCCCAACCCTCCTCCAGAGCCCTGGGGCGGCGCCCAGGATCGAGACCATTGCCGCCGCCTTTCCTCACCTGGAGATCCTCTCGCTCGTCGGCTTCGGGGGCATGGGACTTTTCTGGTTCGAACAGCTCAAACCCTGGCTCGCCGGCAGTGAACCACCCGGACGCCAGGCTGCTGTAGCCGCCCGACTCGGTCTCTCCGAAGGTGCCCTCAAAGTGGCCATCCACCGCCTCCGGAAGCGATTCCGTGAAGCCATCCTCCACGAACTCCGCCAGACCCTTCCCGACACCGATGACCCCGAAGACGAACTCCGCTACCTCATCGAGGTCCTTTCGCGATCGTGATTCGTCATGGGACGTCATGCCCCGCCGAATCCGCCCAGGTTCCCGACACGACACCCTTGCCCCAAGCGGGGCAAACGGTGAGAGCCCGGGGTGGAACCCCGGGATCGTCCATCCCCAATGATCCGCGCCCTGAATGGGCGCACGGAACCCGGGGACGGGCCGCACTGCCAGCCGTCGCGACACGGCATCTCGGGTGGCGGTTGGACAAGGTGGACGATCCGATTCCAAAAGCAGGGGGTTTTGCAGCAGAACCAAATGGATAGACCTGACCCCATCGCCCCTTTCGACGTGGCCCTGCCTCCGCTGAGATAGGAATTCTCCCACGGCCCGGTCCCCCGAAGACGGATCGTTCCCGCCTACTGGCCCGAAGGACGTTTGCCGACCTTGGTCTTTGAGTCGGCTTCACCCGCGGGCAATCCGGTCTTGCGGCGTTCCTCGTACTGCGGGTCGCGGGGTTCGATGATGCCGCGCTTCACGAGTTCGTCGGCATGGAGCTGGGCGAGCGGACCACAACGGATCAGCCACGCGTCGCACTCGGCACGGAGTTCGGCGAGCTTGGCGGCGTGCGCCGGATCCCCGGCGATGTTCCTGACCTCCCAGGGATCGTTTTCGGTGTCGTACAATTCTTCCTGCGGACGGTTCGGGTCAAAGTAAAGGGCCTGCACCGGCGTGAGCTTGCCCTCGGTCTGGAATCGGCGGAGCTCGTGCATGGTCTGGCCAACTTCCTGATAGGCGACCTTCCCTGCCTCGTCGATACCCGGAGCGAGGTTGCGGACGTAGCGGTAGCGGGCGTCCCGCACCGAGCGGACCTTGTCATAGCTCTCGTCCATGAAGTCGCGGAACGAGTACACGTACTTCGGAGGAGAGATGGCCGTGGGTAGGAAGGAATGACCGTCGAATTCTGCCGGCACCGGAACCCCTGCGAGCGTGAGAGCCGTCGGGGCGAGGTCGATCCAGCTGGCGAAGTCTTCCCGGATCGTGCCCGGGGCGATCTGTCCGGGCCATCGGACGATAAGGGGCACGCGCGTGCCGGTGTCCTTCGGCGATCGCTTGAAGCGCGGCATGCCTCGGCCGTGGTCACCGGTCAGGATGACGATCGTGTTCTTCTCCAGATCATGGGCCTTGAGCCAGTCGAGCACGCGGCCGAGGGAGTAATCCACCGCCGTGACGAGTTCGTGGTAGTGGGCAACCTCGCGTCGGACGGCTGGGGTGTCGGGGTAGAATGGGGGGAGTTCGACCTTGGCGGGGTCTCGGCGGTCGGATGGTCTGAGGGCCACGGTATTCTTCGCGTGTTCAGCGTCCGAGGCGCGGACCTGGCTCTCGTGGCTGACCGTGTCGTTGAAATAGGCGAAGAACGGTTCCTTGGGCCTGGGAGTCACCGGCCCCGGCGGTTGCTTCGAAAAACTGACCCAAGCCTTCCTGTCATCGGCCAGTTCCTTTTCCGGGACACCCTGAAAGTCGGTCTTTCCAGGCCAGAGGACGTGGTAACCGGCTGCACGGAGTTTCTCGGTGAACGGACGGGGCGCGTGGATGACTTTCGAGCGCATGTTCTGCGCGCCGTACTTGAGCGGGTACTGACCCGTGATCATGCCGCTCCGCGAGGGGGCGCAGACCGGGGCATGCGTGAATGCCCGGGTGAAACGGACCCCCTCCCGTGCGAGACGATCCATGTTGGGCGTGATGGCGTCCCGGCATCCGTACGCACCCGTGTCCGGCCCCATGTCCTCGCCGATCACGAGCACGATGTTCGGCCGGGCGCCCGAGGCCTGGACGAAGCCAGCCGGGAGCAGGACGGCCATCAGGAGGGCGAGGATTCGACAGTGCATGGACTGATAGGACTCTGCCTCGGCATCCCGGGACAGGCGAAGGGCAAAACCGGCCGCCTCCTCAGCGGAACCGGAAGAACTGCGCTGCCCCATCCACCGGGAGGTCTGCCTGACGCATTCCATCGACCACCGACACCGGAACGTCCAGGAGGGTCCAACTGCCAGGGTCGAGGGAGCTCGAGACCTCCACCGCACCCGCCACACCCAACGGCCAGCGCAGCCGAAGCCTTCCCTCCAGGAATTCAGCATCGAGAGGGACAGGGGCGGGCGCATCCGGAACGAGCAGGAGCACGGCCGAAGTGCCGTCACCCACAAGGTCCACGCTGACCAGGAGCGAGTCGAACGTCCCGGGACGCCACTGGGCGCCGTTCACCCGACGGACGGTTCCGATCCGAGGCCCCTCAGGCGTCTGGACGGTGAACGTGTCGCCCCCGGCAAGCATCACCTCATACCGGTTGGGGATCCCGGGCGTGACGGCATACAGGATGTCTCGCCGGCTGCCGTCCATGAATTCAATCTCCGCCGCAAACGCCACGCGTCCGCCCGGCGTCGCAGAAACCACCGGGAGCCGGAACTGGACGATGCGATCGACGTTCGCCGGAACCGGCAACGGGTCGTGCTGCCGCGCCAGCAGGCGTACGCCAAACTCGCTTGCGAGAAGGAGCGCCTGGGTCTCGAAGGGTTGGGTTCCTCCAGTAACCGACCCGATGAAGGCGACCTGGGAGCGGTCCGGGGCATCCTGACCTCCGACCGAGAGGTTCTGGACCCGGGTTCCGGGAGCGGTGCCATCCACGATCTCACGGGCGAAGGCCATCAACCGGGGAGCGGTTCCGTCGTGCATCAGGAGAGCAGCCCGGTTGGCCATGTCCCCGGCCGTGCTGGCGTACGTCGCGTGGGTCAGGATTCCGGCACCGTGTTCGACCAGGCTGATCCAATCCAGGCGCCCGATCGGAGTCGTCGCAGAAGGTGCCCCGCCCCGCACGGCCGGCGCGGCCATGCCCGGCATCAGCATCGGGGTCCACGCACCCAGATCCCCCCGAAGCACTCCGATTCCGTCATCACCACCCACCTCCCAGAGCAGGCTCTCGGCCGGGTCCACGCCCAGCACCCGGATGAAGGAATAGGCTCCACCCGGAAGACTGGGCAGCCCCATGCCGGAGCTCGCGGCAATCATCTGGACCGCACCCCGGCGTTCGGACGCCACCGCGCCGGCACCGGACCGGGCAATCCAGACCACCGAACCACTCCGCCCACTGGCGTTGCCCGAGTAGGACCCATTGACGTAAATCTGGGCGCCACCACCACTCGGCAGCATGTACGTCACGTCCGCCCCCAACCCCGCCGTCGCCGCGCGCTCCCGGATGATCGCCCCTTCGATCTCCGGGCGGACGAAACGGACAGCACCGTCGAGGTGCTCTTCCAGATCGTTCACGACAAAGATCGTCGGGTTCATTCCTGGCACTCCTTCGAGCCAGTCCACCCAGCAGGCAACTCCCTCCGGGATCTCGGGAAGGCGCGTGACAACCGAGCTCTGCCAGGCCCAGAAACTTCCCGGAGGGACGTACCCCCGAAACCGCGGCTGCACGATCGGGACAGACATGGCGATGACCGGACCCGACGCCGGGATCGAAAAGTAGGGTACGGAATCTCCGTCGGCGTACAGTTCCCGGGTCGTCCCGGGTCCGGATGATACCCACGTCGCATTGCGGTCGATGGCACCTGGCGAACCGGGCCGATAACGGCCGGAAAGAAGGATGCGTCCGCCGCGATCCCAGATTCCGCCGCTCACGGATGCCACGCGGAAGGTCTCGGCATCGGCCGGGATCTGGTCGCTGGCAAGGATCACCTAGATGGTCGCGGCATGCGCGCCCACGCCAGCGAGCAGCGCCATCAAGCTCGGGAAGAGGGCGGAATTTCGATTCGTTTTCATGGAATGAGAAGCCCCGGCCAGGGCTGGTGGGAATGATCGGGGCGACGGACTCCCACCCTACACAGGTCCTTCCCCGGATCAATCCTTCACACCCCCCTGCGACTCCGGAGGCGCATCTGGTTACTGCCCCCGGATTTGGTGGGACGAGACTCCGTCGAGCCGATCCCCTGGAAGCCTTCGTCCTCCAGCAACTGACCGCACAGGCCGGCTGGACCGAACCCGACCTGAGCTTCTGGCACTATCGGGACAAGGACCAGGTGGAAGTGGACATCGGGATCACTCGCGGACGGCGAAGATGGGGCGTCGAAGTGAAGGCCACTGCAACCCCGACCCATGCGGACATCTCAGGCCTGCGTCGCCTTGCCGCGCAGTGTGGTGACGATTTCGGGGGTGGCCTACTGCTGCACGCCGGCACCCATCTGATCCCTCTCGGTGACCCACGCTTCCTGGCCGTGCCCCTGACAAAACTGTGGGAGATCTAGCTGACTGTGGTGGAACCCCAGCACGCCGGGCAACTCCCCGAGCGAGGACAGACGGCCGCGGCAGGCGGACGACACGTCGCGCCGGCACAGACACTTCTGCCGGCCGTGATCCAATGCACGGCGCAGTTCGTGCGGGCCGTTCGAAACGGAATTCTTGGTCAACTGGCCCTGAGGGACGTCCCGGGCAGTCTGAGGATGGCTATGTTCGCCTACCTTTGACGCCGGATGGACACCGTTGGGCCTACACCTTCACCGGTGAGACACCGTTTTGCCACGTCAACTCCATCCAATAAACCCAGCCGGCATCCAGAATTCGTCCAAGGTTATCGAGCCTGGCTTTTCCAGATGAGCCATCTTGGCAAAAACTGCCTCGGGCCAAGGCCAATTGACTAGGAACACACGACTATCCTGTGAGAGGAGGAACTCGTTACCTCGCAAGGCACCGAGTTTCTCGGCTTGCACTTGGCACTTTTGAACAGCTTTGGCGATCTCACGATCAAGTACACCGTAGTCTCGATGGCAAAACGCCTCCGCCATCGCTGCGGTTGGCTCCGAAAACATCCCTTTGCCACGACTCTTCCTTAGGACACCCAATTGCTTCAACTCATCGTCAGCCTTCTTAAGCAGTCGATATTTCAGAATTCCAGCCCAAGCCTCAAAAAACTGATCCCTCTTGGACCCGGGATTGGCTGCGATGCAGCTGCCGGCGACTCTTTCCGCCAAAGCCCACTCCCCGCTCAGAACTGCGGCCATCAAAGCAAACACGTCGTGCTGTGGACGCATCGCGTCGTCGGAAGCTTGTTTTGCAGCCTCCAACGACCTCTCGACAACCAGGACGCAATGGCGTGCAACTTTTGCCTGAGGGGTTCCTGCATGCCACTGCAACCAAATCCAGCGAAGCAGAATCTGAAGCGTTGCGGACGGCACGGCCAGTTTCGCCAGCTTTCCGCCTCCAGCAAGACTGGGAAATGCGTCAACAGCCCGTCGATCGCGTAACTTCAACGCTCGTTCAGCTTCCCGGATGTAGTCCCGGATTTTTGGGATTTCGATGTCCGCCTTTGACATGGTCCTTAAGGGCGCTGATGGAAACTGAAGCGTCTTCGAACTTTCAAGTTCTCGGACATCTCCCACCTCCCGCGCTTGACACCTTTGCCTTGGCCTCCGCCTCCCGTCAAGTTGACTTGCGGCAAAGGGGGAAAAGCAATGGGGTCAGTCCCGTATTATTTACATTTTGACCGCATCCACGCCACGAGCGCCTGAAGCCCCATTCGTTTTCCCGCCCGTCGGCAGAATCGCCTCACCCCTGCGCCATCCCATCGCCGCGTCGCTGTGTCACCGCTGGAAAACGTCCGGTCCGCTTCGCCACCCCGGGTCACTCCTTGGCACCTTCGCGGCTTCGCGCGAGATCTGTCCCTTTCCTTCCGCCCTTCCCGCGATTCGTCCCTCCCCGGACCGGGGGCTGGAATGGGGCCGCGGACCCGGCCAGACTCGGACGCATGGCCCTCAAGTCGATGTCGGAGGAAGAGATCCGGACGTGGTCCCGCGCGCAGAAGGATCGCTGGTGGCGGGACAACCTGTTCCGGGGCGACATGGCGCAGCTCACGATCCGGTCCGGGCTGACCGGCTTCATCCTGGGCGGCCTGCTGTCGGCGACGGGGTTGTACATCGGGGCCAAGACGGGAATCTCGATCGGGGTCGGGCTGACTTCGGTCATCCTGACGTTCGCCCTGTTCCGTCTGCTGGAGGGGACGCGGTTCGGCCGGAACTTCACGATCCTGGAGAACAACTGCACCCAGTCGATCGCGACGGCGGCCGGTTACGTGGTGACGCCGCTGATCTCGAGCATGGCGGCCTACATGCTCGTCACGGGGCGCATCATCCCGTGGTGGCAGATGGTCGTCTGGAACGTGGTGATCTCGATCCTCGGCGTGTTGGTGGCGTTCCCGATGAAGCGGCGTTTCATCAACGACGAGCAACTCCCCTTCCCCGAAGGCCGGGCCTGCGGCGTGGTGCTGGATGCGCTCTACACGGGACAAGCGGCGGCGGGACTCTTCAAGGCGCGACTTCTTGCGATCACCACGGGCGTCGCCGGCTTCATCCATTTCATCGCGAGTGACGGCTGGATGCGGCTCATCCAGTTCAAGCTCCTCCGTCTGGACCGCTGGGCTCAGGTGAAGCAGCCGTGGTACCTGCTCGAACAATTCGACACCTACTACTACCAGTTCGCTGCGAAGTCCCAGTGGTGGATTCCCCGGATCCTTGGGACAGACATCCGCCAACTCGGCCTCCGGCTCACGTTCGATGCGGCGATGCTCGGGGTCGGGGGTCTGATGGGCATCCGAGTGGCGACCAGCTGCCTTCTCGGCGCGCTGATCAACTTCGCGGTCCTCGCGCCGATCATGATCCAGCGAGGCGACATCAAGAGCTACACCAACCCGGCCGGAGTCGTCGTCCAGATCTCCCGGGCCGAGATCGTGAACCAATGGTCCCTCTGGTGGGGCGTGGCGATGATGGTCGTGGGCTCACTGGTTTCGCTGTTCGCCAAGCCAGACCTTTTCAAGGCGGCGTTGAGTGCCCTGCGTCCCCGGCAGACCCAGGCGAAGGACAGTGGAACCGATGTCCTTCACGACATCGAGCTGCCACTCTGGATGTCGTACGTCGGCGTGCCTGTGTTCGGCTTCCTCGGGGTGTGGATCGGCAACGCCTTCTTCGGCGTCCCGTGGTCACTGGGCTTCCTGTCGCTGCCCCTGATCATCGTGCTGACGGTGATCTGCACCAACTCGATGGCGCTGACCTCGTGGACCCCGACCGGATCGCTGGCCAAGATCACCCAGTTCACCATGGGCGCCATCGACCGCTCGAACCCGGCGAGCAACCTGATCCCGGCCGGCATGACGGCCGAAGTCGCCTCCAACGCCGCGAATCTCCTCTCGGACATCAAGCCCGGGTACATGCTGGGTGCAAAGCCCCGCCAACAGGCCGTCGGCCACGTCATCGGGATCTTCGCCGGTGCACTGGCTTCGACGCCCCTCTTCTTCCTGCTGTTCCTGCGGCCAAACAAGGCAGGCATCCGCAGCACCGAATCGCTCGTCTCCGACGAGTTCGCGATGCCGGGGGCCGTCCAGTGGAAGGGAGTCGCCGACCTCATCGCCAAGGGCTTCAGCAACCTCCCGCCTTCCGCGATGATCTCGATGGTTCTGGCCGCCTTGTTCGCGCTGCTCTTCGAAGTCCTGCGTATCCGCACCAAGGGCCGGTTCCCGATCTCGGCGGTCTCGATGGGACTGGGAGTCGTGCTCCCGCCGGCAGCCTCGATCACGATGTGGGTCGGGGCGGCATTCTTCTGGTGGAAGGAACGTCAGAAGCCGGCACCCGGATCCCGCGAGCACACGATCTGGGTCGATGGGGCGGAACCCATCTGCGCGGGCCTCATCTCCGGGGCGGCGCTGGTGGGCATCGGAAATGCGATCGCTAATGCGCTGCTGGAGTAGGAGACCGGGCCGGGGGAGTCCCCAGTTTGCAGATGCCAGCTCTGTAGGCCGCGTGCCCCCACGCGGCGGTTCATGAGCCACGCCGGGTGAGGGCACCCGGCCTACAAGAGAGGAGTGAAACACACTTTGTAGGCTCAGAACTCCTGACCTCGCATGGTGAGTTCAGAGGTCTGACGGAATGGAAATGAGACCGTTTCTGGCAGGATTTGGCTTTCGCGGGAACACCGTTGCCCCTACGAAATCGTCCCATGCCGCAAGTGCAACTCCCCCTGTTTCCTGCAGGCAGTGTTGACATCAATCGCGACCTGGCCTGCCGCACCGAAGGCGACCGGGTCGTTTACTTCAACGGCCACCTTCCGGTCTTCACCCATCACAAGGATGACCTGGCCAGCTTCCGGCTTTTCACCAGTCAACTGATCGTCCAGGGCAGTGCCACCCAAGGCCACATCGCCAAGGCCTTTGGGGTTCCCCTCATCACCATCAAACGTTCCACCCACTTGTACCGCACCGCGGGTCCGGCTGGATTCTTCGTTCCGAAACCCCGGCGTGAGGGCAGCCGTCTGAACGCCGCCAAGCTGGAGGAGGCCCGGGTTCTCCTCGCCAAGGGCCAATCCCTGGCTGCGGTGAGCCAGCACACCGGTGTGTTGGTCGACACCTTGCGCAAGGCCGTCGGCGCCGGACGGCTGCCACCGCCAAAAAAAAGTGCTCTGCCGACCCGGTTGGTGTCCCCGGTGACGGTGTCGGCGACGGCATCATAACGAGTACCACAATCGCCGATCCAACCAGCGCCAGTGATCGCTCCCTGAAGGATACCGAGTCCCCGCTGGGTTACGCGACCACCCGCACGCTGGATCGGCTGCTCAGTTCGTGCGGATGGTTGGATGGAGTGGACCTGCGCTTCGAAGCGGCCGATGACGTGGCCAAGGGCGGAGTCCTCTTTGCATTGCCCGCCCTGCTGGGCGAAGGACTGCTGCGTCACACGCGCGAACACTACGCGCTGCCCAAGGGGTACTATCCGCTGGAGTCGATCTTCCTGCTGCTGGGCCTGCTGGCGCTGGTGCGGTGTCCGTCGATGGAACAGACCCGCTATGAGGCACCCGGGGAATGGGGCCGACTGCTGGGGTTGGACCGCTTGCCCGAGGTCAAGACGTTGCGCTCGAAGATCGGGACGCTCTGTGAGCCGGAGGGGCGTGCCGCGAAATGGCAAAGCCAGTTGTCCCGGGAGTGGATGGCGAGCAAGGAAGCGGACGATCCGGACCTGGCGGGGCTCTACTACGCCGACGGACATGTCCGGGTCTATCACGGCGGATTGACCGCGTTGCCACGGCGCTACCTCTCGCGGTTGCGCCTGTGCCTGCGTGGCACGACCGACTACTGGGTCAACGGGCTCGGAGGTGAACCGTTCTTCGTGGTGACCCAGACGGTGAACCCGGGGTTGGTGGGCGTCCTGCGCGAAAAGATCGTGCCGCGACTTCTGGCCGAGGCACCGCAACCAGGCCCGGACGTGCTGGCAGCCAACCCCAAGGCGATGCGCTTCACCATCGTGGTGGATCGGGAGGGCTATTCGCCCGGATTGTTTGAGGAACTGGTCCGGGAACGCATCGCCGTGCTCAGCTACCAGAAGAAGCCGGGCGAAGCGTGGCCGGAATCGGAATTCGCGCGGCGCAAGGTGAAGCCCCCCGGGGGGCGGGAGGTGGAACTGGACCTGGCTGAACGGTTGGTGAAGTTGGGCAGCGGACTGGAGGTGCGGGAGGTGCGGATGCGCGATGAGGTGGGACAGCAGATCTCGATAGTGACGACGCATCCCGGGCTGGATGTAGGGCAGGTGGTGGTCGGGATGAAGGCGCGGTGGTCGCAGGAAAACTACCTGAAATACATGAAGGAACACTTCGGCCTGGACCGGTTGGTGGAGTACGGAGTGACACCTCTTCCTGACACCACCGTGGTGATCAACCCAGCACATCGGCGGGCGGATCGTGAGGTGAAGGTGGAACGTTCGAAGCTGGCCCGACTGAGGGCGCAGTTCGGAGCACACGGGATGCCGGCTCAGCCCACACCCGAAGAAGCGCAGGCCTTCGAGACGGCCGGCGGAGAGTTGCGCCGCAAGATCGAGGCACAGGAGGCGGTGCTGGCTGCGTGCATTGCTCGACGCAAGGAGGTGCCGCGCCGTCTGGAGCTCAAGGAACTGAGCGAGGAGGAGCGCTTCGGACAGCTTTGTCCGGAGAGCAAGCACTTCGTGGACACGATCAAGATGATCGCCTACCGGGCGGAGAGCGCGATGGCTGGCGAGGTGCGGGAAGTGTTGAAACGGAGTGACGACGCTCGGGCGCTGCTGCGGCGGTTGTACACGACACCTGTGAACCTGAGGCCGGATACTCAGGCGAAGACATTGACGGTGGAAGTGCACCGGATGGGCAGCGCGGTGCAGGATGCCGCCATCGCCCACCTGTGCGAAATCCTGACCGAAACAGAAACGCTCTTTCCGACCACCGACCTCCGCCTCATCTACCGCCAAGTAGGCTCAGGGTAGTTCCATGGGAGGTCAGGAGTTCTGAGGCTGGGTGCCCCCACGCGGCGGTTCATGGGCCACGCCGGGTGGGGGCACCCGGCCTACAAGTGAGGGCCCGGGGTCAGGCAACCGGGAACTGCCCCCCTTGGCCAAGGGGCCGAAATCCATGGCTTCCGAATCCAACAATCCCTTGAACCGCTACCATCAGTGGTCGGCAACGGGACGAGAATTCCCGTAATCCGGACCTGGATCCCCGGTGATGACGGGGAATGAGATGTCGTCGGATCACCCTGCTGGTCCTGATCGTGGGCCAAATCCTGGCCGAGGCCACCGTTTTGGCAGACTGCATGAAGTGGGTGTTGCGGACCGATGCGGTGGGCCCCGGTCCGCAGACGCGGCATTGCATGACCTACAACCCCGACCGCAAACGGGTGGTGCTGTTCACCGCGGATGCCGCGGCGGATCTCTGGGAGTTCGACGGCGTGCGTTGGGACCGGGTCTTCGTCGGCGGGCCGCAGCCGTCGGCGAGGCTGGATTCGGCCATGACCTACGATCGGCGACGCCATGAGCTCGTGCTCGTCGGAGGATTCGGCCACGCCGAGCAGACCGAGCTCGGGGACACCTGGACCTGCCGGATCTCGACCGATGCGACTGGCACGCTCCGGGGCCAGTGGGTCCGTCGTGCAGACTTCCCCGGGTATTCGGCGCCCGACCCGGACAACGCGGAGATCGATCGTGGTGAGACGGGGGCACGGGCCGAACACGCGCTGATCTACGACGACACCCGCGGGCTGGTCCTACTGTTTGGAGGCAAGGCGCGGATCATCCGGGGTGAACGTTGGCAGGACGCCTACAACCGCGAGAACTACTCCTCAGGAAGCGGGGCCTGGAACGGTGAGGCCTGGATCGACCGCCGCTGGGCGGACCCTCGACCGATGATCATGCCGGACCCGGACGAACCTCCGACGATCGGGACGCTGTGGTTCCGCCACGAACTGGGTCGCAAACAGGTCGCTGCGGCCTATGACCTGGATCGCGGCCGGGTCATCACCTTCGGAGGACTGCGGCAGATCTACCAGTCCCGGACCAAGGACAACCTGGTCGGCAGCCTCGTGGACGAGGCCTACATCGAGGCCCTGCCCCACCTCCAGTTCCTTGCGGACAACCAGGGTTTCCCGGGCACCTCCCGACAGATCCTCTGGCACTCGCCCGCCCGATGCGGGCAGGCGGATCTGAGCCGCGTGTACGGCACCCAACTCGTCCACGATCGGCGGCGTGACCGCTACATCTCGTTCGGCGGCGCGTACGTCACCGGCGAACTCCACGGAGGCGTCGCGTGTGCGGAGTACGCGGGCGTGGACCGATCGACGTTCACGGGGCAGGTCCTTTCGGCGCCGTTCCACTTCCAGGAATGGGATCCGAAACAGTCCTCGGAGCGACCGAACCTCAACGTCCAACTCCAGCGTTACCTGCAGGATGATGGTGGACTCCCGGCTGCCCCCGCCCCACGAATCGGCCACACCATGGCCTACGACGAACACCGCGACGTGACCGTCGTCTACGGCGGTTGGAATGGAATTCCTGCGAGCCTGAACACCCTCGCCCGCGAAACGTGGGAGTACGCGCCCGGCCTGCTCGAATTCCTCGAACAACCCGCAGCGCGGACCGAGGTCTGCCTCGGCGATTCGGTGTCTTTGTCGATCACCCCGCTGGCAATGGAGCCTCCGTTCATCCAGTGGTACAAGGGCAGCCTCCGCATCGAGGGTGCCAACCAACGGACGCTCACCCTGACTGCCGTCACCCGGGATGCGGAAGGAACGTACACCTGCGAACTGACCGATCCCTGCGGCAATCACGTCCTGAGTCGCGAGGCCGTCATTCGGGTCGGAGGTCCACCCTTGATCACCGGCCAACCCGCGGACGTCCATGTCTGCCCGGGTGAAACGGCGGAAGCCCGGTTCCTGTTCGAGTCGGATTTCGCAGCCACTGTGCAGTGGTTCCGGATTCCGCTTTCCGCACAAGGGACGGCTTCACTCGGATCGCAGAGCCCAGTAGCCGGAGCCGAGAGCAATGTCCTCCGCTTCGAAGGAATGTCGCCGACGGCGAACGGATTCTACCGGGCGCGAGTCATCAATCGCTGCGGGTCGGCGTGGACCGAACCGGTCGAGATCACCGCAGGCGTGTGGCTCCGCGTGGAGCCGAAGGATTCCACCAACCTCGTTTGCGCCAGCTTGGGGCTCAACGTGCTGGCCTCGGGTAACGGCACCCTCCGCTACCAATGGCGCCGCAATGCTGAGTCCCTGACCAACTCGGACCGCGTCGTTGGAACCGCTCGGCCCGGACTTCAGTTCGCTTCGCTGCAATATCGGGACGATGCGAGTTATGACTGCATCGTCTCGGACAACTGCAACTCCCTCACCACCCGCGTGGCGAAAGTCACCGTCGATCCCAATCCGCCCTTCGTCCTGAGCGACACCAACGGGCCAGCGGGACGGTCCTACCATCAGATGGTTTACGATCCTGTGCGCGGACGGACGGTGCTCTTCGGCGGCTTGCGCGACGCCACGACCATCACCGCCGCGTACCTCAACGATACCTGGGAGTACGACGGAACCCGTTGGACCCAGTGCTTCCCCTCGAATTCGCCGTCGTCCCGGATCCGTTTCAGCATGGCCTTCGATGCACATCGTGGGCGTGTGGTGCTCTTTGGTGGGGCGACGAACAACGGCTTCCACGGCGACCTCTACACGGATGAAACCTGGGAATACGACGGAACGAACTGGATGCAGCGCTTCCCGGCGCGCAGCCCTGCACCGCGCGTCCATGGCGCCCTGTTCTACAATCCCGTACAACGGGTCACGACCCTGTATGGCGGTGACACCCGACTGCCCAATCCGCGGGCGGGCGACATCTGGACCTGGGACGGCACCAACTGGACCGAGCGGGTGGTGACGGGCGATCGCCCCTTCTTCGGCAGCCAGTATGGAAGCGTCGCACGGCCCCAGATGGTCTGGGACGAAGCGCGGGGGTACGCCGTCCACCCGCCCATGGTTGCCAACGAGCCGGGCACCCTGTTTCACGTCACGTGGCTTTGGGATGGCGAGCGCTGGATGTCACGTCCACAGACCTTCGAGGGGTTCGGCATCACGCCGACCTGGGCGGGATTCGGCTGCGGGATCGCGTACGACAGCTTCCGTCGCGAGGTCGTCTACTGGGGCGGCGGCGGATTCGACCAGACCTCCTTGTGGCGCTGGAACGGAACTTCGTGGAAACGCGACACGATCGATGAAGCGGTCGGGTATTCCATCGATTGCGCCGCCACCTATGACGAGCGGAGACAGACCCTGGTCCAGTTCGGCGGCAACTACTCCGGCCCTCAGGCAGAACTTCGCGGACAATCCTCCCGGACCTACGAACGGATCCTCGCCGACGAGCCTGTCCTGTTGCGCCCGCCGGAGTTCCTGGATGACCCACGAACCAACCGCGTCTTCCTTCGGATCATTGCAGCCGGGGCGCCGCCCCTGACCTACCAATGGCTGCGCAACGGCGTGCCCCTGGCAAATGGTACTCCGTACTCGAACCCAACCAACGCCTCGCTGGCCGTCGACCGCCACGCCCTGGATGACGGCCTCTATCAATGCGTCGTGCGCGGGCGGTGCGGTGAGGTGACGAGTCCAGCGATGACGCTCAACGGCGTGATGACATCGCACCCCACCCTGCGGATCACGTCGGTGCCCGGCCCCAGCCAGCCCCGGGTGCGCCTGACCTGGGAATCCATTGGGGGCCGACTCGAATCGGGCCCATCGTTGCTGGGCCCATGGAACCGGGTTCCAGGAGCGACCAGCCCGTTTGAAATGCCCGCCGCCGACGCCACGGGATTCTTCCGGATTGGAGCGGGGCCTTAGCCGTAACCATGCGACTGAAAGCGGGGACAGGTTCACGCGGAGACGCGGAGACGCGGAGAAAGGCCAGTTGGAGGGCAAGCTGGTCAGTCACCGTTGGGTGACTGGTTGCCGACGTTGGATAATAGTCGTGACCGGCCTCGCTCTGCGCGCTCTCCGCGGCTCCGCGTGAGATTACTACTGCATGGACACGGCTTAGCAGCCAAGACGCCCGCTTGCCGGAACCGGAGCCGCGGTGAATCGTCCGCCTGTGCGGAATCAAACTGAGGAACTCGCCGGCACGGACGCCATCCAGGTCCGGGGAGCCCGCGAGCACAACCTGAAGGACATCTCGGTGGACATCCCACGGGGCAAGTTCGTGGTCGTCACCGGCGTCAGCGGGAGTGGCAAGAGCACGCTCGCGTTCGACCTGCTCTTCGCCGAGGGCCAGCGGCGCTTCCTCGATTCCATGAGCGCCTACGCCCGGCAGTTCGTGGAACAGATGGCGCGTCCGGATGTCGACCTCATCGCCGGACTTCCGCCGACTGTCAGCATCGAACAGACCACCTCGCGCGGCGGCGGAAAGAGCACGGTCGCGACGGTGACGGAGATCTACCAGTTCCTGCGCCTGCTCTTCGCGCGCATCGGCATCCAGCACTGCCCCGACTGCGAAGTCGCCGTCACCGCGCAAACCCGGGATGAAATCGCGGCCGCGCTCTGCGCAGAAGCCCGCAAGCGCGGGAAGCTCCAACTGCTCGCGCCGATGGTGCGGAACCGAAAGGGATTCCACTTCGAGGTCTTCGAATGGGCGCAGCAGAACGGCTGTGAGTTCGTGCGGGTCGATGGCGAGATCGTAGAGACGGCGTTCCCGAAGAAGCTCGATCGTTTCAAGGAACACGACCTCGAGGTGGTGACGGGGGCGATCCCGCGCAATCACCCACCGGATGACGCGCTTCGCGCCCTGATCGAGGCCACGCTGCGCGCCGGCCGAGGGGTTGCCATGGCGCTCGATTCCAAGGGAGAGGTCTCGGTCCATTCGACGGAGCGTGCCTGCCCGAAGTGCCGCCTGAGTTTCCCGCCGCTTGACCCGAAGAACTTCAGCTACAACTCCAGCCAAGGGTGGTGCCCGAAGTGCCGGGGATTCGGCGAACTGTTCCACCTGCCCGACGTCGACCGCGGCGCCAACGCGGATGCCGTCGAAGAGAATTGGTGGCGCTGGGCCGAAGGTCAGCGGGAGACATGCCCCGATTGCCTGGGCGGCCGGTTGCGTCCGGATGCCCGGGCCGTACGACTGCCCCTCTGCGTTCCCGCGCCAAAGGGCAAGGAACCGGACGACCTCGACGAGCAACCGAATGTCGACGCCTTTGCCTGCGCCACGGTCGCCGAGGCCTACGCCTGGGCGGAGCGCGTCCAGGCCACTGACCGCAGCGCCGTCATCGCCCGCGACATCCTCCCCGAGATCCGGGAACGGCTCCGCTTCCTGTGCGAGGTCGGACTCGGCTACCTGCAACTGGGCCGGTCGATCACGACCTTGTCGGGCGGCGAAGCACAACGTATCCGGCTCGCGGCCCAGCTTGGCTCCAACCTCTCCGGCGTTCTTTACGTCCTCGACGAGCCGACGATCGGATTGCATAGCCGTGACAACGATCAGTTGCTCGATGCGCTCGGACGGCTGCGTGACCGCGGCAACTCGCTGGTCGTCGTCGAACACGACGAGGAAACCATGCGCCGGGCCGACCACATCATCGACCTCGGCCCAGGCGCGGGGGTCCGGGGAGGCGAGGTAGTCGCCGCGGGCACGCTGGAAGAACTGAGCAACCACCCGACGTCGATCACAGGCGGGTGCCTGCGCGACCGTGCGACGCATCCGGCCCGTGGCCAGCGTCGGCCGGTGGATCCGAAGGCGCGATCGGGATGGCTCACGCTGCACAAGGCGGGACTCCACAATCTTCAGGACGTCACAGCGCGGTTTCCATTGGGGCGCTTCACGGCCGTGACCGGCGTCTCCGGCTCGGGTAAGAGCACGCTGGTCAAGGACTGCCTGTTCCCCGCCATCACCGAAGCCCTCGCCAAGGGCAAGTCCGCGAAGAGCGGGCCGCGCCTTGCAGGTTTCGAGGAACTGACCGCGGTCCACGAGGTGGACCAGTCGCCCATCGGCCGAACGCCCCGCTCGACGCCGGCCACCTATGTCGGGTTCTTCGACCACATCCGGGAACTGTTCGCGTCCGCACCCGAGTCCCGGCTTCGCGGGTATGGCCCCGGGCGATTCAGCTTCAATTCGAACCAAGGGCGGTGTCCGCAATGCGAAGGGACCGGTTCGATCTCGATCGAGATGAACTTCCTGCCGCCGGCGCAGGTGCGTTGCGACACGTGCGGTGGAAGGCGATTCAATCCGGAAACTCTCGACGTCCGTTGGAACGGCAAGTCGATTGCCGACGTCCTCGACCTCTCGGTGGCCGAGGCCATCGAGTACTTTGCCGCCCATCAACGCATGCGGCGGCCGCTGGAAGCCCTGCGCGACACGGGACTCGACTACCTGCGGTTGGGGCAGACCAGCCCCACGCTCAGTGGCGGCGAGGCGCAACGGATCAAGTTGGTTTCGCACCTGCTGACGGGCTTGAAGCCCTCACCCGCCGACGGCCTCCCTACCGTGGGACGTCGTGGGGCCGCCCGGCAGGATCTGTTCATCCTGGAAGAACCCACGATCGGGCTCCACCTGCAGGACGTGCGCCGCCTGGTCGAGGTCCTGCAACGCCTGGTCGACGCCGGCCACACCGTGATCGTGATCGAGCACAACCTCGACCTGATCGCGGAGGCGGACTGGGTGATGGACCTCGGTCCGGAAGGCGGATCAGGCGGCGGCCGAATCGTTGCCGAGGGCCCCCCCGAACAGGTCGTGCGCGTGCGCGAATCGCACACGGGACGTTACCTGAAGACGTTCCTGCGTCCGGCTTGAGCCGCCCGCGACCCGGGGTGGCAACGTCCCCGTTGCCCTCCCAAGACATTCCCAAGGCGATGAGGACATCGCCACTCCGCCTCAAGCGGGATGGCGACAGAAAGGACCAGCGGATCACCGCGCCAACCGGTAGAGCCTCGACTCGGACGTCGGAGAGATCACATACGGGCTGGCGACCACCGGTCCGGCCACATCCGTCCACGGCCCGGTCGGCGACGGTGCTTCCTGAAGCAGGAAGCCGCCCCGCGCCCATTCGATCCGGGTGGCGGATTCGGCCGTGACCAGTTTCAACTCCGGGAACTCGACGCGGGGCTGGGCCACAGCCAAGGAAAGGCCAAAGGTCATGTCGGCCGAGCGCGCGTTGTAGTTGTGCACCTCGACGGCGAGGAGGTTGTCACCGGCCACCAGGAAGCCGTCACCGGTCGTCTCAAAGACGTCGTCGCACGTGGCATCGCCGGAGCATGCGAACGCGACCGCGAGGGTGGACGATGTGATCTCGGTGGGAGCATCCGCCATCCGCAGGCGATGGAGTTCCTTGCCGTTGAGATAGAGGACAGCCCCGTCATCGATCCGACCCACGAAGCGGAGTTTGGTTCCTGGTGCAGCCGCAGGAAGGCTGAAGCGCGTCCGGAAGTAGTAGGTGATGAATGGGAAACCAGTGGCCCCATTGATGCTCGTGATGCGAGTGCCCACGGGTTCGACGCCAGTGGCCGGGCTGTTGCGAGTCGTGTGGGCCCAGAGGACCCCGTTCCCGGGTCCGCCCCAGCTCGCGTCGTTGTAGGAGGGCTGAATCCACGGCTGGCCGTCCAGCGTGCCTCCAAAGAAGCGCCACGCACTCGTGATCGGGATCACCTCCTGCGGGACCGCATAGTTGACGGTGACCATCTTCCGGATCGAGGACCTGTTCACGCTGCCATCGGCAACGGAGACGGAGACCGCGCGATAGTAGTATTCAGTGCCGGGCGAAAGTCCCCGGATGAGTGCCGAGTGCTTGGCCTTGCCCGCGGTCTGCACCGGCGTGAACTGCCCCAGGTCCGTCGTGGTCCCGTATTCGACCTGGGTTGAGGCCAAGGCCGTCGTCGTCCAGGTGATGGATGCGGATACATCATCCGGGATAGCCGACAGGTCGTTGATGAAGCCGACCAAGGGCCTTGCATAAACTCCTAAATGGCTTCCGACGGTGCGTTCCTTGCCGGAATCCGCGACCGCGCTCGGCTGGTTAATTCGGATTGCAGTCCCGACGCTTGATTCCATCGACATCGTGGCGGACCCACCACCATCCATGTTGACGGCATCGTACGCACCGACGAGAAGCATCCACGCGCCGGTTTCATAATCGAGGGCGCCGGAACTGTGCGATTGACGTCCGTCGATGCACATCAGGTAGAGGAATCGCCGGTCGAGCGAGGCTCCGATCGCCGTGCGGGGATTCGTATCGTGGATGAACCCGGACTGGTTGAGGTATTGGCGGCCGATATTGATACCATTGACGACGACCGGGTAGTCACCGGTGACCGCGTTCACCACCCCAGCCGTCGACACCGGCGGCCAGTTGGTGTGGACGATCGTGACGCGATTGGTGGCATCAAACATCACCGACGCCGTCTGCTGGCTGTTGCTCTGGGGCGACACCACCTGACCACCGGAGATTTGAAGTCCGGACACGTACATCGGCGTCCCCTCAGGCAGGTAGTATTCCTGGGGATCGAAGAAGTTCGCGTTGACGGCCACCTGCACGCCCTGGGTCTCGACGAACCGGCTCACGGTCATCCCGGCTGTCTCCCGATTTCCCTGGATAAAACCGTCGATCCGCGGCGACGGACGCAGCCGAACATCCGGATCGCGGAGGTCAATCCGCAGGCAGTACATCACCATCCGATTCTGGAAGTCGCCCGAGGAGGTGCTGTTGGTGCCGCGCATCAGGTCGATGCCCTTGAACAGGGGCTCCCATGGCGTCACGGAGGGCGCGGCTTCGGCGCGGGAGATTCCCAAAGCCACCCCCGTGAGGAGCGAGGTCAGCACGGCAACGAAACGGGAACCGCGTTGTTGGGGCCGCATCGCTGGGCCCGCTGGTTCAAAGGAATGCGCGTTCATGGATGGACAAAGTGATGCAGGAAGCGAAATCAGCGCCCGCTATAGCGGTAGTCGTATCCGGCGATGGGATCCCGGGTATAGGCCGCGTTGAACCCATCGTAGTAGATTGGAATCAGTGCCACGCGCCCATCGACAAAGCCCACCACGCTTTCGGCATCCTTGTAGAACGGGGCATTGCGACGGCCGGTCCGGCTCCGGTGCCAGGAAAGCGGGCCGTGAGCGGTCCACTCCATCATCAGGAGGGTCTTCCGGGGCTCGGCGATCGAGCCCATCTGCCACCCGGCGATGGTTGGAACCCCAGCCAATGTCACGCCGTTGAAGCAATAACTTCCGTAGTCAAACCGGGCCGTCTGGTGGAAGGGCTTCGGATCCGTGTACCCCCGATCGTCCGGACAGGCGAAGAGCAAATCCTGCGCAGTCGAGGGCCCCTTGAACCCGGCGTAGCCCTTCACCTGTTCCTTGTACCACCACTGCAACTCACCGGGGCCCTCCTGGGGCGCGGGGAGCGTGTCCGAGTGATCCTTGGCGAAATCGAGGACGGCCCGGGTAACCTTCATCAGGTTGGCCTCGCAGGTCTTGAGATGGCTCGCACGCCCTGCCCGCTCCAGGGGAACCAGGACCAGGGCCGCGAGGAACACCAAGGCACCCAGCACGGCGAGGAGGTCCAGCAGCGTGAAAGCCGCATTGGTTCTGGAGTTCCGGGTTCGCATGGATCAGGGACGAGGCTTTGCGCCGACCACGAACTTCTCGTATTGGCCTTCGTAGCGATCACCCGACGCATCGGTCCGGGCAACCACCCCGCCATGAAGGAGGCCGCGCTCCGCCATGAGGGCGAGATTGATGTACCGGGGCAGATAACCCGGGCAGAAGGCGACGACCTTGGGCTGGATGTTGCCGAGGGTCGACCGCTGCTGCTCACTCAGCAGGGGCGGCCCCATGAACGAAACCAGGACGTCGCCTGCCTTCGAGCGGCGCATGAGTTCAAAGAAATCGCCCGGCGGAACCTGGACCATGCGCAGCGGATCCACCTGAAATCGGCGGACGGCTTCAGCCTTGGTACCGGACCGATCCAACTCCGCCTGGAAGCTGGCGAGTGCGGCATCGACCGCCCTCTGGGGAAATTCCTCCGTATCCCGCGCCAGCACGACAATCCGACCACTGGCTCCTCGCAGGCGCAGCGCCTCGGCCGCCATCTCCCGCCCGATCCGTTCCGGAACAGCGCGATCCTCGCCCGGAGGCCAGGGTATGAAGGTGGACGCGAGGGCTGCCGCCCCCACGAGGCCGGCTACGATCGCGGAGATCTGGAATGACTTTGGAAATGCCATGGATCGGCCGGCGGAAGCGGTCGACAATCCGGGAAGGAAGGCGCCTAGAAGACGCCGCGGGGCTTGGAGAAGACGACGTTGCTCATCCCATTTGCGATCGACTCGCTGATCTGGGCCCGCAGGGCTGGCGTCTTGGTGTGCTTCACACTGCCATCGGCCAGGGCGAGGCATCCGCTCTTTTGGTGGACCTGCTGGTCCCACGAGGCGTCGATCGAGTTGCCCAGGAACTGGCTCCAGGACGGGTCGAAGCCTCCACCGCCACCGTTCACGTTGAAGTCACCCGAGAAGATCGTCATGGGCTTCTGTGGATCCACCAGCGTCCCGATGAAGTAGCTCACGTTCATCAGGCCATCGAGGTCGACCCAGTTGGTGCCGGGCTTGCGCTCCTTGTCGGCGGCGCAGAGCAGGATCCGGGGCGAAGCGAGCTCGTTGGAGGCGAGGCGGAAGTGATCGGTCCAGTCGGGCGAATCGATGGACCCGCCATTCGTGTGCGACAGGTTCCATGGGAACTTGTCGTTCTTGTCGTTGGCCCAAACCCGGAACCCGAGGGAAACCTGACGCTGGTTGTTGATGCAGACGGTCACCTTCGCCTTGGACTTGGCCGAACTGAGCGCCGGGAGGAGGAGCCCGGCGAGGATCGCGATGATCGCAATGACCACGAGCAATTCGATCAGGGTGAAGGCCATTCCGCCAAGCCACGCGGCCCCGGGCGTCGCCGGAGCACCGGACTTCCGGTTCGGTTGCAGTGCTGCGTTCATTTCAATCTCAACAGTTGAAGCGACTCACGATCGAACCAGCCCTGGCCCGCGCGCGCGCGAAGTTCACAGACAAATGACAGAATCCGGGGCTGGTCGGCGACGCGGAAATCAACGGATAGCTCCCGCCAATTGTTGTCTCCCACCAATTCCATGGATTGCACCCCTTCCCCAAGCACCCGCAATGCCACTCCCTGACGGGTTCCAAACGGAAGCGGCTGAACACCGGAAGTGCGTGCCCGACCGCTGAAACGGTAGCTTCCCGGCTCCAACCGGACCGCTGACCGCCACGAGGACGAAGTCACCGGACCGGCGGCCAGACTCAACGCGGGTCCGGCCAGGCCCGCGAGATTCGTCAGGCTTTGCGCCCCGCCTTCCGGGGGCACGTCGAACACCTTCCACCCGGAAAGCTTGAGCACACCATTGGTCCAGGACGGCGCTAGTTCACGCCACTGCGAAACGACCTGGTCCAGGAACAGGCGTCGCCCCTCCAGGCGCCGACGAAGATGGACGACTCCTCCATCCAGTTGGGCCCGCTCGCGGCTTCGCAGCTGGGGTGCAATCCGATCCCGGGTCTGCCGAATCCACGTCTCCCACCATCCCGGATCGAGGGCCAAACCCTTCGCCCGCTCCACGGCATCCCGCCACGCTGGTTCGAATTCCCCGGCTCCTCGGATTGCGCGAAGCGCCTCCCCCGAAAACTCAGGCTGCACTGTGAACCCGTCCGAAACCAGCAGCTGATCCATTCCCCAAGGCACCCACCGAACCCGATCCTTCGCGAAAACCAACCGGTAGTTGTTCCGGGCCAACGAGTAACCATCGCGATGCGCAAGAACGACTTCCATCGCAGAGAAGTCCAGAAGCTCACGTATTCCCACCCATCGCTCGACGCCCTGCCATCGGCGCTCGACATCCGTCAGGCGGCTGAGGTCGCCCAAAAGCGCCCAGAGCTCCCTGGCGTGCTGTCGTTCCAATTCATCGCTACCAGCCTTGAGGTCGAACGGCCCACCGATATCACCGCCCGCCAAGGGCTCGGCGAGGACGGTCCCGACACCCCAACCGGCACGCTGGGCAAATTGGGAGGTGAATCCTTCCTTGAGGACATACCAGCCCAGGTCCCGGCCGTTCAATTCCACGATCGCCCACTGCACCCGTGGGGATTCGATTCCAATCCGGCGAAACGCCTCGGCTCCGAAGGCGGCGTCGAGATGGCCGGGATCCTGAACGGAGTTGTCGAGGTGGATACGGCGCACCCCCCGGAAGACCCCAGCATCGGTCTGCGCGTCCAGGGTGAGGCTCGGAGTCTCGTCGATGGGACGGAAGCTGCCGACGGAGCCCTTGACCCGGATCCGGGCCTTCACGGACGCATTGCCATCAGCCGCCACTGAGCAGTCGCCCCAGTTCCGGGGCTGACCGCGCAATTCGAGGATCGCGGCCGACGAACACTCGATCCGAATCCTCGCCACGATGGGACCGGAAGCCCATGAGTCCGCCGCCAAAGCCCATAAAGGGGCCAGATACCCCAGCATCATCGCGAGCACGGCACTCCGCCAGATCACGGCCTCGGAAGCTCCGGATTCGGGCGCTTGAGCACGACCAGCGAGTTTGCACCGGGCCGTTCTCGGCCTTCGGAAGGGCTGTTCACAACCTGCCCGAGCACCCACATCGTCGCCGAGCCGCCGCCGTCGAGGTTGATGGCCTCCTCACAGCCCAACTGCACCATGTAATCAGCCAGTTCAGGAAACGTCATGCCGACGGACAGGTCAGGCTGCCGTCCGTCCACCTCGACCAGGAAGTAATGGGTCTTGTTCCAGCCGATGGCACTCCGGGGATGCCGCACCTGGATGTTGGACCAACTCATGGCCTTTCCAGCGCGCACCAGAGTTGGTCCACCGCCCATGGCCGTCTCAGCTTCGGACAGATCCGGCGTCGTCTCAAACTCCAGGCGCACCTCCGAACCCACCGGCAACCTGCGGACCGCCTCGGGCATCCGGGAGCCCACCGACAGAACCAAGCCATCCAGTGGAACCGGGGAATCCCCGCCATTGCGTACTTCACTCACTTTTGCCCTCAAGCGCTTGCCCACCTGAAGCGGAAGCCAGGGCTCCCCGGGGACATTCGTCAGGACCAGGTCCACGCCGCCCGAGGTCCGCGTGGAGGTACCGATCGCAGCGCTGTAAAGGACTACGGCCTCGGGCTCGCGCACCTCGTTCAAGCCCATCGGGTGCACGGATCCATCGGGCAACCGGACCCGGAGGTTGGAGGTGACGTTGGTCGTCCGGAACTCACCCGCACGATCCACCCAGAACGATGCGTGGCCGGCTGGTGCGCTGATCAACTCACCATTGCGGATCTGCACGTCACGAGGATCTCCCTGTTAGGCATCCTCGGTGGTGTAGAAGTCACCGTTCACTGCCGCAATCGGTGTTCCCCAAGAGCCCGGCAGATCCTTCAGTTGATCTGACAAACGGCTCATCCCGATCGCCCCGTGCGAGCCGGTTGTACTCGTGAGGAGCAGGTCGCGACGATTCCGGTCGACCTTGAACACGTGAACCGACCACGTCGGATCGCTCCTCTGGTCATTCCGGTACGAGAATCCACGGTCGCCTCCAGCGGCCCGGGACGGGACGTTCGTCACCGCACCCGCCGCAGTTCCCTGCCCGGCAAAAGCCCGCAGGCATAGCCCAAGGATGAGGGCGATTGCCCATCCCCCCGCCCCACCACGGCTGATGCCTGCTGCCTTGCCGACCCGTTTCAATCGCATGCCGTAGGAGCATTTCATGCGCCAGAGAAGTTTCACGGGCGGGCGGCGGTCTTGCGAACGAGCACCAGGGAATTCGCGATCCCGCGTTCACTCCCATCGCAGGGACTGTTCTGGACGGCACCGTTGCACCAGAACGTGGCGGATCCTCCGCCATCGAGATTGATGCCTTCCTCGGCTCCCCATCGCTGCAATGTCGCACCCAGTTCTTCGAGAGTCATGCCCACGGACAACCCCTGCTGGCGCCCATCCACTTCCACCAGAATGAAGTGCGTCCGGCTCCATCCGACCGCCGACCTCGGATGCCGTTCAACCATGGAGCTGAACTGGTACGAATCCGACCTCGGCGGGACGATCTTGAGGGCCTTTCCACCCCGGACGAGGACAGGGCCACCACTGATCGCCTGGGTGGCTCCGGCAAGATCTGGGACAGTACCCAAGCGGACGTCGAGGCGCGCACCAACGCCCACCCCCGCGAGCGCAGGATTCTTTCGGATGACACCCTGCCCGGCGCTCAGAACCCAAGCGCCCGGTGGCACTGGGGAATTTCCCCCATCCTTCACCTCGGCCACCGTCATCGGACCTGAATGACCAATCCGCGCAACGGAGGCCGCGGCGTTGGTGCCAGCAGGCTTCAGCACCCACTCCCGCCCCCCGGACGTGCGGGTGGTTGCCCCGATGGACGGCGTGTACAGGACGACTTCAGTGGGTTGCCGATCCTCATTCAAGCCGATGGCCTGCGAAGCCCCCGGAGCCCACGACACCTCGAGTTGAGGCTGGATATTGGTGGCGTGAGGTTGGCCGCCGGCATCGATCCAGAACGCCACGCCCCCGATGGGCGCGCTGATCAGTTCGCCATCCACGATCTGGAGGCCGCGCGGATCGCCGGCATAGGCGCGATCACGCTGATAGAAGTCCCCATTGACCCCGGCGACGGGGATCCCGAGAGCCGGAGGGATCGACCGGACCTGCTGGCTGAGGGTCGCGAGCCCAAGAGCGCTGCGTTTCGCGTGGACCGATACGAACCCAAACTCGCCTGCATCCCGCCGGGCGCGGACGACATGGATCGACCAGGGACCCTTGGCGATGCGCTCGTTGGTGTAGGTGACGCCCGGTGCGAATTCACCGATCGGGGCCGGACCCGGCCCGGCCTGGGAAGACTCGCCGCATCCGGCCAGCACCATAACGCAACCGGACGCGAGCCAGGAAACCAGGTTGCGCGGGTAGAACAAACCTCGTTTCACCAGACCCGGACGAGCAATCAACAGATCAACCACGCGCTTCATGCGAATCAGAGGGCGTCATTCTCGGACGTTGCAGACTGTGACACGGATGAAGGCCTGCTGGTTCCGTGGAAACTTACTTTCGCCCCAGACAATGCAGATTCTTCGCCGTACGGACGAAGACCTGGTCCTGGGCCACCGCGATGCTGCCCCGGCACGGTCCCTCTCCTTCAAACGTCAGACTGCCCAGAACCTTGAACGAATCCCCGGCATCGCAAACCACCATCGTCCCCTCCTCACTGTGGAGGTAGATCTTGCCATCGGCGCCGGTTGGCGAACCCCAGATCACCTCCCGAACCGGCAGCTTGCCGCTCCACTTCTTCTCTCCGGTCACCGGGTCAAGACGGCTGAGAACCTTCTTTCCTCCATCCAACACGAACAGCTTTCCGTCCAGGACCAAGGGTGTGCTCCAGTCCGTGGGACTCTCGGTAAACCGCCAGGCTACCGCCGTTTCGGTCACGTTTCCCTTGCCGCCTTCCCGGATGGCGACCACAGGCTGTCCCTTCGGACCCGAGGCGTAGATCATCCCCTGGTGCGTCACGGCCGAGGTCACGATGCGGTACCAGTCGTCCCGCTTTTCATACAGACGCGCCCGCCAGACCTCCTTTCCGTCCGCGATGGCATGGCCGCTGACATGATCGCCACCGACGATGAGGAGTTGGGTCCCGTCCTTGCCGTGGAACGGAATTGGCGTGGCGTAGGATTCCTGACTTTCCAGGGTGGAGTCGGTCTTGCGGACCTCCCGCCAGACGTCCTTGCCGTTCGACGGGTCGACGCACAGGAGAAAGGACTCCCGCTCGGGCTTGCCGTCGTACAACGGGTAGTCCGACGGCATGGGATTCCGCTGGAGAACCTGGATGTAAAGCTTCCCGCCGTAGAGCAAAGGCGAACTGCCGTAGATCCACATCACCGAGAAGCGGCCAAAGTCCTTGCCGAGACTCCGTTTCCAGAGCGGCTTCCCATCCATTCCGAAAGCCGCCAGATCCCCCGTACCGAAGAGCGAAATCACCCGCTCGCCATCCGTCACGGGTGAGGGCGCCGCCATGTTGTTCCGCCCCTTTTCCTTGTTCCCGATCCCCACCTCGCGTCGCCAGAGCTCCTTGCCGGATCGACGATCCAACGCAATGAGCGCGAGGTTGCCGGACTCATCCGGGGAGTGGATGAAGACGTGGTCATTCCAGACGATCGGTGTCGCGCCAGACGGACCGGGGAGCGGTGCGGACCAGAGGATGTTCTGGCGGCTCAATTCCCCGGGCAGTCCCCGGGCCACGGTGGAACCATTGAACGAAGGTCCACGCCACTGCGCCCAGTTTTCAGCTGCCGTCGCCACGCAGGCAAACGCGAGGCCCAAAGCTATTCCGATCCCGTAGGTCGTCTTCATGGAGAACAATGCCACAAATGAGTGCCCTTTCGACCGATCAAACGCCACTCCATTCAACCCCAAAATTCATCGTGCCAACCGCTTGAACCCCGCACGCCGCAGGCCGCGCTGGATGACCGGGTGTCCTTCCATCCGCTTCCAAACTGAACCAGTACGGTGGTTCTCGATCATCAGGACCATCGCGCCCTGATCAATCCCGAGGACATCCGTTGCCACCCAGTCCTGCGACGGATTGAAGGCATCCCGATAGCCGTACTTCGTCCACAGCCTCTTGCCCCATGTCTGGTGGATGTTCCGGAGCGTGGGCAGGCAGATCTCCGGCGCAAACGGAAGGGATGCGCCGACCGCCGTGGGTGCCAGGGTCCCGTCATCATTCTCAGCCGGCGGAGCGCCGCGCGCCCCGTAACCACCGGGTCCGTCGCAGGCCGTGATCCCCCAAAGCAGCGAGCCATAGCCAGCAAACCGCCCCGGATTGGCGACGCAATACGCCTGCTGGGCCAGCACGGCGCGCCGGGAATTCTCGAAGTAGTCGATCCCGCGGGACCGCATCCAGGCATCGGCCCGCCCTCGGAAGTCGATCCAGCAATGGGAATACTGGTGCCCAAACAGCGGGGCGAAATCGAGGTACGACTGACCATGGTGCGTCGTCCAGAGGTAGCCGCGGGTCCAGGCGTCCCAACTCCTGGCCGGAAGCGGATCACGCGATGCCCCGAGTGCTAGCACGTACAGCAGCATCGCTTCGTTGTAGCCCACCCAACATCTCGGAATGAACCCTCGTTCCGGGTGCCATCCCATCGACAACACATCTGCCCCGTCACACATCCATCGCCAATCAACCCGATCGAAGATCTCTCCTGCCATCTTCCGGATTTCCCGCTCCACCGGATCCGAGCCGTTGAAGAACCGGGAAGCATCCAAGGCCCCGGCCAGGAACAAGGCGGTGTCGATGGAGGACAGCTCGCACTTCCACGCGCGGGTCGCCGAGTCCATCTCCAGAAAGTGGTAGAACCAGCCCCGGTGTCCGATCACCCCAGCTGGGGAGTCCCCTTGCGGGCCATTGAGGAATGTCGCGAGGGTAGCCCGGACCCGTTCGGCAGCTTGCGCGCGGGAGGTGTACCCCCGGTCCACGGCAATACACCAAGTGCTCAGGCCAAACCCGACAGCGGCAATGCTGCACTTGGAGTTTGCCGTGGATCGGTCGCGTACCAGTCCGGTCGCCGGATCCGCCTCAGACCGGAAGTACTCGAATGCCGTCTGCTCGATTGCGTCGAGCAACTGGTCATCCGTCTGGACGATGGCCGGGCGAAGAGCTTCCAAAGGCGCCGCGTTTCCGACCGGCGCTGCGAAGCCCAGAAAGACGATGGCCAGGATGCCGTTCAGCCGGGGAAGCATGGCCGGAAGGATCCCGCGTTCCGACCCGACCGGTCCAAACAAAAAAGCCGCCCCCGAAGGGGCGGCCTTGCGAATTCTCAGGTCAACCAGGTCTTAGTAGACGCGGGTCGACTCTTCCTCGACGACCGGGGCGAGCAGTTGGTCTTCGGTCACGACGACCTTGAGGCGATGGTCGCCTTCAGCAGCGCCCTTGCCGGTGACGGTGTAGGTCACCGACTGCTTCGCGCCGAGGCGAGGCACCGTCGGGAACTTGACCGTCTTGCCATCGACCGTGCCGCCCTGCGAGGACACCGGCGTGACCTCCTTGGCGTACTGGGCAACGGTGTTGATGTTGGTCAGGTCTGCATTGCCCTGATTGGTGATGCGGATGGTGTAGAGGGTGGACTCACCGACCTGGATGGGATCGGGATCGTCGACGACCTCAACGAGGATGGCCGAGATGCCAACCCAGGTCGTGCAGGCTTCGGCGTTCTCACGCAGGCCCTGCGAGGTGTTCACGCTGGCGACATTGCACCACTTGCCAGCCTGGGCGGAGGTCAGCACGACCGAGAACTCCTTGTTCTCGCCCGGCTTGAGGGAACCGACGTTCCAGGTCGCCGTGTTGCCGGCGATGGAAGCGCCCGGGGCGCTGACGATCTTGGTCTGCGGAGGAGCGGTGTCGGTCACGACCACGCCCGTCAGCTCGGTGTCACCCGTGTTGGAGGCCACCAGCTTGTAGGAGGCCTGCTTGTTGATGAAGCGCTTGTCGTCGCCCGTCTTCACCAGCTTCAGGCCGGGCTTGACGATGGTCGTGCAGGCGTCGTCCTGGACGGTACCGGCGTTGCTGGACGTGGCGACCGCCACGTTGCAATGACGGCCGCGTTCGGCGGCCTTGAGCTTGACCGGGATCGTGCGGGACTGACCAGGGGCCAGATCACCGACGTTGAAGGTCTTCTCGGCCACGCCACCCAGACCAGCCGGGTACTTGTCGGTCACGACGACGTTCTTGGCGACGGCGGTACCGGTGTTCTTGACCGTCACGTTGTAATCGACATCAGCACCGAGCTGGGCGATTTCCGGACCGGTCTTGTCGATGGCCAGCTGCGGGCGGCCAACGATAGTCTGGGCGCAAACGCGGGGATCAGCCTTGATGGTGGCGCAGGAGAAAAGAGCGCCTTCCTTCTCAGGCTTAACCGTGACCTTGAGGGTCTTGGATTCGCCGGCGTCGAGGTTGCCCAGATTCCAGACGAGTTGGTTGCCGTTGACGGTCGCCTGCGGCGAGGTGCTGACGAGCGAGACGCCCTCGGGGAGCGTGTCGGTGACCACAACGTTTCCGGCGCAGCCGGTCGCGAGGGGCTTGAGCTCGTAAGTGAAAGGCTCACCGAGGACGGCCTCGGAGGGCATGGTCTTGGTCAGGTTGACCAGACCGGTGGTGGTGGTGCTGCAGGGGCCGGACGGCTTCGCGGCCGGAGCAGGCTTGGCCTGGGCAACCACGATGGGGGCCGGGGCCTCGGGCTTCACGCCGCCTCGGAAATACGGCGAACGGCCCGTGTAGTAATCACCCACCAGGACTTCGTAGTTCTGGCGGTCGCGCGTCCGCATCTCGCGGTCGCTCTCTTGAGCTTGGATCGCAGGAAGGGCGAAGGCAGTGATGACCGCCGCGAGCCCCAGCGACAGGCCGGAGTGGGTCCTAATGTTCATGGTACTTGACTTTGCTGACGATGCTTTCGGGTTAATGGCAGTAATGATGTCTCGCACGATTCTCGGTCAATTGGCCGGGGTAGAGTTGGGGAACTCAAATCGCCCGGACCATCGGGGAGCCGATGGTGCCAAGGATTTCTCGATGCCCAGATCGGCGCGACACGATGAACGGAGTGTCATGGGCACCCTGTTAAGTCAAGCGTCCCGGGCCAGCCAACCTTGGAATCACACCCGGTGATTCCAGCAGACCACCTCCCTACGGAAGCCAACCAACGCCCGCTTTCGGGCAGAATCCGGCAGGGAATGGCACCGGCAATCCAACGATCCCTGGCTGCCATTGCGCTGAATCGAAGTGGGGGTCAACGCCCACCTGCCGCCGAGATCCTAGGCCAGATCTCCCGGAGGTCCGGGTCATCCAAGGCCAGTTTCCGAACCGTTGCCGAGTCTCCGCGCTTTTCGGCTTCCACGTACCATCGCCACCCTTCCTCGACGCGATCCAACCGCACCAGATAACACGCGAGGTTGTACGCAACCATGGATTCCTCCGGGAACAGGGTGGCCGCTGGGAGGAGAGCCGCCAGGGCTGCCTCCAATCCCCCACCCTTCACGCGGCGGAGCGAGTAGGCGCGATGGATCCATCCGCTGACCAGGGTTGGATTGGCACCCACCTGCAACTCGGCCTGCTTCAGCGCGCGATCCCACGCTTCCGCCTCCGCCTCAATGGCCCACCGCAATTCGAGGGTCGTCGCGTGGTACTTGGCTTCAGCGCTCAGCTGATCGAGTTCCGCCGTCGCCTCGGCGGGAAGGCCCAGTTCGATCCATCCCTGGGCGGCCCGCAGCCGATGCATGTCCCCAGCCTCGGGAAGAGGAAGATTCATCGAGTGCCTCCCGGACCTGCCGCCAGCCTGTTGTCATTCGGTAGCCAGTTCACGCGCCCCGATTGCGCCACGGACCTGCTTCGGCGTCCATCCTGCGGCTACCCCACCTTCCGAAAACGGGACGAACGTGAAGGTCGATGCCCGAGAAACCGCGAGCTGAAGGCTTGCCCGACTCGCCCACCGGTTCCAACCTCGCCCGATGAAACAGGACGTCGTGCCGGTCCAGATCCGGGGCATCCTTCCCGCCAACAGCGGGGTTGCGCTCTTCGTGGGGAACGACGAGAAGGTCTTTGTGATCCAGGTGGAGCACAACATGGGTGCTGTCATCGGGATGGCGCTTCGCGGCACACCCAAGGACCGCCCGCTGACCCATGACCTGATCGGACATGTGTTCCAGGGCTTTGGCATCACCGTGGAACGGGTGGTGATCACCGAGTTGCGCAGTTCCACCTATTTCGCACGGCTGATCCTCAAGCAGGAAAATGAGCTGGGACAGAAGCTGGTGGAACTGGATGCACGCCCGTCCGATTGCCTTGCCATTGCCGCTGCATCGCGCCGACCGGTCTACGTCGCGCGTCGGCTGTTTGACGAGGTGGAGGACATGTCGGAGGTCCTCGCCCGATTGAACGAGCAACGGGAGAAGGATGGCGACGACGACGAGTCTGGGGATTCCGGCTCCGAGCCCAGCTGACCGGAACATGGCCAGAACTCCCTCCAGCGCCGCAGCGGCAGGCTCGGTCTCCCACTCGTGGGAGACCACGCCGATTCTTCTCCTGACTGGGGATGACGACTTCGGGATCCAGCAGCGGGCGCGGCAAGCCTGGGAAGCCTGGCGCAAGGCGGCTGGCGGCATGGATCACGAGTTGCTCGATGGATCCGCCTCGAACGCCAGTGACGCCTTGGCAGCGCTCGGCCGGGTCCGCGAAGCGATCCAGACGCTTCCCTTTTTCGGGGGGCCCAAGCTCGTCTGGTTCCAGAACTGCACCTTCCTCGGAGACGACCGCACCAGCGGATCCAGCGCGGTGACCGAGGCGCTAGGGGAGTTCGCGGAGGAATTGAAGTCATTCCGATGGGAGGGGGTGCGCCTGTTGATTTCAGCCTCGAAGGCAGACAAGCGTCGGAGCCTGTTCAAGACGATCGAGAAGCTGGGCCTCGTCGAAACGTTCGCGGCCCTCAGCGCGGACGACAAGGACTGGGGAACGAAGGCCGAGTCCGAGGCGATACGGGCGTTTCAGGCGGGAGGCCGGAGCATCGATGACGAGGCCCTCGGGGAGCTGGTAACCCGCATCGGGCCAAATCTGCGACTGCTCGCACAGGAGTGCGAAAAACTCATCCTCTACACAGCCGGGCGAGCCACCATAACCCGGAGCGACGTAGAGGCCGTGACCGCCCGGCAAAAGACGGCGCAGGCCTTCGCCCTGTCGGAGGCCGTGGGCGATCGGAACCTCGGGAAGGCACTCCGCACCCTCGACGAGGAGCTTTGGGAAATCCGGACGGGAGCAGACAAGAAGAAGTCAGAGATCGGACTGCTCTACGGCCTGATCTCGAAAGTCCGCAATCTCATCCTGATCCGGGAGCTCATGTCTGCCGGATACCTGAAGCCAGCCAACCAATACAACTCGTTCAAGGCCCAACTGGAGCGGATCCCGGTGGAGCAGATGCCGTCAGACAAGCGGTACAACCCGCTTTCCGGCCACCCTTTCGTACTCTTTCAGGCCGCTCGTCAGGCCGAGAACTTCCAGTCCGCTGAACTGGTCCGAGCCATGGAGCTCCTGCTGGAGGCCAACCGGAAGCTCGTCAGCAGCGACGCTGACGAGGCGCGGGTCCTGCAGCAGGTCCTGGTCGAAATCGTCGGGATCGGTCCGGCGAGGGGTCAGCGCCGCTGAACGGAAACGCGATCACGCAAGCGCACGCCCGCCGCAATCCCCGTGTGGACCGACGCTGGCGGGCGCAGCGATCTGCACCCACCAGCTCGACGATCGGATTACTTCGGCAGCAAGTCGGCGACGAGAGCCTTCTCTTCCTTCAACTCGGCTTCGGTGGCGGCAATCCGGGCCTTGGAGAACTCACTCAGCTGAACTCCCTGAATCGTTTCCCAGGTGCGACCATTGCTGCGGGTCGGATAGCTGAACATCAGGCCCTTCTCGATGCCGTAGGAGCCATCCGAGCACACGGCGACGGAGAAGCAATCGTCGGGGTGCGTCGGCGTGTTGAGCGCACGCACGGTATCCACGACCGCATTCGCGGCGGACGCGGCCGAACTGAGGCCGCGGGCCTCGATGATGGCCGCGCCGCGTTTCTGCACCGTCGGGATGAACTTGTCGGCGAACCACGCATCGTCGCCGATCACGAGCGGAGCGGGCCGGCCTCCAATGCGGGCATTGGCGAAGTCCGGATACATCGTGGAGCTGTGGTTGCCCCAGATGGCGATGTTCGAGACCTGGGAAACCGGTACGCCGGCCTTTTGGGCCAACTGGGTCTTCGCGCGATTCTGGTCCAGCATCGTCATGGCAAACCATCGGTCCTTCGGAACCTCGGGAGCGGAGTTCATGGCGATGAGGCAGTTCGTGTTGCACGGATTGCCGACGACCAGGGTCCGCACGTCGGCCGCGGCGTTCCGTTGGATGGCCTGGCCCTGGCCGGTGAAGATCTTGCCGTTGATGCCGAGCAGGTCCTTCCGTTCCATGCCCTGCTTGCGGGGCACCGACCCCACCAGGAGGGCCCAATTCACTCCCCGGAAGCCCTCATCCAGCGAAGCCGTGGGGACGACACCGGCAAGGAGGGGAAATGCGCAGTCGTCCAACTCCATCACGACGCCGTTGAGCACCTTCAACGCCGGCTCGATCTCGATCAGGTGAAGGATGACCGGTTGGTCGGGTCCGAACATCGCGCCGGACGCGATGCGGAAGAGGAGCGAGTAACCAATCTGACCGGCAGCGCCGGTCACCGCGACTCGGATGGGAGCGTTCATCTCAGTAGTGAGCTATTCGGTTCCAGTGATTCAATCTCAGCAACGATCGGAAAGCCCGGGACCCTACTGGCACCGGCAGCCAAGACAAGGCCCACCTTGGACTTCGGCGCCTCTCCGTCCATCCGCGGATGGCCGGAGGTTGCTCAACTCTTGGCCCGGACACCCGTTCTGGCTTCGGCCCAACCTGCGATCCAAAAACCCCGGTTGACGTCCGGAAACCGCGGAAAGTAGCCTGACAACTCCGGGCGTACGCGTGCGCAGTCCTCCCCTGCCCGCCCCCGGAATCACCACTGCCATGCCAAAGACAACCAGCCCCTCCCGCAAGGACATCGGCTTCGTCCCCCTGCTCCTGGCCTCGGGCTTTTGCGGGATCTCGTACGAGATCCTCTACGGCCGCGCGCTCGGCAACCTGATCGGCGATCAGTTCGCCGTCAGTTCAGCGGTCCTGCTGACCTTCCTCCTCGGCATCGGGTTTGGCACGCTCCACGCGCACCGACTCTGGCGTCACCTGTGGGCGATCGAGGCGGGCATCGGGGCCTGCGGTGTGGTGTTCGCGATCGGAACCAAGCCGCTCGATGCCCTGCTCTACGTGGCGGGCGGCTGGTTTGGTCACGGGATGGTGGCCAATGTGTTCATGTGCCTGCTGCTCCTCAGCATTCCTTCGTTCCTGATTGGATGCAGCCTGCCACTCTTCGCCGGCTACCTCAGCCGCGTCAGTTCGGGCCAGATCTTTTCCCGGGCGTACACGATCTACAATTTCGGTGCCGCCATCACGGCCCTGCTGATTGAGTACTGGCTGCTCCGGGTCCTTGGCATCCGGGGCACGATGCTCGCCATCGCAGGCCTCAACTTTGCCGTGGCCGTCGCCCTTCGAGTGGGATACGACGCGGTCCGATCACAGGTCCCCGCCGCTTCCGAACGGGCCGTGTTCCCCCGCGAGCATGTCGTTGCCCTCGGAATCGTCAGCGTGGCGTCAGCCATCTTCCAACTCCTGATGGTCAAGCTTGCCGAGTGTGTCCTCGGGCCCTTCCGGGAAACGTTCGCACTGGTGCTGTCGGTCGTGTTCCTCGGGATCGCAGTGGGTTCAGCCCTGGCCGGCCGATTCCGGATCTCCTTCCCGAACCTGCTCCTGATCAACGCGGCTGGCGTTGCGTGGCTCATCGCCTGTTTCGGTTGGATGGCGCGCCTCTACACGTCGAATTACGCTGCTGCGGTTGAGGACTATTTCTCGTCTGTCCTCCTCAAGCTTGCCCTCATCGTTGGCTCCATGGCGGTCCCAGCGATCACATTCGGCGCGACCATTCCCGCGTTGTTGCAGGAGCAGAAGAACGTCGCGCGGGAATCCGGACACCTGCTCTTCATCTCTTCGATCGCCAACGCCCTCGGCTTCATCCTGATGGCCTTTGGACTGCACCGGTTGCTGGACTACGGCGCCTTGATCGTGCTGGTCGGCCTGATGGTGATCGCTTCGATCCTGGTGTTCCACCGGTTCCGGGGATCTTCGTGGCTGGCGGCTGCGGGCGCCGCCGCCGCACTCCTGATCCTGCACCGTACGGCGTGGAACGAGGACCTCCTGTACGCCGGGCACACGGCATTCCATTCCCCTGAGGATCTCAAGACCTCCCTCGGCCGCATGAATTCGCCCGAGCGATTCAAGGGCTATCAGGACACGTTCTCGATCAACCGCAACGGCGGGAACGCCTACTTCTTCATCAACGGATTCATCAGCTTCCGACTCAACGCACCGTACGAGAAGCTGGTCGGAGCGTACGCTTCGCTTTACGCGCCGCGGACGGACAAGGCCCTCGTGCTGGGGCTGGGCTCCGGGGCGACAGGGGGGTCGGTGTGCCTCCTGTTCGACAAGATCGACGCCGTGGAGATCAACCCGATCGTCGTCCAGAACCTGTTCCGGATGAAGGAATGGAATTTCGACATCGAGTCGTTCCGTCCCAAGCTCACGATCCACGTCGACGACGCAATCCATTACACCAAGTCTTCAAAGGAGAAGTACTCATTGGTGGTCAACACGGTGACCACGCCGCTCTACTTCAGTTCATCGAAGCTCTACACGAAGGACTTCTTCGAGGCCGTCCGGGCACGGATGACCGACGACGGCGTCTACATGACCTGGGTCGATTCGCGGGTGGGCGACAAGGGTCTGAACATCATCCTGAAGTCCCTGCAGCAGGTCTTCCCGGAGTGCTCGCTCGGTTGCATCCAGTCCACCTACTACCTGGTCCTCTGCTCGCAAAAGCCCCTCCGAGCGCATAACGCGAGGAAGATCGCAGAGAACCCCCAACTGACCGACTTCCTCTGGAAGCAGAACGGACTGCGGACGGACTGGATGCCCTACGGCCTCCTGACAACGCGGGCCTACGACACCGTCAAGGGCATCGAAGCACCAGTGAACACATTGGACTTCCCGGCCCTGGAGTTCGAGTGCGCCCGACTCCGGAAGCGCGGCATTGATGATTTCAAGCGACGCATTCAGGCACACCTGAACCTGGCCGACGTGCAGGAGGCCCTGTCGAGTGTCATGAAGTTCGACCCGGTCGACTTCACGGTGTACCACGACGTCCTTCACGGATCCTCCATCGCGCGCCGCTGGCGTGAGGTGGTGGCCGAGTCGGTGCCGGAGTTCGACGACAAGTTCAAGACCGCCAAGGCCAGCTACGTGGCGGCCCGAGCCAGCTTTTCCAACAACGCCGACACGTTCCACGATGCGGGCATGGAACTGCTCCGCGCCGGCCAGTATGCCGCGGCGATCGAGGAATTCTCCAAAGCCCTCGTCCGGAATCCGAAGCGCAACAATTCCCACTTCAACATCGGCTCCTGTTACGAGCGCCTCGGGAAGTACGAGTCTGCCCTGGCCGAGTACCAGGCCGAACTCGCCGTCGATCCCACGGATGAGGACGTCCCCTTCCGGATCGGCCGCACCCAGTATCGCCTCAAGCGCTACGCCGAAGCGGTCGAGTCGCTCACGTTGGCCCTCCAGAAGGCCCCGGGCGGTTCGGTCTACTACTACCGAGGCATCACCTACGCCGCTCTCGGCAATGCAGCCAGCGCCCGGGCAGACCTGAACAAGGCCCGCAGCCTCAAGTACGATGAAGAGGCGGTCACTCGCGCCCTGGACGAGCTCCGGGCGACGGACCGTCCATGACCTCGCCTGCGCGAGCCGTCGTCCCCCGGCGTTGCGCGGAAAGATTGTCGAGAGAATACAGGACCAGACCGGACCAGATGAGTCCGAAGCTGGTCAGACGGCTTTGTGAAAACGGCTCGCCGTACACCCAGACCCCCAGCATCAACTGCGCAGTCGGCGCGATGTACTGGAGCAGGCCCAGGGTCGAGAGACGGATACGGGGGGCGGCGTGCGCGAACAGCAGGAGGGGAACCGCCGTCACCAGGCCGGAGCTCAGGACGAGGAGATGCGTCGTGAGATCGGCTCGCCCAAGGACGCCCGCGCCTACCCGCTGCCGCCAGATCAGGTAGCCGATGGCCAACGGCGACAGGAGCAATGTCTCCACCGCCAACCCGGGAACCGCGCCCAGCGTCGCCCGTTTGCGAAGGATGCTGTAGCATCCCCACGTCCCAGCCAGCATCAGGGCAATCCACGGCACCCGCGTCGCCTGCAGCATCAGCACCGCCACCCCGCCCGCCGCCAGACCGACAGCCGTCCACTGAAGCCGGCGGAGATGTTCCCCGAGCAGGAATCGACCGGCCAGGACACTGAACAGTGGAACCAGAAAGTATCCGAGGCTCGTCTCGACGATGTGACCGGTGTTCACGCCCCAGACATAGACTAGCCAGTTGGCGGTCAGGAGACCTGCTCCGAGAAGCACGCGACCAATCCCGGAGCGGGACGCGAGCACCGCTCGGACCTCGCCCCACCCGCCCCATCGCCCGAGAAGCAACAGGAGGATCACCATCGACCACAGATGCCGGTGGGCGATCAGTTCGATCGGGTCCACTGCCTTCAACTGCTTCCAGTAAAGCGGGACCAACCCCCACATCAGGTAGCACGCCGCCGCGGCCAGCACACCAGCACGGGTTCGCCCTTCCTGCGTCTCGGATCTCGACATGACTCCGCTACCCTCCAGAAAGCCGGACGTCCGGCAAGAATCGACCCGGTCTTCAACCGGTGACGCTGACTTCCGTTGCCAGCCCACGCTCGGCACACTCCAACTCATGTCGATGCCTGTCCGCCTCGCCCGGTGCATTGCCCCATGGGTCCTCGCGTTCGCTTGCGCCACGCTGCTGGCTCAAGCCCCAAGCCAAGGCGATCCGTGGCTGCGGGCACTTTCAGGCACTCGGAACTTTCAGTTGGGACGCCCGACCCGGCCCACCTTTACGCCGGACGGCCAAAGGATCCTGTTCCTGCGATCCGGTCCACGCGATCCCCGGCAGGCCCTCCTCGAATTCAACCTGGGAACGGGGGAAACGCGGGAACTTCTCACCGCGACCCAACTGCTTTCGGGCCATCGCGAAGAGCTTTCCCCGGAGGAAATGGCACGCCGTGAACGCCAGCGCGTCACGGCCGGAGGCCTTGTTTCATTCGAATCCTCCAAGGATGGAACCCATCTCCTGGTTCCGCTTTCCGGGCGTCTCTACTGGGTTGATGCGAGAACTGGCACGGCGACGGCCCTTCCAGTCGGGGCCGCGGTCACCGACCCCAAACTCTCCCCTGATGGCAAAAGCGTCGCGTACGTCAGGAACCACGAAGTGTGGACCTGCCCGGTGAGCGGCGGACGCGAGGTACAGGTCACACGGGGCGGATCCAGTGTGCTGACGCACGGCGAAGCGGAATTCGTCGCGCAGGAAGAAATGGCTCGATCCACCGGCTTCTGGTGGTCGCCCGATTCGAAGCGGATCCTCTACGCCGAAGCCGACCACCGGGATGTTGAGGTCTGGCAGGTAGGCGACCCTTTCCAGCCTGGAGCGGCGTCCGCCCCGCAGTACTACCCGCGGCCTGGCAAGGCCAATGTTTCCGTCCGGCTCGGCATCACCAGTGCCAAGGGTGGCCGGACCCGATGGATCGAATGGGACCGAACGCGTCACCCCTACCTGGCGCGAGCCCAGTGGCACGAGGCCGGAGGACTCACCATCACGGTCCAGTCGCGCGACCAACACGAACTGGTCGTCCTGAAGGCCGACCCTTCGTCGGGCCGCACGACGCCCCTCCTCGTCGAGCGGGATCCCGCCTGGGTCAACCTGGACCATTCCTCTCCCCGTTGGATCGAAGGCGGTCGTCGCTTCCTGTGGACCTCAGAGAACTCCGGCCGCTGGGAACTCGAAATCCGCCGGGCGGATGGAGCGCTGGACCGGGTCCTCGTCCCGGGGAAGATCGGTTGGCAAGCGTTCCTATCCTTCGATGAAGCCTCGCGGCGTGTGTGGTTCCATGCCAGCCCGGATCCAACCCAGCAGCACGTCTGGACCGTCGATCTGGATGGATCCAGCCCGATCCAGATCACAGACGAACCCGGCCATCACACCGCGACCATCGCCGAGGAATCAGGTACCCGGGTGATCACCACCGCCACGCCTGGCAGGATGCCGCGAAGCCGGGTCTTCCGGGCGGATGGAAGCCCGATCGGCGACCTGCCATCCGTGGCCGAAGAACCCAACCGACCAATCCACGCCGATTTCCAGAAGGTCGGCGAAGGTGAAGGCTGGCACGCGAAGGTTGTTCGCCCGTCGTCGTTCGACGCCGGGCGGAAGTACCCGGTGATCGTGAGCGTCTACGGCGGGCCGCACGTACAGGTGGTCAAGCAGACGCTGGCCTCGTCCCTGACGGACCAGTGGCTTGCCGATCAGGGGTTCGTCGTCGTTGCCATGGATGGCCGTGGAACGCCGGGCCGCGGACGGGACTGGGAACGTGCGATCTATGGCAAGCTGGGATCGGTTCCTCTGGAAGAACAGTCGTCCGCCCTGCGGGCACTCGCCGCGCGCAACCCGGAGATGGACCTCGCCCGGGTCGGGATCACCGGATGGAGTTTCGGGGGCTACCTCAGCGCCTATGCCGTGCTCCGAAGTCCTGATCTCTTCCGGGCTGGGGTGGCCGGGGCTCCCGTCACGGATTGGGAGGATTACGATACGCACTACACCGAGCGTTACATGGGCGTGCCGCCGGGCACTGCAACCGAGGCTGCCTACCGGGAGAATTCCTGCCTCCCATGGGCCGCGGATTTGTCCCGTCCCTTGCTGCTCATCCACGGGACCCGGGACGACAACGTCTTCTTCCGGCACACGCTGCGCCTCACCGATGCATTGCTTCGAGCCGGCAGGCCGTTCGACGTGCTGCCGCTTCCCGGGTTCACCCACATGGTGCCCGACCCCGTCGTCGCGGAACAACGCTGGCAACGCACCGCGGAGTACTTCCGCCGTCACCTCAACCCGAAGCCCTGAAGCTAGCCGGGCAATCAGCGGCCAAACCGGTTCGCCCGAAGCCAGAAGACCAGGTCCGCCGCCCAAGGATGGGCGTTCTCGAACTGGGGCGGTTTCGCCATCAGGCCGATTCCATGTCGCCCTTTTTCGTAGAGGTGAAGGTCGAACGGAACCCCGGCCTCCCGCAGCGCCTGCGCGAACATCAGGGAGTTTTCAACCGGGACCGCCTTGTCCTCGACGGTGTGCCAGAGGAACACCGGCGGACCGTCCTTGCGCACCCGTTTCTCGTTCGACAGGTCCTCGACCAGTTCCGGCGACGGATCGCCACCCAGCAGGTTGTTCTTCGAGCCCTGGTGGGTGTGCCTTCCCAACGAGATCACCGGGTAACACAGGATGCCCAAGGATGGCCTCGAACTCTGCCGATCCACCGGATCCGCCGCATCCGGCCGCCCGGAGTCGAAGTGCGTGATCAAGGTCGAGGCCAGATGTCCGCCGGCGCTGCTTCCCATGATCCCCACGCGACCGGGATCCACTCCCCATTCCCCCGCCCTCGCCCGCACCAGACGCACTGCCCGTGCCGCGTCCTCCAACATGGCCGGATGCCGGTAGCCATTGGATCCGAGGCGATACTTGAGGACGAAACACGCGATGCCCTCGCGATTGAGGAACAGCGCATAGTCGCGGCCTTCATGCTGGGCCAGATGTCCGTAGCCACCCCCGGGGCAGATGACCATCGCAGCGCCCGAGCGCCGCTCCACTTCCGGAAGGTACGCGGTAAGAGTCGGGACGTCGTTGGTTCCATCGCCCCGGGCACCCGGAACGGACCCGGGAGCCCAAAGCGGTAGCACCGGTTCATTCTGGGCGATTGCGGAGATCGACATGGCGAGAAGCGCCCCTAGGACGCGGAGGGACTTCATGGGAGCAGCGCTTCCAGACTGATAAAAACCCGGCATCGAAGCAATCGTCGACCCGTTCCCGGGAGCATCTGGACCTGCCCGCATCTCGAACGGAGTGGCAACGTCCCCGTTGCCCTCTCCAGCCCCTTCCCAAGGCGATGAGGACATCGCCACCGCGTTCCTGTTCCCAGCCGGAGGCAGTCTCAACATGCGCTCCCGTCCCCACCCTCGGGGATGCCTTTTCCGGTGCAAAGGTCCACACTCATCGACGTGAGCGACTCCATTCCTTCCCACACCCGCGTCCTCATCATCGGCGGCGGCGTGGCCGGCACCTCGGTCGCGTGGCACCTGACCCAACTCGGCTGGAAGGACGTTGTCCTCCTGGAGCAGAACAAGCTCGCCGGCGGCACGTCGTGGCATGCTGCCGGCATGGTCGGCCGCCTCCGCGTTTCGAGCAGCATGATGCGGATCAACCAGGATTCCGCAGACCTCTACGCCCGGCTCAAGGAGATCACCGGACACGACGTCGGATGGCGGATGGTTGGCAGCCTCCTGCTCGCCCGGAACCAGGAACGCGTCGTCCAATTCCGCCGAACCACCGGTGTCGCCTCCTACCTCGGCGTGGAATGCCATGAAATCTCGCCCTCGGAAGCGCAGGCGAAGTTCCCGTGCATCCGCGTCGACGATCTCGTCGGGGCATTCTGGATCCCGCATGACGGCCGGGTCCTCCCCGGCGAGGTCCCGCTGGCACTCGCCAAGGGTGCCCGGGCGGCCGGTGCGACGATTCGGGAAGGAGTCCGGGTCCTGGGCCTGATCCACCGCGGCGGCCGCGTCCTCGGAGCGAAAACCAATGTCGGCGACATCCTGGCCGACTACGTCGTCCTGACCGGCGGCATGTGGACCCGACAACTCGCGCTCACCGCCGGAGTCAACATTCCGCTCTACCCGGTCGAGCATCATTATGTCGTCAGCAACGCGCTCGCCGGTGCCGACGGCAACTGCCCCTGCACGCGCGACATGGACGGTTCCATCTACTTCCGCGGTGAGGACCTTCCGAACGGGGGCGGCGGCGGTGTGCTGCTCGGGGCCTTCCAGCGCACGACCAAGATCTGGGACGTACCCAAGGTCCCCGATGATTTCTCCTTCGGTCTGCTTGAGGAAGACTGGCCCAAGTTCGCCCAACCACTCGCCGAGGGTCTGCACCGGATCCCCGGTCTGAAGGCGTCCGGTTTCAGCCGCTTCGTCAACGGACCCGAGAGCTTCACCCCGGACAACAACTTCCTGCTCGGGGAAACGGCGGAACTCCGCGGCTTGTTCGTCGCCGCGGGATTCAACTCGGCCGGCATCGCCTGTGCCGGCGGCGCGGGCAAGGCGCTGGCCGAATGGATCACTGGCGGCGCCATGCCGTATGACCTCTCCGGCGTCGATATCCGGCGCTTCGGGCCGTGGGCCAATGATCGCGGATTCCTCCGCGACCGCGTCACCGAATCCCTCGGTCTGCACTACGAAATGGCCTGGCCCAACCGCGAACCCATCACCGCCCGGAATGTCCGGCTCAGCCCGCTTCACGACCGCTTGAAATCCGCGGGCGCCCTGTTCGGGACCAAGGGCGGATGGGAACGGCCGAACTGGTTCGCGCGGAAGGCGCCGGATTGCGCCGCGCAGCCGGAGGTCGAATACAGCTTCGGGCGGCAGAACTGGTTCGCGAACCACGCCTTCGAACACACCGCGTGCCGCGAACGGGTCGCGCTCTTCGACCAGACGGGCTTCGGCAAACTGCTGGTTCGCGGAACGGACGCAGCCTCGCGACTCCAGTACCTGTGCGCCAACCAGGTCGACGTGCCCATCGGGCGCGTCGTCTACACGCCGATGCTCAACGAGCGAGGCGGCTACGAAAGTGACCTGACGGTAATCCGGGTTGCTGAAGAGGAGTTCCATCTCATCACCGGTTCCGTCCAGGCCACCCGGGACCTTGCCTGGCTCCGTCAACACCTGAGCGGGCATCGCGCCGAAGCCGTCGACATCACGACGGCCTGGTCGGTGATCGGGGTCATGGGTCCGAATTCCCGACAGCTTCTCAGCCGCGTCACCGACGCAGCCTTGGACAACGCCAGCTTCCCCTTCGGCACCTCGCAGCGGATCAACATTGGAATGGCGACCGTTCGCGCCGTCCGACTGACGTACGTCGGGGAACTCGGCTGGGAACTCCACGTGCCCACCGAACAGGCACTCCACGTCTACGAACATCTGAAGGCCGCAGGTAAGGAACTCGGCGTCACCCAAGCAGGCCACTACGCGATCAACTCGCTCCGGTTGGAAAAGGCTTACCGAGCCTTCGGGGCGGAACTCTCGCCCGACGAAACGCCATTCGAGGCAGGCCTCGCATTCACCATCGCCTGGGACAAGGAGTTCCTCGGCAAGGCGGCCCTGACTGCCGCCCGGGAGCGCCCACTGCGAAAGCTCCTGACCCAATTCGTCCTGCAAGACCCTGAGCCTCCGGTCTGGGGCGGCGAGGTCATCTTCCGCAACGGAGTCGGCGTCGGCTATACCACCAGCGGCAGCTACGGCCACACCCTCGGCGGCGGTGTCGCCCTCGGGTACGTCAAGAATGCCGGGTCCTTCGTCACCCCGGAATGGATTCTGGAAGGCCGCTACGAGCTCCTCGTCGACGGTCGACGCATCCCGGCGACGCCGTACCTCCGGACCCCGTACGACCCTCGCCGCGAACGCATCCTGCAGTCCTGAACTCGGTCATTCCCGACACCTTCATTGCATGACCCGATCCTGCATCCTGGCCGTCCTGCTCACCTCCGCGACCACGATGCAGGCACAGACGTCGCGGGATCGGGATCCTTACGGCTGGCAGGACTACACCCGGCAGATCCGACAGGAGGAAAGCCGGCGGATCGACCGGATGCTCGACAACACCTACGGGCCCAATCCGCGCTCCACCACGCCCGACCTCACGCCGCTCGCCAATTCGCTCCACAACGTCTTCTCCTCCCTCGCCGAGGCCCGCCGCCAGCGCGCCGAGGAAAAGGCATTCCAGACGACATACCTCATCGAGCTGTACCGCCTGCAGCAGCAAAAGGCGGAGGAACAGGCCCGGCAGGCTCAGGCAGATCGCTGGACAACAGAATGGGACCAACTCCGCCGGGATGCTCAGGCAGGCGACGCGACCGCAGCAGCGAACGTTGCCCGCCTGATCCGCTACGGGAGCCAACGTCTCCCGAAAGGCACGAAGTTCGGCGAGAAAGAGGCGCTCCCCTGGCTCGAACTCGCCGCCAGAAATGGCGACGCGCGATCCGCCTTCGACATCGGCATCCTCTTGAGGAACTCCAATCCCGAGGAAGCCCTCCGTTACCTAACCCTCGCCGCCGATCGGGGCTTCGTCGACGCGGTTCCCTTTGCCGCAAACCTCGCTGACGAAGGAGCCGGCAGCCTTCAACCCAACCGCGCCGAAGCCCTTCGCATCCTTGGCATCGGCGTTGCGCAACACCACAAGCCTTCCCTCGTCACCGCCGCCCGCTTCGCCTGCCTTGACCCAACGGCTACCGCAACGTCCTACCGTCAAGCAGTGGCGTGGTTGACCGAGGCCGCTCCAGAGGCTTCGGCGGATGGTCTGCTCGCGCAACTGCTCTACCACGGACGCCCGGGAGTCGACGTCGACCTCGATCGCGCGCGTGCCCTGGCCGAACGGAGTCTTGCCCGGGACCCTCGACAGCGCGGTGCCAAGGAAGTCCTCGGCCTTTGCCTGGTCTCGGGCCCCGACCAGTCCCAGCAACCGCGCGGACTCCAGTTGCTACGCGAGGCGGCCGAGGCGGGAAGCATCGCGGCCTGCCGCAAGCTCGCCGCCGCCAGTGCCCACGGCACCCTGGGCCTCACGCGCTCGGACGCCGAATCCAGGCGATGGCTCACCAAGGCCGCCGACCAAGGCGATGCCGGAGCCGCCCTCTCGCTCGCCCGATTGGAACGTCGCGCCGAGATCCCGGATTTGCGCGCTGCCCGCAACTGGTACGAACAGTCTTCCAGGAACGGGAGTGCGGATGCCGCGTTCGAACTCGCCTTGCTCCTGGAACGTGGGTCCGGCGGCTTCCCCAAGGAACCCGAGGCAGCAGCTCGATGGATGCAGCAGGCGGCCGAAGCTGGCCTGACCTCCGCCCAGCTCCATTTTGCGCTGATGAAGCTGGGAGGCAACAGCCGCTCAGCGAACCCGGAAGAAGCGTTCGAGTGGGCGTCAAAGGCCGCCGCCAAGGGGCACCCCGACGCCTCAGCCCAGGTCGCCTTCCATCTGGTCACGGGCACCGGCTGCCGACGGGATGCCGCCCAAGCCCGGGTCTGGGCAGAACGAAGCGCCAACGCTGGATCCGCCCACGGTCAGACCCTCCTTGGCCTCCTCCTGCTTCGCGGCGACGGCGGCACCTCTGATCCGGCCGGCGCACGCGGGTGGATCGAGAAGGCCCACTCCATCGGACACCCACAGGCCACCCTCGAATTGGCCCGGATCTACCGGGACGGGACGGTTGGCCTCGCCGCGGAGCCAACCCGGGCGGCCGAGCTCTTCGAGCTGGCCGGCAAGTCCGATGACCCTTCCGTGGCAGCCGAGGCAAAGGCCGAACAGGCAACCCTCCGTCAGCGCCCCGCACGCGTCACCCTCGACGGCCTCCGCATCACCCCCGCCAAGACCAATCAGGCATCCACCAACCCGTCGACCCGACTAGACCGTCTCCGGATTCCCTGAGCACACGGTCACCGCCGTTCCAGGCGATAGAAGCGCGAGTCGGCAGTCAGCGGCACGACCAGTACATTCTGCCCGCCCGAGGACCGGACCGGTTCCTCGACATCCGTCCAAGGCCCGAGTGCACCCGGAGCCTGCACTGGCATAAAACCCACGGCAGCCAAGGGCCACGCCAACCGCAGCTGGCCGCCCTCGACAGACGTCTGGATCGACGGATCCCGCACCGGTTGGAGCAGGCCCGTCAGTTGGAGCTGAAAGCTCAGGTCGCTGCTGGCGACATCGTTCTGGTGCACCTCCACCGCCAGCACGTTGCGTCCCGCGACGAACAGCGCCGGATCAATATCCGTCTCGAAGATGGTCGACTCGTCTGTACCCCCCACCGAGGCGGAGGCCAGCGTCGTCGCCCCGATGGTTCCCGTCGGCATGTTGCTCCGGAACACCTCTAGACCATTCAAATAGACCACGGCCCCATCGTCCCGGATCAATCCCAGCGTCGCTGCCAGGAAGGCCTTGGGATCGTCGACCGTGAAGGCGTGCCGGAACCACGTGGTGATGTACTTCGCTGCCGGGTTTGGCCCGAAGCTTACAGTCGTTACCACGTCGTCATCCCCGTACCCCAACTGTGCAGCACCCTGGCTCCAGGCCGAATCATTGAACGTGGTCGAAGTCCATCCACCGACAGGCAGCGTACCCTTGTCGTAGAACCGCCATTCGGCGCCGAGCGGCACCAGCGTCAGGCTCGTCAGGTCCCCGGGTGCCGACGCCTCGAAATTCACGTCTGCCCGGTTTGCCTGAAGATTGATCGGGTTGGTGAATCCCTGCCGGGTGAACAAGAGATCCTCGCCCAGCGCCCGGACCGTGTAACTACCCCGCGCCAAGCCGGCCAGGATGTACGTTCCATCGCTGTCAGTGAAGGTCTGCTTCGTGTTCGAGGTGTAGATCCTCACCCCTTCCACCGGTCTCCCATCCCTCGTGACCTTTCCGGTCACCCGAACCGTTGTTGGGCTGCCCACACGCACCAGGTAGGAATCGGACCCAGTACCGCCCCGCAGATCCGAGACGACGCAGCGCACCACATACTCGCCCGCAGTCGCGTAGGCCTTGGAAGCCGTCGGACCGTTGGTCCCGAACGTTCCATCCCCAAAGTCCCAGGCGTACGCCAGCTGAGGATCCTCGGCGTCGGACGCCGTTGCCGTGAAACGGACCGTCGCATTCAGGGCCGCTGTCGCGGACGAACCCGACACCTCGACCGCTGGCGGGCTGTTGTTGGTGGGATTCCCAAAACGGACAGCGACATCGAACCAAACAGGGTTCGTGCCGCCCTTGGCCAGGGTCGTCAGGTGCACACCGGCCGGCCGGTCACTGAACGTCCTCCCCAACACCAGCGGAGAGTCGTTCTTCCCATCGGCAGACCCAGGGGTGGTGTCGAGCAGGAGCGAGGTCGTATTGCCCGTCTGCCCCCAACGGATCCCAACCCCGTTCTGAACCCAGGTGTTCGCCGTCCAGAGCTGCCGGACCTCCAGCCAGTAGTTCGTGCGGGAATTCCGCCGGACCGTCAGAGCCCGGACCGAGGTCACGTCATTCGTGCTGTCCATCGCAAAGATCCGGTAGGTCCCGTTGGTAAGCACGTTCCGCACGTAGGTATTCGGCAGCCAGTCGAGGAAGTTCTTGTAGCGGGTATTGAAGTGACGCCGCCCGGCCGAGGCATTTCCCATCGTGTCGAAGCTGTCGCCATACTCGATGTTGCTGCCGCTTCCGATGACCGACTCGCCGCCGGTATCCCAGAAATTCGCGTGAAAGAGACCGTAGTTGTGACCTAGCTCATGCGCGATCACGCCGCCGGCCGTGTCAAAGGAGGCCCGAATCCAGCACCCCGGGGCACCGACGTAGCCAAGCCCGGCCCACGCAAATCCAGGCACGGACCCAAAGCAGATCGCGTCGAAGGAGTAGCTCGAGAGGTTGTACCCCGCCGCCGTTGCGGCGGCCCGGGCCGCAGTCCGGAGGTCCGCTGCATCCCGTGCCCCGTAGTAGGCCGCCGTGTTGGGCATCCGGAGCGTCGGCGTCATCGCCGAACCATTCGCCCCAAACGGAGCGAACCCAGTCCTGTTGTACGACTGCTGACGATAGAACGCGTCGAGGTTGTTCAGGAGGTTCGTCCCGGTGATGTTCGAGAACGGCTCGCCCACGAGGTCGGAAAAGTCGACCCGGATGAAGATCAGGCGCTTGGTCCCTTCGGTGTACGCGCGCTTCGGCCGTGGCGCTCCATTGGCATCCGTCGACTCCGATCCGGCGGCCAGTTGGACCAGCCGTTCGGCCATCTCTTCCAGATGAGCCGTGCCGCACGTGAAGATCACCTCGTCCCCCGCCCTACCCACTCCCTCGCCATCTTCAGTCGCGTCCGACACCCGCAGGCCATTCACGCTGCACACAGGATCGGGCGTCTCGCGCATCGCCACGGCGATCTCCGATTTCTCCAGGCGACGGATCGGGCTCTCCGCCACCGCCATCAGATCGTCAAGGGCGACCCCGTGCAAGGGCACCCCGAGTTGCGTAGGCTGCATCAGCCTGGCCCCGTACGCGCTCGCCTGAAACCGCTGCCCACCGAGAACCACCTTCCGGCTGATCGAAGGTTCCGATTGGAGTTCCTGACCAGAGCCAATGGCCGCCAGAACTTCGAAATCACAGACGCCCTCAACCCGCGACTCCAACTCCGCGCGAACCTCCTCCGGAAGACCCTCCCGCACAGCCGATGGAACGCTCAACTCCAGAGCTCTCTTCGGATCGCTTTGGATGAGTGACTTCATTTCATCCCGTCGGACCCGCGCCAATCGCAAGCCCTCGCCTGCCAACTCGGCACGCTTCCCCGAGTCGGAGTCCTCAAATCGTCGAGCCCACTCCTGGAAAGCCGCGAACTCCGGCTCCGACGCCTTCTGCCTCCAGAGGACATCGGCGGCAGGCAGGATCCGGGCACTGGTCATCGCATCCCGCATCACCGCCGGCGCGCCGGCCGCCGTCTTCACGGACGTGACCAGGTTCGGTTCGGGCTGCGGGACCGACGCGGCCCGGGTGACGGTCGATGCCGGAGTCACCTCCGCCTGTGACAGGCGGGCAGGCGGCTCAACACGTCGATGGGCAACCAGCAGGAACAGCGTCGCCACAGCCGCGATACCGATGACCGTCCTCCAAACGAGCTTCATGCGAATGCGGATTCCATGGCACGTCCCGTGCCAACTGTCCCGCACGGAGTGCGGCATCCCGCCACAAGGGGCGCATCTTGGCACTGCCGCCGCGTCAACCGGGGCGGCAACGTCCTCGTTGCCCTTCCATGCCCTTTCCCAAGGCGACGAGGACGTCGCCACCCCGTTCCTGTTCTCAAACGGGGGCAGTGTCGAGATGCGCCCCGCCACACGCCGGACCACGAAAAAGGGGCTCTGCCTCAGGCAGAGCCCCTTTCCAGAAACCCTTGGATCCGGAGCTTCAGGCTCCCATGCCATCCTCGAAGCTTCCTGCGGCCGCCGGCCAGCAGCAGTGATCCCGGACGTAGGCGATGCCATTCGCGCTGGTGAAATCCAGATCCCGGTGGGCCGACTCCGCTTCGACAACCAGCGGCGCCGTCGCGGTGCCGTTGAGCTTGCAGTAGCGATCTCGGTAGCCGACGTGCAGGAGGAGTTCGACGTAGCGCTGCATGTTCAGGTCGCCTGAGGGCAGGTCGGTGAACTGCATCGCACGCTTCGGCCAGTTCGGTTCCATCGCCCGCAGCGGGAACCCGGGCCGGATGGTGAAGTTCTTCACGTGGGCCGCGTAGATGTACTTGCCGACCTTGAGGAACCGGGTCTCCCAGCTTTCGCCTTCCCAGCAATGGGATGGATCCGCGTTGACCGCCAGGCAGGGGTCGTTGTCGCAGATGTTGACCAGCATCAGGAAATCGTCGGCGCACATCGCTCCCGTGCCCGGGTGGATCTCATGGCACAGCTTGATGCCCAGCTCGTTGGCCTTCTTGCGCAGCTTGGCCGTCTTCTTCACGAACCGCTCCTGCCCTTCCTTCAGCAGGTCGAAACCGCCACCGGACCAGAACCCCCACGGGTACCCGGAGGCCAACTCCCAGCCGAATGCCACGCCCCAGAACATCGGAAGGCTCTTCACTCCAAGTTCCGCGGCGAGATCCATCAGCTTCAGGAGGTAGGTCTCATGCCACTTCTCGATCTTCTCTGGGGGCTGCGAAGCCACGTCAGGAGCGATGAAGGGATTGCCGGACTTGGTTCCGGTCCAAGCCGAGGTATGAACCCAGAAAGGACAGTGGGCCGAGATGCCATCGAGGCTCATGCCCCGGGATTCAAACGCTGCCTTGATGTCCTTGACCTTCTTGAAACCGCCCTTGCCGTCGCCCAGCATGTAGTTGCTGGGCTGGGCACCGGAGGCTCCCGAAGCTTTGGCGTAATCCAGAAACTGCTCCAGGGACTTCGCTCCATGCTGCGCACCCTCGATGGAAGCGTGGTAGGCGTTAGGCATAATTCTTTCGTGATGAATCGAACGTGTGAACGGCCTTTTCCAGTAGCCGGGCCAACCGCATCTGGCAAACGGAAAGGCTGAATCATCCCGGTTTCCCGCAGGGCTGATTCACCTGAATCCGGGCCTGCGGCTCGTGAGCCGGTTGGAAATGGCTCACTGCCGACTCATGGCCCAGGCCGGCGTGCCGAAGTGCTAGTTGCCCTCCGGCGCCTCTTGCCTGCGCCTCTGGCTATGGAAAATCTCGGTCCGGCTGGCGAATTGCCCACGGCGACACCTGCTATCGCTTTCTCCCGCTTCCTTCCCGTTGTCGACGCCTCAGCGCTTGAGTGCCGCCATCGCCTTCCCGAAACTCTGTGACCGCCGCCACGACGGCAGTGAATCGGCCTTGGTCCGCTCCTGGTGCCTCTCCAACTCGTACACCCCGATGGCCAGATTGCGCAGGCTCGCCAACACACTCGCCGCCACACGATCCCTCACACGGCAAGCATCCTCGCCCAGGCTCACGTCCCGGCGATAGTGCGTGCCGTTCTCGATCGCTGACCAATGACCCCGGATGATTTCCATCATCTCCGCGTCGGTTTGCTGATCGAGCGCACAGCTCGTCAGGTACAATCCCACTTCGTCCGTCTTCGCTGATTCGCCTTTGCCCAGCGGGATGAATTCCCGCCGGACCGCTAACACCTGCCAGCAACCCACCAGCCCGATCTCTTCCGGCGTCACGGCGATACGGACGAGCCGGCGACGCTCCAGACGGTCATGATGCTTTTCCCACGGCGCACTCGCCTCCGAGGGGGAAAGGGCGCTGGGAAACCAGCGCCTCGGCCTTCTTTTCTGCACCGTCCTGATTGCCCTTGAGTCCGAAGAGATAGTCACCCCCGATCTCCTGTGTGATGAAGCGTGCACTCTTCTGCTGGCAGTGCAGCGCATCGGCCGTGATGAGGACTCCCGGTGGCAGGGCCAGACTCTCCAGCAGCGGCTGCAAGGCAGGGATCTCGTTGCTCTTCTCATCGATCGGCACCTGACCGAGCGAGAGGCGCAGGTGATGGGTGACAGCCGAAAGCAACTGAAGCGGACGACCGTCGCGTCTGCCACTGCCGCGCAGTACCTTGCCGTCGACCGCGAGGCGACCGATGGCCGACACCTCCTGCTCCAGGAGCCACTGTCCGATGATGGCCGCAAAGGCTCCGGGATCGAGGTTCATCAGCACCCGCCGAAAGGTGGAATCGCTTGGAGCCCTCAGCTCACCGTCTTCATCGGGGAAGCATCCCAGGGCGCGCAACTGACGCTTGGTGAACTTCGAGCAGGTGTCCTCGTAGGCACGATATCCGCAGGCGCCCATGAGGGTGGCCACCGCAGCACAGGCAAGCACGAAGCGCTGGCGATGGTAGAGGCCATGACCTTTGCGCGAGTCGGGGAGTCGGCGAAAACGCTCAAGAAGGTCGTCGAGGGCCTGAGCCTGAAACGGGCATGGGCCTGAGACGTCGGCCTCGAAGGCGGCCAGCGACTCCGGCAGGCGGGCTTGCTTGAGGATGGCAAAGGCCCTCGGGTGCAGCGCGCGCAGGTAGAGCTGCTTTGGCTGGCCGTGCGGGAGGTAGTAGTCGCGAGCGTTGCGGGAAAAACCGCCAGTAGGGCCAATGGCCTCAAAACCGCAGGCACGATAACAAGTGCCCCGGTAAAGCGTTTCGTCGACGAAGCTCTCGACGGCGAGGATGGGATGCTTCCATCGAGCAAGCCAGTCATCGCTCAAGCGGCGCAGGCACAGGCCGAGAACGCGCGAGGCAAGGTTTGGAAGGCTTTGCCGATCGGTGAGGACGAGGAAGCGGCTGTTGTTGGCGATGAAGGACAGGCGACGGGCACGCTGACGAGCTGACCATCCGATGCGTTTGTCGCGGCCCTTGATGTGGAGTGAGGCGGCACTGAAGGCGATGAGTGTGACCCAATGGCCGTCGAGTTCAGCGACGTAGCGAAGGTGCTGACCAACGAGGATGGCGCTATGGAGATAGTGGCGTTCCTTGAGGAGGAGATCGAAGCGCTCGCGTTCGTGATCCTCCAGGAGGCGGACGTTAACGCGGGTGAGCAGGTCAGGCTCGCTGGGAATTGGTGGGCGAGGCATGCCCAAGGCTGTCGGGATGGGGGCGGGATGTCCAGCTGGAATCAATCTTCTCCCATCCCGCCAATTCTTTGCTCAGCCCAGATGAATCAGCCCTGCGGTTTCCCGGCACACTCCAGAACATTCCCCAGCCGTTGGGCACCTTCCGACACGGCCCCCGATTGAGGACAAGAGCGGGGCGGCGACGTCCTCGTCGCGAGGGGAAAGGGCGTGGGAAGGCAACGAGGATGTTGCCGCCCCGTTTGGACGCGGGGGCAGCGTCAGGATGCGTCCCCGTCACCCCCCAAAAGAAGTCCTTGCGCTACCCCCGAAGCGGAGTACGACTTTGGTCGGAATATGAACCCACTCCAACCCCGCGAGACGCGATCGTCCGGTTCGATCGGATCGATCGTGATCGGCTTGGGGGCTCTGGCAGTGATGGTCTGGCTCAGGGAAGATCAGGGGTTTTGGAGGCAGCCAGATCCAGCCACCGCCTGGACACGCCCTCTCGTTCAGTTCGCCTATTATCCAACCGTCCTGCTGGTCGCAGCAATCATCGCCCATCAGATTCTCAGGACGGAAAGAGTCCGTCGCGCTCGTCATTGGATCGTTCTCTGGATGGCGTCCGTGGCGTTGAGCGGCATCGTCCTGTACGGCTTCGCCAACAACATTGAGAACTTCCTCGGAGGGCTTCCGGTCCACTACCACAGCCCTCCGTCCACCCACGGGTACGAGGCCGCGACGCCTTAACCGTTCACCTTTCAACGCCGCGGCACACGCTCGAGGAAGGCCTTGACCACCTTGCGATCACGCGTCGGTTCCTGACACTCGGTTCCGGTGCAGCAGAATGCCCGGGTGAATTCCTCGTTCACCGGCAGGGCTCTGGCGAAGGCGTCCACTGGACCGTGGTTGCCCAGGACAACCCGGTTCGGCTCGTACACTCCGTGGACCGCGCGCAGCAGCGACGACGTGCTCCCGCACGTCCAATCCCCTACGAGTACCACCCGCTTGGGTTCCTGTTGCAGGAAGTCCAGCGCGCAGAGCATGTGGGGAACCGCCTGCGGGGCCTGGTGCAATCGCTGGGCGAACAGCCGGATGGTTCCCTCGGCAACCGCTCGCCAATCCCGTCGATCGCAGATAGCGGCCCCTCTGAGCAGGGCGAGCGCAGCAACGCTATTGCCACTGGGCTCAGCCCCGTCGTAGTCATCCTTCACCCTCACGATGAGGTGAGGAGCGTCTGCCGTGGTCTGCCAGAATCCTCCTCCGACCCTGTCGTGAAAACGATCGATCATGGCCTCCACCACACCCACGGCGAACTTCAGCCTCCGCGGATCCAATGTCGCCTCGTAGAGGTCCAGCAATCCGGCCGCCAGGTTTGCATAGGCATCGAGCAACTGGACATCCGTCCGTTCTCCGTCCCGCCACCGATAGAACAACTTTCCGGTGGCCGGGTCCCACATCCGCCGCTCGATGAAGTCAGCATTCCTTCCCGCTGCCTCGACGAATTCAGGCTCATCGAGGATCACTCCGGCCCGCGCCATGGCGCCCAGCATCATGCCGTTCCACGAAACGAGGACCTTGTCGTCCCGGTGCGGGCGGATTCGCCTGGCCCTTGCTTCCATGAGTTTCGCGCGTGCCACACCCAGCACGGACTGCTCTTCCGAGGACAGGGCAGAATCGACGACCGCCAGCACGTTCAGGCCGGCGAGCGGCTTGGGGTGGCTGTGGTCAACGAAGTTCCCGCCAGCCGTGATGCCGTAATGCCGCGTCACGACCGCCAGTTCCTTCGAATCGAGCACGGAGCGCACTTCCTCGACTGTCCAACAGTAGAACCGTCCCTCGTGCCCTTCGCTGTCGGCGTCTTCCGCGGAAAAGAACCCTCCTTCAGGCCCTGTCATGTCCCGAAGGACGTACTTCACGATGCCCCGGGCAACCTCCGCCGGCGCCGAATCCCCGTTCAGGACGTGCACGTCGAGGTACAACTGCAACAACTGGGCATTGTCGTAGAGCATCTTCTCGAAGTGCGGCACCAGCCACTTCTCATCGACGGAATACCGCGAAAAGCCATCCCCGAGCTGATCGCGGATACCGCCCGCCGCCATCTTCGAGCAAGTCCGGACGACGGCCCGCTGGGCATCCCCATCCGCGAACCGGCGGGCGTACCGGAGGAGGAACAACGGCTGGCTGGGCCGAGGAAACTTCGGGGCTCCCCCGAAACCACCATGGATCGGGTCAAACTCGTGCAGGAAGGTCTGCCCCGCTCCCTGGAGTTCGCGCTCGCCCGCCGGGAATGCGTTGCTTCCGTCGGGTGTGGACATGGACCGGAGTTGGTCGGAGATCTCCTTCGCCGAGCCCTCGATGTCCGCCTTCCGCTGGGTCCAGAGCTCCACGACGCGCTCCAGCAGCTGGCGGAACGATGGACGCCCGTGCCTGGGTTCGGGCGGGAAATAGGTCCCGCCAAAGAACGGCCTCAGATCCGGGGTAAGGAAGGCATTCAATGGCCACCCCCCGCTTCCCGTCGTCGCCTGCACGAAAGACATGTAGATGCGGTCTACGTCGGGACGCTCCTCGCGGTCCACCTTGATGCTGACGAAGTGTTCATTGAGGAACTTGGCCGTGGCCTGGTCCTCGAAGGACTCCCGTTCCATCACGTGGCACCAGTGGCAAGTCGAGTACCCAATGCTCAGGAAGATGGGCTTCGACTCCGCCTTCGCCTTCGCAAAGGCCGTCTCCCCCCAGGCATGCCAGTCCACGGGGTTCCGCGCATGCTGGAGCAGATAGGGGGATTTCTCGGCCGACAGGCGGTTGCCCGCCGGCTTCAGGATCGGGGTCTCAGAGCTCACTTGCGCGACCCTAGCTGCGCGGCCCAGCGCCTCAACGCCGAAGTCGCCCCGTCATGACTCCGCATGGACGAAAACTCATCTCTGGAACAGGACCCCATCCCTCCCCTAACGTCGCGACCCGTGTTCAACAAGGTTGCCATCCTCGGCATGGGTCTCCTCGGCGGGTCGCTCGGGAGGGCCCTGCGCCGTCGCGGGCTCGCGTCCTGCGTGGCCGGCTACGCGCGACGGCTCGAAACCGTCCAGGCGTGCCTCGAACTGGAGGCCACACACATCGCATCGACTGATCCGCTGACCATCATTAGCGAGGCGGATCTGGTCATCCTGTGCACCCCGGTCGGCCAGATGGGGGAACTCGCCCGGTGCATCCTGCCTCACCTGTCCCAGAGCGCGGTCGTCACGGACGTCGGCTCCACCAAGGCGGCCATCGTCCGCGAACTCGAGCCCCTCTTCGCCGCGCGGGGAATCCCATTCGTGGGAAGCCATCCGATGGCTGGCTCGGACCAGACCGGCGTTGCCGCCTCCAAGCCAGACCTCTACGTCAACGCCCGTTGCGTGGTGACCCCAACCGAACGAAGCATCACCTCTGCGGTGGACAGGATCCGGCAACTCTGGGAGGCCGTCGGCGGCCGGGTTCTCGTGGCCACACCTGAGGATCATGACCACTGGGCAGCGCGAGCCAGCCATCTCCCCCACCTCCTCGCCGCCTCCCTCGCGCACCACACGCTCGATCCAGCCCAACCCGACGGGGTCCGCGAGCTTTGTGCCACCGGTTTCCGCGATACCACCCGGCTCGCGAATGGATCTCCCGAGATGTGGCGGGACATCGCATTGACAAATCGAGACGAGATCCGGCTCGCGATCAGGGCGTGGACCGCAGACCTCGCCGTGCTGGATGCCGCCCTGGCTGGCGGATCCCCCGCAGCCATCATGCAATACCTGCAGGAAGCCAAAGGGCGCCGGGATGCCTGGCTACGGCAGTACCGCCCCAACGACCCCGACACGGCCTCCACCGCCTGACTTGCCGAATTCCCATGCCGCTGCCTTCCCTGATCCAGATCGAGCCGGTCTCAGGCCCGCACCCCCTGCGGGTCACGATTCCCGGTTCCAAGAGTATCACCAACCGGGCCCTCATCCTCGCGGCGCTCGCCGATGGAACCACGACCCTTCGCGGAGCACTGTGGAGCGAAGACACCCAGGTCATGGTCGACTGCCTCAGGCAACTCGGGTTCGAGGTGGACGTTGGAATCGATCCCGCGGAGGCAGCCAACCGCACCATCCGTGTCGAGGGAAAGGGCGGCCGGATCCCCCTCGGCGGCTCAGCCTCGCATCCCCTCGAACTCCACGTCGGAAACGCCGGGACGGCGGCGCGGTTTCTCGCGGCGTTCGTCTGCCTGGGGGATGGCCACTACCGGCTCAGCGGGGTGCCACGAATGCATGAACGGCCCCAGGCAGCCTTGATCCAGGCACTGAGGGAACTCGGGTACGAGATCCAGGATTCGAACGGCCGGCTCCCGGCCATCATCCGCGGCCTCGGGGGCCCCCACCCCGCCCAATGCTCGGTCAGCATCGCCGAAAGCTCCCAGTTCGCCTCTGCGCTACTCCTAACCGCGCCTGTCGCCCGATGGAATATCGCCCTCAGCGGCGAGGGGGATCTCGATGACGCGCCGTACGTAGCCATGACCTCCCGCCTCGTCGAAGCATTCCCCACGAAGGGCGGGACGTTTGAGATCGAGCCCGACGCCTCGAGCGGGAGCTACTTCTGGGCGGCCGATTGGCTCCTGCGGGGTGGCCGACCTTCCCCTTCATCAACAGCTCCCGTGAACGGTTGGCCCACTTCAGGCTGGCAGATTGATGCACGTTTTCCGCAGTATCTTCCCTTGCCGGACGTGGTCTCGCGCGAGAGGGATCTCGGGGACAGCATCATGACCGCCATCGTGCTCGCCCCTTTCGCTGGATACCCAGTCCGCTTCACCGACCTTGGGCGGCTCCGCGTCCAGGAATGCGAGCGAGTCCAGGCGCTCCGAACCGAACTCACCAAGTGCGGCGCCAGGATCGAGGAAACAGGCGACACCCTCACTGTGTTTCCCTCCGCGCTCCACGGCGCTGAGATCGAAACCTACAACGACCACCGGATGGCCATGTGTTTCGCGACTCTGGGCTTGCAAGTACCCGGGTTGAAAATCAGAAACCCGTCGTGCGTGAAAAAGACGTTCCCGAACTTCTTCCAGAAGCTGGCGGCGGCGGTCCCGGAGGGGATCGGCGCCAGCGTCCGGAACGTTCCAGACGGACGTCTGCTGCTCCCCGGAGACCTGCACGCGGACTGAAATCAGTCAGCCTCCAGTCCGTTTCGGAAAGCCCTCTCCGTCTCCCCAGGGTCATCACGATCGATGGCCCCAGCGCCTCCGGAAAAGGGACGCTCTCCCGCCGTTTGGCTGCCGAGTTCGGCTGCGTCTACGTCGACACCGGTGCCATGTACCGGACCCTCGCGTGGTGGGCACTCCAAACCGGGCTGCGTTGCCAGAAACCGATGTCCGACGCCGATGAAGTCGCCATCGTGCGACTGATGCGGCGGTGGAAGGCGGAGATGCGGGTCATCGACGGCCAGGCTTGGCTCCATGTGAACGGCTACCTCCCCGCCACCGAAATCCGTTCCGATCGGGTGGAGAAGGCCGTTCCCTGTGTCGCACAGATCAGCAAGGTCCGCGACTGGATGGTCGCCCGCCAACGCGACTGCACGCTTCTCGGCCCGCTTGTCATGGAAGGCCGAGACATCGGGACGGAGGTCTTCCCGCTCGCACCGGTCAAATTCTTCCTCGAGGCGGACGAATCGGTCCGGCAGGCCCGCCTCTCGGGTCGCGGCAACACCGAGAGCATCGGTGCCGCCCGCGACGCAATGGACGCCACCCGTCGCAAGGGAGCGCTGTACCCCGCGCTCGATGCCGTCCGAATCGACAACACCCGGCAGACACCGGACGAAACCTACGCCATACTCCGTCAACATGTGCTCCGCCGATTCCAACCCGCATAGCCCGTCTCCGGACCAGACGCACTCCGGGTACCCAGTCGTGCTCCGGGCACTGCTCGGGCTGGTCCTGTTGCTGTGGTCCACTGCCCAAAACCTCGCTGATGGCCGGGAAGCGGTCATCGTCTACTCCGCGGCCGACCCCAATTCCCGAGCCGTCGCCGAGCACTATGCCCGGGCCAGAAACGTCCCAACATCCAACTGGATCGGGCTTCAACTCACGTCCAGCAGCAGTCTGACGCGCAGCAACTACGTCCAGCAGGTCGAGCAACCCCTGCTTCGGGAACTGTCCGCCCGCGGCCTGATGACCTTCACCAACTTTGTCGCCCCACCCTCCGAACATCATCCCGGGGGCCCAGCCATCCGGTGTACGGCGGCCAGCGTCCGCTATCTGGTGCTCTGCTGGGGTATCCCGTACCACATCTCCAACGACCCCGGCAGCCTCGCGGGGCTGGCGACCAACATCCCCACCTCGGTCCTCCGAAACGACGCCGCGGTGGACAGCGAGCTAACCCTGCTACCGACTTCAGGAACCTACCCGCTGGTCGCCGGGATCCCAAACCCCTTCTACGGCGCTACGAATCGGACGGCATTTCATCCCACCAACGGCATCTTCCTTGTCGGTCGCATCGACGGCCCGACACCCGCCATCGCCAAAGGTTTGGTCGACAAGGCCCTCTATTGTGAGACCAATGGATTCTCCGGGAACGCGTACATTGACCTCCGTGGTATCACCGCAGGGCCATACCAAAAGGGAGACCAATGGATGACCAACGCTGCCGACGTCTGCCGGCGGGTCGGACTCTCGACCTATGTCGATCATCGGGAGTCAACCCTGGCAACGAACTTCCCCCTGTCGAACATTGGGGTCTACATCGGCTGGTACACCCAGAATGTCGACGGACCGTTCACCCGACCTGAGGTTGAGTTCATGCCCGGGGCAATCGCCTACCACCTCCACTCCTTCAACGGCCAGTTTCCGCGGGATCCCTCGATCCGCTGGCTCGGGCCCCTCCTCGCCAAGGGGGCCACGGTCACGTTCGGTTCGGTCGAGGAACCCTACCTCGAGTTCACCCCGAATCCACACATCGTCATGGAACTTCTCGCAGCCGGTGGTTTCACGGTTGGCGAAGCATCCGTTGCCTCCCAGCAATGGCTTTCGTGGGTGAACCTGTTCATCGGTGACCCCCTGTTTACGCCGTTCCAGCGTGATCTCACCCAACTGGAAGCCCGCCAGGTGGCCGGGCGGAGTCCCAACCTGCACTGGACCGTGCTCCGGAAGGCCAACATCCTGATCGCCGCAAACCCGGCCGGAACAAGCGCCCTCCGTCAGGCCCTCGCGACGTTTCCCCTGACCACCAACAGCCCCATCCTGTCGGAAAAGGTGGCCGCGCTGTTCGCCCAGGCCAGCCAGTATCCGACGGCGATCGGGTGGGGAAACCATGCCCTGACCCTGACGCCATCCCCCCAGCAACGGCTTCGGCTGTTGCTGAATCTCGCCGAGTGGCAAAGCACTGCCACCCGGTACGAGGAGGCCTTCCAGTCACTCCTGCTCGTGGAGAAGGAACGCGAGGACTACCGGGAATCCCTCCCCTTCCGCGAACGGCAGCTTCAGGCGGCTCGTGACCTCGTCCGAGCGTCGGAGATCGATCGGCTCAAGGCCGAAGTCGCCCGACTCAAGGCAGCGCTGGCCAAGCCATCGCCCTGACCCGTCAGAAGTTTGCCCCTTCGGAGGGCTGCCGGGTCAGTGTACAGCCCCAATCAACGCGGCAAGGTGACACGCGGCTGGGCTGCGACACGGATCGGATTGTTCGAAGCCGGATCGCCCGCCAACTCCCGCCACGTCGCCGCGAGGACCAGCAGGTCACGCAGATCGATCCCTTCGTACACCTCCGGGTACGCTCGCAGGTTCGCCTCTGCCAACCGGAACAGGGCAACCGACGGACCCAGACGATCCTTCTGGAGATGGACAAATGCGCCCGCAAGCTGGATGAGCCCTTTGTAGAAGGCGTAGTTCACTCCGGTCTTCCCCTGCTCCAACCACAGGTCCTCCAGCACATCGTGAGCCTCGTAGTATAGCCCTCGATTGAAGCAATCGAACCACCCCACGTAGCGCGCATCCCAACCGTCATATCCCATCCCGGAAACCCGGGCTGCCACGCTCGCCGATTTGCCAGTCATGCCCACGCGTTGTGCACCCGATGCCCTCCGGGCGCAACCACGGCTTGCCGTCGTCCCGGCTAAGTCCGTACAAACGGGGACATGGCCACAGTCCGTACTCCCGCCTTCGATCTCAATGAATGGGTCCTAATCCGCGCCCGAGAAGTCGATGCCGCCCTGGATCGTTTCCTCCCGAAGGCTACCGCCAAGCCGGCAACCATCCACAAGGCGATGCGCTATTCACTCTTCGCCGGAGGAAAAAGGATGCGTCCGGCCCTCCTCCTGGCGGCGGCGGAGGCCTGCGGCGGAACCATTGAACCGGCGCTCCCATTGGCCTGCGCCGTCGAGTGCATCCACACCTATTCGCTCATCCATGACGACCTCCCAGCCATGGACAACGACGACTTCCGCCGCGGAAAGCCCACCAATCACAAGGTCTTCGGCGAGGGCATTGCCGTCCTCGCCGGCGACGCGCTGCTGACCCAGGCCTTCGAAATCGCCGCCCTGAGCGATGGGTGGGCCCGCTACTCCCACCGTGACATTGTCCTCGAACTGGCTCGTGCATCCGGCTCCCTCCAACTGATCGCAGGCCAGGTCGCCGACCTCGAAGGGGAGGGACGTGACCTCTCCGTCCCCGAGCTGAAGTACATCCACGAGCGCAAAACCTCCGCACTGCTCTGCGCGTCCGTCCGCCTCGGAGGCATGAGCGCAAACTGCACCCCGGCCCAACTCAAGGCACTCACGGCCTTCGGCTACAACGTCGGTCTCGCCTTTCAGGTGATCGACGACATCCTCGACGTAACCCAGACCTCGGAAAAGCTTGGGAAAACCGCAGGCAAGGATGTTGCCGCCCAGAAGGCCACCTACCCGCGCCTGGTTGGACTCGAGAAGTCCCGCAAGATCGCCACCCAACTCACAGCCCGGGCCTTTGACGCCCTAACCCCCTTCAAGCGCCGCGCCCCTGCCCTCGAAGCCCTCGCCCAATACCTGCTCAAACGCGACAACTAGCGCGTCGCCCTGCTTCAGGAGAGTTCGCCTGACAGGCCGTGCCGTCGACCCGATCGGGGGTTGGGGCGAAGCCACCCGGGACGGCTCACCCCTTGCCGGTATCCGCGCCTTCATCTGCGCCCACCCATCGGCCAAAGGACCTCATCCGCAGCCGCTGCCGCCGCAGGCGCCGGAAAGCCTCCGCTCCCGTTCTAGGCTCCCCCAACGACTGCGCACTGGGCGCGACTTGCCCATCCGTCCCGTCTGACGTTTGCTGCCAACCAAGCCCGGATCGGCGCCGATGACTGGGTCTCGACATAACGCCCTCCCGACTCCGCCCGCCCTGCTCCGTGCGCGGCGGCTCTTCTGGCTGTTGGCAGCCCTGGTCGTCCTCCTCGCCGCAACCTGTCTCCACCTCGGGGACCAACTCCGCCAAACACGACTCGAAGGCACCCGATCCAACCTCGTCGCCCAGATCCGCATCGTCCGGAACTCCCCCCGCCCCGGAAACGAAGCCCGCATTTTCGGACTGATCGAGTCAGCCCGACAACTGCGATCAGGCATCGACCTCCGGTCCGAAGCCGTCACAGTGCTCGCCCTTCGTCTCCACGACCGCGTCTCCCGCCGCACCGAAACGGCTTCAATATGGGCCAACCCGCTCTTCCCAGCGCTGTGGTCCGCCAGCGCCGACAACATCGAGTTCAACTCGGACGGTCGGATCATCCGGCTGTTCGCCGACAATGATTGCCTGGAGATTCCGACAGACCGCCCGGCTTCGCGCCCCTTCTTCCGCAAGGGTATTCCCTTGGCTCCGCCGAGATCCATGGCGACCAACTCCACAGGCAAGCTGGTGGCCGCAATAACCAACGAGGCCGTAGCCCTCCTGGCACCGGATGCGGGCGGACGTCTCGTCGAGTTCATCCACCTCAACCCGCCCAAGCGACGCCAACCCATGGCGCTTGTCTGGCACCCGGACGGAAACCGACTCGCCGTCGCATGCCAGTTGGTCTCCCCGTTGGGCACCGCGACCGAGGTCTCCGGCCCGCTCGAGCTCTGGGATGTCGATCGGATCCGACTCGCACTCAATGACAGCAACCTGGGATGGAATGCCGACGCTCCGACCCATCCCCTTGTGACTCCAATCGACTGGAGCTGGCGCTACACGGTCGCAGCCGGTGCCCTCCTCATCGCGGCTATCGCTGGGGGAGCGATCAGTATCCATCGCTCGATCCTCCGTCAGTTCGAGACTGCCGCGCTTGCCGCCCAGGCCCGTGCCGCAGAACTCGAGCAGGCCCGCGAAACCCTCTCCCACGCCGAGAAGCTCAGGGCCCTCGGCACCCTGGCCGCTGGCATCGCCCACGATTTCAACAACCTCCTCTCGGTCATTTCGATGGCCCGCCAACTCGTTGAACGGAGCCTCCGCCCTACCGGATCCCCAAAGGAGCATCTCCAGCACATCGGCCAGGCCGTGGAACAGGGCCGGACTCTCGTCCGAAGCATCCTGGGCTACTCCCGTGACACCTTGACCTTGAGCAAGTCCACCCGCGTCTCGGTCGTCATCGACGAGGTCGTCACCCTCCTTGGCCGCCAATTCCTGGGAGGCTTGGCGGTACACGTCGAAAGCGACCCGGCCTGCCCCGGGGTCGCCATCAACAGGGGGCGCCTCGAGCAAATCCTGCTCAACCTCATCGTCAACGCCGCCGAGGCCATGCAATCGAACGGCCGGCTCAAGGTCATCAGCAGGCTCACGCACGACGTCGGCGCCTGCCTCCTGCTCCCGGCCTCACCCGGCCCATGGATCGAGATCACGGTGTCGGACTCGGGCCCCGGCATCCCGCCGGAGGTCTTGCCCCGAGTCTTCGAACCCTTCTTCACGACCAAGACCCTCGGCCAGGATCGGGGCACAGGCCTCGGCCTAGCCACGGTCTGGAGGATCTCGCAGGAGGAAGGATACGGGATCCGCCTCGAAACCAGCCCAAGTTCAGGAACCCGCTTCCACATCTCCATTCCCGTGTCAGTCCGACCCAAAGCGTCCGCCCCGGATCCCGAATCCAAACCCAGCCCTTCGGCATGAATACCGCCCCCATCAAAGCCAGCGTCCTCCTCGTCGAGGACAGTGCCATCCAGGCCCGTCTCTATCAGGATGCCTTTCCCGACTTCGCCTGGACCTGGGTCACCACGGGTGCGGCCGCGCTGAGATCTCTTCAGGAACGCACACCGGACCTCATCCTCCTCGACCACGTGCTCGACGCCGGCGAAAGCGGTCTCGCATTCCTTCCAAGGCTCAAGTCCACGGCCGCCCACGTCCCTGTCATCGTCGTCAGTGGCACCCTCGCCGTCGCCGACCAACTCCGCGCGCTCTCGGGGCCGAACGCAGCCCACTACGTCATCGAAAAGCCAGTCGACCTCGACATCCTCGAAAAGACCATTGAGACAGCCCTACGGGAATGCGGTCTCGGCGAAGCCGTCGCCGCCCTGCGATCCCTCGAACGGGCTGAACTCATCGAGTCCGGCGACCGGGAACGCCTCTTCACCGAGCGCCTCGCCCGCCAGCACGCCCTTCTAAATCGCCTCCGCGGAACGACCGCACGTCCGAATATCTCCCAGCTTGCCACCGAATTCTCGGTGGACCGCCGATCCATCCGGCGCGACCTCCACGATCTGGTCGCCCGAGGTCAGCTACCCCAGGAAATCCTTGGCCGCGATGATGAGCCCATGGGATGAATCCAGATCAGGGAAACCCCTAAACCTACCGGGGCACCCACAGCTCAAAGATCAGGGTTAGCCCAAGTTCCAGAGCAACCGATGGTGACACTATCTTGTCCTCATCAACGGCAAGAAAGGTGAAGAATGAACTCCAAGGATAGCCTCCTCGAAACCCTCGCCCACTCCAAGATCTATCAGGAGTACGAACGCGCGTTCGGTGACGCCACCGGACTTCCCCTCACGCTCCGGACGCCCGATGCCTGGCAGGTCGCCCAGAAGGACAACGCCCATCAGAATCCGTTCTGCGCTCTCATGGCGGCCCAGAGCCGGAGCTGCGCTGCCTGCCTCCAGGTCCAGCAGGAACTGTCCAACCAGGCCTGCTCAGGACCTGCCACCACGACCTGCTTTGCCGGCCTGTGCGATTCCGCGGTTCCGGTCAAGCTCGGTGACCAGACCATCGGTTACCTCCAGACCGGTCAGGTCACCCTTCGTCAACCGACCAAGAACGGGTTCAACAAGGTCCGCGCCAAGCTGGACGAGCTGAAGGTCCCGGGTGATCGCGACGCCTACGAGAAGGCTTGGCTTGAGTCCCAGCACGTGAACCGCAAGCAGTACGACGGCGCCGTCCAACTGCTCAACACGTTCGCAGACCAGCTTTCTGCGGCCTCCAACCAGATTGCCATCCGTCAGGCAAACACGGAACCCCCGGCCATCACCCGGGCGAAGACGTTCATCGCGGAACACCTCAGCGAAGACCTTTCCCTCGGAGACGTCGCCCGCGCGGTCAACATGAGCCGGTTCTACTTCTGCAAGTCGTTCCGCAAACACACTGGCCTGAACTTCACGGACTACGTCGCGCGCCTCAGGGTCGAACGGGCCAAGGAACTCCTCCTCAACCCCAACCTCCGGGTCTCCGAGATCGCCTACGAGGTCGGATTCCAATCACTCACCCACTTCAATCGCGTCTTCCGCCGGGTGGTGGGCAAATCCCCTACTGCCTATCGCGGCAAGCTCGCAGTCGGCTGATCCGCCTTGGGCCTCACCCCGTAGCCCCCGGGTCGAACCGGAGCTGCGGGGCTTTTGTTTCCGGGGTCCAACCCAATCAGCGCCCGCTCCCAGCTTGCCTTCCCTCGGTTCTCCACCCCCAAATGATCGAGCGCCGACCACGCGCCCATTTCCTGATGCCCCGGCAACCAAATCCCAAAGACAGATCCCCCTCCACCGAGGCAATTGCGGCGCTTCGTGAAAGCGAAGCCCGGCTCCGGGCTGTCTTCGCAACCGCCGTGGAAGGCATCCTCACCATCGACGAGCGCGGGAACATCGACACCGTCAATCCGGCCGCCGAACGGATGTTCGGATGGTCGGCTGAGGCGCTGATCGGCCGCAATATCAGCGTCCTGATGCCGGAACCCTACCGGGGCCAGCACGACGGCTACCTCGCCAACTATCTTTCCACCGGGCAACGCCGCGTCATCGGCATCGGTCGCGAGGTGTTTGGTCAACGCAAGGACGGCACTCTGTTCCCCATCGACCTTTCGGTCGGTGAGTTCACCGTGGGGGGGCGTAGACTCTTCACCGGCATCATTCGCGACATCACCGAGCGCCGCCGGCTGCAGTCGGAAGTCCTTCGCATCGGCGAACTGGCCCAGCAACGCATCGGCCGCGATCTCCACGACGACCTCTGCCAGCAATTGGCTGGAATCGAATTCCTCTCTCAAACCCTCACCCGCCGGCTCCAGGAAGCCGGCCGCCCAGAAGCTGCCGCCGCAGAGGAAATTGCCCGTCTCATACGATCCGCAGTCGGGTATACCCGGGACCTCTCCCACGGAATGTCTCCGCTCAGCCAGGAGCCAGACAGCCTGATCTCAGCGCTCGAGGAACTCAGCGTCCGGACCGCACGCCACTTTGGGATCACCGTCGACTTCCGCTGCCCAACACCTGTCCGGGTCGCCGATCCCGAGATGGCTACCCACCTTTACCGCGTCACCCAGGAGGCGGTCTCGAATGCCCTCCGGCACGGCAAGGCCACCCGTCTTGAAATCGGCCTCGCCAACGTCGGTGACCGCATCCATCTCGCCATCCGCGACAATGGAAAGGGCCTGCCCCGGAGCCTTCCCAAAAAGCGTCAGGGCCTCGGCCTGCGAATCATGCAGTACCGGGCTGGCATCATCGGTGGCTCCCTGGTCATTCAGCGCGAACCTACCGGCGGTACCACCGTGGCCTGCACGGTCCACATCCACCGTCCCAAGGCTGCGACCACCCAGAATCCAAAGCATGAAGCCAAAAAGCCGACCCAGCCCACCCGCAAGAAAGCGCGTGCTGCTCGTCGATGACCATCCAATCACCCGCCAGGGTCTGGCGGCCATGATCGGCCTGGAGCCTGACCTTGAAGTTTGTGGCGAGGCTGAGACTGCCGCCGAGGCCCTCAGTGCGGTCCAACGGCTCAGTCCTGACCTGGTCCTCGTCGACCTTTCGCTCCCAGGGAGGAGCGGTCTGGAACTCATGAAGGACCTCGTCGCCGGCCATCCCCAGATCCCGGCACTCGTCCTGTCCATGCACGACGAAAGCCTCTACGCCGAACGTGCCATCCGCGCCGGATCCAGAGGTTACCTGATGAAGTCCGCTGGCGGGCGCGCAGTCATGGAGGCCATCCGGACCGTCCTCGCAGGGCAGATTTACGTCAGCCCCAGTGTTTCGTCACGAATCCTGGAGTCATTGAGCCACGCCCGCTCCAGCCCCGGAAACTCCGACGGCCCCATCCGCCAGCTTTCCGACCGCGAGTTCGAGGTGTTCCAACTGATCGGCCAAGGCCTGGGCACACGGGAGATCGCCGGTCGACTCAACCTCAGCATCAAGACCGTCGAAGCACACCGGGCCCGTCTGAAGGAGAAGCTCGGCGCCAAGGACGCGCCCGCCCTCGTGAGGGAAGCTGTTCGCTGGGTCGAATCGCAGGCAGGTGTTTGACCTGAGATAGCACCTTGCAACCGAAGGTTCGGCCACCTTTGTGCCGAACTCCCATTTGACGGCTGGCCTCCACCGTGGAACACACCACCGGTGCAAGCGCTGCTCTCCGCCCAGAACCTGACCAAGGCCTACCGCAGTGGCCTGCACGACCTCGTCGTGCTCAAGGACGTGTCCCTCGAAGTCCGCCCCGGCGAGACCTGTGCCATCGTCGGCCCTTCCGGATCCGGCAAGACGACGCTCCTCGGTCTTTCCGCGGGACTCGATACCGCCACTTCCGGTCGGGTCGTTCTCGCAGGTCACGACCTCGGCACCCTCGACGAGGATTCCCGGGCCCTCGTCCGGAACCAGCACGTCGGCTTCGTCTTCCAGAACTTCCAGCTGCTGCCAACCCTCACGGCACTCGAGAACGTACTCCTGCCCCTCGAACTTCGGGGTGGCAACCCAGCGGAAGCAGAAGCCCTCCGCCTGCTCGATCAGGTCGGCCTCGGCAGCCGGGTGAACCACTACCCGATCCAGTTGTCGGGTGGCGAACAACAGCGGGTGGCGATCGCCCGCGCCTTCGTCACCAAGCCGGAACTGCTGTTCGCCGACGAACCCACAGGCAATCTCGACGGTGACACCTCCCACCGGATCACCGACATGCTCTTCGAACTCAACCGCTCCGCAGGCACCGCGTTGGTGCTCGTCACCCATGACCCGGAGCTTGCCCAGCGCTGCGGTCAAGTCGTCCGGCTCAAGTCCGGCCAACGGATCGCCGCATGAATCTCCCCAGCGCGCTTCTGACACCCTGGGTCTGGAGACTGGCCTGGCGGGATTCCCGCTCTTCCCGTCGACGCCTGACGCTGTTCGCCCTGAGCATCTCGCTCGGAGTTGCAGCGCTTGTCGCGATCGGCTCTCTCGGTGCCTCCATCCGTCGTGGCATCGACGAGCAGGCCAAGGCACTCCTCGGCGCGGACCTGGTCCTCAGTTCCCGACAACCCTTCGGCCGGGATGAAACAAGCCTCATCAGCCAGCTGGGCGGGGAACGAAGCGATGAAGTCAGCTTTGCCTCGATGCTCTCTTTCCCGACAGGCGATGGCACCCGACTTGTCAACGTCCGGGCGCTGTCCGGGAGTTTTCCGTACTATGGACGCCTGGAAACCGATCCCCCGGAGGCCGATGCTGCGTTTCGTCGGGGCGAAGGGCTACTCGTCGAGGAGGGCGTGGCCCACCAGTTCAACGTCGGGATCGGCGCCCCGGTGCGACTCGGGGAATGGGAGACGAAGATCGTGGGACTTCTCCGCCGGGTGCCCGGAGACTCAATGGCCTTCGCCAACCTCGCACCGCGGGTCTACCTTTCGACCAACAGGCTTGCGGACACCCGGCTCCTCGGCCGCGGTTCCATCGTTAGATACCGGGCTCTCCTGCGTCTGGGAGACGATCCTCAGGCGGTGACACGGACGGCCGGAATCGAGGAAAGGGCCAAGGCGCTCAAACTGGATCTGGATACCGCCGAGCGGAGGAAACAGGACCTGGGCAACGCGGCGGAGAACCTCAATGGCTACCTGGGTCTGGCCGCCTTCATCGCCCTGCTCCTCGGCGGAGTCGGCATCGCCAGCGCCATCCATGTCCACGTCCGCCAGCGCCTGCCTCAGGTTGCGGTCCTCCGCTGTCTGGGTGCCCCCATCTCAGCCACCTTTGCCGTTTACCTGCTCCAAGCCTTGGCCATGGCAATCGTGGGGATCACCACCGGCGTCATCATTGGAGCCCTGATCCATCAGGCCGCGCCGGTCGCGCTCGCCCGGGCCATGCCATTCCCGATCCATGTCCATTTCTCGGTGAGGGCTGTCCTCGAGGCAGCCGTCGTCGGCATCGTTGTCACAACGACCTTCGCCCTCCTCCCGCTTCTCGAAGTTCGACGGGTCTCTCCGCTTGCAGCCATCCGAGCTGCATTCTCGGAGGTCCACAAGCGGGCGGACCCGGCTCGTATAGCCATCATCGCCGGAATGGTGCTCACGGTGATCGCATTCGCCCAACTCCAGACCTCCAACTGGCGCTACGGCCTTGGCTTCGCCGGCGGCCTCGCCTTCGCCTTCCTGGTTCTCGCTGCCGGCGCACGTCTCCTCGTCGCCCTCGCCCGCCGACTCCGATTCCGATGTTTGCCGTTCGCCTGGCGGCAGGGGCTCGCCAGCCTCCATCGCCCCAACAACCGCACCAGCACCCTCCTCGTCTCACTCGGGCTCGGAACCTTCCTCTTGCTCTCCCTCCAGTTCGTCCGCTCCGCCCTTCTCGCATCCCTCCAATCGAATGACTCGACCCAGCGCCCCAACGCCATCCTGTTCGACATCCAACCAGACCAACTGGCCGAAGTTTCCTCCACACTGGGTGCCATGCATCTCCCCGTCCTTGAAAGTGCTCCCATCGTCACGATGAGGCTTCGGCACATCAAGGGCACCCCGGTCGCACAACTCTCCTCCAATGCCAGCAGCCGAACTCCAGGCTGGGTCCTCCAACGCGAGTACCGGTCAACCTGGCGCACCAACCTCACCACATCCGAGAAGCTCCTTCGCGGCGACTTCATCCCCCGAGTCGATCCAAGCATCGCACGGATTCCGGTCTCCATCGAGGCCGGCATTGCCCGCGATCTCTCCATCGACGTCGGTGACTCGCTGGCTTTCGACGTCCAAGGCGTTCCGCTGGAGTGCCAGGTCCGATCGATCCGCGAAGTGGACTGGCGGCAAGTGAAACCGAACTTCTTCGTCGTGTTCCCCGAGGGTGCACTCGAGGCCGCGCCCTCCATGCACGTCCTGGCGACCCGCGTCGCCTCGCCGGCCGAATCCGCCCGGATGCAGCGCGACATCGTCCGCAGGTTCCCCAACGTCTCGATCGTCGACCTTACTCTCGTGCTCCAGACCGTCGAGGGGGTCCTTTCCAAGGTCGCCATCGCAATCCGCTTCATGGCCCTGTTCACAGTCGGTACCGGCATGATCGTCCTCGCCGGATCGGTCATTACAGGTCGCTGGCAACGGATGCAGGAGGCCATCCTCCTGCGTACCTTGGGCGCGTCCCGCAGCACCATCCGTAAAATCCTGATGGCTGAGTACGCCGGACTCGGCCTGCTCGCAGCCATCGCTGGCTCCGTGCTTTCGATCGGGGCTGCCTGGGCCCTTGGCCATTTCGTGTTCCGGATTCCCTTCCACCTGCCCATACCGGAGCTTCTCGCGACCCTGATCCTGGTGCCCGTCCTCACCTTGTTGGTTGGCCTCGCCGCCAGCCGCGGAATCAGCAACCACCCCCCGCTCGAAATCCTTCGATCGGAGTCCTAGCGCCCAACCCTCTGAGAACATTGCCTAGCCCAAGCCCCGGGTCGATATTGGGCGGCCATGCCTGCCAAGACTACCCGTCCCGACCGCCTCTTTTTTGAACGCGAACTCTGGGGACAGGGCCATGCACCGATCGCTGGGGTGGATGAAGCAGGACGCGGCCCGCTCGCGGGGCCAGTCGTAGTGGCAGCAGTCGTCCTGCCTGAATCATGGGCGGCCAATGGAGTGCCCGAGCACTTCAAGGGGCTGAACGACTCAAAGAAGCTCAGCAGTGCTACCCGCGACCGCTACTTCGACCTCCTTCTCGCAGACCCAACCATCCACCGTTCCATCATCTCGATTTCCCACACCGAGATCGACCGGTTGAACATCCTCGCCGCAACCCATTCCGGGATGAACCAAGCTCTCAGATCCCTCCCCTGCCGCCCTTGCCATGCGCTCATCGACGGAACCCGCGTCCCGTCCCTCACCTTCCCCCAATCTGCCCTCGTGAAGGGTGACTCCCGAAGCTACTCGATCGCCGCAGCCAGCATCCTCGCAAAGGTAACCCGTGATCGCCTCATGGTGGACGCCGATCAACTTTACCCAGGTTACGGCTTTGCAACCCACAAGGGCTATCCGACTCCCGACCATCTAGACGCCATCCGTCGCCTCGGGCCATGCCCGATCCACCGACGCAGCTTCGCCCCGATCCGCCAACCCGACCCGGAGCTCTTCGGCTGATGCTTGGCTGGTTCAGGAAGATGCTCGGCAGGCGCCCGCTTCCCACCCATTTGGAGCGGGGATCCCTGGGCGAGGATGCTGCCCTCGAGCACCTCCGTGCCCGGGGCTTCCTCTTGCTCGCTCGCAACTACCGAGGCGGGCCAGGAGAAATCGACCTGATCCTCCGCGACTCGGCGTGCGTGATCTTCGTCGAGGTGAAGACCCGCTCGGCCGGGGGCTGGCTCAGGCCAGCCGCCGCCGTCAACCTCCGCAAACGAAAACTCCTCTCCGCCTCTGCCCTTCACTACCTGCGCGAGGCCGGCAACCCAAGGGTCCGGCTACGCTTCGATATCGTTGAGGTTCTTCTACGCGACGGACGCGTCTCTGAGGTGCGTCATCTTGCAAACGCATTCCCTCTGCAAGGCAACGTCACCTACGCAGTCTGAGGAATCCAACCCCGTCCGGCCAGAAGCTCAGGCCGCAAACTGCATCGCTTCCCTCGCCTTGAGCCGATCCCGGAGCTTCTTCAAAGCGGCTGCTTCCAGTTGGCGGATCCGTTCGCGGGTCAACCCAAACTCAACGCCAATCTCCTCCAGCGTCCGGGGTTCGCCTCCGTCCAGGGCAAAACGCTCCTTCAGGATCCGTTGCTCCCGCACGTTCAACGTCCCCACCAACTCGTGGATCAGCTCCGCGTTGGTTTCATCGGAGACGGCCGCCCAAGGCATCTTGGCGTTCTCATCCGCAATCACGTCCGCCACGCGGCCCGATTCGGGATCATTCCCCAGTGGTGCATCCAGCGAGGTCGCCCCCACGGCAGCTGCATCCCGCCATCTCTTGATGTCATCGACATCGACGCCCAACACCGCTGCCAGTTCCAACTCCGACGGCTGGCGTCCCAAGTCGGACTCCAACTTGGATTCGGCCTTCTTCATCCGCGCCAACTCCTGAACAACGTGAATCGGGAGTCGAATCGACTTGGATTGGTTGGAGAGCGCCCGCTTGATCGACTGCTTGATCCACCAGGCTGCGTACGTGCTGAGCTTCGCGCCCTTGGTCGGATCAAACCGTTCCACTGCACGCATTAGACCGATGTTTCCCTCATTGATGAGATCGAGCAGCGGAAGCCCGAAATCCTCGTATTCCCTCGCGATCTTCACCACCAGACGAAGGTTGGCCTTGATCATGTGCTCCCGAGCGGAGTGGTCGCCCGCCTGGATCCGCCCAGCAAGCACGACTTCGTCGTCCGGCGTCAGCAACGGGGTCTCTACCGCCTCCCTCAGATACAACCTCAGCGAGGTATTCTCATCCCAGGGTCCGCGCTCCGGCCTGGCGTCCAGCGATGCGGCCACAGGAGCCTTTGACGTCCTCTGCACCTGGACCTCGCCGGCAGCGTCTCGAACGGGCTTCACCGCATCCGGCGGAATCCCGAGCAACTCCTCGCCCACCGCTTCCACCGGGAGCACCCGAGCCTTCGCCAGATTGGCCACAGGAATGACGACTTCCTCGGGTGCTTCCACAGCGGGGGCGACTCCGGCCGGGACCAACGGTGAACCGGTATTGTTCGGGTTGCCTCGACCGCGCCGGGATCCAGTTGCTGCAACAGTACCCTGCCGATGCGCCCTGCGCACCGTCCGGGTGGCCTTGGTGTCCGTCTTCCGCAGCTTGATGTTTGCATTCGCGTTCATCTGTTTCCTTTCTCTCCGCCGGTCGGCTTCGATACCCACCTCCTCGCAGGCTTGATGCCAGAACCGTCTCCTGCCCTTACATCATCCTTCGTCAGAAGTTACCGAGCATCTTCGTGGAAGTCTGACAGGGCCACCCGGGGGGCGTTCACGCCCTTGGCCCTACAATTCAAACACCTGTTTTCCACCCAGGTTCCGTATTCCCTCCAAGTGATTGCTTCCAATGTGCATCCCGACGCAAAGCGCGTGCACTCATTCGACGGATCCCGAAGCGACCGGCATGAAATCCGGCCGAAAGAGTCAAAGTGACCCACTCCATTTGGCTCGTGTCCCAGGTTTCGTCCCAACTGGCATTCCCAAAAAGCGAAAGGCCGCCAGCAAGAAGCTGGCGGCCACGGCCTCTGGACCTCGAACCGGAACGGCGTGCCTCAGGCCACGCTGGCGGCGGCCGTACGGCTCTGGGCCTGACGCCCGCCAGCCTCTAGCCGTTCGCGGATCTGACGCACCAGGTTTGCGGCGGTCAGTCCATGGCGCTCACGCAGGTATTCGACCGTGGAAGCATGCTCCACGAACACATCGGGCCAGGCCAGACGCACCACCGGAGTCGCGATCCCCTGCTCGGACAGCAATTCGAGCACGGCGCTGCCGTAGCCACCCATGGCAACATGGTCCTCAAGAGTACCAACAATCTCGGCAGACTCCGCGAAGAACTGGTGGACGGCAGCGTCCAGCGGCTTGAAGAAACGTGGATTGATGATCGCCACGTCGAGCCCGTCCTTTTCCAACTCGACAGCAGCCTGCTTCGCCACACTGAGCATGTTGCCCAGACCGAAGAGAGCCACCTTCCGCCCGCCGTTGTTCCGGTAGCCGCGGATGACCTCGGCCTTGCCGATCTCGACGACCCCCGGCACCTCCTTCACCGGTACTCCCTCGGCATTTCCGCGGGGGTAACGGATGAAGCTCGGATGCGGCTGCAGGGTCGCCGTAAACATCATGTCCTGGAGCTCATCCTCATCCTTGGGAGCCATGCCGACCACGTTCGGAAGGCAGCGCAGGTAGGAGATATCGAAAAGGCCGTGATGAGTCGGACCGTCATTGGCCGAGAGGCCAGCTCGGTCCATGCAGAAGATGACCGGCAGATCCTGGAGGCAGACATCGTGATGGATGCAGTCGTAGGCGCGTTGCAGGAAGGTGCTGTAGATCGCCACCACCGGATGAAACCCCATCGTCGCCATGCCCGCGGCAAAGATCACGGCGTGCTCCTCGGCGATGCCCACGTCGTAGTACTGCTTCGGCAAGGCCTGCTCGAGCAGCTTGAGGCTCGTTCCGCTCGGCATCGCCGCCGTGATGCCTACAACGTTCTGATTCTGCCGGCAGAGCTTGACCATCGTCTTGCCGAAGACCTCCTGCCACATCGGCGCAGACCCCGGCTTCGCAGTCGCTGGCTGACCGCTCTGCACGTCATAAGGCCCGAGTCCGTGGAATTTTTCAGGGTACTTGAGGGCTGCCTCGAAGCCGCGCCCTTTCTGGGTCAGCACGTGGATGACCACGGGTTCGGTGCAGGTCTTCGCGAACTCGAGGGTGCTGATCAGCATCGGCAGGTTGTGCCCGTCGATCGGCCCCAGGTATCGGATTCCAAACTCTTCGAAGAGCAGCGCGGATCCGTGCCCTCCACGGCCGTCCGATTCCGCGCCGGGAGCAGGTTCGAGGGCCAGGCTGCTGGCAATTCCCTTGATGGCTTCCTCAGCCTTGGCACCCAGCATCGACACCACTTCGCCCTTGGGAAGCTTGCGGAGCCAGGAGGTGAAGTCCTTGGCCAACCGGTTGTAACGGGGACTGGTGGTCAGCTTGCCAAGGTAGGTGGCTATGGCACCCACGTTCTTGGCGATGCTCCACTCGTTGTCGTTGAGGATGCCGATGAATCGCTTGGTCGTGCAGGCGATGTTGTTCAACCCCTCGAACGACACGCCGTTGGTAAGGGCTGCATCACCGAAAACGCAGACCACATGCTCGTCCGAGCCCTTCTGGTCGCGGGCCGCGCACATCCCGAGCGCGGCAGAGAGCGCGGTCCCTGCGTGCCCGGCACCGTAGCAATCGTGCTCACTTTCCGTGCGCAGCGCGAAGCCGTTCAACCCTCCGGTAGTCCGGATTGTCCGGAAACGGTCCTTCCGGCCGGTCAGGATCTTGTGGACGTATACCTGATGACTCACGTCCCACACGAACTTGTCTTGAGGGGTCGTGAAGCACCGGTGCAGCGCGATGGTCAACTCCACCACGCCCAGATTGGGTCCCAGGTGACCGCCATTTTTCGCCAGCCCATCGATCAACTCATGCCGGATTTCCCCAGCGAGGTCAGTCAATTGTTCCAGCGTGAGTTTCTTCACGTGAGAAGGCGAATCCACCATGTCGAGATAACGGCTCATGCAGTTTCGGTATCTGTCCCGGCAGTACCGGGGTCAAAAGGACGGGAAACAGTGTCTCCCGCCAAATCCTTTTCCAAGCGCTGCACCTTCAGCTCGGCCTCGGAGAGGCGCTCCTGGCAAAGGCGCAAAAGTCGGGTGCCTTCCTCGAAGCGCTGCAACAGCGCCTCAAGCGGCAACTCCTCGGACTCCATGGAGTCGACGATTGTTTCCAGTTTCTGGATGGCCTCCTCGAACGGCAGCGGCTTGGTTCCGCCCGCCTCGGAGGTCTGGACGGTCTTCGGCACGGGGCGGAAACTGGTGCAAACGGACGGCTTTGCCTAGCCCCGTTTTTCATCCCCCCCCGAGGTTGCCCCCGCCCACCATCACTGCTTGAGCGAATCAAACCACGCCTTCGCCGCCAACAAAGCCGGTTGGACGCAATCCCCGTGGTCGGCTCCAGCCTGCGGGTCGATCAACTGCACTGTGGTGGCACCGGCCTCGACAAATCGCTGCCGGGCGACGCTCGAATTCGCAGGAATCACGTCTTCGTCCCCGCTGCAGTGGTACAACTTCAGTGGCGACTTCGGCGCGAATCGCGTCAGATCATTGTCCCGGAGTGCCAGGCGCAAGGGGTGATTGGGATCGGCGCGGACCGCGGCCAGGTAGTCCGGCTTCAAGGCCCGATTCGGCACCGATGGCAGCGCGGCGTTGATGTCGGAACCAGACGCATTTCCGGTCATCAGTGGGGGGACCGTGGTGTTGTAGGGGGCGACCAGCAGGTCTCCAAGACTCGGAGCCAACCCGTAGAGTTCAACCAGGGTCTGGAGTAGGAAGGCGAAGTAGTAGGGGTTGGGTGGCTGCCGATCCGACAACGCATCCTCCAAAGTCACCCCGGACAGGTCGTATGCGCCGGCCATGGCCGCGCAAGCAGTCACCGGGAACTCTCCACTGTGGCGCGCTTCCAGTTCCCGCAGCACAGCCATCGTCGCGTGGCCTCCCTGCGAGTAGCCGGCAAGGAAGACCTGACCATTGAGGGGAACCGAATTGGACCCGCACCAAGTCCGGGCTGCCCGCATTGCGTCCACGGCACAAGTCGCCGTCGAAGCCGCATGGTGGTACGGATGCAGGCCTGGTGACTCACCGAAGCCCAGGTAGTCGGGCAAGACGGACGCATACCCGCTAGATGCCAGTACGACCCCCAGCAGTCCTTCTCGACTGGAGCCTGCCGACGGGGCCTCCGCATCGGTTGTTATGGTCCCGTGCTGATACGAAAGCAGGGGCCAGGTCTTCCCTGATTGTCGGGGCACCGCCAAGGCAGCCGACGCCCGGGTCGACAAACCCCACGGGTCCACGGTCTCATAGACCAACTTGTAGACGTCCACATTGTACTGGGGAGTGAGCGGGACTCCGCCGAACGCAAACAGGAAGGTCAATTGCCCGGTCGTATAGCCCGCTGTTTTCTCGGCCGAGATCAGGCGTCCCCGTGGAACCTGCGGTGCCGTCGCCACCACCCGGAAGATCCGCCCGTCACCTCCTGCCAACCGCCCGTCCAGCCAACCCCGGGCCACGCCCACCTCACCTCCAGGCGCCGTCGCCCAGGTCTCGCCCACGGCTCCGGATTCCTCGACTCGGAAGCTCCAGCCCTCGCCGGGCACGCTCCAGGCCAGCTTGACCTTTCCAGCATCTAGAGTCGGTGACGCCACCTTCAAACGCGAAGGCAACCCTTCCGCCTGCAGGCAACAGAACGACATCATCCCACCCAGAACGGTTCCCAGCCCCCATTGGCTCAATCGCTTTCGAAGCATGCCGACACCCTACCCTCAGCGCCGGGTCAGGCAATGGTGGTCATCCAGCAGTCCAGTGCTCTCCACCCTTTGCCGTCCGGCGGTTCGACCGTAGACTTCGGCCCGCATGTCGAAGTCCAGAGCCCGCAAGGCAGATTCCGCACCCGCCGCCGGCTGCATCCGCCTCCGGGGTGTCCGCCAGAACAACCTGAAGAACTTCGACCTCGACCTCCCAACGCGCCAGCTCGTCGTCATCACCGGACTCAGCGGCTCCGGAAAGAGTTCCCTCGCATTCGACACCCTCTACGCCGAAGGACAGCGCCGCTACATCGAGACCTTCTCCCCTTACGCCCGCCAGTTCTTCGACCGGATGGACAAGCCGGCCGTCGATCGCATCGAGAACATCCCGCCCGCCATCGCGATCGAGCAACGCAACGCCGTCCGGACCACGCGATCCACCGTCGGCACGATGACCGAGGTCTGTGACCACATGAAGGTCCTTTGGGCGCACCTCGCCAGTCTCCATTGCCGCCAATGCGGACAGGTCGTCCGCCCTGAACCACCCCAGACGGTCTGGTCAGAATCCAGCCCTTCGATTCCCGCCACTTCCGGAGCCACCCGTTCCCACGAGCGAGCGTCGGCCCCTTCCGGGATCGGAGCTGAAAGTCTCGCCGACTCGGCCACTCCGTACGGCACAGTGGGCCGTCCCGCGGAATGCCTTGTCACGTTTGACCTGCCCCTCAGCGGCAAGCTGGAATTCGGGGAGCAACTGGACCTCCTGCGGAAGCAGGGGTTCCTCCGCCTGCTCACGGGCAGCCGGGTCGTTCGACTGGAGGACCTGCTGCCTTCGGCGGCGTCTGTTGGCCGACAGGACCCGGGCGCATCCCCCTCCCCTGCGACGCTCACGGTCGTCGCGGACCGACTCCGCACGACTCCGGAGAACCGTGCCCGATTCGTCGAGGCCTGCGAACAGGCCTACCATTTCGGTCGCGGTCGACTCGCCATCCGGCGGCTCGACGGATCTCTATTCCGCGCCTTCAGCAGTGGACTCCACTGCGCTTCGTGCGACATCGAGTATCGCGAGCCTTCAGCCTCGCTCTTCAGCTTCAACAACCCGGTGGGCGCGTGCCCCGCCTGCAAGGGATTCGGCAGGATCATCGGGATCGATCCGGAGCTCGCGATGCCGGACCACTCGAAGTCCCTCGCCGAAGGCTTCGTCCGGCCCTGGCAGACCGGCGTCAGCGCCGAGTGTCAGGTCGACCTGTTGAAGGCCGCCAAACGCTGCAAGGTCCCAACCCAGGTGCCATTCCGGGACCTTTCCCTGAAAGACCAGCGATGGGTCATCGACGGCGAGGACGGCTATGACCCGGCCGATCCGGCGCGTTCGTGGCCGAAGCTCTGGTATGGAGTCAGGGGCTACTTTAGGTGGCTGGAAAGCAAGGCCTACAAGATGCACGTCCGGGTGCTTCTCAGCCGCTACCGCAGTTACCGGACCTGCCCGGACTGCCAAGGCCGTCGATTCAACCCTGAGTCCCTGCTCCACCGTCTGACGGTTCCTCCCGATGCCCCCACTTCCCTCCTGTCCCCCAACATCACTCTCGCCGAGTTCTACGGACTCTCCCTGGCAAACGCCTCCAGACTCGTCGATACCCTCGTCGCCCACCATCAACCACAACGTCATTCTGCGTTGGGCATCGTCCTTTCCGAACTGCAGGCTCGCCTTGGATTCCTCGTCGACGTCGGCCTTGGATACCTGACCCTCGATCGTCCGACCCGCACGCTCTCCGGAGGAGAAACCGAGCGGGTAAACCTCACCACCTGCCTCGGTTCACGCCTCGTCAACACGCTGTACGTCCTCGATGAACCGTCCGTCGGGCTGCATCCCAGGGACACCAGCCGGCTCATCCGAATCTTGCATCGACTGCGGGACCTCGGAAACACGGTCATCGTCGTCGAACACGAGTCGGCTGTGATGCGCGCTGCCGACCACATCGTCGACCTGGGACCTGGCCACGGCGAAACGGGCGGGCACGTCGTGTTCCAGGGATCGCCGGCCGCCTTGCAGGTCGCCAAGGGTTCCCTCACCGCCGATTACCTCACAGGGCGGAAGACCATCCCGGTCCCCCCACGGCGCCCCATCGACCTGCGTACCGAATCCACCCCGCGACTCACCCTCAGCCACGTCACCCGGCACAACCTTTCCGATGTCGGGGTCCAGATCCCTCTCCAGCGGCTCGTCGCCATCACCGGGGTGAGCGGGTCCGGAAAGACAACCCTCGTCCGCGAGGCGCTCCTGCCCCTGCTCGAGTCGAGGTTCGCTGCATCCAACGAAGCCGAATCCGAGGCCGAATCCGGGGATCAGTCCGATGCCACCGAGGGTGGGTCGGTAGAAGCCACCCAAAACGCCGCCGAGATTTCCGGCATCGAACACATCGGTGCCGTCGTCCTCGTCGACCAATCCTCCCTCGGCCGCACCCCACGATCCAATCCCGCAGTCTACATCGGTGCCTTCGAGGACATCCGCGACGTTTTCGCCGCCTCCACCGAAGCCCGGGAGCGCGGTCTGAATTCGAGCGCTTTCAGCTTCAACTCGGCAACCGGCCAGTGCGAACGCTGCCGCGGCGCCGGGTTCGAGAAGATCGAGATGCAGTTCCTCTCGGACGTCTTCATCCGGTGCCCGGTCTGCAATGGACGCCGCTACCGCCAGCACATCCTCGACGTTAAGCTCACCGGGCCCGACCAACGATCCTGGTCCATCGGCGATCTGCTGGAGGCTCCTGTCGACGACGCGGTCGCCTTCCTGCGTGCTTTCCCGAAATCCAAGGCCGCCCGCCGCGCCGCCGACAGCCTTCAATTGCTCGTCGATGTCGGCCTCGGATACCTCCGCTGCGGCCAGCCCATCAATACGCTCAGCGGTGGCGAAAGCCAGCGGCTCAAGCTGGTCTCGCATCTGGCCAACTGGGCAGCGTCCGGCACCAAATCCACTGCCGCCGGCAAACCCACCCTTTTCCTTTTCGACGAGCCCACCACGGGCCTGCACTTCGAGGACATCCGGGTGCTGATGCTGGTCTTCCACCGGATGGTCGATCAGGGGCACTCGGTCGTCGTCGTCGAGCACAACCTCGACGTCATCCGCCAGGCCGACTGGGTGATCGACCTCGGCCCCGACGCCGGGGACCAGGGTGGGCGGCTCGTCGTGGCAGGAACGCCGGAAACCGTGGCTGGCCACCCGACGAGCCACACCGGACATCACCTCCGCGCCCAATCCTAAGCGAGGCTCCAAGCGCCAGCTACCCATCAACGCCGCAGCCCGGCCGTCCGCTCCAATCGCGAGTGGATCCAACCCGGCAGCAACGCTCCACTCCAACAAGCGGCTGCCGTCAACCAGTTGCGCCCATCCAGAAGAAAAGCCATCGGACTGCTCCGGAAGCCCCGCCAGACGAAACGGACCGCTTCAAGGTAGCTGCGCTGCTCGTACGCGAGTCGGGCGAAGTACCGGTTGATGCTGCACCGGGCGGTGCCCTCCGCCTCGGCAACCTCCTCTGGCGCCAATCGGCGCATTTTGGCGAGGAACGATTCCCACTCAGTCACCAGGAGTTGGAAATCCCGGCTCAACTGCTCGCCATGCCGGCGGTACCGCATCAGATCGCGCGGCACCGCCTCGATGTTGCCGGCCCGCAGCAGGGCAATCCGGAGGAAGAGATCCAGGTCATAGAGCCTGGGAATCGTCGTATCGACCCCGCCTGCCCGACAGACGGCTTCCTTCCGCACCATCACGTTGGATGTGGCGCCAATCACGAAGTCCGCCAGCAAGCCCGTGAAGTCGATCGTTCCACGGTATCGGATCGATTTGAGCCCCAATTCCTCCCCACGCTCGTCCACGTAGACGAACCACGAAAACGTCAGGTCGAGCTCCGGCCGCTCCCGCATCCTTTGGACGTGTGCCTCAAGCTTCTCCGGTTCCCAGGTATCGTCCTGATCCAACAGCGCCACAAACTCGCCAGTCGCCGCTTCGATTCCCGCCGCCAATGCCGACGCAGCGCCCTGGTTGGGTTGGACCAGCAGTCGGATTCGGGGATCCGGATACCGCCGGACGACCTCGGCCGAGCCATCGGTTGATCCGTCGTCCACGCAGATCAACTCCCAGTTCGTCCAGGTCTGCGCGAGCACGGTCCCAACGACCTCGTCGAGGAACTCAACCCCGTTGAACACGCAAACGACGATGCTGACCAGGGTCGACGCACTTTCGGCTGGCTCCCGGACGCCAGTCATCGTGGCCCCGGTGCTCCGTTGAATGTCCAGTGGACATCCGGGTTGCCTGGGTCCACCGCCTTGTTGACCAGATTGGAACAGAGGTAGGCATACCGATAGTAACCGACGTGCCCGTCGCCGAACACGATGTTCGCCCCCGCGGAGTGCCTCGACGAAACCCGGCGCACCCAGGCATGCGAGCACGCCAACTGCCGCTCCGGATCCGGGCCATAAAAGGGCGACTCATCCGTCCTCGCTCGGACATCGGAGAAGACCACAAAGGCAGAGGGGTTGAGCACGCTGGAAAGCTTGAAGTTCACCCCCTGAACCGCCCCATCCAGTCCGCTGACTCCGCGGTGATTCATCGCGTAGTGGAAGATCGGGCGATTCAGCGGATTGAACTGGGGAGGACGCGCCGCGGCCGTCGGGCAGGTGTGGATCGACTTCAAACCAACGTATTTCTTCGGGTCCAGGGCGTACTGCCACAGGGGAGTCCCACTGACGTAGGGAGGGAGGGTGTTGAACCAAGCATTCTCGGCTTCTCCGGACGCATGAAGGGCTGCGTAGTCAGTCCAACGCGGATTGTCCTCATCATAGTCCGGTGGCGTGCCCGGATCCCCATTCGAGATCTTGGCCCCGGGCAGCAACTCCCGGTTGTCTGCGAGGTACATCTGCAAGGCCAGGCCCCACTGGCGTCCGTTGCTGGTGCATACGGCACGATGCGCCTTTTCACGAGCCTTGGAGAGTGCCGGCAGGAGCATCCCAGCGAGAATCGCGATGATGGCGATGACCACCAGCAACTCGATCAATGTGAATCCACGACTCGGGATTGGGCTCATGGCTGCTGAGGGTTAAATGCTGTCTGCACAAGCTACATTGCTTCGGACCCGTTGGGCACGCGCGAGGGCGCCTTCCGGAATTGCCCGTCTCCCCGTCAACGATGGGGATGGCTTTGATTGAGTGGCACGGGAACTCATCGGGATTCCTGAAGCAAATCCTTGGCCCCTTGCCACGAAAGAACCACTGCGCAGACGATCGTCGCCGCCAGGATCAGATTCGTCACCCACCCGTTGGCTGCCTCCCCCATCCTCGCACGACTGGAAGTCAGGAACAGGATCACCGATGCCATGATCGGAAGGGTCAGGACACTCACCAAACCGTAGACCAGCACCAAACCCATCGGAGTCCATCCCGTGAAGAATACGTAAACCGGGGAGCAGAACATGAAGAGGATCGACCAGCGGTACGCCGGGAGTTCCACAGCAGGCTTGGGATCTCCTTTGGGCTCCGTCACCTTGCCGATCAACCGATGATAGATGTCAGCGAGCATGATTCCCTGGCCGGCCCCATTGCTGATGTAGCTCGAGAACGCGGCACACCAGAGCGCAACACCAAACAGGATCCGCCCGGGTGCACCGAGCACTTCGGTGTAGATGGCCGTCAGGTCCTCCACCTTCTCCACCCTCAATCCTCGGGACTCCAGCACCCCCGCCGCAGCCACCTGCACCAGCACCAGCATTGAGAACAGGAGGAAAATGCTTACCCGCAAGTCGAGCTTCTGCCGTGCCGCCGCCTCCTTTGAACGCCAGCCCTTCTCATGCACGTACGCGGGATAACTCAGGTTGCTGAACGAACCAATCGCCGCCGCCAGGACGGCCATCACGACCACCACCTGGCTCTTCACCCCGGGATCCGTAGGGTACGGTTTGGGCAGCAGGCTTGCCGCCAACCGCCCGAGGTCCGGCATCGATAGGATGGCAATGGCCCCGAGGCTCAACCCGAGGACCGCGGCCATGGGCCGGCTGACCCGCTCCACCCAGACATAGCGTCCCCAGTAAAGCAGGACGAACCCGAGACACCAGGAGCCGACCCCCCAGATTGCCACGCTGTACTTTGTCGGAAGCGGCATCACCACGTGGGCAGCCGTCCCCAGGAGCAGGACCTTGGTCAGGGCGGAAACATGACGCCGAATCAGCGAAGCCGTGAACATCCCGATCACAGGCCAGCGCCCAAGTTGGCTGCATCCATTCAACAAGGTCTCACCCGTGACCAGTACGTACCGGGCCGAGGCATCCAGCAGCACGTATCGGGCCCCCACCGCCAGCACCAATACCCAGACCATTCCCAAACCCACGAGCGAGCCGGCCACCGAATTCGAGATGAGGTCCCGCGCGCCTATGCTCCCCAACGCGAACACCAAGCCCGGCCCCATCATCTGCACGCGCTCGACAATTCTCATCGCTTCCCCTTCGGTGCCCCAAGCAGATGCAAGGCGTGAACTTTCCGCCCGCCCGTCACGTAAGGAGCCGCAAACACCACCCGAAGGCTGCCCGTTTGCGTCCAGAGCCTGTTGGTGGTGGAACCGCCCCAGACCTGATTCAAATGCGAAAGGAAGAACCGTCTGACCTCGTCCCCGGAGGAGAGGCCCAGTCGAGGATTCACCCTCAGCTCAATCTCCGTCTGCCCACTTCCCTCGTCCTCCACCAACTGATAGTCCGATGGGACACCGCCAAAACGTTCCGGCATCGCCCGCTCCAGGATGCCCAGGACATCCCCTGCCATCAGCGAGGTTCCCTGACCGGTCAGCTTGCCGTAGCTGAAGATCCCATCCACCTGCTGGCTCAACCCAAGCCGGGAAAGCTCACACCCACAGCTTGCCTCCCCAAGCGTCCCGGCATCGTCCATCTCAAGGTTGATCGCCACCGTTGGTGCAAACGGCAGCAACGGAGTGAACAGAAGCGAATCCACTTCCACCTCGCTGAATGGGGCCAATCGACGGCGATGGATGACCGCGAGGCTATCCCGACAGATGTGAACACAGTTTCCCTTCATCGAGCGACAACCGAATCCCACCTGTCCGAACTCAGAGATCGTGTAGCGGGCGTGCACCTCGGCTCCAGCCCGCTCGATAATCTTTTCCTTCGCCGGGGTCAGGGCCTCTCCCCCCACAACGAAAAGCGTCCCGGAAATGTCCAAACCCGACTCCATCGCCGCCGCCGCAATCCGGACTGCCGGACTTACGGTACCCGTCACCAGACACAATGCGCCCGACGCCTTCCGGATCGCCAGCCTCCGCGCCACCGGAAGGAAATCGTCCGGCGGCAGGTACTGCGGAAACGGGACCTCGCATCCCAGCACCCGCAGCTCAAGCAACGCCATCCTCGTCAGCGCCCGGTAGTGCCGGTCGGCATCCATCGCGAACCACGCCGTGACAGGACACCCACGGCGCGCGTGCGTCACCAAGCGTCGTATGCCTCCCGTCGCCGGCAGCACCGAACTCGTCACCACCTGCTCCCGCTCCCCGAGCCCGTGCCTCGACAGAAAGACATGCTCCTGCGCCTCCCGGTAAACCTGATACTCGAGGCTTCGCCGAGTCACCGTTCCACGACTCCGACTGCCGCTCGATGACGCCTCCAAGGTCGGCTTGTAGAGCGGATTCGCCAAGTCAGAGCTGTCGACATCAATACGGAGCGACCCGCGTTGGAGTGGCACGTGCCCCTTGAACTCGTCGTGCGTCATGTACACGCCCGACTCGCAAAGTGCCCGCAAGGTGCCCTCCAATCCTCGCGACTCAACCATCCGCGCCAGATCCCCGTACTGACAACCCGCATGCCGAAGCAGCACGTGGAATGGATTCGTCGGATGCCCAAAGACAGCCTTCCGCGTGAGTTCGAGGAAGTTGGCTTCCCGCCTCAAAACCATCTCCCGAACCACCGTATCCGGGTTGGGAAGAATCGGCTCGCGGACCCAACGGGCCAGACCCGTAGCAAGCTGAGCGTAGTAGTTGGCTTCCCGGATCATTTTGGGTTCAGACGACGTTTCCCAGCGTCAAGGGTCACGACACACTCCGCCCCGACGACGGGCCCGATCATCCAGACCTCCTCTATCGGGTTTGCTTGGACAGTCCTTGTCAGCCCTTCGGACAGCAAGATGGAACGTATCGCCAGACGAAAGTTCTCGGGACGGCCCAGCGGACTAGGGCCAAAGAAATCCCGGGTGCTTCGATTTCAGCATCGCCCGGATTTTCGGATACTCCGAGGCCCGCCAGGCAGGCCAGTCGCGCGTCGAAGCCAGGCGCTTCCCCGTTGGATCCTGGATCCAGATCCGGATGGGAACTCGTCCCTCGGCGATCCGCGGCTGCTCCTTGAGCGGCAGCAGATCGAGCAGCTTCACCTGAACCTCGGGAACAGGAGAGGCCGCGGCATCATCCCTGTCCACGGCATAGGATAGCTTCCACGCCTTGCCATCCGTGGCCGCAAACTGAAGCGGTGCCAACTCGTCAACGAAGCCCTGGAGATCCTTGGAAAGCACCGCGCGGAACGCCGGCACGAGGTTCACCGCCTGCGCCTCGCGGCCCAGCGTCAAGCCACGAAACGCCGACTCCAGCGCCTGTCGCTTGCCGTCGGAGTTCATGGGCGGCAATTCCAATTCCGGCACCGCCACACGCAGGCATTCGACCCGCCCGATCCATTGCTGCACCGCATGGTCGAGATTCGGCAAGTCCAGCCATCCACGCGCCACGGCGTCCGCAAGGCACCGGCCCGACGCGACCGGATCCACCTCACGCCGATGCTGGTGATCGACGACCAGGTCCAGGAACCGGATGACATCGACGGCGGCAACCCGCTTATGGGTCCGGTCGTAGAGGTGTTCCAATCGCGCGCTGAAGTGTTGCGGGAACATCTCACGCAGCCAATCGGGTTTCACTGCCGTACACAGGGACAAGAGCGTCAACCTCCCGGCCCGGCCACTGACCTCGCGCACCGACGCCGCCACGAACATCTTCGCATCCTGGACAACGCTCTCCCGAACCAACGTCCCCGTCCGGCCCTCGGTCATTTCACAGTCGAGCGTGCCCAGGTTCTTCCGCTGGCAAAGCTGGTCGATGAACCCCGCCACCAGGCACCGCTCCAGCGACTCCGGCTTCCCGCTCCCAGCCTCGACCTCATTGCCCGAAACCAAACCTTCACGCCGGGCCAGTTGCAGGATCTGACGGTAGGTGTCTTCCACCTGGCGCGCGGTCTGGCCATGGATCGCGTGCCGACGACAGGCGTCAACGGAGAAACCATTGTTCCGGGCGAATTGATGGGCACGAAGCAACGTGTGGAAGTCGCTCCCGCCGTCGGCCTCGAACCTCTCCCGTCGTTCCTTGAGATGCCCTTCGTCCCGGCCGATCCGGACCATGAGATCCCGGCCACTCACCAAGGCCGCGCACAGGGCCGCCGCCGGCACACATCCACGCCGGCCCGCCTCCACCAACATCCGGCCGAACCGCGGGTGCATGGGCAGGCGCAGCATCCGTAGGCCGATCTCGGTCAGGCTGCCCGGCCCGTCCGCGCCGGCTTCCAGGGCTCCGAGCGTCACCAGCAGCCGTTCCGCCCGCTCAACTGCCTCCCGATCCGGGCGGTCCAGCCAGTCGAACTCCACTGCCCTACGGACGCCCAGGGAATGAAGCAAAAGGACAACCTCGGCCAGGTCGGCCCGCTGGATCTCGGGCGTGTTCCGCGCAGGACGGTTCAGATGCCCGCTCTCGGTCCACAATCTCCAGCAGGTACCTGGGGCCGTCCGCCCCGCACGCCCGGCCCGCTGATCCGCCGAGGCCCGACTGATCTCTTCGACCAGCAACGTCTGGATTCCCCGCTCCGCATCGTATCGCGCCACCCGCGCTAGACCGGCATCCACGACATGACGCACCCCATCGATCGTCACGCTCGTCTCAGCGACATTGGTGCTGACGACGATCTTCCGCCGCTCGCTGGGCTGGAATGCCCGATCCTGCTCCTCCGGCGGAAGGTCGCCGTGCAGGGCCATCAGGTTCACCTGCGCGCCCAACCGCGCCGTGCCGAGTTCCCGGATCGTCGCCTGGATCTCCCCCATTCCCGGCATGAAGACGAGGATGTCGCCTTCCCATCCGTTCGAGACGATCTTCTCAACCGCGGAAACCGCCTGTTCCCACTCGGGCCTCTGGTCGTTGTAGTCCGCCCACCGGACCTCTACCGGAAAGGTCCGCCCCTCCGAAACAAGGATGGGCACCACGGCCTTCCCAGCATCCGATGTCAGGATGCTGGTATCTCCTGCTCTCTCAACCACGACCGAATTCCCTGGCTCGGGGTTCTGCCCCCCCCGCCTCCCGGTAGCCAGATACCTCGCCACTGGCTCCGCATCGAGCGTGGCCGACATCACCACGATCCCCAGATCCGGCCGCGTCGTCCTGGCCAGTTGCTTGACCAGCGCCAGCGCCACGTCGCTCAGCAGATTGCGTTCGTGGAACTCGTCAAACACCACGATCCCGACGTCCGAAAGCGTCTGGTCGTCCTGCAACCACCGCAACAGGATGCCCTCGGTCACGAAGCAGAGTTTCGTATCGCGGGCGATGTGGTCCTCAAACCGGACCTGATAGCCAACCTCCCCACCCAGCTTGCCGCCCCGTTCCCAGGCCACGCGCGATGCCACGGTCCGTGCGGCCACCCGGCGCGGCTGCAGCACGACTATGCGCTTGCCTCCAGCAAGCCCACCGTCGAGGAGCATCTGGGGAACCTGGGTGGTCTTTCCGGATCCCGTTGCTGCCACGAGCACCAACCGCCGCTGCTGACGGAGGGCATCCACGATCGACTCGTGGAGTGTCCAGACCGGAAGTTGGCGTGGATCCATGCGGACTCAGCGTCTGCCCACGATCAGCAGCGTTAGGGCCACCCCAGACGCGACGATCATCGGGATCGCCGGCATCGGCTTCCGCGATTTCGAAAACCGGACGGCAAAGATCGCGCCGACCAAGCCGATGACCGCCCACGCGACCTGGATCGGGAGGAAACCCAAGTTCACCGCCACCAACGGCACCGCGAGGATGGAGGACGAAATGATCGAGGCCTTCGAACCCGCCTTGATGAAACCCACCATCCCGCCCGCGATCAGCATCGCGATGTATACCCAGAGGATCATGCTCGAATTCATGAGGACACTTCCTGCCGGAACGCCGATGTCAGCCGGCACCCAGGGAACCATCCCTGGGCAACCGGTCCATCAACTCCCAGCCAGCACCACCAACCGGCCGCAGGGGCGGCTTGCGGCGACCGTCATCAGCCGTTGATCAACTTCAGCGCCGCCTCGGCCATCTTCGGCCCAGTGAGGCCATGGCGGACATACAATTCCTCGGCGAGGTAGGCCGACTGACCGAACTCGCCGTGAATGCCGAGTGACACTGCCCGGTGGGCGATGCCCGCCGTCGAGAGCGCATGGGAAACCTGGGCGCCCATGCCGCAGATCAATTGATGATCCTCGATGGTGACCAATCGCCCGCCGCACCGCTTGACAGCGGTTCCGATCGTTTCGACATCGACCAGATTCACGAACGGGTTGTTGATGACCGTCGCCGAGCGTCCCTGCGCCGCGAGGATTTTCGCCGCTTCCAGCGCCTTGTTGAAGAGCACGCCGGAACCCACCAGAACGACATCCGAGCCTTCCTGGATCACCTGCGCCTTGCCCCACGCGTAGTTCGAAGCCTCAACCCAACGCACGGGATAGTTCTCGCGGCCCACGAAGAAGACCACCGACTCCCCGTCACGTCCCGCGGTGCGCTCATCCGCGATCCGGCGGATCGCCTGGTACATGAATGCCTCCGCTTCCTCCGCGCAACTCGGAGCCACGACGACCGTGTGCGGAATCGCGCTCACCGCAGCGAAGTACGTAGTCGCCTGATGCGACGCGCCATCCGCCGCGTCCTGGAATCCGACGTGCGAGAACATCGCGATCACCGGTGCCTGCGAGAGCGCAGCCATCGTCAGCGGCAGGTTGCCCTTGGTGACACCAAACTGGCCGAACGTATCCACAATGGGAATGAATCCAACCTTCGAAAGCCCCGCCGCCACGGAGATCATGTTCGATTCGGCAATGCCGACTTCGATGAACCGCCCCGTCGCCTTCTGGAACGTGCTGATGCCTGTCGAGCCCTGGACATCCGAGGACACCGAGTAAACAGGGTAACCCTCCGTCGCAGCCTTGATCGCTCCCGCTGCCAGGCCGGCCTGGACCTTGTCCTTCTTCACGGCCGGAGCCGCCGGAGCAGGATTCGCGGCCGCGGCTGCCGCCTTCGCCTTCTTCGCCGCTTCCTTCTGCTCCCAGTCCGTCCGGAGAGCCTGAGCCCAGTTCTTGAACTCGGGTGGGGTCTGACCGCTGAAGATCTCGTCCACGAACTCAACGATCTTCTCGCCGTTCGCCAACGGGAAACCGTGGCCGCCCGCGGCGTTCTCAACGGTTGCCTTTACGCCGTAGCCCTTGATCGTCTTCACCCAGAGGCAGACCGGCTTGGTCGGATTCGCCTTCGTATCCACGACAGCCTTCTCCACCGCCAGAAATACAGCCTGCAGATCGTGTCCATTTTCCACCTTCCGCACGTCCCACCCGAGGTCGTTCAACGCCTCGAACGAAGGCTGCATCGAGAACGAATCCTTCGTGATGCGCCCCGACAGCTTGGTGTCGTTGTCCGAGATCACCATGACGAACGGGTTGACGCGCCCCTTGGTGGCCAGACCCGGAATCGCTGCGAACGCTTCCTTCGCCTCGCCCTCCATCGACGCACCATCCGAGACAACCGCAATCGTGACGCGGTCGTTCCCGGCCAGATGATCCGCGATCGCGAGGCCCTGCGCCTGCGGCAGTGCCGATCCAAGCGGGCCGTTCGAGAGCAACACACCTTCCGGATTCAGGTGCGATTCGCCATGGCCGGTCAGCTTCGACTGGATCGACCGGAATCCCTTGAGCGAGTCGAAGTCCGTTCCGTCGAATCCGTAATTCGCGCGGAGGGCATAAATGCCATTCTCGGCATGCCCTGCGTCGTTCACGTAGTTGAAAGCATCAAACCAGGGCCGGCCAACCGTCGCGAACATCAGCCCATGGATCGCTGAGTTGATCTCAGCGAACGCCGCGGGACCGCCCCAGTGGCAAGCCGCACCACCGTTTACCGCGTGCACGTCCATCAAAGCCACCAATCCACGCGTCGCCTTCGGGCATCCCAAAACGACCTCCGCCCCCTGCGCGTTGCGCACCGTCGTCGAGTACCTGGGGGCCTGCGCGGGAGTCGGGGCCAGACGTGACTTCACGGTCTGGGGCTTCAAGGCGGGGAGTTCAACTTTCGCTACAACGGAATTGTCGGCAGCCATGGCGGGTCAGAAATAGATGATCGAGTGGCCTCCATTGGCCACGCGTGACGGAACCTACGGACGACCTGCCCCCTTGAAAACCGGTTTTTTGGTTCGCCAACTTCTCCCGCATCGCCCCCGGTCAGGGATCCGCAGCGGACCGGGCGGTCCAACCGACCCGCAGGAGCCCTGCGTCAGCCAGCCAGAATCCACCGCCTAATCCACCGGTGCTTTTCGCCAGCGGTCAGCCTGGTCTCCTCGACCAGTCGCCTCACCAGCAACAACAGCATCTCAGCAACGCAGTCCCTCCCGACATCCTCTGGGGTCCGACTCGCGTCGATCCGCCGCAACGACGGATGACGGATCCGTGCGTAGATCTCCCGGCACCGAGCCAGCGAAGCCTTCTTCTCAAACTCGGTCCCTCCCTCCCCGCGCGACTCAATCCTGTGACCAGACACTTCCACAGGCACGTCCAGCCAGAGCAACAGATCCGGCGCCGGTGCGAAAGCCTCGTTTCGACGCAGGATCTCCTGCCAGTCCAGCCCGCGGCTTCCCTGGTAGGCGGCGTTGGAAAAATAGTAACGATCCAGGATCACCACCTCGCCTCCGCGCAATCCCGGCTCGATGAACTGCTCAACGTGCTCCCTCCGATCGAGGATGAACAACTCCAACTCTTCCTCGGCCGGAAGACGCCCCAAGGTAGCCGATGCCCGCAGACGCTTCCCGATGGGGCCGTCAGTGGGCTCCCGATCCACACGGACCGGAATCCCCATCATCCGCAAGGCCTCCGTCAGGCGCCGCACCTGCGTGCTCTTCCCGGCTCCATCAATGCCCTCAAACACGACGAGCAGGCCCCGCCCCATGGGCAGGGGACCTGTCGGGGGCGATTCGTCCGAGGCCATCAGCTCTTCCACGTCGGTCAGACACAGACGCCAAAGGCCTTTTCCGGGTCTACACCGAGATCCCGGATCGCCTCAGCCACGACCGTCGCCGGAACCTCCCCGCGCTGCGAGAGCGCATACAGGGTCGCCACCGTGGTACATTCTGCGTCGATCTCGAAGAAACGCCGGAGAACAGGACGCGCCTCGGACCGTCCGAAACCGTCACACCCCAACGTCATCAATCCTCCCGGAATCCAAGGCGCCACCTGATCCGCCACCAGCTTCAGGTTGTCGCTGACCGCGATCCAGGGGCCCGGCTGCCCGGCCACCGCCTCTTCCAGATAGGAGCGCCGGGGCGCCTCGGTCGGATGAAGCATGTTCCAACGACGGGCTGCCTGGGCTTCCGACCGAAGCCGCTTGAAGCTGGTAACGCTCCACACGTCAGCCGACACCCCGTACTTCTCCAGCAGGGTTTGCGCGCGAAGCGCCTGCTGGAGGATGGCACCCGATCCCAGGATCTGCGCCTTGTGGGACAACCCGTCCTTGCCCCTCCTGAACTTGTACATCCCGTTCAAGATCTGTTCGGCAACTCCCGCCCCCTCCGGCATCGGAGCATGATCGTAGTTCTCGTTGTGGACAGAAACGTAATAGAAAACGTCCTCGCCCAACTCATGCATGCGACGGATGCCGTCGCACAGGATGACCGCCAACTCGTAGCCGAATGCAGGCTCGTACGCGTACAGGTTCGGCACCGATCCGGCCACCAGATGACTATGGGCATCCTGATGCTGGAGTCCCTCGCCATTGAGCGTTGTCCGACCGGAGGTCGCGCCGATCAGGAATCCCCTCGCCCGGCTGTCTCCGGCCAGCCAGACCTGATCCCCTATCCGCTGGAAACCGAACATCGAGTAGTAGATGTAGAGCGGTATCGTCGGCACGCCGTAGTTGGTCACTGCCGTTCCCGCAGCCACGAAGCTGCCCATCGACCCAGCCTCGTTGATGCCCTCCTCCAGCAACTGTCCGTTCTTCAGCTCCACGTAGGGCGCCAACTCAGACTTGTCGACGGGGTTGTAGAGCTGTCCTTTCGAGGAGTAGATCCCCACCTGCTTGAAGAGGCCCTCCATGCCGAAGGTCCGCGCCTCGTCCGGCACGATCGGCACGATGAACTTCCCGATGTTGCGATCCCTCAGCAGGGACGTAAGCAAGATGGTGTACGCCTTCGTCGTTGAAGCTCCCTTCAGCACCGAAGCATTGATGAGGCCTTCGAACTCCGAGTGGTGCGGAACCTTCAACGCCGGAGCCCGGACCTCACGCTTGGGAAGGAAACCTCCCAGCGCCTTGCGACGAGCCAGGAGGTATTGCGTCTCTGCACTCTCCAACGGCGGGCGGAAGAACGGCATTTCCGCGATTTCCTCGTCCCCGACGGGAACACTGAAACGGGAGGCAAAATGCCGGAGATCCCGCTCGGCCAACGTCTTCTGCTGATGGGACGGATTGCGACCTTCTCCCGCCTCGCCCAGCCCATAGCCCTTGACAGTCTTCGCCAGGATCACGGTCGGACGACCATTGCGCTGATTCACGGCCCGGTTGTAGGCCGCATAGACCTTCTTCGGGTCGTGCCCGCCACGCATCAGCTTCTTCAACTGATCGTCGGTCAGGTGATCCACCAAGCGCAGCAACTCCGGATACTTGCCGAAGAAATTCTTCCGGATGTAGCTGCCCGGTTCGACGATGTACTTCTGGTACTCGCCGTCGATGACTTCCTCCATCCGCTTGGCGAGCAGGCCGGTAACGTCGCGAGCCAGCAATTCATCCCAATTGCCGCCCCACACGACCTTGATGACATTCCAGTTCGCCCCGCGGAAGACCCCCTCCAACTCCTGAATGATCTTCCCGTTGCCTCGCACGGGCCCATCCAGTCGCTGGAGATTGCAGTTGATGACCCAGACGAGGTTGTCGAGGCCCTCGCGACCTGCAACGTTGATCTGCCCCAGCGTCTCCGGCTCATCACTCTCGCCATCCCCAATGAAGCACCAGACCCGCGGTTCCTCTTCCCGCGCCACCTGAATCAGCCCCCGGTGCTGAAGGTAGCGACTGAACCGCGCCTGATAGATCGAGTGGATCGGCCCCAACCCCATCGACACGGTCGGGAACTGCCAGTAGTCCGGCATCAGGTACGGATGCGGATAACTCGACAACCCGGGGTGATCCTGAAGTTCCTGCCGGAAGTTGATCAGGTGCTGCTCCTCAAGCCGGTACTCCAGGTAGGACCTGGAATAGTTGCCGGGAGACGCATGGCCCTGGAAGTAGATCAAGTCGCCGATCCCGCCATCATCGCCACCACGGAAAAAGTGGTTGAAGCCCACTTCGTAGAGCGTGGCAAGCGACGCAAAGGTCGCGATGTGCCCACCCACACCCAGATTGCCCGCGTTCGCCCTCACCACCATCGCCATCGCATTCCAACGGACGTGGGCTCGGATCAAGCGCTCCATTTCGAGGTCGCCCGGGTACTCGGGTTCCTCAGACACCGGAATGGTGTTGAAGTACGGCGTGCTGGTGACGTCCGGGATAGCATGTCCCCGGGAGCGTAGCCCTCCAATCAGGTCGGAAACGATGACCTTCGCCTCTTCCGGAGCCTTCCCGGTGAGCACGAGATCCATGAGGTCTTCGATCGATCCCGAATGGCGCGTCAATTCAGGCGCCGGACGCGAGCGACGTGCAGGATCTGGATTGGTTCCAATGCCATTGCGGGCGGCCGAAGTCGTATCAGATGCGGTTGTCTTCAAAGTGAAAATGGCGGCGACGAAGCCGGACCAAGGTTAGCCAAACTCGCTCCGCTGCCAAGCGCGCGGGCTGCGGGGAACTGAAATTTCGTCTTTGCCACCCCCATGACCTCTGCTAAACACACTGCTCCTCTTCGGCCCGGCCGAAGTAACAGGCACGAATTCCAGACTTTATGTCGCAGCACAACAGCCTCCGCGCCGCCGCCGGTTCTACTGGCGCCAAGCGCAATGTCCTCAAGCGTTTCGAACGCGTCGCACTCCTCAAGGCCCGCGGCCAGTGGAAAGACGGTGACCGCGTCGTCGGTCTCCGGAAGACACTTCCTCCGGAGTAAAAACCTCCAGAACCCCGTCGCGAACGCCGATTGCCGGCCTGGCGCCGCAATCGGCTTTTCCTTTTTCAGAATCCCATGGCACTCGTCCGACTCCAGAAATTCCTCGCTGAAGCCGGTGTTGCCTCCCGCCGCGCAGCAGAAAAGCTGATCGTGGGAGGTCACATCACCGTCAATGGCCAGGTGGTCAACACTTTGGGTGCCAAGATTGATCCTGCTGGCGCTGAGGTCGCCGTCGACGGCCGCATCGTTCGCGCCCGGCGGAAGGTCTACGTGGCCCTCCACAAACCCCGGGGCTTCTTGTGTACGCGCAGTGATCCCGAGGAACGACGCACAGTCCTCGACCTCCTGCCCCGGGAATGGGGCAACCTCTTCCCCGTAGGACGCCTCGATCAGGACAGCGAGGGCCTCCTCTTTCTCACCAACGATGGAGAATTCAGCCTCCATCTCACGCATCCCCGCTACGGTATCCGGAAGAAGTACCTGGCGGTCGTCGAGGGCCGGATCGAGGAGAGCCAACTCAAGCGCTTCACGGAAGGCGTGGAAGACGAAGGCGAACTCCTCAAGGCTGAGCGGGCTTGCCTTATCACCGCCAACAACAGCCACAGCTCCGTCGAACTGGAACTGGCCCAGGGTCGCAACCGCGAAGTCCGCCGCCTTTTCGCCGGGCTCGGCCACGAGGTTGTCCAACTCCGCCGGACCCAGATCGGCCCCATCCGCCTTGGTGAGCTCCCCGTCGGCAAATGGCGGATCCTCAATCCCACGGAGATCAAATCCCTCTTGCCCCCGCCGGCTTGAGCGCAGATTTTCACGTCACCATGGCGTCCTTGAACGCCCATCCTCCACGATGAAACCTCGTATCACCGCCTTGCTCGCCTGCCTCCTGTTCGCAGTCCTTGCGCCGCTCGCGGCCCTCGGCCTTCAACCCAAGCCCCCGGGGCCAGTCGTCACCACCGGGAACGCCAATCTCCGTGCCAAGCCGTCCATGAACGCGGAGATCCTCGTCTCGCTGAAAAAGGACGCCGTGCTCGTCTCCCTAGGTGAGTCGGTTGATCCCAAGGCTCCCGCTGACGAACCCAAGGAATGGGTCGAAGTTGCCGCCCCCGCTGGCACCAAGGTCTGGGTCTTTGCTGCGCTCGTTGACCCCACAACGAAGACGATCCGGCCAGCGAAAGCCAACCTCCGGGCAGGACCTGGACGCAACTACGCTGAGGTTGGCTACGCCCTGCAGGGAACCGCAGTCCAGGAACTCCGCTCTACCGATGGCTGGATTCAAATCGCCGCCCCTGAGGGAGCGGTGATCGGCTACATCGCCAAGTCACTCACCAAGCCAGCCCCCGAGAAACCTGTCGTGCCGCCCACTGCCGCCAGGATACCAGCCACCAACTCCACCTCGGCCATCGCTGGAAACCCCACCGCCCGGCGCCCTGTTCCGCTTCCCTCCGGCTCCAGCAAGCCGTCAATCGCTCCCGGCCGGCCCGTCCCCAGCGACGCTAGTGTCGCTCCTCAACCGCTCAACCCCAAGCCTGCCCCACCCCGCCGTCCTTCTCAGGTTGAGACAGTAGCCCAAGCCGTCCCTGACTCCTTGCCCCAACCAGAGCCTACCCCCGCTCCACCCACCGCAGAGCCCATCGCCGTACCCTCGATTCCAGAGCCCCCGGCCAGCGTGCCGAGCCAGCCCGAGATCACCCACACCGACAAGCCAAGGGTTGTGATCCGGGAAGGCATCGTTGGACTCGCCATCAGCCCGCAAGCGCCGGGAGATTACCAACTCAACAACTTCCGCAAAGGCGAGGGAATGATCGGTTTCCTTCACACGGACAATCCGGAGATCAAGCTATCTTCGTGGCGTTGGCGGCGTGTCCTGATCACCGGAGAAGAGTACATCGATGCCCGTTGGCCCAAGTCAGCCCTGATCAAGGTAACGGCCATCCAGCCAGCCTACTGAAGGCGACTCCACCTTCGGAACCTGAGCTGCCACCCTCTCCCGAGGGTGGCTTTTTGCTTTTGCTCCTACCCCCAACCGGACTCTTGCTCCCCTGAAAGGAACTGAAACCTTCCTCCCAGTCGGAGTGTGTTCAGCCCCTCTGCAGTCCCCGCCCCGGCGCGAGATGGGATGAGTGATCCTGCCCAGTTCGAAACGTTCCTGGTCGCCTATCAGGACATGGTGTACTCGACCGCTTACCGCCTCTTGTCTCAGGAAGCGGAAGCGAGGGATATTTCTCAGGAGGTTTTTCTCAGGGCTTGGGAACACTGGGATCAGCTCTCGGGTAGCCCAACTGCCGGAGGTTGGCTCAAGACGGTCACCCGCAACCTCTGCATCAACCACCTCCAGCGCTATCGCGCACGCTGGAAGTTCTTTTCAGACCTCAAGTCCGCCGACGCCCCGGATGACGAACCTGGCCTTGAGGCAACCTTTGCCGCACCTGAGACTCTGGACTCCGAATTGCTCAATACGGACCAACGGAGCGTCCTCGAAGATGCGATGGCCAAGCTGCCCACGGATCAAAGGGTCGCTCTCGTTCTCTACCATTTCGATGACCTCGACTACGTCGAGATCGCCAATCGCCTTGGCGTAAGCCTGGGCAAGGTCAAGACGGACATCCACCGCGCCCGCCTTGCCCTCTATAAAAGATTGCAACCGCGGCGTGATGAACTGGGTGTTTAAGGAATCAGCGTATGAAACCACCGCAGAAAGACATGGATCCGCTCGTCCAGTGGACAGGCCAGGTCCTGCGACAACTCCCACAACGCCCTGCGCCGCCAGAACTTGCCACCAAAATCCTCGCAGAGATCCGGCGCCGGGCGAACCTGCCTTGGTACCAGCGGCCGTGGATCCTGTGGCCCACACCTCAGAAGTGGTGCTCCGCGCTCGCCCTCGCGGTGGTTCTGGTCGGCACGTTCGGCATCGGCTTCCCCTTCCTCGAGGACTCCGCGGCGCAATCGCTTGTTGGCCAAAGGGCCAGCGTAGCCTTTGACTACCTTGGCTCCCTTCAGGCCATCTCCACCTCTGTCGGCAGGTCCCTTCGCCTGACGCTTTCCCACATCTCGACCACCACGTTCACCTTGGCGGCTGCCTCACTCGTCGCAGTCTGGCTATCCACTCTCGGCCTGGGTGCCCTCTGCTGGAGGGTAACCACCCAACCCCGCTGATCTCCATGAGGCTCCTTCGTCACCTTTTCCTGGTTCTTGTCGCCGGCTTCCTCGCCAGCGCTTCCACCGCCGCTGCCCGTCAGGCCAGTGCTGCGCCGCCTCCTGCCAGACGGGCCGCCCAACCAGAGCCACCACCGACCGCGCCTGACGCCCCGGTGCCTGAAGCAGACCCGGACACGGATGCTGACATGGTCGCGAACGAAGCGACGACAGGCCGCGACGTGGTAGTGACCGGCTCCGACGTCCGCATCCGGGAGGGAGAGGTCGCACATGACATTGCCGTCAACGGAGGAGACGTCCTGATTGAGGGCGAAGTCACGGGGGACATCATCGTCTTCCTCGGAAAGGTGACCATTCTTGGAAAAGTCAACGGGGACGTCGTCAACCTCGGCCGCGGGGTCAGCGTTGAGAATGGCGGCTTTGTCGGCGGTCAGGTCCTCGCGGTAGGTTACGGCGTATCCAGAGAGCCTGATGGCATCGTCCAAGGGCAGGTCGTCAACCTCGGCCTCATGGCTCTGCCCGCGTCCGTCCGCAATCAGGCACAGCTCTTCTTCGACGAATGCATCATGATGGCCCGCCCGCTCTCGGTACGGGTTGGATTCGTGTGGATCCTCTGGGCCGTAATGCTCCTGTTCCAGGGCTTTCTGGCCCTGCTGTTCCCGAGTGCAACCCAGGCCACCCTCCGAGCCATGCGGGAACGTCCTGGTGGAACCACCGTGCTCGGCATCTTCGGCCTCCCGCTCATCATTCTCGCCTCCTCGATCCTGACAGTCACTTTCGTCGGCATCATAGCGGTTCCCTTCCTTATCGCCGCCCTGTTCATCGGACTGCTCATCGGCCGCATCGCGATCCTCCGTCTCCTCGGCGGCCGAATGCTGCGACTATTCGGAATGGAAGAGCCAGCTCCCGCAGCCGAGTTCGCAGTGGGAGCCGTCATCGCAACCCTCCTCTTCATGATTCCTGTGATCGGCGTCTTTGCCTGGATGGTGTTCGTGCTCTGGGCGCTCGGGGGCATCCTCATGGCACTATTCCGCCGAGACACAGTTACGGCACCCATCCAACCCTCTGGAGCTTCAGACCGGGCGGATGCCTTCGCCGGTTACGCTGGCGGAAGCCAGACAGAGATCAGGATCGGTGCAGCGATTCCGTCAGATGCCTTGTCCGAAACTCTTGGTAGTACTGTCGAAGGCGCGGCTCCACCCTTTGGCCACTCGCAACCCCACCCGGAAAGCGGTGGAGCGTTTGTCCCCAGGCCCGAACCGTCCAGCAACCCCGGCAGCGCCACCGCGCTCCGCTGGCAAGACGCCCGGCAGGGACCGGGATTGACCCCAGACGAAATCTCCCAGACTCCGCGCCCCCCTTTCAGCCGTCGGTTCGGCGCTCTGCTGATCGACTGGATTCCCCTCTTCGTGCTGATTGGCATGATGCCCGACCGATTCCTCGTCGTGCGATTGGATGAATTCATGGGGATGCTCCGGGTGGTCCTCGGGGTCGCGTATTTCACACTGATGCTTGCATGGCGTGGCACAACGCTTGGCGGTCTTCTGATGGGACTGAGGGTCGTGCGTCTGGACGGCCGGCCGATCGACCGGACCGTCGCCCTCGTCCGCGCCCTGACTGCAATTCTAAGCACTCTGTGTCTGGGTATCGGTTGGTTCTGGGCCAGTTGGGACCCCAGGCGTCAAACTTGGCACGACCGCCTCGCAGGAACGGTCGTCATACGGGATGATCAGGTTCAGCCCCTGATCTGAACAGTCTCCGACCAAATCCAACGTGATGGTGGTGGACCACCCTGAATCCCGCCTTCCCAGGCATCCATGTCCACGCTTTAATCTCGCGCCATGGCTGGCGACACAGGGAATACCGGTTACAAGATCTGGGCAGTCGACGACGTAGTCTACGGGCCGGTCGAACTGCCGCAATTGGTGGACTGGATTCAGGAAGAGCGCGTCGTCGGAAACACCTGGATCTTCAAGCTGGACGGGGAGAAGTGGACCCGTGCCTCCGAGTTGGACGAGCTCCGTGGTCTGTTCGGGGAGGTTTCACCCGCTTCAACATCCGCGGCCCTCAGCGCTGAACCCCTGATTCCGGGCGTCAAACCGGGGATGTTGCGACGCGTGAAGATCTTCGCGGCCATGAACGATCAACAGCTAGGTCGCTTCGTCCAGTTCATGGAGATCGAGCGGGTTCCAACTTTCAAGGAGATCTGCCGCCAAGGTGGTGCAGGCGATGCGATGTACTGCGTCCTCGATGGCGAAGTTCGTGCCCGCATCCTCGTCTCAGGCCGCGAAACCACCCTGGCTACGTTCCAACCCGGTGATGTCTTCGGCGAAATCTGCCTCTTCGACGACGGGCCCCGCTCGGCTGATGTCCTGGCCAACGTGGATAGCACCCTCCTCAAGATCCGGGGCGACCGCTTCGATCGCCTCTGTCACGAGCATGCTGAACTGGCGACTCCGTTCCTCCTGGCACTCGGCCGCACGCTTACAGCGCGAATCCGCAACGACAACAAGCGGCTGGGGGAATTGATCGCCTTGAACCGGGGAAGCCGCTGAACCCGGCTCGATCCAGCCAGTCAAAACGGATCCAACTTGCTGGAAAGCAATGGAAGGAGCGCAGCCACATCGGCTGCCAATTCGACCGACCCTGAGGCGCTTAGAATGGTATATCCAGCGCCGTGAGCTGGCCCGTTCACGACGCATAGGTCGCTTCGGGCTTCCAAGAGCTGCCGGCGTCCTGCGTCCAGAGCGTCCTCGCGCCCGCCCTCCACCTCGAACTTCCACCCCACGATGAGAGCTTGCGGGTACCATTCCCGCAACCCAGGCAACAGCTTTGGAGTGGGCCGCAGCTCAACCAACAGGTTACCTTCACGGGTTGAGTACTTCGAACTGCATACGGCACGCAACCCTCCTCCACCATCTTCGCCCACCCGCCGATACGTCAACCCGACCGTGAAGTCGCTCACTGCTGCCGCATGGAAGATGGCGATCCGCTTGTCGGTTGCGGTCGCCAGAAAACGCGACGCCAAGTCGGTCGTGCTGCCAAAACCCTCGACCACCACTGCCGCGGGTGGCATCGCCGCCGACGCGGACTGACTCCTGAACAACGTCACCCCATGCCCTTGGGCAGCCAGATAACCCGCCAACGAACTCCCCAACTGGCCAGTCGACGCATTCGTGAGGCGCCGGACCAAGTCGAGCGATTCGAACGTTCCCCCTGCTGTCACGATGCAGCGCACATCCAGAACCTACCCAGACTCTTCTCCGTTGTCAGTCCCAGATACGCCGGCCCGGCATACCGGCACGAAAAAGGCGCCTTCCTACTTCTGGGAGGCGCCCGTTACTAAAGCCGGAACAAAGACCCGCCGAAGACTACTTCTTCGCGGCCTCGGCAGACGAGTTCTGGTCCTTTTCCTTGACCGCCATGGCACCCTTGCCGATACGCGCGCGGAGGTAGGTCAGCTTCGCGCGTCGGACTGAACCCGCGCGCTCGACCTCAATCCGGTCAACCCGCGGAGAGTGCGTGGGGAAGATACGCTCCACACCCTCACCGTAGCTGATACGGCGCACCGTGAAGGTTTGATTCAGTCCGCGACCGCGGATGCCGATGACCACGCCCGCGAAGGCCTGGATACGCTCCTTGTCACCCTCAACCACCTTGGTGTGCACGCGGACGGAGTCACCCACGTTGAACTCCGGCGAGTCCTTGCGGAATTGCTCGCCCTCAATCTTGTCAAACAGTGCAGCCTTGTTCATGCCTTGATCCTCTTAAGTCGTTTGTTGCGCTTTCGTCGAGCGGCGCGCGGGCTTCTCCCACCGCCACTTCTCCCACAAATCTGTCCTTCGCTCCGCAGTACGCTTCATTGCCTGCAGTCGCCGCCATCGCGCGATCTGCGCATGGTTCCCCGACAACAGCACCTCAGGAACCGTCCACCCGCGGAATTCAGCTGGCCGCGTATAATGCGGGTACTCCAGCAACCCGTCACTGAAGGACTCATCCTGAGAACTCTCATCGTCTCCCAACGCCCCCGGAATCAACCGGGTTACCGCGTCGATCATCACCATTGCTGGCAACGCACCGTTGGTCAGGACGAAATCACCGATCGAGACATCCTCATCAGCCAAATGCTGCCGGATTCGCTCATCGTAGCCTTCATAACTGCCACAGATGAAAATCATGTGGGACACTTGCGACCATCGCCGAGCCATCCCCTGATCGAAAACGCAGCCGCTGGGTGAGGTAAGGACGACCCGTGTCCCTTCCATACGCAGAGCTTCGACGGCTTCAAAGAGCGGCTCAGGCTTGAGGACCATTCCTGGACCTCCACCGAACGGACGATCGTCCACCGTCTTGTGACGATCGTGCGCCCAATCACGCAGGTTATGGATCCGTAAATCCAACAGACCTGCGGCCCTCGCCCGCCGGACAATACTCTCGTCCAGCGGCCCCGCGAACATCGCGGGGAACAGTGTTAAAACATCAACCCGCATCCAGTGGGGCGGGTTCGGATTCAGTCCTCCACCAGATCCACAGTGCAGCGTCGGCCAGCTTTCGCTCCACCAACTTGCACGAGCGATCGGATCGCCTGAATCGTCGTTCCACGCCGCCCGATCACCTTGCCCACATCCGCAGGCGCCACCCGCAGCTCGATGACCGACATGCCAGCCCGGTCCACCGTGGTGACAGAAACCGATTCCGGATCATCCACGAGGCCCCGGGCAACGAACTCAACAAATTCGTCCATGTTTGCCATTGGGTATTTGGTTTTCGGCGACCACCCCAACTCCCGCGAGGGGGTCGGAGCTCAGGACGGCATTACACCACGGCTGCCGCGGCACGTCCCGCCTTCTTGATAAAGGAGGCGACCGTGTCCGAGGGCAACGCACCGACGCTGATCCAGTACTTGGCGCGCTCCAGATCCAGCGTGTAGTTGGTGCCCTTCTGGCGCGGTTGGTACGTGCCGAGTTCCTCAATGAACTTGCCGTCCCGGGGACTCCGGTTGTCGGCAACAACAATCCGATACACCGGGCTGTTCTTGGCACCAGTGCGCTTCAGGCGAATCTTGACTGACATAATCCAAAAAAACTTGCGGCCCAGATCTCTCAATGACCCGAGCCCGTAAAGGAGCGCGGACCTTAGACCGCGCGCTCATTGCTGCGCAAGCCCCGTTTTGATCAACGGATCACTGCCACACCCAGAAGGATCATCATCACCCCGAACATGGCGACACCCCAACCACTCCGACCAACCCTCGACGGCACTGCTGCCAGCCAGGCAGTCAGATCCCGCACCCTCCATGGCGAACCAACCCACCAAACTGAACATACAATCACCAGGTAGCACCATACCGACAGGACCACAGACCACGGATTGTCGCTCGGACGCCGGACATCCAGAAAGTAATCGCACGCCAACAAGGCGACCACCGCCCCTCCACGAATCGAGAGGTAGTCCTGCACAAAGATGCAGCAACCCACTCCCAGAAGCGAAAAAGCTCCCACAAGCAGAGGCTGCCACTCCTTGAAATCCGTGACGTCGCTCCTCAACAGGTTCCAGACGAACCACGCCGTTCCTGCCAGCATCAATATCACCCCCGGCGCCACCCGCCGAGGAAACGCCTTCAGGACCGCCCCCGCATTCGCGGGCGCCAAGGACATCCACAAGCCCACCCCAGCGTGCAGGCCGCCCACCAAGAGGAAAATCTGCGACAAAGTCATCCGTTTAGCCCTTCAAAGATACTGGTTCCACCGCCTTTTCATCCTCGCTCAAACCCACGACTGCCGGGTCCCCATAAAGCGTGAAAGTTCCCACACGGGCAATTCGGACATCCATGACCTGCCCGACATGCCGCGGCGCACCCGGAAAGACCACGATCTTGTTGCATCGGGTCCGACCCTCATATCGGGCTGCATTCCTTCGGCTCACCCCCTCAACCAGGATCGATACGGACCGACCAACCATCGCCTCGTAGCGCTGCTTGCCGATCTCATTGATCGCATCCAGGAGGCGTCGATGCCGCTCCTCGATAACCTCGTCCGGCAAGGCTCCAGGCATCGCCGCTGCCGGAGTGTCTCGCCTGGGGGAGTACTTGAACACAAACGCGTTATCGAACTCCACAGTGCGACACAGGGACATCGTTTCCAGGAAATCCTGCTCGGTCTCGCCCGGGAAGCCCACGATGATGTCCGTCGTGATTCCCATCGAAGGCCGGACGGATCGCAGTCTGTGGATAATGCCTTCGTAACGCTCACGGGTGTATCCGCGATGCATGGCCCGGAGTATTCGATCCGAGCCAGACTGGAGCGGGAGATGGGCGCTTTCGACCAGTTTCGGAAGTCGGCCGTAGGCCTCAATCAGGTCCTCACCGTACCCCTTCGGATGCGGCGACGTGAAGCGGATGCGCTCCAATCCCTCAATGGCATGGATCGCATCCAAAAGCTGGACAAAGCCACTCCGCCCTCCTTCCGCCGGGTACTCTCGACGACCGTAACTCGTCACGATCTGCCCCAGCAAAGTGATCTCCCGGACACCTCGTCCCACCAACTCCCGGCATTCGGCGACGATCTCCGGAATCGTGCGACTGCGTTCGCCGCCCCTCGTAAAGGGGACAATGCAAAAGGTGCAGTGCTGGTTGCACCCCTGCATGATGCTGACAAAGGCAGACACCTGACGCCTGCCGGACACAGCCTCGGGCATCGGATGGTCCGACAACCGTGACTGGCTTCCAGCCTCCTCCGCAATATCCACCACTATCGATTGCCGACCAGCCAACAGGGAATCCACATGCTCTGCGGTCCGATGGAATTTCTGGGTGCCTACCACCAACCGCACTCCATCAACCCCTTGCGTCAGTTCGCCCCCTCGACTCTGCGCCATGCAGCCCAGGTATCCAAAGACTTGCCCGGTCTCCCGCTTGCGCGCCTGACCAACCATCGCCTGCATCTTTCCGATCGCCTTCTGCTCGGCGAGGTCCCGGACGCTGCAGGTATTGAGCAGGACCACATCAGCGCCAACCTCGCTCCCCACGATCGAGTAACCGCGCGCCGCCAGTTGAGCCGCGACAGCCTCGCTGTCCCGCTCGTTCATCTGGCACCCATAAGTCTTGATGAAAACTGTCGGCATCCGCTGAAAGTGGCGAGGAAAGTAGGCATACGCCCCAGCGAAGGGAAGGCGGAAGGCGGCCACCTACCCGATCAACCGGGGATCCGGCAGTTGAATAGGCAAGGGGTTCCTCCACCTCAGGCCGGAAACCACGAGAAACCTGAACCGAGTTCACAATCAATTGAAGACAAGCATTTTACGCTCAGATTCAAGCCCTCGGGCGACCCTCACTGAACTTTTTCCGAAACTTCGCGGCTTCCAATGCCAGAGTATAAATGGCGTCGCTGATTCAATGACCTCCGGCTTCCCCAGCTGGACTTGCACAGGTCAGAGGATTGGTCGGCGCGGATCGTGTGCCTCAACGTCCGGTCTTCGTTGAGGTGTGTTGGTTCACCGCCCGGCCGCAAGGCCGGGCGGCGTTTCTTGGTACCCCCTTCTTTCGAGCGCCCTGAACTCGGCGGCTGCCAACTCACCGGACACTCAATGCGGCCACGCGGATTCCACCGCCGCCCTTCGTCCCCAGCCACTCTACCGATTCCACCTCCACTCCCGGCCGGGTGTTGATCCATCGGTGGCGGAACAGTCGATTGACCAACTTCTGGGATTCACCAACTTCGCTCAGCCCAGTCCACACCACGCGACTTGACCCGAGCAACTCACGGGAGACCGATCCAAGCCAAGGTCCTGTCTCACCTCCGCAACGTATCGGCCACTGTTCTTCCATTCCATCCGCCCAGCGGACACGAAAACGCGCAACCTCCCGCCCCAAATCCAGCTCTGCCCCCATGGCTGCGGTAATCATATCGAGGGACTGCACCACCCGCCCCACCTTGATTTCACCTGATCGGGCATTCCACGCCCCGGACTCACGGCCATCCCCGTCTGCCGCGATCCGGATGTAGCCGCGGATCTCGAATTCCACTCCATCCAAACGTGCCAAACCCACCGGGAGATCATACGGCCGTTCACGTGGAGCCGTGAAGACGGCTTCCGCCGCATCCAGCGATTCGTTCAATGCACTACCCAGATCCAGAATGGACTGACCTGACACCTTGTTCCTACGGAGAAGGCGGACGTAGGTTGAGTCGATCGAGGACCGCTCGCTCGCAGATAGGCCTGAAGCCAACCCCACCTGAGCGCCCTCAGGGGAGATGTTCTCCGTCCATGCCAGTCCCAAGGGCGACATGGCGAGCTTGAGCTCGGGCAGTGCCCAGATCAGGACGTGATCATCGTCACTGCCAGCCGCAAGCCGACGACCATGCGGCCCGAATGCCAGGCACGATACCGGGAGCATCGAGTCCAGCCGCACAACGGTCTTCCAGGTCTCCGTGGACAGGATCGTCACCCCTGACCGCGGGCTGGCCACGGCAAAGGCACGGCCATACTTGGACCATCGTCCCATGCCCGGCGTTGTATTTCCGGCACCGGTCGGCTCCGCCACCGTTGCCCGCCAGTCCTCGGTGTTGAAAACCCGGTGAACTTCCCCGCCGGCTACGAGCAGGTGCCGTCCATCAGGACTGAAAACAGGCGTTCCCGCACCGGAGTCCAAGGTCAGCACCGGAGCGCCGCCTTGAAACGGCACAACCTTCAATCTCAGCCCTTCCTCGCCCAGCGCCACCCAGTGCCGCTCCGGGTCCACCATCGCATCGCCTCCGGCATCGAGCCCTGCCGGTGAAGTGATCCAGTTCTTCTCGACCAGATCGTACCAAAGCAGTCGCCCCGAGGCGGCGGGGATCAAGAGGGTACGGCCATCCCCGTCCCCGAGGGAACGTCCCAGCCATTCCGCCTTCGGCGGCACCACCTCCGCGATCGGAGCGAGGTTGGCCCTCCGACCATCCTCACTGAATCGGTACCACCGGATCCCCATCCGATGAACCACCGCCAACTCGTGCCCCTTGGGCTCGAAATGCGCGGAAACGGCTCCCACTGTCGGAACCATATCAACAACCTGCCCCTGCATGGGCTCGACAACGGCGACCCCCCGCGGCCCCACCGCAATCAACCAGCGACCGTCCGGACTGAATTCCAGATGTCTAACTCCACCGCCCCCGCGGATCGGCACCAGCGCCAGTCCAACCGGCGACTGCATGGGTGCGATCCCAAACTCCGCACCGTCCAGGTAGACGAGGCGCACACCATCCTGTGCAAAGCGCAACGGTTCCCAGAACTCCGTTCGACCCAGCAGCTGACCGGAACGGATGTGCCAGAGTTTGGTCTCCCCATCGTCCGAGACCGACCACGCCAACGATCCATCGGGAGAAACCACCAATCGCCGGACTGGACCCCGATGGCTGGCAAGGTCCCGCAAGCGCCCACTACGGAGATTCCAGAGTCTCAGGCCTCCGGTGTGATCACCCACAAGGATGTACCCGTCCCGCCAGATCACCGCCCGGACTTCTCCCCGGTGGAACGGCAACCACTGCATCGAGTCCCCAGTTTCAGGTGAGATCACCTCCAGGTGGTCACGCCACTGCAGCAGGACCTCCGGAAGACCAGGACCATCCGATACGGCCAATGCCCCGACGGCGTCCTCCGGTAGCGGCACGGCCTTCACGATCCGTTTGGTGGCCAGTTCGTGATACTCGACTTGTCGGTTCCGTCCGAGCAGCACGGCAATCTGGTCGTCCGAGGAAAAGCCCAGCCACCGACCCGGCTGGTCCAGCAGGACCGCACCACTCGAAACATCCAGAACCCGCACGCGGGCTGCATCCGCCGCCACCAACCACCTCGCTCCCGGGCTGAAATCCAGGATCGATGGTGGACGGCCGGCACCGGTCCGAAGCTTCCAGAGCGGCGAACCGGTTGCCCGTCGCCAGACCCGCACCTCCCCATCGGCCCGTGCATCCGCCACCAATTCCAAGGACGGTGTCAGCGCCAAGGGAAGGCCCACACCGACGTGGCGATGCCGGTCCTCTTCCGCGCCCACATCCCAACGCCCCAGCACCGCAGCCGCCTCGTTTCGCAACTCCACCCGGGCATCCGCCTGGGCGGCACCGGAAAGCAATTCCAGAGCCCGTGGACGCACCCGGATCTGACCGGACAACCGCAGTCCCCGAGCCTCTCCCAATCGGGCAAGGACGAGGTCATTGCGGGCGCGATCCCGTTCCTCCACCACCGCCCTCCGTGACGCGGCCAGTGAAAACGCGACCCAGACGGAACCCACCACCAAGACCAGACCCAGCACCGCGATCGCCAACGTGAGTCCTACGATCGCCTGCTGCTGCCTCAACCACCTCCAGAACTGTTCCCGCCGGGTCGCAGGCAGCGACTCAATCGGCTCGCCCACGAGCCAGCGCTTCAATTCCTGGGCCAGCGCGCCGGCGGTCTGGAACCGGCGATCCGGGTCCTTCTCCAGACATCGCATGCAGATGATGTCCAACTCATGGGGTACGCCCCGGAGCTCGGAGCTTGGCGGTGGTGGAGGAGCATCCGCCACCATCCGCAGCAAGGCCTGCTGGCTCAACGCGGCAAACGGTGCCTTTTGCGCCAGCAACTCGTAGAGGATGACACCCAGTCCGTAGATGTCGCTGGCGACTGTCGCCAACTCCGAGCCCTGCCCAGCGACCTCCGGTGCCACATAGCGTGGGGTGCCAATGACCTGCCCGGGCTCCTCTTCCGGCATGGCAACATCGGCCAGCTTGGCCAAGCCAAAGTCACTCACGTAGGGACGCCCCGTGTCGTCGAACAGCACGTTCCCCGGCTTCAGGTCCCGATGAAGTACCCCACGCTCGTGCGCGTACTGCACGGCGTCTGAAAGGGTCGCGACCAACTCCGAAATCTCACGCCAACTGCGTCGATACCGCACCCGCCGCTCGGCCAGGCTTCCACCCGCCGCCAGCTTCATCGTGAAGAATGGCACCCCATCGTGCTCCCCGACCTGATAGACTGGAAGGATGTGCGGATGCTCCAGTCGCGCGATCGCTCGCGCCTCCAGAAGGAACCGCTCTCTAAACTCAGCCGCCTCCAACTGGTGTGGCAGTAGCATCTTCAGCGCAACCTCGCGCCGTGGCTCCAACTGCGTCGCCTGGTAGACGATTCCCATCCCACCGCGGGCCAGTTCCCGGGTCACCTCGTAGCCCGGCAACTCCAGCAGCACGTTCCGGGTCGTCATGGGCGGAGACGTCGGCCGACTCTCCTCCGTCAAAAGCCCCGCCTCCGGCACCGGGCCGGGATCAAACAATAGCCCCGCCAGACACCTCGGGCAGATGCCGTCCAGCGCCCCACTCTCCAGCGGAGCCTGACATTCGGGACACTGACGTTCGCTCATGGACTTCCGGGCTGGGCAGGCGGGCGTTCCCCACCCCCAGCCCCACCTCCGGACGGAGGCAGGTCACTGCCCCGATCCATGAGGACGCGCTGGAGCCACGCCAACTCCGCGTCAATCTCATGTGGTGCAGAAACCGTCTGGGCCACCTCGGACCGGACATTGATCCGGAAGGCATTCCTCAGACGGAAAATCTCGGTCTTCAACGCCGCCAAGGAGATTCCCAAGGTCGCCGCCGTCGCCTCGTACGTAGGCGGTTCCTTCCCGACGGGGAGAAACGCCTTCAGGTGGGTGAACAAATGTGCCTTCCCGTTGGCCGCGTACTCCTGGCGCGTCCGCTCGAACGCCCGTCCCATCAATTCCAGCGCCCAGTTTCGATCAAAGGACCGCACGACGTCCTCGGTCACTGAGGCATCCGCCAGCGTCTCCGCAATCCCATCCTCGCTGGCGCTCAGATGCGGCACGTCGCCCCCCCGTTTCTGGGCCCGACGACGCACCTCGACCTCCCTCAGAAAACGGCTCAAGGAACCCAGCAGGAAGGAGCGAAACCGCCCTCGATGCGGATCCGCCCGCCGCCAGGCCGAGTGGTCGGTGAGCTGCATCAGGAATTCCTGGGTCAGATCCTGGGCTTCCGCCTCGACGTACCCCCGCTGTCGAAGCGCGTAGAACACCGGCACCCAGTACCGCTTGCACATCTCTTCCAGCGCCGCGGCCTGACGGTCGCCGCCGCTCTTGGTCGCGTGTCCCAGAATGCTCCAATGCGTCGACGGAAAGTTCACGGAGGGACGCTAGCACAGCCTCCGCGAGGGTTTGGAGATGGAATTTTGAATTCCCGCTTCCCGAGGGGCGCATCCCAACCAGGCCCACGTTCAGGAATCGGAACGGGGCGGCGGTGTCCTCATCGCCTTGGGGAGAGAATACAGAGGGCAACGAGGACATTGCCGCCCCTGGCAAATCACCACTTCAATGCCTGCAAGCGCCGCGACACTTCCTCGGCGTTCGCACGGCTGTTGAAGGCGCTCACCCGGAACCAGCCCTCCCCATTCCGCCCGAATCCCGACCCCGGCGTGATCACGACGTTCGCTTCGCCCAGGATCTTGTCGAAGGCCTGCCAACTCGTATACCCGGCCGGCGCGCCGACCCAGATATACGGCGCGTTCACCCCGCCCAACACCTTCAGTCCCGCCGACTTCGCCCCGGCGACCAGCACCCGGGCATTCCCCATGTAGTGCTCGATCAGGGACCGGACCTGCGCTTTGCCCTCAGGCGTGTACAACGCCTCCGCCGCCCGCTGCACCAGGTACGAAACCCCGTTGAACTTCGTCGTCATCCGACGCGACCACAACGGATGCAGCGGCAGGCTCTCGCCCGCGACTGTCTTCGCCTTCAGCGTCTTCGGCACCACCGTGAACGCGCACCGCACCCCGGTGAACCCGCCGTTCTTCGAAAAACTACGAAACTCGATCGCACATTCCCGTGCCCCGGGAATCTCATAGATCGAATGCGGAATCCCTGGCTGCGTGATGTAAGCCTCGTAGGCCGCGTCAAAGAGCAGGATCGAACCATGCGCCCTCGCATACGCCACCCAGGCCTCCAACTGCGCCCGGTTTGCCGCCGCACCCGTCGGATTGTTCGGCGAACACAGGTAGATGACGTCCACCGCCTCCTTCGGCGGCTCGGGAATGAACCCATTCGCCTCCGTGCAGGGCAGATAATGAATCCCAGCGTAAGCGCCGTTCGCGTCCGCATCGCCCGTGTGCCCCACCATCACGTTGGTATCCACGTACACCGGGTAGACCGGGTCCGTGATCGCCAGGCGGTTTCGGTCCCCGAGGATGTCCAGGATCGCCCCGCAGTCGCACTTCGACCCGTCGCTCACGAAGATCTCGTCATCCGCCACTTCCAGCCCGTGCGCCCGGTAATCATTCTGCGCGATCGCTCCCCGCAACCACTCGTACCCCTGCTCCGGCCCGTAGCCCTTGAAGCTCTCCCGCACCGCCATCTCGTCCACGGCCTTGTGCATGGCGGCCACCACCGCCGCCGGCAACGGCTCCGTCACGTCGCCAATGCCGCACCGGATCAACCGCTTCGCCGCCTCTGAATTTCCCTCGCAGAAGGCCTTCACTCGACGCCCAATCTCCGGAAAAAGGTATCCCGCCTTCAGCTTCAGGTAGTTCTCGTTCAAATACGCCATGGCAATTCGCGTCGTCGGTCCCGGGCAACGACCATCGTCAACCCTGCCTCCGAACGGCCGCGGACGTTAGAAAAACCCGGCCAACCGAAGCAATCCCGATGACCTCCCTCCCGATCGTTCGCCGCGAACTCACGGTCGCCGGCCGGCAGCCATGGACCTATCACACCCGGGTCGTGGCGGCCGTGCTCCTCACCATTCTCGGCGGCGTGATCCTGGGAATGACCGGAAACAATGGCCCCGGCGGTGCAGCCCAGCTTCCCATGCTGGCCTTCAAGCTCCTCTCCTCAACTGCCTTCGCCGGCTGCCTCCTGGGCGGCCTCATCCTTTCCGCCGACTCCATCTCCGCCGAACGCCGGTCCGGAACCCTCGGCCTGCTCTTCCTGACACCTCTCAGCGGCTTCGATGTCGGCTCGGGAAAGCTCGCAGCCTCCGGAATCCAGGGCCTCTGCAGTCTCCTCGGCATCCTGCCCATCCTCGCCGTCCCACTCATGATGGGTGGTGTTTCCTGGTCCGCCTACCTCACCACCTGCCTCGCCCTGCTCGCCACCTTTGCCCTCTCCTCCTCCGTCGGTCTCTGGGCCTCCGCCCGCTCCCGATCTGCTCCGGCGGCCTATTCCACCGCCCTGTTTGTCATCCTCGCCATCTGCACGGTCCCCATCCTCGTCGCCTGGATGCTCCGCGGCCTTCCGCTGGTTCCCTGGGCCACCGCCCAGATCAGCCCTGTTGAAGCGCTCACCAATGGATGGGCCGCGGACAGCGTCGCCACCGCCAGTCGCAATCGATCGCTCCTCTCGTCGACCATCGCGCTCGGGTTCGCTTTCGCGGCAACCTTTGCCGCCAGCCTGAACCTGAAACGGACCGGAAGAACCGGACTCGTCCCCGCCTCGGAAGATCGCCCAAAGCCGGCCCGCCAATTCCGTCGTGTGCCCTTGCCCCGGCCACCCGCACGTTCGAACCCCTTCGGCTACACCAATCCCTACGCCCTCCAGTACATCCGCCGCATCCCCGCGGTGGCGGCCCTCGATTGGGCCTTCTTCCTCGGTGGCATTGCGTTGCTCGGCTTCCAGACCGCCGCCTTCCTTCTGCCCGACCGCAACGGCGCCATCCCCACCTTCATCACCGCCATGTTCATCGCCTATGGACTCCACGTGGTCGTGAAGATCCGCGCGGCGCTGGCCGCCGTCGCACCCTGGTTCGAAGAGGTCCATCAGGGCGGACTCGAACTGCTCCTCTCCACCCCACTCAATCCAGCCTGGCTACGAGAAGGCCACGGCATCGCCACCCGGCACGCCATCGTCGCACACCGCTACATCCTGACCTTCTTCAACGTCATCCTCTGCTTCAGCATCTTCGACGAGGACCTCGACATCGACCAAACCGGCATCCGGATTGTCTTCCTCAGCATCTTCCTCGGCGGGATCGCCTCGCTCTGGGCGGACCTCCCGGCCATCACCCACGCCGGATTCCTCCACGTCCTGCGCCTCCGCAAACTCGGGAATGTCGTCGTCCGGACCCTCCTTCCTATCGTCCTGCCACCCTGGTTGACAGCGCTCGTGGTCTTCATCGCGGCCACGTACAACGTTCACGAACGAGACCTCGCCTGGTGGTTCGTCATCCTCCACCTCGGCCACCTCGGCATCGCCTGGATCACCGCCCGACGTGCCAACCGGGTCCTCAGCCAGAACCTGCGCCCGCTCGCGCTTCACTTCCTGGACGGCGACAAGAAGGGCCGCTCGCCGGCAACCGTCTTTGCCGCGCACCGTACCTGAGCCGGGCCACCGGATCGCGCGCCTACTTGCAGCCTTCCTTGCCGCAGGTCGTCAACCCCAGCGGGCAGTACGCCGGGCAGAATCCCATCAATCCCGTGCCGAGCGGCACCAACCCAACCAGCGCCCACCAACTCCCAAAGAAACCTCCCGCCGCCAGGATGGCGACACCGGCAACAATGCGGAGGATCCGATCAGCTTTTCCAAGATTCGTCTTCATAGCGTGTCCGAGGACGCCCTCACCCTGCCGGTCTCCCCAGCCTCCTGCCGCCCGTGGATTGCAAACCTCCCCACAAGAATTGACCCTTCGTCCCCTCCACTCCCCCGCCCTCCCCGCCACCGATGAAATTAATCCGTCGATCTCCTAAGGATCCTTCTCGAACCGTGTCGTACAGGCATGCACCGGTGGCCTGTAGCCGCCGGGAACGGACAAGACGACACCGCCGAACCATGACGTCCCAACGCGAATGACCGTGGCCCGCCCCGAGGAATCAGGCGCTGCACCCGAGTCGATCGAGGAACTCTTTTCCTCCCTCGAATCGCCCCTGCTCGCCTACGCACTCCGCCTCCTCGGCAACCGCGAATCCGCCCAGGACATCGTTCAGGAATCCTTCATGAGGTTGCACGCCCAGTTCTCCGAAGTCCGCGAACCGCGCCGCTGGCTGTACCGCACCGCCCACAACCTCGCCATCAATCACCTCCGCCAATCCTCCCGCGTCATCCCCCTCGAACCCGTCCCGGCCGATCCCTCCGAAGATTCCCCCACCTTCTCTCACCAACCCCAGTCCGACCCCGACTCCCTCCCCGACGCCCAGATCATCCGCCTCGAAGGCATCGGCCTGGTCCACCTCAGCCTCGCCACCCTCGATCCCCGCAGCCGCGAGGTCGTGCGGCTGAAGTTCGAGGAAGACCTCTCCTACAAGGAAATCGCCGAACGGACCGGGCTCGGCACCGGCCACGTCGGTTACCTCCTCCATCACGCCCTCAAGGCCCTCGGCTCCGAACTCGCCCGCACCGGGCTCGTGCCATGAATCCCATCCCTCCCTCCCCAGCACCCGGCGATTCCATGCCCGACCACGACGCCCTCGAAGTCCGGGTCACCGCCCTTCTCCTGGGCGAACTTCCTGCCGCCGAAGCCGACCAACTCCGCGCCCGCATCGAGTCCGATCCCGCCCTCCGCACCCTTCACGACCGCCTGCGCATCGCCATCGAACTCACCCGCGAGGCCACCCGCCCGCCGCAGGCGAAGGAAACCCAACGCCCGGAAGCCCCGCGTCTCGACCCCGCCCGACGCGACCAACTCCTCGCGAAGCTCCGAACTCCGGCCGCCCCGCCCCAACCGGGCATCATCCCCCTTCCATCCGCCGCGCCAACGCCCACCCCCTCACCTACGGCCGGATCCGCCGCACGTCGTTCCTCCAATCGACGCGAATGGCTCGCCATGGCCGCCATGCTCGTCGTGCTGCTCGCAACCGCCGCCGGGGTTCAACTGTTCCGAAACCGCCCAGCCCAATCCTACGGCATGGTCCAGGGCGCCAACCGCGGGACCTCGTGGTTCTTTGCCGACGCCGAGATCCGTCCCGAGGATCGCGGGGAGTCGATGGAACTTCGAAAGCGTGCTTGGAGAGATGCCGCCGAGGCACCACCGCCGCAGTCCGCTGGCAGGCTCGCCGTTGCCGCCCCTCCCGCTGCTGAAGCCCCCGCGCGCAACCTTCTCGCGATCGCCGACGGGAACGGGGATGACACCATCGACCGCCTCGAAAGCGTTCGGGAGCAGTCGGAGAAGCCCGAGACGGTGGGTGCGAAGGCCCACGTGGAGTTTGGCGACTTCGCCCGCAAGGGCGCCGCCGCTGAGGACGAGGTCCGTCTCACGGCCGCAGCCCCTCGGGATGCCGGGGTGGCGGTTCCCGTTCTGGGCGACACCCCCATGGTCGGCAACCGCTTCGTCACGACGCTACCCGCCCAGCCTGCCAAGCCGGAGCGGCCCACCATCGCCGACGGCACGGTTCCAACCGAAGCGGTGGAATCGAAGTTCGCCGCCAACGGCCCCATCGATGCCAAGCTCCGGGCCGAGGATTTCATTGTGGAACGAAAGGACGAACAGCCTGTCGACGCCACCCGCGGCTACGGCACCGCGACCTCTGGCGGACTTGCTGGATCGGGTGGTGGCGGCGGATTCGGCGGTTCAGCGGGCGGCCTTGGCGGATTCGGTGGAGGTGCTGCCGCCAAGCCTGGCTCCGGACCCGTGTCCAGCACGGACGCCACCTACCGGTATCAACTCGGATTTCGCGCAGACCCTGGCCAGCCACCCGGCGGACCGGCGCCTGACGGGCTTCGACAAGAAAAGCGGGAAATGAAGGCGGTCGCCGGGCTCGCAGACGTCGAGACGGCATGGGACAGCCAACGCCCCGACAACAAGACCGAGCTCTCCCTCGGACGGGAATCCGTCCAGCAACGGGGGGCAGAGACGCAACTCGCCCAGGACAAATCCGCCCGGGCCAAGCTGAAGATGGATCTTCTCGACATCCCGGTCGACCCCTCCGTGGAGCTTGCTCGCAAGCAGGACACCGAGACCTTCGCGAAGCGCGTGCAATCGAAGGCCGAGGAACAGGCGGAGGTTCCGCCGGCTTCTTTCAAACGCGTCGACGACTTCAGCGCCGTTGCCCTTTCGGACGGACGTAAGTCCCACTTTTCGGAACAGGACGCAGCCAAGTCGGCCAACAGCGAAGTCCTGGCCCGCACCCCCGTCCTGCGCGAATCACTCGCCAGCGCCGCCAAATCGGAGCTTCCCCAACTGGCGCAGAGAGACCTCGCCCGGAACCTGGAAGTCCTCGAAGGCGCGGACTCCGCTCCTGTTCTGAACGGGCGACTGGAGGCACCCATCGCCCGACGTTCCCAGGCGGAACAACCCGTCGACAAGAGCATCAAGGAACTCTCCGAACCCAGTTCCAAGGCCAAGGTCAACGCCGACTTCGACGGCGACCGGCCCGTGGCTCCTCCCGCGCCGCCCCCGCCCGTCCCGCAACCCGAGGTCCAGACCGCCACCGACCCGTTCTCGACCTTCTCCCTCAACGTCAGCGACGTCTCCTTCCAGATCGCCGGTGCCAGCCTCGACCAGGGCGCGCTTCCCGCGCCCGGATCGATCCGCACCGAGGAGTTCATCAACGCCTTCGATTACCACGATCCCATGCCCGTCGGCGCCGCCCCGGTCGCCTTCGCCTGGGAACGCTCCCGCGATGCCTTCGCCCACAATCGCGACCTGCTCCGCTTCTCGATCAAGACCGCCGCCACCGGCCGCGAAGCCACCAAGCCGCTCAACCTCGTCCTGCTCGTCGACAACTCCGGTTCCATGGAACGTGCCGACCGCGTGCGCATCCGCCACGAATGCCTCCGCATCCTCGCCGCGCAACTCCACCCCCAGGACCGGATCAGCGTCGTCACCTTCGCCCGCACCGCCCGCCTCGCCGTCGATGGCATCCCGGGCAACCAGGCCGGCGCCCTCGCCGACCAGATCGGCTCCCTCACGCCCGAGGGCGGCACGCACCTCGAAGGTGCCCTCGACCTCGCCTACCAGACCGCCCGACGCCACTTCAGCCCGGCGGGCATCAACCGCGTCGTCCTCCTCACCGACGGCGCGGCCAACCTCGGTGACGTCTCCCCGGATTCCCTCCGCCGCCGCGTCGAGGATAACCGTCGCCAGGGTGTCGCCCTCGACTGCTTCGGCATCGGATGGGAAGGCCTGAACGACGACCTCCTCGAGAATCTTTCCCGCAACGGCGACGGCCGCTACGGCTTCATCAACACTCCCGAAGCCGCGACCGCGAACTTCGCTTCCCAACTCGCCGGGGCCCTCCAGGTCGCCGCCTCCGACGTCAAGGTCCAGGTCGAGTTCAACCCGCTTCGCGTCACCACCCACCGTCAGGTCGGCTACGCCCGCCACCAGCTGACGAAGGAACAGTTCCGCGACAATACGGTCGACGCCGCCGAACTCGCCGCGGCCGAGGCCGGCAACGCCCTCTACGTCGTGCAGTCCAATCCGGCCGGGGCCGGACCGATCGCCACCGTCCGTGTCCGATTCAAGATCCCCGGCACCGCCGACTACCGCGAGACGTCCTGGGAAGTTCCGTACGAAGGCAGCGCCCGCGCCCTCGACCAGTCGAGCCCCGCGATCCGCCTCGCCGCCGTCGCCTCGAACTTCGCCGAGTGGCTCGCGCAAAGCCCCTACGCCGCCGAGGTCACGCCCGACCGCCTCCTCCCTCTCCTTAACGGCATCCCGCAGTCGCAGCCCGGCGATCCTCGCCCGGCCCGCCTCGAATCCATGATCCGCCAGGCCCGCTCCCTCGGCGGCCGTTGATCCATCGTCTTTACACACCGCTTACCCCCGCCCCGCCGGGAACACCTCATCATCCCCTCCATGAACCGCCTGTTCCAACTCCTCGCCTGCCTGCTCCTGCTCGCCGGGAACAACCTCCGTTCCCATGCCGCCGAGACGCGCGCCGAGCTCACCAACCTCGCCATCAACGGCGGCATCCAGGACGGCAAGGCCCGCCTCATCCTCGAGGCCAACCTCCGCGGCAGCGGCGACCCCACCGCCCCCGTGCTCTACGCCACCGCCCTCGACCATGCCATCACCGTTTCCGCCCAACGTATCCAGCACTCGGCCACGGCCACCTTCGACCTGCTCCAGGGTCAACCCGACGAACTCATCCTCACCCTCGCCGGCCCCGGCGAGATCCAGTCCGTCACCGGCGAAGCCCTCCTCGACTGGTCCGTCCGACGCGAAACCAACGGACTCCGTTCCCTCGTCCTCCGTCCCCGCAAATCCGACAAACCCCTCCCACGCCTCTCCGCCAACATCGTAGCTGCCGACGTCAGGAGGCAGGACTCTCCTTCCTCCCCCTCCGCATCCGTAGCTGCCGACGTCAGGAGGCAGTCCCCCTCCCCCTACTCACCTTCTCCCCGTTCCATCCCGCCCTCTCCCACGGTCACCTCCGGATCACCACCGATCCCGACCTCGACCTCCAGACCACCAACACCGTCGGACTCGTCCCGCTCGATCCCCGCTTCCTACCCGAATCCCTCCGCACCCCGGAGAAGCCCGGCGGTCCCACCACGCTCGCCTTCCGCTTCCAGGGTTCGGCCTACGCGCTCTCAGCCCTCATCCAACCGGCCGATCCCGACGCCCGTCGCGTCGTCCTGCGAAACTTCCAACTGAACGGCCAACTCGCCGAGCGCACCGCCGCCTTCACCCTCACCGCCATCGCCCGCGTCACCGATCCCCGCGGGGGCACGCTCGAACTGCTCTCCGGCGGCGCCGCCCTGGCCGATCTCGACGCCGTCCGCGACGGCCGGCTCCGATGGGAGAACGGCCGCTATCTGTGCACCTTCGACAAGCCCGGCGAATTCCCCATCCAGCTCCGCTTCAATGCCGCCGTCCGCGCCAGCAACGGCTGGAGCCGGGTCGACTTCCGCGTCGCCACCGCCACCCTCCAACCCGTCGCGCTCGCCGGGCTGCCGGCCGAGACGCAGTTCGAGTTCGACGGTGCCGCACGCCCCGTGCGCACCGGCGAGACCTTCACCAGTCACCTTCCTCCGGACGGGTCCTTCCGCCTCGCCTGGAAGTCCGCCCGCCCGGAAGCCGAAGGCCGCCTCTTCTACGCCGCCGAGATGCTCTCCCAGGTCACCATCGGCCCCGGCCTCATGCGTCAGGTCGCGCTGATCGACGGCACCGTGATGCAGGGTGAGATGCAGGGGTTGACCCTCGACGTCCGCGGCCCCGGCAACATCACCGCCGTCCAGGGCCAGCACCTCCTCGGCTGGGAACTCCAACCCGGCGCGGACGCCAACACCCGGCGTCTGGTCATTCGCTTCAACCAACCGCGCAAGGACGGCTTCAGCCTCCAGGTCCAGATGCAGGCCGAACTCCCGGCCTTCCCGCAGGCCGTCGACGCCATCGAGATCCGTCCCCAGGGTGCCACCCGTTTCGCGGGCCACTTCCGCGTCGTGAACGACGGCGCCGTGCGCCTCGAGGTCGTCCGGGCCACCGGGCTTTCCCAGGTCGCCCCGGAACAGTTCCCCGAATCCGACCGCACCCGCGCCCTGCTCGCCACGGCCGCGCCACAACGCTTCGTCTATCGCTTCTCCGGCGCGGAGTACGCCCTCCGGATCCAGGCCGACAACATCCTGCCCGAAGTCAGCGTCTCCCAGGTGCTCGCCTATCATCTCGGCGAAACCGAGGCCTCCGCCGAAGCCGAACTGGAACTCGACATCCGCGAGGCCCCGCTCCGCGAAGTCCTCATCCGGATCCCCCGCGGATTCGCCGTCGCCCGCCTGACCGCGCAAGGCCTTTCCGACTACTTCGTCCGCGAACCTGCCGGCGAACCCGACTCCGAACTCCGGCTCGTCTACGCCAAGCCAATCGCGGACCGGCAACTCATCCAGTTCCGGCTCGAGCGGAATTCGCCTCTCGCCCTCACCAACTGGACCCTGCCCCGCATCGAGGTCCTCAAGGCCCGATCCACCCGCGGCCACGTCGCGGTCTCCTCCGATCCCGGTCTGCGTCTCACGCCCGACCGCACCACCGGGCTCAGCGACATCGCCACCGCCTTCTTCCCGCGCAAGCTCGCCGGCATCCAGGCGGCGTTCCGACTCACCGACCCGGACTGGCAGGCGATCCTCCGGGTCGAACGCCTCCCGCAATCGGTCCAGGCCGACGTCTTCCATCTCTTCTCCATCGGTGAAGGCATCGCCTACGGCAGTTCGACCATGAACTTCTTCGTCTCCGGCGCGCCGGTCTCGTCGTTCGAGGTCTCGCTCTCCGACGAGTACTTCAACGTCGAGTTCACCGGGAAGGATCTCCGTGGAAACTGGCAGCGCACCACGAACGGATACCGCGTCCACCTGAACACGCCTGTCTCCGGTGCCTACACCCTGCTCGCCACCTACGAACGTCCCTTCAAGGCCCAGGGCGATACCCTCACCTTCACCGGCGCGCGTCCCCTCGACGCCCAGACCGAGCAGGGCCACACGCTCGTCGTCTCCGCCTATCAGTTCCAGGTCACGCCCTCCAACGTCTCGCCCGGCCTGCTGGCACTCGAGACCGCCGAGGTTCCCTCCGAGTACCGCCTCTTCTTCGACGCCCCGATCCTCGCCGCCTACCGCTACTCGGCCCGCCCCTTCAACCTCCAGCTCAACCTCAGCCCCCTTGTCCAGGGCGAGACCCTCAGCCTGGTCATCGACCGCGCCGCGCTCACCACCCGCGTCTCGAAGGACGGCGAGGTCCTCACCGACGTCCGCTACTTCATCAAGAACCGCGGCAATCCCCATCTCCGCCTGACGCTGCCTTCCGGCGTCACCCTCTGGTCCGCCACCGTCAACGGCACCACCGTCGTCCCGGTCAAGGACGGCGAAGCCAGCCTGATCCCGCTCCCGCAGAAGTCGGACCCCAACACGGTCCAGACCCTCGACCTGAAACTCGCTTCACGCTCGCCGACACCCGGCCGCGTCACCGCCGTCGCCCCCGTCGCCGCCGCCCCGGTGCTGCTGGCCGAATGGCACATCCAACCGGACACCGGCCGCCAGCTCACGTTCCTCAAGGGGTCCCTCACGCCCGCGAATGGATTCGCTGAAGACTCTGCCTTCACCCGCCTTCCCGCGCTCGTCCAGGATCCGCGCAACTGGCCCACGCTCGCCAGCCTGCTCGTCCTCGTCCTGGTCAGTGCCTGCGCCTGTCGTTGGTCGGTCCTCATGCCGGATCCCGCCTCCCGACTCCGGCGCTTCGGCGGGCCGCTCGTGGCCATCCTTACCTTCATTTTCGCACTCATCATCGGGCTGGAACTGCGCCACGCCCCCCCAGTCCAGCAACAGGCCATCGATACCGGCCTCACCTTCCTTGCCCCGATCCAACAGGCCGGAAGCAACCTCCACATCGACCTCGACAACCATCCCGTGAGCACCTCCCCGCGCTTCGGCAAGGCCTGGCCCGCGGCCCTCGCCCTCATCGCCTGGATCTACGCCCTGACCCGCAAGCCCGGCCTCCGGCGTTCGCTCGGCTTCGCGGTCGGCTGGACTCTCGTCGCCTGGGCCACGCTCCGACTGCCCACCGACACCCGGCCCTTCGTCGCCGTGCTCGCCGCCTTCGTCTTCTCCCATCTCGTGCTGCCGGCCATCGCCGCGGCCCGACGCACGTCGTCGCTGACGCCTCCGCCCGATCCCACGCCCACGTCGACTCCCTCCAACCCGACCACGCCCACCGACCCGCCCGCTCCGTCCGGATCCACCCCGGCCGCTGCGGCCGTCGCGTTGATCCTCGCCCTCGGCCTCTGGAACCCGACCACGCGATTGCAGGCCGCGGAACCCCAGCCGCCCCTCGCGGAATCCATCACCCACGAGGTGCGGGTCGAGGAAGGCTTCGCCACCGCCTCCACCCGGATCCGCTGGAACGCGACGCGGAACCAGTCCCTGCCCGTGCTCTTCGATCCCGCGGTCCTGGTCCGGGCCAGCTTCCCGACCAACGCCCTCCGCCTGATCCAATCCCCGTCCGGCGCCCGTCGTGGCCACCAGTTCCTCGCCTTGCAGGACGGCCCGGTCGACATCGACCTGACCTTCCAGTTCCGCAGCACGGTCCGCGACGGAGTGACGGGCTTCGTCCTCCCGACGCCCCACGGTCTGGTGAACCGGGTCAACCTGACGCTCGCCGATCTCGACGTGGACGTGTTCGCTGCCGATGCCGTCTCGATCGATCGTCAGTCCGGCACGTCCAACGCCACCAGCGCCCGCATCATCCTCGCCCCCGCCACCGATCCGTGGATCTCGTGGCGCCCGCGTTCCCGGGACCTCCAGAACGAGAAGCCTGTCTTCTACGCGGACACCACCCACCTCTTCACGCCCACGGCCGGACTCGTCGAAGGTCTCCACGTCCTGCAGATCCGTCCCGCCCAAGGCCAGCTTTCCGAACTGATCCTCAGCATTCCCGCAGGCGCCACGATCACCGACGTCGCCGATGCCAATCCCGTGCCCGCGTCGGCCGCCAACAACGAGGCCAAGCAGAACCGCGCGCCTGCGCCGATCGTCTCGCTCTGGCGCTTCGACCCCGATTCGCGCCGGCTCCGCGTCACCCTCGCGCCCGCCCAGTCGCGGCCGTTCGCCCTCGTCGTGCGATCCCAGATCGCGACCGGCGCCCTGCCCATCGAGCAGCGCGTCGAACTCCCCGGCGTCAACGGCGCCGCGGGCCAGGTCGGGGCCGTCGGCATCGCCACCGGCAACGAAGTCCAGCTCGACAATGTCACGCCCGACGCCCTCGCCCCGCTCAACCTGGAAGATTACCCGGCCGCGCCCGTGCAGTTCCTGCAGTCCCGCATGGCCGGCCTCGCGCTCCGCCGCGCCTTCCGCCACACCGAGGCCCGCGGTTCGCTCACGTTGAAGGCTTCCGCCGTTGAACCCGACATCCGCGTCGAGACCCAGGACACTCTCTCCCTCGGCGAAGACCGCACCGTCCTCGCCTCCAACCTGAAGCTCGCCGTCACCCGCGCCGGCATCTTCCGCGTCAGCTTCGCGCTGCCTGCCGGACTCGACGTCGAGTCCATCACCGGTCCCGCGCTGAGTCACTGGACCGAACTGAAGTCCGCCACCGAACGGATCATCACGCTCCACCTCAAGGGGCGCACCGAGGGCGAACACCCGTTCTCGATCAACCTCGCCGGTCCCGGCACCCGCGGCGTGAAGTCCGTCGCCGTTCCGCGCCTCGTCCTCCGTGAAGCCTCCAAGCAGCGCGGCCAGCTGGTCATCGTTCCCGAACAGGGCCTCCGCCTCCAGGTCGCCCAACGCGAGGGCGTCACCCAGCTCGATCCCGAGAAGGCCGGCATCCGGCAGAAGGGCGTGCTCGCCTTCCGCCTGCTCCAGCCGAACTGGAACCTCGGACTCGAACTCGAACAGGTGGACGCCTGGGTCCAGGTGACCAGCCTCCAGCACGTGCAGGTCACCGAGGCGCAGCTCAAGTTCACCGCGAACCTCCAGTACCAGATCGAGAACACGGGCCTGAAGTCGCTCCTCGTCCGCGTCCCGACCAACGCCACCGGCCTGCGCCTCCGGGGCGACCAGGTCGCTGACTTCGTCGCCCAGCCCAACACCATCACCAATGGTCTCCAGACCTGGGAGGTGAAGCTGCACCGCCGCGTCATCGGCAAGTACACGCTCCAGGCCACCTGGCAGACGCCCCTCGCCGAGTCCGCCACCAACACGTTGGTTCAGGGAATCCTCGCCGCCGACGCCCGGCTCCAACGCGGCTTCGTCACGCTCCAGTCGGCCGGTCGCCTCCAGCTCTCCACCACGAACCTGCCTCCGGCCCTTCAGCCGGCCGAATGGCAATCGATCCCGCGCCCGCTGCTGCAGGACCTCGACACCGCCACCGCCAACCTGACCTACCGATTGGTCGAGCCGTCCTTTTCGCTGCCCGTCGGACTCGTCCGCCACGAAGCCGCCCGCCTGCTCCCGGCGCGCGTGCATCAGGTGACCCTCACCTCGGTCATCTCCGACGAGGGCGTGATGCTCACCCAGGCCCGCATCGAGATCGTTCCCGGCGACAAGCGCCTCCTCCAGCTCACCCTGCCCGCCGACGCGCGCTTCTGGTTCGCCTTCGTCAACCAGAACGGGGTTTACCCGTGGCGCGAACAGGACCGCATCCTCATCCCGCTCGAACAGCAGTCCCGCCCGGACAAGCCGACCACCGTCGAGTTCTTCTACTCGTCCCGCATCGGCGACGCCGCCTCGCGCAAGCTCGACCTCGCCCTCAACGGTCCGAAGTTCGATCTCCCCCTCGAGGACATCACCTGGCAGGTCTACCTGAACTCCAAGTGGACCCTCGACGACTGGTCCGGGTCGCTCCAGCTGCAGTCCACCGACACCGGCAGCACCGCGAAGGTCGACGTGCAATCCTACCTCCAGGGCGAACAGGTCCAGAACATCGCCAAGACCAAGGCCGCCGAGGAAATGCTCCAGATGGGCAATCGCTTCCTCGTCGAAGGCGATCCCCAGAAGGCCCGACGCGCCTTCCAGAACGCCTTTGGCCTGAGCACGCACGACAACGCCTTCAACGAGGACGCCCGCGTCCAGCTTCACAACCTCAAGGTCCAGCAGGCCCTGGTTGGCCTCAATGTCCGTCAGGCCGCCGCCGCTGGCGAATCCGCGCCGGCCGCCGACAATCTCCGGCAACTCCGCAATCGTTCGGAAGCGAACTATACCCAGCAGGAGGCCAAGGAACTCTTTGCCCTCAACGGCGCCGCCGACAACGCCACCCTCCAGAAGCTCGCCGAGCGCATCATCGAACAGCAGGACGCCGCGATCCCGGCCCCCAGCGCCATCCGCGCTTCCATCCCCCAGCAGGGCCGCATCCTGACCTTCAAGCGCTCCGTGCAGGTCGAGACCTGGACCGATCTCAACCTTCGCCTCGCCGCCCGTTCGGCGAACGCCCCCAACCGCACCGGACGCTTCGCCGCCTTCGCAGCCCTCGGCCTCGTCCTCACCGCGCTCGTCCGCTTCACCCGCCCCACCTCCAAGGTGTAGGCCGCGTGCCCCCAAGCGGCCTTGCCCCGCTGTAGGCCGGGTGCCCTCACCCGGCGCTGCCCCTCTGCACGCTGGGTGCCCTCCCGCGGCGTTGACTCTCTGTAGGCCGGGTGCCCCCACCCGGCGATCCCAATCCCCAACGGGGCGAACGGTGACCACACGCACCCTGTTCCCTGTGCCCTTTCAGGGCACCGAGGATGTTGTGTGGCGGGATACCCGGGGTTCCACCCCGGGCTTTCACCGTTTGCCCCGTCGGGGCACGCGCGCCGGCGCATCTCCACCTCGCAGCCCCAAGACCCTTTCGGCCTCGCGCCACCGCCTCTTGCCGAAAAAAACGAAAGGCGCCGAAAGATCCGGACCCCACCCAAACACCAGCCTCCCCATCGCCCCCATTTTTCGCCCTCTTTCATTTCTTTCGGCCACCCCACCTCGCAGCCCCAAAACCCTTTCGGCCCCACGCCACAGCCCTTTGCCGAAAAGAACGAAAGGGGCCGAAAAATCCGGACCCCACCCAAACACCCGCCTCCCCACCGCCCCCATTTTTTCGCCCTCTTTCGTTTCTTTCGGCCACCCCAGCTCGCAGCCCCCAATCCTCTTTCGGCCTCACGCCGCCGCCCTTTGCCGAAAAGAACGAAAGACGCCGAAAAATCCGGACCCCACCCAAACACCACCTTCCCCATCGCACCCATTTTTTTGCCCTCTTTCGTTTCTTTCGGCCACCCCAGCTCGCAGCCCCAAAACCCTTTCGGCCTCACGCCGCCGCCCTTTGCCGAAAAGAACGAAAGACGCCGAAAAATCCGGACCCCACCCAAACACCACCTTCCCCATCGCACCCATTTTTTTGCCCTCTTTCGTTTCTTTCGGCCACCCCAGCTCGCAGCCCCAAAACCCTTTCGGCCTCACGCCGCCGCCCTTTGCCGAAAAGAACGAAAGGCGCCGAAAGATCCGGACCCCACCCAAACACCCGCCTCCCCACCGCCCCCATTTTTTCGCCCTCTTTCGCTTCTTTCGGCCACCCCACCTCGCAGCCCCAAAACCCTTTCGGCCCCCCCCGCAACGCGGCGCACGGCGACAGCCCAGGGTGGAGCGGACCGCACCTTGGGTCACCCCACCCAGGCATGGACATTGCTGAATGTTCGCCGACAATCGCCTCTCGCCAACACACCGATGAGACTGCCGACCCATCCTACCCATCGCCGCGGCAGCGACCGAGCAGCGACCTGGATTGAGGTCCTCGCCGTCCTGTTCATCCTGATCCTGCTCGCCGGGTATTTCGTCCTGCCGGAGTTGGCTGGCCGGCGCAGACATCACGGCCATGGCCGCATCCAGTGCGTCAACAACCTCAAGAACCTCGGCCTCGCGCTCCGGCTATTCGCCACCGACAACGAGGGTCAGTTCCCGTGGATGATCCCCATCGAGAAGGGCGGCTCCCTCGAAGAACTGGCCGACGACAACCGCTTCTGGCGGCACTTCCAGGTGATATCCAACGAACTCGTCGTGCCAAGGATCCTCTTCTGCCCATCGTCCGCGCGGGCAGAGGCCACCAGCTTCGGCCCCCGGAACACCAACGACCCAGGTCCCCATCGACCCTTCTCCAGCAACGAACAGGTCTCCTACTTCCTCACCACCGTAGCTTCCGACCAGGACGCCAGCCCCATCCTCGGCGGCGACCGCAACCTGACCCGCAATGGCATCTCCGTCCGCGGCCGGATCCGCCCTGCCACCAACGACGTCTTCGGCTTCACCAAACCCGGCCACCACGAAGGCAACGGCAACCTCCTCTTCGCCGATGCCTCCGTCCGGCAGGTGTCGTCCGCCCGGGCCGCCGAGGTTTTCAAGGACGGCCTCACCCCGGTCGGCACCAACCCGCCTCCGACGCTGCTCGTTCCCTGAATGGCAGGTTTCGGCATTCCTGGTTCAAGTCGACTCCCCCCACGCTCCTTTTTGCCCGCCCCTCGCCGCAACGCGGCGCACGGCGACAGCCCAGGGTGGAGCGGAGCGGAACCCTGGGAGGCCCACCCCACGAGGCCATCTTGCGGCCCCGGTTCCCAGGGTTCCACCCCGGGCTTTCACCGTTGGCCCCGTTGGGGCACGGCCTCCGGCGCGTCCCCTCGGACATGCATCCCGCGCCGATCCCCTGCGCGAAAGACGGCCCCCCCTCAAGCACGGACTTCTCAATCCCGTCGACGGGTATACGATCCTTGCCATCCACCCGTCATGAAACCCACGCCTATTCCTGTCCCCGTCCTGCTCTCGTCGGCCCTTCTCGGCCTTCTCACCGCGGTCCTCGCTGCGGCCACTGCCACCCGTGCCTCCAAGCCCGTCGTCATCGAGGATTTCGAGTCTTACACCAACAGCACCCAACTCGCTAAGATCTGGTACAGGCCTCCACACGGGGCGCCCGTGACCCAGACCCTCGACCCCGTCACCAAGGGCGGCGGGAAACAGGGAATGCGGATCGCCTACACCACCACCGCGGAATCCGCCACCCACTACGCCCCGATCTGCCGGGTGGCCAAGTGGGACCTCTCCGGATGCAACGCCGCCCGATTCTGGCTCAAGCCCGACGGCTCCGGACGCCAACTGACGTTCGAGTTCAACATCGCGAACAAGCAGGGGAAGAACATCCACGACCTCTGGAGCACGAAGTACATCCCCGCAAAAGGCGACACCCAACCACGACTCGTCACCATCCCCTTCGCCAGCCTTGTGCAGAACACCAAACACGCCGATTCACCCGACGTCAGCCCGACCTTCAAACCAGAGGCCGTCATCGAGGTCTCCCTCTACATCGGCGGACGCGCGGACACCCCCGGCGAAGGCGTCTACTCCATCGATGAGATCGTGGCCCTCCACGATCCCGGCCTGGAAAGGAAGTGAGCCGCAACAAGTGACCCGAGGCCTCCAGGTCATTGGGTCTGGTTGCCGAAAAGAACGAAAGAAGCCGAAAGATCCGGACTCCACCCAAACACCCGCCTCCCCACCGCCCCCCTTTTTTCGCCCCCTTTCGTTTCTTTCGGCCACCCCAGCTCGCAGCCCCAAATCCTCTTTCGGCCCGCCCCCTCTTCTTCTCCCTCTTTCGTCTCTTGCGGCCATCCAATCTCCCCAGCACCTCCGCGCCCGGGAACCTACGCACGTCTGTGAGATGCAGCGCTACCCCGGATCAAACAGGATTCCAAGTATCGGGAGTGCAGCACGTCGGCCAACTGGCGCTTGTCGAGACGCCGGAGTGCAATATCGATCATCGCCCGCTCCAATGCATCGGGTGCCGCCGCAATCGAAACTCCATTGATTTCCAGAAAGACAAGGGCAGCAGCGGCGGCAACCCGCTTGTTCCCATCGACGAACGCCTGCGATTCGGCGAGATGGAAGGCATAAGCGGCCGCGATGTCGAACAGGTCGCCTCGCACATACCAGAAGACGTTTCGTGCGGAGGCGAGGGCGGATTCCACGAGCCCAGGCTCCCGTACTCCAGCCTGCCCACCGTGTTCCGCCAGTGCACGATCGTGCAGGCGATGCACCTGCGCCAAGGTCAGGAATCTTGGTCCGTCCGTCGTCACTGCGCCAAGCGGTGGAGCAATTCGCGATGTTCCGTGAACACCCGTTCCGCAGCCGAGGCGAACTCCTCTTCGGAAGCCTGCTGCCCTGCCGGGCCGGAGTCAGAATTCGAGGGTGCAATGCCGTTCAACTCCGCAGTGCGACTCGTCACCGCGATCAGGACCCGGGCGAGGTCAGCAGCCGGCAGACGCCGGATTTCATCAATGACTTCGGCAACACTCATTTCCAAGCAAACTCATGCAGCCCAAGCGCACCGTCAATCCCTCGCTCCGGGCCGCGAGCACTGCCACAGGTCTCCTTCCCAGCACCCGCGCCCGCCCCGCGCCGCAACGCGGCGCACGGCGACAGCCCAGGGTGGAGCGGAGCGCAACCCTGGGTGGCCCACCCCACGAGACCTCGCCCCAACGGGGCGGACGGGGAGCAGACATATCCTCTTCCGTGTGCCCTTTCAGGGCACGGAAAACGTGGTGTGACAAGATACCCGGGGTTCCACCCCGGGCTTTCACCGGTTGCCCCGTTGGGGCATGAGCTCCGACGCTTCCCCACCTCGCAGCCCAAATCCTCTTTCGGCACCACGCCCCAGCCCTTTGCCGAAAAGAACGAAAGGAGCCGAAAGACCCGGACCCCACCCAAACACCCGCCTCCCCAACGCCCCCATTTTTTCGCCCCCTTTCGTTTCTTTCGGCCACCCCACCTCGCAGCCCCAAATCCTCTTTCGGCCCGCGGCTTCACCGGGTCTGGAATGCGGTGGACTGCACGACCGCATGGACCAAGGCGTGCACCCGGTAGTCCCCCCGCTTCAACGCCCCGGCCACGCCCTCGACGCTCCGGTGATCCGACATCACCAACCCGCGCCCCAGCGCATGGATCATCATCTTCTCGGTAAATCCGCGCGCAAAGTCATCGCGACGATGCATCAGCTCCGCACGCACCGCCTCCAAGCCCTCCAGACGCTTCGCGGTCTCACTCTGGATGGGCAGCTCGAACCGCACGTCGATCGGGAACATCTGCGGCCCCTCCTGCTTTCCGCCCCCTTTCGGCTCCGGCCGGCTCGGATCCTCCCAGGCTGCCTCCTGCGTCCGCCACGCACCGACCGCATCATAGTTCTCCAAGGCCAGTCCCCACGGATCAATCCGACTGTGACAACCGGCACATGCAGCGTCTTCGCGGTGGCGCACCAGATGTTCACGGATCGTCTTCGCGGAGGCCGTGTTCGGGATCAGGTCGCCGACGTTCGGCGGCGGTGGCGGAGGCGGCCGGTTGAAGAACGTCTCCAACACATAAGCCCCTCGTTTCACCGGCGACGTCCGCGTCGCCTCACTGGTCAACGTCAGCAGACCCGCCATGCCCAGCAGCCCGCCACGCTGGCGTTCGGGCAACTCCACCCGACGCAGCGAACTCCCACGAATGCGCTTCCGGTCGAGACCGTAGTGCATCGCGAGCCGCTCATTGGCCCACGTGTACCGACCGTCGAGCAGGTCGGTCACCTTCCCGTTTTCGCGGAGCAGGGCGGCAAAGAACGCCTTGGGTTCCTCGGCCATGCTCCGCTTCAGATCATCCCCGAAGCGCGGAAAGAGCTTCGGCTCCGGCATCACGCCGGCCAACCGGTCCAGGTGCAGCCATGAACCCAGGAACCCGTCGGTCAGCGCCGTCACACAGCGCGGGTCCCGCAGCAAACGGTCCACCTGGGCGGCCAGCTTCTTCGCATCCCTCAGTTCGCCCCGACCTGCTGCGGCGCGCAACTCTGCATCCGGAAGCGTGCCGGTCAGGAAATAGGAAAGGCGCGTCGCCAACTCCCAATCCGTCAATCGATACGCGCCCCGAGTCGTCCCTGGCGGGACCACCTCAACCAGGAACAGGAACTCCGGCGAAACCAGGATCCGCGTGATCGCCGCCTGCAACTTCGCGACAAAACCCCTCGCCGGATCCGCCGTGCGCGTGGCGAAGGCCTCGATCCGGGCGACCTCCTCCTGAGTCACTGGACGCCTCCACGCCAGCGGCAGGAACTCTCCGAGGAGCGCGCGCAGATCCTGCCTCTTCAGCGCCTCCGCATGCGAGCGCTGGAATCCGACCGGCGGCCACGCTCCCGGCTCGGGCCCGACGATCTCCAGTTCCACATCCGCAATCCGCCGCACCGCAAGATCTGCCGGCTCCGTCGGCATCCATTCCGCCGGTATCCAATCCCGGCCAGGCGCCGGCTTCAGGTCTGGAAAACGTGCCGCCCGGAAATCCGTGAAAGTCTGCCAACAGGACCCGTAGTAGTCCTCCGCCTCGCCCACTCCGGTTCCGAACGGATTCCCATTCACGAAGGTGAAGGTGAATGCCGCCTCGGTGTCCGAGTAGAACCTGACCGGCTCCAGCCAAACCCGCGTCTGCAACAGCACGGGCGCCGGCTCCCCCGACCCGCCGCCCAACGGAACCTCCGCGTCAAACAATCCAACCCTTCGCCCGTGGACATCCAACCGCACGATCACGCGCTCCCCTTGCTCGATCATGCGAAGCCTCCCCCGCAACGTGATCGTGTAGGATCCTGGCGCGTGCACCTGATGGTCGCAGCCCCACGCATTGCCCACCCACTGCCGGTTCTCCCAGGACTTCAGCTGATCGCCGAAGCGCACGAGAGCATTCGGGTTGAACAGCCGGAATCCCTCCGGATCCTTCGTGTTCATCACCAGCCTGAAGCTCTTCCGCTCGGGCGCCTGCACCTCGTAAGGCCGGGTGACCGCAGCCGCCACCTCCTGGGCCGCGACCAGATATTGCTCCAACAGGACGGTCGACGTGTTCAAGCCCTCCGCCACCGTGTCGAACCCATGCAACCTGTCGTCCGCCGGAAAGGCATCAGCGGGTCGGAGAGGCAGGCCAAAGAGCTCGCTGACCGTCCGGTTGTACTCGGCGCGATTCAACCGTCGCTGCGCCCGCGGGCGCGCCGACGCCGTCCGTTGCTCGCTCCTTTCCAACTCATCGCGCAGCCACCGGATCTGCGCCTCGTAAGCCTCGTTCGAAGGCCGCTTCTCTTCGTCAGCCGGCGGCATCTCCCGACCCGATAGCTTCTCCAGCACGTTCCGCCACGGGTCATCCAGCCCTTCCACCGTAGGCTTCGCCAGCAACTCATCCATCCGGAACCCGCCCTTGGCCTTGCCCTCCTTGTGACATCGAACGCAGTGCTCCGCGTAAAAACCGGCCACCGTCCGCACGGGCGCCGAGGCCGGCAGGGACTCCGAGCCCAGGGCGATACCGCACGCCCCGAAGAAGGCCGCCCCCACAACCACAACCCGCTGCCAGCGTCCCTTCTTCACACCTTCAACCTCTCGCTGGCATCGGCGAACCGCTTCTCCTCCACGCCGGCCGCGTCGAGCATGCTGAGGAAAAGTCCCGCCAACGGCTTGCCCTTGAAATCCAGATGCCGGCCCGGGTTCAGCCTGCCGCCGCCATGGCCCAGCACGAGATTGGGGAGATCCTTCCCCTCATGGGTCTGACCCATGCCCGATCCATACAGGATCGCCGACTGGAACAGCAGGTTCCGCTCCCCTTCCCGAGCCTCCTTCAATCGCCCAAGGAAATGCGCGACATGCGACACCCGATGCTGGTCCACCTTCTGCATCAGCCCGACCTTGTCGGTCTTGTGATCGTGATGGGTGTAGTTGTGGTACGAGTCCGACGCCCCGATCTCAGGATACTGGCAGCTCATGCCGCCGATCTGGAGCGTGACCACCCGCGTCTGGTCCGTCTGCAAGGCCAGTGCCGCCACGTCCATCAACGCCCGGATCCGCTCCGTGCGGGTCCCGCTTCCCGACGGCGCCTTCGCCCCGGCCGGTGCCGCCGGTGCAGGCTGCTCGAGCCATCGATCCGCCACCTGCGTCCGGCGTTCAACCTCCCGCACGTTCGTCAGGTATTCATCGAGCTTGGCGCGATCCTCCTTGCCGATGCGCCGATCCAGATCCCGCGCCGATTCCAACACGTCATCCAGCACGCTCCGGTTCAGCGCCAGCCGGCGCTTCGCCTCCGCACGGGCCTCCGGCGACTGGTCCGAGAACAGTTTGCGGAACGCTGTCGCCGGATCCGTCTCGGGAGGGATCGGCGTGCCGTTCTCTGAAAAGACCATCGAACCCATGCCACCCGCGCTGAAGTGGAGATGCGGGAACCGGGTCCGCTCGCCCAGGTGCCGCACCGCCACCTGATCCACCGACACCGTATTGCGGGTGGGCACCCCGGGCACGGCACCCAGGTCTGCACCCGTCAGGAAACAGGTCGTGTCCTGGCAATGCCGCCCGCACGCGTTGCGCTTGAAGGCCGCTTCATGGAACAGGCCCGAGCACACCGAGAAGTCCTCCCGGAACGACGCCAATGGCTCCAACGTCGGGGACAACGCATAACCCGCACCCGTCGTCTTTGGCGTGAAGGTCTCCATCCACATGCCGCTCTCGGTATGGATGAACACCAACCGGACCGCACTCCTCGCAGCGTCCGCAGGTGCCCCCACCAAGCGACGCGGCATCATCGACTCGAGCAGCGGCAGCGCCATCAAGGCACCCGCTCCGCGCAGGAAGGTTCGTCGGGGAATGGTCGAAGCCAGGATGGGATTCATGGCGCAAACACGATGGAAGCTGGCGAAAGCTCATCCCACCCCAACGCGCCACGCAATCAGAATGGTTCAAGCCACGCAGCACCGCCCTTTGCCGAAAAGAACGAAAGACGCCGAAAGATCCGGCCCCCACCCAAACACCCGCCTCCCCAACGCCCCCATTTTTTCGCCCTCTGTCGTTTCTTTCGGCCACCCCACCTCGCAGCCTCAAAAGCCTGTCGGCCCGCCCCTCGCCGCAACGCGGCGCACGGCGACAGCCCAGGGTGGAGCGGAGCGCAACCCTGGGTCACCCCACCCCACAACACCCCGCCCCAACGGGGCGGACGTAGATCACCCACGCCCCGATCCGTGTGCCCTTTCAGGGCACGGAAAACGTGGTGTGGCGGGGTACCCGGGGTTCCACCCCGGGCTTTCACCGGTTGCCCCGTTGGGGCATGAGCTCTCGGCCACCCCACCTCGCAGCCCCAAAACCCTTTCGGCCCCACGCCACAGCCCTTTGCCGAAAAGAACGAAAGACGCCGAAAGATCCGGACCCCACCCAAACGCCACCCTCCCCACCGCCCCCTTTTTTCGCCCTCTTTCGTTTCTTTCGGCCACCCCACCTCGCAGCCCCAAAACCCTTTCGGCCTCACACCGCCGCCCTTTGCCGAAAAGAACGAAAGACGCCAAAAGATCCGGACCCCACCCAAACACCCGCCTCCCCACCGCCCCCTTTTTCGCCCCCTTTCGTTTCTTTCGGCCACCCCAGCTCGCAGCCTCCAATCCTCTTTCGGCCCCGCCACCCTCAGCGCCGGTTGTTGTCGGTCCACGCGGCGTCGTGGATCGTCTCCGCCGCCTTCTTTTGGAGGAACACGGTCTCCGTCTCCCCCTCCTTCGACTGCACCCGATACGCCGTCTCCAGCGTCTCTTCCAACTGGTCCGCGTACCGACGCCGGAAGCGCCGCACGGCTGGACCATCCGGCAACTTGCGCCCGAACGCCTCCCGCAGCGCTTTCTCGTTGCGGATCAGGTTCGCCACGTCATCCGACCGGAACACTCCCCGCGCATAGCAGTGGCAGACGATCCCCAGCATCTGCGCCAGCGGCATCCCGAACTCCTTCTCGAAGTCCTCCTCTTCGGGGGCGACCTTGGCGGCCGTCGCCACCGCCGCCCGACGGATCACCATCGTCTGTCCGTCATCCGTCGGATCCGCTTCCGGGGCCGCAAACTTCTTCAGGTGGAGATCTTCCGGCCCGCCCGCACTCTTCTCATTGCTCGAAGGCATCCCCAACGTTGTCCATTTTTAGCCCCTCCCCGACAAGCCCGTCCACGTGACAGAAGTGCAACGTCTCCGTGGCAGACCTCAGACATCAAAGCGTGTAGCCCTCCTCGCCGTGTTCGGCGAGATCGAGTCCCTGATGCTCGGTCTCCTCGGGCACGCGGCAACCGATCGTCCAGTCGATCACGTAGTAAAGAACCACGGTCACCACCACCGACAGCAGCAGCACCACTCCCCCAGCCTTCACCTGCTCGATCCAAAGCCCGCCACCCACCAGTGCCTTGATCCGCGGCGCGTCCAGGTTCGGGTTCACTTCCGACGTCGCCAGGATCCCGGCCATCACCGTTCCCAACGTCCCCCCCACCGCGTGGACTCCGAACGTATCCAGCGAATCGTCGTATCCGAACCAACCCTTGAGCTTCGCACACGCCAGGTAGGTCGAGATCCCGGCCACCAATCCAATCGCAACCGCCCCGGTCGGCGTCACGAACCCGGACGCCGGAGTAATGGTCGCCAACCCCGCAACGGCCCCGGAACACATGCCGAGGATCGAGGGCTTGCCCCGCAAGACCAACTCGATCAACGCCCACACGCACAACCCCACGCCCGCGCTCAGCGTCGTCGCCACGAAGGCGTTCGAGGAAACTACGTCGGCCGCCACGGCTGATCCCGCGTTGAACCCGTACCATCCAAACCAGAGCATCCCCGTTCCCACCATGCACAGCACCATGTTGTGCGGCACGATCGGTTCACGCCCATAACCCTTCCGCGGCCCAAGCAACAGGCACAGCACCAGCGCGCTCCAACCCGACGTCATGTGCACCACGATTCCGCCCGCGAAATCCACGGCCTTGATCTTCGCACTGTCGTTCCAGAGCCCGTTCATCCAGCCGTCCGCCCCCCACAGCATGTGCGCCGAGGGGAAGTACACGACGAACATCCAGACGGTGCAGAACACCATCAGGGCCTTGTACCGCATCCGCTCCGCGATCGCCCCGACGATGAGTCCGGGCGTGATGATGGCGAACATCAACTGGTACATCGCATAGATGTTGTGGGACACCCAGGCCCCGTAGTCCGCGTTCGGCGACGCCGTCACCCCCTTCAGGAAACTCCACCCGAGCCCTCCCAGGAACGGCGACCCCTTGCTGAAGCTCAGCGAATACCCGCACGCCCACCACAGGACCGTGACGATCCCCGCCAACCCCAGGCATTGCGCCAGGACCGACAGCACATTCTTCCGCCGCACCAACCCGCCATAGAACAGCGACAACCCGGGCAGCGTCATGAACAGCACCAACCCGGCGCTCACCATCATCCACCCGTTGTGCCCGGGACCCGGGCTCCCCACGAGGCTCGTCGCCGGCGCCCCGTTCTTGAAATACGCCTCCAGGTCCGCCAACCGCTGCTCCACCGTCGGGTCCGCCGCCCGCATCACGGGAAGCCCAACCAGCACTCCAGCCAGCACCATCCAGAACAGGATCCGTTTCATGGCAGATTCTCCCGGTTTCACGTCCTCAATCGTCAGACCGCCTGATCCCCACGCTCCTCCGTCCGGATCCGGATCGCTTCCTCCACCGACGAAATGAAGATCTTCCCGTCCCCGATCTTTCCCGTCTTCGCCGCCGCGATGATCGCCTGAACCGCCACCGGCACCTGCGCCTCCGAGACCACCAACTCCAGCTTCAGCTTCGGCAGGAAATCCACCGTGTACTCGGATCCGCGGTAGATCTCCGTGTGCCCCTTCTGCCTCCCGAACCCCTTAACCTCGGACACGGTCATCCCCACGATCCCTGCGTCGTGGAGGCGATCCTTCACGTCTTCGAGGCGGAACGGCTTGATGATGGCTTCGATCTTTTTCATGCGATGGATCCGGCGAGCGGAGACGGGAACCTGCCAAACCACCGCGAACCGAGGCAACCCGTTTAATGAAGTTTGCTCATGATAATCGTGAACATCATTAGCATCACCCGCTCAACCTGGCAGACCCACGCACTCAGCCGTGTCCATGCAGTAGTAATCTCACGCGGAGCCGCGGAGAGCGCGGAGAGCGCGGAGAGCGCGGAGAGCGAAGCCGGTCACGACTATTATCCAACGTCGGCAACCAGTCACCCAACGGTGACTGACCAGCTTGCCCTCCAACTGGCCTTTCTCCGCGTCTCCGCGTCTCCGCGTGAACCTGTCCCCGCTTTCAATCGCATGGTTACGGCTCAGCGTCCGGTCACTCCCTTCCGGCCGACGCAAGTCGCGCCCCCTGGAGATCCTCCACGCTCAGAAGGAAGACGACTCCTCACCCTCCCCCCAAAAGTCGGAGGCCCGAAACCCGACTAACGGATTGCCCCCGAACCATTCCCTGAGGTAGCACCCCGCTTCAGGAAATGCGCTTCGTCTTCCTCACGCTTGGCTACCATCCGGATCTCGATGGCGGTGCCTACCGCTATGCCACCGAGATCGCGGAACGCCTCGCGGCCCGTGGTCACGAGGTGCACGCCCTCTTCCCGAACCCTCAGAACACCCTGCCATCGAAGGAAGTACGCCACGGCGTCCAGTTGCACCGGATTCCCGACGGCACCGGTTCCTTCCTCGCCAACTGGCGCTCCGAGAACGCGGCGGCAAAGGTCGTCCTCGACGAACTGCTGGCACCAGGCAACGCCCCGACCCTCCTCGTCAGCCACCATGCCTACTTCGAGGGCGCGGCCCGCGGCCGGACCGCTGTGATCCTGTTCCACGGGCCCTGGGGACTCGAGTACACCTTCAGCCAGCAAGCCAGGCCTCGCGGGATCCTGCGACGTCTGCTCGATCCCTGGATCAGCCGCCAATTGTCCCGGACCGAAGGCCGCGCCCTCGCCGCGTCACCCCAGGTCTTCGTCGCCTCCCAGTACATCCAGCGGCAACTTCCTATCTGGCATCCGCGGATGGATTCACCCGTCCGGGTCATCTCGGCCGGAGCCAATTTCACGCAGTTCACTCCGCCAACCGATCGCTCCGCGACCCGCTCCCGTTGGCATCTCGGTCCGGCCGAATTCCTCTTCCTCACCGTCCGCCGCCTTGATCCGCGAATGGGCCTGGCACCGTTGATCGACGCCTTCGCATCCGCTTCTTCCCGGCATCCCAACTCAAGACTGTGGCTGGCAGGCCGAGGCCCCCAACAACAGGAACTCCAATCGCTCATCGACTCCCGCCAACTGAAAGGTCGGGTCAAGCTCCTCGGATTCGTCCCGGAGGCCGACCTCGCTTCCCTCTACGCTGCCGCCGACGTGACCCTCATGCCGTCCCTGGACCTCGAGGGATTCGGCCTCGCGACCGTCGAATCCCTCGCCTGCGGAACTCCCGTGCTCGCGTCGGACGCCGGTGCCAATCCGGAGTTGGTCGGCCCCCTCGACAACTCCCTGATCTACCCAACCGGGGATATGGAATCCCTCCGAAGTCGACTGGAACGGATCCTGGACGGAAAGCTCCCGCTGCCTCCGCGGACCCGTTGCGCAGAATACGTCCGTGCGGAGTTCCAGTGGGACCGGCCAGTCCAGGCCTTCGAGGAGGCCTTCGATCGGCACGCCCAGGGAGGCCACGCCCGATGAGGATCCTCGAACTGGGCAAGTTTTACCCGCCCGAGCGCGGCGGCATGGAAACCCTCCTCCAGATCTGGGCCGAGGGATTCCGCGACCAGGGCGCCCAGGTCACCTGCGTGGTCGCCAACCGCGACCGCAAGACGGTCGTCGAGCGCCAACCCGGACTCGAGATCCACCGCCTCGCCAGCGGCGGCCAACTCCTCTCGACTTCGCTGTGCCCGGCCTACCCAGGCGCCAGCCGCAGGTTCCCCGCCGACGTCATCCACGCCCATTTTCCAAACCCTCTCGCCGATCTCGCCGTCATCCGCGCCCCCAGCCACATCCCCGTCGTCGTCCACTGGCACAGCGACATCGTCCGGCAGAAGGCCGTCCTGCGCCTCTACAAGCCGATCCAGGACGCCATGCTGCGCCGGGCCAACCGCGTCGTGGTCGCCACGCCCCAGCATCTGGAATACTCGGACTGGCTGGGTCCCTGGCAGCACAAGGTCGAGGTCATTCCCTTCGGCCTCGACCTCGACCGGTTCGCCGCCAACCCAACGATCGAGGCAAAGGCCGCGACCTTCCGGCAAGGAGTCGGAGCGCGCGTCGTCTTCCTCAACATCGGCCGACTCGTTGGCTACAAGGGCCAGCGGTACGCCATCGAGGCCCTCCCCTCCGTCCCGTCCGCCCTCCTCTGGCTCGTCGGGACCGGCCCGCTCGAATCCGAACTGCGGCAACTCGCCGCCCAACTGGGCGTCGCGGATCGGGTCCGGTTCTGGGGCGATGTCCCGGATGCCGACCTGCCCGCCCTCCTCCATGCCTGCGATGTTTTCCTCTTCCCCTCCATCACGCCGAACGAGGCATTCGGCCTGGTCCTTGTCGAGGCCATGGCCTGCGCCAAGCCACTGGTGGCTTGTAACCTTCGCTCGGGAGTGCCATACGTCTGCCGCTCGCAGGACAACGGGCTCCTGGTCCCTCCCCTGGATCCCGTGTCCCTCGCGGCCGCAATGGAGGAGTTGATTGGCTCACCAGACCTGCGCAGCCAACTTGGCCAACGAGGCAAGTCGCGCGCGCACGGTGAATTCAGCAAACGCAGCATGATCGACCGGCACCTCTCCCTGTTCCGCAAACTCGGGACCCAGGATATCGCAGCATGACCCAGTACAAGACCTATCTGGGTGTCTTCCTGCTTGCGGCCGTCACCGGCTACCTGCTGACCCCGCACGTGATCCGCCTTGCCATCCGCTGGGGCGCCGTCGATCACCCGAACGCCCGCAAGGTCCACAGCCGCATCATGCCCCGGATGGGCGGCCTCGCCGTCTACATCGCCTTCTGCATTCCCTGGGGCACCCTGTACCTGATCGACAACGCGGTCTCCGCCACCTTCAGGGACTTCGAGATCCGCTTTGGATCCCTCATCGCCGCCGCGACGGCCATGCTCCTCCTCGGAATCTACGATGACATCAAGGGCGCCGATGCCCCCAAGAAGTTCCTGATCCAGGTCCTGACGGCAATCGGGCTCTGGTTCGGCGGCGTCCGCATCGAGGACCTCAATCTCCCCTGGGGCCAGTCCATCGCCCTCGGCTGGGTCAGCCTGCCCACCACCATCCTCTGGGTCGTTGGCGTCACCAACGCCATCAACCTCCTCGACGGCATCGACGGCCTCGTCGCCGGCGTCACCACCGTCATGGCCCTCTGCCTCGCCATCATCAACGTCCTTTCCGGCAACATCCTCATCGCCCTCCTGACCCTCAGCCTCGCCGGAGCCTGCCTCGGTTTCCTGCCCTACAACCACGCTCCTGCCCGCGTCTTCCTAGGGGACACCGGCTCCCTCACCATCGGCATGGTCCTCGCCGGCATCGGCATCCTCTCCCTCTACCACGAGGGGCGCCAGGCCGCCGGCCCGCTCCTCTCCGTTCCCCTCATCCTCTTCGGCCTTCCTCTCTTCGACACGCTCCGCGTCATGGTCCAACGCGCCCTCCGCGGCCGATCCATCTTCGAGGCCGACAAGAACCACGTCCACCACCGCCTCCTCGAGATGGGCATGGACCACCGCCAGGCCGCCTGGACCCTCTACGCCGTCGCCGCCGGTCTCGGGGCCACCGCCATCCTCCTTTCCCGGCTCGAGCACGGCCGCCAATTGATCTTCAGCGCCATCTTCGCCGCCCTGGCCGCCGGCATCTACGCCGTGTGGCGCCTCCGCCTCCGGGATCGCTTCCTCGAGGAAGCCGAGGCCGATGAACCGCCCGTAAAGCCCTGAGTCCATCCCCCGGACGACGGATGCCCCGAAACCGAGAATCCCGTTGTCAGCGCCGCTCCCATCCGGAAGGTTTGCCCCGTGAAGCAGACGTTCGCGGAACTCGGCTACCCGGGCCGCCTCATCGCCGTTGAAGGCCTCGACGGCTCAGGCAAGTCCACCCAGATCTACCTCCTCAAGCGCTGGCTCGAGATGCAGGGCCTCAAGGTATTCTTCAGCGAGTGGAATTCCTCCGCCCTCGTGAAATCCGCCACCAGCAAGGGCAAGAAGCAGAACCTGCTCACCCCGACGACGTTCTCCCTCATCCACGCCACCGACTTCGCCGACCGCTACGAACGCCAACTCGTCCCGCTCCTCAAGGCCGGTTACATCGTCCTCTGCGATCGGTACATCTTCACCGCCTACGCCCGCGACGTCGTCCGCGGCTGTCCCCCCGAGTGGGTCCGCGGACTCTACAGCTTCGCCGCCCTTCCCGACCTGACCTTCTTCTTCAAGGCCAGCCTCGACGTATCGCTCTCCCGGATCCTCGACAACCGCCCCACCCTCAAGCACCACGAGGCCGGCATGGACCTCAACCTCTCCCCCGATCCCTACGAGAGCTTCCGCATCTTCCAGGGCCGCATCTTCGAACAGTACCTCGCCATGAGCACCGAGTTCGGCTTCGTCATCATGGACGCCAACCAACGCATCGAGGAACAGCAGGGCATCGTCCGCAAGCTCGTCACCAGCCACGTCGACCTCGACCAGTACCGTCTCGCCAAGGCCGCCTGACGCCGCCCGCGCCGCTTGCCACCCTCCCCGCTTCCACCCACGCACACCATGCCCCGTAGCAAAGCACGTCACTCCACCCGCCAACCCCGCCGCGATGACACGGCCGCCGTCCTCGTCCCCAAGGTCACGCCCAAACGCTTCTACGGCCAGGGCATCCCCGGTCTCGATTCCGAGGCCCTCAACGGGAAGCTCATCGCCGTCGAAGGTGCTGATGGCTCCGGCCGCTCCACCCAGATCGTGCGGCTCGTCCAATGGCTCGAGGCCACCGGTCACCACACCATCCAGGTTGGCCTCAAGCGCTCCACCCTCGTCGCCGAGGAACTCGAACAGGCCCAGCAGGGAAACATCCTCGCCCGCACCACCCTCTCCCTGTTCTACGCCACTGACTTCGCCGACCAGCTCGAGAACACGATCCTCCCCGCCCTCCGCGCCGGCTCCATCGTCATCGCCGATCGTTACATCTACACCCTCATGGCCCGCGACCTCGTCCGCGGCGTCGACGAAACGTGGCTCCGCAACCTCTATGGCATCGCCCTCGCCCCGGACGCCGTCTTCTACCTCGAGGTCCGGCCCGAACTCCTCGTCCAGCGCGTCTTCGCCAAGAACCAGTCGCTCGACTACTGGGAATCCGGCATGGACCTCGGCCTCTCCCGCGACATGTTCGACAGCTTCCTCCGCTACCAGGGCCTGATGCGCGACACCTTCCGCCGCCTCCAGCAAACCTACGGATTCGACATCATCGACGGCGAACGCTCCCCCGACGCCATCAACCAGGAACTCCAGACCCGGATCGAGGCCGTCCTCGCCGGCAAGGCCTGAGCTGGCGAGCCAGATCCCGATTCCGTCAAACGGACAGGTCTGCCCCCACTGCCCGATCAACGCTGCCGCCCGACGATGCGAGGATCGGCGGGCGGCAGGGAGCGGGCCTTTGGAGGGGCTTCGGCCAGACGCCACCAAGCGTCCAGCCGCCCCGTTTCACCGCAGGATCAACCGATAGTACCGCCCAGCGGCGGAGGGTGTCAGGCTGAGTGTGCCCGAACCTGTCAGCGGCTGTGCAACACCGGACACCGGCGTCCATCCGCCGGCGTTGCCGAGGTTGTCATTCGACTCCAGCCGGAAACCGCTGGCCGCCGAATCCCAGCTCAACGTCGCCGATGTGCCGGCTGCCGTGATGGTCAGTGTGGGCTTCACGGTGGCGGGAACCACCCGCACCAGCTGGAAACCGTTCACTGCCGGATTGTACGAGCCGGTAGTGCCCACCCATTGCACGACCAGTGTAAGCGAGCCGCCTGCCGTCGGGCTTACCGCGTCGAACTGCACATAGTTGCCCCGCTGACGAGCGTTGGGATTGGTGCTCGTGATCCGGCGGAATCCCGGGTTCTGGACGTAGTCCAAGCCGGGTTCACCGATGGCCTGATAGGTTGGATGGTTTCCGGCCCCGACGACCGAGAACGTCTCCTGGTAGTCCGCCTGGAAATCGAATCCAAGTGTGTACGCGATCAGGTTATAGGTTCCGGCGGGCACTCCCTCGAGTGTGAACGACACCGGTTCGGGCCCAGTACCAAACTGGATGAATCCCTGCATCAGATCGCTGTCGGCGTCGCCGAGGACGCGAGAACCTGACGACCATTGGCCGGGAGTGGCTCCCCCAGGCGTGGAAATGGTGAGAGACACCGGCGAAGCCTGGCCGCTGGCGTCAGTGAGCGTTACGGGTCCAAGGGTCGCACCCAGGTTGTTCCAGTTCTCCTGGGCCACCACGCCGGCCACATCCACGGCCGAGAGCGAAACCGAGTCTTCCGAGGCGTAGCCTCCGCCCGTGAAGTTCACCCCGAGGAACGGGCGTAGCGGTCCCGGCTCACCCGGGTTCACCCTCAGCGTTGCGGCGCGCGAGACGTTGGTGATGCCTGCCACAGCCACCTGAACGTCGATCGTCGCATTGTTGTCCCCGGTCGCGAGCACCGGGGTGGTATAAACCGGACGCGTCGCGCCCGGGATCGGGGAACCATTTCGGCGCCACTGGTAATAGACCGGGGACGTAAGGGCCTGGGCTTTCACCGCGAACCGGGCACGGGCGCCGACGTTGCTGGTGGCATCCTGCGGTTGGCCCTCGAACTGCACGACGCCGAGGTCGGGATTCACCATTGTGCTGATCGCACTGCCACCGAGGATCGGCAGCGATTCTGCATCCGGCACGCCCGTGCCCGCCGGACGTGCCCCCACGTCGAGGAAGGCGTCGCCACCGCCCTGCTTCAGCACGCCGCGCAGGAGATAACGCGTTCCGCTGACCAAGTCCGGCGTCACGACACCAATACCATCGGCGAACGGGGGCGCGTGCAGCAGGAGCTGCCCGAGCGAGGTGAGGTTGGCTTCGCCGGCGTTGGTGCTGAGGAAGATCTCCGCTTCGTCGTCATTGTTGACGAGCAGTTCCCATGCGCCGGAGGCCGGCGGCGTGTACCAGGCAGACAGACGGACGATCAGGTCGAGCAGCGCGCCCGACCGCGGAACCTGAAAGCCTCGCACAAACTGGACCCGGTCCGGCCTGTCCGGGTACCGCGGGTTGTTCGCGATGTCGGCAAGGCTGGTCCCGGGGGTCGACAGCCACGATTCGCGAGTTGCCCAGCCGGCAACGCGCTTCCAGGCCGTGAAACGGGCCTGGGTGTTGGCCGCAACGAGAGTTCCGGCCGTGTCACGGACGTTCGCGATGTTCACGACGTATGGCGTACCCTCGGTCTGCGAGGCGGTCGTCAACTGCACGATCCGCGCGTCGTCCGCGTCCAACGTTGCGGCGGTGACGGCGAGGCCGGCGATGGCAAAGTTCTGCGCCCGGACAGTCGAAGCTCCCAGCGGACGGGTGAAGGTGATGGTCACGCGGTTCAGCGTCGCCGAACCCACGGCCAGCTTCACCTCGGGCGTCGGTGGCTTCGTCCCGGAGTTCACCAGGGCGTCGAGCGATGCCGCCGTCAATGCGGGATCCGTCGACAGAACAAAGCGGTCGAAGAACATGCCGGCCTCGCGGGTGCCGATCGTCAGGGTCTGGATCGCCGCCAACTCGGCAGCACCCACCGTGTAGGTCAGCGACTCAACCTCACGGCGCCAATCATAGGAGTTGTTCGCCGGTGCCTGGGTGTTGTTGCTGTCGGAGCGTACGTAATCCGCCTGCGCCGCCGCGCCTGTCGTGGAGAACGCTCCGAAGCGATTCCCGATCCAACTGCTGTTCGCCGTGAAGGCATCCCCACCTGTGCGCGCCGCATCCGCCCGCCACCGGTAATAGAGGTAATAGGTGCCAGGCGTCCCGAACTTGAGGTTGAATTGCGCGAAGCTGTGCGGCGAATCACCAGTGGAATTGGTGCCGTCGGCCACGATCGCCCCACCTCCACTCGCCGCGGTGTCGGACTTGGCAAACCAGTTCTCCGGCGTGCCCGCGATGAGGTTGCCCTTGGTTTCGGCCTCCCATGCGAGGAACGTTTCGCCGTTGCCTTGAATCACGACGTCCGTCTCGGAATTCGCCAACGCATCGAGAGCCGCCGGAGTGAGGGCGGGATCCGACGACAGGACGATCCGGTCGAAGATCATGCCGGCCTCGCGCGTGCCCAAAGTCAGGATCTGACGTCCGGGTGCCCCCACGGTGTAGGTGAACGTCTCGACCTCGCGACGCCATTCAAACGTGTTGTTGGCCGGGGCCTGCGTGTTGTTGCTGTCGGAACGCACGTAGTCAGCCTGCGCCGCCGATCCCGGCGTGGAGAACGCTCCGAACCGATTCCCGATCCACGTGCTGTTCGCGGTGAAGGCGTCCCCGCCGGTCCTGGCCGCATCCGAACGCCATCGGTAGTAGAGGAAATACGTCCCGGGCGTCGCGAAGTTGAGGTCGTACTGGGCAAAACTGTGCGGTGAATCCCCGGTCGAGTTGGTTCCGTCTGCGATCAGCACGGCACCGCCACTGGCATTCGGGTCTGTCTTGACCACCCAGTTCTCGGGAGTCCCGGGAATCAACAACGACGTGGACTCAGCCTCGAACGCCACATGGGTTGCACCCGTCGCCTGAATGACCTTGGCCGCCTGTGCCGAAACGCAAGACGCCAGCAAGGCAAGAGACAGGCCAAGACGCACGATCATGCCTGACGGCACGTTGCCGTCGGGCCCGGATTCGGAGTCGGAGTGTATGGACATGGATTTGGTGTGGTATGGGTACACGGAGCCGCCCCGGAAAGAGTCCGGTGCCTGCTCATTCTTGGGGGAACTTGCTTGTCCTACCCGGCCGGGCGTACTTGGCAAGGTCGATCTGCCCCCCAACGCCCCCAAGCCTCAAAGCGGCGCGGCGACGTCCTCCTCGCTGGTGGGGAGGAGGCAAAAGCCGTCAGCCTAGAAACGGCGGTTGGATCCACAGATTTCCGTTTTCAGGCTGAATCATCCATGCTCATGCCAGTCGGGCGCATCTCGACACTGCCCCCGCGTCAGACGGAGCGGCAACGTCCTCGTTGTCCTTCAATGCCTTTTTCCAAGGCGACGAGGACGTCGCCACCCCGTTCCTGCGATGATACGGGGGAAGTGTCGAAATGCGCCCATGCCAGTCACAATACGGTCCCCGGTACCCGCATCGGACCAATGACATGGACGCGCCCGTCCTCACGAACGCCCCCAACCGCCCCACACCCCTTCCACTCGCCGCGTCGCCGCGCCGCCGTTGGAAGATTCCGGTCCGCGTCGCCGCTGGAAACCTCAATCCTTCGGCGTGAATCCCAGCACCACGTCGAAGCGTGCCATCAATTCCCCCGCCTTGGATCCCGGCAGCGGGGCGAACGGCACGATCACCGACTCCCGCGCCTTGGCATCCTGGATGCCCTTCAAGACTCCATCCTTCTCATTGCCCGCCTCACCTCGCACGTAGCACTGCGTCGTGAACTTCGGCTGCCCCGGCACCTTCACCGAGTAGTGGATGTGCGGTGTCCGACCCGGGTACGGCACCGGCCGGATCGTCCGGAACTGATACTCGCCGCTGGAGCCGGTGAGGAACCGGCCGAACCCCTGGAAGTGCCGGTCGCGCTTGCCCGCGTTGTCGCTGTCCTTGTGCAGGTAGACGCCGTTGGCATCGGCCTGCCAGATCTCCACGACGGCGTTGCGGATCGGCTCACCCCGGGCATCGAGGATCCGACCTCCCAGCCACGTCACGATCCCCGCCGACGGGGTCGTGGAATCGTTCAGCACCAGCAGGTCGTTGTCGGTGTCGAGTGGCAACCGGTCCGGATAGAACGGTCCTTCCGTCTGGGAAGGCGTCAGGGTCAACGCCTCGGCGTACAGGCCGGGCACGGTGAAGAAGCCCGCCGCCAATCCAAGCCGCCCCAGAAACCGACGCCGTCCCGATTGATCCAGACCCAGGTCCTTGTTCATTCGAATCCTTCCCGTTCAAACCGACATTGCCGTCACAGAAATCATCCTCACCCCGCGCGCTTCACTTGCCAGCGGGAGCGACGCGATAGAATCCGGCGCCTTCCTTGCCCGGGTTCGCCGCCCAGACGATGCCCCGCGCCAGCATCTCGAGGAACACGGGATCCCGGAACGTGTCGTCCGAGTGCCCATAGGTCGTCCCGAACACCCGCGTGCCATGGTAGTTGTTCTCCCAGACCACCGGTTGATCCGCACCCGTCTTCTCGCTCCGCGACGTCGCCAGCGCCCGCGCGTTCGCCGACATCCGCTCGATCACGTACAATTCGTCCATCGCCGTCACCCACTTGTCCGGGATGCCGAGCATAGCCGGATGCTTCCGGTCCATGACGTGCACCGGATACTTGCTCTGGTGCTCATGGTAACGGCTCGTCACCCCGAGGAACTCACGCCAGTCATCGAACGACGTCGCGCGATACGTGTGCATCGCGCAGTGAACCACCACCGCGGGCGTCCCCGCCTTGTGGGCCGCCGTGATCTTCCGGATGTAGTCGATGTCAGCCGTGTCCGCGAAGCACTCGTTGTGCACGACCACGTCGTAGGGCTTGGACCAGTTCGGATTCTCGTACAGCCCGATCTTACCCTGGGTTCCGGTGCCCCCCTCGTTCACCACGGTGAACTTCACATCCGCCCGCTTGCCCACGGCATTGGTCAACTGGGCCGACTGGAACGGATAGTTGTGGCAGCAACCGCCAGTGATCAGCAGCACCTGGATCGGCTTGCCCGTATGCAACCGGGCGGGTTCATCCGCCGCCGAAAGGCTCACTGCCGCCAACGCCAACACACCCGCAACCCATGTTCGGAGGATCATTGGCGCAGACTACGCCAGCCCGATCCGGTAGGCCAAGGCAGTTCCCTGAGCCGTAACCATGCGACTGAAAGCGGGGACAGGTTCACGCGGAGACGCGGAGACGCGGAGAAAGGCCAGTTGGAGGGCAAGCTGGTCAGTCACCGTTGGGTGACGGGTTGCCGACGTTGGATGATAGTCGTGACCGGCCTCGCTCTCCGCGCTCTCCGCGGCTCCGCGTGAGATCACTACTGCATGGACACGGCTGAGAGTTCCCGGTTTCCAGATGCCAGTTTCCAGAGACTTGCGAGACTCCGTCGAGCCATCTGCGCCCTGGCCCTTCATCCCGGCAAAACTCCTTCCGGCAAGCGCCCGCTCAGCGCCCCCAACAACTCCCCGATCAACTCTGGATCATCTGCCATCCACTCGTCCGGAACATGCAGGCATTCGACCTCCCGCCCTGCCAGTTCCTCCCCGAAGCGGTCCCTCAGATACGCCGCGTGTTTGCGCTCCATCACGAAGATCCGGTCCGCCCATCCCAACAGGCCGGCCGTCACCCGGACCCGCGCTCCCGGTTCCGTCCCTGCGGACCTCGCCTCAACCCCGGACACGCCCGCAAACAAGCGTTCGGCGGTGGGACTCCGCCACTGGTTCCGACTGCAGATGAACAGGAGCTTCAAGCGCCCCGGAGATACCCCGCATCGCCGGCCCCTGTCAGCCCTGAAACCGGATCCATCCGGTGGGGCGAGACTCTCCGTCGAGCCGCTTCGCGCCCTTTGGCTCGCCCTCCCAGGAGGCACCGTGAACGTCGCTGCCCCGTCGCCCTGCACCTTCGACTCCCCATGGACGCCACCCGCCCCGTCACGCCATGCTCGTCCTGCCGACCGCACCGCATGATTCCAACGCACTTCAAGGGCTGGGCCATCCCGGGCCCCATCCCGCCCGGAGCCAACGGCCAGGGCCCCGAACCCGGCCCCGGCGAGACGCTCGACTCCATCAGCGGCCGTTTCCGACTTTTCCAACTGGCCGACGGACACCGCTTCTCAACCGACGACGTCCTCACCGCCTGGTACGGCAGCTCCGGCTGTCCTTGCGCCCGGACCGTGCTCGATCTCGGTAGCGGCATCGGGACAGTTGGGATGATCGCCGCGTGGCGGCTGCAAGGGGCCAGGTTCGTCACCGTGGAAGCTCAGGAAACCAGCGTCGCCCTCGCCCGCAAGTCTGCCGCCTGGAACGGCCTCCTCGACCGCTACGACATCCGCCTCGGCGACCTCCGGGATCCCAGCATCCTGAGACCCGACGAACAGTTCGACCTCATCCTCGGGAGCCCGCCCTACTTCCCGCTCGACGCCGGGGTGAAGAGCGAACATCCGCAACGCCTCGCCTGCCGTTTCGAGATGCGCGGCACCGTCGCGGACTACTGCAGCACCGCCGCCGCCCACCTTGCCCCGGGCGGAGTCTTCGCCTGCGTGTTTCCCATCCGGCCCGTCGAGCAGGCGCAGCGCGTCCGGGACGGTGCCGCCGCTGCCGGGCTGTCGATCGTCCGCCAGCGTCCCATCGTCCTGCGCGAGGGCGAGGAACCCCTGCTCGGGCTGTTCCTCATGCACCGCGCCGTCGACCTGCCGGAACGCTTCCGCAACCAGACCCACACCGAGCCCCCGCTGTGCATCCGGCGGGCGGATGGTTCGGTGTCGGTCGAGTATTCCGCCATCAAGCTCTCCTTCGGCTTCCCGCCCTGAACCGATCTGGAAACTGGCAACTTGGCCGCCCGGGAACAGGGTTGCCCTCCGGAACTTCCCGCCTAGGCTTCACCCATGGGCGACTCAAAGAAGGACGGTAAACCCGGCACGGCCGGGAAGGCGCTTCTGCTCGGTGTCGGGCTCGACTCCGACGGCCACAAGCGCGTGACCACCGGCAAGAACTTCGCCCTCGTCGGCGGCACGGCCGAAACCCATGAGGCAATGGCCGAGAAGGCCATCAAGATCAACGAGAAGCTCGCCCGCCGCGGCAAGGAGCTCCACGAGGTCTCCCGCGAGGAGTTCAACGACATCGCCCACGAGGTCGGTCTCCGCCGGAACGACCCGGAGCGGAACTGAACCTGCTCACGGCCGGGCGACACCGGGCGCCGGAGCATTCGTGAGCGGAGCCCGACGGATTGCCCGGATGTCGGGCTTCTTCGACAACCATTCCCGTCCTTCGGGCGCTGCCAGAAACTCCACGTACTGCGGCTGGGTCTGCACGATCTCCCGGGGATCCACGGGCAAGTGATCACCCACCTGATCCAGGATCCGAGCGATGTCCTTGAACTCCTTCGCCCGGATCGCAATCCCCAGAAGCACATCGTATCCGGTCACCAGCTCCGGCTCCGCCCGGACCGCGTCCATGGCCAGTTGCCGGCCAGCCGCCACCTGCCCCGCCCGCGCCAGTTGCGCCCCGCGCAACGCCCGCAGGTGAAGGTCGCTTCCGATGAACTGCTCGATCCGTTCCAGCGCGGCCGCCGAGCGTTCATGTTCCCCGCGCACGGCCAGCTTCTCAAAGGTCACGAGGTCGAGGCCCGGGTCACCCGGATACCGCTTCGCCCAGGCCTTGCTTGCCAGTCCGAACTCCAGCGGCTCCACCGCCAGGCTGGCCACCAGTTGCATCTGCAACAGAGTCCGATCCTCCTTCAACGTCTCCGGAAGCCCCCGATACGCATCGACGAACTCGAGGTACTTCCGCTGCTGCATGAAGGCCAGCAACCGCTCCACCGCTGCCGCCTGCCGCACCAGATCCGCCTGTGCCCCCTGCAACTTCGCCGCCGGTCCCGGCCCGCGCTTGCCTTCGCTCAGCAGGTACAACCAGCGGATCGTCGAACTCAACCACTCGCCCTGCGACACCACAAACACGTCCGTCACCGCCACCTCCCCACCCGCCTTCGGCTCGATCAGGTACCGGTGATAGTTCACGGCGCCATCCGGAAGCAGGCCACGGAACACCAGGCCGCCCGCGGGGTTCGTGCGTACCGTTCCCAGGAACCGGTAGCTCGTGAACCCCTTCAGCACATGCTGGAAGCTCGCGCTCGCCCCCTTCGCGTACTGGGTCACGAACTCCTGTCGCGCGTCTTCATCCCCAGGCAACCCCGCCAGCGCCTTTTCCGCCAGCAACCGCAGGTCCATCCGGGACGTCACCGCCGTGACTTCGCCCTTCCTTACCAGGAGTTCCCACTCCGCCCCGACCCGCTCAGCGGCACCCGAGGCAACCGGTGTCGCCGGCAGGATCGGCTGCCGTCCCTGCACGACAACGGCCGCCGACACCAGCACCACGGCCAAGGCAACCCGGCACCACTCAAACCCCACGTTCGTCCACGCCATCATTTGATGAGCCGAAGGATGTACGGATACCGGTAGAAACCGCCAGACCAAGCCTGCGCCGACGCCACGATCACCAGCACCAGATGCGCAGCGGCCAGCAAGAGGATGGCAACCCCGGCCACCCAGATTCCAACTCCGCACGTCGGCACCGCGAGGACGAACCCGCCGAGCACCAGACCCAGCTGGTAGATCAGCATCGACAGGTTCAGGTTGATCGACTCCTTCCCGTGCTGGTCCACCGATGGGTACCGTTCCCGCTGGATCATCCACACGATCAGGGGGCCCAGGATGAAGCCAATGCCCGTCACCAGGCCGGTCAGGCTGATCGCGTGGGCGAGGGTGTTCCACAACCGGGTTTCCGAATTGTCAGGCCCCGGCTGCGGGAGCGGCGAAGCGTTTTCCATGGCTCGGGATCTTGATTGGATGGCTGCGATTCAAAACTGGAATTTCATGGGCGCTATCCAAAAGCCCAACTCCCGGCTACGGCGCCGTAAGCCGGTAGTAACGGGCTCCCCCGCTCACGGTGTCCGTGACGGATTCCTCCCCTCCTGTCCCACGCGCGGGAACGTCTGCCAACACCCGCTCTGTCCCCGTCAGTTCGTCGCGAACCAGCACCCGCATCGCACGCCCAGGGATCCGGCTCCAGACCAACCTCGCCACTCCATCGACGCCCACCTCCGCCCGCAACGCCATCACCGAGGCCGGCGAGATCGGATCCGTTCCGGCAAGGAACTCTCCCGCGTTGCTGACGCCATCCCCATCGCGATCCGCGGATCCCGTGTCCATCGGGGCAACGCCCACCACCAACCCTACCCGCGACTCCCACACGTCCGGCAAGCCGTCCTGATCCAGATCACCTCCCGGTCCGGGCAATGACGCACGGTCTGGCTGCCCCGGCGATCCGCCCACGTCAGCACTCAAGCGCCAGATCGCGGAATCCAAGGCACCCTCGCTCCGCGGCACCAGACTCCAGCCGCCACCGTCAGCCAGTGGTTCCACGGCGTCGTCATACGCGACGGCGTCCACCAGTTCACCCACTGGCCCCCGGAGTTCGACGCGATCTCCCTCGTTGGCCAACCGTCCCGAGAACTCGCCCGCCACGAGCAGTCCCGGCGGCACCGGCCCATAAGCCACGCGGTCCGAGACCACGATGCAACGTTCCCCCGGCCCGAGGCGGTCCAGCGTGTTGGTTCCCGAGAACCGGAACTGGATTCCGCCACCCAACTGCCACCCGGTCAGCGAGACCGGCACGGTGCCCAGGTTGGAAACCTCGAGGAACTCGGACGCATCCTCCCCGGCCGGATGGTAGTGCACCTCGGTGATGCGGAGCGCCGGACGCTGCAGCACAAGGATGTTCGTCAACGGCCCACCCCATCGACTGTTCGGCGTGCCGGTCCGGTTCGCGGTCGAGTAGTTCCGCGCGATCACCCGCGTATTCCGGGTGAATGCCGGAGGCGCGACCGGATCATAGAGCTTCGCCGCCGTCGAAATCCCGCCCCCCGACAACCGCGGATCCGTCCCATCGGTTGTGTAGTAGACGACCACGTTCGCGTTGGTCGGCGGGATCAGGGCCAACCGGATCTGCGTTCCACCAGCCTCGATCACCGACGTCCCGGCCCGCGCCATCGGCACAAATCGCGTGTCAATGAAGTCGAGGCGGTTCGACAGCCAGGTCTTCGAGTACGTGATCTCCGTCGCGTACGTCCCACCCCGGTACGTCGTACCCCACTTGGCACGTTCGCGCGGCTGGGCTTGCTTCAACTGCCCCGTCAAGAAATCCAGCCTCGCGAACGAATTGGACAACGACAGCGGCCCTTCGCGCATCGCCTGATACCGGTCGATCCAACGCTGGGTGAAGTCCGGGTCACTGAACAAACGCGGCCACCACGAGAATGAAAACAGGTTCGCTCCCCACGTCCTTGGATTCACATCGCGCCCATCCGTGGAACCGAGCGAACGATCAAAATCCCAGACCGGGCCGAACGTCAGCTTCCCATTCCGCGGCTTGTACAGGTAGGTGCTCAGCACCAACGCATCCACGTTGAACGCCACCGAATTCAGGATGTGGAAGTCGATGCTCGGATCGACGTCCAGGTAACGCGCGTAGCCATTGGTCGGATTCCTATAGTTCGTCCCGTTCAGGGCCGACGAGAACTGCGAGAAGAACCGCGTCACATACGCCCGCTGCGCCGCCCGGTCCGTACGCTCGATCTCAGGCTCCTTCGGGTCGACATACATCATCGTCGTCCCCGCCGCCGAGAAGCCCGTGTCGCCTGGGTCCGCGCGATCCACCTTGAACAGGTACCCGCCGGTCACCTCGGGCTCCAAGGCGTGCTCGGGCTCCAGCTTGTCGACGTCCACCCGATCCTTCCCGCGCTTCACTTTCTCCTCGAGCACGTAGATCCCGTTGTACGAGGCCGTCTGCACCGCGCCCAGCCCGCCCTGAACCAGATACACCTCCACGAACCGTGTCCGGGACGCGTAGTAGCCCAGGTCACGCGCCAACCCGTACATGAACGGATTGTGCGTCATGATCGGGTCAAAAACGTTGGGGGCATACAGCACCCAGTCGGAGTCCTCCGGCATCCCCAGCCAGCCGATGTCCCGGTCGAGTTCGAACTCGTCCCGGAACTCGACCTTCAGGCTCACCTTCGCGAGGCCCTCGGTACTCGAACCCCGCGACGCCAACTGCGCTCGCGCCGACAGCGTCGGAGGATTGGTCATCGAGGTCACCCCGTTCACCGGCTCGAACAACTGCACCGTCCCTGGCACGCCGAGGGTGCTCGGTCTGCCGCGGCCGTAGTTGTGCAGCAGCAACACCGGCAGGTCCGAGCGGAACTGCGCCGCCCCGGCCGACAGCGGCGTGAAGGCCGCGCTCACCGGCGGACCCGGAAGTCGCCCGGGCGAGAACGCTCGCGCCCGGAGCACCACGGCCGTCGTGAAGGTCAAAGGCCCCGCATAGACGGGGGAGGTCGCCCCGGGCAATGTGTTGTTCGTCGTGAACCGGATCACCGCGTTCGTATCCACCGCCAACATCCGCAAGGAGACCGTGACCGAACCTGAATAAGTCCCCGACGGGCGGCTGATCTCCACTCCGGGCGCATAGCCCGAACCGGAAGCGCTGTTAGCCGCCCCAGGCGTCGGCTTGTCGAAGTAACCCACGATCTGCGGCGCGCCACCCGCACGCCCATACGAAACATCGGTCGACTGCGCCGGATACTTGGGCGCGAACGCCGACACCACTGCCCCCGAAGCGTTCACCAACCCCAGGTACTCGCCGCCGGCGTCCAGCTTGAAGTTCGTGTGCAGGCGCCCCGGGACGTTCGTCCGATTCTTCTCCGATGCGTAGACCAGCAGGAATCCCCGCGCCGGCAGGACCACATCCGGGAACTTCCATTTGAACGGATTCCCAGCCGCATCGCTCAACCCCCAACCCAGCAACCGAACGTCCCTCGTCGACGGGTTGTGCAACTCGATCCAGTCGACGTCGTCGCCGTTTTCGTCGCGCAAGGTGCGGTCGTTGTCCGCCATGAACTCCGAGATCACCACGGCATCCGGAGGCACCACGTCTTCCACCGTGTACATCCAGGCGTCGCCCGCGAAGAGATTGGCGGGCGTGGAGCGGTCCGTGATCGCGGCATCCGCGCGCCACTCGATCCGGACATCCGACCGATCCACCGCCGGGATCGTGAACTGGTACTGGTCCGGTCCGAGAGGCGTCACCGCGACCGCCGGCACCCCATTGACCAGCAGGTCTCCAGCATCCACGCCGCGCACCGGCTCACTGAACAACACTTCCACCTCGGTCAATTCCGGCACCACCGATCCTGGCTCGGGAAGCATGCGCACGATCAACGGCGCCTCCACATCCGGATCCGCCTCCAGCCATCCCAGCCAGCGCAGCGGCGTCGCGGCACCCTCAGGCAGGATCATGGCCGCGATCACATTCGTCCCCGCCCTCAATCCGGGAACCTCCGACCTCGCCAGCACCGCACCCAGACTCCTCGCCGTCGACACCCCCGCCAGCGGTCGGCCCAGAGGCTCGTTCACGCCCACCGCCACTCCATCGCGCCAGACCTCGACTCCATTCACCCACACCACCACGCCGCCAGCCACGGATCCATTGAACCGGTAGGTCGAGTACTGATCCGGATTCGGGATCACCACCGTCGTCCGTACCAACAATCCACCCACCTGTTGCGGGAGCAGGACGCCGCCGCCGGGCAACCCGCGCTGCATCGGTCCCGGACTCAGGTTCCAACCCGACCCCAGCCCTTCATACTCCACCTCCCGCCACATCCCCGGGCTGGCCGGATCCGGATCCTCGTCCGCCAATCGCCAGTGCCACGAGGCACTGCTCGGAAGGAGGACTGCTGCCTCGACACCGGAAATGCCGAAGACCAGCCAGCAGAACAACAGGCGGAGTGAATGCATGGACTTTACCCGAGCCTGTCAGACAGCCCCGGAAAGGGAAGCGCACTTCCTCCGGCCGGCAGGTCACCCATTTGACGGCCCCACCCCCAGAGGGCAATCCTTCAGCCGTGAAACTGACCTGGAAAGACCATGAGGAAATCGCCTGGGCCCTGATCGACAAGTTCCCCGATCAGGATCCCCTCCGCCTCAGCTTCCCCAAGCTCCACAAGATGGTCCTCGAACTCGAAGGCTTCGCCGACAAGCCGGACGCCTCCAACGAGAAGATCCTCGAGAACATCCAGATGGCCTGGTACGAGGAAAAGCAGTAGCCCCTGCCCCCGACTGGTGGGCCGGGTGCCCTCACCCGGCGACAACCATGCCCCGCCGCGCGGGGGCACGCAGCCTACATCCCCATTGAAGGCCGGGTGCCCTCACCCGGCCACAACCATGCCCCGCCGCGTGGGGGCACGCAGCCTACATCCCATTTGGAGGCCGGGTGCCCTCACCCGGCGCGGACAAGCTCAGGGCATCCGTAACCGATACACCCGCTCACCCAGCAGCGGGGTCAGGATCAACCGCCTTCCATTCGCCGTGGCCTCCGGCGTTCCGGAGGTGGTCTGCCAAGGTCCCAGCGGGTCCGCCGCATCCTGCAGGACCATCGTCGACGACTGCGACGGCCAGCTCAACTGGACCCGCCCATCTTCCAGACGACTCATCGTCAAGGACGGCTGCACCGGGACAATCGTCACCTGCGCGCGCTGGTCTGCCGTGGTCGGATCCGGCGTGTCGGAGGTCACCTGGCCCGTCGCCGTGACCGCCGTCGTGGACCGGGTCCGCACCCGGACGCTGACCAGCAGGGAATCGTTCCGCGGAATGGTTCCCGCGGTTACCACGACCGTACTGCCAAACGCATCGAACGTCCCCTGGCTCGTCGTCGCCTCCACGAACGTGGCCCCCGGATACTGCAGGGTGAAGGTCGCTCCCACGGAATTCAACGGCCCCCGGTTCTGGACCCGGAACGTGAACGTCGCCTCGTCCCCGACGATCGGTGCCAGGGGCAGGACCTGCCCCGTCACCAGCAGGTCGGCCGTGGTGCCGACCAGAAAGTCGGCCGTGCTCGTCGCCGTCCCGGACGGGGTCACGACTGAGATCTTGCCCGAGGTGGCTCCGGCCGGAAGCGATGTCACGATGTTGGTGTCGCCATTCACCGTGAAGTTCGCAGCCGCAAGCCCGTTGAACCGGACCTGCGTCGCCGTGGATAGATTGTCCCCGTTGATCCGGACTGTCGTCCCGGCCGCACCGGAAGTGGGTGTGAACCCGAAGATCACCGGTTCCAGCGTCGAAACGACGAAGAATCGCGTGCTCGAACTGTCTCCACCCGGGTTCGTCACCTTCACCGGCCCGCTCACCGCGCCCAGCGGAACGGTGGCCGTGATCCGGTTTGACGCGGTCACCGTGTACACGGCGTCCACTCCACCCGCAAATTGCACCCGTGAAACATTCGTGAAGTTCGAGCCGAGGATCGTGATCGAGACCCCGGGTTTGGCCTGCGACGGCTGATAGTCGGTAATCGTCGGGGCGACGAAGAACGGCGTCGACGTCACGTTGGTCCCGTTCACCGTCGTTAGGGTGATGGGCCCCGCCAGGCCGGCCGCTGGCACGACCACGTTCACGCGGGCGGGCGACACATTCGTCGCGATCACCGCCGGCACGCCGCCAAACCAGATTCCGGTCGTCCCCGCCAGTCCGTCACCATTCAACGTCACCACGGTTCCAGGAGCCCCGCCGGTCGGCGCGAACGAGGTGATCCGAGGCAGCAGCACCAGGCTCGACGCCGTCAGGAAGGACCCACCCGGCGACGTCACCGTCAGCTGCACCGACTGCGTCAGGGCCGGCACGGTCACGACCACGTTGGTCGAGGTCACCTGGCTCGGCACCACGCGCGTCGACCCGAACAACACCTCACTCGTCCCCAACAGGCTGATTCCCTTCAGCGTGATCACATCCCCCACTTTTGCTCGCGGAGGATCGATCGATGTGACCAGAGGCTGCAGGTAGAAGTTCCCCGGCGCCGCACCGTCGCCCGAAGGATTCGAGACCACCGGCACTCCCGACACCGCACCCGCAGGGATCTTCACCTGCATGCTCGTGGAGGACACGAACTCCGTCGTTCCCCGGAGATAACCACCCCCACTCGCGGGGAAAAAAACTCCGGACGTGAAACTGGGATCCGACGGATCGACAAAGTTTTCTCCCGTGAACAACACCGAGTTTCCGGGCGCGCCCTGGATGGCATCGGCCGGCGAACTCGGCACCGGTATGCTCCGCCCGAACCCGGTCACCCGCGGCGAGACCTGGAAGTTGAAGTCGGTGGAGAAAAAGAGCCCGAAGGAATCCGACAACGAGAGTGGCCCGATCGTCGCCCCCGGCGGAACGACCGCGACCAGGCGGGTCGAATTCCCCGAGAACGTCGCCGTCGCCAGTCCAAACCGGATGGACCGCACCGCCGTCAGTCCGCTCCCTGTGATCTCCACCCAGTCCCCGGGTCGGATCCGCTTCCGCTCGATCCCCGAAGCCGGCGGGTTGACGCGGCCCAGCGAGGTCACCGTTTGGGCCTGGGACGAAAGCGGTAGCAAGACCCCCAGCACCATCAGGAGCCACCAACCACGCGATGCGCGGGCAAATAGTCGATTCATGAACGTTCCATCCTGCGTTTGGAGCCAGGCAATCAAGCGGCCGGCCTCCGGTATGTCAAAACTGGCTTCTACTCGACCGCCGTCCCCGCGGAACCCTTGCGACGCGCCAATGGCTTCCCGAAGGCCTGTTCCAGGAAGCGCGCGATGAACTGGACCTCGGCCCGGCCCGCCACCGTGTGCTCCTTCTCGAACTCCTGCCAGGACAGGTCGAACCCGGCTTCCTTCAGGCGCTGCGCCTGCGGACGCACATGCTCGATGCCCAAAAGCGGGTCGAACGTCCCGTGCGTCATCAGCACCGGCACCGACCGCGCATGAGCCGGTGCCTCGACGATCAACCGCTCCGTCTCGTGCACCCACCCGCTGATCCCGACCAACCCGGCCAGCGGATCCCGGTACCGAAGACCGGATTCCAACGTCATCAGACAACCCTGCGAGAATCCCAGCACGGCGATTTCTTCCGCCTTCAGCCCACCCGCCCGCTGGGCATCGATCAGTTCCCACAGCAGCCTCCTCGACCGTTCAATCGCCCCGCCATCCACCGGCGGCAACGTTCCATCGACGCGCCCGTCCATCGGGAATCGGATCCCGAACCAACTCCGCCCGCTGAAGTACTCGTCCGGCGCATTCACCAACAGGTAGTTCAACCACGGCAACTGCAGCTCCTGCGGGAGCCATTCCCATCCTTCGGATGAGTCTCCCAGCCCATGCAGCACCACCAGCAGGGGCTTGCTCCCCGCCTCCCGCGCCTGAACCCGTGTTCCAGTCAACATGGCCACACCCTGCGACAACCGGACACCGGATGAAAACAGTTCCCAGTAGCCTGAGCGCCGCGTGGGGGCACGCGGCCTACATGTAGGCCGGGTGCCCTCACCCGGCGTGGATCGTGAACCGCCGCGTGGGGGCACGCAGCCTACAGAACGGAGTTGAGCCCGGCCGCACCGGGCTTGAAACCTGAATCTTCAAACCTGCGACTCCCCGGTAGCCGCCGAGGTCACGAGGCGGGACTGGAGGAAGTTCTCACCGCCTCCGTACGTCGTCGGCTACGGCCCCCCGCAACCCTCCGGAAACGATTCGCAAGCACCCGGAAGCATCCGACCTCCCGGCCCCGCACCGTGCCGACCAGCGACGGGACCCGGGCAAGAACCGGACCGGAGCTCCACCAGATCGTGCAGCCCCGATACCGCCCGCCGGTTCCAGCTCTCACCCTCACGGCGTCTCCCGCCCCGGGTGAGGCCGCCGCATGGTCCGACGTCGGCAACGGGTGGCGCCCGCTCTTCGGAAGGTATCGCGACCTTGGGTTCAGCTTCGAGTGGCACGACTTCGAGGTCGCCAACACCCTCGACTGGGGCCGCAGCTTTCATCCCGGCAGCATCGAGGTCTGTCTCAATCTCGAAGGCGTCGGCGAGTTCCAACTGCCCGGCACGCCGCAGGTCCTGGGACCGCGCAACCTCGCCTTCTACCACCCGGGTTCCCCAGCCCTTCCCGCATCCCGCCGCGCCGCCGTGCGACACCGGTTCATCACCGTCGAGTTTGCCCCGGACTTCCTGCGCCGGCACATCGGCTCCGTACCCGAGCACCTGCACCCGATGATTGCCGCCGTGCTCGGTGGGCAATCCCAGGAATCCAGCCTGTCTTCGATCCAACCCATGCCGGCCGCGCTCTTCCCGTTGGTGGAAAGCCTGCGACATTGCCCGGTGTTCGAGCCCGCCCGCGCCACGTGGTTCCAGTGCAAGGCAGTCGAGGTCGCCACCCTGCTCTTCTACCAACCGGTCTCCGGTGAACTCTTCTGCACCCGCGCCCAACGGGCCGCCCGCGAACGGGTGGAGCGGGCACGCAGCATCCTGGCCGAACGCCTCGCCCAGCCACCTTCCCTCGAAGACCTCGCCCGAATGGTCGGATGCAGCTCGTTCTACCTGAGTCGGCAATTCTCCCGCGAGACCGGCATCACCCTCCAGCAACACCTGCGACACCTCCGCCTGGAGAAGGCCGCCGAACTCCTGCGATCCGGTCGCTGCAACGTCACCGAGGCCGCACTCGAAGTCGGATACAACAGTCTCAGCCACTTCAGCACCGCTTTCCACGAGATGTTCGGATGCTGCCCCGGACTCTATCCCCGCATCCAACGTCCCACCCGACGACCATGACACCGCAGGCCATGCGCACGGGGGGCTGCGCCGGCCTGCGGTGTCGGTCTTCGGTTCGCTGACTTGCGGTCCCGTCGTGTCCCTGTGTGTGGCTTTCCAACCTGGATGGACGTGGCCAAGGCGGTCGGTCACTTCCCAGCCGGCGCCTGCTGCCGACGACGCCGGTAAACGGCGAACGCCACCAGCACGGCTCCACCCATCGCGGCATACTCTTCAGGCTCCGGTACCGCCGTCAGCCCGTAGATCGCCGCTCCTCCACCGATCTGTCCAAGGAAGGTCGCAGCTCCCGTGCCCAGGTTGATGGAGTAAAGTCCCGAGGTCAGCTCGTTCGGATCCGTCAAGGCCGCGAACGCCTGCCCGCCCTGCAACACCTCGAACGCCGCCAACGCCGATGTGTTCACGCCCAGCGAGCCCACCGTCACCAGTGTTCCCGCATTCGGCGGATTCTGGATCACCAGCGTATCGAGCGCCGAATCGATCCCATACAGCGTCGTCGTCAACGCGCCCGCGAAATTGTTGATGTAGGCGGCGGCGACGATGTTCGGATTCGCACCCGCATTCACGTCCGACAGGCTGTAGGCGAGGCTGCCATCCACGATCGTGGCCCCGGTCGCGATGTTGATCCGGAGGTTCTGGTCGAGGTTGCTCACCAGGCGCAGCCGATCCGGCACCGGATTGAAATCGAACCCGAAGGTCGAACCCGACAACGGCACCGACAACGTCGACACCGACGTCGCCACCCCGGAGAACGGATTCACGCTGAAGATCGTTCCTCCACTTCCGACACCGTAGAGGAACCCGTTCGCCGGCCGGCGGTCGATCCCCAGCAACGTCTGCCCACCCAACCCCGTGATCGAGGTGCTGCTTTGGATCGTCCCCGGACTCGCGGAATCAAACGTGATCAGGTTGCCGCCCGTCGTCAGGCCGACGAAGGCCGCCCCGTGCATCTGCGTCCCGAGGGCCAGGACTGCCACCACCGGGATCCATTGATTGAGATTCTTCATACGTCGCTCGTTCCAATTGGTTTTGCTCCCCGCCGGTCACCGGCCGGGATTCGCGCTACATGCCTCCCTACGCTGGCCGTCGAGAACCGGATGCATCGCTCATTGAATTTCCTGTAGCCGGATGTGGTTCTCCTCCCAGTCCACCCCATCCCTCACCACCGCCGGGACCTCTTCCACCGACACCGGAGTCTCAAGCCAGTCCACCGGCCCCAGCTCCAGCGTCGGCTCCCCCACGCCCTCATCCACCTCCTCCACCGACGCATCCCCGGATCCCTCCGGCACCCAGCCGCCATCCCAGGGCAGCAGCAGATCGAACACGTCCGTCAGCACCGACACGGGCGGTTCCTCAATCATGGTGTCCACCGCCCAGTCGACATTCATCATCGGCAGCTTGCCGGGTATCGGCGTCGGCGTTGGCGTTGGCGTCGGCACCGGCATCGGCGTTGGGGTTGGTGTTGGGGTTGGCGTTGGCGTCGTGCGTGCCTTCACCACGTTGTCGCAAGCGGTCAGGATGAACTGACGGTAGCTCCAGACATCCACGTCCATCTGGAGGAAGCCTGGCCAGACGTAGCCGTAGTTGGTCATGACGCCTTTCTCGTCACAGGCCTGGCTCGCGCTGTGGATCCCAATGACAGTCCACGCCCCGAGCGAATCCTGCTGGAAAGAGGGACCTCCGCTGTCGCCGTTCAGGAAGTAGCCATCGCCCCGCTGCAATACCGGCGGCTGGCCATTCGCCGTCATCGTCAGGTCGCTGTAGATGGCATCGTAGGCGTAGTTCACGCCCTCGTAGGTGAAGCGGCCGGGTGCCAGCCTCAGGATGACGTTGTCATTCAACCGCAAGGTGCCGTAACGCTGCGCCGCACCGTTTGGTACCGGCACGCGGTAGCCGAACCGGTTCTGCGGGGTGCAGACTGCGCGGACGTCATCCCCGAAGCCCGCCAGATGGAATGTTTGGTTCGTGCCCACCGCATTCCTCTGTCGGATCGGAATTGGCGTGATGTTCCGAACATCGGGCAGGGCAAACGCCAGCACCGCCAGGTCGACCCGGAGTCCGCGGTTCACAGGCCCCCGCTCCAGGCGGACCGTCCTCTCCGTCGCCGTATGGTCCCAGCGTCCGTTCGCGTTACCGTTCCCGAAGCCCAGCCTCCATTCCCGGTCCCGGCGGTTCGCTCCGGCCGGATTCTCCAGGATCGATCCAATCCCATGATCGGAGGTCAGGATGCAGATGAACCCCGAGTTCTTGCCCACATCCTGACGGACATCCACGACGACCCCCGAGTTGCGGTCGATGATTTCATCCGCGTTGTTCTGCGGCCCTTCGACGTATCGACCTGCGACCCGGACGATCGAGTTCGCATAGCGCGCCGGAATGGCCGCGGCATCCCGATCCGGGAAACGCCCGATGGCCAGAAGTTGGGGACTAACGGCGGCAGCGAGCAGAGAGGCGACGCCGAGCCGGAGGTAGGGGGAGTTGGGGTTCATCAGTTCTCATCCTTCGATGCGCTCCGCGTCAGAATCCCTGCCAAGCAGCGGGCATGCCGCTCATTCCTGCGAATCCGACTTCCCCCTCCTTCACCCGATTTCCGGCTGGAGCCCGGCGTGACGCAGAATAGTCTCCGGCCGCCGTGATCATCGCGCCTTCACTCCTCGCCTCCGACTTCGCCCGCTTCGGCCATGAAGCCGCCCGGGCCCACCGCTCCGGCGCCGAGTGGCTCCACCTCGACATCATGGACGGCCACTTCGTGCCGAACATCTCCTTCGGCCCCCAGGTCGTGAAGGTCGTCCGCCCCCACTTCGAACGGACCCTCGACGTGCACCTCATGTGCTCCAAGCCCGAGATCCTCCTCGAACCCTTCGCCGCCGCGGGCTCGGACAGCATCACCATCCACGTCGAACTAGGCGCCCAGGTCACCCCGCTCCTCTGGAAGATCCGTTCGCTCGGCAAGAAGGTCGGGCTAGCCGTCAACCCACCGACCCGCGTCTCCGAACTCAAGCCGTACCTCTCCAAGGTCGACCTCATCCTCATCATGACGGTGAACCCGGGCTTCGGCGGCCAACCGTTCATCGAGGAGTGCGTCCCCAAGATCCAACAGGTCGCCGCGTGGCGGCAGCAGATGGGCCTGAACTTCCGCATCGAGGTCGATGGCGGCATCAACGACGCCACCGCCGCCGAATGCGCCCGCGCCGGGGCCGACACCTACGTCGCCGGCACTTCCCTCTTCAAGCACCGCAACCTTGGCAACGCCGTGAAACGCATGCGCCGGATTGCCACCGAAGCCAGCCGCGACCGCAAACTCCTCTAGCGCGAGATGCTCCCCGCCTTCCTCGCGATGGGGTTGTTCGCGACCTCCTCCGTCGCCGCGCGCCAATCGATCCACTACCTCGGATCGAACAACGCCAGCCTCGTCCGCATCCTCATCGCCACCCTGATCCTCGGCCTCTACGCCCACGGGTGGGGTGCGGGATTCAGCGGCCCGGCCCTCGGATGGTTCCTCGCCAGCGGCTTCATCGGATTCGGCATCTGCGACACCGCCATCTTCATCGCGCTTCCCCGCCTGGGCGCCCAGCTCACCAGCCTGATGGTGCAGTGCCTTTCCGTTCCGATCGGTCTCGTCACCGAATGGCTCTGGCTGGGCACGCGCCTGTCCGGCATCCAGCTCGCCGCCATCACCCTCATCCTCACCGGCGTCGCCATCGCCCTCAACCCCACCCGGCGGCCCCACCCCTCGTCCCCAACTCCGGACACGGGCACAGCACCTTCAACCCCCATCCCGTCCCATGGCCCTGGCGCCGCCGCCCTGGCCCTCGGCGTCCTCGCCGCCGCCGGACAGGCCTGGGGGGCCGTCCTCAGCCGCCACGGAACCCAGCTCGCCCGCGCGGCCGGCCAACCCATCGACGGCCTCAGCATCGCCTACCAACGCATCTGGGCTGGCGTCCTCTTCATCGCGCTCTGGTGGCTTTGGCAGCAACGGATCCGCCGTCCGGACTCCACCCAGCCGAAGCCCGACTGGCGCGCTGCCTCGCCCTGGATCCTCGCCAACGCCCTCAGCGGCCCTTCCCTGGGCGTCGCCTGCTACCAGTGGGCCCTCTCCCAGCGCCCCACCGGCATCGTCATGGCCATCACCGCCCTGACGCCCCTCGCCGTCATCCCCCTTTCCTGGCTCCTCAACCGCGAACGCCCCACCACCGCCTCCGTCCTCGGCGGCATCATCGGCGTCGCCGGCGTCTGCTGGCTCGCCCTGAGCTGAGCAATCCAGAGACCCGCTTGCCTCGCCATGCGCCGCCCGGAATCCGGACTGAGACAGGCTCCCGCGAACGGGGCGGCAACGTTCTCGTTGTCCTTCGAAGCCTTTCCGACAGGCGATGAGGACATCGCCGCCCCGTTCGGGTTCTCGCATGGGGGCCGTGGCGGGATTCGCCCCTCTCATCTGCTCCGCCACTTGGCGATTGCCACCCTGTACGTACTGGCCACCGTGGGTTGTCGTCGCGAACAGTCCTCAAACCCAGCTGCCTCCATGAGCACCAACGCCACAACGGTCGATATGCGCCATCAAGCCCCCCAATACGGGGTGGTCCTTTACTTCGCCCCGGATCCACTCGTTGCCCCGGAACCACTGGTGGAGTCGTTGATCTCCACGAACCTGCCCGGAGTCCACCTCTGGCGGGCCCCGGTCCAGCCTCCCAAGGACAATTGGCCCAAGCCGCCGTTCCTCGCCTATACCGAGGAATTCACGCCGTTGAAGACCCTGCCCGTTCCCGACGAAGGGCATCTCGCCAAGCACGGACACGGCCTCGCGATTGAAACCAGCGACGCCATCCAGCACTCGTCCCGCGCTTGCCGCCTGATGCTGTTCCCGGAATCCGGCTCCGCCCGGGATGCATCCCAAAGCTTCTCGCAACTCGTCCATGCCATGGCCGAGCGCACCGAGGCCGTCATCTTCGACAGCAGCACCTACGAGTGCTTCTCACCGCAGGCATGGAAGGCGCGCCGCCTGGATACCTGGACCACCGACGGCATCCCGGATGTCCGCCGTTTCCTCTTCCTGGAAGCCTACCTCCCGGAACCAGGTTCTCCCGTAGGCAGGGCCCTCACCTATGGCATGCGCCGCTTCGCGCTCCCGGACCTGTCCGTCGGCACGGTTCCCCAGCGGCATGCCAACGCCGTGAAGCTGGTCCTCCAATTGGTCGCCCAATCGCTCGTGGAACGACCGGAGATCCCATCGCTTGAGGACGTGACCTTCTCCATCGCCACACTTCGATCGCCGTTCGCACGCGAGGGCCTCCAGAAGCAACTCGGTCCCGGCGGCACCGGGAACATCCGACTCCGACTGGTCGACGTGGAGACGCAACCGGGGGACCCCAACAACGCCATGATCGAACTGGATTTTGCCTGGGGCACCGGCCGGACCGACCTCGAGCGACAGGAGGATCTGCTCGGCCGGTTCATGGGGACATCCCTGTCTTCCTATCTCGATGTGGAACGTACCCCTGAGCTCGAAGCCGCGTCGCGCAGGGCTCGGGAGCAATGGTTGAAATGGGGCCCGGATTTTCGGAAGCACTTCCCCGCCGGATCCACGTTCATGGCCAAGGGGCCATTCCCACACGACGACGGCTCGGACGTGGAATGGATGTGGATCGAGGTCCTCCGATGGAACGACGCTGGTGAACTGGAGGGAGTCCTCGCCAACGATCCCGTCCACATCCGTCGTTTCCAGTCAGGCGCCCGGGTGAAGTTCCCCGCGGGCCAGATCTACGACTACGAAGTCCTCAAGCCAGACGGCACCCGCCAGGGAAACGAGACCGGGCGGCTGATGGAACAGCAGCGGAAGTAGCCCCGGTAAGGACGTCCGCGTCAAACGGGGCGGCAACGTCCTCGTTGCCATCCCAAGCCCTTTCCCAAGGCGACGAGGACGTCGCCGCTCCGTTCCGATTCTCAAACGGGGGCAGTGTCGGGATGCGCCATTCTCCAGCCGCAGAAACATTGTATCCGCGCCTCCGTTGTGGAATGCAGGACCCCATGCAGCCGGGTGAGCAGTTCGACGTCATCATCATCGGCGGTTCCCTTGCGGGTGCCGCCTCCGCGTTGCTCCTCCTTCGCGAACGGCCCGCGCTGCGCATCGCGATCGTCGAAAAGTCCGCCCGGTTCCCGCGTCGCGTCGGCGAGGCCACCGTCGAGGTGAGCGGTTACTTCCTGAGCCGGGTGCTGGGCCTGACCGGCTTCCTGAACGAGACCCAACTGGCCAAGCAAGGCATGCGGTTCTGGTTCACCAATCCGAAGGCCGATTCCATCGACACCTGCAGCGAGATCGGCGGACGGTACCTCGCCCGGGTTCCCGCGTGGCAGGTCGACCGCAGCACCCTCGACGAGGAGGTCCTGCGCCGGGCCGTGGCCTCGGGCACCCACCTGATGCGACCCGCGAAGGTCCGCAGCGTCCAACTGGAGGCGGGCGGCAACCAGCAGGTCACCGTCGAATCCGGAACCAGCACCCAGGTACTGACCGCGCGATGGGTCGTCGACGCCAGCGGATTCACCTCGCTGCTGGCCCGTCAGGAAGGCTGGATCCGTCCCAACACCGATCACCCCACCACGGCCTGCTGGGCGCGTTGGCGCGGCGTCCAGGACTGGGACAACCTCGACCTCGCCCGCCGTCACCCGGATTGGGGTGCCGCCTGCCACGGGATCCGGAACACCGCCACCAACCATGTCGTCGGGGATGGTTGGTGGGCGTGGTTCATCCCGCTGCGGGGCGGCGACACTTCCGTCGGGGTCGTCTTCGACCAACGCCGCGTCCAGTGGCCTGAAGGCCCCGCCCCGCTCAGCCAACGCCTCAAGTCCTTTCTCTGCGCGCATCCGACCGGGCGCGAGATCCTCCAGAACGCCGAACCCGTCGATGGCGACGTCAAGTGGCGCGCCAACCTCGCCTTCTCCTGCGAACGGATCGCCGGCGACGGCTTTGTGCTGGCGGGCGATGCCGCTGGCTTCATCGATCCATTCTACAGCCCGGGAATGGACTGGCTCAGCTACACGACCACCCGCGCCGTCGAACTCATCCTGCGCGCCACCGCCGGCGAACCCATCACGCCCCTCGCCGCCCAGCACAACGCCGACTTCCAACGCTCCTACGAACGCTGGTTCAACGCCGTGTACCGCGACAAGTACGCCTGGATGGGCGACTTCGAACTCATGCAGATCGGGTTCCGACTCGACCTCGGGATGTACTACCTCGGAGTCGTCTCACAACCCTTCCGCGACGGAGCCGCCGCCCTGCGAAACCCGGTCTTCACCCTCCCCGCCAGCAACCTTCCCTACCGCCTCATGGCGCTCTACAACCGCCGCCTCGCCCGCCTCGCCGACGCCCGGCGCCAGCGTGGCACGTTCGGCCGTTCCAACGACCGTCACCGCTTCCTCCTAAACGGTTTCCTCCCTGACCACTCCACTGGCCGCCCCGTCCTCGGAGCGATCGCCTCCTGGCTCGCCCTCGAAGTCCGCGAGGCCTTCGGGGCCTGAATCCGACTCCATCCGCTTCGCGCGAGGTCTTTTCGGTCCACACCGGATTTCGCGCGTCTTCTCCCCGGGTTCCTCACCCCTGAGAGTGGCCCGGGCCTTGCAAACCCAATCCTGAGAAGGTCCCACCGACGGCATGGCGCTGCCGTCCCCCCTCCCTATGCACACCTCGCTACCCTTCCGCCCGGAATCCCTCGCCCGACGACACCGGCTTCGTCGATTGCTCGCCTTCGGCATCGCCCTGGTCCTCGGTCTCTTCCTCATACCCACCGGCCGTGCCGATCTCGTCGTGATCGACCGCACCAAGATCACCAACCACATCGTCTTCACCAACGACACCGTCATCCTGACCAACGGCGTGGTGATCCCGATGCCCGCAGTCAGCTATCCGTCGCCGGTCTCAAGAAAGGCTGGCTCCCTTCCGATCCAACTGGATTGGGGCATGCCGCTTCCCATTCCGGTGACTGTCTCGCTGCAGATCACGGGCGGCACCGCCATCTCGGGCACGGACTACCTTGAACCCGCACCGATCGGATTCCCTGTCGTGCCAGGATCCGTATCCACGGTTCTCCCCATTACTCTCCTCAATCCGCCCACGATTGATCCCGCCGCGGACATCCGTTTCACGATCACCCTGATCTTCCCCGACCTTCCGGCAATAGCGCTGGCCGAGAGGGCCGCCTCCATCTCGGAGGACGTACCCATCGATCCGCCGGGCCCGTCCGAATACTCCTTCGGCTCGATCTTCATTTCCGGGATCCCGATACCCGAGGGTGCGCCTCCGACGGTCATCAACGTGAACCGCACGGGAGATCTCTCCACGCCCGGAAGCGTCCGGGTGTCCAGCACCCCGGGCACCGGCACACCCGGCGTCGACTATGGAATCGTCGACCTCGTGCTGCAGTTTCCTCCCGGGATCTGCTGCCAACCCGTTTCAGTCGTGGCCTTCCCGGACTCAGTCGCGGATCCGGGCGAAGCCTTTTCCCTCCAACTCTCCAACCCGGTCGGTGGCATCCTCGGGACGAACCCATTCCAGACCTTCTTCGTCATCGACGTGGTCAAAACCAATCCGCCAACGCCGACGAACATCGTCTTCTTCGCCAGCGACCCGGTCATCCGCGTCGCACGCGGTGACGGACCCATCGCTCTCCCGATCTCCGTCCAGCGCACCCCGGCCGACAATGGAACCGCATCGGTGCAGGTGACTACGGTCAATGGCACTGCCGTCGCAGTCGAGGACTTCAGCCCGATCAACCAGAGCCTCTCCTTCTCGCCCGGAATCAACAGCGGCGTCCTGACCCTACTGGTCTTCCCGGCGCCGGGCAGCACTACGGCTGAGTCGTTCACCGTGCAGCTCAGCGGCCCCGCGAATGCGGTACTGGGCTCCCCGGCCGCGATTACCATCCAGATCGACCCACCTCCACTTTCCGCGGACCTGAGCCTGACCGGTTCGCTGGCTCCCTCGCCGGTCGGCGTTGGCGAGGAATTCACGATCAACACAACGGTCATCAATGGTGGTCCTGCCACCGCTCCGGCTGTGATCGTCTCAGCGCCATTTCCAGCTGAAGCTGACTTCCTCAGCGCGACTCCTCCCGGTGTTTACAATCCCGGGACAGGAGTTTGGTCCGTCGGCTCACTGCCGCCGGGAACAAGCCGGACTTTGACGATCCGCGTACGAGCGCGGGCGGCTGGCGAACGGACCCTGCCGCACGAAATCATCGGAGCGGACGTTCCAGATCCGGACTCTGTTCCCGGCAATGGCCTACCCGGTGAAGACGACATCGCCTTCGTCCAGTTCAAGGCCGATGAGAAGCTCGCCGACCTGACCCTCTCCATGGAGGCACGGCCGCCCCAGACGAACATCACGGACAAGATCACCTTCGTCGTCACGCTGCGGAACTACGGCCTCGATCCCGCGAAGGACATCCGCGTCATCAACCGTCTGCCCGCTGGCCTCCAACTGGATTCCCACAAGGTCAGTGCCGGTGCCTTCGCCCCGGCCACGGGAACCTGGACTGTCCCCGCCCTCGCCACGGACGCCACGGCCACGCTCGAACTCGTCGTCAAGACCACTCGCGGCGGATCCTATACCAACGTCGCCACCATCGAAGCCTCGGCCCCCCGCGACCCCACCGACTCCAACAACCGCGCCGAAGCCGTGGCCACCTTCAACGGCCATTCGATCTGTGGCATCGCCAAGGTCTGCTGGACCGGCAGCGGCGTGCCCAACACCAACGCCACCGTCACCCTCGACGGCCCACACAAGCTGACCACCCGCACCGACAGCCTCGGCACCTTCTGCTTCACCAATCTTCCTCCCGGCAAATACAAGGTCACGGTCGTCGCCGCCGATGCCACCCTCGGCATCGTCGACTGGACCCAGGACGTCGACATCGTCGACAGGAGCGTCGAGGTGTACCCCGACTCCCGCTGGCTCGCGATCGTCGGCCGCGTCACCTCCGGTTCCTCCATTGGCCCTCCCGTCGGGGGCATCGAGATCGAGGCCACTGCTCCCGGTGAAGCCAAGCGCACCGTCAAGACTGACGCCAACGGCGAGTACCGCTTCTACAAGCTGGCGAACAAGAAATACACCCTCCAACCCATCAACCTTCCAGGGCTGATTCACCTGAATCCGGGCCTGCGGCCCGTGAGCCGGTTGGAAATGGCTCACTGCCGACTCATGGCCCAGGCCGGCGTGCCGAAGTGCTAGTTGCCCTCCGGCGCCTCTTGCCTGCGCCTCTGGCTATGGAAAATCTCGGTCTGGCTGGCGAATTGCCCGCGGCGACACCTGCTGTCGCTTTCTCCCGCTTCCTTCTCGTTGTCGACGCCTCAGCGCTTGAGTGCCGCCATCGCCTTCCCGAAACTCTGTGACCGCCGCCACGACGGGAGTGAATCGGCCTTGGTCCGCTCCTGGTGCCTCTCCAATTCGTACACCCCGATGGCCAGATTGCGCAGGCTCGCCAACACACTCGCCGCCACACGATCCCTCACACGGCAAGCATCCTCGCCCAGGCTCACGTCCCGGCGATAGTGCGTGCCGTTCTCGATCGCCGACCAATGCCCCCGGATGATTTCCATCATCTCCGCGTCGGTGTGCTGCTCGAGCGCACAGCTCGTCAGGTACAGCCCCACCTCGTCCGTCTTCTCTGATTCGCCCTTGCCGAGCGGGATGAATTCCCGCCGGACTCCAACCACCTGCCAGCATCCCACCAGTCCGATCTCTTCCGGCGTCACGGCGATGCGGATCAGTCGACGACGCTCCAGCCGGTCATGATGCTTCTCCCACCGCGCGCTGGCCTCCGAGGGGGAAAATGCGCTGGGAAACCAGCGCCTCGGCCTTCTTTTCGGCACCTTCCTGATTGCCCTTGAGCCCGAAGAGGTAGTCGCCACCGAGTTCCTGTGTGATGAAGCGTGCGCTGTTCTGTTGGCAGTGCAGCGCATCGGCCGTGATGAGGACTCCGGGAGGCAGGGCCAGACTCTCCAGCAGCGGCTGCAAGGCAGGGATCTCGTTACTCTTCTCATCGATGGCTACCTGGCCGAGCGAGAGGCGCAAGTGATGAGTGACCGCCGAAAGCAACTGAAGCGGACGACCGTCGCGCCTGCCACTGCCGCGCAGGACCTTTCCATCCACTGCCAGGCGACCGATGGCCGAGACCTCCTGCTCCAGGAGCCACTGTCCGACGATGGCTGCAAAGGCCCCAGGATCGAGGTTCATGAGCACGCGCCGAAAGGTGGAATCGCTTGGAGCCCTCAGCTCACCGTCTTCATCGGGGAAGCATCCCAGGGCGCGCAACTGACGCTTGGTGAACTTCGAGCAGGTGTCCTCGTAGGCACGATATCCGCAGGCGCCCATGAGGGTGGCCACCGCAGCACAGGCAAGCACGAAGCGCTGGCGATGGTAGAGGCCATGACCTTTGCGCGAGTCGGGGAGTCGGCGAAAACGCTCAAGAAGGTCATCGAGGGCCGGAGCCTGGAACGGGCATGGGCCAGAGACGTCGGCCTCGAAGGCGGCCAGCGACTCCGGCAGGCGGGCTTGCTTGAGGATGGCAAAGGCCCTCGGGTGCAGCGCGCGCAGGTAGAGCTGCTTTGGCTGGCCGTGCGGGAGGTAGTAGTCGCGAGCGTTGCGGGAAAAACCGCCAGTAGGGCCAATGGCCTCAAAACCGCAGGCACGATAACAAGTGCCCCGGTAAAGCGTTTCGTCGACGAAGCTCTCGACGGCGAGGATGGGATGCTTCCATCGAGCAAGCCAGTCATCGCTCAGGCGGCGCAGGCACAGGCCTAGAACGCGTGAGGCAAGGTTTGGAAGGCTTTGCCGATCGGTGAGGACGAGGAAGCGGCTGTTGTTGGCGATGAAGGACAGGCGACGGGCACGCTGACGAGCTGACCACCCGATGTGTTTGTCGCGGCCCTTGATGTGGAGTGCGGCGGCACTGAAGGCGATGAGTGCGACCCATTGGCCGTCGAGTTCAGCGACGTAGCGAAGGTGCTGACCAACGAGGATGGCGCTATGGAGATAGTGGCGTTCCTTGAGGAGGAGATCGAAGCGCTCGCGTTCGTGATCCTCCAGGAGGCGGACGTTGACGCGGGCGAGCAGGTCAGGCTCGCTGGGAATTGGTGGGCGAGGCATGCCCAAGGCTGTCGGGATGGGGGCGGGATGTCCAGCTGGAATCAATCTTCTCCCAACCCGCCAATTCTTTGCTCAGCCCAGATGAATCAGCCCTGATCAACCTTCCCGAGGGCGTCACCCATGACCCTGCCAGTATCAATATCGACACCGGCACGGACCTCTCTGCCTGCCCGCTCCGGGCCGACTTCGTGCTGACCGCGAAGTTCCGGATCTCCGGACTGATCCGCGCCTGCGATCCGAAGAAGGGAGCGCCGCTGGCCTCCGCCATCGTCACGGTGACCAATAAGAACTTCTCCGCCCCACTCGTCCAACGCACCGGCACCGACGGTCGTTACAGCTTCACCAACCTCCCACCGGGTGACTACACGATCACGGTCACGCACCCGACGTTCACCTTCAAGGACAGCCCTGCCAAGGTCACCATTGCCAAGACCAACGTCGTCCAGAACTTCACCGGCGACGGCGATTCCTCCATCGGCGGCCGCATCGCCACCGCCAACGGTCAGGCCGTCCCGGGCATCGTCGTCGAGATCCGCCAACTCGTCCCCAACCGCCCTCCGATCATCCGTCAGGCCACCACCGACACCAACGGGGAGTTCGTCATCAAGAACCTCCCCGATGCCACCCACGTCATCGTCCCCACCCAACCTGACAAGGGATTCACCTTCACACCCAAGGACGCCACCCGGTCCCTCCCCGCCGACAAATGCCGGAACTACGTCCTCTTCACCGCCAATCGTTCCGCCGTCGAGATCGTCGCCCTCGAAGCGGTCCAGGTCATCCAGGACTGGCAGAACAACGTCCCTCTCGTGTACGCGAAGCCGACCCTCATCCGCGCCTTCGTGAAACCCGCCGGATCCAACGCCCTCCCCGTCACCATGGACGGCGTCCGGCTCCGCGTCGAAAGGAACGGCAGAAGCACGACGTACGGCGCCGAACGCCACATCGCCCGCACCAACTACCTCGACCAACGCAACGAGAAGAACGCCAGCATCCCTTTCCGGCTGGGCGCCGATGACATCCGCAGCACCAACGGGGTCACCCTCACCCTCGAATGGCCCAATGGCCTGCTCACCACCGCCCAACTCCCGGGCCAGACCGCTGTCCGCAACAATTCGACCGAGATCACCTACCGCAAGATGCCCGAAGCCGCGATCCGCTGGGTCCTGGTCAAATGGATCTTCGGAAAGGACAGCAAGGCCGCCACCCTGGCTGACGCCCACAAGCAGCACGCCCGGCTCCGTTCCGGCCTGCCCACCCACGCCGTCACCACAGCCGATGCCAACCGCCAACTCGACTGGACCACACTCAAGGATCCGCGCGACGGCAAGAATGACGAGCATGGCCAACTTTCCGCCCTCCTCCTCCACGAAATCGTCCGCTTTCGCAGCAAGGATCTCGATCCGCTCGGTCTGGGCGAAGTCCGCGACCGCCAGAAATTCATCTACCACGGCGTCGCCGATGGCACCGACCTGCGCGGCATGGGAGACGTCGAGCTCGGCCGAGCCTCCTTCGCGGACCCCTCCGCCATTCCCGACCGCCGCAAGAATCTCGCCATCCACGAAGTCGGTCATGCCCTGGGCCGGCATCACGCCGTGCACTCCGCCTTTGGCACCTTCCTCCAGAACGGAATCCAGTTCAAACGCGGCCGCTGCGAGGAAGAAGCCCGCGCCATCGCCCCCGACTATCCCATGGATCTCCTCGGCACCGAACTCCTCACCCCCGTCCTCGGGCCCATGCGACTCGGCCCCTATCGCCATGCGTTCGGCTGGGACGCCGCGGACGCCCTCTACGTCTCCCCGTTCCTCACGGGTGACGTCATGAGCTATTGCCGCCAGGGCAACTCGGCTTTCACGACCGAATGGGTCTGGCCCGGCATCTTCAGCTACCGGGGCATGATGGACGCCATGCTCGCCCGCTGGCCCCTCCCCACCGCTCCCCGACGCCTCGCTGCCGTCGCCGGCGAACCCATCCCCGTCCTCCGGCTTTCCGGCCTGATCGACGGCTCCGGTGAGATCACCCAGATGGACCCCATCGAATTCCGGAACGAGCAATGGATCCCGGATGTCACCGGTGAATACCTCGCCCAGATCCGGAACCAGGCTGGCGAACTCCTCGCCGAGCAATCGCTCGAGATCAACGTCCTCATCCCGGACGGCGCCAGCAGCGAGGGCGGATTCCATCGGGAGTTCTCCGTCGCGCTGCCCGTCCTTCCTGGAATCGCCCACGTCGACCTCATCCGCGCCGGACTCACCCTGCGACGGCTCTCGGTTTCTCAGAACAACCCGGTGGTCGAGTTCATCCCCACGCCGTCGACAACTCCAATCCCCCTTCCGCCCGAAGGCCTCCACTTCGACTGGACCGCGTCCGACGCCGACGGCGATGCCCCCCGCACCGAGATCCAGGTCGGCAGTGACTCCGGGGGGTGGGCGCCCATCACCTTCGACCGCACCACGACCGGGTACACGCTCGAACCAGCACACTTCCCCAAGGCCGGCACCTATCACCTCAGACTGATCGTCTCCGACGGCTACAACCGCACCGTTGCCACGCACCCGACGCCGATCGTGGTCGCGGACAAGGCTCCCGTCATCGCGACCACCGAACCGGCTGACGGCACTCACTTCGCCGCCTCGGCTGCCGTCCGTCTGGCCGCCTCGGCGATCGATCCGGAGGACGGATCCCTGGCCGAAGTCCATTGGACTCACCCCACGCTCGGTGAGCTTGGCATCGGCGAGGATCTCGAACTCCCCGCCGGCACGCTGCCCACGGGCACGCACCAACTCGCCGCCACCGTCACCGATTCCGGCGGCCACACCGCCCGCGCCGAGGTGGAGATCATCGTGGATCCTCCGGTCGAGCCCGTCCTCACGCTGACGCTCACCGAAACCGCGCTCGAACTCCGCTGGCCCCTGGAGCTGGGCGACCTCCGCCTCGTGGCCGCCTACGAACTCGACGCCGACTCCTGGTTCCCCGTCGAGACCGAGATCCTCACCGACGAGGATTCCTTCCTCGTCCGCCTGCCCCTCGAAGACGACGCCCTCTTCTACCGCCTCCTCCCGTAGCCGTCAGGAAAGGCTCCCAGTTTCCAGATGCCAGTTCCCAGTTCTGGAATCTGGCGACTGCGAACTCCTCTGGCTTCGCCGACCTCAGGAGGCGGACTTGCCCTTCATCCCGGAGGGATGGAAGCCGGTAGCCCCGGGTCGTGCGAAGCGTGCACCCGGGGAATGGGGCGTTGATGATGGCCGCACCCCGGCAGGGGTGCGAAGAAATGAGGTGCCTGCAACCCCTCCGGGGTTGGGATCCGCTGAGGGCGTGTGTCCCCGCGTCGCTTCGCACCTGGGGCTATCGGCTCAAACGCCTCCGGCGTAGGCGAACGGACTCAAACCCGCGATGCGACCTCTCGGGCATCACGGCTTTCGAATCTCCCGCCCCCCCAACTTCAAACTCCCGTCCTTGAAACTTGAAACTCACCCGAGATACGCCGCCAAGCTCGTCGTCGACGGCACCAATCCTTCATCCGCAATCGCCTTCAGGATTCGCTCCTCGTTCATGATGAAGCGATCCCTCCGATACAGCAGGTAGTCGGCCCGCACATCGCCCGGCGTCAGGTTGATGGTGCACAGGTTCGCCCCGGTCCGGAGTCCCCGACGATAACCCATTCCCGGCTCCGCCAAGTTCAGCGCACTCACGGCCGGGACGACCCAGTCCGGCCGAAGCAATCGCAGCACCGCCATGGTGTTCAAGGTCCGATCAATCCCCTCGCCCACCGCACCCGACAGAGGGGTCGCCTCGCCCGGCACGAACGGGCTCACGCTGCATCCGATCAGCGGCAGTTCCGTCGCCAATCGGAGGTTCCCCTGCCACGAACCGACGTCCTGCCCCGGCAACCCGGCGATGAACCCCGAGCTCACCCGCCATCCGCTCTCCGCCAGCCAACGGATGTGCGCGACCCGCTCCGCCAACGTCCCCGGCGCCTCGAGCCGGCGGTACAAATCCGCATCCGCCAACTCGAACTTGATGATGTAGGTCGTCGCACCCGCCTCGCGCAGTGCCTCGGTCAGATCCTTCGAAAGCGTGCCCAGGCAGACGCTCACCCCGAGCGGCGTCTCTTTCCGCAACGTCCGGACCAGCGGCAACACCAGTTCCCGCGCCGCGATTGGATCCTCACCCGCCTGGATGTTCACGTCCGTCATGCTCGACGGCCGATGGTTCACCAACAGATCCGCGAGGCTCTCGTAATTCGCCCGGAACCGGTCCAGCCCCCGGTTGTCCCGGCGCATCCCGCAATAGTGGCAGTTCTCCCGGCAGATGTTCGACACCTCCACCACCCCACGCACGAACACCGACCTCCCGAACCGTTCGCGGGCGAGTGCCGACGCCCGAGCATGGAGCCCTTCCTGAGCCCCACCGGACGCTTCCCACTCCTCCATCCCCGGAAACCAGCCTTCGTGCACCCGGGGGGAATACCGTCTCCCAGCCCCCGGGGGGAGCCCTAAGTGGGACCTGGAAGAACCCAATTGCCAGATTGTCGGCCGGGTGCCCTCACCCGGCGTGGACGATCCCGGATCCTCGCTTGTAGGCCGGGTGCCCTCACCCGGCGTGGCTCGCGAACCGCCGCGTGGGGGCAGTTGGGCTGGAAACTGGAGACTGGGAACTGGCCACTTCCCCGCTCGACATCCGCCACCCCCACCCGGAAGCCTCCGCTGTGCTTCCCGTCCACGGAAACACCGTTGCCGTGGTTCCCTGTCTCAACGAGGCCCGAACCATCGGCGCGCTCGTGCCCCGACTGCTTGTCCATGTCCGCGAGGTCCTCGTCATCGACGATGGCTCATCCGACGAGACTGGCCGGCTCGCATCCCTTGCCGGCGCCCGGGTCATCCGACACGACTCGCCGCTCGGCAAGGGTGCCGCGCTGGCCTCCGGCTGGGCCGCGGCACAGGAAACCGGCGCCGACTGGATCCTCATGCTCGATGGCGACGGCCAGCATGAGCCGGACGACGCTCCCCACCTGCTCCGGGCAGCCACCGAGGACATCCGACTGGTCGTAGGCAATCGGATGCCCGAAGCCCACGCCATGCCCTGGGTCCGTCGGCACACCAACCGCTGGATGAGCCGGCGGATCTCGGCCCTCGCGGGTTGTGCCGTGCCCGATTCCCAATGCGGTTACCGACTCGCACACCTCCAATCCCTGCTCCAGGTCGGCCTTCGTTCCCGCTGCTTCGAGATCGAGTCCGAGATGATCGTCGCCTTCGCGCGCGCGGGCCTCGGCATTGGCTCCGCTCCGATCCAGGTCCGGTACCGGGGCGAACGGTCCAAGATCTCCCCGATCCGCGACACCCTGCGCTGGTTCCGGTGGTACCGGGCCACGCGACGTTGAGGCCTTACCTCCGGTCCAGGCTCAGCAGGACCCGTGTCCCGTGTTCGCCCCAGACCCGCGCCTTGCCCAACCCCGCCTGATCGGCCATCCGACGCCATTCGTCCGGCTTCCACCCGCGCTTCACGGACAACAGTCCATCCTCCCGGAACTCCCGCGGCGCGCCGCGCAACCACAGGAACAACCCCAGCGCCCCGAGGAACAAAACGCTCCGACGCATGTCGCACAAGAGCACCAACCGGCGGGACACCCTCGCCGCCTCCCGGAAGTGCGCCACGACATCGGCCTCCGTCGGCAGGTGATGCGTCATCGTCGTCGCCAGCACCACGTCGAAGCTCCGATCCGGAAATGGCAACTCCGTCGCCGACCCCGACGTCGCCCTCGGACTCGGATTCAGCGCGCAGGCGTGGCTTGAAAGGTCGAGGTCCGTGAACCGCCAGTTCCATCCGCGTTCCGAGGCCCAGGCCGACAACGTCCGACCCAACTCCCCGTCCCCTGCCCCGACATCGAGGATCTCCAGCGACGCACACTCCCGTTCCTCCAGCAGTCGTGGGATCCACATCCGGAACGGCCGATCGAACCGCGTCGCGTGGTTGATCCGGTTCAGCCATTCGTAATGCGAACGTAACTCCGATGCAGTCCGCTCGGGAGCATCGAAGTATTCAGCTTGCGCACTGCGCCGGGCCAAAAACATCGTGCACAGGCAATCAGAATGACCGCACAGCGACAAGAGAGCCCGCCGACTTCCGTTCAGCGTCCCCGATGGCGCACCTGGGGCCAGCGCATCCTCGTCACCTTGCTGCTCGCGCTGACGGTCGGGTGGACCTCCTCCACCGCGATGAAGTGGGATGCGACCTTCACGACCCCTGCTGGTTTCGGGCGCGGACTCTTGCACGGAGCGCTCATGCCCCTCGCCTGGCCCACGCTGTTGACCGGGCACGACCAGTCGATCTACGCCCCCAGCAATTCCGGCCGCACCTACAAGCTCGGCTATTCCCTCGGCGTGAACGCCTGCGGCCTCCTCTTCTTCGGCTGGTTCTTCACCCGCCTCCGCCGATGGAGCAAATCCAGCGCTTCAGGGGCTGAACCGAGATAGGCCCGGAGCTTCGCACCCCTGCCAGGGTGCGATTCTTTCTCAACACCCCTCTCCCCGGGTGCTTGCTTCGCACGACCCGGGGCTACCGGCTCCCATCCCTCCGGGATGACCGATTCGCGCGGCTGACGTTCCAACCCATCGCCCCGGGTGCTCGCCTTACGCCGGAGGCGTCTCAGCCGGTAGCCCCGGGTGCGAAGCTACCCGGGGAAAGGAGCTACCCGGGGATGAGCGCCCCCCCAACGGGTCCCAACCCCGGCGGGGTTGCAGACCTCCCCTCAACTCCCCGAATCCTGCTTGGCCGTCGCGGTCTTCCAAGTGCGATAGGATCCGGTCAGGTTCCGCACGCGGAAGCCGTGCTGGGTCAGGATCCGGGAGGCGAAGTACGACCGCTGCCCGCTCTGGCAGCTCACCACGATCTCCTTGTCCCGCGGCAGCTCCGCCATCCGTGTCCGGATCTCGTCGAGGGGTATGTGGATCGACCCCGGGATGAACCCCCGCGCCCGTTCGTCCGGCCGGCGGACGTCGAGGACCACCGACCGCAGCGGATCCAGGCTCGCCACCTCGTTCCACTGCGCCAGCTTCACGTCCCCATGGAGGACATTCTGCGCCGCCATCCCCGCCATGTTCACCGGGTCCTTGGCCGACCCGAACGGAGGCGCGTAGGCGAGCTCCAGCTCCGCCAGATCGTCGACCGTCATCCCCGCCTTCAACGCCGTCGCGAACACGTCGATCCGCTTGTCCACTCCCTCATGCCCCACGGCCTGCGCCCCGAGCAGTTTGCCCGTGTCCGGGGCAAACAGGATCTTCATCGCGATCGGTTCGGCTCCCGGGTAGTAGCCTGCGTGGGATCCCGGATGCAGATGCAGTGCCTGGAACGGGAGATTCGCCTTGCGAAGTGACTTCTCGCTCGCGCCTGTGCACCCCGCGCTCAATTGGAACAGCCGGAGGATCGCCGTGCCCCAGGTCCCGGCATACTGCGTCGGACGCCCGAAGATGTTCTCCGCCGCGATCCGGCCCTGCCGGTTCGCCGGGCCGGCGAGGGGAACGATGCCCCATGCCCCCGTCACACAATCCCGGACCTCGACGGCATCGCCCACGGCGTAGATCCGAGGATCACTCGTCTGCATGTGCTCGTTGACCCGGATGCCTCCCAGCGAACCCAGTTCCAGTCCCGCATTCCGCGCCAGCGACGTTTCCGGTCTCACTCCCAAGCCAAGCACCACCGTATCGGCCTCGATCCGTCGCCCGCTGCGCAACACGACCACCGACGCGCGTGCGCTCTCGCCCGGCTTCGGTTCCTCAAAGCCAGCCACCCCATCTCCGAGGTGCAGGTCGACGCCATTCGCCTTCAACTCCGCGTGCAGCCAGGCCGCCATCTCCGGATCCAACGGCATCATCACCTGCGGCATCGCCTCCACCACCGTCAGGTTCAGGCCCCGGTGCCGCAGCTGTTCCGCCATCTCAAGCCCGATATACCCTCCACCCACCACCACTGCCCGACATCCGTTGCAATCCTGGATCCACGACAGGATCCGCTCAACGTCCGGAATGTTCCGCACCGTGAAATGCCCGGGACGCTCAATACCGGGAATCGGAGGACGCAATGGCGAGGCCCCGGTCGACAGGATGAGGTCATCGTAGGACTCCTCAGACTCGATCCCATCCGGCAGTGAGCGCACACGGACGATCTGACGCTCCCGATCGATCCCCACGACCTCGGTGTTCACCCGGACATCCAGGTTGAAACGGCTCTTCAGGCTCCCGGGCGTCTGCAACAGCAGCGAGTCCTGTTCGACGATCTCGCCTCCCACGAAGTAGGGCAGGCCACAGTTCGCGAAGGATACGTGCGGCCCCCTTTCGAACACGATGATCTCGCACTGCTCGCACAACCGGCGCGCCCGTGCGGCGGCACTCGCGCCACCCGCCACGCCGCCCACAATCACCACTCGTCTTGCACTCATCGGACACCTCCATTCGCTGTCGTTTCCGCCCCCGCCTTGGATCCGGCGAAGCGGGTTTCAATCCACCAGAACACCACGCCGGCAACCCCAGCCAAGATGCCGAACCAGCCCCAGTCCGGAATGCCCGTGACCTCTGGCAACCGAACCTTCCCCAGAGCCGCCACCTTCTGGACGTGCGCCTCGACCCATCGGAAACTGAACGCGTACAGGATTCCACCCACCAGCATCCCCACGAACCCTGCCACCGCGTGCAGGCTCCCCGTGGCCATCGCGACCACGCCCGTGCCCGGACAATACCCGTAGAGCACCATGCCCACGCCGAACAGCGCCGCACCCAGCGACACCCCCAGCATGTTGGCTGGCTTGATGTGGTACTGCGCGTGCCCGCCCAGATGCAGCAGCAGCACCCCGACCCCGCCCACGAGGATCGCCGTGAACATGATCTTCAGTACGGTGAAGTCCCGGAACCGGAACTGCCGCACGATGACGTTGTAGTCCGCCACTCCACCGCGGTGGAGCAGGAGGCCAAACAAAAGGCCCATCGGCACGGCCAGCCAGCGGGCGGTTTCGGCAGAAACAGGAAGTTCCATGGCGTCAGGGGTTCAACGGACCTTGCTGCGCCGCGTTCCAAACAAGACCAGCGCCGTCAGGCTGCCGGCTGCGAACATCGTCAGGAAGAAGGTCCAACTGCTCAGTGCCAACTGGAGCGATCCACTGATCCCGTGGCCACTCGTGCAACCTCCAGCCATGCGCGCCCCGAACAGGATGATCACTCCGCCCAGGAACGCAGCGAGCATCCGCTTCCATGGAGCACTGCCGAACCGCTCCGACCACACCGCCGGGACCGCTTCCCGCCGAAAGGTCCCGCTCGCGAGCACGCTCATCAACGCCCCCACGAAGGTGCTGACGAAAAACAGCATTCCGCCGTCCCACTTCATCGGCGTCTTCGCCCAGTAGGCGTTCTGCGCGACTCCCTCCGATCCAATCACCGGAAGCACGCACACGCTCGACGACGCCGACAGCGCCGTGGAAATCCCCAGCGGCTGGTTGACCACGGCGAAGGCGAACCAACTCAGCACCCCCAATCCCACGCCAACCACGTACGGGTTCCATCGGCTCTTCGCCAATCTCGCCTCGAAGGCCTCGTTGGACGTCCCTTCCCGACGATTCTCTTGCATAGGCATGCTCCCGATCCGAGCCAGCGTCAGGAGTGCGCCTGCACTCCCCGCCGGCTTTCAAACCAAGCTAACCCCACAACCCCCAGCCGGACCAAACATTCCGAGCGATTGTCTCACCACGATCCGGGTCACGGCATTCAACCGGCCACCGCCGATCGCTTCAGCTCCCCCGCCCTCCAGAGAGCCCTGCTCCCACTCTGTCGCCAAAGTGGCCAACGGCGGGAGAATCCAGTTGCCAGCCCACCGGACCAGCGAAGACTCACGAATCCCGATGCGCCCGATGCAATCACTCCACAAACCCGGCCCACTCCGGACGATCTTCCTGGTCCTGATGTGGGCACTGCTCCCAGTCGGTGCCATCGCGCAATCCACCGCCCCGAGGTTCACGACCCAGCCAACGAACCTGGCGCTCGCCTTCAACACGGCCGGGAGGTTCGAACCGATCGTCACCGGCTCGACCCCGATGGCATTCCAGTGGTTCAAGGACGGGCTGCCGGTCGTGAGCGGGACCAACCGGATCCTGCAGATCGCCCGCGCGGTGGGTCCTTCTGAGGGCACCTATGCGCTGGTCGCCAGCAACGCCCTCGGCTCCGTCCAGAGCAGCAACGCCACGCTGCGTGTGATCATGGAACCCGTCATCACCACACAACCGGTGAGCGTGACCGTCGAACCCGGAGGAGAGGCCTCCTTCACGTTCGTGGCCAACAATTTCTCCCAGGGCGGCATCCAATGGTTCCACAACGGCTTGCCGATCCCCCGGGCAAACAGCCTCCGTCTGACCCTCTCGAACGTCCAGGCAATCGACGAGGGCCGGTACCATGTGGAGTTGTTCAACATGAACGGCAGCATCGAGAGTACGGTCGCAACGCTGAAGCTTCGCCGTCCCGCCTCCGACGCCGAGCGGCAACCCCAGGCGAGGTCGTTGCTCGTCGCCTCGCCCATCAACCAGGGCGTGCTCGGTATCTTCCGGGTCACCCCGGGCGGGGACAAACCGCTCTCGGTTCAATGGCTCTTCAATGGTCAGCCCGTTCCCGGAGCCACCAATGCCAACTGGGCTCGGCCAGCGCTGACCTTTGCCGACGCGGGCGAGTACGCCGTGCAGATCTCCAACCCGGTCGGATCGATCACGACCGCGGTTCAGACACTGGTCATCAATCCCCCGGCGAGGCCCTCGAATGACAACTTCGTCCAACGACCACAGCTCGGGGCGGTGCCGTCGGTCCAAGGCCCTCTGGGTACCGCCACCCTCGAGGAGGGCGAACCCCGGGCCTTCCCGGACCTCGGTGGTCGGACGATCTGGTGGACCTACAGGATCGCCGTCTCCGGCCTCTTCACGCTGAGCACCACGGGTTCGAACTTCAGACCCGTCGTCTCGGTGTTCACCGGCGACTCCGTCTCCAACCTGACCCTGGTCACCCGGAGCGTCTCCACCGAGCAGGGAGTCCCGACCACGGCCCAATTCCACCTTGACGCCAACACCCCGTACCAGATCCAGGTGGATCACCACTACCCGGACGAACCCGGAGACCTGGTCCAGCTCACCTATTTCCTCGATTCATCGATCTCGACCAACTCCCCGCCCACCTGGGCCGAGGCGCCGTCCACGTCCACCAACCTTCCGTCGGGATCGAGGCTGACCCTCGCCGCAATCGCCAAGGGCGCACCTCCCCTGCGGTATGAATGGTTGAAGGACGGCAAGGCGCTCAACAGCACGACCTCGATCACCTTCTCCAACGCCCAACCCGCGGACTCCGGCGAGTACCGGATCCGCGTCTCCAACCCGTTCGGAACGTTGGAATCCGACCCGATCCAGGTCAACGTGGCGGCCATCCGCCCCGTCCTGCTGGCCGAACCCCTCGACCGGACCCTCACCGCCGGCAGTCCCCCGGAGCTCTCCGTCCGCGCCACCGGCACCTTGCCCATCACCTACCAGTGGTTCCACAACGGTCAACCCATCCCTGGCGAGACCGCTCCGTCCCTGCGACGCCCCCTCATCGTGCCGACGGATTCACAGGCTTTTCATGCCGTCGTCTCGAATTCCGAGGGATCCACCACCTCCCGGACCGCCACGGTCCGGGTCATGCCGCCCGGCACGCGCTACCGATGGTCCACCCTCCGCAGGGAAGATGGGTCGGTCGCCCGGTTCTCCAATCCGTCCGGGATCGCCGTCGCTCCGAGCGGCGAATTCTACGTGGCGGAAGCCAACTCCGGACTCGTGCAAAGGGTGGGTACCGACGGCCGGATCGAACCCCTGGCCGATCCGTTTGGAACACCGATTCATTTCGGCAGACCAGTCAATCTCGCGATCCACCCGCGTGGATTCGTCCTCGTCCTGAACAACAACGGACCCGTCATTCGATGGCTCCCAGGTGAACTGCCCATCTCGGCCAGCAGTGGTTCAGGCTGGGCCCTGTTCGTGGATTCGGACGAGAACATCTGGACGGCACCGCAGTTCGGACAGCTCATCAAGACTCCCCCAAGGGACATCGGGGTAACGACCCGAATCACCGGCGAGGTCGTCGACATCACCAGGGACCTGAACGGCGACCTGCTCCTCGCCGACGTCGGCCGCACCATCATCCGCCGGATGGACTCCAATGGCGTGTTGTCGGTCTTGGCCGGTGTGACCGGCACGCGCGGAGCCGTGGACGGACCCGCGGAAACCGCCCAATTCCAGTGGCCCAATTCCGTGTCCGTCGACGAGCAGGGCAACATCTTTGTCGCGGATGAGTTCACCTGCCGGATCCGGCGCATCTCCCCGGACCGGATCGTCACCACCGTGGGAGGCTTCGGCTTCGGGTCCGCCTTGGATGGGGTCGGATTTGCCGCGCGGTTCCGCTCTCCCAGACGGGTGGTCGTTGGGACGGAAGGTCGGCTGTATGTGGTGGACACCGACAACGACCTGGTCCGCATCGGAACGCCAGTGGTCACCGGACAACGGCAGATCTACGCACGCATCGTGGATTCAGCCCTGGAACTCTCCTGGGATCCCGGCGACGACCTCTGCATCCTCGAATCCTCCCCGACCCTCGGCCCCGACGCCCAGTGGTCGCCGGTCGATCCGATCCAGGGTCCCGAACCCATCCAGCTCATTCCCCTCGCCCTGCTGGAACCTCAACCCCGCTTCTACCGGCTCCGAGTGCTGTAGGTCTTCGCCCCCGGCGTGGGTGCGGATTTACAATCAACGCCCCATTCCCCGGTTGCGTGCTTCACACGACCCGGGGCTACCCGCTCCCATCCCTCCGGGATGCCCGATCCGCGCGGGTGACGGTCCAACCCATCGCCCCGGGTGCGCCCCTACGCCGGAGGCGTTCCAGCCGGTAGCCCCGGGTGCGAAGCGACCCGGGGAAAGAAGCGACCCGGGGAAAGAAGCTACCCGGGGACACGTGCCCCCCCAATGGATCCCAACCCCGGCAGGGGTTGCAGGCCTTCAACCCGCTACTTCAGGCAACCGCAGTACACCTCGTACACATCAATGTCCCCGCCCAGGAAGTAGGGGACCGGCGGCATCACGAAACGGCGGCGCTGGCGGTCGAACCGCAACGTGACGGGTTCGCCCGGGATGTTCGGATCATAGGTCTCGAAGACGTATTCCTCCGCCGACTCCGTCACCCCGCACAGCACCACCGCGTGGTTCATCCGGAGCCCGGGGAAATCCACGAGGTGCACCACGGGCACCCGCCCCGCCCGGATTCCCGCCACAAGCGCATCCGCCTCGCGAGCCTGATGCCGACGCGAGAACGGAAACACCATCCGCCAGTGCCCGCGCTGCACGTAGCTTTCCCACGCCGCGCCGCATTCGTCCTGCAACACGCGCGGCCAATCGCGGCTGAACGAATTCAGGCCGTCGTAGCCCGGGAAGACCACCACCTTCTCCGGCGAACTCTTGCGTCGGATGTTCCGCCCCACCACCTGTCGGACGAGCCGCCGGTAACCGGCCTCGTCGAGTCGCGGCAACGCCGCCTCAAACCGCGCATGCCCATGGAACAGCTTCACCGTCCGCGACAGCACGAAGCATCGGAGCGCATAGGTCGGCGGCGGATCCCGGACGACGTGCACCTGCTTCCCCGTCATCGGATCCGCGCCATAGATCCATCGGGTCTCGTTCGTGATCGCCAACGTGTCGCGATGATACTGGATCGGGCGAAGCCCGTCCGGACCGCGCGAGGCGCAACCCATCAGCAGGAAAACCACGCCGACGACCGCCAACCACCCCGAAAACGGGATCGAAGGGACGGACGGCTTGGCTCGGCACGAAGCGCTCACGGGCTGGAAAATGCGGATTCAACCCTGCGGCGTCGACTCCCGGCTTGCCACATTGGCTGTCCGGCAGGCAAACACGCCCGTCGATGCTGGAAGAGCGCTGGCGCACGGTGGTGGCCCGGTTCCGGAACGACCTCGCGGTCCACGAGGTCGCGACCGGACGTTCGTGGTCCTTCAGCGACCTCGCCGCGGCGGCCGACGCACTGCCGACTCCCTCCGCTCCCATCCTCTTCCCCGTCGGGACCGGCGTCGGATTCCTGCTCTCGGTCCTGCAGGCCTGGCGCCACGGCCGGATCCTCTGTCCGCTCGAACCCAACCAGGCCATCCCGGAATTGCCCACGCCACCCTCACCGATCGCCCACCTGAAGTTCACTTCAGGTTCCTCCGGACGCCCCCGCGCCGTGGCGCTCACCGAGGCGCAGATCGCGGCCGATGCCGACCAGATCGTCCGCACCATGCGACTCGATCCGTCGCAACCGAACCTGGGCGTGCTCTCGCTCGCGCACAGCTACGGCTACTCCAACCTCGTCACCCCGTTGTTCCTCCACGGGATCCCGCTCATCCTCGCGGCCTCGGCCCTGCCCGCCGCCCTTCTCGAAGCCGCCCGGAACCACGACCGCCTCACCCTTCCCGGCGTGCCCGCACTCTGGCGGATGTGGCACGAGGCCGATTCCATCCCGAGCAACGTCCGCCTCGCCATCTCCGCCGGAGCCCCACTCCCGCACGCCCTCGAACGGGACGTCCTCGAACGCCGCGGACTCAAGATCCACAACTTCCTCGGGGCATCCGAATGCGGTGGCATCGCCTTCGACCGTTCGGACGACCTCCGTCCGGACGGCACCGGAGTCGGCACCGCGATGGACGGCGTCCAGATCGCGGCCAGCGAGGAAGGTTGCCTGATCGTCCGCAGCCCGGCCGTCGCCGAGTTCTACTGGCCCCAGGCCGAACCCAACCTTCGCGACGGCAGCTACCAGTCGGCAGACCTGATCTCACTCGACTCCGACGGCGTGCTTCGCATCCAGGGTCGGGCCGGGGATGTGATCAACGTCGCGGGACGAAAAATCACGCCGGACGTCATCGAACAGGCGTTGCTTCATCACCCCGCCGTCGCCGATTGCCTCGCGGTCGGAATCCCCGATGACAACGGACGCGGCGAGGCCATCGGCATCGCCTACGTCCTCCGAAGCCCGGCTTCCGAGTCCGACCTGCGCGCCTTCCTCACGCGCACGCTCCCCGCGTGGCAGGTTCCCCGGCAATGGTGGTCCCGACCCGACCTCGGCGTCGACGGACGCGGCAAACGCTCCCGCATCGAATGGCGACGACGGCTGCTCGCGGGGAATTGAACCCTACGCCGTCCCCATTGGAGAAAAGGAACGGGGTGGCGACGTCCTCGTCGCCTTGGGAAAGGGCATGCGAGGGCAACGAGGACGTTGCCGCCCCGTTTGCGCTGGGGGCGGTGTCAAGATGCGCCGCCAGCCAGCGTGACCTCGCACCGCAGGATCTCGCGTCCGTCGACCATCGCACTGCCGCTCACCTGGATCAGGCTGCCCATCCGCCCCAGCACGGATGCCCGCAATTCAACCATCTGCCCGGGCCGCGCGGTTCCCGAGATCTTGGCGGCACGGATCCCGGTGAGCTTCAATCCCGGCAACGGGGCGATCTGCGGATCGGATTGTGCAACCACGCCGCCCAGCTGCGCCACCGCCTCGACGAGCAGGACTCCGGGAAGGATCGGTTCCCCGGGAAAATGTCCACGCAGGAACTCCGACTCCGGTCGGACCAGATACTCGCCCGCGCCGCTCTTGCCCGGATCGAGAGCGTTGAGCCGGTCCACGAACCGGAACTCGGTCCCGTGCGGCAGCGCGGCGAGCGCAGATTCAAACACGTTGCTCACGGCAGTTTCCTCCCTTCACCCGTCTTCCATCCCGAATCCAGGTTCGTGCGGAAGGTCGACTCCGGGATCAGCCCGTTGGTGACGATCCCGGAGAAGGCGTTCCGCAACCGCGAGCCATCGGCAAAGGTCAGCTCGGTGGCCTGCACCTGCATCGACTGCGGATCCAGCTCGATGCCCATCGCCGGCATCATGCGCCGAGCCGCCGCGTCCCGCGGACGCAACTGAAGCGACACCAGACCGGCGTTCGTCCCCACGCCCAGGATCTCGAAGCGTCGCCGGAACCCATCGACGTCCCGCGGAAACCCCGCGTCGAGCAGGGCGATCAGGTCGTTGACGGGACCGGCCGCACCCTCGCCCAACGCGTGCCGCTCCGCCCTTCGCAGGCGCGGGGAAAGCACGACCAGTTCGTTCGAGGAACGGAGGGCGATCGATTGCGCCGGCTGCCCCAGTTCCCATCGGAACGAGACCGGCGCGGCGAACCAGACGTGGCCCGTCGCCACGAGCGGTTGCGTCAGGGCCTTGAGGTGACGCGTCTGGACGACCGTCGCCTCCCACGTCGTGAGGTTGGTCGCCACGCCCATCCAGCGCGCCAGCAGCGCGTCTTCCACCGGACCGGCCCAAGCCAGTCCGGCGAAGGCGGCCATGAACCCGGCCACCGTCCACCTTCGAGATTCGATCACGCTCATTCTCCTCCAGATAACCTGCGGACGCCCGCGCGCGGGTTCCACTTCAGTTGTTCTCCCTTGCTGCCCCCGCGTCCCGGCACCAGACCGGCACGAAGTGGAACCACTGCGCCGGGAACTGGCGGACGGCCGGCTCGAACACCCGAAGGATCCGGCCCGTCAACGCGCGCCGTTCCTCCCGATTTCCGAGCTGCGCCCGGTCGTACGGAACCGCCGGGAGCGCGTACGCACGATACCGCCCGCCCTCCTCCACCACGTACACGGGCAGGATCGTCGCCCCGGTCGCACGCGCCAACTCCGCCGCCGCCGGACTCGCCATCAAACGTCCCCCCAGGAATTCCACCTCCACGCCCGTCCCGGGCATCGGCCGGTCCAGCAGCAGCGCCACCACGCCGCCTTCCTGCAGCCTTCGGATGACCTGCACGAAGGCGAAGGGATCCGCTCCGACCACCAAAGTCTCCACGCCCTGACGAGCCCGCGCCCGCGCGCGGATCTCAGTGAACTCCGAACCCGGCTCCGGCGCCGTCAACACGAGCGGCTTCACTCCGAATCCCGCCAGCAACGAACCGCCGGCCTCCCAGTTGCCCAAGTGCGGCGTCACCAGAAGGACCCCGCGCCCCGCCCCGATCGCCGAGTGGAACGACTCCCATCCGCCCGCCGCCTCGACCCCCACGGGCACCCCCGCCTCCTGACGCCAGAGATCCACGAGCTTGGTGGCGAAAGCGGCTAGGTTGGATTTCGCCATCCTGGAATCCGCCTCCGCATCCACTGATACCACTGGCCGCAGATTCGCTGCGACGATCTCCAACCGCCCGGGTCGAAGCAGGCCATAGAACCACGCCACGCCCCGTGCCACTCCCGCCAGCACGCTGCGAGGAACGACCCTCGCCACCGCACACGCCACCTTCCAGGGAAAGGCCCCGTAGAACTGCGACGTTCCCTCCTCCGGTCCGCCGGTCTCCGAAACGCTGGCGGAACGCAACGCCAGCCACCACCTCGGCAGGAAGACCAGCGAGGTGAACAGGACGCACAACACTCCGCCCGCACAGACGAGATCGAGACTAGCCAGCCCCGCATTGCTGCTCCACGCCAGCGAACCGAACCCCGCGATGTTCGCCCCGGCACACAACACGAGCGCGACACCCGTCGTCCGCCACACCGCGCCCAGCAATCCCCGTTCACGCCGCATCGCCAGCTGGACGTGGATCGTCGAGTCGACCGACGTCCCCAACAACAGCGGGAGCGCCACCAGGTTCAGGAGGTTCCACCTAGCGCCCAGCACGGTCATCACCGCCAGCAGCACCAGGAAGCTCATCGCCAAGGCCGCGAGCGACAGCAGGACCTCCGTCCATCGCCGGAACGCCAGCCACAGGCATCCCACCAGCACGAGGGCAATGCCCCATGTCAGGACCGTCACGCGGCGTCCCACGCGCGCCATCAGGTCCGGTCCCAGTCGATCCCAACCCGTGACCAGAACACCCTCCGGCAGGCCCGGCAGCGTCACCGCCGGCCCGGCTCCGTTCACCGTTGCCAGTCCCGTCCAACCGCCCTCCGGCGAACGCGCCGAAATCAATCCCGCCAACCACTGCGCCGCATCGTTGCCGGGCCACACGGGAATTTCGGCCCCGGGAGCCGTCCAACGTTGCCACCACGTCATCACGCCCCCGGCCAACGCCATGGCATTCGTGCTGAAGCCGGATTGCTCCACAAGCCCGCCCAGGTCGCGCGCGCGTTGCGACAACCGCAATGCCACCTCGCGATTGGCCCGCGCCAACTCTGGCCTCGGCCAGAATCCGATCGGCAGTTGGAACTCCGTCACCCGACCGTCCCGCACTGCCTGTTCGAGCACCGGCAGCGAAGCTTCCATCTTCTGCCCCACTTCGGTCGCCGTGGCTCCGCGGAACAGCAGCCACGTCGTGTTGCTCCCACGGCCGATCTCGCGTTGGAGCCGTTCCATGGTCGCATAGGCGGGACTGTTGCGGGGGCGCAAGGGCTCCGCACCTCCGTCCACGGAAGGCCAACCCCGCCAGACGAGCACCCCCACGCAAGCCGCCAACAGTGCCGCGGTCGCCAGCACCACGGACCGCCTCGGAGCGGCGATGTCCTCATCGCCTCGGGAAATTGCCGCGACAGGCAACGAGGACGTTGCCACTCCGCTGGACGGAGCGGCGATGTCCTCATCGCCTCGGGAAATTGCCGCGACGGGCAACGGGGACGTTGCCACTCCGCTGGACGGAGCGGCGATGTCCTCATCGCCTCGGGAAATTGCCGCGACGGGCAACGGGGACGTTGCTGCCCCGCTGGACGGAGCGGCGATGTCCTCATCGCCCCGACGTACGCCTTGGGAAGGCAACGAGGACGTTGCCACCCCGTTTGCGGTGGTGGCACCCGGCGTCGCCCCAACCCGCGGCAGGAACCAGAACAACATCACCACCGCTCCCATCCCCAACCCCAACGCCGTCAGGACGCCCAACTGCGCCAGCCCCGGCAACCCCGCAAGCCCGAGTGACAGAAACGTCCCGGCCGTCGTCACCGCGGACCATCCGACGCCCGGCAGCACACGCCGCCTCAGATCCGCGACACTTGCTCCAGGGTTCGCACGGAACTCTTGATACCCCACCAATCCATAGTCGACGACCAGCCCCATCATCACCGCCGCGAACCCGCAGCTGATGACGTTCAGCGTTCCCAGCAACAGGCCCCCCGCCGCCAGCGTCAGCACCAACGTCAAGCCCAGCGCCGCCACCAGCAGCACCAGCGGCCGGAATGATCGATGCGCCAGCCAGAACAACAACGCGATCACCAGCACCGTCGAGATCACCGATGTCCGCAGGTCGCTCTCCATCCCGTTCGCAACCTCCGAGAGAAACGCCGGCCCACCCGTGTAGCCCACTTCCACCGAGCCAGCCACGCCCGATCGCCGCACCACCTCATCCACCCGCGCCCGGACCCGCATCAGCCATTCCGTCGCCTGCCGGTAATTCATCGGTCCCGCCGGCTCGACCATCACGATGCGGAAGGTCCCCGATGCATTCGCGAACGCACCGCCGCCTTCCATCGGCCCACCCTTCCCGGCCAACCCCGGGAGATCCAGCAAACCAAGCGGATCGTACCCGGTCCGCGCCATCTCCATCGGATCGAGCGACGTCGCCAGTCGCTCCCGCGCCTCGGCCAACTCCACCCCGAGGCGACCGGGCGCCAGACGGGACTCCAGTTCCTGCAGCCGGGCCGCAGGTTGTTGCATCCACATCCAGGCGATGTTCTCCGCAAGGTTCGTCTCGAAGCTCACCTGCCACCGCACCCGCGACGCCAACCCCGCCACCGAACCCAGGTCCGACGCCACCGCCTCCGCCGTCCGCAGCGCGCCGTCCGGAGCATCCGCACGGATCGTGACGATCAACTCGCGCCCGGCCGGGAAGTCGCGCTGATGCCAACGGAGACCGGCCACCGAGGGCACCTCGTCCGGCAGCAACGCGAGCGGCTCGGCATCAAACCGCAGGTGCCACACGCCGAGGATCACCAGCATCCCGAGCAGGATCCAGCCAACCCAGCGTCTCATGGCGCCGCCGCCTCCAGGCGTTCACCCCGACGCGGATCATCCAGGATCCAGCCTCCATCGGCGTCCACCCTCAGGGTCCATCCACTGTTGGGAACGGGCTGGCCCGGCGGCAATCCATCCACGTGAAACCACACGATCCGCCCCGGCGGCCGGCCCGGATAGCGGTACCCGCCCTTGCGGAGCGCGGAGTTCAATTCCCAACCCGCAGCATCGCTCCGCGCCGTCACCACCGGAACGCCCTGCTTGCTGAACTGGATGAACCGGGCCCCGTCGCGATGCTTCGCCACCATCAACTCGCCCGTCAGCTCAGGCGCCATCGCCTCCGGTCGCCACGCCGCCGGGACCTCGCGCACGTTCCAGCCCGGTTGCGAAAGATCCCAGGCCGTCATCGGGCGCGTCCGACAACCCATCAATCCGAGAAGGATCGCGACGAACCCCCAGCGGAGAAGCATGGCATCGGCCCTCATGCGGCCGGTGCAAAGGCCAACCGCGGCACCAGCGGGAACCGCGCCTGCAAACGCACCAGCAGGAAGAAGAGCTTCATGCGCCAGCGCAGCCGCCACCCACCTTCCAGCTCGCCGGCCAGGATCGCATTCACCGCCGCCGCCAGGTCCCACTTGGCCCGCGGTTCCAGGAACAACTCCATGAAGGGCGTCGTGTAGAATCCATCGACCATCTCCTGATAGATCGACATCGCCGACTGCACCCGCTGCTCATACGCCGCGAATTCTGCCGTGCCGTCCGTCCCAGCCCGCAGCGCCGACTCCGCCGCGCCCACCGCCGCCCGCGCCGAGAACATCGCGAGGAAGACGCCGCTGGAGAAGATGGGGTCGATGAACCCCGCCGCATCTCCCACCCGCACGCAACGTCGGCTCCACAACCGCGAATTGCGATAGCTGAAGTCGCTCGTCACATGGATCGGCGAGACGAGCCTTGCCGAGGCCAATCGCTCCCGCACAGGCGGACTCGCTTCGATCCGTTGCTGGAGGAACTCAGGTCCCTTCAGGCCACTCGCCGCGAAGGCATCGCGGTCCACGATCACCCCAACACTCACCTTGCCCGCGCCCCAGCCGTCCAGCTGCAGCGGGATCATCCAGAACCAATGATCCTCCTGACGGATGATCACGGTGTCGCCGCCCTTGGAGCCTTCGTCGACCCGCACACCCTCGTAGTGCCCGAACACCGCGAGCTTCTTGAGCTTCGGGTTCATCACCTTCAACCCTTCAAGCGACCCGGTGACATTCCCCCGCCCCGAGGCATCCACCACCATCTTCGCGCGATGCCGGACCCCGCCCTTCACCGCGACCGTCACGCCGTCCGCGTCCGCATCGACCCGCTCGACCTCGACCTCTTCCTCCACCTGCGCGCCACTCTCCGCCGCGTGCCGGAGCAGGATCTCGTCGAAGCGCGACCGCTCGACCTGGAAGGCCTCGGGAAAGCGGGTGAAACGCCCGGCCCCGAAGACAAAGGCCGTGCCCTTGCTGCCGTTGCCGAGATGGAATTGCGCCCCCTTCTTGATCGGAAAGCCCGCGGCCTGGAGTTTCGGGGTGAGCCCCAACTCGTCGAAGATCCCGGAGTTGTAAGGCAGCAGCGATTCACCGATGTGGAACCGGGGAAAGCGCTCGCGCTCCAAGATCCGCACTGAACGCCCCGCCCTCGCCAGAAGGGTGGCGGCACAACTCCCCGCCGGCCCCCCGCCGATCACGATGACGTCTGTGGTGCTCAACGACCCGCACCGTACAGCCGCCCCCTGCCGTCGCCAAGGCTGCGAAGTTCCAAGGGGTAACCCGGCTTGAAACTTGAATCTCCGCATCCCGCACCTGATTGTCCCGGCCGGCTGTCGCGGAAAACCAGCCGACTGGAACACCCCCCGGTTCCCTCAAAAACCGCATGCAAAAGAATTTCACATCGCTGGCCGCCGGCGTGGCGGAACTGATCCGGACTCCCCGGAAGGCTTCGCCTGCCGGAACGGAACCGACCCTTGAGGCCCGGTTCGACGCGCTCGCCACGGAGGTCTTCGCCGCCCAGTTCGCCTCGAATCCCGCCTACCAGTCCTGGTGCCGCTCCCGCGGAGTCACACCCGCAGACGCCCCGACCTGGCGGGACTTCCCGGCGGTACCCACCGAGGCCTTCAAGGAGATCGTGTTCTCCAGCATCCCGTCCGCCGAACGGACGCACGAGTTCCGTTCCAGCGGCACCACGACCCAACGACCCAGCCGCCACTTCCACCACGGCCCTTCACTGGCTCTCTACGCAACCGCCGCCCTCGCCGGATTCGAGCATCACCTGCTCGCGGATCTCGACGACCTCTGCGAGGCCCAGTTGCTCGGTCCGCTCGACAAGCCCGCCTTCCTCTCCCTCACCCCGCCTCCGGAAGCCGCCCCGCACTCGTCCCTCGTCCACATGCTCGACGTCGTCCACCGTACCCACGGGGCGCGGGACTCGGTGTTCGCCGGGCGCATCGCCAGTGACGGCACCTGGGAACTCGACCTCGATCGCCTCCTCTTCGCCCTCCGTCGGTCCATGTGCGCCAACCGGCCCCTCGTTCTCCTCGGCACCGCCTTCAACGTCGTCCACCTCCTCGACGCCTTCGAATCCGGCAACATCCGATACCGGCTCGCGGCCGGTTCCCGACTCATGGAAACGGGGGGATACAAGGGGCGTTCGCGCGAACTGCCCCGCGCCCAACTCCACGCCGAGGTCACCCGCCGCCTCGGCCTTCCAGCCACCGGGATCGTGACCGAATACGGCATGAGCGAACTCAGCTCCCAAGGCTACGACCGCGTCGCGCTCCCCCTCTCACCCGGCGCCCCCTGCGCTCCGGTTTTCCATTTTCCCCATTGGTGCCGCGCCACCGTCGTGTCTCCGGAAACCGGCGCCGAGGTCGCGGACGGAGCCCGCGGAATCGTACGCATCGTCGACCTCGCCAACCTCTGGTCCGTCGCCACCATCCAGACCTCCGACGAAGCCATCCGTCGGGGAAACCAATTTGAATTGCTGGGCCGCGTCGCCCTCGCCGAACCGCGCGGTTGCTCGCGCATGACTGCATGAATCCCCTCCCCAACCTCTTCCTCGCTGACCTCGGCCCGGAACTGATCCTCACCCCGAACACGGTCCGCGAGGCGTGCCTCACTGTCCGGCGCAACCGCGACCTCTGGCTCGCCCGCCTCCGCACACGCCAGATCGCCGAGATCATCGCCTACAGCGCCGAACAGTGGTTCGAACCCGGCAACGGCTTCCGCGCCCGCGCACTCGCCGAGGGGCCTTCCCTCCTCGGCGTCTCCGCGTCCACCTTCGGCCGCGGGCTCGACGCCTTCCTTCGCCAACTCACCGTCGAGAACCTCGAAGGCCTCATCGCCCAGGACCTCGGCGATGCCAAGCGCCTCGACGACTTCTCCGCCGGTGTGGTCGAACTCCGCGGCGGCCGCACCGCCCTGGCCCGCGGCCCCGCCCTCCTCGGCCACATCACCGCCGGCAACCTGCCCGTCCCCGCACTCCAATCGATCGTCATCGGCCTGATGCTCCGCTCCGCACAGTTCCTCAAGTGCGCCACCGGAACTTCCCTAATCCCGCGCCTCTTCGCCCATTCGCTCGCCGCCACCGAACCCAAGCTCGGCTCCTGCCTCGAACTCGCCGAATGGCCGCGCGGCTCGGATACGCTCGACGACGCCTTCTTCTCCGAGCTCGACTGCCTCACCGCCACCGGCTCCGACGAGATGCTCGAATCCGTCCGTCGCCGCGTGCCCCTCCGAACCCGCTTCGTCGGCTACGGCCACCGTGTGAGCTTTGCCTACCTCACCGCCGACCTGCTCTCCACCTACTCCGCCAAGCGACTGATCCGCGACGTCGCCACCGACGTCACGGCCTGGAACCAACTCGGCTGCCTCTCCCCTCACGTGATCTACGTCCAGGACGACGGGGCGCTGTCCCCCGAAGGCGTCGCGGAACACCTCGCCGCCGAGCTCGCCCGACGCGAAACCGAGGATCCCCGCGGCGACATCCCCGTTGCCGATGCCGCCGCCATCGCCTCCCGCCGCGCCGTCTACCAACTCCGGGCCAACGCCGCCGGCGAGAACATCGAACGGATCCTCGTCGAGACCGCCTTCCGCGACCTGCCCGGCGGCGTCCGGATCTGGCAGAGCCCCGACTCCACCGCCTGGACCGTCGTCTACGACGCCGATCCCCGGTTCGAGTTCTCCTGCCTCAACCGCTTCATCTACGTGAAACCAGTCCACCAACTCTCCGACGTGCTCCGATACGCCGAGCCCGTCCGGGGTCTCGTCTCCACCGTCGCGGTCGCCGCCGTCGATCACCGCCTGACCGAGATCGCCCGCGAACTCGCCCGCTGGGGTGCCCCCCGCATCTGCCCGGTCGGACGGATGCAGGAACCCCCCTTCGCCTGGCGCCACGATGGCCGCCCCGCCCTCGGCGACCTCGTCCAGTGGACCGACCTCGAATCCGCCTGACCTCCCTACCCTCCCAGCCGATGCAACTCCGCAAATCCTTCCAGATCGAGGCGGCCCACCGCCTGCCACGCGTCCCGGCCGGACACAAGTGCGGTCGTCTCCACGGCCATTCCTTCATCATCGAGGTCGTCGTCGACGGCCCTGTCGATCCCGATCTCGGCTGGGTCATGGACTACGCCGACATCAAGGCTGCCTTCCGACCGCTCTACGACCTCCTCGACCATAATTGCCTCAACGACATCCCCGGACTCGAGAACCCCACCAGCGAATCCCTCGCCATCTGGATCTGGACGCGCCTCAAGCCCACCCTCCCGCTCCTCACCGAGATCGCCATCGCCGAAACCTGCACCTCCCGCTGCGTCTACAAGGGACCGGCAAGTTCCTAGTCCTGGAATCTGGCAACTCCCCCAGTAGCCAACGTCAGGAGGCAGGGCCACGAGAGTTCCCAGTTCGCAGTCTCCTGTTCCCCAGTAGTTCCGAGGGGAACCGCAATCCGCCCGTACGCCGGAGGCGTCGAAGCCGGTAGCCCGGGGTGCGAAGCAACCCCGGGTCCAACGCCCCATTTGATTCCAACCCCGGCAGGGGTTGCAGCCGTCGAGCCGCTCCGTGATCCACGACGGAGTGGAGCTTCCCAGGCCCCTCCGTCAAAGCCGCCTTCGTACCCCTGCCGGGGTACGGGGGAATCGTTTTCCGGCTTCCCCGGGTAGGCGCTGACGCGCCAACCCGGGGCTATCGGCTGAAACGCCTCCGGCGTACTGTTCCACCCTCCGGCAACTAGCATCCGGAATCTGCCAACTTGCAACGTCAGCAGGCAGGGCCATTAGAGTACCCAGTCCACATCCTGACCTCGACTCCCGGTCTAGCTAGATTAAGCCCACGGCCGGCTTGACGACCACGGACTCGCCGACTTTCTTCGCCAGATGACAGCAACTCTCAAAGGAGACCGAAAAGGGCGATACTCTCTGGGGCGCTTCCTGCCCAGCGCACCCGAGGTCGTCGCTCAAAGCCATCCCGACGGGTCGGTGACACTTCGCCCGATAGAGCCTGCCATGAGCCTCGAGGAGGCTCGGGCACACGTCAGGCGTCGCGCTGGAACCTGGTCGGGACCAATGTCAGGTGAAGAACTGATGAAGGCGACCCGGGGAGCATGATCCTGGTCGACACATCCACGATCGTTGCGTGGCTGGACTCGACCCATCGTGACCATCAGGCAGCCTCAGAAGCCCTGTCACAAGCGATGGTTCAGGACGAGATTGCCGTCAGCGTTGTCACAATCGCCGAGTTGGCTGCCGGCGGTCGGACCGTAGAAGCCATAGGTGAAGATCTCGCCGGCATGCGGATCATCGAGGTCACCGGCGCTGATGCAGAAAGGGCGGGGCGTGTGTTCGCGAGGACTCCTCGTAAGCAGCGTCTGCCTCTTCCGGACTTCTTCATTCGGGCACAGGTCGCAGAGCGCGGCTGGAAGCACCTCACCAACGATCGCCGCAGCTTGGCATGGTGGCCTGAGGTCGAACTCCTATTCGGCAACGCGGGCTGACGACCAATAACGAGACACATCGGCCACAACTCGACGGAACTGCCGACCTCGGAAGGCAAGGCGAAGGAGAAACACCACCCGCACGCACGCCGGAGGCGTCGAAGCCGGTAGCCCGGGGTGCGAAGCAACCCCGGGTCCAACGCCCCATTTGATTCCAACCCCGGCAGGGGTTGCAGCCGTCGAGCCGCTCCGTGATCCGCGACGGAGTGGAGCTTCCCAGGCCCCTCCGTCAAAGCCGCCCTCGTACCCCTGCCGCAGAGATTTTTTGAGGCCCGCGGATTAGACACTTTGCTCCACAGAGCGCATGCGCTGGCTTGGGCTACTTGAAGCGGAAGTCGAGCTTGTATCCGTACAGCCACGGTATCTCCGGCTCGACGCCCTCGTGTTCCGTGACGGGCTTTTTCGAGGACTTTGAGTCAGATGAGACGAGTGCCAAATGGCTCGTGACATCGCTTCGATGCAATCCGTGGATCCGGACAGATCGATCCCGTCGCGCCACACCCGGCGGAGTTCAAGGCACTCTGACGGCATCCTTGGTGCCAACGAACGAGGCACCTCGCCCTGGCACGAGCGCACTTTGAGGACATTCCACCGGACACGGCGGATCTGACTCACGGAATCAACTTGGCGCGGAACTTCCACACTGTTTCGTGGCCGGTTGGCCTACCCGTATCCCACGGCAGAGCGCGGTTTTTCGCGGGGTAGTTCCACGGGCGAGTTCGAATTCAGCCCGTGAAGACTCACGGAAATAGCGCGACGGGCTACACCTCGCTGCGCAGTATCTCCGGCAAGCCCTCATAGTGCTCGCGGAGCCCGTCCGAGTTCACGGCGTTGTAGAGGGTCACCACGATCGTGTCTCGTTCGACCCGCACGTCTCCTTCCAACGCTCCAAAGAATCGCTGGGACAGGTGCATGGCGTCCCAGGTGGCGATTGGATCCCCCAGGCGCCCTCGCATTTGGTGAATGGCCGCCTGGGCAAGCAGCGACATCGACATCTGCCCATACCTCACGTTGAGGTTCATGGTCCCGGCACGATCCCATCCCAAGGCTTGGTTGGACTTGAAGAATTCCTCGATGTGCCACCGCTCGGGGTAGTGCTTGGTGAGGGTGCTCACTTCGTCGCGCATGCACGTGCAAAGGAACGACTGGTAGAACGGGTCCGCTCCGGCGCCACCGCTGCGTTGGATGTACTCGATCAACTCCAGATTGGGGGTGGACTTGAAGGCGGTCCGGCGATGGGAGGTGGCGTACCCGGCCCACTGCTCGGTGAATGTCAGTTTTTCGAGCTCGCTTTGATCCTTCCTGGAGCGATCCCTGCCTGGCACGGCGACGAGCAGATCGAAGAGTTGGTTCTGGTGAACGGATTCAAACAACTCGCAGCTGTGGTGCTCCTTGTCGGCAAGCACGAGAGGTTTGTTGCCGCTCGCGCCCGGCTCGAGGCCAAGGATCCCTGCTCCCAACTCAAGGACTTGCCGGCCGGCCTCGGTGGCGGTGGCGGAAGAGGATGCGAGGATGAAGCAAACCGGTTGGTTGGTTTCGCAGTCCAGAAGGAAAAAGGTCTGGGACATCTTGCGGGCCTTGTCCCGCGAATCGAAGCGGTGGCGGCGCATCTGGCGTTTGCTGTGGCTGACGGTGCGGTGGGGATCGATCGCCAGGAGTTGACCTCCGAAGTGCTGGCCTGCCCGCCTGAGTCTACCCAGCGCGAGCTGAAACTGGGTGCTGTCCACGACGCTCCGTGAAGCAAGCAATGCATGAATGGCGCCGTCGGTCGGAACGAAGGGCAGTCCATTGGCGAGTTCGAAGCCCTTCTGGGAGAGTGTCCTTCGAGCACGCATGGAGGGCAGACACATGGCGGACTCGTTGACGAGGTGAAGGGCCAGACGAGGCTCGACCCGCTGACCAGGTTGATTGGTCCACTGACAGAGCAGATCCCAGGCGTGCAAACGGAGCAGCTCGGGCACCAGCAGCCAGATGCCGACCTGATTGCCCGAAACCTTGTCTGAGAGAAGCTGGCGGACCGAGTTCTCAAGACTCTTTGGGTCGCAGGGCTCCGAGCGCTCCTTGCGACGGGTCCGCGAGGTCTGGATGAACTGAGGAGGGTTGGCCGGATTAAGTGAGTAGAGTTCTTTTTTGGAGACCGTAGTCGGCGATGATGCGTTCGACGCTGCGTTTGCTGATGGGGAAGTCCTTCTGGACGAGTTTTTGGGTGATGACTTCGGCTGAGCAGTCTGGATCCAGGAAGCGCTGCGAAATGACCCGCCGGATCACCTCTGGAGTACGGCGATGATCGGATTTGGGGCCGGTGGGCTTGGGCTGGAGGGCTTGGGAGCCGCCCTGCCGAAAGGCATTGAGAAGTTGGTAATAGCGCTGGCGACTGTAGCCGAAACTGGCGGCGACTTCGGCGACGGGACGATCGGAGCACTCACCCGTGATGAGCATGGCGAGCTGTTGGGCGAGAACGTCGTTGGGATCGATGTTGAGTTGGCCGCCGGGGCCACTGAAGCGGAGGGGATCGAGATCAATGGAGAAGGACATGGAGAAAGGGAAGGCGGGAAGACGGGGAACTGTCCAATTAAATATGGCGGATACTGGAAGGAGGGAGAGCCGGGTTGCGGATCCGGAAAGAGGGAATAACGATCATTTCGGAACTCTTTGGAAGAGTGGGAATTGGCAGGATGAGCATTTGCGACATAAATAAATGGACACAGTGAAGCGAGTTGCGGGGAATTTCCGGGGAAATCGCCCGCAAAATGTCCAACTGAATACCCCCAAAAAATCTCTGCTGCCGGGGTACAGATGAATTTATCCACGGCTTCCCCGGGTAGGCGCTGACGCGCCAACCCGTATTGGCTATCGCCTGAAACGCCTCCGGCGTACGCGACGAAACCGCGAAAGGAAACGACGTCGCGCCGAATGGCCAGTCCGCGTATTCCAAAGAACTGGCATCTGGAAACTGGCGACTGGGAACTTCCCTCAAAGCCTCAGGAAGATCCCGCGACGATAGAGGAACCGGGCGAAGGCCAGCATCACGCCCAACCCGGCCACGGCGATGAAGGCCTTGCCGTAAACCCCGAACATCCCGGCAACCGGCCCTCCCACAAACCGGGCCGCGATGCCCTGCCATCCGCCGTTCGTGCCGAGGAGATTCGCCGTGATGTAGATCGTCAGCGCGTTCATCCCGATCCACTGGAATGGCGCGCACCACCACCGGATCCGCCACACGTCCACCACCTGGTGGAACACCGCGAGCAGGACCAGACTCCACCCGCCGGCCAGCAGCACGAACGACGAGGTCCACAGCTTCTTGACCACCGGGAACACCGTCCCCCACCCCAGGCCCGCTGCGATCAGCACGCCGCCCGCGAGCGCGAGATACAGGCTCTTGCCTCCCGGGGGGAACTTCTCCTCCCGCAGGAACAGCCCCGCAAAGACTCCCAGCAGGCAGGTCATCACCGCCGGAATCGTGCTCAGCATGCCTTCCGGATCCCAGTAGCCGTCGTACAGGCGCCCGGGCAGGAACCGGAAATCAAAATGGTTCACGTAGTTGTACCCGGGCTCGGCCCGACCGGTGACCGTGTTGGTCGCCGCCTGGTACAGCACCATGGCATTGGTCTGCCCGGTGGTCTCCATCAGGGTCTTCATCGCCGACCGCTCCAACCGGATGTCCTTCACCGGCAATCCAGCCACGATCCCCCAGTACCCGAGCAGCACCGCCACCCACACCCCGGCCAGCGCACGCACCGGGAGCATCAGGAACAGCAGGCTCGCCCCCGTGTAGCTCAAGGCGATCCGCTGTAGCACCCCCAGCCAGCGCACCCCTTCCCATCCATCCTTGATCCCCCCGCTGTAAAACACCCCCAGCAGGAACAACAGCAACCCACGCATCGCCACCCGCTGCATCGCCTTTCCAATCCCGCCACCCGCCTTCGCCTTGGCCAGCGAGAACACCGACGACACCCCCGCGATGAACACGAACAGCGGGAAGATCATGTCGTAGAACCGGAATCCGGCCCATTCGACGTGGGTCAACTGCTCCCGGATCATCCCCAGGAACGAACCCTCCGACGCCTGCCCCAGTGCCGACACCATCGCCCCGCCGCCCACGATCCAGAACATGTCGAAGCCCCGGAGGACATCGAGCGACATGAGGCGCCGGCTCCCGTCCGGGGCCTGGGACAACGCGTCGTACTCGGGAACGGTCAAACGATCCGGTGCAGCCATGTTCAGAGCCTGATGTAGAGCTTTCGACGATCCAGAAACCACGCCAGCAGGAAGCACCATCCGATGCCCACCAACGCCAGCACCATGTCACCCAGATGCGGCATCCACCCGTTGAGCCCGGACGCCAGCGGGCCACCCGCAACGCGCCGGGCCAGGTTGTCCATGCTCACGAGGTTCGCAGCCAGATAGACCGAAATCGGATTCAATCCCACCCACACGAATGGCCGGCACCATCCCGACCACCCCCGCACGTCGATGACCCAGTGGAACAGCGCCAGCAACAGGCAACTCCATCCCCCGGCCACCAGCACATACGATGAGGTCCAGATCTTCTTGATGATCGGGAACTGGAATGACCATGCAAAACCCAACGCCAACAGCACCACCCCCGCCACCGCAAGGCCCGCCGACTTCGAGGCCGGCGCCTTGTCCGTCCGCACCAACCAACGCCCTGCAAACGTCCCCAACAGGCAGGTCGCCACCGCAGCCAGGTTGCTCAGCAACCCCTCCGGGTCGTGCGTCCCATCCCACTTCCGCCCCGGCAGGAACTTGAGATCGATCCAGTTCGCCAGGTTCTTTCCCTCGTCAAAATTCCCCGCGCCGAACTCCGGCACGGGCACGAAACACATCAACGCCCAGTACCCGATCAGCAGGCCCCCCGTGATGAACGCGCACGTCCTCGCCTTGAAGAAGATCACGCAAAACCCCGCGCCCAGATAACTGATGGCGATGCGCTGCAGTACTCCCATCCAACGGACCTGGTCCCAGCCCTTGGACCACCCGCCGTAATAAAGGACCCCCAGCAGGTAGATCAGGAATGCGCGCTTCACGAGGCGGATCAGGGCTTCATCCTTGCCCTTCTCCCGTTCCAACCGTCCCAGCGACAGGATCAGCGAAACGCCCGCGATGAAGACGAAGAGCGGAAAGATGAGGTCGTAGAACCGGAACCCCTCCCACGGCACATGCTCCAGTTGATCGGCCAGATGCCGAACCCATTCGGCGCGGTCCTTCACCATCGCCGCCGCCACCCCTCCCAGCGCATCCGCGCCCATGATCCAGAACATGTCGAACCCACGCAGCGCATCCAGCGACGTCAGTCGCGTCCGCCCCGTGCCGCCCGAAGGAGTCTCAGCCATGCCGCCCACAAGTCAGCATGCCCCGCCCCCGCGCATCAACCCCCATTTCCCTCGCGCGTCATCCGGACCCCGGTCACCACCCCCGCCACGACCACATACGTCGGTCCCACGAACCACCCCAGCACCGGAATCAGCAGGATCAAGGCTCCACCCGCCCCCAGCAAGAACACCAGCAACGGCCGCCGCATCATCCGTCGCAAGCTCGCCCTCGCCCCGTCTCCGTTGCGCCCAAAATACGGATCCAACGCCTGCGCCCCGCCCAGCCACAGCTGCACCGGCAGCAGGATCCCGATCGAAACCAGCCAACCCACCACCGGGATCAGGGTCACCCCAAGGTTCACCACCGCGACCGCCATCGAGAGCCCGCCGATCACCGCCGCCACCCGCACCGACCGCCACGCCATCGACAGCCACTTCACCTCCGGGGCCTCGTCCCGCCCCGTCAGGTCCTTCTCCACCTTCTCCGAAATCACGTCCAGGAACGGCGCATGGAACAACAGCACGACGCTCCGGTATGTCAGCCACCCCACTGCGCCCAGCAACCCCCACCACATCACGCGCCAGATCCACCACGACCAACTCCCTTCGGCTCCCGACCACTTCATGTGCCCGGCCAACCAGTCCGCCGCCCACAGGATGCCCCACACCAGCAACGGAAGATACGCGACCGCCAACAGCGCCGGAATCACCCAGTACCGCCACAAGCCTCCGCCCCAGATCAAACGATTGGCCGTCCGGTACGCACCGAACGCCTCGCGGACCGTCGCCCGGATCCCCGGCTTGGCGTCCACCACCGACACCACATTCCCCGCCGCACCCGGTTCACCCAGTTCATTCATGCCCGGCCATCCCGTAGCTCACGGTTTCACCTCTCGCCAGAGATCAATCCGGATCCGATCCGCCCGCATCCACTCCGAGTGCCCGTCCATGAACAACAATGCGCTCCCAAGCCCATGCCGACGCGCCGCTACCCGACGTTCGCCGTTCAACCGCGTCCCGTTCGGCGCATACGGCAGATGGTTCGGGCTCCACACGTCGTTCAGGTTCGTCACCGCGTCCTGCAGGCCCGTGATCACCGGGCGCCAGGAACCATCCTCGTTGTCCGCCAGATGCACCGACTCCGAAGGCCTCAGGAACCGATCCAGCTTCGAAGGTGATGTCTGCTCCGTGCCCGTCGGATCCGTCGCGCTGGAGAACTTCCAGGCGTTGATCACGTAGGTGATGATCTGCTTCCGCTTCGGATTCTTGTTCGGATAGGCCGGGCAGAAGAAGGATCGTACCGACTTGAAGTTCGTCCGCGCCCCCCCATCCGGGATGTACGGCATGTAGGCCAGGAACCACGGGGTGTAGTTCCCCCTCGGGATCATCCCCTGCGAGTCATCCGCATACAGCTGCATGCCGATCCCCACGTTGTGCAGGTTGCTCAGGCAGTTCGCCCGGTGCGCCGATGCCTTCGCCTTGGCCAACGCCGGCAGGAGCATGCCCGCCAGGATCGCGATGATCGCCACCACCACCAACAGTTCGATCAACGTGAATCCACCCACCCACGGATGTCTGGTCCGGATCCTCATGGCTTCTCCTCAGCCTCCCCCACATCCACCCCTCCGCGCAACCCCGCAGCCGTAGCCGCCGAGGCGGGGCCCGATGAAGCCGTTGTAGGCCGGGTGCCCCCACCCGGCGTGGATCGGGAACCGCCGCGTGGGGGCACGCGGCCTACCAAGCGTGCTCCCCCTCCTCTGTAGGCCGGGAGCCCCCACCCGGCGTGGATCGGGAACTGCCGCGTGGGGGCACGCGGCCTCCAGAACGGGGTAGCTCCAAGCCACCAGTCTCCAGATTCCAGGTTTCTGGAAACTGGGAACTCGCCTCTGGCAACTCTCCTGTCCAACCCGCCAAAACCCTTTACAGACGGTTTCCCGCCACCATTCTGCCGACCATGTCGTTGCGACCGGCCGCTGGGCCATCGATCGAAGATAAGGTGCTCCCGGGATCCCCGCGGACAGGCGTTCCAGGCCTGGACGAGGCGATCACGCGCTCCCAGAGCTACCTCCTGTCCGAACAACACCCCGAGGGCTACTGGGTGGGCGAACTCCTCGTGGACGTCACCCTCGTCTCGGACATGGTGGTCTTCTACCACTGGTGGGGAAAGGTCGACCCGGCCTGGGAGAAGAAGGCGATCCACCACATCTTCGAAAAGCAGCTCCCCGAGGGCGGATGGAACATTTACCCGCACGGTCCCTCCGAGGTGAACGCCACCATCAAGGCCTACCTGGCCCTCAAGCTCGCCGGCGTCCCCATCACCGATCCCCGGATGCTCCGGGCCCGCGAGGTCGCCACCACCCTCGGTGGCGTCCCCCGGATGAACACCTTCTCCAAGCTCTACCTCGCCCTCATCGGTCTGGTCGGCTGGAACCACGTCCCCACGATCCCGAGCGAGGTACTCCTCATCGGAAAGTGGTTCCACGTGAACTTCTGGGAGATGAGCAACTGGTCCCGCGCCATGCTCGTCCCCCTCGCCATCATCAACCACTTCCGCCCCACCAAGGTCCTGCCTGTCTCCCTCGACGAGCTCTATCCCAACGGCAAGTGGGAACTCGATGAGACGCTCCGCCCCCGCTACTTCGATTTCAGCCTGCGAAACATGTTCCTGTGGCTCGACCGGCTCCACAAGCTGGCCGAGTGGTTCAGCCGCCACGGCCTCCACCCCTTCCGTGCCCGCGCCCTCAAGCGCGCCGAGGAATGGATGCTCGAACGGTTCGAGGGAAGCGACGGCCTCGCCGCCATCTTCCCCGCCATGCTCAACGCCCTGATCGCCCTCAAGGCCCTCGGTTACCCCGACGACCACCCCGAGGTCGTCCGCGCCCACAAGGAGGTCCGCCGTCTCATGCACGAGACCCCCGAGTCCGTCCGCATCGAACCCTGCTTCTCCCCCGTCTGGGACTCCGCCATCGTCTCGATCTGCCTCCGCGAATCCGGCGTCCCTGCCGAACACCCGAAGATGGTCAAGGCCGCCCACTGGATCATGGATCGCGAGATCCGCTTCCGCGGCGATTGGCACCACAAGAACCCCGTCGACGTCGAACCCTCCGGCTGGGTCTTCGAGTACAACAACAAGTGGAACCCGGACGTCGACGACACCGCCATGGTGCTCCTCGCCCTCCGGCAGATCCCCACCGACAAGCCCGACCGCACCCGTGAGTCCTTCAAGCGCGGCATGAACTGGATGATGGCCTTCCAGTGCCGCGACGGCGGCTGGGCCGCCTTCGACAAGGATTGCACCAAGAGCATCCTCGAGAAGGTCCCCTTCGCCGACCACAACGCCATGCTCGATCCGGAGTGCGCCGACATCACAGCGCGCATCCTCGAACTCCTCGGTTACGAGGGGGTCCCGGCTTCCCACCCCCAGATCCGCCGAGCTCTCGATTACCTCAAGGCCCAGCAGGAAAAGGACGGCTCGTGGTACGGTCGCTGGGGCGTGAACTACATCTATGGCACCTGGCAGGTCCTCCGTGGCCTGCAGGCCCTCGGCATCGACATGTCCGAACCCTGGATCACGCGCGGCGCCGACTGGCTCCGCTCCGTCCAACTCAAGGACGGCGGCTGGGGTGAACGCTGCAACACCTACGACGACCCCATCTACAAGGGCACGGGACCGTCCACCGCCTCCCAGACCGCCTGGGCCATCATGGGCCTGTGCGCCATGGGCAACCCGGACGACCCCGCCATCGAACGTGGCATCGAATACCTCGTCCGGAACCAGAATGCCGACGGCTCGTGGACCGAGGACGAGATCACCGGCACCGGTTTCCCGAAGGTGTTCTACCTGAAGTACGACATGTACCGGAACGCCTGGCCCCTCCTCGCGCTCGCCACCTACCGCCGCCTGCTCCGCAACCAGAAGCCCGGCGACATCCTCTGAGCCCCTCCGTCCCATGAGATCGACACACCGTTTGCCGGCCGCAAGTCCCCTCGCGACCAGCCTTGCCGCCCTCGTCGCACTCGCCGCCTTCACGCCCTTCTCCGGTTGCCAGTCCGTCTACTACGCAACCATGGAGAAGTTCGGCGTCGAGAAGCGCGACCTCCTCAAGCGCGCCGTCGTCAACGCCCGCGACGAACAGAAAGAGGCCCAGGCCGAGTTCAAGGACGCCCTGACCCGGATGAAGGAGATGTACGGTGCCCAGGGCACCGCTCTCGAATCCAAGTACGGCAAGCTCAAGTCCGACCTCGACTCCTGCAACGCCCAGGCCGGGGACGTCCGCAAGCGGATCAAGGACATGGAACAGGTCGCCAACGACCTCTTCGCCGAATGGGAAAAGGAGATCAGCCAGTTCTCCAACCCGACCTTCGCCTCCGAAAGCCGGCGCCAGCTCTCCGAGACCCGCGCCCGCTACGCCCAACTCTCCTCCGCCCTCCGCAACGCCGAGGCCACCATGGAACCCGTGCTCAAGTCCCTCTCCGAGCACGTCCTCTTCCTCAAGCACAACCTCAACGCCGCCGCCATCGCCTCCCTCAAGGGCGAGGCCACCCAGATCACCACGCAGATCGACAACCTCCTCAAGCAGATGAACGCCTCCATCTCCGAGGCCGACGCCTTCATCAAGACCCTCCAGTAACCCCCTCAAACCCGCTCCGCCAGCGCCGCCTGACTGTGCTTCAGGACCTCCTGATGCAGGCTGCCCCCGTGCGAATCCATCGTCACCACCGCCGGGAAGTTCTCCACTTCCAGCTCCCAGATCGCCTCCGGGGAGCCGAACTCCTCCTTCAGGTACACGTTCCGCACCTTCTTCACGCACTCCGCCAACACCTGCGCTGCCCCACCGATCGCATGCAGGTACACGCATCCGTGCGCTGCACAGGCCGCCAGGGTCCGATCTCCCATCCCACCCTTGCCGATCACGCCCCGCACCCCGAAATCGCGGATGATCTGCCCCTGATACGGCTCCTCCCGGATCGACGTCGTCGGACCGGCCGCGGTGACCTTCCACTCGCCATTGGGCTCCTGCATCACCACGGGCCCGCAGTGATAGATGATGCCGTCCCGGAGGTTCACGCCCGCCGGGAGTTCTCCCCCTTCATGGAGGTACTTGTGCACCGCATCACGACCGGTGAACACGATGCCGTTGATCGCGACCTCGTCGCCGACGCGGAGGGACCGCATCATTTCCTCGGTGAACGGAGCCTGGAGAATCTTCATGCGTAGAGAGGGCTGGAATGGAATCGGAAGCTTGGAGTCGGAGAGCGAAGGTTCGGTTCAGTAGAGCCACTTGGCGATGCCCAGGCCGGAATCCAGCTCCACGCCCTGGCGCCGGAAGGCCCAGCACATGTAGCTGATCGACACGAAGAACGAGGCTGGCAACCGGTTCGCCACCCCGATCTTCACGCCCAGCAGCGTCGTCTTGCCGCCAAAGCCCATCGGCCCGATCCCCAGCTCGTTCGCCGTCTTCAGGATGTCCTGTTCCAACGCGTCGAGCCGCGCGTCCGGGTTCCGGTCATCCAGCATCCGCAGGAACTGGAGCTTCGAGAACTCGTATCCCACTGCCCGGTCGCCGCCGATGCAGACGCCGAGGATACCCGGACCGCAGCCCTTGCCTTGCGCCTGCAACACTGCGTCGAGGATCACCTTCCGGCAGCCATCCAGATCCCGGTTCGCCTTCAGCTTCTCCGCCGGGAGCGAGTACTGCGCCCCGACATTCTCGCATCCGCCGCCCTTCAGCATCAGCCGGACCTCGATCTTCTCCGACCGATGCTGGTGGAAGTGGATCGTGGGCGATCCAGGCCCGAGGTTCGTGCCGTTGTTCTCGCCCGTGATGGAATCCACCGAGTTCTGCCGCAGGTATCCCTTCTTCGTCGCCAGCTTCACCGCCTCCCGGCACACCTCCGTGAACGTGATCTGGTCAAACCCCACCGGGCAATCGACGTAGAACAGGATGCTGCCCGTGTCCTGGCAGATCGGCTGCGACTTCCGCTTCGCCAACTCGATGTTCCGCTCGATGATCTTGAACGCGCTCTCCGCGATCGTTCCCTTCTTCTCATTCTCCAGCGACGCCACCAGCGCCCGGTTCACGTCATCCGGAATCTCGGCCGAAGTCCGTCGGATCAACTCCACCAGCGAATCGAGCAATACGTTCATCTGCGCCAAACCTACGGATGCCGACCCGGAACCGTCAACGCACCGGAAGGCTCCGTTGAGCGCGATGCCCCACCTTGGTCGTAGGCGCGCACCCCCGATTAGCCCGCTTCTGTACGGTGGCCCGGCCAGATATGTCCGGTGTTGCCCGACAGACATGGGAGTTCTCCTTGGTCCACGCTGTCGTCACCGCGTTGCCTCTCTCCACCCCTGAGGCCGCGGCCAAGGGCTGGCGTGGCCCGGTTCCCTGCCCCCAGGGTCCGTTTGCCATCACCCACTAAGCGCCAGCCACCGGCGCGGACCGGCCCCCCGGTCCGCGCCGGTTATGGTGGGCTCCCAGTAGCCAAATCCCGATCCCCAGTCCGGCGCCAGTTTCAGATTCTGGTACGCCGGAGGCGTTGAAGCCGGTAGCCCCGGGTTGGCGCGGGAGCGCCTACCCGGGGTCGGGTGGGTTGAAGTAGCCGCACCCCGAAGGCGGTGCGAAGCCCTCCCCCCTCTGCAACCCCTCCAGGGTTGGTAGTCAATTCCGCAGATTCCCGGGGCATCGCTCGCGACCCCGCTATCCGCTGCAACGCCTCCGGCGTAACCCGAACGTACGGTCATTGGCTTCCGGGTGCTTGAAACTGAAAACTCCCCCAACTCCTTCCGCCCCACTTCCGGCTTTGCCCACCCGCCCTGCGTTCCCTAGCTTGCGTGCGCTTGAAGAAGTCGCCCCGTCCGGAAATCCCGAGGAAGACGATCTACCGGTTGAGCATTTACCTCCGCTGCCTCCAACGACTGAAGCAGAACGAACTTCAGACCGTGAGCAGCGAGGCTCTAGCCCGCGCCGCCGGCGTCAAGCCCACCCAACTCCGCAAGGACCTCACCTACTTCGGCCAGTTCGGCACGCGCGGCCTCGGGTACGACGTCGACCAACTCGCCCGGATGATCGGTGACCTCCTCGGCACCAGCCGACTCCAACCCGTCGTCCTCGTCGGCGTCGGCAACCTCGGCGCCGCCCTCCTCCAGTACCGCGGATTCGAACAGGAAGGCTTCGAGATCGTCGCCGCCTTCGACCTCGATCCCGTCCGCGCCCGCGAGAAGACGGCCAAGGTCCCCCTCTTCGGCATGGATCGCCTCGGCGAATTCGTCCGCAAGAACCACGTCCGCATGGCCATCGTCGCCGTCCCCGCCGTCGGCGGCCAGGAGGTCATCAACGACCTCGTCGAGAACGGCGTCGTCGGCATCCTCAACTTCGCCCCCATCGTTCCCCACGTCCCGGAGAACGTCATGGTCAACAACGTCAACCTCGCCATCGAACTCGAAAACCTCTCCTACTTCATTCAGGACTGAGGGGTAGTCGCCAGTTGCCAGGCGAGGACCTGGGCTCAACCCATTTTTGTAGGCCGCGTGCCCCCACGCGGCGCAACAGAACTGGGAACTGGATTCTGGAAACTGGGAACTTCTCTGGCCCAACTCCCCGCTGGGAACCCCCGCGTCCGGACGCTAGGCTGTCCCCGTGTTGCCTGATGTCCGACAAGAGACCCGCGAGACGTTGACCGCCCGATTCAAGGATTGGGGCGTTCCCAACTACCGGGTCGACCAACTCCTCCACTGGCTGTGGCCCCGCCGGGCCGCGTCCTGGGACGAGATGACCAACCTGCCGAAGGCCCTCCGCGAACAACTCGCTGCCACGTTCGCACTCGGCTCCCTCACCCTCGCCCGCAAGCAGGGCTCGCGCGACACCACCCAGAAGTTCCTCTGGCAACTCCACGACGGCGCCTACGTCGAGAGCGTCCTCATCCCCGCCAACCCCGCGCTCTACGGCGACCGCGCCGACCGCCACACCCTCTGCGTGTCCACCCAGGTCGGATGCGCCTACGGCTGCCGCTTCTGCGCCTCGGGCCTCGACGGTTGGAAGCGCAACCTCGCCCCTTGGGAAATCGCCGGCCAGGTCCTCGCCGTCGAACGTTGGAACCAGTCCCAGCCGGCCCCCGAAACCCCGGCACCTTCCGCTGAAGGTTCCTCCGCCACCGCGGCACCCGCCCGCCCGGCCGCCAGCCAGCCCGAACGCCTGATCAACAATCTCGTCATCATGGGCATGGGCGAACCCCTCGCCAATTACGACAACCTCCTCGCCGGTCTCCGCTCCCTCAACGCCCCTTGGGGCGCCCACATCGGTGCCCGCAAGATCACCATCTCCACCTCCGGCGTCGTCCCCCGCATCCGCCAACTCGGCGCTGAACCCGAGCAGTTCCAGCTCGCCATCTCCCTCCACGGAGCCACCGACGAGGTCCGCAACCGGATCATGCCGATCAACCGGAAGTACCCCCTCGCCGAACTCACCGCCGCCTGCGACGACTACGTCAAGCGCAAGGGTCGCATGATTACGCTGGAGTACATCCTCATCGACGGCATCAACGACGCCCGCGACCAGGTCCAGCCCCTCTCCCAACTCGCCCGGCGCCTCAACGCCAAGGTGAACCTGATTCCCTACAACAAGGTCGAGGGCCTCGAATGGTCCCGCCCCGCCGAGGAACGCTGCCGCGCCTTCGCGTCCGCCCTCGAAGCCACCGACGTCGTCACCACCCTTCGCATCGAGAAGGGTCACGACATCGACGCCGCCTGTGGTCAGCTTCGACTCCGGACCGAACGCGAGGTCGCCGGCCAGGCCACGACCCAGCCCCCCGAACAGGCCGGGTGACAATTCCGGACTTCATTCCCGCCCCAGCCCAACCCACCCTTTCCCCGTGCTAGCGCTCCTCGATTACGGCGCCGGAAACATCCGCAGCGTCGAGAAGGCCCTCCGGGCCGTCGGTGCCGACGTCCAACGCATGGATTCCGTCCACGGTCTCGACCGCGCCTCCGGCATCGTCCTGCCCGGCGTCGGCGCCTTCGACGACTGCGTCAACGCCCTCCGCCGACAGGAACTCCTCGGCGGCATCCAGAAGTGGATCGCCGACGGTCGGCCGTTCCTCGGCATCTGCGTCGGTTACCAGGCCCTTTTCGAACGGAGCGAGGAGTTCAACTCCTGCGCCCTCGGCCTCGGGGTCTTCCAGGGACCCGTCGTCCGCTTCCAGCCCACCGAGGCCGAACCCCACCTCAAGATCCCCCAGATCGGCTGGAACCAGATCGAACTCGCCCAGCCCGACTGCCCCCTCTTCCGCGGAATCCCGGACGGTGCCTACTTCTACTTCGTCCACAGCTTCTTCCCCCAACCCGCGGACGAATCCGTCATCGCGACCCGCACCGAGTACGGCCGCAAGTTCGCGTCCGCCGTCTGGCGCGACAACGTCTACGCCACCCAGTTCCATCCCGAGAAGAGCCAGGCCAACGGCCTCCGCCTCCTCCGCAATTTCGTCGAGATCGCCGAAGGTTAGCCATTCCCCCCTCATCCGGGGAGGCAACGTCCTCGTTGCCCTCCCAAGCCCCCTTTCCAAAAGCGACGCGGACGTCGCCACCCCGTCCTCATCCCCGCGAGATCCACCCGGCGGCCACGCAACCGACCACCACCGCGAGCACGGGCACCCGCCCCCACATCAACGTCGCCAACCCGGCCAACGCGACCAACGCGTCCGGCCATCGCTGCACCGCCCCGATCCACACCGGATCCACCAGCGCCGCCGCCAGCAACCCCACCACGCCCGCGTTCACACCCGACATCATGCGCGTCATGGCGGCGTCGCGCCCCAACCGGTGCCAGAACGGCAGCACCCCCGCGACGAGCAGCAACCCCGGTGCGAAGATCGCCACCACGCCCACGAGCGCTCCGAACCATCCGCCGCTCGTCCCCGGCAACAACGCCCCCAGGAACGCTGCCAGCGTGAACATCGGCCCCGGCACCGCCTGCGCCGCCCCATAACCCGTCAGGAACTCGTCCCGACGGATCCAGCCCGGCTGCACCACCGCCTCCTCCAGCAGCGGCAGCACCACGTGCCCGCCTCCGAAGACCATCGCCCCCGCCCGCACGAAGCCGGACGCTGGCTCCACCCACCCACCCACACCCGACGCCACCCAGGGCAACCCAAACACCAGCACTCCGAACAATCCCAGACACCCCATCCCACCCCGACGCCCATACGGCACCGCTCCCGCCTCCACCGCGACCGATTCCGTCCCCGGGCAGAGCCTCCATCCGACCAGCGCCGATACCACCACCAGCATCGGCTGCACCCAAGCGGGTTTCAGCAACAAGCTTCCCGCCGCGACACCCGCGGCCAGGGCCCACCGCATCGGATCCGGACACAGCCGCCTTCCCATCGCCCACACGCCCTGCCCCACCACCGCCACCGCGACCAACTTGAGTCCGTGCACCACGCCGTCGATCCCGCCGGCACCCGGCCCTCCCAGAAGGATCCCAAGCCCCGCCATCATCAACGCCGACGGCAGCGTGAATCCGACGAACGCCCCGATCGCCCCCGCCACCCCGGCGCGCAGCATCCCGATGCAAAATCCCAACTGGCTGCTGGCCGGTCCCGGGAGGAACTGGCAGAGGCCAACCCACGCCGCGTACTGATCCTCCGTCAGCCACCCGCGTCGCTCCACGAACTCCCTCCGGAAATACCCGATGTGCGCGACCGGCCCGCCAAACGAGGTCAACCCGAGCCACAGGAACGCCCGGAACACCTCCCACACCGCGCCCGCACTTTTGGTTCCCGCGTTCATGGTGTGCATCTGGAAACTGCCCCCAATTGAAAACAGGAACGGGGTGGCGACGTCCTCGTCGCCTTGGATACGGGCCTGGGAGGGCAACAAGGACGTTGCCGCCCCGTTTGACGCGGGGGCAAAGTCATGATGCGTCCTCCCTCACGTCGGGTCGAAAGGCCGGCTTCCTTCGTCCACCCACGCGAGATACGCCGGCAACGACCCAGCCGCCTCCACCCCGACCACGATGAACTCCGGCAGTTCGTAGGGATGCAACCGCAGCACCGCCTCGCGCAACCGATCCACGCCGTCATCCGACACCTTCATCAGCAGCGTCGCCTCCGGTTCCTCGCAGACCTCGCCCTTCCATCGATACACGCTCCGGATCGGCAGCACGTTGACACAGGCCACCCACCGTTCCCCGACCAACGCCCGAGCCATCCGGTCCGCGTGCTCCGGCGGCACATTCGTCCACGCCAGTTTCATGGGGGAGGAGTTCCAAGTTTGAAGCCCCAAGTTTCAAGCTCCGACTTCCCCCTACTCGAACGGGGCGGCAACGTCCTCGTTGCCATCCCGCGCGCCCGCCGCCGCAACGCGGCGCACGGTGACAGCCCAGGGTGGAGCGGAGCGGAACCCTGGGTCCTCCCCACCCCACGCGAAACCCCGCCCCAACGGGGCGGACGGTTATCACCCGCGGCCGGATCCGTGTGCCCTTTCAGGGCACGGAGGACATTTCGCGGCCCCGGTTCCCCGGGGTTCCACCCCGGGCTTTCACCGTTTGCCCCGTTGGGGCACGAGCGCTCGCCCGCATCGGCACCAACCCTCCCCCGACGATCCTCATCCCGTGAGCCCCAACGCCGGAAGCGTTGAAGCCGGTAGCCCGGGGTCGCGAAGCGCACCCCGGGTTTGGTTGAGGAGGAAACCCTACCCCGGAGGGGTTGCAGGCAGGTCTCAAACCCCTCCGGGGCAAGGTCCCCTCGGCACGCCCCTCGGCATGGACATTGCTAAACTCCAAGCCTCCACCGCCTGACTCAAGCACGCGCATGAAACTGCCCATACTTCCCGTCCATCGCCGCGGCGGCATGCGCGCCACGACCCTCCCCGAGGTTCTCGTTGTCCTGTTCCTGCTCCTCTTCGTGGCGGGCCTGCTCGTTCCCAGACTCCTCCTTCCACGATTTGGAAAATCAAAGGTCTCCACAACCCGGATCAAGTGCGTCAACAACCTCAAGAACCTCGGGCTCGGCTTGCGGATCTTCGCCACCGACAACGACGGCAATTTCCCGTGGATGGTCCCTATCGCCCAGGGCGGATCCCTCGAAGAACTCGCCGACGACAGCCGCACCTGGCGGCACTTCCAGGTGCTGTCGAATGAGCTTTCCACTCCGAAGATCCTCATTTGCCGATCGTCCCCGCAGACCGAGGCCACCGGCTTCGGCCCCCGGAACACCAACGCCCCAGGTCCCCAGCTCCAGTTCTCCCACAACGACCACGTCTCCTACTTCCTCACCACGGGAGTCACCGAGGAGGATGCTGACCGCATCCTCGGCGGCGACCGCAACCTGACCCGCAACGGCATCTCCATCCGCGGCCGGATCCGCCCCGCCACTGCCGACGTCTTTGGCTTCACCAAACCCGGCCATCACGACGGCAACGGCAACCTACTCTTCGCCGATGGCTCCGTCCAACAGGTGTCGTCCTCCCAGGCTGCCCGAGTCTTCTCCGCCGGCCTCGCCCCCATCGGCACCAACCCACCTCCGACGCTCCTCATTCCGTGAGCCCCAACGCCGGAGGCGTTGAAGCCGGTAGCCCGGGGTCGCGAAGCGCACCCCGGGTTTGGTTGAGGAGGAAGCCCTACCCCGGAGGGGTTGCAGGCAGGTCTCAAACCCCTCCGGGGCAAGGTCCCCTCGGCACGCCCCTCGGCATGGACACTGCTAAACTCCAAGCCTCCACCGCCTGCCCCAACAACACCCATGAGACTGCCCACACCTCCCGTCCATCGCCGCGGCATCCGCGCGGCGACCTGGATCGAGGTCCTTGCCGTCGTGCTGGTCCTCCTTTTCCTCGTGGGCCTGATGGTCCCTGTCTTTACCAGGAATCCCCGTAAGCAGAGCCGCATTAAGTGCGTCAACAATCTCAAGAACCTCGGCCTCGGCTTGCGGATCTTTGCCACCGACACCGAAGGCAAGTTCCCGTGGATGATCCCCGACAGCAAAGGTGGCTCGCAGGAAGACCTCACCGACGAAAACCGCATCTGGAGGCACTTCCAGGTGCTGTCCTTTGAACTCTCCACACCAAAGAGCCTGCAGTGCCCCACCGACACGAACATTCCGACCGCTGGGAATCCCGACTGGGTGTTCCGCCCGACGCAAACAAACGACATCAACCTCCGCCAGTTCTCCCACAACGACCACGTCTCCTACTTCCTCACCACGGGAATCACCGAACAGGACAACAACCCCATCCTCGCGGGCGACCGCAACCTGACCCTCAATGGCACCTCCGTCCGCGGCCGGATCCGACCTGCCACCACCGACCTCTTCGGCTTCACCAAACCCGGCCACCACGAAGGCGGCGGCAACCTCCTCTTCGCCGATGGCTCCGTCCAACAGGTGTCGTCCTCCCGGGCTGCCCAGGTCTTCAAGGACGGCCTCACCCCGGTCGGCACCAACCCGCCTCCGACGCTCCTCATTCCGTGAATGGCAGGTTTCGGGATTCCTGATTCAAGTCCACCGCACTCGCACTCGTGTTCGCACCCCCTCGCCGCAACGCGGCGCACGGCGACAGCCCAGGGTGGAGCGGAGCGGAACCCTGGGTCCCCCCACCACCCGACACCCCGCCCCAACGGGGCGGACGTAGATCACCCACGGCCGGATCCGTGTGCCCTTTCAGGGCACGAACCCTTTCGCGGACGCCGTTCCCGGGGTTCCACCCCGGGCTTTCACCGTTGGCCCCGTTGGGGCACGAACGCTGGCGCCATGTCGGACATTCATCCCGCGCCCCCTCGCCGCAACGCGGCGCACGGTGACAGCCCAGGGTGAAGCGGAGCGGAACCCTGGGTACCCCCACCCCACACGAGACCCGCCCCAACGGGGCGGACGGTGACATCAAGCGGCCATATGCCGGGGATCGGTTTGCCACGACCCGCTCGTGATCTAGGGTTCCCGGGCAGCTTGGATCCGGTTCAACCCACGGTCTCAGAATGAAACGGATCACCCCAAACACCACGGCCATCACCCGACCACCGATGCCGCAATCATTGGCAAACATCCTCGTTCATCTTGTCTTCAGCACAAAGGACCGGGCTCCGCTCCTGGTCGACGACTGGCGCGATGATTTGCACGGCTATATCGGTGGAATCGTGCGCCGATGCGGGGGCGACCTGCTCGCCGCCAACTCGGTTTCCGACCATATCCACCTGTTCCTTTCATTGCCGCGCACCATCACCGCAGCCGACCTGGTGAGGGAGATCAAGACTGGGGCAAGCAAGTGGATCCACACGCGAGCCTCGCACGGATTCCACTGGCAATCGGGCTACGGGATCTTCTCGGTCAGCCCCGGCCACAAAGCGGCGGTCGTCCAATACATCGCCAACCAGCAGGAGCACCATCGGCAAGTCTCCTTCCAGGACGAGTACCGGCGATTGCTGGAGAAGTACTCCATCCCGTATGACGAACGCTACGTCTGGGACTGATCCCGGATTTCCCCGGCCGCAACGCGGCGCACGGTGACAGCCCAGGGTGGAGCGGAGCGGAACCCTGGGTCCCCCCCACCCCACACGAAACCCCGCCCCAACGGGGCGGACGGTTATCACCCGCGGCCGGATCCGTGTGCCCTTTCAGGGCACGAACCATTTTGCGAACGCCATTCCCGGGATTCCACCCCGGGCTTTCACCGTTTGCCCCGTTGGGGCACGAGCGCTGGCGCCATGTCGGACATTCATCCCGCGCCCCCTCGCCGCAACGCGGCGCACGGTGACAGCCCAGGGTGAAGCGGAGCGGAACCCTGGGTCCCCCCACCCCACGCGAAACCCCGCCCCAACGGGGCGGACGGTTATCACCCGCGGCCGGATCCGTGTGCCCTTTCAGGGCACGAACCATTTTGCGAACGCCATTCCCGGGATTCCACCCCGGGCTTTCACCGTTTGCCCCGTTGGGGCACGAACGCTGGCGCCATGTCGGACATTCATCCCGCACCCCCCGCCGCAACGCGGCGCGCGGTGACAGCCCAGGGTGGAGCGGAGCGGAACCCTGGGTCACCCCCACCCCACGAAACCCCGCCCCAACGGGGCGGACGTAGATCACCCGCGGCCGGATCCGTGTGCCCTTTCAGGGCACGAGTCATTTTGCGAACGCCACTCCCGGGGTTCCACCCCGGGCTTTCACCGTTTGCCCCGTTGGGGCACGAACGCTGGCGCCATGTCGGACATTCATCCCGCGCCCCCTCGCCGCAACGCGGCGCACGGTGACAGCCCAGGGTGGAGCGGAGCGGAACCCTGGGTCCCCCCCACCCCACACGAAACCCCGCCCCAACGGGGCGGACGTAGATCACCCGCGGCCGGATCCGTGTGCCCTTTCAGGGCACGAACGCCTCGCCCCCATCGGCACCAACCCACCTCCGACGCTCCTCATCCCATGAAACCAATCGTTCCTTGGAGGCCCCTACCATCCATCCCCTCCAGCGTGGCGATCGGCGATCGTCCCGGTCCATTTCCGAGCCTCCGGAGACCCTGACCCGAAATCCCCACTTGAAACCCGCGCGCTTCATCGCTCCCCTTCGCCAGTTCCCATGAACCCCGCCTCATCCCTCCACCGCCGATCCGCCCTGTGCTTGCTCTCCTTTTTGGCAACGGCAGCGCAGGCCCAGACCCCCGTCGCTCCCGCCGGACTGGGCACCGCGGGGTCCCCATTCCTGATCTCCAACATCAACGAACTCGCCTGGGTCCGGGGTGCCGCGGGTTCGACGTACCACTACCGCCTCGTCAGCGACATCGACGCCTCGGAGACCCAGTCCCTACCCGGCGGCTTCCAACCCATCACCACCTCCATCTCCGGATTCAACGGCAACTTCGACGGTGCCGGCTTCACGATTCACAACCTCGCCATCGACCGCCCAGCGGAGTCCAACGTCGGCCTCTTCGGAATGATCCGGAACGGTGCCGCCGTCCGGAACCTCAACCTCAGCAACGCCGTCGTCCTCGGCGGATCCACGGTAGGAATCCTCGCCGGCGTCAACCTCGGCTCCATCACCAACTGCTCCGTCCACGGTCGGGTCGAGGGACGGACCAGCGTGGGCGGCGTGGTTGGTGAGAACGCGGACCCGTCGCACAACATTCCTCCCATCCGACCAGCCGAGATGTTCCAGACCTCGGCCAACGTGCAGGCCCGGGGCCTGTCCCAGGTGGGTGGCCTTGCCGGCGTCAACGAGGGCGTCATCCAACGCTCCTTTGCCACCGGCGAAATCGAAGGTCTCGGCGACGGTTCCGGCACCGGCGGCCTCGTCGGGGTGAATCTCCACGGCCGCATCCTGAGCAGCGCCTCCTCTTCCATCGTCACCGGATTCCGCCGCGTCGGCGGTCTGGTCGGATTCTACAGCGGCAACACCAACGGCCTGATCCAGGAATCGTTCTCCATCGGTCCGGTCACCGGCCGCACCAACACCGGCGGTCTCGTCGGACACGCCGCCTCCGCGGCCCGATCGCAGTCGTCCTACTGGAATCCCGCAGCCAGCCGACAGACGCAGTCCGCCGGCGGCGCCGCCCTCGACGCCGCCGCTCTCTTCACTCCTTCCAGCTTCACCAACTGGGCGCTCGGCACCGTCTGGGATCATCCCGCTCCACAAGCCCTGCCCCGACTCGCCTGGCTTCCCGATGGCGTCCGCGTCGAGGCCTCGGCGCGTGGCCCCGGGATCATACGAACCACACCGGAAGGCACCTTCCATCCCCCGGGCACCGAAGTCGTCCTCGTCGCGGAGACGCCGTTCCCGAATGCCGAGTTCCTCGGTTGGATCGGCAGCGGCATCACCACGCCCGACCAAGCCATCACGACCACCCGCGCAAACCTCGACAAGCGCGTCGTCGCCGTCTTCCGCGCCATCCACGATGTCGAGACGATCGCCGACCTCCGCAAGATCGGACGCGAACCCGGCTTCGAGCTCGGTGACCGTTACCGGCTCGTTGCCGACCTCGACTTCACCAGCGAGCCACCGCTCGAAACCATCGCTCCTGACGCCACCCGCGCCTTCACGGGAATCTTCGAGGGCAATGGCCACACCTTGCGCGGGCTCCAGATCGGTTCCCCGACCAACACACACGCCGCCCTCTTCGGGTGGGTCGCGCCTCAGGCCGAGATCCGCAACCTGCACCTCGTCGCCGCCCAGATCTCGGGCAAATCCACCGTCGGCGGAATCGCCGCCCGCAACGCCGGCCGCATCCTCGGCAGTTCCACCCAGGGTCTGGTCGAAGGCGAACTCGAAGTCGGTGGAATCGCGGCCGTGAATCAGGGGATGATCGAAAACTGCCAGTCGTCCGCGCACATCTGGGCTCGCGACCAGATCGGCGGCATCGCCGGCTCCAATCCGAACGGCAGGCTGCTCAACGTCCGATTCACCGGGAGGGTCCAAGGCCTGCCCAACAGCCACCGCGTCGGCGGCATCTGCGGATGGAATGACTCTGGTACGATCGACGACGCGGTCGTCTCCGGCACCGTGACCGGCGGCAGTTACGTCGGTGGATTCGTCGGGTACCTCGACGGCTCGAATCTCGGCTCGACCCTCGGCACCAACCTCTCCGTCGTCGGCCGCTTCGCGACCGGTGGTCTCGTCGGTTCCGCCCGCGACACGACCTTCGCCGATTCCCTGCTCCACGTCACCGTGTCCGGCGCCAACCAGGTCGGTGGCCTGGTCGGACAGGCCTACCGCAGTTCCGCCACTGGAACCCGGATCACCTCCATCGTCACCGGCGCGAACGACGTCGGTGGCTTCGTAGGTCATTCGTGGATGAGCACGTGGACCGACCTCGATCAGGCCGGGGCCGTTTCCGGCGATGCCCGGGTCGGTGGCTGGGCCGGGACCCTCGAAGGCGGCGGGATCCTCGGTGCCCGCTCGTCCGCCCAGGTCACAGGACGGATTCGCGTCGGCGGTGGCGTCGGTCTGTCCACCGGCGTGATCTCCGATGCCGACACCGGAGCCGAGGTCACCGGCTCGACGGAAGTTGGCGGACTCGTTGGTGCCAACTGGGCGGGATCCATCGCCAAGGCACGCGCGACCGGCCACGTCACCGCCACCGATTCCGTCGGCGGGTTGGTCGGAGTAAACCTCGGCTCCATCGTCGACAGTTCCGCCTCCGGCCCCGTCGAAGCCTCGGAACTGCTCGCCGGCGGGCTCGTCGGCATCAACCGCCACGGCCACATCCTCAACAGCACGTCTTCCGCCGACGTCACCGCCCCCAACGCCGCCGGTGGCCTCGTCGGGGAAAACTACTCCCGCTTCATTCTTAACTCCGCAGCCAGCGGCACGGTCAACGGCGACTACCGGACCGGCGGTCTCGTCGGCGTGAACTACGGCGGACAGATCACCGGTTCCGCTGCCTCAGGGCTCGTGCTTGGCGGCAACCAGGCTGGCGGGCTCGTCGGAGAAAATGCCGTCGGAGGCGTGATCGAAGGATCTGCCAGCAGCGCCAACGTCCACGCCATTTCCGAGGTTGGCGGCCTCGTCGGACGCCACGGCGATTCCACGATGCCCACCCGCATCACGGAGTCGGTGGCCTCCGGGGTCATCGTGGCCAATGGCCTCAGCGTCGGTGGTCTTGTCGGCTACAACGGTCCGCTCCTCGCGACGTCTCCAGCCAGATACTATGCCGTCGTCGAGAACTCCTACCATCTCGCTGGTCAAGGCAACCCCGGCAATCCACCCGCCGGCACGCCGCTCACGCGCGCCCAACTCCACGAACAAGCCAGCTTCCCCGGATGGAACTTCATCTCCGACTGGTCGATCTCGGAGGGAATCTCGACGCCGAACCCATCCCGGCTTGCCTCCGACATCCGCCTGCAGGTCGTCGTCGACGGTCCCGGCTCGGTCACCATCTCACCAGCCAAACCCACCTACGCCGCGGGCGATGTCGTCACCTTGACCGCCATTCCAGAACCCGGCTCGAACCGGTTGCGCCGTTGGTTCGGCACCGACTCCGCCTCGCCGCAAGCGTCGTCGATCACGATCACCCTCGATGCCAGCCGCACCGTCCTTGCCCAGTTCCAGCGCACGCATGCGGTCCGATCCATCGAGGACCTTGCCAGCATCGGCCGCACCCCAGGATTCGGCCCCGGCGACTACTATTACCTGACCCGCGACATCGACGCCTCGGCCACGCGGACGTGGAACGATCCCGAAACCACCCCGGACATCCTCGAAGGATTCCCACCCATCGGTTCGGACTCGGCCCCGTTCACCGGCGTGCTCGACGGCCAGGGCCACGCCATCCACCAACTCGGGATCCACCGCACCGGGGGCGGTCCAGTCGGTCTGCTCGCGGTCGCCGGCCGCGGTGCCCACGTGCGCGACCTCCAACTCACCGATACCCTCGTCCAGGGTCGCGACTCCGTCGGTGCGCTCGCCGGCAATAACTGGGGCGGCACCCTAGAACGGATCCGCGTCCAGGGACGCGTCACGGGCCAGAGGGACACCGGCCTCGTCACAGGGACCCATCAGGCCGACCTCTCTCGCGTCGTCGCGGAAGGCTCCGTCGAAGGAGATTCCCAGGGCCGGACCCCGTTCGGGATCGGCGGCATCACGGGTCAGGCGCTGAAGGCCCGGACCCGGGACGCCCACTTCAAGGGCACCATCGTCGTCGGGGATTTCGGCTCGAGCGCGGGAGGCATCGCGGGCTCTTCGATGGAGTCCGAGTTCGACCTCGTTACCTCCACCGGCGATTTCACCGCCCCGTCCTCCGTCGGAGGAATCATCGGTGACGCCTACAGCTCCCGGCTCACTGGTGCGTGGAGCAGCGCCAAGGTTTCCACGGAACAGCCCCAATACTACGTCGGCGGCCTGATCGGCCTCTCCTACCTGACCACAGTCCAGCAATCCGGCTTCGGAGGTTCCGTCGCCGCCCGTTGGCAGGCAGGCGGCATCGCAGGTGGCGCATTCTACTCCCGCCTCGAAGACACCTTCATGGCAGGCAGTGTGACCGCAACCAACGATGTCGGCGGCCTCGTTGGACAGATCATCCAGTCCTCCATGGTACGTTCCTACGTGAATGGCCCCGTGAACGGCGTCTCCACCACGGGCCCCATCCTGGGCACCGGCTTCGACTTGCCCCCCATTTCCTCCGTCTACTGGAACCTGGACGCCGTCGGCAGCTGGGCGACCGGCGGACCCGATGCCCGGTCTTCAGAAGCCCTCCGCGACCCCGCCACGTACGTCGGCTGGGACCTGACTTCGGTCTGGGCCATCGATCCCCTCCGCAACAACGGATTCCCCTACCTGCGCGCCCTGCCGTACTCCGGCATCGACGTGCCGCCCGTTGCCATCGAGAAGGGCGGGGCCCCGCTGCTGGCATGGATCGCCGCCAAACGCGGCACCTGGAACCTGCCCGACCTCAGCACCCTCTCCACCGAAGATCTCCTCGCTGCCTTCCTCCTCGACCGCGCCCCCACCTCGGGCCTGCACCAGAAGCTCGCCCTCGAACTTCGACCGCCCCTCGTGCAGGCCGATCAGGTCCGGCTCGAGGCTCGCCTGACCCTCGACGGAGCCCCCGTCAATGGCCCCCTTCAGGCCCGGTGGCTGATCGAAACAGCCTCCGACCCCGACGGCCCATGGCGTCGCACGGACGCCACCGCCAACGCCCTGCCACCGGATTCCGGCGTCACCCCGATCGTCCTTCCCGACGACGGCGACAACCTTTTCCGGGCCCGACTCGAACCCGCCGCCCTCCGTTGAATCCAGAGGAACCAACCTTTCCTGCCATGAACCCCACCCAACTCCTTCGCCGCAAGACGACGTCCGGCTTCACCCGCTCGGACCTGGTCGCCGCGCTTGCCGGCACCTTCATCCTCGCCGCCGTCGCACTCCCTGCCATCGGCAGCAGCCGCCACCGGTCCAACCAGGAAGTCTGCAGCGACAACCTCCGCGCCCTGATGCGCGCCACCCAGCTCTACGCCGAAGATCACCGGGACGAGTTCCCCATGGTGCCCCACGGCGGCGACGCTCAGGCGGGCCAACCGATCAACTACGCGAGCCCCTCCTCCGGTCGGCCGTGGGTCACCGGATGGCTCGACTGGACCACCGCCCCCGCCAACACGAACACCGCCTTCCTCGTCGACAGCCGCTATGCCGTCCTCGGCAACTACACCCGCGACGCCAAGCTCTACAAGTGCCCGGCGGATACCATTCTGAGCGGCACCCAACGTTCCCGCCGCTGGACTGGACGCGTCCGCTCCTACTCCGCCAATGGCGTCATCGGACGCGGCAACAAGGCACCATCCGATGGCTTGATCAACGCCGAGAAGCTCTTCTTCAAGCTGGCCGACGTCGACCGTCCTTCTCCCTCCCAGCTGTACGTCTTCATCGAGGAGCACGCCGACTCGATCAACGACGGTGCCTTCTTCAACAGCCAACTCAGCCTGCGGTGGATCGACCTGCCCGCGGCCCAGCATCCAACCGCGAGTACCAACAACTCCTCCAACTTCGTCTTCGTCGACGGGCACGTCGAGAATCACGCCTGGCAGGCCAGTGTCCTCGCCGAAAGACCCAACACGATCTACAACCCGCCCAACGCCCGCCCCGGCGACCCCGACTGGGCGTGGCTCATGGACCGCACCTCCTACAACAGGAACGCCGTCCGCTGACGCACGCACCGGCGGCACCTTCCCCCCTGCCCCTGACCAACGGGATGTCCCACCTGCGACATCCCATTGGCACGCCACCTTCCACGCCGCCCGCTTCCCCCTGCCAAACTCATGTCCCACCTGCGACACGCCATTGTCCACCGGCACCTCATTCCTCCACGCCCCTGCGCCTCTGCGCCCCTGCGGGAAAACCTCCCCTCCTCCACGCCCTCCGCACCTCGGCATGAGCCGCCCTCGCCCTCAGCCGTATCCATGCAGCAGAATTCTCACGCGGAGCCGCGGAGAGCGCGGAGAGAGGGGCGGGTCCCCAACCTTCCAACGTCGGACACTATTCACCAAACGGTGACTGCTCCGCCTCCCGTCCAAGTGGCCTTTCTCCGCGTCTTCGCGTCTCCGCGTGAACCTGCCCCCGCCTTCAATCGCATGGATACGGCTCAGGGCGTTTCGCGCATCTTCACCGTGACCTCCTTCGCACCCGCCGCCACCGCAGTCCGTGTCACGGTTCCACCGGGCCATCGGACCTCGAGTTCGCCGCCTGGACCGTCGAGCGGCGTCATCACCGTCACGGGCGAATCCTGCGACAGGTAACCGGAGCCCGCGTGGATTTCCCGGGCCGCCCCCACCCGCTTACCCACCCGCCAACGAATGACGGCACCCACGCCATCCGGATTCCCCGGAGGACCAACCAACCGGACCCTCACGCCTGACTTGCTCCCCGTGTTCCGATAGAGCCGCGTCTTTCCCGAGTTGCACCCAACCACCAGATCCAATCGCCCGTCCTCGTCGAAGTCGGCCACGGCGACGCCCCGCTGGTCGTCCGGAATGTCGATGCCGTTCGCGAAGGGCTGCTTGGCGAAGAGGCCTCCCTTCCCATCCCCCTCAAGGAACACGCCTCGGCCCGCATTCGCACGGTCCGAGGCGACCTCGGTTGCAGAGAAGTTCTGCGCGAGGAAGACGTCTTCGCTCCCGTCGCCGTCGAAATCCCCGACCGCAACACCGAAGCCCGGTGCCTCCTGTGCCCGCGTCGAAAGGGGCCGCATCTCGAACCGGCCGCCCCGATTCAGGAACAGCGTTGAATCCAGCGTCACGGCCTTCCAATGCCTCACGGATTTCACGCGATCCCCCAGGATCGCCGGCACATCCAACGCCCCAAACTCCCGGTACCCTGCGAACCGCCCGGCGAGTCCCGGCAACGCCTGTCGAACCTGGCCGAAGTTTGGCAACGGCAAGACCCGCCCGTCCGTCGGATCCGTCCAGGCCGGAAGCAGGTCCATCGCGCCCGCACCCTCGATGTCCCCTCCAAAGAGGTGCAGAGGGTGCTTCGCATCCGCTTGCAGCACGGTGTTCCGTCCCCAGTTCGATACGACCAGATCCATGCGCCCATCCCCGTCGAAGTCTCCGGCGTTCACGCCCGCCCACAACCCGGTCCATTCCGACAGACCCCATTCCTCCGTGACATCCTTCCACGGTCCTTTGGGTCCGCGGCGCAGGATCCGCACCGGTCCCCACTCAGTCGCCAGCGCCAATTCCCCATAACCATCGCCATCGAGGTCACTCACAACGGTGCCCGACACGAAACCCGCTTTCTCCAACAATGCGTTCGCGCTGGCATCCGGCGTCCAACCGTTCTCACCACGAAGGTACAGCCTCGACGCCCCCGCCTCCGGGTAACGGCCGGGCACGCCGCGACCGCCTACGAGCAGGTCCAGGTCACCATCCCCGTCCACATCCGCCAGCGTCAGCGGGCCCGGTTCCTCGGCCTGTGGTGGGACCGCGTCGCGGATCGAGGCGGTCCGCGGATCGACGCGCAACACCGACGCCGGCTCACCCGGCTCGCCTTCCACATTCGAAAAGGCCACCAACAGCACTGGCCCTCCTGTGGGCTCCGGCAAGGACACGATCCCGCCCAGGTCGCGCGAAACGTTCCGCGCAAACCCGTTCGTCCAACGTTCGAACCGTCCCTCGCCCGCATTCCGGTACCGTGCCAACGGACCGCCGCGACCCGAACCCACCACCAGGTCCACGCGACCGTCCGAATCCAGATCCGTCCAGGCGACTGCAGGACCCGCTCGGCTCAACGAGCGCGGCAGCAAGGGCTGTCGCCCGAAGTCATCAAAATCAATATCCACATGCCGGTGCCCAAGTCGCTCGGAAAGGTCCTCGAACCGCGATGGTATCGGCCCGGTTGAGGGAATCGCTGCCCCCGGCGCAGGTTCGTCGATCTCGTACAACCGACCCGCCGAGACGCCCACGAGATGGCTCTGCGCCCCCGAGCGCCAAACAACCCTGATCTGGATAGGGACGTTCGAGGCAGCCCCGGCGAAGGTCCGCATTGCCTCGTCCCCGGAAAGATAGCGACCACCCGCCTGGATCTCCTGCTGCTGCGTGGTCAACCCCTCCCGGAGAACCTGAATCCCTGCGCCCACCCCAGCCCCATTCTCGTGCTTTCCCTTCAATCGAACCGCCAGCCGTGGGGCCACCGACTCGTTCCGATACAACACGGCCGGTCCGTTGATCTGGTTCACGACCGCATCGAGGTCCCCATCCCCGTCGAGATCACCCAGTGCGATCCCAGTGGCGATGCCGCGATCCGAAAATCCCCACTCCCGCGAGACGTCTTCGAAGCGCATCCCGCCGAGGTTCCGGAACAGCACCTTCTCCTGGTCCAGCGCTGGAAACTTCCGACGACGTCGCAGCGCCTCGGCATCCGACAGCTTCAAGCGCTGCCGCTCCGCCTCCAGTTCCGCGGCGACGTCGGCATCCTGCACATCCCGCACGAACCCGGTGGTGATCAGGATGTCCTCGAACCCGTCGAGGTCCAAGTCGAGGAACACGGGTGCCCAGGACCAATCCGACGCCGCGACTCCCCCCATGTTGGCAATCTCCGTAAACCGCCCGGGAGGGCCACCCCGGAAGAGCGTGTTGCGCGGTGCCTGCGGTCGCTCCACTGGCAGCCCGCCGGACTTCAATCGCTGCGCGTGGGTCGTCACCTGGGTTTGTCGGCCCAGATGGGTCCGTGCCCGCATGTCCGTCACGAACAGGTCATCGACTCCATCCCGGTCCAGGTCTCCAACATCAATGCCCATCGAGAACCAGCTCGTCACGGTCAGCATCTGACGGGGGAACGCCTGGAAGGTTCCATCACCGCGGTTCCGCCAGATCCGGTCCGGGGAGGTGAGATCCCCACAGACATACAGGTCCGGATGGCGGTCTCCATCCAGGTCACGGAACAACACCGACAACGACCAGTCGTACGGGGGACTCGTCAGAGAACGCCCCGCCTCGTCCCGGAAGGCCCCCTCGGTGAAGGCCACCCGCTCGAATCTTCCACCCCCGAGGTTGCGGAAATAGTGGTCCGCCTCACCGTTCTCCAACAACTCACCCGCAGGGCCGATCGAAAAGCGCCCAACCAGGTCCGGCTCCGTCACCGGCCGGCCATCCACGTGGGTCACCGCCAGTTTCCCGTCCACCCGACCCGTCCGCATCCGAAGGCTGAATCCGTCGCGGATCGTCGTGGTTCGATAGTTTGCCACGTACAGGTCCAGATCGCCGTCCCCATCCGCATCGGCCAAGGCCATCGACATGCTGCCCGCGCGGCTGGCCAGTCCCGAAGCCGCCGTCGCGTCCGAGAACTGTCCCTTGCCGTCGTTGAGCCAGAGCGAAACGCCGCGTCCAATGCCCGCAATCAGGAGGTCGAGGTCGCCATCGCCATCAACGTCGCAGAGGGTCGCGCCGGTCGCATCGCCGCCTGCCTCTCCAAGCGCGGGCGATTCGACCGCATCGAACTTCCATCCGCCACGGTTCAGGAAGAGCCGATTCGGCCCATCCAGCCCCGCGAGGAAGACATCCGGAAAACCGTTCCCATCCACGTCGCCAATCGCCACTCCGGATCCGTTCAGCAGGATGTGATTCGTCAGCGATCGCTCCTCTGAAAGCTGATTCGTGAAGACCAATCCGGTCTCCGGACCGGTCAGGCGGACGAAGCCCGGCTTGCCGCTACCCTTCGCTTCAGCCAATGGGCGCCAGCGAAATCCATCGCCCGACTCCCAGGCGCCCAGTCCAACCCCCATCGTCGCGCACCACGCCACGCAGGCGGCCGCGGTCCGCCAGGCAGCTCCAGCAGCAATCCTCAACCCAAACTGTCGCGCGAACCGCATGACGTAAACCTGCCGCCGCATCACCACCCCGTCGAGCCGCATGGGGAGTTCCAGGACCCTTGTAGGCCGCGTGCCCCCCACGCGGCGCAACCCTCGCATCCGCCGGGTGAGGGCACCCGGCCTACAAGCAAGGAGCCGGCCTCAACCCATTCTTGTAGGCCGCGTGCCCCCACGCGGCGCAATCCTCACATCCGCCGGGTGAGGGCACCCGGCCTACCTGTCTCACCCAAACGGAAAAGGGCCGGTCCCGAAGGACCGGCCCCCACCTACCACCTATCGGTTTCGACCGGTTCTCCGCATCAGCGGACCAACCGGTAGAATCGTTGGTCGCTGCCGGACACCGGCGCGACGTACGGGCTCGACGGGCTGCCGGCGACGTCAGTCCAGCCGGTGAGGCCCGTAGACGTCTGCAGGCGGCCACCACCCGTCCACGTCACGGTCACGTTGCCACCGGAGAGCGTGACGGCGGTGAACTGGAGGTTGGCCAGCGCGTAAGCGCTCAGCACCGCACCCGGAATCGGAGTCAGCTGGGCCGCGGGAACCGTGCTGCCTTCCTTGCGCCAGGCCACTTCCACGAAGTCGCCGCCGCCGCCTTCCTTGTAGACCGCAGCGATGTAGTAGGACGTTCCGGCAGTGAGCTGGATCGCGTCCGAGGTCGGTTCGTTGCGGTTGCCCTCGGCGTCCGTCGGCTCGAGGAACGCACGGCAGCAGCCCTGTTCCTGGGCCACCAGGGCGGCGTTCTCCGTGGTCGCATCGGTGGAGACCCACAGCTGCGAGGCGTCATCGCTGCGGATGAAGAAGCGGTACTGGCCGCTTTCCGTCGGCGTGATCCACGCGGACAGACGACCGCCGAAGCGCTCCGCCACGTTGTTGAGGCCAGGCGAGGTCGTGAACGCGGTCACGAACTCGCGACGGCTCGGATAGTCCGGATAGCTGCCGTCGGCGAACAGGGCGTCCACCGCGGTTCCATCGATGCCAGCACGGTCCACGCCGGTGTACTGCTCCCAGAGCGCGACGCCCGAGGTGCGGCCCGGCGCCACGAACGCCAGCTGGCTGCCGGCAACAATGGTGTTGCCTGCGGCCGAGACATCCTTCACGCCACTGACCGTGACCGTGTAGCTCGAACCGGCCGTCAACGGGCTGGTCACGAGGCTGACCTTGGTCGCGCTCAAAACGGAAACACCCGACACCGTGGCGCCGCCGCTCAGGGTGTAGTTGGCGGCGACACCCGCCGTAGCTGCCGTCACCGGCTCGGAAAACTCCACATCGACGTAGCTCGACGACGGCGAACGGCCACCGGTCACCGCCTTGAGGGTCGGAGCCACGCGATCCTGAACCACCGTCAGGGTCACGGGCACCGTCTGCAGGGCACCCGCCGGGTTCGTGATCTTCAAGACGTAGCTGCCGGCGTTGGTCACCTGGGCGGAAACGATCGTGAGCTTGGACTTGTCCACGCCGCTGAACAGGCCCTTCTCGAAGGCCGGATCCGCGTCGAGTTCAACACCGTCCTTGACCCAGCGGTACTTGTTCGGGCTGCCCGACACCTCCGCCATCAGCGTTGCCGGACGGTTCTCATCGACCGTCACATTGACCGGCTGGGTGGCGATGGCGGCCGGAACATTGTCCACTTCGAACACGCCGAAGCCATTGCTGCCAAACGCCGCCAGAACCAGCGACTTGCTCGGGGATCCCGGCACCGGATAGATGCTGACGTCACCCTCGTAGACATAGTCGTGGCCGGTGCCGTTGTTGCCGGCGATCGGCTCGTCAATCTCCGTGAAGGGAAGCTTCACCGAGCTGTTGCCCGACGCGATCTTGCCGTCGAGCGTGTGCACGCCCAGCCAGGCGGGCTTGAACACGGCACCCGCCGCACCCGCTGCACCGAACTGCTGGTTCCAGCTCGGGATCGCGTACGAGACGATGTAGTCGCGTCCCTCGGCGGCATCAAGCGTCATCACCCAATTGCCGTCGTAGTACTCCACTCCATCCACCGAGTGCTTGATCGGGATGCCATTGGCACCGGCCGATTCCCAGGCGAAGGCCGGCAGGTTTCCGCCCGCGGCCTCGTCGAGGTCGAAGAAGTCAGGACGACCCGTGCCGCCGAGACGGGGAGCCGTCCCGTCGCCGCCCGGATTCTTGGTGTAACGGTTCGGGCGCGCTTCCCAGCCCGTTGCGGGATAGTGGCCCTGGTAGGCCACCTTCAAGCCTGGCCGTGCCGGGTCGGTCGGATGACCGACGTAACTGCTCGGAAGTCCACCCAATGCATACGAACCCTTCTCGCCACCGTTGTTGCGGTCGTCCATGCGGGAGATCGGCCGGAGCTTCACGCCCGACTCGTCGAGGACGAACTCCTGCGGATGCTGGCTTGCCCGCCAGGTACCGCCACCGGCCAGAACCTGCGTCGTCGGACCGTGACCCTTCACGCGAAAGGCGCGCCAACGCCAGCTGGCGCTGCCGTCGCCGTTGCTGCTCTCGTCACCGGAGGGTTCGCCCGGCACGGGCTCCACCCAGGCCTCGGTCGGAGTCGCTGACCAGGTAGCGCGGCCGTTCGGGAAGGCGGCATCCGCCACCGTACCCGTCGGCGCGTAACGCAGGATCTTGTAGCGATATCCCGTGTAGATGACCTTCTCGCCGTGGGGTCCATCCGTGATTCCCCAACGCCACCAGGCGTACAGCGCCGGCTGGGCGGCCAGAGGAACCGGGTTGATCTCGGTCTTGAGCGCCAGACCCAGCGGCTTGCCCGTCTTGGCGTCGATCCAGAAAATCGACCGATCCGGGTATGCCGCCGCCAGGTCCTTCTGCGCCTGGGTCAGGTTGGGATCGCTCTCGTTGATGCCATTCTCGCGGACGCCGATCAGGTACAGGTTGTCGTCGTAGCGGACGAAGTTGACGTAGCTGTCGACGACATCCCGACCATTGAACTGGTAGGTGAGGGCGGAGGTTCCGCCCGCCTTCACGAGCACCGGGAACTTGTTGTCCGGGAGCACGTTGACAAGACCATTGATATGCTGCACCCAGACAGGCTGGATGGCCTGGCCGTAGGCAGCCGTCGCTGCCGCGACGCCAATGCAGGCGCCGAGGGATCTTAGGAGGTTCATGCGTTTGTTATCCGAATCAGTACTGACAGGAAGGGCCGAGTGGCTGTGCGCGGGCTTTACCGGACCCGCGGACCCTTGACTCTTCCATTAGAGCCCAGGTTCCCCACGGCACAAGGGCACATCTTGCCTGAGTGAGGTTCTTTCTCGGCGTCCCCTCCCGCTTCCAGGTCTTCGTGCGGATGCTCCCCAAAAGGAAAGGGCCGGGTCCGAAGACCCGGCCAAACTCCACCCCTGATCGACGGCCACAATCCTCAGTCCGCCAGGATCGCGTCCCAGCGATAGAACAGGATCCAGTCACCCATCGTCTTGCGATCCGCCGCCGGAACCTTATCACCAAGCGGCGGCATCGGAACCGTGCCCCAGCGCCCCGTCCCGCCCTTCTCGATCTGTCCAAGGACCTTCGTCAGCGCATCACCATCGTCCTTGTAGCGGGCCGCGATGTCGCGATACGCCGGACCAACCAGCTTCGTGTCCGGATTGTGGCAGGTCAGGCAGGTGTACTTCGCCGCCAGAGCCTGCGCCACCTTGCCATCCACCGGCAGGATGCGCGACGCGAGAAGCTCCCACTTCCCGTCGATCTTCACCGGCACTCCGAACACGTTGACCTTGCCGACCGGTTGCTCCCGATCCTTCGTCGCGAGCGAGACGCGCACCGTCACCTCGCCGCCATCCCCCTTCACGGTCACCTTGCCCGAATCCGCGAACTTGCCCCCAGGAAAACTCACGTTGGTCAATTGCACGTAGCGTCCGGCCAGCGATGAGGCGTCCGCGAAGAAAGCAGGTCCGCGCAGTTCCGATGCCCCGAACGGCTTGTTCGTGGCCTGCAACGTGACCGAGCCGGGCTTCAGCTTCAGGACCGCGAACCCGAACGGTCCCTCGGCCAGCTTGCCCGACAGGGTCACGTCGTTCCTCGGCGCGAAGAGTGCCGCGTCCGCCTTCGAAGCCAGCACCGGCAACCCGACGCCGCCCGACGGCTGCACGTAGGCCAGCACCAGATCCCCCGCCAACGTCGCCCGCGCGCTCACGATTCCCGTCGTAGAAAACTCCGTGGACGTATCCGACGGCTTGCCGGTGGCGGCGTCCACCTTCTGGAGGATCTCCGGGATTGTCGCAGCCTGCAGCCCGAACGCCACGCAGGCGGTGGCCAAACCAAACCTGATCAATTTCAACATACGCCCGGGAACATAGCGGCGGGCGGCGGGCGCGCGTGCGGCGTTTTGCCGCATGCCCCACGTCAACGGGGCGGCGGATACTTGGCCAGCTTCCGCTGGAGCGACCGGCGATCGATGCCGAGCAACCGCGCCGCCCGCGTGATGTTGTGCCCCGCGTCGCACAGCACCCGCTGGATGTGCTCCCACTCCACCCGGTCCAGCGACGCCGGCTCCAGGTCAGTGGCCTCCGTCACGGTCCCGGCCACCCGCTCACCCCGCAAGGCCAGCAGGATCTGGTCGGGCTCGACCGGTTTCGTCAGGTAGTCCCGCGCCCCCAGCCGCACCGCCTCCAGCGCCGTCGCGATGCTCCCGAACCCCGTCAGAACCACCATCGACAACCCCGGGTGCCGGCTTCGAAGGTCGGCAACCAATCGCAACCCCGAGTCCTGCCCCAATCGCAGGTCGATGATCGCCGATGCAAACACTCCACCTTCCGCCACACGCAGCGCCGAGTCCGCGTCGGCTGCCGTTTCCACCACCATCCCGCGCGCCGTCAGGGCACGGGCCAACCGGTCCCGGAACACCGGATCATCATCCACCAGCAGGAGTCTTCCCGTGTTCATGAAACCCTCCTCGGAACACGCAGCACTGCTTCGGTTCCTCCGCCCTCCCGGGAGGCCAGCCGGAATTCACCCGACATCCGGCGCGCCAGCAACCGCACCAGAAACAATCCAAGCCCCATGCCCTGCCCGGCCGGCTTGGTGGTGAAGAAGGGTTCCCCGGCATGCTGGCGTGCGGCTTCATCGAGCCCTGCCCCCCGGTCCCGCACCACGAACTGCACGGCCTCCCCATCCACTTCCGCGCACAGGTCCACGACCCCGTCCGGCGGCGAAGCATCCAAGGCGTTCTTCACCAGCGACGCCAACGCCTGCCCCAGTGCCTCCGGCGGTGCCTGCAATCGGCCTGCATCCGCGGCCGGCAGCACCAACCGAACGCGCCCCCCGGGAAACCGCACCCCGACTCCTTCCAGGATCTCCGTCACCGCCAACGGCCTTGCCGCATCCCCAGCCTGGTCCTGCAACCGGTCCAGGATCGCACGGCAACGCGCCGCCTCCTCCCGGATCAGATCCGCATCCTCCTGTATCTCGGCCGGAACCGACGACTGCCTTGCGTTCCGGACCAATTCACCTGCTGCAATCGCGATCGTCCCCAGCGGCGTTCCCAACTCGTGCGCCGCACCGGCCGCCAAGGTTGCCATCGCGGCGAACCGCTCATTCTCCGCCGCCAGCGCACGTGCCCGCGCCAACTCCTCCGCCTGCCGCCTCAACGCCGCCTGAAGCCGTCCTGCGAAGAACGTGATGCAGGCCGCCGACAACCCGAAAGCCACCAGCATTCCCCTCAGGTGCATCGACAGCGGCATCCCCGGACCCACGCCGCACACGTCGTCCCCGGGCCGCCAGCGGACATCCAACCCCACGAACAGCAACCCGTACCCTCCCGCACACGCCAGCGCCACTGCCGCCGATCCCGTCGGCGGCAACACCACCGCGGCCAGGGCGACGTGCACCAGGTAAAAGAAACTGAAGGGATTGTGCGGCCCTCCGGTCACGTGGAGCATCGCCGTCAGCAACAGCACGTCGAAGATCAGCAACCCGGCGATCGGCCACGGCCGCTCCCATCGCGCCGCCGGCACCCAGTGCAGCACCAGGTTCGACACCGCCGTCAGGGCGATCACGGCAAAGACCCACTTCAAGGGCAGCCGCAATCCCAGCACCCACACCACGAAGCACACCGTCGCCGTCTGCCCTGCCACCGCCGTCCAACGCAGGTTCCGCAGCCACCGCAGTGACCAGGCATCCTCCCGGCTGAACGTCGATCCAGTCATCACGCGTTCCCTGATCCCAGCCTACTTCGCCGCGGCCGCCTGGTTCAACGCGTCCACCAACTCCCCGGCCGTCCACAGGTTGCCGTTGAAGGACCGGTACAACCGCCCCTTCGGATCCAGCACCACCGTCCTCAGGTTGTGTGAGAAACTCCCGGCGTCTGCCACCACCGTCAGGCCAACCTTGCCCGCCATCTCCCCCAATGCCTTGGGCGCCGCAGCACAGAACCTCCAACCGTCCGCTGACTCCCCTCGATACGACTTCGCATACTTCGTCAGCACCTCCGGTCGATCGTACTCCGCATCGAACGAGACCGACAGGAACATCCAGTTCGTCGGCCCCGAGCCCTGCTGGAGCTGCCGCCGCGCGGCCTTGAACTGTTGCCCCATCCGCGGACAGAAGTCCGGCAACGGGCACCGCGTGAACAAGAACGTCAGCGCCACTGCGTTCCCCCGCAGCTCCGACAACCGGAACGTCCGTCCATCCTCCCCGATCAACGGCACATCCGGAAACTCAGCCCCTACCGCCAGCAACGCCTCCCCGACGGAAGGCACCGGGGCCGGGGCCGCCGGAACCACGTTCGTCGCCACCACGACCTTCGTCTCAGCCTTCCCCTTCCGGAGTTCATCGATCCAGTGGGTCTCCCCGGTGACGTTCAACCGGAAATCAATCGTGTCCCCGACCCGGATCTCGCGAAGCTCCGCGGCATTCCGCACGTTCAACTCCATCGTCATCCGCGGCATGTAACCCGGGATCTCCTCGTGCCGGATCACCGCCGTCCGCCCGTCCTTCGAGAGCTCCCGCACCTCTCCCCGCGTCAGGAATGTCTTTTCCGCCCGCAACCCGTCGAACTTCGTCGCCACCGGAGCCTCGGACGGACGCGAACACCCCGCCCCGACCGCCACCGCGCCCAGGCAGAACAATCCCGCCAGCCACGTCTTCATCGCATTCCTCATCGACTTGTCCCTCCTGCCCGCAATGCATTCACCGACCTCACCACCTTGTCCACGCAGTCCGGGGTGGTTCCCCGGGCGAACCCGACCACCCGTCCATCCCGATCCACCACCGCGATCCGGTCCGCATCCACGTAGCCTCCCGGCATGGGATTGTAGGTTCCGGATTCGTCGACCGACAAAAAGCTCTTCCGGAGCAATCCATGGACGTTCGTGGGGGCCCCGGTGAGGAAGAGCCAGCTTCGCGGATCCGCACCGAACTTCTTCCCGAATGCCTGCAGGGCCTCCGGTTTGTCTTCGCGGGGATCCACGGTGATCGACACCAATCGGACGTCCGCAGCACCCTCGAAGGCCTTCTGGATTTCCGACATGTGGTGGCTCACCTGAAGGCAGCTCACCGAGCACGAGGTGAACACAAAACTCACCACCAGCACCCGCCCCTGCAGGTCCGCCTCGTTCACCGGCCGGTTCAACTGGTCCACCAAGCGGAACGGCACCACCGCCAGTTCCCTTGGCGCGGGGGTGAGCTGAACCTCCGGTCGGCGCGCCGCGAAATACCCACCCAGAACCGCCCCGGCGACCAGCGCCACCACGACCAGCAGCAGGCCCGCTCGGGCCAGCACCGAAAACGGCTCGGAGCTTCCCCCACTCATCTCGGCTTGCCCTCGAACCCAGCCTCCGCCACCGCCTTGAGAAGCCCAGCCATCGCTACCCGGTTCGTATCGTACGAAACCACCGCCACCTTGTTGGTCAAAGACACCTCCGCCGACGCCACCCCACCCACGCGGCGCAACTCCGAGGTCAATCCCGCTGCGCACCCATCGCAATGCATGCCCGTTACATCCAGCGTCACCGTCGAATTGGCCACCACCGGGGCCGGGTGCGTGTGCTGCCACCAGAGGAGCCCGCCGGCCAGTGCCAACCCAGCCACGAACGCCGCCCCTCCCAACAGGATCTTCTTCATCTTCGTATGCTCCGATTATTGTTCACCGCCAGATCAAGGCGGGGCCGGACGAGATTCGCCGGGCCCCGCCCACACCAGGAATTCCGATCACTCGCCCTTGTGGGCGGTATGGCAGGCCTTGCAATTGATGGCCTTCTTGAACTCATCCAGCGCTCCCGGCTTCCCCGCCTCCAGTGCCTTCGTCGCCGCCAGCAGCTTCGTGGTCTTCTCCTTCCACTCCTTCGCATCCCCCTTCGGCGGGTCCTGCAACGGCAGGGAGGAATAGTACTCCACGAACTTCTTCAGGTCCGCCGGCGAACCTTCGCCCTTCGCCACCTTCTTGCAGAGGGCGTCGTCCCCCTTGTGCAGATCCTTCATGACCTGCTTGATGGTGTACTTGGGCTTCTCGTCGGCGGCCTGCACGCAGACTGCCACGCAGGCGATCGCCATCACCGCAACAGCGGTCCGGCGGAGGGAGGAATGGATTTCCATGTGAGTCACGTGTGAATGTGATTGTGAACGGATGTTACCGAGGTTGCCTTCCACCTGTACCCACAGACGGTGGCAACGCCCGAAGGGACCACTTCCGCCCGGTTTCGCGCAACCCCAAGATCACCCCGACCAGCCAAACCCTAGACCAGCCCGCCCCGAATGAACCGCGGCGTTTTGCCGCACCCTTTTGAAAACAGGAACGGGGTGGCGACGTCCTCGTCGTCCTGGCAAAAGGCATGGAAGGGCACCGGGGACGTTGCCGCCCCTGCTCAAACAGGGGCCGGGTCGGGATGCCCACCCTCACCACCTTCTCCACCCACCGCCTTGCCCCAGCCTGCCCCCCGTCGCTAGCGTCCCCCGCGTGTTCCGACCGTGCATCGACCTCCGCGGAGGCCGCGTCGTCCAGATCGTGGGGGGATCCCTCACGGACTCCGGCGCTGGCGTCCGCACCAACTTCGAAGCCGCCCAGCCTCCGTCCTGGTTTGCCGCCCGCTATCGCGAGGATGGGCTCACCGGTGGCCACGTCATCGCCCTCGGCCCCGGAAACGAAGCCGCCGCCCGTGAGGCCCTCGGCGCGTGGCCGGGCGGCCTCCAGTACGGCGGCGGCGTCCAAGCCTCCAATGCCCGGCACTGGCTCGATGCCGGAGCCTCCCACGTCATCGTCACCTCGTGGGTCTTCCGCGAGGGCGTCGTCGACTGGCAACGCATCGACGAACTCACCCGTCTCATCGGACGCGACCGACTCGTCCTCGATCTCAGCTGCCGGCTCCGCGACGGCGCCTATTGGGTCGTGACGGACCGCTGGCAGAATTTCACCGACGTCCGACTGGATTCGGAGACATTCGCCCGATTCGCCCGATCCTGCTCCGAGTTCCTCGTCCACGCCGTGGATGTCGAAGGCCTCTGCAACGGCATCGACGAAGCCCTCGTCGAGAAACTCGCCTCCTGGTCCACCCTCCCCACCACCTACGCCGGAGGTGCCCGATCCCTTCAGGACCTCGAAACCGTGGAACGGATCGGCCGGGGCCGCATCGACCTGACCATCGGCAGCGCCCTCGACCTGTTCGGCGGGGCTGGCGTTCGGTACGCCGACTGCGTCGCCTTCAACCACGCCCGCCGCAGTTGAGGCCAGACGCCGGCCCGGGGAAAGCGGTGCGATTTCACTCCTCTTTCCCCGAACTGGGGAGTTGACCTCTCATCGCGTCGCCGGAGACCCTGTCGATGAAGATGAAAATCCAATCCCCTGTCGGCGCACCGAATCCGGGCGCAGAAACCCCTACAACCTCGACTCAGGACTCGCTCACGCGACGCGCCTTCGTGAACCGCCTCAAGACGGCAGCGGTCGTGGCTCCACTCGCCGTGGCCGCCATCGCCAGCCTGCCCAAGGCCCAGGCGTACTGAGACGCATTCCCTGCGTGCCTCCGTCCGCACCGACGCCGACGATCACCGTCGTCATCCCGTCGTACAACCACGCCCGGTACATCCCGGACACCATACGTTCGGTCCTCCGTCAGACCCACCCGGGCGTCCATCTGCACATCCTCGACGACGGATCGAGCGATGATTCCATCCAGGTCATAGAGCAGATCCTGTCCACCGAGGGAAACAGCCGGTGCCGGCTCCACTCACGTCCCAACCGCGGCTGCTCCGAGACGCTCAACGAACTCATCGCCGATTCGGATACCGACTACGTCGCCGTCCTCAACTCGGACGATCTCTTCACTTCCGAACGCCTCGCAAGGATCCTGGCCCCCGCAGTGCCGGGGCGCCCTTTCTTCGGGATCTCGATGGTCGATTTCTTCGGCGACGCCGACCCAGTCGAAATCGATACCTGGCGACGCTGGTACGCCACGATGCTTCGCCACAACGGTTGGTTCCCCACCCTCGGCTTCGCCGCCGTCCGGGCCAACTTCGCCATCACCTCCTCCAACTTCGTCTTCAGCCGGGACCTGTTCGACCGGACCGGCGGCTTCCGCGACGAACTGCCGCTCTCCCAAGACTGGGACTTTCTGGTCCGCGCCCTCCGCTGGGTGGAACCCGTCCTGATCCCGGAACCCCTCCTGCGCTACCGCGTCCACGCCACCAACACCTACCGCAAACACGTCCCGAACCGGCGTCAGGAGATCGTCCGGATCATGGATGACTTCGCGACCTGGGCAAACACGTCCAACGAAAACCGTCTCGCCCCGACGCCCTGGGCTTGGCCGCGCTTCTTCAGCCTTTGCGCCCGCACCTGCCAGGCCAACAGCGGCCTTCTGTTCGGCGCCCTTCTCCCGGAATCATTCCAGTCCCCACTCCCAGCCCATCCGGGCTCGGCTCTCCCACCAGACCTCGAGGCCAATGTCGTCCGCCACTGGATCCGGAGCGTCGCCAGCGACTCCACCGCCCTCGAGACCGATCCGCTCTCCGGTGCCCGCAACTGCGCCCGACACTGGGCCGAAGTCTCCCACCTGTAGCCGACGACCTGAGGAGGCGGGCCTGGCCAGTTTCCTTGTAGGCCGGGTGCCCTCACCCGGCGGATGTGAGGATTGCGCCGCGTGAGGGCACGCGGCCTACAGCACGGAAGTGAACCCGCCCGCCCTCGCTTCAAACCTGAAACTCTAAACTTCCAACTCCCCCCTCACCCCGCCGTCAAGGCCGCCCGCGCATCTCCCCCGGCCCCGGTCTTGTCCAGGAAGTAGTCATACCCGCCCGGATATGAAGTCACCCGTCCGCCGCACACATGCAGGACGCGGTTGGCCAGCTTCCGGATGAAATGCACATCGTGTGAGATGAACACCAGCGTGCCCTCGTAGCGCTCCAGCGCCATCGTCAGCGACTCGACCGTCGTGATGTCGAGGTGGGTCGTCGGCTCATCCATCAGCAGCAGGTTGGGCGGATCCACGAGGAACTTGATCAGGTTCAAGCGGCTCTTCTCGCCACCGCTCAGGACGGCGGTCTTCTTGTAGATCTCCTCCTTGCGGAACATGAAGCTCCCGAGGATCGCCCGGGCCTCGTCCTCGCGCAGGTTCGGTCCGCTGGCAACCACCTCTTCGAGCACCGTCTTCTCCGGGTCCAGCGAGTCCGCCCGATGCTGGCTGAAGTACCCGAGCTTCGCGTTGTGCCCCAGCTTTCGTTCCCCCTTCTGGAACTCCAGCACCCCCGCCATGATCTTCAGCAACGTCGATTTCCCGGCTCCGTTCGGCCCCACCAGCACCGTCCGCTCCCCGCGCTCGATCGATAGGTCCAGGCCGGCGTAGACCTGGAGCGACCCGTACGCCATGTGGATTCCTTCCAGCGTGATCGCCCGCTGGCCACCGCGCGGCGGAGGCGGGATCTGGAATCGGAACGGCTTCCGCGGCGGCGTCGGCTTCTCGATCAGTTCCATCCGCTCGATCTGCTTCAGCTTCGCCATCGCCTGGGACGCCTTGGAGGTCACCGAACGGAACCGGTCGGCGAACTCCTGCAGCGCGGCGATCTCCTTCTGCTGGTTCTTGTACGCCGCCATCTGCGACTCGTAGTTCGCCTCCCGCTGCGTCAGGTACTCGGAGTAATTGCCCGTGTACGCGATGACCTTGCGATCAGCGATCTCACTCACCTGAGTCACCACCTCGTCCATGAACTGGCGATCATGGGAGATCAGCAGCAGTGCGCCTGAGTAGTTCGCCAGGTAGTTCTGGAGCCACAGCAACGACACGAGGTCCAGGTGGTTCGTCGGCTCGTCCAGCAACAGCAGGTCCGGCTCCATGACCAGCAACCGGGCCAGATGCGCACGCATCACCCATCCGCCGCTCAGCTCCTTCGCCTTCCGCTCAAACTCATGTTCCCGGTAGCCGAGGCCCGCCAGCATCTTCTTCGCCTTGGCGTCCACCTGGGGATCCGTCAGCGCATCGTGCTTGGCGTGCGCCTCCATGTAGGCCGGGCTATCCACAGCACCCGCCGCCTCCAACTCCTTGAGCTTGTGCTCCAGTTCCGCCACCTGCCCGGCCCGCCCGGTCGCCAGGTCCAGCACCGTCTCCTCGCCCACCGCCTCGCCCTCCTGCGGCAGGTAACCCACCATCGTCCACGCATCCCGCTCCACCGTGCCCTCGATCGGTTGCTCCTCGCCGAGGATGATCGAGAACAACGTCGATTTCCCGGCGCCGTTCGGCCCCACCAAGGCCACTCGGTCGCCATAGTTCACCTGCAACGACGCGCCCTCGAACAGGACCCGACCGCCGTAAGACATCTTGAGATCGCGGATGGTAAGCATTCTGGACCGCCCTCAGCTGGACGGCCCGCCCAACCTGCCCCATCCCCTTTCTCCACGCGAGCGTGCAAAGTTGAGGGCCCGGACAGAGTTTCCAGTCGCCAGTTCCCAGCTTGCAGAACTGTAGGCCGGGTGCCCTCACCCGGCGCAGACCGAAAACCGCCGCGTGGGGGCACGCAGCCTACATCCCTTGAGGCCGAGAGTTCTTCGACCCGCCTCCTCACGTCGTCGGCTACCCCCGCTTGAAACTTGAATCTTGAAACTCCCACCTTGCCCCTTACACCTCAAACACTGCGATCTCCGGCCGGCAGTTGAACCGGAAATCCAACTGCAGGCTCCCGATCCCCGAGTTCACGTACAATCGCCCTGCCGGGGTATCGTACCACCCCATCTCGTACCGCCCCACGTCATGCGGCTTCACCAACGCGCCGTAGAAGGGAATCCGCACCTGACCTCCATGACTGTGTCCTGCCAGGAGCAGGTCGGCTTGGTACGGCAAGCGGTCCGCCCACGCTGGATAGTGCATGAGCACCAGGTTCATCACCCCTTCCGCCGGCTTCGCGAGGGCCGGCAAACGGTCCAGAGCCAGCAGACGCACCCGACCATTGGCCGCGAGCCTCGCCTCATCCTTCAGCCAGGCACCGCCTGTCTTCGCAAACGCCGCCTGGGCCAACCGGAAATCCACCTTCGCCCAGTAATCGTGGTTCCCGGCGATCCCGAACAGCGGACACCGGATCGTCGACAGGATTTCGAGCGCCGGCTCAAACATCGGGGCCTCCTCCACCAGGTCGCCTGTGAAGACCGCGAAGTCCGGGTTCAACCGATCCACCCTCCGCACGACGTCCCGGATCCGATCCTCATCGCCGCGGTGATGAATGTCGGTGAAATGCGCGATCCGGACCGTTGGCTTCGGGCTGAGCCGGTAGGTTCGCACCGCGAGCCAGTCTGGCTCGATCCATCGCGCATGCACCCCGGCGTAGCCCGGCATCGCCCACGCCAGGTGCCGGATCCACCGCCGACGCGAAATCCCCCGCTTCCAAAACCCGGGCGATGTCGCTGCGTCACTCATGGCTTCAAGACTCCCGGGACTCAGACACCACCGGTGCCTGCCGCCTCAATCTTCGATCCGGAAATTCTTCGGCCCCTCCCTCAAACTTGAATCACCAATCTTCAAGCTTCGCCATCAAAGCCCAGGGCCTTCCGCGCGTTCGGCGTCCATCTGGTAGATGCCCAGCAGATACCCGTTCTCGCTGAACTCGCCCACCTTCAAGGTCCCCACCAGTGTCACGGCTTGGTCCATCACCGCCTTCGTGCCGTCCCCGACCATCTTCACCGTCAGGAACTCATTGATCTTGGGAACCGCGCCGAAGCAACACATCGACTGGTCGCGCATCAGCAGCAACTCCGTCACCTTTCCCTCCTTCACCTTGAGCGGAAGCATGAACCCCTTGATTGCCACCTTGCGCCCGTCATAGGCCTTGATCGTGGCCGGGATCTGGTTCGTGTCCGGCGAGGGCGGAGGCGTCGTCCCCGTGTATTCCGGCACGACGTAGTTGAACCCGGCCAGCTTGTCGAAGCCGACTTCCTGCATGCCCGCCTTCACCGGTGCCTCCGCGGCCGACGCCGGCGCATTCGTCGGCGCACCGCCGGGCTTCAAGGTCTGGATCGGCTCACCCCGCGGGGCCAATGGCTTGATCGGCTCGCCGCGCGGCGCCTTCGTCGCTGGCGCTTGGGCAAACAGGATCGAGCCCACCACCGCCGCCGACACAAACCCGATTCCGCCCTGGATCACTGACTTCACTGCACGTCGTTCCATGATTGCCTCCGCTCGTTGATGATTCTGACAGCCGATCGCCTGCCCGGTTACTTGGCCGCCTTCAACTCAAACGCCACGTCGCCGAAATTCTGCCCACCGAGTGTCACCCCGATGATCTTCCCGGAAAAGCCGTTGGCGGTCTTCAACCACTCCGCTGCCCCCTCGAACTGGGAGGTCTCTCCCACCTTCTCGCCCGAGGCCGCATTGGCGACCGCCGCCAACACCAGCACCTTATCCTGACCGTCCACGGTCGCCTTCACCTGCAAGGTCGGCGCCGCGATCCGCACGTAGTTCTCGGCATGCGCATCCAAGACCCACGCCGTCAGCTTCCCGGCCTTGGCGTCGGGCAGCAGTTCGAAGTTGAACTGGTGCTTCCCGACCTCCACCAACTGCCCACCATTCTTCGCCTCGTGCGCATGCCCGCCACCACCGTGCGCCGCATGGTCATGGTCGTCATCTTTTGAGCACCCCACGCTCCAAAGGCTCATCCCAGCCACCAATCCCAAAGCCCACACCCGACGCGATAGCAGAAAGCTCATGTCTCAACGCTAACTCCCGCCCGCCCCGGAAGCAAAGCCCTCGTGAAGTCCCGAGCAACTGTAGGCCGCGTGCCCCCACGCGGCGCGATCCCAACATCCGCCGGGTGAGGGCACCCGGCCTACAATCCCTTGAAACCTGAATCTTCAAACTTGGGACTTTCCCCGCCTCGCCAGCAGCACCAGTCCCAGCATCGTCAGCGCCCCGTTCAGCAACAGCAGTTCCGTCCCGAACTTGTAGCCGCCCAGCCACGTTGCCGAGTGCTGCGACAATTCCCAGCACACCACCGGTGCCGCCACGCACACCACCGGCACCCAGGGTCCGCTCACCCGGATCCGCGTCGCCAACCCCAAGGCAAACAATCCCAGCAACGGCCCATACGTGAACGACGCCAGCTTCATCACCAGGTCGATCACCGCCATCGTCCCCGCCGCCTTGAACGCCACAATCACCCACAGCAACAGCATCGAGAACCCGAAGTGTACCCAACGACGACGCCGGTCCTTCTCCGCCGTGCTCAGGTCTTCCCTCCGTTCCAGCCCGAGGAAATCGAAGCAGAATGACGTCGTCAGCGTGGTGAGCACCGAGTCAGCGCTGTTGAACGTCGCGGCCGTCAACCCCAGCACGAACACCACTGCGGCCCAGGTCCCCAGATGCTGCAGGGCCAGCGTCGGAAACAGTTGGTCCGTGCTCGTGGGAATGGCCACCCCGCGCTCCTTGGCGTACCCGAACAGCAGCACTCCCAACGACAGAAAGAACAGGTTCACGGGAACCTGCACCAACGCGAACGAGTACAGGTTCTTCTTCGCCGTGCCCGGCGTCGGGCACGACAGGCTCTTCTGCATGTTGTTCTGGTCGAGACCGGTCATCACCAGCGTGATCGCAGCCCCGCTCAGGAACTGCTTCCAGAAGTAGCCCGGCGAACGCCAGTCCCAGTTAAACACCCCGGACATCTCGCTCTCCCACACCCGCGTCACCATCCCGCCCACCCCAAGCCCCAGGTCCTGCCCGATGATGATCAGGCTCAACACCACACCCAGCACCAGGAACAGGCTCTGGAAGGAATCCGTCCACACCAACGTCCGGATCCCTCCCTTCAGCGTGTACGCCAGCATCAGCAGGATGATCCCCGACACCGTCACGAAGAAGGGCACCCCCATTTCTTCAAACACGAACTTCTGAAACACGTTCGCCGCCAGATACAGCCGCGCCGCCGCGCCCAGCATCCGCGAGAGCAGGAAGAACCCCGAACCCGTCTTCTGCGCCACCGCCCCGAACCGTTCACCCAGGAACCCGTAGATCGACGTCAGGTTCAGCCGGTAATACATCGGGATCAGGACCTCCGCGATCAACGCGTATCCCAGCACGTAGCCCAGCACCATCTGGAAGTACCCGAACCGGTCCACCGCCACCTTCCCCGGCACCGAGATGTACGTCACCCCGGACAACGAATCCCCGATCAACCCGAACGCCACCACGTACCAGGGCGACTGCCGGTTCCCGAGGAAGTACCCCGCCGCATCCGCCTTCCGCCCCGTCCACCACGCGATCGTGCACAGGACCCCGAAGTACGCCCCCGCCACCGCCAGTATCAGCCAAGGTGTCATGCTTGCCGGTCTCCCCTGCCTCACCCAGCCAACTGCGACTGCGACTGCGATTGGGAGTGGGTCTGCGACTGTTCCTGACGCTGTCCCCCTCCCAAGGAACCTTCACCCGCCTCCGCTCCCGTCGGCCCACGGACCTCCAACGGTTCCACATCGACGGACACCTTCAGCACATGCTCCCCGCTTCCCACCAGCACGCCCCGCACGGGACTCACGTCCGAAAAGTCCCGCCCCCACGCCACCGTCACATGCCGCTCGCCCGGCTCGATGTCATTGGTCGGGTCAAAATCAATCCAGCCCAGACCGGGGCACCACGCGGACACCCAGGCATGCGACGCGTCCGCTCCGACCAACCGCGCCCGCCCCGGTGGCGGCAGCGTCTCCAGATACCCGGACACATACCGGCCCGGCAGGCCCACGCTCCGCAGGCAGGCCAGCATGAGGTGCGCGAAGTCCTGGCAGACGCCCTTGCGCCCCTTCAGCACGTCTTCCACCGGCGTCGCCACACTCGTCGCCTTGGGATCAAAGCGGAATTCCCGGTGGATCCGGGTACTCAGCGACGACACCGCCTCCAGCCACGGTCGCCCCACGGGAAAGCTCGGCCGCGCGTACTCCAGCGCTGCCTCGCTCCGACGCACGTTCGGCGAATCAAACCGGTACTCGCCCGCCTCCGTCGCATCATCCCAACCCTCACCCCGGCACGACTCCGCGACCCGTTCCCAAGACGGCGATTCCACTCCGGCCCGCGGCGGGGGCGGTGACACCTCCACCCGGCTGCCCGCCACGATCTCAAGTTGCCGGTGCGCGCTCTCCACCGTGATGACGTCCGCGAAATTCCCGAAGTAGTCCAACCGCTGCGACTGGACCGAGGCCTCCGGCTGCACCACCAGATCGAAGCACTCCACCCGCTGGCGCGGCAGGTCGCGTGGGCGGAGGTGCAACAGGTGATGCGAGACCGACACCTCCGCGGCGTAGGAGTAGGTCGTGACGTGGGTGATCCGGTACTTCATGGCGCGCTCGACTTCAGCTGGCCCGGACGACCGCGTGACTGAAATAGCGGTGCGTCAGGTGATCCGACACGGAACAAAGACCGTCGGTCAAACGCCGCAACACCGCGTCCACCTCCTCGATGTCGCCCGCCTCCGCCCGCGCCGACACCACCCCGAGATCCGTCCCATGGAGCAGCTCCGACACGGAGAGCAGCGCCCGCTCCTCCTGCGGCTCCGATTTCGCCCAACGGTCGCGCGGCAGGTACTCGATGTGCTCGTGCAACGTCTCCAACTGGAAGGCCAGGGCACGCGGGTTGGACTCATCCGCCAACACGAGGTCCAGCACCGTGGCGAGATGGATCTGTTCGAAGTACCGGCGCCGGTACGTCATCACGGAGTCGGCCACCTCCAGCAGCGGCGCCAGCACCGAAGGATTCGACGGGCCGGACTGCAACACCGCCCGGACCAATCCCAGCAGGTTCACCGAACGTTCCACGCGCCGCCCGATGTCGAGGAAACGCCAAGCGTGCCCGCGGGTCATGTTCTCCATCTCCATCCCGGAGAATGCCGCCAGGTCGACCACCAGCGTGTTCAGCATTGCCGGCACTTCCGCCAGCGTCGCCTGCCCACCCGTCAGGTGACCGTCCCCCTGCAACCGCTGGAAGATCCGCCAGGTATCATTCGACAGCCGGTCCCGGACCGCCGTCGTGATGTACCGCAGTCGCGTCAGCATGTCGCGGACGCTTCCCGGCCGGTTGGCCTGATGCAGCAGGCCCATCAATGCCTCTGCCAACTCAACATCATCCGCATCGCGGCCGAAACGGTCCGGCAGGTGCCCCAGCGAGACCAGCACCTGCACCAGACCGGTCAGTTCGGCGTGACCATCATGTGTCGTCTCCCCGCCCAACCGATGGAACGTCGCCCGCAGCAGCCGCACCTGATGCTCGAGCCGTTCCGCATAGCGCCCCAACCAGTACAGGTTGTCCGCCACCCGGCTCGGCACGTCCGCCGGTGCCCGGTCCAACCGCACCACCTGTCCACCCGGCTTCAGGAGCGTCACCGGATCCACCGGCCCATCCGAAAACACCCACGTATCCTTCGATCCACCGCCCCGCTGCGCCGAGACGACCGGCGAATCCGGCGACAATGAAAACCGCGTCAGCCCGCCCGGCATCACCACGTAGGAATCCGGGCCACTCGCCGCGACATAGGCCCGCAATACCAGCGGCCGCGGCTCCCACAGTTCGCCGTTCCAGACCGGTGTAGTCGAAAGCTCAATCCGCTCCTGCGCCACGTACTCTGCCGGCGCCCCTTCCAATCGCGCCAGGAACCGCCGCCGCGTCTCGCCTTCCAGCTCTTCGCTGAAGACAGGGTCCGCCGCGCCGCCAAACGTCCGCTTCCACACCACCCGTCCCGTGGCTGCCAAAGCCTCGCGCCGTCCCGCCGCCTGCCCCGCCCACCACGTCGCCGCCGACTTCAGCAGCAGTTCCTCACCCAGCATCCGACGCGACAACTCCGGAAGGAACGGGAGGAACGCAGGCGATTCCACCAAGCCAGCGCCCAGCGCGTTCGCGATCACGACGTTCCCAGCGCGCGCGGCATCCACCAGTCCCGCGATCCCCAGGAACGATTCGGCCCGCAGTTCCAGCGGATCGCAGAACGTGTCGTCCACCCGCCGCAGGATCACGTCCACGGGCCTCAGCCCTTCCAGGGTCTTCAGGTAGACCCGACGATCCCGCACCGTCAGGTCGCCCCCTTCCACCAGCGGGAAGCCCAGGTAACGCGCCAGGTACGCGTGCTCGAAGTACGTCTCGTTGTAAGGTCCCGGCGTCAGCAACACCACGTTCGGAGTCCCCGCCGGTCGGGGTGCCGCCGCCCGCAACCCGTCGCGCAAGCCGGCAAAGAAACCCGCGAGGCGCGCAACGCCGCACTCCCGGAACTCATCCGGCAACACGCGCGACAGGATGATCCGGTTTTCCAGCGCATAGCCCGCGCCCGAGGGTGCCTGCGTCCGGTCTGCCAACACGCACCATCGCCCGTCTGGGCGGCGCGCCAGGTCCACCGCATGCAGGTAGAGATGCCGTCCCCCGGGCGGATGCAACTCATGGCACGGCCTCAGGAATGCCCCGCTTCCATGCACCAGTGCCGCCGGGACCCAACCCTCCTTCACCGTGTGCTGCGGCCCGTAAAGATCACAAAGCAACCGGTCCAGCAGGCGCGTCCGCTGGATCAAGCCGCGCTCGATCTGCGCCCACTCCGACGGCTCCACGCAAAACGGAATCAGATCCAGCGTCCAGCCCCGCTCCAATCCCTCCTCCGAACCGTAGACATTGTACGTGACGCCATGCTCCCTCAGGAGCCTCCGCGCCGTGTCCCTTCGCCGCGCCAGTTCCACGCCACCCAACACCGCCAACTGCGGAACCAACTCCCGCCACACCGGCCTCAACCCACCCGACGCGTCACAAAGCTCGTCATGGACGCCCATCCGGGATCGGTAGCCGGGCAGGCACCCCGCTCCTTTCGCCAACGGACTTTCCACGTCGCTCATCACGTCGACGTTACGCGCCACAAGCCCCCCTGTGCAACCGGAGCCATTCGAAGTTTGCACCCGTTGTTGGCTACCCACACCCATACCGCCGGATATCCGCCTCCCGATCCGGATACCTCGCCAACAGCTTCTCCACCGTCCCGGCCTCGAAGATCTCCGGCACGAACCCGGGCGCGAGCGTGCACCCGTACAACGCATAGGTTCCCCCATCGACCAGATGCCCCGCCTGCCACACGCCAGCCGGCACCACGAACTGCACCTCCTGCCCCGCCAGTGGATCCGGACCCAGGATCACGTCGCGGCTGGATCCATCCGGATACAGCAGGATCAGGCGCAGCGGATCCCCGCTGTAGAAGTGCCACACCTCGTCGATCGTCAGCCGATGGAACAACGATTCGCTTCGCGGTTCCTCGCAGTACATCCCGATCATCGCCGTCCCCGTTGGATGGCCCGGGGCCACCTCCGCGATCGTCCTATAGGTCTGCGCAAACAACGTCCCCTCCACCGGAAGCGGCTTGAGGGCGTATCGCTCGATCAACTGGCTGACAATCGGCTTCATGGAATTTGCCCTTCGCTCAGGCCGTCACCGTGAGGCTCCCGAAGATCGCATCCACCAATCCCTGCGTCCGCTCGCTCAACCGGATGCTCGCCTCGACCTCCGCGCCGCGCGGCTCCAGTGACAATCGCGCGAAGTCTTCCAGCAGCTGCACCGACTGCCGACGGAATGCCGGAGTCACCACCCGCTCGAATCCCGACGGCCCCGCCAAGCCAGCCTTGTACGTGAACCCGACCCGATGCCCGGGCTCCGGAATGAGGAACCCACCCACCCAATCCAGCACGAAGTCGTCCAGGTGGATCACCCCCTTCTGTCCCATCAATTGCAGGTCCATCAGGCAGGCACCCACCGTATAGCCCGCGTCCCACGTCGACGTGCAGCCATCCGACAACTGCACCACGCCCGCTCCCCGCAGGAACCCGCCCGTCACCGCGTCCTTGCGCGCAAACCCATGCGCTCCCACCAACGTCGCCGTCTCCGGCGTGAACTCCGCCACGGCCCGCATCGAATACCACGCCATGTCACCGATCGCACCCGTCGGCTCCTTGTCCGGTTGCAGGCGGATGTTGTTCCGGTCGGCCGAGGGAAAGAAGAAGGAGGTGTAGATCGCCTCGATCGGCCCGATGCGTTCCGCCATCTGCGCGCGGATCGCCGTCGTGCGCGGGTGATGGCTGAAGTGCGTGGCATCCATGAAGGCCACACCCGCCGCGCGGCAGGCCGACGTGATCCGCCGGAGCGAAGCCAGGTCCCGGAACGGCTTCTCCGCCAGCACATGCTTGCCCTTCGCTGCCGCCGCGATGGCGATCTCCTCGCGTGCCACCGTCGGCGTCGCGATGTAGACGGCATCGATTTCGTCCGACGCCACCAACTCCGCCCACGTTCCAAACACGCGCACCCCGCCGTGCTTCGACGCCAAGGCCTGCGCCGTCTCCACCCGACGGCTCGCCACGCCCGCCAACACGACGGAGTCCGACTCGCGGATCGAATTCGCGATGACGTCCGCGATGAATCCCGCCCCGACAATTCCCAACCTCAGTGGTCGCATCCCTGCAACACTCACCCGCAAGCGGCCCTCGAATCCACCTTGCTTTTCAATCCCCACCGAAGCCCGCCCCCTCGCCTGTAGGCCGGGTGCCCTCACCCGGCGAATGCGACGATTTCGCCGCGTGGGGGCACGCGGCCTACAGGAATGGGCTCAACCCGCCTCCTCGCCTGTAGGCCGGGTGCCCTCACCCGGCGAATGCGACAATCGCGCCGCGTGGGGGCACGCGGCCTGCAAAAGCCCAGCTCACGCCTGAATCGCGGGGCCTCGCCCCCTCCCGAACCGCACCCACTTCTCGAACCCGACGGCCATCAACGCCAGCACACCCACGCCCAGGATCCGCAGCCACGACTCCAGCGGCACCGGTGCGCTCCCGAACCATCCGTTCAACACCGGCACGTAGGTGAACGCCATCTGCGCCGCCATCATCCCGGCGCATCCCACCAGCAGCCACGGATTCGAGAACCAGCCCACCGACCACACCGAATGCGTGAGCGAGCGGCAGTTCAAAAGATAGAACAACTCCACCATCACGATCGTGTTCACCACGACGGTCCGCGCCACGACCACCGACTCCCCCGCGACGCGCGTCTCCCAGAAGAACTGCGCCAGGCATCCCACGACGAGGATCAAGGTCACCAACCCGGTCCGCATCAGCAGCGGGATCGTCAGGATCGGCTCCCGCGGATCCCGCGGCGGACGCGCCATCACGTCCTTCTCGTTGGGTTCAAACACCAGCGTCAGCCCGAGGAAGATGGCCGTCGTCAGGTTGACCCACAGCAACTGCACCGGAAGGACCGGCAACGTGATCCCCGCAAAGATCGACAGCAGGAGGATCAACCCCTCGCCCATGTTCGTCGGGATCGTCCAGACGATGAACTTCGTCAGGTTGTCGAACACGCTTCGCCCCTCCTCCACCGCCGCCTCGATCGACGCGAAGTTGTCATCCGTCAGGATCATGTCCGCGGCTCCCTTCGCCACGTCCGTGCCCGCGATTCCCATCGCGATCCCGATGTCCGCCTGACGCACTGCTGGCGCATCGTTCACGCCATCCCCGGTCATCGCCACGACGTGCCCGCGCGCCTGGAGCGCCTTCACCAACCGGTGCTTCTGCTCCGGGGCCACCCGCGCGAACACGGACACCCGCTCGACCACTCCGGACAATTCCGCATCGGAAAGCTTCTCCAACTCGCGACCGGAAATCGCCTCGACCTCGGGCCCCGCCAACCCGATCTGAAGCGCGATTGCACGGGCCGTCACCAAGTGGTCGCCGGTGATCATCTTCACCGCGATGCCCGCACTCCGGCATCGGGCAACCGCCCGGATCGCCTCCGCACGCGGCGGATCCATCATGCCCTGCAACCCCAGGAACGTCATGCCCGCCGCCACGTGCTGGTGCTCCAGCGTCCCGTGCGCCGCCTCGACATGCCGCCGCACGAACGCCAGCACCCGCATTCCGCGCGTGGCCATGGAATCCGCCGCCGCATGCACCGCCGCGACGTCGAGCGGCACCAGCGATCCATCCGGCCCCATCGCGTCCGTGCACCGCGGCAACAGACGTTCCATCGCGCCCACCTTGTAGATCACCCGGCCCGACCCGGCGTCATGCAACGTGGCCCGGAACATGTGCTCCGACTCGAACGGGATCATGTCCAGACGGGGCGTTGCCCCGTGAAGATCCGCATGCACCAACCCCGCCTTCTGCGCGACCACCAGCAGCGCCACTTCGGTCGGGTCGCCCTCCGCCTGATGCCGCCCGCCCGCCAGCACCAACTGGGAATCGTTGCAGAGCAACCCGGCGGTCAGGCACTCGGCCAACGAGGGTTCTTCCGGCAACTCCACCATCCTCCCCTCGCGCCTGACCTCTCCCGCCGGATCGTACCCAGCCCCCGTGACCTCATACGTCCGCCCTCCCGCGTGCACCTCGCGAACCGTCATCTGGTTTTCGGTCAGCGTTCCGGTCTTGTCCGAGCAGATCACCGTGGTCCCGCCCAACGTCTCGACAGCCGGGAGGCTTCGGATGATCGCCCGTCGCCGTGCCATCCGCCCGACGCCGATGGCGAGCGTGATCGTCACGGCCGCTGGCAATCCTTCGGGGATCGCTCCGACCGCCAGGGCCACCGCCGCCATGAACATCTCCACCGGCTTTTCGCCCCGCCAGATGCCCACCGCGAACGTCACCACCGACAACGCCAGGATCGCCCACAACAACAACCGACTGAACTCGCTGATCTTGCGCGTCAGGGGCGTCACCATCTCGTCCGCCTCCCCGATCAGCTTGGCAATCCGACCCGACTCGGTCCGGTCGCCGGTTCCCCAGACCACGCCCTCGGCCTGACCCGAGATCACCAGCGTACCCGCGTAGGCCAGGTTGCACCGGTCCGCCAGGATCGTATCGAGGGCCAGCGGATTCGCATGCTTGCTGGCCGGGACCGATTCCCCGGTCAGTGAAGACTCGTCCACCTGCAATCCCCGGACCCAGAACAGGCGCAGGTCAGCCGGGACGCGGTCCCCCGATTGCAGCAGCACGACGTCGCCCGGAACCAGGTCGACCGACGGCACCCGCAACCGCACGCCGCCCCGGCGCACGGTGGCCTCCGTCGTCACCATGCGGGCCAGCGCCTCGATCGCCTTCCCGGCCTTCGATTCCTGCAGGTATCCAACGATGGCATTGACCACCACGACTGCGAGGATCACGCCCGAATCCACGTGTTCTCCGAGGAACCCGGTGATCGCTGCCGCCGCGAGCAGCACGTAGACCAGCGGTTGATGGAACTGCAGCAGGAACTGCCGCAACGGACTGATCCGCGCCTTCGCCGTCACCCGGTTCAATCCGAATCGCGCCTGCCGGCTGCGCACCTCGTCTGCCGACAGCCCTCGCTTCAAGTCGGCCTCCAGCAGACGGGCCACCTTCTCGGTCTCCAACTCGTGCCATGCGGTGATGTCCGGACTCTTCATCGTATCCCATCACCAACCTGCCCACCGAAGCCCACCCCGCAAACGCTATTCCCCGAACAACCCGCATCGATCTTGGGGAACTCCATCCGCGGATTGCCCGTTGCCCCCCATCAAGGCTTCGCCGGCACCGTCCACTGGTGGACCACACGTCCGGCGGCATCGACGACCTCCACGCGCCGCGCCTTGCGCAGGCTGCCCTTGAACCCTCCCACCACCAGCCAACGCTGGCCCCGCATCGGCGTGTTCGTCCGCGAAAGGAATCCCGACTCGCTCGCCGCCACGATCGCTTCGCCTTGGGAGGGAATCACCATGCCCGCGGGCAGCGGGAACTTCACGTCCCCGCCCAGCTTCCAACCGGAGACGTCCACGGCGAACGGATGCGTGTTCGTCAGCCGGATCCAATCACCGCGCTGTGTGTCGCCCAGGCCTGAGCCCGCGATCCGGATGACGCAGGCGTCCGGCTGCGGTCCGGGAATCCCCGCGCTCAGCCGCGTGCCCACTCCAACCTTCCGCGCCTCGTTGGTCGCACAGTGGGTCACGTAGAAGTGTTTTCGACGGAGGTCGATGAACCGTCGTTGCAGGTCGCGAACGCCCAGCTCCATCGAGCGTTCCGGCGTGGCGCCTTGTGCCGCGTTCCATGACTCGCCCCACATCGCCCGGTCCAGGGCCGCCTCGGGCGCCATCTTCTTCAGCATCTCGGCGATATGCCGCTCGAGCACCCGCTCGCCTTCCGGGGTTCCCGGAGGCTGCCAGTAACGGTCCATCAATGTCCGCATCCGGCGCACCAGCATCTCCCGCGTCTCCGTCGTCCGCACGATGACGTCATACAGCTCGTTGTGCCCCTGGTTGCTCCCGATTCCCGAAGCCCCCCAGAACGGATGGCTACGGAACTCATCCTGGTTCGCCAGGATCCCGCCGGCGCCAAAGCTCAAGCCCCACGACACGTTCATGTCGAACGCCACCGGTCTCCATCGTTTCGAACCCTCCGAATCGCAGTAGAGCGACATGTTCGCCCAGATGTCGTCGTCCTCCTGCGTCAACCGCGCCACCGCCATGTAATTGATCACGCCCGGGATGTCGCACCGATCGAACAACTCGGCCTCCCGCCCGGTACTGGTGCGGCGCCGCCCCAGCGCCTCGGAGAACTTCATGTAGTCGGCGTAGTCCTCCTGACGACGCGTCTTCTTCTCCATGCCGCCGGAGCTGTTCATGTCGGGCGTCACGGTCCCCACCGCCTTGTACAAGGCCCCGTCCGGATCCAGTCCCGTCCGCTCCAGCAACTCCTCGCCCAGCACCTGCGAGTGCATCGCCAACTGGAAGAACTTCCCGTTCAACTGCACCCGCACCGGTTCGTGGAACGGGGCCGGCACACCCGCCTGCGCCATCAGCCAGAAGGACAGGTGCTGTCGCAGGTAGCTCGGGTCCCCCCACTCCGCCATCAACGAAGTGTTCCGGATGCGCCCGCCGCCCGCCCCATGCCGCAACGGATGATCGGCGTTGAATTCCAGCCGATGCGACTTCTTCGGAAAGCCCGCCGTCGTGTTGCCCCGGATCTTGATCCGGATGTTGTCGTAGAATTCCCCATCGTGCCACACGCACGCCCGCGCCCCCGAATCGGAGTCCATCTCCCCGATCGAACCCCGTTCGACGAACAGGTGGAACACGGGCAACGCACTCGTCACCGCGCCGCCGCCCACCAGTGTTCCCAGGTAACGCGAACTCCGTTCCCGATCCGGAAACAGTGGCCATCGATTGGTCGCACCGGCCGCATCCACTGCCTCGAACCGCCAGCGCACCATTGCGCCGTCCGCCGCGCCGTCGGTCGGAATCGTCCCGGTCCAGACGCCGTCCGCAGCCTTCCCGTCGCCTCCCGTCCCGGCATCGTTCAGCGCGACGATCCTTTCCGCGCCGAAGCTCACACGATGCACCGCCCGGACCTGGGCAATCGCGGCCCCGTTCGGGATCACGCGCACCGAGACGCGGAGCGGCTCGCCCGGCCGCACCGCCTGCGTCGGGTCCTGCGCCGCCTCCGCCAATGCCGGCCCGGGCCGTTCACCCTCAGCGAGGTTGGGCTTCCCGGGCGTCGGTCGCGGCAGATACCACGGCACCGCTGACTCCGGCGTCGCAAACCCGAACGACACGTCCGGTAGCTGCACCGGATAACCCGGCGCAAAGGCCGTCGCGACCTCCCCGTCCGGCGCGCTCAACGCCAGATATCCGCCTTCTCCCGCGAGCTTGAACGGAGCTTCCAGCGGACGCGCCGGATCCCGCTGCTCCCGGCCCGTGGCCTGGATCACCAACCGCCCCCCGGCCGGCAGCGACACCGAGGGCAGTACCCACTTGTCCGGCCGGCGTGCATTGTCCGTCAGACGGTACCCGCCCAGGTCCACCACCGCCCCGCTCCGGTTGTGCAACTCGATCCAGTCCGGGGTGCCGCCCCGCGCGTCCTTCAACCCTCGGGCATTGGTCGCCAGGAATTCGGAGATGACCACCGGCGGAGCGGCAGGGAGCGAAAGGGCCAACCCGGTGGCCAGCACCAACAGTGGTTTGCGGATCATGCAATCAGATTGGCTGGCCAGCATCCCCGTCCGAGCGGGTCATCACGGCTTCCGTTCAACCTGGAGAAGGCTGTTGAAACCGCCGATGACGCAGATGACGCCGATAGACACGGACCTGAAGTGGAACACCCGCGCACCTGCGAGGCGACACCCAAACCCAGCATGGATTCGGTGGTCCAACCCCTCCAGCTGTGGAATCGGCGACATCTGCGGTTCAACGAGCTGCCGTTTCCAGGCTCACTTCACCGGACAGAGCTTCAACCCCTGCAACGGACGCAACCGCGACGGAAACGACGGCGGACTCCCCACCGCCCCCAGCTTGATCGTGATGTTCGTCTCGCCCCGGACCTTGGCCGACGCGAAGTCCGCTCCCGTCGAAACCTGCCATGCGCGCACCGTCAGCTTGGCCTCCTGTCCGGGGGCAATGAAAGGCACCCGCACCGTCCCTCCCGCGAAGATCCCCGCCGCCTTTCCCTCCAGGAACCCCACCGGTGCCAGCTTGACCCAGTTTGTTCCCCCGGTGGCCAGCAGTTCCACCCCCGGATCCACCGCGCCCGTCTTCGGGTTCAACACCAGGACCTCCACCCGGTAGCCTTCACCCCCTACTGGCTTGCCGTCGCAATCCGTGAACGGAACCGTCCTTGCACCGTTGCTGTTGGTGAAGAGGAACGTGCCCTGCGCAAGGCCGGCTGGAACCGCCGCCACGAGGACCGTCACCCACGAGGAGAACCTGCCAATCCATGCACTCATGCTGATATGCCGGGCAACCTGACAGCCCCAACCCGCTTCGCCAAGCCCCACGGCAGCGTAGCCGCCAACGTCCGGAGGCGGGCCCGGGGAGGAGTTCCCAGTCGCCAGACTCCAGTGCCCTCGCTTGTAGGCCGCGTGCCCCCACGCGGCGTGGAGTAGCCATCTGGAGGCCGCTCTTGAGTCCCGCCTCGTCACCTCGTCGGCCACCCCCATCCGTAGCAGCCGACGTCAGGAGGCTGGGGCTGGTCACTTGCAACTCTCTCCAGGCCCCGTCTCGTTACGACAACGCCGGAGGCGTTTCAGCCGGTAGCCCGGGGTGCGAAGCGACCCCGGGTCCCTCGCCCCATCTCGACATCAACCCTGGCAAGGGTTGCAGCCGGCGCGCTCTTCCTCGATTCGCGGCGTGGCAGCGGATCCCGGGCGCCTCCGCAAACCGGCCGCCTCGCACCTCTGCCGGGGTACGAATCGATTTTCTCACGTCTTTCCCGGGTAGGCGCTGACGCGCCAACCATGGGCTATCGTCTGGAACGCCTCCGGCGTACGCGACGAGGACGTGGCCACCCCGCTCCGGTCTTCAAACGGGGCAGAATCTGGATGCGGCCAAACTGAGGAAACCTGGCATCTGGGAACCGGCAACTCGCCTCAAACCCAAAAACCTCCAACTCCCCCTTACCGCCCCCCGTTGGACCCAAAGGTGGTCGTCCGGTCGTGCAGCCATTCGAAGTCCTTGCTGAACGGCACCTCGACGATCGTCGGCACGCCACCGTTCACCGTCAGCTTCGGCACCGTCGTTGCCTCGGCATGGCATCTGGGGACTGGAAACTGGCAACTCCCAACCCAACCGAGGCTCGCATCCGACGCCCTTCTATGGCAGCGAACAACCCAGACATGCCTGTTTGCGCCCGGATGCCCCGATTCCTGACGGCTTGGCGACTCCTCGTCGTCCTCGGCCTGGGCCTCCTCGCGTTCCGATCCCTCACGGCCCGCCTGCTCGCCGCCGAGACCAACCTCTCCCTGCCCACCCTCTCGCTCCGAGCCTGGCGACTCGAGGACGGCCTGCCGATCGAGACCATCACCGCCCTCCTCCAGTCCCGCGACGGCTACCTCTGGATAGGCACCGACGAAGGCCTTATCCGCTTCGACGGCGTCCGTTTCGAGACCTTCCACAACCGCAACACTCCCGCCTTCCGCCTCAACCGTGTCAGCCACCTCGTCGAGTCCGACGACGGCGACCTCTGGATCGCCGTCTCCGGCGGGGGCGTCCTCCGGAAGCGCGGCCCCAACTTCCAGCACTTCGGACCCGCAGAAGGCCTCTCGAACGAACAGGTCCGGGCCCTCGCCCTCGGGCGCGACGGCCGCATCTGGGCCGGCACGGACGGCGGCGGGCTCTTCGTCCGGTCGGGCGAGCGGTTCCGGCAGATCCCGCCGCCCAACTCCGATGCCCTCTTCATCGTCGGGGTCGCCGAGGCTCCCGACGGCTCCGCCATCGTCGCCACCCCCAGGTCCGGCATCTGGCGCTGGGATGGGACGAACTGGTTCCGGGTTCCCGCCGAGGGCCTGGAAGGGTCCACCCAGTGGACCGTCCTCCAACCGGGTCTCGAAGGCCGCATCTGGGCGGGTTGCCAGCGCGGGCTTTGGGTCTACGAGGGCGGTCGACTCCACCCTGCCGCCTGGCCCGGCAACGCGCCCGGCCCCGTCCAGGGCGTCCTGGAGTCCTCGCCCGGCGAATTGTGGCTCGCCACCCAGAGCGAGCTTCACCATCTCCTCGGCGGGCGCACCTCCCGGCAACAGATCGGATCCGGCTTCTCCACCCGCGGCTCCAGCATCCTGCTCCAGGATCGCGAGGGTTCCATCTGGGCTGCCACCGATGGCCTTGGACTCGCCCAACTCCAGCGGACCAAGTTCACCTCCATCGGCCAACCCGAGGGCCTGTCCCACAACGAGGTCACCTCGACCGCCGAGGGCCGCGACGGCTCGGTCTGGCTCGCCACCGCCGGCGGGCTCAATCGCATCACCCCCTCCGGGATCCAATACTTCACCAAGACCAACGGACTCCCTGACGATTTCCTCTTCTCCGCCTACGAAGCGCCCGACGGCACCCTCTGGCTCGGCACCCGCACCGCAGGCCCTGTCCGCTACCGGGACGGCAAGTTCGCTCCCTTCCTCATGTACGGCCGGCGGCAGCCCGTCGCCATCTGGTGCATCACCGGCGACGAAGCCGGCAACGTCTGGATGGGTTCCACCCGCGGCTTCCACACCATCCGCCCCGACCTTTCCGTCTCCACCCTCACCGGCACCAACGGCCTCTCCAACGACGATGTCCGTTCCATCTGCAAGTCCCCCGACGGCTCGCTCTGGGTTGGAACCTCCTACGGCCTCAACCTCGTCCGCGGAAACCAGGTCGTCACCAACTGGGCAGCCGCGGACGGTCACCCCATCGAGATCGTCGTCAGCCTGCTCGCCGAACCCGATGGCACCGTCTGGATCGGCACCCTCGACCGCGGCCTGTTCCGCTATAGGGACGGCCGGTTCAGCCATTTCTCCAGCACCGAGGGGCTTCCTGATTCCTCTGTCTACCAGATGATCGACGACGGGCTCGGTAGCTTCTGGTTCTCCTGCGGCCGTGGCGTCTTCTCCGTTCCCAAGGCCGAACTCCATGCCGTCGCAGACCACCGCGCCCCGCGCTTCCACGCCAACCTCTACAATCGTGCCGATGGCCTGCGCTCGCTCGAACTCACCAGTTCCGTCCAACCCGCCGGCATGCGCACCCGCGACGGACGGCTGTGGTTCCCTTCCAATCGTGGCGTCGCCCTCATCGATCCCGGGCATCTTCCGAGGAACCTCGTCGCCCCTCGGCCACGCATCGAACGCGCCGTCCTCAGCGGCATCGGCACCAACCTCGTCGTCCGCGTCCAGGACCTGCCTGAGGCCGACTGGACCGTGCCCGCGCCGGAACGGATCGACCGTTCCCCGGACATCCGCGGCACCCTTCCCCGGATCGAGATCCGGGAACCCGGCGCGGCGCTTGAACTGCCCCCGGGTGGCGATTTCCTCGAGCTCCACTTCACCGCGCCGACCTTCGTTGCCTCGCGCGACCTCACGTTCCGATGCCAACTGGAGAACTTCGACCGCGGATGGATCGACCTCGGCCAGCGTCGCGTCGCCTACTACACCCGCGTGCCCCCGGGCCGGTACACGTTCCGCGTCTCCGCCATGAACCACGACGGCGCCTCCTCGGTCGCCGACGCCACCCTCGAACTGATCCTCCGTCCGCACTGGTGGCAGGGACGCTGGCTCCCCGTCGCCATCGTCGGCATCGTCATCCTCGCCGGCACCGGCACCCACCGATGGCGCATCGCAGCCCTCGAACGCCGCCGCGCGGCCCAGGAAACCTTCGCCCGCCAGCTCATCGACTCCCAGGAGTCCGAGCGCCGCCGCATCGCCTCGGACCTCCACGATTCCCTCGAACAGGAACTCCTCGTCATCAAGAACCGCGCCGATCTCGCCCTCCTCGACTCCAGCAACGCACAGGCCGCCCAGCAGCAACTCTCCGAGATCTCCCAGCTCGCGATGCACGCCGTCGAGGACGTCCGCGAGATCACCCACGACCTCCGTCCCAAACTCCTCGACCGGCTCGGCATCACCCTCGCCCTCCGCACCCTCCTCGACCGGATCTCGGACGGCAGCACCCTCGCCGTCGACTCCGACCTCGACTCCATCGACGGCCTCCTCGAACCCGGCAACGAGATCAACCTCTACCGCATCGTCCAGGAATCCCTGAGCAACGTCCTCAAGCACGCCCAGGCCCGCTCCGTCCACGTCCGGCTCTCCCGCCAGCCCAACGAGGTCGAACTCACCATCCGCGACGACGGCCGCGGCTTCGACCCCCTCCTCCTCGACGACGCCCACGCCTTCGGTCTCCGCGGCCTCGAGGAACGCGGCCGAATCCTCGGCGGACGCCTCGTCATCCAGTCCCGCCCCGGCAACGGCACCACCGTCCTCGCCCGCTTTCCCGTCACCCCAAAAACCAGCCCATGAGCACCCTCCGACTCGTCATCGCCGACGACCACCCCATCTTCCGCGCCGGCCTCCGCGCCGTCCTCGCGCGCAGCCCCGAGATCCAGGTGGTTGCCGAAGCCGGCGACGGCGCCGAAGCCCTCGAACAGGTCCGGCAGTTCAACCCTGACGTTGCCCTCGTCGACATCGACATGCCCCGCTGCGACGGCCTCCAGTTCGCCGCCGCCATCCGGGACTCCAAGCTTGCCGTCAAGGTCGTCGTCCTCACGGCCCATCCCCAGAAGGAGATGTTCGACGCCTTCCTCGACCTCGGCGTCGCCGGCTATGTCCTCAAGGAAAACGCCTCCTCCGAACTCATCGCCTGCCTCAAGGCGGTCGCTGCCGGCGATCCCTACGTCAGCCCTTCCCTGACCCGCCTTCTCCTCCGCCGCCGCCAGGCCGCCGACCAACTCCGATCCGAACGTCCGGGCATAGACCGCCTCACCCCCGCCGAACGCCGCATCCTCCGCCTCATCGCCGACGACAAGACCTCCAAGGAAATCGCCTCCCTCCTCGGCGTCAGTCCCAACACCGTCGACAACCACCGCGCCAACATCTGCGAGAAGCTCGGTCTCCGCGGCACCCACTCCCTCCTCAAGTTCGCCTTCGACAACAAGTCCAAGCTCAACACCGACTAGGGCCGGGGAGAGTTTGCAGTTCCCTCAAACGGAGCGGCAACGTCCTCGTTGCCTTCCCAAGCTTCTCCGAAGGCGATGAGGACATCGCCACCCCGTCCCCCATGCCGGAGCGGCAACGTCCTCGTTGCCCTACCGCACTTCGCCCTTCGTCAGCCGGATATCGACGGCCGATTGGTTCTCGTTCCGATGCTGGCGACCGATCGCGATCCGGCCGCCCTCCGGCTGCAACGCCGCCACCACGTAGACGCTCAGGTTGGTCAGGTGCCGGTTCTCGAAGCGCAGGCCGTGGGCACCGTCGGTCCAGGCCGGGACTTTCGCCTCGGCTTCGATCTGGATCGTGCCAATCCCACCGCGGATTGCGTCCCAGTCAGGGAACCGGAACGTCCGCAATTCCAGCTGCCGTTCCCCGTCGTCCGTCCGCAGGACCAACTGGCTCACCACGTTGGTTGCATACGCCGCCGTCTCCGCCCCGCTCAGGATCCCATTGGCATCGGTGTCCACCACCGTACGGAAGCGCGTCGCCACCTCCATGCCCGGCGTGATGGAGAGGAACACCCGGACCTGTTGCTCGCCGACGTCGATCAAGGCCGCCTGAAGGCACTCGTCCTGCCGGTGGGCCGAGAGTGACAACATGGCCGCCGCGAGTCCCACGGCCGCCGACCAAAACACCCGGATTCGGGAACCGGTTCTCACGGCTTCGCGAACTTCCGACCGTAGTCGTTGGCAGGATCGCGGTAGATCGTGTGCGTGTGGTTCACCGCGGAACCGCCAAGGTTCTGGGGCGCGTACTCGATATGAACCGTCGGTCCCTGGATCCGGAAGTAGGCGGCGCTGCCCGGCGTCGTCGGACCGCTCCACGCGAACCAGGTCTCGCCGAGGTTGGCCTCGATCTCCGCCATCTTCACCTTGGCGGCCGCGTCACTGGAGATGCCCACCCATTCCCGCACCACCGCCAGCAGCATCGCCTTCTGCGCCGCGTTGAACGTCGCGACCTTCACCCCTTCCGGTGCCAGCTTTTTTCCGTCGTGACCGGGCCCCAGCACGACGTCCCGGAACACCGACCCGATGATCGCCGCCTCCCGCTGCGTGGCGTCGAGGGCGTTGATCAACTCGAACGCCTTGTCGTTCTCCGCGCCGAGCGGCCGGACGGTCTTGCCGTTGAGAGTGTACTTGGCCGGCTGGGCCGCGGTGTGGCTCGGGGTCAGCACGGCCTGGTCCGGACCAAAGGTCAGGTTCAACGCCAGGTGATGCCCGCCGAACTGCAGCATCCAGGGCGACTTCACCGATGGCTTGCCCACGAAGGACAGGTAGTACTCGTCCTCGCCGAAGATCAGGTTCGGCGGGTTGCCCCCGCCCTGCTTCAGCACTTCCTCCGCCGTCACGATCTCCATCGTCTTCCGATAGCCCATCGGACTCGTCGCCGCCTCGAGGACCGCCATCGCAGCCTTCCGCTGCTCCGGCTTCAGATCCCCGACCTTCAGGCCCTTCCGCTTGAAGAGTGGCGTCGGCAGGTTCGACCACCGCGCCCGCTGTGCCTCGTCCGAGAACTCGAACAGCACCGCCGCCCGTTCCGCGTCCGAGAGCTTCGCCAGAAATGCCTCCGCCGCCTCGACCGCCTTCGCGTTGGCCCGGGCCACCTCCGCCCGGTCTGCCACGGACACCGTGGGTGAAACTGCATCCAATGCCTGCGCGACGGACATCGGCAGCAGCACCGCACCCAGCACGCACAGGACTCCTCGAAGGGCTCGCTTGGTCATGATGGTCGAGGATTAACTACTCGGGTGTCCGCTGTCGACCTCCGGACCTCAGGGAGGGTGCCCCCGGCCATGCCCCAGCGAGAGGCGGGGCCAGTGTCCTAACGACTGTAGGCCGGGTGCCCTCACCCGGCGGGTATCCGAAACCTGAAACTTCAAACTTGAATCTACCCCCTCACAAACCTCCTCCCCGGCAGTTGCCGGACCAATCGTTTCAACTCCAGGCTGAACAAGGCCACGTTCACCGCCGACGCCGGCAGACCCGAATCGCGGACCACCTCATCGGCCTCGCGCTCCTCCGTTCCGATGGCTCCAAGCACCGCCTCCTCCGACTCCGACAACGCCAGCGGCGGCGGTGCCCCTGCTCCGGCTGGAGCGGTCCGGTTCGGCGGCGGGAATAGGTACTCGAACTCCGGCAGGACGTCGTCGAGCCCCTCGCACAGCTTTGCGCCCTTCTTGATCAGATCATGGCAGCCCTTGCTCCGCGGGGAATCGATCCGTCCAGGCACGGCGAACACTTGCCGCCCATAGTCCGTGGCAAAGTTGGCCGTGATCATCGCGCCGCTCGTCAGGTTGGCCTCGACCACGATCGTCCCGATGGTCATGCCGGCGACGATGCGGTTGCGGATGGGAAAGGACTGCTTGTCGGCCGGACGGTTGAACGGGAACTGCGTCATCACGGCACCGGTGGAGGCGATCCGCTCGAACAGGTCCCGGTTCTCGGGAGGGAAGACCAGGTTGATCCCGGTCCCCAGCACCGCCACCGTCCGCCCGCCCGCCGCGAGCGCCCCCTGATGGGCCGACGTGTCGATCCCCCGCGCGCCGCCGCTCACCACCGTCACGCCGGTGTAGGCCAACTGATAAGCGAAACGCCGCGCGATCTCGTTCCCGTAAGCCGTCGTCTGCCTCGACCCGACGATCGCGAGCGCATTCCGATCGCCCGGCTTCAGGGAACCCTTCACGTACAGGACGATCGGCGGATCATAGATCTCCCGCAGCAACGGCGGGTACTCCTCGTCCTCCATGCACAGCACCCGGCAGCCGTACTCCTCGATCCGACGCAATTCGCCAGGCAGATCGACGGTCGACTCCCAGTCGGCGATGGCCTGGGCGACGTCAGGTCCGATGCCATGGACTTGCTGGAGTTGATCCGCGTCGGCGCGCAGGATCGAGACGGGATCACCGAAGAAGTTGAGCAGTTGGCGAAGTCGGACCGGTCCGAGATGCTCAATGAGGTTGAGCGCAATATAGGCGTGTCTGGGTTCCACCCCGGGGAAATAGCAGGCGGAACCGCACCGCACAAATCGGGCACGGGACGACTTGAAACTTGAAACTGAAAACTCCGAAGTCCCGCCCCCTCACACGAAGTTCCATCCCCGGCGATACTCCCTCGACCACAGGCCCCGCTGCTGCCGTGTGCCGGACTTCAGGTGCCCGTTGGCGGGATCCACCTCCACCGCGCCGCCGGTGCGCCAGGCAATGTTGCCGAGGTGACAGAGGTGCACGCTCTTCACGCCCTCGGAGATCGGCGCATTGAGCTTGGCCTGTCCTCGGATCGCCTCAACGAAGTTCGTGAAGTGCGGCACATCGCTCATCCGGCCCGCCACCTTCTTCAACTCCTTGCCGCCGGCATCCACCACCCGATAGCCACCATTGCCATCAATCGCCAGCGTCCCGCCATCGCCATAGAAGGTCACGAACGCCGGGCCATCTGCCTTGCGCGGGTGGCAGCTGGACCCATCCCAGATGATGCCGGCCGTACCGAACTCAAAATGGGCGGTCAGCGTGTCCGGCGTCTCCTGGTCGTCCTGGAAATGATACCGTCCGCCGTTCGCGGTGACTCGGAGCGGGTAATGCACGCCCAATCCCCACCGCGCGATGTCGAGGGCGTGGGGACCATTGTTGGCGAGCTCGCCGCCGCCCCAGTGCCAACGCCAGTGCCAGTTGTAGTGAACGAGGTTGTCCACGTACGGACGTTCCGGCACCGGGCCCTGCCAGAGGTCGTAGTTCAACCACTCGGGAACGGGCGCCGCCTTGCCGCGGCCGATCGTGGTCCGCGCGTTGTCGTACCGGCAACGGGCGACCCGCACGGGGCCGATGATTCCATCCTTCAACGCCGCCATCGCTTCGCGCACCGCCTCGGTGCTGCGACGCTGGGTTCCCAGCTGGACGATCCGCCCTGTCGAAGCCGCCACCTCGACCATCCGCTCGCCTTCGCGGGCATTGTGGCTGCCGGGCTTCTCCACATACACGTGCTTTCCCGCCCGGCAGGCGAGGATCGCCGCGGGCGCGTGCCAGAAGTTCGGCGTCGCGATGCTGACGGCGTCGATCTCCCGGTCCTCGAGCAAGCGCCGCAGGTCCGCCACACCGGTGGGACGCACGCTGCTCTTCTCCTCGACCTTCTTCGCCGCCGCATCCCGCCGGCGTTCGTCCACATCACACACCGCCGCCACCACCGCACCCGGCACCTGGAGCAGGGCCGTCACATGATCCATCCCGCGCCCCAACCCGATCACGGCAACGCGCACCCGACTCGAAGCCGGCGAGCCCTGCGCGAAGGCCGGAGCAACACCCGCCGCCAGGGCCACGCCCAGCAAGCCCGCCCCCTGGATGAAGTTCCGCCGCGGCAAGCCACGTCCCTCTCCACGTTCTTGGGATTCCATCCCTCCAGTCACACCGAACCCGCGCCGGAATCAAGCCGCGACGCGAGGGCGCATATTGAAACTGCCCCCGCGTCAAACGGGGCGGCAACGTCCTCGTTGCCCTCCCAAGCCCTTTTCAAAGGCGACGGGGACGCCGGCCGCTCCGTTCCTGTTTTCAGACAAGGGCCGGGTCAAGATGCGCCCTCCCGAACTCGATCCTTGATTCTTCACCACCGCATTGTCCCCTCATCCCATGCCCCGCATCTCCCGTCGGAATGCCCTGCGACAGATCGCCGCGCTGACTCCCGCCGCCGTCGCCGCCGGCTGTGCCGCCCCGAATCTGCTCCTGCCCCGGCCGGGGACCGACCACATCCGCCGCGAGAATGAACGTCCCGGGACCCGCGAGTGGATGCTTACCTCGACTCGCGTCGATCGCGCTACGGGTTGGCGTTCGCAATGGATCGAAGGCTACTGCTCACAAACCCGGGTCCGCGCGGGCGACACGTTGAGCATCCACGTCAGCACCGATCCGGCCGAACCCTTCGACATCGAGTTCTACCGACTCGGCTGGTACGGCGGCGACGGGGGGCGTCGGGTAGGTGGCATCGCCAACCTGCAGGGTGCCCCCCAACCCCTGCCGGCCATCGGTCCCAAGCGCCTCCGCGACTGCCAATGGCCGGTCTCCGCCCGACTGCGGATCCCGTCCGACTGGCTCAGCGGCGTGTACCTCGGCCGCATGCGCACCCGGCACTCGGGGCTTGAGAGCTATGTCGTCTTCATCGTCCGGGACGATCGCCGCGCGGATTTCCTGTTCCAGTGCAGCGACCACACGTGGCAGGCCTACAACCGTTGGCCCGACCACTTTGCCCTCTACGACAACGGCGAGCACCAATGGTGGTGGGGTGGCGACGTCCAGGTGAGCTTCAACCGTCCTTACGGCCGCTACTGCCAGATCTTCGACGCCCCTCTTTCACAGGGTTCCGGCGAGTTCCTGCTTTGGGAGTTCCCCATCGCCTTCTGGCTCGAGCGCGAGGGCTACGACATCTCCTACATCTCCAACCAGGACACCCACTCCGACCGCGCCGGCCTGCGCCGCGCCCTTGGCTTCCTGAGCGTCGGCCATGACGAGTACTGGACGCCGGAAATGTTCCGCAACGTCCAGTCCGCGATCCGCGACGGCACCCACGTCGCCTTCCTCTCCGGCAACGCGGTCTGCGGCCGGATCGCCCTCTCCCGCGACACCGCCGGCCACCCCGATCGCGTGTTCGAACGGACCGGCGTCTACGGTCCTCCCGGTGGCACCCGCGACTTCATCGCCATGAAGTCACTTCCCCACGAACGCCCCTACGCCAACGAACTCGTCGGCGCCCACAGCACCGGACCGGTCACCGGTGGCGCCGACTGGACCTGCGCCCTGCCCGATCACTGGCTCTTCCGCGACACCGGCATGAAGCGGGGCGACTCGATCCCGGGAATCGTCGGATGGGAATGGCACGGCGACCCGGCTCCGATTCCAGGGCTGGAAATCGTCGCCACCGGCCCCACTCAGGAGGCACCGGGCAAGCCCAATGGCGGAACGTACACCTCGACCATTTACCCGGGCCCCAAGGGGAATGTCGTGTTCAACGCCGCCACCATCTGGTGGGGCGACGGCCTCAGCGAACCACCCGGCTACCAGCGTCCGTCCGTCTACACGACCCCGAAGGGACCCGACGCCCGCGTCCAGACCATCACCCGCAATCTGCTCCGTCGGATGAGGGAATGAACCTGGAAAAGGCAGTTGGAACCACGGATGGCACGGATGACACGGATAAGCAGGAATTTGGCTTGGGATCGCCGCTCACCTGCGAGGTGAGCGCTCGACCGGGATGGAAACCTTCATTCCAGCCCCGTCCATCCGTGGAATCTGTGAAATCCGTGGTCAATAAACCGCCGCTTTTGGGATGAGCAAAGGCGATCCGCTCTCCGGTGGGGCGAGTGTCCTCACGAGCCGTTGAGAAGTTCCAGGTTTCAAGATTCAAGTTTCAAGCCGGTGAAGACTGGCATCTGGAAACTGGCGACTGGCAACTCTCCCCGCCCTACTTCCCCAAGTCTGCCCGGCCCCAGTCCTCGGGGCGCCCCTGCACGCCCGAACGTGGTGCCCACGCCAGACGTGAACGATTGATGTTCTCGCCGGGAGCCGCATCGGTCTTGTCACCGTCGTAGACGAGCACGTTCAAGCCGATCCGCGAGGCCTTGGCCGGATCGACTCCCGCCTCGCTCCACGGGACACGCACGCGGATCAGGTAACCGTCGGGCAACTTCTCCGAATGCAGGCGCGTCCCCTTCGACACCCGGTCCAGGAGGCCGGGATTCGCATCCGCGTCACGCGCCCCGCGGACCTTGCCCGCGCGGTCGAACGGAAAGATCCCGACCTTGTAGGTCCCCAGCGTGTGTTCCGCGCCCACGGCCGGGTCGATGCACAACTCCACCGAGTCACTCCGCCAGTGGCCCCGGATGTCATCCGGGGCAATGTTCGAGACCACGACATCGTCCCGCACGCGGATCTCGGCCCACAGGCTCTCGCCGTCGTGGGCCACCCGGAACGTCGCCGAGACGTCTGAAGCGTTGGTCACCGTGCCCTGCCAGGTGTTGGTGTGCGGGATCGCCACCGACGGCAATGCAGCCCAACCCGCGTCCCCGGCCGGCGCACCGAGCAGGAGTCCCTCCTTGCGCGGAATCGTCAGCCTCGGCACCGCATGCAAACGCACCCGGGCCGAAGCTGGGCGCCCACCCAACTCTCCCGAAGCGACCATCTCTCCGTCGCCTCCCCCCGTGGGCGCCTTCACCTGCAGGATCCGGAAGTACGTCGGCTTCTTCCCCGCCGCACCGACCTCGATCTCCGAAGGCGACACGGCCCAGCCTTCCGGCACCTGGATGTGAAGCTTGCCGGACGGAGTGCCTGGAAAATCCAGAACCTCGAGCGGCACGGGACAGTCTTCCCCCGCGACCACCGGCACGTCGGGATCGAAGGCCACGGCAGCCGATTCGATCTTCTGTTCCGCAACCCACTCCTGGTAGCGCGACACGGCGGGCCGCGGCAGGAAGCGGAGGCCGACCGCCGGGCTTTCCTTCGCCGGGGGAATTGCCCGGATCCGCGCCGGGACATCCCCATTCACCGGCAAGCCACGGAACAGGTCCGACTCCTGCGCCTCGAACGGGACCACGGACTTCACGAGCTGCAGGACCTGCGGGCGTCGCAGCCAAGGGGAATTGGCAAAGCTGCCGAAGCCCTGTGACCGATGGTTGGCCAGAGCCTCGCCCGCCACGACCGAAGCCACCCGTCCATCCGGCAGGGCATTCGTCGTCACCACGGTTGCCGTGAAGGGACCGGCACCGCCGAAGTACAACTTGCGCGGACGCCACGCCGAGAGCCCTTCCAGCCCGATCTGTTCCGGAAAGCGCGAAGGATCCGCCGCCGCATCGAATGCCTCCACCGCCAGCCAACCCGCCGCCTGATGGTTGCCGTGCTGCCCCGGTGTCGGGGCCGGGTTCATCGTCACGATCACCTCCGGCCGCAGCGATCGCACCAACCGCACCAACCGTTCCAGCGTCGCTTCATGCCCCCATTTCTCCAGCGTGATACCGAGCCCCTCCGTATAGGCAAAGTCCTCCCGATCGAGGAAGTAAGTGTGACGCACACCAAGCCTGGCGAGGCAGTCTTTCAACTCCGCCTCGCGCAGGACACCAAGCGCCATCCCGCCCTGTCGCCCCACCATGTTCCCGCCCCCTTCCCCACGCGTGCAGTAGACATGGGAAACCACCTTGCCGGCTCCCAGTGCATAGTGGGCGATCAAAGGTGCGACACCGGTCTCGTCATCTGGATGCGCGAACACGCCCAGGAGGTCCGTCTTCAACAGCGCCTCTCCCTGAGGCGCCGCGACTCCCGTTCGAGGCAACAACCCGACCCATGCCAGCACCAGACCCGCCCACAGCCCGGCCCGTCCAACCACTCCGCTTCGCATTCCTGAATCCAACCACCACCGGCGTTCCGCTGGCCAGACCCTTCCCTCCCCCCAGTCAGGCAAGAGGGCAAGTTACCAGTCGCCAGTCGCCAAAACACGTCGACTGCCACCTCGATCGGTAGCAGACCAAGTCACGAAGATGGGTTCCGAGATCCTGGATTCGAGTTCGGGGCGGACCGCGAGAGCAGCCGTTGACCAAACCGATGTCCCACCTGGGACATGGGATTGGCCGCGCACCTGCCATTGACCCGAGGGCATGCCTGCCGGGATGCCCGATGACCAATCGTATGTCCCATATGGGACATGGGATTGGTCGCGGCTGCGTCGATGAGCGCTGACCAAACCGATGTCCCATATGGGACATGGAATTGGTCACGGGGCGTGGTCGTGGTCCGAATGCACCCATGCACGATGGGGTGATGCCGGCATTGCATCCGCACGATTGCAGGCCGTTGCACGGGGCTGCACGCCGCGGGTGCTGAGCGGCATAAAATTCGCAAGCGACTCCTTTACAACATGATAAGACACATATCAGAGCTTGGCATCCGGGGTGCATTGGGAGTCCGTCGAATATGAAGAACATCGCCAACATCCTCGCCGCCACCGCCGCCGTCAGCCTCAGCCTCAGCGCCTTTGCCCAGACGGCTTCGCCGATCCAGTCCTCTGCCCGGCCCTTCGGCCTCGACATCGTCGACAAGGTCCAGCTCGCCGGCTCGGACGCCGCCTCCGCCACCTTCCAGAAGTCGGTCCTCCCGGGGCTCGCGAGCTTCCTCAGCTCGGCCCTGCCGGAGAGCCGCGCGATCAACGACAAGGCCCACCTGCTCGACCCCGGCAAGCTCAAGCTCGCCACGGACTCCAACGTCCGCGCCTACTTCATCGGTGAAGGTGCCGGCTACGAAAACTCGCTTGGCTTCAACACCTCCGGGGGCGGGGTGAAGACGGGTGACCCGGCCCTGATCTTCCCGAACGCCTCCACAGGCGGAAGCCGCACCGCTTCCACGCCCCTCCAACCCGGTGACTTCGTCGACCTGGGCAAGATCGCGGGCGGCCAGAAGCTGGACTTCTTCCTCATCGCCAACGGCGCCACCCGCACGCCGGGTGAGGTGTACTCGACGGATTCCTCGGTGAACCGGGACGGGATCAACCATGTGGTTTCCTTCGCGACCATCTACGACTCCTACCTGGTGATCGGGTTCGAGGACCTCTTCGGGGGTGGTGACCGCGACTTCAACGACCTGCTGTTCGCGATCGACATCGGCGCGGTGAACGTGGCGGCGCTGACGGGCACGCCGGAACCGGCGACCTACATGACGATGGGATTGTTCCTCGTCGGCGGCGTCTGGGTTGCCCGCCGCCGCAAGGCCCAGAAGGCGAACATCGCCTGATCCGACATCTTCGACGACCAACCCTGTCGGTTGGTCAGACCGTGTCGCCCGTTTCCGGCCGGGGGGTCTGGAATGGGCGACCATTCGCTTTCTGAGTTCGAAGCTTGAAGATTCAAACTCGAATCTCGCTACTCCTTGGCCTTCACCGCCGCGGCCATGGTGGCGACGCTGCGGAGGATCTGCTGGGCGACCTGCTGGTCGGTGATCTTCACGCCGTACTTCTTGTCGAGGGCGACCACCAACTGGAGGGCATCCACCGAATCAAGCCCCAGGCCTTCGGGACCGAAGAGAGGGCGGTCGTCGCCGATTTCCTCGGCGGGCACGGGCAGCATGAGGGTTTCCACCAGCATGGCGCGGATTTCGTTCCGCAGGTCGGCGTCGTTCATGAGTGCACGGCCGGTATAGCGCGAAGGCTGTCGGGCTTCAAAGGATACCACCGTCAACCTTGATCTCGGCGCCCGTCACGTACCCAGCAGGCTTTCCAGCCAAGAAGCACACCACGGCTGCGACCTCCTCCGGACGGCCAAACCGACGCATGGGCACCGACGCGAGCGCCGCCTGACGCCGCTCGGGCGTGAAATGGGCCAGGGCCTCCGTCTCCACGTACCCCGGGCACACCGCATTCACCGTGATCCCAAGCCTCGCCACCTCCTTGGCCAGGGAATGTGTCAGTCCCACCACGCCCGCCTTGGCGGCCGCATAGTTCGCCTGGCCTGGCGGAGCCAGGACCGCGCTCAACGACGCCATGTTCACGATCCGACCGAACCGCCGCCCGATCATCCCTGGCAACACCGCCTGACAGCCATGGAACACACCGTCGAGATTCACCGAAAGGACCCGGTCCCACGATTCCGCCTTCATCGTCGCGAGCAACCCGTCTTCGGCAGTTCCCGCGTTGTTCACCAGCACATCCAGCCGTCCATCCACCGCCTCGATTGACGCCACCGCGCGATCCCAGGACGTGCGCTCGGTCACCTCGAGTTCCACGCACCGGCAACGCCCTGGAAACTCCGCCTCCAGGCGCTCCGCGGCATCCCGACGCGACCGGACCCCGAGCCACACCCGGTCCTGCTCGCCCATCGCCAGCAACCCCCGCGCGATCGCCAGCCCAAGCCCTCCGTTGCCTCCGGTCACCAGTGAAACCTGCATCGGCCCGAGGGAACCAATTCCCAAAGCCCGCATCAACGGCGGGGCCGGTGGGAGTTCGAAGTTTCAAGATTCAAGTTTCAAGCCTGAGGAGCCTGGCTCGCGGTGGGGCGAGTGTCCTCACGAGCCGCCGGGAGTTCCGGGTTTCAAGGACCAGTAGGCGACGAGGTGACGAGGCGGATTTCACCCAGCCTTCAAACTTGAATCTGCGACCTTGAAACTCCCCCTGGCACCAACGGCATCGGATCCCCGTGATCCAGATGTTCGCGACACACGGCGAAGAACGAGGCCCGATCCTCCACCCGCCGGATCGCGTGCAGGAACTCCGCGGACCGGCCCACGCCTTCGCCGATGAAGTTCATGTACTTCTTCATCTTCTCGACCTGCAACCGTTCCCGGAAATCCGCCACGGGGATCGTCTCGTCATACAGTGCCTGGACGTAGCCGAGGACCTCGCGACCCGACGGAACCAATCCCGCCCGCCCCGTCTGGTGGGCCCGGATCTGCTCGAACAACCATGGATTCCGGATGCACCCGCGCCCGATCATGAGCCCTCGCGCCCCCGTCCTTTGCAACACCTCCGATGCCCGCTCGGGCGACCAGATGTTTCCGTTCGCGATCACCGGACAGGGCATCGCCTCCACCGCTCGCGCGATCAGGTCGTATCGGACCTCTGTACGGTACATGTCGACGACCGTGCGTCCGTGAACGGTGAGAAGGTCGATGGGATGCCGTCGGAAAACCTCCAGGAGCGGTTCCCATTCCGAGGTCGCGTCGCCGAATCCCAAGCGCGTCTTCACGGTGAAACGCACCCGCGTGACCGCATCCCGCAAGGTTCCCAGCAGGGCGTCGATCCGCTTCGGTTCGCGAAGCAATCCCCCACCGGCGCACTTGCGATACACCACGGGCGCCGGACATCCCAGGTTCAGGTCCACCGCGGCAATGGGCATCCGGTCCAGTTCGCGCGCGGCGCGGGCCATGGCCACCGGGTCGTTGCCGATCAGCTGGGCGATGGCCGGGCGGCCGGTGGGGTTCTTCTCGATCGCCTCCACCACCGACCTCTCGATGCTGCTCGTGCCGTGGACCCGGGAGTATTCGGTCCAATAGACATCCGGCCCCCCGTACCGCGCCAGCAGGCGCCAGAAGGGAAGGTCCGTGACATCCTGCATCGGAGCCAGCGCCAGCACCGGTGACGGGCCAGCCAGGAGGGCGTCCAGCGTGGAGACGGGATCGCTCAAGCGGGTCAGCCTCCCAGAGCGCGGCGCAGCTCGGGTTCGATCTGCGACAACCGTTCCGGATCCTCGATCTTGGCACCTTCGACATCGGTCACATAGAACGTGTCCAGCACCGCCCCCTTCTCGGTGCTGATCCGCGCCAAGGCAATCGAGAGCCCCAACTCATACAGCACGCGGCACACCATGTAGAGCAACCCGACCCGGTCTTCCGCCTCGATGTCGATCACGGTCGCCGTCGGAGACTCACCGTTGGCCACGCGCACCTTCAACGGCAACCGTTCGCCGCCTGCGCGGAACAGCGATGGATATCTCGGCGCGTTGGAAATCGCCGCATCCAGGTCAAAGGCTCCGGTGAGGACGCGCAGCAGGATCCGCTCGAACCGCTCCCTCACCTCCTGGGTGGGCAAGGCACCGGTGCGGGCCTCGGCCACGTAGAAGGTGTCGAGCACGATGCCGTCGAACCGCGTGAAGATCTGCGCGCCGAAGATGTTCAACCCCGCCGCCGTCAGGGCACCCGCGACCTTCGCGAACAAGCCGGCCCGATCCCACGTGCAGATGTGCACCGCGACATAACCACGGTCCCGATCCTCCTGCCACGCGATCACCGGCTCCAGCGACCGCTCGGCCTCGGTCAACTGCAGGTGCATGAACCGGTGCGTCAGCGTCAGGTCCCGGACGATGTCACGAGCGCCGTGCAACTGGAAGTAGCGCGGCGGAAGCCCCTCGAAATGCGCATCCACTTCGTCCGGCGCGAAGGTCTTGGGCAAGAGACCCCGGACCTCCTCTCGCAGGCGATCCAACACCGCACGCTGCGCCTCGATGAACTCCGGCCCGCCCCGCATGAGCGCCATCGCCTTGTGATAGAGCGTCCACAGCAGGGAATCCTTGAACCCGTTCCAAAGGGTGTCGCTGGTACCCATCGAATCCGCGAACGTGTGCAAGGCCAGCATCATCAGGTTCTCCGGGCTTCCCACCGCCCGCGAGAATTCCGAGATCACCCCGGCGTCCTCCAGATCCCGCCGTTGCGAGACCTGCACCATCAGCAGGTGCAACTCGATGAGCAGCCGGAGCGAATCCGTCGTCCCCGAATCCAGTTTCAGCCGCTTCGCCACCTTCAGCGCCAACTCCCCGCCCACGATCTCGTGATGTCCGGTTCCGGCGGCCTTGCCCGCGTCGTGCAACAGCAAGGCGAGATACAGCACGAACGGACGCTCCAACGACCGGAATACCTCGGTATAGTTCCGGTAAGGCCGCTCCGTCGCGTTCCAGACCTGGTCCAGCTTCTCGACGCACGTCAGCGTATGTTCGTCGACCGCATATTGGTGGTAGAACTCGTGCTGGACGAGGTTCGTGAGCTTTCCGAACTCGGGGATGAACTTGCCCAGGAATCCCACCTCGTGCATTGCCCGGAGATGGGCGGACACGTTGCCCCTCTGGTTCAGGATCTCGAGGAACGTCACGTGGTTGTGCCGGTCCGCCAGAAAGCTCCGATCCAGCACTGCCATCTGCTGGCGCATCAGCTGCGCCAGGTCCGGATGCAGTGCGAGTCCGCGTTGCTGGCAGTGCAGGAAGGCCCTCAGGAAACGTCTGGGATCGTCCCGGAGCGCCGTCTTGTAGACGTGGCGCAACTGACCATCGACGACCCGGAAACCGTCGAACTGCGCCCCCGCCGCCGGAACCGAGGGAACCGAAACCCGTCCGCGCCCCAAGGCGAGCCGCTGTTCCAGCGTCCGGGTGATCAGGTAGATGTTCCGGGCATGCGTGTAATAATCCCGCATGAAGCGCTCGACCCGGACCCTCGGCGACCGCTCGGAGTACCCCAATCCCAACGCCACCGCCGGCTTCACGTTCGCAGCCAGTACGTCCACGGCGCGCCCTGCGACATGATGCAGTTCGGTCCGGGTCCGGAGCAGGTAATCGTAGGCCGCTTCCAACTGCTTCCGCTCGGCCGTTCCCAGCAGGTCGTGGGACTGCAGGTCCTCGAGCGTCCGGGCACCCTCCTGGAAGAACGCCATCCAGAGCAGGTTCTGGAAGTCCCGCAACCCACCCACGCCATTCTTGATGTTCGGTTCCTGCAAGGCCGGCGAGTTGCCGTGCTTCTGTCGACGCACCCGCTGGTCCTCCAACCGTTGCCGAATGTATTCCTCCGCATGTCCCTTGACGCACTTCGCCTGGAAGCGTGTTTCGAACTGCTGGTACAGCCGCTCGTCCCCGGCCACCCGTCGCGCCTCCAGCAGCGACGTCTTCGACTGCATGTCCCCGTTCGCGACCTCCACGCAGTCATCCACCGTCCGCACCGCGTGCCCGACCTTCAGCCCGATGTCCCAGAGCGTGTACAGCAGCCCGCTCGTCCAGTCCGCCAGCACCTTCTGGCGCTCGGCCGAAAGGTCCGGACCGCCCGCGTGCAGGAACATCAGGTCGATGTCCGACGCGGGATTCAACTCCCCGCGCCCGTACCCTCCGAAGGCCACGAGCGTGATGCGCGGCACCACGCCTCTCGCCGGAAACGCCTTCTGCACTGCTTCCCACACGTGCCGCACCAGCACGTCCATCATCGCCGCGCGGGCCTGGCACACCGTCAACCCCTCCGCCCCACCCCGGTGCAGGATCCGCAACCGATGGGATTCCACCTTGAGGAAGTGCCGGTACCGCGGCAGCTCGTCCGATGGCTTGCTGAGGGGCGGCAGGACCAACCGCCGCCGCGCGTTCTCCTCGATTTTTGCAATCAGGTGGTTCACCCGGGCCGCAGACTGCCCCACATCCGGACGAATGTGGAGCCCCACGATGAACGGTTCGCCCCTACAGGTTCCACACTGGTTTCCCGGCATCCCCGAAAAGTCGCAAAATTTCTGTTTGCACCCTCCCCACCGCCCTTCATGTTGCCCTCGTCGTCCACGGGTACACCTCCAACGGTTCCAGCCCGGACCACGTCATCCCCCTCACCGGTGAATTTCCCCCGAAGGTAATCCGCCGCCCATCCGTCCGGATGACCCGTCCACCGACGACGCGAACACACGATCACTTTCATCCATGGCAAGAGCACCAAAAGAAGCGGCGGCACCGAAGAAGCCCCGCGCGCCCCGCAAGAAGGCGGCTGAGGAAGATCCCATCCAGCCGGAAACCGCTCCGGAGGTCCCTGCTGCCGTCGTCCAGCAACCAGAACCGGAACCCGCACCCGAGCCGGCACCCAAGGTCACCAAGGGACGCCGCGGTGCCGCCCGACAGGCCGACGCTTCCGCCCCCGCCCAGCCGGAGGTGGTGGCCCGGCCTGAGCTCCAACCCGAGCCTGCACCGGTCGCGCGCTTCGAGGAACCATCCTCTGCGCCCCTCGACCCTGTCGAACCCCTCCCGATCGCCACTGACCTCGACGAGGAACCGCCCCTGGTCCTGAAGTCGACCCCGAAACCCCGGGAACGGATGGAAAATCCCAACGAGGATACTCCCGCTCCCCCGGCACCCGAGGCACCCACGATCAAGGTGTCACCCCGGACGATCCACCTGCATGAGCTCCAACCGATGCCCATCACCCCGCTCAGCGAGGTGGCGAAGGAGTTCGGCATCGAGAACTACGGCACGCTCAAGCGCCAGGAGATCATCTTCCAGATCGTCCAGCGCAACCTGCAGGCCGGCGGCACCATCTACACCCGCGGCATCCTCGAGGTGATGCCTGAGGGATTCGGCTTCCTGCGTTCACCCGCCTTCAACTACCTCCCCTGCCCGGAGGATATCTACGTCTCGCCGTCCCAGATCCGCCGATTCGACCTGCAGACCGGCGATGACGTCGAAGGCCAGGTGCGCCCGCCCAAGGACAAGGAAAAGTTCTACGCTCTCCTCCGCGTCGAGAAGGTCGCCGGTCTGGATCCAGACATCGCCAAGGAGAAGACCCACTTCGAGAACCTGACGCCGCTCTTCCCGCAGAAGCGTTTCCTCCTCGAAACCGCGCCCGACGAACTCAACACCCGCGTCGTCGACCTCGTCTGCCCCATCGGCAAGGGCACCCGCGGCCTCATCGTCGCCCCGCCCCGCACCGGCAAGACCGTGCTGATGCAGAAGCTGGCCAACGCCATCCTCGCCAACAACAAGGAGTCCCATCTCATCATCCTCCTCATCGACGAACGTCCTGAGGAAGTGACCGACATGGAGCGCACCTGCCGCGGCGCCGAGGTCGTTTCGTCGACCTTCGACGAACCGCCCGAGCGCCATGTCCAGGTCGCCGAGATGGTCATCGAGAAGGCCCGGCGCCTCGTCGAGCACAAGAAGGATGTCGTCATCCTCCTCGACTCCATCACCCGCCTCGCCCGCGCCTACAACACCGTCCAGCCCCATTCCGGGAAGATCCTCTCCGGCGGCGTGGACGCCAACGCCCTCCACAAGCCCAAGCGCTTCTTCGGCGCCGCGCGCAACATCGAGGAAGGCGGCTCACTCACGATCATGGCGACCGCGCTCGTCGATACCGGCTCCCGAATGGATGAAGTCATCTTCGAGGAGTTCAAGGGCACCGGCAACATGGAGGTCCACCTCGACCGCGCCCTCGTGGATCGCCGGATCTTCCCCTCGATCAACATCGAGCGTTCCGGCACCCGGAAGGAAGAACTCCTCTATCACCCGGACGAGTTCAACCGCATCGCCGTCCTGCGTCGCGCCCTCACCAGCGTCCCGCCCGTCGAGTCGATGGAACTCCTCCTCAACAAGCTCAAGAAGACGCCGAACAACATCATGTTCCTCCTCAGCCTCGGCAATCAGGGCCGCTGAGAAGAGCAATCCATCGATCCCGCAGGAGACCACGGGGCCGTCGCAGCCACCCCGGGTTTCCTGCGGGATTTTTCGCGCCCGCAGGCAAGCGGTCACTCGCCCATCACGTGCGCGACGATCTTCCGCCGATGCGGCGACGTCCGATGCTCCCACAGGTAGATCCCCTGCCACGTCCCCAGCGCTGGACCACCCTCACGGATCGGGATGGTCACGCTCACCGTGGTCAGGGCGGCCCGGATGTGTGCTGGCATGTCATCCGGACCTTCCGTGGTGTGGATGAACAACCGGTCGCCATCAACCACGAGGCGGCGAAAGAAGGACTCGAGATCGGTCCGGACGTCAGGATCCGCGTTCTCCTGCACCAGGAGCGACGCCGACGTATGCATCAGGTGCAATGTCAGCAAGCCCGACCGGATGCCGCTCTCCTTCACGAAATACTCCACCTCGGGCGTTAGCTCGTGGAAACCACGACCCCGCGTGTGGACCTCCCATTCGGTCTGAGCCTGTCGAATCATAAGCAAGGGACTCACCTCCTCCACCCAGGCACAAGCGGGATCCCTTCTTGCGCACGGACATCAGCCACCCCGAATTCCCCTGCCACAACTATCAGTTCGCCACACACCTGCAACCATGCATCTCGATCCCGATGTCCCTTGCATGGAGGTGGACAGATGCGTCTTGAACGCCCGGAGTGACCCGATGCTTGCCAACCGCCAATGGGTCCCCATGTTGGCCGGACGGATGAGTACCTGTGGATCAGGGCCGGCAATCGGCCTCGAAGCGGCTCCGGCACCGATCGCCTTGCGGTCGCGTCGCCGCCTGCCGGATTGGCTGAAGGTTTCACTGCCCGCGAGCAGCGCGTTCACCAAGACCCGGCTCCTGCTGGAAGACCTGAAGCTCCACACGGTCTGCGAGAGCGCCAAGTGCCCGAATCACTGGGAATGCTGGAGCAAGGGTACCGCGACCTTCATGATCGCCGGTGACCGTTGCACCCGCGCCTGCGGCTTCTGCGCCGTCAGCACGGCCAAGCCCTTCGCCCTGGAACAGGACGAACCCCGCCGGGTCGCCGAGGCCACCCGCCGCCTCGGACTGAAGCACGTCGTGATCACCGCCGTCGCGCGCGACGACCTCCCGGATGGCGGCGCCGAACACTTCGCCTCCACCATTGCCGCCGTCCGCGAACTCAACCCAGGCATCGTCGTCGAGGTCCTCACGCCGGATTTCCTCGATCGGGATTTTGCCCTCGACCGCGTCATCGAGGCCTCGCCCGAGATCTTCAACCACAACCTCGAGACGGTCCGTCGCCTCACGCCTTCCGTCCGCCATCGGGCGATGTACGACCGATCCCTCGCCGTTCTCCGCAAGGTCAAGGACCGCGCCGGCGACCGCATCCATACCAAGTCCGGCATGATGCTCGGCCTCGGTGAACAGGAGTCCGAAGTCCTCGAGGCGATGCGCGACCTCCGCGACGCCCGTGTCGACATCCTCACCCTCGGCCAGTACCTCCAGCCCACCCTGAAGCACCTGCCCGTCGTCGATTACGTCTCGCCCGAGAAGTTCGCCGAGTACGGCCGGATCGCGGAGGACATGGGCTTCATCCACGTCGCCAGCGGCCCGCTCGTGCGAAGCTCGTACCACGCGGACGAATTCTCCGCCTCGCACTGACGCCCGCGTCAGATCCCGTCCACCAATCGGCGGATCAATTCCTCGAAGTAATCCGCGGTCGCCGGTCCGTGGAAGGACATCGTCTGCGGCTCGTACCCGCCGAGGTGGTAGTACTTCGTCGGGATCACGTAGCCGATGTAGTCGCCGTTGAAGCTCGTCACCGTCAACCGGCGGCCGCGGGATTGGGCATGTTCCTTCAGCACCAGTGCCAGCTCGCCGGAGAAATCGCAGGGTGTCGAGACCCAGATCGTGCTCCCGATCCTCACCGCCTGAAGGAAGGAGGTCGGCCGCACCGGCAGCAGCTTCTCCGCCGCCCAGGGCCTGATCCGGAAATCGTCCGCCACTCGCGGATTGAGTGGCGGCAGTTCGACATCCACCCCGGCCAGTGCCAAGTCGACCTGCGACCCGAACCGCATCTGGCGGACCTGCCCGACCGTCTCGCCCGCCAGACGCGCACCAAGCCCCTCCACCCGCTCGAAGTCCTTGCCCGGCCCCGTCTGCGGTGAATGGCTCCCCACCCCGCCCGCGATGAACACGGCCATTCCACCGGTTACCTTCTCGACCTCCGCCGCCCAGTGCCCCGGATAGTCGCCGCTGAACTGGCGATTGCCCGATCCCAGGACGGTCGCATGCGCCGCAAACGCGCCGAGCACGGCGGTCGTGCCATCCGCCTTCTTTACGGCCAGCAGGCTGAATTCGTCGTCCACCCGCCCGGCTTCCCCCACCAACCGGTTGCGGACCTGCCCGGGTGCCCGGAATGAGCCCACGGCGATCTCCGCTGGGCCGATCGCCGCCAAAGCGGACCGGACCGCCTCGACCAGGCAATGGGTCATCCAGACGCGGACGCCCGGCTGGAAATCCCCCGCGAAGGCCTCCGCCACCACCCCCTCGCCCCACCCTCCCAGGCTCGAGTGGGTGTGGGTGGCACCCAGGTACAACTCCTCCCGTCGCAACCCGGGGCTCCGCCCCAGCTCAGCCGCCACCGCCTCCGACACCTCCCGCGGCACGATCAGTGCATCAACCCCCACGAACACCACGCGCCGCCCGCCCGACTCCAACGCCAGTGCCTTCACCCAGACATCGTCGTGCACTCCCTCGGCCGGGGCGCCTCGCCTGGCGCCAAACCCCGCCAGCGGGACCCACCGGAACTCTCCATTGCCCGGCGAATCGGCCGCTGCCCCGACCGTTGGCGTCAGCTTCACCCGCGCCCAACCCGCCTTGACGGGCTGGCCCTGCTGCTCCGGCGCGGGAAGCGCCGCCAGCACCGCATTCAACCGTCCCACCGTGTTGGAGTGATACGCCGTCCGCAGGTACGGCCGGTCATCGACCGGCGAAACCAGGGCCACCACCGCCGCCACAACCAGGACGACCAAGGCAGCCAGAATCCGGAACATCCACCTCAACCCGCGACGCATGCCCACACGGTGCGCCACCCACGCCCCCCATGACAACCCATGAGCCGGTACTCCGATGGATCAGACCGATCGGACCGATCGGACTGGTCTCCTCCCCAAGAACAACCGGCGGAAATTCTCCTCCAACTGTACCGCCAGCCGGTCCGGCGCCAGCCCCAGCACTCCCGCCAACGCCCCTTGGATGCCCACGAGGTTGGCCGGGTGGTTCAGGGCGCGGCCAGCCACGCTCCCTTCCAGACAGTGCATCAGCAACTCTTCAGGCGGGGACTGGTCCGGGGCGTCGGTCTCCACCAACAACCGCTCCAGTGGAACCTGGTGGAAGGCTTCCCGCTGCCGTCGCTTGCGCGGGTGGAGGAAATATCCCGGAAAGCTGAAATAGGCCCCCAGGCGTGCAAACTCCCCGATCATCTCAGCCGGCCCCCCGTAGCTGTGGAGCAGGAAACCGCATGCCGGCACCGGCCCCTCCTTCAGGATTTCCAGCATCCGGCCCCAGCACTGGAGGCAATGGATCGAGGCCGGAAGCCCGCGGGCAGCCGCCTCCGCCAACTGGAACCGGAACACCTCCACCTGCACCTCGAAGGAAGCCGGCTCCTGGTCGCCCAGCGCCGGGACGTACCGGGCGCGCAGCCCGGCCGGTTGATCGAGGATCCAACGGTCGAGCCCGATCTCGCCCACGCACGCACCCGGCACCCGATCCAGCCATTCCCGAAACTCCGCCTCCCAACCCTCCCTTCGCTCGAGCAGGTACCACGGATGCCAACCCAGGCTGGGAATCACCAGATCCGGGTTCTCCCCGGCGAGCCGTACGACATCGGGCCAGTCCGCCGCGCAGGCCCCGTTCACGACCATCCGACGGATGCCCGCGCTCCGGCACGCAGCGAGGATCGGTTCACGCCACGCAGACAGGCGCTCGTCCTGGAGATGATTGTGAGCGTCGTAGATCGGCATGCCGCCGGTGACCATGCCCGGCATGGCTCCCGAAGTCACCGCACCGAAAGCCCGGGCAGATCCATCTCGCGGGCCAACTCGATCAGCGGCCGCGGATCCATCCGCGCCGACACCATCACCAACTCGCGGGCTCCCCGGACCAGCACGCAGCAGGTCACATCACCCAATCCATCCCATCCCGCGGGCAGGAACACGGCGATGGTCTGCTCGCCATCCATCACGCCCACCACCCGTTCCCACTCCAGTCCGACAAGCCTCTCCGAAACCGTATCCAGCAGGAGACGCCCCGCAGGCGGGCGTCCAGGCTTGACTGCCACCGGACCGGACCGCCGTTCATAGACCCGCACGGCCACCTCACTCGCCCCACGCACCAACCGTGCGATCCGCGGATCCACCGAGGTCAGCTTCATCCCAAGCCCCACCACCGGGAAGAAGCGCCCCGTCACTGCCACCTCCAGCCTCTCGACCCAACGGCCTGAATCCGTCTCGGCAATCACCGGCTTCAGCAAGTCCAGCGTCGCGATCGGCGAAGGCCCTGAAATGGCCGGCTTGCCGCAGCCGGTGAGAACCGCGGCAAGCAGGAGGAACGTCACCCCGCATCGAATCGGGTTCGACATCCCTATTTCTCCTTGGACTTCACAGCGTCATTGCCCTGGATGACTTCACCGGCCCGCTGGAGAGGATCAATCTTGAGCTTCGCGCCCAACCGCGCCAGTTCCTCTGGCTTCACGTCCCCGACGACATTGACCAACACGGCCTCCTTGTCGCCGTCATAGATGCTGACCACCACGCCCTCCACAGCCTCGGAACCCCGCGTCTTGAAGTGGACGGCGATGTCCGCCCCTCCGTCCTTTACCCGGGCGACCTGCTCCCAACCGGTTGCACCGAGCAATCCTCGGAGCTTGGATACCTGATCGTTGACCTCCGCCCGGTTGTCCTCGCCCAGGCTCACCACGTTCACGTGAACCGACTTCAGGTTCGACAGGAGCCGCGCCAACTCCGGTTCCTTGTCCGCCGCCAGCTTCGACGCCATCTGCAACAAGGGCGTCGTCAACTTCACCTCCACGAACTGGCCGCGCTCGGAGGCCGAGGCTGTCAGCGTGGAAAAATCAAAGGCGCCCGGAGGCTGCTTCTGCAGCGCCGCCTCGGCGCCCGACACGCACAGCGTCGCCGCTGCCGCCATGGCCATCAGGGATCGAGTCAGGGTCTTGGAATTCATCGCTCTTCTCTGGTTACTCCGGGGACAACTCCCAGGATGCGGGCTATTACTCGCGATCCCGTGGGCAAGTTTCATCGGGTTTCAGGAAAATATCCGGGCTCGCCGAAACCGCCTTTTGGGGCTCAGCATGACCGTGTTCGCATGAAGGAGTACCCCCGTCCCCTCCGGCTGCTCTGTATGCTTTGGCTGCTGGCCCTCTGCGCCCTCATCGCAAGGTCCCACGCCGCCCAAACCCCAGAAGCAGGTTCCAACCCGTTCACCTGCCAGACCGCCACGCCGCCCGCATCCGAACTGCTCCAGTCCTGGGCGCAGCGCCGGGCAGCCCCGGCCTCGGCCTGGACCGAGGGCCGCAAACGCCTCCTCCTGGTCCGGGTCGACTTCAGCGATCTCGTTACCGTCCCCTTCACCCCGGCCCAGGGCACGAACCTCCTCGTCGACATGGACCGCTTCTACTCGGAGATGTCCTACGGGAAGATCGGCTTCCATCCGCCGGGCGGCGGATCCGACTACACCCCGGTCCTCCGCATGCCCCGGACGGCAGCGGTCTATGGCGTCCTGGATCCCTCCCAACTTCGAACGGATGCCCTCACCGCCGCACGGAACGCCGGGTACAACGCGTTGAACTATGACCTCGACGTCATCTGCACCGCCAACGTCACCGGATACAACTTCACCGGTCTTGCCTACGTCGGCATCCGTGGTGCCTGGGTGAAGAACTCCTTCGGAAACGCCGGCGCCATGGCCCACGAGATCGGCCACAACCTCGGCCTCAATCACGCCAACCTCTGGAACACCTCCGGGCTCGGCGTCATCGGATCCGGCAAGGAGGTCGAATACGGCGACTCCTCCGACACCATGAGCCTGTCGACCGGCTACTCCCGCCACTTCAACGCCCGAAGCAAGCACCTGCTCAACTGGCTCGCGGATTCCGAGGTCGCCTTCCCCACCTCCAGCGGCATCCATCGGATCTACGCCCACGACGTCACCAACGCCGCCGCCGGCCCGCGCGCCGTCCGGATCACCCGCGACTCACGCACCAACTTCTGGTTCGAGTTCCGCGACCGGCACACCAACGCCCCCATCGCCTCGTCCTCCCTCGGCATCCGCTGGGCGGACAATACGAACCGGGCCACGCTCTTCCTCGATACCACCCCGAACTCGGTCCCGGGCGTCCGCGACGGGTTCCTGCGCCCCGGCCGGACGTTCTCCGACCCGTTGCTCCAACTCCACGTCACGACCCTTGCCCGGACCAACACCACCCCGCCCGCGCTCGACGTGGACTTCCAGTTCGGCCCGTTCCCCAACAACCACCCCCCCGTCGCCTCGCTCGACGTCGGCGACACCAACATCGCCCCCGGGACCACGATCACGTTCCAGGTGACGGCGTCCGACCCCAACGGCGATGCCCTCGCCTATGGCTGGGATATCGGCGACGAATCCATCCCGGACAACGCGCCTTCCTTCACCCGGACCTTCAGCACGGTTGGCGAGTTCATCGTCCAGTGTGTCGTCAGCGACCGCCGCGGCGGCACCGCCACGGTGAAGTCCATCGTCCGCGTCGGTGAACCCTCGGGATGGCGCGTCTCTGGAACCATCCGCCGGGACGACGAGCCCTTTGAAGGCGCTTCGATCATCACTGCCACAACCCGCATCGCCCGCTCCGATTCAGCCGGCAACTTCACCTTTGTCGGCCTCACCAACGGGCCCCAGACGCTCCGTCCCTTTCTGGATGGCCATGCCTTCGTTCCGGCCCGCACGAACATCACCGTCGCCGACGCCGACCTTACCGGGATCGACTTCGATGCCTATGCCTACGAGGACCTGGAATCGGTCGACCTCTCGCCCGTCGGGTCGAGCTGGCGCTACCTCGACAACGGCACGGATCCGGGCGTGAACTGGAAGAACAACAGCTTCAGCGACACCGCATGGAAGTTGGGCAACGCACCGCTCGGCTACGGCATGAACGACCTGGCCACGACGGTCAGCTATGGCCCGAACGCCGCCGGCAAATGGGTCACCACCTACTTCCGACGGGCCTTCAACACCCCTGTCCTTGCCGAATGGCTCGCCCTTCGCATCCACCTCCAGCGCGACGACGGAGCCATCGTCTACCTGAACGGCACCGAGATCGCCCGCAGCAACATGAAGGAAGGGACCTTCACGTTCCTGACCTTTTCCACCGAGGAAACCACCGGCGACGAGGAACGCGCATTCTTCACCTTCAACATTGATCCCTCGATCCTCCGGGCCGACCGCAACGTCATCGCCGTCGAGGTCCACCAGTCGGCCGTGAACACGCCCGACTGCCGGTTCGATCTCCGCGTCGAGGGTCTGCGCGTGCCAGTGATCACGCCCCCCACCTTCAGCCAACTCCCGGCGCCTCAGACCGTCAATGTCGGCCAACCCGCTTCCTTCAGCGCCCTGGCTACCGGGTCCGCCCCGATTGCCTATCAGTGGCTGCGGAATGACACGATCCTTGCCGGAAAGACGAACACTTCGCTGTCCTTCGCGACGACCACGACCAATGACGCCGCCGCCTACCGCGTCATCGCCTCCAACGCCGGCGGCAGCATTACCTCGGCCCCGGTGACGCTCACGGTGCTTGTCCCGCCGACGTTCGTCACCGCGCCCACCAACCTCACCGTCGTCCTCGGCCAACCCGCGCTGTTCACGTCGCTCGCCAGCGGGTCGCAACCGCTCACCTACCAGTGGCTCCGCAACGATGCCGTGTTCCCGGGCAAGACGGACGCCGCCCTCGCCTTTGCCGCCACCACGACCAATGACATCGCGTCGTACCGTGTCATCGCCTCCAACGCCGCGGGCAGTGTCACTTCCGCCCCGGTCTCGCTCACGATCCTCACGCCGCCATCGTTCGTCACCACGCCGATCAGCCAGACCGTCATCGCCGGTCAACCCGCCGCGTTCAGCGCGCTGGCCTCGGGCGCGCCGACTCCCGTTTACGCCTGGTTCCGGAACGGCTCACCCATCGACGGCGCCAGCCTCCCGACGCTCTCCTTCGCGGCCGCTTCCACCAACGATGCCGCCACCTACCTGATCGTCGCCTCGAACTCCGCCGGCAGCATCACCTCGGCCCCGGTCACGCTCACGGTGCTCGTCCCGCCGACGTTCGTCACCACGCCCACCAACCTGACCGTCGTCCTCGGCCAACCCGCGCTGTTCACGTCGCTCGCCAGCGGGTCGCAACCGCTCACCTACCAGTGGCTCCGCAACGACGCCGTGTTCTCCGGCAAGACGGACGCCACCCTGACCTTCGCCACGACCACGACCAACGACATGGCCTCGTACCGCGTCATCGCCTCCAACGCCGCGGGCAGTGTCACCTCGGCCCCGGTCTCGCTCACGATCCTCACGCCGCCCGCGTTCGTCACCACGCCGACCAGCCAGACCGTGACCGCCGGTCAACCTGCCGCGTTCAGCGCGCTGGCGTCGGGTGCGCCGACTCCCGGTTACGCCTGGTTCCGCAACGGCTCGCCCATCGACGGCGCCAGCCTCCCGACACTCTCCTTCGCGGCCGCTTCCACCAATGATGCCGCCACCTACCTGGTCGTGGCCTCGAACTCCGCCGGCAGCATCACCTCGGCCCCGGTCACGCTCACGGTGCTCGTCCCGCCGACCCTCGTCACCACGCCCACCAACCTGACCGTCGTCCTCGGCCAACCCGCGCTGTTCACCTCGCTCGCCAGCGGATCGCAACCGCTCACCTACCAGTGGCTCCGCAACGACGCCGTGTTCCCGGGCAAGACGGACGCCACCCTGACCTTCGCCACGACCACGACCAACGACATGGCCTCGTACCGCGTCATCGCCTCCAACGCCGCGGGCAGTGTCACCTCGGCCCCGGTCTCGCTCACGATCCTCACGCCGCCCGCGTTCGTCACCACGCCGACCAGCCAGACCGTCATCGCCGGTCAACCCGCCGCGTTCAGCGCGCTGGCCTCGGGCGCGCCGACGCCCGCTTACGCCTGGTTCCGGAACGGCTCGCCCATCGACGGCGCCAGCCTCCCGACACTCTCCTTCGCGGCCGCTTCCACCAACGATGCCGCCACCTACCTGGTCGTCGCCTCGAACTCCGCCGGCAGCATCACCTCGGCCCCGGTGACGCTCACGGTGCTTGTCCCGCCGACGTTCGTCACCGCGCCCACCAACCTGACCGTCGTCCTCGGCCAACCCGCGCTGTTCACGTCGCTCGCCACCGGATCGCAACCGCTCACCTACCAGTGGCTCCGCAACGACGCCGTGTTCTCCGGCAAGACCGACGCCTCCCTCGCCTTCGCCACGACCACGACCAACGACATTGCGTCGTACCGCGTCATTGCCTCGAACGCCGCGGGCAGTGTCACCTCCGCCCCGGTCTCGCTCACGATCCTCACGCCGCCCGCGTTCGTCACCACGCCGACGAGCCAGACCGTGATCGCCGGTCAGCCCGCCGCGTTCAGCGCGCTGGCCTCGGGCGCGCCAACTCCCGTTTACGCCTGGTTCCGGAACGGCTCACCCATCGACGGCGCCAGCCTCCCGACGCTCTCCTTCGCGGCCGCTTCCACCAACGATGCCGCCACCTACCTGATCGTCGCCTCGAACTCCGCCGGCAGCATCACCTCGGCTCCGGTCACGCTCACGGTGCTCGTCCCGCCGACGTTCGTCACCACGCCCACCAACCTGACCGTCGTCCTCGGCCAACCCGCGCTGTTCACGTCGCTCGCCAGCGGATCGCAACCGCTCACCTACCAGTGGCTCCGCAACGACGCCGTGTTCCCGGGCATGACGGACGCCACCCTGACCTTCGCCACCACCACGACCAATGACATCGCGTCGTACCGCGTCATCGCTTCCAACGCCGCGGGCAGTGTCACCTCGGCCCCGGTCTCGCTCACGATCCTCACGCCGCCCGCGTTCGTCACCACGCCGATCAGCCAGACCGTCATCGCCGGTCAACCTGCCGCGTTCAGCGCGCTGGCGTCGGGTGCGCCGACTCCCGGTTACGCCTGGTTCCGGAACGGCTCGCCCATCGACGGCGCCAGCCTCCCGACACTCTCCTTCGCGGCCGCTTCCACCAACGATGCCGCCGCCTACCTGGTCGTGGCCTCGAACTCCGCCGGCAGCATCACCTCGGCCCCGGTCACGCTCACGGTGCTCGTCGCGCCGACGTTCGTCACCACGCCCACCAACCTGACCGTCGTCCTCGGCCAACCCGCGCTGTTCACGTCGCTCGCCAGCGGGTCGCAACCGCTCACCTACCAGTGGCTCCGCAACGACGCCGTGTTCTCCGGCAAGACGGACGCCACCCTGACCTTCGCCACGACCACGACCAACGACATGGCCTCGTACCGCGTCATCGCTTCCAACGCCGCGGGCAGTGTTACCTCTGCCCCGGTCTCGCTCACGATCCTCACGCCGCCTTCCTTCGTCACCACGCCGATCAGCCAGACCGTGATCGCCGGTCAGCCCGCCGCGTTCATTGCCGAAGCCTCGGGCGCGCCGACTCCCGGTTACGCCTGGTTCCGCAACGGCTCGCCCATCGACGGCGCCAGCCTCCCGACACTCTCCTTCGCGGCCGCTTCCACCAACGATGCCGCCACCTACCTAGTCGTCGCCTCGAATTCGGCCGGCAGCATCACCTCGGCTCCGGTCACGCTCACGGTGCTCGTCCCGCCGACGTTCGTCACCGCGCCCACCAACCTGACCGTCGTCCTCGGCCAACCCGCGCTGTTCACGTCGCTCGCCAGCGGGTCGCAACCGCTCACCTACCAGTGGCTCCGCAACGACGCCGTGTTCCCGGGCAAGACGGACGCCGCCCTGACCTTCGCCACGACCACGACCAATGACATCGCGTCGTACCGTGTCATCGCCTCCAACGCCGCCGGCAGTGTTACCTCGGCCCCGGTCTCGCTCACGATCCTCACGCCGCCGGCGTTCGTCACCACGCCGACCAGCCAGACCGTGATCGCCGGGCAACCCGCCGCGTTCAGCGCGCTGGCCTCGGGCGCGCCAACTCCCGTTTACGCCTGGTTCCGAAACGGCTCACCCATCGACGGCGCCAGCCTCCCGACACTCTCCTTCGCGGCCGCTTCCACCAACGATATCGCCACCTACCTGGTCGTCGCCTCGAACTCGGCCGGCAGCATCACCTCGGCTCCGGTCACGCTCACGATCCTCACGCCGCCGGCGTTCGTCACCACGCCGACCAGCCAGACCGTGATCGCCGGTCAGCCCGCCGCGTTCAGCGCGCTGGCCTCGGGCGCGCCAACTCCCGTTTACGCCTGGTTCCGGAACGGCTCACCCATCGACGGCGCCAGCCTCCCGACGCTCTCCTTCGCGGCCGCTTCCACCAACGATGCCGCCACCTACCTGGTCGTCGCCTCGAACTCCGCCGGCAGCATCACCTCGGCTCCGGTCACGCTCACGGTGCTCGTCCCGCCCTCCATCACGGCGCACCCCAACGGTATCACACGCAAGGCTGGGGAATCGGCGGTCTTCGAAGTGGCCGCCGTCGGCTCGGCCACCCTCCAGTTCCAATGGTTGAAGGATGCCGTCGAGATCCCGGGTGCGAACCTCGCCCGATTCGAGATCCCGGCCGTTTCATCGACCGATGCAGGCAGCTACACGGTTCGCGTCAGCAACCCGGCCGGCAGCGTCGTCTCAGGACCGGCGCTCCTCACCGTCGGGGTCGCGGGAAGCGCGGCGACTCTCGTGTTCGGCTCGGAAGCCGATCCCACGATCCGGATCGAGGGTACCCCCGGGGCACGCTACCGGATCGAGGGATCCAGTGGGCTCGACGTGTGGACGACGGAATCTGAAGTCGTGATCGCGCCGTCGGGCTTCGTGAACTGGCCCGTGCCACTGCCATTGACCGAGGTGCGGCTCTTCCGCGTGGTCAGCGTACCGTGAAGGAGTGGCTGCCCCGGACGAAGCCATCCCGATGCAGTTGAGAAGTCACCCTGGAAACAGCGGTTGGATCCACAGATTACAGCGATTCCACGGATTGGAAGCCGGTTGAGAGAGGCTGTTGTTTCACCCCACGGGTGAGATGCAAACAGCGACGCGGTGAGGCCTCTTGTCCCGGTCCATCTGTGAAATCCGTGAAATCGGTGGATAGCCCAAACGCCGTTTTCAGGGCGAAAGGTTGCCGACGTTGGGCGGTGCGTGACCAACCCCGCTCCCTGCGCCCTCCGTGTCTCCGCGTGAGACCTGTCCCGGCTCCAACCGTTGCACCCAACCCTTACGGCGCGACCGCCAACCGCTCGTCCGCAACCTCGCGCTTCATCAGGACACCCTGCTCCTTGTAGGCGCGGAGGACGAAGTGAGTGGCCGTGGAGAGCACGCCCTGGAGCGTCGACAATTTCTCGGAAACGAACGCGGCCACCTCGCGCAGATTGGCGCCTTCCACCTCGACCAGCAGATCGTACCCGCCAGACATCAGGTGACAGGAACGGACCTCGCCATGACGGGCGATGCGCTCTGCCAGCTTGTCGAAGCCACCGCCTCGTTCCGGGGTGATCTTCACCTCGATCAGGGCGCGCACGATGTCGCGTCCCAGCTTCTCTTCGTTCAGCACCGCCCGGTAGCCGAGCAGGATGCCGGCATCCGAGTATTCCTTCAGTCGCGACCGGACCTCGTTCTCCGTCAACCCCACCAGACCGGCAAGTTGGGCGGGAGTGAGCGACGCATCGTTGTGCAGCAGTTTCAGCAGCGGATCCACGTTCCAAGGGAACCGAATCCGGCCCGGCGTAGGAAGCCTGATTTCTGTGGGGCCCGGAGGAGTTCCCAGTCACCAGGAAACGGAACTGCCCCAGACCCCTCACGGGCTACGGTAGCCAACAACTGAGGTTGGCCGTTCCAGGGATTCTTGGATTCGGAAGCCATGGTTTTCAGCCTCTTGGCCAAGGGGGCAGTTCCCGATTGCCCGATCCCAATCCCCAGTCCGGGGCCACTTTCAGATTTGTTACGCCGGAGGCGTTGAAGCCGATAGCCCCGGGTTGGCGCGGGAGCGCCTACCCGGGGTTGGCTGGGTTGAAGTGGCCGCACCCCGAAGGCGGTGCGAAGATCCCCACATATCGACTTCTCCGTAGCCAGACGACGAGGCGGGACTTGGGGGAGTTGCCAGTCGCTAGCCGCTTCAAACTTGAAACTGAAAACTCCCAGCTCCCCCCTATCTCGGCCCCGGGGGAACGGCCACACGGATCGAATTCACCTGCACGCCGGCCTGCCTTCCCAACCATTCCCGGAGGGCATCCTCCGAGGAAGCCGCGATCGCCCAGCGGATCACCCCGGCCGGAGCCGGCACGACAGGCTCGGTCTCCACACCACCCAGCTTCCGGATCGTGCTCCAGTCATCGCGCCCCCAACCCCGTTCCCCAAGCCCAGCCTCCAACGCGGGACGCGCCTCGTCGCCGGCGGACAACTCGACCTCAAACGTGCCCAGTTCCGATGCCTGCCACACGCAAAGCACGTTGAATATCGGGATCTTCCTCCCCTCGAGTTCCCGCTCGCCGTCCGGTGCTCCGTCCCGCAGGACGATGTCGCCGAACCGATAACCCGACTCCGCCCGCGGAACGTTCCTCAACTGGACCCGTGCTGGATCGAGCGCTTCTCCCCAAAGCACTTCCGCGTTCCCATCCTGCGACCGCAAACGCACGGGCAAGAGCCCGATGTCCATCCGGATCTCACCGGTGCCGGAAGGCATCGGGATCTTGTGCGCTGCCCACGCCTGACGGGCCTCGGCCCAGCGACGCATGGCGGTCGCCGCGATGCCGAAGTTCCACCACGCCCCGGTGTTCTTCGGGTCGGCATTCACCGCGCGACGGTTGCACTGGTAGCACTCGGACCAGTTGCCACGCTGCTTGGCGAGCAGTCCAAGGTTGAACCAACCCGCAGAAAACTGCGGATCGACGGTCACGGCCTGACGCCACAGGCGCTCGGCTTCGGCAGTGTTTCCGGCTCGGGAAGCGGCATTCCCCTGTTCGATGAAACTACGGGCAAGGAATCGCATGGGATTTCGGTATTCGTTCAGTTCTGGCCGAGCTTCATCCCGAAGTGATGCACCAGGAACGCCAGTTGGTCGCTGCGTTCCTCGATCACCTTCGCCGTCGGCTTGCCGGCCCCGTGGCCGGCCTTCGTCTCGATCCGGATGAGCACCGGGTTCGGACCTCGGTGGCATTCCTGCAGGCGGGCCGCAAACTTGAAGCTGTGCGCCGGAACCACCCGGTCGTCGTGGTCTGCCGTGGTCACCATCGTCGGCGGATAACTCACGCCCGGCTTGAGGTTATGGTACGGCGAATAGGCGTGGAGCGCCTGGAACTCGGTCGGATCCTCGCTGGAGCCGTAGTCACTCTTCCATGCCCAGCCGATCGTGAACTTGTGGAACCGGAGCATGTCCATGACACCCACCGCCGGCAGACAGGCCCCGTAGAGGTCCGGCCGCTGCGTCATGCATGCTCCCACCAGCAACCCGCCATTTGATCCGCCCTGGATCGCCAGCCGCTTCGGATTCGTATAGCCGTTGCGCACCAACCACTCGGCCGACGCGATGAAATCGTCGAAGACATTCTGCTTCCGGAGCTTCGTGCCAGCCTGATGCCATTCCTCGCCGTACTCACCTCCACCGCGGAGGTTCGGCACAGCGTAGACGCCGCCCATCTCCATCCACACGAGGTTCCCCACGCTGAACGCCGGCGTCAGGGAGACGTTGAACCCACCGTATCCGTACAGGAGCACCGGGTTGTTGCCATCCAGCTTCATCCCCTTCTTGTGCGTCACGAACATCGGCAGCTTCTTGCCGTCCTTGCTCGTCACCCACACCTGCTTCGTCTCGAAGGAGTCCGGGTTGAAGTCGACCTTCGGCTCACGCCAAAGCTTCGTCTCACCCGTCACGACGTCGTAGCGGTAGACGCGCCCGGGCGTCGTGTATCCGGTGAAGCTGTAGAACGTCTCGCTCTCCTCCCGCTTGCCACCGAACCCCGCCGCCGACCCGATCCCCGGCAACGTCACCTCCCGCTCGAATGAACCATCCAACCGGTGAAGCTTCACCTGGCTCCGCGCATCCTTGAGATACTCCAGCACCAGTCGATCGCCCACCACCCCGGCCTGCGTCAACGTGCCTTCCGTCTCACCCACGACCTCCTTCCAGTCCCCCCGTCCTGGCCGCCGCGTGTCGATCGCGATCAACCGACCGCGCGGTGCCTTCAGGTCCGTCCGGAACCAGAACACCGGTCCGTCGCTGCCTGCGAAGTCGTAGCTGGCGTCGAAATCCGTCAGCAACTCGACCACCGGCGCCCCGGCCACGGTCAGGTCCTTGTAGAAGACCCGGTTCTTCGGATCGGTTCCCTCGTTGCTGGTGATGATGAGGTACCGCCCGTCGTCCGTCACCGAACCGCCAAAACCCCATCGAGGATGGTCCTTCCGCTCGTAGGCCAGCTCATCCTGGGACTGATCCGTCCCCACCTTGTGGAAGTACAACTTCTGATACTCGTTCAGACGCGTCAGCTTCTCCGATTCCTTCGGCGCGTCGTACCGGCTGTAGAAGAACCCAGACCCATCCTTCTTCCACGCAATGCCGCTGAACTTCACCCACTGCACGCGCTCCGGCAGGTCCTTCCCAGTCGCCACGTCCCGGATCCGGATCTCCTTCCAGTCACTGCCGCTCACAGAGATCTGGTACGCCGCCAGCTTCCCATCCTCACTCGGAGTCGGCGCGCTTACCGAAACCGTCCCGTCGCCCGACAAGGCGTTCGGGTCCAGCAGCACCTTCGGCTCCGCATCCAACGAGGGGGCCGTGAACCAGACGTCCTGGTTCTGCAGCCCGTTGTTCCTCGAATAGAAGTAGCGCCCTCCCCGCTTGTATGGCAGTCCGGTCCGTTCGTAGTTCATCAGGCGCGTCATCCGGTCCTTGATCACGCTCCGCTCCGGAATCCCCGAAAGGTATCCGAACGTCACCGTGTTCTGCGCCTCCACCCACGCCTTGGTCTCCGCCGAATTGTCGTCCTCCAACCACCGGTACGGATCCGGCACGCTCGTGCCAAAGTACGTATCGACGACATTCGTCCGTACCGTCGCCGGATACTTCAATGAGGGCTTGTTCACGGAGGATTGGAACGTATGGCACCCTGCCAGCAGCAGGATCAACAAGGCACCCGCGGTGGAATGGCGCGTCAGCATCCGCGGACACTGCCCCCAAGGCCGCCGTTTCTCAACCCTCCACGCGCCAAAGAGCGTCATCTCCCCCTTGCCACCACACCGCATGAGCCTGAGCCTCCACCACGGTCTGAGCTTCGAGGCCCATGATCGCCGGCAAGAGGTTCCTGTAACCCACCGGCTCAAGCCGAGGGTCTCAACCAGCGTGGCGCATCTCATGAATACCATACGACGGCGGTCCTCAACCCGGCCACCTTCCGGGACCCGATCCGGCTTCACCCTGATCGAACTTCTCGTCGTGATCGCCATCATCGGCATCCTCGCCAGCATGCTCCTGCCGTCCCTTGCCGGGGCGAAAGCCCGCGCCCAGGAGACGGTCTGCATCAACAACCTCCGGCAGGCCGGCCTCGGGATCGCCATGTACATTCCCGACTTCGACCACCGTTACCCAGCTGCTTACGTCAACGACCGCGACCCGGCCACCGGCACTTCCCTCGGCGTGAAGGATGTCCGCCCCACCCTCGGCGGTCGGACTGCCGGCGGCCAGTTTGCCCAGGCCCAATCCCGTCCACTCTTCAAATACGTCCCCAACGCCAACTCCTTCCGCTGCCCCATGGACAAGGGCGGCGTCACGGACTGCCTTACCCCCGAAGGTCCCGCCAGCATGTGGATCGCCGCCGGATGTTCCTACCGCTACAATGCCGGAGGCCTTACCAAGCTGGCATCCCCGGGCACCCTCAGACCCGAAACCGACCCCGACGAAGGCATCGGCGGCAAGCCCGAGTCCTGGATCCCCGATCCCTCCACCTACATCATCGCCCACGAACCCCCGGCACGCCCCTGGGGTTGCAGCGGTTCCGCGCCCGTCTGGGTCCAATGGCACCGGGCAAAGGGCCGCACCCAGTTCGCCGATCCGGCCCTCGCCCCGACCACCTTCGCCTCCGCCACCGTCTTCGGCGATGGCCATGCCGCCGTCCTCAACTTCAGCCGCGCCCTGACGCAGGACGCCTATCACCCGTACGAACCCACCAAGGAATGGACCTGGTACCGAACCGACCGTTGACCCGGACCACGCCCTTCCAAATCCAGGCTTTTGCTGCATCCTCTCCCTACGTTCCACAATGAGCCGCGCCGCCGAACTCCAGCTGCCCCTCAACGACATCCAGAAGGCCTACCCGGCCCTCGTCCGCGCCCTCGCCGAGGCAGGCGAACCTCCGACCCGGATCACGGAGCTCCTCGAACAACACCTCCGCATCCGCTGTGTCGGCTGTGGTCAGGCCATCTCCGCCGAGGACCTTTCCCACCTCGGCTTCGGCGACCATGCCACCCCCGCACCCAACCCCGCCGTCGACCGACTCCGGCTCGGCTATTGCGCCCGCCCCGACTGCAAGTCCCGCTTCTACCATGCCACCGCCACCACCGGCATGGTCGCCTGGCCCACGATCTTCCAACGCACCCAGCACTTCATCACCCATCCTCCTGCGCCGACCGCCGATCCCAAGCCGGAGCCCACAGACCCCAAGGCCACCCCGAACCCTTCAACCCAGACAGCCGCGCCCGGATCCGACGCCTCCGTCGACGAGCCCCCGGAACCCCGCGAACTCACCTTCCGGGAGAAATGGCGTCGCCTCCAGTTCGCTGCCCTCGCGGGTGTCGTCGTCCTTGGACTCCTCTTCTGGTGGTTGAACTCCGGACTCCGGATCCCAGGCCTTGGACCCGCACCCCGGAAATTCGAGGTGATCGCCGCCCCCGGCGATGCCCCGCCCACCCCGACTGCTCCCACCCAACCCGTTCCCGGCACACCCCGCCCCTTCCGCTCCCAGTAGGTGGCCCACCCCCTCCGGTGAGGCGAGTTTCCCACGGAGCCCCAAGTTTCAGGATTCAAGTTTCAAGCCCACCCATTCCGGTGGGGCAAGTGTCCTCACGAGCCGCCGCTCCGTCCCCGAAACTTGAACTTCATTCTTTCCCCCTGCCCCCCCATCCTCCGCGCCATGCTCCGCCGGTTCTGCTCCATCGTCGTCCTGTCCTGCCTAGCCTGGATGGCGTGTGCCCAGGGCCCTGATGACCAGTTCATCGTCGCCTACAACCTCATCCAGCAGGCCGACCAGTCCCGCGATGTCCGCGCCGCGGCCCGGCTGTACGAGGAAGCCCAGGTGCAGCTCCGCCGCATCCAGCGCGGCTACCCCACCTGGAACGAACGCGTCATCAACTACCGCATCCGATACTGCGGCGAGAAGCTGACCGGACTCCAGGAGGCCCTCGCCAAGGCACCGGCACCCACCAACGCCCCAGCCGCCGCCACCGGCACCACCACCCCGGTCCTCCCCGCTCCCGATGCCCCGTCCGGCGAGGTCCTCACCCAGTTCAACGAACTCAACGACCGCATCCGCCGCCTCGCCTCCGAGAAGCAACTCCTCGAAGCCAAGCTCCGCGAGGCGCTCTCTGCCCAGCCCGCCCCCGTCGACCCCCGCGAACTTCAGGCCGCCGTCGAGCGCATCTCCGCGCTCCAGTCCACCAACAAGACCCTCCTCACCAAGCTCGAGGCCCAGGAGGCCGACCGCCGCAACCTCGTCGACAAGGTGGTCGCCGAGGAAGCCAACCGCGCCCTCACCGAGACCCGGCGCCAACTCGACGAACAGAAACAGGCAGCCGCACGCCTCCAGAAGGAACGCAACGAGGTCGAATCGAAGCTCCAGAAGATCCAGGAGGAATCCCTCCGGCCCCTCAAGCTCGAGAACCAGACCCTCAAGGCCCAGGTCAACGACCTGAAGTCCGACACCGAGAAGGGCAAGCAGGTCGCCGACCTTTCCGCTCGCCTTACCCGCGTCCAGACCGACCTCGACGACCTCCGCAAGCGCAACGAAACCCTCACCGCCGAAAAGGGCGCCCTGGAGAAGCAGGTCGAGGACCTCAAGGCGCGCCAGACCGAGGAAGGAATCGTCCGCATCGCCAAGCTCGAGACGGAGCTCGCCGTCGCCCGGGCCGACGCCGAACGCAGCACCCTCCAGGCAGCCACCCTCGCCGACTCCCTCGAGAAGGAGAAGCTGACCCGCACCGCCCTCGAGTCCGAAAACAAGACCCTCGAACAACGCGTCTCCCAGCTTTCTGCCCGCTCCGCCGCCGACGCCGAGGCCCTCAAGACCCTCCAGACCGCCCTTGCCGCCGAACGTTCCGACCGCACCGAGGCCGAAGCCCAGCTCAAGGCCGCCGAGGCTCGCCTGAAGTCCCTCGCCAACGCCGACCCCGCCGCTCCCCCCGCCGCCGACGCGGATGCACGCATCGCCGCCGCCCGCGCCGAGGTCACGCGACTTCAGGATTCCCTGCGTCAATCCAGCCTCCGCGAGGCCGAGCTCCAGACCGCCCTCACGCAGGAATCCACCCTCCGCACCCGCCTCCAGCAGGAGAAGCTCGACCTGGAGAAGCGCCTCGCCGAGGCTACCATCGCCCTCAAGTCGAAGCCCACGGCCGACCCGGCCGCTACCCGTGCCCTCGAAGCCCGCCTGGCCCGCCTCGAAAGGGAACGCGACGAACTCCAGAAGAAGCTCTCCCAGCTGAGCCTCCAGGCCCGCACCCGCCTCGTCGCCACCCGGCTGTCCTATCCTGCCGTCACCCCGCGCGACCGCGCCCTCGAATTCCGGGCCAGCCGACCCTGATCCCGGGAGATCCCCTACCCCAGAAATCTTCGGTACCCAACCATTGCGCACTGGCAACTCCAGCGCCCCCTCGGAAAACTCCCTCCCAGCATGCGTCACGCCGCCATTGATCCCAAGCTGTTCATCGAGAACCGCGCCCGCCTCCGTCAACTCCTCCTCCCCGGCTCCCTGGCCATCGTCAACGCCAACGACATTCCGGCTACCAATGCCGACGGCACCCGCCGCCTCGTCGCCAATTCCGACCTGTTCTACCTGACCGGTGTCGCCCAGGAGGAATCCCTCCTCCTTCTCTTCCCCGACGCCGAGGACGAGCGCATGCGCGAGATCCTCTTCCTCCGGGAAACCTCCGACCTCATCGCCATCTGGGAAGGTCACAAGCTGACCAAGGACGAAGCCCGCGCCGTCACCGGCATCCAGAACATCCAGTGGCTCTCCGAGCTCCCCCGCACGCTCCACCGCCTCGTCTGCGAAGCCGACCACGTCTACCTCAACTCCAACGAGCACAAGCGCGCCGAGGTCGTCGTTGAATCCCGCGACGCCCGCTTCATCCGCTGGTTCCAACGCGAGTACCCCCTCCACTCCTACCAACGCCTCGCCCGCGTCATGCACCGCCTCCGCGTGGTGAAGTCCCCCACCGAGGTCGCCCTCCTCCAGGAAGCCTGCAACATCACCCGCACCGGATTCGAACGTGTCGCCCGCTTCGTCAAGCCCGGCGTCAACGAATGCGACGTCGAGGCCGAGTTCGCCCATGAATTCGTCCGCCGCCGGGGCGACTTCGCCTACAACCCGATCATCGCCTCCGGCCGCAACGCCTGCGTCCTCCACTACATCGACAACGATCAGCCCTGCAAGGACGGCGACCTCCTCCTCATCGACGTCGGTGCTTCCTACGCCAACTACAACGCCGACCTCACCCGCACCATCCCCGTCAACGGCCGCTTCACTGCCCGCCAGCGCCAGGTCTACGAAGCCGTCCTCCGCGTCCTCCGCGCCTCGACCGCCGGGCTCACCCCCGGAAAGAAATGGCGTCAGTGGCAGGCCGAAGCCGAAGACCTCGTCGCCCGCGAATGCGTCGGCCTCGGTCTCCTCACCCAGGCCCAGATCTCCGTCACCGTCGACGACCCCGCCCGCAAGGCCGTGAAGAAGTACTACATGCACGGCAACGGCCACCCCCTCGGCCTCGACGTCCATGACGTCGGATTCCTCTCCGAACCCTTCGCCCCCGGCTGGGTGATGACCGTCGAACCCGCCATCTACATCCCCGACGAAAACATGGCCGTCCGCCTCGAGAACGACGTCCTCATCACCGACAACGGCGTCGTCGACCTCATGGCCGACATCCCCATCGAAGCCGACGACATCGAGCGACTCATGGCCCGGTGATTGTCCCAGCCACGACGCCACCCACACGGACTTTTCCCAGCGGCGACACAGCGACACGGCGGGAAAATGGATCCGCCCCATCTCCCGTCCCCGCTGCGTCGCCGCGTCGCCGCTGGAAATCCACGCCGCTGGTAACTCCGCTGGCCCCAGCCGCGCCCCCACCACCCACGTGATTTCTTCCCAACAGCGACACAGCGGCGCGGCGGGCAAATGGATCCGCCCCACCTCCCGTCCCCGCTGTGTCGCCGCGTCGCCGTTGGAAATCCACGCCGCGGGTAACTCCGCTGGCCCCAGCCGCGCCCCCACCCACCCACGTGATTTCTTCCCAACAGCGACACAGCGGCGCGGCGGGCAAATGGATCCGCCCCATCTCCCGTCCCCGCTGCGTCGCCGCGTCGCCGCTGGAAATCCACGCCGCTGGTAACTCCACTTGCCCCAGCCGCGCCCCCACCCACCCACGTGATTTCTTCCCAACAGCGACACAGCGGCGCGGCGGGAAAATGGATCCGCCCCACCTCCCGTCCCCGCTGTGTCGCCGCGTCGCCGTTGGAAAACACTCCCCCGCCGCTGGGCACCGCTAGCCCAGCCCTAAGTCTTGCACGCCGTCTCCGCCGGGTTCTTGCTGTTCGCCATGCGCAGGAACCTTCTTTGCTGGGTCTGGATCGCCCTCGGCATGACCTTCACCCGAGGCCTTGCCGCCCCTGCCGCACTCCCCGCCGACCGCGCCGCATTCCTCCAGCCCACCAACGTCTGGGAGTTCCACCTCCGTCTCTCCTCTGCCGACTGGAAGGCCATGGAACCCGCCAACCTCAACCTCAATGGTCCCGGCGGTCCAGGTGGCCCCGGAACCTCATCCGGTCCCGGCAACCCGAATCGCCCAAGGCTCCTCCCGCCCGGCGGATTCGAGTTCCCCTGGGTCACCGGCCGCGTCGAGGTCAACGGCATCGCCTTCACCAACGTCGGCGTCCGCTTCAAGGGCAACAGCTCCTACAACGGCTCCCGCAACTCCCGGAAACGGCCCTTCAAGCTCGACTTCGACCGACACGTCCAGGGACGCACCCTCGCAGGCCTTGAGGAAGTCTTCCTCAACAACAACGTCAACGACTCCGCCCAGATCCGCGAGACCCTCGCCTACGCCACCTTCGCCCGAGCCGGCATCCCCGCCCCCAGGACGACCTACGCCCGCGTCTGGCTCACCCTCGACGGAGCCGCCCAGCGCGAATACATCGGGCTGTACACCGTGATCGAACCGATCGAAGGCGACTTCCTCAAGCAACACTTCGGCACGAAGAAGGGACTCCTCGTCAAACCCGAGCGAGTCCGCGGACTCGAGTACTTCGGCCCGTCCTGGGATGCCCACACCAACCGATACGAGGTCCGATCCAAGGTCCGTCCAACCGACACGCAACGCTTCCTCGCCGTTCTTCGCGACCTCGATCAGGCCTCCGATGCGGACTTCCACAAGGCTGCCAGTGCGGCCTTCGACATCGACTCCGTCCTCCGCTTCGTCGCCGTCAACGCCTGGCTGGCCAACTACGACTCCATGCTCGGCACCGGACACAACTACTACCTCTTCCTTTCCGGCGAAGACGGCCGGCTCCGCTTCATCCCGTGGGACCTCAACGAGGCCTTCGGCCGCCACCCCGGCGCCGGCCCGTCAGCCACCCAGGCCACCTATTCCATCCTGCAACCGCACACCGCACCTAACCGCTTCCTCGATCGACTTCTCTCGCACCCCGAATTCGCCGGCCGTTACCGCGGGATCGTCACGGGCCTCCAGTCCGGCGCCTGCGCCACCAACCGGCTCCTCGACGAAACCCGAAGGCTCGAATCCCTCCTGAGCGCCGCCCTCTCCGAGGAGCCCAGGAATGGCCCGCGTCCGGGCGGTCCAGGCGGTCCTGGCGGATTCGGAGGCCCCGGTGGACCCGACAGGCCCGATGGCCCCCGCGGACCACGCCCCGACCAGGACTCCCGGGAAGCCGGCCGCGACCAGGGACCTCGCCCAGGCTTCGGCCCGGGGCCAGGTGGACCCGGTGGACCGGGTGGTCCTTCCCGCGCGTTCGACAACACCCCGGTCTCCGATTGGATCCGATCCCGGCACGAACAGGTACAGGCCGAGCTCGACGCCACCCGGACCGCGCCTCGGCCCCAACTCCGCATGATGGGCGGCCCCATGGGACGTCCGCCCGGTGGGCCGGACCGTCCGCGCTAGGCGCACCAAGGCCGCGTCAAACGGGGCGGCAACGTCCTCGTTGCCCTCCCAGGCCCTTTCCTACGGCGACGAGGGCGTCGCAGCCCCGTTCCTGTTCTCAAGGGGGGCAGTGCAAACACGCTCCCCCACCCGCTCACACCAAAGCAGGACTGGACGCCTACCGCCTCCTGACGCATGGTGCCCCTGTTGCCTTCCTAGCGGAGGTGACAATCGAGAACCAACAACGGCTCCGCTGACTTCCGTCGGCGGGGCCGTTTTGGCTGCGCCCTCCCACCGCACGCCCGAGCTTCAACTTGAGAACGGGAGGGAGCCACGGGTTCAGGTCTGTCGGTTTGACATTTCAGCCCGAAGACCGGGGCTTGGACGGACTGCCGGCCGCCGCGACACGACATCTTGGGTGGGGTTGGGCAAGGTGGTCGCGAGGGACCCGCAAGCTCTGGAACCGGGCACCGAACAACCCGGAGATGCAGACCTTCGTCGCCGCCCTTCTGGGCCAACTGTCAAATGGACAGATCTGGCCAATTGCCCATCCCAGGGAACCCCGGGGCGCAGGGGAAGGCACCTGATCCGTAGCGGTGGGGAGTCACCTTTTGGTGAGAGTTTCCAGAACGCTCTTCGCCCCTGATCCCGGCCTCCCTCTGCGGGAGCCTCCTCTTGCATCGTTACGGCTTGGAGGCCCCACTCCAAACGCGGCATGCTCCTGCCATGTCATTCCCGCCCGAATGGACACCGCCCTTCGAGCGCGACGCCGCCGCGGCCGTCCTGGCGCGACTCGCCGAACGCGGCGTCTACCTCGGCACCTCCTCCTGGAAATATCCGGGCTGGCGCGGACTGCTCTACTTCGACGATCGGTACACCTATCGCGGCAAGTTCAGCGAAACCCGCTTCGAGAAACTCTGCCTCGCCGAGTACGCCTCCGTCTTCCGTTCCGTCGGCGTCGACGCCGCCTACTACACCTTTCCCAGCGAGAAGTACCTCGCCGGCCTGATGGCGGACGTTCCCGATGGCTTCCGCTTCTCGTTCAAGGTCACCGACGAAATCACCATCCGCCGATTCCCCCACCTCGATCGCTTCGGCCCCCGCAAGGGTGAACCCAACCCGCACTTCCTCGACGCCAACCTCTTCCGCGAAGCTTTCCTCGCCCCCTGCGAACCGCATCGCCACAAGGTCGGCCTGCTGATGTTCGAGTTCTCCCACTTCCACGCCTCCGACTACGCCCGCGGCCGCGATTTCGTCGCCGACCTCGACCGCTTCCTCGGCGAACTTCCCACCGGATGGGACTACGGCATCGAGATCCGCAACCGCTCCTTCATCCATCCCGACTACTTCGACGTCCTCGCCCGCCACCGCGTCGCGCACGTCTACAATTCCTGGGAAGCCATGCCGCCCATCGACGAGCAATGGCTCGCCCCCGGAAGCCGCACCAATCCGGAGTGCTTCGGAGCCCGCTTCCTCCTCCGTCCCGGACGCAAGTACCAGACTGCCGTCGATCAATTCGCCCCCTACGACCGCGTGCAGGATCCCTATCCCATCGGACGCCAGGTGATCGTCGACATGATCCTCGCCTGCCTCCGGCAGACGCGCCCCGGGCGGGCCTACATCTACATCAACAACCGATTCGAAGGTTCCGCGCTCGGCACCCTCGCCGCCGTCCTGAAGCTGCTCGAACAGGAGCACGCTCACATCCACCCACCCCTCTGATCCCATGATTTCCAGACTCCTCTCCGCCTGCCTCTCGCTGGTCCTCAGCTTCGTCTCCCTGCCGCTCCTCGCTGCGCCCCAGCGACTCTTCGTCGACCAGCGAGGCCTCGACTCCTGGTCCGGCACCACCGCCCGACCGAATCCGTCGCGCCACCAGGGCCCGTTCGCCACCCTCGGTACCGCCCTCGCCAAGGCCCGCGAGATCCACGCCAGCCAGCCTTCCGAACCCGTCGTCATCCAACTCTCCAACGGCCGACACGAACTCCACGAACCCCTCCGGCTTTCCGCCGACGACAGCTTCGTCCAGATCGTCGGCGTATCCGGCCGCAACCCCACCGTCCTCTCCGGCGGTTCCAAGATCACCCGCTGGACCGCCGTCGCCGGAGAACCCGGACTCTGGGAAGCCCACATTCCGGACGTTGCCGACGGCCACTGGTACTTCCATCAACTGTTCGTCAACGGCGAACGCGCCCAGCGCGCCCGCACCCCCAACACCGGCTTCTTCCAGGCTACCGCCCCGCTCTCCACCAACTCCCCGATCGCACTCACCTTCAAGCCCGGCGACATCCAACCCGCCTGGGCCTCCGATCCCGACGCCCGACTCATCGTCCTGATGAAGTGGACCGACCTCCATCTCCCCATCCGCGCCGTCGACCCCACCGCCCACCTCGCGCGCCTCGCCGGCGGTCCCCGCGACTACTGGATGGACGAACCCGACGCCCGCTACTGGATCGAGAATACTGCCGACAGCCTCGACGCCCCCGGCGAGTGGCACCTCGACCGCCGCACCGGCAAACTCCGTTACCTCGCCCCACGTGGCATCCAGCCGAACCAGGCCGAGATCATCGCCCCGCGCCTCACCCATCTCGTCGAGATCCGCGGATCCGCCGCCCGCCCCGTGCGGGGAATCGAGTTCCGCAACATCACCTTTGCCGACGCCGACTACGTCATGCCCACCAACGGCCTGATCTCTCCACAGGCCGCCATCGTCATCCCGGGCACCTTCCGCGCCTCCCACGCCACCGACTGCCGCCTCGCCCACTGCCGCTTCACCGACCTCGGCGGCTATGGCGTCGAACTCGGCCGCGGTTGCCAGCGCTGGACCATCGAGGATTCCCGGTTCGATTCGCTTGGTGCCGGCGGAATCCGCTTCGGCGAAACCGGCGACCGCAGTCCTTCCCCAGCCGACGCCAACCACACCCACATCTTCGCCGACAACGTCCTCAACCGACTCGGCCGTATCTTCGCCCCGGCTGTCGGCATCCTCGTCCTCCAGAGCGGCACCAACCGGATCGTCCACAACCACGTGCAGGACCTCTACTACACCGGCATCTCCGTCGGGTGGAACTGGGGCTACAACGACTCGCCCTGCCGCTCTCACGAGATCGCCTACAACCTCGTCGAGAAGATCGGCCAGGCTCGACTCAGCGACATGGGCGGGATCTACACCCTGGGTCCCCAGCCCGGGACCCACATCCACCACAACCTCTTCCGCGACGTCGACTCGTACCGCTACGGCGGATGGGGCCTTTACACCGACGAAGGCAGCACCGGAATCCTCCTCGAGGACAACGTCGTCTACCGCTGCAAGGACGCCGGATTCCACCAGCACTATGGTCGCGACAACGTCGTCCGGAACAATCTCCTCGCCTTCAACCGCAACCACCAGGTCATGCGCACGCGCTCCGAGGAACACCGTTCCTTCTGGTTCACCCACAACGTCGTCATCCACGACGCCGGCACCCTCCTCGGCTCCAGTTGGTCCGGCTCAACCAACCAGTTCTGGATGAACTCCAACACCTACTGGGACACCCGCCTCGGCTCCAACCCCGACGCCTACCGCTTCCTCAAGCAGTCCTGGTCCGACTGGCGCGCCCGCGGCCAGGACCCCGACTCCATCATCGCCGATCCACTCCTCCGCAATCCCGACCGCCCCGAACTCGGTCTCAAGCCCAACTCCCCCGCCTTCAACTCCGGCTTCAAGCCCATCGACCTCCGCACCCTCGGTCCCCGGACTCCTCACCCCGGACTCTGACCGTAGCTGCCGACGTCAGGAGGCAGGGCTGAAGAGTTCCCAGTCTCCAGATCCCAGTTCCCAGTTCTGGTCCGGTACGCCGGAGGCGTTGAAGCCGGTAGCCCGGGGTCGCGAAGCGATACCCCGGGACACCTGTTGGTTGAAGTTCCAACCCTGGAGGGGTTGCAGAGGCCGGCGATTCTTCGCACCGCCTTCGGCGGTGCGGATCCATTTTCGCGCGTTTCCCCCGGGTAGGCGCGTTCGCGCCAACCCGGGGCTACCGGCTTCAACGCCTCCGGCGTTGGCGGAGTTGCCAGTTTCCGGATGGCCAAGGAGAGCGAAAGAGAAGGAACAAGGGATCGATCCCGATTCCGATTCCGACCCCGACGCCGAAAGCAGGGGGCTCACAGCCGTAGGCATTCCGCAATCTGGGAACTTGAAACTCAAAACTCCCCCCTCCCACACTGCCGGCCTCAGTGAACCGCATCGAAGAACGTTTCTCCCGGCTCCGCGCCTCCGGCCAGAAGGGCCTCGTCGTCTACATCGGCGCCGGTGATCCGAACCTCGCCGCCACCCACCAACTCGCCCTCGAATTCGATCGCGCCGGCGTCGACGTCCTCGAACTCGGAGTCCCCTTCAGCGATCCACTCGCCGACGGGATCGTCAACCAGCTCGCCGCCCAGCGCGGCCTCGCCTCCGGCACCACCCCGCCGCGAGTCCTCGAAACCGTCGCTGCCATCCGACGCGACTCGCAGATCCCCATCGTCCTCTACATTTACTTCAACCTCCTCCACCGCGTCGGCCTCGCCCGCTTCATCCAGGACGCCGCCGCCGCCGGTGTCGATGGCCTCCTCATCCTCGACCTCCCTCCCGAGGAAGCCGACGACTACGAACGCCTCATGCTCGCCGCCGGCATGTGCCCCGTCTGGCTCATCGCCCCCACCACCCCGGATTCCCGCATCGAACGGATCGCCCGCCGCGCCCGCGGCTTCATCTACTACGTCTCCCGCGAAGGCGTCACCGGCATGCAGTCCACCGTCTCCACCACCATCGGTGAGATGACCGACCGCATCCGCCAGCACTCCCCGCTCCCGATCGCCGTCGGCTTCGGCATCTCCAATCCCGCCCAGGCCCGCGAAGTCGCCACCCACGCCGAGGCCATCGTCGTCGGCTCCGCCATCGTCAACCGCATCGCCGAACAGGGCTCCGATCCCGCCATGCCCGCCAACGTCGGTGCCTTCGTCCGATCCCTTTCCGAGGCGGTCCGCTCCGTCTCGACAACCTGAACCGTCCGACACCCCCCAATCCCCAACACCCCCCCGACTGCCATGGCTGCCAAGAAGACCCCCGCCGCCAAATCCACCGCCAAGTCCCCGAAGCCTTCGCCGAAGAAGGCCCCCAGCGCCACCGCCCCCAAGCCTGCCCCGGCTCCCGCCCGCAAGGCCGATGACCGTTTCGTCATCATCATGGCGGGTGGCCGCGGCGAACGCTTCTGGCCCGTCTCCCGCGAGAAGACTCCGAAGCAATTGATTCGACTTCTCGGCGAACGCTCCTTCCTCCAGCAGGCCGTCGACCGCGTCCTTCCCGTCGTGCCCGCCGCGAACGTCCTCATCATCACCAACTCCGCCCAGGTCGCCGAGGTCCGCCGCCAACTTCCCGAACTCCCCAAGGACAACATCGTCGCCGAACCCGTCGGGCGCGACACCTGCGCCGCCGTCACCCTCGGCGCCGCCCTCGTCGGGGCCCGCTCGACCAAGGCCGTCATGGCCGTGTTGCCCGCCGACCACGTCATCCCCGAGGAAAAGAAGTTCCAGCAGGTCCTCAAGGACGCCTTCTCCATCGCTGCCCGCGGCCAGGTCATCGTCACCATCGGCATCCAGCCCACCGAACCCGCCACCGGCTACGGCTACATCCACACCGGCCCGGTCCTCCCCGCACCTGAGGGGGCCAAGCCCACCAAGACCACCTTCTTCAAGGCCGAGCGCTTCGTCGAAAAGCCCTCCATCGAGAAGGCCACCGAGTACCTCGCCTCCGGCCAGTACCGCTGGAATGCCGGCATGTTCGTCTGGTCGTTCGTCACCGTCACCAACGGCCTCCAGGAGCATCAGCCGGACATGTACGCCGCCTGCGGCCGTTGGCTCGCCGCCGCCGACAAGGGTGCCACTCCGCTCGCACGCACCCTCGCGAAGGAATACCCCGAGATCCGCAAGATCAGCATCGACTACGCCCTCCTCGAGAAGGCCCGCAACGTCATCGTCGCCGACGGCTCATTCGCCTGGGATGACCTCGGTGCCTGGCCCGCGCTCGCCCGACACGTCGCCCAGGACCCCGAAGGCAACGCCTCCGTCGCCGACCTCGTCCACGTCGACGCCGCCCGCAACATCGTCTACGACGGCCGCACCAAGGCCCGCACCACCGTCACCCTCGTCGGCGTCTCCGACAGCATCGTCGTCCTCACCGACGACGCTGTCCTCGTCGCTTCCCGCGCCGAGGCCCAGAAGATCAAGGACCTCGTCCGCAAGCTCGCCCAGAGCCCGGACCACAAGTCCCTGGTCTGAGGCGACCCGCTTTCCGGGCCCCGATCTCCCCCAAGCCCCCAAGGCCTCCAAGCCATCGGGCACTCCCGCTCGACCACGTCACCCCGTATTGGGTCCCCCCGGGGCACCTCCTCCCGCCCGCGACCAATGGGATGTCCCATATGGGACATGCCGTTGGTCAACTTCCCCGTCCGGAGCCCGCTCCGCCCACCCGTGACCAATCCCGTGTCCCATATGGGACATCCCGTTGGTCAACTTCCCCGTCCGGAGCCCGCTCCGCCCACCCGTGACCAATCCCGTGTCCCATATGGGACATCCCGTTGGTCAACTCCCCCGCCCGAAGCCCGCTCCGCCCACCCGCGACCAATCCCATGTCCCATATGGGACATCCCGTTGGTCAACTTCCCCGTCCGGAGCCCGCTCCGCCCACCCGTGACCAATCCCGTGTCCCATATGGGACATGCCGTTGGTCGAGTCTGCGGCAGACGGTCCGGCAAACGTTGAACCTGGAAAAGGCAGTTGGAACCACGGATGGCAGGGATGACACGGATAAGCAGCGACTTGGCTTGAGATCGTCGCGCACCTGCGAGGTGAGCGCTCGACCGGGCTGGAAACTTTCATTCCGCCCCGTCCATCCGTGGAATCGGTGAAATCCGTGGTCAAAACATCCGCCGCTTCCAGGTTGAAGTACCCACACCTGTTCCAGCGGGTCCGGCGCGCTCAAATCTGACCAGTCACAGCCCGTCCACCTGAGTGGATTCGAACAGCCTCCACCACTTCACCCCAGCTCTGGAACCGCCGCCTGATCTGGCACGACTCATGTTTCCCGCAGGTTTGTCGGTCGCCGGTGAAGCCTGCCAACCCGGGTACAACTGGAGACTGTTAGAGACTGGGAACATCGGATACGGAACGTGGGGTGCGGAGACTGTCGGCAACGGCGGTCTCCGCACTTTTTCTACCGGTCCCATCCGGGACCCCGGCACTCACTTCCGGCCCGTCGACAGCATCCGGATTCCCTCGCCCGTCGCCACCACCAGCGTTTGATCGTCGGAGAAACGCAGTGAGTACACCGGTGTCGCGCCAATCGGGAGGACTCCCAATTCCCGGCGCGTGACCATGTCCCAGATCACGACGGCCCCAGCCGTGGAACCGGCCACCACGCGCGAACCGTCCCCGGACATGGCCACGCTGAGGAATCCGCCGGGCATCGTCGCCAGCGTCGCCACCGGTCTTCCCGCCGGATCCTTGGCCTCCAGCACGAGCACCTGACCATCCAGCGTCGTCGCCATCAGCCGATCGCCCTTGGGCGAGAATCCCACCGCCTGCACGTTGGGAATCACCCGTTCCTTCAAAGTCGGCGGCGTCAGCCCCGGCTCCCAGACCGCAATCCGGCCCTCTGCGACCGCCGCCAACCGCTTGCCGTCCGGCGAAAAGACCGCCGTCCGCGCCAGCGCCAGATCAAACCGGAGTTTCAACTCGAGCGGCTCCACGCCGTAGACCCGGACGCCGTTCGCCGTGTCTACCACCGCCAACTGGCTGCCGACCGCATCAAAAACCAGATCCGCCGCCCCGGAAAACCTCGGCACCGGAATCCACCCCGACTCCTCCACCGACGTCGTCCGCCCCTCCAACTCCAGCGACCTGACCCCGATCCGACCTCCAACCCAATACCGGGCTGCCACACCATGCGTCGCCTTCGACTGATGCACGAACGCCGACGCCAACGCATCCGGATCGGCTGGCAACTGCTGCAACACCTCGCCCGACGGCAGCGTCCAGATCTGCACCCCGGTCGCCCCGGCGACCATCGCGTGCGTGCCGTCCGGCAGCAGGCTGGCACCGAAGGTTGAAGGCGGAACGTTCGTCAAGGCGGTGATCCCCATTCCCACGGAAGGCTTCCAGCGCTCAACCGCCCGGTCGCCCCCCGCCGTTACCACCTCGTCGCCGGACCACGCCACATCCGACGTGAATCCCCGCAACCCCCGGATCCGCCCGAGTTCCCGACCCGACGGAAACTCCCACACCCGTCCCACGGGATCGCGCCCCACGGAAACCACACGCGTGCCGTCCGGATGGAAGCGCAGGGCCTGCACCGCCCCGGAGTGTCCCTCCCAAGTCCCCACGACCTCCCGGCTCTCCGTATCCCACAACCGGATTCGCCCATCCGAACATCCGCTCAACAGCCACCGGCCATCGGGTGAGAAAGTGAGGCAGAGCACGTCAGGGCCGGCCCCGACTTCCTCTTTCCCGGCTGTTTCAAACCGGCGCACCGAGGCATCCGCCGGTCCGTCCGTTGGAACCCATGCAACCGCCTTCGGGCCATACGAGACCACCAACCACTGATCGTCCGGGCTCAGGGCCACGGCCGCGGGTTGGCGTTGGGCCGCCACCGGCACCTCCCGCACGGCACCTGTCGGCACGGACAAGGCCACCAGCAGGTCCCGACCCGTCAGCCAGAGGGTCTGCCCGTCATCCGAAACGGCCCGTGGTCCAACCAATCCGGGCACGGCCCAACTTCGGTTCGTCGCCCACGTCGCTGCGTCCAGGATGTGAACCAGCGTGTTCGTTGCTCCCGGCAACCGGTCGTTCAAAGCCAGCCAATTCCCGTCGGGTGAGAGGACCAACCCCGACAGGCCCGCCGACCGCATCACCCGCCGGCGCAGTTCACGTCCCGACGTCAATTCCCATTCCGCCAACGTTCCCATCGTGTCAGCCGCGACGACGCGGCGGCCGTCCGGGTGGATCTGCAACCGCTGCACGTCGCCTTCCAGTTGCCCGAGCAGCGCGAGCCGATCGCTCCGGACCAGGCCATCCAGGAAACGCCACTCCCACCCCCGCAAGTCGGACTGGCCAGCAGCAGGTCGTTGACGGTCGAGGATCTCCCGAACCCGCTCGACTTGTCCGCCGGCATTCGCCGCAAAAGCCAGCGTCAGGTCCCCGGCGTACAGGTTCCTGCGCGCGTCCGCTTCCGCGGCACGGGCCGAATCCCGCGCGGTGCGTGCCCCGGCCGCGGTGGCTTCCAACCCGGCAATCCGTTCCTGATTCTTCCTCAGGAACACCGCCACCCCGACCGCCGCCGCCGCGCCCAACAAGGGCCACCACGGCCGCTTCAAGCCCCACCTCAGCAGCCCCCCCGCCGCAGATACCTTCCTGACGGCGATCGGCTCGTCCCGGAGGAACCGGTCCAGATCCAGGACGACATCCGACACCGCCGGATACCGGCGCGACGGCCGTTTCTCGAGGCACTTCAGGCAGATGGCCTCCAGATCCGCTGGCACGCCCGTCCTCAGGCTGCCCGGTCGTGGGGGATCCTGTTCCAGTACCGCCTTGAGCGTGTCCGCCACCGTCTCCCCCTGGAACGGCGGACGATCGGTCAGCAGGTGGTAAAGGATACCGCCCAGCCCGAACACGTCTGTGACCGCCCTCGGTTCCCCGAACCGATCCGACGCCTGCTCGGGTGCCAGGTAGTTCGGCGAACCCACTCCAGCGGACGCATCGGGCTGCGTCCGGAAATCCCGTCGCCGCGCCAACCCGAAGTCCATCAACCTCAGGTGCCCTTCGGCGTCCACCAGGACGTTTGCCGGCTTCAGGTCATGGTGCCAGATCCCGTGGGAATGCGCGTACTCCACTGCCCCGGCCAACTCCCTCACCAACCTGGCCACCGCCGTGGCATCCAACACCCGGGATCGCGCCCACGGCCCCAACTCCTCCCCCGGGATGTACTCCATCGAGAAGAACAGTTGCCCCTGTTCCCGCCCCACCTCGTAGATCCGGACGATGTTTGGATGCGACAAGCTCGCCGCCGCGGCCGCCTCCGCCTCCAGCGCGCGTTCGGCATCGGCCCCAGTCATGCCGTCGGCCCGACGCACCATCTTCACGGCGCAAAGCCGGTTCAAACCGACCTGCCGCGCCTTGTAGATGATCCCCATGCCGCCCCGCGCCAATTCCTCCAGCAACTCGTACTGGCCGAAGGCGTGAGGCAACGGCGGCTCGAACACCGCACCGCTTGTCGTCGTGCTGCTCACTTCCCCGAGGATGCCTCACCCGACGCGACCGCGTCGACGGCGGAGACGCCATCCGCCCCAACGACTTGAAGTCCCGCCCCTGCCTGCGGATCACCCGCCCCCGCCGCCACTGCTCTCCTCCAACGTCTCCGGGCCGGACTTCGCCGCGTCCGTTCCCGGCAACGCGAGGTAGACCACGCCGCCCACCACGCTCCAGACCAGATTCGCCGTGTACCCGAGGAGTGCCAACGCCAGGGCCTCCCCGTGCTTCACCCCGGGGAACGCTTCGATCGCGAGCAACGAAACAAACAGGTGTTCCCGAACCCCCAATCCGCTCGGTGTCACCGGCAGCGCTGCCACGCAAACCACCGCCGGCACCACGAACCACAATACCCGCATCGGCACCTCCAACTTCAATCCTGACGCCAGCGCCACGAAGGTCCCGACGATCGCCAGGTTGATCACCAGGGACCAGGCAGCCGTCGTCGCAATGTACCCGCGGTGCCGACCAAACAATCGGCAGGCGGCCAACGCGCGCACGACGCTGTCGCCCCGTGGGAACCGCCTCAACACCCGGGCCACGGGCGCCCCCTCGGCCAGCAGGTCCGTGTAGAATCCCACCACGACCATCACCAACGCCACCGCTGCCATGCCACCCACCAGCAGTGCCACTGCCTGATACCGTCGGTATCCAAGGAACAACGGCACCCCGGACCGCGCCTCCCACGCCATCGGGATCATGACCGCCGCGAACAGCAGCAGCGCCAACGTGCCCAGCAATCGGTCCACCACCACCGTCAATGCCGCCTCCGCCCGCTTCTCGCGGGTCCACCTCGCCGCGCACCAAGCCTTCACCACGTCTCCTCCCGTCGATCCCAGCAGGAACGCATTGAAGAAATGAGACACGAACGAGACCCGGATCACCTCCGACACCGACAATCTCAACCCCTGCACCAGCAACGCCTGTCGCCACCGCATGCCCCCGGCCACCACCGGCACCCCGCACAACGCCAGCGCCAGCACCAGGTTCACCCCGTCCAGTCGACGCGCCGTCCGCCACAATTCCACCGGGCCACGCGACCACGCCAACCTCCGCTGGTCCCACTTCGAAAGATCGCTCCAACGCTGACCGGACTCCGAGAGGGACAACTGCGCCTCGTTGCAGAAGATGATGTGCAGGATCAGGCCCATCAGCACCATCGCCACCCCCAACCGCACCCAGGACGCCAAACCGCCCCGGCTCCGTCCGCCACCTGTTCCTGCGCCAGCCGAACTCACTCCGGCCCCCAGACGGACTTCATGAACTCAATCCCCTTGCGCACGTCCTCCACCGATACTCCCGGATTCAGTTCCAGCACCTTGATGTGCTCCGGCTTCACGAAGGGCGCCAGCGCCTTGAAATCAATCATCCCCGATCCCGGTGGACAGTGGTCCATCCCGGGCGGAATCACGTCGTGCACATGGAAGCCCGCCAGACGCGGGGCCAACGATTCAACATGCATCGAATGCTGCGCGATCAACCCCAGGTTCTCCTTGATCTGCGCATGACCACAGTCATGCCAGTAGCGGACGTTCTCCGGCAAATCTTCCAGGAAGAACTGGATGTCGTGGTCGAAGGGAATTTCCTCCACCGCTTCCCGGTTCTCGATGCCCAGCAGCAATCCCTTGGATCCGGCCACCTCTGCCAATTCCCGGATCATGTCGCCCGCATGCTGCATCGGAGCCGCCTTCCTCCGCTCCCGCTTCTCCTCGATCTCCGAAAGAAGCTTCTGGTACTTCGGCGTGTCCTTCAGCCCCGCCTCGACCATCTTCTCCAGCTTCTCGGTGTAGTCCGGCGTCCCGAATAGCCCCCCCAGATCCGCCGCCCCTGTATGGAGCACCACCAACTTCGCACCCACCCGCTCCGCCATCTCGAACGTCTTCAGCGTATGCTTGCGCGCGCTGTCCCGCTCCCGCCGGTCATCCGCACTGAACTTGAAGAGATTCGGCGCCGCATGGGTTACCCCCATGGGCAACGGGCAGAAGTTATGGAGGGTCGAAATCTTGATCTCCCCCGCCGCCACCGATTCCAGGATGCCCGGAACCAGACTCATCCGGATGCCGTGGCTCAACTCCGCGTGCGTGAACCCCAAATCCCGGATCTCGCGAAGCATCTCCCGGCCTTCGGTATGCCGGTTCGAATTCCAACACGTCGACAACGAGTACATGAGGGGGGAATCGCTCGGGTGACCTGTCCCGTTTTTTTCGGCCGCGCACTCCCTCAGGCACCCGGACAGCCCGCGCCTTCAGGAGGAAATCATCTTCATCAAAACACCTCCCTCCCCGCCAACCGGCGGGAAGGGAGGTCTGGGCGTACCGGGCCGACGTCCTCAGACGTCCGCGTACCGGGCCGCCAGCATGGCGTTGAACTTCGCCACCTTCATCCGGCGACGACGCTTCTCGCTCGGCTTCTCGAAATGCCGGTGATTCCGGACCTCTTTCAACGTGCCTTCGCGATCCACCTTCTTCTTCAGGCGGCGCAACGCGCGATCCACGGGCTCGCCCTTCTTCAGTTTGACCTCGCTCACTTCAAAATTCACATCCTTTCCCAGAACCGGTACGGCACCACAGCGCCATCTCCGGCCCCGTCCCAGCCCTCAGGCAGGACGGATTCCCGACAACCTCGTTGACGGGACCGCTGGAAGTATCGGATTCCCGCCGCGAAGCAAGGCGCGATTTGTCCAAAACCCAGTTTCCGCACCCAGAATCAGAACTTCCCACTCTCCGCCCCCTCCGCCACCCTCTATCCATGATTCTCCCTCGCCCGCTAGCCACCGGCGCCCTGGTCGTTTCCGCAGCCCTCCTCTCCTCCTGCGCGCTCGTGGGTCATGACGAGAAGGCTCCCATCGGCGTCGGGGCCAAGGCCCCGGATTCCGCCATCGTCCTCCTGGACGGCACCCGGAAGTCCCTCGATGAGAACTGGACCTACTGGCAGGGGCCCGGCTTTGCCTCCTCACTCCCCATCAAGTGGAAGGCCGTCGAGGATCCCGTAGACCCTGGCTCCGCCATCATGACCGATGACCCCGCGGCCGCCGGTGGCCGGTACGGCGCCGCTGACATCGTCACCAAGAAGGCCTTCCGCGACTTCCGCCTTCACGTCGAGTTCTACATCGCCAAGCCCGGTGGCAACTCCGGCGTCTACCTCCAGAACCGCTACGAGATCCAGGTCCTCGATGGCGACAAGACCTCCCACGGCATGGGCGCCGTCATCAACGAGACCCCGTCCCCCTACCACGCCTACAACGGCGTCGGAAAATGGAACGCCTACGACATCACCTTCCGCGCCGCCCGGTTCGAGGACGGCAAACGCACCGAGAAGGCCCTCGTCTCGATGTACTTCAACGGCCAGATGGTCCACACCAACGTCCCCATCAGCCAGGTCTGGGGCGGCCCACGCTCGGGCATGGACGGTGGCAACGACGGCGGAAAGGGCATCACGGACACCCCCGGCGGACTCAAGCTCCAGGCCGAAGGACACGACGTCCGCTACCGCAACATCTGGATCCAGGAACTCGACCTCCGCAAGCCCGACACCCGGTTCTAGCCCCATCGGGTTGGCACCGGCCCCCAACCTCGGCATCCTTCCCCATGTCTGCATCGCCGCTCGAACCGGTCGACGACGCCGCCGTCGCCGAGGCCATCCGTGCTGCCGAGAAACGAACCTCGGGCGAAATCCGCGTCTTCATCAGCCGCCACCGGACCGCCAACCCGGCCCGCGAGGCCCGTCGCCAGTTCTCGCTCCTCGAGATGTCCCACACGCCCCTCCGCAACGCGGTCCTCCTCTATTTCGCACCTGCCTCGGGCGGGTTCGCCCTGGCGGCGGATGAATCCGTCACCTTCCGCGCCGGCGATGCCTTCGCCGAAACCGTCCGTGCCGCCATCGAACCCGCCTGGTCCGAAGGTCGCATCCACAGCGCCATCGTCGCCGCCGTCGAAGCCACGGGCATCGAACTCTCCCGCCACTTCCCCCGTTCGACGCTCGACCGGGACGACCTCCCCAATCAGGTCCTGCGCGACTGAACTCCGCCCCCCGCCCGTGCCGAACGCCGAGCTCCAGCGAAAACTGCGCGCCACCTTCGCGGGCCTCGCGGCCAACCTCCTTCTCGGCACCGGAAAACTCGCCGCCGGCATCTACGGCCATTCGGACGCCCTCATAGCCGACGCCGTCGAGTCCTTCGCAGACATCCTCGCCGCCCTGATCGTCTGGCGGGGTATCACGCTCGCTGCCAAGCCCGCCGATGCCGAGCACCCTTACGGACACGGCAAGGCCGAACCCCTCGCCGCTGCCGGCATCGGCACCCTCCTCCTCTTCGCCGCCATAGGCATCGGGCTCCACTCCGCACGCGAGTTCCTCCAACCCCACCGCGGTCCCGAAACCTTCACGCTCGCCGTGCTGCTCGCCGTCGTCGCCATCAAGGAAGCCCTCTTCCGTTGGGTCCTCAACGAATCCCATGCCACCGAGAGCCAGGCAGTCGCTTCCGACGCCTTCCATCACCGCGCCGACGCCATCACCTCTCTCGCGGCCGCCATCGGGATTTCCGTCGCCCTCGTTGGTGGCCCCGCCTGGGCCGGTGCCGACGACGTCGCCGCGATCGTCGCCGCCGTCTTCATCGCCTGGAATGGCTGGCGCATTCTCCGCCCCGCCCTCGAAGACCTCATGGACACGCAACCGTCCCCTGAAATCCTGGAGGTCATCCGCGCCGCTGCCGCCCGGGTCGCCGGCGTCGACCTCGTCCAGAAAGCCTTCGTCCGACGCATGGGCAACCGCCTCCTTGTCGACATGCACGTCCATGTGAACCCCCTGTTCACCGTCGAGCATTCCCACCGCATCGCCCATCAGGTGAAGGACGCCGTCCGCGCTGAACTCCCGTCCGTGCTCGACGTCCTCGTCCATATCGAACCCTCCGCCACAGCCAACGGGTCTCGGCCGGCTCCCCCCTGATCCGGCCCGTTCCCAACTTCACCCGCGCCCAGCTCCCGTGCTGTCATACCCAGATTGAGTGATCCCGAACATTCTCGGATCGTCGTGGCGTCCGGCGCCGACTCGGCTTACGCCTGCCCGCTCGCGGTCATGATCCGCTCGGTCCTCGCGAGTTCGGACCCCAGCCAACACATCGATTTCCGCATCATCGACAGCGGCCTGACCCCGGAAGACCGTTCCCGGATCCTCCGCAGCATCGACCCTGCCCGATCCTCGATCTGCTGGGTCAACCCGCGACGGGAGGCACTCGTCGGACTCCCCCTCTGGGGGCGGATGTCCGTCGCCACCTACGACAAGCTGCTCCTCCCCGAACTCCTGGGCCCCTCCGTCCACCGAGCCATCTGGCTCGATGCCGACATCCTGGTCCTCTCGGACATCCGACAACTCTGGAATACCCCTCTCCGCGAGTGGATGACCCTGGCCTGTACCGACCCGCTCGTCAGCACGGTCGGATCCTCGTTTGGAGTCGCTGGCTGGAAAGGCCTCCACCTCGCGTCCACCACTCCCTATTTCAACGCAGGTGTCCTCGTCATCGACCTGGATGCGTGGCGCAAGGCCGAGATCACCTGCCGCTCCATCGATTATCTCCGACTCCACCACGACCACGTCTACTTCTGGGACCAGGAAGCCCTCAACGCGACACTCGCGAACCAGTGGTCCCCCCTCGATCCCACCTGGAACTCCAATCCAGATCGGATCCCGGCCAACACCACTCCACACCTCGTCCACTTCAGTGGCAACCTCAAGCCCTGGCGCCATCACGGTTCCTCCCGCTGGCACCAGCTTTACTACGCCTGCCTCGACCGGACGGATTGGGTGGGCTGGCGCCCCGCTTCGCCATCCGGACGCTGGCTGGGTTGGTACCAGAATTCACCCATCCGCTCCGCCTTGCGCCGCCTGGAACCGTGGGGCATGCGCGCCTGGCGCCGATGGACCCTGCACACCTTCCCTTCCAGATGACCGCCCTCTACCGGGGCGTCTGCACTGGAACCGGCCGGGGATGATCCTCGGGAGGCTCCACGAGCCCCCCTTTCCGAAACCGGGCTGCCAGGTGGCACCACCAGAAATCGGGCCGGTGAAACGCGTCATGACCCCAGATGGGGTTCGACTCCAACGCCGGTAGATCGGCCTCGCGCTTCGCCGAAAGGACCCGCCCCCATTCTGCGGACATCCCCTTCCATTGCACGAATGGAGGCTGGCATTCCCGAACCCGGTACATCACGGGAACTGAGTCCAGAGCTGCTCCACCCGCCATCAGCCAGAGGGACCAGACAGTCACCGGTCCCCAGGCACACCAACTCCAGGGAGACTTGGGTCGGGGGACGAATGGCCAGGCCAATGCCGCAAAGGCGATCGTGTAGACCAGGTACCGGGATCCAAAGCTGACTCCCGGCCCAAACCTCATCAGCGAGAGGAACCCGATGCCACCCGACAGCATCGCCACCGCTACCACTGCATCCGCGCGCCGCTGCCGCCACAACCCCACCAATCCCAGTGCCAGCACCACCACTGGCACGACGTTGTACGGCAGGTACCCGGAGGAACTCGAAAACAAGACCTCCGACAACTTTTCCACCGGTGTCGACCTCATGACCTGTCCGACTGCCGTCAAACCCTTCTGTTGATCCAGGAGCGGGTCACCGAAGCGTGCCACGTTGTACCACAACCGAAGCAGCACCAAGGGCAGCATGCCCACCACCATCCACGCCAATCGCCCCAGGTTCCCCCGCCGCCACGAATCCAACGCAGCCAACACCATCAGGATCGGCACCACCGAGTCCGCCTGCCGCCGACTCACCAGCGCCAACCCCAGCCAGACCCCGCCCAGAAGGCTGTCCCAGCGACTCACACCCTGGGTCCAATGGAACCAGGCGCCGAACGTCGCCAAGGCCAACAGGCTGTCGCTGAAAGGCACTTTCGAGTACGGCCACAGCATCGACCCCAACCCGAACAGCACCACGCCCACGCCCACCCGTCCCTCACTGGCCCCCGCCCGCCGCCACGCCATCACGAGGTACAGCAACAGGCCGCCCATGACGGGAACGTTCGAGAAGCTCACGAAGAATTCCTCCCACATCACCACGGGCAACTTCGGGACGATCGCCGCCATGACCCTCGCGATGCCCACGTACGGCATCAGGTACGCACTGTGGCCAACCCCGTACTGACTCGTGCTGATCCCACCCTTCCCCGGGACTGTTCCCGCCATCCCCTCCGGCAAGGCGAAGTGCCCTTCCAGCATCGCCCGTGTCATGGCCAGCGTGGTATCCACGTCCTGGTTGCCCACCCGGCCGGAGGCCGTCAGGAAGAACACCAGCAACACCATCCAGAAGGCGGATGGAAACCTGGCCCACACCCGGGCAAGCCATCCCCATTGGCCCAACCGCGGCGATGCTTCACCGGGCCGGGATTCGAGGTCGGTCTTCATCTCAGTGCGTCCTTCCATGACATGATCATTCCGCCAGGTCTCCCTTCCGCGATCGCGCGTAAAGGTGGCACCACCAGAAATCGGGCCGGCGGAACGCGTCATGCCGCCAGTTCGCATCCGACTCCAGTTCGGCCAGGTCCGGGCCGCCCCTTGCCGAGAGCACTCGTCCCCACTCGCCATACAACCCCTTCCATTGCTCGAACGGCGGCTGCGATACCCTCACCCGGCACACCACGGGGACCACGTCGACCGCCACCCCGCCCGCCATGAGCCAGAGGGAGCACGCGACCATCGGGCCCCATGTCCCCCATACCCATCCTGAACCCGGACCCGGCACGAAGGGCCACGCCAACCCAAGGAAGGCCACCGTGTAAACCAGATACCGTGAGCCGAAGCTCACGCCCGGCCCAAAGCGCATCAACGATAGGAATCCAAGTCCTCCGAGCAATACCACCAGCGCCACCAACGCGTCCCCACGCCGCCGCCGCCATAGGCCAGCCAGCCCCAGAACCAACACGGCCAGCGGCACCAGGTTGTAGGGCAGGTATCCGTACGAGGACGAGAACAGCAGCTCCCACATCCACTCGCCCGGCTCGGCCTGTAACACTTCACTCACGCCGGCGAGCCCTCGCTGCCGTTCCCTGAAGACGTCCCCGAAGCGCACCGCATTGTACCAGAGGCGAAGCGCGACCGCCGGAACCATCCCTACTGCCATCCATCCCAATCGCCCCAAAACCCCTTTCCGCCAGGCATCCCACCCGGCCAGCGCCATCAGCATCGGCACCACCGAATCCGCCTGTCGCCGGCTTACCAGGGCCACGCCCAACCAAGCCCCGCTCCACAGGCCGTCCCACCGGGTTCCGTCGCGAGTCCAGTGGCACCAGGCCCCAAACGTCGCCAAGGCCATCAAGCTGTCGCTGAACGGCAACTTCGCATACGGCCACAGCATCGTGCACAACCCGAACAGAACCACGCCAACTCCCACCCGCCCCTCACTGGCTCCGGCCCGACGCCAGGCCATGACCAGGTATGCCAACAGCCCACCCATCACCGGAACATTCGCAAAACTCACCACGAACTCCTCCCACATCACCACCGGCAACTTCGGGACCATCGCCGCCATCCCCCGTCCCACCCACACGTACGGCATCAGGTACACGCTGTGGCCCACCCCGTATGGACTCGTCCGGATTCCCCCGTCTCCCCGGATTGATCCCGCCAGCCCGGCCGGCAGTGCAACGTCTCCCTCCAGAAGCGCCCGCGTCATGCTCAGCGTCACTTCCGCGTCCTGATTCCCAACCCGGCCAGAGGCCGAGAGCAGGTACACCAGCCAGACCAACCACAAAACCGGGGGAATGCCCCACAGCCGATGAACCGATGCGCGCCCGGGTCGCGATCCTCCCGCCGTTTCGTCCAATCCCGATGCTCGAATCGTTTTCAAGTAGGTCTCGCCTCCAAATCCTCCATCCTCCGGGCTTGCAAAGGCCTCTTCGCCTGAACAACGCTTCTCAAGTTCCGTTCAAGTTCCAAGGACATCAAGGTTTTCCCCATCCGTTGACCGCGCTGCCCAGTGATCGCCCCCTCCCCTGCGATTGCCCACGAACGCGCGCCTGCGCCAGAGCCCTCCACGGGCCCTGCCCGGGTTGCCTTGGTCATGCCCACGCACGGTCCGCTCTCCCACTCCTGTACGGCGCTGGCCGCACTCCATCGACTCTCGCCAGCGCCCGATCAGGTCATCGTCGTTTCCGACTCCCAGGCCAAACCCGAAGACTCCCGGCTTCTCCCTCCTGCCGCTTCCATCGTCCATGTCCCCTTCCGCTCCGGTCCCGCCTTCGCCCGAAACCGCGGTGCCCAGGCCGCCACCGCCGCTGACATTCTCGTCTTCGTCGACTCCGATGTCGTGATCCGACCTGACACCATTGGGCGCATCCACTCGATCTTTGGGGACAGTCCCTCCCTCGCCGCCGCCTTCGGGTCCTACGACACCAATCCAGGCGATCCAGGCTTCCTCTCGCAGTACAGAAACCTCCTCCACCATTACGTCCACCAGCAGGGAAACGAACAGGCCTCCACGTTCTGGGCCGGCCTTGGGGCCATCCGACTCGAAACCTTCCAGGCCGTGGGCGGCTTCGACACCCGGTATACCGTGCCCTCCATCGAGGACATCGAACTCGGCTGCCGCCTCACTGCGGCAGGCCACAGGATCCGACTCGTCAAGGACCTGCAGTGCCAACACCTGAAACGCTGGTCCGCAATCTCCATGCTCCGCACCGATCTCCTCTGTCGAGGCATTCCCTGGACCCGGCTCCTTCTCAGCCGGCGATTCCTAACCAACGACCTGAGCCTGGATCAAACCGCGCGGTTCAGCAGCTTGTCCTGCGCCCTCGCCCTCGCCAGCCTTCCCTTCGTTCCCTGGTTCCCGCCCATGCTCGCCGTCACGTCCACAGCCCTGTTTCTGCTGCTCGTCCTCAACCGCCGCTTCTACGGCTTCCTTGCCAGGACCCGCGGCCCGTGGTTCACCCTGCGCGCCATCCCATGGCACGCCATCTTTTACACAGAATGCGGTCTCGCTGCCCTGCTCGGCACACTCATCCACGTCCGATACCAACTCTCACCCGCTGAGCCCGCCAACTCATGAGCACGCACAGTCCCCAACCCGGGCTGGTAGTGGTCGGCGGAGGCCCGGCGGGCCTGACCGCCGCCTTCGAGGCCGCCCGCAACGGCATACGTCCCCTGGTCCTTGAGGCCGGCGAGCGCGTCGGCGGCATCGCACGCACCGAGGTCCACAAGGGCTACCGCTTCGACATCGGAGGGCATCGGTTCTACACCAAGGTCCCCGAGGTCCAGACTCTCTGGGAGGAAACCCTCGGCCCGGAACTCCGCCTCACTCCCCGCCTCTCCCGCATCTTCTACAACCAGCAGTTCTACCAGTACCCGCTCGACGTCTGGGAAACCCTCCGCAACCTCGGCCCGCTCAAGAGTTCTGCCGCCGTCCTCAGCTTCACCGGCGCCAGACTCCGCCCCAATACCCGCGAGGAATCCTTCGAGGACTGGGTCACCAATCGTTTCGGCCGCCGCCTCTTCGAGACCTTCTTCAAGACCTACACCGAGAAGGTCTGGGGCATCCCCTGCCACGAAATCCGCGCCGAATGGGCCGCCCAACGCATCAAGGACCTCTCCTTCGGTTCCGCCGTCCGCCAGGCCCTCTTCCCCAAACGCGAGGACGGCCCAAAGTCCCTCATCCGCGAGTTCCATTACCCGCGCCTGGGACCCGGCATGATGTGGGAAATGCTCCAGGACCGCATCGCATCCCTCGGCGGATCCACCCGGACCCGCGAGGAGGTCACCGAAGTCCACCACAACGGCCACCAGGTCACCCACGTCGTCACCCGCTCCGCCAACCACCGGTCCACCGAGATCCACGCACCCCACTTCATCAGTACCATGGCGCTCGATGACCTCATCGCACGCCTCCGGCCCGCGCCACCCGCTGAGGTCGTCCGAGCCGCCGCATCCCTCCGCTACCGTGACTTTGTCCTCGTCGGCCTCGCCGTCCGCCGCACGGGTCTGTTCGCCGACAACTGGCTCTACATCCACTCCCCGAACGTCCGCGTCGGCCGCATCCAGAACTTTGGGAACTGGAGCCCCGACCTCGTCCCGGAGCCGGGCACTTCCTCCGTGGGCATGGAGTACTTCTGCAACCGGGGCGACAGCCTCTGGAACCTGCCCGACGACGAGTTCGTCCACCTCGCTTCGAAGGAAGTCGAGCAGCTCGGCCTCGCCCGGGCCGCCGACGTCGCCTGGGGCGTCGTCATCCGGCAACCCAAGGCTTACCCGGTCTACGATACCGAGTACCGACGCCACCTTGACGTCCTCCGCGCCTGGCTCCCGAAGCTGGCCAACTTCCAGACCATCGGCCGCAACGGACAGCACCGCTACAACAACCAGGACCATTCGATGCTCACCGGCCTGGCCGCCGTCCACCGCATCATGGGCGAACCCGCCGATCCCTGGGAGGTCAACACCGAGCGCTCCTACTACGAGGAACAACGCGTCAACCGAACCACCGCCTGACCCCCGCCATCGATGATCACCTACCGCATTCCCCAGCCCGATGTCTCGGCCGAGGTCTTCGACCAGGAGGTGCTCGCCATCAACCTCAAGTCCGGCCACTACCACAGCCTGCGCGAAGCCGCGGTCCCGCTCTGGAACCTCCTGACCAACGGTCACTCCATCGAGTCCGCCGCCGCCGCCCTGGCCGCCGCTTCCGGCGCCCCCCAGGACACCGTCCTGGCCGATGCCCGCCAACTGGCCGAGGCAGCCATCTCCCATGGGCTGCTCCTACCCGTCGAATCCTCGGCCCCTCCAGCGCAAGTGCCCCTGCCGGCCACCCCCTACGCCAGCCCCATCCTCGAACACTACTCGGACATGCAGGAACTCCTCCTCATCGACCCGGTCCACGAGGTGGACGTCTCCGGTTGGCCTCGCCAGCCCGAGGGTTCCAGCCCCGCGCCAGGCGCCTGACCCACGTCATGCACGACGTCGCCGCCACCCTCCGCCACCATCTGGATCAAGTCTTCGACCGCTTCGACGGCCCGGTTGCCACGAACGCACCGACACACGAGTTCCGTTTCGAACTGGCCGGTCTGCCGGTCCGGATCCGCGCCGCCGGACGTCACCTGCCCGAGTCCATCGCCCACGCCCTCGCCCACCACCCCAGGCTCCCACCCCACGCCGCCAGCCCAGCCCTCGACATCGTCACGTGGGACGAAGCGTCCACCGGCGTCCCATTCCCGCCCCTGCCGTTCGACCTGCCTCCCCTTTCCCCCGGTACCCGCCTCGCCGCCCCAGCCAACAGCCGCGGCTTCCGACTCGCCGGTGCCACTCCAGCCGAAGGAATCCACCTCTTCGACCCGGACTCCAGACGCGCCGCCTGGCTGCTCCCCGATGCAAGCCACCTGCCCACCTTCCACCACGCCGTCCCTCTCCTGACGCTCTTCAAATGGTGGGCTCCCACCGCGGGCCTCCGCCCACTCCACGCCGGTTGCGTCGGCACCGCTGGACACGCCGCGCTTCTCGTCGGCACCGGTGGCTCCGGCAAATCCACCACGTCGCTCCTGTGTGCCCTGGCGGGACTGGACTACCTGTCCGACGACATCTGCCTCGCCCGCCCCGGTTCCCCACCCACAGCCTTCAGTCTCTACAACAGCGGAAAACTCCACCGCGACCACCTCCAACGCTTCCCCGAGCTCGCGTCACGTGCGGTGGACCCGGAGCCCGACTCCTTTGAAAAGCCGGTCATCTTCATCCATCGCCACTTCCCCGACCAGATTGCCCTCTCCCGTCCGCTCCGCGCCATCCTCGCGCCGAGGGTCTCCGGACAACCCGAAACCCGCATCGAATCCATCCAGCCTGGCGAAGCCCTCCGTGCCCTCGCCCCTTCCACTTTCGTCCAACTCTCCCCGGACGACGCCTCCACATTCCGGGACCTGGCTTCGCTCGTCCGCAACCTGCCCTGCTTCCGGGTACACCTCGGCACCTGCACCCACGAGATCCCACCCCTCATCCGGGATCTACTGGCTTCGATCGCATGATGCGGATCCTCCATTGGACCGACGGCTTCGCACCCTTCATCGGTGGCACCGAGTTCTTCATCCTCGAACTTGCCAAGTCCCAGATCCGCGACGGTCACGAGGTCCACGTCGTCGCGGAGTCTCTCCCGGGTTGCCCGGACGAAGAAACCTTCGAAGGCATACCCGTCCACCGGTTTCCGTTCACGCCCGCCCTTCTCGCCCGTGATCCGTTGGCGTTGCGCGAACTCACCTCGAGGCTCTCCATCCTTCGATCGCGCCTTGGCCCGGACCACGTCCACGTCCACTTCAACGGCCCAGCCGCCTGGCTCGAACTCCTCAGCCGGACTTCCGCCAACCGCCCCACCATCACCGTCCACTCCCCCACCTCCGAACTCCGCCTCCCCGTCGCGCTTCGCCGCCGGATCCTTGCCTCCGGCAATTGGGTCGCCGCCGTCTCCCGACAACATCACGAGGACATCGCCCGATTCGCTCCCGAGATCCTCAGCAAGCTGACGACCGTCCTCTATGGAGTCCCCATCCCTCCTGCCCCTGTTCCGCACAGCGATTCACCCGCCTCGCGCCCTTTCCGTTTCGCCGGCATCGGTCGCCTCGTCGAGTCCAAGGGATTTCATGTCGCCCTCGACGCTTTTGCCCGCGTCCTCCAACTCGCTCCCGGTTCTGCCAGACTCGTCATCGCCGGCGACGGGCCCGAGCTCGCCAGCCTCCAGGCCCGCGCGAAGGACCTCGGGGACGCTGGGCGCCACGTCACGTTTCCCGGCTGGATCCCGCCGGACCAAGTCCACGACTGGATGCAGGAATGCGATGTGCTCCTCGTCCCGTCCACCTGGCAGGAACCCTTCGGGCTCGTCGCCGTCCAGGCCGCCCTCGCGGCGCGCCCGGTCATCGCCAGCCGCGTCGGCGGTCTCGCCGACATCGTCCAGGACGGCCAGACCGGCTGGCGCGTCCCTCCCTCGGACATCGCGTCCCTAGCCGAGCGGATGCTCGACTGCATCCGCTCGCCTGACACCACCCGAGCCCTGGGCGCCAATGCCCGCCCACACGCCATCGAACGTTATTCCATCGAACGTTGCCGCGCCGACTACGAACGGCTCTACCAGTGCTCTCCCCCTGTCCCAAAACCCTCGCAGCCCCATGCGAATCCTGTTCTGGTCTGAAAACTATCTCCCCCTGATCGGCGGTGTGGAGATCCTGATCCGCAACCTGTCCACAGCCCTCGTGCGACGGGGTCATCAGTGCCACCTGATCACCAGTCACCTCCATCCCTCCCATCCGGCCACCGACGACGACCAAGGCGTCACGATCCATCGCCTGCCCCTCCTCGCCGCCACCGCCCGGCAGGATCTGAAGGCGTTGGTCCAATGCCGCCGTGTCATCCAGGAGGTTCGCGCGAGCCTCCGACCCGACATCGAACACGTTTACTTCAATGGCCCCATCCTTCGCATCCAGCAGATGCCCTCGCAGGCCGTCGCCCCGAAACTCGTCGTCACGCTTCCCCTCCTCTTCGAACAGGTCACCGGCAGCCCCGCCGTCCAGCAGCTCCTCCAGCAATCCCGGGCCCGGCTCCTCGCCCTCTCGCCGGTCGGCCTCACTTCATTCAGCACGTACGCACCTTCGCTGGCCCCGCAGCTCGGCTGCATCACGGCCACAGTCCCCGCGCCGACGATTCCTCCGTCAGTCCTGCCTACCCACCCACCGGTCTTCTTCGGCCACGGCAGGCTCGTCCATGAAAAGGGCTTCGACATCGCCCTGCACGCCTTCGCCCAACTTGCTTCCCACCCTTCCAACCCGCAGCTCGTGATCGCCGGGGATGGCCCCGAACGTCCCCAGCTCGAAGCCCTCAGCGCGTCGCTTGGCCTTTCGAATCGCGTCCGTTTCACCGGCTGGATCGCCCCGGACAACATCCCGCCCAGCCTGAACGAGGCCAGCATCGTCCTCACCCCGTCCCGCTGGAAGGAACCCTTCGGCGTCGTCGCCCTCGAAGCCGCCCAGATGGGCCGACCGGTCATCGCCTCCAACACTGGCGGCCTCCCCGACATCGTCCTGGACTCCATCACCGGCCGCCTCGTCCCGCCCGAAGACCCGGCCGCCCTCGCTGAAGCCATGGTCGACCTGCTCTCGGATTTGCCCCGCCTGCGTCAGATGGGGCACGCTGCGCGCGAACGCGCCCTTGCCGAATTCGACTTCGAACGTGCGATCGACCAGCACCTGGAACTGTATGGATCGTAAACCGCTTCCGGCCCATCCACGGATCACCGTCATCCTGCCGCTCTACAACGGCTCACTCTACCTCACGGAAGCCCTCGACAGCATCCTGCGGCAGTCCCACCCCATCGACGAAATCCTTGTCATCGACGACGGATCGACCGACACCGGCCCAGCCATCGCCGCCTCCCATCCCGGGGTCCGCCTGCTCCTCAAGGAGCACTCCGGCCTCATCCCCACCCTCAACCGCGGCCTCGAAGCGGCCACCGGCGACCTCTTGACTTTCCTCGACCATGATGACCGTTGGCTCCCCGACAAGACAGCTGCGCAACTGGAGTTCCTCCGCCAACACCCGGAGGTCGACGTCGTGTTCGGCCGAGTCTTCCAGTTCCGCATGACCGAGCCCCGCCCGGGCCGCGAGTTCGAGGTCCCGATCGAGGAACTCGACGGCGTCTGCAAGGGCTCCGGGATGTTCCGCCGAAGCGCCTTTGAACGCGTCGGCCACTTCGGATCCCAGGGCGGACATGACTTCCTCGACTGGTACACCCTCGGCCGCGAACGCGGGCTCCAGTTCGGCCATCTGCCTCAGGTGGTCTTCGAACGTCGCCAGCACTTCACCAACACCGGGCGTCTCGACCGGGAAAAGAACGTCCAATCCTATCACGCCACCATCCGGGCCAAGCTCGCCCGCCAGCGCGCCTCCCAGCCATCGCCGGGGTCAACGCCCGCCTCCGCCGAGACGGCCCGCGTGTCCCCGCCCTCCGCAGCCTCCCAATGACACCGCTGCCACCAGCCGTCCCAAACCACCCCTGGCGCTCGCTCCTCCGGCTCCTGACCCCGGAGCGCACCCGCCTCGGCCTTGGCATCGCGATCTCCATCCTCCAATGCGGGACCGCACTTCCGATGATCTGGGTGGTCCGGCGCATCTTTGACCGTTCCTCCGCCAGCGCCGCAACCCTGAGCCTGCCGGTCGCCGGACTCTGCGTCGTGGCTCTCGCCCTCCTCACCGCCGGCCTGGGCATCGTCGGCCAACTCCTCATCCAGCAAGGCGTCAAGGCGTCCGTAGCCCGCTTCCGCAAGGCCCTGCTCGAACACATCTACGCCCTCCCGAAAGCCTCCCACGACGCCCGAGAACGTTCCCGTCTCCATGACCTTGCCGTCCACGACACCGAACGGATCGAAGGTCTCCTGCTCGCCTGCACCGGACAGATCGTCCCCAACGGCGCCGTCGCCGCCATCCTCGCCGGTGCCCTCGCCCTCCGGTCCCCGGCACTGTTCCTGGTCCTCCTCGCCACCCTGCCGTTCATCTACCTGCTCTCCCGCGTCTCCCTCCGCCGCTGCCAGGATGCCGCCGCAGCCACCCGGCGCGCCCTCGGCAACTACGCCCGCGCCCTCACCTCCGGATTCCGCAACCTGGAACTGGTCTGGCTCCACAATGGCGGCCCTCGCGAGCTCGCCGCCCACAGCGAACGGATCGACCATCTCGCCACCATCGGCGTCCAGTCCACCTGGCGCATCGTCATCCACCAACGCATCCAGCAACTGTCCTACCTCGGCATCTCCGCCATCGTCCTCGTCATCGGCTCCCGCGCCGTCGACCGCGGGACCATCACTTCCGGCGACCTGCTCTCCTTCTATGCCCTTGCTGCCCTCACCCTGAACTACGTCCGCGATGCCGGCCTCGGCGTCGGCTCGATCGTTCTCGGTCGCGATCCCTGGCTCGCGCTCCACTCCTTCCTGACCCAGCCGACGCCGAGCCTCTACCCTGGAACGCGCCGGATTTCATTCGGCGGAAGAATCACCCTCCGCGACGTCTCCTTCCGCTACGTCACCCCCGGCCGCGAACGCCAGGTGCTCGACCATGCCTCCCTCGACCTCGCCCCCGGACGATTCACCGCCTTGACCGGCGCAAACGGCTCGGGCAAGAGCACCTTGCTCCAACTCATCCTCGGCCTCTACCGACCCGATTCCGGCGCGCTTTTCGCCGACAGCATTCCCTACGACGAACTCGACATCGCCGACCTCCGACGCCAGATCGGCGTCGTCGCCCAGGACCCGCCCCTTGTCACCGGCACCATCCGCGACAACATCGCTTACGCGCGCCCCGACGCACCGGCGCACGAGGTCGAGCAGGCCGCCCGCACTGCCCTCGCCCACGACTTCATCCAGCAACTTCCAAAGGCATACGACACCGAGGTCGGCGAACACGGCATCCTCCTCTCCGGAGGCCAACGCCAGCGGATCGCCCTCGCGCGCGCCCTGCTCGTGCGCTCCAGCGTCCTCATCCTCGACGAACCGACCAACCACGTGGACCAGGAGGGCGTTCGCGACCTGCTCCTCAGCCTCCGCTCCCTCCACCCGCCTCCCGCCATCCTCGTCGTGACGCACGTCCAGACCGTCATCGCCCTCGCCGACGAGGCCTGGACCCTCGCCGACGGTCGGCTCTCCAGGAACTCCACCCGGCCCGCATGATCCAGCCCGGCTTCACCGCCCCGACCTGGCCCTCCGGCAATCACCATCGCCTTCTCCGCGCCGCCCTCCACCCGGATCCCACCACCGCCACCGACGCCTGGAAGCAATGGCGTGCCAACCAGGACTTCGACCAGATCGACTACGCCTCCCTCCGGCTCGTCCCGCTCCTCCTCCGCCGCATCACGGAACTCCGTCTCGACGACCCGAACACAGGTCGCTACCGCGGCCTCCATCGACGCGCCTGGGTCCGCTCCCAACAACTCTTCCAGAAGATCCGGGAGGTCTCCGAAGGACTCGCCGCCGAAGGCATCCCCACCCTCGTCCTCAAGGGCGCTGCGCTCGCCCCGACGTTCTACGGCGACACCGGCCTCCGTCCCATCGGCGATGCTGATCTCCTCGTCCCGCATGCCCACGCCGGGCATGCCATCGACTGGTTCCTCCGCAACCACTGGAGAACTGATCCGCCCATCGACCCGGAACTGCTCCTCCGGCATCATCTCCTCCACGACCATGCCTGGGGTTTTGATTCCGGATCTGACCAGCAGGTCGACCTCCACTGGAAACTCCTCCACGTCGGCGCCCACCCGTCCCTCGATGATCGCTTCTGGCGCGACGCTACCGACCTCCGACTCCCAGCGCTCCAGGCCCGCACACTCTCCCCCACGCACCACCTTTTCCACGCCTGCGTGCACGGCGTGCCGTTCTGCTTCGTTCCAAGCTTCCGATGGATCGCCGACGCCCTCTTCATCCTCCGAAACCCGCAGACGCCCATCGATTGGCCGGAACTCCTCCGCTGTACCACCGACTTCCACGTCTCCCTCCTGATCACCCACGCGCTCGCTTACTTGCACCGGGAGTTCCTCGCCCCCATCCCGGTCGACGTGCTTTCCGAACTCCGCTCCCGCTCCCCGGAGCGTTGGGAAATCGCCGAGTTCCAACACGTCGTCCGTCACAGCCCATCGCTCCACCCGCACTTCCTGTGGCATCGACACCAACGGCAATTCGCCCTGCATCCCGATGCCGCCTCGCCCACCCGTCTGGGCAGCTACCTCTCCTTCGTCGCCACTCGATGGAACCTTCCCTCCCGTTGGCATCTGCCGGCCGCCTTCCTCCGTAAATCCCTGCTCTTCGTCCGCAATCGCGGACGCTGATCCAACGCCTCAACCCGACCACGGCAACCCGTGTGCCTTCCAGTTCACCGACTGCCCCGCCGCAGGCCATTCCGTCGTCAGGTAACCTCCGTCCTTCAGTAACTGGATCCCCGTCGGCGACGGGCACAGCGTCACCCGGAACTCACGCCAGCAGCGCGCCTCGCTCAAGGCCGCCGTGTAACGCCGGATGGAATGTCCCGCCCAAGTGACCTTCGGAACTCCCGCCAGCATCCGCCCCACCCGCAACACCAGTCGCGTGTGCAGGTGTCCGATCACGGTCCCACCGATCGTCGGCAATGCCGCCGCGACCCCGGGCAGCCGACGCAGGAACGGCAGCGCCGTCGGATCATGGCAGAACAGCAACGTGCGCAATCCGGCGTCTGTGGCCTCCCGGAACAACCGATCGATGTCCGCCAGGTGCCGCTCGTGATTCGCCTGCCACCACGACACCTCCTCGTCCGGCGTCTCCGGACGGAACACCGGCCAAGCCGCCAGCGTCGACGTCACACCGATCCATCGCCACCCCGGAAAGTCCTCATGCCACAATCGCGGAATCCCCAGGTCCGATTCACACCGCTCCAGGCTCCGCCGCCGCACGCCACCAGAGTCCCCGATGAAACTCTTCTTCCCGATGTCATGATCGCCCATCGTGCAACGCAGTCGTCCACCATAGGCCCTGCGCAGGATCGCGATCGCCTCCGACGCACTCTCAAACGCCCCCTCCTCGCTCACCCCCACGAAGCCGGTATCCAGGGTGAAATCCCCGTTCGCCACCACCCACGCCGGAACCGGCACCCGACGCACGATCACCTCCAGCAGGTGATTGTGCGCCATCGGATCATCCATCCAGACGTACCGCCGGTACACCCGCTGGAACGTCCGCAGGAACGGATTCGCCACCGCCCGGGAATCAAATCCCCTGCGTCCCTGCTCCATCGCCGCCGCGCGATGGACATCACTGAGGACCAGCAGCAAACCCACCCCACCAAAAGCCCGAGGACCCAACCAAGATTCAAGAGCCAAGTTGCGCTATCCTCGCAGCCTTCGTTCGTACTCGTACTCGACCCAAAGGGTTCGCGGAACAGCCGAGACGAGCTCCCGGATCGAGTACGAGTACGAGTACCCCAATCTCGACGGCGCAGGGCCACCCCCAGCCACCCCCTCGATCCCGCAGCCCCCCAATCCCCCAAACCACCCCTCGCAGCCGTCGTTCGTACTCCTCCTCCACCTCACAAGGGAGCAGCAGAGCCGCCACGATCGAGCCCTTTGCCCCCTCCAGATTCCCCACTGCGAGCCCCGCGCCTCTGCGGGTTCCCTCCCCCACTCCCTACTCCTCAGCGCGCTCTCCGCAAAACTCCACCCTTGAACCCGACCCCAAGCGTCGCTACCCCTCCTCAGCGTTCCGGAAGCGGGTGTAGTTCAATGGTAGCACGCGGGCCTCCCATGCCTGCGGCGAGGCTTCGATTCCCTTCACCGGCTCCAAACTTCATCGACGTTCAAGCAGCCGCATGGCTCACGAAAGATCGCGAGGCAGCTTGGCCGATCCCGTGATGAGGTGAACCTCGGTCCCACCGGGACCGGATCCCCGGACTCCCCCTACAAACTCAAGAATCATCCTGTCCATCCTGTCCTCTCCCCGTCCGGCACGTTGGATCTCAAATCGAGGCACCCGTTCCGGTGCCGGCAAACCAGTGCTCGTCTCTCAAGCAGCTCAAAAATGAAGACTGGCCAGATGGCTCGGGCTAGACTGAGGCGTTGAGCGAGTTCACGCAAATCCTGGAACGGGTGGAGCACGGGGATGCCAAAGCCGCCGCGGAACTCCTGCCCATCGTTTACGAAGAACTCCGACTTGTGGCGGCGCAAAAGATGGCCGGCGAGGCCGCAGGCCACACGCTGCAGCCCACCGCGCTCGTCCACGAGGCCTGGATGCGTTTGAATGGACCGAGTGCTCCGGCCTTTCAGAATCGGGCGCATTTCTTCGGTGCCGCCGCCGAGGCGATGCGTCGGATCCTCATCGAGCACGCCCGGCGAAGACGGGCAGCCAAACGCGGTGCAGGGGTCGAGGTGGTGGACATCGACGGACTCGAAATCTCCTCTCCCTTGGCCGACGACGATCTGCTGCTGGCCGTGAACGAGGCGCTGGACAAGCTGGCCGCCGTGGATGAACGGAAGGCGGAGTTGGTGAAGCTGCGTTACTTCGTCGGCCTGAACTTTGAGGAGGCCGCCGCTGCTCTGGGCATCGCGGTACCCACCGCCAAGCAGTGGTGGGCTTACGCCCGCGCCTGGCTCACGGTCGAGATGCGAGGCACGGCACCCCGTTGACCATTCGGGCCTCGCGGCCCGCTCATGCCTTGTTGCCTTTCGGAACGTGCGTGGCCCAGGTCTGGCCGGATTCCGGTTGGACATGGGTGAAGCCGGTGCCAGCCGGAGGGTTGGGGATGCGGATAAGATGGTCGCATCCCGGGCATTGGATCTGGCGTCCGCCGAAGCGTGTCTCGCACTTCAAGGGCTGGTCGCAGTGGGGGCAGTAGAATTTGAATTCGGAGTTGCTCATGGTGATCGGTGTTACCGCCCCAATTAGGGGCTCATCAATGCTGGGGTGATTTCTCATAGCGCCGGGCTGATCTAGGCGCTCAGGAGTGTCCGCGCGGATAGGGGGTTGGCATGGGTAGTGTCATGACGCCTTGGTGCCTCAGCGCATGTAGGCACGCATCAGGGGGCGCAGCTTGACGATCCCGGCCGTCCATTCCCAGCCGTGCGTCACCGCATCGCTCAACCAGCGAACAAACTGACTACTCCATCGGGTCAACTGGCGCAGCGTCTCTACCCATGGCGAAACGGTTGTGCCCCGCTCAGCGGCCAGTCGCTTGCGTGCCGCCAGCGCCGCTCGGTACTTGTCTTCGACCTTCTCGTCACGAATCCCCTCCTGCTCATCCAGTCTGTGGCTGACCAGCAGCAGGAGATTGTGTGTCAGGCAGAGGAACTCGTTCTGTACCTGCGCCGGGATTGGCCCCGTCCCCCACGCCTTGGCTTCGCCCAGCAGATTCTCGCAGACGTCAAAGAACTTCTCGATATCCCAGCGGAGTCGATAGAGCTGAGCGATCACGCCTGGAGCCAGATGGAACTCGGAGGTGAGGAACTCGTGGACTTCCATGGTCTCGGGATCCCGGTAGGTCACCCGCCGAAATTCGCCGTTTGTCCCAAAGCGCACCCGTTCGTCCTTGATGACGCCGTCATTGCGTCGATCGTTCCTGTCCCATTGCAGTTCTCGCGCCTCTGTGATCACCAGGTTGTCCTTCATGCGGGTAATGACCGTGGCACCGGCCTTGATCTTGGCGGCGCGAAGGAACCCGAAGTCCACGGCAACGGGATCGATTACCAGGATGGTCCCCTTTGCACCGGGGCTCCAGAGGAACTCGCTCCACGGTCTTGCTTTCACAGCGGCCCATTCGTGCTCGTGGCCAGAGGTCTGAGCCAGAACCCGGGCTGCACCGGTGCGCAGATGACGCAAGAAGATGCCGGTCACCGTGTCAGGGACCTCGAGGCGGCCGGACGAAACGACCTCCTTGGGCTCGTGGGACGCGCGGCGCACATCGTGACCGTCGATGGCAAGGATGTCGCGACCGGCCAGTTCTGGGAAACAGGCGAAGCGGTCCTTGCTGGCCACAATGGTGAGGGAGAGCCGGGCGTTGAGCTCATGAAGGAGGGAGAGGCGCCTTGAACTGCTCACGGCGCCGAAATAAGCGCGAAGCGAGACATCGGAGATGTCGCACTGCCGGACCGATTGCAGGAAGGCCCGGCCTGAAGGGCAACTGGTCAGGATGCGCCGGATGCCGAGGGAGATGAACTCGGAATCAGAGAAGTCGAGCTTGGGCATGTGGTTGTCGAGGGACTCGACGAGACTGAGGGCGGGGTGGAGCAAGACATCCGTAACCGGGTGGATCATAGACCGGACAAGTATAGGAAATGATGCGGCGGGTTCACTCAGAATCCGAGAGGAGTGGGTGAAAAGTTGCATGTGGCTGGAACGCGCCCTGTTGCCCTATAGCGGGTCTTGATGCCTGAGGGTGGTCACTCAAGGGGTTGAGCATTAGAACGTCGTGGCAGGCTGTTTCCGGCTCAGCAAAAGGCCTTCTCGCTAAGGTTGAGGCCGACCTCCAACCTCAAGGGCGCGACTGAATCGGCTCCGTGGCGAATGAAATAGGCCGGCATAACAACAGAATGGCCTCACCATCACCTTTCAACGGGCGGGGACAATCCCCTGTCCACGGGCTTCTTGGCGTGCCCTAAGCGCGAACAGGTGCTGACCTATCCAATGCTATAGTCGAATTTCATCCTATTGATCGGGTAACACCGATCCTCATGGTACTCGCCTCTTCATGCGCAAAGGCTCCCCCGAAAGTATGCCGGGATACGGACATACTTTTGACCTCGGGAACGCGCATGAAGGGAAGAACAGCCCATAGGAACGATCCATGAGCCCAGATCAGCAACGCGAGGAAGCCCTGTTTGATGCCGCGATGGCCCTTCTTCCCCCGCAGCGTGCCGTGTTCCTCGACGGCGCGTGCATCGGGAATCCCGCCTTGCGGGCACGGCTCGATGCCTTGCTGGCCGCGCACGAGGCGCCGGTTGAACTGTCATTCCACGCCCAGCCTTCCGCCAAGGCGACGATGAAGTTGGAGTTCGCCGATGCTCGGGATGAGGCCGTGGGCCAGACGCTGGGGCGCTACAAGTTGCTGGAGCGCGTCGGCGAGGGCGGCTGCGGCGTGGTGTATGTCGCCGAGCAGACCGAGCCCGTGCGGCGGCGGGTGGCGTTGAAGGTCATCAAGCTGGGCATGGACACCAAGCAGGTGGTTGCCCGGTTCGAGGCTGAACGGCAGGCGCTGGCCATGATGGATCATCCGAACATCGCCAAGGTGCTCGATGCCGGCACCACCGACCTGGGGCGACCCTACTTCGTGATGGAACTGGTCCGCGGGATCCGGATCACAGACTACTGCGACCAGGCCCATCTCAGCACCCAGTCACGACTGGAGCTTTTCATCAAGGTTTGCCAGGCCATCCAACATGCCCATCAGAAGGGCATCATCCATCGCGACATCAAGCCCTCGAACATCCTCGTCACCCTGCACGACGGTGTGCCGGTACCCAAGGTGATCGACTTCGGCATCGCCAAGGCGACCGAAGGCCGGCTGACAGACAACACCGTTTACACGCAGTTGCATCAATTCATCGGGACGCCGGCTTACATGAGTCCCGAGCAGGCGGAGATGAGCGGCCTGGACATCGATACCCGCAGCGACATCTACAGCCTGGGCGTGCTGCTCTACGAACTGCTGGCCGGCAGCACTCCGTTCGATGCGAGGGAGCTGATGTCGCAGGGCATCGACACGATGCGCAAGACGATCCGGGAGAAGGAGCCGCAACGCCCCAGCACCCGTCTCGCGACGCTCGGAGCGGACCTGCTCACCACGACGGCCAAGCGCCGTTCCGCGGACACCTCGAAACTGCTGCGCCAACTCAAAGGGGACCTCGACTGGATCGTGATGAAGTGCCTGGAGAAGGATCGCCAGCGCCGCTACGAGACGGCCAACGGCCTGGCCGCGGACCTGAAGCGTCACCTCAACAACGAGCCGGTCGTCGCCCGTCCGCCGAGCGCGGCGTACAAGTTCCAGAAGGCGTGGCGTCGCAACAAGCTGGTGATCCTCGCGGCCGGGGGCGTGGCGTTGGCGCTGTTGGTCGGCGTGGTTGCCACCGGTTGGCAGGCGGTTCGTGCGACCCGCGCGTCGAGGGCGGAAACGCGCCAACGTCTCCTTGCCGAGGCGGCCCAAGGCGAAGCCCAGACCAAGCAACGCGAGGCGGAAGCCGAACGAAGCCGCGCCGATGCCCAGGCGCGGAAGGCCGTCGAGAATCAGGCGCAGTCGCGTCGTCTGCTCTATGCGGCGGACATGAATCTCGCCCAGCAATCGCTCAAGCAGAACAATCTCGGCCGCGCGCGCCGCCTGCTGGACCGGCACCGCCCGCAGCCCGGAGAGGAAGATCTGCGCGGATGGGAGTGGCGTTACCTCTGGCAACTCACGCGCAATAGCACCTTTACAGTGCTGACCAATCGGCCCGTGCGTGGATTCGACGTTAGCTTTTCGCCGGACGGCACGCGGCTGGCCGTGGCCTGGTTCGACGGAAGCGTGAACTTGTGGGACGTGCCGGGCCGGCGATTGTTGCGCGCGCTCACAGAGGGCAAGCAGTTCATTGCGCGTGTCGCATTCTCACCGCATCGCAATCTCGTTGCGGCGACGTCCGGGGCCGACGAGGTCACCCTGTATGACATCGAACTCGGGCGTGACACACTGCTTTGGCGCGCGCCTGATCAGGACCGGTGGGCGGTCCGGGACGTGGCATTCTCGCCGGATGGTTCCAAGCTGGTCATCTATGCGGCATCGGGGCCTGAACTGGGCGCCGCCGCCTGGGTGGTGGATGTTGCCTCTGCTGCCATCGAAAGCCGCCATTCAACCCCATATAGCGGCACGGACACCGGGTTCTACTTCTTCGGTGCCGTACGGCTATCCGCCGACAATCGGCGTCTGTATCTGCCGCATACCGACATCCAGAGCTACCGCGTCGGCATCCAGTGCCTGGATCCAACCACCGGCAAGGAGCTTTGGCGGACCGAACCGCACCGCGACCAGGGCCTAAGCGCCATGGCGCTCTCGCCGGACGGGCGGCTGCTGGCTTCGGGATCGGGATACGAAGATCCAACCATCCGCATCTGGGAAGCTGCGACGGGCAAGCTCCTCGTCCGGCTCGATGGACACTCTGGTTGGGTCGGCAAGCTGATGTTTTCAAAGGACGGACGACGGTTGATCTCCGCGTCTACGGATCAAACCATCCGTTTCTGGGATACGGGCACCTGGACAGAAACCAAGGTGCTCCGCGGGCACACCGATGAGATCCATGGCCTCGCAATCTCGGAAGCTGCGCAACTCCTCGCCAGCGGAGGCAAGGACGGGAATCTCATACTGTGGCCAGCAGGGGGAAATGGCGCGGAAGACGGGTATCACCGTTTTCCCGACCACCTTCAGGTTGATCAGGTGCGGCCTCTGGATCAAGCGCGGGTGTTGTTGCTGCCCCGGGACCAACCGCTGGAGATCATGGATCTGATCCGTGAATTCACCCCGAAACCCGTGCCCGAGATCGGTTCCTCCACCAACTTTCTCGGCAAGTTTGGAACCAATCTGCTGTGCTACTGGAACGGCAGGAATCAGATCCTCGTCGGCGAAGTCCAGGGCGCCAAGGTGATCCAACGTGGGTCCGTCAGGCTGGATTCCGCCGCGCGCCCATCCGGAGCCGCCTATAACCCTGCGCGCCAGATTCTGGCATGGAGCGAAGGCACCAACTCGGCCTCCGTCTATATCGCGGGTCTCGCGGCGACCGGCCGACGGATTGAGCTGCGGAGCGAGGTCCCAGGGTTTGTACCGCTTGGCTTCAGTGAAGACGGTTCCTATCTGGCAGCTGCGAACCGGAATCAGCCCTCCGTACGCGTGTGGGAGGTGGAAACCGGTAAGATCGTAGCGTCTCAGGAGGGGCCGGTTGGCTGGTTGGGCGATGTGGTCTTTGCATCGGGCGGGCGGTCCATGGCTCTCGTGATCTCAATGATCAACAGCCACGAAATCCGCTTCTACGATCTGGCCCACGCCGACCGGGGGCCACGCCGTGTCCTCGGGAGAGAGAATGCCTATAGACTGGCCGTTTCACCCGATGGCGGACTGGTGGCTTCGTCCAATGATGCGGGGCAGGTTCGGTTGTTCAATCCCACCCAGGGCGATTTGCTCGAAACCATCCACGGCCATCTGAACTCGGCAGCCAGCGTCGCCTTCTCCCCCGATGGACGACGGTTGATCTCCTCGTGCGGTGGGCGCGAAGCGGTCAAGCTCTGGGATGTCGGCACGCGGCAGGAACTGCTAACCTTGTCAGGGATTGGCGGCTATCTGCAGGGGACCGCCTGGACTGCCGACGGAAACGCGATCCTCGCCGGCACACCTTGGCAGGCCTGGCGCGCGCCGACATGGGAGGAGATCCACGCGGCGGAGGCCAAGGACAAGGCGGAAGCGAAGCAGCCATGAACCCGACACCCGAAGACGCCCTGTTTTCATTCAGGTCAATCAGGGCCGACAACCCCACCCCCTGTCCATCCGCACGGACCAGCTACCATTGGCGGCCCAATCAACTCTCCTCAAACTTGGCGTAGCCAGATGCTCCGCCCTCGTTCTCCGCTGCTTTCCGGGCAGGAATCTCCATCGCGGGACCCGTGCCATCGCATGCGGTCGCAGCCCATACCGAAGAGATCGCCCTGGGATCTGTCGCTCAACCCGCCACGGTACCAACCATCCCGTCCATCCTGCCATCCTGTCCGTTGCGCTGCTGCGGTGCCGTGGTGATTGTTCCAACCTCCGCTGCTGCGGGACCCGGTCGGCAAAGCACCCCCGTCGAGGTCGATTCATCCTGGAAAAGGCTTTTGAAACCGCAGATAGCGCAGATGACGCAGATAATCAGGAGCTTGGATAGGACGCTCCGTGCGCCTGCAAGGTGAGGTTCCCGGAGGTGCCCGCTCGTGTCATTTTTGTGCTCCTATCTGCGCCATCGGCGACATCTGCGGTTAAATGAACTGCCGTTTCTAGGTTCATCCGAGTTTTCTGAAAAATCCTGCCACCGGCCAGCGAATGCTTGTGGATGATTCCTTCCATAGCAGCCACTGGCCGACGCAATCAGAAGCGCCGAAACCCGGCGGCGGGTCGTGTCCCTTCCGGCACCCTCCGCTCGTTCGGCGTCGCATTCGGAGCCATCCTGTTGGTGGCCCGGGTCCCGGCAGCGCCGCCATCCGTGGAATGCGGTGTCCTGGGACGGGTTGACAACGCCAACTACCAGAGCTTTCAGTCCAAGAGCACCTTTGCCTCGGTTTCCGACGGCCGAAGGGAGGACATCGACGGTGGCGGCAAGCCGGCAGGATCGACGATCTCAACGGCTTCGGCCATTGCAGAGTTCGGCAGCCTCCACCTGACGCTCCTGGCCAAGGCCACGGCCGAGTTTGTCTTCGGGAATTTCTGGGGCCACGACGCGAGCACGAGCGGGAACTGCAGTTTCTCGGACATCGTCCAGGTGCAGGTCCCCGGCGCGCCTTCCGGCACGCCCGTCGAGGTAGTGGTGGCGTTTGCCGTGGAGGCATCGGTATCCGATGTCCACGGAGGTGCCCATCTCCAAGGAACGCTCGGGCTCCAATCGGATTCGGGTGCGGCGATCCAGATCGAGTACCAGAACACAGGCCTTCAGGCGCCGATCTCAAGCGTGGTGATCAATCGCCAGGTGGATCCGGTCCAGGTCCGATTCGGCGAGGAGTATGCCATCGCCCGACTGCGAACCGGGACCTCCTACACCCTCACGGCGCTCCTCCAGGGTTCGGTCTCGGCAGCCGCGGACATCAATCCCGGATATGATCCCTCGGCACGGATCCCGTTCTCCCAGGGCGTGGTGGATGCGGCGAACACCGCCCATGTGGGGCTCAAGCTGCTCACCCCGGGAGCCACCCTGACGACGGCCAGCAAGGCCACGTACGACTACGCGGATCTCGGGCCGGCGTTGCTGGGAAGCGATCGCCTGGACGGCGACTTCGTGCCGGTCGCCGACGCACAGACCGATCTGGTGGCAGCCGAGATCACAGTGCCCATTGGCGGCACCGCCGGCTATTTCCGGCTTTCCGGTAGGATCCCGCGTGAAGTGCGGAGCGTGGAGTTGCGCGACGGGCGCCTGCGTGTGCGGTACTGAGCCGTGACCCTGCGATGGGGAGCGGGGACAGGTCTCACGCGGAGCCGCGGAGAGACGCGGAGAAACGCCACTTGGAGGGGAGGCGGAGCAGTCACCGTTTGGTGAATAGTGTCCGACGTTGGAAGGTTGGGGACCCGCCCTCCTCTCCGCGCTCTCCCCGATGCTGTGGGAAACGACCGCGGCATGGTGTCGGCTGAGAGGCCGTGCTTGAAGTCATCGGGCAGTCCTGAGCGTACTACGCCCGACCGTTCGCACCTCCCAGAGATGCCCGACACCTCCCATCCAGCGCGCTACACCCAGCTCGGCGAGATCGCCCGCGGTGGAATGGGCGTGGTGTTGCGGGTCCGGGACCGCTCGCTCGACCGCACGCTGGCGATGAAGCGGATGCTCACGCCGCCCTCGGATGCCGATGGCGGGATCGAGGTCGCCCAGTTTGCCCGGTTCATGGAAGAGGCCCAGATCACGGCGCAACTGGACCATCCCTCGATCGTGCCGATCCACGAGCTGGGCGAAGATGAGGAAGGCCGCACCTACTACACGATGCGCCTCGTGAAGGGGCGAGCCCTGAGCGAGGTCCTGGCCGAGGTCCAGGGTGCGGCAGGTGCTGGGCGTGAGGCGTCGCAGACTTCCTGGAACCTCTCCCGTCTGGTGGGCGTCCTGGTCCGGGTCTGCCAGACGATGGCGTACGCGCATGCCAAGGGCGTCATCCATCGCGACCTCAAGCCGGCCAACATCATGGTGGGCGATCTCGGCGAGGTGTACGTCATGGACTGGGGTCTCGCCCGGATGGCGGGTCGCGCGGACGTGCGCGACCTCCGCCTGCGCCTCGGTCAGGCGGGTGTGGACGGATTGAAGACGGTCGCCAGCACCCGGATGGCGGATGGGGACGCCGTGCTCGATGGGCCGTTGGAAACCATGGACGGGGCAGTCCTGGGCACACCGGCCTACATGGCCCCCGAGCAGGCCGCCGGGAAGATCGAGGAAGTGGACTTCCGATCGGATGTCTATGCCCTCGGCGCGATCCTCTACGAGGCGCTCGCGGGGCATCCGCCCTACATGAGAGATGGCAAGGCTGATTCCCCACGCTCCGTGCTGGGCCGGGTGTGCGCGGGACCGCCGGAGAACCTGGCGAGGCTGGCTGCGCGGGTTTCGCCGGAATTGGTCGCGATCTGCGAGAAGGCGATGTGCCGCGAATCCGCAGGGCGCTATGCCTCATGTCTGGATCTGGCGGAGGAACTGCAGGCCTTCCTCGACAACCGAGTGGTCAAGGCACACCAGACCGGTCCTGCGGCGGAGGCGCGTGCCTGGGTGCGGCGCAACCCGGCCCTCGCGCTGGCGTCAGTTGTGGCGCTGGGAGCCATCATCGCGGGACTCGGGACAACGGCCATGTTGGAACGACGCGCTGCCACGCAACAGCTGGCTGCGCTGGATCTGGAGCGTCGGGCACGGCTGGAGACCGTGGCGACCCTGGCTGAATCCTCCTACCAACAAGGCGTGCAGTATCGGGCGCAGGGGGAACTCGCGTTGGCGCTGGCCCACTGGGCAAGGGCCTTGCGCTACGATCCGTATCACGGACGGTGCGCGGGTCGCATCGCCGCAGCCCTGCTCTTCGATTCGGTGCCTTTTCCGTTCCGCGAGATCACCCGCGGACACAGCGGACAGCCCGTGGCGCGGTTCTCGCCGGACAATCTGGAACTCGCGGTGTTGGGACCGTCGAACACCGTCGAGGTATTCTCGGTGGCCACGGGCCAGCATCGATTGACGCTCCCGATGGAGTCGAAGCCTTACTGCCTGGAATTCAGTCCGGGAGGCCAGTACCTGGTGGCGGCCGGCGGGACTTTCCTGCGGAGCGGTGAGATCGCCTGCTGGGATCGAACCACCGGGAAGCGGATCTGGGAGGACAAGGGTTTCGGCGACCGTTTGCCCAGGATTGCCTTCGACTCCGAAGGCACACGGGTCACTGCGGCCAGCCTCGACGGCAGTGCCCGTGTGTGGTCGGTCGCCGACGGACGGGTCGTTTTCTCGGTGCCCGCGGCCGCGGATGTCGCCCGGGGGTTGCAGGCAATCCATGCGGCGCGCCTGAGCCGGGACGGGCGCAGGCTGTTGATCGGGCGCGGGGACGGTTCGCTCGAGATGCACGCCGTGGATCGGCAGGTGAGGCTCTTCCGAATCGGGTTGCCCGTGCAGAAGCTGGTGCCCGTTCTGAGCGTGGCCTGGTCACCGGACAACTCGATGTTCGCGGCTGGTGGCATGAGCGGGGATGCACAGGTCTACGACGCCGCCGATGGACGCGCTAGGACCGAGCGGCTGCCGCATACGCTGGGCGTGGACCAGGTTGTCTTCGATGCCAGCGGAAAGCGGTTGCTCACCTCATGCCGGGATGGCGCGGCCCGGCTCTGGGATGTGACGAAGGGCGCGTTGGCCGTTCCGCCCTTGCAGCATCAGGCGGCCTTGCGATGGGTCGGATTCAATGCCGATGGATCGCGGGTGGTGACCGCCTGCGAGGACGGCACCGCACGGATCTGGAGCACGGCGACCGGCCTCGAGTTGGCGCGCACCACGCAGCGAGGGGACCAGGTCTGGCACGCGGAGCTGAGTCCTGCGGGCACGTTGCTGGCGACGGCCGGCCTGAAACGCGGCGTGGTGCTGTGGGAAGTGGCCCGTACCGGCGCGAAACCCTGGGAACTTTCCCGCGAAGATTGTCTCGCACGTGCCGTGCCGGGGCGTTCCCTGGTGGCCGTCGCGTCGTCGGGGAAACTTCGGTTGCTGGATGCCGACAGCGGTGGGATCAGGACCGAAGTCACAGCCCATGACGGAAAACAGATCAGCCGACTGGTCGTCAGCGCCGATGGCCGATGGCTGGCGACGGAGGGAGAATCAGGCCTCGGAATCCGGTGCTGGAAACTGGATGGCAACCTGACACCGGCCGGCAACTGTGGTTCAGGGGAAAACTACGCTGCCCTCGCCCTCTCCTCACAAGGCAGGAGATTGGCGGTGTTCAGCCATGACGGGGTCGTGAAGACGTGGTCCACCGATGCGTTGGGCCAACCGGCGCAGACGGTCTCGCTGTCCCCCAAGGTCTGGCAGATGGAGATCGACGACGCGGGGAAGTGGGTCGCCCTTTCCGGCTTCCTGCTCACCAACTTTCACTGGCGCCTGCCGGAGGGCCGCCCTGCCAGCGCCGGACCTTGCACCGACATGGATCGATCGTTGGACGGACGATGGATCGTCGCGGCCGAGACGGAGGCCCGCCTCTGGGACATGGCCGCTGGGACCCCGATTCCCCAACCGCATGCGATCCGCCATCGAACGACCATCATGATGGTCCGGTTCAGCCCCGATGGCCGGAAGATCCTGACGGTTTCCGCCGACAACACCGCTCGCATCTGGGACGCGGGCAGCGGCAAACCGCTCACCGACCCGATGGTGCACCGATACCAAGGGAAGTCCGGATGCTGGAGTCCCGATGGCCGGCGGATCGCCACGACGGCGCTGGATCGGACGGTGACGGTATGGGATGCCGCCACCGGCGAACCCATCGTGGGCCCACTGGCGTGTCCGGTGCCCGAGGGCGCGACTCGGGATGAGCCGGCCCTGGTCGGAGGGTTCCTGCCCGACGGACAGCGGCTGCTGATCCGAACCGGAGGGCGCGCGAGCGTGTGGGACCTGGGTCCGACGGCCAGCGAGCCGATTCCAGACTGGCTCCCTTCGCTGGCGGAGGCGGTCGCCGGACTGCGCATCGAGATCAAGAGCGAGGGCGAGAGGATTCGCACGCAGGTGCATGAAGTGGCCTTCGAAGAACGCGTCGCCTGGAAGGAACGGTTCCGGTCGGACACGGCACCGGACGCCTACAGCCGGCTTGCGCAGTGGTTCTTCGCCGATCCTGCCGAACGCAACCCCGCTCCCAGGCTTCCGCGGGTCCGGTAAGGGGCGATTCCGTCCGAGGATGGCTCCCCGCGACAGACTCAACGGGCCAGCACAGCCATGAGCCCGTCCAGTTCCTCGGTCACTTCCTCGGGAGACGACACGGTCTGGGCGACCTCCGCTTCGAGACGTTCCCGGAAGAGCTGGCGCATCCGGAATACCTGCACGCGAACCGTGGCCTCGCTGACGTTCAGGGCATCGGCTGCGGACCGGTAGGACAGTCCGCGTACGTTCCAGGCGAGATGCTCCTGAAGCAGTTCAAACACTTGAAGGCGGCCGGCCGCTGCGTACGAGGCGCGCACGGATCGCGTGACCCGATGGATCAGGTCGCGGGCCCAGGCACGGTCGAAGGTCGTCGCGGGATCATCCCGTTCGAGCAGCCATTCCGACTCCTTCGGGTGACTGTCCTCGGATTCCGGAGCGTCAATGGGGATCACCGTAGCCTGTCCGCCACGCTTGAGCGCCCCTTGGTGCCTCGCGTGATCCACCAGGTATCGCCGGAGGGCGCCGATGAGGAATGACCGGAGGCGACCGCGCTCGCGCTGGGCGGACTTGAAGGCCTCGCTGGCGAGAAGGTGCTGGAAGAACGCCTGGGTCAGGTCCTCGGCATCATGCGAAGAATGGCCATCACGGCGGAGGTAGGCATAGAGCGGGAACCAGTACTGTTGGCACAACTCATCCAAGGCCCGAGCAGCCTGTGTCTCCGTGCCGCGCTGGGTCTGGAGCACGAGAGACCATCGGGTCGCAGGAAACTCCCCCTGCCCCGGGCTCGGCGATTTTGGTGCGGTTTCGGACATCCCTGACTTCCCTGACGTGTCGCAGGCTACCACGACGCCCTGCACAAGCCAAACTCCGGCTTCGAGGCGGCCATTCCCGGTTTGCCTTCCCGCGGCTGTTCCCGGGGGCAACGAGAACGTTGCCACCCCGATGGGCGGTTCGCTGCGCCGATGCCGGAAAATGATTCCAGAAAGTCGGGAACAATTCGCGGGGCATTGCGTAAGGACCGGCAAGAGCCCTCCTGTGGCCGCAAACCGAAAGAAACGAACCTGTTGAATCCATGAATCTGAAGACCCTCTCATGCCTCGCAGCCATCGCCGTCGCGGGCTGCATCCAAGCCCACGCCCAAGGCACCGCCTTCGCCTATCAAGGGCGCCTGGACACCGCGGGCGTTCCCACCAACGGAACAAACGACCTCACGTTCACCTTGTTCGATGCCGCCACCGGCGGATTCAGGGTGGGTGAAACCAACCGGTTCAATGATATCGGGATCTCCAACGGGCTCTTCACCGTGACCCTGGATTTCGGTTCGGCCGCGTTCAACGGATCCCCGCGCTGGTTGCAGATCGGCGTCCGCCCCGGCACCTCCACAGCGGCCTACACGGAACTGGCGCCACGCCAACCCATCACCGCCACCCCGAACGCCATCTTCGCCGGATTCGCCGGATTCGCCAACAGCGCGAACGCGGCCGGCCTCGCGGGCACCCTCCCCTCCACGGTCCTGCGGGGTGTCAACGGCAGCGGCCTGACCTCCCTCACCGCCTCCAACCTCACCACCGGCACGGTCCCGGATGCGCGACTCTCGACCAACGTCGCGCTCCGCAACGGCGGGAACACCTTCAACGGCAACCAGATTGTATCCACCGGCAACGTGGGCATCGGCACCGCCAGCCCGCAGGCACCGCTCGATGTCAACGGAGTCGTCCAACTGCAAGCCATCGAACTGCGCTCGGTCGGCCAAACGCCTTACCTCGACTTTACCTCCGAGGCCGGCGTCGATTTCAACGCCCGGATCATCTACGGCGGAAAGAATGACAACGCCCTCTACTACAACGCTGCCCGACAGGTGTTCGGCGGCGGCAACGTAGGCATCGGCACCGCCTCTCCCGGGGCAAGGCTGGAGGTATCCGACGGCAGCATCGGGCTGCAGGTGATCCCGGGCACACTGAATGGCGTCGTCAATCCCGATGCCGTCACGCTGGAGATGGCGGGCCTCAAGACCCTCGGCATCTGGGACCACCTGGAGGTGTCCGGAAACATCACCGTGGGGAACAGCCGCAACATCAGCTCTAACGGTCGTCTCCACATCCAATCCAACTCTGGACAACCCCTCTACCTCAATCCCTTCCCCGGCTCGGGCGAAGTCGTCGTCGGGGGTGGAGGCGCCAACCAGAACCTCCAGGTGACCGGAGAGATCAGCACCACGGCCATCAACCTCACCAGCGATCGCAATGCCAAGGAAGGCTTCAAGCCGGTGAATGTCCGCGAGGTGCTGGACAAGGTCACCCGCCTGCCCATCAGCGAATGGCAATACAAGCAGCAGACCGAAGTCCGCCACATGGGCCCCGTGGCCCAGGATTTCCGCGAGGCCTTCGCCCTCGGCCGCGATGAGAAGCACATCTCCAGTGTCGATGCCGATGGCGTGGCCTTGGCCGCCATCCAGGGATTGAACGAGGTCGTGCGCGAGAAGGACGCCGAGATCGAAGCCCTGAAGGCCGAGAACTCGGCGGTGATGAGGCGCCTCGAGGCCATCGAGAAGGCGCTCGGACTCCGGACCGGTGCAGCCCGATCCAAGCACTGAGCCATGCACCCACAAGCTGAACCCTCCCAATCCAGGAGACTCCCATGAAACCCAGCTTCCACTTCGCGAAGCACGCCCTGCGCAGGATCCTCGGCGCAGCCGCGTTGCTTCCAATGGGTCTGTTCGCCCAGACCTTCTTCCAACCCTATGGGTCCGTGTTCACACCGAGTGGCCTCGACAGCGCACCTTGGACATTGCTCAACGCAGCCGTTTCCGCGAGCAACGGCGGCGAGGTCAAGGTCCTCGGCGGCTTAAATCTGTACGGCCCCACCCGCATCGACCGGAAGTGCAAGCTGACCCGGAATCCGGGAGACGGCGCGGTGAAGATCGGGGCCACACCCGTCCGGACCACAACCTTCAGGAGCATCGCCTACAACGCGCGATTGAACGGTCAGGCCGGGTCGGTTGGAGCTTTTAATTACCTCCCCTACGGATGGGCGGACCAGCAACGCACCGAAGCCATCCGTGCCAAGATCGGAAATTACGGGGCGGATTTCGCCGGCTTCTGCGAAGTCTGGAACTCGGACTGGTGGGACAGCAACGGAACCGGACTGAAGTACATGGGCGGCATGCCTCATGGGATGACGGGGTTCGATTACAAGGGCTTCGGCACTCACCACTCCGGCCTCTGCGCCGCCAGCAGGCACCCGATCTCCAGTCCAGCCCAGGTGGCCTTCAGCAACTACACCGGTGAGGATGCAAACGCAGCGAAGGGATGGATCCAAGGGGTGATCGACAAGGACGGCCAACGGATCCTGTTGATCATGACCCATACCCAGGCGGATTCATCCTTCAACGCGACATGGGATGGAATCTTCACCGCACGCAAGCAACAGGCGGAACAACTGCGGGGGGTGATCGAGAGCTTTCGGTCTTCCAACCCCAGCGCCGTGGTCATCCTGATGGGCGATTTCAACGTTTACGGTGATGATCGAACCCCATCGAACTCCACTCCCTTGACCACCGAGTATTCGAGCAACCTGAAACCTGCCCTGACCTCCAGCGCTTCTCCAGGAGCCGTGGGGGGAAACGCACCTCGGGATGTTGCCAGGCAATTCCTTCCCCAGAAGTACGACCACACGTACAGCTACGATCCCTTCTGGGGCGAGAACAGCCTGATCAAGTACTTCGATTCCTCGTACGCCACCCCGACTTACTCTGGTCGACTGGACTACTTCCTCATCTGGAACAGCTGGGACGGAAAGGTCCTCATCGAGCCGACGAACTATGAAGTTCTCAAGCTCATGTCCGATTCTCCCATCGAAGGTCGCGCCTACCCGGGGCTCTGGACCAATAAGGACTCGAACCTCTCCGATCACTACGCGATCCTCGGGGACTTTCGCATCACACAAACCTCAAACTGAACCATCCCGATGCGCATTCCATTGAATCTCCAACGGCTCCGGACGCCTCGGGCTGCCCGGATCCTCGCTTCGATTTGCCTTCTTGGCTTCAGCTCCACCGCCTTCGCGCAATACTCGATCCCGTGGTCCCAGATCGCCGGAGGCGGGGTGACCGCACCCAGCACGGGCGGCATCTATTCGATGGTGGGTACGATCGGCCAACCGGATGCCGGCGGTCCCTTCACGAACGGCGTGTACTCCGTGACCGGCGGATTCTGGGCCTTGCCGACGATGGTCCAGGTGCCCGGCGGTCCCGTCCTCACGGCCGCCGCGGGGGCTCCCGGTGAGGCGCTGATCTCCTGGTCGCCTGTCGCACCAGGATACGTCCTCCAGGAAACGACCAGCCTCGAGGCCCCCCAGTGGTCCAACACCCCGGGTGGATCGGCCAGCCCCGTGAGGGTCAGCGCAGGCGGACTGCAGAAGTTCTACCGCCTGCTCAAGCCGTAGGAACGGCAACGCCCGACGAGCCTTGCCCATCACCGAAGGCTCGTTGCCTCGTCTTCCACGATCGAGGGAAGCGTCCCGCCTCAAGGCGACACGGTCGGAGGCCCGGGCAGCGTCCGAAGATGGACCGCCAGGGCCTCGGCCGTCGGAGTGGTACCGGCGTCCACCCGACACGCCGCATCCCGGAGATCGGCGGCGGCACGTGCGAAGGCATCAGCGTTCACCGTCGTGATCACGTCGTCGATGTTGGACTCATCCATCTTCCAGGTCCCGTCCACGCGGACAAAGCTGATGAAATGACGGACGCCAGGGCTCCGCTCGATGATGACCTGCGCCGTATCGCCACGGGTTCCCTGGAAAGGTGCCACCCCGTTGTTCCTGACCGAACCAGAGGTGGAGCCATACCAGCAAGTGACCAACGCCACTCCGATCCTCGGCGCAACGGTGCCAATCCAAGGCGACGGAACCTTCTTCCGGCTCGTGGCCCCGTAGGCCGGCTCAGGACCGCAGGCACGTCTCGTGACTGCCAGGATCCGATGACACATCCGCCACACTCGTCAGGGCTCTGTCACAGCCCCGCCGGGATGTTCCAATCCGGCGATGGTTTCGCGGCGGATCGTCACCGAATGGAATCGGTGTGGTCATGGGATTGTTGCGGCATCGTCAGTGCCCTTGCATCGCAGTCTGACTGTAGAAAAGCCAGTGCCCCATCGCGCGGCAATTCGTCGCGCCGGGGCAACTTCTGCAGTCATGAAACGAAGCTCCACAGACACGATGAACCCATGGAAGCGGACGCGACGGACGGTCCGGACCTGGGTGGCTCTCCTGGGACTGGCAAGCCTTGCCGGCGCCTCAACCCTCACCGCGTTGGCAGGGGAGACCCCGCCGCACGGCATCCCCGCCCTCAACCTCTCGGTGACCCAGAACGACACCGGAAACTCGGTGGATTCGGTCTCGGTGACCGCGAGCCTCTCGATCAATGACCTTCGGATCCGTCCGGGGTCGAACCGGGGTGACTACAACCTGCAGGTCGGGGACACGGGTACGGACGATGTGGAAGCAGGCCTGCTGCTGGTGGCGGTTTCCGAAAACGGACGCGACAACGGCGAACTGGAGAACCTGCTGGGCTATGCTGCGCCCTCGTTTGACTACGGTGCGGCCGGGTACTGGGCGGTGGTGCAGGACGTCACCGTGGACCGGGCCGAGTACAACATGAACATCGCCGCGGCGTACTTCCCGTTCAATCGGTGGATCGCAGGCTTTGCGCGGAACTCGAATCGTTCGAATGGCGCGACCAACAACTTCTTCGTCGGCTCTCCGGGCCTCGTCCTGGGGACCCATTTCCGGGGCATTTCCGGGGGCCGATCGAGGGTGGACCTGCGCACGCTGGGGATCAATTCCACCAACTCCGGAGTGCTGCTGGTCAACCACGCCAAGAACGAGGGCAACTATGCGAACTCAGCGGTGAATGCTGATGGGACGTGGGAGATCTACATCAAGGACAACTTCGGCAGCGCCACCAACCCGAGGGCGTTGGAACAGGATCCTGCTTCCTTCGTCTTCATCCCGCGGACCGAGACCAACATCGTTTCCGGCCGCTTCGGCGTCGATGCCACCGGCACCAACGCGGTCGTGCTGATGCACAACGGCGATGCTCCACGGTTCTCGGTGACCCAGCTGGAGCCGGGCCGGTTCCGCCTCGAGATCGCGGGCGGCTCGCCGAAGGCGGGAGTCCTGATCACGTCGATGGAAGGCGGCCTGACCAACAACTTCGACAACGTCCTCAGCTATCAGGCGGACGGCAACGGCTGGATCCTCGAACATCGCGATACGGGCGTGTATCCGCCAGTGCTGGAATCCTGCACGAACGAACCCGTGGCGGCATTCGTGTACATTCCGGGGGCGACGCCTGGCGTTTCAGCCGCACCGGCGCGCACCGTGATCACCACCGAGGATGGCGGCACCGCCACCGTCGACATCGTGCTCGACGTGCCACCCGCGACCCCAGTCACGGTACAGGTGGTGTCCACCCGGCCCGAGGAGGCCACGGTGGCGCCCGAGGTCCTCACCTTCCTCCCGGAGAACTGGAACGTGCCGCAGACCTTGAAGGTGTTTGGCCAGGACGACGCAGCGGCGGACGGCTCCGCCGCATTCGCGCTGGTTCTCACCGTTGTGGGAGAGTCCGATCCCGCTTTCCTGACCGCGCCGGAGCTCCGCATTCCCGGCATCAACTCGGACGACGAATCCGCCGGAATCACGGCATTCCCAATTGATGGAATCCGGCTCTCGGAAGCGGGTTCTACCAGCACGAGCGCCATCCAGCTCAGCCGCGCCCCCGCTGCCATCGTGCGGATCCCGATCATTTCCATCACCCCCGACGAAGCCTCCGTGGAGCCGTCGGAATTGGTGTTCACCCCAGCCAACTGGAACGTCGCCCAGATCGTGACGGTGCGGGGGGTCGACGACGGCCGACAGGATGGCACGCGGGCTTTCTCGGTGCGAGTGGGCCCCGCCGTCTCGGACGATCCGGAGTTCAGCGGCCTCGCCGGACGGCAACTCCAGGGCGAGACCTCGGACGACGACATCGCCCGACTCGTATGGAACTATGACCTGCCGCTTACGGTGATCGAATCGCAGTCCCTTACCTATACCGTGGCGTTGGGCACCCAGCCCGACCTGGCCGTGGAACTCGCGATCACCTCCGCTGTCCCCGCCTCGGTCACGGTCACGCCCGCCCTGGTGACCTTCACCCCATCGGACTGGAAAACGCCGAAGGTGATCACGCTGAGCGCACCGGACAACGGCACCAATCAGCCGACGCTGCTCCTCAACATCTCCCACACGCTCCGGACGTTGGATCCGGTGTACACCAACTTCGTGGGAGAAACCCCGCTGCCGGCCGTGATCGTGGACGATGAGACCACCCTGGAACTGCCGTCGGGACCGACCTTCTACGGCTTGGGAATGCCGCCGGTGGGCATCGACGGACGCGCCCGGCTCACGGATCCAGACGCGACCACCTTCGACGGCGCACGATTGACCTTCTCGATCACGACCGGCGGCACCGGCGCGGATCAGCTGGCGATTCGCCCGGCCTCAACCAACGGATTCCCGGTCGAGATGGCGGGATCCCGGGTCCTGCATTCCGGGATCGAGATTGGATCCGCAACCGGAGGCACGTACCCGGCACCACTGGAGATTCGCTTCGGGGCGAATGCCACGGCTGCAAGCATCGAGGATGTGGTGCGGTCCGTGACCTTCGGGACCAGTGGCAATGTTGCGGGGCCGCGTGTTCTGGCCGTCCGCTTCGACGATGGACTCGGAGCCACAGGCACGGTGTCCAAGACGGTTCGCGTGGGACGGGTGCGGCAGACACAGTTCCAGGAAGGCGCCGACTTCGGATACGGCCTTTACAGCGGCGCGGGCGACATCGCCCTGTCGCAAGTCGGCAGCCAGACCCCCTGGCCCATCGGGCGCACGCCCTCCCCGGCGGAAGGTCTCCTCATGGACTGGCCCGACGGCGGCGTGCCGAACGAGTCCCAGATCCTGCTTCGTTTCGATGGTCTGGTCGGCACCAACAGCTGGCAGGTCCCGCCGGGTGCCACCGTGCTCCTGGCCGAGCTCGTGGTGTACGTGAACAACCCCGGAGATGGCGCTCGCCTGCATCGGATGCTGATCCCGTGGGACCGCGATCAAGACACTTGGGACAGCCTGTTCCAGGGTATTACCCCGGATGACGTGGAGGCGCGGGCCGCCTACGACTCACAGCTCGGCGTCGAGGACGGCAGCGGTTCGACCGGACTTGGCTTCGCCAGCATTGGCGTGACTCCCGACGTACAGGCCTGGGTCCGCGGAGAAACGAACCACGGGTGGGTCTTCCTCGGGTGGCCGCTTCGGACGGACGGAACCGGCATCTCGCCATCGGAGATCGAGGACGTTTCCCAACGCCCCCGCCTTCGGGTCCTGTGGACGGATGCCGACGCTCGGGTCGCCAGCTTCCAGCACGGTGTGGACGGATACGAGGGAACGCGCGACACGCTGTTGCGGCAGACCCAACCGGAAACCCCGCTCGTGACCTCCGACGTGCTCTGGGCGGATTGGCCGGATGGCGCGGGAACCAACAGCATGCACTCGCTCATCCGGTTCAGCGACGTCTTCGGCGGCGAAGCCGGGCGTGTTCCATTGAACGCGCGCATCGAGATGGCATTGCTGGATCTGCCCTCCGTGGGAACGGACAACATGGGCGACGGCGGTGCCTTCCACCGCATGCTGCAATCCTGGGACGATGCGACCGCCACCTGGACTTCCATGGAAAACGGCATCCAGGCGAACGGCATCGAAGCCGCCATCGAACCGACAGCCGTGCTGGGTTCGCCCTCGTTGGAACCGGATGTCCAGGGAACCATGAACACCGTTGAAGTCACGGCCGACCTGATCGCCTGGCAGGCAGGCGCTCCGAACGAAGGATGGGCGGTGCTTCCGCTGGCGGGTGGGTCCAACGGCTGGGGATTCCGATCCTCGAAGTTCATCAGCTTCGTGGACCCGTTGAAGCCAGAGGGCGAACGGCCTCGGCTCCGCGTGTTCTACTCGATCCCCGGCAGCGCGGAGGCCGCTGTTCTCGACAAGCCGGTGTTTCAGGAGGCGAGCCTGAGCATCGGCTTCACCGGAAGCTCCGGGGTCACCTACCGGGTCATCCGTGCGGCAAACGTCGCCGGAACCTATGAGTCCATCGGGACCGTCCAGACCGATGCCACCGGCCGCGGCCGGTGCCTGGATCCCAACCCTCCCGCCGGAGGGGCGTTCTATCGAGTCGTCGCCGACTGATCCCATCCTGTCCTGATCCGAAGTGCCGGAGGAGGGCGCAAGCTCTCCTCCGGCATCTGCATCCAACAGCCGTCCCTTTCATCCCTGAATCACTCCGTCTCCATGAATGCCCGCCGCCTCCCCAGCCCGCCCCGTCCATCCGGGTTCACGCTGATCGAACTCCTCGTGGTCATTGCCATCATTGCCATCCTGGCGGGCATGCTCTTGCCGGCCATGTCCAGGGCGCAGGAGCGCGCCCGGCGCATCGGCTGCCTGAACAACCTCAAGCAACTCGGCCTGGCCTCGGTCCTGTACGCCATGGACAACCGCGGCCATCTCACTGCCCCCACCTGGTCGCAGACCGGGTTTGAGCCCACCGATTTCTCGGATCGGAGCGCCTCGGACGACGATGCCTCGTGGCTCTGGCCGGGATTCGTCCGGCCCTTCAAGAGCTACACCTGCCCATCCACGCGACACTCGATCCGGACAAACATGTACCGGAAGCCATTTTCGTCCTTCACCTACGTCTACGACCTGACGGACAACGCCGTGAACAAGAAGGCGTTTGGCACCAGCTACGAGATCTTTGGAACGATGGCCGATCTCCAGGGCGACGGAACCGTCGCGACGCTGAAGAAGACGGAGTCCTCAGTGAACTCCAAGACCATCACACGCTACACCGGCGCCCTGCGCTCGGCCCCGGGTCCGTCCAACATCCTGCTGATGCTCGACGCGGACGACCGCGCCGAAAGCAACCTGGGCAGCACCCACAACAACTGGCCCGACAAGGAGGACAACCACGGTGACCTGGGTGCCAGCATGAATTTCACGGACGGCCACGCACAGTTCGTGAAACGCCAGGACTACCTTCGCGTGCTCAACCTGAGCCAGGACTCCAACAACCGTCCCCCGGACGGCTTCTGATTGGGGCGCCTGGACCGCACGGGCGCTTCTCGACACCGCCCCCTCCGAGGGGTAGGCCGCGTGCCCCCACGCGGCGAACACACGGGCAGCGCCGGGTGAGGGCACCCGGCCTACAGTGTCGCGGTTCTCTCGTCGGGAGCAGTGCCAACTGCGCCCTGCCCGCGCCGTTGGGGAAATCCCGTCTGGCCAAGCTTCCCGACGGGCCTACACTCGGGCTTCAAAGCCATGAGACCGCTGAACCGCAATTGCGCCGGGATCCCGAGACGGGATTTCCTCCAGCTGGGAATTGGAGGAATGCTGGGGCTGGGTTTTGCCGACGCGCTGCGGCTCCAAGCCGGGGCCACAGCAGCAGCAGCGGCGGGCAAGTCCATGAAGGTGGTGCACACACCCTCCAACCCGACCAAGCCGGTCAACTGCATCATGGTCTGGCTGGACGGCGGCCCGTCGCACTACGAGACCTTCGATCCCAAGCCCGACGCGCCCTCGGGCATCCGCGGCGACTTCAAGCCCATCTCCACGGCGGTGCCAGGCATCCAGTTCAGCGAGGCCGTGCCCGAACTGGCGAAGGTGGCGGACAAGCTCACGATCCTGCGTTCCCTCTGCCACAAGGACCCGAATCACGGTGGCGGGAACCACTACCTCATGACCGGCATGCCGACGCCGCAACCGGTCGCCTGCGGGGCCTTCGTCACGTTCCACCCATCGTTCGGATCCGTCGTCTCACACCAACGCGGCCAACGCGAAGGTCTGCCGGCTTACGTGACCATGCCGCAGGTCTCACGCAGTGGTGGCCCCAACTTCCTCGGCGGGCAGCATGCGCCGTTCGTCATCGACGGTTCGCCGAACTCCGCCTCGTTCCAGGTCCGCGATGTCGTGCTTCCCTCGGAGATCAGCGAAGGCCGCGCCACCTCACGACGCGAACTCCGCGCCGCCCTCGACCGGATGGAACGTCACGCGGACAAACTGGCCGACGACCCCGCCGTCACCTTCGACCAATACCTCGCCCAAGGCGTCGGCCTCGTGCTGTCGCCCCGGGCCCAGACTGCCTTCGACCTCAAGAAGGAGGACGAGAAGTCCCGGGAACGCTATGGCCGGAACGACTTCGGCCAGCGTCTCCTGCTCGCCCGTCGCCTCGTCGAAGTCGGTGTTTCCTGGGTCACCGTCTATTCCGGCGGATGGGACCACCACACCAAGCTCTTTGAGGCCTACAAGGGCGATACCGTGCGCAACCTGGACCGTGGGGTTGCCGCGCTGGTCGCGGATCTTCACGAACGTGGCCTCCTCGATTCCACGCTCGTCGTGGTGCTCGGCGAGTTCGGCCGGACCCCGAAGGTCAACAAGGACGCCGGGCGCGACCACTGGCCGCATGCCATGTCCGTCCTCTTCGCCGGGGGTGGCGTTCCGCGCGGCCACGTCATCGGCGCCACCGACGCCAAGGGTTACCACGCTGCCGAGAAGGTCTGCCGCCCCGAGGATTTTGCCGCCACGATCTACACCAAGCTCGGCATCGACCATCAGCAGATCCTGCACACCCCCACCGGACGACCGGTCCAACTCGTGAACAACGGCCGAGCGATCCGCGAACTGTTCACCTGACCCCGCGATGTCCGTCGTGCTCCGGCCCCCGTTTTCAACGGCCCTCGCTGCCGCCGTCGGCCTCCAGGCAACGGCCCTCGCCGCGCCACCCACGCTGGAACACCTTTTTCCGCCCAGCGCGCGGCCCGGTTCCACCAACGAACTCACCGGCGTGGGAACCCTCACCCCCTGGCCTGCGCCGCTCGTCTTCAATCACCCGGGCATCCGCGCCGTTCCAACCACCAACTCGCCCCGTTACACCCTGACCGTCGACGCCTCGGTCCCACCCGGCACCTACCTCGCCCGTGCCCTCAACGACGAAGGCGCCAGCGCTCCTCGCTTCCTCATCGTCGACCCGCGTCCCACCCGGCTGGAATCCGAACCCAACGACGCTGCCGACAAGGCCCAGCCCGTTCCAACCCTCCCAGCCATCGTCGAAGGCCGACTCGAGAAGCGCGATGACGTCGACACCTTCGAGGTCTCCCTGAGTCGCGGGCGCACCTTGGTCGCCCGCATCGAAGCCTTCATCCTCGGTTCGCCGCTCGATGCCGTCCTGCGGCTCCGGGACGCGCGCGGTTCCCTCGTCACCTGGAACCACGACGACGGCTTCACCTTCGATCCGTTCCTTCACTTCACGGCACCCGCCGACGGCAAGTACCGCCTCGAGGTCTTCGGCTTTCCGCACCCGGCCGATTCCGACATCCGCTTCACCGGGAACGCGCGCTGCGTTTACCGACTCCATCTCGACGACGGCCCCTACGCATTCGGCACCGAACCAGCCGGGCTCAGCCGCTCGAATCCGGCGCCGGCCCGTCTCCTCGGCTGGAACCTCGGCCCGCTGACCAACGCCGTGCCGTTCCGCATTCCTACCCAGGCCGGACCCGGCATCCGCTGGACCACCGTCGAGATCCCGGAGGTGGCGGGCCCGCCCCGGCTCCCGGTGGGCGATGGCCCCCAGATCCTCGAATCGCGCGAGGCCAACGATTCCCCCACGAACCACACGGTCCTTCCGGTTCCCGGAGCCGCCACCGGCATCATCGCCAAGCCCCGCGAGCGCGACCGCTACACCTTCCAGGCCCTCAAGGGCGTGACCTACCGGGCCGACGTCCAGGCCTCCGCGCTGGGTTCTCCCCTCGACGCCTCACTCGCCATCCTCGACACCGCCGGCAAGGAACTCGCCCAGAACGACGACGCTTCGATGGGGGACCCTTCCCTCCTCTGGAAGGCACCGTCGGACGGGACGTTCATCGCTTCCGTCGGCAGCCCGCTTTCGAAGGCCGGACCGGACCACCGCTACCGCCTCGAGATCCAGCCGATCGCTCCGGGAATCCGGGCCGTGGCCGCTGCGTCATCGGTGACCGTGGAAGCCGGCCGGACCAACGAACTCAAGATCACGCTCGAACGCCTCGGCGGACTCGAAGGCCCCATCCGGGTCGAGGCAGGTGCTCTCCCCGAAGGTGTCACCGTCGCTTCGGCGGAAGCCGCGGCCGGCGCGAACGAAGTCACCGTCCAGTTCATCTCGGGAACGAACGCGCCGGCGGCTCAGGTCCCCTTCCAACTCTTCGCCCGCAGCGCCACCAACGCCCTCTCGGCATCGGTCCTACACGCCATCGCCACCACCGGCGAGAACAACGGTGTTCCCCAGGGATTCCACCAGCTTTTGGTCAACGACACCGACTGGCTCTGGCTCACCGTCCGCAAGCCCGCCGCCAAGCCCTGAGGGCTGACCGCCGAGATGTCAAAACCCGGTCAAACGGACCAGTGCCCCGATTGCGGGGCGTGGATCCCCGCTGAGGAACAGGGCGGCCCCTGCCCGTTCTGCGCCTGGGACGAACCGCAGGTGCCGTGCGAACCCGGTCGCCTGCTGGGCGACTGCGAACTCATCGAGGAGATCGGCCGCGGCGGGATGGGCATCGTCTGGCGCGGACGCCAGCGCGCCCTCGACCGCGAGGTTGCCATCAAGACTCTTCCCGGCAGCGGACTCGACAGCGCCGAGTCCCGCGCCCGCTTCCGCACCGAGGCCCAGGCCACCGCCCGACTCCGTCATCCCAACATCGTCCCGGTCTTTGATGTCGGCGAATCCGACGGCGTCCCGTACCTCGTCATGGAGTTCGTCGCGGGCAGGAACCTCCGGGACGTGATCGCGGGAAATCCTGTCCAGCATGCACTCGCAGCCGGATGGCTCCGGGACGCTGCCCTCGCCGTCCAACACGCCCACGAACAGGGCGTCTTCCACCGCGACCTCAAGCCCTCCAACCTCCTCGTCGAAAACACCCCGGAAGGATCCACTCTCCGGGTCACGGACTTCGGCCTCGCCAAACTCGCGGATTCGGACCCGGGCATCACCCGCACCGGCGCAACCATCGGCTCCCCGGCGTTCATGCCTCCCGAACAGGCCCGTGGCGAAGCGTTCACAGCACGAAGCGATGTCTACGGGCTGGGGGCCGTCCTGTTCAACATGCTCACCGGCCGACCGCCCTTCCTGGGCGACTCGCCCGCCGTCGTGCTGACCCAGGTCGAGACCGCCGAGCCCCTCCCTCCGCGCCGCCTCAACCCGACCGTCCCGGTTGACCTCGAGACCATCTGCCTTCGGTGCCTCGAGAAGAATCCAGCCCGACGCTACGCCTCCGCCCGTGACCTGGCCGACGACCTGGGTAGACACCTCGACGGGCTGCCGGTCCTCGCCCGCCCGATCGGACCCATGGGTCGCATGTTCCGGATGGCCCGTCGACACCCATGGCGTGCCGCATCGTTAGGCCTGGCCGCTGCGCTCGTCGTCGGCACCGGGCTGTTCCTTGCCTGGAACATCCGCACCGAACGCCTTTATAGCGAAGCCCTGCGCCGCGAGCAGGCGGCCACCACTCAGGCACTCCTCCAAGCCCGCCTCGGCGAAGCCCAGGCCATCCTCCGCCTCCGACAGGCCGACAGCCGCCCCAGGGCCGAGTCCATCCTCCGGGAGATCCTCGCGAGCCAACCGCCCCAACCCTTGCACGACCAGGTCCGCGACTCCCTCCTTGCGGCCCATACCCTCCATTCCGCCCGCACCCAACCGCTCCTCGGACCCGGTGTGGAAATCGTCGACTGGACGATGGCCGTCGGCGACCTCGCACGCGAACGCTGGGCCCTCGCCACCTTCAACGAGGGCGTTGCCATCCGCGGCCTCGACGCGGCCACGAACACCTCGATCTTCCAGACCTCTCCCCGCGTCGTTACAGCCCTCATCGGGTTCAGCCCCGGCGGACGTTGGCTCGCCATCCGGCATCGCGAGGAACTCGGCATCTGGGACACGACGCCCGACGCCCCCATACCCCTCGCGCTGGTCCGACGCGTCTGGCCCGGCAAGCACCACTTCAACCTCAACAAGGTCGCGTTCACTCCGGATGACTCCACGGTCCTCTGGATCGATGGAGACTCTGTCGTCGCATCCGCCCTGCCATCAGGCGAGACCCTCGCCCGTCTCCCGTTCGGCGACGGGGCCGATCGTCACTCGGGTGCCATCGCAGTCGATGCTACCGGCCGGTTCCTCGGCATCGCGCTACCCAACTCGTTGGCCATCGAGCTGAGGTCCTGGCCCGATGGCCAACTTCTGGATGGGCCGACAATACGCGTCGTTGAGCCCCTGTCCGCGCTCGCCCTCAGCCCGAACGCCGAACTGATCGCAGGGGGCGATCCCTCCGGGCACGTCACCGTCTGGCGCAACGTCGGCAACCCGGGTCCACCCCTCGAGTTCCGCGGACACTCCGAGGGCATCCGCGCACTCCGCTTTTCCAGCGATGGACGATTCCTGGCCTCCACCAGCCAGGACGGAACGTTGCACGTCTGGGACTGCAGTTCCGGGAGCGGGTTCACGTCCCTCCACTTCGACGCGGGCATCGTCGGGTTCTCGACCAACAACACCGCAGTCGGCGTCGGCACGGATGCCGGCAAGGTCACCCGCGTCCAACTAGATCCCTCGCCGCTTCTCCACCGTTTCCGCCCCCAGCCCCCGACTGGCTTGCCGCAGGTCCTGTCGGTCACGGCCGACAGCCAATCGATCTTCTGTCTCACGGACATCGGCATCTCTCGCTCCACTCTGCCGGATGGGCGCGCCGTGGGATTCGTTCCGCACCTGAAACCACAGGCCGTTGCACTCGATCCCGCTTCGCCCGATCGATTCTACAGCGCTGGCACTTCAGGCATCCTCCTGCACACCCTGAATGCCGGGCTCGAGCTCAGGTCCATCACCCCGGCTTCAAACCAGGGTTGGGACGCTCTCACCGTCAGCACCCGCAGCCCCTGGATGGCGGCCTCCGATGTCGCCAACTCCCGCATCGCACTCTGGCGCAGCGAACCCTCGGCTCCGGCCATCCGGCCCAGGCTCCGGACCCTCGAGTATGGAGCGGGCTCCCTGGCCTTTTCACCCGATGGAACCCGACTCGCCATGGGCTTCCGACACGATCCGGGCGTGCAGATTCTCAACGTTCCCAGCGACACCATCGAAGTCAGCCTGCCCCTGCCCGGTGGTCAGACTCTGGCATGGAGCCCCGATGGCCGTTGGCTCGTCGCCAGTGGCGCCACCCATGTCTTGTGGGACACCCAGAGCTGGACGGTGAACGCCCTCCCGCACATCGCTCCCTGCGCTCCTCCCGCCGGGGCTGCGGCGTTCAGCCCTTCCCCTCCAGGACAGCCCACCGGATGGCTCGCACTCGCCAGCGCCGGAAACCGCATCGTCCTCGTCGACCTCGCCTCCCGCACGATCGCAGCCACCCTCGAGGCACCCGAGGGACGCGTCCTCTACCAGCTCAGCTTTTCGCCCGACCTCCGCTGGCTCCTCGCCGCCTCCGCCCAGGGCGAGATCCAGGCCTGGGACATCGCACGCCTGCGATCGCTGCTCCACTGAACCTGGAAAAGGCAGTTGGAACCACGGATGGCACGGATGACACGGATAAGCAGGAACTTGGCTTGGGATCGCCGCGCACCTGCGAGGTGAGCGCTCGACCGGGATGGAAACCTTCATTCCAGCCCCGTCCATCCGTGGAATCTGTGAAATCCGTGGTCAATGAACTGCCGATTCCAGGCTGAACATCAGGACGGCGGTTTTATCCGCAGATGTCGCAGATGACGCAGATGATCAGGGGCTGGAACCGGGATCGCTTTGCACCCGCGGGTTGAGCGCCGTGCCGGGTTCGGGTCCGGACAATTCCGCCTCTTCATCTGCGCAATCGGCGCCATCTGCGGATAGAGGAGCTGCCGGTTCCGTGCCGAACCGCGAAGCTCGCCGACAGACCTGAAGCCCCCTGTCTTCCCTGCGCCTCTGCGCCCCTGCGGGGAACCTTCCAACTCCGCCCCCTCCGCGCCTGACACCGCACGGCGGAGCCTCCGCCAGCCCCACCCTTACAGCCTCCGCGGACTACCCGGAATCCCCCGACTGCAAATGGAAAATGGCGGATGCATCTGCACCGTGCAGTTGCTGCGGAGATGACAATCCAAGGCTGCCCGTCTTCCACCATTTAATTCACAACCAATTGATCATCAGCATTTAAACAACGTTGGCACACCCAGTGCACATGGACAGGTGCACCAGGAGCTGAAGGTCAGCACCAAGGGGCAAAAGGGAAAAACGCTAACACTACAGCTACCATGAATATCTCTGTCCGCACGTTCCTCGGAGTCGCCGTCCTCGCAGTCACTACACTTGTCAACGCCCAGACCTGGACTCCGGTCGAGTGGCAAACGTCCGGCTCGGACGCCGCGAGCGCCGAGTTCTCCAAGAAGTTCCTTCCTTCCATCGAGGAGGCCGTTTCGGCAGGCAAGTTCGATCCCTCGCTCTTCACCGAGGTCAAGGGCATCGACGGCGTGAAGCCCACCGAAGCCGTCCGGATCTACTTCGTCAGCGGCGAAAACGGGCCCGACGCATGGAAGGGTTACCGCTCGCTCATCGGCGCCGACGGCACCGTCCTGAGCACCGAGTACACCCACACCGACGACAACGCCGCCAAGGTGGTGTCCGGTGACTTCGCCGAGTTCAAGGGCTCCGAGAAGGCGACCTATCAGGAAGGCGGCTTCGCGGCGGCGGGAGGCGGCACCGGCGCCGAGTGGTGGGGCACGAACCTCGGGCACTCGTCCTACAACGCGTCGGTCTACGAGATCGCGGGAACCGGCCTCTCGCTCCTCGCCTTCACGATGAACGGCGCGAACATGGGCCTCGTCTTCTCGACCGCGGCGATCACGACGCCGGAACCCGGCACCTACGCCATCATGGCGGGATGCCTCGGGCTCGGCGTCTGGATGACCCGCCGCAAGAAGGCCGCGGCGCAGGCCTGATCCAGCCACACTTTCACTCCAACACAGACCAACACATCAGCGGCCACACGTCCGCCGTTCCGGCCCCCACCGGAACGGCGGTTCTCTTTTCGGATCTCATCATCTCAACCACCCGGAAGCCCTGCCCCAGGACTCCAGCGAGGGGTGGGGCGAGACTCCTCGAGCCGCTTCGCTCCATGGCGACTTCCTCGTCGCCAAGTCATTCAACGCCCAGACCCCACCTGCGGTCGCCCCTCGGCATGAAGGTCCCGGATCTCGTCCGCTCCCAAGGCCCGACCAAACAGGAAGAACTCATCCATCGCCCCGCTGAAATTCCGGATGAGGAACGGGTCGTTCCCAGGAAATCCGCGCGCGTTCCAATTCCCCAGTTCAGCAACGTCCACGCGGAAGGGAGGTGGTTGCACCAACCGTTTCCCACCCACCTCGACGCCGTTCACGTAGTGGGTCACACGGCCAGCCTGCCCGTCGACGACCGCCGCCACGTGCATCCAGGTCCCGATCTGCACCGCCGTTACCACCGGCAGGCTCGTGACGATCTGGTAGCTGCCCGGCTCCGGCCCGATGACCGTCAGCCCCAGCACCCCATCCTCCCGAAGCGACCAATGCAAGGTTCCCCCGGCAAAACCGTCGGACATGAACAACGACTGGATCTGCCGATCCAGTCCATCCACGCGGACCCACGCCGCCAGGCTCATCGACTCGTACTCGCCAGGGACCGTGAGCCGGATCCGGTCGCTCACGCCGCGGAACTCGATCGCGGGCTTCATCGGCCATCGACCGTCGATCCACTGGCATCCCACGATCGTCGCATCGGGCATCATCTCGTTCGCCTCGCTGACGTTCGGAAGCGTCCAGTCGGTGCGCGTGGCGTGCTCGAAGTCAAAGTGGACGAGCAGGGACGGATCCTGGTTGCGCCAGGCACTGGCCGCCCGCCACCGATCGTACAACCGGGCCTCCGCCGCGGCGGATTTGGCCTGCAGGTCGAACAACGAGGCAAACGCAGCCGCGTCGGCCGTGGCCACCTGCATCGACCCGGCTTCGGCGGCGATCGCTCCGGTGCCGGACAGCAGCCGTTGGCCCCGCTGGGCGCCCGTCGCCTGCACCTCGACGCTGCCCTGGAAGACATGCACCTCGGTCTGGCCACCGCCCACCACCAGGCCGAAGGCCGTCCCGAGGTCCGTGACGTCCATCCGCGCCGCATGCACCCGGAAACCCCGGGCCTGCGAAGGGACCTCGGCCATCAGGCGGCCGGACAAACACTCCGCCTCGGTGGGCGAGATGAGCCGGAACTCGGCCGGTCCTTCGATCACGACGCGGGCGCCACTGTAAAAGACCACCTGCGCCAAGCCGCTGTGCAAGCGAAGTACGCCAGGCTCCAATGGCGCGCCCAGGCGCGGGGCCGTGCCGCCCGGCTCCCATCGGGCGTCGACCACGCGGTTCAGCATCGCCACTGCCCGGCTCGTCGCCCCGCGATTGCCACCTCCCTGGAGGAAACGATGCCCCCACCAACCCGTCGCCAACAACGCCGCGCACGCCGCCAACGCCAGCAGCCATGTGCCCCATGCCGCACGCTGGCTCGGCGGCCCAGGAAACGCGAGCATCCCCGCCGAACCTGTCTCGTCAGGAACCGCCGGCGCCGCGCCGTCCTGACCGGCGAACAGGTCCGGATCCGACGCCAACCGGGAATGCAGTTCCACCCGCAGGATGTATTCGTCCCGCGCCGCCGGATCCGCCCGCAGCAGGACGTTCAAACCCCGCATCTGTTCTTCCGTCGCCGTTCCGTGGCAGACCGCCGCCACGGCTTCATCGAACTCGCGCGATGGATGCAGGAGCTTCATGGCACCAAACCTTCCGGGCTTGCGGCCTGCTGGATGCAGGCCTGCAGCGACTGCCGGATCCGCTGGAGCATCTTGTACGTCGCGGCCACCGAACGGCCGGACTGGTCCGCCAGCGCCTCCACCGGATTCTGCCGATAGTAGTAGCCCTCGACCAGGCCCCGCTGTTCCTCGGGAAGCTTCCGCAGGCAGCGCTCGAGGTGATGCAACCGCGCCTCCAGTTCGGGCCGGAGCTCCTCCCGACGCTGCTCGAGTTCCTCCGCCAATCCAGCCTCCAACAGCGCCTGCCATCGCTGCCGGCGCTCGACCCACTGCCGCGTCTTGTTCAAGGCGAACCGGCAGGCCCACGGCGTGAAGGGCATGGACGGATCATACGCGTCGAACTTCTCCCACAACGACACCGCCGTCTGCTGAACGATGTCCTGGGCATCCGTCTGGTTCGGAACCAGCGCCGCCACATACCGGTAGATCTCCCGCTCGCTCCGGAGGAACAGCGACAGGAACCGCTGCTGGGCAGCGGTCGGATCTCCCGACGAACGCGACTGGTCCGATGACATGATCTCTAAGCTCAACGACGACATCCCTACTTCGCGCCGAAACCAGGAATTGGACAAGGATTCCTCCTTTGAGAGTTCCCAGATCCCAGTCGCCGGTTCCCAGACTTCGGGGTGGGGCGAGACTCCGTCGAGCTGATCCATCGGAGTCGGGGTCGGTATCGGAATCGGGATCGAAGGTCATCGGGTTCGATTCCGATAGCGATTCCGACCCCGCCCCCGAGCGGCCCCACCCCGCGCCTTCCCCTCGCGCCCCGCACAAGCCTATCCTTCGCCGTGCTCGCCTCGTCTTCCGCATCCTCTCCGCCTCCCGCGGTCGCAACTCCCCCATCGCGACTGACCTCCCTCGATGCCCTGCGCGGGTTCGACATGTTCTGGATCGTGGGTGCGGGGGATCTCGTCCATGGACTCGAGAAGATCTCCAAGGAAGGAATCCTGGGCGCCCTGGCTGGGCAACTGCACCACAAGGCCTGGGCCGGACTGAATTTCGAGGACCAGATCTTCCCGATGTTCGTGTTCATCGCCGGCGTTTCGCTGGTGTTCTCGTTGGAGAAGACCCTGCGTGAAACCGACCGCTGGACAGCGACGCTGCGGATCCTCCGTCGAGCCGCTCTGCTCTACTTCCTCGGCATCCTCTCCTACGGCGGCTTCTCGACTCCGTTCGAGCAGATCCGCCTGCTCGGCGTCCTTCAACGCATCGCCCTCTGCTACCTCGGCGCCGGGCTTCTTTTCTGCCACCTCAAGCCCCGTGCGCTGGTCGGCGCGTGTGTCGGGATCCTGGTCGGATACTGGGCGCTGCTGACGTTCGTCCCGGTGCCGGGCCACGGCGCGGGGAACTATGCCGAAGGCGCGAACCTCGCGAACTACATCGACAAGATGTACCTCCCGCTCCGCAAGCACGACGGAGACCACGACCCCGAAGGTCTGCTGAGTACGTTGCCGGCGATCGCGACCTGCCTTCTCGGGGTGTTCGCCGGAAAGATCCTGAAGGACCCGAACCTGACCGACCGCACCCGTGTCCTGCGCCTCGTCGTCGGTGGACTTGCCTGCGTCGCCCTTGGCTGGCTCTGGCACCTCCAGTTTCCGGTCATCAAGAAGATCTGGACCTCGTCCTTCGTGCTGGTGACGGCCGGCTACAGCGCGCTGCTGCTTGCGGCCTTCTATCAGGTGATCGACGTCTGGAAGTTCCGTAAGTGGGCCATGCCGTTCATCTGGATCGGGGTGAACCCGATCACGATCTACTTCGGCGGGCGGTTCATCGACTTCGAGGCGCTGGCCAAGCTGTTCGTCGGCGGCCCGGTCGGTGCCGCGTGCGGGCCTTACGCGGAGCTGGTCCTCGCCCTCACGACGCTCGGGTTCGGCTTCTGGTTCCTGCGATTCCTTTACCAGCGGAAGATCTTCCTGCGGGTTTGAGCGGCACGCGCGCCTGCACGCGGTACGCCGAGGGCGTGCAGCCCATCTCGCGACGGAAAAGCCGGTTGAAGAAGGTGAGCTGCGGGAAGCCGCTCCCCAGCGCGACATCCAGGATCGCCCGATCCGTGTCGCGCAGTTCGCGGCAGGCCGCCTGCAGGCGAAGCTGGTTCACGAACGCGCTGAAGCTGTGCCCGGAGTGCTGCTTGAACTGCCGCGCAAACGTCGGCCGGCTCAACCCCGAGATCCGGAGGAGATCGCCCAAGCGCACCTCCTTCCGGAAATTCGCCACCAGATGCTGCACCGACCGCGAGATCGCGAGCTGGTATTGCGACGCCGCGCTCAGGGTGAAGCTCCGCGACGACAGGGGCCGCAGTTCCTCGGAACGCGCCGACGCCATCAGCGCCAGCAAGCGGAGTAGCAACGCCAGTTGCACCGCCCCCTGCGACCGCGCGATCTCCTGCATCAGGCCCGTCACCTCCGACGCCGTCCGCCCCTCCAGCCTCAGCCCCCGTTCCGCCCTACGGAACAGCTCCCGGAATTCCAGATGTTCCGGGAAGGCCCACACCGGGTGGCTCTCGGGAAAATGCCACTGCACCGAAAGCCCGCTCGACGGCCCGCGCGTGTGCCAGTGATGCGGCAATCGCTCGCCCAGCAGGATCAGGTCGCCCGTTCCGAATGCCCCGATGTGATCCCCGATGAACCGGGTGCCCTCGCCCGCCTGAAAAAGCGTGAGCTCCATCTCCGGATGGAAATGCCAGCGGTTTCCCTCCCCCTGCACTTCCACCGCCCGCCCGGGCGCGATCAGGCACTCGACGTCGCTCGGCGACCTCGACCATCGGAGCACGCGGAAGGATCGACCTTCCGGGAGCTCGACCTTCTCGCGCACGGCCTTCACAGGGACATTCGTATCCGGATCCCCGGGCCGGGCAAGGAGCCATTTGAGACAATAGTGCCATTCGCGAAGACATGGAGCGTAGCCGTACCCGCATCACCTGCTAGGATCCACCCATCACGTTATGAGCACTCCCGTCACGTACCGATTCTCGTTTGGCCCCTGGAACATCAGCGAAGGCGCCGATCCTTTCGGCGGCGAAGTCCGCGCGGCGTTCCCGCATGAGGCCAAGTTCGCCCTGTACCGCCCGCTCGGATTCGAGGGCGTGCAGTTCCACGACGATGACGTCGTGCCGGGCATGGACGGGCTTTCGCCGGAGCAGATGGTCCGGAAGGCCACCGAAGTGAAGGCCATGCTCGCGAACCAGGGCCTGACGCCCGAGTTCGTCGCGCCCCGCCTGTGGTTCGCCGACCAGACCGTCGACGGTGCGTACACCTCGAACAGCGCCACCGACCGGGCCTACGCCTGGGACCGCACCTGCCGTTGCATCGACATCGCCCGCGCCGTCGGCTCCAAGGCGATCGTCCTGTGGCTCGCCCGCGAAGGCACCTACATCCGCGAGGCCAAGGACGCACGCCTGGCCTATCAGCGGCTCCTCGACACCGTGAACGCGATGCTCGACTACGATCGCGAGATCGAGATCTGGATCGAGCCCAAGCCCAACGAACCCACCGACCAGGCCTACGTGCCGACCATCGGTCACGCCCTTACCCTGAGCTACGCCTCCAAGGATCCGAAGCGCGTGAAGGGCCTGATCGAGTCCGCCCACGCGATGCTCGCCGGCCTCGATGCCAGCGACGAAATGGCGTTCGCGCTAGCCCACGACAAGCTCGCGAGCGTCCACCTGAACGACCAGAACGGCCTGAAGTACGATCAGGACAAGAATTTCGGCGGAGCCAACCTCCGCGCGGCCTTCAACCAGGTCCGCGTCCTCGAGGAAGGCGGCTACGGACGCCGCGGCGAGTTCGTCGGGCTCGATGTGAAGGCCATCCGCACCCAGCGCGGCTGCCCGGTCACCGACCACCTCAAGAACAGCCGCGAGCTGTTCCTTGCCCTCGTCACCAAGGTCCGCACGCTCGACTCCCGCCTCGTGCAGCAGTACCGCGACGCGCGTGACTACGAGGCCCTCGAGCTCTACACCTTGAAGCATCTCATGGGTCTGCTCTGACCCCTTACGCGCAACGATCATGAAGCAATACCGCCTCAACCGCCTTTTCAACGCCGCGTCCCAGCGCTGCTTCGACGTCGCCGTCGACCACGGCTTCTTCAACCAGCCCGGATTCCTCCAGGGAATCGAGGACATGCGCCGCGTCGTGCAGACGCTTGTCGACGCCGGTCCCGACGCCATCCAGCTGACCATCGGCCAGGCCCGGCACCTGCAGTCCATTCCCGGCAAGCAGAAGCCCGCCCTCGTCCTCCGCACGGACACCGCCAACGTCTACGGCAAGGAACTCCCGTCGTCCGCGTTCAGCTTCATGATCGAGGAGACGATGCTCCAGGCCGTGCGCCTCGACGCTGCCTGCGTCTGCGTCAACCTGTTCCAGATTCCCGGCGCGCCCGAAGTCACCGCCCAATGCGTCGAGAACATCCTGCGCCTCAAGCCGGAGGCCGATCACTTCGGGATGCCGATGATGGTCGAACCGCTTGTCTTCCGCCCCAACAGCGAGGCCGGCGGTTACATGGTCGATGGCGACCTCACCAAGATCCTCCACCTGGTCCGCCAGGCGGTCGAGCTCGGGGCCGACATCATCAAGGCCGACCCCACCGACGACGTGTCGCAGTACCACAAGGTCATCGAGACCGCCTCCGGCATTCCCGTGCTGGTCCGCGGCGGCGGCCGTGTCGCCGATCGCGAGATCCTCGTCCGCACGCAGGGCCTGCTGCAGCAGGGTGCGTCCGGGATCGTCTATGGCCGGAACGTCATCCAGCACCCGAACCCGCGCGGCATCACCCAGGCCCTCATGGCCATGGTGCACCGCAACGCCTCGGTCGAGGATGCCCTCGCGCTGATCTGATCCAACGCCTCCCCTTCCCTTCCTTCATTCCGTGAAAACGATCCGCATCGGAATCATCGGCGGCGGCCTCATGGGCCGCGAGATGGCCAGCGCCTTCGCACGCTGGTGCGCCCTCACCGACGTCACCGTCCGCCCCGTGCTCACCGCCGTGGCCGACCTCAACCCGGCCACCCTGGCCTGGTTCGACGCCATCCCGTCCTGCACGCAGAAGACCACCGACTACCACCAGTTGCTCGCCAACCCGGAGGTCGACGTCGTCTACGTCGCGGTTCCCCACAACCTCCACGAGAAGCTCTATTGCGACGTCCTCGCCGCCGGAAAGGATCTCTTCGCGGAGAAGCCCTTCGGCATCGACCTCGCCTCGGCCCGCCGGATCCTCGACGCCGTCCGCAAGAGCAGCCGCTTCGTCCGGTGCAGTTCGGAGATGCCGTTCTTCCCCGGTGCCCAGCGGGCGTTTGAACTCGCCCGCGCCGGGAGCTTCGGCCGCGTGCTCGAAGTCGTCTCTGGATTCCATCACAGCAGCGATCTCGATCCGACGAAGGCCGCGAACTGGAAACGCCTCAACGCGCTGTGCGGCGAGGGCGGCGTGCTCAACGACCTCGGCATGCACGCCTGCCACATCCCGCTCCGCCTCGGCTGGAGACCTTCCCGGCTTTTCGCGCAGTTGCAGAAGGGCTACCCGCAGCGGCCCGACGGCAAGGGCGGCCTGACGAACTGTGACACGTGGGACAACGCGATGGTCCACTCCTGGATCCGCGTCGGCGAACACGATGTTCCCATGCGCCTCGAGATGAAGCGACTTGCCCCGGGAGCCACCAACAGCTGGTTCCTGGAGATCCTCGGCACCGACGGCGGCGTCCGTTACAGCACCGCCGACACCAAGGCCCTCTGGCTGTTCGAGCGCGGCAAGGAACAGTTCTGGAAGCGCACCGACCTCGGGTTCGGCACGCCGTTCAAGACCGTCACCGGCGGCATCTTCGAACCCGGCTTCGCCGACGTCATCCAACAGATGTGGGCCGCCTACCTGATGGAACGCGAAGGCCAGCTCAACGGACGCTTCGGTTGCGCGACTCCCGAGGAAGCCGTCGCCACCCACGAGATCTTTGCCGCCGCCCTGCAATCGCAGGCGAACGGGTCCGTGGTCGCCCTCTGAGGGGGAAGACGCGAACAGAGATTGCCGGGGGACTCGCCGGATCGCGCCGAGAGAAATTCCCCGGCTCACCTGGTCTCCCCTTCGCCTTCGACAGGCTCAGGCAATCTCACCTCACCAAACTCGGCAAACCTGAGCCCAACACGCCATTGCCGAGAGGGCTCTCCTTGTCGAAGCTTCGCCCGTGACCTCGGAAGAGTTTGCCACCCACTATCACCAGCTTCATTTCAACAATCGGTCCAACGAGTGCTCCGGCATGGAGTTCCAGAGATTCTTCGAGCGGATCCTGTCCTTTCACGAACCAACTTTCACTCCGATCAAGCCCTCCGGGCCAGAGGGTGACTGGAAATGTGACGGCTGGATCCCGACGTCGGGAACGGTCTTCCAGTGCTATGCGCCCGAAAGTGATCGGTCCCAAGCGGCCGTTAGGAAGCTCCAAGAAGATTTCTCCGGCGCCATGCGCTACTGGGGTGATCGAATGCGCAGGTGGGTCTTCGTTTATTCAGCCCGCAATGCTCTATTCGCTCCGATCGCAGCTACTTTGGCTGACCTCCAGAGAAATCATCCGGAGCTACGCATCGAAAGCTGGGGGCGCGAGGATCTCTGGGAAATCGTCAAAAAGCTGCCGCTAGCGCACAGGGAGACACTTTTCGGGGTTGTACCCCGGATAAATTCGGTCACTGAATCCGGCGTCCCCGAGATTCAGGTCCTCCTCAAACACCTCCATCGATCAGGCATGACGAGCGTCGACTCCGGCACTCGTTTGCTGGATATTACTGAAAAGATCTCGCTGAACCGATTGGGGCCAACGATTCGAGCATTCCTGGAGCCAAGCTTTACGTTGGTTGGCATGGTAGAGCAATATCTCGCTCGGCACCCAGACCCGGAATTCAATCGCGGCGTCAGTCAAGCTTTGGTCCTTCGATACGCGGAACTCGAAGCCAAGCATCCCGATGAGCCCGACCGAGTATTTTTTGGGCTGATACTCTGGATCCAAGCTCAAGCTGGGGTACACGAGGGGGACGCCGCCTTATTCTGGGCATCAACGGCAATCGTCTCGCACTATTTCGAGCTCTGTGACATCTTCAGGTCATGATCTTGCCGGACAAGCATTTACCGGTACACCGCACAGTCCTTGCAACGGGCGCGGTGGTCTTGCATCACCTCCGCGAACCGCAGAGCGTTAGTGGATTGTGGGAGGAAGTTCGTAAGACGGAACAGGTCAAAACATTCCAGCAGTTCACCTTGGGCCTCAGCTTCCTCTTTCTGATTGGTGCCGTTGATCTGTCCAACGATCTGCTCGTTCGCACTGGGCCATGATTCACTCGATCACCAGCACAGATCCACGATTCAGAAGTGTTTCCTTCGGCCCCGGTCTCAACATCGTGTTGGCGGAGCGCGCCGAGGGATCGTCCGAGAAAGATTCCAGGAACGGACTCGGCAAGAGCTCGCTGATCGAAATCATCCAGTTTTGCCTAGGTGCGCAGTTCAACAAAAAGCACCCACTCGCAAAACCAGAGATTCGGGACGCAACGTACACTTTGGAACTGGATCTCGCAGGCAACCGATTCAGGGTTTCCCGCTGCCCAGCCCAAGCCAGTACGGTGGTCATCGCCGGGCCAATCGCACTCTTAACTCCGCCCTCCTCCCAGGCAGATCTCGCGCTCGACCGCCAAACGGCATCAATGGACTGTGCAGAGTGGAATCGTGTTCTTGGAAGAGTCCTTTTCGGCCTAAGCAAGGAGGTCGAGAGCCACCTGTTTGCCCCTAGCTTTCGTGGACTGATTGGATACTTCGCACGACGCGGAGCACACGCTTTCGCACAACCATTCGAAACGTTTGCCAAGCAAAAAGGCTGGCAGGTGCAAGTGCACACCGCCTACTTGCTCCAACTGGATTGGCGGTATCCTGCCAGGGGGCAAGCTCTTCGGCATGAAGAGAAGATCCTCAAAACTCTCCGGGAATCTGCCCGCGAGGGTGTCCGCATCCCGGGAATTACTCCAACGGATCATCTTGGGCAACTCGAAGCTGCCCGCGCAGATCTCGTGCGGCATTCCGAGAAGGAACGTGTCGACCTAGCGTCCTTTCGGGTTCACCCACAATACCGAGAACTAGAGATCGAAGCCTCAAAGCTGACTCGCGAACTGCACGGCCTATCGTCTGCCAATATTACCAGTCGGGAAATGTTGGATCTCTATCAGTCTACCCTAAGGGAGGAGATTTCCGTTGAAGCGCCCGAGATCGATCGCCTCTACCGTGAGGCGGGATTTACCCTTCCCGAACGAATCTCCCGCCGCCTCGAAGAAGTTCAGAACTTTCATTCCCGGCTAATTAAGAATCGACGAACTTTTCTAACTGAAGCGATCGAGCGCCTGGAGTTCGAAATTGCTCAACGCGAGATCTCGCTCACGGAAATGACCAACCGCCGCGCAGACCTCATGCAAGTTTTGAAGACGCATGGGGCCCTCGATGAGTACACCATGCTCCAGCGGCGCATGTTAGAAACTTCCGCTCAACTCGCAGACCTCAATCGCAGAATCGAGGCGACCCGCTCGTTCAATAGAAAGTCGACAGAACTAAAGGCTAATCTAGCTCAACTCGAAGCTGAGGTCACACGAGATTTTGACGAGCGCCGTGTTTCCCTGCAAGCGGCCCTTACCCTATTCAACGAGCACTCTCATGCTCTGTACGAGAGCCCCGGACGTCTGATTATCGAGCAAGGCAGTAAGGGTGGATACCGCTTCGACCACGAGATACCGCGCAAGGCTGCCCAAGCGGTCGGACAGATGGTGGTCTTCTGTTACGACCTAATGCTAGTTCGTCTATTGCGCCGCAGACCCCAACGAACTTTGGGCGATGCGTTTCTCATCCACGACTCAACGCTCTTTGATGGGGCAGATGAACGGCAGTTCACGAGGGCGATCGAACTCGTGCATGCCGTCAGCCGTGCCGAGGGCTTCCAGTATATTTGTTGTTTGAATTCGGACCGCATTCCAAAATCGGGATTCACGGACGGATTCCATTGGCGCGACCATGTCCAGATTCACCTGACAGACGGACCGGAGTCCGGTGGCTTGTTCGGCTTTCGCTTCGCCTGACCTCGAGGATGCGGATCAATCACCTTTGCGTTGCTGCCCGGATGCAAGTGCCAGTCGGCCCAACAAATCGGCCCAACCGCCACAGAAAGCGGTCAGCTCTCCAACCCACACTCGGAAATGGCAATCGAGCAGCAATTCAAGCACATTTTCTGGTCGCTGGGGGACAGAGCTAGGCGTTTGACGAGGGATCCGGAAGGAAGGTGGAGAAGATGAAATATGGTTGGCTTTTGGATCGGAGGAATAGCCCCCCCAGACCGGGATGTCGGACTGGGAGGAATCACGCGATTGAGGAATGATGATGCCACCCCTTCCCGACGCCGGAGGCGTTGGAGACGTCAGCCCGGGGTCGCGAAACGCACCCCCGGTCTCGAACAGAATGGGACCTTTACCCCGGAGGGGTTGCTGCAGGTTGAAAAGCCACTGCTGGGGAGGTCACAAGCTGATCTTCATGCTTCAAAGAGCCGCCGGTTGACCAACTCGCATGAAACCGTTCACGAGCCAGCCCCATGATCCCGCCGCGTCAGTCTCTCCGCGGCATCACCCGCATGACCGAACGATGCGTCACATGACCCGCCTGACTTCCTTCCCACGCTCAGTCCTCCTCCCGGTCGCGATGGCTGCGCTCGCCCTCCTCACCGGCTCATCGCAAGCCAGCGATTGGCCCGGATGGCGCGGGCCCGCACGGGATGGTCACGCCCCTCCCGGGAGCCAGGTTCCGAGCTCCCTCCCCGCGCAACCGCGACGGGTCTGGACGCAGAAGGTGGGTGAAGGGCTCGCGGCACCGGTGGTCGCGGGAGATCGAGTTTACTTCCTCGACGCGCAGGAGGGACGAGAGGTCATCCACGCCGTGGATCGCAAGACAGGCAACGAAGCCTGGCGCGAGTCCTTCGACGGCACGTTCAAGAACGGGCAGACCGCACCGGGACCTCGCTGCACTCCCCTCGTCGACGGGGATCGCGTCTACGTCCAGTCCTGCAATGGCGAGTTGCAATGCCGCTCCACCCGGGACGGCGCGTTGCGATGGCGGGTGAACTATACCAAGGACTACAAAGCGGGAGTTCCTGCCGAGCAAGGAGTAGCCAAAGGAGCACAACGCCACGGATTCACCGCAGCACCCTGGGTGGATGGTGAACGCCTGATCGCGCTGGTCGGCGACACCCACGGGGCTGGCATCGTGTGCTTCCACAAGGAGACAGGTGCGGTCCTGTGGAAGTCCCAGAACGATCGCGCCGCCAATGCGGCGCCCATCACCGTCCAGTTCCCCGGCATTGCCGAAACCCAAGTCGTCGCGTTCACCGTCGAGGGATTGATCGGACTCAACCTGCACGACGGAGCGCTGCGATGGAGGATCCCGATCACCACCACCTACGGAAGGCACGTGATGACTCCGGTGGTGGTCGGAAACATCGCCATGGCGGCCTCCAAGGAAGAGGCCCTCATGGGGATCGAAATCAGCCAGCAGGCCAAGGAATCGCCGTGCACCGCGGAAACACGGTGGCAGGCGCGCGAGCACCTCGTGAACTTCTCCAGTCCGGTGGCCACCGGCGGTCACCTCTACGGCCTCGGCCCCGACAAGAACCTCTTCTGCGTCGAGGTCAGTTCCGGCAAGACCCGATGGTCCCGCGGCGGCTTCGCCACCAAGCCGGCCGAGAATGCGCACCTCGCCCTCCTCGTGCTCGGCCCGAATCTCCTGGCCCTGACAGAAACCGGCACGCTGATCCTCGTCGCGGCGGACCCGACCGCGTACCGCGAACTCGGCAACGTGCAGGTCTGCGGGGCGAACTGGTGCAATCCAGCGTACGCCGATGGTCACCTGTTCCTTCGGGACGCCCGCGAGTTGATGTGCATCGACCTCCTCGCGCGCTGAGGCCGTCTACCTGGGTTCATCCCTGGCCTGCCCATCGACATGTGTGCCGGTTGATGAGCCCAGATAGAAACCCAACTCATCCGCGAACGAACCCAATGCGCAGCGATCCAGTCCGGGCGGATCTTGGCGCTGCCCCCGTCCGAAAACAGGAACGGAGTGTCGACATCCTCGTCGGCTCGGGAAAAGGCATTGGAGGGCAACGAGGACGTTGCCGCTCCGTTTGACGCGGGGGCGGTGTCGAGATGCGCCCATCCCGGACCGAGGCTCGGATCCGTACTTGGCAGCCCGGCGACTGACATTCCATGTTTCCCGCATGGATGGCTGCATCGCCTTCAACCCGGAGGGTTGACAGCCGGTAGCCCGGGGTCGCGAAGCGCACCCCGGGTCTGGATCAGGAAAGCACATCTACCCCGGAGGGGTTTCAGAGGTCTCTCCCCTGCCCAGGAGGAACCCCGTCTCGGCGATCGGTGCGCGGACGCAACCGTATCCCCAAGTTCAAGCCGCGGCAGCAGCAGGTGCGGAGCACCGAAAGACTGTAGCCCAGCGCGTAAGCGCTGGGTCCTGGTCCTCAAAGCGGATCCAGCCCCGGCAGGGGCGACAGAAGCACCGGGTGCAAGGTTCACTCCGGAATTCTGTCGCCCCTCCGGGGCTCGAATCGTCATGTGACCCTGGACCCACGGCTGACGCCGTGGGCTACCGTCTGTCGGTGCTCCGCACCTACGGGACCCCGGGCCGTGTTCGCGAAGCACTCGACAGCCCGCATAGACGTAGGGCCGCTAAAGCACCTGATCCTGAACGATTCGGGCGATCGAATTGCAGATTGAAAACGCATTTTCAATCTGCAAGACCGGGAGTGGAATCCGATGCCTCCATGGTCCTCCCCAGACGCGGAAGCAGCACTCGCCTCAAACCGAAGGTGCTCCCAGGCTTGGAAGCCTTGCGAGAATGGCAGATTGACCGGCATCACCGGCTCCCGTACTACCGGCTTCATGACCGTCACCGTCAAAGGCCAGATCACCATCCCGCAGGCGCTGCGCGAGCGTTTCGGGCTGCTGCCGGGCACGGAAGTCGAGTTCGTGGCAGGGGAAAACGCTCTTGAACTAAAGCCGCGTAAACGCAGCCGCCGTGCAGCGACGCCATTCGACGCTTGGCTGACCAAGGCCGCCGGTTCCGCCACCACGAAGCTGACCACTGACCAGATGATGGCGAGGACTCGCGGGGAAGACTGACGCATGATCCTCGTGGATACCAACGCGCTCGTCGCCACTCCCTGACTTTTTCATAGGGGCCCACGCCGAAGCCGAAGGCCACACCCTTCTCACTCGCGATCCGGTGCGCTACCGCACCTACTTCCCAAAGGTAGAGCTCATCGCACCCCGCTGAGTTCTACGGTCAGCCGGTCTTTGCGAGGTGACCAGAAGCCTCCACGCCCTCATTCATCCCACCTCGCCTCCATGAGCCCTACCCGAACCTTTTGGTCTTTCCTGTCGGTGTCACTGTTCCTCCTCGCAACCCGCCTGCTCGGGCAGGAACTGGTCTTCGACTCGCCGTCGGCCGCGCGGGAACTGCTCGGGAAGCGCGATCCCTTCATCGAGCGCCTCAGCCCGTTTGATCGCGCGGCGCGCCTGAAAACCAACGGCCCCGTCGACGAAGCCACGTTCCTCCGGTTCGTCGCCGACTCGGTCGTTGAGTGGAAACCCGCCGAGCAGGATCGGGTTCGAGCCGCCTTCGACGAGATTCGCGAGGGCTTGCGGAAGACCGGCGCCCCGTTGCCTCCAGCAATCCACTTCATCCAGACCACGGGACGCGAGGAAGGCGACGCCCAATACACGCGGGGCACCGCCATCATCCTACCCAGCAGCTCCGTTCGGCGCCCATCCGCCCAACTCCCCCGCATCCTCGCCCACGAGGTTTTCCACGTCCTATCCCGATCCAACCCCGCGCTTCGCGACCGGCTCTACGCCGCCATCGGGTTCGAGCCCTGCGGTGAGGTCCGCCATCCCGCCACACTCGCCGATCGCCGCATCACGAATCCCGACGCGCCGATCAACGCGCACGCCATCGAAGTCAGCCTGGACGGTCAACGGGTGCACGGGGTTCCCATCCTCTTCTCCACGTCGCCCACCTACGACGCCGAACGCGGCGGCGAGTTCTTCGCCTACCTGAAGTTCGAACTGCTCCTCGTCGAACGCACGCCCAACGGCGGACACCGCGTCCTCTCCGACGCATCTGGCCCGCGATTGGTTCCCATGGAGAAGGTCACGGGCTTCCACGAGAAAATCGGTCGTAACACCGGCTACATCATTCACCCGGAAGAAGTCCTGGCCGACAACTTCGCCCTGCTCGTGCAAGGCGCCACCGAAGTGAAATCACCCGGGATCCTCGATCGCATCCGAGCGGCGATGGCGAAGTGAGGCTGGGGAAAGACTCAAGATTCAAGTTTCAACCTGGAATCGGCAGTTCATTCATCCGCAGATGGCGCCGATTGCGCAGATGGAAGGGCAGAAATGCCAGCACCCGAGGCTCGCGCAGACGTCACCGTGCGGGTGAACGGCACGCCCGATCCATGCTCCTCATTATCTGCGTCATCTGCGCCATCTGCGGATCCAACTGCCGCTTTCAGGTTCAAGGAAGGCGCGGCGCGGCTCGACGGAGTCTCGCCCCACCCCATGCTTTCTCCTGTCTCGGTGGGGCGAGTGTCCTCAGGCGTTTAGGGCTTTTCCGACCCGGTACCAGGCATCCTGCGTGGCCTGCTTTGCCTTGCCCCAGGCGAGACCGGAAGTCCCACGGGACCTCTCGTACTCCTTGGCCAACACCGGTTCCGCCTGGTCAAACGTCTTGCCCGGGTACAGCCCGCGTCCCATGTACCCGATCCGGTAGGCGAGCTGGTAGGTCTCAAAGGGAACCCCAGGATCCACATACCGGCGCTTCGAGAAATTCAACCGCCAGTAGGCCTTCTCCGCATCGGGATCGATCTTCCCGGCCGTCGCCGGCCCCACCGCTGCCGACACCGTGTGTGTCATCACAGCCTCCCGCAGGAGTTCCCGCTTGGCTGCGGCGCTCTTGCCGACTGTCCGCACCGTCTTCGTTGTCGCTTTGGTTTCTTCCTTCATGAATTCACTTCGTTCATCTGCATTTCGCCGCCAGCGACAGATTCGCTGGCTGGCACTGCCCAGTCCGGGCAACTCCCCTGCTGCTCTTGGAAAGCGGCCGCGGCACCCGCGCTGGCGGGTACCGCCGGGTCCAAATGACCCAGCTTGCCGTTCCGGCAATCCGTCGATCCTACGGATTTCTCAAGATAGCGATACCACTCAATAGCCCCTCCGCCTAAAGAGGTCGCTTCCCGACACTGCCCCCGCGTGACCAACCTTCCAACGTCGGACACTATTCACCAAACGGTGACTGCCCAGATTGCCGGCCAGGTGTCCTTTTTCTCCCCGCGGCTCCGCGCCTCCGCGTGAACCGGTCCCCGCCTTCAATCGCATGGATACAGCTCAGAGGCTGCTTTCATCCCCGACAGCTGCCGCCAGGAAAGCCGCGGCATCGGCCCGGATCCGGGCCTTCTCCGCATCCGGCTTCTTGCGCCAGGCCTGCACGATGACGGAAACCCGAGGATTCCGGGCGAACGCCTCTTCATGCCGCGCGAAGAAATCCCAATACAGATACTGGAACGGGCACGCCGTAGGCCCGGACCGGGCCTTGAGATCGAAGCGGCATCCGGTGCAGTAGTCGCTCATCTTCGAGATGTAGGCGCTTCCTGCGGCGTAGGGCTTGGTGGCCATGAAGCCGCCGTCGGCATGAAGCGACATCCCGATCACGTTGGCGGCCATCACCCAGTCGTAGGCGTCGACGTACATGGCCAGGAACCATCCGTAGGCCTCGCGGGGCGAAACGCCGGCCAGCAGCAGGAAGTTCCCGAGCACCATCAAACGCTGGATGTGATGGTTGTAGCCCGTCGACCGAACCTCGCCGAGGACCTGCCGCAGGCAGTTGAGTTCGGTCTCGCCGGTCCAGAACCAGTCCGGAAGCGGCCGGTGGGCACCGAGTCCATTGCGGTCGACGTAGTCCCGCCCGCAGTGCCAGTAGAGGCCATTGACGAACTCTCGCCATCCGATGATCTGGCGAACGAATCCTTCGGCTGAAGCCAACGGCACCCTTCCCTGCCGGAACGCCGCAACGGCCGCCTCGACACACTCCATCGGATGCAGCAACCCGAGGTTGAGCATCGGCGTCAGCACCGAGTGGAAGAGTACCGGTTCACCGGTCACCATCAGATCCTCATAGGGCCCGAACTGGCCGAACCGCTCGGCGATGAAGGCCTCCAGCCATCGCAGCGAGTCGGCCCGGGTCACCGGAAGCCAGAAGCCGGTGGCATCGCCGGGATGCTCCGGGAACAGACGGCGCACCTCATCGATCACCGCGAGCGTGATCGCGTCGGAATCCACGCGGGGGAGCGGTGCCGGACGGGGTTTGCCCGCGCGCGACCACTCCGACCACGTGCGACGATTCTCGGCATCCAGGTTCCATTCGCCGCCGGTGGGGCTTCCGTCGGGCTCCATCAGGATCCCGAGCTTCCGCCGCATGCGTCGGTAGTGGTTCTCGAGCAGCAGGCGGCGCGAATCGCCGGCCCATTCGCGGAACTCCTGGCGGGAGACGAGGAAGAGGTTTGTCGGGACCCATTCCAGTTCCACGCCCGCCTTCCGGGCCGCGGCGGGGAGTGCATCGGTCGTCGTCCAGTCGCCGGCCTCCATGACGCGGATGCGGTCCGGGCGGTATCGCCCGACGTGGGACTTCAGGGCGCAGGAGAAGTTGGGCGTTTGGCCGAGGAGATGGTAGTCGACGTGCCAACCGGCGGCCTCCAATTCCAGGCGGAAGTGCCGCATGGCGGAGTACACCAGCACCAGCTTCTGCTGATGGTAACGCTGGTGGCCGCCGCGAGCCCGCGACTCGATCATCAGGACGACGGTCGAGCGCGGATCGCAGCCGGCCAAGGCTGCGTTCCGAAGGCTCAGCTGATCTCCGAGGATCCAGACGGTCGTCATCGCCCTTCACCCATACCGCAGTTCTGGAAAACCGCAGGCACGAGCATCGCGGCCCGGGTCTCCCGTCAGTCGGGAAACCCGGGCGCGATTGGGACCGCCGACGGAGCTCAACGCACGGCGCTGAGGACTTCCTGGAGATCCTTCATGGCGATGCGGCGGGCGGACTCGCCGACTTCCTCGGACTTGGGGCGGAAGGCGACGGACTGGCCGGCGGCTTCAAGTCTCGAATCATTGTCCCACAATGGTTCGCGGCGCGCAGGACTTCACGGCATGCGGCCGCCGATGAGGGTGGCGGCCCGACCACCCGAGTCCTCCGGGATTCCGTGATCCCGGACCCTTTCCGCAAGAACGCGGACGGTCAGCCTCGCATGCTTTTTATCCCCCGCGCAACCGCCCGAAGCAGGAAGCGCGAAATATTAACCTCGGAACAGATGAGCTCGTCGGAAGGCAACGCGAGGAGTCCGCGGATAAGGTCGACTGGTTGCGGCTCGGATCCGTTCGAACGGAATGGACGATTCGGAAGATCCACAGGCTATGGCCGAGGTCCGTTCCCTCCAGCGAGTCCGCGGCAAGTAACCACCCTCTCCGCGGCTCCGCGTCTTCTGCGTGAGACTTCTGCGGATGCCGCCACTCAGCGCGGATCGCGCTTGGCGCCCGCGTGGCGGGGGCGGATCAATCCCCAGATCCGAGTGAAGGTTTCCGGTCCGTATCCCATGGCCCGTTTCAGCTGGTAGTCGCGTTCGAGGAGGTTTGGATGCGCCTGCCACTTCCTGTGCGTTGCGGCATCGATGAAACCCTTCATGCGCGCCCAGAATCCATTCACGGGCACGGGCCAGTCGCTGCCATGGACGATTCGGGACGCCAGCGGTTCCTCCAGCGTGCGAGGGACGGTGTCGCCGCGGATGCGGTTGTTGAGGACGCTGAAGGCGCTGTTGTCGCCGTAGAGCCGCGGGTGCCGACGCGTCATCTCCACGAAGTCCGGAAACCAGTTGGCATCGAACAGGGCGCTCTTGGTCGCGCAATGTGCGGCGACCACCGTGACGCCGAGTTGCAGCGGAAGTTCGAGGTGCCGGGGATTGGCGAGTTCGGGATCGATGACCGGCAAGGTCTTCTCACCGCCCGTGTGGGAGAGGAGCGGGAGCCCCGCCTCCGCCATCCGTTCCCAGAACCTCGTGAACTTCCGATTCGAGCACTCGATGTTCTGGACGTTGGGCAGGATCTTCATCATGGCCGCACCGCCTTCGAGGCAACGCTCCAACTCGTCCATCGCGTCCGGCCGACCCGGGTGGATGGAAACCGCCGGAATGAACTCCGGGTGCTGCTTCGCGAGTCGCAGCACGTATTCGTTCGGGACGTGGAAAAGCCCCGCGCCCGGGACAAGCTTTCCATCCCGGTCGTACACCTGTTCCTGCGCCAGGACCACGGCCGAGCCCATCGACGACTCCCGCAACCTAGCCAGCAGATGCTCGACATAGAGGCGGTCGAAATCGTCCTTCAAGGCGGAAGGTTCCATGCCGATGGCGCCCAGAAGCAGTCGGGCCTGCAACCGCCGGAAGGCACTCGACATGTCGAGCCAGCATCCCGTTCCGCCGGCACCGGTTCCCACGATATGGACGTGTCCGTCGACCGGATGCAGATCTGGCGAGCTCACTGGGGCCATGTGGAAAGCTGTACCCGGCGTGCGCCGATTGGAAAGGCCGGAAGCGGGCCGGAAACTCCGTCTTCGGACGGAGACAGGACGGGATGGAGGTGCGATTTGATGCTGCCCCCGAAACCGGTGGGGCGAGACTCGCGCCGCTCCAGAGATCGAAGCAGTCCCGAATCGGCTCGTGAGGACACTCGCCCAACCTCTCGTTGGGGGCAGTGTCCCCATGGGGACTGCAGACACCACCGCCGGATAGGATCCTTGCCCGGGTTTGGGCGTCACCTTGCAGGTGCGCGAACGGTCCACTTAACGCCCCTGTCTATCAGCGTCATCGGCCTCATCGGCGGTTTCAACAGCCTTTCCAGGGTGAAGATTCCGACCTCCCGACGGCCAAGCGGGAAACCCGGGTACCCAACAAAAAGCCCCGCTCCACGGCGTGGAACGGGGCGCTGAAGGTCAGCAAACCGGCAGGCGCGCCGGCGACTGGACTACTGGCGGAGGCGGTAGAACTTCGCGGCTGCGCTGGCCGTCACATCAAACGGGCTGGAGCTGCCGGCCACGTCGGTGTAGCTGCCGTTGAAAGTGTCCGCCTGCTGCAGCGTACCACCCGTCCAGGTCAGGCGCAGGCCGCTGGCCGTGCGGGTGAAGCTGAGGTTCGAGACCGCGGAAGCGGTCGCCGCGTCATAGTGGGCCTTCACCTGGGCGGCCGAGAGGGAGCGCTTGTAAATCGCCACTTCGTCGATGCTACCCGAGAAGTTGTCCGCCCATCCGCTACCCTTGGAACCGATCGCCCACTCACCATCGGGCGAGGAAACAGCACCCTTCGAATCCGCCGTGCTGGCGATCTGGGTTCCGTTGCGATAGAGGCGCCAGGTGGTGCCGTCGTAGGTGCCGACCAGATGGACCCATTGGCCGGAGCCAAGGTCAGAGCCAACCGCGGCGCGGGTGCCATGGAAACCGGCGTCGTCGACCGATCCAACGACGTACTCGGAGCCTCCCTCGATCTGGAGGGAAACTTCGTTCGGCGACAAAAGCGATCCGGCGAGAGTAATGCCCAGGCCGGCCGCATCGAAGTCCGACTGGATCGTCGGACCGTGCGAGACGATCCGCGAGACGGCTCCCTGGGTTGCCTCGGGCTTGATCCAGGCTTCGAGGGCGATCTGGCCCGTGATGTCGAGGCCAGCCGGCGAATTGAGCGCCACGAAGTTGTCGGGGCCGATCGTCACGGCGGCGTTCGGGGCGGCGATACCGGTGGTCACCGGACCGGCTGCATTGTTGACGCCATTGACGACATTGCCGTCTGCGGCGGCCCCAAGGGAGCCGGAGTTCGCGACCGGCGACTGCGCGGGCTCATTGAACCGGAGGTAGGTCGCAGGAAGCGTCGCACGCTCGCGGGTCTGGTCGGGGGGATTGTTCAGGTCGAAGGCCGCGGTATAGACCAGGGTCTCGTAGGAGACCTCGGGGCGGGCGTTCGTGCCGGCCTGATAGTGAGCCAGGATCTGCTCGGGTTTCAGGACGTAGTTGTTGTAGATGGCGAGCTCATCCACGCCACCCTCGTAGGCGTTGTTGCCCAGACCGGAGGCGGCATTGTAGCCGCCAATACCGATGTCCGACGGGGTTCCGGGGGGATTTCCCTGACCGTCCTCTGGGGTGGCGCGGTTGGCGGCGTAGAGTGCGTTCTCATTCTTGGCCACCTGCACGCCATCGACGTAGGCCGTCAGGATGCCTTGGAACTGGTGATTGCCGTTCCCGGCTGGATCGCCGTTGTCGACCTGCGGTTCCCAGGTCACGACGAGGTGCTGCCAGCGGCCCACGGCGTAGTCGGTCTCAGTCAACACGTCTTGCCCGCCATTGCCGTTGCCGCTGTACATGCGGAAGTTCCAACCCAGGCCCTCGCCAGAGGGATAGGTGGAGTTCGGATTGCGCTGGAAGATGACCCAGCCCGTGCGGCCCGTGCCGCCGACCATGCGATTGGCGATGGGCGCCTGACCACCCTGACGATCGCGCATCGGCTTCAGCCAAGCCTCAAGCGTGAACGGCACGCCGGCGTCCGGATTGTTCGCCTCGCTGTAAGGGATCGAGACGGTCGAGTTGCCGTTGCGGTTCTGGAAGATGATGGAGCGATCACCGGGACTTCCGGCCAGCGCGCCTGGAGCTGACTGCCGGACCTTGGCGGAAGTCACGCCGTTGCCCGCCTTGCGGAGGTCACCGACGTTGACGACGCCGCCGGAGTCCGGCGCGATCTCGTTCAGTCGCAGATAGACGCTCGGGGCGTGCGACTGGATGAGGGAGGCGTAAGGCGTGCTCCGGTTGGCGTTCGTGCCGTTCTGGTAATGGGCAAGGATCTGGGCCTCGGTGAGCTTGGTCGGATAGTATGCGAACTCGTCGATTCCACCGAACCACGGATTCACGGCACCCAGGTTCGACGCATTGCCATTGCCGTTGTTGTAATTGCCGAGCGCGAGTCCGGGCTGGCCGTTGACGGCCTCAGCGGGGTCGTGGTCGTTCGTGCAGGGGCCGTAGCCAGGCTTGCTGTCGTTGGTCCACTCCGACGTCTTCACCAGCACGCCGTCGATGTACATCTTGAGGGTCGAACCCACGCCGGCATTGCCGACGGGATCATACACAACCACCACGTGCTGCCACTTGCCCATCGTGTAGGGCACGTCGGAGGTGACGTCGAGCGCGGTGCTGGTGTCGACGCCGCTGTACATCCGGAAGTTCCATCCGATGCCACCCTCGGAGCTGGTGTTGTCCGCACTCGGCCGGCGCTGGAACATCACCCAACCCTGGCGCGGCCCGCCCTGGGTCCAACGATTGGCCACGGGCGACATGCCAGTTGCGCTCTGGTCGGAGGACGGAAGGAACCAGGCCTCAACCGTGAACGGCTGATCCGCCGGACGATTGATGGCGGAGTTGAACGGAATGCTCGTCCGGGTCGTGAAATCGAAGAAGGCCGAACGGTCGGCGTCGCCCACGATCGCGCCGGGAACCGACCGGACGACGCCCGTGGGGAGGTCGTGAGTCGCGTTGGCCGCAGCACCGAGACTGCCGACGTTGACGTTGACCTTCTGGCGGACTTGAGAGTCGTTCAGACGATAGTAGGCATCGGGATTGTCAGCCTTGACCGCCGACGGGTAGTCGGCCCGGAGGGCCATGGCCGCGAGGAACACGGGCAGCACCACTGCCGAACGCAGGGCACGATTGCAGGTTCTTTGTTTCATGATGAATGAGTACGGATAAGGGGCTGGCTTTCCAGCCAACCAGATGACCATCGGAATGGAAAAAGACCGTCTACATCCGACACACGATGTCAACACAAAGGCTGGCCAAGCCCCATTTCGGATCAATGTCGGACGGGTGGCGGTAGGGAAAAGAAGGGCAGTCTCACAACGTCGGGTTGCACCCGATCCTCATGGACCCGGTAAACCGAGTCCACGGCCAGACCCTTCAGTGTCTGGAGGGTTCCCGATCCAGGCCATCGGATCTCCAAACTGTCCACGCGGACAGCATCCCCCAACCCGATCTCCAGCCGGAGCGGATTGCAGCCAAAACTCCCGCCCGAGTTCAGCGTCCGATGGATGACCCGCGGGCCGGACGGCGTCGAGAGGGTCAGTCGCAGGCGGGCACCGATTCCCGCGCGGTTCGCCCCCCTTCCTACCAGCGAGACCTTGAGCCAGTGGTTACCGTGCCCCGGATTCGCGAACAGAGCGTTGGGATAGATGTCACCAGTGTAGGCACCGCCGAGGTCCTCGTGGACGTCCTGATCCCCGTCGTTGTCGAAGTCGGCGAACGAGACGCCATGCCCCTTCTGCAGGTGGCCGAAACCGCCGCTCGTGGTGACATCCTGGAACCGCCTTCCCCGGTCGTTCCGGAACATGCGATTCGGAATCAGGGTCAGGAGGTCGGGGTCGCCCGTCCCAAGGTAGAAATCAAGCCATCCATCGTTGTCCAGGTCCCCGAAATTCGCCCCCATTCCATGCAGCACCCGATCCACGCCCATGGCCCGGGAGACGTCTTCGAACGTCCCGTCGCCGCGGTTCCGGTACAACCGGGCACGCTCACCACTCGACGGCAGTCCAAGGACGTCGGCCGCCACATCGGCGACGCCGCTGATTCGGTATCCCCCCACAAACAGGTCCTCCCAACCATCGTTGTCGAAGTCAAAGAACCAGGTGGGGAAGCTGTACGTCGGCAGGGCGACTCCTGCCGCTGCCGCGACCTCGGTGAATTTCCAGCTGCTCCCGGCCGGGCCGTCATTGCGGAAGAGCTTGTTCGCCCGGCCGTGGATCGAGAGGTAGAGATCGGGACGGCCGTCATTGTTGAAGTCGCCAGCCGTCACGCCCTTCACATAGGCCTGCACGGCCATTCCCATGCCGGGAGCCACGTTGCTGAACGTTCCGTTCCGGTTGTTGTGAAACAGCTCGCATGGGTGCGGCGCGGTCCGCTCCGCGGTCTCGTTCCCGACGAACAGGTCCAGCCAACCGTCGCCGTCGTAGTCGAGCCAGACCGCAGCCTGCGAAGGATGGAACGAAACCATGCCCGCCGCGTGGGTCACATCCTCGAAGGTTCCGTCTCCCTTGTTCTCCAGCAGCGAGTCCGGAAAGCGGCCGCCTTCCTTGGCCCACGCGCCGCGAACGACAAAGACATCCACGTCCCCGTCATTGTCATAGTCCGCCGTGACCAGATTCAGTCCGCCCGTCAGGCCCGTCAGCCCGGCCTTCTCCGTCACGTCGGCAAACGTGCCATCACCCCGGTTGCGGAACAGATGCATCGGATCCGTGAATCCAATCGATGTGACCAGGATATCGACCAAACCGTCTCCGTCGAAGTCATCGGCAGCACTGCCCCCGGAAAGCTGCCGCACGCCAACGCCAGCCGGACCGGCGACCTCGTTGAAGCGTCCGATATCATACTCCGAGGCAAAGGTCTCGGGGCCGATCCGCCAACGATCAGGCACACCCTGAGGGTGATCTCCAACCGTCATCGCGGCGACATTGAGCAGCCACCGTGCAGCGAGGTTGTCCGGTTCCCCGTTCAGGAAATTGGTCAGCACGCCCATCGCCGCCCGTGAACCGTCGACCCATAGGTGCCGGCCGCCAGTACCGATGGGGAACAGGCATGCCTCTGCCGTGTGGTTGGTCAGGCAATTCCGCAACTCAGCTTCACGCAGGTGGGTCAGCGCCACATTGAGCCGCAGGTTGGCCAGGCTGTTGGAGCCTGGCTTCAACCCATGGGTCCGGATCAGGTCCTCCACCTGGAGGTATTCAGACCGTGCCTCGGCATTGGCACCAGCCTGGAGGAGTTCGGTCGCCAACCGGTAATGCCAAAAGGCCCGCGAGTCTGCGTCATCGCCCGAAGGCCCGAGGTTCCGAAGCCATTCCACTCGCCGGTCGGACAGGAAGACGTTGTCTTCCGGCCGGCATTCCGTGGCCAACCGCGCCAGGACGGCCGCCATGCGGGCGGTCCCGGGATGGACGGGCGAAGCAGCCTCGGACAGGCTTCCGCTCCCAATCAGACTCAGGAATGGAACGAGCCAGGATCCAAAAGGCAGCAAGAGCCTGCGAATCATTCACGGTCTAAATTACTGATAATCAACAAGAAATACGACCCGATTGGCAGCTTACCACCCATATTTAGGGAAAATCCCCGCTCACCTTACAACGATCCATGCCAGCCCGGCCCGAGGGCTCTGGAACACCCTTCGCCCCGGATGCGTAAGCGGGCTCGCTCATCGACACGCTTCCCAGACGAAGACCTTGGTACCGGGGTTCATGCCATGGTAGCGTCCCGTATGCGGTTTTCAGAACTGGGCCTTCGTGCGGCGATCCTCGACGCAGTGGATGCCCTCGGATACGTCGAGCCGACGCCAATCCAGTCACAGGCCATCCCCCTGATCCTGGAGGGGCGCGACATCGTGGGTTCCGCCCAGACCGGGACCGGAAAGACCGCCGCATTCTCGCTTCCGATCCTGAGCCGACTCGGGCCCCACGGCCCCGGCCCCCGGTGTCTCGTGCTGGAACCAACCCGTGAGCTGGCACAGCAGACCTACGACAATTTCCTGAAGTTCGGGAAGTACACGCAGCTTCGGGTGGGCCTCATCTACGGTGGCGTGGGGTACGGCCCCCAGCGCGAGCAACTGGCCCGAGGCGTCGATGTCGTCGTCGCCACGCCGGGGCGCCTGCTGGATCACCTCGCCCAAGGGACGCTGAAACTGGACCGCTCCAAGTTCGTGGTCCTCGATGAGGCAGACCGGATGCTGGACATGGGATTCCTCCCGGACGTGCGGAGGATCCTCATCAAGTGTCCCAAGGTTCGCCAGACCCTGATGTTCTCCGCGACCATTCCGCCTGCGCTCGAAACCCTTTGCGCCTGGGCGTTGAATGAACCGCTCAAGGTGGAGGTGGGAGCCCGGCGATCCCCGGCGGAGACCATCAAGCACGTCCTTTATCCGGTCGCTCTCGCTCAGAAGCAGGACCTCCTCCTTTCCCTCCTGGAAAAGGTCCAATGGGAGTCGGTCATCATCTTCTGCCGGACCAAGCGAAGCGCCGATGAAGTCGTCAACGTCCTGAAGCGTGCAAAGCACAAGGCAGCGGTGATCCACTCCGATCGATCCCAGAAAGAACGGCAGCAGGCATTGGAAGGATTCAAGTCCGGCTACTACGAGGTCCTGGTTGCCACGGACGTTGCGGCCCGCGGGTTGGACATCGCTGATGTCTCGCACGTGATCAACTACGAGGTACCTGAACACGCCGAGGACTACGTCCACCGGATCGGGCGAACCGGCCGCGCCCAAGCTTCCGGAGATGCGTTCACCTTGATGACCGCGGGCGACGCGCCCTTCGTTGCAGCAATCGAGCGGTTCATCAGCCGAAAGGTCGACCGGGTGAAGCTGGATGGATTCCCCTACCAGTACACCGCCCTGTTCGACGAGCAGCGATTGGGTTCCCTCGCCGACCGGAAGACGCGCGGTGTCCGTCTCGGCAAGGGCTACTTCTACGGACCTGCCCGGAAGCGTTGATCCAGGCCCTCAGCCTCGACGGATCCCAGTTCCTGCTGAGGCTTGTCAGCGTCGGGGCCCCCGAGTAGGCGGCCTTCCGTCCACGACATTCAGGTCGATCGGAGCGGAGGCGGCAGTCCGTCCATCATCTGCATAGGCAACGGCCTGCAGAACGTACCACCCGGGTGGAAACCGGGAGATCCGGAAGCGGTAGCGCGCCTCGACCCCGACACGCACCCGCGTCAGCTCCTTCTTCTCCAGCGACTGCCCTTGGGCGTAAAAGAGCACGACCGTCGTGCCGGCGTCTGCCCGCCCCTCGACATCCGTAGCCTGGTCCGGTCGGACCTGCACACCGCTGACTGGGGATTCGATCGTAACGGCTCCCAGGGACGCGGCACGAGCCGGCACCGTCGGAGTCCGCACGGTCGGCTGGATGGGACGTGGCTGCACGGCGAGCCAGACGAGGGTGGCAGCCAGCGCCAACGGCAACACGATGTGCCACTGGTCGTACCAGCCGATCCAATATCGAGGGCGGCCATTCTCGATCATGAGTCCCCCCCGCCCCGGTCCGCACGCAAGGCCGCCAACTCCGCTGCAAGGGTATTACGCTCGCGGGTCAAGTCGTCCAACTCGGCGAGTGCCGAAGCGAGCCGATCATCCGATCCGGCTCCCGCGGCCAACCTCTTTTCCAAGGCGGCATGCGAGGCCGAGACGGCCTCGAGTTCCGCGTCCAATGCCCGACGCTGGGAAGTCGCAGCAGCCAACTGGAGCCGCAACTCAGCTGCCGCAGCCTCCTGGGCCTTGGCGACCGCCTCGATGCCTGCCCGGATCCTCACCTGGGCCTCCATGTCGCTCCTCAACGCCTTGACTTCGTCCGCTAGACGGGCGCGCTCCGCCTCGACCGCCTTCGCAGCGGCATCGTTACCCCGGCTCGTTGTGGCCATCGCCGAGTGGCGGGCCACCTCGCCCAGCAAGCGTTGGTTTTCCGCACCCACCCTGGCGGCCTCCCTCGAGGCCTCTTCGAGAGCCCGCTGCATTTCCCCTGCCCGCTGCTCGTTCTCGGCCAGCTCCATTTCCCGGCGCTTCAGACTCGCCTCCGCCACCGCCCGCCCCCGGGTCACGGCCTCAGCCTGCGAGCGTGCGGCGAGCAATTCCTTCTCAAGCCCATCGCGAGCAGCCTGGACCTGCTCCAGTTTCGCTCGCGTCGACGCCAGATCGCCTTCCATTCGCCCCAGATCGGCGCGGACCCGCCCCAGGTCCCGTGATTCCGTCGACAAACCTTCAGTCAGTTCCGTGACCCGCGTCGTCAGTTCATCGATCTGGGAGTCCCGGGCCCGGACCCCGGCCTCCAGCACATCGCGGACGCACTGGACGCATGCCAAGTCCCGGATCAACACGGCCTCCCGGCTACCGGCGCGGGCCAACTCCGCTTCCAACTCCGTAACCTGCGCCCGGGATCCAGCCGACGTCTGCTCGAGAGCTGCCAACTCGGAGGCCAGGGTCGAAACGCGTGCATCAGCAACCTGAACCTGTTCGGAAAGGGAACGTTCGCGCTCGCGGAGGCCGGCCAACTCGCCCTCACGGGCCGCGAGACTCGAGAGGGCGACCGCCTTGGCCTTCGCCGTGGCATCCAGTTCCGTGAGTCGGTTCTTCAACTCCTGCAAAGAACGTCCGTGCTCATGGCGCAGGTCCGTCAGGTCCCGCTCCCGGTCCGTGAGCCGGCGGCGCAGGCCGAACATCTCCGAGCGGAGGAAGAAGACGTCGAGCAACCACTTCACCACCATGCCGGCAAGCATGGCGGCGAGGAGACTGACCCAGGGATGTTGGCCTATGACCGAGTTCATTCTGCGATTCCGGCGGATCTTGATGCCGGGGCGGGATCGGACGACTGAGGACCCGTGGGGATTAGCAGCTTGGACGGGACAACGCAATGCGCCACCACAAGATCACCCAAAAGCTACAACCTTGCGGCACCGCTTCCTCATCGTCAGGGTTCCGTCCGCTGTATGAGCAACCTGGATGCAGTCTATTCGAAGCTGACAATCAAGACCGGTGCCAAACTCGCCCTCGTGGTGCTGGACGGACTCGGTGACATCGCAACGGCCGCGCAGGGCAACCTGACACCCCTCGAAGCCGCGAAGACCCCTAACCTCGACGCCTTGGTCCGCAGTGGCTGCGCCCAGGGGCGCATGACCCCCGTGGCGCCCGGCATCACCCCTGGCTCCGGCCCCGGCCACCTCGCCCTGTTCGGCTACGATCCGATCGAATTCGAGGTCGGACGCGGAGTCATCGAGACCCTGGGGCTCGGCATCGAACTGAAGGCGGGTGACGTCGCTGCCCGGGCGAACTTCTGCACTCTCGACGCCGCTGGCCTGGTCACCGACCGCCGCGCCGGCCGGATCGCCACCGAGATCTGCGAGCGCCTGTGCGGCATCCTTGCCTCCAAGATCAAGAAGATCGGCACCACCCAGGTCATCATCGTTCCCGGCAAGGAACACCGCTTCGTTGTCGTCTTCCGCGGCGCCGGCCTCGAGGGACCGCTCACCGACACCGACCCCAATCGCGAAGGCTTGCCCATCGCCGCCGCCAAGCCGGTGGACTCCAAGAACGCCGGCCAGAAGAAGGTCGCGAAGCTCGTTGCCGACTTCTACAAGGCCGCGCTGCCGCTCCTGAAGAACGAGAAGCCTGCCAATGGGTTCCTGATGCGGGGCATCGCCCACCAACCCGACATCCCCACCTTCGAGCAGCGCTACCAACTCAGGCCGGCCGCCCTCGCCGTCTACCCGATGTACAAGGGGCTCGCCCAGCTCGTGGGGATGACCAAGATCGAGGGCCCATCCACCATCGCCGAGCAGTTCGAACGTTACGTGAAGGAGTACGACAACTACGACTTCTTCTTCATCCACTTCAAGTACACGGACAAGGCCGGCGAGGACGGCAACTTCGCCGCCAAGGTGAAGGCAATCGAAGAGTTTGATGCCGCACTCCCTATCCTGCTTGCCCGGAAGCCAGACGTACTCGCCATCACCGGTGACCACTCCACGCCCTGCGCGGTCAAAGGTCACTCCTGGCACCCCCAACCCGTCCTTCTCCACTCGGAAATCTCCGGTAACGACAAGCTCGACCGCTTCACGGAAACCGGCGCCAATCTCGGATCTCTGGGCGTCTTCGACGCCAAGTACCTGATCCGCCACATGCAGGCCAACGCCCGCATGTTCGACAAGTTCGGCGCCTGAACCAAACCGGGCTCCCGATGTCGGGGTTCACCGCCGAACTCGAGCTTCTGGTCCGCGCCCGTTACCCGGTCATCGCCGTGGTGACGGGCGAGGAAGTCCGTGCCCTCGAACTCATCGCGCAACTCGCCGAGCGGCGGCAGAAGCGGCTCTACGAATGGAGCATCTCAACCGGTCTGGTCCCCGGCGGAACCTCCATCCAGGCCCGGAAGCCCCTGAACCCGGCCACCCGCGACCCGCTGGTGGCCCTGGACGCGGTCCTTGAACTCGTAGAGCCAGCCCTCTTCGTCTTCAAGGACCTTCATCCCTTCCTCACCCGCAACCATCCGAACGTCATCCGTCGACTCCGGGAGATTGCGCTGAACCTCAAGAACGGCCCCAAATCCATACTCCTCGTCGGCCCACAACTGGAACTGCCGCCCGAGCTGGAAAAGGACGTCGCCGTCCTCCATCTCCCCCTTCCAACCACCGAGGATCTCGCCGAACTGCTCGACCAGATCATCGAAACGCTCAGCTCACGCCGCGACGTGTCGGTGGATCTGGATACCCTGGGACGCGCCCGCCTCCTTCAGGCCGCCCTTGGACTGACCTTGACCGAAGCGGAGAACGTTTTCGCCAAGATCATCGTCCAGGATGGACGGCTGGATGCCTCGGACGTCAACGCGGTCTTCGCCGAAAAACGGCAGCTCGTGCGCCGCTCCGGGCTCCTCGAATACTACGCCCACCACGAGCATTTCGGTCACGTTGGCGGACTCGACCTGCTCAAGGACTGGTTGTCCAAACGGGCGGCTGCCTTCACCCCGGAGGCGCGGGCCTTCGGCCTTCCCGTACCACGCGGTGTGCTGCTCCTGGGTGTCCAGGGCTGCGGGAAGAGCCTCTGCGCCAAGGCCGTCTCCACGCTCTGGCAACTCCCCCTGCTCCGGCTCGACATGGGACGGATGTTCGGATCGCTCGTGGGCTCCTCCGAAGAGAATATCCGTCGCGCCATCGCCGTCGCCGAGTCCATCGCGCCGGCCGTGCTCTGGATCGACGAGATCGACAAGGCCTTTGCAGGATCCCAGGGCGGCGGCGCCGCCGTGGATGGCGGCACGGGAGCCCGCGTGCTCGGGACCTTCCTGACCTGGCTCGCAGAAAAGCACGCCACGGTCTTCGTCGTGGCCACGGCCAACGACATTTCCCATCTGCCCCCGGAACTCCTCCGCAAGGGACGCCTCGACGAGATCTTCTTCGTCGACCTGCCCTCCTTCATCGAACGAGCCGAGATCCTCCGGGTCCACCTCGCCCGCCGTTCCCGCAACCCGGAACATTTCGACGTCCACGCGCTCGCCAACGAATCCGCCGGATTCTCCGGCGCCGAGCTTGAGGAAGCCATCAACAGCGCCCTCTTTGACGCCTTCCATGGCGGCACGGAGATCTGCACCGACCACATCCTCACCGCGATCCGGGAAACGGTCCCCCTCGCCCGGACGATGGACGAACATATCCGGCGCCTGCGTCACTGGGCCGAGGGGCGAGCCCGAAGGGCCAGCGTCCCCGAGGCAGCACCACTTGCCTCGACCGAGACCGAGCCCCCGGTCGACCTGCTCCCCGAGGACTGATCCCGAAAACAGCAGTTGGACTAACCACAGATTTCTCGGATTTCACGGATGGGCCGGGAGAAGAGGCCTCACCGCGTCGCTGTTTCCCTATCACCCTTGGGGTGAAACAACAGCCCCTCTCAACCGGCTTCCAATCCGTGCAATCGGTGAAATCTGTGGATCCAACCGCTGTTTCCCGGCTGAAGATCTTCGTTGCCCTCCCAGGTCATCCCCCGACGCGACGAGGACGTCGCCACCCCGTTCCTGTCGAGAAATGGGGGCAGCTCGGGATGCGCCCCTCGCCGCTCATCCCGAGGACTTCCGCCGGCTGGCATCGCGGCCGGATTTCCCCGAGCGCTTCGATACGCGAGACTTCTTCGACGGCGTCATCAACGCGTATTCCATGCTGTCGACGAGCGCCTGCAACGAAGCGGCGATGATGTTCTCGCTGACCCCGACGGTTCCCCATTCGCGAGTCCCGTCCGTGGAGGTAATCAGAACGCGCGTGCGAGCCGCCGTGCCCGCCACGCCGTCCAGGATGCGGACCTTGTAGTCCGTCAACTGCACATGTCCAAGATGCGGGAAGGACTGGGCCAAAGCCGACCGCAGCGCGCCGTCGAGCGCGTTCACCGGGCCATCCCCTTCCGCCACCGTGTGGTGGACGTTCGATCCAACCCGGACCTTGATCGTCGCCTCGCAAGTCGCGCCCTTGCCGTCGCCCCGCATCGACACGTGGTAGCCGTCCACCGTGAACAGTAATTCGGGACGTCCTTCCAGCAGGCCCCGGATCAGGAGGGCCAAGGAAGCCTCGGCCACCTCGAACTCGTAGCCTTCATGCTCGAGGTCCTTGACCTTCTGCAGGATCGCCTTCACCTCCGGCTTGGATTCGTCCAGGTCGAAGCCCAGCGACTTCGCCTTCAGCAGGATGTTGCTCCGCCCGGAGAGGTCGCTGACCAGGATGTTCCGACTGTTTCCGACGAGGGACGGATCGATGTGCTCGTAGCTCGAGGCCAGCTTCTGCACGGCATTGACGTGGGTGCCGCCCTTGTGGGCAAACGCCGCCGACCCCACCCACGGCTGCCGCGGGCTGTGGCGGATGTTCGCCGTCTCGTCGATGAACTGGGAAAGTTCCTTCAACTGCCTCAACGCTGACGCCGGCAACAGGCGCCGCCCCATCTTGAGCTGAAGGCACGGGATAACGCTGATCAGGTTGCAGTTCCCGGTCCGTTCCCCGTACCCGTTTACCGTGCCCTGCACGTGCATCGCCCCGGCCTCCACCGACGCCAGTGCGTTGGCGACACCGAGTCCGCTGTCATCATGGGTATGGGCTCCCACACCGCAGGTCAGTCGGCCCACCGCCGTTCGGGTGATCGCGGCGACCTCGGAAGGAAGGCATCCCCCATTCGTGTCGCACAGGACCACCAGGTCCGCGCCCGCCTTCTCCGCCGCCAGCCAGGTGTCCACGGCGTAATCCGGATCCAGCTTGAAGCCGTCGAAGCAGTGCTCCGCGTCGTAGATCACGGTCTTCCCGTGATCCTTCAGGTACCGCACGGTGTCGCCGATCATGGCGAGGTTTTCCTCGGGCGTGCATCGGAGCACCTCCCGCACGTGCAGCATCGAGGTCTTGCCAAAGATGGTCACCACCGGGGTCCCCGCCTCCAGCAGCAGCCGTACCTGCTCGTCGTCCTCGACCGCCACAGCCTTGCGTCGGGTCGAGCCAAACGCCGCCAGCCGGGCATTCCGGAACCGCTTCTTCCGCGCCTGCTCAAAGAACTCGATGTCCTTGGGATTGGACCCTGGCCAGCCACCCTCGATGTAGTGCACCCCGAATGCGTCCAGGCGCTCCGCGATGCGGAGCTTGTCAGCCACGGAAAAGTTGATGCCCTCACCCTGCGATCCATCGCGAAGGGTGGTGTCGTAGATCTCCACCTGCGGTTTCATGAACGTATCTGGATTCTGGATTGCCTTCTTCCCCGCCATTCGAATCTCGAAATGCAAAACCCCGCTCCGCGACGCGGAACGGGGTTTTTGCCAGCTCGGAAAAACTCGTTCAGCGACGCCTCGGCGGCGCCCCGGTAATCGAGCTGAAGGGAATGTGGCATCCCAGATTCACCCTGCCTGTCTGCCAGAGACAGCCCCGATGTGACAAGCTCGCTTTCCAAATCCCTACCTTGGTCGATGACCGGTCCAAACCCAAAATCCACGTTGCCTTCCGCCCCGCACATTGGGTACTCGTCGCCCTCTCACCGAGAATTAACATGAAGCACTCCAAATTCGTCCTCGTCGCCGCCATCGCAGCGACTGGTTCCCTCCTCGCTCAGGAGGACACCGGCTGGAAGACCAGCGCCGGCGTCAATGTCGCCATCAACCGCGGTAACTCCGACACCCTGCTCGCAGGCGCAAACATCCTGTCCCTCAAAAAGTGGGACAAGAACGAGCTCAGCGCAGGTGCCGACGCCGTTTACGGCAACAACAAGGACTTGACGACGGGCAACCGGGTCACCACTGCGCAGAACTACGGTGCCTTCCTGCAGTACAACCGCCTCGTCTCCGACCGCTGGTACTTCCTGGGCCGCGGCGATGCCCGTCAGGACAAGGTCGCCGACATCAAGTACCGCGTCACGCTCAGCCCCGGCGTCGGCTATTATTTCATCAAGAACGAGAAGACCACGCTGAGCGGCGAACTCGGCCCCGGCATCGTGTTCGAGCAGTTCGAGCGCGGCTCTGGCGCCCAGTACTTCACGGTCCGCGCGGGCGAGAAGTTCACCCACAAGTTCAACGACAAGGTCCGCCTGCTGCAGGAAGCGGACATCACGCCCAAGGTCGATGACCTCGACAACTACGTGTTCAACTTCCAGGCCACCCTGGAGGCTGACCTGACCGAGAAGCTCGCGGTCCGCCTGACGGCTCAGGACACCTACCGGTCCTCGCCTGCACCTGGCCGCAAGGAAAACGACCTGCGCATCCTCGCCGGTGTCGCCTACAAGTTCTGAGGCCCCTTCGATTGAAAAAGTCTTTGACGATTCCTTTGTCCCTAGCGTACAACCTCTCCAGTTCTGAGTCAGCGCAACCGAATCCTATCATGAATAAGACCAAGACACTTCTCGCAGCAGTCGCCCTCGCGGCGGCCGCGGCTTCCGCCCAAGCGGTGGTTTTCAACAACATCTCCGGTAATTTCTCCGGAACCACGCTCCCCCCCGGTAACATCGGCTCGATGTTCCAGGTCACGGCGCCCGTCACCATCAATTCGTTGGCGTTTGTCGACCCCGGCAACAACGGGTTCAATGGCTCCGTCGTCCTCGGGATCTATCAGTACCTCCCGCTGAATACGGCTCCGACTGCCGGCACCTCTTTCGCAAACACGCCGCTGTTCAGTGCCACGATCGACAACACGTCGGTCTCTGCCGACAACTACGCTTGGACCACCGTGACCCCTGGAGTTCTGAACCCGGGTTACTACGGTCTCTTGATCACCTCCGGCGGTCTCGGTGCTGGCGACTCCTTCGGTGATGCCCAGCTGCTTGATTCGGTTCCGACGTTCCCGAACGCCGGTGGAGTGGTTGCCTTCGGTGGCGATATCGCTGGTGGCACCCTCGCTGGCCCGCTGATCTACTCGACGACCTACCGCTTCAAGCTCGTCAACTTTGACTTCACGCCGGTGCCCGAGCCCGAGACCTACGCGATGATCGCGGGTGTCGGTCTGGTCGCCTTCGGCCTCTGGCGCCGCCGCCAGTAGTCGATAGCTTGACTCAGGAAGGCGCGGTCTTAGGACCGCGCCTTTTTGCTTTTCCGGCCCTGATTTTCAGCGGTGACCTCCACGCCAACCACCACTGTCCAAGGTAGCCTCCGGGTAGCCTGCATCGCTTCCGGCCTCGGTCACGTCCGCCGAGGTCTGGAGATCTGGATGGCCCAATTGACCAAGGAACTCCAGGCCCATCCATCCGTTGAAGCAGAAGCCTGGGGCAGTTGCCGGTCGCCGCATCCGTTTCCAACCAGACGGATACGGATGATCCAAAGAGACTCCAGCTTCCTCACCCCTCTCCGATGGCATAATCGCTACCATCTGGAGCAGATGAGTGCCGTCCTCCCTTGCGTTCTCGCCCTTCGCCGCCGGAGGGTTCAGATCGCATTTTGCGCCGATCCCAGCCTCGCCTGGAACCTGAAGCGGTTTCAGCGCTGGCACAGTTCGAAAGTGGTCTTCTCGGATGGCATGCGGCTCTCACCCCGATGGCTTCAATCCTACGACGGCATCCACCTTCTGGCGCCGGTCTATCTGGAGGAGGCGAAGGCATTGGTACGAGCCGAGCGGTTCAATCGATTCTTCGCGATTCCCTATTTCGCGGATACCTCCCTGTTCTCCCCAGGAACAGCGGAGGTACGCGATGCACTCCGGCGAGCCCTCGGAATTCCGTCCGACCACCGGGTGGCACTATCCGTAGGTCCGGTTGGAACAGAATCCTCCAAGCGACTGGATCACGTGGCGAGGGAGCTCGCGGCCTCAGGAAGTGACCGATGGACCTTGCTGTCCGCGGGCGCCGATGAACCAGGGGCCGCCCAGGTCCGGGCAGGCTGCGAAGCAGCGCTGGACCACAGGATCCGCTTCCTGGGTTCACAACCTCGGGAGAAGTTGAGGGACCTGTTCCTCGCATCGGACATCTACGCGTTGGGCGCGTTGGCAGAGCCGTTCTCGATTGCGATCATTGAAGCCCTGGCGTGCGGCCTCCCGGTGATCCACCACCGATTCCCGGTTACCGAGTGGATCACCGGAAAAGCGGGCATCGCCGTCGACATGTCCCGGCCAGGCGATGCGGCCGAAGCTTTTGGCCGGTTTGCGAGAGGCGACGACCCGGAGGGCCGACGACCCGCGGCAGCTCTGGAATTGGCCGCGAACCGGTACGCCCCCCCGATCGTCACCGGACAGTTGATTGGCCAATTCCGGGCCGCCCTGCAGAAGGCATAGGGGACGGACGACATCCAGCCCCAATGCACATCGCGTTCATCAATGAAAACACCCTGGGACATACCTCCCATGTGCCACGTTTTGTCAGGGCTCTGGGAGAACATCCCGAATGGGGATGTACGCCCCACCAGATCGATGCCATGCCACTGCCACCGCATCTGCAACACGCGGAGCGCGGCATCAGGGGCCTACACCGGCTTGGGCTCGACGGATTGATCACGCGCTGGCGGCGAGCCATCAGCCACCATGCGGCAGGGCAACTGGAGGATTTGGTACGCCGCGTGCCAATCGAGGCGGTTGTCGTCAACACGCAGAGCGCAGGGCTCGCGCTTCCGGAGCGTTTTTCCTCCCTGCCCTGCTTCGTGGCCCTCGACGCCACCTTCGAACAGCTTGCCCGATCGCCCTGGTTCGGCCCCACGCGAATCTCCCGCTGGCTTCATCCCCTCACGCTCCATTGGTTGAGAAAACAGGAGCGGCAGCTGTTTCAGCATGCCCACACCCTGCTTCCATGGTCGCAGGGCGTCCGCACGTCACTCATCCGAGACTACGCCGTCGATCAGCGCAAAATCGAGATCCTACCACCTTCGATGCAGGATCCTGGTGGTCCGCGGCACCGCGGGAACGAAAGGTTCCGCCTGCTTTTCATCGGGGGAGACTTCCGCAGGAAGGGCGGACAGCAGTTGCTGGATGCCTGGCGATCGAGACTCCGGGCAAAGGCGGACCTCCACATCGTCACCCGGGTCGAGATGGCCCCTGAACCAGGGCTTCACATCCACCGTGGAGTCGAAGCCGGATCCGAGAAGTGGATGGAGCTCTGGAGCTCTTCCAACCTTTTCGTGTTTCCCTCGAACCTCGAGACCTTCGGTATCGTGCTCCTCGAAGCACTGGCCTTCGGCGTTCCGGTGCTGAGTGCCAGAACCGGAGCCGCCGAGGACATCATAAAGCCGGGAACAAATGGCATGCTCCTGAAGGACACCTCGGCATCGACGATTGCCGATGCCGTTCTTCAACTCATTGCAGATCGTGATCTTCGACGACGGCTTTCAGAAGCGGGCAGGGAAACATTCGAGACGCACTTCCGTCTGGACCGCAATGCAGCCCGGCTTGCTTCCATTCTGAAGGCGAGCCGGGCTGGTTGATCCAATCCTACCACCGCTTCCGGTCCGCGAGGAAAAGGTGGCCTGCACCCGCCGAGCCTTCGTAGGCGTAGAACAACGGGAACCCGGTGGGCAGATTCCGGCGCAACAGCGCATCGAAGTAGAATCGTCCCCAGACGAAGTCCTTAGTCCCCACCTGCCGCAACGGAGCCTCGGCCGTGAACGGTGAGATGTAGAGGGCCGCAACCCTCCTTTCAAAGTCGTTCACCGCGAAGAAATCCTCCCCGCTCTCGTCCCGAACCCACAGCGGAAGCCAGATACAATCCCGGTCGCCGTACCAGGCAACACTCCAGGGAACGTCGCTCATCATCAACTCACCCGGCTGGACGTAGCCACACAACTCGCGAACGATGTCCGGCCTGTAGGTGGGCTCCACGAGTGGATAGGTCCGCGGCGGCAGGAGCGTAGAAAGAAGCGGCAGGCTGAGGACACACCACGCTCCACCGACGACCATCTGGCGGAACAGCGCGTGCCCGTACTCGGTCGACTCGAGGAGGCTGAAGAAAAGGCTCGTTCCGAACAGGAAGACGAGAGGCGACAGGAGCACCAATTGGTTCTGTCCATTGACGTCGGGTACAAGGGTCGACCAATGCGTCCGACCCATGGCCTCCACGCAGAACAGCATGACCAATCCACCCACGCAGAACCAACGCAGGCGACGTAGGCGGACATTCCGGAAGGGCATGACGAGCCCCGCGACAAACAGGAACGTGATCCAATTGCCACCCAACCGAGGAACAGCCCCCCGCAGCATCTCGGCCCCATTTACGGCGAATTTGACCCTCAGTTCGGTGAGATCGGGCATCTGCTTGGGCTCCTTCAGATGCCGCTCAAGTCTGGACTCCGGGAAAGTTTCCGTTCCGGAAGCGAGCGCGGAGTAAGCAGACCCGAGCATCCGACCGCTGAGGTGGTAGTTCCGCGCGACCCATGGACCGGTTACGAGCGCGAACGCCAGGACGCAAACCAGACTCACTCCAAATCTCCGGACGTGCGCAACCAGCATCCACAAAACTGCCGGGACCAGCAGCCACCCGAACGCATAACGCGTCAGGAAGCCGATCCCGATCAGCGCCCCGGCCAGGGCCGCCAACCTGAACGGACGCCCCAGCGGCGGGACCACCCCGGGTGCCAATTCTGCGCCCGTCTCGTCCAACCGGGTCAGCACCTCCGCCAACAACAGCACCAAGACCATCAGAAATGGCGTGGGCAAGCCGTTGCTCGCAAATCGCCAGAAAAGCTCCGTGCCACCGAAGACCGCCGCTGCCATCCAACCCACGGCCGGATCGAACAATCGGCGTCCCAGCCGGAAGGTCAGGAGCGCACCAACCGCCAGCCAACCGAAGTTAAGCGCCGTGATCATCATCTCCGGCCAGGGCCTTTGGGTGGTGATGCTGGCTCCGGCAGGAAGCCCGAACTGCATCTTCTCGGGAAGCACCTTGAAGAGACACGCGAGCATCACCGGATAGACCGGAGGATTGTGGAGGTCGGGGTGCGGCTGCTGGAGAAGCCCAGCCAGACTCACTTTCCGTTCCGCCGCACGATCCCGGTAGAGCTTGAAGCTCAAGGGTCGGATCATGTGGGTGGTGTACCCGCGCCCCATAGCCAGATTGCGCCCGACCTGAGCCATGTCCATGGCCTCCGGGTTGGAGAAATTCCGGGCCTCGGTGAAAAGGTACATGGCCAGCATGGCCAGCAGGAAAAGGCTCCCCAGAATCCATCGGATCCAGAGCTTCGTGGCGCCGCTCTCCAGCGAATGGATCCAATCCTGGATCCCTTTGGGTGGTTGGTTCATCAATGTCCTTCCAAGTGAAATTCGTGCAGCTTCCGGTGCAGGGTCCGGCGGCTGATGCCCAACTTCTTGGCAGCCTCGGTCCTGTTGCCACCGCATTCCTCCAGCGCGTGGATCAACAACTGCCTTTCTGCCTCCCGCAAGGTGACCCTTCCCCCGCCCAGCACCTGCCGGGTCTCGAGCGCAGCGGGTTCCACGGCAGGCGTCCGCACGCTCGGCGGCAGGTCCTTAACCCCGATCCACTCCCCTCGGCACAGGACCACCGCATGCTCCACCGCCGTCCGCAGCTCCCGGACATTTCCGGGCCATCGGTACTTCAGCATCAGGTCCATGGCCGCCGTCTCGATGCCCTTGACCACCCGGCTGTTCTCCTTGGCAAACTCCCGGACAAACGTGGCAGCCAACTGCGGGATGTCCGACAAACGATCCCGGAGTGGCGGCAGGTGCACCGGGACCACAGCCAGCCTGAAGTAGAGGTCTTCCCGGAACGTTCCGGCCTTTACCATGGCGCGAAGGTCCTTGTTGGTGGCAGCGACGAGCCGGACATCTGCTGTTTGAGTCTTGTTGGATCCGAGCCGTTCAAAGGTACGCTCCCCGAGAAAACGGAGGAGCTTGACCTGTGTGGTCGCATCAATCTCACCGATTTCGTCGAGGAACAGGGTCCCGCCCTGCGCGAGTTCCACCCGGCCTGCCCGCCGTTCATGGGCCCCGGTAAAGGCTCCCTTCTCGTGCCCGAACAGCTCGCTTTCGAGCAACGAAGCCGGCAGCCCAGCACAGTGCACCGCAACCCAAGGACCACGCGCCCGCGGGCTGAGTTGATGGATCGTCTTGGCGACCACCTCCTTCCCCGTTCCACTCTCCCCGGTGATCAACACCGTTGTGCGGGTAGGGGCAACCTGCCGGACCACGTCGAGCACCTCATTCAATGCAGGCGAGTCGCCCACCAAGCTTGTCACCCCGTATTTCTGGTCCAGCCGCTCATGCAACTGCCGATTCTCGACCTCGAGGGTCTGGCGCTTCATCGCCCGCTGGATCCGCAGTTCCAGTTCCTCGATCTGCATCCTCCCCTTCGCGACGTAGTCATCCGCCCCGCGTTTCATGGCTTCGACTGCCACGTCCTCAGAGCCGTACGCCGTCATCAGGATGCAGACGGGCGGCTTCGGAAGCGATTTTGCCCGTGTGATCAACTGGAACCCATCGCTCCCGGGCATCCGCAGGTCGGTCAACACCACGTCAAACGACTCCTTCTCCAACAACTGCAGGGCACTCTCGGCCGACTCCGCCACGTAGACATCAAACTTGTCCTCCAATGCGGCACGCAACCCTTCACGGGTTGGCTTCTCGTCATCTACGATCAGCAAGGTTGGCGTCACGACCGGCATGCTACTCCATTTCCGACACCGGTGGCCAACGTCCGTTGCATTTCAAACACCTGACCGTTTCACGCTGGTCCCTCGGTCCCACCCGCAACCTCCGGCAACAAACGCGGACGTGGCTCGACCAACGGAATCCAGAGACGAAACGTCGTGCCCTTTCCTACCCTGCTGTCGAGCTCGATCCGCCCACCGTGGGCCTGGACGATGCGTTGGACGATGAGCAAGCCCAACCCCGATCCCGTCTGCTTCGTCGTGTAGAACGGCTCAAAAATCCGGCTGAGCTTCTCTGGCGGAATGCCGCATCCGGTATCTGACACCGCCACCCAGACCGCGTCCGGCCCGCTTCCCGTGGTCAGCGTCAGCACGCCTTCCGGAGCCATCGCCTGCATCGCATTCTTCACCAGGTTCACGAGGACCTGCTTGATCTGTCCGGCATCGAAGCGCGCCTTCGGCAGGTTTCGCATACACTCATCCCGGACCACCAACCGCCGATTCTCCAACTCCGGCTTCAGCAGCCCCAGAGTCGCCTGCACCACCTCGTTCAGGTCACCCGCTTCCAACCGGGGCTTCGAAGGTCGCAACGCCTGCAGAAACTCGGTGATGATGTAGTCCAACCGCCCGATCTCCCCCTTGGCCACCCCGACGTATCCTGCCGTGCGCTCGATCAACTCGTGAACGCCCGGCCCCACCCCTCCTCCCCCTCCACCCCGGCGCACCCGCGACGGCGTCGCATCCCCGACCACCAGATGCTTCAGCTTCTTCAGGTCGCGCTCGATGAGTTGAAGATGAATGTGGAGCGCGTTGAGCGGATTGCCGATCTCATGGGCGACGCTGGCCGCAAGGAGAGTCAGGGCGTGCAGACGCTCGCTCTCGACGGCCTCGTTCGTCTTCTGTCGCGCTTCGGTAGCGTCATGGAGGATCAACGCGACACCCGTGCTTCCCTGAGCCTCACCGTCCAGTGGTGCCGCATAGAGGCGAAGATACCGCGGCCTTGGATACTGCACCTCGAACTCACCCCGGTAGATGCCTGGCCCGCCCGAGGAGTCCAGATGCGCCAGATGGGCCCAGTCGAGCTCAGGAAGGAACTTCAGGATCGGCGCTCCCTCCGCGCCCTCCTCAGGCAAGCCCAGCAACCGGGTAGCCATCGCGTTGAAGTACACGATCCGGCCAACGGCATCCACGACGACGACGCCATCCTCGATCGAATTGAACAACGTCTCCAGGAAGGCCCTCTCCCGGGCCAGTCGTTGCACGACGGACTGCAGCCCTTCGCTGTCGAGCCGATCCAGTCGGCCAAGCACCTTGTCGAGGAAACTCGATCTGGGTGCCGTCTTGCGGTTCAGAGCCATTTCTTGCGCCGGAAGTAGATCAGGGTCGCAGCCGTGCTCACCAACGTGAGCAGCAGGGCGTACAAGTACCCAAACCGCCAGTCCGTCTCGGGCATGTTCTTGAAGTTCATTCCGTACCACGTGCCGACAATCATCAAAGGCGTGGTGATGATGGTGATCATCGTCAGCACCTTGACGACCTCGCCCGTCTTGTTGGAGGACACGTTCAGGTAGATCTGGAGAATCCCGGACAGAGAGTCTGAATATCCCTGCGCGATCTCGCCGATGTGGTAGAGGCCGTCATAGACATCCCGGTAGTAGGGAACCAGATGCCCCCGGATGAGCTTGAACTCACCCCGCGCAAACCGGGCCAGCACATCCCGCTGGGGACCGATGATTTGCTTGAGGTGAACCACCTCCTTCTTCACCGCGATGATCTTCTCGAGGATCTTCGGCCCAGCGTTCTGCAACACCTCCGCCTCGAGTTCCGCGATCTCGAGGCTCAATTCCTCCAGCGCGGGCTTGTAGTTCTCGACCAGGGAGTCCAGCAGCGCATGGGCCACGCGATCCGGTGCCCGGGCAACATGCACCGTACTCTTGAGGCAACGCTCCTCCACCATCTGGATGCTCCGGAGCGGCACCGTGTGGAACGTGACGAGAAAGTTCTTCCCGAGAAAAAAGTTGAGCTCGCTCGTGGCAAACCGTCCGTCCTTCCGGCTGTAGTCCACGGCGTGGATCACCATGAAGAGGTACTGGGCGAAGCGATCCTCCTCTTTCGGCTCGTAGGTCTCCACCTTGGGTGACGGACTGACATGAATGCAGTCATCGACGGACAAGGGATGGAAATGGAAGACCTCCGCCAGGATCTGTCGAGACTCCTCAGGTGTTGCATTCTCCAGATCCACCCACAGGAACAGGTTCGTGTCTGCCAGCAGGGATGGCATGAGAAACATCTCGATGTCCCGGCTGTGCAGGCGGCCCTGAGTCGTAAAGGCAAAGGAACGGATCATGCGCGTCGCCCAAAGCCTAGGTCCGATGTCGGGGATTGGGAAGGCTCTGGAATTCGACACGCCCTCCGTCCGGAATGCTCCCGCTTGCCAGCCCACGAGACCCACCCAACGCTTCAAGGATGTTCGCGCAACTACGCCCGATGACTCCTGCGGACTTTGAATCCGCCCTCAAGCTATGGCAGGGAACAGAGGGCATGGGACTGAACTCCGCCGACACCCCTGACCAGATCCGCCGCTTCCTGGAGCGAAACCCGGGATTGTCCACGATCGCAGAATCCGGGGGCAATCTCGTGGGCACGGCCCTCTGTGGCCATGATGGCCGACGCGGATTCATCTACCATCTTGCCGTCGACCGGAGTTCCCGAGCCCAGGGCCTCGGACGGAGGCTGGTCGAGCAATCCCTGGCAAACCTGAAGGAAGCGGGTCTGACGCGCTGCCACATCGTCGTGTACGCACACAACGCCGCTGGCCAGAAGTTTTGGGAACACCTCGGCTTCTTGCCACGGCAGGAACTGCTCATCTGCTCGAGTCTCCTCGACTGACGAGGAGGCGATCTCATTGCAGGTTCTTGCCGGAAACCAACGATCCGGATGCCAGCTTCAGTCCTGAGTCTTCCGCGCCTCCAGATTCCTTCGCCGGCGAACACAAATCTGTAACCGATCCCTGTTCTCCCCGTTCACAGCCAACGCTTTCGGCACATTGCCTGCTTAGCGACAGCCGATGGCGATGGGAATGAACAAAGCTCGAGAAATGCTGATCGACGCAGCCTCCGGGTTGCGCCGGCCAACGATCCCGCAGGAACCGGAGCTGGACTCCTCGTCCTGCGAATGGCCCACCGTTCACGTGGAACAGCACCGCGTCGGTGCCCTCGACATCCCGCCCGCAAGCCCGGTCAATCACGTCTTCGCCGTCCACCTCGAAGGGATCAACGAGATCGAGATCGCCGAAGATGGCCCATTCCAATTGCACCGAATCGCCCCGGGCCAGGTGAGCTTTTTTCCAAGCGGTTCCATCTTTGCCTCGCGGACAAGGGAAGCCGGAAGGTTCTACACGGTCTCCCTGACGCCGCAGTTCATGCTGAACCACGGCCTGTGTCCCGAATCGACCTCACCCCCTCGGTTCCTTCCGCAACGCGGCATCCACGATCCGGTCATCAAGGTGCTGTGCGACCGGATCCGCGACGAAGTCAATGCCGGCCATCCAAAGGGTCGGGCCTATGTCGAGGTTTTGGGGCAGGCTCTCGCGGCTCACGCCGCGAGGCATTACGCCCAGAACCGCACCAGCGAGGTGCCGACGGTTGGCATCCTCACACCGCATCAACTGCGGCGCGCGGTCGAGTACATCCGCGAACACCTGGCAGAGGACCTTCCCCTCGCCAGCATCTCTCGGGCAGCAGGACTCTCCCCTTTCCACTTCGCGCGCCGGTTCAAACAGGCGACGGGCCTTGCCCCCCACCAGTACCTGATCCACCAACGGATCGAACGAGCACGTCACCTGCTCACCCACACAGCAAGCACGCTGGCCGAGATCGCCCAGCAGTGTGGCTTCTGCGACCAGAGTCATCTGACAAACCATTTCCGCCGCATCGTCGGAATGACTCCCCGCCGCTTCCGTGACCGGGCCGAGATCTGACCATCGATCGGCAGCCTGCCCGAAATCCACTTCGACTTCGCCCGTTCCGGACGCCACTCTTCGTCCGGCATGGCCCGTGACGCATTTCGCCCGCTGCTCGATGCAACGATCGATCACCTCGAACACCTCCGCCAGCAGGGGGGCCGTTACGTTGCTGTCCGCCGGGAGACCCTGAACGCACTTCAGGAACCGGCGGCAAGACATGTTCCCCCAGCCCCTAGTCGCGCGCCCGCCTCACAGCCGCCCTCCCAAGTCCAGGCCTTTGCCGCCCCAGCCCTTCCCCTGACGACGGTCGTCCCACATGCCCCTTCGCTTCCAACGGCTGCCAGAGCGGCGGCATTCGAGGACCTGCGACGGCGGACCTTGGAATGCCAGCGCTGCCCGAACCTTGCCGCCTCACGGAAGAACGTGGTGTTCGGAGTCGGCGACATCCATGCCGAGATCCTCTTCGTCGGGGAAGCGCCGGGCGCTGACGAGGACTCTCTTGGCGAGCCGTTCGTGGGGAAGGCTGGTGAATTGCTGACCCGGATCATCACTGCGATGGGCCTAACCCGGGAAAAGGTCTACATCGCCAATGTCCTCAAATGCCGCCCGGATACCCCGGGACAGTTCAGCGGAAACAGGAAACCCAACCCCGAGGAAATGGAGACGTGCCTCCCGTTCCTGCAGGAACAGATCGAACTGATCCAGCCCAAGGTCATGGTTGCCCTCGGCGCCACAGCCATCGAGGGAATCCTCGGGCGAAGCCCCATCCATGTTACGAAGGTCAGGGGACAGTGGATGCAGTTCCGGAATATCCCCCTCATGCCCACCTTCCACCCCGCGTACCTGCTCCGAAACGAATCGGTCACCGAGAAACGCAAGGTCTGGGAGGACATGCTGGCCGTCATGGAGCGCATCGGGATGCCCATCTCCGAGAAGCAACGCCGCTTCTTCACCAAGCCTTCCTGAACCCATGCCCGACTCATCTCCCGCCCGACCCCCAAGGGTGCTGATTCTGCCTTCGTCGATCGGTCTGGAATCCCGCACGATTGGAGGTGGCGAGCGCTACGCCGCAGAGTACACCCGGGCCCTGTCCCGGGTGACGATTGCCGAACAGGCCCTCTTCCACGACACCGCCTTGGCGCCGCCGGACGACGGTACTCCCACCCGGGTCCTCCTTTGGAGCCGGAGCCAGTCCAGCCTGCTCCCTCCATTGGCCTTGTCTGCATACCGGGCTCTGGAGGAGTACGATGTGCTCCACATCATGTGCTTCCCCAACAGCATCGCGGACGGTTTCCTCGCATCCGGCCTGCTCAAGGGGCAACTGGTGATCCTGACCGACATTGGCGGGGGCGGGCGATGCGTATCCACGTACCTGACCCGACTCAACCCGAGGCTCAACCCTTACCGCCTTGCGCATGGCATGGCCCACCTGTCGAAGCATGCCGCGGGCATGTTCGACTCGTGGTCGCTTCCATCCATGGTTCTGCACGGCGGTGCCCGCCCAGCATTCCCGCCGAGCGAAGGAACCTTCGACGGTTACGCCCTTTTCGTAGGCCGCCTGCTCGCTCACAAAGGCGTCCTTGAAGTGATCCAGGCATTGCCGAAGGCCCGAAAGCTCCGGATTCTCGGGAGGCCGTACGATCCAGCTTACTTTGACACGCTCCGAGCGGCAGCGGTCGGCAAGGATGTCACCTTCATCACGGACGCCGACGACACCGAACTCGCGCGTCAGTACCGCGGCGCATCCGTCATCCTGCAACCCTCACTGCCGACTTCGGGCGGCAAGCACGACAGATCTGAGCTGCTCGGACTGGTCGCCATCGAGGCACAGATGGCGGGCAAGCCCATCATCGTCACCCGAACGACTAGCCTTCCCGAACTGGTCAAAGATGGTGTCACCGGACGCGTCGTCGCCCCCCGGGACATCCCAGCCCTGTCGGACGCGCTCGAGTCGTTCCTTGGGGATCCGGAGTACGCCCGCTCCATCGGCACCAATGCGGCCCGCCACGCTCAGGAGCACTTCACGTGGGATGCCGTTGCCCGCCGTGGACTGGCCTTCTACAACGAACTAGCCGACAGAAGACGCGCCGGCGCCTGACGGTCCGGGAGTCCTTCAATCCTTCCTTGGGCGTGCGCGGCCCAGAGACCGACGCTCAGCGATCGCTGAAAATCGGGCCGCCAGAACGAAGTCGCGCTCCGTGACCCTTCCCTCATCGTGGGAAATCAATCGGAGGACCACCCGGTTCCAACGGATGTCGATATCCGGGTGGTGACACGCCTTCTCAGCCTCCCTCGCCACCTTCTGCACAAAACTCACCGAAGCGGCGAAGTCCTCGAACAGAAACTGCCGCTCCAATCCTCCCTCACCGACGTCCCACCCCGCGACGATGGATTCCACGCCGGTCCCACCAGCTTTCGGACGTTTGGTCATGATGTCATCCTAGCCTCGTTCCGGCTTTCGTCATCCGGAACCTTCGCCTCGCGACTCGACACAGCCCGTCCCTTCCCCAAACCTGCCCGCGGAATGAGTAAGCAGAAAGCCTACGCCGCCGCAGGCGTCGACATCGATCTGGGCAACAAGGTCAAAGCCACCCTGCCCCAATTGCTCGCGTCCACCCGCCGCCCCGGCGTGCTGGGCAAAGTGGGCGGTTTCGGCGGCCTGTTCGCCCTCGACACCCGCAAGACACCGAATCCCATCCTGGTCAGCTCTGTGGATGGCGTCGGAACGAAGCTCAAGATCGCCTTCGAGATGGGGCGGCACGACACCATCGGCGAAGATCTCGTCAATCACTGCGTCAACGACATCGCGGTGCTCGGGGCAGAACCCCTGTTCTTTCTGGACTATTTGGGAACGGGCAAGCTGGAGCCCCACGTCTTCACCGACATCATCGCAGGCTTCGCCCGGGGCTGCGCCCTCAACCGGTGTGCCTTGGTCGGGGGAGAGACCGCCCAGATGCCCGGCTTCTACCAAGCGGGGGAATACGACGTGTCGGGCACCATCGTCGGCGTCGTCGACAAATCGCGGATGCTAAACGGGCAACGCGCTGTACGCCGCGGCGACGTCATCCTCGGCATCGCCTCTTCCGGACTCCACACCAATGGCTATTCCCTGGCGCGAAAGATCCTTTTCGAGAAGCTCCGCCTCAAGGTGACCAGCAAGATCCCCGACTTTGAGGGTACCCTCGGCGACGAACTGCTCAAGGTCCACGTATCCTACGGTCCGCTGGTTCAAAGGCTTCTCGCCCGCTTCAACCGTCTAGGCAAGGCCAGCGCAGTCCATGCGCTCGCCCATATTACCGGCGGCGGATTCGTCGACAACCTTCCCAGAGTGCTTCCTGCACGCCTCGACGCCGTGATTCAGGCTGGTTCCTGGGACCTGCTTCCCTTGTTCCAACTCCTCGCTGAGCGTGGCGGGGTCGATCGTGATGAACTCTACCAGGTCTTCAACATGGGCATCGGCATGACCTTGGTGGTCGATGGCGAGCAGGCCGACGCGATCCTCGGAACGATCCGAAAGTCTGGCTTCAAGGCTTGGATCATCGGCGAGATCACCAAGGGGTCGGGCATCTGCAAGGTCGTCTGAGCCCGCCTCCGGATGCTGCCGCCCACTTCCCATGCACCCCGTTGAAACCACCGAAGCCGCTGCCGACCCGTTCTTCCGGAAGGTCGTCTCGATTGCCACCGGTCTCTCGTTCGGGGGCATGCTGGCCACCCTCGCCGTGTTCGAGCGGGGGAGCCATGGGAAGCTCTCCCTCCGCTGGCACTGGGCCGCAATCCCGCTCCTGCTGCTGGGCCTCGGCCTCGGCCTGCAGTTCTGGCGGATCCTCTGGAAAGCCCAGAGCGAAGGAACTGCTTCAGCCCGCTCAAGCCTCAGACGCTTCAGCATCTTCCTCGCCATCGTCGCCGTTACATCCTTCGCGTATCCGATGCGCTATATCCAAAGCGGTCGACGCGGCGAGGTCTTCGCGGGGCTCGGGCTCGCCGTCGTCGTCCTCTCCTGCTTCGGGTTCCTGATCTGGAAAACGATCCAATGGGTCAATTCGAATGAACCGGAAGACGGTCAAACGGATGCCCCGTCAGACCACTGACCCACTATTTGCCTCGGGACAAATGCGACGCCCGTCCACTCCAACCGCGCCACCCATCGCGGTGGCAGCCTCCGATGCACCGGTTGACTCCCCGGTCCGGCGGCGACTCCCCCCCCTGCTCCGCAGGGCGTGGTACGGACTCAATCAGGCTTTCCGCCGACGGATCGCCCACACCGGCGTCACCCCGGACCAGTTCACCGCCCTCCGAACCCTCCTCGAGGCCAACCCGTCCGGCCTGACCCAGCGCGAGTTGACGACCTTGATGTCCTCGGATCCCAACACGGTCGCGTCCCTCCTCGAACGGATGGAAGTTGCAGGATGGGTCGTCCGACAACCTCACGAGACCGACCGCAGGGCGTACCGCATCCAGATCCTTCCCCTGGGCCTACAACAGTACGAAACCTGCCGCGACATTGCCGCCGACCTTCAGGTCGAAGTGCTGGCGAGCCTGGATCCCGGGGCAAAGGAGCTCTTTCTTTCCCAACTGGACCAGGTCGCAGCCGCTTGCCGCCACGCAGCGGATGCCTCACCCCGCGCCCAACGTTAACCCATGGACTCATCCAACAGCACCCCAACCGAGACGGGCGGGCCCCCATCCCGAACAGTCGGTCGACTTCCTTGGATCGGATTCCTGTTCCTGATGGTGGCGTACATCGTCGCCATGACCTGGATGGGCCACGGCAGGACATCGTCTGAGCCCGCCCTGAGCAACAGCGTCGGAGGTCTCGTCGCGGACACCGTTCTGGCACTGCTGATCTTCGCTGTTCCGTTTGGAATCGGTGTCGCACTCACGAGGCCCACGCGTGGTGACCTGTTCCTCGACACCCGAACCAAACCTTGGCTCTCCTGGCTTTTCGGCGCTGTCTGGTCCGTCGTGCTCCGGATGGCCATCATGGTTCCAGCGATCGCGGCCGTCGTCGTCTTCCTTGCACTGGACCCGAAGAACGGTGTGGAGAAATTCAAGGCGAGCCGCCCTCAAGTGGAGAACCTCCTCGATCCCGGAGCCCTCGCCGACCCGTTCTATGCTTTCGTCTGCATCACATGGCTCAGCTTCGTAGTGGCTGGCCTCCGCGAGGAGTTGTGGCGTGCGGCGATGATCCGGGGCATCAGCTCGTTCGGCCCCGGCGGAGTCCCCACCCGACGCCTCGAGTGGATTGCCGTGGCGATTTCATCCGCCTTCTTCGGATTGGCGCACCTCACCCAAGGCCCGCTCGCCGTCTTTGCCACCGGTCTTCTGGGAGTCGGCCTGGGTCTGATCCAGATCCTCCGAAGGTCCCTTCCCGAGGCCGTCATCGCCCACGGATTCTTCGATGCCACGACCTTCTTCTTCATCTTCATCCTCCAGCAGAAGGATCTGCTGAAGCGACTTGGCGTCCCGGATGACCTCTTGAATCAGATCCTCAATCGTTGACCGTCGGGCGCCACCCGCCACCCGACGGCGGGCCACGAAACCGCTTCCGCTCCCAGAGGAGCCAAACGGCCAACATTCCCACCCCGGATCCCCCGAGGATCCGGAGGGACAGTTCGTTCGGAGGCTGGACTCCGATCACCAGGAGGAACAGGGAGCCTGCCACGGAAACGGCTGCCAAGGGCCGAAACCACGCTCCCAGATGCCACGGCCCTGGCACTTTCCAACTCCTGCCCCAAGCCCACCAACCTGCCGCCACCGGGACCACGTAGCTCACGTACAGGAATACGGTGCAGACCACCGCAATGGTCGTGTACGGCACGAGAACAGTGAATGCTGCACCGGCGACCGCCGACGCCCAGACAGCACACGCGGGGGAACCAGAGCCGGAGTTTACCCGACGCAACCAACCGGCCCCCGGAAGTCCGCCGTCCCTCGCGAACGCAAAGACCATCCTCGACGCCGAGGTCAACGCCGCCAGACCGCAGAGATATTGAACCAGGAGAATGCCGAGCAGGAATCCGGTTGCCACCCATCCTGAAAGCCGTGCCCTAAGTATCCAGGGAACCACCTCCGCCCCCTTGGCAACTCCCTCAGGTATCGAAGGCATCGCCAACGTCAGCGCCACGACCAAAACCCACCCCATCAACCCCGATACCCAAACGGAACGCACGATGCCCCTCGGCACGTTCACCGCTGCACTGACCGTCTCCTCAGCGGTGTGGGCGGAGGCGTCAAACCCCGTGATGGTGTATGCCGGGAGCATCAGCCCCAGCGCGAACAACCACCCAACGCTCTCCTGCCGCGGAAACCCGGCTCCCCCCACGGTTGCCCCGCTATAGTTTCCAAACGTCCATAGCCTGGACCATTCCAACGAAGGCGTCGTGCCCAGCAACGCAATCGCCAGGCCCGCAGAAAGGAACAGGATCAGCCATCCACTCAGATCCGTAAGCCGCGTCGTCCACCGGATCCCAAAGTGATTCAGCAAACCCTGCGACAGCATCATCGACACGACCGCGGCGAGCTTGAACGCCCCCTCGCTCCCTGATGGGGCTGAGAGGTGCAGTGCCGCCAGCGCGAAGTCATAGGTTCCCGCATTGACGGTCGCCAGCACCGTGATCAGTCCAGCGAGGTTGAACCACGCCGTGGCCCAACCGCACCCCCGTCCCCCAAGAATCGAGGCCCAGTGGTACAGACCTCCCGCAGTCGGAAACGCCGAGGCGACCTGAGCCATTGTCGCAGCCACCGCCAGCGAGAACAGACATGCGAGCGGCCAACCCAATCCGAGGCTCGCTCCCCCCACACTGCCCAGCCCGACATGGAAGGAGGTTATTCCTCCGGCCAGGATGCAGATGATCGAAAGCGAGATCGCAAAGTTGGAGAACCCGGACATTCGGCGTGCCAGCTCGGGCTCGTATCCCAGCTGCCTCAGCACCTGATCATCGGCCTCCAGCCCCAACTTCCGATCGGTCTTCATCCCTTTTGGATTCAGGCCACCCCATCCCGGGCGAACCCCTCGGCCAAGGCGATTGCCTTCCGCATCGCCTTGGACTTGTTGATCGTCTCCTCATACTCCGCTTCCGGAGTTGAGTCATTGACCCACCCTCCGCCCGCCTGCACGTAAGCCCGGCCATCCTTCACCAGTGCCGTACGGATCGTGATGCAGTGATCCGAATTTCCATTGAACGCAAAGTAACCCACACATCCGCCATACGGCCCACGTGTCGTTCCCTCGAGCTCCGAGATGATCTGCATCGCCCGAATCTTCGGGGCGCCGCTGAGCGTCCCTGCCGGGAACGTCGTCTTCATCAAGGCGTAGGCATCCTGGTCCCCCCGCAGCCTGCCGTTCACCTGCGAGACGATGTGCATGACGTGGGAGTACCGCTCGACAACCATCATGTCCTTCACCCGCACCGAACCGTAGTCGCAAACGCGACCGATGTCGTTCCGCGCCAGATCTACCAGCATCACGTGTTCGGCCCGTTCCTTGGGATCCGCCAGCAACTCCTTCTCCATTCGCTCGTCCTCGGCGGCCGTCACCCCGCGCCGACGCGTCCCAGCGATCGGCCGGATCTCGACCTCGTGGTCCACGCAGCGGACATGAAGCTCCGGCGAGGCTCCTACAAGTGCAAACCCCTCCAACTCGAGGAGGAACATGTAGGGGGAAGGATTGATTGACCGAACTGCCCGGTAGATGTCGAGGGGTGATGCGGACACCTTGGACTTGAACCGTTGCGATCCCACGACCTGAATGATGTCCCCGCCTTGGATGTACCCCTTGGCCTTCTGCACGTTGGTAAAGAAGGCCGCCTGAGTCGTGTTCGATTCAAACGTCACCGGATTCGGCTCGACCGGAAGATCCACCGGCTCGGACGCGCAGGTCTGCTTGAGCAACTCGACGATCCGCTCGATCTCTCCGACCGCATCATCGTAGTACTCCTCGGGTTCCACACCAGATTCAACCACCGCGTTCACGATGATCGTCATGGTCTGCGCAACCCGATCAAACACCACCAACTGGTCCGCGATCAGGTAGTAAAGGACCGGCGTACCGAGCTCATCCTTGGCAGGCCTCGGCACCACCGGCTCCAGGTCGTGGATGAACTCGTAGCCCAGGAAGCCCACGGCCCCCCCCGTGAATCGCGGCAGCCCAGGAATCTCGACGGGCACAAACCTCGACATCACCGACTTCACCACCTCAAGTCCATCACGCACCGTCTTCTCCGAGCCTACCTCCGCCCCGGGTTCCACCTGGATCCGCTCCACGATCACGCCATCCTGGCGAACCTCCACACGAGAACCCGACTGCCGAACCACCGCCCTCGGATTGCACCCTAGGAAGGAGTACCGCCCGATATGCTCTCCTCCCTCGACCGACTCAAACAGGAAGGACTCACCGGATCCACGAAGCTTGCGGTACACGGACAGGGGCGTCTCCAGATCAGCCAGCAGGCGGCGGGTCACCGGGATGGTGTTCCCATTGGCGGCAAGCTTCACGAACTCTTCTCGACTCGGCAGATACATTCGGGGGCGAACACTACGGATAGGCCACGCCGACGCAATTCCGCGGATGCACCAGCAGCGGCTTCAACGGAAGCGCCAGAGGGACATCCCGGTGAAAACCGCCACCGAAAATCCGTACGCAGCAATACCCAAACCCACGCCAAAGCTGATCAGGTGCACCGGCCCGAGCCACATCAGGACGACGCCTACCAGACCGGTCAAGGCCGCTTCCCCCATGTGGCACCCGACCACCAGGGGTCGAGATGCCTCCAGCACCCGGCCCGTGAACCACATCCGGTACCGACTTTCACCCATCGTCCGCATCAACCACGCCTGCTGCAGGTTCCTCGCCGCCACCAGACTGCTGGTCGTTGAAAGTGACACTGCCAGCATCGGCCAACACGCAACCGCCGGCACCACCAGCAGGTTCAGAATGACGCCGCCGCGCCAACCCAACCGCCGGGCCAGCGGATTGCCCTCCAGCTCCAAGCGGGGCGTTGCAATCCAGGTCGAAAGCAGGTCGGCGCTTCGCGCCAAGCCCGCCGCCACCGCGCCACACCACCAAACCAACTCCCCAGGCCGCACCCATTCGTCCAGAGAAGGCAGAGCCCACGCCATCGGCTACTTCTTTCCGTAGATGGCCTCAGGGGACTCCAACCGCTCCTCGGTCTCGACAAAGCTCGAACCATCCGAGCCCACCGAACGGAAGAAACAGGATCGAAAACCCTCATGGCAGGCCGCACCCGTCTGCTCCACCTGCATCAGGAGCACGTCGCCGTCACAGTCAAAGGCGACATCCTTGACCACCTGCACGTGCCCGCTCGACTCCCCTTTCATCCAGAACTTCTTCCTCGACCGACTCCAGAACCACGTGCGGCGTGTCTCCAGAGTCTTCTCCAGCGATGCCCGGTTCATCCATGCCATCATCACCACCCGGCCCGTGTGCACGTCCTGAATGATGGCGGGAATCAACCCCTCATCCGTCCACTTCAACTTGCTCCAGAAACTGTTGTCACTCATTTGAATCAACCTTCCATCCAACCATCCTCGTACCCGAAGCTCACTTGCCGCGACCCGGCAGCATCGTGAATAGCACTGCCGCAACGATGCAACCAAACGCCGCGATGTGGTTCCACTGCGGACGCACGCCAAAGTAGAAGAAGGCAAAGCCGATGAAAACCAACAGCGTGATCACCTCCTGCAGGATCTTCAACTGATAGGGCTCGTAAACGGCACTGCCCCACCGATTCGCCGGGACCATCAGGCAGTACTCGAAAAAGGCTATCGCCCAACTGACGAGGATCGCCTGCCACAGCGGCGAGTCCTTCCGCTTCAGATGCCCATACCAGGCGTAGGTCATGAACACGTTGCTCACCAACAGCAGACAAACAGGCCCCCACCAAGTCTTCATAACGCCAAGGATCAATTGAGCCGAACAGGCAATCCGCGCCCACCCAGATACTCCTTCACCTGCCGGACGGTATAGGTTCCATAGTGAAAGATGCTGGCCGCCAGCACCGCATCTGCCTTGCCAGCTTCCAGCACCTGCGCCATGTGCTCCAGAGTCCCTGCCCCCCCACTCGCCACCACCGGAACCCCCACCGATTCGCTCACACGCCGCGTGACCTCCAAATCAAATCCAGCCCGCGTGCCATCCGCATCTATCGAATTCAGGACGATCTCGCCCGATCCCAATTCCACGGCCCTGACCGCCCACTCAACCGCCCCCCAACCCGTTGCCTTCCTGCCCCCGGCTGAAAAGACCTCCCACTTCCCAGGCCCGGTCCGCTTGCAGTCAATCGACACGACGACGCACTGGCTCCCAAACTTTTCGGCACCAGTCCGGATCAACTCGGGATTGCTCAGGGCAGACGAATTGATGCTCACCTTGTCGGCCCCGGCCTTCAGCATGATTCCCATGTCATCCAGCGTTCGGATGCCTCCCCCAACCGTCAGGGGCATGAAACACTGGTCTGCTGCCCGTTCGATCACCGAAACCATCGATGCCCGGCCCTGCGCCGTGGCCGTTATGTCAAAGAAGACCATCTCGTCGGCACCTTGTTCGTTGTACCGCACCGCGAGCGCAACTGGATCTCCCACATTCCGGAGACCGCCCTCCTCGGCCCGACCAAACTGCACCCCACGGGTCACCTGACCATCGTGAACGTCCAGACAGGGAATCACTCTGCGGGCTAGCATGGCAAAAGCATCTCCAGTCAAACAAGAAGCCCGCCCCAAGGGCGGGCTTCCATCAATAAGAATGGGAAAGAATCAGGCCGGACCGAACTTCCCACCGTAGTTCTTGATGCCCTTGTCCGTGTACAGGAGCGTGCTCAGGGAATTCAGCGGATCCTTGGCCGCAAACTTGTAACCGGCAGCCTGTACCGCCGCCAGGATCTCTTGCCTCGCAAGAGGCTTGGCTTTCGTCGCCGCCAGCACGGCTTCGCGCAAGGACACGGTGTTCTTCGCACGCTTGCCAGCCCCAGCCTTCGCTGACTTGGCAACAGGCGCAGCAGCCGCGGGCTTCCGCCCGCGCTTCACCACTGGAGCGCCGGCCGGCGAAGCAGGAGTGCTGGAGCTGACCGCTCCGAGCGCCTTGTTGATCTCGGCCAGTCGCGACTCCAACTCGGCCTTGTCTCGAAGCAACTGTTCACGCAACGAGACATACTGTTTAAGTTTATCAATTTTCATGACCCGCCCGAATTAGGGCCACTTGAGTCCAATTAGACAAGTCCTGACATCGGCTTGCGTTAAACGAAAATCACGTAACACAGCATCAATACACCACGTAACAAACACACCTACAATGTATTACAAAACATGAATAGCCACCGGCATTCTCCGTCCTAATGGTCAATATGTTGGACCTCTGTCAGTCCGTCCGGACCAAATCCTTCTTCTTCATCCTTGGATCCTGCCTGGTCACCCACCCATCAGCCGCCCAACTCTTCGGCCCGAGAGCCTCCGGTGGTGCAGTCCTCGGCGGAATCGCAGGCGGAATCATCGGACACAACAACGGCCGCCATACCGCGGAGGGAGTGGCCATCGGAGCCGGCGTGGGACTGCTACTGGGATCCATCGCAGACCGTGGGGCAGACCAACGCTCCGTTGCGTGGCAAGCAACCTACGCCCCCTATCAGGTCGTCCACTATCCCCAGACCGCGCAACCAGCGGACGCCGGCCCCACCCCAGTGCCCCCCCCTCTCGTCACACCCATTGGTGGCAGCCCTGTCGCCCCGGGAACCGCATTGACCCAAGCCAATGGACTTTTTGGACGCTAGATCGGAACAGAATCAGCTCCGCCCGGGATCTCGGAGCGGAGTTGACCCCCGGCAAATCACTCACCAACTTCCCCCCCGCGTATGTACCGCCTCGTTGCACGTCACCTCTCCGCCACCAGTCTGATCGCCGTCACGGCCCTCCTTTGCGGGTGCGCCTCCTCCGGAGTCCGGAATCCATCCGGAAACGGGGTCACCGTCCTCAAGGCCGACGAGCAGGGGTTCGTCGCCGGCACCGGAGTCGAGTCCCAGGACATCGTCTCCGTCACGGACAAGATGGCCCGAAGCATCCTGGAGACCCAACAGATCCAGCGCGCCCAAGGCCAACCTCGGGTGGTACTGCTCCCCATCGAGAACAACACGCGCTTTGCCATCAACAAGGATATCCTACTCACCCGGGTCCGCGCACGGCTGAACTCACAGACCCGCGGCAAGGTGCTGTTCCTCGCCCGTGAGCGAATGGCAGCCCTGGAAAAGGAACAGCAACTCAAGCAATCCGGCCAGGTCACGTCCGGAAGCGACCCGAATGTGGTGGAGTTTCAGGGGGCCGATTTTTTCCTGACCGGCCGACTGGATGGCTCAACCACGAAGAGCTCCCGCGGCGTGAGCGATTATATCCTCTATACCTTCCAACTCATAGACGCCCGCACCAGCGCGATCATCTGGGAGGACATGGCTGAGATCAAGAAGCAGGGCTTGGATGACGCGGCTTACCGGTAGATTCCGTCCCCAGCCCCCGCTCCGCCATGCGTTGCCTCGCTGTCATTCTGCTCATCATTCCGCTTCTCGCCGGCGGATGCGCCTCTTCAGGGGCATCTACGCAACCTGCTCGGGACGCACTCCTGATCAAATACCGTGCGGCCTCGGATCATATGCGTCGCGCGGAATTCTCGATGGCCAAGCCGCTGCTGGATGACGCCGTGACCACCCTTGGCGGGATCACAGCCGGTGACGCTGCCGCACGTCGCGCGCGCGGGTATTTCAAGTCGGAATCCTCCAAGAACTTCCGGGGAGAACCCTACGAAAGGGTGATGGCGTTTTATTATCGGGGCATCCTTTATTGGATGGACGGCGAACCGGACAACGCCCGGGCGTGCTTCCGAAGCGCCCAACTGCAAGACGCCGACGCACAGGACGGAACGTATCAGGCGGACTATGCCATCCTCGATTATCTGGACGGCCTCGTAACCACAAAGCTGGGTGGTGGTGCGGTTGACTCACTGGCTCGCGCACGGTCCAACGCGCGCCTGGGGCCACTGCCCGATTTCGATCCCCAGGCAAACGTGCTCGTCTTCTTCGAGATGGGCCGAGGCCCATCCAAGTACGGCTCGGGCGAATACGGCGAACAACTGCGATTCCGTCCAGGAAGCTCAAGATCCTCCCTCCTTCAACTGCGTGTCGCGGGCCAGACTGTCAGGGCTCCCGCGGCCGATGATCTCTCGTTCCAGGCCACCACACGAGGCGGGCGCCAGATGGACCATGTCCTGGCAAACAAGGCCGTGTTCAAGGGATCCACCGACTCGTTTGGCGATGCCGCGATCCTTTCGGGCGCCATCCTCGCCGGCACGTCCGGCCGTCGGAGCGCGGCAGACGAGGTAGGCGCTGGATTGTTGGTGGCCGGGCTCTTGAGCAAGGTCATCAGCGCCGCCACCACTCCCTCCGCAGATACCCGCGCATGGGACAACCTGCCAAACAGCATCGGGTTCGCCGCACTGAGGGTTCCTCCCGGCCAGCACCAACTCATAGCCGAGTTCCTGGACGGGTCCGGTCACACGGTGCTAACCCGGGATGTCTCCCTCAACATCCTGCCGGGAACCCGCGACACAGTTCTGTTCCTCAGCGATCGGCCCTGACCAGCCTCCCCGCTCAGGATCATTTTCCATCCGCAATCACCACTATCCCGTCCGCTATGAAAACCCGTTACGCAGTCGCACTTGTCGCCCTTGCCTCCGGCCTCACCATTGGATGCCGTCCGGTGGGGGAGGCTGTGGGTGGAACCACCCGCACCGTGGTCACCGGCCACGAAGGGGGTGCCTACGCTCCGAAGAACACCACCAAGTTCGCCCTCGAGAACGAGGCCAAGTTCGTCACGCTCGACTATCGCGTCCAGAGAAGCGTGACCTGCTCTGGCCTTCAGGAACGGTCGCTGGAGGACGGCCGTCTGGAGGTAGCCGCAAACATCCGGAACCGCCTTGAACGGCGCATCCAGGTCCAGATCCAGTGCGTCTTCAAGGACGCTCAGGGCTTCGGAACCGGAGACGAAACCCCTTGGCAGGATCTCATCCTCACCGAGACCGGCCAGGAAACCGTCCGTTTCCAGTCCTTCAACGACAAGGCCAAGGGCTACACGATCCGGGTCCGGGAGGCTCGGTAACATCGAATCGCTTCCACCTCCGATACTGCCGACCATGAAACCTGCCTTGCTGCTCCTCCTCTGCACCGCGGCTCCACTGGGTGCGGGCCCGATCGAGACGTCGAAGCCGATCAAGAACCCGCCGCCGCCTGTCGTGGCAGCTCCGCCCTCCGGAGCCCCGGCTCCACAAGCCTCCGGCTCAGCGACCACGGCGTTCACCTATCAGCAGTCCACGATCGTTTCAAGGACTCCGCTGGTCAGCCCCGAGCAGGCACGCGCCATCGTGGATCGATTCAAGTCTGGGTACCCGAAACTCGCCGCGCCAAGGATGCTCATCTACGTAAACCGGGATTTGGTCGACGACGCGTCGGGCCTGCAACTCGCAGGCAGGACGGAGAAGGTGGAATCCCTCAAGACTGACCTGACGCCCACGGGAGCCCCGTCAACGGGACCTCTCGGCCAGAACGTCACGGTCGTCGGAAACGCCTCCCTCGATGCTTCACAGGCTCCCCTCAGAGGCACCAGTGAGAAGGTCACCGCCGAAAACACGTTCCGGCACCGGGATCGGACCAACGCTCCGTTGGCGGATCGTCAAACCGTCCGTGACGTAGAACGACTCATGGGGCGACCGCTCCGCCTGGGAGGTGCCCGACTGGCCGATCAGCGCGTGGCCACACAACTGCTGGCTGATCGTCCGGTTCAGGAGTTCCTTTCGACCTCGGGAACACCCCAGGCCGCCAAGGATCGCGACGCCCTGATGCGCAGCACGGACGTCGTGGTTGAGGTTCTCATCTCGTCCCGCTCCCTCTCCGTCCCTGGAATCTCAGGTGACGGCATCTATCAGGTCCCCGATATCCAGGCGACGGCCATACGGCTCGCGGACTCACAAATCCTCGGCCAGGCCAGTTCAGCAGACATTCTCGGCCCCGACCGGCTTGCCGGCCGGGTAGCCCGTACCTACGACGTCCGCGAGATCACCGAGGCCGTGGCCTTGGCCCTCATGGAAGACATGATGCAAGCCGTTCCCTGAACCAATCCCACGATGCGCATCATCGGAGTCATCCCAGCCCGCTTTGCATCCAGCCGATTTCCCGGCAAGCCCCTTCATCGGATCGCAGGCAAGCCTCTCGTGCAGCACGTCATTGAACGTTGCCAACTCTCCAACTCCCTGACTGAGGTCGTCGTTGCCACCGACGACCGGCGCATCGCGGACGCGGCCGAGCCTTTCTGCCGGGTCGTCATGACCCGCGCAGACCATCCCTCCGGCACCGATCGCATTGCCGAGGTGGCCCAGTCGATCAATGCGGAAGCCGTCGTGAACATCCAGGGCGATGAGCCACTCATCCCGCCATCAGTCATCGATGCCGTTGCCGCCCTGCTGGCCAAGGCCGAGATGAGCACCGCTGCAACGCCCATCGAGCGGCTTGAGGACTACGAGAACCCAAATGTCGTCAAGGCGGTCGTGAGCCAGGCGGGATTTGCCCTGTATTTCTCCCGACGGACAATTCCCTACCTCCGTGACCACGCCTCGGACTCTCCTGCGAACCAACTGGCAGCATTTCCCTTCCTGAAGCACCTCGGGATCTACGGATTCCGCCGCGAGGCCCTTCAGCAGATCGTCTCGAATCCTCCATCCCGACTCGAGGTTGCTGAGCGACTCGAGCAATTGAGGGCTCTCGAACTGGGCATCCGGATCGCTGTTGCAAAGGTCCATCACGAGTCGATCGGCGTTGACGTGCCGGCCGATGTCGCAAGGGTGGAGGCTATCCTGACTTCGAACGGCCAGATCCCGTCGTGATTTTTCGTTGGCGCTGCGACGGACGGCTTGGGACGGTGCAATCCCATGAAGTACATCTTCGTCACGGGCGGCGTCGTCAGTTCCCTCGGCAAGGGACTTACCGCGGCGGCGCTCGGCACACTCCTCGAGAATCGCGGGCTGAAGGTCACGCTCCAGAAGTTCGACCCTTACCTCAATCTCGATCCCGGCACCATGAGCCCATATCAGCACGGAGAGGTCTACGTGCTGGATGACGGCGCCGAAACAGACCTGGACCTCGGTCACTACGAACGGTTCACGAGCACCAAGCTTTCCAGGAGGAACAACACCACCAGCGGACAGGTCTACCAGCAGGTCCTCGACAACGAACGCAACGGTGTCTACCTCGGGAAGACTGTCCAGGTAATCCCTCACGTTACCGACGAGATCCAGCGCCGCATCACGCTGCTGGCAGAAGAGACCAAGCCCGACGTCCTCATCACCGAGGTGGGTGGGACTGTCGGCGACATCGAAGGTCTCCCTTTCCTCGAGGCCATCCGGGAATTCGCACAGGAGGCAGGCCCCGGCAACGTCTGCTTCCTGCACGTCACCTACATCCCCTTCATCAAGGCCGCTGGCGAACTCAAGACCAAGCCAACCCAGCAAAGCGTCGCCAAACTCCGTGAGATCGGCATCGCTCCCCACATGCTCGTCTGCCGCTGCGAACACCCGATCAACAAGGAACTGCGGCAGAAACTGGCCATGTTCTGCAACGTTCCGTTCGAGGCGGTCATCGAGGAGAAGGACGTGGACCACTCGATCTACGAAGTCCCGCTGATGCTCCAACGCGAGCGACTGGATGACCTCGTCTGCAAGACGCTCAACCTCGACGTCCCGCAGGCCAAGATGTCGCACTGGCAGGACATCATACGACGCCTGATCGCTCCCCAGCACCGCGTCCGGATCGGCGTCGTGGGCAAGTACATCGAACTGCAGGACGCATACAAATCCGTGTACGAGGCCTTGATCCACGGCGGAATCGCCAACGATTGTGGCGTTCAGATCGAGCAGATCGAGGCCGAAGAAGTGGAAACCGGCGATCCTGCCAAGATCTTCAAAGGCCTAGGCGGCATCCTCGTCCCTGGCGGCTTCGGCGATCGCGGGATCGAGGGAAAGATCCGGGCAGCTCGCTATGCCCGGGAAAACGGACTCCCCTACCTGGGACTCTGCCTCGGCATGCAGATCGCCGTCATCGAGTTCGGCCGGAATGTGCTGGGGCTGGCCGGCGCCCACTCCACAGAGTTCGATCGAAACACGCCCCATCCGGTGATCGACCTGCAGGAAAGCCAGAAGGGAGTCACCCAGAAGGGCGGCACCATGCGACTCGGCGCGCAGAACTGTCGTCTGCTACACGGATCCAAGACGCAAGCCCTCTACCAGGCCGACCTGATCCATGAGCGGCACCGCCACCGGTTCGAGTTCAACAACGACTACCGCGAGTTGTACTCCAAGGCCGGGTTCGTCTTCGCCGGAACAACTCCGGACAATAGCCTCGTCGAAGTGATTGAGATCCCGAATCATCCCTTCTTCATCGCATCCCAGTATCACCCGGAGTTCTTCTCGAAACCGAACGCCCCCCACCCTCTGTTCCGGGGCTTTATTGCTGCCGCGCACGAGCGCCTTCACGCGAAGCCGCTCGCGGCTGGGGTACCGGCCGGCCCTGTTGCATCCTGAGTGTTCGAGGGATGACTAGCCCGGGAGCCCGGCTCCAGTGCCGGGACTCCCGTTCCCAGTTACTGGGCTGAAGCCCTGAGATCCACGCACACCAGATCGCCTTTGGCACTTCGCACGTAGAGCCGGCCATTGGCGATCGTGGGTGCAGTCCAGTGTTTACCCCCGCTAACCTGAGCCCGTCCCATCTCACGGTAGCTGCCAGGCTTGGCCTCCACTACCACAAGTTCCCCTCCTCCGGTGATCCAAAGCAACCGATCCCCGGCCGCAGTCAGATTGCCTGTCCCCGACTGGGGTGAGGTCCACTTGACCGCTCCCGTCTCGAGGTCGAGGCATTTCAACCGAGAGTCCTTGTCGTCCCCCTGCCCGTCGACCCCATAGACATGGTTCCCGATGATCACCGAGCCTGCCATATGGGTTCGGAGCTCCTTGTTGAACCAAAGCTGCTTGGGCGCCGCACCTGACAGGTCATAAGCAGCCCCGCCTTTGTTGTACCCGGAACTCACGAACATCCGGTTTCCCGAGATGACCGGGTCCGAGGAATTCACGTCGTACGACGTTTTCCATGCAACCCGCCAAACCTCGGCTCCGTCCTTCGGGTCCACCGCCACCACGTGCTTCGCTGCGAACATGGCGAGCAAACGCCGCCCCTTCCAGGTGAAGGCAACGGGAGTCCCGTACCCAGCTTCGTCCTTTCCACTGACCCAAAGTTCCTTCCCCGTCAACCGGTCCAGGGCGATCCCGTGCGAACCAGCGTTCAGGACCGCCTGATCGCCCTCGATGTGCACCGAGCTGTTGAAGCCCCACTCCGGCACCTTGAGCCCAGATTCAGACGCCAGGTGTCGCTTCCAGACGACCGAGCCCGTATCGGCGTTCAGGCAATGCACCCATCCATGCCGGCCAACAACGTAGACGTGACCACGGTCAATCGTGGGAGTCGCGCCAGGCCCGCCATCGTAATACTTGGGGTCAAGGTCCTGCGAATACCCAAATGTCCACGCCGTCTTCCCCGTCTCGGCATCCAGACAGTAAACTACGTCCTTGCCTCCCTTCTTGAGACCGTCGCTCCCGACGGTGAAGACCTTTCCACCTGCGACGGCCACCGAAGAGAACCCGGTCCCCACCGACGCCTTCCACAACCTTTTCGGCTGTCCGCCTTGCCAGGACACAACCCAGTCACTCTCGGCTGAAATTCCGTTGTGATCGGGACCCCGATGACGTGGCCAATCGGCACCGTGCAGGCAGGCCGCCACCATTCCGAGTGCAACCACAAGAACAGTCTTCATGCACCCACCGTGCCTCCGAGCCGGCTTCCGGTCAACCGGCCCCGGCCTCCCCCGCCCTAGGCCAGCAGCGATTTGGACAGCAGCGGTGCGCAGCGCAGGGCTGACTCCCTCGCCTGCTGCCAGGGCACCTCGTAAACGAGGACCGGCTGACGGAATCCCTTCACTGTAACCGGTGGCAACGCCTTGAACGACTCGGCCAGTTCCGGCGCATCCCGACGAATGTCCGCAAAGGTCGCTTCGCCGATCAGGATACGGGCATGACCGGATGCCCCCTCCAGACGGCTGGCCAGATTCACATCCCGGCCAAAGACCGTATAGTTCCTGATATGGGCCTCGGACCCCATGAAGCCGACTGTCATGTCACCCGTGTTGAGACCGCTGCCCAGATTCAGGACAGGCAGGGCCGGCAGAGGTGGCTCGCCCCGGGCAATCCGTGCGGGATTCTCAGCCTCCCGTCTCGCGGTCTCCGCAGTCCTGGCCTCGTTCAAATACTGAATCGCCCACTGCGCATCCAGTGCAGCCAGCACGGCGTCCAGCGCATGCCTCGGGTTTGAAAGCGGTGCACCCCAGAAAGCCATGACGCAATCCCCGATGTACTTGTCGAGCGTTCCCCGGTGGAACTTGATCACGTCAGCAATCGTTGCCAGGTACAGGTTGACCGTGGCCAGGACCTCGCTGGCTTGGTGCTCATAGTACCGCTCCGCCGCCGCCTCATCCAGGCCATGCTCGGCCACATACTTCTCGGCGGCTGCCTGATAGCGATCTGTCATCTCGGTGAAGCCCCGGATGTCTGCGAAAAACACGGTCAGTCGACGCCTCGCACCTGCACCTACCTTGCCCAGCTCCTGGGTCTTCAACACCTCTTCAACGATGTCGGGGGAAACCATCTTTTCGAAGAACCGCCGAACCCGGAGCTGCTCCCGCTGCTCGACGAACGCTCTGGTGGTCACCATGCCCAGATACGGGATCAACAGGCCGGCGAACACCGGGTGGGCGACTGGAAGCCATACCCGGTGTTCCCGGAAGCTCCAGACACAGATTCCCGTCCACGCAACAGCGATGGCCAGAATGACCCCTGGCAACACGATGCCACGCAACCGCCAAGTCAGGACGGCGGCGATCACGCCCATCAAAGCCACCAGAAGGCCCTCCGAGACAGCGCCAATGCTCCGAATGAAGGAACCACGCAATACCATGTCCGCCACGTTCATGTGGGTCGTTACCAGGAAGTCTGCCTTCGTCAGCGGCGTGGCGCCCAAGTCGGAGAGGTTGTTCCCCGAGGCCGTCGATCCAAACACCACGACCCGGTTCGTCCACTTCGGCTCGATCGGATCCGGATCAAACTCGCGGTTTTGAGAAGCAACGAGCACGTCAACGACGTCTTCGCTGAGGACCAGGTTGGTCTGGGCCATCCCCAACCTCCAGTCGACCAGAACATATCCTCGATCATCCACGGGCAGGACCCGCTCAACCCCGTTGGTCCCCTTCAGACGTACCGCCCCTGGCGTGATCTGCGGATTGTCGAGGTCAAGACCCAGCGCTTCGCCTGCCAATGCGATTCCCAGATGCCACACCCATTTTTCCTGATAGACTGGGACTTTTCTGGAAAAGCGCTGGCTGACCGGAAGCAGAATCTTCCCCTCCTCATCAGGCTTCAGCACGAAGTTCGTCTCATTTGGCCCAGGCCTGTGAACATGCACCGATCCATCGTCATCCACCGAGCAATCCACCCCGTTCCGCTGTGCAAACACTCCAATCTCAGGGTTGACCCACCGCATCCGCGTCATGGCTCGAACCCGGCGCGCCACAGAATCCGCGTCCCGCGGCGAAATGGCGTCTCCCACCTGGCCAGCCCCTGCATGAACCACCGGGACTGGCATCTTTCCAGGGATCACCGCCACCGTGGCCGAGGCACCTGGCCTTCGTAGTTCCAGCCCGAACCGATCGTCTGATCGAACCACGTTCGTGGCATCCACGCCCCCCTTCCGCTCAAGGATCTGGAGGTTGTCCTCGCTCAGGCGTCGATCCATGAACAGGACGTCGAAGGCAACGGCTGCAGCCCCCTGAGCGCGCAACTCGCGCAAGACACGCCCATACACCGGCCAGCGAGGCCAAAAGAGGTCGTACTTCTCGCCAGTACCAGGGAACGCCTCCCCATTCGCCACCCGATCCACGCTGTTGTCGCTCGCGTACACCAACCCCACCAGCGAAGGCGTCTGGTCCGAGTTCACCGCCAACTGCACCCTCCAATCGTAAAGCAGCCATTCCAAGCGCTGCAGGATATCCAGTCGCTGCCACTCCTCGGCCTGCCTCGATTGGGCCTCGAGGGTCCGCCAAGAGTCGGTTCCCGCAAGTCCCATCCCAGCGGCATCTCCAGATGCCGCCTGCCGGGTCTTGACTCGCTGGTCAAGCATCCTCGAGCAGCTCGAGAAGCCCACCGCGCACAGCACGAGCCCAACACCAACCGCGACCGGCGATACAAACATCGACGTACGCGCCATCAATTGGCGGAGGGAATAGGCGAGTCGGACACGCATGGCGGCAAGCTTTCAAAACAAACGACCCGGAGCTGGATGGCTCCGGGCCGATTCTCGTCCAAGGCGCAGCACCTCTCGAATCACTGCGCCGAGACCACACTCACTTCTTGGATGAGTCGCCGTCGTTGGTAGGCTCGCCACCGGTTTCGATAGGCGCTGCACCCTTCTTGGGCTGCGTCGGAGAAAGGTTGATCACCGGGCCAACCGGGATGACCGGCGGCTGAACGCGGGGCGGAACCACGGGAGGAAGGGGATTCGGAACCACCTTGCCGATGCGGGGATCAAAGTGCTGCCCGGCACAGACAGAGAACTGAGCCCCCCCGGACGATACATTCACGCAGCCTTCCCAAACGTAAACATCACCCTCTGCCGTCACCATGTAGGTAGTACCGCGGATTGCGGCGGTCGTGGTTGGGGTGACAACGGTGTAACTCGACTGCCCGGAGGTCTTCTTGACGTACCCAGCAACCTTGCCGGCCTGCAGGTTCAACTTGGTCGTGACGACCGTTTCAGGACCCGCGTCATCAAAGGTCAGTTCATCGACGGTCACAGTAGTCTCAGCAGAAATCGTGATGTCGGGACCGTTGACCCCGAGGTTGAGGTCCAACTGAGAGCCGGCTCCCGTCTTGATGACAGTGCCAGGTCCAGCGGTGTCACCAACCTTGGCAGGGTTATTGCCGAGAGACGCCGTGCCGCGAACTCGGGTCACTTGGACTTGGCCGGCTTGGGGGGCGGCAGAAACCAGCATGCTCGTCAGTGCCAGGATGGCACCAGCGAGAGCGAGGCGAGAGAGGTATCCAGAAATCTTCATGGTCTAAACCCTTCGGAGGTTGGCTTTCGTACGTGGCGAGCCTAGGGAGGGTGCACTCGATGTCAACCGCATATTTCCCCAACTCACTCTGTCTCAGCCACCTCTCAACCAACAGAAAAGCACTGATTTCCCTCAGGACAAGCCCGAACTTCCACTTCTCCATCTCTGCTTCCCACCGGCAGTTCCAAGGGTGAACCCCTCGGCAGCCCTCCGCTTCGCTGCCTCCATCCACCCTCCTTCAAGTGGAGAACCTCCTTCCAGCCAGACAGCAGTTTGTCGTGCCCAACCTCACCGGCCCGTCATGGATTCCGGTCGCTTCCAAAATCTCGTCTGACATCCTCACCGGACGCTCGCTTTCTCATGGGCACCCTCCTCGCTGGCATCGCTCACCTCGTCGTCGCACTTCTCCAGTCGATCCCTCTCGACGTCGCGGCCCGGCTCGGCCGCCTCCTCGGCAGCATCGCGTGGTGCCTGGACCGCCGTCATCGGAGGGTCGCCCTGGAGAACCTCGATCTCGCCCTGGGATCCGAACTGAACACGAGGGCTATTGAAGCAATTGCCAAGGAACACTTTAAGCGGCTTGGTGAGAGTTATTGTGCGGCTATCAAGACCGCCTCGATGAGCGACGCGCAAATTCGCGGCCGCATCGAGGTCTCCGGCTTCGAGCCCCTTATCCCGCCCGATGGCAAGGTGGCCGTGGTCGCCCTGGGGCACTTTGGCAATTTCGAAGTATTTGCCCGGTTGCGGCCGTTCGCGGGCGGGAGGCAGCTTGCAACCACCTACCGTGCTCTCAAACCGGACGCGATCGACCGCGTCCTCCAGCGGCTTCGGAGCCAATCCGGCATCCTCTTCTTCGAGAGGACCCGGGACGGAGCAAAGCTCAGGACCGCACTGAATCAGGGAAATCTTCTCCTCGGCCTGCTCTCGGACCAACACGCCGGAAACAAGGGGCTTTGGCTCCCGTTCTTCGGACATCACTGCTCCACCGGCGCGGCGCCAGCCGTCTACGCCCAGAGGTTTCATGCGCCCCTCGCGGTCGGGGTCTGCTACCGCACCCGACTCGGACACTGGCGGCTAGAGTTCAGTAGTCCCATCCCAACCAGGGGTCCGGACGGTTCCCCTCGGTCGCAGGCCGACATCATGCTTGAGGTCAACGCCCACCTCGAAGCGGCCGTCCGGAAGGACCCGGCGAACTGGTTCTGGGTCCACCGACGGTGGAAGAAGCCCTCTGCCTATCAGCTTTCCCGTCTGCAAGGGTCGGATACAGGGGAATCAGACTCAGTCTGATGGGAGTCCCTTGCATTTCAGACGGCCGAGGGGAGTCGGTTGCCCGATTCGGTTTCCGCAATACGGTTGGGCAGAATGCTACGCCGATTCGCCACCCTGCTGTCCTTGGTCTTCGTCACGTCTGTTCAACTCGGGGCGTCTGACACTTGGCCTCAGTGGCGGGGACCGGACCGCGACGGTCTCCTGCGCACCGACGTCTGGCCCAGCAAGTTGGCCGAAACCCACCTCAAGCTCAGCTGGCGCGTGCCGCTGGGCCCCAGCTATTCCGGCCCGATTGTCACTCCCGACCGCGTATTCACGACCGAGACGGTAGACGCCCGGATGGAAGTCGTCCGCGCACTGGACCGCAAAACCGGGAAAGAGCTTTGGAGCACCAACTGGGAGGGTGCCATGAAGGTGCCGTTCTTTGCCAAATCCAACGGGGACTGGATCCGTTCAACCCCGGCGTGGGACGGGGAGTCCTTGTACGTAGCCGGCATGCGCGACGTTCTTGTCTGCCTTGATGCTGGAACCGGCGCCGTCCGCTGGCGACTGGACTTCCCGGCGGAGCTCAAGACTGAGTTGCCGGCTTTCGGCTTCGTCTGTTCCCCGCTTGTGACCTCGAACGCCCTCTTCGTACAGGCAGGCGGAGGAGTCGTCCGACTCGACAAGAAGACCGGCAAGATCCTTTGGAGGTCGATGGCCGACGGGGGAGGCATGAACGGAAGTGCCTTCAGTTCGCCGGTCCTCGCCCAACTGGCTGGGGCAGACCAACTCGTCGTTCAGTCCCGCACCCACCTTGCCGGCCTTGATCCGGAATCCGGCAAGGAACTCTGGTCCACCCCTGTCGAGGCATTCCGGGGAATGAACATTCTGACCCCGACCGTCGTTTCCACCAACCGGCTCTTCACCAGCACCTACGGCGGAAAGACGCTGGCATACGACATCGTCCGGGAGGGCGAGCGTTTCGTGGTCAAACCCGCGTGGTCATTCAAGGCTCAGGGATACATGACCTCCCCGGTCCTGATCGATGGCCACGCCTACCTCCACCTGCGCAACCAGCGGGCGCTTTGCATCGAAGTCTCGAACGGCACCGAAAAATGGACCTCTGGCGAGGGCTTCGGAAAGTACTGGAGTCTCATCTCTGCCAAGGACCGCATCCTTGCCTTGGACGAAAGGGGAATCCTGTTCCTGCTCCACGCCACGCCCGAGAAGTTCGAGATCCTCGACAAGCGCAAGGTAGGTGACGATACATGGGCCCATCTCGGCCTCGCCGGCAACCAGCTCTTCGTCCGCGAGCTCCGCGCCCTGTCTGCCTACGACTGGGTCGAGCCAGCTCCTTGATGGTTCAACCTTCCGGGGGCAACTGCCGGACTTCCTGAGGTGCCTTGGACTGCGAGATCCCAGGTCCCGCCGATGCGCCTACCCCCTGCTGGATGCGCTCCAACCGCAGCAGGACATCGGCTGTCAACCTGTCGACCTTCTCGTGGAGATGGGCAATCTCGAGTTCCGCCTTCAGGTTCACGTCATACTCCACGTCGGACCTCACATGGTCCTTGGCGGCCTGGCGGTTCTGGCTCAACAGCACGAAGACGGACAGGAAGATGGCCTCCAGCGACACCGTCAGGGTCAGGAACCCGAAAGGGAATGGGTCAAACTGCTTCAAGCCCGGGATCTTCACGGAATTCACCAGCAGCCAGGACCCAAACCACACGACGTGGATCATCAGGAACGAGATGCTTCCGGCAAACTCGGCGATCCAATCGGCAGCCTTCTGCACCATCGACCGCTTGTCCTCGACCTCCTCGTTCACGTTGCGGGAAGCCGTGTGACGCAACCGTTCCGCACTCACCCGCATCCGTCGTCCCATGGCCGCCAAGAGATCCATCGCCGCCTGAGGACGAAGCGTCAGGAACTTCTCCAACCCCGCCCGATCCAGCCTCAGCGCCTCCGTGTCCTGAGTGGCCACCACCGTTGCGCTGCGGCTCCCGCGGTCGAGCAGGGATAGTTCCCCGACAAAATCCCCCGCCGTCACCACCTCCAGCACGATCCGTTCGCCGGTGTCATTCTTGAAGAACACTTCGCCTTGCCCAGACCGGAACACGAACAGCGCATCACCCGGCTCCCCGATCTGGAACAACACTTCGCCCGCCTTCAGTCGGACCACGTGCAAAAGCTCCGCCAAGTCAGCCCGCTCACGATCGTCCAGAAACTGAAACAACGACACTTCCTTCAGGAGGTCCGCATCCGCTTGCATCCGCTCACCCTGCAACCAACGCCTGCCGGACGGAAGCGCGGATCAAGCCCCGGATTCCATCAGGGCCATCAATTCCCGGTGGTTCGTCTTCCCCGTCCCCAGCTTCGGAATCTCGCGAACCGTCCGGATCTCCCGAGGCACCGCGAGGTTCGTCAGTCCCTTGGCGCGGATGACTTCCCGCAACTCCGCCAGGTTCAGGCGCGGCTCGTTCGTGACGGCCACCAACTTCTCCCCCTTGTCCTCGCACGGCACCGCCACCACCGCGACTTCGCATCGGTTGCCATACTGCGGGAAGGCCCCGGCAAACGCGTCTTCCACCGCGGTCAGGCTCACCATCTCACCGCTCACCTTCGCGAAGCGCTTCAAACGTCCCATCAGGAACACGAACCCATCTTCATCCACCCGCGCCAAGTCTCCCGTGTCGTACCAGCCCCCCATCGCCTGGAACTTCGCGTTGGCGTCCGCATTCAGATACCCCCGCATGACATTCGCCCCGCGGACGAAAAGGCGGCCGCCTCCATCGATGCCAGGCACGGCTTCCAACCGATATTCGATCCCGGGCAGGAATCGCCCTACCGATCCAAACCTCGGATCAATCCGCGAATTCGCGCACAGGACCGGGCTACACTCCGTCGCGCCGTATCCCTCGATGATGCGGATACCGAACTGGCGCGCCCAGGTGTTCGCCGTCGCTTCCTGAAGTTTCTCCGCGCCCGCCACGAGGTACTTGACCGAATTGAAGTCGTACGCGTGCGCCTTGCGCGCGTATCCATTCAGGAACGTGTTCGTCCCGACCACCACCGTGCAGGCCTTCTCATAGACCATTGCCGGCACCACCCGGTAGTGGAGCGGCGACGGATAAAGGAAGATGTAATAACCCTGCACCAACGGGAACAGCGTGCACGTCGTCAGGCCGAAGCTGTGGAACAGCGGCATCGCGTTGAAGAACCGCTCATGGTCCGTCACGTCGAGGTGGACCGTGATCTGCCGGATGTTGGCCAGCAGGTTCCGGTGTGTCAGCTCCACCCCCTTCGGAATCCCCTCCGAACCCGAAGTGAACAGGATCACCGCAGCGTCGTCCGCACCGGCCGACAGCCCCCGATAAGCTCCCCCACAACTCACGACGTTGCGCAGCAAGCACGCCAGCTTCGCCATCCCGCTGACCCCGGCCCGCACATCCTCCAGGTAGACCAACTCCACCCCCGCGGCCGTCAACGGCGTCAGTTCCAGCTTCGCCTTTTGCAGGAACGCCCGCGACGTGATCACCTGCTTCACCCCGGCCAGCTCCAGGCAGAGCTTCATCACGGGAATGCCCGTGGAGAAGTTGAGGATCGCCGGCACACGGCCGACCGCCCACAGGCTCAGCAAGGTCACCGGAACCGCGTTCACGTTGGGCAGGAGGACCCCCACCCGCCCGCCGATCGGCGTCTTTCCCAGCAACTCTCGCCACCGCCCCGCCAACACCCCAACCCCGGTCATCAACCGCCGGAACGTCAACGGCTGGAAGGTCACATCCTCCAAGACTTCCTTCCCGGGTAGCTTCGATGCCGTCTCCGCCACCGCCGCCAACACATGCGACGGTCCGAACCCCATCTCCACCTCGTACTGCTGCCGCAGCATCTGGTCCCGCAACCACGCGGTCAGGCGCCGCCTCGCCACCGTGTTTGAGACGCCCTCCACCAACGGCGACTCCAACAACGGGCTGAAGTGCGCCGTCACCTTCGGGAACCACTTCGTCCATCCATCATGGCGCACGAACGGCACTCGCACCGCCCCCCGCAGGTAGCAGAGGATCACCTTCGCCCGCGTCTTGTGCAGCAGGAAGCCCGTGCCGTCGTAGAGCTTCATCATCGAACCCGTCAGCGTGATCCGCCCCTCGGCAAACAGCACCAAGCGGCCGCCACCCGACAGGAACTCTGCCATCCGCTTCGCCGCGTACGGCGAGGTCGCATCCACCGGAAACGTCCGGCCGTTCACCATGATCTTCCGATGCAGCCAGGAGGTCTCGGCGGTCGTGGAACTCGTGACGAACTTCCAGTCGTCGTCCAGCACCGCTGCCAGGAATGCCCAGTCCAGCCATGAGACATGATTCGGGATCAGCAACACCGGCCCCGCCGCGCTCAGGACCGACGTGTCAAACGCGCGGAAGCGAAACCACAGCTTCAATAGGATTCCCAGAATCAGCTTCATGCTCTTGTCCCGTTCAACACCACCGCCTCAACAATCCCACCCTGCATTCCCCTGTCCATTCCCACCACTCCGCCTTCAGTCCTATCCGTGGGCAGGCAAGTTGCCCGCCGTCCGCTTGGGGAACCGGAGCCAAAGCAGCACCAGAAGCACCAAGCCAGCCAGCACGAAGAAAACCTGCCCCGCGCTGATCTTAACTCCCACCATTCGCTCCGAGGCCACGCACGCCGACACCAACCCGCCCGCCAGGAGCATGCCGATGTTGTCGATCAGGTTCTGCACCGCGATCGTCTTCCCCAGCTTCGTCGAATCCGATTCCGCCTGCAGGGCCGCGTTCAGCGGGATCAGGAACAGGCCCGCCGCGAAACCCGCTGACACCAGCAGGCAGATCACCCACGGAAAGAACGTCATCTTCCCGATGACCTGCGTCCCCTTGAGCCATGGGACCACCTCCACCGTCCCGATCAACCCCAACGTCACGACCAGAAGGAATCCATATCGCCGGGTCCAGCTCAGATCACCCACCCGGTGTAGGTGACCCGCCGCCATGGACCCTGCCATCACCCCCACGCTCAACCACAGCCCCAGCAGCGAGACTTGCAGGTTCGTCCCCAACCCCAGCACCCCAAGCCCCCACGCCTGGAAGTTGATCTTCATCGCCGCCCCGCACACCCAGAACAGTCCTGTTCCGACGAGCACCCGGGCCAACCGCGAGTCCACAAACAAATCCCGCAGATGGGTGCCGAATCCTGCAATACTCTCGCTCAGCTGGATCAGCGGATTCCCTCGCGTTGCCTGCATGGCCTTGTTCAAGCCCAACGAAAGCCCGAATACGCCCAGCAATACCGCGTAGCAGGTCTCCAGCGACAATTGATCGATCATCGCCGCCCCGCCCACGGCCCCCACGATGATCGCCAGCAGCGTCAGCAACTCGACCGTTCCGTTCGCCTTCACCAGTCGGTCCGCAGGCAGGATCTCCGGCAGGATCCCATACTTGGCGGGGCCGTAGAGGCACGAACCAACCCCGACGATCAGGTACCCCGGAATCTGCCATTCGTACCCAAGCCAGATGCTCAGACCGCAAACCAAGGTCCCCAGCAACTTCACCGCATTGCCACCGACCAACCACGACGTCTTCGCATACCGGTCGTTCAGGTAGCCCGCGAGCGGCGCCAGGAAGATGTACGGAACAAACAGGAGCATCGTGTACAGCGCACTCCTCGCCCTGAGCGTCTCCTCCGTGATCACCCCCGCCTTCTGCATGCGCGTCAACTGGCCCACGATCACCGCCAGGATCGCGTTGTCGCCAAACGCACTCAGGAACTGGCTCGCCAGCAGCAAAGGATAGTTTCGTCCGTTTTTCATGTGGTTCTCAGTTTCGCCGGGCCCATTCCTACGCCATCCCGCTTCCAATCCCTGAATCGATAGACCCGATGCCCCCTCGGTCGCTCTCGATTGGGCAATCCTCCCCGAAAGGCTCGCATCCAACCATCAGCAACTGGTCGGAACCTCCTGCAGCACCTTGACCGTGTGCGGAATCGCCCCCACCACGAATCCCAGGCAATCCACCGCCCCTGCCGGCTTGCCCGGCAGGCAGATCACCAGCACGGGTCCCACCGAGGCCGCCAGGCTCCGCGACAGGATCGCATTGGGGGTCAACGCGAGGCTCTTCATCCGCATGACCTCCCCAAACCCGGGCAACTCCTTGTCCGCAATCTCCCGCACCGCCTCCGGCGTCACGTCCCGACGGGCTATCCCCGTCCCGCCCGTCGTCAACACCAACTGCGCGCCTCGGTTCGCGCACTGGCGGATCGCGCGCTGGATCGCCGCCTTCTCGTCCGGCACCAACTCCTCAGCCACCACGCTCCATCCGTAACCTGTCGAGGCGGCCTTCAAGGCAGGCCCGCCGAGGTCCTCGTAGACTCCCTGCGACGCCCGATCCGAGATCGTGACGATTCCAACCTGGATTTGCATGGGCCAAACCCTAGCCAACCCGCCGCCGAAGGGGGAGCGACTTCTACCACCCGCCGCCACGGGCGGCTCATCTTGGCACTGCCCCCGAATCCGGTGGGGCGAGACTCCGTCGAGCCGCCTCAGCCGTATCCATGCGGCAGAATTCTCACGCGGAGCCGCGGAGAGCGCGGAGAGAGGGTCAGGTCCTCAACCTTCCAACGTCGGACGTCATTCACCAAACGGTGACTGCTCAGCCCTCCATCCCAGTGTCCCTTCTCCGCGTCTCCGCGTCTCCGCGTGAACCTGTCCCCGCCTTCAATCGCATGGGTACGGCTCAGAGTTTGAAGCTCTGAGGTTCAAGTTTGAAGTCGGAACCTTGAAACTTGAAACCTGGGCCTCCTGGCCGTCTCGTGAAGACACTCGCCCCACCTCTCGCTGGGGGCAGCGTCAAGATGCGCCCCACCCAAACCTTCCGTGAGTCCTGGGATTCCCCCCGAGGCCATTCTCGTCCATCATCTGCCCCAGCATCCGCTCATGCCCCCGGAGTCAATCGACCTCAATTGCCTGATCCGCGTCCTGGACGAGGACGTTCACCTGTGCGAAGCCCTGGCTCTGCCCGAGGTTTCCGCGCTGGAGGACGGTTCGCGCCCAGGCCATGCCACCCTTGCGGCCAAGGCCAAGACCCTGCTCGAGGACTCCAGCCTCGTCCCCACCATCTCCCTGCATCGGCGCCGGATCGGCGTCCCGATCGAGCTCGACTCCATCGACGTGACGTTCACGCCGCCCCGGCGTTCGGCCGAGTGGGAATCCCCGGTGACCGTCACCATCCATTTCGCCAGATGGACGGAGGGAACCCGCCTTCAGGCTTACGTCCCGGTGCTGGGTGCCCACGTCTTCGCCACCCGATCCGCCCAATTGCGGCAGAACGTCGAGGAACACGTCCGCCTCATCCTATCCAGCGAAACCCAGCCGCCCAACCTGGCCCGGCTCGCGGAGCTCGCGCGCATCCGCGCCCTCCGGACGGAGCCCCTCACGGTCGCCATCCAACGCCAGTCACCCAAGCAGGAGGCCGCGTCGGACGACGACACCCCGGACCGCGGGGCCATCCTCTCGCAGCTGGCCGATGAACTCCCACCATTCCTCTCCGAACCGGGCCAGCCGAAGCCGGTCAAGGCCCAGGCCGAAGTGGCCTACGAACTCGACGAGGACCTGCAACGACTCGTCGAAGCCACCTCAGGCCCCAACCGACGCAGTCTCCTCATCATCGGGCCACCCGGCACCGGCAAGACCGCCCTCGTCCGCGAACTTGCCCGCCGCCGGGCCGAGCTCGGCTTCGCCCACACGCCCTTCTGGACGACCACCGCCGCCCGGCTCATGTCCGGGCCCGTGGGGTTCGGAATGTGGCAGGAACGTTGCCAGCAACTCTGCCGGGAGATCGCGCGCACACGCGCCGTCCTCCACCTCGGGAATCTCGCCGAACTCACCGAGGTCGGGAAGGTGTCCCGCGACGGCCAGAGCGTCGGCGGATTCCTCCGCTCCTGGATTGCCCGCGGCGAAATCTTCGCCATCGCCGAGGCCACCCCCGATCAACTCGCCGCCATCGATCGTCAGGAACCCAATCTCCTCGCCGCCTTCCAGCAATGGACCATCCCGGAACGTAGCGAGGCCCAGCTCCGCCTGATCCTTCAGAAAATCGTCGACGCCACCCCCGGCAAGCCCTCGGCTCCACCCGCGCAGACGGTCCGCGCCCTCGACCGACTCCACCAACTCCACACCCGCTACGCGACCTATTCCGCTAACCCGGGCCGCCCCGTCCGATTCCTCCGCAACCTTCTCGCCGACCAGTTCCCCGACAAATCCCTCTCCGAATCCTCCGTCCTCCAGGCCTTCTCCCGCGAAACCGGCCTGCCCAACGTCCTCCTCGACGACGACATCCCGCTCGACCTCGACGAGACGCGGACCTGGTTCTCCCAGCGCGTCGTGGGCCAACCCGCTGCCGTCGATCGCGTCCTGAACCTGCTCGCGATGGTCAAGGCCCGACTCTCCCGTCCCCGCAAGCCGCTCGCCTCATTCCTCTTCATCGGCCCGACTGGCACCGGCAAGACCGAGATGGCCAAGGCCACCGCCCGGTTCCTCTTCGGCGACGTCGCCCGGATGGTCCGATTCGACCTCAACGAGTTCGCCGACCCCATCGCGGTCCAACGCCTCATCGGCGGCCCGACCACCGGTGGCACCGAAGGCCTCCTGACTGCCCGCGTCCGCGAACAACCGTTCAGCGTCATCCTCCTCGATGAATTCGAGAAGGCAGATCCCTCGTTCTTCGACCTGCTCCTCCAACTCCTCGGCGATGGGCGCCTCACCGACGCCGCCGGCCGCGTCGCGGACTTCTGCAACAGCGTCGTCATCATGACGTCCAACCTCGGTGCCCAGGGATTCCACACCGGCCCAGTGGGATTCCGCACCGGCGGCTCCCGTCGGGACTCCGCCGGAGAACACTTCTCCGATGCCGTCCGCCGTTTCCTCCGTCCCGAGATCTTCAATCGCATCGATGCCGTCGTTCCATTCCTCCCGCTGGAGGAATCCGTCGTCCTCCAGATCGCCACCCGGCACCTCGAAGAGATCCGCCTCCGCGACGGCCTGCGCTTCCGCCCCGTCAACCTCCGCATCGAACCCGAGGTCGCACGCCACCTCGCCGCCGAAGGCTACGACGTCCGGTATGGCGCACGCCCGCTCCGCAGGACCATCGCCCGACAGCTCCTCGTCCCCCTCGCTGACGGCCTGATCTCGCACCCGTCCGGCGTGCAACTCGAAGCAGTCGTGCGTTGGAGGGACAACCGACCCGACGTGCAGGTCCGGCCGGTTCCCGGCGAGAATCTCGCGGCCGAAGGACTCCCGCCCACCTCGCCCCTCCAGGCGGAGACCCCGAAAAACCTCGCCAACCAAACCACCCTCCTGCGCCGCAGGATCAGCCAGCTCGCGGGAAGCATCGCCGGCTCCCAGATCGACGACGAGTTCCACCTCCTCGAAACCGCAGAGCGCCGCCTCGGCCGGAACCGCCAGCCTTCACCTGAGAACCGGGCCCGCCTCGAACGCCTCCGCGCCTGCCGGAGCGCCTGCCTGCAACTGGAGTCCGACATCAATCAACTCGAGGACGATCTCCTCCTGCCCCTGTACCAGCGGCAACCCATCCAGCCCGCGCGCTTCGTCACCCAGCTTTCGGCCCTCGAAGCCGAACGGCATCGCGTGATGCACGACCTCTTCAAGGCGCACCTGCCCAAGCCTGACGACATCGTTCTCGCCTTCTTCGCAGAACCCCGCGAACTCCTTGCCTCATTCGTTGGCGCCTACCACCGGATCGCTTCCCGGCTCGGCACCGTCCGCGCCATCGAGTTTCACGTTGCCACCGGCACGTCGCGGAAGTCCGGAATCCGGCTCGAGCGCAAGCCCCACAACCAGGCCACCGTCTGGCCAGACCCACTGCCCGAGGAAGTCTGGGGAGTCGTCCTGCATCTCGAAGGGGATCTGTTCTTCCCCAGGTTCTCCGGCGAGGACGGACTCCATACCTTCCGCGAGGGCAAGCGCGAGCAGGTGGTCTGGATCCAATCCCACGAAAGCGATGCTGCCTCCCTGAAGGTGCCTGAACGCCCGGAGCAACCCGGCCGCATCAAGGCATCCAGCAGTTCCAATCGCCGGACCTTCCTCACCAGCCAGGACCTCGTGCGTGACCAGCACCTCGGCGAACGCCCCTGCCCAGCCAACGACTGGAAGGCCACCGCCGCCACCCTCATCGAGGAACGCCTCGAACTCCAGATCGCCACCCTCACCGGACAGGAGGCCTCGTGAATTTCGACATCCCGGTCTTCATCGAGGAGATTCCCGCCGCCGGCGGCAAGCCCCCGTCCTTCATCGTCCGACCGGCTTTCGACCACTCCCTCGTCCAGCGCGCCGACAAGCTCAGCCGCGCCCTCGCACGCCTGACCACCGACATCCAGAACCATCTCCACAACCTCGGTACCGAACCACGACACGACGGGCTCGCCAAGTGGGCCTCGCGTGGGCCACTCGAGCAGGCCGCCCTCGAACTCCGCCTCGAGCTCGACTCCGGATCCCAGAAGCTGCGCCTCTTCTTCCTCGGCTACCACGCGCTCGGGCGGCAGGTCTGGTTCAGCCCAAACATCCCCCCGGTCCACTTCGAGGTCCAACCCGGACAGCAACTCGAAGCCCGCGCCAACGAGGTATTCACCCGCTACTTCCGCAACATCGAACGCGAAGGCTTCCTCGACCTCGCCGATTTCGCCCTCACCGGCCGCCCACGCCTCGCGATGCTTCCCATCGCGTTCCAGCCCGGCTCCACCGCCAAGGCCGCCTCCAAGCAGACCCGCGCCCTCCTCTTCGGCGCCGAGGAAAAGGTCGACGGCGAATCCGAACTCCGCCGCATCGGTCGCCCCCTCCACGCCCTCTACCCCGACGACCTCCAGCGCGCCGTCGGACTCGATCGCGAAGTCGACGAAATCGCCCGACTCCTCGCCGCAGCCGACCGCCGCCCCATCGTCCTCGTCGGCCCGCGCAAGGTCGGCAAGACTACCCTCCTCCACGAACTCGCCTGGCGCACCGTCGCCCGCAAGCGCGAGAAATACGCCGGAGGCCGCGAGCTCTGGCTGCTCTCCCCCATGCGCCTCATCAGCGGCATGAGCCACCTCGGCGAATGGGAAAGCCGCGTCACCGCCATCCTCGAGCACGCTGCACGCCGGGATCGCACCCTCTACTTCGACGACCTCCTCGGCCTCTTCACCGCCGGCCAGAGCAACGCCTCCGACCTCAACATCGCCCAGGTCCTCAAGCCCGCCCTCGCCCGACGCTCCGTCCGCGTCATCGCCGAGATCACCCCGGAAGCCTGGCGCATCCTCCGCGAACGCGACCGCGCCTTCGCCGACCTCTTCCACGTCGTCCCGCTCGCCGAACCGCCCGAGCCCCAGGTGCTCCGCGTCCTCATCGATGTCTCCCGCCGGCTCGAACTCGAACACCGCTGCCGATTCGACGTCGAGGTCGTCCCCGCCGTCTACGAGCTCCAGCGCCGTCACTCGGGCGACGCTGCCTTCCCCGGCAAGGCCGCCTCCTTCCTCCGGCACCTCGCCAGCCGCAGGGCCGGCAACTCCATCCAGCGCGAAACCGTCCTCGACGAATTCCACCGCATCAGCGGCCTCCAGCTCTCCATCATCGACGACCAACGGACCCTGGACCGCGAAGCCATCCTCCGCGAACTCCGCGCCGGCGTCCTCGGGCAGGACCAGGTCCTCCACGCCTTCGCCGACATCCTCGTCACCCTGAAGGCGCGGCTCAACGACCCCGGCCGCCCCCTCGGCACCTTTCTCCTCCTGGGCCCCACCGGCGTCGGCAAGACCGAATCCGCCAAGGCTCTCGCCCGCCTCCTCTTCGGCTCCGAGGACCGCCTCCTCCGCTTCGACATGAACGAGTTCGTCGACGGCGCCGGCACCGCCCGCCTCACCGGCACGCCCGCGGAACCCGATGGCCTCCTCACCAGCGCCATCCGCCGGCAACCCTTCAGCGTCATCCTGCTCGACGAATTCGAGAAGGCCGCCCCCGAGGTCTCCGACCTGCTCCTCGCCGTCCTCGACGAAGGCCGGCTGACGGACGCCCTCGGCCGCGTCGCCGACTTCTCCCAGAGCGTCATCCTCCTCACCTCCAACCTTGGCGCCCGCGAAGCTCGCTCCCGCCTCGGATTCACCTCGAACTCCGCCCCCGCTTCCGAGGACGCCACCTACCTCCGCGCCGCGGAACAGTTCTTCCGACCCGAGTTCTTCAACCGAATCGACCGCGTCATCCCATTCCGAAGCCTCGATCGCACCCAGCTCGAACGGATCGCCCGACGCCTCGTCAACCAAGTCCTCGACCGCGACGGCCTGCGACGACGCCGCTGCCTTCTCCTCACCACACCCCCGGCCATCCAGCGGCTCGTCCAACTCGGCTATCACCCGCAACTCGGCGCCCGAGCCCTCAAACGCGTCATCGAACGTCAGGTCGCACAACCCCTCGCCGCTCACCTCGCGAACGTCACCGACACCGCTCCCCTCGTCGCCCAGCTCGACGCCACCGCCAATGGATTCGACCTGCGCACCCGCAACGTCGTGTTCGCGAGCCGCTCCATCCTCTGGCCGGCCCGCGCCCGCGAGCTCTCCCACCACCTCGCCGAAGGCTGTCCCGAGTTCCTCCTCGATGTCATCGAGGACGTCGTCGACGAGATCCGCGAACGGCTCGAACCTGAGGCTCCCTCCGGCCCCATCGAACTCGGCCAACTTCCGAAGCAACACGCCCGCTACTTCCTCTGCCGCGAACGCATCGAACGGATCCACCAGCTCCTCTCCACCGTCGAGGCCCTGCCGGACACCCTCCGGGCACGGCCGACCATCAACCGCCGGCCCTCGCCGAAGCCGGTCAAGGTCGTCTCGCACTCCCACGACTCCACCCGCTCGCGGATCGTCCGCCAACGGGCCGCTGCTGCGCTCGAGGCCGACCTTGCCGACCTCAACGAACGCGAGAACCCCGGCCCGTCCAACGAAGCCTCCGTCCTCGGTACCCTCTTCCTCGAACTCGCCCTCCTCCACGCCCTCGCTTCCGGCTCCCCGGAACACCAGATCGCCCTGGTCGTCGAACGAGCCGTCGGCGACCCGGACAAGGTCGGACATGCCGGCACCCTCTCCCATCTCCACGCCTGCATCGACCAGTTCGCCGGATTCCAGCACGAGTTCCTCCGCCGATCCCGCAGGCCCCGCCGGAATACCGGTCCCAGACGCGAGGCCTTCCTCGTCCAGGGCATGCAACTCTTCCGCATCCTCCCGCCCGGGTCCCACTGGATGCTCATCGACCAGCCCGATGGTTCAGTGCGCTTCTCCAACTCACTCGTCACCGCCGTCGCGTCGGAGAACGATGCCCGCGACCTCGCCGAGTCCCTGGCCGCATCCGACGTCACCCCGGACCTGGATTCCCTCGACGTCATCCAGTACCGCGCCCGCGCCGGCCTTCCCACCGGCGCCCTCTTCCCGGTAATCGAGGAGCTCCACGACCTGCGATCCCTCGATCGTCTCGCGGCCATCACCGCTTCCCCGGACGAGGCCCGCGCCTTCCTGCTCTCGTCGCTGCCGCTGCCACCCGCCATCGACGACGCCCTCGCCCGTGCCGTCGCCACCTTCCCTCCCGCCATCCCATGATCACCCGTCGCTATCCGGTCCTGCTCTGGTCGGACTCCGCCGGACATCACTCCGGCACGATCGTCAACGAGCTCGAGACACCCGCCGCCTCCGCATCCACGCAAACCGATGTCCTCCGGCAACTCCGTGAGCTGATCGACTGGAACCTCCAGAACGAACCCTGGATCGCCGAACCGGAGGTCCAGGACTGCCGCCTCATCGAGGTCCGCGTCGACGTCCGCCCCAAGTACCAGTCCGGACAACGCTTCATCCCCTGCCCTGAGACCATCCCGATGCTCGTCCCGTGCGTCGTGGGAACCCAGGAGTCCGGGCTGTCCCTCTGCGTCGTTCCGCACTTTTCAGTCCAGTTCACCTTCCAGTCCAACAGCGACCTCAAGGGCCTCGTCGCTCACTACGTCAAGGAAGCCCTCCGTAGCCTCTCCCCGTCCCAGGTGGCGCTCCGCATTCCCCCCGCTGGCTGCCAACTCGACGAGATCGTCATCCGCCAGAAGGTCGGCGGCGAGCGCCGCCCCCCGCCCGAGTCCCGCCCGGATCTGAAGGTGCTCTTCACCATCGCCGACCCTCTCCTCCAGGACCGCCACCGCGCATCGAGCTCGTCCGCCGCCTATGAGCGGGATCCACTCGTCACCCGCCTCCAGAACCTGCTTTCCCAGGAGAAGAACAGCCTCGTCCTCGTCGGCGAACCCGGTTCCGGCAAGTCGACCATCCTGCTCGACGCCGTCCGCCGACTCTCCCGTCAGAAGCCGAAGGAATCCGACTCCGGCGACGAAGACACCACCGATCTCAGCCGCTACCGCTTCTGGCGCGGCACCGGCGCCCGCATCGTCGCCGGCATGCGCTACCTGGGCGAATGGGAGGAACGCTGCGAGGAGTTCATCCGCCAACTGGGCGCCATCGACGGCGTCTTCTGTGTCGAGAACCTCCTCGAACTCGTTTCCATCGGAGGCCAGGGCCCCGCCAACAGCGTCGCTGCCTTCCTCTTGCCCTACCTCCAGCGCGGGGAGCTCCGCATCGTCGCCGAGGCCAGCCCCACCGAACTCGACGCCTGCCGACGGCTCCTGCCCGGCCTGCTCGATGTCTGCCATCCCGTCCTGGTCCCTACCTTCTCCGAGTCCGAGGTCGACCGCGTGCTCTCCCGCATCGCCGAGACCCGCGCCGCGTCTGCGGGCCTCACCCTCCGCCCCGGCTTCGTCGCCCGGGTCCATCGCATGTTCCGGCGCTTCCAACCCTACTCCGCCTTCCCTGGACCCGCCGCCCAGTTCATCCGCTCGCTCACGGATTCAAGGCGCAAGCAGAAGACCCCGAACGCCACCCAGGAATTGACGGACTCCGATGCCGTCGCCGCCTTCATCCGCGATACCGGCCTGCCCGAGCTGTTTCTCCGCGACGACCTGCCACTCGACACCCGCGAGCTCTCCAGCAGGTTCGCCACCCAGGTCATCGGCCAACCCGCCGCCGCCGAAGCCGCCACCCGCGTCGTCGCCACACTCAAGACCGGCCTGAACGACTCCAGCCGCCCCCTCGGCGTCCTCCTCTTCTGCGGCCCCACCGGTGTCGGAAAGACCGCCCTTGCCCGCACGCTCGTGGACTTCTGCTTCGGCGCCGGCCAGCAGAAGGACCGCCTCGTCCGCCTCGACATGAGCGAATACAGCGGATGGGGCGCGGCGCGCCGCCTGCTCCTCGATTCCCAGGGCCGCCCGTCCCCCTGGATCGAACGTGTCCGCCGCCAACCTTTCTGCGTCGTGCTCTTCGACGAGATCGAAAAGGCCGCCCCGGAAGTCTTCGACGTCCTCCTCGGCCTCCTCGACGAAGGCCGCCTCACCGACCGCTTCGGCCGCGTCACCTGGTTCCGTAGTGCCGTCATCATCCTGACCTCCAACCTCGGCGCCGAATCCGCCCGCGGCATGGGGTTCACCAATCCCGGGGAAACGGACTACGCCGGCGAAGTCGCCCGCTTCTTCCGACCCGAGTTCTTCAACCGGCTCGACGAGGTCATCACCTTCCACCCGCTCTCCGCGGAACACATCGAGGCCATCACCCGCAAGGAACTGCAGGACCTCGCGGCCCGGGAAGGCCTCGCCACCGCCGGACTCCGGCTCACCTGGTCCGAAGCCGTCGTCCAGGCCGTCGCCCGCGCCGGGTACGACCGCCAACTCGGCGCCCGCCCGCTCCAGCGCACCCTCGAAACCCTCGTCGCCATCCCCATCGCCCGCTGGCGGGTCTCGCACCCGCACCCCGCCCCGGGAACCCTGCACCTCGACTGCGCCGACGACGGCTCCACCCGAGTCACCCACCAACCGGATCGCGTCGGTCAGAGGTGAATCCCGAATCCAATCAGGAACAACCGCGTGTCGTCCCACGTCGAACCCCCGTCATGCCGGTAGAAGAATACGTGGATCAATCCGTAGAACTGCAGCGTCAGATACGCCGCCAGCACGTCCAGAGGCAGCCACTTGTCCAGTGTCCACGGCTTGCGCCGTAGCCGCTTCTTCCTCAGCAGCCAAAGCTCCGACACCGAGATCCCCACGCCGATCAACACGAAGTACGGCCACGTCGGCAGGATATCGAGCAGGCTCTCGAACCGGATCCGCTTGTAGAAGAACGCCTCGCTCATGTGGCCCCAGACGAAGTTGCCGAACGTCGCCGCCGCCAACGTCGCCAACACGATCCGCATCGACCTCGCCACCTTCGGCATCGCGAAGAACGCCGGGTAGTAGAACGCCCGCACCAGGAACTCGCGGTAGTGGAACGTGAACCGGCTCCACAACGTCACCAGGTTCGTCGCCATCCACGGCCGGTTGAAGTACGGATCGCACTTGTACCCGCACACCAGCCACGTCCCGACCTTGAAGTGCACCACCCCACCCCACAGCACCATCCATCGGAAGACATCGATGAACGTCGTCAGCAACACCGTCGGCGTGCTGACCTCGCCTCCGTTGGCGAAGTACCGGGAGAGGTTCTTCACCCGGTGGAACACATACAGGTCGTGCGATCGAAGGAACTTCACCAACCACTCGTGTCCCCAGTCCCCGAACACGGTGTACAGGAGTGCCACCCCATACAACCGAAGCCCCTTCCGGATCAGGACGTTCTTGTCCTCCGCCAGGAAGTTGTTCTCCACGTACGCGTACCCCTGCCCGATCGTCACACCCCAGTTCCAGTTCGGAACCGTTCCCGGCGACAGGAACACGCCCAGATACCGATCCAAAGGGATGTCCTCCGGGACCAACCCGTCCTGAACGTCGATGTGGTACATCATCAGCCGTTCCCAATTCCAAAAGAACAGCATCACCCCCAGCGGCAGCGACCATTCTCCACCTCCCAATCCGTTCAGGAGCGCCCCCGCGAACACCACGATCATCGCCGACTGCACCGCCACCACCCGCAGGACCGACGCCAACCGCGGCATTCCCAGCCCCGGCAACAGGACAAACCGGTAGAATGCGGCCCCGACAGCCGCCCACAACCCGCCATACGCCAACGCCAGCATCCCGCCCGACTTCGACATCCACGCAGCCCCGGCCAGGAACCCAGCCAGCGCCGCGTATGCCGGACGCCGCCCCATCCCTGGATGCAGGATCAGGTACACCCCAATGTGCGAGGCGAGGAACAGCGCTATCCCCGCCCAACCGTAGAGCACCGCCGCCAGCACCACCGTCACCGCAAGCAATGCCTGACGTTTCCACGCCACCGGTAGATAGTAAGCCAGCAGGAACGCAACCCCCACCCCGACGAACAGCACCATCCGCTCGTCGTCGTTCGAGTAGGTCTCCGCGTTGTAGGAAACGTGGATCTCACTGTCCACGTTCCGATCCGTGTCGAAGACGTGGTCGACCTCGATCCCCATCCGCGCCGCCAGGTCCTGCGGTGCCGGCAACCCCAGCATCCGATCCACGTGCGTGAAGCAGTAGAGGTAGACACACAACACCCCGAGCACCGCCAGAACCCAGCCATGCCGGTGTCGGTTGTTCGCTTCCTGCAACTCCGGCGTCACCGGAGCCCCACCCAGGATACCGCTCATTTGCCCCGCGGATTTGCCATCCGCCCCACGACGTACGCCGTCAATGACCGGATGTTCTGGAAATGCACCGCGTTGATGTCCGCACGCCGCATCTGGATCCCGAACTCGGACTCCAGGAATAGCGTCGTGCTCACGATGCCCGCGGAATCCATCAGCCAGTCCCGGAGCAGGTCCGTCGTGTCCGTCAGCACCGCATCCGGACGCGGGAACTCGGTTTCGAAGAACTCCTGGATGCGACGCGAGATGTCAGCTGGGTCAGCCATGGTTGGTCTTTTGGTAGAGGGTCCAGAGTGCCGATCGATCCACCTTGCCGTTGGCGGTCACCGGGAAGGTCTCCACCGCCTGATAACGGCGCGGAATCATGTACGCCGGGAGCGCGCCCCGGAGCGCGGCCTGCAGCTTTCGCGCATCCAGTCCAGCCACCGGCGAATGCAACGCGACGATCTCCTTCCGCTCGGAGTCGTAGAGCACGCAGCACTGGTGCACGCCCGGCACCTTCAGCAGCGCCGTCTCGATCTCGCCCAACTCGATCCGGTAGCCCAGGTGCTTGATCTGATGATCCTTCCTCCCGTTGAAGTAGATCAACCCATCCCGCGACGACACATACCCAAGGTCACCCGTCTTGTAGACGATGTCCCGGTACTGCGGCCGGCCCGGATGCTGGATGAACACTTCCCGCGTCTTCTCCGGATTGTTCCAGTATCCCAACCCGACTCCCACGCCCCCCACGCAGATCTCCGCCTGCACGTCCGGTGCCGTCACCACCCGGTTCTCCTCGTCGAGGAACAGGATCGCCGAATTCTCGCAGGGCCACCCCAGCGGAACCGACTCCAACCGCTCCAGCGAAGCCGCATCCCCCGCGACCCAGTAGATCGCGTCCACCGTGATCTCCGTCGGTCCGTACAGGTTCGACAGCAGCGCGTCGGGAAAGTGCTTCCGAAGGTACTTCAACGTCGGCAGCGGCATCACCTCGCCCGCGAAGAGGATCTTGTTCAACCGTGGCAGCGAGTACTGCGCCAGCATGTCCAGCGACGCCAGGTTGCTCAGCAACGAGGGAACGAAGAACAGCATCGTGATCTCACGGTCCCGCAGGTACTCCACCAGCGTCGCCGGGAACATCAGCACCGTCGGCGCCAGCAGGTGCAGCGTCGCACCCCGCGCCATCATCAGGTAGAGGTCGAGCACCGAGTTATCGAAGAAGAACGGTGCCTGGCTCGCGATCGAATCCGCCTCCGTCACCCCGTACACCCGCACCGCCCAGTCGATGTAATCGATCACCGAGGCGTTCGCGATGGTCACGCCCTTCGGTACTCCGGTCGTCCCCGAAGTGAAGATGACGTACAGGGGGTCCGTGCTGTTCCGCGCCGCGACCCGCCTCGCGACCACCAACGGCAATTCGACTGACGGGGCCTCCTCCAACTCGGCGAGCACACTCCCGTTCAAGGCGAACTTCCCTTCCACGAGCGTGAGCCTGGCATGCTCTCCCAGCACCGAGGCCAGGCTCTCCCGTCGCACCGCCGGTGCCGCCACATCCACCGGCACGTAGATGTTCCCGCTCAACTGGACCGCCACCAATGCCACCACCGCCTCGATCGACTTCGGCATCTCCAGCAACACGGGCACATTCTCACCCGCTCCCGCGCCGATCATCGCCACCGCCAACCCGACGCCACGCCGCCACAATTCCGCGAAGGTGAGCCTGCGATCCCCCTCCACCAGGGCGATCCTGTCCGGAAATCGCTGCGCGGTCGCGCGCAGGTACTCAATGGCAAGCGTCTGCATGAATTGCTCGTTCAGCGCGCCCGACCACCATCGGATCCCCTCCCACGCGCCTCCCGGATGCCAGCCCGGCTCACGGATCCTTCCGAAGAATCCCTAACCACCACGGGCTGATTTCCGAAGGCTGCTCCGCCCGAACTCGACCGCGCAAGCCCCAATCCTCCGCGGCTTGGCGCGAGGCATTCACACCACCGGGATGGTCTCGCGCGAAGCCCGAAGCCGCGAAGGAACCAGGGAGAATCTGCAACGACGATAGCGCCGGGAGCGGTGATCCGTCTTCCCTGCGCCTCTGCGCGTCAGTGGGAAACTGCCCCCAACCCAACCGCCGCGTCGCCGCGTCGCCGCTGGAAAAGTCCCCGCAGCCTCGCCGCTGGGCGATTCAAGGCCGGCGCGTCCCACCGCCCCAGCCCGTCAGCGGCACCTCCACCGTCTCCACCGCCACCCTCCAATCCTCGAATCGGGGCCCGAGCGTCAGCACGCCATAGGTCGCGAACGAAAACCCGCAGCCCAACCCATACACGCTGTCCGGCGCCACGTTGAAGGTCCACACGGACCCTTCCGGCAGCGCGCGACTGGCCTCACGTTCGACCCGCCCCACCAGGGCCGACGGCTCCGCGTCGCGCGCCACCGGGGAGTTCGTCTCCTGCCAATGCCGGAAAAGCCCCTGACTCGCCACCAACCGGCGCATCATCGGATTCGAGATCCCCGAGTGTTGGTGCGCCCGGATCACCGCCCGCAACCGGGCCTCCCCCTGCCCCGCCTGTCGAAGCAGGTACGCCACCGCCGGTTGGCCGTAGACGAAGGCCCGCTCGGGATTGTGCGCGAAGGCCGGCTCATCGCGGAAGACGGTGAAATCATTCCACATGAACCCGATCACGTTCGGCGACGTCGGCGACGCCGGCACGAAGTCACTGAACTGTGCCCGCGCCACGGCCGCCTCCGGAGTGGCACCCAACCACCCTGAGTGCGCCGTCAGGAATCCCGCCTGCTTCAACGTCCCCAACAACTGGAACCGGTTGGTTCCCTCCGACACCAGCAGTCCGCCCGGCGCGAAGCCCGGCTCCATCCCACCGTGACACGCCTGCACGAAGTTCGTCCCGCAGCCGAGATACAGCACGACCGGAAGGAAGTCGTATGCCCGAAGCACCTTCTCCGCCTTGAACCCGGCCCCGTACTTCGCCTGTCCCTCGGCCAGGAATCCGTACCGCGCCGCGAGGTTCGCGTCTTCGTGGTTCCCGCGCACCAGATGCACCCGGTCCGGATTCGCCAGCTTCAACCGGAGCAAGGTGTACAACACCTCGACCCCGTAGAGTCCCCGATCCGTGTAGTCGCCCAGGAACACGAGATGGAGGTTCGGCTCGACGACCTGGAACCCATCCAACCACCGCCGCTCCTGCAACCGGCCCAGCACCGCCAACAGGCTCCGGATGTCCCCATGCAGATCGCCCTCGACGAAGGCCTTTGCCTCGGGAGGAAGCACCAGCTTCCGGGCGAACGGTTCGAAGGGAACTCCGGGCGTGACGAACCACGACCGCGTCACATCGAAGAACGTCGCCTTCCGAGGCGCATTGCCGAGCCACAATGCCGCGTTGGACAACGGGCCATTCGTCGACTGGGCAAAGTACTCGTCCAGCACCCGGTCCAGCTCGCCGAATTCCTGCAGGGGCAACAATGCCCGAGGCGGCATGCGCCCATTGAGCACACGATTCGGCGGCAATTTCTCACACGCCGCCTTCCACTCACCGAACGTCGGAGGAGCCCCCCAGGCCTTGAGGAGTCCCACACACAACAGCAACCCACACAGCCAGCGGCTGCGGTTGCCGATTCCGATCACGCGAAGCACTCCCTTCCCATGCCACGACCAACCTCCCATGGCCAGCCAGCAGACCATCGGCCGGTGGGGCGAGTCCTCACGAGCCGGTCGAGCAGTCCCAAGATTCAAGCCCCACGCATCGGCGTCGGGGTCGGAATCGCCATCGGGATCGAGTCCTAGATCCCTCGATCCCGATCCCGACTCCGAGGAACGGCTCGACGCAGTCTCGCCCAAACCCGCGACGGCGGGGCTTCCATCCACCGCCCTCACCGACGTCCCAGGTACGCCTCCGCCATCGCCTCGCCCAGCATCAGCGTCCCGCGCGTCCCGAAATGCAGCCGCTCGTGGGGAAGCTGTGATGTCGGCACCCGGAACACCCCCGCCTCGGTCCGCGCGACCTCGTCGATCGCCCGATTCACCGCCTCGATGTTCTTCCACGGGGATCGCGGGTGTTGCTCGGAGATGAACCACGGCAACCCCGGCTCACCCAAGTCGAGCCGGACGCGCGCGACCAATCGCCGCATCCACTCCGCCTGCTTCCTCAGATACGGATCGAAGAACGTGTCGTTCTCTCCCACGTGCCAGAACACGCCGCCCCACACCCCCTCGTACCCACGGGCCCGCAGGTCGGCCATCGCATCGCGAAGGAAGCCAACGAACTTCGGATACAGGTTCCGCCGTGACTCTGCCGATCCCTCCGGCAGCCAGTCCGGCCCCTGCGCGCCGCTATGGGTGAACTTCAGCACCACGAAGTCCTCCCCGTCGCCCAACCCCTTGCGAAGCCGTGCCCCGAGGCTGAGTTCGGGACCGAAGTTTCCAAGGAATCCAACCGGCCCGAGGGATTCCCATCCAGACGAAGCCCGAACCCCGCCACCCAGCGAGTACCGGAACGGAGTTGCTTCCTGCCGGTTCGTCAGCGCTTCAAATCCCGGCACGCGTCCGATCTCCGAGACGAAGGCATCCTCGCCCTCCATGTTCCGCTGCCCCGCCAGGACGAACACCCGGACCCGCTTCTTCTTCGCCAAGGGAAGCTCGCCCCGATAACTGCGATCCGGCACCGGAACGCCCCGGCCCATCGCGTCCAGGTACGCCTGCCCGAAAGCCTCGCCCAACTGCAACTGGCCCTGCGTCCCGAAATGATAGTGGGGCTGCCCACTGCCCATCACCTCGAACGCCAGATGCGAAGTCGGCACCCATTTCAACAACGGATCCGCCGCCAAAACCTGATCCTGTTGCCGCCGGAGGATCGCCAGGTACGGCCGGTGATCCATCCCCCAGATTCCCTTCTCGCTGACCTCGCCGAGGAACCACTTCAGCTTCGGGGCCTCCAGATCCTGGCGCAGCCGGGCGATCATCCGGGTCAGGCCTGCGGCGTAGTTGGTGTTCAAGCGCCGGTCCAGCATGTCGTTCTCGCCCTGATGCCACATCACCGCCTCCAGACGCGGGCTCATGCCGCGCCGCGCCAGTTCTGCGATCGACTCCCGCACCAACTGCACCGTTCGTGGATACACCTTCTGGCCGTTCTCCGGTGCCTCCGGATTCCAGTCATAGGCCATCGTCGTTCCGCCGATCGCCGACTTGATGATCGCGATCGCGCCTCCTTCCCGGGAACCCACCATCCTGGCAAACGTGACCTCCGACCCAAAGGGCTCCCCGGCAACCATCGGTCCCCAAGTTGCCTTTCCTTCCCTGTCGCGAGGCAGGCTCACGAACAGGACGTTCGACTGCACCGCGCCTGCGCCTCGGAACTCGGGATACAGGTCGATTCGGTCCCGATGGGCATCCGCCCCCTCCATGTTCGATTGCCCGGCGAACAGGAAGACCTTCACCGGCTTCGGCTCCTCGGCGGCGCAGACAAACCCGCGAAGCAACAGGAGAACGACCGCGACCAGCAACCAGGGCTTCCTCATGGATCGATCCTCGTCGATCGCCTACGCGCTGGCACGCCCCATCAAGGGATCACTGCTGGAATCCTCGCCGGTCTCGATGTGCCCGGCATACCGACGCCGGTACGCCGCAGCGCCCGGAACCTGGATCCCGAGGTCGTACCATCCGTGGCTGCCAGCCAGATCCAGCGCCACTTCGACCACGCCCCCCGCTGGCAGCGCGAACTTGCGCGCCGCCTGTCCGTAGCCCAGGTCCTCGATTTCCACCGCGAGCAGCGACGTCCCGCGATTGCGCAGTTCCAACCGGGCCTTGAGCCCGCGCTCCAGACCTCGCAGCGTCACCTCGATCTCAGGATCGCCGCTGGATCCGCGAAGCTCCCGGAAGAAACCGTTCGGTCCGAGCACGCAGAGGTGGTACTCGCCTCCCTCGAAATCCTCCACGGACCACAGGTCCGTCAGCCGATCGCCCGCCGCCACGGCGTAGTTCCAGCAACGTCCGCGCTCGATTCCTTCGCCCGCCAGCGCCCGCACGGCCTTCGGCGCGAAAACATGGAACGGCGCACCCGCCGCCCGATCGCCGAATTGCCCCCGCCCCGCGGCGAACCCAATCTGCAATGCCTTGCGATCCTTCGTGAGGCCCCCGTCCACGACGAGGTCGTACGGCAGCGCACACGCCGGGCGCGTGCCCGGCTCCTGCCTCGGCATCCATTCCGGCGGCCGCCTCCCCTCCCGGACCAACGCCTGATCCTCCCGCGAGATCTTCCGATATCCGCTGGGCAACTCCCTGAACTGCGCCTGATGAATCGAGCCCAGGAACGGATCCCGCTCCACCGGCTTGGGGAGGTCCAGCTTCTCGCCGTGATACGGCCGGAACACCGAGCTGAGATCCCCGCAGATCGCGCGTCGCCACGCGCTGATGTTCGTCTCCCGGATCGGCTTCCCCGTGCGATGGCTGAGGAGCTTCTCCAGCATCTGCAGGATCGACGTGTGATCGCAGACCTGCGAGTTCACGAACCCGCCCCGGCTCCACGGCGACGCGATCACCAACGGCACGCGGAACCCGAGCCCGATCGGGCCCGACCGTTTCGCCGAGCCGGGATGCGTCTTCTGGCGTTCGTCTTCCTGCGCCATCCGTACCCACTCCACTGACGGATCAATTCCCGCGGAGACCTTGCCTGTGCCCGGTTGCTCCGGATTGGGTGGAACGAACGGAGGCACATGATCGAAGTAGCCGTCGTTCTCGTCGTAACACAGAACGAAGATCGTCTTGCGCCAGACCTCGGGATTCTTCGTCAGGATGTCGAGGCACTCGGACAGGTACCACGCCCCGTACCAAGGCGCGCCGGGATGGTCCGAGAAGTTCTCCGGCGCCACGATCCACGAGACCGTCGGGAGCTTCCCGGTACGGACATCCTCCCGGAACTGATGGAGGGTGTCCCCCTTGGGCACCTGCATGCGGCGCTCCGCCCCACCATCCCGATAGGTCATCGTCGTCAACTGGCGATAGTCGGGATCGCCAGCGTTCGTGGTGAAGGCCCGCTCATGCAACTCGCGTTCGTAGGCGGTCAGCTTCGCGAAGGCTTCCTCGGTGTAGATCTTCCGCTCTGCCTCGATCGATGCCAACTCCGCCAGGGCGGCGGCGAGCTTCCGCTCCAGCGCAGTGGTCTTCGGTTGCGATTCCAAAATCGCAATCTCGCCGGGCAACGCCGCCTCACGCTCCACGAGATGACGCCGATGCGATGCTCCAAACCGCACCCGATACTGCCGGAACCACTCGATCGGATTGTCCGTGAAGTTGGACAGCCACGCATCGGCCTCGCCCTTCAGGCCGGAACTCAGCGAGATCTCGTTCTGGTAGATCCGCCACGGGATACCGGCCTCCTGCAACCGCTCGGGGAACGTCTTCCACCCCGCCTCCACCCCGTAGTCCACGTCCTCGTTCCGCACATTGGCCTTGGACTCGATATGCGGCTTCTCGCGGATCGTGCCTGTCCACAGGTGCAGCCGGTTGGGTGTCGTCCCCGTCAACGAGGAGCAGAAGTTCTGGTCACACACCGTGAAGGCGTCCGCCATCGCGTAGTAGAATGGCAGGTCCCGCCGATCGTAATAGCCCAGCGTCAGCGGCATCTTCGCAAAACTCCGGTTGCCGGACGGCTTGGCGTCCAGCCATCCGTCGTGCCGGCCTCCATTCCGGGCGTCGGTCTGGTCGACCCATGAATGCGGCAGGGAACTCATCCAGGTCGCCTTGGTGTCATGGATGTTCAATCGGAACGGCGCATACGTCTCGCCAGCCCGATTCGTCTGCAACCACACCGGATTGCCGTCCGGCAGGGTCACCGCCCGGGGATCGTTGAACCCGCGCACGCCCCGCAGCGCCCCGTAGCAATGGTCGAACGACCGGTTCTCCTGCATCAGGATCACGACGTGCTCGGCATCCATCCACGTGCTCCCTGGTGCCGGATCGATCGCCAACGCCCGCTGGATCGAGGCGGGAAAACCGCCCACCACGCCTCCACCTGCCGCCATCAGCGCGGCCCGCTTCAGGAAATCCCTTCGTGTGTCCATGTCCGTTCGTGCCGTGCCTCGACGGCTTCCGGCACACGAACGTTCAACCAAGCCCGTCCTTTCGGCCAGCACCGCTTTTGCAGTCACCGGAACGAGACACCCACGCCCCCTCACAGCCTCACTGGCGGACATCCCCGAGCAGGATGTGGCCTCGCGGCGCAAAGCCCGCGCGCTGCAGTGTCTGCCGGGACGGGATGTTCCCCACGTTGCACCGCGCCGCCGGCACTGCTCCCAATTCCCGGCAGCACCGCTTCAACTCCTGCACCAGGAACGATCCCAGACCCCGCCTCCGAAAAGGTTCGTCGATCTCCATGTGCACGTCGCCATACGGCTCGTTGTAGTGAAACAGGATCCCACCCTTGCCTACCGCCTGACCCTGCCACTCCAGGATCCATTCCCCTCCGCCTCGACGGCATTGCATCGCCGCCTGGATCTCCTCGATCGGCGTCACCCGTCGCAAGACGGCTCCGTCCACCGTCAACGCCGTCACCTGATGATCGACGAACACGATCTTCTCACTGACCACATGCTCGCCATAGGCGTGCAGCATGACGGTCAACAGCCCATCACTCGCCTGAACCTCGAAATGCCGCGCCCCACTCGCCCGCAGATACACCTCAAAGGCTTCAAACGCCCGGCAGCGGTGTGACGGATCCAGATGGAACTCGAAGACCGTCGGCCGCCCCGCCCACGGACCCGCGACGGCAATCGATCCGAACCCGACCCACCGCCCGTCCAACTCCAATCCGTGCGTCACCGTCCATCCCGGTCGCTGGTGGATTGAATGATGGACCACCTGCCCGGACATCTCGTCCAAGCGTCGCGCCCGCAGGCCCGCGATCTCGGGACCCTCGACCCGCCGAACTCCAAAGGACATGACCCCACTCAACCGCCTTCATCACCACCCGGCAACCCGCATCTCGGAGGCTGCCCTATCCATCAGGCCCGGGTGAATGCCCCCGATCTCACGGCGTTCCCGTGTTCGCTCCCGGCACCCGGTAGGTCACCTGGTAGAACCCTCGATCCGCCTTCGCCTCGACATAGATGTTCAGCGTTCCCTCCGCCGTGGCGGTATGCTTGTGCCTGTCGATGGCTCCCGTCTGGGTGATCGCGAACGGCAGTGCCTTCCACTCCAGTTCAGCCAGGGTCGGATTCCCATACACCTCGTAGGTGTACCCCGCATACGCCGGCACCGTCAGTTTGTAGCGCGGATTCCCGCCAGACGGCCCAGCCACCAGACTGCCCGCCAACGTCAGGCTTCCACCGCCCGGATAGGTCGGTTCCACCGGCGTGAAACCACTGATGAAGTCCCACTCCGCCTGCACCTCGCCCGTTGTCGTGCCCGCAACCGCCGTGAAATCGAGGAGCATCGATGCCCGCTGCGCAGCCGGCGCCGTCGAGAAGACGTTGTCGTTCGAGTTCTGGGTCGACCACTGGGCGCCGTTCAGCCCCAGCGCGACCTCGTTCCACCCAGTCTGCGTCGTCGCACGCGTCGTGCGCCCGGGTAGTGTCACGCCCCAGTGATAGTGACGTGTCCGGCCGACATACAACCCGGCCTTGATCGTCCGAAAGCGGAAGCGCCCGGTCGATCCCGTCACGAACTGGCCGAAGCCGGCGAAGTTCGCATCGCACGCGCTGTTGCGGCCAACCCCGGTAGAGTACAGGTAGTCACCCTCGCGATCGGCGTGCCACAATTCGACCAGCGCGTTCTTCACCGGGTTGCCGCTCGCATCCAGGATCCGCCCGGAGATGTAGGTCACCACCCCGTTCGCCAGGGTCAGGTTGTCGTTCACCTGGACGAGGTCGTTGTCCTTGTCCAAGGGAATGTCATCCGCCAACGGGTAGTAGGGCCCCTGTGTCACGATCGGCGTCGCACCGATCGCCTCAGCCAGGAATCCCGGCAGCGTGAAACCTGCGGAAGCAATCGCCATGCTCCGGAAGAATCGGCGGCGGCCGCACGGAATGTGGAAGAGTTGGGGCTCGGAGGAGTTAGCACTGGTCTTCATGATGTTCGACGTGTTGATGATTTCGTCTACGGAACCACGCTATCGCACCCACCATTAAGTGACCGTTAAGGCGCAAGGAATGTTGATGTCCCATCTCCAGCCAGACGCCAGTGCGCGACCCGGCCGCCTTAATGCAGCCTTCATGATCCGGCTGGCAGCATCCCCGGTCGCATGCCACCAGTCCCACCCCGCCCCCACCCATGAGAATCCTGCTCGTCGAGGATGAAGAACGCCTGCGGGTGACCCTCGCCCGCGCCCTGCGCGAGGACGGATACGCCGTCGACGTCGCAGCGGATGGCATCGAAGGCCTCTACAAGGCCCAGGAGTCCGCCTATGACGCCATCCTCCTCGACGTCCTCCTGCCCGGGCGCGACGGCTGGTCGGTCCTCGCGGAACTACGCAAGACCCGCATCACTCCCGTCCTCATGCTCACCGCCTGCGATTCGGCCCGGGACCGCGTCCGCGGCCTCGACGACGGCGCCGACGACTATCTGGGAAAACCCTTCGACCTCGATGAACTGCTGGCGCGCGTGCGCGCCCTCATCCGCCGCGCCGCCGGCACCCCGAGCCCCGCGATCCAGATCGGGGACATCGTCCTCGACACCCGCGCCCGATCCGTCACCCGCGACAACACCCCTGTCAGCCTGACCGCACGCGAATACGGCATCCTCGAGTACCTCGCACTCCATCGCGGTGAAGTGATCAGCCGCACGGAGCTCTTCGAGCATCTCTTCGACGAAAACGACGACAGCCTTTCAAACCTGCTCGACGTCCACGTCTTTTCCATCCGCAAGAAGCTCGGCCACGATATCATCGTCACCCGGCGCGGCCTCGGCTTCTGTATCGGACGTTGAACCCATGGTCATCCGCTCCATCCGCTGGCGGCTGCAGCTCTGGCTCGCGATCCTGTTGATCGGCGTGCTCGGGGGATTCGGAGTCGTTGTCCATCAACTCCAGGGCGTCGCCCTCCTCAACCAACTCGACGACGAACTCGGCCTCCGGGTCGCCTCCCTGAACCTGGCCGTGCGCGGCGGCGGCGGAGGGAGTCGTGACGGACGCCGTCCGCCGCCCGACCCAGGCAGTCGCCCGGCTCCGCCGGACAATCGAGGCCCCGGCGGCGAACGTTCCAGACGGGAACCCCCGTTCGAGGATGGACCACGACCGGATCGACCCGGGCGCCCGGAACCCCGCGTCGCACCCGAAGCCTTCGCCCCGGATTCGGGTGGTCCCAACCCGGACACCCACTCGGCAGTCTGGAGCCGCGAAGGCACGCTGCTGCGTCGTTCAGCCAATGGTCCGGAAGCGATCCCGTTGCCGCCGCGACCCGGTCGCAACACCCAGATCCAGACCCGGACGCGGGATGGCTTCCGCGAATGCTACCAGTTCACGGAAATGGGGGACTGCGTCCTCGCCGGTCGCTCCATCGATGCCGTCGAACGCGCCCAGCAACGCCTCGCCTGGATGCTGCTCGGCGTAGGCGCTGCCGTTCTGGCGGTCGGACTTGGCGGCGGCTGGTGGCTTTCCTCCCGCGCCCTGCGCCCGGTCGAAGAGATCCGGTCAGCCGCTTCCCGCATCGCCGGCGGATCCCTCTCCGAACGGATCGTCACCACCGAACCGGGGAGTGAGATCGGTCGCCTTGCGTCGGTTCTGAACGAGATGTTCGATCGCCTGGAGGCGGCCTTTGCCCGCCAACGCCAGTTCACCGCTGACGCCGCCCACGAACTGCGCACCCCCATCTCGGTCCTGCTCGTCGAAGCCCAGACCGCCCTCGCCCGCGAGCGTTCTCCCGAATCCTACCGCGAGACCATCCAAGCCAGCCTCGCCGCCGCGCAGCAGATGCGCCGGCTGACGGAGTCTCTTCTCCAACTCGCCCGCCTGGACGAAGGCTCGATCGGCTTCCAACCCGGTCCGGTAAACCTCGCCGACATTGGCCAGCGGTGCACCGCCGCCATCCAGGCCCTCGCGGCCTCGAAGGCAATCCGCATCGAATGCACCCTCGGCGACGCCTGGTGCCATGGCGACCCCGAACGCCTCGGGCAGGTCGTCACCAACCTTCTCGCCAACGCCATCCATTACAATCAGCCCAACGGCCGTATCGATCTCGTCACCCGGATCGTCGACGGACAGGCAGTGCTGGAGGTCCGCGACACGGGCATCGGGATCGATGCCCGCGATCTTCCGCACGTCTTCGACAGGTTCTTCCGCGCCGACCGGGCCCGTTCACGCGCGGAAGGACATAGCGGGCTCGGCCTCGCCATCTCACAGGCGATCGTGCAGGCCCACCAAGGCAGGATCACCGTGCAGAGTGAGCCAGGACGCGGCTCAACCTTCACCGTGCTGTTGCCCGGCACCACCGCGCTGGATCCCGGCGCTCCCAACTCAGCCTAGGATCCCGTGGATCACGTCGCCGTGGTCCAGGTCCACCCGCTTCCGCCCGGGGACTTCCAGCCGACGCGAGTCGAGGCCCAACTGGTGCAGGACCGTCGCGTGGATGTCGGTCACGTATCTCCGATTGTCCGCCGCGTGGAATCCGAGCTCGTCGGTCTGCCCATATTGCACGCCGCCGCGCACGCCACCGCCTGCCAGCCAGGCGCAGAATGCCTGCGGATGATGATCGCGTCCGGTTCCTTCGGCTCCCGGCGATCGGCCGAACTCCGTCCCGAAAACCACCAGCGTGTCTTCCAGGAGCCCGCGCTGCCGAAGGTCCTTCAGCAGCCCCGCAATCGGCTGGTCCACCTGCGCCGCCAGCTGCGTGTGGTTCGACTTGATCTCGCTGTGGGCATCCCAGGCTCCGCCGCCACCGCCACCGTGGAACAACTGGACGAACCGCACGCCCCGCTCCACCAATCGCCGGGCAACAAGGCACTGCTGCCCAAACGCCTTCGTGTGCTCCTGATCCAAGCCGTACATCTTGCGGATGTGCTCCGGCTCGCGCTCCAACTGCAGCGTCTCGGGAACGCTCGTCTGCATCTGGAACGCCAATTCGTATGACTTGATCCGCGCGCGGAGATTGGCGTCGTCCGGGTAATCAATTCCGGCAAGGCGATTGAGCTTCCCCAGAAGGCTGAGATTCGAGACCTGCTCCTCCGCCGTGATCGAACCTTCCGCCGGACGCAGGAACGGCAACGGATCCCGGGGATCCGTCCCGAGCCGGACACCGGCGTTCTCCGGCCCCAGATACGAGGCCCCGTGCGTGTACGCGCCGCCGCAGCAGTCCCCCGTCGGCACGCCCAGCACCACGTACTCGGGAAGGTTCTCGTTCAACGTCCCCAAACCGTAGGCCACCCATGACCCCAGCGTTGGATGTTCCAACTCCCGGGGATGCCGGCCGGTCTGCCACGTCAACTGCGCCCCGTGGTCATTGTGGATCGTCCAGAGGGAGCGCACCACCGCGAGTTCGTCTGCACATTGCCCGACATGCCGGAACCAGTCGCCCACCACCAACCCACATTCCCCGTAAGTCTTGAACCCGGTCTGCAAGGGCAGGATGACCTTCCGGTTCCCGTGCGCAGGATTGGCCCCGATGACGTCCTTGCCCTCGGTTTTCAGGACGGAAGCATAGGGCGTGTCCGAGATCGACTTCCCCGCGAAGCGGTTCAGCTCCGGCTTCACGTCAAAGCTCTCCATGTGGCTCACGCCGCCACACAGGAAGATCCAGATCACCGAACGCGCACGCGGCGTGTGATGTGGGAATCCGGTCGGCGGCTGCCAAGACGCCGCCTCTTTCCCCGCCGCCCGGGCAACCCCATCCCGAAAGAGCATCGCGCCCATCGCCAACCCCGTGAAACCCATGCCAGTGTCGGCCAGGAACGACCGCCGGGTAACGCCGGCACAACGGGATTCAGGAGAACGGCTCATCGGACGGTCACAAAGTCGGAATGGTTGAACAACACGAGCACCAGATTCTCCACGGCCCGCAATCGGGCCTTCTCTGCGGACGCGGGCGACGCCGGCATCGGGACGGTCAGGAATGGGTCGCACTCACGGGCCTCAGCTGAAGTCGGTCGGCGCCCCAGGATCCGCACAAACGCGACCTCGACGAGCCTCCCTCGGTCATCTCCGCACTCGGACACCAACTTCGGAGCCAGCGTCCGCGCCTGACGAAACACGAGCTCGCTGTTGGCCAACGCCAGCGCCTGCTGCGGAATCACGCTCGGCCGGCGCTCGTAACACTCGGTCACGCTCGGGCCATCCAAGATCTGCAGGAACTCCGCCTGCTTCTCGGACGCGCTTCGCAGGTAGATGGATCGCCGATGCGATTTCAGTGCCTCCCGGTGATCAATGTCCGGACCGCCCATCGCCGGGTCCATCGTCCCCGCGATGTGCAGAAGATTGTCCCGCACGGCTTCCGCTTCCAACCGACGCGAGTTCACCCGCCACAGCCCGACATTGTCGGGATCACGCCGGAGGTTCTCTTCGTCCGGGGTCGATGCCATCCGGTAGGCGCGACTCGTGACCAAGAGTCGATGCAAATGGCGCAAGGACCAGGGCGGTTCGCGGCGGCCGGCAGGACCGACCCAGCTGGGCTCCATGAATTCCGCCGCCAGCCAGTCCAGGAGCGCTGGATGCGACGCCGTCCGTCCGTTGCGACCGAAGTCGGCAACCGAAGGCACCAGACCGCGGCCAAAGTGCCGGGCCCAGACATGGTTGACCGCGACCCGGGCAGTCAACGGGTTGTCGCGCGATCCCAGCCAACGAGCGAAGGCGCTGCGTCGCCCCGAGCTCACTTCCGGAAAGACCTCCACGGCCCTCGGCGCAAACCCGGCATCCAAAGGCTTCGCCATCGTCTCGACCGCCTGGGTCCACTGGGCCGTCGCCTCGACCTGCTTTTTCCGCGCCTCCTCCAGCTTGTTGGTCGCCGCTGTTGCGACCGCCTCGTTCGCCTGATGCAACTGGAGGTGCGCGGAAGCGACCCGCTCCATCCGCTGGAGCAAGGTGGCATTGGTCGCGAGCCGGGCGGCTTCCGCACCGCCGGCTTCACGGGCGCGCTCGACCGCCAGCACGGCTGAAACCGCCGCCTGCTTCTTCCAGGCAAGATCCAGAGCCAGCGAAGCGCCTTCGCCCCGGGCCGGAGCTGCGTTGGTCTCCGCCCGGACTTTTGCCGCCCCCGCCAGGGCCTCCGCCACCGCCCGATCTGCCGCCGCCTGCACATCTGCCCGGACCGACTCGCGATCATCCGGCCGAAACGCCAGCCGCGGCAGGCTCACCGGTTGGATTTCCAACCGCCCGCCCAGCACGCCCGGTACCGCCGGTGCCACGACCTCGTTCGTCAACGGATGCCGTTCGTCCCCTCGCACGAACAGATAGGTCGGCGCATTGGTCGCATCGTACGCCCGCGCTATTCCGTCCTTGCCGACGTCGAGCTGGCCCGGAACCCGATCCGTGCGGACCTGATGCGGCTCGAAGATCGCACGGACCGCATAGTATTCCCGCTGGGGAATCGGATCCGTCATGTGGTCATGACACTTGGCGCAGCCGACCGTGACCCCAAGAAAGCCCTGGAAGGTGTGCTTCACCGTGTCTTCCAGCCATTGCTCTCGGGAGAGCATCTTGTAGTTCCGCACCAGGAATCCCGTCGCACGCAACGCTCCTGGATCTTCCGGCGCGATCTCATCCGCCGCGACCATCTCCGCCAGCATGCGGTCGTACGGCTTGTCCGCATTGAGCGACTCGATGATCCAGTCACGCCACCGCCAGATATGCGGCTTCGAATCCCGCACCTGGTTGCCGTCCGCCCACCCCGCCCAGTCGCTGTAGCGCCACACGTCCATCCAGTGACGCCCCCAACGTTCCCCATGGCGGGGATCCGCCAGCAACCGCTCGACCAGGCGTTCATAGGCACCTGGTGCCTCGTCCTCCAGAAAGGCCCTGCGCTCGGCAGGCGTGGGATTCAATCCCACCAGATCCATGAAGACGCGGCGCAAGAGCACCTCACGCGAGGCTTCCGGCCTGGCCTTCAACCCCCGCTCCGATCGGGCCTGTTCGAGAAACGCATCCACCGGGCTTTCTCCCACGCCCAGATGCACCGGAATCTCGGGCCGTTTCACCGCCTCAAAGGGACGCCAGGGATGCCCCCCCGAATCCAGGGCAGCCGGAGGTTTTCCCGCGTCAGCCGTCGGCAATTCACCTGCCGAGCAAAGCCACGATCCTGCCAGCAATCCGATCGCCGCACGAAGCAGCGCGGTGCTCGGCCTGAGCTGGATCGGCAGGTGCAGTCTCATGGTGGTACCCGAAGAGGAGACACCTCCAACTGCCTCCGGGCAAGACGCCACTTCCGGCTCCGAGGTCGATCGGTGGGGCGAGTGTCCTCACGAGCCGCTGTGGAGTCCCAAGCTTCAAGATTCAACTTTCAAGTCCGGCTGCGGCTGGGAACTCCCTCTCCGGCTCGACGGAGTCTCGCCTTACCAGTTTCGGGGGCAGTGCCCCCTACTCACCCATCGGACCGTCCGGCCCTTCCGGCCTCAATCCGCCGCACGGACATCACCCGAATCACATCCCCTGCTCAAACTCCCGCATGCTCCCCGCCACCCACACCTGCCGCACCAAGCGCCGCAGCACTGCCTCGTCGTCAGTGGACTCCAGCCGGGACCGAACGTCTTCCGGTAGCGCACCGAACCGCTCCGTAAATCCCTCGGCAACGGCCTCCCGCAGTGCCGTGCGCCGCCCTTCCTGCCGCCCTTCCTGACGGCCTTCCTGCCGCCCTTCCTGACGGCCTTCCTCCAGGCCTTCCGCCCGGACCAAGCGATCGTAGGTGCTGATGTACCGCATACCTGTCTCCTTCTGCAGTCGTCCCGGTTCCTCACGAAAACCAACTCCGCTTTCACTGGCAATGCGAGCAGTAGGCTCATGGGACAGCCCCCGCCACTCCCAACCCCGCGGGCCCGCCGACCAGATCAGCCCCTCGATACTCGGTCGGACATCCTTCCTCACATCCTCTCTTCAAACTCCCGGGCACTCCCCGCCAACCACACCTGTCTCACCAACCGTCGGAGCTCCGCCTCATCCTCGATGGACTCCAGTCGCCGAATGAGACCTTCCGGCATGGCTCCGAACCGCTCCTTGAATCCCTCGGCAACCGCCTCCCGCAACGCCGCGCGTCGCCCCTCCTGACGCCCCTCCTGTCGGCCTTCCTGACGGCCTTCCTGACGGCCTTCCTGACGGCCTTCCTGACGGCCTTCCTGACGGCCTTCCGCCACGCCTTCGGCCCGAACCAAACGATCGTACGTGCTGATGTACGGCATACGTGTCTCCTTCTGTAGTCGTCCCAGTTCCTCCCGGAAAATTAACTCCTCTGCCTCCGGCAACGCCAGCAGCCAGTTCATCAGCCGCAGGACCTCCGCCACCTCCTCAATCGCTGCACCCGAGCGCAGGAGGGATCGGACCAATTCCAGTTTCCCCTTCCGCCGACTCTCCCCAAGTCCGCTCCGTGCCGTCCGCTGGGCAACACGATGGGCCTCGATGACCCGCGCGACCGGGTTGCCCGCCATCAACCACGGTTGAAGTTCCAGGTCGACCAGCTTGCACACCGGAAAATCGAATCGGATGCAGCATCCCAGCGCATCCACCTCATACCGGGCCGGACGCCAATTCGGATGCTCGTCCGCCAACACCGCCAGGCTGACCAGCGGACGCCGGAAGCGGTCACGAATCCGGCAATGGTACTCAAACATCCGCTCCGCAAATTCGCCCTCCCGTTGCGTCTGCACCTCGGCGTGGATCAACAACCATTCCTCGCCTCCCCCGACCCGCTCCACCTCCACCAGCTTGTCGGCCCGGATCACACCCGACTCAGCCGCCCGGACAACCTCCTGTAGCTCGGTATCCAGAAACCGCACCGGCTTCGACCAGTCGACGGCTCCGTGGACCGCAGGGAAGGCAAGCGCCAAGAACTGCGGCAGGAACCGCTCCAGCGTCTCCTTCCACGCTCCGTCATAGTCAGTGGGCTCGTTCACTCCCACGTCTACAGCACCATGCGCGAAAGGTTACATCCGCGCCCGCGGCCGCCCCCTCACTCCACCACCAACACTCCCCGCATCGGCCGCCAATGCCCGGGGAACGTGCAGAGGTACGGATACCGCCCAGGCTTCGTCGGCGCCAAAAACACCAACTCGTGCTTCGAACGCGGATTCACCAGCGGCGTGGACAACAGGATCTTCGTCGATTTCGGAACGTAGCCCTTCGCCATCCCGTCCGGGTCCGACGCCATCCGATCCGCCAACGCCCCGACTTCGTCCCCCGCGCCGGCTTCGACGAGCACGAAGTTGTGCGTCATGAGATCCGGGTTCTCGAAGATGAGCCGAACCTTCGAGCCCGCCTTCGCCCGCAGCTCTTTCGGCGCAAATTGCAACCCGGGTGCCGCCCGCACGACCAGAGCCTCACCGGCGGCCGCCCTCTGCCCGTCCCACTCCTTCGCCATCAAGCCCAATCCAGCCGGATCCACCGCCATGCGGGCACCAGCCAAAGGCTGACCGAGAAGGTCGAACAGGTAGACAGCCGGCGGCCGCGCACCGATCTGCCGGAACGTGATCTCGATCAGGTTCAGGCCCGCCCGAATTTCCATGGGAACCTGCTGCTCGCTGCTCCACTGGGAATCTTGCGACAACAAGGGTTCCCCATTCACCGCGACGTCGAGGAAACCGTGCTTCACCGAGAGGCTGGCCTGCTGGACCGAATCGCTCCGGACCCAGGTCCGATAAACACCCGCGCCAGGCCCTGCTCCGCCGCCGGCAACCGCATCGAATGCCACCGGTGTCGCCGCTCCATCCGCGCCGATCCACTGCCAGTGCGCCAACCGCGTCGCCGGCGACACACTCAGCACGGGAACACTCCGACCCCGGACAGGCTTCGTCCCATGCTTCAAATCCGCCACCATCCGCTGCACGTCCGGCGCGGTCGTACCCAACCCATGCAGCACATGCTCCACCGCCGGCATCCGCGGACGCAGGTGCGCCACCGCGTCCACCACCTCCATCTGCACCCTCGGATGCGCGTCCAGGATCATCGCCTGCAACCGCGCCACCACATCCGGCAGGCGGTCGACCTGATATCGGATCATGCGCACCGCTGCCGCCCGATGCTGGAAGGACTTCGCCTGCATCAATCGGGTCAACCACGCCGGACGCACCTCTCCAAAACTTTCCGCCACGAAGATCGCCTCCAGCAACGCCTGCTCGTCTTCGGCATGCGCCCCCACCCACGACTCCAGCGCACCGAGCACGCCCGTTCCCTGCCTCCGCAACTCCAGCCGCACATGCTTCCGCACGATGTCCTGCGGATGCACCAGCAGATCAAGCAACGCCGTCGTCTTGACCCCCGGGATCTGCGGCCATTGCTTCACCACCGGCTTCGCCGTGTTCACCACCCGCCAGATCCGGCCCTTCACGTGATTCCAGCGCACATCGCGCATCGGATGTTGCGCATGCCCGATGATGGCACTGCTGAAGTCCGAAACGTACAACGCACCATCGAATCCAAACTCCACATCCACCGGCCGGAACGCGGCATTCGTCGACGTCACCAGATCCAACCGTGCACTCCCCCGCACCATGCCCTGGCTGAAGTCATACTTCGTGATCGAGACCACGTAAGGCCCGATGCACGCCGCCGACGCCATGCCCTGCTGGTATTCCTCCGGGAAATTCGGACTCGAGATGCTCGCCGCAGCGCTGCCCTTGCCGTAGCCAATCGTCTTCGCGTACGCGAACGGATGGTAGATCCCCAACGGCGTCCACGTGAGCGGCAAGCCGTCCAGCACCAACCCATCGCCATACATCTGGAAGATGTTGCCCGTCCGATCGAACGTCACCTTCCACGGATTCGGCGTAATGCTCTGCCACTCCGGCTCGATCCGCCCGTCCCGCGGATTCAACCGGTACGTCGTCGCATCGAACCCGCGCACCACCCCGTGCGGCGTCTCCAGTTGCGACCGATGGAAGACCCCGTCGCAGAACCAGACACCTCCGACCGGATCCGTGGCCATCATCCCACCATGGTGCGAGTCCGTCAGGTCCAGGCCCCGGAGCATCTCGCGCTTCGAATCCGCCTTTCCATCACCGTCCGTATCCCGCAACAGCCAATGCCGCGACTGCTCCGAAACCAGCACCCCATCCGCCGTGAACGCCACGCCGTCGAGCGCATCGAACCCCTCCGCGAACACGGTCAGCTTGTCCGCCCTTCCATCGCGGTCGGTGTCCTCCAGCACGACCAGTTTGTCCTCCTGCGGTTGCCCGGGGATCGTGTGCGGGAAGCTCGGCATCGTCACCACCCACAGCCGCCCCCGTTCGTCGAACGCGATCTGAACCGGCGCCCGCAATTCAGGGAACTGCTCCTCCGACGCGAACAGATTCAACGCGTACCCATCCGCCACCCGGAAGCCTGCCTGCATCTCCGCCGGCGATTTCACGATGCCCACACTGTGGGTGGAACCACCCGACACCGGCACCGGCGGCGGAGCCAATGCAATGAAAGGCGCATCGGCAAACCGCATGGTCGGACTCTTCACCACCTGCTGTACCAACGCGTCCGCCTTCTCGATCCGCTGGAGGTACAGCGGGATCTCGGCCTCGCGTTCCTCGGCACGCTTCCGTTGGCCGTAGTACAGGATGCCGTTCTTCGGCCGGACGACCTCATCGACGAAATGCGCCAATTGGCCCGCAGCAGCAGAGACTTCCTTCAACCGCGCTTCCGGCACCTCATCCACCGCCGCCTTCCCCGCCAACGCCGAAGCCACCACGCGCGCCATCGCCCGATTGCCAGCCTCGTTGAGGTGCAGCCCATTGATCGTGAGATGACCCGACGACTTGGCGTACGCCGACTGGCTCGCCGCGAAAAGATCCACGAACACCGCCCCCCGAGCCTTCGCCGTCTCCTCGATCACCGCCGCATACCGGGCAATGTCCCGATTGCGCGCTCCGGCATCCGGGCCCGGCCCACCTGCCTCGACCGCGGTCGGTGACAACAACACGAACCTCGCTCCCGGATGCAACTGCGCCAACTGATCCAACAGGACGCCCAACTGCGCCCGGAACTCCGGCAAGCCCGCCTCGCCGCCAAACGCCTCGTTCATGCCATATCCCACCACGACAACCTTCGCCGGCCACAGCGCCAGGAGGGATTTCATGTGATCGGCATAACCCTCCGCCCGCAACCGATGCCCGACCTCATCGCCTGTCCACGCAAAGCTCCGGAAGTGCAGTTCCCGCGTCGGATCCGACAGCTGCACCCAGCCCTGCAACTCGCCCTGCTCGAGCAACCGCTGGACCATCGAGTTGCCATGGAACACCAGCGTGTCCCCCGACTGCATTGGCACCTGCGCCCGCACGGGCCCGAACGCCATCGCCGCCACCGCCAGGCCAAGCCCCAATCCAAACATCCGCTCCGGGAAACGCATCCCGCAAGCGTACGTCCTCGATCCCTCCTGCCGCGACAGTGGAGTTGTGGGGGAGTTTCAAGATTTCAGTTTCAAGTATGAAGCCTCACACGGCGCAGCTCATCACGGGCGATGAAGAGTTCCCAGCTTCCAACCCCCGATCGTAGGTCACGAGGCTAGGTAACAATACCACTCCATATCCGCCCGACCTACGCCGGAGGCGTTGCAGCCAATAGCCCCGGGTTGGCGCGACCGCGCCTACCCGGGGCCTGATTCAGTGGGTATCACGCACCCCGAAGGCGGTGCGAAGATCTGCTCTTCCTTCAACCCTTCCAGGGTTGGATATCCGTTTCGCTGTTTCCCGGGGTTGCTTCGCACCCCGGGCTACCCGCTCCAACGCCTCCGGCGTACCTCGAACGCGCATAGGACTGGAACCTGGAACCCTGCTTCAAACCTGCAGCTTGAAACTCGCCGGTTGGATCCCGGGCGGACGCCTATGCCATCGCCCGCCCGGGACCCTTGGGGCTGCGGCATCCCCACCATGTCGGACACCGCAACACAGGCTTCAACTCCGCCCACACGAAATGGTTTCGAGAGACAGATGCCAGATGTTCCTGACTGAAGACCGGGTGCCCTCACCCGGCGCGATTGATCGCATCCGCCGCGTGGGGTCACGCGGCCTTCAAGCGTGCAACCTTGTCTGATGGCCGGGTGCCCTCGCCGCAACGCGGCGCACGGAGAAAGCCCAGGGTGGAGCGGAGCGGAACCCTGGGTCACCCCACCCCACGATACATCGCCCCATCGGGGCAAACGGTGACCACACCCACCCTGTTCCGTGTGCCCTTTCAGGGCACAGAGGACGTTGTGTCGCGTCGTTCCCGGGGTTTCACCCCGGGTTTTCACCTTTTGCCCCTTCGGGGCACGAGCGCGGCACGCCGAGCGCGTTCCAGCGCTTATTCGCCCCAACGCCTCCGGCGTACATCGAACGCGCATAGGACTGGAAACTGGGATCTGGAAACTGGCTTCTCTGCTTCAAACTTGAAGCTTCCTATCCCTCAAAACACCCGCTCCTTCACCTCGATGATGTCCCCCGGCTCCACCGGCACGCGTTCCGACATCGCCTTGTCGAGATCCAGCCCCTTCGACTCCGTGCCACGCTGCAACGCGATGCGCTTGCGATCCGCGTTTCGCGCCAACCCACCCGACGCCGCGATCACCTGCACGAGATCCATCGGCTTGCCCGGGACCAATTCGACATTCCCCGGACGCTGCACCGCGCCCAGCACCGTCACCAATCCCGTCCCCTTGGGTACCGACACCGACGCCGGCTTCCGCACCGGCCGCTCCACCTTCGGCCGCGGCTTGAACGGAACATAGATCCGCGTGAACCCATCCACCGGAATCTCGATGTCCTTCGATGGATCTCCGGAGGCCAGGATCGCGGCGACGTCGTTGGTGGTGACGGTTTCCGGAGGCGCATCGTCGACGATGACGGTTCTTTGGCCTGTGGCAGGATCCGCGCTCGCTCGATACCCTCGAATGTTGGGCGAAGTTCTCCCTCCACCCGCAGAGCCTCCCGAAGGCGAGCTCGCGGGCACGCGCATCGTCACCACCACGCGCGACAAATCCGGAGCGAGGCCTGGTGTGTTGGTCTCGATCGATACAATCTGCTGTAGGAACTGGGCCAGGCGCAGAGGCAGGGGTCGCGGTGCTTCCTGCCCAGGTTGCCTGGGCAACCCGGGAGCAGGACCCGGAACCTGGGCTGCGAGAGCACCGACGACGACAGCCGAGACACTCGGGAACCCTCCAGGTACGGCTCCCGGCGGCCGGGGGAGCGCGGTCGAACGTCCCCCTCTCGCCCGCAGTAACTCGCGAATTTCCGGAGATTTTGCATAGTCGAGCGGCGTCAGCCCCTGAAAGTCACCCGCATTCACAAACGCACCCGCGTCCAGCAGTGCCGTGATGCTGTCCAAGGGTGCACCAACGGTTGCCGCGTCTTTGAGTGGAGTTGAGGGATCCGGGTTATAGCCAGCACTGCGGACATCTGCGTCCGATCCCTTCCTGGCCAAGTTGGGATCGGCACCAGCTGCCAACAGTCTTTGGATTGCCGAAGGCAGGGTCTGACAAGCCATGTGGAGTGTTCCCGGCTCCGGATCCGCTCCCGCCTCGAGCAACCGCAAAGCGCCATCCTCCCATCCTCTCTTGATCGCCTCGAGTAGTGGAGTCGCTCCATACGGGGCCGTCACGTTGACATCAACCCCACGCTGCAACAGGAGCTCCATCACGGCCATCCGCTTGCCATAGATGGCCGCGAACAGCACCGTCGCCCCTCGGCTGAAGGTTTGTCCTGAGGCAATGTCTTGGGTGTCCTTTGGCAAGCTCCCATCCACCTTCGCCCCCCGGTCCAGCAGTAATTCCACAACCGCCCGATGCCCCGCATAGGCCGCCCGCAGAAGTGGCAATCCTCCGCCAGCATCCACCCGATTCGGATCCGCCCCGCCATCGAGCAGCATCCGACACACGTCCAGTCTGCCCGCCGCGGAGGCCACCTTCAGCCCGCCCCGGAGCGATTCCTCCGACCTCGTCGGCATGCCGTCGCCCAGCAGGTAGGCCAGGACGCGGGTGTGTCCGTTGCGGGCGGCCCTTTCCAACGGGGTTCCTTCCGAGCCCGACTGGTTCAAGAGGTCCGGACTGTTCCGGAACAATCCCTGCAACCGGGCCATCTCCATTTCTTCCAGGTCGGGGGCCGCGGCTGGCGGCTTGGGTGTCTCCGTTTTGGAACTCCCGCCCGAAGGCATCGGATCCAGGATGTCCCGCCGTTGCCTCTTCTCCGCCAGTTGCCGCTTCAAGTTCAGCACCTCGCGTCGGGCCTTCAACACCTCCTCCTCTCCCGCGCGGCCCGCCTCGAACTTGCGCTGCTCGATCGACAGCTGCTGTTCCGCCACGCGGATCTCGTCCTCGAGCAGACGTTCGGCCTCCGACAGTTCCTGGTCTTTTGTCCGGTTGGACGGACCTGCCGGAGAACTGCCGCCTGCGGGCACGTACCGCCGCGCCACGGCCGCCATCTCGGTCTGCTCCGGGAACTCGACCAGCAACCGCCGGTACAGCTCCGTCGCCTCATTCGTGCGTCCCTGGCGCCGCTGCACCTCCGCCAGGCGGAACAGGGCTGTCGCGTGGGTGGCCTTCCGCGCATCCGCCGCCGCCACCGCATCGGTATAAGCCTTCGTGGCACCGGCGATGTCCTTTCCCGCTTCCTCCGCCGCCAGTCCCCGTTCCACCGCCTCGCGCACCGGATCGGTTCCCTGAGCGAGCGCCAGCCATCCGCAACCGAGCAACACCGCCAAGCTTCTCGTGATCCTCATGCCTCGTCCTTTCTGCCGCCCAGCGTGCCAAGACCCGCCCCATCACTTGTCAGGGATTTGAAAAACGTGGGAGGGGAGGGTGAAGTTTGAAGATTCAAGTTGGAAGCCAGCGGGGGAGTCTCCGGTTTCCAGTCGCCAGTTTCCCGACTCGGCTGGGGTAGCCCGATGCCGGAGTCTGTACGCCGGAGGCGTTGGAGCCGATAGCCCCGGGTCGTGCGAAGCACGCACCCGGGGAATGGCGGGTCGATATGAAATCCGCACCCCGGAGGGGTGCGAAGATCCGGGAGTCTGCAACCCCTGCCGGGGTAGGTGACATCTTGGGTGCCCAGGTCCCGGGGTCGCTTCGCACCCCGGGCTACCCGCTTTAACGCCTCCGGCGTACCTTCCACAGCCTGCTTCGCGAGAACTGGAGACTGGGGTCTGGCAACTGGGAACTCCCCGACCACAGCCTCCTCACGTCGTCAGCTACCCCGTCGTTCTGGAATCTGGCAACTGGGGACTGGAAAACTAGCCTCCCCACGCATATCCGACCCCATGGACCGTCCGGATCCGGCCACCGGCCTCCGGACCCAGCTTGGCCCGCAGGCTCGCGAGGTGCGTGTCCACGGTGCGCGTCGTGGGAAACGCCGTCACGCCCCATACCCGGTCGAGGCATTGTTCCCGCGACACCACCTCGCCTCCCGACTCCACCAGCAGCCGCAGCAGCGAGAACTCCTTCGCCGTCAGGTGCACCGGCTTCCCGGCCCGAAGCACCTCCAACCGCGCGAAGTCCACCTGCACATCGGCCCACTCCAAGACGGTCGGACCGGACCCGCGGGCCCGTTGGAACCGACGGAGCAACGCCCGCACCCGCGCCAGCAGTTCACCCGTGCTGAACGGCTTCACCAGATAATCGTCGGCGCCGTGGTCCAAGCCCCGCACCCGATCCTCCACTTGTCCCTTCGCCGTCAGCATCAGGATCGGCACGTCGCGACCCAACCGACGCAACTCCGCCGCGACGGCGAACCCGTCCAGGCGCGGCATCATCACGTCGAGCAGGATCAGGTCCGGCGATTCCTCCAACGCGCGTTTCAACCCGGCTTCGCCATCGGCGGCCGTCAGCACGCGGAATCCCACCGCGCCCAGCGCATCGGCCAGCACTGTGCGCATGGGCGCTTCATCCTCCACCACGAGCACGCGTTGGTCCTGCCCATTCATGACTTCACCTCCCGACCTTCCACCGGCAATTCCACGAAGAACACCGCCCCACGCCCAGGCTCACTCTCCACCCACAAGCGCCCGCCGTGTCCCTCGACGACATGCCGGACGATTGCCAACCCAAGTCCGACACCCTGCGTTTCCCGACGCAGCTCCGAGCCCCGACGATAGAACCGTTCGAAGATGCGTTCGTGATCTTCCGCCGGAATTCCCGGACCGGCATCGCGCACCGACATCCGGACCGGCCAGCGCGGATTCGGCCCACGTTCCAGCCGCACCTCCACCGCCGACCCGGCGGGCGCATGCTTCAGCGCGTTGTCGACGAGGTTCAGCAGCGCCTGCTGCAACGCGGCCGCGTCGGCGGCGACCTCGAGAACCTCGCCCTCGGGCGTCACCTCCACTCGCAACACCACGTCGCGTTCCCCGGCCACCGGCGCGAGGATCCGCACCGTCTCACGCACCAACCGGGGCAGCTGGATCGGCTCCCGCACGTACACCTTCCGTCCCTGCTCGATCCGGGAGAAATCGAGGACGTTCTCGACCAGCGTTCCCAACCTCCGCGTCTCCTGCACGAGGAATGCCGCGTACTCGCGTCGCTTCGCCGGATCTTCCGCGCGCCCTTCGGCCAGGGCCTCCGACAGCAGGCGCAGGGACGCGAGGGGCGACCGCAGTTCGTGGGAGACCGCCGACACGAAATTAGTCTTCTGCTCGTTCAAGGCGAGCTGGCGAAGGAACGCCCGACGCGTCTGCCACAACCCGATCCCGGCCACGCTCACGACGCCCGCCAGCAATCCCGCGAACAACCGCTGCTGCCGGACCTGGGCGCCGAACAGCGCCTGCGGTTCCCGGAGTCCTGCGCGGAACCGGCCCATCAAGGCCAGTCCGGGTTCACCTTCCGAACCACCGGATGCCAGGCGCCGCTCCACCTCGGCGTAGACCACCACCGGCTCGTCTTCCGGAGGGTCCAGCGACAATCCGGAAAGCTCCACCTCCGCGTGGATCCCCGCCGGCAACCCGACGTTCCCAACCGCTTCCAGGACGCCAGCCACCGCACTTTCAAAGACCGCCCGTCCATGCAAACCCACGACCCAACCGTCTGGTCCAATCCGACAGTCCGCCAGCCAGCGCCGGCCACCATCCCCGACCCAGAACGGGCCTGCCGGAAGCGTGTTCGACGACAGGTAACCCTTCACCTGTCCGGCGAGCGTCCGCAGTTCCTCCGATGCCCGCCACTCCTGCGCGAGCCCCTCGATCCGGTCTCGCCCTGCCGCGCCATCCGTACCCTCCGCCAACCTCTCCAGCAACCGCCCGGTGAGCATCGACGGTTGCTCACGCACCAGTCCCTCGACCACGGACAGTCCCTCCGGCGAACGCATCGCCACCGGATCCTGGCCAGCGAGGAAAAGCGCGGCGGACATCGCCAACGGGACGCCGGCTTCATTCACCCACTGCTCCGCCAACGCGCCCTGGGCCAGCTTCAGCAACGATCCGCTCCGGCCGTCCTCGGCCGCACCCGTGGCCACTCGAAGCCGGGAAAGTTCCGCCACAGCGTGGATCACCGGCGGGGAACCCGTCGCGCCCTGCAGGAGGATCCCAAGTTCCCGGACACGATCCGCGTTCCCTCCGGCCTCGGCCTGCCGCAGGCCTTCGAGGGCAGCCAGCACGGGCTCGGAGAGGATCCGACGCCACGCCGGCGGAACCGGTGCATCCGGACGTTCCACCGGCCGGACCAGTCGCAGGCCCGGATCAAACCTCAACTCGGCGAAAGCCGCGTTCGAGCCGCCCGCGGCCCAGCGTGCCTTCGCCTTCTGGAACGCCCCAGGCCAGTCTGCGGCGAACCGATCCGCGAGCCGGCTCGTCGCCTCCAACGCCCGTTCCCGGGCCTCCCGTTCCACCGCGAAGCGATCGCGCCGGAGGCTCAAGCCCCCGAACACCGCCAGCGCCACGATGGGCAACAGGACGAGGAGCAACTGCCGATGGAGAAACGCTGGGCCCATTCACAATCCGTACGCCGAACAGTCAACGCCTTCCCACCCGCTTCCACAACTCTTGAACGCCGCGCCGTAACTGCCGAGGTAACGAGGCGGGGCTCAATGCAGTTCCCAGTTGCCAGTCTCCAGTTCCCAGAACTGTGCGCGGTCCTGCGGTAGGTTGACACGATGAAGAACGGCAAACGGGTGGATCGTGTGGTGATGCGACACCCACGCCATCCTTTGCAAAGCACTCGCCAATCCCGGGCGAGCGCGTTTCTCCATGAATCGATTACATCAACCCATCCACCGCGGACCACACGCCCGCATAACACATAACATCCTATGATCGGAGCCTACGCCATATTCGCCCTCGCCGTTGCCGTCGCCCTGTCCTTCGTGTTTGCGATCCATCAGTGGATCGACCGCGAGGACAAGCACAGCCACAGCTGATCTTGGTCCAGCAACAAACAACGGGGGTGTCGGCAACGAACCGACACCCCCGTTTTCATTTTCAAACCCGGACGCGGGTCCCTTCTCAGTGGCTGAGCCCGCGTTCCGACTCCGGCAGGGGCTGCCCTTTGGTCTCCGGTGCAAACGGCAGCGCGAACAAGCCGATCAGATAGACGCCGCACATCGTCACGCCGGCGTAGCGCAACGGTTCCGGCATGTCCTTGTAGATCACGCCGGAAAGCACACCCAACGCCGCCGGCCCAGCAGCCGCCACGAACCGCCCGACGTTGTAGCAGAAGCTCGTGCCCGTGCTCCGCAACCGCGTCGGGAACAACTCCGGGAAGTAGATCGCGTACCCGCCGAACAGCGACAGGGTCGCGAATCCCATCAGCGGGACGAAGATGAAGATGTCCTTGAAGTCGCGCAGGAACCAGAAGGTGGCGATCGTGGCCAGCATGGCCGAGACGAGGCTCACCGCGAAGGCCGGCTTGCGCCCGATCCGCTGCGACAGCAGACCGTATCCGTAGATCCCGAAGAACGCCCCGAAGTTCTGCACCATCGAGTTGATTCCGGTCCACTTGGTCAGTTGCGAGGGAATCAGCGCCTTGTCGATGCCGTCCGCGATCAGCTTCTTTTCCAGGACTCCGCGGACCAGGTCCGCGCTGAAGAACGCGATACCCCACACGCCAATGACCCCGCTGAGGGCCAGCAGGAGTCCCGTGACGGCCCGCCCCCGGTAGCGCGTATCGCCGCCACCGCCATAGATGCACCAGATGCCAAAACCCAGCGCCACGAATGCCACTCCGACCACCGTCAGCTTCAACTGCGAGAAACCCGGGATGATCTGGACCTTGGACCACGCCTCAGGTCCGAAGAATGCCAGCATAACGCCCGCGAACAAGGTGATCGCGGCGAACGAGGCCGGTGTCTTCCAGTTCGGATTGCCGAACAGTTCGCCGTAGTCGCCCATCTTCTTCCGCAATTCCGGATTGTTCCGGGTCGCCAGCCAGGCGTCCGGTTCCTTCAGGCCGCGCCGGACGAAAATCACGATCAACGCCGGTAGCGCACCCGCGATGAATTTCCAGCGCCATGGCGCCCATCCGGCCAGGTTCGCGCCCTGTTCCATGAACCCGAGCGAGATTCCGATCAGTGCCGCCGTCATGTTGCCCACCGTCGACAACGCCTGCAGCAATCCCAACGCGTACGGCCGCGCCCGGTCCGGCATCACCTCTGCGACCAGCGCCACACCCACCGCAAACTCACCGCCAACCCCCAGTCCCGTCAGGAACCGGTACAAAGCAAAGTCAGCAAACCGCGTCGCAAACGCACTCAATCCCGTGCAACCCGAATACAGCACGATCGTCAGGAGCATGGTCTTGGCCCGCCCCCAGCGGTCCCCGAGCACGCCGAAGATCAGGCCACCGGTCGCCCACCCGAGCATGAAGATCGCCGTGGCATATCCGCCGTACTCCCCCACCTCGCCAGGCGTCGCCGGCCGCCCCAACCCGACCGAAAGCAACTCCTTCATCGCCGGGGCCCGCGCCAGCACGAACAACTGCTGGTCCATGCAGTCCAACAACCAACCCAGTGCCGCCACAATCAGGACGAACCACTGGTAGCGGCTCAGCAAGCGCCACCAGCGAAAACCCGTCGCGTCTCCCGCGTTGTCAGCCGTGCTCATGGAATCCGGGTCATCATGTCGCACCCGGCCCAGCAGACCCAAGCGAAACCTTTGTCCGGTTCGGGGCCCCGGCCACGACACGGCCCATCCCATTTTTCCCAGCAGCGACACAGCGACGCGGCGCGGAAACTGGATCCCGCCCAGCCCCCGCCCCCGTTGCGTCGCCGCGCCGCCGTTGGAAATCCCCTCCCGCCGGTGGGTCGCCGTTGGCCCCAGCCGCGACACGGTCCATCCCGTTTTTCCCAGCAGCGACACAGCGACGCGGCGCGGAAACTGGATCCCGCCCAGCTCCAGCCCCCGCTGCGTCGCCGCGCCGCCGTTGGAAATCGCCTCCCACCGCTGGGTCGCCGTTGGCCCCGGCCACGACACGGCCCATCCCATTTTTCCCAGCAGCGACACAGCGACGCGGCGCGGAAACTGGAACCCGCCCAGCCCCAGCCCCCGCTGCGTCGCCGCGCCGCCGTTGGAAATCCCCTCCCGCCGCTGGGTCGCCGTTGGCCCCGGCCACGACACGGCCCATCCCATTTTTCCCAGCAGCGACACAGCGACGCGGCGCGGAAACTGGATCCCGCCCAGCTCCCCGCCCCCGCTGCGTCGCCGCGCCGCCGTTGGAAATCCCCTCCCGCCGCTGGGTCGCCGTTGGCCCCGGCCACGACTCGGCCCATCCCATTTTTCCCAGCAGCGACACAGCGACGCGGCGCGGAAACTGGATCCCGCCCAGCTCCCGCCCCCGCTGCGTCGCCGCGCCGCCGTTGGAAATCCCCTCCCGCCGGTGGGTCGCCGTTGGCCCCAGCCACGACACGGCCCACCCGATTTTCCCCAGCAACGACACAGCGACGCGGCGCGGAAACTGGATCCCGCCCAGCTCCAGCCCCCGCTGCGTCGCCGCGCCGCCGTTGGAAATCGCCTCCCACCGCTGGGTCGCCGTTGGCCCCGGCCACGACACGGCCCATCCCATTTTTCCCAGCAGCGACACAGCGACGCGGCGCGGAAACTGGATCCCGCCCAGCCCCCGCCCCCGTTGCGTCGCCGCGCCGCCGTTGGAAATCGCCTCCCACCGCTGGGTCGCCGTTGGCCCCAGCCACGACACGGCCCATCCCATTTTTCCCAGCAGCGACACAGCGACGCGGCGCGGAAACTGGATCCCGCCCAGCTCCCGCCCCCGCTGCGTCGCCGCGCCGCCGTTGGAAATCCCCTCCCGCCGGTGGGTCGCCGTTGGCCCCAGCCGCGACACGGTCCATCCCATTTTTCCCAGCAGCGACACAGCGACGCGGCGCGGAAACTGGATCCCGCCCAGCTCCCGCCCCCGCTGCGTCGCCGCGCCGCCGTTGGAAATCGCCTCCCCGCCGTTGGGTCGCCGTTGGCCCCAGCCACGACACGGCCCACCCGATTTTCCCCAGCAACGACACAGCGACGCGGCGCGGAAACTGGATCCCGCCCAGCTCCCGCCCCCGCTGCGTCGCCGCGCCGCCGTTGGAAATCGCCTCCCCGCCGTTGGGTCGCCGTTGGCCCCAGCCACGACACGGCCCATCCCATTTTCCCAGCAGCGACACAGCGATGCGGCGCGGAAACTGGAACCCGCCCAGCCCCCGCCCCCGCTGCGTCGCCGCGCCGCCGTTGGAAAACCGCTCCCCGCCGCTGGGTCCCGGCTGGGTCGCCGATGGGCTCGCCCTACCCAAGGAAGCCCACGTTCCAACTGGCGAAGTTGGGCCCGAAGTTCACCAGATTGGGGAACACCGTTGGCAGGCTCGCTGCGGGAACGCCCAACCAGGCAGCCAGGGTGGCACCGTACGCATCCACCGACGTCGTCGGGATCATGGCGCCGCGGGAGCCCGAGTCATCGTCCGTGCCGAGGGCCATCGATGGGAACGTCCCGTAGAGACGGCCGCCCTGGACGGCACCTCCGAGGATCATGTGATGGCTGCCCCAGCCGTGGTCGGTTCCGACGCCATTGGGCTGCAGGGTGCGACCAAAGTCCGACAGCGTGAACTGGGTGACCTTGTCGGCCACGCCCATTTCCTGGGTGGCGGCGTAGAAGGCGGCCATGGCCTCGCCGACCTGGGTGAGGAGGTTCCAGTGCTCCCAGCTCTGGGACCCATGAGTGTCGAACCCACCCAACGAGCAGAAGAACACCTGACGGCTCATGCCGACCGTGTTGCGGAGCTTGATGATCTGGGCGACCTGCCGCAGTTGGTTGCCGAGGCTGGTTCCGGGGAACTGGGTCGCGATGTTCGCGGACGTACCGCTCAGGAGCGCGTTGAGTCCGATGGCATCCTTGCGGACCTTGTTGGCGGCCTTGATCAGGGCGTTGCCGTCATCGAGATCCATCAACTGCTGGATGCCGAGCCGCCGTGCGTCGGCGGCGGCCTGGGGCCAGAGCGAGAGGCCACTGGCGTCGAGGTTGAATCCGGGCAGCAGGCTGGCGGACTGCACGACGTTGCCGGTGCAGAACAGCGACGGGCCTGCGATCGAAACGGCCCCGGGAAAGGTCGAACCGCCGTTGAGGCCATTGATGATGTCGAGGGCGCGGGCGGCCCAACCGGTGCCGCCGGCCCCGGGTCCGAGACTGCTCTGCATCTGCTGGATCTGGTCCGAGTGCGAGAACAGGTTCGTGGGAACCGCGGCCTGGTTGGTGAGGAACGTGGCACGCTGGACGGGTTCCACGAGCATCCCGGTGTTGGCGAGGACAGCCAGCCGGCCCTGCGCCCAGAGCGGATGGATGGCCTTCAGGCCCGGGTTGAAGGCGTAGGGCGTGCCGTCCGGGGTTTCGACCGGAAGCACGGCGCCGTTGTTGTCGGGGAGCGCGAGGTTGCCGCGCGCCGCCTTGTAGGCATTCAACGCCGCCTGGGAGAGCGGGATGACCGTGTTGTGCCCGTCATTGCCTCCGGTGAGGAAGATGCAGACGAGAGCCCGGTAGTCCGGTGGGACGCCCTGGGCGAGGGCACTCATCTGGCCGAGCCGGGACAGCAGCGCGGCACTGCCGATGCCACCGATCCATCGGCGGCGGCTGATCATGGGAATGGAGTTCATGCGAAGGGGAATTGAAGTTCGATTTGTGGGGATTGGGGGTTCGTAGGAGATGGCTCAGTGCTGCACGCAGTACTGTCCACTGATGGCCGTCAGATAGAGGACCGTCTCGATCCGCGTCTTGGCGTCGTAACCCGGCGTCGCCGCCGTGATGAGCACCTGCTTCATCGCCGGAGTCATCCGACCGTGCAGCAGCCGTTGGTTCACCGCCTCGACCAGTCCCGGCATGTCGTTGCCGTAGGGCTGGAAGGGCGAGAGGTCGATCGTGACGTCCCCGCCTCCCTGACCGCTCACGATATAGTAGACGAAGTTCCCGCGCAGCGTGGCCTCCGTCGGCGAGTGGATCTGGAACTCGGGCCCGAACAATGCGCTCTTCGGAACCCGATACAACGGCGAGTACCAGTTGAACACCGAAGGCGGGTTCAGCACGGACTGGCCGAGGTTGTCGAACAGGTAGGTCACCTGCTGCCCGGCGTTGAACTGGCCGTTCAACGCCCGCAGCAACCCGGTCATGTGCAGGATCGGATCCTTCAACCGCCCGTGCGTCGGGGCCGCCACGTCCTGACGCGCCTCGGGATCGAGCAGGATGGCCTTCAGCACCGCCTTCAGGTCACCCCGGACACCAGCCCCGTTGTCGACGAACTTTGCCGCCACGCGCGCCACGTACGGCCCGCTGGGATTGCTGGTGACGAGGCTCCGGATCAGCCGGGTCGCGATGAAGGGAGCGATGTTCGGATGCTGCATCAGGCAGTCGAGGACCCCCTCCAGGTCCTCCTCGACGGTCTGGTTCGCCGGAAGCGTCCAGCCGAGGAACGACTTCGCGCTGGGATCGTGGTTGCCCTGACGCGATTCCATCGGTGCCCCGAAGTACTCCCAGTTGTTGTTCTGGGGGGTGTTCCCGGGCGCGGTTGCATACGTCCAGCCCGTCAACGCCAACGCCACCTGCGCCACCGTCGCCTGGTTGTACGTCGGGATTGGGGCCCCGCCCACGTCGAGCTTCTGCGACCCGTCCGGGTTGAGTTCCCAGAGCCCGATCGTGAACAACTGCATCAATTCGCGGGGGTAGTTCTCGTTCGCGCCCGCACCGGCACCGGGCTTGTTCGAGTTGGCGAGGTCGAGGTACTTGCCCATCGACGGCGACCGCGTGAGGTCGCGAAGCAGGTCGCGGTAGTTGCCAAACGCGTGCTGGTCGAGCAACTGGAGCCACGGGACGATTTCATTCGCGTTCACCAGCTTGCTTCCCGACGTCACCAGGATCTGGCTCAACGCATACGCCACACGCTGCCGCAGCTGGTCCGAGGCCGCGGTGTAGTGATGCAGTTGCCACTGCCGCAATGCCGTCATGGACACCTGGGCCCCGGCGGGGATCGGCACCACCGGCATCGCCAACTGTTGGTCCAGGTAGGCCTCGATTCCGTAGGTCTGGACCGCCAGAAGCGTGGAGGGCTTCGGCCCGAACGAGCTCTGTTCCAGGAAGCGAGCCCCATCCAGCCAAGCCACCGGCACGGGAGGAGCCGAGATCGTCGCCGTCGACTGGGCGAATGACGACGGAGCGGCCACCGAGGTCGCTCGAACCGTCACCGTCGCCGGGTTCGGCACCGCTGCCGGAGCAGTATAAACACCCGCGGAGCTGATCAGCCCGACCGCCACCGAACCGCCGACAACGCCATTCACAGACCAGGTCACGGCCGTGTTCGCCGAACCCGTCACCGTCGCCGTGAACGTCTGGCTGCCGCCCGTGATCACACCCACAGCACCCGGAACCACCGCCACGGTCACTGGAGGCGGAGGCGGCGTCACCGTCACGGTCGACTGCGCGAAGGACGAGGCGTTCACCACCGAGTTTGCCCGCACGGTCACCGTCGATGGATTCGGCACCACCGCCGGCGCCGTGTAGACGCCCGCGGAACTGATCGTTCCAACCGCCGACGAACCACCGGCAACCCCGTTCACCGACCACGTCACGGCTGTGTTCGCCGAACCACTCACCGTCGCCACGAAAGTCTGGGAGGCACCCGCCTGCACCGACGCCGTCGCCGGGGTCACAGCCACCGTCACCGGGGGCGCCGGCTTCGCAACCGTCACCACCGACTGCCCGTAGACGGAGGGACTCGCCACCGACGTCGCCCGGATCGTTACGGTCTGCGGCGAGGGCGCTGGCACCGGGGCGGTATAGACACCACCCGCAGTGATGAACCCCGAGGCCGCCGAACCGCCCACGACACCGTTCACCGTCCACGTCACCGCCGTGTTCGCGGTGCCGGTCACCGACGCGGCCAACGTCACGCTGCCACCTTCCGGCACCGACGCCGTCGCTGGAGTCACCGCCACGGCAACCGCAACTCCGGTCACCGTCACGTTGACGACATTGCCCGTGACCGCGCCCGGCCCGGGAAGAGCCACGGCGAACTTCAAGGTTCCTGCCGCCGCCGCCGTTCCCTTGCCCGTCAACCTCGTGGGCGACGAATAGATCGTCTGGATCGGCTGCCCGTCAGCCAGCAACACCGAGTCCGGCGTCAGGTTCGCGCCGTTGAACGCAATCTGGTAGTTGCCGACCGGAACGGATGAAGGCCGACCACTCCAGAGCCAGGGGTACTTCCGGATGATCGACACCGGCGTCGACGCAAAAGACGTCGGGTAGGCCGTGCTTCGTGCCGTGACGGTGATTACCTGGGGTGTCGGGGCAGTGGCCGGTGCCTGGTAGATGCCGGCCGAGGTGATCGTGCCGACGGCTGCGTTGCCACCCACGATCCCATTCACCTCCCAGACGATCGTGTTGGGTGAGATGGGAACGTAGGCACCAAACTGCTGGCTGGTGCCGACCTCGATCTTGGCGTTGACCGGCCAGACGTCCATTGCGCCGGCTACCTGGGCACGGACGGCGGCAGACGACAGGAACAGCGCGGCCATCAGCCAGGCGAACAGGCTCAGTCGGGTGGGCGATCCCGCCAGGCAGGATCGCCCCGGGGGGGAACTGGGGAGTAGGAACATGGAATGATTGGGGATTGAGGTTTGCCATCGGGCCGGTGCGGCGATGGGGATCGCCGCACTGCCAAGACCGCCTCGGCCGGGGAAAGGCCTGGCGGGACCATCGGTTTCTTGCGGGCCCGCGAGCAGGTCCGGTTCGCTCCGAGGCCAACGTCAAACCAGCCCCTCCGCGCACCCAGGCTGCGCGCACCCACCCGAACCGGGCGAGTGCGCTGCATCAGGAAGAGCGGAATGCCGGTGACGTCCATCTCGACATCATCCCTATCATCTGTGCACTCCCCCGGGCCACGCTTCAATGGTCGCCCGGAGGGAGACTTTCGAGGGGTGCGCGTCGAACGCGCAGGGACCAAAGGGGGCCGGAAGAGGTATTGCTGGCAGGTGCTCCTTTCAGGCTCCCATCCATGCGCTTGATTTCAGCTCACGCCATCGTCCGACGAACTGCTGCCCTGCTTGCCCCGGGGCTCCTCCCACTCGTGGCCGGAATCCTCCTGAATCAAGCCGGTGCCTCCGCCGCGGTTACCAACAGCCCCGCTTCGCCTCGCAAGCCAAGGCCCGCCCTGCCCGCCACCGTCAGGACCAACCCGCCGACACCCCTCGACTTGCTCCCCATCCCGGGGTTCGCCGCCGCCGCCAAACGCTTCCTCGAAGTCCCGCGCTCCCCGGCCGGCGCCTCCAACAACCTGCCCACCCTCGCGCGCGTCCGGGACATCCTTGACCTCGGTGCCGATGGCGCCCGCCTCCGTCCACACCCCGTCCGCATCCTTGGCGTCGCCACCACCCACGCCGTCCGCGGCACCAGCTTCTTCGTGCATGATGGCTCGGGGTCCATCCAGGCCGTCGCCACCTTCACCGACCAACTCCCCTCCGACCTCATCGGCCACGCCGTCTGGGTCGAGGGCATCGCCGGCAACGGCCCGCTCAAACCGTGGATCGCCGAGGCCCGGGTCGAGGTCCTCGGGGTCGCCCCACTTCCTCCCCCAACCGCCGTTCCATTCGCCGACATCCTCTCCGGACGCTGGCATGGGGAACGGGTGGTAACCGAAGGAACCGTCCGCGACATCCTCCGCGGGAACATCTTCGTCCTCCTCCTCGCCAACTCCGGCAACCACCTCGAAGTGGAGGTCCTCCACCGGGGCCCGCGTCTCGGCCCCATCCCCATGCGCTGGTACCAGAGCCGCATGTCCGTGACCGGAGTCGTCCTCACCGACGTCGACACACGCGGCCGCCCCAGCGTCACCCGACTGCTTGTCCGGGACGCCCGCGACCTCCACATCCAACGGCGCTATCCCACGAACCTCTTCGACATGCCCGTTACCCCCAGCAGCGCCCACCGGCCAGATCCCAATCCCAAGGATGAACTGGTCAAACTCGAAGGAACCGTCCTCCACCACGCTTCCGACCAACGGCTGTTCATCCGGGACACCAACGGTGCCTTCCAAGCCTCCCCGCTCGAACTCCTGCCCCAGCGTGGCACCCGGGTCACCACCATCGAACGCCCGCCAGCCCAACGCTTCTCGCCCGGCGACCGCATCGAGATCGTCGGGGTTCGCGCTCCTTCCACGTTTGCCCCGGTCTTCATCGATGCCGAGTACCGGCGCCGCGGCCGTGATACGCCGCCCGTCCCAATCGAACTCACGGTGGAGGAGGCTGTCTCAGGCCGGCATGACGCAGACCTGATCACCTTGCGGGGCCGCCTCGTCGGACGTGAAACCCGAACGGTCGACCATGTCCTCCACGAAGTCCTCCGGCTTCAGTCCGGCAAGGTCGTCTTCGAGGCCCTCGTCGAACGTTCCACCAACTCGCCACTCCCGGACATCCCGCCGGACACCCACGTCCGCCTTACCGGCCTCGGCGTGCTCTCCCAACTCTCCCCGGGCGGGCCGCGCAGCCTCCGACTGTGGCTACGATCGCCCACGGATCTCGCGATCCTGGGCCCGGCCGCCCCGTGGGAACTCGTCCCTCCGATCCGGATCTTCGCTGCCTCCGGTACGCTGGGCGCCGCTGCCGCCGGCTGGATCATCTTCCTCCGCCGTCAGGTCCGCCAGCGACGTCGGGCCGAGGCGGTCGCCCGTGAATCCGAGGCCTCAGCCCGGATCCTCAACGAGGAGCTCGAACGCCGCATCAGCGTCCGCACCGCAGAACTCGTCGCCGCCAACGCCCGACTCCTCGAACTCAGCGAACTCAAGAGCCGCTTCGTCTCCATGGTCTCCCACGAGTTCCGCACCCCACTCGGCGTGATCACCAGCTCCGCCGAGATCCTCGACGCCTACCTCGACCGCCTGCCGCCGGAGGAACGCACCGCCAACCTCCGCGACATCACCGACGCCACGCGCCAGATGTCCCGAATGATGGAGGAGGTCCTCCTGATCGGTCGCGCCGAAGCAGGCAAACTCGAATGCCACCCGGTCCCGCTCGACCTCGCCGGCCTCGTCCACCGGGTCGTCACCGACGTCTCCACCACCCACAACCGCCGCTGCCCGATCCACCTTTGCCTCCCTTCAGGCCTGCCCCTCGCCCGTGGCGACGAAAGCCTCCTCCGCCACATCCTGACCAACCTGCTCTCCAATGCCGTCAAATACTCCCCGGACGGAGCCCCAGTCCAACTCCGGCTTCGCGAACGCAACGGCATCGCCTACTTCTCCGTCCGCGACTTCGGCATCGGCATCCCCGATTCAGACCAACCCCTCCTTTTCGAGGCCTTCCACCGCGGCCGCAATGTCGGCCAAACCCAAGGCACCGGCCTGGGCATGACCATCGTCCGCCGTTGCGTCGAGGTTCATTCCGGCCGCATCTCCTTTCACTCCCGCGAGGGAGCCGGTTCGCGTTTCTCCGTCGCCCTCCCCCTGTTCAAGCACCCCTTCCAATGAACACCCTCCTCCTCGTCGAAGACCACCCCGTCATGCGCCGCAAGACCTCCTCCATCCTCCGCATGGAGGGCTACGAAGTCCTCGAAGCCGCCACCGCCGCCGAAGGCATCCGCATCGCCCTCGACCAACTTCCCGACCTCGTCCTCTGCGACATCATGATGCCGGATGCCGACGGCTTCCGCGTGCTCGAAGCCATCCGGGCCCACCCGGCCACCGCCTCCACGCCCTTCGTCTTCCTCACCGCCCGCGGTGACAAGCCCGACATCCGAGCCGGCATGAACCTCGGCGCCGATGACTACCTTGTGAAGCCCGTCACCCGTACCGACCTGCTCGAAGCCGTCGATGCCCGACTCGAACGGCAACGCATCTATCTTGAACAGACGCGTCGCGCACTCGCCGAAGTCCGGTTCCGCCCTGACTTCTCGTCGCACGCGCCCTTGGTCGACGGGCTGGGCCTGACGGTACGTGAGGCCGAGACCCTCCTCTGGGTCGCCCAGGGCAAGTCCAACGCCGACATCGCCGGCATCCTTGGCAACAGCGAGAAGACCGTGAAGAAAACCCTCAGCCACATCTTCGAGAAGCTCGGCCTCGAAAGTCGCACCGCCGCCGCCCTCCGCGCCGTCGAGATCCTCAGTCTCCCCAGCCGGTAGCCGCCAACGGAGCGCAGCCGTTCGGGAGATTCTTGGATCGGGCAGCGATGGTCTTCAGCTCCCTGGCCCGGAGAGCAACCACCCCCAAAACGCCGGAGGCGTTGCAGCCGGTAGCCCGGGGTGCGAAGCGACCCCGGGTCCAAGGCCCCATTCGAGATCTACCCCGGCAGGGGTTGAAGCCTGCGCTGGAAACGGGCTCCCTCCCGTCCCGGCTCCCGTTCCAAAGGAAAACGGCCGGGACACGTCGACTGACCCTAGAAACGGCGGTTGGATCCACAGATTACGGTGATTCCACAGATTGGAAGCCGGTTGAGAGAGGCTGTCGTTTCACCCCAAGGGTGATCTGGAAACAGCGACGCGGTGAGGCCTCTTCTCCCGCCCCATCTGTGAAATCCGTGAAATCTGTGGATAACCCAACTGCCGCTTTCAGGTTGAATCGTGAAACTGAGCACTCGGCCCCCGTCCCACCAACGGCAACTCCAGCGTCGCCCGCAACCCGGTTCCGTGAGCCGCATCCTCCAACCGCATCGAACCGCCTGCCACACCAGCGGTGGACCGCACAATCGACAAGCCCAGACCCAGCCCCTGTTGCTCGAGCGACTTCCTGTCAAACTGCGTGAACGGGCCAACGCCAGACCGCTGATCGGCCGAAAGGCCAGACCCGGCATCTTCCACCTCGATCCGATAGTGGCCGTCCCCGGCGGTCGCCTGAACCACGACCCGTTGCCCCGGCTTCGAGAAACGGAATCCGTTCTCGACCATCTCGCCCACTGCGGCCGAGAGATACTCTTCGTGCAAGCCCACCGTGGCCGGGGTGCACCGAAGGTCCAGGTCGCCTTCCCGGCCCTCATCCCGCGCGACGCGCCGTGCCGTGGCTTCAACCACGGTCCCGGCCTGCGACGCCTGCATCACCGCCGCCGGCTTCACCGCCAGACTGACCAACCGCTCCAGCTCGAAATGCAGGATCAATTTCCGCACGAGCCGGTATTGGCGCTCCGCCCCGGAACGGATGATCCCCAGCAACTGCTTCAACTCGGCACGTTCCAACGTGTCGACCTCGGACTCGATCAGCGCCAGACCACCCAACACCGCGTTCAGCGGCGTCAGCAACTCGTGCGACCACTCGGCGGAGGCTTCCCTGCGAAACAGCTCCTTCAGTCCCTCGATCCGTTCGCGCAGCGGCTTCTGCCGTCGCACCCGCGACTCGATTGCCTCCAGGATTTCCCGCTCGTTGAAGGGCTTGGTGATGTAGTCATCCGCCCCGAGCACCATGCCCCGCCGCTGCTCATTCCGCCCCGCCATCGCCGTGACGAAGATGAAGGGGACCGCGCGAACGTCCGGATCCTTCTGGATCTCTTCGATCACGGCGTACCCGTCCATGTCCGGCAGTCCGACGTCGCACAGGATCAGTTCCGGATGCTGGCGAGCCGCCGCAATTCCATCCGCCCCTGTCCCGGCGGCGAGGACCTCGTGGCCGTTGATCTCGAGGATGTCCCGGAGGGTCTCGCGGATGGCTTCGTCGTCCTCGATGATCAGGATTTTCATGGCTGGGCAGAAGCGTCACACGGCAGCGTGACCGTGAACCGGCACCCTCCGTGGGTTCCATCCTCCACCACAACCGAGCCCCCCAGCAACTCCGTCATTCTCTTGACGATGTTCAAGCCCAGCCCGGTTCCCTTCACCGTTCCCACGTTGGATCCGCGCTCGAACGGCTCGAAGATCCGCGCGCGATCGGCCTCGGGAATCCCGATTCCGTCATCCTCCACCACCAAGCGGATTCCATTGGCTTGCGGTAGCACCGCTGCCCGGATGCTGGTTCCAGCTGGCGAATACCGGACCGCGTTCGACAGGAGGTTCGAGAGGATATGGTGGAGCAGGGACGGATCCGACTTCACCAGGACGGAGCCCTGCGGACAGTCGAACTCGAACCGGTGGGCGTCACGGTCGCCGAGCCGGACCTCTTCCACGGCATTCCCGACGACCTTCACGAGGTCGCACTCCACCACCTTGGCCTGGGTCCGGCCGGCCTCCACGCGATTCAACGTCAGCACGTCATCCAGCATCAGCCGCATCCGCTCCACCGAGCTGCAAATCCGGCCAAACAGCTCCTGGCGCTTCGAAGGCTGGAGCCGGTCGAGATGGTGGCTCAACAACTCCACCGACCCCAGGATCGCCGCCATCGGCGTGCGGAATTCGTGCGAAGCGACCGAGAGGAACCGAGTCTTCATCTCCGAGACCTCGCGCTCCCGAACGAGCATGGCCTCCCGTTCTTCCTCCATGTGTTTCCGAGCCGTGATGTCCCGGATGAACACCACGAACTCATCGGCTGTCACCGGCGCTGCGCGGAGTTCCACCGTCATCCGGGCATCGGCCCGCTCGATCACGGTCTCGCGGGTACGCAGTTGGTTCGCCAACAGCGCCTCGCAGCCCAGATCGAGACACGCCTGCTGGACTGCCGGACTCATCCCGCAGCGGTGCGCCCCCGGCTCCGGGCACCCGGCACAGAGCACTTCCTTCATTTCCGCCGTCTCCCGACAGAACATCACGCCACCATCCCTCCGGAGTCGCACCACCATGTCGGGGATGGCATCCAACAATGCCTGGAGTTCGCGACGACGCGCATCCAGCTCCGACGTCCGGGCCTGGACCTTCCCCTCCAATTCCAGATTGAAGCGCTGCACCGATTCAAGGGACTCCCTCGCGCTGAGCCCCAGTCCCAGCGTCCGTGCGATCGCCGCGACCGTTTCACGCTCCGGCTTCGTGAACACCCCATCCGCGCATCGCGGCACCGGATGCACATAGCCCACGGTCAGCCTCCCAGCCAGACAGCCATTGACCAGGACGTCTTCCGAGAATTGCTCCACGAAGGAACCGGAACCGTTGCCCCGGTACTCCTCGCCCTTCCACTCCACGGCAGCCCTGGCATCCGCCGGAAACCGGAAGATTCCGGGAAGCTCCCTGACCACGGTCTGCAAGATCGTCGATGGAGTCGATTCCGGCCGCTCCAGAATCGTCGCCACCGCCTGCAATGCCTTCATCTGACGGAAGGACGTGAGCAGCGCCTCCTCGGACTTACGCCTTTGCTCATCCCGGGCGAAAACATCGAGCGCGAACGAGACATCCCGAGCCGCGGCTTCCAGCAGGATCACTTCCTGCTCCTGGAAGAAACCCAACTCCCCGGCGTAGACCAGCAGGGTTCCGACTGCCACCCCTTCACGCCACAGGGGAATGCCGATGATCGAACGGATTCCCGCCTCGCGGGCCCGTTCGCGCCACAATTCCGTCCCGCGCTCGGTCATGTAGTCATTGCCGATCTGAGTCCGTCCCTCACGGATGGACCGTCCCCCCGGCCCTTGACCTTCCGGGCGGGATCCGTCGGCCGAGATCCTGAAATCCTTGGCATAAACCGCCGCGTCACCGGCAAACGCCACCGGCCGGATCCACTTCGTCTCCGCATCCAGCCAACCCACCATCGCCAGGCGGAAGCCGCCGTCGTGGACCAGCACCTCGCAGATCTCCGCGAACATCGAGACCGGGTCCTTGGCCTTCACCAACGCCCGGTCGATCTGGCTGACGACCACGTAGAGCCTGCCCAAACGGGCGATCTCCCGTTCATGGGCCCGCCGGTCCGTGATGTCCCGGATCACCGAGAGCACCTGCCGTTGGCCCTCCACTTCCACCGCGCGCGCGCTCACCTCCACCGGAAACTCCGTTCCGTCGACCCGCCGGTGCAGGGTCTCGAACACCACACCCGGACTCGAAATCACCTGCTCGAAGTCGAAATCCAACGTGGCATGGGCCGAGGGCGCCCTCAGATCGAGAAGATGCAGACCCTTCGTCGCTGCCGCGGATCGCCCATAGATCGCCTGCACGCGCTCGTTCGCATCCACGATCCGCTTCCCGGAGTCCAGGAGCAGGATGACATCGTTCGCATGCCGCATCACCAGGCCGAGGCGCTCCGCGACGGCGGCACGCGACCGTTCGATCTCCATTTGCGCCGCCAGCATGCTGCTCCGCCGGTCGCGCCACCAGTAACCCACCCCGAGCCCCAGGATGACCTGGATCAATGCGACGCCCAATCCTACCTGCTTCGACTCCCGGATCACTGGAGCCTGCAACTCCGACAGGTCCATCTTGGAAAGCACCAACCACGGGGTTCCAGGCACCGGGGTTGCCACCCCAACGACCGGCTCGCCACGGTGATCCAGCACCTCCATCAGGCCTGCACCGCCCTCCCGAAGGGCCCTCGAATCCAGCGTCGGATACCTCCCGGTATCCGCGGTCGGCTGGGCACCGCTCCAGTTCCGGAGCGGGCTCAGGTAGTCCACATGGTCGCCGTCGGGCCGGATCAGGATCGTCTCGGCGCTGCTGCGCTGGGCGGACAGCGTCCGGAGGATCGGGAAAAGGCGCTTTCGGGGATCGCTGCACAGTACGAGCGTCCCTCGGAACGTCGATCCCGCAGGACCGACTACCTGCGTAATCACCTCGAGGTGGATCGTTCCGTCGGGGTCAGCCCGAAGCTCATCGACTTGCAGGCTACCCGTCTGCACCGAGTTCGCCAGCGCCGCGGAGGAGGTGCGGAGCCGGACTGGAGCTCCTCGCGGCACGACGATCAACGGCTGTAGGTCCGCGCCATACAGCACGACCTTCGCATAGCCGTAGTTCGTCTGATACAGGCTGAGGAGTGCGGTCAACCGGGCCCTCACCTCCACGTCGTCCGGACGGGCCGCGAGCGCGGCCGCCAGCTCGGACGCCATGGGAAGCTCAGCCAGGGTCTGGACGTCCGCTTTCCGCTCCTCCAACCAACCCCGGATTTCGTCTGCCTTCAGCGACGACATCGCCTGGAGCTCGACAGCTGCGCGCTCCTTCATCTGGTCCACGTGGACGCGATAGTAGCCGTACCCCAATCCGAGCACGGTCATCGCCCCCAACACCGCCGCCCCGATCAGAAGGGAGCGGGGCCACACCGGATCCCGCACCTGCGGATTGTTCATGTAACACCCCCGCCGCTGACTCTCCACGCGTGAACCGCCGGTACAATCCCCATTTTCCCACCCCCTTTGCCGTTCGAGGCCAACGCTTGCCCACATGACCTCCCCGACCACCCCAACCTCCCCCCATGGACACGTCCGCGTCGACGGCCCTACCGTCCTCGCCATGCACGTACCGCAGGACTCAGAACGATCCATGACCTCGCACGAGGCGGCGCTGAGAGGCTCCTGGGCCTTCGCCCTCGTCAGCCTCGCAGGCTTCTCGATCTGGGCCTTCGCCGGGCGGTGGTTCTACCGCAACGTCGGCGAGGCTGGCCTGTACATCGCCATCGCCGCCGTCTTCCTCGGCCTCAGCGGACTCCTGCTCCACCCCCTGGTCCAGGGCCCACGCCAGCATCGACGCTTCCAGTCAGCCTTCCTCCCGGGCTTCCTCATCTATGCCGTCGTCTGGAGCGCCGCCTGGTTCCTCATGAGGAACAAGGCCGGCGAATGGATTGGCTCCGCGGCCGGCTGCCTCGCCTTCGCCTCCGTCGTCTGTCTGATCTTCCGCCAACCTCGTGCGATCCCTGCCTGCGCCGCCGTCCTCTTCGTCACCCACTCCGCCGGATACTTCCTCGGCGACCGCTTCATGAGCTGGCTCACCGCCCCGGGAGTCGCCTCACCATTCCCGTCCGCCACCAAGGCCCAACTCGGCACCCTCGCCAAGCTGGGCTGGGGTCTCTTCTACGGACTCGGATTCGGTGCCGGCCTTGGCTTCACGTTCCACCGGGCTTCCGGCCCACCCCCAACCCATCAAGGCGTGCTCACCCGATAAAACCGGGCGCCCGCCGCTTCCACGTCGATCCATTCCAGAATTCCAACACCGGCCGGTGCCGCCACCGAGCCGAGCTTCTTCCAGCCCGTCGCCTGCGCCGGATCCTCGGTGCTCCAGATCGAATAGCGGCGACCCAACGCGCCCGTGAATCGGATGCGGATCCCGTCCGCCGCAGGCACGACCCAGGTCGCCATGTCCGGAATCGACAGCGGATCCAAGGCACCGGGTGAACCGCCCCGGAAGGCGCTCCTCCGCCAACCTTCCCTCGAAGCCAGCACCCCATCCGGCGCGCCCTCGTAAGCGGGCACCAGACTGTACCCGTTCCCGTCGGCATCCTCCGACCACCCGTCCCCGTACTCGAGCCGCTGCACCGGCTCGCCGAACCGGCCCACCAACTCGATCACATCGCCGTCATTCGACAGTTGCCCTTCATACGGACCAAACACCGGCTCCAGCCCCGGATGCCGCGCGCGCAACAGCGCCGGATTCTTCGCCACGACCACCCGCCCACCCGCAGGGATCCGCGAGACCGCCCCGGTCGGACACTGGAACTGGATCCCGCCAGTCAGCCGAAATCCCGACAGGTCAAACTCGAAAGCCGAGGTGTTCGCCAACTCGACGAACTCCAACTCCTGCTCCTCGACCACGCCATTCGCCGGGGCCGGATTGAAATGCACCTCGGTCAGCTGGATTGGCGGCCGGACCACCTCCACCGGCAGGCGCACGATCCCGGACCAGAGGCTCCGGATCGGCGGATTGTTCGGCCCGGTCAGCCCACGGTGATTCGGGAAGAACGTCCGCATCGTCAGGAGCGAATTCGTCCCGAACGTCATTGAGCCGCCCCACACCTTCGCTCCCGAGGCGACTCCACCGCCTGGTGCCCGCGGATCCGTTCCATCCAGCGTGTAGTAGGTCGTCGCGCCGTTCGTCGGCGTGAAGCTCAGGCGCAAGGCCCGCACCAGATACTCCGGCATCGGTGCCGGCGGCCCCACGAACTGGCCGTCGATGAAGGTCACCCGGTTCGACAGCCAACCCTTGATGTCGAGGATTTCCTTCGCGTACCCGCCCCTCGCCCGATTGCCCCAGCGACGGGCCTCCCGCGGCTGCGCCTCGATGACCTGCGCGACCTCGAAGTCCACCAACCGGTGCAGCGAGGGAATGCTGAAAGCCCCGCGCCGCAACTCCTCATATCGATCGATGTACTCCTGGAAGAAGTCCGGATCGGTGAACAGCTGCCCCCACCATGTATAGTTGAAGAAGTCCGTCCCCTGATCCTGCGTGCGGCTGCGCCAGACCCTCGGATCCAGATCCCGCCCGTCCGTCGAACGCAGCGCCCGATCAAAGTCCCACACCGGCCCGAACACGATCGGCCCATCCTTCGGCTTGTGGAAGAAGGCGCTCAACCTCAGCGCGTCGACATTGAACATCAGCACATTCAGCAGGTGATGATCGATCCACGACGGCACGTCGATGTACGGCCGGTACCCGTTCACCGGATCCCGGTACTGCGGGCCGTACAGGGCTTGCTCGAACTTTCCGAAGTGATCCTGCAGCCAGGATTGCTGGCTGCCCGTCAGCTCCGATCCCTGCGGCTCCAGCACCAGCACCTGCTGCTGCCCGGTCCAGATGAAGCCATCGTCCCCGCCGCCCCGGTCGATCTTGAACAGGTACCCGCCCGTGACCTCCGGCGCCGCCGTTGCTCCGGGTGCCACGCGCTCCACATCCACCCGGTCCTTCCCGAGCTCGATGCGTTCCTCGAGGATGTAAACTCCCATGTAGTTCCCGGTATCCAAAGGCGCCGAGCCTCGCGTCACCAGGTACACCTCAACGAACCGCGTCCTCGGCGAGTACCTTCCGATGTCCCGGCTCAATTGATGCGCAAACGCGTTGTTGATGAGCGCCGGATCGAAATTGCTCGGCCCATACAAGACCCAGTCCGCGTCCGCCGGCAGTCCCGCGAAGCTCAGCTTGCGGTCTTCATCGACCTCATCCTGGAATTCGATCCGCAGGTTGACCTTGGGGTTGCCCGAGGTGCTCGAACCCCGGCTCGCAATCGCCGCCCGGCTCGTCAGCACCGGTGCATCCTGCAAGCGCGTCACACCGTCCTCCCCCGGCTCGAACACCTGGAAGTACGACGGAATCCGCACGCCCAGCGGCGGGCGTCCCCCGTCAAAGTCATTGATCACCACCACCGGCAGCGTCGAGGTGAACGCCCCCAGGTTCGGCGACAAGGGAAAGAACGCCTCGGTCCGTACCGGCCCCGGCAACAACCCCGGCGTGAACGCACGCGCCCGGATGATGGACATGCCCTTCAACACCAGCGGCCCCGTGTACTTCTCCGACGTGATCGTCGGCTCGGCCTGGTTCGTCGTGTAGCGGATCACCGCCCCCGGATCGGCCGTCGCCAGAACCAAGCCCATCGATCCCTCGAACGTCCGACTCGTCTCGCTGAACTCGATCCCTGACGAAAACCCCGCCCCGCCCTCCGAGTTCTTCCCTCCCGGCGTCGGCGTCACGAAGTAGCCCGCCGCCCCCGTGATCCCCGGGACTTCACCAAACGACTTGTCCGCCGTCTGCGCCGGATAGTTCGTGAACCCGCCCGCCACCGTCCCGTCGGGCTTGAACAGCAGGAGGGTTCCGCCCGACTTCGGGATCTTGAAGCCCGTGTGCAGCGTGCCCGCCACGTTCGTCCGGTTCTTCCCGCTCGCGAACACCACAAGATATCCGCCCCCTCCCAACACCCGCTCCGGGAAGATCCATCGCCCCGTCCCGCGCGGATCCGACCCCAGCCCCCAGCCCTTCAGTGAAATGGCGTCCCGCCCGAAGTTCCGGACCTCCAGCCAATCCTCCCGGCTGCCATCCTCGTCCCGAAGCCCCTTCTCGTTGTCGGCCAGAAACTCGGTGATGCGCACCTGCTCCAGCCGCGCATTGGGATCCAGCTGGAATCCCCACGCCGGCGGCGTCTTCAGCAGGTTCGATGACGAGGACCGATCAGTGATCCCGTGGTCCGCCCGCAATTGGACCGTCACCGGCCCCGCACTCAACGCCGGCAGGTCGAAGACATAGTCCGCGTCCGAAACCTCGGTGACGTTCGTCGCCGACAATCCGTTCACCAGCAGGTCCGCCGCCTCAACCCCGGCGACGCCTTCCGAGAAGACCAGTTCCACCTGCCGCAGCGAATTGACGAAGGAATCCGGCTCCGGCACCACGCGCTCCACGAGGGGCGGATCCTGATCCAGGTACCCAAACACGCTCAGGCTCAGGAACAGCTCATCCGTGTTCAACGCGCGGTTCAATAGCCGCACCGCCACGATGTTCGTCCCCGGCTTCACCAACCCGGTTGGCACCGCCGCCGAGATCGATCCCCACTCAAAGTCCGACGGCGGCCGGGCGACATCCGTGAGCGCTATCGGATCCGCCGGTGCCAGCATCCGGACCACCTCCTGCCCGTTCATCCAGATCACGCACCCGCCACTGACGAAGCCTTCCAACCGAACGTCATCGAATCTCTGGCCCTCCTTCACCACAAAGGTCCGGCGCACGAACAACTGGGTGTAACGCCCGCGCATGTCGCGCAACGTCGGATTCAACCCGATCGTGAACGGGTCGAGGCCAACCGGCATCCGCAGCGACGGCCATTCCAGGACATCGTGCTCCAGCGTCCGCCAATCCGTTCCCGCCGGCAGCGGATCATTCGTCCCCTTCCATCCCTTCCATCCGAACTGCGTCCCGATGAGATCGATCGCGCCAAACTGCGCCCGCACCGGTGCCGCCATCCACACCCAACACCCCATCATCACCAACACCACCCACACGGCACGAAGCCGCCCACTCATCGTCTGGCCACCGGGAATCATGCCCCCGATCATCGCGGATCCCCACCCATTGGCAATGCTTGGGGGGGAGTCGCAAGTTTTCAGACTCAAGTTTCAAGCCCCGTTCCAGCCGATCGCCCCAACTGCGCCCCTACGCCGAAGCCGTTTCAGCCCGCAGCCGCCCTCTTTACGCCGGAGGCGTTTCAGCACGCAGCCGCCTTCTCTACGCCGGAGGCGTTCCAGCCGGTAGCCCCGGGTGCGAAGCTACCCGGGGATGACGCGTTCAAGAGCGATTCCAACCCCGGAGGGGTTGCAGCGCCTCCGTTGCTTCGCACCCCTGCCGGGGTGCGTCTCCCTTTTCGACGCCCCCTTCCCCGGGTGCGTGCTTCGCACGACCCGGGGCTACCCGCTCCCATCCCTCCGGGATGCCCAACGCACGCCGAAGGCGTTCCAGCCCGCAGCCGCCTTCTCTACGCCGAAGGCGTTCCAGCCGGTAGCCCCGGGTGCGAAGCTACCCGGGGATCATGCGTTCAAGAGCGATTCCAACCCCGGAGGGGTTGCAGAAGGACCCAAAACCCGATTCGCGCGCCATCCATGGGCCCGATACGTTGCGGCACCCAGCAACCCCAGACCACTCATCGTCCATGGCCTCGACCCATCTGAGCCTCCACTACCACATTGTCTTCGCCACAAAGGATCGCCAGCGCCTGATCGAACCCTCGTGGCAGCCCAGACTGCATGACTACCTGGGCGGAACCATCCGGGGACTCGACGGACACCCACACCGGATCGGCGGCGTCGCCGACCACGTACACATCCTCGCCGGGCTGCGCGCCAACCGTCCCCTCGCCGACATCGTCCGCGAGATCAAGCGATGCTCCAGCCTTTGGATACACGAGGAACTCCGTCTTCATTCCTTCGCCTGGCAGTCTGGCTACTCCGCATTCACGGTCAGCGCCAGCGCCCGCGACGCCGTGATGCGCTACATCGAGAACCAGGAGGAACACCACCGAACCCGCTCCTTCCGCGACGAACTCGTGGAGTTCCTCAGCCGCGCCGGCGTCGAGTACGATCCCCGCTATCTCGATTGAACCCGGGTGCGTGCCCTACGGCGGAGGCGTTTCAGCCGTCCATCCCTTCGCACCCCTGCCGGGGTGCGCTCGCTTTTCAACGCCCCCTTCCCCGGGTGCGTGCTTCGCACGACCCGGGGCTACCCGCTCCCATCCCTCCGGGATGCCCGGCGGACGCCGAAGACGTTCCAACCGATCATCCCGGGTGCGTTCCTACGCCGAAGACGTTCCAGCCCGCAGCCGCCCTCTCTACGCCGAAGGCGTTCCAGCCGGTAGCCCCGGGTGCGAAGCAACCCGGGGATGAGGCGTTCAAGAGCGATTCCAACCCCGGAGGGGTTGCAGCGCCTCCGTTGCTTCGCACCCCTGCCGGGGTGCGCTCCCTTTTCAACGCCTCAATCCCCGGGTGCGTGCTTCGCACGACCCGGGGCTACCGGCTCCCATCCCTCCGGGATGCCCGACGGACGCCGAAGACGTTCCAACCGATCATCCCGGGTGCGTCCCTACGCCGAAGACGTTCCCACCCGCCGCCGCCTTCTCTACGCCGAAGGCGTTCCAGCCGGTAGCCCCGGGTGCGAAGCAACCCGGGGATGACGCGTTCAAGAGCGATTCCAACCCCGGAGGGGTTGCAGCGCCTCCGTTGCTTCGCACCCCTGCCGGGGTGCGCTCGCCTTTCAACGCCCCCTTCCCCGGGTGCGTGCTTCGCACGACCCGGGGCTACCCGCTCCCATCCCTCCGGGATGCCCAACGGACGCCGAAGACGTTCCAACCGATCACCCCGGGTGCGTTCCTACGCCGGAGACGTTCCCACCCGCCGCCGCCTTCTCTACGCCGGAGGCGTTCCAGCCGGTAGCCCCGGGTGCGAAGCAACCCGGGGATGAGGCGTTCAAGAGCGATTCCAACCCCGGAGGGGTTGCAGCGCCTCCGTTGCTTCGCACCCCTGCCGGGGTGCGCTCCCTTTTCAACGCCTCAATCCCCGGGTGCGTGCTTCGCACGACCCGGGGCTACCGGCTTCCATCCCTCCGGGATGCCCGAGTACGCCGAAGGCGTCCCAGATCAAACTCTTGACTGTCCCATTGTCCTATGACAGTGTTTCCCCATCGCCATGCTCGCCCACGTCAACTTCAAGTCCGGCGTCCCGGTCTACCTCCAGATCGTCCAGCAGGTGAAGGACGCCGCCGCCAGCGGTGCACTCCGACCGGGCGAGGCCCTCCCCTCCGTCCGCGCCCTCGCCGAGGAACTCCGCATCAACCGCAACACCGCCGCCCGCGCCTACACCGAGCTCGAGGCCGAAGGCGTCATCGAGACCCGCCAGGGTGCCGGATGCTTCCTCAAGGCCGGCGGCACCTCCCAGCTCCGCAAGTCCGTCCGGTCCGATCGCCTCGCCACCGAGCTCGATGCCGTGATCGTCGCGGCCCACCACCTCCAGATCGGCGATGACGACCTCCGTTCCCTGCTCGACGAGCGCCTCGAAGCTTTCCGCGAACGCCAGAAATCCAACGGCACGTCCCGCTCCTGATTCGGTCTCCTTCCAAGCAAACCCATGAACACTCCCGCCATCCAGATCGAGGGCCTTGTCCAGCGCTATGGCCCGACGGAAGCCCTGCACGGCCTGTCCCTCACAGTCGAACCCGGCCAGTGCTACGGGTTCTTTGGCCGCAACGGCGCCGGCAAGACGACCACCATCAAGTGCCTGCTCAACCTCCTCCGCCCGGCCGAGGGCACCGTGCGCGTCTTCGGGCTCGATCCACGGCGCGACGAATCCGAGGTGAAGTCCCGCCTGGCCTACGTCCCGGACTTCGTCTCGTTCTACCCGTGGATGAACGTCCGCGAGGCCCTCGACTACCAGGCCAGCTTCCGCAAGCACTGGAACCGCGACCTGGAGAACTCGCTCCTTTCCCAGTTCCGACTCGATCCGGCCGCGCCCACTTCCGGCCTCAGCAAGGGCCAACGAACACAGCTCGCGTTGATCGGCGCCATCGCCGCCGAACCGGATCTGCTCGTGCTCGATGAACCCACCTCCGGCCTCGACCCGCTCGTCCGACGCGAGTTCATCCAGACGGTCATCGGCGCCTATCAGGACGCGGCTCCGGGCCGTCGGACAGTCTTTGTGTCGACGCACCTGATCACCGAGTTCGAGGGATTGATCGATCGCTTCACGGTGCTCGACCAGGGACGTGCGGTACTGACGGCGAACGCCGACGAAGCGCGGTCGCGCTTCCAGAAGATCCGGGCGGAATTCGACGTCGCACCGCCGCCCACGATCGAATTCGCGGGAGCCCGATCGGTGCGTCGCGAGGGCCGCGCCCTCGAACTGATCGTCGACGGAGCGCTGGAGGCCGTCCGCGAGCAATTGCAGCTGCTGCGCCCCGTCCGGATGAACAGCGAGGCGCTCACGCTGGAGGAGATCTTCCTGGCCTCGGTCCGTTGAACCCAAACCGAACCATGAACCCGATGCCTGCCCCAAGTCCGAGCCGGTTTCATCCGGCGTGGCTGCTGCTGTTCCTGCCGCCGGTGGTGGGACTGCTCATTCCCTCGGAGCCTGTCAGCCTGCTGGAGCAAATCCTGGTGGCGCCAACACGAAACCCGGCGCTGGCACTCTCGCTGATCGCGAGGTTGGGCTTCGCCACGTTGGTCGTGGGTCTTTTCGTGCTCGGCTGGATGCGACCCCGCTCGGGCTGTCCACTCCGAATCCGGAAGGAACTCCGTCTCCAGATGCCGGGCGTGCTCATCGCATACCTCGGGCCGGGAATCCTGGGATGCTTCCCCGGCGGCGACAGGGCCGCCTTCGGGCTCGGTTGCCTGGGGTTGGGCTGCATGCTGATCGGTGCCACCGCCATGGGCGGGGAATTCGAGAGCCGCACGATGGGCGCCTTGCTGGTCCAGCCGCTTTCCCGCTCGAGGATCTACCTGGAGAAGCTGGGAATCACGCTGGCGCTGGGAATCGGGGCGTATCTGAACTTCGCCTTCACCGTCGTCCCCAACCCGGTGTTCCGGATCTCGCTCGACGAGATGCTCTCGGTCGCGGTCTACGTCGCCGCACCGCTGTGCTCGGGAGCGTGGTTCAGCCTGCTGACGCGCAGCACGCTCGCCGGCGCGGTATTCAGCGTGGCCGCTCCCGGCGCCGGGGCGCTCGGGCTCTACCTCATGTTCGCCCTACTCGTCCGATGGACGAACGACGCCGTCGGCGTGAACGCATGGTTCGAACCTACGTGGATGTGGGCGATCGGCCTCTACATGGCTGCGACGCCGATCCTGGGCTGGCGGAAGTTCCTGCATCTGGAGCATCGGGAGGGAGGCGCCGGCGGCAGGACCAGCACCGGTCTCCATCCGCTGAGCCGTCCCATGGACCGGATCCTGTCGACCGTCCTGCCTGCCCGGAGCGGCTTGGCATCCCTGGTTCGGAAGGAACTTCGCCTCCATGTGCTGACCTGGTTGATGGCATTGGTCACCATCGGCCTTTGGCTGGCCTGGATGATCGCCTGCGCCGTGGTGTCGGAGGAAAGCCGGGCACCGCTGCGGGACGCCCTCGTTGTCTCCGCCCTGGCGGGGGTGCTGGGCTGCATCGGCCTCGTCGGAGCCGGGGCGGCTTGCGTTGCCGAGGAACGCGAATTGGGAACACTGGACTGGCAGGTGACCCAGCCCGTGCCGCTGGGTCGACAATGGTGGATCAAGGTTGGCGTTGCCGCCCTGCTGGCACTGGTGCTTTCGGTCGCGATGCCCATGGTCCTCGTCCTCGTGAGCTTCAGTGACGCCGCCTTGCGGAACTATTTCCACGACGTCGAGTGGCCTCAGTTCGCTGCATATAGTGCCGCCTTGGTGCTGGTCTTCGCTGCAGGCGTGTACGCGTCCTCCATCAGCCGGAGCACCATGAAGGCCACCGCAGCGACGGTCCCCATGGGCGGTGTCGTGGCTGGCGCCATCGCAGCCGGGACGGCCTGGGTGGTGGCCGACCTCGAGGAGCGCGTTCAACTGCCCCCACCCTCCTGGCTGGACCTCGACAGTGGCCCCATCGATCCGGGTCTCACGCTGATCCTGGGGCTCGCACTCGGCGGGCTGGCGATCGCCGGAATCAGCTTCGGGCTTCTGCACCTTGCCGGCCGCAATTTCCGGGCGGGGATCCCGTCGCCAAGGAACCTGATCCTCCAGATCGCGTTGATCGGAGTCGGACCCGTCCTGTGGCTCCGACTGCTCGGGGAGGGATTCATCACCCTCGTCCTGATGACCAGCCGGGGCGGCTGAATCCCCTGGGCGCTTCTTCAGACGGAGCAGCAACGTCCTCGTTGCTCTCCCAGGCCCGTTCCCAAGGCGACGAAGCCGTCGCCACCCCGTTCGCCGGGTGCCGGTCCAGACGCGTCCACCCCTCCACAATCCAAGGACAACGGTTGTTGGGCGGCGCGGAATTTGCTCTGCTCGCCATCCGTTCTCCATGGATCCGTCACCGAATACTCGCGGGCGTTCCAGCCGTCTGGTCGCGCTGGTTCTCTTCTTCTGTGTCCTGGCCGGGCTGGCCCGGGCCCAGGACCTCCAACCGTTCCTCCTCGGAGGCGACGCCGGAGCCGTCCTCAAGAACGGCACCGACGACTACCTCGTGACCGGGCGCGGACGCGGTTCGCTCTCCGGGACGGACCAGATCGCGTTTGCCGCCAGCGAACGGACCGGTGACTTCGACGTGCAGGTCCGCGTCAGCGACCTGGAGATTTCGAACCTCCACGTCCGTGCCGGCCTGATGGTTCGCGGAACCAACGCCGCCAACGCACCGTTCGTGGCGGCCTTCGCTTCCAGCGGGCCGCAGGGCTGCTTCGGCGAGACCCGCAGCGTCGTTGCCGGCACCGCCACTCGGGGCTCGAGCCCCGGCGGATTCCCGTCCGTGCCGCCCAATGCCTGGCTGCGCCTCCGTCGCTCCGGGGCGCAATTCACCACGTTCGCCTCCGTGGACGGCCAACAGTGGGTCCGCCTTTCCTCGACCGCAGTGGAAATGCCGGAAACCGCCTGGGTCGGTCTCGCGGTCTCCAGCCAGAACGCCGCCCTCGCGTCCCGCGTCCAGTTCATGGACTTGGGGAACACCACCCAGACCGGCGAGGTCGCCTGGAACCACGTTCGCGAGTCTGCGACGCCTTCCAGCCGCCGGACCGGCCTCGTCATCTCCGAGATCCAGTACAACCCGGGCCCGCTCCCCGGCGGCACCAACGGCATCGAGTTCGTCGAGATCGCCAACCACGGCGACATCTTCCAGGAACTGACCGGCTGGAAGTTGACCGGCGGCGTTGAGTTTGCCTTCCCGGACGGCTTCAAGCTCGAGGCCGGCGCCCATGTGGTCATCTCCAGCAACCCCGAAGCCCTCCGCTCTGCCGCCGGCACCTCCCCGGTCCTTGGACCCTGGACCGGAAACCTCAACAATGCCGGCGATGTCGTAGAACTCCGCGACAACCTTGGCGCGATCAAGCTGCACCTCGAATACAGCCCGGACGCCCCCTGGCCCGCGGCTGCGGATGGCACCGGCCATTCCCTCGTCCTCGTCTCGCCCAGCTACGGCGAGGAGGATCCTCGCGCCTGGGCCGCCAGCTGGCGCCGCGGCGGTTCCCCGGGCCGCCGGGACCTCCTCTCGGCCTCACCCATCGAACCCGTCGTCATCAACGAATTCCTCGCCCACACCGACCTGCCGCAGGTGGACTTCATCGAGCTCTTCAACCGCTCCACCAGCACCGTCAACCTCGCCGGGTGGATCCTGACCGACGACAGCACGACCAACCGCTTCCGCATCCCGAACGGGACCGTGATCAACCCCGGGGCCACGCTGGTCTTTGCCGAGTCCGACCTCGGATTCCGCCTCAGCTCTGTCGGCGAGACCATCTACCTCCTCAATCCCGATGCCTCCCGTGTCGCCGACGCCGTGCGCTTCGGCGGCCAGGAAAATGGAGTCTCAACCGGCCGAGTCCCGGACGGGTCCGAACAGTTCCGCCGCCTCGCGGTTCCGACGCCCGGAGCACTCAACGGCCAGCGCCGAGCCGAGGACATCGTCATCAACGAGATCTTCTACAACCCGCCGGCCGGCGATGACGATGAGTTCATCGAGATCCATCATCGCGGCTCGACGGCCATCAGCCTCGCCGGATGGCGGATCCGCGGCGGCGTCGACTTCGACTTCCCGGCCAATGCCTCGCTCGCCCCCGGTGGCTTCCTCGTCATTGCCCGCGACCAAGCCCGACTGAAGGCCAATCACCCCTCGCTCGCCGCGGCCAGTGTCCTCGGCAACTACTCCGGCACCCTCAACAATGGCTCGGATGTCGTCCGACTGACCATGCCCGACGAAGTCCGCTCCACGAATGAACTCGGTGTCGTCACGACCGACACGATCCACATTACGGTCGGGGAAGTCCGCTACGTCGACGGCGGCACCTGGGGACGTTGGGCGGACGGCGGTGGCTCCAGCCTGGAACTGATGGATCCGGACGCCGATCCCGCCCTGGCCGCGAGCTGGGCCGATTCCGACGAATCCACCAAGGCCGCCTGGTCCACCGTCGAGTGGACCGGACTCATGGACAACGGATTTGCCGGTTACGGGATCAACCGCCTCTTCCTCGGCCTCCTCAACGACGGCGAATGTCTCGTCGACAACGTTGAAGTCCTCCGCGGCGCGAGCACGAACTTCCTCCAGAACGCGGACTTCGAATCGGGCGCCACGGGCTGGAGCCTCGGCGGCAACCATGCCGGTTCGACCATCGGGGCCTCCGGCGCCCAGGCCGGCGCGGCCGGCCTCCATCTCCGCGCCCAGGGCGGAGTCGATACCGCCGTCAACGCCATCCGCGGCACGTTGGGCACCGGCCTCGCCAACGGGAACACCATCACCATCCGCGCCTCGGTCCGCTGGATCGCCGGCTGGCCAGAACTGCTCTTCCGGATCCGCGGCAACTTCGCCGACTACGCCGCCCCGCTCCCCGTCCCCGCCAACCTGGGAACTCCGGGCCGCGCCAACAGCCGCCGCGTTCCCAACGCCGGCCCCGCCGTCTACGACGTCACCCACAGCCCCGCCGTCCCCGCGGCCAACCAAGCCGTGCTCGTGACCGCCCGCGCTTCAGACCCCGACGCCGTCACCGGCCTCGTCCTCCGCTACCGCATCGATCCCGCAACGACCACGGCGGACATCGCCATGCGCGACGATGGCATCGAGGGCGACGTCCTCGCCCGCGACGGCATCTTCACCGCCCGGATCCCGGGCCGCCCGGGCGGGCAGTTGCTGGCCTTCACCATCGTCGCCACCGACGGCTCAGGCGGGACCTCGATCTTCCCGCGGACTGCACCCATCGACGAAGGCCTCATCCGCTGGGGAGATCCCGCACCGTTCGGAACATTTCCGCACGTCCATCTCTGGGCCACCGCCGCAAACCGGAACGCCCCCGGTGGAAACGCGCTCAACAACGCCTACCGCCGATGCACGCTCGTCTACGGCAACACCCGCGTCATCCACAGCAGCGTCTTCCGCGACAAGGGCAGCCCGTTCCACAGCGGCAGCGGGGACATCACTGCCCGCACGCCGGACGACGAGAAGCTGCACGGGGTCTCCGAACGGCTCTTCTCGAAGACCGGCAACGGCGGGGTCGAGGAAACCGCCCTCCGCGGTCGCGTGTCCGCCTGGCTTGCCTCGCAGATGGGCGTGCCGTCCTTGTCGGGCAAGTACCAGTTCTTCTACATCAACGGATCCAGCTTCGCGAACCTCGTCGAGGATCAGGAGGAACCCGACCACCGCTACGCCGAGCACCATCAACCCGACAACGTCGACGGCGACCTCTACAAGATCTCGATCTGGTTCGAGAACGACAACTCGAACTCCCAGTTCAACGCCACCCAGGCGACGATGGAACGGTTCCTCTCCGGCGGTCAGCTCAAGCTCGCCCGCTACCGATGGAACTGGGAGCGCCGCGCCCAGACCTTCCCAGAGAGCAACTACCAGACGATCTTCGACCTCGTCACCGCCCTGAACTCCACCGCCGACGCCGGATTCGTCTCCCGCGTCCTCCAGCAGGCCGACATGGACCAGTGGATGCACGTCTTCGCGTTCCACCGCGTCACCGGCAACTGGGACTCCTGGACCTACAACGTCGGCCAGAACATGTACCTCTACCGGCAGCCGGGCCGGAAGGCCGTGCTGTTCCCGTGGGACATCGACTTCGTCCTCGGCCTCGGCGACGGAACCTCGGCCGGACTGACCGGTGGGCAGGACCCCATCATGAACACGCGCGTCTACGAGAACCCGACCTTCCGACGCATGATGTGGCGTGCCTTCGCCCGCGCCATCGATGGACCGCTCCAACCGCAGAACTTCGTCCCCGTCGTCGAGGCGTACCGCGCCACGCAACTGCAGAACAATGTCACGGGCCTGGCCGGGATCGCGGCCGTCACGAACTACATGAACGGCCGACGTTCGTTCCTCCAGACCCAGTACCGCACAGCAGACCCCGCCGCCTTCGCCATCACTTCCAATGGCGGCGCCAACTTCACCTCCACCACGCCCACCGTCACCCTCACCGGCACCGCCCCCTTCCGCGTCGCCGACATCGAGGTCAATGGCCTTCGCCTCCCCGTCACCTGGACCTCCGTCGGCGCCTTCTCCATCAGCGTTCCGCTCACCAGCGCCACCAACGATCTCCGGCTCGTCGGACTCGACCGCAACGGCCAGGCCCTCGCCGACGTCGACACGGTCCGCGTCGTCTACACCGGGGCGATCCCGCAGGCGCGCGACTGGGTCGTCCTGAACGAGGTGCACTACAATCCGGCCGAACCCGGGACCTCGTTCGTCGAACTCCACAATCGCCACGCCACCGTCCCGTTCAACCTGTCCGGCTATCGCCTCGACGGCATCGGCTACACCTTTCCTGCCAATGCCACCATCACGCCCAACGGCTACCTCGTCCTGGCCGCCGATCCCGCCGCCTTCGCGGCCCGTTACGGAGCCGGGATCGCCGTCCTCGGTGAATTCACGGGCAACCTCGACAACGACGGCGAGCGCCTCCGTCTTCTCGCACCCGATTCCGAACTCGCCTTCAGCGAGGTCCGGTACCTCGATCGCAATCCCTGGCCCACCAACGCCGACGGCTTCGGGCCTTCGCTCCAGTTGATCGACCCGGCCCAGGACACGCGCCGTCCTGCCAACTGGGCCGCCACCGCCACCAACGCCGCCAACCGCGTCACCCCCGGTGCCGCCAACGCCACGCGCTCCACGCTCGCTGCCTTCCCCGGCGTCTGGATCAACGAGGTCGTTCCCCAACCCGACGCGACCATCCTCGACAACGCCGGTGAAACGTCCCCGTTCGTCGAACTCCACAATCCCACCTCCACCTCCGTCAACCTCTCCGGCCTCTGGCTCTCCGACTCCCTCGCCAATCCAACGCGCTGGGCATTCCCTGATGGCACGACCGTCGCCCCGGGCGCCTTCCTCCGTGTCTGGCTCGACAACGAGCCCGGCGAGACCGCACCCGGCCATCTCCACGCTGGGTTCCGCCCCGCGGCCGGGTCCGGCATGATCGTCCTCTCCCGCCCTCAAGGCAGCCCATCCGCGCCTGCTGTCCTCGACTGGATCGAATACAACTCCCTGCCCCCCGGCCGCGGTTTCGGCTCGATCCCCGACGGCAGCCCCTACACCCGGCGCCCCCTCTACGTCGCCACCCCGGGCGCCACCAACAACGCCGTCGTCCCGGTCGTCGAGGTCGTCATCAACGAGTTCCTCGCCCAGAACACCACCGGCATCACCGATCCCGCCGACGGCGACTTCGATGACTGGATCGAGCTCTACAATCCCGGCTCCGCACCCGCCGATCTCTCGGGCTATTTCCTGACCGACAACCTCACCAACCGCACCGCCTCCGTGCTTCCGCCCGGCACCATCATTCCCGCCGGCGGGTTCCTGCTCGTCTGGGCCGACGGTGAAACCGGGCAGAACAACCCGTCCAACGGTTGGTTCCATGCCTCCTTCAGCCTCTCCCGCAATGGCGAGCAGGTCGGCCTGTTCGGCCCCGACGGCGCCCTCGTCGACGGCTACACCTTCACCACCCAGACCAACAACATCTCCATGGGCCGCTACCCGGACGGTCCGGACGGCGAATGGACTCCGCTCGAATCTCCCACACCCGAAGCCTTCAACTTCGTTCCCGGTGGCAACCTACCGCCCCGGTTCACCGCGATCCCACCCCAGGCCATTCCCGAAGGTTCCCGTTGGACTCTCCAGGTGCTCGCCACCGACCCGGACCCTGGCCAGTCCGTCCACTTCTCGCTCGCGGCCGATGCGCCGGCCGGCGTCGACATCCAGCCGAACACCGGCCTCCTGAGCTGGACACCCTCAGAAGTCCAGGGTCCCGGCGTGTTTTCCCTCACCGTCCGCGCCACCGATTCCGGCACACCGCCGAGGTCCGCCACGCTCCGGATTCAGGTACTGGTGAACGAGGTGAACCGCGCCCCCGTCGTCGCCGAACTCCCGCCAACCACCATCGGTGAAGGTTCGCTTCTCAACTTCACCGCCAGCGCCACGGATCCCGATTTCCCAGTGCAGAACCTGACCTGGTCCCTCATCGGCGCGGTTCCCGCCGGTGCATCCATTGATGCGCAGACCGGTCTCGTCTCCTGGATTCCATCGGAGCTGCAGGGACCGGGCGTCTTCGACCTCACTCTTCAGGCCACGGATGACGGTTCCCCCGCCCTCTCCGGCACCCGCGTTGTCCGCGTCACCGTCGAGGAACGCGACAACCCGCCCACCCTCGCCCAACCAGGCCCGCAAGCCGTCGACGAGGGAACCTCCTTCGTCCTCCAGTTGCAGGGCAGTGATCCCGACGGTGCCCCCGTCCGCTACGCCCTCCAGAACGAGCCGCCGGCAGGCCTGACGCTCAACCCGGTCACCGGCGAGATCCGCTGGACCCCGACCGAGGAACAGGGCCCTGGCTCCTACCCGCTGATCGTGCAGGTCACCGAACAGTCGCCGCTCGCGCAGACTGGCCAGACGTCGTTCTCGATCACCGTTCGGGAATCGAACTCCACTCCCACCCTCCAACCGCTCCCCAGCCTCACCCGCTCGGAGGGAGATTTCATCCAGATCCAGACTGTCGCCACCGACGTCGACCTCCCACCCCAGACGCTCTTCTACTCGATCGACGGCGTCGCCCCGGCTGGCGCCTCGATCGACTCCGGTACAGGCCTGATCACCTGGAGCCTCCCAGTCGACTCCGGCCCCACCAACCTGACTCTCCAGGTCCGCGTCGCCGACGACGAGTTCCCGCCACGGTCCGCGACAGCGGTCCTCCGCGTCCAGGTGGTTCCGCGCTTCAAGGTGCTTGTCTCCGAAATCATGAATCGGCCCGCAGCCAACGGCGGTGCCTACGTGGAACTCCTCAACGCCTCCGCGATCACCGGCTGGGACCTCGGGGGCGTCCAACTGACCGGACGCGGATTCCAGTTCACCTTCCCCAATCCCACGATCCTCGCCCCGGGCGGAATCCTCTGCGTGGCCGCGAACCCAACCACCTTCCGCGCCACCTACGGGAACAACCTGCCCGTCGTCGGACCTTGGAACGGGAACATCGGCACCGACGGCGACGACCTGCGCCTCGTCGCCGCCAGCGGCGAGGTCCTCGATCGCGTGCTCTTCACCGCTTCCGCTCCGTGGCCCGATCAGCCGCCCGCCGGCGGCGTCGCCCTCCAGTTGATCGATCCGCTCGACGACAACTCGCGGCCCGGCAACTGGTCTGCCGTGGGTGCCTTTGCCGGCCCCCGCCAGCCCGTCGCCTACACCTCGGTGTGGCGTTACCTGGACTCCGGTGCACCCGCTGGAGCTTGGACCGGCATCGCGTTCGATGACCGCGGTTGGAAGGTCGGAGCCGGCCTCCTCTACAACGAGAGCGCCAACCTCCCCGCCCCCAAGAGCACCGTCCTCGCGCTCGGCCAGCCGAGCTACTTCTTCCGCACATCGTTCGTCCTGCCCAGCGCCCCCAACGGCGCGACCCTGTCGCTCTCGCACATCATCGATGATGCCGCCGTCTTCTTCCTGAACGGGGTCGAACTCACCCGCTTCAACTTCAACCCCAGCACCGTCGTCGGTCCCACCACCTTTGCCGACACCGGCGTCGGTGATGCCACCGTCGTCGGCCCCGTCACCCTTCCTGCCAACCTGCTACGGCCCGGCACCAACGTCATCGCCGTGCAGGCGCACCAGAACAACTTGGGCAGTTCCGACATCGTCTTCGGTGCCCAACTCGACATCGTCGGAGGAAGCGTTCCCGGGCTGACCCCTGGCGCGCCCAACAACGCCGCGGGTTCACTGCCGGAGTTCCCCGCGGTCTTCCTCAACGAGTTCGCCGCCGTCGCTGGGGCACTGCGCGACAACGCCGGTGACGCGGAACCCTGGGTCGAGATCCACAACGCGGGTCCTGTCCCGGTCGCGCTCGCCGGATGGACCCTCAACGCTTCCACCGCAGCCCTGCCTTGGACGTTTCCGGAGATCACGCCGGCGATCCAACCTGGCGAGCGTCGGCTGGTGTTCCTCGACGCCGAGGTCGGCGAAGGGACCCTCGCCGAACCCCACGCCTCATTCCGCCCCTCGCCGACCGGCGGTTGGATCTCCATCGCACGCCCGGCCAACATCGGATCCGGGGTCGTCGACTTCCTCGTCTACGGCACCCCGGTCGCCGGGCGGACCTTCTCCGCCGTGCCCGAGGGCCAGTCCTTCGCCCGCGAATGGGCGCTACCAACTCCCGGCCTAGCCAACCCGGCTCCACCCGTCGTCCCTCCGACCCTCGGTGCCCGACGCACCCTGGACGGAATCATCATCCAATGGACCGCCAACAACGGCACCCGCTACCGGCTCGAGTCCGTCGACGCCCTCGGCGCTCCCTGGTCCATCATCACCCGCGTCACCGGCACCGGCACTTCCACCGAAATCCTCGACCCATCCCCCACCACCGACACCCGCTTCTACCGCGTCGTCGTGGAATGAGCCAACAGCGACACGGCAGATCCCAGCGGCGATCCCAGCCGCGCCAGCCGCGCCAGACCCCATCGGCGACGCAGCGACGCGGCGTCATTTCCTTTTGCCGGCCTCAACCACTCCTCCGTCGCGTCCCTTTCCACACATCACCCGATTTCACCCACGACGCGCATCCCTCCCCCCTCGCTGCGTCGCCGCGTCGCCGTTGGAAAAACCATCAGCGCCAGCCTCGCCCAAAACCCATCGGCGACGCAGCGACGCGGCGTCATTTCCTTTTGCCGGCCCCAACCACTCCTCCGTCGCGTCCGTTTCCACACATCACCCAATTCCACCCACAACGCGCATCCCTCCCCCCTCGCCGCGTCGCCGCGTCGCCGTTGGAAAAACCATCAGCGCCAGCCTTGCCCAAAACCCATCGGCGACGCAGCGACGCGGCGTCATTTCCTTTTGCCGGCCTCAACCACTCCTCCGTCGCGTCCCTTTCCACACATCACCCGATTTCACCCACGACGCGCATCCCTCCCCCCTCGCTGCGTCGCCGCGTCGCCGTTGGAAAAACCATCAGCGCCAGCCTCGCCCAAAACCCATCGGCGACGCAGCGACGCGGCGTCATTTCCTTTTGCCGGCCCCAACCACTCCTCCGTCGCGTCCGTTTCCACACATCACCCAATTCCACCCACAACGCGCATCCCTCCCCCCTCGCCGCGTCGCCGCGTCGCCGTTGGAAAAACCATCAGCGCCAGCCTTGCCCAAAACCCATCGGCGACGCAGCGACGCGGCGTCATTTCCTTTTGCCGGCCTCAACCACTCCTCCGTCGCGTCCCTTTCCACACATCACCCGATTTCACCCACGACGCGCATCCCTCCCCCCTCGCTGCGTCGCCGCGTCGCCGTTGGAAAAACCATCAGCGCCAGCCTCGCCCAAAACCCATCGGCGACGCAGCGACGCGGCGTCATTTCCTTTTGCCGGCCCCAACCACTCCTCCGTCGCGTCCGTTTCCACACATCACCCAATTCCACCCACAACGCGCATCCCTCCCCCCTCGCCGCGTCGCCGCGTCGCCGTTGGAAAAACCATCAGCGCCAGCCTTGCCCAAAACCCATCGGCGACGCAGCGACGCGGCGTCATTTCCTTTTGCCGGCCCCAACCACTCCTCCGTCGCGTCCGTTTCCACACATCACCCAATTCCACCCACGACGCGCATCCCTCCCACTCGCTGCGTCGCCGCGTCGCCGTTGGAAAAACCATCAGCGCCAGCCTTGCCCAAAACCCATCGGCGACGCAGCGACGCGGCGTCATTTCCTTTTGCCGGCCCCAACCACTCCTCCGTCGCGTCCGTTTCCACACATCACCCAATTCCACCCACGACGCGCATCCCTCCCACTCGCTGCGTCGCCGCGTCGCCGTTGGAAACCCCCATCAGCGCCAGCCTCGCCCAGACCCATCGGCGACGCAGCGACACGGCGTCATTTCCTTTTGCCGGCCCCAACCACTCCTCCCTCGCGTCCGTTTCCACACATCACCCAATTCCACCCACGACGCGCATCCCTCCCGCGTCGCCGCGTCGCCGTTGGAAAAACCGCCGTGTCGCCGTATCGCAGTTGGGAGAAGAACTCCGCCGTGTCGCCGCTGGTCACCCCACCCCCTGAGGTCCGCGGCGGACGCGGATGGTCTTGGTCCTTCGTGCACCGAACTCCTTCGCGAGCCACTTGCGGACCTCGGCCTGCTTGAGCTTGGGGCTGCAGGAAAACACATCCACCGCGGCATATCCGTGCTCCGGCCAGGTGTGGATCGTCAGGTGGGATTCCGCGATGACGACCACGCCACTGACGCCCCATGGGCTGAACGCATGGAACACGGCCTTCACGATCGTCCCGTTGGCCCGTCGGGCCGCTTCCAACATCGCGCGCCGCACGCCGGCAACCCGCTTCAGCTTCTCCGGATCGCACCCGCTCAACTCGATGAGGCTGTGATGGCCCAGGGTCTTCATGGTCCGCGACGGCTTCATGCCCGCGCCCTCCGTCCGGCTTCAACCCCTCGGATGTAGGCCTCCTCAAAGAGGCTCATCCCCGACAGGTCCGAGTGCGCAAAATCAATCCGTCCCACGGGTCGCGCCCATTCCGTCCGGCGCCCACTCCACAGAAAGCCCGGGACCGGGCAGATCATCCCGTGCCCCCAGATCCGGATATCCATGCGTCGCGTCACGTCGGCGATATCGGGATGCGCCCGGCGAAGGTCCTCCAGCACGACGTCGCGGGCCTGTTCCCACGTCCAGGTCGACGCCTCGCGTCGGGCCTCGGCGGGTGCCGCATGGTCCAGCGGCAAGTAATAGGTCAACACGGATTCCCGCACCACCGACTGCACCTCCTGATGGTTCGCGACGACGTACCCAAGCCCGCGTCCCTCGTAGAGCACGTTGTCCCACGCGGGTTCCATCCCCCGCCCTGACGGCAGGCGATCCACGCTCAGGTTCGCAACCAGCCAGGGCGGGTAGACCGCACCGGCACCCCGTCCCCCGGCAGCCTCGCCCAGCATCCGGGCAGCAATGAATTGTGGCACGGCGAGGATCACCCGACCCGCATCCCAGCCGATCGACTCCCCTGATTTCGCGTCCAATCCCTCGACCCGGACGCGCCCGCCTTCTTCCCGGACGGAATGCACCAGACACCCCCGCCGGACGGTGGCGCGGATCCGTTCGCGAAGCCGTTCCACGAGCCACCCGTTGCCCTGGGGCCACGTCACGACCGAACTCGACGACGCGTTCGCAGCCTCGCCACCGCGCGCCGCGAAGTAGTGCAATCCAGCCCACGCACTCACCCCGGAAGTCCCGAGCCCGAAGTCGTCCCGGCAGCAATAGTCCAGATACCATCGCAACGATCGCGCCCGGAAGCCTTCCCGGTCCAACCACGCGGAAAACGTCTCCTGATCCAGTCCGCGCCACGCGGGATCTGCCGAACTGCGATCGACCGGAATCGCGAACAAGGGCCGTGCATCGGTGCCTGTCGATTCACGGAGCGATTGCATCCGCGCGAGGAACCGGTCCGTCTCCGCGCGGTCAGCCGCACTCACGCCAAGTTGCGGGATCAGCCCCTCCTGCCATCGCCCATGCAGGAACAGCCGTTCATGCGGATCGTGACACAGGTATTCTTCACGATAGATCGGACGGCCGCCCGAATCCCGCCCGGTGATCACCCCCAATTCCTCGAACAACGAGACGACCTCCGGGGCCTCCCGCCCCGGCAGGGGCACGTAGTGCGCCCCCCATGGATACGTGCTGGCCGCAGCCTGGCCCCAGCTGGAGTTGCCGCCGACGTCCGCCTCCAGTTCGACGAGGACCACGTCGCCCCGGAAATCCCGAGCCAGTTCCCGCGCCGCAGCCAGCCCGGCGATGCCACCGCCCACGATCACGACATCCGCCCGCTCCCATCGGGACGGCGACGGCGGGCGCCCCTCCCGCAGTCGGTGTCCCACCGCCATGCTTGGACCGACGAGAGCCCCCTCCATAGGAACCGCTCGCCTCGCACACCCGGTCCATCCGCCCAAAGCCCCCAGTGCCGCCACTGCCGTACCGGCAACGAACGTTCGGCGCGGGATGCGCAGTTCTGGATCATTGGGGTTCATCGGACCTTCGCCCAATCCTCTTCGAAGTACCGGACCAACGCCTGGTTGTTCAGCCGGTTCACTTCCACATCGACCCGGTCCATGTCCGGAGGAAACTCGAACAAGCCCCGCACCGTCGACGCCGACACAAACTTCAGTCCATCGGGCAGGTTCGACTCGGCCGGCAGCGGATCGGTCGAAGCGAGGATGAAGCCCCACTCCCCAAAGCTCGGCACATAGACGTGGTAAGGCCGGGTCAGGAAACCGGTCTCCCGCAAGGTCCCGTCGATGCACCAGAACGCCCGCCTCGCCACCAGCGGCGAGGTGCACTGGATGACCACCGCACCGCCCGGTGCGAGCACCGTGCGCAACCGACGATAGAACGCCGTCGAGTACAGCTTCCCGAGGCTGAAGTTCGAGGGGTCCGGGAAATCCACGATCACGAAGTCAAACTTCACCTCAGCCCCCACCCCTGCGAGCCAGGTGAACGCGTCGGCATTCTCGACCCGGACCTTCGGCGACGACAGCGCCCCCAGGTTCAGGTTCGTCAGGATCGGCAGCCCGGTGAACAGCCGCGTCATCGCCGGATCCAGGTCGACCAACTGAACCTGTTCCACCCCCGGATACTTCAACACCTCCCGCACCGCCAAACCATCGCCGCCCCCCAGGACCAGCACCCGCTTCGCACCCGCCATCCGCGACAGGCCTGGATGCACCAGCGACTCATGGTACCGATACTCATCCCGCGAACTGAACTGGAGGTTGCCGTTCAGGTGCAGCCGGAGATCGCCGCCGCCGCGCGTCAGGACGATGCGTTGGTAGGGCGATGAAAAGGCGTGGATGATCGGATCCGGATAGGTATTCCGCTCGGACCACGACGTGAACCGGTCCGCCGCCACGAACCCCGCCAACAGGACCGCGAACAGCACCGCACCGCCCGAGACCGTCGCCGTCGCCCACGGCCCCGTCAGGCGCAACACTCGCGCCGTCAGGATGCCCACCACCACGTTCAACATCCCGAACAGGAACGACGACCGCACCAACCCGAGATGCGGCACCAGCACGAGCGGGAACAGGAGCGAGGCCAGCAGCGCGCCGATGTAGTCGAACGTGAACACCCGCGCCACCAGGTCCTTGAACTCCAGCCTGTCCTTCAGGATCCGGAGGAGCAGCGGGATCTCCAGCCCCACCAGCGTCCCTATGATGAATATCAAGCCGTACAGCACGGGCCGGAAGGCGTTCACCTGGGTGAACAACACGAACAAGGCCGCCGCTGATCCTCCGCCGATCAGCCCGATCAGGAACTGCACCTGCACGAACAGCCGCGCCTCCCCCCGCGACACGAACCCCGACAGCCACGAACCCACCCCCATCGCGAACAGGTACACCCCGATCACCGTCGAGAACTGCAATACCGAGTCGCCCAGCAGGTAACTCGCCAGCGTCCCTGCGATCAGCTCGTAGATCAGCCCGCAGGTCGCTATGACGAAGACGCTCGCGAGCAGCAGCAGCCGGGTGGTGCGTTCGTTCATCCGGCCGGGGTCAGCCGTGCAGGCAAGCGGCGATGATCAGGCACATGCCCAAGGCCACCGACCCGAAGAAGATCGCCACCGCAGTATTCTTCTTCTCGACGAGTTCCTTCCACAGGTCACCCGGCGTGAGCTTGTCGACGATGTAAAAGCACGCGAGGAACGTCAGCAGCCCGATGATCGAGTAGATCATGCTGCTGACTCCCAGCCCGAGGATCTTTCCGAAGTCCAGGTTCATGGCGGCAAGTAGGTGTTCAGTTCAGAGAGGTTCAGTTCGGCTCACTTGTGTTGCAGGCTCGGTCCCGACGAGCGCAGGAATGTCGGCGTCATCGTGTTGAGCAGGCTGTACCCGTTGCGGCTGGCCACCGCCAGGTAGCCGCACAACAGGAACCCATAAACCATATAGATCGGTGTCTTCAGCTTCATGTCATCCTCCACCTGATTCCGTCGTTCCACCCCACCGGTGGGGCGAGTGTCCCCACGAGCCGCGCGTCCAACCGCTCAACAGCATCCCGCCCCCCATGCGCCTAGTCGTCATCATCATCCCCTTCCGACGAGGCGTAGGGCGAGAAGTCACTCATCGACCATCGGCTCCGCTCAAAGCTGTACATGCGGATCCACCGGTACACCGGGTAGATCATCAAGGCGATCACGCCCAGCCACACGTTCGACCACACCATCACGTCGCGTTGAACCTCGAGGTAGAACGCCAACCCCGGGTTCACCGGTTCCATGCTCGGTTCGATCACCAACCGATACTTCCCGGGTGGCACCGCGGGCACCAGCGTGCTCCGCTTCCGGGATCCTTCCTCCCACGGTCCATCGTCGTAGCCGCTATAGAAGTCGACCCCCACGACCAGTTCCCGCTCCACCTGCCCCGTTGCCTCGTTCACGAGGTCGATCTCGGTCTCGAGCCAACTGTTGGCGACGTCCGCCTGAAGCGTGAACTCCACCGCCTGGACGTGAGTCCCCTTCAACTCGAAGGGCTCGGTCACGATCGCCCCGTTGGTCCCGACATTGCCCGCCAGGAATCGTCCGGACCAAGCGCGCTCGTTGTCCCGCGTGATCGCCGCGCCCAACGAGATGACCACGAAGATCCCTGCCAGCAATGGCATCAACCAACGAAGGGTCCGCCCCTTTTCCGCATGGGGATTCGGCTGGTTCAGGTAGATCTCCAATGCCTCCGGCACCTCGCCCGGCAGCGAGAACGCCGCATAAACCTCCGCCCCGGTCAGGTACTCGCCATGCGACCACGTCACCTCGGTCAGCTTGTCGTAGTGCTCGCTCGACAGGATCCGCGGCGGAGCAATGTAATCAGCGACCTCCGTCTTCTCACCCCGGCGCACCTGCCAGTAGAACTCACCCAGCACGTAGGTGACCTCAGCTGTCCCCTTCCCAAACAACCGGTAGGGCTGCCCGTCCCAGACCAACTCGAAGAACAGCTCACGCGGCTCTTCGAGGAGCATCTCCACGAAGCTCCAATGCCCATGGTACGTCACCAGCCATCGGAAGCCCGCAAACGGATTGAAGAGGAGATATTCACGCCATGCCTCGCCGTAGTTGTCCCGCCGCCGCAACATGCCGATGCACTCATACTCGACGCCCTTCAACGTGCCCCGCGCCCCGATCGGGATCTCCGGCTTGAGTTCCTCCTGTCGCTTGGCCGCCTTGGCCACCATTTGCACCGCCGGGTGGCTCGTATCCACCAACCCACCGCAACCCGCACAGTGGGCTACCATCGACAACCCCGCGGCCCTCAGGGTCAAAGCCGCGCCGCAGGAAGGACAGTTCAACGCGTCCGCCTGCCGCCGGGTGGTCTCGACCTCCTTCGTCGTCCAACCCGGCAACGCACGCAGATCCCGGAAGGACAGCTCCTCAAAACGACAGTAGCGCCCCGTGAACAGCCGGACGCCGGACTCCGAGAACTCGATGTTGGCGAACGCCCCGCCCGCCCCACCCAGGTCGCTGCTGATCGCACTCCGTCCAGGCACCGCCGCGAACGGAAGTGATCCCTCGGAGAACAGGACCTCGCTCTCCTTCGTGTCCCGCACCGTGTACTTCGCACCGGCGATCGCCACCGGTCGTCCCACCCGCAGGATTTCCTTCCCCCGGCCCAGCAAGTGATTTCCCGACACCCGCAACCCGCCCGTCCGCGACTCGCTCTTCCTCCACTCCTGAACCACGTCCAGATCCGGCGGCGCCGCGATCTCGAAGCTCACCATGTAGAACCCCTGCGCCTCCGCCACCCATCCCCACAGGCCGTTCCCGAAGTCCGCGCACCACTCGTTCCAAGAACCCTCCGCATACCCGATCCGCACCCGCCCGATGATCGTGAACGGGCGACCGTCAAACTCTCCCTTCGTCCCCACCTGCAGCGGCGAAATGTCGGGTGGCAACTGCGCCTGCACCCCCATCAACTCGACCTGCGCATCCCGCCGGACCACCGATGACCGGCAATGCCCGCACACAGCAAACACCGCAATCGCCGATGCGAAGGGCACCGGTGCACCGCAGTTCGGGCATTCGTGGGAGAAGGCGTACATCCTGTCTTGGGGCTTCCGTCCAGGCTCAGATTTCCGCGCAGGCTACGGTTCCTTCCCAACCCGACCAACTGGAATTTCCCGGTCCCGGTTCCCCGGGAGATACGGTAGGCCGGGTGCCCTCACCCAGCGGGATCGACGATGTGCCGCGTGGGGGCACGCGGCCTACCATCGACCCGCTTCGGTGTCGAAAGCGGAATCGAGGGATGGCTGCATCGGACGAGGTGCGGAGGATTGTAGGCCGGGTGCCCTCACCCGGCGGGATCGACGATGTGCCGCGTGGGGGCACGCGGCCTACCATCGACCCGCTTCCGCCCTCACACCCACCACTGTGGATCGATCTCAGGAAACAGGTTGTCCTTCGACTCCATCTCGGTCAGGGCCGCTTCATCCCACGCATCACGTCCGGAGATCATGCCCTCCAGTTTCCGGAAGGCTGCCTCGTGCCGTTCGAACCGGGCCCGAGCGTATTCCTTGGCGGTGCCCATCCGGATCAGGAACGGCCAGTCGCTCGACTGCGCCAGCATCAACTCGCGCGCCAACTGCGACAGTGCCCGCAACCGGACGCCGCGCGCCAAGGGCTCCAGCCTCGCCAGCGCTGACATCCGGCCGGCCATCCACCGCAGCGGGCGTTGCATCCAGGCATTCGACTCATCCAACCACACTCCCAGATGTCCCTCTTCACCCCACGTCGAGGTCGCCGGCTGGGACACAGGATTGACCGCGTACCGAGCCAGATATCCGCCGAGTCCAATCGTGCCAATCCCGCTGCCGGACGTCGTGATGCGCCGCACCACGGCGTCGATGAACTGGGGGCCCTCGTACCACCAATGCCCGAAGAGTTCCGCGTCGTAGGGCGCCAGAACCATCGGCGGACGCTCCATGGACCGCGCGGCCACACCGAGCTGGCGCGCCCGTTCCGCAACGAAGTGGGCGGCATGCTCTGCGACAGCCACCCCGGCCGCCTCGGGATCGTAGAGTTCCTTCGGGCCGCTGCCGCCGGTGACACGGTGGTATTTCAACCCCGTTGCCACCCGAACTCCAGTCCCGGCAGCGTAGGGCGCGAGGTAACCCCACTCCGCATCGTCCGCCATGTCTGAGTGGAACTCGCGGTACCGGGGATCGCCGGGATACCCGCCCTGCCGACTCCAGACCTGTCGCGCGCTGGCGGGATCACGCCCGAAGACGGCCATGCCAGCCGGGGTGATGACCGGACCAAAGATGCCGTGCGGGGAAGGCGGCTCGGCAAGCAGGATGCCGTGTGTCTCCACCACGAACCATCGCAACCCGGCCTGCACCAACTCCCGTTCAATCCCGGGCGCATAGGCGCATTCCGGGAGCCAGATTCCCCGCGGCACCTGACCAAAATGGCGCCGGTGCTCATGCACCGCCGTCTGGATCTGGCCCCGCAACGCCCCCGGCGAATCCACCAGCAGAGGCAACAGGGCATGCGTAGCCGCACAGGTGAGCAACTCCAACCGACCCGCGCGCGCATGACGCGCCCAGGCACCGAGGATGTTGCCGGCCTCCCGAACCCATACCTCGCGCACGCACGCCAACCGGTCCCGGTAGTGCCGCGCCACCCGCGCCATCCCGGGCTGCAGCGTGTGCCGCTCCTCCTCCCGGGCCGCCAATTCCTCCAACTGCGCGAGATAGCCTTCAAACCGCCGACAAAGCAGGTGATCCGAGAGCATCGCCGCCAGGGCTGGCGAAACCGTCAGGTTCAACACACCAGCGATCCCTTCGCGCTCCCATCCATCCAGCACCCGCAGCAAAGGCAGGTAACATTCGACCATCGCCTCGAACAGCCAGCGTTCCTCCAGGAACTCGGCATGCTCCGGATGCCGCACGAACGGCAGGTGCGCGTGCAGCAGGATCGAGAGCATCGGGGTTTCCATCCGGACTTCCTTCGACGGAGTTCAGCTCCCCCAATCCTCCAGGGCCGCATCCCAGGCGGGCGGGACGGGATGCACTCCTACCTCGCCCTCCAGCGCGGTCGCACGCAGGAAACGGACCGTTGCCTTCCTCCCATGCATCCGATCCGCAGACACCGCCTCGACCGGCAACCGGAAGTCCCCGTCCGGAAACGCAAAACGGAAACTGAACGACCCGTCCGGCCTCAAAGCCACCGGCCGCCCCGCGATCGTCACCTGCGCATCCGGCTCGGTGCTTCCATGGAGGATGACCTCCGCATTCACCCGGAACCAGAAACTGCGGCGTCCCTCGGCGGCGGGTGCTGAAGTCAACTCCGCACTCGAAGCGGGTCCGTCCTCATCCATCACCGCGTCTGGCACAGCCTGCGTGATCTCCTTGCGGATCCACCTTCCCTTGCGCGAGCCCACGTCGCCCGCATCAGGCGACTCCGAGGCCAACTCCCCGGAGCTCTCAATCCCTCCCCCGGACCAAAGCGCCCAGGACCAACGGAACGCCCCCCCGCGGTCGGTCTCATGCACCTCCGGAGCCTCTTCAACCCAGATTTCCTCCACCCGTACCTCGTCCCCGCCTCCAGCGTCGGCCTTCGACACCGCCGGATCCGGCGCCGGCACCGGCACATATCCAACGGAATACCCCAGCCCCGGCTCACCCTCCCACGGGGCCACGGTTCCCCACTGGATCTTCGCCGGCACATCCGGAACCACCGAGGGACGGTCCGCAGGCGTGGGCACCGGATGCGAGATCGCCACTCCATGCCACCCGGACCGATGGGAATCGTACCCCAACTCGGCGACGTACTTCTGACCGGATTGGATCACGGGCAGCAAGACCGTGCCTGCCGGCTCCGTCGCTGGGCGTTCGGTCACGACGGGACCGTCGGCACTGCCCTCGTGGAGGCGCATCCACCACCGGCCCCGCCCCCATTCCCGCTCGGGGGCCTCTGGCTCCGGGAGTTCCCGCTCCCAATGCGCCACGACCGTGAAAGGATCCCGCGCCGTCAGCCAGACCTCCCCGGGCGCGTCCGTCAGCCGCGCGCTCCCGGCAACCACCGTCGAAGCCAATCCCGTTGCCGCCGGCCCGGAAGCCTCGACCAACGTCGGCGATTGCAGTCCTGCCCCGGTGTTCGCTGGCGCCCCGGAAAGCTCGAATCCGGGCGGAGGAGCATCCCCGGTGAAGAGAATTCGCGGAAGCGCCGGAGCCGCTGGAATCAGATCGATCCGACGAGCCCGCGCACGGGCGATCACGGGAGCGCTCCACGCTGGTTCAACTCCGGTTGCCGAACGACCGGCCGGGACGCCGGACGCGGCCTGCAGCCCGACTTCAGCGGTGGCGGGTGCGCTGGCAGACAATTCTACGGAGGCCGGAGCAGGACCCGATGTGCCCGCCCCTACAGGAGGAACCGAAGCGGCGATTCGTCGCGCAACCGCACTTCGTACCCGACCGGCCGGCTTCAAAGGTCGCGATGCCACCGGGCTTGTCGCCGCGGGATGGTGCCGCACCCAGCCGCGCCCCAGCGGATCGTGGGCTCGCCGCACGGTCGGCGACGGCACCGGCCGCGCGAGAATCTCGTCCTGCGTGCGGTACGGAGGCCGCCAGGGATGTCCGGGAAGGCCGGCGAGGGTGGGAGACGGCTCCGAACGAAGCCGACGACGACGAACGGGGCCGGGCTCGGGAACCGGCAGGACTCCACGCCGAGAAGAGGCATTCTTCATGGGTCACCAGGGAACGGCAAAAACCGCCCCGTCGATTTGGCTTCGTGAACCCGCCCGGTGCAACCCCCGTTTCGTATCAGGCCCGATATTTTTCCTGCTGCTCCGCCCCACGTCCCCGCCAGCGCCATTTACTTTCATCGGCGCAACCCACAGGATCGGTCACGAATGGCGGGGAAGAGAACATCCCGCTGCTCTTCAGCAAACCTCCATCCAAGGAATCACCATGGGCGACAAGTCACCGAAGGCCAACCAGAAGAAATCCTCACAGAAGCAGTCGAAGGCCAACAGCGCCGAGGCTTCGAAGAAGGCGGCCGTTGCCGCCAAGTCCGCCGCCGGCAAGAAGAAGTAATCGCCGCACACAGGGCGTTCCGGATCCGCGTCAAACCGGCCGGACGCCCCTTTTCGTTTTCCAGCTTTTCCCGCACCCGGCCACAGGTTCGGCAGGCCGGCTTTCAGAAGTTCATTCCCACCGTCAGGAAGATTGTCCGCGGAAACCGCGGTCCCCACGTGTAGGCCGCATCCCGGTAACGCCCCCGGTCGAGGTCGCCCTGGTAACGATCGAGCAGGTTCCGGCAACCCACCGTGCAGCTGATCTCGCCCCCGTCCCGCCGCTTCCACACCCTTCCCGCCGATACGTCCATCACGAAGAACCACGGCGTCGTCTCCAGCCGGTTGCCCAGCAGTCGCGGTTGCCCCGGATAACTCCCGTCCAATGGACTCGCATCTCCTTCGAGATCGTTCATCACGTGCGGCACGATCATCGGCCCCGTGAGGCGCCCCCCCAGAAAGAAGCGCCAGTCGCCCGGACTCCAGAACAGCCGCGCCACCCCGTACCGATCCGGCGTCCGCGCAAACCTCCGCGCCACGATCACGTTGTCCACCGGGTCCAGGCCACTGGCATCGCCCAGCAACAGCTGCCCGTCGTCGAACCGGCTCTGCTGCTCCACCCAACCCACCTCCACCCGCCACTCGGTCCCTACCCGGTAAGCGACGCTCAATTCCCCGCCAAAGACGTCCGCCCCACCCGCGTTCACCTTCGTCCGCCGCTGGATCGCCGGGTCCGGCTGGTCCACATCCAATTCGTTGAAGAACGTGCCGCTCAGCCGGGTGTAGAACAGGTTCGCATCCACGACCCAGTGCTCGTCCGGTCGCCACTCCGGCCCGAGGGTTCCCGTCAACGATCGCTCCTCCTCCAACCCCTCGCCCCGCTGCACGACCTGCAGGTCTCCTCCCACGTTCCCCACGTGCAGGTCCTCATCGAACAACTCCGGGGCACGGAACCCCGTGCTCACCGCCGCCCTCCACTTGAGATCTTCCCGCATCCGCCACATCACCGCACCCCGCGGCGACAACACCACCTTCGACAACGCCGAGTGCCGGTCGACCCTCGCGCCGTACACGAGTTCCCACCGGTCCCCGATGTCCCAGTCGTCCTGCAACATCACCCCCACGTTCTCGTAGCGATCCCCGAAATGCCGATAGACCGCGTCATCCCTCAGGCTCTCCTGGCGATACTGGATCCCGGCGGACAGAACGTGGTCGGTCCAGCCATGCCAACTGACCAGACCGTCGAGAAAATACAGGCGATCGCTCGTACGCCCAAAGCCCAGGCCCGGGACCAGATCGACGTTGTACGCCCCGATCGGCTGCCCGTTCGCGTCCTTCGGCGCGTCGGAAGCCGAGGGCAGCGCCGGATTCCAGTCCGGATCCGTGAGCCCTCCCAGCGGCCCCGTCCCGCCGTAGTAGCTCTGCCTCGCGAGGTCCGTCACGCTGCCCGCCAACCGGAGCTCCCAGGCATCCGCCAACTCCTGCTGCCACACGAGCGAACCCGCATGCCGGCGGGTACCGATGTCTTCCGCGATCCCCACCTGGTCCGGCGGACGGTCGAGCGCGCCTCCAGACATCTCGCCTCCCCGGCGATCCTCATCGCTTCCCAGATAATCCACGAGAAGGCGTCCTCCCTCCACCGGCTTCCACCACGCTCTCACCCCGATCGCCAACAACCCGCGCCGCGCCACCTCGCTGTAGCCGTCGCCATTCACGTCCACCGCGTTCACGTGGCTGTTCAACCCATACACCGTCAGCCCAGCCTTCCCCGCGCGGTCCACCAGGTCTCCCACCAGCGTCAGGTCCCGGTTCGGACGCCAGGCTCCGCCAGCCCCCGACATCACGTTCCCCGAAACCTCCACCGCCCCCCCCGAAACCTTCGCCACCCGCGGCACCAGGTTCACCACCCCGGCCACCGCCCCCGGCCCATACAAGGTCGAGCCTCCCCCCTTCACCACCTCCACCTGCTCCAACAACGCCACCGGGATCTGCTCCAGCCCATAAACCCCTGCCAGGCCTGACATCGCCGGCAACCCATCCTGCAGGATCGCCACGTAGCGCTGCGGCAACCCCAGCAGCCGGATCTCCGTCGTGTTGCAGTTCTGGCACGAACTCTCCACCCGCAGCCCGGGCGTGTACTCGAGCGCATCCGACAACTTGACCGCCTGCAGCACCCGCGCGTCCTCGGGCGAGACGACCTCCGTCCGCACCGGCGCGTCCGAAAGCCGCGTCCCCTGCCGCGTCGCCGTGATCACCTGACGTTCCAGGACCTCATCCGCGGCCGTCACCGGGCACGCGAACCCGACGACGCCGACCGCGCCCAGTCTTCGAAGGAGACGCGCCGGACGCCGGAACAATGGATCGAGATCGGACAACACGATGGCGAAGCTGCGTACGCCGCTGTTTTCCGTCAAAGAATATGTTTTAGGTTAGATACAATCTCCCAACCCAAAACTTCAGCCCACACCCTCGACGTCCACCCCCCTTCACGCCATCATCCACCCGTGCCCCGGATCTCCCGCCATGCACGCGATGCACGCTCCGAATCCACCGAGGATCACCTCGAACGGATCCAGGAACTCGTTGAACGCGTCGGATACGCCCGGGTCTCCGACCTCGCCGAAGCCCTCGGCCTCAGCCGATCCACCGTCTCCAACATGGTCCGTCGCCTCGCCCGACGCGGCTTCGTGAACTACCAGCGCTACCGGGGATTCACGCTCACCGAACAGGGCCGCGAGGTCGCCGCCCACATCAAGGACCGGCATCGCACCCTCACCGAACTCCTCACCCTGATGGGCCTCGAGCCCGAGACCATCGAGGATGAGGTCGAGGACATCGAACACCACCTCCGCCCACAAACGCTCACCGCGTTTTCTGCCCTCGCGGATTTCTGGCGGACCCACCCCGAACGCCTCGAGGAATTCCGGAAGTACCACCGACGCCGACGCGCCTGACGCCCCGTGGAGCTCTTGTCCGGGCGAGCGTCCGCTGAGGCACACACCCCGCCTCCCCGCGTGAACCTGTCCCCGCTTTCAGTCGCATGGTTACGGCTCAGTTCTTCACCGAATGCCCACTGGCAAGCAGGTGGACCAAACGGGATCCCACGACCGCAGCCACGACCAGCAGGAGCACGCCACTCGCCTGGGAGAACCGTCGCAGGGTGGTGTTTGAGAACCGGCCGTGTCCCCGTGTCACGCCCCAGCCCACCAACGCAAACCACGCGAACCCGCCACCCGCCACCCCGGCGATGAACGGCCACTTCGAGGACCACCGATTCTCGATCCAGTCACGCGACAGCAGCGTCGCGGCAACAGTGATCCAGAGGAGGAGCACCCCCGGATTCCCGAGCACGCGGAAGAACCCGGTCCAGAAGGCGGTGTGGGGTTGGAAGGTCACCTCGACAAAGTTCTCCATGCGCTGCTCGCCCGGGAGCGGGCCGCCCCGAAGGTACTTCACCCCCAGCCAGAGCATCAGGAGGAAGCTGACCAGTTCGATCGTTGCGTGGACCCACCGGGTCTCGAAGAAACCGGCGAAGCCCGCGAACGCGCACCCGCAGTAGAGCGCCTCCATCACCACCGCACCCGCCCCGAGGAAGAGGCACCACCGAAGCCCACTCCGGGGACCTTCGGCGATCAGGGTGGCGTTGACCGGCCCGCCGGGAATGCTGCTCACGAACCCGGCCACGAAGCCGAGCACGGCGGCGATCAGGGGGTCTACGGACATGCGGCGGCGAGGTCAGGACCGGCCGTTGGCGTTGCCGTCCACCCCGGTTGTTGGAGTCGATTCCTCCTCATCGTCATCGGCCTCGACGCGTTGCTGCATGCGCCGGGAAATGAAGGGGCGGATGAACCCGTAGAGGAGGTAGGACGTGAACACCGCCGGCGCGAGATAAGGAAGCAGCCGCTTCCACAGCATCACGAACAGGGCGACCGCGAGGACGATGACGACCATCTTGGTAAACGGCCGTTGGGTCCTCCAGTGGATCTTCTTGAAGGTCGGATACTTCACCTCGCTGACCATCATGGCCGCCAGGAAGACGAGGATCACCGGCAGGGCAAAACGCCAGTTGCCCTTCGGGAAGTCCTTCTCGTCCCAGTGGACAAGGAACAGCGTCAGCGACGCCACCAACCCCGCCGCAGCCGGGATGGGAAACCCGAGAAAATACCGCCCCCCTCCAGTGCCTGCCATCGCGGCCAGGCAGTTGAATCGGGCCAACCGGAACGCTCCGCAGATCACGTAGGTCGTCGCGATGAACCAGCCGATCTCCGGGTGGTCCTTGAAGACATCCCTCAGCACGATGCGGTGAACGAGGAATGCCGGGGCGACGCCGAATGACACGATGTCCGCCAGCGAATCAAACTCGCGGCCGAACGGACTCTCGTATCCGCCCATCCGCGCCACGCGCCCGTCCAGCAGGTCAAAGATGCAGGCCAGCAGGATCAGGAACAGCGCCAGCTTGATGTCGTGGTAGCTTCCCGCCGCGATGTCCGCCTCGACGATCTTGGTGAGTGCGAGGAACCCGCAGAACAGGTTGCCCGCCGTGAATAGGTTCGGGAGAAGGTAGATCGGGATCTTCGCGGAGACCTCTTCCTCTTCCGATGCGGCCGCGCCGGACTTCTGGGACGGTTTGCTCATGCTTGCCAGCGTGCCACGACCGTTTCGCCACCCACCACCTTCTGCCCCATCCGGACCTCCACCGTCGCTGAAAGCGGCAGGTAGATGTCCACGCGGGAACCGAACTGGATCAGGCTCACCCGCTCGCCCTTCTGGATGTCCTCACCCACCTTCAGCCATGGAATGATCCTCCGCGCAATCAACCCGGCCAGCAACCGCATTCCCACGCGTCCCCTGCCCGGCTCCGTTGCGTCGAATCCGATCAGCACGTTCTCGTTCTCGGTGGCGGACTCGGCCTTGAGCGCATTGAGGAACTTGCCGGGATTGTGCTTCACCAGCATCACCCGCCCCGACACCGGCGCCTGCTGCACGTGCACGTTGAAGACGGACAGGAAGATCGAGACCCGACGGCAGCGCCCGCCCATGACCTCCCGTTCCTCGATCTCGTCGATGATGTCGACCTTGCCGTGGGCCGGTGCCACCACCAACCCCGACCCGGTCGGCACCTGCGCCGTCGGGTCCCGGAAGAAATACAGGGTGAAGGCGGCGAACACCACGAATGGGCTCAACACCGCCCCGAGTGTCCAAGACACCGGAACCCCCACCAACCGAAGTCCAACCGCCAGGACGCCGAGGATCACGACCGCCCACGTCAGCAGCTTCACAGCCGACTGCATTGCCTTACCGCCATGCTTCATTCCCAGCGACCCTAGGCTCCCGTTCGCCCGGCGGGAAGCCGGATTCCGGGCACCTCTTGCGCCCGGGCACATCCTGACACTGCCCCCACCCCAAGCGGAGCGGCAACGTCCCCGTTGCCCTCCCATGCCCCTTCTCAAGGCGACGGGGACGTCGCCACCCCGTTCCTGTTTTCAAACAGGTCAGCGCCGAGATGCGCCCGCCCCAAACTTCCAACTTTCCCGCCCCTTCCGCGCCGGGCAGGCTCGGGGCATCGTGGTCCACCGCATCCTGCATGGGCTCCTCCTGGCCCTGTTGCTCCTGCCGCCCTCGGCCGGTGCCCACCCGTTCCTCAACAATACCTGGCAGGTCCTCGCGGAGTCCAACCGGCTCGCCATGCGGGTCACGGCCACCCTGCGCGAGGTCGCCGTGATCCAGGGGCTTGCCCCGGGACAACTGACCAACCTGCCCGTCCTTCGCAATGCCGTCTCCAACCACGCGGCCTACGTCGCCTCCCACCTGCTCGTCGACATCGACGGCCAGGCTGTGACCCTGGAAATCCTCGACCACCAACTGCTCCTCGAGGACTCCACCGAATCCGAAGATTCCGACAAGTACCCAGATCTCACCCACGCCGCCTACGACCTCGAATGCCGCTTCCCTGCCGCCGCCACCGCCAGGTCCACTCCCGGCCCACTCCGGGCCCGCTTCCGGCATCGGACCCTGGACGGACACAACTACGCGCCCGGCATTCCCTGGGATCCCTTCTACGTCCTGCTCGTCGCCGATTCCAACCGTCGTTCCCTGGGCCAGGACATCGTCCGCCTGAACGCTTCCGTCACGATCGGCCTACCCCAGGTCGGCACCCCATCTCCCACCAGCGCAACCACGAGTCCTGCGCCAACTCCTGCCACCAACAAGGCGTCGGCACGGATCGACCATCCACCCGCCACCGCACCCGGGTTCGCCGCGTTCGGCCCCTTCCTCCGCCATGGCCTCCACCACGTCCTCACCGGATACGATCACCTCCTGTTCCTCGCCGCCCTTGCGTTGGCATCCCGTTCATGGCGACGCCTGCTCGCCATCATCGGCATCTTTACCCTGGCCCACTCGATCACGGTCACGCTCGCCGCCCTCGGATGGGTCCGCATGCCGCCATCCATCGTTGAGCCCGTCATCGCCGGAAGCATCGTGTTCGTCGCCCTCCAGAATGTCCTCGCGCCGCACGGTGCCGCTGGTTCCAGCAGGCTCGCAGTCGCCTTTGGGTTCGGGCTGGTCCACGGCCTCGGCTTCGCCGGAGGCCTTCGCGAAGTGCTGGAACAAAGCCCGACGTCATCGCTCGCCATCACCATCCTTGCCTTCTGCATCGGCGTCGAACTCGGTCACCTCGCTGTCGGCGCCCCGCTCTTCGGGATCTTCAAGGCGCTCCGCAAACCCACACCGGAACCACCCGCCACTCCAGGCGTGACCCCACTCGAGCGTTGGAGTTCGGTGGCCGTCGCCGCCGGGGGAGCTTGGTTCCTCTGGTCCGCCCTCCGTTCAATATGAGCCAATCCTCCGCCACCTCCGGAATCGTCGCCTCGATCCATCTGCATCCCGCGGATCGGAGCCACGGCCTTTCCTCCGTCGATGCCGTGGAGTTCGTCGCCGAATCCGGTCTCCGCGGAGACCACCGCTACTTCGGCCGCAAGAGCCGAAGCACCGGCGGTCCGTCCAAGCGACAGGTCACCATCATCGAACGTGAGACCCTGGCCCGGCATGCCGCGTCCCTCGGCATCCCGCCCCTCGCCCCCGGCATCGCCCGCTCCAACATCGAGACCACCGGAATCGATCTGTCCACGACCGTCGGACGCCGACTCCGCATCGGTACCGCCGTCCTGGAAGTCGTGGAACCCCGCACGCCCTGCGAGAAGATGGATGCCATCGCTCCCGGCCTGCGCTCCCTCATGGAGGCCCCGAATCAAGGCGTCATCGCCCGCGTCCTGGAGTCCGGCCATGCCCGCCTCGGTGACCGCGTCGAACTGCTCGATTGAGGGGAGTCCGAAGTTTTCAGTTTCAAGTTTAAAGAGGAGCCCAGACTGCGCGGTAGCCGTCAGGAGGCGGTGAGGCGTCCCGCCTCGTGACCTACCGGCCTTGAAACTTGAATCTTCAAACTTGAATCTCCCCCCGACCCGACCCCTTATCACGCCCCGTGGACAAACTGTCTGCACCGCGCCTTCACCGGCCCGTTCCCTACCTCCTCCAGAGGCTCTTCCTCGCGATCCTGTTCGCCTGCGGAACGAGCCTCTCCACGCCTCTCGCCCGGGCTGACCTATGGGATGACGTCCGGTCCCGCGGCACGTTGAGATGGGGCGATGATGCCGAAGGAGGCGCACCCTACATCTACCACCCGGAGAACGACGCCAACCGGCTCATCGGCTTCGAAGTCGAGTTTGCCGCAGCCCTCGCCGGACGCCTCGGTGTCCGGGACGAATTCGTCCAGAACAACTGGGACATGCTGCTCCCTGCGCTGCGTCAGGCAGGGAACTTCGACGTGGTCATCGCCGGACTCGAGCGCACCCCCGAGAACCTTGGCAAGGCCGCCATGTCCCGGCCCTACTTCGTCTTCTCCCAGCAACTCGTCGTCCGTGCGGGCGAGACCAACATCCGTTCCCAGGCTGACCTCAAGGGTCGGGCCGTGGGTGTCCTCTCCGCGACCGCATCCCACCGACTCCTCGAACGTCAAGGCACCGCCGAGATCCGGGTCTACCAGGACAATGTGAACTATTTCCGCGACCTGGAAGTCGGTCGTCTCGACGCCGTCCTTACCGACTCCCCGATCGCGCAGGTGAACCTCGCCGGCAACCCGAAGCTCCAACCTGCCGGTGCGCCTTTCGAGCCGGGCTTCTACGCCGTCGCCGTGCCCACCGCAGAGACCAACCTGCTCGCCCGGATCAACGCCGCCATCGAACAACTGCTGTCCGATGGCACCCTGGAAACGATCTACACCCGTTACGCGCTCTGGGGCCCCGAACAGGAGTCCCTGAAAACCTGGAAGCCGACGGCACAGGTCGCCCGCGTCCAGCGCTCTGCCCTTCAGGACTGGGCCACCTATCTGCCGATGCTCCTCCGCGCCGCCGTGACCACGGTCTGGGTGACGCTCGGCGGCATGATCCTCGCCATCGTCTGGGGCCTCGGCCTCGCCATCGTGCGTCAATACGCGCCCGCTCCGCTCCAGTGGGCCGCGACCGCCTATATCGAGGTGTTTCGCGGAACCCCGCTGCTCCTCCAGATCTACTTCATCTACTTCGGCCTCGCCCAGCAACTGGGGCTCAAGCTCAGCGCCGGTGTCGCCGCCATCCTCGCACTCGGACTCAACTACGCCGCCACCGAGGCCGAGAACTACCGCGCCGGTTTGCTCGCCGTTCCCCGCGGTCAGATGGAAGCCGCCCTCGCCCTCGGCATGAAACGCCGGGTCGCCCTGCGCCGGATCCTCCTGCCCCAGGCACTCCGCATCTCCCTTCCTTCCGTCACCAACGACTTCATCGCGATGTTCAAGGATTCATCCATCGTCTCCGTCATCGCCCTCGTCGAACTCACCAAGGAGTACCAGATCCGCGCCATCGACACCGGCGACTACCTCGGCCTTGGCCTCATGACCGCGGCCATTTACTTCACGCTGAGTTGGACGGCCTCCCTTGCCGCCCGCCGCCTCGAACGTCTCCTCCAGCATGATCACCGTTGAACAGCTCACCAAGTCGTTCGGCTCCCAACGCGTCCTCAACGGGGTCAGCCTCCAGCAGGCCGCCTCGGAGTCGGTCGTGTTCATCGGGCCCTCCGGCTGCGGCAAGTCCACGTTCCTCCGCTGCCTGAACCAGCTCGAGACCCCGGACTCCGGCCGCGTCACCATCGACGACGTCACCATCGACGCCTCCCAACCCGTCCATCGCGAGACCCAGCGTCAACTGCGCCTCCGCGCCGGGATGGTCTTCCAGCAGTTCCACCTCTTCCCGCACCTGACCGCCCTCGAGAACATCCTCGAGGCACCGGTCCATGTCCTCGGCCGCCCACGCCGCGAGGTCCAGTCCGAGGCCCTCGACCTTCTCGCCCGCGTCGGCCTCGCCGATCGCGCCAACCATCGCCCCGGCCAGCTCTCCGGCGGACAACAGCAGCGCGTCGCCATCGCCCGCGCCCTCGCCATGAAGCCTCGCGCCCTCCTCCTGGACGAACCCACCTCGGCCCTCGACCCCGAACTCCGCGAAGAGGTCCGCGATGTCCTCCGCCGCCTCGCCGACGACGGCCTCACCATGCTCCTCGTCACCCACGACATGCAGCTCGCCCGCGATGTCGCCGACCGCATCGCCTTCTTCCATGGCGGATCCATCGTCGAGTCCGGCTCGCCATCCGAGCTCCTGGATCACCCCACCCATCCACGCACCCGCGAGTTCCTCGGCAAACCAGCCTGAGCGCAGGGGAGGTACCAGCCGCGTTCTCCATTTCCAACAGCGACACGGCGACGCGGCGGGGAACGTGATTCCGGGTTGCCGCCCCATCGAACCACGCCCGACCTCACACACCACGCCAACTCCCCCTCTCCGTCCCACCATTCCCCTCCCCACCGCCGCGTCGTGGCGTCGCCGTTGGGTTTCCCCCGCTGCGTCTCCGCTGGCCAGACCAGCCACGTTCTCCATTTCCAACGGCGACGCGGCGACGCGGCGGGGAACGTGATTCCGGGTTGCCGCCCCATCGAACCACGCCCGACCTCACACACCACGCCAACTCCCCCTCTCCGTCCCACCATTCCCCTCCCCACCCGCCGCGTCGTGGCGTCGCCGTTGGGTTTCCCCCGCTGCGTCTCCGCTGGCCAGACCAGCCACGTTCTCCATTCCCAACGGCGACGCAGCGACGCGGCGGGGAACGTGATCCCGGGTTGCCGCCCCATCGAACCACGCCCGACCTCACACACCACGCCAACCCCACGTCTCCGTCCCACCATCCCCCTCCCCACCGCCGCGTCGTGGCGTCGCCGTTGGGTTTCCCCAGCTGCGTCTCCGCTGGCCAGACCAGCCACGTTCTCCATTTCCAACGGCGACGCGGCGACGCGGCGGGGAACGGGATTCCTGGTTCCCGCCACATCGAACCACGCCCAACCTCACACACCACGCCAACCCCCTCTCCGTCCCACCGTTCCCCTCCCCACCGCCGCGTCGTGGCGTCGCCGTTGGGTTTCCCCCGCTGCGTCTCCGCTGGCCAGACCAGCCACGTTCTCCATTCCCAACGGCGACGCAGCGACGCGGCGGGGAACGTGATTCCCGGTTGCCGCCCCATCGAACCACGCCCGACCTCACACACCACGCCAACTCCCCCTCTCCGTCCCACCATTCCCCTCCCCACCGCCGCGTCGTGGCGTCGCCGTTGGGTTTCCCCCGCTGCGTCTCCGCTGGCCAGACCAGCCACGTTCTCCATTTCCATCGGCGACGCGGCGACGCGGCGGGGAACGTGATTCCGGGTTGCCGCCCCATCGAACCACGCCCGACCTCACACACCACGCCAACTCCACGTCTCCGTCCCACCGTTCCCCTCCCCACCGCCGCGTCGTGGTGTCGCCGTTGGGTTTCCCCCGCTGCGTCTCCGCTGGCCAGACCAGCCACTCGCTTGCTCCATTCCGGGGATGGCAACCGCGGGTCACCCGAGGATCCTCCCCAGCGTGACCACCCCTGACCAACGTCGGCTGCGATCCTCCGCAGGCTTCACCCTCATCGAACTGCTCGTGGTGATCGCCATCATCGCGATCCTGGCCGGCATGCTCCTGCCCGGTCTGGCCCGCGCCAAGGCGAAGGCAACCGGCGCCGTCTGCCTCAGCAATGAAAAGCAGATCATCCTCGCCTGGCAGATGTACGTGGATGACAACCGGGAGCAGATCACGTCGACGCGCCCTGGGAATGGGGTCGAACTCGTGGCGGGCGGCTTCTGGCGTGGCCCCACGCCGGGCCCGAACTTCACCACGAGCCTCTCGGTCACCGAGTGCCTGAGGCGCGTCCAGGCCGGGTTCAGCAATTCCCCGCTTGGCAAGTACTGCCCCGGTTATCAGGCCTACCACTGCCCTGGCGATCTCCGCACGAAGAACAACAAGCCCGGTCGCGGCTGGGCGTACGACAGCTACTCCAAGGCCGACGGCATGAACGGCATCGGTTGGGGCGGCATCAAGCTCTTCACCAAGTCGACCGACATCCAGGAACCGTCCAACTCGATGGTCTTCGTCGAGGAAGCCGACCCTCGCGACTACAACAACGGCACCTGGGTGATCGACGTCAGCCCGGCCGGCTGGGTCGACCCCTTCGCCGTGTTCCACGGCAATGTCAGCACGTTCGCCTTTGCGGACGGTCACTCCGAGTCCAAGAAGTGGATCGATGCCGCCACCATCAAGGCCGCCAAGGATTCTTCGGCGGGCAAGGCCAGCTTCTTCTGGACGGGTGGTAACGGCAAGAACGTGGACTTCCGCTGGGTCTACGACCGCTACCGTCACCTCGCCTGGAAGCCCCTGCCCTGAAACTGGAAGGTTGGGACTCCCGCAGCCTTGACCCTGCGCGTCGAGGCCGCGACAAAGGGGCATGATTTCCCCGAAATGGATGCTGGGCGCTTCCGCGCTTGCCGGAATCGTCCTGACAAGTGGCTGCACGACGAGCCACACCACCGGTCATGGTGGCAAGCACACCCTCCACACCTTCAGCAAACAGCAACTCACCGACGAGTTCTGGTCCGAAGGCGCGGGCTTTGGTGACTTCAACAAGGACGGCAAGATGGACGTCGTGTCCGGGCCCTACTGGTACCAGGGGCCGGACTTCAAGACCCGGCACGAGTTCGCCCCGGCCACCCGCCGCTCCAAGAGCACCAAGAACGGCCAACCTGTCGAGTTCGCCGGCTTCAAGGGCTTCCTCGGGAACGAGAACGAATACTCCGACAACTTCTTCGGGTTCTCGCATGACTTCAACAAGGACGGCTGGACTGACATCCTGATCCTTGGATTCCCCGGTGCCGAATCCTGGTGGTTCGAGAACCCCAAGGGAGCCGGTGGCCACTGGAAGCGCCACGTTGCCCTCGACGTCACGGACAACGAATCCCCGACCTTTACCGACATCACCGGCGACGGCCGGCCCGAAATCGTCTGTGCGTCGAAGGGCTTCTACGGCTGGGCCGAACCGGATCCCGCCAACCCCACCGCGCCCTTCAAGTGGCACTCGATCACGCCCAACAAGAACTACCACAAGTTCACCCACGGCATGGGCGTCGGCGACGTGAACGGCGACGGCAAGGCCGACCTGCTCGAGAAGGACGGTTGGTGGGAACAACCCGCCTCCCTCGCCGGCAACCCCGTGTGGAAGCATCACCCGGTCACCTTCGGCATCGGTGGTGCCCAGATGTACGCCTACGACGTCAATGGCGACGGCCTCAATGACGTCATCAGCAGCCTCGCCGGCCATGGCTATGGCCTCGCATGGTTCGAACAGTACCGCGAGGGTTCGGAGATCAAGTTCAAGGAGCACATCTTCGTCAACAAGTTGCCCACCGAGAACAAGTACGGCGTCCACTTCTCCCAGTTGCACGGCATCGACCTCGTCGACATCGATGGCGATGGCCTCAAGGACATCATCACCGGCAAGCGCTTCTGGGCCCACGGCCCGGCCGGCGATCCAGAGCCCAACGCCACCCCGGTCCTCTACTGGTTCCAGCTCAAGCGCGGCGCGGACAAGTCGGTCGACTTCATCCCCCACCTCGTCGACGACGCCTCCGGCACCGGTGTCGAGGTGAAGGCTGCCGACTACAACGGCGACGGCAAGCCCGACATCCTCGTCGGCAACAAGCGCGGCGTGTTCGTCTTTACGCATTCGGACAAGACCGTCACCCAGGCCGAATGGGAAGCCGCCCAGCCCAAGCCGATCGTTCCGTAGAGGGACTCCCGCCGGGTGAGGGCACCCGGCCTTCAACCGACGGGATTGTAGGCCGCGTGCCCCCACGCGGCGGAGCCTCAGGCACCCGCCTTCAGCGGTAACCGGAAATCAGGCTTGTCGCCCTTGGCGCAATCCCTACCGTCCCCCCTGCCCGGCTCCGCGTGTGCGGAGCCAACTTTGGGCTGAGAAAAGTCGTTAAACTAGGAACCTAACCGTCAACCTCCGTTGCCAACCGCAACGTCGGTGAATCGTTAGGCACGGAGTCTTCCAAGGGGCACCCTGTCCTTCGCCCCGGCAAAAGCCTCCCCAGTTCGCAGTATCTGAGCCGGTCCCTTGTCGGACCGGCAATGTCGTCCATGGCAGCAAGCACACCGTCCTTCGCGGACCTGCTCAAGCAGTACAACCGGCAATTCGTCGCCGGCCAGATCGTCAAGGGAACCATCATCGAAGTCCGACCCAAGGAAGTCCTTGTGGACGTCGGCGGAAAGTCGGAGGGCGTCGTTTCCTCCTCCGAGTTCGAGAACTTCGACACCGTCAAGGTGGGTGACATCGTCGATGTCCTCATCGAGCGCCCCGAGGACAAGGATGGCAACATCCACATCTCCAAGGAAAAGGCCGAATTCCAGCAGAACTGGGACCGCATCCAGACCATCTGCAATGAAGGCGGCACCGTCCATGGCAAGGTCAAGGCCGTGGTCAAGGGCGGCCTGATCATCAACATCGGGGTCGAGGCCTTCTGCCCCGCCTCCCAGGTGGACATCGTCCCGCCCAAGAACCTCCTCGGCTACGTCGGCAACACCTACGAGTTCCGCGTCGTCAAGCTCAACCCCGACCGCCAGAACGTGGTGCTCAGCCGCCGCGAACTCGTCGAGGCCGAGCGCAACGCCCGCCGCTCCGCCCTCCTCACCGAGATGATGCCCGGCGACATCCGCAAGGGCACGGTCAAGAACATCACCGACTTCGGCGCGTTCATCGACCTCAACGGCCTCGACGGTCTGCTGCACATCACCGACATGACCTGGGGCCGCCTCGCCCATCCGAGCGAGCTGCTCAAGGTCGGCCAGGAAATCGACGTCGTCGTCCTCGACGTCAACCGCGAGAAGGAGCGCGTCTCCCTCGGTCTCAAGCAGAAGACCGCGAATCCGTGGGACAACATCGACCAGAAGTACCCGGTCGGCACCAAGGTCAAGGGCAAGGTCGTCAACCTCGTTCCCTACGGCGCGTTCGTCGAAGTGGAACCCGGTGTCGAAGGCCTCGTGCACGTCACGGAGCTCTCCTGGACCAAGCGCATCGCCAAGCCTTCCGACGTCCTCAAGCAGGGCCAGGAAGTCGAAGCCGTCGTGCTCGGCATCAACCGCGAGGAGCAGAAGATCTCCCTCGGCATCCGCCAGCTCGAGACCAACCCGTGGGACCTCGCCCACGACAAGTACCCGCCGGGCACCAAGGTCAATGGCCCGATCCGCAACCTGACCAGCTACGGCGCGTTCCTCGAGCTCGAGGAAGGCCTGGACGGCATGATCCACGTGTCCGACATGAGCTGGACCCGCAAGATCAACCACCCGAGCGAAGTCCTGAAGAAGGGCGACGTCGTCGATGCCACCGTGCTCGAGGTCGACAAGGCCAACCAGCGCATCAGCCTCGGCATGAAGCAGCTCTCCGAAGATCCGTGGGAGCATATCGACAAGCATTTCCGCGTCGGCGACCTCGTCTCCGGCAAGGTCACCAAGCTCGCCTCCTTCGGCGCCTTCATCGGCCTGCCCCAGGACATCGACGGTCTCGTCCACATCTCCCAGGTCTCCGAGGAGCGCGTCGACAAGATCAAGAACGTCCTCAAGGTCGGCCAGGATGTCACCGCCCGCGTCATCAAGATCGACCGCGCCGAGCGCCGCATCGGTCTGTCGATCAAGGCTGCGAACTACACCGCTGAGCAGCTGAAGGAAGAGCAGAAGCTGCTCGACCAGCTGAAGCCCGGCGAAGACCTCGTGGCCCTCGAGCACGCCTTCGCGGCGGCCGAGGAAAAGGCCAAGGACGAATAAGTCCCGGCCACAGCCATTCGAACAGGGCGCGTCCTCCCGGACGCGCCCTTTTTCTTTTCTGAGATCCAGCCGCGCCTACCAGGTTCAACCTGGAAACGGCGGTTGTATCCACAGATTACGCCGATTCCAGGGCGAAGCCTCCAGTCCCGGTCCATCCGTGAAATCCGTGAAACCGGTGGATAGCCCAACTGCCGTTCTCAGGGTCAGACTCACTCCCCCATCGACCCTGCCACCCGCAACACTGTCGCCCGCCGACTCTCGGCCAGTTGCCGCAACAACCCGAGTTCCTCGAGGAACCGCACCGGTTCCTCCTGCAACACCCGCATCTCCTCCCCGCTGAAGCACTCCGCCAACAACCCCGTGAGGGCCTTCAACGTCACTGCATCGGAGTCCGAGGCAAACCAGCGTCGACCATCCCGCTCCACCCGCACCCACCACAGCCGAACCTGACATCCGGTCACGCGGTACTCCTCACGGCGCAGCACATCCGGCAACGCCGGCCTCGCCCGCGCCCGGTCCACCAACCACTGGAACCGCGCCTGCGGGTCCCGAATCGCTTTCAGGGCAGAAAAGACCTCCACCCGGGAATGACGCACCTGCTCCACCCCGGCCAGTTCCAGAGGCAGGATCAACGACTCGGCTTCGCCACTCATTCGCGTCCTACAGTCTTGGGAACATGCCCGTCCGCGGCGGCGTTGGCGGCAAGGCGTCCTGCATCAGATCCACCACCCCACGATGCGTCACGAACCAGAAGATCCCGCCCCCGATGCTCATGCCTGTCGCAGGAATGGCGAGACTCCACGGCCCCAACCACCGATCGGCCAGCGCTCCCATCAACCCGCCCAGCGCAAACGCCAGAAACACCATCACGAAGAACCGCAGCTTCCAGAGGTCCACCTGACGATGCCGGATCCAATGCCCGATCAACACCCCGATGTCCGTGACCAACCCGGTCACGTGCGTCGTGCGGATCACCAGGCCGCAGTAGCTGCTCGACATCGCGTTCTGGAGTCCGCAAGCCAACGCCACCAGCGGCAGGCCATACCGCAGTTTCAGGATGAAAAAAGCCGTCGCAGCCCCCAGCAACGCACCCTCGATCAACATCGCCACCCCGTACCGACGTCCCGGCACCAGCTTCAACGCACCGACGATGATCCCACCCAGCACCGCGCCACCGACGAAGCCGAGCACGATGGACCCGGACGCCAGCGCATCCGCTTCCCGACCGCTCGCCAGGTCCAGCCCGAGGTGCGAGATGGCACCCGTCATGTGACTGACCGGCGTCCGGAAGAAGCCCAGCACCACCGCATTGATGAAGCCCGCGTTCGCCGCCAGCACCAGTGCCCCCGGCAGGAGGTGTCGCACCTGCCGGAACACCGCCTGACGGTCGACCTTCTGGGGATGTGAGTACGGCATCGAGTCGGTTCCGGACGTCCCGGTTCATTCCCGGTCCGCCGTCACCCGCCCAGAATCACCCGATTCGAACGCGGCGTAAAGCGAGGGAAGGACCATCAACGTCAGGAGGGTCGAACTGATGATCCCGCCGATCACCACCGTCGCCAGCGGACGCTGCACTTCCGCCCCTGCCCCGGTCGCAATGGCCATCGGCACAAAGCCCAGGCTCGCCACGAGGGCTGTCATGAGCACCGGACGCAACCGCATCAGGGATCCCACGATGACCGCGAGGCGCAGCGAACGTCCCTCCGCGCGGAGTTCATTGAACTGCGTCACCAGCACGAGCCCGTTCAGCACCGCCACGCCGCTCAGCGCGATGAAGCCGACCGCCGCCGTGATGCTGAAGGGCATTCCGCGCAACCACAGGGCGAGCACGCCACCGGTCACCGCCAACGGAATGCCCGTGTAGACGAGCACCGCCTGACGGATCGATCCAAGCGCCAGATAGACCAGCAGCAGGATGAGGATGCCGGCACCCGGCACCACCAGCATCAGCCGGGCTTGGGCCTCGCGCAGGTTCTCGAACTGCCCGCCAAACTCCACCCGGTAACCCTCCGGAAGCTTCACCTCCGCCGCCACCTTGGCCTGCGCCTCGCGCACCCAGCCCTCAACGTCGCGCCCGCGCAGGTTCACCAGCAACGCTGCCCGACGATGCCCATCCTCGCGCGCAATCGGCTCCACCGCCGAGACCGTCTCGAAGTCCGCCAACCGTCCGAGCGGAAGAGTGCTGTGCTCGTCGACCCGCACGGCAAGGGATTTCACGGCATCCAGGTCTTCCCTCAGCTTCTCGGGTAGGCGCACCACCAGGTCGGCGCGACGGTTTTCCCGGTACATCGAGCCAACGACCTCGCCTCCGAGAGCCGACCTCACGACCTGGTTCACCGATTCCGCCGACAGGTTATACTTCTGCAGGACCTCCTTCCGCGCCCGGATCACCAACACGGGCGCACGCCCCTGCGTCTCGAACTCGACCTCGCCCTCTCCATCCCGCGTCCCCGGGATCGACTGCAGGAGGTCCCGGATCTTCGCCGCCGCCGGCTCCATCACATCGTAGTCCGTCCCGATCACCTTCACCGAGATGTCAGCCCGGACTCCCTCCAACAGCTCATTGAACCGCATCTCGATCGGCTGGGCGAAGACCATCGTCTGCCCCGGTTGCCCCGCCTGCACCACCGCATCGATCTCCGCCGCCAGCTGCTCCTTGGTCATCGGAACCCCGTTCGTGCGCCGCCACTCCGACCGCGGCTTGTAGAAGATGTACAGGTCGGTCTGGCTCGGCGGCATCGGATCCGTCGCCACCTCGCTCGTGCCGATGCGGGAAAACACCCGGGTGACTTCCGGCACCTTGTCCAGGATCAGCTTCTCGGTCGCCAACTGCTGGGACAACGACGCCGTCAACCCCATCGAGTTCGTCCGGTACACCATCACCGTGAAGGAGCCCTCATCCAGCTTGGGCACGAACTCCGCGCCGAGTCGCCGGAACCCGACCAGCGTCGCAACGGTCAGGGCCACCCCCGCGCCCACCAGGATCCACGGATGCCCGACCGCCCAGGTCACGGAAGGCCGATACATCCGCTTCGCCAACCGGATCACCGCGTTGTCGTGCTCCTCCTCGGTCTCGCCTGCCATCCGTGCCGAGGCCGTCTCGCCGCCATCGACAGGCCCCGCAGTCGTCTTCCCGTGCGCCGTCAGTCGTGTCAGCACGAGCGAGCACAGCACCGGCATCAACGTCACCGACAAGGCGAGCGCTCCACCCAAGGCCAGCATCACCGTCACCGCCATCGGGTGGAACATCTTCCCCTCCACCCCCGTCAACGCGAGGATCGGCGCATACACGAGCGTGATGATGACCACGCCGAAGAACATCGGACGCGCCACCTGCCGGCCCGCGGCCAGAACCTCCTCGCGGCGCTCTGCGGAAGTCAGCCGCCGTTCAAGCGCCGCCTCGCGCAAACCCAACCTCCGGACGACGTTCTCCACCATCACCACCGCCCCATCGATCACCAACCCGAAGTCGATCGCCCCAAGGCTCATCAGGTTTCCCGAGACTCCACCGCGCCACATGCCGATCAGCGCGGCCAGGAACGACAGCGGAATGGCCAGCGACACGATCAACGCCGCACGCCAGTTCCCCAGCAGGAGCAACAGCACCACGACCACCAGCAGCGCTCCCTCGATGAGGTTCTTGCGGACCGTCGCCACGGTGCGGTCCACCAACTCCGACCGATCGTACTGCACCCGGAGTTCCATGCCCGAAGGCAATTGTTCCTGGATCAGGGGCAGTGCCTCCGCGACCCGCCGCGCCACGATCCGGCTGTTCTCCCCGGCCAGCATCATGGCCGTCCCCAACATCGCCTCCTCGCCATTCTCGGTCGCTGCTCCAGTCCGCACCGCCGTACCCACCGTGACGTCCGCGACATCCCGCACGCGGATCGGTTCGACTGTGCCACCGAAGCGGATCGCGACCGCCCCGATGTCCGCCGCGTTTTCGACACGTGCCACCGAACGGATCACGAACTGCTGCCCGTCGCGTTGGATCACGCCGCCACCCGTATTCTGCGCGTTGCGCGAGACGGCATCTGCCACGTCGTTCACGGTGAGGCCGCGTTCGGCCAGGTCCGCCGGCCTCGGCGCGACGACGTACTGGCGTTCGTGCCCACCCGCCGCATTGATCTCCGCAACACCCGGTGTCGAGCGGAGCAACGGCTTCACGACGTACTCGTGGACATCGCGCAACTCCATCAGGGCGACCTCGGGGTTCCTCGGTCGGTTCGTCGTCCCCGCCTTCCACGCCAGCGTGTAGTACAGGATCTCGCCCAGGCCCGTCGTCACCGGTGCCAACCGCGCCTCACACCCCGGCGCCAGGCGCGGAAGAAGTCCCTGCAACCGCTCCGCCACCAACTGCCGCGCCCGGTAGACGTCCGTCCCGTCCTCGAAGACCAGGGTCACCTGCGAAAGGCCGGACTTGGTCAGGGAACGTCGCTCGATCAGGCCGGGCAGGCCGCTCATCTCCACTTCGGTGGGCACCGTGACCAGCCGCTCCGCCTCCTCCGGCGCGAGCGACGGCACCTCGGTGTTGATCTGCACCTGCACGTTGGTGATGTCCGGCACGGCGTCCACCGGCAGGTGGAACGCCGCGAACAACCCCACCACCAGCAGGACCACCGCGCCCAACAGGACCAACGCCCGTTGCCGCAACGAAATCTCGAGGATCCGGTCGATCATGGCCGCCCCCCTTCCACCTTCGCCGCCGCACCCACCAACCGGAATCCAGTCAGCTGTTCCAGCAGCAGCGCCGACTCCAACGCATCCCGCCGCGTGTCCAGCAAGGCCTCCACCGCCTCCAGGTACTGCTTCTGCAACTCGACGTAGGTCGTCGCAGGAACCGCCCCCAGCCGGTAGTGCTTGTCCGCCAGTTCCGCGGCATCCCGGAAGGCCTTCACCGAATCATCCCGCCACCGGCCCATCTCGTCCGACCGCACCGAGAACCGCTGAGCCCCGACCACCACCTGCCGTTCCACCTCGCGGCGCGATGCCGCCAGCAGTGCCTCGGCTTGCACCCGGCGCGCTTCGGCGGCTGCCACGTTCGCCGTCGTGTTCTTCCAGAGGGGCAATGGTACCTGGACGCCGACGGTGAGGGTCCGGTCGAGGTTGCTGCCATTCTCATGCGCATACGCCGGCGCCACGGTGATCGCAGGCCAGCGCTCATTCTTGGCCAGCGCCACCCGGAAACCCTGTTGCGCCACCTCCGTCATCCGCGAACGCAGCTCGAAGTTGTTCGTCAACGCCGAGGCCAGCAGGTCCATGTTCGTCGGCAACGCCTCGAACCGCGGTGCCTCCCAACCGAACTCCGCCGGAGCATCCGACGGCCGTCCCAGCAGCAGGTTCAACTCGATCCGTCGCTCCCCCGCCTCCAGCTCCCGATCCGATGCCCGGCGTCGCAACCCGAGTTCGGTGGCTTCCAGGATCCGGATCTCCAATTGCGGTGTCACCCCGGCTGGATCCCGTTGCACCAGCACGTCGCGCAAGGCACGGAAACGATCCGCCACCTCCCGCGCCACCCGCGCCTTCTCGGCCGCCCCCGCCAATCCCAGCGCCAACTCCCGCGCACGCCCGCCGAGCGCGTGACGAAACCGTCCCAGCCCGATCGTGGCGAGCTCGACGTCCTGGTTCGCAATCGCCTTCCGCAGCGACATCCGACCCGGCCACTCGAACGTCTGCTGGATCGTCGCGGTCCACACCGCGCCTTCGCCTGCCAGGCTGTGATCCAGGTTATAGCTGCGGATCTGCCCTGCCTCCACGCCCACCGTGGGATGCGCCAGGCGGCCCGCAACGCGGGACTCCTCGCGCGCCGCCGCCAGGGCTGCCTCGTAGGCCTTGAGCTCTGGGTTCGCCGCGATCACCCCGGCTACCACCCCTTCCACTGAACCTATGCCACCCGCAGGCACCGCCTGTGCCGCAGCGAGGGTCATTGTCATCACCAAACCGGACACCACCCGGACCACGCCGACAGGGCGTAGCCCGTCCAAAGACAGGAATTGCATGTGCTGAAACTGCTGGAATAGCGGGAATGAAGGCCGGCCTGTCCCCCGTTCCCGCACGGAAGGACCGCCATTTTCAAACGGAGGGCGACCGCTGGTCGCGCGCGCCTGGGCGCGGCCGCTTCAGCACAGAAGAACCGTCGTCCGGACCACCGCACACGCAGTCGGCGTCAGGACATCCCGGAGCGACACCACCACAACCCGCTGCATTGCGCAGCCAGGCACCGTCCAACTCACCCAGACCAAGTCCGGCGCGGAAGGAACCTCCACCCCGTTCATCACCTCAAAGGAACGATCCAAGGCCACTCCCGAGGGGAACGAAAGGACATGATCAACTGCCGCGCCCGGGTTCGGACTGAAGGCCACCAGCGTGGCTGAAACCGCACAGTGCACGTGCCATGGCGACCTCGCAGGATCCGAGGCATCATGCGCCAACACGATCCGGGCGCCTTCCGCACCCACCGCAAGCTCGACCCGATGATCATCGTCGAGCGCCGCCAACCCAGCCGTGCACAGCGGCATCACCCACCCAAGCGACACGACATACACCCACAGGAACAACGCAGCCGCCCATCGCGCCTGCACAGTCCATGTGTGTCTTCGTCCGCTCATCTCTTCAAAAGGGTGCGACCCGTCCGACTCAACCGCAATTCATTTTCTCTGATCGTGCCTCATCCTTCCTTCCGCACGTCCAGGCAGACCAACTCGCCCTTGGCATTCCGGACGTAGATCCGCCCATTGGCGAGGACAGGCGTCGTCCAGCACTTGCCCCCGATCACCTGGGCGCGGGCCAGCAACTCGAACTTCTCCGCCTTCGCCCGGATCACGCTCAACTCGCCCTTGTCGCTCATGACGATCAACCGATCCCCAGCCGCGATGATCGAACCTTGCCCGAACCCCTTCTCACCCCACTTGACGGACCCCGTCTCCAGGTCCACGCAACGCAACTCCTGGTTCGCTCCCTTGTATCCTGCCGTCTCATGGCCGTAGAGCACGCCCCCGACCAGGACGGCCGTACCGGTAAACGTCGACAGGTTCTTGTTCTTCCAGATCCGCTCCGCTGACTTTCCCGAAACCTTCAAGAGCTCCCCACCGTCGTCTCCGGAACTGATGAACACCCGGTCGCCCACCACCAGCGGATCGGAGCAGTGCGTCCGGTAACCCTGCCCAAACTTCGACGTCCACAGCTTCCGTCCGTCCTTGGGATCCACCGCGACCAGTTGCTCCGACATGAAGAGCAAAGCCATGCGCTGACCGTTGATTTCAGCAATGACCGGAGCGGCGAAGGTCATGTCCTTCCCCTTACCCGAGTCCCACAGCAAGCGCCCGGTATCGACATCGAGGGCGACACCTGACGGCCCATACGCAATCAACAAAGTCGAGGAATCCACCAACACCGGGGAACCCGAGACACCCCAGTCCGACAGCTTGGCTCCGATCTTCTTCCCGAGGTCCACCTCCCACCGCACCTTCCCTGTCGCTGCTTCGAGACAGAAGGCATGCCCGGTCTTGCTCACCGTGAAAACCTTGCCGCCTTCCACCACCGGAGTCGCATTCGGCCCACCCTCGTACATCTTGTTCCCGAGAGTCTCCTGATACGAATGGGTCCACAGGACCTGGCCCGTGCCTGCATCCAGGCACCGCACGCTGTCCTGACCGTCCGCCCAGCCCGACGTGAACACATGGCCCTCCGAAACCGCCACCGCCGCAAATCCGATCCCGACATTGGCCGTCCAAAGCTTGGCAGGACCTGCCGCACCCCAGTTGGAACTCCAGTCTGTCTCCTTCGAGATCCCGTTCCGATCCGGCCCGCGCCACGAGGGCCAGTCAGCCGCTTGGGCGGCGAGGAATGAGGCGAGGAGGGATGCACGAAGGATGTTGGAAACCATGCGGCCGCAACGTTGCCCGGGAACGGCATTCCGCAAGTGGGAGACCGGCCCTGTGCCAAACCCGCGCCCTGCTATGGCGACGATGGCCTCGACTCCAGGATCCGGATCAGGTTGGTCCGGAACCGGGCCGCATCCGCTGAGAACCGTGTCTCAGCCCTCTTCCTCGCGTGGTTCTCCAGGGTGTTGGTCATCCCGGAATAGAGGATGGGTTCGGTGAACGCGGCCGGGTATGCCTTCTGGACCTCGACCATCACCGCCTGGATCCGTGCATCGGCCTCCCGGGAAGGATTCGCCGCCGCTTCCTCCATTCCCGCGAGAAGGCAGCTACCCACCCACGGGCCCGCCGGAATGTGGCGCGTGCCCCGCTCGAAATAGAGTCGGACCAACTCCGGATTCGCCCGCTGGAATCCATGCACGATCAGCAACGTCTGGACCTGCTCCCGGTACCCCTGATCGAGCGGTGCCAGCGAGTCGAGCAGGTCGAAGAACGCGACCGGTTGGGTCTGGGCATGCTTCAGCAGCTTGTTCTGGTTGGCCACCCGGGCGGAACCCAGCCCCGATCCCACCGAGAACAACCACCATCCAGCCGCCACGGGCACCATCAGGACGACCACACACGCATACCCGATCGCCGCCGGTCCCAGCCCTCCCTTCTGGATCAGGCGGACCACCAGGAATCCGGCCGCAGCACCTATGCCCGCGATTGCCAGGAAGGGCAGAGCCAGGACCGTCAGCCAACCCGCCGCCGGCGGCAGCTTCAAGCCAAGCCCCATGACGAACACCGGCAGGCCGATGCCCAGGATCGACGCAATGATGGAAATCCCGAGCAATGCCTTCTGGAGGATGAATTCAGGTCTCATGCAGGAACCGGCCGTCGGGCTCCCTGATGCCTTCATCTGGAACCAACCGCACCGGCGCCTAGACGTCTCCCCGATCCCCCCGTCTCCATCAAGGCCGATCCCGGGCAACGCCCTCCGACGATGGGAGGAGGGATCCACATCAATCTGCCCCGGGCTGCAGACCAGGTCCCATCGCCCACGCCCATGCTCGCTTCTGCATGGGAGGAACCCTCCCGTGCCCTAACGTGCCAACCGGAAGAACACTCCGTCACCCGGCGGTGCCCCCTGCGGCACCTGCACTCGGTAGCGGCCGGGGGAGACCTCCTCCACTGTGGCCGACAGCGTCCGCCAAGCCCGCAGGTCGGACGACACCTCGACGTTGAACCGGGCCTTCGCCGGGCCTGTGCATTCGAGGACGACCCGAGCCTCACCCTCGATCGCCGGACCCGCGCGCCGCGTCCCGAGCACGGGATCCTCCAACTCGATCGAGCGGATCGTGAATCCGCCCGGACCGAAGCCCACGACGATCGGCATCGCTCCGTTGACCGTGCCGCCAAGGTCCGCGAAGGCTCCCACCTCCAGCGCCGCCGGATTGTTCAGCACGCCGCCCACACCGAGGGTCAGCGTCCCGCCAATCCGACTCGTCCCGGACACCGTCGTCAGGGTGCCGGAGACGAACATCGAACCCGGGAAGATCACGCTGTGATCAAACCTCAGCGTCGCACCGGAGAGGATGGATAGCGTGCCGGTTCCGGCCAGGGATGAAGATTCCGCCAGGTTGACGAGACCGGCCTCCAGCGTGGCTGCGCCCGTCACCGCCAGCTGGTTCGAGCCCAGGATGTCGATGTTGCCGCCACCGGTCCGACGCCCACCCTCCGCCAGCGTCAGGCTGCGCGAAGGCCCGTCATTCCAGAACTGGAGCGTCCCGGCCACCCGCAGTTCACCCTCGACCAGCAGGCTCCCACCGCTTCCGAAGGCCTGGTACGCCCCGCCTTCCACCTGATGCACGCCACCCGCAGGCACCTCGACCCGCACGTGCGTCCGTGCCCAACCGCCACTGCCGCCCACCGGCAGGACGCGCAATTGACCCGGGTTCACCAACACACCATTGCCCACCATCCAGGTGTTCACATCGCGGCTGTACATCAGCAGCGTCCCTTGGTTTGTCGCCCGTCCGTTGAAGGTGACCGTCTGGTTCAGGTGCACGAATGCCGTGGCCAACGGATCGATGGTCAATGGTCCGTTGAAGACTGCACCCACGAAGCCGGCGGAAGCCCCGGCTCCCAACGCGATCGGAGCTTCATAACGCCCGCTCAGATTCTGGTCACCCGCCAACGTGAGCAGCGCGGGACCCACGACGAAGCTGCTGTCGTACAACTCGAGGTTCACTGACACCGTCGTCGGTGCGTCAACCTGCAACCGGCTTGTCCCGTGCAACCGCATCAGACCGCCCCCATCCACCGAGGCCCCGGTCGTGAGCCTCAGCACCGGGGCAGGATCGGCATTATCGAGCGAGAGATAGCCGTCCACGTGGATCGGGCCCTCCGACACGATCCCGCCACCCGACGACACCAGCAACTGCCCGCCGGACGGAATGTTCATGGTTCCGCCGGGCGCATTCCAGAACGGCACATGCAACCTCGCGAAGCCGCCGCTTCCACCCAACGGCTCGATCTGGAAGAGACCTGCGTTGTGGAACGTGCCTGAGCCCAGCAGCCACGTGTTCACGTCGCGGCTGTACATGCGCAACGTGGCCTGGTTCGTCATCGGGCCATTCACGGTGAGCCTCTGGTTCGGCGTGATGCCCGCCGACGCTCCCGGCGCGATCGTCAGGGAACCCTCGAAGACCGGACTCAAGAATGCCACCGAGGAAGCCGGTCCGAGGATCACCGGGCACACGTAACGCCCCGTCAGGTTCTGGTCTCCCAGCAACGTCAGCGGACCGGCTCCTTCCACCCGGCTCGACTCCACCATCTCCAGACGCACCCGCAACGTTTGGGGTGTCGCGACCACCAATCGGCTGGCCCCATGGAACCGCATCAGCCCACTCCCCGCCACGGAGGCATTGCCCGTCAGCGTGACCGCGAGGGCCGGCTCGGTGTTCTCGATCGCCAGATAGCCGTCCATCTGGAGCCGGCCTTCCGACCGGATCGCACCTCCCGACGCGAGCAGCAACTGCGCTCCCGAAACCACCTCCACGGTGGCGCCAGGCAGGTTCTCCAACGGCACGTGGAGTCTTGCGAAACCGCCACTGCCACCCAGCGGCTCCACCAGCAGACGCCCGGAGTTGTACAGGGTCCCCGAGCCCAGCAGCCACGTGTTCACGTCGCGGCTGTACATGCGCAACGTGGCCTGGTTCGTCATCGGGCCATTCACGGTGAGCCTCTGGTTCGGCGTGATGCCCGCCGACGCTCCCGGTGCGATCGTCAGGGAATTCTCGAAGACCGGACTCAAGAATGCCACCGAGGAAGCCGGTCCGAGGATCACCGGGCACACGTATCGCCCCGTCAGGTTCTGGTCTCCCAGCAACGTCAGCGGACCGGCTCCTTCCACCCGGCTCGACTCCACCATCTCCAGACGCATCGGCACGGTCTGGGGCGTCTCGACCACGAGACGGCTCGCGCCATGGAACCGCATCAAGCCACTCCCCGCCACGGACCCATTGCCCGTCAGTGTCACGGCCAACGCGGGCTCCGCGTTCTCGATCGCCAGGTAGCCGTCCATCTGGAGCCGGCCTTCCGACCGGATCGCACCACCCGACGCGAGCAGCAACTGCGCTCCCGAAACCACCTCCACGGTGGCGCCAGGCAGGTTCTCCAACGGCACGTGGAGCCTTGCGAAACCGCCACTGCCACCCAGCGGCTCCACGAGCAGACGCCCGGAGTTGTACAGGGTCCCCGATCCCAGCAGCCACGTGTTCACGTCGCGGCTGTACATGCGCAACGTGGCCTGGTTCGTCATCGGACCATTCACGGTGAGCCTCTGGTTCGGCGTGATGCCCGACGACGCTCCCGGTGCGATCGTCAGGGAAGCCTCGAAGACCGGACTCAAGAACGCGACCGACGAGGTCGAGCCAAGGATTACCGGGCACAGATAGCGGCCAGTGAGGTTCTGGTCTCCCGCCAATGTCAGCGGACCGGGGCCTTCCACTCGGCTCGACTCGAAGAGCTCCAGGTTCACCGAAAACACGTAGGGGGTTGTGACAATCAGGCGACTGGAGCCGTGAAAGCGCACCAAGCCATTCCCCTCGACATTACCCGTCCCAGCCAGCGTCAGGGCCAACGCGGGCTCCGTGTTCTCGATCGCCAGATAACCATCGACCTGGAGCTTGCCTTCCGACCGGATGGAACTGCCGGACGACATCAGCAATTGAGCGCCCGCGACAATCTCGACTCTGCCGTCAGGCAGGTTCTCCAACGGGACGCGCAACCTGGCGTAGCCGCCGCTTCCACCCAAGGGCTCCACCAGGAGCCTCCCCGAGTTGTGGAAGGTTCCCGAACCCCTTACCCAGGTGTCCACATCCCGGCTTAACAATCGGACCAACCCGCGGTTCGTCATTGAGCCATTCACCGTCAGCGACTGGTTCGCGTGGACCAGCAACGAGGCGTCCGGCTCGACCCGAAGCAAACGTCCGAAGACAGCGCTGACAGAACCCAGCGCGACATTCGATGGCACCACGACGTCCACGTCCCACAACCCGGCCAGCGACTGGTCGAGCCGGAACATCAGCCGCCCCGTACCGACGGCAGCCGCCGCTTCCCTGAGCGAGATATTGATGCCGACATCGACGTCGCCATGGACCAACAGCCGGTTGGAGCCATTAATCTCGAGGGTCCCCCCGCCCGTGGCACGGGTGCCGGCCATCCACTGGAAGGAACGGGGCGCGCCGTCGTTGATGGCGACCATCGCGGACGACGGTCCCAGATCGAGATCCCCGGACGTCACCATCGACCCGCGATCCCAGAAGCCGAGGCGCGCCCCCGGTTCCAGCTGAACGGTGCTACCGGTCCCAGCGTGGATGGGAAGGCGAACCTGCGCCCAGCCACCGCTGCCACCCACCGGCTGGACCGTCAACCGGCCGACGAGATCGACGTACCCGTTCCCGGATACATAGGTGTTCACGTCGCGACTCGCCATCCACCAACGGCCCCGGTGGGACCACGGACCATTCACCGTCAGGGACTGGTTGTACTCCACGAAGAGGCTGCCCGCACGGAACTCGACCGGTGCGTTGAAGGTCGCTCCGGCGACCGACATCGTCGCGCCCGGGGCATTGAAGACGACACCGGCGGCGTTCACCGCCGTTCCCGCGACGCGCACCGTGTACGCGCCCGGCGCGTCCACCACCGCCACGCGACCCGCCGAGGGCACGCCAGCCGTCCAGCGGATCGGATCGTTCCAGTTGCCGTTCACCGGAGCCGCCCACCGCGTCACTTCCAGCGCCGGGGACTCCGCGACCTCGACCATCACCTGCAGGATGCCACTGCGACCATTGGCCGCCGTTGCCCGGATTTCGAGAGGCCAATTGCCGGGTGAGTCATGCAGCGGGTTCAATTCCAGCGTCAGCGCGCCGGTGCCGCCCGTCACGGTATTGGTCAGTTCAACCGACCGCGTCGTCACCCAGGCCGGCGTCGATGCGGCATCCAGAACCTCGAGCCGCACGATCGGCGCGCTCGACGCCGTCGCGTGGAAGACCAGCCTGCGCGAGTCTCCCGGGGACACCGTCACCGATGCCAGGCCCTCGACCGTCACTCCGCCATCCACGACCAACGGACGTGGATCCAGATTGTCATCGAGACCGTCGCCATCGGTGTCCCGCTTCGTCGGATCGGTCCCCAGGGCCACCTCTGCTCCGTCACTCAGCGTGTCTCCATCGGTGTCCGCCACGCGCGGGTTCGTGCCCGCGGTGAATTCCCCGCGGTTCGGCAGGCCATCCAGGTCCGGATCCAGCTGGGCGTCGTCCGTGAACGGATCCATCCCGTTCGCCAACTCGAAGGCATCGCCCACCCCATCGCCATCCGTGTCCAAGCCCACCGGCACGACCGTGACGGTGATCGGATCCAGTTCGTAAGGCGCAGAGAAGGCATCGTCCGACGACGCCAGGATCCGCAGCGGTCGCGAACCGGGTGCAACGACCTCAGGAACCAGGATGGAAGCAACCACGCGCATCGGGCCGGCCGCGACCGTGACCGGGGCCGCGCCCTCCAGCAGGAACCGGAAGCGGGTGGCACCAAGTCCTTCCTCGTACTCAACGCGGGCCTCGAACGACTGGCCCGACATGCGGGTCAATCCCGGTCCCGGCTGAACCTCCAGGATCGCCGCGGTCGTGAAGATGGATTCCTCCCCGCCCTCCGGCACCGCAGAACCGTCGCCCCGCTGCCAGCGATTGCCGGAACGATCGGCAATCGAGGCCGCCAGCCGGTTGGTATGGGTCGTGCCCGGCTTCAACGGGAGCTGGAGCGACGCATCGATACGGTGGCCACCAAAGAACACTCCCAGGGACTGGACGACACTGGCTCCCGCCCCGTCCGTGATTCCCACCGATTCCGACCGCACGGTGGCGGTGTCCAGCGGTTCATCGAACTCGAAGGACACCCTCGGCAGCCACAATGACCTACGCAGCGACCCGGGCGCGGGCGTCGTGAGCACCAATCGCGGCGGTTGCACATCCGGCAACCGATACGAGCGGGTGAGCGTGGAGACATTGGTTCGCGCGTCCGTGACCACGATCGTGGCCTGGACGTCCGCCCCGTTGGCAGGCGCGCCGGACAGGTCGAACGTCAGCCGGTTGGTCGTCGTGGCGTTCGGCAGCACGGCGACCGACATCGACTGCGTCAACGTCAAGCCCCCGGAGAGGCGGACTTCCAGGAGGTACGGCGAACTGTTGTCGCGGGTCCGCACCAGCACATCCCCGGTCAGCACTCCGTCCGCCAACGGCGAGAGCACTTCCACGAATGGCACGACCGTGTCCCGCACCGGGACCTCCAGGACCACCTCCGCCGACGCCGCGCCCAACCCGTCGACCGCGAAGGCCGTGAATCGCGCCACCGAATCCGCCGGTGCATCGGCCGGCATCCGGAAAGTCCATTCCCTCGCCGAGCCATCGGGAAGATTCGTCGAGAACGAAACCAGTCCCGCTCCCGTCAACGTCAGGCTGCTGACGGAGAGATCATCGGTCGCCGCCACCCGCACGCGGAACTCCTCGCCGTTGCCCACAGGCCCGGATCCGGGACCCACCCGTTCGAGCACCACCGAGGGCGGAGCGTTGGGCACCGTCGCCAACCGCAGTTCCGCGAGCGGTCCCTCGTTGCCATACCGGTCCGATGCGATGGCGCGGATCGTGGTCGACCCGGACGCGGGCAAGGTCAGCGGCGTCCGATAGGGCGGCCCCACGGGACCGGCCAGCGTCACGAGATCCTGCGTGAAGCGCACGGTGGCGTTCGTCTCAACCGACGCGAGCACGGCTTCGATCGTCACGGTCGAGCCCGCGATCGGGGGCCGACCGTCGGCGATGCGAAGGCTGGAGAGCGAAGGACCCACCGTGTCCAGCGTTTCGAACACGGCCTGGAACGGTTGGCCCACGGCTGGATTGCCGGCCTCGTCCCGCACCTGATCGACCAGCAGCGTGAAGCGCTGGTTCGCCGGCAGCGCCGCGTCCGGCGTGAAGTTCACCACGAGCGAGTTCACGCCCACCGACACCACACCCGCCACCGGCCCGGCCGGCCCGGTCACGCGCACCACCAGATCCGTCGTCCGGATCGGTTCGCTGAACGAAAGCCTCACCACCGTCCGCGGATCCACCTGCACCGCGCCATCGGTCGGGAAGATGGACAGGAGCCGCGGCGGATCGTTGTCGGCGGTGGTGAACCGCGCGAGGAACGGAACCACCAAGGGCCGTCCCACCCGGTCGCGAGGGCCTGATGCCGTGACCTGGCCAAAGGCATTGCGACGCTCGCCATCGACGACGATCACCTCGTAGGACACCTGGCTCCGCAACGGCGCAGTCGGGGTCAGCCGGACCAACCGGGCCACACCGTCCGTCGGATCCGCCAACAGTTGCACGGAGGCCGGAACCGTCCCGGTCGTCGTCCGCAGGTAAATCCCATCCGGCGTGACCGTCGCCGGGTCCAGCGCCTCGCTGAAGGTCAGGTCCACCACCGTGGTCGTCGGCACATCGACCGCGCTGTGGCTGGGGGTGACCGCCATCACCCGGGGATCTGCCTCGTCGAAGACGACGGCACCGAGGTCGTTGGTCTGCCCGTTCGAGACCAGCGAGGACGAGGCGCGCGCAATGCCGCCAAATCCCGGACCGACCGATTCCAGACCGAACGTGCCCACCGGCACGCCTTCGAACTGGAAAGTCCCGTTCGTTCCGCTCCGCACCATCGCCAGCCCGGACCTTCCCGACAGCGACCGGAACGAAAGCAGCACGTCGAGATCCACCACCGGCGTCACGCCGTCCGCCCGGACCAATCGACCCACCACCCACCCGCTGTCACCCAGCACGAGATCCACGACCGCGGCGTCGCCGTCCCGCACCAGTCGACCGCTGCCCGCAGCCGCCAGCGCCTGGGCCGTGGCCGACACCGCGAAGGCTCCCGCCGGGACATTGCCGAAGTCATAGCGACCGTCGGCATCCGTCAGCGTCCCAACCGTCGTTCCACTGAACAACGGCGCCTGCGAGGTCAACCGGACATCCACTCCCGCCGCCGGCGTCACGCCATCGCTCCGGAACACCCGGCCCGAGACCGTGCCCACCCCGTTCAGCACCAGCGTGGTCTCCACCGTCTCACCCGCGCGTACGAGGCTCACCGACGTCTCCGCCGCACTCCGGCTCTCCGCCAGCACCCGCGAATCCGCCCGCACCGAATAGCCTCCCATCGGAATCGCTGCGAACACGACGCGCCCGTCGGCATCCGAGTCGAGCGTCGCGGATCGCGGCCCCGACAAGCGCACGTTGGCCCCGACCGCCGGGGTCACGCCGTCCGGCCGCAACACCCGCACCGCGAGGAATCCCAGCGGCTGGATCCGCACCGACACCTCGGTCACTGCCGCGTTGGCCGGCAGGGTCGCCGACGCGCTTCCCGTCAGACCGCTGATCGGGTCCCGTGCCGTCACCGTGAACGCGCCCGCGGCACTTCCCGGGAACGAGAATCCGCCATCCGGCCCGGTCGTCACCGTCCGGGCCGCCGTCAAACCATCGTGGACCTGAAGCGTCACCGAGGCGGCCGCGACGGTGTTCGATCCGAAGCTTCCAATCACCCGGCCGCGGATCTCGCCCCGGGCCTGCTCGACCAACTGAACCGTGCGCACCTCGCCTTGGATTCCCAGCGTCACCTGCAGCGCAGCCGCCACGCCGCTCACCGGATCCTGGCTGACGAGGCGATGGCTCCCGAGCGGCACGCCGACGATCTCGAAGAAGCCGCGTTCATCCGTCGCCGCATAACCCAACTCGCCGATCGCCACCTGGGCAAACGGCACGGGCGTGACCAGGTCCCGCTTCACGAAGGTTCCCCGCAGCGTCGCCGTCGGCGCCAAGGTCACCGTCACGTCCGCCGTGCCACCCAGCACCACCCGGGTTCCCGACCGTCCCGAGACCCGGACCGGCCCCACGATGGCCGAGGCTCCGATGCCATAAGGTCCCTCGAAGACATTCTCGACGAGCAACACTCCCGTTGCATCCGTCCGCCCCGAGTAACGGTCGCTGGGATAGCTGCCCTGCTGGATCTCGACGTCAGCACCCACCGCCGGCTGTCCGTTCGCCTGACGCACCGTCACCCGGATGCCACCTTTCCCGAGCAACTGGACGTTGCCGGTGTTGGTCACGCCCGCGGTCACGCCGACCCCGGCGACGCCCCTCAACCCCGATGCCGGATCCTCGGCCTGCAAGGTGTAGTTGCCGGCCGGCAACGCGATCTGCGTGTCATACCTGCCCTCGGCATCCGTGCGCACGACGTAGTCCGTGCCGAAGCTGATCCGGACGTTGACGTTCGAGCCCACCGGAGAACCATCCGGCTGGAAGACCCGCCCCACGAGCCGGCCGTTGACTTCCTGCACCGGCGGGAAGCGGAGCTCGACGCCGGTCACGTCCGGATCCAACTGCGTTGTCGCGCCGCTGGCGGTCGGAATCGTCGGGTAGAAAGGCGACGCCGCCTGCAAACCCCACGGTCCGGCCAGCAGGGCACCTTCGAACGTGAAGGTTCCCAGGGCCGGGTCGCTGTTCGCCTCGCCGCGGATGATCGTGGACGGCGCGCCGTTGGCGAGCGGGCCAACCCCGGTCAACCGCACCCGTGCGCCGATGGGAACGCCCTGCGCATTCAGCACGCGACCCGATACCGTGCCCTCGCGCAGGAACCGGATGTCCGAGACCACCGTCTGTCCGTCGAAGGCGAGCCGTGCCGCCGAATGGCCCCAGGTCCGCGGATTGAAGTTGGTCGGGTTCAGGTAAGGATCCGCCAGTCCGGTGAAGATTCGGAACGCCTCTCCGATCGCCGCCTGGATCTCCTCCTCCGAACCCGTCCGTATCCTGGCCACCAGCCCCGAGGTATCGGTCGTCGCCGTGCCCGGCGCCGGGGCGCTCAGCTGATAACCGCCGAGCTGCAACCCCTCGAACAGGTAGTTGCCCTGCCCATCGGCCTCGACCCACATGAACCCCTGGTCCTGCGGAATCGCGACCCGGACGTTGGGCACCGGTTGGCCCAGCACGTCGAGGACGCGGCCCGCGATGCGCCCGAGCGCTCCCAACCGGATCACCACGACGTTCTCGACGCCTGCCAGCACGTTCAACGACGCACTTCCCAACCGCGGGAAATCAAAGGCCGGGTTCGATCGGGGCTGCGTTGGATCGGTCGTGCGCTCGGCGCCGGCGCTGATCGTGCGCAAGCCGATCGGGACCCCGGTCAGTTCGAACGTCCCATCGACGGCCGTCCGCACGACACCCTCGCCACCCGCCACCAGCGCGTTCGCCACGGGAACGCCGTTCGCGGTCTCGACCCGCCCGATCACCGTCGCCCGGCCCTGCAGGGCGATCGACACGAACCGCGAGCCACCCGCCGCCGCCGGGACATCCCGGCGTTCACCCTTGCGACGCCCGTCGGCGGACACCGCCACGACGTCATACAGTCCGGCCGGGATGTTCGTCGCCGCCCAGAATCCCGACGCATCGCAATCCACGGCCGCGACGATCCCGCCCAGCCCGGACGGCCCGAAGCGCCCGACGAACACACGCCCATCCGCGTGCGGCGTGGCGTTGTCCGTCTCGAAGACCTGCCCGGCGAGCGCCGCCCTCGGCACGACCTGCTCGCCCAGCACCAGGTCCACGGTATCGACGGCGCCCACCTCCGAGAGCACACCAGCCACCGTACGGGACGCACCCGAAGCCGCCGTCGCGCTCACCGTGTACAACCCCAGCGGCACGCCCTCGAACCGGAAGCGGCCATCCGCCCCGGTGAAAAGTCCGCGTCCCTGTTCCCGCGAGTCCGGATCGGGGAACAGGTTCACCGCCACCTGCCCCACCGGCGTCACGCCGTCCGGCGCCAGCACCCTTCCCGCCACCGCTCCGCGACCCCGGAATCGGAGCGCCACGAACATTTCCCCACCCTCCCGCGGCGAACCCTGGATCACCGAGTCCCGCAGCAACGCCCGGTCCAGCCCCTCCACCCGCGCAATGGCCTCGGTCACCGACCCGGTCCCGAACGCCGCTCCCAGCGTGCCTTGCGCCGAAGCCGCCTCGGCCAGTTCCCGCAGCCGGTTCCGCGCGAAGGCATCGCCTTCTGCCGAGTCCAACAGCATCTGCACCGCATCGGGCGGCAGCCCCGCCGTATCCGTCGCCGAGACCGAGAACGGAATCCCCGACATCACGTAGTCGATCTCGAAGAACCCGTTCGCATCCGTGAACACCTGCATCGGCCGCTGCACCCACGACTCGCAGCTCGCGCTGAACCCCGTGTCGAACTTCTGGTCGTATTCCGTCAGCGTCACCGGCACCGCCACCGCCGGGCTTCCATCCGCCCGCACCACGCGCCCCCGGATCGCCACGCCCTGCGTCGTGCCCCGACCCACCGGAACCGCTGCCGCCGCCACCGGATTACCCCGCGGATCGGTCACGCCCGACACCGTCAGCGAGCGCGGACGGATCCCGCCGAAGGTCCGCCGCATGTTGAGCAGCGCGACCCGTCCACCCGGCTGGATCTGCACGGACCCGGCGACGTTGCCGTTGTCGAGGGCATAGGCGGACGGCACATCGACCTGCGCCTGCGTCATCGGCTTCGAGAAAAGCACCGCCAGCACCGTGCCGTAATTCCGGCCCGGCGCCGGGAGACAGGTCGCTCCGGGCCGACCGGCCAGGATGTCGAGATCCTGCAAGGCCGCGAGAACCGCCGGCGCTGCCTCGCGCACCACCGTCACCTGCGCGGCCAACGTCGAATCACTGCCACCATCACAGTCGATGTCCACCGCCAGTTCCACGCCGCCGGGCGTGAACCGATAACAGGCCTCAGGCAGCGGGTCCGCCACGGTCCAACGCAGCAGACGTGCCGTGCCATTCGTCGAGGATTCCAGCACCGAAAGCTCCGCACTCCGCACCAACCCGGGGAACCGCCACACCACCGGACCTCCCGCCGCGCCACCCGCCACCGCCCACGTTCCACGCGACCCGCCGTAGACCAGCGCCCGCGGTTCGCCGCTCCGCGCGACCGTCGCCCAGCGGTCGGGTGCCCCGTTCTGGAGCTCCACGCTTCCCTCCGTCGTGGCCGCCATCACGAACGCTTCCCCGCGCCCGGCAAGATCCGGCGCCTGGAATTCCATCCGCCCCACCGCATCCAACCCGTCCGCTGACTCGATCGCCGCCGTCAGCGCATCGCGCCACTCACGCCCTGCGTCGGTCTCGCGCAGGATCTGGTCGAAGCCAGCGTTGAAGCTGCGCCCGCCTTGCCAGTCGAGCATCAGGTCCGCCAGCACGCGCGACAGGGATTCCCCGTAGGAAAGCCGCTGACCGGCCTCGGCGAGTTCGAGGGCCCGCGTCGTGAGGATGGACTTGGCCACCGGAAGCACGCCGGTCGGCAACTGCGCCGCCGTCGCCACGCCGATACCCTGGCCCAGCACGCGGTTCGCCGCGGCCAGGATGCCCGCCGGCAGGTGCGTCACCTGATCCGGCAACGCCAGCGAATCCGGCGAAAGGGCCACGCCCCGTTCATCGATTCCCATCCGCAACCGGAACCGCCCCTGCACGCTCTCGTCCCCCGTCGTGAGGTTCGAGAACTGGATCGAACCCGTGCGTTGCGCCCGCACGCGATAGGTCGCCGTGGCCGTCTGGCCCGGCAGGATCGTTCCCAGCTGGACGGTCTCCGCCGACTCCAGCACGCCACCACTGAGGCTGGCCGACGGCAGTGAAATCGAGACCAGGTTCGCCGGCGTGATCCCCGTGTTCAAGACCGTCACCGAAGCCTCGCACGGTTCGCCCGCGCGGATGGTCCGCGGATGGGTGAACGCCAGCGAGAACCTCGGGTTGCGGACGAGCACCGAGCCGGCCGCCCGACCACGGATCTTCACCGTGCCCGCCGCCAGGCCATCGAGGTCCGCGGTCAATTCGATGTCCATCACATGGAGACCTTCCTGCAGGCCTTCCACCAGGAACTCACCCTGTCCCGTCTCGCCCGGGAACAGGCGTCCGATGTCATCCGACGTTCCGATCCGTCCATCCGGTCCCGGTCGAACCACCGATTGCACGGGCTGGATCGCGGCACCGGTCCCGACGCGGGCGAAGCGCAGGGGATCATCGCCGGGCTGGTCGTAGTTGGTGCTCACCAACCGGTCGGGTCCGGGCGGCAGCGCCATCCGCGCCTGGATGTTGAAGGCGCTGAGGCCGGACCCACCGGGCGCGGCATTCTCGGTGAAGATCTGGACGCTGAAGAACTGGTTGAGGAACCCGATGTTCCCCGGGATCACCACCAGCGCCGGGATCGGGGGAATCGACAGGCCGAGGCTGTCGGCGTCGCCGACTTCGACCCGTTGGAAGTTCACGCCCTGGACCTGGATGTTGACGCGCGAGGCCTCGAGCTCTGGCGGCAGCTGGGTGGTTCCAGCGAGTTCCTGGTTGATCAATGCCGCATCCGCGAGGCGCTTTTCCAGCTCTGCCGCCGGGATGATCTCGCCATTGCCGCTGAACCGCGGCGCCACCACCGGGAACCGCACCGGCACGGTCCTCCCATCGAGGACGAAGCCCACCTCGAACTCGACGGCGCGGAAGTTCCGGTCGTCGATCACGATGCCCTTCTCCTGGATCTCGTCGGTCGTCAGCGGCCGCGAGGTCACCTTCGACACGAGTACCTCGTCGAACACGCGGACCGGAACGCCCGCGGGCTCTCCCTCCAGCCGGACGGCTCCCGTCGCCGAGTCCACGAGCCGGATGTTGTCGAGTTGGTAGTCCCCGACGAGGTTGAGCGGCGGCAGCATGAGCGCCGCATCCGGCGCTCCGACCAGCCTGCGAGCCTCTGGCAGACCCGGCCCGCGCAGCGTCGCCTCGATGTGTGCTCCCGTACCGGCGGCGAGTGTTGCCGGAGTCCCCGTTTCCTCGCCCGCCACGATCCTCGGCAGGATCGATCCCGGTACACCCTTGGGAACGGAGACGACGGCAGGCGAGACCTTCAGCTGGAGGCCCGTGACTCGGTATTCCAGCACCAGCAGGGGATCGGAGGCGCGACCCGAGGCCGGCGCGATGCAGCACGTCAGCCAAGCGGCGAAGAGCCACGTCAGCCGGCTTCCAATGGCAGGGAATCGGTTCATGGGCTTCATCGGAAGTTGGCGTTGATGCGGCAAGCGGAATACTCCGGCGGAACCCCCGGAGGCTCTGGAACCGGCTCGCTGAACCCGGGCGGCACCGCTGGGTTATCGACGTCGAGGACGAAGAACCGGAACCCGAACCAGTTGTTGTCACGGTAGGGTTCGCGCCATCCGGATTCGCCGTTCGACGCGACGGCGGTGAAGTGATGCAGGATGGGTTGCCCACCACTGGATGGCACGGAGCCGGAAACAAAGGGCTGGATGGATTTTGGGGCCTTGCCCTCGATCTCGTGCTTCTTCTCCGCATCCAGTGCGAACCCGAAGAAAGCCGTTTGCTGGTCATCGACGCGTGCCGTCAACCCGACATCCCCGGCATTCAGTGGGCCGTCATTCTTCAGCCTCAGGACGAGGTCGACCGTCTGGGTCGACCGAAGCGTTGTCAGGCCGGGCTTGCCCGCCGATTCCACCCCGGACCAGATCTTGCCCAGGTTGCGTACGCGCGCCGCATGCTCATCCGGCGACGTTGTCTGCAGTGTCGCCATATTGGTTTGGTACTGCACCAGGTGGTTCGCCTGGACGCTCCGCATGAACCGCACCGCCACCGAGATGAAGCGGCTGACCTCTGCCTCATTCCCAGGAGCCAGCATCTGCTTCATGAAATCGTCGTCCGAGACCTTCGCGAGGTAGAACTTCTGGATGTCCGCCACCGTCGCCGGCAGAAAGATCGCGGGGTTCGGCACCTCACCCGCCTGCTTGGCTATGAGCTCCTCATAACCCCGGAGCTGGGCCACCCGGAATTGCGCCGGGCTCACCATGTACAGGTTGGTCAACCCCGCCCCCACCATCGCCGCCAGCGTGGCCCGGATCGCCCCCTTGCCCACGTACTTCAACTGCTTCTTCCGGACGTCGTAGAGGTAGTCGTGCGCCGGCGGCTCCGGCCGCGCCATGCCAGTGATCTCCGAAGTCCGCAACAAGGCCCCGGAACCGAGCGCCGAGAACTCCTGGTACAATCCCCACTCGTACGCCTCCACAGCGGGGATCCCCCGCACCCGGAATGCCTCGAACACCTCCGACAACGGCGGACCCGCGTACCCGGTGGCGTAGTCTCCTTCCAGGATCCACTTCAGCAGCAGCATCTGCCGTCCCGTTCCCACGTCGCCCAACGGATCCGGCCCCGACTCCAGCGGCAGCTCCAGGTCGATCAACCCGTTCGTGAAGTGCTCCGCCCGCGCCGTGAACATGGTGAGATTCTTGGCCGTGAAGGGCTTTCCGACGGACTTGAGGTGTTCCGCACCCCGGTCGGCCATGATCTCGGAAATGTAGTTCGCCGGCGTCTTCAGGGCGTTCTTCGGATCGGCCGGCACGATGTTCGTATAAACACCCGGCAACCGATACACGTGCTGCGCCACCCCTCCGTTCGTCTCCAGCGTGGGCGGCTTGAAGTACCAGTCGCCCGTGATGTTGGCCTGCGCGTACGGAGTCAGCGCAAACCCGGAAGGCACCCCCGTATGCGAGCTGAACACCGGCAGCATGATCTCATAGTCGTGGTCGCTCGACTTGGGATTGAAGATCCCGTCGCACTGCCGGCAGATGTCGGCATTCCAGATGCACGCGCCACTTCCCTGCTCCAGGATGAAGCGGATGCGATCCGGGTGTGGGCCCGACGCTGCCGGGGGAGAAATGGGGAGGACCCACGGCGACGAATATGCCGCCACCACCGCCAACTCCACTGCCTGCTGCATCGCCGTCCGTTCACCCGTGAACTCCGGACAATCGGTGGCCTCGTCCGCCGATCGCGGCGCCGCTGGCAAGGCCGCCACCGCGGGCGTCCCCGCCCCGTCCACCACCACGACCGTCGCCGGGTTCATCTCCAGGTCCGGCACCTGCAACTCCACCGGTCCCGCGGTCGCCCCGGAGTCGATCAGCGCCGTCGAGGCCACCGGCCGGTACACGTCGTTGAAGGGATCACCGTCCTCCAACCGGTCGTATCCGAGGTAGACCTGAAGCCGGTCAGAAGCCGTGCTGTTGTCGGATGGCGACAGACGCAGGAACACGCCGTCGTCCACTTCGAGGAACCCGTCCGGATTCGACACCAACCGCACGTCCACTTCCGGCGCCACCTCATCGTTCGCTGCATCGCCCGTGGCGACGGAGTCGGGCATCCGATTCGTCAGCGAAGACGACACGGCGAGCCGGATCCCATTCGTCGTGGCATCGTTCCAGTCGATCCGGATCTCGCCCTGTTCCAGCGAGCCCGGCAGGTAGAGCCACTGGTGCACCATCACCGGGATCCCGTTCGAGTAGCGTCGCGTCACGACGTTGAACGGCTGTCCGGCGACCGCATCGAAGGCGAGCGTGTGGCTCGTGTTCCCTGGCGTCGTGTTGTAGACGTGGAACTCCGCCGTCAGCCGACCCCCGAGATCCCGCACCACCCACCCGAGGAACCGCAGGATGAGTCCGCGCAACTGGCCTGCGAGCCCCGTGCCGGTCCCACCATCCGGCACGTCCAGTCCCGCATCCGTCGCGCCGCTTCCATCCGTCAGCAGCGGACTCCCGAGATCGTGCCCCGTCAGGCTCACCACCACCATGTCCTGCGCGGACGCCCCGTCGGCGGCCGGCGGCAGGGCGGCGTCATTGAGGATGTCCCGGACCAGATTCAGCACGTTCGTGTTGCCCAGGAGCCCGTTGTGTTCGACCAGCGCGTCTTCCTCCGCCGATCCGCTCACCATCGGGTACACGCGCGCGTCGCCGGAGAGATCCACGCCGTTGCCGCGTCGTGCCGCACTGAGCGTCGGCACCGTGCCGTCGCCCTCGACCCGCACGAACTCGAACCTCCGCTGAAGCATGAAACGCTCGGTCCCCTCGAACATCGGCTGGGGTTCCACGGTGGCGTGCCCCTTGTCGGTCGAAGGCTTCCACGGCATGTCGAGGATCAGGTCGCTGCACTCGATCTGCACCGGGGCCATCCGGAACGACGTCCGGATCGTGCCGATCGTCCGAGGCACCTTCTGCACGCCATAGATCACGCTGTGCTCGACGCCGGTCGAGTCCGTGCGCCAGTCGTCGACCGCACCCAGCGCCGTCGAATAGGAATGGAAGAGCTCGTTGGTGCTCACCGGCCGCGCCCCCGAGCGCGTCGGGAAGCCATCATCGATCACCGTCCGGTAGTCCGCGTAGGCCAGGTTCTGACCGATCGATCCGTCCCGATTGATGTCCCAGTTGAACTCGGCCACCGGGACGCCCCCGACCTGGAAGTAACCCTGGCTTGGAAGGAGCTGGTGCAGGCCGCCAAAATCCTCGGCCAACCCCTGCAACGTCTGCGGTAGCACCAGCAGGCTCATCGCCAGCGAATCAAAGTCCCCCGTCTCCAGTGCCGCGATCGCCTTCGGCGCGCCGAGCCACGGCGTCGCGATGGTGACGCACTTCTGCACGAGGCCCGGGTTGTCCAACACGAACCGCCGCGCCACCAAGCCGCCCATGCTGTGCGCCAGGATGTCCACCTTCTCCATCTCGGGATGGAACATCCGCACCAGCTTCACGTAGCGCTGCAGGTTCGTCGCGCTCTCGGCATTGTCGCGCCGCCAGTCATACGGGAACACGAACAGGTCGGGCTGGTTCGCCAATTGCGCCATCAGTGCTTCCTCCGGATTCCGGTACCGAGGCCAGTCCTTGAAGGGGCCCTGCCGGTAGTCGTACTCGACGAAGCCCAGATCGTTGGTCAGGTACTGGACCAGCGGGCCGTACACCGGCGCGAACTCGGCCTGTCGGATCACGTGCCGGATGATGTCGGTCGCCACGATGTCCCGGTTGTTGGCATTCGTCAGGCTGAGCGCCCGGTGATTCGAATCGAAACCGAAGCCGATCCAGCGCTCGTTGGCCACGTTCGCGATCAGATTTCCCAGAGGTGCCGTGGAGTTGGTCTCGTCGAGGTACGACCCTGCGATGCCCGGGATCAGGATCAACGGGCGCGGCACGTGCGCGACGCCCGCCACGGCCAGCGTGCCCGGCAGCATCGTGCGGGACTCGACCTTGGACAGGACGTTCGACGGGTATGCGCCCACCCGGTTCGTGGGATCGAGGCCCGCCCACAGGAACCGGCCCGGCCGGAGGATCGCCCGGGGCAACTGGCCCTGAACGCGGACCAGCTGGTTGCTCGCGAGCGGCGCATCCGTCAGGACAAATGGCCCCGCAAGGAAGACGTTGAAATACGGACTCGTCGGATCCGGCGACAACCGTTGCGCCCGGAGTGTCCGCGGATACGGCAGCGAGTTGGTCTGGAACCCGTTGGTGTCAGACAGGGCCCGCAAGACGTTGGTGGTCGCGAGCCGCACCGGGACGCCGAACGGGTTCGGCGATGGCAGTGCGCGTCCGGCGTTGTTGAGGGATTCGAGGACGAGTTCGAGGTTGCCTGTTCCATTCCCCAGCGTGCCCAGCGCATCGACCCGGACGAAGTAGAGCGAACGCGGATCCACGGGGGCCAGCACCGGCGGATTGGTCCCCTGCGAGGGTTCGAGTAGCCGAGTCTTCTGCAGGATGCCCGGGTACTGGGCCTTGGCGAAAACCTGGTCGAGCAACGCCGCCGGAGCGTTCGAGAGCCCGTTCACGTTTGTCGTGCCGCCCTGCGGGAACGCGAGGAACCGGATGTTCGGAGCTGTATAGGTCACGCGGTGGCTGCCGCCCGCGTTCACCACGTTCAAACCCGCATTCGCCGCCACGTAGGAGCGCACCCCGCTCCCAGCACCCGGCACCACACCGATCAGCGCCGGATGCGCTCCCCCCGCCACCGCGGGCATCGCCAGCTTCGACGGGTCCAGCAACAGCACGTCCGCCATCGTCGCCACCGCCAGCAAGCCATCCTCACGCCGTCGCAGCGACTGCGGCACGCCGTAGTCCGTGAGGTCCACCGAACCCGCCACCACCGGCCGGTTGGGATCGGTGATGTCGATCACGACCAACCCGTTCGAACTGGAGCTCGTCGACGCCAACGACACCACCGCCAGGTCCCGGAATGTCTGGTTCGTCGCCCCGTCCATCAACACCTGCGGGAACAACGCCACCCGTCGCGGCACCGTGCCCACGGGCAGGTTCACCGTCGCGTTCGTCGGCTCCAGCGACTGCATCCCCGAGATGACCGTCCGGTACGCCGGCGGCACGTCCCGGGACGGATCCGAAAGTCCATCCGCCCCGAACGGGTGCCCGGCCCGCAGCACGATTCCCAGCAGCCCCCGGTTCGATTCGAGGTCGAAGTCCTCGATCCTCCGGTCGGTCCCGGGATCCACGATCGACAGGGATTTCCCGAAGAAGTTGACCGGGTTGCGCTCGGGCAACGGCAGGGAGTCCCCGGAATCAACGTAGTCACCGTCGTTGTTCGCATCGACCCCCAGGAAGCCATCGACCGGGAACGCCGCGATTTCATCCGCACTGGCCGACATGCCCAGCAGGAAGGTCTGGAGATCCACGAGCGAGACCGAGGTGACGTCCGCAGCGGAATCGAGGTAGGCGAGGAACGGCGCGGACCAGACCACCTTGGTGGTCGCCGTGACGCCAAAGGTGATGTTGGCGCCGGCAAGCCGCACGGGCCGGGCGGGATCGGTGACGTCGATGACCCACAGGTACTGCAGCGTTTCGACGCCCGTGACTCCGCCCACGACGGCGATCAGGTCGTTGGTCCGCGCCGTGGGCTCGGAAGCATGCAGCTTGAACGCGTAGGCAGGGATCATCGCCAGATCCCGCGGATAGCCGGGCACCCGGAGTTCCGCGATGCGGACCGGGGTGTTGGACTGGAGGTTGTAGACGACCAGCGAGCCGTTCTGCGTCCCGGTCCGCTCCAACGCGTACGCGTAGGCACCCTTCTGCACGACACCGCCGCCCGACGCCATCCCATCGAGTTCACGGCTCTCCCCCGACAGGATCTGGAACTGGAGGGTGTAGGTCTGATCCCCGTCGGCGACCGGGTCCTGGTCAAACCCATTGCCGGCCAGATCGACCAGGCCGGAGTTGAGGGTCAGCGAGACTTGACCGGAGGAGTCGCCCGGCGTGGGCGCGAGGAAGACCTGGATCTGTCGGCCGTCGGTGGACATCGACGCCGATGCCAGGCTCGCCGCACCGCCCACGGTCAGCCACTGGTTGACGTTGGAGAGGTTGGTCTTCGCCAGCGACTCCGAGAACTGGAGCAGCACCGGCGTTCCCGGACGCACGCCCCGCGCGTTCAGGAGCGGAAACGACGCCAGCACCCGCGGCCCCGTCGAGTCGTTCGTCCCACGCGGCGGCAGTTGGCGGTCTCCAACCAATGCCACCACGCTCAACGCCTCCGATTCGTTCCCGGCCCCATCCGTGCCAGTCGCCCGCACCAGGACATTCGCCCGGAACAGGCTCGTGAGGCGCCAGGCATCCTGCAGCGCCCCGTTGCCCGTGTTCGTCCGCGCCCCGCTGATCTGGGTGAGCGAGACGACGTTGTTCGTGATGTCCGGGTTGACCGTCTGGAACTCCACCACTTCGAGCGCAACGTTGGCGATCCTCGTCTCGTCGAACGCCGATACCACGACGGTGGCACCGTCGGTCGTGTTGGTTCCCGGCACCGGTTCCCGCGGCGTGACGGACAGGGTCACCACCGGCGGCCCGCTGTCATCGGCCGCGGCATCCGCCGCGGTGAGCCGGCTGAATCCCAGGTGGGCCGGAACCTTGGGTGTGATCTGCGTCAACGCGTTGTTGATCGCCTGCAGGGCGTCCAGCAGCCCGGGATCGGGCCCGAGCACCGGCCCCGCAACACTGTTGAACTGCTGCCCGATGCTCGGGATCGACACCGGGACCGTGACCCGCTGGAACGGGAAGGCCGGGTGCGTCGCCCGCACCAGGAATCCGTTTTCCTGAAGCCGGTTGATCGGAAAGAGGATCGAGTACTTTCCGTCACTGCCCGACGTCGTGAACGTCGCCCCCGGCTGGAGCCGTCCCGGGCGGTCCTGGAACTCCTCGTACGCAAACGCCACCGACGCCCCCGGCACCAACCGGCGCGATCCCGCAACCTCCTTCCCCTGGTCGTCCACCTGCATCGAGTACGTGTCGCCGACCACGATGAGGCTGCGCCCCTGGGCCATCAGCAACGGGAGCAGCGCGATTTTATAGAAGGCCTCCCGCGGGTCCGGGTTGCCGGTGAGTTCGGCGATCTTGCGGTTGATCTTGTCGAAGCGCCGGGCCTGCTTGAACCGTTTCTGCAATTCCTTCAGCAGCGCTCCCGTGAACGGCGGCGAATGCGTCACCAACCGCCCGTTCTCATAGTGCATCCGATCGACGATCTCGTACGCCACCACCCCGTCGACCTCGCGCGGCGTCGCCAACGCAAACGTGCAGTTCTCCGGCGCGTTCGTCAGCCCCAGCGCCGCCACGTCGATCGGGAACGAGACATCCGCGCCAACCCTCAGGTCGTCGCCTTCCTGCGTGAGCATCACCCCGCCCAGCAACCGCGCCGTGGCTGGCAGCGTTCCCAATGCGTTCGTCAGGCCATCGAACGGAATCGGGCTGAGCTTGAACCGGGTCTTCAGGTCGATGGCGCCAGGTTCCACGATCACCTGCACCGGCCCACCGTCGCCTTCGGCCTCCAGGATTCCGCCGCCGTTGAACAACGCCACGCTCCCGTCCCGGAAGAACTGCTTCGAGACCGGGATGCGATTCTGCGTCCCGTTCCGGTTCACCAGCACCGCCGCCAGGAAGTCGTCGACCGCCGCCGGAATGCTGTTCGAGAAACTCCCATCCACCCGCGAAAGCACGGTCGCGGTCTCGCCGGTCGTCTCGTTCACGAGAAGGATCGGCGACTCCGGCTCTGCCGTCCCCGGCGATCCCGACATCGCCGCGAACCCGTTAGTCGGTTCGTAACTCGTGACCACACCCGCCGTCCGCAGGAGCAAATCCGATTCGGTCGTGAAGACCGTGTCCGCCACCCCTTCCACCGGCAGGCCGTTCGCACCAGCCAACGTCCCCGCCACCGAGACGGTGTGGCGGATCGACGCGCCCAGCGGCGCGGACGGCAGCAGCGTCACGCCCGTCCCGGCCAGGTTCAACGACAGGCCCGCGGGCACCTCAGCCCCGGTCGCATCCACCAACCGTATTCCGCCCGCCGCGATTCCGCCGGCATTCAACGGCTGATCAAACGTCAACTGCACCGCCGTCACCCGCGGCACTCCGGTCGCGCCATTCGTCGGCGTCATCGCCACCAACCGCGGCCCGCGCCGCACCGCCGCCAGGTCGAGCCCGACCTCACCCGCACCCTCGGGTACAGCCACCGCGCCCGATGCCGCCGCACCCGACAGCGCATGGCGCACCCGCACCTCCGCCTGGCCTGCCGGCGAAACCAGCCGATATCCCCCGCCCACGTCGGTCAATGCCGTCCATGGTCCCAACCGCACTTCGGCTCCTGCCACCGCCGCGCCGTTGCCATCGCGGATCACGCCGGAGACGACGGACTGTTTCGTCTCCAACCGGAACAGCCAGTACTGGCCGCCCCCATCGATCCCCGGCAGCGCGCCCGTACCGATCGTCTCTGCGGAAACCAAGGCACCGGAACCATCCGACCGAAGCCGTCCCACCGGCTGAAACCCATGCCGCCCGCCGTCGAACACCACCCGGCCCAGCACGTAGTCCGCACCCGCAGCCACCGGTCCCACTGAGAATCCCAGCCGCCGGCCTGGCTGTGCCGAGCCAACGCTCAGTTCGAAGCCAGCCACCGCCACCAAGCCCGCCGGCAGGGCATTGGAATGACCCGCCACATCCAGCGCCCGAAGCAGCACCGCTTCCGGGCCACCGAGATCGCCGGCCGCGATCCGTACCTCGACCGCGCCGTTCCGGACAACTCCACCGGACGATCCGACCACGCTCCCGGCGAATTCCGCCGGGGCCATGACCTTCACCCGGACGATCGCCTCGGCCAGTTCCTCTCCAGGCAACAGCTGCAATGGCCGCAACGGAAACCGCGCGACCAACGATCCGGCCCTCCCACCCGCCGGCTGCTGGTAGCCCGTCAGCGCCACGCCATACGCCGGAAGCACCCGACGCGTCCCGTCGCGCATCCGGTACTCTTCCGTCACCTCCCCGGGCACGACCAACCCGCTGGAGAGCGCCCCTTCGGCAGAGACCAACTCGACCAAGGCTTCCGCCGTCACCCGGGACGCATCCCGGCTCGCGGAACGACTGGCCGGATCCACCCGCCCCGTCGCCGTCAACGTCCCTGCCCCACGCACGACCGGGATTCCCAGCAACACTTCCCCCACGGTCGCCAGCGGCGGCGCCGACGGCAGCACGTCCGGTCTCGCCACCACCACCAACCCCGGGCCCGAAACGTCGACACCGCGCCCTCCATTCCCGACGAAGTTCCGCACCACGCGCCAGGCCAGTGATGTCTCATCCCAACGCGCCACCACCGCCCCCGTTCCCGTCGGGAGGTTCTCTGCCATTTCCAGCGTCGTGCCCCCACCGGGAAGTTGCGCCGCCGCCAACGGACTCCAACCCCGCGGCAGAGGTGCCGGCAGGGATTGCGCCCCGAGGATCGTGGGACCCGACGGTGCCTCAGGAATCAACCGCACCGATCCGAGTTCAACCACCCGCCCCGCGACCCCGGCCGGAACCAACCGGATCACCGGCACGGTTCCCGCCTCGGTCAGTTTCCAACCCACCACACCCGCCGACGCTTCCAGCGAAAGCCATCCGCCCCGACCAGAACGGAAGACCCGCGGTGCCGCTGGTCCGACCTCCTCGAGTCGCACTCCCTCCGCCGGGATGCCATCGGCGGTCAGCGTCCGGAGCAGCACCAACCCGGGCGCTCCGGTCACGGGCTGCGCGTAAAGAGCAGGCGCGAGCGTGGGGCGGGTTGAGGCGTCCCCAAACGAAATCGTGAACGGACGCAACGCAGCCCGCGCCGGCAGAGAACCACCGCTGAGGAACGGCGTCAGATCGATGTAAGGCTGCCCAGTCTCATCCACGGGAACCCCGACCATTCCCGGCGCCACTCCCACGGCCACATCAAAGCGGAGCACGACGGGACCCGACAGCGCGCGGTCGGTCCCGTTGGTAACCACCACGTCCACCTCCCAGCGGCCCACGCCCCGGTTCGGCCGCAGCGCCCGCAGGTACGCACCAGCGCCTTCCGGGGCCCGCTCCAGCGACACCGTCTGGCCGCCCACCACAAACGGTCGCGTTGCCGACTGCGCCAGCCCTTCCAGCATCACCAAAACCACCGCACCCAGCGACGACGCCAGCCGGAGCCATCGCGATCTTCCCGGATTGCCCATGTTCATGGAGAGGGAACGTTCAGTTCAGGAAACGCCGGCCACGCAAGCCGAGGCCGAGCAGGCCCGCACCCACGGCCGCCAAGGCCACCGGGGACGGCTCGGGCACCGCCACGACCCGCGCCTGCCCACGGCTGAGTACCGCGTCGCCATTGCCAAAGAAGTCGAACGTCGTCCGAAGCGGTTGATCCCGGAGCGATGGCGGCAGCGTCACCTCGATCCGATAAGCATACGAAATCGCCGGCGCAGCCAGCCCCCCGGCAATGGCGCGATCTCCTCGACCCGGATGCCACCTCCCGACAGGAACCCACCCGGCGCCAGCGGTGCCACCGTCAGCCCAAACACATCCGCCGTCACCAGGATGCTCCCCGCACTGCCATCCAGCCGGGCTAGGCTCAACGTCAGGCTGTCGAAGAGGAATCCGATCCCCGCCGTTTCCAACGTCGAGAAGCCGAGCTCGTATTGGACGGTCGCGGAGGTTGGCAACCTTTGCTCGGGAGCCAATTCCACCGAGATCGAATGCAACGTGTCTGGCACGGAACTGTCCACCCGCCACGGTGTGAATCGACCATCACCTTCAGCATGGGCGGGCGCACAGAGCAGTGCCACGGCACCGGCTCGGATCCAGAACGAGTTCATTTTGTTGGCGGGGGCTTCGCCCAGCGGTTGACCCAGTACACTCAACCCTGACCAGCAACGCAAGCAACCCGCCCGGGGAGAGTTCCCCAAACCCCACACGCCGGTTGCCAGGCGACGATCCTTGCCTTGGTGGGGCGAGACTCCGTCGAGCCGTTCACCGATTCCACGGCGCATCGCTTCGCCCAAACCCTTTGATCACTTCGGATCTACATTCTTCGTCTCCAGCAATCGCCTCAGCACCGCAAGGTCCGACGGGTTGTTCCCCGGGTCGAAGCCAAACACAGCCTCGCGTTGGATCAGATTCAGCCGACGCAACTCGATACGCCCACGCTCGCTCGTGACCGCCGCCACCACGTAAATCGCCACCCGACTCGCCCGGTCCCGGATGTTCACACGTCCGCCCTCCACGCGATAGGGCACCGGGGTCACGCCCTCCGCATCCACGCGAAGCACCTCGGCCGGCGCACGCAGGTAGGCCGGCAACGGAAAACGGAACTCTGCCTCCCGCGGCGGCCCGAACCGGAAGACCCTCTCCTCCGGATCGGGCGTATAGGCCAGGTCCAACGCGAACACCACCGCCCCGCGCGGCCCCGCGATCACGTCGAGATCCCAGTCGGGCTTGCCGTCCCGCAGCACCCGTTCATGGCTCGTGGCGTCCCCCTCGAGGTAAAACTCTTCCAGCATCCGGATCTCACGCCCGATCCGCGTCATCGGCTCGATCAGGTCCGGGTACGCCACGAGCGAACGCAAGCTGAGGTTGAACCAGTAAAGCGACGTGATCCGGCTCGCGAGGGCGTGGTACGCCTGCAGGCGAAGTTCATCCGGCGTGGGCGAGCCTCGCTTGCGACCGCCGTACCCTCGCCAGTCGTGGTGCGGCCCCTGCGACCAGTAGGCCACCGGCCGCGGCCGATTCAACTCCCGTAGCGAACGCGACATTTCGCCGATGGTCTCCAGCGGCGCACCCCAGCGAAGCTTCTGCCCGTCCCAACGATCGTACTGGGTCCAGGAATCGGGTGACGGTGCGGTCACCCGGTAGGCGTCGTAGTGTGGATAATCCGAGATGCCCGCGTAGAAGCGCCAGATCCGTTCCTCGCTATGCGTGACGGAAGTGGGCAGCCGAGTCGCCGCATAGGGAGCGAACGCCTTCCAGCATTCCTGCGGAGCCACCGGCTTGCCGCCGCCGTACTGCGGCTCCCCGAGGAACTCCACGGCGTGGATCCGCGGCAGCATCGCGTCGGTGTCGTACCGCTCCAACGGCTGCAACCGGTTCATGTACTTGAGCGGATAGTTGTCGAACAGCGGCGTGTCCGAATACCCGGGCACGTGTTCATGCATGCCGGCATTGACGTGCAGTCGGGAAAGCGTCTGAAGGTAAGGCTCCGCGTGCAGCGTGTTGGTTCCGCCCAGGCCGTCCGCCACCCATCCCCCGCCGATGTCGAAGGCCTCGCGCTTGATCCGCTGATGCGTCCATGCCGTCACCGGATTCCCGTCTTCATCGCGCAGCCGCACTTCCACCGCGGCATAGGTCAGGGGCAACAGCCCCGTGCCGATCACCGCCCCACCCCGGTCACCCGCTGGGATCACTCCATCCGTCGGCAACCGATCGAAGCGATGGCTGATCCAACGCTGCGGGATGAGCGTCCGCCAATTCGCTCCGCTCTCCGGCAACCAAAGGCGGCACGCCTCGAACCGGAGCGGTCCCGCCGTCTGGTTGACGACATGCACGACCATCGAGTCCGGCTGCACGCTCGTCGCTGTCCCCAGAAAGGTCACTGCCGAGAGCCAGACCTCGGGACTGCCGATGCGGACCGCAAGGCGGCTCGGTTCACCCGCCCCGGCCGTTGCGACCGTCAACTCGGCCGTCGTGTTGGTGCCCCAAGGTGCGCGTTTGCCGTTCCAGCTCCAGACGGTCATCGCACCCGGTGGCAGCCGAAGGGTCTGATTCGTCCACGCACTCGGGAGGTCGTGCCACGCCCACTCATCCGACCGCAGCAACTCTTCGGGAGTCCGGCCCCGCAACCGAACCTCCGCCGTCGACGGAATCACCAGCGTCTCGGATGAAGTGTTCTCGAGGAAGACCTCGACCCGCGCACCCAGGCTGAAGTCCGCCTTCTGACGATACCGCATCTCCGCGGACTGCATGTGCGGCACCACATGCACGCCAGACAACGTCAACGCCCCGGCCCGTAGGCTCGTCACCGCCACTCCCAGAAGCGCGACACCGGAAATCAGGAACCTTCGTGAACCCATGGCTAGTAGAAGGAACCACAGTCCGGCCGCCGGAGTCCATGCCGTTCTGGGATGGTCGACACGCCGCCCATGGCTACCCAGGCAGGATTCTTGGCGGGGGATGAACAGGATGCCCGGACAAGCGGACAGGATGGCAGGATGAACAGGATGCCGCTGCACAACGACCGGATGCTCAGGCTGAATGGGATGCCCCAGTCGGTTGAACGGAAACCCAGCGGAACCTCCTCACCTTCCATCCCATCCTGTCCATCCTGCTCATCCTGTCCGCCCCCGCTCATCCTGCAAATCCTGTCATCCTGTCCTTCCCCAAACCCAGCCGCGTCCGCGGGTCACTTCCCTCCCAACTCCCCGAACGCCTTCTCCGCCATCCCGTCGAACGAACCCCCGATGAGGTTCCGGATGCGTTCATTCCGGCCCATTTTCTCGCGCAAGGCCGGCAGGGATTTCTTCAACGCCTCGAGCCCGGCACCGGTATCGACGAATTCCTTCACCTCGTCCCGCAGCGTGCGGAAGAACTCAAGTTGGTGATCCAGCAACTCCGGTCCGCCGGCGAGGCCGTGCCCCGGACAGACGATCCTTGGCTTCAGGGCCCGCGCCGCTTCCAGCGTCGGAACCCACTTCAGCACGGATCCATCCCCCGCATTGTTGAACGGCCCATTGACGCACGCATCGCCTGTGAACAGCACCCGTTCCTTCGGCAACCAGGCGAATCCATCCCCCTCCGTGTGCGCCACGCCGAGGTGCAGCAACTCGACCCGCTTCTCTCCGTCATCGAAGATCATCCGATCCGGAAACAGCAACGACGGCGGAACCAAACGTGAACGGGCGACATCCGGTCTTCCACGCGCCTCGCCCTCCCACCGTCCGGGCGTTCCACCAAAGAGCCCGGTCTCGAACCGCCGCATCGCCTTCAATACGCCTTCGTGAGCCACGATCGTCGCCCCTTGGTCGGCCCAGACCGCGTTGCCGTAGGCGTGATCCCCGTGGTGGTGCGTATCGAAGGCGAACCGGATGGGCTTCGCCGTCACCTTGCGGATCTTTGGAAGCACCTCGTCCGCGCCGGAGGGGAAGTTCGCATCCACCAAGAGCACGTAGTCCCGGAACACGATCCAGCCTGTGTTGCAGTGCGCCCGTCGAACAAGGTCGCCCTCATGGAACCACACCCCGGGTGCCACCTCCTGCGCCTCGCCGACCGCCGCCTGGAGGACCGGCACCAGGCACGCCACCCAAAATCCCAGCATCCATCCCACCACCCACGTCCTGGTTCCGTTCCACATGCCACATAGCCTCCCTGGATCCTCCCCAACCCTCAAACCAAACCTCGCCGCGCAGCCGCACCGCCGCTGGAAATCCCCCCAACCACCGCGTCGCTGCGCCGCCGCTGGAAATCCCCCATCGCAGCATCGCCGATCGCCCACTTCAGGCTCGCCATCGCCCACCGGGACCGCATCGTTCCCCGTATAGAACTCCCCTCTGGATCATGAACCTGCTCTCCCGCCTGAATCCGGTGCTGCGTGGTGGATCCCATCGCCGCGGCTTCACTCTCATCGAGCTCCTCGTCGTGATCGCCATCATCGCGATCCTCGCGGGCATGATCCTGCCTGCGCTGGCCAAGGCGAAGCAGAAGGCCCAGCAGACGAAGTGCACCAGCAACCTGCGCCAGCTGGGCATCGCCCTGACGATGTACGTCTCCGAGTACAACCGTTACCCCGGCCACTACTTCGTCCCCAACGCCCAGGTCGTCTACCCCGCCCGGCTCCTCCGCTACACCGGCAGCAACCTCGCCGTCTTCAACTGCCCCACCGAGATCCCGAAGTACTATTACACCAACAACCCCACCACCCAGCGCCCCATGACCGTCACGCCCAACACCGGGTTCTGTTACGGCTACAACGACTGGGGTGGCGTGTCCGAGTTCACCCGACCCTACCAGGGCCTCGGCGGTGACATCGGCAGCGGAGCCGACCCCTGGAACATTGAGCCCAAGGAATCCCACGTGAAGGCACCCGGCGACATGATCTGCATGGCCGACAGCCGGTCCGACGCCCAGTGGGACACCGCCATCGACCCCGCCGACGGTGACCCCAACGGACCCGAGCAGGCCGAGTGGCCCAGCAGCCGTCACGGCGGCAGCGGCATCCCGAAGTCCGGTGTCATCGCCAAGGGCGTGAAGTCCAGCCGAGGCGGCGGAGCCGTGTTCATGTTCTGCGACGGCCACGCCGAGTTCATCAAGCAGGATCTCGCCGTCTCCCGCGACCCCAACATGCGCCGCCGCTGGAACGCCGACAACGAACCCCGCCTCGGGCAGTAAGACCACGCGAATCCCTCGCGCCCTCGCGGCTTCGCGCGAACTCCTCAAGCTTTGGAATGCTCGCGCGAAGCCGCGAAGGCGCGAGGAGTTCTTGCCTGAAGATCCGCATCTTCAACCCGGAGGGTTGGGAGCTGGTAGCCCGGGGTCGCGAAGCGCACCCCGGGTTTGGATGAACAAAGGGCATTTACCCCGGAGGGGTTGAAGCGAAAGTTCAACCGCGGAAATCGTCCGCAGCGAACCCGAAGCCCGGCTCAGCGGATTCCCCACCCCATGCCCGATCACCTCAACACCCTCGGCTTCGCACGGATCCCGGGCGTCCTCGACGCCACGGAATTGTCCCGTCTGCTGACGGCCCTCGGCCCCACGACCGGCCCAGGCCGCCGCGGCCTGCTCTCGAATCCCACCGTCGCCGCCCTCGCTTCCTCTGCCAGACTCCTCGACCTCGTCCGCCCACACCTTCCCGCCCCGCCCGTCCCGACCCGTGCGATCTACTTCGACAAGTCGCCCGACACGAACTGGCTGGTCCCCTGGCATCAGGACCTGACCATCGCCCTGCGGGAAACCGCGGAAGTCCCCGGATTCGGCCCGTGGAGCACCAAGGATGGCATCCCCCACGTCCAGCCTCCGGTCGCCTTGCTGGAGCAGATGCTGACCATCCGCCTGCATCTCGATCCGACCGACGCCTCGAACGGTGCACTCCGCGTCCTGCCCGGTTCACATCGATCCGGCCGCCTCGATACCGCACAGATCCAGCAATGGCGGGAGCGGCAACCCGAGTTCCAGTGCACCGCCTCCCCGGGAGATGTCCTGCTCATGCGTCCCCTGCTCCTCCACGCCTCCTCCCGTTCCACCACCGACCGCCACCGCCGCATCCTGCACATCGAATACGCCGGCTTCAGCCTGCCGGAAGGCCTCCACTGGCACGATCAGGCCTAGGCCTGTAGGCCTGATCGGTGATCCCGGGCCAGCGGACCGAAACACCGGGCGCAACCCACGACAGGCGACGCTTTGCCAAATCCCCCCAGCGAATCCGCCTCGGTTCCCACCCCGAGGCGCTTGCCCCAACGGAGCAAACGGCGAAAGCCCGGGGTGGAACCCCGGGGGCATTCCGTTGCAATCCATCCGCGCCCTGAATGGGCGCACGAAGCCGCGACCAATTCCGGCCACGGCATCAGGACCTCAGCCGTAACGATGAAGCAGGGAACTCCCGCAGAGACGCGGAGCCCGCAGAGAGAGGGCTGAATCACGGTCGCAGGGCGTTCTGGAAACGCTCACCAAAAGATGACTCCCCGCCGGTGCGGATCGGGTGCCTTCCGCTGCGCCGCAGCGTTCTCTGCGGGAGTCCTCGCCGCATTTCCAACCGCATGGATACGGCTCAGCACAGGCGACAATCGGGTGACGAATCCACGCGGACCCAGTCGTGGCACAGGACATGGCCGGAATGGATCCGCAACCCGGAGATTCAAGTATCCAGCAACGGTCGGCATCGGCGATTCATGCGCCCATGAAGAGGAAGTCGTACAACTGGACGCTGCCGCCGGAGATTGAGTCGAGGCTCGGCGAGACGACCTATGGCCGCCAGCGCGCCATCGCCGGAGGCGGCCACCTGCTGGTGATCCTCCATGCACCGCCAGCTCCTGCTTCGGCCGAGCGCGAAGCGGTTCTGTTGCTCCGCAAGCCGGAGGGCCAGCTGCTCGTCAACGGATTCGAGGGAGGCGAAATGCGGACCCGCCGCCTGCTGGCGGATTATCGGGAGCGTCTCGACGCCCTGGACGAGCGCACCGAGGCGGCTCAGGGAGCGGACGAGATCTTCAGCGTGCTCGGTGAATTGGGACCGCTCCAGCGATCGATGGCCCATCTGGCCGATGCCCTGCAGTCGGCGCGGGATCTGGTGAAGGAGGATCGGGTGCTCATCTCGCTGCGCGACGAGGCCTACGAGATCTCGCGGGGATTCGATCTCCTGCTGTCGGAAGCGCGCATGCGGATGGACTACCGGATCGCTCGCAACTCGGAGCTGAACCAGGAACAGGCAGCCCGACAAGCCACGGCGCAGCACAAGCTGAACATCCTCGCCGCCTTTGCGCTGCCGTTGACCGCGATGGCGACGTTGCTGGGCATGAACGTCCAACACGGCCTGGAAGGGCGTCCGCCCGGGATGTTCTGGATGGTCCTCGCCGCAGGAACCGCCGTCGGCTTCGCGGTGCGGGGCTGGGTGACCCGCTGAATTCGATGGCCTGCGGGGCTTCGCGCGAATCGCCCCATTGCCCGCCCCACGAGGCGGATGAGAGACAGGGCAACGAGGACGTTGCCACTCCGCCATCCTCCTTCGCGTCCTCGCGGCTTCGCGCGAGGGATTCACGGGTTTGAAGGAGCGTTTCGCGCGAAGCCGCGAAGGACGGTTGGTTTTACAACCACGGCAGCGACGGGAACCACGTTCCTCCTTCCCAGCGCCTGTGCGCCCCTGCGGGAAGCCGTCCCCCTCCACTGCGTCGCCGTGTTACCGGTCAGGTCAACCGCCGCATCTCCACGTAGGGCATCACGGTCCTGCCTCGAACGGAGGGCCGACGTCCTCGTTGCGCTTCCTGCCCCTTTTCCCAAGGCGAAGAAGACATCGCTGCTCGGATCCTGTTCTTGACCATGGCATGATACTGCCTAAAACTGGCAGCATCATGTCATCCGACAGCATTCCGCCCAACCCGATCGCACTCCGGCGCGCCGCACTGCACTGGACCCAGGGCGACCTCGCACGGCACGCTGGCATCCCCCGGACCACGGTCAGCGCCATCGAGGGCTCCCGCCTCACGCCCTCGGTCACCGCCGCCATTGCCCTCGCCCGCGCCCTCGGTTGCTCGGTCGAGGAACTCTTCGCCTCACCGAATCCCAACCCTCCAGCCACCGACCCCACCTCGCCCTGGGCCTGGAGACCACACCGCGAACCCGCCCGCTACTGGGAGGCCGACCTTCACGGCCGCCGACTCCTCGTCCCCGTGGAATCCACGCTTTTCAACCCCGCTCCTCACGACGGCGTGTGGCAGGACGGGATCGGCCACGACGCGCGGTTCGGAATGGCCGGCTCCACCCTGGTCCTCGCCGGGTGTGATCCGGCGGCCGGGATCCTCGCGTCGGAGTACGCACGGTCGAGCGGGATGCGGCTGGTGGTGGTTCCCCGGAGCGGTGGCGAGGCCATCCGGATGCTGCGGGAAGGACTCGTTCACGTGGCGGCCATCCATCGGTCGACGGTCGACCAACCCCGGCGCAACGCCGAGACGGTCCGGATGGAGCTCGGCGATGGGTTCCAGCTTCTCCGGGCGGTGGACTGGGAGGAAGGCCTCGCCCTCGCCCCGGACAGCCGGGCGCGCTCCGCCCAGTCCGCGGTCCGGAGCGTCCGCCGGTGGGCCTTGCGCGATGCCGGTTCCGCAGCGCGCGAATGTCTCGATGAGCTGATTGGCAACGATACCGCCCGTGGGCGGACCGTGGACGGACACGTCGCGGTCGCCGAGGCCGTCCACGCTGGCTGGGCCGAGGCCGGGATTTGCGTCCGCCTGCCTGCCGAGGAGGCAGGGCTACATTTCCTTCCGGTCCGGACCGAGTCCCTCGATTTCTGCTTCCGCTCCGCGGACCAGCAGGACCCACGCCTCCTCGCGCTGATCCGACTGCTGCGGGACCGGGCCTACCGCCGGCTCCTGAGCGAACTGCCCGGATACAACGCCCGCCACACCGGTGAACTTCAGAACGCATGAACGCACACCTTCCAAGATCCCTCGCTCGAGCAGCCCATTCGCTCCTGCTCCTCATCGGCATCAGCGCCCAATCGGCACCGTTCCGCTACGTGAACGGCGACCTGCTCGCCTGCTTCCGGACCGAAGGCGGCGAATCAGACCTTGTCGTCAACCTCGGATCCGTCGCCGGATTCGAGGCGCTGCCGTGGGGAACCACCGTGGCGCTGGATGGCGTGGATGGCGCCCGACTGGCTTCGGCATTCCCGAGTTTTGCCGCCCTCCGGTGGGCCGTCCTTGGAGCCCACCGCGGGAACACCAATCTCCCCCAGCATCCCATCCAGACCCTCTGGATCAGTTCGCCGCATCCAGAACCGGAGACACCCGGGATCGTGTGGAAGCGGCGCAGCTCCTTCACGCAGGGAACTGCGGCCAGTCAGGTCGAGTCCATCGGACTCGGTGCCCTCACCTATGGAAACCAAGTGCCCGCAGGTCCGGCCAATACCAACAACGCGATCCTCATCCCCTCCCAGGATCCCAATGCCTATTCGGTGCTGGTCTCGTCCGAAGGCAACCTCTCGGGGACATTCCCCGGCACCGTCGAAGCACAAACGCCCGACCCGTTCGAAGAATCCTCGTCCCAGTCCTCCCTCATCCGCCTCGTCCCCGGCTCCGGCACCGTCCTCAACAGTCCGGGCACCGTGGTCGGGCTCTTCCGCCTCGCACCCGATGGATCGCTGTCCTTCACGGCTGGACCACCCCTGCCCCGCATCCTGGGCATCGAACGGACCGGCGACACCACTCGCCTCGAGTTTACCACCGTCCCCGGATTCACCTACCGGCTCCGACTCGCCGGTCCCGAAACACTCCAAAGCCCGCTGACCTCGTGGGCTCTGGATCCGACGACCGTCGTGGGATCCGGCCAACCGGCCAGCCTTGAACATCCGGATTCCCGCGACGCCCTCTTCTTCGTCGTCGAGGTCCTTCCGTGACCCCATCGCCCTCCGTTTCCTTCAACCTGCTGAACCCGCCTACCATGAAGCTCCGATTGCCATTCGCGTTGATCCTCGCCCTCTGCTTCGCCCCTTCTGTGTCCTTCGCCCAGGTCATCATCCGCCTTGCGGGTGCCGTTTCATTGAAGGACGTCGCCTTCAAGTCGCTGCACGATCTCTACGGTCCCAATCTCACCTCTGCGAATTACGACAACCCCGCGCGCCCCGTGGCCGCGAACCGGATGACACTCTCGGGTCGCATGACGTCCCTGTTCGGAGACCAGACCGTGACTGTCTTCGTCAACTACAGCGGCTCCGGCCCAGCCATCCAAAGCCTGACGCAGAATTCGCCGATCCAGTACTTCGCCACGGCGACGCCGGGTGACACCAACCTGGTCGGCGCGCCCACCGACCTCGGCTTCTCGGTCGTCTTCCAGCGCGACTACCCCTATCCGTCGCCCGTGCTCCACGACGAGATCTACGGTGTCACGCCCACGATCTTCGCCAAGAGTCCGGATGCTCCCGCCAGCCTCACCAACATCACCTCCCAGCAGTATCGGCTCATCGCCGCCAACGGCGCGGTTCCCCTCCACGTGTTCACCGGCAACACCAACGACACCGATCTCGTCCACTGGATCATGCGCGACATCGGCGCTGCCCATCGCGTCATTTCCTCCCGCGAAGCCGGCTTCACCGGGGCCGCCCTCGCCTACGTCAATCGCGGACTCGGTTGGACGCTCGACCCCGTTGGCCAGACCACCTGGCCGGCCATTCTGGCCATGATCACCAATCGTTTCGGCCCCTGCATCACGTTCCTCCCCCCGCCCGAGGCCGGAAACGTCCAGCCCCAGAACATCCTCTCCTTCAACGGACATTTTCCCTTCACCGGCAGCTACTCGACCGTTTCCAACAACTTCGCCCCGGTGATCTCGGGCCAGTACACCTGCTGGGGCTTCGAACACATCCTCACCCGCCCCAATCCGTCCCCGGCAATCGCCGCCTTCACCGCCGCCTTGAAGGCCTCCCTCCAGGCCAACATGGGCAGTTCGCCCTACTCGATTCCCCTGCACCGGATGCGTGTGACCCGGAATTCCACGGGCGGCGTGGTGACACCGGAGTAAACACCGATGAATTATTCTCTATTTGACTAATGGTGTTTAGAAAGGGGCGCATTACCCTTCCCAAGCCGGATCCGGAAATATTCGCCATTAATATCTACACATAAACGATTTAGGATAACACAACCGCTCTCCAGACACGCCGGACACCACCGCGCCGCACAATCTCTACTTTGTCAGTTGACGTTAAATCACAAGTACTCTACTCATTTACTCAAGATGAGCGCGACACCAAAGCAGGACAGTTCCACAGCCCCGGATCCCACAGCCCCCGCCAAGGCTGCCACGACCGCCGCCGCACCTGCTCCCGCCCCGGTCCCGAGCGCCGATTCCGAATGGATCGAGGTCATCCGCCAGCACGTCGCCTCCCTCCGGTTCGGCGTCATCCAGGTCGTCATCCACGAGGGCCGGGTCGTCCAGATCGAGCGCACCGAGAAGTACCGGCTCAACCCGAAGAGCGGTTCCCAGCCCTGATTCCGTCCGGCGCAACCACCCACCCTCCACCCGCCATGTCTGCACTCCCCGCCTTCGCCCCCGACGACTCTACGGTGACCTTTCCAGGGCTGGAACGTCGGTCCATTCGCCGCCTTCTTGAGCCCCTCGATCACCTCGCGGCGAACTCGAGCCGGTTCATCGGGGCCTCGCCCGGACACTTCAGCCGCGACGGTCGTTCCTACTCGCTTCCCCGGTACCTCTATGTCGGGCCCAAGGGCGGCGGCGACGTGATGCGGATCGGGATCTTCGCCACGATCCACGGGGACGAACCCGAGGGTGCCCTGGCGCTTCCCCGCTTCCTGCATTCCCTGGAACAGAACCCGGAGATCGCCGAAGGCTACGCCCTGTTCATCTACCCGGTCTGCAACCCCACCGGCTTCGAGGACAACACGCGGCACGCCCGGAGCGGGCGCGACCTGAACCGCGAGTTCTGGAAGCAGACCGACCAACCGGAAGTGCGCTTCCTCGAATCCGAGATCTGGATGCAGTCGTTCCACGGCATCATCACGCTGCACTCGGACGACACCAGCAACGGGCTCTACGGGTTCGTGAAGGGCAACGTGCTGTCGAAGCACCTGATCCAGCCCGCGCTGCTGGAGGCTGGCCGGTTCCTCCCGCGCAATCACGGTGCACGCATCGACGGATTCAACGCCGAGTCCGGCGTCATCCACGACGGCTACCCTGGCATGTTGCAATCGATTCCCGGAATGGCGCACCCGCCGTTCGAGATCACGCTCGAAACCCCGCAACTCGCCCCGCTGCACCGCCAGGTCAACGCCCTGGTCGCCGCGTTGCAGACCATTCTCGTCGAGTACCGCTACCTCCAGGCCATCGCCCAAAACATCTGACCATGTCCAGGATCTACAACAGCATCACGGAGACGATCGGCAACACCCCGCTCGTCCGGCTTCACCGCACGGCCCGCCAGCACGGCGTCGTCGCCGACATCCTCCTCAAGCTCGAGTTCTTCAATCCGCTCTCGAGCGTGAAGGACCGCATCGGCGTGGCGATGATCGAAGACGCGCTCGCTTCCGGGCAGATCACGCAGGACACCGTCCTGATCGAGCCGACCTCGGGCAATACGGGCATTGCCCTCGCCTTCGTGGCAGCGGCGCGAGGGTTGCGCCTGATCCTCACGATGCCGGAGACGATGAGCCTTGAACGGCGCAAGCTGCTCAAGATCCTCGGCGCCCGACTGGTCCTGACCGAGGGCGCCAAGGGCATGCGCGGTGCCATCGCCAAGGCCGAGGAACTCAAGGCGACGATCCCGAACTCGGTCATCCTCCAACAGTTCTCCAATCCGTCGAACCCGGCCATCCACCGGCGCACGACCGCCGAGGAGATCTGGCGGGATACCGCTGGCGCAGTCGACATCGTCGTCGCTGGCGTCGGCACGGGCGGCACCATCACCGGCATCGCCGAGGTGTTGAAGCCCCGCAAGGCCACGTTCCAGGCGGTGGCCGTCGAACCGATCCGCTCCCCCGTCATCTCGGGTGGCGCACCCGGGCCGCACAAGCTGCAGGGCATTGGGGCCGGCTTCATTCCCGCCAACCTGAATCGTGCCGTCGTCGACGAAGTGATCCAGGTCGCCGAGGAAGACTCCGGTCCGGTCTCCAAGCAGATCAACCAACTCGACGGCATCCCCGTCGGGATCTCGTCGGGTGCGATTGCCTGGGCTGCCATCCAGGTAGGCAAGCGACCCGAGAACGCCGGCAAGACGATCGTCGCGATCATACCGTCGAGCAGCGAACGTTACCTCTCCTCGTGGTTGTTTGCCGACATCAACGTCGAGTCGGACACCATCGACGATCTCATTCCCGCAGTCCGTACCGCCTGACCCAAAGCACCCTCCCAACATCCGGGCTGACCCCGGCGCGAGGAGCTGACCGCTCCAACGCCGGGTTCTCCAAGCTCCCACTTGGAAGCCCGCCCCAGCCCGGTGCCGTCAGCAGACCAGAGCCATGAAGCACCCACAGATACAGTTCCATTCCGCATCCGCACGTTCCGCCACCGCCGCCCTCCTGGCCGGCCTGCTTACCGCGGGCCCGGTCCTGGCGCAGGTGCCGTCGACCAACGGCGGCGCGGGCGGCGCGAGCGCTCCGGCCAGCGCGCCGGCGGCGATTGATGCGGATCTCGTGCGGCAGTTGCTCTCGCGCATCGAGCAACTCGAGAAGCGCGAGGCGGCCCGCACGAACGCGACGTCCGACGAGGTGACGCGCAAGCTCCAGCAGCGGATCGCGGAACTGGAGCAGAAGCTGGGTGCCATCGAATCCGGCGGCAAGGTCCTCCCCGAGATCGCGGTCACGCCGAATGACGCGCCCACGACGGTCGAACTCGATCGCAAGCTCAAGAGCCTCGAGGAGAAGAACGCTGCTGAATCCGAAGCCGCGCGCGCCAAGGCGGCCAAGACGCCCATCGTGAGCCTCGGTTCGACCGGCCTCCGGTTCAGCTCCGCGGACACGAATTTCACGGTCACGTTGAAGGGCCTGATCCAGACGGACAGCCACACCTACTTTTCCGACAATGATCTTCGCGAGGGCAACGACACCTTCGGCATCCGCCGCGCCCGCCTCTACATCCGGGGCACCGTGTATCGCGACATCTCGTTCGAGATCATTCCCCAATGGGGCGGCATCAACGACCAGGGTTCATCACTCCAGGATGCCGCGGTGGCGTACCACCTCGGCGAGCACTTCGAGATCAAGGCGGGCAAGTTCAAGGGGCCGGTCGGTCTTGGCCTGCTGCAGTCGATCGCCTGGGGCGACTTCAGCGAACGGTCCATGGTCAGCGGGTTGGTGCCGTTCCGGAACGTCGGCGTGCAGCTGTCGGCGAAGTTCTTCGATGGGGCCCTCCAACTTGCCGGAGGCGTGTTCAACAATGCTGGCGATGGCCGTAACCCGGGCAGCTTTGACTACACCGACGGCAAGGAGTACGCCGGTCGCGTCTTCCTCGAACCGTTCCGCAACACGGACCTGAAGCTCGCCAAGGGCCTGGGCTTCGGTGTTGGCGGATCCTGGGCGCAGGTCAGCTCGAACGCCTTCGGTCTTCCCGCCACCATCGGCGAACCGTTGCCGGGCTACTACACCGCGCCGGGTACCCAGCAGTTCTTCGCGTATGACCCGCTCGTCGGCCCCGTCGTGGCCGATGGCACGCACTGGCGGCTCTCGCCGCAAGGCTACTACTACGCGGGACCGTTCGGCCTGATGGGCGAGTACGCGCTCTCGGCGCAGGACGTCTACAACAGCACGACCTTCCGTTCCGCCCGTCTGACACACAAGGCCTGGCAGGTGACGGGCCAATGGTTCCTGACCGGCGAGAAGGCCGGGTTCGGAGCCGTCGAGCCCATCCGCCCCTTCACGCTCGGCAGTCCCGGTTGGGGTGCCTGGCAGGTCGTCGGGCGATATTCGAAGTTCGACATCGACGACAACGCGTTTCCCGCGTTCTCGAATCCAGACTTCTCCGCGACCGACGCCACCAGCTGGAGCGTTGGCTTGAACTGGTGGTTGAACCGCAACCTGCGTGTCCTCGCCAGCTTCACCCACACGACCTTCAACGGTGGCGGAGCCCCGGTCAGCATCGCCAACCCGGGCTCGGTCACCGCGCCTTCCACCGTCACTGCACAGGACGAGAACCTGTTCGCCGCCCGCATCCAGCTCTCGTTCTGAGGGCGCCTGATCCGCTGCGACGACCGAGGCCCCCGACGCACCCACCCATGACACTTTTCCAACCCATCCAAGGGAGGATCCATCACCCATCGCCAACCGGCCGACCGGCATACCTGCCGGAGTCCCGGGAGGACGGCATCGGCTCGGGCCATGCCGCACTCAACCGCAACTCCAGATCACATGTTGCTCCCATGAACATCCCAGCTCCGAATCGCCTCCGGCGACAGGCCGTGCTCACCGCGGCCTTGGTCGCCCTCGGCCACACGGTCGCCCAATCGGCACCGTTCCTGTACAATCCAGGCGAACTCCTCCTGACGCTCCGTCAGAGCGGCAATGCGTCGGACCTCGTCGTCAACCTCGGCCCAGCCGCGGCCCTCTCGACGCTGGCACCGGGCACGACGATCCCGATCAGCAACCTGACGACGGACCTGCTCAACAGCACGTTCCCGAGCCTCAATGGCCTTTCGATCGCCGTGTCGGGCGCGAACCGTCCGCCACTCGTCGAGGCCTTCCCCATCCAGACCCTCTGGGTGACCGCGCCGCGTCTGGCACCGGATGAACCCGCAGCCCTCTGGCTCCGCAAGGGCCAGTCGGTGCAGGGCAATGCCGGGAGCCAGATCGACGCCATCGGCAAGACCGCTGCTTCCTTCAGCAGCCTCACCCCAGCCGGTCCGGCGAACACCGCCACGGCCGTCGCCATCCCCCTCACCAGCCCGTTCACGCTCGGACCGATCCTGGGCGCATCCTCGGACTACGTCGGCAACTTCCAGGGCAGTGTCGCCCAGTTGACTCCCGACGACTTCGATTCGGATCCGGCCAACGTCGTCCGGACCGACCTCGTCGAGCTGCTGCCGGGTTCCACCGCCGCTGGCACGCTCAACAAGCCGGGCCGCCTGCTGGGAACCTTCGAGTTCAAGCCGGACGGCACGTTGACCTTCACGGCCGGGGCGCCGTCGATTCCGCAGCCGCAGATCTCGGGCATCACCCGGGAAGGCGATGCCTCGCGGATCACGTTTGCGACGGTCACCGGCGCCACCTACCGCCTGCGCAGCACCGGCTCGGCTGGCCTGACGTCGCCCGTCGCGACCTGGGACACCGGCCCCACCGTGGCCGGCACCGGCTCTCCCGCCACCCTGCAAGACTCCAACACCTCCGACGTCCGCTTCTATGCCGTCGAGATCGTTCGCTGAGTCCTTCCTGCAACCATCCGTCCATAAACCAAAAACCATTTTCACTCTGATCCCATGAAATTGATCCGTTCGTTTGCCACTGTTCTGGCCGCGGCTGTCGTCGCCGGGCCCGCGTTCGCCCAGGTCGAGATCCGCCTCTCCGGCGCCGTCGCCTTCCGCGACACCGCCTACTTCGCCATCCGCGACCTGTTCGGCGCCAACCTCACCTCGCAGAACCCCGTCGACAGCGCCGCCGCCCCCACCGCCCTCAAGGTCGTCTGGACCGGCAAGCTGCCCGCGACGTTCGGCGACCAGACCGTCACCGTGCGTGCCTTCTACAACGGCGCCGTTGCCGGCCTCCAGGACCTGACCCAGAACCGGAACGTCAACTACCTCGCGTCTGCCAACCCGGGCGACACGAACACCATCAACCTGCAGTCGGACATCGCCTTCTCCTCGGTGTTCCAGCAGTCGACCGAGTTCCTCACGCCGAAGCTCGACGACGTCCGCTTCGGTGCCACGCCGATCGTGCTGCTGAAGAGCAAGACGGCTCCGGCCAACCTGACCAACATCACGTCGCACCAGCTGAAGACGCTGGCCGCGAACGGCAAGCTCCCGGCCTGGTTCTTCACCGGGGACACCAACCAGACCGAGGACGTCGTGTTCATCAATCGCGACCCAACGGCTGGCCAGCGCGTCGCGCTCTTCAAGGAGGCCATCTACACGGGTTCTCCCATCTCGTATTTCTGGGACAACGCACAGCAGAAGTACGTGAATGATCCGACGGGCCGCACTGCGCCCCAGATCCGGGATCACCTGAACAACTTCGGGCCGGCCATCAGCTACCTCGTCACCGTCGATGCCTTCGCGGTCAACGGTGGCGCGAACGTCCTCCGCTACAACGGCGCCCTGCCCTTCGCCAATACGCCCTTCAACAACACCGGCAACGACTACACCCCGCTCTACAACGGCCAGTACAGCCTGTGGGTCTACGAGCACCTGCTCAACCGCTCCACCGCCAGCGGCAACGTGAAGCTGTTCCGCGACGCCCTCGTGGCCGCGATCAACGAGCGTCTCAAGACCTCCGCGTTCTCGGTGCCCATCAGCCGCCTGAACGTCGAACGGACCGCCGACGGCGCTCCGGTCGCTCCGGTGGAGTGACCTTTCCCTTCCCGGCAAAACGCCTGATCCAGACATGACGATTCCCGCATCCAACGCTGCCAGCGACCGCGCCCGTACTGCCGGACCCTCGGAGCCCAACCGCTCCGCCCGGCGGTCGCGACGCACGCTGGAATCGTTCGCGGGGCTCGTCCTCGCCTCCGGGCTTGCGGCCTCCGCCCTCGCGGCGGAGACCGCAGGCCCGGCGGGCACCCCTTCGGCGTCCCAGACGTCGCCGGCCACTTTCCAGATCCAGTCCTTCGAGGTCACCGGCAGCACCCGGCTGTCCCCCGCGCAGATCCGCGAGACGTTGCAGGATGCCACCGGCCCCCGTGTCAACCTCGCCCGCATCCGTGCCTCCCTCGTCCGCCTGCAACAGGCCTACCGGGACGCAGGCCTGCCCAACGCCTCGGTCGTCCTGCCCCGCCACCCCCTGACCAACGGCATCGCCCTCGTCCGAGTCATCGAGGATGCATCCATTCCTGCGCCCAGGCCCGTCCTGCCGAGCTGGACCGTCCCATCCTTCGAGGTCCGTCACTTCGTCGTGCAGGGCAACAGCGTGCTTTCCGCAGAAGAGATCGACCAGGTCCTGGGCAACGTCTCCGGCGATTCCGTCTCGCCCGGGCAGCTCCAGTCCGCACTCCGGCAACTCCGCGAAGCCTACGTCGCCCGCGGCTACTCCAATGCTGTCGTGCTCGCCCCGTCCCAGGTGCTGACCGACGGCACCGTCGCCCTGCGCATCAACGAAGGACCGCTCTCCCGGGCCGCCGTCGCCAGCACGACGAACATGCCGCCCGCACCCGGCTTCGAGGTCCGCCGTTACAACGTCCGCGGCAATACGCTGCTTCCCGCCGAGCAGGTGGAGCGGATCCTCGCCTCCGGCACCGGCGACAAGGTCACCCTCCCGCAGATCCAGAAGGCCCTCGGCGACCTGCAGCTGGCCTATCGCGACCGCGGCTGGGCCACCGTCGCCGTCAGCCTGCCCCAGCAGCAGCTGACCAACGCCACCGTCCAGGTACAGGTTGTCGAAGGAACGCTCACCGAAATCCAGGTCACCGGGAACAGGCACTTCAGCTCGAACAACGTCGTCCGCGCCCTCCCCAGCCTCCGCACCAACACGCTCCTCAACTCGCGCGTGTTCCAACGCGAACTCGACCTCGCCAACCAGGACCGCGACCGCCAGATCTATCCCGTCGTCGGCCCCGGCCCCGAACCGGGCACCTCAGCGCTCACGCTGCGGGTCAAGGACCGCCTGCCACTCCACGGCCGCGTCGACGTCCACAACCAGGCCGGTCCCGCCCTGCCCGAGTGGCGCATCAATTCCTCCATCCAGTACCGCAACCTCTGGCAGCGCGAACACCAGGTCGGATTCTTCTACGGATTCTCCCCGGAGTCGTTCAAGAACCCGACCCCGGACCTCGACTTCCTCCTGAACCGCCCGCAGGTCGCCTTCTACGGCGGTTACTACCGTCTGCCACTCGGCGAGCCGGAATCGGTCGAACAGCAGATCCGCGCCAACCCCGGATTCGGCTTCGACGAAGGCTCCCGCCAGTTCCGCCTGCCGCCCGCCAGTTCCCGGCCTGACATCTCGTTCTTCGCGAACGCCGCCTCGGTCGACACCGGCGTGCAGTTCACGCCGGACAAGGTCGTCTCGCAGACGCCGCTCCTCACCATCGTCTCGCGCGACTCGGGCCGGAATGTCATCAGCATCGAATCGGGCGGCGCGAAGTTCAACCTGCCGATCGCGATCGACGACCGCCGCCGACTGAACCTCTCCGCCGGGGTCGAGGGAAAACATTTCGGCCTCGAGAGCTTCAACACGAACAACTTTGTCATCACCACGGTCGTCACCAACGCCCAGGGCTCCCAGACGATCCGCAGCGACCTCGCGTCGCCCCAACCCACGCGCACGACCGGCGTCACCTACCTGCCCCTCACCCTCGCCGCGGATTATAGCCAGACGGACTCAGGGGGCTCCACGACCGTCGGCCTGACGCTCACCGGCAACGTGCTCGGCCACGGTGCCGACTTCGACCGAACCGCGTATTCCACCAAGGCCGATCCCGCCTTCGGCAAGGCTGTCGTCAACTTCCGCCGCGAGCAGAAGCTACCCCGCGAATGGTCGGCGACCCTGCGCGCCAGCGGCCAGGTCGCCTCCGGCCCTCTCCTGCCCACCGAGTCACTGTTCATCGGCGGCATCACCAGTGTCCGCGGCTATTTCGAAGGCGAGGACTTCGGCGACCACGGCTGGGTCACCGGACTCGACCTCCTCACGCCCCAGTACAAGTTCCAATTCAGTGCGCTCTCCGAGCCGGTTCCGTCCTGGATCCGCGGCTTCACGTTCTTCGATGCCGGCCAGCGCTTCCTCTCCGACGCACCGGCTGGATCACCCTCTTCGCAGACGCTCTGGAGCGTCGGCTTCGGGCTCTCTGCCAACATCAACAACCTGCTCGACCTCCGTGTGACCATCGGGGTGCCACTGGCCGACTCCAACAACCGCGAGGCCTACAGCCCCCGCGCCAACGTATCCCTCGGAGGACAGTTCTGATGAACCCCACCCATCGCCATCCTGTCTCGCGCCCGTGGCCCTGGTGGTTCACCGCCACTCTCGCCGCCTGCCAGGCCCCGATTGGCCTCGCCAATCCCGCCGGGCCGACCGTCGTCAGCGGGACCGCCTCCACCTCGGTCTCCGGCACGCACCTCGCCATCGAGGCCTCCCACAACGCCGTCCTCAACTGGAATTCGTTCAACATCGCCCCGGGCGAGTCCACCCAGTTCATCCAGCCTTCCGCTTCGTCCGTCGTCTGGAACCAAATCGCCGACCAGAACCCGTCGCAGATCTTCGGCAGCCTCTCCGCAAACGGCACCGTCGTCCTGATCAACCCGTCCGGATTCCACTTCGGGCCCGACGCCCACGTCGACGCCGCCGGACTCGTCGTCTCCACCGCGAACGTCGCTCCGGTTGAGTCTGCGGCCGGCCTCTTCTGGCAGTTCAACGGCGCTCCGCCGCAGGCTTCGATCGTCAACTACGGGCACATCCAGACCAGCCCCGGTGGTTCGCTCTTCCTCATTGCGGAGAACATCGCCAACCACGGCACCCTCGCCGCGCCGGCTGGATCGATCGGCCTCGCCTCCGGCAAGGAGGTCCTGCTCAGCCAACGTCCCGACGGCCGTGGTCTCTCGACCTCCGTCTCGCTGCCCTCCGGCAGCATCCAGAACTCCGGCCAGATCACCGCCGACGCCGGCACGATCGCCCTGCACGCCCGGGTCGTGAACCAGGCGGGCTCGATCCAGGCGAACTCGGTCCGCGAGCACAATGGCGTCATCGAACTGCTCGCGTCCGACTCGATCCAACTGGCCTCTTCCTCCTCGATCTCGGCACGTGGTGACGCCTCCGCGCCCAGCCAAGGCGGCAACGTCATCGTCAAGGCCGACCGCCTGTTCACGGACGTCAGCGGCTCGCGCATCGACATCCGCGGCGGCGCCGCTGGCGGCAACGGAGGGCGCGCCGAGATCTGCGCTCGCGGAATGTCCGCTGTCCACACCCGGGTCGACGGCACCGCGGTGGCCGGTTCCCGTGGCGGCGAGCTCTACATCGATCCGCAGGACATCATCCTCGGCAACACCGGCGCTGGATCCGCCGGCAATGGCACGGTCAGCCCGAACGATCCTCCTGCCGCCGGTGCCCTGAACCTGAACGTCGGTACGGCCTTCACCGGCCTTTCCCGGATCCACCTTCAGGCCACGCGCAACATCCAACTCAGCGCGGGCACGCTCTGGGATCTCAACGAATCCACCGGCGTGTCCTGGCCCGGCAGCCTGTTGCTCCTCGAGGCCGGCAACAACATCACCCTCGCCAACGGATCCCGCATCAATGCCGGTGACGGTTGGTCCGTTTCCCTCGTGGCCGGACGCGATTTCACGCAGCCCTCCGGCACGCGCTCTGGAACCGGCAACCTGGCACTCAACGGCTCCGCCGGCATCCAGGCCACGGATGGCGACATCTCCCTCCTCGCCGGAAACAACCTGACCGTCGCCTCCGGCTTCGTCCGTACCATCGGCGGCGGCGACATCACCGCCCGCGCCGTCGCCGGCAACATCAACACCGGCACGCGCGCCAACGGCTTCCTCTTCCGTCCCACCGGATATGAGGTCGACACCGAACTCGGCGGAATCTCCACGGCCAACGGCGGCAACGTCTCCCTCCAGGCCGGCCAGGACGTCATCAGCTTCCTGCCGCTCGCCGGTGGCCTCCAGTCCGACGCCGGCAGTGGCGCCTTCGGAGCCGCGCCCGGCAACCTCACGGTGAACGCTGGCCGCGACGTCCAGGGTCACTTCGTCGTCCGCAACGGCACTGGCACCATCCAGGCGGGGCGCAATGCCGGGTCCGCCACCCGACTGCTCGCGCTCAGCGCTGTGGACACCGTCTGGAATGTCACCGCGTCGAACGACATCCTCCTGCAGGAAGTCCGCAATCCGAACGGGATCTTCAACAACCTCGGCTCCTCCACCGCTCCCTTCCGTCACCGGTTCGATTACTCGGACGACGCCGCGGTCTCGCTCATCGCCGGCAACTCGGTCCAACTCCGCGGCTCGGCCCTGCCCCGCTACGACGACGCCTTCTCCCAGGGCATGACGCCGATCTATCCCGGCACGCTCACCATCCGCGCCGGGGCCGGTGGCGTGATCGTCGGCAACGACATCACCCTCTTCCCCTCGCCCACCGGGAACCTCGACCTCGTCACCACCGACGGCGGTTCGCTCACCGGCACCAAGCCCGGCGATCTGGTCCAGTTCGTCGTCTCCGACAGCGATGCCCGCCAGTACCGCAGCTTCGGCACCTTCGGCATCAATGACCATGCCGATGTACCGGTCCACGTGAACGACACCGTCCCGGTCAACGTGAAGGTCTCCGGCAATCTCAGCTCCATCCTCTTCGGCGTGCCGAAGGCCGCCCGGATCGAGGTCGGCGGCAACCTGGTGAACTCCCGGTTCGAAGGTCAGAACCTGCGTGCCACCGACGTCACCTCGATCCACGTCGCTGGGGACATCATCAACCGCAACGAATTCACCACCGTTCCCCTCACCACGAAGCCGGACTTCTCGCCCTTCATCCTCGGCCTGATCTACCCGCCACCCGTGGGCTCGCTATCGGGCATCGAAAACCTGTTCTCCTACGACGCCGTCCGCCAGACGCTGACCTTCCAGGGCCGGATGACAGGCGAGCAACTGCAGTTCCTCCTCAACCTCCCCGTCCAGGTCTTCAATTCTTCCGGTCAACCCGTCTTCCAGGCCAACGGTGAACCCGTCACCCAGAACGTCCAGGTGCTCCCACCCGACGTCGCCCAGGCGCTCTACGATCTCTCGCAGGATGTCCCACTGAACGCCGACACCGGCTATCGCCTCGGCGGCGGGGGATCCTTCGACATCACCGCCCGCAACCTGGACCTCGGTGCCACCGCCGGCATCGTTTCCCAAGGACCCCGCGCCAATCCGGCCCTCGCCCAGCTCTTCACCCACGGGGCCGACATCCGGGTCAACCTCGGTGGCAATCTGGAGATGTTCTCCACCACCATCTCCTCGCTCAATGGCGGCGACATCACGGTCGTCGCCGATGGCTCGGTCTCCGTCGGCTCCCGCACCTTCAACGTCCCCGGCTCTGTCGCCCGCGGCATCTTCACCGTCGATCCCAGCGACGTCACCGTCATCGCCCGCGGCAACATCGACGTGAATGGCTCCCGCATCGCGGCGTATGACGGCGGCAACGTCCTCGTTCGCTCCCTCGAAGGCGACATCGACGCCGGCTCGGGTGCCAGTGGCGCCGCCACCATCGAGAAGATCTATGTCGATCCCGTCACCCGCCAGGTCCTGAGCTACGCCCCGACCATTCCCGGCAGCGGCATCCTCGCCACCACCTTCCCGCGTTCGCTCGATCCCGCCTTCCCCTCCTCGCTGGCCACCGTTGGCGACATCACGGTTGAGACGCCCCGCGGCGACATCATCGCGAACTCCGGTGGCGTGGTTCAGATCCCTCTCAACGGCCAAGGTGCCAACCTCGGCACCGTCACGCTCACCGCCGGCACCAAGGACGCCGCTGGCAACGTCGTTCACGTCGGCAACATCGATGCCTCCGGCTCCGGCGTCATCGGCTCCACCGTGAAACTCCAGGCCAGCGGCGGGATCACCGGTCTGGTCTTCGCCCGCGAGAACATCGACCTCACCGCCAGCCAGAGCGTCAACGTGACCGCCCTCGCCCAGGGCAGCGTCAATGTCTCCGCCGGCGGCTCGGTCTCCGGCACCATCATCGGCGTCGGCTCCGTCAACGCGTCCGGCACGAGCGTCGACGCCTCGCTCCTATCCCAAAACGTGAGCACCTCCGGCGGCTCCGCGTCCGGACAAGTCGGCTTCGGCCAAGGCAACGCTGCCGGCAACGCCGCCTCCAGCAGCGTCCAGAGCGACGCCCCCGCCCGCACCGTCGCCAAGGCCGGCGGCGACGACGATTCCCGCCGCACCGTCGCAGCCACTCCCGGACCGCGCCTCACCCGCACGGTCGGCCGTGTCACCGTCATTCTCCCCGGTTCGGCCAAGCCGAACTGAACTCCATCTTACGAACGAACCATGATCGCATCGATACTCCATCCCATCCTCGGCTCGGGCGCCCTGCAGTTCGCCTTCGAGAAGGCCACCACCGAAGGCAAGATCACCATCGGCAGCCTGATCGTCGTCTCGCTCTTCAGTTGGACCGTCATCCTCACCAAGGCCTGGCAGCTCACCCGCGCCCGTCGCGTCGCCAAGAAGTTCTTCGAGGCCTACCGCGCCACGCGCGACCCGCTCGAACTCGCCCGCAAGCAACCCGACTTCGACGGCGCGCCCGCCTTCGAACTCTACAGCGCCGGCGTGCAGGAACTGTCCTACCAACTCGAGAACAACCCCGTCGACGTCCGCGGCCAGAAGCGCATCTCGTCGACGTCGTTCACCTCGGTGAAGGCTGCGCTCGAACGTACCGCCGCGGAACAGGCGCTCTCCCTCGAGAAGGGCATGATCGTCCTCTCCACCGCCGTCGCCGGCGGCCCCTTCATCGGCCTCCTCGGCACGGTCTGGGGCGTCATGGAAACGTTCTCCGGCATCGCCAAGGCCAATACCGCCTCTCTCACCGCCATGGCCCCCGGCGTCGCCGGCGCGCTCATCGCCACCGTCGTCGGCCTCTTCGTCGCCATCCCGGCCATGTTCGCCTACAACTTCATGGTCACCTCCATCCGCGCCATCACCCAGGAACTCGACGCCTTCGCCACCGAGTTCGCCACCGCCGTCGAGCACGCCCACGTCGACAACCGCCCCATCAGCGAGGAGATCACCGAGGCCAACCAGGTCCTCGCCACCGCCATCACCAAGGCCAACGAGTCCTTCCTCTCCCGGCTCACCGCGTTGCTCCAGTCCCGGTGAAATAGATCAGTCCGATCGGACTGATCAGACCGATCAGACTGATCCTCTCCCCCTCCACATGAAGAAGTGCTCCCAGACCCACCATCACTCGCTGACGGAGCTCAACATCACGCCGCTCCTCGACCTCGCGTTCGTGCTGCTGGTCATCTTCATCATCACCACCACACCCATCGTCAACGACCTCGACCTCAACCTGCCGTCGGCCGCCCGACGCGACAAGGAACCGCCCGCCAAGGCCAACTACGTCACCGTCACCGGCAACGGCTCCATCTTCCTCAACAAGCAGGAAACCGACATCGCCAACCTCCACGCCCAACTCGTCGAGCTCCGCACCGCGGACCCCGACCTCTCCGTCATCGTCCGCGGCGACGCCAAGACCCGATACGAACGCATCGTCGACATCCTCGACCTCCTCCAGCAGGCCAACGTCCTCAAGGTCAACCTCGCCACCGAACCCGTGAAGGAGGGGGAACGATGAGTTTCAAGTTTGAAGTTTCAAGTTTGAAGCCTGCCTGCGGGGTGGCGGCGTCTTCATCGCTTTTCAGGAGCCCTGTTCAGGGCAATCAGAACAAAACCACCTCTAGCGGTGGCATCCCAACAGAGGGCCCGGGATTGAGGGTCCCAAGCCCGCATCCCGACACGCCGCGCGAGCTCTTGCCCGCGAACGCACGAAAGCTCCGCCTCTACGCCGGAGGCGTTACAGCCGGTAGCCCGGGGTCGCGAAGCGATACCCCGGGTGCCAGGGCGGTGAGTACCCTACCCCGGAGGGGTTGCAGCGTTTCCCCCTCCCCTCTTCAAACTTGAAACTTGAATCTCCAAACTCGGTGCCTCGGAAAAAGAAGCACGCCGCCAAGGTCAGCCTGATCGCCTCGCTGATCTTCCACGTCGTCGTGATCGGGGCGCTCGCGTGGTTCGCCGCCCGCGAAGGTCTCCTCGGCAAGCAGCTCAAGACCATCGCGGTCTCGATGGCGCCCAAGGAAAAGAAGCCCGAACCCGAGAAACCCAAGGAACCGGAGAAGAAACCCGACCCCACGCCCCAGCCGCAACGGCAGCCTGAACCCACGGTCCAGCCCACCACGCCACCGCCGGCCACCACCCAGCGCGCCACGCCTCCGCCCTCGGTCACCGCGCCTCCCGCCGTCGCGCCGCCACCCGTCGGCCTCAACTCGTTCTCCTTCTCCGACGGCGCCAAGGCCGTCGAATCCACCTCCGACCCGGTGCAACTCTACCGCTCCTTTGTCGAGTTCAGCATCCGCTCCAAATGGCTCCGGCCCGAGGGCATCGCCGACGATGCCTTCGTCGCCGAGGTCGAACTCAACGTGGACCCGTCCGGACGAATCCTCGGATCCACCTGGCGTTCGGGCTCAGGCAACAGCCGATGGGATGACTCGGTCCGCCGCGCCGTCTCCGCGACCACCGCCCTTTCCCGTCCGCCCCCCAAGGGATTCCCCGATCGATTCATCGTCCGATTCGACGTCGTCACCGAGGCCGACGCCTCCGGCCTCGCCACGCCCTGAGCCACAGACCCAACAATGTGTTCTCCACAGATTTCACCGATTGCACGGATTCCACCGGTTTGCAGACGAGCCGCAGGCAAGGCACGTACCTTCTCCGGTACGCGGGCAATCTGTGTAATCTGTGAAATCTGTGGACCCATTCCCTGACATCTCACGATGAAGAAGACCTCCCGTTCCAGTCACAGTTCGCTCAACGAGCTGAACATCACGCCGCTGCTCGACCTCGCCTTCGTGCTGCTGGTCATCTTCATCATCACCACGCCGCAGTTGATGAACAACCTGGAGATGAACCTGCCGTCGGCCCAGCAGCCGGCGCCGACCAACGCCCCGCCGAAGAAGCCCGGCCAGATCCTCATCAACGCCTCCGGCAAGATCGCCCTCAACGGCCAGCCCTATACCCTCCCCGAGCTGCGCCCCGTCCTCGCCTCCATGAAGGCCGCCGATCCCGAGATCGCCCTCGTCGTGAAGGGCGACCGATCCGTCGACTACCAATACGTCATCTCCGTCCTCGACCTCCTCCAGCAACTCGACCTCAACAAGGTCGGCCTCGCCACCGAGACGATACCGGCAGTCCCTTGAAGTACGGGCTCTGACTCCTCGGCAAACGGTTGCGGCCGGAAGCCCCACGCCGGCCCTCCACCGGCAACTCTCCGCGTGACGTAGTCCGGGGTCGTCGGTCCATGGGATCGCCTGCTTCTGGAATCTCTCTTGCGGCTTCCGGAACCCAAGGCAGTCTGATCTCAGACCAAGCCCATGAACCGGAGCACCCTCTCTCGCTGGCGCGCGCGGATCGCGCTGGCAACCCTGCTTCCAACGCTGGCCTATGCCCAGCAGGCCGTGCCGCCCGCCGGAGCGGGCACCGCGGAAGATCCATATCGCATCACGTCTCCCGGCGAACTCGTGTGGATGGGTCAGGGCACGCAGGCCTCCATCCACTTCCGACTGGCTTCAGACCTCGATCTCTCCGAAAGCGCCAGCTGGCCGGGAGGCTTCCCCAGCATCGGCACCTCCAGCACGGGCTTCGGTGGCACTTTCGACGGCGCCGGTTTCACCCTCCGCAACCTGACCGTGCGACGGGGCTCCACCAATGAGGCTGGCCTGTTCCGCCGCATCGCGCCCACCGGCTTCGTCCGCGACCTCAACCTGACCGGAGCCAGGATCTCCGGCAGCGACTCCGTCGGGCTCCTCGCTGGCGTGAATCTTGGTGTCGTCTCGAACTGCACGGTCCAGGGCGTCGCCTTCGGGCGCACTGGCGTCGGAGGACTCGTCGGCCACAACGCGGATCCCCGCAGCAAGGGTCTCAACCCGTCGGCACAGATCCTCCAGTCCGCCGCCTTCGTCCAGGCATGGGGCGTCCACAACGTTGGCGGACTCGCGGGAGCCAACATCGGCTCGATCGAACGTTCCTTCGCTGCCGGCACCGTCGAGGGGGCCTTCGATGGGTCGGCGGTCGGCGGTCTGGTCGGAGCGAACCTCCACGGCATCGTCCTCAGGTCATCCGCATCGGCTGTCGCGGCTGGCAACACGCGGATCGGCGGCCTGATCGGGTTCTTCAGCGGAAAGACCAACGGTCTCGTCCAGGAATCGTTCGCCACCGGCCCCGTCACTGGCAGGGATGCCACCGGAGGCCTCATCGGCTCCGCCTCCCCGGCGGCGCGGACGGAATCCTCGTTCTGGAACACTGCTGCTTCCGGCCAGTCCAGCTCCGGCGGGGGCTCGCCGCTCAGCCCCACAGCCGCGCAGCAAACGGCGTCATTTGCCGGATGGGATTTCAGTGGCACCTGGTCCGCGCCAGCCCAGGGCCTCATGCCGCGGCCTTCCTGGTTCCCGGCCGCGATCCGCATCGATGCCATCGCCCGCGGTCCGGGATCGACCCGGACCGTGCCGGCTTCCCCGAGCCACACCCCAGGCTCGGAGGTCACGCTCATCGCCGAACCCGCCGGGCCCGGGACTGAATTCGTCGGCTGGCTGGGCCTCGGCGCATCCAGCTCCGGCCTGCCTGAGACGAGCATCACTGCCGACATCGACCGCGCCGTGGTCGCCGTCTTCCGCAACGTCCACGACCTCGCCAAACGCGATGACCTACGGCGGATCGGTCAGGAATCCGGGTGGGAACTCAACGACCGATACCGTCTCCTCGCGGACCTCGACTTCACCGGAGCCTCACCGCTGAATCCGATCGGACCGGACCAGAGCCGCGGCTTCACCGGCGTCTTTGAAGGCAACGGTCGCACGATCCGAGGCCTGACCATCGGTACATCCACGAACAGTGCTTCCGGACTCTTCGGATTCGTTGGGCCGTCGGCGCGGATCGTCGGGCTCAACATCACCGCGGCGAAGATCGCGGGCTTCGCAACGGTGGGTGGGATCGCCGCCCGCAACGCCGGCCTGATCTCGGGCTGTTCGGTCGAAGGCCAGATCACCGGCGAACTCGAGGTCGGCGGCATCGCCGGCGTCAACACGGGCATCGTCGAGGATTGCCTGGTCACCGGAAATGTCTCTGGACGCGATGACGTCGGCGGCATCGCCGGCACCCACGCGATCGGCCAGCTGCGTCGCATCCGGTTCAACGGGACCATCGCCGCCCGGCGGTTCGCCCATCACGTCGGCGGCATCTGCGGTTGGATGACTTCCGGTGCACTGACCGAGGCTACCATCTCGGGCAGGGTCACCGGCAGCGAGCACACGGGCGGCGCGGTCGGATTCCTGGAAGACGGCCGCCCAACGAAGCTCGTTGCCACCAACCTGACTGTGTCCGGCCGGTATGCTGTTGGGGGCATCGCGGGAACCACGCGCGATTCGGTCTTCATCGAAGCGAGGGTTTCCGATTCGACCATCTCCGGCGCGGCGTCGACCGGAGGCCTGCTGGGAGACTCGCTCCGCTCCTCGTCACAAGGCCACCGACTCGAGGTCACCCTGCGCGGAACCAATGACGTGGGTGGACTCGTCGGAACGTCCCAAGGCGGCATCTGGTCCGAAGGCGACCTCACCGTAGCAGTCAACGGCAAGCGCCGGGTTGGCGGCGTGGCCGGCTACTCCCTGGGGGATTCCATCTCCACCCATCGGATTACAGGCCCCATCGCCGGAGTGTGGCGGGTCGGAGGTGCCGCGGGCGACTCCGACGGAATCCTCGAAAGCATCGACGTTCAGTCAGAGGTTTCCGGCGACAGCGAGGTTGGCGGCATTGCGGGCTACCTCGCTTCGCCGTCGTCCCTTCGCGGCTCGACGGCCACCGGAAAAGTCCAGGGCCGCGAATCGGCCGGCGGACTCGTCGGCGTGAATCTCGGCAGCATTGAATCCTCGGTGTCGGGAGCCAACGTCACCGCCACGGAGCTTCTGGCCGGAGGCATCGCCGGGCTCAACTTCAACGGGACACTCCGCGCTACCCGTGCCTTGGGATCGGTCTCCGGAGCCTCCGCCGCTGGCGGAGTGGTCGGCCAGAACCATGCCGGCCTGATCACCCAGTCCGACGCCTCGGGCGCCATCTCGGGCGATGACCGGACCGGAGGAATCGCCGGCGAGAACAATGCAGGCCGCATCACGCGATCGACGGCATCCGGGCTCGTCCTTGGCGGGATCCGCGCCGGCGGAATCGCGGGCGAGAACGCCGCGGGCGGGCTGATCGAACTGTCCGTCAGCAGCGCGGCGGTCGATGCCATCGCCGAAACGGGCGGCCTGGTTGGACGCAACGCAGACCCTGCATACCAATCCACGATCCGCCAAAGCGTGGCCTCCGGGCCAGTCTCCGGAACAGGTCTTCGCATCGGCGGCCTCGTGGGGTTCAACGAGCTTCCATTCGCCAACTCCAACCCCTGGGCTGTCTTCACCGACTCCTACCATCTCGCCGGCCAAGGGCTGTCAGACAACCCACCCGCCGGCGTGCCGCTCTCCAGGGAAGATCTGCACCGGATGGCATCGTTCGCCGGATGGAACTTCACGAGCGACTGGTCGATCTCCGAGGGCAGCTCGATTCCTCGGCCCGCCGGTCGCCCGACCAACGTCACCCTCCGCGTGATCGTCGATGGCCCCGGCACCGTAGAGGTGTCTCCCTCGCGCACTTCCTACGCGCCCGGCGAGCAGGTCACGATCACGCCGGTGGCTGACTCCGGGTCCAACCGATTCCGCGGCTGGACCGGCCTTGAATCGAGGGCTCAGGGAACGCGCCCGGTCACGATCACGCTGGACGCGAACCGTACGGTCCTGGCGACGTTCCAGGCCACGCACCCGGTCGAGACGATCGACGATCTGGCGCGCATCGGACGTGAGCCAGCCTTCAAGCCCGGCGATCACTACTACCTCGTTCAGGACATCGACGCCTCCGCGACGCGCACCTGGAACGATCCCCAAACCAGCCCGGAACTCGCCGAGGGTTTTACTCCGATCGGATCCGAATCCAGCCCGTTCACCGGAAGCCTCGACGGAGCCGGCCATGCCATCGACCAACTCGCCATCCGCCGACTCGAGGACAATCCAATCGGGTTGATCGCCGTAGCCGGGCGCGGGGCAAGCATCCAGAACCTGGGCATGACCAACGCCTCGATAATCGGCAAACGCATGACCGGCGCACTCATCGGCAACAACTGGGGTGGGGTTCTGGAACGGATCCGCGTCCACGGAGAGGTCCAGGGTTCAGACGAGATCGGGCTCGTGGCTGGTCTTCACCAAGGTGCCCTGACGGACGTGGTCGCCACCGGCACCGTCGTGCCCACCATCTCGCTCGTCGAGGGCTCCGGCCTCGGCGGAATTGCTGGTCAGGCGTCCAATTCGCGCATCCGCCACGCCCATTTTTCCGGAACGATTCAACCCGGGGTGATGCTCCCCGGCATCGGCGGCATCGCTGGGCACGCCGAAGTCAGTTCCATCGAGGAGGTCTCATCCTCCGGGACCCTGGCCGCCGTTTATCAGGTTGGAGGAATCCTCGGCAGTGCAGATACCGTCACCCTCCGGCATGCCTGGAGCACCGCCAATGTCAGGTCCATCCTCAGCGATCCATTCGGAACCGGCGGCCTGGTCGGATACCTGTTCCGATCGAAGCTCGATGAGTCCGCGTTTGCAGGCTCCATCACGAACGCCAGCCGTGCTGGCGGGATCGCTGGATCATCGGTCGAAAGCTGGATCGCCGACTGCCTGTACTCCGGCCGGGTGGAGACACGCGGAACCGTCGGAGGCGTCGTCTCCCAAACGGACAACTCGACCTTGCTCCGGTGTCTGGTCGATGGGGTGCTCGCCGGCAACTTCAGGACCGGCCCGATCTTCGCGTCCACCTTCACCACCAGCACCGTCGACGCCGCGTTCTGGAATCCCGAGTCCGTCGGCCCCGCCGCCACCCTCGATAGCTGGGCCCGGACTCCAGCCGAACTCCGGAATCCAGCGACGTTCACGGGTTGGGACTTCAACTCCGTCTGGGCCATAGATCCCGGACGGAACAATGGCTTCCCCTATCTGCGCGGGCTCCCATACCCGGGAATCGACGTCGCCCCAGGCGCCTTCCAGGCCGGTGGCACTTCCCTACTCGAGTGGGTTGCCCGGAATCGATCTACGTGGTCAGCCGGCTCCCTCGCCAGCATCCCGGAACCGGATCTGCTCACGGCGTTCCTTCTCGATGCGCCTCCGGCGGCAGGTCTGAGTTCCCGGCTCTCGCTACGCCTGCTCACGCCCGGCGCGAATTCCGAGGGAATCCAACTCCGTGCAACGCTGACGCTGGACGACCAACCGGTTGCCCCTACGGACCGAGCCCAGTGGATTGTCGAAGCCGCCTCAGAACTCGCTGGGCCGTGGCGCGAAATCGAGATTCCAACCCCGCCGACCCCGGGCCCCGACGGGTTGACGTCGTTCTCACTCCAACCGGACGACGGCAGCTTCTTCCGCGTCCGCCTCGCGCCCGCCTACCTCCGTTGATGCAGCCTCCATCCCAGGTACCATGAAGACGTCTACTCACGCCTCATCCCGTCCTTCCGACGGATTCTCACGCTCGGATCTCATCGCGACCATCGCTGCAACCACGCTCCTCGCTGGATTGGTCCTGCCGGTCGTCGGCAGCACCCGCCACCGCACGGAACAGGAGGTCTGCCGCGACAATCTCGGCGCCCTTATGCGAGCCACCCAACTCTACGCTGATGATCATCGGGGTGAATTCCCCGCGGTCATCCATGGCGGCGAAGCACAGGCGGCCTCCATCATCGACTACCGCGCCAATACCTACCGCCCGTGGGCCAAAGGCTGGCTGACCTGGGACTCGAGCCAGCAAAACACCAACGTCGCCTACCTCGTCGACAGCCGTTACGCTGTGCTCGCGAACTACACGCGCGATGCAAAGCTCTACCGGTGTCCCTCGGACACTCTGGTGCATCCCTTGCAGAAGTCCCGGGGCTGGACTTCCCGGGTTCGCACGTACTCGGCCAACGCGGCCATCGGATCCGGAAACAAGGCAGCTTCGGACCCCATCATTCAGGCCGAGAAGCTCTTCCCGAAATTCTCAGACATCGACCGTCCCACCCCTTCAAATCTGTTCGTTTTCCTGGAGGAGAATCCGGACTCCATGAACGATCCCGCCTTCCTGGCTACCCAAACCGAACTGCGATGGATTGATCTGCCGGCATCCTTCCACCCCACGGTTGGGACCAACCGATCCGCCAACTTCGTCTTCGCCGACAGCCACGTCGAAACCCACACTTGGTCCGCCTCGGTGCTGGCGGATCGGCCGGATTTCTTTTTCGCAAGCCCGACCGTTCGGACGGGCGACCCGGATCGGGCGTGGGTCCTGGATCGCATGTCCTACAACGCCCGGGCCGTGCGCTAAGGGTCAAGTCACGACCGCCAGAATCAGGGCGGCCGCACTCCCCAGGATGAACAGGCCCACGACTGCGAACAGCACTCGGGTCCCGCCCACGGCCTTCCGACGAAGTCGGTCAAACTCCGGGTCCAGACGTGCGAGCCTCTCCGCCGGCTCGCTCCAGAAGTTCCAGAGCGGAAGCCGCCAGTGATCACCCCAGTTCAAGGCCGCCCAGGAATCGTCCTTCACGGACAGGTTCTTTCCCAACTGATCCCCGAACCGGCGCGCGGCGCGGCCGACGTACAGGGAAGCCCGGATGCCCGCTGCAACGAACGCGATGCCCACCAGGACGAATGCGGACTCTATCCAGTGCATGCAGGTATCCTGACCCGGTTCGACAGGCTGATCGATCCACTTCTTCCCGGCGGTTGTTCGCGTCAGACGGGCTTGTGCCCCTGCATCCTGCCCCGATCCACCCGGATCCTCCAATTCGCGGAATGACGAAGCCGCCGGTTGACACGGAACCGCCATCGGGATGCAGCATCCGCACCAACGCACTACAGACCGGTCCCATGTCCCTTCCCTCCCCGCACGTGCCCCTCGACTTCGACGATTGCCGGACTCGTCGGCAGGTCGCGCTGTGTGCCGTGGAAACCACCGCTCGACTCGTGCGGTCCGAGGTCGTGAGCTGCGACGAGATGGATCTCGCTGCCGGTTGGATGTTCGGCGTGAACAACGCCCAGTCCCCGGGAGCCGAAGCCCTCTTCCCTGAGTTCCTCCGCCACGCCGACCAGCATCCGGTCCTCAACGCCTTCTTCAACGGCGCACCCGAGCGGGCCCTCCGTCTCGACGATACCGGCACCGACTTCGAGCAGACCGATCTGTACCGCCGCTTCTACGCGGCCTTCGGCATCCGCCACCAACTCATCGCTCCCATCGAGATCGACGCCCGCCGTATCGTTGCCCTCGCCGTCTTCCGAACCACCGAGCCCTTCGGCACCGAGGATCTCGACCGTCTCAACGCCCTCGTCCCGCGGATCCAGTCCGCCTGGAAGACCTGCGCCCACATCGAGCACGCCCAGCGCGATGCCTTCCGCCAACTCGGCTACGAGCTGGTCCCGCTGTCCGCTGGCTATGGAGGTCCGCCCCTGACGGAGGCCACCCGCCGCATCCTCGCCGATCGCTGGGGACCCAACAGCTGGGAACAGCAGCTGGAATCGTGGAAAGGCGTGGTGGCCGCCCAGTACTCAACGGACGCCCCCGCTCCGTTGCTCTGGGAAGCTCCCGAGGGAATCGAAGTCCGGGCCGTCCGCCTGCCCGATGGTGAAGCCGCCCTCGCCGTCCGGGCCCATCCACCCCATTCACCGCGCCGCAGTCCGATCTGGAACATCCTGAGCCCCCGCGAGCGCGAGGTCGCCGAGTGGCTCATCGAGGGCAAGACGTCGGCGGTCGTCGCGACGCTCCTGGGCGTGAAGGAACCCACCGTCCGGAAGCACCTGGAACACATCTACCTCAAGCTCGGCGTCGAGAACCGCGCCTCTGCCATCCGGGTCCTCCTGGACCCGGAACAGTCACGCGGAAACCAGCATTGACAGGGCGCAGCACCCCGGGACTTGGCCAGCTCATTCATTGCCCGCGCTCATATAACCGGATCCGAAGATCTACCTTCCGGATCATCTCCCGCTCCTCGGGGAGGTATCCTTCGAACTGATATGCCGGGTGTCTCAGGAAGTGCGGAAGGTCGAGGACCAACCGATCCTTCTCCCCAGGCTCAGAACTCCTGACCTCGCATGGTGAGTTCAGAGGTCTGACGGAATGGAAATGAGACCGTTTCTGGCAGGATTTGGCTTTCGCGGGAACACCGTTGCCCCTACGAAATCGTCCCATGCCGCAAGTGCAACTCCCCCTGTTTCCTGCAGGCAGTGTTGACATCAATCGCGACCTGGCCTGCCGCACCGAAGGCGACCGGGTCGTTTACTTCAACGGCCACCTTCCGGTCTTCACCCATCACAAGGATGACCTGGCCAGCTTCCGGCTTTTCACCAGTCAACTGATCGTCCAGGGCAGTGCCACCCAAGGCCACATCGCCAAGGCCTTTGGGGTTCCCCTCATCACCATCAAACGTTCCACCCACTTGTACCGCACCGCGGGTCCGGCTGGATTCTTCGTTCCGAAACCCCGGCGTGAGGGCAGCCGTCTGAACGCCGCCAAGCTGGAGGAGGCCCGGGTTCTCCTCGCCAAGGGCCAATCCCTGGCTGCGGTGAGCCAGCACACCGGTGTGTTGGTCGACACCTTGCGCAAGGCCGTCGGCGCCGGACGGCTGCCACCGCCAAAAAAAAGTGCTCTGCCGACCCGGTTGGTGTCCCCGGTGACGGTGTCGGCGACGGCATCATAACGAGTACCACAATCGCCGATCCAACCAGCGCCAGTGATCGCTCCCTGAAGGATACCGAGTCCCCGCTGGGTTACGCGACCACCCGCACGCTGGATCGGCTGCTCAGTTCGTGCGGATGGTTGGATGGAGTGGACCTGCGCTTCGAAGCGGCCGATGACGTGGCCAAGGGCGGAGTCCTCTTTGCATTGCCCGCCCTGCTGGGCGAAGGACTGCTGCGTCACACGCGCGAACACTACGCGCTGCCCAAGGGGTACTATCCGCTGGAGTCGATCTTCCTGCTGCTGGGCCTGCTGGCGCTGGTGCGGTGTCCGTCGATGGAACAGACCCGCTATGAGGCACCCGGGGAATGGGGCCGACTGCTGGGGTTGGACCGCTTGCCCGAGGTCAAGACGTTGCGCTCGAAGATCGGGACGCTCTGTGAGCCGGAGGGGCGTGCCGCGAAATGGCAAAGCCAGTTGTCCCGGGAGTGGATGGCGAGCAAGGAAGCGGACGATCCGGACCTGGCGGGGCTCTACTACGCCGACGGACATGTCCGGGTCTATCACGGCGGATTGACCGCGTTGCCACGGCGCTACCTCTCGCGGTTGCGCCTGTGCCTGCGTGGCACGACCGACTACTGGGTCAACGGGCTCGGAGGTGAACCGTTCTTCGTGGTGACCCAGACGGTGAACCCGGGGTTGGTGGGCGTCCTGCGCGAAAAGATCGTGCCGCGACTTCTGGCCGAGGCACCGCAACCAGGCCCGGACGTGCTGGCAGCCAACCCCAAGGCGATGCGCTTCACCATCGTGGTGGATCGGGAGGGCTATTCGCCCGGATTGTTTGAGGAACTGGTCCGGGAACGCATCGCCGTGCTCAGCTACCAGAAGAAGCCGGGCGAAGCGTGGCCGGAATCGGAATTCGCGCGGCGCAAGGTGAAGCCCCCCGGGGGGCGGGAGGTGGAACTGGACCTGGCTGAACGGTTGGTGAAGTTGGGCAGCGGACTGGAGGTGCGGGAGGTGCGGATGCGCGATGAGGTGGGACAGCAGATCTCGATAGTGACGACGCATCCCGGGCTGGATGTAGGGCAGGTGGTGGTCGGGATGAAGGCGCGGTGGTCGCAGGAAAACTACCTGAAATACATGAAGGAACACTTCGGCCTGGACCGGTTGGTGGAGTACGGAGTGACACCTCTTCCTGACACCACCGTGGTGATCAACCCAGCACATCGGCGGGCGGATCGTGAGGTGAAGGTGGAACGTTCGAAGCTGGCCCGACTGAGGGCGCAGTTCGGAGCACACGGGATGCCGGCTCAGCCCACACCCGAAGAAGCGCAGGCCTTCGAGACGGCCGGCGGAGAGTTGCGCCGCAAGATCGAGGCACAGGAGGCGGTGCTGGCTGCGTGCATTGCTCGACGCAAGGAGGTGCCGCGCCGTCTGGAGCTCAAGGAACTGAGCGAGGAGGAGCGCTTCGGACAGCTTTGTCCGGAGAGCAAGCACTTCGTGGACACGATCAAGATGATCGCCTACCGGGCGGAGAGCGCGATGGCTGGCGAGGTGCGGGAAGTGTTGAAACGGAGTGACGACGCTCGGGCGCTGCTGCGGCGGTTGTACACGACACCTGTGAACCTGAGGCCGGATACTCAGGCGAAGACATTGACGGTGGAAGTGCACCGGATGGGCAGCGCGGTGCAGGATGCCGCCATCGCCCACCTGTGCGAAATCCTGACCGAAACAGAAACGCTCTTTCCGACCACCGACCTCCGCCTCATCTACCGCCAAGTAGGCTCAGGGTAGTTCCATGGGAGGTCAGGAGTTCTGAGGCTTGAACGGTTCGTACTTCAAGGAGTGATGAACCGGCGAGTAGACACAGGGATTCACGAGAACCGCCCGGATCCTGGTCGCCTCCGCCGTTCCCGGCGGCGGTTGCACGAACAAGTCGCTTCTGACCGCGAGTGAAAAGGAGCTTTCAAACTCACACTCGTTCAGCACCTCTGAAAACTGGTACCGCCCCGCTGTCCAGACACTCACGTCTCCCGGGTAGGAAAGCCCCATCAGGGAAGCCCAGTTCGCGAGGAATACCACTGTGCAAGCCACCGCGCTCGCCCGCATCCACCCACCGGCCGTGGCGCCGCGAAGCAGAAGCCCATCAAAGCCATAGGCGATTCCGATGCAGACGAAGGGGTAGTATTGATGCAGCAGGCGCCCGTAAAAGACCATGGCATGCAGGAAGTAGCCGGCGGCGGAATACGCGATGAAGCCGCCGGCAACGAGGCCCAGCGGGAGCAGCACCCGACCGTGTTTCTCCCACTCGCGCAGGCGGATCACGTTCGCACACTGCCAGAGGCATGCCGCGATGCCCACCAGCACCACTGCCCCACCCCATCGCTCAACCTCGATCAGGTAGCTCAGCCCATAGGTCAGCATCTCATCAAATACGCCCTGCGTGATCTGGCCCGACAGCGTGGACAACTCCTTCACGAAGGATCTTCCCCCCACCCGGGACACTGAGGATTCATTCCGAACCCACGCAACGAACATCCCTGGGTGTGCATTCCGGGGGAAGTCAGTGAAGACCTGCCAGCCCCGCGAAACACCCGCGATTCTGGATGCGCTGTGCATCGTCAAGAGCCGCGCTTCACCGCTCCGAATCCTCCTGTTGTCAGCATTGTGGAATCGGCCCATGCGCACCCGGACCAAGCGCAGGATTCGACTTGCTGGATGCTGACAGTTGAAAATCCCACTTGCCTTACTAGTGATTCAATCTCCATCTTATCGCTGTGAATTGGTCGGGCCTCCAGCGCATTGGCTTGGGCTTCGCCGCCGCGTTGCTGCTGGCGGTGACGTTTCGTGGCCTGACCCGACAGGAACCCGGCATCGTCCGGCTCCTCAACGTCTCCTACGATCCCACCCGCGAGTTCTACGCTGAGTTCAACCGCGAGTTCGCCCAACTCTGGAAGCAGAAGACCGGCGAGACCGTCCGCATCCAGCAGTCCCACGGCGGCTCCGGGAAGCAGGCCCGCAGCGTGATCGATGGGCTCCGGGCAGACATCGTCACGCTCGCCCTCGGCTACGACATCGACGCGATTTCCTCCAAGGGCGGGCTGTTGCCGGCGGACTGGGCCGCTCGGCTGCCGTCCAACAGCTGCCCTTACACCAGTACGATCGTGTTCCTCGTGCGGAAGGGGAACCCAAAGGACATCCACGACTGGGATGATCTCGTGCGATCGAACGTGACCGTGGTCACCCCCAACCCGAAGACCGGCGGCGGCGCGCGCTGGAACTATCTGGCGGCGTGGGGACATGCCCTGCACAAGCCGGGTGGTTCCCCAGCCACGGCGAAGGATTTCGTGCGGAGTCTCTACCGGAACGCGCCGGTCCTGGACACGGGAGCGCGGGCGTCGGCGCAGACCTTCAGCGAACGTAAGATCGGGGATGTGCTGATCACGTGGGAGAACGAGGCCATGCTCCTTCTGCGCGAGCACGGGACCAATCGGTTCGCACTCGTCCGACCGTCGGAGAGCATCCTGGCGGAACCTCCCGTGGCATGGGTGGACCGGGTGGTGACACGCAAGAAGACAGCCGAAGTCGCCCAGGCCTACCTCACGCATCTCTATTCCGACGCCGGCCAGAACCTCGCGGCAAAACACTTCTACCGACCTTCCAATCCCGCGGTGGCCGCCCGATACGACCAGCAGTTCCCTCCCATGCGGCTCTTCACCCTCGCGCAGATCGCCGGATCTTGGTCCAAGGCCCAGTCAGAGCACTTTGCTGACGGCGGCATCTTTGATCAGATCTCCAGCCGCTGATCCCCCACCGCATGTCGTCCGCGCGATCCAAGAGCTTTCAGATCCTGCCCGGTTTCGGGCTGTCGTTGGGCTATACCCTGACGTACCTGAGCCTGATCGTGCTCATCCCGCTCGCCGCACTCTTTCTGCGGACTTCGGAACTGAGCTGGGCGCAATTCCTGAAGATCGCCACCTCCGACCGCGCCATCGCATCCTATCGGGTCACATTCGGCTGCGCCTTCGTCGCGGCGGTGATCAACGCGGTGATGGGAACGCTGCTGGCATGGGTCATCGTCCGGTACCGCTTCCCGGGCCGGAGGATCCTCGACGGCCTGATCGACTTCCCGTTTGCCCTTCCGACCGCGGTGGCAGGATTGACGCTGGCCAACCTGTTCGCGACGACGGGCTGGCTCGGGCGATGGCTGGACCTGGTCGGGATCCAGATCGCGTACACGCAGTCCGGAATCATCGTGGCGCTCATCTTCATCGGGATCCCGTTCGTCGTGCGATCGCTCCAACCCGTGCTCGAGGACATCGAACTGGAGGTCGAAGAAGCCGCCGCGTCCCTGGGCGCGAGCCGTTTCACGACCTTCACGCGCGTCATCTTTCCCACGCTGTTGCCCGCGATCCTGACGGGATTCTCCCTGGCCTTTGCGCGAGCCATCGGTGAGTACGGATCGGTGATCTTCATCGCACCCAAGCGCGCCGAGATCACGCCGATGCTCATCTGGTATCGGCTCGAGGAATTCGACTACCCGGGCGCCATGGCCATAGCCGTGGTGATGCTGGTGATCTCGTTCTTCCTGCTGATCACGGTCAACCTGCTCGAACGTTGGGCGAGCCGATTCCAACGCTGACCATGGCTGGCTCAACCCAGAAACGTTGGACGTCCGGGCACGCCAAATCCCGGCGAGGCACCGAGGATCCCTGGTACATCCGGTGGATCCTGATCGGAGTCGCGGCGTTGTTCGCCGGCGTGTTCCTCGTGCTGCCGCTCGCAAACGTGTTTGGCCAAGCGTTTGCCAAGGGCTGGCAGGCGGCGTTCGGCTCGCTCGCCGATCCGGACACCATCGCCGCCACCAAGCTGACCGCCCTCGCCACGCTCATCAGCGTCCCGCTGAACACCGTGTTCGGCGTCGCCGCGGCCTGGCTCATCGCGAAGTTCGAGTTCCGTGGGAAAGCCATCCTGACGACGTTGATCGACCTCCCGTTCTCGGTCTCACCCGTCGTCACCGGACTCGTCTATGTGCTCCTGTTCGGCCTTCGCGGCTACTTCGGTCCCTGGCTCGACCACCACGACATCCAGATCATCTTCGCCGTCCCCGGCATCGTGCTGGCCACGATCTTCGTCACGTTCCCGTTCGTCGCGCGCGAGTTGATCCCGCTGATGCAGGCGCAGGGCTCGGATCAGGAACAGGCCGCCCTGACGCTCGGGGCCACCGGTTGGCAGACCTTCTGGCACGTCACGCTCCCCTCCATCAAGTGGGGCCTCCTGTACGGCGTGATCCTCTGCACCGCCCGCGCCGTCGGTGAGTTCGGTGCCGTATCCGTCGTCAGCGGCCACATCACCGGCATCACCGACACCCTTCCGCTCCGCATCGAGAAGCTCGACAAGGAATACAACAGCGTCGCCGCCTTCAGCATCGCCGCCCTCCTCGCCGTGCTCGCCCTGCTGACGCTCGGCCTCAAGACCTGGCTCGAACACCGCCAGCAACGCGAACTCGACCTCGCCCAGACCTCTTCCGATTCGCCCGATGAGCATTGAACTCCGCAACATCTCGAAGCGCTTCGGCGACGTCGCCGCCGTCCAGAACGTCTCCTTCAAGGTCGCCGAGGGCGAGCTCGTCGCCCTGCTCGGCCCTTCTGGCGGCGGGAAGACCACCGTGCTGCGGATGATCGCCGGACTCGAGCAACCGACCGAAGGCGACATCCTCATCCGCGGCCAGCGCGTCAACGACGTCTCGGTCCAGAAGCGCAACATCGGCTTCGTGTTCCAGGGCTATGCCCTCTTCAAGACGATGTCGGTCGCCGAGAACATCGCGTTCGGCCTAAAGATCAAGAAGTGGCCTCAGGCCGAGATCAACGAGCGCGTCGCCGAGTTGCTCAAGCTCTTCGGCCTCGATGGCCTCGGAAAGCGCTTCCCGCACCAGTTGTCCGGCGGACAACGCCAGCGCGTGGCCATCGCCCGTTCCCTCGCGCCCAAGCCCTCGGTCCTCCTCCTCGACGAGCCCTTCGGTGCCGTCGACGCCAAGATCCGGCAGGAACTCCGTGATTGGCTCGTGCATCTCCACGACGAACTCTCCGTCACCACGGTCTTCGTCACCCACGACCAGGAGGAAGCCATGGAGGTCTCCAACCGCATCGTCATCTTCAGCCGCGGCAACCTCGAACAGATCGGCGCACCCCGGGAGGTCTACGAACAACCTTCGAACGAGTTTGTTGCCCGCTTCATCGGTGTGCTCAACGTGCTCGAACTCCGCGTCGAGAACGGCGTCGCCCGCCTCAACGAACTCACCTTCCCCACCCATGGCGTGGCCGAGGGTGCCAGCCTCCGCATTGGCTTCCGCCCCTACGCCGTGCAGATCTCCCCGCAATTGTCCGAGTACCGCTACCGCGCGATCCTGCGCCACGTGTACTTCCTCGGTGTCCAATTGCGCCTCGAACTCGAGACGCCCTCCGGCCTTACCCTCCGCACGCGAATCACCAAGGACGAATTCGTCCGGCTCGGTCTGGCCGAGGATCAGGAGATCTCGTTCCAGATCCGGGAGTACCGCGTGCTTTCCCGCGATGGCTTCTCGCTCAGCCCCGAGGTCTCCGCCGTCCACCAGGCCCCGTCCATCGGCGAGGGGATCTGATTCCCTTCACTGCGCCCGGCGGGTCGCCCGTTCCTGCAACCACCGGATGTCCGCGTTGTTGGGACTTGGCGTGAACTCGGCGTTGAACCGGCTCCGCTGCCCCGGGGTAATCGGTGGCATGGTCCGGGGATCCACCCACCGCCGGGTCTCCGAGTGCCCATCCGCGAACGAAAGCCCGCCGGCCCGGTTGTGATAACTCGCCGGATAGTCATATGCGAAGCGCAGGGTCTCCGGCCGATCCGGATACCCCCGCATGTCGGTATAGAAGTTGCCGATGTTCAGGCTGTCCTCCCGCTGGTCGATCAGGATCCACGTCGCGGACGGTCCCGGATCCTGCATGTCCGTCAGGGACTTGTAGACACGCCACCCTGAGTCCAGATCCTGGGGAGCCTCGCCGCCATAGCCACCGGCCCAGACGCTCATGGTCATGCTCCGAACCCTCGGCCATTTCTTACCTGCAACGGTTATCGTCGATCGGTCGCCGGGGCACTTCCAGACCGTGAACGAGGGACAGTACTTCCAGAGCGGACTCTTCCGGATGCTGAGATTCACATCCCAGTTGAACCGGTTGGCCGGGTCAAAATCGAGTTGCCCCAGCACCCAGACTGCCGAGTCCCGGGTCCGGTCCGACGCGTGCACACTGGCGTACGGGATCCGCTCGCGGTTCTCCTCCGAGTACATCCGCCAGGCCAGCAGCAGCTGCCTGTGATTGCCCATGCACTGGATGCCTTGGGCCTTCTGCTTTGCCTTGGCCAGCCCGGGCAACAGCATTCCAGCCAGGATCGCTATGATCGCGATCACCACCAAGAGTTCGATCAACGTGAATCCCGCAGCGGCTCGCTTCGAGCGCAACGGTTCCGTCGGGCAGATACGGTGTGGCTTCATCGGCATACCCAGCTTCGCCATCATTCGCACCCCATTGGGATTTTGTCGCGTGCGATTCCACGCCCTGGGCATCGCCCGGTGGGGCGAGTGTCCCGACGAGCCGATCCAGCCTTGCCTCAAACCGGACCCAGAACACCCGGAAGCGGGTGTCCCCACCTACAACCAGCGTAGGATTGGGCGCGCTTGTTGTTGTGCGCAAAACACCTACGAATAATTCAACTCTTGCGTGAAATGAAGATCCCCGCCAGAAACCGACCATGCTCAAGCAGTCAGGTTGCACTCCCCTCACCCAGATACTAGCCGGAGGTGTCAGTTTCCTCCTGCTTGGCGCTGGGTGCGAGAAGGCCACGGTCCCGGTCGGCGGACCGATCACCAACAACGCCGCACCCAGCACCCGGATCCACTTCCAGGGTACTGCCCTCGCCAGGGCCATCGAGACCTACCGCGAGTTGGTCGGCACGACGGTGACCATCGAGATTCCTGAGGAAGTGCTTCAGAAGCCGATCACGGCCGGCCCCTTCAACTCCGGCTCGGACGATGCCGCCCTTCTCCTCGAAGCGAGTTTCCGGGAACAGGCCCAGATCACCACCTCCCGGGACGCAGACGGCAAGGTGGTACTCCGATACGAGCCCGCCACTGCAAACCACAAGTAAGGAGCCCGCCAACGAGCGGTGGGTCGAGTGTCCTCACGAGCCGTGGGCGAAGTCCCAACCTTGAGGCCCGGTTCCCGCTTCAAGCTGGAAGCTGCAATCTTCGATCTGCTGAGGCAGCCCGAGGAGGTCTCGCTCCACCGTTCCTGGATTCTTGGCCTAGGTGTACCGCGAGAGCGAGCGGCATCAGGGCTTCGCCTGAAGGACTGCGGGCAACTCCGGCCGCAACACCTCGACCGCGGGTGTCGAAACCTGAACCACGGTGTCCGGGAGTACTCCGAGCCAGAACATCCCGATCACGCACACCAGAAGCGCACCGCGCACACCCCAACTGGTCGGGAGCGGCGTCAGGTCCGTGGCCTTCCCCCCCCAGTAGATCGCGCGGATCACCCCGAAGTAGTAATAGATCGAGATCACCGCACCGATCACCGCACCGGCGAGCACGCCGTAGTAGATCGGATCCTGCACGCCGAGCGGCAAGATGGCCTTCAGGAGCATGAACTTTCCTACGAAACCAGCCATCGGCGGCACGCCTGCGAGGGAAGCCATCGCCAGGGTCAGCCCCGCAGCCAGCACCGGCGAGCGGCGGCCCAGGCCAGCGAGCGAGCTGATGTCATCGGACTCCGTGCGGGCGAGGATCACGCTGACCACGGTGAAGGCCGCCAGCACGGTGAAAAGGTAACCCGCGATGTAGTAGATGATGGCTGCCGCGCCCGCCTTGGAGACGGCTGCGATGCCCAGCAGCAGGAAGCCCGCGTTCGCTATGCTGGAGTAGCCCATCAACCGCTTGATCGAACGTTGCGGGATCGCGCAGAGGCTTCCGTAGAGGATCGTGATCGCGGCAATCCCCGCGAAAACATGATGCCACTGGGCGGTGATGGCCGGCACGGCGGAGAAGAGCACCCGCAGGAGAAGGACAATGCCTGCGGCCTTGGACCCGACGGCAAGGAAGGCCGTCGAGGGAGCCGGCGAACCCTGATAGACGTCCGGTGCCCAGATCTGGAACGGAAAGGCAGCGATCTTGAAGAGCAGGCCGCCGAGCACGAACAGGAGTCCCACGAGGAACACCGGGCTGGTCGCGAGCACCTTCTGCGCAGCAGCAATCTCGTTGAAATTCGTCGTCCCGGCCGAGCCGAAGACCATCGCGATCCCGAATACCATGACCGCGGAAGAGGTCCCGCCGAGGATCAGGTACTTCACGCCCGCCTCGATCGAAGAGGCGCGATCCCGTTGAAAGCTGTTGAGGATGACAAAGGTGATCGTGATCAACTCCAACGCGGCGAACATCAAGGTGAAGTCATTCGTGGACGCCGAGAACAGCATGCCGAGCAGGGCGAACAGGATCAGCGAGAAGTACTCGGAGATGCCCGTCGCGAACCGGTCGGAGTACTCGACGGCCATCAGGATCACGAGCAGTGCCGCGAGCAGGAAGAACTGCTTGAAGAAGACTGCCAGGCTGTCCTGCACGAACATCCCGGTCTTCGCCCCCGGCGCGGTGAAGGCGTACGTGACCTCCGCCGCATCCTTCAGGCTGACGAAGAAGATGATTCCGACGCCCAGGGCAGCTGCCCAACCCAACTGCCGGCGGTTCCTGGCAGGCAACCAGAGGTCGGCAAGCAGGACACCCAGGCCCAGCAAACCCACCAGGATCTCAACGAGGATCAACGAGGAATTCATCGGGATGAAAGTTCAGTTCGCAGCGGGCTTGGCAGGAGTTGCAACAGCGGCCGTGACAGCGGCAGCCGGCTTGGCCGCAGGGCGAGCCAGTTCGGCCACGCGGTTCACCGCAGGAGCGACCCGGCGAGTGATCGATCCGGGGAAAAACCCGAACAACAGGAGTCCCGCCGCCAGAACGACGAAGGGCAGCTTGCGCCAGAGGTTCGGGGCATCGATCACCGTCGAAAGCTCTTCGCGGGCCTTTCCGTGCAACACGGCCCGCAGCGCGCGGAGCATGTAGACACCGCCAATGATCAACCCACCCCACGCTGCAACCACCACGACCCAGGGCAGCGCCTTCCATGAGCCGAACATCACCGCGATTTCGCCGGCGAAGTTGGCAAAGCCTGGAACGCCACAACCCGCAAGGAAGCACAGGGTCAACACCGACCCGATGAACGGCATCCGTTGGAGCAGACCGCCCATCTTCGCGATCTCCAACGTACCGGTCTGCCGGCGCAGCCAGCCCGAGAGCGCAAAGCTCAACGCCGCCAGCAGCGCGTGCGATACCATCACCAGCACCGTTCCGGTAAGGCCGACCACCGTCAACGAGGCAATGCCGAGGAAGGCGAAGCCCATGTGCGCCAGGCTCGAATTGCCGATCAGCAGGTTGAGGTCCTTCTGCCGCAGCGCCACGAATCCGCAGTGCAGGAGGTTGCCCACGCAGAGGATCGCCAGGACCGGCGTCCACATCGCGACGCCCTCCGGCATCAACGGCAGTGCCACCCGGAGGATCGCGAACAATCCCGCCTTCTTCAGGATGCCCGCGTGCATCATCGCCGTCGCGGCCGGTGCGCAGCCGTAGCCCTTGGGCGCCCAGGAATGGAACGGGAAGAGTCCCACGAGGGTGCCGAACCCGAACAGCAGGCACGGGAAGAGGATCTTCTGCGTTGTCGGAGGGAGCGGGGTCTTCGCCAACTGCTTGTGGAGGTCGATCAAGTCCAGCGAAGAAGCTCCCGATAGCGTGTACAGACCGATCAGTCCCGCCAGGGCAACCAAGGCACCTGCCGTGAGGTACATCGTGATCTTGTACGCGGCATAGGTCCGTTCCTCCCCATGGCCCCAGACGCCGATCATGATGAAGGTCGGAACCAGGGCGAGTTCGTTGAAGAAGTAGAAGAAGAACAGGTCGAGCGAGGCGAACGCGCCCAACGCCCCCCCGATCATCACGAGGAGAAGGATGTAGAACAGCTTGGTCTGCTGCTCGATCTCCCACGAGACCGCAACCGCGGCGAATCCCACCAGAGCCGTCACGAGGAGCATGGCGGCGGCAATGCCGTCGACACCGACGTGATAGTTGATTCGAAGCACCGAGGACGAAGCCCACGTGGCCAGGCTCTCGAACTGGTAGGGCGCTCCTGCCGGATCAAAATGGATGAACACGGCCATACCCAACACCGCGGTCACCATCGACCCCAGCAGGGCCAGCGCCCGGATCACCAGGCGGTAGTTGCCCGGCACCAGAAGCACCAGGAAGGCCGTCAGGAACGGCGTCAGCAAAAGCGTACTCGTCAGGCTCATGGTCGTTCAGCGAAGGGTGAACCAGGCCACGACCGCCAAACCGGCCGCGAACAGGAAGGTGTAGGTCTGAAGGTTGCCACTCTGCGCGAGTCGCAGGGCCCGGCCGACCAACTCGACCGATCCATGCAACCCGCGGATGCCCAACCCGGCGATGATCCAGCGGTCGAACCAGTCGGCCACCGCCCCGGCAAAGTCATGCAACGGCACGAAGACGCCGGAATAGATCTCATCAAAGTAAAAGCGCCCCTTCAGCAACCGAGCCCATCCACCCAACGTCTTGGGCAACGGATCAGACGAAGCCTTGCCGTAGCAGGTCCACGCCAGGCTCGATCCGATCAGCACCGCGAACAGACCCATGGTCGCCGCCAGTGCATTGTGGTTGAACGGACCGAAGAGCGCGCCGTTCACACCATCGGACAGGGTCTCGATCAGAGGCAGGAAACCGACCGGGTACTTTTCTGCCGCCGCATGGGCTGCAGCATGCCCATGGCCACCGAAAGCCGAGCCGATGAACTCACCGAGCGGCAGCCACGCGATCGCCACGCTCGGCACCGCGAGGATCAACAACGGCCAAGTCATCACTGCGGGGGACTCATGGGCATGGGAGGCGGACTCGGACCGGGCTTCGCCGAGGAATGCCACCAGTACCAACCGTCCCATGTAGAAGGTCGTGAGGATCGCGACCACCACGGCGACCACGAAGAGGACCGGATTGACCTCCAGGGCCGTCACGAGCACCTCATCCTTGGAGTAGAATCCAGAGAAGGGCGGGAGACCAGCGAGGGCCGCCGTTCCAATCACGAAGGTCCAGAAGGTCTTGGGCATCTTCTTCCACAGCCCGCCCATCTTCCAGATGTCCTGCTCGTGATGACAGGCATGGATCACCGAGCCGGCACCGAGGAACAGCATTGCCTTGAAGAAGGCGTGGGTGACGAGGTGGTACATGGCCGAGGCCGGAGATCCCAACTGCGCACCCAACCCGACCGCCATCACCATGTAGCCCAACTGCGAGAGCGTGGAATAAGCCAGGATTCGCTTGATGTCATTCTGCTGGACCGCGATCAGAGCTGCCAGCAATGCCGTGAATCCGCCGATGTAACCGATGATCGTGCCAGCACTCAGGCTGCCCAGGAAATCCAGCGGGGCCGGCCACGCACCCGGAGCGGTGTAGAGGAAGAACACCCGGCAGAGCATGTACACACCCGCAGCCACCATCGTCGCCGCATGGATCAGCGCGGACACCGGCGTTGGACCTTCCATGGCGTCCGGCAACCAAACGTGCAGCGGGAACTGCGCGCTCTTGCCCATCGCACCCATGAACACAAGCAGGCCCGCGATGCTTGCCATCGAACCGAGCAGCGAAGGGTTCGCACCGAACTTGGCCGAGAGTTCGGCGAGGTTCAGAGTCCCGGTCGAAGCCCAGACGATCAGGATTCCCAGAAGGAACCCGAAGTCCCCGAGACGATTGCTCAGGAAGGCCTTCTTGGCCGCATCACCCGCCGACGGGCGTTCGTGCCAGAAACCGATGAGCAGGTAGGAGGAGACGCCGACCAGTTCCCAGAAGACGAAGATCATCATCAGGTTGTCGGCCAGCACGATGCCCAGCATCGAGAACACGAAGAGGCTCAGCGTGCAGTAGAACCTGCTGAACGACCGGTCGTCGTGCATGTAGCCGGTCGAATAGATCATCACCAAGCTCGCCACCGCGGTGACCACGATCGTCATCAACGACGACAACCGGTCGATCTGCAGGCCGATCGTCAGGTCAAGCCCCGGGATCGGCAGCCAATGAAAGGCCGTGGCGGCCAGCGGGTGATCGCCGGAGATGCCCAGCAGGATGACCCCGAGCATCAGGCTCAGGAGCACCCCGGCGATGTTGAATCCGGCGGTGAGACCGCGGAGGCGGCGCGACAGGAACCAGGATCCGGCTCCGCAGATGAGCGGCGAGGCCAGCACCATCCAGGCGAGGTCCTGATACTTCGAGCCGGCTTCGGCGACTTGTTGGGTGGCGTGGGCGTCCATGCGGCGCGGGTCAGAGCTTGAGCGAGGCGAGATCCTCGACGTGGGAAGTCTGTCGTTTGCGGAAGAGGGCGACGATGAGGGCAAGGCCCACGGCGACTTCCGCAGCGGCCACCGTGATGATGAAGAACACCATCACCTGACCATTGAGATTCTGGTTGAACCGGGAGAAGGCGACCAACGCCAGGTTCGCGGCGTTGAGCATCAACTCGAGGCTCATGTACATCACCAGCAGGCTGCGGCGCGCGATCACACCGAGCAAACCCAGCGAGAACAGCAGGGCGCTGACGATCAGGTAGTGGGGAAGTCCGGGTTCCATGTTACTTCAGCTCCTTCTTGCTCAGCAGGATCACCCCGACCATCGCGACCAGCAGCAGGATCGAGAGGATCTCGAACGGCAACAGGTACGATTCGAAAAGGATCCGGCCCAGTTCCTTCGTTGAGCCCTCGACCGGCTTGGAGCCGGCGGCGACCACGGGCTTCGCGGCCAGCATGGCCCGCACGAGCACCCCAGCGAGTCCCAGGACCGCCACCGAACCGAGTCCCAACGCCGTCTTGTTCAGCTTCCGACGATCCTCCTCCTTGAGGTCGAGCAGCATGATGACGAACAGGAACAGCACCATCACGGCGCCCGCGTAGACAAGGATCTGGACCGCCGCGAGGAAGAAAGCGTGCAGGAGCACGAACAGTCCCGCCATCGAGATGATGGTCAGCACCAGGAACATCGCGCTCGTCACCGGATTCCGGCTGAGCGGGTTGGCGACGCACAGGAACCCGAACAGCAGGGTCAACCCGGCGAACGCGTAGAATAGGAGATCGGTGAACTGCGGCATGGACTTGTCTCGTCTTTCGGTCGTGACCGGGTCAGTCGACTTGGACGGGGAATGATTCCTGTTCCCGGGCTTCCTCCAGCTTGTGTTTCCACTTCTGGATGCCGGCGTGGACACCGCCGAGTTTCAGGAGTTTCTCCTTGTTGTAAATCATCTCCTCCCGGCTCAACCCGGAGAGCGAGTAATGCTGCTGGAGGAAGATCGCTTCCTCCGGGCAGACTTCCTGGCAGAGCCCACAGAAGATGCACCGCAGCATGTTGATCTCGAACTCGCGCGGCATCTTCTCCGCGTTTGGCCGATCCGCACCCTGCCCCTCCGGCCCCGGCGGGGTGATCTTGATGGCCTTCGGCGGGCAGATGAACTCGCAAAGTTGGCACGACACGCACTTGGTCGAGCCTTCCTGGTCCCGGACCAGATACGGTGCCCCGCGGTAACCCTCGTTCACCCGCCACGGAACTTCGGGATAGTAGCCATCCCCGAGGTCCGTCGCCGTGTTCTCGCCCTTCACCGTCCGCACGAAATGGCGGGCGGTCACCTTGAAGCCCTCCACCAGCGCGGGCAGGTAGGTCTTCTCGTAGAAATTCAGCGGACTGCGATCAACAACCTTGGTCATGTCTCGTCCTCTTGGTCTCAGCGGTTAAACAGGGCGACCCCGAGGGCCGTCGCGACGATGTTCGCCAGGGCCAGCGGGATGAACCGTCGCCAGCCCAGGTCCATCAACTGATCATACCGGAAGCGCGGCAACATCCAGCGCACCCAGATGAACACGATCATCAGGACGATCATCTTCGCGATGAAGATCCCGATGTGGATCAGTCCTCCCAGCAGCGATTCAGCGGGCTTGCCCAGGAACGGCAGCGACCACCCACCGAAGAAAAGCGTCACCATCATCGCCGAACTGGCGATCATGTTCGCGTACTCGCCGAGGAAGAAGAGCGCGAACTTCATCGAGCTGTATTCCGTGTGATAGCCGCCCACCAGCTCGGTCTCGGATTCCGGAAGGTCGAACGGGAGGCGATTCGTCTCGGCGAAGGCCGCCACGAGGAAGATCACGAACGACACCGGCTGGTACAGCACCAGCCATCCATGATTCGCCTGCCACTCCACCAGCTTCGAGAGATTCAGGTCACCGGAGATCAGGAACAGCGAAACAACGCTCATCCCCATCGCGATCTCATAAGAGATCATCTGCGCGCTCGAGCGGATGCCGCCGAGGAATGGGTACTTCGAATTGGAGGACCAACCCGCGAGCACGATGCCATACACCCCCAACGAAACGATGCCGAAGGTGTAGAGGATGCCGACGTTCAGGTCCGCGATGACCATCTTCTGGTCACCCAGGTTCGAGCCAAACGGAATCACTGCCAGGGTCAGGAATGCCGGGATCACCGAGATGGCCGGTGCCAGCCAGAAGTAGATCGTCCGGACATAGGCCGGCGTGAAGTCTTCCTTCAGGATGAACTTCAGGCCGTCCGCCATCGGCTGGAACATGCCCCACCGCTGCAGCAGGCGCCCGAGCACGGGAATCTTCAGTGCCAGCGGCGGCGCGGTGCGGTTCGGACCGACCCGGTCCTGGATCGCGGCGGACACCTTGCGCTCCACCAGCACCGCGTAGGCGACGAACGTCATCACGATGCCGAACACCACGGCGATCTTCGCCGCGCTGAACAGGACGAACTGGACCGAGGGATCTGAGAGAATGTTTTCGAGCATGGATGATCCTCTTTCAGACGGGAACGGTCACTCCGGTGTCGCCCAGCTTCGACCACTCGACGCCAGCCAGCGCGGGCACTTCCGAAGCCATTCGGTTGAAAAGTCCCTCGATCGTCGAGAACCCCTCGACCGCCCCGAGCGCCTTCGCCAACTCGGCCAGGAACTCCCATTCGGGACGCGCATCGCCCCGCGGTTCCACGGCCTTGAGAAACTTCTGCACCCGGCCCTTGCCGTTGATGAAAGTCCCCCGCTTCTCCGCATGCGCACAACCCGGCAAAAGGTAATGGGCCGCCGCCGTCGTCGCGTTCGGCAGGATGTCGCTCACAATCAGCGTCTCCAGCTTTGCCAGCAACCCGGCATCGATTCCCGCCTTCGTCACATCCTCACCCACCACCAGCAACGTCCGGATCCGGCCAGACCGGATGCCGTCCGCGATCGACGGAATCGAGATGCCTATTTCGGTATAGGCGATGCCCGTGAGACGCGCGCCCTGGCTATTGGGATTGCGATCAGCACTGACAAGGAGGCGGTCCGGCTCACCCTCACGCTCGACGGCATCCGTCAGTGCGCCCAACCGCACGGAAAGCCGGCGCAGAAGATGGAGCTCTTCGGTGGTCTGACGGGCGCTGGCGATGATCGCCACGCTGCCTTCGGCCGCGTTGCGCAACAGCGTCTCAATCTCTCCCAAAGCCTGTGACCAGGTGGACTTCACGCCCTTGACCACCACGTCCTGCAAACGGTCAGCCCGGCCGATCCATTGGTAGTTCAGGCGACCCGCATCGCACATCCAGCTCGCATTCACCGCGTCGTTGTCGCGCGGCTCGAACCGGTGGATGACGTTTTCCCGCGATCCGATCGTGATGTTGCAACCGGTCGAACACGACGTGCAGACGCTCTTGGTCTCCTTGAGGAACCAGACGCGCATCTTGAAGCGGAAATCCTTCGACGTCAGAGCGCCCACGGGACAGATGTCGACCGTGTTGAGGGAATAGTTGTTGTCGAACTGCTTCCCCGGTGCCGCCGAGATCGTGTTGTAGGAACCCCGGTTCACGATGCCCAGGGCGTCATCGCCTGCGATGTCCCGCGTGAACCGGATGCAGCGGGTGCACAGCACGCAGCGCTCGTCGTCGAGGACGATGCGCGGTCCGAGATCGACCGCCTTCGGCTTGTGGACCTTGGGCTCGATGAAGCGCGAGGCGGATTGACCGTGCTGGACCGAATATTCCTGAAGCTTGCACTCACCGGCCTGATCGCAGATCGGGCAGTCGAGGGGATGGTTGATCAGCAGGGACTCAAGCACCGACTCCCGCATCTGCTTGGTCGCAGGCGAGGAAGGATAGATCTCCATGCCCGGCGAGATCGGCGTTGCGCAAGCAATCGCGCCCCGCGGGGTCTGGGGTTCGTAGGGCAGGACAGAGCGGGCAATCTTCGGCGAGCCGTCCTCATTCAGCACCGGCTTCTTCGTCGCCGGGTCCATCACCGGCGTGCCAAACTCCACGAGGCACATGCGGCAGTTGCCCGCGATGGGCAGCTTCGGGTGGTAGCAATAGTGCGGCACTTCCTGCGCGGCGATCTGGCAGGCCTGGAGCATCGTCGTGGGAACGAGCTTGCCCTGCCAGTCCGGCATGAGCTTCGGCACGTCGATCTCGCGCCCGTCGACCTTGATCCGGATCTTCTCGACGGGAGGCGGCGCTGCGGGCGCTGGGGCGGTGGTCGCTGCGTTGGACATGGTCGAAATGTTCAGTTCAGTGGTGGGAGGCGGGAACGATCCCCTTGGCCCGGGCTTCCTCGTCCGCCTTGCCGCGGGCAACGAAGTCGTCCTTGAACTTCTTCACGAAGGAAAGCACCGGCCAGGAAGCCGCCTCGCCGAAGGCGCAGATCGTCCGGCCCTGGATGTTCTGGGCGATGTGGAGCAGGTAATCCGCGTCCTGCGTTCGGCCCCCTCCCGTCGTCATGCGATGAAGCGCCTTGGACATCCAGAGCGCTCCCTCGCGGCACGGCGTGCACTGCCCGCAGCTCTCGTGCGCGTAAAACTCGGACACGTTCGCGAGCACGTCCACGATCTCGCGGGTGTCATCCATCACGATCACCGCACCGGAACCGGACATCGTGCCAGCCTGCTGGAGCGAATCGAAGTCGTAGGGCAGGTCCAACAGGTCGGTCTCGACCGCTACCATCTGACCATCCGGCCCCTTCTTCCGGAGTTTGAATTTCTCGCCAGCCTTGAGGACCTTGGACGAGGAGCCACCGGGGATGATGGCCTTCAGGGAACGCCCCGGCTTCAGCCCGCCGCCGAAGTTCTCATGAAAGATGACCTCGCCAAGCGTCACCTTGCCAACCTCAACCTCGAAATAGCCCGGGTTCTTCACGTCGCCGCTCAGCGAGATGATCCGCGTCCCTGTGTTGTTGGGCGTGCCGAGCTTCGCATATTCTGCGCCACCCATGTTCACGATGTGACGCACGTGGCACAGCGTCTCGACGTTGTTCACGATCGTCGGGCACATGTACAACCCGAGCACGGCCGGGAAGTAGGGCGGCTTGATGCGGGGGTACGGACGCTTGCCCTCCAGCGATTCGATCAGGCCCGTTTCCTCGCCGCAGATATAAGCCCCGGCGCCGCGATGCACGTAGATCTCCAGATCCGACCCGGATCCGAGGATGTTCTTTCCAAGGAACCCCTTCGCCCGCGCCTCATCGAGGGCTTTGTTCAAAAGGCGCGCCCCGTGCGGCATCTCGCCCCGGATGTAGATGTAGGCGAGCTTCACGTCGTTCGCCCAGCACGAGATGATCATGCCCTCGACCAGTTGGTGCGGATCCTTGTGGAGGATCTGCCGGTCCTTGAACGTGCCCGGCTCGGATTCGTCCGCGTTGCAGATGAGGTAAATCGGCTTCCCGCTCCGGCGATCGACGAAGCTCCACTTCAGGCCGGCCGAAAATCCTGCGCCACCTCGGCCCCGCAGCCCGGACTTCAGGACTTCGTCACGGATCACTTCCCGCGGCGTCATCTTCTTGCCGTCCGGAAGATCGCGGCCCGGCGTGGCCAGGGCCTTGCGAAGGGCCTCGTATCCGCCGTGGCGCATATAGCACTCGATGTCGGGCGTATAACCCGGCTGATCGGCGTGCTTCAGGATGAGTCTTTGCTCTTGAGGCATGGTGATACTTGACTCCAACGAATTCCCCGCTAGCGTGACCGGCCTATCGACTGCCCGATGGTGTAACGGTAGCACAGCAGACTCTGGATCTGTTTGTCATGGTTCAAATCCATGTCGGGCAGCCAACTCACCGAGTTGGCCTTCTTGAAGATAGCTTGAGCGGACTTCCCCCCACGCGACGCTCCTTCGGTGCTGACGGCATCCCCTTCGAAAATCCCCCGGAATGCGAGGTTTTCAACGCACCCAAGAGCCCCACCCACGATACAGTCTCCCCGACCGGAACCCTTCGGTCCCTCCGAAGTCATCTCTGTTGTGGCAGTGGAAAACATGGGGAGATTCAGCGTCCCTTCGAAAGGATCCGGTCGCAGTCCGCCGCGGTGCATTTCTCGACGAGATCGTCATTCACCATCACCACCGGGGCCGTGCCGCAGCTCGCCAGACATTCGACGAACTCGACCGTGAACTTCCCGTCTGCGGTGGTCTGGGGGCCGTGCTTGTGCGCATCCAAGCCGAGCTTCTCGACAAAGTGCTTCCGGAGCGACTCGGAGCCAGCCAATGCACAGCTCAACGTGCGGCAGACCTTCACCTGAGTCTTGCCCAGCGGCTGCTGCCGGAACATCGGGTAGAACGTCACCAACTCCTGGACGTTGATGGGCTGCAACCCGAGCTTCCGGGCTGTCCACTCGACCGCCTCCGGCGAGACGTATCCGAAGTGCTCCTGCAACGCGTGCAGGAACATCAGCGACGCACTCCGCTTCTGCGGGTAGTGCGTGGTCAGCTCATCCAGCTGGGCCTCCAGTTTGGCAGGGATGGTAAAGCTCATGTCTCGGGCTGGGTCACCGGTCCGCCTCACCCATCACGAAGTCGATCGATCCCAGGATCGAGACGACGTCACTCATCAGGTGGCCGGGAAGGATTTCAGGAAGGATGCTCAGATTGACGAACGATGGGGCACGGATCTTGAGGCGGTGGGGCGTTCCGCCGCCCCGCGAATGGATGTAGAAGCCGAGTTCGCCCTTCGGATTCTCCGCACCAAAGTAAACCTCGCCCACCGGGGCGTTGATGCCCTGAGTCACCAGCATGAACTGATGGATCAGCTCCTCCATGCTCGTCAGGACCTTCGCCTTGGGCGGCAGGAACACCTTGCCATCCGTCACCTGCACGGGTTCATGGGACGTGTTCTCATGGCCGCCCGGCAGCTTCTGCAAGGCCTGCCGCAGGATGCGGACGCTCTGGCGCATCTCCTCCTGCCGGACCTGGTAGCGGTCGTAGCAGTCGCCCACCGAACCAACCGGGATGTCGAACTCCAGATCCTTGTAGCAAAGGTAAGGCGTAGCCTTGCGGACGTCGTAGTCCACGCCGCTTCCCCGCAGGTTGGGTCCTGTAATCCCGTAAGTGATCGCCTGCGCCTTCGTGATGACTCCGACGTCCCGGGTGCGGTTCACGAAGATCGGGTTGCGCGTCAGCAGCCGATCCACGTCCGCCAAGGTCACGAGGATCTCGTCACAGAACTTAAGGACCTTGGCAGCCCAGCCCGCCGGCAGGTCCCGGGTCACACCGCCGATCCGGGTATAACTCGTCGTGAATCGTGCCCCGGTCAGCCATTCCGCGAAATTGTAGATCTTCTCACGCTCGGTGAACGTGTGGAGGAAGACGGTCAGGGCCCCGACATCCATCGCAAATGCCCCCAACCCCAACAGGTGCGCCGAGATCCGCGCCAACTCACAGCAGATCACCCGGATGTACTGGCACCGCGGAGGCAGGGAATCGTGGATCCCCAGCAATTTCTCCACGGCCAGCGCATACGCCACGTTGTTCGCCAGCGGCGCGAGGTAGTCCAGTCGATCCGTATAAGGGATGAACTGGTTGTAGGTCATGTTCTCGGCGATCTTCTCGTCCCCGCGGTGCAGGTAACCGAGGTCCGGCATCGCCTTGGTGATCGTCTCACCGTCCAGTTCGATCAGGACGCGGAGCACGCCATGGGTCGACGGATGCGACGGCCCCATGTTGAGCACCAGCTTGTCGCCGTGCAGGTCCTGAAGCTCGTCGGCGGAAGCGGCCGATGCAGCCGCCCGGACGCCGGGGTCGCGAAACTCGATGGTCTGGGAAGTCGCCATGGGGAACTCGCCTTACTCCTGGGGATTCCTCGCCCGCGGCTCGCGGGCAATGCTGTCGGCCGTGCTGGCCACCGTCACGAACGGGCCGCCCTCCAGAGGGGCTGGCCGGGTAAATGCCACTTCGGGCAGCGAGGTCTCCTTGCCCGCCAACGGGAAGTCCTTGCGAAGCGGATGATAGGGATACCCATCCCACATCAGGATCCGACGAAGATCCGGGTGACCCGAGAAACGGATGCCCATCATGTCGAAGACTTCCCGCTCGTGCCAATCCGCCGTCCGCCAGATACTGGAAACGGTCGGCAACTCGGACCTCTCCTCGGACACCGCCGTTTTCAATCGGAGATGCTGCCCATGACCCAACCCCAGAAGCTCGTAGACCACCAGCCAGCGGGGATCATCCCCGTAGTTGTCCACGCCCGACAGGTCCAGAAGCATGTCAAAGCCCAGCACCTCCTTCGCGTGCCGGCAAACCTCCGGAACCCTTTCCGGATCCAGCACCACCAAGGTCGCCTCGCCACGGAACTCCGTGGGGGGCGCAATCAGTTCCGGGAATGCCTCCCGGAGTTGCCGTGCCAATTCGAGAGCGGATGCCACTGTCAGGCCTTGTTTTTCCGGGTTTCCTCAATGCTCGTCGCCGAAATCTCCAGACCCAGCCGACCGTACTTCAGCGGCGCGACATCCTTCTTGAGGGTCTTGGTGATCGGCTCGCGACCGACCTTTTCCTGAAGCTTGATCAGGGCGTCCAGCAACGCCTCGGGACGCGGCGGGCAGCCAGCGATGTAGACATCCACCGGCACGATGTTGTCCACCCCCTGGAGCACCGCGTAGGACCGGTACATTCCGCCGGTGGAGGCGCACGCACCCATTGCGATCACCCACTTCGGCTCGGCCATCTGTTCGTAGATCCGGCGCACCGCCAGGGCCATCTTGTAGGTCACCGTCCCGGCCACGATCATGACATCCGACTGGCGGGGCGAAAACCGCATCACCTCGGAGCCGAACCGGCTGATGTCGAAGCGGCTCGCACCCGCGGCCATGAGCTCGATAGCGCAGCAGGCCAACCCCATCGGCATCGGCCACAAGGAGTTCTTGCGGAACCAGTTGAGGGCTGCGTCCAACTGCGTGTGGACGACCTCGCCCTCGATCTTCGAGTTGTATCCGAACTCGGTCTGAAGGCGGGCGGAAGGCGTCAGCTCTGTGGTCTCCATAGGGATTGAGGCCCGGGCCTGCGGGCGGCGGACCTCGGCAAACTATGGTTGGCCTCCCGGGCCTGCAAGCGGCTTTTGTGAATTCTTTCACAAAGTCCAAAACGCCCCTCCGCCACGATGTCAACACATGCCCAGCCCGCGCCTAGCAATGCCCAAAATCCGTACTCGTTATCCCGCCCGACCACGTTCTATCCTGACGCCCGAAGGAGTCCGCTTCCATGTTCGCTTCCACCCCATCCCACTCCCCGGGGGCGAGAAAAAGGATCGGCCTCGCCGCCATCGGCGTGGCTGCGCTTTTTCGCGCCGTCCAAGCCCAAGGCCCAGACGCCACCGAGCTTTCCCAGCTCAGCCTGGAGGAACTCCTTCAGGTCAAGATCGAGAGCGTTACTGCAGCGTCGAAGCGATCCCAACTGACCACCGATGCTCCTGCCTCGGTTACGGTAGTCGATCGCGAACAGATCCAGCACCTCGGCTACCAGACCCTGGCCGACGTCCTCCGAGGGGTCCGAGGCTTCTACGTCTCCTACGACCGCAACTATTTCTATCTCGGTGCCCGTGGCTTCAATCGTCCGGGCGACTACAACTCCCGGGTCCTGGTCCTTGTCAATGGTCAGCGAACGAACGATGGGCTGACGGAAGGCGCCCTCATCGGAACCGAGTTCATCCTCGATCTCGATTTGGTGGAGCGGGTCGAGATCGTCCGTGGGCCGGGTTCAGCGATGTACGGCAGCAGTGCCTTCTTCGGGGTCATCAACATCGTCACCCGCGAACCCAAGGCCTTCCAGGCCGGCGAGGCGTCCTTCGAAGGAGGCAGCCCGGGCTACTACAAGGGCCGGATCTCCCTCGGCCACCACTGGGACAACGAGGTGGAATTCCTCGTCTCAGGCACGCTCATGAACCGGGACGGATGGGACTCCCTGTACTTCCCCGAGTTTGATTCTCCGCCCGGCTCCGACGGCCGGGCGATCGGACTGGACCACGAGGAGGCCCAGAACGCGTTCGGCCGGCTGGCCTGGAAGGGCCTCAGCCTGGAAGTCGGCTACGTCAACCGGCTCAAGCAGCTCCCGACCGCGCCTTACGAGGCTAGCTTCGGCGATCCCCGGAACGAGACGACCGACATGCTCGCATATGGGCGGATCCGGTTGGAGCACCAGTTCGAGAACGAGGTCGAACTCGTCGCCAGCCTTGCCATCAACCAGAACGACTACGATGGGCGTTACGCCTACTCGGACGCGGCCCCCGCGTTCCCGGGGATTCCCTTCCTGCAATACGACAACTACCGCTCCCGCTGGATCGGCGAGGAAGTGCTGGTTCGGCGGGAATTCTGGGAACGCCTGACCCTCACGGGAGGCTTTGAGGGGCGGCAGAACGTCCAGCAGGACCAGTTCACGTTCTCCCGGGATCCGGCCTTCACCCAGCTTTCGGACACGCACTCCTCCAGCCTTTGGGGTGCGTACGCCCAGGCGGATTGGAAGGTGGTCGAGCCCGTGACCCTCTCCGTGGGTGGGCGCTACGACAAATACTCCCTCGGCCCCGATTCCTGGAACCCACGTGTCGCGGGCATCTGGCAGGCCCGTCCGGGCACCACGCTGAAGGCCATCTACGGGACGGCTTTCCGGGCCCCGAATGCCTACGAGATGTACTACTCGGACGGCAACAGCACCCAGAAGGTCAACCCGGACCTCAAGCCGGAGTCGATCCGAACCTACGAACTGACGCTCGAGCAACAGCTCGGGAGGCACCTGCGCGCGTCCATCTCCGCCTACCGCTTCGAAGCGGACGATCTCATCGGTCAGGTCGTGGACCCCGCCGACGACCTGCTGGTTTACCGGAACGTCGACCAGGCCCGCGGCCAGGGAATCGAGGCGGAAGTGGATGCCCGGTTCGGCAATGGCTGGCGCACGCGCCTCTCCTACGCACGGCAGAGCGCCGAAGACCGCCAGACGGGCACCCGCCTTAGCAACTCGCCCCATCACATCGCCCAGGGCCAGCTCACCATCCCGCTCTGGACCGACCGGCTGACAGCCGGCATCGAGGGCCGGTACATCTCGCACCGCCACGCCGGTGAGGGCATCTCCTCGGATCCCCAGTTCGTCGCCAATCTCACCCTCTTCTCGTACCGCTGGGTCAACGGCCTCGAACTGTCCGCGTCCGTCTACAACCTCTTCGACCGGCACTACAGCGATCCAACCGGTTCCGAGCTCAACCAACGCCTCCTGCTGCAGGACGGCCGCACGTTCCGCGTCAAGGTCAGCTACGCGTTCTGAGAATGGCCCCGACCAAAGGCAAAGCAGGGGCTGAAGGGCATGGGTTTGCGCGGGTCCTCAGGGGCCTCGTGACAGGAGCGCTCTGTCTTCTTGCGCTCATTGGCCCGGCGTTGCTGATGAAGGCCCAGTCCACGGGGAAGCTCCCCTCCGCGCAGCCCGCGGCAGTGAAGGTCGCGGCCTTGATGAGGATCCTCCCGTACGTGCAGTGGCCGACGAACTCCATCACCTCGTCGAACTCCATCTTTGTGTGCGTTGTGCTCGACGCTCCCGAGGTCGCGGTCCAACTCCAGAAGGTCGCCGCTGAGCAGAAGGTGGGTGACCACCCGATCCAGGTCCGACGCCAGCTTCCGGACTCCCTCAAGGATGTCCGCTTGGTCTACCTCGGACGCGACAACCGGAAGGGAATCTCCGGCCTTCCCGAGACGGTCCGAAAATCGCCGATCCTGCTTGTCGGTGAGCAACCCGGGTTTGCCAAAGCTGGCGGTGCCGTCAATCTGCTGTTCACAGAAGAGATCTCGCGGATTGAGATTTCGCGGGAAGCCGCGTCCCGGCTCGGCATCCGCTTCAGTTCCCAACTAGCCTCGCTGAGCAGAATCAATTGGATCGACGAACCGACGAACTGATGAAGCCTTGGTTTCCCAGATCCCTCCGCGCCCGGTTGATCGCCACGAGCCTGGTGACCACCGTGCTCGCGGTCCTGCTTCTGGGTGCGGCCGTTCTCTGGACCGACTATCGCAACGCAACCCGGCGAACCCATGAGAAGCTTCAGGAGGACGCGCGATTGCTCGGCGAGTTGGGCGGGGCCGCGATCCTTTTCGAGGATGTCGAAGCGGCGCAGAACCAGTTCGGCCTCGTCATCCGGAACCGGGGGATTGCGGGTGCGGTCATCTATTCCAACGACGGGAGCGTCTTTGCCTCCCGAGGGGCCAGCAACCTCGTCTTCACCCCGCCCACACCCGGTCCGACCACGAACGAGTACGTCACCACCACCCTCGTCCTTCCCGGCGACCGGCCGGGCCCGACCGGCCGCCAGCCCATCCGTTCCGTCCAGCCGTTTCCGTTGCCGTCGACCGTTCCCGCCGACTGGACTCCCGCCGAATTGCGGATCGGGGTCATGGAACCTGCCCGCGCGGACCGAGCCCAGCGCGGCACCCTGTACATCGAAGCGGATCTCACCCCGTTGCGCGAGCGGTTCACGCGCTCGGCGACGTTGCTGCTCATCCTGATGCTGGCCGTGCTCGGGTTCTCCGCTTGGCTGACCACGGTACTCCAACGGCAGATCTCACGGCCCGTCGACCAACTCGTCGCCACCATGGCAGAAGTCGCTGAACGCCGCGACTACAGCCTGCGCGCCGCCACAACCCCGGTGCCCGAACTCTCCAAGCTCGCCGAGGGCTTCAACGACATGCTGCACGAAGTCGAGGAGCGCGATGCCGCCCTCGAGGTGCGCGTCGAACAGCGCACCCGTGAACTCCGCGCCGAAGTCCAGTTGCACCAGGAAACCCAGGCCCGCCTGATCGAGGCGCGCGACCGTCTCGAGGTCACCAACCACAACCTCGCCAGCTCCAACGCCCAACTCGAGAGGGCCATCGACGAGACCCGCCTCCTCGCCGAGGCCGCCGAGGCCGCCAACCGCGCCAAGTCCGAGTTCCTGGCCACGATGTCCCATGAGATCCGCACCCCGATGAACGGCATCATCGGCACCACGGAACTCCTCCTCGACACTCCCCTCACCCCCGAACAGGCGGAACTCGCCCGCACTTCGCGAAGCTCCGCCGAATCGCTCCTCCGCATCCTCGACGACATCCTCGACTTCTCCAAGATCGAGGCCGGCCGACTCACGCTCGAGGAATCCGAGTTCGACCTGGAGGAACTGGTCGAAACCACCTGCGAGCTCCATGCCGCTGGAGCCTTCACGCGCGGCATTGACTTCAACGTCTGCTTCGCCCCCTCAGTGCCCCACGTCATCCGCGGCGATTCCGGCCGCCTGCGCCAGATCCTCAACAACCTGCTCAGCAACGCCCTCAAGTTCACCTCCAAGGGCGAGATCTTTGTCGCCCTCGAAGCCAGCACCGACTCCACCCGGAGCGGCGGCCCCTTCACCCTCCTTCGATTCAACATCAGGGACTCCGGCATCGGCATATCCCCGGCACAGCGCCCCCTCCTGTTCCGCTCGTTCTCCCAGGCCGACGCGTCGACCACCCGACGCTTCGGCGGCACAGGCCTCGGCCTCGCCATCACCCGGCGCCTCGTTGAATTGATGGGCGGCACCATCGACTTCGACAGCGCCCCGGGGCTCGGCTCCACGTTCTGGTTCGAGATCCCCGTTCCCGCGCCCTCTGCCGCTGGCGCAGCCTCCCCACCCCACCGCGCCTTCCCCAACCTCGTTGCCCTCGTCCGCACCGGAAGCATCCGATCTGACGAAGTCCTCTCCAGCTACCTTGAGGCTTCCGGCGTTGCCGTCGTCGCCCCCGAGGACAACAGTGCGCCCGTCTCCCTTGAATTCATCCGCTACCCGAGCATCTCGCCCCAACCCCATGGCGCACTCCCCGGATTCCGCCGGGTCGGTGTCGTCGACTCCGTACGCCGCCCACCGACCAATCACCTTCAGGCCACCGGATTCCAACACATCCTGTGCAAGCCCATCCGCCGGCAGGCGCTCCGGCAGCTCGTCGAAGCCTTCGCCCGGGAGTTGCCGCCCCACGCTGCGACGACACCACCCCCGGTGCCGGCTCCGCCGCCTGAGCCCATCGTCCGGCCCACGCCCCGCCCGCCCGTCAAGGTCGCGCCGCCCGCCGCCCCGGCGCCCCAGGGACTCATCCGGATCCTCGTTGCCGAGGATCACCCGGTGAACCAGGAGCTCTCGCGGCAGATGCTCCGGCGCCTCGGCTTCGAATGCGAAATCGCCGAGAACGGAATCCAGGTCCTCCGCCGTGTCGAGGAGTCGCACTACCCGGTCATCCTCATGGACTGCCAGATGCCGGACATGGACGGCTTCGAGGCCACCCGCCGCATCCGGCGCCTGGAGCAGGCTGAGCCTGGCCGCCCACGCACCCACATCATTGCCATGACGGCGTCCGTCCTTGAACGCGACCGGCAACTCTGCCTGAACGCCGGCATGGATGACTTCATCCCGAAGCCGGTGCGAAAGGCCGAGCTCGTCCGGGCCCTCGACCGCGCACTCGGAAGGCCGGCGCCCGGGCCGACGCCGAACAGTCCAGCCTGATCCAGCAAAATTCCTCCTTGGATCCGCGCGCCATCCCGGGAACATCCCGGATGTGCTCCGCCTCCATACCCTCGCATTGGCCGGCCTCCTGACGTCCGGCGCCATCGCACTTGCCCAGAAGGCCAAGCCTCCGATTCCCACGGACGCCGCTGGCCGATGGAAATGGGAGCAGATGGACCAAGGTCCCTTCTTCTCGTCCAACCTGAAGGGCTCCGCTGCCGCACTGAAGACCATCACGGTCCGCGTGGGGTCCGAGGCTGCCCCGGCCGCCGTCAACTTCGACACCATGAGTCTCCGCTGGAATGCCGCCTGGTCCGGCGGCTTCCTCCACCTACCCCGCGGTCGCGACGGCATGGAAGGCCTCCCGGAACCGTGGGGTGACGTGATGTTCGCCACCTCCAATGGCCCCGGCTGGGCCACCACCACGGACCTCAAGGACCCACGCGCCACGAAGTTCGAACGTCTCCCCGACGCGTGGGGCCACTGGAAGGGACTCCATCGTCACGGCGACCGCGTCGTCCTCGAGTACGACCTCGGCGACACCGGTGTCCTGGAACAACCCAGCTTCGAGGGAAGGATGTTCAACCGTGTCATCCAATTCACCCGCGACTCCGGCCCAAGGATGCTCCGCATCGCCGAAGTTCCCTCCCGCAACATCTCCGCATCCCCGAACTCTGCCACTTTCCGTCACGGCACCAACTCCACCGGCGTGGAAGTCCGCGTCGACGGTCTGCTCGGGGAGGCTCGATTCGAACTCCGTGACTCGACCCTCTGGCTCGCCGTTCCCGCAACCAAGGCCAACCAGCCTTTCCGCCTGACCTTCTTGCCGGAGGGCGGGCCACTGTTCAAACGCAGCGCCCCGGCCGACCTGCGGGCCGACCTCAAGCCCGGCCCGAGAATCTGGGGCGAACCCCTCGTCACCCAGGGCAAGCTCGCCACCAGCGGCGGCGACGGACCCTACGTCGTCGACACCATCACCTGGCCCGACGAGAACCCCCAGAAGTCGTGGCTCCGTTTCGGAGGCTTTGACTTCTTCCAGGACGCCACCCGGGCCGCCATCTGCAACGTCTCCGGCGACGTCTGGATCGTTTCTGGCCTCGACGAAGGCCTTCAGAACGTCCGGTGGCAACGCTTCGCCTCCGGCCTCTTCCAACCCCTCGGCCTCCGCATCGTCCACGACAAGGTGTATGTCCTTGGGCGGGACCAGATCACCCGCCTGCACGATCTCAACAACGACGGCGAGGCTGACCACTACGAGAACTTCAACAACGACACCACGATCACCGACCATTACCACGAGTTCTGCCTCGGCCTCGAAACCGACCGTGCCGGCAACTTCTACTTCAACAAGGGTGGCAACCTCGGCGAGGCCCGCATCCCGCATCACGGCACGCTCCTGAAGGTCACTCCGGACGGCAAGACGCTCTCCGTCGTCGCCACCGGCCTCCGGGCCCCGAATGGCATCGGCATGGGTCCCGCCGACCAGATCACCTCCAGCGACAACGAGGGCAACTGGGTTCCCGCGTCCCGCGTGAACTGGATGAAGCCCGGTGGTTTTTACGGCCACGTCTTCACGGCCCACCGCACTCCCAAGCCCACGGATTACGACCTACCCCTGTTCTGGCTTCCCAAGAACGCGGACAATTCCTCCGGCGGTCAGGCCTGGGTGACGAGCAAGCGCTGGGGTCCCTTTGAAGGCGACCTCCTCCATACCAGCTACGGCACCTGCTCGCTCTTCAAGGTCATGCACGAGGAGGTCGATGGCGTCCGCCAGGCCGGCGTCGTGCGGTTCCCGCTCCGCTTCGAGTCCGGCATCATGCGTTCCCGCTTCAGCCCCCTCGACGGCCAGCTCTACACCTGCGGCCTCGTCATCTGGCAGTCCAACGGCGCGCGCCAAGGCGCATTCCACCGCGTCCGCTACACCGGCAAGCCGGTGACCATGCCCCGCGACCTCCACGTCCGGAAGACCGGCGTTGAGCTGACCTTCACCGACGCCCTCGACCCCTCCACCGTGCGTGACCTCCAGAACTGGAGCGTCGATCGCTGGAACTACCAGTGGACCGAGAAGTACGGCTCGCCCGAATTCCGCATCTCCGATCCCACCGCCAAGGGACACGACACGGTCGACGTGACGGCCGCCGAGCTCGCGCCGGACGGCAAGACCGTCCGCCTGACGCTCGCCTCCACCCTTCCCGCGATGCAGCAGCGCATCCGCTACGCCCTCAAGTCCGCTACCGGCCAAGCCGTCGAAAGCGAAATCCTCCACACCATCCACCGCGTGCCGCAGCAGTGATGCACGGCGGGCTGACAGGACGACTCCGGGATCTGACGCCGGGTATCCTGGCCTGCCGAACCGTCGAACATGCCGCCCGCATCCTCAGGCTCAACTCCTCGATGTGGTCGGGCGACTACCCGGACTGGGCCTCCGCAGTCGCCGCCTGCCGCACCTCGGCCCCCGGGCCCATGTGCGAGGCCTATGCTCGCGCCCACCGCGCCCTGGCCACGGGCGCAGCGCACCATGAGCGGGACGGGATTCTGTCCACGGAACCGCGCCCCGAATGGCCACTGCTCACCGCTCTCGCCAGCCTCGCTCAGGCGTCCCGCCGCCCACGCACCGTCCTCGACTTCGGCGGAGGCTTCGGTGCCGGTTTCTTCCAGAACCGGACGTGGCTCCATCGGTTCGGACAGATCCAGTGGGCCGTCGTCGAGATCCCGGAGGTGGCCCGCGCCGCCCGGGCGGTCGTCAACGACCCCGACGTCCGGTTCTTCGAATCCATCCAGGAAGCCATCGATGCCTTTGGACCACCGGACATCGTCGTTGCTGCTGGCGTCCTGCCGTACGTCCCGGATCCCATCCACCTTCTCGACGAATTCGCCGCCCTCCGGGCCCCTTGGACACTCATCGAGCGCGTCGCCATGCTCCGCGGCGTACCTCGGCATCGCCTCACCCGTCAGGCCGTGCCGGAGATCATCTACCGCATGGAGTCCCCCTTCTGGTTCTTCGCGCACGAAATCCTGAACCGCGAAATCGCGTCCCGCTTCCACATCGCGGGCACTTCGGTCAGTGCGTGTGACGATCCGGGTTGGATCGGCGGCCAACGGTTCGAATGGGCCGGATTCGTCCTCGAACCCGCCACCCGGTGAACGTCGCCTTCTGCACGCTCTTCGATCGTCAATATCTCTCACGCGGGCTGACCATGCTCCGGTCGCTCCGCCGCTGGCTGCCGGCACCATCACCCACGGTCTTCGCCCTCTGCCTCGACGAAGTTTCCCACACGTGGCTTTCGCAACTGGGCGAGCCAGGCATCCACCCCGTCCCCATCGGCGAGCTCGAAGCCGCCGACCCTGAACTGCCCCGCGCCCGCCTCAACCGCAGCCATGGCGAGTACTGCTTCACCCTCAGTCCCTGCCTGCCGCTCCATCTCCTCGACACCGGGCACTTCGATGCGGTGGTCTCCCTCGACGCGGATCTTTTCTTCCTGTCGGACCCCACCCCACTCCTCCAGGTCCTCGAACGGAAGCCCATCTTCATCACTCGACACGCGTTCACCCTCCCGATGCGTCAAGCGGGCCTGAAGACCGGAGAGTTCAACGTCTCGTTCCAGGGATTCCGGAATGACGCCGCAGGACGCGCCTGCCTCAAGCAGTGGCGCCGCCAGTGCCTGGAATGGTGCTTCCACCGAGTCGATGAGCAGCACCGACGCTTCGCCGACCAGCGTTACCTGGATTCATGGCCCGTCGATTTCCCCGGCGAGGTCACGATCCTTGAGCCGCCCGTCGCCGGCCTCGCGCCCTGGAACCTCCGCGACTTCCCGCTCTCGCTCGTGGACGGTCACCTCAACTCCAATGGCCTGCGCCCGGTCTTCTACCACTTTCATGGGCTCCGCTTTCTGGGCCAGCGACGCATCGCCAACGCGCTCTGGCGCTACCATGCCACCGCGGACTCCATCATCACCGAGCATCTCTACTCGCCCTATCTCCGGCAATGGATCGAGACCGAGGCCTCTTGCTCCCAGGCCACCGTAACCCGCGCCACGGTTACCCGTGACACGCTCTGGGCCAGGTGGCAGGCCCAAACCTATTTCGAAGCCACCACCGACTCCTTCAAGGCCGTCGACCTCTCCCAACTCCACCTGCTCCAACGGCTCTGGCGCCTCCTGAAGTAGATTCACCTCCCCCGTAGCTGCCGACGTCAGGAGGCAGTCCTGGCTCCGTAGCGAACAAGCAGGCCGGGTGCCCTCCCCCGGCGTGGATCATGAACCGCCGCGTGGGGCACGCAGCCTACAAATCGGAGTTGAACCCCGCCGTCAGCCCCCTCACCTCAGAAATTCAACCGCAAGCTCGCATGAAACGTCCGCTGCCTTGCCGGCTCGGCCAACAGGTTCAGCGGATCCAACCGGTAATCCGAATCCGTCAGGTTCAACACCCCGACCCGCACCTCCGCATGCCGCCGCGGCCAGCGGTACCCGACGTGCACGTCGTGCTGCCAGAAGACCTCGTCGGGCCGGGCTGCTGAGCCACCCGACACACGCTGTTGCCGCCAAGTGCTGTCCCACCCTGCGAAAAACCCGGATGGATGATTCACGCGCAACCACAACCCCACCTCGACCAGCGTGGCCGACCGGGTACCTGCCATCTCGTCCAGTCCCGGCAATCCGGCCGGCAACGATGGGAACCGCGTCACCAACTCCGCATCGGAGATGCGCGGCCGCACTCCGGCCGACCACGAATCCCCCACCAGCACACCCGCGTATCCAGCCACGGAACGTTCGATGAAATCCACCGACTGCCCCAATTGGGAGGGCGAATCCGCCACCGGGAACGGCAGTGAATTCGTCAGGATGCCTACGCCCCGGCTCCCGTCTGACTCCAGCCGAAGCGCCTCGATCCCGACGTACACGTCCCGGGGCAGCTTCTGATCCCATCTCACGCCGACGGTCTCGAAGGCCGTTGCCGGCACCAGCCCAACGACGGATTCCGGTGCCAGGCTTCGGAACGACTGGCCGAATCCGGCAATCTGGCCGGGCTCAAGCCTCATCGAATCGTCGAAATACAAACCTCCCAGGGATCGTGTAAACCCCGCACGAACCTCCGCGCCTTTCCAGGGCATGAGTGCCAGCGCCACCTTCGGCGCCAACAGCGAACGACTCGATCCGTCCGATCCCCCGGTTGCCACCGGAGCGAGATCCGCGTTGCCGGGATACTCCACGTGATCGTACGAGACGCCAGCCCACGCCCGGATCCAGTTCCACGGCCGAACCTGCCAATAGGCGTAGCCATTCGCCCGTTCCAGGTCAGACCGATTCACTCCGGCGATCACCGGCCCTGGAAGCACGGGGACCAGACGCGATTGCGTGTCGACGTCGCCCGACTGGTACCTCGCGCCAGCGACGAGCCCCTGCCATTCGCCCTGGACGACCTGCTGCAGTTCCACCGAGTTCAGTTCAAAGGTGCTTTCCAACTCCAGTCCGTGACTTGCCACGGTTCCGAAGCCGGCGGGCGCACCCCCTCGGTGCACCAGGAACGGCGTCTGCTGGTCCGGGTTTTCCACCCGCAGGCGATCCGAGAGATGCGAGACCAGGCCCAACGTCACGATCCCCGGACGCCACTCGTGGCGGTAGCCGACCTGCAACTCCGGTTCCCGGCGACTCCAGGCCCTCAAGGCGGTCGAAACGTCCGGGTCATACCGGCGTGCCACGTCTTCCGCGTTGCCCTCGCCCACCGCGGTCTGAACCAGGATCGCGTCCGAAGGTCCCAGGTCGAACCGGACCTGAACCGAGGAGCGGAAGGACTCCTGCCCCTGCAGCGGACCCTGTCCGCGCAGGCTCCGATACTGCGTGTCCACCGCGTAGGCCAAGGCCGCCCACTGGCCAAACACGCTCCCCCGTTGCTCCCAATCGCCCCGCGAATGGTACTCGGTCAGGCTCGACGCTCCCAACGGTGCAAGCCCGAACGCCCGGAGATGGTCCTGCTGCGACAACACCCGTGAGAGATTCCCGGCTCCCGGCGGTGCCAGCAGGTTCGCCACCAGCAACTCCGCCTGACGCGCCGTCTCCCAACGCAGGTCGAATCCCGACGGATCCTCCCGGGCCTGCAGCGAACGGGCCGTGAACAGGTGCCCGGAGAAATCCGTGTAGTCCTCGACCACCGCCCGGGTCGCCGCACGCCACGCCACCTCATCCAGACCCGTCACCGAATAGGCGACACCCAGATCCGCGCTCCGCATCGCCTGATCCCGATCCAGCTGCTGCCTCGAACGGAACACCGCCCGACCTTCATTCCGCTCCGAGGCTTCCTGGAGGTTGCGCACCGCTTCGTTGTATCGGTTTTCCTGCAGATCCTGCAGCCCGGCGTAGAACCACGGCGTCGGATCCGCGGGGTCCAATTCGCGCGCCAACCGGAACTCCTTTTGCGCCAGCCGATCCTCACCCGCCTCGCCAAACGCCTTGCCCAGCGCAGCCCTCATCGCACCCCGTTGCGGTTCCAGCGCCGCCGCCACCTGGAGATCCGCCAGCGCCTCCCCCAACCGGCCCTGATGCGACCGCAACAACCCGCGCCCCAGCCACGCTACCGAGAGCGAGCCATCCATCCGGATCGCCTCCCCGAACGCCGCTTCGGCAGCGTCCCATCGCCGTTCTTCCACCGCGAGGTATCCCTCCAAGGCCGGCACCAGGGCATGCCGCGGCGCCAACTGCCGGGCCCGCTCCAGCGATCGGGCCGCCTCGCTCCGCCGATCCGTCGACAGGGCCAACTCCGCCCGCCGGGCCCAGGCCGCCCCGAACTGAGGGGAGAGCCGCACGGCCTCGTCCGCCGCATCCCAGGCTCCTTCGAGGTCGAGCCGGGATTGCCACGCGTAGGACTCGGCCAGTGAGACCGAGGCATCCGATCCATGGTTCACCGCTTTCGAAATGGCTCCGTCCTCCATCGTCACCGCGGCGATCATGGTCTCCAGCGCACTAACGGCCGAATCCGCCTGCCCCGGCGCAATCGAGGCCAGCACCGCCCTCGCCTCTGGAACCCGCCCCATCGAAAGTTCCAGTGCCGCGCGCAACGTCCGCGCCAACGCCGGTTCCCTTGCGCCGTCGGCTGCGGGCAACGCCGCATGAGCAGACGCCAGATCACCCGCCGTGTAGGCCTCCACCACCCCACGCCATGCCAGCCCCTCCGGCAGCGCGCCCGACAACAACGCCGGGTCCAACACGATCGGATAATGGAACGTCCATTGGATCCCACGACGTAGCGGCAACACCGGCCGGAGAACCGGCGGGGTCCCGGGGCGGATCTCAATCTCCTGCCCGGCCTCCACCGCCGCCGCACCCTGTGCCGATCTCAGGTCGACTGCTCCCGCAAACAACCCCAGCACCGTCGCCCCATCCGCCGGATCGACCCGCAGCGAAAACTCCGTTCCGCGGATCGCTCCCGAGACCAACGGCGTATCGAACTCAACACTGCCCGGTCGTTCCCGGTTCAGGAAGAAGAGCAATCCGGACTTCAGGTCGAACCGCCGCGTCCCACCGGCCTGCGCCGGTGCCCGGATCTCGAGCACCGTGTCTGCCCCGATGCGGACTACCGATCGGTCTGACAGCTGCAACGTCGCGCGGCTCGCGGGCCCGGTCCGGATCCGGTCGCCCACCACCAGCAGCACGTTCGTGCCGGCCGCCGTGAACGCCGCATTCGTGCGGGAAATCTCCACCCGCCCCGCCCATTCCACCAACCGCGAGCCCCCGGCGTCTTCTGCACGCACCCATCCGGACACCGCAAGCAACGCGAGCGCCCAGAGAACCAGACCAATGCGCGGGAATCGGGATGGGGTCGCATTCATGAAAGTCTCCGGTCGCACTATTCCGACGCTGGCCGGAGTTCCGGCCACTTCTGCAACCGACGCAGCAGCGCCTGGTGCGTCAGCCCCAGTCGCAACGCCGCACGCCGGATTCCGCCGCGCTCCTCCCGGAGCACCCGAGCGATCAACTGGTACTCCTGCATCTCGATCGGCGTCAGGTTCCGGTCCGCAGGAATCTCCACTCCCCCGCCACTCGCCGTTGCCGCACTCGGAAACGGCAAGCTCGCCGGCTCGGCCGCCGGCACCACGGGCACGGGCGGCACCGGCACCACCGCGGCAGCCACCGCCGCGGGAACCTCCCGCGCCGCAGCCACCGGAAAGGAAACGGTCCCCGCAAGCCCGACCGCCTGTCCCGACCGCTGCCGCAACCACGCGATGTCGAGGTTCATCCACGCGGATTCCGGCGGCGTCTTCAGCAGCGAACGCTCCAGCAGGTTCCGCAATTCCCGCACATTTCCCGGAAAATGATGCCCCGACAATGCCTGCAGATCCTCCGGCCGGACCAAGGGCGCCCGGCGCCCATACTTCGTCGCCAACTGCTGCACGATTGCCTCCGTCAGCGCCGGGATGTCCCCGGCTCTTTCCCGCAGCGAGGGCAGCCGGATGCTCATCACATCCAACCGATACATGAGATCCTCGCGGAACCGGCCGGCCGCCACCTCCGCCGCCAGGTCCCGATGGGTCGCCGCCACGATCCGTCCCGTGAACTCGCGCGGCGTGGTCGTGCCCAGAGGACGATACTCGCGCGATTCCAGAAACCGCAGCAGCTTGGCCTGCTGAAGCAAAGGGATCTCGGCCACTTCATCCAGGAACAGGGTCCCGCCCTCCGCCGCTCCCACCAAACCGCTCCGCCGGCGATCCGACCCCGTGTACGCCCCCTTCTCGCTCCCGAAGAGTTCCGACTCGAACATCTCGGCCGGCACCGCCGAACAGTTGAGCGGGATGTACGGTGCTCCTTCCGGATCCTTTGGATGCGACAACCGGTGCAGCACCCGCGCCGCCAGGTCCTTTCCCGTGCCCGTCTCGCCCAGCAAGAGCACCGTCACCCCGGGGTGCCGTGCTGCCTGTTGCAAGTGATCCACCACGCCCTGCATTGCCGTGGACCGTCCGATCAGCTCCGCAATCCCCTTCGGGTCTGGCCGGCTCAACCGGAGGCGTGCCCGCTGGATCGAAGCCGTGAAATCAGCCGCCTGCACCGGCTTGGTCAGGTAGTCGAAGAGCCCGTTCCGGGTCAGTTCCACCGCCTTCGCCAATTCAGGTGCGCCCGTGATCATCATGACCACGGTGTCCGGACAACGCCGCCGCAACTCAGGATAGAACTCGTAACCGGTGCCGTCCGGAAGCCGGTTGTCGATCACCGCCAGGTCGAACGACCGCCGCTGGATCACCTCCCGCGCCTCCGCCACCGACGAGCAATACAGCGGCTGCCCTCCCTGCTCCCGCACCAGTGCCGCCAGCATCGATGCGAATCCACGGTCATCGTCCATCAACAGGCACGAAAAGGTTCCATCCTCGGCAAGGCTCATGGGTCGCAATGGGTCAGATCCGTTCAGGGGGCGTCGGCAGCAGGATTCAGCCGCCAGAAAAGCTTGTTCGAGACGGCGGGGTCCACCGGCAGTTCAACGAGGCCCTCCGCGCCCGCGGCTCCCGTCGTCCACGGGGACCATGGGATCGTCAGGTCGGGCGTCGCCTCCAGCGCCACCACCGCAGGACCCGATGCGTGGTACCTCAAGACCAACCCACCCACGCCATTCACCGCCAGCACTGGATTGGACCACACGGTCAAGGTCACCGGCGCGGACGTGACGGACCCGGCGGCGTTGGCGACTTCCAGCCGATACGACCCACCGAAGGCAGGCAATGCCGGCCCCAGGTCCAACAGCGCGTTCGTGGTCACCCTCAGTTCACCCCCGGAAGCCACCCAACGGAAGCTCAACGGAGCCGTCCCCTCGACTTCGGCCGAGAAGCTCACCGGCGTACCCACCGGTACCACCCGGTCCCTGGAGATCGAGACCACCCGCGGAGCCAGCAGCACCGGCACCAGGTTGGTTTCGAGCTGGTAGTTCAGCCGGGCCCGCCCTTTCGCCCCGTTCACGCCATCGACCACGACCAGATAAGGCCGATCGACCTGGGCGACGAAACTCACTTGTGAAGTCTTTCCGTCCGGACCCGAGTTATCGTCGCACTCGATATCGCGGAGGCTGGCGTAACCCAGATACGGCAAATCGTACGTGTAGACCGCCAGCACCGTGTCAAAACTGCTGCCCACCGTATCCACCGTCATCGTTCCCGCAGCCGGGGGAATGTACGCGAACCAGTACGAGGCCCCGGTCCCACGGCCGCAATGCACCGGTTCCGCCGGGTCCCGACCCGAATAGACGGTGTTGAAGACCTGCGATCCGTTGTAGCCCCGCGACACTCCGTCCCCAGCCGGTGCCGCTCCCCGCCGCAACGTCGGGCCGACCGCCGCCGCACCCACGAGCGCCGATTCCATCGCGTCCTCCGGCTTGTTCCGCGCCAGGGTTCCAGCATCACCCTCCGTCGTCAGTTGAACCTCCACCGGCTCCGTGAAGAAACGCACCCGATCCACATCCACCCGCAGTCGGTACTGCCCGACCTGAGCCTCGGTCAGGCTCGGCAGGATCAGCGTGGGACCTTCCTGGTTCTCGAGTTCGATGTCGTTGAAGAACCAATGCAGCTTCACGTCATCGTCGTCGTCCACCGCATAGTACAGGAACACTCGGTCCCCCAGCCGATAAGCTCTGTCCGCCGGCCCGTTGATGATCACTGGAACGACGCCATCCAGCGCCTCGAACTCCCACTTCAACTCAAAGCTCCCCGAACTGCGGGCGAAGCCGTCGATGGCGATCTCGTAGCGCTCACCCGCCCGGGTACCAAACTCAACCTCGGCGGAATGCTCCCGCCGGCCATCGTCGTTATGCGCGACCTTCTCGAGGCTCTTCAGCACCGCCGGTTCCCCCGCCTTCAAGCGGTAAACCCCCAGCAGGACATCGAAGTCCTGCGCTTCCACCTCGAACTTCGCCAAGCCACTGGCGGGTGCCTCCCAACTGATCCACATCGACTTCGATGGTGCCTTGCCGCCATGCCGCGGCTCATCCGGCTCAATCGTCGCACCCACGTTGCTCCCCGCGACCGCGCCCTTGTTCCCCGTCAGCACCGCCCGGGCCGCAAACCCGTCCACCGGCACCTGCGCCCGGACCCAGCCCACCCCGGCCAACAGCAGGAGCAGCACCCGAACCCAACCTTTGGCCACGATGGAGGTTCCGTTCAACACAGCTTCAGTTTCTCTCAACTTCGTCCGGGATCACGTCCCATGCCAAGGTCCGAAATTGCCCGAAGACAGGGCCATCCTTGCCAAGTCCCCACCCCCATCGCCCCAACTGGTCCGCCCCCGGACAGGCCTCCGGTCCGCCGCCGGACCACTCAGGTCAGCCGCGCTCCCTAGAAGAACACACCGTCCGTCCAACGAAGCCGGAACCACGGGAAGACGATCTCCACCCCAGTCACCACCAGGAACGTGATGCTCACCACCGAGTTGAGCTTGAAGAACGCGATGTTCACCGCCACCGCATCCCGCCTCTTGGCAATCATGTGCTCCAGCAGCAGGAGCATCAGGATCAGGATCAGCCCAATCCAGTAGGTCAGCCGGAACCCGCACAACGCTCCGAACACCACCACCGTCGCCCACATGAACAGGTGACTCAGGAATGCCACCGCCAGCGCATTCTTGGGCCCCCATCGCACGACCAGCGAGTGCAACCCCTGCTTCCGATCAAATTCGTAGTCCTGGGTCGCATAGATGATGTCGAACCCGACCAGCCACAGCAGCACCGCCAGCCCCAGCACCAGCGGGATGAACGCGCTGTGGCGCAGGTCCAGCTTCCCGTCGACCTTCGGAAGGAAATCGAATCCACCCTCGACCGCCAGCCACGCTCCCACCGGAGCCGCGGCCAGTGCCACCCCCAGCCACACGTGGGTGAAGTCCGTGAACCGCTTGGTCAGCGAGTAGAAGCACACCAGGAACAACGCCACCGGGGACAACCAGAAGCAGATCGGGTTCAACAGCCACGACGCCCCCACCAGCACCCCGCCGCTGATCAGGCACAGCGCCCACGCACTCGCCAGGCTCACCGCACCCATCGGCAGGTGCCGACTCGCCGTCCTCGGGTTCTTCGCATCAAACTCCCGGTCCACGATCCGGTTGAACGCCATCGCGCACGTCCGCGCCCCCACCATCGCCGCCAGGATCAGCCCAAACACCCGCCATCCAGGCCAACCCTGCGTCTCACGCGCCGCCACCATCATCGACGCCAACGCAAACGGTAGCGCAAAGACGGTATGGCTGAACTTCACGAACGATCCCCAGAGGACCAACTGCCGAAACATTCCCCGCACTCTGCGCCCGGACCGCCCTCAGGGCAACCGTCGCCGTAACTCCGAACCACTCCCGCCTCGTCACCTCGGCGGTTACCCTCCCCCCTACTCCGGCTCTTCCTTCCAGCGATGGCCGAGGGAATGGCGGACGCCCATGTGGTCGAGGACGCGGGCGACGACGGTATCGACGACGGCTTCGACCGTGGTCGGCCGCGTGTAGAACGTCGGGTTGGCCGGGAGCAGCTGTGCACCGGCCTGGAGGAGGAGCTCGAAGTTCCGGACGTGCACGAGCGAGATCGGCATCTCGCGCGGAACCAGGATCAACTTCTTCCGTTCCTTCAACATCACATCGGCACAGCGGAGCAGCGAATCGGAACTCAGACCGTGCGCGATGCGCCCGAGGGTGCCCATGCTGCACGGGATCACGACCATGACATCGGGCGGATTGGATCCGCTGGCGAAGGGCAGGTGCATCGACCGGACGCTGTGGGTCTGGACGCCCTCCCGGAGCTGGAGTCCGCCAGGCAGTTCCTCGGCGATGACCTGCGGGGCGTAGGAGCTGAGCATGAGGTGGACCTCATGCTCGGCGGGATCGATCTGGTCGAGCAGGCGCTGCGCGTACAGCGAACCGCTCGCTCCCGTGACCGCGATCAGGAAACGCATGCGGGGACCCTGCACTCAATTCGCCTCGGGCGCATCCACCGGAGTGGTCTCCTTGGCCTGGAAGGTCGTCTGGCCCTTGTACCGGCCGGCCTGGACTTCGAGCCGGTATGTGACCCCGGGCTTGAGTTTCGCAGGCTTGTTGCGCTCGTCCTTCAGATGCATCCCGCGGGGTGTCTTGCCATAAAGAAGCGCCTTGGTGGGGACGGAATTGCTGTCACTGGTCAACTGCCAGACGATCAAGGCCCCCTTCCCCGCAACGGAAGGCGTGTCTTCGATCACGCGGACAGCCGACAACCGGTACTCGCCGTCGAGCGCGAAGACGACGGGATAGATGCCATCGAACTTCCCGGACTCGGCGATCGCGGCGGCGGCCTCGAGCTTCCGCGCCTTGGCAGTTTCGGCACGCGCCTGGGTATTGGTGCCACGAGGCAACCGGGCCGAGCGGGGTTCCAGGTTTGCCCGGGCGTTGATCTCCCGGACCTGGGCCTGGATCTGGATCGGATCCGGGTTGAGCCATTCGGTGTTGAAGACGACGTAGCAGATGCCAAGGACGACGGTGACTCCGAGCAGGATCCAGGACTTCGGGTTCATGGGCGGCGAAGGGATGGAGGGTCTGGAATGAGCTCAGGGAACCGTCAGCCCGAGTTGGCGAGCTTCCTCGGAAACAGCCCACAGGTTCAGTGGCGCCAGGGAGCGTCCGAACTTCATGAACCGGACCGAACCGTCGGCCATGGCGTAGTCCGAGCCACCGCCACGACCGCTCTTGGCGGAGTTGGCGTGCCGGTTCTGGTTCAATTGGAGGATGTCGTCGAACTGGTCGAAATCCATGTGGAAGTGCTGGGAGTCCGCCTCCTTTTCCCCAAAGAGCACGGTTTCGGTCGGCTCCCGGAGTTCATTCTCCCGCATCGACTTTTCTCCCGCTCCCATGACACGGAAGAACGTCATCTCGGCCGTGGTCAGGGTGCGCTTGTAGTAGTCGTTCCACCCGTTGATCAGGTACGTCCGCGGATAGAAGTCCGCTGGATGGGTGTTCGACGAGATGCCGAAGCTGGTACCGCTGTTGGGAGCCTTGAGGTTGGGCGGATCCGAAGGGCAACGAAGCAGCTTGAGGTCCTTGTAGTAGGTCCGCAGCGAGGTGGTCCAACGGTTCGTGATGACGCGATCCGGGAAGGACTCTCGGTTGTCATCGGTGTACATGCGCACCGCGAGGCCCAGTTGCCGGATGTTGTTCACGCAGGAGATCCGGCGCGCCGCGTCCTTGGCCTTGGCAAGCGAAGGCAGGAGCATGCCCGCCAGGATCGCGATGATGGCGATCACCACCAGAAGTTCGATCAGGGTGAACGCCCGCATCGGCCTCCTCTCCCTCATGCCTTGCCTCAGGTGCATGTCAGGCAAGACACAGGCAATCGGCCGAAAGTTACCGGGGGTTCCATCGCGGTTCGGGATCTTCATCGGAGCAACGCTTCTCTGACGACTCCGGCCGCGATCGGTTCATTCAGGGCGTTCTTTGCCACCCGGTCAGCAGCCGGACACCGCCCCCGATCCTCGAGCGGTGGGGCGCGTGTCTCACGAGCCGATCCTGAACCAGCACATCCAGAGTCTCGCCCCACCCAGGTTCCGCGGGCAGAGCCGAGATGCACCCGGTCACGGCAACGCAGCGGCGACCGCCTCGGCGAGCTTCTGCCGGAACTCCGGCTGCTGGATCCGGGCGGCCTCAGCGGGGTTCGACAGGTACCCGCCTTCCACGAGGATCGACGGCCGGTTCTGCCAACGGAGGACGTCCATGAAGCGCGCCCGCCGGACACCGCGGTCCTGAAGCCCGGTGGTCGCCAGCATCGAGCGGTGCACCGCCACCGCCAGCCGCAGGTTGGCGTCGTCGTGCGCATTGTTCGGGTAGGACTTCCCGGGTTCGTCCGCGAACTCCCGGACAACATGGGACGCCATGCCCTGCGGGGTGACCGAGTAGGTTTCCAGCCCGGCGGCGTCGCGGTTCGGAAAGCCCGAATTGAAGTGAAGGCTCAGGAACAGGGCGGCTCCCGAGGCATCGGCGACGGCAACGCGTTCGGCCAGCGTCAGGTCGACGTCGTTGGTCCGGGTCATCGTCACCTTCCAGCCCCGCGCCTCCAGGATGGCCCGGAGGCGGATCGCCCAATCGAGCGTGAACTCCTTCTCGAAGCGGTTGCCGGCGATGCTCCGGGTGCCGGCATTGCGGCCACCGTGGCCAGCATCGATGACGATGCTCCGGTCCGGAACCGTCACGGACGGCTGCCCCTTCATCAGCGGGCCGAAGTGTGACTCGACGTCCCGGCGATGAACCTTCAGGCGCCCCTTCTCCATCCGAGGCGGGAATCCCGTCCACACCTGCATGCCGTTCCACCACGCTTTTCGCTGACCCACCAACATGGAAAGCGTGCCCGAAGGGCCGTCCGTTTCATGCCTCTGATCCTTGCCCGAGGGAACGGGATGCAAGGCGGACCACCCCACCTGCTGGAGCCAGACACTGAAGTCGACCCAGTCGGTCAAGGACGATGCCACCGCGGAGATCCTTGGGTTTGCAGGTTCGCCGGCACGGCTCGGCACCGGCAATGGCTCGGGCTCGATCTCGAGAGGCGGTGTGGTGAGTTGGCCCGGCGAAGGCTCCGTGAACACCTCCCGGGTGCCCGGAACATCGACCGCAAGCCGGGGCGGCGGAGCGGGCGATTCCACAGGCCGGGCTTCCAGTGGCGTCGACGGGACCGCAACAGGCTCGGGCGGGACCTCCGGCAATCGGCCCTGCGGCAGGTTGGCAAACCGCTCGGGCGGGGCACTGCACCCCGCGACCAGCAATAGCGACACGATGACCCCGGCTTGGACCGCCCTCCACGACATGCCTCGCCCTCTACGCCCCAACCCGAGTCGACACAAGCGGCATCGCAACTCGTCGAACACGGGCCTGAATCCGCCGGTTCTCAGCGGGTCGCGGCCATTGCCCGCAGCTCGGATTCTGTCCAGCGCAATCCAGCCTTCAATGATGCCACCATCGCACCGGTCCGTTCCCGAGAGCCGTCCAACGTCATGTGGAACTGGGTGTCGCAGTACCACGAACGATCCGTGACACAACCCAGGCGCTCGTCCCGCAGGACCTCGACCTCTTGGGCGAGGTCGGCGAGGAAGGCGGCGTGGAGGCGTCTCACTGCGGCCTCCGAGGTGGGCTCGGTCAACGTCCAGGGCAGCGCATAAACCAGCTTGAGGCCCTTCCGTTCGCAGTAGGCCCGCGTCGCACGGACCCAGGCCCTGCCATCGGGCGACAGCCGGGGTGCGGGATGCCCGCGAAAGCCGCCCAACTCGCCGCGAACCTCCGTCTGCTGCTGGCCATCCTCGAAGAAATCTTGCGACTGATACCGGTAGAGCGGGCGTCGTTGGGCGACCTTCCCCAGCATCGTCACGGCATGGAAGCCACCCGGGCGCAACGCCCAGAGATACGGCGCGAGGGTTCCGTTGGCATTCGGATCGGGATCGCCTGAGTCGTTGGCCCAGCCTGCGTGGCCGAGGACCACAGCAGACTGGGCCCCGATCAGCGTCACGGCGGTATCCGCCGAAAGGAGGTCCGGTTCCAATGCCATGACCAGCGTGTCGCCGGGCAGGGCCTGCGCGAGGGCCATCCGGGTCAGGACCTTGGACCCAATCCCCGCCCCCATGCCGAGGTTGACCATGGGAACACCTTGTCCGAGGGCGAAGGCGGGCGAGATCGAGAAACTCGAACTGCTACCCCCGAAGACGATCACCCGGTTCGTGGACGGCAACCGGCGCTCCATCCAGCCGAGCTTGCGGTCGAGCATGAACCGGGTAAGCCGCATCTCGACGTTGAAGTACAGCGTGTAGGCCGCGCCGGCAGCCCACGCCAGCAACAGCACCACTACCAACCCCAGCACGCGCTTCGGCCAGCGCTCAGAATGCGAAGTAGATGAATCCATTGCTTGCTCCCGGTGACAACCAGACCGTCAGGACCACCAAAACCGCCTGAACCCAGGGACGACGCAGCTCCACGTAGGCTTCGGATCTCCCGAGGGACCGGGCCTCCATCAGCAAAGTCAGTCCAGCAAGTCCCAGGAACGCCATCGCCACCACGCCGTTCGCCGACTTCAGCCACCACTTCAACCCACCGAGCGCCTCCCCGGAGTACGCGGCTGGGCTCAGGACCGCGCGGACATCCTCGAGCAGCACGCTCGTTCGGGTCTCGTAGAACAGCATCCACGAGAAAAGGACCGCTCCCAGGGTCAGCGCGCGCCCCAGCCACGCGAATCGCTCCTTCGGCCACCAGCGCGCGGCGATGACGAGGAGCACGCCGTGGAACAAGCCCCAGGCAATGAAGTTCCAACCCGCCCCGTGCCAAAGTCCGGACACAGCAAAGACGACCAGGATGTTCAGCGCCCACGTCCGGACCCGGTTTCCTCCCATCGGGATGTAGACGTAGTCACGGAACCACTGGCTCAGCGTGATGTGCCACCGACGCCAGAACTCCCCGGGGCTGGCCGACAGGTACGGGCTCGCGAAATTGAGGGTCAACCGGACCCCGAGGCAGCGCCCAAGGCCCAGCGCGACGAGGCTGTACCCCGCGAAGTCGAAGTAGATCCGGAGCGCGAACAGGACGTTGTTCAGCCAGATCAGGTAGGCATTCAACCCCACATCCCGCTGGAGGAACACAGCCAGATTGTCTGCCAGGCACATCTTGTAGAAGAGCCCCACCACGATCCACGACACACCCTCGTCGATCCCGGCCGGGATCCACCGGAAGCGGAACTGTTCCATCTGGGGCAGCAGGTCTTCCCGACGTTCGATCGGCCCGGCGACGATCTGCGGGAAGAAGCCGGCAAAGTTCGCGTAGTCGAGGAACCCGGGTAACGCCTGGCCCCGGTGAAGGGTGTCCACGACGAACGCGACTTTCTGGAAGGTATAGAACGAGATCCCGACCGGAATCACCAGGTCCGCCGCGATCCAGCCCGTCTGGCCCAGGATGTCCGCCGTCACGAACCGGCCGTACTTGTACACCAGCAGGGGGGCGAGTTGCACCGCCACCAGGGGCAAAGCCCATTTTCGACGGGACCCGAGGTCGGCCGTGATCCAGTGAAGGCCGACGTACGTGACGAGCATCACGCCCGCGTAGACGAGGAACGTGAGCCAACTGACCGCGACGAGCAGCGATGTACCCACCAGCGCGAGAGCCACCCGGTCGTAGCGCGCCCGGGCTGGCCCCGGCACGGCGAGGCGCACCAGAAGCGAGAGCCCCAGGCCACCAGCCAGCAGCAGCCAGAATCGGAGTTCGGCAAAATTCATCTCGGCTGACCCAGCCTGCCCGAGCCTCGGCCGGCGTGGCCAACCGATTTCCAGCCGGCCCTGTTTGAAAGGATGGTTCCGGGAAGGCTGTAAGCCGAATTCTGTCTTCCCCACCCGAAGGCGGGGGAGAAGGTCATTTGTCTGGGCGGCCGATACCCGGAATCGGGCTGCTCTCGCAGCTCCGGAACGGGCCGTTCCTCGATTCCCTATTTGGCCTTGCTCCCGGGGAGGTTTTCCATGCCCCGACGCTTGCGCGGCGGGCGGTGGGCTCTTACTCCGCCTTTTCACCCTTACCGCGGATCGCGAACGACCCACGGCGGTTTGTTTTCTGTGGCACTGTCTGTCGACCCATCCTTACGGACGGATCTCCCGCGTGTATCCCCGGCCTGACCGGGGTTACGCGGCCCCGTGCCCTGGAGAGTTCGGACTTTCCTCCCGCAGCGGGGCTGCGAGCGACCTTCCGCCCTCCCGGAACCGGCGCCACCCTAGTCGGGAAGTCCCAACTGAGAAGGTGAATCTTCCGAATGGCCCCGAAACCTTGGTTCCCTGCCTGGGAGCATCTCAATGCACTGCCCCCGCGTCAAACGGAGCGGCAACGTCCTCGTTGCCCTTCCAGTCTCCTTTTAGAGGCGACGAGGACGTCGCCGCCCCGTTCCTATTTTCAAACGGGAACAGTGTCACGGTGGCCCGGAAACCTGGGCCCGCCGCCTTTCAACTTCCCTCGGCCCTCGTTCCGAAGCCAACTTCCCCCCATGGGCCTGCCCTACAAGATCGCCACCCTGCTCTACTGCTTCAATGAGGCGGAGGAGGTCCTCCTTCTCGAGCGCGCCCAGGAACCCAATCGCGGGCTCTGGAGTCCGTGCGGCGGCAAGCTTCACCAGGACGTCGGTGAATCCCCGTACGCCTGCGCCTGCCGCGAGGCCTTCGAGGAAATGGGCGTGGCCTTGACCCCAACCGACCTCCATCTCGCCGGAATCGTGTCCGAGCATGGCTACCTCGGCCAGGCGCACTGGCTCATGTTCCTCTTCGAGGTCAAAACGCGACTCCACGAACTCCCCCCGCCTCACCGCGAAGGCCGCTTCGCCTTCTTCCGCAAGGAACAGATCGCCTCCCTCGCCTTGCCAGCAACCGATCGCGACCAGATCTGGCCCCTCTTCTGGAAGCATCGCGGCGGCTTCTTCGCCGCGCACTGCCACTGCATCGATGCCACCCAGTACCGATGGGAACTGCAGGAAGGCATCACCCGCCCATGAATCCTCACGACCCCTCGCCCGAAGATCCGTCGGACTCGCAGACGACAGGCGAGGCCGAACCCTGGATCGACCTCACCTCCGACCATCACTTCATGGGTGAGGCGCTCCGTCAGGCAGCCCGCGCCTATCAGGCGGAAGAAGTCCCGGTTGGATGCGTCATCGTCAGGAAAGGACGCATCATCGCCCGCGCCTTCAATCAGGTGGAGACCCTGCGCGACGCCACGGCCCACGCGGAGATGCTCGCCATCAGCCAGGCCCAGCAGGCCGTCGGCGACTGGCGCCTGACCGACTGCACGCTCTACGTCACCAAGGAACCCTGCCCGATGTGTGCGGGTGCCTCGGTCCACGTCCGATTCCAGCGTGTTGTCTTTGGGGCACCGGACGCCAAGGGGGGAGCCGCGGGCGGGGCCATGAACCTCCTCCAGTTCCCCACCCTCAATCACCGCTGCGAAGTGACCCCCGGCATCCGCGAACTCGAATGTCGCCACATCCTTCGTTCATTTTTCCAGGAGCAGCGCGCCCGCCGAACCGAGGAGGCGACCCGGGTGTCCGATGGCGAATCCCGCCCAACGGACAGCCCGGACCCGACCGACCCGACGGTCAACTGACGAGCAGCATCGACACTTTTTCGCCCGCCTCATTGCGGGCGAGTCCCTGCGCGCGGGGATCGTTCTTCCGATGGCCATCGATGATGAACTGGTAGTGATGGCCTCCGTGCCCGAGGGAAACCGAGAGGTGCCAGGATCCATCCACGTTGCGCTTCATCGGGTGGGCAGTCGGATGCCAGTCGTTGAAATCTCCCACGAGGAACACCTCCCTCGCCTCGGGGGCGATGCAGATGAAGTTGATCGGCTTCAGCGTGGCGCGGGCCTGAAGGCGCTGGAGCGGCGAGTTGGCGGGTCTCAATCCGTGCATCGATCTAAGTGTGTTGGCTTGCCGTTATGACCAATCCACCCGGACTTCGTCATCCGAGGACTGGCGCGCCGCGTAAGAAGCCAAACCCATGCCAGACCGCAAGCCAAACCTCTCCATCCCGCCACGTTATGCAGAAATCAGGCAGAACGGGACCTGGACCATCACGGGCAGCGCAAACCGAGCAGGAGGAGAAGGACGCGGAAGAAGAAGAGATGGTGCGCGATACAGGGTTCGAACCTGTGACCCCTACCGTGTCAAGGTAGTGCTCTACCACTGAGCTAACCGCGCTTCCAAAAACGAACGGCCGCGAATCTATTGACCCGGCCGTTGGGTTCAAGGGCTTTTTCCCGAAAACTCAATTTCATCGCTTCTTTTGTGCGCGCCGCTTGGCCTCCAAAAGCCGGTTCGTTGCCGAATCCGGTGGCGCTGGCTTGGCTTCCGGCGCCTCGCCACCGGCAGTACCCCCGACTGCTCCACCTCCACCACCTGTGTCGCCCGAGGTTGGTGATACGGGCTCCTGACGCGGCTTGAAGAGGTCCGCAGACGGGCGCGGAGGCAGCACCACCACCGGTTCCTGACGTGCGGACTGCTGCGCCCGGACCTCGTTCTTCCGGGCAAGGAGGGCCGACATGGATTCCTCGGACTCGGCCGCCTTGCGGGCATCCCCGAAACCAAGACTGCGCTTGAGCTGGTTGAGCCACTTGGCCCACTCCTCGCGGTCGATGTCCACCCGGCGGACCCCGACGTCGACCAGGAACAGGCAGACCAGGACCTTGAGCAGGATGTCCCAGAGATCCCGGGGCTGGAAGGTCTTGAGCCGATTCAGGCGGAACGGATTGTCCGTGATCGGATCCAGCAGCTTCCCGCCCCCGAGTTCGGCAAGACGACGGAGGAGCGGGAGGTTGGGTTCGGTGGCATTGAACTCAGGCGAGTAATTGACGCTGGCCCCGAGCACTTGCGAACCGCGGACCTGCCCTTGGTCGTCGAGGTCCTGGAGGTTGAGCAGGTAGGCGCCCACCTCGCGCGTATCGAACTTCGCCTCGTACCGGCCCGGTCCCGCCTGCTCCAGGATCACGTCCTGTCGCACGCCACGCGGGCTGACGACCGTGGTGCGCAACTTGAGGAAGTTCCGGAAATTGCCCTCGCGATCGAGTGCCTCCACCGAGATCTGGCCCACGCCATTCTCGACGCTGACCTGCGTGTTGAAGTCCGCAGCATCCACGCGGCGGATCGACCACCGGGCGACTTGCGTCCAGAACTGGCGGTACTTGGACCAGCCCATCCAGTCCTGCGCCCACTTGGACTTGGCGTCCGACGTGAACGCCACCGTCCGCCCCAAGCCGTACTGCCAGTGTGCGAGGATCGGATCGCCCTTCTCGGAGACGATCGGCACCTCGGCCCGGGGTTTGCCGGACGCGGAGACGTAACCACGCAGCGTCGGAAACTCGCCGGGATTGATCCCGCGGATCACCTCGCTCTGGGCCACAACCTGAGGCTTGAAGGGTTCCTCGAAGATCGCCGACTTGAGGATGACAGCCGCCTCCTTGATGAAGATCTGGGGCAATTGGGCCGGAGACTTCACGTCGTAGAAGCGTCCATTCCCCATCCCCGCCATCCGTTCCATCGTCGCCGGCTGTACGTGCCCGCCGATCATCACCGTGCTGACCGTGACCTTCAGGCCGACGATGGCCTTCATCAGTTCGTCGGTCGGCGCATTCGGATCACCGTCGCTGAAGACGATCATGTGCTTCAGGTTGGCCGTGGAGGCCTTGAGCGCATCGTGCCCCATCTGCATCAAGCCCTGGAAATTGGGCAGGTCGCCCTGGCTCATGCCGGCGATCTGACGGGCGAGGGCCTTCTTGTCGCCGACCTTCTGGAGGGGGAAGAGCCACCGCTCGGTGCCATCCCAGAGCAGCACGCCCATCTCATCCTGCGGCCCAAGCGAATCGAGCGCGGCAACGCCGATGTCGCGACTGATCTGGTTGCCGTTGCCGAACTCCATTCCGTGCATCACCAAAACCAGCGCTCCGCTCGGAAGGACCTTCTTCGAGCTCAGCTCCATGTCGATGGGCAGGGCCGCCTCCAGCGGCGTATTCCGATAGCCCCCTGCGGCAAATGCGTTGTCCCCGCCGATGCAGACGAGACCGATGCCGAAATCGCGGACGCCGCTTTCGACCAGTCGCATCAAGTCGGGACCCAGGTCACCCGCAGCAATGTTCGAGAGGAACAGGACGTCGTAGCTCTGGAGCTCGGCGAGCGACGACGGCAGCGCGCCGATGTCTCCCGCTCGGACATCGAGATTCGCCGATCGGAGGGCCGCTGCCAACGTGGCGTCCTGGGCTGGATCCGCCGAGACCAGCAGCACCCGCGGATCACCCCGGACGTTGGCAAAGCTGGTGGCCCGATTGTTCTGCGCCACCGAGTCCCCCTTCACCTCGACCTGGACCTGATACGAATAGAATCCAGGGTCCTGCAGGGTCTGGGGAAAGCTGAACAGGTTCTTGCCGGCATCGAGCTGGACCTGCTGTTCGCCAAGCAATTGGTCGTTCCGATAAAGGCGGACGGTGGCGGGTTGAGCCTTGTCCGAGGACGCGAAAATCTTGGCCTCGAACGTCTGCCCCTTCTTGAGGTTCGACGGAATGACCAGCCGCTGCACCGCGACATCGGCCCCGCGCTCGGAACCCAACGGAACCACGTCCAGGGTCACACCCAGCTGCTTGGTCGAAAGGAGGGCCGAGACGGCGTCACCGACGTTCTCGTTTCCGTCCGAGAACAGGACGAGCCGCTTCTGCCCATTCTCCGGGAAGGCCGCCGAACCCAGCCGGATCGCGCCGGCAATGTCGGTCCGTTCACTCCCGACGACCGCCTGGATCTTCTCGGCCGCGGCGACCTCGGTGACCGTGGTCTCCAGCGCCGCATCGCTGCCAAAGATCAGGAAGCCCGCCCGGTCTTCCTCCTTCTTGTCCTTCGACCAACGATTCGCCGCCTCGCGGGCAGACTCCTGTTGCGGGGAAGGCACCGAGTCGGATCGATCGAGAAGGAAGAAGGTGTTCATGCCCTCCTGCGGGCGCTTCCATTGGAAGCCGGCGATGCCGAAGACGAGCATCACCAGGAGGAGGGTTCTAAGGATGGTCGAAAACCATCGCCGCCAGGGAGCCAGCGACGCATCAGACTTCCAGGCAAGCCAGAAGGTCCACCCGAGTGACGGGACCAGCAGCAGGAGCCAGAACGGATGGGTGAACTGGAATGACATCAGCCGGGACGAGTGATGGTTGAGACCGGAGCAGACGCCATTCCGGCACGCCGGAGCAGTTTCTGCACGCGGTGATTCTGGCTGTCAGCGACGTAGAGGTTGCCTTTGGAGTCCATGGCGATCGCCCACGGATTGGCAAACTGGCCAGGCGCAGCCCCTGCCCCTCCGATGACCTCGATCAATTGGTCCTTGGCATCCAGCACGCTGATGCGGCTGTTGCCAAACTCGCAGAGAAACTGGTTGCCCCGGGCGTCCACGACGATGTCGAAAGGATAGCTGAACTGCCCGGCATTGGAGCCCGGTTTGCCGTGCGTCCGCAAGAGCCTGCCTTCGCGGTCAAAGACCTGAACCCGATGGTTGCAGGAGTCGGCGACGTAAACCTCGTCGTTGGGCCCGATGCCGAGTCCTTCAGCCCGGTTGAATCGCCCCGGTCCGTCGCCCGGCTCCCCCCACGTGACCTCGAATCGCGGCATTTCCACCGGAACGGAATTGCTCCCGAAACGGATGGGGCCGAACCGCTGGACCCGATCCACGACCGTGTACTCGCTCAGGAAGTACTCGCCCCGCGAGTTGACGACGATGTCGCGCGGAAGGATGAACGCGCCCACGTTCGTTCCGCGCTGGCCCCACTGGGCGAGCAATCGGCCGGAACCGTCAAAATGATTCACCCGCATGTAATGCGGCTCGATCACCAGGACGTGGCCATCCGGGTCCAACCCCATGCCCTTGGGCTTGCCGAGGTCGGTCTGCGGCATCTGCCACTGCAGGAGGAACCGGCCGTTCGAATCAAACTTCTGGATCCTGCCTGTGACGTCCGCGACGTAAAGGTTGTCGTCCCGGTCGCACACCAGAGATCGCGGCTTGTTGAACTGTCCCGGCGCAACGCCCCGCCGACCGATGACCTGGGTGTGGCTGAACCACCGGCTCTCGATCGGAAACCTGGAATCCCGATCGTCGCCCCCGGAGCAACCCGCGATGAGCAGGGCTCCCGACGCAAGGAATCCCATCCGCATGCAGCGCCGGGATCCGATCACCCATGCGGCCAACGGCAGCACTGCCAGGCCAAGCAGAGCGAGGCACAGGGCATTGACCTGTCCCGCGTGCCCGTAGTGAAGAAGGTTGAAGACCCGCACCGCGGCCGTCTCCATCCCGGGAGGCATCACGAGCAGGATCGATTCAACATCCCACAAGACCAGCAGGTAGATCGCGTAGGCCCCAGCCAGGCACAGACCCCGCATCTGCGGCCATGCACCAAGCCACCACGATCGGAGCGGTCCGCAACCAGCCATCCGGAGCGACTCCACAGCGGCCGGATCGACACGACCGGCAGCCACCGTCGTGATCGACCAGGCAAGCGCCAGGTAACGCGGAAGCAGAACGAACCCGTAGGCCAGAGCTGAATCCGCCACCCACCTGAAGGCCGGCTGGGCGAGGATGGGAACCCAAAGAGAGCTCGTCAGGATTCCCGGTGTCAGGAACCACAGCCACGCGATCGGCCCAATCCGGCCGAGCCACTTCCCTTTCTTCGCCAACAGGAGCGAGATGGGCATCAGGACGGCCGCCACCGCAGCCGAGACCCAGGCCGAAGTCCACAAGGCGCCACCGCCGGCGCGCACAGCGGGACCCACCTCCGCCCAGGTTCGCGGAGATTGGAGCAACCTCAGCAGCGGCACGCCGAGCGACAGGACCAGCACGGTCCCAGTGGCCGCCAATGCTGCCCACCAGCACCAACCAAGGGACCGCCGCCAGCCGCCCGGATCTGCGGATCCCCGCTCGAAAGGCCATCGGAGGCGCCCGTTCCATCCCAACGCCACCGCGAGGATTCCGCCGACCACCAAGGGCCAGCCCTGCCGCCATGCCGCCCCTACATCGAGCTGGGTGTTGAAGCGCACCCACAGCACCTCGGGAAGTACCCGGACCTGAAATAGCGTCGGGATCGTGAAATTTGAGGCCGCGAGGAACAGGCTCAGCAGGGCTGCAACCCAGGTGCCGGCAGCCGTCGCCGGCCAGAGCACATGCCTGACGACGCTTCCCGCCCTCAGACCGGGCATGGATTCCAGCGCGGGATCTTCGACGCGACCCCAGGCGGCGATGGCGACGAGAGCCGGGATGGGCCACAACATCGCACCCAACACGAGCGAGGTGAGCGGAAGCATCGCCGTCGCGGAGTGATCCGCGCCCCATTCCAGGCGGAGCCCCGCCGTCAGTTCGAGCCAGCAGTTGGCGACGAGGAAAGGAGGCAGTCCCAAGGTCGTTCCGCACGCGGCCATCAGGAAGCGCCGCGTCAACGGATGGCTGCCCAACCACGCCAAGCCTACCATCCAGCCCATCATCGTCGCCAATGCGGCAGCCCCCAGGGACACCCAGAGTGTGTTCCAGAGTGGGTTCATCGGCGGAACCTCGATTCCAATTCCCCGATGCCTGCGTCGAGGTCCCGCAGCACGAGCCCCCAGTCGGGTCGGAGCCACGAACCCGTCGGCACGTCAGCTGATTCAAGGGCACCTGCCTTTACCAACCCCTGCACGACCCCGCTGGATCTCACGAACTCCAGGAACTGCCTCGCGGTCGAATCCAAGGCCGCCGGCCTAACCAACGCGATCGTATTGGGAATCACCAGGAAATCCTGCTCCAACCCCATCGCCTCTACCCGGGCTCCACCTTTCCGAGCTACAACCACGTCGTCGGAGTCGGTCAGCCCGACGAGAGCCTCACCGCTCGCCACGCGCCGGACCACATGTGAGTTGCCCGGTTCGAGAAAGGGACGATTCGCAGCAAGCGCTTCGCACCACTGGCGCCAGACCACCTCTCCCCACGAAGCCCGCAAGGCATGAAAATGCGTCGAGGTGGTCCCGAACAAGGGGACGGCCAATGAAAGCCTGCCCTTCCATCGGGCATTGGTCAGCTCGACCAGACTGGAAGGTCGCTCGTTCGCAGAGAGCTTCTGCGGATCGATGACCAACCTCCTGGTGCGCGCGCCAAAGGCGACCCAGCCCGGGTCGGACGCACCGATTCGATTCGTGCCAAACACGCCTCGGGATGCAAGCTGACGGGTTCGCAGCTCCTCGTTGCCCCAGAACACATCAGCGCGCGGATGGTCACGTTCAGCAAGCAACCGGTTGGCTAGCCCCACCGTCTTGGTCAGCTCACTGTCATACACCGCCCTGACTTCAATCCCCGTCTTGCGGGAAAAGTCGGCGATGACCCTCTCCGCGAAGTCCTGATCCTGCGCACAGTAGAGGATCAGCGGCGTGGATGGCTTGGGAGCGCTGCCGGCTCGGGCTGTATTTCGGGAAGCGGAACCAAGGCCGGCGCCAACCATGGCCAACACGAGCAGCCCAATCAGGATCGCCACCGAGAAGATCAGCAGCAACGCATTGGAGAGGCCTCGGGATCCCTTGCTCATGCGGTCCTGCGGTGGAACCACCACCATTCACCCAACATGACGCCGAGACCGGCGAGGGCGAACCAGCGCCAATACTCGAGGTTGGCATCCTTTTCGGTCGTCGCCTTCACCTGCGTGAAGCGGCCGAGGTCGAGTGTTTCCCTGGGGCGGATGTTGCTCTCCGCGGCATCCAGGAGATTGGCGGCAAACGCCAGTTGGTTGGTACCCAGCTGGACCCGATAGATTCCTTGCCGGCCGGTGTCCGCCCAGACGAACTCGGAAGCCTCAGGCGCCAGCGTCACGGCCTGTACCTTTCCGTCCGGACCGGTAACGGATCCGTTCGCCACGGGAGTGGCCAACGGCAGACGGAACGCGTCGCCAGACTTCACCAGGAACTGCTCCGCCTTCGCCGTCGCCGGATTCAGCCAGTCCACGACGTTCGCCACGAAGATGGGGAAGCTGATGCGCAAGGGCCACGTGCTTTCCAGCGTGTCAAAACCTACCCACACCACCCGCTGCCGACCGATCTCCCCAGCTACGACAAGAGGCGACTGCGGAGCATCCACAAGCGACACGCCCCAGGATGGCGCCTTGACCTGCTGCGCCTTGGCCAGCTGCACGCTGTCGAACGACACGAAACGCAGCAGCGGATGCGTGTTGCGCCAGTTCACGATCGGCGGTGACTCAATCTCACCGATCGGAGCCTCGAACCAGTTGGTCGGCGCCACATGGATGGCGAGCACATTGCCCTTCGGCCATTCCGAGGGAACCACGTCATCCAATACCACCACATCATGCCGCCCGGCGTCCGCCGGACCGTGGTCCGCGGCAATGCTGAGCTCGACGGTGGTGCCGGCCGCCGCCAGAGCCTTCTCCAGGAAACGGTTTCCGCGGGAAACCAACAGCACCCGCACTGGCTGCGGCATCAGTGAGACCACGCTCGCCTGATTGTCAGCGGCGAGGTCGTCCTCGGCGACCAACCGGGCCGTGAAGACTCCATCCCGCGACTGCGATGCGATGAAGACGACTGGTGTCGTGTTGGTGGCGGCCAGCATCACCGACTTGGTTTCGATCAGCTGGCCATCGAAGGCCACCTCGATCCGCGCATCCACCGATTCGGACCGGTGATTCGCCAGACTGAGGAACAAGGCCCGCTTGGCTGGGTCCTCCGGATTGGGCTTCACGTCGAACGCGACGATTCCCGCGTTCCGGGCACCCTTGCCGACCTTGTGATACACGAGCCTGAGGTCACGTGTCTCGAACTCGGCCAATTCCGGAATGGCACCATCACTGAAGAGGTGTATCTCCGCATCCGGACGGTCCCGGATCAGCGTCTCCGCAACCCGCAGGGCCTCGGCAAGCCGGGTCGGAGAGTCGGAGACCCGGGCACCCTCCAACGCCCGTCGAAGGGAGGCCTTTTCCGAGGTGGCGCTCTGGCGGACCTCGGCATTCGCCCCAGCCACCAGCACCACCATCTGCCCACCCTTGCCAACGGCCAGGGCGTCCACCAGCGAGAGCGCATCCTTCCGGGCACGCTCGAAGCGGGATGGCGACTCATCCGTAGCCTGCATCGAGGCACTGGCATCCAGCACCACAACCTGCATCTTGCCGAGTCCGGCCTTCCCCGCGAAATAAGGACGCGCGAGAGCCAAGACGAGCAGCAGGAGCAACAGCAACTGTAGCAACAGAAGCCAATTGTGCCGCAGGCGCTGCATCGGGGCACTCGCCTGCGTCTCCGCCAGGAACCGCTGCCAAAGGAGCGTCGAGGGAACAACCCGCGTCACGCGCTTGCGCTTGAGCAGGTAGAAAACGACCACCGCCGGCAGAGCCAGCGCAAACCAGAATGCAAGCGGGGTCAGGAAACTCATGGCTGCGTCACGGCTTGGCGTCGGGCCTTCCGTATTGTTCCGTCAGGTAATCCGCAAGAACCGCGACCGAATTCGTCGGCACCGGAGCTCCGTACTTCGAACGCATCTTCTCGATCGAGGCAACCCATGCCGCCCGGGGCAGCGGAGGCTGGGTCGTGACATAGTCCACCGAGTGGCACATCACGCACTGGCCCAGGACGACCTCTCGTCCCTTCCCGGGCTTGAGGACCGTCGACTCCGGCGGAAGCTTCCAGACATCAGCCCGGTTTACCGCCCCCGCCACCAGCAAGCCCACCAGGATTCCAGCGCACGATACCTTCATGCCACCCTCACCTTCACTGGTTCCACCACGTTCCGCATGTAGCCGGCCGGATTCCACAGTGCCTCCAGCGGCTGCGATTCCCCAAGCCGATTGGTCGCCTTCGCCCACAGGGTCCGTTCGCCCGTTCCCGAAGGCTTCCAGTCCACGGTCCATTCCCGGAATCCGAAGCGACCCTCGCTCCGGCCAAGTTCCGCCCCCACCCAGGTCCTTCCGCCATCATCCGAAAATGTCACCTCACGGATGCCGGCACCTCCATCAAAGGCGATTCCACGAACCCGCTGAAATTCTCCCGCCCGTACCCCAGCACCATCAGCATGGCTCGTGATGAATGAGCGCACGTTGAACCGGCTGATGGGCACGGTCCTCCTTGCCTTTGAGCCAGGCTCAATGTGGGCACAGGGATCATCGGGAATCCTGTAGGCGGGATCCATCCAATAGCCCTTGTAGGTCGAATCGATCACCGTGATCTGATGGAGATGCTTGATCCAGTAAGTCCCGTAATGCCCGGGGACCACGAGACGCAGCGGAAATCCATTCAGCCACGGGAGGGGTTGGCCATTCATCTCCGTCGCAAGCAGGAGATCCGGATCCAACGCCTGATCGACGTCCATCGACTTCACGAAATCGGGGATTGTCGCCGTCACAGGCTTGTCCAGCCCGTCAAAAAGAACCTGCTTCGCCGCCGGATCCAGGCCGGCTGCCTTCAGGACATCCGCCAGCCTCACGCCCTTCCATCGAGCGCAGCCCATCGCCCCATTGCCCATCTGACCACCACCCACACGGGGCGTGAACAGTCCGCGGCCATTGCCCGAGCATTGATTTACCGCAACCACCTCAGCCAACTCAAAGCGCCGGACGAGCTCGGCAATGCTGACCTCGATCGAACTGCGCACCGCTCCAACCACGCTCAGACGAAAACTCTCTGGCATCAATGCCTCGCGGGCAGGCGGCGATCCTGCCAGATGATACCTCACAAAGAAGGCGTCATTGGGTGTCAGAACCCCCTCATTGAACACGGCCATCGGCGTCTCCAGCTGAGGCGGACGGCTCGTCAGTCGGATCAAGGGCCGTTTCTCCGGGTACTGGACCAACTCGCGGGCACCGTTCTCGAATGGAAGTTGGTAGCTCTCCGCAGACGTCAGCGACCGAGCCGAAGCAACGCCCCCTGCAATGCCAGCCGCCACCCCGATGAACCGCCGTCGGGTGAGGTTGCTCCCCTGCCTTGAATCGCTCGATCTCATGCGTCGAATCCCTAGCCCCACATTTCCGCCGACCTCAACTGTCGCAGCAACAGGTCTTCGATTGATTCGCCCGAATTGCAACTGAAGAAGTTGGCCCCTCGGGCCTGACAGAACTCCCGCAACCGCTGGACGTAGTTCGCGACCGTCTGGCGATAGGCCGCCAGCCGGTACTTTCCAAATGTCACCTCCTGCAACGAGCCCGTTTCCGAATCAACCAGACGCAGGTCACCAAAAGTCGAGGGATCCAATTCCTCGGGTGACAGGATCTGGATGGCATTGATCTGAAATCCCCGGCCAATCAGGGCCATCAACCCCGGCTCATACCCGGCCGGATCGAGAAAATCGCTCAGGACGACCGCCACTCCCGCCTGCCGGGATTCCAAAACCCCTCGCTTCATGGCCCCATTGAAATCCGCCACACCACCACCCCGGAGACTGGTAAGGTTCGTGAAATACTGCAGCGACGACTTCTTCCCTCGAACACTTCGAAGGGCACCCCGGATCGCGAGTTGGGTGTTGTACTGCGCGAGGTCAGAGTCCTTCTGGGCTGTGAGATCCGGAAAGACATGCACCGAGACCCGATCAAACCCGCAAAGCGCCACATACCCAATGGCCGCGGCGACCTGACGGGCGAAGTCGAACTTCGACGGCGTCCCGAACAACATGCTCTCGCTGGCATCCAAAAAGATGCGAACCGGAAGTTCACGTTCCTCCTCGTAAAGCTTCAGGAAGAGACGGTCGAGACGACCAAACAGGTTCCAGTCCAGATATCGAAGGTCGTCTCCGAGGACGTAGTTGCGATGATCGGCAAACTCAACGCTCTGCCCACGCGCACGACTTCGTCGTTCCCCCTTGGCGGAACTCTTGGCACGCCGCGCCGCGATCAACTGGAACTGCTCCAGTCGCCTCAACACCTGCGGTGTCAGAATTCCAGCCATGGCGACCCCTTGGACAAGATCAAACAGTCACACCCGCATCCCGAGGAACATCCTTCAGGATCTGACTGATCACGTGATCCGTCGTGATTCCTTCAGCCTCCGCTTCGAAGTTCACAATCAGCCGATGGCGCAGCGCCGGAGCGGCCACCGCTGCGATGTCATCGTAGCTGACGTTGAATCTTCCTTGCGTCAACGCACGGACCTTGGCCGCCAAAACCAGCACCTGCCCGCCACGGGGACTGCTTCCGAATCGAAGATACTGGTTGGTGATCGGCGACGCGGTGGCAGTCTTCGGGTGGGTGGCCAGGACCAATCGCACAGCATAGTCCTTCACATGCGAGCCGATCGGCACCTGGCGGACCAGCTTCTGCAACTCCGCGAGACCAGCCCCATCCAACATCCTGCTGGGAGTCACCTTTACACCCTCGGTCGTGCGATTCAGGACCTCCGTCAACTCTTCAGCCGTCGGGTAGCCCACAACCAGTTTGAAGAAGAAGCGATCCAACTGAGCTTCCGGCAGCGGATAGGTGCCCTCCTGGTCGATCGGATTCTGCGTGGCCAGCACGAAGAAAGGCAAGGGAAGCGGACGTACCTGTCCACCTGCAGTCACTTGGCGCTCCTGCATGGCCTCGAGCATCGCCGACTGCGTCTTAGGGGTCGCGCGGTTGATCTCGTCCGCCAGAACCAAGTGGGCAAACACCGGACCCTTCTGGAACTGGAACTCCCGTCTCCCATCAGGCGACTCCATCACCAGGTTGGTGCCAAGAATGTCCGCCGGCATGAGGTCGGGCGTGAACTGGACACGGCTGAAACTCAGGTCCAGCACCTCACCCAGAGTTCGGACCAACAACGTCTTCCCCAACCCCGGCACACCTTCGAGCAGGACATGCCCTCCGGCAAAGATGGCGTTGAGCGTCCCCTCAACAATGGAGTCCTGCCCTACCATGACCCGGCCAATCTCGGCACGGATGGCAGCATAGGTTTCTCGGAACTGGCTGATGGATTCCTCAGTGGTCATGGCAGATGGGGCTTGGACCGCGTGAACGGGAAAATGTTTCGAGGCCTACGTTGTCCAGCTTCGCCAATCCGAAGCAAGGGGCCTTTCAGGCAAAAAGAAAAAGGGCGGGTGGCCTGTAAACCACCCGCCCGCCTTGTCAGCCGTGTCCGCAAACCGGCTCTCGAACCGCTGGTCAGGACTGCGAAGGAACCGCAGCCACGGGAGCAGCCTGGGGAAGCTCAACCAACTCAATGATCGCCAACTGAGCGGCGTCGCCCTGTCGCTGCCCAAGCTTCACGATCCGAGTGTAACCACCGGCCCGGTCCTTGAACACAGGCGCGATCTTGTCGAACAGGATGTGAACGAGGTCATTCTCCTCGCGCCACTCCTCCCGCGCCACCTTACCCTTGCGGGTCGGCGTGCCTCGGAACAGCGAGCGGGGCTGCGTGCGCAGCTTCGCGGCCGCCTGCCGACGCAGATGCACGTTCTTCTCTTTGGTCGCGCCAATGGCGTGGCGGCCGAGAGTGATCAGCTTCTCGACCACCTGGCGTACAACCTTCGCCTTGGTGATGGTGGTCGTGACGCGTTGGTGTTTGATGACGTTCGCGGCCAAGTTCGTGAGCATCGCGTTGCGGTGCTCACTGTTCCGCCCGAACTTCGTGTTGCGCTTCAGGTGTCGCATGGTACTGGGGAATTAAAGCTTGTTGGCCGGCTCGGCCTGCGGTTCAAGGAGGCCAGGCTCAAAGGTCATACCTAGAGCCAAACCGAGCGTGGCCAGCTTCTCCTTGATCTCGTTCAACGACTTCTTGCCGAAATTGCGGTACTTGAGCATCTCCTGTTCCGTCTTCATGCCCAATTGACCAACTGTCGTGATGTTGGCGTTGTTCAGGCAGTTCGCAGCCCGAACACTCAACTCGATCTCGTTCACCGACATGTTGAGGAGCTTCTTGAGCTTCGCCTTCTCGTCATCCTGAGGCTTGGCTTCCTCCTCGAACTCCACTGCGTTCTTGTCGTAACCGACGAAGACGTCGAGGTGGTGTTGCAGGATCGCAGACGCCTGAGTCAGCGCGTCGTCAGGCGAGATCCGCCCGTCGGTCCACAACTCAAGAATCAACTTGTCGTAGTCCGTGCGCTGCCCAACGCGTGCGGCCTCCACAGAGTATCGAACACGCGCAACCGGCGAGAACAACGAATCGATGGCGATCACGCCAATCGGCTGATCCACCTTCTTGTTCTCGTCGCCAGGACAGAAGCCACGACCAACCTTGACCTCCAACTCCATCTCCAACTTCTTCTTCCGATCCAACGTGCAGATGTGTTGCGAAGGGTTCACGATTTCAACGTTCTGGTTGAGCTCGATGTCCCCGGCCGTGACCGCACCCTCCTTGTTCACGGAAAGCAGCAGCGTCTGCGTCTCCCGTGAATGCACCTTGAACTTCACCCGCTTCAGGTTCAGCACGATGTCGGTGACATCCTCCACCACACCGTCAACCGTCGTGAACTCATGCATCGCCCCGTCAATCTTGACAGAGGTGATGGATGCTCCCTCAAGGGAGGACAGAAGCACGCGGCGAAGCGAGTTTCCAATCGTGTGTCCGTAGCCAGTCTCGAACGGCTCCGCCACGAATCGTGCGTACGTATCCGTGGAACAGGACTCGTCCTTCACCAGACGCTTCGGCAACTCAAATCTACCAAGACGAACAGGCATAATGTACAGGCTGCAATTTCAATCTGAGAACCGCAACACCCCCGCCGGTGCGCGACTCCCCATATAATTGCAATACCGACGGGATCCGTCGGAGGTTTTGGGTTTAGCGGGAGTAAAACTCGACGACCGCCTGCTCGTTGGCGATCGGATTGATCTCATCCCGGGTCGGGATGCGCAGCAGGGTTGCCTTGAGGTTCTCGCGGTCCACGGTGATCCAGTCCGGAACCACGCGGGCCGTGGAACCTTCCAAGCTCTTCCGGGCTGCTGATTTGCTCTTGGTGTGATCCTTGATCTCGATCACGTCCCCAACCTTCACCACGAACGATGCCACGTCGACCTTGCGGCCGTTGACACGGACGTGCCCGTGCCCAACCAACTGCCGAGCCCCCGGCCTGGTGAGCCCAAAGCCAGCATGGTAGACCACATTGTCGAGCCTCGTCTCCAGAATCTGCAGCATCTTCTCACCCGTCACACCACGCATGCGGAGCGCACGCTCGTAGACGTTGCGAAACTGCTTCTCCTGAAGGCCGTAAAAGAACCGCAGCTTCTGCTTTTCCAGCAGGCCGACAGCGTAGTCGCTGTTCTTGCGCCGCGACTTGGGACCGTGCATGCCCGGAGGATATGGGCGGCGCTCCAAGTACTTCGATGAACCAAAGACGGGTACGCCCAGCCGACGGCTGATGCGAACGCGGGGACCAGTGTAACGTGCCATGTGATGATATCCAGATTGAGACTACACGCGACGCTTCTTGCGAGGCCGGCATCCGTTGTGCGGAATGGGCGTGGCGTCCTTGATCGCGGTGATCTCCAAACCAATGGCCTGAAGAGCACGGATCGCCGACTCGCGTCCGGAGCCCGGGCCACTGACCCGGACTTCGACCTCACGCATGCCGTGGGCCATCGCCTGACGGGCCGCGTCCTGCGCAGCCTGCTGTGCAGCGAATGCCGTGCTCTTGCGCGAGCCCTTGAAACCAACCCGACCGGACGTGCTCCAACCAAGGCTGTTGCCCTGCATGTCGGTGATCGTCACCTGGGTATTGTTAAAGGTAGCAAGGATGTTTGCCACCCCGCTGGCGATGTTCTTGGCGCCCTTTGCGCGGATGATCTTCTGCGCCTTGGGATCCTCCCCCAACAGCTCAGCTGCCGTTGGCGCCGATGCCGCAGGAGCAGGAGCACCAGGGGCAGCCGCAGCCGGAGATGCGGCCGGAGCCGCCGCTGCCGCACCTGCCTCAGTCGCCTTCTTGGCCTTGGCGGGCTTCTCAACCGCCGCGGGAGCCGCAACGGGGGCGCCATCAGCGCTTTCCTTCTTTGCTGGAGCCTTTTTGGGCTTCGTCTCTTCAGCCATATCGTTCCTGAAAATGGTTTAGTGGGTTCCGGCCTTGGCGTTCGGATTACGCTGAACACCGACCGTGCGACGCGGACCCTTCCGGGTACGCGCGTTGGTCTGGGTGCGCTGCCCACGAACCGGAAGGCCCTTGAGATGCCGCACACCGCGGTAAGACTTGATCGCCTGCAGGCGCTTCAGGTTCATGCCAATCTCGCGGCGAAGATCGCCCTCGATGACATACTTGCCTTCCTGAATCGCGTTCACGATCTGCGACAGTTGGGCCTCAGACAGATTCTTCGCACGAAGCGCAGGATCAATGTTCGCGCGAGCCAGGATATCGCGCGAGTTTACCGGACCCAGTCCGTAGACGTAACGCAGCGCGATATCAACGCGCTTCTCTCCCGGAATATCAACACCCAGAATACGTGGCATGGCAGTTCCTTGATTTCAGCCCTGACGCTGCTTATGCCGGGCATTCGAGCAGATCACGCGGATCACGCCCTTACGCCTCACCATTTTGCAGTTTTCGCAAAGCTTCTTTACCGACGCTCGAACTTTCATCTTCTAAAAGTCTCCGTTCAGGCCCCTCTCAATAAAGAGGGGGCATTCCATCATCTGTCAAAATCTCTGCACCACCCTCCGTCACGAGCACCGTATGCTCAAAGTGAGCGGCGAGCTGCCTATCATGCGTAACCACTGTCCATCCGTCATCCAAGATTTTCACGGATGGTGAGCCAACCGTCACCATGGGCTCAATTGCGATCGTCACTCCAGGCTTCAAACGCACCGAGTTCCGCACGTCAACGTAGTTCGGAACCTGAGGCTCCTCGTGGACATTCCTGCCCACTCCGTGCCCGCAAAACTCCCGAACCACACCAAACCCGGCAGACTCGACGACCCTCTGAACTGCCCTTCCTACGTCAACAGTCGTCGACCCACCTCGGATCTGCCCGATGCCCTCCCGCAAGGCTTGGATTGTTACATCCAGCAGCTTCTGGGCTATCGGACTGCATCCGCCGCAGGCCACGGTCATTGCCACGTCACCGATGAAGCCCCGATGCCTCACCCCGATGTCCAGTTTCACCAGATCACCAAACTGAAGCCTCCGCGCTCCACCAATCCCGTGTATGACCTCCTCGTTGACCGAAATGCAGGCATTGGCAGGGAATCCCCGGTAGCCCAAAAAGGCACTGGTACCCCCTTCCTCCGCTATCCACTTTCCAATCAACTGGTCCAATTCACCAGTGGTTGTTCCCGGCCCAACCGCACCCGCGGCCCGGCGCAACACCCTCATGGCCATCCTGCCCGCCGACCGCATCGAATCGATCTCCGCTGCAGTCTTGGGAACCGGCTTGGCCATCGGATGTTTCGGGTCGAGCCCCTAATGTGGCTCTATCCCCGGGAATGCATTACAAAGAACTGGGTGACAAATTCACCTCAGGAGCGCCCCTTGACCCGCCCCTTCTTGAGGAAGCCATCGTACTGCCTCAACAACAGATGACTCTCCATCTGCCTCATCGTGTCCAACAGAACACCAACCGTGATCAGCAACGAAGTCCCTCCGAAAAACGTAGCCACGTTGAAATCGATCTTCATCGTGAAGTTCATCAGTGTGGGAATCGCCGCCAGAATCGCCAGGAAGATTGCTCCAGCCAAGGTCAACCTCGACATGGACCGATGCAGGAAGTCACTGGTTGCTACCCCGGGTCGCACCCCAGGTATGTAGCCACCGTGCTTCTTCAAATCATCCGCGATCTGAAGCTCGTTGAACTGGGTGGCGACCCAGAAGTAACTGAAGAAAATAATCATCAGCGACTCGGCCACCAGATAGAAAACAGTATTGGGCCGCATTAACCGCCCAAGCTCGCTGAAAAACGGGAGATTGGCTGACGCGCCTAGCTTGTCGAAAAGCAACCCAGGGAACATCAGGATGGCCTGTGCAAAGATGACCGGCATCACACCAGCGTAATTCACGCGGAGAGGCATGTAGGAGGTGCTACCTGCGAAGACCTTCCGCCCCACCGCGCGTTGGGCGTACTGAACCGGAATCTTCCGCTGGCCCTGGGTCACGAGAATCACACCGGTAATCACAATCGCCAGCAGGGCCAATAGCAGGAAGGCATGCGGCCACCGGAACTGGGCTTCAACCCCGGCCGGGGGAAAGAATCCCGTCCACAGCGAGGTCAGCGCCAGCGGCAGGCGGGCTAGGATGCCGATCGTGATCAGGAGTGAAACCCCATTGCCAATCCCACGCTCAGAAATCTGCTCCCCCAACCACATGAGCAACAGGGTTCCGGCGGTGAGTATGATCACGGTCTGAAACAAGTAGATCCACCTGTTCTCGATCAATACCACCCTCCCACCCTCGTAGTTGAACGCCTCCTTGGCATTCTCCCATCCAATAGCCATTACCAGTCCCTGACCGAGACATAGAAGCACGGTCAAGTAACGACCATAGGCAATGATCTTAGCCCTGCCACCCTCCTCACGAGCCAGTTTGGCAAGTCCCGGAAGTACCGCCGAGAGTAGCTGGATGATGATCGTCGCGGAGATGTAGGGCATGATTCCCAGCGAGCCGACCGAGCACTTCTCAAGAGCGCCGCCGGTAAACAGGGAGTAAAAGCTAACCACTCCTCCCTGGCCCGACTGTTTCTCGAAGTGTTCGTTCAGCGCCCGGCCGTCGAGCCCTGGGATCGGGGTCAGCGCAACCAATCGCGCCACCAAGAGGACTAGCCCGGTGAAGACCAAGCGCGACCTCAGCTCCGGAATTCGGAAGCAGTTGGCAAATGTTTGGAAGATCTGACCCAGCATGAGAATCCCGGATTTTAGCTGACCACTTCGGCGCTGCCGCCGAGCTTTTCAATGGCAGCCTTGGCTGCCGCACTAAACGCTGCTGCGCGAACCGTGAGCTTCTTGGTCAGCTCGCCGTTGCCGAGAACCTTGACACCGTCGCTGTTGCCCTTGGCGATCCCAGCCTTTTTGAGGGCAGCGGCATCAACAACTGCGCCATCATCAAAAGCATTCAGGGCAGCGAGGTTGACCGGCAAATAGCTCGTACCAAAGGCCTTGTTGTTGAATCCGCGCTTGGGAATGCGCCGAATCAAAGGCATCTGACCACCCTCAAACCCGATACGGATCGAGCTGCCAGAGCGAGCGCTCTGTCCTTTTCCACCTCGCCCAGAAGTCTTTCCATGGCCGCTGGATTCACCAGCGCCAAGTCGCTTACGGCGGTGCTTTGCACCTGGACGGGGCTTAAGATCGTGAAGTCGCATAAAATTCAGGCTGTCTTCTTGAGGCGATGCTCCAGACCACGGCTACGAAGGATCGTCTCCCGTGTCCGGAGTTGTTGCAGGGCCTTCAACGTGGCCTTTGCCACATTGGCCGCGTTCTTTGAACCCAAAGATTTCGAAAGGATGTCGCGGATGCCAACAGACTCGACAACCGCACGCACAGTCTTGCCACAGATCAGTCCAGTACCCGGGGATGCAGGGCGCAGGAGCACCTTGGCTCCTCCGAATGCCGCATAAACCTCGTGAGGGATCGTGTTGGCCGCCAAGGAAACGGGTCGGAGCCCGGACTTGGCATTGTCACCACCCTTGCGGATCGCATCCGACACTTCCGTTCCCTTGCCCAAGCCCAGCCCCACCCGCCCGTGTCGGTCACCAGCAACAACCAGAGCGCTGAAACTGAACCGGCGGCCGCCCTTGACGACCTTGGCAGACCGATTGATGAAAATGACCTTCTCAGCGAGATCGTCACGCTTGGAGTCACCATCGTTGTCTGGTCCCCGTCGGCGACGGGGACGATCTCCTCGTTCAAACCTTCCGCCGCCATAAGAGGCACCACCTTGCGAATGCGGGGGAGCCGAGGGCGCAGGCGTAGCAGGAGTCGCCGCGGGTGCGGCCGGTGCTCCAGCAGTTTTGTTCTCGATTTCGTCAGCCACGATAAACCTCCAGATCAGAATTTGAGACCGGCTTCGCGCGCAGCATCCGCCAGCGCCTTCACCTTGCCGTGGTACCGGGCAGCGCCCCGATCAAACACCACAGCTTCAATACCCTTGGCCTTCGCCGCCTCGGCGGCACGTTTGCCGGTCAAGGTTGCGTTGGCCACATTTGCACCGCGAATCTCCTTCGGCGCGATCTTGTCCCGGGTTCCAACGGACGCCAAGGTGATGCCTGCGCCATCGTCGATGAACTGCACGTAAATGTGTGCACCGGTGAACTTGACAGCCATCCGGGGCCTGCAGGCCGTTCCGGAAAGCTTCTGGCGCACGCGCCAACGGCGCTTTTGCGCCAGCGAATTCTTCTTCTCGGGTCTCATGTTGCAGCGAAAGCTTAGCTTTGAGTGTGTTACTGAACGGTCTTGCCTTCCTTGCGGACGACATGCTCTCCGGCATACCGAACACCTTTGCCCTTATAAGGCTCAGGGGGATAGTAGCTGCGAAGCTCAGCAGCAACCCGTCCGACCGTCTCCTTGTCAGCACCATCAATGCTGATCTTGGTGTTCTCCTCCACCACGACCTTGATACCGGCCGGGATGGGATAGAGGATGGGATGGCTGAACCCGAGCGACATGTTGACGATGTTGCCCTGAACCGCAGCCTTGAACCCGACACCTTGGATCTCGAGCTTCTTCTGGAAGCCCTCCGTCACACCCCGAACCATGTTGTTGACCAAGGCGCGGGCCAATCCATGCATGGATCGAGCCTCCGCCGTCTCCGCGGTGCGGGATAGAGTCACCTTGGCCCCCTCCACCTTGGCGGAAGTCAACCTTGGAAGGTTCAACTGAAGCTTTCCCTTGGGACCTTCGGCCGAAATGATGTTGCCCTGAACCGAGACTTTGACCTTGGCGGGAACCTCGACGGGTTGTTTGCCGATTCTTGACATAGGTACTCCTTACCAGACGTAACAGACGAGTTCGCCACCCAGGTTCTGCTTCTTGGCATCCTGACCAGACATGACGCCGCGTGAAGTTGAGACAATCGCCACTCCCATGCCGCCCAAGACCCTGGGGATCTCAGTGCTTCGGACATACCTCCGAAGGCCTGGAGTGCTGATTTGCCGGAGGCCAACAATTACGGGCCGCTTGGCCTCGTACTTCAAGGCAACCACGATGGACTTGATGGTTTCCCCTTCGACTGTCACATCGGCCACATAGCCCTCCTGCTTGAGGACCGCAGCCACTGAGGCCTTCAGCTTCGAGTGCGGAATCGTAACCTTGGCGTGCCTCGCCATTCCGGCATTGCGGATGCGGGTCAGAAGATCAGAAATCGGATCGTGCATGAGGTGTATTCCTTACCAGCTGGCCTTGATGACACCGGGAATCTGGCCGGTGAGGGCAAGTTCGCGGAAGGTTAGGCGGGACACCCCGAACTTCCGGATGAAGGCGTGCCGACGCCCACTGATCTTGCAACGGTTCACAACCCGGACGGGACTGGCGTTGCGGGGAAGCTGGCTCAAGGCAACATAGTCGCCCTTGGCCTTAAGTTCGGCGCGAAGCGCAGCGAACTTCTTGACCGTGGCGGCCTTCTTCTTATCGCGCGCCAACCATGATTTTTTGGCCATAGTCTGGAAAGTTGTAGGTGAAGTTACTTGGAGAAGGGCATTCCCATCAGCTTCAGCAGCTCCAAGGCCTCGGCATCGGTCTCGGCCGTGGTCACGATGGTAATGTCCATGCCCTGATTGAACTTGATCTTGTCCAATTCGATTTCAGGGAAAGTGGTTTGGTCAGGAAGTCCGAGGGAATACGTTCCACGACCATCAAACTGCCGAGGGCTGATTCCGCGAAAATCGCGGATCCGTGGGAGCGCCGTAGCGACCAACCGATCGAAGAACTCGTACATCACTTCGCGCCGCAGGGTGACGCGGCACCCAACCGCCTGTCCCATGCGCAACTTGAAATTCGCAACGCTCTTTTTGGCCTTGTTGACCACGGGCTTACGCCCCGTGATCGCGGTGAGGTCCTTTACGGCCTCCTCAAGCGCTCCCTTTTCACGGGACGTCGAAACGCCCATGTTGACCACGATCTTCTCGATCTTGGGGACCTGATGAACGTTCTTGTATCCGCGGCTGGACACCAGCGCGGGACGCACGTCCTTCTCGTACTTCTCCTGGAGACGGGGCTTCATGGCTTAGCTCTTGGCAGTCTTCTTTGCTCGGCGGCGCTCGTACTCGTCCGCTTTCATGACGTTCGACACATGGACAGGTCCCTCAAGCCAAAGCAATCCGCCCTGAGGGTTCTGCTGGCTCTTGCGAAGATAGTGAAGGACCGGCTTCACCAACCGGGAGCGATCCTCCTGCCCCTTGGAGCGTTCGTCGTTTCCCTCGATGATGACAGCCTCTTCAGAAGTTACCACCTTGGAGACAGTGCCGCGCCGGCCCTTGGCCGACCCGGCGATGACGATCACTTCGTCACCTTTTTTGACATGAAATTTGGCCATAACCTTGGCAATTATTCGAACCTCAAATGACTTCCGGGGCCAGCGAGATGATCTTCATGAAGCGCTTCTCGCGCAACTCACGGGCCACCGGTCCAAAGATGCGTGTCCCCTTGGGCTCGCCCTCGGCATTGATGATCACGATCGCATTGCGATCGAACCGGAGATAGGACCCGTCCGAACGGCGGATCGGTTGCTTGGTCCGAACCACTACTGCCGTGCAAACATCCCCTTTCTTGACAGAGCCATCGGGGGCGGCCTCCTTGATGTGGACCTTGATGATATCACCGACACGGGCGTAAACTTGGTTGCGTCCCAGAACGCCAATGGTCCAGGCGACCTTGGCTCCGGTGTTATCGGCAACATCAAGACTAGTGCGAATTTGAAGCATGATGAGTCCCCTTGGGAGTTATTCGGTTCCGGATCAGGCGGCCGTCTTGGAGGACCCATCCGCGTTGAGGACCTCCATCAACCGCCAGCACTTGGTGCGGGACAGTGGACGGGTTTCCTGAATACGAACCAGATCACCGACCTTCGCCTGGTTGGTTTCGTCATGGGCGTACAGCTTCTGGAAGCTTGTCACCACCTTCTTGAACTGAGGGTGCCGGAAGCGACGCTCGACGCGGACGACGATCGTCTTTTGCATCTTGCTGGACACCACTTCTCCCACTCGCTCCTTGCGGTGGCCACGATCTGCGGAAATTTCAGCCATATACCTGTGGTTCAAGCCTTTTTGCCATCCGACTTCGTCCTCAGCGAGGACAAGCGGGTTTCGCAACGGGCAATATCGCGCCGCAGCTGCTGGATTCGGTGCGGCTTCTCAAGGCGTGCGGTGGCCTTTTGGAGCCTCAGATTGAAGAGTTCAAGGCGCAACTCGCGCCCCTTGGCGACGAGCTCCTGCGCGGACATCTCTTTGAAAGCGTTGGTAGCCATGGGATAAAAAATCAACCGAGCTTATGCCGGGAAATGAACTTGGTTGAGATGGGAAGCTTGGTAGCTGCCAGCCGCATGGCCTCACGAGCTATCGCCTCGGGAACGCCATCGATCTCAAACAGCACACTGGCGGGCCGGATCACCGCAACCCACGACTCCACCCCGCCTTTGCCGGTGCCCATTCGAACCTCGAGCGGCTTCTTGGTGAAGCTCTTGTCAGGAAAGATGCGGATCCACACCTTGCCACGACGCTTCATGTAGCGGGTAATCGCCACACGAGCCGCTTCAATCTGCTTCGTATCCATCCAGCAGCGCTCGAGCGCCTGCAGACCATACTCTCCGAAAGCTACGGTGTTACCACGGGAGGCAAGGCCGGTGCGGCTGCCTCTCTGCATCTTGCGGTACTTCACCCGTGCGGGCATCAGGGCCATATGAAATCCTTTTTCCTAGAATGTACGGTTGTTAGCCGGATCAATCATGCCGGCTTGGCGATGGGCTCAGGCTTGCGCTCGGCCCGCTTGGGCTCGCCCTTGCAGATCCAGCATTTCACGCCGAGTTTCCCATAGACGGTCTTGGCCTCTGCGAAGCCAAAGTCTACGTTGGCTCGGAGCGTGTGAAGGGGAACGCTGCCCTGATGGTAGGTTTCAACCCGGGCCAACTCAGCACCTCCGAGGCGGCCGGCGCAACGAACCTTGATTCCCTTGGCGCCAAGGTCCATTGCGATCTGAATCGCCTTCTTCATGGCACGGCGGAAGCTGATTCGACGTTCGAGCTGTAGGGCTACGTTCTCGGCGACCAACTGTGCATCCAGGTCAGGTTGTTTGACCTCCTGAATATCAACGTAGATGTCCTTCCCAGTAATCTTCGAGAGCTCCTCCTTGAGGCGGTCGATTTCAGAGCCCTTCCGTCCGATAACTACCCCTGGACGTGCAGTGAAGATCGTGACGCGGCAGCGGTTGGCCGCCCGTTCAATGTTGATCCTGGGAACGGATGCGCTCTCAAGCTTCCTCTTCAGGATCGAGCGGATGAGCTGGTCCTCGACGAGCAGTCCGCTGAAGTCTTTCTTGTTGGCAAACCACTTGGAGCGCCAGTCGTGATTGACTGGAATGCGGAAGCCGATCGGATTCGTTTTCTGGCCCATAGGATCAGTTGTCGCTGAGGACGATCTTGATGTGGCTGTTTCGCTTGATGATCGGACCAGCGGAGCCCCGAGCCTTCGGGACGAAGCGCTTGAATGATCCGGCGGTCTGGGCGAAGGCACCGGAAACCCTCAGGGTCTCTGCCTTGAGACCATGGTTGTTTTCGGCATTTGCGATGGCGGATTGCAGGGTTTTCGCAACCGCACGTGCGGACTTGCGAGGCACCACCTTCAGGACGGCCAGAGCCTGAACTGCGTTCATTCCCTGAACCTGTCGCACCACCTCCCGCACTTTCTGCGGGGACATGCGGAAATTCTTGTAGATTGCGTGCACTTCCATGGGATTCCTTCCTACTTGGCCTCCGCCTTCGCGGTATGGGCACCATGCTTCTTGAACGTGCGGGTGAGGCTGAACTCGCCCAACTTATGTCCAACCATGTTTTCAGTGATGAACACAGGATTGAACACACGCCCGTTGTGCACGTTGACGGTGAGCCCGACGAAGTCGGGGGTGATGGTCGATCGGCGCGACCACGTCTTGATCGGTGCCTTGGACTTTGTAGCCCGAGCCTTTTGGACCTTGTCCATCAGGTGTTGGTCCACAAACGGCCCTTTCTTGAGAGAACGTCCCATATGCTTACTTGAGCTTCATCGGTCGGCCGTCCCGGCGAACCAGGATGAACCGGTTGGAATTCTTGCGCTTTTCGCGAGTGCGATAGCCCTTGGCAAGGACACCCCACGGCGAGACTAGATGCTGGCGACCACCACCACCCTTGGACTTACCCTGACCGCCACCGTTGGGATGGTCCACAGGATTGCGGACCATGCCTCGGGACATCGGACGACGTCCCCGATGGATGCTGCGGCCGGCCTTGCCGAGGACAACATTCTCATGCTGGGTGTTGCCTACCTGACCGATGGTGGCGACGCAGTTCTCATGAACCTTGCGGATTTCGCCAGAGGGAAGGCGAAGCTGAGCATACCCAGCGTCCCTCGACATCAGCGTCGCTCCAGAGCCTGCCGAGCGAACCATTTGACCGCCCTTGCCCGGCACCAGCTCAACATTATGAACCGTGACACCCATGGGGATAGCGGAGAGGGGAAGGCAATTCCCCACCGTAGGAGGGGCCGAGGGACCATTCATGATGGTCGTGCCCACCTTGAGCCCTTCAGGGCAAATGATGTATCGCCGATCACCGTCGGTGTATTCGACGAGAGCAAGCCGGGCGCTCCGGATCGGATCATACTCCACAGCGACCACCTTGGCTTCGATGCCGATCTTGCTGCGTCGGAAGTCTACCACCCGAACCTTCTGTTTGTGTCCGCCACCGATCGCTCGGGCGGTCACCCGGCCGTAACTATTACGGCCGCCAGATTTCTTGCGGGTATAAACCAGCGACTTCTCCGGACGACTCTTCGTGATGTCCGAAAAGTCGGCGTACGTCATGTAACGCGTCGAGGGCGTTAGAGGCCTAAATGTTTTCACAGGCAAAAATTCAAATTCGGACACGCAGCACTCGCTGGCGTGCACTCAGCCATCACTCCCAGTTGCCTGGAGCAACTTGGTTATCGGCCGGGCTCATCGTTTTGCCCTGTTAGAGGCGAAACGGGAGCGCAGAGATTAGGAATCGCCGCCGAAGTCGCAACGCTTTTTTTTGAGAATTTTCAAATCCATCCTCAAAAGGGTTCCGCGTCCCGCGATCATCTCAGGGCTGCATGATGGGTTCCCTCGCTGGGTTCAACCACTCGGCCGGAGTCCTTTGCTGGACCTGCATTGGCATGGCCCACCCATGGATCGGCTTTTATGTAGTTTGGGCTTACGGGATGCGCACCCAAGGCAAGCTTCACCATCCCCGAGCCAACCATCGAACAGTTCAACTGACGGAGGTCGCCAAGGAGCACTACCTCACCCTTAGCCCGCTTCGACGGCCAATCTCACCGCGCCCATCGCCAGGCTTTCGCCGGGGGCGCGTGCCCGATTTTCCGATCATCGGTCTGATGCTGAATGGCAGGGGTGTCGCTCCATCTTTCCGGCATCCACTCCGCGGGCGGGCGCTGATTTCAACCCAAAAGCGGCGGTTTTTTGACCACGGATTTCACAGATTCCACGGATGGACAGGGCTGGAATGAAGGTTTCCATCCCGGTCGAGCGCTCACCTCGCAGGTGCGCGGCGATCCCAAGCCAAGTTCCGGCTTATCCGTGTCATCCGTGAGGGTATGAGGTTTGTGTGCGGTCCCGGGAGCACTCGGGTAGCAATTGCAGGATGGACGGAGACGGGTACACCTTTGGGCCTGTCGGTCTTTGCTAAACAGACAGGTGGCACTTCGGGAGTTGCTCGTTGATTGCACTTGGAGCTCAACACTCCGTTTCTGTGAATCGAGCTTCGGCGAAAAGCACCTACATTGGGGACCGCCCCGCATACCTGAGTGCATGTAGTCGCCTGGCCCGTCTCCGTCCACCTGCTCACTAACACATCCTGTCCAGTGCAGCAATCATCCATACCACCCACCGTATCCCGGGTCGTCGGTCTCGACGTCCACCCGGATTCCTTCACCGCCTCCATCCTCCAAGGGCCTACTCCCCTGGCGGCTGTTGTGCTGCAAACCTTCAACAAGGTTCCCATCGCCCAGCTCGCTTCCTGGGCCAAGAAGAACACCCTCCCCACCGACACCCTTGTCCTGGAGGCCTCCGGCAACACCTTTGACGCCGTCCGCAAGCTGCGCGCCATCGAGCGCAACGCTCTCGTTCTGGAGAGTGTCTTCATCGGCAAGCTCAAGGAATCACACGCCAACAACGACCGCATCAGCGCCACCCGCATCGCTCGCGCCTACCTCTGCGGCAACGCCAAGCTCGTCTGGGTCCCCGATCCACTCACCCAGGAGCGACGCGACCTCTTCCACGCACACCGCAGGGCCGTCAAGGGCGTCACTGCCGCCAACAATTCCCTCTCCTCCTACCTCAGTGACAACGGCGTCCGACTGGGAGAGTCCCTCCTGGACCTCGGCCGTGACGAACGCCGCACCGCCATCCTCAAGGCCAGGACCTGGAATCCAATGCAGACCCAGATCCTGGAGATCCGCTTGCTCGAACTCGAATACCACATCGAACTCGAGCGACGCTTGGCCAGCCTCGTCGCCCAACAGGTCCTCCAGGATCCAAAGCTCCTCGAACTTACCCGACTCACCGGCATCCGCGATGTCATCGCCTTCGCCATCGGGGCAGTCGTTGGTGACATCAACCGATTCAAGTCCCCGAAATCCCTCGTCAAGTTCGTCGGCCTCAACCCCGCCTTCGACGACAGTGGCAAGGGTACCAAGTCAGGCGGCATCAAGGGGCATGGGCACAAGGATCTCCGCGCCCTTCTCATCGAGGCAGGCCACTCGCTGCTGCGTTCATCCAAGCATCCCAACAGCGACTGGGGCCGCAAGCTGCTGGGCCGAAAGGGCGAGGTCTCGCTTGTGGTGGCAGCCTTGGCCCGCAAGCTCATCACCCAGGTCTGGTACTCGCTCATGGGACTCACCGACCCCATGGAGCAAGCCGCCAAACCCATGGTCCAGAAGCTCGGAAAAATCATCTCCCGCGTCGGCCAACAGGGCCTCGACGCACTGGGCATCACCCGCAAGGACGCTCGGGAACAGGCGATGGAAATCCTCCGCACCCGCAAGTCGGGCCGGGAGTACACCCTCCGAAACAGTCCTCCCGCCCAAGACTTGGGTGCGCAAGCGCAGCCCCCTGCCAATGAAGCCGTCATGACGGTTCCAGCGTCGGCCGTGGCGACCTAGACGCAGGGGAAGTCAGGCAAAAGCGCGGAAGCGCAAAAGGGAATTGAAAAGAGCCGCCTTCGGCGGAAAGTTTTGGCCGCCTAGAAACGGAGAGGGGAGGACGGCAAAGGCGTAGGCCCACCGTTCTCTCCTTTCCCAGGCTGGGTGCTGGCGCCGGCACCACGCGCCCTGGTGCAGTCAGCATGCTTGGCCCACGAAAGATTTTCCCTTCGGTTTTCTCAGGCTCTCGTTGACAAACCACATACCTGCCATCCGTGGTTCCAACTGCCTTTTCCAGGTTCAAGAGTCTGCCGTGCCTTTTTCATGGGCTCATGGCCAAGAGCCGAGATGGACCGACTTCTCGACACGCCACCGCTCGGCGCTGGCCTGAACTCCACGCTATCGGCATCCGATCCGGGGTTTTTGGCCGCAGTCATCAGTAGCCTTCCGCGGCCGGGCCAACTCACAGTTTGAGCGGCACTGCTCGCGGGCCCGTTAGGTCCGCTGTGTTCTGAGGTGGTGCAGCCGACGGCAAGCGGGCACGGCCCCTTTGCCTGCCATGCACTGGGTTCTCGGCAGATTTTTGGTACCGAAGAAAGAAAACCGTTGCAGTCGTCGGCTACGTTCCGCATGTTCCGCCCGCATTTTGGTTCGGGGCGTAGCGTAGCCTGGCTAGCGCGCTTGTTTCGGGTACAAGAGGTCGTGAGTTCAAATCTCACCGCCCCGACCATCTGCCCTCCTAACGGAGGCCCCGTAAGGGGATGTTTAATGCGCACGTGGCGGAATTGGCAGACGCGCTACTTTGAGGTGGTAGTGCCTTACGGCGTGCAGGTTCAAGTCCTGCCGTGCGCACCAAACACGGGTTCCGGAAATTGGTCCGGAAACCCTCTGCAAAGCCCACCTTCCGGGCATAACTCAGGATCTAGGGCCCACCGGCATCCACGCCTCCGGGTCGGGCCGAACGGGTTTTGGTACTCCGATCGTAGTTGCCGCAGGCCAACGTCAGGAGTCATCCCCGAATCCAAGAGGCGAGGAACCGCGGAAAGCCAATACCCGCACCGAAGGCCTCCGCGCCGGACGCACGAGGAGTTCGACGAACTTTTTTCGTCCCGGGCATACAAAAACGCCGGCCCCGGTGTCATGGTATTCGAAATGGCCGGCGGGAACACCAACAGGAGCCACTGGGCTGAGGACCTCTTTGAGGCCCACGCGGCCTGCTTGATCCTGTATGGCCGGGCGTTGGGACTCGGGCATTCGGAGGCCGAGGATTCGGTCCAGGACGTGTTTGCGGAGCTCCTGCAGCGGCCTGAACCGCCCCGCAAGCCGTCCCATTATCTCGTCCGTGCGTTCCGCAATCACGCGCTGAACCGCAAGCGCAGTCTCTGGCGACGATTGGCGCGCGAACTTGAAAGCCGCGACTGGTTCGAGCCTGCGGAGGATCCACACCCAGCCGAACGGTCAGCGATGGAGGCTCTGGCTAGACTTCCTGCCGAGCAGCGAGAGGTCATCGTCCTGAAGTTCTGGCATGCGATGACCTTCGAGGAGATCGCCGAAGTCACCGGGGTTAGCCCCAACACCGCAGCCGGGAGGTATCGCTATGGGGTGGAACATCTGCGGCGCCACCTGAAGCTCTCGGAAGATCCCAGTTTCTTCCCCTGCCCCACTTCATGAAAACCGGACCCATCCCACCATGGAAGCCGAGGCCGGCGTCCCAGGCCCTGCGGCGAAGGATTTTCCAGTCATCCGCGGATGCTGCCACGATCTCGCGCCTCGGTGAGCCCTGGATGCGAGTCTGCCTCGTCGTCACCTCTGTGTGGCTTTTTGCCGTCACGATCGCCTGGTCGCCTGCAGCTGCAACGGTCGTCCCGGAGGGTGTGAACCGGGCTACTGGACTCTCCACACTCGTCGCGCAGAACTGTCTCCCAGTCGCCAGTTTCACCATCACCAACCTACCCAGTCTTCCGACAACCAACGCCTCCCAAGGCACCCTTTGAATTGCTTCGGCATTCGAATCTGATTTTCCCATGGCACAAGCGAGTTCCACTTCGAGCGTCCCATCCGGCGCACCGTCGGTCCCCAAGATGAGTTCAGTCGCCGGGGGGGGCGGCGGCAGCAAGGTCGAGGCTCCGCCGCCGCTAGGGCGACTGTTGCGCCCTGTCGACTGGCTGGCCTTCGTGCTCGTCACGATCATCGTCATGGCGGGCTACATGTACACAATCGCCCCCGACATGACCCTGGAGGATTCCGGGGAGCTTGCCGTGGCCTCGATGTATGCAGGCGTGCCACACCCGCCGGGCTACCCTGTCTGGACCGTTTATACGTGGCTCTTCACCAAGCTCCTTCCCTTCTCCAACATAGCGTGGCGGGTGGCAGTGTCGTCTGCCTTCGCGGCGGCCATGTCTGCCGGCATGGTGGCAATGCTGGTCTCCCGCGGATCCGCGCTGATCCTCGATTCGGTCGACCTTCTGAAGGACCGCGACGCCTCCCTCGACAACCGGATTTCCCTGGTAACGGGTTTCGTGTCCGGAATGCTGTTGGGTTTCAACGGCTACATCTGGAGCCAAGCCGTCATCGTAGAGGTTTACACCATCGCGGTCTGGTCCTTGATGGGCGTACTGTTCTGCCTCAAGAAGTACAGCTGGTTTCCTCACCAGCGCCGGCACCTTTACATTGCTTGCTTCCTCTTCGGCATCTCGTTCTGCAATCACCAAACCCTCATCGTTGCCGCGATGGGCCTCGAGGTCTTTGTGCTGATGGCGGATCGTCGGGTAGGCCGGGACTTCCTTCTGTTGAACACGTTTTGCTGGGTACTCGGCCTCGTCGGGCACGCCAGCGGCAAGATCAGGACCTTCACGGAGAACCCCGCCCTTCTTCTGATCTTCAACCTCGTCGGCATCCTTTCGGCCATCGGGACGATCTGGACGGCGGTGCTGACCGGGGCAATTGCCACACGGCTTCACATCGTCATTTTGTCTGGGCTGTCATTCGGAGTGGGAGCGCTCCACTACTTCTACATGCCCCTGGCGTCGGTGACGAATCCGCCGTTGAACTGGGGGTATCCCCGGGTCTGGGACGGCTTCATCCACGCCTTTACCCGTGGCCAGTACGAGAAGACCTCACCGGGAATCACGATCGATCAAATCCTCGCGTATTTCGGTGGTGTCAAAGAGGAATTCAACCTCGCAAACCTGATCTTCGCGATCGTCCCGTTCATCCTGATCCGGCGCTTCAGGCAACGCGAGCGGGGCTGGCTGATCGGCCTGAGCACAACCTACTTCTGCCTGGCATTCCTCCTCATCTACCTCCTCAACGCGCAGACCGACAAGCAGTCGAGAGAGTTGGTGAAAGTGTTCTACACCTCCTCGCACGTCATGATCGCCATGGTGGTCGGTTACGGTCTCGCGATCGTGGGGGCCCTGGTACAACATGCGTACTCGAAGTGGAGGGTCTTTCTGCTGGGCGGCGCGACCTTGGCGGTCTCCCTGAATCTGTACCAACTGATCGAGGTTTTCCGGGATGACATCAACGTGTTCTTCATCCCCCGTCTGGCTGCTGGGATCAGCTTGGGAATTGCGGGGATCCTGCTTGTCCTCTTCCTGATCTGGCAGGAGACGACTGTCGCATTTCAGCATGCACCAGCGGGCAAACCCAATGCGCCTGTCCCACCCGATCCCAACAGCCGCAATCGCCTTGGGTTGGTCTTGGCCGTCTTCACGTTGATCCCCGTTGACTCGATCCTAGATCACTGGGCCGACAACGAGCAGCGCGACCACTACTTTGGATTCTGGTTTGGCCACGACATGTTTGAACCCGGGGCGGATACGTCCGCTGCACCGGCCCCGAAGGGGAAGGACGGAAAACCACTGTACCCGTCGATGGACAAGCACACCGTGCTGTTCGGTGGTACCGATCCGGGACGATTCTGCCCGACCTACATGATCTTCTGCGAGAGTTTCATCCCCCCGCAGCATCGCCGGAACCCCAATTTCGACCGGCGGGACGTCTACCTGATCACCCAGAACGCACTCGCGGACAACACCTACCTCGACTACATCCGCGCGCACTACAATCGCAGTGCCCAGAACGATCCGCCGTTCTTCTACTCCATGCTGAACGACTCCGTCTCGATCTCCCGTGGTCGAACCAACGACTGGGCCAAGATGATGGGGCCGATCGATCGATGGATGACCGCCATGGGCGACTCGATCGAGAAAGAGCGCCGAGCGGGTTCGTCCTATTTCCAGGCCGTTGACTTCAAGGACGTTGCCGCATTGAAGGCAAAGATCACCGCCGCTGCAGACCCCGTGTCGGCGTATCTAAAGGAGAAGCTTGGCCCCGCAGGCAGTGACGAGACCGCCGCGCTCATCGAGGGGCTCAACCAGTTCATCGAGGGACCGTCCTTCTTCGAGAAGAGCCGGTTCGCCGCGGTCAAATTGTCGGATCACGTCGCGCGTTTTGCCGCCCAGGCTCCGACGGGCCACAATCGCATCCGTCTCAACCGACTCCTCATCGAGGAAGCCTACCCTGGCCTCATCGTTCCAAGCCCGGGCGGACTTTATCCAGACCGGGAGATCCAGACTCCCACTCCCGATGACCTGAGGCGCTGTTTCGAGGAGTACAGCATCGATGCCCAACGCCGCGCCCAGTCCCGGCAATTGAAGCCGGGCGAAGTGCTGACCCAGCTTCCCGACGGACGGGTCTCGGTCTCGGGACAGACCGCGGTCATGTCGATCAACGGACTCCTTACCAAGGTCATCTTCGACAAGAACCCGGATCACTCCTTCTACGTCGAAGAGAGCTTTGCGCTCGACTGGATGTATCCGCACCTCGTTCCGTACGGCATCATCCTCAAGATCGAACGTGAGCCCGTCGCCCAGCTTTCCGATGACCAGCTGCAGCGGGATCACGAGTACTGGTCCCAGTACTCCGAACGGTTCATCGGCAACTGGATCACCTACGAAACTCCCGTGAAGGATGTGTGTGACTTTGCCATCCGCACCTACCGACTCCGGGATTACGCCGGGTTCAAGGGCGACGCGCGTTTTGTACGGGACGACAACGCCCAGAAAGCCTTCAGCAAGCTCCGCAATGCCATCGGCAAGTCCGTCTACGGCTGGCGCGCGCAGGAAGCCCGCGACCCGGTCTATCAGGCCAAGCTGATCAAGGAGGCCGAGTTCGCGATGAAGCAGGCCTTCGCCTTTTGCCCGTACAGCCCGGAAACGGTCTTCAACTACGCGTCCCTGCTCGCCGGTCTTGGCCGGTACCCCGACGCCTACCGCGTCGTCGCCACCTGCTACGAGATCGACCCGGACAACGTGGGCATCCGCGATCTCCTGAAGCAGCTCGAGCCCTACAAGGACTCGCCGCTGCCGGCAGCCGGGGTCGGCACGCCGGCGCAACCATCGACGGCCGCCTTCCCATCGACGGGCGCGACCAACCTGGAGTCGGCGTTCAACCTGGCCAGTACCCTGTTCAACACCGGGCGCAGCAACGAAGGCGTCGCCGTCCTGGACAGCCTGTTGGCGAAGCCGGATGCAGACCTGCGCACGCTCGCTTCCCTTGCCCAAGCCTACCAGCAACTCCAGCGCGTCGACCGCGTCGAGGGCACCATGGAGCGTTATGCCCGGCTGGTGCCTGACAGCCCGGAGGCCTGGTACCAGCTCGCCGCCGTCCAGGCGGTCCAAGGCAAGTCCAGTTCAGCCGCCGGCAGCCTGCGAAAGGCCTTTCAGCTCAGTGATTCGCGCCTCGCGACCAACCCGGCAAGCGCGAACCTCCGCACGCAGCTGAAGTCAGACCAGCGGTTCGACTTCATCCGGGAATCCCTCGACCCGAAGTTGTAGCTTCCGGTCGAGACTTCTCACGGAACCGCAAGGCGGTGGCCACCCGGCCACCGCCTTTCTGTTTCAGCAGGCTGACGGAGGCCGGCCGTGTCCGACCGAGATGATCCGCGCTCCGCGCCGGTAGGTGAAGTAGCTGTACGTCCATTGCAGAAGGACAGCGAGCCGGTTGCGGAACCCTACCAGAAAGATCAGGTGCACGAACAACCAAGCCGCCCAGGCCACCCACCCGGTCAGCTCGAGTGCTCCCAACTTCGCCACCGCCGCAGACCGCCCGATGGTCGCCATGCTCCCTTTGTCCCAATAGTCGAATGGCCTTCGCGATTCTGGATCTCCGTCCAGCTCCGCCTCCAATTGCCGGGCAACATGCCTCGCCTCCTGCATCGCGGCCGGCGAGACCCCGGGCACCACCTGTCCGTCCTTGTCGACGACCGCCGCAAGATCTCCGATGGCAAAAACCTCGGGCCGTCCCGGAAGGCTTAGGTCCGGCTCGACCTTGACCCTTCCGGCCCGATCGATCGGAGCCCCGAGGCGCGCGGTAAGTGGCGAGGCAGAAACGCCAGCGCCCCAAAGGATGTTGCCTGCCTGGATCACCTCGCCTTCCACCTCCACTTCCCCGGCGCGGATATCCCGGACACGAACTCCACACCGCACCTCAACCCCCATCCGCTCCAGCTCAGCGCGCGCCTCATCTCCCAATTCGGCCGGAAACTGGCCCAGCAACCTCGCCCCACCCTCGATCAGAATCACCCGCGCCTGCCCAGGATCGATCCTCCGGAAATCCGCCTTCAGGACGACTCGCGTCAACTCGGCGCAGGCTCCTGCCAACTCTACCCCGGTCGGGCCGCCCCCCACCACCACGATGGTCATCAATCGCCTTCGCTCCGTCTCGTCGCTGACGTTCTCGGCACGCTCAAAGGCGAGCAGCAGGCCGTGCCGGATCCGCTCCGCATCCTCCAATGACTTGAGACCGGGGGCATGCTGCTCCCACTCCGGATGCCCGAAGTAGCTTGTCCGCCCTCCCAACCCCACCACCAGATAGTCGTAGCCGATCTCACCCACCGAGGTGGTCACCCGACGCTGGACCACGTCCACGTCGTGGATCTCCGCCAACCGCACCTGAACATCGGGTCGTTCCGAAAGAATGGAGCGGATCGGCTGGGCAATCTCCGAATCCGACAGGCCCGCCGTCGCGACCTGGTACAACAACGGCTGGAACAGGTGATGGTTCTGGCGATCGATCAGGATGACTTCTGCTCCGGCGTGCTGGAACGATCGACAGAAGGTCAGCCCGGCGAAGCCTGCACCCAGTACCACCACTCGCTTGCGATTCGACACTCCGGAACCTTGAACCCACCGCCCCTGCGACGCGAGCCCCCGCTTCGAAGCGGAGCCATCCAGTCCCCTCACTTCGCGAATTGCACAACCACGCGTTGACCCGTCAATCCTCCACGGCAGTATCAGCCCCGCCGCCCGCCCGGGCGGCTTGGCAGTCGAACCCGGTTCGACGAGACGACCGACCATGCACGAGCTCATCCGAGACATTGCCCTGTGTACCGCCGCCGCCTGGCTTCTGGGACTCGCGGCCCAACTGGCCCGGCAACCAATCATCCTCGCGTACCTGGCCGCCGGCTTCGTTCTCGGTCCATCGACGCTGTCCTGGGTCACAAACCAGGAATCCATCGCCACGATCTCGGAGCTCGGCCTGATCTTCCTGCTCTTCATGATCGGGCTGGAGATCGACCTGAAGAAGATCATCAGCGCGGGAAAGTCGATCACGGTCACCGCCCTCGTGCAGATCTTTGGCGGCTTCGCGCTTGGGACAGCCGTGTTTCGTCTGCTCGGATTCAAGTTGGGTTCCGGAAGCTGGGACGCGCTCTACCTCGGCGCAGCAGCCGCGATGAGCAGCACGGTCATCATCGTCAAGGTCCTGTACGAAAAGCGCGAACTCGACACCCTGCCAGGACGCGTGACGCTCGGCGTCCTTGTCCTCCAGGACCTCTTCGCCATCCTGTTCCTCGCGATCCAGCCCAACCTGAACCAGCTCGCCGTCAGCGTCCTGCTCCTGTCACTGCTCCGGGTTGGAATCCTCGTCGGAGCCGCCCTGCTGGTCAGCAAGTACGTCCTGCCCCCACTGTTCCACAAGGTGGCGCGCCTCCCGGAACTCGTCCTCGTCGGTGCCATCGGATGGTGTTTCCTCGTCGGCGAATTCGCCGAACGCCTCCATCTCTCCCGCGAGATGGGGGCGCTGGTGGCCGGTGTCGCCCTGTCGACGTTCCCGTACGCCCTCGACGTCACCGCCAAGGTCACCAGCCTCCGGGACTTCTTCGTGACCCTCTTTTTCGTCGGCCTCGGCATGAAGATCCAGATGCCGGGAATGACCGTCGTTGGCTGGGCGCTGGCCTTCGGTGCCTTCACGGTCGTCAGCCGCCTAGTCACGACCTTCACCCCACTCTACCGACTCCGGCAGGGCCTGCGCGCCAGCCTGCTTCCCGCCATCAACCTCGCCCAGGTCTCCGAGTTTTCCCTGGTGCTGCTCGAACTCGGTGCCAGCGACAAGTTCAAGCACGTCGGCCCCCTCGCGAAGGACATGACCTCCCTGGCCTTTGTCATCCTCGCCACCGTCTCGACGTTCGGCATGGTCCGTTCCGACGGTCTCATCCGTTGGCTCATTCCCCGCCTCAAGCGCCTCGGCCTTCAGGATCTCGATGCCTCCCACCCATCGCATGCCGCCGATGCCGCCGGCCATGGCCACGGCGCCCGGATCCTGTTCCTTGGGTTTTTCCGGGCCGCCAGCTCCCTCCTCGACGAGATCGAACGGCATGCGCCGGACCTCCTGAAGGACGTGGCCGTGGTCGACTTCAACCCGATGGTCCACGCCGAGCTCAAGTCCCGGGGCATCCCGGTCATCTACGGCGATATCAGCCAACGCGACACCCTGCTCCACGCCGGAATCGCCAATGCCGAGGTCCTCATCTGCACGGTGCCCGACAGCCTTCTCAAGGGCATCACCAACGAAAAGCTGGTCCGCAGCCTGCGCGAGGTGAACCCCAAGGCCCGGATCATCGCGCCAGCGGAAGTCCTCGGCGAGGCCCCACGGCTCATTGAAGCAGGCGCATCCTACGTTTGCATGGGTCGGCTCCTGGAAGGCCGCGACCTGCTCGAAGCCCTCCGGGCCTCCGAGGAAGGGCTCATCGAGGAAAAGCGTTCCCAACTCGTCCAGTCCCTCGCTGAACGGCGGGAAGTCCTCCCCTAGTCTTCAGCCTTGGGATTTGTCCGCTTTCCAGTAACCTCCCCATCCTTGTCTGGAATGAAGTCCTCCTCGGTCCTCCCCGCCTTGAAGTCCGCCGAAGCCGCGGCCCGTGCTGCCGGCCAACTCATGCGTGCCCACCTGCGGCGCACCAAGAAGGTCAACGAATCCACGCCACACGACATCAAGCTCGAGCTGGACGTCCGGTGCCAGCGGCTCATCACGCGGACGCTCGCCAAGGACTTCCCGGACATCCCCGTCCTCGGCGAGGAGGGACGCGACGAAGCGGCCGAAGCGGCCGCGGCGCGCTGGGTCGTGGATCCAATCGATGGCACCGTAAACTACGCTCACGGCATCCCGCATGCCTGCGTCAGCATCGCATTGCAGGCTCGGAGTGCCGATGGATTTGAGACCGTCGCGGGCGTCGTTCATGACCCGTTCATGGACGAGACGTGGACCGCCACCGCCACCGGACCGGCGCGGATGAACGGGCGCCGGATCCAGGTCAGTTCCCGGAAGACCCTTGGCGAAGCCATCGTTTCCATGGGCTTCGCCAAGAGCGCGGGCTCACTGAACCAGATGCTTCCTGTCTTCGGCGAACTCGTTCACCAGGTCCGCAAGATCCGGCTCATGGGCTCCGCCGCGCTCGCCCTCACGTACGTAGCCGATGGCCGCTTCGACGGCTACATCGAGGCTGGCATCCGCCTCTGGGACGTCGCCGCAGGCGGCTTGATCCTCCAGCGGGCCGGAGGCCGGTTCGAGATCAACGCGCTCCCGGGCGAGGACTACAAATACTCACTCAACTCCAATAACGGCCACATCCACGATGGGCTCGAACAGATCGCTGCCAAGGCCATCCGGCCGGCCAAGCTTTCCAGCAAGAAGAAATCCTGAAGTCCACATCATGCACCGATCCCGCCTTGCCATCGCGTTGATCGCCTCCGCGACCTTCAGCCTGAATGCCGGCACCGTCGTCCAGTTCCGGACCGTCCTCGGCGATGTCGAAGTGGAGTTGTACGACACCGAAAAGCCGATCACTTCGACCAACTTCGTCCGTTACGTAGCTGACGGCGCTTATCGGGACATGTTCTTCCACCGGGCGGTGCCGAATTTCGTGATCCAGGGCGGGGGATTCCGTGTCGCCAACCGCGGCACGTCCTCGAACACCGTCGCCAACGTCACATCCCGGGCGAACATCACCAACGAATACGGGGTTGGCCCATTCTTCTCGAACGTTGCCGGGACGATCGCGATGGCCAAGACGGCCGATCCGAACTCCGCCAACTCCCAGTTCTTCATCAACCTCCAGAACAACACCGCCCTCGACAACACCAACAATTCCGGCGGATTCACCGTCTTTGGTCGGGTGATCAGCGGGACCAACACTCTCACGGCCTGGAACAGCTTCACGCGGTACGTGGCCGCCACCACGCCGACCAATGCGCCCAACCTGATCGTCAACGCTGGATCTCCCTTCGGCGAACTACCCCTCCTCAAGCTTGCCACCCGTGCGGATGGCGTCCGATTCGTCGATCTGGCGGACCTCGTCTACTGCGACGTCACCCTGCTCCGTGTCCGCGTTCACAACCGCCAGGACGGTCTCACGGAAGTCACGTGGAACCCGGTCGCAGGTCGGACCAACTTCGTGGAATACACGACGGAGTTCCCGCCGAACTGGCACGCGCTCACCAACCTTCCCCCGGAAGCCATTCCGGCCAAGGTCTACTCGGGCACGGACCTACCCACCGACTCCGCCGCGAAGACTTACCCGGCGGTCGTGGTCGATCCCAGCGGCGATCCCAATCGCTTCTATCGGGTGCGCGCGACCTACTGAGCCGTATCCATGCGGTAGCAGTCTCACGCATGGCTGCGGAAATCGCGGTTGTCTGAACCTAGAATCGGCAGTTGGGTTATCCACAGATTTCACGGATTTCACAGATGGGCCGGGACGAGGGGCCTCGCAGCCCCGCTGTTTCCATGTCACCCGTGGGGTGAAACGACAGCCTCTCCCAACCGGCTTCCAATCCGTAGAATCGCTGTAATCTGTGGATCCAACCGCGGTTTCTACGCTCACTCCAGTTCGACGACGATCTTCCCGAACTGACCGCCCGCCTCCATCAGCGCAAAAGCCTCCGCTACATCGTCGAGCTTGAACCGGTGGCTGATCACCGGGTGGATGGCGTGGCGCGCCACGTAGGCCGTCATCATCTGGAAATCCGTCGGACTCCCCATTGTGGTGCCCAGCAGCGAGAGCTGTTTCCAGAACACTTTCCGCATGGGCAACTCGGGCGGATTTCCCCGCGTCGCCCCGAAGAACACGATCCGTCCGCCGGCAGCCGCCAGGTCCACCAGATCCCCAAACCCCTCGCCACCCGCGCTGTCGACGATCACGTCGAACGGCCCGTGGTGCTCGCCAAACTCCCGCGCCCAGCCTGAAGCGGTGTAGAGAGCTCCGGCCTTGGCGCCCAGATCATGGGCCTTGCGCAACTTCTCCTCCGAGCTCGACGTCACACAGGGCAGTGCTCCGGCCGCCACGGCAAATTGCAGCGCGAACAGCGCGGTCCCAGCACCGATGCCGTTGATCAGGATTTTCTCATGATCCTTGAGGTGGGCGCGGCTGAAGACAGCGCGGAAAGCCGTCAAGCCAGCCAGCGGGAGTGCCGCCGCCTCAGCCCAATCCAGATGCGCGGGTTTGGGCGCCAACTGAGTCGCCGGTATCGAAATGTACTCCGCCAACGTGCCGTCGCGGGGGAGTCCCAGGATCTGGAAGCGAGGCTCCTGCGCCCGGGGATCATGTCCCCAATCGAGGGAGGGATTGATGATGACGTCCCGACCCACCCAAGACTCGTCCACACCCGGCCCCACTTCCACCACCACACCCGCGCCATCCGAGCCCGGAATGATCGGAAACTTCAGGCCGGCGTAAGCTCCCTGCTTGATCCAGACATCCCGGTGATTGAGCGCAGCGGCCCGCAACCGGACGACCGCCTCCCCCGGCGCGGCACTGGGGGTGGGAACGGAATCAACGAGGAGCTCCTGAATACCCTGGATGACGGCGGCTTTCATGGATAGGTGCCGGCAAGCTTACCGGCATCCATCCCCTTGGGCCAACCGAGTTTTGTGAAGCTCAGCGCTTCAGGTCATCAAAGTAGTCCCGGACCGCGTTCTTGTACGCCTTCGGCACCTGCTCCTGGTTGAGCGCGGATTGGGCATCGGACTGCGCCGCCGCCACCGCCTCCGCGTACTGCACGCGGCTCTCACCCTTCGCACTGACGCCCTTCAAGGTGATGCTCGGCATGGGTCCACCTGGCTGGAGCTGACCCTTGACCTTGGTCGGCACCAATCCGTCAGGCTGGTTGATGTCCCGGTCGGTATGCCCCTTGCCCGCCATGTCCGGGCGATTGAGTCCCGAGTTGTCCCAAAGGTCGGAAATTTCCTCGGGCATAGACCACGCGTCGTTCTCCGACCACGTGCCGACGCCCTTGCCACCCTTGCCGCCCTTGCCTGCCCTCGGCGCACCGGGATTCTTGCATTGCCCCCAGCACTGGCCGTTGCCGATGCACATCTGGGCCTTCTGGAGGTTCTGGAGCGCGGCCATCATCGCCTGTGCGTCGCCCATCTGGTCCATCAACTCCTGAAGTTCCTTCTGGGCTGCGGCCAGGCTTTCCGATCCACCCTTCTTGTCTCCGTTCTGGCATTGGCCGGCCGCCTGCTTCAGCAACTCGCCCACCTTGCCGTACTGCTCGCCGGGCTTGGCGGCCTTGGACGCCTCCTCCGCCAGCTTCTGCAACTGTTCCTTGGAAAGATTCCCCATCTGGAGCTGCTCGATCATCTTGCGCAGCGTATCTCCCGCCGCCTCGGCCTGGCCGTTCTTCAACTGTTCCGCCAGGTCCTTGCCCAGCTTGTCGGCCTGCGCCTGCATCTTCGCCAACTGCTTGGCCATGTCCGCCAGCTTCTCCAGATCCTTCTCGGCGATGCCCAGATCCTTCACGAACTGATCGATGTCCGCGTTCTTCAGCGCCTCAGCGGCGTCGGCCAGGCTCTCCATCGGCATGTCCATCGACTCCGCCTGACGCGAGAGTTCCGCCAACGACTTGGCGAGATCCTTCTTTGCCTGCTCCGCTGCGGCGCCGGTCTTGTCCGCCAACCCCTTCGCCTCCTCCTTCATCTTGTCCAACTGCTTTTGCATGTCCTTCATGGCCTCGCCTTGGTCCGCGCGGTCACCCAGCGCCTTCTGAAGGGAATCCATCTGCTTCTGGAGGGACGCCGGAGTCGTGTTCGGTGTCGTACCCGAATTCCTCGCAGCCTTCTCCAGCTTCCGCAGGGCCGGATTCTTCGCCAGGTCCAGGGCTTGCTGCTTCATCGTATCCGTGACCTTGGCCAGATCCCGAAGCGCATCATCCCGATTGAGTTTCGCGCTCTGCAACCGCTCGCCCAGTTCCTGGACCTCATCCAACGCCTTCCGCGTCTGCTCCATCGCCGGCTTGCGCTCGGCGACCTCACGCTTGGTCACCTGGACCAGATTCTTGCCGGTATCCTTGATCACGCCCGCATCCTGCGCCTGCTGCTGCTGCGCCTTCGTCCGGTACTCCGGGACAAAACCCAGCCCGGCACCGAGCGCCAGTGCCAGAACCACCCAGCGGGAAAACGATGGAAGTTCAAACGGCAGCACCCGGCGGGCATCCACCGTCCGCGCCGAGACGCTGGCATCGGCGATCAAAAGCTGGGCCCAACGGTCCTCCTTGCCCTGCTTCGCCATTTCCAGCGCCGTGCTCAGCCGTTCCTTGAGGCCCGCACGCAGATCCAGGAACCGCGCCGCCTCGTCCGTCGTGACGCGGTGCATGAGCCCCCAAGCCAAACCAGCCACGACCGCGAACAGGCCACCGACCAGACCCGCCTGCACCACCGCCCACGGCAACGGCGCCAGCTTGTAGGCCGCGAGGCAGGCCAGATAGACCACCGCCCCCACCAGCATCCCGCGCCACAATCCTCGCCACGCCCGCACCATCCGGGCACGCGCCACGGTCCGGTCCAACGTCTGCTGCAGCACTTGTAGGTCACTCATATCGGCAATGGCTGATGGTTCGGGATCGGAAATTCCTTGGACTACTGACGCTCGTACTCACCCTTCGAAACCCGCTTCAGGACGGTGAATCCCGCCTTCTTCGCGTCCGAAATCGACACCGGCTTGGTTATCGAGGGGGTGTTGAACCCGGAAATGATCTTCCGCACCGGCTTCCGGCACGCCGGACACTGGGTCAGCGGCGCCGCGCTCAGCGGCCGGCGCAGCGTGAAGCGCCCACCACAGGCGGCACAGTTACCGTCGCAAAGCTCGTACTCGTAAAGCGGCATGCAAGATTCCCAGATTGGTCGCAAGGTGACGAGTCGCCCGCCGGCCGGCAAGTCCTGATCCACCCCTCTCTTCCCTCGGATCCGGAACCCTCCCGACACCGGCAGGCGACCCGCGCCCTGTACCTCATGCGACCCCACTCAGGGTCACGCATTCAGACACCGCGCCACCCGATTCGTTCCAACTCACTTCACAAGCACCCGGACAAATCCCGTTTCATCCCCTTCCACATCCAGGAGCGCCACCCGCGGCCCACCGTCGCCAGGCATTTCGACCACCGGGCTCCACGCCCCACCCCAGACGGCCTGTCGCTGGACCTCGTAGCCCCACCCCACCACCGTCGGGAACACCACCTCCAACTTCCCCGCCTTCCACCCCGCCGTCACCTCGGGCCCAGCCCCAACTCCCCCCTCCAACCGGAACCGGCCAAGGCCCGAAACCCGCTTCACCACCACGAAACCCTCCACCACCTGATCTCCGCCCACCTCCATAGTCTCCGTCCCTCCGCCTCCCGCGCCTGCACTCGACGCCAGGAGCTGCGGCGCCCCGAATCGCCCGGGCTCGTCCGAGTAGGCATACAGGTCGAAGTCACCGAAGGACGGCACCTGAAGCCGGATCCGTGCCCGGGTCGCCGCAGGCACGGAGAATCGCCGGGCCCAGGCTCGCCGTTCGCCCGGCCCCCCACCCAGAACCCCCTCGAGGGCAATACCCGATTCCCACCGACCCAGCACCGCCTCCACCGCCGCGTCCACGTTCAGCAAGCCATACCCTTCGAAGCCATCCTTGCCCGAGGGATAGGCCCCTGGCCCAGTACCCGACCGTTGCAACGTCGGGTGGTTGGCGAACCCTTCCCGGTTCGAGTTCGACTCCGTGGCCGTGGCACACAACACCGATTTGACCCGCATCGGCATCCGTTCCGATCCGTAGTCCCACGCCACGCCGGCACGCTGGAAGGCTTGGATCACCAATGCCGCGGCGCCCGACACGAAGGGTGCCGCGACCGACGTGCCCTGGTTGCTCCAGTAGTCATCCGCCTGCTGGTCCACGAAGGAGCGTGTATCCCCGGAACCGGAGTCCGCCGCCAGGATGGCCGAGTGGAAACTCGACCCTCCCGGGGCCATCAGATCCGGCTTGAAGTCCTCCTCTTGCCCGACCTGCGAATCCGGAGTTGGGAAACCAATGCTCGAGTAGTCGGTCAGCTGGTTCACGTCATTGGCTGCGACCACGGTGATCGCCAATGCCGCACGTCCCGGGTCATCCGTCTCCCGCGCTGTCGCGCTCCCGATCAGCCCGTCGTTGCCGCCCGAACAAACGACCACCACCCCGTGCCGAACCGCTGCGTTCACCTTCTGCCGTGTCGAGACCGAGATCCCGGGCGCACCGCTCGCGCCGAGGCTGATGTTGATCACCCGGATCCCCATCCGCTCGCGCTCCGCCACGAGGTCATCGAGCGCGGCACCGGTCCAGACCAGCGAGCCCGAGCCATCGCTCGCAAACACCCGGGCAGCTGCCCACCGGCATTCGGGGGCCACCCCGGAGAACCGCGGGAAGGCATCCAGACCGGCCCACCCCGAAACCCGGAAATCCACCGCGTAGTCAGCCATGCTCCCGTTCGATACCAGCACCGGCGAATACTCCCGCAGCGGATCACCCGCGATCGACATCGACAGCTCCAGCGGCGATTCCCCAGTCACCGGCACGCCTTCCGTGATCCAGCCCACCTTCGCCGTACGGGGACGCGACATCAGGCGGAAAACCCCCGAGCCGCCACCCTGCCATCGGGCGTGCGCCCGGAAATCCACGGCGCCTTCCGGAAAGGCGATCGACGTCGTCAGGAAGTTGTTGCTCAAGACCCCCACCAGGTTTCCCGCCAACGACCCACGAAGCTCCGTTCCAAAAGTCTCACCCGCCGCTCCCGTTCCCACCGCCACCGATGCCACGTGCGTGCCGTGCTGCGAATGGTCGGTCGGCACCAGCGAGCCGTCCTTCGAATAATCCCGCCAGGACGCCATCCGGCCCGCGAGGTCGGCATGCCCGGCATCCACCCCCGAATCAATGATCCCAACCACGATGCCCGGATCCCCGCGCAGACCGGATCCCACACCCGGCAACCCTGCCCACACCGAACGCGCGCGCCCGGTCCAAGTCGCTTGGTCGAGGTGCATCTCCATCGCTCTCGGCCCTTCCACCTGGATCAAGTCCTCACCGAGGACCCGCGGAAGGTCCGGAACCGACCGCAGCGGAACACGCCCGATCCACCCCCGCGAAACTGCCCGGAAGCGATGCAGCACTTTGCCCCCGACGCCCTCGAAGCCCGACAACGACGACGCCTCCGGTTCCCGACCGAAGATCACTTCCACCTCAACGCTTCCATCGCTGGCTGCCTCCCGTGCGCCGACGGCCTGCCTGACCAAGGCATCCTCCAACCCGTCGCCGTCGGCATCGGTAGCCAGGAACGAAAGCCTCCCGCTCGCTGCCCCAGCCGGGGCCGCCACAGCAGGAGGGACAAGCAACGCCAAGCATGCAAACCACGCCAACGGACGCGGTCCGGAAACAGGATCCCCACCCACGGATCGAAGGACCTTCACCCTCATCTTCCAGCCACCTAACCCCGCACCTCCGCCGAACTCAACCCCATGATCCATGAATGGGCTGAATGACAATCAAGCAAGCCATCGATCGATCCTGTCAGCCCTCGCAAAATCCCCGGACACTGCGCCTCAAATTGAGTTGCCGTAACAGCCCCGGAAAGGGTTTCTGGGGGCAGCGCGCCGACGTCTGCGAGGCGCCCTTCTTCCCATGAAAATGAACCTGAAATCCTGGAGCGCCGGCATCCTGGCCGGACTGATCACCACCCAACTCGCCGCCGAGGTCCATGTCACCGACATCGCCGACCTCACCACGGCTCCGAATTACAACCCGTTCAACTCGGGCGTCGGCGCCAACGACGGCACCGGCATCTGGTTCAACCCGTTGACCGGCTACGCTGAGAGCCGCGGCTACACCTATCCGTCGACCTTCTTTGCCGACGGCCAGTACTGGCTCATGTGGAACAACCTTTACGTCCAACCTGAGGCCGAGATCTGGACCCAGGGCTTCTTCAGCAACGGCAACGGCGTCGTTTACGCCAGCAATTCCAACCTGAACCCCGCCCGCTTCGGCGACGGCGAAACCATCGGACCAGGCGTCGGCTACCAGAACCCCGGCGCTGGCTACACCGATCTCGGCCCAACCTTCGGCAACTGGGCAGCCGGCGGACGCGGCTACATCGGCCTGACGATGCGTGATCCCTCGGGCAGCAGCTCGAGCGACATCTTCTACGGATACGCCGAGATCAACGTGAACCCCGACTACAGCGTCACCCTCCTGAGCTTCGCCTACAACGACGTCCGCGGCGCCGCGATCACCACGATGCCCTCCACTGCCGTCGTTCCGGAGCCCAGCCTGCTCGCCTTGGTGCCCGTCGGGGCCGCTGCCACCGCCCTGGCGCTTCGGCGGCGGAAATCGGCCTGATCTCCGGACTCAAAGGCCCGGATGAACCCTTCGATTCATCCGGGCTCATTGAACCACCCCGGCCGCGGAGGATCAGCCTGCCGCCGCTCCGGTACTATCCGCGTGACCGGCTGCCGGTAGGCCTAGCGTCCGCCCCAGCAACGCTTCCACCAGGCCTGCCCCTCCGGCCGCCCCGGTCACCGAGACGTCCGGCACGATCCGCACTCCGCGTTCGCCGACCACCTGCATCAACTGCAAGCGCAGGTACGCTTCCCGGCCCAGCGCTTCCACGCCTGACCGGTACGCCCCCGCCCGGGCCTCACCCGTCGCTCGAATGGCTTCCGCCTCACCAACCGCACGCAATCGCACCGCCTCCGCCTCGCCCGTTGCCTGGCGGATGTGCGCGTCCGACTGCAGGCGGGCGATGTCCACGCCCTGCTCGGCCGCGACCACCTTCGACTGGATGTCCGCCAATGCCGTGCCGCGGACCAGTTGCTGGCGCTGCTGCTGCGCCGCCTCCTGTACCTCGTAAGTCTTGCGCTGTTCCTCGGCGATCTTCCGCTCGGTCTGCGTGTGCATCAGCTCCGCCGGCGGGTTGATGTCCCCGATCAACGTGTCGATCGCCTGCACGTCATAAGCCCCCAACGCGATCCGGATGTGCCCCGCAGCATCCGTCTGTCGGTGGCTCCGCGCCGACAGGAAATCGAGCACCGTGAAATCCTGCGCCGAGTTCCGGAAGCAGTTCCCGACGATCGGTTGCAGGACGTGGTCCACCAGGTTCTGCATCGAACCCACCCGCGAGATCACCTTGGGCGCTTCCAACGCCCCAACGTGGATGATCTGGGAAACGTCGATGTTGAAGGCAAAGCCGTCCCGCGAACGCACCGTGATCGACGAGAGCTTTGCGTCGAAGTTGTGCGCCTCGGTGCGGTTCGCCCAGTTCAGCACGATGTTCGTCGTCGGCACGCGCTCGACCTTCATCACCCGCGTGTTGATCGGATGTTTGCCTGGATAGAGCGGCGTCACCCACACACCCTTGTGTCCCGGATTCACCAGGTCGCCGTGCTTGAAGTCGGTCCCGCTCACGTCCTCGTGCGCCGCGCCCACGAATGACATCACCACCCCCACCGACCCGATCGGGATCTCGACCATGGGCACCTGTTCGACCTGTGCGAACCACGGATTCAGGTTCCAACTGCCGCTCAAGAGCACCTGCTCCTGCAGCCCACGCCGCCCGCCTCCCTCCAGGAAGGCCTGCGCATTCTGGAAGTTGTCGTGGTTCGGGATCGACGGCCCCGCGATCTCACCCGCGTCGATCGGCCGCCCGTCGAGTGTCGTCACGATTCCCACCCGGTCCGGCTCCACCCGGTGCACCAGCAGCGACTCCCGGGCCAGCCCGTGAGCCTCGGCGGTATGCGATGAGATCACCTGGAAGAGGACCGTATTGATGCGGTACGTGCCCGCCGTAAGGATTCCCAACTGCCGCCCGCGCTCCCCGCCCCCGGTCAGGAACCGCCGTGCGTCCTGGAAGTCATCGCTCGCCACCACCTTGCCCAGGATCCGCTCCGGTGGAATCGGCGCACCATCCGCCGCCACCACCAACGCGATCTCGCCCGGCGCCACGACGGTCATCGGCACCCTCTGCACCTCGTACTGCCATGGCCAGTAGCCGAAATGACAGCCGGGAGCCAGCGTGTCGGCCTGATAGCCCGCCTCTCCTTCCAGCGCGATCAATCGACCCGCTGGCAATGAGTGTCGGGCAAACCGCTTGATCACGATCCCGACCTGATCCTCCCGGATGCGGACAAACCCCGCCAACCACACCACGACCGGGACCAACACCAGCAAAGCGACCATTCCGGCCGCAACCACCAACATGGGATTCATGGATGTCTCCCGCAGTGATGGATCACCGCCGGGTTTGGATTTCCTCCCGGCAATGCCCACCGCCGCTTCATTCACACGCGCATTCGAAACGTCACCTCGTAGGTACGCAGCGACGCGCAGGCACGCCGGCTCCATGCCGACGTGCCGTCTTGTTTCAATGGGGTGAACGTGGGAGCCGCAACCTGCGGACCCAGAGGATCGCCCTTCCAGTCGCCGACGGAGTTAGCTGACGGGCTCGGTCTTGGAAGTGACCTGGGATCCGGTTGCCCGGACCCGTGCGCCCCCTCCCCGGTCTTCACCGGGGATTCTGGTTCCCCCGCGTCCACCAGCAGGAAGGCAGGTGGACTTAGGCTGCAATGTTTCGAACGGGCCCATCACGCCCACCGAACCACCCCTCTGTCAACTCTCCCCCCAGGCCTCAGAAAAGGGGTAGGGCGAGACTCCGTCGAGCCGCTCCGCTCATCCTCCCCCCGATGCCTCCTCAACCCTCGGTCTTCACCCACGCCCCGATCGCGCCCTTGCCCGGAGCCTTCTCAATGGGCGCTACCGTCGGGTCACTCAGGGCGGTCAACACCGCCGACGCGCGCCCGGTCTCTCCGCTGGCAAGATGCTGCATCGCCTCGCGGAAGGCCGTCAGGCGGAAGTCCGCGGGCCCGCTGCCGCGATCCACCCGGTCGAGGAAGGCCGCGACCTCGATCAACTTGCACCGGGCATCCATGAAATACAGGTCGAGCACCTGCTGACGTGTCATGCTTGGACCATGAACCCGGCAGCCCTCTCCGTCGAGCCCACCGACAAGCGCGGTGAATCACCGGACAATCCCGAACTAGGCAACCCACAGGTTCAGAGCGACGCTCGCCGCATGGCAGACGTCCGAATCCAGTTCAGGCCGATGCCCCGGCCTCGGCCGGGGACAACGCCATCTTATTCCTTGCCCGCAGCGCCGCAGCGTCCGGGCCCGGGATCCACATGGAGACCCTCGCCGCAGTCCACTCTCGTCGTCGACGGGATGACCTGCGGCAGCTGCGCCCGCCACGTCACCGAAGCCTTGGAAGGCGTCGATGGCGTCGCCCTCGCCACGGTCGACCTCGCCAACGCCACAGCCACGGTCGATTGGGCCAACGTCGCCTCGGTCAGACCCGAACTCCTGATCCGTCAACTCTCCGACGCCGGCTTCGACTCCAGGGAACTGATCCGCCAACCGTTCGCCCAGGCCAGCCCGGAGGCAGCGCCCGAGAATCCTTGGGAATGGTCCATCAAGGCTGGCCTGCCGGCCGCGGCGCTCCTCGGCCTCGGTGACTGGCTCCTCGGCCTCGGGCTGAACCGCACCTTCCAATCCATCTCGTTCATCGTCGCCGCAGGCATCGTCTGGATCCTCGGCCGCCGCTTCTTCGTCGGTGCCTGGAACCAACTCCGCGCCGGCACCGCCAGCATGGACACCCTCGTGTCCCTCGGCGTCACGGCCGCCATGGGTTACAGCGTCCCTGCACTTTTCTCCAATACCCACGGCCACCTGTTCTTCACCGAGACCGTCACCCTGCTCGCCTTCGTCGGCACCGGCCACTTCCTCGAGCACCGGATGTCCATGAAGGCCGGCAGCGCCCTGCGCAGCCTCCTCGACCTCGCTCCCCGGACAGCCCGCCGCATCGACCTCTCCGGTGTCGAAACCGAGGTCCCCATCGCCGGACTCAATCACGAGGATCAGGTCGTGCTCCGCCCAGGCGACCACGTCCCAGTCGACGCCCTCGTTGTCCAGGGAACATCCGCAGTCGACGAGTCGATGCTCACCGGCGAATCCATGCCCGTGGAGAAGACGCCGGGTTCCGTCATCTATGCCGGCACGATCAACCGCAGCGGACGCATCATCGTCAGCGTCTCCGCCACCGGCGAAGCCACCGCCCTGGCCCGGATCGCCGACGTCATCCGCCGCGCCCAGTCCACCCGCGCACGGATTCAACGCCTGGCCGACCAGATCAGCGCCGTCTTTGTCCCGATCGTTGTTGCCATCGCTGCCTTGGCCGCCCTCTGGTGGCTCATCTCACCCGAGACCGCTGGGGCAGTCCATGCCCTCGCCGAGTCCTTCCTCTGGCAGTCTCACCTCCCACCGTCCCGCGTGGCCGCCGCTGTCGTTGTCGGCTGCGCTGTCCTCGTCATCGCCTGTCCCTGCGCCATGGGGCTCGCCACGCCCGCCGCCCTCATGGCCGGCGTCAACAATGCTGCCCGCCGTGGAATCCTCGTTCGCGATGCCGCCGTCCTCGAAACCTGCGGTGCCATCGACACCATCCTTTTCGACAAGACCGGCACGCTCACCGAAGGCAAGCCCGCCGTCATCACTCAGGCCGATTTCCGCACCACACCCGGCCCCTCCAATCCGGCGAGTCCGCCGCTCGCCGAGCTCGCGTCCGCACTCGCCAACCGTTCCACCCACCCACTCAGCTGCGCCATTGCAGCCCTCGCCTCCAGCGCGACGGTTCTCGAGCAATTCGAGGAGAAGCCAGGTGCGGGCCTGTCTGCCCGCTGGAATGGCTCCACCCTCAATCTGGGCTCGGTCGCCTTCCTCACCCGTCGGGGCTGCGATCTTTCCCACGCCCAAGCCTTCATCCGGACCGCCCTCGAACAGGGCGCCACCCCGGTGCTCCTTGCTCAGGACAACGCTGCCATCGGCGCCTTCGCCCTCCGCGACAAGGTCCGCCCCGAAGCGAAGCGGGTCGTCCAACGCCTGAAGGCCGCCGGTCTCCGCGTCGGCATGCTCTCCGGTGACCACCCCGACGCCGCCCGTCGCATCGCCGCCGAGGTCGGCATCGAACCCAGCCTCGTCCACGCCGAGGTCGCCCCTGAATCCAAGGCCGGATTCCTCGACACCCTTCGCGCCTCGGGACATCACGTGGCCTTCGTCGGCGATGGCATCAACGATGGCCCGGCCCTCGCCGCTGCCGACCTTGGGATCGCCGTCGCCCGAGCTTCTGATGTCGCCCGCGAGGCCGCCGGCCTCGTCCTCCTCCGCAGCAACCTCACCGCCGTTCCCGAGGCCCTCGACCTCGCCCGCGCGACCCTCGCCACGATCCGCCAGAACCTCTTCTGGGCCTTCTTCTACAACGCCGCCGCCATCCCCCTCGCCGCCCTCGGCCTGGTCAATCCAGCCCTCTGTGCCGCCGCCATGGGCCTCAGCGACCTCATCGTGGTCGGCAACGCCCTCCGCCTCGCCCGCCGCAACGTCACCCAGTCCTGAACCCAGCAACCTCCGTAGCCGCCAACGTCAGGAGGCGGAACTCCACCCCATACGCCGGAGGCGTGGCAGCCGGTAGGCAATACGGGGTGCGAAGCGACCCCGGGTCCTGCGCCCAGCTCGACACCAACCCCGGCAGGGGTTGCAGCAGCTACACCCCTCCCTGATTCGCGACGGGGTGCATGAGCCCGGGCTTCTGCCCCTCCCCCCTCCGCCCCTCGTCCTACCACCAGAGTCGGATGTTCCGCCGCATCCGCCGGACCGAGGTCGGATTCCGCGCCGACACCCGCCTCGGATACAACGGGAGCCGTCACCAGAAATGAAAACGAAAATCAAATACGGCATCGCGGCGGGCCTGGCGACCCTCACGCTCGCCTCCCCTCTCGCCAAGGCCGACACCCACACCTGGCACGGCACGGGATTCTTCGGGAACATCACCCGGACCTGGAGCGACCCCTTCAACTGGAACGGCGGCGTGCCGACCACCAACGAGGCATCTCCCGTCATCCTCGTGTTCCCCGAGTCCGCCTCCGAGAAGCTTTCGACCAATGACCTCGCCGGCCTGGTCGTCGACGAGATCCGCATCACCGGCAACAACTACACGCTGTTCGGCAAGGGCGCCGGCAACATCGTGACCCTCCGCAACGGCGGCCTCGTCTCCTCGACCGGCTCCGGAAACAAGATCGCCTCCTCCCTCTCGCTCCAGCTGAGCAACGGCCGGAACTTCAACGAATTCTCCGTCGCCACCAACCAGACGCTCCGCATCGAGAGCGTCCTTCGCGGCGCCGGCGGCTTCTCCAAGATCGGCAGCGGCATCCTGCTCCTCGACTCGGCAGCCAGCTCGCTCTACACCGGCATCACCCGCGTCGCGGCCGGCCGGCTCGACCTCAGCGTCGGAATCCTCACCGGTGCCCCCGCGATCCCGGAAGACATCATCATCGGCACCCCGGGCAGCAGCGTCCCTGCCGAGGTCCGCTATCTTGCCGCTGACCAGATCGCCGATACCGCCAAGATCACCATCAACGAGTCCGGCATGCTCCAGACCGCGAGCTTCACGGACACCATCGGGCCCCTCTCGATCAACGGCGGCCGGCTCTACACGGACGGCGCGCTGGTCACCCTCAGCGCCGACGTCGAATCCACCGGATCCTCCGTCATCGATGGTGCCATCTCGCTCGGCTCCGCCACCCGCACGTTCAATACCTCGGGCTACCTGACCATCAGTGCCGCCATCTCCGGCGCCGAGGGTGCAGGCATCGTCAAGACGGGTCCTGGCGGCCTCAGCCTCGCCGGCGCGAACACCTTCAGCGGTCCCGTCCAGGCGCAGGCAGGCTCCCTCGCCGCTGACAACTCCAAGGCTTTCGGAACGACCGCCGGCGGCGTCCGCATCGAGTTGGGCGCATCCCTCTTCATCGGCTCCTTCAAGGGTATCGCCGGGGAATCGCTGTGGATGGGCCCCGGCACCCTTCAAAACGCGGTTGAGCTGGGCCTGGGCAACAATTCCTTCTGGAACGGCCCCATCCACCTCGAAGGCATCACCCGGGTTACCGCTGGCGGCAGCCCCAGCCTTGCCCAGCTCAATGGCCCCATCACGGGTCCTGGCGAATTGATCAAGGACGGCAGCGCACCGCTCCGTCTCGGCGGCACCGAGTCCAACACGATGGAGGGCGGCATCGACGTGGCCCAGGGTGAGCTCATCCTCGCGAAGGCTCCCCTGGCCACCGCCACCGGAGGTTCGATCACCGTCGGCCAACCTCAAGCCGGAATGGTCACCGCCAAGCTCACTCTGAGCGGGTCGCACCAAATCCCGGACAACCTGTCCATCTTCATCCTCAAGACAGGCACCCTGTCCATGGGCGCAGAGGCCGAGGTGGTGCGCGTCGTGGACGGCCGCGGCACCATCCAGCTCAACGACGGCGTCCTCAGGACCCTCTTCGCCGACAACATCCACAACGTGGAGTTCGACGGAACCCTGAACGGCACGCCCGGTTCCACTTTCATCAAGTCCGGCACCGGCCGACTCGCCATGACCGCCACCGGTGACTTCGCCGGCAAGATCTTCGTGTCCGGCGGCGAATTGAACCTCAACGGTAACCTCCCGAACGCCACGGTCGAGGTGACCGCCGAAGCCATCCTCACCGGTGAACCCACCATCGACACCCTCACCGTCAAGGCCGGCGGCACCGTCTCGCCCGGCAGGCTCGGCCCCGGCCGCATCATCGTCGACAACGACCTGAACCTCGAAGCGGGCGCCATCTACGAAGCCCACGTCAACGGCACGACTGCAGGCACGGGCTACGACCAGATCCGCGTCCAGGACAAGACGACCCTCGGCGGCGCCAAGCTCGACCTCGAGGTCCACAACGTCATCCCCTCCGGACAAGCCATCGCCCTCATCGAGACCGTCTCGGTCCTGGTCATCGGCGGCACCTTCGACGCCATCCCGGCCAACACGGTCCTGCACACCGCCGGCGGCACTTTCACGGCCAGGTACAATGGCGGAAACGGAAATGAGTTCGCCATCATCAGCGGCCAACCCAACCCCGTCATCACCCGCTTCGCCGGCCAGACCCCGGTGATGGAAGGTGCCGTGATGACCCTCAACGGGCTCTACGAATGGACCAACCTCCAGGATACCATGAAGCTCGTCGTCAACTGGGGCGATGGCACTCCCAACACCACCAACAACGTCACCGGCGGCAGCTTCGCCATCGGCCACAAGTACGCTGACGACACCCCGACCGGCCCGTCGGAGACCACCCGCGCGATCACGGCGCACCTCTTCAGCCCGAACGGCATCTCCTCGATCCAGGCCTACGACCCGGTCCTCGTCACCAATCACCCGCCGGTCTTCTTCCAGGGACCGCCCAAGGTCCTCGCCTCCGGCGAGGCCCTCGACCAGATCATCGACATCATCGACCCCGGCGCCGACACCTTCACCGCCCTCGTCAACTGGGGTGATTCCAGCCCCGAGCAGAAGCTCGGCGTCACCGAAGACCGCAAGGTCCAACTCGCCCACGCCTTCCCCGGCGACGGCATCTTCCGGATCAAGATGACGGTCTCCGATGACGACGGCGGCACCTACTCCTGGGAATGGCCGATCTTCGTGGGCCTCAAGCTCGCCATCGAATCCGCCCCCAACAACCAGGTGAAGCTCTCCTGGAGCAGCAACTTCCCCGGCCTCCTGGTCCAGGCCAACTCCGAGGTCTCCAACTCGGAATGGCAGAACCTGCCGAACACGCCGCAACTCGTCGGCGACCGCTACACGGTCCTTCTCCCGGTCGACGATGACCAACGCATGTTCCGCCTGATGCGCCCGTAGTCCCGCGCATCCCTACGCAAGCAAGGCGCCGTGGCGAGAGCCACGGCGCCTTTTTCGTTTCGTCATCGGGAGCGACCGACCGCCGTCGCTTTCCGAACGTTCCATTCCACTTCACCCCGCCTCACGCGAAGTCGTGTTCCTCGTCCCGCACCACCAACACCGGGCAGGGTGCATGCCGCACGATCTTCTCGGTCACGCTGCCGAGCAGCACGTGCTTCAGCCCGGTGTACCCGTGCGTCGATACGATGATCAGGTCCGTGTCCGACTCCTTCGCGTAATCCACCACGCCCTGCCAAGGCCGGCCCGAGATCACCACCGACTCGGTCTCCACGCCTCCCCCGACCGCCCGGCCGAGTTCCTCCAGATGTTTCGCCAACTCCCGGAGGCGGGGCCCCTCCGCATCGGGCGGCAACAAAGGCACCACCGCAAAGTCCGGCGGATAGCTCAAGGGCTCGACCACGTGCAACAGGGTCAACTTCGCACCGAACTGCTCGGCGAAGACCTGCGCGTAGTGGATCGCCTTCCGCGAAGGCTCCGAGAAGTCGACCGGCACCAACACCTTCTTCAGCTGGAACCGCAGCGGTGCCAGCTGTGTCGCCGGAACCGTCGCATGCCCCTGCCCACCCTTGCCTTCCACCACCAACTTCACGCCGGCGTCGCCGGTACCCGCATTCTTGCCTGTATTCGTGTTCATGGCTTCGAACTCCTTCCTGAAGACAATTCAACCGCTTGCTCCGGCCGCACCGGCCGGCTCCTACGAAACCCGGCGAACGCAGTTCACCCCTCCATGCGGATTGGGAACCGTCACCGTGCACTCGGGATCCGGGATCCACCGCCCATCGGCCACGAACAGGTATTCGTAGACCCCAGGCGGAACCAGGATCTCCTTCTCCCATCGCCCCAACCCCATATCGACCATCGGAAGGGTTGTTGGGTGCCAGTCATTGAACGTCCCGGCGAGGTACACCTCACGGGCCCCACCCAGGTGAACGTCAAACAACACCCGGCGCGGCGCATCTGCCGCCTCCGGAACCGCGGAAACGGGCTCCGTTGCTGCAGCCTTCTTCTTCGTGATTTTCTTCGGCTTCATGGCGGATGTTCCTTTCTCCTGCTTCCATCATCAGGACGCACCCAATGTCGCTCCTTGTCGACACTTCTCTCGGCCCCCCTTGCCCGAGATCCACCCTCGGTTGCCCGGTCCTTGGCAATTGACCCTTAATTCAAAACGGGGCGGCAACGTCCTCGTTGCCCTCCCATGCCCTCTCCTGAGGCGACGAGGACGTCGCCACCCCGTTTGTGTTCTCACTCGCGGCCAGTCTCGCCACGCACTGTACTTGAAACTTGAAACTTGAAACTTGAGCCTACGCCACCACGTGAACGTCGAACTCTCCTCCGTCTCCAAGACCTACGGACGCACCCGCGCCCTCGACAAGGTCTCCGTTTCGTTCACCCCAGGTCAGATCGTTGCCATTCTCGGGTCCAATGGCGCCGGCAAGACCACCCTCCTCCGCTGCCTCGCCGGCCTGATCCGGCCCGACCACGGCGCGCTCACCTACGACGGCCAGCCGTTCTCCGCCGAGAACCTCGAACTTCGCCGCCGCATCGTCTTCCTCCCCGACTTCCCTCCCCACTTCAGCAGCGAAACCCTCGTCCGAAGCCTCGGCCTCGTCCTCCGAATCTACGGCGCAGACAGCCCCGACGCCCCCGAACGCGTCATCCACTGGCTCCGCGCCTTCGACCTTCTCGACCACGCCGAAGCCCCCGTCGAATCCCTCTCCCGCGGCCAGTCCTACAAGGTCGCCCTCATCGCCCTGCTCATCATCGACCCCGAGCTCTGGCTCCTCGACGAACCGCTTGCCTCCGGCATGGACCCACAGGGCATCTCCCTCTTCCGGACCGAGGTCCGCAACGCCGCCGCCCGCGGTCGCACCATCCTCTTCACCACCCAGGTCCTCGAGGCTGCCGAACGGTTCGCCGACCACGTCTGCATCCTTCACCACGGCGAGGTCCGCATCTTCGAGACCGTCCAGAACCTCCGCACCCGCGTCACCGACACCGGCGACGGGATCCTCGCCGCGGCCATCGCCAACCTCCATGAAACCCGGTGATCCCATGACCCGACGCTCCTTCGTCACCGCCTCGGCCATCGCCGCCGCAGGCGCGACCCTCCCTTCCATCGCTGCCCAACCCAACCAACCCACCCGCCGCATTCCGGTCGGCTTCCTTGGCCTCGCTTACTCCCACGCCGCCGAGAAGTGCCGACTCCTCCAGACGTCTCCCGACTGGAACCTGGTCGGTGCGTGGCCAGAAACCCCAACCCTGGCCGCCGAATACTCCGCCCGCGGCGTGCCCATCCTCAGTCAAGGCGAACTCCTCGATCAGGCCGAAGTCATCCTCGTCGAGTCCGACGTCCCCCAACACGCACCGCTCGCGCGGCTCGCGCTCGAAGCCGGGCGTCACGTACACCTCGAGAAACCACCCGCCCTCACCCTCCCGGAGATCGACGAACTCCTCCGCCTTGCCGCCGCGAAGAAACGCCTGCTCCAGGTCGGATACATGTGGCGCCATCATCCCGGCATCAATCGCGTTGCCGACCTCATCCGCGAGGGTGCACTTGGCGACGTATTCCTGGTCCGCATCGCCATCGACAACCAACTCGCCTCAGCCCGTCGCGCCGAATGGGCGCGCTTCCCGGGCGGCGTCCTCTTCGAGCTCGGATCCCACGTCATCGACGCCGCAGTCCGTCTCTTCGGCCGCCCCACCCGGGTGACACCGTTCCTCCGAACCCTCGGCGGCACCGGCTCCGATCGCCTTGCCGACGCCAACGTCGCCGTCCTGGAGCTCCCGAAGACCACGGTCGTCATCACCAGCTCCACCCTTCGTCACAACGCCGGCGACAACCGATCCTTCGAGTTCTGCGGAACCCGCGGCAACGCCCTCCTTCAGCCGATCGAGCCCCCCAACCTCACCCTCGACCTCGCGCGCTCTCACGCCGACCTCCCTGCCGGACGCACCTCCGTTTCTCTCCCTCCCTACTCCCGCTACGTCGGGGAACTTGCCGAACTCGCCGCCTGCGTCCTCGACAACCGCCCACTTCCCATCGAGCCCGCCACCGAACGGACCACGCAGGAGACTCTCCTCCGAGCCGTCGGCGCCCTTTGACACCATGTGGGGCATCCAACCATCGCCCGAGTTCCTCGTCCGCACTCGCCGACTTCTAGCCGCCGCACGCACAACCCGTGGCGTCGGCCGCAACCTCTACTCCTGGATCCGCGTCCTCTTCCGCTGGACCGGGAATCCCTTCGTCCTCGGCATCGCCATCGTTGCCCCGCCCTTCATCGGCGCGATGGACCCGGCCCCACGCCACTTTTCACTGAGCCTCCTTCTGTTCATCGGCATCGCCTACGTCGGGTTCGTCATCGATGCCAACCTCCGAAACCATCCCCACCTCGCCCTCTTCGCCCTGCTGCCCGTCGCTCCGATCGACGTCCTCCGCCGCCAGGCCGCCCGGGCCGCCCGCCACATCGCCTTCATCAGCGTCGCTGCCGGGGCCGGATTCGCCATCCTCGCCTCCCACCTCCGCACCGGCCCCGGCTTCGGCGTGCCCATTCTCGCCGGCCTCCTCATCGCCGTGGCCTTCCCTCTCGTTGCCGTCACCTATGCCCTCGCCGCCGCCCGCTCCCGATGGCTTGCCGTACCCATGGCCATTTCCCTGCCAGCCACCGTCATCCTGCTGCTCTCCATCAAGGGTTCAAAATGGGTTGAAGCCCGCGTCGAACAACTCATGACCGCCCACGGCGACCTACTCGCCGCCTTGCTGCCCACCGGCTGGGTCATCCTTCCCTGGTCGGCCCTGGTCGAGAACGGTCCCTGGCACCTGGCTGTCGCCCTCATCCCCCTCGTTCCCCTGCTTTCCACCCTGCCTCTGAACCTCCGCTGGACTTGCGCCAACTACCAGTATCGCGACGCCATCCTCCTCGACCTGTTCCTCGAAACCCCGGAGGACGCCGACGAAGAACTCGCCGAGTCCGTCGCCATCGCGCAGCAGTCACCCCCGTCCCGCGGCGAAACCGCCATCGTCGACGACATCCTCAACCGCTCCTTCCTCACCTCCAATCTGGAGAACCCTCCGGGCCGCATCGAGGCCCTCGTCTGGCGGTGGTGGACTCCGCGCGAACGCACTGTCGCAGAGTATCTCCGCCTCTCCTGGCCGGACTGGTCCACCCGCTGGGGCACCGGCTCCATCGTCCTTGCCTGCACGGTCCCGGTTTCCGTCACGCTCGGCCTGTGGGCACCCGATTGGCTGCCGCTCTCATTCATCGGCTATGCGGCCGGTTCCCTGTACCTGTTGCCACTCTCCTCCAGCTTCACACTCCGTCCCGCGGTCATGGCCGACACCGGAATCCAGATCTGCCCCATCCACGTCCTGCCAGTCCGTTTCTCCGAGGTCGCCACCGTCCAGTGGAAGGCCACCGTCGTCCGCGCCCTCGCCGCCCTTCCCGTCAGCACCGCCACCGCCGCCATCGCTTCGGGCTTCCTCGGCCACGGCTACGGCGTCGGTGCCCTCATCGGGGCCCAGGTTGCCCTGATCTGGATCGCCATCCGACCCGCGCTCACCATCTACCGATTCCAGGCCGTCAACCGCGGCTGGATGAAAGGTCTGGTCTCCTACCTCGGCCTCGCCTTCGTCGTCGCCGTCCTCCTGCTCGACCTCCTCGGCCTCATGGTCTGCATCATTCCCATCGGAGGGCTGATCGCCGCCGCCGCGCTCCTGCCGGTCAATTACCTCGCCCTGAGACTCACCATCGCGCTCCTCGCCCGACGCGGCATCGACTCCATCACCCCCATCCCGCCCGGCTGAACGCAGTGCAGGCCGTGTGCCCTCACCCGGCGCCTGCTCCTTCTGTAGGCCGTGTGCCCTCACCCGGCGCCTGCTCCTTCTGTAGGCCGGGTGCCCTCACCCGGCGCCTGCTCCTTCTGTAGGCCGGGTGCCCTCACCCGGCGGAAACACCCTACCGATCCAGTCCCCCCAGACTCCCTCGTGGGGGGGGCGATCCCGCCGCGTGAGGGCACGCGGCCTGCAAACAATCCAGGAACTCCGGATGGGAGTCGCAGCCCCCTTATCCCACCGTGATCACGGTGTAGTTCCGTCGGCCCTTGCGGAGCAGGAGCCACTTCCCGAACAACAGGTCCGCACTTCCGATCACGCGCCCCACCTCGGTCAAACGGACGTTGTTCAGGTACAGTCCACCGCCTTCCAGGTCCTTTCGCGCCTGTCCCTTGCTCGGCACCAACCCCGAGTGCACGAACAGGTCGAGCGCCGAGATCCCACCCGACACCTTCGCCACCTCGAGGTCCTTCGTCGGAACCTCACCCACGATCTCGCGGAACGTCGATTCACCCACGCCCGCCAAATCCCCACCAAACAGGATCTCCGACGCCCGCTGCGCCTCGATCGTCGCGTCCGGTCCATGGATGAGGTCCGTCGCCGCCTTCGCCAGCGCCCGATGCGCGACTCGACCCGACGGATTCGCCACGTGCTCCGCTTCGAGTGCCGCGATCTCCTCCTGACCCAGGAACGTGAAGAACTTCAGGTACCGCACCACGTCGCGGTCGTCCGTCTGGATCCAGAACTGGTAGAATCGGTAGACACTGGTCTTCTTTGGATCCAGCCACACCGCCCCGCCTTCGGTCTTCCCGAACTTCGTCCCGTCCGCCTTCGTGATCAGCGGCAGGGTCAGGCCAAACGCCCCCTTCGAGAGCTTCTTCCGGACGAGGTCGATCCCGGCCGTGATGTTGCCCCACTGGTCGCTCCCACCGATCTGCAGCGTGCAGTCATGCGCCGCGCACAGGTGGTAGAAATCAAACGCCTGAAGCAGCATGTAGCTGAACTCGGTGTAGCTGATGCCGACGTCCCGGTCCTCCATCCGCGCCCGCACCGACTCCTTCGCCACCATCTGATTCACCGTGAAGTGCTTTCCGATGTCCCGCAGGAAATCGAGGAAGCTCATCGGAGCCGTCCAGTCCGCGTTGTCCACCAGCATCGCCGGATTGCTCGCCCGCTCGAAGTCCAGCAACCGCGCCAACTGCGGCCGCACCGCGGCGACGTTCGCCGCGATCAGATCCTTGGTCAGCAATTGCCGCTCCGCCGACTTCCCGCTCGGATCCCCAATCGATCCCGTCGCCCCACCGGCCACCGCGATCGGCCGATGCCCATCGTTCTGGAACCGACGCAACGCCAGCAACGGCACCAGATGCCCGACGTGCAGGCTGTCCGCCGTCGGATCAAAGCCGCAGTACAATGTCACCGGTCCCGACGCCAACCGCGCCCCCAGCTCCGCCGCATCCGTGCAGTCCGCAATCAACCCCCGCCACCGCAGCTCTTCCAGAATCCGTGTCGCCATGTGTCCGACAACCCTACCGACACCCCAACCCGACGGGAAGCCCGGGAACGGGTGCCCCCCGCTCCGGATCCACGGTCGGCAGGCACATTGACATCAATTCAATGGAGCCTGAGATTATCCGGCATGACGAAAACGCAGATCCAAGTGCCTGAGGAACTCTTTCGTGAGGTCCGAGCCTTTGCCAAACGACGGGAATGGTCCCTCGCGGAGACCTTCCGGCGCGGAGCCGAATTGCTGCTACAGGTCTACCCGGAAACGGATGCCCCATCGGCTACCGCCTGGACACCGCCGTCTTCCAGCCGTGTCGGCTGGAAAGGCCTTACCGCCGAACAACTCCGCGACGCTGCCTTTGCCGATGGGGAACCTCGCCTGCCCTGAATCCGATGCTCTCCATCGACGCCAACCTGCTCTTGTTCTGCTACAGCGAGGCCTCCCCGCAACACGCCAAGGCAAGGCAGTTCATTGAGTCACTGTCCGGAAACGACGAGGTCGCCTTGAGCGAATTCGTCCTAGCTGAGCTGTATCTCCTGCTCAGGAACCCCGCCGTCCTGACCAAACCGCTCGCCGCACCGGAGGCCGTGGCAGTCATCCAGACTTATCGTCGGCACCCAAGCTGGAAGGTACTCGGATTTCCGCCAACCAGTCGCGAACTCCACGCTGACCTCTGGAAGCGCGTCGCCGTCCCGGGGATTGCCCGACGACGCATCTATGACACCCGCACCGCCCTTGCCCTGCAGGCCTTCGGCGTCACCGAATTCGCCACCGCCAACGTCAAGGACTTCGAGGGACTGGGCTTCGCCAAGGTCTGGAATCCGATCTCCACGAAGTAGCGCCACCTCATCCTGTCCATCCTGTCATCCTGTCGAGATCTCCCTCGCATCAAGGACCGCGAAGCGCGGTGCCGGGTAGCGCTCGCTCAAGGGACAGCGAAGCCATTTCTGTTCCAGATCACGCTGGACCCCTTTCCGCTCAGCACTGGTGAGCCGCTTCCACTTCACCTCGCCCACCACCAGGCGGGCTGGATCCTCGGGATCGGGCGCAACCAGATCGATCTCGACCGTCTTGTCCCAGTAGCGCGAGCTGCCCGGATGGCGACTTCGACACCAGTCCTCGAACACCGACGCTGCGTGGCCATGCACCAGAAGTTGCTTCTTCTCCTGTGGGTAGCTCGGCCAGAGGCTCCGATGGGGAGAAAACACCCCGAACCAGAAGCGCAGGGCCGGATCCTGGATGCGATAGAGGGTGCGCTTGGTGGTGCGACTGCTCTCGCCATAGGGAAGATCCCGGGCCAGCACCGAAGCATCCATCAACTGCTGCAGGAGTCTCGAAAAACCTGCCCAACCTGCATCTCCACCGGCCCCTCAATCGCCTGACTGAATATCCCGCCACGGCCCGCCATCCACTGCCGCAGGAGGCGCGTCTTGCCGACCCTCCGACGACCGAAGACCACGAGCAAGCCCCCGCGCCGTGCGGCGGCATCCAGTTCGGAAAGCTCCGCCTCCCGGTTGACGAATTCGAGCTTCACGACAGAAACCCTACCCGCAAACTTTATGCTCTTGAAACATGATGTTCTTCACCCCCCTTCCATCATTCCACCACAACCAACCGGAAGAACCCTTCTCCCTGTCCCACGACTCCCGTCATTTCCACACACGACCGACCACTGGCGTCCGTCGTCACCACCGTCCACTCCGACCAGGCCCCGGCATCCAGTGTCGCCCGAAACTCGAGGCGGCACCGGGTCCCGGGTCTGGCCCTCCAGCAGAGCATGGGGGAATTGCCCACCCACTGCAGGGTCGGCCGCACCGGATACGGCAGCTCCACCACACCACAAACCGGATCAAAGGTCGTGAAGACCGAGTTCGGACTCTTGAGGTCATTCCAGAATCCGCCGGGATGCCCATACTCGTTCCCCGTATTGAGCATGTGCACGTAGTCCTCGCCATCCGTGACCGGGCTGTTGTCCGGTTGGCCGGGCAGCCAGTTCGAATAGCCCGTCAAAGACCCGTCCGCCCAGACGAACTCACCTTCCTGCGCCGCATCGCTCAGCCCGATCCACAGACTCCGATGGGTCCCGCCCCAGGCACCGAACGTGTCGAAGACCCACGCCTGCTCCGATGCGTCGTCAATCGTCACCAGATGCCCACCCATCGCGATCGCAAGCGTCTCCGATTCATGCCACCCACCCGGCGAAAGGAGGAAGTACTCATGTTCGTTCGCCGGATTCACGATCGGCCCCGCAACCACCCCGACCTGCGCCCGTGCCGGAGCGGCGCATGCCACCCCAAGCAGCAGCATGCCGACTACGACCACCCCGCGCCCAAGCCGATTCCCAATCATCCCACAAGCCAACCACGGGCAGCGCCGCACCGCAATTCCGCCCGGGCACTTTGCAGCGCCCGCATCAAACACCCTACGTTCGAAAGGTGAAACGGACTGCTCCCGTACAGCCCGCCCCCCCTCCGCGCCTCCGCGTCTCCGCGCCTCCGCGTGAGTCTGCTCCCTGCTCCACCACCCCACCTCTCCGTGCTCACCGTCCTCCCGCCGCCTCCATCCCGTCGAGCGCCCGCAACCGGATCGCGCCAGCCCCATCCTTCAACGGGATCCACCATTTCCCCGCCCGTCGACATCACCCCCCGACTCCGTCCAATACTCACCGCATGCAACCGTCCCCCACGGTGGATGTCCTCGCAGTCGGCGCCCACCCCGACGACGTGGAATTTCACGCTGGAGGAACCCTGCTCCAGCTCGCCTACCTCGGCTACTCCACCGGGATCCTTGACCTGACCCGGGGCGAGTCCGCCACCCGGGGCACCCCGGGAATCCGCGCAGCCGAAGCCGAGGCCGCTGCCCGGGTACTCGGACTCCGCCATCGCTCCTGCCTCGACCTCGGCGACGGACAACTCACCGACACCCTGGCAACCCGCACCGCGGTCGCCCTCGCCTTCCGCCGGCTTCGGCCCCGACTGGTGCTGACCCACCACTGGGACCAACCCCACCCGGATCACGTCGCCACGGCCCAGATCGTCACTGCCGCTGCCTACCTCGCGGGGCTGGCCAACTGGCAACCCATCCCATCCCTGACACGGCATCGCCCTAGCCGCGTCGCCCACTTCGGACTCCCGCATGCCGTCCAACCAACCTTCATCGTCGACATCTCCGAATGGTACTCGAAGAAGGATGAAGCAATCCGCTGCCATCAGTCCCAACTTCACGACCCCGCTTCATCCGCTCCGGAAACCAGAGTCTCCTCGCCAGACCACCTCGACCGACTCGACGCCATCCACCGCTACTACGGTACCCTGATCCAGACACGATACGGCGAGGCCTTCGCCATCCGAGGAATCCCGGCCGTCAACGATCCGGTCCAGTTCCTCTCCGGTCCGATGGACATCCTCCCCTGATGAAGCTCGGAATCATCTGCCACACGCGAACGGGCGGCAGCGCAACCATTGCCTGCGAGCTCGCCCGTCAGCTCGGCGCACGCGGACACGTCGTCCACCTGATCGGACGCACCCATCCTGCCAGAATCCAGCCCTTCCCCCCGAACGTGGAGTTTCATTCCGTCCCCGCATTGTCGTTTCCCGCTTCGGACGAATCCCTGCCAATCCTCGAATTCGCCTCGGTGATCGCCCAGGTCGCCATCCGCGAAAACCTCGACCTGCTCCACGCCCACTATTCCGTTCCGCACGCCATCAGCGCGCAACTCGCCCGCGCAATGGTCCGCTCCCAGCAATCGCTGCCGGTCATCACCACCCTCCATGGCACCGACGTCACCACGCTCGGCCGCGAACCGGAATTCAGCGCGGTTGCCCGACTTGCCATCACCGGCAGCGACGCCGTCACCGCCGTCTCCCACTCGCTCGCCCACGAAACCTCATCCTTGTTCCGCCTCCCTCCGGTACCGGTCATCCCCAACTTCATCGATCCCGCCACATTCAGCCCCGGCACCCGTCGCATCGTTGGAGACCCCACGCAGTCCGTCCTGATCCACGTCTCGAACTTCCGCCCCGTGAAGCGGGCCCCGGATTGCCTGCGGATCTTCGGTCTCATCCGACGCCAGCATTCCTGCCGTTTGGTCATGGTGGGTGACGGGCCGGAACTCCCCGCAGCGCGAGAATTGGCCCGCGACCTGGGGCTCGAACCGTACGTGGAGTTCGTCGGCGACCAACCGGACGTCCAGCGCTGGCTCGGGTCAGCCAACGTTCTCCTGCTTCCCAGCGAGACCGAGGCCTTCGGAATGGCCGCGTTGGAAGCCATGGCTTGCGGGGTTCCCGTCGTCGCAAGCCGGGTCGGCGGGCTGCCTGAACTCGTCGAGGATGGCACCACCGGGCGCCTGCTCCCACCGGGCGACGTCGCCGGCATGGCCGCGGCGACGCTGGAGATCCTCTCCCACCCTCGACTCGCCGAGCGCCTCGCGCAGTCCGCCGTCCAACGCGCCGCGGATCTCTTCTCACCCGACCGGATCATCCCGCTCTATCTCGATCTCTACGAGCGAACCCTCGGAGATTGCCGGAGAAGGCCCACCTCCGAATGAGCAGCCTCTTCCAGGATTGGGACGTCGTCCGGATGCTCGCCCACCCGCGACTTCACCGTCCGCCTGCCAACCCATCGGAACTGGCCACCGACCAATGGCGGCGGCTTTCGCGACTCCTGCGCCACGCCCATGCCCACGTGCCCGTCATTCGCGAGGCGTTCAATCGCGTCGGTGCCACGCCGGAAGACATCCGATCCCTCGCCGACTTCGAGCGGCTGCCCGTGTTCACCCGGCGTGATCTCCAGCAGGCAAGCCTTCGGGATCGCACGGCCGACAACCTCGATCCCGACCAACTGCTCGATCGTTCGACCAGCGGATCGACCGGTGAACGCCTCGCGGTCCGCCGAACGTGGTTCGAAGAACGACTCCTCAATGCCCTCCGGTGGCGCGCCTGGCGTCACTACGGGCTCGGAACCACCGACCGTCTCGCGATCATCGACTTCCGACGCGCCCGAGACGCGCGGGACAACCCGCTGCTCCACCGTCTCGCCGCCAGCCTCGGGTTCTGCCAGCAGCGCGTCTTCGATGCCCTCGGTGATTCCCGACTGCTGGAGGCCGTCGTTGAATTCAAGCCCCGGGGGATCGCCGGCATGTCGAGCGCCATCGCCATCCTCGCGGATCAATGCGCGGAACGCGGCGTCGAACTCCCGCTGCAGTTCATCGCCACCGGCGGTGAACTCCTCACCGAATCCCTCCGCCGCCGGATACAGCAGCTCCGCGTCCCCATCTTCGATCTCTATGGTTCCAACGAGCTGAACCTGATCGCGTGGCAGTGCCCTGCGGGCTTCGACGCGTATCACGTGTGCGGAGACTCCCACCGGATCGAGATCCTGGGGCCAGACAACAAACCCGCCGCCCCGGGTGAATCCGGTGAGGTCGTCGCCACCAGTCTGCTGTCCTACGCGATGCCTTTCATCCGGTATCGCGTCGGGGACATGGCAGTCCAGGGGCCAGCCTCATGCCAGTGCGGTGCCCCCTGCTCCACCCTGCTTTCGATCCGCGGCCGGACCATCGACCGATTCCCGCTCGGCCCGGATCTCTGGCTCCATCCTTGGGAAATCCTCAACGCCATCCGCCCGAACTTCGCGTGGATCCGGCAACTCCAACTCGCCCAGACCCAGCGCCGCCGTCTGGTGCTTCGACTCGTCCCGTTGCGTCCGCCGACGGCAACCGAGCTCGAACAAATCACCACGTCCGCCAACCGGGCGGTGGGAACCCGCGCCCGCATCAGCATCGAGCTCACCGAAACAATCAGTCCGTCGCCCTCAGGCAAGGCCATCCCCTTCGTCGCCCTGGCTCCCCTGGATCACCCGGAATGACTGGTCTCGCCCGAACCCCAACGTTCGTCCGTCGCAACGCCCACACCGACGCCCGACGCCGGCGCCATCAGCCCACAGACAGTTCCTCCCAACGCGCGTACAGCCGCGCGACATCGGCACGGGCCGCTTCCAACTCGGCCATGAATTGCGGCGCCTTGGCTCCGATCGTCTTGTGGAATTCCGGGGAAGCCAGACGTCCCTCCATCTCCGTCACCTTCCCCTCAGCAACTTCGATGGCAGCCTCCATGCCATCCAATTCGCGCTGTTCCTTGTAACTCAGCTTGCGCGCCTTGGCTGCCGGTGCGGCTGCCACTGGTGCGGGCGCGGCCAGCGGCGCTGCCTTGGGTGCCGGCTTCGCCCCGCTCTTCGCCGCCGCCTTCTGGGCCGCCAGCCACGCCGCCTCCTCGGCCGCCGCCCGGCGCTTCTTCTCGACGTAATAGTCGTAGTTGCCCGCGCTCGTCACCACCCGGCCCTCGCCCTCGAAGGCCACGATGTTCGTGCAGACGCGATTGAGGAAATAGCGGTCGTGGCTCACGACCAGCACGCAGCCCGGGAATGAAACCAGCGCTTCCTCCAACACCCGCAACGTCGGCAGGTCGAGGTCGTTCGTCGGCTCGTCCAGCACCAGGAAATTGCCGCCCTTCTTCAGGATCCGCGCCAGCAGCAGGCGGCTACGCTCGCCGCCGCTCATCAGCTTCACCGGCGTCGTCAACCGGTCGTCCGTGAACAGGAACCGACGCAGGTAGCCCCGCAGCGACAGCTTCTCTTCACCCCACTGCACCCATTCCGAACCATCGCTCAACTCCTCCAGCGCCGTCCGATCCTCCCGCAACTGCAGCCGGCTCTGGTCGACGTAGTTGAACTTCGTCAACGCCCCGATCCGGACTTCGCCCTCCGTCGGTGGCGTCTGCCCCAGGATCACCCGCAGGAGCGACGTTTTCCCGAGCCCATTCCGACCCGTCACGCCCACGCGCGTCCCGCCGGCGAACTGCAACGAGATCCCCGAGAACAGCCGGCGACCACCGTACTGCAACCCCACGTCCTCCAGCTCGACCACCCGGTTCCCCAACTGCGGAGGGGGCGGCACCACCAGGTCCATCTCGCCCTCTTCCGGCGGCGGGCCCTGTTCCTGCACCTCGTAGAACTTGTCCAAACGAACCTTGGACTTGCTGGTTTGCGCCTTCGGCCGACGGCGCACCCAATCAATCTCCTTCCGGAGGAACATCTGGCGCTTGTGCTCGACCAGTTCCTCCGTCGCCAACTTCTCCGCGCGCGCCACCAGGTAGTCCGTGTAACCACCCTCGTACCGCTCGAACACCCCGTTTCGAAGCTCCACGATTCCCGTCGCCACCTCGTCGAGGAAGTGCCGATCGTGCGTCACGACCAGCATCGCTCCCGGATACGTCCGCAGGAAATCCGTCAGCCACCCGATGCTCTCCGTGTCGAGATGGTTCGTGGGCTCGTCGAGGATGAGCAGGTCCGGTTGCGACACCAGTGCCCGGGCGAGGGCGACCCGACGTTTCTCGCCACCCGAGAGGTTTGTCACCGGCGCGTCCGCCGGCGGGCAGCCCAGCTCGCTGATCGCCGCCTTCAACCGATGGTCCAGGTTCCACCCGTCGAAGTGGTTGATCCGGTCCTCGAGGTAGTCATGCCGCGCCGTGTGACCGGGCAGGTTCTCGAACTCCTCGATCAGCTTCAGCACGTGCTGCGCACCCAACCGCACGTTCTCGCCCACCGTCAGCTCCGGATCCAACGTGAACTCCTGCGGCAGGTAACCCACCACCAGGTCCCGCGTCCGGATCACCTCGCCCGAGTCCGGTTGCACCGACCCGAACAGGATCTTCAGGAACGTGGACTTCCCCGAGCCGTTGCGGCCCACCAACCCCACCCGATCCCCCGTGCACAGGGCCAACGATGCCCGGTCCAGCAGGACCCGGGTGTTGTGCTTCAGGACGATCTCGCGCGCCGCAATGAGTGATTCAGCCATGACCTAAGGCCGCCAACCTTACCTGACCTCGCCATCGCGGAGAACCATCTTCGTCGTCCCCCTTACCTTCAGCACCACCGAGATCACGAATCCCGCGAACAGGAACGCCCCAACCGCCCATGCCGGTGCCAGTTCGCTCCCCGTCGCCCAGATCGCCAACGCACTCACCGCTGGCCCCCCAAAGATACCGCATCCGATGAAGGCCTCATGCAGGCCGCCGTGCTCCCCCTTCGCCTCTGATCCATCCATCGTGTAGAACAGCGAGGAATAGTAGAGCACCGCGCTCGCCCATCCCAACGCCACCTGCGCCACCACCAGCACCCACGTCGACGGCGCCAGCACCACGCCCACGAATCCCGCCAGCAGCAGCAGCAGACCGCTCCCAAACCACACAAAGCGGTAATGCCACCCCGTCCACTTCCACAGCACCACGAACGCCACCGCCCGCGCCACGAACCAGATCGACATCAGCTGCCCCATCCGTTCCACGTCCTGCCCCAGCCGCACCGACAGCGCCGGCACGATCGCCAGCACCGTGTTGATCGCCATGTAGTTGAACGGATTCCCCAGCCACGCCAACTGCTTGAAATAGCCCACTCCCTCCGTACCGGCCGTGGCCGACGACGTCAGGAGGCGCTGGCCTGAAGGTTCCGAGTTCCCAGTCACCAGTTGCCCGTCGGGCGACGTTAGAAGGCGCTGTTCCCCCACCCATCGATCGTGCTTCCTCTCCCACGCCGGCAGGGCCACCCATTGCCCCAGATGAACCAGAGCCGGCAGCCAGTACAGGCTCGCCGCCCCCAGCACCCGGTACATCGTCCCCCCGACGAACACCCCCACCGCCGCCGTCGCCGCCCACGTGAAATTGTAGAGCCCCACCCGATCCGGCAGCCGGTCCTTCGACTCATGCTCGCTCACCAGGGCCTCGAGCATCGGCCACACGAAGCACATCGAAGTCGTCCAGATCGCCACCCCGGCCACCTGGGCCCAGGTCGCCGGCACCAGGCCCGCCAGCAACACGCCGGCGAACTGCCCGCCGAAGCCCACATGCAGTGACCGGAAGTACCCAAACCGCTGGCCAAACCGTCCCCCGTAGACCGATCCCGGAATGTAGAGGAACCCGTGCAGGACACACAGCAGCAGCGTGTCCATGTCGGTGAAGCCCGACTCCCGCCGCAACCGCTGCAGCACGTAGTTGAAAAAATAGGCCGTCGCGAAGGAGTTCAATCCTTCCAACACGTAATAGCCGCTCTTGCCTGGTCCGGTTCGCACGTCGATTCCCCATCGCGATCGGGGAACGCGGAGTCAAGGGACCCAACGGCCGGCACGCAAGCACGCCGAACGAGGAGCCCCACCCTGCACACCCTCGACAACCGCAAGGTCGTCGTTCCGAACTCGGCCATCACCGGAGGGAACATCACCAACTTCTCCAGCAACCCGCTCCGGGTGGTCGTCGTGGCCTGCACCGTCGGCGGCGGCAACACCATGGCCGCAGTCCGGGCCGCCCTCCTGGAATCCGTCAAGGGCAACACCCACCTGGTCGCCCAACCGGCCCCGGTCGTCGTCCTCACCCAACTGGGCGAGAACAAGTTCACCGCGGAACTGCGCGCATCTTGCCCCGCCGCCAGCTATTGGGACGCCTTCTTCACCATGAACGAGGCCGCCAAGGCCGCCCTCGAGAAACACAACATCGCCGGTCCCCTCCCCGCCATGCGCGTCATCAAGGACTGATTCCCTCGCGGCTTCATGGCTTCGCGGCTTCGCAACAGAAGCCGCGAGGCCTTTCCTTCCCGGATCAGCCCTATCAACCTAAAATCGGCAGTTCATTCATCCGCAGATGGCGCCGATTGCGCAGATGGAAGGGCAGAAATGCCAGCACCCGAGGCTCGCGCAGACGTCACCTTGCGGGTGAACGGCACGCCCGATCCATGCTCCTCATTATCTGCGTCATCTGCGCCATCTGCGGATCCAACTGCCGCTTTCAGGATCAAGGCTTCTTCCCCACGTCTCCGCTGTGGACCCGGACCTCGACGCCATCGGTGATGGAATCCGCCGGATTCAACACCAACCGGTCCGACGCCGTAAGGCCCCCCGTCACCTCCACCGTCATGCCGAGGTCCCGGCCGAGCGTGACCTTCCGCAATTCAACCCGGTTGTCCTGCTTCACCAGTGCCACCGTGGCTCCATCGGTCCGGAAGAGCAGCGTGTTCGCCGGGACCGCCAGCGGCACCTCCCGTGAGAAACCCGTGAAACGCACCTGGGCGAACCCGCCTGGCAGCACCTCATGCCCGGGGTTCGGCAGTTCCAGTTCCGTCAGCAGTGTCCGCGAACTCGAATCCATCGCTCCCGAAGTCCGGACCACCTTCGCCGCCAGTGGCCGGCTTCCCTTGCCATCCAGCAGCACCTCGGCCGCCAATCCGGGAACCATCGCCGACGCCGTCGCTTGGGGAACCCGGACGAACACCCGCAACCGGTCCACCTGCGCGAGCCGGTAAAGCTCCACGGCGCTCCCCGCCGCCACCAACTGGCCGACATCCACCCGACGCGCCGTCACCACGCCCGCGAACGGCGCCGTGATCCGCGCGAACTTCTGCAATTCCTCCAACCGATGCACGTTCGCCTCGGCCGACTCAACCTGAGCCGCCTTCAAGCGTGCGTCCGCCAGTTTCTCGTCCGTCTCCTGCTGCGAGACCAGCGCCTCACGCCGCATCTCGCGCCAGCGCGCCGCCGTCGTCTCCGACAGGGCTGCGGCCGCCTGCATCTGCTTCAGCTGCGCCCGCGCCGTCGACAATTCCTCGTTCAACTCCGGCGTCTCCAGTTCGGCCAGCAACGCCCCTGACTCAACCGTCGATCCCAACTCGGCGTGCCACCTTTTCACGTAGCCGGATGCCCGCGCGAGAATCGAGGCATCCGCAAATGGCCGGATCTCCGCTGGCAACAGGAGCAGGCCTCCAGCCTTCGAAGGTGCCGGAGAAATCACGGTCACGGTCGACACCGCCAGCTCCCGTGTCTCCGCCACCACCGCTCGCGCCTGGCGAGCCCGGGGAAGCCACCCCATGGCAAACGCCACACCCAGCACCAGCGCCAACAAGAGGACGTAGACCAGCAAGGAGGCTCCGCTGGCGCGCGCACGTCCCTGTGCGCGGTCCAGCAGCTCCCGACGTTCAGCAACAATTCTCATGGGGAAAGGGTCTCGGGGCCGGACTCGGCCATCAGGTCTGCCGTCTTCTCCTTCGGGTCACGTCCCCGGTGGACGAGCGTGAAGACCACCGGAACAAAGAGCAACGTGGCCACCGTGGCCATCACCAGGCCACCGATCACGGCCCGGCCGAGCGGCGCGTTCTGCTCGCCGCCTTCACCCAGGCCAAGGCTCATGGGAACCATGCCCAACGCCATCGCAAGCGCTGTCATCAGCACCGCCCGCAGACGCGTGCTCCCGGCCTTCAACGCCGCCGCCAGCGCATCCTCCCCCGTGTTCATCGCCTCGCGCGCAAAGCTCACGATCAACACCGAATTCGCCGTCGCCACGCCCACGCACATGATCGCCCCCATCAACGCCGGCACGCTCAGCGAAGTCCCGGTCACCCACAATCCCCACGCCACTCCCGCCACCGCTCCGGGCAATGCCGTGATGATGATGAACGGGTCCAGCCAGCTCTGGAAGTTCACCACCAACAGCAGGTAGACGAGCACCACCGCGCCCACCAAACCCAGCAGCAACCCTCGGTAACTCGCCCGCATCGTCTCCGCCTGGCCGCGCATGACGATGAAACTCCCCTTCGGCAGCTCCCTCTTGGCCGCTTCCACCAACGGCTCGATGTCGCGCAGCACCGACCCCAGGTCCCGACCGTCCACCCCACCGAACACGTCGATCACCGGAAGCACGTTGTAGTGCGTCACCACCGGCGGCGAATTCGTCCGCGTCACCCGCGCCACGTTCGCCAGCACCTGCCCATCCCCCGCGCCAGCCACGCTCGCGCTCACCGGGACCGACATCAGTGAATCCAGCGAATCCATCACGTGCTCCGGTGCCCGGATGTTCAACAGGTACTGGATCCCGATCTTCGGGTTCAGCCAGTACGAGGGCGCCACCTGCCCGCTGCCATTCAGGCTCAGAAGGACCGAGTTCGCCACGTCCCGCTCCGTCAACCCGATCTCCGCCGCCTTCGCCCGGTCGACCTCGACGTGCAGGCGCGGCTGGTCGGCCGGTTGCTGAACCCGCACGTCCACCGCCCCCGGCACCTGTCGGATCCTCGCCGCCAGCGCCGCCGCCACCGCCCGGTTCCCCGCCTGGTCCCGCCCGACGATCTGCACGTCGAACGGCGCCGGCAGGCCGAAATTGATCGTCTGGCTGACGATGTCCGCCGGCAGGAAATAGAACATCGTCCCCGGAAACTCCCTCGACAGCCGCGACCTCAACCGCCGCACGTGATCGGCCGTCGACCGATGCCCGTCCTTCAACGACACCAGCACGTCCGCGTCGCCCGTGCCAATCAACCCGTTGTTGGAATAGCTCAACGAGATGCCCGAGTTCGGAATGCCAATGTTGTCGAGCACGCCCGCGATTTCCTCAGTCCCGACCTCTTCGCGGATCACCGCCTCCACCTGGTCCACGAGTCGTACCGTCTCTTCAATCCGCGTTCCTGTCCGAGCCCGCAGGTGCAGCCGGATCTGCCCCGCATCGACCGCCGGAAAGAAATCCTCCCCCAACCGGCCATACAGGAGCGCAGACGCCCCGCACAGAACCAGGAACGCCGTCGCGAATGCCACGCGATGATGCAGCAACAACTCCAGCAACTCCCGGTATCCATCGCGGAATCGGCCGAAACCACCCTCGAACGCCGCATGGACCACGGCGAACGGTCTCATCCACGTCGACGTCTTCACCGCCTCACGCCGACGGATCATCGTCCCGCCCGTCTCCCATTCCGCCCCCTCGCCCCCGGCTGCCTTCTCCAGCCCGTGCCCCGCTCCGTGCCCCACATTTCTGTAGAACCACATGACCAGTGTCGGAATCAGCGTCCGGCTCAGGACGTAGCTCGCCAGCATCGCAAACACCACCGCCTCCGCCAGCGGCACGAACAGGTGCCGCGCCACCCCCGTCAGGAAGAACATCGGGACGAAAACGATGCAGATGCACAGCGTGCTCACGAACGCCGGCAATGCGATCTCCTGCGCGCCGTCCAGGATCGCCGTCTCCAGCGACTTCCCGAACGACATCTGCCGATGGATGTTCTCGATCTCCACCGTGGCATCATCGACCAGGATTCCCACCGCCAGGGCCAGGCCACCCAGCGTCATGAGGTTGATCGTCTCACCCAGAGCGCTCAGCACAGCCAGCGACGCCAACACGCTCAGCGGAATCGACACCGCGATGATCAACGTGCTCCGCCACGATCCCAGGAACAGCAGGATCATCACCGCCGTCAACCCGGCTGCGATCACGCCTTCCCGGATCACCCCGTCCACCGCCGCCCGGACGAAGAGCGATTGATCCCCGAATTCCTTCACCTCGAGTTCCGCCGGCAAACCCGACACGATCCGCGGCATCGCCCCCTTCACGCTCGCCACGACATCCAGCGTCGAAGCCACCCCGCTCTTCAGGATGGTCAGCAACGCCCCGCGCTGCCCGTCCTGTCGAACCACGTTCTGCTGCGGTTGGTACCCATCCCGCACGTTCGCCACGTCCCGCACCCGGATCGTCGCCCCGTTCACCACCCGCACCGGCAGGTCGTTCAATTCCTCTAGAACCCGCGGTTGGCTGTTCACCGAGACATCATATTCCGTCGGACCGATCTTCATGGTCCCAGCCGGCAGGATCAGGCTCTGCGACGCGAACGCGTTCACGACGTCCTCGGCCTTCAGCCCTTTCGCCTTCAACGCCGGCAGGTCGAGGTCCACCGACACCACCCGCGTCTTCCCGCCATATGGCCACGGCACCTGCGCCCCGAACACCGTAGAAAGCCCGACTCGCACCTGGTTCTGACCCAAGTCATACAGTTCCTGCTCCGAAAGCGTCTTTGAACTCAACCCGTACTGCAGGATCGGGACTGTCGACGCATTGTACCGGATCACCAGCGGCGGCGTCTGGCCCGGCGGCATCTGCCGCAGGATGGTCTGCGCGATCGCCGTGATCTGCGCCACCCCCGCGTCAATCGACGCCCCCTCCCGCAGGAACACCTTGATGATGCCAACACCATTGTAGGCGTTCGACTCGACGTGCTCGATGTCGTTGACCGTCGCCGACAACGACCGCTCATGCCCGAACAGGATCCGCTGCTCGATCTCCTGCGCACTCAGGCCCTGATACTGCCAGATGACCGAGATCACCGGGATGTTGATCGACGGAAAGATGTCCGTCGGCGTCCGCAGAAGGATCAGCGGCGTCAACAGGATCAACACCAGCGCCGCCACCACGAAGGTGTACGGACGACGGAGGGCGAGGCGGACGATCCACATGGCGGTTCCAGGAGGCGGACGATCAGGCAGTCACGGCAGGCCGGCCACCAGCACCCATCCGGGTACCGCGGGAGGTGGAAGGATCCATCAACAGCATTGCCCATGGTTGCGGTCCAGCGCGCCAGATGGCCAATACAAGATTGCTGCCGCGCTGATACGAACCAAGTATCAAAGCCATGGAACTGAGACACCTTCGCTACTTCGTCGCCGTCGCCGAGGAACTCAACTTCCGCCGCGCCGCCGAACGCCTCCACATCGCCCAACCCCCGCTCAGCGCCCAGATCAAGTCCCTCGAAGGTGAGCTCGGCGTCCGCCTCCTCGAACGAACCACCCGCTCCGTCCGCCTCACCACCGCCGGGCGCATCCTGCTCGACGAGGCCCGGCTCGTCCTCAGCGTCGCCGCCCAGGCCGAGCACCGCGCCCGCCAGGCCAGTGAGGGCCTCGTCGGCGTCCTTCGCATCGGCATCATCGCCCCTTCCGCCAACGCCTGGCTCGCCGGCATCCTCCGCGGTTTCCAACAACGCTTCCCCGGCGTCCAGCTCTCGCTCTTCGACCTCGTTAGCCTCGAACAGATGCGACGCCTCCGCGAGGACGAGCTCGACGTTGGTCTTCTGCGCCCACCCGTCGGTTTCCCCGACCTCGAATGCCGGTTCGTCGAGGAATCCCCTCAGGTACTCGCCATGCCCTCCGACCATCGCCTCGCCCGGCAGCCCCAGCTCACCTGGTCGGACTTCCACGGCGAGGCCCTCGTGCTGATCCACCCCTCGATGCAGCACGGCTACTACGATGCCTTCTTCGCCGCCTGCACCCGTGCCGGTGCCACCCCTCGCGCAGCCCAGTACGCCAACGACGTCCAGACCAAGATGTGGCTCATCTCCGCCGGCTTCGGGATTGCACCCACCACCGCCACCCTCGCCGAGGTCATACGACCAGGCCTCGTCTACCGTGACCTTCCCTCGCCTGTCCCCCCGGTCCAGACCGTCCTCGCCTGGCGTCGCTCCGATCGTTCCCCCGTCGTACGCGCCTTCCGCGACTGCTTCGCCACCCTCACCCCTTAGCCGTAACCATGCGATTGAAGGGGGGACAGGTTCACGCGGAGACGCGGAGAAAGTACACTTGGACGGCAAGCCGCTCAGTCACCGTTAGGTGACTGGTTGCCGACTTTGGGACATTTGTGACCTGCCTCTCTCTCCGCGCTCTCCGCGGCTCCGCGTGAGACAACTACTGCATGGATACGGCTTAGCCGCCCCGCCGCGCCCGCAGCGTCGCCGATGGCCCCCCCCGTCCCATCCACGCCCGCCGCTGGAAATTTTGGAATTGTCTCGCCCGTGCCGTTGGCCAACCTCTTCCCACAATTCACCCGCAGTCTCCAACCCTCCTCCGATGACACGCCAACTGGTCTACATGGATTCCCACTCCAGCAAGTTCTGGAACATTGCGCTCCAAGGGAACTCCTTCACCGTCACCTACGGTCGCATCGGCACCGAGGGCCAGACGCAGACCAAGTCCTTTGCCTCCGACGAGGCCGCCCGCAAGGAGGCCGAGAAACTCGTGCGCGAGAAACTCGCCAAGGGCTACGTTGAATCCGCCGGGTCCGGGGCTTCCGCTACCTCCACTCAGGACTCGGGCGACGGTCTCCTCCCGGCCATCGCCTTCTGTTCGATCCTACGACGTGAGGACATCAGCGAGAATGCATCCACCTTCATCGGCCGCCGCGTGGTCGACTTCGATCCCGACAAGCCCGTCCGCTCCGACGTCGTCTATCGTTTCCGATCCGACTGGGAGGAAGACGAACTGATCCCGCATCTCGAACAGTTCCTGGCGGATGAAAAAGCCCCGGAGACCACGGCCCTCGTCATCGGTGCGTGGCACGGGGACGACTCGGAGAAGACTCCCGAGGAAGTCATCCAGCTGCTCGTGAAGTCCAAGGCCCGGCTCCCCAGGCTGGCCGCGATCTACCTCGGCGACATCACCAGCGAGGAGAACGAGATGTCGTGGATCCATCAGTGTGACCTCTCTCCGCTCCTCGCCGCCTTCCCCACCCTGCAACTCCTCCGGACCCGCGGGGGCGACGGTCTCTCCATCCACGCGCCTGAACATGAGAACCTCCGCGCCCTCGCCCTGGAAACCGGCGGGCTGGACGCCTCCGTCCTGAAGTCGATCGCCCTCTCCAGCTTCCCCAACCTCGAACACCTCGAGCTCTGGCTCGGCACGGACGAGTACGGCGGCAACCACTCGATGGACGACCTCGAACCCATCCTCGCCGGACGACTCTTCCCGAAGCTCCGTTACCTCGGCCTGCGCAACAGCCAGATGGCCGACGAGATCGCCGCCGCCATCATCCGCAGCCCTCTTCTCCAGCGCATCGAGACCCTGGATCTCTCCCTTGGAGTCCTCACCGACGAAGGCGCCAAGGCCCTGCTCAAGCTCCCTGCCAGTCCCACGCTCAAGAAGCTCAACCTCCACTACAACTACATCAGCAGCGACCTCGCCCGCCAACTCAAGGCCCTGCCCCTCACCGTCGATGTCTCCCGCCCCAGCGACCTCGATGATGAAGATGATGAGTATCGCTTCGTCGCCGTCGGCGAATAGCCCACGTCTCGCGATCCTCGGCAACCCGGCCAACCGCCGGGTGCTCGGCTTCCAGCAGGCAGTCGAGGACCTCGGTGCCCCACGCCCGCCCTGCCTCCCCTGGATCGAGTTCCTCCGCAACCCGGCCTCCCTCGACGCACTCGACGCGGATCTGCTCCGAATCGATTCACCGGGTGAGGACGAAGCCGTCACACACGCCCTCATCAACCTCGGCGGCGGCCCATCCGACGCCTCGCTGGCCTTCGGCGAAATCGCGTGGCTCCGCGAACAGCACCAGGGCTTCCTCATCGCCCTCGACCGCATCCAGGCCCGCGGCATTCCGTGCCTCAACGCACCCGCCGACATCGGCGTGATGTTCGACAAGTGGGCCAGCCACCAACGCTTCGCCGCCGCCGAGATCCCGAGACCCGCGTCCGCACCCGCTCCCGACTCGTTCGCAGGATTGCGCGAACAGATGCGCGCCCGCCCCAATGGTCGATGGTTCCTCAAGCCCCTCCACGGATCCTCCGCTTCCGGCGTCTGTGCCCTCCAGTGGACCGCCTCTCGAACCCGGCTCACCGCCCCGCTCCGCATCCGATCCGAACACGGCCGCACCTTTCTCGCGAACAGCCTGCGCGTGCAGTCCTACCAGTCCACCGATGAGATCGCCTGGATCCTCGACCGACTCCTGCCGCAGGGGATGATCCGCGAGGACTGGATCCCCAAACTGACGCTCCCCGGCGGTGCCATCGACCTCCGCGTCCTCGTCATCGTCGGCGAACCCCGCCACCGCGTCATCCGCCAAAGCCGGCATCCGATGACCAACCTCCACCTCGGCAACCGCCGGGCCGACGAATCCGCGCTCATCGAGGCCATCGGCCCGGATGCTTTCCAACGCGCCCTGGACCTCGCCCGCCAGGCCGCCGCCACCTTCCCCGATTCGCTCTATGCCGGTGTCGATGTCCTCATCGATGCCCGGCACCGCCCCCGGATCGGGGAGATCAACGCCTTCGGCGACCTCCTGCCGCGCCTCCTCAACCGCGGCGAGTCCGCCTACGAAGCCATCGCCCATGCCTGTCTCGCCCCGCGCCATCTTCTTTGACCTCGACGGGACCCTCGTCGATCGCGACGCCGCCTTCCTGGCCTGCGTCCGTTCCACTTTCGGCGATTCCCCCGCCGCGCAATCGATCCTCGCCCTCGACGCCCACGGCCACGGCGACCGCTCCGTCCTTCTCCGCGCCTGGCAACTCCACTCCGGGGAAGTGCTCACGCTTCCCGCCCTCGGCGCCCGCATCGCAGCACGGCTCCAACCCAACGCGGACCTGATCCTCGCCCTCCACGAACTTGCCGTCCGCCTTCCCATCGGCGTCATCACCAACGGCGGTGCCCAGGCCCAACGACTGAAACTCGAGGCCGCCGGACTCGACCGCGTCTTCCCCGCCAGCCTCGTCTTCATCTCCGCGGAACTGGGCATCGCCAAGCCTGATCCCGCCCTCTTCCTCCACGCCGCACGTCGCCTCGACATCTTGCCCACGGACTGCCTCTACATCGGCGACCACGAACCCCACGACCGCGTCGGCGCCCTCGCGGCCGGATTCCAGTTCCGGCTCGCATCCCACCCCCTCGACGCCGCTACCGTCAGCCGCCTGCCCGATTCCGTACGCAACTCATGAACAGCGAGAAGGCAGTTCAACCATCCGCAGATGGCGCCGATTGCGCAGATGGAAGGGCTGGAACGCCCGGATTGAACCCCAACGGGGAGCCCGCAGTGCGGATCCAATGCCAACCCGTTGCCGTCCCAAATCATCTGCGACATCTGCGACATCTGCGGATAAAGCCGCCGTTCTTCGCATGAAGGAACTCATCGGCCACGCCGACATCCTCCTCATCACGCTCGACACGCTCCGCTACGACGCCGCCCAACAGGCGTGGCGCGACGGACGCCTCCGTACGCTCGGCCCCTGCCTCGGCCCCAACGGATGGGAGCGCCGCCACTCGCCCGGCTCGTTCACCTACGCCGCGCACCATGCCTTCTTCGCCGGTTTCCTGCCCACGCCCGCCTCGCCCGGTCCTCACCCACGCCTCTTCGCCGCTCGCTTCGCCGGCAGCACCACCACCGTCGACGATACGTTCACCTTCGACGAACCCACCCTCCCCCAGGCCCTCACCGCGCGCGGCTACCACACCGTCTGCATCGGTGGCACCGGCTTCTTCAACCGCCGCAACGAACTCTCCCGCGTCCTGCCCGATCTCTTCGCCGAATCGCACTGGTCCCCCGAACTCGGCGTCACCTGCCCCGAATCCCCGCAGAACCAAGTCGCGCAAGCCATCCGTTTCGTCGAGGCCGCCGGTCCGCGACGCGTGTTCCTCTTCATCAACATCGCCGCCATCCACCAACCCAACTGGTTCTACGGCGCCACCAGCGGTCCCGACACCCTCGCCACGCACACCGCCGCACTCGTCGCCGTCGACCACGCCCTCGCGCCCCTCTTCGAATTCCTCCGTCAACGCCACCCGACCTTCGCCATCGTCTGCTCCGACCACGGCACCGCCTACGGCGAGGACGGCTTCCACGGACACCGCCTCGCCCATGAGGTCGTCTGGGACGTCCCCTACGCCCACTTCCACCTGTGAACTCGTCCCTCGCCCAACGCATGTCCGATGGCGGCTACGACGGCTACGCCTACGCCTACCCGCACAAGACCGCCTATCGCCCCATCGATCCGCCCGTCCCGCTCCGCGACGCGTGGCTCTACGAAGACCGACGCCACCTCTTCCTCTACGTGCACCTGCCCTTCTGCGAGATGCGCTGCGGCTTCTGCAACCTGTTCACCACCGTCCAGCCTGGCACCAGCCTCGTCGATCGCACCCTCGCCGCCATCCATGCCCAGTCGCCCGTCGTCGCGGACGCCGTCCAACCGCAACAGGTCGCCCAGGCCGCGTTTGGCGGCGGCACGCCCAGCTTCCTCTCCGAAGCCCAGATCGAAGCCCTCTTCTCCCGTCTCGCCAGCGACTGGCCTGTTCCCTGGGGACGCATCCCCACCTCGTTCGAGGTCTCGCCCGGCACGGTCTCCCATCCAAAGCTCCAGCTCCTCCGCTCCCTCGGCGTTGACCGCATCAGCCTCGGCGTCCAGAGCTTCGTCCATGAGGATCTCGTCTCACTCAAGCGCCCCCAGCCCGAAGGCGGCATCGAACGCGCCTGCGACCTCATCCGTGCCGCCGGATTCCCGGTCTTCAACATCGACCTGATCTACGGCAACGAAGGCCAGGACGCCGCCCGATGGCAACGCAGCCTCGAACTCGCCCTCCGCTGGCAGCCCGAGGAACTCTACCTCTATCCGCTCTACGTCGGAAAACTCACCCACCTCGACCGCTCCGGAAAGCGCCCTGCCGAACACCGCCGCGACCGCTACCGCCAGGCACGCGACTTCCTCCTCGCCGCCGGCTACCGCCAGCTCTCGATGCGACTCTTCCGTCGCTCCACCATCACCCGCCACACGGACTACTGCTGCCAGGAGGACGGCATGGTCGGACTCGGCCCCGGTGCCCGCTCCTATACCCGCGCCCTGCACTACAGCTCCGAGTACGCCGTGCGCCAGGGCGGCGTCCGCATGATCGTCGAGGACTTCAACGCCCGGCCGCCGTCCCGGTTCGCCTGCGCCGACTACGGAGCCACCCTCGACGACTCCGAACAACGCCGCCGTCATCTCATCAAGTCCCTCCTCCGCGCCGAGGGCCTCTACCCCGAATCCTACCAACGCCGCTTCGGCACCTCGCTCGACTCGGACTTCCCCGAACTCCAGCAACTCGTCGACCTCGGCCTCGCCGCCAGCACCCGCGAACTCCTTCAACTCACCGCCGAAGGCCTCGCGTGGAGCGACACCATCGGACCCTGGCTCTACTCCGACGCCGCCACGGCGCGCATGGACGCCTACGAGTTCTCATGAGCACCTGGAACATCCTCTACCGGGGTCCGCTCTCCAGCTGCAATTACGGCTGCTCCTACTGCCCCTTCGCCAAGACCTCGAACACCCGCGAGGAACTCCTGCGCGACGAAGCCGCCCTCAACCGGTTCGTCGATTGGGTCGTCCTTCAGGACCGCCGCATCGGAATCCTCATCACCCCTTGGGGCGAGGCCCTCGTCCATCGCGCCTACCGCGACGCCATGGTCCGGCTCTCTCACCTGCCCCACGTGTATCGCATCGCCATCCAGACCAACCTCAGCGCCATCCCCACCGGACTCGAGGCCGCCAACCGCGACTCCCTCGCCCTCTGGACCACCTTCCATCCCACGCAGACCTCCCTCGAATCCTTCCTCCACCGCACCCGACACCTCGACTCCCTCGGCATCCGATACAGCGTCGGAGTCGTCGGACTCCGCGAGCATTTCGACGCCATCACCGAGCTCCGCCAACGCCTCGATCCCAAGGTCTACCTCTGGATCAACGCCTACAAACGCGTCCCCGGATACTACCACTCCGACGAGATCCAACGCCTCCTTGCCGTCGACCCGCACTTCCACTTCAACCTCCACCGCTACCCCTCCGCCGGAACCCCGTGCCGCGCCGGGCACACCAGCTTCACCGTCGACGGCGACGGCAACATCCGACGCTGCCATTTCATCGACCGCATCCTCGGGAACATCCACACCGACGACGTCGCCTCCCTCCTTCGCCCCACGCCCTGTACCGCCGCCACCTGCGGCTGCCACATCGGATACGTCCACCGCCCCGATCTTCCCCTCTACGATCTCTTCGGCGACGGCCTCCTCGAACGCATCCCCACCCCTCGTACGTAGTCGCCGACGTCAGGAGGCGGACGACTCCAGCCCCAACGGGCCTCGATACGCCGGAGGCGTTGAAGCCGATAGCGGGGTCGCGACGACGAGGGACCCTGCGCAGAGTCGATTCACCCTGAAAGCGGCAGTTGGACTATCCACAGATTTCACGGATTTCACAGATGTGCCGGGAGAAGAGGCCTCACCGCGTCGCTGTTTCCAGATCACCCTTGGGGTGAAACGACAGCTCCTCCCAACCCGCTTCCAATCCGTGGAATCGCTGTAATCTGTGGATCCAACCGCCGTTTCTAGGTTCACTCATCGTTCCGGAGAATTTCAAGAAACGCGACCGGCGACACAATCCGAACCCCGCGCACCTCTCCCAGCGTCTGGAGGTGTCGCTTGTCGCCCGTCACAAGGAAGTGCGCTTCCCTAGCAACGGCGCACTCCAGAAACATCTCGTCGTCAGGATCCGACGTGACCCCACGGAGCCTTACATTCGGGAAAACCAACTCGGCGCTGGCTCCAAGTGCCGCCGCCCTACGAACCGGCTTGCGATCCGGGTATCTTGCCTGCAATCGGTCGGTAACCTCAGCGTAATCCATCAGGATGGCGGGACTCACCGGGGCTTCGCACCGTCCGTCCACCCAGGAGCGCAGGCATTCCATCGGCGCCCCTTTCCAAAACGAAGCACTGACCACGGTGTTGGCATCGAAGACGACCCGCTTCAAGCCGCTCCCTTCCTTCGTCGACGGGCCTTTCGAGCCTCGGTCACCACGGCTGCAACCTCTTGCTCGTCGGTCGGAGCCAGCTCCGGAAGATCATTCCCTCCAACCAGCATGGTCCGGACCTGGGCCGAGGAGAGGGGCACTCGCTTCCGCAGGACAACCAGGCCATCCGTATACCCGATGTCCACCTTGTCCCCCTGCCGCAGCCGTGCCTGCTCCCGGATGCTCTCGGGGATCACCAACTGCCCCTTGCTGGAAATGGTTGCATTCATCTTCTCTCAGTAAGCTGGAGCTTACCGCGAAACTGTTCAACCGCGGCTTGGACCGGGTGTGGCGAGTCCGAGACCCGTCACCCATGCAAACGGCAGGATAAACTGGTTTTCATACATCCGCGCTACTTGCAGCCAGTTCATTCTGTTTTGTCCGCTTCTTCAGTGGTCCTGTCCATCCCGTGCATCCTGTCTCCCCCAACCCTCACCCATCCCCCTACAACACCCGGTACCCCTCCGGCGCGGTGGCGCACACCGACTCTAGCACCTCCGCCAGTCGCCCGACCGCCGATGCCGGATGCCCCGACGACAGCGAGAACCGGAACAATCCTCCCTCCGGTCCGCCCGGGTAATGGATGAACGGCGGCTCAATCCCCGCGTTCACGAGCGCCTTCTCCAGCCGGGCGCGATCCCGGGCCGTGGTTGCTGCCAGCCCGATCACCGGCCCGACGTGCCCAGTTCGATCCAGACCGGGCAATGCACCAAGCGCCTCGAAGATCTGCGTCCGGTGCCCTTCGATGACCCCGCGCCATTCCGTTCCGTCCTGTTCCAGAAGGTCCAGGACCACCGGTATCGCCGACGCATAGGCAGGTGGAATCGGTGTCCCCCCTCGGGCGGCCCGGCTGTGTTCCCAAACCGCGGACGGCAGCCACTTCGGCCCCGAGACCACGCCGCCGTACAACCCGAGAGCCTTGCTCAGCGTGAACGCCACGATCAGGCGCGAATCCCGAATCCGCTCCAACTCGAGCGTCCCCCGCCCGCGACGCCCCACCGTTCCAACCCCGTGAGCATCGTCAAACAGGCACCAACCAGCTCCCGGCAGCGCTTCCAGCCACGGAGCCAACCACCGTGCCCGGCTATTCAGCGCGCCCATTCCATCGAGCATCACCAAGGGCCGGGCCCACTTTCGGAGACGGCACAAGTCCTTCAAGGCGTCCGGTTCCGTGACCACCTCGACCGGCAACCCACTGGCTGCGGCGGCATCCCGAAGGCAGGGATGGCTTCCATCGACGACGACCGCACCATCCGAACGGGGTGCCAGGGCCTGTGCGGCGACCAATGCCGACAGATAACCCGTGGCCGTGAGCACGGCTCCCGGGGCGCCCATCCATTGGGCGAGCCGGGCCTCAGCTTCGCCGTAGGCTGGGAGGTTCCCGGTCGTCACCCGCGACGCCGCGGCATCGACGCCTCCCGAACGGATCGTCCGAACGAGGTGCCCGCGCACAGCCGGATGCCACGACAGGCGGAAATAGTCGCTGCCACCGAAGTACCAGCGCCGCGGACCCGAACCGCGGGCGCGGACATGCAGCGGGCCAGCCGGGACGGCGGCGGAGGGGAGTCCTGTCGTCACGGCCTCATCTCACCCCAGAAGCCACCGGGACGTCGATGCCGCGGGAAAATACCTCATGAGTTTTTCCGCAAGAGCTCATGGCAGGATCGAAGGCAACCCGACATCGTCGCATCGTCCACCACACGACGAGCGCCGGATGGCCCTACCCTAGATGAATACGATCCTGAACCGCGTCCTGCCCCGACGGGGGGCCTTCACCCTGATCGAGTTGCTGGTCGTCATCGCGATCATCGCGATCCTGGCCGGCATGCTGTTGCCTGCCCTTAGCAAGGCCAAGGCCAAGGCACTGACCGTGCGCTGCAACAGCAACCTCAAGCAACTGGGCGTCGCGTCCCTGATGTACGCCCACGACAACAAGGACAAGTTCCCCGACTGCACCGGTGCCGTCTGGCCGTGGGACATCCCGGCGAAGGCCGCCAACAACATCGTCAAGAACGGTGGCCAGCGCGGCATCCTCTACTGCCCGTCCTTCGCCAAGCAGAACAACGACGAACTCTGGAAGTTCACCACGGATTCCTCCAACGCCCTCACCCGGGTCGAATCCGGCTACCGCGTTGCCGGCTATGCCTTCGCCTGGGAAGGATCCGGACGCATCGCCCGCACCAATATCACCGAGTCCCTGAATCCGAAGCCTTGGATCATCAGCGGCAAGGACTACAATCCCGGACCTTCCGATCGCGTCACCATCGCCGACGCCGTCATCTCATCCGGCAACAACATGACCGACCGCACCCGCAACCGGTACACGAAGATCGACGGCGGATGGAAGGGGCACCAGGCGTCCCACCTGAGCGGCAGCCTGCCTTCCGGCGGCAACCTGCTTTACCTCGATGGTCACACCTCCTGGGTGAAGTTCCAGCAGATGGTCGTCCGCACCTCGGGCGACCCGTCGTTCTGGTGGTGATCCACCGACACACGGCGAAAAGCCGTTGGGTTATCCACCGATTACGCAGATTTCACAGGTGGGCCGGAACAAGACGCCCCTCTCCATCTGTGTTTCCCGGTCACCGTTGGGTTGAAACCACCGCCTCTCCCCACCGGCTTCCAATCCGTGTAATCGGTGCAATCTGTGGATAGAACCGCGTTCTCCGCGTTGTAATCCGTGGATCACTTCACCGGCGCGTCTTCAGCCGGCTTCTTGGCCTCCTTGGCCTTCTTCGGGGCTACCGTGCCGCCCGCATTGGGCGCTGCCTTTGCCTTGATCGCCTTGATCTCGCTGTCGTCCAGCTTGCCATTGCCGTCGCGATCGAGCTTTGCCAACTGGGACTTCAGGTCGCCCGAGAACGCCTTCCGCAATTCCTCGGCTTCCGCCCCCTCGATCTTGCCGTTCTTGTCCTTGTCGAACTGGGTCAGGACCTTCCGCGGGCCCATCTTGGGCTTGGCATCCTCGCCTTCGGCTTCCTTGGCCTGAACGCCCGTCCCCAGGACCAGCGCCATTCCCAATCCGCAAACCAACGTCTTCAGCATCGTCTTCGTCTTCATGTTCATCTTCGTTTCCTTGGATTCCGTTTCGCCCGCCCGGTTCAGAGGACGCGCGAACGCCGCGGCAGGTTACCGCCCCTGACGCTCAGGACGTGAGCCCCTTCCGCCGCGCCAGTTCCAGCACCACCGCGAAAACCTCGTCCGCGCTCAATCGGGTCGTATCCACCACCACCGCATCCGCCGCCGCCGCCATCGGAGCCGTCCCGCGATTCCGATCGGCGCGATCCCGCTCCAGCACGTCGACGTACGCCTGCTCGAAGGGCACGCCCTGACCACGGTTCAGCCGCCGCGCCGCCTCGACCCCATCCACGGTCAGCCAGACCTTCAGGATCGCGTCCGGATAGACGACCGTGCCGCAATCGCGGCCATCGGCGACCAATCCCGGATCCCGATAAAGCCCGCGCTGGAACTCCATCAACGCGGCCCGCACCTCGGGAATCCGGCTGTAGACCGGCGTTCGCGCCGAGACTTCCGGGGAAGTCAATGCCTCGACCGGCAAAGCCCGCGCGCCGAGACCGGAGCGGTTCAGGAAATAGGTGTGCGTCGCCTGGTTGTAAGAAAGCGCTCCCTCCTGCAACCGCGCCGCCAGCCTCACCGGGGCCTGCTCCGGTGAGATATCCTCGGCCATGGCCAGCATGGCTGCCGCCCGGTACACGTGCCCGGTCGAAACCCCGTGCCAACCCAAGGCTCGGCTCACCCGCAGCATGGCCGTCGACTTCCCCGTGGCCGCCCCTCCGTCGAGCGTGATGATTCGCTTCATGCAATCCTCCGAAACAACGCCATCGCAAGGTCGCCCCGGACCCCGCCCTGCTCACGGATCAGCCGGTGGAAGCCCGGGGCGTCCAGCACCAGCGCTGTTGCCTCCGCACTCACCACCCGGACCGTCGCCGACCGGGCTGTTCCTCGCAGGAGCCCCATCTCACCGAAATACTGGCCCGCCGACAACCGTGCCAATTCGTGAGGCGCCTTTCCTGCCGCCGACTGTTCCACGACCACCTCGCCCGAAGTCAGCACGAAGAAGTCCGTAGCTACCTCGCCTTCGCGCACGAAGGCGGAGCCCGCAGTGAGGGTCCGCTCACTGAACTCGGGCAGCCAACGCGCTGCCTGACCCGCGGTAACCGCTGGCAGCGCCGCCAGCAGATGATCGGCGGCCAGTCGTTTGCGCACCATGCGGACAATCTCCTCGAGCACGAAGTCGTTCGTCGCGAGCAATGCATCGACCACGGGCCGGTCCAGCCGAAGCACCTCCACTCCCTGAGGTCCGGAGCGCACCGTCGCGTTCCTGGGCGCGTTCTGGAGCAACCCGATCTCGCCGAAGAACTGCCCCTCGGTCAGCCGCGCAAGGAACTGCGATTCGTCGCGCTTGTCGCGCTCGCGAGAGACCCGGGCCTCGCCGCGCACGACCACGTACAACGCCTCCGCAGGGTCGCCTTCCCGCACGATATCTTCCCCGGGCCCGAAAACCTGGCGGGTCGCCTGCGCAAGGAGACGTTTCACCTCCGGGTCATCCGCTCCAGGAAACTCCGCCAACGCCCGCTCCTCTCCCGGCAAGCGCCGAACCACGGACCGGTCTGCATCTCCCCGTCGCGCCACGACGCCCACCGCAAACTTGGAATCCGGTCCCGGCAACGGCTCCACGCGGATCTTCAACCGGTAGCCTTTCGGACGAATCTCCATCCGAAGCTCGTGCAGCAGCGTCGCCACCGCCGAAAGCGACATCGTCTCCACCAACCCCATGGCGGCGCAGGTACGGTGCGCGATGCCAAACGGGTGGAAGGCATCCATCCGGGCGTGCTCGTTCCGGGGCGGGAGGCAGCGCTGCGGATCAAACCGGTCCGGATCCTTGAACGCTTCTCCCGAGAACAGCATCGGCACCTGGGACACCACCACCATGTCACCCTTCTGCACCTGCTTCCCCGCCCACTCGAAGTTGCGCTCCGACAGGAACGGCATGCCCTGGGAGACCGGGTGAAACCGGAGACTCTCCAGGTATGTGGCCCGCAACAGTCGGAGGTCCCGAAGGTCCGCCGCATCCTGGATCCCATCGGCAAAGTGCTGGTCCACCTCTTCCGTCAACTCCGCCGCCAACTCCGGGCGCGCAAGGATCTCGTAGAGCAGAAAGCCCAACAGGCGGCTCATGTAGCAGCAGCTGCCGGCAAAACCATAGGTCGCGTAACAGACCGCGGCATCATCCGTGAACGGCCGGCCTTGTGCATCCTTCGAGGCAAACAGTGTGTCCAGGATCGTCGGCGGCTCACCCGCTGGAATCCCGGTCTTCCGTCGCTCGCGGACCACCTCCCGCATGAGCTCCAGCGATCGCTGCCGCGACTTCTGGTATCGGGGGAGCCGATAAAACCAGAACGGCCAAATCCGGCCACCCGTGTTCATGTTCCAGCGCATCACCCGGAGCATGTCGTCATAGGCCTCTCCCAGTGACCGCCCGCAGACGATCAACGAGTACATCTCGAAGCCCAGTCGCTCCACCAGGTCCATCACCCCGTGGACCGAACCCGGCTTCCAGCCCCGCACGTGGGCCCGCACCGCCTCCACCAGCTTCGGCACCCAGGCGGACGCCACTTCGCGCGAATACACCACGTGCAGCACCTGCCGGAGGTATTCGTGATCCGAACCACTCAGCCCAAGGATCAGCGGCGTCTCTCCCAACTGGCGGCCCACGCGCTCGAACACGGAGGTGCGGGAGAGATACTCGTCGTCCTTGTGCTGCTTGAGGAAGTCCCGCGCGGAAAAGCCCGAGATTACCGAGTACTTCAGCCACAGGGCCTTGAGCCGGAACACCGGCCCCAGTTCGTCGTGGGACTTGCGAAGGAGCCCGGTCGTGTCCTCCAGAAACTGGAACGTGTTCCCTAGGAACGGGCACCCCTTCGCCACGGGTGCCAGAGGCACGCTCTTGACGCCTGATCCGCTGATTTCGCCCCTGGGAGCCCCTGGATTTGATGGTGCCGATTGCATGGCTAGGCCCTCGGATTGTGGGGATCGCCCTCCCCAAATCAATCGCCGCGACCTGAGACTTTGGGCGGATAGCCACCGGCCTCCCGGGGATTTCATCCCTCCGAATCCCGCCTTCACATCACGAATCCCCGCCTCCAACCCATGCGCGTCGAGGTCCGACAAAACCGCCCTATCGTGGCCACAGATCGACCGCCCACCACGAAGGGCGAGCGGCCGAAAAAGAAACAAAAGTTCACGTCAACCGTTCCGATCCTATGAAGACCATCCGAATCCTCAGCACCGCGGCCATCATCGCCGCCGCCATCACCGCGTCCGTCCTCGCGGACGACACCGCCTCCGCCGGCCGCCGGGGTCCTCGCGGACAGGGCCCCGGCCAACGCCGCCCGGGCCCGCCGGCCGAGATCGTCGCCAAGTACGACACCAACCAGGACGGCAAGCTCGACGAAACCGAGCGCGCCGCTCTCCAGGCCGACATCGAAGCCGGCAAGATCACACGCCCCGAAGGCGGCCGCGGTCCGGGTGCTGGCCCTCGGCGTCAGGGTCCGCCTCCCGAGATCGTTGCCCAGTACGACACCAACCAGGACGGCAAGCTCGACGAGACCGAACGCGCTGCCCTCCACGCCGACATCGAAGCCGGCAAGATCACACGCCCCGAAGGCGGCCGTGGTCCGGGAGCAGGCCCACGCCGCCAGGGTCCGCCTCCCGAGGTCGTTGCCCAGTACGACACCAACCAGGACGGCAAGCTCGACGAGACCGAGCGTGCCGCTCTCCACGCCGATATCGAAGCCGGCAAGGTCACCCTCCCTGAAGGTGGCCGTGGGCCGGGCGCCGGGGGACGCAAGGGCGGCGGTCGCGGCCGGGCCCAGCAGTAACTCCTCTTCCGTCCAGGGCGCAAAGGGGGACGGAACGGATCACCCGCCCATCCTTCGGGATGGGCGGGTGATCCCGCTTCCAGTGGCCTTCGTCATCACCCGCGAGCAGCCCGGCGGAACCGTCAAGTCCCGCAACGCAAAGCCCGTCGCCATCGCGAAGCTCTGAGCCGTAACCATGCGATTGAAGGCGGGGACAGGTTCACGCGGAGACGCGGAGACGCGGAGAAAGGACACCTGGATGTGAGGCTGGGCAGTCACCGTTTGGTGAATCGTGTCCGACGTTGGAAGGTTGGGGACCTGCCCCTCTCTCCGCGCTCTCCGCGGCTCCGCGTGAGGATTCTGCTGCATGGATACGGCTGAGCTCAGCGCTGCTTTCCCAGCCACTCACCCAGTTCCGCCCGGTACGGCCGGTTCCAGAACTGGTTGGTCCGCGCCTGTTGGATCACCGCATCCCGCACCACCTGCGAACCCGGCGCCAACCGCAGCGCCTCCGGCAGGACCGTCGCAACGGAGGGTTCCAGGTGCCGCAAAGCCAAGGCCTCGGGCGTCACCCCCGCGCCAGGCACGACCGAACGTCCCCCGCGATCGGAGAGCCACCACTTCCCCCACGCCCGCCAAGGATCCTTTTCTCCGGTCGCATCCACCGCGCTGCGGATGCCCGTCACCGATGCCGATGGAGCATTCGCACCCACCCCCCAGACGGCCTCCGCCAGCGAAGCGAGCCATGCAGGCGCCGGCATCGACGGCGGCAAGGGGACCAACCGCACGCCCAGGTCTCCGTCCGGGACCAGCACCGCTGAACCATCCCGGCTGAATCGCGTCGCATCCACCCGCACCGACCTCGCCCGCCGCAAGGGTGGCCACCAGGGCTCCGTCGCCGGGCGGCCCGTCGCCACGTCATAGACCTGGACCACTCCACCCGTTTCCTCGATCCGCAGCCTCGTCCCATCCGGCGAAAGCTCCACCGCATCCACCACCAACCCCGGGACCTCGACCTTCGAACCCACTGGCTTCCCGGTCGCGCTGTCCCAGATACGCATCACGCCCTGAGCAGTCACGGTCAGCAGATGACGCCCGCCGCCCGAGTAGCGAGCCCCGGCGAACCTTGCACCCAACCCGATATCCGGTCTCCCAGGCTCAGTCCCACCGACCGTCCAACGACGCTGCCGCAGACCACCGTTCGTCGACGACGTCAGCAACCATTCGCCCGAAGGATCCAACTCGACCACCGTCGCGTCCCACGTTGGAAGGGACTTCAAAGGCACGGCGGGATTCGTTGTCGCCCAGAGCCGCACCACCGGCCCCTCCGGTCCCGATAACAACACGGCCACGGTTCCGCACGCCTGGTCCGACGCCAGCCGATGCACGCGGCCGTTCGTCACCACACCTACCGGCACACCGGATGGATCACCCAGGTTCCAGGCCCGGATCATCGACGGCGACACCGTCCAGACCCAGTCGCCCCGCGCGGAGTTCGCCACCTGGGTCAACTCGGCATGCGGCATCCACGCGCCCCGCGGCAGACCCGTTGAAGCGTCCCAGATGCGCGCCTTGCCCGGAGGCAACGCGGTCACCAGCCACTTCCCGTCCGGCGTCGCACTCAACGCGCTCGGTGCATTGGCCAACTGAAATCCCTGCGATCGGCCAGCGCCGCCCACCTCGCGGAACTGGACCCAGCCGTCTCCCGACGCCGTCATCACCCGGTCGCCCGCCGTAGAAAACACCGCCGTGCGGACCGAGCCCGTGGAACCGTACCAATCCGAAAGCGCCCGCCCCGGCCTCAGGTCCAGCACCTGTTCCCGACCACCCGCCCGCACACGCGCCCGTTCGCCACGCTGGTCGAAGGCAACCGACTCCACCACTCCCCAGCCCGGCAAACCCACCGAGAGTTGCCGCACCCCCGCCCAGTCCCACAGCGCCACTCCGCCGCCTGCACGACCGGTCAACAACTGCAACCCATCCGGACTGAACGACAACGCCGGCCCCACCGCACCCGCGCAATCGCCCGATGCCTGTCGCAGGGTCTTGCCGTCCCGGATTTCAAGACCGTTGGTCCCGGCCAGGGCCAACGCCCATCCCGCCGGATGCCATTGGATCGTCTCCCAGGGCCGGCCTGTCTGGATCTCGGAAATCGGCGAACCATCCGGGAGCGCCACCAGCTTCAGGGTCGTCCCCTGCCATTCCACACGGCGCCGCCCATCCGGCGAATCCAAGGAACCGGAGTCCCCGGACCGCCGCCTTCCCGACGCCGCCCAAGGCGTGTCCGCTGCCACCTCGACCGGAAGCATCCAGTCCCGGTGCATCAACGCGGATCCCAGCCGCGAGGCCGCCACCGAATCGTTCGTCTGCGACCGGACCGCCGCCGCCAGTTCGGGCAAGATCGGCAACCGCTCCGCTGCCTGCGACCCGTTCACCCCGAGCCACGCGCCCATCAACAGGCACGCCCCACGAATCCATCGGATGGGTTGGAACTTCATCGTGCAATCCTCCTCAACCCAGCAGCCGCTTCAATGCCTCCCGCGCCGCGTCCTCCCGGCTGTTCGCGGCACCGCCGGTCCAATCCCGCTGGGCCATCTCGAACCAGTCGCAGAAGTTCGCCAGCCCTTTGTCGTCCACCGGTTCAGCCCGACGCTCCCGGCACTGGTGCGCAGCCCGACGATCGTGGTGCGTGCAGTTCAGGCATACCTTCAGGTCCGAACGGCATTTCGGACAGCTCTCGCTCCGGCCGGGCTGGCCCGAAAGGGTCCATTCCCATCCGCATTGATGGCAGTGACGTGGCATGCCTAAAGGCTAGGACAAGCCGTTCACGTCGGGAAGCTCCGGCTCACACACCTAACACCGGCAGGCGCATCCCGACACGGCCCCCGTTTGAGAATGAGAACGGGGCGGCGATGTCCTCATCGCCTTGGGAAAGGGCTTGGGAGGGCAACGAGGACGTTGCCGCCCCGCCTCAGCTGGGGGCGGTGTCGAAATGCGCACCTCCGAAAAGACAATGGCCCCGGAACGCAGGCAGAGCTTCCTGCATCCCGGGGCCCCGACCCTCACCGCTTCAGCGGCGGAGCCGGAAGAACTGGTTCGCGGCCGTGGCGGGGACCTTCACTTTCTGGATTCCATCTGCCGTCGCGATCGGTGCCGACACGGCGGTCCACGGGCCCGCCGGCGACGGAGCCGACTCGAGTACAGGTGCCGCGCCCTCTCGCGCAGGCCACACCACCGTTGCCTCACCACCCAGGACGACCACCGAAAGCTCCGCTCCTTCCGGCACGAACCCGCCACCCGGAAGGATGACTTCGTCGATCACGTGGATCACGCCGTTGCCGGCCTCGACATTGGCGGCAAGCACCCGCGCCTGGTTGATCCGCGGCCCGGAATGCACGTGGTACAGCAGGATGTGACGAAGACGGTTCGTATCCGCCAATAGCGCCTCGATCGTTCCCGGGGGAAGCTTTGCAAAGGCCGCGTTGTTCGGAGCGAATACCGTGAACGGTCCCGGCCCCTTCAACGCATCCACCAATCCCGCCGCCTGCAACGCCGTCACCAGCGTGCTGAACTCCGGATTCGACACCGCCACCTGCACGAGGTCCGGCGGCGGCAACAACACGCTGTCGATCACGTGCACCACGCCGTTCGCCGCCTCGATGTCCGCCGCAATCACGTTCGAGTCATTCACCTTCACACCACCGGTCAGACTGACTCGCACCGCCGCCCCTTGCACCGTCGCCACCGCACCCGCCACGAGGTCCGTACTCCGGACGCGGCTCCGGACCACGTGATAGAGCAGGACCTGTCGCAGCCGCGCCGGATCCGCCAACAGCGCATCCACCGTTCCCGGCGGAAGCTTCGCAAAGGCTGCATTGTTCGGTGCAAACACGGTCAGTGGCCCCGGGCCTGCCAGCGTTTCCGCGAGACCCGCCGCTTGCACCGCGGCGACGAGCGTCGAGAAGTCCGGATTCCCAGCGGCGATCTCGACCAGCGTCGCCGCCCGCATCCGGACCACCGTTCCCGTGATTCCCAACACCAGGAGCAGGGCTAGCCAGCCCGCCTGGATTCCACGCATTACGGATTTCATTGAAGCAAGGTTGTCTTGAGGTTTCTACAGGGCGCCCAGACCCGCCGGATGCAGCGCACCCACCCGGGTACAACCGTCCGTCGGCCGATCTGGGCGCCCAGATCCGGGCCATCAGGGCGTGGACCTTGAGCACGGGGCTTTCGCACCGCGAAAACGGGTCACACGTTGACGGGAACACCGGCTTCTCCGCGCCGGTCGCGTCTCAGTCCATTGGGTTCTACAAAAAGCTCTGTCGGATTGATCGCCGCGTCAGCACCCAGGCCGACCCGGCCGCCGCCATCGAAAGCACTGGAAACCACCCCGCCGCGATCGGAAGCACCGCACCCGAGGTCGCCGCCGAGACCACCATCACCACGCCCATGATCACCAAGTATCCCAGCATCCACCGTCGCATCGACTCCCGCAGCCGCAGCAAGCCCATCGCCAGCACGCAGCCGGTCGTCCCCACCAGGAGGCAGGTGCCCACCGTCACGTAGGTCGGATCCCCATGCGTGCAGAGCCGCCCGAGGCACGCCAATCCAAAGGCCACCCATCCCGCCACCACCCACCGGACCGCCTTCGGAACCCGTCGCCGACCCCAGATTGGGTGCACCGCAATCCCCGTCATCTGGCCCGCCACCGCACGCAGGTCTCCAAACTCCGCCAGTGTCCTTCGTCGCGCATCATCCTCCCCAAATCCCGCCGCCACGTGCGCCTCAAAGGTCGAGGCCAGATGATCTTCCAGCTCCGCCGCCACCTCCGGCGGCAGACCCTTGAGTGAATTTCCAACGTCGTTGTTCATGGCGAAAGCCTCCTGGATCTTCCCTTCGCCCGATCACACAAGAGCCGGCGCAGCCGGGCTCTCGAAGATCCGCGCCAGCAGGAACTGGATCGTCTCCCACTGCCTCCGCTCGTCCCGCAATGCTCCGTCCGCCGAGGGCGACAACTGGTAGTACTTCCGCTTCCGCCCCGTATCCGATTCCCCCCATCGCGACACAATCAACCCCTGCTCCTCCAGCCGGTGCAGGATCGGGTAGAGCATCCCGTCGGTCCAAACGACCTCGTCATTCGACAGCTCGCGAACCTTCTGGATGATCGCGTACCCATAGCTTTCACCACCGCGCAACAGGCCCAGGATGATCGGTGTGGCTGAAGCGGCGACGAGGTCTTTGCTGATCTTCATGGCACCAACATGCATTGGAGTTCTATGCATGCAAGCGGACCATCCGCCCTCAAATCAAGAAAAGGGGCGAAATGGAGAAGCCCCCAGAATCCCACCCACCGGCCGGACCGAACCCTTCGCCTACCCCACAGGCTGCCGCCACTCCTGCTCCCCGACCCGGACCACCAAGCCCTCCCCACCCACGGTGCCCACCCGCCCACCGGGCACGCCGAGGATCTTCGCCTGCTTGAGCACCCGACCCGCATCCTCGCCCCGAACGGAAACCACCAGCCGGTTCGGCGATTCCTCAAACAGGAATTTCTCGAACGGAACGGCCGGATCCGCGGGCGTCCACAGGACGACTGCGCCAGCGGATTTCCCAGCTTCCGTCCCCCCTCCTCCTCGCGACAGGCTGTCGAGAACGGCCAGCAGCATCCCACCCTCCCCACACACCCGCGCACTGCGGATTACTCCCTCCAGAACCAACCCTGCGAGCGTCGTCCGCAAAACCCCCACCGCCTCACCGACATCCCCTGCCATACTGCCCGAATCGCCCAGCAGGAGCACCGCGTCCCCTTCCAACTGGAACGTCCCGGGCGGGCACACCACCCCATCCCCAGCCCACGGCTCCAGCAACACCGCAATGCCCGCGTCCGCCACCGTCCCCTCGCCCTCCGTACGCGGCGACCGCGTCGACAGGATCCGACGCAACTCCGGCATGGGATCCAGGGCACGGCCCGCCACCGGCTGCGTCAATGTCTCGCTCATGGGTGGGAAGCTTGAAGATTGCAGATTCAAGTTTGAAGCCCGCACGTAGCCAGGTCACGAGGCAGGACCTCCGTCAGCCTCCTCACGTCGTCTGCTACCCAGTAGCCGACGAGGTCACGAGGCGGTCCCGAAGGAGAGTTCGAAAGGCTTGGCTTCAGGGTTCGAGGAACGTCTGGGACTTCAAACCTGAATCTTCAAATTTCAAAACTCGCATCAATCCTCCACTGGCACGAATCCCGGTTGCCGGCAGAGTCCACGCACCATGGCACAATTCGACGTCATCGAGCAGGAGGGTGTCCGCCTCGTGAAGTGCACCCTCAACAACGAAACCGTGAAGACCGAATCCGGCGCGCTCTACTACATGCGGGGCCGGATCGACATGGAATCCAAGGCCCCTTCGATGGGCGGCTTCCTCAAGTCCCTCGCCACGGGCGAGAGTGTCTTCCGCCCCACCTACACCGGCACCGGTGAACTCTACCTGGAGCCTTCGCTGGGCGGTTTCCACGTGATGGAGTGCGGCGGCGAGACGTGGATCCTTGAAGGGGGCGCGTACTGGGCTTCCGAGGCTTCGATCACCGTCGACATCCACCGCGAGAACACCCTCACGGCGCTGAAGTCCGGGGAAGGTTTCCTGGACTACCAGACCAAGGTCAGCGGACAGGGACAGGTGGTCCTCGCCAGCCAAGGTCCTGTTGAGGTCGTCCACCTCCAGAACGACAAGCTCACCGTCGATGGCCGCTACGTCCTCGCCCGTTCCTCCGGCCTCAAGTACACCGTCCAGCGTGCCACCAAATCCCTCCTCGGCAGCATGACCTCCGGCGAATACATGGTCCGCATCTACGAAGGGACCGGCACCGTCCTCATGTCCCCCATGCCCTACTGGCGCCAACGCCTCTTCGACAGCATCAGCAGCCTCCGCGCCGCCCAGAAGCCCGGGGGCTGAGCCTCTGGCTTCACCAGATCAGTCCGATCGGACGGATCGGACGGATCGGTCCCATCCTCCGGGCGCTTGAAACTCCGGCCGGGAACCTTCCCACTCCCAGCCATGTCTTCCCCGGCTTGCCGCACCTTGCTGGCGTTGTCCCTGTCGATCGCCGCCGCCGCGCGTGCCGACTTCCACGTCGCACCCGGCGGCGCCGATTCCAACCCAGGCACCGCTTCCAGACCCTTCGCCACGCTGGAGCGCGCCCGCGACGCGGTCCGCACGCTCAAGTCCAAGGGCCCGCTCCCCAAAGGTCCGCTGACCGTCTGGATCCATGGCGGCGATCACCGGCGGACGAACGCGCTGGAACTCACCACCGCCGACTCCGGCACGCCAGATTCTCCCATCCGCTGGGAATCCGCCCCGAACGAAACCGCCCGCCTGCTCGGCGGACTCGCAGTCCCCACAACGGCGTGGAAACCGGTCACCGACTCCGCGATCCTCGAACGCCTCGACCCCTCCGCCCGCTCCCACGTCCGCCAGGTCGACCTGCGGGCGATGGGCATCCGCGACTTCGGCGAGATGAAGTCCCGCGGATTCAGCCGGGCCACTGTCGCCGCGCATTGCGAACTCTTCCACGGCGGTCGTCCGATGACCCTCGCCCGCTGGCCGAATGACGGCCAGTTCACCAAGATCGCCGGATTTCCCGCGACCTCCGGCAAGGGCGACGACCACGGCGGCAACATCGGAGACATCGCCGGCGGGTTCACCTACGAGGGGGACCGACCGACCCGCTGGCGGGATCGCACGGATGTCTGGGTCCACGGATACTGGGCGTGGGATTGGGCCAATTCCTACGAGAGGGCCGAGTCGATCGACCTCACCCAGCACCTCGTCCGGACCGCGCCACCGCACGGGCTCTACGGATTCCGCAAGGGTCAGCGGTTCCAGTTCCTCAACGTCCTCGAGGAACTCGATCAACCCGGCGAATGGTTCCTCGACCGCAAGTCCGGCCTCGCCTGGTTCTGGCCTCCCGCCCCTCCCGCCGGATCGACCACCGGCAACGCCGAGACGCTCGTCTCGCTCCTCGATCAACCCCTGATCCGTCTCGCCGATGCCTCACACGTCACGATCCGTGGGCTGGTGCTCGAAGCCACCCGCAGCAGCGCCGTCGAAATCCGCGGCGGAACCGGCAACCGCGTCGCCGCCTGCCGCATCCGGAACATTGGCAACCACGGCGTCGTGATCGAAGGCGGCTCCAATCACGGAGTCTCGGGATGCGACATCACGGACACCGGCGACGGCGGCGTGAACCTCACCGGGGGCGACCGCCAGACCCTCACGCCCGGCGGACACTTCGTGGAGAACTCCCACTTCCAACGGCAAGGCCGCTGGTCCAAGTGCTACGTTCCCGCCATCCACCTTCAAGGCGTCGGACTCCGCGCTTCCCACAACCTCATCCACGACCACCCCCATTGCGCGATCCTCTACTGGGGCAATGATCACCTGATGGACTTCAACGAGATCCATCACATCGCCCTCGAGACCGGCGATGTCGGCGCGATCTACACCGGACGCGACTACTCGTTCCGCGGAAACCGGATTCGCCACAACTACATCCACGAGACCGGCGGGGTGGGCATGGGTTCCATGGGCGTCTACATGGACGACTGCGTCTCGGGCACCGAGGTCTTCGGCAACGTCTTCTACAAGGTCCATTGGGCGATGTTCATCGGCGGCGGACGCGACCATCGCGTCGAGAACAACTACTTCATCGACTGCGATCCCGCCGTTCGTGCGGATGCCCGCGGCATGGATGCTTCACCGGTCTGGCGATCGATGGTCGAAGACTACATGCGCAAGCAACTTGCGGCCGTCCCGGCGGAACTCTACCGCCAGCGCTACCCGGAGATCCGTTCCCTCGACCCGCTCTACGCCGCCACCAACGACTTCAAGGGCATCCCCGCCGAGAACAATGTCATCACCCGAAACGTCTGCGTCGGGAAATGGCTCGAACTCGGCTGGCACGCCCGCTCCAACGAGTTCACGACGAGCGACAACTTCACCTCCGGCGACCCCGGATTCGTCAACGCAGCCAGGCAGGTCTTCGCACTCCGACACGACTCACCCGCCCTTCGCCTCGGCATCCAACCTGTCCCCTTCCAACAGATCGGCCTCCGTGAAGACACGGATCGGAAGCGCCTCGCCCGACTGCGTTGACGTTCCCCGCCCCCAGAAAACCCGGAGCCGCCCGGCGGCGGTTCGCCGCGAACCCGAACGCCCGCCACCGGGGACTCCACCCTCTAGTACGGATTGCGGCGCCAGACGTTACAGGAATCTTCCGAATTCTTCACCGCATGCCACCCCCGATCAGATATTCCTTCGATCTCGGAGAATTCGATTTCGTCCGGATCCATCGCTGGCTCGCCTCCACCTACTGGAGCCCGGACATTCCGGCCGCCCGCGTCGAGAAGGGCTTCCGGGCTTCCACCCTCGCCATCGGCGCGTTCGTCGAGGGAACCCAGGTCGGCGTCGGCCGCGCACTCACGGACACCACCCGATTCGGCTACATCGCCGATATCTTCGTGGATCCCGACTACCGGAAGCGCGGAATCGCCCGGGCCATGGCCCGCCAGTTGATCGAGCACTCGCTGATGGCGGACATCGACGCCTGCTATTTGATCACCCGCGACGCCCAACCTGTCTACGCCGGCCTCGGATTCGAAGTCGCAGACGTCCAGGGCCGCATCATGGTGCGCCGCCAACCCCGCCCCAATTGACCGGGCTCATTTCGCGGAACCGGAGACGCAGAACAGGTGCTTGTCGCCCCGGAGGAACAAACGGTCCGCCGCGGGCACCGGTGTGGCGATGATCCGCTCGCCCATCGGGTTCTCGGAAAGCAGCTCGAATTTCTCCCCAACCCGCGCCGCGAACACCACGCCATCCTCGCGCGCTGCATACAGGATTCCGTTCGCCACCACCGGCGACGAATAGAACGGCGCCGTGGCCTTGGGCAGCGACCCGGTCCACACGGTCTCACCCGTGGCGGGATCGAGGCACACGACCTCGCCCTTGTGCCGCAGGAGATACGCCCGCTCGCCCGCCACGACCGGCGCCGCCACGAACACACCCACGTCCTTTCGCCCCCACACCCGATGGCTCTTGGACACGTCCCCTGAGCCGCCCAGCTTCACCCCGAACATCCGGGCCTGCCCCGCTCGGTCATCGCGCCCGACCGGCACGATCGCCATTTCGCCCAGCACCACCGGTGTCGCGATCGCCGGCCAGAACCCAGTCCCGTCCGGATTGAATCCGCCCGCCGTCCACAGGACGTGCCCATCCGAGACCGCATGTGCCGTCAGGCGGTCTGCACCCCAGATCAGCACCGCCGGCTGGCCGCCGTGCTCGACCACGACCGGCGTGGCATAGCCATTGTTGTTCTCCGTCGGCGTCGTGAAGTTCCGCTTCTCCTGCCATCGAACCTCACCGGTCTTCCGATCAAACGCCGCCACCCAGGAATCGCCCTCGTGCAACCGGCTCAGGATCACGACATCACCCACCACGACCGGCGAAGTCCCGGAATCCCAGAACAACTTCTCGACCCCGAACTTCTCCGTGAGGTTCACCTTCCACCGAATGCGTCCATCGGCCTCCACGGCCGCCAGGTTGCCGCTCTTGAAGTGCACATAAACCGCCGTTCCATCCGTCACCGGCGACGCATTGCAACTCGACGCCAGGGTCCGGTGCTTCGGGTCGCTCTTCGAACCGATCCGCGCTTCCCAGACCTTCTTGCCCTCAAGATCAAACGCCAGCACCGCATCTTCGCCATCCAACGGCGAGGTCAGGTACAACCGCCCGCCCGACACGATCGGCGTCGAGGTTCCCTTCCCCGGCAGTTCCACCTTCCAGCTCACCGTCTCCGCCGTCCATCGCTCCGGATAGCGCCCGCCCACCACGCTGCCCTGCCCATTCGCACCGCGCCACGAAGGCCAGTCACCCGTCGCTGCCAGTCCCGCCACCGACATCGAAACCCACGCACCCAACGCCAGCCCGACCGCCGCACGCACTCCGAATGGACGATTCATCCTTGGAGCATGACCCCGCCGCGAAGCCCCTGTCCACAGCAGCGACACGGACTGGACGATTTCCAACGGCGACGCAGCAACGCGGCGTATGGAATGGGATCGGGCATCCACCAGGCTCCACACCGAGCGATGCTCCAATTCCGCACAAGCCGCATGCACCGACGCCTGCAAGGATTGGCCCGCCCTTTCAGGGCTCCTCGTCGATACGATCCCACTTCCCGGGGCGATGCCCCGGCCTGGATTGATTCGCCCTTTCAGGGCTGAGCCCGCCCCGCCCAAATGCCTCAACGGGGCGTCCCAAGACAGCCCAGGGCACCGCCCTGGGATTGGACCACCCCAACAATTCACCCAGCCCTGAAAGGGCGTTCCAGCCCGTCGGACGCATCTTCGCCCCCTCTGCGCCTCTGCGGGAATCCACGCCGCCCTACTTGAGCCGGACCATGCAGCTGAACGCAAAAAGGAGGAACATCAGCAACGCGATGGGGACTCCCGACCACGGATCGTACACAGCGGGTCGACTCTTCGGAATGAACCCGTCGATCAGGAAGAACAGCCCCACCAGGAGCAGCCCCCACTTCCAAAAACCGGGTCTCATGGATCGGTTGACCAAGGCTGTTTTCAAAGGCGGTTCAGCGAACCTCAATGACGCGGACACCCTCTCCGATCCAATCGACGATCTGGGGCAGCCGGGGCATGAACCATTCCCGGAGGACCCGATTGGTGCTGTTGCCAACGCGCAGCCAAACGATGACCGGGCCTTGGAGCGTCCTCTGCGCCCGCGTCGGAAAGTCTTCGTCCTTGGTCACGATCGCCGCACCGATCGCCAAAGCGTGGTTCCAGATCTCGCCATCTTCAGCCTCGCGTAGTCCGATTTCCCGGACGGCCTGAGCATCGTATCCAGCCTCGCGCATCCAGTGGGCGACGGCGGGCGGCAACTGCGCGTCGACTAGGAACTTCACCGGCTAGCGACGAGCACGGGGTGGTCGATTTGGGCGGCCGCGTACTCGATGCTGGCCTGGATGTCCTCCGGCTCCAGATCGGGATAGTCCGCCAGGATCTCGGCTTCGGATACCCTTGCAGCGAGCAGGTCGAGCACGTCCCTGACGCGGATGCGCATTCCTCGGATGCAAGGGCGTCCACCGCATTGCCGGGGATTGAACGTGATCCGGTCCAAGTGACTCATGCTTGTACAGTGTGACCAGCATCGCGGGCTGGCAAGCCTCCCGCTGGCCGCTTGGCGCACGCCTGACTCCGCAGCCCTTCAGCGGGTGTACGCCTCCGTCGTGCTCACCGGATACCTCTTTCCGTTCTCGCATCTTCCCGGATCCACTTGCCTCCATCAAATCGCAGTTCAACAACGACACCTTCGAGCTCGATGGCGATGGAATCGCCCGAGGTTCACGGCACCCGTCATCACTTCGACCGTGGTACGCCCGGCGACGCACGACGTCCACCGCGTCTCCATCTCGATCCGGTTCCCCCTCTCTTCAAACTTGAATCTTGAACCTTGAAACTCTTCACCCCATCCCCAGCGCGCCCGCAACCAAGTGCGTCACCCAAGCGAGCCCCCACGCCAGCGCGGTCATGTACGCGAACTGGAACGTCGGCCACTTCCATCCGTTGGTCTCGCGTCGGACGATGGCCACGGTACTGACGCACTGCATGGCGAAGACGTAGAAGACCATCAACGTGAGTCCGAGCCGCGGCGTATAAAGCACGCTTCCATCCTCCCGACGCTCCCGTTGCATGGTCTCGACGAGGCCGGATGTCGCGCCGGAATCGCCCACGTCGACTTCGCCGACATTGTAAACGACCGACATCGTGCTCACGAAGACCTCGCGCGCGGCAAACGACGCCACGATGCCAATGCTGATCTTCCAGTCGAAGCCCAGCGGTCGCAGCGCCGGCTCGATCGCCCGACCCACCCGACCCGCGAAGCTGTGGCGCAATTCCTCGCCCGCCTGTTCGTGGTCGAATCCGCGGATCGCGTCGCGAAGCACGGCGAGGTTCGGAGGCTCGTTGGTCGTGGCCTCGCCCCGAGCCGCGGTCAGGTGCGACTCGAGCGCAGCGGGCGTCAGTTCCCCTGGAAACGCCTTTCGGACTGCTTCGGTGCGTTGCCCGTCGAATCGCGCCGAAGTCGCCGCATCCCGCGGGAAGGTGACCAGGAACCAGAGGATGATGTTGATCCCAAGGATGACCGTCCCGGCGCGACGAAGGAACAGCTTCGAACGATCCCACATGTGACGCAGGGTCACGGACAGGACCGGACGCTTGTACGGCGGCAACTCGAGCAACAACGGCGGCGGCTCGCCCTTCAGCAAGGTTCGCTTGAACAACCACGCCATGCCGAGCGCCCCCACCACGCCCAGCACGTACATGCCGGTCAGGGTCAGCCCCTTTCGCAGGGCACTGCCTCCGATGCAGGCAGCGATCAGAACCGTGTAGACCGGAAGCCGAGCGGAACAACTCATCAACGGCGCCACCAGGATCGTCGCCAGACGGTCCTTCGGCGTCTCGATCGTGCGCGTGGCCATGATGCCCGGGATGGCGCAGGCGAAGGATGAGAGCATCGGGATGAAGCTCTTTCCATGGAGCCCGACCCGGCTCATCAGCCGGTCCATGAGGAACGCGGCGCGGGCCATGTACCCGGAGTCCTCGAGCAGGCTGATGAAGAGGAACAGCAGACAGATCTGCGGCAGGAAGACGACCACCGAACCCACGCCCGCCACCACGCCCTTTGCCAGCAGGTCGTTCAGGTCACCCGGCGGCAGCGCCCCCGAAACCCAACCCGCCAGCATCCCCACGGCCCACTCGATCCAGCCCTTCGGAATCTCCGCCAACCAGAAGATGCTGACGAACAACGCCAGCAGGATCCCCACGAAGATCAGCGGCCCCCAGATCCGGTCCGTCACCACGCGGTCCACGCGATCCGACCACGTCTCCCCCGGAGGCGCGGTCTCGGTGGTCACGGCCATCTGGATCGCCGCCGCCCGGGCATACCGGGCTTCGATGGCCGCACTGCGCCAGTCCGTGCCAGCGGCCTCCAAGCGGGCGCGGGCCTCGTTGACGCGCTGTCGCAGTTCGACCGGGTAATGATCCGGATGCCCCTGGAGGGCCTGGTCATCGGAAAGCACCAGCAGCGCTTCGGCCGCCGCGAGCCGTTCGCGCTGCGGTGACCGGGCCGCCATCCACTTCTGGAGTTCGCGGGCCTCGTGGCCAAACCCCTCCGGCAATTCGCTGAACTCCCGCGGAATCGTCCGCGCGGTCCCACGCGCCGCCTGCGCTCGTATCGCCGTCGCGAACTCGGGCACGCCATCACCGTCGCTCGCCACCAGTGCGAACACCGGCACGCCCAGCGCCGCCGACAATCCCTTCAGGTCGATCTCATGCCCGTTCTCGGCCGCGACATCGACCATGTTCAACGCGACGAAGGTCGGGTAACCCAACTCGATCACCTGCGTCGCGTAGTAAAGGTTGCGCTGCAGGTTCGAGGCATCGACCACCACCATCACCAGATCCGGCTGTCCTACCTCCGGCAGGCGCTGGAACAGGACGTCCCGGGCGATCTGCTCGTCCGGCGACTGGGGACTGAGGCTGTAGGTGCCGGGCAGGTCGAGGATCGTCACCGGCTGTCCGGGCGCGGTGCCCAGCAGCGCGCCTTCCTTCCGTTCCACCGTCACGCCCGCGTAGTTGCCGACGTGCGCGCGGAGTCCCGTCAACGCATTGAACAGGGTCGTCTTGCCGCAGTTGGGATTGCCGGTCAGGACGGCCAGGAACGGTCGCTGGCTCTGGGCGCTCATGCGTCGCGCACCATCACCTGCTCCGCCTCGTGCCGACGCAGGGAAAGGTTGTAGCCGCGGATCCGGATCTCGACCGGGTCCCCCAACGGCGCGAACCGGATCACCTCGATCGGAGTCCCGACCAGCAGGCCCATCTCGAGCAGGCGACCTCGGTGCGCTGGCGGGATGAGGATGGCCGCGACAACGCCGCGGGAACCAGGGGTGAGGGAGCTGAGCGGCCGGGGTTCCATGACGGTTTGCCGGAGAAGGAGGGGAAGGCCGGCGGATCAGGCCGCCATGCGGAATCCCGGACCAGCCAGCGACGGCCGGGCGACGAGGATCAGTTCCGCCAGTCGGGAACTCAGACCCAAACGGGAATTGCAGACCTGACAGAGCAGGTTTGCCTGGAGAGTGATGACCCGGACGCGCTGTTCTTCGCCGAAGCCCATCTCCCGCAGACGCTGGTTGGTCTCGGGCGACCCGTTCAATTGCTTCACCACTACCGTCTCGCCGGCGCGGACGCGGTTCAACTGGCAAAGCTGTGGCGTCCGGCAGGAAGCCGGCTGGCAATCGGGCACGGGGCACACGTCGCTCACAGTTCGCAAACGCTACGGGGCAGCCCTTCGCCCAGCAAGGCGCCCCGTTGTCGCATGCTTGTCATCGTTTGTTGTCCCCTTGTTGCGGTGGAGTTCGAAGTTTTCAGATTCAAGTTTGAAGCCGGTGCGTTACGCCGGAGGCGTTGCAGTAGTAGGCCGGGTGCCCCCACGCGGCGGATCCAAACCTTCGCCGGGTGAGGGCACCCGGCCTGCAATCCGCGGGCCTTGGGCCTTGAATCTTGAAACTGAAATCTTCCGACTCCCCCCAACGATTGCAGTCCCGCGAACCGCTGCTAAGGTCTCCCCACCTCCCGGCTGCGCCTGCGGCGAGCCGGGACGATTTCATCAACAACAGACCGACGAATCAGTATGGCCCACGAACTCGCTCCGCTCCCCTACGCCAAGGAAGCCCTCGAACCCCATCTCGACACCGCCACGATGGAGATCCACCACGGCCGTCATCACAAGGCCTACGTGGACAACCTCAACAAGGCCATCGCCGGGAACGCCGCGCTCGAAGCCAAGCCCATCGAGGCCCTGATCGCCGACCTCCCCTCCGTTCCCGACAACATCCGCGGCCCAGTCCGCAACAACGGCGGCGGTCATTGGAACCACACCTTCTTCTGGAACCTTCTCGCCCCCGGGAAGGGCGGCACCCCCACGGGTGAACTCGCCGCGGCCATCGCCGCCACCTTCGGTTCCTTCGACACCTTCAAGGAGAAGTTCGAAGCCGGTGGCATCGGACGCTTCGGCTCCGGATGGGTCTGGCTGGTCGTCAACGGCGGCAAGCTCGAGATCGTCTCCACCCCCAACCAGGACAACCCGCTCATGGGCAAGGCCATCTCCGGAGTCGAAGGCAAGCCCATCCTCGGCGTCGACGTCTGGGAGCATGCCTACTACCTCAAGTACCAGAACAAGCGCGCCGACTACCTCAAGGCCCTCTGGAACGTCGTGAACTGGGACAAGGTCGCCGCCCTCTACGCCGCCGCCAAGTAAGGCCTCCCGGTCATCCAGGGCCGGTGGGGCGAGTGTCCTCACGAGCCGCCCCGAAAACGGCTCGACAAAGTCTCGCTCCACCCGGGACTTCCCCAGCCGCCGCTCCAGCCACCGAGGCCGGAGCGGCGGTTGTGTTGGAGGGTGGGAAAGTTTTCAGTTTCAAGATTCAAGCCAATCCCCAGTCCTCGCTTGTAGGCCGGGTGCCCTCACCCGGCGGTGATCATGATGCGCCGCGTGGGGGCACGCGGCCTACAGACCGCAGGCAAACCCGTCCGGATGTGATCCGCCCCCTGAAAGGCTGTCAGAACCTCGGCAGCGACCGCTTCCCACGCAGAGGGCGGAACCACTCCGCTTCAAACTTGAATCTTCAAACCTGAAACTCCTCCACTCCCCAAGAACTCCAATCTGGTAACTGGTAACCGGGAACGGGAAGCTGCCCCCAGTGCGCGAACGGTGGCAGAAATTCCTCGAAGACGCTGAGACCTACTTCCTCGACGTCATCTTCCAGCAACGTCCCGGCAAGAAGGCCGCGGCGTTGCGCGGCACCTTGCAGGTGCTCTCCCACGTGTTCGCCGGAGCCGTGAAACTGCGCCGCGTCCTCTACAACGCCCGCATCTTCCGCGACGCCACCCTCGGCGTGCAGGTCATCGCCGTCGGCAACCTCACCGTCGGCGGCACCGGCAAGACTCCCGTCGTCGAGAAGTTCGCCCGCGCCCTCCAGGACGCCGGCCGCAAGGTCGCCATCCTGTCGCGCGGTTACCGGTCCAAGCCCAAGCCTCTCCTCCAGCGCCTCCGCGACCGCCTCCTCCTCAAGAACGACACCACCCCGCCCCGCATCGTCAGCGACGGCCAATCCCTGCTCCTCGACTCGTTCTCCTCCGGCGACGAACCCTACATGCTCGCCTCGAACCTCCGCGACGTCGTCGTGCTCGTCGACAAGGACCGCGTCAAGGCCGGGCGCTACGCCGTCGAGAAGTTCGGATGCGACACACTCCTGCTCGACGACGGATTCCAGTACTGGCGCCTCCGCGGACGGCGCACGGACGTCGTCCTCGTCGATTCCCAGCAACCGTTCTCGAACGGATACATGCTGCCGCGTGGCACCCTCCGCGAGCCACCCTCCCACCTGCGCCGCGCCAACGTCGTCTTCCTCACCAAGGTCGACCGTTCCACCAAGGACCAGTCCGCGAAGATCGACGAACTCCGGGTCCGCGTCGCCAAGCTCAACCCGAACGCCGACATCATCGAGTGCGTCCATCATCCGCTCTATTTCGAGAACGTCTTCGGCGATGACCGTCATGGCCTGGACCTGCTGCAAGGTCGCAAGGTCGCCTCGCTCAGCGGCATCGCCCAACCCGAGAGCTTCGAGTCCAAGCTCGTCGAGCTCGGCGCCGAGATCGTCCTCGCCCGGCGCTTTGCCGACCACCACCGCTTCAACCAGCAGGAGGTCCTGCACGCCATCAACCGCGCCAAGAAACGCGGCGCGGAGATGCTCGTCACCACGCAGAAGGACGCCGTCCGCTTCCCCAAGCTCGATCGACGCGACATCCCGGTCTACTTCATGCGCGTCGAGATCAAGATCGTGGCCGGTGCCGAGGGCTTCGAGGAATGCGTCAGCCGGATCTGCTTCCGCTGACGCGCGCGTACCCATCGCGGAAACTGCGATAGGCCGGCACCCAACCGGTCGCCTCCCGCAGACGGCGGTTGTCGACCCGTTTGTTCGTCAGCCCCCGCTTCCTCGCCGCGTTCTCCTCCTCCGTGGCGACGGGTGGTACCGGCAATCCATGCTCCCGCGCCAGCCACGTCACGAATTCGCCCTGCCTCACCGGTTCATCGTCGACGACGTTTAAGACCTTCCCTCCCACCGCCTCCAAAGACGCCGCGGCCACCCCCCGGATCGCCGCCGCAACATCGTCGCGGTGCACCATGTTCACCCAACGCGTGCCGTCGCCCTGGATGCGTGCTTCGCCCTTGAGTAATTGCTGCAACGCGTATCCCCGACCCGGTCCGTAGATCCCGGCCACTCGCAGGATCGTGGGCGCAAGGCCCCCCGCTGTACCACCCAGGATCCACCGCTCCGTCGACGCCAGGACCCGACCCGTCTCCGGCAACGGATCCGCTGGCGAATCCTCGGTCACCCAACCGCCATCCGTCTGTCCGTACACGCTCGTGCTGCTCAGGTGAACGTACCGACGCACGCCCACCCCACCCATCCATTCCACCAGGTTCCGCGTCCCGACCCCGTACACCTGCCGGTACACCTCCACACCACCGCGCGACGACGACACCGCGTTGACCACTACATCCCAGTCGCGTCCCCACGCAGTCATGCTCTCCGGCAAGGTCACGTCGCCGACCACCACCCGGATTCCCGATTCCTGCAACTCATCCGCGCCCGCCTCCGAGCGGCGCACGCCCGACACGTCAACTCCCCGGGCCACCCACTGTCGGCCCAGTTCGAGTCCCACGTACCCACATCCCACGATCAACGCGCGCACCCCGCCAACCAACGTCGCATCCCACGCCGGGTCAAGTTTCGGGAGTTCTGAGTTTCAAGCCTGATGCCCCCGAGTCGAACGGAGTGGCGACGTCCTCGTCGCCGTTCAAGTGCATTCCTCAGAGCGATGAGGACATCGCCCCCCTGTACAGGAGTGGTCTACGGACAATTTTCAGGATGCGTCCGTTCCAGAACCTTCCCGCTCCGCACCCTCCGCACCCCCGGGCGTGAACCACCCCCACCCACGACCAATCCCATGTCCCATATGGGACATCCATTTGGCCACGCCCTCCCGCTCCGCGCCCTCCGCGCCGCCGCGCGAACCACCCCATCCCCGACCAATCCCTTGTCCCATATGGGACATCCGTTTGGTCACGCCCTCCCCCTCCGCGCCCTCCCCGCCTCCGCGTGAACCAACCCACCCACGACCAATCCCATGTCGCATATGGGACATCCGTTTGGTCACGCCCTCCCACTCCGCGTCCTCCCCGCCTCCGCGCGAACCAACCCAACCACGACCAATCCCATGTCGCATATGGGACATCTGTTTGGTCACGCCCTCCCGCTCCGCGTCCTCCCCGCCTCCGCGTGAACCAACCCACCCACGACCAATCCCATGTCGCATATGGGACATCCGTTTGGTCACGCCCTCCCGCTCCGCGCCCTCCCCGCCTCCGCGTGAGCCAACCCACCCACGACCAATCCCATGTCGCATATGGGACATCTGTTTGGTCACGCCCTCCCACTCCGCGCCCTCCCCGCCTCCGCGTGAGCCAACCCACCCACGACCAATCCCATGTCGCATATGGGACATCCGTTTGGTCACGCCCTCCCGCTCCGCGCCCTCCGCGCCTCCGCGTGAACCACCCCGCCCACGACCAATCCCATGTCCCATATGGGACATCCGTTTGGTCACGCCCTCCCGCTCCGCGCCCTCCGCGCCTCCGCGTGAACCACCCCGCCCACGACCAATCCCATGTCCCATATGGGACATCCGTTTGGTCACGCCCTCCCGCTCCGCGCCTTCCGCCCCCCACGCGAACCACCCCACCCTCGACCAATCCCATGTCCCATATGGGACATCCGTTTGGTCACGCCCTCCCGCTCCGCGCCTTCCGCACCCCCACGTGAACCACCTCACCCTCGACCAATCCCATGTCCCATATGGGACATCCATTTGGTCACGCCCTCCCGCTCCGCGCCTTCCGCCCCCCACGCGAACCACCCCACCCTCGACCAATCCCTCGTCCCATATGGGACATCCGTTTGGTCACGCACCCCTCGCCTTCCTGCCCCTCTGCGTCTCTGCGCCCCTGCGGGAACCCTTCCCCCTCCGCTTCCACCGCGCCTCCGCTTGATCCGTCGCCCGCATGCCTCCTTGCCCGGTGGACGGGATCGCCGCAGCATCGCGAGATGTTCCCCCGTTTGGTGACTCCAACGCTCCTGGTCTGGGTTGTGGGCGGTGCCTTGCTCCAGGCCCAACAGGCCAACCCGACCAACACCGTCGCATCCGCCCCCGCGAATCGCCTCACTCTACCCGAACCGCTGGCCATCCCCCGCCCCGGTCCGACCAACGACGCGCCGTACGCACCGCAACCGATCCTTCCCGGCGGCATCGTGCTGGCGCTCTATCCGCCGGGTTCGCCCCACCTGCGGGCATCACGCGTCCATGAGGCCGAGCAATACAACCTCAGCAAAGCCGTCCCGGGTCGGATCAGCAGCATCGTCAACATCCACAATCCCTCCATCGAGGTGCACACCGTCGATGGCGGCGTCAGCACGGGAGCCGCGATCATCCTCGCGGCCGGCGGCGGACATAACACCCTCAACGTCGGCACCGAGGCCGCCGACTTCGTACCGTTCTTCTACAATTACGGCGTCACCACCGTGATCCTCCGCAACCGTCTCCGGAAGGACGGCTACGAACCCACCACCGATGCCGTCCGCGATGCCCTCCAGGCCATCCGACTCGTCCGTGCCCACGCGAAGGAACTCCGCATCGATCCGGCCCGCATCGGCATCATGGGCTTCTCGGCGGGCGCCGAACTCTCCGCGCCCGCCGCCGTCTTCTATCCCGGCTTCGATTCCACCAACAACGCCCCCTCGGATCCGCTCGCTGGAATCTCGTCGCGTCCGGACTTCGTCGGCATCGTCTATCCGGGTCCCACGCCGTTTGCGCGCGGAGCGAACCCATCCATCCCTGCTGACGTCCCGCCGGCCTTCATCACGTCGCCCGGTGCGGGCGACCGCGTCCACGCGATCTGGGCCGCCGAGTACTTCAATGCGATGCTCAACGCGGGCGTGCCCAACGTGGAGATGCACATCTACGGCAACGGCCGTCACCCGGGGGACCCATTGCCCGACGGCTCGCGCATGACCGGCGGCCTCACCCATCGCAACGGCATCCCGTTCGGCACCTGGCAGGACCGCTTCATCGACTGGTTCCGCGACCTGGGATTCCTGCAGAAGTCCGGCACCGAAACCAAGGCCGCCCGGGACGTCGCCGAGTTCGTGAAGAACCCACCACGCCCCGCCAACCGCCGTCCCTGAGCGGCCGCGCACCCGCCCCCTTCGTACTCGAGCTCGTACTCAGCCCGCAGGGTGGTACTCGTACTCGACCCGCAGCGATTCCCGTCCTGAACACCAGCGACGCGGACTGAACGCCCTCCAACAGCGACACAACGACGCGGCGTTTGGACTGGAATTGGGCGTCCATGCGCCCCACTGCGGAACGTACCCATTCCCATCAGACGCATCTTAACCCCCACAGCGCCTCGGCGGGGCTCACCGCCCCAGTTCCACACACCACCAACTGCCGCCATTCTTCAGCCCATCCCTCAGGTACAACCGCCCGCCTGCCAGCGCCGGATTGCACCAGTTGGCACCGCACACCTGAACCCGCCCCAACTCGCGACACCCTGCGGGCTCCGCCGCAAACAGGATCAATTCGCCGGAGTCCGTAAGCATCAGCACCGACTTGCCGCCCACCACCACAAACCCCGCGTGCGCCTTGTCGGCGGCGGACGACATCCAACCTGCCTTCTTCCATCGTGTCGCACCCGTCGCGACCTCCACGCACACCACGTCCCGGTCCGCCCCCAACCCGTACACGTGTCCATCCACCAGCACCGGACACGAGAAATTCGGGGCCGCCTCCTTGTTGGTCCACGCCACCGATACCTGCCATGCGCCGCCGTGCGGCGCGACCTCCAGGCCGAGCAATCCGGTCTGGTGCGATCCGACCACCACCCGGTTCCGGATGACGATTGGCGTCATCACGTGCCGGGCGAACGCCGTCTTCATCGGGTGCCGCCAGAGAACCTTGCCATCCGCGGCGTCGAGACCCACGACGGCATCGCCCATGAAGTTCACCACCTGACGCGTCCCGGCAATCGCGGCGACGACCGGTGCCGCGTAGGCCGCGACCTCGCTGCCCCCCTTCCACTTCACGCTCCCGGTCGCCGCATCCAATGCCACCACGGCCGCTCCGTTCGTTGAGCCCGCCGAAGCCACGACCACGCCTCCAGCCACCCACGGCGCGCCGTTGTTGCCGTGCCGGGTGGCCCCGGATGCGGTGCCCTTCTCGCCGATGAATACCGCGCCAAAATCGCGGGTGTAGTTCACCGACCAGACCGGCTTCCCATCCGTCACCGCAAAGCACTTCAAATCACCCCGGCACGACTGCGCATAGACGCGTCCGTCCGAGACCACGGCTGTGCAGCGCGGCGCAGCCGGCCCCTGGGAATCCTTGAACGTCTCGTCCACGACCGCCCTCCAGAGCTCGTGGCCATCCTTCGCGTCCAACGCCCGCAGGACCTCCTTGCCTTCGGCGGCTTCCATCACGAACACGCGCCCTGCCGACACCACCGGCGAAGCGTACCCTTCCGCCGCAGGGACCTTCCAGACCGTGCGCAACGCATCGGGAAGCGAAGCCAACGGCCGTTCATCCGCCGCCGCATGCCCCGTTCGGCCCGGTCCGCGCCACTGCGGCCAATCTCCGGCCCACGAGATTCCGCCTCCGCCGAACAGCAAGGAACCCAGGACGACTGATCGGATGACCTCAAGGGAGCGCATCCCGGAAGCCTCGCGAAGCCCGCCCCGGTCCTACAAACATTTTACAATCCGCTGACCACCGGCTGACATCCCCCCGCGAGCGTCCGGCCATGCTGAACCCAACATGAAGCTCACTGCATTCCTCGCCTCCGGGTTGGCCGCCACGACCGTGGCCCTCGCCGACCCGGCCAACTACACCGCCCACGAGTGGGGCACGTTCACCTCGGTCCAGGGATCCGACGGCACCGCACTCCGCTGGAACCCGCTGGCCACCTCGGATCTGCCTGGCTTTGTCCACACCCGCCGCGTGCCGGCCAAAGGCGCGACCGTGAAGGCCGCCACCGTCACGCTGTCCCTCCTCGGCCTCAAGGAGTCCACCCACTGGCTCCAGCGCATGGAGACGCCGGTGATCTACTTCCACTCCGACGAACCGCGCCGCGTGAATGTGCACGTCGGATTCCCCAAGGGCCTCATCACCGAATGGTACCCGGCCGCCAATGCCTACGGTCCGTTCTTTGGTGCTACCAACCTCCTGCCGGAAACCTCCGAGAGCTTCACCCAGTGGACCGACCTCGAGATCCTGCCCCGCGACACCAAGCTCAACCCGGATGCCAATACGACGCCGAAGGAATCCGCCCCCAGCCACTACTACGCCGCGCGCGACGTGCGCTCGAATCCGGTGCGGACCTCGCGCGGTGTCGGTTCCAGTCCCGACGGTGCCGGTGAGGTCGAGCAGTTCCTCTTCTACCGCGGGGTCGCCGACTTCGCCTCCCCACTGAAGGTTTCCAACGCCGGCTCCGACATCGTCCTGCAGAACACCGGTCGCGACGCGTTGACCCAGCTCTTCGTCTGGGAAGCGCACGGCACGAAGGCCAGCCTCACCCCGGTGAAGTCCCTGCCCGTGGGGGCGTCGCATCACACCGCCGGCGACACCGGCCGGATCGAGGGCGAACGCGTCAAGATGACGCGCGAGTTCAAGTACCGCCTGCAGACCGCGCTCGTCGGCGACGGACTGAACCAGGACGAAGCCGCCGCCATGATCCAGACCTGGGCGGATTCCTGGTTCGACGAGGACGGCACCCGCGTGCTGTACCTGGTCCCGCGCGCCTTCACGGATTCAGTCTTACCCTTGAAGCTCACCCCGGAACCCCGGCAGGTGGCCCGGGTGTTCGTGGGCCGCGCCGAACTGCTGACCTCCGACGTCGAGCAGCAGGCCGCCGCGCTCGCAGGGAAGTTCCGCAAGGAGCGGAACGCCCAAGCAGCGAAGGAACTCGGCCGACTGGTCGTGCCGCGCTTCTCCGATTCACTCATCAACCGCCTCCAGAGCCGCGAAATCGCCGCCACGGAGGCCAGGGTCCGCCTGGCGCCCGACCTGGACCCGCTCGACAAGCGCCTCCAGGTCGCCAACCAGAAGGTGTACGACGACTTCAACGCGCTTCGCATCGCGGCCCAACGCCAGTAGCCTCTGCACAGGTCAGCTCTCCGTCATGCGCAAGGTCGCCATCGTCTTCATCATCGCCGTCGTGGCCCCGAGCCTCGTGCTCGCGGGCCTCGCCCTGCGCTCGCTCCGCGGCCAGCGCCTGGCCGCCGAACGCCAGGAAACCCTCCTGGCCGAGGCCGCCGCCGGCGAACTCGCCCGCAAGGTCGAGGCCACCCTTGATGACACGCTGCGCGAGTTCGCAGTCCAGGCAGACACCGTCATCGGCACCAACGCGCCCTCCGCCGTCACCGCCGCCTTCGACGAATCCCTCCGACGCCAATGGCCGCCGGCGGCCGTCGGCTTCGTCGTCACCGTCAACGGCAGCTGCATCTCGCCCTCGCTCTTCGCGCATCCCGAGGCCCGGAAATTCCGGATCGAGAACGAGCGCTTCCTCTGCAACGCCGAGACCGTCGAAGTCGTCTGGAACAGCCCCAAGGGAAAGATCAACCTCACCGAACTCGACTCCACCCAGCGCACCAAGTCCCCCGCTGTCTTCGCTTCGACGCCCGACACCGTGGGCCGCCGGCCCGCCCGCAATTTCCGCGACATCATCGGAGACTCGCCCGGCGGCACCGTCGCGCGCTTCGTCCAGGACGAGCTCCAGATCCTGCTCTGGCACCGCAACCCGGCCGATCCAACCGTCGTGCTCGGCGCCCAGGTCCGACTCGGCACGCTCATTCCCCGGCTCGCCGCCGCCATCCGGATGGACCCCGCCCTCGCCGACCGTTTCACCGCCGTCCTCCGCGATGACTCCCAACTCGTCGCGGCCTTCAGCGGACGCGAGGAAGCCCGCCGCTCCGGCGTCCGGCCCATGGCGGCCGCCGATATCGGAGACAAGCTCCCGCATTGGCGCGTCGAGATCTTCCCGTCGCATCCGGGTCTCGCCCAGGACGCCGTCCGGACCGAGCAGTTCACCATCGCGTTGCTGGTCGGCGTGCTCCTGCTCGCCATGGGTGTCGGCTCGTGGCTGATTGTCCACGACCTCCAACGCCAACTGCTCCTCGCCCGGCAGAAGACCGACTTCGTCTCCAACGTCTCCCACGAACTGAAGACGCCGCTCACCTCGATCCGGATGTTCGCGGAACTCCTCGACGGCGACGCCGACCTCGATCCCGCCCGACGCCGGAAGTTCGTCCAGGTCATCCAGACCGAGGCCGCACGCCTCACCCGGCTCCTCGACAACGTCCTCGACTTCGGCCGACTCGAGCAGAACCGCCACACGCATCGGCTCCGCCCGACCGATCTCGTCGAGGTCACCCGCACCGCCGCCGAGGCCTGCCGTCCACAACTCGACGCCGCCGGCATCCAGCTCGAACTCGACCTGCCCGATTCTCCGGTCCAGCTCGACGCTGACCCCGATGCCCTGGCGCAAGTCCTCTTCAACCTGCTGTCCAACGTCGAGAAGTACGCCGCCTCCGGAAAGCACGCGTCCGTCGCCATCTCCCGCACTCCCGCCGCCGTGGTCCTCTCCGTCTCCGACCGCGGCCCCGGCATTCCCGCCGGATGCGAGGAACGGATCTTCGAACAGTTCTATCGCGCCCACGATTCGCTCGCTTCCGGCATCCCGGGATCCGGCCTCGGACTCGCCCTCGTCCGTCGCCTCGTGGAAATCCACCGCGGCACCATCACCGCCGCGAACCAGCCCGAGGGCGGTGCCTGCTTCACCGTCTCCCTCCCCGTAGCCGACGAGGTCACGATGCGAGACTTGGACAAGTCACCAGTCGCCAGTTCCCAGTCTCCAGAACCAAGGCCATGAACATGAACCCGACAGCTCGTTCATCCGCAGAGGGCGCAGCTGCCGCAGATGGGGAGGGACTGGAATTGCCATTCTCGCGCACCCACGGCGAGGAGTTGCCTGCGGGGTCAGACCTCAGGTTTCAGCCCGTCCATCTGCGCAATCTGCGCCATCTGCGGATCCAACCGCCCTTCCCACGATGAAGCCCTCCCCCCAACGCATCCTCGTCGTGGAGGACGACGCACACATCGCGCTCGGACTCCGGGAAGTCCTGACCGGCGAAGGCTTCGAGGTCATTCCCTGCGCCCGCGGCGACCTCGCCGTCGAGCTCTGCCTCCGCCAACACCCCGACCTCGTCCTGCTCGACGTCATGCTCCCGGGCCTCAGCGGATACGACGTCTGTCGCCAACTCCGTGCCCGCGGTTGCCACACGCCCATCCTCATGCTGACCGCGAAGGGCCAGGAACTCGACAAGGTCGTAGGCCTCCAGATCGGCGCCGACGACTACGTGACCAAGCCCTTCGGCGTGCGCGAACTCGTCGCCCGGATCCAGGCCCTGTTGCGACGTTCGCGCCCGCCGTCTTCCACGACGGGATCCAGCCCAACAACGGCCATCCCGGAGGCTTCCTTCGAGATCGCCGGCAGCCGCATCGACCCGCGCACCTTCGAGCTCCGACGCGACGGCACCGTCACCGAACTGACCGCCCGCGAACTCCAGCTGTTGCAACTCTTCCACGCCCGCGCCGGCGAGGTCCTGTCCCGCGACCAACTCCTCAACGAAGTCTGGGGCCACGGCTACTACGGAACCACCCGCACCCTCGACCAGGTCATCGTCCAGCTCCGTCGCAAGCTCGGCGACACCGGAAACCCACATCGTGTCCTCCTTACCGTCCACGGCGTCGGCTACCGCCTCGCGAAGACCGCGGTTGCGTGAGGGGTAAGCCCATAACCCCGGGTCGGCCGAGGAACGAGGCTTCGATTCCCGTTCGTACTCGTACTCAGCCCGAAGGGCGGTACTCGTACTCGAACCACCACGCCAAACCCTCGACTCCATCCCCTGATCCCATCGGCTCGAGTACGAGTACGAGTACGAGTACCCCCCTCGGAGACCCACGGCGAAGGAACCCGCATTCCCGGCCGTCCACTCCCCAACGCCAAAGGCGTTGCAGCCGATAGCCAATACGGGTTGGCCGAGGAACGAGGCCCACCCGGGGTCCACGTCCCAAAATCATCCCCGCACCCCGAAGGCGGTGCGCCGAATCCCCTCGGTGTCGGAGTCGCTATCGGAATCGGGATCGAACAACCCTGCGACTCGATGCCGATACCGATCCCGACACCGACACCGACGTCATGGGACGAGAGCACGCAGGAATGCGAACCAACTCCAGCGCCTGACTCACGCCCTCACTGCACCATCCCGGAATGCGCCTGTGCTCCCAACGCGATGCTTCGGGCCATCTTCACACCCCGCCTCGGGGCTCGCCTCCATCCTGTTCATCCCGCCCATCCTGCCTGCTGCCGGTCATGGGGATGAGACGCCACGCCCCAACCCGGTCGATTCGCTGCGTTCCCAATCCCGCCGTTGATTTGTCAAACGGACAGATCCGACTCCATTGCCCCCCCAACGACGATTACCTCTCCCCACCCCAAGGCCCGAAGGGCCGGAAGACATTAGCCCACGGCGTCAGCCGTGGAATCCTGAGCTGCACGAAGAAAGCTCCAGCGGGGCGACAGGATTCATCGTGTCCCCTCAGCAACCACTCGTCGTCTGTCGCCCCATCCGGGGCTCTTTGTCGATCGTGCACTCCATCCCACGGCTGACGCCGTGGGCTATCGTCTGCCGGTGCTCCGCACCTTTCCAACCGGGGCGTGGTTCCCCTCGCCCGTACTCGCACTCGTACCCAGCCCGAAGGGCGGTACTCGTACTCGAACAACCACGCCAAACCCTCGACTCCATCCCCTGATCCCATCGGCTCGAGTACGAGTACGAGTACGAGTACCCCCCTCGGAGACCCACGGCGAAGGAACCCGCATTCCCGGCCGTCCACTCCCCAACGCCAAAGGCGTTGCAGCCGATAGCCAATACGGGTTGGCCGAGGAACGAGGCCCACCCGGGGTCCACGTCCCAAAATCATCCCCGCACCCCGAAGGCGGTGCGCAGAATCCCCTCGCTGTCGAGGTCGCCTTCGGAATCGGGATCGAACAACCCTGCGACTCGATGCCGATACCGATCCCGACACCGACGTCATGGGACGAGAGCACGCAGGAATGCGAACCAACTCCAGGAAAGGGGAAAGGCAATGGGGTCAGTCCCATATTTTTTACTTTTTCCAGCATCCTCACGACACCCTTGCCCCCTTTCGCCCCGTCCGGGGCTCTTCCCCCTCTCTCGAATCCCATCCCACGGCTGACGCCGTGGGCTATCTTCTGCCGGTGCTCCGCACCTTTCCGATCTTCACGTGCCTCCCCTCGTTCGTACTCGTACTCAGCCCGAAGGGCGGTACTCGTACTCGCACCGCAGCTTCCGAACCATGATCCCATCGGTTCGAGTACGAGTAGGAGTACGAGTACCCCCCTTTCCAACCCAAGGCCCGGAGGGCCGGAAGACCGTAGCCCACGGCGTCAGCCGTGGGACCCCGCGCAGCAGGGAGCGAGCCCCAGCGGGGCGGCAGAATTCACCCTGTCCCCTCAGCAACCCCTCGTTCGTCCTCGTACTCAGCCCGCAGGGCGGTACTCGTACTCGAACCGCCACGCCGGGCAATAGACTCCATCCCCTGATCCCATCGGCTCGAGTACGAGTACGAGTACGAGTACCCCCATTCGGAAACCCACGGCGAGGCAACCCCAGCCTCAACCGGGGCGTCCGATCCCGGCGATTCGGATCCATCCTGTTCATCCTGCCCATCCTGTCCTCCGCACACCCCACCCAACCTGTCCGCGCGCCGATGAGGTCGCGCTACTGCCGGTAATAGGCAAATCGTTCCCCAAGGATCCTCAGCCAGATCCCGTCTTCCACCACTTCGATTTCGCACTCCGACATCCCAGTGTTTTTGGCCATGTACAGGGATACAAAACCCAGCGACTCCTTCCCCGGTTTCGCACGATACAGGTAGCAATCTGTTGCGAGGGCTCCCGAGTACGGATTTGCCGCGCAAAGAACCCACTTCCCACCGTCAGCCGCCTTCTGCTCCCGGATCCGGACTGGAACCTTCTGTGCGATGAAGTGGCGGTGAAGTGCGTTGGTCCCGTCAAAGTGCTGCGGGCTCACCATATGTGGAAGGTCATGTGCCAACAGCGCAGCGCTGATTCCGCCAACGGCCAACAAGACCCGCAGGTACACGATTGAGGTCCCTTTCATTTCGTCAGTTTCCCTTGGTTTCATTTGCGGTCAATCGCCGGCAATCCCCAGCCACCGGGCAGAGGCGGAGGTTCACCAAGAGGCCTGTGTACGTTTCGACGCTTACGATTGAAACAATCCGGGCACGCGGTCCGTGCGCCCATTCAGGGCGCGGATCATTGCGAACGGACGGCCCCGGGTTTTCACCGTTTGCCCCGTTGGGGCTGACTCCGCATACGGTTCATCCGGTCCCACCTACTCGGGCCCATCCTGTTCATCCTGCCCATCCTGTCATCCGCTGCCCCAGGATGGGGTGTCCGAGGGCGACGGGGACGTCGCCACCCCGGATCCAAGCCCTGAAACTGAAAACTTCAAACTTCCCCTGTCACTGGCCACCATTCCGGGCATGCCGATCTACGAGTTTGCCTGTCCACGCTGTCGGAAGATCTTCAACTTCCTGAGCCGCCGGGTGAATCCATCGCATTCGCCCACCTGTCCCACGTGCGGGAGCAAGAAGCTCACGAAGGAGATCAGCCGGTTCGCCATGATCAAGGGTGCGCCCGAACCCGCCGCTGCTCCGCCGGGAGGCGGACCGGATGAAGCCGGAGGGCCGCCGATGCCGGACTTCGATGATCCCCGGGTCGAGAAGGTGATGAACGAGCTCGAACGGGACATGGATCACCTCGACGAGAACAACCCGCGTCACATGGCCCACATGCTCCGCAAGATGCAGCAGGCCATGCCCCCGGGCTCGATCCCCAAGGAGATGGAGACCGCGCTCCGCCGACTCGAGAAGGGCGAGGATCCCGAGAAGATCGAGGAAGACATGGGCGACGTGCTGGGGGAATGGTTCGGCAAGGGCGAAGGCGAGGACGGTCCCGGCGGCGGACGCGGGGGTGGCGGTTACTCGCACGACCCGGGTCTCTACGATTACTGAGGACCGACCTTGAACGAAGCCTTCCAGACACTGGCCCTCGCGCTGGGGCTTGGCCTGCTGGTCGGGCTGCAACGCGAACGGTCGGCCTCGGTGCTGGCCGGCTTCCGGACCTTCCCGCTCGTCACCCTGTTCGGGACCGTGTGCGCCTGGCTGTCGGTGCAGCACGGCGGATGGATCCTCGGTGCCGGACTGGTCGCGCTCGCGGCCGCCATCTTCTCGGGGAACCTCGTCCGTGCCCGTCAGGCGGAGTCGGACCCCGGCATCACCACCGAGGCCGCCATGCTGGTGATGTTCGGGGTCGGCGCCTACCTGCCGGGTGGCGAGCGCCCGAACGCCATGGTGATCGCGGCGGCGACCGCGGTCCTCCTGCACCTCAAGCCCCAACTCCACGATCTGGCGCGGCGCATCGGCGACCATGACTTCCGGGCGATCATGCAGTTCGTCGTCATCGCCCTCGTCATCCTGCCCATTGTGCCCGATGCCGCCTACGGTCCGTTCAACGCGCTCAACCCGCATCGGATCTGGTGGATGGTCGTGTTGATCACCGGCCTCAGCCTTGGGGGCTACCTGCTCCACAAATGGATTGGGGACCGCGCGGGAGCATTCGCCGCCGGGCTTCTGGGTGGCCTGATCTCCAGCACGGCCACCTCGGTCACGCATGCCCGCCTCACCAAGACCCAGCCCGCCAGCGCGCCGCTCGCCGCCGTCGTCATCCTGCTGGCTTCCGGCGTGGTGTTCGCACGACTCCTCGTCCTCGTGGCCGCCTCGGACCGAGAGCACCTCGCTGCCTACGTGCCCGCGTTTGCCTCGATGCTCGCGGTGCTCATCGTGTCCGCCCTGTGGCTCGGGTTCCGCCGACGGGACTCCAATGCCACCCTTCCCGCCCCCACCAATCCCACCGAGCTTCGGTCTGCGCTCTTCTTCACCGCGCTCTATGCGGGCGTCCTCCTGGGCGTCGCTGCGGCCCGGGAATGGTACGGCAACCGCGGCCTGCTCGTGATCGCGGCCATCTCGGGACTCACCGACATGGATGCCATCACGCTTTCGACCGCCCAGCTTTCGCGGCAGGGCTCGATCCCGGTCGGGGAAAGTACGCGCGCCATCCTCGTGGCATCGGTCTCGAATCTGTTCTTCAAGGCGGGCGTGATCGGTTCGCTCGGCGACCGCGCCCTGCTCCGGACCATCCTTCCCGCCTTTGGCGCTGCAGCGGTCACCGGACTCGCGTGGGCGTTTCTGGGCTAAGAAGGGAAACGGAGGTGGAGTCATCCACCGATTTCACAGATTACACAGATGAACCGGGGCGAGAGGCCTCACCGCATCGCTGTTTCCCTGTCACCGGTGGGGCGAAACGACAGCCTCTCTCAACCGGCTTCCAATCCGTGCAATCGGTGAAATCTGTGGACCCAGCCGCCGTTTCCAGGCTGAAAACTTGCCCCTTCGACGCCCGCTCAGCGGATCGTCAGGTAGGTGTAGTCCTTCAGGCCGCGCTCGTAGTCGTCGAGCAACCGCATCGCCTCGCTGGGCTTGAGGCGGTCGGTTTTGATCGCGGCATCGACCTGGGCCTTCATCTGGCGCTTCAGTTCGTTCACGTCGTACTGCACCTCGGTGAGCGAGTCGCTGATCGTGTCGCCTTCGATCACTTCCTCGACGTAGTAGCCGGCCGGTTCATCGGGCTCGAGGAACACGTGAACCTCGTTCACGCGGCCGAAGAGGTTGTGGAGATCGCCCATGATGTCCTGGTAGGCGCCCATCAGGAAGAAGCCGAGCAGGTACGGTTCCTGGACGCCGTCCCCGCGGAGCGCGTGGACCGGCAGCGTGTCGCGGACATCCCGCAGGTCGACGAACTTGTTGATCTGACCGTCCGAATCGCAGGTGATGTCCACCAGCGTGGTCTCGCGAGTGGGACGTTCGGTGAGCCGATGGACGGGCATGATCGGGAACAACTGTCCCAGCGCCCAGTGATCCAGCAACGACTGGAACACGCTGAAATTGCAGAGGTACTGGTCGCCCAGTGCATCCTCGAGTCCCTTGATCTCGTCGGGGATGTAGGCCTGGCCGCGGAAGCTCTCGACCACGGAGCGGCTGATCTCCCAGTAGAGGGACTCGATCTTCGCCTTGTCGGGCAATTCCAGCATGCCGAGCGTGAACATCTGGTGCGCGTCCTCCTTTCGCTCCTGGGCGTCGTGCCAGGCCTCGCGTTTGTTCAGGCGATGCAGGTTGTCGCGAAGCTCCGCCAGTTCCCGCACGAGCCGGTGATCCTCGGGGCCGTACGAAAACTTCGCCTCCTGACGCGTCTTGTCGATCGAGCCGAACACCTCGACCAGCAGTACCGAGTGATGGGCGACCAGTGCGCGGCCGGACTCCGAGACGATGTCGGGATGCGGCACGCCCTCGGCGTTGCAGACGTCGGCTAGGTAATGGACGATGTCGTTGGTGTATTCCTGCAGGGAGTAGTTGGTCGACGAATCAAAGGCCGAACGTGAACCGTCGTAGTCCACCCCGAGGCCGCCGCCGACGTCCACGAACTCGATGGGGAAGTCCATCTTGTGGAGCTTGGCGTAGAAGCGCGCGGCTTCCTGGACCGCCTTCTTCACGGTGAGGATGTCCGGCACCTGCGAACCGATGTGGAAATGCAGCAGACGGAAGCAGTGGGCAAGGCCCTCCTCCCGCAACATCTGGGTTGCCGCCAGCAGGTCCGAAGTGCTCAGGCCGAACTTGGCATTCTCGCCACCGCTTTCGGCCCACTTGCCGGCGCCCTTGCTCATGAGGCGGGCGCGGATCCCGATCATCGGTTCCACGCCGACGACCTTCGAGACGGTGATGATCTGGCGGAGTTCCTCGAGCTTCTCGACGACCATGATCACCTTCTTGCCGAGCTTGATGCCCTGCAGGGCCAGCTTGATGAACGGCGTGTCCTTGTAGCCGTTGCAGATGATCAGTGAACCCGGCTGATCCTGCAGCGCCATGCCCGCGTACAGCTCCGGTTTGCTGCCGACCTCAAGGCCGAACGAATAGGGCTTCCCCGCATCGAGGATCTCCTCCACGACCTCGCGCAGCTGGTTGACCTTGATCGGGAACACACCGCGGTAGGTCCCGCGGTAACCTGACTCGCTGATGGAAGTGCGGAACGCCTCGTTCAAGGCCATGACGCGGTGACGCAGGATGTCCTGGAACCGGACCAGCAGCGGGAACTTCAGGTTCCTCGCCTTCGCCTCCTCGACGATATCCATGAGGTCCACCTCGACCCCGTTCTGCAGCGGCTTCGCCACCACATGCCCCTCGGCGTTGACGTCGAAGTATCCCGCGCCCCAGCGATCGACGTTGTAGAGGCTCCGTGCCGCCGCAATGTCCCACACCGGATCAGTGCTCGTGGTAGGGACGATGGAAGTTTCGCTCATTTCTCGTTGGTCAAGAGGACCGGACTCTAAAAACGGTGGCCCGAGATTCAAGAAGCGCGTTGGGAAATCGTAGGGGGCCGGACGGAGGGGAGTTTCCAGCGGCCGGATGACCGCTCGTGCCCCAAAGGGGCAAAAGGTGAAAGCCCGGGGTGGAACCCCGGGGGCGCACGCCACGAACCGTCCTCCGTGCCCTGAAGGGGCACCCGGAACAGGGTGCGTGTGCTCACCGTTCGCCCCGTTAGGGCGAGGTGTCGTGGGGTGGGATGACCCAGGGTTTCGCTCCGCTCCACCCTGGGCTGTCGCCGCGCGCCGCGTTGCGGCGAGGGCAAGCGCGGGATGCAAACGTCCCGGAGGATGCGTCCCCAAAAGCTCAACCGCTGACCCTAGAAACTGCGGTTGGATCCACAGATTTCACCGATTGCACGGATTGGAAGCCGGTTGAGAGAGGCTGTTGTTTTACCCTGAAAGCGGCAGTTGGATCCGCAGATGGCGCAGATAATCAGGAGTTTGGATCGGGCGCACCTTTCACCCGCAAGGTGACGTCTGCACGAGCCCCCTTGCTGGCATTTCTACCCTTCTATCTGCGCAATCGGCGTCATCTGCGGATAAATGAACTGCCGAATCTAGGTTCACCCCACGGGTGAGATGCAAACAGCGATGCGGCAGAATTCTCACGCGGAGCCGCGGAGAGCGGGGAGAGAGAAGCCGGTCACGAATGTTCGAGGGTCGGCTACCATTCACCAAACGGTGACCGCCCAGCTTGCCAGCCTGGTGTCACTTTTCCCTCCGCGTCTCCGCGTCTCCGCGTGAACCTGTCCCCGCCTTCAATCGCATGGTTACGGCTCAGTCCTCCGCCAGGAGGCACGCGACCCTTCGACCGTCGGACATCTGTCGCAATTGCGGGACTTCGGTCCGACACCGTGCCTGCGCCACGGGACAGCGCGGATGAAACGGACATCCCGAAGGCGGATTCAGGGGCGAGGGCACATCCCCGGTCAAACGCACGCGGCCTTCGCGGGACGCACCGGGATCCGGGCTCGGCACCGCGGACAGGAGCGCCCGGGTGTACGGGTGCACGGGAGAACCACAAACCTGCGCTGAAGTCCCCTCCTCGACGATCCGCCCGAGGTACATCACCACGATGCGGTGGCTGAGGTGTTCGACCACCGCGAGATCATGCGCGATGAACAGGTAGGCCAACCCCATCTCCTGTTGCAGCGATGCCAGCAGGTTCACCACCTGCGCCTGCACCGACACGTCGAGCGCACTCACCACCTCGTCACAGACGATGAGCCGTGGCTCCACCGCCAGTGCGCGGGCGATTCCGATCCGTTGACGCTGGCCTCCGCTGAACTCGTGCGGATACCGGTCCGCAGCGGCGGGATCGAGCCCGACCTGTTCGAGCAGTTGCGTCACGCGCTGGCGCCTTGAATCCCGCTCTCCAACGAGGCCATGGATCCGCATCGGCTCCTCCACGATCTCGCGGACCGTCCATCGCGGGTCGAGCGAGCCGTAAGGATCCTGGAAGATCATCTGCAGGCCGCGACGGGCCGCCCGGAGTCCCGCGGCATCCAGCGAGGCGAGATCGCGTCCCTCGAACCGGATGCTTCCCGCGGTCAACGATTCGAGCCGGACAATCGCGCGTCCAAGCGTGCTCTTGCCGCAACCGCTCTCGCCGACCAGCCCGACCGTCTCGCCAGCCCGCACGGTAAGACTCACTCCATCGACGGCCCGCACGACGGCGGTGGGCCGGCCGCGCCAATCCCGTCGGACGGGAAAATGAACCTTCAGGTCCTGCACCTCGAGGAGGTTCACGGCGAGCCTCCTTCGTTGGCGAACGGGCAGCGGGCACGCCTCTGCCCACGCAGATCCCGCAGCAGGGGAACATCCCGTGTGCACACATCGACCGCCTCCGCACAGCGCGGATGGAACCGGCAGCCCGAAGGCCACTGGCCAGCGGGTGGAACCATTCCCGGAATCGTGGTCAGCGGGCCGTCGGCTCCGCCCAACCGCGGCACTGATGCCAGCAGGGCCTTGGTGTAGGGATGGGCGGGGCGACGCAGGACATCCACCACGGGACCGGTCTCGACGAGTTGCCCGGCGTAGAGCACCGAGACCTCGTCGGCGAGGTCGGCGACGAGGCCGAGGTTGTGCGTGATGAGCAGGATGGCCATCCCGAGTTCGGCCCGGAGCTCCCGGAGCAGGTCCAGGATCTGGGCCTGGATCGTGACGTCGAGCGCCGTGGTGGGTTCGTCAGCCACCAGGAGGCGCGGACGCGGCGCCAGGGCCATCGCGATCATGACGCGTTGCTGCATGCCGCCGGAGAGTTCGTGGGGATACTGGCGCGCGCGGACCTCGGGCGACGGAATCCCCACCCGCGCCAGCCATCGCACCACCTCGGCCTGAGTGGCTTCTCCAGGTCGGTGCAGTTGGAGCGACTCGAGGATCTGGTCGCCGACGCGCATGACAGGATTCAGGGCGGAAGCCGGTTCCTGGAAGATGTAGCTCACCACCGAGCCCCGGATTCCCTGCAGCCCCCGACGGTCGAGCGCGAACACATCCTTCCCATCGACCCGCACCGTTCCGCCCACGCGATGCGCGAGGGAATCCGTCAGGAGCCGGGCCAGGGTCAGTGCCGTGATCGACTTGCCGCTGCCGCTTTCCCCGACGAGCGCATGGACCCGGCCGGGTTCCAGCCGGAGGTCCACACCGTCGAGCACCCGGATGCGACCGGACTCGACGGCCAGTTCCAGCTGCAGGTTGTCGATCTCGACGAGTGGCATGGGGTTCAACGGTTGCGGATCGTGGCTCCCCGACGGGTCTTCGTCCGGAACTCGCTTCCCGAACGCCACTGGGGCCAGTCGCGTCCGTCGGCCAACCGCCAGCCGACCTCGGCCAGGAATCGGATGTCCTCCTCGGCGCCCCGCAGGTCCCACCCCGGTTTCACCTCGTCGGAAACCTTGTGGTAGTCGTTCTCGATGTACTCGGTGACGCGTTTCTCGCCATAGCCGGCGGGGTGATCGAGGTAGTCGTCACCGGCCTTCAGGTAGACTGCGGGAACGCCCAGCTTCATGAATTCGAAATGGTCGCTCCGGAAGAACATGCCCCGCTCCGGATGCGGATCCGGCATCAGGCGGCGCCCGGCGCTCCGGGCCACGTTCCGGAGCAGATCGTCGAGGGTGGAGTGACCGGCACCGACCTGCCGCAGGTCCCGGGTGCGCCCCCACGTGTTCAGGCCGTCCATGTTGAGGTTGGCGACCACCGAGGAGAGGGCGAAGGGCGGATTCCGGGCGAAGTAACGGGCACCCAGCAGTCCCTGCTCCTCCGCTGTTGGCGCGAGGAAGACGACCGATCGCTTCGGGGCGCGCTGTGCCGACCCGTAGGTTCGGGCGAGTTCCAGCAAGCCGGCGACGCCCACCGCATTGTCGGCGGCCCCGTTGAAGATCTGGTCCCCCTCCCGCTTGGGATCGCGTCCGAGATGATCCCAATGCGCCGAGTAGACGACGTAGTGGTTCCGAAGCACCGGGTCAGAGCCTGGCAGGACCCCGACGACATTCCGCGACTGGACCCGCCGAACAGTCTGGGAGACGGACGCCTCGAAGCGTTGCCCCAGCACCACCGGACGAAAACTGCGCTGGACGGCGCGGGCCAATGCCTGCTCGTAGGTAATCCCATTCAACGCGAGCAATTCCTTGGCAGCTTCCTGGCTGAGCCATCCTGCGAGCGGCGTCTTCGGATCCGAGTCCGCCGCCAGCTCGAAGCGCTCCCGTCCCCACGAGTTGACGACGACGAACCACGGATAGGCCGCCGCCCGCGTCTCGTGGATCAACAGGGCTGCTGCTGCCCCCCGGCGGGCCGCCTCCTCGTACTTGTAGGTCCAGCGCCCGTAATAGGTCATGGCCTTCCCCTGGAAGGTCCGCGGGTCCAGGCCGCCCGGTGATTTGGGATCGGGCACAGGCGGGTCGTTGACCAGGATCACCACCGTCTTCCCACGGACATCGACGTCCTTGTAATCGTCCCAGCGGTACTCGGGCGCCGTGACTCCGTACCCGACGAAGACCATCTCGCCCGAAGGGATCGAGACACGGGAATCCGTAACGGGCGACCACGCGACCAGGTCCTGGGGGAACACGAGAGGGCGGCGTCCGGCGGGACCGGTCCAGCCTCCCTCGACGGTGGAGGTGATGCCGACGATCGGTACTTCCTGGATCCAGCTGCCTGCCGGCATTCCGGGCTTGAGTCCGCTCCGGGCAAATTCCGCTTCGAGGTAACGGACGGTCTTTTCTTCCCCGGCCGAACCGGGGCCACGCCCCTCGAACTCGTCCGACGCCAGCGTCCGGGTGTGTTCAAGGATGCGCGCGCCATCAATGGATCGGCAGGCGGCGCACGACCAAGGGGCGCTCGACTCGCCTGGGAGAGCCGTGGCCATCCCCAGCCACAGCAGCGCCCCGGAAACCCAGGCTCGAGGAAAGAGGTGCCTCATCGCAGGCACGACCTTGGGAATTCAGGCACCGCGTTTGAAGGGCAAAGTGGCGCTGGGCAAAAAGACGCCAACGGACGGCGCAGCCGACCCATCCCCGAATTTCCTCCTGGGGCCGGATCAGGGCGCGAGCTTCGGCAGCAGTCGCTCGGCCAGATCGAAGGCGGCTTCCTGCAGGGCGGTCTTGGCCGCTGTCTGCTCCGCGATGTCCGCCGCGACACTGGTCTGGCGGTCAACCGCCACGATGCTGCCGTCCCGCCGACGCGCCTGCACTTCGACCCGAGCCTTGCAGGACGTGAGGTTGCCCTTCCGCATCCCCAGCGCGCTGAACGCCTCGCCGGTGATCTCGACGTCCGGCTTGGTCTCGGAGTCGGCGGCGATGAGTTGGAATCCACACTCCTGAAGCAGCAGACCCAGCTCGGTCTCGGCCGCCGGGTCCGCCACAGGCCCACCGAAATGCCGCTCCGGAAGCTTCACCCGCACCGAAGGCAGCTTGCCGGCACGGATGGACTTCTTGAGGGCGGCGATGCGATCCGCACGCGGAACGACCTTCGCCAGGAACTCTGGCGCCTTCTTTTCGAGGGTCGCGGCGATCCGGTCGGCGAGCTGTGTGGCAAGATCTCCCGGGGACGCTGGCGATGCCCCCTTCACGGTCTCACCGTGGACGCGGCTGGTCTCGGTGCCGATGACCTTGGCCACGAGGAATGTCTCCTTCTCGACCTTGAACACGCGCCCGGTGATCAGGATCTGGGCACCGGTCAGGTGACCGATGCGCGCGGCCGACCCGGGCTGCACCGTCCCGGACAACCCCAGTTCCTGTTCGCCCAGGACCTTCTCCAGTTCGGCCCGTTCGACCATCACGAGGTTGGGTTGCGCGGAGAGATGGGCATTCAGCAGCGCGGCCACCTTAGACCCCAGGTCGCGCACGCCCTCGTCCTTCGATTCGAAGTCGAAGACAGCAACAGTCAGCGGTGCGGGATCCGCAGCCCACAGGGAGGTCTGGGCAGAAAAAAGGGTGACGGCCAGAACAGTTCGAAGGAGTTTCATGCTTCGGGATGCTGGAGGTTCAATTCGAGCGGTCGGTCACGGGAAGTTCGACAGGCGCGGGCTTCAACGCCTCACTCACCAGTTGGAGCAAGAGCCGTTGGGCGACGGGATCGGTGGAAAGCCTGTCCATGGGCGCGCCATCGGCGACCACCACGGCAGACTGTCCGACGGGAACGGTGCGAAATCCGGGTCCGGGTGGATCCCGCGGTTCGGGCGGCGGTTGGAACCACACCACGGCCACGCCCCGCTCAGCCAGGGCGCGGACCTCCGCCTTCCGCCCCGCCGGCACGCTTCCCGCCGTCGACGGTGGGGCGTAGATGACCACCGCTCCCTCGAAGTCCGCAGGGGCCATCCCGGACAGATCGGTCGTCGTGATGCCGGCCTCCGCCAGCACCGGCCGGATCCGGCCCTCCGGATCGTGGAGGCCAACCGGCCTGCCCTGCGTCAGGTTCGAGATCCCAGACAGCACGCGCGGTGGGTACACCCAGACCTCCGTTGCGCCCGCAGCCACACCGTCGGCCGACCACTGGAGCCGGAACCGCGTCTCGGCGCGAACGGCGGGAAACCCGATCTGGAACCGCTCCAACACCACCTGCCCCGCCCCCACGGGAACCCGGCGCGGATTCACAGTCCCAATGGGTGCTGCCGTGGACGAACTGAGCTGAAGGATCCGCGCCCCCAACTGCGCGACGACCGGCGCGTCATTCGTGTTCTGCACCCGCGCGACGACATCCTGTGGTCCGCCGCCGAGGACGTGCATCGGCCTCGACTCCGGCAATACCGACACCGGACCGGCGAGCGCCTGCGACACCAACACGCCGAGTCCGCAAACCAGAAGGCGCCGGAGCCAACCCAGCGGCGCAGCCGAAGGCCTGTACGCCGGGGATAGGAAGGATGCGGGAGTGGTGGTCACGGACTCCTGAGATTCAAGCCTCACTCCCGGGCCTTGGCAAATGCACTCTCCAGCTCAGTCCGCGGAATCCGCCAGAAAACAAAAAGGCGCAGCCCCGTGAAGGGCTGCGCCAAAGGACGGTCACGGGGATGAACCCGTGGTGTCGGGGGATGGGACTCAGTAGTCCATTCCGCCGCCGCCGTGGTGGGGATCACCGGCCGGCTTTTCCTTCTTCTCGGGGATCTCGGTGATGAGAGCCTCGGTGGTCAGCATGAGACCAGCGATGGAAGCGGCGTTCTGGAGCGCGGAGCGCGTGACCTTCTTCGGGTCGACGACGCCGGCCTTGACGAGGTCCTCGTAGTTGCCGGTGGCAACGTTGTAACCGTCGTTGCCCTTGCGGCGCTTGACCTCCTGGACGATGAGGCTGCCCTCGACACCCGCGTTGGACGCGAGCTCGCGGAGCGGGGCCTCGACGGCGCGACGGACGATGTCGACACCGGTCTGCTCGTCGTGGATCTCGAGCTTGAGGGCCTCGATCGCGTTGAGCGTGCGGATGAGGGCGACGCCGCCGCCGGCGACGATGCCTTCCTCGACGGCCGCGCGGGTCGCATGGAGGGCGTCCTCAACCCGGGCCTTCTTCTCCTTCATCTCGGTCTCGGTCGCGGCGCCGACATGGATGACGGCAACGCCACCGGCGAGCTTGGCGAGGCGCTCCTGGAGCTTCTCGCGGTCGTAGTCCGAGGTCGTCTCCTCGATCTGGCGGCGGATCTGGTTCACGCGGCCCTGGATCTCGGAGTTCTTGCCGCCACCTTCGACGATGGTGGTGTTCTCCTTCTCGACGACGATGCTCTTCGCGCGGCCGAGGTCGGACAGCTCGAGGCTCTCGAGCTTGATGCCGAGGTCCTCGGTGATGCACTTGCCACCGGTGAGGATGGCGATGTCTTCGAGCATGGCCTTGCGGCGGTCACCGAAGCCCGGCGCCTTGACGGCGCAGACGTTGATGGTGCCACGGAGCTTGTTGACCACGAGCGTCGCGAGGGCTTCGCCTTCGACTTCCTCGGAGATGATCAACAGGGGCTTGCCGGTCTTGGCAACCTTCTCGAGGACCGGGAGGAGGTCCTTCAGGTTCGAGACCTTCTTCTCGTAGATCAGGATGTAGCCGTCATCGAGCTTGGCTTCCATCGTCTCCGTGTTGGTCACGAAGTACGGGGAGAGATAGCCCTTGTCGAACTGCATGCCCTCGACGACGTCGAGCGTGGTCTCGATCGACTTGGCCTCCTCGACCGTGATCGTGCCGTCCTTGCCGACCTTGTCCATCGCGTCGGCGATGATCTCGCCGATCGTGGTGTCCCAGTTCGCGGACACGGTAGCGACCTGCTTGATCTCTTCCTTGTCCTTCACCTTCTTGGCGATCTTGGCGAGCTGGTCGACGGCGGCGTCGACAGCCTTCTGGATGCCGCGCTGGAGCGAAACGGGGTTCGCGCCAGCGGTGACGTGCTTCAGGCCCTCACGGTAGATGGCCTCGGCGAGCACGGTCGCCGTCGTGGTGCCGTCACCCGCGATGTCGGAGGTCTTGGAAGCGACCTCGCGCACCATCTGGGCGCCCATGTTCTGGTAGGGGTTCGGCAGCTCGATCTCCTTGGCGACGGAGACACCGTCCTTGGTGACCGTCGGAGAACCGAACTTCTTGTCGATGACGACGTTCCGGCCCTTGGGGCCGAGGGTGGCCTTGACGGCCTTCGCGAGGATCTCAACGCCGCGCAGGAGTTCCTGGCGGGCAACCTCATCAAACAGCAATTGCTTGGCAGCCATGTCTAGTCAGCAGTTGAACGTGGATGTTGAAAAATCGAATCAGGCAATGATCGCAAGGATGTCGTCGGCATTGAGGAGCTTGTACTCCTTGCCATCAACCTTGATCTCGGTGCCACCGTACTTGGAGATGAGGACGCGGTCGCCGACCTTCACTTCGAAGGGCTGCACCTTGCCATCATCGTCCTTCTTGCCGGTTCCCAGAGCGCGGATCACGCCCTCGGTCGGCTTTTCCTTGGCGGAATCAGGAATGATGATGCCACCCTTCTTGACTTCCTTCTCCTCGACGGGCTCGACGAGCACACGGTCGCCGAGCGGTTTCACATTGAGTCCCATATGACTTTTAACGTGGTTCTTTGCGTTGCGTTTACCTCTGGAAACAACTCCCGCCGCACTCGCTAACGGGAAAAGCCGGGGCGGCAGGCCATCGCTCCGGATGGCCAGCCGCTTCCGAAAACTGGTTTACTTCTTTTTCTCGTCGACAACCTCGGCGTCGATGATCGGTCCATCGCCACCCGGCGCGGACTTCTTGGGGCCCGGATCCGATGCTCCCCCTGCGGCACCTTCGGCGCCCGCAGCACCCTCAGCTCCCGCGGGACCACCCTTGGCGTACATCGCCTCGCCCGCCTTCTGCATCACCTCGTTGAGGCGATCGATCGACGACCGGATCGCTGCCGTGTCGCTCCCCTTCAGGGCGTCGCGGACGGCCTTGGCCGCCTCTTCGATCGGGCCCTTGGCCTCGCCCAGCTTGTCGCCGTTGTCGCGGGCGAACTTCTCTGCGCGGTAGGCGATGTTGTCACCTTCGTTGCGCAGTTCCACTTCCTCGCGTTGCGCCTTGTCTTCGTCGGCGTGCGCCTCGGCATCCCGCCGCATGCGCTCGACCTCGTCCTTGGAGAGACCGGAGGACGCCGTGATGACGATCTTCTGGCTCTTGCCGGTGCCCAGGTCCTTGGCGCTGACGTTCAGGATGCCGTTGGCATCGATGTCGAACGTCACCTCGATCTGCGGCACGCCGCGCGGGGCGGGCGGGATGTCGCGAAGCTCGAACCGGCCCAGCGACTTGTTGTCGCGGGAGAACTGGCGCTCGCCCTGGAGGACGTGCACGTCCACGCCCGGCTGGCTGTCGCTCGCGGTGGAGAAGATTTCCGACTTGCGGGTCGGGATCGTGGTGTTGCGCTCGATGAGCTTGGTGAACACGCCGCCGAGGGTCTCGATGCCCAGCGAGAGCGGGGTCACGTCGAGGAGCAGCACATCCTTCACTTCACCCCGGAGCACACCGCCCTGGATGGCAGCACCGATCGCGACGACCTCGTCGGGATTCACACCCTGATGCGGGGCCTTGCTGACGAGGGAGCGGGCCGTCTCGACCACGCGCGGCATGCGGGTCATGCCACCGACGAGCACCAACTCGTCCACCTTGTCCGCGGAAAGCCCGGCGTCCTTCAAGCACGCCTTCGTCGGCGTGATCGTGCGCTCAAACAGGCGGTCGCACAGCTGCTCCATCTTCGCCCGGGTGAGCTTGGTCTGGATGTGCTTCGGCCCGGAGGCATCGGCCGTGATGAACGGCAGGTTGATGTCGTACTGCTGGGAAGAGCTCAGCGCGATCTTGGCCTTCTCAGCCTCCTCCTTGATGCGTTGGAGCGCGTCCGGCTGCTTGCGGAGATCGACGCCCGTGTCCCGACGGAACTCGTCGAGCATCCAATCCATCAGCGCGTTGTCCCAGTCGTCACCGCCGAGGTGGGTGTCGCCGTTGGTGGCCTTCACCTCGAAGACGCCGTCACCGATCTCGAGGACCGAGATGTCGAACGTGCCACCGCCCAGGTCATACACGGCGATCTTCTCGTCCTTCTTCTTGTCGAGACCGTAGGCCAGTGACGCTGCTGTCGGCTCGTTGATGATGCGGAGGACTTCCAGGCCAGCGATGCGACCCGCGTCCTTCGTGGCCTGCCGCTGGGAATCGTTGAAATAGGCAGGAACCGTGATGACTGCCTGAGTGATGGTCTCGCCCAGGCGGACTTCGGCGTCCGCCTTCAGCTTGGCGAGGATCATCGCGGAAACCTCGGGCGGGCTGTACTGCTTGGGCTTGCCATCAACTTCCACCTCGATCCACGCGTCGCCGTTCGGGGCCTTGACCACCTTGTACGGCACCCGCTTCACCTCTTCCTGGATCTCGTCGTACTTGCGCCCCATGAAGCGCTTCACGGAGTAGACCGTGTTGCGCGGGTTGGTCACGGCCTGCCGCTTGGCGGCCTCGCCGACCACGCGTTCTCCGCTCTTGGTAAATGCAACCACCGAGGGCGTGGTCCGCTTGCCCTCTGAATTCTCCAGCACCAGCGGTTCACCACCTTCCATCACCGCCATGCAGGAGTTGGTCGTCCCCAAATCAATTCCAAGTACCTTTGCCATAAGCCTGTCGCCTTCTTCACCACCTCCCTCGCAGGCGGGGTGCCGCGGGAGGTTTCCAAGTCCAACTGTTTTTCAAACACCTCCAAAGCAACAGGTTAGTTTTCGAATCCAATCAACCACTCCCGTTTCCAACCCAAGCCTGCGTGCCATCCAGTGTGCCAAGTCATGCCACTGTGGCACACTTGGCACATCCATGGCCCAGGCCGCGACTCACCTCCCGCCCGGCCCGGCCATTCCAATCTGGAAGGATGCGCCCACCTCCGATCAGCCCCGAAAACCGCGCGTGCAACCCACAGCCCCGATGAGCTAGGCTTCCCGCCATCATCATGAGCACTCGCATCGGAGTTGTTGGGCTGGGCCGGATGGGCGCGAACATGGCCCGTCGCCTGAAGGATTGCGGATATGCCGTCACCTCGGTTTATGACATCCGTCCTGAGGCCGCGAAGGAACTGGCGGCTGAGCTCGGTTCCGCCGCCGCCACCACGCTTGCGGACGTGACCGCGGGAGCCGACGTCATCCTGACAGTGGTGACGGACGACGCGGCGATGGACCGGATCTTTGCGAAGAAGGGCGACAGCCTGCTGAAGGGCGCGAACGGGCGGGTGTTCATCAACTGCGCGACGGTCAGCCCGGCCATCCACGTCGAGGTGGCGAAACGCTCGACGAAGGCCGGTGCGGCGTCGCTGGAAGCCTGCATGGCTTCGAGCATCAACCAGGCCCGCGCGGGTACGCTGTACTTGATGGTTGGTGGAGCCGAACCGGTGTTCAACCAGGTGCGGGAGCTCCTGACGAAGCTCTCCGACGAGGGCAAGCTCCTCCGTTACGTGGGCACGACCGGGAAGGCGGCGCAGCTGAAGGCGCTCGTGAACATGGTCATGAACATCAACACCGCCGGCCTCGCCGAAGGTCTCGCGCTGGCGGATGCCGTCGGCCTCGACCTGACGATGGTGCGCGAAGTGTTCTCGCAGACGGGGGCCAATTCCCGGGTGCTCGTCACCGATGGCGAGGACATGCAGAACCGCGACCATTCGTGTTTCTTCAGCGCCTCCCACGCCGCCAAGGACTCAGGCATCGCGCTCGAACTCGGTCGCAAGGCGCGGCTCACCCTGCCCCTCGCCGAGACCACCTTCGCCCAGTATTCGCGCATGACCCGGCTGGGACTTGGGGAACTCGACAAGTCGGGCATCGCCGAACTGACCTTCAAGGGGCGCGGCCCGAAGAAGGGACCGGCCAAGCCGAAGGCGAAGAAGGCCAAGGCGAAGAAGCCGGCCGCCAAGCCCGCCAAGCCTGCGAAGAAGGCAGGCAGGCGCTGACCCGACTCAGGCGGTCCAGGAAAGCCTTGAGCCGAGACCGCCCGCCGCCCGACTCCCGTTCATGAAACGCTTCGCACTGGCCGTCCGGGTGGTGCTCTGGGTCGCGATGGCCCAGGCCCTCGCGCAGGAGGGTGCGGCTCCGGATCCAGCAGCCGCGCGCCTCGCCGCGGTGACGCATTGCACCGCCTGTCACGCGCTGCCGGAACCCTCCCGGCTCGACCGCCAGACCTGGACCAACGAACTGCTCCCCAAGATGCGGGTCATGGTCGGGCTCGACCGTCCGACCCGAGAGGCTGGCTTCCTCGACGTTCCGCTCCTCGTCGAATCCAAGGCCTTTCCCGAGAAGCCCGCTATGACCGAAGCCGCCTTCGCCCTCGCGGCTTCGCACTTCGTCCGGAACGCGCCCGAGAAACTCTCCTCGATCCAGGATCAAGCGAAGATCCACGTCGGCCTGAAGGGATTCGAGACGGTTGCCCTGCCCGACCGCCATTCGCCTCCGCTCACCACCCTCGTCCGGATCGACGCGCCAAACCGCCGACTGCTGCTCGGGGATGCGGGATTCCAGGGGTTCAATGTCATCGGCCCCGGGCTCGAGATCCGCGAGGGCGTCAAGCTGGGTAACATTCCCGTCAGCAGCACGACGCTGGGTGACACCGAGTGGCTGGCCTGCATCGGGCATTTCTTCCCGCGGGAGGAACCGCGCGGCCAGGTGCTCCGCATGCGACGCAAGCCCGACGGAAGCTACGATCGCACCGAGATCGTCACCGGGCTTCCGCGCGTGTCTGACGTGAAGCCCGTGGACCTGAACGGCGATGGGCGGCTCGACTTCACGCTTTGCGTCTACGGCAACTTCGTGGGCCGGTTCTCGTGGTGGGAAGGGCTTGAAGGGGACCGCTGGTCCGAGCACGTCCTGTGGGACAAGCCGGGCGCGATCCGTTGTGAGGTCACCGACCTCGACGGGGACGGGAACCGGGACCTCGTCGTGCTGTTCGCCCAGTGGATCGAGACGATGGTGCTGTTCGCCGGCGACGGAAAGGGAGGCTTCACGCGGCACACGCTGTTCCAGAAGGATCCGAGCTGGGGACACAGCGGATTCGAGGTGGCCGACTTCAATGGCGACGGGAAGCAGGACCTGCTGGTGACGAATGGCGACAACGCCGACTTCTCCCGTTCTCCCGCCCGTCCCCATCACGGCGTCCGGATCTACCTGAACCGCGGTAACCGCAAGTTCGAGGAGGCTTGGTTTGGCCCCATGAACGGTGCCTACCGGGCGCTGGCCCGCGACTTCGATGCGGACGGCGACCTCGACATCGCCGCCGTCTCGTTCTTTCCCGACTACGAGGCCTCGCCTCGGGAGAGCTTTCTGCTGTTCGAGAACATCGGGACCAAGGATCGACTCCAGTTCACTGCATCGACTTTTGCCGAATGCGTGACGGGACGATGGCTGACCCTCGACGCGGGCGATCTCGATGGCGACGGGGACGACGACATCGCGCTCGGCTCCCTGATCCGGATGCCGACGGCGGTTCCGGAATTCGTGAAGGAGATGTGGGAGAAGAAGGGACCGTCCCTCGTTCTCCTGCGGAACAAGGCGCGGTGAAGCCTGCGAGAGCGGTGCCCCTCGGGCGCAGCTGACAGATCCGCACCTCAAGATTTCCTGAATCTCCGGGATCAGAATCCGGTGACATCCGGGTGAGCCTGGGTCCGGTCATGCCGTCGTGTGCGGCTGCGTCAGCCCCCCGGGAACAGTACTAGAGAACCTTGGGTACAACAGACCAGTCTTAAGAGGATTCTCTACCCCTCGCCATGACCGCAGAGCGCCCGACTCCGCTTCCAATCAGCCGCACCAACGCCGAGTTCATCCAGCGCGCCCACGGCCTGCTCATCGGAGGCAAGTGGGTTCCCGCCGCGAGTGGCCGGACCTTTCCGACCTGGAATCCCGCGGATGAATCCATCCTCGCGCATTGCGCCGAGGGAGCGGAGGAGGACATCGATCGCGCCGTCCGGGCCGCCCGGGCCGCCTTCGAGGACGGCCCGTGGGGCCGACTGACGCCTTCGGAGCGGGGTCGCATCGTCTGGAAGATCGGCGACCTCATGCTCCAGCACATCGATGAACTCGCCGAACTGGAGGCCCTCGACAACGGCAAGACCCTGACCGAGGCGCGCTACGTGGACCTGCCGCTCTCGGCGGATGCCTTCCACTACATGGCGGGATGGGCCACGAAGATCACCGGCCAAACCATCAACATCTCGGCGCCATACATCCCGGGCGGAAAGTTCCACGCCTATTCCCGCCGGGAACCGGTGGGCGTGGTGGGCCAGATCATTCCGTGGAACTTTCCTTTGCTGATGGCGGCCTGGAAGCTGGCTCCGGCGCTTGCCGCCGGCTGCACGATCGTCCTCAAGCCGGCTGAACAGACCCCGCTCACCGCCATCCGCCTCGGGGAACTGATGATGGAAGCCGGAGTCCCCGAAGGCGTGGTGAACATCGTCACGGGCTACGGAGAAACAGCAGGAGCCGCCCTCGCAGCCCACCCCGGGGTCGACAAGGTCGCGTTCACCGGGTCGACGGAGGTTGGAAAGCTCATCGTCCGCGCCGCTGCGGGCAACCTGAAGAAGGTCAGCCTCGAACTGGGCGGCAAGTCCCCGCACGTCATCTTCAACGACGCGCCGGACATGGCCAAGGCCATCGCGGGAGCCACCCAGGGGATCTTCTTCAACCAGGGCCAGTGCTGCGTCGCCGGGACCCGCCTTTTCGTCCAGCGGGAGTCCTTCGACGAAGTGGTCTCCGGCATCACCCGGGCCGCGTCACAGATCAAGCTCGGCTTCGGACTCGACGCCGGCACGCAGATGGGCCCCCTCGTCTCCCAGGAACAGCTCACGCGCGTCACCAGCTACCTGGAATCCGGTCTTCAGGACGGCGCCGAGTTCCTCACCGGCGGTTCCCGCCACGGCGAACGCGGCTACTTCGTCAAGCCCACCATCATCACCCGGACCCGCCCGGAAATGCGGGTCGTCCGCGAGGAGATCTTCGGCCCCGTCGTAGTGGCCGAACCCTTCGATGACGAAGCCGACCTCATCCGCCGCGCCAACGACAGCACCTACGGGCTCGCCGCCGGCCTCTGGACCAACGACGTCGCCCGGGCCCACCGCGTCGCTGCCGCCTTCCATGCCGGCACGGTCTGGGTCAACTGCTACTACGTCTTCGACTCCGCCCTACCCTTCGGCGGTTACAAGCAGTCCGGCTGGGGACGCGAGATGAGCGGCGAAGCCCTCGAACTCTACACGGAAACCAAGGCCGTGATCGTCGGCCTCTGAACCCTTTCCACCGGCGTTCCCTCAACCACAAACATTCCATCCACCATACCATGGCAACACCCCCCGTCTTCCCGCCCGAAGACCCCAACTACAAGATGCCGTTCTTCTACGGCTCGCTGTCGCTACTGTGGACCTACTACTGGGTCGACGAGGCGATCGTCGCCCCCTACCTGCGTGACACCCGCCTGAAGTGCGCGCGCTTCAGCGACCCCGAAGCCCAAGGAAAGGCGCTCATCTCGCTCAATTTCCAGAACTACGGAGCCCTGCTTTCCATGGCCGTCTCGTCCACCAACGAGATCGAATTCAACATCCACGCCTACCCCGAGGCGGAGGAGAAGCACGTTCCCGTCCTGTCCCTCGCGGACTACCTGCGCGGCCAGGAACAGACCAAGCTCATCGGGGAGTTCCGCCTCCATGTCCCCGCTGACAACGCCGTCGCCGTGCAGGCCGGTGTCACCGTGTTCGGCGAACGGAAATTCCTGACTTCGTTCAGCTACAACGTCCCCTCCCCGAATTCCACCGACGCCCGCCAGTTCAGCTACACGGTGAATGACCCCGGCAACGACAAGCTGCCGATCTACACGCTCACCGCGGATTTCTCCAACCTCGTCGGCACCCCCGGCAATGCCTCGCCCCTGACGCTCTACAGCATGCTCCCGGGCGGACCCAACCGCCCGCCCGGCGGCAAGGACATGGACCTCATCGGCTCCCGCTGGAACATGTTCGGCCTCTACGAGGAATTCCTGAACCTCAAGCCCGCCGACCAGAAGCGCTTCGCCCTAACCATCGGCAAGAGCACGCACGAGATGGCCGTCGACGCCCGGAAGATCCTCGGCAAGAACCCCAAGGTTGCCGCCGCCCGCATCTTCCACTCGCCGCCCGCCGCTGTCGAAAACCGGGCCTACTACGTCAGCCTCGGCTCCAAGAAGAAGTAACGCCCCAACCACGGTCGGCCGGTGATGGCCATCACCGGCCGACCCCACCCCCTTCCCATGGACTTCCCTCAGGATACCTCCCGCCAGTTCCTCGCCGCCTCCGTCGCCCTAACAGGCTTCAGCGAACTCGAACTCGTCCGCACCGGCATGGCCATCGAGTACTGGAACACCCTCGTCCGGATCGTGGGGATCGCCATCGCAGGGGAGTTCCTTTCCGCCTTCGCCTCGGCTTTCGCCCAGACATCGGATGAACAACAGCTGCCCGACACGATTGACCAACAGATCCTCCAGGATCCCAAGTTCGGTCCGCTGGCCCGCAACGTGATTTCGCTCTGGTATCTCGGCCAGTGGAACGCCCTGCCCCGCACCTGGGCGGACGCCTACGGAGGCAGCCCGGCCGATACCACGCAGATCGTCTCCTCCCAGGCCTACATCCAGGGCCTCGTCTGGGGTGCCTTCGGCGGACATCCGCAAGGCGCCAAACCCACCGGATTCGGCTCCTGGGCCGAACCTCCCCCCGACGCCGCCGCCATCATCCGGATGGGCAACGCCGCCAAAGCCTGAAGCTGCCAGCACCCCCAAAGCCGTGAAAAAGCCCTCTCCCAAACCCATCGATGACGTCTACGACGTCGTCATCATCGGCGCCGGCCCGGTCGGTGCGATCATCGCCCTCCAACTCGCCCGCGCCGGGAAACGCACCCTCGTTCTTGAGGCGGGTCGCGGCACCCGCGACGACGAGGAGGGCTGGCAGGACGCGGTCGAGACCTACTACAACGCCGTCGCCAAGGTCCCCAACTCAGCCTATCCGGCAACCGCCATGGCCCCGCAGCCGGATGTCCTCCAGTTCAACCAGATCAAGCCCGGCATCCCGGACACCGCCGGCTACTGGGTGCAGCACGGGCCCCATCCGTTCTCCAGCGACTACAGCCGCACCAAGGGCGGCACCCTGCACTGGCTCGGGACCACGCTCCGGATGCTTCCCAACGACTTCAGGCTCCGCAGCACCTACGGCGTCGGTGACGACTGGCCCATCACCTACGAGGACCTCAAGCCCCACTACGAACTCGCCGAGAATGAAATGGGCGTCGCGGGAGACGTGTCCGCCCAAAACCTCCCCGGCGTCGATGCCGCCCGGTTCTGGGGCGACTACTCGTTCCCCATGACGCGACTCCCGGACAGCGTCATGGCCAAGCATCTTTCCGAACGTATGCAGGGCGTCGAAGTCCCCGTCCTCGGTCGCAACTACCGGCCCTACATCACACCCACCCCCCAAGGTCGGAACTCGATGCCGAATCCGGACTACGTCGATCCCAGGACCGGCGAACGCGGCTACACCCCGGTCGGAACACCGACCAACCCGCTCCGCGGCGAACGTTGTCAGGGCAACTCCAGCTGCACCCCGATCTGCCCCGTCCAGGCAAAGTACTCCGCCCTCCGCACGTGGCGCCGGGTCGCCGCGTTCTCCACGCCCTCCGGCCCACGCGTCACCATCCGGAACCAGAGCGTCGCTTCCCGCATCGTCCTCGACAACGCCTCCGGCCGCGTCGACCACGTCGAGTACCTTGCCTACGAGACCAGCGGTGGCCCGCCTACCCGGATGACCGCCCGCGGCAAGACCTACGTCGTCGCCGCCCACGCCGTCGAATCCGCCAAGCTCCTCCTCGCATCCGGAGTCGCCAACGGCAGCGATCAGGTCGGCCGCAACCTGATGGACCACCCGACGATGCTCACCTGGGGACTCACCGAGGAACCCGTGTGGCCCTTCCGTGGACCCGGCTCCACCAACGCCATCCCCACCTTCCGGGACGGCCCCTTCCGATCCGAGCTCTCCGCCTTCGTCGTGCCCATCGACAACTGGGGCTGGGTCTGGAGCGCCTTCGCCCCCGGCTTGCCGTTCTCCGAGCTCGTGGGACAGGGCCTCTTCGGCCAGAAGCTCCGCCAGAAAGTCGCGCACGACTTCTCGCGGCAGATCTGTCTCCAGTGGGAATTCGAGCAGATCGGCCGCTCCTACAACCGCGTCACCATCGACCCCCATTACCTCGATCCGCTCGGCATCCCGCGCCCGGTCATCCACTACCGCATCGACGAATACCTGTTGAAGGCCTTCGAGACCGCCCGGGAAGTCTCCGACCGCATCTTTGCCCGTGCCCGCATCCAGGACTGCACCACCTACTCCCGCACGGCGCCCGGCTACGTCGAATACAACGGCCGCGGCTACGAATACAAGGGCTGCGGCCACCTCGTCGGAACCCACCGAATGGGCTCCAGCTCGCTGAATTCGGTCACCGATTCCTGGATGCGATCCTGGGACCACCAGAACCTGTACGTGGTCGGCTGTGGATCGATGACCACCCTCGGAACTTCCAACCCTTCCCTCACCATGGCCGCCCTCGCCTTCCGGGCGGCCGACTCCATCCTTCGGGACCTCAACCGCGACGCTGCCTGACATGATCGCCCAAAAGCTCCGCCAACTCCACGCCGGCTCCGGCGGCATCGAAGACGTCGCCGCACTCCAGGCCCACCTCCAGGTCGCTCTCGAACTGGAACTGTCCACACTCCCTCCGTACCTCTGCGCCCTGTATTCGATCCCCGACGGCTGCAACGTCGAGGTCGCCGGGCTCATCCGGAGCGTGCTCCTGGAGGAAATGCTCCACCTCACGCTCGCCGCCAACCTCCTCAATGCCGTCGGCGGCACGCCCATCCTCGCCCGTCGGGGTGTCGCCCCGCAGTACCCCACCTCGCTGCCCGGCAGCGACGGCAGTTTCAGCGTCAGCCTCCTCCCCTTCAGCCGCGATGCCATCGCCGCGTTCATGCGCATCGAACAGCCCACGCCCCGTGGCACCAAGCCCAGGGCCGACGGATACGCCACCATCGGCCAGTTCTATGAAGCGATTGCCGCGGGGATGCGCCGTCTCGCGAAGAAGGGTGAGCTGCGCTTCGACCACCAACCCGAACGTCAGGTCACTCCGGCCGATTTCTACAACGGCCACGGGCGCGTCTTCGTCGTCGACAGCCTCGAATCCGCCCTGAAGGCCATCGCCGAGATCTGCGACCAGGGAGAGGGTGCCCACCAAGGGATCCAGGAGGACGACCATCCCCTCGACGCCCTCGGTTACGAACTCGCCCACTACTACCGCTTCCTGGAGATCGCGCTCGGCCGCCGCTTCCAGGCCGGCGACTCCCCCCGCAGTGGCCCCACCGGCCCCCTGCTCCCCGTCGACTGGACCGCCTCCCGCAACATGGTGGCCAACCCGCAGTCCGGATGGTTCGCACCCGGCTCCCCGATCCGTGCCGAAATGGACGCCTGCAATCAGGTCTGGCTCGAACTCCTCCGCGCCCTGGAGGACGGCCTCGGTGGCCAAAAGGGACGCATCCGCCAGGCCGTTCCCCTGATGCTCGATCTCAAGCAACGGGTCCTCGGACTCATGAACATCCCTTCCGGCATCGCCGGCACCGTCCTCGGCCCGAGCTTTGAACTCCCCTGAATGCCGTCCCGAAGCCGTACGGGAACCACCTGAAGAGAGCGGGATCGCCCTGGGCCGGGCTTTCTCCAATGCTGACGGCCGCGCCTGAGGGTGGCGCATCCGGTCTCCATCCATGATCTGCAACCAGTGCCAGACGCGAAATCCGCACAGCTCGAAGTTCTGCACGGAATGCGGCAGCGCGTTGAAGCCGCGCTGCCCGCAGTGCCGGACCGAACTCCCGGCCTCGGCCCGGTTCTGCCACGAGTGTGGGATTCGCGTCACAGATCCAGGCGCCCCGGCTCAACCCGCCCCCCCGCCACAGCCTCTGCCTCGCAAGCCCCAGGTGCCTGGAATCCGGTTCCCCGCGCGCGAATAGCCCCAGCTGAAGCCACCGGCGCGGCCACACGCCCATCCGAGCCTGACCCGGAGGTCCCGGCACTCGCCGAGCGCCGCCAGACGACCGTGATCTTCTCGGATCTCGCATCGTTCACCTCGCTCTCCCAACGACTCGACCCGGAAGACCTCAATACCGTCGTCCACGCCTACTACGCCGTGTGCCGCGCCGTCTGCCAGCGCTACGGCGGACACATCGCCAACTACCTCGGTGATGGCGTCCTCATCATGTTCGGATACCCCAAGGCCTACGAGGACGACGCCCACCGCGCCGTCCGCACCGGTCTCGGAATCCTCGAGGGCATGGCCCCCCTCAACTCCCGTCTCGAACGGGAGATGAACCTCAACCTCCAGGTCCGGGTCGGCATCCACACCGGCCTCATGGTCGTGGGCGACGATCGCGCGGGCGACTGGCAGAAGATGGCCCTCGGCGAAACCCTCAACGTCGCCTCGCGCGTCCAGTCGATCGCTGCCCTCGACACCGTCGTCGTCAGCTCGGTGACCCAGCAACTCATTCAGGGCTTCTTCGCCTGCCGGAGCATCGGCTTCCATTCCCTCCGGGGAGTCGCCCAGCCGATGGAGATCTTCTGCGTCACGGCAGAGAGCACCGCACGCGGCCGCCTCGAAGCCGCCGGCCGTTCGACCCTCACCCCGCTTACCGGGCGCGACCAGGAGGTCGAACTGCTCATGCGCGATTGGGAACTCGCCGCTTCCGGGGCCGGCCACGCCATCCTCATCACCGGCGAAGGCGGCATCGGGAAATCCAGGCTCGTCCAGATGATGAAGGAGCATGTGGCCAACCTGCCCGACGCCTGGTTGACCCCCTGCCAGTGCTCGCCCTACCACCAGAACACGTCGATGTATCCGTTCATCGACCTGATCGAGCGTGTCGTCCTCAAGATCCAACGCCAGGACGCCCCACGCGAACGCCTCAACAAGCTCGAGGGCATGATCGTCCAGTACGGCCTCGATCCCCGCGAGTCACTCCCCGTGTTCGCCGCGTACCACTCGCTCCCGCCCGAGGCCGGATACGAGCCGTCCCCCATGGACCCGGCCCAGCAACGTCGGCACTACATGGACAGCATGCGGCGGATCCTCGACGACCGCTCGCTCAAGCAACCCCTGCTGTTCGTCGTCGAGGATCTCCATTGGGTGGATCCCACCACTCTCGAAACGCTCCGAGAGCTCGTCCAGACGATCCCCAGCCACCGGATGCTCGCGGTGTTCACAGCCCGGCCCGAATTCCTCGCGCAGTGGGGCGATCCGCCCAACACCCGGGTCCTCCCCCTCGAACGACTGGATGCCTCCCAGACCCGGACCATCTGCCTCCGGGTCGCGCGCGGGAAGCGGCTTCCCGACGAAGTCGTCGAACAGATCATCGAACGGGCCGACGGCGTCCCCCTCTTTGCCGAGGAACTCACCAAGATGATCATCGGCTCCGGCCTCCTCGAGGAGGGCACGGATTCCTTCCGACTCAACGGCCCGCTCCCACCCCTCGCGATCCCTTCGACGCTCCGCGATTCCCTCATGGCGCGCCTCGACCGGCTGTCCGCCGTGAAGGAGATCGCCCAGATCGCTGCCGTCATCGGACGCGAGTTCACCTACGAACTCGTCCGCTACGTCTACCCCCTGGAGGACGCCTTCCTCCGCCACAGCCTGCGGCAGTTGCTCGACGAGGAGATCATCGACCAACCCTGGGGACCCGACAGCGGCCGGTACGCCTTCCAGCACATCCTCGTCCAGGAGGCGGCTTACCAGTCCCTCGTCCGGAGCCGGCGCCAGCATTACCACCGGCTCATCGCGCACGCCCTAGAGGAGCATTTCCCCGAAGTGGTAGCCGCCGAACCGGAGATCCTCGCCCACCACTATACCGAGGCGAACCTCGGCTGGCAGGCCATCCCCTACCTCCAGAAGGCCGGGGCCCGCGCCGCGTCCCAGTCCTCCCACAACGAGGCCATTGTCCACTTCAGCCACGCCCTCGAACTCGTCCGCCCACTCCCTGAGAACGCGCAGCGCGGGCAACTCGAGATCACCACCCTCCTCGGCCTCGGTGCTTCCCTGACCGCCACCCGTGGGTACGGTGCCATCGAAGTCGAGCAGAACTACGTCCGCGCCCGGGACCTCTGCGAACAGTTCGGCCTCCCGGGCCAGCTGTTCCAGTCCCGCTACGGCCTCTGGCGCCTCCACATGCTCCGCGCCGAGTACGACATCGCCACCCGCAAGGGACTCGACCTCCTCGATCTCGCCCGACGCCAGGAAAACGACGCCTTCCTCATTGCCGCCAACCGCGCCCTCGGTGCGACCCTCTTCTACCGGGCCCGCTACCCAGCCTCGGTCGAACACGTCACCCAGGTCATCGAGAAGACGACCTCGCAGGCCGGCGACGACCGCCTCATCCGTGACATCTACGACGTCGTCGATCCCCGCGTCACCTGCCGTTCCTACCTCTCCTGGAATCTCTGGATGCTCGGGCGACCGGATCAGGCACGGCACGAAAGCGCCTCCGCCATCGCCCTCGCCGAACAGCTGCAGCACCCGTTCTCCATCGCCCTCGCCCTGAGCTTCGCTGCCTGGCTGGAGCAGTTCTGCGGCAACGTCCCACGCGTCCGCGAACTCGCCACCCGCGCCATGACCCTCTGCCAGGATCGCGGCTTTCCCTTCTGGATCGGCTGGAACCAGGTGCTCCTCGGTTGGGCCGCCGCCCAGATCCCGGTCCCCGGCACCGACCCCGTCGCCCTCATCCACCAGGGCCTCGCGTACTGGAGGGAGAAGGGCTCAAACCTGGGCCGCGGCTACTTCCTCTGCCTCCTCGCCGAAACGCACATCCGACGCGAGGAGTGGTCCCTGTGCATGGACGCCCTGTCGCAGGCCCAGGCCTTCATCGACGAGACCGACGAGCGTTACTGGGAACCCGAACGTCTCCGGCTCGCCGGCGAATCCCTCCTGCTCCAGGGCAACCCTCCTGAACAGGCCGCAGCCTGTTTCCACCACGCCCTCGAAAAGGCCCGGGCCCAGTCGTCCCACGCCCTCGCCCTCCGCGCCGTCACCAGCCTCGTCCGCATGGAGCTCAAACTCTCCAATCCACCCACGTCCCGAATGATGCTGCAGGACATCCTCGCCCACTTCACCGAGGGCGCCGATACACCCGACCTACAGTCCGCCCGACAGATCCTCGACGCTCCCACTCCGGGATCGTGAAACCGGGCGCAGGCTTCGCTGCTTGACCGTCCCTCGCCGCGGATTGGACATTGCGAGGGTCGATCGAGTCCATGAAGCCCAACTACTGCCCACTCACGCCCTCGTGCCAGCCCGGGATGCACGCCCGATCAGATACCTTTCGTTCGCGATTCGGCCTCCTCGTGCTTTGGCTCAGCCTGCTCTGCGGGCACGTCCTCCACGCCCAGCCTGCGACACCGCTCCGCATCGCCATCCTCTCCGGCAACGGCACCCCCACGGACCTCGCCGACCTGCTCACCGTCGAACTGTCCCAGAAGCCCGCGCTCCAACTCGTCGAACGGGATCAGGTCCGGCGCATCCTGCGCGAACAGTCGGTCTCGGCTCAGGGCCGTGACCCCGTGAAGTTGGGTCAACTGCTCAAGGCCGACGGCCTGCTCCTCCTGGATCCGTCGCGCCAGGACACGAACCGTTTCCTCCACGCCCGCCTCATCGCGGTGCGGTCCGGCGTCCTGCTCGGCACCGCCAGGACACCCGATCCCGTTGCCGATCCGGTTCGCTGGGCTGCCGTTCTGGCTGCCCGTTTCGATCCCTTGTTCGCAAAGCTGGGTGTGACCGTCGACGACGCCATTCCCCTGTCGATCGTGAATCTCCGGGCCGCCGTGTCCTCCCAAGCCTCCCGGGAACTTGAGCGGCAATTGACGCTGCTCGCCATCGAACGGCTGTCGATGGACCGGCGCCTCTTTGTCCTCGAGCGTCGGCGCCTCGACCTGCTCGCCGAAGAGAAGGAGCTCCAACCCGCCGACGAGACCTTCTGGAATGGCCGCTACCTCCTCGAAGGCACGATCGACCGCGACGGAACCTCCACCGACACCATCAGCCTCGACCTGCGCCTGACCGGGCCCGGCGGCATTCCCACCTCGGACATCTCCTTGAAGGGGCCACGAGACCAACTCCCCGCGCTGGTGGACCGGCTCGCAACGCGGGTGCTCGAGGTGCTTTTGAGGCCCGTCGAGCCTGTCGTCTGGAAGCCCGACGCCGAGGCCACCCGTTTCCTGGACGAGGCGCGCTGGGCTGCCCGGTGGGAGCTGTGGCCTGAGGCCCGGGCCGCATCGGACGCCGCCTGGGCGCTGGGCCGCCAGGATGCGGAGGCCGCCCTCGTGCGCGTGCGTGCCCTGCTTCCAGAACTCGCACAGACCAGGAAGATGCACTGGGGGGAACTGGTGGATGGGGACGTCGCCAATCTCGAAGGTGCCTTGCGCGACGTCTTCAACTCCGAACCCGGGGCCCTCCCCCGCATCCTTACCAACGGGAATCGCCTCAAGATCTCGTTCACGCGCAAGACCCCGCCCCCGACGCCTGCCCAGATCGCCCAGGCCACCCGGGCCCTCGGCCTGTACAACCAGTTCTCCGCGACGCTTCCCCCGACGGAGCCCACGCCCGCATCGGACTGGTACCTGGCCGGTGTCGAAACCCTCATGGCAACAGGACCCATCCTCCAGGGAGCGAGGCTCAATCCAGCCCTGATTGAATCCCAGAAGGATGAACTGGCCGCTCTCCGCAGCGAGGCCCGCCGCACCGAGGATCGGCTCCTCGCCTCGACTTCCGTCCGGGCCGAATACTGGCCGAAGGGCTCGGCCCTCCAGGATTACGATGCCGGCCCCGCACTCGCACACTCGACGAACATCTTCCAGACCCTCGTCGCCTGGGGACCATTCTGGCGGGAAACTCCGGACGATTGCGTCGGCCTGTGGCGCACGCTGATGTCCAGCCCGGTGTTCAGTTTCATCCACGGGCCATTCTGGGTCCGGAAGCACGACCAACCCCAGGTCCTTGCCTGGACACCCGCGGACCGCGCGCGCGCCCATGGAGTCTGGCAATCGTTCGTATCCGAACTCGCCGCGTCCACCAACTTCCTGCATCGGATGGAGGCGAAGGCGCTGGAAGTCGCCGGCTCCTACGATTGGGCGAGCCGTGAGGCCCGGTTCAATGAACTGCTCGGGATGTTCCAGACCCATCGGGACGACTTCATCCGTCATCCCGTCAACCTGCTCGGCGGCTACTGGGGCATCCTCGCGTTGGCGGACCTGCCGGTCTCGGAGCGCACCACCCGGACGCTGTACCTGACGGGGGAGGCCCGGGCGTTGATAGTCGGAATCGAGACCGAGTGGAGAAATGCCACCCGCGGCACTCCCGCGCGTCCGTTGCGTCCCAGCCCGGCTACCCCGCCGTCCGCACTGGCGCAGGCTGCGGCCGCCGCTCCGTCCTCCGCGCCACCAACGACTCCTCAAGCGGCTCCAGCCGCCAGTGATCTCTTCGCCCGTCGGAAGGCTTTCCTTCAGGCAACGACTCCCGGAAGCGCAGCCGACTACGACCAACTGTTCAACCCCACCGAACTCAACCTGACCCCGGCGCAGGCCCAGGAACTCCGGCCCCTCGTGGATCTGTTCATGGCCCATCTCGTCGCCCAGATCCAGGCCCAGGGCGGCGTCTCACCCACCTGGGGGTCCAGCGCCCGGGCCGGCATCCAACTCCGCACCCTCGGCACCAGGCTCGACATGATCGTACGGTCGGGCGGACAACCACCCCAGACAGCACAGGTGCCCTCTCCGACGCCGTTGCCTTCGGCCCCTCCACAGCGGCCCATGTCATTCCGCGAATTCGTCGGAGCCCCTACCAACCCAATCCCGCCGGCTCCCCGCAGCGCCCCGGCTGCCGGCTCGGCGTCGGAATCCATGACGAACTTCCCGGTGCTGACGCCCAGCCGGTTCGTCGGTCTCACCGACGTCATCTTCACCAAGCGGCCGCGGCCCTTCAACGTCATGAACCTCGCCCTCCACGACTTGCTGATTTCGGAAGACTCCCTGTGGGCGGATGCCCGCTTCAGCCTCATGGAGCTCGTCAACACCGGGCGGGCCATCTCGAACCAGAGCACCGAATACGCTGCCTGGGCAAAATGGGACCCGAAGGCCGGGAACTGGGTCTTCATCGGCGAGATGGTGGTCACCCAACCCAACGGCCCCGTCGTCCGCCCCAGTTCCTGCCAACTCGGGGACATCCTTTACGTCTCCGATTGGAATTCCCTCCGCACGTGGTCCAGCGCCGGAGCAGAGCGGCCTGCCATGCGAGTCCCATGGCAGGCGCCTCCGGTGCTCTTCGCGCTCCACAAGCGCCTCTACGGAATCAGCAAGGACGCGATCTATGAGATCCCGACCGATGGCGGCACCGTCCGGATCCTCGCCAGCACCCGCCGTCGCCCTGCCACCACACCCCTCGATTCCCTGGAAAAGTTCGAGAACCTGCAGCTCATCGAGGGGCCCGAAGATTCCATCCTCGTGGCGGCCGGCGAGAGGCTCCACCGGTGGGATGGCAAATCGTGGTCGGTCAACTTCCCACACCCGGTGAGCTTCGCCCAGGCCCACGCCCAGACGGTCCTCCTGTCGGGCTTCCCGGAGAGGGCCACCTCCGCGATCTGGCTGTGGCAACTCGAAAAGCCCAAGCCCACCTTGGCCCTCGCATGGAACCGCAACGACTACGGCGAGCTCACCGGGCAGCCACATCGCCCCCGACCTGCCCCTCCCACGTTTGAGCCCGGCTCGGGACCGGCCTGGAAAATCCCCTACCTGCACTCCGGCCTTCGGACATCATTCCTGCCGCTGGGTTCCGATCTGGTCGTCTACGTCGACCGGCTTCCGGAGTCGGGCATATCCTACCTCCCGATTCCGGAAGATCACGGCATCCTCACGGTGCTCAGCCCCGGTGACTCGAATGGTCGGTCGTTCCGTGTCCGCTACGACACCTCGAAGGGACGGCTTCCCTGCCCTGACGAATCCCGCAGGGCGGGTGCCGACATGACCTTCCGGCGCCTCGCCGTGCGCGCCTTCCGGGATCAGATCCTCGTTTACCATCCCGCCCAGGCCGGATTCTGGGTCATACCCCGCAAGGATCTGACTGCCGGCCCGGGAACTCGCAACCCGGCCCGATCCAGACCCTGACTCCAGGATCACCACCGCACAGCCCTGGCGAGATCCTCAGCTGACCACGGTTCGCGGGTGGCTTCGAGCCGGTCGGCGGCCTGGCCGTGTCGGAACACCGCGCCGCGGATGGTCCGGACGACATCCGCGACGAGGCTGGGCTGGGCAAGGCTCGCGCCAAGGAACCCGGCGAGGACATCCCCGCTGCCGCCCTGGGCCAGGCCCGCATTGCCCGTCGGATTCCACCAAGGCAATTCACCGGCTCGGCCGACGAGCGTGCCCTGCCCCTTGAGGACCACCCACGCGTTATCCATCCGCGCCGACAACCGCTCCAACGCACCAGGGCGATCGGCCTGCACCTCAGCCGGGCTCACGCCCAACAACCTCCCCGCCTCGCCGGCATGGGGTGTCACGACACGCACCGCACCCGACGGACCCGCTGCGGACGGCAGGACATCGAGCGCGGAGGCATCGGCCACGACGGGAACCTCGCAACCAGTCCAGAGCTCGGCGATCCAGCGGCGCAAGCCGTCGGGAAGACCTGGATCGGCAAGGCCCGGTCCCACGACCACGGCCGTAGCCCTCGAAGGAAGCCGGCAATCGGACGACCAGGGACGCACCATGGCCGCCGCGAGCTGTGATGCGACCGGCAGGTAGGCATCCGGCGAGGTCACGACGGTCACCAGTCCCGGCTGGGCGCGAAGCGCACCGCGAGCAGCGAGGACTGCTGCACCGTGGTAGCCAACGCTTCCCGCGAGGATCACCACGTGACCGAAGTCGCCCTTGTGCGCCGTCGACTTCCGGGCTGGCGGCCAGTCGTGGAACTCCGCCTCGTCGCCCACCCAGGCGTGGGGCGCCGCCAGCGACCCGGACCACGGAAGCAGGCCCACTTCGCGCAGGACGACGAGCCGCCCGGTGAATTCCGCGACTTCCGTCCGGATCAGGCCCCGTTTCACGGCACCCACGGTCAGGGTCCACTCAGCCCGGATCGCGGTCCCGAGGACCTGTCCCGTGTCCGCGTCGAGGCCCGAGGGGACGTCCATGGCCACGATGCGCGCCGGACATTGATTGAGCAGCTCGATGACCCGGGTCCAGGGCGCTTCCAGGAGGCGGTTGAGGCCGATGCCGAACAGGCCGTCGACGATGACATCCGGATGTCGGCCCAGGGCACCCTGGAGGCGCGAAAGATCCAGCGCCGGATCGCGGACATCGGCGACTTCGACGGCGAAGCCGGCTAGGTGCGGGACGGCGGCCCGCACATCATCGCCGTTGTGCCCCTTGCCGCAGACCAGCAGCAGGCGTGAGCCGGCAGGAAAAGTCCGGCGAAGCCAGGCAGCGAGTGCAGCCCCAACCCGCGCGATGACCTCGCGTTCGCGAAGCCCGGACTTCCAGGAGGCCTGTTCCCACCCCCGCATTCCGTCGGTGCTCAGGACGGGGACGGCCATGTTCATGCAGGGAGGGGAGGGCGGAGGAGATGTCGTTCAGGCCACGTTCAGTTCGCGCCGGATGCCGAACTTCTCGACACGTTTCCGGAGGGTGGCGCGGGTGATGCCGAGCATCTTCGCAGCCTGCACCTGGTTGCCGGCCGTCTCCTTGAGGGCCTGGATGACGAGCTCGCGCTCCACGGCGGGAAGCACGCGCAACTTGGAATCCGCCCGGGCGTAACGGAACAGGATCTGGGCAATCTCGGGAATCGTGAGGGGATCCGTCCGCGAGGCTGCCGCAGTCGCCGTGCCTGCGGATCCCGCAGCCGGAGCAGACCCAGCCGTGGCTGCGGAGGAAGCCGCGGATGCCACGCTCGTCGCAGCCGCGGTGCTGGCGGCCGTGGCCTTCTGGACTGCGGCGGCCACCTCCGGCGGCAAGTCCGAAAACAGGATGGCCGGGCCCTTGGCCACGACCGTCGCACGCCGGATGATGTTCTCCAGTTCGCGGACGTTTCCGGGCCAGTGATACGCTTCGAGGGCGGCCACGGCGGAGGTACTGATCGTCTTGGGAACCCCGGCACCAGCGAGCTTGCGCAGGAAGTAGTCCACGAGGAGCCGGATGTCATCGCGACGCTCCCGCAGGGGCGGCATCTGGATCCGGACGACGTTCAAACGGTAGAAAAGATCCTCGCGGAACTGCCGGTTGGCGACGGCGTCCTCAAGCGGCTTGTTGGTCGCGGCGATGATGCGGACGTCGACACGGATGGGAGAGTTGCCACCAACCCGTTCGAAGGTTCCACTCTGCAGGACGCGGAGAATCTTGGTCTGCGTCGTCGGCGACATGTCGCCAATCTCATCCAGGAAAAGCGTTCCCCCGTGGCATTGCTCGAACTTGCCGATGCGCTGCTGGCTCGCGCCCGTGAAGGCCCCCTTCTCGTGGCCGAACAACTCGCTCTCCAGCAGGTTCTCGGGGATGGCAGCGCAATTGATCGCCAGGAACGGCTGCTGGCTCCGGCGGCTGTTGTGGTAGATCGCCCGGGCCACCAGTTCCTTGCCCGTGCCGCTCTCGCCGGTGATCAGCACCGTCGCGTCCGTGTAGGCCACCTGCCCGATCAGCTTGAAGACCGACTGCATCGGGTCCGAACGTCCGATCACGCCGAGATCGTAATCCTGCTGCTCCAGCTGCGGGGCGACGGCGACGGTCTGGCGCATGTCGCGGGAAGCCTTGAGGGCATCGCCGACCAACTGCTTCAGGCGGGGGACGTCAAAGGGCTTCAGCAGGTAGTCGAAGGCGCCCAGCTTCATCGCCTCGATGGCCGTCTGCGTCGTGCCATAGGCGGTCATCAGGATGACGGGCAGCTTGGGGTCCAGCTGGCGGATCCGGCGCAGCGTCTCGAGTCCGTTGATGCCGGCCATGCGGATGTCGGTGATGACCAGATCCGGCCGGACCTGTGGGATCAGCCGTAGACCTTCTTCACCGCTGGAGGCCGTGTGGAGTTCAAGGTCCGGAGAATCGAAAATCCGGCGGAACGAGTACTGAACGTCCACCTCGTCATCGATCAGAAGCAGTTTTTCCATGGGAAGGCACCGCCCACGGGGGGGCAGCACCACGGCCAGTAAAGGCCACCCCGTTCCGACCGCAAGCAAGGTTTCTGTCAAATGTAGCCTCCAGTCGAAGCCAGCCGAGGTTGGGGGTGCACCAACTCCGGACGAGGGCTATCGTCGCCGCCTTGCAAGCCGTCAGATCCACACAAGGCCATCTTCCCGTCCAGTACCGCCCGGAGATCGATGGCCTTCGTGCCGTGGCGATCCTCGCGGTCGTCGCCTTCCACCTGGGGATCTCCTGGATTCCCGGTGGATTCGTCGGTGTCGATGTGTTCTTCGTGATCTCCGGATTCCTGATCACCTCGATCATCGCCCGGGAACTGGGTGAGGGAACGTTCCATCTTGGGAACTTCTGGCTACGGAGAGCCCGTCGAATCCTGCCTGCCCTCGGGGCGATGCTGGCACTGACTTCCGCAGGCGGGTACCTGATCCTGATCGGCGAGGAGTACCATTTCCTGGGGCTGCAAGGTGTCTCGGCCCTCACCTTCTGGGCCAACATCTGCATGTATCGGAACGCCGGGAACTACTGGGGGCCCGAAGCGGAGGATTTCTCGCTGTTGCATTGCTGGTCGCTCTCCGTAGAGGAGCAGTTCTACCTGCTGTTTCCCCTGGCGATGCTCTTCCTTGCCCGAAAGCACGGCGGCAGGACGAGGTGGATCCTGGTGGCTGGAGCCGCCGTCAGCTTCGGACTCGCGCTCTTCGCCACCCGCCGATATCCGGCCGCAACGTTCTACCTGCTTCCCACCCGGGCCTGGGAGCTGCTTATCGGCAGTCTACTGGCGCTGGAGCAGGATCGGCTCCGCTCCTGGGTTTCGAAGGGCTCGCGGCGGGCGCTGTGGGGCGATCTCGGTGGCTTGATGGTCGTGGCGTCCTTCTTCGTGGTCCGCAAGGGAGATTGGTTCCCGGCCCCGGCCGGGCTGCTGCCGACCCTGGGTGCCGCGATGCTGATAGGACTGGGTCGGGACGCAGGAGGCTTCCGGCGGTTCCTGTCGACGGCACCGATCGTGTACCTGGGAAGGATTTCGTACTCCTGGTACCTGTTCCACTGGCCGGTCATCGTGCTGAGCCGTCAAATGGGATTCGAGGAAGCCAGGGTCCTGTTCGCGGGCGGACTGGCGCTGGCAATCGTGAGCTACCACTGGTTGGAAATCCCCACGCGGGCACTCCCAGAAACGCGGGTCGCCCTCAGGATCGTACTCCCGGTGGCCTTGGTCGGAGGGCTCACAGTCCTGATCCCCTTGCTGGACCTGCGCAACTACCAGCAGCACGACGTTCCCAGCCAATGGTGCACCGCGGATCTGGTGCCCTGGCGGCAGCAATGGGGAGAGGAACCCGGCTGCCTGGAGGCTGGGCTCGTGATCGACCCTCGGCTGGGCGTTCGCAGGGCAACTCCGATTCCTGGCCCGATACAGGCTGCGTTGATTGGCGATTCCCATGCCAAATCGTGGTTGCCAGCCCTGGACACCGTGTTTGCGGAGCTCGGCTGGAACTACTCCGCCTTCCCCGCCTCCGCGACCTCGCCCTTCTTCATCCCGGATGGCGGCAAGCCCACCGACTACTCGACGCCGACCCACTGGACCGCCGAACAGCGGTTCGAACTCGACCGGAACCGTCGCGCCTTCCTCACCACCCACCACCCCCCGCTCGTGGTGGTCGGGGCCCGCTGGTACACCCATCGTTCCTGGGACCGTCAGCAGTTCCGCGCCGGCCTGTCGAATCTCCTCGTTCTGTCGCCGAGGTCCCAGTTCCTCTTCATCGGACAACCTCCGGAATTGCCTCAAGGTGCCAAGGGATTCTTCCTGCCCGGTCAGGGCACCGGCCGCTGGACCCGGTTGAACGAGCTTCCTTCAAGCCGGGCGATCCGCGATCGGATCCATGGCTGGATCCTGGAGTTCGCTGCGGAGAATCCCCGAGTCCACTTCCTGGAAACGGCTAGTCACTTCCTCGACGGCGACCAGGTCCGCCTCTACGAAGGCAGGGCGACGCTCTATCGCGACGATGACCACGTCAGCGTCGAGGGTGCCATGCGCCTGACTGGCGCCTTCCGCAAGGCGTTGCTGGAATGCCACCGCGCGGGAGCCTCGGGGAGTCCAAGCCCCTGAGCGCCGGCACCACAACTTCGGGATGCCTCCGGCTCCACCGTTTGGTATCCTGTCGCGGTCGGTGCTCGCGCGCCACGCCCTGATGAGTTCATCCATCCAGTATCGGCCGGAGGTCGACGGCCTCCGTGCCATCGCGGTCCTGGCCGTGGTCGCGTTTCACCTTGGGGCCTCCTGGATTCCGGGGGGCTTCGTGGGCGTGGACGTCTTCTTCGTGATCTCGGGGTTCCTCATCACTTCGATCATCGCTCGACAGCAGGCAGAGGGAACCTTCCGACTCTGGGACTTCTGGCGACGGCGTGCCCGCCGCCTCATGCCAGCGCTGGGAGTCATGCTCGCGATGACGATCGCAGCGGGGTACATGATCCTGGTGGGGCCAGAGTTCCGGTTCCTGGGCGTTCAGGTCACCTCAGCGCTGACCTTCTGGGCCAACATCTGCATGTACCGGAACGCCGGGAACTACTGGGGCCCGGAGGCAGAAGACTTCTCGCTGCTGCATTGCTGGTCCCTGTCCGTGGAGGAGCAGTTCTACCTGATTTTCCCACTGTCGATGCTGCTCCTGGCACGGTTGGGGGTCCGCCGGATGAAGTGGATCCTTGTGGCAGTGGCCTTCGCGAGCTTCGGGCTCGCGATCTACGGAGCCCGCACCTACCCCGCCGCTGCCTTCTACCTCCTTCCCACTCGCGCCTGGGAGCTGCTGGTGGGCTGCCTCCTGGCTCTCGGGCAGGTCAGGCTCGACGCCTTGATTCCCGCAGGACGCCGAAGGGCCATGCTCGCCGACCTCGGCGGGTTGATGGTTCTGGCGTCGTTCTTCGTGGTCCGGAAAGGGGATTGGTTCCCCGCCCCGGCCGGGCTCCTCCCCACGTTGGGTGCCGCCCTTCTGATCGGCCTGGGCCGCGAATCTGGACTCGCCCGCCGCATCCTCTCGCTTGGCCCCGTCGTGTACGTCGGCAAGATCTCGTACTCGTGGTATCTCTGGCACTGGCCCGTCATCGTGCTCAGCCGACAAGCGGGATTCGAGGAGACCTGGATGCTGTTTGCGACCGGACTCGGACTGGGAATCGCCAGCTATCACATGGTCGAGGTTCCGACGAGATCACTGGCCGAGGAACGGGTCCTTTTCCGGATCGTGATCCCGGTGGCCGCGGTAGGGGTTCTGGCATTCGTTCTTCCACGCCTCCGGTGGCGCGGGTCCGAGACGCACGACGTTCCGTCAGCCTGGTGCAACGCCGACCTGGTCGAGTCGAAATCACTCTGGAGCGGAGAACGAGGTTGCCTCGAATCCAACCTCATTCGGGATCCCCAGGGCGGCCTTCGCCGCGTGGTGCCGATTCCCGGACCGGTCCGGGTGGTGTTGATTGGCGATTCGCACGCGAAGTCATGGCTGCCGGCATTGGACAGCGTCTTCGGTGAACTTGGCTGGAACTACAGGGCCTTTCCCGCATCAGCCACGTCGCCCTTCTTCGTGCCGCCCGGCGCGAACCTCAACGAGTACGGGAAGCCAGGCATGTGGTCGATGGAGACTCGCCTGGAACTCGATCGGATCCGGCGCGAGTGCTTTGCCACCCATCGCCCTCCGGTGGTAGTCGTAGGAACCAGGTGGTTCACGCATGCCCGTTGGAGTCGTCAGGAGTTCGATGCCGGCCTTTCAAATCTGGTAGCCATGCTGCCCGGCTCGCACTTTCTCATGATTGGCCAGGCCCCGGAGCTGCCCTTCGGTGATGAAGGTTTTCATCGGACCAGCACCGACCTCGGGCGGTGGACGAAGACGACGGAACTGGCTTCCATGCGGAATGCCCGGGAGCGCGTCCATGGCTGGATCCGTGAGTTCGCCACCCGGAACCCGAGGGTCCATTTCCTGGACACCGCCCCGCACTTCCTCGACGGCGACAAGGTGCGGCTCTACGACGGCAGGACCACCCTCTACCGAGACGACGATCACGTCAGCGTCGAAGGCGCCATGCGCCTGACTGGCGTCTTCCGCGAGGCGTTGCTCGAATGTTCCAAGGGCGCGACGCCGGCGAATCAGCGCCCATGAGCGGATCCCCACCGAACCAGCCGCCTTCCGGCTGGTCTGCCACCCGGGCAGCGCTTGAATCGGGAATCCGTCAGGGATGGCATGCGGGGGCTCAGGTCTCCGTGGCGGTCGGCGGGCAGAGCTTCGAACTCGCGGTCGGCGAGGCCTCGCCCGGGATCCCGCTCACCCCGGACTCTGTCGGGCTCTGGCTCTCCTCGTGCAAGCCCATGACCGCCGTCGCCCTCGCCCGCCTGGTCGAATCGGGACGCCTGGCCTGGGACGAGCCGGTGCTGTCCCGGATCCCGGAGTTCGGGGGCGGCGGCAAGGAGTCGATCACCCTGCGCCATATCCTGACCCATACCTGCGGGTTCCGCGGAGCCGACCGTTGTGATCCGGCGCGCACCTGGGAGGAGAGCGTGGCATTCTCCTGCGCCAGTGGACTCGAAGCAGGCTGGGTCGTCGGCGAGACCGGCGGCTATCACGCCAATGGTTCCTGGTTCATCCTGGGAGAGATCCTGCAGCGCATCTCCGGCCGCCCATTCCATTGCTGGATGACTTCCGAGGTTTTCACGCCACTCGGCCTCGGAGCCGCTTGGTTCGGTGTGGGACCGTCCGCCCGATCCGGGATCGGGGATCGCTGGATCACGATGGAACGAACCGGAAGCGCGGGCCGGAGCCGCGACCCGGTACTGAACGATCCGGTGGTGGTGTCACGTTGCCGGCCGGGATCCGGTCTCCGGGGCTCCGCCCAGGTGTTGCGACGCTTCTACGAGGGCCTCTTGCGCCCACCGGCTGGGTGGCTGAACCCAGCAACCCTGGCAGACATGGTCAGCCCACACCGGCACGGGGTCTTTGATCGAACCTTCATGGCCGTCATCGATTTCGGGTTGGGATTCATCCTCAACTCCGACCGGCCGGGACAACGACCCGCACCCTACGGATACGGCCCGCACGCCGGCCCGCGGACGTTCGGCCACAGCGGCAACCAGTCCTCGTGCGCCTTCGCGGATCCCGATCGGGATCTCGCCGTAGCCTGGCTTTGTACCGGAATGCCCGGCGAACCGGCCCACCAGCAACGGCAACGGGAGATCAACGCTGCGATCTACCGGGACCTGGAAACCTGATCCTGGAAACCTGGGACTTTCCCCGGCTCGACAGAGTCTCCCCCCACCGGACTCAGCCGTGTCCAGGCGGCAGAATTCTCACGCGGAGCCGCGGAGAGCGCGGAGAGAGGGTCAGGTCACCAACCTTCCAACGTCGGACACGATTCACCCTGAAAGCGGCGGTTTATTGACCTCGGATTTCACAGATTCCACGGATTGGAAGCCGGTTGAGATAGGCTGTTGTTTCACCCCACGGGTGAGGTGCAAACCGCGATGCGGTGAAGCCTCCAGTCCCGGTCCATCTGTGAAATCCGTGAAATCTGTGGATAGTCCAACTGCCGCTTTCAGGTTTATCCGCAGATGGCGCCGATTGCGCAGATAGAAGGGCAGAAATGCCAGCACGGGGGCTCGTGCAGACGTCACCTTGCGGCTGAAGGGCACGCCCGATCCAAGCTCCTGATTATCTGCGTCATCTGCGCCATCTGCGGATCCAACTGCCGCTTTCAGGGTGACTACTCAGCCTCCCGTCCAAGTGTCCTTTCTCCGCGTCTCCGTGTCCCCGCGTGAACCTGTCCCCGCCTTCAATCGCATGGATACGGCTCAGGCAGTGTCAAAACTGGCCCTGCTGGAAACAAAAAGGGCTCCGTCCTCGCGGACGGAGCCCGGTGCATTTCAAACGGTCAGCTCAGCGACCGAGGCGCAGGAACAGGTTCCCGGCCGTGGAGGACACCGTGGCCGAGCTGCCCACAACGCCGCCGACGTCCGTCCACGGACCAGAGACGTCCGGTGCCGACTGGAGCTTGAGGCCGGAGGTGTCGGTCCAGGAGACCGTGATCGTGCCACCATCGCGCGTGACCTTGATCGCAGGCGCAGCGGGAGCCGCACCGGCGAGCGGGATCAGGATCGGGATGCCACCAGCCGTCGGCTTGCCGAGGGCTTCGAGCTCCGGATAGGACAGGCGGCCGGAGCGGATCTGGATGGAGTTCACCCAGAACTCGCGGCGCTCGTCCTGGTCACCGTCGCCGAACAGGATCGCCGTCGGCTGGAGCGCGCGGCGCGGATTATCGAGGCCCTGGTTGGCAGTCCAGTTGTCCTGGAAGATGCCGTCCACGTACTTCACGACGACCGGCGGGGTTGCCGCCATGTCGTAAGCAGCCACGACGCGGTGCCACTCACCCGCGGTGAAGGCGCCGGTGCCGTTGTAGCCGCCGCCGCCCTGGCCGAAGTTGCTGCCCTGCCAGAACAGGTCGCCGTCATCGGTGTTGCCGAGCGAGCTGATCTGCAGCAGCGACGCCGCACCGGGGCCGGAGGGCGCGACATAGATGTCGAACACGATCGTGTACTGGTTCACGCGCGATCCACCACCGTTCGGGGCGATGCGGTGCTCCATGATGTAACCGATGTTGCGGTCGAGGGCGCCCGGCGCCTTCAGCACCTTGGCGGCCACGCCGTCGATGTCGGACTCACCGAACTCGGTGCCGGCCTTGGTGACGCCTTCATTGCCATCGAGGTAGGCGAGCGGGGCACCGATCGTGGCGCCGAGGTCACCGAACTCGAAGTCCCACTGACCCGTGACGTTGCTCTCGGGAACGATCAACGGGATGCCGGCCGCCGAGGGCTTGCCGAGCAGTACCGCCTGGGCGTCGCTCAGCTTGCCGGCCCGGACCTGGATGGAGTTCAGGTACATGACCCGACGCTCATCCTGGTCGCCGTCGGCGAAGAGCAGCGCGGTCGGCTGCAACGCACGACGCGGGTTGTCGAGGCCCTGGTTGGCCGTCCAGTCGTCCTGCTTGATGCCGTCAACGTACTTGGTCACGACGGGCGGGGTTGCCGCCATGTCGTACGCGGCCACGACGCGGTGCCACGCACCGGCCGTGAAGGTGCCACGGCCGTTGTAGCCGCCGCCGCCCTGGCCAAAGTTGCTGCCCTGCCAGAACAGGTCGCCGTCGTCCGTGTTGTTCAACGAGCTGGTCTGCAGCAGCGAGGCCGCACCCGGACCCGCGTTGTCGACCCAGATGTCGAAGATCAGCGTGTACTGATTGACGCGCGTGCCGCCGCCGTTCGGGGCGATGCGGTGGGTCATGATGTAACCGATGTTCCGATCCAGCGCGCCCGGGACCTTCATGACCTTCACGTCCGTGCCTTCGATCGGATCGATGCCGAAGGAGGAGGCGGTACCGAACTCGGTGCCGTTCTTGGTGACGCCTTCAGCGCCGTCGAGGTAGGCGAGCGCTGCACCGGCCGTGGCCGAAAGGTCAGCGAACTCGAAGTCCCACTGACCCGTCACGGTCGTGCGCGGGATGTGCACCGGGATGCCGGCGGCCGAGGGCCCACCGAGGGACGCGATCTCGGCGTCGCTCAGGCGGCCCGAGCGGATCTGGACGGAGTTCACGTAGAATACGCGGCGCTCGTCCTGGTCACCATCACCGAAAAGGATCGCGGTCGGCTGGAGGGCACGGCGCGGGTTGTCGAGTCCCTGGTTGGCCGTCCACTCGTCCTGCTTGATGCCGTCGACGTACTTCACGACGACGGGCGGGGTCGCCGCCATGTCGTACGCAGCCACGACGCGGTGCCACGCACCGGCCGTGAACGTGCCACGGCCATTGTAGCCGCCACCGCCCTGGCCGAAGTTGCTGCCCTGCCAGAACAGGTCGCCGTCGTCCGTGTTGTTCAACGAGCTCGTCTGGAGCAGCGACGCCGCTCCCGGACCCGCATTGTCGACGTAGATGTCGAAGATAAGCGTGTATTGGTTCACGCGCGTGCCGCCGCCGTTCGGAGCAATGCCGTGATCCATGACGTAACCGATATTCCGGGACAACTCACCCGGCGATTTCATGACCTTCGCCACCTCACCGTTGATGGAATCGATGCCGAAGTCCGCCGTGGTGCCGTAGGCAGTGCCATTCTTGGTCTCGCCTTCGGCGCCGTCGAGGTAGGCAAGCGGCTTGCCGATCGTCGCGCCCAGGTCACCAAAGTTGAAGTCCCACTGGCCGGCCACGTTGCCGCCCTTGAGATCCGTCGGGATGCCGTCCGCCGAGGGCCCGCCGAGGACCGTGGCTTCAGCATCGCTGATCTTGCCGGCGCGGATCTGGATGGAGTTCACCCACATCTTGCGGCGCTCGTCCTGGTCGCCGTCGGCGAAAAGCAGAGCAGTCGGCTGCAGAGCGCGGCGGGGGTTGTCGAGGCCCTGGTTCGCGGTCCAGTCGTCCTGCTTGATGCCGTCGACGTACTTGGTCACGACCGGCGGGTTCGCCGCCATGTCGTAGGCCGCCACGACGCGGTGCCACTCACCGGCCGTGAACGTGCCGCGACCATTGTAGCCACCGCCGCCCTGGCCGAAGTTGCTGCCCTGCCAGAACAGGTCGCCGTCGTCCGTGTTGTTCAGCGAGCTGGTCTGCAACAGCGAGGCTGCGCCAGGTCCGGAGGTGTCCACCAGCACGTCCAGGATCAGCGTGTACTGGTTGACGCGGGTGCCGCCGCCGTTCGGGGCGATGCCGTGCGTCATGACATAGCCGATTTCACGCGTCACGTCGCCGGGCACTTCCATGACCTTGGCCACCCGGCCGCCAATGTTGGGAACGCCGAGCGACTCGGTCGTGCCAAACAGGGTCTTGGTCTGCGTGGCACCACCCACGCCGCCGAGGTACTCGAGGGCGGAGCCCGCCGTCGCGCGGAGGTCACCGAAGTCAAAGTCCCACTGACCGGCGAGCCGGCTGCTCGAACCACCGGAAACGACGATGTCGAAGTTCCAGGTCGCCGTGCGAAGGGCCGAAGCGGAATCCGTGTACTCGAGGCGCACGGTGTTCCCGACGGTTGTCCGTGCCGGATCCGGGTTGAACGTCACGCTGGTCTTCCCGTCCGCCTTCGTCAGGGACTGGGGCGTCACCGGATTGCCGTTCAACAGGAGCTTCACCCCTGAGGTCGCCACCGTGGTCGCACCGTCCGTGATCAACGCCGTGATCGGCGTCGCGGGATTGTTGCCTGCCGAACCCGCCGACGGCGAGATCGCCGCGACATAGGGCGCGTTCGCCTCGACCGACGTGCTGTCCCGGAACACGCGCAGGGCAGCAGGGTCGCTCGGGTCGTTCAGCAGGACGCGGGAAATGCCGTCCGGACTGGAGAACCACTGGAGGCTCGCGCCCCGACCCGTCTGCCAATAGACGAGCCGGATGGGGTACAAGCCCGCGGCCGGTGCCGTCACCGTCCACACGTTCTCGTTCTTCGAGTCCGCCTGGAACGGCGGGGCGAACCGTTCGAACTCACCGACCTTCAAGCCGAAGATGTCCCGCGGATTCGCGCCGACCGTCACGACGTACGAATCGTCGTCGTTCACGTCCGTACGATCGGTGCCGACGATCACGCCGAGCGTGGTCGATCCGGCAGGCAACTCAATGAAGCCCACGACCTCGACCGCGAAGCCTTCCGTGCCGCCGCCGTTCCCCGGGATGCCCGGGAAGAAGTTCGGGGCAAAGCTGGTCACGACATTCCCGAACTCATCCAGGATGTCGAACGGAGCGGAGTTACGTTCGAAGTTGATGGTGTCGACGTAATAAGCGCCGCCCACTTCAGGCCCGAGGATGGCGTCGTTGGGGATGGCGACACCGTTGGTGTCCTTCAGCGTGCCGTTGATCTGGCTCAGGGCGCGGATGAAGTTGTTGCCGACAACGGTCTCGGCAGGCGCCTGGAAGGTGCGCACGACGAACCCGCGATTGCTGGAAGTGCTCGGATTCAGCGCGAGTCCCGACGGCAACGCCGTGGTGCCCGCAAAGGCTGAACCGGCACCCAGTGTCAGGATCAGCCCCGTGAAGAGGCTGTTCTGGAGGGTGGTGGATTTCATGGTGGTGATGTGCCCCAACGTGGAAAATGCCGGGACAAGTGGCAATTGAGGCCTGCCGTACAGCTTTTGCACAGCCCCAATTCCGGGGAGGGCGCATCTTGACCTGCCCCCGTTTTAGAACAGGAACGGGGTGGCGGCGTACTCGTCGCCTTGGAAAACGGCATCGGAGGGCAACGGGGACGTTGCCGCTCCGTTTGACGGGGGGAAGTGTCGAGCTGCGCCTTTCCGGGGAGATGGGACGAACCGCATCCCTCTGATGGGGCGAGTGTCCTCACGAACCGCGTCGGAGTTTGAAGCTGTCCGTCCCAAGTTTGAAGCAGGAGCTGGTCTTGAACCTTGAATCTTGAAACCTGGGACTTCCCCTGGCTCGACGGAGTCTCGCCCCACGGGGTTCGCGCCTCACCCGAGTTCCCCATTGCCCAGCCGAGAAAGGCACGATGGAATGACACGCATGCCGAAGCAGGTCTGGTTGTTTGCCGCAGTCCTGAGCGCGCTCTTCCTGGGATCCATCGGGTTCCTCCAAGTCCGCGAAGCCAAGGCCTCCCAACGCGCGGCCATCGAGGCCGCAGCTGCCGCGCGACTGGTCGCCGAAGCCGCCTCCCGCACCAACAGCAGTCTCGCCACCGAACTCGAAGTCCTCCGTTCCAAGGCCGCCGAACTCGAACAGCAGGTGCAGAAGGCCACACAAGACCGATCGTCCCTGGAGAAGCAGATGCGCTCGGAACTCGAATCCCGGGACGTCACCATCTCGGAACTCCAGGGCCGCCTCACCATCAACATCCTCGACCGCGTCCTCTTCGACTCCGGCGAGGCCGACCTCAAGCCCGAGGGTCAGCAGGTCCTCCTCAAGCTCGCCCAGGTCCTCCAGCAGCACACCAACCGCCAGGTCCAGGTCGTCGGCCATACCGACAACGTCCCCATCCACACCCGCACCCGGGGCGGCTTCACCGACAACTGGTCCCTCTCCGCTGGCCGCGCCACCGCTGCCGTCCGGTTCCTCCAGGAACAGGCCAAGGTCGATCCCCGCCGCCTCGCCGCCGTCGGCCTCGGTGAATTCCGCCCGCTCGCCGACAACGCCACCGCCGAGGGCCGCGCACGGAACCGCCGCATCGCCGTCGTCATCCTGCCTGAGGAGATCGTTCCATCCGACACCAGCACCAACGCCGCCCCAGCCACGCTCCCGGGAACGACCGACCGTTGAAGCGGTTCCGCGGGAACCACCGCACCCATGACCAATCCCATGTCGCATATGGGACGTCTGGTTGGTCTTCACCCGTCCTACCCAACGCTTTTTCCCCGTTCGCATTGCCCCTGACCAATTCCGTGTCCCACCTGCGACACTCCGTTGGCACCCCCATCGGCGCGCTCCACGGCTCCGCGTGAACCCCGCCCGATAGGTTTCCGCCCCCCGCAGGCCGCCCAACCCCAATCCGAATCTTGCCACTCGAATCCGCGGCGCTCCCCCGGCACAATCCGTCCGATGTCGTTCTCATTCCGGTTCCTGGGCACCGGCACCTCCCAAGGCGTGCCGATCATCGGGAAGTCCTATCCGCCGGAGTTCCTCGCCAACCCGCGGAACAATCGGCTGCGGGCCTCGATCTACATCGAGACCGCGACCACGCGCTGCCTCGTGGATACCACGCCCGATTTCCGCACCCAGATGCTCCGCGAAGGCCTCGGCTATCTCGACGCCCTCCTCATCACCCATGCCCACGCCGACCACATCATGGGCATGGACGACTGCCGCCGGGTCTGTGACCTGCGCGGCGGTCCGCTTCCCGTCTACGCCTCGGCGGAAACGCTCAACACGCTCCGACGGGTCTACGAATACGCCTTCGACGGACGGCCCATCCCCAAGTCCTACTTCCATCCCGAACCCCACGAGATCACCGGCCCCTTCCGCGTGGGTGACATCGACGTCGAGGCCTTCCCCCTGCCCCACGGCCGGATGATCACGTCGGGATTCGTCTTCCGCCATGGCAGCGCCCGATTCGCCTACTTCAGCGACTGCAAGGAGGTCACCGACGAAGCCATCGCTGCCGCCCGGGGCGCGGATGTCGTCGTGCTCGACGCCCTCCGACGGGATCCGCATCCGACCCACATGTGCCTCGACGAGGCTCTGACTGCGGCGCGACGGATTGGGGCCAACCGGACCTATTTCACGCACCTGACACACGACTACGATCACGACCGGGATCAGGAAGAAATGCCAGCCGGCGTGTTCCTGGCCTACGACGGACTCCGGGTGGAGGTCGCATGAACGGGCACGAGGCAGCGTTGCGGGCCGTCGCCAAACGGCCATTGGTTTACCGGGTCAGCGCCTTCTTTGCCCGCCAACTGGCCCGCCTCTATTTCCGTCTCGACACCCGGGGAAGCAATCACGTTCCCCCGCTCGGCCCCGTCATCCTCGCCTCGAATCACGTCAGCTTCCTTGACCCGCCGCTCATCGGGGCCTTCCTGCCCCGGAAGATCCACTTCCTCGCCCGGAAAACCCTGTTCGACTCCCCGTTGCTTGGCTGGCTGATCCGCCAGTTGCAGGCGGTACCGGTCGACCGCGATGGCGGCGGCGGAGCCGGACTCAAGGCCATCCTCGATCGACTGGGCGGCGGAGCCGGAATCCTGCTTTTCCCCGAGGGAACCCGCTCGGCTGACGGCGAGGTCAAGGCCGCCCGCGCCGGCATCGGGATGACCGTCATCAAGTCTTCCGCACCCGTGATCCCAGTCCGGATCTTTGGTGCCTTCGAGGCCTGGGGAAGGCACCAGAAGTTCCCGCGTCCCCACCGGATCCGGATCGTCTTCGGACCACCCCTGCACTTCGAGAAGCTCCGGGCCGAGGCAGAAACCTGCGACAAGGCCCGGCTCAAGGAGATCTATCAGGAGATCGCCGACCAGTTGATGGACGCGATCCGCGGGCTCCAGCAGGAATGAGGTTGGGCCGCCTCGTGACCTCGTATTGGCTACCGGGGCCAACTCTGTCTTGTAGGCTACGTGCCCCCACGCGGCGGTTCACGATCCACGCCGGGTGAGGGCACCCGGCCTACAACCAAGGAACTGGATCACTCAGGACGATCGTAGGTCCCGATCGGGCGGATCCAGATGTTGCGGAACCGGACGGGATCTCCGTGATCCTGGAGGCGGATCGGGCCGGTGCCGTCGTACTTCACGTACTTCGGGACGTTCTGGTGACCGGTCGGACCGTTGAACTCCTGACGATGGTGCAGGACGGCGCCATTGTGGATGACCGTGACCGAGGCCTTGCGGGTGACGGCACCGGCGTCATCGAAGCGGGGCCCTTCGAAGATGATGTCGTAGCTGTTCCACTCGCCGGGCTTCACCGATGCTTCGACCAGCGGAGCCCACTGGCCATAGAGGCCACCCGCCTGGCCGTCGGCGTAGGTCTTGTTCTTGTACACGTCGAGGACCTGCACCTCGTACAAGCCATGCAGGAAGACGCCGGAATTGCCGCGTCCCTGGCTATCGCCCTTGGGTGGGTTCGGGGACGCCCATTCGATGTGCAGCTGGAAGTCGGCGAACTTTTCCTTGGTCTCGATATCTCCCCCGCCCTTGACGACCTCGAAGTAGCCGTTCTCGACCTTCCACTTGGCCTCCTTGTTGCCGCTCTTCCACGCGTCGAGGCTCTTGCCATCAAACAGGACCTTTGCGTCCGAAGGCGCCGGGGCCAGATGGCTGAACGTGGCACCCGGGGTGATGATCGGCGGATTCGGACGTGCCTTGTCATGCACCTTCCACTTCTGCCCGGGAATCTGCGGTGTGTTGTCATAGCCAACCCCGGCGGCAAACACAGCCGTGGCGGCAGCCACGAGCAGGGACGGCACGGCGATACGTGAGATGTTCATGAGTGTCCCGACAGCTTCCCGCTCCCGCGCCCCGCGGCAATCGCAAACTTCGCCCCTTGCCCCACGCGGGCGCATCCTGAGACTGCCCCCGCGTCAATCGGGGCGGATGCTCGTTCCGAAGCGACGATCCTGATCGAAGGCCGGGGGCCCTCACCCGGCGGGATTGAGGTTGCGCCGCGTGGGGGCACGCGGCCTACAGCTCGCCCCACCGGTTTCGGGGGCAGTGTCGAGATGCGCCCGCCCCACTCAACCCGCCTTCCGACGGAGCACCACCCATGCCGAGTGGGCATACCGGTTCTGGTAGGCCTCTTCGCTGTAGCGCAGGTGCCGGAGCATCCGCACCAGTGCTGGACGGGGCTTCTCGATGGCGAACAGTTCCACCAACTCGACCGGGTGACGCCCCACCTGCCCGCCCAGGAACGCCGCCGCCTCGCTCAGCGAGAAGAACCACTTGTGCCGATCCATCGGCGCATCCAGCGGCAGCCCATAGTGTCCAATGGATCCACGTCCCTTCTCCACGGGCCGACGTGCGTTCGCGTAGTTGTTGGGAAGCGACACCACGATGTGCCCCCGCGCGACCCGCACGAGTTCACCAAAGGTCTGGTGCAGGTTGTCGAGGTGCTCGAGCACGTCCGAACACAGCACAAAATCAAAGTCCCGATCCGGAAACGGCAGGCGCTCCCTTTCCAGGTTCACGACCAGGTCCGGGGTGCCGCCAACATCGACGCCGACATAGTCCAGGCCCGGCACCAGCCTCTTCAGGTGGGCACGGTCACATCCAACGTCGAGGACCCGTCCCCGGATGAAGGGCCGGAAGCGGTCCGCGATGAAGCGGGAGCGAGCCTCCCGATTCTCGATCGATACAATCTCGCAATGCATGGTTGGTAACCCGGACCACTGAGGTTTTCGAGGCCGGGGCTGACCCAAGCTACGGACGGAACTGGTCCTTGGCGAGTGGCCATGCCAACCTTCCCACCACTGTCCGACCGTCACTCGCCAGCCCACCGGACGAATGTCCCGAATGCAGATTGCACTGATCCGATCCCGCGGCTCCTCCACCGGTGGCGCCGAGCTCTACGCCTCGCGCCTCATGACGGCGCTCGTCGCAGGCGGACACGATGTCCACCTGCTCGCCGAGCGCTGGGACAACCTTCCGTCCGGAGTCCGACTCCATCCACTCGAGGTGACCGGCTCGCGCGCCCGACGCCCCGTCCAGCTTGCCGAGGCTGCAGCGGCAACTGTCGCCCGCGAACGTTTTCAGTGCGTGCTCAGCTTGGAGCGCACCGCCTGCCAGCAGGTCTACCGCGCCGGCGACGGTGTCCACCGGGTCTGGCTCGAGCAATACCGACGCTTCTCGCCGTGGTGGCGTCGACCCTTCATCGGACTGGGAGCCTTCCACCGGAACGTCCTCCACCTGGAACAACAGACATTCGATCCCGCCCGCACCCGGCACGTCATCGTGAATTCAACGATGGTCCGCGACGAGATCGTCCGCTGTTTCGGCTTTCCGGCCAACCGGATCCACCTCGTCCGGAATGGCGTCCGCACCGAACGGTTCCAATCCGGCCAACGCGAGGCAACCCGGGCACGGCTTGGCCTGCGTCCCGACGAGTACGTCCTTCTGTTTGTCGGGAGCGGATGGGTCCGCAAGGGCCTGCCGGTTCTGGTCGAGGTGCTGAAGCGCTTCCAAGCCCGACGGGATCCGGTCCGGTTGATCGTCCTCGGCAAAGGCCGCCTCCGGGGAGCGCCGCCCAACGTCATCTTCGCAGGCACGACGGACTCCGTGCAGGACTACTACGCCGCGGCGGACCTCTTCACCTTCCCACCGATCTACGAACCGTCTGCCAACGTGGTCTTCGAGGCCCTCGCCGCCGGACTTCCCGTCGTCACCACCGTCTTCAACGGGGCCGGCGAAGTCCTCACGCCGGGCGCACACGGCACGATCCTGCCCGATCCCGCCGACACGAACGCCCTCGAACAGGCGATCCAGTCCTGGCGCGCCAGGCCAGGCCGCATCGAGTTCCCGAACGCAACCATCAATCTCGACCGCAACGTCGCCGAAACCGTGCGCATCCTCGAGATGGCCGCCGTGACCGGAAAGCCATGAACCTAGAACCGGGAGTTCATCCAACCGCCGTTTTCAGGATGAACATCTCCTGCGTCCTCATCACGAAGAACGAGGAGGCCAACCTCGCACGATGTCTCCAGAGCACGGTGGGACTGGTCGATGAAATCGTCCTCGTCGACTCCGGAAGCACGGACGCGACCGCATCCATCGCCGCGCGCTTCGGAGCCCGATGGTTCCATCAGGACTGGCTGGGATACGTGGGCCAACGGAACCTCGCCCTCTCCCACGCGCGGAACGATTGGATCCTTGTCCTGGATGCCGACGAAGAGCTCTCGCCCCGGTTGCAGGAAGAACTGCGTGCACTCCGCACGAACGGCCCGGCCGCCGACACCACCGGCTACTCCATGCCGCGATGCGTGCTCTACGACGGCCGCTGGATCCGACACGGCGACTGGTACCCGGATCGTTTGACGCGCCTTTTCCGCTCGGGTAGGGCGCGGTACACCGGCGCGAAGGTCCATGAACGACTCGAGATCTCCGGACGGGTGATCGCGTTGAAGGGCGACCTCCACCATTACTCCTTCCGCGACGAAGAGGATCATCGGGCCCGCGCACGTCATTACGCCCGGCTTTGGGCCGAGTCGAAGTGGGAGGCGGGACGGCGGTGTGGCGCACTTGCACCGATTTCACACGCGGTCTTCCGGTGGTTCCGGGGTTACTTCCTCAAGGCCGGTTTCCTCGACGGCGCCCACGGCTGGCGTGTGGCCCGTATCTGCGCCTGGGAAACCCATCTCAAGTACTCTCTCCTGCGCTCCCTGGACGCACCGAAGTGAGCGCACCCGGGTCACGAGCCCGGCCTGCTTGCCTTCAGACTTCAGACTTCGATCTTCAGGATCCGCGCCACCCGGCGGATCACGTCGACCAAGGGAATGCGCGTCACGTCCGGATCCTCCGAGAGCACCACGCATTCTTCCCGACCAATCGGGCGCGGCGCCGTCGGCCGGGCAATCATGAGCACGGGGCGTCCGAGGCCGTTTGCGACGTGGACCAACCCGGTGTCTCCGCCCACGACGAGGGACGCCTCCGCCATCAATCCCACGCAACCCCGCACGCCCAACCCGGTCGAGACTGCGAAACCCTCCGCCTTGGCCTGCGTCAGCGCCGCGCTTTCGGAAGGTCCGCCGCCAAACACGGATGCAATCCCCCGCTCACGCAGCCAACCGGCAACCCCGAGGTAGCGATCCATCGGCCAGTTCTTCGCCACGGCGCTCGTGCACGGCTGGAAATAGACCAGTGGAGCACCTGCGCTCACTGCTTCACGCTCGAGATGACGGCGCGCCTCGTCACGGTGCCTTGAGTCCAGGCGGTGGACGTTCCGCATCGGCGTCGGCCGAAGACCGAAGGCCTCCAGCATCGCCAGATGCCGCATTGCGGGATGCATGGTCCGCTCCCTGCCCAGATCGTAGTTCAGCGTATAGGCCCTGCTCCGAAACGTCGGCTTGGCATTGCCCCAACGCTCGGGCGCCCCGCTGATCCGCGCCATCAACGCGGTCTCTCCATACGCCTGGAAGTCCACCACCAGATCGAACCGCTCCCGCCGGATCTGTCGAAGCAACCCCAGGAACGAAGATACACCCGCGAGGTACCGCCCCTCCTTAAACACGCTCCGATCCACCGTCCAGATCCGGTCGACCGCCTCGAAGCCCTCGACGACGAACGCATTCTCCTTCGAGACCAGAAACGTCAGCCGTGCGTCTGGAAGATTGTCCCGGATCCGGTTCACCGCCGGCAGCGTGAAGGCGACGTCCCCGATCGATTTCCATCGTATGACCAGGATCCGCTTCACGAACGGAGTGCCTCCATCAAACCGGTCAATCGCGCCCACACTGCCGAAGGTGCCAGTGAGCCATAACACGCCGGCTGAACCTCCGAAGCACCTGTGAAGGAACAACGCCGTTGGAGGCACGGCGCACAGTCAAACTCCGCACGCATCTGGACCTGGTTCGTCCCCACGGTTCCCGTCAACCCCGGTTCCGTCGCCCCGTACAGCGTCACCGCCGGCACGCCCAGCGCCGCGGCCACGTGGGCCAACCCCGTATCCACGGCCACCACGCCGCTCGAGGCCGCCAGCAACCCCGCAATCTGACCGAGGGCCATCCGGTCGAGCACACGGACCGAACCGCACGCCGATGCAATCCGGGTCGCCCGCTCCCGTTCCCGATCATTGCCCCACGGCATCAGCACCTCGTAGCCCGCCGAACCCGCCTGCTTCGCGAGCGCCAGCCAGTATGCCTCGGGCCAGTGCTTCGTGTCCCACGTCGTGCCGTGCAACAGCACCAGCGACGGACGCCCCAGCGTGCCCGAAGCCAACCGGCTGCGATCGATGCCGTAGTCCGGTTCGCTGGCCTCCCAGCCGTAACCCAGGCTCGACGCAAACAACTGCCGCACCCGAGCGATGGCATGCTGCGAACGCGCCACCACGTGTCGTTCATGGCACGCCAGCGACGAAATTCCTTCCCGTGCCGAGCTCCACGAGAATCCGTGCCTCCGCCCCCGCGCCTGCATCGAGAGCCAGGCGCTCTTCATCAGGCCCTGCGCATCGATCACGACGTCGTACTCGCGCGCCCGCAACTCGGCCCGGAAGCGGCGCCGCTCGCCCCTCGTCTCGCCCGACCACCACCCACGACGCCATCGCCGCATCGCCACCTTCAAGACCCGGTCCACCGACGGATGCCACCGAGGGACCTCCGCCAGTCCTTCCTCGACGACCCAGTCGAATGTCACGCCCGGCAGCGCCCGGACGGCGTCTGTCAACGCCGGCAGCGCATGCACGACATCGCCCATCGACGACGTCTTGATGATGAGGACCCGCTTCACCGATTTTCCCGCTAACCTGTCCTAAGTCAGCGATCCGTCCACATGGATGTCCAGGGACAACGCCACCTTCTGCCCCAGTACCCGTTGCAGCTCCCGACGCGAGAACTCCCGGATCTGCTTCACCCGCGCACCGCCCTTGCCGATCAGCATCCGCTGGTAGCGCTCATCCCCCGCGAACACCGTCGCATCGATGCCCAACCGTTCCGGCCGATCCCGTGTGGCCGGCATCACTTCGACCTTGTCGACAGAGACCTTCGTCCGATAGGGGACCTCGTCCGAAGCCTGCAGGTACACCTGTTCCCGGATGATTTCCGCAATCTGGAAGTCTCGCGTGCTGTTGGTCGTCTCCGAGGTCGGGTACAGCGGTTGGCCCTCCGGCACCAACTGGATCAACTTCTCGATCAACGCCGCCAACCCGCTCCCGGTCGCGCCAGAGACATCGACCACCGCCTGATAAGCCAGCGCCTGCCCCATCCAGTGCCGACGATGCGGCCGCTCATGGGCGTCCGACTTCCCGATGCACAGGATCCGCGGACTCTTGACCGCCTTCAATGCCTCCGCCACCAACGCATCCTCCGGACCCGGCTCGCGCGTCGGGTCGACCAGATGCAGCACGACGTCCACATCCGCCAGCGCCTCGCGCGTCCGGTCATGCAACTCCTGCACCATCCGCGTCCCGCGGGTGTGGAAGAACCCCGGCGTATCGACGAACACCACCTGACCCTTCGGATGATGCACGATCCCATGGATCGTATCGCGCGTCGTCTGGGGCTTCGGGGTCACGATCGAGACCTTCCGCCCGACCAACGCGTTCAGGAGTGTGGACTTGCCTGCATTGGTCCGCCCCACCAGCACCGCCATGCCCGCACGGAATCCGGGGGCCGTGACCGGTGCCGCTTGCACCGCGGGTGCCACGGCCACCGGTGAGATGGCAGGCGACACGGGTTCACCCCCGGCGGCAGCGGAAGCAGGCGCGCCCTCGGGCGCAGGACTCTGAGGTTCGTTCACGGCCCGCAGGATGACGCAAGGCACCGAAAGTTCCCAGAATGGGTTTTGAGTCATGGGAGCCGCGAAGCCGCGAATACACCTGAGCCGTGTCCATGCAGTAGTAATCTCACGCGGAGCCGCGGAGGGCGCGGAGAGCGAGGCCGGTCACGACTACTATCCAACGTCGGCAACCAGTCACCCAACGGCGACTGACCAGCTTGCCCTCCAACTGGCCTTTCTCCGCGTCTCCGCGTCTCCGCGTGAACCTGTCCCCGCTTTCAGTCGCATCCTTACGGCTGAGGTGGGCGACAATGGCGAGAGCACCGATTCAAGCTCCCCGAGCCCTGACACCCGCTGCGGTAGTCCCTCGCCCTCCCCGCGTCCGCTCCTCTGACGGAAACCGTCCCCCTTCGCGTACTCGCGGCTTCGCGCGACCTTGGCCCAAATCACGGTAACGCGAAGGCCACGTAGGCATCCCCGCTTCGCGTGCCGATCTTCCCGCCGCCGCACGCGATCACCACGTACTGCTTCCCGCCGACCGAGTACGTCGACGGCGTCGCGTAACCCGCAGCGGGCAGCTTCGCCTTCCACAATTCGCGGCCCGTCTTCCGATCGAAGGCCCGGATGTGTTCATCACGAGAGGCGGCGATGAACACCAACCCGCCCGCGGTCACGATCGGTCCGCCGTAGTTCTCGGTGCCGGTCGGCGGCACTCCGCGTGCGCTCAACTCCGGATACTCGCCCAGCGGGACCTGCCACCGATGACGGCCGGTGTTCAGGTCGATGGCGGTAAGCGTTCCCCAGGGCGGCTTCAGCGCCGGATAGCCATTCGTATCGAGCCAGCGGTGATAGCCGGTGGACGTATAAGGGATCGATCCCAGCGCACTGCCGGCCGCGCCGTCCGCATCCGCCCGGCCGGCATCGGCCTTGCCGGAAAGATGATCCACCACCGCCTGCTTCTGTGCCTCCGAGAGGAAATCGAACGACGGCATCACGCCCTTGCCGGTCTTCAGCAGCGCCAGAATGTCATCGGGCTTCCGCCTCTGCGCGATGTCGACCAGCGAGGGGACATTCTGCGCGGGATTGCCCCGGCGATCCACGCCATGGCAGGCCGCACAGATCTGCGTGTAGATCGCGTCACCACCCGACAGCGGTTCCCCTTCCCGTCCCTTTGTTTCGACCATCGTCAGCACCCACGGCATCTCGTTCGCGTTGACGTAGAGAATCCCCTCCGGGTCAGCCGCTGCGCCACCCCATTCGGCACCGCCGTCAAACCCGGGCAGGATGATCGTGCCCTCGCGACTCGGCGGCGCGAAGGGCACATGGGCGCGAAGCTTCGAGAAGCGCTCCAGCACATGGCGGTGCGACCCGGGCGAGATGTCCGTGATCTGGTCGTAGGTGAAAACCTGCCGAGCGAAAGGCGCCGGCAACCGCGGGATGGGTTGGGTTGGCGAGGCGGATTCACCCTGAAGATCCGAGGCCGGCACCGGCACCTCGTCGATCGGGAACAACGGTTCGCCGGTCTCCCGGTTGAAGACGAACACGTGCCCGGACTTCGTGACCTGCGCCACCGCATCGACGCGCTTTCCGCCGTGCTGCACCGTGACCAGGTTCGGCGGGGCCGGCAGGTCCCGGTCCCAAAGGTCGTGGTGCACCATCTGGTAGTGCCACACCCGACGCCCAGTCCTGGCGTCGAGCGCGACGAGGCTGTTCGCATACAGGTTGCTTCCCATCCGGTTTCCACCCCAGAAATCAAACGTCGCAGAACCCGTAGGGCAGAACACCAACCCCCGCTTCTCATCGAGCGCGAAGCCGGTCCAGACATTCGCCCCACCCGCGTAACGGTAAGCGTTGGGCGGCCACGTCTCGTGACCGGGTTCACCCGGCTGCGGAATCGTGTTGAACCGCCACACGAGCGCACCGGTCCGGATGTCATACGCCCGGATCGGACCCGGCGCTGCCGGCGCAGGCCCTTCGCCCAGTCGCATCCCGACGATCAACAAATCTCCGAACACGACACCCGGGGTGTTCGCCATCAGCGACAGCCCGCGCGCATCGCGCCCGAGTCCGTCCATCAGGTCGACCGAGCCCTCCTTGCCGAACGACGCCACCCGACGTCCGGTGGTCGCGTCCAGCGCGTGAAGGAACTGGCTGTTGCCGAAGATGACCCGCCGATCCGTTCCATCCGCCCAATAGACCAGCCCGCGATTCACGCCCGTCTTCGACAACTTCGCGTCGCGGACGGGATCAAACCGCCAGAGCTCGCGGCCCGTGGCCGCGTCCACCGCGAAGCACTGCAGGTCCGGCGAGGTCCCATACATCACCCCATCGACGACCAGCGGATTGCATTGGATCTGCGTGCGGTTGTTGGTGTCCGACCCACCCGCCCGGTACGTCCAGGCCACCTTCAGCTTCGACACGTTTCCCGGCGTGAGCTGCCGGAGGGCCGAGTGATGCGACGACGCCTTGTCTCCGAGGTACGCCGGCCACGAGACATCCGCGGCCACTACCGGCAGGGCCCAGCCCAGCACGGCCAACGAAAGCACGGATCGTACAAGGACCCCAAGGGAAGCACGGCGCATGACGGGAGAGTGAACGGGATCCCAGGAGAAGCGCCAGAGTTCTGGAAGCTGGAGACTGCGAACTGGGGACTCCCAAGCGGCTCGTGAGGACTCGCCCCACCGCTCGCTCCACGTCGCAATGGGCGCCAGGTTCGTTGCCGGACCGGCCGCTGTTTCCAGCTGAAAATCATGATCCCAGCTCCTGCCACCGGGAACAGCAGGACGATCAACACCGAACTGAACACGCCCGAATCCGTCCGATCCAACACCGCCCTCTTCGAATCTGCCGGATCCACGAAGCACTTCGTCTCAAACCCGGGTGCCATCCGCTCCACGTAGTCGCGGCTCCGCGTCTGTCCCTGGACGCCCACCGCAGAAAACGTCAGGCAATCGGACCGGTGAACCATTCCCTCGAACTCGTATCGGTAGAGCACCTCCGCCTGGTAGGTCGTGCCGCCCTTCGAGCCCCGTGAGGACGTGACCCGGCTGTGCTCGATCACGCAGGGCGTTTCCTTCCATGCCTTCGCCTTTCCCACCTTCACGACGGGCAACACCAGAAGGTATACGCAGGCCACGCCACCGATCGCAAAGAACAGGCCACCGAAAGCCATCCCAATCAGCCATCCAAATCGTCCCTCCGAACTTCCCCCATCGCGCCCCCCATCCTCCGGCAAACCCCGGATCGCCGCCCAGACGCCCCGGACCCCGGTGGCCACAAAGAGCAGTGGTATCGCCACGGCCAGAACCAACCCCAGCTTCGAAGCCTGCTGCTCCGGGAGCGCTACGCGGACCTTCCCGTCCGAAGGATCCCTGCGCCCCACCACCACCGAGCCCACCGGATACCGTTCGAGGATCTCCCTCAGCTCACCGTAACTGCCCCGCTCCATCCGATTGGTCCCGGTCATTACACCTCCACCGGAGGGATACGTGTAGCGGTACTCGCCGACGAATCCGCTTCCAGCCGCCAGATCGGGCTCGATCGTCGTCAATGCGATCGTGCACGGCTGCGATGGCCACTTTGCGGGCAGCTCGGAGGAACCGATCGAACCAAAGACGATCCAGATGCAGCCAAGCCCAGCGGCCGCGAAAACCAGACTGAACAGCCCGTGTGCAAATCGACCCGCTGCGTTGAACAGTGGGTTGCCTCCCCGGAATCGTGCCGGCTCCAAGCCCATCTCAGGACGCGTAGCCCGGCCAATGGCGGTTCATTTTACCGCCTTCACCGCCCGGTAGAACCGCACGGGTGCCGTCCCCGCGTCCCCATCCATCTGGATGCTGCCATTCGGCGATACCGGCATCCGGCCGATCCGGGTCCAGTGGACGAGGTCCGTCGAGACTTCGACATCGGTTTCGGCTCCGGCCGCCCCGCCGACCACGACCACCTGGACTCCCCCATTGCCCAGCGACTCCAGCGTCGCGATGCGAGGCGCATCGGAGTTGGAGCCCGTTGCCGGCAATACCGGAACGAGCACGAGGAAGGTATCCGAGCCATCAAATGATCCCACGCCACGGATCTTGAGCGGCGCAGGGGTCGCGACCACCGCAGTCAACTGCCTCGGGGCATCGTCGAGGAACGGTCCCCAGCGCAGGATCCCGGCCTGCGCATCGAACACACCGTCGTCGGAGATCTCCGCCAACTCGGTCCCCACAGCGAAATGGATCTCCACCGCATGGGCCCGGATTCCCTTTCGCGGCCCGGTGCGGACCACCAAGGGATACTTGGTCTCGCCTTCGATGCGCGGCACCTCGGCGAACAGGTAGCTGACCGGAATCCGCGGCAGGATGTTGGTGCCGAAATCGATCGCTCCCCCCAGGAAGATCGGCGGCAGGAAGTCGATGCCCGGCCGCGGCTCAGCCGTCGGATCCGTGCTCACCCACGCCTGCGGCAAACGCAGGACCGAAGGGTCAAACCGATACCCACCCCCGGCTTTCCAAAGGAACCCGGCCCGGGTCATGTACCCGATTGGCACCCCGGCGGTGTCCACGTCCGACCGAACGCCCTTGCGCCAGAGGGCCGCGTAGTTCGCGAATTCATCCGCCGAAACCACGTCATCCGCAGGCGCCGCGTCCGCCGGATGCCGCACCACCCGCGGCGGTTCGACCTCGCCCTTGACGATGACGCGAAGCGGCTCGGCCATCACCCGCACTCCGCGCGAATCCACCGCCACCGCCGTCACGGCGTACCCGCCGGCAGGAACCGACTTCCACTCGAAGGTATGTTCGATGGGTGTCCCGGGATCCGGGGCACGGAAGAAGTTCAACTCGGAAACGCCGATCACGCGGCCATTCGCCTGGAACTCCACGCGGGCGATGTAACCAGTCGGATCGACCGCCGTCAGTGCGAGCGTGATGTCCACCGGGGCGAGATAGCCCGCGCCAGACTCCGGCTTGGTGAACTTCAACGTCGCCACCGGATCCTTCGGTTCGCTCGTGTCAAAGATCGCGATCCGCGCCGCAGCAGCGTCACCCACCTGATAAGCCGGATCGGGCAGAAGCCTCAATTCCACCGATTCATCGCCTTCGACCTCTTCATCATCGATCGGCCCGACCAGGATCTCGCCGCTCGTCTCCCCGGCACCCAATGTCAGGTCGCCATCCAGGTATTCGTAGTCGACGCCATTCTTGGCCGTCCCACCCACCGCGTACCGGATGGTGACCGGCTGGGAGGCATCGCCCTTGCGCGTCACCGTGAACAATCCCGGCGCAATCCGGATCAGCGGGCTCGGTTCGGACGTCGTCGGCCGCGTGGCCACGAGGTGAACGACCGGCAATCCCGCGCCGTCGCCACCTGCCACGATCACCCGGATCGGAGCCGACTCCGCCACGATCGCCTTGCCCACCAACGCACGGGCCTGAACGACATGAACTCCAGCGACCGGCTTCGGCCACTCCGCCTTGTGCGGCACCTTCAACCCCAGGACCGCGGGAAAGATGTCCCCCGACCGGTCCGAAATCCCAACCACCCGCCCATCGACCACGAACTCAACGTAGGTCAGCGGTCCACCGTCTGGATCCACGGCCACGGCCTCGAAATGGGCCGAGTCCGCTGTCACCGTCTGACCCGACGTCGGGTAGAGCAACGTCACCGACGCCGGGAGGTCCCCCATCGGAGGCAGGATCTGTGCGAAGGCGACGCGCCATCCGGTCAACACCATCGCCAGCAGGGCAAGGCTCAGGCTCGTCCAGCGGCCCGGGAAAAGATTGGAGGTTTTCATGGCAAGGAGTCCGGACGTTCCCCGCCCGGCTTCCCTGAGTACCCTCCGAACGTCCAACTTTGGCAAGGGCTGGTTCAGGCCTCAAGGGGTGGGGCGAGTGTCCTCACGAGCCGGTCAGGAGTCCCAAGATTCAACCTGAAAGCGGCAGTTGGACTATCCACAGATTTCACGGATTTCACAGATGGGCCGGGAGAAGAGGCCTCACCGCGTCGCTGTTTCCAGATCACCCTTTGGGTGAAACGACAGCCCCTCTCAACCGGCTTCCAATCCGTGGAATCGCTGTAATCTGTGGATCCAACCGCCGTTTCTAGGTTCAAGGTTCAATCTGTGGAACGGCCCGAGTCTCGCTCCGCCGATTTTGAGGGCAGTCCCAGGATGTGCCCCAACCGACCCGCGAGCAGGGTGACTGCGGGCCAGTCCACCCCGGGGGAACATCCTCAGTGACTCGAAACGCTCCAGACCACAGGATCAGGCGGTGGCGACTGATCAGGAATCGGATCCCGGAGCGAAGCCGCGCCCACGGGGACGGCTGCCGGAGTTGGAGGGGCTCCGGGGATTGCTGGCGCTCTGGGTTGTCACTGCCCATGCCTTTTGCTGGGTGGGCTGGGCGGATCTCGTCCCAAGAGGTACGTTCCGAAACCTCTGGATCCACTTCGCCCACGCCCAGGTCGCGGTCAATCTGTTCATCGTCCTGAGTGGATTCGCCATCTGGAACCTACTCGCCTCCCGAAGCCAGACGTGGTCCGTGTTCATGACCGGTCGCGTATTCCGGATCTACCCAGTCTTCCTCGTCGCCCTCGCGTTTGGAATCGGAAGTTCGTTCGTCCAACGTTCGCTCCAGACTTCGCTGCCCTGGGCGGATGACAGCTACTTCCCAACCCTGAAGGCCGTCACCCAATCCGAGGAAGCCGCCTTGGGTTACCACATCGTGGCCCACGTTTTCCTGCTGAATGGCGCAATCCCGTCGAATTGGCTCCCGGGCTCGGCCGGCTCCATCATCGCCCCCGCTTGGAGCTTGTCCCTCGAATGGCAGTTCTATCTCGTGGCACCTTTCCTGTTCGCCATGCGACGCCACTGGTTCGTTCTTGTCGCCTTGCCAGCGCTCGGCCTCTTCGCTGCCCCGCATCTCGCCCGATTCTCCAACCCTCAGGCTGCATTCCTGCCAGTTCACCTCCCCCTGTTCGGCCTCGGAATCGCATGCGCCGAGATCTGGCGCCGAATCGACCCGACCCGGCCGATGCTCCGCCTTCCCCTTCTCGTCGGATCCCTCGCTGCCGTCGGGGCGGCTGCCGTGACAAGGTGGAATCTGCCGGTGATTCTGATCTGGTTTCCGCTGTTCGGCAGTGCCGCCGGCTGGTGGGACTGGATTCAACTCTCGCGTTGGATCCGTGCGGTCCTGACCGCAGGCCCAATTCAATGGCTTGGGGCCCTTTCGTACCCACTTTACCTCATCCACTGGCCGTTCCTCATCTTTACCCTGCAGGCGTTCTTCCTGATCCGCCCAGACTGGAAGCCGGGCCCCTTGTTTGCCGGCCTCCTCGTCACCTACCTGCCCCTTTCCCTTCTGGCTGCCTGGACGCTCCACCACTGGATTGAGCTCCCCGGAATGGCTCTGGGCCGTCGAATCCAGTCGCGCGGTGGCAAATCGCCAACCCCGGGGACCTGAGGACAACCATTGAGGCGAGTTGCCTGTGCCCGGCCGCCCCAAAGGGGCCTAAGTCTCAGGGTTGGAAGCCGATGGGGCACACCATATCACTCACCGAAAGCGCATGTTCACGAGGCACTTCCACGACGGATCTCCAAAACGCAATGCAGATTTGACTCACTGAGTCTGAATTGCAGGGAGGCTGGTTGTGGACGCCGACCCATCTCATGCCGGTCAGCGGGGTTCATCCCCCTGCTCCTGAACCCCACCGCTGACACAACGCCCCCAAACGGGTACTTCAGGGGCATGAACCTGTCGGGTCGTTGGGTCGTCATCACGGGAGCTTCGAGCGGATTCGGTGCCGCTGCTGCGGTTGCATTCGGGCATGCCGGCTGCCACGTCGTCCTCGGCGCGCGGCGGTTGGACCGGTTGCAGAAGGTGGCGGAAGCCGCCTACGCGGCCGGGGCCGCGTCTGCCCATCCCCGCTCCCTCGACGTCGCGTCGACCGACGGTGTCGAGGCCTTCGCGTCGTGGCTGGCGGAGACCGCGCCCCGGGTCGACATCCTCATCAACAACGCCGGCGGGGCCCATGGACTCGACCCGGTCGCCACCGCCCGGGATGCCGATCTGGAGGCCATGGTTCAGTCCAATTTCCTCGGTCTGCTCCGGGTCACCCGCGCGCTCCTTCCCCGCATCCCGCATCATGCGGGCGGCTGGATCCTCAACGTGGGCTCGATCGCCGGCCACGCCGCCTACGAGGGGGGCGCCGCCTATTGCGGGGTGAAGGCCGGGGAACGTTCGATCACCCAGGCGCTGCGCCTCGAACTCAACGGCACCGGAATCCGCGTCGGCTCCATCGATCCAGGCATGGCCGAGACCGAGTTCTCCTCCGTGCGCTTCAAGGGCGATGATGCGCGGGCAGCCAAGGTCTACACCGGCGTCCACCCGCTGCAGGCACAGGACGTTGCCGATGCCATGGTCTGGATGGCCTCGCGCCCGCCGCACGTGTGCATCGATGAAATGGTGATCAAGCCCACCGACCAGGCGGCCTTCCACAAGGTGTACCGGCGCGCCTGACCCCGACGATGCACCAACCCCACAACATCTTCGCCGGCACCCAGGTGGTCTCGCTCGTCGAGGTCCGCGGCACCAACCACTCGCTGATGCACCCGCGCGGGGCCGTGGGCGTCGTGACGCGTACGCCCACCGGCACGGAGTCGCGGTTCCTCGTCCGCTTCCCGGACGGATTCGAAGCCTCGCTCGACCGGGCCGAGCTCGAGGTGCTGAAGCACTTCAAGGATCGGCTTCCCTCGGCACCCAGCCAGCCTGGCTTCGACCTCGAGGACTACGTCATCTACCGCTGCACGGTGGGGTCACGCGCCTACGGACTCGATGGCGAGGACTCGGACACGGACGTCCGAGGCGTCTACCTCGCGCCGGCGGAGATGCAGTGGTCGTTGTTCGGCGCGCCGGAACAGTTCGAGGACGACGCGTCGCAGAGCTGCTACTGGGAGTTGCAGAAGTTCCTTGGGATGGCACTCAAGGCCAACCCCAACATCCTCGAGTGCCTGTACTCGCCGTTGATCGGGAAGCAGACCCAACTTGGGGCTGAACTCATCGCGCTGCGCGAGGCATTCCTGTCGCGCATGATCTACCAGACCTTCAACGGCTACGCGATGTCCCAGTTCAAGAAGATCGAACAGGACATCCGCAACCACGGGCAGGTCCGATGGAAGCACGCCATGCACCTGCTGCGGCTCCTGCTCTCCGGCGCTGCCGCGCTCCGCGAGGGACGCGTCCCCGTCCGCGTCGGGCCGCTTCGCGAACGACTTCTCGCAGTAAAGGCCGGGCTTGTTCCTTGGGAAGACATCAACGGCTGGCGCCGCGAACTCCACGCCGACTTCGATCGGGCTTTGGTTGAATCCCCACTGCCTGAACGGCCCGACTACGAGGCCGCCAACCGCTTCATGATCCGCGCCCGAAGGTTCATGGCGGACCAACCGATCCCAAAGCCGGACGCATCCCATGGTCATTGATCCACGCCTGCACCGGATCGTCGCCAGCCAGCCGCATCCGCTCGTCTTCGCCACCATCAGTGGCGCGCACCTTTACGGGTTTCCTTCTCCGGATTCCGACTTCGACCTCCGGGGCAGCCACCTGCTGCCGTTGGAGAAGGTCGTCGGACTCGACGTCACCGATGAAACGGTCGAGGACTCGCGGGTGATCGAGGGCCTCGAGATGGACATCGTCAGCCATGACCTGCGGAAGTTCATCGGGCTTCTCCTCAAGAAGAACGGCTACGTCCTCGAACAGCTCTTCTCGCCGCTGGTCGTCCAGACGTCGCCGACCCACGAGGAGATCAAGGCCCTCGCGGTCGGATGCATCACCCGGCACCACTCCCATCACTACTTCGGATTCGCCGAGACGCAGTGGAAGCTGTTCAACAAGGAGCAACCGCGCCGGGTGAAGCCGCTGCTCTACGTCTATCGCGTGCTGCTGACGGGCGTCCACCTGCTGCGCACGGGCCGGATCGAAGCCAACCTCGCCGTGCTGAACGAGGATTTCCGGCTGCCGTCCATCCCGGACCTGATCGCCCGGAAACTGGGCGGTCCCGAACAATCCACCCTGCCGGACGCCGACCTTGCTTGCCACGAGGCGCAATACGAACGGCTCCGGGTCCAGCTTCAGGAAGCACACGACGCCAGTTCCTTGCCGGAGCTGCCGTCCGACGCCACCCGGGCTGGGCTGGACGCCCTGCTCATCCGAACCCGCCTGGCCGGACGGGCGTGATTGGGCGGTCCGAACTTCCTGGGTGGGGCAAGTGTCCTCACGAGCCGGTTGGGAGTCGCGAGTTTCAAGTTTCAAGATTCAAGCCCAACGCCCGCTTCGAACTTGAAACCGAAAACTTCAAACTCCCTCGCGGCTCGACGGAGAGTCTCGCCCCACCCTCCAAACCCGCTTTCCTCTGGTGGGGCGACCTCACGGGCGGGCCGATCAACCCAGCGCTTGCCACCCCGCGGCCTTCTGCCGAACGTGATGCCGTTGCCACCGCCCCCGCACGGGCGGCGCACATCCAAAACTGAGTCCAGCTCAAGAAAGGTTATCCGATGCCCGCGATGCACGAGATCGAGTACGAGATCCACGGGGACGACATGCAGTTCGTCGAGATCATCCTCGACCCCATGGAGGCGGTCGTCGCTGAGGCCGGTGGCATGATGTACATGGAGGACGGCGTCGAGATGGAGACGATCTTCGGCGACGGTTCCCAGCAGCAGTCGGGATTCATGGGGATGCTGACCGGCGGCGTGAAGCGTCTGCTCACCGGTGAGAGCCTCTTCATGACGGTCTTCCAGAACCGATCCCCCCGCCGGGTGAAGGCCGCCTTCGGTGCCCCGTATCCCGGCAAGATCATTCCGCTGCACCTCGCCCAGATGGGCGGCGAGGTCATCATGCAGAAGGACTCGTTCCTGTGCGCCGCCAAGGGCGTTTCCGTCGGGATCGCCTTCAACAAGAAGATCGGCGTCGGTCTCTTCGGCGGCGAAGGCTTCATCATGCAGCGCCTCCAGGGCGACGGCTGGGCCTTCATCCACGCCGGCGGAACCCTGCTCCAACGGGACCTCGCCCCCGGCGAGACCCTGCGCGTCGACACTGGCTGCGTCGTCGGCTTCACCCGTGGCGTCGAGTTCGACATCCAGTACGTCGGCAAGATCAAGTCTGCCCTGTTCGGTGGCGAGGGCCTGTTCTTCGCCACCCTGCGCGGCCCCGGGCGCGTCTGGCTCCAGTCCTTGCCCTTCAGCCGGCTCGCCGACCGGATCTTTGCCGCCGCCCCGCAAACCGGCGGAGGCGGCCGTGGGGAAGGCTCGCTCCTCGGCGGGCTCCTCAACGGCGACGATTGAGCCGTCGCCCAACCGTCAACCATAGTTCTGCGGTTCAGAATTTCGCCGGACGCAGGACCCTTATCTCGGTCTCGTACGCGACCATCGCGAACTTCGGGAACAGCTCCCGCGAAAGCCGCTGCAGCAGTTCATCGGCGCCAGCGGGCGGAAGGATGACTTCGACCTGGATGTTGGTGAACTCGGGGATGTCCCCGGTCCGCATCCCCCAGGAGCCCGCACCCTCCACTTCCCAAAGCGTCCAGCCATGGACGCCGACATCCTTGAGCAGCTGGAGCACCGGCTCCCGCGCGAGGGCTTCGCAGATGACCGTGACCCGTTTCATTGGATGCGTGTTCATGGCGTCGAGGGACAGAGCTTGCGGGCCAGTTCAAAGTACAAAGGCAGCCCGAGGGTGATGTTGAACGGAAACGTGATTGCCAGAGAGGACGTCAGGTACAGCGTGGGATTGGCCTCCGGGAGCGACAGCCGCATCGCCGCTGGAGCCGCGATGTAGGAGGCCGAGGCCGACAACACCGCCAGCAGCGTCGCCCCGCCCGGTCCGAAACCGATCGCTCGCGCCAGCAGCACACCGAGCACGCCGTTGACCAAGGGTGCGGCGATCCCAAAGCCCACGAGAAACGGACCCACGCGCCTGAGGTCCGTGAACCGGCGGGCCGCCACCAGTCCCATCTCGAGGAGGAACAGCGCCAGCACACCCTGGAACGGCGTCACGAAGAACCCTGCCGTCGCCTCGCCCCCCTTCTTGCCACTCGCCCAACCCGCCACCAGCGCTCCCACCAACAGCAGCACGGAACGTCCCGTGACCGCCTCGTGCAACGATCGCCGGATGACCGGCCCAACCGGCCCCGTGCGTGGTCCGGCCACCTTGCCCAGCACCACGCCCACGAGGATTGCCGGGGCCTCCATCACCGCCAGGAAGGCAGACGCGTACTCCGGAAAGGGTTCATTCACCGCCTTCAGATAATTGGTCGCCGCGATGAAGGTCACCGCGCTCACCGAACCGTAGTGGGCGCTGATCGCCGCCGCGTCCACCGCCGGCAACCGCCCAACGAACCGCAGCACCGGGAACAGCCACATCGGGATCAGTGCCCCCAGGGCCATCGCCGCGAGCCCCGGCAACCAGACCTGCCCCAACCCTGCCGCCGACAACGCGACCCCGCCCTTGAAGCCGATCGCAACCAAGAGGTAGATCGTCAGCCCCAGGTACAAGGGCTCCGGGAAACGCAGGTCGCTGCCCACCAGTGTGGCAATCACACCGAGGACAAAAAACAGGACCGCCGGCGACAGGAGGTTCGCCGCCAGCGCTGGAAGAAGGTCCGTCAACATCCGTATCCACCGCTCCGAGAGATCAGCCCGGTGGCCCCACAGGATGCGCAGGTTGCAGATTTGCACAAGTGGGCGCATCCCGACCCTGGCCCCGCATGAAACGGGGCGGCAACGTCCCGTTGCCGTCGCATGCCCTTTCCAAAGGCGACGAGGACGTCGCCACCCCGATCTTCTTCTCGAGTGGTCGCAGTGTCCCGATGCGCCCTCCCCAGCAGCAATCAACGAACACCCCTTGACCAGCCGCCCCCATCCGGGTGCGATGAGTCCCTGTGATGAAAGCTCCCCGACACGACCTGCCCTCGACGCTTTCGCGAGCCTTCACGCTGATCGAATTGCTCGTGGTCATCGCCATCATCGCGATCCTGGCGGGGATGCTCCTGCCGGTCCTCTCGAAGGCCAAGTCCCGGGCCCAGATGATCAAGTGCACGAGCAACGAGAAGCAGATCGGGTTGGGCTACCTCCTCTACGCGACCGACCACAATGACCTGCTGCCGGTCGCCGGAACCGAGGTCCCGGTCGGGTCCGGTTGGGTGGCCCCCAGTCGCTGGTTCGCCGAGATCTCCACCTATATCGCCACGGACAACCGCAACTTCACGAACCTCGTCGCGAAGAACAAGGTGGTGGCCTGCCCGATCGCCAAGATCGGCACCAATGTCATCCCAGCCAACGTGCCCGGCTACCAAGGCTACGGCGGATACGGACACAACTACGCCTACCTCGGCTACACCCCCGCCGAACGCGTGAAGCTCTCGATCATCACCAAGCCCACCGAAACCATCTTCAATGGCGATGGCCTCGATCCCAGCACGGGACTCCAATGGTGGAACTACGGATACCTGTATCCTCCCAGCCTTCGCGGTCCGCTGTTCCAATACGTCCGACACGCTGGATCCGCCAACTACGCGTGGGCCGATGGCCACACGTCGCCCATGCCCTGGAAGCAGCTCTCGAAGGGTGCCAATGGAAAGGTGGACTGGTACTACCAACCGGGGCCGTAGGGTCCCCCCAGGGCGCGGACGGGAATGGGGCCGCCCCGTCAGCATCTCCGCCGCCCGCTCCCTCTGTACCCGTACTCCTACTCAGCCCGCAGGGCGGTACTCGTACTCGAATCGGGAAATGATGCTGCACTGCAGCGGGAGGGCGCACGCTATGAACGTACAAGAAGGCGTCACGACACCCTTGCCCCGACGGGGCAAACGGTGAAAGCCCGGAGTGGAACCCCGGGGGCCGCCCGTTCACAATAATTCGCGCCTTGAATGCGCACATGGACCCTGTGCCAGGATTTTCACCGATTCCTGGCGTGTCGATTTTCCCGCCCGCCCCCGTTGGGGCGGGGTGTCGTGGCGTGCGTGGGTCCCAGGGTTCCGCTTCGCTCCACCCTGGGCTATCGCCGTGCGCCGCGTTGCGGCGCAGGGGGACGGTGGGTCAAACCGCGCAAGGCAACGGTGTGAACCCGCGACATTCCACATTCGCGCGTTCCGTTCCACCCGCTCCCAACGCCAACGGCGTTGCGTCCTCTAGCCCAGGGTTGGCCGAGGAACGAGGCCTACCCTGGGTGCCCTGCCCTCGCCCCATCCAACCGCAACGCGGTTGTGGCCCGCCCGCCCGCCTCCGCCTCGGCGTCGGCGTCGGCTTCGCTAGATGGGGTGACGACAGGAAGGGCGCATCTCGACACTTCCCCCGTATCATCACAGGAACGGGGTGGTGACGTCCTCGTCGCCGTGGAAAAAGGCATTGAAGGGCAATGAGGACGTTGCCGCTCCGTTTGACGCGGGGGCAGTGTCGAGATGCGCCCCGACAGGAACAGCACCCGCTCCTTCGCGTCCTCGCGGCTTCGCGCGAAATCTTCACAAACTTGAACGGGTGCTCGCGCGAAGCCGCGAGGGCGCGAAGAGATGCTGGGCTACAACGACGAAAGCGACGTCAGCGAAAAGCGGGCTTCCCTGCGCCTCTGCGCTTCTGCGGGAAACCGTCCCCCTCTGCGGCTCCGCGCCTCCGCGTGAGCCAATCACCATCCCACCACCCCCGACCCACTCCCCATCCCTTCGCCGCGTCGCCGTGTCGCCGTTGGAAAACCAGTCCGGTCCGCGTCGCCGTTGGCTTGAGGAACTGGGTACTTCCCAAGCCCACCATCCCGCCGATACCGTCTGAAGCCATGGCTGAATCCGCGCGCGGTTTCGTCCCCTTCATCCCGGCCCAGGCGGTGCTCCGGGAATTCACGTTCCGGGCAGTGATCGTGGGAACGCTGCTGGGAATCCTGTTCGGGGCCTCGTCGCTGTACCTGGCGTTGAAGGTCGGGCTGACGGTGAGCGCCTCGATCCCGGTGGCGGTGATCTCGATCACCCTGTTCCGGATCTGGGCAAAGCTGGGCGGGCAGGACGCATCGATCCTCGAGCACAACATCGCCCAGACGGCGGGATCGGCCGGGGAATCGCTGGCGTTTGGCGTGGGGGTGACCATGCCGGCCGTGTTGGTGCTGGGCTTTGACCTCGAATTGGCACGGGTGGCCCTCGTCGCGGTGCTGGGCGGGGCGCTGGGGATCCTCATGATGATTCCCCTGCGCCGGGCGCTGATCGTCGAGCAGCACGGGGAACTCAAGTATCCGGAGGGCACGGCCTGCGCCGAAGTCCTGAAAGCCGGAGCCGACGAAGACTCACACCGGATCGCCTCGCAATACCACGGCAACACCCGGGCGGTGGGAGCGATCAATTCCGCGACCATCTTCGGCGGGTTGGGAATCGGGGTGGTGTACAACTTTGCCTGCAAGGCGCTGCGCGGATGGAAGGACACTCCCGGGGTCGCCTTCGATGCTCCCTTGAAAGGTGGGTCGGTGGCGGCAGAGATCACCCCGGAGATGCTGGGCGTCGGCTACATCATCGGCCCCCGGATTGCGGGCGTGATGATGGGTGGCGGCGTGTTGAGCTATCTCGTGCTCATCCCGCTCATCCGGTTCTTCGGAGACGGATTGGGCGCGCCACTCGCTCCCGCGACGGCCAAGATCATCCGGGACCTCTCGCCGGGAGCGATCCGCAACGAGTACCTCCTCTACATCGGGGCGGGCGCGGTGGCGGCGGGCGGATTGATCAGCCTGCTGCGGTCCCTGCCGACCATCTGGAACGGCCTCCGCCATGGGCTCGCCGACCTCCGAGGCGGACGCGCCGGAGACGCGGCCGGGCAATCGCGGACGGAACGGGACCTGCCGATCAAGTTCGTGTTGATCGGCACCTTTGCATTGATCGGATTGATCAGCGTCGCGACCCCGCTGCACATGAACCTTCTCGGGGCCTTGCTCATCGTGGTGCTGGGGTTCCTGTTTGTAACCGTGTCGTCGCGCCTGACCGGTGAGGTCGGCTCGAGTTCAAACCCGATTTCCGGCATGACCATCGCGACCCTGCTTCTGACGTGTCTGGCCTTCCTCGCGATGAAGTGGACGGGGCGCGAATACTACGTCACGGCCTTGTCGGTCGGGGCGATCGTGTGCATCGCGTCCTCGAACGGCGGAACGACCTCGCAGGATCTGAAGACGGGATTCCTGGTGGGGGGAACCCCACGGCTGCAGCAGTTGGCCATCCTCATCGGGGCGACGGCGTCGTCGCTGGTGCTGGGTCCCGTGCTGCTGACGCTCAACCAGGCGTCGACGGTGTACGTGCCGGCGGCCGAGGTAAGTGGTGCACCGACGGTGAAGCTGCCGGACCCGACGGTCACACGGCGGGAAGCGCTGGGCGGGCATCAGGTCGAGGCGGGTGGTCGGCAGTACTGGGTCTACCACCAACTGGATGCGGCCGGCGGCATGGCGCGGAAGTTCCTGTTGGACGAGTCCGGCAAGGCGGTGTGGCTCGTGGATCCCGGGATCAACGGCACGGTGAAGCAGGTTCCGGGCGGCGGGGAGGTGCAGAAATTCGAGGCACCGAAGGCGGTCCTGGTGAGCTACATCATCAAGGGGATCCTCGACCGGAAGCTCCCGTGGGAATTGGTCCTCATCGGCGTCATGATTGCCGTGGTGCTGGAGCTGTGCGGAATTCCGTCGTTGGCCTTCGCCGTGGGCGTGTACCTCCCGATCGCGGTCTCGACCCCGATATTCATCGGAGGCGTGATCCGTTGGGCGGTGGACCGGCTCGACCTGCGCCGGTTGCAGGCGAAAGGACTGACGGAGGAGCAGATCGTCGCCGAGAGCGACAAGAGTCCAGGGGTGTTGATGGCCTCCGGCTACATCGCGGGCGGGAGCATTGCCGGCATCTTCATCGCGCTGGTGGAGTCGCGCTTCGCAAAGCAATCCGGGGCGATCGCCGACTGGGCGGCGAAGAACAACCCCTTCTTCGAGGGGCCGAGGTCTGACCTCCTCTCGATGCTGCCCTTTGCAATCCTGTGCCTCCTGCTGCTGGCCGCGGCCCGCGGTTGGATCTTTGGAAGGCAGCCGCAAGGAGGGCACTGAAATGAGCACCCGACGATCGGGTCCGGTCCTGTCCGCCTGGATGGCATTGGGCCTGGGCCTGGGTCTGTCGGGAACCGCCGAGGCGGCCCGGAAGTATTATCTGGCCCCGATCGCCAAGGGCGACGGCAGCGGACGGGACGCCGCCAACGCCCGCCGCTTCGACGGCAACGACCTCAACTACCGCATCTTCGCCGACGCTTCGGATCCGGTCGTTGAACTGCGCTTCGCACCCGGCACCTATCCGTTGTCCACCTTCCTCTTCGTCGGGGGTGGCGGCCGCGCCGCGGACTACGTCGTGCGGATGATCGGCGACGGTGCCCGCCCCGAGGAAGTCATCATCCGCAACGACCGTCCCTTCGTGCCGGGCGTCCAGGATCGCATGGTCCGATTCCAGGACCTGCGACGTGTCGAGGTCGAGAACCTCACCTTCGACGGCAACTGGGATGAGAAGATGCGGTCGGCCGGTCACCCGGCACTGGCCTCGGGGTACAAGAACCAGCCCCTGTCGATCACAGCCCGGACCGGTCGGGTCCGACGCGTGATCGTCCGGAACATCGGTTCCGTGGGGTTCATGCCGCAGACGCGTTTCGACAATTCCGCCGGCGTCGAGGCCTTCCCGCTCGCGGTCGGCACCGTCGATGTCGGGCAGGAGCCCGAGGGCGGCGATCCGCGGCCGTGGGTCGTCGAGGATTGCGAGGTCCACGATTTCCACGCGGAGTTCGGGGGCTACGGCACCATGATCATGGCGGGGGCGGGCAACGTCGGTGGCCGCACACCGGCCTGGGCTGCCGCGGACGCGAGCCGACGGCTCATCCTGATCCGGCGGTGTCTCGTGCGGGGAACGCCCACCGGAGCCGGAGTCATCGCGCTGGGTTCAGCAGGGTGCAGCCCGGGCGAGATCGACGGGGGCCGCGTCACGTTCACCGACAACCTCGTGCTCAACGCGAGCATGGGTTTCAACACCGATTGCGGTCGCCTGACCAACCTCGACTTCACCAATAGCCTCTTCCTCGACATCTGGATCGGCGGCAACGTGAACGCCAACTATGCCGGCATGATGCAGCGGTACGACTTCTCCGGGAATTCCATCCGCTTCGGTCTCCGGCGTGGTTACCCGCTCTACACGCGCCTCCGGTGGGACGGCCCCCGGGCGACGTCCGAGCCCAATTATGTGCTCGGCCGCACCGAGACCAACGAGCTGGCCGGCCTCTTCATCGGCAGCCCCTCCGAGGTCCGCTTCTCCGGCAACTGGTTCACGACCCGCGCTCCTCTGGCCCAAGGCCTCGAATCCCTTCCCGCCGAGTTCCAGATCGGCCGAAAGCTCTCCAAGGCCGACATGCCTTGGGGGTCCGGCTTCCAGGACGCCTCCGATTTCGATGGCTCCGGGAACGTTGTCTCCCGGAACCACGATGACTTCGCCGGCCTCGACGAAGTCCCGGTCGGGCGCCTCAGCAAGCTCCGGCAGGATACCTCCCCGGAACTGACCAAGCGCAGGTCTCTACCGCCCCGCCGCGTCGCCTTCCGCCCGATCGGCCGGGTCGAGCGGGTCCTGCCCGTCTGGGCGCGTCGCCAGCAGCGTTACGAGGCGCTTCCGCCGAGCGCACCGGGCTATCGGCGCGACCGCGCAGCCGAAGCCTCCGAACCGGCGCTTACCGGCGGCATCGAAGTGGCCATCGGCGAGACCATCGCCGACAAGAGCGGAGACGTGCGCATCCCGGTCCGGCTCGTCTTCCAACCGTTGCCCGGCCAGGGCGAGACCCGTCCGCTGGCCCGGTCCAACCTCTGGCTGGAGATCTCGGGAACGACCACGAACACGCTGGCCGCGACCACCGACGCCCGCGGCATCGCCGAGTTCCGCATCAAGGGTGAGGACCAGGCTCCCCGGCTCCTGAGCCTTCGCGCCTATCACGATCCCCGCGCCCGATCGGCTGCCGAAGGGCGATTCGATGAGTACCAGGTCGCCTACGCCTATGCCGAACTCCCGCTCGGGACGGTCGTCAGCGTGACGGCTTCCCCTGCCATCGCCGATGAGAAGTCCGGGCAACCCGCCCGGCTCCGCTTCACGCGAACCATGGATTCCAAGGGCGAGCTCGGAGAACAGGAGATCTACTTCCGCCTCGGAAACGAGCCACGCGCCGCGCGCCTTGGCGCTGACTTCGAACTGGAGGCCGTTGGCAAATTCCCTTTCCAGCCCGGACCAGCACGCCAGGGAAGCGTCGCCCGGCTCACCTTCCCCAAGGAAGTTTCCATGGTCGAAGTCGACGTCGTCCCGACCCACGACGACGTCCTCGAACGCGAATGGACCACCGTCCGGCTGATCCCGGCGGCCCGCCGCGGCTACGAGGTCGGATCCGATTCCTCCGCCACCGTCTACTTCTACGACGGGCCCGAGTGGTCGCGCCAGGACCTGCCGGTGCCTGCGGGACTCGTCGCGCGGCCCACCGCCATCAGCCCGGTCGTCCGTCTGGGCACCAACACCGCCGTGGTGATCGCGGGAACCCTGGAAGGAGCTGATGGCCGCCAGAACCCCGCCTGGTGGCACTGGGATCTATCGAGCGAGAAGCCCGAGCTACTCGCCCGGATCCCCGCGAACTGGAGCGGACTTCGCGCCAGTTCCCTCGCTGCGGTCGGCCCGGACGGATGGCCCGTCGCGGCCGGCGAGGCCGGCAGTCCTTCCGCGCCCCGCGCCGCACTGCCTGGCGTGGACCTCGACTGGAACGGCTCCGTCCGCGCCACCAGCCCGAATGGCTCGATCTGGATTGGTTCGCGACTGAAGGGGACCGAGCGGGAAGCCTTGCTGGGACGGGGGCCCGCAGCCCCGGTGTCAACCCGGGGCGCCGGGTGGGAATCAGTGGAACTCAAGGCGGTCAACGACTCCGCCGTCGTCGTCGGGGAAGGCCGTCACACCGGCCGCCGCCGTGCCTTCCGATCCTCCCGAGTCGAGGAACTGACGAACGCAAACCTGCTGCCCATCCCGCAGGACTGCACCGAATCGGGGGTGGAGGCCATCGATGCCATCGGCAATGCCGCCGGTTGGGTCAGTTCGCCGACGGGTAGACGCGCCTGCCTTTGGCCAGCCCCCGGCACCAACAACACCTCCACCGTCGTCGAATTCGGCCGGCCCGACGGGCTCCCCGAATCCATGGCCCTCGGACTGACCGCCGGCGGCGAAGTCCTCGCCGTCGCGGGCAAGGGTGGCCGTTGGGAAGTCCCCTACCTCTTCTCACCCGCCAACCGGTTCATCCAACCGCTGCAGGATCCCGCCTTCGTCTGGAGTTCGGCCGCGAACGAACCCGCAGTCGAGGCCGTGGGCATCAATCCCCAGGGCTGGGTCATCGGCAACCGAACGACGCCCATCGGACGATCCGGCTGGGTCGCGCGACGACTCCAACGGCCATAGCAAGTAGGAGCTGCGTTCCGGATCGGAGTGTGCTTGAGTGCGCTGGCATGCCCCCCCTGACGCAACACCCCCACCTCCTCGGATTGCTCCTCGCGATCGCACCTCTCGGAGCAACCGCATTGGCCGAGTCGATCACGCTTCCTGCATCGGCCGACACCGCCATCTTCTCCTTCAACCCAGGCAACAATTTCGGCGGGCTCGCCGACATCCCGCTCGGACCGATCAACCGCGACGCCAATGCGCAGGGATTCTTCCCACAGGGCCGCCTGCTGGTGCGGTTCGACCTCACTGGAAAACTCCCCGCCGGCGCCCGAATCAATTCCGCCCGACTCGACATCACGGTCCTCCGCGAGCGTTCGTCCGGAGCCGCCTTGACGATCGATGCCCACCGACTGCTGGTACCTTGGACGGAAGGTGCCGGGGCAGGATCCAGCACCGGGGCCGCAGCCAAGGCCGGCGAGTCTTCGTGGTTGAACCGGATCCAAGGCACAGCCGCGTGGACGCAGCCCGGCGCTGCCGCAGGAAGCGACTACTCACCCGGCGCGAGCAGTTCCTCGGTGATCGACAACGCCGGCACCTACCCATTCCTCAGCACGACCAGCCTCGTCGCTGACGTCCAGGCCTGGCTCGACAATCCCAGCCTCAACCACGGCTGGATCCTCCTTCCCCGCGCCCCGATGCAGAAGGGTTCCGCCAAACGCATCATCACCCGGGAGGACGTCTCAGACGGGCCCGCGCTGACCCTCGACTATTCGGTCCCACCGTCCGCCGCTCCCGGCTTTGACTCCGCCCGACTCGTCGACGGCCAGGTCGAACTCCGCTTCCGCGGCGAGCCCGGCTTCATCTACGAGATCCAGTTCGCGTCCTCCCCGGAAGCCACCACGTGGCAACCGCTCGCGAGCTTCATCGCCAAGTTCGAACCGATCCAGGCCATTGCCAACGACGCACCATCCCAGGACCAGCGCTTCTACCGCATCGCCATCACCGGTCAGGTGGATTGAGGTCCGACTCCATCTGAAGGCCGGGTGCCCCCACCCGGCGCGATCCATGACCCGCCGCGTGAGGGCACGTGGCCTACACAGGAACGCCAAGCGGTGCACCGAGGACACCAATTCCCGTGTCGCCGGCCTCCCTCGCGTGAGGCACCCTGCCGGGCACAAACCATGAATGGCATTCATCGTCTCAAGCGCACTGGCCTCCGGCGGGGCTGGATCGCAGGCCTCCTGCTCGCCTCCCAAGCCATGCTGGCGGATTTTCAGGGCAGCACACACCTGATGCCCTACGACGAGGATGCCCTCGGTTACGCCAAGACGGCCGACACCAGCGCCGTCGCCCAGTTGCAGGCGAAGATCGACCGGGGCGAGGTCACCCTCCAGAAGGACACGCGCTTCGGCTATCTGCTTTCGATCCTCCAGGAACTGAAGGTACCGACCTCTTCGCAGATGCTGGTCTTTTCGAAGACCTCTTTCCAACGCGAGCGCATCGGGCCTGCCAATCCGCGCGCCCTGTTCTTCAACGAGGGCGTCTACGTCGGCTACGTCCCGGGCTCGCACATCCTCGAGTTCACGTCCGTCGATCCGAAGCTCGGCGCCGTCTTTTACACCTTCGACCAGGAGGAGAAGGGACGCCCCAAGTTCGTCCGGACCGACAACTGCACCGAATGCCACGCCTCCGCCCGCACGATGGGCGTGCCCGGGCATCTCGTGCGTTCCTTCCAGACGGACGACAGTGGCATGGTGGACCTGCTCACAGGCGTGGACCCCGTCAATCACCGCACGCCACTCGCCGACCGCTGGGGCGGTTGGTACGTCACCGGTCAGCATGGCGGCCAGACCCATCGCGGGAACCTCATTGGCAAGGCGGCCTTTGAAAAACAGGAGAAGCAGCCCAACCACCTCGGCAACCTGGATGACCTCTCCCGCTTCTTTGATCCCGCCAAGTACCCCGCACCGACCAGCGACATCGTCTCGCTCATGGTCCTCGAACACCAACAGCACGGGCACAACTTCATCACCCGCGTCGGATACGAGGCGCGCCTCCACATCGGCGCCTACGGCCACGTGAACTACCTTCGCAACGCGGTGGATTCGTTGGTGAAGTACCTGCTGTTCGTCGACGAGGCCCAACTCACCGCGCCCGTCGAGGGCAACGCCGAGTTCCGGAAGCACTTCGAAGGACAAGGCCCCCGCGACTCCAAGGGGCGATCGCTCCATCAGCTGGACCTGAAGACCCGACTGTTCCGTTACCCGTGCAGCTTCCTCATCCAGGGCGAGGCCTTCGCCGGGATTCCCGATCCCCTCAAGGAGCGGATCTACCAGCGCCTCTTCGACGTCCTCTCCGGCAAGGATACGTCGGACACATGGAAGCACCTCAGCCCCGAAGTCCGACGCGAGATCCTCGAGATCCTCCGCGAGACCCAACCCGGCCTCCCCGCGTCGTGGAAGAACTGATGGAGGAGTTCGAAGTTTTCAGTTTCAGGTTTCAAGCACGGGGTGGGGCAAGACTCAGTCGAGCCGCCTCAGAGTTTGAAGTTCTCAGATTCAAGTTTGAAGAGCCTGGGGCTTGAACCTTGAATCTTGAAACTCGGGACTCCTGACCGGCTCGTGAGGACACTCGCCCCACCCGTTGGTGCCTGCCTCGAAAGTTGAATCTTGAAACTTGCCCCCCCTCCGCACGCACCCTCCACTTCATGGGTGCGTCACGGTCGCCTGCCCTCTCCATGGCGAGGGAACGTCAGGCAGCCCAGGCACCTCACCAGTTTCTTCCGATGGCAGGCGACACCAAACCGCGGATCCTGATCGCCGACGACCAGGCCGACGTCCTCGAGGCGCTCCGGCTGCTGCTCAAGTCCGAAGGCCTGCGAGCCGAGGCCGTCTCCTCCCCGCGGGCCGTCAAGGAAGCGCTCGCGCAGGGCGAGTACGATCTCCTCATCGCGGACCTGAACTATACCCGTGACACCACCTCGGGCCAGGAGGGGCTCGACCTGCTGGCCCAAGTCCAACAATTGGATCCGTCCCTGCCCGTCGTCGTGATGACCGCCTGGGCCTCCGTCGAAGTCGCCGTCGAAGCCATGCGACGTGGCGCCCGCGACTTCATCCAGAAGCCCTGGGACAACGCCCGCCTGCTGGCAATCGTCCGCAATCAGGTCGCCCTCCACCGGGCCCTCCGGGATGGCGAACGCCTCGCAGCAGCAGCCGCGCCGCGTGGATCCGGGCCCATCCTCATCGCCCAATCCCCCGCCATGCGGCCGGTGCTGGATCTCGTCCAACGCGTCGGCCCCAGCGACGCCACCGTCCTCATCACCGGCGAGAATGGCACGGGCAAGGGACTCGTCGCTGCGGCCCTTCACGCCGCCAGCGCCCGGGCCGGCCGCCCGTTCGTCAGCGTCAACATGGGCGGCCTCAGCGAGAACCTCTTCGAAAGCGAGCTCTTCGGCCACGTCCGGGGCGCGTTCACCGACGCCAAGTCCGACCGCGTCGGCCGCTTCGAGATGGCCGAGGGCGGAACGCTCTTCCTCGACGAGATCGCCAACGTCCCCCTGCCCCAGCAAGCCAAGCTCCTGCGCGTCCTCGAGACACGGACCTTCGAGCGCGTGGGTTCGTCCCGGACACTCCACGCCGACGTCCGCCTCGTCGCCGCCACCAACGCCGATCTCCGCGCCGAGGTCGCCGCAGGCCGGTTCCGTCAGGACCTCCTGTTCCGGCTGAACACGATCGAAATCCACCTGCCGCCCCTGCGCGACCGACGCGAGGACATCGAGCCGTTGGCCCGGTTCTTCCTCCAACAACTCCTGGCCCGCTACCGCAAGGACATCGCCGGGATCGAACCGGCCGCCCTCGCTGCCCTCCAATCGCACGGCTGGCCCGGCAACGTCCGTGAACTGAGCCACGCCATCGAGCGCGGCATCCTGCTGGCACCGGGCAACCAGGTCCGAGCGGCCGACCTCGGTCTCATCACCGCTCGGGACGCTGCCCCACGGCTGGAAGACATGAGCCTCGAGGAGGTCGAGAAGTTCCTCATCCGCCAGACACTCGCCCGATCCGGCGGCAATGCCATGAAGGCCGCCGAGCAACTCGGCCTCAGCCGATCCGCCTTCTATCGCCGCCTCGAGAAATACGGGCTCTGAGTCGGGGCGGCGACGTCCCGTCGCGCTGTGAAGGAGCCTCAGGAGGCAAACGGGGGAGCAACGGGGACGTCGCCGCCCCATTGGAGTACGGCGCAGGATGTCGTCTATCCCGGAACTGAAAACTTCTCCCGCTGCTCCATCGTTCCTACCCTTCGCCCCGCATGGACTCGTCTGCATCGCTGCTCGTCCGCTGCCCCCAATGCGGGCAGCGCGGAACGTGGTTCGCCTCGAAGTGGGGTCCATTCTGTTCGGAGCGTTGCCGGTTGGTGGACCTGGGTCGTTGGTTCAACGAGGAACACCGACTCTCGAGGCCGCTGAACGCCGCCGACTTCAATGGGCTGGACGAATTCCCGCCGGGAACGGATCCAGACCGGCCCGCGTAACCCCGAAACACGGTCCGCTACCCACAATCCTTGCCACGATGCGCCGCTATACCGCCTTACGGACTGGATGCAGCCGGGCGCCGGGCGCCTGCCCATCCCTGCTGGTGATCCTCGTGCTCCTTGCAGGACTGGCCAGAGCAGTTCACGCAGCGGACCTTTTCGCCCCCTTCCTGGATGGGGCGCCTCCAGCCGTCCTTCGCAACCTGCCCTCACCCGGGCCCGAGGAACTGCCTCCCAACGTCCGCATCCGACGCTTCGTTTTCGAATCGATCGTCGTCGAGGAGATGACCAATGAGGTGTTCGCGGTGATCGCGAGGCCGCCCCAACCCGGGCCGCATCCTGGTCTGCTCCTCCTGCACGGTGGCCAGGGCCAGGCCCCCGAGGCCGAGGCGATCATGTGGGCCCAGCGCGGATACGTTGTGTTGGCCCTCGACCTCCCGGGCATCGCCGACCCGATCCACACGACGAACTCGGCGGGTGCCTGGCGGTATCGTCCCTACAACGCCATGGTCTGGACCGTTACGCCGACGCCTGCCACTTCGGTGCTCTACGACGCCACCGCGGCCGCGCTCCAGGGATTCGAATTCCTCCGCTCCCAACCGGACGCCGACCGCGATCGCATTGGAATCCTCGGTTGGTCGTGGGGCGGCTACCTGACCACGCAACTTTCCGGCCTGCTCGGCGACCGGGTCGCCGCAGCCTTTTCGCACTATGGGTCCGGCTTCTATGAGGAGACTTGGTTCGGGGTCTTCCTCGGTTGGATGCAACCAGCGGACCGGGCGCTGTGGCTGGAGACCTTCGACGCGGGACGCCGCGCGCCTTCCATCACGGCTCCGCTCTTCATCGCAGCCGCAGCGAACGACACCTACTTCCGGCCGCCCGCCATCGAGCAAACGCTCGCTGCCATTCCCGGTGAGACCGGCCTCGTGTTTGCGCCAAATGCACACCACCAGTTGCCGGTCCCCGGCGGCACGTCCATGCGGCCGGGCGACTTCCTCGCTGAAATGTGGTTCGCCCGGCACCTCCTGGGTTCCGGTTCCGCCTTTCCGAGCATCGAATGGGAACCAACCTCCCGACCCGACGCCGTCGCCTTCCGCGTGACCGGCCCCCGACCGCCGCTCGCAGCCTCGCTCTGGTACTGCCGCCCCGATCCGCTCGGATCCTGGCCAGACCGGCGCTGGATCGAAGTGCCGGCCAAGGCCCGCGGAATCGGTCGATACGAAGTCATGCTGCCTCCCGATGCCCAAACAACCGGTGCTGCCTGGTTCGTCCTCGCATCCGACGACCGCCCCGTTTCCATATCGACCCGGATGCAGATCGCTGGACGCGACTTTGCCCCCGCGTATTTCCTGCGTGAGGACTTTTCCGGACAGTCGACAGGAAAGCAGCCCGCCGGCTGGGTGGGTAGCGCTACCCTGCGCGCAGGGAGCGGTTCCGAACCCTTGAACCCAGCTCTGGCCTTGCCGGGCACGACCGGCACGCGTCAGGCATCCATCTCGCTCCCTGGCACGCAGGCCTCACCGACCGGCCTCGAACTCGCGCTCCGGATCCGCGTTCCCCGGGAGTCGACCAACTGGAGCGCACGCTGCGCGTTGATCACGGATCAACAGGGTTACAGCCTTGTGCTGACGCCGACTTCGGCAGCCATTCATCGGGCGGGCGACTCCTCGCCACTGGCGTCCGGGCAGTGGATGGTCGGAACGGTGGCCGGTGATCGCTGGTCAGACCTGCGATTCCAATGGAGGCCGGGCGGCCAACTTTCACTCGCTGTGGATGCAAGAATCGTGGCACAGGAGACCGACCCGCTCGCGCCGCAGGACATCACCTTTCGCGGACTCTCGGTGGAGAACATGGGAACCGTGCCGAGTGAGGATCTCCTGTTCGACGACTTCTCCGTCTCTCCCATTGCTGTCCCCCCGTCCGTGCCCAGCCCACGGCTCGTAGGCCCGGGCAACGCGGTCTATATGGCAGACAGCAATACCTCCAGCACCACGCTACGATTCATCGGCGCGGCCAACGCCCGCTATGGCGTCGAGTACGCGACCGTTCCTGCCGCCGACTTCTGGATGCCCCTGGGCGAACACCGCGCGGACTCCGAAGGCCGGTTCGAGGTCGCACTGACGCTGCGGGGCAACGTCACCAACGACTGGGCCTCGGCCAGCTTCTTCCGCATTACCCGGCTGGCCCCCTGATCAGGCGGCTGGTGACGGTGCAAATCCACTCGCCAGCAACGTCTCGAAGTGCGGCGGTTCCTCCTCTCGTGCCACAACGCTGATCTCAATGTTGTGGAATCCGGCCACCTCCATCCATCGATGCAGGTCCGCCTCGGCAAATCCGAGCCACTCGTCACCGTAGAGTTCCCGGGCCTGGGTAAACCGGTGGTTGACCAGGTCCAGCAACAGGAGCTGACCACCGGGCTTGAGGATGCGGAAGGCCGAGATCAGCGCCCGCTGGGGATCCGAGGCATGATGCAGTGCCTGGCTGAGCAGCACCAAGTCCACGCTCGCAGGAGGAATCGGGGGATCGATGATGTCGCCCAGCCGGAACTCCAGATTCTTGAGTCCGTTCTTCCGCGCCTTCCGCGCCCCGAACTCCACCATCTTCTCGCTGTTGTCCACTGCGATGACCCGATGGCAGCGGCGCGCCAGCAATTCCGAGATCAGCCCCTCGCCTGACCCCAGGTCCGCGACGTCGATGGCGGGCAACATCCGCAGCAACAGGTGTCCAAAGGCCTGCCACGACCGACCTGGCCCATAGCTCCGGTCGAACCGCCCCACCACCTGATTGAAGTAAACCTGCGCCTGCTCCTCGCGACGCGCGAGCACGCGCTTCAGGTTGACGATGTCCGCGGCTTGCTCGGGCAACTCGTGCGCCCCGCGAAGTGCCAGTTGCAGGAACTCCCGGGCATGCGCATCCGCATCGGGATTCAATCGGTAGAACGTCCGCCGTCCGTCCCGCCGTGACACCAGGAGCCCAGTGTCGGCCAGCAGTCCCAGGTGCGTCGAGATGCGCGATTGCCCGAGCCGCGTCACCTCCTGCAGTTCGTTCACCGACAGTTCATCCTTCTCCAGAAGCGCCAGGATCCGAAGCCGGGTGGGATCCGCGAGCGCCCGAAGTGACCTGAGTGTTGCTGACATGAGATTCGATTCCTTCCTCGCTCAGCGGGTAGCCCCAAGCCCCCGCACACGCGGGTCTGCAGCCGCCTGAAAGCCGCCATCCGCACGCCGGCCCACGGCCTGGGTCGCGCCCAGACTTTCAACCCATTGCACCACGTGCCCACGCTGGCGAAGCGATTCCGCCATGGACGCACCCCAGGCCCGCTCCAGCATCACCACGTCTGGCCGCCATTGATGATGGAATCGGCGACCAGCCAGCGCCTCCGCCGGACCGTGCCCGAAATCGACGATCCGAACGATCGCCAACAGCGTCTGACTGATGATCGTCGGACCACCCGCCGCGCCCACCGAGAGGACCGGTCGACCATCCTTCAGGACCAACGTCGGACTCATGCTCGACAGCGGACGCTTGCGTGCCTCGACCGCGTTTGCGTCTGCACCGACCAACCCGAAGAAGTTCGGGACCCCGGGCTGCGCCACGAAGTCGTCCATCTGGTTGTTCAGAACGAGCCCCGTTCCCGGGACCACGACCTTCGACCCGAAACTCGTGTTCACCGTCGCGGTGCAGGCCACCCAATTGCCTTCTCCGTCCGCCGCCGAGAAGTGGGTCGTGTGACGGTGACGCTCCCGCTCGAAGACGTCCGAATCCGCATCCATCGGACGTCCCGCACCCGCCACCAACCCAGCGTGTCTGGCATCGATCCGCGCCGCCAATTCCCTGGCATACTCCCGCGAGATCAACCCCCGAGGAACGCGAGCGAAATCCGGATCCCCCAGCCAATGCGCCCGGTCCGCGAAGGCCAGCTTCAGCGCCTCCGTCAGGACGTGCACGAAGTCCACCGAGTCTTCTCCCATCGCCCGAAGATCGAAATGCTCGAGGATGTTCAGGATCTCACCCACGTGGACACCGCCCGAACTCGGCGGCGGGAAGCCGATGATCTCATGCCCACGGTAGGTTGTGACCAGCGGTTGGCGCACCCGCATCTCGTAGGCCGAAAAGTCCGACGCCCGAACCAACCCGCCCGTCACCTTCATCTGCCGCTCCACCTCGCCCGGGAAACGACCCCGATAGAATTCCTCCGCCCCGCCCTGCGCGAGCCGCCGGTAGAAGCCAGCCAGGTCCGGTTGCTTCAGGACCCAAACCCGCGACCCAGCCGGCATCTGCCAGATCCGGCGGAACTCCGCGAAAGCAGGATCAGTGGCCGGAGCCCATTCGATCTCCTTGAGCGTCCCCACGGCCCGCCCGCGGTAGGCATCCCCAACCTCGAATCCTCGCTCCGCCACCTTCGCGCACCTCTCGAGCAATCGCGCCATCGGCACCCGGCCGTACTTGGCCGAAACCGCCGACAGGACAGCCATCTCGCCCGGAACCCCCACCGCAAGCGGACCATCCTCACTGAGTCGGGCTTCGGCCTTCCCGCCCTTCAGGAACATATCCCGCGTCGCCGACGCCGGTGCCATCTCACGCCCATCCAACGCCTCAGTCCGCCCATCCGCCATCCGCACCAGAAAGAAGCAACCCCCACCCAATCCAGAGTTGTGCCCGTCGACAACGCCCAGCATGAGCGCCGACGCCACCGCGGCGTCGATGGCATTTCCTCCCTCGGCCAGTGCCTCCAGGCCAGCGCGTGTCGCGACGGGATGTACCGTCGCGACTGCGCCGCGCCGATCGCCACCCAAGGCAACCCCACCGGCGAAAACCCAAACGAAGAGGCTGGCCCAGCAGGTCCACCGCGCCCAACGCCCGACCGCGACGCAGGCCGACTGCCTCGCCTGGGATGGACTCCGGTAAAAAAAAGGCCGTTGACCGCGCACGGAACGTTCCTATCATCGCATCCTGATACGTCAATACGTAGCACGCACGAGAACCAAGATCCTCAATTCATCCCCAGCATGAGCAATCGCTTCATCTTCTCCTCCGAGTCCGTCGGCGAAGGACATCCCGACAAGGTGGCTGACACCATCTCCGATGCCGTTCTCGACGCCTGTCTCAGCATCGACAAGACCAGCCGCGTCGCCTGCGAGACCTACGTGAAGTCCAACATCGCCGTCGTGGGCGGTGAGATCACGATTCCCAAGATCGGCTTCCGCAACCCGACCGACGTCGTCGACGTCGTCTCGATTGCCCGTCAGGCCATCCGCGAGATCGGCTACGTCAATGACGACGACGTTTTCCACGCCGACAAGGTGTTCGTGAACGTCATCCTCACCGGCCAGTCCCCCGACATCGCGCAGGGCGTCGATGCCAAGGCGGCCAAGGGCAAGAAGAAGGCCGAGCAGGGCGCTGGCGACCAGGGCCTGATGTTCGGTTACGCCGCGGACGAAACACCCGAGCTGATGCCCGCGCCGATCATGTTCGCGCATCGCCTCGGCCGGAAGCTGACGCAGATCCGCAAGGCCGGTAAGGCCGCCAAGTGGCTCCGCCCGGACGCCAAGTCGCAGGTCTCCGTCGTGTACGAGGACAACCGCCCCGTCGCGATCTCCAACGTCGTCATCTCCACCCAGCACACTGCCGACGTCGACCACAAGACGATCGAGGAGTTCTGCATCGAGGAAGTCATCAAGAAGGTCCTTCCGAAGGAACTGCTGACCAAGGACACCTTGTACCTGATCAACCCGACCGGCCGCTTCGTCGTCGGCGGACCCCAGGGCGACACCGGCCTGACCGGCCGCAAGATCATCGTCGACAGCTATGGTGGCTACGGTCGCCATGGGGGCGGTGCGTTCTCCGGCAAGGACCCCTCGAAGGTTGATCGTTCGGCCGCTTACATGGGCCGCTACGTCGCCAAGAACATCGTCGCCGCCGGCCTCGCTGCCCGCGCCGAGATCCAGTTCGCCTACGCCATCGGCTACCCTGACCCCGTCAGCGTGTACGTGAACACCTTCGGCACCGCCAAGGGCGGCCTGACCGACGGTGCGATCACCGCTGCCGTCGAGAAGGTGTTCAGCTTCAAGCCGGCTGACATCGTCAAGCAGCTCAACCTGCTCCGCCCGATCTACTCCAAGACCACCAACTACGGCCACTTCGGAAAGGAAGACGCCGAACTCACCTGGGAAAAGACCGACAAGGTGAAGGCCCTGTTGAAGGCCCTCTGAAGGCCGGGAAAGTTTGAAGTCTCAAGTGTGAAGTGTTCGGGATCTGGCGCGGCGATCCAATCCTTCCATGGCCTACTCGTCCTTCGAGAACCTGGAGGTTTGGCGCCGCGCCACCGACTTGGCAGTAGCCGTCATTCGCGAAGTCGAAGCCATCCCCTCACTTGCACTTAGGAACCAAATCCAGCGGTCGGTCGTTTCAGTCCCGTCCAATATTGCTGAGGGTGCCGAACGGGACAGCAGCGGGGACTACATTCGATTTCTGAGGATTGCGAAGGGCTCAGCCGCAGAACTCAGGACTCAACTGCTGATCTCAAGACGGCTGGGCTATCTCAGGGAAGACTTTGCCGAGAAGGCCGAAGACGAGGCCCGACAGATCGGTGCCATGCTTCAAGGACTGATTCGGTCCATTGCACCCGGTGAATTTCGCGAATGCGCGGAAGACTCACGGGCCTATATCACGGCCACGGACCCGCCAACTCACTAGAGTTCCTGCTCCGCCCACTCGCTTAAAACTGAAAACTTGAATCTTAAAACTTAGACTATGCCTGCAAAACCATTGAAGAAATCCGCTGCGGCCGCTGTTCCGGCCCACGACGAAACCACGCTCACCAACCTCCGCGCGTTCGCCGCGCAGACGCCCGCGGGCAAGGACTACGTTGTCCGCGACTTCGGTCTCGCCGAATGGGGCCGCAAGGAGATCGCCGTCGCCGAACACGAGATGCCCGGCCTCATGTCGGTGCGTAAGAAGTACGCCAAGAAGAAGCCCCTCAAGGGCGTCCGGATCACCGGATCGCTGCACATGACGATCCAGACCGCCGTCCTCATCGAGACCCTCGTGGACCTTGGTGCGAACGTGCGCTGGGCCTCGTGCAACATCTTCTCCACGCAGGACCATGCCGCCTCCGCCATCGCGGCGACCGGCACCCCGGTGTTCGCCTGGAAGGGCGAGACCCTCGAGGAATACTGGGAACTCACGCTCAAGGCTGTCCTGTTCCCCGGCGACCAGGGCCCCGAACTCGTCGTCGACGACGGCGGTGACGTCACCCTCCTCATCCACAAGGGCTATGAACTCGAGAATGGCTCGAACTGGGTGAACACCCCGTCCGGCAGCCACGAGGAACAGGTCATCAAGAACCTCCTCAAGCGCGTTGCCGCCGAGAAGCCCGGCATCTGGACCAAGATCGTGAAGGACTGGAAGGGCGTCTCGGAGGAGACCACCACCGGCGTCCATCGCCTCTACCAGCTCGCCGAGCAGGGCAAGCTCCTCGTTCCCGCCATCAACGTGAACGACTCGGTCACCAAGTCGAAGTTCGACAACCTTTACGGCTGCCGCGAGTCCCTCGCTGACGGCCTGAAGCGCGCCACCGACGTCATGATCGCCGGCAAGGTCGCCGTCGTCTGCGGCTACGGTGACGTCGGCAAGGGCTCGGCCCATTCGCTCCGCGCCTACGGCGCCCGCGTCATCGTCACCGAGATCGACCCCATCAACGCCCTGCAGGCCGCGATGGAAGGCTTCGAGGTCAACACCATCGAGGACTCCCTCGGGGTTGCCGACATCTACGTCACCACCACCGGCAACTGCGACATCATCACCGTCGAGCACATGCTCGCGATGAAGGATCAGGCCATCGTCTGCAACATCGGCCACTTCGATAACGAGATCCAGGTCGACGCCATCAAGAAGGCCAAGGGCGTGACCATCGAGAACATCAAGCCGCAGTACGACCGCTACCACCTGCCCGGCAACAAGAGCATCTACATGCTCGCCGAAGGCCGCTTGGTGAACCTCGGCTGCGCCACCGGCCACCCGTCGTTCGTCATGTCCAACTCGTTCACCAACCAGACGCTCGCGCAGCTCGACCTCTGGCAGAACAAGGACAAGTACGAGAAGACCGTCTATCGCCTGCCCAAGAAGCTCGACGAAGAGGTCGCCCGCCTGCACCTCGAGAAGATCGGCGTGAAGCTCACCAAGCTCACCAAGAAGCAGGCCGCTTACCTCGGCGTCTCGCCCGACGGCCCGTACAAGCCCGAGCACTACCGCTACTGACCCGTCGCGGGCCCTCGGTCCGCCTCGATGCTCAGCGAAACAGGGCCGTCCGATGCACGCATCGGACGGCCTTTTGATTTCGCGCGGGCCGTGGAGAGCGCTCGGCGTCATCCGCGGCGGAACTTCCGACTTCTGGATCAGGCCGACACGAACATCACCACCCCAGCGCCTCGCTGGAATCTGTCCTCCGAACTTCCAACTGCCCGCAACGACTCCACCGGACACGGTCTCCCTCCGAAATCCGGACCATCCCATGGAATACCTCGAACTCCTCATCGAACTGGCATTCAACGCAAGCGCGTGCGGTGACATCCTGCTCGCAGCCCTCCGCTGCTGGCGGACTTCCCTCGGTCTCCTGGCCGGCATCGTCGCGACCCTCTCCGTGTTCGTGATCACCGAATCCCACGCCACCCGAATCCTGACCGCTGTTCACCTCCCGATCGCCGGACTCGTCGGCGGTGTCTTGTGGGAAGGTCGACTTGGCCGGCTTCGATAGCAGCTTGGCGTGGGGCGAATCTCCGTCGAACCGCTCCTCTCCTGCTGCCTCCCTGGGCTCATCCCGCCGGCAGCACCTCAATCTCCAGCCACGCCCCGACCGCGTTTGCCTCGGTCACGAACTGCGGTATCCCGTTCACCACGTCGAGCGATGGCCGATGGACATGCCCGGCGAAGACTCCCAGGAGGTTCGGCGCCTGGAACACCTCTCGGTGGAACGTCCGCGTCACCTCGGTGTGACCGGACTCCCGCCATCGCTCGCGTCGCTCCAATTCGTATCCGCGGTCATTCTTCGCCCCCCAGTCCGGATGTCCGCAGCCAAAACCCAGCGGTCGGCCGGGCGCGTACAGTGGAATGTGGACCATGAGGACGAGCGGCTTGCTGGAACGGACCTGTGCGCGGAAGAACTCCAGTTGTTCCGGCAGGATCTCGTAATTCGAGTTGTCCAGCATCACCACGCGGACACCACCGATCTCCCGAACGGACATCAACAGATCATGCCCCTGGTGCAGCGGGGCAAGTCGTTCCCGGTTCCACGTGGATCGCAATTCAGACAGCGCGCCTTCCATGCCTTCGTAGTGCCAGTCGTGATTCCCCGCCGTGTATTGAAACGGAATCCCCACCGCCGAGACCTTGCGCATCACCCACTCCACCGCGGCTTCGGATGGAAAGCTCACGATGTCGCCAACCAAGGCAAGAATCTGCGGCTTCCATTCGCGCGCGCGGCTCATGGCCGATTCAAACGCCTGCTCCGGATCGGTTGGCTCGCCCGTAAGGAAGTGCTTGGTCTGGTTGTACGCGCGGGCCATCCGTCCGCTGAACTGGATGAACGGCGCGCCCCGCTGATCGTCCCGGAACAGATGCGTGTCGGCGATCATCAGGATGCGCACCGCCTCCCGACAGGCCGGACTGAAAAGGCGGACCCGGGTGCCATCCAGCGCGAACGAGCCGCGCAACGAATCCTGAGCGGATGCACCGGTGGCCCCGTGCACCCGCATCCCGAGCGCTGCGGTTGCGCCGCCGGCACCAAGCAAGAACGAGCGGCGTTTCATGCACGATATCCAGCCACCTCGATTCCGCTGCTTCAAGCTCCGCGCACACACCCGTTCCGGTCAGGGCGCATGCCCGACACCGCCCCCATTTGAGAACCGGAACGGAGTGGCGACGTCACCGTCGCCTTGGGAAAGGGCCTCGGAGGGCAACGAGGACGTTGCCGCTCCGTTGGATGCAGGGGCAGTGACGAGATGCACCGTTCCGGCCGTCCCACTCCAGCGCTTGCAACCTGCCCTCTTGAAACTTCGAACTCCCCTACGGCTTCGGGACGAGCTGGAAGAACTCACCCGGCGACGAGAACGGGATGGTCACCGGCGGTTGGGTCGCGATCGTCTCCCACTGCGGGGGCGTCAGGGTCAGCGTACGCTGCAACACGTAGCCCGCCGGCCAGGCCGGGATGGTCATTCCTTCGGCACCGATCTTGAAGACCCCCAGGTCGAGCACGGGAGGATCCAACGGTGCCGATGTCAGCACCCGCAGTTCTGCGGGCTGGCTGGTCTCCGTGTAGCCACGATCCGTGATGACCACCCGATACATCCCGGCATCCGCCTCGGTGACATTCGTCAGCGACAAGACCGACGCCGTCTTGCCCGGCAGGTCGATCCCGTTCCGCTGCCATTGGTATTGGCCGTCGGCCACGAAGAAGGTTGTGAAGACCCGAAACTGGACGTTCGCAGGGCCACCTTCCTCCGTGAACGTGCCGGTCGCGCAGCAGCCTTCGGGGGCCGCGATGTCGTAGTGAAGGTCGAATCGCCCACCAATACCAAACCCGAGCGTCGCCGTGTTCGTTCCGTCGAACCGGGTGAACCGCAACGCCGACGAATCGGGGATCGAATAGGAAACCGCGTAGGAGCCTGTCCTCGCAGGAAAGAACCCACCCGGCTGGATGGTGAAGCCGCCGCCGGTCGCACTCCCGTTGAGCTGGATCGCAAAACTCTCACCCACCGTGAACCACGGTGACGTGCTGTTCGTGATCGTCATCTTCAGCAACTTGTTGGCGACCGAGCCGCCCTGGATGGCCATGGAATCGACCTCGACACCTGCGATGACCCGGCCACCCAAGACCAACTGCGGAGCGGGTTGGGTCCGGATGTTGAAAGGCGGAAGCACCGTGATCGCTGCCGGATCCGAGAGCACCTGCCCAAAGCCATTCGAGACCACGACGTCATAGGTGCCGGTATCCCCGACCGTTGCGTTCACGAATTCATACGAATTGGTCGTAGCTCCCGATACCGGGATTCCGTTCCGACGCCACTGGTACGTCAAGGGCTCCGGTCCGATCGCGCGGATGCCGATCTTCACCGACCCACCGGTGTTCAGGCTGTAGGCCGCGATCGGCTGTTGGGTGATCTCCGGCACGTACGCAGGCTTCCCGAGTTTCGCGAGGAAGGAGCCCGCCCGGAATCCGTCGGGACGGAAGCTGTTCGTGGGAGCGCCGTACACCGTCCCGAGGAAACGCATGCCGTTCAGATACTGACCGGCAACGATCGCATCGCCGCCTGACGTCGCGGCAACAGCCGACAAGAAGACGTTGTCGCCACCCGCGTTGACGTTGGCATTGGTCGTGGTGGCCAGCAGGCGCCCGCGCACCGGGGCTCCGTCGGGCGTCCATTGCCCGAACCACACGTGCGGCCTTCCTGCACCCGGGTTGAGTGCTGTCCCAGCCACGTTCAGGCTCCCTTTCGCAGTGCCGATCAACATCGGGCTTCCGTCGCTGGCCAGCGTCAGCTGGTTGACCAACGCGCTGTCATTCTGCACGCCGGTGACCACCGCGAAGTTCGTCAGCAGCGCGCCATCCGGCGTCCAGCTCTGCAAGACCCTATCCCGCGTCAGGAGGAACCAACGACGCCCCCCACCCGATGCCAGCGGGGCCCCCTGTGCAGCCAGGCCACCAGCTGCCCTGATCCATTTGGGCTCGCCATTCGTGTCCATCTTGCCAACCCAGTTCAGTGGATTCGGCCCGATGTTCTGGAGCTGGTAATTGCCAAACTGGATCGAGAAGGAAATCACGCCGGCGAGGTAGATCCCGGTCTCGTCCGCGGTCACGGCACTCGCTTCACACGTCGACCGATTGGCCGAAAATTGGGGGAAGGATCTGAAGAAAACGGGTGTTCCGTCCGCCTTCAGCTTTCCAACCACCGCTGCGCCGTACTCGGATTCCGACGCGGCCAGACCGCCCAACCGCGAAAACCCATTCCTCCCACCGGAGCCGCCCGCGAAGACCACGCCGCCATCAACGTCGACTGCGACTTCGCGGAGCGACGGTCCCGCCGCCTCATACAGTCGATACCACAGGCCGTGGCCGTCCGGATCCACCTTGGCGATGAAGGCCTGCACATGACCGTTTGGCCCCGTGACACTCGAATTGTTGGTCATGGCCAGATCCCCCAACCGCGCGGTGAAATGGATCTTGCCGCCGACATAGGTGTTGCCGTCGCGATCCAGGGCCATCACCTCGAGGTGGCCAAAGTCCGCTTCTTCGTAGCGGATCGTCCAAAGCCGCTGCCCCGCGTCGTTCCACCGTTCCAGAGCGTTCGGATACAGGACCACCACGCCGCGATCGCCGTCATGCCGGACGCGCAACGCACTGTCGGGTCGGTAAGGATGCGCCACGTTGGTCAGCGTCGCCGCCGTCGTGACATTCGTGATCACCAGCCATTCGGGAAGCGATGCCATGACCGTCACCCGCACCACCGCACTGGTCACTGAACCGGTCGCGTTCGACGCCACCCAGAAATAGCGCCCGCCTTCGGCTGGGCTGATCGACGGGAATGACAGCAACGCCGTGCTCCCGCCGGGCACCGGTTGCTCGTCCCGGAACCACTGCACCGACACCGGCGGCTCCCCACCAAACTCCGCCAGAAGGTTCGTTGCCACTCCCTGCTTCACCGTGAAACCAACGGGTTCCCTCACGACGAAAGGCGACGTCAACACCTCCAGCGTCGCCGGCGCGCTGGTCACCGAACCCAGCGGATTACTCGCCACCAGATCGTAGCGCCCGGCATCAATCGCTCGTGCCACCGGGAGGCTCAGGCGATTGGACACGGCACCAGCAATCGGCTGCTCGTTGAACCGCCATTGAAGGGTCACCGGCTGATCCCCTGTGACCGCCACCGAGAATGCCGCTGCCTCACCCGACCGGACGCTCCGGCTGACGGGTTGCGTCCGAACCACCGGCGGTCCGGGAGGTAGCGGCGCATTGTCATTGTTGAGGCGGACCAACCCGAACCGCACGACGACCGTCGGAGTCGTCTGGAAGTAGGAACCCGATAGAACGATCCGCCCTTGCGAATCGAAGCCGAATGACGAGACGGCAGCGACGGTGGTGAACCCGGGATCCACCAACCCGCTAGGAAGGACCCGGACCATCGACGCCGGGAAACCGACACCGCTGACCAGCAGTCGGCCGCTGTCCTCCAGTCCGAGACAGGTTGGGGTCCTCTGGCCTGCAATGACGCCATCGAAGGCGAACCGGAACGCCGGATCCGCCCCACCGTCAGGCAGCAGTCGCAAGACAGTGCGGAACTCCGTGCCGTTCAGGACGCCCGTGCCCGACGCCGCGTACAACGAGCCATCCGGCGCCACCGCCCGAAGCGCCGGGTCCGTCAACAGACCAGTCAAGGAAGTCTCCACGTAGCCCGTATCCTTCGTGCCGTCCTCGTTCAATCGGAGGATCCGATTGTTCTGGAGCACCAGGACCTTGCCGGACGGTTGCACCGCAATCCCCAACGGTTGAACTCCCAGCGGCGGATTCACGTTGAACAACGGGTCCACCGCACCGTTCGCGCCCACCTTCAGGATCGTTCCATTCCCATAGGCAACGAAGCAGCCCGCATCAGCCACTGGCACCACGGTCATCGCCGGTTCATTGCCACCCACCGCGATCCGGAAGGACGTGTCCACCGACCCATCGTCATTCAGCAGCACCACCCCCTTGGTCGGGTGACCTCCGACGTTGTTGAAGGAACCAAAAAGCAGGATCCGGCCATCGGACCGGATCACATGTCCCGAGAAAGCCGCCGGGTTGGCCGTGAAACTGAACGAGGTGTCGATGGTACCGTCGTCGTTGAATCGCGCGATGGCCCGCGTGGCGAAGACCGGCGCGCCCAGCGTCAGGAACCCACCCGACACCAGAATCTTGTTGCCCGGCCTTCCAGAGAAGTACTTCCCCCCAGAAACACCCACCGGGTTGAACACGGGCTCAAGGGTTCCAGGCTGCTGTCCAAGGGCGCTTCCGCCTCCCAGCACTCCGAGCAGCCAGACGGCGAGTACCCGAGACCAGATGTTTCGCATGGATTGAGGCTCTCATGGGCGGATCCGTTTCAAAATACGTAAACGTACGCAGCCACTGCCCGGCGCAGCCGGGCGCGAACTCGCGGGACGGCAGAGCCGTCTCTCAGGAATTCCGATTGCCCATCCAGCCCACAACCGCCAATAGTTCCCCGTCAGTTCGCATCTTCGAACAGGCGGGACGTAGCTCAGCCCGGTAGAGCACTTGGTTTGGGACCAAGACGTCGCAGGTTCAAATCCTGTCGTCCCGACCATTCTTTCCGCGATTTTCAGACAGGGCTTCCCACTTGGCAAAACGCCCCGATGACAATGTCTCGGGGCTCCTGATTCAGGGTTGGGAGCTACGGCAGGGCTTGTCGAGGAGGGGCTGTTCCCATTGCCTTCAGCATCCGACAGGTCTGTTGGCCAGAGAAAAAGCGGTCCTCGCGCTGCTGCGCCGGCCCCCGATTTCCCAGTCTCAGAACTCCTGACCTCGCATGGTGAGTTCAGAGGTCTGACGGAATGGAAATGAGACCGTTTCTGGCAGGATTTGGCTTTCGCGGGAACACCGTTGCCCCTACGAAATCGTCCCATGCCGCAAGTGCAACTCCCCCTGTTTCCTGCAGGCAGTGTTGACATCAATCGCGACCTGGCCTGCCGCACCGAAGGCGACCGGGTCGTTTACTTCAACGGCCACCTTCCGGTCTTCACCCATCACAAGGATGACCTGGCCAGCTTCCGGCTTTTCACCAGTCAACTGATCGTCCAGGGCAGTGCCACCCAAGGCCACATCGCCAAGGCCTTTGGGGTTCCCCTCATCACCATCAAACGTTCCACCCACTTGTACCGCACCGCGGGTCCGGCTGGATTCTTCGTTCCGAAACCCCGGCGTGAGGGCAGCCGTCTGAACGCCGCCAAGCTGGAGGAGGCCCGGGTTCTCCTCGCCAAGGGCCAATCCCTGGCTGCGGTGAGCCAGCACACCGGTGTGTTGGTCGACACCTTGCGCAAGGCCGTCGGCGCCGGACGGCTGCCACCGCCAAAAAAAAGTGCTCTGCCGACCCGGTTGGTGTCCCCGGTGACGGTGTCGGCGACGGCATCATAACGAGTACCACAATCGCCGATCCAACCAGCGCCAGTGATCGCTCCCTGAAGGATACCGAGTCCCCGCTGGGTTACGCGACCACCCGCACGCTGGATCGGCTGCTCAGTTCGTGCGGATGGTTGGATGGAGTGGACCTGCGCTTCGAAGCGGCCGATGACGTGGCCAAGGGCGGAGTCCTCTTTGCATTGCCCGCCCTGCTGGGCGAAGGACTGCTGCGTCACACGCGCGAACACTACGCGCTGCCCAAGGGGTACTATCCGCTGGAGTCGATCTTCCTGCTGCTGGGCCTGCTGGCGCTGGTGCGGTGTCCGTCGATGGAACAGACCCGCTATGAGGCACCCGGGGAATGGGGCCGACTGCTGGGGTTGGACCGCTTGCCCGAGGTCAAGACGTTGCGCTCGAAGATCGGGACGCTCTGTGAGCCGGAGGGGCGTGCCGCGAAATGGCAAAGCCAGTTGTCCCGGGAGTGGATGGCGAGCAAGGAAGCGGACGATCCGGACCTGGCGGGGCTCTACTACGCCGACGGACATGTCCGGGTCTATCACGGCGGATTGACCGCGTTGCCACGGCGCTACCTCTCGCGGTTGCGCCTGTGCCTGCGTGGCACGACCGACTACTGGGTCAACGGGCTCGGAGGTGAACCGTTCTTCGTGGTGACCCAGACGGTGAACCCGGGGTTGGTGGGCGTCCTGCGCGAAAAGATCGTGCCGCGACTTCTGGCCGAGGCACCGCAACCAGGCCCGGACGTGCTGGCAGCCAACCCCAAGGCGATGCGCTTCACCATCGTGGTGGATCGGGAGGGCTATTCGCCCGGATTGTTTGAGGAACTGGTCCGGGAACGCATCGCCGTGCTCAGCTACCAGAAGAAGCCGGGCGAAGCGTGGCCGGAATCGGAATTCGCGCGGCGCAAGGTGAAGCCCCCCGGGGGGCGGGAGGTGGAACTGGACCTGGCTGAACGGTTGGTGAAGTTGGGCAGCGGACTGGAGGTGCGGGAGGTGCGGATGCGCGATGAGGTGGGACAGCAGATCTCGATAGTGACGACGCATCCCGGGCTGGATGTAGGGCAGGTGGTGGTCGGGATGAAGGCGCGGTGGTCGCAGGAAAACTACCTGAAATACATGAAGGAACACTTCGGCCTGGACCGGTTGGTGGAGTACGGAGTGACACCTCTTCCTGACACCACCGTGGTGATCAACCCAGCACATCGGCGGGCGGATCGTGAGGTGAAGGTGGAACGTTCGAAGCTGGCCCGACTGAGGGCGCAGTTCGGAGCACACGGGATGCCGGCTCAGCCCACACCCGAAGAAGCGCAGGCCTTCGAGACGGCCGGCGGAGAGTTGCGCCGCAAGATCGAGGCACAGGAGGCGGTGCTGGCTGCGTGCATTGCTCGACGCAAGGAGGTGCCGCGCCGTCTGGAGCTCAAGGAACTGAGCGAGGAGGAGCGCTTCGGACAGCTTTGTCCGGAGAGCAAGCACTTCGTGGACACGATCAAGATGATCGCCTACCGGGCGGAGAGCGCGATGGCTGGCGAGGTGCGGGAAGTGTTGAAACGGAGTGACGACGCTCGGGCGCTGCTGCGGCGGTTGTACACGACACCTGTGAACCTGAGGCCGGATACTCAGGCGAAGACATTGACGGTGGAAGTGCACCGGATGGGCAGCGCGGTGCAGGATGCCGCCATCGCCCACCTGTGCGAAATCCTGACCGAAACAGAAACGCTCTTTCCGACCACCGACCTCCGCCTCATCTACCGCCAAGTAGGCTCAGGGTAGTTCCATGGGAGGTCAGGAGTTCTGAGTCTACTTCGAAAGCTGGGTCAAAATGGGGGCTCCTCCAATTTGATCTCGGGTAAGCGATTTGGGCCCTGTGCTCGAAAAGCCGGGGTGCAAGACCACGACGCGAACAGGGCCATCGCGCAGTTCCGCGGGGATCTCAGAACAGGTCCAATTCCCACCGGCGTCTGTCAGGGCCGACGCATGATCCAGGGTCAGGAACTCCTTTCCGTCACCAGCAAAGTTGGGCTGAGGGCCCTGGATTCGAACCAGAGCTCCGGATAGCGGATGCCCCTCCGAATCCGTCACCCGTCCGCCAATCCGGAGCCCAGGTTCCGCTCGATAGACATACTCCTTCGGGAACGAACCGTGCTGCCTGCGGGTCCACTGAATCATCCGAGGAACGTAATTGGGATGATCCGCCCAGATCGTGATGTAGTTCAGATCCGCGTGCGGATACCTAAGGTTGGCCCAGCCGTTGGCGTCGGTTCGCGATGTTCCGATCCGGGAGTGGACTCCGGGCTCTGCCACTTCCAGCCGCAGCTCCATATTCGGTATTGTCTTTCCCGTGACTGCATCCACCGCGCGGAAACGCAGCTCTCCCTGCCAGTCATTCTTCGGATACCGGGTAATCGGCGAGTCCCGCCAAGCCTGAGGGAGCGCCCTCCCGCCTACGGCCATCCCCACGATCACCTCCGAGGCATCGGACCAGGTGCTGATCAAGTCCACGCTTTGCACTGCCTGATTGGGCCGGGGATTCTTGAGGCTTGAGACCACCAACCGAAGCGAGTTCCCGTACTCGGCGCCCCCTTGCGGAGCCTGACCGGTCCACGCGACCCTGGAGTCGGTGTCGGTCAACTGGGGAGCATTCTCGTACCGCTGGCGCCAGTAGTTGAGCGTGTGGGTGCCGTAGGCAATCGGAAGCTCCGCTGTTCGTCCGTCGTCATACGTCAGTCGCACCCGGGCGATCACCGTCCCCGCAGCTTCGTAGTACACCGTTGTGTGGAGCAGATAGAGCCGGTCAAAGCTACGGCCAATCGGAATCCCCTTCACCTCCGGCCGGAAGTACCAGGAATTGAGACGCTGTGCGTTGCGTCCGGCGAGACGGACCATCCCCGAAATCTCGAATGGAACGCCGAAAAAGCTCTGCGGCCCGTGCGGAATCTGGAGCCACATGCCGGGATCATCCTGACGCCTCGAGAGGACGCTTGCGTCGCCCACGGTTCGCGGATAGTCAGTGAATTCGGCCAGATTCACGGGATCAATCCGGTCCGATCGGCCAACATCCGGACTCCCGGTCAACGCACACGATGCCAAAAGCCCCATCGCGACCGACCCCAGGACGGCATTGACCCAGACCATCGGACGAAGCTTGAGGGCCTGCAGCCGGTCCTTCAACGGACCAGCGCCTTCCACGATGCCAATCCGTTCGAATCGAAGCGCCGCCGGGACCTGCGCGGAGGAGCAAGCAAGTTTGAGCAGGGTTGCGCCATACGAGCGGGTCTCCGACCTACCGACGCGGGCGAGGACCAACTGGTCACAGGCGAGTTCCCTGTCCTGACGCATTCGCCCGACAGCCCAAAGCACCAGCGGATTGAACCAATGCACGATTCCCATCAGCGACATCCACGCATTGGACAGCGGATCCCGCCGGCGAAGATGCGCAAACTCGTGCATCAGGACATTTCGCCACTCCTGATCACTCAGCTCCGTGAGCAGATGCCCAGGAACCAGAAGGACCGGCCGGAAGGTCCCAAACAGGCAGGGCACATCCAGGTCGGGCGACGCACGGATCTCCACCGGTCGGGAAATCCCCATGACCTTGCGACAAGCGTCCGAGAGGCGCTCGATGCGGGAATCCTGCACGATGGGCCAGCCATCCACCTTGCAGCGGTAAAGCCAGAGCCTCAATCCGTGCCTCACCAGCCCCGCCACTGTCCCGATGATCCACAGCCAGGACGTGACGATGGCCCACACCGGGGCCCGAGCGACATTCGTGTCCGCCGAAGGACCAGGGCCCAGGTTCGGCACCCCCGCCACCACCGCCTCCGAATTGCCTGGGATAGGTGCGGGCAAGACCTGAACCGGCTGCACCACGGGAGATGCCGGAGCGACCCCCTTCGGAATTGCCCGCATCTGCGACCGCAGACCTTCTAGGGGACGGGGCCAATCCCCCCATCCCACGGGCAGGCTGGGAAGAGATAACCTCATCAAGACGACCAGCCAGAGCGCGAAGCTCCAGGACGGACCGAGCGGTCGCCTGAGAAGCCTCTGGATCAGGAAGACGATCGCGATCAGGACGGCACCCTCCAGGCTGGCGATCAGGACACCGTTCGAAAGCTCTACAAGGCGGTCGTTGAAGTTCATGAGTTTCAGGGGTTCGCGTTTTCGTCCAGGATGCGCTTCATCTCCTCGACCTCCGATGGCGTCAGACGATGGCACTTCACGAAATGGATCAATGCCTGCCCTGGAGCTCCGCCGAACACCCGATCCAGGAAAGTTCTGCTCTCTACGGACACGATGTCGTCCCGGGTCACCGAAGCGGAGTACAGGTATAGGTTCTTGTACTGTTGCACCTGGAGGACCCCCTTCTTGGCGAGACGGGTCAACATGGTCCTCACCGTATTCGGATGCCACCGTTCGCGCGGTGCCAAGACCTCAATGAGGTCGTAGGCAGGCTGCGGCGACTTGGCCCAGAGAAGTTCCATCAGCTTCCATTCCTGGGGACTCAGGACCGCAGACTGACGACTTGCCTGTTTTTTTGTACGCATCCGATGACTGAATTAACTAAGCATGTAGTTAAAATGGTAGGCAAGCGATTTGTGTGTAGTGAATCCGATAGGAAGATTGCTGGTTCCCGGACTAAACCTTCCACCCCGCCCCCCTCACCCTCAACCCACCTGCCCAACATCCGCAGGCGATCCCGTTGACGTCCGCCACAGCCACGGAGTTTGGAAATCTGGTCGGATCAAGGACGCGATCAGGCCACCCCTCGGAACGGCAAAAGGGCCCCTGCGCCGTGAAGCACAGGGGCCCTTGAAACCGACAACGGGACGAAGCGTTACTTCGTCGGGACCGTCGCGATCGTCTGCAGGATGCGGCTGGCGATCTTGTACGGATCCGCCTGGGAGTTCGGGCGGCGATCCTCGAGGTAACCCTTGTAGCCGTTGTTCACGAAGCTATGCGGCACGCGGATCGACGCACCACGGTTGGCGACACCGTAGTTGAACTTGTCGATCGATTGGGTCTCATGAAGACCCGTGAGGCGCAGGTGGTTATCCGGGCCGTAGACCGCGATGTGCTCGTTCTTGTACTTGTCGAAGGCCGCCATGAGCGCCTCGAAGTACTCCTTGCCGCCAACTTCGCGCAGGTGCGTCGTGGAGAAGTTGGAGTGCATGCCGGAACCGTTCCAGTCCACGTCCTTGCCGAGGGGCTTGCAGTGCCAGACGATGTCGACCTGGTACTTCTCGCAAAGGCGCATCAGGAGGTAACGCGCGACCCACACCTGATCCGCGGCGTTCTTCGAACCCTTGCCGAAGATCTGGAACTCCCACTGGCCCTTCGCCACTTCGGCGTTGATGCCCTCGTGGTTGATCCCAGCGTCGAGGCACAGGTCGAGATGTTCCTCAACAATCTCGCGGGCAACGTCACCCACGTTCTTGTAGCCCACGCCGGTGTAGTACTCACCTTGCGGGTAGGGGAAGCCGCCACCCTTCGGGAAGCCGAGGGGCACGCCGTCCTGGTACAGGAAGTACTCCTGCTCAAAGCCGAACCACGCGCCGGGATCGTCGAGGATCGTCGCACGTGCGTTGGTCGGGTGCGGCGTCTTGCCGTCCGGCAGCATGACTTCGCACATCACCAGAGCGCCATTCTTGCGGGTCGAATCCGGATAGATCGCCACCGGCTTCAACACGCAATCCGAGCTCCGGCCTTCAGCCTGCCGGGTGGAGCTGCCGTCGAAGTTCCAAAGCGGGAGCTGCTCCAGCTTCGGGAAAGCATCAAACTCCTTGATTTGGGTCTTGCCACGGAGGTTCGGGACGGGCTCGTAGCCGTCGAGCCAAATATATTCGAGCTTGTACTTCGCCATATGGATGAGTCTAACAGGTTACGTTCTGCGCACCCACGTCTTCTTGTCGTTCCGCAGGGCGCCTTCTGCCTTAACCGCACGAAGGGTGCCACGCCATCAGAATTTTCATGAGAGTGGCCCTGACGAACCCATTTCCATCGGATTCCCACCCTTTTCACAGGTTTCGCTCATGGAAATCATCGGCTACATCAGCGAGGCTACCTGTCGCCATCAAAACATCCTGATCAAATTCCTCCACGCCTAGCTCACTTCTACGCCCCTCCTCCGCCGATGCTCAAGGTCAAGGATACCCTCCGATCCACCGTCAACCTCACTTTCGACGGTCGCGTCATCAAGGCCTACCACGGCCCGGATGCCCAGACCCGCTTCGATCACGAGGTCCACGTCCTTCGCCTCCTCGAGGAACGTGGCTGCCCGTTCGTCCCGCGCCTCCTCGAGGCCGATCCCAAGCTCCTTCGTATCATCACCACCAACTGCGGCGCCCGCGTCGAACGGATCGACGACGCCCGTCTGATCGAGGTCTTCGCCGAACTGGAGGCCTACGGCGTGCGCCACGACGACATCAACATCCGGAACATCACCTACCGGCAGTCCGACGGCCGTTTCTGCCTCATCGACTTCGAGTTCGCCACGATCCTTCCCACCCCCGAGTGAACCCTTCACCCCAACCACCCCCGATCGACCCCAACAGGCCCCGGATCCAACGCCTGACCTGGTCCGCGTGCACCGATCGGGGCCACGTCCGCCCCGGCAACGAGGATTCGTTCCTCGGAGTCCGCTTCGATGGCCGCGAGATCCACCGTCTCGGCAAGCACGGTGAGACCGATCTCAGCGTCATGGACGCCGCCTTCGCGGTTTGCGACGGCATGGGGGGCGAGCTGGCCGGGGAATTCGCGAGCCGGGTTGCCGTGGAAAAGCTGTCCAGCCTGATGCCGCGGGCGTTCCGGCAGGCCGCCCAAGGCCTTGACGCAGGACACACGGACGTCCTTGGAGAGCTCGTCTCCCAGATCCACAAGGCCCTGACCTACCTCGGCCAAAGTTACGAGGAATGCTCCGGCATGCAGACCACGCTCAGCCTCGCGTGGTTCACCCCTCATTGGATGTACTTCGCCCACGTCGGCGACAGCCGGATCTACCACCTGCCCGGCGATGGCGGACCCCTGCGGCAGGTCACCCAGGACGACACCCACGTCGGGTGGCTCCTCCGCACGGGTCAGATCACTCCCTGGCAGGCAAGAACCCATCCCCGCCGAAGCGCCCTCCAGAAGGCGCTCGGCGCAGGAAACCAGTTCGTCGAACCCCAGCTGGGTGCCGTCGGCATCGAACCCGGCGACCTGTTTCTCCTCTGCACCGACGGCCTTGTCGACGGACTCCTCGACGAACGGATCACCGAGCATCTGCGCAACGATCCCAACCCAACGGCACCGGAAGCCGCGCGTCGCATCGTCGACGCCTCCCTCGCCGGGAGCGGCAAGGACAACACCACGGGCCTTATCATCCAGGCCCACTGACCCGAACTGGCCGCCGACTGTGACGGCAAAAGAAGAGCGCCGGCAGCGGCCTCTTGGGCCCTCTGCCGGCGCTTGAAGGATTGCTTCCGGCTCAGCCGTGGTAGCCTTCCTCACCGTGCTCGGCCAGGTCGAGGCCCGTGCGCTCATCTTCTTCGGACGGACGCAGGCCGATCGTGAACTTCACGATGTACGCCAGGATCGCCGTCGCCACCACGCTCCAGACGATCGTCAGGGCGACTGCCTTGAGCTGGTTGCCGAGCAGGCCAGGAAGCAGGTCCATGCCGCCCTTGCCCAGGACCCCGTTGACCTTCTCGTCCGCGAACACACCGGTCAGGATCGCACCCATCGTGCCGCCAATGCCGTGCACGCCGAACGTATCCAACGCGTCGTCGTAGCCGAGGATCCGCTTGAGGTAATTGCAGGCGAGGAAGGGCACGATCCCTGCCAGGACACCGATGATGACCGCCGAGGTCGCCGTCACGAAGCCGCAAGCAGGCGTGATCACAACCAGACCAGCCACGATACCCGAGCAGAAGCCAAGCACGCTCGGCTTGCCGCGGGTGATCCACTCGCAAACCGGCCAGACGAACCCGGCCACCGCCGCAGCCAAAGTCGTGGTGGTGAAGGCGTTCGAGGCAATCGCGTCCGCGCCGAGCGCCGAACCGGCGTTGAAGCCATACCAGCCAACCCACAGCATGCCCGTACCCACCATGCACAGCGTCATGGAGTGCGGCGTCATCTGGTCCTTACCGAATCCGATGCGCTTCCCGAGGATGATGCAAAGCACCAGGGCGCTCCATCCGGAGGTCATATGCACCACCGTGCCACCGGCAAAGTCGATGGCCTTGATACCTGCTTCCTTGTTCAGCGGACCGCACATCAACCCCGTGGTCGACCAGACCATGTGGGCGAACGGGAAGTACACGACGAACATCCACAGCGCCACGAACACGAGCACGGCCAGAAACTTCATGCGCTCGGCAATCGCACCCAGGATCAGGGCCGGGGTGATGATGGCGAACGTCAATTGGAACATCGCCCACATGGAATCGCTGATCCAGTGATAACCCGCCCCGACGTTGCCGGGCTCAACACCCTTGAACATCGCGTAGGTCGCGTCGCCGATGTAGGCGTTTCCTCCACCAAAGGACAGGCTATAGCCAATCGCCCACCAGAGGATCGTGACCAAGCCCGCGATACCCATGCATTGGGCGAGAACCGACAGGATGTTCTTCTTCCGGACAAGCCCGCCGTAGAAAAGTGCCAACCCCGGCAGTGTCATGAACAGCACGAGCGCCGTGGAGGTCATCTGCCACGCGTTGTGACCGGGACCAGGGCCGGCGATCTTCGAGGGCGCATTCGTCGTCGCATTCCGCGCAGCATTGTTGATGTACGCCTCGATGTCCTCCAACCGCTCGGTCACCGACCGCTCCGGTGCGTCCGCCGCCTGCGCGACCACGTTCACCAAAGAGGCAAACACCGCCAGTAGCAGGATCTGAAAAAATCTCTTCATGGTATCTAGGTTGTTTTCTGGTTGTTGTCTCAGCCTTTGTCCGTGCCCTTAGACAGCCGCATCCCCCCGCTCCTCGGTCCGGATCCGGATCGCCTCATCAATCGTCGAAACGAAGATCTTGCCGTCACCGATCTTTCCGGTCTTCGCGGCCTTCACGATGGCCGCCGTGGCGTCGCCGACCTTGGCGTCGGACACCACGAGCTCGATCTTGATCTTCGGAAGAAAGTCCACGGTGTATTCGCTTCCCCGGTAGATCTCGGTATGGCCCTTCTGCCGGCCGAACCCCTTGACCTCACTGACGGTCATGCCCTCGATCCCGACGTCATGCAGGGCATCCTTTACCTCCTCCAGTTTGAACGGCTTGATGACTGCTTCGATTCTCTTCATGCGCAGCACTCCACCGGCTTCTGCTCTGCACCCACCCCGCCGGCCCGGAGAAAAGTGCCCGTCGAACGTTGTGCCCGACTTCTGGCAACCCCTGAAGCAATGGGGATGCCAGCTGTTTTAAAGCCTATCTCAATAACCTGATATCAAACGTTTTACATATTCATCTTTTCCATGAACAACGATACTCGGCCGCGGAATCTGTTCCTTTTTATCCACACGGCGCGCCCCGAACCAACCCGAGACCGGCCTACCGTCGACCTACCCCTAGCCTCCCCGACCAGGATCGACACGAATTCGCGCCCGTGGCACCGCGAGTGCTAAGCACACAGGGGAAAGGCGTTGACACTCGGGGTCATCTCCCTAAAGTGCGCGCCGCGTTAAGCCCGCTAAATTCACACAAAACCTATGAATCGTCTCCATTCCCAGCGTCGGGGCGCGTTCACGCTGATCGAGTTGCTCGTCGTGATCGCGATCATTGCGATCCTTGCCGGCATGCTCCTGCCGGCCCTCGCCAAGGCCAAAGCCAAGGCGCAGCGTATCAAGTGCGTGAACAACGAGAAGAATCTCGGCCTCGGATTCCGCATCTTCTCAACCGACAACAACGGCCAGTTCCCCTGGACGGTTGACGTCGCCAATGGTGGTACGTCCACCAACGGAGCCCAGACCTGGGCTCACTTCGCCGCCGTCTCCAACGAGCTCTCCACGCCCAAGATCGTGGTTTGCCCCTCGGACGGCCCTCAGGGCACCGAAACCCAGCGCCCGGTTGAGGCCACGAACTGGCTCCATGTCGTTCGCAGTGCCAACAGCAGCGTTGTGAACGTCGGCGGCAACAAGCACATCTCCTACTTCATCGGCTTGGATGCCTCCGAAGAGAATCCCCAGACGATCCTCGGTGGCGACCGCAACGTCAGCGCCGACACCACGGTTGCTTCGGTTACGCTCCTGAAGGCTGGAACGGCTGCTACTCCGTTCACCGCCCTCACTGGCGAGCCTGCCGGCATCCAGCTCCCCGTGGCGGCCGCGAACGCGATCGTCTCGAACACGAAGGTCGGCTTCACCTCCCGCACGCATGATTCTGCCGGCAACATCCTCCTGGGTGACGGCTCCGTGCAGCAGGTCACGTCCTCCCGCTTCCGCGAAGCCATCCGCGATTCCGCGGCCAGCACCTCGCAGAACCTGAAGTGGTCGTTGCCGAACTAAGGTTAGCCTCGGTCCTTCAAAAATCTCCAAGGGCGCCTTCGGGCGCCCTTTTTCTTGCCCGGATCTGGTCGAATCAACCAGCCAGCACCCCGGAAACGATCCGCGCACCACCCGCAATTCCCGTCAGGCGTTCGTCCCGCCCGTCCACCCGGTACGACAACCCCTCGTGTTCCAACCCCACTGCTGCAAGGATCGTCGCGTGCAGATCCTTGAATGAGATCGGTGAATCCATCGCCATCAGCCCAAGCTCATCGGTGCTGCCGATCCGGATACCAGGCCGAACGCCACCGCCAGCCATCCAGATCGTGAACCCAGCGGCGTTGTGCTGGCGCCCATCGTTTCCTTGCATCATCGGCGTCCGCCCAAACTCACTGGCCCAGATCACCAGGGTGGAATCCAGCAGCCCACGCTGCTTTAAATCCGCCAGTAGGGCAGCCACCGGCTGGTCCGTCCACCGGGCGCGGGGCACGTGGTTCTTCACCAAGGCGTCGTGGGCGTCCCACCCATCCTTGTCCGGCATGTCGTACAGTTGGACAAAACGCACCCCCTTCTCCACCAGACGCCGCGCCAACAGGCATTTCCGCCCAAAACTGACCGTTCGGCGATCGGAGTGCTCCAATCCGTAGCCCTTCCGGATCCAAGCTGGCTCGGAGTCGATCCCGCCGACCTCCAAGGCCGCCGACTGCATCCGATAGGCCAATTCATAACTCGCGATCCGCGCGTCGAGATCCGTGCGCCCCCCTTTGCCCGAGCGATGGATCAGGTTGAGTTCGCGCAGGGCATCCAACGTCGCCCGCTGACCGTCGGCCAAATCCGGCGGCGGCAGGAGGTCCAGCACCGGCGTTCCCACATCCCGGAGCCGGGTTGGTTGAAATGACGCAGGAAGGTAGCCGTTCGAGTAGTTGGCAGCCCCTCCCAATGGCCCGGCATCGAACAGCATCACGTAGGCAGGCAAATCCTGGTTCTCCGTGCCCAGCCCATACGTCACCCACGAACCCAGGCTCGCCTTCCCCGGACGGATGTCGCCCGTGTGCAATTGATAGCTGGCTGGCGCGTGGTTGTTCGATTCCGCCTGCATCGAATGGATGAAGCACAGGTCGTCAACATGCCCCGCAATCGCCGGAAACAGATCGCTCACCCACATCCCCGAATTCCCGTGCTGCTTCCATCCGAACGGACTTCCCATCAGCAAGTCCTTGCAGCCGTGAAACACGTTCGCGTGCCGCGAGGATTCCAGCGCCTTCCGGAAGCTCGGAGGCACAGGCTGCCCGTTCAGCTTCTGGAGCAGCGGTTTGTGGTCAAACGTGTCCACCTGCGATGGCCCACCTACCATGAAGAGGAAGATGACCGACTTCGCCCGAGGACGGACATTGCTCACTCGCGGCGAAAACGGGTTGAGCGGATCTACCGAAACCCGAGCCCCCGCAGCCTCCGAACGGGCCATGGCCGCCGCGACCGCCGCACCCAGCCCCGTCCCCAACTGCTGGAGGAACCGACGACGCGAACCGGGATGTGGCACGACGAACACCGCCGCATCGTGCCCAAAAAACAGCAGCTGACCAGTCGGCAATCACCCACCGGCATGACTGACTTGGGGCATCGACCCCACTCCCTCCCACGCCCACTATCGTCCCATGTTTTCCCGGAGTCTCCGTGCCACACTGGCTGCGCTGGCCCTCGCATTCCAGGCCGCCGCTGCGGGCCTCGAAGTCGCCGCCTTCGACGTCGACGCCACTCCCGCCACCGGGACCCTCCTCGCCTACGACCCCATGGTGGGTGCGGGCGAACTGACGCTGCGTTGCCGCGGCATCATCCTCCGCGGTGCCGGGGAGCCCATCGTCCTCGCCGCGATCGATTGGATCGGGGTGGCGAATGACTCGCACGACGCCTTCCGGGACGCGTTGGCCGCCGCGGCCGGAACCCGCCGCCAACGCGTGTCCCTCCACGCCCTGCACCAGCACGATGCACCCCAAGCCGACTCCACCTCGGAGAGGATACTCAAGTCGCGCGGGATTCCGCCGGGCCCCTTCGAATCCGCAATTGTTGAACCCGCGATGCTGCGTGCCAGCAATGCCGTCCGCTCGGCCACGGCCCGATTTCATCCCCTCACGCATGTGGGCTGGGGGCAGGCGGAGGTGTTCAAGGTGGCATCGAACCGGCGCGTCGCAGGCCCGGACGGAAAGGTCCGCGCCGTCCGCTACACGACCTGCAAGGACCCGGAACTCCAGGCCGCCCCGGAAGGCGTCATCGACCCGAACGTCGTTCTCCTCAGTTTCTGGAACGGAGAAAAGCCCGTGGCCGTCCTGAGCTATTACGCCACCCATCCGCAGAGCTACTACCGCACCGGGCTGGCCAACCCAGACTTCCCCGGCATCGCGCGGTTCCTCCGGGATCAGTCCGTGCCCGGCGTCCTGCACATCCATTTCAATGGTGCCGGCGGAAACATCGGGGCGGGCAAGTACAACGACGGTGCCGAAACGAATCGCGCCGTCCTCGCTGGACGCCTCGCCGACGGCATGAAACGGGCGTGGGAAGCCACCCGGAAGGAACCCATCACCCCAGCGGATGTTGGCTGGGACATTCAAACCATGGTCCTCCCTCTTGCCCCCCACCTGAAGGCCGATGAACTCGATCAGGCCCTACGGCGCCCAACGCCCCAGATCTACGTCCTCGCCGCACAACTGGCCTTCGTCGAACGTGTCCATTCAGGCAAGGGTACGGATGTCGCCTGCCTGCGGATCGGCAAGCACCGCGTGCTGCACGCGCCGGGTGAACTCTTCGTCGAGTACCAGCTGGCCGCCCGGAACATGCGCCCGGACCTCAACATCACCATGGCCGCTTATGGCGACTACGGGACCGCCTACATCGGCACCCAGAAGGCTTACGAACTTGGCGGCTACGAAACCGAACCCCGGTCCTCAAACGTTGCTCCCGATGTTCAGGGCGTCTTGATGAAGGCCTTCCAACGCCTTCTCAATGCCGGGCCGCAGCCCTGACGGCTGCGGCTCCATGCCCGACCAAAGCGGCTCTCAGCCCTCCAGACGCGTCCAGGCAGCATTCGCCTTGGAGGACTTCACCACGGCTTCGATGAAGGCCATGCCCCGGACGCCATCCTCGATCCGCGGGTAATCCAAGGCCGGATCGTCAGCGACCAGCGTCCGGTTCTCCAGACGCGCCCGGATGTGCGCGGCGAAGTTCTTGTAAATGTTCGCGAATGCCTCGAGGTAACCTTCCGGGTGCGCCGGCGGCGTCCGGCCCGCCGCCTTCGCTGCGGCGCTCAGATAACCATTGGCCGTGCGATACACCTGCATCGGCTGGTCCAGCCACTTCACCAGCATCGTGTTCGGCTCCTTCTGGTGCCATTCGATGCCGCCCACCTCACCGTAGACGCGGATGTTGAGATTGTTCTCCTCCCCGACGCTGATCTGGGAGCTGTGCAAAACGCCCTTGGCACCGCCCTCGAACCGGAGGAGCACATTGCCGTCGTCATCCAATGGGCGGCCTTCCACGAACGCCGTCAGATCTGCCGCCAACTCCTGAATCTTCAAGCCGGTGATGTACTCGGCCAGGTTCTCGGCGTGGGTGCCGATGTCCCCGATGCAGCCCGCCGCGCCCGACTTGGTCGGATCCGTCCGCCATCCCGCCTGTTTCTGGCCCGAAGCCTCGAGACGCGTGGCCAGCCAGCCCTGCGGATACTCGACCACGACCTTGCGGATCTTGCCGAGCTTGCCACTCGACACCAGATGCCGCGCTTCCTTCACCAGCGGGTAGCCCGTGTAGTTGTGGGTCAACCCATACAGAAGCCCGGACTTCTCCACCAGCTTCGCCAGTTCCTTCGCCTCGGCCAGATTGAACGTCGCCGGCTTGTCGCTAAGGACATGAAACCCCTTTTCCAGCGCCAGTTTCGCCGGCGGAAAATGCACGTGATTGGGCGTGACGATCGCGATGAAATCCATCCGCTGGTCGGCCGGAAGCTTTGCCTCGGTCTCGATCATCTCCTGGAAGCTCCCGTAACACCGGTTGGCCGGCAGGTACAGGTCCCCGCCGCTCGCCTTCGACCGTTCAGGATCCGACGAAAACGCACCGCAAACCAACTCGGTCTGCTGGTCCAAGGCAGCGGCAATCCGGTGCACGGCCCCAATGAAGGCGCCCCGCCCACCACCCACCATTCCGTATCGAATCTTCCGGCTCATAGGCAAAACAAGGGATCAGACGTTGCTGTTACTCGGTGACGCAGCGTTATAGGGAACCCACCCCCAGCCGGTCAACGCCGCGGGCAGCCTCAAAACGGGGATGCAACGTCCCCGTTGCGCCTCCAAGCCCTTTCCAAAGTCGATGAGGACTTCACGACCCCGCTCCTGTTTCCAAACGCGGGCAACGTCAAGATGCGCCCAGCCCGAAGACGGCGGGGCGAGTGTCCTCACGAGCCGCTCCTCCCAGCGCCCGCGAGAGTCTCGCCCCACCCCCTGTAAACCCCACTCCAAGGCCAACCTCGTCCCAATCTCCGCCAACACCCTTGCCCACACAACTCTGGCCCCCGCCTCCCTTCCGCCCCATCCTCGGACGCATCATCATGTCCCCCGTCGTCCGCCATCGGCACCTCGCCGGCAGCCGGCTCTCATTGCTGGCAGCCGGGATCCTTTGGGCCGTCCCATCTCTTGCGGCAGACCCTGTCCCCCGATTCTCGCGCGACATCCTCCCCATCCTCTCTGACCACTGCTTCGCCTGCCACGGTCCATCGGCCACCGGACGCAAGGGCGGCCTCCGCCTCGACACCCGCGAAGGTGCGCTCGTCGGTGGCGAGGAAGACGGGCCCGCCATCACACCCGGCGACCCCAAACGCAGCTCCCTGCTTCGCCGGATCCGTCACGCGGCCCCAGACGAGGTCATGCCTCCACCCTCGGCCCACAAGCCCCTTTCCAACGCCCAGATCGAAACGCTCGAATCCTGGATCCGCTCCGGCGCCACCTGGGGTCGCCACTGGGCCTACGAACCGATCTCCCGTCCCCCCATCCCCGCCGCATCCCATCCCGCCGCTCGTCGCAACCCCATCGACGCCTTCATCCAGACGCGGCTCGCTGCGGAAAACCTCGCCCCTTCGCCCGAAGCCGCGCCCAGAACCCTTCTCCGCCGGCTCACCCTCGACCTCACCGGCCTGCCTCCGACACCTTCCGAACTGGCCGCTTTCGAATCCGACAGCACCCCAGACGCCTACCATCGCGCCGTCGAACGTCTCCTCGCTTCCCCGAGGCACGGCGAACGCATGTCCTGGGAATGGCTGGAAGCCGCGCGTTACGCCGACTCCAACGGGTACCAGGGCGACGGTGAACGCACGATGTGGCCTTGGCGGGATTGGGTCGTCGATGCGCTCAACCAAAACCTGCCGTTCGACGCCTTCACCGTCTGGCAACTCGCCGGAGACCTGCTCCCCGAGCCCTCCACAACCCAACGCCTCGCCACCGGTTTCGCCCGCAACCACATGATCAATGGCGAAGGCGGCCGCATCCCCGAGGAAAACCGCATCGATTACCTCTTCGACCAGACCGAGACCGTCGCCACCGTCTGGCTCGGCGCCACCTTCAACTGCGCCCGCTGCCACGACCACAAGTTCGATCCCGTCTCCCAAGCCGACTATTTCCGCCTCCTGGCGCTCTTCAATCAGACCGTCGTCGACGGTTCCGGGGGCGACCCCCAGTCCCGCCCCAATCTCGAAGTCCCCACCCGCGAACAATCCGAAGCCATCCAGGCCGCCCAACAGGCCGCCAACGTCTCTGCCTCCGTCGTCGCCCTGGAGGAACTCCGTCAGTTCCCGCGCCCAGCCGGTCAGGACATCAGCCAGTCCGCCGGCTTCACCAACCTCCTTGAGGACGTCCGCAACGCACTCCGCACCGCCCCAAGCCAGCGAAGCGCCTCCCAAGCCGCGCGTCTCGCCGACTTCTCGAAGACCAACGCCCCCGCTTACCACGTCTGGCTCGACCAACACCGCCAGAACCTCGAACGACGCGATGCCCTCCGCCGCAGCATCCCCCGGGTGATGGTGATGGAGGACATGCCCAAACCTCGCGAGACCTTCCAGCTCTCCCGTGGCCAGTACAACAAGACCGGCAACCGTGTCAGCCCCGGTGCCCCGGAAGGTCTCTTTCCAGACTCCCCTCGCCGACAGAGCGTCTCAAACCGCCTCGACCTCGCCCGCTGGATCACCGACCCCGCTCACCCCGTCCCCGCACGCGTCATCGCCAACCGCCAATGGCAACTGTTCTTCGGCACCGGACTCGTCCGCACCACCGAGGACTTCGGCCTCCAGAGCGAACGTCCTTCCCATCCAGATCTCCTCGACTGGCTCGCCTCCGAGCTCATCGACTCCGGCTGGGACATCAAGCACCTGCAACGCCTCATCGTCACGAGTGCCACCTACCGGCAATCGTCCACAGCGTCGAAGGAACTCCTGGCCCACGACCCCGCCAACCGCCTCCTCGCCCGAGGCCCGCGCCATCGGCTCCCTTCCTGGATGATCCGCGATGTCGCACTCGCCGCCGCCGGCCTCCTCGTCGAGCGGATCGGCGGCCCACCGGTGCGGACCTACCAACCCGAGGGCGTCTGGGAGGAAGCCACCTTCGGCAACAAACGCTACCAACGCGACTCCGGCGAAGCCCTCTACCGCCGCAGCCTCTACATCTTCTGGCGTCGCATCGTCGGACCCACGCTCTTCTTCGACGTCTCCAACCGCCAGACCTGCACCGTCCGCACTCCGCGCACCAACACTCCCCTGCAGGCCCTCCTCCTCCTCAACGACACCACCTACGTCGAGGCCGCACGTCTCCTCGCCGCTCGCCTCCTGACCAGCCATCCCGCCTCCCCAGCCCGTCTCGACGACCTCTTCGAATCCGTACTCGGACGCAAACCCACCCCTGCCGAATCCTCCATCGTCCTCGCCGGCGTCGAACGACACCGCGCCCGGTTCCGCGCCAACCCGGACGAAGCCTCCAAATTGCTCCGCATCGGCGAGCATCCCAACCCCCCAGGCCTCGATCCGATCGACCAGGCCGCCTGGACCCTCGCCTGCTCCACGGTGCTCAACCTCGACGAAGCCCTCTCCAAGGAATAGACCCATGCCTCCCGGACATCCCCTCGCCGAGCTCCGCCAACACCTCACCCGACGCGAGTTCCTCAACCGTTCCACCACCGGCCTCGGCCTCGCTGCCCTCGCGGGAATCCTGGGTCGCGATGCCCGGGCCGCGGGCGAAACCATCCCCACCCTCGGATCCCACTTCGCCCCCCGCGCCAAGCGCGTGATCTACCTGTTCCAGAACGGCGCGCCCACCCACGTCGACCTCTTCGACTACAAGGAGCGCCTCGTCCGCGAACACGGCAAGCCCGTTCCCGACGAATACATCGGCGGCAAGCGTTTCAGCACCATGACCGGCAAGGCCGACGGCAAACGGCTCCTTGCCCCGGTCGAACCCTTCCGCCAGCACGGCGCCAGCGGTGCCTGGGTTTCTGCCCTCATGCCCCACACCGCCCAGATCGCCGACCGCCTCTGCTTCCTCAAGGGCATGCACACCGACGCCGTGAACCACGCGCCGGCCATCTCCCTCCTCCTCAGCGGATCCCAGATCCCCGGTCGCCCGACCCTCGGCGCCTGGATGGGATACGGCCTCGGTTCCATGGCCGAGAACCTCCCCACCTTCGCCGTCATGACCTCCGTCACCCGCAACACCAGCTGCGGGCAGATCTTCTACGACTTCTACTGGGGCTCCGGCTTCCTTCCCAGCAAGCATCAGGGCGTCAAGTTCCGCGGCTCCTCCGAACCCGTCCTCTACCTCACCAACCCCGACGGCATCAGCCGGTCCGCACGGCGTGAAATGCTCGACGACCTCGCCGCCCTCAACCAACACCACCTCCATTCCTGGGGCGATCCCGAGATCGCCGCCCGCGTCGCCCAGTACGAGATGGCCTTCCAGATGCAGGCCTCCGTCCCCGAACTCACCGACCTCTCCCGCGAACCCGAATCCGTCCTTCGCGAATACGGACCCGATGTCCGCACCCCAGGCTCCTTCGCCTACAACTGCCTGATGGCCCGGCGCCTCGTCGAACGTGGCGTCCGCTGCGTCCAGCTCATGCACGCAGGATGGGACCAGCACAACTCGATCACCACCGAACTCTACAACCAGTGCCGCGACACCGACCAACCTTCCGCTGCCCTCGTCCTCGACCTCGAACGCCGCGGCCTCCTCGATGATACGCTGGTCGTCTGGGGCGGTGAATTCGGCCGGACCCCTTTCATCCAGGGAAATCTCGAGGATCGCGTCCGCTGGGGACGCGATCACCACCCGTACGCCTTCACCATCTGGATGGCCGGCGGCGGCGTGCGGCCTGGCTTCACCTTCGGCGAAACCGATGACCTCGGCATGAACGTCGTCCGCGACCCCGTCCACGTGCACGATCTCCAGGCCACCATCCTCCACCTCCTCGGCATCGACCACGAACGACTCACCTACCGCTTCCAGGGCCGCGATTTCCGCCTCACCGACATTCACGGGAACGTCGTCCAACCCATCCTCGCCTGAGACCTCCGACCATGACTCCGCCCACAGTCCAATCGGACACACACATCCTCGCACTCATCGCGTCCCGGACGGACAACGCGATCGCCGTCACCGACGAAGCCGGCCTGATCATCTGGGTCAACGACGGCTTCACCCGCATGACCGGTTATGCGCTCGAGGACATGCTCCACCAGAAACCCGGTCACATCCTCCAGGGCCCCGCGACGAACCCAGAGACCGTCCGGCACATGCGGGACAGCTTTGCGCGGCAGGTTCCGTACAGCGCCGAGATCCTGAACTACCGCAAGGACGGCCAACCTTACTGGGTGTCCATGGACGTCCAACCCCTGACCGACACGTCAGGCAGGATCACCAACTGGCTTTCCATCCAGCGCGACATCACAGCAGTCCGCGAAGCCGAACGTATCCAACGCGAGCACAAGCAACTCCTCGAACAACAGGTCGCCGACCGCACCGCGGAACTCGAGTGCTCCCGCCGCCAGTTCCAATCCCTCCTCGAGCTTGCCCCGGACGCCTTCATCATCACCGATCAGGATGGTTTCATCCGCATCCTCAACCGACAGGCCGAACTCCTCTTCGGATGGTCGCGCGACGAGATCATCGGCCAACCGGTCGAACGTCTCGTGCCCATGCCCCTCCGCGCCCGGCATGTCGTCGCCCGCGAGGCGACCCACAACGTCCACGATCCCTTCAACCAACCCCACCGCGGCCCGCTGCGCGCACTCCGAAAGGACGGGTCCGAGTTCCCGGCGGAAATCAGCCTCGGGAAGCTCGACTCCGATTCCGGCTCGATGGTCACCGCCGTCGTCCGCGACATCAGCCACCGCATCCAGGCCGAGAAGACCTTGAGGGAAACCGAGGCCCTCTACCGCAACGCCATCGCCGCCGCCGGTGCCGTGCCTTACATCCGCAGCCACACCGGGAACTGCTACACATTCATCGGCACCGGCATCCTCGATCTCACCGGCTATCCAGCCGCCGAGATGTCCCCCGATCTCTGGCACCAAATCAGCATCCGCTCCGTCATGCGCGGCGAGGCCTCAGGCCTTTCCGAGGTCGAGGCCATCGAACGTTTCCGCTCCGGCCAACTTTCCAACTGGCGCTGCGACACCCTCGTCCGCCATCGCAATGGCGACCTGCGCTGGATCTCCGAATCCTCCGTCGAGCTGAAGAACGACGCCGGACAGGTCCACGGTGCCATCGGCATCCTCATCGACATCACCGAGCGCCAGCAGGCCGAGGATGACCTCCGGCTCTTCCGTACCTGCGCCGAACACGCCTCCTACGGCGTCGCCATCGCCTCGCTCACCGGCCAGATCCACTACGTCAACGAGGCCTGGGCCAAGGCCCATGGTTCCACCCCGGCCGAACTCGTCGGCGTCAACCTCGAGTCCTTCCACCACGAACGCGACCTGCCCGAGGTCCGGAAACTCGTCGGCGGAATCCTCCAGGGAGAATCCCTTGATGGCGTCATCGTCTGGCACCAGCGTCGCGATGGCACCCGTTTCCCTTCCCTCATGACCGCGTCCCTCGTCCCGGATTCCCAGGGCCGGCCCGCGTTCATGACTGCCACTGCGATCGACGTCTCCGACGAACTCCTCGAACACAGCCGGCTCCGGGTCCGCAACGAGGTCCTCCGCCACATCGCGGAAGGCCGGGACATCGACAGTGTCCTCCGCATCCTTTGCGAACAGGTCGATGCCGTCCACGGGTCCGGACGCAGCCTCGTCATGAAGCTCGATTCCAACGGCCAGCTGAACCACCTCATCAGTGCCAACCTGGCCACCCAGCAATGCCGGAGGCTCAATCGCATCACTCCTGGACCCGAGAGCGGATCCTGCGCCGCCGCCGCGTTCCATGGCGGCCCGATCTTCGTCGCCGACACCGAAACCGACCCGGTCTGGAACCTCCAACGCCCACTCGCCCGCGAATTGGGCATCAAGGCCTGTTGGTCCATTCCCATCCACGACGGGACCTCCCCTTTCGGAACCTTCGCACTCGCCTTTCCCGAAACCCACAGCGCCAACGAACTCGATCGCGGCTTCATCGAGGAATGCGCCCGCCTCGCCGGCATCGCCATCCAGCATCACCGCGTCCTCCAGGCCCTCCGCGAAGGGGAAGCCCACTTCCGAACCCTCGCCGACTCCGGCCAGGCACTCATCTGGACCACCGACGTCCACCAGCAATGTGACTACGTCAACCAGGTCTGGCTCCGCTTCACCGGGCGCCCGCTCGCGGACGAACTCGGCGAAGGCTGGCGCACCGCCCTGCACCCCGAGGACGTCGACACCACCCTTCAAGCCTCCGCCACCGCCATCAGCCTCCGTGAGCCGTTCACCCTCAGCTACCGCCTCCGCCGCCACGACGGCGAGTACCGCTGGATCGAGGTCTTCAGCACCCCCCGCTTCAACAGCCGGAACGAGTTCATCGGCTACATCGGCCATTGCCTCGACGTCACCGATCGCCTCGCCGCCCAACGCCAGGTCAATCGCTCACAACGTCTCGAAGCCATCGGGCAACTCGCCGGCGGCATCGCCCACGACCTCAACAACGCCCTCTCCCCCATCCTCATGACGTCCACCCTCCTCCGCATGGACTTCCCCGGATGCGGGGAGATGGCCGATACCATCGAATCCAGCGCCCGCCGCTGCGCTGACATGGTCAAGCACCTCCTCAGCTTCGCCCGTGGTGCGGAGGGCAAACGCCAACCCCTCCACCCGGACGAGGTCCTCCACGCGATTGATCGGATCATCCGCTCCACCTTCCCCAAGAACATCGAACTCCGCCTCACCACCTCGCCCGACGCCTGGCGGATCCTCGGCGACCCCACCCAGATCCATCAGATCCTCCTCAACCTCTGCGTCAACGCCCGCGATGCCATGCCCACGGGCGGTCGGATAACCCTTCGGACCGAGAACGTCGTCATCGACCCGACCTTTGCCATGACCACCCCGGAGGCGCATCCGGGCAACTACCTCCTGCTCCAGGTCACCGACTCCGGCACCGGCATCGCACCCGAGATCATCGACCGGATCTTCGAGCCCTTCTTCACCACCAAGGACCCCGAACACGGCACCGGTCTCGGCCTGTCCACGGTCCTCGGCATCGTCAAGGGTCACGGTGGCTTTGTCCGCGTCACCTCTCAACCCGGCCACGGCGCCACCTTCGACGTCTACATCCCCGCCCTCCCAGTCGGGTCGCCTGCTTCCGAATCCAACGACTCGTCCAAGCCAGCCAGCCTCACCGGCGATGGCCGCCTCATCCTCGTCGTCGAGGACGACGCCAACGTCCGCGACGTCTTCTGCACCATCCTCGAATGCCTCGGATTCCGGGTCCTCTCGGCCGCCGATGGAGCCGAAGGCCTCATCGCCGTCGCCGAATCGCGCGCCTCCCTCAAGCTTGTCATCACCGACATCCAGATGCCCCACCTGGGCGGCGTCCAGTTCACCCAGGCCCTCCGCCGCATGTTGCCAACCCTTCCGGTCATCGTGGCCAGTGGTCGCGTGGACGAAGCCGACGAACGCCAACTCCGTGAACTCGGCGTCTCCACCATCCTCTCCAAGCCATTCACGCAGGAATCGCTCGTCGGCGCGCTTGCCCAAGCACTCCAAACCGGTACTGTCGCCGACGGATCCCGCCTCCCAGCCCCCCGGGTCGGATCCTAGTCTGGAGACCTAATGGCCCGAATACTCTTCGTCGATGACAACGCCGACCTCGCCAGGACCAGCAGTGCAGTCCTCCAGTCCGCGGGACATGTCGTCGTCCTCGCCGAAAATGGGGCTGTTGCCCTCCAACGAACCGACCTCCAAACCTTCGACCTCGTCATCAGCGACATCCTGATGCCCGAGAAGGAAGGATTCGAAACGATCATCACGCTCCGCCGCCAACTCCCGAAGGTCGCCATCATCGCCATCTCCGGCGGCGGCATCATCGCCGCACGCGAGTATCTCCGCAGTGCCACCGCCTTCGGTGCCAACCTGGCGCTCGAAAAGCCTTTCAGCGGCCTCGAGCTGATGCTCGCTGTCGACAAGGTCCTCCGCCCCCCTCCCACTCCTCCACCGATTCTGTAGGCTGCGTGCCCCCACGCGGCCCTCTACGATCCACGCCGGGTGAGGGCACCCGGCCTCCAGGCGATTCTGTATGGGAACCCCGCCTTAACGCGTTCGCCTCCGCCTCACCGTCGCGCTCCTCGACGAGGAGGTGGTCGGCGCCAGGACCGTGATCGGCAACTCGGTGAACGTCTCCACCAGGTGTCGCTCCACCCGCTCGAACACATCGACGTCAAAAGCCTTCCCGGGATTGTTCCCGGCAAGGTCCTCGAGAACCCCTGAGATCCGCAGCTTCGCCACCCCTCGCGGCCAACCCCGCTCCGGCAAGAACCGACCCGAGCGTTCCTCGTGTCCCAGCGTCCATTTCCCCGGCAAGGGCTGCCCTGTGGAATCAACGACCTGGATCAACCTGCGCGCCAGCGCGTGCTCCAAGGGTTCCCCGAAATCCACCTCCAAGGTCGTCGTCGTCCCGGCCCGCACCGATCCCACCTTCCACGTCCTCGGATCAATCGGCTGACGATCCGCCTCCGCCACGCGGAACGACTTCCGATACTCGCCCTTCAGCCGGCGCCCCTGCGCATCCAGCCATCCCGCGTCGACCACCAACGTGTAACTCCTCCCCGGGACCAAGGCTGAACCCACGTCCTCCAGAGGCTTCACCCCCCGCTTGATCCGGCCCGGATCAAACAGGAGCGTCAACCGCGTCATTCCCGGATCCCACAGTCCCTCGTCGATCTCCAGGAAAGGCAGTTCCACCGGAGCCCCCTTCTCATCCAGCAACCGGACATGGTCATACACCTGCTTCCGGCTCATCGCGCCTGAGAACTGGAGGTAGAACTTGAGCAGGTTTTCGGGAACCAGTGACGCCGTTGGATAGACGGCCTCCACCACCGTCACCGGCTCGCGCGATCCTTCGGGCACGCGGTGAACCACGCCGACCACCTTGCCACCGGGTCCTGCTCCCGGCACGGCCCACGGCTGGAAGCTCGCCCGGTACTCCACCCCGGCCTGCAGTGGGAAGGCCGGCACGAATACCACGGCATTCGAGCGGACTTCATACGCCCCAGCCATCGCCGGCGCCAGCAGGTCCACCGGACCACCCTCCATGCGCACCGCTAGCAGGCGCTGCCACTCGGCCGCGCTCCACTGGCTCGCCCGCAGGGTCGAAATCGCGGAACCTTCCAAACCCGACAGCTCCACCGTCATGCCCGCCGGTCCACCGGTCACCCAACGAACCGCGGGCTCTCCACCCATCAACAGCGGAACCGGGCACAGCAACAGGCTCGCCCCAAGCCCAACCACGGCCCCGATCCGGCCCGCGGGATACGGGACGTTCACGGCAGGTCCAGCGCTTCCAGGTTCAATGCCGTACCCACCTTCCGCACCACCACCGCATGGGTCGACCCCAGCCGATCCAACTGCTCCACGCCCGTCCACCCGGCGACCGTCTCGTAACCCAATCCCTTCGTCCCGCCATCCTTCACCGGCTCCCGGATCGCTTCCGCGGTCGTGATGCCTTCCGTCGTCACCTTCATCACACCGCGCGAGTTGTTCGCCAGGAGCAGATACTGCTTCCCGCCCTTCTCGTACGAGATCATGTCCAGCGGGCGGTTCCGGTTGCCCAGCTCTGCGACCGTCTTGCCCTGAACCTTCGCGCCCGGCTGCAGCTCCTTCAGCGGAAACTGGACCAGCGGCGTACAAGTGTATGCCGCCAGCAGATGTGGCTGGTTCCCGATGTTGATCGGCACGAACGTCCGGATCGGCGCCCGCGTCTCAAACTTGCCATGCGCTCCGTGATAGATTTCCACCGTCGTGCCGCCCGTCACTTTCTGGAACGGGAACGGAATCGACCTCAGCGTCGATGCGAACTCCTCGTTCGACAGCCCCGCCACCACGACCTGTCCATCCAGGAACGCCAGGTCGGTGATGGACTCCAGTCGCGGATTCGACTGCCTCCGTCCCTCCCCCGACACCACATCCTTGGGCGCGTCCGGAAGCTCGGCCCGCGAAAACTTCACCTTCTCCAGGTTCACCACCTCCAGCGCCGCATCCGATCCAACCCGCACCAGCACCGGGATCGCCTCCGGCCCGCGCCCGCGCGACACCGCCAGATACGCCTTGCCCGAGACCGGATTCACCGCGAGGTCGTCGATCAGGATCTGATCCGCTGACGCCCCGAGGAGGCCGGCCAGCTTGGTCTCCAATCCCTCCACCTTGAACGTCCGCGCACTGGCTCCGGCCCGATTGTCGCCGGTCGCCAGCGCCACCACCGCAGCGCCCTTGGCATCTGCCACGAACAGGATGCCGTCCGGCCCGAAAGCCAATTGGCTGATCGACTTCAACCCCGGCTTCCCTTCCTCGAACCCCGCCGTCCATCCGCCCGAAGGCTGGGTTGCCGCGTTCAGCGTGAGCCCGGTCGCGACCAGGGCAATCGATGCGAGTGCGTTCATGGGTTGTTCCAAGGATGTGGTGAGCGAACGAGGTTCTGCCTCCTCGCCGCAGAATTGTCCAAACCCGAAATCACCCCTCGCGGCGGGGGCGCATCTTGACACTGCCCCCGCCTCAAACGGGGCGGCAACGTCCTCGTTGCCCTCCCATGCCCTCCCATGCCCTTTCCCAAGGCGACGAGGACGTCGCCACCCCGTTCCTCCTCTCCAACGGGGGCAGTGTCAGGATGCGCCCGCACGACGGCCGGGTTCAACTCCGTGCTGTAGGCTGCGTGCCCCCACGCGGCGGTTCACGATTCACGCCGGGTGAGGGCACCCAGCCTACAAGCAAGGCCCCGGGACCTGACAACTCCCCCTACCCTCAATCCCCCGGGTTCAGCATGCGGTCCAGGATCATGATCTTCTGCCAGATCTTCTGGGCGAGGTTCAGCGTCAGGTTCTCGATGTCCCGAACCGCCGTCAGGGTCTGCGCGTCGTCAAAGTGTTGCACGTGCAGCGCCGCCAGCTTCGAGATCAACGACAGCATCTCGCTGCAGTAATCCAGGTACCGCAACAGCTCGAACGGCGTCATCTGCCGCTTCGGCGAACTCTGCGTCAGCATCCGGCTCCGCCCGGTCACCCGCTCCGGATCCTTCGTCAGCTGATGCATGTCCACGATGTGCGCCAACGATCGCAGCGCATGCAGGGCCTGCATCGCCCGACGCCGCTTCCACGCCGCCTCCAGTCGGGTCAGGAACCAGATCGCCGCCCCGATGAACACCGCGTCGTTCACCCCGGCCTCCAAACCCTGCAGGAACTCGCCCACCGCCGGCTTCTCCGGTCGCGGTGCCACGCCCATCACGATCCCCACCACCATCGCCACCAGCATCAAGACGCACAGGACCACCGCCCCACGGATCCAGTAGTTCGGCCGACACAACACCGCGATGTTCGCGTCCGTCTCCCGACACTGCCGCTCCAGATCCCGACACACACCACCCAGGCCTGCCCCGGGGAAACGTTCCTCGATCCGCTTCCCCAACTGCTCCGTCGTCGCGAGGATCTCCGACAGCATCAGCTGCCGGTACGACCCCGCATCCCCCATCATCGAGGTCACCCTTTCGGCTTCTGGTCTCGTCTCGGACATGCGTGCTGGCCCCACCCTACCCCTCCGCCCCATTCCGTAAACCGTCGACCCATCCAAAATTGGGCGCATCCCGACACTGCTCCCGCGTCAAACGGAGCGGAAACGTCCTCGTTGCCCTCCAATGCCTTTCTCCAAGGCGACGAGGACGTCGCCACCCCGTACCTGTTTTCAAACGGGGGCAGTGTCGGGATGCGCCCGTCCCGTTTCGCCCTGCAACGTTCTGCTCGCCTGCTCCCGTCGGCTGCCTCAGCGTCGCCCTCGAACAAGTCTATGGCACCCAGCGCCATCCGCGTCGCTTCAAAGGCTGATTCAAAGAAAGCCGGCCCGCGCCTCTCCGTGGTCATCACCACGGACACCTTCGACACCGTTCGTCGCGCCCTCGTGAGCTTCGGCCAACAGGAAGACCCCACCCTCCTTGAGATGGTTCTTGTGAGCCCCCCAGGCGGTCTCGCCAATGCAGACGAAGCACTCCTCGCCCGGTTCGGCCGGATCCAGATCGTGGAGGTCCCAGAGGTCCACCATCTCGCCCGCGCCAACGCAGCCGGTGCCGCGGCCGCCACCTGCCCCTTTGTCTGCATCGGCGAGACCCATTGCTTCCCCGACCGGGGATGGACCCAGGCGCTGCTGGAAGCACACGCAACCGGGGTCACGGCCGTCCTGTGCGCCATCGACAACGCCCGGCCGGCCAAGCTGCTTGACACCGCCGGGTATGCTCTCGACTACGCGCGGATCGGCTCCCACCACCCACCGGGTTCCCGACACTGCGGCCTCGGGCACAACACGTCCTACCAACGCGGCTACCTTCAGGATCTCGGTTCACAGCTCCCGATCAGCTTCGACTACTTCTCCGAACAGGCGCAGGCGCTGTTCGAACGTCACCGGGCCACCCTGCTCTTTGCACCGGCCGCCGTAGCCCGCCACTTCAGCGTCGGTGGCGTCGTTCACGCCCCGTTCTATCGCTTCATAGTGGGCGTCAAGTTGGGCGGCAGCCGACGACGACGCTGGCCATTCCATCGTTCCGGCCTCTGTTTCCTGGCGACCCCGATTCTTCCATTCCTCCTGGTCTGGCGTGAACGTGGGCATGCCGCCGGAATCCGGGACCATCATTTCCCGTTCCCACTCCTCCTCGTTTCCATGCTTCACCTGGCCTTCTTCAAGTCTCTCGGCGAAGCCTTCGGTCTCCTGTTCGGCATCCCGGCCTGGGTTCAAGCCTTCGAAGCCGACATGGAGACACGCCGGCTGGAGTTCGGCCACGCCTCGATGTCATGAGCAACGCTTGCTGCAAGCCGATCCGACTCGGCCTCCTCGGTTGCGGCGACATCGCTTTCTGGGCGCACCTCCGCTCCCTCGCCTGCAATCCGGCCTTCGTCCTCACCCATGCCGCCGACCCCAGCCAGACCGCACGCGACCGAGCCGCAACCCAGACCAAGGCCCGCCTCCTCGCCGATCCGCAGGCCATCCTGGACAATCCCGACATCGACGCCGTCCTCGTCGCTTCTCCGCCCGCCACCCACGCGAAGCTCGCCCTCCAAGCAGCCCGAATGGGAAAGCACCTGTACGTCGAGAAGCCGATTTCAACCGCCCTGGATGATTTCCTGCCGGTGATCGCCGCGGCCAAGGCCCGGCAGGTCGTTGCAGTCACCGGCTTCAATCGCCGCTTCCACCCCTCCTTCCAGTCCGCCCGCGCCCTCATACAACAGGGCCGCATCGGCCGGGTCCTCGCCGTCCAGACCGCTTTCTGCGAGCCGCACTCGCCCGACTCCATGCCCGCCTGGAAATCACGGCGCTCCACCGGCGGTGGCGTCCTCCTCGACCTGGGATCGCATCACTTCGACCTCCTTCGCTGGTTTCTCGACTCCGAGGCCGTGTCCATCTCGGCTTCCACCACCTCCAACCTCTTCGAGATGGAGTCGGCAGAAGTCCATCTACGCTTCGCCAACGGCATCGCTGCCCAGTGCCATTTCTCCTTTCGGACCGGCCCGACGGATTGCCTCGTCTTCCACGGCGAACTCGGCTCGCTGCATGCCGACCGGCACCATGCGTTCCCCAAGCTTCACCTCCGGCGCACCCGAGGATACGGAGTCCGTCGCCAGCGTGTCCTCGGGCCGCCCACCAACTGGCTCCTCCGCTGCCGTCACCTGCTCCAACCCGGTTTCGAACCTTCCTACGCGATAGCCCTCGACGCCTTCGCAAGCGCCATCCGTGGTCTCCCGACGGCTTCAGCGTCCCTCGACGACGGTCAAGCAAGCCTCCGTCTCGCCCTCGCAGCCGAAGAATCCGCGCGACTCAATCAACCGGTCACCATCGTCCCGTGCGCATCCTCCTGATCCACGACTGGAACCCTGGCCGGGGCGGTTCCGAGGCCTACGTCGGGTGGCTCCACGATCAACTCCTCGCGCGAGGCCATCAGGTACACCTGCTGACCGGGGATGCCGGATCCGCTGGCGATGGCCGCGCCACTTCCATCGCCAAGGCAGGTCGTTCCCTCCCAGCCCGTGCTGTGTTCCAGATCTTCAACCCGGATGCCTGGCAACAGGCCCGACGGGCCGCACGCGACTTCTCGCCGGACGTCGTCCACCTCCATCACCACGCCTACCAACTCTCCGGCTCGGTCGCCTTGGCCCTCAGGCACCTCCCCATCGTTGCCTCCATCCACGACTACAAGAACGTCTGCCCCCTGGGTACCAAGGCCCTTCCTGACGGTCGGATCTGTACCCAGCCCCACGGCATCGCCTGCCTCCGTAGCTGCCTTGGAACCAGTCACTGGCTCCGAGACCAGGTCCGCTACCGGGTCCTAGATTCGGCCCTCCGAAGGTCCTGCCACCGCATCGTCTACTCGCGCCATGTCCAGTCCACACTCCAACAGCATGGAATCGTTGCAGAACTGCAAGCGTACGCCGTCTGCCAGCCGACCGACTGCTTCCGACGCCGCCCCGCATCGGACCCGCTTTTCGTCTACCTGGGTCGCCTGGAACCGGAGAAGGGTGTCGCAACCCTCCTCACGGCCTTCGCACGGCTGCACGCATCCCAACCCGAAGCCTGGCTCCGCATCGTCGGCGACGGCTCCCAGCGTCGCCCCCTCGAGCAACTGTGCCGACAGCTTTCCATCGAATCCCGGGTCGACTTCAAAGGCTGGCAACCCGCCGAGCGCCTCAACGATTGGCTCTCGGACGCCTGGTGCACCGTCGCGCCTTCCCTCATGGCGGAACCCTTCGGGCTCGTCGCGCCCGAGTGCATCCTTCGCGGGATCCCCGTCGTTGCCTCGCGCATCGGCGGCTTCGCCGACTCCGTGACTCATGGCAGAACCGGCCTCCTCTTCGACAATGGGGATGTCGATGGCCTCCTGAACTGCCTGCGCGAGATTATCTCCCGGGACACCTTCCCCGATCTCACCTGCGATCCGATAGCCACCCGCACCCTGCGCCAACGCCTGCATCCAGACCGCCATCTCTCCCGACTCGAATCGCTGTACCGCGATCTGTCGCATGACTCCCACCGACGGAGCCCGAACACCTGATCCGCCCCGCTGATCGAGCGGCCCGGAGTCGCCAGCGCATCGCTTGGACCACCGAGGGAGCCCAACAAGGAATGGGGTTGCGATCACTCAGCAGCTCCCTAGCTTGGACCCATGAAAGCCATGGAACGTATCAGTATCCAGGCCGGTCGCCGCAGCGGGAAGCCATGCATCCGGGACACCCGGATCACGGTGTATGATGTGTTGGGGTACCTGGCTTCAGGAATGTCAGAGACGGAGATCCTGACCGATTTTCCGGACCTCACGCGGGAAGACATCCTCGCGTGCTATGCGTTCGCTGCAGAGCGGGACCGCCGCATGTTCAGCTTTGGCAATTGTTCCTCGTCAGAAGCTTCGACCGTTCTGCTGTCGAATCTGGAGAACATCACTGCCTTTGCATTGGATACCACCTCGACACTACACGAAATCCAGGCCCCAGACTCATGACCTCTGGGCGGTACCCAGCCATTCTCCCCGAAGGTGCTGGTACGCGAAAATGCCAGCCCAACAAGGGATCTGATGCTCGCGCGCGGCGCGACTTCACCCGTTCGAAGCCGGCCCCGGGAACCAGAGACAACATGATCCGCTGCTTCATCCTCATCCTTGTTCTGTCGGCAACGCCTGCCTGCAGCTCACATCGCGCAGACACCCAGCAGTCGAAGGACGCGGCGGAGCGAAATTTTCAGAGCCGTTTCTCCGCCCACAATCATCGTCGCTACCTGATCCAGCATCGCGGCAGCCTCAGCATCGACTCCGCCCGGCAGCAATGGCACGGGCGGATTGTCTTCCTCAGTGTCGGCGGCGGCTACGAGGCCTGGTTGGACAAGTCCGGCACCACCATCATCGACGAGTACTTCCTCGATGAGGCAGGGCGCCGACGCGCCACCCTGGAGGAACTGCTTCCTCCCGCCTATCCCACGACGAATTGACCGGCGAACGCCCATCCGCCCCACGACCTCCGCCCACCTACGACGCGCACCCAAACCAACCGCCGCGTCGCCGCGTCGCCGCTGGAAAACCGGTTTGTCCGCGCCGCCGCTGGGCCCAAACCCACCCCCTACGCAAACCGTCGGCTGTAATCCTCCGCAAGTTTCGCCCCCAACCGCCCCCAGCCCAGTCGTTCGTGGACGGTGCGGAACCCGGTCTCCTCGATGTGCGACCTTAGTCCGGCATCCCGCAGCGCCCGGGCGGTCTCGCGGGCGAACTCCTCCGGCGTGTCCGCCAGCAGGATGTCGTGGTCGTGCCGCAGGTCGAGGCCCTGGGCTCCGATGGTCGTCGAGACCACGGGCGTCCGCATGGCCATGCACTCGGGGATCTTCAGGCGCGTGCCTCCCCCGATCCGAAGGGGCACGATCTGCAACCAGGCCCGACGGTAATACGGTCTCACATCCGGCACGCCACCCGTGACCGTCACCCCGGGACGCGAGCCGTGGGCGCGAACCTCCTCGACCGGTGCCTTGCCGACGATCCACACCTTCAGGTCCGGCACCATCGCCAGCAACCGATCGTGGATCTCCCCGAAGAACCAACGGAGCGCGTCGATGTTGGGTGAGTAATCCATCGCCCCGCAGAACAGGACCGTGGGCGACGCATCGCGAGGATCGGGCGCCGAATCAGGTCGGAAGAACTCCAGGTCCACGCCGTTCGCGACCACCAGCAGTGGAACTTCCTTGCTGATGCGTTCACGCACGAAGACCTCGTCATCGGGACCGCACAGCACCTCCATGGCGACCCGCTCGGCGATGCGCTTCTCGAAGCGCTCCAGCTTCGAGATGTTCTCCCAGTCTAGGAGCTTCTGCTTCAGGCCATGCGCCATGGCGTCGTGCTGCGCGAGCTGGAACTGCAAATCCACGCGGCTCCGGTCCACCGACAACCGCACCGCCGCATGCTCCTCCAGGAAATACTGCGCCATGACGATGTCGCAGACGTGGACGAGGTCGTACTGCTGCCCCTCCATGAAGCGCCCGATGGCCTCGCGGATGTTGTCCTGACGCCAGTGCAGGATCGTCGTCGGCAGCGGATTCAAGAGCCGGTCAGGAAAGAGCCGCGGCCACTCCGGATGTTCGAAGGGCTCGAAGGCCACCCGACGGCAGAACGCCTCGAAGACCGGACGCTGATCGAGCCGCTCACCCTTCTCGCTGAGGGCGAACAGGTCCACCTCATGATGCCGCGCCAGCTCGCGCAGCAGGTGGAACGTCCGCTGGTAGGTGCCCCGGTCCACCGGGTACGGGATGTACGGATAGACAACCAGGATGCGCATGGATGGAATCAGTTGAATCGTTGCCAGAGCCGCAGGTAGGCCTGCACCAAGCCCGGGAAATCCTGGGCGTCCGACCGCAGTGCCCCTTGCACAGTGGCCAGCAGCGCTGGGTCACGGAGGGTTTCCGGCTCCCACAGCAACAACGCGAGCGACCGCAGCAGCCGTTCCCGCGGATACCGGGCCAGCCTGCCGCCGCCCAAGGCACCGCCCCGGAAGGTCCGAAGATTCACCAGGACATTCTTCGCCGCAGACGTCTCAGGGCAAAGATCCGCGCCGTCGAGCGCATAGGCCCGCGGGGTCCCAAAGGTCATCCCGAGCCGCCGCCCTTCGAGCCAGAGCCACAGCTTCAGACCCAGCTGGACCAGCCGATCCTGCTCCGCCTGCAACGCCTCCCGCGAAGCCGTCGTCCGGACCGGGAACAACTTGAACTGGATCCCGGCCGCGTGCTCGCGCATCAGGTCGGCCGTCGAAAGCCCCTTCCCGGGATCGGTCGGTCCCACGGCCGCCAGGCGCCGGATCCGCTCGTGCCGTTCCTTGCAGCTCCAGTGGTACTGGCCCTGCGCGGCCAGCCAGGCGTCACCGAAGGCCAGCCGCGCCTTCGCATGGTTGCGCCCCACGAAGTCCGACTCCTCGCCGCCGAACGATGCGCGCGCCAACCGCTCCGCGCTGTAAAGCAGCCCTGAGCACCGGTTCATCAGCAGCCGGGTCGCCTCGTGCAACGGGATCCGTGATGCGTCCCGATGATGCTCGCACCCGGCCAGCAGCCGGTCGTCTCCGACCACCCAGCGATGCCCGACGACGAGGTCGTAGTAGAACATCTGTGGCGACGCCTTCCGCAGCTTGCCGAGCGTCAGCGCCTTGAACTCCACCTCCAGCCCGGCCTCCGGACTCAACTCCTCCCCGAGATGATGCAACGGCTCGCGCCACCGACGATCCGCCATCCAACCGGAGCCCTTCACGAACACGTAATACTCGAGGTCGTTGTAGGGCTTGTCGCCTTCCGGCGTTCGCAACACCCCGCCCTCGCCACGACCATATCCGCCGCCGAGCAGGATTCCCTCCAGCTCGCCTTCCGGGATCAGGGCGCGGATCCGCTCGCCCACCTTCTCGGAGGTGGTGGCCAGATGCGCCTCCAGCGCCGGACTCCCGTCCAACGTGAATCGGGTGGTCATGCGGCGTCGTACCGCGGCGGTGCCGCTGGCTTCCAGGTCTTGAGGGTCTCCATCAGGAAAGCTTCGATCTGTCCCATGATCACCGGCTCGTCGTAGCGCGCCATCTCCGCGTGCCCCGTGGCCGCGATCCGCGCCCGCACCTCGGGCTCCGCATCCAACTCGAGGATGCGGGCCGCCAGTTCCCCGGCATTGCCAGCCGTGTAGGTGAACGCGTTGTCCCGGTGCCGGAGCAGTTCAATGCTGCCCCCCGTCAACGTGCCGATCACCGGCAACCCGCTCGCCATCGCCTCCAACGGCGTCAACGCGAACGGTTCCTCCCACTCGCTGGTGAACACCAGCGCGTCGTGCGACCGGTATACCTGCGGCATCTCGGCAGCCGAAGCGCTGCTGAACTCCACCGCCAACCCATGCTCCGCCACGTACTGCTTGAGCATCGCCGTATAGTCGGGCTCGCCCTTGCCGTAGACGTAGAGGACGCCCCCGAAACGGCCCTTCACCTCGCGCATGGCCTTCAGGGCGGTCATCACGCCCTTGTCCTCGGCCAGGCGGCCCACGTAGAGCAGTTTCTTCAAGGGCCGATCCGCCTTCACCGGCTCGCCCGAAAAGCGCTTCCGGTCCACCGGGCAGTAGATCACGCCGCCGTGCGCGACGTCATAACCCTTCGCCCGCGTCAGTTCCCGCAAGGCCGCGCTGCAGAAGTAAACCCGGGGAAAACGTGCATGCCGGACGGGATTCGTCGGTGCGACCGCATCCCAGCCAGACCGGCGCCCCAGCAGGCTCCACGCCGTCCGCATGAGGCGTGCGCCGGTGGACGGGTTCGAGCGGTTCCACCAGTCGAGCCACACATCCGCCTGCAGGCTCCGGGCGATCCAATGGTCCGACACGTCGTACACGGTTGGCAGTCCCAACCTGGCGAGGGTGAAGATCAGCGACTTCGAGATGCCGCCCAGATTCCAGACGTGGACCACGTCGGGCCGCACCCGTTCCACCGCAGCGCGCAGGGTCCGGTTGTTGTGGAACTCCAGTTCCCGCAACGCACCGATGCCCAGCCAAGGATGCCCGAAGAATCCATGCACGCGCAGGGTCCGCTCCACCCGGTCCTCCGCAACGACCGGCGCACCCGCCGTCAGGCCATGGTTCGACGTCAGCACATGGACGTCGTGCCCACGCTGACGAAGCGCCTCGCATGCCTGCCGGCACCGCAGTTCATACCCACCCACGTAGTGCGGCGGGTACAGGTTCGATACGATCAGGATCTTCATTTCGCGCCTCCGTTTCTCTCGGACCAACCCTGCCGGAAGCCGGCCAGCTTCCCGCGCCGTTGCTGCCACCGGATCCCGGCCGCGTGAACGACCTCGGAGATCTTGCCCTCCCTCAGGCAGAACCGGACGTCGTGGCGGACGTCGCTCACCCAGCCAAGCAACACCGTCTTCGGCCAGTTGAACTCGCCCGGCGAACCCGTCCACGCCTTCCCGATCGCCCGCGCATCGCCGAAGGACCGCTTGTAGGACTGCTCCGGCGTGTAGTTGTGCGAGTGCATCGCGATCGATTCCTCGACGTAACGCACCTCGTAGCCCTGCGCTCGGCACCAGCGGGTGTACTCGTCATCCTCCGCGTACTGGAGGTCTTCGCGGAACCCGCGCTTCGACCACACGTCCCGCCGGAGCCCGCTGCTCACCATGCTGAAGAAGTGGTCCCACTTCGCCGACTCGCGGTTCGGACCGAAGCAACGGGCGTAGTCGTTGGCGAACACCGCCTGGCAATCGGGCCGCGGGATCTGACGGCCGAAACACGCCGCCACCTTGGGATCCAACAATGCCTCGACCAGCGGCCCCAGCCAGTTCTGCCCCTGCGGCGTCGCGTCCGCATTGATGAAGATCCCGTACTCCGCACGCGCGAGGCGCATGCCCTGGTTCATCACCCGGCTCGGATTGTACTCCTTCGGCGTGATCTGGACGAAGTGCGCCGGCTCCATCGCGCGGATCAGGTCCTGCGAACCGTCAGTCGAGCCCGAGTCGATGACGATCAGTTCCCAGTCGCGGTGCGCCTGCGCCTTCAAAGCGGGCAGCGTCCCCTTCAAGGCCCACGCCTCGTTGTAGGACCGCATGATGATGCTGACGAAGGGCAGGCTCATGGTGTCTTCGCTGCAGCCGGGGCAGGCTTCCGCCGGAGCTTCCCGCCAATCTTTGCGGACAACGACGCCCGTTCATTCTCGGCCAGGCCGAACCTCCAGAGTCCGTACAAGCCCACCAACCCGGCGATCGTCCCTTCGATGAACATGGCGACCCGCGCATCCCCGCCCGGCGCCAGCTTCACGAACCACAAGCCGGTCAGCACCGCCAGCATCGGAATCGCACCCAGCCAGGAAGGAAGCACCGTCCTCTTGAACAACACCCAGCCCGAGATCTCCACGTCACGCGCCACCCAAGGCCACAGGTGGACCCAGCCGAAGTACAACGTCGGGATCAACGACCCGATCGCCACGGCGACGACCGACTTCATCCAGAAGACCAGTGCCACGCTGACCACCAGGTTCGCCAGCGCCTCGCCGAGGCCGAGCCACATCAACTGCTTCTCATGCCCGGTCATCATGAAGATCCGCTTCGACACGCTGTGCGTCAGGATCGTCGTATAATACCAGAACAGCAGGATGTGACCGACGCGCCACGTTTCCACCGCGATCACCCGGTCACCGGTCAGCAACTGCAGCAGTTCATCGAGGTAGAACGCGCACAGCAGGTACAGCGGGGTCGCGATCAGCACGCTCCAACGCGTCGAGTTCATCAGCAGGTCCCGCAGCGCCGCCTTGTCGCCCGTGGCGTGCAGGTGCGCCGCCGCCGGCGAGAGCGTGTCCTGGATCTGTTTCGTGAACTGCGCGAAGACCTCGGCCACCTTTGCCCCCGCCTGATAGAGCGCCACCGCCGCCACCGTCAGCGCCAGGCCCAACACGAGCTGGTCGGTCTTCCCCAGCACCAGGTTCGTCGCCGTGCTGATGTACGCGAACACCGAGAACTTCATCGTGTCCCCGATCATCGCCCGCGAGAACAGCCCCGGACGCAGCTTCACCTCCGGCATCCGCTTCAAGGCCAGCAACGCCGCGAGGAAGTCCGGTGCCAATGCGAAGAACAACGCGATGGCCATCACCGCGAAGAATCCCCACTGGTACTTCAACGCAAACCACAACGTCACCAGACGCAACACCAACGCCGCCGAAATCAGGTTGTTCGCCAGCCGGATCCGCTGCTGGCCGCGCAGGATCTCCGGGAAGATACCCATCGGGAACGCCAGCCCGATCCCCATGAAGAAAAGCACCAGCACCTTCCGGAAGGCGTCCTGGTTCACGGGCGAGACACCGAACATCCCCACGATCTGCTTCGAGCCCACCAGGACCACCAGCACGATCGCCGCCGCCACGCCGAAGTAGAAGAAGAGGATCGTCGACAACACCCGCGACAGCTCCCCCCAGTCCTGCTTCACCGACAGCTCGGCCACCCGCTTCTGCGCTGCGAACCCAAAGCCGAAATCCAGCAGGATGCCGTACCCGAATACCGACCACAGCAAGGACCAGAACCCAAACTCCTCCGGCGGCATCTGCCGGTACATCATCCGGAACGTCAGCAACCCCACCACCATGCCCAGCACCGTGCGGACATAGTTCGAGATGGAGTTGCTCCAGATGTTCCGCTTGACCTCCTGGTAGCTGCTCATCGCTTCCCCCCGTAGCGCACCGCGGCATGTTCCTCGGCCCGCTGGTAGATCTCCTCGAGTCGGGCGCTGACCCGCGCCCAGTCGTAGTTCGCCAAGGCCTCGGCCTTGCCGGCCTCACCCAACCGCCGTCGGGTCTCGGGTTCCTTCGCCAAGCGCGCCAGTTGCGCGGCCAACTCGCCCGCGGCGGCACCGTCCCCGGGTTCCAGGAACCATCCGGTGTGATCCTCCTGCACCAAGGCCTTCAGGCCACCCACCCGGCTCGCGATCACCGGCTTCCCGGCACTCCACGCCTCCAACACGACGATCCCGAATGGTTCATGCAAGGACGGCAGCACGAAGACATCACAGGCATGGAAGGCACGCACCAGGTCCGGGTTGTCGTTCTTCATCCCCGGAAGGATCTTCACGCTCCCACCCAGCCCATTCGCCGACACGAAATCCCGCAGGCCCTTCGCGTAAACCGGTTGTGTCTCCGGCCCGATCAACACCAGGAACGCCCGGGGCTCGCGCGTCTTCAGCGCCGCAAACGCCTCCAGCAAGAGCTTCTGGTTCTTCTGACCGTCAATGCGGCTCAGGTTCAACACCAGGAAGGCCTCCGCCGGAATCCCGTGGTTCGCCCGGAACGACGCCCCGGCTCCGCTCGCGAACTTCGCGCAATCCACCCCGTTCGGCAGGTAACTGATCCGGTCGTGCCCGATCTCGCCCGACGCCTTCTCCAATTCCGATTGCCCGACGCAGATCACGTGGTCCGCATCCGAAAGTACCTTCCTCGACCCAAACAAGGCCCCGAACAACCGACCCCACTCCGGCTTGTTCTCGATCGGCTTGAGCATCGAGCCCAACTCCGCCGCCGGCACGTCGAACACGCCGCCATGCAGCGAGACCACCAACGGCTTCTTCCGCATCCGCGCCGCCGTCCGCACCTCGCCACCCAACCGCTTCAGTGCATGCGCATGGAACACCCGGACGTCCGGCACCTTCAGCAACGCCCGGAACAACGAGATCGAAAGCAGGTTCCCGCCCTTCTTGTCCAACGCCGCCCGATCGGCGTCGCTCAACCCGAAGAACGGATAGCAGTAAGGATAACGATGCACCGGGATCCCCCCGATCTCCTCGTGCCGCAGCTTGGCCAGCGCCATCGACGTCACGATGCGCGGCTTCAGTCCCGCCCGCTGCTGCTGGCGTGAGATCTCGAGGATCACCGTTTCCGTGCCGCCCCATTCCTCCGCGACGAACCGACGCGGAACATGGACGACGGTCGACGGTCCCGACCGTGCTTTGCTCATGGGCGCAGGAACAGGTACGTGCCGCCAGTCTCCTCCTCGACCCGGAATCCCATGTTCAACAGTTCCCCGATGATCTTGTAGGTCGCCGGGAACCCGATGAAGCACGGGTGTAGTTCAATGATGATCTTCTTCACCGAGGCCGGCACCTGCCGGAAGTCCACGAACTGCTCCGCTCCCTCGATGTCGATGATCAGCGTCGTCGCCTCGTAGCCCAGCCGACCCACCATGGTGGACAGGCTCAGTGCGGGAACCTCCACCGACTTGCCGGAGTCGGCTCCGGTAACCAGGGAATTCTCCCAGAACTCGTTCCCGATGTTCAGGGTCACCTTCCCGTCCTCCGCGGCCAAGGCCACGTTCCACAGCACCGGCGTGCGCCCGTTCAACGCATAATTGCGCTTCAGCAACTCCGCCGTGTTCGGGTTCGCCTCGACCGTCGTGTACTGGGTGATTCCCAGCCGGGTCTGGCAGAAAAGCCCGATGAATCCGATCGCTCCGCCCACCTCCAGCACGCGGTCGTTGGCCTTGACGTGCTTGGACGCCAGCAACCGCTCCTGGACCTCGTAGCGGCCTTCCAGGAGGTTGTTCTTCATGATGGGCGACAGCGTCGATACATCGAGCTTCACCCCCTCCAGTGTCACTTCCTTGAGCTTCGGAAGGTCATACTTGAACTTCCAGCGCACGCTGAAGTCGTGCCACAGCGAGTAGATCAGGGTGCGTTGCCACAGGGTTGGTTTGGATGCGGACATGGCAGGGCTTGGTAGGGGTTCGGGTTTCTATTGAGACCACGTGGGGGACCATCCTTCGGCTCCTTCTGACGGGGGAAACCCTACACACCATTAGGTACGGACGGCAACCGCCGGTTTTGTCCCATTTGCAGCCTTTGCTGCCATCGACTGCTCCTGCATCAACCGGTGGATGTGCGGAATCGACGTCACATCCTCCGGAATTGCCGACTGGTTCGTCAGCAGGCTCGCGAAACTGTGCGGGTCGTCCGGATGGTACCCGTGCATCGCCCGGATCGGGCGTTCGCCCATGTGGCTCGGCACGATCAGCACGCCCTCCCGGACCAGGAAGAGCAGCTGGCCGAAGTAACCGTCGTCAAAGTACGCCCGCATTCCCTTCAGTTCGGCGTCCGGCACGATCCGGCCCTCGGGAACCGTGAGCAGCACCGACTTGATCTTCTCGCGAGCCGCGTCGTTGAAGAACCAGAACCGCGCCATCGTGGAGTCGTAGACCACCGCGTAGTCCTTGCCCATCTCCAGGCCAAGCGGGTCGATCTTTGCCTTCAGGTCGAGCAGTTCGTCGCAGTTCGCCATGCCGTGGTCGCTGAACACGTACAGGCGTACCTCGCCATACTGCTTCTTCGCTGCCGCCAGCACGCTCTGGATCCACTCCTCGTACACGCGGAGTTTGGCAGGCACCTCGGGAGACTTGTTGCCCACCCGGTGCAACAACCCGTCCAACCCCGCCCAGTACACGAAGGCGAAGTCGATCTCCGCCTTCTCCAACTGCCCGATCAAACGGTCGCGGTTCGCCTCCTCGCTCTGCGAGGGATCGGTCACGAAATAGGGAATCTTCTGCTCCGTGAGGTGGTCGAAGATGTTGGGACCGCGGTTCATTCCCTTCGGCTGCAACGGACTTTTCTTCTCCGTGAAGTCGAACAGGTGGATGTACCGGAACGGGATGTTGTACAGGTCGAAGTACCCGCGGAAGTTCAGCTGCACCTTCACGAACTTCGTCAGCCATCGCCGGAAGATCCGCCGGCTGGTCACCGCCGTCGGAAGCCAACGCAGCCAGCGCAGCGTCCGGAAAGGGGAGTTCTGGGGGTCATAGACGAAGTAGCACCAATTCCGGTGCTCGTCCGGCCAACGGCCAGACAGGATCGACGGCACACAGGTGGAACTGTAGCCGAACACGCTCCGGAGCTGCTTGCGGACGGGCGCAAAGTCCTTCCCGAACGAGTCGCCACGCAGGATCTCCCATCCCATGGCGTCGATCATGATGAAGAGGGGCAAAATGGGTTTCATTTCTGGGGGTTCTCCAAGGATCGCTGGCGCAGCCTGAACCGCTCTCCCGTCTCACCGCAACAGGGTTTCTGTGCGGCCTCCCGGAAACGGATCGGTCCGATCGGCCGGATTCGTCCGATCAGACTGATCCATTCCCGTAGAAAGGCCACACGGACCTTGGCCTTCCCAGGGCCTCCTGTTCCCACGGCACGCGCCCGGCCTCCATGTGCAGCGGCCGGAAATCCCGGCCGGTCTTCTCCCGCAACACCCGCAGGATCTCGAACCCGGCCGGGTCGCTGTCCCCGAAGTGCCGCCATTCCAGACCGTCCGGAAGCGCCTTCAGCAACGCCACCGTCGCCGCTCCAGGGAAGCTCGTCTGCACCAGGAGTTCCCTGCTCCCCAGCTTCGCCAGCTCGTGGAACGTGGTCTCGTTCTCCACCGTCAGGCAACGCCTCGCCTGACAGTCCCACTCCGTCACCCGACGCACATCCGTCAGCGCCAGCCGCACCGGACCCGACAGCAGCCCAAGATCCAGCCATTCGCCCGCCAACCGCACCCGCAATGGCCCATGCAGCAGCACGAACCTCGGGTTCGGCAGGATTCCCAAGTCGTCCAGCGACTGCACGGCCCCACCCGTGATCTCCCCCAACAACCGGCCCAGCTTCCCCCGCAATTGCCCCACGAACTCCCCCTCCTTCTCCGCCGTCGCCAACGCTTCCAGCCGCTTCGAATCCCCGCACAGCACGCAACTCGCGAACCGCACCAGCGATTCGCCCTCCCACGCCAGCAGCCGGGGCAGCAGTTCCAGCAATTCCCCGTTCTCCCGCCCGGCCAGCCGTGCAAACGGTGCCACGGGCCCACCCACCCGCGCCGCCTCCGCCTTCGCCAGGCACCACTCCCGCCAACCCGGCTTCCACCGCTCTGGAACCACAGGATCTTCCGCAGCCCCGGAAAATTGCTCCGCCAGTTCCCGACGCAATTCCGTCGGTGTCTTACGCCCGAGCCTCCGATAGAGCTCGCCTTCCGTCGCCAGCGGCAATCGGACCCGCAGCAGGATCGCCGGATCCCTCGGATGCCGTTCCAGGACGATCACACCCGCCCGGTCCGCCTCCTCCAACTCCCGCTCGATCTCCTCCCGCAACCGCCCGTCCCGCGCCCCCAGTTCCGCCAGGAACTTCTCCGCATCCACCAACAGATCCCGCCCGCCCAGGCCGGTCCTCCCGGCCGGCGTTCCTTCATACCGCTCCGCCAATGCCTCCAACACCCGCTTCATCATCAATCGTTCCCAAGCCCATCGACCACTTCACTCTGAAGTTGGGCCAGCGTCCCCACGAGCCGATCCCACACCGGCTCAACTTCCTTCAAACTGAAATCTTCAAACTTGAAACTCCACCCCCCTCACCCCCCGAACCGCTCCATCGCCTCGGCCCGGGTCAGGCTCACCGCCACATTCCGGATCACCGTCTTCCGGCCCACCGTCTTCTCCTGTTTGTGGATCGCGATGACCTGGTCGCACTGGTCCACCGCGTACGGGATGTTGCCGGTGCTCATCGAGAACACGCCCTGGAGGTCGAGCGTGTGGAGCGCCCGGATGCAGTCCCGGATCCGGTCACCGCTCAGCTTCGAGAACGCCTCGTCGATCGGCACCAGCGCCAGCGACGGCTCCTTGCGTCGGGTCTCGTGCCGACGGTAGGCGCGCAGGTAACTCGCGAGGATGGCGACGAAGTAAGGCGTCTGGTTCTCGCCGCCGCTCGACTTGCCCGCGGCGCGATTCACGCTGTAGGCCCGCGCGTTCGGATCGTTCACGTTCGCGACCTCGATGTCGTAGTCGTGGTAGTTCCGGTAATCGAGGAACCGTTCCGCCTCCGCTCCGCCGGCTCCGCCCTCGGACGTGATCGCCCGGAAGATCCGCTCCACCGCCTCGCGGATCTCGCTGTCCGCGGTCGCGAACAGCATCTCGTCGCCCCGCACCGTTGCGGAAAGATCCAGCAAGCGGCGGTAGAGCTCGAACTCCCCGTCGCGATTGGCCCGTGCGACGATCCGATACCGGTTGTTCCCGATCGGCTTGTCGAGCGCGGTCCGGAGCAGGTCCATCAGGTTCTCGACCATCAACAGCCGCTCCCGGAGCTTCTCCAGAACCTGTTCCCGGAACAGCTGCTGCCAGTTGCGCTCCTCCTCGACCGCCTTCTTCTCGTACTCGGGAACGTGCGCCCCGGTGATCCGGCGTCGCCGCGCCTCGTAGCTCTCGTTGCTGTCGCTCTCCGGGTCCAGGTCCGCGAATTGGGGATCGTGCACGCGCGCCAGATCCCGACGCTCGAATACCAGTTCCGACCGCAGCACCTTGGCCGCCGTCTCCGCCTCACGCCACAGCACCTGGATCCGTTCCGCCGCCACCGTACGGACGGGAAACTCCGTCGTGAACTGCAGCCGCAATTCGTCGATCCGAGCGAGGTGCACCGAAACGTCCTCCGCATCGCGAACCGCCTTCACCTGATCACGCGCCGCCTCCGCCGCCTGGCCCAACCGGATCAGGCTGTCGGCCACCTGACCCATCCGTTGGCGACGGCCGCTTTGCAACAGCCCGTCCCGCTCCGCCTTCCAACCCGCCAATCGCTCCCGCCATTCGCGGAGTTCGCGTTCGCCGGCTTCGAGGTCCGAGGTCCGGATGTTCCGCAGGTCCGCGAGGTTGTTCTCGAGCTTCCGCTTGGCCTCCGGCAACGCCGCCGCTTCGGCGAGATCATCGTGCAGGCTCTCCCGATGCAGCCCGGCCTGGTCGTGGAATTCCGCCGCCTCCCGCCACGACGTCAACAACGGCTCCAACTGCCGTTGCCTCGCCTTGATCGCATCCTGCTGCTCCTGCAGCCAGGCCCGACGACGCTCCAGCCCCTTCTTTCCAATGCACGGAAGATTGTCGTAGTGCCGCGGCCGCTGCACGAACGGGCGCCGCACCTGGAACCCGTCCGGCAGGATCGCCTTCTCGTGCTGCCTCAGTTCGCGCACCGATTCCACGCAGATCACATCCCCGAAAAGATGATCCACCAGCGCCCGTGCCACGGGATGCTTCGTCTCCAGCTTCAGCGCGAGCGATCCCGGCCGCGGTGCGCGCCCCATCTCCAGCGCCTGCCTCGGGTTCACCAGCGACTCGCCTCGCGCCTCGTCCCGAAGCTCATGGTAGATCGACTCCGCCGCGTCGTAGTCGCGCTCCTCCACCACCACGGCGAACTTGCGCCCGAAGGTCACCTCCAACGCCGGGCGCCACACTTCGTCCGTCACCTCGCACAACTGCCACATCGCCTGAGCGGGAAGCTCGTTGCCCCGACGCGGCAGCCGCGCGTTCAACGCCGACAACAGCACCGAATTCTCCGTCAACGCCCCGGACCGCAGCGCCAGCAGCGACGCCTTCAACCCGTGTTCCTCGCGTTCCAGCTTCCGGAATTCCTCCTCCGCCGGCTTCACCGCCGCCTGCGCCGCCTGGCGCGCCACCGTGCATGCGCCAGCCAGCGCACGCGTCCGCTCCTTCAACTCCGCTGGGCCCGCCTTCTCCAGAGCCTCCGCCGCCCGTTGGACCGCCGACCACGGACCGGAGGGCGCATCGACCGGCAGCTTTCCCAGCAATCCCGCGAACCAACGCGCGTTCTTCACCCGCAACTGGCGAGCCTGTTCCACCGATTCCCCGATATCCGTCAACCGCCGGATGCGCGCCGTCAGCTCGACGTTCTCCTGCTGCAGCCGACGGAACAGCTTCCCGTCCTCGCTCGCATTGAAGGTCGCTTCCACCGAACGCCGCCGTTCGTCGCCTTCCTCGATCTCGCGCTCCAGTTCGAGGATCCGCGCCGTCTCGCCCGCCAACTCAGCCTCCAACGTCGCCTGCAACCGCTGTTCGGTCGCCACCGCCTCTTCCGCCGCCTCGGCCCGGAGCAAAGCCTCGACGTACCGCCCGGCCAATCGGTCGCGCTCCGCCGCGGCCCGCTTCACGTCGAGGCCGTGGATCTTCTCCAACCGCTCGCCCTGGTCCCGGAGCATTGACAGCATCCGCTGCGCCTCCCGGAACGCGAGGTAACTGTCACGCACCCCGCGGATGTCCACCGCCTCCGCCGGCAGGATGTAGCGCCGGCAGAAGTCGTTGAACGAATCCATGAACGTGAACGACATCGCGGCCGGCAGCAGGTAGTCCAACGTCGGCCGATCGAAGTTCAGGTGCGAAGGCAACGCCAGCTCCCGACGGTATTCGTCGATTCCCGTGAACAACCGTCCCGTCCGGCCGCCGCTGTCCACCGTGGCTTCCACCCACTGCCGGAACGCCACCAGATCCAACGGCACGCGCTCGCCATCCAGGAAATCGTCCCGCTTCACCCCCGCCGGCAGCACGAACGGCCGGATCGATGGCGTATGCTGCGCAACGCTCTCGAACTCGATCCGCAGCCCCCAGGTCTCGATCCGCGGGTTCCTCGCTCCCGGCCAGGTGAACTCCAGCGCCACGTACGTCACGCCGCCCTGCCGCATGTACTGCGGGACGCCGTCCACGTCCTGCTTGGTGTCGCCCAGACAATAACCCTTGAGGTCGCGCGTCGATCGATCGCCCGTCGCTGACTGGTTGTACCGGACCTTCTGCTGGTGCCCGATCAACACCAACTGCACCAGGTCCATCAGCACCGACTTGCCCGATCCGGTCACCCCCGCCACCAGCAGGTTGCCCGAGACCGCGAAGGTGTCCCGATACCCATACCAGTTGATGGCATGGATCCGCGTCAGTCGTATGGCCCGTGAAGACATGCGTTATCCCTGTTGCTCCGCCCCACCGTCATCGCCCGCCGCCCCCGCCGCCAGATGCCGGTCCCGTGTCCGCGTCCACTCGTCCAGCGCGCTGAACGGCACCAGATACCGGATCGTCGGCAGCACGCGGATCACGATGTCCGGGAACGGCCCGGCCGTTTCGCTCAACCGCACCACGCTCTTCTTTTCCAGCAGGTGCAGGATCTCAAGCAACCGCGTCGCCGCCGGCAATTGCAGATGCCGGAACTTCGCCTCGAACTGCTCGCTGAACTCCCTCACTCGGAACCCGACGTCCTCCGGCGTCCGTCCCTCGTCCTTCACCTGCCGGTCAAAGTCGTACCACAACGCCAGCACGATCAGCGTCTCGTCCTGACGCAACCGCCGCAGCAGCCGCGGATGCTGCGGGATCCCAAGCACCAGCCGGTTGTCGTGCTCCCACACGAGCTTCAAGCCCGCCAACCCGCACAGGTCGTCCACCGACTCCCGATGCAGCCGCGCCCAGTCGTACAGGTCCCGGTGGTCCTCCCGGAGGATCGCCCCGGACGCCAGCAGCCGTTGCAGGCACTCCTGCAACTGTTCCCGATCCGACTCGTTCATCCCGGTGGTCAGCGATCCGCTCATTTCTTCTCCAGCGTGAAATCTTCGATGGCGTATCCGGCCTTGGTCACACGGCCCGGCTCGGACGTCTCCTCCGCATCCCGGGCGCTCTCGACCGAGTACCCGGCGTCGCGCGCGCCCGCATGGAGCAGGCACGCGATGATGTCGGCAATGTCATCGTCGTTCGAGACCGGCAGGTCCTTCAAGGCCGTCCTACTGCCCGAACCTCCCGGCAACCGTTCCACGAACCGGTTCGCCCGGATCACGTTCAACGTGTCCCTCAGGTTCGCCCCGAGCTCCGCCATCGCCTCGTCGACATCCGAGTCGGACACGTCCTCGCCGACCGGTTCCAGTTCGCCCGCCACCCGGCGCAGCCGCGGCCGGTACAACGAATCCGAAGACAGCAATCCCGCCTCCACCACCGAGATCGCCGGTAGTTCCAGATCCTCCCGAACCTCATGCAATCGACCCCGGCTCACCGACGCGTCCACATGCGCGAACACCGCCTGGACCCGTTCCCGCAACTCGGAGTTCGTCTCCTGCAGGTATCGCAACCGAGCAAACGCCCGCCGTGCAAAGTCGGCCGCCCGCCGGTCCAGCGCGTCGGCCATCGGAACCACGGAGTCCAGCAACCGCGCCAGTTCGTCCATCCGCACCCGGATCTCCGAAGCCGCCGTCGGCGCGTCGACCTGCGGGCTGCGTCGGAGCCGCTCCCGCTGCATCAGGTCCAGTACCCGGGCGTTTGCCCCCACCTCGTCCAGCCGCTTCCGCGCCTGCAGGATCCGGCTCGGCAGCCGCGCCCGCACCAACTCGCGGTAGCAGGCATGCCCGATCGTCTCGCTGAAGTCGTCGTACAGCACCGCGAGGTTTTCCCGCAGGGTCTCCGACGCCAGCAACCGCCGCGTGTGCCGTTCGATCCCGCTTTCCATCTGCCGCAACTCCCGAAGCCCATCGCGGACATTCGACAGGCAGGCTTCCAGATCCGCGAACCCCTGTTCCCCGAAGGCGTCCGGGTTCAGCAACTGCGAACACGCGATCTGCAAACGGTCGGTGAACTGCCCGTGATCGCCCCGGGCCACCTGGCGGAGGGCCGACAACACCAACTCCGCCGCCGGATTCAACAGCACCAGCCGTTGCCAGTCTGATCGCACCGGTTCCAGCAACCATCGGGTCTCGACCAACCGCCGCAGGACCAGCGCTGCCTGCCCGGAAAGCGTCGTCGCCTCCGCCACGGCATCGGGAAACTCCTCCTTCGCCTCGAATTCCGGGTGTTCCCGCAACCGCTCCTCCACCACCGCCGCTGCCTCCGCCCGCGAAAGATGTCCTGCCTCCTCCAGCGCCGGCGCCAGCCGATCCAGCACGTCCACGTACAACGACGCGTTCCTTCCCGCGAGAAGTCCGAAGAACTCGCGTGGAACCTCATTGAACAATTGTGCGCCCAGAAACGGCATTGGCTCGGAGCCCCGGAGCTTCTCCCCATCCGCTAGAAAGTGGGAGCGCCAATTTCCCCACAACCTTTTCCTCCTCCACGGTTGCGGAATCCACGAACCAGTTGCACTCGTATGCATGGTGTGCCGGAAAGTCCGGACGCCGGCCGCTCTTGCGCGTGAAGAACATTGCCTCCATCAGCCCGTTGGACGGGGCCGATCGCCTTTCGGCGGCCCCCGCCCGCGAATCGTCCTGGACCAACCGCGTCGCCCGCAGCTTTGTCCAGAAGGTCCTTTCCCCGATGCGCCGGGGCCGGTTGGAGATGGTAGCGCCGGACGGGTCCGTCGACACCTTCGGCGGCACCGAGCCCGGCCCCCAGGCCCGCATGGTGATTCGCGACCACCGCTTCTACCGGCGTTGCACCCTCACCGGCGACATCGGTTTCGGCGAAGCCTACCAGGCCGGCGAATGGGAATCCGACGACCTCTACGCCGTCATCAGCTGGTTCTGCGCGAACACGGATTCCGCCCCGACGATGTCCGGCTCCGGGAACCAACCGCTCCATCTCCAGCTTTTCTCCCTCGCCAACCGGGTCCGGCACTGGCTGAACCGCAACACCCCGTCGGGTTCGCGGCACAACATCCACGCGCATTACGACCTCGGGAACCCGTTCTACCGACTGTGGCTGGACCCCACGATGACCTACTCGGCAGCCTTGTTCGAGTCACCCGATCAGGCCCTCGAAGCCGCCCAGGTCGCCAAGTACGACCGCCTTTGCCGTCAGCTCCGACTGAAGCCGGAGCACGAAGTCCTCGAGATCGGTTCCGGCTGGGGCGGCTTCACCAGCCACGCCGTCCGCAACTACGGCTGCCGCGTCACCACCGTGACCCTCAGCACCGAGCAACAAAAGTTCGCCCAGGCCCGGTTCGAACGGGAAGGCATCACCCACAAGGCTGAGGTCCTCCTCCTCGACTACCGGAAGCTCCCCTCGCTCGGCCGCCGGTTCGATCGGATCGCCTCCATCGAGATGCTGGAAGCGGTGGGAGACTCTTTCCTCGAGACCTACTTCAACGTCTGCCAGTCACTGCTCTGGCCCGGTGGTCTCTTCGCTGCCCAGTTCATCACCTGCCCGGACTCTCGCTACGACGAGCTCCGCCGCGGCGTGGACTGGATCCAGAAGCATGTCTTCCCCGGTTCCCTGCTGCTCTCCCTGAACCGCGTCAACCAGGCCATCGCCCGCACCGGCCGCCTGCAGATGCATGACCTGAAGGACTTCGGACCCGACTACGCCCGGACGCTCCGGATCTGGCGCGAACGCTTCAACGCACGCCTCGATGAGGTGGTGAAGCTCGGCTTCGACACCCATTTCATCCGCACCTGGAACTACTACCTCGCCTACTGCGAGGCCGCCTTCGCTCACCGCAACATCAGCGTTGTCCAGGGACTCTGGACCGTTCCGAACAACCCGACCCTTTGAACCCGATCGTCCTCCTGCTCCTTGCAGGCCTCGCCTTCGTCGTCGTCGAGATGACGGCCACCTGGGTCGCAGCCCGGCGCCTGCGGAACTTCGGTATTGTCGATGTCGTGTGGTCGTTCGGGTTTGCGCCATTGATCCTCGTCTTCCTCACCTTCGCCGCGCGCCGCTTCTACGACGCCAAGCTCGATTCCTACCCGGAATGGTCTGTCGTCCGAGCCTGTTTGCTCGCCGCCATGGGCGTGCTGTGGTCCGCCCGGCTTGGATTCCACCTCTTCGTTCGGGTCAAGGCTCACCACCCCGTCGAGGACGTCCGCTACGCCAAGCTCCGCACCGACTGGGGCGCCGCCACCGATCGCAAGATGTACGGCTTCTTCCTCCTGCAGGGAGCCCTTCAGGTGGTGCTCGCGCTGCCATTCGTCTGGGTTTGCCTCGACGATTCCCCCGCGCCGTTCCCGGCCGGACTCGGGTTCACCGGTATTGCCGGGCTCGCCCTCTGGATCTTCGGCATCGTGGGCGAATCCATCGCTGACGCCCAGCTCGCAAGGTTCCGCGGCAACCCCGCCAACAAGGGCAAGGTCTGCCAGGACGGCCTCTGGGCGCACTCGCGCCACCCGAACTACTTCTTCGAATGGTTGGTCTGGGTTGGTTATGCCGTCTTCGCCACCGGCGCACCGTGGGGTTGGACGGCCTGGTTGTCGCCCCTCCTGATGTTCCACTTCCTCGTCAACGTCACCGGCATTCCCATGACCGAGGAGCTCTCGGTCAAGTCCAAGGGCGACGCCTACCGCCTCTACCAGCGCACGACCAACGCCTTCTTCCCTGGACCGCGCCGCCCCGCCTCCGCCAGCACCTCCACCAACCCAGCCTGAACGCGCCCACGGACTCCCGCCTTCCCATGCTCGACGCCCTCCTCACCCGCGACGTCTTTCCCGATCCGGCCCTGCGCTTCGGCATCCGCCAGTTGTTGCGGCAGCGCATCCGGGAGGAATCCACCGGCAACGTCGAATCCCAGCAGGCCCGACTCCTGGCGCTCGTCGAGGAACTCCGCCAGTCGCCCATCGCCATCGAAACCGCCGCCGCCAACGAGCAGCATTACGAGGTTCCCACGCGCTTCTACCAACTCTGCCTCGGGCCGCACCTGAAGTACTCGTCCTGCTATTACCACACGTTTCAGGAATCCCTCGGTGAGGCCGAGGCCATCATGCTCGCCCTCACCTGCGAGCGCGCGGGCCTCGCCGACGGACAGGAAATCCTCGAACTCGGCTGCGGCTGGGGATCCCTCTCCCTCTGGATGGCGGCCCACTACCCGAACGCCCGGATCACGACCGTCTCCAATTCCCGCACCCAGAAGCTCCACATCGACGCCGAGGCCGCCCGACGCGGCCTCCGCAACCTCCAGGTCGTCACCTGCGACGCCAACCGTCTCGAACCACCCATATCGTTCGGCGCCGCCGCCGGTGATGGCGAATGCCGCGGACGCTTCGACCGCGTCGTCTCGGTCGAGATGTTCGAGCACATGAAGAATTACGAACGGCTCCTCGGGAACATCTCCCGCTGGCTCAAGGCCGACGGCCGTCTGTTCGTCCACATCTTCACCCACCGCGAATTCGCCTACCACTTCGTTGCCCGCGACGCCACCGACTGGATGGCCCGGTATTTCTTCACCGGCGGCATCATGCCCAGCGACGACTTGCTTCTGTACTTCCAGAAGCACCTAGCCATCGAGTCGCACTGGGTCGTCAACGGCCGCCACTACGAACGCACCGCCAACCAGTGGCTGGAGAACATGGACGCCCACGAACCCGAGATCCGCGAGATCTTCCGCGATACCTACGGCACGGACAACGTCACCCGCTGGTGGGTCTACTGGCGGGTCTTCTTCATGGCCTGCGCCGAGCTCTGGGGCTTCCGCAACGGCAACGAATGGCACGTCAGCCATTACCTCTTCCGAAACCGTGCGGGCCTCGAGGGAGACTCAAGTTTTGTAGGCCGCGTGCCCCCACGCGGCGATTCATGATCCACGCCGGGTGAGGGCACCCGGCCTACAACCTGGGAATCGGCAGTGTAGGCCGCGTGCCCACACGCGGCGGTTCATGATCCACGCCGGGTGAGGGCACCCAGCCTACAACCTGGGAATCGGCAGTGTAGGCCGCGTGCCCCGACGCGGCGATTCATGGTCCACGCCGGGTGAGGGCACCCGGCCTACAACCAAGGCCCCGCCCCCCCCATCCACCGGATTCTTCATCGACAAGGCGCCGGGGGCTGCCGACGCTGGCCGACGATTCTGGCGGAGACCTTTTCCCCGACCTGACTGGCGACCACCCGTGCGTGCGGGGGAGCCGGAGGCGGTGGAACGGGAGGGACCGCCAGCGAAGCGCGGGAAACTTTCCCTGCCCGGGAGGGGTCACCGCTGGATCCTGTGAAGCGCTGCCTACTGCTCCTGTTGGGACTGCTGATGCTGTGGACGCCCGGCCTGGTCGGGAATGCCCGGCAATCCGAAGCTGCCGCCGCCCAGCAGGCGTCGTTCTTCGGACTCACCAACCTCTGGACGATCCACATCACCGTCACCCCGAAGGCCTGGAGCACGCTCAACTCGCGCGGCGGCCCGCCCCAGCGCAGCGGCAATGGCAACGGCAACGGCGGGGTCTTCGAAGGCATCGTCCGTGGCGTCTTCGGCGGGGATGGGGGGTCTCGTCCCGGCGGCGTCGCCGGGGACTACCCTTGGGCGACCTGCACGTTCGAAGGGCCCGGAGCCACGCTCACCAACGTCGCCCTCCGATTCAAGGGAGCGAGTTCCATGGTGCGCTCGCCCAACCCGTTCAAACGTCCATTCAAGATCGACTTCAACCGGGGCGCCACCAACCGCCGGTTCATGGGCATCGAGGAACTCTACCTCAACAACAACGTCAATGACGCCACCCAGATGCGCGAGGCCCTCGCCTATGACCTGTTCCGCAAGGCCGGCCTTCCCGCTCCCCGTACCGCCTTTGCCCGCGTCTACCTGACGATTCCAGGAAAGCTCCAGAAACAGCACCTCGGCCTCTATACCCTCGTCGAGGTGGTCGAGGGCGACTTCCTCAAGCGCACCCTCGGCACGAAGAAGGGACTCCTGCTCAAGCCCGAGATGATGCGCGGCGTCCCGTACATGGGCGAGGAATGGGATAACTACGTCGAACGGTACGCGCCCAAGGGTGACGTCGACCCCAAGGACGCCAAGCGCTTCATCGATTTCGTCCGCTTCCTCCGTCAGGCCCCCGGCGAGCAGTTTGCTGAAGGTCTCCGAGAATTCCTCGAACCCGAGGCCTTTGCACGCTTCGTCGCCCTCAACGCCATCCTCGCCAACGTCGATTCCTTCATCGGCAACGGGCACAACTACTACCTCCACGTCCACCCGACCACGCGGAAGGCGAACTTCATCCCGTGGGACCTCAACGAGTCCTTCGGCATGCACCCGGTCTCCGGCCCGTCCCGCGACCAGATGATCACCAGCGTGCTCCGCCCCAACGCGGATCCCAACCAACTCGTCGAGCGTTTCATATCCGACCCCACGCTCGGCCCACTCTATCGCAGTCAGGTCTCCCTCATCCTCACCAACCTCTTCGTCCCGGCCCGCCTCAATGCCGAGATCGACCGTATCGCCGCCGTCACCCAACCCATCGTCTTCGCCGAGACCCGTCGCGCGAAGGAGGACTTCGAGCGAACCGTCCTCGGCACACGCCGCCCGGACCAGGGCGACACCAGCCAACCGCGTCACGACCAGGAATTCGCCCGCGAACCGTACGAGCCCCGCGGCTTCCCCGACGCCGTCGAGGTCGACAACATTCCGCTCAAGAAGTGGATCGAGGGACGCGCCCGGAACGTCCAGGACCAACTCGATGGCAAGGTCCGTGGCACCAAGCCTCGGCCTCGCCTCTACCAGTAGTCGCAGGGGCCGGACCCTCACGCCCGCCCTGAATCCGCTGGCTTGCTGGCCACGGCCAGGATCGAAAGCCCCCAAGGCAACCGCCATCCCCGCATCAGGATCGGCCGCTCAGCCTGGAAAACCATCCGGAACAACCCGTTCATCGGCCCCGGAGGCATCGCGAACTCATCCGGCGGTGTGTTGCCGGTCACCCGCCGCCACGTCCGGGACACCCAAGCCAGCGGCAGCAGGGCACAGTTGAAGTACGAGACGTGCACCGGCTCGAACCCGGCCCGGCGCAACAGGGCCGTCAGCGGCCGACGCCGATACCGTCTCCGATGCTGGTTCCGCTCGTCATGATAAGACCAGAGAGACGGATACGCCGGAACCGTCACCACGAGGTGACCGCCCGGAGCGAGCACCTCATACGCTCCCTTCAAGGCCCCGAGATCGTCATCCAGGTGCTCGATCACGTCCTGCAGCGTCACCACCGAGAACTGCTTCCCCTTCACCGCCGACAGATCGTTCGCAGAGCCCACGAACACACCCTTCAAGCCCCGCTCCTGGCTCATCGACACCGCCACCGGTGAAGAATCCACCCCCGCGGAGGGATGGGTCTCGGAAATGGCCTCCAGGAAGAAGCCGGTCCCGCAACCGACGTCCAGCACGGGTGCACCTGCCGGTGCCAGGCCTCGCACCACGCCCAGCAGGATCTCCCGACGCGCCCGAAACCACCAATGGGATCGTTCGACGGCCAGGAACTGCCGATACATCACCGTGTCCATCAATATGCCTCTTCCGTCCTGAAGACCTTCGTGCCCCAATCCCGATGCACACCGGCAAACTGTGGAATAGCCAGCGGGGCCGCAAGGGACTTTCCCCTCGCCGACAACGGCGCCCCACCCAACACTCTCCCCGGTGAGCGAACCCGCCCGACTGCCGCCGGGGATCCAGAACGCCTATGCGTTCGCGCTCTTCAACGCCCTTTCCTTCCAGATGGTGCTGGCGGGACCCATGGTCCTCTTCGCCAAGTCGCTCGGTGCCTCCTCCACCATCCTCGGCCTCGTCGCCGGCCTGATGCCGATCATGACCATCGCCCAGATCCCGGCGGCCCAGTTCATCCCCCGGGTCGGATACAAACGCTTCGTGCTAGGCGGCTGGTCCACGCGCGTGGCGTTCATCTTCCTCATGGCCCTCGTGCCCCTGACCGGAGGATTCCTCAACGCCGGGTCACGCCTCGCCCTCATCATCGCCCTGCTCTTCGCCTTCAACCTCTCCCGCGGCCTCTCCTCCTGCGCTTGGTTGCCGTGGATCACCCACCTGGTTCCCACCGAGGTCCGCGGCCGTTACCTGACGATCGACCAACTCTGCAACAATGGCGCCAGCATCGCCGCCTTCATCTTCGCCGCCTTCATGCTCGGGGATGCCGCCGACGCCTGGCAGTTCACCGTCGTGTTCCTCTTCAGCGGCGCCGCCGGCTTCGTTTCGCTCCTGTTCCTCCGCCGCATCCCGGATGTCCCTGTCTCCGAGGAACCGGATGGTGGACGAGGGCCGATCCCCTGGGGCGCGATGGCCAACCATCCTCCGTTCCGCCGCCTCCTCGAAATGAACGCCGCTTGGTCGATCGCCTACGGCGGCCTCACCACCTTCATCGTCTCCTACCTCAAGTCCGCGGCGGGGTTTGGCGAGCGCCGCGTCCTCCTGGTGATGTCCCTGTCCTTCGTCGGCGGACTTGCCAGCTACTGGGTGGCCGGGCAACGCGTCGACCGCCTCGGGTCGAAACCCGTCCTCGGGTTCACCATGGCCGCCGGTGCCCTCGGAACCCTGGGATGGGGCCTCGTCGCCGGCGGGCTTCTCCCGGCCACCACCGGCTCCACCCTCGGGCTCGCCTTCCTAGTGGGCCTTTGCAACGCGCTGTTCAGCGTCGCCAACAACCGTCTCGCCATGTCCATCGTCCCTGTCATGGGACGCAACCACTTCTTCGCGCTTTTCGCCGTCGTATGGCAGCTCACCCTCGGCGTCTCCCCCATCCTCTGGGGCATCCTCCTCGACGCCGTCGGGAGCCATCGCTCGAACGTACTCGGGCTGGAATGGAACCGGTTCTCGCTCTTCTTCCTCCTGGCGACCGCTGCCTTCGGCTTCGCCTTCCTGATGACCCGCCGTCTCGATGAACCGCGCGCCGCCGGGGCCCACGCCATGCTCCACGAACTCCTGGTCCAACACCCCCAGAAGCTACTGGTCCGCCTCTTCGGCCGCTGAACGGGCGCATCTTGACGGTGCCCCCGCGTCCACCGGGCCGGCAACGTCCCCGTTGCCATCCCAAGCCTTTCCCAAGGCGACGAGGACGTCGCCACTGCGTTCCTGTTCTCCCAAACGCGCTGCCCTACCAGCTCTACGGCTCCACCACGTTCACCCGGAAGAACCGGACACCCAGGCCGGGCGGCAACGCAACCGTGACATCGGACTCCACGGCTGCCTGCCAAGGGCGATTCTCCGGCACGTCCAGCGGCGTCCAGGGGCCTGACATCCCGTCCGATATCTCGACCGTGAATCGCCGATTGGCACTCCGCCGGTACGTCAACGACACGGAACCCGCCGCATTCGCCTGCATCCGGACCTTCCATCGGTCGGATGCCAGCATCGGATCCGTACCAACGAGGAACTCATGCAGGTTGGAGTCGCCATCCTCATCAGGATCCATTTCCGCATCACCCAGCGCCTCGTATTCCTCCGGGAAATGCGCCTGGACCCAGGCAGGAAACGAAGGCCGCTTCGGCAGGTCATTCGTCACCCATCGGGCCAGCAGCGCCACCGCCTGGCTGTTCGTGACAAAGGTCCCCAGCGGCGGCATGTGCAGCGGGCCAAACTCCGCCACGCGTCGGTAGAGGATCGACGTCACCAACTTCCCCGCGTCCACGATCTTCACCCCCCCGTTCTCGATCTGGTGCACCGCCGTCTCACCCACGATGTGCGCACCGGCCAGCGGCGTCGCAGCCCGGGCATTCCACGGACTGCGGCTCGGCCCATTCGGTTGGTGGCACTGGCTGCAGTTGACCTCCAGGTAGGATCGGACCCGGCTTTCCACCGACGCGCTTTCGTCGTCCAGCGCCGGGTGCGCCGGCAGGAGGTTGGGCTGGATCACGGGCGACCCCGTGAAGTAACCCGCATTCCGAAGCGCAACCAACTGGTTGGTCCCATCCACCCCCGGCCTGTTCAACTGGGCCGTGTTGAACGAGAGGGCATACCCGCCCATCGCCGTGTGGCAACTCAGGCACTCGGTCCGACTTGGATACCTCCAGCGTTGCGTGCGGGTTCCGGTCGCAGTCGCGATTACCAGATCTTCTTCCGCCCCGATCGCATCCACCAGCACGGCATCGGTCTGCTGCTCGTTCCATCGATAGGTCGCGCCATACACCCCGTCGTCCGTCTTCACCATCAGGCGGGTCTCCAGGCGACGCCTCACGGAGGGATCCACATCGCTCATGCCAAAGTCGAAGTGCTTGACCCAGACAGTACCCGTCGTTGCCTCCCAAGGCCGGTCCGGATGAAAGGTCACGGTCGCGCCCGCCGCCGGAACACCGAACCAACGACTCTTGATCGCATGATCCGACCAGAACGGCTGGTTTACGTCGTAGGGCACCAGTCCGGGAGCAGGGCCCAATCGGCGGATCGACGAGAACAGCCCGGTCTCGGAGAGCTTTTGCGGCAAGGGAGCCGCTGTCGCCGCCACCCGCTCCAGACGACTCAATCCGACTCCGCCGACCAATATGGAACCGTCGAGGGGATCGAGGCCGATGGACACCGAAAACGGGTTCATCGCGATCTGCTCGGGCGACGCATGCCGCCCGTCCTGCAACCGGCGCATCGCGTAGATCTGCCCCGTCATGTCGGAGAACAAATAGGAGCCGTCCAACTCAGGGTATCGCGATCCACGATAAAAGTGCGCACCCGTGATCGCCACCCGCCCCAGCGTGTGCTCGTACTCATGGATCGGGTCGACCAGGCCGGTGGCTGGTACGTTGAAGGGCCAGGGCAGGCTGCCCTCCTTGAAGAACCAGCCATGGTGCCTCCCCGCCCGCACCACGTTGACCTCCTCGCGCGAGGCCACGCCGACGTCATTCGAGTAGAGATCTCCGGATTCCGGATCGAACGACATCCGCCAGGGATTCCGGAATCCCACCGCCCAGAACTCCCCACGGATGTCCTCCGGACGGATGTTGATCCCGAAATCGTCGGTGCCGATCACGTAGTTGGTGCGCCCTAGAAACGGATTGTCCCGGGGAACCCGGTAGGTACCCGGGTGGACAGCCGGATGGGGATTGGGGAACAGGTTCTCCTCGCTCTGATCCACGTCGATCCGGAGCACACCGGCGAAGAAATTGATGTCCCAGCGCCCGGCGTTCTCAAACTGGAAGCCGTAGCCTTCGTCACCCACGGAAACATAGAGGTAGCCGTCACGCCCGAAGTGCATGTCCCCGGCGTTGTGGACAGTCGAGCGGTGTAGCTGGGTGATCAGCGGTTCCTCGGAGTCGGCCAACGCCCGCCCGGGATTCGCGGGATCCACCAGGAAGCGGGACAGGCGATTGTACACGTTGGTCGATCCTTCAGGCAGGTAGGAGTAGAAGACGAAGAACTGGCCGTTCGTCCTGAACCCGGGGTGCAACGCCATGGAGCAAATGCCGTGCTCACCCAGCGTCGAGATACGCGACGAGAGATCGAGGAAAAGCTCGGCATTCGTCCGGTCCGGGCCGGAAAGGCTGAGGATTCGCCCGGAAAGCTCCGCCACCGGAAGTCGTTCCGGCTCGTGCGGTGCTGCCGTCACCGTCACCACGACGTTGGAGAGGACTCCCGGCAAAAACGGAACCATCCGGAACTGGGAGTCCCCCGACTGAGCAGGAATCCGCGCCACCAGAGGCACCGGGTTTGCCCGAAGCCCGAACCAACTCATGCTGAAGACGAAAAGGATTGCTAAACCATCAAGTAAGAAAAATCTACGCATGTCTCACCCTGAAACCAGTGCGCTCTGGTCGTGATCAGAAAGCCCCCTCACCCATGCCCCTGACAAGCACGAATTTGGATCCCGCCCCCGAGTCAATCGGAGCGGCAACGTCCCCGTAGCCCTCCCTGACCCTTTTCCAAGGCGACAAGGACGTCGCCACTCCGTTCCTGTTCCCAAGCCGAGCGGTGTCAGGTTGCGCGCCCCAACTTCGACTGGCGACCCGGCCCGCCGTGCGCTCCACTGACTGAGCGCATGGACGAGAAACAACTCCTCGAACGACTGGCCTTGATCGAGGCACTTCACGCCGGGGCTGCCACGCCCGGCGAACGCGATGCGGCCGCAGCCGCCCGCGACCGGATCCAGGCCCGCCTGAAACGGCTCCAATCCGAGGAGAGGCCAATCGAATACAGCTTCAAGTTGCGGGATCGCTGGTCCCACCAACTGTTCGTCGCACTACTCCGCCGGTACGACATCAAGCCCTACCGCTACCCACGCCAGCGGTACACCACCGTCATGGCCCGCATCCCGCGCGCTTTCGTCGATGAAACCCTGTGGCCCCAGTTCACGGAACTCAACAAGGTCCTCCACCAGTACCTCAGCGATGTCACCCGGGGCGTGATCTCCCGCGCCATCGCCTCCGATACCACCGAGGTTGAGGAACGCCCTGAACCCGCTGGGCTGCCGCCGGTCCAGTCCGCAGAACTTGAATAGCCCACCTCTCCATGACCCTGTTTCTTCCCCGTTGGCTCCCCGGATGCCTGGCACTCTGCCTCCTCGCCGTCGGCCTCCCCGCCACCACGGCCACAGCCCAGACGCAGACCCAGGCCCGGCTCCTCTTGGAACGTTCGGAGACCCCACCTGGCTCGGACCTGCACGCAGCCGTCGAGCTCACCATGGCGCCCCATTGGCACACGTACTGGCGCAACCCCAACGAATCCGGCGGCATCGGCCAGGCAACACGGATCCGTTGGAATCTGCCGGCCGGGATCACGGCCGACCCGATCCAGTGGCCGGTTCCGAAGCAACTGGAGGAGCCCGCTGGCATCACCCACATCTTCGAGGACTCCACGACCCTGATCGTCCCGCTCCACGTCGGATCCAACACGCCTCCCGGTGAGGTTGAGATCGTCGGCCGGGTCTCGTGGCTCGAATGCATGGAAGAATGCGTGCCCGGCCAGACCGAAGTCCGGGCCCGGCTCCGGATCGGCAGCACCGTCACCCCTTCCCCTGACTCGCAACAGATCACCCAGGCACGCGCGCTCCTCCCGACACGCGACCCCCAACCCAAGGCCACCGCCCGCTGGGAAGGCGAAGCCACCGGCAAGACCCGCGCCCTCCTGATCGATTGGACCACCTCCGCCCCAGCTGCCGATTTCTACGCCTACGAAACCAGCGAGGCAGAGGTGCTCGCCAAAACCGAACGTCCCGGGGGAACGCCCGGCGGAACGATCCGGATCCGCAAGATGGTGAACCAGGGCGAGAACGGCTGGCCCGCGAAGGTCACCGGCCTGCTGGTGGCCGAGCCCAATACTCCCGCCCGGAAGGGATTCGAGGTGGAACTCGCCATCCGCCCCCCGACGCCGGATGCCGCCTCGGATGTGGTTCCGTTCTCATGGTCGGCCCTCCTGCCCATGCTGGGAGCCGCGCTTTTGGGCGGCCTGATCCTGAACATCATGCCCTGTGTGCTGCCGGTCATTGCGCTCAAGGTGCTCAGCTTCGTCCGGCAGTCTGGGAACAACCCGGCCCGCGTCCGCAGGCTCGGCATCGTCTACGGACTCGGCGTGCTCGCCAGCTTCCTGGTTCTCGCCCTCGTGCTGCTGGGACTGCAGGCCGCCGGCAAGGATGCCAACTGGAGTACCGCCTTCCAGAGCCCGATGTTCCGCGTCCTGCTCTGCATCCTGATGGTGCTGGTCTCCCTGAACCTCTTCGGCGTTTTCGAGGTCGCCCTCGAAGGCAAGGCCATCACGTCCGCCACCGAGATCATCCGGCGCGAGGGGCCCGGTGCCGCGTTCTTCAATGGAGTGCTGGCCGCCGTGCTGGCCACGCCCTGCACGGCCCCGTTCCTGGCAACAGCCGTGGCCTTCGCCTTCACGCAACCACCGCTCGTCCTGATCCTGATCTTCCTCACGGTCGGACTGGGCCTCGCCCTGCCCTTCGTCCTGCTGTGCTGGCAACCAGCGTGGCTCAAGCTGCTGCCCAAGCCCGGCGATTGGATGGTCCGCTTCAAGGTCGCCATGGGATTCCCCATGATGGGCACCGCCATCTGGATCTTCTGGTTCACCGCCACCCGCATGGGTGGATCCGGAGTCTTGTGGTTCGGATTGTTCCTGGTCGTCGTTTCCGCCGCCGCCTGGGCCTGGGGTGAATTCGGCCAGCGCGCAGGCCGCCCCGTCGTCGGTGCCCTCGTGGCAGGCTCCCTCCTCGCCACCGGATACTTCGGCCTCATGGAAGGCGCCCTCGACTGGCGCACACCAGCCGGCCAACGGGTCCCAAAGATCACCTGGCGGCCGTGGTCCCCAGACACCGTCACCGCCGCCCGCGCCGCCGGTCACCCGGTGCTCGTCGATTTCACCGCCGACAATTGCGCCAACTGCAAATTCAATCTCGTCCGCTCGATCGAGATCGCATCCACCATCGAGCGCCTCCGCAAAGGTGGCTTTGTCACGCTCGCCGGGGACTTCACCGACGCCGACCCGGCAATCGCCGCCGAGCTCAAGCGATTCAGCCGCCGTGGCGTGCCCCTCGTCCTCGTCTACTCGAAGGATCCGAAACAAGCACCGCGGGCGCTTCCCACCGTGTTTACCCCCGCGGAGATCCACGAAGCCCTGGACTGGGCGACGCGATAGGGGCTCCGTTCCCCAAAGCTCCACTAGCCCACGCCGGAAGCACCTGATGGAACTCCACCCCTACTGGCGTGAGTAGGGTCCCGTTGACCTGGAGGCTCCCCGGCCAGTCAATCTGAGGCGTGTCTGCATCATGTCTCAATCGCTGCACCCAGAAGCCCCACGTCGGGCTCGTCCGTACCCTCAGCCTGGTGGCCTGTCTCGCCCTTGCCCACGAGTCCTCACTCGGGGGAACCATCTCTGGGAGGCTTGCCCGCCCCGATAACCGACCGCTTGCGGGAATCCCCCTCCTGATCGAACAGGTTGGCGGCGAGTCGGCCCCCTGGCAGGCCGTCACTGGTCCAGACGGATCGTACGCGGTCAGTGATCCCACCCTCTTCGGCAACCTCCGGGTCACTCCCCAGGCTCCGGGATTCATCGTCACGCCCACTTCCCAGGACCTCTTCTTTGACACCAACGGGACTGCGGATTTCACGCTCCGCCGCCGCGGAATCCTGATCGAGGTCCGGTCGCCCACTGGCGCTCCACTGCCCTCAGTGGAGATCCGCGCTACCGGGGGCCTGGGAGATGGGCTGGACCTGGTCGAGGGCGTCACCGGAGCCAATGGCACTTTCCTCCTTCACCGGGATGACGCGATCACTGGATCTACCTGGGCGATTTCCTTCCATCATCCGGACCTCCTCTTCTCCCCGATACGGGTGTTCGTCGGAGGCAGCCCGGACAAGGACTTCCCCGTGCCCGTGAAGGCACTGGACCTCACCTCGCAGTCCATTCTGCCCGCGTCCAACCGCGAGGCAGCCTACTGGGCCGACTACAACGCCGACGGCCGGCCCGACCTCCTCCTGGTCCCGGGAAACAATTCCTCCGCCAGCACGCCCCGCCTCCTCAGGCACGACCTGACCGAGATCGACGGCCGACCCATTTTCTCCGTCGCACCCGGCGCCGCATTCTCCGCGGCCACGGCCGCCTCGGCCGCGTGGCGCGACTTCGACAACGACGGTGACCTCGACCTCGCCATCGCCGGCGACGGTTCGGTGCTGCTGTATGAGCAGGGACCGTCCGGGTTCCGCCGGAGCGCCCAACTCCCGGCCGTCCGGCTCATGTCCACCGGCTCGATGGCAGCAGGCGACGTCGATGGGGATGGGCTCAAGGATCTCGTCGTCGCCGGCTCCTCCATTCCAAAAGCCTTCCCGAGCGCCGTCCTCCTCCTGAATCGCGGCGGACTCCAGTTCGCCGACCCCGTCCCGCTCTTTCCCGCTGCCGGGGCTGCTGCACTGATCGACCTCGATCTGGACGGCGCGCTGGACCTCACCATCGGCGGTGTCAGCTCGGGACCATCCGCCGCTGTCCACGTGTATCAGAATCTCGGTGGCACGCTGGGTTTCACCCGGCAACTGACGCAGGAACCCGGCAATTTCCAGGCGCTGGCCTGGTCGGATTTCGACGGTGACGGATTGCCGGACCTTGCCTTCACGAGCAGCCAACGCAGCGCCATCCTCCGGAATTCCGCCAATGGCACCTTCATCCGCCACCAGGAGTTTCCCCGGCAGATCGGTGACATCCCGCAGACGGTTGCCTGGGGCGACCTCAACAACGATGGCATCCCTGAACTCCTCTTCTCCGCCCTGACGAAACTCGTCCAGGTCTCCAGCAATGGAGCGAGCATCGTCTCCCGATTCGCCCCGAACACGAATGGGTTCTCGGCCGCGTTCGTGGACCTGGATCGCAACGGAGTCCTCGACCTTCCGCTTCTGGGCAACGAGAGCAATGCTGCCGCCCCGGGCTTCCTCACGCTGGCAACCCAACCGCGCGCGAATCAGGCTCCCTCGGCACCCGCCGGCCTGCGAGTGGAGCGGGTCGGCAACACTCACTTCCTTCGCTGGTCCGAAGCCGACGACGATACCACGCCCATTCCCTCCCTCTCCTACAACCTCCGCGTCGGCACGAAACCCGGTGGTGTGGATATCATCTCGCCTGAAAGCGATCCCTTCACCGGACAGCGCTGGATCTTCGAACGGGGCCCTGCCGAGGCCAACGTCTGGCAACTGCGCAACCTCAAGCCCGGCATCTACCACTGGGCCGTTCAGGCCATCGACAACTCGTTCGCTGGCGGACCGTGGAGCGCCGAACAGGCGTTCTTCGTCACGGATGGAATCGGACCTGAACTGACGCTGCTCGGCGTACTGCCCAACGGCCAGATCCAACTCCAGCTCCAGGCACCCATCGGACGATGGGATATCGAATCTTCCGAGGATCTCATCCGATGGACCCGGATCGGAGAGGTGTCACAAATCGCCGGTGAGCTCTTCGGGTTCACCGCACCTGCTCCTCCCCGGAGTCCACTGTTCTACCGCGCCCGGGTCCGGTAGGTGCCCGGTCCAGGAGGGGCGGCAACGTCCTCGTTGCCATCCCATGCCCCTTCCAAGGCGACGAGGACGTCGCACTCCGTTCCAACTCTCAAGCGGGGGCAGTGTCCGAATGCGCCCTTGAGGCCACGGACGCCGACTTCGGGATTCACGCACAGAGGCGGCCCGGATAGTCTGCCCACTTCGTTGCGCAGTCACAGCCGCTCATGAGTTCCGCCATCCAGTATCGACCCGAGATTGACGGCCTCCGTGCGGTTGCCGTCCTTGCGGTGGTTGCCTTCCATCTCGGTGCCTCATGGCTTCCCGGCGGGTTCGTTGGCGTGGACGTCTTCTTCGTGATCTCAGGTTTCCTGATCACATCCATCATCGCGCGTCAGCGGGCCGAGGGAACCTTCCGACTGCGGGACTTCTGGCTGCGGCGCGCCCGCAGACTGATGCCGGCGTTCGGGGCCATGCTGGCGATGGCGACCGTCGGGGGATTCCTCATCATGGCCGGTGACGGCTTCCGCAGCTTCGGCTTGCAGGCCGTATCGGCGCTCACCTTCTGGGCGAACATCGCCATGTACCGAAGTACTGGAAACTACTGGGGGCCGGAAGCGGGGGACTTTCCGCTCCTGCACTGCTGGTCGCTCTCGGTCGAGGAACAGTTCTACCTTTTCTTCCCGCTCACCATGCTGGTCCTGGCCCGTTTGGGGACCCGTCGGATGCGGTGGATCCTGGCAGTCGTGGCCGTGGTGAGCTTTGGCCTCGCGGTCTTCGGATCCCGGCGCTACCCGGCCGCCGCATTCTACCTGCTGCCGACCCGCGCCTGGGAACTACTCATCGGGTGCCTGCTCGCGCTCGGGCAGGCAAGCATCGACAGCCGGGTCGCCGTCGGCCCACGAAGGGGCATCCTGGCCGACGTTGGCAGCCTGATGGTGCTGGCGTCATTCTTCGTGGTACAGAAAGGGGATTGGTTTCCCGCCCCGGCTGGCCTCCTGCCAACGGTTGGCGCCGCACTGCTGATCGGTCTGGGCCGGGAATCGGGGTTCGCTCGTCGGATGCTGTCGCTCGGCCCCGTCGTGTACCTGGGCAAGATCTCGTACTCATGGTACCTGTGGCACTGGCCCGTCATCGTGCTCGGCCACCAGGCTGGCATCGAAGACCCATGGGTCCTGTTCGCAGGGGGGCTCGCGCTGGCCATCGCCAGCTACCACCTCGTCGAGGTTCCCACCCGGACGCTCGACGAGTCCCGGATTGTCGTCCGCATCGTCCTGCCTGTCGTCGCCGTTGGGCTGCTCGCGTTCGCCATTCCCCGACTCGGGTTGCGTTCCTCCAACACCCATGACATCCCGTCGATCTGGGCGGACGCCGATCTCATGCCAGTCCGGGAACACGAGGAGCCCGAGCCCGGCGAAGTCGCGTCGCCGCTCACCGGAAATCTGCAGACCGGCCTGCGCCGCAAGGTGCCCATCCCGGGCCCTGTCCGGGCGGTCCTCATCGGAGATTCCCATGCCAAATCATGGCTGCCAGCCCTCGATGCCGCGTTCGGGGAACTCGGCTGGAACTATGCCGCCTTCCCGGCCTCGGCAGCCTCGCCCTTGTTCATCCCGCCCAATGGTGATCGCAGCATCTACTGCTGGGAAGCAAAGTGGCCGGGCGATACCCGCAACCAGCTCGACGAGGCTCGCCGTACCCTTCTGACCACGCACCAACCACCAGTCGTCGTCATCGGCGCCCGTTGGTACTTCCATCAGACCTGGGACCCGGCGGAGTTCCACAACGGCCTGTCCAATCTCCTCGTCATGCTCCCCAGGTCCCAGTTCCTGATCATCGGCCAACCACCCGAACTGCCGTTCGGTGACCAGGGATTCCACCGGATTGGCGACGATTTCGGTCGCTGGACCCGGATGAAGGAACTGCGGTCGCTGAAGGAGGGCCGCGAACGGGTCCACGGTTGGATCCGGGAGTTCGCAGCACACAATCCACGGGTCCACTTCCTTGAGACAGCCCCGTACTTCCTCGATGGCGACAAGATCCGGCTCCACGAGGGCCGGGCCACGCTCTACCGGGACGATGACCACGTGAGCGTTGAGGGGGGCATGCGGCTGACCAAGGTTCTCCGGGAGGCCCTGGCAGAATGCGCCCGGGCCGCGGGCATCGCAAATCCCAGTCGCTCGCCCTGAGCCCCGCTGGCGAAACCGGTGGGGCGGGACTCTCCGTCGAGCCGTTCGCTCGGGGTCGGAATCGGAATCGGAATCGGGATCGAAAGCGACTGGAGCTCGATTCCGATGGCGATGCCGACCCCGAAACCGATGGGATGGGTGCGAGATTTGGGGACGCATCGCCCGGCTCGTGAGGACACTCGCCCCACCCCTCGTTGGACCCCGTCCCAAGATGCGCCCGTTGGCGAACCGTTCGATGCCGGGTCCTACTCCACCGTGACGCTCTTGGCGAGATTGCGGGGCTTGTCGACGTCGCAGCCTCGGGCAACCGCGATGTGATAGGCCAGCAACTGGAGCGGGATGACCGTCAGCAGCGGATACAGGACGTCATCGGTCTGCGGCACGTAGAGGATGTCGTCAACGTCCGCGGCGAGTCGGCTGTTTCCCTCGGTAGTGATCGCGATGGTCGGTCCACGACGCGCCTTGATCTCCTGCAGGTTCGACTGCGTCTTCTCGTAGAGCGCGTCCGTCGGAGCGAGAACGACCGTCGGTGTCCTCTCGTCGATCATGGCGATCGGGCCGTGCTTCATCTCCGCCGCCGGATAGCCCTCGGCATGGATGTAGGAAATCTCCTTCAGCTTCAGCGCCCCTTCCAGGGCCACCGGGAACTGGTACTGGCGCCCGATGAAGAAAAAGTCCTCGGATTGGGCGTACTTCTGCGCGATCCGGCGGATGGCGTCATCCTGGTCGAGGATGCGTCGGATCTGGTCGGGGATGGCCTCCAACGCCCTGAGCAACCGAAGGCCGCGCGACGACGACAGCATCCGGATGCGCCCCTTCAACAAAGCCAGCAACGTGAGGACGGTGACCTGACTGGTGAAGGCCTTGGTGCTTGCCACCCCGATCTCAGGTCCGGCGTGCAGATAGATTCCGCCGTCCGCCTCGCGGGCAATGGTCGACCCGACGACATTGCAGATCGCGAGCGCCTTGTGGCCACGCCGCCGCGCCTCACGAAGGCCAGCCAGAGTATCAGCCGTCTCGCCGGACTGGGTGATCACCAGGAGCAGCGTATCCTTGTCGAGCGGCGCATTGCGGTAACGGAATTCCGAGGCGTACTCCACCTCCGTCGGGATGTGGGCGAGTTCCTCCATCAGGTACTCGCCGACGAGGGCCGCATGCCAGCTGGTGCCGCACGCGGCGATGACCACGCGGTCGACCGCACGCAACTCGGCCGTGGACATGTTCAGTCCGCCGAACTTCGAAGTGGCCTCGTCGAGATCCACACGCCCGCGGAGCGCGTTCTGCACCGTCTGAGGTTGCTCGAAGATCTCCTTGAGCATGAAGTGCGCATACGGCCCCTTCTCCGCAGCCTCGGCGTCGAACTCCAGTCGCGTCACCTGCACCCGGGCGGTCTCGGTCCCCAGGTTCATCACGCTGAAATTGTCCGCCGTCAGGGTCACGACGTCGTAGTCGTTGAGGTATACGACCTGACGGGTGTGGGACACGATGGCAGCCGCGTCCGAGGCGAGGAAGTTCTCGCCCTCGCCGACACCGACGAGCAGCGGGGAACCGCGGCGCGCCCCGACGATGACGCCCGGATACTCCGGCGAGACGACGGCGACGCCATAGGTGCCGATCACCTCGCGAAGGGCGCCCGCCAGCGCGTGGGCCAACGGATGGACCCCATCCGGCACCGGGCCCAGATGGCGGAGATGATGCCCAATCAGGTGCGCCAGCACCTCGGTATCCGTTGCCGAGTGAAACGTCTCGCCAGCGAGAAGGAACCGCTCCTTGAGGCGATCGAAGTTCTCGATCACGCCGTTGTGCACGATCGCGACCCGCTTCGATTCGTCGAGGTGCGGGTGGGAATTGACGTCGCTCGGCGGCCCGTGGGTCGCCCAGCGGGTATGGCCGATCCCGCAACGGCCGGTTACCGGCTCGGAGGTCAACAACGGCGCCAGCCCTTCCTGGATCTTGCCCTTGCGCTTCCGGACGACCAGCAGGTCGGACTCCAACAACGCCACACCAGCGCTGTCATAACCCCGGTATTCCAGACGGCGCAGTCCTTCGAGAAGGATGGGACCTGCAAACCGGCTGCCCACGTAACCGATGATTCCGCACATAATCGCCTCAGTACTCGATCTCCGTACCGTCCTCGAGGGTGGCACCCACGACCTGGACGTCGACCTTGCGGGCAGCAGTGGGCATACGGATCGCCAACTCGGTGAACTTGCCCGAACCCGAGGCCGGAGCGAGCCGGGGATCGCCGCGCCGGGTGGTGGTCCAGGTCCCGACGCGGACGCCGCGGGCATCAAGATAGGTCACTGAGAGCTTCACCTCGGTGACGGCCTTCGGAGCGGCGTTGTTGATCTCGATCTGGATCGTGCCGGAGCCGTCTTCGCGGACGAGCGTGGCGGAGCCAATCTCGATCTTCGGCTTGGGCGGAGCAGGCGGGGCTTCGGCAGGAACTGGAACCTGGCCGGCCGTCGAGGATTCACCGGTGGATTCACCGACAGCAGGAGCGGCCGCGGCAGTCGCGGTGCGCGCGGGCGGCGCATCCTTGTACGGAAACGGTTTCGGACGCGCCGTTGGAGTGAAGGGGAGAGGCTCTTCGGCAGGTGCAGGTTGGGCAGCGGCTGTGGGCTTGGAAGGAGCGGGGACGGCGCCGTTTGCCTCCGCGGCCTTGCGTGCATCCGTCAGTTCCTTGTCGAAGGCCGGAAGCTGGGTCTCGCCGTTCGCAGCCTGTTGATCGGCCTCCAGCATGCCCTGCTTCATTCCTTCCTTGAAGGCGGAGCCCCCGGCAGCCAGGAAGCAGACACCGCTCAGCAATCCGGTTGCGATCCCGATCAGGAAGGGCTTCTTCGACTTTTCCCAATGCAGTATCGCAAAGACCAGGCCCGCGGTGCCGCAGGTAAGCAGAATCAGGACGCACCACCACCAGGCGACCCGGGCTGAGATGACCGCCAGCCAGATCGTGCAGCCGATCGAGGCCGCATAGAGGATCCCGCCGAGTATCAGAAATGCCAATTCCATGGGAACGAGGTTCGAGTTGACTTGTGCCCCGAGCATGCACGGACCGCCAACCAAGACAATGGAACCTTTGGAGGCATTTTCCGCGGGGGCGCATCTCGACACTGCCCCGTTTTGAAACAGGAACGGGGTGGCGACGTTCTCGTCGCCTTGGAAAATGGCATGGGAGGGCACCGAGGACGTTGCCGCTCCGTTTGACGCGGGGGCAGTGTCGAGATGCGCCCTTTCTGCGGCTCAGCGATTCTGCCCCCGGGACCGAAGCTCCAGCCATGGAGCCACGCGATTCGCGAACGGGGCAGAGTTCCCAACCCTTGGATTCCAGATTCAAGCCAGGCTCTTGCTGGCTGGCTTGAAACTTGAAACTGAAAACTTGGGACTCCCTCCCGCCCTACTTCAGGCTGGCGATGAACTCGACCAGGTTCCGCAGATCCTGGCGCGACAGCTGGTCCGCGAATCCCTCAGGCATGCCGCTCAATCCCTTCTCGCGAGTCTTGATGTCGGACTTCTTGAGCTTCAGCAGGCCGTCCTCCGGGGAGTTGATCTCGAGCTCCGTGTCGGTGTCGGACTTGATGACACCGGCGTAGGTGGTGTCGTTCTTCAGCGTGACCAGCACGTTCTCGAATCCGGCGGCAATCGCGGCGTTCGGCTGGATGATGCTCTGCAGCACGTAGGCGCGGTCCTGCTTCTTGATCAGGCCCGTGAGTTCGGGACCGACTTCGCCACCCTCGCCGTTGGCCTTGTGGCAGCGGACGCAGCTGACCTCGGCGCGTTCGAGGAAGATCTTCTTCCCTTCCTCGACGTTGCCGCCAGAGAGGCACACCCGCCACCGGGCAATGGAATCCTTCGGATCCAGCCCCGCCTCGATCGCCGCCAGCGCGTCCTTGAGCGAAGGCCTCTTCGCTGCGGCATCGAGCAAGTCGAGCTGCAGTTCGGCCGGGACCTTGCCCGCCTTGAGACTGGCAAGAGCCTGCCCCAGCAGCGTGTCGACGGCCGCGCCCTCGACGCCGGCGAGCGTCGCGTAAGCGTTCTGCTTCTCCGAGAGGGTCCCGGACTCGAGGATCGCCGCCAGCTTGGCAATCTTGTCGCCACCTGCACCCGCAGCCGGCGCCCCGCCGCGTCGCGCGACCGGCGGAGCCTGGACACTCAGCTTGGTCGCAGCCTTGCGGACCTTTTCCGAGGGGTCCTTCGCGCCGGCCTCGATCGCAATACCGAGTTCGGCCGCACCCATCTCCCACAACGCCTGCAAGGCGGCCACGCGGACGTTGTCATCCGCCTTGGCCCCAATCACGAGGTCGGCGAGGACCGGAGCCGACTCCTCGATGCGCAGGCTGCCCGCCGCAGCCGCCGCGGCCCGCCGAACCGGATTCGGCGCGGAGGAAAGCAGCCCATTGACCAGCGGACGCAAGGCATCCGAAGGCAACTTCACGTCACGCGGCGAGGCCGTCGGGCGCCACAAACCAGTGATGCGGTCGCGTCCGCCGTTCTTCGGCCAGGCCGCGAGCGAGACGAGGGCCTCGGCGCGGGCGGCTTCGAACGCGCTTTCCTTCGCGGCGAAGGCAGCGAGGGACTTGGCCGTGTCGGCCGTGCCGAACCGGAGGTTGGCATTCACCACTCGGCGGACGAGGGCCGGAGTCGAGTCCGCAGGCAGGCCACCATCGATCAGGGCCGCCAAATCGGGCATGGCACCAGCGATCGGCACGTCGTTGATGGCGCGGGCCGCCTCGGTGACGATCCGCGGGCTGGAATCCTTGAGGAAGAGCGCGATCTCGCTGCGCTCCTGACGGCGCATCGCCAGCAGGACCCCCATGCGGACGCCTTCGGACGGATCCTTGGCCGCCGCGAGCAGGTCATCAAGGTCGCCCGAGATCGAGGCCGCATACGCAGCCGCGTGACGGAGATGCGGGTCACGATTGTCGTTCTCGCGCAGCACCTGGAACAGCGCCGGGAGGGACTCGCGCCGCCCCAGCTTGCCCAGGGCGATGCAGCCCAACGCGCGGACCTGCGCGTCGGAATCCGCCGTGAGCTTCACGAGTCCGTCGTAGGCCCGGGCATAACGGGCGTCACCGAGGATGCGCCCGACGTTGCCGCGGATCTTGGGTTCGGCATCGCCAAGCAGAGGGATGAGGACATCCAACGCCTCGGAGCGCGCTCCGGCACGGGTGGCCTTCGAGGCTTCCGCAACCTGGCCGAGGGCCCACGCCGAGTGCAGGCGCACGTGGAGCGACTTCGACGACTTGACGGCCTTCGACAGCGCCGGAATCACCGACTCACCCTTGCCGGCGAGCGTGAACTGCGCGTTTTGGCGGACGCGGAAGTTCGGGTGCTCCAGGTCGGCAAGCAGCTGCTTGTCACTGCGCTTGGCGAAGCCCTCCGCGAGGAGCTTCTGGGTCGACTTCACGATGGGCGAATCGACATGCGCGGGATCGAAGAAGCGGTAGAGGCGGCCCTTGCCCACGCCTTCCCATCCGTCCACCCAGTCGAACACCCAGTACGCACCATCCGGTCCCCATGTGCCGTCCGTTGCCTCGATGGACCAGATGAACTGCTTGTCGTTGGTGATCTCGAACGAGGCTCCCTTGGGCTTGTGCTGGAAGCTCCAGATGCCCGAGTTCGCACCCGACCCGCGGAAGTCGCACAGGGTGAAGGTCCCGTTCCAGTCGGTGCCCATGCCGGTGCCGGGGTAGTAGGCATTCCCGGAGGGACCCGCGGTGATGTTCTTGATCGGAGGCGTGATGTAGGCGGGCTGCGCGTCGTTCTGCGGCGCCCACATCTTCTCGACGTTCCAAGGCCCGCGCGGCATCGGCGCATCCGCACCTTCGAGGAACTGCCATCCGATCCGCCAACCGCTGTCGCCACCTTCGATCAGGTAGGTCCAACGGGCCTGGTCGCCACCGTCGGAATTGTTGTCACCGGTGAAGAGGTTGCCCCACTCGTCGAACACCAGTTCCTGCGGGTTGCGGAGACCGCTGTAGACCATCTCCATTCCGGTGCCGTCCGGATTGCACCGGAACACCGCGCCGGCGTCGGGCGTTCCCACCACGCGCCCCTCGGTCTTCAAGACGGAAGCCCGGTCGCCGATCGAGAAGTACAGCTTGCCGTCGGGACCGAAGTTCAAGCCATGGAGGTCATGCCCCAGGAAACCCACGCGGATCCCATGTCCATAGCTGATGCTGCGACGGTTGTCGGCCACGCCGTCGAGGTTCTCGTCCCGCAGGTGCCAGACGTTCGGGATGTTGGCGAACCAGACATCCTTGCCCCGCGCCAGCACGCCCGCCGCCACGCCGTCCAACGGGGTGGCAAAATTCTCGGCGAACACCTTGGAGACATCCGCGCGCCCGTCCCCATTCGTGTCGCGCAGGTACTGGATGCGCTCGGTGTTCTTGTAGTAGTCCTTCATGCCCTTCTCGCCGAGGTGACGGCGCATCATGGCGAGCCGGTCCTCGACGGACTTGCAGGCGAGGTCTTCGTCCAGCCAGTCCATGATCCCGCGGATATCAGGCACGCCGCGCCACGCACGGAAGGTCTGGGCCACGAACACGGCTCCGTCGTCGGCCACGTCGAAGGCCACACCATGCGCGACCTCAGGTTCCGCGGCGAACAACTGCCCCTTCCACCCCGGCGGCAGCCGGAACCGTTTGAGGTTCTTCTCACCCTCGTCTGACGCGGCGGCGATCTTCGGCGACTCGAACTGACCCTGCGGCCCCAGTTGGTGCTGGGCACGGGCCGAAACGGCGGCAGCGGCGGCAAGGACAACGGCAACGCGCCACTTCATCTGGTGGATCCAAGGCATACGGGCGGGCAGGATATGTTCGGTCCTCAGGGTGGCAAGGCACCGCTGGGGGTTTTTGGGACCAAATGGAGGATTCTCAGGAAAAGCCTTTGACTCTTCGGCAACGGTTCCTAAAGTGCGCCCCGCTTTCCGGCCGTTGGGGTCGTAGCTCAGTTGGTAGAGCACCACAATGGCATTGTGGGGGTCAGGGGTTCGAATCCCCTCGGCTCCACCATCGGCCGGAAATCCCTTTCCTCCGTTCGTTTCTCCCGAGAGTTACCCTCCCCCCTCGCGGGATCTGTCTCGGATGTCTCTCGCCCTTCCTCCCTCTCGGCGCCGGAATCGGCATCGGGATCGTCCCCATCCTCCTCCTGCGCACCGTCGAGTGATCAGCTCGCTGGGCGATTTCCCCCGTCGCAGGCCAATCCCGTCGCCGTGAATCCGCGACGACACGCCCGACGTCGCCCGTGTCGGATGACTCCCGCCGACGGTCTCAAGTCCTCTCGCTCATCAGGTCCATAAGTCGTGGCAACAGGTGCGGAGCACCGGCAGACGATAGCCCAGCGCGTGAGCGCTGGGTTCCGTCCCCCTGGTAGCTTCCAGCCCCGGCAGGGGCGACAGAACCTTGGCCACGAGCTTTAATTGTCAATAATATGGGTCTGACCCCATTGCCCCACCTCAAGAACGGCAGCGACGGGAACCTCAACCCGTCTTCCCCGCGCCTCTGCGTCCCTGCGAGGAACGATCCCATCGCCGCGTCGCCGTGTCGCCGATGGAAAACGCCCGGTCCGCGTCGCCGCTGGGCACCACCAAGATGGCAACCACCCCTCCCTCACTCCACCGAGAAGAACCCATCCTGACGGATCGAGGCCTTCTTCGTGGCCTTGCCGTCCTGGAAGGGAACCGTGGCCTCCCAGCCGGCGTTGCCCACGGTCAGGGTGAGCTTCGGCGCGGGCTTCCCTGCGGCGAAACCGAGCTCAGCCAGTGTCGACGCGAAACGCTTCTCCTTCGCGTGGAAGGTGCGCTGGGCGTAGTAGACTTCCTGCAGCACATCGCGGACGGCTTCCACCGGACCGGGCTTCACGTTGGGATTCGGCGTCGCACCGGTGGTGAACTCCACGATCCCCCACTTCTCCGGACGGTGCATGTCGACGATGCCCGTTGGGGACCAGACCCAGTTGTCTTCGGGGGTCTTGGGAACCTTGCGGTAACCACCGGCCGTCTCGATCTGCCACTGCACACGCGAGAAGTTCACCCGCCAACGGTCCGCGTTCCGGGGCGGGCAAGCCTGACGCGAGAACTCCTTCAAGGCCGCCCACGGCATCGCGATCTCCAGCGTCCAGGCGCGATCCGTGTCCTTCGGATCGTTGAGTGTTCCGTCGACGTGCACGGCAGTCCTGAGCCCGGCGATGTGCCACTCGTTGAGGGCCGGTCCACCGTCCTTGTACGCCTTTACCAAACGCAGGTCCCAGACCGTGTTCAGCGCGTTCATCTCGAACTCGTAGTACTGGTGGCTGTCAGCGTCGGGATCGATGAACACCTCGAAGTCCGGGTCCTGGAAGATGACGGCGTCGCGTTCCCGGATCGTTCCCCAGACGTGGGGCTCGATGATCTCGGCCGCGATGTAGAAGTTCTGGTCGTCCCACAGCATCCGGGCGCGCGTCCGAAACTTCGGCTTGGGCTTCACGCTGCCTTCGATGTCGACGAACTCCTCCGTCCAGGGCGCCTGCTGCCAGGCCGCATCATCGAGTTTGCCGTCGATCTGGATCGGCTTGGTCGCCCGGACGCACGAATAACCACGGGGAACCATCGGGGCCATCCGGGCCCACTCGCCAACCGCCTGGGCCATCAGGGTGGAGGCCGCGCAGGCCCCGATCAGAAACGCTGGGATCTCAAGCCTCATACTCGGAGACGACCCTTCACCGTCCTCCGCCTGATGAGAATCGGAAAGTGGTCAGGCCGATACCCTCCGTCGCATTCCGACACTGCCCCCGTTTGGGAACAGGAACGGGGTGGCGAGGTCCTGGTCGCCTTGGGAAAGGGCCTGGGAGGGCAACGAGGACGTTGCCGCCCCGTTCGAGGTGGGGCAGCGTCAAGATGCGCCCGACGCCTTCCGGGCCCGCTTCTCCACCCAGAAGCAGATCAGGTTCACGATGCCGATGCCGGCCGGAATCAGGCCAATGGCCGGATTCGGCCCGCGCCACCGGCCGTCCCCTCCCCATGCGCCCTCGAAGAAGAAGAACAGCGTGAACCCGACCCCGATCACCAGCCACACCAACCCCGACTTCAATCCACGGGTCGAAGAGACCGGGCCGGTCGGCTTGGGATCCGCGGGCTCGCCTACGAGGTTTCGCGGGATCTCCGGCAGCTCGAGGCCCTTCTCCAGCGCCAGCATCCGCTCCCGGTGCAACATGTCGATCAGGTCGCGACGCTTCCGATAATCCGACCAGATCGCCAGGAAGGCGATTCCGGACCCTGAAAGCAGGGCGAGGGCACCCATGCCCATGCCGATGTACTCCTTGATCGAGCCATCATTCGAACCCGACTTCCGCCGGACCGTCTTCGTCGTCCGGACCGTGTCCGCCCCCATCTCCTCGGCCGCGGCGGCGCCATCGACGACCACAGGACTCGGTGTGGTTGCCGGCGCTGCCGGAGCTTCGTCCGCGCCCAGCCTGGCCGCGCCCAGCCACAGCAGGCAGCCCAACCCCAACCGCAACGCCAGTTCCCTCATCGAAGTCTTCATTCGCGGTTCCTACTTCGGATTTCGTAGGAAGGTTTCAAGAACCCAGAAGTTCTCCCGGAGCGGAGATGACCTCATCGCCCTGAGAAGGGTTCTGGAAGGGCGACGGGGACGTCGCCACCCCGGATTGGAGGTTGGACCATCCCCAAAACATTTCGTGAAACCCTGCAGGGCTGGGCCAAGTATCCACCTTGGGCCCCCGGTACCGGGCCTTGTGGATGGACGAGACTGAGATCAGGAAGCTGCTGGCTGCCGGCGAACACCGTGAGGCGTTCGAACGGATCGTCGACGCGTACCAGGAAAAGACGTTCCACCTCGCGCTGGGCCTGACCCGGAACCACGCCACGGCACGGGACCTCGCCCAGGATTCCCTGATCCGCGTCTGGAAGGCCCTGCCTTCGTACAACGGGACCGCCTCGCTCTCGACCTGGATCTACACGATCACCCGCAACTGCTGCCTCACGGAACTCGCCCGCGCCAAGCGGCGTCAGGCGCTCTCCCTCGACGAACCTGATTCCGCCTTCAACTCCGACACCCTCGCCGCCCCCGAAGCCCCGGAAGCGACTTCCGGCATGGACGTGGAGGCCATGCTCAATCGCCTTCCGGAACGCACCCAACGCGTCCTGCGCCTCTTCTATCTCGAACAGAAATCCTACGAGGAAACCGCCGCGCTGCTGGGCGTTCCGCTCGGCACGCTGAAGACCCTGCTCTTCCGCGCCCGCAAGGAACTCGCCCGGATGGCCGCCGAACAACCCGGATACGCCGCCCACCCATTTCAACCCCAGGAGGCCCGATGAACACCCCGACGTGCACCCGCTGTCAGGACCACCTCTTCGCCATCGAGGATCCGTCCGCGCCACTGCCTGACGATCTCGCGGATCACTTGATGGATTGTCCCTCATGCCGCCGGGTCCGGGACGACCTCGCGCACCTCGACGAGGCACTCACGTTCCACGCCGCCGCCCAATCCGAGGTTCCTGCGGACTTCAAGGCCTCGCTCCTCGCCAAACTTCCGCCGCCTCCCGAGCGGATCACCCCGGCGCAGGCCGCGTATGAGCGGGTCGCTTCTGCCCGCAGGCACCAGGAGACCGTCACCAAACTCGAACGACGGTACCTGATCCCACACTTCCGGAGCATTCCCCGTTTCGTGAGCCTGCTCGGCGTGGTGGTGCTGTCCGTGCTCGTGCTCCGCGAAATCGCCCGGCAGTTCGAACTGGATCCCATCCTGACGGTGGGCTGTGGCGCCGGGCTTCTTGGACTGGGCCTTGCCATCTTCCTGCTTCGCCCGGACCTGCCCCGACTCCTACAATCGCGGGCGCGACAGGGCGTCCGTCCGTTGACGTCCAGGATCTGACACCGGATCCGCGGTCAACCCGCGTTCCGCGCCCAGTCCGCCAAGCGGTTCCACGACCCGCCGAACGGAAGCCGGACGATGCTGCGCCACATCACGGCCTTCACCTCGGACCGGCTCACCTTGATGCGACGCGCCGGGTCCAGCACGCCGCCACCGCGCAACTTCACCAGCGTGCGGATCCCCAACAGGACCGGCCACGCACAGGCGAGCCGCATCCGCACCTGCCCGCGCGGCAGTGCGACGGTGTAGGCCCACCCGGCATCCAGATGCCCATCCGCCCGCGCCAGCCAGCGCTCGTACACCGGCCACAGCCGCCGCTCGTTCCCCGGATCCTTCAGATGGTCCGGCTTCAAACCCGCCGCCGCCAACTCGTCCAACGGCAGGTAACAACGGCCGTTCCCCAGATCCTTGGGAAGGTCCCGCAGGATGTTCACCAACTGAAGCCCCTGCCCAAAACGGATCCCGTCCCGCAACATCCGCGCCTCGTCACCTGCTTCCACCCGGAACAGGTGCGCCACGCACATCCGGGTCCAGAACTCCCCCACGCACCCGGCCACCCGATACGTGTAGTCATCGAGCGCTGCCGCATCCGGGAGCGCTCCTAACCCACCCTTGGCAATGGACCCGAACCGACGCAGGTCGAGTTCCTGTCCGCCGGTGATGACATCCAACACGGAACGGATCCGGCCGATGTCCCCGGCGTCCATCCGCTGAAGCGCGGCAATGGCCTCTTCAACCCGTCCCAAAAGCAATCGCTCCGCGGGACTCGCTCCGTCGTCCTGCGCCTCGACGATCCGACGGAAATCCAGCGGAACACCCCGGGTACCCAGGATGCGCGCGCGCAACGCATCCAAGGCATCAAGCCGCTCCGACACCGGGATCAACCCGGTGTCGGCGATCGTATCGGTCGCCCGGGCCAGCAGGTAAGCCAACCCGATCGGACGGCCGATCCCGCCTGGCAGGATGCGCAGCGTCAGGTAGAAGCTGCGCGAGACATCCCGCAGGAGGTTCGTCAGGAGATCAGAGGATTCAGCACCCGCCACGGGCCCGACTGAACCACGGAGCACCCCTGACGATCCAGCGCCGCGAATGGAGGCGGATGGCTCAACTCAGGCTGTGCAGGCCCACGACATTGCCTTCGGAGTCGGAGAAGATGGCGATGAAGCCATGCTGTCCGATCGCGAACTTCGGGCGGCAGACCTTGCCACCAGCGGGCTCGATCCGCGCAATCACGGCGTCCAATTCGCCGTCGACGTTCAGGTACACCAAGGTCCCGCCGGGTCCTGGCGCCATTCCCTCCATCAGGGTCAGGCTACCACCCACACCCTTCTCCCAGTCCGCCGGGAACATGGCCATCTGCGCGCCTTCCATCGCGGATTCCTGGAGGGTCGTGCCCAGGATGGTCTCGTAGAACTTCTTTGCCCGCGGCATGTCCGCCACCGCGATTTCAAACCAGTTGAGTGCGTCCTTCTTCATGATGGGATCCTTGTTTGGATGTCTGTCCTGTTCCTTGCCTTACCGATCTCCGGGATACGACATCTCGGTCATCGGTTCAACGCGACCAAATTGGCAGGGGACGCTGACAACCCTATGTCAGCAGCCTTTCGGATTCGAGTTACAATCCTGATCTGTCCCATTCCGGGTCATGCACGGGTTGCCGGGGCCGGGGCCGCGGCTTGGAAGCATCGAACGCGAGCTTCCCGTCTTTCACGCCGTCCTCGCCGTCCACCTGGTGCAGGTATGCCTCCAGTTCGGCCGGATCAATGACGCCCTTGGAAATCAGGTATCGCGACAAGGCGGTAAGCGCCAGATGCAGCTTTTCGGTCCGGGCCTGAACGGCCGCCAGGTCCCGCTGGCGACGTTCCAACCGGTCCATCGCAGCACGCTGCGCCTCGACCTCAACGGCCGTTTCCTGAATGTCGAGACTCTGTCCGAGATCGCCGAGGAGGATGTGTTTGAGCCAACCCATGTTTGAACCGAAGAGAGAGGTTCCGTTTGTGCCGGGGCAGAATGAAAAAGGACAGGGGCACCCGACCTTAAGCCGGGCACCCCTGACCAGACCCCCGGCGTACACCCGGATTGAACCAAGGCGATGCGCCGGTTGTGTCTGGCTCCATGCGGTCGTCTGGTCGCCACTCCAACCAACACACTTTCAGCGACGGACCAGACCGTACTCCTCTTTACCGCACCGAGCCGGACGAGCCCGGAACCCTCCCGATCCTCGACCCGGAACTCAGCCGTGACCGCAGCCCGAAGGCAGGGAACAAGGGAAAAGCCTGAGTCTCAGGACGGAAACGCTCCGTTCACACCGGACGCTTTGGACCCCCATCCTCCGCATCTGGCAAAGCCCAATATCTGCCGCTTGCGATAGGATACAAGCGGGACTTGTGCACAATGATTGGGAATGTGACGCCCACCCCCGGCCAACGCACGCGATCCCCACCCCCGCCTTGCCGTCAGCCTTCGTCCGGACGATGCTCGACCCATTCCGGTCGGGTTTCGATTCATGAATTGGCAAACTCCAGTCGCCCTCGCTCTTGTTGCCGCCACGGCCGCCGCGTTCCTCTGGCGCCGGTTTCGACCCAAGCGCTTTTCGCTCGCTCGGGATACGCACTGCGGGTGCGCATCCAGCCCTGCCGGAGTCCGTCCGCCCGGCTTTCGAGTCGAAGGCCGGCGGGGAGAACGCCCGCGCGTCACCCTCACTTCCTAGCCCGGCATACGGACGCCCATGCAGAATCCAGCCCCCATCCAACCCGGTCCCGCAAAGGTCTCGCAGGTCCTTGGGACCATTGCCATCGCCGTCGGCACGCTGCTTTGCTCGCTGACCTCGCATGCCCAGGACGCCGCCTTGACCCGCCAACGCGAGGAAGGCACCCGGCTTGCCCTCGAGCTCTGCTCCCATAAGCCCGCCGAGAACCTCACCAACTCCGGCGTGCTCCGCCTGCGCGATGCCCGAGGTCGCCGACGCGAACTCCCCGTCAACATCGTCACGCTCGTGGATGCCCAGCGCTGGCAGGTCCGATACGAAACCCGGCCGGGCACCAATGGCGTGGCCGAGTCCCTGACGGTCAGCTTCTCCACCAACCGGCCACCCACGTACGAGCTCGCCCGTGTGCCAGCAGGTGCTGCCATCGCTCCACCGCCGGCTCCGGTCGACCCTGCCAAAACCTCCGAATCCTTCGCCGGAACGGACTTCTGGTACTGCGACCTGGGCCTCGAGTTCCTCCACTGGCCTGAGCAACGCCTCGTGAAGGAGGAACTGAGCAACGGCCGGCTCTGCTGGGCGCTCGACAGCTACAATCCGAATCCCGGCACGAACGGCTATGCCAGCGTCCGGTCCTGGATTGACGCCGAGTTCCACGCATTGCTCCGGGCCGAGGCCTACGACCGGCAACGCCGCAAGGTGAAGGAGTTTTCGACCGGCAGCTTTCGTCAGGTAACGACCCGCGACGGACAGGAAGTCTGGATGCTGAAGGACATCCGCATCCGCGATGAGTTCCGGGACACACGCACCGAACTCCAGTACGACCTCCCGGGAGAATAGCGAACCCGCGGTTCTCAAGCGCTGTTTCCCGCAGCTCTCGATGCCTTGCTGGAGCGCCCGGAAACAGCCTCAGAAAAAAAGTCGCAGGAAAACTTGAACAAAGCGCGAACCTGGTGCATCTGTTTCTCCGTTGCCGGCGGGTAAGCAAGGCCAGCAATCCGGAAGGAGCAGTAAGACAGCGGTTCTGACCGGGTTCTTTGAAGTAGGATGAAGTTTTCGGTGTTGATCGGTCCGGGGCCACAAGCTCGCGGTCGGTCGGTGCCAACAGTTTTCCAGGGCGCCGTTGTTCAGTTCCCTGGAATCTCTACATAATCCTACTGAACTATTCTTGAAAATTCCCCGGGGCGTATGGTCATCCTCTGACTGGCGCCCCGGTTTACTTTCTACACCCCGGTTCGAGGCCTAATGCCTTTGAATCGGGGTGTTTTGCTTTGCAGACCAACAACTTCCGGAATCTAGAAATCCAAGAAATATCCGCCAGGACGCTGGCGAGCAAACCAAGCTCACTCACCCAGCAGTCCATGGATGAAGGAACTGATCGTCGACAGTTCCACATCCCCCGAACGCTGCACCCGGAGTATGTGGCGCTCCCCCACCGACGGATCCACCACACCACCCTTCCACGCCGGCTCATTGGTGGAGTCGATGTAAAGTACGATCTCCGTCGTCTGCGTCGCGCCCCTGAGGTTCAACCGGACCGAGGCCTCGTCTGCCACCTGGTTGAAGCGCCCAACCTTCCCGCCGGCCGTCACCAGGAGCACCGGCCAATTCGTCCCGGTCTCATTGTAGACCACGACCCGCGTCGTCCCCGATCGGAGCCAGGCAGCCCAAAGCGTCGCTATCAGCGCCAGCAATGCCGCAACCGGAACGAGCACTCGCTTGCGGGTCCACCAGCGTCTGGGATGCATGGCCCCAATCGTGAACCGATCCGTGGCAAATTCCAACCCTCAGCGCATCCCGGTCGGGAGCACGCGCACGGTCAACCCCGAGGCCGCCTCGGGCGACCGATGGATCCGGTGGGTCGCCTTCTGGAAGTCCCTCTCGGTAGCCGTGTGGATGTCCACGAAGGTCTGCGGATTCCGGTCCACCAAGGGAAACCAAGAACTCTGCACCTGCACCATGACGCGGTGTCCCCGCCGGAACGTATGCAGGACGTCCGGCATAACGAATTCCACCGGCGTGACCTTGCCCGGCACGAGCCCCTCCGGCTTCTCGAAGCTGTTGCGGAACCGCGCCCGCATCACGTCCCCGCGCACCAATTGCTGATAGCCACCCATCCGCAGGTGGGCCGGATTCGGATTCGGATCCGGAAAATCCGCGTCGTAGACATCGATCAGCTTCACGACCCAGTCCGCATCCGTGCCCGTGCTCGAGACACGCAGGGTCACCTTTAGCGGCCCGGCGAAGGTCAGGTCCTCCTCCAACGGTTCAGTCTCGTAAACCACGACGTCCGTGCGCGACGACGCGAACCGCTGATCGTGCGTGGGATAACCCCGCGGGTAATCGGTGGTGATCTCCTGCGTGTACGGCACGGGTTTGGCCGGATCACTCACGTATTCGTCATAGCCATCGCCGTTGCCGGGTGGCCGTTGCCCCCGGACGAGCCGCCCGGCCGGATGAAAGTAAAGGACCTCCTCCCGCGCTTCCTTAGGGGGCCAGGCTTCAAACCGCCGCCACCGATGGGTACCCGTCTCGAACATGTGGGCCTCGGTGGGCTGGTGGTTGGTCTCACCCTTGAGGTGATGCCGGAAGAACGGCAGCTCGATCTTCTCGCGGTAGTAGACCCCGGTCTTCGCACGGAACTGCACGTCCCCAACCTTGTCCGCATCGCCCCCGGCCCACTGCCCGTGCGTCCACGGTCCCATGACCAACGTGTTGGTGATTCCGGCGTTGAGCTTCTCGGTCCACTGGTAGGTCTCCAAGGCGCCAAACAAATCCTCCGCGTCAAACCAGCCACCCACCGTCATCACTGCGCAGCGGACGTTCTTGAGGTGCGGCCGGATGTTCCGCGCCTGCCAGAACGCGTCGTAGTTCGGATGCTCCAGGAAGTCCCTCCATACCGGTACCCTTCCCTTGAAGTACTCGCTCTCCGAACGGGCGAGGGGCCCCATGCGAAGGTAGAAATCATATCCATCCGGATTGTTGAACACGAACCGCTTGCCTCCATCCCGCAGCGGATCGTCCGACTTCTGCTCGAACCACCAGAAGAACCCGAAGTTCTGCGACAGGAAGAACGCGCCGTTGTGGTGGATGTCGTCGCCCATGAACCAGTCCGAGATCGGCGCCTGCGGCGACGCCGCCTTCAGCGCCGGATGGCTGTCGATCATTCCCATCGACGTGTAGAAGCCCGGATACGAGATGCCGAACATCCCGACCTTGCCGTTGTTCCCCGGCACGTTCTTCACCAGCCAGTCGATCGTGTCCCAAGCATCCGAACTCTCGTCGGTCTCGGTTCCCTTCTTCTGCGGGTTGAACGGCCGCATGTGGACGAAGGTTCCCTCGGAAGCATGCCGTCCCCGCACGTCCTGCGTGGCCAGGATGAATCGGTCCTTCGCCAGCGTTTCCAGGGTCCCACCGGGGTCCTGGTAATTGTCCGGGCCGTAGGGCTTCAACGCATACGGCGTGCGCGTCAGGAGGATGGGATAATTCGTCGAGTCATCCTTCGGCACGTAGATGCGCGTGAACAACTTCACGCCGTCCCGCATCGGGATCCGCCGCTCGAACTTCGTGTAGTGCTCCGCCAGCCAGGCAGCGTCCGCCTCCGGCTTCGGCGGATCCGCAAGACCGCGCCAGGCCACTCCAACAAGCACCCAGACCCAGGCTAGAAGATGACGGCAACCCCGATGGCAACACATGCGCGCGATCCAACACCAACCACGGGATCTTGGCGAGCCCGCCCCCTTGACACTCGAATTCGCCTGCGCAGTTTGTTCGACCTTGAGGGCCGGAGGTGAAATACCGGTCTTGCCCCGCCCGGGTTGACCGGTCGGTCGGTTGCCACACGGGCACTCCGGGTTAGGGTAGGGAACTCCCCGCCCCTTGGCACCCCCGTGGCAGAGGTTGCTGGAGAAGCATTGGATGGACCCCATCAACGGTAGTTCAGAAGACAGGACCAACGGATCCGCCCCTCAGGCGGAAGCCGTCCACCTCGCCAGGGCCATCGAACAGATCGCCCGCCAGACGGGTGTGCCCTTCGACCCCCTGCTCGCGAGAGACGCCTCGGCCCGCGCCGTCCGTTCCAATCCCGGCACCGAACCTTCCCAGCGCTTTGAACAACTGATCGCCGCCGCCAGCGAATGCTCGCTCCGAGTGGTACCGATCCGGAGCACGCTCGCCGAGGTCGTCTGGATGGCGCGGCGTGATTCACCCATCGTCGCCATCACCCCCTCCGGAGAATGGATCGTCCTCGCGCGCCGGGGCCTGTTCCACCTCCGGATCGCCAACTCGGACGGAAAGCCCGGATACCAACGGATCCGTCGGGAAACCCTCGCCCGGCAACTCGGCATCTCAAGCGCCTCGCAATCCGCCGAATTCGCCGTGGTGCACCCGGAGCGTCCCGCTGCGGATCTCGACGGCCACGGCGGAACCACCGCCGGCGGCGTCCAGTCCGGACATGGTGACCGCCTCAGCCATGGACATGCCCACGCCCATCCCGAACCGCACCGCCGCCTGATCGGCCTGCTCCGCGCCGAAATGCCGGATGTGTGGTCGATCGTCCTCTTTTCGGTCATCACGGGCATCCTCTACCTCGCCGTCCCACTCACCGTCGACGCCGTCGTCAACAACATCGCCTTCGGCGGCCAGCAACAGGTCTACGTCCAGGCTCTCGTCATCCTATCGGCAGCCCTGCTCGCATTCCTCGGCCTTCTAGCCTTCGTCCGCGCCGTCCAACACTACCTCGCCGAGATCATCCAGCGACGCATCTTCGTCCGCCTCGCCGCGGACCTGGCCTACCGACTCCCGCGCGTCACGGCCTCCGCCACCGACCGGATCCATGCCCCGGAACTGGTGAACCGGTTCTTCGATGTGTTGACCGTGCAGAAGAGCACCGCGCTCTTGCTGCTCGACGGCGTGAACCTCGTCCTCTCGGCCGTCATCGGGATGGTCGTACTCGGCTTCTATCACCCTTCCCTCCTCGCCTTCGACCTCGTCCTCCTCGCCCTGGTCTGCCTCGTCGTCTTCGGTCTCGGCCGAGGTGCCGTGAAGACGAGCATCCAGGAATCGGTCAGCAAGTACGCGATCGCCGGATGGCTCGAGGAAGTCGCCCATTTTCCGAACCTCTTCAAGAGCCCGGGAGGAAGCCAGTTCGCCCTCGACCGCGCCGACCTCCTCGCCCGACGTTACCTCGACGCCCGACGGTCCCACTTCCGCATCCTGATGCGCCAGATCGGCGGCCTCCTCGCCCTCCAGGCCATCGCATCCTCATCCCTCCTGGTCGTCGGTGGCGTCCTCGTCCTTTCCGGCGAACTCACCCTCGGCCAACTCGTCGCCTCCGAGATCATCGTCAATGCTGTCGTCGCTTCCGTCGCCAAGCTCGGAAAGCACCTCGAAGGCTGGTACGACGCCATGGCGGCCGTCGACAAGATCGGCTACCTCGTCGATCTGGAAACCGAACGGGAGGCGGGCGACGTGCCCTCGGACCGAAGTCGGCCGGCACGCGTGGACGTCGCCAGCGTCTCATTCAGCTACGATCACAAACCCGCCCTGAGCAGCCTCTCCTTTTCCCTCTCGCCCGGGAGCTCCGCTGCGATCCTCGCGCCGTTGGGCGGTGGTGCCAGCACCCTTCTCGACCTCCTCTACGGCCTCCGCCCCCCCTCCGAGGGCCACGTCCTCATCGACCGCCTCGACGTACGCCAATGGTATCTCGAAGCCCTGCGACAGGATGTCGCCCTCGTCCGCAACCACGACATCATCGACGCCTCGGTCGCCGACAACATCCGTCTTGCGCGGGCCGACATCGGCCTGGATGAAGTCCGCGAGGCCCTGGCAACAGTCGGCCTGCTGGACGACGTGCTCCAGCTCCCGCAGGGGCTGGATACTCCGCTCCTTTTCGGCGGCCGCCCCCTCACCAGCATGCAGCGCACTCGACTCGTCATCGCACGCGCCATCGTCGGACGGCCACGCCTCCTCCTCCTCGACGAAGTCCTTGATGGCCTCGAGCCCGCTGCCCTCGAAAGCCTCGTCACCGCCCTCTTCAGCCCGTCGCGCCCGTGGACGCTCGTCATCGCCACGCACGATCCCGATGTCATCCGTCGTTGCGAGCACCAGATCCGCCTGAGCATCCAGACGGCAGCAACCTCCGCATCCCCAACCCAGCATCACTGAAACATGGGACACGGAACCACCCATTCTCCGCACGAGCACTCCACCACCGGCAACTCCGCCATGCCGCTCCTGGATCACCGCAGCCAACTCCCGGCGCTCGCGCTCGCCGGCTCCGTCCGCGGAGCACGGATCCTGAGCCGCGTCCTCACCACGCTCTTCATCCTACTGATCGTTGGCGTCGTCTTCCTGCCCTGGCAGCAGTTCGTCAGCGGCACTGGCCGCGTGGTCGCGTACAATCCTCTCGAACGGTCCGTCACCGTCGAGGCCCCGCTGCCAGGTCGGGTCGCCAAGGCCCATATCGTCGAGGGCCGTGCCGTGAAGCAGGGCGACGTCCTGTTCGAGATCGTCGACAATGATCCGAACCTTCTTGGGCACCTCCGATTGCAACGTACCGAGGCCCAGACCCGCCGCGGTGCCGCCGAGGAACGCGTCGAGGCCATCGGTCGCCAGATCGAGGAACAGGAACGTTCCCTGCGACTCTCCATCGAGGCCGCACGGACGCGGCTCGATGCCGCACGCTTCGCGGCTGACACGGCCCGGCTCCAGTTCAACCGGATCGAGTCCCTCTACAAGGACCGCCGAGGCCTCGCCTCGCAGCGTGAGTTCGAACTCGCCACGCTCGAGCGCGATCGCACGGCCGCCGACCTCGTCCGGGCCGAGGCAGACCTGAAGCGCGCCGAGACCGACGGCATGGCTTCGATCAACGCCAGCAAGGCCGCCCGCGAATCCGCACGCTCCGAACTCGCCAGCGCCTCCCAGGCGGTCCTCGGCCTCGACATCCAGATCGAGCAAACCTCCATGCAGCGGGTCATCTCCCCGCGCGACGGCATCGTCTTCCGCGTGCAGGCCACCGAGGGAACGTTCCTCCGCGCCGGTTCACCGCTCTGCACGATCATCCCCGAGACCGAGTCCCGCATGATTGAACTCTGGCTCGACGGCAACGACATGCCCCTCGTCCACGCCCGGGAACAGGACAACCAGGGCCGCCTCGTGCGCGAAGGCAGCGGGGTCCGCATCCAGTTCGAGGGCTGGCCCGCCATCCAGTTCGTCGGATGGCCTTCCGTCGCCGTCGGCACCTTCGGCGGCGAGGTCGTCCTCGTGGACCCCACCGACAACGGCAAGGGCAAGTTCCGCGTCCTCGTCGCGCCGAAGCCGGACCTCGTCGAACGGAACGGACGGAACGTCGAACAGGGCTGGCCCGAGAACCGATGGCTCCGTCAAGGCGTCCGCGCCAACGGCTGGGTCCTCCTCCAGCGCGTGCCGCTGTGGTTCGAAATCTGGCGACAGCTGAACGGCTTCCCACCCGTCGTCGCCGACGGTGAACCGGAGAAATTCAAGGGACGCCTCGGCCGATGACCACCCGCGCTCCGCTCCTGATCATGGGACTGGGATCCTGGGGACGCCGCCTGCTCGCGGCGGCCACCGGCATTGCAGTCGCGATCGCTGGCCTTGCCTCCGCACACGCGCAGGCACCCACCCCCCTCACCAATACCACGGCACTCGCCCAGTCGCCCGAGACCATCGTCCCCGCACCGCTCGTCGCTCTGCCTCCCATCCAACTCGATGACGTCCTCCGGTCGGTGACGAATCAGTACCCGCCCCTCCTCGCCGCCTACATCGAACGCGACATCGCCAACGGACGCCTCCGCAGCGCCCAGGGCGTCTTCGACTTCAACGTCTTCGCCAAGTCCTTCGGCAATCCCTCCGGATACTACGACTACGGCACCTTCGACGCCGGCTTCGAACAGTTCCTCGGCGTCTGGGGCAGCACCCTTTTCGGCGGCTACCGCATCACCCGCGGAACCCTGCCCGACTACGACAAGAACCGGACGCAGGACGGCGGCGAACCCCGCATCGGCATCCGCATCCCCCTGCTCCGGGACGGTGTCATCGACCGTCGCCGCGCGGCCGTCCTGCAGGCACGCCTCGACCAGGAGCTAGCCGATCCCTTCATCCTCCGCCAGCAACTGGATTTCATCCGGGCCGCCTCGGTCGCCTACTGGTCGTGGCTCGGCGCCGGCCAACGCCTCCGCAAGGCCGAGGAACTCCTTCAGGTCGCTTCCAACCGCGGTATCGCCCTCACCAATCAGGTGCAGAGCGGGCTCATCCGCCCGATCGTCCTCACCGACAACCAGCGCCTCATCGTCTCCCGGCAAATCGCGGTCGTTCAGGCTCGCCGCCGCTTCGAAGCCTCCGCCATCGCCCTGTCCCTCTTCTTCCGCGATCCCCTTGGCAACCCGATCGTCTCCGGCCGCGACCGCTTGCCGCTCGAGTTTCCATCGCTCACAAGGCCGGACGATGGCGTCGTCCCCCGTGACATCGAGGTCGCCTTCGTCGCGCGACCCGAAGTCCGCCGCATCCGCCTCCAACGCGACCGCACGGAGATCGATCGCAGGCTGGCGAAGAACAACCTGCTCCCGAACCTCGACGTCGGCGCCTCCGTCAGCCAGGACTTCGGCAACGACCGCTACAAGGACAAGTCCCGACTCGAGGTCGAGGCCGGCGTCGAGCTCAAGGTCCCCCTCCAACGCCGCGATGCCCAAGGCCGGTTGGCCGCCGCCGAGGCCCAGCTGGACCGCCTCGAAACCGAGGAAGGCTTCGCCCGCGACCGCATCGCCGCCGAGGTGCGCGACTCCTTCTCCGCGTGGATGGCTGCCTTCGACCAGACCACCCAGACCCGCACGAACGTCGAGCTCGCACAGACGCTCGAGGAAGCCGAACAGGTCCTCTTCGAACGGGGCTCCGCCGACCTCCTCGCCCTCCAGATCCGCGAGCTCGCCACCTTCGAGGCCCGCATCCTTGAGATCGACGCCATCTCCGAGTTCTTCCGCGCCCAGGCCGACTACCACGCCGCCACCGCTCGGACCGTTCCCCTGAAGGACAAGCCGATCCGCTGAGGGAACGGGGCGGCGACGTCCTCGTTGCCCTCACATGCCCTTTCCCAAGGCGACGAGGACGTCGCCACTCCGTTCCCCGCGCCGGGGCGGCAACGTCCTCGTTGCCCTCACATGCCCTTCTCCAAGGCGACGAGGACGTCGCCACCCCGTTCCAGGGATCGAGCCACTCTCACCCTTCCGGCCGCTTCAGTTCAGCCGGCGCCACTTCCAACGCCTGCTCCTTCGAGAGCGGCGGCGGCGCATTCAGCTTCCGGTAAACCCACGCCTCCAACGGCCGCAACGGTCGCAACCACGCGTAGAACGGCGAGTACAGGAGCCGCAGCCGCACCAGTGAAAGCAGCATGTTCAGCGAGGTCCGGAAGTTGAATGCCACCTTCGACCCACTCTGATCGGTCCACACGGTCGGCACTTCCTTCACCGTGAACCCGGCCCTTCGCAGCGAGTAGAGCAGGTTCACGTCGAAGGCCAGGTCCGCCAATCGCAGCTGCGGCTGCACCCGTTCCACCGCCGGGCGCACCATCACCTTCGCGCCGCACTGCGTATCCCGGATCCCCATCCAGAAGAACCCCTCCACGAACGCGTGGAACAGCCGACTCGCCGTCCGCCGGTCCTTCGTCTGCGCCACGTTGATCCGCGATCCCTCGACCCATCGCGATGCAATCACGCAGTCCGCCTCGCGCGCCACACACGCCTTCACCAGGTCCAGGAACGCCTCCGGCGGGGTTGCCCCATCGGCATCCACGTACCCGATCACGTCCGCCAGCGGCGCCAGCTTCAAGCCCTCGATCAACGCGCCGCCCTTGCCGATCGGCGACGGAAAATCGAGGTGCGAGATGCACAGGAACCGCTTCTCCGCAGCCCGCACCACCCCGATCGTATCGTCCCGGCAACCATTCAGGATCACCACCAACTGGAACTTCCCCGGATAATGACGGATGAAATACTCCGCGTACGCCTCCAGGACGGGAGCAATCCTGCCCTCCTCGTTGTAGGCGGGAATCAACAGCAACAGGCTGGGGGCAGAAGTGGCCAAGCGACGTGCCAGCTTGGAGGCCCGGACTTCAAACTTGAAACGGAAAACTTGGAGTTCCCCCGGACGCACGCATCTGGACACCGCCCCCGCGTCAATCGGATCCGTCACGGCACCCCTGCCCCAACGGGGCAACCGGTGACAGCCCGGGGTGGAACCCCGGGACCGCCCGTTCCCAATGACCCGCGCCCTGAATGGGCGCACGGACCCTGTGCCATGGTCCAACCCCCAGTCTTCCCCGCGCCTCTGCCCCTCTGCGGGAAACCCTCCCCACCGCAACCTCCGAGTCAGCGACTCTCGCATGTCCATGCAACCGTTGCCCCTTTCCCCTTCCCCCGTCCACGACCCGTCCCCTGTCCTCTCGCCGTCCTTGCCCATACTGGAGGCGTGGGTTAAACCCCAGCCATGAAGGCTCCGGCCACCATTGACGACAGAAGGCGCATAACGCTTCCCAAGGACTTGGGTTTCCTCCCAGGGCAAGCCTTCGCCCTCGAGCGAACCGCCGAGGGCGTACTCCTGCGCCCACTGAAGCCCGAGCCCTCCAAGGCCAAGCCTTCCGGCGGTAAGCAGCTTCGGCGAAAGGCGGGGATTTTGATTTGGACTGGACCGGTTCCAGACGTCGACCCAGTCACCGCGGTTCAGATGGGGCGAGATGAACGCGACAACGAAGCCTCCAAAGAATGAAGCGTTACCTCGACTCCAACGTGATCGTGGCCGGACTGATCGAAGCGCACGCCCACCACGAAGCGTGCTTCCCCTGGATCCACTACGGAAAGCCGCTGGCCAGCCTCCACAGCAAGCTGGAGGTCTACAACGCCCTGACTCGCGCCTACGGGATCCCGGCGGATGCCGCGTCCGGGATGATCGAGAGCATCGAGTCTATCACCTGGCATGAGCCCAAGGCGGGCGACTACGACGCAACCTTGGCGAGCGGCGCTACCGGTCCCCAGATCTACGACGCCTTCCACTGCGCCACCGCTGAGCGGCTCAAGGTCGCCCAGATCGTGACGATCAACGAACGGCACTTCGCCCAGCTCACATCCATCCCCGTCATCAACCCACTCCAGAGGAAGCATCCCGGGAAGGACAAGGGGGATCCCTGAGCTTCGAGCCCCTTCACTGGCCCGGCGCCCGCTTCCAAAACCTCCGGATCCCGGGCTCCGCCGCGGCGCAAGGCATCCGCAGGTTCTGGAAGCGCCCACCGAACAACCCCGAAATGCAGGCCTTCATTGCCGCCCTCCTCGATCAATTGTCAAATGGATAGATCTGACCCCATTGCCCCCTTAAAGTTGGCCTCGAATACGGACTCAACACCCGACCTGAGGCGTCGTAGTCGAACCGGACCCGCTGCCGGGGCACGCCGTTGGTGTACGCATTCTCCCGGGTGCGGACGTCCACCAGACGGTTCTCCCCGTCCCAGCCGAACTCCCAACGGCCATCCGCGGTCAGGTTCCCATCCTGATCATGCACGATCGACTCCGCCTGCGGCGGCACGTAGGCCTTCCTTCCGGTGATCGCGGTTCCCCCGGTCACGGTCACATCGACATTCTGCCAGGCGGGCTGCGTTCCCGACGTCGTCAACTCCTTGCGGAAGTACTCGCCCTGCCGCTCCGTGCTGGTCCCGTTGACCGTCACCGCCGCAGTAGCCTGCGCCGCGCCCTGCACCTCGCCGTAGCGGTGGTTGGTCACGGACGTGGGGCGGTCCAGCACGCTGTTGTCGTAGGTCGTCAGCCGAAGCTGACCGAGGGCATCGCCGCCCCGTCCGTCCGAGGTCCGATTGCCGGAATCGTCGTACCCGTAGCTGAACTGCTGTCCCAGCACCGCCGTGCCATCCGCCCAGAAGTGCCGGGCCGAGGTCACCTGTCCGAGCCGGTCGTAGGCAAGAGAACCGACCGATTCGCCAGGGGACCCGCGGTGCAGACCTCATTGGTCCGTTGGCCGGCTTCGTTCAACTGGTACTCCACCCGCGTCAGCACGGCGCCGCTGGTGGCGCTGACCTGTTGCTCGGCGGTCAACCGTCCCAGCCGATCGTACTCAAACCGGCTGTTGCGCCCGATGGCCGATCCGTCGAGGTCCACCTCCCCGTCGCAGTCAATCCGACGGAGGTCGCCGGTCGCCTCACAATGGAAGCGGGCCGTTCGAAATGGAATTCTTGGTCAACTGGCCCTGAGGGACGTCCTGGGCAGTTTGAGGATTGCTATGTTCGCCTACCTTTGACGTCGGATGGACACCGTTGCCCTCCTCTAGAAGAGAGCATCAAGCAACCCGGCAAATGAATCAGCCGCCACATACGTTTGAGGAAAATCACCAAATGGAAGCACGTAAGAGACCGAGTAATCACTCTTGAGCCAGAAGATCGCCCCTCCCGAGTCACAAGCAATGGGGATTCCGATGAACTCAATAGAGCTGGAAAGCACCGAAAGATTCCAAATTATGTTGCTTGTTTTCTCCGACCGGCGGATCCCGAACAGGGTTTGTATATCGGTTGGGCTAGTATCCAAACCGATGATCTTGATCGAATTTGGATAAGGCTGTCCTCCATTAAACTCCATAAGGAACTTTCGGTAGTCGGATGGAAGCGTAAAACCCACCAACTCCTCAAGTTCCTCAATATCCTTCTCGAGCACAACGGCGCCCCGGTTCTCAATGCGAATCTGCTTTGCCATAAATCATCCGCCTCTATATCCGCCGGTATGTCCGGTCTGAGTATGAATATCCCTCGGAACCAGTTGCATTGTAGTTCCATCTTGGTGGTGATGCCAAGTCATCCCTTCTGGCGTTCTTTCAAAATCTGCGGCTGCATTCGCGGCGTCAAAATCACCGCGCCTTGTCCCCGTCTGCTCGATCCTGACTTCGGCTTGCACATGTCCTCCAGCCCGAAAATCCGGGTATCCTTCGTGGTCAAACGGAACGCCGGTCCGTGGATGAGACTGGCCCGCCAAATGAGAATTGCGAGGTCGACTAACTGCACACCCCGTCCCGCTCGAGTTATGTACCCAGATCCCGCCCTGCCCCACGAAGTACGTGTGCAGGCCGGCGACGGAGAAGTTGTATACGGCCTCGGGGACCGGGCGTCGACGGAGGAAACGCAATGGGGTCAGTCCCGTATTATTTACATTTGTCCCGAATTCCTGCCACGAACTCCTTCAATTCCCCTCGTTCCTCGGCCAGTCGCCAGAACCGCCGAACGCCCTGCGCCAGGGAACCGTACCGGACACCGGGCATCTTCCCGGCCACTTCCACCAGGCGCCACCCCAGATGCCTGGTCGCCAAAGCCACCACCCCGTCCCGTCCCCAATCCCCATGGACTTCACACATCTCCTGCCAGGATCGGCCTCGCATGGACTCCGCCGTCGACACGATCTCCCGCCAATCCGTACTCCCTCAGCGCCGTCACCCGTCGAGCGACCCACTCCGCTCCGGGATCCGGACACCCCATGAGACGCGCCCGTCGTTGATCTTCCTTGGACAACCCCAGTCCTTTGATCCGCACCGGATTCAGGTGAAGGTACCGCCCGACTTCCTCCAACCGCCCCTCATCCTGGATCAGCGCCAACTTGAATCGGCCCTGAAAGACGTTGCCTCTCCTTCGATGCGCCCAGTTGAACCTTCCCACGGCTCATCACGTGATACCAACCATCGACAACATGAATGCGAAGCGGTCGTGCCATCCGGCAAGGCTGGGTCTCAACTGCCAATTGTGAATCGTACGGGACTGCCCCGAATGGCGCTTACTTAGTCGGTGATTTTCAGCCTTGGTCGCCGGAATTACCGGATTTTCGGCGATTTCGGTGTGGCATGTCGCGGTAGGCGCGCCGTGGTTTGGTCAGGTACGCCAACGGCTTTGGTCGCCGTTTGACGGCTCTCGGTTCCCTTCTCCCTGGCCTCCGTGGCACCAGATCCTTGGCCACCGCCCGGAGCAATCCCCGTTCGAGTCGCCGCAGTGCCGTCAGCGACCTGGCCCGGGCCATACGGGGGCAGTACTGGCGAAGCCCATCGACCGTTCCCTTGAAGCTCAACCGATCCAGATCTGTTCGGTGCCGGCGACTGGCTTCGATCATTGTGATCCGAACCATGTTGTAGGCGATCAGGGCCGCCAGCAGTTCCTTGGTCGCAATCTGTGGACTCTGCGCACGCAGGTGCTCCATTTCCATCGTCGTCTTGATGTCCCGGAACGAGAGCTCGATCCGCCAGCGACGCAGGTAGACTTCGGCAATCTCGGATGCCGGATACTTCTCCGGGTCCAGCAGGGTGGTGACAATCGAGACGGACTCGGTCCGGAATCCACGTCGTTCGATGCGGCTGCGGATCACCCGGACGGTGATCTGGTCCGGCACCCGAAGCCACTTCACGAGGCTCAGCCACCGTGGACGTTGGATCGGTTTGCTCCAAACGAAGAGCGCATCGTCGGGACCGTAGCGCTTGTGAGGATTGCGGAAGTCTGGGGTACGCGCCTGATGCAAGCGGGCGACGACATCCACGGCCCTCAATGGAAGCAGGGCCAGTGTGACGAAATCCCCGAACGCGCGGTCCCCCAGCAAGACGTCGCCGCTGCAAAGATGGCGCCAGATCTTCTGGGCCAGCGGGGTATCGTGCTTGGTTTGTTTGGCGGTGACGAAGTTCAGGGCGGCGCCACTACGCAGACAGAACAAGGCAAGCACCTTCATGACTGGGAAGCCACAGCCCTTGGCCTGGCCGGAAGGTTGCGGAAAGCGCCTCTGGTTCATGGGTGTATCGGCAAGACGCAGAGACGTGCCGTCAATGAGGCGGATATCCCGGCCCTGGAGCAGACCCAGACGAGGTGCGCGGGCGCAGGCCATCTTCATCGAATGATGGAGTGCCTGGTACAGGAGAGTGATGGGGAACCGTCCGCGAGCCCTCGAATAGGCCCCTGTTGTGACGGAGCAGGACTCCGAGCTGGAGAGTTCCAGGAGGGAGCGGAGGTGGTGGCAGGCTTCCCGCAGGGAGGTCTTGGGTGTGAGGGCCTGGAAGAGGAAGAGCCAGAAGGTGCGTTGCAGGGTGAAGATCCGCTCGCGGCTGTTGGGGCCGGAAGCTTCGCGATGGAAGAGATTGTCCGGAAAGAGGGAGGAGAAGAAGTGCTGCAGTTCCGGGATGGGTTTGGAGCGGACAGAACGAAGACTGCGGCCGAGGGCGGCCAGTGAATGGCGAAGACCAGGGAGGAAAGGAGTATCCATAGGGCGGTACCGTTACCGCCCTATTGACGCCAAAGATCTAGGAAGGTTACAATGGAAAAGATGAAAGCAGACCTAGAGGCGATAGACCGCGAGTACGAGGAGCTCCGAGTCCGGCTTGGTGGGATCGGATGGATGACCGCCGGTTATGTCCAGGACCGCGGACCGGGAGCCGGGGGCCCGTGCTACCAGTGGACGAGGAAGGAGAAGGGAAAGACGGTGTCGCTGGCGCTGTCGAAGGAACAGTACGAAGCGATGAAGGAGGCGATCGAAGGCTGGCGGGAGGTCCAAGCGATCCTGGATCGGATGCAGCAACTGACCCGGCTACGGATCTTCGGAAGCCTGCCGGACGTGCGTCGACGTAAGCCGCTGACAAAGAAAGTTTTGGGTCTTAAGTAAGCGCCATTCGGGTCAGATCTGTCCGTTTGACATTTGAACTCAAAGCATGACCGCGAAGCCGCGGATCCCGTGCGCCGCCGCTGCGTCACGCACTCCAGGGCCCCCTCCTCAGTCACCGCTCGAACCGAAGATTGGAAATCGGGTCAAGTTCACGACGCGATACCACGGTCCCGACCCTTCGATTCGCAGCGCTTCTGGGCTCGACGACGATTTGCCAAATGGACAGATCTGCCCCCATTGGCCCGCCCCTTTGCCCCTGCCTCATGCTGCAGTCTGGCTTTTCCCACGCCCGCTTCGCTCAAGATGCAAAGATCGCCAGGCCCTTGCGGGATCCGCCTCCGCCCTTCCCCCTTTGCGTCTTGGCGCCTTTGCGTGAGCCCACGTGGACAACGACAACCAAGGATCCCCACTGTGTGGGGCACCAGGGGGTGGTCGAGAGTCCGTGGGAACGATTGGTAGGGGGCGTGATCCTGGGGAAAGAAGAGGAGTCGTTGCGGGTGTTGTCATCGCCGAGCTGGAATTCCGCTGATTCTGCCGGTTTGAAATCCGGCATCAGTGGCGTCTTCTTGGCGGCGTCTTCTTCCTCCTGAGGCGTCAGCCCTTCTTGCTTCTTCTCCGTCTTCTTCCCGTCTCCGCGTCGGTTCGCTTCCCCTGGCCGCGTCCCGTCTTCTTGCGGCCTGTGGCTCGCTCCCGGTCCCTGATCAAGTGCCTCTGCTGCAATCACCCGTTCTCCCCGGGGCCCCGCAACCGCACCCGTCAGCTCTACTGCCCCAAGCCCGCCTGTCGCGTGGCCAGCAAGGCGGCGGCCCAGGCCAAGTGGGTCGCAAAGCCCGCCAACCGCGACTACTTCAAGGGCGCCCACCACGTCGATCGTGTCCGCCGGTGGCGCGAAGCCAATCCCGGCTACTCCAAGCGATCCTCAGCCCGGAAGGCTCCCTCTCCTGAGCTGCAACCACCTCTCCATCAGTATCCTACAACTGCTCCGCTACAAGATCCACTCCCGGCGCCGTTACAAGATCTCGTGCCCCCGTTACAAGATCTCGTGATTTCGTATCCAGCTGTCGTCGTGGGCCTTATCGCTCTCCAAGCCGGCTCAGCGTTACAAGATGACATCCACCATCACATGCATCGTGTGGCATCCAAGGGAGCGGAAATCCTTCGGCAGGGTGCCGGGCGGTTTCCGCCTCCATCATGAATGAACACAAACTCCTCCTCCGGCCCGAACGGCTCCGTGAGGTCCCACCCCGCTTCAGTTGGTGCGATCAACGTCTCTTCCGCTCCGGGATCACTTCCCGCTGCGGATCCGACGCCATGGCCCTGTACCTCTTCCTCCTCACCGTCGCCGACTCACGCGGCCTCAGCTACTACTCCGACGCCAGCATCGGTCGCTCCCTGCGCCTGGATTCCGTCGCCCTCTCGGCGGCACGCGCTGAGCTCCTTGGAGCAGATCTCATCGCGTATCGTCGTCCCCATTATCAGGTCCTGAGCCTCCCCGATTCTTCCACTCCGCCTCCCTCGCAGCGTCTGGGCGAGGTCGCCTCCGTCGGGGACATCCTTCGTCGCGTCTTCAGCGCGGGAGGTGCCCAGTGATCGACTTCCAGACCTTCTGCAAGCTGCGCCAACTCCACGACGTCGATCGACTGTCGATCACCCAGATCGCCACCGAACTCGGTCTCCATCGCGAGACCGTCTCCAAGTGGATCTCGCGTCCCAAGTACGAGCAGCGGGGCTCCGAGCATCCTCGCGCCAGCAAGCTCGATCCCTTCAAGGGCTCCATCAGCCGGCTCCTGGAGCGTCACAACTATAGCGCCAGTCAGGTCCTCGGGCTCATCCGCGAGGAAGGCTACAGGGGCGGCTCCAGTATCCTTCGTTCCTATGTTGCACGCGTCCGGCCGCGCACCCGACAGGCCTTCCTGCGGCTTCAGTTCGTTCCAGGCCAGGCGGCACAGGTCGACTGGGGATCGGCGGGCTACCTGCAGGTCGGCGACACCCGCTGCCGCCTCTCCTTCTTCGTCATGGTCCTGTGCCACAGCCGCCGGATGTATGTGGAATTCACCCTGCGCGAGTCCCAGGAACACTTCCTGGCCGCGCATTACAACGCCTTCCTCTTCTTCCAGGGCGTGCCCAACGAACTGATCGTCGACAATTGCAAGGTCGCCGTCATCCACCACCGTCGTGGAGAGGAGCCTGCCTTCAATCCGCGTTACCTCGACTTCGCCCGTCACCACGGCTGCCGTCTGCGGGCCTGCAACCCTCTCTCACCCCACGAAAAGGGCCGCGTCGAGCGCGCCGTCGGCTACGTCAAACGCAACTTCCTGGCCGGACGCGAACTCAGCTCCCTGGATGCCATCAATGCCGAGGTCCGCCTGTGGATGAACACCGTGGCCAACGTCCGCATGCATGGTGAGACCGGCAAGACGCCCGACAGCCTCTTTGCCGAGGAGCGCTTGCGCCCGCTCAACCTCAACGCCTACGACACGGCCACCCTCCACCCGCTGCGATCCGACAGGACTTGTCGCGTGCGCTTTGATTCCAACACCTATTCGGTCCCCGCCTCCAACGCGCGGCAACTCCTCACCCTCAAGGCCTCCACGGACCGGATCGTGATCCTCGATGGCGAGCAGGTCGTCGCCGATCACCCACGCTCCTACGAACGGCGGCGGGACTTCGAGATCCGGGGACACATCGAACCGTTGCTCCACCAGCGGATGCGCGCGCATCGGCAACGCCAGTTGGTCCGCTTCCTCACCTTCGGCCCGGCCGCGCAACGCTACTGGGAGGAACTGAAGCAACGTCGACCCGATGCTCTCACGCAGGTCCTGCGCATCGTCGCGCTGTCCGAATCACACGGGGTGGACCTCATCTCGCGCCTGCTCGAAGACCTCCTGGAACTGGAGGCTTTCGGAGCGGACTACATCGCCAACCTCGCCACCCAACGGCAGCGGGTCTGTGAAGAACGCGGCGCGCTCCATCTCACCCGGTCCAGCGACCTCCTGGAGCTCGAAGTCCCGGCACCCGACCTCTCCATCTACCACCAGCCATGAAGAAGGATCTGCTCACCGATCACCTCGACTACCTCCGCCTGGAGTACGTCCAGAAGGAGCATCGCAACCTCGCCCAGCAGGCGGCGCGGGAACAGTGGACCCACGGCGACTACCTCAACCGCCTCATGGAGGGTGAGGTGGGCCAAAGGCAACAGCGGGCCTTGGAACTCCGCTTGCGCAAGGCCCGCTTCCCGTTTCGCCGAACGCTGGAGCAGTACCTGTGGACATGGCCGCGGAAGATCAACCAGATGGCGGTGCGTCAGCTCTTCAACCTGAAGTTCATGGAAGACCACACCAACGTGGTGTTCATGGGATCGGTCGGACTGGGCAAGACGCACCTCGCGGTGGCGCTGGGACTGGAGGCCTGCCAGGCGGGGCATTCAGTGCTGTATGTCCCGGCGATCCAGGTGATCAACGAACTGCTGGTGGCGCAGAAGGGGCATCGCTTGCGCAAGACGATGAAGAAGTATGCCGGGATCGACCTGCTGATCCTGGATGAGATCGGCTACCTGCCGATCGACAAGGCAGGAGCCGACCTCCTGTACCAGGTGCTGGCGCAGCGATACGAGAAGGCGTCGACGGTGCTGACCACCAACCGCGCGTACAAGGAGTGGGTCGAGATCTTCAACAACGACGCGACGATGACGTCCGCGCTGCTGGACCGATTGCTGCACCACGTGGAGACGATCGTGATCGAGGGGCGGAGCTACCGGAGCCGGGAGCACACCGAAACGCCGTAGACCACCAAGACAACCGGATCGCAAGGCCGCCCGGGATCATCCCAGGCGGCCGTTTTCATGCCCGGATGCCACCACGGATTTCAAACCGGCAGGTTTTGCCGGTTTTCACGCAGGCGCTGACAGGTGTTGAACGAGGCCGGAGGGAATCGCCAGGAACAGACACCGGTGCGACGTGGCAAGGCGACTGCCAGGCCCGAGTGGGAAGCGATGGTGAAGGCTGCGGAGGACATTCTGGGCCGGGAATGGGAGGACATGATCCTTCGGCACGGACACTGGGGTCGGGACGGACTGCCGGCGGTCGCGACGCGACATCTTGGGTGGCGACTGGGCGCGGTGGTCGAGAGGGACCCGGGAGTCAGCTACGCCGCAGCGGCCCAAGGCATCCGTAGGTTCAGGCAGCGCGCACCGAACAACCCCGAAATGCAGGCCTTCGTTGCCGCCCTCCTCGATCCATTGTCAGATGGACAGATCTGCCCCCATTGGCCCGCCCCTTTGCCCCTGCCTTATGCTGCAGTCTGGCATTTCCCACGCCCGCTTCGCTCAAGACGCAAAGATCGCCAGGCCCTTGCGGGATCCGCCTCCGCCCTTCCCCCTTTGCGTCTTGGCGCCTTTGCGTGAGCCCACGTGGACAACGACAACCAAGGATCCCCACTGTGTGGGACGCCAAGGGGTGGTCGAGAGTCCGTGGGAACGATTGGTGGGGGGCGTGATCCTGGGGAAGGAGGAGGAGGCGGATCGGGTGTTGAAGGAGGCCGGAGGGAATCGCCAGGAACAGACACCGGTGCGACGTGGCAAGGCGGCTGCCCGGCCCGAGTGGGAAGCGATGGTGAAGGCTGCGGAGGACATTCTGGGCCGGGAATGGGAGGACATGATCCTTCGGCACGGAGACTGGGGTCGGGACGGACTGGCATTCGCGACGCCCCTGCCCCAACGGGGCAACCGGTGACAGCCCGGGGTGGAACCCCGGGACCGCCCGTTCCCAATGACCCGCGCCCTGAATGGGCGCGCGGACCCGGCACCATAAGCCCACACCTCAACTCACCGATTGGCCCGAGAACGAGTAGGAGTACGAGTACCCCCCTCTCCACACGCCGCCCCAACTCCGCATCCCGCACCTCTTCCGCCGCCGCCGAGCCGACTAGAACGCCGCGGGCTCACTCCATCACAGTCTGAGTTCGTGCGGGCTGTTTGAAATGGAATTCTTGGTCAACTGGCCCTGAGGGACGTCCTGGGCAGTTTGAGGATGGCTATGTTCGCCTGCCTTTGACGCCGGATGGACACCGTTGCCCCTCTTCCCGAACAGCCCCGAAATGCAGGCCTTCGTTACGACCCTCCTAGACCAATTGTCAAATGGATATACTGCTCAGTGAGCGGCTTACGCTACATTCTTCTGGACTCTGTCGTCAACCCTCGGGAGGCTAGGGTCATGGCGAAAGTTGATGGCCGGGGACTGGATCACCGCACTTTGGAGCATCTACGGAAACTGGCTGTGCGAAGGGTAATTGAGGACGGGGAAGCTCCCAGCACGGTCATCACCTCAATGGGGCTGTGCCGGACGAGCATTTATCGGTGGCTGCGAGAGTTCAGATCGGGCGGATTGGAGGCCTTGGCCGAGAAGATTTCGAAGGGGCCTGCACCCAAACTTGACGATGAGCAGCGAGCCCAAGTGAGATCATGGATTCTGGGTCGTGACCCCAGGCAGTACGGATTCGATTTTGGGCTGTGGACACGATCCATCGTGCAGACACTGATTCAGGATAAATTTGGGATCAGCCTCTGCCTGGCTTCCGTTGGACGCCTTCTGGCAATGCTCGACATCACGCCCCAGAAGCCACTTCGTCGTGCCTATGAGCGTGATCCACAAGCGGTCTCGGCATGGCAGAATGAGGTCTATCCACAGATCAAAGCCCGCGCCCGCCGGCAGAAGGCGGAGATCTTCTTCTTGGATGAAGCGGGTTTCCAGTCTGACCCTCCGCTCGGCCGCACGTATGGGCTAAAGGGCCAGACACCGGTTCTTTCGACCTCCGGACAGCGTCAGAGCATCAATGCCATCAGCGCGGTGAATGCCTTGGGTCAGTTCTGGGCGGCAACCTATCCGGGAAAACTGGATGCTGAGTCGTTTGTCTGCTTCCTCCGGGATTTCATGAAGTCACAAACAGGCATTGTGTTCCTGGTGGTAGATGGGCATCCCGCGCACAAGGCCAACCTGGTCAAGTCCTTCATTCAAGAGATGAACGGGCGGTTGGAAATCCACTTCCTGCCTCCCTACGCACCCGATCTTAACCCGGACGAGTTCGTTTGGAGCTACATGAAGAACAATGGGGTGTCAAAGCGCCCACTAAAGAAGAATGAATCAATGAAGGAGCGAATCGAAGAAGACCTCCGGAGGCTCCACTCAAATCCAGAATTGGTCCGGTCCTTCTTCAAGGCAGCTAGTGTAGCCTATGCAGCTCACTGATCAGTATCTGACTCGAATGGCGCTTACTTAGTCGGTGATTTTCAGCCTTGGTCGCCGGAATTACCGGATTTCCGGCGATTTCGGTGTGGCATGTCGCGGTAGGCGCGCCGTGGTTTGGTCAGGTACGCCAACGGCTTTGGTCGCCGTTTGACGGCTCTCGGTTCCCTTCTCCCTGGCCTCCGTGGCACCAGATCCTTGGCCACCGCCCGGAGCAATCCCCGTTCGAGTCGCCGCAGTGCCGTCAGCGACCTGGCCCGGGCCATACGGGGGCAGTACTGGCGAAGCCCATCGACCGTTCCCTTGAAGCTCAACCGATCCAGATCTGTTCGGTGCCGGCGACTGGCTTCGATCATTGTGATCCGAACCATGTTGTAGGCGATCAGGGCCGCCAGCAGTTCCTTGGTCGCAATCTGTGGACTCTGCGCACGCAGGTGCTCCATTTCCATCGTCGTCTTGATGTCCCGGAACGAGAGCTCGATCCGCCAGCGACGCAGGTAGACTTCGGCAATCTCGGATGCCGGATACTTCTCCGGGTCCAGCAGGGTGGTGACAATCGAGACGGACTCGGTCCGGAATCCACGTCGTTCGATGCGGCTGCGGATCACCCGGACGGTGATCTGGTCCGGCACCCGAAGCCACTTCACGAGGCTCAGCCACCGTGGACGTTGGATCGGTTTGCTCCAAACGAAGAGCGCATCGTCGGGACCGTAGCGCTTGTGAGGATTGCGGAAGTCTGGGGTACGCGCCTGATGCAAGCGGGCGACGACATCCACGGCCCTCAATGGAAGCAGGGCCAGTGTGACGAAATCCCCGAACGCGCGGTCCCCCAGCAAGACGTCGCCGCTGCAAAGATGGCGCCAGATCTTCTGGGCCAGCGGGGTATCGTGCTTGGTTTGTTTGGCGGTGACGAAGTTCAGGGCGGCGCCACTACGCAGACAGAACAAGGCAAGCACCTTCATGACTGGGAAGCCACAGCCCTTGGCCTGGCCGGAAGGTTGCGGAAAGCGCCTCTGGTTCATGGGTGTATCGGCAAGACGCAGAGACGTGCCGTCAATGAGGCGGATATCCCGGCCCTGGAGCAGACCCAGACGAGGTGCGCGGGCGCAGGCCATCTTCATCGAATGATGGAGTGCCTGGTACAGGAGAGTGATGGGGAACCGTCCGCGAGCCCTCGAATAGGCCCCTGTTGTGACGGAGCAGGACTCCGAGCTGGAGAGTTCCAGGAGGGAGCGGAGGTGGTGGCAGGCTTCCCGCAGGGAGGTCTTGGGTGTGAGGGCCTGGAAGAGGAAGAGCCAGAAGGTGCGTTGCAGGGTGAAGATCCGCTCGCGGCTGTTGGGGCCGGAAGCTTCGCGATGGAAGAGATTGTCCGGAAAGAGGGAGGAGAAGAAGTGCTGCAGTTCCGGGATGGGTTTGGAGCGGACAGAACGAAGACTGCGGCCGAGGGCGGCCAGTGAATGGCGAAGACCAGGGAGGAAAGGAGTATCCATAGGGCGGTACCGTTACCGCCCTATTGACGCCAAAGATCTAGGAAGGTTACAATGGAAAAGATGAAAGCAGACCTAGAGGCGATAGACCGCGAGTACGAGGAGCTCCGAGTCCGGCTTGGTGGGATCGGATGGATGACCGCCGGTTATGTCCAGGACCGCGGACCGGGAGCCGGGGGCCCGTGCTACCAGTGGACGAGGAAGGAGAAGGGAAAGACGGTGTCGCTGGCGCTGTCGAAGGAACAGTACGAAGCGATGAAGGAGGCGATCGAAGGCTGGCGGGAGGTCCAAGCGATCCTGGATCGGATGCAGCAACTGACCCGGCTACGGATCTTCGGAAGCCTGCCGGACGTGCGTCGACGTAAGCCGCTGACAAAGAAAGTTTTGGGTCTTAAGTAAGCGCCATTCGTATCTGACTCCATTGCCCTTCCCGTTGCGACGCTCTGCCTACTCCGCTAACAAAATTTCAAGACTGCGCTTCCAGCTATAGGAAGCATCCTCAGGCCGCTCTCAGCCATTACCCTTGCATTGGTGGTGTATCGATAGCTTCTAATGAATCCGCTAGCACCCGTAGTCGGGTTTACAGCTATCGCACCTGCATGAGTGATTCGCTTAAGCCGCACGGCAACCTTTCTCCACAGGGCAATCGCTTTACGGTCTTCAGTCCGAGCTGACATCCACGATTGTCTCAGGCCATCCTCAGCGCAATCCCCAATGTCCAGACGAAGGCAATCTGGATTCAGAATAATGAAATTTAGCTCGTCCTTCGAAGCCAGATCTGGCTTTCCAATTATAAATGCGATTCTAGAAGCACCATGCTCCTCAAGCACCCGCCGCAGTGTTTTTGGATCTTCAATCTCAAGAACATCGAAAGGACGAACCCTTATTGCGACAAGCGTGACTCCAAATTCACGAGCAACATCCTGCGCGAATTGAATGATTTCATCCGGAAGCGCGTGAAACTGGATGGACAAGTCTGCCATGTTGTAAATCTAATTGTAAGAAACGAAGTCTGTCGGCAATTCACCTGAGCCATTCAAATCCTCCATGGCCTCAACCTCACGCTTAACAGGTGTCCCATCTTTGTTTTGCCTACCGATGTTTCGACCACGCAGATCCCCATCTGGCGTTTTATAGAGAATATCTGGTCGCCGACCGTTCTTCAAGCCACCCGGCGTCGGTATTAGGACCTCTTTTCCACCGCCGCCCGCAATAATTGTGTTACCTTCATCTCTTAACTTCTCAGCCTCTGATCTGATCTTTGCGTTGTGCGGCGCAGTCGGGTCAGTTTTTGGTCCTCGCTTGGCTCCCGGAACCGCACACCCCGTCCCGCTCGAGTTGTGAACCCAGATCCCGCCCTGACCCACGAAGTACGTGTGCAGGCCGGCGACAGAGAAGTTGTATACGGCCTCGGGGACCGGGCGTCGACGGATATCCTCCACCACCACCGACTCGCCCCGCAGGTTCACCAGACAATCGCCCACCTCCAGTTCGCCGGCGTCCTTCCATCCGTGGTCCAACACCCAGAACGGATGCCCGGGTGTCGTCGCCACCGTCTCACCGCCGGCGGTCACTTCCAGGATCACTGGCGATTCGTTGCGGTACGTCTCCTCCACCTCGCACAACCGCACCTCACCCGTCACCTCGTCCCGGGCCCACACCCAGTCGCCAGCCTGCACATCCTCGATAGGCACCAACCCACAGGCCGTCGCCACCAGGGTTCCGGCCACGAAGCAATTCAGACACTGCTTGGCTTGCTTGCCGGCGGCCTCCATGGCCGCTTCCAGGGCTTGCCCGCCCAGCTTCCCGCCAGCCTGCATGATCTTATCAGCCGCCTTTCGGATTGCAGAGAGTGCCCCACTCGTCGCCAATGCCATCAGGGCGTCCAAGACCGCATTGAAGCCCAGTTTCCCCAGCGTCTCGCAGAACTTCGGACTACCGATTGGCTCCTTCAGCAAGATCAGCAACTCCGGCGGGAAGAACGCCTCGATCAGTTTCTTCAGCTCGGGGTTCCTGAACATCTCCACGAGATCCTGAAACGCCGAAACCACCTTCTCCCACCGTTCCCGGTTCCGCCGCATCGCTTCGTCCCGCAGCTCGCCGCTACCCGCCAAGGAGTGGTACGCATCCCTGCCAAACGACAAGATCCCGGCCCCGAGGCCTTTCACCATCTCCACGGTCTCATCGAAGCCCTTGAAGAAGCCGTCCACAACACTGCACGCGCACTTCACGAAGCTGCGCATCAGGCCCTTCATCTGCCCGTCATTCGATGGGCCGAGCGTTGGTTGGCCACTTCCCGAGCCAAACACCGGTTTGTTCATGATGTGGTAGGCGCCAGTCAACCCCAGCACATCCTGCCCATTGACCGGGTCGTTCCCGGCGAACCCGTACAGGTTCCTTCCGCCGGCTTCCCCGATCGGGTCCCGGCTCAGCCATCGTCCCAGCCGCGGGCTGTACACCCGGTACTCGTAATGCACGAGGTCCGTGGTCGGGTCCACCCGCTTGGTTCCCCATCGCCATGGATTGTCCGCTGCCAGCGCATCGCCGCTCATCCTCAGCAATTCCCCGAACGGACCGTATTCGTATCGTGCGGTCACCTGGCCGGTCGTCCCAATCAGTCCCAGCACCGATCCGTTCCCGTCGTAGGCCGCCACGTGGCTGCCGTTGGTGGCGGTGTTCAACCACAACAACCCGCCCAGGCCTCCGGCACCGCGACGGCTCTCGGACAGGTCGAGCCCCCAGACGTGCGTCCGTCGGGTCGCTCCACTTCCACTGAACTCCGCGATGCATTGCCAGCCGTCGTACAGGTAGCGATTGGTCTGCACCCCCGACCACGCGCCGCCGCTCCACACAAACTCCCGCCGCTCCAACACCCGACCTGAGGCGTCGTAGTCGAATCGGACGCGCTGACGGGCCCGCCGTTGGTGTACGCATTCTCCCGGGTGCGGACGTCCACGAGACGGTTCTCCCCGTCCCAGCCGAACTCCCACCGGCCATCCGCGGTCAGGTTTCCATCCTGATCATGGACGATCGACTCCGCCTGCGGCGGCACGTAGGTCTTCCTTCCGGTGATCGCGGTTCCCCCGGTCACGGTCACATCCACATTCTGCCACGCGGGCTGCGTTCCCGACGTCGTCAACTCCTTGCGGAAGTACTCGCCCTGCCGCTCCGTGCTGGTCCCGTTGACCGTCACCGCCGCAGTGGCCTGCGCCGCGCCCTGCACCTCGCTGTAGCGGTGGTTGGTCACGGACGTGGGGCGGTCCAGCACGCTGTTGACGTAGGTCGTCAACCGAAGCTGACCGAGGGCATCGCCGCCCCGTCCGTCCGAGGTCCGGTTGCCGGAATCGTCGTACCCGTAGCTGAACTGTTGTCCCAGCACCGCCGTGCCGTCCGCCCAGAAGTGCCGGGCCGAAGTCACCTGTCCGAGCCGGTCGTAGGCATAGCGCCAATACGTCCCGTCGAGGTAACGCGCTTCCGTACGTTGGCCCAGGTGGTTGTAGTCGTAATCGACTCCCAGCAACGTGGCACCACTCGTCGCGGTACCCGCCGTCGTCTGGCTCAGGATCCGGCTCAGCCGATCGAACTTCCGCGTCGTATTGGCGATCACCGTGCTCCCCGACTTGAAGAGGATCTGTGATGCCAGGTCGCTGTTGGGCTCGTAGGAGTAGGCCGCACTCAGGGTCCCATCCTGCACCAACGACAGACGTCCGGCGGCGTCGTAGCCATAGCCAATGTTCAGGAATGGCGAGCCCGAGAGCCGGGCAACCAGGTTGGTCACGCGCCGGACGCTGTCGTAGGTCCGAGCCACCGACCGATCCGCGAGGGGACCCGCGGTCCAGACTTCATTGGTCCGTTGACCGGCTTCGTTCAACTGGTACTCCACCCGCGTCAGCAAGCGGCCGCTGGTGGCGCTGACCTGTTGCTCGGCGGTCAACCGTCCCAGCCGATCGTACTCGAACCGACTGTTGCGCCCGATCGCAGCCCCGTCGAGGTCCACCTCCCCGTCGTAGTCAATGCGCCGCAGGTCACCGGTCGCCGGGGCGCCGCCTCCTTCCTCGAAGCCATACCGCAGCCGGTTCGTGACGCCCGTCCTTGCCCAGATCTGGGTCCGGAGGCGTCCGGCAGGGCTGTACTCGTAACGGGTGGCATTGCCATCGGGAAATCTCCGGGCGGCCAACCAACCCCGTTCGGAATCGAACTCCCACCGGTTGGTCGCCTTGCCGGTTCCGGCTGAGAAGGACTGCCACGAGATCAGGGCGGTCTGTCGGCCCTGGGCATCGTACTCGAACTCCGTGGGCAGGACCTGGCTCCCGGTGAGTCGCTTGAGCAGACCGGAGGGGAAGTACTCGTTGGTGACCACCGTCCCATCGGGCCGGACCAACTGCACCGGTCGGAGCGCTGCGTCATAGGTGATGGACGTCGCCGGGCCGCCCACGCCGGTGCCCGGCGCAGGCTCGGTGTGCGTGGCCACCAGATCAGCACCATTGTAGTCCAAGGTGGTTGTTCCCTGCCGGGCATCGGTGGCGGAGAACACCCGGCCATGCGGGTCGTAGGCGTAGGTGACCCGCCCCACCTGCGATCCGCTGGAACCGTAGTCCGTGCTCGAAATGGCGCGACCACCCACAAACACGTCGATCCGATAGCTGTTGTCGGGGGCTGTGACCGTTTCCGTCCTCGTCTGGGTGGCCGGGGTGAACGAGGTCTGCCGGCTGCTGGTCAAGCCGCGCTCGATCGTCCACGACTGAAGCCCGTCCATCTTGAGCAGGTGCTCGCGGATCAGGTTCGTGCTGGTCGAGGAACCGGCAACGGGCAGTTCGTACCAGCGGGTCCGCTCCACCGTCTGCGAGAGATGGGTCGTGACGTCGCGCAACCTCTGGACGACCCGGTCGTTGGCGAGGTCGATGGAGGGATTGCCGTCCGCATCGAAGGTGGTGTTGGCCGGATTGACATCGGTGGCAGTGTATTCCCAGTCACCCAGGCTGTTGTACCGGTACAGGCTCACCACCCCGTCGGCGTCCTTCTCCCACACCCGTTGCCCGAGGCGGTTGTACCGAGCCAGGTGCTCGGCCAAGGCCCCGCGCTGGATCATCCGCACCTGACCGTGGCTGTCCCTGAAGATCGTGGTTGTCTCAGCGGTATCCGTGCCGTTGGAATCCAAGGCGATCGCCTTCTCCACCACGAATTCCTCCGGGAAGCCGAGGCCCACGTCCCGATAGTCGGTGTAGTACTCGTATCGAACCGGCGCCGGCTCGCTTCCCCCAATCTGGCGCAACCGTCCGTCCCGGGCGTACAACTCGACCCGCACCGCTCCCACGGGATTCGTGCGGCTCAGCAGGATGGCTCCGTTGGTGGCATAGCTCCAACCCCAGCGCGTGATGCCGCCCAAGGCGTTGGTCTCCGCCCGAAGCGTCCCGGTGGAATCGTACCCACGGCTCGCCAGCGTCATGGCGGTGCCGTTGGTCCCGACGCGCACCTCGCTGAGGACGTTTCCAGCCGGGTCGAGCAGATTGGTTTCCAGGATCCCAAGCCGGTACCACCCGATCACCCGCAGGGCCGGATCCCGGATGAGGGTGGAGATCACGCCTTCTCGGTCGATCTTGGAGTCAATGCCGCAGCAGGCGAAATCCCGATCGACGTAGGTCCCATCCAGATAGCGCTGTCGCCGATACCGACGGAACTCGTCGAAGTTCTCATGAACGAGGATGGCCGTGGGCGTGAGGACGCTGTTGGCGATGACGAAATTGGTCTGCGCCAGGGTCTCTCCAAAGGCACCCCGGACGGTCGTGCTGGCGATGCCATCGACGATCGCAGTGCCGCCGGCGTTGGGCTTGCCTTCGGTGGTCGTGACGGTGTTGGTGGTGCCGGAGCTGGTGCGCGTGATCAGGCTCAAGCGACCATCGGCGTGGCTGATCTTCCACACTTCGCCAGCCTGCGCATGACCGGTGGGACGGTGATAGGTCGTGGTGACTCGATTGGCTGGATCATTCCAGGCCGATGTCGGGCTTGCTCCCTCGATCTCCCGAACGAAATCGCTTCCGTGGACCCTCCAGCGGACCGCCACCACCTGGGGTCCAATCTGCTCGACCTCGCTCCGCACGGAATTCTCGTGAACCGCAAGGCCAGTATCGCCAGAGCCTGGGATGGGTGCGTAGCCAAGGGTCTTCTGTCGGACCACAGTGGCTGCGCCGTACGCGCCATCATCCCAGGAGCGCCGTTCGATGACCTGCCGTCCCTGCGTGTCGTAGTCAAACTCCACCCACGATCCATCCCACTGTTGGGCGACCTTCAAGCGACCGTCCTTCTCTGGGTATCCCGTGAAGGCGTGGTACTCGAAGAGATTGGTCCGGGTCTCCGCTCCGATGCCGGAAGTCTGCCACAGCACAACCTCACCGCGCTGGCTCGGAACAAAATGGGACGTCTCGGTCCGAACCACGTTCGTCGTCCCCGGCCAACGCCACTCCATCCGGGAGGTCCGGGACAGGTCGGAGGCCATCTCCTGACGCCAGCGGTATTCCAGTGTGTTGCCAGGATGGGTCACCGCCCATTCTATGACGCCTTCCGGAAGACCGTCGATCGCCCGGAAATAGGTGACCCGCGCGGTGCCTCCGGCGGGAGTTGCAGTCACCTGGATCTTGCGGCCGTCCAGGACACCCGCCACCTCCGGCTCCACCCGGATCACAAGGTCTGCGACCGCACCGGATACCAGCGTCACGCCAGAGGCATTGGTCGAGGCGACCGCCGAGCTGCGATAGAGAGAGATGGCGAAGCCTCCCGTCGAGATGTTGGTCACCGCGGCGAAGGCCTGGTCAGTCTGGATGTGGGTCTTGCCGGCGTCGATCCAGGTCTTGCCTCCCCCGAGTGCGGGAAAGCCGATGCTGTCTTTGTTCAGGTTACTGCTTTTCGGCTTGGATATCTGCCAGTCAATGGAGCCGCTGGCGAACCCGCCGCCGCTGAAGCCCATCGAGGTCTTGAATCCGACCCCGCTATGTCCGGTGAGGTTGCCCGTTCCAGAACCGCAACTCGAACATCCCCCGGCATCCATCCCGCCCGCGTCGGGCAATCCACTCACCGCCATGGAGCCTGGCGCACCTGCACCCTTGTCAGGGGAGTCATCCCCCTCTTCCGTCACCCGGGTGTACCGATAGGTGATGCTGCCACCCTCGGCCGGAGGAGGCTCGGCTGCAATCGAGGCGTAGGCTTCGGTCTCCATCCCCTGGCCGACGATCGTCTGGTACTCCTCCGTCTTGCTCACCTCACCCGTCTTGCGGACGATCTCCTTCGAATACCAAACCCGGTACTTGCGATCCTTCACGCCCAAGACGAAGACCTTGAGGTCAGTGATGCCGTCCACCGCCCCACCGCTTGCATCATCGGCAATTCCGAATTCCGCGGTAACTTCCCGGAGCGCCTGATACCCGCTCATGGGATCCGGATCCAAGAGTCCGAGCAGGTAGTCCCGGAACTGAGCGCGGGTATAGGGTAGCGACAAGGTCTGGGTGGTAGTCGCGAGGAGCTCCACCTCTGTTGGGATCGAGTAATGCCACAGCTCAGTCCAGTCCTGGAGCCAGAGCTCCGTCCACGTCTTTTGCGTGGGGACTGTGGAAACAGTTCCGGAAGCAGTTTCGATGTCATTCAGCGGCTCTGAAGAGACGGCGTAATTGGAGTTGGTGTTCCAGACGAGCGTGTTCAGCTCCTGAAAGACGTGATGCCAGGAGTTTGTCACGAGCATCCACCCGTCGCCCGCCGAATCCGTGCTGAAACCCTCATGAGTGCTTGAGTCGTATGTGAGGCAACACCAATCGTCCCCTGACGAGTTCCAAAATTCCCGGCTGTCCGTCTTGCTGACCTCACGGCTGTCGAATCCCGCGAAAATCGTTGGTAGAGCGGCGCCCGTGTTGCTGACTTGCAGCGTTTTGCTGTAGTCAAACTCCCATGAACCGTCGAAGGAGAACGTCCCCGGGTGAATGGTCGTTGACCCAAGGGTGACGTTGGTCGTCTGGGTCCAGTTTGTGGAGTAACTCCCGGCTCCAAACGACCGCCATGTCGTTCGAAGATACTTGGAAGCCAGATTCGTCGTGTTCAGTGGTTCTGTTGGCGTCGCAAAGGGCAGATTGCCATGCCAGAGTCCGGAGGCGCTTTTCACACGGGCGCGCAGGCCGCCAAAATCCAGAGGGCACGATTGCCCCGGCCCGGCGGACCGCAGGATCAAGCCGCCCGAGAAGAGGAGGAGTAGGAGCAAGGCTCGAAGCAACCGGTAGCGAGGTCGGAAGGTCATAACAAAAGGGGTTCTTCGGCTTACTTGAGCGGGCTGAAGAGGGAGAGGCCGCCGGTGACGATGCCGTTGGCGGAGGTGTAGTTGGTCCAGGAACTTGGGTCCCCGGATGTACTCCCATCCCCATTCACATCCTCCATCCAGTCCGGGATGCCATCGCCGTCGGTGTCCAAGGGAACACCACCCGCGGAAGTCTTGAGGTGGTGGAACCCGATTCCAACCTGGCCCGACCCGATGGACACCAGATTGGTAGCGATGACGTGATGGAAGAGGCCGGCGGTGGTCCCGGTGCGAAACCCTGCCCCCACCAGGTTGGTAAACCCACCCGAGGAACTGCCGGCGGATGGGTAGTAGTTGGTACCGAGCGGACCGGTGAGGTGTTCTGCCACCGTCAGGGTGACGTTCGTCGGCCCGCCAAAGGAGGTCGCGCTGCGGTAGCCATTTTGCGAGGCGGTCCAGCTGGTACCCGCGGGCCGGGTATTCGTCGACACGTCAAACAGGTTGTCGCGGATCAGCCACAGATTGGTCGCCCCGGCAGAGGTCAGGGTTACACGGCCTCCAAACCAGAGGTTGTTGTGCAGCCCCAGCGCATACTGTGGTGAAACATCCTGCTCCAGATCGAGGTATCCGCGATGCCAGCGGTTGTTAACGAAGCCTAGGCTGTGGTTGGAGTTCGGACTGTCATTCAGGAACGACACGTTCCACAGGGCACAGTCCTTCATCGTCCAGATCGTCGGGACCGAGGTGTAGGAGTCGACCACGTACCGCCGACCTGCCATCTCCGCGGCCATCCCCACGCCCGTGAATCGCATGTCGACCCGCGGACTCACGCTGCCCGAGAAGGGACGGAACATCGGTGCGGTGGTTGGATCCGCAGTGGTCCCCTCCTGCACGAGGGCCAGACGCGTCAGCCAGTTCATCCGGTTGGGACTACCGCCGCTGCGCACCACGGCACCGGAGCGCAGGTTGATCCCCACGCTGCCATAGGTCGCCAATCGCACGCCATTGGTCAGCGTCAGCACCGCGTTGGTCAGGTTCACGCCGCTCGCCGCGTAATCGATGCGCGGGTAGTGGTAGCCGCGGTCCAGGATACCGGTGTCGACGGCGGCGATCGGACGCAGGGTGGTGTTGAACGCGATCTCGCCGACCAACTCGCGCGGGGGTTCCGTCGTCATCTCACGGAGTTCGGTCGTCAGCGTGGAATCGACGGTGGCCGTGCCCGCATCCAGGTGAACACTGCCCGCCGGGAGGTAATGGGCACCGCCACGCTGGGAAGCGAAGGTCACGGTGTTGGCAGTGGACACCACGTTGTCCGAACCACCGGTATACAACGGCGGGGTGTTCGTCAGGGCGTTGATGAGGCAGTTACGCAAGGTCAGTGCGCTCGCGGAGGTAAAGACGCCGGATACGGCCAGGCGATCGGCCCCGTTGACCGTCAGGTGTTCGACCACGGCGGTGGAAGCTCCGGTTCCACCGAACACACCGGTCAGTGCCCGCACCACCAGTGCATTGCGCACGTTGACCGTCGTGCCCGTGGTCAGGCGGATGGCCTCGCCTACATCCGCGAACTGCGCGTGCCGCACCACGTGGGCGCTGCCGCTGACGTACTCCAGGCCGCGACGCAGGTTGCGCACCCGCAGACCGTTCAACACGGTCGTCGTCGGGCCGTTGAAGCGCAGGCCTGATCCGGCATAGCCCGCCTGCACCAACGGGGTCGTCTGGCCCGGGGCCGTCTCGCCGAAGCCGGAGTCATCGCGGGCGGTGAGGGTCACCGGGAGCAAGGGACTGGCAAGCCAAGCCACCGGTCCCTGGATCTCCACCTGCGCGGTGGTCGCGGTGCTGAACTTGATGACGGCGCCCGGCTCAAAGGTCGTCGTGCCCGTCAGGCTCACGTTGCCGGTGACCCAGTACATCACGTCGCTCTTGAAGACGTGATTCGCCGTGCCCGTGGTGAGCGACACGTAGTCGAGGACGAGGCCCGGACGTTGCAACCTTTCCACCAACGCCGTGTCGCGCGTGCGGTCGAGGCGTCGCATGACACCGTCCGATGGCTGGATCGGTCGCACCTTCCTCAGGCCCGCCAGCATTCCCTCGCGTCGGCCCCGACGCAGCTTCGAGGCATCGGCACCGCCTCCCGACGGCGGCGGCAAGGCCTTCAACGATTCGGCAATCGGACCGTACTCCACCGCCTCGACCAGGAACCGCCGGCCGTCCTGCTCCCGGATCCATTCCTTGACCATCAGGCCCAGCGATTCGTCCTCCGATCCCCAGCGGAAGTAGCGGCCCGTCCCGATGCGCATGGAACCGAAGTCCAGTTCCACATCCTTGCGCGGCTGGGCGGATGCGGTCGGATCCGACTCCTCGCCGCGAACCACGGGTTCGAGCGGTTCATCGAATTCGGTCCATACTTCGAGCCGGGAGGTTTTGGACGACAATCCATAGGTTTCCGGCGGTGGTGGGGCGTCGCGCAGGATGATGTCCTGCTCGAATGAGGACTTCGTGAAGGTATATCTGAGTTCGGCCGTGATCTCGCCTCGGAGGGCGTCGGGATAGACGATGACGTTGTCTTCCACGAGGAGGCCCTTGGAATCCGTGACCTCGGCCAGAAGGACGGACTCGCCTGTGGCCGTGTCATACCATCCCACGCCGTGGACATGACTGGAGAGGAGGCGTCCATCGGGCAGCCGATGCTGGACTGCGGCGGGCGTATTCGGGTTATGGGCCAACGTCACCCGATGCTGCGCCTGCCAGGCGCGAGCGGCACCGGGAACCAGCTCGAAGGCCTCGACGCTTTCGGCCCATTTTCCGCTGTCATCCACGTAATGCAGGCCCGTGGCGAGCTCGACGATGGAGTTGGTGCGCGCGCGGGTGGAACCATCCTCGGCGAGTTCGGTGGTGACGCTTTCGAGGATCCGATGGTTGGCGGCGCGGGCAGTGACGGAGAGCTTCGTTGGAGCGTCCGAGTCCGCCTTCTGCAGCACCTCCTGCGCGACGCAGGCCGTGGAGAGAATCACCAAGGCAACAGCGGTCGGCACCAGACGACGGGGCGTCCAAGTGACGCGACACTGAGAGTCGTGGGTTTTGGCTATAGGACTACCATGGGGACCAGCCTCGTTACCTCGTCTGCTACGAACGAAAAGGGGCGGGAGTCTTCATGATTGCTGGGCGCTCTGACACCACACCGACTCCCTTCACCCCCAAAAATTTGGAACGTATAGAGTTGGCCGGGTATCTGGGTTCAACTTGAACCAGAGAGGGGGGGGGGGTACGAAGCAAGCAAAAGTTATAGGAAAGGCTGAAAAGATTGAGCCGCGCAAAGCGGATGCGAGACAGGGCAACGGGGACGTTGCCACCCCGTTCAACTCCTTCGCGGCTTCGCGCGAACCATCCACACCACCGAGAGGGTTTCGCGCGAAGCCGCAAAGGCGCCAAGGGATGGGGGTGTTCACAGCTACGAGAGCGACGTCAGCGACGATCGTTCTTCCCTGCGACTCTGCGGGAAACCCTCCCCCTCCGCGGCTCCGTGTCTCCGCGTGAGCCGATTCCCATGCCACCCCTCTGTCGCCCCATTCGGGGCTCTTGTCTTCCTTCCGTGTGATCCCACGGCTCACGCCGTGGGCTACGGTCTGTCGGTGCTCCGCACCTACGGAGGGCAGGCGTGCAGAGGTCTGCCCCAACCACGTCGTCCGAACTACGCGCCGCCTGGAGCCTCAGGTTCTTCCTCACCTCGGAACGACGAGAACGCCCCTCCCTGCTTCGCGTCCTCGCGGCTTCGCGCGAAGCCGCGAGGGCGCGAAGGAACGAAGGTGGGGTTCACAGCAACGAGAGCGACATCAGCGACGATCGTTCTTCCCTCCACCTCTGGGCCCCTGCGGGAAAAGGTCCCCGCCGCGTCGCTGCGTCGCCGCTGGGAGAAATCCGGTCCGCGTCGCCGCTGGCAAACTCCCCCCGTGACAGATCGCTGCGGGCAGGGTCCAATCCGCGTGCAACCCCGCTCCGACCTGATGGAACTGCCGCCTGACAGCCAGTCTGTCCCGCCGCCGCCGCACCCGGCGGCGGATTCCCTGCCTGCCGAGTTTGCGGCGCTCTACGAGACGCACAGCAAGCAGGTCTTCTACCTGGCTCTCCGGCTGCTCGGGGATCCGACGCTGGCCGAGGACGCCGCGCACGACGTGTTCCTGAAGGCCTGGCGGAACCTCAGCCATTTCCGGGGCGATGCCGACATCAAGACCTGGCTCTACCGGATCACCCTCAACCATTGCTCCAACCTCCGCTCCAGCTGGCACGCCCGGAACGTCCACACCCAGTCCGACGAAACGGTCATCGAGAATGCCGCCGGGGCCTCCGAGAGTCCCTTCCGCGATGTCGAGATGTCCGAGCTCGGCCAGCGCATCCAGCGCGCCCTCGATGAATTAACCGAGGAATACCGCGTCCTGCTCCTGCTCGTCGCTGATCAGGAGCTGAGCTACGACGCCGTCGCGCAGATCACCCACCAGTCCGCCGACGCGGTCCGAGGCAAGCTCCATCGCGCCCGCAAAGCCTTCGCCACTGCCTTCCGAAAGACCGGCTGAAACCATGAACAATCGCCTCCAGCAAGAACAGTCCGCCCAGGCCGGCCAGACCCAGCAGTCGGACACGCGCACCACCAAGGCCTTCGAGAACGCCGAGGAAGTGATCCGTGCCGACCGCGAGCAGACCGCCGTCCCGGACTCGCTCGGGAACCGCATCGCCGATTCCCTGTCCCGTGAACCCCAGGCCACCGCCCCCAAGAGTTGGTGGCAGCGGCTGTTTGGCGGCTGAGCCCGTCTGTGAGGCCCCGCCGACGGAACGTTCCGCAGGTTGCGGCCCGGACGGCCTGTCCCTGACCGATGCTCAACTGGGTCGAGGCCGAGGTGCCTGAGTTGGCGATGGCGTCGGCCGCGGAGTCGGAGGCGCGAGCGGTGGAGACGACGGAGAAGTGGGCGAAGGTGCCGCGGGCGGCCGAGCCCGGCCAAGCCCCTCCCCCGCCGCGGCTGCCCGATCCATTGGTTCCATTCCGGCCTTCGGACTCCGAGCCAAGGGAGCCGGCGCATACTCGTGGGCACTGCTCCATCGCCATTCCCTCGGACGCCGGCACAGCCCGGCATTCACGGCCCGGAACTCGACGTTGCGGATGCGGGCCTTCACATCGACCTCGTCCCGCAACGCCCGAAGGTAAGGCTGGCGCTCCCACAGCTCGTGCGCTCCCCGATCCAGCGCCAGGTTGACCTGGCTTGTGGTGTACGATCGCCAGTCGCGCACGATCGCCCCGGCATCCACCCCGTCCGACACCGTGAAGACCACGTGCAGGTGATTCGGCAGGATGGACCAGGCCCGAAGCGAATACTGGCGCCCGTGACCTGCCTGCAGGGCCGACTGCACCAGTCGCGCGACCTGCTCGTCCCGCAGCCAGCAGTCGCCGTGACCGGCGTCGAGTTCCTGTTCCAAGCGCTTGGCGATGCGACGCCGCAGCGCCGAGTCGTCGCCGCCTTCCGCCTGATTGGCCGTCTCTTCCTCGGCCTTGATGGCCTGGAACTGGTCCGGTCCGAGCGCATCCGCCAGACGGAAGATCACCCAGTATGTGCCTACCGGACTGGACGGCGTGGCTGGGTAACCGCCGCTGGGACGGGATTGGGGTTGGATGGGTGGACGGCCCGGAGGCGGACGATTGGTGGAACCTTGGGATGTAGATGTTGTCTGCATGGGTTGTTGTCGCGTGCTACGACAGAAACCCGAAAAGGTTACACCCCCATTCCTCAAACCCGCTTCGGCGCATTCAGCGACAACCGGCCTGCCTCCTGGATGTACGTCAGCGCGATCGCGAGCGCGTCGGCCGCATCCGGCTCCGGCAACTCCGAGAGTCCCAGCATCCGTTGCACCATCCGGGCCACCGCGATCTTCCGCGCGCCACCATGCCCGGCCACCGCCAGCTTCACCTTGCTCGGCGCCACCTCGTAAACCGCCAGTCCGGAAATTGCCGCTGCCGCCATCGCCGCCCCGCGCGCTTCACCCATGATGATCGCCGTGCGCAGGTTCCGGGCATGGAACAAGCCTTCCACCGCGCAGACCTCCGCCCGGTGCAATCCCAGAACGTCGCGCAATTCCTCGTGGATCCGCAGCAGGCATCGCGACCTGGCCCAACTCGCAGGACATCGGATCGTCCCCGCTGCCAGCCCGGTCGGACGGCCTCCTACCACCTCCACCACTCCCCACCCGGTCCCACGGAGCGAGGGATCAATACCGAGAACCATCCGGACGACGGGCACCTCGGTTCCCGGCAGCGCGCCTTTGGTTGCCGGCGTCCCCGCCTTGGCTCCCGACGCCAGCCGACGCTGCAACTCGGCAAATTCCTTCGACGAAATCCCCATCCGCCGACGGACATACCGGCCTAACGCCACCAACGCGAGCCTGGAGCCAAGGGTTGGGGCCCCTGCATTCAACGGAGCGGCAACGTCCTCGTTGCCCTCCCAAGCCCTTTCTCAGAGCGACGAGGACGTCGCCGCCCCGTTCCAGTCCTCAAACGGGGGCCGTGTCGAGATGCACCCAGTCCCGAGTTTCCAGTCGCCAGTTGCCTGTGGCGTCACCTCACGGCTGCCATCCCCTTCTTGACCGAAATCGTGCCGCCGCTCGTGCGGAGCTTCACGCGGGGGCCGCCGCCGTTCACGACGCCGTTGAGGACGTTCCGCCGGGCCTTGCCTTCGAATTCGACAGGAATCTCCGAGCGCACCCCGCCGGACGAGGTCGCGGCATCGAGCGAGAACGCGACGCCGTCAGGGACGGTCAGGTTCACGCTTCCACCGGCAGTTTCGAGATCCACGGTTCCCGGAAGTGTCGGACCCGAAAGCACGGCGTTGATGCTGCCTCCAGAAGTGCTTCCAACGATCTTCCCGGCGATCTCCTCGACCGTGATGCTCCCGCCGCTGGTCTCGACTTGTGCAGGTCCGGCAAACCGGGTGACGCGGATCGAACCGCCAGAGGTATCAGCGTTGAGTGTTCCCGCGCCTCCCTTGACTTCGATTCCGCCGCCGCTGGTTTCGACGTCGATCTCGCCGTCGCATTGGATGACAGCAACCCCACCGCCCGATGTGTCCCCGTTGATCGGGCCCCGGATGCCCTGGAACCGGAGGGGCCCACCAGCCGTCTTGGCATCTACCGCGGCCTGGATTCCCGTGACATGGACGTGTCCGCCGGCCGTCTCCAACCGCACCCGGCAATCGGCCGGAACCGAGATCCTGTACAGGCCTTCCAGCTTCGTCTTGTTCCAGCTCCAGTTGGCCCCGGGCCGTCCCGCCTTGCCCGCCTTCACGGTCACCTTGCCCTCGTCTTCGGTGAAAACGACCGGGCGTTCCTCCAGGAATTCCCTCTCCTTGGGCGCGCTCGGCCCCTTCACCTTGCGGAAGACATCGATAACGACCTCCGGAGCCGCGTTCGTGACCACCTCGATCCCCCCGAAGTCCACCTCGACGATCACCTGTGCTCCGGACCCCACCTTGAACCGGCGGTCGAATCGTTCCTCGGTAGCGGCAAACAGACCCGGGACGATTGTCAGGCAGGCGGCCCAAACAGCGGCGTTGCGAAGATTCCTCATGGCGATACGGTCCTCAAAGGCACCGAGACACCAGCCGGGAGGGAACGGGCCACACTCCACTCCACAACCGACTGGTGTCCGGTGCCAAGGTCTACACGGCCATTGAGCACGGAGTTTCAGCCGGGTTCAAAAAAGTTTTCTCCCTCCCCGCCGTTCACCCCATCCTCGCGCCCCAGTGCGCGTCCTCCTCGTCAACCACTCGGCCCGCCCGTTCAACGGCGGAGCCAACCGGGTCGTGGTCGAGACCTGCCAATTCCTCGAATCGGCCGGTCACGAAGTCCTGCTCGCCTACTTCGATGAGGGTCCGGTCGCCGTCCGGTGTCCGGTCCGATCGCTCCCCAACGGCGGGCGTCCGGGGGAATTCCGCGCGCTGCTTCAGGAGTGGAAGCCCGACGTCATCCAACTGCACACCGCCCGAGGTGAGACGCTGCTGGACGAAGCGGCCACAGTTCCGGCAACGGTGTTCCTGCACGACCAGACGTGGTTCTGCGCCGCCGGGGATCGGATGAAGCGCGATCTCAGCCCCTGCCACCGCCCGCACGGGCTCTCGTGCCTCTTCTGGAACTACGCCCAGGGATGCGGCCGCAAGTCCCCGGTCGGAAACCTCCTCTTCTGGCGCCGCACCGAGTACCTCCAGCAAGTGCGTCGGCATCCCCGGATGCGCCTTCAGGTCGCGTCAGGATTCATGCGTGAGGGCCTCCTTGAGAACCACCACGACCCCACCCGGATCGACCAGGTCCCGCTTTACGCTCCGGTCCCGAAGTCCTCTGGAATCCCGCAGGAACCCGGGCTCCTCTTCCTTCCGTCGCGCCTCGTTCCGCCCAAAGGCGTCCAGGTCGCACTCCAGGCCGTAGCCCGGCTACGCAACCATGACTGGCGTCTGGTGATCGCCGGGGACGGATGGCACCGCGGCGCCCTCGAAAACCTGTCCCGCTCGCTCGGCCGCCAGGACCGGGTCCAATTCATCGGCGAGGTTTCCCCCGACGACGTCGCATCGTGGTATGACCGCTGCGAACTCGTCCTATTCCCGGTCCTCCGTCTGGAACCGTTCGGTCTCGTCGGTGTCGAAGCCATGTCCCATGGACGCGCCCTCGTCGGGTTTGGCGGTGGTGGCGCCGACGAATGGTTTCGGGATGGCGAGGCCGCCGTGCGCGTCCCAGACCGGACGCCCGAGGCACTGGCCACGGCACTTGATGGACTGCTTTCGAACCGCGACCGTATCCAGCAACTCGCCGCGGGCGCACGCCGCCACTACCCCCACTTCCATCCGGACGCCTACCTCCAGCGCCTGCTCGGCAGCTTCGAGAACGCGATCCGCCACTTCCGCGACACCCGCCGTTGATCCGAGGCACTACCCCCATCCTCAATCGGAGCGGCAACGTCCCCGTTGCCCTTCCTCACCTTTTCCCGGGCGATGAGGACATCGCCGCCCCGCTCTATTATCCGGCCTAAAACTCCGCCGACAGGCTCACGGTATAGGTGATGCCCCGCTGGTAGGAGCGGAAGACATAGTTCCCGTTGAAGTCATTCCGCGCGCCGCCGAAGTCCGAGACGAATATGGTCCGGATCTGTGGATCCAGCAGGTTCCGCGCACCGAAGCGCAGCTTCCAATGCCGGCCAAGCCGCTGGGAGACGAACAGGTCCAGGGTGTTGATCGGCTGCTCGTAGGCGTTCGGGGCGTTCGGCACGTCCAGCGCCAACCGCTCGCCCGTCCGGCTGAAAACCACCGAGAACGACGTCCCCGTCCGCGGATTGTCGTAGGCAAGATCAACGTTCAACACGTACTCCGGCTGGTCGAACAGCGTCCGCTGATAGACCAGCACGTCCACGCCGTTGCCCGAGTAGGGAACGTCGACCTCGGAATCGATGAAGGAATAGTTCCCCCCAATCGAGAAGTCGTTCAGCAGCGGATCCACGAAACCGAGCTTCTTGCGGACCTCGAACTCGATGCCCCGCACAATCGCCGTCGGACGGTTGGTGAAGCTGACGATGTTGTTCTGCGGATCGAGGTAGAACCGCTCGATCGGATCCTTGAGGTCCTTCTGGAAGATGCCCAGCGACACCAGTTCGCCCGGATTCGGGAACCACTCCACCCGCGCGTCGTAGTTCTCGATCGTCGTCCGCTTCAGCTCCGGATTCCCGCGGACCACGAGATCCTCTTCAACGTCGATCAACTCGACCGGACCGAACTCGCGGTAGGTGGGGCGGGCGATCGTGCCGGAGTAGTTCAGGCGGACGTTGATGTTTGAAGTCACCAGGAAAACCGCGCCCGCCGACGGCAGGACGTCGTCGGTGTTCAGGGTGATCGACGACCGGGTGTCTCCCGGAAGCCGGCTGAGCGCGAACGGGGTAATGCTCAGACGCGTCGTCTCCGCCCGCGCCCCACCCACCAGGCGGAGCTTCGGGTGCACGAAGAAGTCGCCCATCAGGTAAGCCGCCTGGATCACTTGGCGACCATTGTAGCCGTAGGGTCCGATGAAGCTCGTGTCGAAGAACGGTTCGCTGAACTGGAACCGACGCCGTCCACCAGGTGCCGCCACTTCCGTGAAACGCTGCCCGCTGAAGTCGAGGACGCTGTTCGCATAGTCGCTCGGCTCGTCGTCCGTGCCCGAGGGCACCAGATAACTGAAGCGGTGCTCCGTCAGCTTGCGGGTGGAACCGCTCGTGAAGATGCCGCCCTTGAGCGCGCTTTCCAGCCCGTTGCCCGGCGTGAACGGGAACGTCAGGTCGACCTTGAAATTGCCGTTCTCCTCGGTGCTCTCGCGGAACAACCGAGTCGGGAAGTTGACGTTCGGCAGGTCCGGATTCCGGGCCTCGATGATATAGGTACCGTCGGGCTGCGGATCGAGCCGCATCGGGAAGATCCGCAGGTCCGGCGTATCCTCGCCCGTCGAGGCCAGGGACAGCAGCCAATCCGCCTGCAGGTCGTTCACCTCGCCGAACACGTGGTGACCCTTGAACTGGTAGTTCTCGAGGTAGCGCTCCTGCCAGCTGACGATGTTCAGCCGGCTCCGCGAGGTCTCGACCGGATTGAACTGGTCGAACCCGAACACACGTCCGTTCTGGATCGAACCGATCGCCGTGCCGTTCTGGTTCCGCACGAAGTTGAAGCCCAACTCGTGCCCCGGCATCAGCTCATAGGCGAGCGTGGCGACCGCGCCCCACTGGTTCTCCTGGATCGCCCGGTCGACGTTGAACTCGGACAACCGCTGAAGCGGCCCGCCGTCGTAGGTATCGGGCTCGGAGTTGTAACGACCGCGGAAGGCGCCTTCCTCGAAGCGCGTCTTCTGCTCGTAGTTCACTGACGCGAACCAACCCACGCGGTGCCCGAAGAGCCAACTGGTGTCGCCGGACGCGAGAGCAAAGTTGCGATTCGGCCCGGGCGCCTCGCCCGTCGGTGCGAACGTTCCCGTCTTGAACGAGCGCAGCGCGTTGTCATAGGCCGTAGCCTGCTCCAGCCGTCGCGCCCGAAACTCGGGCTGGTTCGCGCGGAATGCCCCGAACGCCTCGATGCGCAACGGCTCGTACTGGTTCAGGATGTCCGGCGTTCCCGGCGTCGGTCGATCCAGGATCGTGCTCGGGATGAAGACCTCGGGTGGAAGCGTGCGAAGCCCATCATCCATACCCAACCAGTCCGTGCCGCTGCCCGGGGCCGAAAGGAACCGGTCGTTGCCGGTCGAGATGGTGTTGTAGCCCACGCCCGCGGTCACGGTCGTGAACGCCTTCGCGGGAAAGGATTTCGTGACGATGTTGACCGATCCGCCCGCGAACCCGCCCTGCAGGTCGGGCGTGAAGGTCTTGCTGACGACGACCCGGTCGATCATTGCCGACGGAATCAGGTCCAGTTGCGCCGCCCGTCGTCGCGGATCCGCTGACGGAAGCTCGGCACCGTTCAACGTCGAGACGTTGTAACGGTCGCTCAGACCGCGAACCACGACCTGCTTGTTCTCCACCGCCACGACGCCCGTGACCTTCGTCACCACCGCCGCCGCATCACCAGACCCGGTGCGGGAGATCTGCTCCGACGACACGGATTCCTGCGTGGTCGCCGCGTTCTTCCGGTCCTCCAGCACCGACTCCACCGTTGAGGGTTTGGTCCGCGCTTCGGAGAAGGCCGAGTTGGCCGCCGCCGGCGCGACCACGGACCCCTTCGGCGGCGCCGTGCCGGTTCCGCCCGGCGTTCCCGTGCCAGGCTTCGCCTGGATTGGATTCACCGGCTTCGCACCCTGCGGGCGCGCCTGCGCACTGAACCCGCCATTGCCGCGCGCAGCCGGAGCGTCGGAGTTGCCGCGGTTCGCCGTCAACGGCACATCCGCCGGAGCCGGTTTTGACGTCGGATCCGGGGGCGCCTCCGTGGTTTCCTGGATGGCCGTCGGAGGCTTGGGCACGTCCTCGGGCGGCTTCGGCTTGGGCTTCTTCTTTTCCTCCGGCGGTTTGATGCCGGTGATCTTGTAGACCTGTTGCGGCAGCAATCCCGTCTTGTGCGCGAAGTAGAAGATGCCGCCGATCGCCGCCACGTGGACGATCACGGATATCGCCAGACTCGCGTTCGTCTGGGCCTTGGCCTTTCGGGGAGCCATTCCGGTGAAGAGGTTGGGAGACTGCTGTCTACTCGGAGGCCGCCGTGTCGGTCGCCATGCCGATCTTGGTCACGTTCGCCCGCGTCAGGATGTCGAGCACCGCCACCACCTTCTGGTAGTTCACCTGCTCGTCGCCGCGCACGATCACGCTCAGGTCCGGATTGTTCTTCCGGAACTCGATGAGCTTTTTCTCCAGCTCGGGCAACGTGATGGGCTCGGCGTTGAAGTAGACCTTGCCGTCCGACGATACCGTCACGTTGTTGATGTCCTGCTTCGCCTGATTCGCCGCCGGCTGCTGCGAGGCCGAGGGAAGGTTGATGTCGATGTCGTTGGTCGTCGGTGCCGTCGTGATGATGAAGATCACCAGCAGCACGAACGCCAGGTCCAACAACGGCGTCACGTTCAGCTCGTTCAGCGTGTGGTGATGCGACGCCGAGAACTTCTTCCGTCCCCGCCGCCCTCTTCCTCCTCCCGCGCTCATGCGACCACCGCCTCGTCCCGCTCGGCCGCCTTCATCGCCCGCAAGGCATCCGCGATCTCGTCCGCCAGCGCCCGGTTGTCCACATAGCGATGCTCGAGGTCCGTGGAGATCTCCGAGTTGAAGTTGTCCAGCTCCTGCGTCAACTGCCGGATGCTCGTGATCATCAGGTTGTACGCGAACATCGCGGGAATCGCGACGAACAGTCCGACAACGGTCGCGATCAACGCACCGGCCACGCCCGGCGCCATCGCGGTCAGGCTCGCGCTCGCCGCCTTGGCGATGCCCGAGAAAGTCTCCATGACACCCCAGACCGTGCCCAGCAGACCGATGAAGGGCCCGCCCGCCACCGCCGTCGTCAGGATGATCATTCCCTTTTCCAGCGAGAGCGCCTCGGCCGACACAGCGCGTTCAAAGGCCACCTGCACGTTCGCAAACGCCTCGTGGCTCACCCGCGTCTGGCCCTTCAGCTGGATCGGATTGTGCTCGAGGTGATACTTCAACTCCTCCACGCCCGCCGCGTAGACCTCGTAGGCGGGTGCCCCGGTGAAATCCGTGCCCGACTTCAACACGTCGAGCGGATCCTTCGACGCCCGGTAGGCGTCGAAGAACTTCTTGGTCATCCGCCGCGCCTTCAGGAGCTGCAGCCCCTTCGTGATGATCACCGTCCAGCTGATCATCGAGACGATCATCAGGGCCGAGATCGTGAGCTTGCCCTCGATGGTCGCCTTCTCGAACGCAAAGGTCAGAGCGTTCGCCAGCGAGGGAATGAAATGGGCATGCATGGGTATGTGGATCCGGGTTGGGATTCGCTCTACCGCCTCACTTCATCGCCGGCTCGTTCGTCACGAGCAGGTTCGGACCGAAATCCGACTTCTCGCCGAAGGAAAGCACGCGACCGTCCACGACCTTCACCGCGTACTCCTTCATGTCGCCCACGCCCTTGTTCAGCAGGTTGTAGGTGAGGTACTCGACATTCCCCTGCGCGGCGACACCGTGCGGGCGTCCGAGGGCGGACACCACCTCGTCCCGGGTCATCCCCGGACTGATCCGGTTCAGCCGCGAGGAAGGCGTCGCGCAGCCGGCGATCATCAACACGACACCCGCCACTGTTGCTCCAGCCAGCCACCGCGGCGCCCAAGATCCTTTCACCATTCGATTCATCGCCCCCAGCCTAGGGATGCCCCCATGGCAACCTCTGGGCACAACCGTAACGATTCAGTCACGAAGCCGGAGAAACGGCGTCAGCTTCATGGCATCTCCATGACTGAACCAGTCGCAAAGAGTCAGGTAACCAAGCCTGGTTACTCCCTGAATGCACGATTGCCGCCGATTCATCACTCCGGCAGGTTCGCCCCCAAGGAGCTTCAATGACTTTCGGTCCTGACATTGCCAATCGGCGATTCCGCACCTGCCTGCTGGTCGCGGCCTTTGGCGCCTGCATTGCCTGCCGGGAGTTCCCCGCGGTCGCGCAGGCCCAGACCCTGGGTTCCGCGCCCACCTCGGTCGCCCTCCGGCGGGACTGGTGGTTCAAGGCCCCCGGCGGATCTTACGGACTCGTCGAGGTGAACCAGGTCAACCACCTCGCCAACCCGCCCGAGCGCAAGAGCCGGACTTCAATCCTAATCGGGCCTTGGCGTTGGACCTTCGAAGCCACCGCACCCCAGGTCATCACCGCCATCACCGTACCTACCTTGATCGCGCTGTTCACCTGGGGATGGATCCGGACACGACGGCCTCACGGCTAAGCCGTGTCCATGCAATAGTAGTCTCACGCGGAGCCGCGGAGAGCGAGGCGGGTCACGAATGTGCCAGCGTCGGCAACCGTTCACCAGATGGTGACGGCCCGGCTTGTCGGCCAGGTGTTGATTCTTCGCGTCTCGGCGTCTCTGCGTGAACCTGCACCGCGTACCCAACCGCATGGACACGGCTCAGAGGTCCTCAAGGCACCGACCGAACCTCGACGCCAACCTCAAAAGGCCACCGCCGTGCCCCCTTTTTCGGCCTTTGCGTTTCTTTCGGCCAAAAACCTCGATGCCTCATAACCTCGTTGCGGCCTTTCTTTGCCGAAAGACAGAAGGCCGGGTGCCCTCACCCGGCGGGGTCCAGGAGCGCCGCGTGGGGGCACGTGGCCTACAGCCCTGCGCTGTCCGCGTCTCCGGGTGAAACTCTTCCGGCATGGAAGCTGCCATGATTCCCCTGCGGCCGGATTACCTCGCAGGTCCACCCTTGGCCCGCTCAAGCGCGAGAGTCATGAGGTTCGTGGTCATGGCGACCGTGAGGTATTCGTTCGCCCCCCGCGGGAAACTGGGCTCCCGAAGCAGAGCCGACTCCAATGCCGGGACCACGTCGCCGAGATTCGTCCCGTGCCAACGCACCGCCGAGGCCGCCCGCCAGCGCACGATCAGACGTGGGTCCGCCAGGCCCGCCCGCACCCACTCACCGGCCGTTGCAGGTGCCACTCCCAATCCGGGAAGCGCCACCCAAGCGCGGTAACCCGCCATTGTCCCAAGGTCGTCCATCGATCGCCGGACGCCTTCCGCATCATCCAGCCGCTTCAACCCGAAACCCACCTCCAGCAGCGCCGCGCCACGCCGCCGAACCTTCTCGTCGGGATCCGTCAGGAGCTCGTGCATCGCCGTCCAAAATGCCGACTGCACGACCTCCCGATCCATCAGGGTCTCGTCCACCGACGCCACGACCCGCTGCGCCTCCAGTTCCGAGCCCCGAAGCATCCGGAAGAGCGTTGGCGCGAGGTCCACCCCACGCGACACCAGATGCGAAATCCCCAGCCGCGCCCGATACGCGCGCTTGCGGGAATCGTTCCACCACGGCTCAAGGCCGATGCTGATCAGGTTGAAGCTTCGCAACTTGCCCGCCAGCCAGGCCGAAGCCGGTGGATCCACATAGGTCGCCTCCGCCAGCAGGAACGGAATCGCATTTGTGCCGATCGCCACGATGGCAGCCTGCGCCTCGAGGTTCTCCGCCCGGGTTCCAGGTGCCCGCTCGAGCCACTCGGAATACCAACGACCGCGATGATACGGCTCCAGATCCGACCTCCCGGAACGCGATGACACCCAGACCACGCCCACCAGAACGGCGACGCCCAGAATCCAGCGCCACCCTCGGCGTCGGCCCGCGCCACCCGTCCACGCTGTCCATCCGGGAAAGCCCATTCCCTTCTTTGCCCGATCCCACCACCCCTCCGCAAGGGGGCATGCGAGCACTGCTGAGGGGCGACCCTTTGACTAAACCAGCACCCGCGGGTACTGCTTTCCCCGGACCGGGAACCGAAAGCCTCGGCCATCACTGACAAATCCTATGAACCCGATTTTCCGCCTGCCCGCCCTCGCACTGGGCCTGGCCTCGATCGCAGGGAGCCTCGCCCTCCAGGCTGACGAACTCATCCCCAAATGGCAGGTCGCCCCCGGTGACCGCGAGTACGTCGAAACCGGAAACCTCCTCCGCGGCATCGCCTACGATCCCGTCGGCAAGTACGTCGCCATCACCCCGCGCCAAGGGTCTCCCAAGGTCATCCTGCTCGACGCCGCCACCGGCGCGGATGGCTCCGAGGACCCGAACCTCGGCGTGCCCCGCACGCTCTCCTTCGCCGATGCCAACGGTGACACGATCCTCTCTGGCGGCACGTTCACCTTGAACCTGATCGGTGCTGGCACCGACGGCGCGCTCTACGCCTGCAACCTCGCCACCTCCGCAGCGCAACCCGTCCGGATCTATCGCTGGGCCAAGGCGGACGTCGCCGAACCGGTTTCCCTCGCCTACGGCGGCACCGTGGCCACCGACCTCGGCCTCGTTGCAGGAACCGCCAATGACGTCCGCTTCGGCGACGCCTTCGCCGTCCGCGGTTCCGGGACTTCCACCGAACTCCTCCTCAGCTCGCGCACCGGCAAGTACCTGCTCGTGTTCCGCACCACCGACGGCGTGAACTTCACGCCCACGGCCTACACCACCGACCTCGCCTCCGGAACCGCCGGGCTCGGTCTCGCCTGGGGACCGGGCAACACGGTCTTCACCGACATCAATACTTCCAACCTCCGGCGACTGGAACTGGTCGAGGCCACGAAGACCGCACGAACCCTCACGACCTACGCCACCGGCATCGTTCCACTCTCCAGCGCGAACATCGCCACGGATGCCTCCGCCAAGCGCCTCGCGGCCGTCGACATCGCCGCCCACAACGTCCGCGTCTACGACATCTCCGATCCCGCCGCACCGGTGCAGATCGGTTCGCCCCTGCCATTCCCGGCGGCGAACGCCAATGGCAACGGCACCGGTGCAGCAGCCTTCTCGGACGACACGCTGTTCGCCCTCGAGACGAACAACGGCCTCCTTGCGGCCCTGATCCAGATCCAGCTCACCGCCCCGTCCGTGGCCACGCAGCCGACCGGCGGATCGCCGTATGTCGGCACGAGCTTCTCGCTCAGTGTCGGCGCACAAGGCTCTGCACCGCTCTCCTACCAGTGGCTCCGCGATGACGCCCCGGTCGCAGGCGCGACCCAGGCCAGCCTCAACCTGACCTCGCTGACCACCAACCAGTCCGGTGCCTACGCCGTCGTCATCTCGAACGGCGCAGGCAGCGTCACCAGCAACCCCGCGAACGTCTTCGTCCGCGAACCCTTCACCACCACCGTCCTCACCCCAGCCTGGCGGGTCCTCCCGGGCGAACGCGACACCCTCAACACGGACAGCACCCAACGCGGCCTGGCCTTCAACCCGGTCTCCGGAAACCTCCTCTACGTCTCGCGCTCGGGTGGCAACTTCGTGGTCGTACTCGACCCCGCCACCGGAGCCGAGAAGCATCGCCTTACCACCACCGACGGCGATGGCATCAACGTTGTCGCTGGTGGAACCCTGCCCGCCAACATGATCGGCGTCGCCGAGGACGGTGCCGTCTATCTCTCCAACCTCAACCTCCCGGTCGCCGGCAGCGGCGCCATCCTCCGCGTCTACCGATGGGACTCCGATGCCCCCGGCGCAGCTCCCACCGCGATCGAAGTTGCGGAACTGCCTGCCGACGTCCGCTTCGGTGACACCTTCGCCGTCCGCGGCCGAGGTGATTCGACCGAACTGTTGTACGGTTCCCGTTCGGCCAATTCGTTCGCCATTGTGAACATCACCGGCGGCTCCACCGCCACCACCAAGGTCTACACGCCCGATGGCGTCGCCAATGGTGCGTTCGGTCTCGGCATCACCTTCGGCCCTGGCAACACGGTCTTCGGCACCGCGTCCGGTTCCCCGATCGTCCACGTGGCCTTTGATCCCGCCAACGGCAGTGCCACGCTCGCCCGCACCTACGGCGCCGGACTCATCCCGACCTCTGTCGCGCACCTGGCCTTCGACGCCACCCGGAACCTGCTGGTCGGAACCGCGCTCGAAACACCGGACAACGTCCTCCTCTACAGCCTCGCCGACATCGAGACTCCCGTCCTCCTCGACCAGGAGCTCTTCCCCGTCGACAACCCGAACGTGAACGGCACCGGTTCCCTCGCGTTCGCCGGCAACCGCGTGTTCGCCCTCGATTCCAACCAAGGCCTCTTCGCCTACACGCTCGACCTCTCCACGAAGGTCCGCACCACCGTCACGGCCACGCTGAATGGCGCGAACATCGTCATCACCGTCGCCGACCCCGGCTCCTACGACATCGAGTCCGGCTCCACCCTCGGTACTTGGACGAAGGTCGGCACCGCCACCACCTCCCAGCCGTTTACCGCCCCGGCATCCAGCGCCGCCGCGTTCTACCGCGCCGTCGCCCGCTGAACGGATCCGGGACACGATCCCGTCACGACCCGGCGTCAGGCCCCTGGCCTGACGCCGTTTTCTTTTGGGGTGGGGCGAGACCTCCGTCGAGCCGTGGGATAGTTCCGAGTTTCAAGATTCAGGTTTCAAGCCCCAGCCTGCTTCAAAATTGAATCTGAAAACTTCAAACTCTGCCCCTCCTCCAAACCGACACAAAAAACCGCTTGTCCCGGATCCGACTGCGCGCATCGTTGGGGCCGTGCTTGAACGCGCGATTGACTCCGGCGCCTCCGCCGACCGCCCCGCAGCCTCCCGCCCCTCACGCCGTCCCCGTCCCCCGGCTGCCCCCATCCAGGCCGAGCAGAATCACATCAAGAACTACGTCCTCGATACCAACGTCCTCCTCCACGATCCGAACGCCCTCCTGAACTTCCAGGACAACCAGGTCCTGGTCCCCATCGAGGTCATCGAGGAGATCGACAAGTTCAAGCGTGAGACGAGCGAACGCGGCCAGAACGCCCGCTCCGTCTCCCGCCGCCTCGACACCCTCCGCGCCCAGGGCTCCCTCTCCAAGGGCGTCCACCTCAGCAACGGTGGCACGCTGCGCATCATCTTCGAGTCGCCCTCCCGCCGCGGCGGGCCCGCCCTCCCGCCCTCCAACGGCTCCGTCGATTCCCGCATCCTCGCCCTCGCCCTCGCCGTCCAGGCAGAGGACCGATCGCACCCGACGATCCTCGTCACGAAGGATATCAACCTCCGCCTCAAGGCCGACGTCTACGGCCTGCCCGCCGAAGACTACGAGACCGACCAGGTCAACCTGAAGGACCTCTACACTGGCTTCTTCGAGGTGTCCGCCCCGGCCAGCAGCCACACAAGCTTCCGACTCCATGGCGAGATGCCCATGCCCGAGGGACCCGTCCGCTACCCGAACCAGTACTGCACGGTCTTCGAGGAAGGTGCCGGCAAACGCTCCGTCCTCGGCCGCGTCAACGCCGCCGGCAACCGCATCATCGCCCTCAACGACGTCCAGAACGTCTGGGGCATCAAGCCCCGCAACCGCGACCAGCACTTCGCCCTCGATGCCCTCCTCGACGAACGCATCAAGCTAGTCACCCTCATGGGCAAGGCCGGTACCGGAAAGACGCTCATCGCCCTCGCCGCCGGACTGAAGAAGACCGTCACCGACCGCGAGTTCCGCCGCCTCGTCGTCGCCCGTCCCACCATCGCCATGGGCAAGGAACTCGGCTTCCTTCCGGGTTCCCTCGAAGAAAAGCTCTCGCCGTGGATGCAACCCATCCACGACGCCCTCGAGATGCTCGGCGACCTCAACATGGGCCGCGAGCACGGCCGGACCACCGATCTCCTCCGCTCGGGCACCATCGTCGTCGAAGCCCTGTCCTACATCCGCGGCCGGTCGATCGCACACCAGTACATGATCGTCGACGAGGCCCAGAACCTCACCCCGCTCGAGGCCAAGACCATCATCACGCGCGTCGGCCAAGGCACGAAGATCATCCTCACCGGCGACCCCTACCAGATCGACAACCCCTACGTCGACGCCGGCTCCAACGGCTTCACCTACGTCGTGAACCGCTTCCGCGGGCAGTCGATCTCCGCCCACGTCGAACTCTCCAAGGGCGAACGCTCCGAACTCGCCGAGACTGCGGCGAATATCCTCTGAGCGGGCCCTCCCCCCTCCTCCCGCCCGTACTCGTACTCGTACTCAGCCCGCAGGGCGGTACTCGTACTCGTACTCGATCCGCAGCCAGATACTCGGCGCCCATCAACTTCGCCATCGGCTCGAGTAGGAGTACGAGTACGAGTACCCCCATTCGCTCATCCATCTCCACTTCCCTCCATCTCTCCTCTCCTCCCGCCCGTACTCGCACCCGTACTCAGCCCGCAGGGCGGTACTCGTACTCGACCCACAGCCAAATGCTCGACGCCCATCAACTCCGCCATCGGCCCGAGTAGGAGTACGAGTACGAGTACCCCCATTCGCTCATCCATCTCCACTTCCCTCCGCCTCCGCCCCTCCTCCCGCCCGTACTCGTACTCGTACTCAGCCCGCAGGGCGGTACTCGTACTCGATCCGCAGCCCAATCCTCGGCGACCATCAACTCACGCCATCGGCCCGAGTAGGAGTACGAGTACGAGTACCCCCATTTGCAAGTCCCTATCCACTTCCCTCCGCCTCTCCTCTCGTCCCGCGCCGCACTCGGTGAAAATCGGGTGTAGTCCTACGGTCGATGGTGCAGCCGAAAGAAGACCTGACCCGCCGATGGCATCGGAACCTTGTACTCCCCATCCGGGCCACCCTCCACATCCCGCCACACCATCGGCGTCTTGAGGCGGTCAGCCTGCTGCAACCGCACCCCCGCCAATCCCGCCGGCCACTTCAGCCTCAGGCTGCCGCTCCCAGCATCCAATTCCGATACGATCGCCGGCAACTCCGGTGCCTTGCCCGCACCGATCGGCAGGCCCGGCACCGGATGCAGCGCATGCTCCACCGGCGAAAAGATCGTCACCGCATCAATCACCGGCCGGAATCGGGATTTCATGCGTGCTTGGATAGGGCAGGTCACGCCTGCTTGCCGCCGACAGTCAACGGCAAATTGCCACGGATTGCGGCGGGCGCATCGTGACACTGCCCCCGATTGAGAATGGGAACGGAGCGGCGATGTCCTCATCGCCTCGGGAAAAGGCTGGCGGGGGCAACGAGGACGTTGCCGCCCGTGCGCCTGAGAAGGCACACAGACTGAGGGGTGAAAGTCCCCTTCCTTGCGGTGAGTAGCCGTGAGGTATCGAACCGTAACTGCGTTGTGGCAACACAAGGTGGAGAGCAATGGAACGAGAACCGCCAGTCCGTAACATGAGGGACCATGGTAGGTCCCCACCGTGAACTTGATTCGGTCGGCAGTGCCGTGGACGAGCCCTCGAGCGATGTGGCGAAGTCTGTCTGGGCAGGAAAGACCTGCTGGCATCCGGGCGATCCCCGGACCGGACGCTGATGGTTGAAGACAGAATGGCGGGAAGTCGGTGTGAGAGAATCAGGGAGACCCCGAGGAACAGAACGGCCGGAGCGAGCGTCAAGCGAGCACCGGACGCCGCGGGGAGTCACAGCACCCGTAGTAGCGAGGAAGCGGCTAACCCCCGTGGAGCCAAGGGGTGCAGGAAAGCGAATGCGTGATGAACCAGAAGCCTGAAGGAAAACCGGACCGAGTGGCATCTCAGATGTCTAGCCCGGCGGAAGAAGCCCAAAACCCACCAGACCGGTGGAGCTGGGTGGAACGGAGCGTTTGGACGGAGCGCATGTTGTCACGGCTCGGGTCAACCGAGTTGAAGAACCGGGTCTGGTACACGCTGGTGGACAAGACCCATGCCGCGGCCAACCTGAGGAGCGCGTACGAAAAGGTGCGGGCGAATCGGGGCGGACCCGGAGTGGACAGGCAGACGCTGGCGCGATTCGCCGAGCAAGCCGGACCTGAATTGGAACGGTTGGCGGAGGAATTGAGGCGCGGCAGCTACCATCCACAACCCGTGCGCCGGACTTGGATCGACAAGGTCGGCAGCACGGAGAAGCGACCGCTGGGAATCCCGGCGGTAAGGGACCGCATCGTACAAGGTGCGGTGAGGCACGTCCTGGAGCCGATCTTTGAGGCAGAGTTTGCGGAGCACAGCTACGGATTCCGGCCTGGAAGAGGAGCCAAGGATGCGCTGAGACGGGTCAACGAGTTGGTGGAGTTGGGGTATGTCCACGTGGTGGACGCGGACCTGAAGAGCTACTTCGACACGATCCCGCACGAGAAGCTGATGGGACTGGTGAAGTCTCGGGTGGCGGACGGGCGGATACTGGCCTTGGTGGAAGGATTCCTGAAGGCTGGAGTGATGGAGGCGACGCAGGGCTGGAAAGCCAGTGAGCAAGGAACCCCGCAGGGAGGAGTGATCAGTCCGCTGTTGGCGAATCTGTACCTGAACCCGCTGGACCATGAAATGGCGAGGCAGGGGTGGGAGATGGTGCGCTATGCGGATGACTTCGTGATCCTGTGCCGGAGCGCAGCTGACGCTGAAAAGGCGTTGGAAGGCGTGAGGGCGTGGGTCCGGGAGGCTGGACTGACCCTGCATCCAACGAAGACCCGGCTGGTCGATCTGAGTCGCGGAGAGGGATTCGACTTCCTTGGGTACCACTTTGAAAGGGGCCGGAAATGGCCGCGGAAGAAGAGCCTGGAGAAGTTGAAGGAAACGATCTGTGAACAGACCGGCCGGACCGATGGGCGGAGCTTCAAAGCGATCATCGCCAAGCTGAATCGGACGCTGAAAGGCTGGTTTGAGTACTTCAAACACAGTGTGAGGTGGACGTTTGAGCGGTTGGATGGGTTTGTGAGGCGACGCTTGCGCAGCCTGATGGAGAAGCGCCGGGGACATACCCGGAACGGGAAGGGGCGCGCGAACAATCGGTACCCGAACGCGTGGTTCGCACGGCGTGGACTGTACAGTCTGAGTACGGCCTACGAGGTGGCAGTGATGATCGCCGCAGCCCGGCGACGCTGACTGGAAAGCCGTATGCGGGAGATCTGCACGTACGGTTTGGAGGGAGGGGTGGCCCATCCGGGCCATCCCTACCCCTATCGTTACCTACGTAGCCGCCGACGTCAGGAGGCGGGGAATCTGGCGACTGGAAACTGCCGACTGGTCCTACCCGCCCTTCCCCTCCTCCCCTCCGTTGTGCTCCGATGACAGCCGCATGCTGCGCGCCTTCATCCTCTCCCTCCTTGCCCTCCTCTTCGGAGGCTGCGCCACCGGCATCGGACCCCGCCTGATCCACGGCGAGAACCTCGACTACAACCAGCAGATCGTCCGTTCCCTCGACGAGCAACTCCTCCTGAACCTCGTCCGCACCCGTTACGTCGACACGCCCCTCTTCCTCGAGATGGGCAACGTCGTCGTCCAGTACGCCATCGAAGGCCGCGCCAACGCCGGTGCGGATCCGGTCGTCGTCGGCCCCCGGACCACCGAACGCGTCCCCCTCGGCGTCGGCATTGGCTACGCCGAACGCCCGACGATCACCTACTCCCCGCTCCAGGGAGAGCAGTTCGCGCGTCGGCTCCTGACGCCCATCCCGGCCGAGACCATCGTCCTCCTTTCCCAGTCCGGCTGGCCCATCGACCTCCTCCTCATGGTCTGCGTCCAGCGCATCAATGGCGTCGAGAATGCCGTTGAATCCGCCGGACTCGCCCCTTCGGATCATCCCCGCTACCAACTCTTCGAGGACGTCGCCCGCCGGCTCCGCATCTTCCAGCGCATGGGCGAGCTCAGCCTCAGCCTCGAGATGGCCACCAATGGCTCGGCCCACCTCATCCGGCTCTTCCCCCGGATGATCACCAACAACGCCGTCATCCCCGACGCGTTCTTCATCCGGGATGCGCTCAACATGGACATGAACCGGCGCGACTTCATCCTCCGCAACGGCGGTCATGCCCAGAGCACCGCCGAGATCGCCATCGACGCCCGTTCGCTCGCTGCCGTCATGGGATTCATGGCCAAGGGCGTCGAAGTCCCGCCCGACCACATCACCGGTGGTCTCGTCCCGATGCTTCGTGGGCCCGGTGGCGAATCCGTCCCGCTCCTGGAACCCGCCCTGCGCTACTTCCACGTCCATCACTCGACCAGTCGGCCACCGAAGACATCGGTCCAGGTCTTCCATCGCGGGCACTGGTTCTACATCGCGGACAACGACGTTCCTTCCCGCGTGGCCTTCGCCCTCCTGCACACGCTGTTCTCGCTACAGACCGCCACCGGCAACGGGCGCCAACCGCTCCTGACGATCCCGACGGGGCCTTGATCTCTAGCCGGTCCGAGGGCGCATCCTGACAATGCCCCTGCGTCAAACGGGGCGGCAACGTCTTCGTTGCCCTCCCAAGCCCATTCCCAAGGCGACGAGGACGTCGCCACCCCGTTCCTGTTCTCAAACGGGCGCAGTGTCGGAATGCGCCCCCGGGCGGAATTCCACCGTCTGGGGGTTTGCAGGATCCTCCAGCAACGAGGCACGATCCCGGGATGCCGCCTCGTTGGTTTCATCGCCCCCTGCTGGGCCTAGCACTCACGCTTGGGCTCACCTCGCTTGCCGCCCGCGCCGCCATCACGCCGATCCCCCAGCGTTTCAAGCAGGAGGTCGCGCTTCACCGCTCCATCACCAACGGCCTCCCGACCGGCCCCGTCCAACTCGTCGATTCCGGTCCCGCCGACACCGTCCGCGCCTTCGTCAACGGCCATTGGTACGCGCGCCGGAACGGATCCTGGTCGGCCGACACCGCATTTGATCCGCCCTCCGACGCCGAGTTCGCCTTCGCCGGTTCGGACGGCAAGCCCCGCACCGTCAAGACCCCTTGGGCAGGTGTCCGACAGTTCATCCGCCGCGGTTCGAAGATCTGGATCATCACGGCCAATGCCCCCATCGAAGTCGCCTTCGACCAGCCGCCGCGCTGGCTGGGATGGCCCGCCCGGTGGACGATCCATAACGCCGCCGTCAATTCGCTGGGCCGCCTCTGGATCGCCTCGAACGCCGGGCTGTACGAACAGGACGAACGCAACTGGGTCCCCGTGCCCGTCCTCGATTCCGTCGGCCGATCCTGGGCCACCACCAACGTCCTCACCGTCGCCTTCGACCTCGCCAACCGCGCCTGGGTCGGCACCCGCGCCGGACTCGCCTCCCGCGATCCCAACGGCACCTGGAAGTTCCATGAAGGCAAGGACGGGCTCCCTTGGTCGGACTTCACCGCCTCCGCAGCGGCCGCCGACGGCACGATATGGTTCGCCACCCACCTCGGATTGATCCGCTGGGATGGCTCCGACTTCCACTATCGCCAGGGAAAGCGCTGGCTCCCGAATGACGACGTGACCCAACTCCTCGTCGAACCCGAAGGCGCCGTCTGGGCCGCCACCGCTGGCGGACTTGGCCGCATCGAGTTCCAGCCGATGACGCTCGCCAGCAAGGCCGCCCTCTATGAGGAACAGGTCGAGAAGTACATCAAGCGGACCCCGTTCGGTTACGTCGCCGAGGCTCCACTTCGCGCTCCCGCTGATCTCGCCTCAGCCCATCCCGGCGACTCCGACAACGACGGTCTCTGGACTGCCATGTACGGCGCCGGGGAGTGCTTCGCCTACGCAGCCACCCAGGACGCCGCCGCACTCGAACGCGCCCGCAAGGCCTTCGAAGCCCTCCGCTTCCTCCAGGTCGTCACCCAGGGCGGCAATCCGTCCCCAGACAAGGGCTACGTCGCCCGCACCATCCGCCCCGTCGAATGGCCCGATCCCAACGTCGGCCGCATCGAAGGCGACCGGCGCGAACAGCAGCGCGACGCGCTCTGGAAAGCCTATGAACCCCGCTGGCCCCGCAGTGCCGACGGCAAGTGGTTCTGGAAGGGCGACACCAGCAGCGATGAACTCGACGGGCACTACTTCTTCTATTCCCTCTACTACGATCACTGCGCCAAGACCGACGCCGAGAAGGCCCGTGTCCGCGAGGTCGTCCAATCCCTGACCGATCACCTTGTCTCCCACGGGTTCGCCCTCGTCGATGTCGACGGCAAGGTCACCCGCTGGGCCGTCTACGGACCGCAGGAGATGAACCGCAATCCCTTCTGGTGGGTCGAACGTGGGCTCAACTCGCTCTCCATCCTCTCCTACCTCGCGGTCACCGCCCACATCACCGGCGACAACAAGTACCACGACATCGCCCGCGAACTCGTCGAGAAGCACGGCTACGCCCAGAATCTGATGTTCCCGAAAGCCCAGCAAGGTCCCGGCTCCGGGAACCAGTCCGACGACGAGATGGCGTTCATGTGCTTCTACACGCTGATGCGCCATGGCAAGGATCCCACGACCCAGAACCTCGCCCGCTACTCCTTCTTCCAGTACTGGGCCAACGACCAGCCCGAGCTGAACCCCTTCTTCCACTTCGCGCACGCGGCCCACAACCTCGACCAATCCATCACCAACGTCTGGGGCAGGTTCTCGGTCACGCCGTGGCCCGGTTGGTTCGAGGACTCCCGCGCCGTCCTTTATGGCTTCCCCCTCGACCGCCTCAACTGGGATCACAAGAACAGCCATCGACTCGACGTCGTCCCGCTCGCGCTCGCCCAGTCCAAGGACCTCTACGAGGCCCGCAGCGAAGGCCGCGGACGACGCACCAACGGCAAGGTCCTCCCTGTCGAGAACCGCCACTTCAACCACTGGAACACGGACCCCTGGGACCTCGACTACGGCGGCTCCGGCACCGAACTCGGCTCCGGCACCGTCTTCCTCCTCCCCTACTACATGGGCATCTACCACGGGTTCGTTGAAAGGCCGTAGCACGGGACCGGCAGATTTCCCGTAACGCCTGCGCGAATCCCTTGCAGGGAAGAGTGGGACCGACGGTCGACACCGACCCCGGTCCCGCTCATGACGAACACCTCCCTCTTCGCACACGGTCGGGCCACCTCAGCCCGAATCGTCCTCGCCACCGCCCTCTCCGCCAGCGTCGCCCACGCTGCGCTGCTGGACGTGACCAACCCGAGCTTCGAGCAACCCTCGATCGCCGACGGCACCTTCCTCACCACCGCCCCGCCCACAGGCTGGGTGAACTATGGATTCATCGCGCAATTCGCCGGACGCGACGTCGGGGTCCTGAATCCGACCGGCACCGTCCTCTATCCCAACCCCGTTCCCAACGGCTCCAACGTCGCGGTCGTATTCCTGCTGACGGGCGGCCCCACTGAGAGCGGAATCCAGCAAACCCTCGCCGACACGCTCCAGGCCGGGATGCAGTACACGCTGAATGTCAGCGTCGGGAACATCGCGCCCGACGGCGGTCCCTTCAACTTCACCGGGTTCCCCGGCTACCGCGTCGATCTCCTCGCCGGCGGTCAGTTGATCGCTTCGGACAACAACACCCTCGCTCCGGCCGAAGGCGAATTCCTCGATTCCACGGTCTCGTTCATCGTTGGCGACACCCACCCGCTCCTGGGACAATCCCTCGGCATCCGGCTCGTCAGCCTCGACGGCCCCAGCGGCATCGAGGTCAACTTCGACCACGTCCGCCTCGACGCCGTCGCCGTGCCCGAACCCGCGACGTCCGCGCTCGCCATGGCGGGCCTCCTCAGCGTCCTGGCCGCGATCGCCCGACGACGCCACGGGCGACGGTGACGGATGGCGGTGGGGCGTTGTTTGCCCATCGGCGACACGGCCAAACCCTTTCTCCATCGGCGACGCGGCGACGCTGCGTCGGGATTGGGTGCGGATCCGGCGCCCGCCTGATTGCAAGCCGAGCGAAACCGCTCCGACGCCCATCAGGAAGCAGTCATTCTGCTTCAATCTTCAGGTCGGAACCTTGAATCTCCCGCCGTGTTCACGCGCGTTCAGACTCAGGGCTACCGTTGCCTCAAGTCCATTGATCAGGAGCTCGGCAGGTTCCGGGCGCTGGTCGGGCCCAACGCGAGCGGGAAGACCACGTTCCTCGACGTGATCTCCCTGATGGGGGACCTTATGCGGCGGCGTGGAGACGTCGTGGGAGCCATCCAGGAACGCAGTCCCACCTTTCAACAACTCCTCTGGCTCGGCCAGGGCAGCGAGTTCCAGATCGCCATTGAAGCCCAGATCCCGGACTCAGTCCGTCACAACCTCGCAGAGGAACTCCAATCCCACACCCACGTCCGATACGAACTCGTCGTCGGACAAGCAGACGGTGTGATCGGACTCAATCACGAAACCCTCTGGCTGATCGCGCCGCAACGCCCCCGGGCTGTTCGGCAGGTTGACCTCTTCCCCAGCCCGCAGGATACCATGCCGGACCTGAGGATCCGGGCAGGCGCTGGCCGAAAGGTGGCCGTGAAGAAGAACCCGGGCGGAAACGATAACTACTACAACGAGGGCAAACGGAAGACCTACAACCCGTCGTTCAAGCTGGGTCGGACCAAATCCGCGTTGGCCAATCTCCCGGCCGACTCCGAGAACTTCCCCGTCAGCTCCTGGTTCCGGGACTACCTCGAACAGGGCGTCCTGCCTTTCGTCCTGAACAGCCAGACCATCCGGCGTCCCAGTGCGCCCGGACAGGAACGCCGTTTCAGAACGGACGGCGCCAACTTGCCTTGGGTCGTCGACGAACTTCGATCCCAGCCAACGAGGTTCGCTCAGTGGCTTTCTCATGTCCGCACCGCCCTGGAGGACATCAAAGACATCACCACCGTGGTCCGCCCGGAGGACCGGCACTGCTACCTCGTCATTGAGTACCAGAATGGCGCGCGGGTCCCTTCCTGGCTCGCCTCCGACGGTACACTCCGCCTTCTCGCCCTGAGCATCCCGGCCTATCTCCCGGACCTCACCGGAACTTTCCTCATCGAGGAACCCGAGAACGGAATCCACCCGAGAGCGCTCGAGACCATCCTCCAGTCGCTATCCTCCATCTATGGCGGTCAGGTCCTCATGGCCACCCATAGCCCAGTTGCACTCAACCTGATCGAGCCAGCCCAGATCCTTTGCTTCGCCAAGGATTCCCAAGGTGCCACCGACATCGTCTGCGGCAAGGATCACCCGGCCCTCAGGGAATGGAAGCAGGGGGAACCTGACCTGGGCGTGGTCTTCGCAGCCGGAATCCTGAGCTAGGCCAACCATCACCGATGCCGCATTCCAACGGCTCCGCCGGACGCTGGCAGGCTGGTTTCCCGCCTAGCGCACCAGGACCGTTTTCACGCCTGACCGATCCACTTCGTCCCGCTAGAACCCAAGGATCTTGAGCAAGGAATCGAGCGGGAACGCGAGTCCGGAAGAGGACCAGATACCCTGCGAGTTGCTGGTGGACCTGGACGTCAGCCGCAGTCGCTTGGTTTTCAAGGTCAGAACGCTCAATCCGCGCATGGTCCTGGACAGCGGCGTGATCGAGCCAGCCACGCACTTCCTCGGGAGGCTCTACCCGCTGGGCATCGCCTGGACGTCGCCACGGGGAGATCGTCCGCAAGGCATTGCCGCCAGTTCCAGTTCCGCCCGGGCGTTCACCAAAAGCCTGTTTCGCCGATACACCCCGAAGGTGCTTCGCGTCAGCCTGGTTCTTCCCGAACAGCCACACGGTCCATTCCCCCTCACCTGCGGGGAGCACTGGACGCCATGGCTGGAACGGCTCCTGTACCGCTGGACCCTCCTCACCCGCGACCTCCAGGCCGACCCGGGGGCGGATCTCACCACCTCCGCCCACGGTCTTAGCCCGGAACTTCGCCGCGATCTGAAGCTCCCCCCAGCCACTCCGCCCAAGTCCCTCTCGGCCGACCGGCGCACCAAGGCCGCACCGGCCCCGTCCGCGGCCGAGACCAAACCCGCGACACCCCCGCCAACCACGCCCGCCCCAGAACCGATTCCCCAGGTGGGCATCGTCTGGGACCAGCCACGGCTCGACATCCACCCCCTGCCCGACGTCGAGACCACCCCTTCCCGCTGGAACCTCCACGAACTCGCCTCCCGATGGTGGGTCTCCAACCAGACCGACGAACTCCTGTGCCTGCCCTACTGCTCCATCGAACGCCTCGACTACCAGGTCCGCGCAGCCTTGCGGGTGATCGGCGCACTCCGCGGCCGTGCCCTCCTCTCGGATGAGGTCGGGCTCGGCAAGACCATCGAAGCCGGTCTCGTGCTCAAGGAGTATCTCGTCCGCGGAATGGCTCGGAAGTTCCTGATCCTCACCCAGCCCTCCCTCGTCGACCAATGGGCCGAGGAACTCGCCGGGAAGTTCAACATCCCGGTCGCCACGACCCACGACCCCGCCTGCCGCAACGAACCCTCGACCTTCTGGAGCACCCAGTCCGCGGTGGTGGCGTCCCTGCCGCTCGTCCGCCAGGCCGGTCACCGCCCCCACGTGCAGGCCGTCCACTGGGACCTCCTGATCGTGGATGAAGCCCATCACCTCCGGAACCGATCGTCCCTCTCCTGGGAAACCGTCAGCGCCCTCCATCGCAGGTTCCTGCTCCTCCTGACGGCAACCCCTGTCCAGAACTCGCTCGAGGAACTCTACAACCTCGTCACCCTCCTCCAACCCGGCCAACTCGCGTCGCCCAAGGAGTTCCGGACGCGATTCATGGACCCGAAGAAGCCGCGCCAGCCCAAGGAGCCTGAAGAACTGCGGCGCCTACTGGGTCAGGTGATGATCCGCAACACCCGCGCCAACTCGGGAATCCACCTCCCGCCGCGCCGCGCCGAGACGGCCCTGTTCCAACCGGCCCCCGCCGAGGCGGAGGCCTTCCAGGCCTGGGAGACCCAACTGCGCGAATCACTGGCCGGCCTGTCTCCGAGCCAGGCCAGCCTCTGGGGTCGATTGCTCCTCCAGACGGCCGGCAGCAGCCCCGCTGCTCTCCAGGCCGCTCTCGAAAGTTATCCGGACCGCCCACGCGCCCGCGAGTGGTCCAGACAATTACTGTTGCCGGCGGCCTGGGACCGCAAGTGCGCCCTCCTTCCGCCCATCGCCGGAGGTGAGGGCGGCGTCGTGGTCTTCACCCAGTTCCTCGCGACCCAGCATTCCCTCGCCGAAGCCCTCGCCCGCGCTCGTGTCCCCGTCATCGCCATGAATGGCTCGACACCCGCCGCCCAGCGGCAGCCGATGATCGAACAGTTCCGCCGGCAGGGCGGCGCGCTGATCCTCACCCAGAGCGGTACCGAGGGCCGGAACCTCCAGTTCTGCCATCGGATGGTGAACTTCGACCTACCGTGGAATCCGATGGAGATCGAGCAGCGCATCGGCCGCCTGCACCGCCTCGGCCAGCGCCATCCCGTCCGCATCCACAATTTCGTCCAGGCCGGAACGCTCCAGGAGAAGCTCCTCTCCATACTCCAGGATAAGCTCAACCTGTTCGAACTCGTCGTCGGTGAGGCCGGCCTCGTCCTCGGCGACCGCTTCGGCGAGGACGATTTCGCCGACGAGATCCTCCGCCGGTGGCGCGAAGGCGCGAACGGCCTCGACGACGCCTTCGCAGACCTGGGCCACCAACTCGCCAGCGCCCGCGATGACTACCGCCAGGTCCAGGAACTCGACTCCACGCTCTTCGCCCAGGACTACTCCAACCTGTGAAACTCGATCGTCTCCCTCCCGATCCCGGCGCCGTCGCCAGCTTTTACGAGGACGCCCTCACCGCCCTCGGTGCCGTCGTCGAAAGGTCCTGGTACGACCGCATCGATGTCCTTGCCGAGGGCGAGGCCGCAAGGATCTGGAACGATTCCGGCACCCTCCACCAAGGCGAACTCCGATTCCCTCCGGTCGACGGCACCGGCTTGCGCGACGCCACGATCGAGGTGTTCCCCGGTTGCCCCACCACGTTCCGGCTCACCGAACTGCTCAACCCCAGGCCAACGCTTCTCCGCCGCGCCGTCCTCGATGCCGACGCCGCCGCCCGGAGGTTGCCTACCGACGAGGTCGCCGCCCGGACCTGGTCGTCCTGCTTCCCGCAAGCCTCCCGATTCATACGTCTCACCGCCTTCACTCCCACCTTCCACTTCAGCGTCGCCGCCGTCGTCCGTTGCGAGATCCAGGCCATCGACCAGGTGTGGTCCACCCATCGCATCCAGTTCTCGACCGTCGATGGCCGCCGCGCCCCTCACGACGCGGTGCTCACCTTTGACCCCCGGCCTCCCGCCGACGTCCCCTGGCCGGAACTGGCCCCCAACACCCTCCGGGAGTACCTGACCACTGCCCTGTCGACCGACCTCGAACCGGAACTCGAAGACGTCCGCGCACGCCAGCAACGCCACCTCACCCGCGAGATCCAGCGGATCGACGAGTACTTCGCCAACTACGAACGGGAACTCCGCAGCCGGCGCATCCGCGGCGGCGCCGATCCCGCGACGGCCCGGAAGAACCTTGAAGAGCGCATCGCAGCCGCCAAGGCCGAGCACCGCCGCCGGCGGCTCGACCAGCTCGACCGGCACGCCATCCGCATCACGCCACATGTCGACGCCCTGCTCCTTGTCGCTGAACCCGCCTGGGCCACGCGTGTCGCCATCCCGCATGGTCGGGAGCAGCAGACCCGCCCCGCCCTCTTCGTTCCGCGCACGCGTCAATGGCACCTTCATCCAGCGGAAGCCTGATCGCCTCCGCCGGGGAACTCCCGGCCTGACTGCACAAGAGACAACCCAATCGTAACCAGATCGCCACCCACGCCCCTCTCCCGTCCTGTCATGATTTGAGGAACACGGAACAAAGCCACCCGGATGCGGTCCAAGCATCGGAGTGTGATCATGCTGACATCGTCAAACACTGAACCCGGATCCGGCCGACTGGGCTCCGAAGACGCCCCGGCCCTCCCCGACCTCGTGGTGATCGACCTGCTGGGCACCCTCATCCTCGAACGTCCCCGAGCCGCCGCGTGCCTCGCCGCCGCACTCGCCGATGCCGACCTGCCGGCCGCGCCCGATGACATTGCTGAACTCGTCGCAGGCCCGATCCGCCCCGGACTCAACCCCTGGGTCAGCCGTCGGCTCCGCCTCGCCCCCGATGTCATCCGGCCGCTGGTTGCCGCCATCGCCACCAACTTCCAGGATCGGTTCCTCGAAAGCCTGGAACAACATCCTGCACTCCACATCCGCCCCGGCGCAGCCACGCTCCTCGCAGAACTCGCCTCGGAGGGCATCCATATTGGGGTCGATTCTGAACTCGACGGCGTGCTGGCCGCCGCCCTGATCCGTCACGCCGGGTGGGCCGGCACCGGATTGATCGAAGCCGTAGTCGGACCGGATGAAGTCCTCGTCCCCCGACCCGGCCCCGGCCAGATCGAAGAGATCCGCCGTCGCTGCGGACTGGGCGTCGACGCCCAAATCGCGAAAGTCGTCGCCACCGCCACCGATGCGCAGGCCGCTCGCCTCGCCGGATGTGGCCATGTCTACTCGATCACCCCGGACCTTGTGGTCGGACTCGAACCGGTCAGCGACCTCGGCGAACTCACCGAACGGATCCTGCAGCGGGAGCTCGTCTGATCCAGCGGGCGCCCCGCGTCCGCCAGCCAGGACCCTGCCCCGGCTACGGCGAGGCAAAGCGATAGCCAACGCCACGGACCGTCTCCACCAAGTCCGCCGCAGAACCCAGTTTCTCGCGCAATCGACGGACGTGGGTATCCACCGTCCGGACGTCCACTTCGTCGCGTTCCCCGTGCGTCCAGACCTCCTGTAGCAGGTGGTCCCGGGTCTGCACCCTTCCGCGGCGCCGCGCCAGAACCGTCAACAGTCGGAACTCGGTCGCCGTGATGTCGATCCCCTTGCCCCGGACCAGAACCCGGTGGCCAGGCACGTCAATGGTCAATTCCCCGAACGAAAGAAGATCCCCTTCCACCGGCGGTGGTTGCTGCCGCTCCAGGCTGCGGCGGACCCGGAGCACCAGCTCGCGGGGACTGAAGGGCTTGATGATGTAATCATCCGCGCCCAACTCGAAGCCCAGCACCCGGTCCATCTCCGACCCGCGGGCGGATACCATGATCACTGGGATCCGCTCCGTGATGGGGTCGCGCCGGAGCCGCTTGCAGACCTCGAGTCCATCGAGATCGGGCAGCATGAGATCGAGCAACACGAGGTCCGGCCCTTCGGTCCGCGCGATCTGCAGGGCCTCCCGGGCCGTGCCAGCACCCACCACATCCATCCCGGCAGCCCGCAATTGTTGCATCAGCATTTGCCGGATATCGGGCTCGTCATCGACCACGAGGACCTTTGCCATGGCCGCCAACCCTGCTGCGGTCCCGGGGCTGGAGCATGTCAGGCGGGTTACATGTCCGTGACTTGCTCAACGGCCGCATCTTGACACTGCCCCCCGCATTCAACGGGGCGGCAACGTCCTCGTTGCCATCCCAAGACCTTTCTCAATGCGACGAGGACGTCGCCACCCCGTTCCCATTCTCGAACGGGGGCAGTGTCAGGACGCGCCCTGCTCGACGCGACCAGCCCAGCACGCTTGAAGCCTCCCCGGCATCTCGGGCAACGTGAGGAATGCTCCACCAGCGTCGTCCCGCAGCACCTCCAATCCTCTGGGCCAAGGCCTATCGCACTGCCTTCACCCTGATCGAGCTGCTCGTCGTCGTGGCCATCATCGCGATCCTCGCTGGCATGCTCCTCCCGGCCCTCTCCCGCGCCAAATCCAAGGCCATGGCCGTGAAGTGCATCTCCAACCAGAAGCAGGTCGGCCTCGCCTTCCAGATGTACGCCGATGACAACCGCGATTCGTACCCACTCTGCCGCGACTGGGCATCGTCCGGGGGCAAGGACGGCCGATACGACGTCTTCGTCGCCATGACGAATCGGCCGCTCTACCGCTACCAAGGAAGCCCGGAGATCTTCCGCTGCCCGTCGGACAAGGGAGACATCTTCTCGGACAAGTTCCGGAATGTCCGCACCACCAACTGCTATCTCCAGTTCGGCAACAGCTACCTCATGGAATGGGCCGCCGACTTCGCCCGGACCAAGCGGGTCACCGGCGACATCGCCGCCGGCCTCAACAGCTACAACGGTAACTCCATGAAGAACTCCGAGATCGCCCTCAGCCCCGTCAACAAGATCATCCAGGGCGACTGGATCTGGCACCCGAACCGCGGCTGGTCCGAGAACAAGAGCCTCTGGCACAACTACAAGGGCAAGAGTCTCGCGAACGTGCTCTTCGCCGACCTCCACGTCGAAGGCTACCGCTTCCCCACCCGGCCCGATTCCGACCCGTTCTGGAGCGCGCCCCCCAATCCCACCAATGCCTGGTGGTGAGAGGGGGAGTTTGAAGTTTGAAGTTTCAGGTTTGAAGCCATGGTTTTCGGCCTCTTGGCCAAGCGGGCAGTTCCCGATTGCCAGATTCCCAGTTCCCATTTGTAGGCCGGGTGCCCTCACCCGGCGTGGATCGTGAACCGCCGCGTGGGGGCACGCGGCCTGCAGAACGGAGTTGAACCCGGCCGTCATGCCCCTTTCGTCAGTCCGGGGCCAGTTTCAGATTCTGTTACGCCGGAGGCGTTGCAGCTGGTAGCCCCGGGTTGGCGCGGGAGCGCCTACCCTGAGTTGGGAGGCTTGAAGTGGCCGCACCCCGAAGACGGTGCGAAGCCCCGCACCCTCTGCAACCCCTCCAGGGTTGGTCATCCGTTCCGCAGGTTCCCGGGGTATCGCTTCGCGACCCCGGGCTACCAGCTGCAACGCCTCCGGCGTAAACCAAAACTACGGTCGCTGACGTCTGGATGCGGAACCTTCAAAGACAGCCTTCACCCACAACAGGCCACATCAGCTTCTGCGTAGGTCACGAGGCTGGTCGAAGGCCGCTCCCCGCCGCCTTCCCAAAAACAGGGATGGCAGCTCCCCTTCCGGGACCTCACACTCGCGTCATGTCCCACCCCTCGCTTCCACGTCGCGCATTCCTGCGCCAGACCCTGACGGCTGCCATCGCATTCCCGATGGTCTCGCGCCTTCGGGTGCTCGGCGCCAACGGCCGCCTCAACATCGCCTCCATCGGCGTCGGGGGTAAGGGCTGGACCGACATCAACAAGGTCGCAGGCGAGAACATCGTGGGAATCTGCGACGTCGACAGCAGCCGGCTCGGTCAGGCTGCCGCCAAGTTCACCTCCGCGAAGAAGTCAGCCGACTGGCGTTCCCTCTACGACAGTCTGGGGAGTGGCTTTGACGCCGTCACCGTTTCAACGCCGGACCACATGCACTTTCCGCCGGCCATGGCAGCGATCCGGCTCGGCAAGCATGTTTACTGTCAAAAGCCACTGACACACACGGTCTGGGAAGCCCGCCAACTCACCGAAGCCGCCCGCAAGGCCAAGGTCGCCACCCAGATGGGGAACCAGGGAATGGGTCACGGCCCGCTCCGTCGTGAAGCTGAGGTCGTCCGCGCCGGGGCCCTCGGCACGGTACGCGAAGCCCACATCTGGACCGATCGCCCAGGAAACTTCTGGAAGCAGGGACTGCAACGCCCCGCACCCGGCGGAAACCCACCGCCGTCGCTTTCGTGGGACCTTTGGCTTGGCGTCGCCCCGCAACGCCCCTACGCCCCGGGCTATCACCCGTTCGCGTGGCGCGGGTTCTGGGACTTCGGCACCGGCGCCCTCGGAGACATGGGCTGCCACCTCTTCAACATCCTGGCCCTCGCCTTCGAGATCCATGATCCCGTTTCCGTCGAGGCGGAATCCAATGGCAACACCACCGAGTCCGCCCCGCTCTGGTCGAAGGTGACCTACCAGTTCCCAAGGAAGGGCCGTCAACCCGCCATGAAGGTCGTCTGGCACGACGGCGGGCGGAAACCCGAAGCCAGCCTCTTCGGCGGTGCAAACCTCGGTGGCAATGGCGTCATCCTGATCGGATCCAAGGACACGCTGCTCACCTCGTACGAAGGCGGTGGAAGGCTCCTCAGTGGCACCCGGATCGAAGACATCAAGGCCAAGCAGCTCTTCGCCAGGCATGCCGACTGGGAGCAGGGCCACTACGACGAGTGGATCGCGGCCTGCAAGGGCGGTCCAAAGGCTCCCTCCAACTTCGACATCGCCGGTCCCGTGACCGAAGCCGTCCTCCTCGGCAATGTCGCCATCCGCTCGGGCCGGAAGCTCCAGTGGAACGCCAAGAAGCTCACCACGGGCGACGCGGGTGCGGATGCACTGCTCACCAAGCCCTATCCGGCCGGTTGGCGCGTTTGAGGCCGGCAAAACGAAACCGCCGTCCAGGAACGGATCCGGGACGGCGGTTCGCATCGGCTGCCGAACGGTTACTTCTTCTTCTTCGCCGCCTTGGCAGGAGCGGCAGCCTTCGCCGCAGGAGCCGGAGCGGCGACGGCGGTCGGGGCAGGCCCCGCAGTTTCCTGAAGGGCTTCGTAGACCTTGCCGACCATGTCCTTGCCCGGGGTCAGCGTCTTGCCACCCGGCTTCCACCTCGCGGGGCAGGCTTCCGAAGGATGCTTGGCAAGGTAGACGTTCGCCTCGGTCTTGCGCAGCAGTTCGTCGGCATTGCGACCGACGTTGTAGAAGTTGACCTCGCTGGAGACCAGCAGTCCCGCGGGGTTGATGATGAACGTTCCGCGCAGGGCGAGACCGGAGCCCTCGTCATAGACCCCGAAGAGCTTCGAGACCTTGCCCGTGGGATCTGCGGCGAGGGTGTACTTCACGCCCGCCAGGAGCTTCTCGGCACCGAGCCACGCCAGGTGGGCAAACTTGGTGTCCGTGGAAACACCCACCACTTCGGCACCCAAGCCAGCCAGCGCGGCATGCTTCTCGGCCAGGTCCGCCAGTTCGGTCGGGCACACGAAGGTGAAGTCCGCCGGGTAGAACACCAGGATCGTCCAGCGCCCCGCAGCCTGGGCTCCGGCCAGCGAGAACTTGCCGAAATCCCCGGCGGCCGGGTCGTAGGTTTCCATCTCAAACGCGGGCACCGTCTGCCCCACGCGCACGATCGTCACGTCACTCATGATTCAGGTCCTTGTTGGTCTTCTCGAAAAAAGAAATGTCCCCCTTCAAGTAGCAGCTTCCTGAAATCCCGCAAACGGGGAGAGCCCCCAACAGGCGGGTTTCCCCTCACTTCCACCGAACCGTCACCAAACCCTCCGCCGGCACGGGCACCGAAGTCTCGTAACGCCCCTCCCGCACCCGGACGGTCCGATCCGCCTTCTGCGTGTTCACCAAGACCAGCACCCGATGCCCCTCCGGCGTCCGGAACGCCACCTGCGCCAACTCGCGCCCGCTCGGGCTGCTCCCGATCCGCACTGATCCCACCGGTACCAACTTCATGAAGTGCCCGTATTGGTAGTACTCGAAGATTTCCTCCACCCGAAGCGTATCGGACTGCAACCGCAGGATCGCCCGCGTCGCCGGGAACGGCCCGTTGTTGGGACGCCCCTTCTCATCGAGGATCGCCACCCACGCATTGTAGCTCCCCGCCCAGTTCCGGAAGCGCTCGACCAGGTCGTACCCGCCCCAGATCGAGAACACGGACCCTTCAGTGAAATGGATGGGAACCTTCGGAAACTCGTCATGGAAGACGCTCATCCCCGTCGCCTGCCCCTCGTAGTGGTGGAAACCCACGCCGCCCACGAACCGCGCTGCCCGACGATCCATCAGGATCGTCCGGGGATGAGGCAACCCATCCGAGTCCGCCTTCGGTGTCTCGTTGTAATTGTGGTCGTAGCACCAGATCCGGGTCTTCAGCCCGGCCCGCTTCAGCGCTGGCCCCAGATGATCCCGGATGAAATCCCGCTCCTGTTCGGCGGTCCAGTGGCAGGAAGGATAGTACCACTTCGGATCCTTCTCCTTCGCCCGGTCGACACCGGGTTCGTTCTGCACGGTAACGGCCTCGATCCGTATTCCCTCTGCCGCGTACGCCTCCAGGAAGCGGACGAAGTACTGGGCGTAGGCCCCGTACCACTCCGGCTTCAATTCGCCACCGATCATGTTCCCCGTCGTCTTCATCCAGCCCGGCGGACTCCAAGGCGACGCAAAGAATCTCAACCCAGGGTTCAGCTCCTTCGCCCGCCGTATCATCGGCAGCACGTAGGCCCGATCCCGTTCGACCGAAAACCCCTTCAACTCCGGGTCCGTGCGCCCCGCACCCGGCTCCGAGTAGGAATACCAGTCCTCCCCGGCAAAATCCGACGTCCCCATGCACACACGCATCAGGTTCATCCCGACCCCCTCCACCGGGTCCACCAGCAGGCGCAACGCCCGATCCCGCTCCGAAGGCCCGAGGCGGGCCAGGTTGGAACACGTGGTGTGCTCCAGCGAAGCTCCCATCCCGTAGATCGTCTGGAACCGACGGCCGGGATCAACGACGACGGTATTGGTGTCACCCGTCGAAGCCGACGTCCGCTCCCACGCCGGAAGCTGGCCGGACGACCAGCGAAGCCGAAGATCCGAGGTCGAAGTCCAGGAGTCCGGCCGCGACGGACCCGCAGCCATCAATCGTCCCAGGCAAAGCGCGGCCCACAACCATCGCGTCAGGTGCATGCCACATGCTACGGGACGCCCCGCCCCGGCACCAGAGCGGGCTCGAGTCCAGCCGTCTGCCGGGGCGGCTACGGCGTCGGAATGATCTCGATCGCACTCAGGGTCGAACTCTCGCCCTCGCTGGTGAACCCAATGTCGAGCTTCCCGTCCGTCACCTTCACCGGGATGGTCTCGACGTAGGCGCGGTTCGCGCCGCCGGCCTTCTTCCAGACGTCGAAGTTCTTCAACTCGGTGCCCTCCACATCCATCGTGAGGATGCACTGCCCCGGTCCCGTGATGCCCTCGTAAGTGACGGCAAAATGGAGTTTCACGTCGTATTTCCCGTTCGGCAGGGGCTGCACGAACTTCGACATCCCAAAGCGCTCGGAGCAGTAGATCGAAGGGATCTTGGTGTTCGAGATCTCGAGGCCGGAACGTTCCTTGGTCTGGCCTCCGTCGAAGCCTTCCGAAGGCTTCCAGACATTCCCGGCCTCATCCTTGATGGGCTCGATCATGCCCGCGATCACCCGGATCACGGCAGGCCCCGGGGACGGCTTGGAGGCAGGAGCATTCGTGGGCGCGTCCGCTGCGCACTCGAAAATGCCGATCGTAGCGACGAGAACGGCCACCCGTTGCAGACGGGCGGCGACACTCCGTGGAAAAAGCAGGTTGATCATGGCGATGGTCATTCATTGCCCGCTGCATCCGGCAGCCTGAGCACGATCCCGAGTTGCCTCGAACCCACTCAGCCGTCAAGGCAGCCCGCCCCTTCATGGGATGGAGGCCGCCCATCGACTCACCTCGCCGACCGCTCCAGGACGAACCCACAAGTCGCCTTCATGGAATCGAGCGGATCTTTCCCGGAACCCCACCGCAACCGGAGTGGCAACGTCCTCGTTGCCTCCAATGCCCTTTGCCAAGGCGACCAGGACGTCGCCACGCCGTTCCTGTTTTCAAGCGGAGGCGCCGGTTCAGGATCGGCTCGTGGGGACACTCGCCCCACCCCGAAGCCTAGGCCGCTCGCGCCTGTTCGGGGGGCCAGACATCTGCTTCACTGGAAGCGCGCCTCCAATGACCGAGAAAGAGAAAATGCTCAGCGGGGAGTTCTACAACCCCCGCGATCCGGAACTCCTCCACGACTACCACCAGGCCCGACGCCTCCTGCGGGAACTGGGCGAACTCGACTCCTACGACCTCATGACCCGAGCAGCCCGGTTCCGCGAACTGCTCGCCCGGGTTGAGGACGGGGCGTGGATCGAACTGCCATTCCTCTGCGAGTACGGCCGCCACATCTCGATCGGGCGGGATACCTTCGTGAACACCAATTGCGTGTTCTCGGACTGCAACCGCATCACCATCGGAAACCACGTCCTGATCGGCCCCAACTGCCAACTGTACACGGCCCTTCACCCCGTCAACGCCTCCGAGCGGATTGTCGCAGCCGTGCCAGGCCGGGCCCCCTACCGGACGCAATCCAGGCCCATCCAGATCGGGAACAAGGTCTGGATGGGTGGCTCGGTCATCGTCCTCCCCGGCGTGACCATTGGTGATGGGACCACGATTGGCGCCGGCAGCGTCGTGACCAAGGACCTCCCCGCGAACGTCCTCGCCTACGGAAACCCCTGCCGGGTCGTCCGGGAGCTTTCCTGAAGCCTAGGCCAGGATTCCCTTCACCAACTCGCCGTGGACGTCGGTCAACCGGTAATCCCGCCCCTGGAAGCGGTACGTCAGCTTGAGGTGATCGATCCCGAAGAGATGCAGGATGGTGGCGTGCAGGTCGTGGACGTGGACCTTGTTTTCAACGGCGTAGAATCCGAAGTCATCCGTGCGTCCATGCACGATGCCCGGCTTGATGCCACCCCCCGCCATCCAGATGGTGTAACCATGGGGATGATGGTCGCGCCCGATCTGATCCGGGCTCAGCGCGCCCTGCATCATCGGGGTCCGACCGAATTCACCGCCCCAGAGCACGAGGGTCTCGTCGAGGAGTCCGCGCTCCTTGAGGTCGCGGATGAGAGCCACCGCGGGCTGATCGGTTTCCGCACAGCGCTTCTTGAGGTCGAACACCAGGTTGCCATCCGGACCGCCGTGGTGATCCCAGCCCCGGTGATACAACTGCACGAAACGCACGCCGCGTTCGACGAGGCGCCGTGCGAGCAGGCAGTTATTGGCGAACGAAGCCCGGCCGGGCGTCGTGCCATAGGCTTCCTGCATCTTCGCCGGTTCCTTCGAGATATCCATCACCTCCGGCACGCTCGTCTGCATGCGGTACGCCATCTCGTACGAGGCGATGCGCGTCTGGATCTCAGGATCCTGAAGCACGTCGTGCCGCATCTTGTTGAGGTCGCGGATCGCGTCCAACGACTCACGGCGACGGCGTGAGCCCATTCCCTCCGGATTGCCAACGTAGAGCACCGGATCGCCCTGGGAACGCAGGGTGACGCCCTGATGCATGGTCGGCAGGAAGCCGCTACCCCACGACGCGTTGGTGAGCGGCTGGCCCACGCCGGTCATGAGCACGACGAAGGCCGGCAGGTCCTTGTTCTCGCTGCCAAGGCCGTAGCTGAACCACGAACCCATCGCCGGGCGCCCTGCCAACTGGGCTCCCGTGTTCATGAAGAGCGTCGCCGGATCGTGGTTGAACGCCTCCGAGTAAAAGCCCTGCACGAAGCAGACGTCATCGACGATGGTCCGCATGTGCGGCAGCAACTCACTCAGCCAGACGCCCGACTTGCCGTGCCGCTCGAACTTGTAGGGCGAAGCCAGCAGCTTCGCGTTCTTCCCGATCTGCGCGAGGCGGATGTTCTTCACCAGGTCTTCCGGCACCTGCTGGCCGTCCCGCTTCTTCAGCTCGGGCTTCGGGTCAAACAGGTCGAGATGGGACGGTCCGCCAGACTGGAAGAGGTAGATGATGTTCTTCGCCTTGGGCGCGAAGTGCGGCTTGCCCAGAACGGTCTCGACTGCGTTCGCCGCCAGCAGTTTCTCGTTGAGCAGCGAGCCCAGCGCCAGCGCGCCAATCCCGGTACCACATTGCTGGAGGAACCGGCGACGCGTGGCGTCGCGAACCACGGAGAGGGAGGAGGGATTCATGGGACGGATTACTTCGTGAGGGTCTCGTCGAGGTTGAACAGCACGTTGCCGAGCATCATCCACGGTGCGAGGCGCCGGGGATCCATGCCCGCGGGGATCGGGGCCGATCCCACCTGCACCAAGGCCTTCGCCGCGTCGGGTTCGCGGGAGAATGACTTCGTCTGCTGCCGGACAAAGTCCAGCAGGCGCGACTGCTCCGCGCCGGTCGGCGCCCGGCCAGCCACCATCCGGAAGGCAAAGCCCACCCGCGCCGCGTCATCCTTCCCGCCTTCGGTCAGGATCCGCTGGGCGAACACGCGGGCCGCCTCCAACAAGGTCGGCTCGTTCAAGGCTGCCAACGCCTGCAGGGGCGTGTTGGTCCTGGGCCGACGGGACACGCACACCTCGCGGCTCGGCGCATCGAAGGTCGCGAAGGTCGGGTACGTGCACACCCGGCGCCAGAACGTGTAGACCGCGCGACGATAGAGGTCGGGGCCCTCGCTGATCGGCCACTCATCCATGCCGATCTCGGGACGGAGGAAGCCAATCTCCTTCCAAAGGTTTGGCACCTGCACCGGATGCACGCTGGGGCCGCCCACGCGCGGGTTGAGCAAGCCACTCACAGCCAGCGCATGGTCCCGGATCATCTCGGCATCCATGCGGAACCGCGGCCCGCGCGACAACAGCCGGTTGTAGAAATCCTTCTCCAGCCGCACGGCATCCGCCTCCGCCCCCTGACGGTAGGCCGCTGACATCACGATCAGCTTCTGCATCCCCTTCACGTCCCATCCGGTCCGGATGAATTCCGTCGCGAGCCAGTCGAGCAGCTCGGGATGCGAAGGCGGTTCGCCCTGCCGTCCGAAGTCTTCCGAAGTCTTCACGATCCCCGTCCCGAAGCATCGCTCCCAGAAACGGTTCACCGTGACGCGGGCGGTGAGCGGGTTCGCCGGATCCACCAACCAGCGCGCCAGGGCCAATCGGTTCGCCGGCATGCCCTCCGGCATCGGTTGGAACACCGCAGGAACCGCAGCCGAGACATCCTTGCCGCGGGTCAGGAAGTCGCCGCGGACGTGCACGTACGTCTGTCTCGGCTTGGGCTCGCCGCGCTCCTGCATGACCAGCGTGCTGAACTTCTGCGACGCCAGCTGCCTCTCCTTCTGCTGCAACCGGAGGATGTCTCGTTCCAGCGTACGAACGACCTCGGAGGAAGCGCGGTGGGCGTCGGCCAGCAGCTTCACCTGCGCAGGGGTCCGATCCGACGGCCGCACGGCCAAGGCCTGTCGAACCTCGGAGGACAAGGGCCACAGGGACCCGGGATCCTTCTCGGTCGTAATCGAGATCCGGAACCGACCCACGCAATGGCTGTTGCCGTGGTAATGGTCGAACCGGAACGAAAGCCGGCTGCCTCCCCTGAACCCGGCCGGTTCCTTCAGGCGCGCCACCAGGAAGTGCCGTTCGCCAAACCGCGGGCCGATGGCCCAACCGGTCTTCGGGTTGCGATCCACCGCGTGTTCGGCGCGGTAGTATTGCTGCTCCCAATCGGCCGTTGCCGAGGCGAAGAAGAGGTTGGTGTTGGCCGGCACGACACCCGTCTTGGGTGTCGCCGCCATGCCGAACTCATCGAGGATGAAATTGCCGGTCTGTCCCCAGCGCCCCGGTCCCTGCTTCGGCAGGCTCGGATCGGGTAGGACCTCCAGCAACACCGCCGTGATGCCGGTGAGGCCGGTCTCCGACTCCACCGTGATCGTGTCGTAGATCGGGTTCACGCCCTTCGCGAGCAGCGATCCATCCGGAAGGTTGGTGTACCCCGATCCGCCCGTGGAGAGGGGGTTCTTCAGGTCGAGGACCTTCCAGACGTCTCCCTTCTTTGCCAGCGCCTTCTCCCACCGGGAGTGTTCGGCAGCGAGGCGGGCCTCGGCATCCACCAACTCCTGCCGCGCCTGCGCCAGGCGCGAGGTGACATAGCCCTGGGTATCCGAAAGATCGGGCCGCGGCACGTCGACCGTTGGCGCCACGCTGTAGTTGCCGCCATCCGTCGAGTTGTTGAAGAACGCATAGAGCTGGTAGTACTCGTCCTGAGAGATCGGATCGTATTTGTGCGAATGGCACTCGGCGCAATTGAGCGTCAGCCCCAGCCAGGCTGTTCCCACCGTAGCGATGCGGTCCTTCACCGCCTTGACCCGGTATTCCTCGGCGTCACCTCCACCCTCGTCGTTGATCTTGGTATTGCGGTTGAACCCCGTCGCGATCCGCTGCTCCAACGTGGCATTTGGCACTAGGTCACCGGCGATCTGGTCGATGGTGAATTGGTCAAAACGCTGGTTCCGGTTGAAGGCGTTGATCACCCAGTCCCGGTACGGCCAGATCGAGCGCGCCAGATCAACCTGATAACCGTTCGAGTCGGCGTACCTCGCCAGATCAAGCCAACCGCGCGCCATGTGCTCGCCGTAGTGCGTCGACGCGAGCAACCGATCCACGAGCCTTTCATAAGCCTTGGGATCGGCGTCCCGCTGGAACGTCTCGACCTCCGCCCACGTCGGCGGGAGCCCGGTCAGGTCCAGGCTGACCCGGCGGATCAGCGCCGCCCGATCGGCCTCGGGCCGCATGCTGAGCCCGTCCTTTTCCAACCGCGCCTGGATGAAGCGGTCGATCTCGTTCCGCACCACCACGCCCGTAGTCCGCACCTCTGGAGCCACAGGCCGAAGCGGCGCGCGAAAGGCCCAGTGCGCTCGCGGATCGATCTCCGGCCACACCGCACCCGACGCGATCCACCGCCGCAGGCTGTCGACTTCCGTCGGGGTCAGCCGGGGTTCCTTCGGCGGCATGACGTCGTCCGGGTCCGTCGCGACCACCCGCTTCAGCAACTCGCTGTCGTCGGGTTTGCCCGGCACGAGGGCCAGCTTGCCGGACTTTGCCGGCTTCAAGGCCAGCGCCCGCGAATCCAGCCGGAGATCACCCTTCTGCTTGTCTGGCCCATGGCACTCCGAACAGCGCTTGATCAGGATGGGTTCGATCTCACGGGCAAAGTCGACAGCCGCATCCGCGGCCCGGACCTGAAGCAGGCCCGCCGCGACACAGCCAACAAGGGGAAGGACGACGGAAAGGATCCGCCGCCGCAACAAGGTGGGAGGATTGGAAGCAAGCATGACCGGGTGATCTGCGCGTCATCCTCGCAGCCTCGCTACCATTGGCGAGGCCCTAAACAGGGCAGCAGACGACGCGATGGGAGTCACGCTTGTGGAAATGCCAGCCTCCGCCAACCCAGCCAAGCCCGCGGGCGCGACCCGGATTGCAACAGGCCTTCCCAACGTTGGCACCCAAACGGAGTGGCAACGTCCCCGTTGCCCTCCCATGCCCTTCCCCAAGGGCGATGAGGACATCGCCGCCCCGATCCCGCTCAGGAATGGGAGGTGCCCCTCAGGCCCGGACCTTGCCCTGCCGACGCTTCAGCCAAAACACTCCCCCCACCAGCGTTCCGAGCACGAGCCATGTCCGGGGTTCCGGCGTTCCGGTCAGCGCCGCGACGTTCACGGAACCCAGATCAATGGCGAACAAGAGCCGGTTGAACTCGTCGTCGCCGTCCCCATAGATCTGGTCGAAACCGAGGATCAGCATCGTCCCATGCACGGCCGCGAACGTCGCCCCGTGCGCGATGGCATCAGGATTCGAGGTTGCTGAGGTCGACAAGGCATAGCGCTCGCTGCCGGTGCGCTTGGTGATCACGAAGAAGTCGAGATCGCTTCCCGCCGGCAACCGCCCCAGATCGGCATAGGCTCCCGCATCCACCCGGTCGTTCGAAACCCCGCCAAACAGCACCCGAGCCTCACGGTCATCACTGCCTAGGTTGTTTCGCAGATCCTCGGTCCCGCCGATGAAATACATCCGCGCATCCGTCTCCGTGGTCAGACGCAGCCGGGTCGGATCCAGCACCTGGACAGCGTTCCCACCTAACGAACGCCCGGAGGCCAGGTTCCCGCGCAGCAACTGCGAAAGCGCGGGCATCGTGTTGTTCTGGAAGTCCCGCGCGCGCTGGTCGCCGCCCACGTTGTCATCGTTGCCGCTGCCATTGCCGTTGCCATTGGACTGTATTGCCAGAGGCGACGCGGACGAACCGGATCCGCCAGATCCCGACCCTGACTGGGAGCTGTTTCCGGAGTTGCTGGATTGGCTGCCGTTGGACTTCTCGGCTGCATTCCTGGCGTCCTCAGCTGCCTTCTCAGCCGCCTTCTTCGCATCTTCGGCTGCCTTCTCAGCGGCTTTCTTGGCTTCTTCCGCCGCCTTCTCAGCGGCTTTCTTGGCTTCTTCCGCCGCCTTTTCAGCAGCTTTCTTGGCGTCTTCGGCTGCCTTTTCGGCCGCCTTCCTGGCGGCCTCGGAATTGCCCGACTGCGAGGAACCGGAAGATTTGTTGTCGTCTCCTTTGACGGGCATTCCTGCCGTCAAGGCAACAACAAGTGCAATAAGGACTACCTTGGGGTTCATGAACTGCAGATCCGGGAGCCGACGCCGGTGAGGATCGGCGCAAACACCCTGAGTTTCTTCTCCGGGGCCGTTGTAAGCCCAGGTTGATCAGGTGGCCAGGCCCGAGTTTGGCGATGCCGAACCCAAGCTTGCCAGCGTCGACCATTGGCGGATGGTCCAGGGCTTCGATGCCCCTTCAGGTACTCTTCTGGTCTGCACTGCTGCTCTGGCTGGCGGGTGTGGCCATGGCGATCCGCGCGCTGCTGGCATGCCGGCGTCCGTTCGGCTCATCCCGTTCGTTCGGGACAGCCCTTTTCCTTTCACTGCTTTCCAGCGCCATCGGATTCAGTGGCTGGCACTGGGTCCGTCTGGGCTACAAGAAGACCGTCAACGGCAAGGTGCTTTGGGACCTCGACTCCCGCTGGTTCTTCCTGGCTCTCCTGATCTTGGGCCTTCTTGCCCTCGTCGCGCTCGTCTCACGGCGGTTGCAGGGCTCCGCGCGGTGACTCCACAAAGCAAAATGCCGGGCACACGCCCGGCGAGTTCTGAATCCTGAATCCCTTCGTTGTTGCTCAGTGCTTGGAGCCTCCCTTCCGGCGGCGCATCACCCACACCCCGCCCGCCAGGAACAGTCCCATCGTCATGCAGGTGGTCTTCATGGTCTTCCCTTAATCCCTTGGAAACTTCTGTTTCGAACTGGTTGGTTCGTCACGGACCGTCGCCGGTCCATGCCCTCCACCTTCGCAGCGGGCATGCCAGAACCGGATTCCGCTGGATTCCTTGGAAAATCGAGGTTTGCGCGCGGCCGCGTTTTCAGGCAGACCACGTTCAACAGGCAAAACACTGCGATTGCAACGCAGGTGCATCATGACCGTACTGCATCCACAAGGCTCGACTCCCATCGGCCTCGCCCGGCTCGAGGAACTCGGAATTCCCGTCCGGTCCTTCTCGACCGATTCGGTCGCGCGCCTCGCTCCTGGGAACGCGGGCGACGTATGCCTCATCCCCGCCGTCTTCCTCAATCGCCCCGAGTGGCCGCGACTCCGCGTCCGCCTCGCCCAGTCCAATCGCCTGTTCGTCGTCGAACTCGTCCGGCCCGACAGCGCCACGATCGTCCATGCCATGCGCGACGGGGCCTACGACGTGCTCGCGCTTTCGGATGAAGAGGACCGGTGGGATGAAGTCCTGGAGCGGACCGCCGACAGCCAGGCGCTGTGGCTCGAGCTGTACTCCGGTCACCTGACCAACGAGAGCGGTCTCGTGGGGCGTTCGGCCGCGATGACCTCGCTCCGGGAGCAGATCGAGCGCATCGGCAAGACCGATGTCAGCGTGTTCCTCCTCGGAGAGTCCGGTGTCGGCAAGGAACGCTTCGCAACCGCCATCCACGAAGCCGGCAAGGGTGGCCCCCTCGTCACCCTCAACTGCGCGGCCATGCCGAAGGAGCTGATCGAGGCCGAGCTCTTCGGTGCCGAGAAGGGTTCCTACACTGGAGCCCTCAAGACCCGCGTGGGCCTCGTCGAGCAGGCCGACGGTGGGACACTCTTCCTCGACGAAGTTGGGGAGATGGACATCTCCCTCCAGCCGAAACTGCTCCGGTTCCTCGAAACGCGCCGCGCCCGGCGCGTGGGTGGCGACCAGGAATTCTCGGTCCGCCTTCGCGTCGTCGCCGCCACCAATCGCGAGCCCGAGTCCGAGATCCAGCTTGGCCGCTTCCGCGCCGACCTCTACTACCGCCTGGCCGAGGTGGTCATGCGCATCCCGCCTCTGCGCGAACGCCTCGACGACATCCCCGCCCTGGCCCAGGCGTTCGTCGAGGGCGCCAGTCAACGGTTCGGGAAGAACGTCGAGTCCCTCGAACCCAAGCTCGTGGCCAAGCTCCAGAAGTACTGGTGGCCTGGCAACGTCCGCGAGCTCAAGTCCGCCGTCGACCGGCTCGTCCTCTTCCACGACGGCCCCGTGCTGCGTGAGGGTTGGTGGGATGCCCCCGTTGCCGCCCAGCCCATGCAACTGGGTCCGGTGCCAACGCAGTCCGAGGCCGGCGCCACCAACTCCAGCGCCCCGTCGGAGCCCTCCCTGCCTTCACGCTCCGGTCGCATGAACCTCGCCAAACAACTCCTCGCAGAAGGCAGGCTCTCCCTCGCGGACATCGCGGCCCGTACCGGCGTACACCCGACGACGCTGTTCCGCTGGAGGAAGTCCGGAAAGGTCTGATGCCCGGTCGATGAAGGACCTGATCAAGGCGGTGGCGATCCTCCTGCTCTATGCGGGAGCAGCCCCGGCCCTCGGCAGCTTCCTGGCCCGCAATCGCATCTGGGAGCGGTGGGTGCTCGCCCTGATGATGTTCATGCCGGGTTGGCATCCCGGAAAGCTCACCCTGATGGTCGTCTCGGTGGAGACCTACCGGGGCCACACCAAGGGGTTCGAGTATTGCCATCTCGACGTGCTCGGGCTGGCGATGATCATCGCCGCAGCGATCCGGGACGGGCCGCGATTCAAGTGGGCCAGCCCGGGCGCCTATCTCTACCTGACCTACTGCCTGGGCTCGTGCCTGTGCGTCTTCAGCGCCTACGACCACCTCTACCTTGCCATGGCCGCCTGGAAGTTCACCAAGGTGGCGGTCGTGATGGTCGGATTCTACCACGGGTTCCGCGACGCCGAGGACCTCCGTTGGATCATGCGGAGCATGGCGTCCGCGCTCGTGCTGCAGGGCCTGGTTGGCCTCAAGATGCGCTTCCTCGACGGCGTCTGGCAGGTGAAGGGCTGGTTCGAACACCAGAACCCCATGGCCATGTGGTGCTACCTGCTTGCCGGCCCCGTCCTGGGCTGGGCATTCCTGCCACAAGTCAAGGGCCGCGATGTCTGGCTCTGCCTGGCCGCAGTGGGCTTCGCCGCCCTGCTCATCCTCTTGTCCGTCTCCCGCGCCGGCCTCGCCGCCTTTGCCATCGGCTGTGCTGCCGCCACCGGCCTCGCCTGGCTCCGCGGATTCAAGCTCAAGACCTTCTCCATCACCGCCGCCGGTGCCTTCGCCGCCTTCCTCGCCGGCCTCCTCGCCCTCGATTCCCTCATGGCCCGCATGCAGGAAGTCGACTCACGCGACGAAGCCGAGGACCTGCGCGACATCCTCAACAAGCAGTCCCGCGCCATGCTCCACGATCACCCCCTCGGGATCGGCTGGAACAACTTCGGCGTCGCCAACAGCCTCCCCGTCCCCGAGTACTCGCAGATCCTCATGGACTGGGATGAGGAACGCGGGTTCCGCATCATCGAGGAAAACTACTTTGCCAACCCGCTCACCGAATCCCTCTACTGGCTCCTCCTCTCCGAGAACGGCTACCCCGGCTTCCTCCTGTTCGTCCTCTTCATGCTCACGACCGTCCTCTGGATGGTCCGCGCCGCGTGGACCTTCCGGAAGTCCCCCACCGGCATGTTCGTCGGCTGCCTCCTCATCGTCCTTGGCATCACCTACGGACATGGGCTCGTCGAACGGTGCCTCACCCAGACGAAAAATCTCTCCGCATGGATGATGCTCTGCGGCATGCTTGCCCGCATCGAGACCTGCCGTCGTGCCGGACACGACCTTCCGGAACCCGATTCGCCCTCACCCCAGAATCCCAAACCCCGTTGAACCCATGCCCGAAGAACGTCCCCCCCGCGTCCTCCTCGTGGCCGAAGCCGCCAACCCCAAGGGCTTCTCCGTCGCACTCATCGGCTGGTCCTTTGGCCGGGCCCTGACTTCGGTCTGCCATCCGGTCCTCGCGACCGAGAAGCGCAACCGCGAGGACTGCCTTGCCGCCGGCGCCCGCGACGGCATCGACCTGGAAGCCGTCGACAACCGCTTCTGGCAACACGGGGCATGGAAGGTCAGCACCTGGCTCCGCGGTGGCAACGCCCTCGGCTGGTCCACCTACTCCGCCCTCGCCACCCTCGTCTACCCGATCTTCGAACGTCGCCTCTTCAAGCAGTTCGAGGCCCGCCTCGCCCGGCGTGAGTTCGACCTCGTCCACCGCATCACCCCACTCGCCCCGGTGGTACCCAGTTCCCTTGCCGGCCGCTGCGCCCGACTCAACATCCCGTTCATGCTCGGTCCCCTCAACGGCGGCGTGCCCTGGCCCAAGGAATTCCCCGAACTCCGGGCCGCCGAACGCGAATGGCTCTACCCGTTCCGCAACGTCTACAAGTCCCTTCCGGGCTTCCATTCCACCCGACGCAACGCCAGCGCCATCCTCGTCGCCTCACGCTCCGCCCTCCGCGAACTCCCGGAACAGTATCACTCCAAGACGGTCTACATCCCCGAGAACGCGATCGACCCGGAACGCTTCCCAAGGCGCACCCCACCCGCACCTTCCACCCCCGCCCGCGCTGCCTTCGTCGGACGCCTCGTTCCCCTCAAGGGCGTCGACATGCTCCTGGAAGCTGCCGCTCCCCTGTGCCGCGAGGGAAAGCTCGCCCTCGACATCATCGGCGACGGCCCCGAACTCCCGCGCCTCAAGCAACTCGCCATCGACCGCGGGATCGCCGATCAGGTGGAATTCCCCGGCTGGGTTGACCATTCGAAGATGGCCGACCGCCTCGGGCGCTCCCAGATCTTCGCCTTTCCCTCCGTCCGCGAATTCGGCGGTGGTGTCGTGCTCGAAGCCATGGCCCTCGGGCTCGTCCCGCTCGTCGTCGACTACGGCGGCCCGGGTGAACTCGTTCCTGAAGGCACAGGTTTCTCCATCCCGATGGCTCCCCGCGAGAAGCTGGTCGCCGATTTCCGCGACTCCCTCACCCGCCTGATCTCGCGGCCCGACGACCTCGCCAACCTCGGCAAACGCGCCCAGGAGTACGTCTACAACCACTTCACCTGGGACGCCAAGGCACGCCAGATCCGAGAGGTCTACGACTGGATCCTCAAACGCCGCCCCACCAAACCCGACTGGGGCATCCCCATCCGGCCCTGAAGGCGGGGAAGTTTGAAGTTTTCAGTTTCAAGTTCGATTGCCTTCAATCTTGAAACTTGAAACTCCCACCCCTCACCCCTCCCCCGGCAGGTAGTACTCGAGGTAGCCGATCATCATCTCCTCGAACGTCTGGTTCCCCCAGCGGACGTTCCTGGCCGGATCCGGATTCGCCGGGTTTCCAGCGCTGTTGTCGTACCACGCCGTGGCCCGAAGCCGACTGCCCTTCTCGACCCGGAGCGGCTCCGCCAGCTGATAGCTCAACTGCCAGTTGAAGTCGTATCGCGGCACGTCCAACACGACCTTCGACTCCCCACCCGGCGTCATCACCTCGTACCGGAACGCCTTTCCCCGAACATGCATGTGCGGCAGGAAGGACAGGATCCGGGCCTCCCGGGGTACTGGCAACGCCGCCCATTCCTCGTGGTTCGACGCACCGGCTGGAATCCGGATCCCCGGGTTCGCGATCCCGACGACCTGCACCTGATGCCGCGGCTTCTCCTTCGAGAACCGGAACGCGATCCGCATCTGGTCGTTCGTCGCCTTCCCAAATGGCGTGTAGTGGATCTGGAACTTCAGCGTAGCCCCAGCCGGCAACGACTTCCCGAAACCCTCGGGGAACACCCGATGGGCATTCCCCGGAACATAAGCGGCGAAGAACCCGGAGATTTCATCCGCCGTCGCCTCTCCCCGCCCCCTCTTGCCGCCCGGCGGCACCACCCACACCAGCACATGGTGCACCGCAGCCGCCACCGTCGGCCGGATCTCCATCGCCTGGATCCAACGTTCCTCGGCCTGATCCGTCTCCACGAACGCGTACTCGTAGGCCATCACGCCCTCGGCCGGGATCTTCACCGGAGTCGGCAGCGCGTACACCGCATCCGGCTTTCCAATCGCCCATTCACTCTCCCGACGGATCGGCAGCGGTGCCTCGGCCGGATTCCCCTCCGCCCGATCGCCCGCCAGCCACGCCAGCAAGTCCTTCCGATCCTCCTCAGGCAGCGTCCGGTCATTCACCCACTTGCCATGAACCTCACCGGGGAGGGGTGCCGAGAACCAGGGCGGCATCTGCCCCTTCTCGACCTGCTTCCGGATCATTCCCGCGTGACCCACGACCGCCTCGTACGTCTCCAGCGAGAAGGGCCCGACCCCACCCTCGAAGTGACACCCGACACAATGGGCCTGGATCAGCCGCGAGATCCGGCCGTGATAGGTGAGCTGTGATGCCTCGCTCCCGCCGGTCAGCAACACCTTCGATTCCTTCCGCTCGAGCACGCACCCCGGAGCCGTCGTCGCCGCGAGGGTCGGCTTCAGGCCCTTCTCCAACGCCACCAACGCCTCCTCGAAGGGCTTCTGCCTCGCGTCGGCTCGCGCGTATCCGACACCGTACTGATCGCTGACCGCACCTCGATAAACCAGCGTGCCGGCCGCATCGACCACCAACACCTCCGCCGTCGTCCGCAGGCCCAGAGCCACGCCAACCCCTTCGTCCGTGTCCCGGATCACCGCGCCCTTCCAACCGGCGTCCGAAGCCATCTCCTGCAGGCTCGCAGCCGAATCCACCGGCAAGGCTCCCACATAGACAAACTCCATTCCCTTCGCCGCCCACGCCGCTTCGACCCGACCCAGCCCTGCCGCAAACTTCCGGCTCACCGGACAACTGGACGACGTCACCGCGATCACCCGACCCAACCCCTTCGGCTTCGATCCGAGATCCAACTCCCGCCCGTCCACGGTCTTGACCCGAACCGACGGCATCCGCCGTCCAATGCCCACGCTGACGGGCGAAACCGGCTTCAGGCTCTCAGCCAAGGCCTCACCCTTCACCTCGCCGACCTTGGATCCACCAACGCCCTTCTCCGGCCTGGCCCAGCGCCGCTCCACCCCAAGCGAGGTCACCGATTCACTCACCTCCCGCCGGGTCACGAAACCGTTCCGGTCCAGGTCGAGCATCAGCATCATGCCCGGATTCTGCAATTCCTCCGCCGTCACCCGCCCGTCCTTGTCCGCATCGTACTGGTCGAACATCTCAGCCAGACTCTTCCGCCGCTCGCGACGCGGCTTCGCGGAGTTGGTCGACGCCCCATCCTGGGCGAACACCTCGTTCGCCAGCATCAGCACCGCCACCGCGGACAATACTCCCAGAAGCGCAGAACCACTTCGTGACATGCCACCAGAAAAGCCCATGCCACCAGAGACGCAACCGGCGATTGCAAGGTTTCGTCCGCTGCGCCGCCGCGTCGCCGCTGGGCAACGGGCTTCGGGCCGACCGGTTTTCCGATTGAATCCCACTACCCCAACCCAATCCTCGCACCGTCTGTGAACTTCCCCCTACGCATCGTCGGCGTGATGTCCGGCACCAGCATCGACGCCGTCGACTGCGCCCTTTGTACCTGTCGGCCCGGGGGCATTCAGCTGGTCCGGATGTGGTCCCGCTCGTTTCCCAAGGCGCTCGCGCTCCGGCTCCATGCCACTGCCCGGGGCGAAACCAGGTCGTGGGAATGCGGCCAGCTTCACCATGACCTGGGCCGCTTCTATGCCGACGCCGTCTCCCGCGGACTTCGCGGCGAAGCCATTGACGCCGTCGGGCTGCACGGGCAGACCGTCTTTCATCAACCCCGCCGGCCCGCCGCCACCTGGCAGATCGGCGAACCCGCCTGGATCGCCGAACGGATCGGCGTTCCGGTCGTATCCAACTTCCGTGCCGCAGACCTCGCCGCCGGCGGCCAGGGCGCACCCCTTGCCACCCTCTTCCACAAGATCGCCTTCGCCCGTCCCGGCACCTGGACCGCCGTCCAGAACCTTGGCGGCATCGGCAATGTCACCCTCATCGACGCCTCCGCCTCGACCTCACCCGATCACCCGCCCCGCATCCTCTCCTTCGACACCGGACCCGCCAACGTCCTCCTCGACCTCGCCACCAGCCTCGTCTCCAAGGGGCGCGATTCCTTCGACAGGAATGGCCGCCGCGCCGCCGCCGGAACCATCGACTCCACCCGCCTTGCCGCCTGGCTTCGGCACCCCTTCTTCCGCAAGACACCGCCGAAGAGCACCGGGCGCGAACTGTTCGGCGAACCCTTTCTCCGCGGCATCCTCGCCGACTGGCCCGAGGCGCCCCGCGACGACGGCATCCACCTGCTGGCGACGCTAGCCGAGTTCACAGCCCGATCGCTCGCCGAAAACTACCGTCGCCACCTTCCCCTCCCACCCGCTGGAGTTCCGGCGCGCGTCATCCTCGCCGGGGGTGGTGCCGCGAACCCGTACCTGGTCCAACGCATCGAGGCCGCGCTCCGACCGATCCTGCCCACCCTTTCCCTGGGCACGTCCGACGATCTGGGGTGGCCCCGGCAGGCCATCGAGCCCGCCGCCTTCGCCCTGCTTGCCGCCGGCCACCTCTGGGGTGTGCCGGGCAACCTGCCCGACACAACAGGGGCCGCTGGACCTCGAATCCTCGGACAGCTAACCATGCCTCCGCCGTCGCTCTCCACCACCTGATGAATCCCAGCCACAAAGCACAGAAGATCCTGTTCGGAATCGCTGCCGTCAGCGGTGTCCTGGCCCTGGTCGGCATCGGCGTCGGCACCGCCCTCTTCAAATCACTGTCGGTGAACGCCGCCTGGATTCTCGCCATCACCCTTCCGCTCCTGATCCTCACCTGCATCGCCACCAGCGCCCTCTTCCTCCTCATCCGCATGTTCCAGGGCGCAGGACTTGGCAAATCCTTCATCTTCTCCGCCATCGCAGTCCTCGCCGGCTACGGAATCCTCGTCGCCATCAATGTCGTCCGGAGCCGCTCCAACCACGACACACCCCGCCAACGCAGCGAAGCCGAGCTCGCCAACCTTACCACGAACTCACCTGCCTTCTTCGACCGGCTCCAGCAACTCGCCCCGCTCGACGACGGGTTCCGCGGGCAGGCCGAATCGCTCATCGGATACCAAGCCTTCCGCCGTCCCAATCCGGAGTTCGCCTCGAACTACTTCGCCCGCGCCACCACGCTCGTGCCGCCCGGCCCATGGATCCAACGCAGCCTCCTGTTCGGCATCCAGGAACTCGATCCCGCCTCGGACCCTGCCCGCCTCGCCCATCTGGCCGCCGTCATCCAGCTGGTCGCCCGGCACCAACCAGCCCTCCTCCAATCTCCCTTCGTCCAACGCGAACGGACCAACACGCTCCGTGGATTCATCGAAGACGATGCCCGTTCCCGCACTTCCAACGACCACCACGGCTCCGTGCTCCGACTTCTGAGTCCTTCCGCCAAACCCTGAGCCGCCGGACACTCCCATGGACTTCCACCTCGCCATCAATCCCGCTCCCACTTCCAAGCAAGACTTCTTCATCGGCCGTATCGAGTTCACGCCAGAGGAACAGGCTGGACGCCTGCCGGCCTGCATCCCCTTGACCGGCATGACTTGCACAGCTCCAGGCTGCGACTGTGGCCAGATATGCCTGAATCTTCCTCCGCTCGACCCGAACGCACGCGTGACCCTCGAGGAGGGCGAGCCCCCAGTCCCGCGCTTCATCCTGTTGTCGACCGAACATCAGGCGGCAGAAGCCGACTTTTTCGAACTCGATGAACCGACCCTCCAGGCAGTCGGTAGTGAGTTCCCCGGGCTGCTGACCGAGGAGCACTGGGAAACTGCCGCCGGGCTCTACCGGGAAGCACGCATCCGCATGGCCGAGACCTGCGATATCGCCTCGTTCGATCGCATTCCAAAATGCCTGCGAGAGATCAGCGAGAACCCGGATGCGAAGGACGTCGAAGCTTCCCTCCGGGATCTCGTCTCCTTCCCCTTAGACTCCGGGATCATCGATGGGACCCAGTGGTTCTTCGAGGAGTTCTATCCGACCCCGAACACCCCCACTCCCTTGTGGGTAACCATCGAGTTCCGCCTCACCGAGGAGGGCCTCGACCCAAACCTCACCCTGGCACAGTACGAGGACGTCTGCGACGACCCGGACGGTTTTCCAGAGTACTCCTGCGCCTCGGTAAGGCTCCGCTGGAACCTGGACACGGGAGAAGTCTCGGAACTCAGCCGCATCAAGACCGACGTCCCCATCCACCAGTTCCTCGACCTTCTGCTCGAGGTCCATCCCGACGCTCGCGAACGTTTCCGCCGCCGCCATCAACTCCTGGTCGAGTCCATCGCCAAAATCCCAGCCTGGCTGGAAGCCAATCCCAATGCCCGCAACGACGTCTTTTCAGGCTGGTTGGATGACGTGGATTTGTCAGATCCCGATGGCCTGGAGGAACCCAGCGCGCCCGCCCAACCGACGGTGCGCGCCACCCCCAAGATCGGCCGCAACGACCCATGTCCCTGCGGTAGCGGCAAGAAGTTCAAGAAGTGCTGCGGGGGGTGAAGCCAGGGTGAAGGCCTCCATCGAGGCTTTGCCTACAGCACTCGCTACTTGTAGGGAATGCGTACCTTGACTTCGCACTTCCCCATCGGGATCGTGCCTTGGACGTCGGTCACCAAAGATCCCAACCAGAGTCGTCCTGCACCTCTTCGCCCTGCCCAGGACTTCATCACGACAGACCGACACCCGTGCATGAGACACATGTCCACCTCGTGGAAGCCTGAGGCATGGTTCCGACCGCAGTATTACTTGTCCCGGTCATTCCTGCGCCCGATCCCGGGCACCCGTGAGCGCCTTCATTCGTTGCCCTGGGGTCTCAAGATCCGGATCAAACTCGACGATACAATCGGGCGTCAGGTCCACGCCTTCGGGTTGTTTGAACTTCCTGTCTGCGAAGCCATCTGTCGCCTCGTCGACCCCGGCGACCATGTCCTCGACATCGGGGCCAACATCGGCCACATGACCGGCCTTCTCGCCCACCGCGCCGGTCCGGGCGGTTCGGTAGACTCCTTCGAGCCACACCCAACTGTAGTCAGTCAACTCCGCGCGCACGTGGAGGCATGGCGCACCGATTCACGCCTCGCCCCAATCCGCATCCAGCAACTCGCCCTCTCCAACTCCACGGGCACCGTCCGCTTTTTCGAGGGCGAAGACCAATCCAACAACTGCGGACTCGGCAGCCTCGTCGGCAACCTGGAAGGGCAAACGTCCTTTGAGGTCGAGTCGTGCCGCCTCGACGAATTCCTCGGCGACTCACGCAGGATCGGCCTCGCCAAAATGGACGTAGAAGGTGGTGAACTCAGCGTTCTCCAGGGAGCCAGCGAGATCCTTCGGCGCCACCAGATAAGGGACCTGCTATTCGAGGACTACGGCACCTTCCCTTCACCCGCCGCGCGCATCCTCCTGGATGCGGGTTACACGATCCTTGCGATCGGGGTGCAGTTTGCTGGCCCATGGCTCGGTCTTCAGTCCGATGGCGAGGCACCCCTCCGCTCTTGGGATTCCCCGAATTATCTCGCCACGATCGACCCGCAACGCGCCCGCGAGCGGTTTGCCCGCCGCGGCTGGGCCGCCCTGCGTGGCTGATTGACCCGGGTTGGCAACTGCCCTCTCGCCTCCCCCGGTCCGGCTCGGCTAAACCATGACAAGCCGATCATGCGCACGTTCCTGCACCTCCTCGCCGCCGCAGCCCTCGTTGCGGGCTCAAACATCCTGCGTGCCGCCGAGCCGGCGCCGGCTGCCGCCTCAACCGAAAAGGCCCGCAACCATTGGGCCTTTTCACCCCCATCCAAACCCAACCCGCCGGTCCATTCCCAAGGCTGGGGCCACAATGAAATCGACGCCTTCATCGCCGATCGCCTCCACCGGGAGAAACTGAAGCCCTCACCCGAGGCCGATCGGGCGACCCTCCTGCGGCGACTCAGCCTCGATCTCATCGGGCTTCCTCCCACGCCCGCCGAGGTCGACGCCTTCGTCGCAGACAAGTCTCCGGACGCGTACGCCAAGGTCGTCGAACGACTCCTGAAGTCTCCGCACTACGGCGAACGGTGGGGCCGCCACTGGCTGGATGCCGCCCGTTACGCGGACTCGGACGGCTTCGAGAAGGACAAGGCCCGCTTCATCTGGTTCTACCGCGACTGGGTCGTCCAGGCGTTCAACCGCGACCTGCCCTACGACCGGTTCATCACCGAGCAGATCGCCGGCGACCTGCTCCCCGACGCCACCCAGGACAGCATCGTCGCCACCGGCTTCCTCAGGAACTCGATGATCAATGAGGAAGGCGGCGTCGACCCGGAGCAGTTCCGCATGGACGCCATGTTCGACCGGATGGACGCCGTGGGGAAATCCGTCCTCGGCCTCACCATCCAGTGTGCCCAGTGCCACACCCACAAGTACGACCCGATTTCCCAGGAGGAGTACTACCGGCTCTTCGCCTTCCTTAACAACGAACACGAAGGTTCCCGCGTCGTATACCTCCCCGATCAACTCCAGCTCGTGGATTCTCTCCGCCGCCAGATGCGGGCCATCGAGGACGAACTCCGGCACCATCACCCCGACTGGGAGCAACGCATCGCGCGCTGGGAGGACACGGTCCGCCACGCCGCCGACGGCTGGCAGAACATCGAAACCCGCAACGCCGGCGACAACGGCGAGCGCTTCGAGTACTTCCCCGATGGGTCGATCCTCGCCGGCGGATATGCCCCGACCCAGTGGACCGCGCACTTCCGCGGCACCAACACTTCGCTGCCCCGCATCAGCGGGTTCCGACTGGAGCAACTTCCCCACCCGGACCTGCCCAGCGGCGGCCCCGGCCGATCCATCCGCGGCATGGCCGCCCTGAGCGAGTTCAAGGTCGAGGTCCAATCCCTCGTCCAGCCCACCAATCGCTTCAGCGTGAAGTTCGTCCGCGCCGAGGCGGACTTCTCCAACGCTGAGAAGCCGCTCGAAGCCGAGTTCGACAACCGCTCCGGAAAGAAGCGCACGTACGGTCCCATCGCCCACGCCATCGATGGCAACGGCGATACCGCCTGGGGCATCGACGCCGGCCCCGGCCGCCGCAACACCGCCCGCCAGGCCCTCTTCATCCCCGAGAAACCCGTCGAGGTCGCCGGTGGCGTCATCCTGAATTTCCTCCTCCAACAGAATCACGGCGGATGGAACTCCGACGACAACCAGAACCACAACCTCGGCCGCTTCCGCCTCTCCATCACCGGCTCCACCAACGCCACCCTCGACCCCGTCCCGCCGCTGCTGCGCCCCCTCCTCGCCATCCCGCGCGAACGCCGAACCCCCGCCCAGCAGGCCGCCCTGTTCTCGCACTTCCGCACCACCGTCCCCGAATGGAAGGACGCCAACGACCGCATCGAAGCCCTCTGGCGTCAGTGGCCCGAAGGCCACTCGACCCTCGCGCTGATCCCTCGCGACCAACCCCGGATGACCGCCGTCTTGAAGCGCGGCGACTGGCTCAAACCGGGGAAGACCGTCAACGCCGGCACCCCGGCATTCCTACACCCGTTGCCGCCGGAGGCCGACGACTCGCGCCTGACCTTTGCCCGCTGGCTGGTGGACCGGCGTTCCCCCACCACCGCCCGGGTCCTCGTCAATCGAGTCTGGCAACAGTACTTCAGCCTCGGCCTCGTCGAGACCCCCGAGGACTTCGGCGTCCAGGCCCCCGCCCCCAGCCACCCCGAACTCCTCGATTGGCTCGCTTCGGAGTTCATGGACCGCGGCTGGTCCATCAAGTCCCTCCACCGCCTCATCGTCCACTCCGCCACGTATCGCCAATCCAGCCGGGTCACTCCCGAACTCCTCGCCCGCGATCCCCAGAATCGCCTTCTCGCCCGGGCGCCCCGCATCCGCGTCGAAGGCGAGATCGTCCGCGACATCGCCCTTGCCGCCAGCGGGCTTCTCAACCCGGCCCTCGGTGGCCCGGGCATCTTCGCCCCGGCCCCGGATTTCCTCTTCAAGCCCCCCGCCTCCTACGGCCCGTTCGAATGGACCGAGGAAAAGGGCACCAACCGCTACCGCCGCGCCCTCTACACCTTCCGGCGTCGCTCGACCCCCTACCCGGCACTCCAGAACTTCGACGTCCCCAACGCCGACTTCTCCTGCGTCCGTCGCACACGTTCCAACACACCCCTCCAGGCACTCACCACCCTCAACGAGACCCTCTTCATGGAGTCCGCCCAGGCCCTCGCACTCCAGACCCTCCAGCACGGCGGCTCCTCCGACGACCAACGCATCACCTACGCCTTCCGCCGCGTTCTCTCACGTCCTCCCACCAAGGCCGAGAAATCAGAGCTTTCAACCCTCCTCCGCCGCCAGACCCAGCGCATCGCCGAGGGCTGGGTCAATCCGTTCGAACTCGGAACCGGCCGCAACGAACCCCCACGCAACCTTCCTCCAGGCTCCACCCCCACCCAACTCGCCGCCTACGCCGCCCTCTGCCGCGTCCTCCTCAACCTCGACGAAACCATCACCCGCGAATAAGGCCGCCATGAACCGCATCCCCATCGCCCTCGAAGCCGCCGAGGCCCACCGCCAGTTCCTCACCCGACGCTGGTTCTTCCGTCAATGCGGTGTCGGCCTCGGAGCCATCGCCCTCAATTCGCTCCTTACCGGCTCGGCCCAGGCCGCCAAGACCTCCCAGAGCGGACCCGCTGCCCCGCTCAATCCCCTCGCCCCAAAGCAACCCCACTTCGCACCACGCGCCAAACGCGTCATCTTCCTCTTCATGGCCGGGGCGCCCAGCCACCTCGAACTCTTCGACTACAAGCCGGAGCTGGCGAAATGGAACGGCAAGCTGCCCCCCGCAGAACTCCTCAAGGGATACCGCGCCGCCTTCATCAACCCCAACTCCACCCTCCTCGGACCCAAGTTCAAGTTCGCGCGCCACGGCCAATCCGGCGCGGAACTCTCCGAGCTCGTCCCACACATCGCCTCCGTCGCCGACGAACTCTGCATCGTGAAATCGATGCACACCGACGCCTTCAACCACGCCCCAGCCCAGATCTTCCTCAACACCGGCTCCCAGCAGTTCGGTCGCCCGTCCCTCGGTGCCTGGACCACCTACGGCCTCGGCTGCGAATCCCGCAACCTCCCCTCCTACGTCGTCTTCTCCACCGGTTCCAAGGGCCCTTCCGGAGGTTCCTCCAACTGGGGTGCCGGCTTCCTCCCCACCCCCTACGGCGGAACCCTCTTCCGCACCGGCGCCGAACCCGTCCTCTTCCTCGGCAACCCCAAGGGCATCGACCCCACCCTCCAACGCGATTCCCTCGACACCATCAACCGCCTCAACCAGCAACGCCTCGGCTCGGTCGGTGATCCCGAGATCGCCGCCCGCATCAATGCCTACGAGATGGCGTACCGGATGCAGACGTCGGCCCCCGAGCTGATGGACCTTTCCGGCGAATCCAAGGCCACCCTTGAGGCCTACGGTGCCGAACCGGGCAAACCCACCTTCGCCAACGCCTGCCTCCTCGCCCGCCGCCTCATCGAACGCGACGTCCGCTTCGTCCAGATCTTCCACGAGGCCTGGGACCAGCACGGCAACCTCGCCGGCGACCTCAAACGCAACTGCGCCAACACCGACCGCCCCACCGCCGCCCTCATCCGCGACCTCCGCCAACGCGGCCTCCTTGACGACACCCTCGTCGTCTGGGGTGGCGAGTTCGGCCGCACCCCCATGGTCCAGGGCGGCGATGACGGCCGCGACCATCACCCCAACTGCTTCACCATGTTCCTCGCCGGCGGCGGCGTGAAACCCGGCCACACCCACGGCGAATCCGATGACTTCGGATTCAACGCGACCCGCGACGCGGTGCACGTCCACGACCTCAACGCCACCCTTCTCCACCTCCTCGGCTTCGACCACACCCGCCTCACCCACCGCTTCCAGGGACGCGACTTCCGCCTCACTGACGTCCACGGCGAAGTCGTCTCCAAACTCCTCGCCTGACCCCGCCGACGTCAGGAGGCGGGCACTCGTCCCGTAGCGCCGGACGTCGGGACGCGCCCTCTCCCGGCCTGCCGCACGGATACGATCCACCCTTGCCGCTGGCATCCCCATTGCCGGCCGCCACGGCAATCCGGGGCCCGGAAATTCTACCATCCACCCCACCCCTTCGGCCTCGATTCCGGCCCCGAAGCTGCTACGAAAAGCACGAACACACACTCACCCTCGCCCATGAATCCTCACTGCCTCTGGGCTGCCCTTGGTGCACGTGTCGCGGGACTCCTCCTCATCGCGACGTCGACCCTGAGCGTGGCCTCTGACCCCACCCCGGATGTCGCCTCCATCCGCCTCGAATCCGGCCGCCCGGTCATCGAGTTCGCCCCCGTACCATCTGCCGTCGAGTACAACCTCTACGGCGGCCCGGACTTCACCCAACCCCTCGCGCTGCTCCCTGGCACCCGTCAGGACTACCGCTGGACCGGTACGTCGCCCGTCACCGGCGAAACCGGCTACTACCGCGTCCAGGCCAGGACCCTGACTCCCGACGAGATCGCCGCCGCCAACCTTCTCAGCCGCATTGCCTACGGCCCCACGCCCGATGAACTCGAAGAGATCCGCCGCATCGGGGTCGACGCCTACATCGAGAAACAGATCAACGCCGAGGCCATCGCCGAAGACCTCGATACCCCCGTACCTTTCGTCGAGGAATGGCGCAAGGTCACGATCACCGGCGTGGTGACCGCCTCCACTTTCTACATTTACTTGGATGGCGCCGGGGACGTTTACCTCGATGGGCTCCGCCTCGTTGCCGGGGCGACCGACGACGGCACCCAGCCAAACCTCATCCGGAACGGCGACTTCGATACCGCCCTCGGCAACGAGTGGGCCTTTGCCGCCAACGTCAACACCTCCGCCCGGAGCGCCGAACACGCCAAGACGGGCAACGCCTCCCTGCACCTCGTCTCGACCGAGGCCGGTTCCACCCTGGAATCCTCCCTCAGCCAGACCGTGACCCCAGCCTTGGTCAACAACGGGACCTACACCCTCTCCTACTGGTACTGGACGGCCGACTCTTCCCGCCAGCTGACGATCCGCTTTTCGGGCAGTGGAGCCCTCAATGGCGCCGGCATCAATTCGACCCACGGCCTCACCGGCGCGAACGGAACCACCCCGAGCACCTACGCCGCACTCCTCGACAAAGGCGAGGGCTCCATCTCGAACCTGCGCTCGTGGCACCTCATGAAGGCCATGTCCTCGAAACGCCAGCTCAACGAGATCCTGCGCCAGTTCTGCGAAAACCACTTCGTCACCGAGTACGGCAAGTCCAACGACTACATGGATGGGATCGGATATCCGAACGAGGTTTCCCCGTTCGTGGCCACCCAGCTCGAGTACACCGAGAATCGCAAGTGGCAGGCTGCCCTACTCCGGCCTCAGGTCACCTTCCATGACCTCCTCAAGATCAGCGCCGAAAGCCCGGCAATGATCATCTATCTCGACACGGTCAACTCCCGCGGCAACCGCAATGCCGATGGCACCTACCGCATCGCCAACGAGAATTACGCCCGCGAACTCTGCGAGCTCTTCTGCTTCGGTGTCGACAACGGGTACGACCAAGGCGACATCGTCCAACTCTCCCGAGTCTGGACCGGCTGGACTACCGAGTTCCGCTCCCCGGCCGACACCGGCAATCCGTTCGCGCCCCGGTCCACCGTCTACAAGGACCCCAACGTCACCTCCAACCTCACCGCCCTCACCAACCTCGTCGGAAGCTGGACCCTCCGCTACAGCGCCGGCCGCCACGATCCCCGCGCCAAGTACCTCTTCCACGAGAAGGACGCCAACGGGAACCCCATCGCCGCCCAACCCCGCAAGGTCCCGGCACGCTTCGGCGCGCCATGGGCTGGCCGGTCCTACGGCCTCACCTTCGGCACCTCCGCCAACACCACGAATACCATCGACGAAGGCTACGCCATCCTCCGGCACATGGCCGACCAGCCCTTCACCCAGGAGTTCATTGTCGTGAAGCTTTGCCGACTCTTCATCCACGACGACTTCCGTACCGGATACGACTTCACCGACGCCGAGACCTCACCGGAAGAGGAAGTCGTCAAGGCGGCCATGCTGGCCTGGGAGAATCCTCCCGGTGGCGGACCCAAGGGCCAACTCCGCCCCATCCTCCGCACGATCCTGAAGTCCGCTGCTTTCCGCTCTGCCGTCGCCAGCCAGCAGAAGGTCAAGACTCCAATCGAGTACGCCGTCTCCGCCGTGCGCGCCTTCCGCGTCGATAACGGCGACGGGACCTTCACCGCGAGCTCGGATGGCGTCGGCCTCCAGGCACCGCTCAACCGCGCCGGACGCATGCGGCTGTTCGACCGCGCCGAACCCGACGGTTACCCGGAATCCGCAGCGCCGTGGATCAGCGCCGGCACCCTCGCGGAACGCCTACGCTACGTGCAGTCGCTGTCCCTCCGCCCTGCCAACCGCCCGTCCGGTGAACTCGATGCCCGAACACTCATCGATCCCGTCGCCATGCTCCGGCGCAAGAAGCCCGAGGCATTGACCGACGCCGGCGCCGCCGCGGACTACCTCCTCGACCTGCTCTTCCCGGCTGAGGGCAAGGCCAACCTCGAAGCCTACCGCCGCCTGGCGGTCAACTTCCTCAACACCGCCGACGACGGCACCACCGCCAGCGCCTATGCCTCCCTGGGCGTTGGATCCACCAATCACGACACCCGCCTCCGCGGCCTCGTGTCGTTCCTGCTCACCACCTCCCGGTTCCAGGAACAGTAAGCCAACCCGCAAGACACCACCTCCACCCACGCACACACAGCACACACGCAGCGACCGCAACCACGAGCGTCATACCCCCATGAACACTCCAAACATCCTTACCCGCCGTTCCTTCCTGAGCCGTACTTCCGCGCTCGGGTTGGGCACCGCGTTGGCCACCCTGACGGACATCCCGTTCGTCATGCAGCGCGCCCTCGCCGACGGCAACATCGGCAAGCCTGGCCCCAACGGCCGCGTCAAGAAGCTCCTCTTCCTGTTCCTCCGCGGCGCCAATGACGGCCTCAATGCCCTCATCCCCTACGGCGACCCCGCCTACAGCACCGTCAACCGGCCTACCCTCTACATCCCCCCCGATCCCGGTGCCGCCTGGCAGTCCTCCGGTCCAGCCTACTTCCCGACCTCCGGCACCAACACCGGTACCTTCGCGCGTCCCGATGGCACCCCCCTCACCGGCCTCGCCCTTGGCAACGGATTCGCCGGTCTCCACCCCTCCCTCAAGTTCCTCGCCCCCGTCTACAACGCTGGCGATCTCGCCCTCCTCCACCGCGTCGGTTACCCGCGCCAGTCCCGCTCCCACTTCGATTCCCAGAACTACTGGGAAACCGGTAGCCCCCGGGATGATCTGGCGAAGGACGGCATCCTCTACCGGGCCATGCTCGAGTCTGGCCTCACCTCCACGAACGCCCTCACCGGCGTCTCCATCCAGTCCTCGCTGCCCCTCATCCTTCGCGGTTCCAAGGCCGCGATGACGAATCTCAGCGACACGGGCCGCTACAATCTCCTCGGTGTTCCCAATACCACTGCCGGCAACAACAAGGCCGACCTGTTCCTCAAGGCCGCCAACGCCTCCCAGACCGCCGACCGCAAGTCCCGCGACCTCCTCGAACTCCAGTACCAGAACCTGACCAAGACCCTGGAGACCTTCGCCGCCATCAACTTCAACCAGGAGTTCCTCGACAACGAGAACACCGATGGCGACACGCCCTACAACCTTTTCCCCACCTCGAACGCCACCAACGGCGGCTACGCGGCCCGCGGCAACAACCCAGCCAAGTACGTCGTTCCCACGTCGTCCTACGATTTCTTCCGGCAACTCCGCTCCGCAGCGCTCGTCCTCAACAAGACCGACGCCATCGTCGCCGGCACCCAGATCGACGGCTGGGACACCCACTCCAACCAGGGCGGCCCCACCGGTTCCCACGCCAACCTCCTCCGCCGCGTCGGCTGGTCGATCTACGCCCTCCGGAAATACTTCCTCCAGAACCCGGACCAGTGTCGCTGGGACGATCTCGTCATCGTCACCCTCTCCGAATTCGGCCGCACCACCATCGAGAACGACGACAACGGCACAGATCACGCCGAGGCCTCCGTCATGTTCGTCGCCGGCGGAGGTGTAAAGGGCTTCGATCCCGGCTCCGGCCGTCCCGGCGTCTTCGGCTGCGGTCCCTCCGATCCCGTGGCCTGGCAGACGGGCCAGACCGGCTCGATGTTCCAGACCGAGAAACGCTACCTCAAGCGCGCCATCGATTACCGCTCGGTCCTCGGCAAGGTCATCCGCGACCACCTCGGTGCCACGCAGGACCAGCTCAACCGGATCGTCCCCGGTTACGCCAAGTCCTCCGAAGCACTCAAGACCGGCGGCGTCCAGACCGCCGACGGCGTCCGTGTCCAGGGCGAGCCCGACCTCATGCTCTGATCGGGGATTGCCCCAGTCACATCCAGGCCGGCGAGGTGCCCATCGCCTGCTGGCGTCTCCCCTTCGCGTCGCGAAGGGGACGTCGCCTCTCCGTGCCCTTCCCACTTGAAACTGAAAACTTCCAACTCCCGCCCCATTTGAATTTGCCCCCCGAATTCCCCCTTCCCAGCACCGCCCGCGCCCACCAATCTGCGCGCCATGAAGCGGGTCCTTTCCTGGTTGATCCTCTCCCTCCTCGTCCTCGGTCTTTACGCGCCGCCGAAGGTTGAGGCTGCGGATACCAAGCCGCCCGGCATCGCCGCGGCGGAAACGCTGTCGCAAGTCACCGGAATCGCCATCTCGCCCCTGCTCGGCGTCGGAGCCGTCGGAGCCTACCGCTACATCCAGACTCCGCCCCCGCAGCGCGCCAAGCTCTCCTGGTACGCACAGCCTTGGTTCTGGGGCCCCGCCCTTCTGATCGTCGGCCTCTGCTTCCTCAAGGACGCCCTCGGACCCGCCGTTCCCACCGCCCTCAAGAAACCCTTCGATGTCATCGAAGTCTTCGAGAACAAGCTCTCCGGCCTCGTCGCCACCGGCGCCATCGTCCCGATGGCCCTCGACATGTTCAAGACCTTCGCCCCCGAGAGTCAGGCCGGGCTCGCCGGCGCTGGATTCGCCGCACTCGACCTCTCCAGCCTGTGGGGTGCCCTCATGGTTCCGTTCGCACTCCTCGTCTATGGCATCGTGTTCATCGTCTCGCACGCCATCAACATCCTGATCCTCATCAGCCCGTTCGCGAGCGTGGACGCCGCCCTCAAGGCCTTCCGACTCTTCCTCCTCAGCACCGTTGCTGGCACCTCCTTCCTCAGCCCCAAGCTCGGGGCCTTCTGGTCGATCCTCATCATCCTCTGCTGCGTTCCCCTCGCTGGATGGGCCCTCCGCCTGGCCATCTTCGGACACACCTTCGCCTGGGATCTCCTCACCTTCGCCCGCACCCGCACGCAGGTCGACAAGGCCCCCTGGGCCTTCCTCGCCCGAAAGGTTTCCGGGGTCCCGCGCCGCACCCTCGGCCGCATCACCCGTGACGACGCCGGCAACCTCACCTTCACCTACCGACGATGGCTCGTCATGCCGGCACGCACGATCAGCCTGCCCGCCAACCGCCATGCAGTCGGCCGCGGATTCCTTCACCCGGAACTCCTCGAAGTCACCGCCGAGGGCACCGATGACATCCTCGACTTCCCCCCGCGCTACAACACCCACGAATCGAGCCTCGCATCCGGCTTGGGACTCACCGAGGTCCACGACGTGGGACTCCGTGCCGCCATCTCATGGCTGAAGGAGCTGCTCGGGCTCGGTTCCGCAACACCCCAACCCGCCCGCGCCTAGCGCCACCGGCGGTTCATGCCCACACCCCGTCGGCTCCGATTCGAGCAGCACCTCCGGCTCCTCGCCTTCGCCACGGGGCTGCCCGGAACCGGCACCGCCCTCATCCTCATCTGGATCGGCCCTTACGACGCCAAGATCCGCTGGACGATCTCGCTCCTGCTCCTCGCGATCTGGTTCGTCGCCGCCTCCGCACTGCTCCGGCGCGTCATCTTTCCCCTCAACACCCTCGCCAACCTCCTCGGAGGAATCCGGGAAGGTGACTTTTCCGCACGGGCCCGGGGCGCCTACCGCGATGATCCGCTGGGCGAGGTTCTGGTAGAGGTCAATGCCCTCGGCCAGACGCTCCTGGAACAGCGCCTCGGCGCCATGGAGGCCACCGCCCTCCTCCGCACCGTCATGGCCGAACTCGACGTCGCCGTCTTCGCTTTCGACGACCAGCAACGCCTCCGCCTCGCCAATCGCGCCGGTGAGTCCCTGCTCCGCCGCCCCGCCGAACAACTCCTCGGCCGATCCGCCGCCGAACTCGGCCTCGAGCCCTGTCTCGACGGCGACAATACCCGGACCCTCACCATGACCTTCCCGGGTGCAATGGGCCGGTTCGGCCTCCGCAGGTCGACGTTCCGTCAGGGCGGCCGCCCCCACGCCCTCCTCGTCCTCACCGACCTCAGCCGCGCCCTCCGCGAGGAGGAACGCCTCGCCTGGCAGCGCCTGGTCCGGGTCATCGGCCACGAACTCAACAATTCCCTCGCCCCCATCAAGAGCCTCGCCTCCAGCCTCGCCAACCTGCTCTCGAAGCAGCCGCCGCCGGAAGACTGGCGCGAGGACTCCCTCCGCGGCCTGGGCATCATCGCCACCCGGGCCGATGCCCTCGCCCGCTTCATGGAGGGCTACGCCCGACTCGCCCGACTCCCGGCTCCCCGGCTGCAGGCTGTCCCTCTCGCCCCACTTCTCGAACGGATCGCCGCCGTCGAGACCCGCGTCCAGATCGATCTGATTCCCGGCCCGGACCTCATCGTCCGCGCTGATCCAGACCAGCTCGAACAACTCCTGATCAACCTCCAACGCAACGCTGCTGACGCCGTCCTGGAATCCGGTGCATTCCCCCTTCCCGATTCCGCCATCTGCCTCCAATGGCTCCGCACCAGTACCGACGCCGAAATCCTCCTCCTCGATCGCGGCCCGGGAATCGCCAACCCGACCAACCTCTTCGTCCCCTTCTTCACGACCAAGCCCACCGGATCCGGTATCGGACTCACCCTTTGCCGGCAGATCGCCGAAGCCCATGGCGGTTCGCTGTCCCTCGAGAACCGGACCGATGCCACCGGCTCCATCGCACGCCTCCGGGTCCCCCTGGATTCTCCGGAGCCCTGATCTCCGCCCAACCCAGGCAAGAACGCGCAAGAGGCCCTCCGGGCGAGCAAGCCGCCCGGGGGCCGCATGGAAGGACTACCCGTCCCAAGCCGATGTCACTCGACGTCACCCACAGGGGTCAGGAGGAAGGCGCGCGCTTCACCATGGTGGGTTCCGGATCCCACGATCTGCCCCCGGTTGTTGATCGCCGTCAGCGAGTTGAACGACCACCCAGCTCCGCTGGCCGAATCAACCACCGCCGCTACATCGTGCGGAATGCCATCCAACCAGATCACCGGCGTCGAAGGGCTGATGTCCCAGGTGCCCGGAACCCCATAGGCGCTGCTGCCCAGGATCGTGCCCTGATTGTTGATGGCTGTCGCAGATCCGTAGTTGTCTCCGGGAAGGAGCGGCAGCTCGTGCGCCGTATGACCTGCATCGTTGTTCCACAGGATGGCCCGGCTCCCGAACGCGGGATGACTGGAGCCCACAACCTGTCCGAGGTCGTTCAAGCCGTTCGCAAGGCTGGAACCGTCCGCGGGGCTGAACGTGCCGAGGTCCACGATGCTCCGCGCCGCATTGTTGTTCCAGAAGCATGCGTGCTGGCCAAATCGGCTGTCACTGACATAGCCCGCCGCCTGCGTGACGCGGTTGAACGCAGCCGGAATCGCCGTGGCGGCCTTGTCCTTCGCGCTGGACGTCGGAAGCTTCGGCAGGTCGACAATCGTGTACCGGCCCGCCCGCTTCGGATCCGGGAACCAGAGCGCCCCCTTCCAGGAAGACGATGCTCCCCCCAGGCTCTTCGTATAGAACCCGCCCATCACGCCATCGTCGTTGATGGAAAGCACATGCGTGTTGCCACCGGTGTTCGAGAAGAAGTTGACCGGCTTGCCGTTGACCCCAACCCAGCCCTGAGGCCGGAAGTTGCCTGTGTCCCCATCCCCAGCAACCAGCCCGCCATCGCTGATGGCCGTCGCCACCGAGTACTGTCCCTTGGCCAACTTGCCTGCGCTGACCAATGAACCCCGATGCCACACGAAACCGACCTGGCTCATCGTGGCGGGATTCACCACGCAGTACCCCACCACATCACCCTGTTCATTGAGCGCGGTCGCGCTGCTCCCCACAGTGCCTGGCAGGGTGCCGAGATCCGTGACCACGTAGCGTTCCGCCCGGAGTTCGGAACCGCATAGGACAGCAGCAATGAAGGTTGCCGCGGCGAGATAGCTGCAGCGGACGGACGAGGTCTGAGGTGACGGATGCATCGTAAGACTTGTGTGTGACTTTCAGTGTCGTTTCGCAGGGAAGGCCCACAAAAGGCCAGACGAACGACGGCATCCGCAGATGCACGGGCTATGCCAAGCCCGGCTATCCCATGCAAACCCACATCCTTGGTCCACTACCGATGCAATCGCGGCACAAGGCGGTCCAGAATCACACCACCCAGGAACAGGATGGTCCGATTCCGGACAACATTAGATTATAACAGAGTATCCCTGAAACCACCCGGGGCTTCAAGAGATAACTAACTATGGTTATATCAAACGCGCTCTTGAACCATTGCTGGTACCGCAGCAACGCGACTCGCTCGTTCCATCCTGCCCGTAGCGCACCCTTGCCACCAATCCTCACCGGGTATCCCATCCCTTCCCGGTGGTCGGATCGACCATCCTGCCCGGTCGCGCCCCATACCTCATGCTTGCCGCCCTGTTCGTCATCATCCGGATCGTTTCGAACCCGCTTTCAAACGTCTTCCAGAAGCAGCTGACGCGGCGCGGCGCCGGTCCGGCACTGATCCTCGCGGTAACCCATGCCGTGCTCGCCGTCACAACCCTGCCGCTTCCCCTCTTCGGGATCATCGATTGGAGGCAACCTGCTGCATTCTGGGCCAACATGGTCCCCTGCGCGGTCCTCGCCGTCGCCAGCAACCTCCTGCTGGTGCAGGCGCTACGCCTGACTGACCTGTCCATCCTCGGCCCGCTCAATGCCTACAAGTCCGTCGTCAGCCTCCTCCTTGGCATCTTCCTGATCGGCGAACTCCCGTCGATGATCGGGCTCGTCGGCATGCTCCTGATCGTCGCTGGCAGCGTCTGCATCATCGACCGCCAGACCGGACAACCACACCGCCAGGCCTTTTCCACCTTCCTCAACGACCGCGGTGTCCATCTACGCTTCGCAGCCCTCGTTCTATCGGCAACCGAAGCCGTCTTCCTGAAACGTGCCCTGCACCATGCGCCGGCATTGGAGGTCTTCACGGGATGGGCTCAACTCTGCTTTCCCCTCGCCGCCTCGGCTGCATGGATCCGCATGCGCAATCATCCCACCCTGTCACTCGCGGTCCTCCGCCCAAACCTTGTCTCCTTCCTCGCCCTCGCCCTGACCACGGGCCTCATGCAACTGACCTCCCTCCTCACCTTCGAACAGATGCAGGTCGGATACTCCCTCGCACTATTCCAGCTCTCCGCCCTTCTCAGCGTGCTCCTCGGCCATCACTTCTTCCAGGAAGGTCATCTCCAGAAACGCCTGCTCGGGGCGTCCATCATGGTCCTCGGCGCCGGCATCATCGTCACCCAAGGCTGAAGCCCAGCTCAGATGACGAAGTCGTCCGCTCCCATCGGCTGGTTCTTCAACTCCTCCGCCTTCTTCACCAGATCCGCCACCGTCCGCTTCTCCAGGATCCCTGCGATCGCATCCCGGACCTCCTTCATCACCGCGCGCAACGCACACCGGGACTCATCCGGACAATTGCACTTCTCGTAGAATTTCTCGCTCACGCACCCAACCGGAGCCAGCGCCCCCTCCACATGCCGGATCACCGCTGCAAGCAGGATCTTGTCCGGCGGCGCCGCCAACCTGTACCCGCCCGCAACCCCGCGCCGGCTCTCCACGAACCGCCCATTCCTCAGCTCGTTCAGGATCTGCTCCAGGAAACGCTTCGGAATCCGCTGCTCATCCGCGATCGCCTGGATCCGCACCACCTCCGGGCTGTAGTACAACCCAAGATGGGTCAACGCCCTCAGCGCATACTCACCCCGGACAGACAGTTTCATCGGCCCCAACCGTAGATACTCGACGAAACCAATCAAGAACGCGCCCGCGGCAACGGGGCGGCAACCTCCGCGATGCCCCCAGCCCCATGCCCAAGGCAACGAGACGTCGCCACCGCACTCCAAATCCCTTGGGGTCCGCTCAGAGTTACCGTGCAGCTCCCGGCGCAACGACCGGCACCGAGATCCGATTCGTCTGGCTGACACCGCCACCGATGGCCTTGTAGGCCTTGACCATCGCCGTCAGCTGGGCCTGCTTGACCTCAACCAGATCGATCCCGGCCTCGATGGCCTCCCGTTGAGTCAGCAGCACCTCCGTGTAGTCGGCGCGGGCCGAGTCAAACAGCTGGGCGGACAGGGTGGCGGAATCCGTCAGCGCTTCAACCTGCCGAGACTTCAACGCGTAACTCTGCCCCATGTTCCGGACGTGGGACAACTCATTGACGACCTCGACGTAGGCCTTCAGCACCTTCTGCTGATAGCGGTAGATCGCGGCAACCTGATCCGCGCGGGCACTCTTGAACGCAGCCTTGATCGCGCTGCGGTTGATCAAGGGACCCACCAGGTTCGCGGTCGCGCCGTAGACAAGGTTCTCCTTCGCCGCCAGCGGAGATCCCAACGTGAACGATTCAAGGCCCAGCGCCGCCGTTAGGTTCGCCGACGGATAGAACCGAGCGCCTGCCGCCTTCACGTCCAACCCCGCCGCCACCAACTCGAGCTCGGCTTGCCGGATATCGGGACGGTTCTTCAGCAACTCTGCCGGCACGCCCGCCTGGAAAGGATTGAGCGTCCGGATCTCGAATCCCTGTGGATCGCGGGGAATCGCCTGTGGGTAACGACCCGCCAGGAAGTTCAACCGGTTCTCGGTCTCCGTGATCTTCTGCTGGACCTCGAACAGACGGCCCTGGTTCTTCAGGACCTCGGCCTCAAACCGACGCACCGCCAGCTCGGTCACCCGCGCCGCCGACTTCTTCAGCCGGACGGACGCCAGAGCCCGCTCCTGCACCTCAACCATCCGCCGGAGGATCGACAGCTGGCTGTCGAGTGCCAGCAGCTCGTAGTAGGATTCCGCCACCTCCGACACGAGGTGTGTCACCATGAAGTTCCGCCCCTCCTGCGTGGCCAGATACCGGGAGATCGCGGCATCACGCTGGTTCCGAAGCTTCTTCCAGATGTCGATCTCCCAATCGAAGTCGGCAAAGACACCGTAGTTCTGCAACGGCTCGGGAAACTTTCGTCCCTCCTGGATATCGAGGTTCTCCTCGACTGCCCCGTCCCTGGTATTCTTCGAGACCTTCTCGGCACCGGCCCGACCGCCGAGCTTCACGAAGGGAAACAACTCTCCCTTGCGCGCACCCACCTCCGCCTTTGCAATGGCTACTTCCTGCTGGAGGATATGCAGCTCCTGATTGTTCGTGAGTGCCGTGGTGATCAGCCCGACCAGGACCGGGTCCTGGAAGAAGTCGCCCCATCCCAGGACAACCGCGTTCGTACTACCATCCGTACCCGGGAACCGGTCCGGCAGCGGCGCCGTGCTGGAAGGCAACGGCCCGGTTCGAGGCGTCCCACAACCCGGGACCACCCACAGAAGGGCTGCAGCAAACGCAGCCGGGACAAGCTTCAATGCTCTGTTCATTTGCCGGTTCTTTCGTCTTCAGGAAGTTCGCTCAGCGGCAGTTCATCCTCGTCCGGCAGCAGTTTCGCCCGTTCGGACAGCTTCGCGAAGATGTAGTAAAGCCCCGGAATCACGATCACGCCCATCACCGTTCCCAACAGCATGCCGCCCGCCGCCGAGGCGCCGATCGTGCGGCTCGCGATCGCGCCGGCGCCGGAGGCCCGAAGCAGCGGCACCATGCCTGCGATGAAGGCGAAGGAGGTCATCAGGATCGGCCGGAACCGCGACCGGGCTCCCTCGACGGCCGCATCGAAGGCACTGATGCCCTGCGAGTGCCGCTGTGCGGCGAACTCCACGATCAGGATCGCGTTCTTGCCGAGGAGGCCAACCAGCATGATCAAACCCACCTGCGCATAGATGTCGTTGTCCAACCCCATCGCCTTGAGCAGGAGGAACGATCCCATCACACCCACTGGGAGCGACAGGATCACCGGCAGTGGCAGCAGGAAGCTCTCGTACTGGCCGACCAGCACCAGGTAGACGAACACCAGCACGATCAGGAAGATGTACAGGGCCTCGTTGCCGCGTCCTACTTCATCGAAGGAGAGGCCCGCCCACCCGATGTCGTAACCTCGGGGCAGGGTCTTCGCTGCCACTTCCTGGATCGCCTTGATCGCGTCACCGGAACTGTAGCCGTCCGCCGGTGCCCCCTGGATCGACGGCGCCGGATAGGCGTTGTAGCGGGTGATCTCGTTCAGGCCCTGCTTCGGCTTCAGCTTCATGAACGCCGAATAGGGAACCATCTCGCCCTTCTCGTTCGCGATGAAGAGGTCGTTCAGATCCTTGGGCAACTTCCGGAACTTGGGATCCGCCTGGACGTAAAGCTTGAAGAACTGGCCGAACTTGATGAACCCCTGCTCGTAGGTGCTGCCGATCATGATCGATAGGTTGTCCATCGCCTTGCCGATGGAGACGCCCTTCTGCATGGCCGCCTTGTTGTCGATCACCAGCTCGTGCTGCGGATAGGCGGCGCTGAAGAAGGTGAACAGGCCCCGCAGCTCCTTGCGCTTCGCCAACTCGACCATGAACTGGTCGTTCACGACCTGGAGCTTGTCGTAGTCACCCGTCGCCGTCTTGTCCAACAACCGCAGCGAGAAGCCACCCGCCGCGCCATAGCCAGGCACCGCCGGGGGCTCGTAGAACTCGATCGTCACACCGGCAATCGCCTTACAGCGCCGCTCCAGCTCCGCGATGATCTGCGGTGCCGTCAACTTGCGCTTCGACCAGTTCTTCAGGTTGATGAGACAGGTACCGGCATTCGATCCACGGCCCTCTGTGAGCACCTCATAACCAGCCAGCGACGAAACCGATTCCACGCCCTCGATCGACTTGGCGATCTGTTGGAGTTCCGTCGACTTGGCAGACGTCCGCTCGAGCGTTGATCCCGGAGGCGTCTGGATGATGGCGTAGATCATTCCCTGGTCTTCAGCCGGGATGAAACCCGCCGGCAGGCGACTGCCGACGACCTGGACCGCGACCACCGCGACGATCAACGTGACCAGCGTCAACACCCAGCGATTCACGATCCGCTTGAGCAACCCGACGTACGCGCCGGTAACGCGCTCGAACCACGCGTTGAAGATGTCCAGCAGCCATCGGATCGGCCCCCGACGCCCGTGCCCGTGGTCCGGTCTCTTCAGCAGCATGCCGCACAAAACGGGCGTCAGCGTCAGTGCCATCACGCCGGAAAGCACGATCGCCACCGCCATCGTGATCGAGAACTGCCGGTAGAACACGCCCACCGGTCCGCTCATGAACGTCACGGGCACGAACACCGCCGTCATCACCAGAGTGATCGCAATCACCGCGCCGCCAATCTCGTGCATCACCAACTGCGTCGCCTTGTAGGGCGACAATGTGGTTTCGTGCATCTTCGCGTGCACCGCCTCCACGACCACGATCGCATTGTCGACGACGATGCCGATCGCCAGCACCAGCGCGAACAGGGTGATCAGGTTGATCGTCACCCCGAACATCTGCATGAGGAAGAACGCGCCAACCAGCGACACCGGGATCGCCAGCGTCGGAATCAAGGTGGAGCGCCAATCGCCCAGGAACACGAACACGACCAACGCCACCAGCAGGAAGGCCTCGACCAGCGTGTGCAGCACCTTCTCGACAGACGCGTTCAGGAAGTCCGACACGTCGTAGCTGATCTTGTAATCCATCCCCGACGGGAAGGACTTCTGCTTGAACTCGGCGAGCTTCGCCTTGACCTCCTTGATCACCTCCTGGGCGTTGCTCCCGTAGCTCTGCTTGATGACGATCGCCGCAGAAGGGCTGCCATCCAGATCCGAGTACAGGTCGTAGAACTCGCTGCCCAACTCGACCGTCGCGACATCCTTCAAACGCAGCAGCTCACCCTTGTCCGTCGCCCGCAGGATCACGTCTTCATACTGCTCCACCTCGTTGTAGCGACCGACGTAGGTCAGCACGTACTCCAGCGACTGCGAGGTCTTGCTGTCCGCGCGCCCCAGACGCCCGGGAGACCCGATGACGCTCTGCTCCGCCAGCGCCTTCATCACCTGCTCCGTCGAAACCTTGTAGGCGCGCATCCGCTCCGGGTTCAGCCACACCCGCATCGCATACTGCCGTGTGCCGAGGATCTTCGCGGATCCCACGCCCTTGATGCGGCTCAACTCGGGGATCAGGTTGATGTACCCGTAATTGAACAGGAACTGCATGTCCGCGTTCTTGTCCGTGCTGTACAGGTTCACGTACATCAGCATGTTCGGCGTGAGGTTGTTCACCACCACGCCTTCGCGCTGCACCAGGGGCGGAAGCCGGCTCATCACCTGATTGACCCGGTTCATCACGTTCACCGTCGCCTGGTTCGGGTCCGTCCCCATGTTGAACACCACCTGGATCGTGGCCTCGCCCGCGCTGGTCGCGTCCGAGGTCATGTACTTCATGTTCGGAACGCCGTTGATCGAACGTTCCAACGGGATGAGGCAGGACTCCTCCAGCACCTTCGCGCTCGCTCCCGGGTAGTCGAGGGTCACCATCACGACCACCGGCGCCACATCCGGGAACTGGGAGATGGGCAGCGTGAGAATCGACAGTCCCCCGAGGAACAGGATGATCAGGGAGATGACGATGGCCAGCGCCGGCCGTCGCAGGATCTTGGTAAACATGGTTGGATCTCCCTTTCCCTATTCCGCCCGGAGCTTGAGATTCTTGTACGCCTTCTCCGGCTCTTCGAATTCGTACGTCACCTTCTCGCCACCCTTCGCCTGCCGGAGACCCTCCACCACGATCTTGTCTGCGTCGGTCACCCCATCCGTGACGATGAAGAGATCCTCGATCTCCTCGCTGATACGGATCCGCTGCTGCGTGACTACGTCGTCCTTGCCAACGATGAAAACGTAGTGGTGATCCAGGATCTCGAAGGTAGCCTTCTGCGGCACCAGCACCGCTCCCTTCACCATCTTCGTCATCCGGATGTTGCCGGTCTCGCCATGCCGCAAGAGGCCAGTCGGGTTCGGGAAGTCGGCACGGAAGGCAATGGTGCCGGTCTCGCTGTTGAACTCAGCCTCGATGGCATTGATCCGGCCCGGTTGGTCGAACAACTTCCCGTTCGCCATGATCAGCTTCACGGTCTTCCGTTCCTCCGGTTGCGGACTCGACGCGTACTCCAGGTAGTCGGTTTCAGGAACGTTGAAGTAGACCCAGACCTGGCTGTTGTCAGAAAGCGTGGTCAGGAGGTCGCCCTCGTCGACCAATGATCCATTCCGGAGGTGGAGACGGTCCACCAACGCATTGAAGGGCGCCTTGAGTTCGGTGAAGCCCAGATGGGCTTGCGCAAGACTCACGTCCGCCAACGCCTTTTCCAGCTTCGCCCCGGCGATGGCCAACTCGGTGTCGGAAACCACCTTGGCGTCGGTCAGGTGCTTGGTGTTCTCGTACTCGACCTTCAACGCCCTGGCTTCAGCCTCCGCCCGCTTCATCTCAGCCTGATAGACCAGGGGGAGGATCTTGAACATCAACTCGCCCTCCTTCACCTGCTGCCCTTCCGCGACCTTCACGGTCTCGAGGTAGCCGCGCTCCAGCGCCCGCACCTCGATGTTCCGCGCCGAATGGATCTGGCACACGAATTCCCGCACGACCTCCGTGTCCCGTCGCAGCGGTTTGCTCACCACCAGCTTGGCCGCCTCTTCATGCCCGTGCTCGTGCTTCCCGTGGGAATCGTGACATCCACTGAGAAGCAGGGCGGACATCCAGCCTGTGCAGAGAACCCGCAGCCACTTCGTTGGTACTCGTTCGTCCATTTCCCCACGACTCTGCGACCCGGACGACTTCACCCGGTATCCCGTCCGAAGGGGGTAGTGGCTACCCGCTGCGGGGGGGCCCCTTCACCCCAGGTGTAGCCAATCCCGCTCTGGAGGATTGGATCCTCTTGGCGCGCCAGGCACCCAATCCGAGGGCCGATGTTCAGATTCCACCCTGGGTCGGTGGATCACCTGGTCGGCCCCCGCGCCACTTCGCGCTAACGATTCGTGACGGGCGCGACCACCGTGCCGCCCCGGCTCGACCGGACTGTCACCGAGGCCACGGGCGCAGGGACCGAAGCCACCACCGACGCGGCCCAAGCCCCCGTCGAGGATGCCGTTACCCGACGAAGCAGCGTGGAACCATTGTAGACCTCCACCACCGCCCCGGCTGACGCCATGCCACGCACGCTCCAGGACCTCAACCCGACGCAGAGCGCCTGGCTCACCGTCACCTGGTCCCGCGACGTCAAGGTCATCAGTGCAGTCGCGGTCGCTCCGCGGGGATCCACCACGGTGTAGCTCACCGTCTGCTCGATCAGGCTCGCCGCTTGGTTGGCCGAGAACCAGATCCGCGTGCCATCGGCGTCGATGGTCAATGTCCCCTCCGCCGGTTGCGTCACGGACTGGATGCGGAGAAGATCCCCGTCCGGGTCAGTGTCATTCGTCAAAGGCGCCAACGCCACCACCTCCCCGGCCTGCCCCACGAATGCGTCCTTAGCCGCCACCGGATTGCGGTTGACGAGTCCAGCCACCGCAACCCGCACCTGGCCCGATGCACTGCCCCCACACCCGTCGGAGATCGTGTACGGAATGACGTACACGCCGGCAACCGTCGCGCTGACCTGGATCGCCATCCGCGCCTGGGCACCGGAGACAAACAGCAAAACCGACAACCCGGAAGGTGCCTGCACCGAGCTCACCTGGAGAGCGTCTCCGTTGGGGTCGGTGTCGTTGGCTGTCAGCACCGCAACCTTCACCTCGCCGAGGTTCATCGCGATGAAGTCCTCCGCCGCCGTGGGAGGCTGGTTTACCACCACCGTTGACGTCGCCAACCCGCCCTTGCCGTCGCTTACCGTGTAGGCGATCACCTGCTGGACCCCGGGGGGATTGGTCCCCAGAAGGAACTCCAGGTCGCCCCCTGAGCCTGGAATCCGGACACTCACGCCTTCCGGAGCCCGGACATCCACCACCCGCAACGGATCTCCGTCCGCATCGGTGTCGTTCAGCAGTGCGCTGGCGGAGACCCAGTTGCCCGGAACCGCCGTCCGCGAGTCCGCAACCAATACAGGTGGTCGATTTGCCGTCAGGGAGACGCGCGCAGTCGCAGTGCCCCCCTTTGCGTCGGACACCGAATAGGAGACTTCCGTGGGCGCCGGCACCGCCGATCCATAGGTGAAGAGGATGGCGCGGCCATCCTCGGAGATCGTCGCGATGCCCTTGGCCGGAGGAACCACGGCCGACACCCGAAGCACGTCGCCGTCAGGATCCGTGTCATTGTTTAACACCTCCAACCGCGTCACCTGCCCCACCTGGGCATATAGGTTTTCCGAAGCCGCCACCGGGGACTGGTTGTGCGCGACAAACACCCGATTCGTCGCCAAGCCACCTTGACCGTCCGAAATCACATAGGTGACGCTCTCGACAGCCTGCGCCCCAGCCAACGCCCGGAACAACAACTGGCCTTCCGTGATGGAAACCTCCGTGGATGCCGTCCCGCTGACGCGCACCAGACTCAGGATTCCACCGTCGGGATCCGAATCGTTCGCGACGACATCGATCAGGACCGGCTCCCCGTCGGTTGCAAAGACGGTGTCCGCCTGGGCCACCGGCGGCTGGTTCACCCGAATCCGGACCATCGCCGAGGATGATCCGCCCTTCCGATCGGAAACCACATAGCTGAACTGCTGGACGGGCGCACCGCCAGGTTTCGCGTCGTAGCGAAGGGCCTTGCCGCCATTGATCACCGTCGCCATCCCCTGCTGGATGCCGCCGACGATCGGCTGCGCTACCGACACGATCACCAGGTCGTCTCCGTCCACGTCCTGATCGTTGCCGAGAACGTCCAGTTCCGCCGGAACACCAAATGTGATCTGGAACTCGTCTGGCGCAGCCACCGGGGGCTGGTTCTCCGCCAACGCCGCCAACTGCGCCTGACTGTCCGGCAGCCCAACGGAAACCGGAGCCGTCACCGACCCACCATCCTCCGCCAGCACCGTGACACTGGCCGGCGGCACATCAATGTCGGGCACGACGATCCGATCGGAGAAGACCAAGGACTGCGATGACAAGCCATCCAGGCCATCCAACCGGAGGGCCATCGGCACATTCATCTGCCCCGATTTCGCTTCGACCGTCAGGCTTCGATCTTCCCGTGAGTAGTCCGCCCGCACGACCGTCAACGTGGCGCAGACTGGCACCGAGGTCACAAATCCATACTGATCCCGCGCCGTGACCGCCGCCGGGATCGTGGAGCCCAGCGGACTCGAAAGATAGTAGCAGAGGCCTCCCGGCAGGTTGCGCCGCATCGGGATCCCAGTGATACCCGCGGGAACCGTCAACCCACCTGCCTGATTGGTCCCGGGCGGCGCGAGGAAGATCTCAACTGTCGGAAGCCCACGCTCCGAGTGCGGTTCACCCGGCTTCCTCGGTTGCATCATGGGCGTCCCCTTCGCGAAGATATCCACCCTCTGATCCGCCCCACGATCGAACCGCGCCGCACGCTGCAACGTTGCCCCGCCCGGCAGCGGAGCCGTCCGCAACCGACCCGTCACCGAAAACCGGTCCGACTCGAACAGCACCTGCCCACTGGGACCTAGCAACCGGACTCGATTCCGGCCCAGCGGACTCCCCGTGACGGTGTAAGTCTGGTTCGGATCCCCGAGGTAGTACCGACCGCCGAAAAGCACGGGCGGAAGTTCATTTCCGCCCGGCGCATCCGCCGGAACCAGATACGGCCCGATGGGCGTCTTCAGCGACAGGGCAAAGCTCTCGGGACCCACGCCAATCCCAATGTCCTCGGTGAATCGAATGCGCTGCCCTGCTATCTGATTGGGCAACGTATAGGTCTTGTAGGGCGTCTCCAGGATGTACGTACCCGAGTACGGCGCCGAACGGACGTCGATCCGCGTCCGCGTGAAGACGATCTGGTCGCCCACCGACGCGAAGATCGTGTTGAACGCAGCCTCATGCGCCATCGTGACGACCACTTTCGCTGAACCCGACTCCGGCGTCGTCGTCCCCACGGAAGTCGCACTCCAGTAGAAGTGCTCTCCCGCGAACAACGCCGGAAACCGCTCGGGAAAGACCGTGTCCCCGGCAAGCAGGAGTAGCCAACCGCCGTCCAACTCCGCCTGACTGAGCGGAACGCCGACCTCGACCGTCACCCCGGTCGTGTCCTGATACCATTCCGGGAACCCATGGGCCGAGCTCACTGGCCCATGCCGGTCCAATCCCTGCGCCTGCATCCGGCCGGTCCCCAGGACCATCGCGAGCAGCACACCCCACACCTTCAGGGCGAATACGAATCCATCGGCTTGAGATCTGTACGGTCTGTTCATTGGCGACGTCAGCGGTTGGCGCTGACGCATTCTCCAAAGCCACCCCTATGCCAGCCCTGGAACGACCTCCCGAATGATGGATACAAACCACTGGATTGAAATACTTTAAGAAGTTACCCACACCCACTCCCCGCCCCCTGTCCACAAAACGCACCAGCAGCACCTACCGTCAGGAACCCACGGTAATACCTACCGTCCAGTCGTTCTTACACCTTTCTTGCCAATGCCGGACCAACCCACCGATGAGGCATGCGCGAGGCATGCATGCCGTCCAAAGCCAAAACGGCCGCCTCGAAGCCTTGCTCCGAGGCGGCCGCTCGATCCTACGGTGCTTGGCGGAGTTACCGGTTCGTTACCGTTGCGATCACCGAACCACCCCTGCTCGAGGTGACCCGCACCGATTCCACCGGCGCTGGAACCGCAGCCACCACCGACGCTGCCCAAGCACCCGTCGCGCTCGCCGTCACGCGGCGCAGGAGCGCCGCTCCGTTGTACACCTCCACCACCGACCCCGGGGCCGCCGTGCCGCGCACGCTCCAGGACCTCAAGCCAACGCAGACCGCCTGGCTCACGATCACCTGGTCCCGCGCCGTCAATGCCATCACGGCTGTTGCCGTCGCACCGCGCGCATCCACCACCGTATAAGTCACCGACTGCTCAATCAGGCTCGCCGCCTGGTTCGCCGTGAACCAGACCCGCCGCCCATCCGCATCCACAGACACCGCGCCCTCTCCCGGCTGCGTAACCGAGTCAATCCGCATCACGTCCCCATCCGGATCTGAATCGTTCACCAATGGAGTCAATGCCACCGCCTCGCCCGATTGGCCGACGAAGGCGTCCCTCACGGCGATAGGATTCCGGTTCAAGACTGGCGAAACCGTCACCTGGACGACACCGGGCGCCGTACCGCCACGACCGTCGGACACCGTGTAATTGATCAGATGGCTTCCCGCTGTCAGAGCCGTGATCTGGACTGCCGTCCGCGCCAGTGGACCGGAGACAAAGGTGAGCACACCCAACCCAGTCGGCGCCTGTACACTGCCCAACACCAGCGCATCTCCGTTCGGATCGGTGTCGTTCGAGGTCAGCACGATGGACTTCACCTCCCCGATGTTCATCGCCACCACATCCGCTCCTGCGGTCGGCGGCTGGTTCACGGTGATGGTCGACGTCGCGATGCCGCCCTTGCCATCACTGACCGTATACGTGACGACTGGCAAGGTCCCCGGGGTCACCGCTACCACCTCGAACTCGACCGCCCGCCCATCCGGTGGGACCTGCACGGTGATGCCCGGCGTCGCTCGAACATCGACGACACGCAGCACGTCCCCATCCGCGTCGGAGTCATTGACCAAGGCCGCGAAGGAATTCCATTCGTTCAGTGGCTGGGTCAGCGAGTCCGCCACTGCGACCGGCGCCCGGTTCGGGAGCAGGGTGACCTGCGCCGAGGCCGTGCCGCCCTTCCCGTCCGAGATCGTGTATCCCACGACGACCGTCGGAGGCGCGGTGACCGCGCCGTACGAAAATTCAATGGCCCGACCATCAGCCGAAATCGAGGCAGTTCCCACGGCCGGAGGCACGAGGGAAGCGATCGTCAATCCGTCCTGGTCGACATCCGTGTCATTGGCCAGGACATCCACACGGACGGTCGCTCCAACCAGACCGTACCGGGTCTCCGAGGTGGCAATGGGCGCATGATTCCTCGCTACAAACACTCGGTTGGTCGCAAGACCACCCTGACTGTCCGAGATCACATAGGTAAGGCTCTCCACGGCTCCTGCCGCGGGGAGCGCCCGGTACAGGACTTGTCCCTGGGTCAATGAGGCCTCCACGGCGGAGCTGCCAGTCACAGCTACCAGCGCCAGGACTCCACCATCCGGATCGGAGTCATTCGCCAGAACATTGATCAGGGTCGGCTCAAAATCGGTAGCAAACACCGTGTCGACCTCGGCAACCGGAGGCAGGTTCACGCGCATCCGGACGATCGCTGACGACGATCCACCGCGCCCATCCGACACGACATAGGAGAACTGCTGGGCGCCTCTGCCCCCAGGCAATGGCTCGTACCGGAGACTCCGACCGCCATTCAGCAAGGTTACCACGGCCTGCGGAACCCCACCAACCACCGGCTGGGCAACCGATACGATGACGAGCCTGTCTGCATCCGCATCCGCGTCGTTACCGAGGACGTCCAAATCAGCCGGCACGCCGAGGGTCACGGCATACTCATCCGGCGAGGCGATCGGCGGCTGATTCAGCGCCACGCCTCCAAAGCCCGTTCCCAAGGCGGGCATCCCAATCGTCACCGGCACCGTCACGGAGCCTCCCACCGCCGAGGCCACACGCACCATCGAGGGTGGAGCCTGAAGGTTGGGCACCACGATCCGGTCGGTGAACACGCCGGACTGCGTCGTCACGCCATCGACACCGATCAGGCTGAGCTGCAGTTCAGCCCCAAACTCCCCCGATCTCGCCTCGACTGTCAGGGAACCATCCTCGAGCGAATAGTCCGCCCGAAGAACCGCGAGCATCGCCTCCACGGGAACCGTACTAACAAAACCGTGCTCATCCCGTGAAGTCACTGCGGCAGGGAATTCCCCTCCTACGGGCAACGGGAGGTAATAGCAGACACCACCATTCAGATTGGTCCTGAAAGGGGTCCCAGTCAGACCAATTGGCACCGTCAGCGTGCCTTGGGCGTTTGTGCCAGCCCCGGCAAGGAATACTTCCGCAGATGCCATCCGCCGCCCAGTTTTGGGTTGTCCGGGTGCACGCGGCTGGAGCATCGGGTTGCCACAGCCAAAGACATCCACCCGTCGCGATGTTCCATCATCATAGCGCGCCGCCCGCAACAGGGTCATCCCACCTGCCAAGGGACTGGTACGCACCCGACCGGTCAGACTGAAGCGATTCGCCTCGAAGAGCACCTGTCCACCCGGTCCCTTGAGCCGGACGAGGTTCCGACCCAACGGGCTACCAGAGACGAAGTAGGTCTGGTTCGGATCCGCCAGATAGCTCCGCCCCTCAAAGACAACCGGAGGCAACTCGGGCCCGCCCGGACTGCTGGCCGGAACCAGATACGGCGCAATCGGAGTGTTCAATGAGAGCACAAAGCCCTCAGGTGCCTGACCAATCCCAATGTCCTCCACCAACCGGATGCGCTGCCCGGCGACCTGGTTCGGGATCTCGTAGGTCTTGTATGGCGTCTCCAGAACGTAGGTCCCCGAGTACGGGGCCGAGCCTACATCGATCCGGGTCCGGGTAAAGACCACCTGAGCTCCAACCGCGGCGTCGCCGGTGCTGAAGGCCGCTTCATGGGCCATTCCCAGCACCACTCGCGTCGACCCCACCGGAGTCGTCATGGTACCCACCACCGAGGCGCTCCAGTAGAAGTGCTCCGGCCCAAAGCGATCGGGAAAGCGCTCGGGAAACGTCGTGTCACCCGCCAGCAGGAGCAGCCAGCCTCCATTGAGTTCGGCAAGGCTCTGTGGCGTGCCGATCTCAAGGGTCAGCCCCGTCGCATCCTGATACCAATCGGGAAAGCCATGCAACGGGCTCACCGGCCCATGCCGGTCCAAGCTGGATGTCAAGGTCTGCGCTCGGCTCTCGCCGCATCCTACGAGGATCGCCAAGCCTGTCACCATCCACGCCGCCACCCAATGGGTAGTGCGTGCCCTTCTTGATTCTCTGACTGTGTTCATTGGTTGAAGCAGTGGTTCAGACTGCTCCCGACTCCTGAGCCACCCTCATGCCAGCCTCGGATCCGGCACATGAGGGCAAACGCAGCCCCCTCTAGACAAACGTCTTACAAGCACACCATCCGAACACAGGCTGTGCCCACGATGGCTCAGCCCTGAAACGAATACCGCCCACCCACCCCAACCACCCGGACATTCCTACGCCTTGCTTGCTTCTCCCGCCTCAATCGCAGTATAGCTAGAGCCTCTCCCCGGAGAGGCTGTTTTCAGAGATTTTTGATTAGAATCAGGCAGGCTTATCTAATACATGCCTAGAACTGGTTGAAAATGGCGCGGTCTGGTGCCGCCATCATCGCTTTGACGCTGGCTGCGCCGGCGACGGAGACACCACTCCTATACCTGGTCTCCAACTCCGCGGATTCCTGCTCCTTCAGGCTGCCTTGCGCATCGGAATTCCTCCATCACCCCTCTTCGGCTTCTTTGGCTTCTTCTCCTCCTTCGCCACCTTCATCCGGGCCAGCACCCAGAGGTTGTGCGTCAGCACGCCCCACATCACCGCTCGCTCTCGGTGCTCGAATCCCTCCGCCCTCATCGGCGCTCCCAGGAATCCGTTTTTCAATATCCCGATCCGCCCCTCGGTCTGTGCCCGGCGCTTCTGCATCGCCGCAAACTTGCCGTCCTTCATCCGCTCCTTCAGTTCGGCCGGCTTCTTCGGGCACGTGCCATCGAAGGTCTCTCCCTCCGTCAGCTTCTCGCTGTTGGCTTCGCTGCTGAATCCACGGTCGGTCACCGCTGCGCCGGGCTTCCTGCCCATCACGCTCCACATCCGGGTCAGACTTCGGAAGAGCAGCTGGCTGTCCGCCGGCGCACTGGTACGGAACAGTTCGGCGTCGATGATCAATCCCTGCGAGTTCTCTGCCACCAGCAGGGTGTTGCCGAACTCGACCTCCGCCCCAGCCTTTCCCCGCACAACCACCCGGACATCCTGATCGTACAGGCTGAGCATCTTCCCCGCGTTGGGTACGGGACGCTCGCCAATGATCCGCTCATGCGCCTGCTTCGTTGCCTTGGGAAGCAGTTCCAGCATCTGATCGATGCGCCGCAGCACCTGCTCGGCCTGTGGCCTTGTCCACTTGGTCTTCTGCCAGTTCGCATCAAGCAGATCCCGGTGGCGTCGCGCGTGATTCTGCACCACGGCGGTGAGCTTCTTCATCAGGCGCAGGATCCGCTTGCGCTCCTTCTTGGAAGCGGTCCCGCGGCCCCTGCGGCTCATCTCCATGCACAGCGAGTTCATGCGGCGCAGGAAGACTTCCGGCGATTCCATCCGCTTGCACAGGCCCTGCTCCCGGATCAGGCGTGTCGCCTTCATCAGGGTGCGCACGCCGTCACGCAGGAGAACCCAGTCGATCGGGAAATGGATGTTGGCCTGGACGCAGGTGGTGTCGAGGAAGACGGCGTCCAGATCCAGGGGCTTGGGCAGTTGCAGGACCTTGGCTTCCGAGGAGGCGAGGAGGCGGATGAGCTCTTCGTGCACCTTGCGCATGGACTCGGCCGGCAGCCATTGGGCGAAGCGCTGGAGCTCACTCTTGGAAGGGACGCGGATGCGGTCGACGGCGTCGAGGTGACAGAACCATTGGTAGAGGGGGCTGCTGGCGAGTTGGCAGGAGAAGCCGCGGAAGTCGTCCTGAACGAGGGTGCGCAGGATGTTGCATCGGAGGGCGCGGCAGGAGCGTTGTTGGAAGCGGGCTTGTTCGACAGCGCTTGGGGTGGTCTTGGAACGGGCAATCCATGCGTCCAGGGCGAGCTGGACGAAGAAGCGCTCCAGACCGGAGTCGCTGAGAAGGGTGTCGATATGCTCGAGCTGGCGACGCAGGGCGAGGTAGTCGACATTGCCGAGAACGTTGGGAAGCCGGGGTCTGAGGTCCTGAGGAAAGGGAAGGATCCGGCTTGGCATGCGGCTAGCGTACGGGCTAGCCGTACAAAGGCAAGAAACCAATCAGGAAAAGGCGAAGAAAATGGCATCCGAATATCCGATCAAGGTGCAGGGAATCCGATCCAAGGGACAGAAGGAGAGGCTCTATGTGAGCGTACCGATGGCGCTGGCGGCGGCGATCGGGTTGGAGTCTGGAGAAGAGGTGCAATGGGAACTGTTGGACCGGGGCGAGCTGCACTTGGTACGGCCCAATGCCGGCACTCCAACCACCACCCAGAAATCGCCGGCACGGGGCAAGGGACGCTCATAAAGGGTCAATTTCCCGGCTTGGCAGGAAATCAGGCCGTTATCGAGGACTTGCCGATGAGCATTCCGTCAATGCCCGCTTGAGCGATCCCTACTTGGGGACAGGCTCTAGCTAGAGCCTGTCCCCGGAGAGGCTGTTTTCAGAGATTTTTGATTAGAATCAGGCATGCTTATCTAATACATGCCTAGAACTGGTTGAAAATGGCGCGGTCTGGTGCCGCCATCATCGCTTTGACGCTGGCTGCGCCGGCGACGGAGACACCACTCCTATACCTGGTCTCCAACTCCGCGGATTCCTGCTCCTTCAGGCTGCCTTGCGCATCGGAATTCCTCCATCACCCCTCTTCGGCTTCTTTGGCTTCTTCTCCTCCTTCGCCACCTTCATCCGGGCCAGCACCCAGAGGTTGTGCGTCAGCACGCCCCACATCACCGCTCGCTCTCGGTGCTCGAATCCCTCCGCCCTCATCGGCGCTCCCAGGAATCCGTTTTTCAATATCCCGATCCGCCCCTCGGTCTGTGCCCGGCGCTTCTGCATCGCCGCAAACTTGCCGTCCTTCATCCGCTCCTTCAGTTCGGCCGGCTTCTTCGGGCACGTGCCATCGAAGGTCTCTCCCTCCGTCAGCTTCTCGCTGTTGGCTTCGCTGCTGAATCCACGGTCGGTCACCGCTGCGCCGGGCTTCCTGCCCATCACGCTCCACATCCGGGTCAGACTTCGGAAGAGCAGCTGGCTGTCCGCCGGCGCACTGGTACGGAACAGTTCGGCGTCGATGATCAATCCATGCGAGTTCTCTGCCACCAGCAGGGTGTTGCCGAACTCGACCTCCGCCCCCGCCTTTCCCCGCACAACCACCCGGACATCCTGATCGTACAGGCTGAGCATCTTCCCCGCGTTGGGTACGGGACGCTCGCCAATGATCCGCTCATGCGCCTGCTTCGTTGCCTTGGGAAGCAGTTCCAGCATCTGATCGATGCGCCGCAGCACCTGCTCGGCCTGTGGCCTTGTCCACTTGGTCTTCTGCCAGTTCGCATCAAGCAGATCCCGGTGGCGTCGCGCGTGATTCTGCACCACGGCGGTGAGCTTCTTCATCAGGCGCAGGATCCGCTTGCGCTCCTTCTTGGAAGCGGTCCCGCGGCCCCTGCGGCTCATCTCCATGCACAGCGAGTTCATGCGGCGCAGGAAGACTTCCGGCGATTCCATCCGCTTGCACAGGCCCTGCTCCCGGATCAGGCGTGTCGCCTTCATCAGGGTGCGCACGCCGTCACGCAGGAGAACCCAGTCGATCGGGAAATGGATGTTGGCCTGGACGCAGGTGGTGTCGAGGAAGACGGCCTCCAGATCCAGGGGCTTGGGCAGTTGCAGGACCTTGGCTTCCGAGGAGGCGAGGAGGCGGATGAGCTCTTCGTGCACCTTGCGCATGGACTCGGCCGGCAGCCATTGGGCGAAGCGCTGGAGCTCACTCTTGGAAGGGACGCGGATGCGGTCGACGGCGTCGAGGTGACAGAACCATTGGTAGAGGGGGCTGCTGGCGAGTTGGCAGGAGAAGCCGCGGAAGTCGTCCTGAACGAGGGTGCGCAGGATGTTGCATCGGAGGGCGCGGCAGGAGCGTTGTTGGAAGCGGGCTTGTTCGACAGCGCTTGGGGTGGTCTTGGAACGGGCAATCCATGCGTCCAGGGCGAGCTGGACGAAGAAGCGCTCCAGACCGGAGTCGCTGAGAAGGGTGTCGATATGCTCGAGCTGGCGACGCAGGGCGAGGTAGTCGACATTGCCCAGAACGTTGGGAAGCCGGGGTCTGAGGTCCTGAGGAAAGGGAAGGATCCGGCTTGGCATGCGGCTAGCGTAAGGGCTAGCCGTACAAAGGCAAGAAACCAATCAGGAAAAGGCGAAGAAAATGGCATCCGAATATCCGATCAAGGTGCAGGGAATCCGATCCAAGGGACAGAAGGAGAGGCTCTATGTGAGCGTACCGATGGCGCTGGCGGCGGCGATCGGGTTGGAGTCTGGAGAAGAGGTGCAATGGGAACTGTTGGACCGGGGCGAGCTGCACTTGGTACGGCCCAATGCCGGCACTCCAACCACCACCCAGAAATCGCCGGCACGGGGCAAGGGACGCTCATAAAGGGTCAATTTCCCGGCTTGGCAGGAAATCAGGCCGTTATCGAGGACTTGCCGATGAGCATTCCGTCAATGCCCGCTTGAGCGATCCCTACTTGGGGACAGGCTCTACCTACATTTTGCCCGTTAACACTCTACCCTCAGGTGGTACGTAAGCGGTAAGGCAGGTGCATGTCCTCGCCGCTGTCTGCGGCGGGGTCAGCTTCGTGAGTTTCGAGAGTGGCCCGTCCTCAGGCGGGCGATGGATCGGGCCGCCGCCAGTTTTCCGGCAGCACTTCGTCGATCTGCGTGATGTTCATCCCAGGCAACCGCCGGAGCACATCGCTCAGGTACTCCTGCGGATTAATCCCTCGGCGTCGGCAACTGGTGATCACCGAGTAGATCACTGCACTCCGCCACCCCGCATCGGGGTGTCCGATGAACAACCATCGCCTCCGCCCGACCGCCGGCCCTCGAATGGAGTTTTCCACCAGATTGTTGTCGATCTGGTATCGTCCCGATTCCAGATACCCTGTCAGCGCCCCGTACTCGTTGATCAGGTAGCTGATGGCCTTTCCCAGACTGCTCTTGGGCAGCACTTGCGGCTGCATCGCGAAGGCCTTCGTCCGCAGCTCTTCCCACAGCGGTGCCGCCATCTGTTGGCGCAGATCATACCGATCCTGGACACTCATGTCCCTGGCCTCCCGTTCCAGCCGGTAGAGCCTCCGGAACAGGCTGATGAACTCGATGGCCCGGGCATCCCCATCCCGCACCGCGCGATGGAACTTGCGTCGCGAGTGGGCGGTGCATCCGATGCGCCTGAGCGTCGGCATCACCTTCTTGAGCGAGTCATAGACCTCGTAGGCATCGGTCTGGATCGTTCCCTCAAAGCCGACGAGTTGTGCGGTGGGGGCGCTGCGGCCGCGGGTGTCCTGGAAGTCCAGATATACGTCCCCACCGGGAACCGCGTAAAACCAGAGATATCCCCGGGCACATTTCCCCTTCACCTCCGGATCCATCACCCGGACCGGTGTCTCGTCCACCTGGAGATAGCCTCCCTGCTTCATCCGCTCGAACATCCGCTGCACCACCGGTTGGAGCACGAAGGCAACCTGTTCCACCCACTGCACCATCTGCTGGCGGGGAATCACGACGCCGTGTCGTTCCCGGAAGATCCGTTCCAACGTGTAGTAGGCGACATGATCGTCGAAGCGCCCGAGCAACAGGTGAACTGCCAGTCCCGTCCCGAGCTTGCTTTGCGGAAGCAGCCGGGGCGGCAGCGGCGCAATCAGTACACCGCCACACCCACACTGGCAGCCGTACTTCGGACGAACCGTCCGACGGCAGATCACCTTGGCCGGCACATACTCCAATTCCTCGCTGACTTCCTCACCCATCGCCTGGCGGGGTTTGCCACACGCCGGGCAGTCGTCCCGGGTGGCGGGTTCCACCACCACCGTCTCACGCTCGAGATGCTCGGGCATGGGGTTGCGCGAGCGACGTTTCCTGGGAGGCTTCTCATCCTCGTCCTCAAGAATGTCGTCGCCGACCGGGGCTTCGCGCCGAGCCTGTTCCTTGAGATCTTCCTCCAGTTCCCCGATCTGAGCCTCCTGCTCCGGGGTCAGCTTGTCGGACTTTGATCCGTAGAGTTGGCGGCGCAGTTCGTCCAACTCCAGCAACGCCTCCTGCAACTGGGCCTCCATGCCGTTCTTCAGGATCTCCAGTTCATGGACCTTGCTGCGCAAGGATTGGGCATCCTCCTTGAGGCGAGCCGCCTCGGCCTGGCGTTGCTCGTGCTCGTTGCGCAGACGGGCGACCTCGGCTTGGCGTTGCTCGTGGTCATTGCGCAGACGGGTGACCTCGGCCTGACGCTGCTCGTGTTCGTTGCGCAGACGGGCGACCTCGGCCTGACGCTGCTCGTGTTCGTTGCGCAGACGGGCGACCTCGGCCTGACGCTGCTCGTGTTCGTCGCGCAGACGGGCGACCTCGGCCTGACGCTGCTCGTGTTCGTTGCGCAAACGGGTGACCTCGGCCAACCGCTGCTCCTGCTCGTTCCTGAGCCGGATGATTTCGGCCTGTTCCTGCTCCCGTTCAACCTGGATCCGTGCCAGTTCGGATTCCAAGGCCGCCAACTGCTCCCGCAACCGCTCGGCGTCCATCGATGAATCCGATGCGTTCATGCCGCCAACTCCTTTCGAAAGTCCGCCTTCAACGGCAGTACGAAAACCTCCTTCACAGGCACCCTCAATGTCCGATCCCGATCCTGCCGGCTGCGGCCGGTCGTCCGTCCCAACGCCTGCCAGTTGGCTGCCCGGTAGCAGGTGCCACGGAACCGTTCCACCTCCACGAAACTCTCCAGCAGCACCACGGGATGGCCGTACTTCCTCTTCCAGTCCGACGCAATCCGCCGGGCCACAGCACCCAACAGGTGGCTCGCCAAATGCGCCACCTGCACCCAAGGCAGGATCAGGAACCGGCTCTGGTTGGCAATCCTTCCCAATCCCGCTTCCCGCTGCGCGGGATTCCAGCCAATCCACTGGTCACGCGCCGCGCATTTCCATGCCGCCGCCCCGAACACCATGACCCCCAGCAACCGGCCACTGGAATCACTCGCCGTGTACTGGAGGCTCTCCCCCACAGGTGCCCGGTATCCCAGGTAGTGAAAGCTCGCCAGCGCCGATCTCACCTCCGTGCGGGCTTCGATGCGGGCGCTGACTTCCTCGATCCGCACTCCGCCCAGACTTCGCAGGCTTCCGACAATCGGTGCGGTGTCCCAGGTCCGGGGAGGCGGGGCCGTCAGTCGATGCCGATTGGGCGATGCGATGCGCGGTGGTGGCAACTCGACCCATCCCCGCTCGTGCAGCTTGCAGAGCAGTGTCCGGGCGGCCATGTCCTTGCGCTCACCGAGCTCGGTGCGCCAATTCCACAGCGAACACAACTCGTTCGACAACCGGTACCGGCTCCACTCCGGATGGGTGCGGATCAGTTCCTGGATCTGGGCGACGTCCGACGGCTCGATGCGGCGTCCCTGTAGGATGCACGCGCTGATCATGGAGCCGAGGATGCTGGACGGGGGACGCAGAGTCCAGCGCAAAATCTCCAGATCACCGCCGATACCAACCCGGCTTCTCCCGCACCTGCAATCCAGCCACCAGGGCGGTGAGTTGGTCGGAACGGAGGGTCAACATGGCCCCCTCCCCACAGGGCCAGTCGAATGTATTTCGCTCCAGACGCTTGGTCGCCAACCAGAGTCCGCTGCCGTCCCACCACAGCAGTCGCAGGCGGTTTCGCCGTCGATTGGTGAACACGAAGAGTCCACCCTCCAGAACCTCGCGTTGCAGGACTCCACGGACGTGGCTGGCGAGTCCGTCGAAGCCCCGACGGAAATCCACGGGTGCCACCGCGACGAACACCCGGAGGCTGGCGGTTTCGATCAGCATGGGCGGCGGATGGCTTGGGCCAGGGTTGCGATCCATGCTGGATCGGTGTCACGACGCACACACAGACGGGTCCCGTCCGGCCAGGCGATTTCCGCGTCCCAGCCGGACTCGGGCTGCGATGGCGAGGGACGGATCCATTGAACCTCGCGAAACACGGGCTGTGAGTCTGGCGGAAGGCCAGGTGCGTCACTGGGAATGGAATCGCGCCCGCCGTAGATCCAGTAGTGGAGTTGGGAGTAGCGCAGGCCGTGAACCTCAGCGAAGCGACGCAGACCGAGATGCCCTTCGCGATATTTGCGCACCCACTGTTGCCGCTCCCCGGGAGGGACGAAGGCCCGCTTTGGAAACCGTTCCAGCTTCATCCCCACAGTCTGCCATACCGTCGCCCGCTCGCGGTAGATGTGCTCCGCTTACCGCTTACGGTGGTACAACAGAACCGTCCTGTTCATAGAAGGGTTGGCCTGCCGCTTATATTCCCCTGACTCAGTGCGGCGGGCTTTGGTAGATGGCTGCAGGACTGGATGGTAGTCATGGCTGCGTCCAGTCCTGCACGCTTTCCACGCGAACAGGCCGCAGTAGAGGAGCGAAGTGACGATCCAGAACGCCCGGGATCTGAAAGTCACCCCGACCAGCAACCTTCAGGCCGTCTGAGAGGATTCCTCCCACCATCGGACACGAACGGGCCGCTGAGGTGCAAACAACCAAGGCCGTCCATCCCGTTTACGGCACCCGTCTGCATCCGTCCAACAGACGGATCCAAGCGAAGGGGCCGCCGCAGCCCCAGTCTTTAGCCACGGGCTTCCAAAAGACCCCCAGATGGACTCCCCAGTGCAATGGATCGCTCCCGATCCTGACTGAAACCTACGACGGCCCCCGAATTAGGCTGAACACCGCAAGCCAACCTCAGCCATGAACAACTTTGGGTAATTTGGAACAGGCTACACGAGCTTGTTCGACGGATTCGCGCGACGCGACTCAGCCTGGTCGCGGAAGCGCGCGATTGCAGCCAACCGGTCCCCTACACCGAGCTTCTTCAGGATCTTCTTGTTATGGACATAGACCGTGTGAATCGAGATCTGCAGCCGACTGGCAATCTCGGCACAGGACAGTCCTTCGGCCGCCAGAGAGAGGACGGTGGTTTCCGCGCGACTCAGCAACTGGAACTTCGGAGCCCTGGGAGGACTTTGGACCTGACTGAGCATCACCTGATATGCGGCGGGCGAGAGCAGCGCGCCTCCTATCCAGATCTTGCGCATCGCCTCGATCAGGCCGTCCAGTCCGCCAGCCTTGTCCCAGTACCCCTTTGCGCCGACGCGAAGCGCCTCAAGGATCGATGCCTCATCGTTCGATGCACTGAACGCAATCACGCAGCCAACATTTCTGGATTCCACCAACCTGCGGATCATCCGGATTCCGGAGTCCCCCGGGATGTGCAGGTCAACCAGTGCAACATCCAGTTCTCTCCGGGCAAGCTTACGGAATGCAGTCTTCGGATCCTTGAAAACCAGCGGCTGAGCAAATCCCCCGGCCCGGATCAACGCACCCTCAACAAGCCTCAGAACGTCTTCATCGTCATCTATGATGGCGATTCGAATAGGGCCTGAGTGGGGTGGATTGGGAGGGCTATTGAATGGATCCATGCTGTGGTTACTCCGTGAGTTGGAGGACCCCTTTTTAACCCGAAGTAGACGTTTCGCATCCGAATTCCCGGGGGAGTCGCATAATACCCAACCCCGTAGCCAGATGGCTCCCGCACGGGTTTCAAGGGCTGTCAGCCTTCTGGGCCTGTGACACAACCCGCATCCTAGCCCCAGAGCTGCCGGTCGAGGCTGCGGAACCCGATCGCCTCTGAAATGTCGCCCGGGCCTACGTCGTTCCTGCCGTCCAGATCAGCCAACGTCCGCGATACCTTCAGGATCCGGTCGTAGGCCCGGGCCGATAGATTCATGTCCGTCATCGCCGCCTTGAGCAGTCCCTGGGTTCCTTCGTCCAACCGGACGAATTCGCGAAGCTCCCTAGGCCCCATGCGGGAGTTGCAGGAGATGGTCCGCCCAAGGAATCGGGCCCGCTGGCGGTTCCGTGCCTCGACAACGCGTTGTCGGACCACGGCACTCGGCTCCCCGGGCCGCGCCCGGCTCATGTCGGCGAACTTCACGGCAGGCACCTCTACGTGCAGGTCCACCCGATCCAGCAACGGGCCCGAGACCCGACCGAGGTAGGCAGCGATCTCCCGCGGCGAGGATCGACTCTCGTGAGGCATCTTGCCGTCGGGACTTGGGTTCATGGCTGCGATCAACGTGAACTGCGCGGGAAACGTCATCGTGCCAGCCGCCCGGGAAATGGTGACTCGCCCCTCTTCCAGGGGCTGGCGCAGGGTTTCGAGGACGGACCTCTTGAACTCAGGCAACTCGTCCAGGAACAGGACGCCATGATGCGCGAGCGAGATCTCCCCCGGCGTGGGATTGGCGTTGCCGCCAAGCAAGCCGGCGTCGGAGGCCGTGTGGTGCGGGGAGCGGAATGGGCGCCGGGTGACAAGCGCCTGACCTGGCGCCAGAAGTCCGCAGATCGAGTGGATCTTGGTCGTCTCGAGCGCCTCGGTGAGGGTCAGCGGTGGCAGGATCGTCGCAAGTCTCTTCGCCAGCATGCTTTTCCCGGTTCCAGGCGGACCGATCAACAGCAGGTTGTGTCCACCCGCCGCTGCTACCTCCAATGCGCGCTTCGCTGTTTCCTGTCCCCGGACATCCGCCAGATCCATGTCATCCGGCGACGCCGCATCAAAGAGCGGGTCGACGTCCAGTCGGACAGGATCAATAGGGCAGTTGCCCTCCAGCCAGAGGCCCGCTTCCCGGAGGTTGCGGACCGGGATGACATCGAGACCACGCACCACCCCAGCTTCCGCAGCGTTGGATTCCGGAACCAGCAACGCCCGGCATCCCGCGGCTTGCGCCCGCATGGCAATCGGCAGAACTCCTTTCACCGGTCGCACCGCACCCGTAAGCGCCAGTTCTCCCACAACCATGACATCGTCCAGCGATTGAGGCGTGATCTGCTCGCTGGCTGCGAGGATCCCGAGCGCGATCGGCAGGTCGAAGCTGGGGCCCTCCTTGCGGATGTCGGCAGGGGCCAGGTTGACCATCACCCGGCCCATCGGGAAATGGAACGCCGAGTTCAGGAGTGCGGTAAGCACGCGGTGGGATGATTCCTTGACGGCAGCATCCGGGAGCCCGACGACGGTGATGCGGGTGTCGCCGTATCCTGCATCCACCTCGACTTCGACAGGAACGGCATCAATGCCGACGACGGCGGCTGATTGGGTTTGGGCCAGCACGGCGCGCAACTTGGTGGACGAAGCCGAGGAGGGCAAGAGGGCGCGCGAGCGCTGCGTCCGATGGTTGCGCCTCTTTGGAACCAAGCCCGGCGGAAGGAATACAGATTGGCCCGAAGCCGACCTGGATCCAGCCTTGCGCTACCCGCGCACGGTGGGATGTTCAATCCACAATCTTCATGAAGACCATCCGCTTTCTGACGGCAGTGGCAGCGCTGGCCAGCCTGACTTCCCACCTCCTGGCCCACTCGGCAAACGAACCCGCACCGAAGCCCGATGCCAACTGGAAGCAGCGGCAGGATGCGTTGAACCAGAGGGCCGCCGAGGCGGGTTCCAAGGCACAGGTCATCTTCATCGGGGACTCCATCACCCAGGGTTGGGAAGGGGCCGGCAAGGCGGTTTGGGCGCGTTACTACGCCCACCGTAACGCCGTGAACCTGGGCATCGGAGGCGACCGCACGCAGCACGTGCTCTGGCGATTGGAGAACGGCAACCTCAAGGGACTTCAACCCAAGGCCGCCGTCGTCATGATCGGAACCAACAATTCCAATGGTGAGGACAACACCGTCGAGCAGATCGCATCAGGAGTCGGCGCCATCATCCAGAGGCTTCGGACTGCTCTGCCCAATACAACGGTTCTGCTGATTCCCATCTTTCCGCGCGGGGAGAATCCCAATCCCCAACGTGGAAAGAACCAACAGGTGAACCAGATCCTCCAGAAGTGGGTCGACGGACAAAAGGTCCTCTGGGTCGACTTCGGGCATCGGTACCTCAACGAGCAAGGTGTGATCCCGGGTTCCCTCATGCCAGACTTCCTGCACCTGAGCGAGGCTGGCTACCGGATCTGGGCAGAGTCCCTCGAGGCCCAACTCGCCGCGGTGCTGGGTGACGTGCCCGTCGCGCCGGAATCAGCGTCCACCGGACCAGCCTCGTTGTCCGGCGAATGGATGATCACCATGCCGGGGCCGGGCAACGATCCCGTGGACCTACCACTATCGGTCCGTCAGGATGGGAATGTCATCCGTGGTTCGGTGGCCCGGGCCGGAGGCGAAGGCAAGCTCGAGATCGTCGAGGGCAAGCTCGATGGCAACCGCTTTTCCTGGTTGATTCATCGCGATCGCCAGGGCGGCGGCAAGATGACTTATCGCATGTCTGGTGAACTGAAGGACGGGATCCTGAGGGGACGCACCGACACCGAACTCGACGGCAATGCCATGTCCAACGAATGGACGGCCCGTAGGAAGTAAGTCACGGGGTGCTCGGGGCTGCTAAGATTCCAAGGTGAACCGGCATTCGGGGAATCGGGAGCATCCCCAGAACGATCTTCCCGCGACGGGCCCCTGCCGCGAGACCCTCTCGACCATGGGGGACTCGCACCGGGGACACGTCTTGTCCCGGGAATCCAGGGCCTTCTGGATCGTGGGCCAGGCCTTCGAAAACCGGAGCTCACGGATCCAGTGGATCAACATCTCGGCATCGACGAGCTCGATGCGAAGTTGGCCAGCCAATTCACGAGCCGCCGGGGTGAATCCCGGGATCGCGACCAACGCAGCGTCCAAGGCTCCTTCGGCCGCACGGGCCCGGGCCAACTCACGAACTGTGTCCGGACGAACGGGCCAAGCCTGCCAGTGGCAGCACTGGATCAGGCATCTCCGTCCATGACGCTCGGCGACGAGATCAACGGGATTGCTGGCATCGTCGGCCTTCCGACGCATCGCCGAGTGACCATGCCCTTGGAATACCGCGACGACCAATTTCTCAAGCTGATACCAATCGATCGATTTCAGTCTGCCATGCAGCACCAGTGCCGGGTCGGCATGGTCCTTCTGCAGAACGCCGACGTCTTGCTCGAACGGGCGTGCCACCCCGGCTGAGCCCTGTTGAGGCACCGGCCACGGGTTCCACGCCTTGACCTGCAATCGACTGACCAACTCCTCGGCCCGGCTGGGGGGATCAGATTCCGGGATCCTGCGCATCCGGAAGGCTACGAATAGGAAGCAGGCCAATCCCGCCAGTCCCATCAGGATCAGGAGCGGCCGGATCAGCCACGACCACTCTTCGAGAAACACAGTTCCGGGCCGCCCCAACTGCGCCAGCGAGAACAGCACGGCCAAAACCAATGTTCCCAGCTTGAACAGGGTTTCGCGCGCGGCGGCCCGCGGGTTGCGTGGGCGTTGCATGGTGGAGGTTCGCTCGATCGGGTCTCGAACCATGCGACGATGCCTTCATTTCACCTCTTGGGAAGGGTTTACCTTGGGGGGCCGGGGGATGCGTTCCGTTCCAACGACACAGGATCCGGTCCGTTCCCGGGCAGCACCGCCGGCACAGGCGAGGCACCCAGGGCCAGAGGATCGGCCGAAGCGATACAGGGCCGGACCGATGCCTTGGCACCGATCCGGCCCCGCCGGAATTCCCACCCGTTCCAGAACAGGCGTGAAGACTGTCAGAACGTTCCAAACGTGCCGTTGTCGGTATCCTTCAACTGCGACTTGTCATACTCGCGTCGGACGAACGTACCCCGATTGCCGCCTGCAAACGTGAGATCGTATTCGTCCCACTTGTCCGCCTTGAACCGGACGGTCAACCGGGCCGCGGTCGGTCCCGTCTTCTCGTAGGTATAGGTGAACGGCGTCGCGTCACTGTCGCCCTCCTCGATTCCGGCCGTGGCCGAGTTGAAGGTCAGCAGGTCAGGATCCTCACCCGTTGCGAAGCGATAGCGGACGCCTTCCAACGACGGCCCAGCGGGGACCTCTCCGCCTGCATCGCCGCCGTTGCCACCGGTGCCACCTCCGTTACCCGATGACTCTCCTGCCACGGCACTGAACGCACCGAGATCGGTATCCTTCAATTGGTCGTCGCGGAATTCGCGGCGAACGAACGTTCCACGGCCTGCACTTCCGAAGGTCAGATCGTAGTCGTCATGCCTGCCGGGTTTGAAGGTTACCACGATCTTCGCGCTGTTCGTCCCCGTCGCCGTATAGGTGTAGGTGAAGTTGTTGGGTTCATCGTCAGCGACATCATCACCCAGCTCGACTCCGGTGCTCGAATCCTTGAACTCGAGGCGATCCGGATGCTCCCCGCTCTGGAACTGGTAAACCAACCCCGCAAGAGAAGAGGGTGGAGCGGCTGGAGAGTTCGTCGCACCGGGATCGACCGGGGGAGGGGGTGGAGTGCCGGGATTCGGGATGACGTTCGGCACGGAGTTCGAAACAACGCTGAAGACGCCCAGATCGCGATCCTTGAGTCGTTCCTTGCGGTATTCCTCGCGAACCCATGTCCCTCGCGCAGGCGCCGTAAAGGTCAATGTCAGGACATCCTTCTTCCCATCACCATAGTCCAAGTCTGCCCGCACGGTGTCAGCGTCCACGCGGGTGAAGACGTAACTGAAGGGATCCGGATTGATTCCAAGATCGACTCCCTTGGCCCCATCGGTGAACTGCATGAGATCCTCACCCGGGGTATCATCCAGGCTGAGCGTGGCACCAGCCAGCGTCCAAGGAGCGAGCCCGTTGGTCGGGGCGGCCACGTCTTGGATCCGGTAGGCTCCGAACACCACCTGCCCGCCACCTCGCGTGGAGAAGATCTGGGTGATGTCACGGCCGACCCCAAACACCGGCGCGCCGACATCGACCCAGTCAACCAGGTTCGAAGACCCCTGAAGCTGGTAGACTTTACCGGACTGGGTGCCGAACTCGACCTCCACGGCCGTGAAGATTTTCAGGGGTGCCGGATCTTGGGCGAGGACCACCGCGCAGGGAGCGAGTGCGGCGATCGCCGCACTGGCAATCAGGGACTTGATCGCATTCATATAGGAGTAAGACAGTATTGGAATTTCGTGGGGACGAACCGGGTTCGCCCTCCTTCCAGCCTGAATTGCAACCGGCGTGCCAAGACCGCTCCAAGCCTCCAGACACGCCAGTTTGCAGCCCAAACGCACATCCTCCGGACCATCTGGTCCGCTTGGCGGTCCGAGGTCGCAATCCCGAAGTCACGATCGGACCAGAACCCGCCGTCTCATCCCCGAATCGCCTGGATCAGTTGCTCCCGCTCAAACGGACGAGGGAGCTGGACCGCACCAGACTCACCATCAGCCTGCCCGCCGAGTAGGACCAACCGGCAGGAACCAGGCGCAAGTCCCGCCCGTTTCAATTGCCGTTGCGCGTCACCCAGGGAATCGCGGTCCACAATGATCCAGCGCAGTCGGGAGCGGTGGACTTCGACCATCGGTATCACATCGCCGGGCTGCGACGCGACCACAACCCGGCCTCCCGACTCCCGCAACGCCTCGGAAACCATTCCGGCCAGCGACAGTTCACGGGAGATCACCAAGGCAATAGCCGGCACCCCACCGGAGGGTGACGGTTCTCCCGACGGCCCCGCCCCGGCCTCTTGTGGCACGCGGGGCCAATAGACTTCGAACACAGCCCCCTCCCCCGGGCTGCTCCGAACATTCACGAATCCCTCGTGACTGCGGACAATTCGGGCCACCGAGGCCAGACCCAGACCCGTCCCGCTCCCCGTCGGTTTCGTGGTGAAGAACGGCTCGAAGATCCTCGCCATCACCTCGGGAGTCATGCCGGGGCCGGTATCCGAGACCAGGAACAGCACGAATTCTCCCTCCCGGCTGCCCGGCAACCCCTTGGTGTCGCCTGCTCCCAGAACCACGTTGTCGACGGCCAACGTCAGCTCACCCCTTCCACTCAACATCATGGCGTCCCTCGCGTTCAGCGCCAGGTTGAGAAGGACCTGGTTCAACTGGGTCGGATCCGCACTCACCGACCAGGCATCCCCCGCCACCATGGTCTGGACCTCGATCTCACGGGGCATGGTCGGTTTCAGGACCGCCGCAAGATCCTGAAGAACCGCTCCGGGCCGAAGGGTTTCCCGGATGCCACCCCTGCCCCTCGCGAACAGGAGAACTTGCCGCACCAAGTCTGCCCCCCGATTCGCGTTCGCCTCCATGAGGTCCAGCAATTGTCTTCGTTCTGCATCCGCCTCCTTCTGGCGCAGCAGTTGGACCCCAAGCAGCACCGGGGCGAGCGCATTGTTCAGGTCATGCGCCATCCCCCCAGCCAACGCTCCCACCGTCTCCATCCTCTGCATCCTGAGGAACTGCGCCTCCACGCGTCGCTGCTCCGTCAGGTCCGTCTGGATCGCCAGGATCGATTTGGGACGCCCCTCCATGTCACGGAGTAGGGTCCATCGCGCTTGGACCCGGATGACCCGCCCGTCCGCAGCGGTCTGATCCCCTTCGCCAACCCACGCACCCTTCGCCAGAACCGTCTTTCTTGCATTCTCTTCAAGTCCTCCCAGACGGAAAGCCGCCCCTGGCGCCCCGCCGTACCAGACTGCCGCAACTGGATTGACGAACCGGATCGCCCCCTCGAGATCCTGAACCACGATTGCGTCGGAGGCCGCATCGATCAGCGCGGCCTGCTCGCGAATGTGCTCATCAGAGACGCGTTTCTCTGCTTCCAACTTACGCCGCTGGATCCACGCTGGAATGGAATGGTGTGCAATGGACGCAATCGCCGCTCCAGGCAGCTGGACCAGACCCATCACCATCCAAGGAAACCACAAGTCCTCGGACATTCCCCACGCCACCGCTCCCAGCAACAGCCCCTCCGCAAGCAGGAGCCCTCCCAGGATCGGCAGCGGGCGCATCCTACCAAACCCCAACGCAGCAGCCACCGTCAGCAGGAACATCGCCACGGCTTCCGCCACGGGAGAGGGACGACGGAGTCCATCCCCACGGATCAGATTGACCATCTGGGTGGCATGCACTTCCACAGCCGGCATGAAGACCCGACCGAATGCAAACCGGCCAAGCGGATTCCGGAACTCGTCCCGCCGCTCAACGAAGCCCCCCACCATTGGCCGGGCTCCCACGACTACCACACGATCCCGGAAAAATTCGTCGGGAACCTCATCCTGCCGAAGAGCCGCGCTGAATCCTACATGCGGAAGCGCCAAGGGGCCTCCAAGATACCGAAGCCACTCGCGCCGGGGCGGACGGAGCCCGATGCCTTCCGCGACCGCCCATGTAAGTGCCGGCGCCCCGTCCGCGGCTGGCCCCAGCCACGAACGCCGGATCATGAAGTCATCCTCGGGCCTCACCACGGCCACCCCCCACCCAGCCGCTGCCAGCCGGAGCGGTTCGTAGGGAAGCACCACCGATTGTGCGGCGAGAGCCGAGGACTCGGTCTCCCGATCCCATTGATTTCGCTCGGCCGCAAGCCAGACGCGCCCGTTCTCACGGAACGCATCCGCCAACGCAATGTCCGCCATGGGATCCGCGCCTGCGCCAGAGAATACAATGTCGAAGACCACCGCCCTAGCCCCAGCTCGCGTCAACCTTCGAACGAGTTGGGCATGCAATCCACGGGGCCAGGGCTCACTCGGCGAATGCCGCTCCCGCAGATGGGAATCCAGATCGAGATAGACAAGAACCACGGGAACAGCCCCTTTCGCCGATCCCGCAGCCCCCGCCAGCCGAAAAGATGCGTCGTAGCTGGCCCGGGTCAGCAATCCCTCCTGGGAACCCGCCGGCGAAAGGAGCCAGAAACCAAGGGTAGCGAGCAGCACGGCCGTCAGGATCGCAAACCGACGACGGCTGTTGATCTCTGGGCTCTGCACGACAGTTCAGGAAGCTTGGGAGCCCGCAATCGGCAAGCCGATGAAACGCTCCATGTACACGACGTCGAGCCACCGCCCAAACTTGTATCCGACCTGGCGGAATTGGCCGACTTTCTCGAAGCCATGCTTCGCATGGAGGCGGATGCTGGCCTGATTGTCTGCGTCAATGGCCGCCAGAATGGCATGGAGCCCACGCACCTCCGCTGCAGCAATCAGCGGCTCCAGAAGACGCCCGCCCAACCCACGACCGCGACAGGACTCTGCCACATAGACGGAGTTCTCGGCCGTGAAGCGAAAACCCAGTCGATCGTGGTACTTGTTCAGGGCACTCCAACCGAGGACCTCACCTGACTCCCCCTCCGCAACGAAGATCGCCAGGTCGTCCCGCGCATGCGCCTCAAACCAATCCAACCGGTGCTCCAGCGTACGCGGCTCGTAGTCGTACGAGGCGGTGGTGTGCAGCACGGCATGGTTGTAGATCGCAAGGATGCCAACACAGTCCTCGCGTTTCGCCCTACGGATTCGCACTTGGGGAAGCTGACGGTCAGGAGCCATGCGAAAAGGTACCACAACGAAAAAACCCCGGTGGTCCGGGGTCTTTATCCGCTTCTCCAAGCCATTCCCGCTTCAAGGGGAATCGGAAGCTGGAGCGAGTGAAGGGATTCGAACCCTCGACATTCACCTTGGCAAGGTGACGCTCTACCAGGCTGAGCTACACTCGCGTCTCAACAACGCCGCCTTGAATAGGGAACCCAGCGCCCGAAGGCAAGGGGAGTTTTTGAACTTCATCAATTTCATCTGCACAAACCCTGTCAGCGGATCCCAGCCACCCGTCGCACCACAGCCTCATCCATGCGGATCATGGGCGGCCAAGATCTCCGGAATCCCTCCCCAGCCAGCTTGCGCGTCGCATCAAACCCCATCTTCGACCCGACTCCGACGTCCGGCGTCGCATGATCCAGGACGTCCGCAGGCCCCCGCGTCAGCAAACTGTCGCGTTGCGGATCCGTGTTCGAAAGCAACCGGAACAGGACATCGCTGGTGTTGTGGACATCGACGTCGTCGTCCACCACGACGATGTATTTGGTGAACATCATCTGCCCCATCCCCCACAGCCCGTGCATGATCTTGTAGGCCTGCATCGGATACGTCTTGCGGATGCTCACCACGACCAAGTTGTGAAAAACCCCCTCCGCCGGCAGCGCAATGTCCACGATTTCCGGGAAATTCATCCGGAAAACCGGCAGGAACAGCTTCACCGAGGCCCCCCCAATGTAAAAGTCTTCCATCGGGGGAATACCCACGATGGTCGCCGGATAAACCGCGTCCCGCCGATGCGTGATGGCTGTGACGTGGAACACCGGATAGGGCTCGGGCAACGTGTAGAATCCCGTATGGTCCCCGAACGGACCTTCCATCCGAAGCGGTTCCGTGGGATCGACGTAGCCCTCGATCACAATGTCCGCGTCGGCAGGCACCTCGAGGTCATTCGTCTCGCACTTCACCAGATCCACCGACCGCTTCCTAAGATAGCCAGCCAGGAGGAATTCATCCACCCCGTCAGGAAGAGGAGCTGTCGCCGCGAACGGGTACATGGGATCGCCACCAAGAAAGATCGCCACCGGCATCCGTGTTCCCGTTTCGTAGTAACGTCGACCGTGGCGTGCAGCCACCTTCTGCAACTGCCAATGCACCCCGGTCGTCCGATCATCGTAAATCTGGACCCGGTACATCCCCAGATTCCTATCCCCGGTATCCGGATCCCGCGTCACGACGCAGGGCAGAGTCACGAACCGCCCCCCGTCTAACGGCCAGCACTTGAGGATGGGCAGATCGAGAAGCGTGGGAGGCAAATCCAGACCCCGTTCCCCCCTCAGGATGTCGGGCGCGGCAGGCCATGCTTCCATCCGTTTAGAAGGGGTTTCGAAGCGCCGGATCACCTCTTTGCAGGGGCCACTTCCAACACGGCGGGGACGGGCATGCCGTATTTCCAAGGCGTTGGTGAGGAGCGTGACGGTCTCACGGATCGACGTTGGCGGCTTCGCATGCAACAGGGCACCCAACTCCCGCGCCGCAGACTCCACGGAGTCGGTGCCGAGCGCCAGTGCCAGCCGGCGCCAGGAACCCAGGGTGTTGATAGCCACCGGGAACGTGCTGATCTTGCCAGCAACCGTGGGCTGCTCGATCAGCAGGGCTTTTCCTCCCCCAGGCTGCTTCATCTCAAGGTCAGCGAGGGCCGTGATCTCCAACTCCGTGGCGACCGGCTCTGTGATGCGCCTAAGTTCCCCCGCCCTATCCAGTTGTTCAATCCACTCCCTAAACGACCCGAATGCCATGGGCGCAGGCTACCACCGGCGCTGGAGAGCGCCACTTTTGACCCGTTTCGGGCAGACCATCGCAACGCAACGTGCCACCCAGCTTACAGGCGCATCTCGACACTGGCACCGCGTCAAACGGAGCGGCAGCGTCCGCGTTGCCCTCCCATGCCTTTTTCCAAGGCGACAAGGACGTCGCCACCCCGTTGCTGTTTTAAAGCGGGGGCAACATCGAGATGCGCCCGGTTACAGGTCGAGGTGGAGCAGAGGATTGACGCGCTACCACGACCTGAAGCATGCTGCCCAGCGAAAGATGCATCGAGGCACCTCCAATGCAGTAACCATGAAGCGCCGCCAGTCGGCCGCTTTCTTCCATTGCTCCTGGGCCAAAAGCCAGGGCATGGGCCTCGTGGAGGTAGCCTCATAGGACCCGTTCAGATTCGGAACCTGAGAAACCCGCGATTGCCCAAGGCAACGCGGGTTTTTTGTTTTCCAGGCCCACCACCAGACAACCGATGCCTTTCGCTACCGGCAAGGCATCGCACCGCAGAAACGTCCCATCATGAATGAACATCACCTACCCTGGGCAGCCCCGACGGCAGCGCCGTTCAGGCTCACCGACGAAAACCAGCTCGACAAGCTGAAGAACCAACTGCTGCGGCAGGCCATCGCCTCGGCTCCGGATTCTGACCGGATCCTGATGCTCCGAAGGGCGGCAAACGAGGCAGCCGCGCTCGCGTGGCTGGAACCGTTCCCGCTGCTCGCATTCCCCGAACTGTTCGACGAAATGGTCCGCGCCTCTCGGAGGACGCAGTCCCGACAGGCCCAGATCCGCGCCCGTTCTGCCCAGATCCTGTCACAGGCCGCATGACCACTCGCCTTACGCCTTCGCATCGGTTTGAGGACGGATTTCGCCCCGTGTGACGCCCCGTCGGCGCCCCACCGGACGACATCCACCTTCACCCACTCGCCATTTTCTCGCAGTGGCCTTAACTTGGGCTCGTGAGCGAACTGCCCGTCGAGAGCCACTGGCGAAGCGTCCTGGACCACTCCCGGTCCTACGCAGACTTCACCTACGTTTATCCTGTGGTTTCACGGAGATCCCGCGGCCTGTCCATCGGGATCAACCTGAACCCAGACAAGGTCTGCAACTTCGACTGCGTCTATTGCGAAGTCGATCGTCTCACAGCCCCTCGCACCCGCGCCGTCAACCTGCTGCAGGTGCGCGCCGAACTGGTGGCGCTGATTGACATCGCCCTGGCTGGAGAACTCGCCGAAGACCCGAAGTTTTCCGAGGCCGGTCCCCTGACCCGCACGATCCGCGACATCGCGTTCAGCGGCGATGGCGAACCCACGATGGTCCAGAATTTCGACGAATGCGCGCAAATGGCGGCTGACGTCCGCCGGAGCCGCAATTTGGATGCAACCAAATTGGTACTCATCACCGACGCCGCTGGCCTGGACAAGCAATCGGTGCGCAAAGGCTTGGAAATCATGGACCGAAACAACGGCGAGATCTGGGCCAAGCTGGACGCCGGGACCCCTGAGTACTTCGCATACGTCAACCGGAGCTCCATCCGATTCGAACGAATCCTCACGAACCTGACCCGCACCGCCCAGGAACGCCCAATCCTCATTCAGTCGCTCTTCCTACGCCTGCATGGAGAACCCATGCCCGAGGCGGAACTGGAAGCGTACTGCGACCGACTCACGGAAATCACCAAGGCCGGAGGCCAAATCCGGGAAGTGCACCTGTACACCGTTGCAAGGCCAACACCAGAGGCTTGGGCTACCCGATTGGAAGGCCCGGCGTTAACCGCTGTGGGGGAGCGGATACGCCAGAGGACGGGACTGTCTGTGGCCACCTTCGCATGAGAGCCCAGATCGCCGGCACGACAGCCGATCGAACTGGCGTCTTCGAAGAATGGCGAAAGCAGGTGCGAAAGGTCCTCCAGGCCGGCGGTACAACGCCATTTTTCCTGTTCTCACCACAGCCTGTACTCACTCGAGTGTTGGCGTTGGAGAGGCTCGACTTCGGAATTCCGGCAGCCTGCTTCCTGTCTCTCAAGACCCAGCCGTTGAGGGCCTTGCTCTCCTGGTGGATCAATCAAGGGCGTCCGGTAGAGGTCGTGAGCGAATTCGAGATGCGGGCAGCGCTTCACGAGAACTGTCCAGTCGAACGCCTCTTGGTCAACGGACCAGCCAAGCAACGTTGGCTGCCCCAGCTTTCGCGCGAGGGGATCAGGGTCAACTTCGACTCCCTGAATGAAATCCGCACGCTCTTGCCGATCGCCCTGCGCGATGGATGGAAAATCGGGCTCCGCGTCAGGACCCCGGAGGAAGTCGACCCCGAGAATCAGGCCTGCCCAACCCAGTTCGGGCTCCGTGAGAAGGAGGTGGCGCAGGCAATCAGAATGCTCCGAAAGCACTCCCTGGAACCGTCCTGCGTCCACACGCACATCCGGACCAACATTCCGGATCCGTCCTACTGGACACGCGCGCTCTCTTCGATCCATGACGCTTGCGCTCAAGCCCAATGGCAGCCCGAGATCGTCGATACGGGGGGCGGATTACCCGCCTTCGATACCCGCAACCGCGGCGGGGGATCCTTGACCGCTTCCTATGACGAAGCCCTCCAGTCCTACGCAGCCCACCTAAAGGCAGCCCTCCGCCGGTTCACCGGTTGTCGGCAGCTCTGGCTCGAGCACGGCAGGCACATGACAGCTGGATCCGGAGTCCTCGCCATCCGGATCTTGGACCTGAAACCCCATAACAACGGAAGTTCGGCCATCTGTGATGGGGGACGAACGCTCCAAGCCCTGATATCGATGTGGGAATCCCACGACTTGTTGCCACTCCGACGGTCGGCCGCACCGCCTACGCCAGTAACCGTCCATGGACCAACGTGCATGGCCTTCGATCAGCTCGGCCGGTTTCAACTCCCACGAAACCTCAGGACGGGTGACATCTTGATCTGGATGGATTCGGGCGCCTACCATCTGCCTTGGGAAACCCGGTTTTCCCATGGGCACTGTCAGGTCTGGTGGCAGCAAGGAGATTCGGTACTCCTTGCGCGCGAGGCCGAGACCTTCGAGCAGTACTGGGGCCGATGGAATCCACCGCAAGAAGGTCGGGTTGTAAGTAAATCCCCCGCACCGTCAGGAATTTCACCTTGACGCATGGCAACCCCCAGAGGTTAAGTAGCTGCAATCTCGAATAGCGGGATTGTTGAAATAGCGCTAACCCTTTTTGGAAGACGAATTTATGGCTTCTGGAGCATTCAAAATCGCGGGGTTGATGGCCTTGGTTGCCGCAACCGCGTCTGCGTCGGCAGCAACGGTCTATCAGCACAGCGGGTCGGGTAACTTCAGTTACACGTCCGGTGCTGAGTACGGTGACGAGATCATTCTGCAAGGCTGGGAACGAGTGATTTCCGGATTCTCGTTCGAGTACGCAGCGAACTACAGTCTGGCCAGCGGCCTGACCTTCCGCATTTACGACCAGACCGGTCCCGCGATCGGTGGATCCGCTTCTCCTGGCGGCGTCCTCTACGAGACGGTCATCGATATCCAGAACGGCGGCGGCGTCGTCAGCATTGATTTCGGGAGCGATCCCAACAACTTGGCCAACCTGATCCCTGGCCGTTTGACCTACACCGTACATTTCACCGGTTTGCTCCCCGGCAACACAGCTGGATTGATCGCCCCAGGGGGCAGTCCTGTGGTCGGCCTGAGCGCGAATGACTTCTGGGAAAAGACCGGACCCGGTGCCAATGACTGGGCCTTGAAAACCTTCACTGCAGGACCTTCCGCTAACTTCGTGGCAACGGTTACCGCAGTTCCCGAGCCCTCCACCGTCGCCATGATGGTGGCCGGAGCGGGCATGGTTCTGGTTGCCCTGCGCCGAAAGTAGCCGTTGGCGGTTTCAACTCGTCTTCTTGGGGAGGCGCAGCAATGCGCCTCCCTTTTTGCTTTGTAGCGGTCACGTTGGCCTCAGATTCGCTTCAGGGCATTTTGCCATGTCCAATCGCGCGCTCCTTCTTGTTCTCGGCTTCCTTCTCGGAGGCACCTTGCTGCCCCGAGACGCCCACGCCCAAGCACTGACCAAGGCAAGCATCGCGGTGGATCAGGCCACTTGCACTCCAAACTCTTCCTTCCTAGCTGCCATCGAACTCGAGATGCCATTGGGCTGGCACACCTACTGGAAGAATCCCAGCGACGGCGGAGAGCTAGGGCTGGCAACCACGATCGAGTGGACCCTTCCTCCAGGCTTCACAGCGGGCGCCCCCCAGTGGCCCGTGCCACTCAAGCTGGCAGAGGAAGGGGACTCAATCTACGCCTACGAGGGGAAGGTCGCGCTACTGGTACCCCTCTCCGTCAGTTCAAATGCACCTCAGGGTGCGGCAATTCTTGAAGCGAAGGTCAGCTGGCTTGAATGCAAGACGACCTGCGTCAAGGGGAGGACCAACGTAAGTGTCTCTGTTCGCGTCGGACAGGCGGCATCCCCAAGCACAGCTGCATCTCGATTTGCCCAATACCGCAAACTGCTTCCGGAACCTCAGCGCTTCCCGGTGACGGTTCAATGGACGACGGGAAAAGACCCCAGATCCAGGGATATCCGGATTTCGTTCTCCGCATCGGATGGAACCTGGGACTTTTTCCCCGACGCAAGCGAATCACTGACCTTCGCCAAGAGTTCGCCTGGCCGTCCGTCGGCAGACGGAAAGGTGCTCCTAAGCAAGGACACGCATCTCGCGAGTGGTACGTGGCCGGACCAGATATCGGGACTCTTGGTCAAAGTCGGACCAGACGGCCGCCCCTTGGCCGCTTTCGAGATTCAGGGGCAGTCCCCCAGCGGCAAGGCGATGGCTAGCTCAACCTCTGACGAGACAGGCGCATCCCCTTCATTCACATCGCTGCTTCTGTTCGCTTTCCTCGGGGGCCTGATCCTCAACATCATGCCCTGCGTCCTCCCAGTCATCGCCTTGAAGATACTGAGCTTTGTCAGACAGGGGCAGGAGTCACCATCGCGGGTCAAGAAGCTGGGTTTGATGTACGGGGCGGGAGTCCTCGCATCCTTTGGAGCGCTTGCGGGAATCATGATCGCACTCAGCTTGGCCAATCGCTCCGTGCATCAAGGGATTCTGTTCCAGAGCAGCACCTTCCTCGTCGTAATGACTACGCTGGTCGTTCTGATCGCCCTGAATCTGTTTGGCATCTTCGAAGTCACCCTCGGCGGGTCCACGATGGAGGCGGCGAGCACCTTGACCCGCAAGGAGGGCTACACGGGTGCATTCTTCAATGGGGTGCTGGCAACTGCCCTCGCGACACCTTGCAGCGCCCCATTCCTGAGCCTGTCGCTGGGATTCGCGCTTCAACCAGGTCAGAAGCCGTCAGTAACCCTGCTGATGTACCTCGTCGCAGGCTTCGGGCTGGCACTACCCTATGTGCTTCTGTGCTTTCAACCACGATGGTTGAAGCTGCTCCCCAAACCCGGACCGTGGATGGTCCGGTTCAAGATGATCATGGGATTCCCCATGCTCGGAACGGCTGTCTGGCTCTTCCTCCTCGCGGGCAACCACTATGAGAGGGACAGCCTGTTCTGGCTTGGGCTCTTTCTGGTTCTCGTCGCCCTGGCAGCCTGGATGTACGGAGAGTTCATCCAACGGGCGGACTCCTTGCGCACGCTCTCAGGTGTGCTGATTGGGGTCATTGTGACTGGGGGATACGTCTGGATGCTCGAATCAGAGGTCGACTGGAGGCACCCTCCAGCCAAGTCAACCAAGACCCTCGCTCGACGGTCCTCAGGGAAGCACAAGATCGCATGGGAGATTTGGTCTCCTGAGGCTGTCCAGACCGCCCGGACAGAAGGGCGTCCGGTGTTCGTCGATTTCACCGCCGACTACTGCACGACCTGCCACCAGAACTTGCGGTTGGCGATCGAGGTTCCAGCGGTCATGAAGAAGCTCAAGGCGATCGAAGCGGCAACCCTCATGGGGGACTTCACTTTGGAAGACCCCGCCATAGCTGCCCAACTCCGCGAGTACCGGCGATCTGGCGTCCCGCTGGTTCTGGTCTATTCCATCAACATGGATGAACCTCCCCGCGTCCTACCCGAACTCCTGACCGAGTCCATCGTGCTGGCTGCTCTTGATTGGGCTGCGACCAAGCGCTGACAGCAATCAGCCTGAAAGCGGAGTTGGGATATCCACCGATTTCACGGATTTCACAAATGGGCCGGGACGAGGGACCTCGCCGCATCGCCGTTTCCATGTCACCCGTGGGGTGAAACGACAGCCTCTCTGAACAGGCTTCCAATCCGTGGAATCGCTGCAATCTGTGGATCCAACCGCCGAGTTCAGGATCAGTTAGGCAGCCTTCTGCCGTTGGAGGATTCGGCACCAGTTGACCGTGATGAGTGATTCGCCAGACATCAGGACCATACGACGTACAACGCCAAGTAGACCAAAACGCCGGTAACACTCACGTACATCCAAATCGGCCATGCCCACCGCGCGATCATTCGATGGGCATCAAAGCGTTCCTGAAGACCTCGGTGAATGCTCACCAGCGCCAACGGAACTACGGCAACAGCTAGAACAATGTGGCTAGCCAACATCGCGAGATACCAACCGCGAATCGAGTCTGGCCCGGGAAACTTCGTGTGCACACCTTTCACCACCAAAAACTTGTGCACCAAGTACAGAAGCAGGAAGACGCACGACGTTGCGAATGCGCTCAACATGCATCGCCGGTGGGCCTCGCGACGCCCCATCCGGATCAGGATCAACCCCAAGATCAGCAGGATCCCCGAAGTGGCGTTCAAACACGCATTGATCAGTGGCAGATGACTGAGGTTCATTTGATATCCTCTGCACTCAAGCTCTTCACGCATTGCAGGATCCGATCGCTGGAGTCGGCATCTTCTGATTGGATCATCGCCCGCAGGCGCCCCTTTCGATCCAGAATCGCAAAGGAAGCTGAGTGGATGAACAAATCGTCCAGGTTCTTGACTCGCGAGGGATCGTTCTCCACGACAGAAAACTTAAGCCCCTCCTGTGCCCACCTGTACACCTCACTCTTGGGTCCCGTCAAAAAGTTCCACGAAGCACCCTCGGCTCCATACCGCTCGGCATACCGCCGCAAGACCTGAGGCGTGTCAAACTCAGGATCTGCCGTCAAAGAGACGAACCGAACCGGCACACCCGACCCAACGGACTGCTGAAGTCGCCGCATTTGCTGACTCAGCCGATGGCACTGTCCCGGACACCGCGAGAAGATCACATCAACCACCATCACGTATCCGCTCAGGTCAGCGTTCTGAACCCGAACACCGAATTGGTTGGTCAACTGGAATGGTGCTGTCTCCGCAAGAACTGGAAGTGGGATCCCGACGGTTCGCCACTCCCGGATAAAGACGAAGGCGACCAAGAACATGACACCTGAGAGTGCAACCCACGCAAACGCCTCACCCCGCATCCGGTTCATCAGAAAAAGAAACCGGCCGCCGGCTTGGGCCAGCGGCCGGTCGGAATCGTCAGAAGGACTGCTCACTCAAAGCTGCTTCCGCCGCCGCCGGACTTGGCCTTCTCAGCGTACCAAGCGTCGTATTCAGCTTGCGTGACAACCTCAAAGTCTCCCCGCATGACCGAGTGACCACTACCGCAAAGCTGCGCACAGGTAATGGAGTACTTCCCGGTCTTGGTCGGAATGAAATGAGCCGGGATGGTCATTCCCGGAATCGCATCCTGAGTGACACGCATGCTGGGAATCTTGAAGCTATGGATGACGTCCATGCTGGATATCCTGCAGATGGCAGCCCGGCCGACCGGCAGCTTGAAAGGCTCACCCAGCGCGCAAACCACGTCATCTTTTCCGGCCACATCGTCTGCAACCAAGCCAAACGGATTTGTCGCCGAGGCACTCTTGACATCCTGCTTCCCCCATTTGTTGTCAGGCCCCGCATAATGTCCGCTCCACTTGAACTGCTGCCCCATGATCTGGATTTCAATAGGGTCGGTCTTGGGATCACCCTTGGCCACCGGGAAGTCTTCCACCGCACGGGCCCAGAGCGGCACCGCAAACCCAACCAGAAGGACCGCTTCAACAATCGCGACGCCGACCTCCAGGTAGGTGGACATGTTGCTCTTCACCCCCGTGTAGTCAGCCTTTGGACTTGCTGACTTTCGGAAGCGGAACAGCGCCATCAGGTAGTATCCCAGCCACCCAACGAACAAGATCAGCATCAGGAGGTGGACATACCCGATGAAATCATCGATTCCGGGGGCGTGCGCCGAAGCCGGCGCTGGCATTCCCAGCTTCTGTAGGATTTGCGTCATGTTCTGAAGAGAAAAGATTGTTAGTTATGCTGCGGATCGTCCTGATCCCCAGGAAGGGCCTCGCCGCTTTGACGCGCGCGTCGGACGATGAATACGAAGAAGCTCCCAAATGCGATCCAGAACAAGAGGACGAACGCCAGCAGAACGAAGATTCCGGCGTTCATCCCCTGAGCCATGGCCGAGTCTGACTTTCCAAAGCAGGAAGCACACCCCAGGACCGAGTGGCTAGCCAAGGCTAGCGAACCCAACGCGATCGCCGTTTGGAGAAAAAGCCTCTTCATTTCACAGGTAACTGATGTTTCGCAATTTCGTCAAAAAGTACTTCCCATAGCCCACCAGCAGGAGCGCTCCGAAGGACGATCCGACTAACCACAGCAAATCGCGAGCAGCACCATTTGCACGGTAGTTTCCATAGGACCAGCCTGCCATAAGGAGACAGAGCCCAACCGAGGTGGCAACGAAGAAGATATGAAATGCCTTAAGGGACATAGAGGGTCTTCATCTCGGTGTTCTTGGGCATGTCATTGCTGCTCCAGATGGTCAACGTGCCCAGTGCGAAAAAGAAAACCACCGTGATGGCCAGCATGCTATAGATCATCTTTTTCTCTGAAAGAAGATGCATGAAATAGCCCGCCACCAAGAAAGCCTTGATCGATGCGATGAAGAGAGCCACGGCGATCGTAACCGCCATGCTCTCGAAATGTACGAAATACATTCCGACCGTGATCAGCGTTCCAACGAGGAGCGCTCCAAACACGATCAGGTATGTTTTAATGTGGGACGCGATATCATGGTCGTCGTGCCCACCGCCGGACGAATGCGCATCGTGCCCTGCCGATGCATGGGATTGGTTGCTCATGTTTAAGGAGTCAGAGGAGGTACACGACCGGGAACAGGAAGATCCAAACCAAATCCACGAAGTGCCAGAAGAGCCCAGCAACCTCGATGCGATTCGTGAACTGCTCCGGATTAGACTTCCACATGGAAGATCCCGGAAACGCGAAATAGCCGAGCACCAAGGCTCCACCCAGCACGTGCAGACCGTGAAGAGCGGTGATCACGAAGTAGATCGCGAAGAACGTGTGATTGCGGAGGATGAACGCATCCAATTTGGCAACCTCTCCTACGGGATAGGTTTTGGCTGAATGAGCATGATCTGCCCCATCGACATGCTTCTCTCCGGGCTTCGCCTTGACCGGATCAGCGGTGAATTTGATCTCCGCAACCTTCTCCTTCTCCAGGCGGGCGAGGTTGTAGATCGAGCCGAAATCCCAGAATCCGGGATGCTTTCCATTGACCTCGAGATGCCCGGTCATGACCTCGCCGGACTTCAGGCGCAGTTCGTAGTGCGTAAACTTCTCGTTGTACTCGTAGGACTTGATGCCGAGAAAGCCGAAGGCACACACCAGAGTCACGACCATGTACCTGCGGAACGCCTTGAAGTTGTTCATTTTCAGGGCTGCCCAAGCCAACACGACCGTAACAGATGAGGTGATCAGTACGGCCGTATTGAAAGTCCCGATCGGTATGTTCAGGAGTCCATGTGGCCATGCGCCCGCCACTGCGGGCCATTCTCCCATCGGCGCTTGAACGCGCAGGAGGATGTAGGACGAGAACAATGCCCCGAAAAGCATGATCTCTGACGCCAGAAACAGCCAGATGCCAACCTTGGCATTGTAAAGCCCGGTGTCAGGACGGGGTTTGTATGTATATGGGATTTCCATGTGATGGGCGGGTCAGGAGAAGGAACTCAGGGCTTCTTGTCCTGCGGAAGGTAGTCAAGCTTGGCACCAGGAGCGCTGTATTCATAGGGCCCCCGATACACCACAGGCTCCGATGTGAAGTTACCATGTGGAGGCGGCGTCGGGGTAGCCCAGTCGAGGGTGGTGGCACCCCACGGATTGTCACTCTCAACCTTCTTGCCGGTCTTGATGCTCAAGAAGACGTTGATGATGAATGGAATCTGAGCCAAGCCAAGAAGCACGCCAGCGTGAGTGATCGACTTGTTGAGCGTGAGCGCGATGTCATCCGCGCCGAAGTAGGTGGCACCACCATCAGCCATACGACGAGACATGCCCTTAATGCCCTGAATGAACATCGGTGAGAAGACCAAGTTCATCCCGATCAGCGACAGCCAGAAGTGAATCTTGCCCAAGGTCTCATTCATGTACCTCCCGGTCATCTTGGGATACCAGAAATAAATACCCGCCAAAAGGCCGAAGATTGTCCCCGGGGCGACGACATAGTGGAAGTGACCAATGACGTAGTACGAATCGTGGAGGTAGATGTCGGAGGCGTTGAATCCTAGCGGCAACCCAGTCAGCCCACCGATTCCGAACATCGGAAGGAATGCCAAAGCGAAGAGCATTGGCGTGTTGAACCGAATGGACCCGCCCCAGAGCGAGACAAAGAGCGCCGTCAGGATCATCACCGACGGAATCGAGATCATCATGGTCGTCGTCTGAAAGAACGTCGACACCTTCGTTCCCATGCCCGTCAGGTACATATGGTGGGCCCAAACTATGAAGCTCAAGAAGCCGATGCACATGGCGGCATACACCATCGACTTGTACCCCCAAAGCGGCTTGCGGGTATTGTTCGCGATGATTTCCGAGACCACCCCCATGGCCGGCAGGATCAGGACGTACACCTCGGGGTGGCCGAGGAACCAGAACAGATGCTGCCACAACAGCGGACTTCCCCCACCGCTTACAGGAAGCTGCTGCCCCGAAATGACGAGCCCGTTAGGAAGGAAGAAGGAGGTGTGGAACAGATTATCCGCAAGCTGCAGGACACCCGCGGCCTCCAGAGGGGGGAATGCAAGGAGCAGGAGGAAGCCCGTCACAAATTGCGCCCAGACGAAGAACGGGAGGCGCATCCAGCTCATGCCACGTGCCCGCAGCTGGATGATCGTGGTTATGAAGTTCACGGCACCAAGCAGTGAAGACGTGATCAGGATGACCATGCCAATGAGCCACATGGTCTGACCATTGAACGGCTTTTCAAATTCCGCGATGGTCGCCAGCGGGGAATATGAGGTCCACCCGGACTTGGCCGTCCCGCCGGGGACAAAGAAGGAAGCCAGCATCAGCACGCCTCCCCAAAAGAAAAAGTGGTAGCTGGCCATGTTCAAGCGGGGAAAAGCCATATCAGGAGCGCCGATTTGCAGCGGCGTGACGTAGTTTCCGAAGGCACCAAAGGCCAACGGCACAACTGCAAGGAACACCATGATCGTCCCATGCATCGCACCGAACGAATTGTAGAGATCCCCGGACATGATCCCGCCTTTTGCGGTGTCTCCAAGAACGACTTCCAGGAGCTTCCCAAACAGGGGGATCGGCTGCCCGGGATTCGCCAACTGGAAACGCATGCACATCACGAGGAAGAATCCAAACAGCAGGAAGACCAAGGAGGTCAGCCCGTATTGGATACCGATCATCTTGTGGTCGGTACTGAAGATGTACTTCTGCCAGAAGCCGGGCTCGTGGTGGTGTTCCACGGCATGCTCGTGAGCAGCACTGTGCGGATGACTGGTTGCTGTGCTCATGGAGTAGTTTTCAGAAATGGAAGGGTTTCAGCTCGGAACCAGCGGTGGAATGGGTCGGGATGCTTGCTTGCTCAGGTCTGAGGACCGGAAACTCGAAGGTCGCATGCCCGACGCGGACCTTGTGGGTCTCCGACAACGGGGCCGGCCCTTTGGACTTGTCGATGACCAAAGCTCCAAGGACTAGCGGGAGGTAGATGATGCTGGCGAAGAAAAGGCGTCTCGCTGACTCGCGGCTGAGCTGCTTGGCAAAGATGATGGCGCAGGCCAGGAAACACAGCCCACCAACGAGTGCGAAAGCCGCATACAATCGGCCGGCCAGTCCGAGAGCCACTGGCGCAAGACTGAAGGCGAGCAGAGCAACCGTATGGCGGATCGCTGTCGCCCCTGTCCTGAGGCCCGAGGAATCCTCAACAGGGAGCATCCGGAAGCCAGCACGGGCATAGTCATCCCGGTAGAGCCACGCAATCGCCATGAAATGAGGCAACTGCCAGAAGAACAAAATCGTGAAAAGTGCCCAACCACCAGGGCCGAACTCCCCGGTTGCCGCAGTCCATCCCATCAGTGGCGGGAGAGCCCCCGGAACAGCCCCTACCAAGGTGTTGAGCGTGGTTCTCTTCTTAAGGGGTGTATAGACAAAGACATAACTGGCCATCGTCAGCATGCCAAGCAGCCCCGTGAGCGGATTCACGAAGAAGGTGAGCTCAAGCATCCCACCGATGGAAAGGGCCACCCCAACCGAAAGCGCCATGGCCGGTTCGATAGCGCCACTGGGAATGGGCCTGTCAGAGGTGCGCTTCATCAGCGAATCACTCTCCCGTTCCCAGTACTGATTGAGTGCAGCAGCACCGGCCGCAAGCAAACCTGTCCCGACAAGCGAAAGACAAACGCCTAGCGCCGCCACACCCTCCCGGCTCCCGAAATAGTATCCGACGGCCGTCGTCAGCAACACCAGAGTGGTCAGGCGGGCCTTGAAGAGCTCGCACCACACAGCCGCGGAGGTCCTGCCGGAACTTTGGTCTGGCATTTCCGGAACTGCTTCGATGGGGGCTTTTATCGGCATCGTGATCAGGACAGATGTCCGCCTGCGGGGGCGGGCGAGGTTTTTAGAAGGGCATTGGGCTCGGGGCAAGGTTTGAATGCCCTCGTCCCTTGGCATCGGGCAGTGGCGCGGGCGACTGCCAGGACGGAAGTCACGGAAAGGATCGTCGCGCCCACGGCCACGTGTGCGGTGGCGACATCGGCTGCCTTGTTGGTCCAGATTGTTGCGGCACCGAGGCAGAATTGGATCCCAAACAGGAACGCCAGAACACGAAGGGACCTGCGCCAATGGGCACTCTCCTGCTTGGTCCTGCAGGCCAAAAGGAAGGCGCCGCCCACAAGTGCTACGGCGACGACGCGGTGAACCATCTGTAGCCAAACCTGGAAGGCAGAGACCGGCGAATCATCTACGACGCCAACCCTTCTCTGGTTGATCTCAGCAAGTGCTTCAGCATCCGTCCTGGGCAGAACCTGCCCGTAGGCCAACGGGAAATCGGGGATGGCCAAGCCGGCATGCTGATGACGCATCGTTGCCGCCACGATCAACTGAGCCAACGTACCAACGGCGAGAACGATCAATGCGATTGATTTTCCAGGGGGTATCGTCCCCGCCCCAGGGACCAATTTCTCCCAGAAGCGGCTGGTCATCAGGGCGATCATGCTGAGAAGCGCGAGGAAAGCTTGCGCGGTTGTTGCATGAAGTCCACCGAAGAAGACGGAGCCTGGTACGCCAAGCACATCGACACTGTTCAGCAAGACCCTTTTACCTCCAAGAATCCCTTGTACCACGACCATTAGGACCGCCGACCATGCGAGAATCTTGAGTCTCCGGTGCCACAACCCGAACGAGATCCAAACCGCCATAACCAACGTCCAAAGCCCAAGGCCGCTGGCCACCAGGCGATGAAGGTGCTCATGGAATATCCCCCCCTCCCATAGGCGGAAGGGAAAGAAGAACATGTTGTAGCCGTAGGTCGTCGGCCAATCCGGCACGGCCATCCCCACGCCCTTCGAGGTTACCAAGCCCCCAATCGAAATGACTCCCAGAGCCCAGATGGCAGTAAAGACTGCGAATCTGTGGAACCAGATTTCATTTCGGCTCTGGCGGTCTGCTCGACTCATGTGCTGCGGGCAATCTCTCCCGGGAATCGATCAAGCATGCAGCCGCGGGAGCACCCGCGGCGGCACGTCGAAACTATTTGGATCAGAGCTACTTGACCTCAAGAGTTGCCTTAACCTCGGCCCCTGAGTCCTTGACTTCCAGTTCCTGGGTCACTTCCCCAGCCTTCAGGTGCTTGAACGCCAAGGTATACTTGCCGGCTGGAAGTCCCTTGAGGGTGAATTTTCCATCCTTGTCCGTCACCGCGAAGTACGGGCTCGAAGACACCCCGATGTATCCGAACATCCATGGATGAACATTGCACTGAAGCTTCACGAAGACTTCCGGATTGGCGAAAGTCTTGTCGACCGGCTTCGCGCCTGAACCCTGAGCGAAGTTGAACGTAGCGTTACCAGCTTCGGACTTCATGAAGTTGACGTTGTGGAGGAACGCATCGCTGTTCCGGATCTCCACCGCCTGCCCCGTCTGGGCACCAATCATGTACGGTTCGTAGAGGCAGGCCACCTGATCGATGACAGCCTTGCTGGCAGGAGCGTCGAACTTCTTACCATCCAAGCCTCCCTTGACATAGACGAACACGTTCCCAAGGCCCCCCCCGGCACCAACGACGTAGTGGCGAGTATTCACCGGACCCTTGGCGGCCTTGCCGCAGTTGGGATCCGCTGCGAGCGGCGCGATCGGCTTCTCAGCCGGCGGCGTGCCCTTGAGGGTAACGATGCCCGTGACGTCGCCCGCGAGGACGGAGGCCGACCCGGCAACAAGGGCGGCGAGGTGAATCAATTGCTTCATGGCTTCTCTCTTTTTGACTTTCCCGTGAAAATCCTGTCGACGCTACTGTCGGTCGGAAAGAGCGGCAAGCGTTACGTGAAAATTTTCACAAGCTGACCGGTGGACGCCTGCCCTGCGAAGCAAATTCACTTTGCTCCCAACCCAAGGTCCCTTACCAACCGCCCCATTTCCAGAGCCGTGGCTGCGGCTTCCAAGCCCCGGTTCGTCTTCGGGTCCAAGCACCGGGCCCGAGCTTGCTCATCGCTACTGACCGTGAGCACCTCGTGAATGCACGGTATCACCGCACCCACCTGCAGGTCCATCAACGCCGAGGTAACCGCCTCGCCGATATGCTGGGCGTGAAGCGTCTCTCCAACCCAGATGACCCCCAGACAAAGCACGGCATGGGGCTTGGTGCCAGACCGCCTCAGCAGGCAGGCGACGGCTACCGGAATCTCAAAGGCTCCGGGCACCCGGACTTCTTCGACAGAGGCACCAGCCTGAACCAGATGCTGCCGTGCAGCGCTGAGCATCCCTTCCACATGAACTTCATTGTACCGGGACGCCACGATGGCAATCCGCAAGCCCGCTCCCGAATTCTTCCGTGGTCTCTGGATCTTCAGCATCGGTACACCTTACAGGGAATGCCCCATGCGATCTCGCTTCGTTTTCAAATACCTCTCATTGTGAGGATTAGAACGAACACGGATCGGGAGCTGTTCCAGAATCTCCAGCCCGTAGCCTTGGAGTCCAACAACCTTCTTGGGGTTGTTGGTCAGCAGCCGGATCGACTTCAGCCCGAGATCCACGAGCATCTGGGCTCCGATCCCGTAATCCCGAAGATCCATCCCGAATCCAAGTCGAAGGTTTGCATCCACAGTATCCAGGCCTTGTTCCTGCAATTTGTACGCCTTGATCTTGGGAGCCAGACCGATCCCCCGCCCTTCCTGCCTCATGTAAAGGATTACACCGCAACCCTCCTTGGCGATCCGCTCCATGGCCGCGTGCAACTGGGGCCCACAATCACATCGTCTCGACCCGAAGACGTCTCCGGTCAGACATTCACTGTGCACCCTTACCAGGACGCCTTCCTTGCCCGCAGGCTCACCCTTCACCAAGGCCAAGTGGCTCTGACCATCCGACTTGGAATCGTACAGGTGGAGCGAAAAGTCCCCGAAGTCGGTGGGCATCTGGATGGTTTCGACCCTCTCCACCAGTTTCTCTCGGGTGCGTCGGAACCGGATCAGGTCGGCAATGGCGCACAGGCGCAGGCGATGTTTCTTGGCGAACTTCCGTAACTCGGGGAGCCGCGCCATCGTGCCGTCATCATTCATGATCTCGCAGATGACTCCAACCGGCCGGAACCCTGCTAGCCTCGCCAGATCCACGGCAGCCTCCGTGTGGCCAGCCCTCCTCAAAACCCCCCCGGGCTTGGCCCGAAGCGGGAACACGTGCCCCGGTTTTCTGAGGTCGGCAGGCGTGGCAGTCGGGTCGCACATCACCTGGATGGTCCGGGCCCGGTCTGCTGCACTGATCCCAGTCCCGACCCCCTCAGCTGCATCCACGCTGACCTGAAAGTCCGTCTTCAGGGAGTCCTGATTCCGCGAGACCATCTCTTCAATCCCCAACTGCTGAAGGCGCTCCCCCGTTGCGGGAACGCAGATCAAACCCCTGCCGAACCTCGCCATGAAATTGACCGCTTCAGGAGTCGCCGCCTCCCCAGCCATCAGGAGATCCCCCTCGTTTTCGCGGTCCTCATCGTCGACCACGACGACCATCCGCCCCCTTTTGAGGTCTGCAATAACTGACTCAATTGTATCAAAGGCCGCCGTACGCATCCTTCCCGAGAGTAGGAACCCCGACGCTCAACTGCCAAGGGAATCGCGGGCGACGCCCACCGCGAATGCGGCCGCCATGGTTGCGCCCGTGCTTCCGCTTCTGGTAGGTTCCCCGAGAGGCCCGCACTCCGGAGCAAACCTGAGGCGGGCGATCCCCGCTCCATGGCCGTCTACACCGCCAGCAATCGTCATCGAAGGGCCCGCGTCAGCGCGGGTCTCCTGATGTACCGGATCACTGGCGGCGAGGTGGAGGTGTTTATCGCTCACCCCGGCGGGCCGTGGTTCCCGAACCGGGATCATGACGTGTGGACGATTCCAAAGGGCGAACTGGAACAGGGCGAGGATTTGCTGGCTGCAGCCATCCGGGAGTTCGAAGAAGAAGTCGGTATCAAGCCCACCGGGCCCTACGCCGAACTGGGATCGATCCGGCAGAAGGGCGGGAAGACAGTCCACGCCTGGGCGTTCGCCGGTGACTACGATGCGAGCAGACCGATCCGGAGTAATCTGGTCCAGATCGAGTGGCCCCCGGGTTCGGGAAACTGGGCCGATTGGCCGGAGATCGACCGGGCCGGTTTCTTTACGATCACGGCCGCACGGGAGCGCCTCAAGATTTCGCAGCACCCATTGCTGGACCGGCTCACCGAATCGCTCGCCGGAAAACTCGGCCCCCATTCCTAATGGTTGGGCTGGCTGGCCACCCGAGTCAGTCCCGATTCCAGAAATCGATCACGAAGACGTCCGCGAGCACGGGCTTGACCAACTTCCCAAACTCGACGTGATCGGGATGCACCAGGTACGCGTCCCTATCCTTTTCCGAATTGAAGGTCAGGATGTACGCGTGGGTGCACCCTTTGTTCAGGCCTTCAGGACTGTTGTTGACGCCCGATTCGAACGTCTGGATCTGGGGAATCTTTCCCTTCAAGGCAGCGAATGCATCCTCCACTCGCTGGATATCCTGAGCGCTCGCGGATTCCTTGAACTTGAAAGCCACGACGTGCCGTAGTTTCGATTTTCCCTTCTTTGGCGAGGAAGCCACTACAGTCATTGCCAGACAGGCCGTGATGGCCGCCACCAACCAAGTCATTGCGATTTTCACCCTGGAAAGCCTGCCATCACCGGGAATCTGAATGCCAGCTTCGAACCGCCTCCATGGCGGACAGGCCCCCCCGCCAGCCTGCTCCCTCCCACCGCCGGTCCGATTTCCGCACTTGTACCCAACCCAAAAGACATTTCTCCTCTCACGCTCGTGAGTTCACCCCAGCCCAATTTGGGTCTGCCCCAGATGCCCGACGCGACGCGCCGGGTACCCTTGGCGCTGGGTTTGATCCTGGCCCTGCTGCTGGGTGTGTACTTCGCTGTTCCACCCATCTACCGTAAACACAAGGTTTCCCGGGCGCATGCGGCCATCGCAGAGATCGAGCCCGAGCTGAAGGCAGGCAACATCCAAAAGGCCGGCATGCGGGTCCGACTCGCCCTGTCGCTCGCCCCGGAGGACCCTCAAGTCCACCGTGCAACCGCCCGCTTCTGCCACGAACTGGGCAGTCCAGCGTCGATCCAGTATTGGCAAACCCTCCTCGAATCAGGCCATGCAACCCGGGCCGACCGCATCGACTACGTCCGGTCCCTGATCAGCCTGGACCGCCCGGAACAGGCCCGACAACTGCTCGTCGACCTCCTCAAGGAGAACCTCCACGACTTTGACAGCCTCGAACTCAGCCTGCAGGCGCTTCTCCTTGAAAGAAGGACCCGGGACGCGCTCGTCGCAGCCAAGACCCTCGCCGAGCAGTTCCCGGAAAACGACCGGGGCCAGTTCCACCTGGGGCAGATCCTCCTCGCCCAGAAGGAAACGGCACTGAAGCGCGAGGGGCAGGCCATCCTCTGGGGATTGGCCCTCCGAGACAATCCGTTCCTCCTGCCCTCGCTCCGGGTGCTATCCCTCCAGACAAACCTGTCACGAGCCGAACTGCAATTGCTGGCGCGGCGCATCCCCACCGCTGCCACCAATCAAATCGACGCAGGCCTCCTGCGACTGGATCTCTCCCTCCGGATCCAATCCAACAGGCCTCCCGCCGAGGTTGTCGCCGACGCATTCGCAATCCTCCAACCGGACGCAAGCCTCGAAACCCGGCTTACGCTTGCCGACTGGCTCTTTGCCCGAGGGTATCACGAACAGGGCCTTCAGGTCATTCCCGAGGACGCCGCCAAATACAACCTGCTGGTCCTCCAACGCCGGCTTCAAGGACTCGGGAACCTGAACCGATGGCCCGAGATTGCCAAGATGGTCGAAGAACCTTCATACCCCCTTCCCCCGGTCCTTCGGGACGTCTACCGCGCCCTGGTGGCCAGCCGGCTTGGCACGCCACAGGAAATTGCAGCCCATCTCGCCAGTGCAGCCGCAGGCACCCGCAATGATCCCAGCCTTGCAGGTGTCGTCGCTGGCTACGCCGAGGCTTTCGACCAGCCAGCCATTGCCGCGGAAGCACTCCAGAACCTCATGGCTGACCCGGGCCGGGTCGCCCGGACCGGGCCGAAGGTGCTCCGGCTGTTGGACCGGGTCGATGACACCCGCCCCCTGCTGGAGGCGTTGGATCGCCTGATCCAGGTCTCGCCATCCGATCCCCGCCTCCGAAACGAGAGGGCCTGGTGGCTGATTGTCACCGGCCAGCGAATCGACGAATCCCGCGCTGTTGCCGAGGAACTCCTCAAGGAATCACCCACCGAGCTCCGTTTGCTGGCAACCCTCTCCCTGGCGCAGTTGCGTGAAGGCAATGCTGACCGGGCGATCCAGACCATCGAGCATCCTTTCCTCGCCTCAACGAATCCCCCGACCCGCGCCCGTTTTGCCTATGCAGCGGCCCTCGGCCACGCGGGCCAGCGCGAAGCTGCACGACGGATCGCTCGCCCGCTGTCGTCGGCGAAGCTCCGGTCCGCCGAGCGCCTCCTCATTACCAACTGGTTCGATGCCATCCCCAATCCATGATGGTTCAAGCGATTGACCTGAGCGAAACCATCTGTATGATCTCCCCCACACAGTTAATACGCCGCTGAATGCGTCCATTTGTCACCATCGCGGTCAACGCCTTCCTGGAATTGGTCCGCCAGCCGATCTACCTCCTGCTGCTGTCGAGCTCAGGGGCGTTCATCGTGTTCTTGGCTGCTGTCCCGTATTTCGGGCTCGGAGAGGACCCGAAGCTGGTCAAGGACATGTCACTCGCGGTGACCCTTCTGTCCGGCCTGCTCGGCGCCGTCCTCTGTGCGTCCTCTTCCGTCGCGCAGGAGATCCGTCTGGGAACGGCCCTGACCGTTCTGGCCAAACCAGTGGGCCGAGCGGTTTTCATCCTCGGCAAGTATGCTGGACTGGCAGCAACCCTGACCCTGCTCACCGCCTCGAACCTCGTCGCCACTCTTCTGGCCAGCTGGATGGCCTTTGATGCGTACGGCTCCGCCGACATCCAAGCCCTCGCGCTCTACTATGGAGCCGGGATCGCGGGTTACGCCACCGCCGGCTTCCTGAACTTCTTCCTCCGCCGACCGTTCGTTGCCGACGCCGTCTTCGGTTTCGCGCTGGCGACTGCGCTCGCCGCCGGCTACCTCGTCTTCTTCACCCAGAAGCAGCTTCCGTTCGGCGAGGCCGCCACCGCCGACTGGCGGATCCTCCCCGCCGCCGTGCTGATCCTCTTTGCCCTCTTCGTGCTCGCTGCGCTGGCTCTCGCATGTTCGACCCGGCTCGACACCATCCCTACGCTCGCGGTCTGCACGGGGCTGTTTGCCTTGGGACTGGTCTCTGACTACCTCTTTGGCCGTCCGGCAAGCACCGGACAATGGTGGGCGCAGATCCTCTACGACCTGACGCCGAACTGGCAGCAGCTGTATCTGGCCGAAGCACTCGAAGACAAGGGAACCATTCCCTGGGCCTATGTTGGCAGGGCAGCCGGCTACTCGGCGTCTCTCGTGGTGGCCGCTCTTTCCGTCGCCTTGATCCTGTTCGAAGACCGAGAACTCGGCTGATTCCCCCGCCCCCCTTTTCCATGGACCAGAACTTCAATCGGACCGGCCTCGTCAATTGGCTCGCGCTGATCATCGCCGCCCTTGGTGCAGAAGCGCTCTCACGAATCGCCGTTTCGACGATGGGTGAGATTGCGGCAGCCAACCTCTTCATCGGTGCGTTGGTCGCCCTGGTGGCGTGGTTCCAGATGCGACTGGCCGGCAGGGAAGAGGCCGAGCGACTCGAAATGGAGGACCTTGCCCGGCGTCGGGCAGACTCGTCCCTCTTTGCCGAATCCGCCGCGGACGCCTTTCCCGCCCAACGCGCACGTCTCTCCTTCGAACGTTGGATCGTGCCCACTTTCACGATCCTGCTCTTCGCCGCCCAGGCTGGAGCCACCTACTGGTTCTATCTTCGTTTCAAGGAATGGCCCTTGCCGCGGGTGGAGCCTTCGACCCTCGCCAGCGCCTCGTTCGCCGGTCTTGGCCTGGTGCTCCTCCTGCTGGGTCTTTACGCTGCCAAGCTCGCCCGCTATGCCAACATCCGCCTCCTTCGACCCGGCGCGGCCCATCTGGTGCTCGGAGGCCTCTTCTGCTTCATCACCGCCGGGACTGAGATTGCCGTCTACGCAGGCTACCCGAATTGGGATCGCAACGTGTCGTTGCTCGGCATCGCGATCATGGGCCTCGTCGCCGCGGAGACCCTCTTCGCGCTGGTCTTCGAGGCCTATCGTCCCCGCGTCAAGGGACGCGAGGAGCGTCTGATCTACGAAAGCCGCCTGGTCGGGATCCTGGGCCAACCCACAGGACTCTTCTCCACCGCTGCCCAAGCTCTCGACTACCAGTTCGGGTTCAAGGTCAGCGAAACCTGGTTCTATCGCTTCCTCGAAAGCGCAATCGCCTGGATCATCCTCGCCCAGGCTGGGGCCCTGCTACTCTCGACGACCATCGTCGTGATCGACCCCGGCGAGCAAGGGCTCCATGAACGGTTCGGCCGTCCCGTGGCCACCCTCGACTCCGGGCTCCATTTCAAGTTCCCGTGGCCTATTGATGCGGTCGAGCGCATCAACACCCGGGCAGTCCAGAGCTTCAACGTCGGGTTCGTTCCAGACCCAACCCTCGAGAAGGAGAACACCGTTCTCTGGACCCGCTCCCACTACAAGACCGAGTTCAACCTGCTCGTCGCGTCCCGCGAACAGTCCACCAATGCCACCGACGCAGACCAAACAGTCCCGGCCAACCTCCTGACCGTCTCGATCCCGGTCCAGTTCGTGGTCACCAATGCCGCCGCATGGGGGTACAACCACGCCCAGCCCGCCCGCCTCCTTGAGCAGATCGCGAACCGGGAGGTCGTCCGGTATCTCGCCTCCGTCGACGTCGACCTGATCATGTCCAGTGGACGCGCCGAAGCCTCACGTGAACTCCGCCGGCGCATCCAGGAGTCAGCTGTCCAGGCGGGCCTCGGAACTGAGATCACCTTCATCGGCCTCCAGGACATCCACCCGCCCATCGGCAACAAGGAGATCAAGGTCGCTGCTGCCTACGAACAGGTCATTGGCGCCGAACAGGAGAAGGAAGCCAGGATCCTCGAGGCCGAAGGCTTTGCCAACGAAACCCTTCCCGCCGCACGCGCGACGGCTGCACGCACGGTCAACCAAGCCAAGGCCGATACCGTTGTCTACGTAAACGACGCCTCCGGGCGTGCCGCGCGCTTCGCCCACCAAGTCGCCAGTTTCCGTGCAGCTCCTGACGTTTTCCCTGCCCGCAACTACCTCGAAACCCTTCGGGCGGCGCTCATGAATACCCGCAAGTACGTGGTCATGCCGACCAACACTCACGATGTGGTCATCCTCGATCTGACCGAAAAGCTCCGCCGCGATGTCCTCGACATCCCCCTCGACCCTGTGAAGGGCAAGGACGAGAAGAAGTAGTCTCCTACATTCGCTCCTGATCCCTCAACACACTTTCCTCCACCCGACATTCTCAACCGATGAAGAAGAATCCGCTCACGCTGCTGGTCGGCTCCCTCCTGCTCCTGGTGTTCCTCGCCCTCCTGTTCTGCTACCAGGTACGCACCACAGAGGTCGCCGTCGTCACCACGTTCGGCCGCTACTCCAGCAGCCAGACCAATGCCGGCATTTATCTCCGGGCGCCGTTGCCCATCCAGAAGGTCTACAAGTTCGACAAGCGCCTCCAGACCTTCGAAAGGAAGTACGAACAGCAGTTCACCCGTGACAAGAAGTCGCCCATCCTCAGCGTCTACGTCGGCTGGCGGATCGCCGATCCCAAGCGCTTCCTTGAATCCTTCAACGGCGACCTCCTCAAGGCCGAGCAGACCCTCGAGAACGTCGTCCGCGACGCCAAGAACTCCGTCATCGGCAACCACGACTTCTCCGAACTCATTTCCCCGGACCCCTCCAAGGTGAAGTTCGACGTCATCGAAGGGGAAATGAAGGCCGTCATGGCCGCCACCACACTTGCATCCTACGGTGTCGCCATCGACCTCGTCGGCATCAAGGAACTTGGACTCCCCGAAGCCCTCACCGCCAAGGTATTCGAACGGATGAAGAGCGAACGCGAGAAGCTCGTGAAGAAGTATCAGGGCGAAGGAAACGCCGAGGCCGACCGCATCCGCTCCGAAGCCGAGCTCCGCCGCAAGGAACTCATCGCCCAGGCTGAGAACGAGGCCCAACGGATCCTCGGTGGCGCCGAGCAGGAAGCCAGCAAGCACTACCAGACCCTCCAGCAGGATCCGGAACTCGCCGTCTTCCTCCTGTCGCTCCGCTCCCTCGAAGGATCGCTCAAGGATCGTTCCACCCTCATCCTCGATGAGCGCACCCCGCCCTTCAACCTGCTCAAGGGCGACTCAACCTCGAACTTCCCCGGGCTCCGCGTCCCGGCCAACCGCTGACCCACATGGCCGCCCCTTCATCAGGCAATCTCCGGCCGACGAACTCCCCCGTCCCCTCGGATGACGCGTCATCCCAGGCCCTGAACGAGGCGCTTGGCAGTTCCCTCCTGCTCATCCGCGTCCTAGCCATCGTCCTGGCCGGCGCATTCATTTTCTCCTGCGTCTTCACCGTCAACCCGAACGAGGTCGCCATCGTCCTCCGCTTCGGCCGCCCGGTCGGCGAAGGCTCGGACCAGATCAAACGTCAGGGACTCCACTGGGCCTTCCCGTACCCCATCGACGAGATCGTCAAGGTCCAGATCGGCGAGTCCAAGGTCATTCGCGCCAGCGGTGCCTGGTATGCGATTTCGCCCGAGGACGAGGCCGCCGGCCTCCAACCCCAAGCCAACGCCGCACTCACCCCGGGCGTTGATGGGCACGTGCTCACTGCCGACGGAAACATCCTCCACGTCCGTGCCACCCTCCGCTACAAGATCGACAACCCCGTCGCCTACACCTTCCAGTTCTCCAACGTCACCAACCTGCTCCGCGACACACTCGACAACTCGATCCACTGGGCTGCCGTCCGCTACTCCGCAGACGCCGCCCTCTACAAGGACCGCGTCGCCTTCCGCGACGCCATCCGCCAGCGCGCCGCCAGCCTCATCGAGCGTCACCAGATCGGCGTGTCCCTCGACACGCTTGACGTCGAGGTCGCCGCCCCGGCGTTCGTGAAGACCTACTTCGATCAGGTGATCGCCGCGGAACAGGACCGCTCCCGCAGGATCAACGAGGCGCAAGGTGAGTACGACCGCATCACCCGCGAGGCCGAAGGCGAAGCCAAGCGCGCCCGGGACGTCGGTCTTGGCATGTCCAACCAGCTCGTCCAGGCCGTGTCCGCGGATGCCCAGTTCTTCCAGCAGCAGCTCGTGGAATACAAAAAGAACCCATCCCTGCTCCGTGAACGCCTCCGCATCGCCACCGTCGGTCGCGTGCTGACCAATGCCCAGGACAAGTTCTTCCAACCCGGCCGCGTAGAGGAACTCCGCCTCAACCTGAGCCGCGAACCCGAGACGCCCCGCAAGGCCGAACAAGCTACCCGCTGAGCCTTCCCACCCATCCCACCCGCCGCACTCACTCTTCTTTCCAACCGTCCACTCCTCCCGCCATGCAAGTCACCTCACTGCTCAGCCTCGACGAGGATCCGAAAAAGCACCCGAATGACTGCGACTGTGGCCACGACCACGGTGGGCTCGACCATTCCCATACCAACGTCAAGATCTGGCAGACCCTGCTTGGGGCCGTCTGCGTCGTGAACTCGTTCGCGATCGACTGGTTCTTCACCAAGGGAACGACCGTCTCCGAACTCTCCGCGTTGCTCGGCGCCGTCGTCCTCGGATGGCCCATCCTCGTGGTCGCCTTCAAGGATCTCCGCCTCGGCCGGCTCTCCATCAATGAGCTCGTCGCGCTCGGCGTACTCGCCTCCGCCGCCACCGGCGACTTCAAGACCGCCGGCATCGTCGCCTTTTTCATGCTCCTCGGGGAACTCATCGAGACCCGCACCGCCGCCGGTGCGCGGGCATCGATCCAGTCCCTCATCAAGCTCACCCCGACCAAGGCCCGCAGGCTCTCGGAAGGCCGCGAGGAGGAGGTCGCCGCCTCCGAACTCCGCGTCGGCGACACCATCCGGATCCGTCCCGGTGACAATATCGCCGCCGACGGCCAGATCGTCTCCGGTCAGGGTTCGATCAACCAAGCCAACATCACGGGTGAATCCCTGCCCGTGGACAAGGGCCCCGGCGACCAGGTGTTCGCAGGCACGATCAACCTGAACGGCGCCCTGGAAGTGAAGGTCACCAAGGCCGGACAGGACACCACCATCGGCCGCGTCCGTGAACTCATCCTGGCCGCCGAGAAGACCAAGCTCCCCTTCATGCGGATCATCGACCAGTACATGGGCTACTACACGCCTCTGGTCCTGGTCATCGCCGCGCTCGTCTGGGCCTTCACCCGCGACCTGAACCGCGTGATCGCCGTCCTCGTCGTCGCCTGCCCCTGCGCCTTCATCCTCGCCACCCCCACCGCCATGGTGGCCGCGCTCTCCGCCGCGGCCCGCCTCGGCATCCTCGTCAAGAACCTCGCCGACCTCGAAGCCGCCGCCCGCATCACGGCGTTCGTCTTTGACAAGACCGGAACGCTCACCACCGGCAAGCTTGTCGTATCGCGACTCAACCCGCTCAACGATGTCGCCCCGGCCGATCTCCTCCGCGCTGCAGCTTCCGCTGAACGCTTCTCCAATCACCCCACGGCCAAGGCGGTCGTCAACCTGGCTGACGAGGCCGGTGTCCCCCTCGCCGACGTCTCCGACTTCAAGGAAACCGCCGGCAAGGGCGTCGCCGCCACCGTCGACGGAACCCGCGTCGTCATCGGCCGCGCGGCATTCCTCCGTGATCAGGGCGTCCGCGAGGACTTCATGGCCTCCGTCGACCTCGACGAAACCGCCGGCTTCTCGCTGCTCTTCGTGGCCCGCGATGGAAGGTGCATCGGCTGGGTCGGCCTACAGGACCAGACCCGCGCCGAGGCCGCCACCGCCCTCAAGGAACTTCAGGAAGCTGGCATCCGCCGCGTCGCCATGGTCTCTGGTGACCGAAAACCCGTCGCCGAACGCGTCGCCCTCGAAATTGGGATCACCGAGGTCGTCGCCGAGTGCCTTCCCCAGGACAAGGTCGAGTACGTCCGTGCCACCAAGGCCAAGGGCCACCGCGTCGCCGTCATCGGCGACGGCGTCAATGACGCACCCGCCCTCGCCGCAGGCGACATCTCCATCGCCATGGGTGCCGCCGGCTCTGAAGTCGCCGTCAACTCGGCGACGATCGCCCTCATGAACAATGACCTCCGCCGCCTGCCCTTCCTCGTGAAGCTCAGCCGCATGGCCCGGTCCGTCATCAACCAGAACTTCCTCTTCGGCGTCTTCTTCATCATCGGCGGCCTGGTCGCCGCCGCCATGGGCTACCTCAACCCCATCGTCGCCGCGATCATGCACAACGCTGGATCCCTCATCGTCGTGTTCAATTCCGCACGACTCGTGCGCATGGGCGAGGAACTCGAACCCTTCCACGCTCCGGCCCATGCCAATGCTGGCTCGGATTCCCCTCCGGGCACCGGTAACCCCGCCCCCAAGCCCTCTCTGGTCCCGGCCTGAATCCAAGGCCCCTTGAACGCCACCGGAACCTCGGCAGGACCCACACAACCACCAGACCATGGCGAACTCCCAGACCGTCTCCGCACCCGCCTCCCCGCGACCCGCGCCCTCGGATGAGGTCGTCGTCCGCGCCGCAGGCCTCACCAAGGTCTTCAAGGATTTCTGGGGCCGCCCCAAGGCCCGGGCGGTCGACAACGTCGACTTCGAAATCCGCCGCGGAGAGATCTTCGGCCTCCTCGGCCCCAACGGCTCCGGGAAATCGACGACCATCAAGATGATGCTCGGCCTCCTCTACCCAACCAAGGGGGCCATCACCGTCTTCAACCAGTCTCCGCGGGACGTCCGGACCAAGGCCCGTATCGGCTACCTTCCTGAGGAATCCTACCTCTATCGCTACCTGAACCCCGGCGAAACCCTCGACTTCTTCGGATCCCTGTTCCAATTGGACGCCGCCGAACGCCGCCAACGTACCGAACAGCTCATCGAGATGGTCGGCCTCAACCAGGCCCGCTCCCGCACCGTCGGCGAGTTCTCCAAGGGCATGCAACGCCGCATCGGAATCGCCCAGGCCCTCATCAACGATCCTGACCTCATCATCCTCGACGAACCCACCGCCGGCCTCGACCCGCTCGGCTGCCGCGAGGTCAAGGACCTCATCGTCGCCCTCGCCCGCCGCGGCAAGACCGTCATCCTTTCCTCCCACCTCCTCGCCGATGTCGAGGATCTCTGCGACCGCGTTGTCATCTACTACGGCGGCCGCATCCAGGCCCAAGGCCCACTTCACGAACTGCTCGCCCGGCCCGACCAGGTCCGCATCACCAGCCCCATCGTGTCGCGCGAGACCACCGAGAAGGTCCTCGCCACCCTCCGCGCCGAGGTCGGTGACAAGGTCCGTCTGGATAACCCGACCCAGAACCTCGAAAGCTACTTCCTCGACGTCGTCGAGCGCGCCCGTGCCCAGGCCAAGACCAGCGGTGCCACCTCCGGCAACCAAGTTGCCCAGTTCATCCGCGGCGGCTCCGCCGAAACCGCATCGAACCAGACCGAAGCCGTCCTCGACCGCCTCACCCGCCCATCCGCCGCGAACCCCGCCTCCGAGCCCGTCATCGCGACGCCGACACCCACCGTTGCGGTGGACGAATCGCTCCTCGCGGCCCTCACCAAGCCCGCGGAGCACACGCCGACGCCGACTCCGGCACCCGCTCAGTCACCCGCTCCGGCAGCAGGCACCACCCCGGATCCAGCCGCGCCGGTCCAACCGGCCCCGCCCCAGCCGAAGGTCCCCGTCGACCTCTCCAAGGCAAACGACAAGCTCTCCGGCCTCCTCGGCGGACGCAAATAGCCGGCACCCGCCATGAAGCGCCGCTTCGAAATCTACGCCGATGAAGCCGGGACACGGATCGCCGTGCCCACGAGCTTCTCGCCGATTGCGTTCCTGCTCGGACCGATCTGGATCCTCCTTCAGCGCCTGTGGGTCGAAGGCGCCACCGTCCTGATCGCCCAATCCGTCCTCGCCGGCGTCCTCTATGTGAATCAAGTCCCCTGGACCCTTCACTTCGGAATCAACGCCCTGTTCGGCCTCGCCATCGGATTTTACGCCCGCCACTTCCGCGAACTCTCCGCCGAACGCCGCGGCTTCGGATACGTCTGCACGATCCAGGCCCGGGACGGAGCCACCGCCATCGCCATGCTGGCGCAGGTTGGGGGACAACCCCTCCCCGAGTGGCGCGCCCGCTATCTCGCGGGCGTCCCGGACATCGCCCCGAAGAACCTGCGCGCCGTGTTCGCCGTGGCCATCCTTACCCTCAAGGCAGCCATCCGCTACCGGTTCGTCGTCGTCCTCCTCGCCCTGCTCATCGCCGCGGTCTTCGTCCTTCCCGGCATCATCAAGCACGACGGCACCGCCACCGGCTTCTCCCAGATCCTCCTCGCCTACACGCTTACCGCCATCACCGGGCTCCTGGGATTCTCCTCGCTCTGGCTCGCCTGCGGCACGCTCGCTCGCGACATCGAGGACATGTCCCTCTTCCTCGTCACCGTCAAACCGATCCCCCGCTGGCAGGTCTGGCTCGGCAAATGGATCGGAATCATGGTCCTCAATGCCGGCATGGTCGCCGTCTCCGGAGCCATCGTCTTCGGCCTCCTCCTCGCCCGCGCACAGCAACTGCCCGCGGCCCAGCTGGCCAAGCTCCAGAATGAGATCCTCGTCGCCCGCGAGACCGTCCCCGCCGAGATCCTGAACATTGACGCCGACGTCGAGGCCGAGTTCGAGAAGCGTCGACGCGATCCGTCCCTCTCGTCCATGGACCCGCTCTTCGTCAAGAAACAGGTCCGGGCTCAGCTCGAAGGACGGCTTCAGGCCGTCCCCGCCGGCCAGTTCCGACCCCTTCCCTACACCTTCCAGCTGGGTGCCGGTGCCCGGGAACGCTTCAAGGACAGGCCTCTCTTCGTCCGCGTGAAGTTCTTCACCCCGGAGTACGTGGGCATGGACGCCTCGTTCGATCACGGCTGGGAGATCGGAGGCGGCCGCCAGCGCGCCCCCGAGCGCATGGTCAACAACTTCGGCCCGGATGTCCCGAGCGAGTTCGCGATCTCCGCCGATCAGATCAACGAGGACGGCTCGCTCGTCATCCGCTACGCCAATCTCGGGCGCCTCACCGTCGTCCTCCCGCTCACCGACGGCATCCAGATCCTCACTCCTGAGGCTCCCTTTGCCGTGAACTTCGCGCGCGGCCTCGGCGTGATCGTCTGCTGGCTCGGGTTGCTCACGGCCATCGGCCTTTTCTCAGCCTCGTTCCTCTCCTTTCCAGTGGCCTCGTTCGTCTCTCTCGCCCTGCTGGTCGTAGGACTTTCCTCTGGCACCCTCAAGCAGGTCGTCGAACAGGGCGGCATCATCGGCGTGAACACGGAAACCGGGACGATCACCGAACCCACCCTGCTCAATCAGGCGTCCGTCGTCGTCTACGGAAGCGCCTACTGGGTGCTCAATCAGGTCTCCAGCTTCTCGCCCGTCGACGCCCTTTCCACCGGCCGGTCCGTCACCTGGTCGGACCTCGCCCGCGCGTTCGTCGTCGTCGTCGGCATCGCCGGTGGCTCCCTCGGAGCGGCAGGGATGATCATCCTGACCCGCCGCGAAATAGCCCTGCCCACATGAACCTCCGCAAGACCGGCCTCATCGCCATCGCCGTCCTCGCCCTGGTTGCGGGCCATTTCTTCCAGGTCCGCCTCAATCGCGACCGCGACCAGCTTGGCCTGACGAAGTCCACCGTCCTCACCAACGCGCCGCCCGTCCTCGCCTTCACCACCGTCGCCCTCGGCGGATTCCGCGGCATCATCGCCAACGCCCTTTGGATCCGCTCATCCGAACTGCAGGAAGAGGGCAAGCACTTCGAGGCCGTCCAGCTCTCCGACTGGATCACCAAGCTCCAGCCCCATTTCTCGGCGGTCTGGGTTCACCTTGCCTGGAATCTTTCCTACAACATCTCGGTCAAGTTCCCCGACCCCGAAGACCGCTGGCTCTGGGTCCAGCGCGGCATCGAACTGCTCCGCGACGAAGGCCTGAAGTACAACCCCCACGCCATCGACATCCATTCCGAGCTCGCCCGCCACTTCCACCACAAGATGGGTGCAAACCTCGACGACGCCCACCTGACCTACAAGGCGCACTGGGCCGAGGCCATGGACCAGGCATTGGGCGGAGGTCGCCCCAATTATGAAGCCCTCCTGAACCCCAAGACCCCCGAGGAGATCGCCCGCGTCAAGAACCTCGTCGAACGGTACAAGCTCGAACCTGCCCTCATGAAGCTGGTCGACGACACCTACGGCCCCCTCGAATGGCGCCTCCCCGAGACCCACGCCATCTACTGGGCCACGCGCGGCCTCCGGGAAGGACGTGGCGCCGGCGATGTCCGCATGCTCCGGCGGAACATCTTTCAACCGATGATGATGGCCTTCCACCGCGGACGCCTCATCACCAACAACTACACCCAGCGCATCCAGTTCGGCCCGAACCTCGACATGGTCGACAACACCTCCAAGGCCTACCTCGACCAGATCCAGGCCGAAGAAGAGGAAGGCATGCGCGACAGCTTCGCCCGCGCCCATCGCAACTTCCTCAAGGACGCCGTCTACTTCCTCTACACCTACAACCGCCTCCGCGAGGCCCGCCGTTGGTTCGAGTTCTGCAAGCAGACCTACGGCCCCAACGCCAACATCAAGCCCGAGTGGACCCTCGAGGACTACGCCCTGTCCCGCATCGAGGAAGACGCCGGCGAAACCTCCCGCGACCGCATCAAGGCCATCGTCGAAGGCTCCATCGAATCCGCGTACGGCAACCTCGTCGGCGGCGACGCGGACCAGGCCCAGGGCCTGATGCTCTTCGCCGAGAAGGTCCACTCGAACTTCCAGCAACGCACCACCCACAAGTCCGCCGTCGTCCGCCTTCCCCTCGGTCCATTCCCGGAAATCAAGCGCGAGGTGCTCATGCGTCTCCTCGACCCCGCCTCCGGCGTGAACGCCGAGTTCCAGGCCCGCCTGCGCACCGAACTCGGTCTTCCCGCCAACTTCGGCATCCCCGCTGGTGGCGCAACCAACGCTCCGGCTGCCGTCACCAACCCTCCCGTTCCCAAACCCAAGGAAGAGGCCAAGAAGAACTAGGCCACCATGCGCGGCCATCTGGAACAAAACGCCAGATCCCCGCGCTGTCCTGGACTGCCGAACCCCGGGCAGAGATAGCAGTCCGTGCGGTTCTCGACGAATGGACGCGCGATGCCGACCCACGGATCTCCGAGGGCGCCGCCCGTACCCTGGCCCAACGGCCAATCGCCGCGCCCTCAACCGCGCGGCCCTGACCACGGCGCCCTGCCGGCGTGGCAACCGGGGCCGCAACGTCCTCGTTGCCTTCCACTGCTCCTTTCCCAAGGCGCTCAGGACATCACCGCCCCAGTCCGGGCTTCAGCCTGATCTGGGAGCAGCTTCAGGACGTGCCCTCTGCAGCCGACTTCCGCTTCTCCGCTTCCCTCCGCCCCGGAATTCCCGATGCTGTCCGCATGTCACCGACTCTGCCGCTCCGGGCGCTCGGCTCTGCCCTCGTCCTCGGCTGCCTCCTGACGTCCTCACCGCTGGCCGCCCAGACCCCGTCCTCCCGGCGCACGCCTCCACTCTCCTACTCCGATCCCCGGAAGGCCGGGGTCTCGCCTGCCCGTCTCGCCCGAATCGACGCGCTCTGCGAGGAGGCAGTAAAGGAGGGGCAGATTCCAGGCGTGGTCGCGCTCGTCGCCCGCAACGGCCGCATCGTCTACCACAAGGCCTACGGCATGGCGGACAACGCCGCTGGCCGGAAACTCCAGCGCGACGACATCTTCCGCATCGCCTCCCAATCCAAGGCGATCACCGCCACCGGCGTCATGATGCTGTGGGAAGAGGGCAAGTTCCGGCTCGCCGATCCCAAGGAAAAGACCATCGGCATCCTGATGAAGCAGACCCAGGGCGGCAACGACTCCACCGCCTGGAAATTCCGCCAACTCGTCGGTCAGACGATCGACGACTGAACCGTTGCCCCCAAAAATCCCCCTGTCCTTCACCGGGCCCCACGTTCAAACTCCGCGCCCACGATTTCGAGTCACTGCTCCATGTCCAAGATTCAACGCGCACTCCTCTCCGTCTCCGACAAGACCGGTCTCGTCGACCTCGCCCGCACGCTGGTTGCAGCCGGGGTGGAACTCCTTTCCACCGGCGGCACCGCCAAGGCCATCCGCGACGCCGGCCTGCCCGTGAAGGATATCTCCGAGCACACCGGCTTCCCAGAGATGCTCGATGGCCGGGTCAAGACGCTCCATCCCCTCGTCCACGGCGGTCTCCTTTACCTGCGCGGAAACGCCGAGCACGAACGCACGGTCGCCGAACACGGAATCGCCCCGATCGACCTCGTCGTCGTGAACCTCTACCCCTTCGAGGCCACCGTCGCGAAACCCGGCGTCACCCTCCACGACGCCATCGAGAACATCGACATCGGCGGGCCTTCGATGCTCCGCAGCGCCGCCAAGAACCACGGCAGCGTCACCGTGATCGTGGATCCTGCGGACTACGCTCCGGTCGCCGAGCAGATCCGCACTTCCGGCAATACCACCCTCGAACTCCGGCAGAAGCTCGCGGCCAAGGTCTACGCACGCACCGCCGCCTACGACGCCGCGATCGCCGCCCACCTCAGTCGCGAGTTCACTCCCGCTACCGAGCACGTCCCCGTCCTCTCAGTCGGCGCGCCCCTCGTCCAACCGCTCCGCTACGGCGAGAACCCGCACCAGCGCGCCGCCCTCTACGGCAAGTTCGGCGAGTACTTCGCCCAACTGCACGGGAAGGAGCTTTCCTATAACAACATCCTCGATCTCACGGCGGCCGCGGCGCTGATTGCCGAGTTCCCGGCGAACGATCCCACGCTCGCGATCCTCAAGCACACGAACCCCTGCGGCGTCGGCCGGGGAACTTCCCTCCGCGAAGCTTGGGACCGCGCCTACGCCACCGACCGACAGGCCCCGTTCGGCGGCATCATCGCCGTCAATCAGGCCCTCGACCTGAATTGCGCCAAGGCCATCGCCGAGATCTTCAGCGAGGTCATCGTCGCGCCGGATTTCACTCCCGACGCCCTCGCATTGCTGCAACAGAAGAAGAACCTGCGCCTGCTCAAGGTCCTGAAGCATCCCGGAAAGGCCGCCCCGTTCGACCTCCGCTCCGTTGGGGCCGAATCCTTCCTGTGGCAGGAACGCGACCTTCGGAACACCACGGCCGCGGACCTCAAGGTTGTCACCAAACGCGCCCCGACGCCCACCGAACTCGAGGCACTCCTCTTCGGCTGGCACGTGGTGAAGCACGTGAAATCCAATGCCATCGTCTACGCCAACGCCCAGCAGACCCTCGGCATCGGCGCCGGCCAGATGAGCCGCGTCGACTCCAGCCGCATCGCCGTCTGGAAGGCGGGCGAGGCCGGCTTGAGCCTCAAGGACAGCGTGGTCTGCTCGGATGCCTTCTTCCCATTCCCCGACGGTCTCATCGCCGCCGCCGAAGCCGGCGCTACCGCCGCGATCCAGCCCGGTGGATCCATGCGCGACCCGGAAGTCATCAAGGCCGCCGATGAACGGAACATCGCCATGGTCTTCACCGGTCATCGGCATTTCCGGCACTGAGCCGCCGCACGAGCCCCACGCATGACGGCAAACCCACAGCCCGCCCCGGCACCCTGGAGCCGTCAGGATTCAATCATCCTCGCCTGCCTCGTTCTGGTGGGGCTGGTGCTTTCCCTGCTGCCGTACGGCGTGCGGGCCTTCCAGACGGGCGATCCGACCTGGGTCTGCGATACCGACGAACTGATTCCCTACGGGCACATCATTTCGCACGCGTATCACCAGCACCCCTGGAGGCTGGGGGATCCAGCCCAGCCCACGGGCGGGGCGTCCATGTATCCCTGGCTGCAGTTCGTCCCGGCAATCCTGGCCAGCAAGTTGATCGGTGGGGGCACCTGGGGCACAACCTTCCTGATGCGGGTATGGGCAGGCGTGACGCTCCCCATCGCCGGTTACCTGCTGCTCCGACGCGACCGCAAGCTGTGGCTGGGTGCCTGCCTCGCGGTGATCTTTCTCGCCGACCACCAGGTGACGGAAGGCGTCCCCATCCTCCGTCACTTCGCCGCAACGCTCGAGGTGCTGCGCGGCAACCCCTCACAAGACCTGCACGAATGGAGTTCGCCGCTGCGACAGTTCCGCATCATCTCGCCAGGCGTCAGCTTCATCTCCCTCGGACTCTCTCTCTTCACCATCATCCGACTCCGCGACGATTCCAGCCGACGAGCCATCGTCTGGGCCGCCCTCGCCTTTGGGTTCTGCATCGCCAGCTACCTGTACTTCTGGACCTGCATTGCTGCCGTCCTCGTGGGCATGGCCGTTCTCGATCGCCCTCGGTGGAAGGCGTACCTCCTGGTGCTGGTCCTCGGGGGAATCGCTGGAAGTCCGGCCCTGTTGCAGAATTTCCTCACCAAAGCCCGCTATGGGGACGAGTGGTTGGCCCGCAACGAGTATTTCGCCCGCCGCTCCAATCCGGTCTTCTGGATGCACGGAAAGCTCTTCGTCCTCTACACCCTCGGCGGAGCCTACGTCTGGTTCATCCGCCGGTCGTTGCTCCCCGTCTGGCTGGCCGGTACCGCGGCCCTCGCCTACACCGAGTTCCACTACTTCACCGGCATCTACATCCAGCCAGCCCACTGGCTGTTCGTCGCGGCTCCGATGGGCATCGTCCTGCTCTTCCATGCCTCCGCCGATGCGTGGGAGCGCTGGGCTCCGAACAACCGGATCGCGACCGGAGTCGTCCTCGCCTTCGCCGGATTGCACCTTACCGGGGCCCTTGCACTCCGGGCCTGGGCCGCGAACAACAACCACGAGACCGCCACCATGGAGGCGAATCGCCAGTCCTGGAAACGCTTCCTGGAGAATTCCAAGAACCTCTCCCTCGCCACCAACGCAGTCATCGCGGGCGACACCAAGGTCTCCGACTGGGCCGTCATCTCCCACGCATTGCGGCCTCTGACCGGCACTGTCGCCCTCTCCCCATCGGTCAACAACGAGCAATGGGCCCGGCGCCGCGCCCTCAATGCCTACCTGCGGGGATTTCAACGGACCAACGTCACCGAGTCCGCTTACGCCGAATACGGCGTCTGGTTCCACCTCGCGAGTCTCAATGCTCAGGAAACCGAAGCGGAAACACGCCAGCTTCGCGAGGAATGGGCCAGAATCGCATCCAATCCACAGCAGTGGGTCGACACATACTTCGTCCGGTACTGTGTCCTCCCCGCAACGACCTCCTTCCCGTTGGAGAAGAATCCCCGATGGCACTCCCTTGCGCGCTCACCCGAGTGGCAAGTGTGGGAATGCAGGCCGTGAACCATGCTACCCCCGACGCCCACCATTTCCCTCGTCATCCCCTTCCTCAACGAGGAGGCCGTCCTGCCGCGCCTCTTCCTCCGACTCGCAGAGGAACTCGCCCGCATCCCCGGCTACCAGTGGGAACTGATCCTCGTCGATGACGGCTCCACCGATGGAAGCCACCAGGCCATCCGCCGCCACCGAAGCGCCTTCCCCGGAACCGTCCGGCTCGTCCAACTCGCGCGCAACTTCGGCCACCAACCCGCCGTCATGGCCGGGCTCCGCGCCTGCCGCGGCGATGCCAGCATCATCCTCGACGCCGACCTCCAGGACCCACCGTCTGTCTTCCCCGCCTTCCTCGAAAGATTCCGCGAGGGCTTCGAAGTCGTCTACGCCGTCCGCCAGAATCGAAAGGAATCCCTCTGGAAACGGGTCGCCTACGGCTCCTTCTACCGCATCTTCCGACGCTTCGCCGACGTGGAAGTCCCCCTCGACGCCGGTGACTTCGGGCTGATCTCGAGGGCCGTTCGAGACCAGATCATCGCCATGCCCGAGCGGGATGTCCTGGTCCGCGGCCTGCGCACCTGGGTGGGGTTCCGTCAGACTGGGGTCGCCTACGACCGCCCCGAGCGGGATGCGGGAGAGACCAAGTATACCCTCGCCAAGCTGATTCGCCTCGCGGCTGCCGGGTTCTTCGGTTACTCGACCCTACCCCTCCGGCTCGCAACCTGGCTGGGGCTTCTCGCCGCAGCCTCCGCGCTCGTCTACGGCCTCTACGTGATCGCCACCAAGCTCGGTGGGCAGGCTCCTCCGCCCGGTTGGGCTTCGCTCGCGCTGCTGGTCGTGTTCTTCGGAGGCATCCAGCTGATCTGCATTGGCATCGTCGGCGAGTACATCGGCCGCATCTACCAGCAGGTCCAGGGCCGCCCCCTCTACGTCGTCGCACGGGAGACCGAGCTGTAAGACCAACTCGAGCGAGTACAGGTTCCCGAGGCACCCCTCACATCCTTCCCGCCACTTGCCCGGTTGCCGGCGACACCGGGAACGCGCATCGTCGGCCCATGGCAGAGAATTCCCCTCGCCAATGCCGTCCACAGCGGGCCCACCGGGGCTTCACGCTGGTGGAACTCCTGATCGTCATCGCGATCATCGCCATCCTCGCTGGCATGCTCCTGCCGGCCCTGACCCGTGCCAAACGCGAGGCCCTGTCCACCTCCTGCAAAAACAACCAGCGGCAGCTCAATCTCTGCCTCCAGCTTTACGCAACCGACCACAACGACGCGCTACCCCTCAACAATTACGTCTACGACGTGGTCGACAAGACGCCGATCTTCCGCACGAACTCCTGGGCGCCGGGCCTCGCCCCTTACGACCTCACTTCCTCCAACCTCCAGGCCGGCCTCTTCTATACCTACCTCCGCACAACCAGCACGTTTCTCTGTCCTTCCGACAATTCCCGCGTCCGCAGGTACGACGATACCCCCCTACCCGGCGCACCACGGCGCACCCGCTCCTACAACCTCAGCCAATCCATCAGCTGCGATGCCGCCCCCACCTATCGCAAGTTGACGCTCATCTTCAGACCCGCCCCAGCTGAACTCTTCACGTTCATTGACACCCACGAGGACGCCATCCTCGACTCTGTCTTCGGCACCCCACTGCCGGACAGCGGCTACGCAGACCGCTGGTTCGACATCCCAGGAAGCCGCCACGGGCAGGCGGCAAACCTGGGATTCGCAGACGGACACGTGGAACGTTGGAAATGGAAGCATCCCAAGACCGGTGACCAGTTCTTCACCCTCGCCGAGATTCCCAACGACCGTGCCGACCTCCGCCGCCTTCAGGAACACATCAAGACCGATTGGGAGTACTGAGCCGGATAGCAGATCTTCCTTCCGCACCCGCCCGCCTCTCCAGACAATCAACCCATGCGGAATCCGATCATCGTCGCCCTCGATCTCCCCGATCCGGACAAGGCCCTTGCCCTTGCCCGCGCCGTAGGCCCCTACGTCGGAGCCGTCAAGGTGGGCAAGGAACTCTTCGTCTCCGCCGGACCCGAGATCGTGCGCGCGCTGCGACGGGACGGCGTTGGGGTCTTCCTTGACCTGAAGTTCCACGACATCCCCAACACCGTGGCCAAGGCAGTCGCCGCCGCCACACGGCTCGATGTCCAGATGCTCACGCTCCATGCAGGAGGCGGTCGGGAAATGATGCAGGCAGCTGAAAAGGCTGCCCAGGAAACGGCCGCTTCGCTCCACCGCGCGGCTCCACTGGTCCTCGCCGTCACGGTGCTGACCAGCTTCAACGAGTCCGGTCTGGCCGAGACCGGCGTCCTCGGCGGAGTGGAAAACCAAGTCGAACGTCTCGCCCGTCTGGCCACCGACTCCGGCATCCGGGGCCTTGTCTGTTCCCCTCTTGAGCTCCCGCGTCTGAGGAACGTCCTGCCCACTCAGATCCAACTCGTGACGCCCGGCATCCGGACTGGCAACGAAAAGGCCGACGATCAAAAGCGCACGCTCTCACCCGCGGAGGCCATGGCCACCGGAGCGAGCTGGCTCGTCGTGGGGCGCCCCATCTACGCTGCCGCAGACCCGGTGGCCGCCGCGCAGGCGATCGCCCTCCAGGCTGGAGTCTGCTGACCCTCAGCCCAGAGCCACAGGCGGGTCCGGAGCCAGCAAGCAACGAGACCCTCAGACGGCCGCTTCACCCCGTTCTTCGGTGCGGATGCGGATGGCCTCGTCAACCCGGGAAACAAAGATCTTCCCGTCGCCGATCTTTCCGGTCTTTGCGCCCCGGATGATCGCAGCGATCGCGGCATCGACCTGATGATCCGCAACCACGAGTTCCAGCTTCAGCTTCGGGAGGAAATCCACGGTGTATTCCGCCCCCCGGTAAACCTCGGTATGACCCTTCTGGCGGCCGAAGCCCTTCACTTCGGCAACGCTCATTCCCTGGATGCCGGCCTCCTGGAGGGCATCCTTCACGTCTTCCAACTTAAACGGCTTGATGATGGCTTCGATCTTCTTCATCGGACACCGCAGTCTTCTGGAATTGGCAGGCCATGTCAAAGGACGCCTTCACTTCGGCAGCGGCACCTGCCCCGGACGGCCCAGATAGTAAAGCAGGTCCCGCATGGGCTGGTCGCCCAGCTGGGAAATCAAGCCTTCCGGCATCATGGAATTCTCCGCCTGTTCGCGGCTCGCGATGTCCGCCAACGCCACCCGAACCACCTCATTGGCGGTCTGGATCAACAGCGTCCCGCCCTCCTGCCCCTTCACGATCCCGCTGATCAAACGCCCGTCCTTGGTCTCCACCAGACTCTGCCGGTATTCGTTCGGAATGACGGCATTCGGGAACAGGATGTTCTGCAGCAGGTAGTCGAGGTCTCCACGGTTCGCGCCGGTGATGTCCGGCCCGACTGCCCCGCCAAAGTCGAACAGGTGATGACATTGGGCGCAGACCTGGTTGAACACCACGCGCCCTCGGGAGGCATCACCCGGGGTCGAGCCACCTTTCCAGTAGAGTGCCTTGTAACGTTCGATCTCCTTCGCCATGTCCGGGCTGGTGTCCTTCATCACCCCCCAGACCTCGGTGATCTGCTTTTCCAGATCGGCGTTCTTCAGGTTGCGCAATTGCCGGATCAACTCGGCCGTGAGATCCGTGCGCGCCACCTTGCCCGCTCCCACCGCTGCCAGGAGCGGCTTTGCATAGGAAACCCGCGAAGCCAGCGTGTTCAAGGCGTCCCGCTTCTCGCCCGCCGGTAGCCGGCCATACTCCCCAAGGATCAGTCCCGGAGTCGCCACATCGTCAAAAGCCGCCATCTGCCGGATCACCGTTCCCCGCACCGCTGCGTCCGAAACCAGTTTCTGGAGCAATCCGCCCAACTGCGGGTCCCGGGATGCCATCAGCGAGTCGAGCGCGTTCCGGCGGGCTCCCGCATCGGCGCGCGCATCGGCGGCAATCTCCCGAAGCGCCTTCAACGCCCCCTGACTTCCAAAGGTCAACGACAAGGTCTGTACCAGACTTCGGACGTCCGCGTTCGCGCTACCGCCCAGCTTGGTCTCCACCTGCTCCCAGCCGGCCGGCATGGGCAGACGCTGCTGCCCACGATATCCGGCACTGAGCCCCCTTAGGACGTCCAGTTGCAGCTGCACATCGTCCGTTTCCGCCAGCACACGCACCAACCGCGTCATCGCTTCCGGTGCCGCCGCGCTCGCGCCCTCCGTCCAACCCCACCCGGCCAGCAACACGCCGGCCGCACAGACCAATCCTCCCAATTTCTTCATGCTCTTCCCTTCTCCGATCCGTTCACGCCACCGATCTCACTTCGCATCCATTCCGCGGTCACTTGGCGGCCACCGTCAGCGCCGCCAACCGCCGGGCGATGAACTCCCGCACCTTTGGAATCCGGCAGGCCTTCAGCAGGTCCACCGCCGCATCCGGATCCTCCACGATCGTTCCTTCTGTCGCGTACCAGTAAAGCAACGGCAGCTGATGATCCGCGGCGTCCTCGGCGTGCCCCAGCAAGGCCGTCAGCACCTCATGCCGCTTCCTGGCGGGAACCCGCTGGATGAGGCTCGCCACGAACCGGCGCACCACCGGCGACGCATCGTCCCGGGCGATCCCAGCCAGGCCCGACAGCGCACTCGCGGCACCATCCGTATCCCATCGCTCGGCTGGCATCACAGGAATCAACTCACCCAGCAATTGGAGCGTCCAGGCCCGGACCCAAGCGTCCGGATGTCCCAGGAATGGCTGCGCATCCCGCATCGTCAGCGGCTGGGCCAGATGCATGGCCCAGAGCGCCCGGAGCCGCGCCGGCGTGTCGGAAGCGTTCATGACCTGCGCCGACAACGTCGCCCTCTGCCCGTCGTCGACTCCACGTTCCTGCAACAGGCGCCGCGCATGCCGGCTCATCCATTCGTTCTTCGAGCCGACCAACCCCACCAACTCGGTCGTGCTCCGCTTGGCCAGGTCGACCTGCGTCTTCTTCTGGCCGTTGTAAACCACCTTGTAGACGCGGCCGTTCGACCGGTCGTGCCCGTCCATGTTGTTGTGATGGCATTGGTTCTTGTCGTACCAGTCGATCAGGTACACCGACCCGTCCGGGTCGTAGCGGAAGTTCAGCACCTGCGACCAACGATCGTTGAAGTTCAGGAAGTCCGGCCCGTGATGCCCGACGTAGCCCGAGCCCCGGAACTCGGGAACGTCCATGTTGATGCGCTGCCCATGGATGTTCCCCATGAAGAGATTCCCACGGTAACGCTCCGGCCATGACGTCCCAAGGTAGACCATCATGCCCGCATGCGCATGACCACCCCCCGCCTGGTCGCTCCGACCATTGCCGGCATGCGGCCCCTTGTTGCCGGCGTAGTGCAGGTGATCCCCCGTCATCTTGATGTCCTCGTAAAAGTACGGGAACAGCGTCTTCGTCCGCGCCCCGAACTTCTGCACGTGCTTCGCGTTCCGCCGCACCTCGTCCGGCCCGACCGAATAGTGTTCGCCACCCTGCCGCTCGTACCGTCCGCCCTGCACCAGATGCCACAGGTGCGGGATGACACACATCTCCGCCCAAAGCTGCCCATGCTCGTCGAAGTCGATTCCCCAAGGATTGCTGCCCCCCTCCGCGAAGACTTCGAACGTGTGACGCACCGGATGATACCGCCATGCCGCACAGTCGACCCACTGTCGCTCCTCGCCCGCAGCCCCCGGCTTGCCGACCAACGAGGGACAGAACACTCCATGGCAGCCGTACAACCAACCGTCCGGCCCCCAATTGAACGTGTTCAGCGTCTCGTGCGTGTCCGCCGCAAAGTCCCAGCCATCCAGCAGGATCTTCGGCTCCCCGGCCGGCTTTGGATTGTCCCAGTCTGTTACCGGCACAAACACCAGGTGTGGTGCCGCGCCAATCCACACCCCGCCAAACCCAACCTCCAACCCAGACACGAGGTTCAGCTTCTCCATGAACACCGTCCGCTTGTCGAACCGGTGATCCCCATCCGTGTCCTCCAGAACCACGATGCGGTCGATCCCCTGCCCCTCGGCTCGACGCCGCGGATAGCAATAGCCCTCCGCCACCCAGAGCCGGCCTCGATCATCATCACAGAAGGCGATCGGCTGCTGGACGTCCGGCTCGGCAGCGAAGACATGCATCTTGAATCCCGGCGGCAAGGTCGCCTTCTCCGCCGCATCGGCCGGTGAAAGCCCCGCGAAGGGAACGTCGTCTGCCGGTGGCGGCGCGTTCTTCTGGATCTCGGCCAACGAGATCTCGCCTTCCAACTTGGGCTTGGACGTGTGGAAGACGAACTCGTCAAAATTGATGTGCCCCCAGTGCCCAACCTGCTGGTCCACCACGCGCAGGAAGACCTCCTTGCCGGCATGCTGCGTCAGGTCCACCACCACCGGCCGCAGGGTCTCACTCTCGTCACCACTCACCTGGAACAGCGGCTTCTGCGTCCCGACATCGATCAGCTCGACCCGAGTCGTCGGCCACCGTCCACCCGCCACCCGGAAACTCGCCCACGGCTGCGAAACCTTGAACGTCTCACTCGTCAGAACGCCCCGACGCCCATCGCCATGCTTCTCGAATCCGCCTATCCAGTATTGGCCTTGGTGCGCCGACTTCATGTCCGTCCGCCTCGTCACCACGACGTCCCCCCGGACCGGCTGCCCTTCAAAGGCGTCACCCTCAGTCTTCCAGTCACGCAGGTCGCCTGCCTCAAAATCGAGGTTGAGGACATGGCCATCCTTGCCCACCGGCCTCACCGTTTCCGCGTACCCAACCCCGCTGAGACCCAGGCCGATCCCAAGCACGAACAAACCCGATACGTATGGCGAACTCATGGCGTGTGATCGAATGCTGCCCCCAGAGGACGTCTCTGCGGAAGCCCCGATTCGGGGTTCCTTGGGCCGGATCGCCCAAAGCTTGCCACCTGCACCACGAGGGCGCGCCAGCCTCAACCACGATCGGGTGCTTCCCGCCACGGCGGCGGTGGGAAGATCAACTCGTCCAGGCTCAAATCCTTCAACACCCAGTTCATGTCTCCCGTCGTGCCTGCCCTCAGGTTCGCTTCGTCGAAGCTCCGGACCTGATCCTTCACCAGATGCTCCAGCCTCGGACGCAAGGTCGGATCCATCGACGCCTCCCGCGGCGTCTTTCCGCCCAACGCCGGAATGGGCTCGTTGAGCCAGGACCGCAGGAGGGACATGCGCACGGCCTGATCCACATCGGCGCCATCTTCGATATCCAGCTTCTGTAGCTGGGTCCGTACATCGAGCCGGCTCGGATTCTCCCTCAGCCTGGGTGCAACCAGTGCCTCCAGCCTCGGGTCCACCGGCGAGAGCGGCCGGTGCCCTTCCATCCCTTGGCGGCCGATGATGGCGTCCAGCCGGCGAACCTTCCCGACCGCACTGAGGCTATCGAGCACATCCAGGTACCGCTTCGCCATCCAACGGGTGCGTTCCGGTTCGCTGGGCGGACAGCCCAGATGATCGAGCGTAAGCTCCAGGACCTCGAGTGGGCTCAGTTCCTGGATCGAATCCACCTGGCACGTCACCCCGTGCGTCCGACGGAAATGGGGCATGTCGTACGTCCACGTGAGCCAGGTTCCAAACCGCACTGCCCGGCTCGCCAACGCCCGATCCACCACCCGGACTTCAGGAGATCCCGGTTCCAGCAGGTCGACCGCGATCACCTCCCGGTCATCGATGACCTGGTGGATCTCGAGGAAGCCCGGCCGGATGGCCGCCCGGGCCCGGACAAAGAACCGCTGATCGTTCTTCAACCCCGGGAAACCCTGCTTCTCCCAGCGTTGAATCATCGTCAGCCCCTCCGAATCCCTGCGGTAGTGGAGGACGTCGAAAACGAGCATGCCGATCTTCTCCACCGGGGCATCTGAGCCGAGGCGCTGGACCTCCTCCCGCGTCCGCTCGTGCTCTTCGGTCTGCGTGCTGAGCCACCTGGACTGGAGCACGTCCACCTTGTCCGTCAGCTCGAGCAACCGATCGTAGTTGGCCGCCGAATACGGATTGAACGGGCATTCCTCGGGACAGGCGTACCGGCTGTGCCGGGACTCCCCGCACTCGGCTGAGGAGATTTCACGGCTGACGACCGGACAGATTCGCTTTTCCTTGGAGGTGCTCACGGAGAGGCGAAGTTCGGCACACCTCGCCCCCCACAATCAAAGCCAAACTCCCGGATCAACGACTGCCAGACCAGATCCGCGCCTCGCTCTCCGTGATCTTGCCGTCGTGGTTCGTGTCGCATTCCCGGACCGCCTGGTTGAAGGCGTAGTTCGGCCCGGTCACGACCCGATGCTCGTTGCTGAACACCACCGGCAGCGAAACCTTCGTGTTGCTCTCCTCCCGGTTCCGCCGGTCCGGACGCTTGCTCAGCGTCTCGTAGAAGATCCGTCCCGCCGCCTCGCTCTCGAACTCCACCTGGGTCCGGGTCTCATCCCGGACCTCCGTTTGCGAGGTATGGATGCAACCGGAGGCCAGGACCGAAACCACCATCAGAATGGGAACAATCGTTGCTTTCACGGGTGGCTAGACACAAAACCACCCCTTGAGTTTCAAACGAAGTGGCCCCGGCTCTCAGGCCATGAAGCCCATCTTCGGATTCGCGAAGTTCGCCAGGTTGGGGAAGACCGATGCCAACGCCGCGTCCGGCACCCCGAACCAGGACGCAATCGTCGCCCCGTACTGGTCCAACGACGCCGACGGCAGCCACACGCCGCGCTGCGAGACGTCGTCCGGACCCCCGATCGCCAATTCCGGGAACGTCCCGTACACGTTGGCCCCGGCAATCCCGCTCCCCATCACCAAATGATGGCTGCCCCAGGCGTGATCCGAACCCGCGCTACCCGACGGCTGCAACGTCCGCCCAAACTCGGACTCCGTGAACGTGACCACCTTTCCATCCAACCCCAGCTCCAGGGTCGCGTTGTCGAAGGCAGCCATCGCTCCAGCCAGCTCCCGGAACAAGCCCGCCTGCTGCACCAACTGGCTCGTATGCGTATCGAAGCCACCCTGCGAGACGAAGAAGATCTGCCGAGTCATCCCCAGTGCCGCCCGGACCTGCATGATCCGCGCCACCTGCTGCAACTGCAGCCCAAGGCTCGTCTGCGGAAACTGGGTCTGCATGCCCCCCGCACCCGACAGCGCCGCCGTCAGGACGTTGCCCGTCTCCAGCCCGGTCGCCGTGTACTGGTTCAATGTCTGCACCAGTGAAAGCCCGCTGCTGAAGGACAGGATCTGTTGGAAGGCGTTGTTGCGCGCATTGGCTGCCGCCGATCCATCCGAACCCGCCAGCCCGAGCCCTCCGTTGTTGAGGGTCGCCTGCGTCGTCGACTGTCCGTTCAGGAACGCGGAATTGCCCGCCAACGAAACGCCCGTCGGAAACGCCGAAGGCACGTTCATCGCTTGAAGGATGTCCGCCGCCCGGCCACCCCACCCTGTCGACGATCCCGGCGTCGTCTGCCACTGCAGCTGTTGATCGGCATGCGAGAACAGGTTCCGCGGCGCTCCCGCCTGCCCCGCAGCAAACTGCGCCTTCGTCAGCGGCTGGATGAGGGTCCCCACGTTCGCCACCACAGCGAGGCGGTTCTGCAAGTACAGCGAACGGAGCGGCGCCAGGTCCGGGTGGATGCCATACACATCCCCGGAGCCAGCCGCGATCTCGCCCAGGGACGCCTGCGGAATGCTCAGCGCAGCACCCCGGATCCCCGCATAGGCACTGTAGCCCTGCCGACTCGTCTGGATCGGCACGACCATGTTGTTCGAGTCGTTGCCCCCCATCATGAAGATGCAGACGACGGCCTTGTAGTCGTTCGTCGGCCCGGCGACCTGGGCGTTCAGAAGCCCCAGCTTCGCCAGGCGACCGCCCATTCCGAACAGCCCCAGCGATCCCACACCCAGCCGGAGCAACGATCGACGCGTGATTTGATGATTCATGGCTTTGCCTCAGGATTCGGAGTTCAGTGATGGATCTGGTAGAGGGGGGATGTTGCCACCAGATAAATCGCATTCCGGGCCCGCAGCAACGGATCCGTCGTCGCCCCCACCGCCGTCACGATCGCCGCCTTCATCTCGGGCGTGAGCCGACCATGCAGCAGGGCGTGATCCACGGCATCGACCAGATCCGAGGGCGAGCTCGCCAACGCCGTGAAGGGCGTCAGGTCGAACCGAACGCCCCCGTTGAGGTGTTTGGTCACCATCTCGTAAACCGAGTTGGCCCGGATCAGCGAAGTCGCCGAACTCACCAGCTGGAACTCCGGTGCCCGTTGGCCACCCGGCAGCCGGTACAGCGGGGAGTAGTAGTTGAACACGCTGGGTGCGTAGAAAAGGTTCTGTCCCATCACCTGGCCCAGTGCCCGGACCGACTGCGGATTCAGCATCTCGCCGTCCAGCGCACGCAACACGGACAGGGCAAACAGAACCGGCTCGCGCAGATGCCCAGCCTCCGCACGCAACGGAGTATTTGGGTCATCTCCCTCCCGCGCCTCGGGGTCGAGCAGGATGGCCCGCACCACTTGAGAGAGATCTCCCTGCGTCTGGACGAACACCTGGCTGATCCGCGCCACATAGGCCGGACTCGGATCGCTCTCGACCAGGTTCTGGATCAGTCGGGTCGAGATGAACGGCGCCGCGTTCGGATGGTTCACCAGGGTCGCCAGCGCACCCTCCACGTCTTGAATGGCCAACTGCCCTGCCGGCAGCTCCACGAGGTTCATCAACTGCTTCGAACCCACGTCGTGGTTCACCTGCACGGCGATCATCGGTCCGGTGAAATTGTCGGGATTGTGTCCGGTCGTGATCGCTGGCCCCGGAAACGTCCACCCCGTGAACGCCCGCGCGAACTCGGCGATCAGGTGCTCGTCATACGCCGGAATAGGCTGGCCGTACTGGTCCACCTGCAAAGTGCCATCCGGGTTCAGGAGGCTCGTTCCAATCGAGAACAGCTGCATCACCTCGCGGGCATAGTTCTCGTTTGGAGACGTCCCGGTCATCGGGTTGGCCTTGTCGTTGTAAACCATGTCCAGATACACGCCCATCGTCGGATTCAGCGTCACCTGTCGCAGCAGGTTCGAGTACGATCCCAGCGCGTTCGTCTTCAGCAGGTTCAAGTAAGGCACCATCTGCCGCTTCTGCCCCGTCTTCAGCGCGCTCACCACGAAGACCTGCCCCAAGGCAAACGCAACCCGTTGCCGCAACTGGTCGGCCCCCGTCATGGCGTGCGTCAGGAACTCGTTCTGCTGCGCCGCCAGGTTGTTCGAGATCTCCGTCGAGGGCGAAAACGTCGTCGGCTCCGCCGCCAACTGTTCGTTCAGCCAAGCCTCGAATCCGATGCTCTGGAGATAGGCGATACTGTTCGCACTCGGGCCCCAGGTCGCCTGCTCAAGGAATCGCGCCGCTGCCAACTTGGTCACCACCGCCACCGATGGCCCGACCGGAGCCGCCCACATTCCCGAACTCGTCCCACCCGGAGCCGGGTTCACCACCCGGAAAGCCAAGGCGCCCGCCGGAGTCGGCGTCACCTCGATGTTCACGGCCAAAGCCGATCCTGAAACGTAGGTCGTCGGAATCGCCACGCCCCCACAGGTCACCTGGGATCCCGGCACGAAGCCGCTGCCGTTGATCGTCACCGTCCGCACTCCGTGCGCCAGCACCGCCGGCTCCACCGACTGGATCACGGGAATCGGATTCAGCAACGTCACCGTCGACTGAGCCGCCACCGCGTTGTTCGCGACGCTCGCAGCCCGGATCACCACGACGTTCGTGGCGGGCATTGCCAGTGGGGCCGTGTACAGTCCGTTCGGGGCGATGGTGCCACTCACCCCGTTCCCGCCCGGCTGGCCATCCACGCTCCAGAGGACACTCGGGTCCGTCGCCCCGCTCACCGCGCCGACAAACGGTTGCGAAGAGCCCAACCGGACGCTCGCGACCGTTGGCGTCACCTTCAAGGTGACCTGCGCCACCTTCAGGGTCAGCGGATGCGACGCCGCCGAGCCCGGTGCCGGATTCACCACCACCACCGTCGCACTCCCGGCGTTCGTCAGGTTGGCCGAAAACGTGACCTGCGTCGGGGTCACCGATACCGGTGGATTCGATACCCCGTTCAGGACCACATAGGCCCCCGGAACGAATCCGCTCCCGTTGATCCCCACCGTGAACGGCCCGGCGTTCACCACTGCAGGCGACAGGGAAACCAGCACCGGAAGCGGATTCTGCCATCCAACCACGGCGTCAATCGACGCCACGGGATTGGTGATGGCCGCCCGCACCATCAGGGTGACACCAGGGTTCGCCACGGGCGCTGTGAACAGGCCGGAGGAGGATACCGTTCCCAGGGTCGCGTTTCCGCCCGGAACCCCATTCACGGACCAGAATACTGGGCCGTTCGTCCCTTGCGTGGTTGCCGTCAATTGGAGGGTGTTGCCGGACCGAACCCCTGCCACAGCGGGGGCGACCGTGATCAAGGCCGGCCCGCCGTACGCCGGCGCCGCAACCAGAATTGCAGCCAAACCCAACACCCAAGGGCGCCACGAATCCAACCGCGCCCCGAGCCCTCTTTCCCCCTTGCTCGCGTGTCCGCCGATCATGGACGCACGTTACGGGCGCCACGCAGCACGCGCCTAGCGATTTCTAGGACATGGACCCCATATAATGCACGGACTCTTGTAGGGGTGTAAGGAAAAACCTGCAAAATCTATGCCGGTCACCCTAAATTTAGGTAGCTATACGGGTTCTTACCTAGTCGCTTTCACCCCACTCCCTTCATCCGCCCATCGCCCGCTCCAGTCCCGCCAACACCGCCATTCCCGTCCGTTCTTCCATCACCCACCCCCCTTCGCCCCGCACCTGCGCCTTCACAACCGGCACCGCGTTGGATGGAGCCACCAGATAACGCGCATACCGGGACTTCAGCATGGGTAGATCGTTCAGGTGATCCCCCGCAGCCAGGGTCTCTTCCGCAGTAATCCCCAGCAACCGTTGCAATTCACCCAATGCGGTCCCCTTGCTGTAGCCCGAATGACTGAACCGGACATAGACGTCATTCCGCACCACCGTGACCTCCGAGCGCTCGGCAGCAAACCGCTTCAACTCAGCCTCGATGCCGTCCATCTGGGCGTTGCTCCGGGCGATCGCGCACAACGGCGACCACGGATCGTCGTAGAAGGTCGCATCGTACCGGGACTGCAACCCGGCCAGCAGTTCCTGGAGGTCCAACGCCAATTCCGCGAACAGTCGACCATGATCCTCATTGCACCGGGTGTTCCAGGGCTCCACCGGCACGTAATGACCGCGGTCGTTCCGGAAGATCTCCCGCTCCACCAGGACCAGGTAGTCCGGGCGCACCATCACCCGCGACCGCGCCAGCGATTCCATCAGACTCTGCATCTCCCGCCCGGTGTTGATCACCCAGGTCGCCCCGGCCGCCTGCAGTTCACCCAGGCGACGCTCCAGCGCGGCCGGAATGGGCGCATCGGAAAAGTCCTCATGGATCGTCCCATCAAAATCAGTCGAGATCAGCCGGAGCTTCGCGCCATTCATCCAGCTCATCCTCGCCCGTGAGCGCCTTCGGATTCAAGGAGCGTGCCGCACAACCTCGCCCCAGCCCTTCGCCGCTTGCCCCTGGTTCCCCGAACGGGATAATTCGACGCCAGATGTCTCCAGCCGCGCGATCCATCCTGAAACCATGACGCCTTCGGTAGCGATTGCGGTTTCCGGCCTGGGCCGGATCCGGCGCGGGTCGGAGACCTGGGCGACGGACCTCGCCGAGACGCTTCACCAGCAGGGGACTCCGGTGCACCTCTTCGCGGCCGGCCCCGTCCCCACCTCCGCACCCACTTCCATCGTCCCAACGCTCTGCCGCACGTCTGTCTTCCTGCGGTTCCTCAACCCGAAATACCGTTACCTCGTCGAGCAAAAGCTCTTCACCCTGGCCCTCCTTCGACGACTCCGCGCCCACCGCCCGGATGTCATCCACCTGACGGACCCTCAAGTCGCGTGGTGGACCCGAGATGCCCTTCGCGATTCCGGTCCACCCGTGTTCTACATGGATGGCCTGATGCTCGGGCCCGACTGGAATTGGCGTTTTGATCACGTTCAGGTCCTCGCTCCCGAGTACCTCGATGCCGCCGGGCGAGCGGGTCGGGATACCCGGGGGTGGCGGGTGATCCCGCACTTCATCAACCCCACCCAGTTCCAGCCGTCGTCCAATCGTCAGGCCGAGCGCGCCCGTGTCCTGGCCACCGCTCCATCGGAGGGGACACTCGCCTTGGCCGTCGGCGACTTTGCCCCGGACAGTTCCAAGCGGCTTCACTACATCGTCGAGGAATTCGCGCGAATCCCGACCCGGATCCGTCCCCAGTTGCTGCTCGTGGGCAATGCCACCGCCGCCGAACACCGGTCCATGCAGGAATTCGCCCGCGGCCTTCTTGGGGCCGGTGTCCACATCCGCACCTCACTGCCCCGCGCGGAAATGGCTGCCGTGTATCGCTGCGCCGATGTTTTTGTCCACGCAGCACTCCGCGAACCTTTTGGAATCGTGCTGCTGGAAGCCATGGCCAGCGGCCTCCCCGTCATCGGCCATGAATTTCCGGTCACCCGGTGGATCGTTGGGGAGGGCGGGCAGACAGCAAACCTCGAGCACACGGGCGGACTGTCCAACGCCTTGGTCCGCTGCCTCGGGATGCCGGACTGGCAGCGGTTGCTGGGCGAGCGTGCAAGACAGCGTGTTTGCGGCACCTTCAGCCCAACGGCGGTGGTTCCGCAGTACCAGGCGGCCTACCGCTCGATCTGCCCGAAACCTCAGCCTTCCACATGAGACTGGGACGGCGCATCGAATCTCCACGCGTTCCCGCCCCCAACCAAGCGCGGATCAAACCTGTCGAACGTCGGTGAGCCACCACGCCTGCACGTCGATCGACCGCGCGAACAACAGGTGGTCCGGCTCAGGCTTCAACCCGAACCCAACCAGCCCCGTCATCTCGCACTGCTCCCATTCCGCCTCCGCTGGCTGAAGTGGCCAGGGCTCGTGCGCGATGTCACCCCGGTAAACCCGTCCACGACGGTCCGCAGCAAAGAGGCAGTATCGCTCGGTCAGCCAATGCTCGAGCGTGCCCGGTTGCGACCGGAACACCCCACCCGTCGGCCGGTAACGGCATCGAAGCTCCGCCGGCACCACGCCGGGGTGGACGCGTCGGCTCCGGTACTCGACGCTGCCATCTGCCCCCACCTCACAAGCCATCTCCGCGTCGAAGTACGGCAGGTGGAACGTGGCCCGGGCCACGCGGACGGCGACCCGGCTCGCGGCATCCAGGCTGAAGAACCAAACGCCGGAATGGCCACCGCCCCGGACGTAGGTCCGCAGGTTCAATTCCGGAAAGGCGGACAACCCCGGAATCGAAGGCGTCCCGCGAGGCCGCACGCCACTCATCTGGAATGGCACCACGCCCAGCCACGCCTCGCCGTTCCAAAGGTCCAGCTCAAGGCCGGGTGGAACCAGCGGACGTAGCGACGCCGGATCCACCCGCCAATGAGCAAACAGCAAGTCCTGCCACCGCATCGACATCACCCACGGACCGCGTTTCGCTTCGCCCTCCATTTCGCCCGATCTTCCGCCCCACCCTCCAGATGTGCAACGGGACTTCAGGAAGTTCCCAGTCGCCAGTCGCCAGTTTCCAGAACTGCTACGTAGCCGACAACTGAGGTTGGCCGTTCAAGGGAATTCTGGATTCGGAAGCCATGGTTTTGGTCCTCTTGGCCAAGCGTGCGGTTCCCGGTTGCCAGATCCCGAGCCCTCGCTTGTCGGCCGGGTGCCCTCACCCGGCGTGGATCGTGAACCGCTGTGTAGGGGACACGCAGCCTACAGTCGGGAGTCGAGCCTGACCGTCACGCCCCTGTCGTCAGTCAGGGGCCCGCTTCGGACTCTCTTACGCCGGAGGCGTTGAAGCCGGTAGCCCCGGGTTGGCGCGGGAGCGCCTACCCGGGGTCCATATCCCAAACGAGATCCGCACCCTGAAAGGGTACGAAGGATTCCCTCGGTGTCGGGGTCGCTATCGGAATCGGGATCGGGGAACCCTCCGCCGCAGTATTCGATCCGCGGCCTCCTCCTCCCCACCTCCCAAGCTCCTCATCGCTTCGAGTACGAGTACGAGTACCCTCGTCGACGGCCCTGGGCGAAGGCGCACCCGCTCTCCGCTCCTCGTCGCCCAGAGGTGGGGCCCTCCGTCGAGCCGCCCCGTCCCCCTTCGTACTCGTACTCGTACTCAGCCCGAAGGGCGGTACTCGTACTCGATCCCCCCATCCCCGACGCCGACGGCGTTGCAGCCGATACGGGTTGGCGCGGGAGCGCCTACCCGGGGCTGGGTTGGTTGGAGTAGCCGCACCCCGAAGGCGGCGCGAAGCCTCCCCCTCTGCAACCCCTCCAGGGTTGGTCATCCATTCCGCAGGTTCCCGGGGTATCGCTTCGCGACCCCGTATCCGCTTCAACGCCTCCGGCGTAAACCAAAACTGCGGTCACGGGCTTCGCGATGCGGAACCTTGAAACACAGCCATCACCCACAACAGGTCACATCGGCTTCCCCTCCTTCAAACTTGAATCTGAGAACTTCAAGCTCCCGCCTCAATCCTCCGCCTGCTCACCGACGGGAGCCATCTTCACGATCCGGGGATCGAACCGGGCGAGGACGTCGACCAAGTCCGACTGCGCGGCCATTACCTGATGGATGTCCTTGTAGACCATCGGCACCTCGTCGAGCCCGGCGCTCAACAGTTCGACACCCGCCTCGCGCAAGCGTGGCGTGACGTCGGACCATTGGAACGTCGCGTTTGCCTTCGTGCGGCTCATCACGCGCCCGGCCCCGTGCGAAGCCGAGTGCAACGATGCGTCCACGCCCCGTCCGCGCACGACGAACCCCGGTGAGGCCATCGAACCCGGGATCACCCCGAGCACTCCGGCCGACGCAGGCGTCGCGCCCTTGCGGTGCACGACCAACTCCCGCGGGACTCCGTCGATCACGTGGGTTTCCTTCCACGCGAAGTTGTGGTGGTTCTCGACGTCCAGCAAGACATCCAGTCCCAGGTTGCGCGCGATGTGCTGGTGGATCAGGCAATGGTTGGCCGCCGCGTAGCGCCCCATCAACTCCATCGCCGCCCAGTATTCCTGTCCCTCGGCCGAATCGAGATCCAGCCAGGCCAGGTGCGTGTACGGCGACACCAGCTCCGGATGCCGCTCCTTCGCCAGCTTGCTGTAGTGCGCGCAGACGGCCGCCCCGGTCCCACGCGATCCGCTGTGGCTGAGCAACGCCAGGTACGAACCCGGTGCCAACCCCGACAACGGTTCCCCTCCGGACACCGGCGCCTCCGATGGCACCGTCAACACGCCGAACTCGACGAAGTGGTTCCCCGATCCGCTCGTTCCCAGCTGTGCCCACGCACGGTCCTTGTTCTGGCGCGTCACCGGGTTCGCGTCCCAGTCCGCGTCCATCACGTCATGCTGACGACGGTTCTTGAACTTCGCCCCCATTCCGAAGCGCGTCTCCGCCTCGATCGCACCCACGAGCGCATCGCGGCGCTCCTCCAGATGCGACACCGGGCAATCGAGGACCGTCAGCTTCATGCGGCACGCGATATCGACGCCGACGGCATACGGGATCACCGCACCCGCCGTCGCCAACACGCCGCCGATCGGCAGGCCGTACCCGACGTGCGCATCCGGCATCAACGCGCCCGCCACCGAGATCGGCAATTCGCACGCGCGCTCCATCTGTTGGATCGCCGGCTGGTCGAGTCCGGTTCCCCACTGCTTCCACGGGGCGCGGACGATTTCATTCAGGTTCATGACAATATCCTCCTCAGTCCTTCAAACAGCTTCGACGTGCACCCGATACTGCCCCGGACCCCACGTCTCGGTCCGGACACATTTTCCAAGAAAGGTTTCCATCACGCGGATCTGCGTCTGCGTATGGGCGCTCAATACATGGGTCGTAAAAGACCCGCCCGCCGACAGCGCCATCGGCAGCAAAAGCTGGTCGGCAAGGTATTCGCCCACCGCAGTGCCACTCGCGAGGAACGCCTTCGCTTCCGCGGCCGCCTTCGCAGCCACCGCCTCGGCCGGCACGCCCCGCTCGCCATGCGCCGTGAACACCTCGCTGTACCCGTCCAACTCCACCGTGACGTGTACCGTGTTCCCGATCCCGATCGCGCCCGGGCACCGGTCGATCACGGTCCACGCCGGATCCAGCGGCAGTTCCGCTCGGAGCGCCGCCATCTCCCGCTCGGCAATCTCCCCGTCGAGCCCCACCACGCACACCCGGGCACCCACCCGCGGCGAGGCCGGCCGGGACTCGAGGACGAGCGGCGCGCAGCCCTGTCGGCTTCCGACGTCCAGGACGCATTGCCCGCCTCCCGCCGGATAGAACCCCGCCTTCTCCAACCGGAACCGGCAGAGGAATCCCATCCGGTCCAGCAGCGGAAGAAACGCGCCTTCCATGAAGGGAAACGACGGCGCGAAAGGATTGTGCGTCCCGCCGGTGAGCGCGACGGAGCTTTCCTGCCCAGCCCGGAGCAACGGCGGCAGGATCGTCTGCGCCACCAACTGAGTGCTCCCCGCCGACCCGATGTCGAACCGATGGGGCCCGCCCCGGACCTGACCAGGCACGAAGCGCAGGTTCGTCGAGCCCAACTCGCCGCCGGTGACTTCCGCCCCGCAGACCGCCGCCGCCGCCCGCACCGACACGAGGTGCTGCCGCATCAGCCCCGGCTTCGCCCGGCGCGCCCGGATCCCCGTGATCTCGAACGGCGTCCCGGTCACCGCGCTGAGCGCGAGCGCCGTTCGGAGGATCTGTCCTCCTCCCTCTCCCTGCGATCCATCGAGCGTGATCATCGTGAGAGGCTGTAATGCACGCCTCATGCCAGCCCGTGAAAGGGATCAGTCCGATCGGACGGATCGGTCCGATCTGACTGATCTCAAGGATTTTGTGAAGGGACCCACCGCCGGCCGCCACTGCCACTCCGCAAGCCAGTTTTCTCCCATTGGCGCAGCTATGCGCTTATCCGCGAATGCCACCCGCCCACCCCCGCCCCGAGAATTTCCGCGCCAATTCCCCGGCGGCGGTGTTTCGTGAGCCCTGCCATGAGTTCGTCCCGCATTCCGGTCACCATTGCTGTGGTCTGCATCGCCACCATCGGCGTGGGCTGGTTGCTGGAGCACCGTTCCCACACGCGGCTCCAACTCGAACACGCCGACCTATCCGCCCGACTGGCCGCCAGCGAGGAGGCCCTCTCGAAGGCGCGGCCGGATCCCGACGCCGCGGCCGCGAGCAAGCGGGCGCAGGACGCCCTTCAGGCCGAGGTCCTCCGCTTGCGCGGCGAGGTCAGCCAACTGCGCAAGGATCAGGCCAACGGCCATACCGGACGGCAGGCGGCACAGCCCGGCGCGAGCGCCGCAGCAGCCCCTACCGCAGATCACACACACGGCAGCGGCCCCGGCTGGATGGCCAGCCGGGTCCCACTCAACGGCGTCGCGGTCTTTCCCGCCTGGACCAACGAGAACGGAAAGCAGGCCTGGGTCGTCGCCATTCCTTCCGCGGCCGCCGCAGGCAACACCGGCAGTGGCGCCGTCAGGCTCGACCACGCGATCTTCGAAGGATCCGCCGAGGCATTCGCCACCCTCGGCATCGGGAACAATCCCGCCGGCTTCGCTTCATTTGGCCCTGAGGATTCAAAGGCGTTCCTTGAACGCCTGGCGAAAACCGACGGCCTCAACATGCTCGCCGCCCCGGGAATCATCACGGGCGGCGGCACCGAGGCCCAGGTCAGCATCGGCAACGACACCGGCGGCCACTTGAATCTGTCCGTCGTCCCGAACCTCACCCCCGACGGCAACGTCGACCTCCGTCTCAAGGTCGAGCGCACCGAAGGCACCGGGCAGCCCTGAGCTGTAACCATGCAGTTGAAGTCGGGGACGGGTCCCCGCAGAGGCGCTGAGGCGCGGAGAAGGGACATTTGGATGGAAGGCTGAGCAGTCACCGTTTGGTGAATGACGTCCGACGTTGGAAGGTTGGGGACCTGACCCTCTCTCCGCGCTCTCCGCGGCTCCGCGTGAGATCCTTACCGCAGGGATACGGCTGAGCCGCCCTCACCTTACCTCACCGCCGCACAGACCATCTCCAGCACCCGGCGCAGGCCGTCGTCCCCGCCGAGGCTGCCCTCGTTGAAGGGCGTCCGCGGAATCGGCTTCCAGTTGTCCCGCGAGAGGTCCGTCGGTGCCGGCTGCGAAAGCCCGGTCAGTGCGGGATCGTACTGCCCGTTGTTGCCGCCCATCTTGTAGATCACGAGATCCAGCGACGGCACGATGAAGATCCCGAACCCGCCCGCACCCGACTTGTAGAAGGCATCGCGCGGCGCCCCGGCGACGTGGCCGTCGGCGTTGTGCTCGAACATGAGCGTGTACGGCGTGTGCGGGTTGTGCGGCGACGGCTTGTTGCACAGGTCGACGAACGACGCCGGCACCAACTGCCGATCCTTCCACCGGCCCCGGTGCAACAGGCAGTAGCCGAACCGCAACGCATCCGTCGCGTGCACCGCGATGCTCCCCGCGCCGTTCGCGTTCGGCATCGTGTAGTCCCCGCGATGCAGGCAGTAGCTCCACGCGCCCCAGCCCATCGGACGCGCCAGCTTCTGATCGATGTACTCCCGCAGATCCATCCCCGTCACCCGGCGCAGGACCATCGACGCGATGTGCGGGGCCGGGGACGAATAGGAATAACCCGCGCCCGCGTTGGTCCAGAGAACGGTGCGCAGCGAGGAACCGTCGAGGTCGCGGATGTTTTGGCCCGGCACCGGTTGCAACGGCACGACCTGCCCCATCGTCACGCCCGGGCTCGTGCCCTCGCCGTGGTAACCGGCCGTCATGCACAGCAACTGACCAAGCGTGATCTCGGACTTCCTCGGGTCGTCGAGCGGGAACGCCTCGGGCAGGTACTCCGGCGTGAAGACCTTCTGGTTGAGTCCATCGGGGAACCGATTCGCATATTCGTTCAACATCACCCCGCAGGCGATCGCCGTGTAGGCCTTGCCCGTCGAGGCCATGTCCGGGTTCCCGTTGCGCTGTGCCCGGCCATAGTACTTCTCGAAGACGAGGTAACCCTTCCGCACCACCAGCAGTCCGCCGTTCTGACTGCACCGCTGCGTGAATTCCCAAGCCCGCTCCAGCTGCGGCAGGTCCATCCCCGCCTTGCGTCGGATCGCCGACTCGCCCGACAACGTCCGCCATCCTCCCTCGTTGTCCGGCGGTGGGAAGTATTCCGCGCCGTGGGCCACCGAGGTCACGCACAGCAGCACGGCAAACCACAGCGGGAGCGATGGCAGGATCCAAAGGCGCAAACGCGCCGCAGAAGATCGGGGAAGCATCCGTCCATCGAAGCAGTCCTCTGGCCGGAGTGGCAACGTCCTCGTTGCCTTCCCACGCCCTTTCCCAAGGCGACGAGGACGTCGCCACTCCATTCCTCCCCGCGTCAAACGGGGCGGCAACGTCCTCGTTGCCATCCCACGCCCCTTCCCAAGGCGACGAGGACGTCGCCGCTCCATTCCTCCCCGCTTCAAACGGAGTGGCAACGTCCTCGTTGCCTTCCCACGCCCTTTCCCAAGGCGACGAGGATGTCGCCGCTCCGTTCCTCCCCGCGTCAAACGGAGCGGCAACGTCCTCGTTGCCATCCCACGCCCCGTCCCAAGGCGACGAGGACGTCGCCGCTCCATTCCTCCCCGCGTCAAACGGGGCGGCAACGTCCTCGTTGCCATCCCACGCCCCTTCCCAAGGCGACGAGGACGTCGCCGCTCCATTCCTCCCCGCGTCAAACGGAGTGGCAACGTCCTCGTTGCCTTCCCACGCCCTTTCCCAAGGCGACGAGGATGTCGCCGCTCCGTTCCTCCCCGCGTCAAACGGAGCGGCAACGTCCTCGTTGCCATCCCACGCCCCGTCCCAAGGCGACGAGGACGTCGCCGCTCCATTCATCCCCGCGTCAAACGGAGTGGCAACGTCCTCGTTGCCTTCCCACGCCCTTTCCCAAGGCGACGAGGACGTCGCCGCTCCATTCATCCCCGCGTCAAACGGAGTGGCAACGTCCTCGTTGCCTTCCCACGCCCTTTCCCAAGGCGACGAGGACGTCGCCGCTCCATTCATCCCCGCGTCAAACGGAGTGGCAACGTCCTCGTTGCCTTCCCACGCCCTTTCCCAAGGCGACGAGGACGTCGCCACTCCATTCCTCCCCGCGTCAAACGGGGCGGCAACGTCCTCGTTGCCATCCCACGCCCCTTCCCAAGGCGACGAGGACGTCGCCGCTCCATTCCTCCCCGCTTCAAACGGAGTGGCAACGTCCTCGTTGCCTTCCCACACCCTTTCCCAAGGCGACGAGGATGTCGCCGCTCCGTTCCTCCCTGCTTCAAACTTGAATCTCCCCCTCACCCAAGAAACCCAAGCGGCGCCGTCGTCGTCGCCAGGTCATGGAACCGCCCGATGTTCGGCAGCACCAAGGGGAGATCCGTCCGGCTGACTCCCATCCACAGCGCCAACTCCGCGAAGTACTGATCCACCGACGTCGTCGGGATCAGTCGTCCGCGACCGACATCCAGCGGGTTGTCGGCGAACAACGCCGGGTAACGCCCATAGATCTTCCGACCCTTCACCGGCCCGCCCACGACGAACGCGTTCCCGCCCCAAGCGTGATCCGATCCGCGGCCGTTCGACGTAAGTGACCGCCCGAAGTCCGACGCCGAGAACAGGACGACGTCGTCGGCCATGCCCAGCACGGTCAACGCCTGCTGGAAGGCCGCAACCGCCTCACTCACCTCGCGCAGCATCCCCAGCTGGTTCGCCAGCACGTCGTCGTGATGATCCCAGCCGCCGTACTCGACGAAGAAGGTCTGCCGCGAAACTCCCAGTCGATCCCGCGCGGAGATCGTCCGCGCCACCATGCGCAATTGGGCGGCGAGGCGCGACCCGGGCCACGAAATTCCCGCCGGAAGATCCGGAGCCGTCGCGGCGCGGAACAATTCGGCCGCCTCGATCGCATTCCGTCGCGTGGTGGCAAAGGCCTGCTGCAACAGGTTCCGGTACTCGAGCGCGAGCTGTGAATCCACCGCGCTGCTGTTCACCCGGACATCGGGTCGCGTCACCTCCGCCAGGGGTGTTCCAGGCGGCGCATAGTCCCGGAGGCCTTCCGCCCCGTCCGGCGTGATCGCGTACTCGGCGTTGTTGCGCCCGGCCTGCCACGCGTTGCTGCCCGCCACCGAGATGTTCATCGACAGGCGTCGGTTCACGTTCACCGACTGCAGCACATCCGCCATCCGCCCCGCCCAACCCGTCCCGCCGCGGCTCTGGGGCAGGCTCGTCTGCCACTGCTCCACCTGGTCGCTGTGCGAGTACAACCCCGCCGGCACCGGCACGCTGCCGTCCTCGACCTGCTCCTTCCGCGTGTCCGGCTGGAGCAACGTTCCCACGTTCGCGATGAACGCCGCCTTGCCCGACTCAAACAACGCGGCCAGCTCCGGCATCGACGGATGCAGTCCGAGGTCCAGCCCGGCCGGCGTCGTCGGATTCAGCGCCAGCAAACTTCCGCGCGGCAACGCGAGATCCTGGCGCACCTGCGCGTATTCGGCGTGTTCCGCCGTGCCGCGCGGAACGAGCATGTTGAAGGAATCGTTGCCGCCGGTGAGCAGGAGGCACACGACCGCCCGATATCCGCCCGGCGTGTCCGCGGCGAGCGCCGAAGTCGTCGCAAGTGTGGCCAAGGTCGAGAGGGCCGGAAGCGCCGAGAGACCGGCGCAACCCGCCTGCCCGAGGAACCGACGACGCCCGAGGTCCGGACGGGAACGATGGCTGGAGGAGGATTTCATGGCGGCAGGATTCAGCGGAGCACGGAGAAATCGGGTGAATTGACGATCAGCGTGATGGCTCGGCGCACGCGCTCGTGATGCCATTCCCACGTCGGGAACCGCAGGCGCACCAATGCCTCGCGCAGGATCTGGAATTGTTCCGGCCGCAACATCCCGCCCGTCAGCTGGAGATCGAGCCGGCGCAACAGCGCGTCCGGATCGGCTGGCTCGACGTTCGGGTCCGGGTCCTCCACCCACGCGGCGCCGACGATCATCTCGACCTCGTGGCGGAGCTGGAGTCCCGTGCGTTGTTCGGCCAGGCCCGTGCCCCAGCGGTTGAGGTCGCTCCGGAATGGCACGGCCAAACCGGGGAAATAGTTGGCTGCCGAGATCAGGGACGACGCGTTCACGATCTGCATTTCCGGTGCGACGAGACCCGCTTCCGCGAGCAACCCCGGCGGGCTGTACGTCGGGAGGTAGAAGTTGAAGACGCTCGGCGCCTTGTACGGCTCCTGCACGTGGTCCATGTAGAAGTTGCCCAACGGGAACACGCCCGACTCGCTCGTCGCATTGAAGGCATGCGCCGCGTTCACGACGCGCAGCAACGGCTCGCGCAACCGCCCGAACCGCGGGTCTTCCATCCGCGCCGGATCCCGGGCCTCGGGATCGAGGAGGATCGCGCGGATCACCGCCTTCAGGTCGCCGCGCACGCCCGCGCCGTTGTCCGCGAAGGCCGCGGCCACCCGACCCACGTAGCCCGGGCTCGGATTCGAGGTCACCAATCGTTGGATCAGCAGGCGCCCGAGGAACGGTCCGACGTTCGGATGCTTCGCCAGGTGTTCCACCGCGGCCGTCACGTCCGCGAGGCCGGACGCACCATTCGCCGTCCCCCGCCGCGCGGGCAGCTGGAGTCCGAGGAACGACTTCGGCCCGAGATCATGCCATTCATCGAACATCTTCATCGGGGCGCTGAAGTTGCGCGGGTAGTCGGTGAAGTTGTCGTTCCCCGCCACCCCGAAGCCCGTGAACACCCGCGCCAGTTCGGTGATCGTGCGGTTGTCGTAGGTCGGGATCGGCTGTCCATCCGGACCTGTGCGGCGCGTGCCATCCGGGTTCAGCTCCCACAGCCCGATGCTGAACAACTGCATGATCTCGCGGGCGAAGTTCTCATCCGGATAGATCCGGAGCACGGGATCCAGTTTCCGGTTCAGCAGGTGCGAGAGGTAAAAGCCCATCACCGGGTGCCGCGCCACTTCCATCAGCAGGTCGCGGTAATTGCCGAACGAGTTCCGGACGAGCACGTCGTAGTAATCCGCCATCCCGAGCGGATCCGTCGACAGCACCTCGGGCCGATCGCTGACCACGAAGATCTGCGCGAGCGCGAACGCGACCCGTTGGCGGAGCAGGTCCGGCTGGAAATCCGGGGCACCGCCCGGCAGCAAGTGAGGCGAGCCCAGGACCCGATGCCACCAAGCGCCGAGCTTCACGTCGGCGTAGTACTCGGCGACGTTGTTGGTGTCCTGAAGCCAGACCGCCACCGGTCGATGCAACCCCGCCGGCCGCGCGAACTGATCCGCGAGCCAGCCCTCGAAGCCCAGTTGCATCACGGATTCGACGTTCTCCGGGATTTCGTCCGCATCCGTCGGATCATCCGCATTCGGCCCGAACGACGCCTGCAGGAGGAAGCGCGCCGCCTCCTTCACACCGGGACCGGAACCCGCCGGTTGATCGCGTATCACGAGCCCCGACGTGAAGGCACTTCCGACCGTGTACCCCGCGCCCGGGAGCACGGTCAGCGTCACTGTTTCATCCGGCTCGCCATCGGCCGCATCCGCCTTGGGACGGACCTCGACCCACACCTCGCGCACGCCGGCCGGCATCACGATCGTGCCGGTTGCACCCGGATCGAAATCCACTCCCGGCGTCGCCGTGCCACCCAGCTGAAGGTTCACCGTCAGCGGCTGGATCCCACCCCGCCGCCGGACCGCGAAGACACCCGGTTCCGGCCAACGCTCCGACACCTGCCCGTCGATCAACCCCACCGTCACCTCATTCGATGCCGTCAGCATCGACTGCACCCGTGCGAGGTCCGCGGTTTCCTCCCAACCGGTGTGAGCCGTGCGCGGATCGAACCCGACCAACCGTTCCTCCCAGTCGGAAAGCCCGTCGGCGTCCGAGTCCGGATCCGAGATCTGCAATCGGAAGAACCTCACGTCTTCGCCACCCGCCGCCACGTCCAGCGACAGCACCCGGCCTTCGCCCGAAAATTCACCAACGACTCCCCACGCACCCGTCTCCAGACGCGCACGTCCCTCCAGCCGATACGCCTTCCCCGCCACGCCGAACCAACCAAGACGTACCACCCCACCCACGCCTGTCGTTGCGTCCAACCGCGGCATCGATGAGGCCGAAAGCGGATCCGTTCCCGCCGCACTTTCGCCGGCGTTGGTCACGCCGTCGCCGTCGGCGTCCCCGCCAGCCGCCAGGCCCCGGGCATTGAACACCAGTTCCCACAGGTCGCTCTGCGAATTGCCGTTGGCATCCAGCGCTAACACCGGCAAGGCACCCATCCAACCCGCCATCACCAGCCCCGCGATCAACTGGGTTCGTCTGCGACTTCGACTCGGATGCATTCCCGCTCGATACACCCTGCCAGCCCCGATTGGAACTGCTCTCACGCCCAATGCTCCAAAAGGGGAAGGGGGAGGGGAGTTCGAAGTTTTCAGATTCAAGTTTCAAGGCCTGTGCGACGGAACGCCTCCGTGCCCCACCCAACGCCGGAGGCGTTGCAGCCGGTAGCCCCGGGTGAGCCGAGGAACGAGGCCCACCCGGGGTCCATGTCCCAAATGAATCCCGCACCCTGGAAGGGTGCGAAGGATCTCCCTCGGTGTCGGGGTCGCTATCGGAATCGGGATCGAAGAAGGCTGGGGCTCGATACCGATCCCGATTCCGACCCCGACGCCGCCCGGCTTCAAACTCGAATCTTCAATCTTGAAACCCGCCCCCAATCCCCCCTTTCGCCCTCCGCTTGCCCCCGCTACGGTCCGGCCCCAAGCACATGGCCAAACTGGTATTCGACATAGAGACTTCCGCCCTCGGCCTGGAGAACTTCGATGAAGCCCAGCTCGAGTACCTGTTCCGGGACGCGGAGAAGCAGCCCGACGACACCGCGAAGGCCCTCAAGCGGGTCGAGATCCAGCAGCAGTTCAGCCTCTGGCCCTTCACCGCGCAGGTCGTCTGCATCGCCATGGTCAACGCCGACACCGGGCGCGGACAGGTGCTGTTCCAGTCGGATGACTTCGAGGAGGAAGGCGGCGGTTCGGGCGGAGTCGAGTTCGCTCCGCAGGTCGACGAACAGGAACTGCTCACCGCGTTCTGGGACGTCGCCCGCCGATACGACGAGGTGGTCACCTTCAACGGCCGCGGCTTCGACGTCCCCTTCCTCTATCTGCGCTCCGCCCTGCTCAACGTCCCCATCACCCGCAAGGACTGGCTCGGCTACCGCTTCGCCACCGAACCGCACTGCGACCTCGCCGAGCAGTTCACCTTCTACAACGTCTCCGGCCGCGACGGCGCCGCACGCCGGTTCAACCTCGACTTCTACTGCCGCGCCTTCGGCATCCCGTCACCCAAGGCCGAGGGAATCACCGGCCGCGACATCAACGACCTGCTCGCCGAGGGCCGGCATCGCGACATCGCCGAGTACTGCCTGCGCGACGTCCGTGCCACGGTCGAGCTCTACAAGCTCTGGAAGGAACGGCTCGCCGGGGTAAAGTGAGGCCGAGATGATCCTCAAGGCCCTCCTCCAACGCCTCTACGCCGGCCTTGCCGACGGCCCCGGGCTCAACGCCCGCCCCCACCACAGCCGCCAGCGCGTCGACCTTGCCGAACTCGCCCAACTCGGCGGTCCCGATCCTTCCCGCATTCCCGGAGTCCTGCTCGACGCCACGCGCGGCTCCATCGATTTCCCGATCCGCGGCTCCGCCTTCGAGCCTCCCGATCGCCCCGAACGCGAATGGTCCGAGTCGCAGCGTTCCGCGAAGCAGGCCGCCACCCGCCAGGCCAAGCTCCTCGACAAGCTCCGCGACATCGCCGCCGACGCTGGCGACTACTTCAACGACCACGGCGAATCCGCCCTCTACATCGGCCTGCCACTCCTTTCCCTCCCACCCATCGGCGACCGCACCGGTCGATCGTCGCGCCGCGTCCTCGCCCCGGTCGCGTTGATCCCCGTGAATCTCCGCGTCCGACGCGGGGCTTCCAGCGGCATCACCCTCGAAGCCGTGGGCGACGGTGCGGACCGCCTCATCCCGAATCCCGCGCTCCTCGCGTGGCTCGAACAGCAGACCGGCAAGTCCACCGAAGGACTCTTTGCCGACGACGCCGCCGAGGAACCCTGGCGCGAACTCGAAACGTTGATCGCCCTCGTCGCCAAGGCCGCCGAGATCAGCCCGGTTCCCGCATTCACCGCCGAAACCCTGCTCCAGCCCGTTCCCCGCACCGACGACCTCCCGCCCAAGGCCACGCTGCTCGCGTCAGCGGTCCTCGGCCTCTTCCCTACCGCGAACCCCGGCCTCCTCCGCGACACCGCCTGGATGCGCGAGAACGAGGCCGCCCTGACGGTCCCCGTCTCCGGCTTCCTCAAGCCGGAGGCGCTCAACGCGCCTGCGGCAGATCAGCCGGATCGGTCGGATCAGACCGATCGGACTGATCGGACGGATCCTTCCCACACAGCCTCCTTCACGACGGAGTTCCCGGTCGCCCAGGCGGATCCTTGTCAGGCGCTCGCGGTCGCCCATGCCCGTAGTGCCCCGGCCCTCGTCATCCACGGGCCGCCCGGCACCGGCAAGAGCCAGACCATCGCCAACGTCATCGGCGACCACCTCGCCCGCGGCCAGCGCGTGCTCTTCGTCTGCGACAAGCGCACCGCCCTCGACGTCGTCCACTACCGACTCGCCGCCCTCGGTCTCGGCGGCCTGTGCGGGGTCGTCCATGACGCCCAGGGCGACCGACGCGACCTCTACCTGCACCTGCGCTCGATCATCGACGGTCTTGCCGAAGCGCAGCTCCTCCCGGATCCCACTGCCGAACTCGACCGCATCAACACCCGCCTCACCGCGCTCCACGGCGAACTGACCTCGGCCTTCAAGCAGCTCCACACACCCGTCGGCGCGCATTCGTTCCACGATCTCTGCGGCGAATGGCTCGCCCTCCGCGACCCCGCCATCCCGGACCTTCCCGACATCGAAGGTCTCACCCCGGAACGGCTGCACGGAATCGACGCCGATTGCGAGGAGGTGATCCGCCGCGCCGGTCGCGCCCATTGGCCCACGAATCCGTTCCGGGATCGGCTCGCCCTTTCTCCCGAAGCCTTCCAGGGACGCGAGCCCGCCGCATGGAGGCAGTTCCTGGAGGGCGGGATCCAGCTTGCCTCCCTACTCGACTCGCTCCCGCGACCCTCGGCTCCCTTCCTTTCACCGGACCAACCGTTCCCAGCCCAGGCCACCCTCCGACAGGAAGTCGCCGCCTGGCTCGAGAAGATCGATCGGCGAGCCGATCCCGATCTCGCGAGGCGGTTCTCCGACGGCTCGGATCCTGCCCGCTGGCTGAAGCTCGCCGCCGATCTTGCCCCGACTGCCGCCACACTCGATACCGCGGTCGACCGCGAACTCTGGCCCCAGATCCGCGACCAGATCCCCGGCCTCGCCGAACTCCGACGCCAGAAGCTCGCGCTCCAGCAATGGGCCGAGGTCGCCAGCTCCTGGACGCGCTTCTTCTCCTTCGGCCGTCGAAAGGCAGCGAAGCCAATCCTCGACCGGCTGGCCCTGACGATGGATCCCGCTTCGACCACGCGCGCGATCCAGTTCCTCACCTCGGTTGAAGTCCGCTGGCAATGGTCCGAGGTCCGCGCCGAGATCCTCGGTCACCCCACGCCCGCTTTCGCCTCCGACACGCAGCTGGTTGCGGTCCGCGACGGTCTGCCCGAACTCGCCGGCCTGCATGCCGCGCTGGTCGCCGACGCCGCAGGCACGGTCCGAGACGCGGTCTTCGATTCCCTTCGCACGGCGGGTTCGCGTACCACGCTGGTCCGAACGCTCCGCGAGTCCGCGAACCTCGCGGAAAGCCTGGAGCGCTTCGGCCAGCATTGGCTGGGTGCAGGATTCCTCAGCCTTCCGGCATGGAAGGAATGGTCCGCCCGACTCTGCCCGGGCGAGCCAGCCGTCGCCTTGGCGCAGGCGTTCGCCGCCGCGGGATCCACGCTGGAGGACGCCGTCCTGCTCAACGCCCGACTCGATTCGCTGCCCACGCCGGTGATCACCGCGTTGCGGGCTGTCGCGGTCGCCGGACATCCGTGGGAGATCGCCCAGCCCCTCCTTCGTGCCACCGCCCTTGCCCACGAGATGCGGCGTCGCCTCCGTTCGAGCCCGGACCTAGCCCGGATCGATTCCGCCCGCGTCGACGCCGCCATTGCCGAGCTCGGACGCCTCGGAAATCAGAAGGCCGCCACGGTCCGCGCGCTCATCCTTCACCGCTGGCAGAAGTCCTGGCGCGAACGGCTCCTCGCCAGCACTGGCAGCCGGCTGAATTCGCTCGGCGCTTCGCTCCGCCAACGCCTCTTCGTCCGCGGCCAACGCGCGCTCAAGCTCCGCCAGATGATCGCCACCGGCGCCGGCACCGAAGGCGGCGACCCGCTCTTCGACCTCTGCCCGGTGTGGATGGCCAGCCCCGCCACGGTCGCACAGGTCTTCCCCCGCGAGGCGCTCTTCGATGTCGTCATCTTCGACGAAGCCAGCCAGTGCCGACTCGAAGAAGCGCTCCCCGTCCTGCTCCGCGCCCGTCGCGTCGTGATCGCCGGCGATCCACGGCAGCTTCCTCCCACCCGCTTCTTCGAGGCGGCAAACACCGAAAGCGACGACACCGCCGCCGAGACCGCCGCCGAGGTCTTCGACCGCCAGCAATCCGAAGCCGAGGACCTGCTCTCCGCAGCGCTCAACCTCGCCGTCCAGGAATCGTTCCTCGACGTGCACTACCGCTCCCGCGACGCCGCCCTCATCGGCTTCTCCAACGATGCCTTCTATCATGGCCGCCTCATTCCCCTGCCCGGCCACCCCGAACGGATCGCGCCGCACTCGCCGATCCTCCTCCAGCACGTCGGCGGCACCTACGCCGATCGCGGCAACGAGGCCGAGGCCAAGGCCGCCGTCGACATCGTCGTCCGCCTCCTCGCCCTGCCCCAGCCGCCGTCGATCGGCATCGCCTCCTTCAACCTTCCCCAGCGCGACCTGATCCTCGACGCCCTCGACGAACGCGCCGCCGCCGACCCGGCCTTCGCGGATCGCCTCACCACCGCCCGCGCCCGGCAGGGCTCCGGCTCCTTCGAGGGGCTCTTCGTCAAGAACCTCGAGAACGTCCAGGGCGACGAACGCGATCACCTGATCCTCTGCACGACATTCGGCCCCGACGCCGACGGGAAGTTCCGCCGCAATTTCGGCGCCCTCTCCCGCGCCGGGGGCGAACGCCGCCTCAACGTCCTCGTCACCCGCGCCCGCGAGGCCGTCCACATCCTGACCTCGATCCCGCGCGCTGAATACGCCGTCGCACCTGGCTCGGATTCCGAGGCCCGCATCACCGGACGCCACTACCTCTACGCCTACCTCCGCTACGCCGAGGCTTGCTGCGGCGCCTACGAATTCCCCGACACCCCGGCACCCGGAGCCGTCACCTCGGAAACCTCCTGCACGATCAACGACACCCGACGCCCCTCCGCCGTCGCCACCGCCCTCGGCGAACTCCTGCACGAGAAACTCCAACGCGACACCACCGTCCACTGGGGCAACGACGGCTTCTGCGTCGATATCGCCCTCGAACACCGCGCCCCGGCTTCCACCAGCACCGTCGGCATCCTCACCGACTTCAACCGCTACACCCGCGCCCCCGACCCCATCGCCTGGGAACAGTTCCGCACCCTGACCCTCGAAGCCCTCGGCTGGTCCCTCCACCGCGTATGGTCGCCAGGCTTGTTCCGGGACACCCCCACCGCCCTCGCCAACATCCCATCCACCGGATCAGACCGATCCGACGGATCCGTCCGATCGGTCTGATCCAGCCATCCCCTCAACCAGCATGAACCCCGAGGAAGGATACCGAGAAGCAGAGCGGAGGATTGAGGAGTTCAAGCGACAGCCCAATGCCTCAACCCTCATCCTTTATGGTCTGGAATTGGAAAGCCTCCCTGACTCGATCACGGAGCTTACCTCTCTCCAAAGACTGGAGCTTGAGGTGAATCATTTGCGTGAGGTACCCCCTCAAATTCGTGCTCTAACCCATTTGCACTATCTGAGTCTTGGACTCAATCGAATCGCCCAGATACCGGAATGGTTCGGGGAACTCAGGATGCTAGAGTGCATTTCATTCGGCGTTCGTCCATTCAGTCCCTTCGACAACAGATATTCGCGTCGTCCAGAAAGCATCGTTGCCCAGCATCCATTCAAGCACGGCGAGTTCGATTCGAACCAACTGGGTAAGGCCCCGGAGACCTTGAGATACCTGCCGCCTGTCCATCATCTCGACCTGAGCTTCAATGGACTGAAGAAGTCCGATCGGAGAGTAGTACTACCCGATTCGATCCGCACGCTCACACTAGACGGCAACCTCTTCACTACCGTACCCAATTGGGTACTAAGCCTCCCCCACCTCAGGACGCTTCATCTGAATTTAGTCGCACTCCGAGAGCTTCCGAAGGAGCTCCTCAAGCTCAAGCTCCGAAACCTGGAGCTGTACCACAATCACGGCCTCAAGATTCCGAGGAGCCTACTGTTTGAAGGCCACGAAGAGGCCCTCGCCTACTACTTCAATAGGCGAAAGTCGGGGCAAGCGGCCCTCAACGAGTCCAAAATCCTCCTCCTTGGTCGCGGCGAAGCCGGCAAGTCCTCGATCGCCCGTGCACTGCGCGAACTCCCCTTCGAGAAGGATCTCGGAGAGACCCCCGGCATCGACATCCACCCTTGGGAGGTCGATCACCCGAACGGCGAATTGCGGGTCCACCTCTGGGACTTTGCTGGCCAGGAGATCACCCATGAAACGCACCGCTTCTTCCTCACCGACCAGAGCCTCTACGTCGTGGTGCTCGACGGCCGGGGCGGGCAGCAGATGGAGGAGGCCGAGTACTGGCTCGGTCACGCCCAACTCTACGGCACGAGCCATGGAACAGGGCCGGGCGGGGCGGATGAGGTCTCGCCGGTCCTCGTCATCCTCAACAAATGGGAGAGCCCGGGAGGATACGAGTTGGAGAAGCGACGGCTGAAGCGCGAGTTCCCGAACATCCGCGGATTCCTCGAGGTCGACTGCAAGACCGGGTTCGGCATCGAGAAGCTGCGACAGACCGTCCTCGATGTCCTCGGCCAGATGGAGGGCGTCTGGCAGCAATGGCCCCTGACTTACTTCAACGTCCGGCATCGAATCGACGACCTCTGCACCGACGACGACCCCGGGAAGCGATGCCATTTCATCGGATGGGATCGCTTCCGGACGATCTGCACCGAATGCGGTGTCAGTGAGCCCAAGGATCAGCAATCGCTTGCAGCCAACCTGCACACACTCGGCGCCGCCCTGTACTATGGAAAGCCGGGTACCAGCCGTCTGCGGGACACGCGCGTCCTCAATCCCAACTGGGCCGCCAACGGTCTCTACGGAATCATCCGAGGGGTCCAGAAGCGCCCCCACAAGGGCAAGCCCGGCTACCTGCACAGGTCCGAGCTCGACGAGATCCTGAAGGCAGGAATGGAGGGGATGGGTTCCGAGCGGGGAGCCACAGCGGACGACTACCCCGAACTCCGCGACGGCCTCAACATCCATGAGTTCCTGATCGAGCTGCTGATCGATCGTGAACTCGGCTTTCCCGTGGATGACCAAGGGCTCTACCTGCTCCCCAGCCTGTTGTCCGCGGATGAACCAAGGGCAGAGGAGTTCGACGTCGCCGCGTTCATCGAGGCTCCCTCGCTTCGGTTCCGGTACACGTACGAGTTCCTGCCCGCCGGAATCGTCTCCCGCTTCATCGTCCGAACCCATGGCCTCAGCGAAAAGCGCCCCCGCTGGGCCCGTGGCGTCGTACTGGAATGGAATGGAGCCGAGGCCCTGATGCTCGTTGAGAAGCGCCGGAGTCCCCGGATCGACTTCTTCATCCGTGGATCGTCCGCACGCCTATGCCAGGAGCTGGCCGGAATCATCCGCGTGAACATGACCTCCATCCATGAGGGCCTTCCCCCGAGGTTGAAGGGTGAGGAGGAACTGGATCTCTCCTTGCCCGGGGAACAGTTCCGGAAGGTTTCCGAACTCGAAGCTTTGGAACGAGCAGGTAAGACCGTTCCTATCGTGGATCGCGGATCGGTGCAGACGGTGGAGCCGAAGGCCGAGCTCGACCGATTGCAGAACGCCGAAGGGCGAACGAGCAAAGGCGAGTCCTTGAAGGTCTTCGTCAGCTACTCCCACGAGAACCTCAAGCAGATGGAGCGGTTCAAGCCTCATCTGCAAATCCTTCAGAATGATGGAAAGATTCGATGGTGGTACGACGGAAAGATCCGGGGTGGCGCCGACTGGGATCAGGAAATACAGCAGGAGCTGCAGGAGGCGGACATCGTCATCGCCCTGATCAGCACCCCGTTCCTTGCCTCTGGTTATGTCACCCGAAAGGAGCTGCCGTTCACCTTCAAGCAGCACAAGGCCTCGCGAATCGAGGTGCTGCCGGTGCTCCTGGAGCCAACGCCGGCATTCGAGGACCACGAATGGTTGTCGAAGCTGCAGGCCGCGCCTTTCAAGGAAGGTCGGCTTCGGCCGATGAGTAGCTTCAAGTCCGTCCGCGATGGATGGTCGATCGTCGATCGCCAACTGCGTAAGATCATCCAATCCCCAAAAAAACGCCCGCCTGCTGGCGAGAGATCGCGCGCCCGCAAGCCGGCCGACTGATCCGCGGGTCCGCCCGAAGACATTCTTGCTCTTCGGAATTCCGCGACTGAATTTCCCGCCATGCGGCTGACCCAGGTGACAACGAAGAACTTCCCGCCCTTCGCGGATGGTTCCATCCCGTTCCCCGCAGCACCGCGAGCAACGGGGCTGGCAGAAGTCCAGCTGTTCACCGGCGAGAATGGAACCGGCAAGACCCGACTGCTCGCCGCCCTCATCGCCGCCCTTGGGAACGACGAGCACCTGCTTCAGCGCGTCCGGCAGGATTCCAAGGCCGAGATCGAGGTAGATGCCGACAGCCATTGGTGGACGCAGCGCCATCCAGGCGAACCACTCCGTTGGGCGTTCCGGGACGGCTTCACCGATCCGCGCCATCCGGACTTTGCGGAACGTTTGGGGTGGTTGCTGGCGTTTTCCGGAACCGGCGTCGTCTTTCAGTCCGAAGTCCCACGAAGCACGGCTTCCGCGAATCCGGCGATCCTCGAGGACAGCATGCCCGCCACCCGCGGATTCCGTCCGGCCACCTTGCTCGATCGACTTTCCCTCGGCAGTGCTCCTGCCAGCGGCATCCTGCTCCGCCTGCATGATCTTCGCGTCCGGGTTGCGCTGGAACGCGAAGCTTCCGAGCAGCCCCGGGGACGGCTGGCGTCGGCCTTGGCCCGGCTGGAAAACTGCGTCACGGAAATCACGGGCCGGAAGTTCGAGTTCACGGTTCGCCCGGGCCGGGAGATCCGGCTCATGGCGCGCTGGGGTGGATTCGAGATGCACTTCTCGGAACTGCCCGATGGATTGCGGTCACTGCTGAACTGGCTGGCCTCGTGGACCGTGATGATGATCGAGCACTACGAGGAGAGCCCCGACCCGCTTTCGGAAGGTGCGATCCTCGTGCTCGATGAACCCGAGAACCACCTGCACCCCGCGTGGCAACGTCGGATCCTGCGCGCCGTCCAAAGGCTTTTCTCCGGTACGCAGATGTTCGTCGTCACCCATTCCCCGTTCGTGGTGAGTTCGCTGAACCACGGCTGGATCCACCGGTTCCGGCACGGTGAGGACGGCAAGGTCACCGTCCTCGATCCCGTGCCCGCCAGTGCCGGCGACAGCTACATGACGGCGGTTCGCGAGATCCTTGGGCTGGAGGAATGGTTCGATCCGGATACCGAGGCCGAACTCGCGGAGTTCGGCTCCCTCCTGGAACGGGCCAGCGCCGGGGACGCCCAGGCCGCAGACTCCTTGGAAACCAAGGCGGCGGCCCTGAGCGGCCGAAGCCGCGAGGTGACAAACCTCGTGGGAAGCCTGCTCGCTCAACTCGAAGGCTCTCGGGCAAAGCGGCCGCTGGCTGCAGCAGGCAGCCAGTCCACAAGACGCAGCAAGAGCCGCAACAGAAGGGGTTGAACGTGCGGAAGTGGAAGCGCCCGAAGGAGCCAAGGGAATTGCGAGCCCGAAAACGGGACCTAACGCAACGGTTTCGCGAGGAATGCCAACGCCTCGGAAAAACGGCTGATTGCCGGTGGCCGAAAACTCGCAGGGAGGATGGCACTCCCGAGACGCTGCCGGACTACTTCCGGCGAATCACCCTGAACCACTGCTCCTACTGCGATGGATTCATGGGTTACTCATCCCGGTCGACGATCGACCACTTCCTGCCCAAGGCACACTTCCCCGAACTCGTTTACGCTTGGCGAAACCTCTACCACAGCTGCGACGGCTGCCAGCGCAAGGGTCAACAGTACGACCGAACCGCACTGCGCCCTGACGGACGCGGATATGAGTTCCGGCGGTACTTCTGCTACCACCCCTCCGGGAGGGTTCTCATCGTGGCCAGGAGCGCGCGGGACAGGAAGCGCGCCGAAGCAACCATCGCGCTGTTCCACCTCAACTGCGAGGAACTGGTCAGGGACCGACTACGGGAGTTCCGCTCGGGACTCGCACCCAACCTCCATCCCCTTCAGGCCCGAATGGCCGGCGGCGCGAACGGCAACCCGGCACTGGCGCTGGACGCCCGCCCCTACCGGGATTGGTACGCCTGATCACCACGGGCGCATCTCGACACTAGCGCCCTCCGAGAAATGGAACGGTGTGGCGACGTCCCCGTCGCCTTGGGAAAGGGCCTGGGAGGGCAACGAGGACGTTGGCGCTCCATTGGCTGCGGGGGCGGCGTTGAGACACGCCCGATCCCCACCCCCTCCCCAAAACCTTCCTTGAAACGCGGGGCGGGTTTCGGTGTCTATCCTCACCACATGAAGAAGCTGATGCTCGCTCTTGCCGCGACGGTTGCCGTCGGGATTTCTGTCATTGCCGCCGAAGCCTGGGGCACCGACTACGCCGCCGCCCAGGCGCAGGCCAAGAAGGACGGCAAGGTCATCCTCATCGACTTCACCGGGTCCGACTGGTGCGGTTGGTGCATCAAGATGAAGAAGGAGTCCCTCGACCTGAAGGAGTTCACCGACTACGCCGCCAAGAACGTGGTCCTCTTCGAGGCGGACTTCCCCAACAAGAAGCCGCAGACCCCCGACGTGAAGAAGCAGAACGAAGCCCTCAAGAAGAAGTACGACGTCAGCGGCTTCCCCACGTTCGTGCTCGTCGATGCCGAAGGCAAGGAACTGGGCCGTCAGGTCGGCTACCTCAAAGGCGGACCTTCCGCGTTCGTGAGCAAGATCGAGACGTGGAAGAAGGCTCCGGCCAAGTGAGCCAAGGCTCACCCCACGCCGGTCCGGTGCCGGATCGGGAGACCCTCCTCGCCGCCGCACGCACGGCCGCGCTCGCCGCCTACGCGCCCTACTCGAAGTTCCGGGTGGGCGCGGTGGTCGTCTGCGAAGACGGCCGCCAATTCGCCGGCTGCAACGTGGAGAACGCCAGCTACGGGCTCTGCCTCTGCGCCGAACGGAACGCCCTCTCCACCGCCATCGCGGCCGGAGCCCGCCGGTTCACCGCCGTTGCCGTGACCTGCCTCGACGCCGATCCATCCCTTGGACCCGAAGGCCGGTCCCCCTGCGGCGCCTGCCGCCAGTGGCTCCTCGAACTCGCCCCCGACGCGATCGTCCATCTCGACGGCGTCCCACGTCCCTACACCCCACGCGAACTCCTCCCGCTTGGGTTCGTCCTCGACCCAGCGCCCTCGCCCTGCTGAAGCACCAGCCTCTGGAAACGGGGATCTGGCAACTGGCGGCGCATCTCGACACTGCCCCCGCATTCAACGGAGCGGCAACGTCCCCGTTGCCATCCGAAGCCCTTTCCCCATGCGACGAGGACGTCGCCACCCCGTTCCCATTCTCAAACGGAGGCGGTGTTGAGATGCGCCCGCTGGCAGCGCCCCGCCCGGCATGTCCCTTGCAGTTTCCCTCCGGAGACGGAAACCTCCGCGACCGTTTCGCTGTGGAGCCGCCCCGCAATGCCGTCCCTGCCGTCCTGATCGCCGACCCGGCCACCGCCGGGCTCGAGGTTGTTGCCCTCAGCCTGCTCGACCGCCTGCTTGTCGCCACGCACCGCGCCGGGTGCCACCCGATCACGGTCGTCGCCATCGGGACTCTCCCCGACCTGCGCCGGAGCCGGGCCCTGGGGATCGCGTTCACCGTGGTCCCCCAGGTTCCTCCCCTTTCCCCGGGGACGCTGCTCGCCACCACCCGGCAACTCGTTCTCGCCGGGGATATCCGTCAACTCGTCCAACAAGGAGGCCGACTCGTCGCCAGCGACGGAACCACGCTGCCCGCCGGCCGCATCGAATCCACGCCCGAGGACGCAGCGGATCCCTGGAAGGACCTTCGCCCAATCAAAGCCCTCGGTGTCGCGCGCCCGGTCCAGGACGCAGTCTCGGCCATGGCTTCCGGCGAAGCACTTTGGGCTTCGCTGACCAGTTCTTCAGACGGCACGGTCGACCGCCATTTCAACCGGCCCGTGGGACGACGCTTGCTCTCGCGATGGCTGGTCCACACGCCGATCACCCCGAACCAGATCTCCGTCGGTGCCACGATCCTTGGCGTGCTGGCAGGCTTCCTGTTCGGGCTCGGATCGAAACCGATTTCGATCGTTGCCGCCGTCCTGTTCCAGATCTCGGCCATCATCGATTGCGTCGACGGCGACGTCGCCCGCGCGGTGTTCAAGGAATCGCCGCTGGGCAAGTGGCTCGACATCGTCGGCGACCAGGTCGTCCACGCGTCGGTGTTCATCGGGATCGCGGTCGGGCTTTGGCGCGGATCGGCAGCCGCACCGTTCCTGTGGCTGGGAGGCAGTGCCGTGCTCGGCGGTCTGATCGCCTTTGTGGTCGTGCTGCGCGGCATGCGTCAACCGGGAGGCGCAGACGGCCGACTCCAGAAGCTCATCGACGGCGCCACCAACCGCGACTTCTCGGTCCTGGTCCTGATATTGGCGATCGCCGACCGGCTCGGGTGGTTCCTCTGGCTTGCCGCCATCGGGAGCCATGTGTTCTGGATCCTGGCGCTGGGCCTGCAACTGGGGACGGGTTCGAAGTCCGCTTCCCGGCAATGAAGCCCTCCACCCGGACGATCCTGCGGCTGACATTGCTGGCCGCCGGCGTGGCTGCCTTCGCCTGGTATCTCGGGCGGGCCGGACTTCGCGAAGTCGTCGACGCCTTCCGAAAGCTCGGCCCGATGGCACCGTTCGTCCTCGTGCCGTACTTCCTCGTCTACATCGTGGACGCGATCGGCTGGCGGCTGACCTTTCCCGGGAAGCTCTCCGTTGGATTCCCTGCCTTCTGGCGGATCCGCTGGATCGGTGAGGCGGTGAACAACGTGATCCCCTCCGCCTACATCGGCGGCGAAGCCCTCAAGGTTTACCTGCTGAAGCAGCGCGGCATCGACGCCACCGTCGCGACGACTGCCGCCGTCGTCTCAAAGTCCGCGCAGACCCTCGCCCAGCTGCTGTTCATCTGCACCGCCGCCGCCCTGTTCCTCCGGATCGCACCCGAGGCTCCCGGCTTGCGCCAGGGAATCGCGGTCGTCCTCGGCGGGGGCCTCGCCGCCGTGGGTGTCCTCTTCTGGATCCAGAGCCGCGGCGTCTTCGGATCCCTGCGTCAGGTGACCGGCTGGTTCGGCTGGAAACCCCGGTGGCTGGAGTCCCGTCGCGAGGGACTCGAACGGACCGATGCCACGATCACCGGATTCTACCGTCATCACCGTGTGCGTTTCCTCGCGAGCACCCTGGCCTACCTCTCGGGCTGGCTGCTCGATGCGACCGAGATCTACCTGGTTTCCCGACTGCTCGGCCAACCCGTCACCGTCGCGCAGGCGCTCGTCGTGGAGGCCTTTGTCGGCGTCGCCAAGGTCATGGGCATGTGGGTGCCGGGTGCGATGGGAGTGCAGGAGGGTGGCATCCTGCTTATCGGCAGGACGGCCGGCCTTCCGGAGCCACTGTGCCTCGCGTATGCAGTCCTGCGACGGGCCCGGGAGGTCGTCTTCGTCGCCGCAGGCTGGCTGCTCTTCTACGCCGGCGGTGCGCGACCTACCGGCCGCTGACCCGCCTCGTTTTGACCCATCATGGGCAAATCTTGAAACCGCCCCCGAAACGGGTGGGGCGAGACTCTGGATGAGCCGTTGACCCTGGAAACGGCGGTTGGATCCACAGATTACAGCGATTCCACGGATTGGAAGCCGGTTGAGAGAGGCTGTCGTTTCACCCCACGGGTGACATGGAAACAGTGATGCGGCGAGGCCCCTCGTCCCGGCCCATCTGTGAAATCCGTGAAATCGGTGGATAACCCAACTGCCGCTTTCAGGTTGAATCGCTCGGCTCGTGAGGACACTCGCCCCACCTCTCGCCTAGGCAGTGTCAAGCTGCGCCCGCCATTCTCCCGAAACGCCGTTGTGGCCAAACCGTGACCTCACCGCTAGGGTCATTCCGTGGACTCCGCTGTCATCTATGCAGCCGGGCGGGCAACCCGCCTCGGACCCGCCTTTGCGAACACACCGAAGATCCTCCTGCCGGTGGCAGGCAGGTCGCTGCTCGATCGCCATGCCGAGAACCTCGCCCGCGTCGGCGTGAAGAACCTGTTCCTCGTCACCGGCCACTGCCGCGACCAGATCGCCTCCGTCATCCCGGAGATCTCCGCGCGCCACGGCATCCGGATCTACGAACTCCACAACCCCGACTTCACCGAGGGAAGCGCCGTCAGCATGCACGTCTCCCTCTCCGCCATCGAACCCGCTGCCCAGGACGTCCTCGTGATGGATGGGGACGTCCTCTATGGGGCGGACCTCCTGCGTCGGCTCATCGACTCTCCCTCACCGTCCACCATGCTCGTCGACTTCGGCGTCGAGGCTCAGGACGACGATCCAGTCCTCGTCCCCATCCGCAACGACCGCCCGTTCGAACTGCTCAAGAAATGGAGCGGCACGGCTGATCGCGTCGGCGAATCCGTCGGGTTCTTCAAGATCGCGGCCAGCCACATTCCGTTCCTCGCGAGCCAGACCCGCGCCCGGACGATCGGCATCCACCGCCGTGATTCACTCGACGAGGTCCTCCGTGCGATGACGGTGGCGGGTCTGTTCGGCTACGAGGACATCACCGGCCAACCGTGGACGGAAATCGACTTTCCCCACGACGTTGCTTACGCCCGGGACGTGGTCATGCCAGCCCTGGCGGCCGCCGCCAGTCATCAGGCGTGAGCCTGAAGAGCACTGCCCCGACAACGCTCACGAAGAGGATTGCGCTGAGCCCACGGCCAGCGGTCCTTGGTCGAATGCTCCGCTGGCGGATTGGCGGGGACTCAGGCTGAGCGCCCGCGAAACCGCATCCGCCAACCGTTCGTCAGATTCCCGCACCCAAGCCCGGAACCGGTCGTGGGCAGCCGACGCCCTCAGGCCATCCAGACGCGACAGATCGAACACGCGCGAGGCAACCCCAAGGCCGGCCCTTTCCATGTCGAGCGCGTTGAGCATCTGCTCGATGTGACCCTCCACCGGGACCGCCAAGGCTGGCTTTCCCAGCCACGCCGCCTCGGAGAGGGACTCGAATCCGGCGCTGCAAACCACCGCCCTCGCCGTGGCCATCATCCGCAGGAACTTGGCGGCATCAAGGCGATGCACGACCACGCCATGTCCCAGCGACTCCTCCACGGCCGCACCGCGGCGTTCGCAGAACACGTGCAACCCATCGACCCCGAACCGGGCCTGCCAAGCCATGAGTTCGGTCAGGTACCCAGCGTTCAACAGGTACACGAGCACGTGGCCGTGATTGGGCCGGCCATCCATTCGAATCAGATCATCCCGCAGCAGGGGAGGGCCGATCACCGTGCGCGCTTCAAACGGCTCGGCATCATAGAACGACAACGCGTAGCGCACCGCTTTTCCACCGGCCGCCGCCACAAACCGGCGCAGTCCCCACTGGGCCGGCCGCATCGTGGACATCTTCGGATAGACCGGGTGGTTCAGCATGTACTGGTGCCCAACCGACAGCACCGGCACCGGGCACGCCGCCGACCCCGCATGCCAACCTACCAGCGGCTCCAGGAAGTTGATGAGAAGGTCCGGTCGCGTCTCCCGCAGCACCGCGTCCACCGTCCGCAGGCTTGCCCGATAGCTGCCCATGCGCGTCACGAACTGCCACAACGTCGCCGGCAGGTTCACCCGCCGCTGCCTCCGATAGACGAAGCCGGGGCTTCGCAGCGGCGTCACCGGCACTTCGAATCCGTGTTCAAAAAAGGCCGGCCAGCTCCGGTTGGGATGGGCTCCCGCCATCACCGCCACCAGCTCGTGCCCCCGGCGTCGGCACCAGTCCCGCACCGCCAGGGCCTGCGTCATGTGGCCCCGTCCCTCTCCCTGCACCGCGAACGCGATCTTCATGGAATCGGATGAGTTCGAATGAACCGTCCCAATGCTCGACGAGTGCAGAGCAGCTCTCCACCCAGTCACCACAGTTGAAGTAGTCGAGGCCCTGCACCTTGCGCATCTCGGCCCGATGGATGTGCCCGCAGATGACTCCGTCCACGCCGGCGTCCGCAGCCAGGCGGACCATGCCCTCCTCGAATTGCGTCACGTACTTCACCGCCGACTTCGCCTGGAACTTCAGCCATGCCGAAACCGACCAGTAGCCAAAACCCATCCGGCGCCGGACCCGGTTGAAGTAGAGGTTGAAGTCCAGGATCCCGGTATAGAGGCGGGACCCGACCCGCTCGAGGAGGCGGTTGAAGTGCACCAACCCATCCAACTGATGCCCGTGCAGCACCAGAAACCGACGCTTGTCCGCCGTGACATGGATCGCCCGTTCCACCAAACGGACCCCTCCGAGCGACATCCCGACGAACCCCTGAAGGAATTCATCGTGGTTGCCGTAGATGTACGTGACCTTGGTCTCCTTGCGGTTCTTCCGGAGGATCTTCTGGATCACCGTGTTTGCGTCGGCGCTCCAGGACCATTTCCGGCGCAGCTCCCAACCATCCACGATGTCACCCACCAGATAGAGGTGTCGGCACTCGGCTTCCCGGAGGAACTCGAGGAGGGAGTCCGCGCGGGCGTGGCGGCTGCCCAGATGAACATCAGAGATCCAGATGGCGCGGTAATGCATGCTCCGGGCCTGCCGAAGTGGAACTCACGCAGCAGACCCACCAGTGTTCACCACAACCGGAGACTCCGGCTCAAGGACCAAAAGCCCCGTCACCACTTCCTGACCGCCCCGTCACCAACCAGCCACCCGACTCCAGCCGTCAGAGGGCGCTCGCCCGTCCAATCCGCCAGAGCTTGCGATCGCTCCGAACAAAGAGGGATCCGGCAGCGATCGACGGCGTCCCAACGATCGTCTGGGCAAGGTCAAATTCGCTCGTCACCGCCGACTCCGGCTTCGCTGGATCCGTTACCTTCGACGGATCCACCACCTGGATCAGGCCCTTCTCATTGACGCAGTACATCACCCCGCCGGCGATCACCGGGGTCGAACTGAACGGACCCTTGAGGCGCAGCTGCCAGAGCCGCTTGCCATCCGCAACGTCCGCGCACGAGAGGATGCCACCATCATTCAAGGTGAACACCCGGTCGCCCACCACGACCGGGCTTGGAGTCCCGGGACGGAGCTGGGCTGCGCGCCAGACCTGCTTGGGCGCCTGGCCATCCGAGGTCGGTTCCAGGACCGTCAAACCCTGCGAAGGTACGTAGAGTCTGCCACCGGCCACCGTCACCGACGGCACGGTCGAGGCCCCCTGATCGTAGTTCCATAGTACCTTGCCCGACGCCGGTTCCACACCGGTCACACCCTTCGAGGATTGCAAGGCCACGACCGGCTTCCCGTCCGCGCCCTTCATCACGACCGGCGATGTCCAGTTGGCCTTCTTCGGCCGGTCCAGCTTCCAGCGGTTCAACCCGCTCTTCGCATCCAGCCCAGCCGTGAACGATTCGCTGTCATTCTCCACCTGTGCGACCACCACGCCATCCGCCACCACCAGCGACGAGGACATTCCCAGCGAGTTGCTGGCATTCGGGTAATCCCGGCCGAGACCACGGAACCAAACGAGGTTCCCGTCGAGGTCCAGCGCCGCGCAGTCGTTTGAGGAGAAGATCGCGTAGATCCGCTCGCCATCCGATGCCGGCGAAGGCGTCGCCGCACTGATCTTCTCGTGGGTCTGGGTCCGGCCCGTCGCCCAGAACTGCCGTTCCCAGAGCAACGCGCCGTCCTGCAGGTTGAAGCAAAGCACGTGCAACCGGTCCTGCCGCGCACCGCTCGATGCCGTGACGAAGACGCGTTTGCCGACGATCACCGGCGACGAGATCCCCCTGCCCGGAAGGCTGACGCTCCACGCCACCGCCGCCGCGTCGAGCGAGGTCGGAAGCTTAGTGTCCGGGGCAATTCCGTCTCCGCCCGGACCGCGGAACTGGGTCCAGTCGGCAGCGTGGTTCGAGAGTACGCCGGACAGGGCCAGCAGCACGGCAGCGACAACGGGTGGGGTCTTCATGGTTCTCGGAAAAGAATGGGGGGGCCGGGTTTCATGGGTGTCGGGATCACTTCGTGGAGACGATTGGCGTCCCCTGTTCATCAGTCAGCCGGAGCTGGAACTCCCAGGTCTTGGTCCAGTCCTCCTTCTGCTCGTTCTGGCAGCACTTCACGAGGATGACGTTCCGGCCCGGCTTCAGCTCCGCCGCGAGGCGATACTGGTCGATCTCCATGTTCCGGTGATACTCGTCGCGCCCGAACAGGAACTTGCCGTTCACCCAGATCTTCCAGCCATTGTCGCATCCCAGCCGTAACTGCACCGGGCGCGCCGAATCGGACCAGAACTCGGCCATCGCGTACCCTGTGACTTCCTTGAGGTCGGAGAAGGGCTTGTTGAAATCAATCAGCCCGTAATCGTCCTTCGACTCGAAGTCGACCCAGCGGACCTTGCCCGACTTGCCGTCCAGTTCCGCAGCGAGATCCACCTTCTCCTCCGGGGGAAATGCCTTCTCGAAACCAGCACCGCCCGTGTTGTCGAACGGCCCGACCAACTTCCATCGCGTGACCCACCCGAAAACCTTCTGCAGTTCGACCTTCTCCTTCAGTTCACCCAACTTCTTCGCGATGTCATCAATCTGGTCCGCCTCCCGCGCGTAGCCGAGGGCTTCCCGATAACCCGCCACGGCAGCGGCACGGTCTGCCGCCACCTTTTCGCTCGCGGCCACGACAAGCAACTGGACTGCATCCCGGCGCAACTCATTGGCAGGGTCGTTCACGAACCCCGGCAGGAGCCGACGCGCCCGCTCGGGCTCGGCCCTCTGGATGATCTCGTACGCCAATCGCCGCGCGCGGGGATGATGCTTGGTGTCCCGCAGGAACTCCTCCACCGCTGCTACCGGAATCTTCCCGCCGGACTTCCGGCCCCGTTCCTCAAGGCTCTCCACCGCGGATCGCAGCCAGTTCAGCGCATAGTCATTCGCGCCATCCATCGTCTCCAGCAAGCCCGGTAGTACCGGCAACGGTGCCGATGCGACCTGCTTCCACGCGGCACTCGCCTCCGCGTTGCCCTTGCCCTCGGGCCCGACCGACCTCAGCACCTGCACAGGTGCCTCCAACCGCGCTGGCACTCCGGCCTGGACGGCGCCAGCCAAGGTCAGGAAAAGGAATCCGGCAGCCAGAAGACCACGAGCTTGCATCGTTGAGAGGATGCGGGTCCCCGACAGATGTGCCAAGCGGCGAGTGATGCCTCCCGTCCGGGTCACTGCCCGACGCGCCGCTCGAAATCGGAAAGCGAAGAAGCTGTGACCACCGCCCTCGCCAGTTGGCGGAGCCGTTGGCAACGCCAGCAGCCAGTGCACCAGCCGCATCACCTCCCGCGCTTCGAGTTCACCCATCCCGGATTCACGCAACCGCCTGACCATCGCCAGCTTTCCACCACGCCGCGCCCTCATGTCCCTGCCCGTTCCCAAAGCCAGGCAGTGGGCTTCTATCACCTGCGCCACCGGGTTCCCCGTCGCGAGCCAGGGGCCGATTTCCAAGTCGATCAACTTGCACGTCAGGAACCCAAACCGGACCGAACAACCTATCTTCGATTGCTCATAGTGCGTCGGCCGCCATCCCTTCACCGGATCCGCCAGAATCGCGAGGCTCACTGGCTCCCGGCCAAATCGCAGAATTCCCTCCCCAGATCCCGTCGGAGCCTGTCCCTTTCCCCCGTGCCGCGCATCCAACTCCGGGGATTGAGCAAACGGTTCGGATCCATTCACGCCGTCCGGGACCTGGCCATCGAAGTCCAGCCCGGCAGCCATCACCTGCTCACCGGCCCGTCTGGCAGCGGCAAGTCCACCACCCTCCGGCTCATCGCCGGACTCGAAGCCCCGGACTCCGGCCAGGTCCTTTCCGACGGAACCGACCTCGGCGCCCTGCCCCCGGAACGCCGCCAATGCGGATGGGTCGCCCAGTCTCCCGGCCTCCTTCCGCACCTCGACGTGCAATCCCAGTTGGAACTCCCGCTCCGACTCCGCGGCCTCTCCACCCCCGATCGCGCCGCCCGGGCCCAGGTCATGGCCGACCGACTCGGCCTTTCGCACCGACTCCGGCATACGCCCGCTGCCCTCTCCGCAGGCGAAGCGGCCCGCGCCGCCCTCGGCCGCGCCCTCATCACGCAACCCGCCCTTCTCCTCCTCGACGAACCATTCGCCCACCTCGACCCCGCCCTCCGCCGTCAACTCCGCCTCCTCCTGCGCGAACTCCAGCAGGATCACGACCTCACCATCCTCCACGTCACCCATCACCCCGGCGAACTCCTTGCTGAGGCTTCCCACGTCAGCGCCCTCTCCAACGGTCGGCTGTTCCAGTCCGGCCCACCCCAATCCCTCTACCGCAACCCGCGGTCCCCTTGGCTCGCCGACCTCCTGGGCGATTGCCCCGTCTGGACCTGCCGCCATCTGGACGCCGCTTCCCTCGACTTCCACCTCCCCCCCGAAATCACCGGAGGCCCGGCCAACCAAATCCTCGGGCTCCGCCCCGAATCCCTGACCCTCCACACCAGCCCCCCGGCCCAGCCTCCATTCATCGGTCCGGTCCGTATCCATCGGATCGCTCCCACTGGCCCGCGAACCTGGATCGAGTGCCGGTGGCGCAACGGCAACCGGATCGAAGTCCCCATCCCACCAAACGCCCCCTGCGGATCCGTCGGCGATGCCGCCTGGCTCGCTGTCCAGCCGGATCGGGTCCTTCGCTTCGATCCGGACGCCGGGAAGCCCTGACAGCAGAAAACACCGGATTTGCGGGCGATTTCGGGGCATTTTGCGAACCAGACAAAATTCGTCTGGAAAAGCATTTGACGATTCGACCAACGAGAATAGGTTCGCCGCACGATTCCAGACCGGATCTGTCCGGTTTGAACCAAATCACGCCAGAGAACATGCAGATCACCCGCGCAGCAGAGTACGGAGTCCTGGGCCTCACCGCCCTTGCCCGCCGTCCATTGGGTGAGGTCGTCATGATCGAGACGCTCTGCGCCGAGGAAGACATCCCCAACAGCTTCCTCGGAAAGATCCTCCAGAGCCTCTCCAAGGCTGGCATCGTCAAGTCCGCCCGCGGCTCGGGCGGCGGCTTCAGCCTCGCCCGCACCCCCACCGAGATCACCGCCCTCGAAATCATCGAGGCGATCGAAGGCCCCATCGCGCTCCAGCGCTGCCTCGACGACGACCTCGGTTGTGAACACAGCGGCGGCTGCGCCCTGTGCGCCCTCCTCGCCGAGGCGCAGGAACGCGTCCGCGAAGTGTTCGGGCGCACCACGCTGGCCGACCTGACCGGCCGCCACATTCCGAACGGCCTCGTCCGGCAAGCCCGGAACCGATCTTCAGAAACCGCGGCGCCAACAGTGCCGCTGGACCCCGTGCCGGCGGAACCGGCTCCCGCCTCCTGACGGACGTCAGGCCGGCAACGCCCACCAAAATCGAATTTAGACACGAATCGAGGAAGAAGGACCAGTCATGAGCGATACCTACACGCTGTACAACCCGACGGTCATGGACCACTTCATGAATCCCCGGAACATGGGCGACCTCAAGGACGCCGATGGCATCGGGGAAGTCGGAGCCGCCGCCTGCGGCGACATCATGAAGATCAGCCTCAAGATCCGCGACGGGAAGATCGAGGACGCCCGCTTCAAGACCTTCGGCTGCGGCTCGGCGATCGCCAGCTCCAGCATGGCCACGGAACTCATCAAGGGCCGCACCATCGAGGAGGCCATGAGCTTCTCGAACCAGGAGGTCGTCAGCGCCCTCGGTGGCCTGCCCCCGGTAAAGATCCACTGCTCCGTACTCGCCGAAGAAGCCCTCAAGGCCGCCCTCGAAGACTACGTCAAGCGTCACCCGGAACTCGCCGAGCGCGTCGCCGCCGCCGAGACCGTCGCCGCCTGACCCACCCCGCCGGTCGGAAACCCCGCGGTTCGCCGGTGCGCCGTGTGAACGCGGGGTTTTGCGCGCCTGCACCCGGAAGAAAGCCCATACCATCATGCGACAGGTCTATCTGGATCATCAATCTGCCACGCCGCTCCTGCCCGAGGTGTTCGAGGCCATGCGGCCCTACTTCACGGACTTCTTCGGCAACGCATCCTCGTTGCACCAGCATGGGCTCCGCGTCCGCGATGCCCTCAAGAAGGCCCGTCAACAGGTGGCTGCCCTGATCAATGCCGAGTCCGAGGAGGAGATCTTCTTCACGTCCGACGGCACCGAGTCCGCCAACCTCGCCATCAAGGGCGTCGCCTACGCCAATGAACGGAAGGGCAAGCACATCGTTATTTCCGCGACCGAGCATCCTTCAGTGGTCAACTCCATTGAGTTCCTGGAGAAGCAGGGCTGGACCTGCACCCGCGTCCCGGTCGATCCCGAGGGTCGCGTGGACCTCGCCGCGCTGCAGGCAGCCCTGACCCCCCAGACCGTCCTGGTCGCGCTGCACCACGTGAACCACGACATCGGCACGATCCAGCCCGTGATCGAAGCCGGCAAGATCTGTGCCCAGGCCGGCATTCCGCTTTACGTCGACTGTGAAGCCAGCGCCGGCTGGCTCCCCATTGACGTCCGGCAGTTCGGCGCGGCCCTCGTCAGCTTTTCGCCTCACCGATTCTATGGTCCCAAGGGCGTCGGCGTGCTCTACCGCAACAAACGCGCCCGCATCGTCTCGATCCTCCACGGGGGCGTCCAGGAAGGTGGTCGCCGCGCTGGAACCGAGAACATCCCCGCGATCGTAGGTGCAGGCGTCGCCGCCGAGATCGCCCTCGCCGAACTCCCCGCGCGCCGCGACCACGTCGCCCTCCTCCAGAAGCGCCTCTGGGATGGCCTCAGCGCCCGGATTCCGTTCATCAAGCTCAACGGCCCCGTGCCCGGACCCGACCGCGCCCCGACCAACATCAACATCTCCACGGAATTCATCGAGGGTGAGGGACAACTCCTCCTGTGCGACATGAACGGCATTGCCGTCGCATCCGGCTCCTCCTGTGTCTCGAAGTCCCTCAAGATCTCCCACGTCCTGTCCGCCATCGGACTCGACCACGCCCTTGCCCAGGGGAACCTCATCCTCAGCCTCGGCAAGGACAACACCGCCGAGGACATCGACTACGTCGTCGAGACCTTCGCCCGGATCGTCACCAAGCTTCGCGCCATGTCTCCCATGTGGGACGAGTTCGAAAAGGGCGTCATCGACTCCGTCATCGCACCCCGTGGCATCGGCAAGTCCTTCAGCCAGCACGCCGCCGAGGTCTCGGGCAAGGCGGCCCACTGATCCCGGCACCCGGGACCCTCTCCGCCAAATACCAAAATCTGTCCAAAGAGAGGGAGTTGCAGACTCACCAACTTCGCCCATCATTCCGATTCATGATGTCCAAGTATCTGATCCCCGCCCTCGCTGCCGCGGGAGTCCTCGTCGGCACCGTCCAGGCCCAAACCCCGGCTCCCGCTGAACTTCGCAAGAAGGCCCTGGAGGTCATCACTCCGTTGCCCGACCGCATGCCTGGGGCTGACAAGGACACCCCGGCCATGGTTGCGCTCGGAAAGAAGCTCTATTTCGAGAAACGCCTCTCGGCGAACGACAGCCAGTCCTGCAACAGCTGCCATCAGGTCGATGGCGGCAAGGCCGGCGTCGATCACCAACCCACTTCGCCCGGCGCATTCGGCAAGCGCGGCGGCCGCAACTCGCCCACCACCCTCAACGCCGGATTCCACCTCGCGCAGTTCTGGGACGGCCGCGCCGAAACCCTCGCGGACCAGGCCAAGGGCCCCATCCTGAATCCCATCGAGATGGGCATGCCCAAGGACGTCGACGTCATCGCCAAGCTCAACGGCATCTCGTCCTACAAGAAGGCCTTCGCCAAGACCTTCCCCGGTGAGACCACCCCTCTCACCTACGACAACCTCGCCAAGGCCATCGCCGCCTTCGAACGGACCCTCGTCACCCACGACCGCTTCGACGACTTCCTCAAGGGCAACGACAAGGCGCTCTCCGCAGCCGAGCAGAAGGGACTCCACGAGTTCATCACCGTCGGATGCACCACCTGCCACAACGGGCCCGTCATTGGTGGCAACGGCTACCGCAAGGTCGGTGCCGTCAACCCCTACGCCAACACCAGCGACAAGGGCCGCATCGAGGTCACCAAGGAGGAGGAAGATCTCCTCGTGTTCAAGGTTCCTTCCTTGCGCAACATCGCTGCCACCGCCCCCTACTTCCATGACGGCGGGGTGAAGTCGCTCTCCGAAGCCGTCTCCCAGATGGCCTGGCTCCAACTGGGGCAGAAGCTCACCGAGGAACAGGTCTCCTCCATCACCACCTTCCTCCGCGCCCTCAACGGCAAGGGTATCAAGGGCAAGGAATCCATCACCGCCGCCACCGCTCCCAAACGGAGCCAGGGCGAGCCTGCCATGCCTTGACGAAGACCCGTCCAGTTTCCGACCTTCACTCGCCGCGGCGCGTCTCACCGACCGCCGCGGCTGATTTTTTGAACTGCCAGATCCCCCTTCCACTTCCACCCTCACCCCGAAGCACACTCCCGTGAATCCCACCCAGGACGCCGTCCTCTCCGCACTCCGCGCCGTCAAGTATCCCGGCTACTCCCGCGACATCGTCTCCTTCGGACTCGTGAAGGAAATCCAGGTCGACGGCCCCGCCATCGGCGTCCTCATCGAACTGACCTCCCCCAATCCCGACATCGGGCGACAGATCGCCGATGCCGCCCGCATCGTGCTTCGCGATTCCTTCCCTGGCCTCGCCGACGCCCACATCCAGGTGAAGGTCCCCTCCCCAACCACCGCCGCCGCCCAGCCTCCCACCCAATTCCAGCGACAGAAGGATCCCCGTATCCGCCGCGTCATCGCCGTCGCCTCCGGTAAAGGTGGCGTCGGCAAGTCCACCTGCTCCGTCAACCTCGCCTGCGCGCTCCAGACCCTCGGTGCCCGGGTCGGCCTGATGGACGGAGACATCTACGGCCCGTCCATCCCCCTCATGATGGGCATCCAGGAAAGACCCTCCGTCACCGACGACGACCGCCTCATCCCTCCCACGGCCCACGGCGTGAAACTCATGAGCATGGGGTTCCTCCTCGAACCCGACCAGGCCGTCATCTGGCGCGGTCCGATGATCCAGAAGACGATCCAGCAGTTCGTCTCCCAGGTGGACTGGGGTGAACTCGATTACCTCCTCGTCGACCTCCCGCCAGGCACCGGCGACGCCCAACTCTCCCTGTGCCAGACCGTCGCCCTCGACGGCGGAGTCGTCATCACCACTCCTCAGGAAGCCTCCGTCGGCGTCGTCCGCAAGGGCATCACCCTCTTCGAAAAGGTCCAGGTCCCCATCCTCGGCATCATCGAGAACATGAGCTGGTTCATCGCACCCGACGGCTCCCGCCTCCACCCGTTCGGCGAAGGCGGTGGCCGCCGCGAGGCCGAGCGCCGCCAGTTCCCGTTCCTCGGCGAGATTCCCCTCGATACCACCATCCGCGAGGGCGGAGACCGGGGAATTCCGGTCGTCATCGCCAATCCCGACAACCCCGCATCCAAGGCCTTCCTCGCCGTCGCCCGGAACCTGCGCGAACGCCTGGGCTGACCTTTCCTTTGACGGAAACCGCCGGCTCAGCTAGCACCATCGGAGTCATGTCACTGAACCACATCAGGGTACGCCCCGGAATCGCCCGTCGGGTCGGCGTTGCCCTCGCGGTCTCAGCCGCCATGACCGCCTTCGCCGGCGAGAAGATGGTTGAAAGTGCTCCCTCCAAGGAACGCCCGAAGCTCCCAACGAAGACTGCCCCGATCGACCCGATCCTGGACCGCGTCCTCAACCCCGGCGGAGCCAATTCCAGCTTCAATCCCGGCGGAATGCCCGTGGTTCCCGGCATCCCGCAGACCCGCCCGGGCATCGACCCCAATCTCCAGCGTCAGTGGGGGCTCCAGGCCGACAAGAAGCGGAACTGGCTCCTCGAAAACGCCGCTCAGTTCGACTCGCGGGGACAACTCCGGGAATTGGCCACTGACCCCACCCCGCAGTTCTCCAAGCCCGCCGCGATCCTTCAAGCCCCCGGCACCGGCGAACGTTACCTTCGGGCAACCGAAGCGGATCGTCCTGAGCGGACCGCTAAGGCCAGCGATCCCTCCAATCCCGTCGGCGCCGAGTCCGAGGCCGATCGCCAGAACAACGTCGCCACCTCAGCGGAGTCCGCCCGCGCCATCCCCTTCCGCAGCATGACGGGCGACGGCACATCCGTCCGTGGGTCCGAAGGTTCCCAGTCCGACCAGAAGGGCGCCTTCAGCGATCCCAGTGGGTTCGCCAACTCCGGACGCTCCGTCCTCGATGACGCCCGCAAGACCGCCGCCGAGGAGCGGTCCGCCGTCTTCGACCGCCTCCTGTCCAACCAGTCCCAGTCTCCCGGCGGCGCTCAGGAAGCCTCACCCCTCGGTGGCCTCGGCTTGTCCAAGACACCGCCCTCCCGCTCCCAGCAATTCCAGTCGCTCTTGTCGGCTCCTCCCGCCGCCGCTTCGGCCGGCTTGTTCGGAAGCCAACTCAACGCCGCCGCCACCCCTCGGGCTGCCGCCGGCAACCTCGGCGAACGGCCAACAACCTCGCTCGCCCCGGCCGCGGCTCCCGTGGCTCCCAAGGCAGCTCCCGTCCGCATCGAACCCCGTCCCGCCCTGCTCCAGATCCCAACCCGCGGCTTCTAATCCATCCGCCCGATGGCCCGGCACCTGTTCCTCCCCTTGGCGCTCGCAGCCGCTCTGGCTGCCGTTTCCACCCTCGAGGCCGCTGACGCCAAGGTCCGCAAGGTCCTCCCGTCCCTCCTCGACCGCGAAGGCCGCGCCTCGCTCCATCCCAGCCTCTACGAACGCGACGCCTATCAGGCCCACCTCCGCCAGAAGCCTGACGAGGTTGGCGGGCTTCGGTTCGACATCCACTGGAGCGCCCCGAAATCCGGCACATCCCCGCTCGAACTCCACCTCGAACTCCGCGGTTCCGCCACTTCCACCGCTACCAACGGTGCCGCAGCCTCAACCAATGCCTTCGTGATCACCCGGACAGTCGAGCCGCCCCGATTCGGCTCCCGCTGGACCCAGATCACGCTCGATGACACCGCCCGCCGTCAGGTCGGTGACGTCACCGCCTGGCGCGCCACCCTCGTCCGCGAGGGCCGCGAACTCGCCTCCACCCAGTCCTTCCTCTGGTAGCCCCTTCGGTTCGGCAGGACTTCCGCGTTGACGGTCGCCGACCCGCCTCCCACCTTCGCCGCGCGTTGGCATGAAGTCGCTCCTGTTTGTCTGCACTGGCAACACCTGCCGTTCCCCGATGGCCGAGGGCATCGCCCGTCTCGTCCTCGCCGGGAAACCCGGCTGGAGGATCGCGTCCGCCGGCGTCGGTGCCATCAACGGCCAACCCGCCAGCCCCCATGCCGTCACGGCCATGCGGCAGATCGGTGGGGACATTTCCAGCCACCGCTCCCAGATGGTCACGTCCCAGCTGGTCCGGGAGGCCGACTACATCTTCGCCCTCACCCAGAGCCACGCCGAAGGCATCCTCTACTATCACCCCGAGTCCGCCGAAAAACTCTTCCTCCTCCGCGAGTTCGACGACTCCGTCGAATCCTACGAGAAGGACATCGCCGACCCCATCGGCGGCCCCCTGCCCGGATACGTCGAGACCCGGAACCAGATCGAACAGGGAGTCCGCACTGCCATCGCCTTCATCGAACGGCACGAAGCCGAGTCTGCCGCCGCCGCCAACGCCGCGCCTCCCGATTTCGCCCTCGGCTCCGACCACGCCGGATTCCAGCTCAAGGAATCCCTCAAGCCGGTCCTCCAACGGCTCGGCCTGTCCTTCGTCGACCTCGGAACCCACTCGACCGAGTCCACCGACTACCCCGATTTCGCCCAGGCCGTCGCCCGCCGCGTTGCCGCCGGCGAAGCCCGGTTCGGCATCCTCGTCTGCTCCACCGGCGTCGGCATCAGCATCGCCGCCAACAAGGTCCCCGGCATCCGCGCCGCCCTCGTCACCGATCCTCAGGTCGCCGCCCTCTGCCGGCAGCACAACGACGCCAACATCCTCTGCCTTGGCGCCAAGACCAGCACCCCCCAGCAGGCAGCCCAGATTCTTGAAGCGTTCACCTTGGCCTCCTTCGAAGGCGGCCGCCACGAACGCCGTGTCAACAAACTCGAAACTCCCATGTCGCTCCGTCTCGCCCAAGTCGACCCTGCCATCGCAGAAGTCATCTCCAACGAACGCCGCCGCCAGCTCGAGAACATCGAGCTCATCGCGTCCGAGAACTTCACCAGCCCCGCCGTCATGGAGGCCCAGGGCAGCGTCCTGACCAACAAGTACGCCGAGGGCTATCCCAAGCGCCGATGGTACGGTGGATGCGAATTCGTCGACGTCGCCGAGCAGCTCGCCATCGACCGCGCCAAGCAGCTCTTCGGAGCCGAACACGCCAATGTCCAGGCGCACTCCGGCTCCGGCGCCAACATGGCCGTCTACTTCTCCGTCCTGAAGCCCGGCGACAAGCTGCTCACCATGGACCTCTCCCATGGCGGACACCTCACCCACGGCAACAAGGCCAACTTCTCCGGCAAGTTCTTCGAGATCGTCCACTACGGCGTCCGGCCCGGTGACGAGCGCATCGACTACGACCAGCTCGCCACCATGGCCCGCGAGCATCGCCCGAAGATGATCACCGTCGGTGCTTCCGCCTACCCGCGCATCATCGACTTCAAGCGCATGGGCGAGATCGCCGCCGAGGTCGGCGCCCTCCTCCTCGCCGACATCGCCCACATCGCCGGTCTCGTGGCCGCCGGCGTCCATCCCAGCCCGATCGCCCACGCCGACTTCGTCACCACCACCACGCACAAGACCCTCCGCGGCCCACGCGGCGGCTTGATCCTGTGCAAGGAGAAGTACGCCAAGGCCATCGACTCCCAGGCCTTCCCCGGCATCCAGGGCGGCCCCCTGATGCACGTCATCGCCGCCAAGGCCGTCTGCTTCCACGAGGCCCTCCAGCCCTCCTTCAAGTCCTATCAGGAGCAGATCGTCCGCAACGCCGCCGCCCTCGCTGCCGGCATGATCCGCAACGGATTCCGCCTCGTCTCCGGCGGCACCGAGAACCACCTCATGCTCGTCGACGTCGGCGCCCGCGGCATCACCGGCAAGCAATCCCAGCTCGCCCTCGACGAGGCCGGCATCACCACCAACAAGAACACCATCCCCTTCGAGACCCGCTCGCCCTTCGAAGCCTCCGGCATCCGCCTCGGCACCCCGGCCGTCACCACCCGCGGCATGAAGGAAGCCGAGATGGCCGAGATTGCCGACATGATCTCCGAGGTCCTCCTCGACATCGCCAACCCCGCCACCGCCCACAAGGTCCGCGACCGCGTCCGCGCCCTCACCGCCCGCTTCCCGTTGCCTTATTGAAGCTGTAGGCCGGGTAACCTCACCTGCCCGCTTCCCGCTGCCTTACCAAGGCTGTAGGCCGGGTGACCTCACCCGGCGAAGCCCAGAACTCCGCCGCGTGGGGGCACGCGGCCTACCTTCTGGAACGGGTAGCGGACGAGATCACGAGGCTGGCCCTGGCTTGAACCTTGAATCTTCAAACTTGAACCTCCCTCCCACATGCCATCAGCAACCGATCCCTCCGAGGAATACACCCTCGACCAGATCCACTCGATGCTCTTCCAGCAGCTGGTGGCGGGGCATTCCCAGATGGCCCTCATGCTGATGGGTCGCCTCGAGAATCCGCACACCGGCGAATTCGAGCCCGTCCAGCCCGAGGGCGCCAAGGTCTTCATCGACCAGCTCGAGATGCTCCAGGCCAAGACCCGGGGCAACCTCTCGCCCGAGGAGTCCGACGCCCTCACCCGCGCACTCGGCGCCGTCCACACCGCCTTCGCCGAGATCCTCAACGACCCGAACTGAGCCCGCTATGGGCAAGTACCTTCAGGTCTTCCGAATCGGTATCCAGAACACGCTGGTCTACCGCGTGAACTTCCTGTTCCGCGCGGCCGTTGCCCTCATCCCGCTCACCGGGACGCTCTACCTCTGGAAGTCGATCTACGCAGGCAAGGCCGCCGGTGCCGATGTCGCCGGCTACGCCCTGTCGCAGATGATCAGCTACTACCTGCTGACCACCCTCGTCGACGCCTTCACCGCCGTCGCCGAGGATGACTGGCAGATCGCCGCCGACATCAAGGACGGCCATATCTCCCAGTTCCTCATCCGCCCCATCAATTACCTCGGCTACCGGTTCTCGCTCTACCTCTCCGGTCGCTCGATCTACACCGTCGTCGCGCTCGTCCCCGTCGGCATCTTCGTCTTCTTCCTCCGCGAACACCTCGTCCTCCCCGCTAGCCCGCTCGCCGGCGTCGCGTTCGTCCTCTCCGTGTTCATGGCTGGGCTGCTGCAATTCCTCATCGCCTGCACCATGGCCCTGCTCGCGTTCTGGGTGCTCGACGTCTCGACGTTCATCTTCATCCAGTTCGCCTTCGAGTACATCGCCAGCGGACACCTCTTCCCCATCGACATCCTGCCCCGTTGGGCCGCCCAACTGCTCATGCTGTCGCCTTACCCGTACCTCCTCTACTTCCCGGTCGGGGTCTACCTGGGCCGGATCGAAGGACCTGATCTCTGGCGCGGCCTCGGCATCCAGACGGCATGGGTGATCGGAGGATTCCTGCTGCTCCAATGGGTCTGGTCCCGGGGCATCAAACGCTACTCCGCCGTCGGCGGCTGAAGCCACCCCGCCATGAACGACGCGATGCCCCCGCTGCAACCCGCCTGGCGCCGCTATCCCGGCCTGTTCGCCGCCCTGTGGCGCAACAGCATCACCCGGGAAATGCAGTTCAAGACGAACTTCCTCCTCTGGATCCTCGTCGAGGCGCTCTGGTTCGGGCTCCAGCTCGCCTTCATGTCCGTCGTCTACGGGCACACCGAATCCATCGCCGGATGGAACCGCTGGCAGGTCATCCTGCTCGTCGGCTGCTCGCACTTCATCCAGCAGGTCTTCACCGCCTTCTTCCTCACCAACATCTCGGACCTCTCCGAACACATCCGCACCGGCCGCCTCGACTTCATGCTGCTCCTGCCGGTGAACACGCGGTTCCTCATCTCCTTCCGCAAGGTCGACCTCGGCGCCTTCGTCAACGCCGCCTCCGCCGTCGGGGTCATGGTCTGGGCCCTCCGCAACCTGCATCACACCCCCTCCCCCCTCGAGATCGCCGCCTTCCTCGGACTCTGCCTCGCCGGTCTCATCGTCCACTACTCCCTGATGTTCCTGTTGTCGTCGGCCTCGTTCTGGATCGTCCGCGCCCAGGGCGTCGTCTGGGGCTACTACAACCTCTTCAACATCGCCCGCATCCCCGAAGGCGCCATCCCCCAGGGAATCTACCGCCGCGTCTTCACCTTCGTCCTCCCCATGCTCCTCGTGTCGAACGTCCCCGCCCAGACACTCCTCGGCACCCTCCACTCCCCGACCCAAGCCTTTCTCCTCATCGGCCTCAGCCTCGCCTGCTTCGCCGTCTCCGAATGGGTCTGGCGCCTCTCCCTCCGCCGCTACTCCAGCGCCAGCGCTTGAGAGGCGGAGATTCAAGTTTCAGGATTCAAGTTTGAGGGAAGGGCAACGCACGCCGGAGGCGTTGCAGCGGGTAGCCCCGGGTTGGCGCGGAGGCGCCTACCCGGGGGTGTTGCGTGTTGAAGGGCACGCACCCCGAAGGCGGTGCGAAGATCCCCGCTCCCTCCTGCAACCCTTCCAAGGTTGATGATCCGTTCCGTCGTGTCCCGGGGTGCGCTGCGCGACCGGGGCTACCCGCTTCAACGCCTCTGGCGTTGCAACGAGGGTGTTCCTAGTCGCCAGAGAACAGTTTCCGTCCCGGCTGCGCCCTCAAACACCGGGGCTTCATCACAGCCTCCTGACGTCGACTGCTTCGTGGTTCCCCCAAAACTTGGATCCTCAATCTTCAAACTCCCCCCTCTCCCCCACCCACCGTTTGCCACCCACAGCCTTCTTGCCCAGATTCGAGGCAATGCGCTGCCTTCTGTCGCCGTTGCTGTCCCTGCTCCTCGTCGCCGGATCCACCCACGCCCTCGCGGACGCCAAGCTCCCGCCCCATTTCACCCACGAAGTCCTCGCCGGACCCGAGATCCCCGAGCCCATGGATCTCGCCTTCGCCCCCGATGGCGCCGCCTGGATCACCGCCCGCGCCGGTGAAGTCTGGCGACTCGACACCGCGTCCCGACAGAAGCACAAGGTCGGCACCCTCGAATCCGATGCCGCCGGCGATCGCGGCCTCCATGGCATCGCGTTCCACCCAGACTTCCCCGGCACTCCGCACCTCTTCCTCTTCCACCACGCCAAGGACCATCCCAAGGGCGAGTACCTGAGCCGGGTCGTGCGACTGAACGTCACGGGCACTGGCTCCAGCTCCAGCCTCGACCTCGCGTCCGCGAAGGTGCTCCTCGAATGGACCGGCGACGAAGGCGCACAGCACGTCGGCGGTGGCCTCCTCGCCCACCCCACCGAACGGGCCCTCTACATCTCGTCCGGCGACAACAACAAGATCTGGGAGCTCAAGCAGTACTACAACGACCCCAACAACCGTGCCCAATCCACGGGCGACCTCCGCGGCAAGGTCCTCCGCATCGGCTTCGACGGCTCGATCCCGCCCGGCAATCCATTCGTCGGCCAACCCGGCGCCCGACCCGAGGTCTACACCCGCGGCCATCGCCAGCCCTGGGCCTTCAGCTTCGATCCCGTCACCCGCTGGGTCCTCCTGTCCGAGAACGGCGGCGACGAAAAGGACGACCACGAAAAGGTCCTACGCCTCAAGCCCGGCGCCAACAATGGCTGGCCCCGGGTCTTCGCCGACGGCATGGACACCCTGACCCGCACCAACCGTGTCGAGGGCTTCGAGACACCCTGGTTCTCCTACCTTCGCGGCCAGGGCGGTTCCTGCACCGGCGGTCTCATCTACCGCGCACCGAAATCCGGCTCCGCCTTCCCCACCAACTTCCACGGCGGACTCTTCTATTCCGACTACAACCGCAAGTCGGTCCGCTTCGCCCCCATCGATCCCGCCACCCAACGCCCCGCCGCCTCCCAGTCCTTCGCCCAGAACCTTCCTGGCGGCCCGGTGACGCTCCGCCTCGGACCCGATGGCGCCCTCTACCTGATCGAGTACGGCGGCTGGTTCCAGGCCACCACCAACGACGCCGTCACCCGCATCACGTTCAAGCCCTGATCGGTGGGGCGAGTGTCCCCACGAGCCACCCGGAGGAACCCTGGTTGAAGGCCGGGTGCCCTCACCCGGCGGGGGGGAGGATGCGCCGCGTGGGGGCACGCGGCCTACAGCCGGGAACTCCGTGTCCGGTACGCCGGAGGCGTTGCAGCCGGTAGCCCGGGGTCGCGAAGCGTACCCCGGGAAACCCGCGGTTTGGCTCAACCAACCCTGAAGGGGTTGCAGAAGAGAGGTCTTCGCGCTGCCTTCGGGGTGCGTCTCCTACAACCAGCCAAACCCCTGGTAGGCGCTCCCGCGTCAAACGGGGCGGCAACGTCCTCGTTGCCCTTCCAGACCCCTTCCCAAGGCGACGAGGACGTCGCCGCCCCGTTCCTGTTCTCGAACAGGGGCAGTCTCAAGATGCACCCGCAACTCGCCCTTTCAGAAAATCGACCTTGTCACGTGCCGGCCGGCTGGTACGTTCGCGCCTCTTTTTCGTTACATGAAGGCTGATATTCATCCGCGTTACGTGCAGTGCGAGATCCGCTGCGCCTGCGGCAATGTGATCGAGACCCGCTCGACCAAGCCGCAAATCCTGATCGGCATCTGCAATGCCTGCCACCCGTTCTACACGGGTCAGCAAAAGTTCGTCGACACGGCCGGCCGTGTGGACAAGTTCCAACAACGTCTCGCCAAGACCCAGGCCGCTCAGGCCGCTCTGGCCGAGGCTGCTTCCAAGAAGAAGAAGAAGGCCTAGCCACGTCCTGCACCACCCGCCCGCCGACGCGCCCTCACCGGCCGTCCGCGGGCGGGTTTGTTTTTCCAGGCCCCTCCCCGATCCGCACCCAGCCCCAGCACCAGCCCGACACCTACACCGGCCTTCCCCCATGGACCTCCACCCCTTCATCGAGAAGTTCCGCCGCCGCTTCGGCGAGGTGGAGGCCCTCCTGTCGTCCCCCGACGCCTTCGCGAACGCCCAGAAAGGGCAGGAACTCACCCGCGAACACTCCCGCCTGAACAGCCTCGTCGCCGACGGCGACCTGTGGGTGCGCAATGGCCGTGAGATCGCCGAGAACCGCGAACTCCTCCTTTCCGAGTCCCCGGACTCCGAACTCGGCCAGATGGCCACCGAGGAATTGCAACGCCTCGAAGCCGAACGCGAGAAGGTCACCCTCCGCCTCCTCGACGGCATCGCCCCGCCCAGTCCTACCGATTCCCGCAATTCGGTCGTCGAGATCCGTGCCGCCGCCGGCGGTGCCGAGGCCGCGCTCTTCGCTGCCGACCTCTGCCGGATGTACACCCGCTACGCCGAAACGCGCGGATGGAAGGTCGAGACCCTCGACGCCTCCACCTCCGACCTCGGCGGCCTCAAGGAAGTCGTCCTCCTCATCTCCGGTCAGGATGTCTTCAAGCGACTCAAGCACGAGTCCGGCGTCCACCGCGTCCAACGCGTCCCGGCCACCGAGGCCCAGGGCCGCATCCACACCAGCACCGCCACCGTCGCCGTGCTCCCGGAAGCCCAGGAGGTCGACGTCGAGATCAAGACCGAGGACCTCGACATCAGCGTCTGCCGCGCCGGCGGCCACGGCGGTCAAGGTGTCAACACCACCGACTCCGCCGTCCGCATCGTCCACAAGCCCTCCGGCCTCGAGGTCCGCTGCCAGGACGAACGTTCCCAGCACAAGAACAAGGCGAAGGCCATGATGGTCCTCCGCTCCCGCCTCCTCGAACGGAAGCTCGCCGAGGAAGCCGAGAAGATGGCCCGCGAACGTCGCGGCCAGGTCGGCACCGGCGACCGTTCCGAGAAGATCCGCACCTACAACTTCCCCCAGAACCGCGTCACCGACCACCGGATCGAGGTGACCCTCTACAACCTCTCCGCCTTCGTCGAAGGCGACCTCGACCCGATCCTCGATCCCCTCATCGGACGCGAGGTCCAGGAACGCCTCGCCCTCGTCCAGACCTGAGCCTCCTACCGCTTTCTGACATGCCCGACTTCATCCCGGCCGGCCTCATCTTCGACTGCGACGGCACCCTAGCCGACACCATGCCCCTGCACTGGCGGGCGTGGCGTGAACTCGCTTCCCGTCACGGCCTCGATTTCCCCGAGACCCGCTTCTACGGACTCGGCGGCGTCCCCACGCGCGACATCCTCAAGCTGCTCGCCCAGGAACAGAACCGGCCGGACATCGACCCGATCGCCCTCGCCCGCGAGAAGGAAGATCTCTACCTCCACTTCCTCCCCGAGGTCGGTCCCGTCGAAGAAGTCGTCGCCATCGCCCGCGAACACCGCGGTCGCATCCCCATGGCCGTCGCCTCCGGCGGTTCGCGTCACGCCATCCGCCACATCCTGGAGCACCTCGAAATCCTCGACTGGTTCGATGCCGTCGTGACCAACGAGGACGTCACCCGCCAGAAACCCGCACCCGACATCTTCCTGGAGGCCGCCCGCCGAATCCGTGTCGAACCCACCCGCTGCCGCGCCTTCGAGGACACCAACCTCGGCATGCAGGCCATCCGCGCCGCCGGCATGGACGCCGTCGACATCCGCTTCATGCGCACCGGCCTCCCGCCGGCTGCGCTGGGATGAGGCGCTTCTTCGCCGCCCTCAGGAGACCGACGCCACCTTGAACTCCTCACCCGAGGGCATCTTCACCCGGTCGCCGACCTTGCGTCCGATCAGCTGGGTCCCCAAGGGCGATGCGGCGGTGATGACGGTGATCTCCTCGCCGTCGTGTTCCACCTCGGTGCCACCGGCCTTCGGTCCCATGAAATAGAACGCGCGCACACGTCGCCCCTTGAGTTCGATCAGCGCTCCGACGTCGATGGGTGCCGCCTCGTTGAAGACCTTGCCCGCCAATCCCCGGAACAGCACCACGGCCGACTCGATCTCCGCCGCCTGCCGGGACTGGCCGCGCGCCAGATACGAGGCCTCCAGGCCACGCGTGTCGTACTTGTTCTCCGCCTTGCTCTGTTCATCCGTTGCCTCGGCCGCCGCCGTCCGCGCCGCACGCAGGTAGAGATCCAGCTCCGACGCCAGCTTCTCCACGATCTTCCTCAGCACTTCCTGTTTGTTCACGAGAATGTCCCCCTCACCGACGCCGTTGATACGCGTCGTCGGCATGCTTCGACTTCACCAAATCCCCCGCCGTCGCCATCCAATGCTCCGGCTCCAGCGTCTTCCACGCGACGCCCCAGTCGTAAGTCGCCCCTTCCCGCATCGCTTCCACGAACGCCGCCCGGTCCACGCCCGCGGGCACCGGCTGGATGCTTCCCTGGATGAGCAGGCCCATCTTGTTCCGGCGCTGGGCCGCGCCGGCGATCTTGCGGCCACCTTGCAGGAGGTCGAACTTCTCCCACCCGATGAAACACTGCCCGGGCCCGGATGGTTCGCAACAGTCCGCCACGCGCGTGGACACGCCGCGGATCGCGAAGGCCCGCTGCAACCAGCGGTGCATGCGCTCGTAGCTCTCCACCGCGGGTAGGCCGTACCAGTCATGGTCCGGAGGCACGGCCAGGGAATACGTCCAGTCCGACAGGTGCGGCACCAGTCCGCCGCCCGTCGGTCGCCGCAGCAAGGGTCGGATCCGCGTCCACGACGCGATCTCTTCGTAATGCTGGAAGTATCCGAACGTTGCCGCTGGCGAACTCCAACCATACCACCGCAAAACCGGCATGCCCACGTCCGCTGCCTGAACGAGCAGCGCCTCGTCGAACGCCATGTTCAACACGGGCTCGACCTCGCCCGAATCGACGAAACCCCACGTCTCAGCCCCGGCGCGCGACAACGCAGCCGCCAGTTCTGCCGGCAACTCCGCCGCACCTGGATCCCCAGGATTCACCGCACCACCTTCAGCAGGGCGTCCACCTCGGCATCCGTGCCGATCGTGATCCGGAGGTACTTCTGGATCTCCGGCAGCGAGAACCACCGCACCAGGATCTTCTTCGCCCGCAACCGTTCCAGCCACTCCTTCGCCGGCGCACCCGGAGGCTCGGCCAGCAGGAAGTTGGTCTGGCTCGGCAGCACCTTCCAGCCCAGCCCTGTCAGCTCCCGACGCAACCGTTCCCGGGTCTTGATGATCCGCGCGAAGTTCTTCCGGTAATAGGGCAACGCATCGAGCGTCGCCTCGGCGGCGATCTGTCCGAGGCCGTTCACGTTGTAGCTGTCCCGGACCTTGTCCAGGGCCGCCACCACGTCGGCATGCGCCACCGCGTAGCCCACCCGCTGGAAGCAAAGCGAGAAGGCCTTCGAGAAGGTCCGCGTCACGACCACATGCGGATGCTTCCGCGCCAGCACCAAGGCGTCCTGCTCGGCGAAGTCCACGTACGCCTCGTCCAGCACCAGCATCCCCTTCTGCGCCCGGCAGAGTGTATCCAGCTCCGCCGTCGTGTAGCCCCGCCCGCTCGGGGCGTTGGGCGTCGTCACGAGGCTCAAGGCCGCGTCGAAATCCCACTGCCCGCCTCGCCGCAACGCCGGCACGGTCGGCAGGCTGAAATCGGGCTCCAACGGCACCGCCACCGGCCGCGCCCCGTGCGTCTCCGCCAACACCGGGTACAGCGAATAACACGGCCAGAGATACTGGACCTTCGCCTTCGAGGATCCCTTGGGCACCGCCGTCACCGGCTCCACGAAGGCCCGGATCAGATACGCCAGCACTTCGTCCGAACCATTCCCGATGAAGATGTTCTCCGGACCACACTCATGCATTGCCGCCAGCTTTGCCCGGAGCCCCGACGACGTCGGATTCGGGTACAGCCGAAGCCGCCCGTCCACCGCGGCCCGCGTCGCCTTCAGCACGGCCGGTGCCGGCGGATACGGGTTCTCGTTCGTGTTGAGCTTGATCAGCCCGCGCACTTTCGGCTGCTCGCCCGGGACGTACGCGTGCAGCGCCGCCACCATCGGACGGACACGCGACGCCACCACCTTGTTCTTGGCACTCATCGTAGAATCGGATCGAACAACCCAAACCTGGCCAGCGAACGGAACGACGACACCTCCGTCGTCCTCACGCCCGCCTGCCTCTGCCTGACTCCCTACAGCGGCCCAATCCGGGCCCGCCGCGCTCCACTACTTGTCCGCCCGGATCGTCGCCGAACGCCCGTGGGCATCCAGTCCCTCGACCTGCGCGAACTTCTGCACGGACGCCAGCGCCTGCTTCAGCGCGCCCTTGCCGTACTCGACGATGCTCGTCCGGCGCTGGAACTGATCCACCGTCAGGCCCGCGAAGCATCGGCCCGCACCGCCCGTGGGCAGCTCATGGCTCGGCCCCGCGACGTAATCGCCCAGTACCGTCGGCGAATAATCACCCAGGAAGATCGCGCCCGCCGTGGTCACCCGGCGCGCCACGTCCCGCGCATGCGCGGTCATGACTTCGCAGTGCTCCGGCGCCAGCCGGTTGGCCAACGCCAGGGCATGATCCAGTTCCTCGACGTGGATCAGCCAGCCGTTCGCCGCCAGTGCCTTCTCGATGAACGCCCGGCGCGACAGTTTTGGCAGCTGGCGGGTGATCTCCTTCTCCACCGCCTTCAGCAGCTTGCCCGACGTCGTGATCATCCACACGCGCTCGTGCCCGGATCCGTGTTCCGCCTGCGCCAGGAGGTCCGCCGCCACGAACTTCGGGTTCGCCGAATCATCCGCCAGCACCAGCACCTCGCTCGGCCCCGGCAACAGGTCCACCGCCACGTGCCCGAACAAAAGCCGCTTCGCCGCCACGACGTAGGCGTTGCCCGGCCCGAACACCTTCTGCACCCGCCCGATCCTGGCCGTGCCCAGCGCCATCGCCGCGATCGCCTGCGCGCCGCCCACCTTGTAGATCTCCGTCGCACCCGCCGTCTTCGCCGCGTACAGCAGCGCCGGGTTGACCTTGCCGTCCTTCCCGCACGGCGTGCACACCACGATCTCCGGGCAGCCCGCCGCCTTCGCCAGCGTGATCGTCATCAGCGCCGTCGACACCAGCGGTGCCGTCCCGCCCGGGATGTAGATGCCGACCCTTTGGAACGGGTCGAACTTCTCGCCCACCGCCGCCCCGTGATGGTTCTTGGTCTGCCAGTCCACCCGTAGCGACTTCCGGGCAAAGGTGTCCACGCTCTTGTGGGCATCCGCCACCGCGGCCCGCAACGGTTCATCCACCGCTGCCGTCGCGGCGTTCAGCTCCGCCTCCGACACCGCCAGGCCGGCGGCCGTCAGCTTCGCCCCGTCAAAACGTTCGGTCAGTTCCACCAGTGCGGCATCCCCCTTCGCCCGCACCGCCTCCACGATGGTTCTCGTCCGTTCATCAATCACGGGATCGAACAGGCTCGACCCCCCAGCCGCCTTGGCCAGCTGCGCTTCAAAGTTGGCGTCGCTGTGACGCGTCACGTTCATCGCGGCCACGTTACGGCACTTCCCACCCCCAAGTCAAAACGCCCGCCAAATGCCTTTTGCCTCGCTAGCGGCCCCAACCCGGCCAAACCTCCGCCCCATGTCGGAGTCCCGCCTGCTGCTCGTCGATGGCCATGCCTACGCCTACCGGTCTTTTCACGCGATCCGGTCGCTCAACGCCCCCGACGGAAGCCCCACCAACGCCCTGTTCGGCTTCATCAAGGCCCTCCAGAAGCTCATCGCCTGCACCACCCCCACCCACGTCCTCGTCATCTGGGATGGCGGTCTCGACTCCGATCGCATGACCGCCCTGCCCGACTACAAGGCCAACCGCGCCCCCACTCCCGACGCCCTCGACGTACAACTCCCCCAATTGGCGCAGTGGCTCGACGCCGCCGGTTGGCCCCAACTCCAGCGCGAAGGCACCGAGGCCGATGACTGGATCGGCACCTACGCCACCCAGGCCGCCCAGGCCGGCTGGTCCGTCATCATCGCCTCGCCCGACAAGGATTTCCTCCAGCTCGTCAACGACCGCATCGGCATCTTCAACCCAAACGACAAGACCGAGAAGATCTGGACCCCCGCCGACGTCGAGGCCAAGACCGGCGTCCTCCCCCACCTGATCGCCGACTGGCTCGCCCTCATCGGCGACTCCGTCGACAACATCCCCGGCGTCCCAGGCGTCGGCCCCAAGACCGCCACCGACCTCCTCAAGAAGTACGGCTCCGCCGAGGCCGCCATCGCCGCCGCCCCGTCGATCAAGGCCGAGAAACTCCGGACCGAACTCATGGCCGCGTCGGAAACCCTCCGCCGCAATCTCCTCATGGTCCGCCTCAAGTGCGACCTCCCGGACGGCCCGTCCCTCGAATCCACCGCCCCAAAGCCCCGCGATGTCGCCACCCTCCGCGACATGTACCGCCGCTGGGGCTTCCGCGGACTCCTTTCCGAGCTCGGCGAAGCCCCCGCCACCCCCGTCCAGGGAGATCTCTTCTAGCCCGTCCCCGCGACCAGGGGTGGGGCGAGACTCTGTCGAGCCGTCTCCCGGGGTCGGAATCGGAATCGGAATCGAAGGAGGCTGGGACTCGATACCGATGCCGATTCCAACCCCGACGCCGATCATCTGTGTAATCCGTGCAATCTGTGGATAACCGCCCTCCCCTGCATCCCGCCCCCAGTGGACAATCTCCACGCTTCAATCCTGCCCTTCCTTCCGGCATGATCTCCCAATCATGGGAGCTCAATGGAAGCAGGCAGGTCGTGAAGCCAACGCCCAGAAGAAGGGCCAGATCGTCGGAAAACTCGTCCGCGAAATCATGGTCGCCGCCAAGCTCGGCGGCGCCGATCCCGACGGCAACCCCCGCCTCCACGTCGCCGTCGAGAAGGCCCGGAAGGCCAGCGTCTATCGAGACACCATCGACCGCGCCATCAAGAAGGGCGCCGGGCTCCTCGACGAAAAGGTCGAGTACGAGACCGTGTTCTACGAAGGCTTCGCCCCGCACAAGGTCCCGGTCATCGTCGAGTGCCTCACCGACAACCGGAACCGCACCGCTCCCGACATCCGCCGCCTCTTCCAGGCTGGCCAGCTCGGCCAGCCCGGCAGCATGAGCTTCTTCTTCGACCGCCTCGGCGTCGTCGAAGCCACCCACCCCGGGACCTCCCGCGACCCCGAGGGCGACGCCATCGAGGCCGGCGCCCAGAACGTCGAGGCGCTCGAGGCCGAGGAAATCCCCGAAGGTTCCCAGGGCGCGCGCTTCCTCACCGAGATCAAGGATCTCTCCACCGTCTCCACCTGGCTCAAGACCGCCGGCTGGAACATCGTCGCCTCCGAGATCCGTTACGTCGCCAAGAACCCCGTCGAGATCAGCGACGCCGACAAGGCCGACGTCAGCAACTTCCTCAACGCCATCGACGACCACGACGACGTCCACCGCGTCTACGTCGGCATGAAGTAGCCGCCGAGGTAACCAGGCGAACCGTTCGTAGCCGCCGAGGTCACGAGGCGGGATCATTGAGTTCCCAGTCACCCGTTCCCAAGGAACTGGCAACTGGCAACTGGGCACTGGAAACCACCCACTCAGTATTCCCCCATCATCGGATCCAGCACCGCCAGCGCGGCCCGGATCCGATCCCGGTCCGCCTCCGTCGCCACGCCGAACGGCTCGCTCAGCGTATCACCCGCCAGGCCCTTGAGGTGCAGCGCGACCTTGATCCCGCGGATCACGTTCGCCGCGTAGCCGGTCGTTCCATACAGGTGCTTCGAGATCGCCTGCAGACGGTTGTTCAGGTCGCGCACCCGATCCATCTCCCCGGCCTTCGCCGCCTTGGCCAGGTTGACGTAGAGCTTCGGGAACACCTGCGCCCCGCCGCACACGCCACCGTGCGCCCCGAACAGCACCGCATCCCCCAGCATCTCCTCGGGCCCGATGAACACCGCGAAATCCTTCCGCGCCTTCGTCAGCTGCAGCACCCGATGAAAATAGATGAAGTCGCCGGAGCTGTCCTTGAGCCCGGCGATCCCCGGCTGGTCCATCGCCCACGCCACCACGTCGAGCGGGATCGGCGTCTTCACCAGCGACGGCATGTTGTACAGGAACAGCGGCAGCGGCGCGCTCGCCAGCACCAGTTCCGCATGCTTGCGCAGGTCTGCCCCGACAGCGGGCAGGTAGAATGGCGGCGCCAGCACCAAGGCATCCGCACCGGCGTCCGCCGAAACCCGTGCCAGCGCCCGCGAATCCTCCACCACCGAACTCGTGATCCCCACCAACACCGGGATCCGACCCGCCACCGCCTCCACTGACGCTTTCACCATGGCCGCCTGCAAGCCGGCATTCAGGCACGGGCCTTCTCCGGTCGTGCCCAACACGAACACCCCTGACACCCCGCCCGCGATGATGTGCTCGACGAGACGACCCACGGCGGGTTCATCCAGTCGCCCTTCGGGCGTCAGCGGGGTGACCAGGGGAGGAACGATGCCGCTCAGCGGCGCAGGCAGGGATCGGGACATGGAGATGAAATCGCTAAGTTTCGCCAAAGCCTGAAACGTTCGCCCCGCGCCGGAAACTCCAATCCTGTCGCCGGAATCGGGGATGTGTCCTCGCGACTTCGCGCGTGGTCCACACACCCTCGAGACGGTTTCGCGCGAAGCCGCGACGGCGCGAAGGGATCAAGGACGGGTTTACAACGACGAAAGCGAAGGCCGCTGCGATCCGTCTTCCCAGCGCCTCTGCGCCCCTGCGGGAAACCGTCCCCCCTCCGCGCCTCCGCGTCTCCGCGTGAGCCTGTCCCCATCTTCATCCCCCCATTTCAGGGCCGTGGACCTTCCCCGCGGCCTCGATCCCTCCCGGAAGCTGAATCCGGGCCATCCAGGCGCGCCGTTCATCCTCCGAGGCTCCGATCCAGGCGCGTCCCTCAGCCCACAACACGTCCTCCACCTGTAGCTGCGGGGCGACCCGGACACCCCCGCCGAACAAGTCCGGGCCTTCTGCCTCCGGTATCGGTTTCCCCCTTCCAGTCGAGGCGACCGCCGCCCACCCGTCCAACACGACATCCCCAGCCCAGCCCTTCATCGCGCGGACCACTCCCGGGACCCGATCCGTGATCTCCGCCTGATCCACCGTCCACACGCGAACCTCGTCTCCCGACCGATGAACCTGGCACCGGACCCATCCGCGCTTGCCGAAGTCGCCGGATGAGCCGTCCTCCACCCAATCCACCAACGGACGCATCGGAACCACATCCACGGCCGCGAGGGCACCCGTCCGAGCGGCCAGAGCCGCTACCCCCGGGCACCCGGACAACACCACCGCACGCCGCACCAACCCCAGCTGCGCCCCGAACGCCTGCGCCACAGACTCCAGTACCCACTCCCGTCGCAATCCAAGTCGCAGGTCACCGACGGCCAGGTTCACGAGATGCTGGATGGAATCCTGCCCGGCATCGCGAAACAGGCGGGCCAACGCCTCGCGGACCACCGACGTGGACCGACCCTCCGCGACGCGTTGCCATCCAGCCTTCCACTGCCCCAGCCCAAAAGCCTCACCTGCTGAACCAGCCCGCCCGGGGAACAACCGCTTCGCCACCTCGCCCGGATTCACCGACACCAACTCGGCCTGATGATACTCCGACGAACCGACCCCGGCCCCGATGCAGACCGCCTCGCGCACCAACCGGGCGTTGAGGAAGCCCCTTGCCGGACTGGCGGGAGCCAATGCCATCCCGGAAAACCAACGCACCATCGGCTCGACATCGTCCACGTCCAAACCCGACACAAACCCGGCCAACAGCCGCACCTTTTCCTCCCGAGACCCCGCCAACCGGAGCGCCTCGAACATCGCCCCCGGCCCGGTCCCGCCTTCGCAGCGTTCCCGACCTTCGCCCTGTCCCCCGGGCTCTGCGACCTTGTCCACCGTCACGCGGACCACCGGCTTCGGCATCCTCGCCTCCGGACGTCGCCCAAGCCCCAGCTCCAACTGCTCATCGCCCGTCAACGCCCAGGCCTCGACCCCCATCGCCCGGACGTCCGCGGCGAACTCAGCGGCGAATCCATGCAGCGTGTACACGCACTTCGGTTCAACCCGACGGACCATCGCCAGCAGATCCGGATAATCCGCGTGATCGCTCAGCGGAAACGCCGCGTCCACCTGATACTGATACCGGCACCCGGGATCCATCGCCCATCCGGTCATCATGGCGACCCGGACCCGACCGAGTTCCTGCCGCAGGTTCGCCAACCCCTTTCCCGGCGGGCACAGGACCACGTGTCCCGCGGCCTCCGCCGGCACCAGCGACCGGTAAGGCGGGAACTCGCGTCCCAGATCCGCATAGATCCGCGTCAACTTGGCCACCGGATCCGCCAGCATCACGGGCAAACCCGCCCGCAACAACGACGACAGCACCTCCTGCGACTTCCCGAGCGAGTAACCCAACAGGATCGGTACCTGCCCGTCGGCCAGCGCCTCCTGACAGAACCGAAGGATCCCCTGCAGAACCTCCTCCGTCGGCGGCATGACATAATGCGGCAGGCCGAATGTCGTCTCCATCACCAGCACGTCCGCCCGACGCGGCTCGCACACCTCTGAAGACAGGCCCGAACGCAGCTTGAAATCCCCCGTGTACAGCAATGACCCCGACTCGTCTTCCAGCAGCGACATGGCCGAGCCCAGCACATGCCCCGCCGGCAGGAGTGTCAGGAATCCATCCCGGGCCCCGCCAAACCGTCCCTCCCGCAGATCCACCCGCTCCCCAAATCCCAGCACATGTTCCGTCCGCTGGCCGCCGACCCTCGCCCGCATCAGGCGTCGCGTCGCCTCGGTCAGCATCACCTCCGCATGGTTCGCGGTATGATCCGAGTGCGCATGACTCACGAACACCAACTCTCCCGCCCCGATCGCGTCATGCGCATCCAGCCACATCCGCCATCCCGGCAGATGCAGCCCTCCCCGCACATACTGGAATCGCGGCCCCGGCACCCACCGAACCTACGTCGAGTCCGTCACCCGAGTACAGGGACCGCTGAGCCGCAGAACTCAGCCGTATCGATGCAGCAGATTTCTCACGCGGAGCCGCGGAGAGCGCGGAGAGAGGGTCGGGTCACCAACCTTCCGACGTCGGACACTACTCACTCAACGGTGACTGCTCAGCCTGCCGTCCAAGTGTCCTTTCTCCGCGTGAACCTGTCCCCGCCTTCAACCGCATGGATACGACTCAGCCCATCACAACAGCGCAGTTTGGGATGGGTGAACATGCCGTCTTTCGCCGAATTTCAACCGCCATGCGCTTCGACCGCCCACCTCGACATCGTCAAACTGACGACATGGTGAGCGTCCCTATCCCGAAGGGATAACAGCCGATAGCCCGGGGTCGCGAAGCGCACCCCGGGTTTGGACGAAGGGGGAAAACAACCCCGGAGGGGTTGCAGAAGGACCCAAAACCCATCCGGGGCCATGAACACATCACCCTCTCCGGTGGGGCGAGTGTCCCCACGAGCCGCGGTGAAGCCCCAAGCTTCTCCCCTTCTTCCCCATTCATCCGTGCAATACCTGTAATCTGTGGATAACCCCTCCCCACCATCCGTGGCCCGCCTTGAATCTTCGGCGAGCAGGCCTGACGCTCGGTGGATCCATGGAACTCACGGATCTTTCCTGGCCCGCCGTGGCGGCCCTTCCCCGGAACACGCCGGTGGTGATTCCCATCGCGGCCCTCGAACAACACGGCCACCACCTTCCCCTCTTCACCGACAGCCTCCTGCTCGGCGAGGTCGTCCGCCGCGTGAAGCAGCAACTCCACGACAAGGTCCTCTTCGCTCCGTTGACCTGGCTCGGAAATTCCGACCATCACCTCGACTTCCAGGGCACGCTCTCCGCGCCGCCGCGCGCCTACCTCGACCTCCTCTCGGGCCTCGCCGAGAACTTCCTCGCGCACGGCTTCCATCGGATCGTCTTCCTCAATGGCCACGGAGGAAATGACGTCCCCGGACGCCAGGCCATCTTCGAGCTCCGACAACGCCATCGCGCCCGCACCGACCTCCTCCTCCTGCTCGGCACCTATTGGAGCCTGGGTGCCCGTCCGTGGGAATCCGACCCCTCGCTCCACCAGCGCGAGATGGGCCACGCCTGCGAATGGGAGACCTCGATGATCCTGCGCATCGCCCCGCATCTCGTCGGCGACTACCGGAACGCCCAACCCGTCGAACCCGGCGACACCTTCAACCCCGCCGCCCGCGGTTGGATCACCAAGGATCGCTCCACCCCCGGCCACATCGGCTGGCCCCACCTCGCCTCGGCCGAGAAGGGCGAACACCTGTTCCGCGTCTTCTCCGCCGACGCCGTCGGCCTCCTCGAACGCGTCGTCTGCTGGGACGGCCACTCCTGGTAACGAGCCACCCGAACCCCTGCACCCGTGAACCCGGACACCCGCTCGCCCTCCTGGAGATGGATCGTCTGCGGCCTGCTGCTGCTGGCCTCGGCGATCAACTACATGGATCGCCAGACGCTTGCGGGCGCCTCGGTGCGCATCAAGGACGAGTTCCAACTCTCCCAGACCCAGTACGGCCAGATCGAGGCCGTGTTCGGATATGCCTTCGCCGCCGGCTCCGTCGTCTTCGGCTGGGCCGCCGACCGCTTCGGTGTCCGGGGCCTGTACGCCCTCGTCCTAGTCCTGTGGTCGATCGCCGGCTTTGCCACCGGAAAGGCCCAGACCGCCGACCAACTGCTCCTCTGTCGCGCCCTGCTGGGTTTCTTCGAAGCCGGCCACTGGCCCTGCGCCATCCGGACCACCCGACTGATCCTCGACGAACGCCAGCGATCCTTCGGCAACGGACTTCTCCAGAGCGGCGCCTCGCTCGGAGCCATCATCACGCCGCTCATCCTCCGAATGCTGATGGGGGACGCCTCGGTCCCGGGCGGATGGCGGACCCCATTCCTGGTCGTCGGTGCCGCCGGCCTGTTGTGGATCATCCCGTGGTACCTCCTCGTCCGCTCCAGCGATCTCGCGGGCAATCCAGCCGGCCCAGCCACACCCGTCCGTTCCGGTCCCAAGACCTCGCTCCTGGACGTGCTCCTCAGCCGACGCATGCTGGTCATCCTGGGCACCATCGCCTGCATCAACACCACCTGGCAGGTGCTCCGCGCCTGGCTCGTCATGTTCCTCCAGAAGGGACGCGGCTACTCCGAGGCCGAAGCCCTCTACTTCAACTCCGCCTGGTTCGCGGCTGCGGACATCGGATGCATCGCCGCCGGGGCCCTCGCCGCACGCCTGACCCATCGCGGCCTCGGCGTGCATGCGTCGCGCATCTGGGTCTTCGCCGGATGCAGCCTGCTCTGCGCCACCGCCGCCGCGGTCCCATGGCTGTCCAAGGGAGCCCCGCTCCTGATCGTCCTCGCCCTCGTCGCCGCCGGGGCTCTCGGGGTGTTTCCCCTGTACCACGCCTTCACCCAGGACCTCCCCGGCGAACACCAGGGCAAGATCACCGGCATCGCCGGCGTGGCCGGATGGATCCTTCCCGCCCAAGCCCAACGCCTCTTCGGCATCGTCGTCGACCGCACCGGCTCCTTCGACTACGGCCTCGCCCTCGCCGGCCTGCTCCCACTCCTCGCCCTCCTCCCACTCTGGCTCCTCTGGAACCGCGGCGAAGCGAAGCGGGCTGCCTGAACCCGGAAGGGCAGTTGGATCCACAGATTACCGATTACACAGATCGGTAAGGAACCTCCAAGCCGTATCCATGCAGCAGAATTCTCACGCGGAGCCGCGGAGAGCGCGGAGAGAGGGGCGGGTCCCCAACCTTCCAACGTTGGACACTATTCACCAAACGGTGACTGCTCCGCCTCCCCTCCAAGTGGCGTTTCTCCGCGTCTCCGCGTCTCCGCGTGAACCTGTCCCCGCCTTCAATCGCATGGATACGGCCAAGGACATCACCAAACCCGCGTCCTGCCTCAACAACGCCAAAGGCGTTGCGACACCTAGCCCAGGGTTGGCCGAGGAACGAGGCCAACCCTGGGTCCAATTCATAAACGATCCCAACCGCATCGCGGTTGTGGCCCACTCGCAAGAACCCGAACCACTGGAGTAGTCTCACGCGGAGCCGCCGAGAGTGCGGGGAGAGAGGTCGCTCCCGAGGCTTCCAACGTCGGCGACCATAGACCCAAAGGTGACTGCCCAACTCGCCATCCAGGTGGCCCTTCATACATGCATTGAGGATCGCAGAGGTCAGCGACGGGAGCCATCCCCCCAGGCATCGCTTGGCCACCTGACTCCACTCCCTTTTCCCCGAAGCAAACCGGGAGTAGCCACTCCATCGTGATCCACGCCTGCTGAAATCCTCTGCGAGGTTACACCCAAGCCCAGTGTGGATCCGGTGCTCCAACCCTTCCATCCGCCGTTAAGTGAATTGCCCGTTCCAAGCTAACCGCTTCCCATATTCGGACGATGCAAAGGGCAATGTCGACGGGCCAGACCGGGTCGCAGGTAGCGGCGACAAGTACACGCAATGTCCTCCCTGCCAGCGGCAACATCCTCCAGCAACCGTTGGGCTACCGGATAGTCCCCGTCGGCAACTGCGGCCTCCAATATCTCCACTGCCTCACACCGGGAAGAACCGGACTTGTCCCCCCAGCAAGATCACCGAAAGCAGATACTGCCCCTCCTCGCGCCCAGCCTCCGTCACGTAGTAATCTTATCCCGGTAGACTGTCACCCCGCCGAAACGTCGCTTGCCCCCGCTTCCACGACCTTGGAGCTCTTCAACGGGATGCTCCTTGGAATGCGATGTCCGCGCTTGGCCAGGACCCCTTCAATCGACCCTCTGATCTCGGAAAGGTACTCCAAGACTGCAAAAGGGTATTCGCTCTGATCTTCCCCAAGCCACTTACCAGACACCCGATATCCGAACCTCTCGTAAAACTTGAGCGACTTGTGCACCACGTAAACCCTGGAGGAGTTCACCCCTTCCGTTCGCGTCGCAAAAGCCAATCTGGCCAGCGTCATCGTAGATCCGATCCGCTCTCCCTGAAACCGGGGACTCACCAGTCCATAGCACAAGGTGTGGACTCCCGGTCCATTTGAACTCACACCTCCACACGCGATCACACCCTCCGTCGGATGAACGGCAACGAACAGCTCATCGTCGCAATCAAACAGGAACCTCTCGAAACACGGCCTGTGGCCGACCGGGAATCTTCCAGGTGCATTGGAATCGTATAGTCTCAGGACCGCGTCCCTGTCCGAAGGCCCATACTTCCTGATGCGGAACGGTACCACCGGAGCAGGATACAACTGGCGATGCACGTCATCCGAAGCGAAAATTCGCAACAGCCGGTCCTTCAGCTTCATAATCCTGCCAAACGTACGATGTACCGCCGGAGCCAGCCACCGCCTCCCAGCCCGCATCGCCACTCGGCGAGTCGGCTGGCGCCCGTTCGCTGGAACGTCTGCTTCGACGACCTCACGGGTACCTCAGGAAGGACCCAACCCGCAAGACAGCCGTGCACCACTGCCGAGCACAGGATGAGGGGCCCCTGAATCTGGACAGGATAACAGGATGGACTGGATGCAGGCTTGAGATCTTCCCGGCGGAACCATCCTGTAAATCCTGTTCATCCTGTCCGAAACCAGGCCGCAGCATCTCCCCATCCGCTGCATTCCTCTGAGGTCCTAGCCTCCTCGCTCCTTGGTCGTAGCTGGGTTCGTGTGCAGTCCGATGACACGCGTCACCTCTGCCTCAGCGACCCTGCGGTTCCCCTCCATGAAAAACCCTCGCACACCCGATCGAATCCGCTGTCTGTGAATCCCGGACCGCATTTCCGGATCAAGAATCCACATCGTCGCGAGGCCGATGGATCCAACGGGCGAACCCTCCGGAAGCACTGAGCCATCGGGCGACAGGAACTCGGGATGGATCATGAAGACGCCAGCCTGGGCGATGTCGTCGCCATCATAAGCCCAATCGCACCGGTAGGGTTGGCGTGGCGGGCCGGTGACGCGTCCCCCCTCCTCGGCAGCAAGGAGTCGATAACGGACCTCAAAGTCGGCCGGGTGGCCTCGGAGTTCAGCGTAGTTCATCGCAACCGTGCTTCCTGGGAGGCGAAGGTGATGCTCAGCGACGGGGATCAGCCACCGTCGAGGCTCCTTTTGTCTCTGGGCGCATCGGCTGACTCCCGTTCACTGCGCCAACTGGCTCAACCACCCTCGGAGTCTGAATGGTCAGCGAGCCATCCGGCGCGGCGTTGGTGAGGAGATTTCCGGGCTGCGAGAACAACATCGCCTTGTGATAAACGTTGTCCTCTTCGCCGACCGTGAGTCGCTTCCAACACCATCCAACAGGAAAGATCGTGCCGTTGCTCTTGGTGGTCAGGGGGAAGGACTGCTGGCCGCCAATCGGATGATCCGCCGCCCAGGAACCCCCGCTGCGCCTGCGAAAGACCTCTCCGATGTAGGCGCCATAACCCGACGCCAGCCCCAACGTACCTCGCTGCGGGTTGGCATGATCGATTTCCTTGGAGACCCGCGCCAACTCCTCCTCGATGATTCGGATCGAATCAACCGAGTAATCCAGATCAATCCCTCGGTCCTTCTTCACCCACTGCGCCGCCATGCCCGCAAGATGCTCCATCATGGCATCGGTACTCTCGAAGGTTCGCGGCACAGGGCGTCGGACCTGCGCAACCACAAGGAGCATGCATCCCAGCACGGCCAGCGAAGCGGCCACGGTCCCCAACGCGACAGTCCACCAGGAACGCAACCGTTCCCATCGTGCGGCCACCGCACCAACCACCAAGGCCGTAATGATCCATGCGATCACAAGAACCACGAAGTTCCTGGGCGGGTACGTGGACCAATGGCCCGGATGCCGGGAGACCATCTTCAGTGCGACGGCGGCGAACCAGAAGGCACCGAGCATGAGAGGGCGGAGATACGGGCTCGATGTCCTCATGATGGCTTCGGACGTGCTCAGGCAGACGACGTTCTTCAGACCGACCAATGGCCTCACATCTCCTTTGGGCTGTCAAAACGCATCTCCGATGGTCGGATTTACCCGGTGCATCCCGAACCTACCCCCGTCTGAGAAAGAGATCGGAGCGGCGATGTCCTCATCGCCTTGGGAAGAGGCTGGAGAAGGCAACGAGGACGTTGCCGCCCCGGACACAGGCCGAGAGAGGCTTCTGGTTTCGGGACAGGATGGCAGGATGGACAGGATGCTGGCCTGAGAACTTCCCGCCAGAACCATCCTGCAAATCCTGTTCATCCTGTCAGAAGCCAATCGGCATGCCCACTCCATCGTGATCCAGGCCCGTCCCCACCCGATCCATTCCGCCGAGGTGTTAGGCAACGTCCCCGTGATGGCCCAAATCCTTTTCCGCCCTCCTGGAGCGGATCCAGTCGATCAGCCACCTCAAGACAGCCCCACCTACGCCCAAGAGCTGTGCCACAACGAAGTACTGGAATTGGAAAATCTTCCGATCGTCTTTTGGAATGAAGGCAACGGCGAGGATCATGCCAACACCTGCTCCTGAAATGAGGGTACAAAAGCTCCTCGCGATGTCCGGCAGGTCATCTTTGGTAATCCCAAGCTTCATATGAGAGTCGCGTCGCCGAAGGTGAAAACCGACCCAGAGTACGCCCCGCCCACGTTCAGGCCAAGCGTCCGCCTAGCCCAATGCGGAGACTCACGGTACCTCCACCCTCATAGGTACAAGCCGGGCACCTCTCCACCCACATCGTCGGCCCCTTTGGATGCTCAATCAGAAGTTCTGCACCGCATTGTGGACACGCACGCATAGGAACGAAGCATCATCTCAGGGACGCCAGGCACCGACCGTTGGAAGGGAACCTGACTGTGCTCCCGGCGGTCTCTGGAGCCTTCGGTTCGGCATCCACGCAACCCATCCCATCGCTGGATCAGGGATCGCCGACCTTGCCAACCTCCGGATCACGCCGCGACTTCGCAGTAGGCGGCCCAGGATCGTGGCTCCGGCACCGGACAATCCGACAACCGCAAACCCTCGATGTGGAACTCGATCGCATCATGCATCTCAGCCTCCACTTCCTCGCGGGTGCGGCCAGTAGCCACGCAACCCGGCAGATCCGGCGAATAAGCCGAAAATCCGGTGGCGGTCCCCTCAATAATGATCAGATACCTGCTCATTTCAGTCCCGATTGCTTGAGAATGCTGTTTTGCGTTCCGGGCGCAAGATCGTCTCCTGGCTTACCTGGAACCGTGACCAAGCCCGGCCGGGTGGCATGTTTGTATTGCCGGTGGCTTCCTCGCGTACGTTCCAGATACCAGCCCTCAGCCTCAATCATGCGGATGATTTCCCGGACCTTCACGGAGCTCACCTTCGCCGGCGCAATTCGCACCGTCAAACTTGGCCCCCGGACCCGAACCTGCGTTGACGCCGGTGTCTCGTCGCCGCCTCGACCGGACTCAGCGGACGAGTGCCCGTAAGGCAGCCGTGCACCCCTGCTGAGCACAGGATGAGGGGCCCCTGAATCTGGACAGGATTACAGGATGGACAGGATGCTGGCGTGGGCTCTGCCGGTTCAGAGGCATCCTGTAAATCCTGTTCATCCTGTCAGAACCACGCGGTGAGGATCCCATCCCAACCCGGGAACAGAATCCCAACACCGGACAATGGGATGACCGGTCCCAAATCGCAGGTGGCAGCAGGCCTCAGATGACCAGCATGAGCTCGGAGCGCTCGAAATAGTCGTCAAAATCACCAGGCAAGCTCTCCGCTCTTTCAATGACCACTGCAAATCCACCACGGCTATGCGGCTCGACGCTCGTGATTGAAACCACGCCCGGCGCGCCGGCCACACACGTTCGAAGGAATGCCTCGAACCCGGGTGATTGCTCACGCGCTGGATCCCGTGAGAGGACGCGGAGATAGGTGCGCATCTTCTGGAGCGAATGTCCGAGCTCAGCGACCCAAACGCTGACGCGGGACACGCGGATTGCTGGCGTGACGCGCTGGCAGGGGCGTCCGAATCGCCACACGGCGTGTCGGATGGCGCCCGTTCGATCGACCGTCTGGTTCGACCAAATCCGTGGATACCCCATCAAGGAACCATCCCTCAAGGGAGTCGTGCCCCCTGAGGCGGACAGGGTGAAGACCTTGGGGGTCTTGGACAGGATGAGCAGGATGCACAGAATGCTGGCCTGAGCTCTCCCGGTTCGGAACCATCCTGTAAATCCTGTTCATCCTGTCAGAACCACTCCGTGAGGATCCCACCCCGGGATCGCCCAAATGGGGACTTCGGCCCGAGCACCGGATCATCCATCGTGCACCGAATCTCCTCGTTCACGCCATGACGTCCTCCTCCTTTTCCCGGCGCGGTTTCCTGGCAGCGGGCGCCGCCGGTGCTGCAACCCTGGCCCTCACGCCGCTCCAGGCCGCGTCCACGCCTGCCCGACGCAAGAAGATCGCCCTGATCGGGACCGAGGTCCGCACCCATTCGCACGCCCAGCACTTCATCGATCGGTTCCTCGTCGGCTACGGCTGGCAGGGCGCGTGGCGGAAGCCCGACGTAGACCTGGTGTCGCTCTATATCGACCAGTTCCCCGAGGGCGACCTTGCCCGGGGCACCGCGGCACGGCACGGCGTGCCGCTTCACACCAGCATCGCCGACGCCCTCACCCTTGGCACCGGCAAGCTTGCCGTCGACGGCGTGGTCATCATCGGCGAGCACGGCAAGTACCCGCGCAACGAGAAGGGCCAGACGCTTTACCCCCGCTACAGGTTCTTCAAGGAGGTGGTGAAGGTGTTCGAATCGAGCGGCCGCAGTGTGCCCGTCTTCAACGACAAGCACCTGTCCACCGACTGGCGCGAGTGCGTTGAGATGGTCGAGGATTCCCGTCGGTTGAAATTCCCGTTCCAGGCGGGTTCCTCGCTTCCGGTGACCCGACGCTTCCCGGCCATCGACCTCCCGCACAACACCCCGCTCCGGGAGAGCGTGTGCGTCGCCTATGGCGGGATGGACAGCTACGACATCCACGGCCTCGAGACCGCCCAGTGCATGTCCGAACGTCGCAAGGGCGGCGAGGTCGGGATCCATCGCGTGCTCGCGCTGAAGGGCGAGAAGATGTGGGAACACACGGCAAAGCTGGACGACACCCAACGCCTCCTGATCTCCGCCCTGACCCGGAGTCACAACCTTCCCGTGAAGGATGGTTATCCCACCGATGCCGTCACCTTTGATTGGGCCCGGAAGACCTTCCCCGAGGGCTGGGCCTATTTCATCGAGCATCGCGATGGCTTCCGGACCACGCTCTTCATGCTCAACATCCGCGACTTCAACTACGCGGGCCTCACCAAGTCCGGGAAGATCCTCTCCTGCCAGATGTACCTCCCCATGCCGACCTGGGGCTCCTCGACGGCCGACTTCTTCAGCCCGCAGATCCGCCACATCGAGCGCATGGTCACCGAGCGCATCCAGCCTTACCCCGTGGAGCGCACGCTCCTCACCTCCGGCATGACCCTCGCTGGCGTGGAGTCCTTCCATCGCGGCGCTGCCGTCGAGACCCCGGAGATGGAGGTGAAGTACAAGGTCTCGGGGGAATCCTGGTTCTGGAAGGATTGAGGAACAGCCCGTAGGCCGGGTGCCTCACCCGGCGACGATTGGCTCGTGAAACGCCGGGTGGGGGCACGCGGCCTACAGAACAGGACACCTCGTCGGCTACCTTGCGTCGGTAGCCGACGACGTCAGGAGGCGGTCCGTTCCCCGCACTTCACCCGTCTCCCTATCCCAGCGGATGCCCCCGTCCCTTCAGGGGAAACTCGATCCGTCCACCGCTGAGGGCCGACGCATACACCCCCGCGACCATCTCCACCGCCCATGCGCCGTTCCGACCGCTGCACTCGGGTTCGCGCCCTTGCCGGATGGCCTCGAGCCAATCCTCAACGGGCGCGCGATTGTGTTCCGGTGGTGACTTCACCGCCTCCTCGTCGAACGGCTTCCAGGTATCCACCCGCCCTGCCGTGGACCAACCTGTGGTGGACCGGACGAATACCTTGGGCGCGATGTCGGCGTTCATCCGGACCACGCCCTTGCTCCCGTGGAACTCGATGCCCCAATGGCCGGTCGTCTCGCGGAGCCGGGCATCGCTGGTGAACGTCGCGTGCACGCCACCCGGGAATCCGATCTGGGCAAATACCTGATCCCCGGCCACCCAGCCCACGTCGTCCTTCACGCGACGCCGATCCGACGTCGTCACGGGGCGTCCCTGCTGGAGCACCCGCCCTCCGACCCAATGCGGGTCCCCGGCGAACATCCGCATCAGGTCGAAGAGATGGGTCCCCAGCACCATGAGATCCTCCCCGCCCGCCCGAGCGTCCTGCTTTCCGAACGCCCGCATCTCGCGCAGGTCGCCGATCAATCCCTCGGAAACCGCGCGATGCAGTCGTCGCATCACAGGCGTCATCCGCATCGTGTGGGCAACTGCGATCCGAAGGCCGCGCGTCCCGGCCTCCTTCAACACGACATCCGCTTCGTCTGGCGAACGCACGAAGGGTTTCTCCATGTACAGGTGCGCGCCCGCCCGGAGGCAGGCCAACGCCACCTCCGCATGCTGGTCGGCGTGTCGCATGGCGATCGATACCAACTGCGGCTTCTCCCGCTCCAGCATCTGCCGCCAATCTGCGTACGCCCGGGGAGCTCCAGCCGACTTCTCCACCCTCGCCCGGCCGGCGGGATCCGGATCCACAACAGCCACCAGGTCCACGCCGGCAAGGTCCCGGAATATCCCGTCGAGGCCGTGGCCGTAGTCGCCCCGACCGGTATGGCCGATGATGGCGGCGCGCAGTGTTGGACCGGGGGATTGTGCCATTCCCCGGAGTCCAACCGCTGCCAGCCCAGCCGCGACCGTGACAAACCGACGTCGATCCAGCGCCATGCCGCAGCACACCGCTGAAGCCCAGGGAAGTCGAGCCTCAGAACCGGGGCGGCGATGTCCTCATCGCCTTGATAGAGGGCTTGAGAAGGCAACGAGGACGTTGCCGCCCCGGCCCTCGGGCGGTGGGGCGAGACGCCGTCGAGCCGTCCCTTTGCGGTCGGGTTGGGTATTGGAATCGAAGAGGCTGCGGTTCGATCCCGATGCCGATTCCGACCCCGACCCCGATGCGATGGGGCGAGGGTAAGTCGAGGGTCCAGGGCTTGAACGATCCCTTCCCAACGCCGGAGGCGTTACAGCCGGTAGCCCCGGGTCGGCCGAGGTACGAGGCCTACCCGGGGTCCAGCGGGTAAGGGAACCAACCCCGGAGGGGTTGAAGGATCCTCAGCCTTCGCCCCCCTGCCGGGGTGCGGTAGCCATCACAACGTGCCTTTCCCCGGGTGCGTGCTTCGCACGACCCGGGGCTATCGGCTCCCATCCCTCCGGGATGCCCTCAGGCCTTGGCCGCTCCTGCCGCTGCCGCCGCGGCACCACCGGGCACCACGGGTGCGTTGGTGGCGGCAACTTCGGCGGCCCGCTTGGCCACGATCGCATCCTTGATCTTCTTCGCGAGGTCCGGCTTGTCGATCAGGGTCTTCCGGGCGGCTTCCTTGCCCTGTCCGATGAGTTCCCCAGCGAACTGGATCCACGAACCCTTCTTGTCGAGCACGCCGCCATCGAGACCGGCGTCGATGATCGAACCCTCCTTGTCGATGCCGTGGTTGAACAGGATGTCGAACTCCGCCTCGGCGAATGGCGGCGCCACCTTGTTCTTCACCATCTTGACCTTCACGTGATTGCCGATCGCGGTGCCGGCAGCATCCTTGATCGCGTCCTTGCGGCGGATGTCGATGCGGACGGACGCATAGAACTTGAGGGCCTTGCCGCCGGGGGTCGTCTCGGGATTGCCGAACATCACGCCGACCTTCTCGCGGATCTGGTTGGTGAAGATGCACGTCGTCTTGCCCTTGTTCAGGATCGCCGTGAGCTTCCGCAACGCCTGCGACATCAGGCGGGCCTGCATGCCCATCGTGGCCATGCCCATCTCGCCTTCGAGTTCCGCCTTGGGCACCAACGCGGCCACGGAATCCACCACGATCACGTCGATCGCGTTCGACCGCGCCAGGGTCTCGCAGATCGACAAGGCCTCCTCACCGGAGTCCGGCTGCGAGACCAGCAGGCTGTCGAGATCCACCCCCAACCGCCGTGCATAAGCGGGATCCAGGGCATGCTCCGCGTCGATGAACGCCGCGTTGCCACCGGCCTTCTGGGCATTGGCGATGATGTGCAGCATCAGCGTCGTCTTGCCGGACGATTCAGGGCCGTAGATCTCCACGATCCGGCCACGCGGCACGCCGCCGACGCCGAGAGCCAGGTCGACCGCCAGCGACCCGGTCGAGATGACCTCGATCGGCCGGATCACCTGCGCACCCAGGCGCATGATCGCGCCGTCGCCGTAGGACTTGGTGATCGAACTGATCGCCGCCTCCAGATCGCGGGTTTTCTGGGCGGCCAGCTTGGCCGCCTCTGGGCTGACGGCCGCCTTCGGCTCGCGGGCCTCGACGGCCTTGCTGGCCTTCTCGACCGGCTTCTCGGCAGACTTCTCGACGGTCTTTTCAGCAGACTTGTCAGCGGGCTTCTCGACGGTTTTCTCGGCCATGGCAGGAGCGATGAGATTCGTTTTTTGCACGGGTGCAGTGGATCACAGGGGGTCGGACATCCGCAGGGTGTGTTCCGCAGAATCCTTTCCGGCCTCCTCCCACCGTCTACATCGTGATGCCCCGCAAGGTTACAGCGTGGCGTGTGATGTAAACCGGAAAGACCACCCGGGACTTCAGGCTTCCCCGGCCAAGGCGGATTCCCATACGCTACCAAGGGGTCGGTAGGGGATTCGGCAGTCCGCCGAAGGGGGAGAAAGGCCGGCCACGTTGTCGGAAGGAGAATTCACCGGGGGGGCACATGAATTCGTATCCATCTGGGTCAGGCACCCATCGGGCCGGGGCATGGGTCATCCTGCGGACCGCTGCGGCAGGGATTGGGCTGCTGTTATGGCTGGCATCCGCACTCGCTCAAATCCCAGCCGAGAGGCCAGAACCGTCCAGCCCACTCGTTCCCCTCACCAACGCCCCGCTCGTCTCGATCCGATCCCTCCTGGATGAGGGCCGGCGTTGGGGAGCGCTCGCGCCGGTCCGCATCGCAGGAATCGTCACCGCCCGTCTCCGGGATGGATCCTTCTTCGTCCAGGATGGAACAAATGGCGTTCGCGTGCTGGGTACCAACAGCCCGGCGCTGGAACCCGGAACCCGGGTGGAAGTCCTGGGCCGGGTCTCGGTCGACTTCGCCTTGCCGGTCCTCGATTTCCGCTCGGTTACCAACCTCGGACGGGCGCCGGAGCCGGAGGCCCCGTTGATCACCGAGGCGCAGGGTATCCAGACCGCCCACGCCATGACCTTGGTCCGAATGCGGGGGCGTCTGGTCGACACCACCGTCCTCGAAGGCTGGGAATGGATCGTGCAGCCCGAGAATGGCAGCCTGACGCTTGGGGTCGACCTCGCACGCGTCCCCGACATCGCGCTTCTGGGCAGCATCAAGCCCGGCAGTCAGGTCGAGGTCCAGGGCGTCCTCAGCCGCCGGACCGGACCCAATCGCGAGATCCTCGGACTCCACCTCGCCGTACGGCGGGCGTCGGACGTCAAGGTCCTCTCCAAGCCTCCTTTCTGGTCCGCCGTCCGCGCCTGGCAGGCCCTCACGTTGGTCGGCCTCCTGACCGGAGGTGCCTTCGCCTGGCGATTCACCCTCCGCCACGAAGTCGTCAAACGGACCCAACTGCTCCAGGAACGCCTCAATCAGGAATCCGCACTCCGCCAGTCCGAGGCCCGCTTCGCGCGGATGTTCCGCTCGAGCCCCGACCCGATCGTCGTCTCTTCCGAGGCCACGGCAGAGATCGTCGACGTCAACCCCGCCTTCGAGGCGGTCTCCGGCTACACCCGGGCCGATGTTCTCGGAAAGACCACCCTGGAACTGGAACTGTGGAGGAATCCCGCCAACCGCGCCTCCGCACTTGCCGCCATCCGTACCCGGGGATCCGTATCCAACATCCCTTTCGAACTCCGCACCCGCGAAGGTCAATGGCGGCACTGTCTTGTCTCGGCGGAACGGATCGAGTTCGCGGGACAGGCCTGCGTGCTCGCCTTGATCCGGGATGTCACCGAACGCGAGCAGCAGGCCCGCGCCTTCCTCCGCGCCCAGCAGATCGGCCAGGTCGGAACCTGGGTCTACGACATCCAAAGCCGCAGCTTCGAGGCATCCGCCGAATCCTGCCGGATCGTCGGCGCTCCCTCATCCACGCTCCACATGGAGGACCTGGTCCGGAAGATCCATCCCGAGGACGGGCACAAGGTGCGGGAAGATTGGAGCCGCATGCTCGCCGGCGGCGCCCACGACCTGGAATACCGCCTCATCGTCGACGGTGAAATCCGCTGGACCCACGTGCGCGCCGAAGCCGAGCGCGATGAGTCCGGCCGGATCCTCCGCGTCGCCGGAGTCACCCAGGACATCACCGCCCGCAAGAACGTCGAACTCGCCCTCCGCCGCAGCGAAGACGCCCGACGCCGGGCCCAAGCCATGGCCCGTGTCAGCCATTGGGAATACGATGTCGCCACGGCACTCTTCCACACCGGCGACGTCCTGGCGGAACTCTGCGGACTCCCGTCCACCGATGTCCCAGGCGAGGCCCTCATCCGTCAGGTCGTACCCGAGGACAAGGACTACGTAGACGATGCCTGGCTCCGCGCCCTGCGCGGCGAACCCTACCAGATCGAGTACCGGATCCAGATCCCCGGCACCCCCATCCGATGGCTATGCGTCCAGGGCGAACCGGAGTGGGACGAAGACGGCCGTTTGATCCGGATTGTCGGCGCTGCGCAGGATGTCACGGACCGGAAGACCGCCGAACTCGCCGCCCGCGAGGGCAGGCAGCATTTCGAGGCCCTCATCGCCGCCAGCCCGGTCGGAGTCTTCCGGACCGACGCCGAGGGCTCCTGCCTTTTCGTGAATGCCCGTTGGTGCGAGATCGCAGGAATGACCGCCGAGGAGGCCGCTGGCACCGGGTGGTCCCGCACCATCGCCGATGTCGACCGGGAACAGGTTGCTGCCCTCTGGGCCGAATGTGCCCGCAAGGGAGAGCCCTTCCGCATGGAGTTCCGGTTCATCCGACCCGATGGCGTGGAAACCTGGGTCCTCAGCCAGGCTTCCATCATCCGCGATCCCGCCGGACGGATCGTCGGCCACATCGGCACCGTCACCGATATCACCGACCGCCGCCGCGCCCAGGACCTCCTGCAGGCCCGCGAGGCGCTGTTCCGCGCCATTGCCGAGCAGACCCCCGACAGCCTCTTCCTCCTCGACCTCAGCCGCCCGGAAAACCCGGCCCAGATCGTCTACGCCAACGCCGCCGCTGCACGCTCGCATGGCACCACCGTCGCCGAGATGGTCGGCCAGTCGATCACCGTCTTCGACTGCGCATCGACCGCCGACCGCGCCCCTGAGCGTATCCGTCGCCTGCAACGCGGCGAAAGCCTCGCATTCCGTGGCGCCCATCGCCGGTCCGATGGCACCAGCTTCCCGGTCGAAGTCTCCGCCCAGCTCGTCCCGGCCCTCGGGCCAGGCATCGTCCTCGCCATCGACCGCGACATCACCGAGCAGGTCCGTTCCGAGGCCCTCGCGGAAGGCCAGCGCCGCATCCTCGAGATGATCGCCCAAGCCAAGCCAGTCCATGAGACCCTCGAGGCACTGATGCGCGTCCTCGAAGCCCACTCCCCCGAACTCATCGGGTCCGTGCTGCTCCTCGATCTCGACGGCATCCACCTCCGGCATGGGGCCGCCCCCAGCCTGCCCGACGCCTACAACCGCCTCATCGATGGAATCGCCATCGGCCCCTGTGTGGGGTCGTGCGGCACCGCGGCCTTTCGGGGCGAGTCGGTTCTGGTCGCCGACATCGCGTCCGACCCTCTCTGGGCCTCCTTCAAGGACATCGCCCTCTCTCATGGTCTGCAGTCCTGTTGGTCCACACCGTTCTTTGACGAAACCCACCGCGTCATTGGCACCTTCGCCATCTACTCCAGGACGCCCGGCCTTCCGACCGAGAACCACGAGCGACTCATCCGCCTCGCCACCCAGACTGCTTCCATCTGCATCACCCGCCACCGCGCCGAAGCAGATCTGCGCCAATCCCGGGAGCGCTACGCCTCTCTCGTCACCTACGTCAACGGCATCGTCTGGGAAGCAGACCCGGTCACGGCCCAATTCCTGTTCGTCAGTTCGGCCGCCGAGAGGATCCTCGGGTACCCAGCCACGGATTGGCTCCGACCGGACTTCTGGCAATCTCATGTCTTCCCCGAGGACCGGGATCGCGCCATCGATTACTGCAAGGCCGAGGCCGAGGCGGGACGCGACCATTCCTTCGAGTACCGCATGCTCGCCGCCGACGGGCGGACCTTGTGGATCCGCGACTACGTCTCGGTATTCATGGAGGACGGCAAGCCATCTCTCCTCCGAGGAATCCTCGTGGACGTCACGGATCAGAAGCGCATGGAGGAGGAGAAGCAGAAGCTCCAGGCCCAACTCCAGCAGGCGCAACGCCTAGAATCCGTCGGAACCCTCGCCGGCGGCATCGCCCACGACTTCAACAACATCCTGGGCGCCATCCTCGGCAATGCCGATCTCGCCACGAAGGACGTACCCGTGGATCACCCGGCCCGCGAGTGCATCGACGAAATCCGCAAGGCCGGCATCCGCGGTCGTGACCTCGTCGAGCAGATCCTTGCCTTCGGCCGGGGCGAACCCCGGGAGCGCATCTCCCTCCACCTCCAACCCATCGTCCAGGAGGCCGTGCAGATGCTCCGGACCTCCCTTCCTGCTGAAGTCCGCATGGTCACCCGATTCCACCCCCATTGCCCAGGAGTGATGGCGGACGCTGCGCAGATGCATCAGGTTGTCATGAACCTGGGCACCAATGCCGCCCAGGCCATGGAAGGCCGTTCAGGCTCCATCCACATCACGCTCGAACCCTTCGAGGTCGATGAAGCCCTTGCTGCCCGCACCCCCGGCCTCCGACCGGGCCCCCATGTCCGTCTCGCAGTCCAGGACGAAGGGTGCGGCATGGACTCGACCACCCTCGGACGCATGTTCGACCCCTTCTTCACCACCAAGGGCGTCGGCAAGGGCACCGGCCTTGGCCTGCCCGTGGTCCATGGCATCGTCGCCAGGCACCTCGGTGGCATCTGTGTTTCCAGCCAACCCGGCCAGGGAGCCCTCTTCGAAATCTACCTCCCCGCGACCAAGGTCCCCCCAGTCGAAGCCGCCCTCCAACCACCCCCCTCAAGCCACACGCTCCAAGCCGGGCACGGCCGTCGCCTCCTGATGATCGACGACGAGGAAGCCATCGTCCGATACCAGTCCCGTCTCCTGGAAAGGCTCAGATTCCACGTCTCCGGCTTCACCTCTCCAACGGCCGCACTCGCCGCCTTCCGCGCCGAACCATCCGCCTTCGACGCCCTGCTCACCGACCTCAACCTGCCCGGCATCTCCGGTCTGGACATCCTCGCCGAGGTCCTCCGCCTCCGTCCTGGGTTCCCCGTCATCCTTCTTTCCGGACTGATCACCGAGGAACTCAGCGCTGCCGCGGCCGCTCGTGGTGCCGGCGCCGTGATCATGAAGCCGGGCACCTCCGAGGAACTGGTCTCGACGCTCCACCGCCTGCTGGAGTCACCCTCTACGATCCATCGGTAGGCCGGGTGACCTCACCCGGCGCAAACCAACTCTCCGCCGCGTGGGGGCACGCGGCCTACAATCCATCGGTAGGCCGGGTGACCCCACCCGGCGCAAACCATCTCTCCGCCGCGTGAGGGCACGCGGCCTACAATCCATCGGTAGGCCGGGTGACCTCACCCGGCGCAAACCAACTCTCCGCCGCGTGAGGGCACGCGGCCTACAATCCATCGGACCGCACGAGCCACCCCTCCTTCCGAGACTTCCTTTGACTCCACGCACCCAGCGGGAGTACCTCCCGCCCATGCGCTCGCTCCGTTCGTTTCCTCTCCTCTTCGCCCTCCTCGCGCTGCTCACGCTCGCCGGCACCCCCTCCCAAGCCGCCGAGCCCTGGCCCGGCACCCCCACCGACTGGTTCGGCTTTGCCCGACACGAGTTCGAGGTCGACGGTCACAAGGCGAGCGTCGTCGTTCCCCGCGAGCCAGCCCCCGGCCGTCCCTGGGTATGGCATGGGGAATTCTTCGGTCACAAACCCGCCCCCGACATCGCCCTCCTCCGGCGTGGCTTCCATGTCGTCTACCTCTCGGTGCCCGACATGCTCGGCAGTCCGAAGGCCATGACCCATTGGGAAGCCCTGCACACCCACCTCACGAAGCGCCACGATCTCGCCCAGCGCCCGGGCCTCGTCGGGCTCAGCCGCGGCGGCCTGTACGTCTACAACTGGGCCACCAGCCACCCCGACAAGGTGGCCTGCATCTACGGCGATGCTCCCGTCTGCGACTTCAAGAGCTGGCCCGGCGGCCGCGGCAACGGCCCCGGCAGCAAGCGGGACTGGCAACTCGTCCTCTCCAGCTACGGGTTCAAGGATGAGGCCGAGGCCCTCGCTTACACGGGCAATCCCGTGGACCGCCTCGCCCCGCTCGCCAAGGCCCGGATCCCACTCCTGCATGTGTTCGGCGATGCCGACGAGGTCGTTCCCTGGACCGAGAACACCGGACTCCTCGCCGAGCGTTACCGCCAACTCGGCGGCGACATCACCCTCATCCGCAAGCCCGGCGTGAAACACCACCCCCACGGCCTTGACGACCCCACGCCCATCGTCGAGTTCCTCTGGAAGAATGCCGGCCCTGCCGTCGTCGGGCGCACGCCCGAGGAACGGGCCGCCGGCCTCAAGTCCCCCGAGAAGCCCTGAGCATCCGTGTCATGAATCCTCCCGCGCCATCGAGTCCGAAGCCCCCAAGCCGCGGACTCCCGTGGTTCCCGATCATCACCCTCGCGCTGGGAGCCGCAGGCATCGGCTGGATCCTCACCCAGACCGAGATGGAACGGAACTTCCGGATCTGGCTCCTCACCCTGATCCCCGTCCTGGCCGTCCTCCTCAACCTCGGCTGGTTCTTCTTCTCGCCCCGATTCACACGGAACACCCGCCTCGCCGGGTTCGTCGCCCTCCTCGTCCTCGCCACCGCTGCACGGCTCAATCTTCGCGTCGACGGAACCACCGACGGCCGGGGGCTTCCCAGGTTCGCCTGGCGCTGGGCGAAATCCACCCCGCACATCCCGCCCGCCTCCGCCACACCCCCACCCGCGCCGCCAACCACAGCGGCCGCAAACCTCCTTTCCCTCGCTGCCGACTCACCCCAGTTCCTCGGGCCCGCGCGCACCGGCGCCCACCCCGACCCCGGACTGTCCACGAACTGGAACACCCAACCGCCCCGCGAACTCTGGCGCCGGCCCGTGGGGCTGGGCTGGTCCGCCTTCGCCGTCGTCGGGAACCGGGCCATCACCCAGGAACAACGCGGCGATGAGGAGGTCGTCGCCTGCTACGACCTCGTCACCGGAGTTCCCGTCTGGGACCACTCCGACTCCACTCGCTTCTCGGAATGGCAGGGCGGTGACGGTCCCCGCGCCACTCCCACCGTGCACGAAGGCCGCGTGTACACCTTCGGAGCCACCGGCCTCCTCAACTGCCTCGACGCCGTCACGGGCAAGCCCCTCTGGCGTCGCTCTGTCCTCTCCGAACACAACCTCGGCACCAACGACTGGGCCTGCAGCGCCTCTCCCCTCCTCAGCGACACCCTCGTCATCGTCACCGGCGGACGCGGCCCCGGCCCGGTGCTCCTCGCCTACGACCGCCGCACCGGCGAACCCGCCTGGAAGGCCGGCAACGATTCCGCCAGCTACGCCTCACCCATCCTCGCGACCCTCGCCGGACGCCGCGTCATCCTCTCCAGCAATGCCCGATCCCTCATCGCCGTCACCCCCTCCACCGGGCAGGTCCTCCTCGAGCACGGCTGGGGTGCCGCGAAATGGCCCAAGGCCTCCCAGCCCGTCGTCCTCGGTGATGACCGGATCTTCGTCTCCGCCGGATACGGCATGGGCTGCCAGATGATCCGCGTCCGTGCCGCCGCCGATGGGTCCCTGGTTTCCGAAGTTCAGTGGAAGGGTGTTTCCATGAAGACCCAGTTCAACAGCGTGGCCGCCCTCGATGGGCACCTCTACGGACTCGATGACGGCCTCCTGGCCTGCGTCAACGCCGACACCGGCAAGCGCGCCTGGAAGGACGGACGCTTCGGCTCCGGCCAGTCCCTCCTCGCCGGCCGGCTTCTTCTCGTCCAGAACGAACGCGGCTCCGTCCATCTCTGCACCGCCACTTCCGACACCTTCCACGAACTGGGCTCGATCCCCGCCCTGTCCTCCAAGACCTGGAACCACCCCACCCTTGCCGGCCGTTTCCTGCTCGTCCGCAACGACCGGGAAGCCGCCTGCTACGAACTGCCTGGAAAATAGGGACAGCCTCCGTTCCCGGCCAACCCCACCCAACCACCACCCAATCCGTCCATCCGCTACAAGACTTCCGGTCGGGGTTCAGCCATCTTCACCGCGACATGAAGCCCTACTGGCAAGGCGTGTTTCCCGCCATTACCACCCAGATGCACAAGGATGGCTCGATCGATCTCGACGCCACCGCTGCCCACGCCAACGCACTCATCGAGTCCGGCATCACCGGCCTCATCTTTCTTGGGTCGCTCGGCGAGAACCAATCCCTCACCGCCGAGGAGAAGCGCCTCGTCATGGCCGAGATGGTGAAGGTCGTCTACGGCCGCGTCCCCGTCCTCAGCGGCGTCGCCGAATCCAGCGTCCAGGAAGCCTGCCGCTACGGCTCCGACCTGGAGAAGCTCGGGGCCGACGGCTTCATGCTGATGCCCCCGATGGTCTACAAGTCCCCGGACCCGAAGGAATCCCTGTTCCACTTCCGCACCGTCGCGAAGTCCACCGGGCTTCCGATCATGATCTACAACAACCCGCTCAGCTACGGGCACGACATCACCCCCGAGCTCTTCGCGGAACTGGCCTCCACCAAGAACTTCGTCGCCCTCAAGGAGAGCTCCGGCAACACCCGCCGCATCACCGACCTCCACAACACCGTCGGCGACCGCTACGCCATCTTCACCGGCGTCGATGACCTCGCCATGGAATGCGCCATCCTCGGCATCGATGGCTGGGTCGCCGGCTCTGGCATCGCCTTCCCCCGTGAGAACCAGTACTTCTGGGAACTCACCCGCAAGGGCGAGTGGGACAAGGCCCGCGACATCTATCGCTGGTTCACCCCGCTCCTGCACCTCGACACCCACCCGAAGTTCGTCCAGTACATCAAGCTGGCCGTCCAGGAGGCCGGCCTCGGCAAGGAATGGACCCGCGCCCCCCGCCTCCCACTCTCCGGTGCCGAGCGGAAGCAGGTGCTCGAAGTCATCCACACCGGCATCAAGAACCGGCCCAAGCTCCCCAAGCGAGCCTGATCCGGACCCGGGGCAACGCTCCTCGCGCCGCCCCCGCCCGATGCGGAGTGGCAACGTCCCGGTTGCCCTCCCAAGCCCTTCCTCAAGGCGGCGAGAACATCGCCGCTCCGATCGGGTTCCCGAACAGAACGAGGGGTGGGGCGAGCGTCCTCACGAGCCGATTCGGGCCGGCTTCAATCTCTGGAGCGGCCCGACGGAGTCTCGCCCCACCGGTTTCGGCGACCGGGTCAGGATGCACCCCAAGGCAACTTTTCAGGAAAAACCATCTTGCCAACCCCCCGGTCCACCCGGTTCCATCTGCGCCTCGGTTGTGGCTGGGTAGCTCAGTTGGTAGAGCATGCGACTGAAAATCGCAGTGTCGCCGGTTCGATTCCGGCCCCAGCCACCACTGCTTCTCCTTCGCTGCTTCGTTCAGCCTTTCCTGATCGCTCCCGCTTTCCCGGGTCCTGATCCGCTCCTCCGTCGCAAACGGGCCTTTCCGCCATCCGTGGTACCTCTGGACACCGCCCCCGGCGGGAGGTGGGGCGAGTGTCCTCACGAACCGCTGCCTGATCGGCGCAACTCTTGCACCCGATGCCCCGATGCAGCGAAGTCTGGGTGCAGACCACCAATCAGGGATCTTGCTGACCCGACCCGACGCTCCTCCGCACGTTCCGACTCAGCTTCACGCAATCAAACTGGGCAACCCTGCTGACCTCGGCGCGGACCGCCGGCACCGACGTTCCCTGTTCGCTGACACTCGACAACGGCGCCTCCCTGACCGGCGTAGGAGCCCGCTACAAGGGCAACTCGTCCTTCAACATGGCCGGTGCCAAGAAGTCCCTGAACGTCACCGTCAACTACACCAACGACGCCACCGAACTCCTCGGCTACGAGACCTTCAACCTCAACAACTCGGCCGGCGACGAGACCATCATGCGGAAACCAATCGTCCGGTGATCCGGCAGTTCATCGCCAACCCCGACCTCAGCGGCATGCGGACCTTCGTCGCCAACCGCTACAAGTTCCTCACCGACCATTTCGAACTCCGTGCCATGGCCCCGACCATCTCGGACGTCTCGATCCCTGCCCCGCCCGTCGCCGGCGTCGGCGCCTCCATTTCCGCCCGCGTCACCCCGGACGCCAACCTGAACGTCCTCCTCGACTCGACAGCCTTCGGTCCGCTCGGAACCGACCTGGCATGGGCCCGCCCGTCCGCCAATCCCACCGCCTTCCAGATCCAGGCACCCACGCCCGGCTCGGCCAATCCGTAGGGTCCGGGAAAAACCGCCTGCAGGCCGGGTGCCCTCACCCGGCGCATCCTCCCCCCGCCAGGTGAGGGCACGCGGCCTTCAACCAGGGTTCCTCCGGGCGGCTCGTGGGGACACTCGCCCCACCTATCCGTCGGAGGAGGGGTGGCATCGGGTCCAAGGGGGCCTTGCCTTTGGGATCATCGCTGGTGGAGGGTGGAAGCCTTGAAATGGTCTCCCAATCATCGAAATCACGGATTGGGTTGAGGTGACGCGATGAATTCGGAAAAGCCCGTGAAGCGGCGGATGTCCCGGGCCACCTGGATCGGGCTGGGGATGACCGTGGCGTTGATGGTTGCGCTGGCGTGGTTGCTGGGGTGGGGGGCTGACCCCGCGCCGCCCGTGCCGCAGATAGCCGGCGTGCCCATGTCGGACCTGTACCCAGAGTGGGTGCGTCCGGGCGGAGGAGCCTTGCCGTTGCCGCCCATGCTCAACGGCTTTGGCGGACCCAACTTTGCCCAGGCCGAACAGGTGCCGTGGATGCTTTGGCGAGCCCGGCAGGAGGGCAGTCCGCTGCATCAGATGATGCGGAACATGGGGCCAAGGATGCCAGCAGCAATCCAATCGCGGCTGCCGATGGCCGTGGATCCGGCGGATACGCGCAACCGGATCGCGATGGACCTCACCATGGGGTTGTTCAATCGCGGGCTCAGCTACTCCGACATCCTGCGGGAGTTGCTCCGGCTTCCTCACGAGGGGCAGCGGAGACTGGCGGATGTTCTGCGACAGGTGGGCCGGAATCCCGGGCCGTTTCAGCCCCGGACCGGGGACGAAACTCCCAAACTGCTCCTCCAGCTTGCCCGCGAGGCGGACCCGGCAATGCGCGTCGTTGCCGGAGTCCAGTTGTTGGAATGGTCCGGGAACCCGTCTCCAGGGGTGGACGACGCGCTGCAGCCGTTGCTGCTCCAATTGGCCAAGGATCGGGCGGGAGATCTGGTCGACTGGTGCCTCCTCATCCGGTTCTCGATCACGCCGAGGGCGTCTGGCTTCGGATACGATCCGATTCTTGAGGCACTGCAGGGGCATCCCGATCCGAACATTTCCCTGCTGGCCCGAGGCGCGTTGAGCCTGCGCACGCGTCCGGAGGAAATGGCTTCGCTGATCCGAGCGGACTTCGCGCCGCAGCGGTTGCTGTTGAATCTGCTGGCGATGGGCAGTCCGAAGCAGCTTTCCCAACTCCCGGCCGACGTGGCTACCGAGTTGGTTCGGGTGCTGACCAAGGAACGCCTCGCGGCGGCCGCGGCGGCATCCGGATCCATGCGAGGCCTGCCGCTCGACTATGCGCTCCTTCAGAAGTCCTCACCTGCCGCGGCCGCGCACGTGCTGCTGGCGATGGGTACGAACGCGGTGGGGGTGGCATCGTCGATGTTTGAGGGCATGGATGCCGTGCGCCCTAGCCATCGGGATGCGGCCATGTCCCTGGCGGCTGCGTTGGCCGGACTCAGCCATCACGTGTTCATCCCCGTCGACGAGCGGATCCTGCGGGCCGTGCAGGACCCGTTGCTGACCGAGCCGATCCTCGATGTGATCGGGGCGGGCGGGCGGACCAACGCCCATGCGTTCGCGGCGATCGCACCTTTCCTGCGAAGCGATGTTTCAGGGATCCGTCGTGCGGCCTTCGGCGCGGCGATCCGGATCCATGAGCCGGACGCGGAGTTGTGGGTGCACGTGCGGGAGTCGTTGCAGGATCCGGTGAGGCAGGATCTGGCGCTGGCGGTGGTGCCGCGATTCGGAGCGCAGGCACGGGAGGTTTTACCCCGGCTGCGGGAGATTGCGTCGGATCCGAGTGAGGCGCGTGGAATGGCGGAGTTGCGGCGGTTGGCGTGGGAGGCGATCCGGGCCTTGGAGGCGGGTGCGGCGGAGCCGTGATGGGAGTTCCCAGTTTCCAGACATCAGAACCGCTTCCTCACGTCGGCTACCCTCCAGGCCGAAGAAGACGAGGTAACGGGGCTGGGCCAAGGCCAGTTCCCGGATTCCAGTTCCGAGTTCGACGGTTCGGCTACGCCGGAGGCGTTTGAGCCGATAGCTCCGGGTCGGCGCGGGAGCGCCTACCCGGGGTTTGGTTGGTTGTAGGAGACGCACCCCGGAGGTGGTGCGAAGACCTCTCTTCTGCAACCCCTTCAGGGTTGGTTGAGCCAAACCGCGGATTTCCCGGGGTACGCTTCGCGACCCCGGGCTACCGGCTGCAACGCCTCCGGCGTACCGGACACGGAGTTCCCGGCTGTGGGCCGGGTGCCCTCACCCGGCGCAGCCCATCACTCCGCCGCGTGGGGGCACGCGGCCTACGGCTTGGGAGCCCCGGCCTTCACGGCTGCGGGGTATAGCGGAGGTACGGCTTCACCTTGCGCGCCCCCTTCGGGAACAGAGCCGGAATGTCCTCGTCCTTCACCGCCAACGTCACGATGCAGTCCTGGCCAACCTGCCAGTCCGCCGGCGTAGCCACCTTGTGCTTCGCACTCAACTGCAGGGAGTCGATGCAGCGCAGGATCTCCGCGAAATTCCGACCGCACGACATCGGATAGGTCAGCGTCAGCTTGATCTTCTTGTCCGGCCCGATGACGAACACCGACCGCACGGTCGCCTTGTCGTCCACGTTCGGGTGGATCATGTCGTACAACGCCGCAACCTTGCGGTCCGGGTCGGCGATGATCGGGAAGTTCATCGTCGTGTGCTGGGTCTCGTTGATGTCGGACACCCAGCCGTGGTGCGACGCGATCGGATCCACCGAGATCGCCGCGCACTTCACGCCACGCTTGTCGAACTCCGGCTTCAACTTCGACGCCGCACCCAGCTCCGTCGTGCACACCGGCGTGTAATCAGCCGGATGCGAGAACAGCACCGCCCAGCCTCCGCCCAGCCATTCGTGGAAGCGGATGGTTCCTTCGGTCGTATCGGCCGTGAAATCGGGAGCAACGTCGCCAAGGCGCAGTGACATGGTGTGATCGGTATTGCGGATTGAATCGAATCCCAGCTGCGCCCAACGCGGACACGCGTCTGCCCGGACGAAGCTGGAATGCGGGTGAGTTTCCGGAGCTCCCGCCCCGCTGGCAATCCCGGATCTGCGCCAACGGGAACGAACGAGCAGTCGACCAACACATCACCATGGGGGATGAAATGCTTGGCTTCATTGCCGATCCCGTCCGACGATTCAGCCCATGCGCCTGAAGTCGGCAACCGTCCGGAACTTTCGCTGCTTCGATGAGCTGGAGGTCCAGTTCCATCCGCGATTGACCGTCCTCGTTGCCGAGAATGGGGGAGGCAAGACGGCCCTCCTCGACGCCATCGCCATCGGTCTGACCCCGTTGCTGACCCATCTTTCCTCCGCCAATCAACGACTCACGGGACCCGGCATCAAGGATTCGGACTTCCGCTTGGAGCCGAACCAAGGGGACCAGGGTGAGGAGATGGCCGCAGGATATGCCCAAGTCGTTCTCCAAGACGAATTCGGGCGCCGCTGGGACCAGTGGCGCCCTTCCGCGCGCGGAGAACAACCGGAGCAGGTGGTGGGGCAGACCGCGCTGTCCCAGGATTGTGAAGGAACCCTGCGCAACCTCACGGTAACCGACTCCGCGCTGGTCCCGGTTGTCGCCTACTACGGCGCGAGACGTGGTTGGGTGGCCGTCCCGGAGCGCCTCCGGGTCCGAAAACAGGAACGGGCGAACTTTGGGCACCGAACGGCAGCACTGGTGGGCGCTCTGGATTCCCTGACTGACTTCCGGGAGATGCTGGTTTGGTTTGATCGTGAGGAAGCTTCGGAATTGAGAAGAAACAAACCGGGACCCGACCGAGATCCGACAACCTATGTCGAAAAGCCAACACTCGCTGCCGTCCGTTCGGCTCTGAAGGCGATTCTTGGCGGACGATTTACCAATCCGCATTTCGACGACCGCCACAAGTTTGTGGTGGAGAAGCCCGAAGGCGGCACGCTGCAGGTCACGCAACTCAGTCAGGGCTACCAAAGCATGCTCGCCTTGGGCATGGATTTCGCCCGCCGTCTGGCAATGGCGAATCCGTGGATGGAACGAATCGAGCAGTACGATCCAGACAATGCCGAGTTCGCGGCGTACGTGGAGACTTATCCCCCCCCGCGAGGAGAGATTGCCAATTGGGGCGCCGCGTGGGCCCCTGCCGTGATGCTGGTCGATGAGATCGACCTCCACCTGCATCCCGCATGGCAGCAGCGGGTGTTGGGAGACCTCATGCGCGCCTTCCCTGGTACGCAATTCGTCGTCACGACCCATAGCCCTCAGGTCCTTTCCACCGTCAAGACCGAGAACATCCGCGTCCTCCGATGCGACAATGATTGCTGGACGGCCGCCCAGCCGGAGGGCGAGGAAATCCTGGGTCTGGCAAGCTCGGTCGCACTATGGGATGTCATGTCGGTCAACCCGACGCCTCTCCAGGACGTGGAAGCCTCCCAATGGTATCGCGACTACCTGCATCACGTCGAAGCGGGCTCCCACGAGAGTCCCGAGGCTCGCGAACTTCGCGCCAAGCTCGAAGGACTCTACGGCCCCCGTCACCCGCTCATGGTCGATGCAGATCGACTGCTTCGCTTCCATGCCTTCAGGCGCCGAGCGACACCGGAGTTCAAGGGGTGACGCATGCACAAGCTGGACCGATCTGCTGTCACCGCGCCCTCGTGCCTGTCTGCCTACGACTTCCGCACCCAGTCGTGGAAGGATTTGGCACCCACCTGCAAGGCTTCGGTCCGGATCGCACTTCTCCAGATGCAAGGGAGGCCGGTTGACTCTGCTATTCTCGAGACCAAGGAAGCCGACTTTGTTGCAGTCCGCTGCGCCTATTGTGAGGGCCAAATTCGGCATGAACCCCACATCGAGCATTTCCGCCGCAAGAGTCGAACTCACCCGAATGGTTACCCCGAACTGACCTTTGCATGGAGCAACCTCTTCATCTCCTGCACCTCCAGCGACCACTGCGGCCGCTACAAGGATCACGGCTCTGGTACAAGGTATGAAGCCGGGGATCTCATCAAGCCCGACGAGCACGACCCGGACGACTACCTCTACTTCCATTCCACTGGAGCAGTCCGAGTCCGCAACAACGGCGCGGGCATGAACGAGGCCGAACTTCGACGTGCCCGGGAAACCATTCGGGTTTTCAATCTGGACTCCCCGAGACTCGAGAGTGCGCGAGCAAGAGCCGCTAACTGTTATCTCTCAAGTAGCCCAGGAATCTTGGAAACCTTGCAAAGCTGGAGCCCTGAGGATCGCCGAGCCTATGTTCAGTCGGAACTGGCAGCGACGCGCTGGGACGCCCACAGCACGGTCATCAAACATCTGCTCGAAGACTGCCTCGGCTAGGCCGTCGGCACGCCAGCGTGCGCCTCACTACTTCCCCTTCTCCAGCCACGCCTTCAACTCCGCCACTTCCTCCGGCTTCAACCGCCGGTTCGGAGGCATGTAGCCGAAGTCCACCAGCACGCGGATCGAGTGCGAATGGGTCCGGTGCAGCGGGGCGCGGTCGCCCTCCGCCGAATGGCAGCGCGCACAGAACTTCATGGCTATCGCCTCGCCGTACTCGTCGGCAGGATCATCCTTCGGAAAGTGCATCCGCGACCGCGGTTGCTCCGCGATGTGCCGGTTGAGGGCCGCCGCCAGACCAGCGTCCAGGATGAGATCCTCACGCGCCGGATGGATCGCCAGCGGACCTGACGCATGGCACTTGTAGCAGCTCTTGGCCTCGAGCTTCGGACCCGACTTCTTCGCTTCCGCAAAGTAATCCACCGCCGGCGTCACGCTCACGTCCTGCACGATGGAGAAGTAGGACCACCCCTTGTCCGTCGAGGTCTTCTGCACCAGCAGGTACACGCGCGCCACCTCGTTCGAGAAGGCAGCGATGTGGTTCAGCATCGGCCGCCGGATCACATCTTCCTGCGTGCTCACCAGGCCAACGTCCGAAACCGGAACTGCGTCGCCCCGTTCGAAGGTCTCCCGCGCGGCCAGCATGTACTCCTTCACCTCGGCCTCGGTCAGGCCCTTCGCACCCGCCCTCGCGTGCGGCGGCAACGGCAGCACCGGTCGCGTCCACTTCTTGCCGATCCGATTCGTGCCCACCGTGGAACTCTGGGCGACAAACGTCTCCCGCGGGTAGGCTCCGAGGTCCAGCGGCGGCTCCAGCAACAGGCCCGTCGCGAGGGATGCCGCCGGCGGAATGGGCGGCGCTCCCTGTTCGGCCGCCTGGATCGGGACGACCCCGCTCCACGCCAGCACCAACGCCAGGATCCATCCGACTTGCACGCTCACGGCCTTCACCCCGCTGAGTCCAATCGACTCCGCCACCTCCTGGCAAGGGACGGGTGAGGGCCCCCTTCGGCCAAGGCGCATCTTGAGACTGCCCCCGCATTCAACGGAGCGGCAACGTCCTCGTTGCCCTCCCATGCCCTTTCCCAAGGCGACGAAGACGTCGCCACTCCGTTCCCATTCTCAGCTGGAGCGGCAACGTCCTCGTTGCCCTCCCAAACCCTTTCTCAAGGCGACGAGGACGTCGCCACTCCGTTCCCATTCTCAGCTGGAGCGGCAACGTCCTCGTTGCCCTCCCAAACCCTTTCTCAAGGCGACGAGGACGTCGCCACTCCGTTCCCATTCTCAGCCGGAGCGGCAACGTCCTCGTTGCCCTCCCAAGCCCTTTCTCAAGGCGACGAGGACGTCGCCACTCCGTTCCCATTCTCAGCCGGAGCGGCAACGTCCTCGTTGCCCTCCCATGCCCTTTCTCAAGGCGACGAGGACGTCGCCACTCCGTTCCCATTCTCGGCCGGAGCGGCAACGTCCTCGTTGCCCTCCCATGCCCTTTCTCAAGGCGACGAGGACGTCGCCACCCCGTTCCCATTCTCAAACGGGGGCACTGCCAAGATGCGCTCCTTCGCCGTCGGGGTAGGTGCCGGAATCGGAATCGAAGGCGGATGAGCCAGGCAACTCAATCACCAGACGGACGTGGCTTGGCGCCGCCCAGATTAATCTCATCCTGCATCTTCTTCAGCTCGGCCGCCCGGATGTGCAGCTCAAGTTCCTTCGCCGCTTCCGCATCCGCCTGGATGATCCGTTCGTCGGCCTCGACGCTGATTGGTTTCGCAGGTCGATCCAACCTTTGGGTGCTCAGGACCCTGCTTCCCCGATCCGCGTACGTGCTGCTCGCCCATGCGCCCGAGGCCCACTGCCGCGTCCCATCCGTCCCCACCAATTCCACCGCATCAATCTCGTTCCAGCCCGGGACCTTCGACGTATCGAGCTGGACCCGGAGCCTCCGGGACCGGACATGGCTGGAGGGATTGAACTCCATCTCCACCGGGGCATCGGCCGCCGGTTCGGTCCCGTGCCAGAGGATCTTCTCCGATCCGTCGGCCAGGATCGCGCTCACCATGAAGATGGTGCCCGGCCCGAGAGTTTCGCGAACGCGGACCTGCCCAACCTCGACTTCCTTCGGATAATCCAGCACGACCCACTCGGTTCCACCGTCCGGATCCAGCGAAGCCCAGGCAGTCGGAAAGTCCCCGGCCTGCGGGGTGTCCGGAGCACCGATCATCTGTTCCGGTCCCCACGACCGTCGGCCCACCGAAGCCGGTTTCGTTGCCGAAACGCGCGACTGCATGGCTTCCAACTGCCCTTCCAATTCCCGGACACGGGCCTCCAGCCGGGCGATTTGCGCCCGGGCAGCCAGCAACTCCTCCGAAGCTCCCGCCTGCGGCCCTCGGGCAGCAGCCGCGGACGCCGGAACACGGCCGGGATCCCGGAGTTCGTCCACCGCCTGGGAAGTTGGCACGCGGGACCGCAAGGCGACCCACACAGCCACGCCCAGCAGCACGGCAAACCCGGCAGAGATCCAGCGTCGTCGCGTCATTGGCTTACTCCCGGTTAAGACACCTGCGGCGAAGATTCCTTAGGGCTTTTCTCCGAGCGGAATCATCTCGAACCGGGAGACCACGAACCGCCCGTTCCGCAGCTCCCCGGTCACCTTCGCATGTCGGATCACCTGACACATCCCGTCCTTCGCGTGCGCATCGCCCAGCGAGTCCAGATCCACGCCATCCACGTAGTAGGCCCGCCCCCCATGTCGGACGGCCAAGTCACATCCCTTGCCTGGCAGGTGGAACAGGCATTCGCCGCAGGCCGCCTCCATGATGCCGGTTTGCTCCACCCGAAGCGGCTTCGAACCCGCACAACCCGAAAGGCCCACCAACGCCACCGAAGCCAAGCCCACGACAGCAACCCGGCGCAGCCCGCCCAGGACAAACTTTTCCCAGATGCTCATCCACCAACCAAAGCCTCCCGGCCGACGCCCGGCAAGCCCCCCTCCCTTCCCAACGACCCACACCCGCCAACCTCCTCGACCAATCCCATGTCCCATATGCGACACGCCGTTGGCAACACACCCCGCCGTCCCCTCACGCAATCACCCAAACATCCATCCTGTCCATCCTGTCATCCTGTCGCCCCCGCATCCCATCTCCGCGGATTCTGTTCCCCATCCCGTCCCCCTCCCCACCCTCGACCAATCCCATGTCCCATATGCGACACGCCGTTGGTCAACGCCCGCGCCCCATTTCCCATGCGCCCCTTTTTGCCCGAATCGCTACAAAGTAATGGCGGCCCGTGGCGGGCGGCGTATAAAGCCATGCATTGCCGCTCCCCCTGCCATGAATTCCTCATCCGCCTTCCGCAAGCCTACGGCGTTCACCCTGATTGAGCTGCTCGTGGTCATCGCCATCATCGCCATCCTGGCCGGCATGCTCCTGCCCGCCCTATCCAAGGCGAAATCGAAGGCCCTCAAGACGCTCTGCACCTCCAACGGCAAGCAGTGGGCCATCGCCGTCAACGTCTACGCGGGCGACAACAACAACGCCTTTCCCGACAACAGCGGCGGCCAAGGCTTCTCGTGGATGATGCCGTCCATGAGCAATTTCTGGAACAACTACCTCATCAAGAACCGCCGCACGACGGCCAAGAACACCCGCGCCCAGAATGACGTCCTGTTCTGCCCGGACGACCTCTGGCATCGCGCCGCCGAGAAGGGAATGATCTCCAGCGACGCTTCGGCCCAACTCCTCGGGTACTTCTACCTGCCCGGCCGCCGGCAGGGAGACACCGATGTCACCTCGGGCGCCCAAGGCACCGCGGAGTGGTTCTTCCGCAAGAAGCTCGACGGTCCCTACGCCGCGGCACCCATCCTCATCGACCGACTTCAGGCGGTCGGCTCCAAGACCACCAACATCTATGACACCCGCCTCAACTGGAGCACCGACTTCGATGGCAAGAAGGTCCTTACTTCCGTCCATCGCATCGCCCGGGGCGCACCGGAGGGAGGGAACTTCTCATTCGAGGACGGCCACACCGAGTGGATCAAGGGCCAGCGCGTCTCCCTTGGCTCCGACTACGGCGGTTGGCAGTGCTTCTTCAAGATCCCGGTTGAGACTCGCTGAGGTCCGCCATGCAGATCCATGTCGCCGTCCACGGCCAGCAACTGGGCGTCTTCGAGGCGGAGGCCCTCAACGCACAACTGGCGGCAGGCACCATCCCGGCTGACACGGCCCTGGCTTGGTACGAAGGCTGCCCGAACTGGATTCCAATCGCACAGGTGCCGGGCGTCATCCTCCCCAGTGCTCCAGCTACCGCGGCGACTCCACCTCCGCTTCCACCTTCCGCCGCAGCGTCGGCTGGGGACGGCACCGGTGGCCTGATCCCGTACAAGAACCCGAAAGCCCTCACCGCCTATTACCTCGGCATCTTCGGGCTGTTTCCATTGATCGGATTCCTGCTCGCCGTTCCGGCCCTGATCCTGGGCATCCTCGGACTGCAGGCCCGAAGGCAGAACCCGCTCATCAAGGGAGCCGTCCACGCTTGGGTTGGCATCATCCTCGGCACGATCTCGATCTCATATCACCTGCTCGGATTCGCCGCGATGCTCATGGCGAGCTGAGGTGCCACCCATCGTCCTCACCTCCGCTGCTACCTCCCTCCTGCGGAGCCAACGACGTCAGGAGGCGGCCTCCGAGGTGTTCCCAGTTCCCATACGCCGAAGGCGTTTCAGCCGGTAGCCCGGGGTGCGAAGCCACCCCGGGTCCAACGCACCCTTTCGACATCAACCCCGGCGGGGTTGCAGGTCGACGATCCGGGGGTATCGGCTACAACGCCTCTGGCGTAAGTGACGCACCCGTGAAAGGAAACGGCTTCCCGCTTCCCCGCCCTACTTCGCGAAGGCCTTGTGCTTCGGATCGCCGCCCGATTGCAGGTAGGCAACCAGGTTCAGCACCTCATCCGCATTGAGCGAATTGATCAGTCCGGCCGGCATCAACGACACCGGGTACGGCTTGCGACCCTTCACCTGATCCAGCGCGACCACCGTCGATTCCTCCGGGTTCCGCGGATCCGCGAGCACCACCAGCTTTCCATTCTCCGGGTAGGCGCGCCCAACCAGCGTCGATCCATCCGCGAGCGTGATCTCCTCCGTGCCGTACTGGTCGGAGATGACCTTCGAAGGCTCGACGATGTTCTCCAGCAAATCACGCAACGTGTAACGCGAAGCGACGCCCGTCAGGTCAGGCCCAAGACCGCCGCCCGAGCCATTGAACCGGTGGCAGGTCGCGCAGCCGGTCGAGTGATACATCGCGCGCCCGTTTTCGTAATCGCGTCCCTTCACGCCGCCGGACGCCAGTGCCAACGCCTGATCGATCGTGTACGACCGGCCAGGACCCTTCGGCGACGCGAACTGCGGGTCCGCGCCCGCCGGTTTCGCCGTCGAGACTTTCTCCATCGCCGCCTTCTCTGCGGGATCGGTGATCGTCGACAGCGCATCCTTGCGGATGTTCTCGAGGAAGCCCCGGAAGCTATTGCCGCCCTGCCAAGGCGCCGTGCGCGGGAACCAGCTGAAGAACGACTTCCTCAACGCGGGCGTCCAGCCCGCCTTCGCCTCGCGCAGGATGTACGCGAACGCGATCTGCTCCTGGTTCGGCCGGCTGTTGGCTGCGGACGAAAACGCACTCGCATAACCCCGGTTGCGCTCCAGCAGCGCGTCGCTGGCATACTTCAGGTCGGCGTCATTCGCCGTCAGCATCAGCGGAACCGTCTTGGCCACCACGCCCGGCGCTCCAATGTTCACCAGAGCACCCGCCAACTCGCGGTTCAATGAACGGCTCTTCGACGGATACAACGCGTCCAGGCGCTGGATGACCGCTTCCCGGACAGCCCCCTCCGGTTGGCCGAGCCGGATCAATGCCAGCTGGTACGCACGGACCACTGCCAGACGCCCGGCTTCGTCCAGCTTCGCGAAGTTCAATCCGTTCAATAGCCCCAGCAACCGGTCCCGGTGCTCGGCCTTGCCCATGCGGGCCAACGCCACCGCACCCTCGATCACCGCCCAGGGTCGCTTCTCACCGAACACCCGATCGGCCCACGCCGACACCGGCTGACGCTCGATGGCCACGCGTGCCGCATACCGGATCCATCGATCCTCGTTCGACAGGTGCGGCCAGGCCTTCGCCACGGCTTCCGGACCCGTGCCGTCATCGTGTAAAGCCTCCAGTTCGCGCCGCAACTTGTGCGCGGAATTCGCCTTCAACGGCTTCGCTGCCGCCGTGCTCTCAGCACCCGTGTACGTCACCCGATAGACTGCCGACTGCGTTCCGCGCCCGCCGATCGCGAAATACATGGCCCCGTCCTGCGGATGGATCAGGACATCGGTCAGCGGCAACGGACGTCCGCTCACGAACTCTTCCTTCTCCGCCTTGTACGCAGATCCGTCCGGCGTCAGGTGGATCGCGTACATCGTGCCGTAGGTCCAATCGTTGGCGAAGATCGCGTGCTGATAGCGGGCCGGGAACTTCGCGCCCTCGCCCGAAACCACGCCCGTCGGACTACCCGGTCCGATGTCGACCATCGGCGGGAGGCTGTCCGGATAATACGTCGGCCATTTGCCCGCGCCCGAACGCCACCCGAGATCGCTGCCGCTCGGTGCCATGCAGATCCGCGTCGGTCGGTACCAAGGCGTGCCTGCATCCCACTCCATGTCCGAATCGTACGTGAACAGGTCGCCCAGCGAATTGAACGCGAGGTCGTACTGGTTGCGGTAGCCGTAGCTCACCAACTCAAACGCCTTCCCGTCCGGATCGGTCCGGCAGATGTAGCCACCCGGGGCCAAGATCCCGCGGGCATGGCCGTTGGCATCCCACAGCCGCGTCACCACCTGATCCTCGTTCCAGGCCCGGGCCGCGCGCGAAAGCTCCATGTGCTCCGGCAGCTTGGTGTGGTTGCCGATCGCCACGTAGAGGGACTTGCCGTCCGGCGACAGCACGATGCCGTGCGGCCCGTGCTCGCCGCCACCCTCGATCCGACGGAGCAGCTTCTCCTCGTCGTACTGGTCGTCGCCGTTGGTGTCGCGCAACCGCCAAAGGCCCTGCCGACCGCCCTGCTCGTTCACCATCACGTACAGGCTGTTGAAGGCGTAGAGCAACCCATGGGCGCCTCCGACCGAGTTCGTGAGCTTCTCCACCGTCGCGGCTGCTCCCGCTGTCGGGAGCGTCAACCGGAACAAACCGCCACCCTGATCGCAGGCGATCAACCGCCCCTTCGGATCCACCGTCATGCTGACCCAGGAGCCTTCCTCACCCTTCGGTACCGCGTGGATCAACTCCACCTTGAAGCCAGGCCGGACCTGGATTTCCTCCACCGCCGTCACCCGCGGCGGGCCTGCCGGAGCTCCCGCTCCGGCCAACGCATCTCCCCACGGCTCGTCCCCGTACTTCGCCAGGACCTTCGCCGGCTTCCATCCGGCCCGCCCCGGAACCGACGCCTCCCACGAACCGTCCGTCTCGATCACCGTCTCCTTGCCATCCGCGGTCTTCATCCGCAATCGGGCCACCAGACCCGACTGGGCGCCCTCGTTCGTGCACTCCACGAGCAGCTCATGCTTCCCCGGCGTCAGCTTCTTGGTGAGGTTGAGCTTGGTGGGTGCATTCCAGTCCGCGTTTGTCAGCACCGCCTGACCATCCAGGAACGCCTTCGCGCCGTTGTCGCACGTCAGGTAGATGACACCTTCCTTCAGGTTCGCGGGAACCTCGAAGGTCCGGCGCAAGTTCGCCCGGGTTCCGCTCCCCGGTCCTTCCGCCCAGATCCAGGAGGTCTCGGCATGAATCGGGACAGTCCCCAGTCCAACGACGGTAATCAGAATTCCGGTGGCGCGCTGTAGGCGTGGCAGTGGTGGCATCCGACTACCAACGCCGGAAACCGGCCCGATATTCAAGCCCCGAACCGAGGGAGCACAGAAACCCAAGCATCTCGACACGGCCCCCGACGCGGGTCGGGCGAGCTGTAGGCCGCGTGCCCCCACGCGGCGCATCGTCAACCCCGCCGGGTGGGGGCACCCGGCCTTCAATCATGGCCGCCGATTCGGAACGAGCGGCCGCCCCGGTCCTTTTCTCAATCGGGGGCAGTGTCGAGATGCGCCCTACCAGATCTTCGCCCGCTGCTCGACCGGCCGATACATCGGCGTTCCTTCCCGGATGCCGAACGCGTCGTAGAACTCCTTCAGGTTCACATGCGGCCCCACAGCCCGGTACATGCCCGGGCTGTGCGGATCCACCGTCAGCCGCCGCATCAATTCCGCCTCCCGGAAGTTCGTCCGCCACAGCTGCGACAAGCTCAGGAAGAACCGCTGTTCCGGCGTGAAACCATCCACGTTCTTGCGCTTCGACGGATCCCGAGCCAACGCCCGCTGCAACGCCTCGTAGGCGATGCTCGTCCCACCCAGGTCGGCGATGTTCTCACCCAGGGTCAGCCGGCCGTTTACCTTCTTGCCCGGCAAGGGTTCGTAGGCGCCGTACTGGTCCACCAGCTTCTGCGCCCGCGCCTGGAACTCCTTCGCGTCCGCCTCCGTCCACCAGTCGTTCAGGTTGCCCTCCGCATCGTACTGCCGCCCCGAGTCGTCGTAGCCGTGCGTGATCTCATGCCCGATGACCACGCCGATCGCGCCATAGTTGATGGCGTCGTCCGCCTCCAGGTCGAAGAAGGGCGGTTGCAGGATCCCGGCCGGGAACACGATCTCGTTCTGCAACGGACTGAAATACGCATTCACCGTCTGCGGCGTCATGCGCCACTCGCTCCGGTCCACGGCCTTCCCCACCCGGGCCGCCTGCCGGCGCGACTCGAACTGCGAGGCCCGCTGGATGTTCCCGAGGTAATCGCCATCCGTGACCCGAAAGCCGTACTCCTTGAACTTCTCCGGATGCCCGATCTTCTGGGTGAACCGGTCGAACTTCACCAAGCCCTTCTGCCGCGTCGCCTCCGACATCCATTCGAGCTTCGACAGCCGGTCCCGGAACACCGCCTTCACGTCCGCCACCAGCGCCGCCATCCGGGCCCGCGCCGCCGCCGGGAAGTGACGTTCGACATACAACTGCCCCAGCGCTTCACCGATGGACCCGTCCACGACCTTCGCTGCCCTTTGCCAACGGGGCTCCGGCTGCGGTTGCCCGCTGAGGACCGTGCCGTAGAAGGCAAAGTTCGCCTCCTCAACCTCCCGATGCAGGAACGACGCCGTCGACCGCAACAGGTGCCAACGCAGGTAGGTCTTCCATTCCTCCAGCGGCCTCGACACCAGCAGTCCGTCCAGTGCCGCGAAGAAGTTCGTCTGCCCGACGTTGACCTCCTTTACCCCGCCAACGCCCGACGCCTTCAGGAAGGGCTTCCACGGAATGTGCGGATACCGGGTTTCCAGCTCCGCCAAGGTCAACCGATTGTAGTTGGCGTTTGGATCCCTCAGCTCAACCCGCGACTTCCCCGCCTTCGCCAGCTCGGTCTCCAACTCCAGGATCACCCCCGCCCGGGCCGCCGCCACCTCCGCCGGATCCCCCAGCATCCCCAGCATCTTGGCGACATGCTCCCGATACGCCGTCCGCTGTTTGGCGAATCCCTCCGCCAGGTAGTAGTCCCGATCCGGCAATCCCAATCCGCCCTGCCCGATCTTCAGTTGGTATATGCTGCTGTTCCGCGCATCCGGAATCACACCCCCGCCAAACAACGCGCCCACCCCGCGCTCCTGCAGGTCCGCCAACAACCGGAAGTAACCTTCCAGGTTCCGCACCGCCCCGATCTTCGCCAGGTCCTTCTCGATCGGACGGAACCGCAGCCGCTCGATGCGATTCGTGTCCATGGCCGAACGGTAGAAGTTCCCAACGACCTTCGCCGGCTTCCCCGCGATCCGCCCGGCCGCCGTCTCTTCCAGCAACTCTCGGATCAGCTTCCAGTTCCGGTCCTGCAACTCATCGAACCCGCTCCAACGCGCCTTGTCCGACGGCACCGGATTCTCCCGCACCCAGTTGCCCGCCGCGAAACGGTAGAAATCCACCGATGGCTCCACCGAACGATCCAGATAGCCCGTCGAGAATCGGGGAACCTTCGGAGCCGCGTTCGACTCCGCCGCCAGGGAACTCGCTGCCAACGTCCAGGCCAGGCAGCCGATGCACAGTTCACGTACCATGGACAAACACTACCGCCGACCTCCGGGCCGTTCCCAGTTTCAAGATGGAGGTTTTCACTTAGCCGTATCCATGCGGCAGAATTCTCACGCGGAGCCGCGGAGAGCGCCGAGAGAGAAGCCGGTCACGAATGGTGGAGCGTCGGGAACCATTCACCAAACGGTGACTGCCCAACTTGCCAGCCAGGTGTCCTTTTCCCTCCGCGTCTCCGCGTCTCCGCGTGAACCTGTCCCCGCCTCCAATCGCATGGTCACGGCTTAGTGGATCGCATCTCGCTTCAACCCCGCTCCCGTCGGTGGGGCGAGTGCCCCCACGAGCCGTCGCAGCCCTCCACCTCACTCCCGGATCGCCGCCCGGACATCCTCCAACCCCTGCTGATCGACTTCGATCAAGCCACGCCGGGGCCGGTCCAGATCCAAGATGATGAACACCAACACCACCACCAATCCAACCATGAGGTAGCTCACGATCGACGGCCGATGCCCCGCGACCCCGGCCGCATACCCGACGATCCCACTCGCAATCAGGAATGTCCCAAACAACAGCAGCAACACGACCTCCGGCACGTGCCGATCCAGCCCCGCCAACCGCCTCCGGTACGACTCACGAACCTCCTGGACCGCGTCCACGAACGGAACCACTTCGTGTCCGGCTGATTCGAGCTCAGCAGCTGCCAAGGCCAGACGGGTCAGCCGCTGATGGGTCGCCACCGCGTCCTTCCGGAGAGCCTCACGTTGGGCCCGCTCCGCCACGCTCAAAGATCCACTCTGGATCCGAAGTTCCAGATACTCCCGGATCCGCGCCCGAGCCTCGTCCCGCACCTTCGCCGGCAGGAAGCCCGCCCGGATCCACATGCCTTCGATCGCACTTGCTTCCGCCACCACCGCCTCGCAGCGGCTGTCGTAGCGCTGCAGGGCCAGCGAAAAGGTGAAGCCGAGCAACAACGCGAGGATCCCCAGGATCGAATTCTGGATAGCGTGGATGTGCTCCTTCGCCTGCTTTTCACCCACCCACCCGCGCCGCAGCCCCCCCCGGTACCCGAGCTCCTTGACCGCCGCCATGGATACGAGCAACACCCCGGCAATGACCCAGCTCGGCACGCTGTACAGATGCTCGCTCATGGAGGAATCCAACACCCGCAGGCTACGCACCCACCCGCCCATTCCAAGACCGAACTCCCCCACCAGAGCAGCCGAAGCCCTATCCATGCGGCAGAATTCTCACGCGGAGCCGCGGAGAGCGCCGAGAGAGAAGCCGGTCACGAATGGTGGAGCGTCGGGAACCATTCACCAAACGGTGACTGCCCTACTTGCCAGCCAGGTGTCCTTTTCCCTCCGCGTCTCCGCGTGAACCTGTCCCCGCCTCCAATCGCATGGTTTCGGCTAAGGGGCCCGACCAGCGGTGGGGCGATCCGTCGAGCCAGACAAGGAGTCTCCAGATTCCAGTCCCCAGTCTCCTGGAATCTGGGAACTGGCATCTGGGAACTCCCCCCTATGGGACCAACCGGCCATGGGAATGCACGATTCCTGCTCCCTTCTCATTCCAGCAACCCCCATGAACCTCCTTGCATGGACAGCGGCCCTCCTGACCGCCACCCTCCTCCTCCTCCGCACAGCGCACGCCGCCGACTGGCCCCAGTACCGGGGCCCGAACCACGACGGATCCTCCCCCGAACAGATCCGCACCAACTGGAACACCACCCCGCCTCGCGTCCTCTGGCGCAAAGCCATCCAACCCGGCTGGAGTTCCATCACCGTCTCCGGCAACCGCGCCTTCACCCAGGCCCGCCGTAGCTCCGGTGGAACCCCACGCGAATTCTGCGTCGCCCTCGACACCGCCACCGGCAACGAGCTCTGGGCCCGTGAGGTCGACCTCGCCATCTACTCGGACCTCGCCGGATACGACAACAACCTCGATGGCCCCCGTTCCACCCCCTCCGTCGATGGCAACTTCGTCTACGTCCTCTCCTCCCACCTGAAGCTCGTCTGCCTCCGGGCCGACACCGGCGCCGTCGTCTGGCGCCGCGACTTCCTGACCGAATTCCCCGGAACCGACGTCATCGAATGGCAGAACGCCGCTTCGCCCCTCATCGTCGGAGACCTGATCTACCTGAATTCGAACGTCCCCAACTTCCGCCTGACTGCCGTCCGCAAGGCCGACGGCCAGACCGAATGGCGCAGCCAGAATGACACCATGACCCACGCGACACCCGTGTGGACCACCCTCGGAGGTGTCCCGCAGGTAGTCTTCCTGACCCTCTCCGGACTGGTCGGCGTCGAACCCTCCACCGGGTCCGTCCTCTGGCGCTACGGCTTCACCGCCTCGACCACGTCCACCGCTGCCACCCCCATCGCGTCCGGGGATCTCGTCTACGCCTCCGCCGCCTATGGCCGCGGCGCCTGGACCGCACGCGTCCGTCGCTCCGGAAACACCTTCGCCGTCTCCGAAACCAACTTCCGCCAGAGCACCGCCAACCAGAACCACTGGGCCTCGCCCATCCTCCACGACGGCCGCGTCTACAGCGTCGTCGAACGGAGTACCCGCAGCCTCGGTTGCTACGATCCCATCGGGCGCACCAACGCCTGGACCACCGCCGTCGTCGGAAGTGGCAACCCCGGCTTCGCTTCCCTCATCAAGGCCGGGAACACCCTCGTCGTCCTCACCGAGGACGGCGAACTCGTCCTCGTCGATCCCACCCCCACCGCCTACCGCGAGCTCGGCAAGTTCCAGGCGCTCGCGGGTATGTGCTGGAACCACCCCGCGATCTCCAATGGCCGGCTCTTCGCCCGCAGCTCGTCCGAGATCGTCGCCCTCGAGGTAGCCACTCCCAAGACTCCCTTCCCAGCCTACCGCCTCTCCCTGTCGGCGAGCCCCGATGCCTTCACCCTCAACCTCCGCGTTTCCGGCGAGGCCGGCGCTGCCCTCCCGCCCGACGCCGGCTCCCGCCTCACGCTCCAGTCCGCCACCACGTTCACCGGCGCCTCCACAACCTGGCTCGATCTCGCCGCCACCTGGACGCTTGCGGGGACCAACTGGTCCACCACCCTCGGTGCCCCGCCCTCCTCCCGCGTCTACCGCGTCATCGAGAAGGGGGGCAATCCGTGAACCCCGCTCCGCGTCGCGCCCGCGCCTTCACCCTCATCGAGCTGCTCGTCGTCATCGCGATCATCGCCATCCTTGCCGGCCTCCTCTTGCCAGCCCTCGCCGGCGCCAAGGAACGTGCCCGCCGCACCGCCTGCCTCAGCAACGAGCGCCAGTTCCTCTTCGCCGCCCTCCTCTACGCCAACGACAACGACCAGCGCCTCCCCCGTCCCGAAACCGACAACAGCAACAAGAACGACACGCACACGCCCATCCTCTCCAACGTCACCAAGACGAACCTCCTCCGCTACTCCGGCGACCTGAAGTCCCTCGACTGTCCCAACCTCCACCAGTGGATGCTCCGCAAGAACGGCTGGCGCGTGCACGATGACTACGGCGTCGCCATCGGATACCACTATCTCGGCGGCCATCCGAACACGCCCTGGAAACCCATCGGCGCCATCACCAACACCTGGACCTCTCCCCAAAAGGCCGATGAAGACCCCAGCCTCGTCCTCGTCGCCGACCTCAACGTCTACTGCTACAGCTTCCCCCGCATCCTCGCCCCGCACACGGCCTATAGCCAGTCGGTGAAGGACGAGGCCTACTTCGACGAAGTCTCCGAAGCCTATAGCCAGACCCCAGCCGACATCGGCGCCCAAGGCGGCAACGTCGGCAGGCTGGATGGCTCCGCCGCCTGGAAGAACCTCAAGGACATGCGCACCTACCGCGCCTCCTTCCTCTGGGAAGCCGACGGTGCGTTCGGGATGTGGTGAGGCCTTCTCACCCACTTACCTGCTCCCACCCACCGTCACCACCGTGACCGTCGCCAGGTACGCTGCGTACGAGATCATCAGCCAGATTCCCTCCCGCCGCGTCAGCCGCGGATCCCGCCACAGCATCCAGACCAACAGGCCAAACATTCCCAGCAATGCCGGGAAGTTCAGCCACTGGCTTGCCGAGTCCATGCGGACGCCACCAAACACCGCGGCCGCACCCACGATGAAGGTCAGGTTGGCAATGTTCGCCCCGATCACGTTGCCCACCGCCAGATCGCTCACGGACTGACGGGCCGATGTGATCGCCGTGATCAACTCGGGCAACGACGTCCCCACCGCGACGATCGTCAGGCCAATCACCAGCGCGGGCACCCCCAGGGAACCGGCGAGGTGGACCGCCCCATCCACCAGCAGCCGACTTCCCAATACCACCACACCTGCCCCCGCCAGGAATTGGACCGCAGTCCCGGGCCGCGTCCGGAACCAGGCCCGCCCGGACCGATCGACCTCGGCTTCAATTGCAGCAGCCTCGGAGACTTCGACCGGATCCCGACTCTTCCAATGCCGGCGGAAATCCACCGCGAAGTAGCCCAGGCCAGCCACGATCAGGATCCAGCCCTCCCACCTTGAAATGACGCCTCCCAACCCGAAGGAAATGAGGAGTCCCCCCAATCCAACCATGGCGAACAGCGGAACCGCCACCGACTTCCGGTGCACCTCCACCGTCTTCAACACCGCCGTGACGCCCAGGATCAGGCCCACGTTGCACAGGCACGACCCAACCGCGTTGCCCACCGCCAGACCGGATTCCCCCCGCGCCCCGGACATCAACGATACCACCAGTTCCGGAGTGGTGGTTGCCAGGCTCACCAGTGTCGTTCCCACCACCACCCGAGGCATCCGCAGGAACTCCGCAATCCGGACCGCGGCCGCAACAAACAGATTGCCGCCCTGAATGATCAATGCCAGACCCGCCACCACCCAGACCACTTCCATCCACATGACTCGCCTCTCCGTTCAAGGCTTGTCCCCAGACGGGAACAGCCCTTCCCGGAATGGCGGCCCGACCATTCCACTACCTCCGGATCCCGCGCGGGAACCGAACCCATTGCCGCCTGCCGACGCGCTTCTGAACCGTCGGCAGCAGCTCGTCACACATAGCCGTTTCCATCCCGCTGTCCACGCCGGGATCAAAGATTCCCTCCCGGAGGGCGCCTCATGACACGGCCCACACCGAGGGGTGGGGCGAGTGTCCCACGAGCCGCGAGCGATCCTCGAATCTCACCCCCGCGACAGCGGTACCAGGTTCGGATTCGCCATCGGGATCGAGATTCAGCTCCCTCCTTCGCGCCCTCGCGGCTTCGCGCGAAGTCTTCTGACCCTTTAAATGGTTTCGCGCGAGGGCGCGAAGGGCCCAGGGACGGCTTTACCACAAAGGTAGCGAAGGGAACGCCCATCCACCCTCCCCGCACCCCAAAACTTGGACCTGAAATCCGCCGCTGCTCCCCGCACTCTTACCGGCATGCCGTCACCTTCCGCCATCCGCCCCTCCCGAATCCGTCATCCCCGCCATCCGCTCCCGCCGGCTCACCAGAGGCTGGGCGCAGCTTAACACTGCCCCCCGTTTGAGAAGAGGAACGGGGTGGCGACGTCCTCGTCGCCTCGGAAAGGGCCTGGGAGGGCAACGAGGACGTTGCCGCTCCGCTTGACGCGGGGGGAGTGTCGAGATGCGCCCAACGAGCCTGACAGCCCAAAACCGGCGTTGCGGATCCGTCTCAGGTTTCGGTAGGCTCTCCCCCCCCGGTCGATCCCGACCCTGCTCTCCATGGGCGCCTCCCGCGACAACTTCGTGAAGTACCCGCGCACGCCGCACCTCTTCGGCTCCAGAGGCACGGCGGACGACCGTCATTGGGGTCGTCGGGAATCCGAGGCGTTCATCCGCGATCCATCCCTGATCATCGAGGAGAAGCTCGACGGCACCAACGTCGGCATCCACTTCACGACGGCGGGCCGTATGGTCCTCCAATGCCGAGGCCATGAGATCACCGAGGGCATGCACCCGCAGTACGACCTCTTCAAGCAGTGGGCCTCGGTCAAGCGCCCGACCTTCGAGGAGATGCTGGAGTCCCGGTACATCCTCTACGGCGAATGGCTGTACGCCAAACACTCCATCCACTACCGCAGCCTGCCCCACTACTTCTTCGAGTTCGATGTTTGGGACAAGGATCGAGCCTGCTTCCTGACCTTGGACGACCGGCTGGAACTGCTGTCCGGTCGCGGGCTCCAGACCGTCCCGGTCCTCCACCGCGGTCCGGTCACGCCAGAGGAAATGACCGAGCTCATCGGTCCTTCCCACTTCAACAGCCACTTCGACAACCCGTCCACCGGACGATCGGACAATCTCATGGAAGGCCTTTACCTGCGGACCGAGTCCGCCGACCAGGTCACCGGTCGCGCCAAGGTCGTCCGTCCCGAGTTCGTCGAGAAGGTGAAGCAATCCGAACACTGGCAGCAGCAGGCCCTCGTCCCCAACCTCCTCGCGGAAGGCGCGGACCTCTGGGCCTGATCCTGTCACGCCCTCAACCCTGCCACCGATGAACACCTGGACCCAGATTCTGGATTCCTCCGACGCCGAGCTGATCGAATGGGCATCCGCCCAGGAGTGGGCACGCGCCATGGCCGGTTGCGGTCAGGACGCCTCGTGGCACGCCGAAGGCGACGTCTGGACCCACGTTCTCCTCGTCTGTGGTGCCCTCGCCAGGCTCGACGATTGGCCCGCCCTCGATCGCCAAGCCCAGATCCAACTGCTCTTCACCGCCTTCCTCCACGACTCCGGCAAACCCGCCACCACGCAACTCGACCCAGAGTCTGGAAGGGTCCGCGCCCCAAAACACGCGCTCGTCGGCGCCGGCATTGCCCGCAACGTCCTCCGGGACCTCGGCTGCCCCATCGAACGGCGCGAGCAAATCGTTGGCCTGGTCCGATATCACGGACGCCCTCCGCATCTCCTCGAGAAGCCCAGTCCCGAATCCACCGTCATCGAGACGTCCTGGTTCGCGAACAACCGTCTCCTGCACCTGTTCGCGCTCGCCGATGGACGCGGACGCACGTCCCTCGACCCTTCCGAAGCCCGGAGCGAGGACGCCCTCCATCTCTGGCGCATGGTCGCCGAGGAACGCCATTGCCTCGACACACCCTACGGCTTCGTCAACGACCACGCCCGATTCCTCTTCTTCCGGAACGAGCTCGGCAGCCTCCACTACACGCCCCACCACGAACCTCGCGCCACCGTCACGCTTCTCTCGGGCCTCCCGGGCTCCGGCAAGGACACTTGGCTCGCCCAACACCGACCTGGCCTTCCCGTAGTCTCGCTCGATGCCATCCGCACCGACCTCGATGTTTCACCGACGGACCAACAAGGCACGGTCATCCAGGAAGCCCGGGAACGCTGCCGGGAACATCTCCGCGCCGGGCGCGACTTCGCCTTCAACGCCACCAACATCACGCGCCAGACGCGCCAACGCTGGATCAACCTGTTCCACGACTACGGCGCCCGCATCAAGATCGTCTACCTTGAGCCCACCCTCGAGACGACTCTCGCCCGCAACAGCCGCCGTCAACATCCCGTTCCCACCCGAGTCATCCTCCATCTCGCCGTGCGCGTTGAACCTCCGACCGCCGCCGAGTGCCACGGACTGACTCTGGTCGATGGCCCATCCCACGGATGCGATTCGCCCAGCATCGCGCTGGCGGCTGCGAAGCCAGGGTCGAATCCAGGTCTCGCTCCAATCTGAAGCCCGGGTTGCCATCCGGTCCCACCGCATGTAGACGCTTCTCCGCAGCCTTCACACCACCACCAACCCCATGGCCAACAACACGCCATCCCCGCCCCCCACCGTCGATTCACCCGCAGGAAAGCGTCGGCGACTGATCCTGTTTTCCATCCTCGGTGCCTTCGGCCTCGGGCTGGCCTTGCTGCACCCGCTGAGACTCCTCCGCGTCTTCTCCGATACAACGGGATCGATGGCACCCACAGTCCTCCCGGGGGATCAGGTGGTGATGGAAGGTTTCACCTATCGGCTGCGGGAACCACGGCGGGGAGAGGTCGTGGTGATGCGCACCGATGGCATCGACCGATTTCCGCCAGGGATCCGATACATGCGCCGCATCGCGGGAATGCCCGGAGAACATGTGCTCATTTCCGAGGGCAGGCTTTTCATCAACGGGATCCCGACCGTCCTGAGCAACGGGTTCATGGAGATCACCCACCATCTGCCGAGCGGTCCATGGTCCCATATCGTCCGCACGAACGTCACAGTGCCGCTGGGCCAGTACTTCGTCCTTGGCGACAACTCGACCAACAGTTCGGACAGCCGGTTCTGGGGCTGCGTCCCTGTTCGGAACATCGAGGGACGCATCGCCTATTGCTCCGGCCCGACCGACCGGGTTGGGGTCATTCGCTGAGACGTGAGATCCTCCTTGCTCTTCTTCTCGCTGCACCTCTTCGGTGCAGTGCTCTGGGCAGTCTCGATGGCCGGGGGCTTTCCCCTGTTCCACTCCCACTTCCTCTCGAACCGGGCCCTGCCCGCGCTGCTTGCTGGTTTCTCGATGGCCGGCATCGCCACCGCCTTCCGGAAGCAACCCCGCTGGAATTCCACGCTCCTGCTCGCCCTCGGCAGTTGCTGGGCGAGCGCCACGCTCACAATGCTGGCCCTCTTCCCTCAGAGCGGCATCCGTATTGCCATCGTGGGAGCCATCGGTGCCGCCGTCCTGATCCGCTCCGCACTCCGCTTGCATCGCCCCGATCCAAAATCGCCCGGCACGCTCGCCATCTTGATTCCACTGATCCTTGTCGGAGCCATCCTCCCGTGGACCCAGCGTGCCGCGCCAGCCACGACCCGTCCGCTGAACCCGGAGTTGCCTACCCTCGCCGCGGCTTCGGAACAGCCGTCCCCGCCCCAGTGGATCCCTCTCGGCACCCGCGCCCAGTTCCTGCCCGAGACCGCATCGCTCCGGCTCGTCCACCAAGGCTGCACCCTCGTGGTGGATCCGCTTCTCACCTTCCACAGCCGTTCCCCCGACCGCTTCTGGACGCTCTTCGCGCCCCGCGCGTTTCACGGTGCCCCTGCCCGATCCCTCGCAGCATGGCAAACGCGCTCCAACGGAATCCACACCGTCTACACCGGCTTCAGCACCGACGCTGTCGAAGCCGCCCGCACCACCAACGACACCGTCGAACTCACCGCCTTCACCCGACTGCCCAAAGCCGTCCATTCCCACCTCAACGCCTTCACCGAAGTCACCATCACCGGCCACCAACGACTCTTACTCCGCTTCTCTCCCTGCCCGGACGTCCCGATCGAAGTCCCCGCCATGGAATACCCGCGCGGCCGTCCGGCCCGCCTCGCTTACCTCGATTCCCAAGGCGGCTTCCATGTCGTGCAGGCATCCTCCGGCGAGAAAGGCCCTTTCCGCCCCCTCGCCTCCGGCCGTCTCGACCGCGGCCAACCCCTCACCATCACCGTCCTCGACCGGGACCAACCGGTGGCCTCCCTCACCCTCCTGGACTGGAGTTCCCAGGCCTCCACCGACCTCTCGCCCACTGCTGGCTGGGGTCTCCCCCAGAACGCCATCGAGTTCTCCCTCTCCGATCCGGATCCCTCCTCACCCGCTGCGCTCTTCATCACCCTCGCCTCCACTTCCGTCGGACGCGGCTTCGAGTCCGTCAGCCACACTCCCGGCACCTACCGCAACCGGATGCGGATCCAGACCGGACCCTGGCGTCTGACGAATCCATGACCAAACAACCGAGATGAAATCCGCTAACCGTTGTCAGTCGATGGGATTAACCAGTTCCTCAAAGCCAAACTCGCGAAAGTCCTTCGTATTCCGCGTATAGAGTCTCCTGACCCCGTGCCTGAGCAGAGTAACCGCCAAGACCTTGTCGAAGATGTGGATGGCCTTCGGGGACCGGCTTTCGCCATCAGCCGCTACCAGATCCCAGAACGAAGTCTCATAGCTGCAATGCAGCACGCCGCTTTCCTCGCGAAGAAATCGGATCTGCTCGAGGGCTTTTTGATGGTTGAGCGGGCGCTCCAGGATCTTCGGGTGCCTCAGCCCTCGATAGAATTCAAACAACACCTGATCACTCAGGATCCAATCACGAGGATTCTCTAACATCGTCTCGTAGACCTCGCGGGCCTTCGCGTGCTCCACACAGCCGCTGTTGACCGCGTAGATCAGGACATTCGTGTCAGCACTATTCATGCAGCGCCTCCTTCATCGCTTGAGCGTCCAAAAGGCAAAGCCCCGCATTCACGGTCGGAACACGCCTGACAGGACCCACCTGCTTCGGCATCCGATCCAGCCACAGCGCCGTCGCCTGACGGACAATCTCGCTCAGGGGAACATCCTGCTGGGCTGCCACCTCTCGAAGCCGCCGCATCATCGGGTCAGGAAACAGGATCTGCATTTTTTGCATGGCTCCATGCTATGCATGGAGCCCACCGAGTCAATCGACCCGCATCGGGATCCAGACCGGAACCTGAACCAACCCACCCGAAATCGGGAAATCCGTGAAATCCGTGGATACATCCGCCCCTTCCCCCTTCAATCCCCTCCCATCGGTGGCCCCACGCCGGAAACGATCCTCCACCAGCCCGGTCCAATCCGCATGAATCCGCGGTTCCGCCTCTGTCACGGCGACCTTCTCGACCAACCCGTCGAGGCCATCGTGAACGCCTGGAACCGCAACTTCATTCCCTGGTGGCTGCTCCTTCCCCAGGGCGTCTCGGGAGCCATCAAGAAGCGCGCCGGCTACGCGCCCTTCCGGGAACTCGCCCGCGCAGGCGTCCTCCCTCTAGGCGGCGCCGTCGTCACCAGCGCCGGCCGGCTCCCGTTCCGCGCCATCATCCACGTCGCCGGCATCGGATGGCTCTGGACCTCATCCGAGAGATCCATCCGCACCTCGGTCCAGAACGCACTCAACCTCGCTGCCCAACACGGCTTCCGTTCCATCGCCTTCCCCCTCATCGGCGCCGGCACCGGCGGCACCCGGGCCGACCACGTCCAAGACCTGATGACCGACGAATTCCACCGCTCCACCTACCCCGGCGAAATCATCCTCGCCCGCTACACCAAACCCTCTCCGTAGCTGCCGACGTCAGGAGGCAGGGCGAGGAGTTGGAAGTCTTCAGATTCAAGTTTGAAGTCCGGTGCCTGCCGACGTCCCCGAGAAATGTCACTTCCAGCAGCCTCCCTCGGATGCGATTCTCCGGACATCCCGCCCGCACCCGTGAAACCCGCGTTGAATCCACGCCAGATCCTTCGAGCGATCCTGATCGCGACCGGCTCCGGGATGCTGCTCATCGCGGTCCCCATCGCACTCTGCTTCTTCACGCCTCTTTCCTACTTCTACTGCCTCGCACGGGAGGGCTCCTGGATGAAGGCTAAGTCGGAGGCCGAGTTGGACGCCCGCATCGGTGCATTCCACACGAAACGGTCCATCACCCCGAAGGACTCGCTGTGGGGCAAAAGCCACTCCCTCAAGCCGGGCGAACGCATGGTCCAATATCTCATCTTCGGAAAGGAACCCTTGGACGTCGTCTACGACCGCCAATCCCGGGTGGTCGTCGTCTTCACCTCGTACGAATGACCGTTTGGTCGTCAAGCCCGCTCGAAACCCGATTTGCCATTTAGTCCGACCAAATGTAAAAACTGTTTTCATGATCGAGCGCCCGCTTTGGCTCCAACGGATCCTCGCTTCCTGGAATCTGGCTCCCATCGTCTGGCTGTCCGGGGTCCGCCGCGTTGGCAAATCCACCCTCGCCCGGGCCATCCCGGATGCCGAATACATCAACTGCGACCTCCCCTCCGCCCAACACCAGCTCGCCGACCCGGAACAGTTCTACCGCTCGCTGTCCAAATCCCGGCTGATCCTCGACGAAGTCCACCAACTTCCCGATCCAAGCCGACTCCTCAAGATCGGTGCCGACGCCTTTCCCCAACTCCGCATCCTGGCCACCGGATCCTCCACCCTCGCCGCGACCGGCAAGTTCCGCGACAGCCTCACCGGCCGGAAACGAAACCTCCATCTGGTGCCGATACGATACGACGAACTGCCCGCCTTCGGGGTCACGGACCTCCAGCACCGTCTCCATCGGGGAGGGCTCCCTCCCGCCCTGTTGTCCCCGGATCACGACACCGGGTTCTATGCGGAATGGCTCGACTCCTATTACGCCCGGGACGTCCAGGAACTCTTCCGCGTCGAGAAACGGGGCGCTTTCCTCAAGCTCGTTGAATCCGTCCTGCGCTTCAGCGGTGGCCAGATCGAAGCCACCACCCTCGCCAACCTCACCGGACTCAGCCGTCCGACCGTGCTGAACTACCTCGACGTCCTCGAAGCCACTCACGTAACACACACCCTTCGCCCGTGGTCCGGTGGCGGCACCCGCGAACTCGTGAAGCAGCCCCGGATCTATGGCTTCGATACCGGCTTCGTCGCCTTCGCTCGTGGTTGGTCCGACCTCCGCCCCGACGACCTCGGCAACCTCTGGGAACACCTCGTCCTGGAGCGTCTCGGATCGGACCCCGCCGCACCCGACCTGCACTACTGGCGGGACAAGGACGACCATGAAGTCGACTTCGTCATCCCGCGCGGCCGGGGCGTGGTGGACGCGATCGAATGCAAGTGGAACTCCCGCCACTTCGATCCCGACAACCTGCGTCGCTTCCGAACCCTGCACCCGAAGGGCGCGAACTTCGTGGTCTCCACCGACATCGCCAAACCTCTCGACCGGACCCTCTCTGACCTCCCCGTCACCTTCACCGGACTCGACACCCTCGCCTCGAGGATCTGGCCCACGGCCCCCTGACGCCCGCCCGGACGCCGGAGGCGTCCCAGAAGGTAGCCGGGGTGCGAAGCGACCCCGCGTCAAACGGAGCGGCAACGTCCTCGTTGCCCTCCCATGCCTTTTTCCAAGGCGACGAGGACGTCGCCACCCCGTTCCTGTTTACAACCGGGGGCAGCGTCTGGATGCGCCCCCCGCATCCAACACCCTCACCACCCTTGCCCGTCCCCATCGGATCCCATCACTCTGTCGAAAAGGATCGTCCCCGATGAGCACTCCGAAACCAGCCCGGCCCGACGGCGCCCAACAGAAGCGTCTCCTCGTCAACATCGTCTCGGACACCGTCGCGGCCCTGGCCGGTGGCGGGACGGACGCCAGCGAGCTCCCCTTGAACAAGGCCAGCGTCGCCGCCGCCATCTACCACTACTCGGTCGGTGTCCTGAAATCCCAGGAGATCGCGGAACGGGTCGCCACCGATGAAGCCTTCAAGTCCTGGTGCATCCACGCCGCACCGACCGCCGAGGACATCGCCCGCGCCCGCGACGAGCAACCGGACCTGCTCCGCCGGGGCCTCGTCGAAGTCCTTGGCTGGTCCTGGAACGTTCCTCTCCGTTCGGTCGTCACCGGCATGCCCACGCAAGCCTACCAACAGAAGGTCGTCGCCGGCCGCCACCAACAATTCAACAGCCAGGCTGAAGTCGAAGCCGAAGCAGACAAGCGCATCGCCGCCGCTGCCACTGCCGACGCTGCAGGCTGAGGCCCGCTACCAAGTCACCCCCCAAGATTCCGTCGCAGCACATCCGACAAGCGCGTCGCGGATTGCACCCGGATGACCGAGCCCTTCACCTCGATCAATCCCTGCGCCTTCAGCTTCGCGAGGGTCCGGGAGAACGTCTCGCTCACCGTTCCCAACTCACCTGCCAGGGCCCGCTTCGTCCCGGTCAACCTCACCTCGAACGGCTGATCCTCGTGCGGACAGGCGCACCGCCGCAGCAACCAGTTCACCAACCGCGTCTCCACGTCCTTCAACGTCAGGTCTTCCAACTGCGTCACCAGCAGGCGCAGGTGCGCGCTCATCGAGCCCAGCAGCCGCAGCGCGATCTCCGGCTGCCGCTTCACCAGGTCCACGAAGCCCGCCTTCTGCACCAGCAACACCTGGCTCGGCTCGAGCGCCCGCGCATCCGCCGGATAGCCCCGATCCGTCGCCAGTGACGCCTCCGCAAAGGTCTCGCCCGCCCGGAACACGTGGATCACCTGCTCCTTTCCCGCCGCGTTCACCCGATGGACGTTCACCGCGCCCTTCTGCACCACGTAGAAGCCGATCGAAACGTCGCCCTCGTGGAACAGGTACTCGCCCTTCGCCAGCGAACGCACGATGACCAATTCCGCCACGGCCTCGACATCCGGCCCGCGCAGTCCAGCGAACAACTGGGAACTCCGCAACGTCGCCAGCACCGCGGCCTTCCTGAGTTCGGACATCCGGTCAGCCATGGCTCGGCCCCTTTCCTTCCTCGCGCCAGAAATAGACGGTCCAATGCCCGGGACCCGTCGCCTCAAACTGATACCGGTAGCCCTCCGATGACAGCCGCTCGATCAACGGCGCCGGAAGGAAGGGCGAGTGCACGGCCAGTCCCTCCGCTTCCCCCAGTTTCTCCAACGCCTCGCTGATCCGCTGCAGCGGTTGCTCGCCGCGGGCAATCATCGGTCGCACATCCAGCTTCCGGAATCGGGCGATGCCATGGATCGCGTTCATCCCGCGACGATGCCGCCATCCCGACAGCACTGGAAGCAGCACTTCCCAAAGCCTTGATCCAGGTCAAGCCACCCGAACCGCCCATCGCTTGACGTCGGTCAAGGCCGCCGCGGCAGATCCGTTCCAACGTGGATCCAGTCGAAGGGAGCACCGGGATCGCCCGCCCCGACACGAAGAACATCGGATCAGAAGGAAACACGTCATGAACTCCATCCTGTCCCCAACCCCGACCAGAACCCTGGCCCTGCTCGCCACGGCCGCCCTCTCGGCGGCCCTCCACCTGGGTGCTGCCGAAGGCCCCGCAACCCCCGGCCAGCCCCGTGGAGCCACCGCCAAGGGTGTCGATCCCTCGGTCTCGGGCGAGGAGAAGGCCGTCCTCACCTTCGCCCCGGCCGTCCCTCCCCCCATCCACCGAACCAACTCCACCAAGGTCGTCGTCGAACTCGAGGTGAAGGAGGTCGTGCGCAAGATTGCCGACGGCGTGGACTACCTCTTCTGGACCTTCGGCGGCGAGGTCCCCGGCAAGTTCATCCGGGTCCGCGAAGGCGACCTGGTGGAATTCCACCTCAAGAACCATCCGACCAGCAAGGTCCCGCACAACATCGACCTGCACGCGGTGACCGGCCCCGGTGGCGGCGCGGCCAGTTCGTTCACCGCCCCCGGCCACGAATCGCAATTCTCGTTCAAGGCGATCAACCCCGGCCTCTACGTCTATCATTGCGCGACTGCCCCTGTCGGCATGCACGTCGCCAATGGCATGTACGGCCTCATCTTCGTCGAGCCCAAGGGTGGTCTCCCGCCGGTCGATCGCGAGTACTACGTCATGCAGGGTGACTTCTACACGCAGGGTCGGTTCGGCGAGGAAGGCCTCCAGGCTTTCGACCAGGACAAGGCCATCGACGAACGCCCGACCTACGTGGTCTTCAATGGCGCCGCTGGCTCCCTCACCGGCGACCGCGCCCTCAAGGCCAACGTCGGTGAACGTGTCCGCATCTTCTTCGGCAACGGAGGTCCGAACATCGTCTCCTCGTTCCACGTGATCGGGGAGATCTTCGACCAGGTCTATACCGAGGGCGGCATCAAGCCGAACCAGCAGCAGGTCCAGACGACCCTCGTGCCTGCCGGAGGTTCGGCCGTCGTCGAGTTCAAGGTCGAGGTCCCCGGCACCTATATCCTCGTGGATCACTCGCTGTTCCGCGCGTTCAACAAGGGCGCCATCGGCATGCTCAAGGTGGACGGACCCGAGAACCTCATCGTCTACTCCGGCAAGGAAGTCGATGCCGTGTACCTCGGCGACGCCGCCACCGCCGGAACCGGCGACAAGGTCGGCCAGCTCCAGGCCCAGGTGCAGGAGGCCATCAAGACCGATCCCAAGATCGCCGGCCTCACCAAGGACATCCAGATCGAGAAGGGCAAGCGCGTCTATCTCCAGACGTGCTTCGCCTGTCACCAGGCCACCGGCCTCGGTTTGCCCGGTGTCTTCCCGCCGCTCGCGAAGTCCGACTACCTCATGGCCGACAAGGACCGCTCCATCCGGGCCGTCGTCAAGGGCCTGACCGGTCCGGTCACCGTCAACGGCAAGAACTACAACAGCGTCATGCCACCGGTCAGCCTCAGCGAGGAACAGGTCGCCAACGTCCTCACCTACGTCCGCAACAGCTTCGGGAACTCCGGAGACGCCGTGAGCATCGACGAAGTCCGCAAGGTGAAGGGCGACGTCAGCCACTGAACCATCACGCGGGCGTCCCGCAGCCAGGGCGAGGCCCCGGGACGCCCGTCCACTCCCACCGCACCTCCCCATGAACCTCACGCTCCAAGGATCGCTGCTCGCCCTGTTCTTGGGACTCCTCGTCCTCACGACCGGCCGCGTCGCGGCCGGGACCAACATTCCTGTCCTCGTCCCGGCCGGCATCTATCGCCCTGCACTTCGCGGCCCCGACGACCCAAAGGAAGTCCCCGTCGCCGCATTCCTCCTCGACCCGATTCCGGTCACGAATGGCGACTTCCTTGAGTTCGTCCGGCAGCATCCGCGATGGCGTCGTTCCGCGGTGAAGCGTCTCTTCGCCGACCAGAACTACCTGAGCCACTGGGCAGGGGATCTCGATCCGGCCGGGACCAACGCCGCCATCCTCCGGCAACCCGTCACCCATGTGTCGTGGTTCGCCGCCAAGGCATTCGCCGCCGCCCGGGGCGGCCGCCTCCCAACCACCGCCGAGTGGGAATACACCGCGGCCACCGGCCTTCGCACCGCGCACCTCACCAACGACCCAGCCTACCGCCGTCAGATCGTCGTCTGGTATTCAACGCCCACGCCCGCCTCTCTCCCCGAAGTCGGTCGGACTCCGGCCAACTTCCACGGCATCCAGGACCTCCACGGCCTGATCTGGGAATGGACCAGTGACTTCAACAGCGCCCTCGTCACCGGCGACTCCCGCGGCGACACCGGCATCGACCGACAACTCTTCTGCGGTGCCGGCGCCATGGACGGCGCCGCACGCGACGACTTCCCCACCTACCTGCGCTTCGGATTCCGCTCCTCGCTCAAGGCCGCCTACACCGTCCACAACCTCGGATTCCGATGCGCCTACACGATCGAACCCACCCGCCCATGAAGGCACTTCCCACCCTCCTCACCGTCCTGCTCCTGTCCATCGTCGGGTGCTCCCCGAAGCCCGAGATCGCCGCGGATACTCCCCCATGCTGTCGCCCCGCGCCCGCCGCCACGGCTCCGCTGTCGGACCGGTCGCTCTACCAACTGGAGTCCACCTGGACCTCGGATGCGGGAAAGAAGCTCCAGCTCGCCCATCTCCGCGGTCGGGCCCAGGTCGTCGCCCTCTTCTTCACCCACTGCGAGTACGCCTGTCCCATCCTGGTCCACGACCTCCAACGTATCGAGGCCGCCCTTCCACCCGAGGCCCGCGACAACGTGGACTTCCTCCTCGTCAGCATCGATCCCACCCGCGACACGCCGGAGCGACTCCACCGGTTCCGTTCCGAGAAGTCGCTCGGCAATCGCCACTGGACGCTCCTGACCGGAGCGGAAGACGACGTCCGGGAACTGGCGGCGCTCCTCGGCGTGAGCTACCAACGCGATGCCCGCGGCCAATACGCGCACTCCAACCTCATCACCCTGCTTGGCCCCGACGGTGAGATCCTCACGCAGCTCCAGGGCCTCAACCAATCCATCGACGGCCTCATCACACGCATTCAATTGATAAGCCCGAGACTTCGACCTGTTGGCAAGTGAGGGCGACCGCACCTCGTGCCCACACCGTCCCGCCAAGTCACCGGCAGAAAGGGTCCACTTCGCGACTCCCTTGACCTGGGTCAATTCCTTCCCGTCAGAACACCGCCAGAATGCCACCGCCTTCAAAGCATCCCGGGTCACCGTTTCAGCTTCGCGAGAGAGTGGCAGCAGACCCGAGGAGAAGGAGCGGAACCACCCGCCGGACCCGGAATGCCTTCGAGGCCTCGGATCCTCAAGCGCCGCTGACCCATCGTCACCATCCTGCGATATCATGAAAACCTACTTCAAACCGGGCACCCGTCCGATCTCGTTCAGTCTCCTGCTCGCTGCGACCCTTCACCCAATCCTGACTGCGGGCGAAGTGCCCGCCAAGACCGCCCAGCCTGCCGAACCGTTCAGCAGCACCGCGGCGTCCCTGACGGAAGCGATCACCCGAGGAAAGTTCAGCTTCAACGCGATGCTCCGCTACGAGTATGCCGACCAGAGCAACCTCCGGGAATCGCACCTGCTTTCCATCCGTCCCCGCTTCGGGTTCACCACCGCCGCCTACCACGGTGTTCAGGCCATGATCGAGGCTGAGAACGTCACAGCCCTCACGGACGACGATCTGTACAATGCCGCCGGTTCGAACGGACAGCCCGGACGGACTGTCATTGCAGATCCTGAGACTACGGAACTGAATCAGGCGTGGCTCAGCTACAGCAATTTTGATTCGGTATTGAAGGCGGGGCGCCAGCGCATCGTGTTCGACAACTCCCGTTGGGTCGGAGACGTCATCTGGCGCCAGAACCAACAGACCTATGACGCCGTGCGGCTCGACAACGCCTCCGTTCAGGACCTCAGTCTCAGCTACTCCTACGTCTGGCATGTAAACCGGATCTACGGGGACGTGTCCGGCCTGCCGATCGGCAATCAGGATTATGACTCCAACTCCCATCTCCTCCACGCGGAATACACGGGCCTGAAGGGGATGAAGCTCGTGGGCTATGCCTACCTGATGGATTTCGACCACCCCGCCGCGGTGATCCGGAACAACTCCAACGCCACCTACGGCGGCTACCTGCAGGGCGCCTGGGTCTGGGACAAGGAGCTGAACGGCAAACTGAACTACCGTGGCGAATTCGCGTGGCAGACCGACTACGGCAGCAGCGCCCTCGACTATTCGGCCCCGTTCCTAGCAGCCGAGGTGACGGCGGACTACGCCCGCTTCACCTTGGGGGCAGGCTATGAACGGCAGGGAGCCGACAACAGCACCAGCCTCCGGATGCCGTTCTCCACGCTGCACGCCTTCGATGGTTGGGCCGATGTATTCCTGACCGCCCCGGCCCCGGCACACGGGCTGCAGGACCTTTACGCGGTCGCGGGTGCAAAGCTGCCCTACGACATCCCGCTGCGACTGCTGCTCCACCAGTTCTACTCTGTCACGGCCGGAGCCGACTACGGCCAGGAGCTGGACGTGGTGGTTTCCCGAAAGTTCGGCAGGTACTTCACCGCGTTGTTGAAGTATGCCCACTACGAAGGCGGCGATGCCATCCAGTTTGCCGCGCCACCTTCGACGCCGACGCCCGCTTTCGACAAGGACGTGTTCTGGGCTCAGCTGGAATTCAGTTTCTGAACGGCTCCCGGGTGTTCTTCAGGCACCCCGATCACTGCCGATGAACCTTCACAGCTCTCCCGTTCCTGCCGACGGATGGATCATTCGCCTGTTCGTCTCCGCCGGCCACAACTACTTCGGCCACTACGGTCGCGAGCCAGGCCGGCACGACATGGTGGAGCAAACGGAGGTTCGGTGCGTGGCCGGCCATGGGCTGGTTGGTGACCGCTACTTCCACGATGAACCCGCAGCCAAGGGACAGATCACCTTCTTTGCCCAGGAAGTGCATGAACTTCTGCTGGCGACCCTGCCCGGGGCCACCCGGTGCCCGTCTGCCCTCCGGCGCAACGTGATCACCAGAGGCCTGGACCTGAACGTGTTGATCGGTGCCGAGTTCGTACTTCAGGGAATCCACTTTCTCGGAACCGAGGAATGCCGGCCATGCGAGTGGATGGACAGGGCACTTTGCGACGGTGCCCACCGCTTCCTGCGAGGGCGTGGAGGATTGCGGGCACGCATCCTCTCAGATGGAAGCCTGCGTGTGGGCCGGGCGACACTCCCGGCATCACGTGGAACCTGAGGTGCCGAATCAGGGACGACCGCCCTGCTGCCTTTCGGGCGAGGGGAACCCACGGCACTTTCCAAACCTTTGACCCAGGTCAATTCACCACGGGGCTCCCTCTGGTAATGATGCGCCGGACTGGCAGGCGTATGCTCCGCCGTTCGTCCAGAATCGACATGAACCATCCGAGAACAACGCGCTCCGAGCCCCGCGACGATGTCCGCCGTCGGATGCGCACTGGGCTGTGGTCGTGGGTTTCAGGGGTGGCCATGGCCTCCATCGCGTGTGTCTATGCCCTGCTGTTGGTGCACGGGCAGAATGCGATGGTAGCCCCAGTCGCTCCCGCTGGAGAACTACCCAGACTGCCCGTCGTCCCCCAGCCGCCCGCGCAGCAGCCTGCCGTGGGCGTGGCCACCGACGTCCACCTCGACAAGACACCACCCCGGGAAACCAAGGGCCTGGATCTGGTGAAGCTCGGCTGGACCTACAACTGCATGGAGTGCCACAAGCTGTTCCCGGCCAAGTGGCACTACGACCGTCCCATGAACGAGCACAGGGACGTCCAGCTCGACCACGGCAACAACCGATTCTGCCTCAACTGCCACCACGCCAGGAACCGCAACGCCTTCGTGGACTACGACGGCTCGGAGGTCGCCGAGGCAAATGTCGTGCAGCTCTGCGCCAAGTGCCATGGGCCAACCTACCGGGATTGGCAGGCCGGCGTTCACGGCCGGCAGAACGGGCACTGGGATCCAAAGCTGGGGGAGAAGACCAAGCTTCGCTGCATCCAATGTCATGACCCTCATTCCCCGAACTTCCGGGCCGTGAAACCGCTGGCCGCGCCCGCGTACCCGTCACGGGCAGCCCAATCCTCCAAGGCTGTCGGAACCACCCATTGAGCTACCATGAACGAGAACCCGCTCAATCAGGAAAGCCCGCGGACGCTGGAGGAAGTCTACCGACCGCTGAACCGACGCACGTTCCTCAAGGGCGGTGCAGCCACCGTGGCCGGCATGGCCGGGCTGGTCGCGGCATTGAAGCCTCTTCTCGCACTGGAAAAGGGCGACATCACGCTCGATGACCTCCTCCAGAAACACTATCGCGAACTCAAGCCAGACGAATTGCAGCGCATCCTGAAATCACTCGCTGACAAGTGCGAACAGGAGCGCGGTGTCCGTCCCACGCTGCGTGACCTGAAACCGCTCGACGGCGTCGAGTTCGGCTACGCGCTCAATCTCACCCGCTGCGTGGGCTGCCGGCGCTGCGCCCACGCCTGCCTCAAGGAGAACAACCAGTCGCGGGACCGCTGGGACGACATCGAGATGTCCTACATCCGCGTGCTCGAGATGAACAAGGGCGCGATCAACGTCGAGACCTCGAACCACTACTACGCACCCGAGACCGTCCCGCAGAAGGACAAATACTACATGCCCGTGCAATGCCACCAGTGCCGGCAATCCCCCTGCACCAAGGTCTGCCCGGTACAGGCGACCTGGCAGGAACGGGACGGCGTCGTGGTCGTGGACTACAACTGGTGCATCGGCTGCCGCTACTGCATGGCGGCCTGTCCCTACGATGCCCGGCGCTTCAACTACCGGAAGCCGACCATCGACAAGGCGGCCATCAACCCAAACCAGGGTTACCTGAGCAACCGTCTCCGGCCGAAGGGCGTCGTCGAGAAGTGCACGTTTTGCCTTCACCGCACCCGGGATGGCAAATATCCGGCGTGCCTCGAGGTCTGCCCGACCGGCGCCCGGGTGTTCGGCAACCTGCTCGATCCCAACAGCGAGATTAACTACGTCCTGAACAACAAGCGCGTCTACGTCCTGAAGGAGGAGGTCGGGACCCTGCCACGCTTCTATTACTTCTTCGACAAATGAGAGCCTACCTCACCTTCATCTGGCGGATCTGGCTCCTCTCCTGGACCGGCACGGCACGTTACTATGCCTGGATGGGCCTGCTGACGATCCTGGTGCTGGTCGGCGTGAACGCATGGGCACACCAGTTCGTCGATGGCCTCCAGACCACGGGCCTAACAAACCAGGTGAGCTGGGGCGCCTACATCGCGAACTTCACCTTTCTCGTCGGGGTCGCCGCGGCCGCCGTCATGCTTGTCATCCCGGCCTACATCTACAAGCAGGAGCACATGCACGAAGTCGTGCTCTTCGGCGAACTGATGGCCATCGCTGTCATCGTCATGTGCCTGCTGTTTGTCACCGTCGACCTCGGCCGGCCAGACCGTTTCCTGCACATGATTCCCCCTTTCGGCATCTTCAACTTCCCAGGCTCCATCCTCTCGTGGGACGTCATCGTGCTCAATGGCTACCTGCTGCTGAACCTGCACATCGCCGGCTACCTGCTTTATTGCCGCTACCACGGCCGGAAGCCTACGAAGAAGTTCTACATCCCGTTCGTGTTCCTCTCGATCTTCTGGGCGGTGAGCATCCACACCGTGACGGCGTTCCTCTACGTCGGCCTCGCAGGACGCCCCTTCTGGCATCACCCGCTGGTGCCGGCGCGCTTCCTGGCCTCGGCGTTCGTCGCCGGCCCCGGTCTGATGATCCTCGCCTTTCAGGTCATCCGGAAGGCGATGCGCTACCACATCGGCGATGCCCCGATGTTCACCCTCCGCATGATCATGACGGTCGCGATGCTCATCAACATGTTCCTCCTCGGCAGCGAGGTGTTCACGGAGTTCTACTATCCAACCCAGCATGCGGCCTCGGCACATTACCTGTTCGTCGGCCTGCACGGCCACACCGGCCTTGTGCCCTGGATCTGGACCGCGATCGCGTTGAACCTGCTCGGCCTGCTTCTCCTGATCACGCCAGCGAGCCGCAACATCACTTGGCTGAACCTCGCCTGCGTCGTGTGCTTCGTGGGCATCTGGATCGAGAAGGGCATGGGTCTGATCATCCCGGGATTCGTGCCCACGCCTCTCGGCCAGATCGTCGAGTACCTTCCTTCGCTCAATGAGACGCTCGTCTGCCTCGGCATCTGGGCACTCGGGGCGCTGATGTTCTCATGGATGGTCCATGTCGCAGTCCCGATCCTCAACGGCAGCCTGCGCGCCCACCCTGACCTTTCGTCCCCTCCGGAACCCTCCGTCTTCAAGTCATGAAAACCAGATCCACGCCCCTGCTTGTCCTCGCCTGTGCACTGCTGGCCGCGCTGCTGCCGGCCCGGGCGGGCTTCACCCTGAAGGACCTTTCGCCCCAGACCCTCGCTTGCGCGGCCTGCCACAAGAAGGAAAGCCCGGTCATCTACGAACAGTGGGGGTCATCACAGCACTTCCGCGGCAACATCGGTTGCTTTGAGTGCCACACGGCGAACGAGAAGGATCCCGATGCCTTCGAGCACTACGGCCAGTTCATCTCAACGATTGTCTCTCCGAAGGACTGCGCCCGCTGTCACGAACGCGAGGTCCAGGAATTCAGCGATTCCCACCACGCCAAAGGCGGCCGCATCCTCGGTTCGCTGGACAATACGCTCGCGGAGGTGGTCGAGGGCAATCACGCCTTCAAGACCACGGCTTTCCCCCACGGCGTCAGTTCCGCTGCCGTCAACGGCTGCTGGCAATGCCACGGGTCCGAGGTGAAGGTGCTTCCCACCGGCCGACTGGATCCAGCCACCTGGCCCAACACGGGCATCGGCCGCATCAACCCCGACGGCTCCGAAGGCTCCTGCGCCGCCTGCCACTCGCGGCATTCATTCAGCGCCGCCCAGGCCCGCACCCCCGACACGTGCGGCAAGTGCCACATGGGCCCCGACCATCCGCAGATCGAGATCTACAACGAGTCCAAACACGGCATCGCCTACCGCGCCAACGTGGACAAGATGAACCTCGCCAGCCCGAAGTGGATCGTCGGCGAGGACTACTCGGCCGCGCCAACCTGCGCCACCTGCCACATGTCCGCGACCAGGGACCAACCCGTCACCCACGACATCGGCATGCGCATCTCCTGGAACAACCGACCGGAGATCTCCATCCGGCCGGAGGTTGGTGACGCCAAGCTCGGGCTGCCCGGAAAGGATGTGCCGTGGGAAAAGCGCCGGGCCAACATGGTCAACGTGTGCATCAACTGCCACAACACGAACTACGTCGGCGCGTTCTACGCCCAGTACGACAGCCTCATTGACCTTTACCACGACAAGTTCGCCAAGCCAGGCCTCGCACTCTACAAGGCCGCCAGACCACTGCTCGCAGGCCCCCAATTCACGAGCAAACTGGACTTCGTGTGGTACGAGATCTGGCACCATGAGGGCCGCCGCGCCCGCCATGGAGCCTCGATGATGGGTCCAGACTACACCCACTGGCACGGCACGTACGAGGTCGCCAAGCACTTCTACTCGGAATACATCCCCGAACTTCAGGAACTCGCCCACAAGCACCTCGGCTCCACCGATGCGACCAGGAAGCAGGCCGCCGAGACACTCAACAAGCTGATTGAGGAGACGCTCAATCAGGACAACCACAAGTGGTCGCTGGGCAAGATGGATCCCGAGGAAAAGGCCCGGCGCGAGAAGCAAGTGAAGGACTTCCAGCAACGCTACTCGAAGTAGCCGCCGCCGGCTACCCACACGCCCATGCCCATCTCCGCCTACGTCATCCGCTGCACCGCTGAAGACCAACCCCGCGTCCGTGCCGGGTTGGCCACCCTGCCGGGCGTGCAGGTCGGCGACCCCACGCCCACCGGCTTTCCGGTCGCTGCGGAGTCCTCCGACAACCGGTCCGCCGCCGATCTCGGCGAACGCCTGCAGGACCTGCCGGGCGTGAAGGCCGCCGTGCTCGTCTACCACAACTTCGAGGATGTTGCCGAAGAACCGGTCACGGTTGCCCTCCCCAGTACCATTCGAACCCGTCCCCACCATGCAAACCAATCGCCGTGACTTCCTGAAGCAGTCCGCTCTCGCCGCCGCTGCCAGCGTGCTCGCCGGCAACATGGTCCACCCAACCCACGCCGCCGAGGGTGCCGACGGACTCGTCTGGAGAAAGGCACCCTGCCGCTTCTGTGGCACGGGCTGCGGCGTCATGGTCGGCGTGAAGGACGGCCGAGTCGTGGCCGTGCAGGGCGACCTCGAGAATCCGGTCAACCGCGGTCTTCTCTGCGTGAAGGGCTACCACGCCGGCGTGGCCCTCTATGGCAAGGACCGCCTCACGACGCCCCTGGTCCGCAAGGATGGGAAACTCATGCCCTCCAGTTGGGAGGAGGCCATCGAGGCCATTGCCCAGCACGTCCTCAAGGACCCCGAGAGGTTCGCCATCTATGGCTCCGGCCAATGGACCATCCCCGAGGGCTACTCGGTGATGAAGTTCATGAAGGGCGGTCTGGGCAACAACCATGTGGACCCCAACGCCCGCCTCTGCATGGCCAGCGCCGTTGTCGGCATGGTCACCACGTACGGCGTGGACGAACCCAGCGGCTGCTACGACGACCTCGACACCGCTGACACCGTCATCCTCTGGGGCAACAACCCCGCCGAGATGCATCCGGTACTCTGGTCACGAATCGTCGATCGTCGTCTCAAGGGCCAGAGGGTCGAGATCATCGACATGGGGACCCGCCGCACCCGAAGCACCGAGGAAGCAGACCACTACCTCGAATTCATCCCACAGGGAGACCTCGCCATCGCCAACGGCATCTGCAACGCACTGGTGAAATCAGGCAAGGTCGACCGCGACTGGGTCACCCGGCATTGCAACTTCCGCAAGGGCGGCGACGCCGATGGCGAGGCGATGACCTTCGAGGAGTACGCGCGGTGGCTGGAGACTTACACACCCGAGTTCGTTCAGAAGTTCGGCGGCATCCGCCCGGCGCAGTTGCAGTTGCTGGTGGACCGGTTTGCCGATCCCAGCCGCCGGATCGTCTCGCTCTGGTGCATGGGCATGAACCAGCACACCCGCGGCACCTGGATCAACAACCTCGTCTACAACGTCCACTTCCTCAGCGGGAAGTTCGGCAAGCCCGGCAGCACCGCGTTCTCGCTCACCGGCCAGCCAAGTGCCTGCGGTACCTGCCGCGAGGTGGGCACGTTGGGCCACGCACTGCCCGGCGGACGACTCGTGGCCAGCGAGGATCACCGCAAGCAGTGCGAGGAGCTGTGGAATCTCCCCACCGGCCGCGTGAATCCGAAACCCGGCCACCACGCCGTCGCGCTGTTTGATGCCTTGCAGAAGGGGGACCTGACCGGGGCCTGGGTGCAGGTCACCAACCCAGCCCAGTCCATGCCCAACCTCCACGGCCTCACCAGCAGGCTCAGGGAACGCTTCGTCGTCGTATCCGATGTCTATCCGACCGTCACGACAGACCAGGCTACCGTGGTGCTGCCGTCCGCGATGTGGGTCGAGAAGAACGGCATCTTCGGAAACAGCGAGCGCCGCACCCAACAGTGGTTCAAGATGGTGGAACCTCCCGGCCAGGCCCGCGACGACGTGTGGCAGGTCATCGCCGTCGCTCGCCGGCTTTTCGAGCTTGGCCATCCCGGCATGAAGAACAAGGACGGCGAGTTCCTCTTCAGCTTCAGGGGCGCAGATGGCAAGCCCGTCGAGATCTGGAAGTGGGAGGTGTTCAAGGCAACCAACGTGGACAAGTTGCTCTTCGATGAGTACCGCCCGTTCACGATGATGAAGAAGTACTCCCTCGCCCCCTACGACGAACTGGTGAAGTCACGCGGGATGCGCTGGCCTGTGGTGAAGGCCACCGACGGAACCTGGAAGGAGACGGCAAGGCGCTTCGTGGAAGGGGAGGATCCCTACGTGAAGCCCGGGAGCGGCGTGGACTTCTATTGGGGCAAGCTCAAGGACGGCAAGGCACTCGTGTGGGCACGCCCCTACGAAGCTCCACCGGAGGTTCCCGACGAGAAGTTTCCGTTCTGGCTCTGCACCGGCCGGGTGCTGGAACACTGGCACACGGGAACGATGACGCGACGCGTGCCGCAACTGCACCGGGCCATGCCCCGCGCCTATGTCGAACTCAACCCAGGCGACGCCGCCCGCCTGAACATTGCCACAGGCGATTCGGTGAAGATCACCTCGCGACGCGGTGAACTGGTCCTGCCTGCGTGGATCAATGGCCGGTCCACACCCGCCCGAGGATCCGTCTTCGTGCCCTTCTTTGCCGAGGAATCGCTGATCAACCTTGTCACCTTGGAGGCGTATTGCCCGCTCTCGAAGGAGCCGGACTACAAGAAGTGCGCCGTCGCCATCGCCAAGGCCTAGGAGATCACCATGAAAGCCCTGCGCATGATGCTGTCCGGTGCCGCCGCCCTGCTCGCAGGATGGTTCCTGCTCCGCTCGGCCGATCCTTCGCCCAGCACCCCGGTGGCGGGCACCAATGGACCTCGTTCGTTTGCACAACCCATCCGCCCGGATCCGGTCGGCACGAACATCATGGCCAACCGGGCCTTCCTGGGCGCACCACCGGTGATGCCGCACGGCTTCGCAGGCGATCGCGACGGCCACTACTGCCTCGAATGCCATGCCCGCAAGACCCGCATCGAGAAACGGCAGCAAGCCATCGCACCAGTCCCGCATGCCGAATACACCCAGTGCCAGCAGTGCCACGTCAGGGGTACTGACCGCTCAGGGGCCGTGTTCCGCGAGAGCCTCTTCGTAGGCCTCGACATCCCGGGCAAGGGGACCCGGGCACACGCCCTGGCACCGCCGTCCATTCCCCACAAGACCTTCATGAGGGACAACTGCCTCTCCTGTCACGGCCCCGCCGGGAAACAGCGGATCAAGTCCCCCCATCCGTACCGGTCCCAATGCCAGCAGTGTCATGTCCCGGATGCCTCGAAGAACTACGACCGGCCCCTCCCGTGGGAGGAGTTGAACGGCGAGCTTTGAGGGTGGTCCGAGCACAGGCTCGCGTCCGCCCGCGGGGCCACGTCATCCTGTCGCCATGAGTGGATCCGACCCCATCGCTGACCTCCGCCGGATGTCGCCAGAAGAGCTGACCCGTCTGGGTGAGAGCAGCCTCAGCGAACACCTGCTGGCACAGGCAGTGGTGGCACACTGCCGCCATGGTCCTGATGTATCCCAATGCCTCGATGCCTTGCTCCAGGATCCCGAATGCGTCCGCCACCCCACACGCCTAGTTTTCGAGTTTGGCGAAATGGGGATGCATCAGTTTGCCCAGCCAGACTTCGACTGGCAGAATCAGGGACAGGATGGAAGGGTGCTCTACGTACGGCCGGTCCTGCGCGAGCGGCCGGCCTGCATCGCCCTCGCGGTTGCCTATATGATTCCCGTCATCAACTACGGCGACCTGGTCACGGACACCCACTGCGTCCGCTACGGAGCAACCCTCCTTGGCCTGACCGAGGCCGAGTTTTACGCCCGGGTCTGCCGGCTGGCGGAGGATTGCGGTGCGGAGGTTCGGATGGCCGGGCAAGACGCCACCTGTGGGGCCTTGGGTTCGCCTCCATCACCGGCGCCAGACGATTGCCGGGGCGCCTTCACAGGGCAGGCCCAAGGGGCGGCCATCAAGGATCCTTCCAGCAAGACCTGACCGAATGATCCCGGGCATGCATCTGAGCAGGCAGGTCTGCATAACTTCTCACCGCATGAGCCGGCGGCAGGCTATGTTGGCCGGAGGCATCGACCTCACCTGCGGACTGGGAACGGATGCAAGCCCTTCGACTCACCCTCCACAGCCGACTTCCCGACCCGCGAGGTGCCCAACTATCATGGGCGGGTCTCGGTACATTGGCTCAAGTCCGTGCTCGATTATCGGGAATCCAGGCTCCAGACCCGGCGCCCACCGACCTACCGGCACCAGCCATTGGTGATCATCGAGGCCAACTGGGCCACCCTCCAAGACGCAGCAACCTACCGCGCCGGGCACATTCCCGGCTCGGTCCATTTCAACACGGATGATCTCGAGAACGGTGCCCCGCGCTGGCACCTGCGGACCGCGGACGAGGTTCAACGCGCTTTTGGCCAGGCGGGAATCTCACGCGACACAACGGTCATCGCCTACGGGGAGAAACTGATCGCCGCCGCACGGGGATGGTGGGCATTGAAACATGCGGGTGTCGAAGACGTGCGCTTGCTGGACCGCGGCTTCAAGGCCTGGGCCCGAGCTGGCTTTCCTGTGGAGACCCAGGTCCGCTACCCAGAAGCAGTGCAGCTCAACGCACCCGTCGCATCCCACCTGCTGGCGACGACGGAATACGTGCGCACACGCCTGCCGGAGTCGACCCTCTTTCTCGCCGATGTCCGGAGTCTCGCGGAGTTTTCCGGTCAAACCAGCGGGTACAGTGTGCCTCCATGCCGCGAAGACGTCGCTCGCCGACGGGCGCCAATCCTTGACCTGGGTCAACGCAACCCGGGTGGTCCTCCTCCACACTGGCCATCGTCATGAACGCAACCCCTGACCAAGGCCAGCCATGTTGAGCAAGTCACAGGCAAAGGCCTTCTTCCTCGGTGGAACCGGTGTCTTCAGTGCCGCCTTCATCGCCCTCAGCGTGGACTCGATGAGGCAGGTTCCTGCCCTTACCCACGACGACCGGATCACCGATTCGGTCGCCCGCGGGAAGCACCTGTGGGAGGCCAACAACTGCATGGGCTGCCACACGCTCTTCGGCGAGGGCGCCTACTACGCGCCCGAGTTGACGCTGGTCGTCCAACGGCGCGGCAAGCCCTGGATCAACCTCTTCCTCGACGACCCGGAGAAGATGTTCCCGGGCGCCCGCAAGATGGTGAAGTACGGCTTCAACCAGCAGCAGAAGGACGACCTCATCGCCTTCCTCGAATGGTGCGGCAACGTCAACCTCCAGGGCTTCCCACCCAAACCTCCCCTCCGGGACCTCGTCGCTCCCGCTTCCACGGCAACGACCACCGCGAGCAACCAACCCGAGCTCTTCCGCACCATCTGCGTCGCCTGCCACGCGGTCGGCGGCGTCGGTGCAAACGTCGGGCCGGCCCTCGATGACGTCCATAAGCGAAAGACCCGCGAAGAGCTCCTCGCCTGGATCTCGGATCCGCAGAAGCTGAAGCCCGGAACCCAGATGCCCCAGATCCCCATGTCCCAAGAACAGCTCAAGGAAATCGTCGACTACCTGCTCGGCCTCGCCAACGCACCCGCTCCCGCCAGACCCGTCTCGACCCAACCCGCCGCCAAACCGGAGGACTTCGAATGAAATTCAAAACCCAGAAGATCGCCTACTGGTTCTTCGTCTCCGCCCTCGCGTTGCTCGGACTCCAGATCGTCTACGGATTCATCATGGGCTTCGCCCGGATCGGGCAGGACGTCCTCCACGAGTGGATCCCCTTCAACACCGCCCGGGCCGTCCACACGAACCTCCTCGTCGTCTGGTTGCTCTGCGGCTTCATGGGCGCCGCCCATTACATCATCCCCGAGGAAGCCGACCGTGAACTCGAATGGCCCTGGCTCGCCTGGGTGCAACTCATCTCGCTGCTCGTCGTCGGCGTCATCTCGGTTGGCTGCTATCACTTCAACATCTGGGAAGGACGCAAGTTCCTCGAGATTCCGCGCCCGCTCGACTTCCTCGTCGTCGTCAACGTCCTCGCCTTCCTCGCCAACATCGGGGTCACGCTGTGGAAAGGTACCCGTTACACGACCACGAGTCTGGTCCTCTACATGGGACTGCTCTTCGCAGCCCTCCTCTACCTGCCGGGCATGATCCAGGTGAAGAACCAGACCGTGGATTCGTTCTACCGCTGGTGGGTCGTCCATCTCTGGGTCGAGGGCGTCTGGGAACTCATCATGGGCGGCATCCTCGCCTACCTCCTCATCAAGCTCACCGGCGTTGACCGCGAGGTCATCGAGAAGTGGCTCTACATCATCGTCGGTCTCACCTTCCTCTCCGGCATCCTCGGTACCGGCCACCACTACTACTACATCGGCACGCCGCGTTACTGGCTCTGGATCGGCGGCATCTTCTCCGCCCTCGAGCCCCTCGCCTTCCTCGGCATGGCCATCTTCGCCCTCGCGATGTCGAAGAAGGGCGGACGCAAGCATCCCAACCAGATCGCCCTCACGTGGTCGCTCGGTTGCGCGATCATGTCCTTCGTCGGTGCCGGCTTCCTCGGCATGGCCCACACCCTGCCCCAGATCAACCTGTACACCCACGGGACCCTCGTCACCGCCATGCACGGTCACCTCGCCTTCTGGGGCGCCTACGCGATGATCGTCCTCGCGATGATCGCCTACGCCATGCCGCTCCTGACCGGACGCCGGCTCTGGGATTCACCCATGGCTTCGTGGGCCTTCTGGACCTCCAACATCGGCATGGCCGGGATGACCGGCGCCCTCGCGGTCGCCGGTGTCACCCAGGTCGCCCTCGAACGTCGCCTCGGTCTCGACTTCCTCGCCGTCCAGAAGGAGATCGAGATGCACTTCATCGGCATGCTCCTCGCCGCCGCCCTCTTCACCGTCGGCATCGGCATGTTCATCGTCACCTTCATCCGCCACGGACTTCCCACGGATGAAGCGCTCAATGCACGGATTGATGAATCCGCGCAGCCTCAACGAGCCTGACCCATTGTCCTCCGGACCGCCTTCCGGCCAAGTCGGGTGCCAACCCCGGGAACCCGCGCGGTAGGCGGTCTACAACCCACTCTCCCCAATCCCTCCCCCCTTCATGAGCTTCTACCTCCCCATCGGGCGCGAGATCGACGTCTTCAACAGCGCCTGGAAGGCCCGTCTTCCCCTCCTGATCAAAGGCCCCACCGGCTGCGGCAAGACCCGCTTCGTCCAGCACATGGCGGAGACCCTGGGCCGGGAGCTGATCACCGTGTCGTGCAACGAGGACACCTCCGCCACGGATCTTCTCGGCCGACACCTGCTCCTCGGCGGGGAAACCCGATGGGTCGACGGCCCGGTCACGCGCGCCGTTCGCAGCGGTGCCTTGCTCTACCTCGACGAAATCGCCGAGGCCCGCGCGGATGCCCTGGTCGTCCTGCATTCCCTCAGCGATCACCGCCGCGAGCTCTATCTCGACCGCACCGGCGAACGCCTGGCAGCCCCCCCGGAGTTCATGCTCGTCGTCAGCTACAACCCCGGCTACCAGCGCAGCCTTCGCGAGCTCAAGCCTTCCACCCGGCAACGCTTCGTTGCCCTGCACCTGGGATTCCCGCCCGAGGACCTGGAATCGCGGATCCTGACGCAGGAAGCCGGCATCGACGAAACCCTGGCCCGCCGACTTGTGCGCATGGGCTCGCGCATCCGCGGGCTACATGAGCTGAACTTGCTGGAGTCGGCGTCCACACGCCTCCTCGTCGCCGCGGGCCGCCTCATCGCAGGCGGGGTCCCGCCGCGGCTCGCCTGCCAGTCCGCCATCGCCGAACCCCTCACCGACGACGACGATGCCCGGGCCGCCCTGCGGCAGGTCATCGAACTCGCGCTCTGACCCATGCTCGACTGGGAGGAACACCTGTTCGTCGGCCTGCGGTCGGCCTATCGCTTCGTCTTCACCCGACCCGCGGAACGGCGCCGGGAGGCGGTGCGTGCCCGACTCAATGGCCAGCGCCACGAGTTGCTCTATCTGGCACAACTCCTGGCCCAACGCCCGGTCTCGATCCTCGAAACCAACGAACCTGCCCTGTGCAGCGCGGATCGGATCTTCCTTCCGCCCGCCTTCGATGTTGCCCTCTCCCGCGACTCCAACGAGCGGCTGTTCCATGCCAAGGCCATCGTCGCCGCCCTCGCGTTGCGCGATGGTTGGCACGGTTCGGATCTCGAGGTGGAACTCCCCAGGTATCAGGAGGAGTTCCCGGGGCTCGCACCGCTCCTCGACCGCGTCCGGCACGAGCTGCCCCCGGATCAATCGCTGGCCCGGCTCTTCGGTCAGCCGCTCACCACCCCGACCTCATCCTCACCCGCCGAGGGCGGCGACCCTTCCTCCCGGACACCCACCGCCGCCACACCCCAGAACGTCACCACCGAGATCGATGGTCACGGCCAGGCCCATGTCCAAGTCCTCCCGGCAAAGGAGGACGATGGCGACGGGGCCGACATGCCCACCCACACCTTTGAGAAGGTCGAGACGCTCGAAGAGTATTCCGGCGAATCCCGGAAGTCCGACAGCTCCGACGAGCTCGACGAACACGCCGAGGCTCTCGACGAGCTCCAGATGCGCCACGTCATCCGCTCCCAGGATCGCCCCTCCTCGATCTACCGCGGAGACCTCATCCTGGATGGCGCCGGGTTCGACCTGATCTCGCAGCCGCCGCCGGACGGCATTCCTTACCCGGAATGGGACCATCGCCGCGGCGCCTACCGGAAGGATTGGTGCCATATCCAACCCCTCCAGTCCGGGACCGCTTCCACCGGGTGGGCATCCCGTACCGCCCTCCGCCACCAATCGGTCATCCAGCGTCTCCAACGCCAGTTCTCCCGCATGATCTCCGACTGGCTCCGGCTCCGCAGCCAGCCCTGGGGCGACGAGCTGGATCTCGACGCCGTCGTGCGCGCCGAGATCGAACGGCGCACCGGACACACGCCTTCTGAATCCGTCTACATCGACCGCCACCGCGACCTCCACGATGTTGCCGCCATCTTCCTGATCGATGGCAGTTACTCCACCGACGCCTGGATCGAGAACCGCCGGGTCGCCGACGTCATCGCCGACACGGTCCTGTGCGCCGGTCAGGTTCTCGATACCCACATCGAGAAGCTCGCGATCGCGACCTTCAGTTCCAATACGCGCCGCTCCTGCCGCTTTGAAATGCTCAAGGACTTCCGGGAGCCCTGGGCGACCTCACGCGATCGCCTCGGCGCCATCGAGCCGGCCGGCTATACCCGGATCGGTCCGGCGCTCCGCCACGCGCACGAACTCCTGCACCGACAACAGGCCTCACGCCGCCTCGTCATCCTGCTGACGGATGGGCGACCCTGTGACTACGACCGCTACGAAGGCGACTACGGCATCCACGACGTCCGCAAGGCCATCGAGACCGGCAAACGCCATGGTCTCCACACCCACGCCTTCGCCATCGAGAAGCAGGCCGCCGCGTACTTCCCCCGGATGTTCACCCAGCATCATTTCGACATCCTTCCTCACCCCGACCGACTCGCCCCGTCCCTCTGCGGCCTGTTCGCCCGAGTGCTCGCGCGGTAACAAGCGTCTCTCCCTTCACCACGCCAGCCACCCGGTCCGGAACGAAACGCCGGTCAACACGAACAGGACGGAAAGCACCGTCACCGGCACGATGTGCCAGGCCAGGTCGTTGCCGCAATGAGATGTGCCGCCAGCAGGAGGTTTCGCCAAGGGATTGCGTCGGTCATGGCTCCACAGTTCCACAGCCTCGGTCCCGGGAGGTTGACGCGGGTCAAGGGAACCGCCAGCGGACACGCTGTCCGCTGGGGCTTCGTTTGTTTGGGCGGCGGAAGCCTTGACGTGGATCAAGGCGACAGATGGTACGCATGCGTATGATGTGCTCCATGAAGACTGCCCCCTCCCACACCCCACACGCGTTCTCCCTCATCGAACTCCTCGTCGTCATCGCCATCGAACGCTTGGGTACTCGTCGATAAACACGAAAACAGCATCGACATCGCTTGGCTCCAGGAACGTACCACCGCGATGGAAGTGTCGCGCTAGTGGCGCCGGGTTTCTGCTGGCAGGGACCTGTCTGGTGGCCGGAACGTCGTGGCCGTTGTCATGCGTCAAGCTGGGAATCATCGCGAATCTGCTGCGAGCCGTGCCAGCGCCACAGCCGTGCCGCACACCGGGCGTTGTGCCGGGCAACCGCCCGGCTCCGAGGCTGCCGCCTGGCAGAGGCTCGGGGAGATGGGTCTCGTCGCGACTCTCCTTCTAGGAGTCCTGCTCCGCTTTGCGTTGGCGGGCCGCGGAATGTGGTTCGGGGAGTTTCCCCACATCCGGAGTGCCCACAGCCACCTCGGTTACTACGGTGTGCTGTTTCCATTTGTCTGGGCGCAGGGGTCCAGGCGGGGGCAAGCCATTCCTTCATCGCGCTGGCGGTCCATATACGGAATCGCAACCGTCGCGGCCTCGGTGGACTTCGCCATCCATGGTTATGCCCCTGTCTCCATCATCGGCAGCACCATCGTTCTCGGAGTATGGATCTCCAGTGCGCTGCCACGGCTCCGGCCCCAGGCACGGCCGGATTGGTCGGCGGTCGCCCCAATTGCCATTCTGGCTTCGAGCTTGGTCATCCCCATGGTGGCGGTCCTTTCAAGCCGGCAGGATCCAGCCGCCACGTTGTGGGTCCAAGCCTTCTTGAGTTGGCTGTTGCTGGGTGTCGGTGCAGGAAGCGGAATGGACGCCATGGATGCTCCACCCCCACCGAAATGGCTTCACGCTCTCGCGGTGCTCGGGACGGGATTTGCGTTGGGACCAATCCAGCATCCAATCACAAGACTCTTCCTGATTCTGGAAGCATGGATCCTCATTCAGGCGGCCTGGCGTGGACGCGGGCCTTTGGAGCTCCGGGTCTGCTGGTCTGTCGCGGGACTCGGCTTTGCCGGAGTCGGCAGTGGGGCTGTTGCGTGGAACGCGGTACTGGCGGTCGCGGCACTCCACTTCCTACTGCTCGGCCCGGTGCTGGTCGTCCTTGCGGCCCCGAACGTGGTGGGCGTGTCGCGGATGGCTTACCTGCTGGCGGTTGCCGTCTTCGGCGGATGTATCGCCATGACAGCGTTCTCAGACGGATCGCGGTGGCCCATCACCGCTGCGTGGACTGGGTCGGGCATTGCCGCCTTCTGGGTTCTGCGGGCCATCTTGCGCTTCCGGCCACGGTCCAATGCCCAATCCCCGCCCACCCACCTTCGTCCATGACGTAGTGCACCCGGCAAACAGTCCGGTGCTTGGGAGTTCCAGCCGATGATCAAACGAAGGGGGTGGACGGGAAAAGGCAAAGGGGCCCTGCGCTCAATGGGCAGAAAGCGCGAGACGAGATCCGACCTGTGGACCCGCGGCGGCCAAGCCGCGGGCGGCGGGAAAGAGGACGGCGTTCTCGAGGTGGATGTGGCGGTGCAGGCTTTCCTCGAGTTCCGCGAGGCCGCTGAACAGGGCGCGATAGGTGTTGCACGCATCCGCTGGCGGAACGAAGCCACCGGTCAACTCGCGCAAGCGGACCAGTGCAGCCCCGGCATCCTCGTGCTCGTGGAACATGCAGGCAATGGGGCCGTCGAGGTGCATCTGGCCATCGTATCCGGATTCGATCGCCTCGATGGCCGGGAAAAGGATCTGCTCCTCCTTGAGCAGATGGCTGGTGAGTTCTGCTTCCAGCCCGAGGAACACCTCCAGCACCTCCCTCAACGCGGGCGTGTGCCCCCCGTGCACCTGCGCCACCCGCTGCGCCATGGCCCGCAACCGGGGCAACTCGCGCCGCAAGGGCTCGTGGAACCGTTCCACGATGTACACCGCCAGCTCGCCCGGCGGCAGCTCCGCCGGATTGCGCTCTTCCACCCCGGCCCCGACCGCGACCCGTTCCAGCTCATCCACCACCCGCACCAGATCGAGGCCCTTCCGTCCGCACGCTTCCCGTACCGTCCGGCCACCCTGACAGCAGAAGTCGATGCCGTAGCTCTGGAAGACCCGCGAACGCGCTGGCAACTCCGCCACCATCTCGCCGACCGAACGATCCGCCGTCGGCGTCCCGGCCGGCGACAACACCATCTTCAAATGACTCATGATTCAAAGGATTCGAGGTTCCCGTTGCCGTGCAGTCACCCGCCATCCTCGGCGGTGCCCGCACGCCACCCAACCTGAACCCGAGGCGCGTCCCCCACCTTGATCCACGTCAAGGTTTCCAAAAGCGCGTCCAGCGTTGCCCTAGCCTCACTCCGGACGGCAATGTCCTCTCTGCCATCCGAGGCGCTCTCCGTGGCACCACGCATGCTCCTCAGCAATCATGTCTCCCAGCTCCCACAACGCGATCTGCCCACGTCGCCCGAGGAACACACGATCCCGGAGAACCTGCGCCTTCACGCTCCCCGAGCTGGCCATCGTCCTGGTGGTGATCGTCGTCCTGGCCCTCCTTGCCATTCCAGCCCTGGCGCGGGCCCGGGCGGGATCCAGCCGCATCAAGTGCGTCAACAACCTCAAGAACGTCGGTCTCGCCCTGCGCATCTTCTCCACCGACAACAATGGCGCCTGGCCGTGGCAGGTCAGCACCAACGACGGCGGCTCCAAGGAATTCCTCCAGGATCCCTCCCTCGCCTGGCCTCACTTCCAGGCGCTCTCGAACGAGCTGTCGACCCCCCGGATCGCCCGTTGCCCAAACGACCTCACCGGCATCCAGCCGGCCACCTTCCGCGACGCCACCAACAATTCCGCCTTCAGCTACTTCCTCGGCCTCGACGCCAGCGAGGAATTGCCGGGGTCCATTATCGGCGGCGATTCCAACCTGGAGCTGGATGGCCGACCGCTCCGCTCCGAGCTCGTCACGCTCCGGACCAACGCCCAAATCCGCTTCGACAACACCCGCGTGAACAAACAGCAGGGCGATCCGTGGCACGCCACGCCTGACACCGGCAACATCCTGCACGGCGACGCCAGCGTCCAACAGGTGACCAGCGCCCGTCTCCGCGAAGCCCTCTTCGTGCCCGGCAACCCCACCAATTCCGTCCATCGCTGGCTGATTCCCTGAACTGCCCGGCGTCTTGACTCCACGCCCGTCGCAGGCCTACCCATCACCATGACTCTGACAGCAGTCTTGATTCCTGCGGAAGAAGGCGGCTCCGTCGCCTTCAATCCGGAAACGGGCACCACAACCCAGGGCGAATCGGTCGCCGAAGCCGTCAGCAATTTGAAGGAAGCAACGGAGTTGTACCTGGAGGAGTTCATTGCAGCCATCTGAACGAGCGCACCTTGACACTGCCCCAGCGAGCAATGGGGCGAGCGTCTCCTCGAATCATTCCTCCCCCCGGCCGTACCCAGACCTCAGGCCCGGAGGGCCGAAAGACTATAGCCCACGGCGTCAGCCGTGGGACCCAGCGTCGAATGGTGCAAGCCCCGGACGGGGCGACAGAATCCATCCACAGAAGCACTCTTCGCTTTCATTCGCCCCAGCCAAGGCCAGCTCCGAGTCGTGGACGTCGTGTCCACGGGAGCGGCAACCTCCTCGTTGCATAGCCAGGACCATTCCGGAGGCGACGAGGACGTCGCCACCCCGTTCGGCTTGTCAAACAGCGGCAGTCTCAAGATGTGCCCCCTTGAACCTCCGACGAAGGGCTGTCGTGCACGAGATCGCTCGAGGTCTGCATCGGCGAACTCCTCAGGCCCCACTCATCCCATGACCCAAGAAACAGCGGTTGGATCCACAGATTTCACCGATTGCACGGATTGGAAGCCGGTTGAGAGAGGCTGTTGTTTCACCCCACGGGTGAGATGCAAACAGCGATTCGGTGAAGCCTATAGTCCCGGTCCATCTGTGAAATCCGTGAAATCTGTGGATAGTCCAACTGCCGCTTTCAGGATGACTCCCCGATCCCCACGCAGACTGCCACTCACCAGCGCCTTTACGCTCCCCGAGCTGGCCATCGTCCTGGTGGTGATCCTCATCCTGGCCATCCTCGCCATTCCTGCCCTGGCGCGTATGCAACCCAAAGCCAGTCGCACCAAGTGCATCAACCAGCTCAAGAACGTCGGTCTCGGCCTGCGCATCTTTTCCACCGACAACAACGGTGCATGGCCATGGCGGGTCAGCACCAACCAAGGCGGCTCCCGGGAATTCCTTCAGGATCCATCCCTCGCCTGGCCACACTTCCTGGCGCTCTCCAATGAGCTGTCCACCCCCCGGTCCATGCGTTGTCCGGCCGACCTGGAACGAATCGATACCCTCACCTGGATCGACTCCCGCACCAACTCGGCCATCAGCTACTTCCTCGGCCTTGAGGCCAGTGAGGAGAATCCCAACACGATCCTCGGCGGCGACTCGAACCTCGAACTCAACGGACAACGACTACGCGCCACGCTCGTCACCCTCCGGACCAACGCCGACGTCCGCTTCCACAATTCACGCCATGAGAACCCTCCTTCCGGAGCCGGCAACATCCTGCTCGGCGACGGAAGCGTCCAGCAGGTGACCAGCGCCCGCCTCCGCGAAGCCCTCTTCGTGCTCGGCGACCCCACCAACTCCATCCATCGCTGGCTGATTCCCTGAGCCGTATCCATGCAGCAGAATTCTCACGCGGAGCCGCGGAGAGCGCGGAGAGAGGGGCAGGTCCCCAACCTTCCAACGTCGGACACTGTTCACCAAACGGTGACTGTTCCGCCTCCCATCCTAGTGTCCTTTCTCCGCGTCTTCGCGTCTCCGCGTGAACCGGTCCCCGCCTTCAATCGCATGGTTACGGCTGAGCCTCCGACGGAGGCCGGTATGCACGAGATCGCTCTGGGTCTTCATCGGCGAACTCCATAAGCTTCCGCCACACCACCCCCTTCACCCCATGCCCCCCCGATCCCATCGCCGACGGCGACGACGTGCCGCCTTCACGCTCCCCGAGCTGGCCATCGTCCTGGTGGTGATCCTCATCCTGGCCCTCCTCGGCATTCCTGCCCTGGCGCGGCAACGGGCGAAATCCAGCCGCGTCCAGTGCGTCAACAACCTCAAGAACATCGGTCTCGGCTTGCGGATCTTCTCCACCAGCACCAGCGAGACCGACCGGCCATGGCAGGCCAGCACCAATGAGGGGGGCTCGAAGGAGTTCCTCCAGGATTCCTCCCTCGCTTGGCGTCACTTCCAAGCCATGTCGAACGAGCTGTCCACCCCCCGGATCGCCCGTTGCCCGAACGACCTCACTGGTTTCCAGCCTGCCACCTGGCGCGACGCCACCAACAATTCCGCCTTCAGCTACTTCTTCGGCCTGGATGCCAGCGAGGAAGATCCCAACACCCTCCAAGGAGGCGACTCGAACCTCGAACTCAACGGACAACGACTGCGAGCCACACTCGTCACCCTCCAGACCAACGCCAACGTCCAGTTCGACAATTCCCGACACGCGAACCCTCCTTCCGGAGCCGGCAACATCCTGTTCGGCGACGGCAGCGTCCGACAGGTGACCAGCGCCGGCCTCCGCGCAGCCCTCATCCTCCCGGGCGATCCGACCAACTCCATCCATCGCTGGCTGATTCCCTGAGCCGTGTCCATGCAGTAGTAATCTCACGCGGAGCCGCGGAGAGCGCGGAGAGCGAGGCCGGTCACGACTAGTATCCAACGTCGGCAACCAGTCACCCAACGGTGACTGACCAGCTTGCCCTCCAACTAGCCTTTCTCCGCGCCTCCGCGTGAACCTGTCCCCGCTTTCAGTCGCATGGTTACGGCTGAGCCGCTCAACCCCAGCATCCTCACGTCCGCTGCAATTTTCTGGGAACTGGTGTCTGGCGACTGGGGACTCTCCGAGGATCCTTTGTCCCATCCCCTCCAAACTCTCCTTACAGCCTGCGGAAGAATTCCGACCGGAAGTCCACGAATTCACGTAAATCCATGGAGTGTGATCCACAGATTCGCCTGAAAACTGGGATCCGCAGCGAAACACTGGTGTTGGTGCCCGCGCAACCGGCAGGAGATCGACCTCGTGGAAGAGGGGGCATCTCGACACAGCCCCGGCGTCAATCGGGGCGGCAACGTCCTCGTTGCCTTCCCGTGCCCTTTCGTAAGGCGACGAGGACGCCGCCACCCCGTTCCTGTTCGCAAACGGGGGCTGTGTCGAGGTGCGCCCCGTGGAGGAAAGCGCCGACGGCACCCTGCTGTCGGCCTTCGAGTTCAGGTGGAACCCGGCGGCGAAGGCGCGGCTGCCGAAGCTGTTCCTCCAAACCTACCCCGACGCCGAGTCCGGAGTGATCACCCCGGAGAACGCGCGGGAGTGGCTCGTCGGGTGAGGCATCGACCGAAGCGCGGCTCCCGCTTTTGGAGTTCCACGATGGCTCCCTCCGGCTAAAACCCTCCGGCATGGATTCCAGCCAGCCCAGCGACCCTGCATCGCAGGTCCACCCACGCCACTTCGCCACCACCCACTGGAGCATCGTCCTCAACGCCGCGGCCGGCGACGGAGCCGCCGCCAACCACGCCCTCGAGACCCTCTGCCGCGCCTACTGGCCCGCCATCCATGCGTACGTCCGCCGGCGTTGCCAGGACCCCGAACAGGCCCGCGACCTGACCCAGGAGTTCTTCGCCCGGCTCCTGGAGCGCGGTTCCATCGCGGCCGCCGATCCCCAGAAGGGCCGTTTCCGCACCTTCCTCCTCACCCTGCTCCAACGGTTCCTGTCCGACGAATTCGCCCGCGCCTCCGCCCTGAAGCGCGGCGGCGGCGAACGCCTGCTCTCCCTCGACGAACTGGCCGCCGAGGAAGGCCGGCCCTTCGAACCTTCCACCACCCGCACGCCCGAGCAGGAATTCGACCGTCGCTGGGCGCTGGCGACCCTCGACAACGCCCTGCTCCACCTGCGCGCCGAAGCCGAACGTTCCGGCAACGGCCCCCTGTTCGAATCCGTCCAGTCCCTCCTCGGCGGCGGCGGTGATCACGGCGAACTGGCCCGGACCGCCGAACGCCTCGGCCTGGGCGAGAGCGCCCTCAAGATGCGCCTCAGCCGGTGGCGCGCCCGTTACCGCGAACTCATCCGCGAGGAAATCGCCCAGACCGTCCCACGGGTCGCCGATCTCGAAGGCGAGATGAAGCACCTGCTCCAGGCACTGGAGGGCTGAAAAAGAACCGTGTGACCGTTTCCAGCGGATCCCGAATCAACCACTCATGGCCACCCTGCGCAGGGCCTGGAGCTCCTCGAGAGCCAATGGGACGGGGGAATGCGGAATTGAAGGCATAGGCAGTTCCGCAAACCCCCGCCCCATCCCATTCCCTTTTCCCACGGGCCCCAAGCCCCGGTCGCAGGCCTCCTCACACCGATGAATACCACGCCGGCCCCTTCCTGCCCCCGATGCGGCAAGCCACTCCCGGCCGGCCACGCCGGCGGCAACTGCGCCTCCTGCCTGCTCCACTCCGCCCTGTTCGACACCCAGGAACCGCACGAACCCGGCCTCGACACCGCACCCGCCGAGTCCGCTCCGCCCGAGATCGGCGGATTCGAGATCCTCGGCGAGATCGGCCGCGGCGGCACGGGCATCGTCTTCAAGGCCCGCCAGCATCCCGTCAACCGCGTCGTCGCCCTCAAGACCCTCCATGGCGCCGCCCTGTCGCGGCGCGACGAATTCGAACGGCTCCGCATCGAGGCCGAGGCCGTCGGACGCCTCGAACATCCGCACATCGTCCCGCTTTACGAGGTCGGGCGCCACGCCGGCACGCCGTTCCTCACCCTCCGTTACTTCGAGAAGGGCAGCCTCGCCGACGCCCTCCGCACCCGCCGCTTCACCCCGCATCAGGCCGCACGGCTCGCCGCCACCGCCGCCCGCGCCGTCCACCACGCCCACCAGCGCGGCGTCCTCCACCGCGACATCAAGCCGTCCAACCTGCTGCTCGACGCCGACGACGTTCCGCACGTCGCGGACTTCGGCCTCGCCAAGCTCGCCGGACACGACAGCGAACTGACCCTCTCCACCTCCGTCCTCGGCACGCCTTCCTACATGGCCCCGGAACAGGCCGGCGGCCGCGCCCGCGAGGCCGGGGTGCCCGCCGACGTGTACGGCCTGGGTGCCATCCTCTACGAACTCCTCACGGGCCATCCGCCGTTCAGCGGTGCCTCCGCGCTGGAAGTCCTCCGGAAGGTCGTGGACGACGAACCCGCCCCGATCCGTCCCCGGGCCCCCGGCGTCGATGCCGACCTCGAAGCCGTGTGCCTGCGTTGCCTCGAGAAGGAACCCGCCCGCCGCTACGAGACGGCCGGTGCCCTCGCGGACGACCTCGACCGCTGGCTGCAGGGCGAACCGGTCCAGGCCCGTCCGAGCACGGTTCCCCGCCGCCTGGCGCGCTGGATGCGCCGCAGGCCTCTCGTCACCGCGCTGCTCGCTGCGGTCCTCGTCGCCCTCGCGGGAGGCATCACCACCAACGTCCGCCAGACCCGCGTCGCCCGGGCGGAACGGGAGGTCGCCCTTGGGCTGAGCTACCGGGCCGCGCTGGAGTTCGCCGAGAACAGCATCGAGGCCGGTAATCTTTCCGCCGCACGCGAACGCCTCCTCCAGCAGCCCGACCGGTTCCGCGGCCTCGAATGGGGCCGTCTCATGGCCAAGGCCCACACCCTCCACCGCAGCGTCCCCGTCCTGACCAACGACTGGCTCAACCAGGAGTACACCCCGGTCTGGGGCGCCCTTTCCGAAGACGGACGCTGGATCGCCGCCGGATCCGCGGGCCGCCTCGAGGTGGTCCACCTCGCCGACGCCCGCAGTGTCCTCCGTCTCGGCTCTCCCACCCAGGCCGTCACGACTGCCAGTTTCCATCCCGACGGAAACCGGCTCGCCATCACCGGCCCGGGCACAGGCTACCGCCTCCTCGAATGCGGCACGTGGAAGGAACTCGCCCACCTCGAACCCACCGAGTCCCGAAACCGCACCATCCACTTCAGTGGTGACGGCGCGTCCTTCCTGACGGCAGCCGAGGGGAGCCCCATCACCGTCCGATCGGCCCGCGACTTCTCCGTCCGATACCAGGTACCCGCCGAAGCCGGCCGTGTCTTCGAATGGGCCGGCTTCTCCGGTTCGGGAAAACGCCTCTTCGCGCGGTCCCGCGGGACCGATGGCCGATACCGCTGGCACGTCTGGGAGGCGGCGGACGGAGCGCCGGTGGATGCCTTCCCGGAGGACGACCGGCGTTTCATGTCCGTCGAGTTCAACCACGACGGCACCGCCTACGCCGCGGTGGAACCCGAGGGCTTCGCCAGCGCCTGGGACGTGGGCGCACGACGCCCCCGCTTCCGCGCCGAGCCCGAAGGCCATCCGGCCTGGATCGGGTGGGCGGCCCTGTCCGACGACGGCACGCGCATGGCCACCCTCATGCACTCCCCGGGCCGCCTCACCTTCTGGAATCTGGAATCCGGGCTGCGCCTGCCCGCCAGCCTCACGCCCGCCCGCGCCCTGGGCCGCGGCGGCCCCAATGCCGGCCTCGTCACCTCCGCCTACGACCGCCTGCTCCACGTCTGGGACTGGAAGTCGGGCCTGCCGTTGGAATCCCTGCCCACCGATGACATCGTCGCCGGCGCACACCTTCTTCGCTCCGCCAACGGACACTGGGTCGGTGCCGTCATTCGGACCGTCGCAGGCCCGCCCCGGGTCCTCGCCTGGGGGCTTCCCACCCAAGACCTCCGGCTCAGCACGGATTACCCGTTGATCACCGCGGCCGCGGCGCCCGGTGGAAAGCACATCGCCAGCGGGTCGCGGGACGGCGGCGTCTGGCTCTGGGCCGCCGCCTCGGGGCAACGTGAGCAATTCCTCCCCGGACACCAGTGGTACGTCTCCTCGATGGCCTGGACCGCCGACGGCCGTTCCCTCTTTTCCGTCGGTGCCGACCGCCGGGTCCACCGCTGGCGCATGCCGGAGGCGACCATCGAACGTTCCTTCGAGGGACTCGCTGGTCCCGGCTGGCCGCTCGACATCACTCCCGACGGCTCCCGGCTCGCCGTCGGAACCAGCGGCCGCGTCGTTGTCTGGGATGGCAACTCAGGCCAGAAGCTCCTCGGTCTCACCGTCTCCACCAACCGGATGCCCTGGCTCGTGCGCTTCAGCCCGGACGGCCGGAAGCTCGCCGTCTCGGGCGCCGTGGAACTCGGTGGAGTCTTCGACGTGAACTCCGGCAAGAGAATCCACGACTTCCTCCCGCCGGGAGACCCGCCGGAACAAGTGCACATGTCCGCAGCCTTCAGCCCGGATGGCCGCCGGTTGGCGTCGGTGAGGCTCGATGGCTGGCTGGAGATCCGCGACACCCGGTCCTGGTCGGTCCTCACCCGAACCCGTATCCGCTCCGTCTCGGCCGCGGGAATCCAGTTCACGCCGGACGGCTCCCGCATCGTCCTCCTCACCGCCGAAGGCAGCCAGGGAAGCGGTGTGGCGGCGATCGAGATCTGCGACGGTTCCACCGGCGAATCCCTCGTGGTCCTCGACCGACGCGAAGGCAGCGCCTGGAACCTCGCCCTGGATCCGTCGCTCGGCTTCATCCAGCGTGCCACGCTGGGATGGGATCCCGCGCTTTGCGGCGTGGAATTCCACCGCATCCTGCCCTGGCGCGACCGCGATCTCCTCAGGCTCGGCAACGGGAGTGTCGAAGCCGGTCTCCGCAAGGCGGCCACGGATCTCCGGGAACAACGGTGGCAGCACGCCTGGAACGCCGCTCCCCACGCTCCCGAACCCGCCTGGCGCGAGGACCGTTCCTTCTGGCCCGCCCGCAACCCGGCCACACCCTCCACCTGCATCGACCTCACCGAAGCCTACAACGGTCACCTCGATTCCGGATGGATTCCCGCCGAAGCCTACGAAGGACACGAGGACACGCTCCACCAGTTGCCCAAGGGGATCCAGCAACTCGACGGCGTGACGTGGGACATCCGCGGCGTGGTTTCCACCGGCCGCGTCGGATACCAACCCTTCATCCGCTGGCGCATCGGCCGTGAGGTGCTGGGCATTCCCGTCCATCACTCCGCCCGCCGCCTCCACTTCCTCCACGCCGCCCAATTCGGAAACCACGTCGGCGAACGCGCCGGCACCTACCGCATCCACTACACCGACGGCTCCACCGCCGATCTTCCGCTGATTGCCGGTCGCGACATCGGCGAATGGTGGGACGGATTCCAGTTCAGCCGCTGCGACGCCGGCAGCCTCGCGTGGGAGGGCGCCACCGCCTGGTCCACTCGCAACGAACACCGGGTCCACCTCTATCACCGCGCCTGGGACAATCCCCATCCCGACCGCGAGATCCGCTCCATCGATCTGATCGCCGAGGGTTATGCCGTCATTCCGTTCGTCGTCGCGCTCTCGGTCGAGCCGTGAGCTGCCGCCGAAGCCGGGCATCGCAGGCTCCCGTTTCTTCGCACCCCTCCGGGGTGCGGTTTCGTTTCAACGCGCCATTCCCCGGGTGCGTGCTCCGCACGACCCGGGGCTACCCGCTCCCATCCCTCCGGGATGATGCCTCCCAACGCCGGAGGCGTTACAGCCGGTAGCCCCGGGTGCGAAGCAACCCGGGGAACCAGCGTCCCCAACGAGTCTCAACCCCGGAGGGGTTGCAGGCCCTTCCAACTTCGCACCCCTCCGGGGTGCGGTTTCGTTTCAACGCCCCATTCCCCGGGTGCGTGCTCCGCACGACCCGGGGCTACCCGCTCCCATCCCTCCGGGAAGACGCCCTCGGCCACGCCTCTGGAACTGGCCCATCTCCACCGCCGGCCGCTTCACAACGCCCGCCCCCCAACGCCGGAGGCGTTACAGCCGGTAGCCCCGGGTGCGAAGCAACCCGGGGAACCAGCGTCCCAACGAGTCTCAACCCCGGAGGGGTTGCAGGATCCCCGATCCCCCCGTTCACGTGACCGTTGTCCGCGGATTTCGAACAGGCAGGGTGTATGAAGTACTCAGACCCACATCGGACGCGTCTCCTCCTCCCCGCACTCTTCACCGCCCTGGCCTTGTCCCTCTCGGATGCCAGGGGTGAGGAACGGCCCGAACCCGCACCCGCAGTCGAGACCCTGCCCGCCTGCGGCAGCGCCTGGTGCGGCGCGCGCCACCTGCCCGCTTCCCTCCCACCTTGGGCTGCGCGCATCCGCGACCGCGACGCGGCACCGGCTGGTGCCGACGACGGCATCTGGGATCCGTCCACCAGCCGGGAGACCATCGATCTTCTCTTCCTCTACACCCCCACCGCTCTCGCCGCCGAGGGCAGTGTCGCCGGCATCCAGAGTCGCATCGACACGATGCTGGCGTCCGCCAACCGCGTCTTCGACAACAGCCTCACGGGCGTGCGGATCAACCTGGCCCACGTCGCCCAGGTGAACCAACCCGAGACCGGCGACATCGTCGCTGCGTACTCCAACTTCCGGAACCTCTCCGAGGTCCAGACCCTCCGCGACAACTACAAGGCCGACGTCGTGTTCCTCATGGTCGAACAGGAATCCATGGGATTCCTCGGAACGGCGGACACGACCGTGCCCACCGGCGATGCTCGCTGGGCCTTCGGAGCCATCCGTCGCCTCGACCCGGGCTACCGCGAGGACATGGGCATGATCCTCGCCCACGAGATCGCGCACCTGTTCGGCTCGGCCCATGACCGCGAGCATTCCTATACCGCAAACCTCGTCTTCACGCCCGGCGTTCACCCGTACTCCTTCGGCCACCGCTTCGAGACCGGCGGCATCACGTTTCGCGACGTGATGTCCTACGATCCCGGAGTCATCCTTCCCTATTTCTCCACGCCGCGAATCTCCTATGCCGGGCAACCCCTCGGCGTCCCAGCCGGGCAACCGGAGGAGGCCGACGTCACCCAGACCCTCACCCGCATGGCGCCGCTCGTCAGCCGCTACCGAACCGCCCACTCCCGCGTCGGCTTCGCCCGCTCCTCGCTCTCGGTCTCCGAGTCCGATCCACACTTCACCGTCGAACTGCAGCGCGTCGGTGACCTGTCCACCTCCACCCGAGTGAACCTCGTCTTCAACTCCTCGTCGGCGACGGTCAATCTCGACTACCAACTCCCGACCACGCTCTCGGTCTCTTTTGCCGTCGGCCAATCCAACGCCACGGTCCAGATTCCCATCCTTCAGGACGACCTCGCTGAAGGCGACGAATCCTTCCGGATCAACCTAACCTCCGTCCAGGGCCAGCACGGTCTCGCCCCTCAATCCTCCCTCGCCGTCACCATCGTCGATGACGAGCCCTCCTTCACCGTCGTTCCCGGCAGCAGTCTCATCGCCGAGACCGATGGCGAGGTGACGTGGTCGGTCCGCTTCTCCGGGGCGCTGGCTCCCGGCGAGACGCGCTCCGTCGACATCACCGCCGGTCTCGCCGGTGACTCCGCCACCCCGGGCGTGGACTACGAGGTCACGCCCTCGTCCCTGATCTTCACCGAAGCCGGGCGCACCCAGTCCTTCCGCGTCCGCGCCCTTCCGGATTCCATCGTCGAACCCGACGAAACACTCCGCCTGACGATCGCCAATTCCACCGCCCAACTCCGCATCACCGACGACGATCGGCCCGGTACCGCCCTTCCTTCGCCCGTCACATCGATCGACGGCGTCCTCGACCGCGTCACCACATTGCCCGATGGACGCGTCGCGCTCGCCGGCAACTTCTCACACGTGAACGGAACTCCACGCTCACGGATCGCCCTCGTCCACCCGACCAACGGAGTCGAGGCGTCCTTCAACAGCCCCGCGATCGAGGCCGCCCCGCTGCGGATCGAAGGAATGGTTCCTGCCTGGGCCGAACAGTTCCAACCGTCCCGCTCCGGTGGTTGGCTGGCCGCCGGACACCTCGGGTTGGCCGCGGACACGGTTGTCGGGAACGTGGTCCGGCTGAAATCGGACGGTTCCTTCGACCCGGCCTTTCGTTCGCACATCAACGGCCGCGTCGTCGCACTCACCGAACAGGCCGACGGCAAGCTTCTCGTCGGGGGATGGTTCACGGGCACCGGGGATCGCAGCACCCGCGGCTTCGTCCGACTCAATGCCGACGGCTCCATCGACAACAGCTTCCGCCTCGAACCGGGAACCGACGGACGGCTCGCCAGCTTCGTCAACGCCATCCAGGTCCTTCCCAACGGCCGCATCCTGCTCGGCGGCTACTTCGAAACCTACAACCGGAGCAATGTCTTCAACCTGATCCGGCTCCACCCGGACGGCGCGCTCGACGAGTCCTTTCCACTCCTGCGTTCGGGCGTGAACAAGCCGGTCAACGCGATCCGCGTGCTGCCGGACGGGCGCGCCTATGTGGCGGGCTACTTCACGGCGATCGGTGGGCGCGCCTACCGCGGAATCGCACGCCTCACCCGCGATGGTGCGGTGGACACGACCTTCCGCTCCACCCGCCCCAACGGCGAGATCTGGGATGTCCTTCCTCTTCCCAACGGCCAGGTCCTCGTCGCGGGTGCGTTCACCCAGGTCGCAGGACTCCAGCGCCGTTACCTCGCGCTGCTCAATGAGGACGGCACCGTCGATGCGTCCTTCGATCCCGGCGTCGGGCCCTCCGATCACTGTTACCGTCTCACCGCGCTCGCCGACGGCTCCGCACTCGTCACCGGCGGCTTCGCCTCCTTCGGCGCGCAGCCCGCCCCCGGCATCGCGCGCTTCCGCCTGCCGCCCTTCACCGGTTCCTTCGCCGGAATCCAACCGGGCACCAATGGCGTTCCCACCGCCCGCGTCTGGGGCATCCCAGGCTCCCGCCTGACCCTTGAAGCAAGCGCCGATCTGAAATCCTGGGCGCCCGTCGCCGAGACCACCGTCTCCGCTCTCGACGGGGTCCAACCCCTCGCCCTGCCCGCCGCAGCGGATCATCAGTTCTTCCGCATCCGGTAAGCGTCCCTCCGGAGGGCGACAACGGAAGGTCCCGGGGGGGTGGCAACGAGGCAGATCCGATCCCATTGCTCCACGGATGGATGTCCGGATGACGGGCGACCTGCCGGATCGACCGCGCCCCGCGCCGCAACGCGGCGCACGGCGACAGCCCAGGGTGGAGCGCAGCGCAACCCTGGGACCCGCCACCCCAATGACACCCCGCCCCAACGGGGCGGACGCACACACCGCATCTCCCTCATCCCACACCTCGCCGGACCCCAGCGCCCCTTCAGGGCGCGGGCGGGTGGGGTGCGCCCGGGTCCCGGGGTTCCACCCCGGGCTTTCACCGGTTGCCCCGTCGGGGCAAGGTGCCCCGCGCCGCAACGCGGCGCACGGCGACAGCCCAGCAACGGAGCGCAGCGGAACCCTGCGACCCGCGCTCCTGAGCCCGGTGCCCCCTTTCAGACAGGTACGACCAAGCCTTCCGCCTCCGCCAGCCTTTTCTGGTTTTCGTCGAAGGTCAGGAACTCCTCGGCCCCGAGCCCAATTGCTGTGGCGACGTGGAGGATGTCCATGGACCGGTGGCCGCCGTCGATCCGCGCGAAGCTCCAGGGCCACCCGCGTCGCCTGCCTCAACAACCTTCGCCCGGTCGGCCCTGCCTCGAGCCTGTAGATCGTCAACACCCGCTCGCACGACACCGCGCCCAAGGGCCAGCCCCTCATCAATGGCGTCTTCCTCGATGGCCACGCCGACAAGCTCCGCGTCTTTGGCCACAATCCCGGCAACGGGAACCGCCACGCCTGGAACTGGTTCTTCTACGGGCCCGACGGACGGGTGAACCGGGGCACTCCGAACATCGGCGACAATGTGGAGACCGGGTACGACGTGCCTTGAAGCGATCTCCACTGAGTGCATGTGACCTTTGGCGGTGGAACTCGAAGAAGGAAAGCATGGCTGCCTCATCGATCCTCGAGTCCCTGCTCAACTTCGTCCGCCGGGTGGTCTTCGCCGCGTGGCTTGTCGGGTTGCTGGCGGAGTTGGTGCCGACGGCCGCCGTGGCCGCGGAGGTGACCATCGTGTGGCCCTTGGGGGTTAGCGCCTACCCGGCAATCCAGAGCGGAGACGAGGCGCTGGGAGGCATTTGGCTCAGTTTTCCCGTCACCCAGGGGGAGGCAGCCAGAGTCAGGGTGCGGTCCACCGATCTCGGCACTGCGGTGCCCGGCGAGGACTTTGTGCCCATCGACGGCGTCTATTCCGTCCACCGGCTGGATAGCGGATCCGGTGAGAAGATTCCGATTCAGTTGATTCCCGACTCAATCCCGGAGGGCCAGCAGACCATCGTCTTCGAGGTCTCCGCCGTGTCACCGGACACGTTGATCCGAAACAACGATGGATTGATGAAGACGTCCCTGCTGGTGACGGTTCACTTCCTCGATGACGACACTCCGAACGGGCGGGCGATTTTCCCGCCTCAGCCCAGCCATACCGAGACGGCGGGTACCCGCCCGGGTGCGCCGATCATTGCCGATCTCAATCGGGATGGACGTGCCGATGTCGTGGTGGCCCTCGAAGCCGACCATGCGGTAGCCGTCTTGTTGGGGCGGACCAATGGCTGGTTTTCCCCGGCACCGGGATCACCGTTTCCCGCCGGCAAGCTGCCCGTGGCGCCGGCCGTGGCGGACCTCGACGGCGACGACCTGCCCGATGTGCTTGCGATCAACCGGATGGATAACTCCATCACGTTCCTGAAAGGCGACGGCCAAGGGGGACTGGCGGCACCGGGCACTGCGATACCCACGGGCGTCGAACCGCGGGCCGTTCGTGTCGCCGACTTCAACGGAGACACCCGGCCGGACCTGCTCGTCTCGAACTACGGCGACGGCACGCTGTCGCTCCTCCTGGGAGACGGCCGGGGTGGATTCCGGGAGGGCCCCGGTTCTCCGATCATCGCCGGGAACAATCCCTGGGGACTGGCCGTGGGCGACTTCGACCAGAATGGCACGGTGGACTTTGCCGTGGCGCTCAGGAGTGACGACGCCCTGCGCGTTTTCCTGAACCAAAAGGACGGTTCCATCCAGAGCTCCTTGCTCCCCGTGGGATCGCAACCCTTTGACGTGGCGGTGGCGGACTTGGACCGCGACGGCAAGCTGGACCTGATCAGCGCCGATACGTGGTCACACAGTGTCACCGCCTTCCGCGGCAAGGGCGATGGCACCTTCGAGAAGGTCGGAACCTACGGCGCCGGGGGATCGTTCCCGCGCATGGTGGTCCCCGTGGACCTGAACCGGGACGGCTACCCGGAACTCGCCGTCCTCAACGAACATTCCTCCGTGGGTCTCCTGACCGGTGTCGGGCAGACCAGTGCTGGGCAGGCCGGCACTCTTCCTGGCAGTCCGCTGAGTCCGCCGGGCATCCTGAGCACGTTGGCGGCGGGTGACCTCAATGGAGACGGCTCCCCCGACCTGGTGGTCTGTGGCCCGGACTCCGGTCTGTCGTTCTGGCTCAACCGAATTCGGGGCAATTTCGTGGAGGTCGAGGTCCCCCCGGTGCGCGAAAGCAACCGGATCGCGCGGATCAACATTCGGCGCACCCAGCGGATCGAGGAACCCCTGCGGCTGTTGGTGTCCACCCGCGACGGAACCGCTGTGGCCGGACGCGACTACCAGGGAGTCAGCGGGGAACTGCTGTTCCTGGCTGGAGAGACCAACAAGGTCGTGGAAGTGCCCATCCTCGATGATGACCTCTGGAGCGGTTCCCGGGCGTTCGCGCTGGACCTGCTGGCTCCCGACAGTCCCGTCATCGTGCCCGAGCGAACCGAAGTGACGATCCTGGATGACGAACCGGAGGTGAGGGTGGTCGTGCGGACGGATCCCGACCTGGGGACGGTGTCCGAGCGGAGTGAGCGGATTCGGTTTCTGGTCAACCGCACCGCGCCCAACACGCGGGTAGCCCCCTTTGAAGTCCAGTATCGGGTGGAAGCGGCCCTCGGAAGTCCATCACACCCCGCTGTTCCGGGAGTGGATTTTGAAGCGGTCAACGGAACGCTGCGTTTCGAGGAAGGGGTGACCGAGCAATCCTTCGAGATCCGCTTGCACGACAACTTTGAAGTGGACGGTTCGCGAGCATTTCGGGTGGTGCTGACGGGAAGGCCAGGCAGTCCTACCGAAGTGGTATGGGATGGCGATATTGAGATTCGCGACGACGAACTCGCCTACTTTGGCCAGGAAATGGTCGTGGCGCCCTTTCTTCATGGGTGGGCCGAAGACGATCGGAGGCAGGCCATTCCGTTGTCTGATGGTCGGACGTTGGTTTGGTCGGGAAACTGGCTGCTCTTCCTGTCGCCGGAAGGGATTCCTGACCCGGCCATTGTTCAGGGAACCGGGCTCACGCGGGTGCCATTCACGGTGGCGGATTTCTCCGATCTCCGCGTGCTGACACTCTCCGATGGCTCCCTCTATCTGGTGGGCAGACGCGGCGATTCCAACAACACCTTGACCGTGGTGCGGATCAAATCGGATGGCCGCCTGAACGAAGCGTATGGGGATGGGAAGGGAACCCTCTCGATTCCGGACATTGAAGTGGGGGACCTGCGCAGCGCGGTGTTCGTTGGCCCCGACGACGGACTCGTTCTCTGCTTCAGTCAGGGCGGAACGTTTCGGGTGCGACGACTTACCGTGGCGGGACGGTGGGATGCCCAATTTCAGGAATGGACCCATGCCGGAGCCGGGGCGAGCGGTACCGAAGTCGTGGTCAGTCCTCGTGGAACGATTCTCGCCCGAGTGGCGACCGGAGAATTGGTCCGGTTGCAATCCGATGGGCGCCTTGATCCCAACTTCAAGAGTCCGGCCGGGTTGACGCTTCCCTTCTACTTCGGAAGCGGCTTTTGGTTCGGCGAACCGGCAGCCGCCTTTGATGCGCAAGACCGGCTCTATGTGGGCATGGGCGGCTCGGAAGCCACGCTGGTCCGGATTCTGGGCGATGGCTCAGTGGACCGCGCCTATCAGCCGCAACTCGGAGCAATTCCCGAAGGCTGGGGCGTAAGCTGGAAGGTGTTGCCTACAGGGGAGGTGATCGCGGTACTACCGCCGCAGGCGGTTGTCCGGATTGCGGCCGACGGCACGGTGCGCCAGCGGCACGACTTTGAGTTCGGTCACGGCTGGGTCGGGGGGGTCTTACCTCAACGAAACGGAGACACCCTGGTTCAGGTCTGGCGCAGGGGGTTGCCTGGCTGGTGGGGAGGCGGAAGGGACTACCACGCCTACGATGTCATCCTTTACGCCGACGGCACCATGGCAACGTTCCCTCCGATTCCCATCTCCGCCAACGTCTGGACCGACGGACACGGGCATGTCGGGCTATCCTCCCACTTCAACTCCTTCATGTCGGCCGGCAACCCGTTCCGCTGGCAGATACCGCGCCAGGTTGCCGAGGCCGGATTGCTTCAAACCGGTGTGTTTTGCTGGTCCGACTCCGTCCGACTCACGATTCAGCGCAGCGGTTCCACCGCGGTGGCGGCCGCCGTCCGCGGTCGTCTGGGCAAACTTGAGGGTGGACGGTGGAACGAAGCCACCGTTCGCACTTGGGGAGCCCAGTTCCCGACAGGAGTCAGTGAAACTTCGGTGGACTTGAGCGCCTTGGTCGCGGGAGTTTCCGGAACCTATCTGGTGCGCCTCGAGGAAGCCGTGGGAGTGCAGTTGGGTGCGTTCACCGCCTGCCAGTTGTGGGTGCTGCCGGGCACGGGGACATCGACCAACCCTCTGGTCGCGGTGCAGGTGCCGGACACGAGTTTCGGCAGTGAACTGCTGCTCTTGCAGCCGGATGACGCGCCCTGGTTGCTTCAGGAGAGCAGCAGTCCGAACGGGCCGTGGAATTGGGCAGCCATCTCGGCCGTGGGCAGCATCGGCAGTTCCTGGGTCCGCAAGCCTCAGCCATCTCCGGCTGGTGCCCGCTTTTTCAGGCACTTCCGGCCATAGCTCGCCGTTTGCGGGGTCCCTGACCAGATGCCCGACGTTTCATCCTAGAAACAGCGGTTGGATCCACAGATTACAGCGATTACACGGATTGGAAGCCGGTTGAGAGGGGCTGTTGTTTCACCCCACGGGTGAGAGACAAACAGCGAGGCGGTGAAGCCTCCAGTCCCGGTCCATCTGTGAAATCCGTGAAATCTGTGGATAGTCCAACTGCCGCTTTCAGGTTCATGTGACAACTCGCGCCCGAGTCCGAAGCAGGCAGGCTTGGTGACCACACCCTCGCGTCGGGGGAATCCCGGGCTCCCGCCTGACCCTTGAAGCCAGCGTGGACCTGAAAGCCTGGGCGCCCGTCGCCGAGACCACCGTCTCCACCCTCGACGGGGTCCAACCCGTCGCCCTGCCCGCCGCCGGCGACCAGCGCTTCTTCCGGATCCGGTGAGGAATTCGTTTCAGTCTTTGGTTCTCGGGGCCAATCGCGGCCCCTTCATCGATCCCAGGCGGATTGCGGAAGGAAGTCCGGACGGCATCGCCTCCATTTTTTTCAGCCTGCGCCTGGACGCTACCGCCGACGGGTCCAGAATCGGTTCCCGAGGACCTGCTCCATTCCCGATGTAACCCGCTCGGCGAGGCAACGCGGTGGGATCGCTCCAGCTGACATGGGATTGAGGAGCGCCTTCACGGGGTCACGCCCCTCCCCCCGCGCCCCTGCTCACGATAACCACCATCCTCCATTGGGTGAGTCCTAGCCGTGGTCGCTGTGCTGGTCTCCAGCCTGTTTCTCGGCGCTCTCCGCGCCTCTGCGGGAGAAGACTACAGCATGAATACGGCCGAGACCTCACGCTCCCGGCCTATCTGGTGGGGGATGCCTCAACCCCCACCCTAGGAATCTGGACCTTCCGGAGGACAAAGAGCGAATTCGACTCATCGTCAAAATCCTTCGGCGTCTCCCCATGGTCTGACGCGGCCAGGGTCAGCACCCTGCCTTCCATCTTGAAGATGGCGACGACCACCTCGCCGATGTGGCTGGGATAGGAAGAAGCCTTGATGGTGGCATCCATCCGCTGGGGGCCTGTACCTGCGGGCAGTGTAAAGGTCGTCTCGAACCAGTAATTCGAGTCCCGGGTGAAGCGGAGCGAATTGCCCGTGATCGCCAGTGAGCTCCTGAATTTCGGCCCGTTGCCTTCCCGGCCTTCGCCTTCCCAATGGCCCTGGAGCCGCTCCAGTTGCTTCACGGTGGCCTGGCGACTGGCGCAACCGATTTGAAGGAGCGGAAGAACCCACAGCGCCAGCAGGAGAACCGCCGGGAGGCCAAGCGTTGTCTTTCGTCTCATGTTCAGTCGCTGGAGTTCAAAGTGGGTCGATGAGGGATGCGCCCGGCAAACCGGGCAGTCCGCCCCGGTATGCGGAACGCGATGGTGGCCACCGCGAGCCCGCCCCCACGGGACCGGGCTTGCTGCTGCGTGGAGGGCCTCGCCGCCATGACGACAGGAAACATCCGGGAACACACGCTCCGGGTCCATGCACCCGCGAACATTTCAGGGGCAAAGTCCATCGATCACCTCGTCCTTCACCCGCTGGTCCTGCGCCCCGTCCGGTCCCATCCCATGGCATCGGCCGGTGGTCCCAATTTCGCAAGGCTCCACCCCGTTGCTCCCGAGCCACTCACCCGTTACCGGGGAGGTGTCATGCGGTGCCCTTCCCCCTCGAGACAAGTTCCCCCGCTAATCCGCCACTGCGCGATAGAACGCATCGCCTGTGCCGGGGGCGGGCAGCGTCCACTGCAGCCGCCCGGTTCGATCAGCAACTCCCCGCCCGGCATCGGTCCACACACCCGCCGCAAGGTTGGTCGAGGATTGCAGCCGATAGCTCCGACCCGGGTTGCCCAGGTAATCCAGAAGGATCGTGTTTCCCGTCAGGCTCGGTCCGATGATCCGGTGCAATCCAGGATCCTCGGGCAATACGACGACCAAGCGCACGACCCCACGGGTCACGTTGCCAGCCGCGTCACGGATGCGATAGCCGAACTGGTCTGCCATGGCAGGCGTGGTCGCACCGGTATAGACAATCCATGGATCCCGGATCTCGAGCGTCGCGCCGCCCTGCGAAACCGGATCCACCGAGACCAGATGTAGTGCTCGTCCTTCCGGGTCGCGATCATTGGAAAGCACTTCGGGAATTGGGATCTGGACGTGTTCGAGCGAAGCAACCCGCACAAGGTCCACGTTCGCGAGAGGTGCTTCATCAGAGGTTTCCCATTCGAGGGTATAGGCGCCGGGACCGTCGCGATCGACGAGGTGCAGCACGCTTTCCGCCACCGCCGGTTCGCCGGGTGCAGGGAAGGTCCGGCGCGTCAGCCACGCCTGCCCCTCTGGATCCAGGACCGCGCCATCCGAACGGACGATGCCCTTCAACCTTCTTTCCTCCGTCCCGTTCAGGACCACACGGCGATAGACCCATCCCGCAACGGCGGGCGACACCAGAGACTGCCGCCCCAATGTCGGCCCCACGTCGGTAGGCGGTGCCACGTCCAGCGCGGTGACTGGTTCGATCGATCCATCGGACAGATACAGGTGATCGGGAAGGTTGCGGCCGTCCGCCACGTCATTGACCAGGAAGTCCGGGCTACCGCCCGATCGCTGGCCGCGGACGCGGACGGCGCGGGTCAATGGGTGGGTCGACAGGGATTCGAAAACAGGCGGCCCCAGCTGACCCGCAGCGTCCAGACCTTCGAAGCGGGCTGAGAACGCGCTGAACAGGCCTTGAACCGATCCGAGGAACCGCCAATGAACGACCCGCTGCGATCCGGGGACGAGGGATCCCAAGGAGGCCGAAAGCGCCGGAGGAATCGGCACGCCATCGAGCGTGGCATCCACGAGGCCGAATCGGACGAGCAGCCCCTTGTCGTTGTCGGTGATGACCGGCACGCCGGAACTCAGGCGAAGGTTGCGTACGGTTCCCGGCCCCCGGTTGATGACCTGCACCCCGAGTGAGAACGGCTCGGATGCCTCGACTTCGTCCGTGAAGGGATCATCCGCGTACACCTCCCGCGGGAAGAAGTACCGGGCGACGAGCGAGGGCGACGGCTGGACCCGGATGTAGGCAGGCGCGAGCGGGAGTTCGATGCGCCCTGACGCCGACGAATACCGGATCCATCCCCCGACCCAGTAGCCTCGGGACTCAGTGGGAGCCGCACTGACCAGAGCCACGATCTGCCACCCCAGCCGCGCACGATCGCCCGCCGCGAGGGTGGAATCACCCCCGGGCGCTGCCAGCCCCTGCGGATCGATGCGGACCATGCGGAAATGATCCGACGCTGGTTCCTGATCGGCTGTCCGCACCTCCAGTTGGACCTCGACCTCGTTGAGATCCGTGCGGGTCGAGTTCACGATCTCCAACTGGGCCTGGAACAGGTCACGCGTGTTCACAAATTCCTGATCCAGACGAAGCCTCACCGCCGCGCACACACCGTCGGGATCTCCGGCGGGACTGGCTCCCCGACTTGGCGATGTCGTTTCGGCAGACCCACCTGGTGCGGTCCGGCAGGGCGTCGTCGAGGAGGAATGCCGGGACCAGGCGCCGCGCGATCCGCCCCCACCCCCGCCGCCCCCGCCTGAGCTGGAGTCTTCCACGGCCGCACCCGCGCCAGCCGGCGGACACATACCGGAGGTCGACATCGTGACGGGCACGGTACGGCAGATGTTGAATCCGCCGCAGCGATAACAGTGCGTCGCATTGACCGTGAGGTCGCAGCAGTCCTCGGCGCACTGCAAGAAGAAGGACGCCGGCGGAACATCCGGAGTGAACACGGCCACAAACGGCACTGCGGTCGCACGGCAGTTCGCCTCCAGGATCTGCATCGAGTCGAGCCCCAGGAACTGTCCCAGGTTCACCTCGGTTCCAGCAATGGTCAGCCGGTTGAGGATGTTTCCCGGACAGAAATCGATCGAATCAACGATCGTGAGCTGGCCGACATATTCGAGCACCACTTCCAGCACCCCTTCGCAACTCGTCGGACGCGTAGTCAGCTTCACGTCCCCTTCGAAGCGTCGGTCGTCACAACGCCCCAATGAGGCACTGCCACCGGCCCCGTTCGCCCGCTTCCCACCACCGGCAAGGAACGCGGCGATGTCATTGTCGAACCGGTCGAAGTTCAGCATCCGCTCGAAGGTCCCGATTTCCTCGGGAGTGAACAGGTTGGTCAACGCAATGCGGGTCGGCAGATGTTCGCAATCGTGCCGCTCCTGGATCCGCGCCATGGCCGCCGTGAGCAGGGCTTCCACGGCCCGCGTCGTCGTCGGACTGTTGGCGAACCCGTGGACTGGATACGCCAACCCGGGCGAGCCCTTCACGACTTCGTCGCCGGGACCGAACACCGTCGAGGCGGGCAGCGTGTTCGCGAGATAATGCCGGTAGAGATCCGCGGCCTGAGATCCGTAGAGCGTCTCGTACAGCGGGATCGTGGCGTTCGCGACGTACTCATGATAGTCGAGCTGCCACTCGGCGTACTGGCCCCACAGGGCAGCACAGGTTGAGCCGTCCGTGCACCCCGTGGTGTTGGCCTGCCACGCCGGTGGGTCCGCACAGACGGACTCCGCCGCGGGGCCGGCGTTGCGCCCGCGGCCCGGACCCGGAAAACGCACTGCCGCCTCGGCATCCCGGACGGCCGCGAAGGCGCGGATCTGCTCCACTCGCGCCAGTGCCTCGACCGGCAGGCTGCTCCCCGGCGCCGGTTCAGGAAAGGCCATGGGAACCGGAATGCCCCGATGACGACGCCAGGCCCAGCTTCGGTCGCGAACCTGAAGGTCCAACACGACGCTTCCACCCGCCGGAATCGTCCCGACTTCCGCCGGTGTGGCCACGACCTCGTACAGGGGATGGCTGGGAACACCGATGCGGACGCCCTCTGCCGCAATCAGTCCCGAATTGATGGCCGTGAGGGACACACGTGCAACTCCCTCCACGAACAGCAACGCATCCAGGGCCAGCGCCGACGGCGAAACAGTCACCACAGGCAGGGGGACATTCGATTCAAACGTGGTCTCGATGATGACTCGCGTGCGCTCCTCCGCTGTCGCGGGCTCGACGCTCCAGGACATCTGCACGGTCTCGAGGGGAACGAAGAGCGCCACCGGATCCGCAGTTCCCGCGTCGAGGGTCTGGTAACCACGGTACGGGAGATGCCCCTTCGCGAAGACCTCCACTTCATGGACGCCGTCAGGGATTCCCGCGAGCACGACCTGCCCGGCTCCGTCCGTGGTGCCTTCCGCCAGGAGTTCATCGGTTGCCGCGTCCAGGACCCGGACCTGCGCCCCCGCCACCGCCCGACCTTCCGCGGTGAAGTACGTGAGTTCGTCCTCGACCCGGATCCGACGATCCCGGACGTGATCGTCCACCACACGGATCTGGAGGGGCAGCTGCCACGATTGCCCGCCCGCAACCCAGGCCAGTGATCCGGAGAACACGCCGAACCGTTCGTCGGGAGGCGGCGTGAAGTGCAGCGTCCGCTCCAGGGAAGCACCGGGTAGCAGTGCCGGCACCTCGAGTCCGCCCAGCGCGGAAATCCACTCGATCTCGGGAAGAGCGAGTGTTCCGGGTTCGCTCGCGGCCTTGCCCACATTGGTCCAGCGGAGCGTGACGAAGCCCTGTTCTCCGCGAACCACGCGGACATCGAGGCTACCGGGTAGCGCCCGCAGGATCGCCCGCGCAACGGGCGCTTCCGCCGGCTGGGCCACGAGATGCTCGGTCCCGATCAGCTCCGCCGCCGCCATTCCAGCCGTCCGCCAGCGCAGTTCCAGCCCCGCCCGCTCCCCTTCGTCGGCGGCAAACACCAACGCGAGCGGATACAGTCCCGGCCGGGGAAACGTCAGCGGCCAGACCCGCTGCGAGAATCCTGCCTGCTGTGCCTTCCCAACGGCGGCGCCCGCGAGGTTCCATTCGAGCCTTCCCCGAAATCCAACGGCGACATCCAGGTCGATCTCCTCCGTTTCCGGATGCAGGTCCAACGCCTTTGTGACCCGGAGTTGGAATCCGGACCGGAGCACGAATCCGGCTGGGATCAACACGCTGATCGCGGGCGGCGGCGTGACCGCCGACTGGAAGAACCACTCGTAGCCAGGGCCCGGTTCGACGGCGGTGCCCGGCACGGGGAAGTCGAGAACCGGACTCAGGAACGATTCCGTCGGTGTCTGTTCAGCAGTGCCGACGGCATCCGCCGCAGCATGGAAGAAATCAATCCTCACCCCGTTCCCGGCCCGGGGCGGATCCGACAACGACTCCGCCAGGCCGCCATCGACGAGCGGGCCGTAGTTCTCGCGGATGATGAGGAGCGCGGAACGGGAAATGGAACTACCCCGACGATCCGTTGCCACGCAGTGGTAGGAACCTGCATCGACGCTGGTCACAAGTCGCAGGCGGAGCTCGCTCCCGGTGGCGCCGGGAATGGGCTGATTCTTGAAGTACCACTGATAGGTCCCCTCGCCTTCAAGGCCCGCCACCATGCGGAAGAGCGCGTCCGTGTTCCGCAACACCGTAACCGAGGCGGGCTGCTCCCGGATCGGGGGACCTGCGAGCCGCAGTCGCAGCTCGTAGTTCCCCACCCATCCTGGGTCACCCCCCGGCGCAAAGACCGAGATCTCATACTCCCCGGCGCTCAGGTCCTGCGGACCCGGGCTGATCCCATCCAGGCGATCCACCAACCGCACTGCACCGCCGGCAACGCGGAGATGCCAGTGGACGCAACAGACCTCCGGAGTGCCCTCGTCGATGGCAATCCGCGCCGGCTCCGCCAACTGGAAGCGGTAGCCATCCACCTGCCCGGGCTCACGCAGGCTTCCGGCGCCCGCAACCCCCTGCTCCCCCACGGAACCATCCCGGATCCATTCTCCCAGCCGGTACTCCATCACGGGATCATCCACGACACGCCGGATCCGGAACGAATACGTGACGCCCTCCTCGGGCGGCGTCCCGGCGGCCTTGACCTGGATCCGGTAGGATCCTGCGGGCAATGAACGACGGCCGGGATGGAATCCGTTGAGGCGGTCGCGAAAGGCGAAGACTCCCGATCCGCTGGCAGACTGCAGCTCCCAATCCACACAGCAGGCCGAGGCATTGAGGTCCTCGGCCCAGATCACCGCTGGCTCGACCAGCGTCAGCTCATAACTGTCGGAGGCCTCTGCGGGATCCAGACGTCCTGCGCCTGCCACCTCCTGATCCCCGATCCGGCCCTGAGCCACCAACGCGTCGAGTGACAGGATATGGTTCGACGCCACCGCCGCCCCGGGCAGGCTGGCGAGCCCCGCAAGAAGGAGGCAAAGGAGCCATCGGATCATAGGGTGTCCTTCCTCGAAAGGCCCGCCTGCACCTGGAGGCAAGGGGCCGCTGGGAGCCTGCGGGGCGGCCTTGGCACGGAACTCGGATGGGGAAGCGAAAGCTCGTCAGACGGCCTCGAACACATGCACCCAGTTCTCTCCAAACGTCTCCGTGAAGTCGATATCCCGCTGGGATGGCTGGGAGCCTTGGAGAGCATCCTGAAACTGCCACCGCTGCCTGCGGAGCGGCAACGTCCTCGTTGGATTCCCAAGCCCATTCCGAGGGCGACAGGAACCTCGCCACCCCGTTCCGCTTCCCTCACCGAGCGATTTCGGGATGCGCCCGTTCATGGCGGCCCCTGCGGACCGTCGGCAATCGCCACCCGCAGCCACGCCCGGGCGTATGCCCACCATTGCTTCGCCGTCGGCACCGCAATCCCGAGGACCTCGGCCGCCTCCTCGTAGGTGAAGCCGGCAAAGTATCGGAGCTTTACCAGTTCCGCCTTGCGCGGATCGGTCAACGCGAACCGGACCAGCGCGTCGTTCACGGCGACAAGCTGTTCGTCCTCCGCCGGCGCCGGGAGTTCCACTTCGTCGATGGACGAAACTTCCACCCCCGATCCGCGCTTTGCTGCCAGCCGGCGACGGGCGCGGTCCACCAGGATCCGGCGCATCGCCTCGGCGGCCGCGGCAAAGAAATGCTGCCGATCCTGCCAGGTACGCTCCTCCGATCCGGCCACTTTGATCCACGCCTCGTGAACGAGGGCCGTGGGCTGGAGCGTATGCGCATGCGCCTCCCCCGCCAGCCGATACGCAGCCAGGCGCCGGAGCTCGTCATAGACCAACGGCAACAGCGCCGCCGCCGCGCGCGGATCGCCGGCTGAAGCCGCATGCAGGACTTGGGTGAGATCATTCATCGGTGCAGATGTCCCAGCGGACCGGGGACCCGGCTTCGGACCCAGGATGGCTGACCGGGACCGATCCTTGCAGTCCCCGGAACGGTGTGTCCGGAAAGGAGCGACTCATGGACGGGGGGACGGTGTTGGAACGTCGATTCCTTCTCCCTCGAGGACCTCGCGCGCCTCCCGTTGGAACGCCTTCGAGAAGCAGGCCGTCAGGAGGAACTCGGGCCCCTTGAGTCCAGCCCTTTCCCTTTGGATTCCTTCCTCGTAGGCACGGAGCGCCTCCTCGCGGCGCCCGAGGCGGGCAAGGATCATGGCACGCCAGAATTGCGGGATGGAGATGGACTGGGTGTAGCGGAGGGCGAATGCGGCAAAGGGCCGCTCGGCAGCGGACGTGAGCCAGGCATCCAGGTTCCGCAACGCGTCTTCATAAGCTCCCCGATGATAGGCAAGCTGAGCTCTCAGGAATGGGAGGGTGGGTTCGACGAGGTTGAATCCCGCGCCTTCCTCAATCCGCGCCAGAAGATCGGGAAGGACCGACGTGAGATCATCGGGCTGGGGATGAAGGATCAAGGCCTCGAATTGCATGCCGGCAGTCTCCGGCGTCGCACTGGCAGCATACCGCGCCAGGACACGGCGATTGAGCTTCCAATAAAGCTCCGATTTAGCGAGTGCGCTGGCCGTGGCCATCCCAAGCACCAGGTCACCAAGGTCTGCCGATGGGCTCCTTGCGGAATCGATGAGCCTGCTGGCCGCCTCCTGCCAGCGGCCCGAGTAGGCCTGGATCCCGATCTGAAACCAATGGAGGCGCCGGATCTGCATCGGGCTCCAAGGAGGATTTCGGCTGCTTGCCAGGCGCTGTTTCAGGAGGGATTCGATGTCCTGGAACTTCCCCAACAGGCACTGGGCCTGAACCAGGGTGGTATATCCATAGAGCTCCCCGAGGTTCCTGAACCGGTTCAGTACCGACGCCCATTCCGGACGCTGGGGACCTTCCCTGTCCAGCCAGTCAATGGTCCCCAGCGCGGCCTGCGCGGCCTTCTCGTAGTTGCCATTCTGGATGAGCGCTTCCGCATAGCCCCGCCCCCAGATGCCATCCAGGCGCTGCGCTTCCTCCAGGTAGGGTTCTGCCTCCCACGACCTGTTGAGCGAGAGCAGAATCTCACCGAGCGACCCGGCTGCATTGGCCCGGGCAACATCAGCGGACGGTCCACGCTGCCGCAGTTCCTGGATCAGGGCCTCAAGCTGAACCTTGCCCTGGTCAATGGCACCGCCAGCCATTCGGGACCCGGCAATCTCGGCCCGCAGGTTGTCTCGCGATCGGTTTACCGGAAGCTGGTCGTCGGATACGCACGTCAGGAGGGAGTCCAGTCGTCCAACCTGTTTCAGGCGGCTGGCTGGATCGCTCAGGCCATACATCATCAACGTATCCCGGACGGCCAGTTCCGCGGCTGGAGAATTCGTCAATGCAACGGAAACAAGACTGTCTGCGGACTCAAGCAGGGCGCGGGCTCCCGCTAGGTTCTCCTCACGAAGGAGTCTCGGAACGGCTTCGTCCAGCAGACCCGTGGCAAATACTGCGATGGCGTCGGCCCGGGCGGATTCCGACTTCAACGACCGTTCCCGGACCAACGCGAATGCCAGTGCGGACAGGGCTGTCAGCAGACCCACCAGCAGGACGCCACCAGCCAGGAAGGCCAGACGATTCCTCCGGTACGCCTTCTGGAACCGGTAGGCGGTGCTGGGTGGGCGTGCGATGACCGGTTCATTGTTGAGGTGCCGCTTGAGGTCGGCGGCCAGACCATTGGCAGTGTCATACCGTCGTTGCCGGTCCTTCTCCAGGCACTTCATCACGATCCAGTCCAGGTCACCCTGCAGCTGGTACTGCGGCCACTGCGATCAACCCCTCAAGTGCGAGATCCGGTTCGCCGGCCGGCAGATCCAGTGTCCCGGTTGCCAACATCTGATCCGGATACCCAACCCGCCCTCTGGAAGTGGGTTCACGCACGTTTCGCCGGAATCCGGCCGGACCTGGGACACCCACGTTCCCACTCGGCGAAGGGATTGACCCAGCGAGGACGCTGACACTTCCGACCGGCAGGACGATCCATGCAGAATGCGGGAGGAACGATGTGACCGGTCTCGGCAGAAGCCGAAGAGGAGGGTGATGAAGCTCTTCGCATCCCGACCCTCAGGCCAGCCCCGCTCCGCCCGGTGGTTCCCCCTCCTTCTCCTTGCGGCCCTGCTGTTCGCGGCACCCCCTCCCGTCCGGGCCCAGGACACCAACGCCGACCGCTGCCTGAACTTCGCCGGCAACGGCCAGCATGTCTTCGTCCCCCACGGTCCCGAGCTCAACGGCTTCCCGTTCACCGTCGCCTTCTGGCTGAAGACCACCCAGACCAACGATTTCGTCGGGCTCACCACCAAGTACCTCACCGGCTCCGGCAACGGCTGGGATGTCCATCTCAACAAGGGCTACATCCGCACGTACTATTTCCGGACCTGGGGCGACCGACTCTGGACCGGCGACAACTTCTCCGACCGCCCCAACGGCGGCTTCGTCGCCGACGGCCGCTGGCATCACATCGCCTACGTGGTCGATACCCAGGCCGGCACCCTCTACGTGGACGGTGAGGTCCGCGATCGTCTTCCCTGGTTCGGCTCGCCCGGCGCCCCCAGCCATCCCATGGAACTGATCCTTGGCGGCACCCGCGTGGACAAGACCACGGACATCGACGGTCATTTCGTCGGGCAGCTCGATGACATCGCGATCTGGGGGTCGGCCCTCGACGAGGATTCCGTCGCGCGCGTCATGGCGGGTCGGCCGATACCGGTCGTCCCGGTCCTGCGCTTCGACTGCGACGGTCCCTCCGGCACCGTCCTGACCAACCGCGCCTACACCGGAGCCCGCTTCAACGGCGCGCTGCGGGGGACCGTTCCGCCCCAGTTCGTCGCCGTCGCCCCGGTGGAACGACCCGCGCTTCCCCTGCTCTTCAATGGCAGCTTTGAATCCGGCTTCCTCGGCTCCTGGGCGGCCAGCCCCGCGGGCCGCGTCCTCCAAAACGGAGGCGCACAGGGGGCGTCGGCCTACGCGCCCGCCATCGCCGCCACCAACGGCTACCTCCGCCAGCGCTTCCTGGTGCCCACCGACGGCCAGGAATGGCGTCTCCGATTCGCCTACGCCTGGGCCGTAAGACAGACCAACGCGCCGGCCGGTTCGATCCAGATCTCCGTCGGGGGCCAGGCGTTGGAACCTGTCCAGCTACCGGGCGATGTGCGGAATCCGTTCCTCTGGGGCGCGGCCGGGTGGGCCTATGCCGAACGAACTGTCCGTCTTACGATGGGCACGAACGACCTGGAGGTCACCATCCCGCCCGAACTTTCCTCACAGCTCCGCCTCGACGACTTCCAGATCGTGCCAGCCTCTGAGGAACGGACCGCGAAGATCGGCTTTGCCCAGGAATCCTTCTCCCTTCGCGAGGACAGTTACTACTCCGGCAGCGTGCGACTGGTCCGGGAGGGCAATCTGTCTGATGCCCTCTACGCCACGCTGGAACTGCAGGCAGGGACTGCTTCAATCGACGGACCCAGCCCGGACATCAAACCCTTCGACTCATCGCGGCCAGACTCGATCCCCATCCGGTTCGCCCCGGGGCAGTCCGAGATCGAGGTACCTCTGTGGGCACTCCAGGACCGGACCGTGGAGGGAACGGAGACGGCGGCGGTGGTCATTTCCCGGGCCGAGAACGCCGGCATCACCCGGCAGCGGGCCCTGGTGCAGATCCAGGATGAACCCTTCACCGCGCGGATCGAGCACCCTTCCACGCTGCCGGAGGGCGGAAACGGGCAGGTGACCCTGCGTCTGGAGTATGGGCTGCCGATCTCGGTTCGCCTGCGCGCCGCTCCTTCGTGCACGGCAACGGCCGGTTCCGATTTCGTCCCGTTCGAGCAGACGCTCCGTCTCGGCACCAATGCGGTCACCATCCCGATCTCGATCCTTCAGGACCAGGACGCCGAAGGCCCCGAAAGCATCCGCTTCGATCTGGAAGTGCTCGATCGCGACGTGACCCTGCAGCTCGTGTCCGGACAGTCGGAGCAGGAACCGGTAATCTGGATCGAAGACGACGAGCGCACGCAGTTGGTCCAGCGCATCCAGGTGCCTCCCGCTGCCGCCAGCGGCTGGTGGAGCTGGGACCAGAGTTCTGTAACCGCAGATTGGAATCAGCCGGACGGTCAGGAGGTTATCCGCATCCCGCTCGAAGACGGGTCGCTGCTGTTCCTCGACGCCGACGCCCAGCCCCTGGCCGCCGTGGGCAATGGGACCGGTCGTCTCCCGGGGATGAACGGCATCTCCGGACAGGTGCTGCGGATGTTCCCGGACGGCCACTTCATCGGAAGGACCGAAACCCCGGACGGTGGACGGATCCAGCGCCATCGCCCAGACGGGTCTCCCGACGCTTCGTTCTCGGCCATTCCCCACCTGGCCGGAGAGATCCAGGTTTCCCAGTCGGGAGAGATCTGGACCCTCGACTTCACCAACTCCGACTCGCCCAAATGGGCGCTGCACAATCGCGACGGCCGCCGTGTCCCCGGTGCTCTGCAACCGTCGGCGGACTACCGGATCGTGGGCGTCGATGCGGCCGGCAGGACCTATTTCATCACGACGCTGTCGTGGTGGGAGAACTCCTCGACCCCGCCTTCTGGCTCCCTCCTGATGCGGACCCTCCCCAATGGAGAACTGGATCCTTCCTATGACCCGCGACCGCCCATCCCCGCATCCACGACCCTCTTCCGTGCCGGGCCGCTCAGTCCGTCCGGACTGCTCGCCGTGGTGGTGGGAACCTACGATGCGGAGACAGGGGAGCAGTCGATCACGATCCTGGAGATCTCGCCGAATGGCGATTCCATCCAGACCCTGGCCAATCGTCCCATGGGAGCCTTCAACCGACTTCTCCGCAGCCCGTCCGGCGAGCTCGTGCAGGAATCTCGGACCTGCTGGCCTGGATGGTTCGGATGGGGTGGAGGATGCCAAACCTATTACGAGTCCATCGCTGCCAACTCGACCATCGCTCGTCCGGCCCTCCTCCCCGCAACCGCGTCAGAAACGACCGTCCCCCTCTGGGCTACATCCGTGCGATCCGAAGCGGAGCCTCAAAGTGATCGCCCGGCGCAGGCCCTTCTCGCCATCACCCCACGGTGGTACCGCGAACTGCGCCCCTCACCCGTCCCCGAAGCCGGCTTCTCCGACACCGGTCTCTTCCTCCGTGAATCCGCCCTCGCCATCCCCGTCCTCCGCGCCGGATCCACGCGTGAACCCGCCACCATCCGCGGCCGGGTTCTCCCCCGCGCCCGCGGCTTCTGGGACGAGACCAACGCCATCCCTTTCGAGGTCACCTTTGCCGCCGGTGACGGCGACACCGCCATCGACCTCTCCTTCCTCGCCCGCGACGGCGTCCAACCCCTCCGCGAGTTCCTCGTCCGCCTCGACTCCGGATCCGGCATCGACATCAGCCCCTTCCACACCTGCCGGATCCGGATCCTGGACGACGCCCGGCTTCCCGATGCGGGACAGCTCCGTCTCGTCACCGGCACCGGTCGGGACGAACCCGACACCGCCTTCCTGATCGGCCGCTGGCGGAGCGGACCTTCACTCCTCCAGGCGTCGTCCCTCCGTCCCCAAGCGTGGGGCGGACCTGAAGGCGCTGCGGCGTCCCAGCTGCTACAACTCGACTATGCCGACGTCTGGGTCCTGCCTGTCCCGACCACCGAGTCGTCCGCCTGGTTCCGGATTCCCTGAAGCGCCCCATTCCCGGGGTGCGCGCTTCGCACGACCCCGGGCCACCCGCTCCCATCCCTCCGGGATGACGCCCCTCAACGCCGGAGGCGTTGCAGCCGGTAGCCCCGGGTGCGCAGCAACCCGGGGAACCAACGCCCCCAAACGAATCCCAACCCCGGAGGGGTTGCAGGCCCTTCCATCTTCGCACTCCGCCGGGGTGCGGGTTCATCTGAACTCCCCATTCCCCGGGTGCGTGCTCCGCACGACCCGGGGCTACCCGCTCCCATCCCTCCGGGATGACACCCCCCCAACGCTGGAGGCGTTGCAGGATCGGCGTCTCGCCCGCGTGACCGGCGTCCCCGGATCTCGAATCAGTTCATGAATGAAACACTCAAACCATCAGCCCGGAGGTCACCCCCTGCTCCGGCTCCTTTTCACCGCACTGATCGTGTTCCCGTGGCTTGCGCGGGGTGACGATCTTCCCACGCCCTCAAGCCTCGACGAAGCCCCGCCCGCCTGCGGCGCTTCGTGGTGCGCCGCCCGCCACCTGCCCGGATCCCTCCCACCCTGGGCTGCTCGGATCCGGGATCGCGACGCTGCTCCCGCCGGGGCCGAGGATGGCATCTGGGATCCCTCCACCCCTCCGACCTCCATCGATCTCCTCTTCCTCTACACCCCCACCGCGCTTGCCGCCGAGGGGAGTGTCGAAGGCATCCAACGCCGAATCGACGCCATGGTCGCCTCGGCCAACCGCGTCTTCTCGAACAGCCTGACCGGCGTCCAGATCAACCTCGTGCACGTCGCGCCGGTGAACCAAACGGAGACAGGAAGCCTCGTCTCCGATTGGTCCGCCCTTCAGGGCAACTTCGAGGTCCAGACTCTCCGAGACAACTACAAGGCGGATGTTGTGTTTGTCATGATCGAGCGGGAATCCCAAGGCCTCGGCGGCGTCGCGTCCATCGGTCCAGCCGGCGGAGACCCTCGCGCCGCCTTCGGTGCGTTCCGGCGGCAACTGGTTGAAACACGCATTGATCTCGGCATCGGCCTGGCCCACGAATTGGGTCACATTTTCGGGGCAACGCACGATCGCGAGCATGCCTTCAATACGGATCTTCAGCCGAGCCAGAGGGCTTTTCCGTATTCCTACGGTCATCGTTTCGTCGCCAGCGAAACGACGTTTGCCGATGCAATGTCCTTAGGCCACGGCGTGCTGCTGCCCTATTTCTCCAATCCACGCCTTAGCTTTGCAGGCCAGTCTCTCGGCGTTGCGGCCGGCCAGGCTGGCGAGGCGGACGTCGCACAAACCATCACGCGGATGGCGGCAGCCGTTTCCCGCTACCGCACTGCCAACAGCCGTATCGGGTTCACCCGCTCGTCGATGTCCGTCTCCGAGTCCGATCCACACTTCACCGTCGAACTGGAGCGTACCGGCGACCTCTCCACGGCCACACGGGTCAACCTCGCCTTTGCCTCCTCGGCGGCGACAGTCAATCTCGACTACCAACTCCCGGCTTCACTCTCCGTCCCCTTCGCCGCCGGGCAATCCAACGCCACCGTCCAGATCCCCGTCCTTCAGGACGAACTTGTGGAGGGTGACGAATCCTTCCGCATCAACCTGACCTCCGTTCAGGGCCAGCACGGCCTCGCCCGCCAATCTTCCCTCGTGGTCACCATCGTCGATGACGAGCCTTCGCTTACCCTGCTCCCGGGATCCTCACTCCTGGACGAATCCAACGGCGAGGCCGTCTGGGCGGTGCGCTTCTCCGGCCCGTTGGCCGAAGGAGAATCACGCTCCATCGAAGTCGTCGCCGGCACCGCGGGCGACTCCGCGACCCCGGGGACCGACTACGAGGTGACACCAGCCACCCTCACCTTCACGGACACTGCCCGCGTCCAATCCGTCCGGATCCGCGCCCTGGCCGATGAACTCGTTGAACCCGACGAAACGCTCCGCATCACGATCGGACCGTTGGCGGCCTCGCTGCGGATCTCCGACCGCAACCGCCCGGGTTCACCGATGCCCTTCGCGATCGAATCCGCCGACGGGGTCTTTGAGCGGGTCGTGGCCCTTCCGAGCGGGCAGGTCGCGGTCGCAGGCAACTTCGCCTCGATCAACGGCACGCCCCGTTCCCGGGTGGCCATCGTGGATCCCGCCCTCGGCATTGTGCCGACGTTCCAGGGTCCGACGTTCGAGGCTGCCTCGGTTCGGGTGGAGGGAATGTCGCCCGCATGGGCGGTCCAATCCCTGCCGCTACGCGACGGCGGCTGGTGGGTCGCCGGCCAGATGGGAACCGCGGACGGCAACCTCATCGGCAATTTGGCGCGGCTGGAGGCGGACGGAGCCCTCCGAGCATCGTTCACCACCCAGGTGAATGGCACCGTCTTTGCCATCCACGAAACATCGATGGGCCGGCTGCTGGTGGGAGGCGCGTTTACCGAGGCCGGCGGCAGGTCCTACCCCGGGCTCGTCCAGCTAAATACCGACGGGACCATCGACACCGGCTTCCGGCTGCAGCCAGGCCCGGGCGGACGCCTGTTCAGCATCGTGACGAGCCTGGCGGAGGACCGCGACGGCCGGCTTCTGGTTGGCGGCATCTTCGAGGAGTACAACCGGGTCAAGGCACCGAATTTCGTCCGTCTCAACGCCGACGGGTCGCTCGACACGGGCTTCCCGGTGGGACGCTCGGGCGCGAATGCCGCGGTGACTTCCATTCGCCCCACTCCCGACGGCCGCGCCTACGTTGCCGGTTACTTCACCGCCATCGGCGGGCGTGCCTACCGCGGCATCGCACGCCTCACCCGCGACGGCTCCGTGGACACCACCCTCCGGACCACCCGCCCCAACGGCGAGGTCTGGGACGTCCTCCCGCTTCCCAACGGCCAGGTGCTTGTCTCCGGCGCCTTCACCCAGATCGCCGGTGCCCAGCGCCGTTACCTCGCACTGCTCAATGAGGACGGCACCGTCGATCCTGCCTTCGATCCCGGCGTCGGGCCCTCCGACCATTGTTACCGTCTCACGGCCCTGGCCGACGGCTCCGCACTCGTCACCGGCGGCTTCACCTCCTTCGCCGCGCAGCCCGCCCCCGGCATCGCGCGCTTCCGCCTGCCGCCCTTCACCGGTTCCTTCGCCGGAATCCAACCGGGCACCAATGGCGTTCCCACCGCCCGCGTCTGGGGAATCCCGGGCTCCCGCCTGACCCTCGAAGCCAGCGCGGATCTGAAAGCCTGGGCACCCGTTGCCGAGACCACCGTCTCCACCCTCGACGGCCTGCAATCCATCCCACTGCCCGGCGCCGGCGACCAGCGCTTCTTCCGGATCCGCTGAAAGAGTCGGGAGCCCCGGCGCGCATCCCGAAGGCATGGGAGCGGGTAGCCCCGGGTCGTGCGGAGCACGCACCCAGGGAGATGCAGGGACTCATCCCCCCGCCAGGGCGCGTTGGAGCTCCTTCACCTCCTCATGGAGGTCGCCCACCGAGGGGACGGTCTGGGCGACCTCCAACATCATCAGGTCCCGGAGCCGGGCGCGCCACCGGTGAATCCGCATCTTCAGTGCGGACAATCCGAGCCCATGCTCCGCCGCCAGCTCCGACAGCGGAACCGATCCCTCGCCGTCCGTCAGCAACCCCTGCACCGCCCCGAACAAGCTTCCCTGCCCCGACGCCTCCGCTTCCCGCGCAAGCTGTTGAAAGCACCGTTCCACCAGCGAGAGCGCCCAGCGCCGGTCGAACTCTTCGTCCGGCGTCCTGACCCCGCTCAGCAGGAACGGCCGGGCCTCTTCAGCCATCATCTCATCCAGTGACACCAGCGTCTTGCCTCCGCCCCGCTTCTGCCGTTGGCCGCGGTGGAACTCGTCGATCAGGAACCGCTGCACCACCGTCCGCAGGAACGCCCGGAACCGCCCGCGCGCCGGATCCACGCCCGCCAGCCAACCCTTCTCCAGCAGCCGCGCAAAGAACTCCTGCGTCAGGTCCCGCGCCGGCTCCGGATCCTGACCCGACCGCCGGATGTAGGAATACACCGCGGGCCAGTACGAGCGGCACAGGGTCTCCAGGGCCCGGTCCGACTCGGCCGACGTCCCCGCGCCCGCCGACAGGACAATGCTCCAGTGCGTGGTCGCAAAGGCAGCCGGCACGCGCAGGTTTTCGTCCGGGGGTTGGGAATCGGGACGTTCCACGCGGTCACTCCATATCAGTCGGCCACGCGCCTCAAGCCTGCGCATCAAGGAACCTGCTGAAGCGACTCGACCCGCCGGATCTCCTCCCACGAAGGCGCCGTCCAGGTCACCAGCGCGCCGGAAAGGCTGATCCCCCACAGCGTGTTCCCGTCCGCAGTGAAGTGCAGCGGATGGATCAGCATGGCCTCGGCGGGCAGCTGGAGGACCATCTGCCGCGTCTCCAGATCCCAAAGCCGCAGTGCCTCGGCTCCACTCGCGCCGGTCGCCAACCGGCGCCCGTCCGGCGAGAACGCAAGCCCGCGCACCGCGCCGATGTACCCGCCCAGGCGCCCCAGCTCCCGGTCGAGGTCCGCATTCCAGAGGTGCACCTCGCCGTAGTCGCTGGAGAACGCCACCTGTTGAAGATCCGGCGAAACCGCGAACGCCATGGGCTCCCGCAGGTTCAAGCGGCCGGTCCCGGCGCCGCCCTGACCAGCGTCCGAGACGATGAACCGGCCATCCTGATACAGGCTCAGCACCCCGGGGCGACAGAGGCGCCAACCGATGTAGGTCCAACCTTGCGGCACTGCCCACTCTCCATCGAATCCGGTCCAGTCGTGGGATACCCGACGGAGCCGCGCAGCGCCCGGATCGTGGACGTAGATCCTTCGGGAGGCATCAGGGCTCACCGCGGGCCTCGAACCGGGTGTCGTCCGCAGTTGATGCAGCACCCGGCCATCCGCCAAGCGACGCTGGGCAATGTTCCCTTCCCGGTCGGCGGTCAGGAGGTGTTCTCCGTCCGGCATCATCAAAAGCTCGAGGAGAGGGCTGCCGAACTCAGGGCGCTTCTCCACCCTCTGGAATCCTGGGCCCGAGATCCGCAGCAGGTCACCCGCGCGCGTCACACCCCACAAGGCTCCTCCGTCCACAGCGGCCACGGTTCCCCGCGGTTCGAGATTCAGCGGTGCCTCATGGAATCCCCATTGCGTCTCCGAAAGGCTGAGGCTCCAGCGTCGCACCTCCCCGTCCTTGGACCCGCTGAACACCGTGTCCGGCTCGGGTCCCACGGCGAGGCTCCACACCTCCTTCGAATGTCCCCGCAACACCTGGACGACCCGACGCCGTTCCAGATCCCAGACCCGCACCGACTGGTCCTGACTGGCCGAGAGCAGCCGGTTCCCGGGCAGGTAGGCCAGACCGGAGATCCACCCGTGGTGTCCCTGCAGCTCGGCTTCCATCCTGCCCGATTCCAGATCCCACAGCCGGATCACCGGCTCGTTGTAACTCGCGCCCAACGCCAGCTGACGCCCATCCGGCGAGAAGGCCATCGCGCAGACCTGGGCCTTCGATGTCAGGAGACGCCGCACCGGATTGCCCGTCGCCAGCTCGATCACAAGAACGCCACCCTCCAGGTCATCCACCGCCGCAAGGCGCCCGTCGGGTGAGAGCGCGAGGGGCGCGCCCCGGTTGTGCATCCGTCGTCGATCGGTCGGAATCCGCCAGCGGTGGATGCGGCGCCCCGTGCCGGCATCCCACACCTGCATCGCCAGTTCATCAGGCCCCGTCGTGACCACCCACCGTCCCCCGTCCGGCGTGCAGCCCAGCATCCGGACCGGTGCATCGACGGGCAGCCGCATCCGGATCGTCCGGGTCGCTGGGTCCAGGATCCGGACTTCATGAGCCCCGCCCCGGCCGGAGAACGAGTACGCGATCCGGCCGGTCGCCACCGACACCGCCACCCGCGTGCCGTCGAGGGGCCCCCCGTCCACCACCGGATCCGGATCCGCCCACACCTCCCGCCTCGAAGCCACCTCCCACAGGGAGAAGCCTCCGTTGAATTCTCCAAGCCCTGCCCACCGCCCGTCCGGCGTGATCGCGAGGGAGAAGACGGAGTTGGTCCGACGGCAGAAGGTCGTCCCCGAGCCCGGCCGGATCGCCGCCCAAAGATACCGCCATTCCCAACCCCGCAGATCTTCCTGCCCCGGTGCGGGCCGATGACGCTCCAGAAGTTCCCGAACCAGGCCCGGATTCCGCTCCAGCTCCGACGACGCCAGCGCCATGTCAGCCGCATGGCTGGTCCGACGCGCCAGCCTCTCCGCGGCGCGGGCCTGGGTTGCCGCCGCACGCGCCCGCTGCCATTGCCATGTGGAAACCCCCAGGCCGGCCACCAGGAAGAGCACCGCTGCAAACGCCAGCGTCGAGATCAGGGGACGTCGGCGCACCCACTTCGCCAGTCGCTGCACGCCCGTCCCGGGACGCACCCGGGTCGGTTCCCTCCGCAGCCAGCGCCCGAGGTCCGCCGCCAGTTCCGCGGCGCTGGCGTACCGTTGCTCCGGCGCCTTCTCGAGGCAGTGCTGGCAGATGGCCTCCAGATCCGGATCGACTGCCGGGTTCAGGCTCCGCACCCGCGGTGCCTCGTCCTCGGCGACCCGGCGCAGCACCTCGAGCGTGGACGTGCCCGTGAAGGGCACCCGCCCGGTCAAAAGCTCGAACAGGATCACCCCCAACGCATGGACATCCGCCGGAACGCCCGCCTCCCGGGCCCGGCCTCCCGCCTGTTCCGGGGCCATGTACGACGGTGTCCCCAGCACCGTCGTCGTCAGCGTCAGGCCGCTGTCACTGTCCGCCAGCTTCGCCAGCCCAAAATCCGCCACATGCGGCCTGCCCTCCGCGTCGAGAAGGAGATTTGAAGGCTTGAGATCCCGATGCAACACGCCCCGCTGGTGCGCGTGATGGACCGCGCCGGCCACCGTCACCAGGAACCGCGCCGCCTCTTCAGGCATGAAACGTCTCCGCTTCAGGGCTTCCGCCAGGCTGCCGTGCTCATGCAATCGCAGCGCCAGGAAGGGCATCCCGTCCGCACGCCCCACTTCATAGAGCGGAACGATGTGCGGATGCTCCAGCCGCCCCACCGCCTCCGCCTCCACCCGCAGCCGCTCCAACGCGTCCCGTCGGGTCAGGATGGATCCCTGCAGGACCTTCAGGGCCACCACCCGGTTCACGCCCTGCTGCCGCGCCCGGTACACCACGCTCGATCCGCCCCGCCCCACCTCCGACAGGATCTCATAGCTGCCCAGCGTCCTCGGCAGATCCTCTCCCGGAAGCCCGTCGCCGCCGTCCACCTCCACCGGCAGCTCCGCGAACACCAGGCCGACCAGACACGCCGCGCAGTTCCCGCCCAGCGACGTGTCCTCCAGCACCGCATCGCAACGCGGACACCTCCGCAAGGGTGGGTCGGGTGTGTTCATGTCTCCGAATGCAACCGATCGTCCTCGTTCCGGGCAAGTGCGTGTCCCATCGAACCACGTCGTTCGATTCCTCCTTCATCCCCACCCTTCACCGCTGCCGGTAGAACCGCGCGACCCCCGACCAAAGGTGCACCGGCATGGCCCAGCGGTTGGTTGCACCGACCAGGGTCGAGATCTCGGCGTTCGAGTCGCTCCAGTCCATCTCCGTGTCCAAAACGGTGGCCCAGGGACCACGCAGGCTTTCGGAGGTCTCGAGGAGGCCGCGCTTGGTCGTCACGCCGGTCAGCACCGCGTCCATCGCTAGGTCCGGACCGCTCACCGGGTGCAGCTGAAGCCCATTCGTCTGCGCAATCCCCGGCGCCAGCGCCCACACCCGGCAGACGCCGAAATCCGCGCCGTCTTCGGCCCCGGTATCCACCAGGCGCATCCGGAACTCCCGCATCCCGGCGCGTGCGGCTGGTGCCGGCAACCGCACCGCGGCCACCGTATCCGCGACCCCCTCCGCAAACTCGACCTCGAAGGTCTGACCCACCCCCGCCACCCATTCACCCCGGATTCGCTCCTGCCACTCGCCCCGGAGCCTTGCCGTCCGGGCAGTGCTTCCGGACCGTCGCACCGCCAGGAATGCTGTGTCGCCCGAGACGAACACCCCCGTCCGCGCGAAGCCATACCGCGGTGCCTCACGCCATGGCAGGCGGCGGGTCATGTGTCTCCAGTTCCACGTCCAGGCTGCACCACCGGCCCAGCTCGTCTCCCCCGGGGTGAGCCCCTTCACCGTTCCGTTGGGCAGGAGGAACCCCGTGGCCGAGTAGCTCCAGGGCTGCCCGCCGCCGCCGGCTCTGATCCAGATCCCGAGCAGGTCCTGTGAAACCCCGGGAATGGAAGTCATCCCGCTGAATCCATTGAACCTCAGACTCTCGGAGCCAAAGGGCCCCCGAGGGATCTCTCCACCTTCAGGGCGAATCTCCATCAGGGTGGACGATCCGACCGTATCCTCGTGAATCGATGCCAGCAGGTTCCCGTTCGAAAGGACCCGGACCCCTTCGATCCGGCGCGGGTCGAGACTGACCGAGTATCCGGAATCGACCGAACCATCCGGTAGGATGCGCACCACATCCGCCAACTCGCGTCCATCCGGCATGTAAACGGGCGTATAGACGCCGACGTAGCACCGCCCCTGGCGATCAACGCCCAGCAAACCCAAGACATCTGCCTCAAACCAGCCTGCAAACCTGGGATCCAGCGTGCCATCGTCCCGGTACCGTCGAACACCCTGGCCATTTCTCCAGACCCAGCACTCCCCGTCTGGCCCCAGCGCGATTTCCGAGCCTCCTTCCAGCCTCTGGATCCTCGTCCCATCCGACGATACGCGAAGCAGGACAGTCTCGCCCCCGTTCCACCTCGGGTCCCCGTTCACCCAGCAGGTGCCGTCCGCTGCCTCCTTCACAGCCGCCGGTGGAAAGGTATCGGCAACCTCCAGCGGCCTGCCCGATGCAAACAGAGGGTCCGGTCGCCCGTCGGCCATGAGCCGATGGAGGACGGTGACACCCGTGCCGTCAGCGGATGAGGATCGGAATCCCCGAAGCATCAGGCGACCATCTGCCAGCTCCAGCACGCCTTCCACGATCCCCTCCCGAAGCAGCGGAGAGTCGGCGACCATGTCCGCACGGGGCATCCCATCCGCACCGAACCATCGCAGGGTTTCCCCGTGGTCGCTCCGCCCCAGAATGAGCGTCTCGCCATTGCGAAGGCACATGGGGAGCTGGGCGTCTTTCACGTACGGAACGATCGCCACCTCCTGTCCCAGCAGTTCGTGCTCATTGTCCCCGATGGCGATCTGCCAGGAGTCCTCGGAGGAGAACGGCATGCCGGGCCATCCCCACCTGCGGGGCTCCACCCACCCCACCTCGCTCTCGAATTCCACCCGGAACCCACGCAGCCCGTCCGCTTCCCGGTCATCCGGAAGCTCGAACTCCGCCATCAGGTTCGTGATGCCGGGACCGAACTCGAAGGCGTGTTCCGTCCGCGCCAGATCGATCCCCGGGCGCGCCGGCTGGACAAGCGCGTCCGGCTCCGTCGGCACCAGCCGCACCCCCACCTGGAAACGCCGCTCACTCCGGAGGGACCCGGTCCGCGTCAGCTGCACCGTCACCCGACCGCCCTCGCGATGCTCTCCATCCACTTCCCCGACCAGGTTCACCCGCTCGTCGTCATCCTGAATCCAGACCACCGCCGGGGACGGAACGCGGCGCAACGGCTCCGGTTCGCTGAAAACCACTTCGAAGGCCCGCGAATCCGCCCCGAGATCGTCGTTGATCAGCGGAATCTCGATCTGCCGCACCCGCTCGCCGGCCGCGAACTCCACCCGGAGGTCGCGCGCGAGGTAGTCCACTCCCGCCCGAGCCCCACCGTCCCGAGTCTGAAGCCGGATCCGGAGGGGCTCACCCACGGGTCCCACCCGCAAGAGGGTGACTCGCGCCACTCCGGATGCCTCATTGGCCACAACGGGACGTACCTCCAAGGCAGGCAGTTGTTGGATCACCTCCGCGGCACTCAACGCCCGGTCGAACAGCGCCACATCCCCGATCCGTGCGTCGAAACCCGATCCGGTCCTCGGCCCGATCGTCACCCGCGCCCCGCCCGCTGCGTACCCGTTGGTCTGCACCGTCTGAAAGGTGCCGATCGGCGAGCCGTCCCGATAAACGGTCACCCCGCCCCCGGCCGTATGCACCGCCGTCAGGTACACCGGGCTGGTGGTGTTCGCCTCGTAGAACGGCGGAGTCAGGAAGACCGGCCACGGCGCCTGGCTCACCACACGCCACAGGGCGTTCCCATTCCCTGCTGAATGAATCTGGAGAAGATCTGCCGTCTTCCCGTCGAGCGACCGGATCTCCATCACGGTCAGGCTCCCGGCCCCCAATGACGCGAACCGCACTTCCGCATGCACCGTCATGTCGCCCAGCGCGACGGGCACCGGTGGCGTCCGAAGCACCGCGCCTTCGCCGAGAGACAATTCTCCTGCGTAGAACCCTACAGCGCCCTCTGCCGTCGCGTGCAGGCCACCGATGGTATCCCGGGCATCCTCCTCAAAACTCCAGCGTGCCACCGGAACCACCGGGTCGGCCCAAAGCCGCGCCGCCATCCCGAACGCTAGAATTCCCGCCGCCCTCCGCAGCCGATGATTCGCCATACCCTCTGATTCGAGGTCCGCGTCGGGCGGTCACAGGAATTCTCACCCCCTCCCGTCGCCCGCTTGAATCTTGCATCTCCCACCTTGAAACTTCCGCCCATGCCACGACCGGACCTCACCCCCGAGCCCTCCTCGCGCACGCTGCGGGTGTTCGCCTTTGACCCGAGCCTGGCCACCCAGGTCGACAACGCGGGCATCGCGGAGATCGCGATCTCCATTCCGTGGGAGTCCGACCTCCAGCCAGGGCCGGTCGGTGAGTACATCGAGGTGGTGGACGTCGATCCGGCGAGCAACCTGTTCTATCCACCGGTCGACCTGAACGACCCGCGCATCCTCGCCCAGGACGGCCTGCCGCCTTCCGAATCGAATCCGCAGTTCCATCAGCAGATGGTGTACGCCGTCGCGATGGCCACGATCGCGCACTTCGAGCAGGCCCTGGGACGCGTCGCGCTCTGGTCCTCCCACCGTCCCAACCGCCGGGTCCGCCAGTTCGTCCGGCGTCTCCGGATTTATCCCCACGCACTGCGCGACCGGAACGCCTTCTACAGCCCTTCGAAGAAGTCGCTGCTCTTCGGCTACTTTCCCACCAGCGTGCGCGACGAGCACAACACGCCGGGCACCCTCGTCTTCACCGCGCTGTCCCACGACATCGTCGCGCACGAGACCACGCACGCGCTGCTCGACGGCGTCCACCCGCGGTTCAACGAACCCGTGAACCACGACGTCCTCGCCTTCCACGAGGCCTTCGCGGACATCGTCGCGCTGTTCCAGCATTTCTCGTATCCCGGCGTCCTGCGGGACCAGATCCGCCGCACCCGGGGCGATCTCAACGGCGAGAGCCTGCTCGGCCAGCTCGCCCAGCAGTTCGGCCGCGCCAGTGGCCGCGGTGGCGCGCTCCGGGACGCCCTGGGCGAAGTCGATGAAACCACCGGCCAATGGCGCCCGCGCAAGCCCGACGTCCGCGCACTCGACTCCACCCACGAACCCCATGACCGCGGCGCGATCCTCGTCGCCGCCGTGTTCGGGGCCTTCCTCAAGGCCTACCGTCAGAAGACCGCCGATCTCTACCGCATCGCCTCCGATGGAACCGGAATCCTCCGGGCCGGCGCGATCCATCCCGACCTCACCCACCGCCTCGCCATCGAGGCCGAGCGCTGCGCCAAGGCCATCCTCCAAATGTGCATCCGGGCGATCGACTATTGCCCGCCGGTCGGCATCACCTTCGGCGACTACCTGCGCGGCATCCTCACGGCCGACGCCGCGCTCTTCCCCGAGGATGCCTCCGGCTACCGCCTCGCGATGCTGGAGAGCTTCCGGCAATGGGGCATCCACCCCGAAGGCCTCCGGGTCTACTCGGAGGAATCCCTGATCTGGCCGACGCTCGCCGAGGCGCTGCGCGAAGCGGGGGCCTGCCAGGTCGATTGCGACGCCTCCGCCGTCTTGCGCTCCCTCTTCGAGGCGCACCACCGGCTCGACACCTCACCCGAGGACGACCCGCTCGACCCAAGTCGCGCCCAGCCGCAGACCTTCCAGGCCTGGAATCTGGAAAGCGACCGGTACGAAACCTGGAAGGGGGTCGAGTCGAACGCACGGATCCTCTGGCACTGGCTGGTCGAAGGTCCGGGCAAGAAGCTCGCGCCCGCCCTCGGCCTCGTCATCGACTCCTGGAAGGCACCCGCCACGATCTTCCAGTCGGAAACCTACCCGGGGACGCTCGCCCTCGAGGTCCACTCCGTCCGCACCGCCCAGCGTCGGACCGCCCGTGGCAGTACCGTCACCGACCTCGTCGTCGAGATCACCCAGCGCCGCCGCGGCTTCTTCGATCCCGAGGTTCAAAAGCAGCTCGACAGCCTGACACCCGGTTCGCCCATGCCCGCGAAGTGCGACTTCATCCACCGCGCAGGCTGCACGCTGATCATCGACGCCGAGTCGCGTTGTCCGACCAAGGTCCGCGTGATCCGTACGGCCGCCAACATCGCGGACAACGCCCACCTCGAAGCTGTCCGTAGCTTCCTTTGCGACGGCGGACTGGAACCCGCCAACGCCTTCGAGATGCCCCAGCGCCAACTCGACCGCCGCGAACCTTTCGCCCTCATCCACCGCCACGGCGACCACTGATACCATGCCAGCCAAGAAGACCACCGCCGCTCCGAAGCCGGCAGCGACCGCCAGCAGCAGCCGGCTCCTCCCGCCCCGCAATGGCGCCGTCATCCGCATGTATCGCATCGGCCACGGCGATTGCTTCCTCCTCGCCTTCGACGGCAAGTCCGCTGATGCGCCCGTCTACGTGCTGATCGACTGCGGGTACAAGCCGGGTTCGTCCGGCAAGATCGTCCGCACGCCCGCCATGGGCGCGAAGGAGGTCGCCGCCGACATCTTCAAGGCCACCGGCGGGAACGTGGACATCGCCATCGTCACGCACGAGCACCAGGACCACGTGAACGGGTTCACGAAGACGAACTTCTCCAAGCTCAAGGTCCGCCAGACCTGGTTCGCGTGGACCGAGGATCCGAACGATCCCGTGGCCAATGCACTCCGGAAGAAGTTCAAGGACCAGCTCCTCGGACTCCTCGGGGCCCGCAACCGCCTGGCTGCCGGCGGCAACGCCAGCGAGGTGCGTTGGATGGATCAGTTCCTCGCATTTGAACTCGGCGGTGACTCGGAAACGTTCGATCCCGCGGCGGCCGTCCGTGCACTGGCTGCCGACGACGCCGGAGGCGGCTCGGCGAACAAGAACTCGATGAAACTGCTGCGCGACCTTGCCTCCGAGGGACCGCGCTACCTCAAGCCCCACGGTTCGCCCATCCCCCTTCCGGGTGCCCGCAATGCGCGTGCGTTTGTCCTCGGTCCACCCGCAGACGAGGCCAAGATCCTCGACGTGGATCCAGTCGGCATCGAGGAGTTCCACGCCGCCGCCTCCGGGCTCGCGGCCGCCGGCGGATCGGGCAACGCAACCGCCGCCCGTTCTCCCTTCCATCCCGCCCTCGGCATCCCGCTCGCCTCGGCCGCCGAAGACCCGGAGTTCGGCGCTTTCTTCCGGAGCCGTTACGGCACGCCGGACGCCCCGAATCTCCTGCCGCCGATCCCGAAGAACCTCTCCGAGATCGCCACCGACGATCCCTCGCGCCGCATCGACGGCGAATGGCTTCAATCCGCCCTCCAGATCGCCATCGAGCGGAACAACGCCACCAACAACACCAGCCTCGTGCTCGCCTTCGAACTCGGGAAGGGCGGCAAGGTCCTGCTCTTCGCCGCGGACGCCCAACGCGGGAACTGGGTCTCCTGGGGCGAGGCGAAGTGGAAGGACGGCGACCAGACCGTCGAGGCCAAGGAGCTCCTCGGCCGCACCGTCGTTTACAAGGTCGGCCACCACGGCAGCCACAACGCGACCCTCAACGGCAAGCTGTCCGATCCCCACCCGAACCTCGGCTGGATGGCCCAAGGCGACCGTGCCCGGGAGTTCACGGCGTTGATCACCGCCGTCCGGGCCTGGGCCCTCGAACAGGACGGATGGAACCACCCGCTCCCCGCCATCAAGGAGGCCCTCCTCAAGAAGTGCTCCGGTCGCGTCCTCCAGACCGACACCGACCTCGCCGACACCCCCGCCACCAGGACCGATACCGCCTTCGCCAAACGCACCCGCGGCACCCCCCTCTACTTCGACCTGCGGGTCGAGGCATGACGGGGACCCCGCCTCAAACTTATCCATGCATCCGTCGCCTCACGCGGAGCCAGGAGCGCGGGGCTGTCTTTTTGGGGTGGGGTGAGCCAACCGCGTCTGGCGCCCTGACGCCCCCGCGACCGGCGTGCACCGCCCCGCTGCACGCACCCGGGATCACGCTCCAGCGCGGGAGGCGTTCGAGCCAATAGCACGTGCCGTCAGGCCCGGAGGGCCGCCAGACAGTAGCCCAACGGGCCAGATTCGGGCTGCGTCCACACGGACGAAACCCAGCAGCGGGCCTTTCGAACTCGATACCGCCCCGATGGTCTCTTTGGGACAGGACGAGACCTATCTCGGCCCTGTAGTGGCTGGCACAGAAACAGGCGTCATCCGGCTGCATGGCCTTCAGGGTCTCCTCTATGGCGTATCCCTCCCACGCCGCCACGACCTTTGGATCGGGCTCGAAGTCCCGCTCGTTGGCGATGCCGAGCAGGAAATGCAGAACTCACTCCGCCTCCGCCAACCCCAGGGCCTGGCGAAGGATGGAACGTTCCACGGAGGGAACATCCAGAAGCACGGTAAGGTCCCTTCCGCCCGACTGGACGAAGCCGATGCCGACACGAAGCAGTCGCAACGAAAGCTGAAAGTCCGGTTCACCGGCAGCCCCCCGCTCCCAAGCCTCCAACCATTGAGACAGGTTGTCCGTCGATGGAAACGGTTCCCCTTTCTGAAACAGCTTCCCCAAGTGGCGAATCAGCCCCTCCCCCAGCAAGGACAACGCCTGGTGCCGCGCATACCTGCGGATCAACTCCGCGACATGGGTTTGGCGTGCCTCAGGCGAGAGCCCAGCCGCGAAGAGGACTCCAATCAGGTCCACACAAGATCCAAAGGCCTTCGGGTTCGCCTTGAATCCACGGTCCAGTGCCGACTCAAGCACCGCAAAGCCCTCTGCCCATCGTCCGGCGAGGAAAAGGCACCCACTAAGCTTTAACCCGAGCCTGAGAACGAACATGCCCGGCACACCATCCAAGGCAATGAGACGGTCCCATTCGGTCATGGCCGCCTTAATATCTCCGCGCTGAGCATGGTAATGGCAGAGGAGGAACAACGACATCTTGACCATCGAATCCGAGGCAGCTGGAAGATCTACTAAACGTGTCGCATCACTCAACGCCGCGTCGACTCTGCCTAACCTAGCCAAAGCTCCCTGCCGCCCCCACAATGCGTTTGCCAGATCCACAGCGGACACCTCGGGTAGCTCCGCTGCCCGCGTAAAGTCGCTGATTGCTCCCTCCTGGTTCCCCGTGGTCGAGCGGATGTAACCTCGCTCAACCAATGCGTGGGCCAGTAAGTCTGGCCCAATTCCCGGCAACTCGATGACACGAGAGTAGTCCGCCTGGGCTAGTCCGTCCTCACCAGCTGCCTCATGGCAATCAGCCCGCTTCAAAAGTGCATCTGCGATGCCCTGCAATGAATACGTCGGCATTTCAATGATCCTCGTCCGGTCCTGGATAGCCCCGGCCAAGTTGCCAAGCTTTCGATGAAGGTATCCTCGATGGTCGAGTGCCCAGAGAACCTCATTCACAGGTGCGTTCTGGAGTTCAATGATTCGCGTGCAGTCGTCCCGTGCAGCTTCGAGGTCACCCAATTGGCTGAGAAGGAATGCCCGGTTTGACAATGCATTCCCAATTTGTTCTGGACGAGGCCCAACAACAGCTAGGGCAGCGGTGCAATCCTCTGTGGCGGCTCGAAGGTTGCCCTCGATCCTTCGGCAGTTGGCGCGATGGACATGCGCGCTTACCACCAGATCGGCCGGCATGCCCGGATGTTCAATGACGCGTGTAAACTCCACTCGGGCCGATCCAGAGTCACCAGATTCAAATAGCCCGACTCCGAGACAAAGCCAAAGCCGCCCAAGTGCCTGCACAGCTGCGTTGGGCATCCCAAGCAGACGACGCTTCGCCGCATCGAATGAACTAAGTGCCTTTGTCTCTTGGTACAACTGACAAAGGTACGAGAGTGCCAAGGAAACGGCGTCTCCGGGGGCATCTCTCAAGTCGATGGCTCGAGTCCAGCATGCTTCAGCAGCTTGAAGCTCTTCCTTGTCCCAATGGATGATCCCCACATTCACAAGGGCCCACGATAATTCCCATACTGGGACTTCAGCCATGCGGATCAACCGCACCCAGTCCGCACCCTTTGACTCAACAGGGGGCGACCCCGATCTCACAAAGCCTCTGTGAAACAACGATCTCGCCACTTCCTGGGGTGGCGCGCCCTTGGTCTCGATAACCCGCGTCCAATCGGCTCTTGCGGCCTCGACCTCGCCAGTAAAATAAAGGCAGAGCCCACGTAAGCGGATCGCGTAGGCAAACTGATCCAGCTGCGCCCCAGCGAGGTCAATCACTCGGGTGAACCTTGTGGCCGCCCCCGAGTACTCAACCCTTCTATACAACCCGATCCCTTCTTTCAAAAGCGCTGCGCAAGTACGCCGCACGAGGCTAACGGATCCCGCCACATCCAACTCCCGGTCTATCGCTCGCTTCCATTCCGCATCCCCCTCAGCCTCACGCCCCTCGGCCCAGCATTGAAGCGCAAGCAAGGCCGGCTCCGGGAGGGCAGCCAAGCATGTCGACAGGTCCTTCAAATCGTCCGCAGCCAACTGCGGCTGCAGCGTTTGCTGGTAGTCCTCCATGAGCAGATCCTTCCGTAGACTTCCAACCTCCCGGTTCCTCTCCAAGGCCGACTCCAGATAGGTGCGGGTGACGCACGTGGGCTCCGCATCCAGGAGGCGGTCCGTCATTTCCGAGTCCTCATACCAAGCTCGCAGGAAGTCCACGAGGAGCCGGAGCGGACGCGGGACACTGTTTTCCTTCACCTCGACACAGATGCGCATGAGCGGCTCCGAAACCTCATAAAGCATCTCCCGTCCCCGGGCATTGGCCTCCACATATCCCTTCTCGCGGAGCTCCTGCAATTGGCGCGAGATCGTCTGCTGGGACCCAAACAGGCGTTTGGCAAGCTCCTTGACCGGCACCGGGGTCTCACACCGACAAAGCAGCTCGACGATGCGTCGCTGGAGCGGGGCCAACCATCGGATCCGTTCCTGATAATAGGGCGTCAACTCATCCACCATCTTCATGAACGGACCCACAAGGGCATCAATGCTGTCCTTGGTGATGAAGTGCGACAGAACGATGTAGATGCGGTGGTTTCCTCCGGACAGGTGATGCAGTGCCCGGATCCGGGACCGGCCGCGCCGGGTTTCGAGGAACTCGACCACGTCCTGTTTCCGGTTCAGCCGAGCGATGTTCCTCAGCAACTCGGTCGCCTCGCTCAGGTTCAACGGCTTCAGGTACTCGGTCTGGAAGAACCCAAAGAACGGTTTTGACCGACTCGACAGATCTTCGACGAGTCGTTGTGCTGTGGCCACGATCGCCAGCCGCGGATTCTCCTGAATGAATGCCCGCAACGAATGCTGACCCTCGTCCCCGAGCGTCTCAAACAGCGCATCCAGATTCTCAACGACCACCAGGAGAGTCCGTGTCCCGATCGATTCGAGCAGCGCCCGACCCACGAAAATCTGGGCAGCCCCGGCCGGCATTTCGTAGGCTGGTGCCAAGGCATCGACTGCGAATTCCTTCGGATACCGATGACCCAGTGCCAAGTGGATCTTGATCAGAAGTTCGAGGAGCGACGTACATGTCGCGTCCTCGTTCAGCCAAGCCACCCGCAGCGGCTCCGCCAAGCCCTGGTCCTGCTGGACCCGATGCACGATCAGCGAGGTCAGGAAGGTCTTGCCGCTCCCTCGCGGCCCCACGAACAGCTGGTGGTGCTTGTGGTCGGTGAGCGCACTTTCACGAACCCGTTCCACGGCATCTTCAAGAAGTTCGCGTCGCTGGACGAGGATGGCCTCCAATTCCTCAGGGGTGTTCCGGCTCGGCGTGAAAACCCAGATCGTTGTACTGTGAGGATGCGGTTCCATGGACATCGAGGGATTCAAACGCCGCGATTCAACTTCCACCAGCGACGGATCAAGGAGAACCGGAAGCCAACCCGTCCGTCAGGATTGCGCATGAGGTAATGATCCCGCTCCAACCCAGTCACCAGCCCCAACAATTTCTCCCGGTCTCCAAAGCGCATCACCGACTTGACGGCCTGGTGGAGATCACCGATCGCCAAAGGACCAGCCGCGGCCGCTACCGCATCGAGGATGGCCAAGACCGATTTCGCCTCACCCCCGTAGTACGTGGGAATGCGCTCCCGATAATGCATCAGCTCCCATGGATCGTTCGCATCTGTCAACTGCGCCGACACCATCATCCCCACGCTCTCGACAGTGGCCTCCAGCCTGCGGGTTTTCAGCCCCCGGACGATGTGGTGGATGAAGAATGGGACGCAGTCCGCTTCGGTCGCGATGCGACCAGCCGTTGTTGTTTCGTCCAAAACGGAAATCTCCTCTCCTCGGAGCAACTGTCGCGCAAGTTCGGTAGCATCCACTGCTGCAAGGGGCAGGACCTCGACCTTGGCCATGTCATTCACAGGAGCATTCGAGTAGTTCGCTGCCTTCAGCGACCGGATGACATGGTGCAGCCCAATCGAACCAGTCAGGATCATCCGAAGTCCGGCATGCGTCTGGCGGAGCGACCGCAGGACATCCAGGACTTCCATGGCCGTCCTTTCCCCTTCCCGGTCCCGGATGTTGGCGAGCATGAACGGCACCTCGTCCCACAGGAACAGCAGCCGCCGGTCTGCCCTTTGACTTTCCTCTGTCAGATCCTCGATGGATCGCTTCAGGACATCCTTCCAATCCATCGCGGTCGATTGCGGCAATCTGAGCACTCCCCCGATCTCAACGCCTCCCAGCTTCTGGATCCACTCTTTCGTCCGGCGCGCCGCTTTGTTTTGTCCGGTCAGGAACCGGTCAACCTCGCGGTAAACGCTCAAAGCGAAGTCCATGGCTGAGTGAAGTCCTTCCAGGTCCTGAAATACCGGCACCCAGCCAGCTCGAGGCACCGCCTGCATCAATTTCAGGAGCGTGGTCTTGCCAATGCGGCGCTCGGCAGTCATGACGACGCTTTGCTGTTCCAGGATCTCCCAGAGGCTCTGAATCAGGGAGTTGCGCCCAACGACTGCTTTCAGATCGATCTGGCCGCCCGCATTCGCTTTCACGGCGAAATCATACGTCACCAATAACGTACGTCAATTTTGACGTGCAATTTCACATGAGGCAGCCGTGATCCTGCGCCACCTCACAGCCAATTCAAACCCGAGTCCTGTCCACCGAAACCTGCTTTGTGCCCCCCTTTTTTCACCCCAACGATCACCTCCACCCATGAAATCCCTGCTCGTTCTGTCAGCGCCTGCGTGAAAACCAACAAGACCTGCCGGTTTGAAATCCGTGGCGGCATCAGGGCATGAAAACGGACGTCGTGGAGGATCCCAGGGGGAAGGCAATGGGGTCAGTCCCATACTTTTTACATTTGCCCCAAATTTTCTCCCCCAGCCCTTCCACTGGTCTTGTTCAAGGGCCTTCCGCCCCCCTTCCCCCCCCGGCCGCACTCGCACTGCATGGGTCACGGTGCCGTCGATTTCCCGGAGCGTCAGGGTCAACGCGTTAGCGTCAGCGCTTCCTTCCAGCCAGGTGGCGGATGCTGGCTCCGGTCCGTCGGGATCAACGCCCTGGGAAGCGGATCCTTCAACCCCTCCGGGGTTGTTTTCCGTTCCCACTGGAACCCGGGGTGCGCTTCGCGACCCCGGGCTACCCGCTGCCATCCCTCCGGGATAAGGAATACAACAAGCACGTCTTGAAGCGGGAGTGCCTTGGAACTCCAGCCAGCTTTCGGCAGCTTCGCGAGCAGCCACCTCAAGCAGCGGTGGAAGATGTACCATGCCTGAAACCCGAAACATCATCCGCACCTACTGCCTGGCAGGATTCGCCGCCGCCGTCGGCTCGGCTGCGGCCCAACTCGCCCTTGGCTGGCTGAGCATCGAGGTCTTCCGACCCGCGCATCCCGAGGTGGCGGCGTGGCGCCTGTGGAATGAGTTGTTCGAGAGGCTGACCTGGATGACGGCGCTGCTGGCCTCGCTCGAGTTGCTCGCCCTGCTGTGCGCCCTGGATCTGGTCACGAAAGTGCGACTCGGATGGGTGGTGACTGTGGCTGGAAGCGTGCCAGCGATCGTTCTGGGACTGGCGTGGGTCTGGCCCGGGCTCATCGACTTCAACACCCCATTGAAGGCCGTCGGCTTTGTCCTGCTGTTCATCGGATGGACCTTCGCCCTGCTCCGGACGGTCCTGACCTTCGATCGACCTCGGCCGTCCGCTGGCTGAGGTCAAAGTGACCGCCAAGGCCGGGAAGACGGCCACTTGCCTCGAATGAAGAGAACGGGCAGATGTTCGGCGTGCACCGCTTCCCCCAGGACCTGCTTGCCACCGGACTGCTGATCGCAGGGCTATCCATCCCGGCTTCCGCTGCGCCGCCACGGATCACCGATCCCTCCACCCCCGCCGACCTGGTGGTGGCACAGGGCGGAAGTGGTTCCATCCGGGTTCTGGCAGCGGCGAATCCGTCACAGGAGATCCGTTGGTTCAAGGACGGCCAGCCCATTCCCCCCGGAACCGTCGCCAGCACCCTCACCTTCACCAACGCGACTCCGGACATCGCGGGCGCCTACCGCGCCGTTCTCTCCAATGCGGAGGGTTCCATCACGAGCCGCGTTGCCCGGGTCGTGGTCGTGCCCGCGTTGGACATCCGGCGGAAGGGCAATCTTACCACCACCGGTTCCGCGCTGGCCCTGGCCGTCTCGGAGGGCCGTCTCTTCGTCGGCGTCGGAGATGGGGCGTCCCCTGTCGCGGGACTCGAGATCTACGACATCACGACACCGGCAACACCGACGCGACTCGGCGGGTGGAGACTGCCGAGGACAACCGGGAGCCTCCGGGTGACAGCCGTGGCCGTCGAAGGAACCCGGGCGTATCTCGCGGCGAATTCGCAGGGCATCCGGGTGCTGGACATCTCCAACCCGGCCGAACCGGTGGAGATCGGGAGCTTTGCCGGCTCGCCCCTGTGCACCGACCTCCGCATGAGCCGGGGAATCCTGCATGCCGCCACGGGTCGCGGCCTGCAACTGCTCGACGTCACCAACCCCGGGGCCATCCGGCTGATCGGCGAATCACGCGGAACCGCTGCTTCGGGCATCGCGGTCGGGGACGGTTTTTCCTTCCTGGCTACGGGTGGCGCGGGGGTGGAAGTCCACGACACCCGCGTTCCGGAAGCACCGGTCCGACTAAGCACCCTGACCACGGGCGATCCCGTCCTGTCGGTCCGTCTGCGGGGACGGCACCTGTTCCTATCCGGCGGCATCCCACCTCAGGTCTACGACGTCTCGCAACCAGCGCGTCCATTCAAGCGGGGCGGGGTCATCTCACCGGTGGATAGCCGGGGCGTGACGCTTCTCGATTCGATCGTCCTGGATGGCGGGGTCCCGGCCACCGGCCAGCCCCAGCATCTCTCGGCCTTTGACGTGAGCACGCTGCCGCACGTGGTGCCCATTGGCCGGATCGCCGTGGGCGGCGCCGTGGAAGACATCGCGGTACACGACAACCTCGTGTTCGCTGCCGTTTCGCGAGCCGGCGTGGACCTCTTCGAATTGGAACCGCAGGGCCCGCCCATCGTGGTCCATCCATTGGCGCCAGTCCGGGCACCGGCAGGATCCAACATCGAACTCGAAGCCCGGATCAGTGGCGGCCCGTTGGCCTTCCAATGGTTCAGGAATTCCGAGGCATTGCCCGGCGAGACCAATCGGGTGCTGCGGCTCCGAAATCTATCCGGGACGCACGTGGGCGCCTACTCGGTCACAGCCATCAGCTCCCGTGGTTCTGCCACGTCCGGACCCGCCGACTTCCAGCTCACGGAGGATCTCCGGCTCTCGATCCTGGGGGCGTCCGTCGTGCTCGGTCAGCCCGTCCGGCCATTCCTCCGTGGACCCGTCGGCCTTCAGGGCTACGTCGAAGGCAGTGCCGATCTCATCAACTGGCAGCGGGTCTGGTTCGGCGAGCTGAACGAGGAATCGCCCGACATCCGTGACGCGGTTCCTACCCTCCCAAACTCCCGCTGGTATCGGTTCATGCCCGGCGTGGACTGAGGCAGACGGGATTGGGTCACCACTCACTTCGCCGTCGTCGGGACCCCATTCGTGCTGAAGTTCACGTGCACGAAGCACTCCGGGATATGCGAGTCCCAGATGCCATGGCGAGTCCAGACCCAGCCGCCGGAATCATTCGCCGGCGGGGCTTCCTTGTAGGTGTTGAAGCGGGAGAAATCCATGCGCCAGACATCGCCCTCGCGCGGCGGCAGCGGTCGGTCATCCGCCTTGGCCAGCCATTCGAGTCCCTTCCACGGAAGGGCCAACTCCACCGTCCAGCCCCGGTCACGGTCATCGTCCTTGTTCACCGTGCCATCGATGTGCACCGCCGTCTTCATCCCGGGAAACGTCCAGTTGAAATGCCCGAGCCGCCCACCGCGCGGATGGGTCGTGAAGCCTACACCGTTGAACGGGACGAGATTCTTCCGCGCGAACTCCGGGGCCTGCGCGAACCCCGACTTCACATACGCCTCCTCCCAGATGAAGAAGACCTCGTAGACCGTATTGTACGCGTTGACCTCGAACTCGTAGTACGCGTCCCGGCCCGCGATGAAGAACTCGACGTCGTTGTCGTAGTAGATCGGGTCGTTGTGCTTCGTGAACTTCGCGTGAACGAACGGCTCCTCGATCCGGTAGGCCACGTACAGGTTCACGTCGTCCCACACGACCATGGCCTGCGTGTCATGGACGGTGCGGCCACCGGACAGGATGTCGACGAACCGGGGCGACCGCGGCGCGTTCTTCCACACGGCCTCGTCCAGACGCCCATCGATGACGATCGGTTCCTGGACCTTTAGCGCGGTGTAGCGCGCCACCTCGTTCTCCGGGCAGGGGAACTTGCTCCGGGCATCCGCGGCCACGACCGGGTCCGCTGCCCGCAACGGAGCCAGCAACGCGGACAACAGCAGGACCGTTGGCAGGACGCCGGTACCAAAGGGGGGCTTCTGGATCGATTTCACGCTGCCGCAGGGTTGCGGATCCAACGCGTCCCGCCAAGCGGCAGCTAAGCCGTATCCATGCGGCAGAATTCTCACGCGGAGCCGCGGAGAGCGCCGAGAGAAGCCGGTCACGTCAAACTGGGGTTGCCCCGATTCCAGAACCCGTGCGGCCCTCCCCTCCGCCGCCGCGGCAGGGGGTAGGGATGCGCCGGCCGTCTTCAATTCAGCACCGGCCGCGATCGATTGGGCTGCAGCCAAGTTGCCCCAACTCCTCGGAGCGCATCTTGAAGCGGCCCCCGTTTGAGGATCCTCGGCCTTTCCTGCCTAGACCGTCTCGAAGGATCCTCGTTGCCGCAACCGCTCGCGCAGCCGCTTCAACTCCTCGCGCTCCCGCAGATAACCCAGCAACCAGGCCATCTCCGGCCGAAGGCGCGCGAACTCCGTCAGGAACATCTCGAGGTCGGCGAACCGCAACATTTCCTTGGCCATCGCATCCTCCGGCGGAACGCCCACCACGATTGCCGCGTGGATGCGCATGATCTGTCGCATGCGCTGGGTTCCAGACTCGACACTGCGCGACGGAAGGGCAGTCGCCGGACCGAGATCCTGGTCGATGCGCAGAGTGGGAGCCCGCAGATTCTCCACTGGCCGCCGCCGGACATTCCCAATCAACGGCTCCAGGAGCATCCTTAGCCGCACTGCGTCGGCCCGAACACCCAGCCACTGCCGAAGACGGCTCCGGTCCAGATGCTGCATCCCCACCAACTCGTCGAGCGAGTGGTTCAACTCGTCATACCCGGTGCAGTTTGCCAGCGATTGGATGACCTCAAGGTCATGCGCAAAGCGCGGATCCCCGCTCCCGCCCACCAGAATCACAAGAAGTCTGGATCGCAAGGAAAGGGACTTCCTGAAAACTTTGCCGACAAAGGCTTCCGGCTTGCACCGGTACCGTGCACAGAAGGCTTCGCGAAGGTTCTCAAATTGCTCTCGATCCGCCATACAACCTCTCCGTTCTCTTGAAACTGCCGGACTGGCGCTGGCGATTGGTCCTGAGAGGTTCTAATGCCCCCCTGCAACCACCCCCAGCCAGACCGGTGAAACAGACTCCACTTCTCCTGTCCCCCAAAAGAAGCAGCGTCCTCTTTGGCAATTGTCTGGGCATCCCTGAGGCCATAGAATGCCTGATCCACCCTGTAGTTGGCAAATGCTTCATGGCAGGTCACGCAAGTGTTGCGGTACCCAACGTGCCGCAGTCATCGCCCCACCCCTTCGTTACCCGGACGTAACGCCGGCTTCCACTCCCTGAAATACGCACCAAGCGCATCGAGCGCCCCCTCGTTGTAATGGGGAAACCCCGGCATCCGCGAAGTCGGCTGCACGGATCGCGGCTTCACCACGTAGCGCCGGAAGTAGTTCGTGTTCGCCGACCATGTCTTCAGCAGTTCCCAGGGTCGGTTCGACATCGTCCCACCCACCCCGCGATGATCATGGCAACTCAGACAGTCCCGCACGGCCAGACGCTCTCCTTCCTTCGCTTCGCGTGAAGCCCCGGCGCCCAACCTCAGCGGCTGCAGCGCCGAGCCATCCTTGGTGAATTCGAGTCGCACGACGGCGTACGGATACACCGGTCCTTCCTCCATCCCACCCGCCCGTTGCTCCGGCCTCGGTCGGAAGGCAGCCGTGTTGATGTAGTAGGGGGCCATGGTCATGCCCGACGCCAGACTGCGGCCCCATGCCTCGGGTCCCTTCCCGTCGATCTCCAGAATCAGCAACGGATCAAAGGCCTGGATGTATCCGCCATCCACGTGCGCAGCGTAGCCATCCTGGCAGACGCCGAAGATCACATCCGCCGTCGCCTCCACGGGAAGTGCGGCCTTCAATTCGGTCAAGCGAACGCCCCGGTAAACCGCGGACCGCTTCAACGCTCCATCCAGGACGTTGGTCACTGTTTGCAGCGGGAGGGAGAGCAACTGCTCCCGCGTAACGAAGCCATTCGTCCGGCCTGAAGTCAGCGCCCCGGACACTTCCAGGTCCCATCCGGAACCGCGGGCCGGCGCCAGTGAAACACTGGCCGCCGAGGCCGCCGAGGCTGCGACCAAAACGCAGGCCATGCCCAGCCAAGGCACCTTCGAAGAGGAGAAAACGCGCTTCACAGGTCTAGAGTGGATCCATGCCGTCTGGATCTGCCGTCTTGAGGAAAAGCAGCACGATCCCGACACAGGTGAACATCCTGAAGGCCGCCGTTTGACCATTCCAGATCTGCGATTGCCACATCACGAACCATTCTCCCCCCACGGTGATGAAAGCCACGAACCACAGCAAGAGGTTCAACGTCAGCGCTCCCACGGCGAATCCCTTCGCCGCGCCGAAAACCTCCGAACGCGCAGCCCGCAATCGCCATAGCCGGACTGCGGACCAGCCGATCGCCAGGGTCGTCGTCGCCTCCCACGCGATGATCCCCGCGTAGAACACGTGGTGCACAACCGGACTCGTCAGCGCCCGCCATCGCAGCTGGTTCTCCGGAAACGTCGTGTCCATCGACAGGACATGCTTCACGAAGGCGAAGTTGGAACCGTAGTCGATGACGTTATTGAGCGTCACCAATGCCATGAACAGGGCAACGGCGGCCAGCAAGGCCACCTTGGAAAGCCGCTCGATCACGGTGCACCTCCCGCCATCTTGGCCGGATTGCAAAACTCGCCGGTCCACGCCTCCGCGAGTTCGAAGCGCCCGCGGATCACACCCAATTCCTTCATCGTGTCGAATTGCCGCTGCCAGCGATCCCCACGGAGCGCCCCCTGCACATCACCCTTCTCCGGGTTCCCGACAATGAAGCGGTGCTCCTTCAGTGCCCGGTGACTGTAGTCCATCTTGTCGGGCGTCAGGTCCGGGTTCCGCTTCTTGATCTCCGCGTGCGCCGGTGCCGGATCCTCGAGGTACTCCCGCCATCCACGCAGGCTGGCTACCACGAATGCGCGGACGACCTCCGGCTTCTCCCCCACCATCGCCCGACGGGTGAAGAACACCCGGTACGGATCATAGCCACTGTCCGAGATCAGCAACACCCGGGGTCTGGCCCCCGCCTGGCGCGCGAAGAACGGCTCGCTCGTCAGGAAGCACTGTTGGATGTAGGCCGGATCCTTGACGAACGCACCCACCGAGAAATTGTGTGCCCGCTCCTGCACCTTCCTCAGCTGATACCTCTTCACGAGGTAGGGAAACCACACCGTCCCGGGTGCCACCGCCACTACCCGCCCCTCCAGGTCCTCAAAGGACCGGACCGGGGAATCCTCGTGGACCATGATGCCCTGCGGGTCGTGCTGCATCGTAGCCCCCACCGCCATGACCGGGATTCCACGCTCGTTCGCCACCAGCACATCGTCCGTGCTGCCCATGCCGAAGTCTGCCGCCTTGGTAGCCACCTTCTGCACGGCGAATGCGTTCGGTCCACCCGCCAGGATCTCCACGTCGAGACCCGCGTCGCGGTAGTACCCCTTTACCAGCGCATGGTAGAAGCCACCGTGCTCCGGCTGCGGATACCAGTCCGTCGCCAGACGCACCTTCTCCGCCGCCTGCAGGGCGCAGGACAACGCCACCGTCCAGAGGACCACCCCTGCCAGCACCACCAGGCACCGCTTGCCACGCGTCATTTGGTTCATGCCTCAGCCCTTCTTGTAGCCGTCGTGAAATCGTCTCGCCGTCTTCCGGTGCCTGGCCAGCAACCGGTCCAGATCGATCCCGAGGACCCGGCCACCTGCCACCCGCACCTTCCCCTGAACGACCAGGGTCTCGACCTGCCGCGCATGGCAGAGCACCAGGCCATGCACCGCATCGTGGGCTCCGTTGCTGAAGAGGTCTTCCAGCGGAAAGATCGCCACGTCCGCACACTTCCCTGCCTCCAACGAACCCAGGTCTGCCAACCGGCCCAGGTTCCTTGCCCCGTCCAATGTCGCCATCTCCAACGCCTGCTCCGGCGTCATCGCTTCCGCACCATGGACCACCCGAGTCAACAGGAGCGCCATCCGCGCCTCGTTCAATAGGTGGCCCGAATCGTTCGAGGCCGACCCATCCACTCCCAGACTCACCGGCGATCCGCCGGCCCGCAGGTCATTCACCCGGCACACCCCCGAACCCAACCGCATGTTCGAGACCGGACAATGGGCAATGCCCGTCCGCGTCCGCGTCAGGTGCTTCACCTCCGCGTTGTTGAAATGGATTCCGTGCGCGAGCCAGACATCATCGCCCTCCCAACCGTGCCTGGCCATGTAGGCGAACGGACGGGAGCCCAGCGTCTCCAGCGCGTCGCGGTTCTCCGGGATCGTCTCGCCACAGTGCGTGTGCAACCGGACCCGGAGCCCCCGGGCCAGCTTCGCTGTCTCGCGATAGTGCTCACCCGTGCAACCGAAGACCGTGCAGGGCGCAAACGCCACCTGCGACATCGACCCCTTCTTCAGGTCATGGAACCGGTCATGCAATCGCTGGCAGTCCGCCAGGATCACGTCCAGGTCCTGCGTCGACCACTCCGGCATGATCGGGCTCGGAACGTTCACCGATCCTCGGCAACCCACATAACGGATTCCCAGCTCCGCGGCTGCATGGAACCCCGCATCCAGGATCTCCCGGCTGCCATCCCGCGGAAACAGGTAGTGATGGTCGCTCGTGAGCGTGCACCCGGTGAGCATCAACTCCACACACGCGACCTGGGTCGCCAAGTAGAGGTCATCCGGACTGAAATGCCGCCAGAGCGGGATGTGCCCCGCCAACCACGGCAACAAGGGGAGGCTCGACACCGGCTGGAAAGCCCGCGCGAGGTTCTGGAACATGTGGTGGTGCGTGTTGATCATGCCGGGCGTCGCAATGCCGCCCTTCGCATCGACCACCTCCGACCCCACGACCCGCGGCGCCCGTCCCGTCCCCACCGAGTGGACGAAACCATCCTTCGCGAGCAACCACGCATCGCGCAGCACACGGCGCGAAGCGTCCATCGTCACGAGATGGCCAATGTTCCGGATCAACAGCGCGGCACTCATATGAGCTTATCCCTGCATCATCACTTCGACACCGGAATGGGCGCCTCGGTCCAGAACCAAGGCGGCAGCACCGGATCCAGCCCCAGCATCTTCGGGGAGAACGCGTCAGTAGCCACCTCGGCCACCGCCGGCACCCGCGAGATCACCCCAAGATCCTTCAACGACCTGCCCAACTCCTCCCAGCGCTTGAGGTCAACCGCACCCATCGTCTCCCCCTTGGCTGAATCCCCTTCCACCAGCTTCAGCTCCCGCATCTTCACGTAACTGAAGCGCATCCCGCCCGGCTCCATGGTCGGAGAGATCTTCGCCAGGTGCTCATGCACCCGCGTCGGATCCTTGAAGTAGGCCTGCCAGCCCCGGTAGGCCCCCCGGCTGAACTTCGCCACGAGTTCCGGATGCTTCTCCACCATCACCTTGTTCGCGATGATGACCCGGTACGGATCAAACCCCGAATCGCTGATCTGCAGCATCCGCGACGTCACGCCCTCCTTCGCCGCATAATACGGCTCGCTCGTCGGATACGCCTGCGTGATCCAGTTGGGATCCGCCACGAAGTTCGCCACGCTCCCGGTCACCGGCCGCACCCGCATCTTCGAAAGCCCATACTTCTTCTGCAGGAAAAGCATCCAGGTCGCGCCCACTTGTCCCGCCACATCCCGGTTGTCGAGGTCCGCGAAGCCCCGGACAGGAGAATCGGCGCGCACCATGATGCCCTGAGGGTCATGCTGGAAATAGGAGTTCACCGCGATCACCGGCAGCCCCCGCTCCACCGCGATATAGACTCCATCACCCCGAACGATCCCCAAGCCGAATGGGTCCAGTGCGACCCGCTTCTCGATCTCCGAGTTCGGGCCGCCCACGAGCACTTCCACGGACACGCCCTCCTCCTTCCAGAGACCCTGGAGATCAGCCGCGTAGTAGCCGCCATGCTCGGGCTCTGGCACCCAGTCGTGGATGAAGTGCAACGTCGGCCCGCCCGCCGTCGGCGACGATCCAGCCGGACCGCCCGATTCCTTCGAGCAGCCCGTGACGCCCAGAGCCAACAGGATGCCAGAGATCACTCCCGTCAGGATCGGCTTGATACTCATGAAATTCTCCCCGCGAACACCGCCAGCACCAACCCCGGTCATGCCCCACCCCACAAGGCTGCGAACCCGGTGGGGCGAGTGTCCCCACGAGCCATTTCACACCCGGCTCGACGGAGTCTCGCCCCACCGGTCCTGCCGGGGACTCAGAACTTCAAGCGCAGCTGCCCGCTGATGCGGAACGGCTGCTCGGGATAGATCACGTCGTTGCCCGCAAAGCTCGGGTCGATCGAGGTCCAGTTCCGCTCGTCGGTGATGTTGAAGAAGTTGATCTGAACATCCCAACGCGGCTGCCGGTAGAACAGGAACGCGTTGATCGTGAACTGCGCCGGAATGCGGAGGCTGCCCTCCTGGTTCTGCCACTGCTCACCCGTGACCTGTGGCCCGATGCTGGCGCCAAACCCGTTGTCGAACTGATAGGTCAGATAGGCGTTGAACATGATCTGCGGAACGCTCGCCGCACGCGTGCGCCCCGTCGCGCGGGTCCGCCCGTTCGCCGAGTTGTAGTTCGGGCTTCCGTAGCCCGTGCCCGACACGCCATCGACCAGGAACCCCGGAGGGAAGCCGTCGAGATACGAGTACGTCTGCTGGTACCCGAAGTCGTCCTGCTTCGCGTCCTGGAACGTGAAGTTGGCGCTCGCGTTGAAGTTGCGGTCCGGTTGGTAGAAGCCTTCGAGCTCGATGCCCTTCGTCTTGATGCCGATGGGCGAGCCGACCAACTGGGGAGCGATGCGCGTCTGCTGGAAGAGTGATCCACTCAGGAACACCTTGTTCCCGAACAACGATGCCTTCTGGCCGACCTCGATCAGCTCGCTCTCGGACTTCAGCGAACGCTCCAGGCCGGCGTTGCCACCGGTGCCGTCCACGCCGCCGAAGTTGGCGCTGCCCTGCACGGCGTTCACCAGGTTGTACGTGACGTACGAGCTCAGGTCCGGCGTCCACTTGTAGATGCCGGAGACGAACACCGACCCATTCAACACATCGGCCGAAGAGTCATAGAAGCCACCCCGGGGCCGCTCGACGAAGACCGGGCTCGCCGCGTCCGCGCTGAAGTAGTCACCGCGCCCACCGACCACGACGCTGAACTTCTCGTGGAACGCGATGTCCCACTGCGTGAACAATGCCGTCTGCAGCAGCGTGGTGTCCTGGTTGCCGGCTGACGGAAACGGATTGCCGCCGTAGCCGGGTTGGCCTGGCACGTTGAAACCACCACCCGCGCTCAGCACCGCCGGGTTGTAGGGCAGCGCGAACGTCGACGGCGGCTGCGTCACGTCATAGAGGAAGAATGGCTCCACCGAGAAGTCCTGGTAGGCCAGCAACTCGGAGTAACGGACCTCCAGGCCGGAGATCGTCTTGATGGGCACCTCGTACTCCGCAACCTTCGGGTCAAATCCGTAGTGGAGCTCGAGGCGATCGTTGATCATCCAGTTCTCCGGCACCCACTCGGTGTAGCCGTATCCGGAGATCTTCCGGCTGTCCTGCGTCTCGCCGTAAGCGCGGTTCACGATCTTCGCGGACTCGCTGATGTTGTACGTCGTCGTCATCTGCGAGGAGAACTTCTTCCCCGCCGCCGAGTCCGAGGGCGAATTGATCGTTTGCCAGGGGTAGACCTTCACCCGCTGGGCGAGGTTCGTGTTCAGGATCGCGAAGTTCGCATTCAGGCCGAAGGCTCCGATCGAGTTGAGCGCATCGCCCCATCGATTGTTGGGCAACACCGGCCCAGCAATGTAAACGCGATCGTCGATCAGTTCCTGGGTGACGCGGTTGATGCCGATGACCTCGTTGAACCGGCTCGTGTAGAACTGCGCGTTCCAGTCGACCGTCAGCTGGTCCGTGGGACGGAAGGTCAGCGCGGCGAAGATGTCCTGGGTGTTGTCCTTGACGTTCTGGTAGTAGCCCTCGGCCTCGCGACCCAGGTAGCTGACCCGGTAGGCGACCTTCTCGTTGATCGGCCCGCCCACGTCCAGCACCCACTCCGGATTGAAGTAGGACTGCCCTCCCGGCACATAGGTTCCCCAGCGGCTGATCAGTTCGCCGCGGAACTGGTCGAAGTACGGCGCCTTCGTCACGAAGTTCACGTAGCCGCCCGGTCCCTGTCCCTGCGGACCGTAGACGGCCGAGCCCGGGCCCTTGACGATGTCCATCGCCTCGACCTGGTTGAAGCTGGCGAGCAGCGAGTTGCGGCTGTAGATCGTACGCTGGCCGTTCTGGTAGATCTCGCTCAACTCGCCGCGGATCACTGGAACATTCGCCAGGCCGTAGCGCGACGGCGTGTACACGCCCGGCGCATACTGGTTGAAGTCCGTCGCACGCGAGATCGCACGCGCTTCCATCTGCGCCTTCGTCACCAAGCTCACCGAGCGCGGCGTATCAATTATCGAACGGTCATCGCCCATCACTGAGTCCACCGGGCGGGCTGTCGGGAGCACCGTCTCGTTCAGCGGCAATCCTTCCACCACCACACGCGACAGGTCATTCGTCCCTGACAGGGTCGAAGGCGGCGCGTTGGTCGCCGCGGTCTGCGCGCCGAGGCTGTGCGCCGCCATGGCGGTGGCCAGGCCACCGAGCTTCCAGAGTTTCCTGCGATTCTTGTTTCGGGATTTCATGTTCCGATGGGTCTGCGTTCCTGAATTGGAGGGTGCGTGACCTTCCCTTCGACAGCCCCGCAAAAGCGGGCGCCTCACCCACCCCAAGCAACGCCGGTACCAAGATCCGCCCTGTGTGGCCGGGCGCATGCATCCGCCAACAGCCGCACTCCCATCCCATCGGGATTCCTTCGGCCATCCCCGGTCTGTCCTCTCGCGCCCGGCCGCGCACGCCCTCAGCCCCAAGATCGACCACGCTTAGTCTGGTATCCTCGGTTTTCATCGGTTTCCCGCGTGCCCTGCAAGTCGGCCGGCACTTGATGACCAGCGCTGCAGACGCTCAGCAATGCGCTCCTTTCATGAATCCCAGAACTTGGGCGCACTGATCGAAACCATCATCAAACTCCTTGAATCAACCGCTTCATGACATCCATGACAGGCCTGCGTACCAGCCCCAGTTCTGTCCCCGCCACCCACTGGCGAGGAATGTTCAGACTGCCGTTACTTGATCTACATCCATGGCTGATTGTTCTCCGTCGCGTCCGGTGGGGCGAGACTCCGTCGAGCCGGTCCGCGAACTTCCAAGCCACCTGAAGATGGGAATCCTCAATCCCAGACTTCCAGCCCGGCTCGTGAGGGCAGTCGCCCCACCGAAGGGACAGTCCCACGACTCAGGGCTCGAATCCGCCGCGCCCCCTCACCTCACACCCCACGCCGCCAGCCGCGTCGCCAACTCCACCAATCTCCACTCTCCACCCCGCGCCGCGATGAACTGGTAACCCACCTGCACCCGACCACCCAACGACTCATCCGGGATCGTCAGCACCGGATAGACTCCGAGGCTCGTCGGCGTCGTCAGCTTCAGGATCTCACGCCGCGTCCGAGTGTGATCTATACCCGCCGCCAGACGCGTCATCGGAGCCGCCGGCAGGATGAGGACGCGCCCACCGTCCAGCATGCGATCGAGCTGCAAGATGATCCGCGCACGCTCTGCCTCCGCCTGCCCAAGCTCCCCCTCACCCAACGCTCCACCCCACTCCAAGCGAGCGCGCACGGGCGCGCTGTACGATTCCGGATCCCGCGCCAATTCCACCTGGTGCACGGCAGACGCCTCCCGCGCCTGCAACATCGCGAAGACATCCACCGCATTCTCGAGCCCTTCGCTGGAAACAGCGTCCAGCTCCAGACCTGCTTCCATCATCCGCCCACGCAGCGATCCGAAGGCACCCAGCACCGCCGGCTCACACCCATCCAGCAGGCTCCCCGTCATCCAGCCCAATCGCGTGGGCATCGCCTCGCCACGCGGCCCATCCACCGCTCCTCCCATCAATGCCCGGGCCACGAATTCCACATCTCCCAGCCAGCGCTGGATCCAGCCCAGCGTGTCGAAGCTCGGGGCCAGCGGCCTCGTCCCGCGATGATCCCCAAACCAGCCCGGCGCCCGCAGGCTCACCAACCCACACAAGGACGCCGGCACCCGTAGTGACCCGCCAGTGTCTGTCCCCAGTCCAATCCAAGCACTGCCCTCCAGCACCGACGCCGCCGCGCCGCTGCTCGAGCCGCCCGTCAGCGCGCCCGCATCACCCGGAATCGTACAGTCCCCCAGCCACGGATTCTCCCCGGTGATCCCGTACGCGTGCTCGTTCAGGTGCGTCTTTCCAACCAGCAAGGCCCCCGCCCGCCGCCAAGACTCGACGAAGGCCGCATCGCGCATCTCCACCAACGCTGACTGCATCACCCGCCGCGACCCGCATCCCGTGCACTCACCCGCGACGTCCATCAGGTCCTTCACCGAGACCGGCAATCCACGCAACGCACCCCGTTCCCTGCCATGCTTCTCCAATCCCCGAACCTGTTCCTCGATGCGCTCGCGGCGTATGGAAGTATAGACCGGACCGGGGTTCCGCTCCCGCGCCGCGAGGATCATCGAGGGGATGGAGCCCGGCGGGATTTCGCCGTCCGCCACGGAACGGACGAACTCCTGGACACTCAATCGGGCGATGCGCGAATTCATTCAACCGGCAGTGAAGCACGGGACCTGCCGAAGTTTCTCGGGGCGTCGTGGCGGGATGACGCTTTCTGGAATGTCCCCTGCTTCACCCCCTCCGATGGCACGCAAGGACGACCCCGCCGCATCGGAATCCGATCTCCTCCGGATGTTGGATCTGGCCAAGGCCACTGCCCGACACCTCGGGACGCCGCGGCAGTCGCCGTTCTGCGCCGACGTCATCCAGTCCACCACCGGCAAGCGGCTCATCCGCCGCCTGAACGCCGTTGCCCAGGAACACGACCCCTCCTCCCACGCCGAGGTCCGCGCCATTCGCGCCGCCACCAAGAAGCTCAAGACCACCTCGCTCAAGGGATACACGCTCTACACGACGTGCGAACCCTGCCCCATGTGCATGGCCGCCTCCCTGTGGGCAGGTGTCGACCGCGTGATCTTCGGCGCAACCATTGACGATGCCGCACGCCACTGCTCCCAGATCTACACCTACGCCAAGCAACTCGTGAAACGCAGCGACCTGAAGTGCGAGGTCGTCGGCCCCGTCGCGCGCTCCGCCTGCGTCGCCCTCTTCGAAGACCCACGGATGCTCGCCGCCATGCGCCTCTGGAAGCACTCCGCCAAAAGCCCGGAATGAACCACTCTCACGACAACCATCGATATGAATCCTCCCCTGAACTGGATTGACGACCTCACGGCCCTGCTCCCTCCCGGCCGCGTCGTCACCGCTGAAGCCGACGTCGACCGCCTCTCCAAGGACTTCTATTGGTACTCGCCGGTCCTCGAACGCCAGCTTCGCGACAAGCGGGGCGACGTCGCTGCCCAACCCCGTTCCGTCGACGAGGTACGCCAGGTCCTTTCCTTCGCCGCCCGCCGGGGCGTGCCCCTCACCGTTCGAGGCGCCGCCACCGGCAACTACGGTCAGTGCATCCCGCTCGAAGGGGGAATCCTCCTCGACCTCGCCGCCCTCGACCGCGTCGTCGACATCAGTGCCGACGGCATCGCCACCTGCGAACCGGGCGCCCGGCTCGCGGTGATTGAATCGACTGCCCGCAAGGCCGGCTGGGAACTGCGCTGTTACCCGAGCACCTATCAGAAGGCGTCTGTCGGGGGCTTCCTCGCGGGCGGCTCTGGCGGGATCGGCTCCATCTCCCACGGCGTCCTCCGCGACAACCAGACGGTCCGGTGGATCCAGCTGCTCACCATGGAGCCCGAGCCCCGCGAGATCCTGCTGGAAGGACGCGACGTCCTGAAGGCCCTGCACGCTTGGGGAACCAACGGTGTGTTCGTCGAAGTCGGCCTGACTCTCGCGCACCGCACCGACTGGGCGCAGCTCGCCGTTGCCTTCCCCACCTTCGAAGCCTGCCTCGACTTCACCGAGGACGTCGCCATCACCGGTACCTGGCGCAAGCGCCTCGTCTCCTGCTTCGAGTGGCCCATCCCCGGTTGGTTCGCACCGCTCCAGAAGTGGGTCCCCCAAGGAGAAGCCCTCGCCTTCTTCGAGGTCGCCGATCCGCAGCTGGAGGAACTCTCCGCCGCTGCCTCCGCCGCTGGAGGTCGCCCGGTCTTCTCCTCCCCACATCAGGAACCCCGGCGCGGAGCCCAGCTCTCCGACTACACCTGGAACCACACCACCCTCTGGGCCAAGAAGGGGGATCCCTCGCTCACGTATCTCCAGTGCGGATTCGACCCCCAGACGTTCCGGGATCAGATCGCGCGGCTCAAGGCGCGCTTCGGCGACGAACTCCTCTGCCACTTCGAGTTCCTCAAGGCCGACGGCGTCATCGTACCCGGTTGCCTGCCCATCGTCCGCTTCACCACCGAGGAGCGGCTTCAGGAGATGATCGATTTCTGCGGCACCATCGGAGTCACCATCGCCAATCCCCATATCAACCACCTCGAAGGCAGCGGCCGCTGGCGACCCGACGACGCCAAGCTCGTCGCCAAGCACGAGTTCGATCCCATGGGCCTCATGAACCCAGGCAAGATGATCGGATTCAAGCCCACCGCCTCCCCTCAACCCGCCGCCGCATGAAGACCTGGATTCCCGACGAACGCTTCCTCCCCTATCGCACCTGGAAGGAGGTCGACGCCCTTCCCAAGGACAAGACCCTGATCGTCCTCCCCACCGCCGCCATCGAGCAGCACGGGCATCACCTGCCGCTCGCGACGGACACGCTCCTCAACAACTACCTCCTCGGTCACGCCCTCCGAAAACTGCCACCCGAGCTCCACATCTACGCCCTCGCTCCCGTCTGCTACGGCAAGAGCAACGAACACCTCGGCTACCCCGGCACGTTCTCACTCTCGCGCGACACCTTCATTTCCACGCTCCGCGACCTCGGCCGGAGCCTCCACGCGGGTGGCTTCCGGAAGCTCGTCTTCTTCAACAGCCATGGCGGAAACCACGCCCTCATCGACGTCATGGCCCGTGACCTGCGCGCCGAGTTGGACCTGACGACGTTTTGCCTCTTCGGCGGCGGCGGTGCCTCCGGGCTCTCCGAGCAGGAAGCCAAGTTCGGCTTCCACGCCGGCGAGGTCGAGACCGCCCTCCTCCTCGATGCCACCCCTGAACTCGTCCACACCGACCGCTACACCGTGAACTACATCCGCAAGGTCGGTGACCCCGGGACCCTGCTCCCGGAGTTCGCCTACGCCACTTACGCCTGGCTCACCCGCGACATCGCGCCCAGCGGCGTCATGGGCGACCCCAACCCCGCCACCGCCGAGAACGGCCGCCGCTGGTGCTCGGAGATGTCCTCCCGCATCGCCGCCGCCCTCGTCGAGATGTACGCCTTCGAACACCCGTCCCGCCCGTGAAACGGACCGGCAAGACCTCTCCCTCGCGCCGCCCCACTGCGAAAGGGGCGGCGACGTCCCCGTCGCCTTCACAGACGCTCTCCCCGGGCAACCCTCACACCGCCGCTCCAAAGCCGCGCGCGAGGCCGCCCTCGCCAAAAGGCGGTCCCGGCGGCTCCAAGCCCATCGACTGCGGCAACGGCGTCACCCTCATTCGCGATGTTCCCTTCCGCCTCCCTGACGGCACCGTCCTCCGCTCCGACCACTACCTTCCGCCCGGCGGCGGACGCCACCCGACGCTCCTGGTCCGACAACCTTACGGAAAGGACATCGCCACCACCGTCGTCTACGCCCACCCCGTCTGGTTCGCCCGGCACGGATACAATGTCGTCATCCAGGACGTCCGAGGTCGCGGAGCTTCCACCGGCGAGTTCCACGTCTTCCGGAACGAAGAACAGGACGGATTCGAGACCGTCGAATGGCTTGCCTCCCGCCCTGAGTGCAACGGCCGGATCGGGATGTACGGCTTCTCCTATCAAGGCGTCACCCAGCTTCTGGCCGCCGCGCGCCGCCCCAAGGCGCTCCAGTGCATCGCGCCGTGGATGACCGCTGGCGACCTGTACCACGGCTGGTTCTATCACCATGGAATGCTCCGCCTCGCCGCCGCCATCGGCTGGGGCACGCAGATGCTCCGCGGCGATGCCCACCGCCTCGGGCTGTCCCGCACCGCCGCCGCCCTCGATTCCGCGTGGACGAACCTCGCCCCACACTTCCACGCCGCCCCCTTCTCCCGCATACCACACCTCACCGCTCCCGGCCTCCCCACATACTACCGCGACTGGATCCGCAACGACCGCCCATCGCGATACTGGTCGGAGCTCGACCTCAGTCGCCGCTGGGACGCCATCGACATCCCGGTCCTCCACCTCGGCGGCTGGTACGACCTGTACCTCCACGGTTCGATCGACCTCTTCGAGAAACTCAGCCAGCACGCCGCCTCGGCTGAGGCCCGCTCCAACCAATATCTCGTCGTAGGACCCTGGGTGCACATCCCGTGGGGCAACTGGGTTGGCGAAGCCGACCTCGGTCCCGCCGCGCTCCTCGACACCGACGCCCTCCTCCTTCGTTGGTTCAACCACTGGCTGAAGGACTCCGGCGAGTTCGCGTCCGAACCGAAGCTCCGTCTCTTCGCCCTGAGCGCCAACCAATGGCACACACCCGCTTCGTGGCACGGCCTCAAGCCTGGCCCCACCCGAACGTTCCATCTGCGCAGCGGCGGCCGCGCCAATTCGATCCGCGGTGATGGACGCCTCGCCTCGACCGCCCCCGACACCGACGAACCCCGCGACACCTTCGTCCATGATCCCGAGGTTCCCGTGCCCGCCCCCGGCGGCTTCGGTGCGCCCCAGGGTTGCTTCTCCCAGAATCGGGTCGAACTCGGCAACAACGTCCTCCTCTACACCTCCGAGCCACTGGCCGCACCGCTGCACATCTGCGGCGCACCTCGCGTCCGCATCGCCTTCCAATCCTCGCTCGATCACACCGACCTCATCGTGAAGCTCGTCCGCGTCACGCCCGATGGCCGTGCCACCAACGTCGTCATCGGCGGCGCCCGATCGTCCTTCCTGTTCTCCGATTTCCGCGCCGACACCGTCCGCTTGTGGGAATTCGATCTGGAACCCACTTCCTGCGTCTTCGCCCAAGGCGATCGCCTCCGCCTTGAGATCTCCAGTTCCGCGTTCCCCCTTTACGACCGAAACCCGGGCAACGGCAAACCTTCGCGCGACGCGCGTCCTTCCGACTGGAAACGCGCCCGCCAACAGGTCGTCCATTCCGCCGACTTCCCGTCCACCCTCGATCTGCCGCTTCTCCCATGACCGGCGCTGCTGCCCTCCAACCAGCCCCCGAAGCTGCCGCCATGCCGTCCGCTCCACCCGACGGCATGCCCCGCCCCTTCGTCACCATCCGCAACCTCTTCAAGCGCTACGGCACCACCAACACCGTCCTCAGCGGCGTCTCCCTCGATGTCTCGGCCGGCGATTTCATCAGCCTCATCGGCCCGTCGGGCTGCGGCAAATCCACCCTGCTCAAGCTCATCGCCGGCCTGACCTCGATCTCCGAGGGCTCGGTCGAGGTCGATGGCATGACTCCCGCCAACGCCCGCGAGCTGATGTCCTTCATCTTCCAGGATGCCACGCTCCTCCCCTGGCGCACCGTCATCCGCAACATCGAGCTCGGCCTCGAACTCCACGGCAACCTCAACGCCGCCCGACGCACCCAGAAGGCCACCGAACTCCTCGCTCTCGTCGGCCTCTCCCACGTCGCGCACCACTACCCGCGCCAACTCTCCGGTGGCATGAAGATGCGCGTCTCCATCGCCCGCGCGCTCGCCACCCGGCCCCGGCTCCTCCTCATGGACGAGCCCTTCGGCGCGCTCGATGAGATGACCCGCGACCACCTCAACGAGGAGGTCCTCCGTCTCCGCGCCGAACAGGGTTGGACCGCCCTCTTCGTCACCCATTCCGTGGCCGAAGCCGTCTTCCTCTCCACCCGCATCATCGTCCTTCAGGCCAACCCCGGGCGGATCCGACGCGACATCCCGGTCCCTTTCCCCTTTCCGCGTTCCGCCTCGCTGCGGAGCGACCCGGCCTACCTCGCCCTGGTCGGCGAAGTCTCCCACGCGTTGCGCGAGCTCAACGGAGGACATCACCGATGAGCCTGCAAAGGTCAGCTCATTCATCCGCAGATCTCGCAGATTCCGCAGATGTTGGAACCCGGGGCCGAATGAGGACGAAGGCGGGAACCGTACCGACGAGCTTCGACTGCCATCGTAACCCTCTCCTTCCTGATCTGCGCCATCTGCGCCATCTGCGGATCAAGCCCGGTGCTTTCGCATGAAACGCTTCCTCACCCACGCGGCCTGGCCCATCGGCGTGTTTGTCCTCGTCCTCCTCCTCTGGCAGGGCGCCACGGTCGCTTTCAAGATTCCTCCCTACGTGCTTCCCGGCCCCCTCCGCGTGATCGAGGCCGGCATCGACCGCCATGAGAGCCTCCTCAAGGCGGTCCGGATTTCGGCGGTCGCGGCCATCGGCGGTTTCCTCCTGAGTGTCGTTGCCGGCGTCGCGACCGCCCTTTGCCTTGCCCAATCGCCGCTCATCCGGCGCTGCCTCGTCCCCTATACCATCCTCCTGCAGACGGTCCCCATCATCGCCGTCGCCCCGCTGATCCTGATGTGGTTCGGAAGCGGCCTCCGCTCCGTCATCCTCGTCGTCGTCATCATCTGCCTGTTCCCGATCATCGCCAACACGACGCAAGGGCTCACCAGCGTCGACCACAGCCTCCTCAACCTGTTCCGCATGGCCAACGCCTCCCGCGCCCAGATCCTCTTCAAACTCCGCCTCCCGCACGCGCTCCCCGCCTTCTTCACCGGCCTTCGAATCTCCTCCGGCCTATCCGTCATCGGCGCCTTCTCCGGCGAATGGTTCGCCTCCTCCAACACCGTCGGCGAAGGCGGACTCGGCTACTCGATCATCTACGCCAGCTCCCAACTCCAGACCGACTACCTCTTCGCCCTCGTCATCGCCTGCGCCGCACTCGGCACCTGCTTCTTCCTCACCGTCGTCGGAGCCGAATGGCTCTTCCTCCACCACTGGCACGAATCCGCGCTCAAGGCGGAAGAATAGGAACGCATCAACCATGTTACGCGCCCAAGGACCCGGCGGATGGTGGCTCATCCGTCACCCGGACCACGCCCACCTGGCCGGCGAGTTCGCCGCCCGCTGGGGCAACCATCACTTCCGCACGCCCGATCCCAGACCCGACGTCATCGAGGGCATCCGACGCCATGACGATGGCTGGGCCGTGCGCGACCAGAAACCCCTCCTCACCCGACAGGGCAAGCCCTCGGCGTTCGGTGCCGACCTCGTCGGCAAGTACACCGCGTTCGAGGAAATCGATCTGCCCGAATACCTCGGCGTCCGTGGACGCGCACTCGAAGTCGTCGCCGAGACGAACGCCTACGCCGCCATCCTCATCTCGATGCACACCTGCAACCTCCTCACCGAGCACGCAGACCGCACCACGATCCAGCCCGCCCAACTCCCTCTCCTCGACTCGTTCGTCGCCCAACAGCGCCAAAGGCAACTCGAACTCCGCGCCGTCTGCGCCAACTCCGGCCGCTTCCAGGACCCACACCTCTCGCTCGCCACCCTGACCGAGCACTTCCGCCTCCTTCAGGCCTGCGACAACCTCTCGCTCCTTTCCTGCGTCGACTTCGCCGGGCCCGCCACGCTTCTCCACCCACTCCCGCTCAACGACGGCCACACCAGCGAAGTCACGGTGCAACGCGTCGGCCCACGCCGGTTCCAGCTCGCCCCCTGGCCCTTCGATACCCACGAGCTCTCCTTCCAGATTCCCGCCCGATGGGTCGAGGGCACGACCTTTACCGACCCCGCTGACATCCAGGCCCAGTATGCCGCCGCGGAGACCTTCTGGATCCCCGTCGAGATCGTCGGCTGAACCCGCCCGACCTGCTTCGCCTCCTAGCCCACCCTTTGCCATGCCCCATTTCCTCCGGCTTCTCGTCCTGCTTCTCGCCCCGCTCACCCTTCCGCTCCGGGCCGCCGAGACGCTCACGCCGATGACGATGCAGCTCGACTGGAAGCCCAACGTCCAGTTCGCCGGCATCCTCGTCGCGCTCGATCGCGGCTTCTACCGCGACGCCGGCATCGACCTCACCCTCCGCCCCGTCGACCAGGAAATGAAGGTCGTCGAATCCGTCGTGACCGGCACCAACTGGATCGGTTGCTCCGAGAGCGGCGTCCTCCTCGGCGCCCGAGCCCACGGTGCCCCCATCAAGGCCGTCGGCACGATGCTTCAGGGCAGCCCGTTCTGCCTCATGAGCCTCGCAGAGAAGCAGGTCCTCAAACCTGCCGACCTCCGCGGACGAATCCTCGGCGTCCATCCCGACGCCAACCTCGCCCTCGACATCGTCCTGCATTCCGGCCGCATCCCCCGCTCGGCCATGACCTGCATCGACGTCGAACACTCCATCCAGCCTCTCGTCAAGGGCCAGGTCGACGTCCTCATGGGCTATCTCATCGACGAGGCCGTCGCCCTCCAGACCGCCGGACATTCCATCAACATCATCCGCGGCTACGAACACGGCTACGTCGCCTATTCCCAGGTCTACTTCACCTCCGAAGCCTTCCTCGCCCGCGACCCCGCCCTCGTCGGCCGCTTCCTCGACGCCTCCCATCGCGGCTGGGCAGAGGCTGCCCGCGATCCCGAGGCCGCCGTGAAGCTCGTCACCACCCGCTTCCTCCCCGGAGTCGATGCCGAGTATCAACGCCGTTCCCTCACCGAGATCCTCAAGCTCGCCGTGCTCGAATCGGGCAAGGGCTCCTTCGGCACCATGAAGAAGTCGACCTGGAAGAAGATGGTCCGCTCCTTCAACTCCTCGGGCGTCCTCCCTCGCCCCCTCACCGCCGACGAGATGACCGACTTCCGCTTCCAACCCCAACCGTCCAAGACCCGCAGGAAGGAAGGAAACTGACACCGTCCACCGATTTCACCGTTCATGTCCGACGAGTCGGTAGGATCCACAGATTTCACAGATAACACGGATTGAACACGCAGCCAGCACCCCTCTCCATCCGTGTAATCACCGTAATCTGTGGATAACCCAGTCAGGCCCCTCCATCCGAAGATCGGTGGACCGCCGGAATCCATGCCCCACCCCATCCGCCTCCTCCACTTCTCTCCCGGCACCGCCACCGGCCGACACGACAGCCACCGCGCGTGCCTTGCGATCGGGTGGTTCCTTTCCGAGGCCGCCCGCGAGACCGGATGCTCCCAAACCTGGGAACTCTGCTGGGCCATGCCCGCCATCCAGTCCCGCGGTGCCATCCAGAATGCGTTGAGCCGCGCTGCGGTCCTCGTGGTCGCCACCCCGACCTACGCCCAGGGCTCACCCTGGTACGTGCGACGCTTCTTCGAACTCAGCGCCGGACTCGCCTGCTGGGGAACCCCGGCCACCGCCTTCGCCACTTCTGGCGGACTGCATACCGGCGGCGAACAGGCCGTCGCCGACACCCTCCGTTCCCTCCAGGGCCTCGGCGCCGCCACCTTCTCCTTCGCGCAAAAACAGCTCGTGCTCGGCACCGGCCAGAAGTTCACCCCCGACGGCACCTTCGACCTCATCGACACCTGGTTCCTCCGCCAGTTCGCCCGCACGATCCTCCTCCACGCCATCGTCCGATCCGCCTCCGAAGACGCCGACCTCTGGGCCGATCGACTCGACCTCGCCACCGACTACTACCGTCGCTTCCCACCCGAGGCCGCCCTCGAATCCTCACTCGGCCGCATCCGCGACCTCCTCAACGCCCCACTCCACGACCCGACCGCCTGGACCCAGTGGTCCTCCCTCCTCGGCCGCGACGTCTCCCCACCCGATCCCTCCACGCTCCCGCACCCCGAACTCCTCCCGCGCCCACCCGGCGAGGGCGGGTGACAGTCCCCGGTCAGGCCACCGTCTCGATCGCCTTTCGTTCGGCCGACTTGGGTTCCGTGAGCGCGACGATACGTTGGTCCAGCGTGGCCAGCACGCCACCGCGTCGGATCGCCAGACCGAGCAGATAGGCGTCCGTCACCTGCTGGTGCCCCATCAGCCGAACCCCGGCATAGGCCACGGCTTCGGCGAACGGAAGTTCATCCGGCCAGAACGAGTGATCCTTGGCGGCCGTGTTGGCGGAGAGAACCTGGATGGCCTCGCGCGGCTGGACGGCATCGCGGGAGAACGCTGGGTTCGACACGATGCGGACGAAACCGGCCTGGGTGAAGGGGCAGGTCGCCCAACCCTTGGCGCGATGACGGGCGAACCATTTCAAGGCCACATCATGCCGGTCGTGGCTGGGCCAGAGCAGGGCAATGAGCAGATTGGTGTCGAGCAGGTAGCCCTTCATATGCCCTCGGCTTCGATGCGGCGCACGTCATCCGTGGTCACTTTCGGCGAGTCCGCCGGGAGGCGGAACACCACGAGCCCATCCTTTTCCTGTGCCGGGGTGGAGGCATTCAGCCCCTTGCGCAAAAGGTCCGACACCGTCTTGCCCAGCGAAACGCCCCGCAGCTTGGCCTGCCGGGCAGCCAACTCGAAGACATCATCATCGAGCGTCAGTGTCGTTCTCATTGGGACACGATGCTTGGATCCAGTTTTGATGTCAATCGGCCCACCCTGCATCAAGTCGCCGCGCCGCCGCGTCGTCGATGGAAAACGCCCCGTCCGCGCCGTCGCTGGCCCAGAGGAAATCAGAACCGCGCGCTCAACGTGACCCGCGCCGAGATCGGCTCCACCGGATGGAAGTGGCGCTGCTCCATCGCGGCCCCCGGCGTGATCGCGGACTCGTAGAAGTAGTCGATGTCGCTGTCGGCCCGGTCGAGCAGGTTGAAGGCATCCACGGCGACCGACCACGTCCGATTGAATCGCCAACCCAACTGGGCATTCAACAGCACCGTCTCGCCTGACCGTTGGGTGTTCGACTCCTCCAGCGGGCGCGGCCCGAAGTACCGGAGCCGAAGGCTTCCGAAGAATCCCTTCTCCGCGTCCGGATCACGGACGGTCACGCCCGCCGCCACCACGCTCCGCACCGACCCCGGGATGTACGCACCCGCTGGATCCTCATCCCGGAACCGCGAATGGCTCAGGCTCAGATCCGCGTCCAGCGTCACCCACGATCCCACCTTCCAGTAGTTCGCGAACTCCACCCCGTACCTCCGGCTCGGGCGCGACGCTTCGGTGCTTCCAGCATCCCCGACAAACAACAGCTCCGAATCAATATCCAGCATCCAGAACGTCAGCGAAGATTGCAGCCCCGGCACTGCCATAGTCCGCACGCCGATCTCCACCCCGTGCGTCCGGACCAATGGATCCACCCGGTCCGCCGGATCGCCACTGACAGGGTCGATCCGCGTCAGAGCGCCGCGCCCGTCATTGCTGTGGAATCCCATTCCAGCCCCGATCGAGATCTCGGTCTTCGCCCACGGCCCGAACACCGCCGTCAGCTTCGGGCTCGCCAGGAAGTCGGTCCGCGTCCCGGAATTCTCCGGCCGATCCGACTCGACATCGAACGAGTACCAGTCCGCCCTCACGCCCGCCTGCGTCCGGAACCACGGCGTGAACCGCGCCGCCGTCTCGACGTACGGGCTGACGCTCACCTGCCCGACCTGATCCGCCCGCGTGACACCGAACACCTCCCGCGCCTGCGTCCGCTCGAGGGCGTTGTCGATGGAGTCCCCGCGGATCTGCAGGCCCGCGGTCGAGGACACATCCACCGATCCCACGTCGTAATGCCAGGTATGATGCCCACGGAGCCCGCCGAAAGTCCGCTCGTCCCGTTGGCGGAACTGGTCCCCGCGGACCGGATCGTCGAGGAAGTAGGTGAAGTTCGAGTAGAGATCGAGGTCGTACCAACCACCGAACACCGTCCATTCACCGTGCCCGGCTTCCTGGTCATAGTGGCCCTCCAGGGCCAGCGTGTACCGCTGCGAGTCGCCTCCGTCCGACGGATCCAGCGTGCCGAAGCGCCGGCCCGGAATCACGTCGACGGCCGACACCGGAATCTGGTCCGTCGAGTGCCATCGGCCGCCGTATCCGCTGAACGTCGCCGACCAACCCGAGGCTGCATCGCCACGCGAGTACTTCAGCAGGCCATTGTACTTCTGCGAATCCGACTTCCTCACCCACGGACCATCTTCGTGCTGCGCTTCCAACGCGTAGAGTAGGTGCCCACCCCCGGCCTGCGGCGCTCCGGCCACCAACCCGCGCGCATAACCGAAGGACCCGCCCGATGCCGATACCAGCGTCCCGGGCAGCTCGCGGACATAGCGGATGTCCGCAGCCCCGGCCGAACCGAAGTCCCCCACGTCCGCGAAGTACGGCCCCTTCCGGTAGTGCACCGTGTCGACCAGCTCCGGGATCAACGGATTGAGGTCCGTGTAGCCCTGGCCGTGCGCGTGGGTCGGGAGATTGACCGGGATGCCGTCCAGCGTGGTCGCGAAGTCCGTTCCGTGGTCGAGGTTGAATCCACGCAGGAAGTACTGGTTCGCCTTGCCGTTGCCGGAGTGCTGCGTCGCCACCAACCCGGGCACGGTCTCCAGCACCTCACCGGGCCGCTGGACCGGCCGCTGGTCCAGATGATCGCGCCCCACATAGCCCTCGCTCGACGTGCGGGAGATCTCGAGCAGTGAATCCGCCCGACCGGTGATCACCACCTGCCGCAGGTCGGTATCGTCCGCCTGCAGCATTCCCGACGCTGCGAACGCGCCGATCCAAGCCGCGTGTCGTCCAGCCCGCCTGATTCCATCCCGTCCGTTCATTCGAAGCCCTCAGCCTGTCATTCCGACGCCATGGGTCCAGCGTCCATTGATGACTGCCCTATCAACGCCGCAATCGCGTCATCGGATGCACGGGAAGACGGGGGAAAGTTTGAAGATTTCAGATTCAAGTCCGTAGCTGCCGGGAGAGTTCTTAGCCGTATCCATGCAGTAGCAATCTCACGCGGAGCCGCGGAGAGCGCGGAGAGCGAGGCCGGTCACGACTAGTATCCAACGTCGGCAACCAGTCACCCAACGGTGACTGACCAGCTTGCCCTCCAGCCGGCCTTTCTCCGCGTCTCCGCGTCTCCGCGTGAACCTGTCACCGCTTTCAGTCGCATGGATACGGCTTAGATTCCAGTTCCCAGATTTCAGCCGCGAATCCGCAGTTCATTCATCCGCAGATGGCGCCGATTGCGCAGATGGAAGGGCAGAAATGCCAGCACCCGAGGCTCGCGCAGACGTCACCTTGCGGGTGAACGGCACGCCCGATCCAAACTCCTCATGATCTGCGTCATCTGCGCCATCTGCGGATCCAACTGCCGCTTTCAGGTTCAGTGTCGCCGTTGGAAAACCGATTGTCCGCGTCGCCGCTGGAAACAGTTCGCCCCACCTCCCTGGATTCTTCCAAGGGGTGGGGCGATTCGCGCCCGACTTCAAACTTGAATCTGCAACCTTGAAACACCGCCCCACCTCAGCCGTATCCATGCAGCAGAATTCTCACGCGGAGCCGCGGAGAGCGCGGAGAGAGGGTCAGGTCACCAACCTTTCAACGTCGGACATTATTCACCGAACGGTGACTGCTCCGCCTCCCGTCCAAGTGGCCCTTCTCCGCGTCTCCGCGTCTCCGCGTGAACCTGTCCCCGCCTTCAATCGCATGGATACGGCTCAGCGCGGTGCCGGACCGGGCGGACGCGGCGGCAGGAGCGCGAGGATGTCCTGCTGGCGCAGGTACCATTCGCGCAACGAACGGCTCAGCTGCGAATCGCGGAATTCCTTCAGGTTCGGGATGTTCAACGCGGCATCCACCTCGTCCTTGAGCGCCTTGTTCAGGTCGCCCTTGGCGTCCGTGGACCAACCCCGGTACGAGCCCGTCTTGTCGTTGAGTGCCTTGGCGGCCGCCATGCGGGTGTCGTGGTCGTACTTGAAATCGACGACCTCGACGCGGGCCTTGTCCAGCTTGCCCTTGATCTGCTGGGTCTCGTCCTTCGCGAGCAAAACGAAGCGCGACAACTCGATGATGCGGCGTTCGAACTGCGCCACCAGATCCTCCTCGGTGATGACGTCGTTCGCCTCCCGCGCGATGTCACGCGGCGCGTTCTCCAGTCGGACGAGCACCTGCTTCAGCACGGCCTCCTCCAGTTCCTTGAAGAACCGCTTGCACCGCTCGGTGATCACCTTCTTCTCCGCATCCGTGAAGCTGTAACGCTTCTCGTCCAGGCCCATGAAGTTCGTGTAGGCCGGCGACGCCAGGATCTTCTCGAACCGGGCCGTCAACAGTGCGGCATCGATCTTCGGCGCGGGCTCGACGCCCTCGGGTTCCTTCTTCAATTCCAGCTTCAGGTCCGCCGGCAGCACCCCGAACAGCACGCGGTCCACGCCTCCCAGCTTCTCCAACTGCTCGGACAACGCCTTCCAGTGTGCCGTCACCCGTTCCTTGCGGTTCAGCTCCCCGATGAAGTCGAACTGGTTCTCCACCGCGAGGGAGCGCGCCCCCGACTGGAACCACTGCGCAATCGACGACATGTCACCGGCGATCGACGCCGCCGTGGCGGTCACCGAGAGGTTCACCTGCTCCAGCGGGATGCGGTCGCGCGGATCCCTCGGTGCGCGGGCGGCGATGAAGCGCTCGATCAACGAATGCGGCAAGCCGCGCAACGTGGACGAAATCTCGTTGTACCCGGCGATGATCGGCCGGGCGCCGTAGTCGAACGTCCGGACGTCGCCGTATCGGGCGGCATCCTGGTCGGTGGCGAACAGGAGCTTCTGTTCCTGGGCGGACTTGTTGTCGAAGTAACCCCACTGGATCGCCGCCTTGTCATGCGGCAGCACGCGATCCGACGTGCGCACCATCCAGCCGATGAATGCGCCGGCCTTGAAGACGCTGTATTCCATCATCGAGGAACTGACGATGCGGTTCGTCCAGGACTCGAGTCCCTTGCCGGCCACGTAGGCTTGGAACCACTCGTCGAGTTCCTTCGGCGACATCGTCGCCGCGAGGCTGCCGCCGAAGTTGTGGCGCAAGCCGAGCACGTGCCCGACCTCGTGCGCCACCACCTCGCACACGTAATCCTGCGAGGCGCGCAGCGCCGCGGCATCGGTCAGCGAGTCGCTCGCCAGCAACTCCTCCAGGCCGGCCGCATACTGCTGCGCGAAGGCCACGAGGTTCACCTGGCAGGCCGTCGCCGATTCCATGATCGGCAGGCCCATCTGCGGCCACATCATCTTGCCGTCGCCCTTGCCGTCCTTCGAATCCTTCTTCGCCTCCAGCAACTCGCGCATCGACCGCAGCGCCGCCCGGGCACGGGCCCGGCCACTCACCGCGAATACCGACGTCATGTAAGCCTGACCGTGCAGTGACTCGCCCGTCCGGGGATCAACGAGGATGTCGGCATAGGCCGAACCAGCCCCGTCCCACGGAACCCACTGCACGATGTTGTAACGCGGATCCGGGGCCGTGACGCCTTCCGGCGCCTTCTCCGCCCGGACGACGTTCGTCCCGAACGCGCGGTTCCAGTAGAGGATGCCGTTGCGGATCGCCTCGACATAGGGCTCGGGCGTGTTCGCGCTGTAGTGGAACGTGATCGGCTTCGACAGGTCGAACCGCGCCATCCGCGTCGCGCTGCGACCGGTGGTCGTCTCCAGCACGGGCGCCGTCTCGAAGAACCGCGCGTAGCGCGTCTCGACGCCGGACTGCTCGCGACCACGGCCCGCGGGCTCCTCGTACGCCGACAGGAAATACCGGACCTCGTAGCGCGATTCGACACTCGCTCCGTTCTCCAGGTCACGCGCCTGCACGCTCTGCCGCAGCGCCAGGATGTTGTCACGCACCTCGGCCGCGAACACGCGGCTCTGCGGCACCTCCATCACGCGGTCCCGGTTCCCGCTGCCGTACCAGATGTCCGTGAACACGCGCCGCATGCCACGGTTGAAATCGATCACCACCTCGGTGTCCGTCTGCGAAACGATCGGGAACGACGTCAGCAGACGCCGCGCCGGAAGGTCATCCGTCACCACCAAACCCTTGGTCGACTCGTACAGGTCCACCCCGTCGTGGAAGATCTCGAACCGCACGATCTTGCCCGCCAGACCCGTGCTCGTCGGGGACGTCTGCTGCGGGATGATCGAGGCCGAGAGCAGGTGCTCCTTTCCGAGGGCAGTCTTCGGGATGACCACCATGTAGTTGGTCCCCACCTTCAGTTCCAGGGCCGGGGCCTTGGCTGTGTTCTGGGCGTTCACGCTTCCCGCCCCAAGCAACGCAGTCGACAGGATCGCCCAGAGCCCCGTCCGACGCAGAATTGGCAACAGATTCATCTGTGGGCCAAGCAATACTCCCGACTTCCACCGCCAGCAACGCCGGAGGACCCCGGGGAGTCGCCAGATCGTCACTTGTAGGCCGGGTGCCCTCACCCGGCGTCGATCATGAACCGCCGCGTGGGGGCACGCAGCCTACCGGACGGAGTTCAAGCCCGTCGCCAGTCACCTGCCTCTTGACGTCGGCAGCTACCCCACACCTGTGGCCGCCGAGGTCACGAGGTGGGACTGAACTGGAAACTGGCCTCTGGAAACTGCGAACTCGCCCATCCCCACGCCCTCACCGTTCTGTCCGATGGAACCACGCCACGGCCTCGGTCCGGTTGCGGACGTGGAGCTTCTGGTAGATCGACGTGAGCTGGGTCCGGACCGTGGCCAGGGCCACCCGACGCGAGTCCGCGATCTCCTGGTTGGTGTGCCCCTGCGCCAGCAACGACAGAACCTCCCGCTCGGACCCGGTCAGGTCGTCCACGCCCGACGGACTGGCCGAAACGCCGCGGAAATGGTCCAGCACCCGCCTGGCGACGGCGGGCGACATCGGAACCTCACCCGCCTCCAGTTCCTCCAACCGCTCGACGAGGGCCTTCGGGTCCCCGCGCTTTACGAGGTAGCCGTCCGCTCCCGCCTTCAATGCCTCGAACAGCGTCACGGAATCCGCCAGCACCGTCAGCACGATGCAACGCGGCACCGGAGGTGGCAGTGCCTTCAGCAATCGCAACGCCTCGATCCCCGTGCCGTCCGGAAGCTGGACATCCAGAAGCACCACGTCGCAGCGAAGGCCCGGCAACGCCCGGCGAAGGTCCTGCACCCGCCCAAACTCGCCCACCACGACACACCCGGGAATCCGGCTCAGTTCTGCGACCACGGCAGCACGCTGCCGAGGATCATCCTCCAGGATGGCAATGCGATTGGGCATTAGGCGGGCGTCATAAGTTGCCCATCGGCTCGCACGGACGTCCATCCGACGAACCGATGATATGGTCAACCGGACGGCACACGGACCCGGACCGTCACACCCCTCGGTTGGCTGGCCTCGATCGACAGGCTGCCGCCCACCCCTCGAACGCGAGTCAGCATCGACTCCAACCCAAGTCCCGCACGCTCCCGGCTGCCGTACACGCCCGGAACCATACCGACACCGTCATCCACGACCCGCACCTCGAACGCGCCGGGTTCCAACCCCATCTCCAACCGCACCTGCGTGGCCTGGCTGTGCTTGCGCACGTTGGTCAAGGCCTCCTGCACCACGCGGTAGACCACGTCGAGCACCTCAACCCGCACCTCATCCAGCGGCAGGTCCAGAGGCAGGTCGAACCGACGCCGGACGGAGGTGTCGCCCAACAGATTCTCCGCCAGATCGGTGAGCCCACAGGCGAGGTCCGGCAACGTCCGCCGTCCCGGATGGATCGACCAGATCGTACGTTCGATCCCCGCAGCCACCTGCCGCGCCGCGTTGGAGACCGATGCCCCCTGTCCCGAATCCGGTTCCTGCAACCGCACCAGGTGACCGCCCAGCTCATCATGAAGATCCCGCGCAATCCGAAGGCGTTCCCCGTCCAGGATCCGACGCCGCCACAGGCAGAGGCCACACCCCGTTCCCAACGCGACCATCACGCTCCCGGCCCAGGCCCAAGGCAGCCACGCCCGCGCTTCCACGGCAGGTCTGCCAGCCACCTTGGCATCGTCACGAATCTCCGGCGATCGCACCGCTGCTGCCTCCGCCAATCGCCGTTCCACGGCAACCACGAAGGGATCCTTCGGATAGCTCAGGATGTTGGTCCACGGCGCGCCACCCGCCCCGCGGTCACTCCCATGGCCACCCCACAGGATCTCCAACCGACCGGCCTTGTTCGGGCTGTGCCCCATCCGCGGAAGCCCCATCACCAATTCCTCCCACCCATCCCCATCCAGGTCGCCGCCATTCGCCAGCATCCGCCCGACCTCGGCCCGCGTCTGGCTCCCCACATACACTCCCGAGGCAACCTCTCCCACGCCGCCCGTCCGCACCGCCTCGCCCCGCACCAGGTGGACCACACCCTCCTCCTGATGCGTGCCGTGCCAGCCCGGCGCCCCGATCGCCAGATCCACCCCGCCTTGTCGTCCCGTAAACCTCCCTACCGTCAGCGTGCTCCCAAACAGGTCTCCCGCCTGACCACCGGAAAGCACGGCGGAAGCCCGCGCTTCCCAGCCACCCTTGCGCCCCTGGAAGACTTGGACCTGGCCATCCAGGTTCTCGAAGCCCGGGGCCCCGACCACCAGGTCCGGATTCCCATCGCCATCCAGATCGGCCAGCACCATCGCCGAACCAAAGTGATCTCCCGCCCGGCCACCCGACCATTGCGCCACCGATTCAAGGCCCCCGACGGCCGCCCCGCCCAGGAACAGGTCCAATGTTCCGCCACCCGTCGGCAGGTTCGTGCTCCCGGGACGCGCCAGGATCCAGTCAGCCCTTCCGTCCCGATTCAGGTCCCCGACGGAAAGCAACTCCGCCTCCCGATCCACCGCCGTCCCCACGGTCCAGTTCCGGGCCGGACGCCGCTCGAATCCGCCTGCGCCGCCCCGGAACAACCGCAACACGATCCGCTCATCCGGCCGGGTGCACGCCACCAGGAGATCCGGCACGCCATCGCCATCCACATCGCCCGGCAGACAGGCCGCCGCGAGGTCATCCAGATCAGTTTCCCCCGGCCCACTCACCTTCCTCCATTCACCCTGCCCCCGGGGCGGTTGCCAAAGCTCAATCCAACCCAGCGTCCGACGCGCCAGCTTGCCCATCCCGATCAATTCCGCGCCGTCCGGTCCTGGCCCACGAAACAGATACCGGCCAAACCCTGCCTTGCGCGCAGGCCCTTCAAAGGCCCGTTCCACGACCACCTGCCGGTCACCGGCCAATCCCACGAGAAACGCTGCTCCGGTCTCGGTGTTCTCACCGGCGCGCCCCCCGCCCACCAGGATCTCCGGCCTGCCGTCCCCATCGATGTCCCCCACCGTCAGCAACCCGTCTGCAAACCCCGCCGCAGCCCGCAACCCCACCAGACTCGCCCCGGGTACCACCGCGTGACTGTCGCTCCGGAACCACTGATGCAACTCCAACTCCAACGCAATCGACGCCGCCCTCACCGACCCCGTCAGGGCAAGCGCTGCCAACATCCCTTGCAATAGGGATAGCCCCGGTCGTCGCCCCGCTCGGTCCCATCGAAAACCCATGCAAATCGTCCCGACAACGCTGGCAGTGGTGAATCAGCCGCAGCCTGCCGCGATCTCCTCTCCGACGCCATCCCCGATCGCCCGCAACCCATCCCACTGCCATGGTACGGGGCGGCAACGTCCTCGTTGCCCTACCAAGCCCCGTCCCAGGGCGACGAAGACTTCGCCGCCCCGATCCAGCCCTCCTTCAAACTTGAACCTTCCCACTTCAAACTCCCCCTCACTCCCTCCCCGCGCGCGCCCGCGCCACCACAAAGTCCACCAGTTCCTGCGACCGGAAGAACCCCTCGTACATGTTGTGTCCTTGCCCCGGCAGCACCACCAACTTCACCAGCGATGCCCCGCCCGACTGCTCATACTGCCGCACGAACTCGCCGGAATTCGCCGGCAACGGCACCACCGTGTCCACGTCCCCGTGGATCAGGAACGCCGGCACCCCAGCCCGCGCCAGTTCCCCGGCCCGGGACACCGGACTCCACCGACCCGCCCGCGCCAGCAACTCGGCCGGACTCACCCCGTAGGCCGAAGCTGCATTCGTCACTCCCGGGTAACTCCGGTAGTCGAACACCGGATAGATGCCCGCCACGCCGGATACCCGATCCACCCGCAGCGTTCCCCATCCCGTCACCAGCAGTCCTCCACGACTCCGTCCCAGCAGGCAGCCTCGCGCCGCGAACCCGCGTCGGATCAACTCCGCATACAATCCGTCAAACGCCGCGTGGCTTCGCGGACTTCCGTACGCCTCGCCAACGTCCACGCCCACCACCGCCACCCCAGCCGCCAGGAAACGCTCATGCATCCACCGTTCCGCCTCGTCGGGCAATCCCGGCAAGGTCGGTCCATACAACACCCAAGGCTGCCGATCCGTCCGCTTCGATTCCTCCGGCAGGTACAGGAACGCCGGCCGACCACCCACCGTCAGCCGCTCCATCCCGGGCAAGGTCAGACCCGGCCCCGGTCCCGTCGTCCCCGATACCACCGCTGCCCCTGACAGGCGCGCCTCCAGCCACGGCCCAACCTTTTCCGCCCACAACCGGCCGTGTGCCCGTTGCCCGTCCCCGCTGAAGTGTACACCCTTCCCGCCTCCGTCCCGCATGGCCCCGGTCAACGCATCCGTGTCCGGCCCCTCCAACGCCACGCCCACCTGCCAGAGCGCAGCCTGCGCCGACCGGATCTCCTCCGAACCCGGATCGTCCGGCGTGTGATAGCTCACCTGCGCCACGAACCACGGCATCTCCCAGCCCGCCGCATCCCGCGCCGATCGGATCACATCCCCCAGATAACGCGTGTACAACCCGCCCGCCAAGGTGCGGCTCGGGTCCGCCTGGTTCGCGTCCGACTCGCCCTGATGCCACAGCACCGCGCGGAATCCCGCCGCCCCAAGACCCTTCAGCCGCGCCACGAGATTTGCGTGCAAGCCACCCCGGCTCTCCCATTCGCCGGATTCCAGCTTCTTCACGTTGCCCAGCACGGTCGGCGGATTCGTGAACCGCGATCCCGCCGGCAACCACTCACGAACGCTCGTCCCACCCGATCCCACCGCCACGATCCCCACCGGCACCCCGAACCGCTCGACCATCGCGTCGGCAAACGGCGGCACGAAGCTCCCGCCGCCACCGCTCGCGCCCGGTTGCGGATCATCCGCCACCTGCCAACCCCGGCCGGTGAACGCCGACACCCGCCCTGAGTTCACCTTCAGCCGTCGCTCACCGTGGTTCGCCGAGTTCGATTGTCCCGCCACGACGAAAACCTCGCCCACCCCGACGTGCGCCACCTGCTCCTCCGCCAGCACCGCGGCCGCCTTGCGCACCCGTACCCGAAGCCGATGCCATCCGCCCGCGGGCGCGGGCAACACGCCCCGATACAAAGCCTGTCCCTCCTTCAATTCCGTCAACACCACCCACCGCTCGCCGCCCCATTCCGCGCCCACCGTCGCCTCCACCACCGCACCAACCGGCCCAGAGACCGGCCCGCTCACGTCCAGCACCCCCATGTCCCGCGTCGTCCGCTGGACCACCTGCATCTCGACCGGCGACGTGATCCCGACCCGCACCTCTGCCGCCATCGACGACAGCACGAGGAACAACCACAAAAGCCAGGCCCGAGGATTCGCTCTCATTCGCAACAGGGATTGAACCACCAAGCTAGGAACCCCCGCGCCCTGTTCCCAGCCTGAACACTCGCTTGCAGGCCGGGTGCCCTCACCCGGCGCGGAAGATCCCGGGCCCTCGCTTGCAGGCCGGGTGCCCTCACCCGGCGCGGATCATCAACCGCCGCGTGGGGGCACGCAGCCTACAGAACGGAGTCGCACCCGACCGTCAGTCTCCATTCCCCACCTCCGCCATTGCCATTGCGCGCCCAGTCCCCATTCCGTCATAAACGCTTATTCCCGTTCGTTAAACGCGTCCGATTCACATCGTTTTTCATGAAAATGAGCCTTTTCGATGGCAAGCGGCTTTTACACGTCCTCGCCACCTTTCTGGGTCTAGCCCTCACCGCAACTCCCGCCGCAGCCGGAACCTTGCTGATGGACTTCGGTGATCCCGCCTCCACCAGTGGTGGCACCACGGGCGTCGCCGTCACCTGGAACGACATCCCCACCAGCATAGCGCTCGCCGACGTCGGCGACTTCCTCGACCTCGTCACCACCAACGGCACCCCGACCACGATCGGGATCCGGATGCTCTCGCGGTTCAACGGAGCCAACGAGAACGGCACGACCGCCTCGACGCTATTCCCGGCCAACGCCACGCGCGACTCGCTCTACGGAAACACCGAATCGTTCAACAACCTCGAGAACATCACCCCGAAGTTCCAGGTCATCGGCCTCACCGCCGGAGCCGCGTACAACCTCTCGTTCTACGCTTCCCGCACCGGCGCCACTGACAACCGCGAGACCCGCTACACCGTCACCGGCACCACCAGCGCCAGCGTCGACCTCAACGCCGCCGGCAACATCAACACCCTCGCCTCGCTGAACGGCGTGGTCGCCGATGCCAACGGCGAAATCACCATCGAGTTGACTGCGGGCCCCAATAACAACAACGCCAATCATTTCACCTATCTCGGCGTCCTCACCGTCCAGTCCGTCGCCACCCCTTCCGAGCGCGTCCTCGTCGACTTCGGCGCTGGGAGCACGCCCACCGGTGTCGTCCAACCGGACCCCGGCACTATCTGGAACAACGTCGTCACCACGATCGGCACCAATCCCACCGGCAGCCTGGAAGGCCTCCTCACCACCAACGGGGCACCCGCCGGGTACAACTTCCAGATGGTCTCCCGGTTCAACGGTGCCAATACCGCCGGCACCACTGCCTCCACCCACTTCCCTGCCAGCGCGACACGCGACTCCCTCTTCGGCAACACCGAGGCCTTCAACGCGCTGTCCAACATCAACCCGGAGTTCAAGTTCACCGGCCTCTCTTCCGGACTCCTCTACAGCTTCACGTTCTTCGGATCCCGCACCGGTGCCTCCGACAACCGCGAGACCCGCTATACCGTCACCGGAGCCAACTCCGCCTTCGCTGACCTGAACACCGCCAACAACGTCAACGGCACGGTCACCGTCGCCGACATCGCCCCCAATGAGGCCGGTGAGATCACCGTCCGCCTATCGGCTGGCCCCGCCAACAACAACGCCAATCACTTCACCTACCTCGGCGTCCTCCGACTCGACTGGGCCCCGCGCCCCGTCCCCGCGCTGCTCGTCGACTTCGGCGCTGCCGCCACCACCACGATCTTTGGGGCAGATGACCAGCAGAACTACTGGAACAACGTCGATGCCACTGTCGGCGGCAACTCGGCGGGCGTCCTGGCCAACCTGCTCAGCGCCTCCGGCGCCAACACCGGTGCCAGCCTCCAGATGGTCGCACGCTTCAACGGCGCCAACACCAGCGGTTCCACCACGAGCACCCTCTTCCCGACCAAGGCCACCCAGGATTCCCTCTTCGGCAATACCGAGGCGTTCTCCGGCCTCGCCGACGTCTTCCCCGTCTTCAAGCTCACCGGCCTCAAGCCCAACCTCGCCTACGACTTCACCTTCTTCGCCTCCCGCATGGGCGTCGGTGATACCCGCGAGACCCGCTACACAGCGACCGGCGCCAACTCCGCCTTCGCCGACCTCAACGCCTCCAACAACGAGACCGAGGTCGCGCGCATCACGGCCATCCGCCCGGATGCCACCGGCGAGATCACCCTCCGGCTCGAACCCGGCCCCAACAACGACAACGGAAACCACTTCACCTACCTCGGCGTGATGCGCGTGGACTGGGTCGCCACCACCGACATCCGCCTCCTCGCCCCAACCATCGCCGCCGGCAACCTCTCCTTCCAGGTCGAGGGCACCTCCGGAAAGACCTACCGCATCCAGGGCTCCGACACCCTCGGCGCCTGGACCGATGCCGGCACGGTCACGCTGAACGGCACCACCGGCTCGTTCTCCACCTCCGCCGCCACCGGGTTCCGCTTCTTCCGCGCGATCGAGTGAACCCGGGTTCCTCACCCACTTCCCACGCGGGTGCCGGCCTCCGGCACCCGCGCTGGGCCCTTTTCCTCGCCGGGTGCCTTGCCACCCTGCTCCCCGTTTTGCAGCCCCATCTCCAGGCCCAGACGCCGGGCCGCTTCGACGCCGAGATCGCCGCCTTCGAGCGATCCGACCGCCTCTCCCCGCCCCCGCCACGCCCATTTCTCTTCACCGGTTCCTCCAGCATCCGCATGTGGACCGGCCTCGCCGCGGCCTTTCCGGGGCAACCCGTCCTCAACCGTGGGTTCGGCGGCTCCGAGATGAGCGACCTGCTCCATTACTACGAGCGCGTCATCCGCCCGTACAACCCCTCCCTGCTTTTCGTCTACGAGGGCGACAACGACCTGAGTTCCGGCCTCACGCCCGCCGCCGTCGCTGCCGCGTACTCAGACCTCATCGCCCGCCTGAGGCAGGACCTTCCTGACACCCACACCGTCTTCCTTGCGGTCAAACCCAGCCCCAGCCGCATCGGCCTCCTCGACGCCCAGCGGGACCTCAACGCCCGGCTCCGCGCCCTTGCCGACGCCGAACCTTCCGTCTCCTTCGTCGACGTCTTCTCCCCGATGCTCGACGCCACCGGCACCCCACGTCCCGAGCTCTACCTTTCCGACCGCCTCCACATGACCGCCGCCGGATACGAGGTCTGGCGCTTCGTCATCCAGGGCTTCCTCGACTCCCGTGCCACCCGCCCGCGCCGAACGATCCTCATCGATTTCGGCGCCACCGCAACGCCCACCCGGCTCCAGGCCGCCCCGGATGACCCGCTCCGAACCTGGAACAACCTCCCCACCACCCTCGGCACCACGACTGGCTCCATCCTGTCCCCGCTCCTGACCACCCTCGGCGCGGTCACCCCGTTCGCGCTGCACGTCGACCAGCGCTTCAACGCCGCCAACTCCAGCGGAACCACCCTCAACAAGTCCTATCCCGCCCGCGCCACCCTCGACTCGCTCTTCGGCAACACCGAGGAGTTCGGCGGCCTCGCGAACATCCAACCCGTCCTCCGCCTCTCCGGCCTCCTCCAGCTCGACTGGCAGGATCCACCCCGCCGCGCCCGACTCACCTTCCAGGCTCCCGCCCTTTCTTCCCCGACTTCGGTCACCCTCCTGGTCTCCAATCTCTCGCAGACCGCCCATCGCCTCGAATCCTCTCCGGACCTGCTCTCCTGGTCCCTCGAACAATCCCTTCCCGCGGGTCCATCCGACGCCACCGTCACCGTCGCCATCCCCACCAACTCCCCATCCCGCTTCTTCCGCGTCTTCCCGTAGCCGACGACATCAGGAGGCGGACCAAAGCACGTTCCCATGGTCCAATTCCCAGCTGTCAGGAGGCTCCCAGTCCGGTACGCCGGAGGCGTTGCAGCCGGTAGCCCGGGGTGCGAAGCAACCCCGGGTTCCTCGCCCCATTTCGACATCAACCCCGGCAGGGGTTGAAGCCTCCGCGATCCAGCCCCTTCGTACCCCTACCGGGGTACGGATGTACTATTCCACGTCTTCCCCGGGTAGGCGCTGACGCGCCAACCCGGGGCTATCGGCTGCAACGCCTCCGGCGTAGGCGACGTCAGAAGGCGGACCAAAGCAGGCTCCCAGGTCCCTGCATGTAGGCCGGGTGCCCTCACCCGGCGGGGATCGGTAAGCGCCGCGTGGGGGCACGCGGCCTACACAACGGAGTCGAAGCCGGCCCTCAGAATCCCCAGCCCCCCAAGATTGACCCCGAGCCCATCGGGTGCTTCCTTGGCCGAACGGCTTATGAAGCGCTTCCTGATGTCGGTGGTGGTGGCGGCAACCGCGGCGGTTCCTGTCCTGGGACAGAAGATTCCCGTGGTGGAGAAACAGCTGCCCAACGGATTCAAGCTCCTCCTCGTGGAACGCCATGAGGAACCCCGGATCGCCGGCGGCTGGGTTGCCCACGTCGGGTCCGCCAACGAACGCCCGGGCATCACGGGCATCGCCCACCTCTTCGAGCACATGATGTTCAAGGGCACGCCCACCCTCGGCACCACCGACGCCAAGCGCGACCTCGAGATCATCGCCGAGCAGGAGAAGATCCGGGAACTCATCCGGCAGGAGGAATCGAGGATGCGCACCGCCCTCCGGCGCGGTGAGGTGACGGACATCACCAGCCCGGAGGCCCGCACCGACCGCTACCGCGAGCTCGAACAGGAGTTCAAGCGCCTCCTCGAGGAGCAGAGGAAGCTCCTCGTCAAAAACGAATTCGACCGCATCTACACCACGGCGGGCGCGACCAAGATGAACGCGTTCACCACCGAGGACATGACCGGCTACTTCATCGAGGTCCCCTCCAACAAGCTGGAGCTCTGGTGCTGGATGGAATCCGAACGCCTCCTCCGCCCCGTCTTCCGCGAGTTCTACGCCGAGCGCGACGTCGTCTTCGAGGAACGCCGCATGCGGACCGAGTCGACCCCGACCGGCAAGTTCGCCGAACAGTTCAACGCCATGTTCTGGGATGCCCATCCCTACAACTGGCCGGTGATCGGCTGGCCCAGCGACATCCCCGCCATCTCGAAGAAGCAGGCCGACGAGTTCTATGCGCTCTATTACCAGCCCCAGAACATCACCCTGATCCTCGTCGGCGACTTCAAGCCCGACCAGGCCGAGAAGCTCGTCGGCGAATACTTCGGCCGCATTCCCAAGGGCAACCAACCCCCGCCCGAGGTCACCACCCTCGAGATCCAGTCCTCCGCCGAGAAGCGCTACAACGCCGAGGCCGAGGTCAACCCGCAGGTCGACATCCTCTGGCGTACCGTCGCCTTCGGCCACAAGGACTCCTACGTCCTCGAGGTCGTCGAACAGCTCCTCAACGGCCGCACCGGCCGGCTCTACAAGGGGCTCGTGCTCGGCCGCCAGGTGGCCACCGATGCCGGTGCCGCCAACCGCCCGATGAAGTGGGCCGGCATGTTCAACGCATCCGCCGAGGCCAAGGACGGCAAGTCCCTCGACGAGGTCGAGCAGTCCGTCTACGCCGAGATCGAGAAGCTCGCCACGGAACCGATCCCCGCGGATGAACTCCAGAAGGTGAAGAACAACTTCGCCGCCGGCGAGTACCGCCGTCTCACGACGACCTTCGGCATGCTCTACCAGATCATCTTCTCCGAGGGCATGGGCGACTGGCGCGAGATCAACGAGTCCGGCGCGAGGATCCAGGCCGTCACCCCCGAGGATATCCAGCGCGTCGTGAAGAAGTACTTCACCAAGGAAAACCGCGCCGTCGCCCACTTCACCCGCAAGCCCGGCACCGGTGGCGGCGGCGAAGACGCCGACCTCGCCGGGCTCGCCGCGGACCAGAAACCAATGGCCCGCCAGTTCACCAAGCGCATCGCCGAGACGACCGACGCCGCCCAGCTCAAGGCCATGCTCGCCGGCATCCAGGGCCAGCCCGCCGGAACCGACCCCAAGCGCCAGCAACTCCAGAAGATCATCGTCCGGAAGCTCGAGTCCCGGATCGCCGAACTCGAAAAGAAGTAAACCCGGCCAACTCCCGACTCGATCCACCCTTTCCTCCCAACGCGAAGCTCCACCGTCATGAAAGCACTCGCCCTCTCCCTCCTCGCCCTCGCCACCGCCACTTCCGGCGTGCTCGCCGAGATCCCCGACCGCCCGGAGAAGCTCTCCTTCCCCGCCCTCACCTACGAACCGCCCAAGCCCGCCGACTACCGCGTCCAGCTCAAGGCCGGCCCCGTCGCCTACATCGCCCCGGACCGTGCCCTCCCCCTCGTCACCATCTCCGTCATGGTCCGGTGCGGCGCCTACCTCGAACCCGAGGGCAAGGAGGGCCTCGCCGACTTCACGGGACATCTCCTCGTCCGCGGCGGCATCGCGTCGAAGACCGCCGAGGAACTCGAGGAGCGCCTCGCCTTCCTCGCCGCCGGCCTGTCCTCCGGCATCGGTGACGACTCCGGCAGCGTCTCCCTCAACCTGCTTTCCAAGGATCTCCCCGAGGGCCTCGCACTCCTCCGTGAGGTCCTCACCGCCCCGCGCTTCCAGAAGGACAAGTTCGACCTCCACCTCGAGCAGTCGATCCAGGGAATGAAGCAGCGCAACGACGACTCCGGCTCGATCCAGGCCATGGAGGCCGAGCGCCTCGCCTACGGCACCAACTTCTGGGCCTCCCGCATCTCCACCGAGAAATCCCTCAAGTCGCTCTCCGTCGACGACCTCAAGGCCTATCACCAGAAATGGTTTCACCCCGCCAATTTCGTCGTCTCCGCGTCCGGTGACTTCGACCGCGACGAGCTCATCGCCAAGCTCGAGACCCTCTTCGCCAACTGGCCCTTCACCGGCGAAAAGGCCCCGCCCGTGCCTGCCAACCCCACCATGGCCGCCGGCGGCGTCTACCTCGTCGACAAGGACGTCAACCAGGGCCGCGTCTCCGTCATGCTCCCCGGCGTCAAGCGCGATGACCCCGACTTCCCCGCCATCACCGTCATGAACGACATCCTCGGCGGCGGCGGATTCACCTCGCGCCTCATGAACCGCGTCCGTTCCGACGAAGGCCTCGCCTACGGCGCGGGTTCCTCCTTCCCCGGCGGCGTCCATTACGCCCGCGCCTTCCAGGCCGGCCTTTCCACCAAGTCCCGCACCGTCGCCTACGCCACGCGGATCGTCCTCGACGAGATGAACCGCATCGCGAACACGCCCGTCACCGACGAGGAAATCAACACCGCCAAGCGCTCGTTCGTGGATTCCTTCCCCGGCAACTTCAACACGAAGTCCAAGATCGCCGGCCAGTTCGCCGCCGATGAATTCACCGGCCGCTTCGCCAAGGACCCCGAGTACTGGTCGAAGTGGCGCTCGCGCATCGAGTCCGTCTCCAAGGACGATGTCCTCCGCGTCGCCAAGCAGCACCTCCATCCGGACAAGGCCGTGATCCTCGTCGTCGGCCAGAAGGAGGAAATCCTCAAGGGGCATCCCGACCACCCCGTGAAGCTCGAGCAGCTCGCCTCCGGCAAGGTCACCCAACTCCCGCTCCGCGATCCCCTCACCCAGGAGCCGATCAAATGAGCGATCCCCTCGCACGTCAGCGCCAGATGGTGGCGCAGCATCCGACCAACGAGCTCGCCCGCTTCAGCCTCGGCAAGGCCCTCTTCGACCGCGCCGAGTTCACCGAGGCCCGCGAACACTTCGCCGTCGCCCTCGCACGCAAGCCCGACTGGATGGCCGTCCAGATCCTCCTCGGAAAGTGCGACCTCTCCCTCGGCAACCGCGACGCCGCCCGCTCCGCCTTCGAACGTGCCCGCGACCTCGCCGTCGCCCAGCACCACGAAGGCCCCCTCGCCGAGATGGAACAACTCCTCTCCGACCTCGACTCCTGACCGTCCACCGATGGCTCGGATGGGGGCTCGGGGTTATCCACAGATTACACAGATTTCACGGATTGGCCGCGCCAGCCCTGCCCCCTCGTACTCGTACTCGTACTCAGCCCGTAGGGCGGTACTCGTACTCGACCCGAACCCGGATCCTCACCCACCCGGCCGAGTACGAGTTCGAGTACGAGTACCCCGATCTCCAAGCGTCCGGCTCGAACTCCCGCCGCCGTGACGTTCTCGCTACCTTCCACGACGACGCGCCCCACCCGCACCCACTCAACGCCAACGGCGTTGCAGCCGATAGCCCCGGGTTGGCTGAGGCACGAAGCCCACCCGGGGGAAGGCGTCGAAAATGATCTCCGCACCCTGAAGGGGTGCGAAGCCCTCTCCTCGCGGCCCCCCTCGCCATGCCCCCTCCTCTGCGCCTCCGCGCCTCTGCGGTAGACCCTCCCCATCCTCCCCGCCCGCCATCTGTGCAATCCGTGTAATCTGTGGATAACCCCTCCCAAAAAATCTATGGCCGACTCGCCCGGGCAAATCCTCTAGCCTCGGTGGAGCCACTCGCATGACCGGTCTCGATTTCATCCCGTACGGACCTGCCGCAGTCCTCGTCCAATTGGACGACACGCTGCGTCCCCACGCCGCCACCCTCGTCCATCACCTTGCCCGGCGCATCGGGGACGCCACGCCCGAGGAACTGGTCGAGATCACGCCGGGCTTTTCCTCCGTCCTCCTCCGCTTCCAACGCCGGGCCGCCAATCCAGCCCAAATCCTTGAACTCATCGGGGCCGTTCCCGCACCCGCCGACCTGCCCGCACCTTCGGGTCGCTCCCACACGATCCCGGTCCGATACGACGGGCCCGACCTCGCTGAACTCGCCCATCGCCACAGCCTCTCCACCAGCGAGGTGATCGAGCGACACACCGCCTCCGAGCTTCATGTCCGTTGCCTCGGCTTCATGCCCGGATTCGGATACCTCTCCGGCCTCGACCCCACCCTTCACACCCCACGACGCGACACCCCGCGCACCATCGTTCCCGCGGGAAGCGTCGCCATCGGCGGCGAGCACGCCGGCATCTATCCCGTTCCCAGTCCCGGCGGGTGGAACCTGATCGGCTCCACCTCGGCCCGCCTCTTCAACCCCGCCGCCACCCGTCTCGACGAACAGTTCCTCCTGTCCCCCGGCGACCGCGTTCGCTTCGCTGCCACCAGCGATTCCGTCTCGCCCGCCTTTGAGCCCGCCCGCTGGACCACTCCTGCGGTCGCGTGGCTCCGCGTGAAATCCACCGGGGCCATCCTCGGCGTTCAGGACGCCGGCCGCCCCGGCCTCGCCCGGTTCGGCGTCGCCACTGGTGGCGCCCTCGACCCCGCCGCCCTCCACTGGGCCAACCGGCTCCTCGGCAACCCGGATGCCGCCCCCGCCCTCGAATTCGCCGGCGGCGGCCAGGTCTTCGAGGCCCTCACCCACCTCACCGTCGCCATCACCGGCGCTGACGCCGGGGCGGAGGTGCAGGCCCCGGACGGCACCATCCGCACCCTCCGCCCTTGGGGCACGATCAACCTCGCCCCCCGCGAGATCCTCCAGTTCCGCGGCCCTCGCGAAGGCGTCTGGACCTACCTCGCCGTCCGCGGTGGCATCGCCGCCCCGCGCCCCCTCGGCAGCGCCTCCACCAATGCCCGTGCCGGCATCGGATGCGCCCCGCGCGCCGGAGACACCCTCGCCGGCACCGCCCACGACACTCTCCTCGGCGACGCCACCGGATCCCGCCGCACCGATCCCGCCCGCATCCCCGGTCGCAGCGCCACCGCGGTCCGCGTCTGGCCCGGCCCACAGTCCGAGAGCTTCGACGAAGCCGCCCGCCGCGGTCTCTTCCGCAACATCTGGCGCATCAGCCCGAAGTCCGACCGCGTCGGATACCGCCTCGACGGCCCACCCATCCCCGCCCCGTCCCGCTACCTCGAGTCCGAGCCCGTCTTGCCCGGTTCCATCCAGGTCCCGCCCGACGGCCTCCCCATCATCACCCTCCCCGACGGTCCCACCGTCGGCGGCTACCCCAAGATCGGCTGGGTGGACCCCCGCGACCTCTGGCGCGTCGCCCAGACCCCCGCCGGCCGCCCCCTCGAACTCATCCCCACCGGCTGGGACTGATCCCGGCAGAACAGATCAGTCCGATCGGACTGATCAGACCGATCCGTCTGATATCCCCCCGTGCCCTCCCTCGACCTCAACTGCGACCTCGGCGAGAACGAGCCTCCGGAACTCACGGCCGCACTCTGCGCCGTCGTCCAGCGCGTGAACGTCGCCTGTGGCGGTCACGCCGGTGACGACCACTCCATGCGGCGCGTCATCTCCCTCGCCTCGACCCACCGCCTGCGCCTCGGCGCGCATCCCGGCCAATCCGGGAACTTCGGCCGCGGCCCCGTCCACCTCACCCCGACGGAACTCGCCCAACTTATCGAAGCCCAAGTCACCCGGCTCGCCACCCTCGCCGCCGCGACGTCGCCCGCCGTCCCGCTCTCCCACGTCAAGCTGCACGGCTCGCTCTACCACCACGCCGAGGAATACCCTGACGCCGCCGAAGCCTTCGTCGAAGTCCTCGCCAGTCGTTTCCCCGGCATCGCCGCCGTCAGCCTTCCCGGTCGGACCGTGGAAGCGCTGTGCCGTCGGCGCGGCGTTCCCTTCCTTGCCGAAGGCTTCCTCGACCGCGCCTACCTCGACGACGGCTCCCTCGTCCCCCGCGGAACCCCGGGCGCCGTCCTCGATTCCCCGGAACTCGTCCACGCCCGCCTGCAGCACTGGCGCGAGACCGGCCATGTCTTCTCCCTCACCGGCCGTCCCATCCCCCTCCCCGTCCAGACCTGGTGCCTCCACTCCGACACCCCAAACGTCTTCAACCTCGTCCCCTCCGCTCCGTAGCCGACGACGTGAGGAGGCGGACCACCCCAGCCACCTCCATGGAACTTGCCGTCATCCCCTCAGCCTGAAAGCGGCAGTTGGACTATCCACAGATTTCACGGATTTCACAGATGGGCCGGGAGAAGAGGCCTCACCGCGTCGCTGTTTCCAGATCACCCTTGGGGTGAAACGACAGCTCCTCTCAACCGGCTTCCAATCCGTGGAATCGCTGTAACCTGTGGATCCAACCGCCGCTTCTAGGATCACAGGAACTAGGAATTGATCGCTTTCTGAAGGTCCTCTTCGTCCAACTCAGCCTGAACGGCTCGAACTTGTCTCACTGTAGTCGGTGCACGACCCGATGCCTTCCGGATGCGAAGCATGCCAAACGGCCCCACTTCAAATCGGGCGGGATCTGGATTCGCCAATTCGGAATTCGGTCGGATCTCGCGGCGGAGGGCACCCTCAATGATCGCCTTGAGAGTCGTTCTCCGCCTTGCAGCGAGGGCCTTCGCCTCGATCAGGAGATCATCGGGAAGAACCAATGTCGTTTTCACGGTATGGCTGACCGTATGGCTGTACGGCTGGCTGTCAAGTTCTCGGCCCCCCATCACCCCTCCGCTTGAATCTGAAAACTCCCGTCCTTGCAACTTCGTCCCCTAGTCCCGCCCCTCCCGTTGCCCCTCGAAGAACTCCATAACTTCCACCGCCGTCGACTTCCCCGGATTCCCCAGGTTCACCGGCCATCGATGCCCGCCCGTCGGCATCTCATACAGCAACACCTCGCACCCGTCCTTCGCCGTCGACGCCCGATGCCGCCGGATGCCACCCGCCAACTCCTTCACCTCGCTCCGTTCCAACCCGAGTCCTCCCACCCACAACTTCCGGACGTCCCCCACCGGCAGGTACGCGCCCCAACCATCCCGGTTCATCGGATCACCCGCCCACCGGGTCGTCGTGTCATCCACCATGTTGACCGCGAGCACCGGGATCCGCGCCGCCGGACGCAAACCCAGCCCCCATGACGACATCATCGTCCCGCCCACCGGCGCGACCGCCGCCACGAAGGGGTCCGGTTGCGAGGCGAGGAAGTAGCTGAGGTCGCCTCCGTTCGAGAAACCCGTCGCGAAGATCGCCCGCGCATCGAGATCCAGATCCCGGGCCAGACGCCCGGCCAGTTCCCGCAACGCCCGCACGTCATCGACCTTCTCCTCCCGGTGGAAGTCATACCCGACCTGGAAGAACGTCCCCCCCTTGGCATCCCGGCTTCCCTCCGGATACGCCACCACCCAACCGCGCTGGCGTGCCACGGAAGCGAACTCCGTCGTCGCGCGGATGCCCGCGGCCGAATCGGTGAACCCATGGAAGACGAACAACAAGGGCGCGCGCGGCTTCCGCTCCGTGGGCAGGTCCAGCAACACCGTCCGATCCCGCCCGTCCAGCACCACCCGGTTCGTTCCATCCACCCACGCGGTGCGGTTCGACTCCCGTTGCATCCACGCGAACGCCCGGTCGGCCGCCGCCGCCACGACCGGATCCCGATGGATGATCCCATGCAACGTGAGCGCCATCGTGACCTCGCCGTGATTGATGCCCTTGGGCTGGCCGTTGTAGCCGGGTTCCTTGCCGACGCCCGTGCGGGTGTTGCCGCGATTGTCGACCTCGCCCGACACCAGCACCCGGGACGCCTGCCAGCGCGCCGCCGCCGGGAATGCCGCGTCCATTTCCGGCATCGGCACGTGCAAGCCGAGCACTTCGCCGAACAGGATCGAGACCGCGTTGTAGCTCGAGTCGCGCCCGCCGTGCTCGATGAAGACGCCTTCCGCATCGCGCTGGCGGAGCGCCTCGGTGACAAGCCGTCGTGAGATCGCCACCAGCGACTCATCACCCAGCACCTTGCCGCAGGTTCCGAAGGCCTTCGCCGCGATGAACACCCGGTTCACCGCCTTGCGGCTCTTGGGTAGGATCGTCGATTCCCCCGCCGCGATGAAGGCACACGCCTTGCGAAGCCGAGGTTCCAACGTCGCGATGCGTTGCCGAAAGTGCGCCTCATGCGGCGACTGCCGGATCACGAGAACCGCCCGCCCATATTCCTGCAGGAAGAAGTACGCGGTCTCGACCGCCGCCCCGCCTTCGGCCGCGCTCGACCCCGTCGGCCGCACCACCGCCTCGAATCCGCCATCCTCCCGTTGGTGCGCGAACGCCGTCTCGATGCCCTTCCACGCGCGATCCGCTCGTTCGAGATCGCCCGCCACCACCGCCGCGATGACCGCACGGCAACTGCCGCGCTGCGCCCCCGCCTCGATCCATTTGCCAACCGTCCGGTTGCCACCGGTCAGGCCTTGCGCATCCGGCATGTCATTCGCCGTCAGCGCCGCCAACCGCCCCGGCGGAAACGACCGCAGCACCTCATACTCCGTCGGCGTCCGCATCGGACTGTCGGCACGAAGCGCAACCGGGCCCAGCAACATCCCGACGACCCAGAACACCCACCCCCGACGACTCAACCGGCTGATCATCGGCACAGTTCGAGGGTTCAAGATTCAAGATTCAAGCCCCATGGAACGGAGCGGCAACGTCCTCGTTGCCATCCCAGGCCCTTTCCCGAGGCGACGGGGACGTCGCCACTCCGTGGAATGCGGGAGCAGTGTCGAGATGCACTCCGCCCGAACCGCCCACCCGGCCATGCCTTGACAGGGATTTCTCCGGACCGTCCTGTTGACACAGTCGCGCCACACCACTCAACCGATGCACCTCCTCCAAGCCACTCGGCCCTGCCGCAACCCCGGACTGACTCTCATCCCCTGGATCGCGACGCTCACGTGCCTCCCGGCCAGTGCACTGGCCCAAACCGGCGGGACGGATCCAGTGGTCACGCTTCGCAAGGCGGCCCTCGACGTCGACGGCAATGGTTCCGCTGATTTCGAACTCGAGTTCAAACGCATCACCTACCCCCGCGTCTCCACCTACGTGCTGGAGGAATCCACCCGACTCGTCCCCCTCGGCTTCAACCTCATCCTCGCCGCGGGCGTGATCCCGGTCTGGACGCCTGTCGGCACCGCCTGGAACGGCACGGCAGGACCGGGCCAGACCCTTCGCAACACCGGCCTCACCCTGAGCCAGAATTTTGTCTCGAACCCGCTGAACCCGGGGCCGTCGTCGTGGGGGAGCGTCGCCGGTCTCTCCAACGAACAGGCTCCCGGTCCGCACGCCCTGCCGGTCGTCATCGTCCTGGCAGGCCAACGACGCAATGCCTGGGTCGAGTTCACCGCCATCCAGAAATCGATGGGTTCCTTCGTCGTGGGGCCAACAGGCCCCATCTATATCCCCGGAATGTTCAACCTGGTGGCCACGGGCATGGCCACCGCCACCGCCCCGGGCGCGCCCATCGCCATCGGCGAAGCCAATGCCTTCCGCGCCTTCCGCGTGATCCTCGATGCCGGCAAACCCCGCATCGAATGGCATCCCCTCTCGATCCTCGACGAGAAGCCCGCACTCCTCTCCGGCCCGGATCCCCTCGTTGGCCCGTGGACGTCCCTGCCCATCGACGGAGTCCTCGACCCGGACAAACCCCACCTCTTCCTCCGACTGCCGTAGGCAAAGCCTGACGCTGCTGGTGGGGCGAGTGTCCTCACGAGCCGATTTCGGCCTGCTTCAGTCCTGAACCTAAGAACTTCGATCTTTGGAGCGACTCGCCCCACCCGTTTCGGGGGATGTGTCAAGATGCGCCCCCCCGAAGCAGCCTCTGGCCACTTCGTGCGTGACGCCCCGTGCTCGCGTCCCGCAAATCCCGAAAACCCAGATGCGAATGTTCTCAAATCCAGACTCCGCCCGGCACCTCTGCCGAATCCTGCTCCCGATACTGAGCCTGATGCTCTGCCATTCTGGACTGCTCGCCCAGTTCCAGGGTCAGGCCTTGGTCGGCTTCACCACCAACAACCTCGTCGTTCAGGAGAGAGATGGTGCGGTCTCCGTCTTCGTCTTCCGCCAGGGCAATCCCGATGGAACCAATTCGCTGAGTGTGAGCGGCGCGGTCGGCTCGGGTGTGGATGCTCCGATTACGTTCGAGACCACGCCGCTCGTCTTCACGCCCGGCATGTCACTGATCGAGCTTGTCCTTCCGATCCAGGACAACGATTTGCGCGGACCGAACCGGCCGCTCAATCTGCAATTCACCTCCATCACCCCCCGTACCTTCATCACGAACCGTTACAACACGCTTCTGATCACCATCCCGGACGACGACGCGATGTCATTCCGGCTCGCCACCAACGCCGTCATCGCTCGCGAGGACAGCACCAACGCCTCGATCGACATCATCCGCGAGGGCAACAGCCGCGTTGCCGCTTCGGTGGAACTCCAACTCGCCGACCCCGTATCGCCGCCGAACCCACGGAACACGCTGTACCTGGTGAACACCCAGCGGATCGACTTCGCCGTGTCGGAGACCAGACGCTCCGTGAACCTCCCGCTGCGCGCGCTTCCCACGATCACCGGTCCCTCTTCTGCGCGGATCCTCCTGCGGTCGCCATCGACTCCCCTGGCAACCTTCGCCTCGCCTTCGAACGCCACGCTCACGGTGCTCGACGTCGACGGCACCCTCGCCCTCGGTTCCACCAACCTCTGGGTCCAGGCCGAGACCAACCGGGTCCTGATCCCGGTCACGAAGAACGGCATCCCGGCCGTTTCCGGATTCCTTGCACTCGAAGACGGAACCGCCCGCGAAGGCGAGGATTTCACCGGTCGCCGGATTCCCTTCACCATCCCGGAATCGACCAACACCATCTCCATCGAAGTCCCCCTGATCGACAATCCCGCCCGCGTCCACGGCCGTTGGCTTCGCGCGGTGCTGCAATCCGTCGAGGCGCTCGAGCCGACCACGTCGATCATCCGGATCTGGATTCCACCGTCCGCTTCGGCCGCGGCAACGCCTTCGCGGTACCTCGTCGATTCGACGGTTCCCCCGGCTGGCTTTCCCACCAACCTGCTCGCCATCGCGCCCGGACCGGACAACAGCTGGTATCTGGGCGGGACGTTCCCGCCGGCGCTGGGCACGGGTACATCCAACATCCTGCGCGTCACCCGGACGTTTGCACCGGCTTCGCCCTGGGCTCCGTCCACCTCTCCCAACGGCACGATCCAGCACGCTGCCGCACTTCCCGACGGCCGGTTGTTTGTCGGCGGCAACTTCACGGCCTGGGGAGATTCGAGCCGCACCGGACTGGCCCTGCTCCTGCCCGACGGCAACCTCGCGCCCACCGGCAACTCGCTCGATGCCACCAATGTCACCGCACTGATGTCGGACGCGCGCGGCCGCATCTATGTCAGTGGCGGATTCACCCAGATCTCCGGCCTCGACGTTCCCGGCCTTGCCCGGTTCTCCAGCAGCGGAGACCTGGAGGTCTTCTTCCGGCCGAACGCCGCGGACTACGGTTCCTTCACCAGCTTTGCGCCACTCGCACCCGAGGGAGTCGCGCTGGCCAGACCTGACGGGAGCGTTGCATTCCTCAATGACGCTGGTGCCTCGAACGCGATCGTGTCCGCACCTTCGGTTTTCGCCGGGTCGACCCGGCCGACCCCGCTCCCGGACGGCTCGCTCCGGCTGAGCACGCAGCAGGCACACATCACCTCCGGTGGCTCTGCCGACACGGATGTCGCGACCCAGCTGAACGGCACCGAACAGATCTGGTCGGTTCCCTCGGGCGCGATCTACTCGTCCACCCGGAACGAGATGGGCTGGCGCCTCGCCCGCCACTGGGGCGACGGGACACCCGACCCGCGCATGGAGGTATGGTTCGACGGTGCGATCACGCTGCTCACCGAGGCCGCCGATGGAACCCTGTTGGTCACCGGAGCGTTCACCCTGGCCGATGGCGCGCCGGCCGCGGGCATCGCCCAACTCCTGCCACCTCCACCGAAGCCCGGCATCCGTTGGCACGCGGGGACGGGCTTCAACATCGGTGAACGCGCCCGATACGCCCGGATCCCAGCCTGGCGCGAGAGCGACGTTGATTCCGCCCGCGAGATCCTGATCTCCCTTCCCTCTTCGCCCGCCCTCGCAGCCGATGCACCCGCCTCGGCCCCCCTCCGATTCGATTCCGGTTCCCGCGTTGGGTGGCTCAACGTACCGCTCCGTGATCAGACGGAGGCCGGACCGGACCTCACCTTGGAATTCACGCTGCCAGCTGCGGAGCTCACCCCCGGCGCTACGGCGGCGGTTTCGCTCGAGGTGTTCCGCGACGAGCAGACATTTGGATTCGCCCAGGGCGCCGTGGTGATCGACGAAACGATCCCCCCGCCGTTCAACAGTCTCGAGGTGCAGAGCCGTCCGCATCTCGCCGTGCGCCGCTTCACCGGGGTTGGTTTCGCGGGCAGCACGGTCGCCCGGTTCGCCGGAGGGACCGTCAATCCTCACATCGCTCCTTTCCCAACCGATGCAACTCTTGCCGGTGCCTTCGACTTCTTCGCCAGCACCGGAGACATCCCTGTAGGCTTCCCGGCCGGGGTCTCCGGACAACCACTCCTCGTAGGGCCGTACGACGACGGACTCTCCCAGGGAGATCGGTTTGCGCGCTTCACCCTCGATGGTCCGGGACCCAGCGCAGGCCTGGAGGCCACGATCGTGATCCGGGACAACGACCTTCAGGGACCTGCCGGGGTCCCCGGACGATCCGTAGGCTTTCAGACGATCGCGGGATTCCCCTACCTCTTCCAGAATCAGGGAGCCTTGGATGGCAGGACACCTCAGCCAGCCCGAATCACCGCGCTGGATGGGGCCCCGCTCAGCGGCCCCGTCGTCCGACGGAGCGGCGACACCCAGCTCTACATTGGCCCCGGGCCCGCGGGTTCGCACTACTTCCAGGAGTCGACCCGGTTTTTCCCGGGCTCGAGTCAGCAGATTCGCCTCGTGCGACACCTCGCCGATGGCGGCCCGGACCTGGGGTTCAATCCCGTCAGCTTCCCATCCGGTTTCGCGATCTCAGCCGCCACCGCGCCCACGGTCATGGGCCAGGATGGTTCGATGTACGTCCTCACGAGGGAGACCGGCACCACGATCCCCGTCGGGCCTTCCATCTACGCCCGCATCCTACGCAAGTACGGCAACGACGGCGTCGTTGTTCCAGGCTACGCACCCCAGGTCTATGTCCGAAGTTCCTCCGGCATCAGCTTGGTTCAGGGAGACGACGCCATCCTGCTACCCTACCCCGATGGCAGCTTGCTCGCGGTGGCCGGGGGGGCGCTGTCGACCAACGGGATCCGGAATGACGTGATCCGCTTCCTGCCTTCAGGCGCAATTGACCTGTCCTACCGGGCCCGGCTGACTCTCGACAGCATCCCTTCGCCTCGGATCAACTACGCGCTGCTCGATCCATCAGGCCGATGCGTCATCCTCGGCCGGTTCAATCGGGTCGACGGCGTGCCCCGCCCCGGCTTCGCGAGACTCTCCTCCACAGGCCGCATCGACGAGGGATTCGATCCGCGCTTCCTCACGAACTATCCGGGCCAGACCCCGGTGGCCCTCCGGAATCTACCCGGCGGCAGACTCCTCCTCGCGCTTTCCACGCAAGTGCGCTCCACGGTCTTCGTCCTCGACGACTCGGGGAATCCGGATCCCGCCGTGGCACCGGTCGAGTTTGATGGATGGATTGCTTTCGCGGCCTCTGGCTCCATCGGCACCACCGTGGTCAGCGGCGATTTCCACACCGTTCTGGGCCAGACCCGTCACAACGAAGCCTGGTTCGACACGGGCTTCCGCCTCCTGGGCACGGCGCCACTCGCGCTCCGGTTCAGCGACATCAGCCCGACCTCAACACAACTCATCCTCGACGCCCGCGCCGCCGGCACGGTCACTGTCGAGCGCGGCAACCTCGATGGTGCCTGGCAACCCGTCGGCGAGACGCCTGTCCTGCCCGGAGCCAACGCCCTCACCATCCCGACGCCGTCCGGCGACCGCTGGTTCCTCCGCGCCATCCGCCGGTAGCCGCGCACGCAACGGTGGGGTGGGGCAAGCGTCCCACGAGCCGTGGGAACGAACTCCCAGCCCCGAGGTGCGCTTACGCCGGAGGCGTTCGAGCCGATAGCCCCGGGTTGGCGCGGGAGCGCCTACCCGGGGAATGGTTGGCTGGAAGAGACGCACCCCGAAGGCGGTGCGAAGACCTCAGCCTTCCGCACCCCCTCGCCGGGGGTGGCATTCCATTGCCACGGGTTCCCCGAGGTATCGCTTCACGACCCCGTCTTGTATTGGCTACCCGCTGCAACGCCTCCGGCGTCTCCACACGAAAGGACATTGGCTTCAGGTTGCGGAGCCTGAGCGGACGTCGCCGCCCCGCCCCGACCACGCTCAGATCTGTCCCACGGCTTGCCCGCGGGGCGCATCGGTGGCTCCCTGTGGTCCGTCCACTCCACCCGGTCCACATGAACCTCCGAGCCCTCGCCTTCGCCGCCGTCCTTGTCGGAGGCCTTGCGTCCAATTCTGCCGTCCGCGCCGGCACCGATGTGTTCCTCGAAGCCGAGCAATTCGCGGAGGCCGGCGGATGGGACGTCGACCAGCAGTCCATGGAAATCATGGGCTCGCCCTACCTTCTCGCCCACGGCCTCGGCGTGCCCGTGAAGGACGCGGTCACCACCGCGCGGTTCACGTCCCCGGGCCCGCGTCGGGTCTGGGTCCGCACCCGCGATTGGGTCGCCCCTTGGAATGCGCCCGGCGCTCCCGGCCGTTTCCAGGTCCTCGTCAACGGAACCCCTCTGGCGACGACCTTCGGCACCGAAGGCGCCGACTGGCATTGGCAGGATGGCGGCGTGGTCGAAGTCACGGCCGAGTCCCGCGTCGCCCTCCACGACCTCACCGGGTTTGAAGGCCGATGCGATGCCGTCGTGTTCAGCTCGGATCTGAAGGCCGTTCCTCCGAACGAACCCGCCGCACTCGCCTCTTGGCGTCGCGAGCGGCTCGGCTTGGCGGAGCAACCCGACGACCTCGGCGAGTTCGACCTCGTCGTCGTGGGCGGCGGGATCGCCGGGAGCAGCACCGCCCTTTCCGCGGCCCGCAACGGCTTGCGCGTCGCCCTCGTGCAGGACCGTCCCGTCCTCGGCGGCAACGCCAGTTCCGAGGTCCGCGTCTGGCCCGAGGGCAAGACCCGGCAGAAGCCCTACCCGCACATCGGCGACATCGTCGAGGAACTGGTCGCCGCGAAGTACCCCGGCGCCGGCAATGCCAAGAACGGCGCCGTGTACGATGACGCCCGCAAGCTCGACCTCGTCCGCGCCGAACCCCGAATCACCCTCCTCCTCGAACAACGCGTACAGGCCGTGCGCGTCGAGTCGGGTCGCATCCGTTCCGTCGACGCCCGGCATGTCCGCACCGCCCGCATCACGCGGATCCGCGGCCGACTGTTCGCCGACTGCACCGGCGATGCCACCGTGGGATTCCTCGCCGGTGCCGATCACGAGACCTCGAAGGAAGGCGTCATGGGTGCCAGCAACCTCTGGAATCTCGTCGACACCGCCGATCCCGCCCAGGTCCTCAAGTGCGAGTGCAAGGACAAGGACGCCCTCACCATCGCCGTGCAGGAGGGCCTCCTCGACGCCCCGTTCCCGCGCTGTCCCTGGGCGATCGATCTTTCCCAGAAACCGTTTCCCGGCCGCCGGAATTTCAAGGGCCAATGGGCCAACGCCCCGCTCGAGAATCTCGGCGGCTGGTTCTGGGAGAGCGGATTCCAGATGGACATGGTCCGGGACATCGAGCGGATCCGCGACCTGAACTTCCGCGCCATGTATGGCGCCTGGGACACGCTCAAGAACGTCGACGGACTCTATCCCAAACACCGCCTCGGCTGGGCCGCCTTCATCGCCGGCAAACGCGAGTCCCGTCGCCTCCTCGGCGACGTGATCCTGACCGGCGACGACTTCCGCAAGGGCCGGCGCTTCCCCGACGACGCCATCCCCTGCTCCTGGCACATCGATCTCCACACGCCCCATCCCGAGTTCTCCGGCGGACTCGGCAACGAGGCCTTCATCTCGAAGGCAACGACCGGCGAAGGCTTCAAGTACGAGGGCCCGTACTGGGCGCCCTACCGCACGCTCTACAGCCGCAATATCAGCAACCTCTTCATGGCCGGACGCGACATCAGCGTCGACCGCGAGGCCCTCGGCCCGGTCCGCGTGATGCGCACCTGCGGCATGATGGGCGAGGTCGTCGGCAAGGCCGCCTGGATCTGCATCCGATACCAGACGCTTCCCCGCGGCGTGTATGACAAGCACCTCGGCCTGCTCAAGGACCTGATGTCCCAGCCCGGTGCCCTGCGCCGGCCCACGATCGACGCCGCCCTCACGCTGCCTCCCGGCGCGAAACTGCCTGCGCGCGTCCTTCCCGGCCTCGACCCCGTCCAACTGCCAGGAATCATCGTCGACGATGAAGCCGCCGTCCTCTCCGGACGCTGGGAAACCACCGGCAGCCTCACCGGCTTCGTGGCCGATGGTTACCGCTACTCCAGCGACGCCAAGGCCACCGCCCGATTCCCCTTCACGGTGAAAACCTCGGGCGAATACGAGGTGCGTGTCAGCTGGCAATCCCACGCCAACCGCGCCCACGCCGCTGCGGTCCAGGTGCTCGGCGCCGAGCGCCCGTACACTGCCACCCTCGACCAGACGCAGGCACCCAAGGGCGAAAACGGATTCCATTCGCTCGGCCGGTTCCGCTTCGAAGCCGGCAAGGAATCCGCCGTCCTGTTCCAATCCGAAGGCGCCCGCGGCATCGTGCACATCGACGCCATCCAGATCCTGGAAGCGCGCTGAGCCGTATCCCTGTAGTCTCCCGCAGAGTCGCGGGGAGCGCCCGGAAGGAGGCCCTACCGGGGTTCACGTGGACACCGACGATGACTTCTTCCCAACCCAAGGCCCGGGAGGGCCGGAAGACCGTGGCCCACGGCGTCAGCCGTGGCACCCCGCGCAGCACGGAGCAAGCCCCAGCGGGGCGACAGAATTCATCGCCCCCCCAGTAACCCCTCGTCGTCTGCCGCCCCATCCGGGGCTCTTTCCCATTCGTGCACTCCATCCCGCGGCTCACGCCGTGGGCTATCGTCTGCCGGTGCTCCGCACCTTCCTGATCGGTGCGTGCCTGCCCTCGATTCCCGTTCGTACTCGTGCTCGTACTCAGCCCGAAGGGCGGTACTCGTACTCGAACCCCCACACCCAGCCCTCGACTCCATCCCATGATCCCATTGGCTCGAGTACGAGTACGAGTACCCCCCTTCGCACATCCACGACGAAGGAACCCGCATTCCCGGCCGCCCCCTCCCCAACGCCGAAGGCGTTGCAGCCGATAGCCCCGGGTTGGCCGAGGAACGAGCCATCGATTCCCGTTCGTACTCGTACTCAGCCCGCAGGGCGGTACTCGTACTCGAGCCAACATGCCCCGAACCGTACTCAGTTCCATCCCATGATCCCATCGGCTCGAGTACGAGGCCCCCCCTTCGCACATCCACGACGAAGGAACCCGCATTCCCGGCCGCCCCCTCCCCAACGCCGAAGGCGTTGCAGCCGATAGCCCCGGGTTGGCCGAGGAACGAGGCCCACCCGGGGTCCACGTCCCAAATGATCCCCGCACCCTGAAAGGGTGCGAAGAATCCCCTCGGTGTCGGGGTCGCTATCGGAATCGGGATCGAATGAGACTGCGACTCGATGCCGATACCGATTCCGACCCCGACGCCGACGTCATGGGACGAGAGCACGCCGGAGTGCGAACCAACTCCAAAGCCTGACACGCGCCGTCACAGCCCCTTCCCGGAATGCGCCTGTGCTCCCAACGCGATGCTTCGGGTCCTCTTCCCACGCCGCCTCGGGGCCAGCCTCCATCCTGTTCATCCCGCCCATCCTGTCCGCCGCCACCAGTCATCGAAATGGAATGCCACCCTCCGGCCCTGACGATTCAGAGCTTTCTCGCCCTCGCCGGTGATCTGTCGAATGGACAGATCTGACCCCGTCGACCCCCTTGTGAATCGTTCAAACCCGAGATTCTAGCAATCGTGCGACCTCCTTGGGGGAAGGCAATGGGGTCGGTCCCATATTATTTACATTTTTGCGTCTCTGTTCCGCGAATTCCCCGAGTCCCCCTCCTTCCACGGCCAACCGCCACAACCGCCTAACCCCTGCCCCGTGGAGCCGTGCTGGACCCCAGGCATCGACACCGGGGCTCCGAAGCGGTCGAGCCATCGGGCAAGGCTGAAATCAGGTCTCAAATTGTACACAGTACGGGACTGACCCCATTGCCTCCTTCCCCACCGAAGGCCCGGGAGGGCCGGAAGACGTTAGCCCACGGCGTCAGCCGTGGGACCCCGCGCAGCACGGAGCAAGCCCCAGCGGGGCGACAGAATTCACCCTGTCCCCCCAGCAACCCCTCGTCGTCTGCCGCCCCATCCGGGGCTCTTTCCCATTCGTGCACTCCATCCCACGGCTCACGCCGTGGGCTATCGTCTGCCGGTGCTCCGCACCTTCCGGATCGCTACGTGGTTCCCGTCGCCCGCGCTCGGTGACCTTCCGGCGGCCTGGGCCCGGGCGTACCGCCAACCGCGGGACGTCAGGTCCCAGGACTCTGCGCCCCCCTTTCAAGAACGTCGCTACCGTCGTTGTTAAACCCCTGCCGCTGCTCTGTGTCCTCCGTGTCCTCGGTGGTGAATCTCCGCGCCCCTACCTCACCCCGCTCTCCAACCGCACCAGCGCCGCGTCGCGGTTGTCCGACCAGTTCGATCCCCACTCGATCAGGTACGCCGCACCGTCCGGTCCCAACTGGAGACAGATCGGTCGGCGGAACTTCGTCCCCGGCAGCACCGGCTTCAGCGTGACCAACCGATCCTCGGCATCGAACCACGCCAATTGGATCCAGCCGCGCTCCCACTCGAAGAGGAACGTGCCACCATCGAACTCCCGGGGCAGCTGCCGCGCCGATGCATTCCCGGCGTCAAAGTGGAACGTCGGCCCGGCCATCGCGGAGCGCGGACCGGACCCCACCGACGGCCATCGCGTCGACGGCCCCGGCGGATACCACAGGAACGCGGGTCGCGCCGGTGGCAGCTCCCGCAGTCCCGTGTTGTGGACCGATTCGTTGACGGGATGCGCCGGATCAAACGCCGCCCCGGCCAGCTTGGCTGCAAAGTCCCACGATCGGTACGGACGGTTGTCCGCGCTGAAGTGCGGCCAGCCGAAGTTCCCGGCCGTGCGCGTCACGTTGAACTCGTCGAAACCCGCCGGCCCACGCTGCGGATCCGGTCCCAACGCATCCGGACCCACGTCGCCCCAGCAGAGTCGCCCGGTTCGCGAATCCACGCCGAACCGGAACGGATTCCGGCAGCCCATCGCATAGATCTCCGGCAGCGCCTTCGCCGTACCTGGTGGAAACAGGTTGCCGGCAGGAATTGTATACGTGCCGTCCGCCTCCGGATGGATGCGCAGGATCTTCCCGCGGAAGTCTGCCGTGTTCGCTGACGTCCGTTGCGAGTCGTTCAACGGATGATCCGGACGCTGGTCCAGCGGCGCGTACCCGTCCGACTCACCCGCCCTCGTGTAGTCCCCGGTGCCGATATAGAGATTGCCCGACGCATCGAAGGCCATGCCACCGCCCGAATGGTTCGGCTTCGGAATCAACGTGGGGACGCGAAGCAGGACCTTCTGCGACGCCGGGTCCAGCGATTCACCCGACAGCGTGAACCGCGACACCCGGTTCTCTGGCACGCCGATCGTTCCGTGGTACAGGAACACCCAGCCGTTCGTCCCGAATCCCGGATGCAAGGCTAGTCCTAGGATCCCGTCCTCCGGGCCCGAGAACACCGGCAGTTTCCCGACCGTCCGCATCTGCGCATCCGCCGGATCCCACACCTTCACCGCGCCGCGTCGTTCCGCGAGGATCACCCGCCCATCCCGGGCGACATCCAACGCGATCGGCTCCTCCAACCCAATCGCCAGTTCCGTCCGCACCACGTCGGCGGACACCGCACCCAACATGGCCGAGACCCACCATCCGCACGCCACCACCCACGCCACGATGCCCCGGGAAACCATTTCCCCGACCCTGAACAGCGCGGGGAAAGTTGAGGAGTTCGAAGATTTCAGATTCAAGTTGGAAGCAGGGCAGATCCCGTTGCCCTACGCCGGAGGCGTTCCAGCCGATAGCCCCGGGTCGTGCGAAGCACGCACCCGGGGAACGGTCGTTGTAGTTGGATCCGCACCCCGGAGGGCGTGCGAAGCCTCGGTGAATCTTCAACCCCTTCAGGGTTGCCCCGCAGACACGCCATTCACCCCGGGGTCGCTTCGCACCCCGGGCTACCCGCTTCAACGCCTGCGGCGTAAACGTTCTGGCCTCTGGTAACTTGTAATTCCCCCCTACCTCTCCCTTCCCTCACTGAACCTCGTCCTTCCCGACGGATCGACCTCCGACACGAACCGCCATCCGCCCGCCTCGACCGTCAGCCTTCCGGAGAGCCAGTCTTGTCGGATCGGTGACGAACCGGTCGTCGGCGCGTAAGGTGCGCGCAGCGCGGCCCAGTCCCACGCGACGCCGTCGCGTTGCACGACGGGCAGGTCCGACTCGGCGTTCCAGGTCACCGACAGTTTCGCACCGTCGGTGGCGGTGAGTTCGTGCTGGAATTTCGATCGCTTCGCAAAGGCGGCCTTCGACGGCAGCGGCGCGCCGGTCGGCAACACCTCCATCGCGAACCCGGCCAGTTCCTCGCCAGTGGTCGAGATCTCGAACACCGCTTCCTTCGCGTACGCACCCGCCGTCCGCCCCGGGGGCGCCACCGTGCGCGCCGCACCCAGTTGCAACGGCCACACGAACAGGCTCACCGAACGCACGTCGATGCGCCACGGGATCGTCGCGATGCTCCACTGCGCGTCCGCGGGAAGCTGGAGGAAGAAGGACGAACCCGGCCCGGCCGGACGCAACCAGACCACCCGGTTGCGGAACTGCACCACCTGATCGCCCGCGCGCTTGAACTGGTGTTCCCACGGCGGCGCCACCATCCACGATGCATGCACCGCCCCGCGCCCGGGATCATCCACCACCAGGCTGAACACCGACGGATTCCACGCCTGTTCCGGTCGCTCCGAGACCAGCGTGCCCATCTGGAATCCAGCTCCGACGAACTGGGTCTCCCGGTACATCGGCTCCAGCGGGCCATCCGACCGCCACAACCGATACGGCGGCTTCGACGACGTCGTCTCCACCGGCACAGGAAACTCCTTCCGCGCCAGATGCACCACCGCCAGGGGCGGACGATACCCGCTCGTGGCATGGTGGACGTCGTCACGATCCGGGGCCGGATCCGCCTGGGGCGCGACGCCGAAGTACAGTTCAAGGGCGTGAATCGCGTTGCCACCGAACGGCACAGTCGAACCGCCATAGTCCCGCAGCTGCGGCCCGCCGAACGTTCCGCGCCGATACTTCCACGCCGCCATCGCGTACAACGAGTCGAGGCAGGCCTTGGCCAGCCCGCGCACCTCGGCGTCCTTGGCGAAATCATACAGGTTGTGCCAGCTCGACAGCGCGTGGCCGTGGTAGTTCGACGAATCCCACTCGCGCATCCCCACCTGGTACATCGACACCACGTACTCGCGGATCCGCCCCAACGCCGCCTGCCGCGCGGCTTCGTTCCCGGATTCCTCGGCAGCGAGGTAGATCGCCACTTCGCGCATCGCCCGCAGGTTGTCGGTGTCCCGGGCATCCACCCAGCCGCCCTTCACGTCCGGTCCCCAACCCTCGCGCGTCCGGTTCCCTTCGCCATATCGCGGATGCGGGCGTCCCAAGGGATCCGCCGAAGTCCACGACGCGAACGCCGAGCGCATCCGATCGCGGTACTCGGGATCCAGGTCCGGGCCGAACAGAAAATACTTCCGGACCTGTCCCTTCAACGTGAAGCACCAGTAGAGGTCGATGCCGCCCGTGTGGGCGTGATCGGTCCGGGCCTGATTGTCGGTCTCCTGCAGGTAACGGAGACCTCGCTCCCGGTCGCCCGCGAGCACGTGTGCCATCGCGCGGGGATAGAGATCCTTCTCGCTCTCGCCATAGGTCGTCCCGCCGAGGCGTTGCGACGCCAACTGCCGCACCGCCCGCGCCGCCCGTTCGCGGAACGCGGATTCCCAATCGTCCGGCCATGGATTCGCCAGGGCCACCGGCGGCGGCGTCCCGCCGATCCGCGGGTCCGTTGCGACGGCATCCTCGGCGTGGCCGATGACAAACCCCGCCACCAACGCCGCCAGACACACACACGGGACCATCCCCCGGCAACGAATTGATTTCGGAAGCGACATCACGAAGGCCAGAGGATGGTCGGCCACTGCTCCAGCGGACAGACGGAATTCTCAGACGGAGCGGCAACGGCCTCGTTGCCCTTCCACGCTCTTTCCCGGCGCGACGGGGACGTCGCCACTCCGTTCGGCTTCTCAGACGGAGCGGCAACGGCCTCGTTGCCCTTCCACGCTCTTTCCCGGCGCGACGGGGACGTCGCCACTCCGTTCGGCTTCTCAGACGGAGCGGCGACGGCCTCGTTGCCCTTCCATGCCCGTTCCCGGGGCGACGAGGACGTCGCCACTCCGTTCCGGATGGTGTTTTTTGTCTGGCCTTCCGCCATCCAGCCGCCTTCCTAGGCGCCGCACATGTCGACCGAGTCCACCACGCCCGAGGCACGCCTGATCGAGCCGACCCATCCGCACTTCGCCGGGTTCATCTTCAAGATCCAGGCGAACATGGATCCACGGCACCGCGACCGCATCGCGTTCATCCGCATCGTCAGCGGGAAGTTCGAACGCGACATGGTCGTCACGCACGTGCAGTCCGGCCGCAAGGTCCGCCTTTCGTCCTCGCACAAGCTCTTCGGCAACGAACGTGAGACCGTCGACGAAGCCTGGCCCGGGGACATCATCGGGCTCGTCGGCCACGACGGCTTCGGCATCGGCGACACGCTCACGACGGACCCGAGCATCCGCTTCGACGAGATCCCGCGCTTCACTCCCGAGGTCTTCGAGTACTTCCACAATCCGAATACGGCGAAGTTCAAGCAGTTCCGCCAGGGCCTCGATCAACTGCTGCTGGAGGGTGTCGCGCAGGCCTTCCACCTCAAGGACACCGCCAGCCGCGTTCCCCTGCTGGCCGCGGTCGGACCGCTCCAGTTCGAGGTGCTGCAATACCGGCTCGAGACCGAGTACGGCGCGGAAACCCGCCGGGAATCCGCACCGTTCACCGCGGTCCGATGGCTTCCCACCAACCTCTCCACCGAGACGCTCGACGCCCTGCCGCTCCCGACCGGAGGCCGCATCGCGTTCGACCTAGACCAGAATCCAGTGGCGCTGTTCCCGACCGAATGGTCCCTGAACTACTTCGCACAGAATCAGCCTTCGCTCTCGTTGAGTCCGTTCGCGCCTAAGAAGAAGTACGAGGGGAAGTAGCCGGGAGAATCTCGACACTCCCTCCGTTGCACATCCCGGAACCCGCTGATACGGTCCTCGGGCATGTCGGAGATTGCCAGCTACGTCATTCATGGAGCCGCCCAGGTCACCCCCGCGACCTTGGACAAGGTGCTCCGCAACCTTCCCCTCTGGAAGGTCGAGTTCGCCCAGATCAACGCCCCCCACTTCCCCCACCTCGTCGACCAGCTCGAGTTCCTCGCGGACGTGGTCGAGGACGTCGCGGAAGGCGCCTACAAGGATCTGCCCTACGCGGCCCTCGCCGCCGGTGTCTTCGCCCTGATGTACGCCCACAAGAAGACGGACATCATCCCGGATGCCGTTGGGCCACTTGGCCACTCGGATGACTCCAGCGTCGCCCGCGCCGTGCTGATCCTTCACGAGAAGGCCTTCGCCGCCTACGCGGACAAGACTGGCGTCGAGTTCGACCGGATCACCAGCAAGCCCTGATCCGGCGCGGCACCGCCCTGTGTGCCCCGTTTTCCACGACCCCGGTCCAAACGCGACAAGACGTTGACCGGTCCGGAGGTCACCTTCGGCCGATGGATTTCTCCGGCCGCGCAGCCTTGGCATTCCCCCGACGCCCGTGCCTGACGGAACGCTGCACCCCGTGGCTGGTGCTGGCGTCCCTGCTGTTCCTGTGGACACGGGCCTTGGCCCAGGTCCCGGAGCCCGGCCCCATTCCCGCCGAGCTCCGCGAACGCCTCAGCCTCGCTCCGTTCTACCAGCAGGTCGTCCTGCTCCGCGGTTTCCCCATCGTCGCCTCCACCAACGTCTCCCGCCCGGCCCTGCGCGAGGCCGCATGGATCGTCACCCGGATGCTCGAAGGCCGGGAAGACCTCCTTCAGGCGATGGCCTCCAACCGTGTCCGGCTCGCCGTCATGGCCTGGAACGAGTTCACCACCGACATCCCCGAACACGCCGGCCTCCAGCCCAAGGTCTACTGGGATCGACGGGCCCGCGGCCTCGGTGCCACGCCCGAGGCTCCCGCGGTCAGCTGCGGTGAGGAGAACCTCCTCGGTTACGCCGGGGACCCCTACTCCACCGAGAACATCCTCATCCACGAGTTCGCCCACGCCATCCACGAGACCGGACTCCGCTCCACCGACCCCACCTTCAACGATCGCCTCGCCAAGGCCTTTCACAGCGCCACCAACCAAGGCCTCTGGAAGGGAACCTACGCCGCCGTCGACCGACATGAGTACTGGGCCGAGGCCGTCCAGAGCTGGTTCGACAACAACCGCGAGAACGACGCCCTCCATAACCACGTCAACACCCGCGCCGAACTCCGTTCCTACGACCCCACCGTGGCCGCCCTTTGCCAGGAGGTGTTCGGCGACCGCGCCTGGCGTTACGTAAAGCCAGACAAACGGCCCGCCGAAGGACAGGCCCACCTCACCGGACACGACCCGGCCAAGGCACCCAAGTTCCAATGGCGTCAGGCTCCGGTCGGCGACCGCCCCGTCGTCTCCATCCAGACCGCACTGGGCGACATCGAGGTCGAACTCGATCCGAAGCACGCACCCATCTCCACGACGAACTTCCTGCGGTATGTGCACGAAGGGTTCTACGCGGACGGCACGTTCTTCCGCACCGTCCGCGATGACAATCAACCCACCAACCGGATCCGCATCTCGGTGATCCAGGCCCAGGCGAACGCCGCCCGCGAGAAGGACGCCTTCCCACCCATTCCCCTCGAGCGCACCCGCGACACCGGCCTGCGTCACCTCGACGGAACCCTTTCCATGGCCCGCGAAGGTCCCGATTCCGCCACCCACCACTTCTTCATCTGCGTCGGCGACCAACCCGAACTCGACTTCAGCGGCACCCGCAATCCCGACGGCCAGGGCTTCGCCGCCTTCGGCCGCGTCGTGAAGGGCATGGATCTCGTCCGAAAGATCCACGCCTCCAAGGCCGACGCCCAACAGCTCTCGCCACCCATCCGCATCCAACGCGCCATCCGACTCAACTGACCACCATGCACAAGATCCACGTCCTCGATTCCCACACCGGCGGCGAGCCCACCCGCGTCGTCCTCGAAGGCGGTCCCGACCTCGGCTCCGGCCCGCTCACCGAACGCGTCCGCCGGTTCCGGGAGAACTTCGACCACTACCGCTCGGCCATCGTCAACGAACCACGCGGTTCCGACGTGATCGTCGGCGCGCTCCTCGTCCCGCCTTCGGATCCCACCTGCCAGGCCGGCGTCATCTTCTTCAACAACGTCGGCTACCTCGGCATGTGCGGCCACGGCACCATCGGCCTGGTCGCCACGCTCGCGCACCTCGGCCGGCTCCAACCCGGCGACCTGCGCCTCGACACGCCCGTCGGTCCCGTCACCGCCACGCTTCACCCGGACGGCACCGCTTCCGTCGCCAACGTCGCGAGCCATCGGAAGGTCAAGGGCGTCACCGTCCAGGTCGAGGGCATCGGCCCCGTCACCGGCGACGTCGCCTGGGGCGGCAACTGGTTTTTCCTCGTCGAGAAGCACGGGCTTTCCCTCGAACTGCGCCACGTCGAGGCGCTGACCGATGTCTCCTGGCGCATTCGCCAGGCGGTGAACACCCAGGGCTTCCCGGAGATCGATCACGTCGAGCTCTTCGGGCCTCCCGGCGCTCCCGACGCCCACTCCCGCAACTTCGTCCTGTGCCCCGGCAAGGCTTATGACCGGTCCCCCTGCGGCACCGGCACCAGCGCCAAGCTCGCCTGCCTCGCCGCCGACGGAAAACTCACTCCCGGCCAACCGTGGATCCAGGAGAGCATCCTCGGCAGCCGCTTCACCGGGCGTTTCGAGTGGATCGACCGCTCCGCCGGAACCATCGCACCCACCGTGACCGGCACCGCCCACGTCAACGCCGACATCACGCTCCTCCTCGACGAATCCGATCCCTTCCGCTGGGGCGTCCGGTGATGGATCAGCACCGGCGCACACCTCCTCTCGGGGCTCCGGGGTCATCCCGGAGGGATGGGAGCCGATAGCCCCGGGTCGTGCGCAGCACGCACCCGGGGGACACGCGTCGTTTTCGAATCGCACCCCGGCAGGGGTGCGAAGCCTCGGCCATCTTCAACCCCTCCAGGGTTGGTCACTCACGGGCGCCCTTGCCCCGGGGTCGCTTCGCACCCCGGGCTAGCGGCTCCGACGCCTCCGGCGTCCCGAGACATCCGGACCGCGCCCCCCGATGCATGCGGCTCCCCTCCGGCTTCCCGGATCATCCCGGAGGGATGGAAGCCGATAGCCCCGGGTCGTGCGCAGCACGCACCCGGGGAACACGCGTCGTTTTCGAATCGCACCCCGGCAGGGGTGCGAAGCGCCCCCTCCAAAATCACGAAGGCCCCTACCCGCGAACGGGAAGGGGCCTTTGGAACAAACCAGCAACCGGAGGTCGCCGGGAGATTACTTCATGCGATCGAAGTTCTTCTTGAGGATCTGCCAAGGCTCGAGCCCGGCGAACTTCGCCTGGTGATCGGCGATGATCTGGCCTTCGTTGGCGTTCTTCGTCGGACGGGTGGTCTTGTAGATCACGCCGAACTTGCCCGGGGTCAGGTCCTCGGCGAGGCGGTACGAGGCATACTCGTCCGTGACGTCATGCTCCTTGGGCACCTCGGCGAACGCGCCGCCCTTGCGGGGATTCGCGTTGTCGAAGGCACCCGGGTAGAATTCGACGCACTCGCTCAGCACCTGGATGAAGCTGAAGCCGTCGTGGTCCATCGCCTGTTCCATCATGGCGAGGACGTGGTTCGGGTTCGTGCTCGTGGAGCGGGCCACGAAGGTCGCGCCGGCGCAGATCGCCTGCTTGATCGGGTTCACCGGGCGATCCTTGGAACCCCACGAGTCGGTCTTGGACTTGTAGCCCAGGGGCGAGGTCGGGGAGGTCTGGTTCTTGGTGAGGCCGTAGACGTTGTTGTCCATGACCACGTAGGTGAGCTTCACGTTCTTGCGGGCGGTGTGCGTGAAGTGGTTGCCACCGATCGAGAACGCGTCGCCGTCGCCACCGAACACGAACACGTGCAGGTCCGGGCGGCTCAGGGAAACGCCGGACGCGAACGGAAGCGCGCGGCCGTGGATGAAGTGCGCGCCGTGCGCCTGCACGAAGTACGGGAAGCGCGACGAGCAGCCGATGCCGGCCACGGTCGTGATCTTCTCGTGATGCATGCGGCGCTTCTCGATCAGCTTGAAGTACAGCGCCAGCACGGAGAAGTCGCCGCAGCCCGGGCACCAGGTCGGATGATCCGCGGACACTTCCTTCTTCGTCAGCGGCTTGCGGTCCGCCTCGGTCAGCGGCGCCACCGGCGTCGCGTTGGTATTGATGCCGCGCGGAAGCACGGCGAACGGAAAGGCCATCTCGCTCATAGTCGTATCAAAAAGGGATTCCGGTTCGTTCAGTTATTCAGGCCGTCAGTGCCGCGACGCGGTCGAGGATCTCGCGAACCTTCCAGGTGAGGCCGTCGCACTTCGTGATGCCGCGGATCTTGCGATCCGGGTAGCGGGCCCGGAGGAGGGCTCCAAACTGGCCGACGCCATTGACGCCTTCGTCGTTCAGCTCCACCACGAACACGTTCGTGAAGCCCTCGAAGATCTTGTCGAGGTCGTTCGGGAGCGGGCTGATGTACTTGATGTGGAGCGCGGACACCGCCTTGCCGGCAGCGCGGGCGGCCTTCACGGCCTCCTGGGTCGGACCCTGCGCCGAGCCCCAGCTCACCAGCAGCGTCTGGCCTTCGGACGGACCGTAGACGACTGGCTTCGGCAGCTCCGAGGCCAGCTTCTTGAGCTTGTTGCGGCGCTTGGCCGTCATCTGGATGTGCAGCTTCGGCGAACCCGTGGGATGCCCGAGCTCGTCGTGCTCCAGGCCGGTCACCACCGGATACTTGCCGCTCGCGACCCGCGTGCCGGGGGCGATGTGCCGGGTGACGCCGTCCGGAGCGGAAAGGTCGTAGGGCTTGTGGTCGGTCACCGCCGAGAAATCCGGCGAGATGTCCTGCACGATCTTCTGCAGATCGGGTTCCTTGAAGGCCTCGATCCGCGTCGCGATGCCCTGATCCGTGAGGAGGATCACCGGCGTGCTGTACTTGCGCGCGATGTTCACCGCCTCGATCGCGGAGTAGAAGCAGTCCTCGACGGTCGACGGAGCGATGACGACGCGCGGGCTGTCGCCATGGCCGCCATAGACGGCGATGTTCAGGTCGGATTGCTCGATGTTCGTCGGCATGCCCGTGGAAGGGCCGCCGCGCTGCACGTCGACCACGACCAGCGGCATCTCCGCCATGACCGCCCAACCGATGGCCTCGGTCTTGAGCGCGATGCCGGGACCGGAGGAACCCGTGACCGCGACCCGGCCACCCCAGCTGGCACCAATCGCCATGGACACCGACGCGATCTCGTCCTCGCACTGCTGGAACTGGCCGCCGTACTTCGGCAGTTCGCGGCGCAGGAGCTCCATGATGTCCGACCAGGGGGTGATCGGATAACCGGCACCGAAGCGGACGCCCGCGGCGATCAGGCCGTAGCCGAGCGCCTCGTTGCCGCTCATGACGACCTGGGACTGGCCGACGTTTTCACCGGGCTTGAACCGGAACAGCTCGGGAGCCGTGGCCAGCGTGTAGTTGTAACCGGCGTTGAAGGCGTTGAGCGCGGTCTCGGCGATCTTGGGGTCCTTGCCGGTGAAACGCTCCTGCAGCAACCGATGGAGCTTGGGAACGTTCAGGTCGAACATCCGGGCGAGGAGGCCGAGGGCGTACACGTTCTTGCCCTTGTCACGACCGGTGCCGCCGATGGCCTCGACCGTGAGGGAAGAGATCGGCACGCCGACGTGGCGGTACTTGGTCAGGTTTTCCGCGGGAATCGCCTCGGGCTTCAGGTGGTCGGAGTCGTAGATCACGATGCCACCCTTGCGGAGGGAATTGAGGTGGGCGGTGTAGCTGTGGTCGTAGAAGGCCAGCAGCATGTCCGCCTCGTCACCGGCCGAGAGGACCTCTCCCGAACCGATGCGCACCTGGAAGATCGACGGACCACCGGAGATGGTCGACGGGATGGTCATGAACGTCATGACCTCCTGTTCGCTTCGGCCTGCGAGGCGGGCTAGGAACCCGCCAATGGCCTGGATGCCGTCCTGGGAATTTCCCGCGATCCGGATCACGGCCTCGGAAATCTTCGAGACCGTGGGTTGGCCACCCGCGGAGGTGGCTACAGCTGCGTCACTCATCGATGATCCTGTCAAAAAATTTGCCGCGGAATCGCCCGGTTGGACTTACCAACCCGGCTGGTTCCAAGGCGAAGTGTTCAGTTGAGCATCGTACCGGGCCGCTCCTCTTGGTCAAGAAAGCGGGTGTATCACCAACGCTTACGCAAACCAGAAGCAGAATTAGTGACCACTCCCAGCCTCGCCCCCTCCACTCCGCAACTCCCGACGCCACGCCAGCACCGACCTCATCATCGCCCGCGCCATCATCAACCACTGCCACAACGGCAGGTACAGGAACACCTGGACGTTCCGCACTCCACGCGGATGGAACAGCATGTAGTACGTGTAAACCACCGCTCCCAACACCGCCGCCAACATCGCCCAGAACCGCAGCAGCCGCCCCTCGGGCAGGGTCCGACCCACCCAACCCGCCGCCGTTGCCAGAATGAACGGCAACAACGACCACGGCAGCAGCAACCCATACACCGGCGACCCCTGGTACCCCGGGGCAGCCACCAACGTCATGTAGATCCCCGGCACCATTCCGCCCAGCAGGCACGCGAAGAGCGTTCCCACGAACACCGGCGGCAACTGATGCGCCGCCACCCGTCCTCCGGCGTCCTCTGGTCGATCTTCCATGCCCGCACCCTACGCGAGCCCACCCGGATTCCCAAGCGCCGCCTCGTTACCTCGGCGTACTCCCTCGCGCGGTGGCCGACCTGAGCCGTATCCATGCGGCAGAATTCTCACGCGGAGCCGCGGAGAGCGCCGAGAGAGAAGCCGGTCACGAATGGTGGAGCGTCGGGAACCATTCACCAAACGGCGACTGCCCAACTTGCCAGCAAGGTGTCCTTTTCCCTCCGCGTCTCCGCGTGAACCTGTCCCCGCCTCCAATCGCATGGTTTCGGCTGAGGATGCGGGGAATGGAACCGATCTTTGGCAAACGGGGAGCTTCCGGTGCCCGCCCTGGCCGCAACGCGGCACACGGGGCAGCCCAGGGTGGAGCGGAGCGGAACCCTGGGTCCCCGCCCGCGAGACCTCGCCCCAACGGCGCGAACGGTGACCGAGCGCACCGTGTTCCGCGTGCCCTCTCAGGGCACGGAAGACGTTGGGTGGCGTGGCTCCCGGGGTTTCACCCCGGGCTTTCACCGGTTGCCCCTTCGGGGCACGGCCACGGTACGCCGGAGGCGTTGCAGATGCTATGCCGGGGTCGCGGAGCGGAACCCTGGGTAATCTCGTAGAAGAGGTTCCAACCCTGGAGGGGTTGCAGAGGTCGGGGATCCTTCGCACCGCCTACTGGGTGCGAATCGTTCATCACGCCTTCCCCCGGGTAGGCGCCTCCGCGCCAACCGGGGCTATCGCCTGAAACGCCTTCGGCGTACCAGTTCCGGCAACGGGGAACTCTCCCTGCCCCCCTCGTTAACTGGCGACTGGCAACTGGCAACCGGGAACTCTCCTTGGCCCCACCTCTCACTTCCCTTCGTGATAGGCCGCCACCATCTCTTCCACCGGCCGCCCGCGAAGGTACATCCACTGCACCCGCGCCATCCGCCACCAGGTCCGCAGCGTTCCCCGTTGCCCGAATCGCCGACCGGAGGTGCGCACGACCTCCGGCAGCAGCACCAATTTGCCCACCTTCCGAAGGCGTCGGCCCAGTTCCAGATCCTCCATCAGCGCCCACGTGGGCATGCCTCCGCATCGCTCCAGCGCGTCCCGCCGGACGAACATGGCCTGATCCCCAAACAGACGACCGGTCAGCCGGAAGTAGAATTCGGACCGCGTCACGGCTCCGAGACGAAGCAGTGCAGGCCCTTCCCGGAATGCCTTCCGAAAACCGCCGCCGGCGACGTCCGGTGCCGAGGACAACCGTCTGGAGATCGCTGCGAACGCGTCCTGAGGAATCCAGGTATCCGCGTGGAGTAGGATCACGACTTCGCCGGACGTCGCGACAATGCCCGCAGCCAACTGAGCGCCGCGGCCAGCGGGCCCAGTGAGGACCCGCACGGACGCGCCCTCGAATGTCGCCGCCAGATCCCGCGTGCCATCCGAGCTCCCGCCGTCAGCGACGATCACCTCCACCGGATGCCCGACGGAGGCGCGTGCTACAGATTCCAGCGTGGCCGGCAAAGTAGCCGCCTCGTTCAGGGTGGGGATGACCACGCTGAACGTCATGGCGTCAGACCCGGGAGGGGATTGCTTCAGAGCCGGGCAATCTTCTCCAGTTCGCGATAGCGCGCCTGGATGTCGTCCTTGGTAACCTTCGTCGTGACCGTGAGGCCGAAGCCCTCGCAGCAGAACGACGCCACCACGGCCCCGTGGACGATCGCCCGACGGAGGTTGTCGTCGATGCTGCCCTTGCGCTGGCTGGCCAGGTAACCCATGAGGCCACCCACGAACGAATCGCCCGCGCCGGTGGGGTCGATGACCTTCTTGAGGGGGTAAGCGGGCGCGACGAACAGGCCCTTGGGCCCGGACAGGATCGAGCCGTGCTCGCCCTTCTTGATGATGACGTACTTGGGCCCGAGCTTGTGGATCCTGGGGAGGGCGGTGACGACATTGTCCTCGTCGGTCAGCTGGCGTGCCTCGGAGTCATTGAGGACGAGGCAGTCCACCCGCTTGAGGAGGCGATGGACCTCGGGCAAGGCGATGTTCAGCCAGAGATCCATGGTGTCCGCGACGACGAACTTCGACTTGGTGACCTGGTCGAGCACGCGGTGCTGCACCTGGGGCGAGATGTTCGCAAGCAGGACGTAGGGCGTCGTCTCGTAGTCGCCGGGGATCGCGGGCTGCCAGTTCTCGATGACACCGAGGACCGTCTCGAGGGTCCGGCGGTTGTTCATGTTGACCTCGTATTCGCCGGACCAATGGAAGGTCTTGCCCTCCTTCACGCGCTCGAGGCCCTTCAGGCAGAGGCCGTGCTTCTCATAAAGCTTGATGTACTTCGCCGGGAAATCGCCGCCGACGACGCCCACCAGCTTCGTGGGTGCGAAGAACGACGACGCCACCGCGGCGTGGCTCGCCGAGCCACCCAGCAGACGGGGGTTCTCCCGTTTCGGGGTCTTGATCGAATCCAACGCCGTCGTGCCTACAACTAGAACGCTCATGATGCCTCGTAATGGTTCGTAACCGCGCGAAATAAACCCAGAAAGCTCTGGATTCATCCACAGAATTTCGGCCAGTGGCGCCGGGGCGCATCTCGACACTTCCCCCGAATCATCACAGGAACGGGGTGGCGACGTCCTCGTCGCCCTGGAAAAAGGCATTGAAGGGCAGCGAGGACGTTGCCGCTCCGTTTGACACCGGGGGCAGTGTCGAGATGCGCCCTGGCGCCGGGAAGATCCCGGGAAGCCGCTAAGCCGTGTCCATGCAGAAGAATTCTCACGCGGAGCCGCGGAGAGAGGGTCAGGTTCCCAACCTTCCAACGTCGGACACTTTTCACCAAACGGTGACTGCTCAGCCTCCCGTCCAGGTGTCCCTTCTCCGCGTCTCCGCGTCTCCGCGTGAACCGGTCCCCGCCTTCAGTCGCATGGATACGGCTAAGGAGCAGATGCCGCCGGACGCTCCAGGACCCGGATGTTGCCCGCTTGGGTTCGCGTCACCCAGCCGATCAGGAGGGGGCGATTTGGCTCGCCCACAACCACCAGAAAACGGGCTCTGAGCGAAGGATCCTGCGGGACCGGCTGGTACCGCGGGATCGCTTCGCCTCCTGCGCCGACCAGGAGCCGGCGTCCGCCAGCACGATACAGGTCGTGATAACCAAGTGACCCATCGGTCCCCACGATATCGTGCTCCGTCACGTTCTGGCGAATCCAGGCCCCTACCTCCTGAACCTGAAGTGCCTCTTGCCGCACACAGCAATGCGGACAACCAGGCAGGCATGCCCCGTCGCACCCATTCCAGATGTATCAGCAGGAGGGCGGCAGCCGCCAAGGCCTGCATCCACCCATGCAACAGGCCGAGGTTCGACGGGTAGTCCGGATTCAGCCACCAGACCCACGAAGCCAAGGCCGGATGCAGGGGAGGATAGGTCGACAATGGCGGGGCACCGATCGCGCTCACCATCCGGTATCCCTGACCGGTGCCCAGCCCCTCCGCTCCCGCCAGGTAGCTGTCCCCATCCAGTTCCGCCGGGTGCAAGCGCGGGGTGATCCAGTGGCTGGCTGCCAGAACAACAAGAACCATCGCCAGCCCCCAGCCCACCGTCCCGCCACGAAGACGGGCAAGACATGCCCCAAGCCCGGAGAACATAGCCTACACAGTATTCCACTCACTCAGGCGCTGCACGGCTTTTCCCCCTCGGGCGTCCGCACGTTCGCACGAAGCACCTCATACCACTACCCCCTGCAAGGGGTGGGACGAGTCTGATCACGAGCCGAACGTGGACCGTCTCGACAGAGTCTCGCCCCAACCTCCTTCCGGGGGTTGTGACCGGACGCGCCGCCGGTGGCCAGGGCGCGAATCCGCGTCCACCACCACCTGATTCAACGCGTCCTCCTCCGCCACACCGCCACTGCCACCAGTCCGATTCCCCCGATCATCGCCAGGTCCTCGGGCTCCGGCACCGGCGTCGTCTGCGGCGTGATGACCAACTCCCACGAGTCCAGCCGCGCCAATCCACCGGATCCGAGGTCTGCGGCGAACAACGTCCACGAACCATTCGGATCCAGCCCGACGAATGAACCCAATGATGCCGTCCGCGGGGACGTGTTGAGCACGAGCGACGGATCCACCAACCGGCCATCCGGCTCCCAGCGACCGGTCACCGGATCCAGAACCGTGTCCTCGGAGGTCCCAAGGATCGACCGGTAGTTGTGGATGTCTCCGAGCGTCCCCGTCGAGGCGAACGTCACCTGGAACCCGTTGTCGGGCGAACCGAACGGATCCACCGAAGTGACACCCGGGCGGTTGAGCAGGACGCTGAAGCCGGACCCATGAAGCAGGGTCAGGTACAGGTCCCCGTTGTAGGCGCCGGAACCGACGCCGGCGATGTTCACCCGGACCTCGAGGGACAGGATCTGCGTCGTGGTCGTGGCAACCGACCGTACGTCGGCCAGGCCGGCCGAATCGTTGTCGGGGATGAACCCGCTGTTGACGTTGAACAGGAACGACTGGGCCGCGAGCGGTCCAGTCGCGAGGACCAGTGCGATGGGCAGGAGTTTCATGGTCTGCTTGTCCAGAGGTTGGGGTTCAGGGGTTGGTCGCGTCGACACTGCGGTAGTAACGCGTGACATGGTTGGCGGCGTCGGTGTCCGTGAACTCGAAGAGCCCATTGACCCCCGCCGTGGCGTTGCCCAACGAACTCCACGAGGGATTCGCGAGGTCAGCGGTCGCCTCGATCCGGTACTGGCGGCCAGGAATGCCCGCGAACCGGATGGTCACCCGGCCCGACAGATCCCGGTCGAGCGTGAGGACGTTGCGGCTCGGTGAGGGATTTCCGCCCGACACCCGGATCGTCACCACCCCGATCCCGACCCCTCCGCGGCCATCGGAAACCTGATAGGTGAATGAGTCGTCCGCATCGCTGCCCGCCGCAGGCGAGTAGAGGATCCATGGTCCGGTGCGCCGGACCGTTCCACCGTTGGCCGAGGGCGACGTGACGCCCGCGAAGCTCACTGGATCGAAGTCGGGATCCGTGTCATTCGCCAGCAGGTCGGCGATCGCGACCTTCACCGCTTCACCCGGCTTGCGGCTGAGCGAATCGGCACCGGCGATCGGGGACTGGTTGCGGGCCGTAACCGTTACGAGGAACGACGTCGAGGCCGACGCCGACCCATCGCTGACGGTCAGGGTGATGGTCGCCTGACCTGCCTGGCCGGCGGCAGAGGTCAGCGAGAGGGTGCGGGCTGCGCCGTCACCCAAGATCAGGACGTTCGCGGACGAGATGAGGCCCGGGTTCGAGGAACCCACGTTGATCCTGAGGTCCTGGAGCGGCGTGTCGGAGTCACCCACGGTGAACCCGATGCCCGCCAGCGGAAGACCCGCCGGAGTCGTCTGGGGCGCGATTCCCGAGATCGTCGGGGCGCTCGAGACGAACGCGACCGTCGTGCTGGCATCCGGGCTGGCCGGCTGTGCCTCCACGTTGCCGGCCAGGTCGCGCGCCCGGCTGAAGAAGGCATACGAACGCCCCACCACGCCGGGATAGACCGAGCCGGCGAGCGGTGTCGCCGTCAGCCACGCGTTGAACGGACCGCCATCCTCGGACACGTAGATGTCGTAGGAGACGATCCCCGTGTCATCCGTGCCCGACCAACTGACCGGGATCTGGGCGGGGCTGCTCGCGGGCAGCGGCAGCACCGCGCTCACGGGGGCCGTGCCATCCGGCGCCGGCGGGGCCGTGTAGATGAGGCGGTAACTACCCGTCGAGTTGAAGTCGATCAGATGCAGGATCTGCTCGTAGATCGGCCGCGCGCCGAGTCCGGGGAAGGTCCGGTCGGTGATCCAGAACTCGCGGTCGAGTCCCAGTTCCTTGCCGTCCGACCGCACGATGCGGTGCAACCGGAGCGAGCCGTTGGAAGGCTCGGGGATGCGCAGGTAGGTCCATCCGGCCGGCATGGCGGCATTGATGGTGACCTCGGTGACCCCTCCGCCCGGCGTGGCCGAGACGGTGGCGAGTTCCACGGTGGACACCCGGTTGGTCGTGCCGTCGCTCAGGTAGAGCGTGTCCGGCATGTTGCGCGGATCGCCTTGGTCGTTCACCAGGAAGTCGGGCTTGCCGTCAGCGAACGGCGCACCCACCTCCACCATCCGGGTCATCTCATGGATGGTGACCGCCTCGATCAGCGACAGCCGCGGATCGCCCAGTTCATCCTGGTGGGCGAAGGACGCCGTGTACTCCCGGAAGTTACCCTGGAGCGTCGAGGTGAACAGCCACCGGCCGATCACGATCTGGCCCGGGCCGACGTTGCCGAAGTCTGCCGTCAACGACGGCGTCAGGTTCTGCCCGGCCACCTCCGTGGCGATGATCTTGAAGTCGACCAGCAGGCCCTTCTCGTTCTCCACGATCTGGGGCTGGCCCGAGATGATGCGGAAGTTCCGCGCGGTTCCATAGCCCTCGTTGCGGACGAGGACGCCCAACGAGAACGGAACCGACGGCTCGGTGGGCACCGTAAACGGATCGTCCGAGAAGACGTCGCGCTGGTGGAAGTACTGCACCACGAGGTTCGGGTTCGGCAGCACCTCGATGCGGCTCGGGGCCAGGGGCACCGTGATGATCACGCCGTCCTGGCGGTACCGCAGGGTGCCGCTCACGTAGTGGACGGTCAGTGCGGTTGGCGCCGCGTCGCTCGTCGGCACCAGGATCCACGTGGCCTTGCCGGTGGAGTTGGCACCGATCACGCCCGTGCCATCGACGGCGCCCAGGCCGGACAACGTCGGCGTCCGGATGCCGAAGTCGGTGGTCGAAGACGAACCGTCCTCGCGTTCGACGCGCAGTTCGACGCTGACCAGATCGAGCGCGCCGGAGGTGTTGTTCTCCACTTCGAGAGTCGCCTTGAACGCATCACGGGTGATGACGGCCTCCTGTTCGAGGCGGAGCTTCACCCGGGCGCAGACGCCGCCGCCGTTGAGCAGCGCGTTGTTCAGGCGGTCGCGGGCATCCTTGATCGCCGAGTACTCGTCGTTGAAGCCCTCGGCGAGGTTTTCCTCACGGGCGGCCGCCGCCTCGGCGAGCAGTCCGCGCAGGACGTCGTCCGCGATGAAGTCCTCGTTGAACCCGGCAGGCAGGTCCGTCCAGTTCGTGATGCCGCCCCGGCGATACTCGACGGTGCGGTTCCAGCGGTTCAGGAACTTCTGGATGCTCTCGGCCGGCACGCCCGAGGGCGGGGTCAGGGCGACCAGTTCGCCGAGTTCGCCCGGATTCAGCAGATGCTGGTCGGCCGATGCGCCGCCAGACCGTTCCGCGAAGGCAGCCCAGAACGCAATGTTGGCGGGATCCGTCGCCTTCGCAGCGGCCCAGGCCTCGTCGTCCAGCAGGTAAACCATCGGCGCCATCATCCGGCGCAACCGGTCGGTGCGTGTCCGCAGCTCGGCGAGCTCGGGAACGTTCGGCGGGAGGATCGGCAGCGGGTTCAACCGCAGGTAGACTTGGTCGTGGTCCGGTCCGATCGCCAGACCGGCGGACCGGCGCGTCGAACTTCCACCGCCGGACCCGCCTCCGCACTTGTCGACCGTGTCGCGTGTGAACGGCGTGTCCGTCAGCGCGCAGAGGCACTGGGCGATCGACGGGCTGTTGTTGTTCACGCAGGCGCAAAGCAGGCCGCGGATGCAGGAGAACTCCGACAGGCCCGGAATCTCGATCGGCGAGCAACCGGGAATCGTGTTCAGGCAATCCAGCGACAACGCCCCGCCGATTCCCTTGTCCTCGATCTTCCCGCCGCACTTGGAGAGCGCGTACAGGCAGTTCAGCGCCTTGATCAGCGGGAACTTGTTCGCGAGCTGGTCGATCACGCACTCCGCGAGGCCGATCCCGAGGTTCAACTTGCAGGGATCGCAACCCTCCGGCGCCGACGTTGGCGTGACAGGCACGCCGTAGCTCGGCACCGAGCACAGGAAGCAGGATCCGCCTCCCGGTCCACCGCCGCCGGGGCCGATTTCCCCGCGGAAATCCAGTCGCGGATAGGTGCTCCCACCATTGCCGCCGCAACCAGCGCCCGCGTTGAACATGACGTACGGCACCGTGTACTTGTTGGTCTGATCACCGCAGACCAGTTCATAGATGGTGAAGCCAGCGGTGATGCAGGACCCACCGCCAGCCGCCGTCGAGGCCACCCGGCGCAACCCACTGCCTCCGCCGGCAGGCGTCGCCCGACGGATGGTCATCGGCACCACCAACGAGGTCTTCGCCGGCAGGTCGCCGAAGTCCTTGATCAACGGCTCGAACACCCAGTCGGGGTGCTCCGGCACCTGCAGGCTCGCGTTCTTCGCCGCGATCAGGCCGTGGTTCGACACCTTGAAGTTCACCTGCCCCTCGTTGCCCACGATCTGGGCGAGGTCATAGGACGCGGGTTCGATCGTCACCACCGGCAACGGCACCGCCGTCTCGAACACGGTCTCGATCACGATCTTCGTCCGGTCCTCGATCTCGGTCGGCTCGACCTTCCACGTGTACCGCACCGCCTGGCGCGACAGGAACGCGGTCACGTTCGTCTGTCCACCCGCGGGCACCAGGTGGACCTGCGAGTAGGACGAATGCTGGTCGGCCGAGATTTCCAACCGGTAGTAATTCTCCGCGATGCCTGGCAACAGCACGAGCCCGGTCGGACCGCTGTTCGTCTCCAGCACCGCCACGCCCGTGAAGGCATCCACCAACCGGATCACCGCGTTCGTCAACCGCGGCGCACCTTCCGCGTAGAAGGTGTACTCATCCGTCACCTCCACCTGCATCGATCCGATCGAATCCGAGAGGCAGCGGAAGGTGAACGGGATCGTCACCTGCGAATTGTCCGATCCCACCAGCAATGAACCCGTGTAAGGCCCGAGCGGCAGGTCGGCGGGAGGCGTGAGGAGCAGCGAGATCGTCGTCTTCTCGCCGGGCGCGAGTGAGGGCAGCGCGGTCGAGGCGCTCGTCAACCACGGAATCGGCGGCAACAGCACCCGCAAGGGTCCCGTCGCCAAGCCACCCTGGTTGATGACCTCGAAGGCCACCGAAAGCTGCGTACCACGACGCATGCCCGACACCAGCGCCGAGGGAGTCGCAGCCAACTGCGGACGGAGCGCCTCCACGTGGATCGGAAGATCCACCACCGCGGACGGACCTTCCTGGGTGGTCACCCGCAGGCGGGCCGTCCCGCCGCGAACCACGCCCAACGGGGCCGTGACCGCGTATCCCAGCGTCAACCGGCCGTCACCCGGAAGCACGTTGCCGGAAAGGTTGGCCGTGACGGCGACACCCGCCGGCGGGTTCAACACTTCGACCGCCACCGCGTTCAGGTCGATGGCCGAGAGGTTGTCCACCGGGACCGACCCCGTGGCCGATCCGCCTTCGATCACCGTGACCGACCCCGGCGAAGCCACGCGGAATCCGAGCAGCACGAATACATCCTGGGTCGGAGGTTCGCTGACTCCCGGATGGGCGGCCGCGATGTCGTACTGGCCCGCCTCACCGGGAAGCGGCGTGAAGTTCAGCCGGAACTCGCCCGCCGAATCCGTCAGCGCCGAGATCACGCGCCGCGTCCCGCGGACCACCACGTGCACGTTGACCAGCACCGAAGGCGCCGGCGAGCCGTTCACCAGCCGCGCAACGCCCCGCATCGGGATCACCGTCCCCGCCGGCGCGACATCCGTGTCCGTCGACACCGTCGCGCTGTAAGCCGGCCGCACGTCGATCGGCGCCGAAACCGTGGTGTTGTTGGACTCATCGGTCTCCGTCACCACGCCGTTGACGTCCACCACCGCGATCAGATAACGCCGCCCGGTTTCGCGCGGCAGGCGGATCGGCGGGCTTACCTCGAAGAAGCTTCCGGGCGGAAGTTCCGCGGGGAAGTTGTACTGGAAGGCCAGCACGTCCGACGCGTCATAGGTCGGGTCCGGGGAAAGGAACAGCCGCACCGTGAACGCCTGGGCGGCCCGGAGGCCGCGGTTCTCGACCCGATACGATCCGGTCACATAGGAGTCCGTCTCACCGGTCGGGGGCAGCGTCACCGAACTCACCAGCAGGTCGGGAAGGTTGATGTCGCTGACCACCAGCTGGGCCACGCCCGGAGTGTAGCCAGCGCGCGAGGCCGTCACCGTGACCCGGCGTGCGCCGTCGGGCGTGCCGTCGTCCAGCGTCCCCACCGGGAACGTCGCCGTGGCCGAACCCGCTTCAAAAGCCACCGTCGCTGGCAGCACCAACTCGCCGCCAATGTCCGCACTCAGGTCCACCACCAGCGGGACCGAGGGATCCGTGTTGCGCCGGAGGGTTCCGGTCGCGCCATTCGACACGCCTTCGGCCAACGTGGAGCGGTTGAACGACAGCAACAGCGTCGCGCCGTCGTCATCCGTCACGGTCAGGGATGTCGTTGCCGTCCCACCCGTGGGCGCTCCGCCGAGCAGGATCACCGCCGTCAGGTTGGCCACCTGCGCGCCGTCCACCACGTCATCGTTCACGGCTCCAACCGCAAAGCTCACGGACGCCTGGCCCGCCGGAATGGCCACCGTCGCCGGCACCGTCGCAGCCGTCACATCCGAGGAGGCGAGCCGCACCGTCAAGGCACGGTCGCTGCTGAACGAACGGGTCACCGTTCCCTGCGTTGCCGCAGCGCCCGCACCCTCGGACACGCTCGACGAGGTCAGCGAGATCGCCAGCGTCGGGAGATCGTCGTCCACCACCGTCACCATGGCCGATCCAGCCACGTGTCCCGGCGCCGTCACGTCCACCCGGTAGGCCGAATCCGGCTCGATGGCCGTGTCGGCCGCGCCGATCAGGGCAAACGTCACGGACGCCTGACCCGCCGGGATGACCACCGATGCTGGTGCGATCAATTGGACCGGGTCGCTGCTCGCGACATTGACGGTCAGCGGTGACGGACTGGCCGCACCTCGGGAGACCGTCGCCGAGACGGTCAGGCCCTCGCCCACCTGCGGGCTGCCCACGGTCAGCGTCAGCACCGGCAGATCCACGTTGCGGACGTTCACCGAGGCCGCAGCGGGGGCAAAGCCACCGGCCGACGCCGTGACTTCAACGAGCACATCTCCATCAACGATGCCGTCCGCCACCGGCGTTCCGGCGAAGGACACCGACGACGCTCCAGCCGGGATGACCACGCTGGCCGGCACCGTGAGCTCGGTTGTGTCACCGCTCGACAGCGCCACCTCCAAAGACTCCGTGCGGCTGCCGTTGCGCGTGACCGTGAAGCTGACCGGCGCGCCCGTCTCGGTCGTCTGGGCCGGGGCAACCACCAGTCGCAACTGGCTCGGAACCGCCAGGGCACCGGCACTGATCGAGGCATTGTTGGCGTCGGATTCCTCCACCACCTGCCCCGCCGTGTCCGTCGCGACCACGGCCCGGAAGCTGCCCGCGATCCCGTCGACCGGGATCAGCACGCTCGCCGACTGGGAAAGCGTTGCACCGGCGGCGAGCGGCCCCGGGACATTCACCGTCACCTGCAGGAGATCTCCGCCAATCGAGGCATCCGCCGACAGCGACACCGTCTCGGACCAGGGCCCCGCCGCCACGACCGTGCCGACATTCCGCGTCGACCACGTGATGTTGAACGGCACACCGGGGACCACGGTCGCCGGGACGACGATGTCTTCGACCACCAGGTCAGGCCTCGGCGGCGGCGTGAGTTGGATCAACCCGCCCAGCGTGGCGTTGTTGCCCTCGTTCGACTCCGTCACCTGCGATCCGGAGTCCGTCGTGACTCCAACCCGATAGGCGCCGGGAAGCAGGCCCGTTGCCGGCAGGTTCACCGTCTGGGAAAGCGTCACGGACGCACCCGCCGCCAACGGCGCCGAGGCACCCGCAGGCCGCGAGCCCAGGTTCGAAAGCAGCACCCCGCCGTCCGTCCGCAAGGTGATCAGGTCGGTCCAGTTCGCTGCCGGCACCCCGCCGGCATTCCGAACGATCCATTGAACGACCACCGCCGACCCGAAGTTCGCTGCTTCCGTGGTCGTCACGGAGTCCACCACCAGATCCGGCTGCGAGATGTTGATCGGACTCACCGCCACCGCGGTGTTGTTCGCGGGCGAACCCAGTTCCTGAACCGTCTCGCCCGCGTCCGTGGTCACGATGAACCAGCGGTTCCCGTTCTCCACGGCCGGGATCGTCACCGACCGCGTGACCACGACCGACGCCCCGGCCGCCAAGGGTCCCGGCACCTCGAACGTCGCGAGCACCTGGTCGCCACCAATGACGTTGTCACCCGAGAGCGACACCGTCTCCGTCCACGGCCCCACGGCCGGGACCGCACCGAGATTCGTCACCGTATACTGCACGTCGACCGTCGCGCCCGCGGCCGCAGCAGCGGGACCAGCGACGCCCGACGTGGCCAGATCCGGCAAGGACGTCGGCGTCACGAAGACCAGGTTGTCGATCGCCGCCGTCTCCGCGCCGCTGCCCAGCGTCACGCGGACCCGGGCTATTCCGGCGACGTTGATCGTCACCAACTCCCGGGTACCCGCCCCGGCCTGGCTTGTACGCGTGTAGATCTCCCGACCCGTCGCGTCATACGCCTTCGTCACCGAACCCGGGGCCGCGGCGTCAATCAGGAAGAACGCCACGAACGGCGTCGTCCCCGGCGTTCCAGCCGTCGGATGCACGAAGCGGAACTCGATCTCCGACGCCGCCGAAGGATCACCGAACACACGGGTTGGCGATACCGGCACGAACGTCGCCGGGTTGGCCGAGGTCGTCACAGGATTGCCCGAGCGCGTCTCGAACACGACGCCCTCGGAAGCATACTGGTTGGCTAGAGCCGAACCCGACGGCACCTCCTCGAACGTGATCAAACGATCACCCAGGTCGGGCGATACATACATCCGGCTTTGCGGCACGATTCCGCCGCCCGGGCTCTGCGCCGTCGCCCAGGAGAATTCCAGGCCACTGGCTCCGACCGCGTTCGCAGCAAACAAGAGCTCGACCGGATACAGGCCCGGCCCGGCGAACGTCACGTTCATCCACGAGTAGGAGAATCCACGGTCACCGGCGGTTCCCAGCACCTGTCCGCCGACTTCGAGGCGGAAGCCATCATCGCTTCCCACACCCAACTGCACGTCGATCTCCGGCGTCACCGGGTACAGGTCGATGTCACTCGTGACGGCCAGGTAGAACCGGTGCCGCAGGATGAAGTTGGCCGCCGCCAGCCCCAGCACCTGCTCGGGCGGAGTCGTCGTGTCCTGGAAGAACGTGTTGAAGCTCGCCCCCACCGAGATCTGGGAGCCCGGCCGCGGGAAATCGATGAACGGACTGAGCGTCGTGCCGCTCGGGGTCCGGCCGGCAAGGTCAGCCGGCGTCGGGGCAGGTCCACCTCCGATCCCATTGAACAACTCGATCGCCACGCCATTGCCGGGCACCGCCGGAACCGTCGTCCGCGTCGCCGAGGCCAGCGGGATGACCGTCCCGAAATTCTCCTGCACCGTCAGGGATCCGTACGCGCTCGGGGTCGTGCCGCCGGCATCCGTAACCAGACAACGGTAACCACCCTGATCGGCCAACTGGACCGATGAAAGCGTCAGCTCCGGCCCTGTCTTCCCATCCAGATTCTCTCCGTCCTTCTGCCATTGATACGTCACTGGCGGCGTGAACAGCGCTCCCACGGAGAAGGTCACCGTGCTGTTCCGAAGCACCGATTGGGAGATCGGATTCGCCGTGATCTGCGGCGGCGTCAGGATCGCAAAGGTCCCCGTAAAGCGATCCTCCACGGCCTCGCCTGGAGCCCCGTCCACGTCCCCATCCATCAGGTTGCCCGTCTCGTCCGAGATCCCTGGCCCCACGCGCAACGTGTACGTCCCGTTCATCCGCTGCGTCGGAAAGCTCACCTGGATCCGCGTCGGCTGCACCCGCACCGCCGAACTCGCAGCCACGATCGATCCGTCCGGCAGCACGAGTTCGAAGTCCGCCGCTGCGACACTCGCCACACCCACCGTCTCGTTGAAGTCGACCTCCACCGTCCACACCGGGACCGTGACGGTCCCGGTCGGCGTGAATCCCGTCACCGACGGCCCGGTCGGGTCGAGCGTCACGCTCGTCCGGAACGTCCCGTCCGCTGCGCTCGGCAGGAGCACCCGCACGTTGTCGATCGCCCACGATTCGTCGTTGATGTCCTGGAGTCCACGGCCACGGAAGCCGATCGCAATCGTCCCGGCGCTGTGCGGCGCCGTCAGGCTCAGGTCCCGATAGATGGCATCCGGGTACCCGAACCAGGTCAGGTTGTTGCCCCAGGACTCCGGCTCGCTCAGATTGTAGCTCTGGTTGTTCCGATCATAGTTGCTGAACGTGTACTCCCACGCTGGGGTGGCGCTCCCGTCGAGGACAACACCATGGGCGTCAGGGCCGACTCCGGCGCTGTTCCCATCCCAGCTGTCGATGATCAGCCCATCCCAGACCACGCGCACGCTCTCGTGCGGCGGCAGGTTTGCCAGCGTCAGGACGGCGCTCTCATTTCCAAACCGCCCCAGCACCGTCGTCGTCGTCGCCGCGTCAAACGTTTCGGACCGGCTCCAGATGCCCGCCACCCCGCTCTGGAAATCCTCGGAATAGAAGGGTGTGAACGCCCCGGCCTTCATGGGCTGCCCGCCGACACCCTGGATGTTCGGACCAGCTGTGACCTGATACGCGCCCGCGACCGTCACCGCCGGGAACGAAAGCCGATACCGAGCGGCATCCAGCGCCGTCAGCGTGAACCCCGCCGAAGCCAAGGGTCCCCCCGGGCCCACGACCTGGAAATCCTCCACGCCAATCGTCGCCGCATCCACGGCCGTGCTGAACGTGAAGTCGATCTGGCTCAGCGTCGAAGCCCTGGCACCGGGCGAGACCGCTGATACGAAGAAGTCCGCCAACGTCACCGTCAGCACGATCGGCGCCGACGTCGTCGACCCATATGGGTTCGTCACGACGCACCGGAACGTCCCACTGCGCGCCACCGAGACCGGATTGATCCTCAGCGTGGGACTCTGTGCGCCTTGCACGTCACCGCCGGACACCACCACCGCATCCTGGAACCACTGATAACTCAGGGACTGGAAGGGCGAGTTGGCCACCACGCCCAGTTCGGCGGCACCACCCGAAGGCACCGTCAAGTCCCCCGTCTGGCTCGAGATCTCCGGCAGCATGCCCCACACCTTGAGCGAGTAGTCGCCATAGCTCGTCGGCTGATTGCCCCCGATGATTGCCAACGTGTACGTGCCGGGCTCGCCGAGGTAGATCGTCCGATCGAACCCATCCAACGTATCACTCAGTACCAGGTAACCAGCGGGATGACGCAGTTCCAGGCGCAACCCCACCCGCGGAAAGCCTGCCTGCCCCGCAAAGTCGTCCAGATACAGGAATTGGGCCGACGGCACCTCCAAGGTGTAGGTGTCCATGCTGCCCGGAGATTCAATCGTCCCCCGGCCGCCCGCACCCGGTGCGATCAATGCCCCCACCGCAATCGGGAAGGGTCCATCGTCCGTCACGGTACGGATCGCAAACCGATAGGGCCCGTTGATCGCCGAGGGCGTCACCGAGGACACCACCCGCACCTGGTATTCTCCGGCCTCGAGCAGCGTACGGCGGCCGGGCGACGTTCCGTCCAGGCGATCGCTGAAGATCACGCCCCCATCGGGCTGCACCAGGGTCCACACCGCCCCGTTGCCCGTGGAACCCAGGTCCTCGAAATACAACCCCGTGCCCGCCGCCACGGTGAACGTATAGGTATCCCGCGTTCCGAACTGCTCCAGGTTGCCCGCCCCCTCCGCTGGAACCCCATCGCTGACCTCTGCAGGCAACGTCAAGGCAAACGGCCCATCGTCCTCCACCGTCCGGAGGGCAAACGAATAGGGTCCCATGAACTCCGCCCAGTTGTCGCTCGCCCGGACAATGATGGTATAGGTGCCTGTCTCGCCCAACTCGAGCCGACCATGGTCGCTCCCGTTGAGGAACTCGGTCAGGTAGAACGAACCATTAGGCCCGAAGACCTGGAGGTAGACCTTGCTCGATCCAGCCTCCTGAAGGTCATCCAGGTAAAGCACCTGACCAGCCGTTCCCTGAAATTCATAGGTGTCGCGCCCGCCCCGCGTCTCGATCGAGCCCGCGCCCGCCACCGGAACCCCTTCCGAAACCGTCGCCGGCAACGTCAATGCGATCGGGCCATGATCGACGACTTCCAGGACGCCGACCGAGTACGCTCCCGTCCACTCCGGGCTCGCGTACCATGCCTTCACCTCCAGGCGCCACACGCCGGCTTCCGGCGCCTCGAATCGCCGCACACCCCGCTCGTTGAGCTGATCCTCGAACCAGAAGGACCCGGAGGGAGAATACACCTGGAGGACCGCCCCGAACGTCGCCGCCCCAAGGTCGGCCAGGAACACCGTCTGCCCCTGCGCCAGTGTCACCAGGTAGGTGTCGATCTGCCCCGGCGTCGCAATGGCACCCGCCCCGGCGCCGGGCACTCCGTCCGCCACCGCCACCCCGACCGGCAGGACGAAAGGTGCATCGTCCACCACGGACCGGACCACGAAGGCATAGTTCCCGGTCTGCGCCGAGGAACCCGGGTGCGCCCTCACGATCAGTCGATGTTCCCCGGCCTGCGTCAGCACGATCCGTCCCGGGTCCGTCCCGTTGTACCAGACCTGGAAGTACCGCCCGGCATCCGGCCCCTCCAGATACCACTCCAGATCGCCGTCGGTCGAACCCAGCCGATCCACATAGATCACCTGCCCCAGGGCTCCGGTGAACGTGAACACATCATATCCGTTCGCCGAATCGATCCGCCCCGCACCCACGCCCGGTGTGTCCAACCCTACCGGCACGTCCAGCACGATGGGGAAGATCTGATCTGCAGGGGCCAACACTCCGAGCCGATAGGCACCTGTGGAACCGGAACTATAGTCCGAAGTGTGTACGACCAGCCGGTACGTTCCGTTCGCCGGCAGCGTCACGCGCTCCGGATCCGAATAATCGAGGTAGTCATTGGCCACCAACAACGCCCCATTTGGCGCCAGGAGGCTGTACTGGACGCAGCAACCCTCCGTCATTCCACGCTCATCCAGCTGGATCTTCTGGCCAGCCACACCTTCGAACTCATGGATGTCCACCGCCCACGGCGTCTCGATACGCCCGGAGCCTGCCGGGGAGTCCGGTTCGATCACGTCACCGATCGCAATCGTGAACCGGTCGACCGCTGGCACAGGCTGCACCCGGAATGAGTAGGTTCCCGTGCCCAGATTGGGGAATCGGACCCGGATCCGGTACTCGCCCGTCTCCGGCAGCACGCGAACGCCGAAACCCCAGTAGTCGATCTGCTCCTCGAACAGGACCACTCCCGAGGGACTGATCAACGACCAGACTGGGTTCTCGAAGAAGAAGCCTTCGGAGGAGTACCCGAGGTCCTCAAACAATGCCAATTCCCCCGCGTCCGCTTGAAACCGATACCAGTCCTCGCCCTTCAGCGATTCAATCCGCCCCATGCCCGCTTCGGGCTGGTCTGCCGCGATCTCCCGCGTGCTCCGGACATCCACCAGATCGAACTCCTCAGGCGGGGCCGGGCTGCGGAATGCAAAAGCATAGCCGCCCACAAAAGGATCGTACGAGTCTTCCGACCGCACCTCGAAGAGGTACTCGCCATCGGCCGGCAGGGTTACCTCGCTCGGACTCCCTTCCAGGTACCTGGACCAGATCTCGGAACCCATCGGATCGAACAGACGCGCGTAGACCCGGCAGCATCCGAAGGTCGACTGATCGTCGAAGATCAGGACCTGGTTCGCACTTCCGCTGAAATAGTAGCCATCCACCGTGCCTGCCGATTCGAGCGATCCCATGCCGGGCAGTGGGGAGTTCTCGGAGATCAGGTCATCCACGTTGATGCCGAAGTACTGGTCTGGGCTCACCCGCAGGACGCGGAAACCGTAGGTGCCGGTCTGCTCTGGCGACCACGGCGGGGCCTCCACCACGAAGCGATACTGTCCGGCCTGGGTCAGCTCGATCCGCCCCACGTCGTACCCGTCCAGCGAATCCTCCCGAATCGTGTTGCCGTCCGGGTCCAGCAACCGCCAGTACAACGAACCGGAAGTCCCCTCGTTCACGATCTCGTCCAGATAGATCTGGATGTGGTCCGTTACCGTGAAAGTGTACTCATCCTTCTCTCCGGCGACCCCGATGTTGCCCGCGCCCGCTGCCGGCACGCCGTCCGAAACCTCGGCATCCAAAGGCGGCAATCCAAACGTCTCCGCCGTCATCGGCCTTACGATGGCCATCCATGCGAGGATGCATCCCAAGAGGTACCGTCCTGCTGTCTTCATAAATCGACTCTGTCCCACGTGTCCCTGCTGTTCCCTGCTGGCAGAAAGTGACCCGGGCGGACCCGACTGATTCAGTGGCCCGCCGGGACCGGCTTTCTCAAGTGTGAGGATTCCGGCCCAAACCCGCCCGGGGAGCTGTTTGCGTGCCGGGGATGCCGGTTCCCGGGTATTTCAACAGCAACTGACCCCAAAAGGTCAACAATCCGTTCCCTCCTTAGCCGCGGGGTGGCGCATCCACACACAGGCCCCTCGAACGGGGCGGCAACGTCCTCGTTGCCCTCTGCAGCCTCTTCCCAAGGCGATGAGGACATCGCCGCCCCGCTCTTGTTCTCGCGTCGCGAACAGTTGGCAGCGCGGCCACACACACCAAGCTTTTGCATCCGCGGGATTGCATCGCCGCGCGAAACATGAGGCCATGCCACTGCGCTGCCCGGGCCGTCGACCCTCGGGAAGGTCCTGTGGGGATCGCCTGGCCTCGCACGAATACCATGGAGTTGTTGAGCGAAGAGAACGTGATCGGGCTGAAGACGCGCGAACTGTGCGCCGCACTGGCGGGTTCCGCCGAGTTCAGCGCCATCCGCAACCGGATCGAGCGTTTCTCCACTGATACCGAGGCCCGGATGCAGTTCGAGCTGGTCAACCGCAAGGGCGCCCAGCTCGAGGAGAAGCAGCAGTCCGGTGCTGACATCAGCGAGGCCGAGATCGCCGACTTCGAGAAGATGCGTGATTCCCTGCTCTCCAACGACGTCGCCCGGGAGTTCCTGGAAGCCCGCGAGGAGATGATCGCCCTCCAGGAAGGCCTCCAGCAGTGGGTCGCCAAGACCTTCGAACTCGGCCGCCCCCCGACCCAGGATGAAATGGGCGGCTCCTGCGGTCCCGGCTGCGGCTGCGCGTAGAGAGTCCGAAGTTTTCAGTTTCAAGTTTCAAGCCCCGCCACTCCGGCGGGGCTTTGCTTTGTCGGCCTGCTTCCCTCACCCGCACCTTCGGATGGGGCGAGAAAGGAGGCTCGGAGTGGCGACGTCCTCGTCGCCTTTGGAAAGGGCATGGGAGGGCAACGAGGACGTTGCCGCCCCGATTTACGCGTGGGCAACCTGCTTGAAACTTGAATCTTGAAACTTCCAACTTTCCCGCGCCCCTACTTCTTCAGCCGTCCTGCCTCCCGGACCACCCAATCCCAGTTGAACGCCGGCCCCGGGTCCACCTTGCCGCGCTGGACGTGGCAATGCCCCAGCAACCCCGTGTGCTCCCGCAACTGATCCGCTGATAGCGCCCGCGGCACCAACTTGCCCTCCGCATCCTTGGGATACTCGATCCGGATCTTCGGCAAGGCCCGGTTCAACGTCGCCACCAACCGCGCCAGTGCCGCGTACTGCTGCGGCGTGAAATCGTACTGGATCAGCTCGGAGTCCTGGATCTTCCCGATGATCGGCTCCGGCCGCGCCGGGCGTCCCACGAACCCCGGCGTCAAGATCCCCGTCTCTTTCACCCAGTCGGGAAACGTCAACCGAACCCCAGAACCGTCGTTCGTGTACCAAGGCTCCAGGTTCCGACGCTGCGGCACCGGGAACGCCCCTGCTTGCGCGATCTCGATCCCCACGCTCCGGCTGTTCGCCGTCGTCGCGTGCCAGGCCCGCTCCTTCAGGTCCAGCGTCTGGTAGATCGTCCCGTCGAGATCCAGCATGAAGTGCACGCTCAGGCCGCGCTTGTCGTGCAGCACTTCGAAACAACGCCGGCTCGTGCCCGAGGCATCGAAGTGGATCACGAACTGGTCGATCCGCTCCTGCAACTCCGGCAGGCTCCAGCCGCCGCCCCGGACCCGCTGCAGCATCGCTTCGTCCAACCCATCCTTGCGCAACCCATACCGGTTCGGCGTCTCCACCGCCTTGTCCGCCAACTCGGTGCTGGCCCAGTCGGACTTCGGGTACTCGGCAAACCGGCGCTCCACCCGGTACGCGTCGTATCCGCCCGGGTCCATCCACGTGACCACCCGCGTCCCCGTATGGAACAACTGCCCTGCCACCACGATCTCGTCTCCCTTCCGAGGAAGTGGATCCCCGGGCCGGATCCCGCGCCGGACACATCCGGCACTCAGCAACAAGGTCAGCGTCAGCAGCACAACCATCGGGCGCATCCGCCAAACCTGCCGCCATTCCCACTTCGCCGACAGCACCAATTCAGGGCATGCAATTCCATCCTGTAGGCCGCGTGCCCTCACGCGGCGAGCCATGACCCACGCCAGGTGTGGTCACCCGGCCTACCCCGCCCTGTAGGCTGCGTGCCTCCACGCGGCGAGCCATGACCCACGCCGGGTGTGGGCACCCGGCCTACCACCCTTGAAACTTGAATCTGAAAACTTGAATCTCTCCCTCCATGCACCTCGGGTTCGTTTCCGCCATCCTCCCGGAGTTTTCCCTCGACGAAGTCCTCGCCTTCGCCGCCCGGGAACGGTTCTCCACCGTCGAGGTCATGTGCTGGCCCGCCGGCAAGGCCGAGCGCCGCTTCGCCGGTGTCACCCACATCGACGTCGCCGACATGACGCCCGCCCGGGCTGCCGATATCCACGCCCTCTGCCAGAAGCACGGCGTCAGCCTCTCCGGACTCGGCTACTACCCCAATCCCCTCGACCCGGATCCCGAAGTCTCGGGCCGCGCCGTCGAACACCTGCGTCGGGTCATCGAGGCTGCCTCGATCCTCGGTCTGAAGAATGTGAACACGTTCGTCGGACGCGACTGGCACCTGAGCGTCGACGACAACTGGCCCCGCTTCCTCTCGACCTGGCGGCCCCTGATCCGACACGCCGAGGAACACGACGTGAAGATCGGCATCGAGAACTGCCCGATGTCCTTCACGCGCGACGAATGGCCCGGCGGCAAGAACCTCGCCACGTCGCCTGTGATCTGGCGCCGGATGTTCAATGACATCCCCAGCGAACACTTCGGCCTGAACTACGATCCGTCCCACTTCGTCCTCCAGCAGATGGATCCTGCGTCGCCCCTCCGCGAGTTCCAGGACCGCATCTTCCACTTCCACGCCAAGGACGTGAAGATCCGGCGCGACCGCCTCAACGAAGTCGGTGTCTTCGCCCATCCCCTCGAGTGGCATCAACCCCGGATCCCGGGTTTCGGTGAGATGGACTGGGGCCGTTTCATGGGTTGCCTCATGGAGACCCGCTACCGCGGCCCGGTCTGCATCGAAGTGGAGGACGATACCTTCGGCCGCGACCTCGCCGGACGACAGGCCGCCCTTCGCGTCGCCGGCAACGTCCTCCGTCCTTATTTCGGCAGCTGAAACACCCGTTTTATGTCTACCCCCACCCTCCCACCGCAGCAGCACTTCCACCACTGCCCGCGCTGCGGGAAACCCCTCGCCGGGGCCGCCGAGGGCGCCCGCATCGAGTGCGGCGCCTGCGGATTCCTCCTCTACTTCAACCCGACCGTCGCCGGCGTCGCCTTTGCCTCGCGCGAGGATGGCCGGGTGTTGTTCATCCGGAGGGCCAAGGAACCCGGCAAGGATCTGCTGGCGCCGCCGGGCGGATTCATCGACCTCGGTGAAACCGCCGAGGTCGCCGTCGAACGCGAATACCGCGAGGAAGTCGGCGTGCGCATCAGCGAGGTGACCTTCCTCTGCTCCCAGGTCAACCAGTACGCCTATCGCGGCGTCCTCTACCCGGTACTCGACCTCTTCTTCACCGCACGTGCCGACAACCCCACCGCCGCCCAATCCCTCGACGACGTCTCCGGATTCGAGTGGCGCGATCCCTTGACCGTCGCCGAGGACGAACTCGCCTTTCCCTCCATGAAGGCCGCCCTCCGCGTCCTGCAGGCCCGACTCCGCAACGCAACGCCATGAACCGCCCACCGGCCCCGCAAACACCCGCCGATCCAGGGCCTCCAGCCCAGGACGCCGGAACGGGCCCGACGTCGGACGGCCCCGGTGAACACTGGCGCTGGTGCCCGCGCTGCAGCCACGAACTGCACAACGAGAAGTGCAAGCTCCGCTGCCCGCGCTGCCACTACTTCATGAGCTGCTCCGATTTCGACTGAGCCTCGCGCCGGGCTTGCGGGTCCCTCGCCAAACCGGCGAGTCTGCCTGGATGAAGCAAGTGGGGTGGATCCGGTTCCTCGTTCTGGCATTGGTTGTCGGCCTTCCCGCCTGCCGGCATCAGGTCGACGCTCCCGACTCCTCAGCCCGGTGGTGGAAGGGAAACCTCCACACCCACTCCCTGTGGAGCGACGGCGACCATTGCCCCGAGATGATCGCCGGATGGTACAAGGACCAAGGCTACCACTTTCTCTCGGTCACCGACCACAACGCCATGCAGGCGGGCGAACGCTGGTTCCGCACGACTACCAATCGCGGCGGTGAATTGAGCCGGAGGCCGTTCCGCCGACCGGGCAACCGTCACGGACGATCTCCGTAGCTGCGAGTTCGGTCGTGCAGCCAGCGGAAGTCCCGGCTTCCAGGCACCGGATGGGACCACGTCCGATCCAACTCCGACGCTTCCGGAATGGTCGATCCATCCAACCACTTCCGCGCCTCAACATGCCCATCCGCAAAGCTTACCGAGCCGGTGCGCCCATGTCGGCTCGCCGGATAGTCCGTCCACAACTCTGAACCCAAGTTCGCCGGCCACATCACTTCAAACCGTCCGTCGTTGATCGTGCCCGGATGCTCCTCGATCAAGACCCACACGTTCGCGGGAGCAATGTGACGGAAATCCGCCATCTTGCCGAAGTACGTCGGGGCATCCGGTGGGGATGAGGGCCAGCTTCCGATCGACAAGTTCATCGAGTAACTCCTAACCCGGTACGGAGCCGTGGTAGTGCCCTTCTTGATGCCGCTTCGATCGCCGGGGCATCGGTACACACCTGGCGACCGGACATAGGGACCGATCTTTCCAGACCCGGGCGACATCATGATCTCCGTGTTGGTTCGCATCCATACCCACTCCGGCGGGGTGAAGCTCCAGCCCACCGTTCCAGCTGTCCACCCTGGATTGCTGGGATCACCGCTCCACGGGCCGCTTGCGGTAGGAGCCAGTCGCCCTGTCGCATCTTCGTACAACAACCAGCCCAACATGAGCTGTCGCACATTGCTCACGCACACCACCCCATGCGCCCGATCCCGCGCCTTCGTCATGGTCGGCAAAAGCAGTGCCGCCAGAATGCCCACAATGGCGATCACGACCAGCAGCTCCACCAGCGTGAAGCCCGCCTCGACAGCGGAAGGAATCCGAGACCTCCGTGGCATGGATGCTTTCCGGCTCACGGCGAAAGCCCCAGACGAAGATACAATTGCCCATCCTCTGGCACCTCGAAGATCGCCTCTTCGCCCACCACTCCCTCCACGGGCATCCAATCCATCAACGCCTTCAGCTCCAGCGCCCACTCCAACCGGACGCCCGGATACCCCGTTGGCCAACGCACCCGAACCCGTGTCGGCCCCGAAAGATCACGGAGCACTTCTGTACTCAGGACCGGCAACTCAGGAGGTTCACCAGCCCGGATCGGCCGGTCCGGAAAGGGGTTCACCGCGTATGCCGTCGGCAGGAACTCCACCTGCCGGATCTCTCCATTGGGCCCGATCAACTCGGTGGGTTTGGTCGTCTCCCGCTCCATGCGGATCCAGCCGTATTGCATCCCTCCTTGATAGGGTCTGGCAAAGCCAATCAGGACTGAGAGTTGGTTGGTGAACCAGTCCCGGGAAGCGTGGCCGGACAGGCGGTTCCCAGGGAACCGCACAATCCACTTATACTCCATCATTGACAGGACTTCCAATTGCGTCGGGAAGTCGTCATAGCGGAGTGAACCTGGCCCTAACTCTTGTCCCATTGAAAACGCAACCCCAGCCTTTGAACCCCTCAAAAAATATGCCTCCGCCCCATCCAAACGAAGCGATACAAGCACCCTTAGCTGAGTATAATCTTCTCCGAAGAAAGGCTCAACGTGGAAGCTCTCCTGAACAGCGACGGAAGTCAGTCCAGCCGCAATGATGCTGTTTGTCATCGAGCTTTCATAAAGTGGCGGCTGCCCTCGCACCGTCGGGCCGAAGAGAGTACAAAACATAACCATCAGCAGGGTCTTCATAGTAGTTCCTGGAGGGAATTGCAGATCAAGGTGTCTTCAGAGGGATCAGCAGGAAGCCTCGGGCGCTACCGTTCTTGATCCCATTCCCCAGAAGGACTCGTTTTGGGGTAGCGTCTATGATTTCCTGGAGTTGCCATGATCCACTAAATCCATACACACGAAACTTGTCAGCAAATCCTGAGCCGGGAGTCCAACCATTCGGCCACATCCATGCCTGCGAATTCACTCCGCCCGTGTCAGACACCTTGCCAAACAGTTCCAGCCCATTGGACGATGCAAGCGCCACCCCCTCATCCCGCCCAGTCGGAAGCCAAGCGCCAAACACTTCGGCACTGTTATCTGCCCTGCGCCACCAAACTACAGGCAGGACCTGCGCAGCCAAACTCCCTGGAGCTTTCGTCGCCCACCCGCCGGCCAACCCGCTTACGCCTGTTCCACGGCTGGTAATGAACTTTGCCGCGGACGGAACATTCGCCTCTTGGTACCCGGTTTGCGAGGGAGGTATCAGCAGATCCGAATCCAGTACCTCCTTGCCTGCGGCCCGACTGCGGAACGCCCGGGGGATGAACTGGGTACCTGCCACATTCAACATGACCCGATGGCCAACGATTTCGCCATCATCATTAACCGCCACCGCCTCCCCTGAACGGCTCGCGTTCAGGTCGGTGCCGGGAAACAGCTTGACCAGGGCATTGGTCCTCCAGAAAGCAGGCTGTTGCTCATTCATGGGTGGGCTGACCTGGGTCCGGGTGGCATAGCCGACGGTGTATTGCGCATTCGGACTGATCCCGAGAGCCTTTGAATGTTCGGTCAACCATCCGCTGGCCGAAGTGGTCAAGTATGTCCATCCACCAATCCATGCTCGAACGGGCTTGAATGCGCCGTTCAACTGCTTCTGGTAACCCGAGTACTCCCGATATCCTCCGACGGCGTCGCTGATTCCGGAAACCAGCACGGCATAGGGAGGTGCTGAGCTCGGGTCAAAGACGAAGCTGGGTGCGGCGAACGAATTCGACCAGGAGGCCCCCACAAAATCGGTATACGTCTGGATGTAGCCGTACGGCGGCATGGGCGTACTTCTACGCACCAACATATTGGCCGCGACCGCTGGATCGGCGTTCCCGCCCGGAGCAGTCGCGTCATTGCTCACCCCCACAGCAGAGGTGACTCCGCTGAACGGATCCGCCGCATGAGTGACTTCGATGAGACTCCACTCGGGACCATCGTAGATGAAAATGGATCCAGTACCGGCAGACACGCTGGGAGCATAGTCAGCGCCGGGAAGCACCGTGAGCCAGACAACCTCCCGTTCGAGAAGCTCGTCGAACACCGGCACGACCTCAAAATCAGCAGAGGACTGGTTCACCGGGATCGTGCAGCGATGGGGCAATCCCCCGGAAGCCGGTGCCCACCCAGCGTCTCCGATCGGCTGGATGGTGAAGTCCGTTCCGTAAGTTGCCGCAGGTGCCAGCCCCGAGAATCCAATGGCGACGGGCAAAGCAGCCGCGGTTGAACCCGAACGGGTGAGTCGGAACCGAGCCCTTTGCACCCCGACCTCCCTTCGATCCGCAGCGACATTGGTGGGACAGCTCAGCCGGACGACCGTCCCAACGGGAATCGCAGCGGTCGCGTACGCGCTGCTGTACTGGGAGAACGTGGCTGCTGGTGATGGACCCGGGAATGCCACGTCATAGAAGACGGTCACGTTCAACTCGCCGTGTCCGTTGGCAGGCACCGGCACGGTGAACGTCCCTTCGCCATCACTGTTCAGTGTGGTGCTCTGGAGCCCACTGGCGAGTCCGTCATGCTTGAGCCAAACCCGCTTTCCTACTCCCGTCTGGAATCCTGCCCATGTTGCCTTGGGTGTCTCCTGGAGTGCCATGCGTGACCGAACTGTCACGCTCGATGTCCCAATCAAAGGATCCCCCAGCACCACCTCCCAAGCCCCGGAGAGCTGATCATCCGGGAAGGAAGCGGATGTGGGATCAGAGACTCCGTCGGTCCTCCACGAATACGTCCTCGAAACTGGACTGATCTGTGGCAGGACCCGCGCGGTACGGCCGTAGGGAAATGGGAAGGAACCCTGCACCCAGGCAATCCCTGGACTCTCCATCTGGACGCTCGGAGCGGTTGTCGAGTCGAACGTCGGGTAAGTCACTTTTGCATCCGTGTAATCGGGCCAGAAATCGAATGCCGCCAAGGACACGGTATTCCCGCCGATGAAGAAGTTGGTGCCTGGCGAGTAGGAGACCGCGTAGGCGTCGCAGGAGGAACCGGAGCGGGACGGCGTCTTGTAGATGACCCGGTATCGCACATTGGCACCGCCGACCCCGGAGTCGTCCATTCGATCGATCGGTAGGGTGGTGTACCAGTTGTCTTCCACCCGAACGCTCCCCATGGAGGTCAACTGTGCGAGGGTAAAGAGGTGGTTGGTCTCGGCGCGCCCAAGGACAAGGCTCACATCAGTGTAAGGACTTGCTGATGCATCCCAGCAGAACTGTCGGTATGACCCATAGCGCGTTCGGGCTCCGAAACGGACCGAGTTCTGCACCACGGTGTAACCCGTACCCCAGAACGGATAGAAGACTCCGTTGTGCGTAAAATAATTGGGCTGGAAATTGGCATTCATCCACCACCACACGTTCAGCCCGAGCGATTCACGAATGTCCACGTTCCGAATCCTGCCGGTATCCGCATTGTACCCAAGACTGGCGTTGAGCACGATGTTGTCTGAAAACGTCGTCCGGCCCGATTCCCCTAAGCCATTCGGCTCCGAAGCATTGCCCATCGCGATGATCCCGGCCCCATCGGATTCGGAACGGAATTGAACGTTGTGAACCAGGGTGAATCGCCGACCAGGATCATTCGTTGCCCAAGCGGGGGTGTAGTTGCCAATGATGGGACTCGCCAGCAACTCGGTCGTATACCCACCGTAAACCCCGTTGAATCCGTGAATCTCGCAATTCACCACTTCCCAGGGTCGCCTCCAACCCATCGGCGGTGCTTGTCCTACATCGTATCCTGAGACAACAAAAGGAAAGGTCTCCACACCGGCTGCCCCGCCGAAGTGGGACCAAGGCACATAGCCGATGGCACCAAAATTCCGGACAATCACCTCTTCTGCCCTTCCAGTCCGAGCCTTCAGCTTCAAAGGCGCATTCTTATAGCCCTGCCCCCTCGAGGGGTGCCCAATCCCAGCCATTTTCCAACCCCAGTTTCCGTCCAGCAGGAGTTTCTCAACAATGATTTGGGCGGCGGTCTCCGGAACCGAGGCACCGCCCTGCTCCAGATCGAGCTTCAGCATCGGATCTAAATGGGGATACCCGCCATTGGACGTCAGAGGTGCCGTGTTGATGAGGCGTACCTCCTCCGACCGGTTGCCAAGACCTCGAATCGTCACCTGTAGTTGGCCCAAGCCGGCCCTCGCTGGGAGCTCGATGGCTTTCTCCACAGCATAGTCCGATTCGGACGGGAGAAGGCTGGGGAGAAGGCTGAATACAAAACTTGTTTCCGAAGGGTTTGACTCAAGAACCTGCTTGAAGGCGTCCGCATCGAACCTTGCAGGTGTACCGATGCTGGTGCCGCTACCAGAGGCTCCCGGAAGAAACCAACGCTCCAAGGCGTGGGCCCGCCCGATCCCAAACAGGAGGCCTGCGATCATCCATGCCGCCTGCCCTTGGAGCGAGATGCGGGTTAGGCACCAAGCGAAACCGGGCAGCGATGGCATGTGCTGCGACGGGATCTCGCTGGAAGGGGGGGGGTATGAACAATCGGTTCATGGGTAGATTGTTAATATAGAAGACGCCCGTCCCCTATCCGGTCAAGCACCGATTCTAGATCAAGTATCGGCCTCGGCCGGCTCCGGCACGCTCCGGCATCCCGGTTCCGTTCCTTGCAGATCCAACGACCGGGCACCCATGCCCTCGGAGCCCTCTGACCGCCGTTCTCGCTGCTACAGGGGCTCTGCGCTGAGGACAGTTGAGGCCTTCGGCCTGGTCGCGGGCTCGACGAAGTCTCGGCTCGACGATTTCGGGCGCCGTCTCGGGAGGCGGCCCGGCATGCGGAGGCAACCTCACCGGGCTTGCGGGTCCCTCGCCAAACCGGCGAGTCTGGCTGGATGAAGCGTCTAGGGTGGATCCGGTTCCTCGTTCTGGCATTGGCGGTCGGCCTTCCCGCCTGCCGGCATCAGGTCGACGCTCCCGACTCCTCAGCCCGGTGGTGGAAGGGAAACCTCCACACCCACTCCCTGTGGAGCGACGGCGACCATTACCCCGAGATGATCGCCGGCTGGTACAAGGACCAAGGCTACCACTTCCTCTCGGTCACCGACCACAACGCCATGCAGGCCGGCGAACGCTGGTTCCGGACCACGACCAATCGCGGCGGTGGCGTGGCCTTGGATCGCTACCTCGAGAAGTGGGGCCCCGACTGGGTCCAGCGCCGCTCCCAGAATGGCACCAATGAAGTGCGGCTCCGGGCGCTGGAGGAATACCGCGGTCGCCTGGAGGCCCCCGGCCGGTTCCTCCTGATCGCGGGCGAGGAGATCACCGACCGCTACCTCACCGCGCCCCTGCACATGAACGCCCACAACCTGCGGCATCCCATCAAGGCCCAGGGCGGGACCAACGTCCTCGACGTCCTCCAGCGCAATGCCGACGCCGTCCTCGCCCAGCGTCGCGAGACCGGCCAGCCCATGTTCCCCCACATCAACCATCCCAACTTCGTCTGGGGAATCACGGCCGAGGAACTCATGCAGGTCCGTGGCGAACGGTTCTTCGAGGTCTATAACGGCCATCCCTCGGTCTACAACGAAGGCGACGCCGGTCACCCTGGAACCGAACGCATCTGGGACATCGCCCTCACCTGGCGTCTCGCCTTCCTCAACCTCGGGCCCCTCTACGGCCTCGCCGTCGACGACGGCCACCACTACCACACCAACAGCGTCACCCTCTCCAACGCCGGACGCGGCTGGGTCCAGGTCCGCTCCCGATCCCTTCAGGTCAACGACCTCATCGCGGCCCTCGAAGCCGGCGACTTCTACGCCTCCAGTGGTGTCGAACTCGCCGATGTCCGTCGCAGCAAGGACCGCCTCACCGTCGAGGTCGATCCCCAGCCAGGCGTGCTGTACCGGATCGAATTCATCGGCACCCGGAAGGGCTTCAACGCCGCGCACGAACCCCTGACGGCCGGCAACGGCATGGAACTCCGCGTCACCCACCGCTACAGCCCGGATGTCGGTGCCGTCCTCGCGGTCGTCGATGGCACCCGTGCCGAGTACCGCCTCCGCGGCGACGAATACTACGTCCGCGCGCGGATTACGTCGTCGCGACCGAAGCACAACCCGGGTCGTCCCGGCGAGATGGAGGCGGCGTGGACGCAGCCGTTGGTGCCGGGGCGGTAGCGCATGTGGACACTGCGCTCAGATCCGGTGGGGCGAGACTCGGGCGCATCTCGACACAGCCCCCGTTTGAGAGTGGGAACGGGGTGGCGACGTCCTCGTCGCATTGACAAAGGCATGGGAGGGCAACGAGGACGTTGCCGCCCCGGTGAATGCGGGGGCAGCGTCAAGATGCACCCGCGAGACTCTGTCGAGCCGCCTCAGAGTTTGAAGTTCTCAGGTTCAAGTTTGAAGAGCCTGGGGCTTGAACCTTGAACCTAGAAGCGGCGGTTGTATCCACCGATTGGAAGCCGGTTGAGAGAGGCTGTCGCTTCACCCCGCGGGTGACATGGAACCAACGATGCGGTGGGGCCCCTCGTCCCGGCCCATCTGTGAAATCGGTGAAATCTGTGGATAACCCAACTGCCGCTTTCAGGTTGAATCTTGAAACTGGGAACTCCGCCACGGCTCGTGCGGACAGTCGCCCCACCCCTCGATCGGCGCGGATGCCGCGTGGTTGCAGGTTCGAACTACGACAACGGAGGTGCAGCGCTGGAGCCCCGTTCGGTTTCTCATCCCAAGGCATCATGGCACATCCACTCATCATCCAGGGCGGAATGGGAATCGGGGTCTCCCACTGGCCGTTGGCCAAGGCGGTCTCGTCCCGCGGTCAACTCGGCGTCGTCTCCGGCACCGCACTGGACGTGCTGCTGGTGCGCCGCCTGCAGGACGGTGACCCGGGAGGACACGTCCAACGCGCCCTCGCCCACTTCCCACTTCCGGCCGTCGCCGCACGCATCGTCGCCACCTACCTCATCCCAGGCGGGCGCGACCCGGACCACCCGTTCCGCCCGGTGCCGATGCACTCGATCACACCATCGCGCGAGCTCACCGAATTGGTCGTGGCGGCGAACTTCGTGGAGGTCTTCCTTGCCCGCGAAGGCCACGACGGCGTCGTGGGCATCAACTACCTCCACAAGCTCCAGCTTCCGACCCTGCCTTCGATCTACGGCGCGCTCCTGGCCGGGGTCGATTACATCCTCATGGGCGCAGGCGTGCCCATGGCCATCCCCGGGGCCGTCGACCGCCTCGCCCGCGGCGAACCCGCCCAGCTTCCCCTCGATGTCGACGGCGCCCTCCCGGGCGAAGTCCACGAGATGCGCTTCGATCCCGCTGGCTTCCTCGGCACGCGCCCGCCGGAACTTCGACGCCCCAACTTCCTCGCCATCGTCTCGTCCGCGACGCTGGCAATTGCCCTGGCGCGCAAGGCCAGCGGCCGCGTCGACGGCTTCGTCGTCGAAGGTGCCAGCGCCGGCGGACACAACGCACCCCCGCGCGGTCCGCTCACGCTGAACGAGCGCGGCGAACCGGTCTTCGGCCCGCGGGACGTTCCAGACCTCGAGAAGATCCACGCCCTCGGCCTCCCGTTCTGGGTCGCGGGTTCAACCGCCTCCCCGGAAGCCCTCGCCGAAGCCCGCGCCGCCGGTGCCGCCGGCATCCAGGTGGGAACCGCCTTCGCCTTCTGCAACGAATCCGGCATGGCCCCCGAACTCCGGGCCCAGGTCCTCTCTGGAAGCCAGGCCGGCACCCTCGACGTCTTCACGGATCCCCTCGCCTCCCCGACTGGATTCCCGTTCAAGGTCGTCCGCCTCACGGGCACTGCCTCCGAACCCGACGTCTGCGGCAGCCGCAAGCGCCTCTGCGATCTCGGATACCTCCGCACGCCGTATCGCAAGTCCGACGGCGGACTGGGATACCGATGCCCTGGCGAACCCGAGGGGCACTACGTGGCGAAAGGCGGCAAGCCCGAGGACACGGTCGGCCGCAAATGCGTCTGCAACGGCCTCTTCGCCACGATCGGTCTTGCCCAGCACCACTCGGATGGCTCCCGCGAAGCCGCGCTCGTCACCGCCGGCCTCGACGCGGTGCACGTGTCCCGATTCCTCCGACCGGGTGCCACCGGCTATTCGGCCGCCGATGTCCTCGACCGGCTCCTCGGCGAACCTCAGAAGCGATAGCGAACCTGCCCGCTGATGCGGAACGGCTGCTCAGGGAAGATCAGGTCGTTGCCCGCGAACCCGGGATCGATCGACGTCCAGTTCCGCTCATCCGTCAGGTTGAAGAAATTGACCTGCACGTCCCAGCGCGGGCGCCGGTAGAACAGGAATGCGTTCAACGTGAACTGGGCGGGAATGCGCAGGTTTCCGACCTGATCCTGCCATTGTTCGCCCGTGACCTGTGGGCCGAAGCTCGCGCCGAACCCGTTGTCGAACTGATAGGTCAGATAGGCGTTGAACATCACCTGCGGCACGCTCGCCGCCCGCAAGCGACCCGCCGGGCGAATCCGGCCCGCCGCCGCGTTGTAGTTGGGACTGCCCACGCCCGTCCCCGACTGCCCATCCACGACGAATCCCACGGGAAACCCGTCCAGGTGCGAGAACGTCTGTTGGTAGCTCGCGTCATCCTGTTTCGCATCCTGCAAGGTCAGGTTCGCGCTCGCGTTGAAGTTCCGATCCGGTTGGTAGAACGCTTCCAATTCGATCCCGCGCGTCTCGATGCCGATCGGCGAGCCCACCAACTGCGGCGCAACCCGGCTCTGCCGGAACAAGGCCGCACCCACGTAAACGCGGTTCCCGAACAGGCTCGCCTTCGACCCCACCTCCACCAATTCGCTCTCCGCGCCCAGCGAACGTTCCAGCCCCGCGTCTCCACCCGATCCATCCACCCCGCCAAAGTTCGCGCTGCCCGCCACCGCTGCCGCCCGATTGTACGTCACGTACGATGACAACCCCGGCGTCCACTTCAGGATGCCGCTCACGAACACCGATCCCTTCAAGGCATCCGCGCTGGATTCATACAAGCCACCCCGAGCCACCTCGACGAACGCCGGACTTGCCGCCGACGCATCGTAGTAATCCCCGCGCGCACCCACGATCACGCTGAAGCGCTCGTGCAGCGCCACGTCCCACTGCGAGAACAACCCCGCCTGCAACAACTCCGAGTCCTGGTTTCCCACCGAGGCCCAAGGCACCCCGCCGTAACCCGGCGCGCCCGGCACGTTGTATCCCCCGCCCGCACTCGTGCCCGCCGGCAAACCCGGGATCACGAACCCTCCCGGCGACTGCGTCACGTCGTGGATGAAGAACGGCTCCACGCTGAAGTCCTGGTAACTCACCAGCTCCGAGTAACGCACATCCACTCCCGAGATCGTCCGCACCGGGAACTCCCGTCCTCCAACCGAGGGATCGAAGTCCAGGTGCAGCTCCAGCCGGTCGTTGATCATCCAGTTCTCCGGGATCCATTCCGTGTAGCCGTACCCGGACAGCTTCCGGCTCTCCTGCGTCTCCCCGTACGCCCGGTTAACCACCTTGGCCTGCTCGCTCACCACGTAGGTCGTGGTCATCTGCGACGACCACCTCTTCCCCGCCGCGCTGTCCGACGGCGCATTCAGCGTCTGCCACGGATACACCTTCACCCGCTGCGCACCCGCCGGATCCAGCAACGCGAACTGCGAAGGCGTCGCCCACGACGGCCGCGCCGGATTGGCCACCACCGGCCCAGCCACGTAGACCCAGTCGTCGATCAACTCCTGCGTCACGCGGTTGATCCCGACCACCTCGTTGAACCGCGCCGTCTGCAGCTGCACGTTCCAGTCGATCGTCCATCGCTCCGTCGGCAGCCACGTCAGCGCGGCGTACAGGTCCTGCCGATTGTCGGTCGTGTTCCGGTAATACCCGTCCGCCTCCCGCCCCAGGTAGCTCACGCGATACGCCAGCTTCTCGTTCACCGGCCCGCCCACATCCAGCACCCACTCCGGCGTGAAGTACGACTGCCCCCCCGGGACGTAGGTTCCCCAGCGGCTGATCAATTCGCCCTGGAATCCATCGAATCGCGGGGCCTTCGTCACGAAGTTCACATACCCACCCGCCGCCAAGCCCTGCGGCCCGAACACCGCCGAACCCGGCCCCTTGACGATGTCCATCGCCTCCACCGGATTGAAACTCGCGAGGAGCGCGTTCCGGCTGTAGATGGTCCTTTGCCCGTTCTGGTAGATCTCCGCCAGGTCACCGCGGATCACCGGCACATTCGCCAAGCCGTACCGCGAAGGCGTGTAGACCCCCGGCGAATACTGGTTGAAGTCCGTCGCCCGCGAGATCGCGCGCGCCTCCATCTGTGCCTTGGTCACCACGCTCACCGAACGCGGCGTCTCCAGGATCGTCCGGTAATCCCCCATCACCGACTCCACCGTCCGTGCCGTCGGCAGCACCGTCTCATCCAGCGGCAACCCCTCGACCACCACCCGCGACAGGTCGTTGGTTGCCCCTTCCGCGAGGCAGTTCCAGCCAACGCCGGGCATCAACGCCGCAACCACCCAACCGCCACACCGAAGCCGGATTTGTCGAATCATGGGTATCTCACTCCCGCACCCCCGCTAGCCCGACCCGATTCACATTGCCTCGGATAAAACACGGGGTCGCGCAGGTGACCCCCCCTTGTTCCCAGAACGCACCCGCCAGTCACCACTCATTTCGTTCATGATTCAAATTACCCAATTCTGGCCACACCCCCTTCCATCCGTAGTCAACGGAGCGGCAACGTCCCCGTCGCCCTCCCATGCCCTTTCTCAAGGCGACGAGGACGTCACCACCCGGTTCCTGTTTTAAACCTAGAATCGCCAGTTCATTGATCCGCAGATGGCGCCGATTGCGCAGATAGAAGGGCAGAAATGCCAGCACGGGGGCTCGTGCAGACGTCACCTTGCGGGTGAAGGGCACGCCCGATCCAAGCTCCTCATTATCTGCGTCATCTGCGCCATCTGCGGTTTCAACAGCCTTTTCCAGGTTCAGTTACGCCGAAGGCGTTGGGACCGGCAGCCCCGGGTTGGCGCGGGAGCGCCTACCCGGGGTTGGGTGAATTGAAGCCGCACCCTGACCCCTACTCTCCGGAAGCAAGACGCCGCCGCCGACCCACGATCGCCCAGACGGCAATCAAACCTGCCGCGGCGGCAGTCACTTCGGCCGGCTCAGGAACAGCGATCAGGGAAACATTGTCCAACGTCGGACCAAAGTTGTCCGGCGTCGTGCTCTGGAACGTCAGGAGATCCGATCCCGTTCCAACCACAAGGAAGCTGAACTCGGTCCAGCCCATCGTGGTAGGCCCCTGACCGGTGTAATCGAAGGAAGCAGATCCAATCGTGGAACCGTTCCAGAGAACGTCGAGGGTTCGCGAAACCTGGCCTCCATAGATCTCCGCAGCCATGAAGAACCGGAGGTCGTAGTTCAGTCCTGGAGTCGTCGTAACCCCCTGCGAAACACTGGCGGGGCCAACCCAATTGAGGGAAATGGACACGTCTCCTTCCGCGGCCTTCCACGAGACATTCTCAAACCCGGCGTAGGGCGCGATATCAATGCCCCCGTCAGCGCTGATATCCCAGCCCGTGATTCCATTGCCGAAGTTGCTGTTACCGAACCCTCCGTAAGATTCGAAGCTGCCATTCGTCAGCAGGCTCTGGGCATTTCCAATGGTCGCGCACCCAAGGATCAATGCAGCGGCAAGGGTGGTTGGGATCCTTCTGTTCATAGGTTTGTTCGAATTAGGTTCCGGCCTCACGAATGCAATGAACCTTTCCAAAGCAGTGCGGTAGGCTAGGTAAATTCCCGTCATGCTCCTCCGTTCTTGTCAACCCCCTTGTTACCGAGCGACCCCCCCCCACCCGCCGCCCCATCCGCGCCATCAGACCACTCCATGTGCCCCCCGCTGCCCGAGCCCGGATCCAGCCTCGCACCCTTCGGTCGGGTCAGACATCCTCTGAGGAGCCATGCAGGCCTCAAGTCACCCTCAGGTTCGCCCGGCCTTCACGATCCGCCCGGCGGGCCCGGACGACATCCCCCTACTCAACCGCCTCGCCCACGACATCTGGTGGGCCTGCTACCGCGGGATGATTCCGGATGAGCAGATCCGCTTCATGCTGGATTGGATGTACGCTCCCGATCAGATCCGGCAGGCCCTCGAGACCGGCACCCGCTGGGAGATCGCCGAACTGGACGCCGCCCTCATCGCCTACCTTTCCTGGACCATGGACCCCGCCTCCCGAACCCTCCACCTCCACAAGCTCTACCTCGACCCAGCCTTCCACCGGCAGGGAATCGGCCAGAAGTTGCTGGAACACGTCCAGGTCACGGCCCGGTCCCTCGGTGCCTCCCAGGTCCAACTTCGCGTCAACCGTCAGAACACCCGCGCCCAGCGCGCCTACCAGCGCGCCGGATTCCTCCACAGCCACGATCTCTGCCAGGACATCGGAAACGGGTTTGTCATGGACGACCACGTCCTCATCCTCCCCCTCACATGATCGAGGTCGAAGATCTCACCAAGCTGTATGGCGACTTCGCCGCCGTCACCGCGCTTTCATTCAGCGTGCAACCCGGCGAACTCCTCGGCCTGGTCGGCCCCAACGGCGCCGGAAAGACCACCACCCTCCGCTCCATCGCCGGCATCATCCCGGCCACCCGCGGCCGCATCCGCATCGCCGGACACGACCTCGCCACGGACCCCGTCGCCGCCAAGCGTGAACTCGCCTTCTTCTCCGACGAACCCCGCCTCTTTGAGTATCTCACCGTCCGCCAGCACCTCGACTTCACCGCACGCCTGTACCAGGTGCCCGATGCCCCTGCCCGCTACGCCCGTCTCCTCGACGAACTCGAACTCACCGCGAAGGCCGACCAACTCCCCGGCGACCTCTCCCGCGGCATGAAGCAGAAGATCCAGATCGCCTGCGGCCTCCTCCATTCGCCCAAGGTCGTCTTCTTCGACGAACCCCTCACCGGCCTCGATCCCCTCGCGATCCGACGGATGAAGGACACCATCCGCCGGCTCGCGGCCGAGGGCGCCGCTGTCGTCCTCAGTTCCCACCTCCTGCACCTCGTGGAGGAACTCTGCACCCGCATCCTGATCCTCAAGAACGGCTCCAAGGTCGCCCATGGCACCGTTGCCGAGATCCGCAGCCAGTTCGCCGCCGACGATGCGGGTGCCGATCTGGAAGAGGTGTTCATCCGCATCGCCACGGGCACCGGAACCAGCACTCCTCCGCCGCCCCCTCCACCTCCAATCCAGCCACCGCCGACCGCAACCTGAAGGCCGCAGCCCAGTTATCCGCAGATGTCGCAGATTCCGCAGATGGAGAGGGCCCAATCCAGGATCATGCCGGTGCCGCCACCGCAACGGCGCGCATTCCAGCGCCCCCATCATCTGCGCCATCTGCGCCATCTGCGGATCAAGACGCTATTTCTGGTCTGAAGGGAATCCCATGACCAACAACCTGATGCCGGTCATCTCAGCCCTCTGGTTCCTCCAGACCCGGAGCCTCTACAACGGGGCCCGGGCACGCCTCCTACGGCTCCGGCAACCCCGCTACCTCATCGGAGGGGTCGTCGGCATCGGGTACCTCTGGATGATCTTCTTCCGCCAGTTCTTCACCACCCGCGCGAGTGTCCGCGTGGGCGGATGGGACATGAGCCCGGAGACGGCCGGATGGATCGAAGCCGCCGCAGCCGTCGGCCTTGCCATCTACGTCCTCGCGAACTGGCTGTTCGCCGGGGATCGCGCGAGCCTCACCTTTACCGAGGCCGAGGTCGCCTTCCTGCTGCCCGCCCCTGTCAGCCGGAGTGCCCTCCTCAACTTCCGCCTCCTGCGCGCCCAACCCAGGCTGGTCCTCTCGGCCCTCTTCTTCAACCTGTTCACCGGCCGGAACCATTCGCTCCTCGAGTGGTTCACCCACGGAATCACCCTCTGGCTTCTCTTCTCGCTCCTGCTTCTCCACGGCATCGGCGCGTCGTTCGCCATCCAGCGCCTCACCGAACGGGGTCTTTCCGGATGGCGTCGGCGCCTTGCCGTCCTCGCCGTCTTCGCGGCCCTGGCCACCGTCATCGGCTGGTGGATCTACTCGGCCGCCCCGGACTCCCCGATCCGCGATTTCCAGGACGCCAAGGCATGGCTTGGACAGCTGTTCTCCGCAGGCCCCGCCCCCTGGCTCCTGGCCCCGTTCCGATGGGTCGTCCATCCGTGGTTCGCCCGCACCCTTCCCGATTTCCTCGTCGCCCTCGGCCCAGCCTTGCTCGTGCTCGCCGTGCACTATGCGTGGGTCGTCCGCGCCAATGTCTCCTTCGAGGAAGCCTCCATCGAGGCCTCCCGGAAGGCTGCTGCCACCCTCGCCGCCGTCCGCTCTGGCAACCTCCAGCAACTCCAGCCCCCGAAGGTCCGGCGCGACCCATTCCGGCTCGCCCCCGTCGGCTTTCCACCCCTCGCTCTGCTCTGGAAGAATCTCATCGCCGCAGGACAACTCTACACCAGCCGCGTCTGGATCTATGCGATCGTCGCGATCGTGGTCTTCGCCGCCACATCCTCCCTCTCGCGCGGTCCCGCCAGCAGCATGCAGAACGTCCGGTTCTTGATCTCGGGGCTGGCGCTCATGTTCCTCGTCGTCTCGCTGTTCACGGGCGCGCAGATGGTCCGGCAGGACTTCCGGTCCGACCTCCAGCAGATGGACATGCTCAAGACGCTGCCGTTGCCGCCATGGCAGGTGGTCCTGGGACAGCTGCTTGCCCCCATCGTCATCCTGACCGTCGTGCAGTGGCTGCTCCTGGCAGTCGCCCTCGCGGGGTCGTTCGGCGCAGTCAGGCCTGGGAACTTTCCCATCGAATCGTGGCGCTTCCCCGTGGCCCTGGCCCTCGCACTGATCCTGCCCGGCCTGAACTCCCTCGTCCTGCTCATGCCCAACGCAGTCGCTCTCCTCTTCCCAGCCTGGATCGGCTCCCACCAGGGCCGCGGCGGGGGCGTTGAAGTGATGGGCCAGCGACTCGTGTTCGGAGTCGGACTGCTCCTGACGCTTCTGGTCGGACTCCTTCCGGCCACGCTCGTCGGTGGCTTCGTCTGGTTCCTGGCCCAACTCGCCCTCGGCCCAGCCTGGGCAATTCCTGTCGCCGCCCTCCCCGCCCTCGCCATCCTGCTGGCCGAGTCCGCCACCGGAATCTGGGGACTGGCGAAGGCGTTCGAACGATACGACGTCACCGCCCCTTGATTCCAAGCCCCCGGACCCAACACGCGTCCTCAGGGTTCGAACACCCGGAAGAACCGCGCCGCTCCCGACATCGGCTTCTCGAAGACCTGTTCGATGCCAGCGCCCAGCACATAGCCCTGCTCCTTCACCCAAGTCCTGAGGTCTTCCGATGACTGCACCTCGAAGTTCCCCGCCTGCGTTGCCCGGAACTTCAGCCGATACTTCCCACCCACGCCCACCCCCACTTCCAGCACCTCGGAAGAGAGCTCAGGCGAGAAGCGCAACAACCGGCGATTCGCATAGTCCGGAATCCACAGCGCCTCGTTCAGGTCGAGGAACAAGGTGAACGGACGCCGGAAGATCTCCAGTGTCCGGCCGCCCGACACGGATCCGCCCAGACCCGGAGCACCCAGTACACCGTCCGCCGGCGCCGTATTGGTCTTCGAGGCCGCATTCTCAAACCGAAGCACCCGGTTGAACCCCTGGTCGAGCACCCAGAGCCGACCCGACGCCGTCGCCGCCACCGCCATGGGCGTGCTCATCCCGGTTGCCGACACGGATGCAAGGCCACCCAGGATTCCATCCGGCGCCGTCAAGCCCATCGCCTGCTTGGCCACGTTGAACCGCAGCACCCGGTTCTTCCCCGTGTCCGCTACCCACAGGCGACCCGCCGAATCCACCGCCACCCCACTCGGCTCCTTCATCAGCAGGGGATCTGCCACCGTCGAAGCCGTTACAAAGTCCGCCTGCCCCACGACTGCGTCGGCCGGCGCTCCGCTCGCCTTAGAGGCGACGGCATCAAAACGCAGGACGCGGTGATTTCCCGAATCCGCGACATAAAGGTTCCCGGCCGCATCCAACGCCAGGCCGCGCGGCCGACTCATCGACGTCGCGGAAAGCCCCGACGCGGCCCCCTCGAAGTCCGGCTGCCCAAGCACGCGACTCATCGGTGCGCCCGTCGGCGCCGTCGCGGCATCCGCGAACATCACCACCCGGTTGCCCTCCGGATCACACACCCACAACCGTCCCGCCCCATCCATCACCGCACTCCAGATGCTCCGGAGGTTTTCCTTCGTGGGAGCCCCACCACCCACGCTGTCCAGACTCGGCTTGCCCAACGCCGCCTCCGGCGGATGCCCCAGTTCCATCGACTGCCGGCTCGCGAAGCGCAACACCCGGCCGCCATCACACACGAAGAACTTGCCCGTCACCGGATCCTGCACACCACCGCGCGGATCGTAGACGCCTTCCGCCGGATCAAACCGGACGACCGATGCCGGCGAAAGCTGTCCCAACACGCCGTCCGCCGGCGCACCATTCGTCTTGAGTGCCGCCTGGTCCCATCGCAGCACCCGCTCTTCGCCGACGTCCGTCACCCAAAGCCGTCCCCACGCATCGGCAAACAACCCCCCTGGCGTGGAGAATCTCGATGCGAAGCCGGCTCCATAATCTCCAGCCGCGTCCAGCGACGAGCGTCCAAGCACAGCCTTGGCCGGTGCCCCGTTCGTCAGCGAGGCCGCCTGATCCCACCGCATCACCCGGTAGTTTCCCGGATCCGAAACATAGAGGCTCCCGCCCGGCGATACGGTCAGCCGAGTCCCCCGGATCATCGACGCAGGACCTGATCCCGTTGCCTTCGACACAAAATCCACCTGACCCAGGACGCCGTCCGCAGGCAGGAAGTTCCCCTGTGCCGGCTGGTCAAACCGCAGCACCCGGGAGGAATTGAAGTCCATCACCCATAGCCGTCCCTGGGAGTCGACCGCCACGTCGGACACCTCGGCAAACGTCTTCTGCGTCGTGCTCAGTGTGGACGTCACGAAGTCCGGCTGCCCCAGCACCCCGTCGGCTGGCGCCCCGTTCGTCTTGGACGCCGCATTGTCAAAGCGCAACACCCGCGCCCCGCGGCCGTCTACCACCCACAACCTTCCGTGCGCATCCGTGGCAAGCCCTCTCGGCTGTGACAGGCCAGTCGCCCCTCCACGACCTCCACGGCTGGTGAAATCGGCCTGCCCCAGGACCAGGGTCGCCGATGCGCCGGATGCCACCGTCGCCGCACCCGCCCACCGGAGGAGCCGGCTGTTCCCGTTGTCCGAAACCCACAACCCACCCGCCGAATCCACCGCCAAGCCCGCCGGATCCCACAGCAACTTCTCCGTCGTTCCAGGCACCGCGGTGTACATGTCCGGCTGGCCAATCACGGCCTCCGCCGGCATTCCGTCCGAGAGCGCCGCCGCCGATGCATACCGGAGGACACGGTGATACAGGGAGTCGACCACGAAGATCTTCCCGCTCGCCGGGTCCACCGCCACATCCGCCGGCGAATGGTAGGTGGAGTCATCCGGTAGACGCGGGTTCCCGACGATCGCTTCGGCGGCGTCAAAGTCCTTCCATCCAGCCTGCAAGCCTGGACCAGACCACCCCAGCAAACCACCTGCCACCAAACCAACCCACCACGCAGCGCCCCCACGACACCCGGCCCCCATCCAACGGACTCGATTCTTCATGTTCCAGACTTCCAATGGCGACTCCGGTTCATCCCGGGATCGATGTTTGGATTCAAAGCCAACCCCCACCTGGCCACCATCCGACCTCCGGTCCGCCGACTGGAACCGGGATCCAACTTTGGTCGGTTCGCCGACCCGGCAGCCCGGCATCACGGACCCGCTGGCACCGTCTCCTGGAGCCGCGCCAGATCCCGAAGGTCTGCCGCCGACGGTGCCGTCGGCACGTAGCTCGCATCCCCATTTGAAGGATCCGCCCGGAAACGATCCCTGAGCACGCCGTTCCCCGTCCGGATCGCCGTCCCCGCCCACCGCCACGCCTCGGCATGGCCATCCCCGAACGCGATCGACAGTCCATTGTTGTGCCGGCTTCCCGGAAGGTTCCAGTGAACCCGCTCCCGCGTGTAACGCGGCTCGATCCCGATCGCCCCGTTCTGGATCGCCCACTCGTCCTCGTCGAGGAACACCGACGCCTGGCTCGGCGCTGGATCCACGATCCCGGACTGCCGGTAGATCGGCCGCGGAATCTTGCTGGGACTGAGGTGCGCCAACCCGGTGCTCATCGAGATCGACCGGTTCCTCAACTGCCCTCTCCGCCCGACCACCGTCGTCCGATCGGACGCGCACCGGTAGATGCCCGCGGAACGGTTGTACTTCCACAAAACGCCCGCCTCCAGGTTGCGCGTCGACAGATCCACCCGGACATCACCCAGGATCCAGCTGTTCGACACCGAGAGCAGGCCACTCGCCTCATTCGGCGGAAGCAGGCCGTTGTTGTCGTCCGTGTACAGCTGCCAGCACAACGTCAACTGCTTGTGGTTGCTCAGGCACGCGATGCCCTGCGCCTTCGACTTCGCCTTCGACAACGCGGGCAACAACATCCCAGCCAGGATCGCGATGATCGCGATCACCACCAGCAACTCGATCAACGTGAACCCACCCGCCCGCATTCCCGAATGCACTCGCATCCCCGGGATCCTTGCAGGCCGGCGTCCAAAAGAAAGCCCCGGCCCCAAGCGGGGCGGCAACGTCCTCGTTGCCCTACCAAGGCCGCTGCTCAGGGCGACGAGGACGTCGCTACCCCGTTCCTGTTTTAAAACAGGGGCAGTGTCGAGATGCGCCGGTCCACACCCATCCCGACCCCGCCCACCCGCGGGAGGTGGGGCGAGTGTCCTCACGAGCCGTTCGATCACGCCACCCGACGCTCACGCCCGAGATCCACCAGTTCAGGCTCCCGGTTCGCCGCATCCCCTTTCCCACATCGCCAGCGCACCGCGTACACGACCAAGGCTTGGGTCGACCCGACCTCCAGCTTCCGCTGCATCTTCGCCAGATGGGCACTCACCGTCCTCGGCGCCAGTTGCAACCGCAGGCCAATCCCGCCCGGAGTCACTCCGTCCGCCAGAAGCTCCAGGACCTGCAACTCCCGATCGCTCAATCGCCTCATCGTGGAGTCCACTCCAGCCCGCGGACTCATCAGATAGCCCAGCATCCCGGAAGTGACCCGGGCATCCAGAAACAGACGACCTGCCCGTGCCTCCTCAATCGCACCGAGGAGGTCCTTGTCCGTGCAGTCCCGCCGCAGGATCGCCCGCACCCCAAGCCTCAGCAGCCGACTCTCCCACGGCGCATCACCCGGACCCGTGATCAGTACCAGAACAAGGCCCGGCAACTTGGCCATCACGCCCTTGACCCTCTCCATCAGGTCCACGTGGCTCGACCCCACTCCCAGGATCATCACGTCCGGCCGGCCGGCCAGCCCCATTTGGATGCCTGCTACCGTTGAGGGAACCGACCCGATCAGCTCGAACCCAGCCCTCTGGCTCAGGATCCGTTCCAGCCCCTTGGTGAAGAACGGGCACTCCTCGGCGATCAGCACGCGGGTCCCGCTCCGGAAGTTCTCCTTCCAGCTCATCAGTACCTCCAGACGGGCGGAGCCGGGGGGAAAGCGCCGCCACAGACGGAGGATGACACGAACCGGAAAAAAGTGGACTGCTAATTTTGGGTACTTGAACCCCTCAGGTCTGGAACGATTCCGCCTGTTCCCGGAACAACGCGATCGCCGCTGAACGACTCTCCACTCCCAGCTTTTTCAGGATCCGCTTGTTGTGGACGTAGATCGTATGCACCGACACCTGCAGGCGCTTCGAGATGTCGCCGCAGCTGAGCCCATCCGCGGTCAACGCCAGCACGTTCGTCTCCGTCTTGCTCAGGTTCTGGAACTTCGACGGCCTCGCCGGCCCTTGGATCCGCGAGAGGATCGCCTGGTACGCCACCCGCGAGAGCATCGGCTCGCCGCGACTCGCCCGCTGCAACGCCTCGACCAGATCATCCAGGCTCGCCGACTTCACCCAATAACCCTTCGCCCCAGCCCGTAACGCCTCCAGGATCGAAACCTCGTCGTCCGACGACGTAAAGGCCACCACGTGCGGGACGCGACCCGACTCCACGAACTTCCTGATCAACCGCAACCCCGAATCCCCCGGAATCGTGAGGTCCACCAAAGCCATGTCGATCCGCGTCCTCGCGAGCTTCCGGAAGGCCGTCTTCGAATCCGAGAACACCAACGGAACAGCGAAGCCCGGCGTCGCCGCCAGCACCGTCTGCAACAAGCGCAGCAGGTCGGCGTCATCATCGATGATCGCCACCCGGATCGATCCGGAGGACTCTGCCGAATCGGTCTTGGAAAGGGTTTCCATCAGCTCGAACGCACCGTCAGGGGAATGAAAAGCCGGAACCGCGTGTCCTCCGGACTCCACGCAATCAGGTCCAGACTTCCGCCTACAGCTTGAACCGACAGCCGGGCAATAGCCAGCCCCAGTCCAAGACCCGGAATCCCCTTCGAGTTCGCACCCCGGACGAATGGTTCGAACAGGACCCCGCGCTCATCCTGCGGAATTCCGCTCCCCCGATTCGACACATCCAGCGCCAGCCCTCCGTTCATCTCCGTGCACACCACGCTCACCGGCCCCGCCCCGTAAAGGACCGCGTTCCTCATCACCGGCCCCAGCGCCGAACCCGCCAGAAACCCCGGCACCAACTGCCGCATCGGCTCCGCCGGCAGATACTGGATCCGTCCCCGCTGGTTCTCCGGGAGCTCGTCGATCGCAGCCCGGATGACCTGATCCACCGCCACGTCCGCCGCCGCCGCCTCCCGCTCCAGCAACACCAACCGCAGGAACAGGAACACCTGATCCAGGTCTCCTTTCAGTACCTGCGTCCGACGGCGCAGGATCTCCAGCACCTCCGCCTGCGGAAGCCCCGTACCGGCATCGGCACTGAATCGCTTCATCCCCTGAAGCGCGAACTCGATCGTCGCCACGTTCCCCCGCAGGTCATGCGAAGCCCGCCGAAGCCATGACTCCAGTCGCGGGTCCTTCGCACCCGGAAGCCGGGCCGATGTCTTGGGTGCACTCATTGGTCTTAGCAGCTAGCTACCTTTGAAACATCCACACCCTGACATGATCTTCCAACGCCCGCACGACCAGAACCTCCCCCGCACATCATTACCCAATCCCCTAGCCACACCAAGCGGTGGGGCGAGTCCCACGAGCCGGCCCCCGACTCCTTCAAACTTGAAACTGAAATCTTCACACTCCCCCGTGAACATCCCCGCCCCACCCCGGTCTCATTCGCCAACCGGAGCGGCTTCGGATTCCGTTCCAGAGATTCCTCTCGCCCAGACCGCAACCCAACACCGATACAAAGGACGGCATGAACGACTTCGCTCCCGATGACGTCGCGCGGATCCACGAATCCATCCGCACCGAACTCTCCAAGGTCATCGTCGGCCAGGACGCCATCGTCCGCATGCTCCTCGTCAGCCTCTTCGCCCGCGGTCATTGCCTCCTCATCGGCGTGCCCGGCCTCGCCAAGACGCTCCTCGTCAAATCCCTCGCCGATTCCCTCCATCTCGACTTCCGCCGCATCCAGTTCACCCCGGACCTCATGCCCGGCGACATCATCGGCTCCGAACTGCTCCAGGAACGTGACCGCCGCCTCGAGTTCGAGTACCAGCCCGGTCCCATCTTCACCCACCTCCTCCTCGCCGACGAAATCAACCGCACCCCGCCCAAGACCCAATCCGCCCTTCTCGAAGCCATGCAGGAGCGCCGTGTCACCGTCGGCCACGAAACCCGCCCGCTTCCCGATCCGTTCCTCGTCATCGCCACCCAGAACCCCATCGAACAGGAAGGCACCTACCCCCTGCCCGAGGCCCAGCTCGACCGCTTCATGTTCTCCCTGACCCTCGACTACCCCGCCAAGGCCGAGGAAATCGAGATCGTCCGCCGCACCACCCTCCGCGTCCCGGCCACGCTCAGTCCCGTCGCCACCCGCGAACAGATCCTCGCCGCCCAACAGTTCGTCCTCGCCGCCCCCGTTTCCGACCACGTCATCGACTTCGCCGTCAGCCTCGCCACCGCCACCCGCCCCCGCAATCCGGACGCCCCGGCGGTCACCCGCGAATTCGTGGAGTGGGGCGCCGGCCCCCGCGCCTCGCAGTACCTCGTCCTCGGAGCCAAGGCCCTCGCCCTCCTCCGCGGCCGCGTCACTCCCGAGGTCTCCGATGTCCGCGAGGTCGCCCCGGCCGTCCTCCAGCATCGCGTCATCACCAACTACCGGGCCACCGGTGCCGGACGCAAACCCGCGGACGTCGTCGCCGAACTCATCCAGGCCGTTCCCGAAAAGACCTATTGATCGGAACCATGCCCGATTCCGGTCCATCACCGCAGCGACCCGCCGTTCGGCCTCCGCCGTTGCCCCGCGCCCACGCGGTGCGCCCGCCGCCGCTGCCCCGGTCCACCGTTCCGCCTCCCCTTCCAGGGTCCGGCCCCGCGCCCTCGTCCCGCCTCAGCAGCCCCCTCCTCGAACCCGAACAACTCGACCACTTCCGGGACCTCCTCCTCTTCGCCCAGACCACCGTCGACGGCTTCTTCGCCGGCAAGCACCGTTCCCCCTACCCGGGCGCGTCCGCCGAATTCCGCGACTACCGCGACTACGCCGCAGGAGATCCCATCGACCGCATCGACTGGCGCGCCTACGGCCGCTCCCGCCGCCTCTTCATCCGCCGGTACGAGGACGAGACCGACATGGTCGCCTACCTCCTCGTCGATGCCAGCGCCTCCATGCGCTACGCCGGCACCGGCCGGCACAGCAAGTTCCTCGTCGCGTCCCGCATCGCCGCTGCCATCGCCTACCTGATGCTGCATCAAGGCGACAAGGCCGCCCTCGGCATCTTCGCCGAGGAACTCAAGACCTACCTCCCACCAGGCGGAACACGCCGCCATCTCTTCCATCTCCTCAGGACTTTGCAGGAAGCCCAGCCCGACCGCACCACCGGCATCGCCGAAGCCCTCGGACAATGCGCCAGCTACTTCAAGAAGCGCGGCCGCCTCGTCGTCCTCTCCGATTTCCTCACCCCCAACGCGCCCCTCTTCGACGCCCTCAGCCAGTTCCTCCACCGCGGCTACAGCATCCTCCTCCTTCAGGTTCTCGATCCGGACGAACTTCAACTGCCCGATCACGCCGTCGCCCGGTACGTCGACCTCGAATCCGGCGAACAGGTCGAGGTTGACGTCGAGGAACTCCGCCCGGCCTACGTCCGCCGCATGCAGGAGGGTCTCCGCGACCTCGCCCGCGAAGCCCAGGCCCGCCGGATCGAACACCAGCTCGTCACCACCGACCAACCCTACACCGCCGCGTTGGAGGCCTACCTGGGCTTCCGGGGAGGTCGCCGATGAACCTGCTCAACGGCCATCTCGCCTGGATCCTCGCGCCGCTCCTGGCGCTCCCGATCATCATCCACCTCCTCAACAAGCGCTTCCCCCAACGCTTCTACTTCCCGTCCGTCGAACACCTCCGCAAGACCGCCGCCGAACGTTCCCGCATCTACCGCTGGCGGCATCGGATCCTCACCGTCGTCCGCACCCTGTTCTGCCTCCTGCTTCTCCTCGCTTTCCTCAAGCCCGTCCTCGACCGCTTCGGCAATTCCCGCCCGAACACCGCCGGACGCCAGGTCCTCCTCGTCGTCGATGCCTCCCTCAGCATGGAGTATCTCTCCGGTGGCCTATCCTCACGCGCCCGCGCGCTCATCGAAGCCGAGAAGATCCTCGCCAACCTCGGCCCACAGGACGAAATCAACGTCATCGCCGCCGGCCGCTCCGCCACCCCCTGCTTCAACGCCTTCTCCCAGGACGTCGCCCAGGCCCGCCGCTTCCTCCAGACCCTCCCTCCCGGTATCAGCCGCGCCGACTTTTCCCAGGCCAACGCCGCCGCCGCCCGACTCCTCGAATCCGCACGCGGCCAGCCCGAGATCTACTTCATCTCCGACTTCCAACGGAAGAACTGGGGCCGCGTCGACTTCCAGCCCGTCCAGTCCAGCGCCCGGCTCTTCTTCGTCGACGTCGGCCCGGCCGACGCCGCCAACCACGCCATCCTCGGCGTCGAACTCAGCCAGAACAGCGTCCTCGCCGGAGACTCCGTTCCACTCGCCATCACCGTCGGCAACTTCAGCCCGCTGCCCCTCCGCGAAAACCTCACCATCCGCGTCGACAACCAGGTCGAACTCCAGGCCCCAGTCGAAGCCGCCCCTTGGTCCTCCGCACGCGTCCTCGTCCCCGTCCCGGCCACCGCCCCAGGCCTCCGCGTCTGTGAGGTCCGTCTCCCGCCCGACAACCTCCCCACCGACGACCGCTGGACCCTCACGCTCCCCGTCCTCGAAAAGGAGGAAATCGCCACCATCTCCTCCGTCGAGGACACCGCCCGCGATCCCGTCCGCTTCCTCCACGCCGCCCTCAACCCATTCACCGGTCGCGCCGGCTCGCTGCTCCCACGCCACATCCCTTCCGCCCAACTCGACCCCTCGCGCCTCGCCTCCACCCGCAAGGCCTTCATCACCCGCTGCGGTCCCCTCGACGACAACGCCGCCACCGCCCTCGCCAAGTTCCTCCAGCACGGAGGCAGCATCGTCTGGTTCCTGGACGGTGACTCGGACCCCGACAACCTCGCCCGCCTCGAAAAGGCCGCCGGCGCACCCATCCTCCCCATCCGACTCGGCCCCCTCCGCCGCACCGAACGCGTCGGCACCGGCGCCCAGCAACTGACCACCGGCGACTTCCAGTCCCGCTTCCTCCGACTGTTCAAGGGCACCCTCCGCCAGGACCTCGGCCTCCTCGAATTCTACGACTTCCACACCGCCAGCGCGACCGGTGTCGGCAAGGTCCTCCTCCGCTTCGCCGACGAAACCCCCGCCTTCTCCGTCAGCGACCACGGCCTCGGCACGCTCGTGCTGCTCAACTTCTCGGCCAGCGAACTCTCCAGCAACCTCGCCCGCCAACGCATCTTCCCCGCCTGGATCCAGGACCTGGTCAAGCAACTCGACACCTCCGAACCCGTCCCGGTCGCCTGGGCCGCCGGCCAACTCGTCGAGGCCGAGGTCTGGCGCGAGGACCTCCGCCGCGCCCAGCTCACCAGCCCTTCCGGCCGCGTCATCGAACCGCGCCAGGAGCCCCTGGGCGAACGCACCGTCATCCGCTTCCCAGCCGAGGAGCTCGGCTTCTACCGCCTCGCCGGCCCTCGCAGCCCGGCCGCCTGGGCGGTCAATGCCGACCCCGACGAATCCGACCTCCGCCCCGTCGACCGCAACCAACTCCCGGTCCAGGAAGGAACCGCCGGACGCTTCGTCGCCGGCCAGTCGGACTATCAGGAAGTCGCCGAAGGCCTCCCCCTCCTCCGCTGGATCCTCCTCGCCGGCCTCGCCGCCCTCGGCCTCGAACTCACGCTTCAGTCCTTCTTCCGCAAGCTCACCCCATGAACCCGGCCCACCCATCCGGGATCATCCTGGATCCCCTCTTTCCCATCCCGCTCGTCGCCTTCCTCGGCCTCGCCTTCGCTGGCCTCACCCTCTGGGTCTACTCGCGCGCCGGTGCCCGCCTCAGCCCCCTCCGACGCTGGACCCTCGCCTCCCTCCGTCTCGCCGCCCTCGCCCTCGTCCTCCTCATCTTCCTCCAACCGTCCCGCATCGAACCGCTCACCGCCCAACGCAAGGACAAGGTCACCCTCGTCGCCATCGATTCCTCCCGCTCAATGCGCCAGAAGGACTCCGGCAAGCTCAGCCGCCTCGACGCCGCCCGACAACTCCTCTGGAACTCCGGCGTCGCCCACAACTCAATCGGGGAGGCATCGTCCTCGTTGCCCTCTCCAGCCCCGTCCCCAACCTCCACGCCCACCATCCGCTTCTTCCACTTCGGAAGCGACGCCACCTCTGTCGCCGTTGCCCTCGACAAGCTCTCCGCCGACGACCGCTCCACCCGCTTCCACAAGTCGATCCAGTCGATGCTCGATTCCCTCGGCCCCACCGAGGGTGCCCACGCCCTGTTCCTCCTCACCGATGGCCACGACTTCGAGCTCGCCAACCCTTCCCAGACCGCCCTCCTCGCCCGCAATCGCCAGGTTCCCATCTACGCCATCCCCTTCGGCGGCGAGGGCAACGTCCGCGACGTCTCCGTCCGCGTCACCGCCTACCAGCCCTTCCACTACGCCAAGCAAACCATCCAGCTCAACGCCAGCATCCGCATCCTCGGCGCCCCTTACGAAACCCTGAAGGCCTCCCTCCTCCGCGAAGGCCAGGTCGTCCAGTCCCGCAACATCGTCGTCCGCGACGAAGCCCAGCTCCCGCTCCAGTTCACCGTCTCGGAACCACTGCCCGGCCAGTTCGAATACCAGATCCGCATCGAACCCCTCGGCGGCGAATCCGACACCGCCAACAACTCCGCCGCCATCTACTGCAACGTCGTCGACAAGCGCATCCGCCTCCTCGTCCTCGAAGCCGAACCCTACTGGGACACCACCTTCCTCCTGCGCTCCCTCCGCCGGAACGAGAAGTTCGAGGTCGACTCCGCCATCCGCTACGGCAAGGACCGCCTCAGCGTCATCCGCAACGCCGAATCGAAGGAACCCTTCCGCCTCCCCGCGACTGCCGCCGACTGGAATGACTACGACGTCGTCTTCCTCGGTCATCAGGTGGATTCCATCCTCCCTGCCGAACAGGTCGCCCACCTCGAGAAATGGGTGGATCAGGCCGGTGGCGCACTCGTCTTCGCCCGTGGCCAGGCCTTCGCCGGCACCACCGCGCAATCCCTCCAGCCCGTCCAGTGGGGCCGTCTCGTCCCCCGCCCGGGCCCCGTCCGACTCGGCCGCGAAGGCCGTGGCATCACCCCTTTCCGTGCGCTCGAACAGGGCCTCGATTCCCCCGACGCCCTTCCCGCCCCGCTCGGACTCTATGAAGCTTCCGAACGGAAACCCCTCACCGCCACCCTCGCCGTCGCCGAGACTGGCTCCGAGTTCCCCGCCATGGTCCACCGTCGCGTCGGCGCCGGCCAGGTCCTCAGCATCGGCGTCGATGGTCTCTGGCGCTGGGCCTTCAATGACCGCAGCGATGGACGGACCTCCGTCTACGACCGGTTCTGGGACCAGACCGTCCTCTGGCTCATGAGCGGTCGGGACCTCCTTCCCAGCTCCGCCTTCACCTTCCGCGCCGACACCGGCAACGTCCCGCTCGGCGAGAAGATCCGCTTCCGCGTCCTCTCCCGCGACCCCGAAACCATCCCGGCCTCGGTCCCCGTCGTCCTCCGCCACGAGGGCCGTGAGGTCGCACGCCTGACCTGCACCCGCGTCCCCGGAAGCCAACGCTTGACCGGTGAATTCCTCCCCGAATCCACCGGCCGCTACGAGGCGATCGCCGAGCTGCCCGACGCTTCGCATCCCTCGGTCCGCTTCGCCGCCTTCACCGACGACGCCGAGGAAACCGAGGTCGCCGCCGATGCCACCTACCTCCGGCGCCTCTGCGAAGCTTCCCGCGGCCGCGTCCTCAAGCCGGACGAATTCGCCGCCACGCTCGCCGCCGCCCAGTCGGCCGTGCCCGACGAATCACCCCGGACCCGGAAGACCACCCTCTGGGATCGCGCTTGGCTCTTTTGGTTGGCGGGCGGATTGTTTGGAGCCGATTGGTTCCTGCGCCGGAGATGGGGCCTATGCTGAAGGAAATCCAAACACTGCTCGATCGACTCGCCGAGGCGGACGGAGTCTGGCAACGCGAGAAGGCCCGCGCCCTCGCCTGGCGGATCGTTCCCGCATTCCTCGGCCTCGCCGCCGCCGCCCTCGCCGCCGACGCCTTCCTCCAGCTCGGACCGCGCGTCCGCATCGCCTGCCTCGCCACGGCCGGCCTCTTCGCCGCCACCGCCACCGCCTGGGTCTGGTGGACCGGATGGCGCCAGCGGAACCCACCCGAACGGATCGCACGCCACCTCGAGCAACGCGACCCCGCCCTCGGCTCGCGCCTGATCAACGCCCTCCAGCTCGCCCAACAGGCCGAGGACGGATCCGTCTCGTCCCTGACCCGCCAACTGGCCGCCCAGGCCGCCCGCCAATACTCGGACGGCATGGCCGCCCTGGGACTCACCCGACTCGCCCTCACCGGCGAAGCCATCCGCCGTCGCCGGGTCGCCGCCTGGGGTATCGGACTCTTCGTCGCGCTCCTCGCTGCCTTCTTCCCCGTCACTTCCATGGTCCTCCCGCGGTTCCTCGACCCGCTCGGCGACCACCCGCCCTACGCCTTCACCCGCCTCGAACTCGTCAACCCCGGCCCCGACGGCGTCGAGGTCGTCTATGGTGCCCGCCTCACCATCAAGGCGCGCTGGTCCGGTCACGAACCCCGCGAACTCTTCCTCACCCTGCAGCCCGCCGGACGCACCAACGGCGCCGTCACCCTCCCCATGATCCGCGATGGCGACCATGGATTCACCCAGGAGATCCCCGACATCCACGAGGACCTCCTCGTCGTCGCCCACTCCCGCACCCGCTCCTTCTTCAGCCGCCAGCACACCGCCCGCGTCCTCCTGACTCCCCGCATCGAGAAGGCCTACCTCAACATCACCCCGCCCCAGTACACCGGCCTGAAATCCGAGGAACGCCCCTTTGCCTTCGCGGCCGCTTCCGCCCTCTCCGGCTCCGAACTCCGCTTCCGCCTCCGCTCCAACCGCCCCCTCCGCGACGGCTCCATCGAGGTCATCCATGCCGATGACCGACGCGAGCAGATCCCGCTCCGCGCCTCCGCCTCGAACGAGGTCTCCGGTTCCCTCGTCCTCAGCCAGCCCGCCCGGCTCCGGTTCCGCGTCATCGACGTCGCCGGCCTTCCTTCCGAACCCACCGCCGAATCCCTCCTCAGCCCCACCCACGACCTCCCACCGACCGTCCAGCTCACCGACCCAGCCCAGGACGGCATCGTCGCCGAGGACTACGAGCTTCGCATTCGCGCCGAGGCCCACGATGATTATGGGGTCCGCACGCTCCGCCTCCATCAGGGCCTCAACGGCACCTACCCCGAACCCCGCACGTTCTCCATCGAAGGCGTCCAGCGCGACACTTCGATCTCCCAGCCCGTCTCCATCCGCGATTCCGGGGCCACGCCCGGCGATCGCCTCAGCTTCTTCGTCGAGGCCATCGACACCGCCCCGGATCCTCACCTCGCCCGGAGCCAGACCGTCACCCTCCTCGTCGTCAGCACCTCGGACTACAACGATTTCCTCCGCGAGGAACGCGACGTCCGCGATCTCGCCGCCAAGTACGAGGAGGTTCTCCACAAGTTCAACGAGCTGCGCGAGGAACAGGTCCGGCTCGCCGAGGCCGCCGCCGCCCAGGCGAAGAAGGCCGCCGCCGGAGACACCAACGCCCTCCGCCCCGACCAGCTCGACCGTCTCATGGCCGCCCAGAACGAGCTGAACCAACGGCTCGAACAACAGGCCCGCGCCATGGAGTCGCTCGTCCGTCCCACCCCGCTCTACGACTTCGAAACGGAGCTGCAGCAACAGCTCAACCGGGAGGCCGCGCAGATCCGGCAGTCCACCGCCACCAACTCCGCCGCCCTCAACCGCATCGCCAGCGACTCGACCCGCCCCGACGGCAAGCGCTCCGTCGACCCATCCCACCTCGCCCAACTCGAGAAGGAGGCCCGCGAACAGGCCGAGCGCCTCGGTGCCCAGGAGAAGTCCCTCGCGGAATCCGTCGAGAAACCCCTCGAGGACCTCGCCCAGCTCCACGACCTGATGAACGCGTTCAACACGTTCAAACAGCTCCACGAGGCGCAGCAGGAACTCGCCTCCCAGGTCGCCGCCTACGAGAAGCGCGGATCCAAGCTCTCCCGGGAGGACCAGCTCGCCCTCAAGGATCTCGCCGCCCGACAGGAAGCCATCCGCGAGGTCCTCGACCAACTGCCCGACCAACTCCGCAAGAAGGCCGACGACGCCGAAAAGACCTTCCCCAAGGCCGCCAAGTCCGGTCGCGACCTCGCCGAGGCCATCGAGGACGCCCGCATGTCCGGCATCGCCAGCTCGGCCACCCAACGCATGCTCGATGGCGAAGGCGAACGTTCCGCCCAGATGGCCCGCCGACTCGAAGAGGAAATGTCGAAGCTCGTCTCCCAGTGCAACGGCCAGTGCCCCGGCGAACCCGGCGACGAACTCGACCAATACCTCCGCCTCTCCTCCGGCAAGCCTCCGGGAAACTCTCTTCGCCAGATGCAGCAATGCCGCAAGATGAGCCTCGCCTCCGGCTTGATCCCCAAGAAGGGCCGCGGAAAGGGTCAGGGTCAGGGCGATGGATTCTCCCAGAATTCCAGCCCGCAGATGTCGGTCCTCGGCAATGAGAAGCTCGCGCAGCGCGGCCCCAAGGAATCGGCCTCCAAACCCGGGGCCGGCGCCTCCTCCGGCCCGGGCTCCGCCGGAATCGCCCTCCCCGGCGAAGCCCTCCAAGGCGATGTCCTCAAGGGCCTCAACCCCCTCGACCGCCAGTCCGCCGCCATCCCCGCCGAAGGCTCCGTCGAAGCCTACCGCCCCGTCGTCGACGAATACCTCAAGGCCATCACCCGCCCGAAATGAGCCCAATGCCGACAGTTTGTTTAACCGCAGATGGCGCCGATTCCGCAGATGGAAAGGCTGGAACCCCGAATCCGAGCCCAGCCGCGAAGCTCACCTCGCGGGCGTCGCGGCATTTCGTTTCAGGCCCCTGCTTATCTGCGCCATCTGCGCCATCTGCGGATAGAACCGCCTCTTCCAGGTCAAACCCCGCCGCCATGCACTCCCCACCCCGGTTCCTCATCCCCATCTGGCTTCTCGCCCTCACCCTCCTCGCTCCCTCCTCCTTCGCCGGCGAAAACAAGCGCCCCGACCTCGAGAAGCCTCCCACCGCCACCACCACCCCGCTCGAACCCGGCGTCGTCCCCTGCGGCAACCTCATCTATGCCGGGTCCCGAAGCTCCGTCTGCTTCGCCGACAAGTTCCTCGGTGACGTCGCCAGGGAAACCACCCTGCAGGTCGAGAAGTCCCTCCGCCACGTCCGCCTCGACTCCGAGGACCTCTTCAACCTCCCCTTCTGTGTCTTCTCCGGCGAGGAGGCCTTCACCCTCTCCGAGCGTGAGCGCAAGAACCTCCGCGCCTACCTCCTCGGCGGCGGTTTTCTGCTCTCCAGCCCCAGTTGCTCCAACAGCCCCTGGGACAAATCCCTCCGCAAGGAAATCGAACTCGCCATCCCCGAGGCCAAGCTCACCCGCCTCCCCATGACCCACAGCGTCTTCTCCACCGTCAACCGGATCTCCACCCTCCGCTGCAAGAACGGGAACACCGCCCTCCTCGAAGCCCTCGAGATCAACGGCCGCCTCGTCATGATCCACTCCACCGAAGGCCTCAACGACGTCCACAACGCCAAGGGCTGCTGCTGCTGCGGTGGCAACGAGATCCTCGAGTCCGCACGCGTCAACGTGAACATCTTCACCTACGCCCTCCTCTACTGACCGTGTCCCTCCTCCTCTTCCTCCGCGCGGTGGGGCGAGTGTCCCCACGAGCCGCTTCATCCTTCCTCTGCGCCCTCTTCCTCACTTCCTTCGGCTGCAATCGCCCCCCCTCCGGCCCTCCCCCCACCCTCGACCTCTTCTTCACCTCCCAGGTCCACGGCCGCCTCACCCCCTGCGGCTGCTTCTCGGGCCAGTTCGGCGGTGTCTCCCGACTCCACACCGCCCTCGATTCCCTCGCCTTCACCAACCGCTTCGGTCTCGACGTCGGCAACGCCCTCGAAGGCACCGAGGACTTCCACCGCATCCGCCACCGCCACCTCACTCGCACCTACGCCAGCCTCGGCTTCGTCGCCCTCAACGCCGGCCACGTCGAGGCCAGCCTCACCCCGGCCAACCTGCGCCAACTCGCCACCAACAGCGCCGTCCCCCTCATCAGCGCCAACATCCTCGACCGCGCCTCGGGTACCCCGGTCCTCCCGCCCTACCTCATCGTCGATCGCCACGGCGTCCGCATCGCCATCCTCGGTGTCGTCGACCCCACCGGATTCTCCGATCCCCCTGCCGAAGGCCTCGCCATCGAGAAGATCCAGACCTGCCTTGCCCGCGTCCTCCCCGAGGTCCGCCCCAAGGCCGACGCCATCATCCTCCTCGCCCACACCGACGAATCCACCCTCACCGCCCTCGCCTCGGAATTCTACGAACTCTCGCTCGTCCTCGGCGGCCGCGTCAGCCAGCCGGCCAAGGCCCTCCAACGCGAGAACCGCACCCTCGTCCACTACACCGGCAACGAAGGGAAATCATTCGGCTTCGTCCAGCTGACCTTCCCACCAAAATCCGAGCCTCAGGTCGTCCACTCGGACATCGTCCTCCTCTCGGATCGCTATCCGGAAAACCCCACCGTCCTCGCCGCTGCCGCCAGCTACCGACGCGAGATCCGCCAGTCCCGCCTCGACGTCGACCTCCCGGACCGTGTCCAGGCCGACCAGATCCCTGGCCGACGCCAGGCCCCCGCCTTTGCCGGCAGCGACTCCTGCCGCCCCTGCCACGCTGCCGCCTTCGACGTCTGGCAACGCAGCGCCCATTCCCACGCCTTCCACTCCCTCGCCCAACGCGACGCCGACGCCGACCCCGCCTGTATCCGATGCCATACCGTCGGGTTCGGATCCCCCGGCGGATACCGGCGCGAGATGGCCCGCACCCGCCTCACCGACGTTGGGTGCGAGAGCTGCCATGGTCCGGGCGGCACCCACGTCGCCGAGCGTCAGGCCGGCACCCCACCGAACTTCCATTTCCGCCCCCTCGCCGCCGGCGACTGCACCCGATGCCACCAGGGCGAGTTCAGCCGTCCCTTCAACTGGGACCGCCTCTGGCCCGCCATCCGTCACTGACCCCGGAAAAGGCCGTAGGATCCAAAGATTTCACAGATTCCACGGATTGGAACCAGGTTGGGAAAGGCAGTCGTTTCACCCGGCGGGTGAAATGGAAACGGCGATGCGGTGGGGCGCCTCGTTCCGGTCCATCTGTGAACCCGGAAACGGCGGTTGTATCCGCAGATGGCGCAGATGACGCAGATAGGCAGGGACTTGAGCCGAGATCGCCTTGCACCCGCGGGGTGAGCGCCCGACTGGTTCGAATTCGAGCCTTTTGCCTCCTCATCTGCGCAATCGGCGCCATCTGCGGATAGATGAACTGTCGGTTTCAGGGTGAAATCTGTGAATTCGGCGGATAACCACCGTGCTGAGGTTCTACCGATTTCGCCCATTGCAACGATTCACGCAATTCCTGCCCCCGGCGATGTCAGTGCTTGCCTTACAATCGGCCTTCGTCTAGTTCGTTCAGTGCAAATTGAATGAACTGGAACATCCAGTTCCCTATCCGTAGGTCCGCCCGCGCGAACTGACCGGCACGAAGTGTCCCCTTCCCCTTCGGCGGTGAACCCATCGGCGCTTTTCCCATCAGCGACACGGCGGCGCAGCGGATTCCAAGCAGGCCCACTCGTTCCCCCTCTGTCTCTCTGTGTCCTCCGTGGTGAAAATCTGCGCCATCTGCGCCATCTGCGGATAACCCCCCACGCGGCAATCTGTGTAATCCGTGTAACCTGTGGACCGCTCAAGCACGCTTTTCACAACAACGACAGCAACGGCAGCCAAGCCCAACCGAACAGGCACCCTCGATCGTCGCTACCGTCGTTGTACCCTCGCTTTCCCCTCTGTGCTCTCTGTGTCCTCTGTGGTGAAAATCTGCGCCATCTGCGCCATCTGCGGATAACCCCCAACGCAGCAATCTGTGCAATCCGTGTAATCTGTGGACCGCCCAAGCACGCTTTTCACAACAACGATAGCAACGGCAGCCAAGCCCGACCGAACAGGCACCCTCGATCGTCGCTACCGTCGTTGTACCCTCGCTTTCCCCTCTGTGCTCTCTGTGTCCTCTGTGGTGAAAATCTGCGCCATCTGCGCCATCTGCGGATAACCCCCACGCGGCAATCTGTGTAATCCGTGTAACCTGTGGACCGCTCAAGCACGCTTTTCACAACAACGACAGCAACGGCAGCCAAGCCCAACCGAACAGGCACCCTCGATCGTCGCTACCGTCGTTGTACCCTCGCTTTCCCCTCTGTGCTCTCTGTGTCCTCTGTGGTGAAAATCTGCGCCATCTGCGCCATCTGCGGATACCCCCCCACGCAGCAATCTGTGTAATCCGTAATCTGTGGATAACCAACCATCACAGCTCTCCCGAACACGCCTCGAGATGGTTGAGGTAACCGCTCGGATCTGCCAACGACTCGGGCTTCCACGCTCCAGCGGCCAGATCTTCGGGCTCCTGTACTTGTCAACGTCTGCACTCTCTCTCGACGAGATCGCCGAGGCCCTTGGCCTCAGCAAGGCCAGTGCCTCCACCGGCACCCGCCAACTCCTCGGCTGGCACGCCATCCGACAGGTCTGGAAACCCGGCGACCGCAAGGACTACTACGAAGTCCAGGCCGACCTCGCCGAACTCCTCCGCGCCAACTATCTCGGTTTCTTCCGACCCAAGCTCGACGCCTCCAAACGCAAAGTCGCCACCCTCCTCGAACTCCTCGATTCCGACCTCGCCTCCGGCGACCTTACCAAGGAAGACCACGCGCTCTGCAAGAAGCGCCTCGAATCCCTTGGCAAGCTGCAATCCCGAATCCAACGGCTCCTGCCACTGGCCGAAAAGCTCCTCTGACCGCATGAAAGGCATCCTTCTCGCCGGTGGCGCCGGATCCAGGCTTTACCCGCTGTCCTTGGTCGCCTCCAAGCAGCTCCAACCCGTCTACGACAAGCCCATGGTCTACTACCCGTTGACCACGCTGATCGAGGGCGGTGTCCGCGAGATCTGCCTCATCTCCACCCCGCACGACCTGCCCCGATTCCGACAACTCTTCGGCGACGGTTCGCAATGGGGCATCTCCTTCGACTACCGCGAGCAGGCCAAACCCGAAGGCATTGCCCAGGCTTTCCGCATCGCCGCCTCGTTCATCGGCAATGACCCCGTCGCCCTCATCCTGGGCGACAACATCTTCTCCGGCGGCGACACCTTCAACCGGGCCTTCGCCGAGTTCCAGGGCGGTGCCACCATCTTCGGATACCGCGTCCACGATCCCGAGCGGTACGGCGTCGTGGAGTTTGACCAGGCCGGCCGGGCGCTCTCCATCGAGGAAAAGCCCAAGAAACCCCGCAGCAGCTACGCCGTCCCGGGCCTATACCTTTATGACAACGACGTCGTCGCCATCGCCCGAGACCTGAAGCCATCCCCGCGCGGGGAACTCGAGATCACCGACGTCAACGTGGAATACCTCCGCCGCGGTACCCTCCGGGTCCAAAAGCTCCCGCGAGGCTTCGCCTGGCTCGACGCCGGCACCAGCACCTCCCTCCACGAAGCCAGCGCCTACGTCCAGACCATCGAGAAACGCCAGGGCATCAAGGTCGGTTGCCCGGAGGAGGCCGCCTTCAACCGCGGATTCATCTCCATCGACGAACTCCGCCAACTCATCGGCCGCCTCCCCGGCTGCGAGTACCGCTCCTACCTCGAAAGCCTCCTCTGAACCTGAAAGCGGCAGTTCATCTATCCGCAGATGGCGCCGATTGCGCAGATGAACAACCCGAAATGCCCAGGTCCAAGCCCGACACAGGACTGACGCTTACGCTTGCAGGCCGATCCCGGTCCAAGTCCCGGCACATCTGCGCCATCTGCGCCATCTGCGGATAAGAAACCCCTCTTCCCCCCTCTGCTCTCTGTGTCCTCTGTGGTGAAAGTCAGCACCCTCTGCGGTTAGCTACCCGGAAACTCGGCGAAATCTGTGGATAACCCAAAGCCCCAACGCGTCCTGCTCCTCGGAGCCAACGGCTATATCGGCTCCGCATTCCACGACCGACTGACCGCCCGCGGCCACACCGTCCTCGCCCCCGGCAGTCGTGAACTCGACGCCCGATCCTTCGACGCCCTCATCCGTTGGCTCCGCCAATCCAAGCCCTCCTTCGTCTTCAACTCCGCCGGGTACACCGGCAAACCCAACGTCGACGCCTGTGAACTCGATCGCGCCGGAACCTTGGTCGGCAACGTCGTCCTCGCGCAGGCCGTCGCCCAGGCTTGCGCCGCGTTGGAAATCCCGTGGGGACACGTCTCCTCCGGATGCATCTACTCCGGTGCCAAGGTACGTCACGACGACGGCTCGGTGCATGCCGCCAAGGACCTGAGCCAACCCGCCCTTCGCACCCTCGCCACGCAGCACCCGGACCGGGTCATCGGTTTCACCGAAGACGATGCGCCCAACTTCAGCTTCCGCGACGGCCCCTGCAGCTTCTACAGCGGCACCAAGGCCCTCGGTGAGGAAGCCCTCCAGCACTGCGGCAAGGGCTACATCTGGCGCCTCCGCATCCCTTTCGACCACCTCAACAACCCGCGGAACTACCTCTCCAAGATCCAGCTCTACCCGCGCGTCTACGACAACTTCAATTCCATCTCCCACCGCGGTGATTTCGCCCGCGCCTGCATCGAATCCTGGGAACTGGGTGTCCCCTTCGGCACCTACAACGTCACCAATCCCGGATTCATCAGCACCCAGGACGTGGTCCAACTGATCCAGAAACACCTCGCCCCCTCCCGCGAGTTCCAGTTCTGGTCTGACGACGAGGAATTCTATCGGGTAGCCGCCAAGACTCCTCGATCCAACTGCGTCCTTGATCCTTCGAAACTCCTCCGCACCGGCATCAATCTCCCCCACGTCCTCGACGCCCTCGCCCAGAGCCTCACCCACTGGCAGGCCGGGTAAGGAATTCGAAGCTTTCAGTTTCAAGTTTGAAGCCAGGTAGCCGTCGGCGTCCGGAAGCGGCCCACCCAACACCGTAGCCGCTGACGTCAGGAGGCGGTTGGAACAGCTCCAGATCCTTACCTCCTCCCAAGAACGACCACGACGAATGGCCCGCCCATAGCACCCCCTTCGCTATCGTTGTTCTAGAAGCCCCTCTCTGTGTCCTCTGTAGTGAACATCTGCGTCATCTGCGCCATCTGCGGATAAAGGCCCTCTGTGTCCTCTGTGTCCTCTGTGTCCTCTGTGGTGAACATCTGCGTCATCTGCGCCATCTGCGGTTAAATGCCCTCGTACCCCTCTGTGGTGCCCCCCGCGTCTAACCCAATGAACCTCCTCGTCACCGGCGGCTGCGGCTTCATCGGATCCAACCTGGTCCGCCGTCTCCTCGCCCAATCTTCCATCCAGAAGCTCGTCAACCTCGACTGCCTGACCTATGCGGGTCACCCCGCCAACGTCCGCGGCGTCGAGTCCGATGCCCGCTACTCCTTCGAGAAGGTTGACCTCCGCGATCAACCCGCCGTGGTCGACGTGGTCACCCGACACGACATCACCCACGTCCTCCACCTCGCCGCCGAATCCCACGTAGACCGTTCCATCAGCGGCCCGGCCGACTTCATCACCACCAACATCGTCGGCACCTTCAACCTCCTCGAAGCCTGCCGCGCCCGCTGGTTGAACCCCGCAGTCACCCTCAACCGGTCCACCCGCTTCCATCACGTCAGCACCGACGAGGTGTACGGGTCCCTCGGGCCCACGGGCTACTTCCTCGAGACCACCCCCTACGCCCCCAACTCACCTTATTCCGCCAGCAAGGCCTCCAGCGACATGCTGGTCCGCGCCTATCACCACACCTACGGCCTCAACACCGTCGTCACCAACTGTTCCAACAATTACGGCCCCTTCCAGTTCCCCGAGAAACTGATCCCGGTCGTCATCCAGAAGATCCTCACCCGACACCCCATCCCGGTCTACGGGGACGGCATGAACGTCCGGGACTGGCTGTTCGTGGAGGATCATTGCGACGCCCTCTGGTTGGTCCTCAATCGCGGTGTCTCCGGCGAGACCTATAACGTCGGCGGCCACAATGAATGGCCCAACATCCGAATCGTTGAACTGCTCTGTGACCTGGTCGATGAAATGCGTCCCGACCTCGGTGGCAATTCCCGCCAGCTGATCTCCTTCGTCAAGGATCGCCCCGGCCACGACCGCCGCTACGCCATCGATGCCTCCCGCATCGAACGCGACCTCGGCTGGCGCCCCGCCCACCGCTTCGAAGACGGCATCCGCAAGACCGTCCGCTGGTACCTCGACAACACCCGGTGGGCATTGGAGGTCGTCAGTCGGGCATGAGCGACATCTATCCGCAGATGACGCAGATGGCGCAGATCCTGGAAGAGGATTCTTCGAGAGACGCCGACACGTTCGCCATCATCGGAGCGGCAATGGCCGTCCACACCGAGTTGGGCAATGGATTTCTGGAAGCGGTCTATCAAGAGGCATTCAGTATCGAACTTTCCAGGCGGGGCGTTCCCCACGAAAGGGAGGCCTGCCTGGAACTTAAGTACCGGGGCACGCCTCTACGCACCCACTACAAGGTCGATTTCATTTGCATGAATCAGGTGATCGTTGAGTTGAAGGCATTGAACGACCTGACCTCCATCGAAGAGTCGCAGGTTATCAACTACCTGAAGGCCTCTCGCCTGAACCGAGGCCTACTCCTCAACTTCGGCCTCCCGCGCCTGCAGTACCGGAGAATCGTCCTGTCGAAGCATTGAGCCTGGAATCGGCAATTCATTTATCCGCAGATTGCGCCGATTCCGCAGGTAGAAGGGCAGAAATGCCCGCACCCGACGCCGGTGAAAATCTCACCTTGCAGGTGCATGACGCGTCCCATCCAAGCCCCCGAATATCTGCGCCATCTGCGCCATCTGCGGATAACCCGCCCCATTTCCCACCCAATCCGAGTAATCTCCCCATGCCATCACTAGCCATCATCGGCACCGGCTACGTCGGCCTCGTCACTGGCGCCTGCTTCGCTGAGGTCGGCCACGACGTCCTCTGTGTCGACAACGACCAACGCAAGGTCGACATGCTTACCGCCGGCGGAATCCCCATCTACGAACCCGGCCTCGAAGACCTCGTCAAACGCAACGTCGCCGCCGGACGCCTCCGCTTCTCCGCCTCCACCGCCCAGGCCGTCCAGGAAGCCGACGTCATCTTCATCTGCGTCCCCACCCCGCCCCAACCCGACGGCTCCGTGGACCTGTCCTTCATCGAGGGTGTCGCCCGCGAGATCGCCGCCAACCTCACCGGGTACCGCATCATCGTCGACAAGAGCACCGTCCCCGTGAAGACCGGCGAGAAGGTCGCCGAAACCATCCGCCGCTACTCCCGTACCAAGGTCGACTTCGACGTCGTCTCCAATCCCGAGTTCCTCCGCGAGGGTTTTGCCGTGGATGACCTGATGCACCCCGACCGCGTCGTCGTCGGTGTCTCCGGCCCCCGCCCCGCCGCCCTCATGCGCGAGATCTACGCCCCCTTCAAGGCGCCGATCATCGTGACCGACACCAACTCGGCCGAGCTCATCAAGCACGCCGCCAATTCCTTCCTCGCCCTCAAGATCTCTTACATCAACGCCATCGCGAACATCTGCGAGGCATCCGGCGCCAACGTCCTCGAAGTCGCCAATGGCATGGGAATGGATGAACGCATCGGCCGACGCTTCCTCAATTCCGGCATCGGCTTCGGCGGATCCTGCTTCCCCAAGGATCTCTCCGCCTTCATTAAGATCGCTGAAACGCTCGGCTATGACTTCCGACTCCTGAAGGAAGTCCAGCGCATCAACGCCGACCAGATGGACCGTTTCGTCAAGAAGATCACCGACACGCTCTGGGTCCTGAAGGACAAGCGCATCGGCGTCCTCGGCCTCGCCTTCAAGCAGAATACCGACGACGTCCGCCTTTCCCCCGCCATCGACCTCTGCAATCGCCTCCTCAAGGAAGGCGCGCGGATCCGGGTCCACGACCCCAAGGCCATGGACAAGGCCAAGGCCATCCTGCCTCCAGGCCCCAACGTCGAGTACGTCGAGTCCATGCAGGCCGTACCCGAGGGCTGCGACGCCGTCGCCATCGCCACCGAATGGCCCGAGTTCGGCAAGCTCGACTGGGCCGCCGCCCGCCATCAGATGATCGCCCCCATCCTCTTCGACGGCCGAAACCTCCTCGACCGCCACGCAATGGAATCCCTCGGCTACCTCTACAAGGGCATCGGGAGATAAGCCCAGCGGCGGTGGTGAACCCAGCAGCGCGCTTTCCAACAGCGACGCGGCGACGCGGCGGCTTCTGGGTAGGCGCACTCCAAACGCCACGGCGTCGAGCGAACATCCCAGGACACCACCCGTTCCCCGCGTTTCACGACCACGATAGCAACGTCCAACCAAGCAGAAACCCTCTGTGCCCCGCCGGGTGAACATCTGCGTCATCTGCGCCATCTGCGGATAACCGACACCCGCATCCATCCGTGTAATCGGTGTAATCTGTGGATAACCCAGCACCCGTGCCCACCGCTCTCATCACCGGAATCTCCGGCCAGGACGGCTCCTACCTCGCCGAGCTTCTCCTCAGCAAAGGCTACGTCGTACACGGCACCTCCCGATCCGCCCAATCCGCACGGTCCCATCCCAACCTCGCCCTGTGCGCCCATCAGCTGACCCTGCATTCCCTCGAGATTTCCGACACCGCCAGCCTGACTGCTCTGATCCGCAACACGTGGTTTGACGAGATCTACCACCTCGCCGCCCAGACCCACGTTCCCACCAGCTTCGAGGATCCCCTCGGAACCTGTCAGACCAACGTCCTCGGAACGACGGCCCTCCTGGAGGCCATCCGCAAGTACCAGCCCAAGGCACGTCTCTTTCACGCGTCCTCCAGCCTGATCTTCGGCCAGCCGGAAACGTCCCCCCAGGACGAGTCCACTCCGTACCGCCCGACGAATCCGTACGCTGCGTCGAAAGCAATGGCCACCCAGATGGTGTCCATCTATCGCAAAGCCTACGGCCTCTTTGCCGTCAACGGGATCTGTTACAACCACGAATCCCCCCGACGCGGCCCCGAGTTCGTCACAGGCAAGATCTGCCGGGCGGCGGCAGCCATCCGGATGGGTCTTCAGAACGAACTCCCGCTTGGCGATACATCCGCGATGCGGGACTGGGGTCATGCTGCCGAATATGTCAGGGGGATGTGGCTGAGTCTTCAACACCCCACCCCTTCGGACTACATCTTCGCCACCAGTCAGGCCCACTCGGTCCAACAAATCGTCGAGATCGCGTTCGAGACCGTTGGATTGAACTGGAAACAATATGTTCGGCAGGACCCCCGCCTCATTCGTCCAGCCGAACCCGCCAAACTCCTTGGAAATCCCGCAAAGGCCGAACACGTACTGGGCTGGAAGCGAAGCATTTCGTTCCAGCAGTTGATCCAGTGGATGGTTAGAGCCGAGCTGGATCTGCTCCAACGGCCCGCGAGCGGTTGACTCTTTCGCAAACTTCGGAATCAAAGATCACAAGCCAGCCATGCCAAAACCCATCCCGTTTGAGGAACTCTCCGCCAGGAAGGCCTCCATCTGCGTCATTGGCCTCGGATATGTAGGCCTACCGCTCGCCGTGGCCTTTGCCTCAAAATTTGATGTCGTCGGATTCGATATCAACGCAACCCGCGTCCGCGAGCTGAACGAGGGTCACGACCGTACCGAAGAGCTCACATCGGAACAACTCAGGCGCCATTCGATCCGGTTTACCACCGATCCCACGGCGCTCGCCGAGGCCCGCTTCATCATCGTCACCGTACCCACGCCGATCGATGCCCATCGACGCCCGGATCTTACCCCCCTGGTGAAGGCAAGCCAGATGATCGGGCGCCATATAAGGCCCGGCACCACGGTGGTCTATGAATCCACCGTATACCCTGGCTGCACGGAGGACGACTGCCTTCCTTTGATCGAGAAGGAGAGCGGCCTCAAATGGAAGACCGACTTCTTCGCCGGGTACTCACCCGAACGGATCAACCCGGGTGACAAGGAACACACGGTCGAGAAGATCAAGAAGGTGGTCTCGGGAGACTCCGCCGAGACGGCGTCCCTGGTCGCTCAGGTCTACGGCTCCATCATCATCGCCGGCATCCACATCGCAGCTACCATCAAGACCGCTGAAGCAGCCAAGGTGATCGAGAACACGCAGCGCGATCTCAACATCGCCCTGATGAACGAGCTCGCCTTGATCTTCGACCGTCAGGGTATCAACACCCTCGCCGTCCTCGAGGCAGCGGGTACCAAATGGAACTTCCTGCCGTTCCGCCCCGGTCTTGTCGGTGGCCACTGCATCGGGGTCGACCCGTACTACCTGACGTTCAAAGCTGAAAGCCTTGGGTACCATCCCGAGGTCATTCTCGCCGGACGTCGGATCAATGACGCGATGGGAAAGCTCATCGCCGAGAAGACGGTCAAGCTCCTCATTGCCTCGGAACGTCCCGTCAAGGGCGCTCGCGTTCTGATCCTGGGTTGGACGTTCAAGGAGAACGTCCCCGACATCCGGAACACTCGGATAATCGACATCCATCAGGAACTGGCCACCTACGGGATCCGTTCCATGCCATTCGACCCGCATGCAGACAATGACGAGGTGGAACACGAGTACGGCCTGAGGTTGATCGAAAATGTCGATGCCAATGGTCCCTACGACGCCGTGATCCTGGCCGTCAAACACCGCGAGATACTCGCCGAGTACACCATCGATCGCCTGCGGAAACTGGGCAACGGTCGCCCACCGGTGATCATCGACGTCAAAGGCTTCTTCTCAACCGAAACTTACGAGGCCGCAGGACTCGAATACTGGCAGCTCTGATCATGAAGATTCTCCTTACTGGCGCAGCCGGGTTCATCGGCTCCCATCTGGCCCACCGCTTCCTCGATCGTGGCGACGAGGTCCTTGGCATCGACAACCTCAATGACTACTACGACGTTAGTCTCAAGGAGGCCCGACTGGCTCGTCTCACCGCCAAACCCGGATTCCGGTTCGTTCGGATGGATCTGGCCGACCGCCCGGGCATCGCGAACCTATTCAAGGCCGAGCGCCCACAACGGGTCGTCAATCTTGCCGCTCAGGCAGGTGTCCGATACTCGCTTCAAAACCCTCACGCCTACGTCGACAGCAACCTCGTAGGCTTCGTCAACATCCTCGAGGGTTGCCGGCACAATGGCGTGGAGCATCTGGTGTACGCCTCCTCCTCCTCCGTCTACGGGGCCAACACCTCCATGCCCTTCAGCATCCACGACAATGTGGACCATCCCCTCAGTCTCTACGCCGCTTCCAAGAAGGCCAACGAGCTGATGGCCCACACCTATTCCCACCTGTACAACCTGCCTACCACCGGGCTGCGGTTTTTCACGGTCTATGGGCCTTGGGGGCGGCCCGATATGGCGTTGTTCCTCTTCACCAAGGCAATCCTTGAAGGAAGGCCCATCGATGTGTTCAACAACGGGCAGATGAAGCGGGACTTCACGTACATCGACGACATCGTCGAGGGAGTAGTCCGAACCTGTGACCACGTGGCGCAACCCAACCCGGAATGGGACGGAGCCGACCCGGATCCGGGTACCGGCCGTGCCCCCTACCGCATCTACAACATCGGAAACCGGAACCCGGTCCAACTGCTTCACTTCATCGCCTGCCTCGAGAAGTCCCTCGGACGGACCGCCCAGAAGCGTATGCTGCCGATGCAGCCGGGTGATGTCCCCGCCACCTGTGCGGATGTCGCCGACCTGACCCGCGACGTCGGCTTTGCCCCATCCACCTCAATCGAGACCGGCGTGGAATCCTTCGCCCGGTGGTATTGCGACTTCTACGGAATCCAACGCTGATCCACCGCCAATCATCCTTTCACCACACAGCGCGAAATCCTTCCATCTATGCACAGCATCGCCATCGTCGGCCTGGGATATGTAGGACTCCCCCTCTCCCTGCAGTTCTCCCGCTCCGGAGTCCATGTCACTGGGCTCGACATCGACCAGACCAAGGTCGACTCCCTGAACAGTGGTAAGAGCTATATCCGCCACATCGAACCCGAGTCCATCGCAGCCGAGGTCACCGCTGGAAGGTTCGTTGCATCCGCCGACTTCAGCCGCGTCAAGACTGTCGATGCCGTCATCATTTGTGTTCCAACGCCGCTCAACAAGAATCGCGAGCCGGACATTTCCTACATCCTCCACACCGGCCGCGCCATCGCCCCCTATCTGAAGCAGGGCCAGCTTGTGGTCCTTGAATCCACCACCTACCCGGGCACCACGGACGAGGACCTGCGAGCAGTCCTTGAAGCCGATTCAGGCCTGAAGGCCGGAGTCGACTTCCACCTGGCGTTTTCGCCAGAACGGGAAGACCCAGGCAACCCCCAGAGCGTTGTTGCCAACATACCCAAGGTGGTCGGAGGCCTGACCCCAGCTTGCCTCGAGAAGACCAAGGCCCTCTATGGACGGGCGATCAAGACTCTGGTCCCCCTTCTAGTCGTGCCGCGCAGCAGAGGCAACCAAGCTCCTCGAGAACATCTTCCGCGGTGTGAATATCGCCCTCGTCAACGAACTCGAGATCGTCTACGGGGCCATGGGCATCGACGTCTGGGAAGTCATCAACGCCGCGAAGACCAAGCCCTTCGGGTACATGCCCTTCTACCCCGGCCCCGGCCTGGGCGGCCACTGCATCCCCATCGACCCCTTCTATCTCACCTGGAAGGCCCGCGAATACGGACAGGCAACCCGATTCATCGAACTCGCCGGCGAGGTCAACACCGCCATGCCGGAGTGGGTGGTTCTCAAGGTCGCTGAAGCACTGAATGAACACCGGAAGCCCGTCAAGGGAAGCCGGATCCTCATCCTGGGTCTCTCCTACAAGGCCAACGTCGACGATGACCGAGAGTCGCCCAGCTACGTCCTCCTCGAAAAACTCCACCATCGCGGGGCAGAAGTATCCTATTACGACCCCTATGTCCCAGTGATCCGCCACACACGGGAACACCCCCAGTGGGCCGGAACCCCCTCCATCTCCTGGGACGAAGCCACCACCCGTACCTTCGACGCCGTCCTGATCTCCACCGCGCATGCCTGTGTCAATTATGAAGAGCTGGCCGTCTGGGCACCACTCATCATTGACACTCGGAATGCGATGGCACAGCTCCCGACGAAACCCGGCCAGGTGTGGTCCGCGTGAGCAGAACAACCTCACTAGCGGTTCCAAGCCCCACGTGGTCCACCATCGAAACCAAGATATCGTCAAGAATGCCCCAAAGAACCTCCTTCCGCATGGAATCACAACGGATTCCACAATATGGTATGGCAAAGCCATGCCTGGTAGTCCGCCTATCCCCTAGTAGCAAATAGGCCTCAAAAGCCCACACTCGCTCTCCGAGTCGCCTACCACACCTGCTAAGCCATGAAACACCAGATTTCACCCCCGAAGCCGAACACGCAGTTCTTCAAACACCGGTCCCGCTTGGCCCTATATCACCCTCATTCCAAACACGACAAATACTGGGCCGAGTATTGGACACCTGAACTGTACCAGCGGTATGAGCGCGAGCTTTTGGCCGGTCGCATGGATAAATTTGAAAGGTACGGACCGAAGTACCTCAAAAAGCACGATGCAATACTCGAGGCGGGCTGCGGGAACGGCATGATTGTCGATGGCATGCATAGAAGGGGGTATACCTCCGTATTGGGCGTGGACTATGACAGCAACGCAATCTCGCAAATACGCACCCATCGGCCCCATCTCAACGTCCGGGAAGGAAATGTGCTGGCATTAGACATGCCCTCCCACTCCTTGGACGCCTACCTGTCCTTTGGAGTGGTCGAGCACTTCGAGAACGGTCCCGAACCAATCCTCCGGGAGGCCGCGAGGGTACTAAAGCCCGGCGGGATCGCGATGATATCTGTTCCTCATCTTAACGCCCTCCGCAGCCAATACCTGTCTACCGCCGAACCCGCCCCAGTCGCCTCTAGCAATAATCCGCTATCCTTCCATCAATACTACTGATCAGTGAGTGGCTTACGCTACATTCTTCTGGACTCTGTCGTCAACCCTCGGAAGTCTAGAGTCATGGCGAGAGTTGATGGCCGGGGACTGGATCACCGCACTTTGGAGCATCTACGGAAACTGGCTGTGCGAAGGGTAATTGAGGACGGGGAAGCTCCCAGCACGGTCATCACCTCAATGGGTCTGTGCCGGACGAGCATTTATCGGTGGCTGCGAGAGTTCAGGTCGAACGGAATGGAGGCGTTGGCCGAGAAGATCTCGAAGGGGCCTGCACCCAAACTTGACGATAAGCAGCGAGCCCAAGTGAGATTATGGATTCTGGGTCGTGACCCCAGGCAGTACGGATTCGATTTTGGGCTTTGGACAAGATCCATCGTGCAGACACTGATTCAGGATAAATTTGGGATCAGCCTCTGCCTGGCATCCGTTGGACGTCTTCTGGCAATGCTCGACATCACGCCCCAGAAGCCACTTCGTCGTGCCTATGAGCGTGATCCACAAGCGGTCTCGGCATGGCAAAATGAGGTCTATCCACAGATCAAAGCCCGCGCCCGCCGTCAGAAGGCGGAGATCTTCTTTTTGGATGAAGCGGGTTTCCAGTCTGACCCTCCGCTCGGCCGCACGTATGGGCTAAAGGGCCAGACACCGGTTCTTTCGACCTCCGGACAGCGCCAGAGCATCAATGCCACCAGCGCGGTAAATGCCTTGGGTCAGTTCTGGGCGGCAACCTATCCAGGGAAACTGGATGCTGAGTCGTTTGTCTGCTTCCTCCGGGATTTCATGAAGTCACAAACAGGCATTGTGTTCCTGGTGGTAGATGGGCATCCCGCGCACAAGGCCAACCTGGTCAAGTCCTTCATTCAAGAGATGAACGGGCGGTTGGAAATCCACTTCCTGCCTCCCTATGCACCCGATCCTAACCCGGACGAGTTCGTTTGGAGCTACATGAAGAACAATGGGGTCTCAAAGCGCCCACTAAAGAAGAATGAATCAATGAAGGAGCGAATCGAAGAAGACCTTCGGAGGCTCCACTCAAATCCAGAATTGGTCCGGTCCTTCTTCAAAGCAGCTAGTGTAGCCTATGCAGCTCACTGATCAGTATTTCAGCATAGACGAATTCAAATCAATCCTCTCGACCACAGGGTTCGAAGCAAAGGCTATGTACCCTTATGGAGCCTCGACATTCCTCCTCAGAGAACATTTAGGCTTCAAAAGAGTCTGGAACTCCCCAATTCTCCCCAACCCAGCGAAGTATTTTGTTCGCAAGTGGCTCTACCGCGCTCCAATGAGCATTAGATTGCGTTACGCACACATGAACATGTTCATCTGCCACCTCCGCAACAACGCCTAAGGCGCGGATGGCATGCCCGACAACGAGCCTCAATACCTCGTACCTTGGTGTCCAAGCCTTGGCATCACTTCCCGGGCTTGAGTCCTTCTCGGACTGCCAGGCGCATGCCACCCCAAGACTGAATCCGCCTGTATAAATGACACCTAGGCCCAACGGAGTCGCCAGCCCGACAAATCAAGTCGGGAGCCAACACCAAAATGCACCCCAATCCGTTCAACAACGGGGCTCTACGGTTCTCATAGCGACCGTAACCCCCTGGGAAGAACTTCCACGCCTTAGGCATCAGGTCGCCCGGTACCTGGCCAAGTCTCACCGGGTTGTATACTTGACCTTCGCCAAGAATTGGAGGGCTCGCCAAACCTCGAACCTTCGGGAAGTCGAGCCAAACACGCATGTCTGGACAGTCCCGCATTCCATCGGAGTCCCGTGGCGCTTCAAAGCAGCATTCCCTTGGCTTGCAATGTTCGAGCGCCACTCCGTGCTGAAAGGCCTAAAGTCGCTACCCAGGTGCGTTGCCCCTCCCTATCACGCCCATGTCCAGTTTGACTTTTCCAGACCTTGGTTGCTACGCCTTGGGCTAGCAAAGAATAGCGCGTACATCTGCAATGATGATTTCCGTCTCTTCGCACCAAACCCACAGGCGGCCCTGCTGATTGAGAAGCAGATTCAAGAATGCTCTGCCTTAGCTGGTGCAGTCTTCATCACCTCAGAGAAGTACCGTTCCCTCGTAGCAGCCCCAAACAAGACGCGCCTCCTCATCCCCGGACACAGTTTCAAGGTTCCCATCGAACCACCTCCAACAATGCCCTTTCCGCCGATGCGGGTGGGATTTGTCGGGAACATCGACAAGCGCCTAGATTTCGAGCTCATTCGACTCGCAAGTATGGATTCAAGGATAGCTCTACACTTCATCGGCAACTGTGATAGCGAGACGACGCGCCAGAAGCTCCTAGGCCTCGCCAACCTTCAGATATCTCCACCATTGTATGGGGATGAACTGTTCTCGTGGATGGCCTCAATGCATATACTCTGGATGCCCTACAACCTCCCCAAGGAGTGGGCATCTAGCGTAACCACGCCAAACAAGACAATGTCATATTTCGCAACAGGTAGGCCCGTCGTGGTATGCGGCCTAGAATGTGCGCCGGCGATATCTTCTGTACGCACATATCTCTACGACAAGTCTACAGGCCTGGGCGACTATTTCACAGGCATTCTGGCCTCTGACACTCCCGAGAACCAACGGCAACGGCTTTCCGTTGCTGCCGAGCATACGGCAGACAAGACCTTCCAGAGTATTTGTCAGGCGCTTGGTCTATGATGCCAGGGGCCACTCCAAAGGGCGCAGATCTCGGAAAGAGCAGTGTCGCGTCTAGGATCTCCATCCGATCTGCGCAGTTCGGCGCCCAAGGGCCAATGTCAACCAGGCCGCGATGACAGTGTATTGATCCCCCTTCCCCCATTCCCAGAATCAAAGCAGAAGCCACTGCTCCAGCAGGCTGCCGTCATTTGTGATCGATTCGATTCAAAATCAGGGGCGCGAACCGCGGGAGATACGCCGCCCCGTGGATGCCCCCTCAATGCGAGGACGAGAAGCCTTCTAGAGAGGCTCTAGGGCCCGCAAGCTGGCCTAACCAAGTCTCGGCAGAGGAATAGGCGAGGTACCCGCCCCCAAAGCCGACTATCAGCCAATCCATTACTCGCACGCAGGGCGCCCCAAGCGCAGACAGCCATACGTAGGAACGCAGGAACCTGTGCGCGCATTGAACAGTCCCTTCAACCCATCACGGACCGGGTGAGTCGGACCATTCCCGACTGCACTCAAAAGCATTCACATATTCCAAAAATGCCCTCCATCAAGTTCCGAATCATAGCAGCGGTCCGCCGGCTAGCCAACCGCGCGATCGGATCGAAGTCAATGATGCGGCCCGATGAGCTCGCCGAGAGCTACCGCCTCTCAGGGGTCCAGATAGGCACTGGAACACTTCTCTACCATCCTGTAACCCTCGGCCGGGGTGGAAAGGACCCAATTGTAATAGGCAATAATTGCGTACTGACAGGATGCACAATCCTTGGACACGACGCATCCACGAATCGCCATCTGGGTCTAACTTCCTCCCTGACGAAACCCACCATCATCGAGGACGATTGCTTCATTGGCGTGGGTGCAATCGTTCTGATGGGCGTCACTATCGGCAAGAGATCTATCGTTGGCGCTGGTGCCGTAGTCACTAAGGATGTTCAGCCGGACTCCGTTGTAGCCGGCAATCCAGCGCGGGTAATTTGCAGCGTACAGGATTTGGTCGCCCGCCGAGTCAAATCAATAGAGTCCCAGAACCTGAGATGCACTCACGAGTAACTAGGCTGATTTCCGGCAACTTCGCGACACAGTCAATCTCCCTCGGAATCGCACTCGTCGGAACAATCATCACTTCAAGAGAGCTTGGTCCCGATGGCAGGGGGGTCGTTGCGATAGTCACGCTCATGCCTACTCTCGGTGCCTCGGTGCTGTCTTTGGGACTAAACACCGCCATTGTACGCTTTATAGCTTCCGGGAAGCTCACACTTACACAGGCCGCTCAGAACGCAGCAGTCTTTACAATAGCTGCCTCCGCCGTGGGCATATTGGCCTGGGCCCTTTGCCGGCTCCTCAACCCGGCACTTCTCCCCCCAGCGCTCGTATCCTTTCCCAGGATGGAGTTTTCTCTGGTCCTTTACCTCCTCGGAATAGTCGACCTTTTCGTATCGAGTCTACTCCAAGGCTGCAAGGACGTGCCCGCCCTGAACAGGGCACAGATTTGGTCATCCCTTGCGTTAGTGGCCTTCCTTGCAGTCCTGGTTAGCGTCCTTGAAATGGGCGTCCTCGGGGCCTTGCTGAGCTATCTGGCCAGTTCTCTGACAAAGATCACCATCAACTCTTGCTCCATTTGGCGCAATCAAGCCACGCTTCGGTTTGCACCTCAGGCTCATTCGCTTGCAAGTCTCGTCAGCTATGCGGTGCGATGCCACGTTGCCAATATGGTTCAGCTCGTGAACTATCGGTTTGACATGATCGCCCTTAGCCATGTGGCCAGTGATTCCCAAGTTGGAATCTACACAGTCGCAACTCGCATTGCAGAGCTGCTTTGGCTCTTTCCGAAATCTGTGTCCTTTGTGCACTTCGCGGAGGCATCGTCCGGATCCACATCACAGCGCTCACTTCGGCTTCAGGTAGCAGCAACGGCCGCAATAGTTCTCCTCTCTGGGGCACTACTCGCAGTTGTCGCTCGACAACTTATCAGATTGGTCTTCGGCGAGGAATTCGTTGATGCAACAAGGCCGCTGTTTTGGCTGATTCCTGGCGTTGCAGCGCTAGGGTGCACCAAGATCCTGTCAGCGGATCTTGCCGGAAGAGGACACCCCGGCCTGAATTCAATCTGCGCCGCTCTGGGATGCGCCATCACCGTCCTCGCAACAATCCCACTATATCGGATCTTTGGAATCACCGGAGCAGCAATGGCGTCAAGTATCTCTTACATCACCATTGCATCCTGTGTAGGCTACTTCCACCTACGAACGGCAAACTCTTCCCGTGCGGATGAGGGCTCGGCATCATGAAGATCCTAGTCGTCACTCCAGATTATCCAACCAAGGCAGAGCCAGTGCCAGGCGTATTTGTGCAGCACACGATGCGAGCCTTGGCACGGGAGGGCCACGATGTAGCCATAATTCACTTCACCCGGGCACGCAAGTCCTCGATAACACGACCCAGATCAGAGTCTCATAACTATGACGTGATTCAGAACGAGTCCGTAAGCCACTGTCAGCTGTTCTGGCCTCGTTGGAAGCCTTTTGGCGCATGGGAACCCTTCATCCTCTCTCGAACGATTGCCCGTCACGCCGGGCGACGGATCGGCAGCCTTGCCGAACGCACCGTTTTCGCACAGTGGCTCCTACCCTCGACCGAGGCCGCAGGCTACTTGGCGCGACGCCACAGGCTCCCACTCGCTGGAATAGCTCGAGGCTCCGACCTCCAGAACCTGCATGCTGAGAACCGTCACGAGCGTCTGGCGAGAACTCTCAGGCATCTTCCTACTCTGCTCGCCAATGGGGAATGGGCCCGGGCTGAACTGAACAGTCACGGATTCGAATCGGATGCACGGCGTCTTCTTGTCACCAGGAACATCAGGATCCTCCCAAAACCTGACCGACAGCGCAAACCTTGGAGGCAAGGGGACGCGCTCAAGATTGTCTGCACCGGCCGCCTAATAGCTCTCAAGGGAATCGACACTGTGCTCCAAGCCCTGGCGAGGGTATCTCTGCCGTTCACACTTTCCGTATTCGGGCATGGCCCTGAGCTCCAACGCCTTCAAACGCTATCGGAGACCCTCGGGATTGGACAGAGTACTCACTGGCTTGGTCGCCAACCCAATCAGGTCGTCTTGGATGCCATTCGATCCTCGGACCTCTTCATTCTCACATCCCGGAGTGAGGGAGTCCCCAACGCTGTCCTCGAGGCATTAGCACTCGCCGCGCCGACGATCGCCTCTGACGTGGGCGGGATACCGGAACTTATACAGGACGGAGTCACCGGATTTCTTGTTCCCGCAGGGTCTCCCGATGCAATCGCAGCTGCGCTTTCCCGAGTCTACCACGATCCATGCACGGCACTTCAAATTGGCTTAAATGGAATGGCTCATGCAAATCGGCTATATAATTACCAAACTTGCCTCAGCATCCTGTGCTCTGCGCTCCAAGCGACTCTTCCCGTAACGAGCCATCGATCCACATAATCCACTTTGGCGGGTCAGGTTTAACCGGCAATGCTTTCGATCCACTAGTTCATCGGCATCTAGCGGGTCTACCGCTGCCAAAGCTGTTCACCTTGCCAACGTCAAGCTGACAGGGGAGGTTGCTCGATCAGCCCCAGTAGCTGCGATCCCTCAGCATGATGCACAGCCTCGCCGGGCCGCTTATGTCGTGAACCGCTGACTCCACATGGTGCCCGAGGACCGGTTATCCCCGGGGACACTTTCCAGCTGAACATAAGCACTTGCGGCATATCCGACATCACAAACTCAACTGTGTTTTGGAAAGCATACTCGTATTCCCGGACCATCAATATTCATTGGCCTAACCGCGAATCGGCGGATCAACAGGACTCCCCGTCATTGACTCTGTTGCACTACACCAACATTGCCGCTCCACTCAAGCCGCTCAACCCCCATTAAATCAGGCGCTAGGAAGTCGCGAGAAGCTGAACCGCTCCCACTCAACGATAACTCCAGCCCCCTGAGCACCATGGAATTCCGCTTGGCGAACAAGGGTGCGTGGCTTCGAATCGGGGTCAGAGCGCACGAGCAACCAATGAGGCGGTAGGCCCAGATGTCACGGGACCTTGAACGGCCAAGATCTCAACAAATCCAGTCGAAAACCGCATCGTGAACATGGACTCCAAGCGACCACCAATTGATGCCAAGGTCTACCTTGGTCACATTCTCGTCTACGCATTCGTCCTAATCCACCCCTTTCATTATCTTGTTCAAAACCCGATGCCGTACTATCGCGAGGCCTTCGCGATCGGATTTGCCGTCCTATACATTCACCAACTATCAAGCTCCAATCGGCCCTCCATGCATCTGCTGCCATCGTTGACCATGGCGGCATACATTGCCGTCCTAGGGGTCGCTTGGATCGCAATCGATAGCCGCGAACTTTACAATGTCGAGGCCGAAGCTGTCATTGACATTGCTGCCGTTTCCAATCCAGAAATGTACGTTGTTCGAAATGCTTTGCTCTATCTCCCCTTGTGTGCGCTGGCTTCGGTTCTTCGGTGGGACGAGAAGACCATCAGGCTCCTATGCCGCCTCGCCTCCACCCTATCAGTCGCAAGCGTTCTAGGATACCTTCTGGCCAAAGGCGTCATCTTCAGTCCAAGTGAGATTGTCGGTGTGATACGCTACGGGGCCTCAGGGCTTTCCTACAACAGCTATGTGCCATACTTGACCTTTGCATATATATCCGGTCTCTACTGGTTTGCAACAGAGCGCTCCACGGCATTGCGAGTAGTACCTGGCGCAATATGCTTACTCTTGGCTCTGTATTCCTCCGCCTCGGGGTCTCGCCAGTGCACAATCTTTATCTTTCTAACCACAGCAATCTGGACATTCATCGGCCCCAAAAGAGCCAAGGCTCGTCCCGCGTTCCTCCTCTCACTATTCTCTCTAGGCTTTCTCATTGTGCTAACCCTCGTCGATCCCAACACTCTGGAAAACGAACGGTTTGCCTCTCGGTTCCTTTCAATCGAGAGCTTTCTCGACACCACCCGCAGCTCAAAGGCCATCGAAGGCCTGGCCATGCTACAATCCGGCGAGTTCCTGCACGGTGCTGGGTTGGGCAGCGTTCTGTTCGCAGGACCCCACAATGACTACGTCCGCTGGATCCAAAGGGCCGGAATCCTTTCAATGATCCTTGGCTTCATCCCCTACTTCTGGGCCCTCTTCAAGGCGCTTCAGCGGTGCACCGGAACTCAGAGGACACCTGAGGCACTCTTCCTACTAACAGCCAGCCTCTTCACACCGTATCATTCCTGCTTCGGGTACCCTCGAGACGACGCATTTCAAGCACCTTACGTACTACTGGCCCTTGGCATTTGCGCCAGCATTTCATCCAAAGAGGCGTCAGGCATAACCCGGATGGTGAGCCCAGCCAGTCGCGTTGCCCAACCGCACCAATGCACTACACAGCCTATCCTATGAAGGTCTCGATCTTCGCTGGGCTTGAGTTCCCACGGGGACGGTCCTCGGCGCGCCGCATCGCAACCTTGGCCACCGCTTTGACGGAGGCTGGAACCGAAGTGGTCGTTTCGGTTCCATATTCATCAGAGCGAAGCACTGGAGTGGGCTACGCAATTCGTCAGGCCTACGTCCCTTCCAAGGTTAGCGACCTTCGCGGTGGCAGGGCTAGAATCCCTGCCTGGATTCACCTTTTCGCACGAACACTCTGGGTTGCCACGTCCATAGTATACCTATTCCGCCACAGACCCTCAGTGGCATATCTCTATCAGCCATGGCTGGATTCGGCACTTATTGGCTTGGCTGCCCGCTGCCTGATGATCAAGGTCGTTACCGAGGTTGTCGACCTATATCCTCCTGGATCAAAATTGAATCCCCTCCTTCGCGCGGTGTGCAAATCTGAGGCTCTTTCGTTGAGACTATGCGCCAGGCTCTCTCATGGCATCGTTGCCATCAGCAGCACAATCGAGGACTGGGCACGAAGGCAGAACCCAAAGGCTAGGCATCTTCGTATGCCTATCATTGTCGACCTAGCGCCATTCCGACAACCTGCTGGCACTCATCCAGACTTCACCAAGACCTCGGAGCCCCCTGTCTTGGTGTACACCGGTTCCTACGCGCACTCACAGGGTGTACGAATCGCCCTGCAGGCGCTTGCAGCAGTGAAGTCCTCTGGAAGGAAGGTTCGCATGATCACGGCAGGGGCTTCCGGCACAATCGATTCGGATGACCCAACAAGCATTGCAAGGGACCTAGGCGTGGAGGATCTGGTCACAGACTACGGATATGTAGATGGCAAGGATATACCCCAACTGCAGTCCCGCGCCTTTGCATTGTTAATGCCCAAGCTGGATCTACCAGTGAATCATGCCGGACTCTCTACCAAACTGGGTGAATACTTAGCCTCCGGCCGTCCAGTGATTGCATCTGATGTGAGTGACCTCCGAGAGTATCTGACAGATCGGATGAACGTGATTCTCACTCAACCCGGATCCTGCGAGAGCCTAGCGACAGCAATTGCGTGGGTACTTGGCAATCAAAGGGAGGCGAATGCGATCGGCCAAGCCGGACGGGTAGCCGCGGAGCAACACTTTGATTCAAGACAGAACGCAATCAAGGTGCGAACGATGTTTCAGGAGATCCTCTGATTCTATGGCACCAACGATTGAACCTGGCCGGCTGCACGTCCTGCACATTGCCCCAGTTTCTACAAGTCTCTTGGGAGGACCTCTTTATAGTGTTGTTAGCCTATGCAAGGCCCTGAGCTCGGCCGGGACGAAGACGACGCTCGCCACAACCGCCACTCAGGACCCTGGAATGCTGGGATTGGATTATCCCATCGTTTCCTGCGCCGGGCTCTTCTCCACATCACTGGACCAACTCCTCGAGCGTGAAGGCAAACCGGACCTCATAAGCTTTCACAGCACATATATATTAAAGCAGGCTATCCTAGCCAAGCATGCTCAGCGTTTAGGCATTCCATATGTTATTGTTCCCCGCGGCGGAATGACGCTAGGCGCTCAGAGGAGAAAGGTGTTTAAGAAGTCCCTCGCCAATGCGTTGTTCTTTCGAGGAATGGTTCGCAACGCGGTCGCCATACATTGCCTAAACGAGAGTGAGGCGGAAGAAGCCCGAACCTGGGGAGTGCCTGTCTTCGTGTCCCCAAATGGGATTGACCCACAGACTAGGTGCAGCCCTCTCGTTCATGCAACGTCGTCCTCAATTAGGTTTCTCTTCCTTGGTCGAATTGACATTGAGCACAAGGGCTTGGACCGACTACTTGGCGCAGTCTCGCTGATCGCCGACGAATTCCGGGCTACCAAGTCAACAGTGTCCATATATGGGCCCCACAGCTCCAAGGACTTCCAGCGCCTCAGACGTCAGATTTCCATTCTTCGCTTAGGGGATATCGTCAAAACTCCTGGCGAGGTCCGTGGGGATGACAAAACCACTGCGTTCATCAATGCTGATTGCTTTGTACATCTTTCAAGGTATGAGGGCCACCCGATCGCCGTGCTGGAGGCGCTTTCCCACGGGCTTCCGTGCCTTCTAACCCGCGAGACTAATGTCTCTGGGTGCGTGCTGGCTGCCGGCGCTGGATGGGAAGTTGGCGGACAACCAGAAGACGCCTCACGCGTCATGCAGGCCATCATACGCGACCCATTTCAGATTACGCAAATGCGTCCAAAGGCCATTGCGCTCGCTAGGAATCAGTTTGACTGGACCAAGATTGCGGCCAACCTTTCAGAAGTCTACCAGTCTTTAGTCCGGGAACATCGTAGACTAACTGTTGCTTAGACGAAACCTGCATGAACACTTCCACACCCAAAGAGGTATGGCTCATTTCTCCCTACGAGGTGCCACCAGGAAGGGGCTATAGGGTGGCACGTTGGGAGAACTTGTCCTCCGAATTGGTCAAGCACGGATACGAGGTTTCCGTGTTCATTTCCGATTTCTGTCACTACACCAAGATATGCAGAGGCATGTCGAACGGCGTCTTCAAGCCGAGCCAGCGTCTTAGCATTATCTCCATACCCGGCGTGCCGTACCGATCAAACGTTGGTCTTGCCAGGGTCCTTTCCGAAGTCAATTTTGCGATGAGACTCTTTGCAAGGCTCATCCTGACGCGGCGAAGGCCAGTTGCCATCGTTTGCAAGGAACCCCCAATTCTCGTCGGTCTTGTGACCTTGCTCCTGAGTTGGAAGCATTCCTGCATCCATGTTTCGGATATCGTCGACTTATGGCCAGAGCTGTTCAGCCGAGTCCTACCCAAACGGCATAGCGCAATTCTAGCGCCACTGTTCCTGCTCCTCAAAAGCCTTCGCCGGTTTCTGCTCTACCGGACTGATGGAGTCGTTTCTCTAGCGAGCGTCCATTTTGATCTGGTCCCAACAGGGAAGCCAACAGCTTTGATCTACGATGGAATTCCGAGCCTCCAGAATAGACCCGCTAGTGCCGGCCCCGATCTACGACGCGAGACACTGAGTCTGATTTATATTGGAACTCTGGGCAATAACTATGACCTCCAAACTGTGCTAATGGTTGCGAAACGGCTGAATTCGGAGGGTCGGGATTGCCGATTCATCTTCGCAGGGTCGGGCCCACTGGAACAGTTGGTCGTCGAGGGCTGCCGAGAGCTTCCCGAGACAATTCAGTTTCTGGGACGGGTTCACTTTGCGGACCTTCCAGCGGTTCTGGAGAGGGCAGATATCGGGCTGATGCCCTATCTATCGGGCTCGACCGTTGAGATGCCGGCCAAGTTCTTCGACTACATTTCGTCTGGACTGCCGATGATTACCTCGATCAAGGGGGAGGTAGGAACAATTCTCAAAAGGGAGGGTTGCGGCGCTCTTTACACAGCCGAGGATCCAGATTCGCTCTATCAAGCCATATTGGCCCTCATGCCAAGCGAGGAGCGTTCTCGAATGCGAGGCAATGCCCTTCGCTTGGCGGAAGAGTACTCCGCGGACGTTCAGTTTGTTCGATATCGTGAGTTTCTTGAAGGTCTGCTCCAGAAGCGGGTACGATAGTTTGTTCCGCCGGCTCCAGGCTTGGCACTCAAGCGCGGGGATGGCGCTTGGAGTCTTGGAATCTATTCAGATCTGCACCCTCTTCTGACCATTCATGCAGTAGCCGTGTAGTTCCACCCCTTAGCGTCGTGAACGGGACTTACGATATGTTTCGACCAACCGATACATTGCCAGGACTCTCAGTTGTTCGTCGCCATCAACCACCTCTTCGGCCGCACTAGGGGAGTTCTTTCGTTTCCGAGTTCTTGGCCAATTCCAGAATTTCGGGTCTGCAGATTATCCATTTGATCTCCGTAATGTTTCTTCTCAACAAGTCTGCCTTGACCCTACAACTTTGTCCGGGGCGCAATTCGCTGGCTTTTCCTTTTGGACTTCTATGAACAACATTTTTTCTCGAGGGACACTTCTGATTACGGGCGGGACTGGCAGCTTCGGCAACGCTGTGCTAGATCGCTTCCTTGAGACCGACATCGGCGAGATCCGGATCCTTTCCCGCGATGAAAAGAAGCAGGATGATATGCGACGCCGGTACCGCAATCCACGCCTAAAGTTTTATATCGGCGACGTGCGGAGCTTGGATTCCCTGCGGCAGGCCATGGATGGAACAGACTACGTTTTCCATGCCGCCGCATTGAAGCAAGTCCCCTCATGTGAGTTCTATCCAATGGAGGCAGTTCGGACCAACGTCGTGGGGACAGACAATGTCCTTCAGGCTGCGCATGACTTGCGTGTTGGTCGCGTGATCGTATTGAGCACGGACAAAGCCGCTTACCCCATCAATGCCATGGGGATATCCAAGGCCATGATGGAGAAGGTCATGGTGGCTCGATCTCGGGTAGCTGCCAGCCACAACCTGATCTTCTGCGGCACCCGATACGGGAATGTTATGGCTTCCCGTGGTTCGGTAATCCCACTCTTCCTCGAGCAGATTGCGGCGGGTGAGTCCTTGACCGTGACGGATCCAGAGATGACCCGATTCATGATGACCCTGAGTGACGCAGTTGATTTGGTGCTGTTCGCTTTCCGGCATGGACAGCCTGGCGATCTGTTCGTGCAGAAGGCTCCAGCCGCCACCATTGGAACTCTGTCTCAGGCACTGCAGGAGTTGGCGGGAACGCAACTGCCCCTGAAGGTCATTGGAACGCGTCATGGCGAGAAGCTGTTTGAAACCCTTTTGACACGCGAGGAACGGGCAAAGGCTGAGGATCTAGGGAGTTACTTCCGGGTCCCGGCGGACAACCGTGATCTCAACTACAATCTCTTCTTCAATGAAGGGCAGGGCGCTCTCTCCAAGATCGAGGATTACAACTCCCACAATACCCGTCGTCTCGACGTCCAAGGGATGAAGGAGCAGCTGCTTCGTTTGTCGGAGGTTCGAGCCTTCATTAAGCACTGATTCATGAAAATCCTCATTCTGGGCGGCGCCGGCATGCTCGGCCACCAGCTTTGGCGTACCCTCCACTCGGACCACGAGGTCTGGGTCACCCTGCGCAAGCCGGTGTCCCATTATGCCAACCATGCACTGTTTGACCCGCCACGCGCCTTCACCGGTGTGGATGTTGGAAATCCGGACACTCTCGAAGCCCTGTTCCGACAGGTTAAGCCGGAGGCCGTGGTGAACTGCATCGGCATCATCAAGCAACTCAGGGAAGCCAAGGATCCCATGCTGAGCCTCGCCATCAATTCGATGCTTCCGCATCGGATCGCACGCCTGTGCGATCTGGTCGGCGCACGGATGATCCACATCAGCACGGATTGCGTCTTTTCCGGGCGGAAGGGGAACTACACCGAGTCCGACATCTCCGATGCAGAAGACCTCTACGGCCGGACCAAGTTCCTGGGCGAGGTCCACGAACCCCATTGCGTCACGCTTCGCACTTCGATCATTGGGCGTGAGCTGGAAACCCGGTCCGGACTCATCGAGTGGTTCCTGAGCCAGAATGGGAAGGCGATCCGGGGCTTTCGTAAGGCCCTGTATACCGGCTTCACCACGCACGAGCTGGCGCGGGTCATCCATTCCGTCCTTTTCCGGCACACGCACCTTGGAGGCCTCTGGCAGGTGTCCAGCGATGCCATCAACAAGTTCGACCTGTTGCAGACGGCGAAGGGCCCGTTTGGTTGGAATGGTCAGATAGAACCCGATGACAGTTTCCTCTGCGACCGCCGGTTGGATTCCAGCCGGTTCCGAACCGAAACTGGGTACAAACCACCCACATGGCCTACGATGCTGACCGAGTTGGCGATATCCCCGATCTGACACCAGTGCATTTCCTCCACGCCCACACCTGTCCCATCCCAACTCCGTGAAAATCCTCACCGTCTTTGGCACACGACCCGAGATCATCCGACTGAGCCTGATCATACAGTTGCTGGACCAGCACTGCGAACACGTGGCTGTTCACACTGGTCAGAATTACGATCCGAACCTGAGCGACATCTTCATGCGCGAGCTGGGGATTCGGCCGGTCAATCACCATCTCGGTATTCGGGCAGACTCGTTCGCTGAGCAGGCCGGACAGATTCTGGCAGGGGTGGACGACCTGATCGTCCGGCAGAAGCCGGACCGCCTGTTGATCCTGGGCGATACCAATTCTGGCCTTGCTGCCATCATCGCTGCCCGACGCGGAATCCCGGTCTATCACCTAGAGGCTGGCAACCGGTGTTACGACAACCGCGTTCCCGAGGAGGTAAATCGGCGAATCATTGACCATAGTAGTGATGTGCTGCTCCCATACACCGAGCGCAGCGCCGAGAACCTCGTTCGCGAAGGCATCCGGCGAGATCGCATTTTTGTGGTTGGAAATCCGATCCTCGAGGTCCTCGAGCGCTTCCAACCTCAGGTGGATGCCAGCGAGGCCTTGTCGCGGTTGGGGCTCACTTCGGGCGGATATTTTCTGGTGACCATGCATCGAGCGGAGAACGTCGACCTGCCAGCCCGACTGCGCGCTTTGCTCGATGCCTTGACCGCCCTCGCTCGGGAGTTCAACAAACCAGTCGTTCTCAGCGTCCACCCCCGAACAGCAGACCGGATCCGCCGGTCCGGTATCTCAGTCGATCCTCAATGGATCCGTCTCCAGGAGCCCTTTGGCCTTTTCGACTTCATCCGCCTGGAGCAGGGCGCGGCGGGCGTAGTGACGGATAGCGGCACAGTCCAGGAAGAAGCCTGTATTTTTGGGATTCCAAATGTCACCATCAGGGACGTCACAGAGCGTCCTGAGACGACCGAATGTGGATCAAACATCCTGTCGGGTGAGCAGGTGGAACATCTGGTTGGCGGCATGCGATTGGCCATGGCCACGGGGAGGAGCTGGCAGGCCCCGATAGAGTATCGAAAGCAAAACGTCGCAGCTACCGTGGCCAAGATCGTCCTCAGCTATCGTCATCCCTCCGCAGGCTATTGACCCATGAAAACCCTCGTTACCGGCGGCGCCGGCTTCATTGGCTCGAACCTCGTTCGACTCCTCTTGTCAGAGGGGCACGAGGTGACCGTACTCGACAGTTTCTCGTCGGGCTACCGGTCAAACATCACCGGGCTCCCCATTCGCGACCTGGTGGTCGGAGATGTTCGCGATGTCTCGATGGTGGATCGGGCCATGGCGGGTGCCGAGGTGGTCTTCCACCTCGCCGCCTCGGTCGGCAACAGCCGCTCCATCGATCACCCTTTTGTGGACGCGACCATGAACGTCCTCGGCACCCTCACGATCCTCGAGGGTATGCGTCGACACGGGTTGCGGAAGGTCGTGTTCTCGTCGTCAGCAGGGGTCTTTGGCGAACTCAAGACGCTCCCGATTCGTGAGGATCATCCGGTGGAACCAGACTCACCGTACGGGGCAACCAAACTGTGCGCCGAGAAAATGTGTCTCGCGTATTCCAAGCTTCACGGCATCGAGGCCGTCTGCCTCAGATACTTCAACGTGTACGGCGTTCGGCAGCGATATGATGCCTATGGGAATGTGATCCCCATCTTTGCCCAACGCCTGATCCATGGGGAGCCCATTACCGTGTTTGGAGACGGAGAACAGACCCGGGACTTCATCAATGTGGCCGACGTAGCCCGCGCAAACCTCGCCGCAGGTATCAATCGCGGCGTCAGCGGTGCGTTCAACCTCGGCAGTGGGTCATCCATTACAATCAATCATTTGATCGGACTCATGGAGTCCGTATCCGGTCTGCGATCAGCAGTAACCCACGGTCCGCAGCGCAAGGGAGACGTGCGTCACAGTCTTGCGGATACGACGGCCATCCAGAGCCAACTCGCTTGGAGGCCCATGGTCGACTTCGAAGCCGGTTTGAAGGAGTATATGGATTGGGCCATCCCAGCCTTCAAACAAGTTACGCTCTAAGGCCTCAAGTATCGAGTGACAGGAGCCAAGGCATCAAATTAATGCTTTGTTTCAGTTTTCTGTGGCCAGCAAGTGATTCCAAGACCAGCCGAGTTTTCACATCGCAATACCGGAACGGGCCGACATTCGATCGCGAATCTGGACAGGAATATGGCCAAGGTGCCGCTGTCTAGTGATCCATAACCAACCAGGCACCAAGCTCGCTATGCTAGCACCCCTTCACAAGCCTGCCGATCAAATCGGCGTCCTCGTCTCCTCCGCCGGCCGCCGTGTTGAACTGTTGAACTGTCTCCGCGAAGGAGCAGAGAGAATTGGTCGCCCGATCCGCATCATCGCCGGGGACCTGCGCCCGGCGCTAAGCGCCGCATGTCATTCGGCCGACCACAGCGTTCAATTCCCCCGCGCTTGCACCCCAGAATTCTCCGAGAGAATGCTCGACGTGTGCCAAAAGGAGCAGATTCACTTGGTTGTACCCACCATAGACACCGAACTCCTCGCGATTGCTCAACTCACGCCGCAGCTGAGGGCGCTGGGCGTCACGCCAGCCGTCAGCAGCCCGGATGTGGTTCGGCTGGCTCGAGACAAGGCATCAACAGCACAGGCCTTGGCAAAGGTTGGAATAAGAACTCCCGGGACACTGCCACTGAGTGCTCTGAAGGAAGCCCTGGATCGCTGGGGCCTTCCACTCATTGCAAAGCCCATCGACGGAAGCAATTCCCAAGGACTCCGCAGACTCACCACGCTTAGGGACTTGGAAGGGCTGCCCGCCGATCGATCGGGCTACCTGATTCAGGAATGGGTTCAAGGCCGTGAGTTTACCGTGAATTTCCTCATGGATCGCGAATCGAAGATCTTGTCCGCAGTCCCCCACGAGCGTTTGGAGGTGCGAGGCGGGGAGGTAAGCAAGGGTCGAACCACCTTCCTGCCCCAAGTCGAGGCTCTGCTTCCAAAGCTGGAGGTGGCGCTGAATGGCGGGTTTGGTCCGCTTTGCTTTCAGGCCATTCTAACTCCGGACAGCGAAGTGGTAGTATTTGAGATCAATGCCCGATTCGGAGGGGGATACCCACTAACCCACAAGGCCGGTGCCAGGTTCACGCAGTGGCTCATGGAGTCCGCAACCGGCACCGTTCCCAAGCCAATCGGCGATTGGACACGGGACCTGACGATGCTCCGGTATGATGCGGCTGTATTCAGCAACCCGTAACTTCTCGATGTGCTCCAATGTTTGATCCAAAGCTGCTGAAGGCAGTTATTTTCGACCTCGACGATACTCTTTATCCCGAGTCGCAGTTTGTCCTGAGCGGATTCAATGCCGTCGACAAGTATCTCTCAGACCATGATCGATGCAAGGAAGGTCAGTTCGCGGGGACCGCTTGGTCACTGTTTGAACGCGGACTTCGCGGGCGCATCTTTGACGAGACACTCCGCCTTTTGGGTCTTGAGTCCACCGCGACGACCGTGCGTGATCTGATTGAGGTCTACCGCTCACATCATCCTGTCATAGCCATGTTTCCAGATGGGTCAGATTGCCTTGAGGCTCTGTCAAAGCGATTTCGGCTCGGAGTGATTACCGATGGCCCCGCTGCCTGCCAACGGAACAAGTTCCAGGCACTCTTCCTAGCGCAGTGGGTAGATCAGGTGGTATACTCGGACGAATGCGGTCGTGACTGTTGGAAGCCCCATCCGAAGCCTTACAAGACCATCCAGGAGCGATTGGGACTCGAGCCATTCTCACTTGTCTATGTCGGCGACAATCCAGCCAAGGACTTTCGAGGTGCCCGTGGGGTCGGGTGGCGGTCGATCCGGATTCGTCGGCCGGGAACACTCCACTTCGAGGTCGAGCCACTTCCCGGCTACGAGCCCGATCTGGAGTTTCCATCTCTTAAGGCTATGAAAGCTGCGCTTCTTCATCCGTCGCTTCCGGAGCCGTCTGCACCTTCGGAAACTCCCCCTCCAACCTTAGCCTAACCAACGTCATCTCCTCCACCTATTCATCATGAGTGTTGAAAAAGTTAAGCTCCTGAGACGAGTTTTCCTTCCATTGTTGAAAGCGTTCGGTGACCGCGACATTTCCATCCGGCACCACTACACAGGGCAGACTCTCAGCCTACACCTGTTCAAGCATAAGGGCTATTGGTTTCATGGGAAGCGGCGCGAACAGGAGACTATGCGCCTCTTTTCCCGCCTCATAAAGCCTGGTGACAACGTATGTGAAGTGGGGGGCCACATCGGATATATCTCCCTTTACTTCAAGAGTCTGTCCAAGACCGGCCAAGTGACTGTCTTTGAACCGGGACTGAACAATTTGCCCTACCTGCGCCGCAACATTGCGAACACCGGGATTGTCTTGGTAGAGAAGGCCGTGGCCGCCAAACAGGGGCGCCTGCGGTTCTTTATGGACTCATTGACAGGCCAGAACAATTCCTTGGTCGAGGATTTTCAAGGGCTTCAGACAAATTCCAAGGTGGCCTATACCCCGGTGGCCGTGACGGCGGTGGAGGTCGATTGCGTCACCTTGGACGGCCACTATGCCGGTGGAAAGGCGGACCCGGCCTTCATCAAGATTGACGTCGAGGGCGCAGAGGCGGACGTCCTCTCGGGTGCGCGTGCCAGCCTCGCGCGGGCCCTGCCAGTGATCATGGTCGAGGTGCAGGCTAGGGAGGCTGAGGTTTTCGACTGCCTGACTGGATTGGGATATGCGCTATTCTCGGAGCATGGGCTGCCGCTTACTACGGCAGATGCGCTGAAGGACAACGTCTTCGCACTCCATCGCACGAAGCATGTGGCTCTACTGGATTCACTTGGCCTGCGTTCCTGACCGCACCGTCGACAGGCTACGCATGTTCTCCCATCGGTTCGCACCCTTTTGTTACGTGCTCTAGACCTGACTATGGTGATCTATTCTCGTAAACGTCTTGGCCGTTTCCTTGCCCTCTCTGTTCTGTACTGCGGCGTCAGTACATTGTCCCTCTTCGCGTCCTATGTGGTGAGATTCGATGGCAACATCCCTCAGGACTACAAGAGTCAACTTCTCCAGATCGGTTTCTGGGCTGTTGCTGCCCAGACCGGCGTGCTCGTCGCCACCGGCCAGGCCAGCGTCCTTCCCACCTACTTCAGCATGGTGGACCTGCGGGCCCTGCTCTTTTCCAACGCCCTGTCCGGATTCCTCCTCTTCGCCGCCGCAGCCCTGTTGGGCGTCCGAATTCCCCGCGGCGTGATGATCCTGGATCTGATCCTCCTAACAGGCGGCGTCGCGACAGCCCGCGCTGCGCTCCGATATTGGGGTGAGCGCCAACGCTCCAACCGCATGCCGGAGCACGCCGTGAAGGGCGTCACCCGCCCAACAGCCATCGTGGGTGCCGGGGAAGCCGGGGCCGCCATTGTCCGCGAGCTCCTCAACAAGCCGTCCCTCCGGTTCAAGCCCATCGTCTTCTTCGACGATGATCCGATGAAATGGGATCAGCGGCTCCATGGCATCCCCATCGTCGGGAAGCCGGAGCTCATGCGGGAAACCCAGTGGAGGCTCCAGATCCGGAAGGTCATCATCGCAATGCCCACCGCCTCGGCCTCTCGCCTCGGTGAGATCGCCCGGCTGGCAGCCGAAATTGGTGTTCCTTCGGACACCATGCCCGCCCTCGACCAGCTGGTCGCAGGCCGCGTGAAGGTGGCCCAGCTCAGACCGGTACAGATCGAGGATCTCCTGCGCCGCCCGCCCGTCGCGCTGGACCAAGCCGGGATCCGGGGCCTGATCCGCGATCAGGTCGTTGCCGTCACTGGAGCGGGTGGTTCCATCGGGAGCGAGCTCTGCCGCCAGATCCTTGCCCAGTCACCCCGATCGCTCCTCCTGATCGAACGTTCCGAGGTCCAGCTGTTCCAGATTGAGCAGGAGCTGATCGAGCGCGGCGGCCGCGGGGTCATCGTTCCGCTGGTGGCCGACATCGCGGATCCGGTCCGCATCCGGGACATCTTCCAGCGGCATCGGCCGGATGCCCTCTTCCATGCCGCGGCCCACAAGCATGTTCCCATGATGGAGAGCCAGCCGGGCGAGGCCATCCGCAACAACTCCATGGGCACGGCCAACCTCGCCCGTCTGGCGCACGAATGCGGGGTGGGTCGGTTCGTGCTCATCTCGACGGACAAGGCCATCAATCCCACCAATGTGATGGGAGCGAGCAAGCGCATGGCCGAGATCTTCCTCCAGGCATTTCAAGCGGCTCACCCCAGCCACACCCGGTTCATGGCCGTCCGGTTCGGCAACGTGCTCGGTTCGTCGGGCTCGGTGGTGCCCACCTTCCAGAAACAGATCGCCGCTGGCGGCCCAATCACGGTCACCCATCCCGACGTCACCCGATACTTCATGACGATTCCTGAGGCAGTGGGTCTCGTCCTGCAGGCCGGCACGCTCGGACAAGGCGGCGAGATCTTCGTCCTCGACATGGGTGAACCCGTGAAGATCGTCGACCTTGCGACGCAGATGATCGAGCTCTCCGGCTATCGGGCTGGGGAAGACATCGAGATCCAATTCTCGGGGCTTCGCCCCGGCGAGAAGCTCTTCGAGGAACTCTCGCATCACAAAGAGCAACTGACAGAAACGGGCCATCCCAAGATCTTCCGCTTCGTCTCCCAACCCCCGGACCTCTCCAAGGTCGAAGCCTTCTTCAGCCAACTGCAACCCCGACTGCACACGGCCGAGCCCGGCGAACTCAAGCGGACCATCCAGGAACTCGTCCCCGAGTACCGTCCCTACCTCCAATAGGCCAAACCGCCGGACCTTCACCACAGAGAGCACAGAGGGCACAGAGCATTCTTCACAACAACGGCAGCCACGATAGCAACGCCCTAAGCCGTATCGATGCGGTTGAAGGCGGGGACAGGTTCACGCGGAGACGCGGAGACGCGGAGGGAAAAGGGACGCCTGGCTGGCACGCTGGGCGGTCACCGTTTGGTGAATGGTTGCCGACCCTCGAACATTCGTGACCGGCTTCTCTCTCCGCGCTCTCCGCGGCTCCGCGTGAGAATTCTGCCGCATGGTTACGGCTAAGAAGCCTCTCCTTCGCTACCGTCGCTATCGTCGTTGTAAAAGCCCCTCCCGTACCCCCTCTGTGTTCCCTGTGTCCTCTGTGGTGAAAATCTGCGCCGTCTGCGCCATCTGCGGATAAAGCCCCTCTCTCTGCCCTCTGTGGTAAGATCTCCCCATCTGTGAAATCCGTGTAATCTGTGGACCCATGCAACGCTCCCCCAACCGCATCCTCCTGTCCGTTCCCCACATGGGCGGGACCGAGTTCCGCTACGTCCAGGAAGCCTTCGATACCAACTGGCTTTCCACCGTCGGCCCCAACCTGACCGAGCTTGAAAAGACCTTCCAATCGCTCGTCGGCTTTCCCTCGGTAGCCCTCTCGAGTGGCACCTCCGGTCTCCATCTGGCCTTGCGGGCCTCTGGCGTCCGCCCCGGCGACGAGGTCGTCGCGCAGTCCCTCACCTTCGTCGCCAGCACCAATCCCATCCTTCAGGAACACGCGCGCCCCATCCTCATCGATTCCGACCGTGCCACCTGGAACATCGATCCCAATCTCCTCTCCGACTTTCTTTCCCGCCGCGCGCGGGAGAACCGGTTGCCCAAGGCCGTCATGGCCGTGCACCTCTTCGGTCAGCCTGCCGCCATCGATGACCTGTTGAGCGTCTGTGCCCAATACGGCGTCACCCTCATCGAGGATGCCGCGGAATCCCTCGGATCCAGATACCGGGGGCAACATCCGGGCACCCTGGGGCATGTCGGGGTCTTTTCGTTCAACGGCAACAAGATGATCACTGGCACCACCGGGGGCATGCTGGTCACCCGGGACGCCCAGCTTGCGGCCCGCGTCCGACACTGGAGCACGCAGGCACGCGACCCGGACCCTGCCGGCATCAACAACTACATCCACACCGAATCCGGGTACAACTACCGGATGAGCAATGTCATTGCCGGCATTGTGAGGGGACAGCTCGAGGTTCTCCCGCTCCGTGTCCGCCAACGGCGCGCCGTCTTCGACCGCTATCGGCAGGCGCTTTCAGACATCCCGGGCATCGAACCCCAACCGGACGCTCCCGATGCCACGGCGGGTCCGGAGTCGGATCCCATGCCCGACAACGCCACCTTCCACAGCCGCTGGCTCAGTTGCTTCCTCGTCGATGAATCCCGGTTCGGCATGTCGGCACCCGAACTCATCCGATACCTCGACCGAGCCAACATCGAGTCCCGGCCCGTCTGGCGCCCCATGCACGTCCAACCCCTGTTTGCCAACGCCGAGCGCATCGGCGGTGAGGTCGCCGAGGATCTGAATCATCGTGGCATCTGCCTCCCCTCCTCCTCCTCCCTCACCGAGACGGATCAGCAATTCGTCATCGACGCCATCCACGCCGCGCACCGCTCCTGAGCTGGCGGGGGCTTCAACACACCCCTTCACCACAGAGAGCACAGAGCATTCTTCACAACAACGGCAGCCACGATAGCAACGCCCTAAGCCGTATCGATGCGGTTGAAGGCGGGGACAGGTTCACGCGGAGACGCGGAGACGCGGAGACGCGGAGGGAAAAGGGACACCTGGCTGGCAAGCTGGGCGGTCACCGTTTGGTGAGTGGTTGCCGACCCTCGAACATTCGTGACCGGCTTCTCTCTCCGCGCTCTCCGCGGCTCCGCGTGAGAATTCTGCCGCATGGTTACGGCAAAGAAGCCTCTCCGTCGCTATCGTCGTTGTAAAAGCCCCTCTCTTCGGACCTCTGTGCTCTCTGCGTCCTCTGTGGTGAAAATCTGCGCCATCTGCGCCGTCCGCGGATAAGCACCCCTCCCCTTGTTCCAAGCCCTTCAAAACCCCCTCGGCTGGTGCTGGCTGCTCTGGGTCGCCATCACCATCGTGCTCTTCCGCCGGTCCGAGCGTCGGCTTGCCAGTGTTACCGGATCCGCATGCTTGGTCCTGACCTTCTTCGGCGGCACTCCCCTCTCAGCCTGGCTTCTCGCCCAACTCGAACATCCCACCTCGATGGCATCGCTCCCTACCCGGGCCGATGCCATTGTCGTTTTGGGAGGTAGCTACTCGGCCAGTCAGGCTGAGCCAGCCGGCTTCAAGGTCAACTCCGCCTTTGACCGGATAACCACGGGCCTGGCCTTGGTTGACCGGGGCCTCTCCACCAATCTCGTCCTCGGCGGAGGCATCGACCCAGTCGCCCTGCCCCGCATCCATGACAGCGAAGCCCTCCGACCCTGGCTCGAACGACGACTCCCCGTGACGGTGCGCATCCAGGTCATCGAATCCAGCACCACCACCCGGGAAGAGGCGGTTCATTTCGCACCGATGGCAGCCCGCGAACAGTGGACCCAGGTCGTGTTGGTGACGTCGGCCTCCCATCTACCCCGCGCCACGGCGGCGTTCCGATCCCAGGGAATCCAGGTGATTCCCATGGCCTGCGCCTTCGAGGGCCATGCCCGACTCAATTCCCACAATCGCTGGACGCTCATCCCCAACACCGGCGACCTGCGCCTGGCGGGCATGTGGTTCCATGAACAGGTCGGCAGCCTCTACTACCGGCTCCGCGGCTGGTCTACCACCGATTGAGGGGATTGGAGGGTTGGGCATCCACAGATTACACGGATTGCACAGATTCCCGGTACAGAGGCTTCACCTACCTCACCACAGAGAGCGCAGAGGACACAGAGCACTTTTCACAACAACGAGAACAACGAAAGCGACGCCCGAAGTGCCTCTCCTTCGCTACCGTCGCTAGCGTTGTTGTAGATTCCCCTGTCCTCTCCCTCTGTGTTCCCTGTGTCCTCTGTGGTTAGGATCTGCGCCATCTGCGCCATCTGCGGATAAAAACCCTCTCCCTTCCCCCGCCGTGTCCCCTGTGGTGAACTTCCGGCCGATCTGCGGATGACCGAACAGAAATCGGTGTAATCTGCGAAATCTGTGGACCACACAGTTCCCATCCCCGTCCTCTGTGGATCCCTGGCCGATCTCTTCCCGGTGTTTGACCGGCTCGAGCGCGGTGAATCGATTCTCCTGGGGACACCAGGCACCGAGCCCATCGCCCCTCCCCCGATTGGCACCTGTCTGGGCGTCCGCTCCTCCGGATCGACCGGCATCCCGAAGGTCGTCTGGCGTCGGTGGGAAGCACTCCGTGCGGAAGTCCGTTCCAACCCGCAGATCTCAGGGTGGCACTGGGCCTCTCCGTTCCGACCCGAGAGCTTTGCCGGGGTTCAGGCAGCCCTCCAGGCCTGGGCTACTGGCGGATCCATCACCTCCCTCGACAACCGATGGGACCACGCCTGGCAGGTCGCTCGCTCGAATCCCTGGCAGGCCATCTCCTGCACGCCCACCTACCTGGATCTTCTCCTCCAGAATGAGCCGGCTTCCGAGCGTCCCGTGCATCCCCTTCAGATCACCCTGGGCGGCGAGGTGCTGAGACCCGCCTGTGGAACCCGATTCGCCAATCGATTCCCACGGACGCGATTCACCGTGGTGTATGCGTCGGCCGAGTGGGGAGTCCTCCTCAAGACCCATCGCCTCGACGGCTGGTACGAGGCTGAGTCCCTTGAACGACGATACCCACACTGGCGGATCGTGGATGGCGTCCTCGAACTGCCGGATGCCCAAGGCACCTGGTGCTCCACGGGGGATCGCGTGGAACAGAACGACCGACTTCTCCGGGTCGTCGGCCGGGCGGATCGGGTCGCCAACGTTGCCGGCACCAAGGTCAACCTGGATGAGATCGGACGATTGGCGGAGTCCATTCCTGGTATCCGCCGGGCGCTCGCCACCGCGGAGCCCAACCCCATCACAGGTCAGATCATCGTCCTGCGATACGCGTTGGAGGGCGGACCCGGGGCGGATCCCGACGGCGTCGAACAGCGGCTTTCGACCGCGCTGCGGGAATTGCTTCCAAAACCCGCCTGGCCGAGGAAATGGATCCGGGATGAACTCCAACCCGGGGCGAACGCCAAGCGGGCGATTTAGCCTGGAAAAGACGGTTCGATCCACAGATTGCACCGATTCCACGGATTGGAAGCCGGTTGGGAGAGGTTGTTGTTTCACCCTGCGGGTGACATGGAAACTGCGAAGCGGTGGGACCTCTTGTTCGAGTCCATCTGTGAAATCGGTGCAATCGGTGGATAACCCAGCTGCCGCTTTCAGGTTTAGGGCCCCACACCGTCTTAGCCGTGTCCATGCAGTAGCAGTCTCACGCGGAGCCGCGGAGAGCGCAGAGAGAGAGGCCGGTCACGAGTATTCCGACGTCGGCAACTGGTCACCCAACGGTGACGGACCGGCTCGCCATCCAAGTGTCCTTTTCCCTCCGCGTCTCCGCGTCTCCGCGTGAACCTGTCCCGCCTTCCATCGCATGGTTACGGCCAAGCGTCCTTCACCACAGAGGACACTTCATGCTCTTGGGAGCCCCCGCTCTTCCGAGCTCTGTGAGCTCTGTGCTCTCGGTGGTGAACCTCCCACCATGGCCACATTTTCCTCTGGACCCCTCCCCAGCGCCACTGCGTCATCCGACCCACTCGTGGACACCTCCTCCGACACGCCCATTGCCGCCCGACGGGTCTTCCTTACCGGTGCCTCCCGCGGCTTGGGCCTCGCGCTCACCGAAGCCCTCCTTGTCGACGGTTGGCATGTCGTCGGCACCGCCCGGAAACAGTCTCCAGCCCTGGACGCCCTCTCGGTTCGCTTTCCCGGCCGTCTGGAATTCCACAGCGCCAACCTCGCCGACCCAGCCAGCGTCACCCAACTGGTCACTGACGCGCGCCTACTCGACGGCTACGACGCCTTCATCTCGAACGCCGGCATCGGAATGGACGGCTTGGTCACCCTCCTCTCACCCGACGCCATCGAGGAGGGAGTTCAGGTCAACCTGGTTACCCCCATGCTCCTCGCGCGGGCAGTCCTCAAGGGCATGCTCTCCCAGGGTGGTTCCCTCCTCTTCGTCGCCTCCATCGCGGCGCGGACCGGCTTCTCCGGACTCGCCGCCTATGGTGCCACCAAGGCAGGACTCGTCGGATTCTCCCGCGGTCTGGCCCGTGAATATGGCAGCCGCAATATCCGCTCGAACTGCATCCTTCCCGGGTTCCTCGCCACCGACATGACGGCAACGCTCGATGGATCCCGCCAAGCCCAACTCCAACGGCGGACGCCCTTGGGTCGCCTGGGCGATCCGTCCGATGTCGTCGGATCCGTCCGCTTCCTCCTCTCCGATGCCGCCCGGCACATCACCGGAACCGAGGTCACCATCGATGGCGGCATGACCGCCTGACTCCTTCGCGGATGACTCCCATTCCATTGCCCAAGGAACTGAGTCCAGGAACCCTTCTGGATCCCGGCCTGCTTGCCGCCACCCTTCGCCACTGCGGCCAAGGGGTGCGAGTCTACCACGGCTGCCGCCTCGTCCCACCCGACCGCATTTCCCTTGGCGATTTCAGCCAGATCGACGAAGGCGTCCGCATCTTTGCGGGCGGGGGAGTCTCCATCGGACGCCACGTCCACCTCGCCTTCGATTCCACCATCTCCGGCGGGGGCAGCTGTGAAATCGGCGACTTTGCCGGAATCAGCGCTGGCGTCCGCATCATCACCGGATCGGAGGAAATCCAGGGAGGCCTGACCAATCCCACGGTTCCCGCCCATCTCCGACGGGTCAGGCGATCCTTCGTGCGGATTGGAGCCCACGCCCTCCTCTTCACCCACGCCATCGTGCTGCCGGGAGTCACCATCGGCGAGGGTGCCGTGGTCTCCGCGGGTGCCATCGTCCATCGGGACCTCAAGCCCTGGAGCATCTACGCGGGCAATCCACTCGTCTGTGTCGGCCCCCGCAACCCCACCCCCATCCTCGCCGCCGCTGCGCTTCTGGATGGGTAGGAATAGATGCGTTCACCACAGAGGACACAGAGAGCACCGAGCACCGTGCTCACAACGACGAGAGCGACGCCCGAGAGAGCGGGGTGGGGCGAGCCCTCCGTCGAGCCGCTGCAGAGTCTGAAGCTTTCAGTTTCAAGTTTTGAAGTGTGAACCTTGAATCCTGAACCTTGGAACTCCTCACCCGACTCGCGGGGACTCCTACCGATGGATTGTAGGCCGCGTGCCCTCACGCGGCGGATCGCCAACCATCACCAGGCGGGGACACTCGCCCCCAAAACCCTCCCCCTTCGTTTCCTTCGCTACCGTCGTTGTTAAAACCCTCTCTTCCCCCCTCGGTGCCCTCTGTGTCCTCTGTGGTAGAGATCTGCGCCATCTGCGCCATCTGCGGATAGGCCTCAGGAATCTCCACCCTCTGTGGCCCCTTGTCGAAACCGCCGGAAACAGCCATCCTGCCACCATCAATGGAAGTCCGTCCCCGAATCGAGACCTTGGTCCTGTCCGTGAATCACCGCAACGGGGGCACCTTGGCATCCCTCGATTTTTCCCTCCGCCTCCTCGACCCATCGCTTTCCCTCGACTCGTTGGACCTGGCCGAGATCCTCGCTGATCTCGAGCGCCACTACGGGCGTTCCCCCTTCGATTCCGCGACACCGCCTCGCACCTGGCAGGAACTGGCATCGAGCCTGGAACCCGTCTCCCGCCCATGAAATCACTAGGTATTCTCGCCGCCCTGGTCGCCTTGGTCTGGGTGTTCCCCAAGGCCTGGTACACGCGGACGGACACCACCCAGACCGTTCAGTGGCTGGCCGAGCAGACCAACGCCCCGGGTTGGATCTACGTCCCGGTGGAGTTGGATAAGTCGGCCGAGAAGGCGTTGGTCGCCGACCGCCTCATCAACGGCGAATTCCGCAAGACAGACCGCAGTACCCAGCCCGTCCGCGTGTTCGGCGCCCGCCGCATCAAGGAAGACCCCAAGGAGATCGGGCTCTTCGTCCACACCCCCGACCGGTGCTGGGTCCAGTCCGGCTGGAACCTGGGCGCCGTCACGCCCGATTACATCGAGGTGGACCTGCATGGACGCCGGGTCGGATTCGAGCGACGGGTCTTCACCGTGCAGGGGCAGTCGGAGCTCGTCTATTTCGCCGGATTGGTCGGCGGACAGACCCTGCCCTATCGCCTCGACCACAACTACTCGGTGAGCAAGCGGGTCGTAAAGACAGGTGCCACCGACCGGATCACCAAGGCCAATCGCTGGAATGACTCGGTCCTCTGGCGTCGGGTCGTGGACTCCTTCGTCTCGCGTCGCCCCCTTCTTGGACCCAAGCAGTTCCTTCGCATCTCTACCCCGGTCTATGGCGGTAACATCGCCGCAGCCGACCAACGCCTCCGCGAGATGCTCCCGATCTGGCTCAAGCCGGAGGACACCCAGCCCGCGACCGTGACCACCGCCAAGGCGACTCCATGAGCAGCCGGATCGATCTCCAAACGATGACCCCGCGCTGGCCCGCGCTGGGGCTTTTGCTGCTGCCGTCCTGGTGCGCTGCCGGCTGGTTGATCCATCAGACCAGCTGGTATTGGTCCCACAAGCCCGACATGAGCTTTGGATGGATCGTGGTCCTGCTCTGCGGATTCCTGATCACCGAGGTCGCGCCGTCCTTGCCGGCACCGCGATTGCGATGGTCGTTCTCGTCCGTCGTCCTCGCCGTGCTGGGTCTGTCTTCCCTGCTCCTCTTCCAGCTCTACCAAGCCGCCTTCGGCACCATGCCTGCCAGCCTCATGGCCCTCGCCTTCGGCAGCTTGGCCATCATCACGGCCAACATCCTCTACGTCTTCGGACCCTCCGCACTCGGAACACTGGGCTTCGCCTTCTACTTCCTCCTGATCGCCCTGCCCCTGCCCTCGTTCATCCAGTCCCTCGTCGTCTCCAATCTCCAGAACTTCGTCGCCATGATGGATGAGGAACTCCTCAACAGCATCGGCATCCCCGCCCATCGGCAGGGCTCGGTCATCCAACTCGCAACCGGCAAGGTCGGCGTCGACGACGCCTGCAGCGGCTTCCGATCCCTCCAGTCCTCCATCATGGCCGCCCTGTTCATTGGATTCCTCCTGTTCAAGACCTGGGGCTGGCGGATCGCGCTTGGCTTCCTGTCCATCTTCCTGGCCGTCCTCGGCAACCTCGGTCGCACCTTCTACCTTTGCTATCAAGGCGCAGCCAAGGGCACCGATGCCGTCAAGGGTGTCCACGACGCCGCCGGTTGGTCCGTCATGCTCTTCACATCCATCGGCGTCGGCATCGCCTCCTGGTTGGTCCTCAAGCTGCAAAAGGCCCAGGCGGCGTACGCCGCGGAAATCGACGACGACGAGGTGGACGACCCCCCCGAGTCACCGAAGTCCCAGCCGTCGTAGGACCCAGCGGCGCTTTTTCCCAACGGCGATGCAGCGACGCGGCGCTTTCACCGGTTGCCACAACCACACCAGCAACGCCCGCGAAGACCTCGCCACTTTGCTGCCTCCGCTCTCGTTGTTGTAAGAACGCTCCCGCCCCTGTGCCCTCTGTGTTCTCTGTGGTGAACCCAGCGGCGCTTTTCCCCAACGGCGACACGGCGACACGGCGCTTTCACCGGTTGCCACAACCACACAAGCAACGCCCGCGAAGACCTCCCCACTTTGCTGCCTTCGCTCTCGTTGTTGTAAGAAGGCTCCCGCCTCTGTGCCCTCTGTGTTCTCTGTGGTGAACCCAGCGGCGCTTTTCCCCAACGGCGACACGGCGACGCGGCGCTTTCACCGGTTGCCACAACCACACCAGCAACGCCCGCGAAGACCTCGCCACTTTGCTGCCTTCGCTCTCGTTGTTGTAAGAACGCTCCCCGCCCCTGTGCCCTCTGTGTTCTCTGTGGTGAACCCAGCGGCGCCTTTCCCAACGGCGACACGGCGACACGGCGCTTTCACCGGTTGTCACAACCACACCAGCAACGCCCGCGAAGACCTCCCCACTTTGCTGCCTTCGCTCTCGTTGTTGTAAGAACGCTCCCGCCTCTGTGCCCTCTGTGTTCTCTGTGGTGAACCCAGCGGCGCATTTTTTCCAACGGCGATGCAGCGACGCGGCGCTTTCACCGGGTTTCACAACCACGACATCGACGCCTGGCACAGCCTCCCCCTCGCTACCTTTGCCATCGTTGTTGTAAAACGCCCTCTTTCCCGCTCTGTGCCCTCTGTGTTCTCTGTGGTAAAGATCTGCGCCATCTGCGCCATCTGCGGATAAAGCCCCCTCTCTTCCACCTCAGTGGTGAACCCAAGTCCCTACTTCTCCCCGATTGCATCCCCCTCACGCGGATGACACAACCTCCCCGTGTCTTCTGCGGTTAGTCCGACCTCACTGCCTGCCCCGTCCCCCGCGGTCCCCAACTGGACCCAACTGGGTCGCTACGGAGCAGCCCGGCGCTTTCCTCCCACCAAGCGCCTCTTCGACCTGTTCCTTCTCCTCGCGACGGCGCCCTTCTGGATTTCCATCCTCGCGCTCGTCGCTGTCCTCGTCCGTCTTCGTCTCGGTTCGCCCGTCCTCTTCCGCCAGGACCGACCAGGCCTTCTGGGTCGGATCTTCCGGATGACCAAGTTCCGGTCCATGACCGATGAACGGGACCCTTCGGGCAACCTTCTTCCCGATGCCTTGCGCCTCGTCCCGTTCGGACGCCGGCTGCGGTCCACGTCCCTCGACGAACTTCCAGAGCTCCTCTGCGTGCTCAAGGGCGAGATGTCCCTCGTCGGTCCCCGCCCGCTGCTGCCGCGCTACCTGACGCGGTACAGTGCGGAACAGGCCCGTCGACACGACCTCCCCCCCGGGCTGACCGGATGGGCCCAGATCAACGGCCGGAACGCCCTCAGCTGGGAGGAGAAATTCCGGCTCGACGTCTGGTACACAGAAAATGCCTCCCTCGGACTCGACCTCTGGATCCTCCTCCAAACCGTCGGAAAGGTGCTTCGACGCGACGGCATCTCCGCCGCCGGCGAGGCCACCATGCAGGAGTTCACAGGGACCACCGATTCCAGCCCCGATTCGAGCCCAGCAGGGTCTCACGTTGCGGGTGCAAGGCGATAGCGGTTCAAGTCCCAGCCCATCTGCGTCATCTGCGCCATCTGCGGATACAACCGCCGTTTCTTGGTTCAGATGGAGTCCGCGAACTTCTGCATCGCCTCCTCGTTCTTCTCGATGCTCTCCACCAATTTGAACTGCGTCCGGGCCCGATCGAGGTTGTGGTTCGGGCGATGGACACGGAAGTAAGTGTCCCCGCTGAGATAATCCGTGAGGAACCGGAGCCCGATCGTGAACGTCATCAACTTCCCGGAAAACGCGATCAACGCGCGTTCATGGCGGTTCAGCAGGGGGCCGGCAGCTTCGAGGTAGCCCCGGCACAACTGACGGAACAACGGCATCCGCATCTGGACCTTCGAGAGGTCCAACTCGTCCTCCAGCGTAGGGCTCGTCGTCGTGCGGACCATGTCGCCGAAGTCATACAAGGCACAGCCAGGCATCACCGTGTCCAGGTCCACCACGCACATCGCCTGCGCCGTCTTCGCGTCCAGCATCACGTTGTTGAACTTCGTGTCGTTGTGCGTCACCCGCTCCGGGATCTGACCCTTGGACATTGCCTTGAGGATGACGTCCACCAACTTCTCCCGCTTCCGCGCAAACTCGATCTCCACGCTGGCCTGCTGGGCCCGACGACACACATCCGCCTCGGCGGCCGCGCTCATCGCATCGAAGCGACGGCGCGAGTGATGGAAGAACGGGATCGTGTCCGCCAGGCGTTCACCTGGAAGATCTCCCAACTGCCGCTGGAATTCCCCAAAGGCCTTGCCCGCCTGATACGCCTGGGGCGGGTTCGTTACGGATTCAAAGGTCCGGACGCCCTCCACGAACACGAACGTCCGCCAGTACTGCGCCTTGTCCGTCCGGTAATGCGGCGCACCCGAGAGTGCCGGCACCACCGTCAGGACCCGGCGGCTCACTTCGGCGGCTCCCGCTGCCTCAAGCTTGCACCGCTGGTGTTGGGTCACCCGCTGGATGTTCTGCATCACCGCATCCGGATTGCGGAACACCTCCGTGTTCAGCTTCTGGTGGATGTATCGCATCGAAGCACCACCCTGGTTGTACGTCGCGATATACGTCTCGTTGATATGCCCGATCTTGCAGGGCTCCACATGCTGGAGGTCGCCGTAGATCTGGAATTGCCGGGAGATATCGCGGATCTGGGAAAGGTCGTAGGAGGCCATGCGATGTTGTTGGGGGAGACTACTGGGTAGACGCCCCTGCTGACAATCCGGGGATCAACACCTCTTTCATCCGGTGCGTCCACTGCGGTGAACCCAGCAGCGCGTTTTCCAACGGCGACGCGGCGACGCGGCGGTTTTCTGGAGGGGCTCACTCCAGACGCCACGGTGCACGACGAACGCTCAAGGACTCCACACGGTCACCGGATTTCACAACAACGGCAGCAACGACAGCCACGCCCGACAAGAACCGTCCCCCTTTGCTCCCTTCGCTACCGTCGTTGTCAAAGCCCTCTCCCCGCCCTCTGTGTCCTCTGTGCCCTCTGTGGTGAACCCAGCAGCGTGTTTTCCAACGGCGACGCGGCGACGCGGCGGTTTTCTGGGTGGGCTCACTCCAGACGCCACGGTGCACGACGAACGCTCAAGGACTCCACACGGTCACCGGATTTCACAACAACGGCAGCAACGACAGCCACGCCCGACAAGTACCCCCCCTTTGCTCCCTTCGCTACCGTCGTTGTCAAAGCCCTCTCCCCGCCCTCTGTGTCCTCTGTGCCCTCTGTGGTGAACCCAGCAGCGTGTTTTCCAACGGCGACGCTGCGGTTTTCTGGGTGGGCTCACTCCAGACGCCACGGCCTACGACGAACGTTCAAAGACTCCACACGGTCACCGGATTTCACAACAACGGCAGCAACGACAGCCACGCCCGACAAGAACCGTCCCCCTTTGCTCCCTTCGCTACCGTCGTTGTCAAAGCCCTCTCCCCGCCCTCTGTGGTGAACCCAGCAGCGCGTTTTCCATCGAAGAACGCCCAGGGACTCCACACGGTCACACGATTTCACAACAACGACAGCGACGAGATCGACGCCCGGAAAGGCCTGCCCGTTGCTCCCGTTGCTAGCGTTGCTGTAAAGATCCCGTCTCCTTCCCTCTCTGTGTGCTCAGTGTCCTCTGTGGTGAAAAACGCCGTAACCCTTCGCCGGTGGAACCTCCGGGCATTCCCTGCTTCACTCACCGCATGCGCGCCGGTCTCATCCCCTGCCTTCTCTGCCTTCTCTTGATGGCGGGCTGTGCGCGACGTCCGTCGACCCAGTTCCCCATCGGCATCTACGCCCCCGGATCCACGAACGCCCTGCCGGTTCTTTCCAGTGCTGGCTTCTCCCATGTCACCGGCCCGGCCAACCGTCCGTTTCTGGACGCTGCCCAGATGGCCGGCATCCAGGTGCTGGCAAGCCCGGGCACCACGGCCGGCCCTGGCTTCAAGCCATCCGTAGCCCGCTCGACCGTTCGCTCCCTCGATGGGCATCCTGCCCTGTGGGCGTGGTACCTCAGTGATGAGCCCGACCTAAACGGCCTGTCCGCCGAACAGGTTCAGCAAGCCCACTCCGCCGTGCGTCAGGCCGGAGGACGGAAACCCACTGCCCTCGTCGTCTATCGCGGTCCATCCCTGGCCACGTTCCACTCGGCTGATATCCTGATGGTCGACCGCTACCCGGTGGGATGGCAACCGCTCGCGACCTTCTTCCAGCACATGCAGCACGGTGCCGTCGCAGCCGGCGTGAGCGGTCGACCCTTCATCGCCGTGATCCAGGCCTTCAACTGGGCCAACTACGCCGACGTCCACCCCTTCCCTGAACCCATCACCTCACGCCCTCCGACCGAGGCTGAACTCCGCGCCATGGCCTGGGGCGCACGGTTGATCGGGGCCAACGGCCTCTTCTTCTATCCCTACGCCGACGGTCGATGGCGGATGACCGAGCATCCGGACACCTGGAACGCGCTCACCAACGTCGTCCGCGAGATCCGGGATCGCTCCGCACTCTTCACCGCCCCGCGTGCAGGATTTCCCCCGAGGGCAGAACTTCTCGATCCCTCCCGTCGATTCAACGAAGTCCTGGAACCCGCTCTCCTCTGGGCTGTCGTCCAGGTTCAGGTCGCGTCAGCGACCATCCCGGCCGGCAAGTACTGGATCCTCGTCAACACGACCGGGGAATCGCACCAGATCCGACTGCGGGAACCGGCCTGGGCCGGAGCCTCACTGCCCGACCTGGATCGGCCCCAACCCCGCAAGGTCGATCCCGAGGGCTGGATGGACCCCATCAATCCATACGAAGTCCGCCTCCTGGGGCCGTTGCCGGATCCGAGGTGAACCCGAGAACGAAAGTGTTCACCACAGAGGGCACAGAGAGCACAGAGGAGGGAAAGAGCCGGCTTATTACCACGACGGCAGCGACGGTAGCAAAGGAGGCTGTCCTTCGCCGGGCGTTCCTGTCGTTGCTCTCGTCGTTGTGAAAACCGGTGACCACCTGGAGTCCTTCAACGCCCGCACCGCACCATGGCGTTTGGAGTACCCCCACCCAAAAACCGCCGCGTCGTCGCGTCGCTGCTGGAAAACCTCCGCTGGGTTCACCACAGAGGGCACAGGGATCACAGAGGAGGGAAAGAGACGGTCCCTTACCACGACGGCAGCGACGGTAGCGGAGGAGGCTGTCCTTCGCCGGGCGTTCCTGCCGTTGCTCTCGTCGTTGTGAAAACCGGTGACCACATGGAGTCCTTCAACGCCCGCACCGCACCCTGGCGTTTGGAGTACGCCCACCCAAAAACCGCCGCGTCGCCGCGTCGCTGCTGGAAAACCTCCGCTGGGTTCACCACAGAGGGCAAAGAGATCACAGAGGAGGGGACTGTGCTTCGCTGGGCGTTCCTACCGTTGCTCTCGCGGCTGGGAACCCGGAATCGCCCTCGTCTTCAGCGGCGCCCCCAACACGGTGAACAAGGCCGCGCCGACGAGGAACGAAACATGGAGCGCGGGCATCTGGAATGGAAAGTCCCCGAAGGCATGGCCAAGCATTCCGACCAGCCCGATCGCGAGCAGCCCTGTCAACTCGCGGTGGATGGGCACCCGCCCGGAGACCCACTTCGCGGAAGTCGTCATCGCCAGCATCAGAACCACGATGACCAATCCCACCCACCCAAACGTCACCCGAGTCTCCAGCCAATCGTCGTGGACGTATCCGTGCCACTTGTCCAACGCACGTACGCGATAGAGCCCATTCAAGGTCAGGAACGACTCCGCTCCCGAACCCCAGACCGGAAAGTCCGCCGCCATCTTCTTTGCAATTTCGAAGATCTGCGTCCGGCCTGACATCGATTCATCGATCAATGAGTTCGTGAACCGCTTCGCAAGGAAGTCGCCAGCCAGCCACCATCCCAAGCCCAACGCAGTCAGGAACGCTACCGCCATGCCCAATCTCGGTTGCCAGCCCTTCATCGCACGCCCCAGAACCAACATCGCCAGCACCATCTCCACCAGAGTCACGGCGATACCCCCGCGGCTCGCCGCCACGAACACCGCGGCCACCATCAACGCCACGCAGAGCAACAGCATCGGATAAGCCTGGCTGCCGGTCCGCGTCGGCTTCGATGTCGGACGAAGCGCATCGCTCCGCATCGCCCACCAGAACCCGAGCGCCAAAGGCCAGAACAGGTTCAGGTATTGCGCCGCATTCGCCCGGTAGGGAAACGAACCGAACATGCCTTCCGGGGACATCTGCTTCAGGTTGATCATCCACAGCAGATCCTTCGCCCCGTCCAATCGATGCAGGATGCCCACCAACGCCATGACGGCGCCATTCACCGACAGCACCCAGCCCAGCCACCTCAACCGGTCTGGCACGCGCCCCGCATCCTCCACATCCCGCCCATCCTCCTCCCGATGCCGCTCGCTCCGCGACTTGATCAGGAGCCAATCGCGCATCGCCCAGAACACACCCGCGAAGGCCAGATACCGGAAGAACGCTTTCCGGGTCGCCGCGACATCATACGTCATCGGCAGCCATTCGATGGCGTCCCGATAGAGGAAATCCACCCCTTCCGAAGTCCAGTTTACCTCCGCCCGGTAATTGAAAAGGCTCACCAGCACCTGCAGCAGGATGAGACCGGTCAGGATCCCGAGCGCCCGGGTCGGCCATGTCGCCACCGCTGCCCCGCCGTCCCGCTTCCAAAGGGTGGGCTTATACCCGGTCCATCGGACCAACGACCACTTCGCCAGCAGAAGCAAGCCCAGCAACCACCCCGTCCCGATCAGGACCCACGAGCTCCAATAGAGCGTGCCTCCCGCACCCCAGGGCGCAAAAGCCGAGAGGAAAAACAGGAGTCCACCCGAGGCCGAGTCCAGACGCCGATGCCATCGGCGCCCCAACGAGGTGAAGCGAGAACTTTCCATTCAATCCGAGATCAACCGCTGCCCGACTTCCCCCACGTCGCTTTGGGTCAATGGCCAACTCTCGCCCCCCATTCCCGACGAAGAACCCCCAAACCGTCAACGGGCAATCTGTGCAGGGAGAGTTGCCAGTTCCCAGTTGCCAGTTCCCAGCCAGGCCGATTGCGGCAGCGGATCACTTCCGTTTCACTACCACGGATGTCGTCATGTCGATGAACCGAGAGCCGGAAGTTGGGTTGTCCACCAATTTCACAGATTTCACCGATGGACTGGAACAAGACGGTCCACCGCATCGCTGCTGCCGTGTCAGCCGCGGGGTGAAACGACAGTCTCTCTCAACCGGCCCCCAATCCGTGCAATCGGCGTAATCTGTGGATCCTACTTCTCTTTCCACGATGAAAACTCCTCTCCCCCTGTTGTTCGCGCTGTCCGCCCTCCTTTCCCTCTGTGGCTGCCGGTCGTTTGAGTCGGACTGGCAGGCGGCACCGGCCTCGTCCCCGGACAATCTCGCTGGTCGCTGGGTCGGTACCTGGCAGAACACCAACAACACCCATTCCGGACCACTTCGAGCCGTTCTCTGGCAGAAGGACACCAACCGTTTCGACGCCCGGTTCCATGCGGGGTGGGGCAAGAGGAGCGGTAGCTTCCGGACGACGCTCCGCGGAAACTGGCAGGAAGGCACCTTCCACTTCACCGGCAAACGCCGCGTCTTCTTCGTCCCGATCACCACGACCGGCTCGGCAACCCCGACCCGACTCGACTCCGGATACGACAGCCCGCTGGATCGGGGTACGTTCCAACTCCGGCGCGAGTAGACCCAACCGACAATCCTTGGTCCGTGTTCGGCAACCGCGGTTGAAGACAGCGCCCCCCTCTGGGAGTCCACCATGGTCCAGTCATCTCACCATGAAACTCCCCCACCCGACCTCCCTGCGGAGGCTCTTCGCAGCCGCAGCGCTGCTGGCCTTCACCGTCCCGTTCGCATCGGTCCTGGGTGCGGCAACGGATCCATCCACCGGCCCGGAACCGGCGGGCTTCTCCTGGTTCCGGTTCCTTGCGCCGTTCCACATGGTGATCCTGCACCTGCCGATCGGCTTCCTCATGCTGGTCTCGGCGATCGAGATCTGGACCTGGCGGAAGCCCTCCGCGGAACGTCGCGAGGTCATCCAGCTGGGCATGTCCCTCGGCGTCGTGGCCACGGCGCTGACGATGCTCTTCGGATATCTGCGCGCCTCGGACGGGGGCTATGACGAGCTCACGCTTTCGCATCACCGGGGTTGGGGTATCGCCGCCGGGGCATTGATCCTCGTCGCCTGGGGACTCCACCGGGCCATCCTGCAGGATCCCGCTCCCGGGGGGCTCATCGCCTTCCGCACCCTGCTCTTCACCGGGTTCATCTGCCTTGCCGTCACGGGACACCACGGAGGCAGCCTGACCCACGGCACCACCCTCCTGACCGAGCACGCACCGGAATCCGTCCGCCACATGCTCGGTCTGGGTTCAGCCCGCGCGCAGGCCAATCCTTCCACCGCCTCTGCCGTTCCGTTCTCTACCGTGCGCACCTCCCTGGAGAAGAAATGCTTCGTCTGTCACGGCGCGGAAAAGCAGAAGGGAAAGCTCCGTCTCGACGACCGCGCACTGGCCCTCAAGGGTGGAGAAAGTGGAAAGCCCGCCATCACCCCCGGCGACCCAGGCCGATCCGAGATCATCCGTGCCTGCCTCCTCCCGGCCAGCCACGACGAAGCCATGCCTCCCGAAGGCAAGGAACCGCTGACCAGCCAGGAACTCACCGCCCTGATCCACTGGATCCAGGCCGGCGCGAGCTACTGAGCCGGGAAGAGAGGTTCAATCTGGGAAAGGCAGTTCCTTTATCCGCAGATGGCGCCGATTGCGCAGATGGAGAGCCGAAATGGCTCGGATTCGAACAAGGCGGGCGCTGACCCCGCGGCTGCAGAGTGATCGCGGTTCAGGTCCCTGCCTATCTGCGTCATCTGCGCCATCTGCGGATAGACAACCTGCCGGTCCCCACGTCAAACGCCGCCCTCACGGCGAGATCGGTGCCCCTCCCAGGAACTCCTGCGCCTCCCGATAATTCGGGGACAGACGCAGCACCTCGCCATACGAAGCCCGCGCAGCATTGGTGAATCCCTCGCGAACGGCGAGCCGTGCCAGGTGCAGATGCGCGAGGGCTGAATTCGTCGAGATCTCCAAGGCCCGCTCCAGATGCTTCCGCGCTTCCGCCGCCTTCCCTTCCGCGGACAGTGCGATGCCCCATTGCACCTCCGCATCCAGCAAGTCGGGCCGCAGCCGCACCGCGGCTGCGAACTCGGCGTGTGCTTCGGCGTACTTCTTCTGTCGGGCAAGGGCCTGGCCCAGCACGGCATGAACCTCTGCCGTCGCCGGTCGCATCGCCAGTGCCTCCCTGAGCAGCGGCTCCGCCTGCACGGCCGTCTCGTCCTTGGCCGCCAGCATCCGACCCATCTGGAGACGGACCGCGAAGTGGTGCGGCATCAGTTCGATCACCTTCTTCCACTCGGCCATCGCGCCATCCACGTCCCCGAACGACTCGTGCATCCGCCCCAGTTGATCGTGCAGCACCCAGTCGTCCGGGCGCTGGGCCAGACGCTTTCGGAACACTTCAGCCTGGGCGGCAAAGGCCGTCGGCTGGACTCCCTTCGATAGCCCAACGAGTTCCTTCTGGAGCCGGACTTCCCGATCCGCCGCGTACGCCTGCGTGCTGAACGGCGGACGCCTCAATCGCGAACGCATCCCGTCCACGATCCGAAAGTCCCCCCAACTGGTCACTGCCAGCCGCTGCGCCACCTCATCCAGTGAGATCCAGTCGGCGGCCGCCCCGGCCTTGGCGGTCTCGGGCAGGGACTCCAGCACTGCCGCTCCCGTGAGCAAGGCCAGCAGATAACTCCCCGGCAGGCGGAAGTGGACGTGCTCCCAGAAGAACTCGTTCCCCGGTACCCCGTACCGCGCGTTCTTCGCGAACGTCGCCTCCGCATCCATCAGCCAGACCCCTTCCGATTCGCGCTTTGACGCCACCTTGCGGACCACTTCGTTGAGCGTGCTGTCCGCCCGGAAACGCAAGGTGTCGAGGTCACGCGCGCGGGCAAACGCCGCCACGGCGTTCGTATCTCCAGACCCCGCCGCCAATCGGGCCCGACGAAACATCAGTTCGGCGTGACCCGCATCCAGCTTCAACGCCTGGTCGTAGCCGCGCCGCGCCCCGACCGCGTCTTCCTTCGTCTCCGCCTGCTTCCCTTCCTCGAAGGCGGCTTCCCACTGTTTCCGCGCCACGGCATCCAAGCCGGGCGACATCTGCGAACCGAACGGGGCCGAATCCCGCTGGTTCACCGCCACCGTCCCGACAATCACGCGGGCACCAGCCGATCGGCCCGCATCGACAATCGCACGAAGGTTCGACTCAAACGCCGCCCGCACTCCGTCCAGGCGCGGGTCCTCCATGGGCACCTGATGATCGAGGAACATCTCCAATCCACCCCACGCCTTCGGAGCCTGTCCCCGCGCCGCGAGCTTGCGGGAAATTCCATCCAGCCACTGGCCGGTCCGGGTCTTCTTCAACCACAATCCCCAACGCACCCAGCGCCCCGGGGCTCCCTGGCTGCCGAAGACCGTGCCCGGACCGAACGGACCGGTGACTTCGTTGTTACCCATGTAGACCACCCACACATCGGCCTTCAACTGCCGGCAGTCCTCGGCAATCTCCCGGATCACGTGTGAATTGATCGCTGTCACGGCCGCATTCACCACCTCCACCTTCCGTCCCGCCAGACGCGCCTCCAGCATCGTCTCCAAGGCTCTCGGGTACCCATACGCCGGTTCCGGGTCACCCATCGCCGCCGATTCCCCCAACACAAGCACCCTCAGCGAACCTGGGTCCCGTTCCACAGGAACCGACAACGGCTGCGGCGTCCGTCCCAACTCCGGCGGCATGAATCGCCAGGTGAACCGCGGATTCTCCTTCCACACCGCTCGCCCTCCCGCCTCGCCCCGAACCAGGAATCCTGTCTCCCATCCGACGCCCGCCAGGCGCAGGCCTCCCTCCATCGCGCCCAGCACGACCACACAGCCCAGCACGGCAGCCATGAGTCGAAACACCCACAGCCGCCTCGGCGAGACCTTCGAACCTGCTGTTCCCGGAGAAGTCACGGACCCATCAAAGCCCGACCAGGGGGGATCCTTCCAAGTTCCAAGTTTTGCAGTCTGACTCGCCGGGCGCATCTCGACTCTGCCCCCGCGTCAATCGGAGCGGCAACGTCCTCGTTGCCCTCCCAGACCCTTTTCCAAAGCGACGAGGACGTCGCCACCCCGTTCCTGTTTTAGAACGGGGGCAGTGTCGAGATGCGCCCTGACTCGCCCCCACCCGGCCAGCATCGTCCCCAGTGTCCAATCCAAGGCCCGGTTCACCGCCTTCGGACCAGCCGAAGGTCCACGTCGTCACCGACCTCGGCACCCTCCCTGGCACTGCCAACGCCATCAACAACGCCGGCCAGATCGTCGGCTCCGGCACCCACAATGGCGCCTCACGCGCCTTCCTCCTGACGCCGGTCTCCAACGTCGAGTCACCGGCCTCCACCACCGGCGGCGCCACCAACGAGTAACCCTTTTTGAGCCCGGTCCAACGCAGCGGACACACACGGGCTCAGCCGGAGGCCCCCGGCCGACTCACCTCGGCCCGGCGGGCCTCCTTCGCTTTCCATTCCTCCAGATCCGCACGACACTCCGCGTCCAGTTCGTATCCGGGTACCACAGGGTTCTCGTGGTCCGGTGACCACTTCGGCCGGATCCGGTGCTGCCAGATCCATCGCCCTGAGAAATCGCGCTGGCGGAAGACCCCACCAATATCGACCACCGGGAACGGCGGCATCGCGTACTCCCGTCCCAGCCTGTGCCAGGCCAGACGGTACGTGTCCTTGTCGCCGACCATGTACCGGTAGAAGAACGCGTGCTGCTCGTTGATCCACATCGTCAACGCCAGCTCCCGCCAAACCCGGGCCTTGTCCAGCAACGCCTCTCCACCCTGCACTTCCGGCTCATCCCGATAAGCCACGCCGGTGAACCCCCACATCGCCGCGTCTGGACTCCATCGCCCTAGATCAGGCCAGAAGACCGCCCCCGTCCGCAGGTATTCGGGCTCGTCGAAAAGGTAGGTTGGATCCGCCAGGACGACCTGGTCCACATCCAGATAGAGAATCTCCCGAAATCGACTCCACCGCATCGCGTACACCTTCAAGGCCCACGGATGCCGCAGCCCCGAGCCCACCCGCGTCCGCGCCTCCTCGTAGTCCACCCCGACCGCCCCCAACTCCGCGAACCACGCGTCGTGCTCCCGGCACCAGTCGTCCCCACCCCAGTGCCACACCTCCACCGGCAACCGGCAGCCCGTCGCGCGCAACCGCTTCAACGCAATCCACGCATTCGATTGATACAGCCGTCCCGTCGCCACCATCACGATCCCGCGACCTTCGAATCCGCCCGGATACTCCGGCAACCGCCGCACCGCGGCGTCCGTCGCCAGTCGCGCCGTCGACGCCGTGATGGTCCGGAGGTCATGCGCCGTTCCTGCGCTGAGTCCGGGAGCCCGCTCCGCCACGCGGGCCTGCCCCGTCGTCAGCACCGGACAGACCCCTCCCTTCACGTAGGCCTCCACCGCATGGACCACTTCGGCTGGCTCAATCATCGCCATGCACCTCGGCAACCCCGCCCCCTCATCGACGCTCTCGCAAAGGGAGTCCACCGCATCGAACCTGGACCGATCCCCGATCGGCACCGTCCGCGCCTTCCAGCATCCCGTCTCCCGACAGCACGGCAGTGCGCCCACCCGATGCAAGACCTGGTGGCCCGGGTATGAGAACCAGTGCAACGGCTCCCGCCCTCCTGCAATTACCACGCAGGGCCGGATACCCTCCCGTCCCAACGGCCGCTCCACCGCCGCCGCGAGATGCATCGGAAACGTGATCGGACACAGAACCCCCTCCGCGTGGTACGTCAGATGCACCAGATCCCGAACCGTGGTAAGCCCGCGCAGGTCCAGCACTCCGGACAACCTAGGGTGGAAGTGCGCCGCACCCCCGACCTGCACGAACAGCACCCGGCCCCGCAACGCATCCACCACCGCCTGCCACCGCGCCGTCGCCCACCACTTCACCGTGAAATCGAACTTCCCACCCGCATCAATCAGCCAATACGGCACCCGCGCTCCCAACAGGTCCCAGACCATCGAGGGGCGTTCCCGCTCCTCCTCCGTCAGGTGAACGTCACCCCGGAATGCAGTCGTCCGCACCGGCACATCGAGCTTCTCGGACAGGTACCGCCCGTACCCCTCCACGAAATGCCGCGGTGAATGCCCCACCTCGCCAATCGACGGATAGTGCGCCTGCATCACCTCCACGCCCGGGTCCGTCTCCTGCATCGGCGTAATCCACGGATTCGCCTCCCAGAGCTCTGGAAAGTGCATCCGAACATCCGTCTGGAACCGGCCCGGGTTCGATCGGTGAAGGTCCCGCACCGCTGCCGTCAGCATGAGCACGTCGCCCGGGGAAAGTTCGGTCTTCAGGATGATCCGCCGCACACCCTGATTCGACCCATCCGCACCTCCACACTCAAGAAGTCATCCTAGAACCGGCAGTTCAATTAACCGCAGATGTCGCCGATTCCGCAGATGGAACGGCTAAGATACCAGCACCCGGGGCTCGTGCAGACGTCACCCTGTGGGTGAGGGGCACGCCCGATCCATGCTCCTATCTATCTGCGTCATCTGCGCCATCGGCGGTTTCAACAGCCTTTTCCAGGGTCATCGCGCCTCAGACGACCGCCTTCAGTCCCTCCGTCGTTAGTGCCGCCCCACCTTCCAGTCGCACCCGGTAGCCGCACAGGTCTGGCTGCACATACCGCCGCGTGTACTCCAGTCTCAGGCCGCCGGCCGCCTGGCTGACCCGGATGCTCGCCAGCAGTGCAAACGCCACCGGCACCTCCAGCAGCGTCGCCAACTCCCGATCCGCGTTCACCGCAAACATCGACTCCTCGCCCTGCTCGGGCCTCAATCCATAGCCTGCGGTCAAAGTTCCGTACAACGAACCCGAGAGATCGCGTCGCTCCAGACCCGGAACGCGCTTCGCCGGCAGGTGCGCCCGTTCCAGCAACGCCGGACGCCCATCGATCAGCCGAAGCCGCTCGAGGAAGTAGACCTCGTCCCGCGGACGGATGCCCAACCCCAGCGCCACCTCAGCACCCGCCCGCTGCCGGCGAACTCCAAGGACCCGCGTCGACGGCTTGCGACCTGCCCGACGCATCGCATCGGTGAACCCCTCCGGCCGGCTCAGCACCGTCTGCACCGGTCCTGAGGCCGTGAAACTGCCCAGCCCACGACGCGTCTCGACCACGCCCAGCCGGGCCAACTCCTCCAGTGCGCGTCGCACCGTTGCCCGGCTGAGCCGAGTGAACGCGACCAGCTCCGGCTCCGAAGGCAACGGAGTCCCGGGCGCCATCGCGGCGGCCGCCTGCCGCAGGGCCTCCTTCAACTGGACATGGAGCGGAACCGGATGCCCCCGTCGCGTCGTCAGGATCTGCTCCCAGTCCGGCCTTCCCTTGCCCGTCATCATGCCCAGACCCTTCGTCAACCTGTACGAACAAGACAACATCGTTGTTCTGCTTGTACGAATTGTTGCCGAGGTGACGATGAGCACAGGATCCGTTCCGCCTCCATGAGCGCCGCCACCACTGCCACCGAGATCGTGCCCCACTTCATCGCAGGCCGGCGCGTGCCCGTGGAATCCACCCAGCATCTCCCGCTCATCGCCCCGGCCACCGGCGAGAGCATCGGCCAGTTGCATCCCGCCGTGCCGAAGACCGTGGACACCGCTGTTCGCGCAGCAGCGAAGGCCTTCCGCGATTGGGGCAGCACCCCCGTCAAGGAACGGGTCCAACCCCTCTTCCGATTCCGCCAGTTGGTCGAGGATCACCTCACCGAACTGGGCGGACTCGTCTCCCGCGAGAACGGCAAGACCGTCGACGAGGCCATCGCCGGCATCCGTCGCGGACTCGAGGTCGTCGAGTACGCGTGTTCCGTTCCCCAACTCCTCACCGGATCGCTCCTCGAAGTCAGCCCGGGCGTTGACTGCCACGTCCGAAGGCTCCCCCTCGGCGTCGTCGGGGGCATCACCCCGTTCAACTTCCCCGCGATGGTGCCGATGTGGATGTTCCCGCTCGCGATCGCCTGCGGAAACACGTTCCTCCTGAAGCCCAGCGAGCAGGCCGCCCTCACTCCGTTGCGGCTCGGCGAACTCCTCCACGATGCCGGATTGCCAGACGGCGTGTTCAACGTCCTCCAGGGCGATCGCCAGACGGTCGAGGCACTGCTCGATCACCCAGACATCCGCGCCGTGGCTTTCGTCGGCTCCACCCCCGCGGCCCGCGCCGTCTATCTCCGGGGGATCCAGTCCGGCAAACGCATGCTCACCCTCGGCGGAGCCAAGAACCACCTCGTCGTCGTGCCGGACGCCGATCCAGTCCTCACAGCCCGCAACGTCGCCGCATCCGCCACCGGTTGCGCCGGCCAGCGCTGCATGGCCGCCTCCGTCCTCATCGCCGTCGGCCCCTGTGACACCGTCCTCGACGCCATCGAACAGGAGATGGCACGGATCCGCACCGGGACGGACATGGGCCCCGTCATCTCTGCCCGCGCCCGGGACCGGATCGTCCACTACATCGACAAGGCCCAGCAGGACGGAGCCCGGCTGCGACTCGACGGACGGCGTGTCTCCGTTGCCGGGCGTGAAGCGGGATTCTGGATCGGTCCCACGTTGATCGACGACGTCGCGCCGGATTCCCCCTGCGCCCGCGACGAGATCTTTGGTCCAGTCCTGACCATCCTTCGCGTGGCCACGCTCGACGAAGCCATCGCCATCGAGAACTCCAGCCCGTACGGAAACGCCGCCTCCCTCTTCACCACCAGCGCTGCCGTCGCCCGTCACTTCGAATCCCGCGTCCGTGCCGGGATGGTGGGCATCAACATCGGCGTCCCCGTCCCCCGCGAACCCTTCTCCTTCGGCGGCTGGAACGACTCCCGATTTGGTGTCGGCGACGTCACCGGCACCGATGCCCTTTCCTTCTGGACCCAATCCCGCAAGACCACCACCAAATGGACCGCCCGCCAGTCGAACTGGATGTCCTGAGAAGCCGTTCCCAGATTCCAGTCTCCAGTTGCCAGTTTCTTCGCGCCCACTGGAAACTGGCCTCTGGCAACTGGTAACTCCCTTACCCATGACCGCCGCCGTCTACCTCGGAAAGGAACAACTCCCCGTCCTCGACGTCCCCACGCCGGTGATCGCTGACGGCGAGATGCTGCTCGCCATCGAAGCCTGCTGCGTCTGCGGCACGGACCTCCGCACCTACCGTCACGGCGACGCCAAGATCAAACCCCCGCGCATCCTCGGTCACGAGTTCTGCGGCCGGGTGGTCGAATCCCGTGCCTCCAGCTCCGACATCACCGTCGCCGACCGCGTCGTCATGTACATCGTTCTCGTCGACGGCTCCGACCGCTACGTCGAGATGGGACGCGAGAACCTGACCACCCATCGCACGACGATGAGCTACCATCATGACGGGGCGTTTGCCCCGCTGATGCGGGTGCCGGCGGTCGGCGTGCGCAACCGGAACCTCTTCAAGGTCACCGGCGACATTTCGTCGGAGATCATGAGCCTGGCTGAACCCCTCGGCTGCTGCATGAACGCCCACTCCCGACTCGGGATCGGCCTCAAGGATACGGTCGCGGTCATCGGTTCCGGTCCCATCGGCATCATGCACGCCTGCCTGGCCCGGCTTCAGGGTGCCCAGCGCGTCGTGGTCCTCGACAACAACCCGGCCCGGCTCGAAATGGCCCGCCGCTTCGACATCGATGCTGCCATCCTCGTCCAACCCGACGGCTCCCATCGCGACGAGGTGCGCCGCCTCACGGGCGGGCACGGACCCGACGTCGTCATCGTCGCCGTGTCGGCCGCCGCCGCGCAGAACGACGCGCTCGAGATGGCCGCGCGTGCCGGACGCGTGAACTTCTTCGCCGGCCTGCCCAAGTCCGCTCCGATCGCGCCGCTCGACGTGAACCAGATCCACTACAAGGAACTCGTCGTCTCCGGCTCCTACTCCGAGAAGAAGAGCGACTTCCAGGCCGCGTTCGCCCTGCTCAACAGCGGCCGATTCCCCGCGGATCGGATCATCACCCACCGCCTTCCGATCGCCCAGGTCGCCGAGGCATTCCCGCTAATGGAATCCGGCGCCGCCCTCAAGGTCTGCATCCTTCCCTGAACACCCTTCCATCATGAACCCGCACCTCGACCTCCTCGTCGCCGGACAGCACCGCCCCTCGTCGGACGGCACCCGTACCGAACTCCACTCGCCACACGATGGTCGTGTGATTGGATCGGTCGCCCGGGCCACGACGGCCGATCTCGACAACGCCGTAGCCGCCGCCCGCGAAGCCCTCCGATCGTGGTCGTCCCTGACCACGTACGACCGGGAGCGCATCATCCGCAAGGCCTCCGCGCATGCCCGGAAGGAGGCCGATGCCATCGGCCACCTGATGGCGCTCGAGCAGGGCAAGCCCCTGGCACAATCGAAGTCCGAAGTCGGTGGATCCTGTGACACGCTGGACTACTACGCAGCCGAAGGCGTGCGGATCGAAGGTTGGACGAATCCCACCGAACACCGCGACTACCGTTCCTGGGTGAACTGGCAGCCGGTGGGTGTCTGCGGATTGATCACGCCCTGGAACTACCCGGTCTCCCTCCTCAGCTGGAAGCTTGGTCCCGCGTTGGCGGCCGGCTGCACCGTCGTCGTCAAGCCCACCACGGTCACCCCGCTCTCGCCGCTCGCCTTCTGCCGAGCGCTGACCGAAGGCGGAATCCCACCCGGTGTCATCAACGTCGTCACCGGCCCCGGCGCCACCCTCGGCGAAGCCCTCGTGCGCCACCCGGGAGTCGCGAAGATCGCCATGACCGGATCCTCCGACACCGGCAAGCGCATCCTCAGCCTCGCCGCTCCGTTCCTGAAAAAGGTGTCCCTCGAACTCGGCGGCCAATGCCCGGCCATCGTCTGCGCCGACGCCCAGGTCGAGCTCGCTGCCCGCGTCGTCGCCTACAAGGCCTTCCGCAACGACGGCCAGTCCTGCTCGTCGGTCAACCGCGTGTACGTGCACGCCTCCGTGCGCGACGAGTTCCTCCGTCACCTCAAGTCCGCTGCCGAGGCCCTCACCCTGGGCGACGGGATCTCGAATCCCAACGTCGACCTCGGCCCCATGGCCACGGCCGATGGCGTCCAACTCTGCCACGAACACGTCGCCGACGCCCTCGCCGCCGGAGCCGAGCTCGTCACCGGCGGCAGGTCACCCGAAGGCGACGCGTTCACCCGCGGCCACTACTTCCTGCCCACGATCCTGGCCAATTGCACCCAGACCATGCGCGTGTTCCGCGAGGAAACCTTTGGACCCGTCGTCGGAGTCGCCACCTTCGAGCGGATCGACGATGCCATCGCCCTCGCCAACGACACCGCCTACGGACTCGTCAGCTACCTCTTCACCCGCGACCTCGCGACCACGATCCGCGTCAGTGAGGCCCTCGAAGCTGGCACCGTCTGCGTCAACCATGGCGCCGTGAACACCAACTACGGCCCCTACGCCGGATGGAAGGACTCCGGCTACGGCCTCGAACTCAGCCGCCGAGCCCTCTTCGAGTACCTCAAACCCAAGCACGTGAAGGTGGCGCTGTAGGGGCAAGTTTTCAGTTTCAAGTTTCAAGCCCGTGAATGCGCCCCTTCAAACTTGAATCTTGAACCTTCAATCTCTCCCCAATGCTTCTCTCCCCCACCCAATCCCGCGAGTTGCTGGCACGGGCTGCGCGCGAGCGTTTCGCCCTGCTTGCGGTGAACGCGGATTCTCCGGCCGCCATCACCGACGTCCTCGAAGCCGCCCGGATCTGCGATGCCCCGGTGATCATCGAGACCAGTCTCTGGCAACTCACCGGCCACAGTTTCGGCGCCGGGGATCCTGCCACCGGACTCGCCCGCTATCTCGTCCAGATCGCCCAGCTGGCCGCCTCGCCACGCTTCGCACGCCTACCCGTCCTCCTCCACACGGACCACATCAAGGGACCCGTCACCCTGCCGCTCCTCAAGTCCGCCATCCGCGGTCTCCCAACCGGCATCGCGGACACGGTCATCAGCCCCTCCACCATCAGCCTCGATTCCTCGGCCCTTTCGGTCGCCGACAACATCGCCACGTTGCTCGAACTCTGCCACGAATCGTTGTCCTGTGGGCGCCCTGCCACCCTCGAGATGGAAGCCGGCGTCGACGACGGCGTCACTCCTCTGGAAGTCGCCCGCGAACTCGTGGGCAGCGTGGAACGTCAGGCCCCGGGCTTCATCCATCTGTGGGCTCCGGGCGTCGGTACCCGGCATGGCCTTGGCGACCAGAAGTCGTTCTCTGCCGAAGCCGTCCGCGCCCATCACGAACTCGCCTCGGACATCGCGGGCAGACCGGTAGGCATCGCCCTTCACGGATCCTCCGGCCTCGATGCCGATGCCCTGCGCGCCGCGGTGCAGGCCGGCGTCACCAAGGTCAACTGGTCCAGTGAAAGCCTCCTGATCCGTTCGCAGGCCGCCCGCGAGTTCTACCACCAGCACGAGGCCCAGCTCCAACCCGGTCATCCCGACTGGAAGAACACCGCGATGGACAACGGGCTCCAGCGGTGGGTCTCCGAACGGTACATCCCCCGGGTGGTCGAACGGATCCGCACTCTCCGCGGTCTGGATCAACGCTGAAAGAGCCGCAGCAACACCGTCAGCACAATGCTGACAACCACGCATGTGACGATTGGGAAGTGGAAGCTCATGTTGCCCCGGCGAAGGCTGATGTCGCCCGGAAGGAGGCCGCCGCTTCCACCCAGGCGAGATCCCAGCCACCACACCAACGCTCCGACCACCACCAATCCCAATCCGGCAATGACCATCATCCGCCCCATTCCCTGCATAGCATCGGAGCGTGACGGAGAATCCCGGCTTACGAAAGCCGGACCTTGCTGGGTTCGTCTCCCGGTGTTGATCGCACTCCTTGGATTCCTCGCGAGCGGACCCGTTCTGGCCCGTCAGGCAACCGCACGCTCCTACACGGTGGAACTCGGCTCCGCGATGGCCGCCCGCGACGAAGCCGCCATCCGCTCCATCGTAGCCAGCGCCCGGGATGCCCTGGGCGAGCGGGCCGGCATTCCTGAAGTCCCCGACAAGCCGCGCCCCGCCGCCACCGGCGATTCCTCCCCGCTCACCCCCGCCGAAATCGAGTCCGGCTTCCAGCGGATCCTCCGCACCTTGCGCGAGCACAAGTGGTGGCGCACCGGCCTGGATCCACGGCGCACCGGACACCTGCCCCGCGAGGTGGCGACGTTCATCGAGGGATGCGTCGCCGGTTGTCGGGCCAACTCTACCCACCGCACGCAACTGCTCGCGGAAGCCATCGAGGCCGGTGACTATCTTCTCTGGACCCAGCGCGAGGCTGGTACCGGCGTGTTCCCTTTCCCAGCGTACGAAGGCGGCAAGGGCGCTGCCTTCGAGGCTGCTACCCGATTCCTCCAGCGCGCCCGCGAGTCAGGGCGCCTCGAACAGGTCACCCGAAAGGGCTGGGTGATCGACGACCTCAACGACGGAGGCCTGCAGTTCGACAACGCGCTGTGCGGAGTCGCCCTGCTGGAACTGTTCCAGGTCTCCCGGGAGGAACGGTTCCGCAAGGGAGCCATCGACGCCGCCGGGTGGGCCATGCGCCGCCCCTGCGTACCCAACTGGAATTACAACAGCTTCAGCGTTCATCTGCTGGCACGTGCCCACGCCGTCTCCCGGGACCCAAGCCACCTCGCTGCCGCGCTCGAAAAGGCCCGCCTCGGCGTCCTTCCCGGACAACTGACCTCCGGCCCTCGGGCCGGTCGCTGGCTCGATCCACACAACGCCCGCCCCGCCTACCACTATATCCTGATCCGCGGGCTTCTCTCACTCCTGCCCGAACTTCCACCTGGTTCACCGGACCGCACGACCGTAGGTCTCGCCATCCGGAACGGATTCGCCGCACGCAACCCCGACTTCACGCGTGATGGCATCCTGAACGTCGATTCCGCGATGGAGGCCCTCCTGCTGCATCGTAACCTCTCTCCCGAACTCGTCTCCCTCATAGGCCCCGGCGGAACGGAGGAAGCCTGGAGGGTCCTCGAACGTCACTGCATCGCCCGCCTCCGCCGGGGTCAGGCCCCGTTCAGCCCCGGTGTCGCTGGCCTGTTCTTCGAGTCCCAGCGTCGCTCTCGTCCGACTCCATCCGGAGTCCAGCCATGAGGTCACCCCCGCTTCGCCGGGACGCCATCCGCTCACTTGCGCTCCGACTCCGCGCCTGAACCGGAACCTCCCGCCAATCGCCGGTTGAAGGCTGCGATTTCCTCCAATTGCCAGGCCCGATCATTCGCAGGCTCCACGCTCCACTCTCCCGACTGGCCAACAAAATCGAAGACCCACAACGCCGCCATCGCCACCTTCTCCCGTTCCAGTCGCGCCAACAGCAGGCGGAATCGATCCCGGTTCATCGGCGTATCCGGACCCGGCACGCCAAACTCACCCACGATCAGCGGCTTCCCGGACTCCCGCGCTGCGGCCATCGCCCAGCTCAAACGATCACGCTCCTCAGGGCCGTACAGACGACCACTCAACGAATTCACCGGGGTTGGATTGTCCCCCACCAGCATCTGCTTCCACTGCGCATCCGTATCCGCATCCCACGTCCCGCGGGACTTTTGATGCCACGCGGATGGACGCGGAAAACCATTGCCGGAAATCAGGAGCCGACCGGGATCCCACCGGCGTACCTCCCTCCCGAATTCGAAGATCGCCACCCGGATGTGGTCGTGTGTGAGCTCGTCATCTGCCGTTCGCCGCTTCGGAGTCCCCATCTCAGGAAATACGGCCGGCCGGTGCTCCGCCGCATTCGGCAGGTCCGCAGGCAGGTTGAATTCGTTGCCAAACTCCCACGCCCAGATCGCACGGGAACCCCTGCTCCGCTGGACGAGTTCGCCCACGTATTCCCGCATCCATGCATGGGTCCTGCTCTTCGGATCTCCCCAGGCCTTGACAGGTTCCCCCACCACGTCCGGCACCGTCGCCGGGTGCCAGCAGAAGCACGGGACCAGCCCGATGCCGACACTCTCCGCCGCCCGGACCACCTGGTCATACCGCCGCAAGAACTCCGCCCTGTTGGTCTGCCACAAACCCTGCTCCGTCGGCCAGAATCCGCCCGCCATGAAGCGCACGTACGGAATGCCGTTCGAAGCCAGCATCCGGAGGTTTTCGAAGTGGTTCGTCGCCCCGGGGTTCCCGAGCGTCCTCGCGAACAGGTCGAAATAGTTCACTCCCACCCCCCGGAATGGCCGTCCGTCCCGGACGATTTCGCCACCGGCGCTCACCATCAACCCGGGCGATTCCGATCTCCGGACGACCGGGGGCTCGGCATAGTCGTGCCACAACCGATCCAACAACCGGGCATCAGGAGGACCGTCCATCGCCACAAACCGGTACCGCAACCTCAGCGGCTTCCCCGGAGCAATCTCAACCTCGCCGGCCTGCTGCGGCGCCAGGCTCAGGAACGGCTCGCTGGGGTGGATCCGTTGCGGCTGGGGTGCATGGACATTGCCCGGATGCCCCAGCACCGCCAAACCGCCCCAGCGGTCCCCAACCGGCCCGCCCAGATATGCCCACCGTCCCACCGTCTCCGCCCGGTCTCCCTTCGAGCGGTTGGTGACGCCTTCGCTGTTGAGGAAATGCATCCGGTTCGTCCCGTTCCAGGCCCAGTTGCCACGCACCCCGATCCCGCCGTAACGATACATCGGCAACAGCACCGACGCTTCGCCTGTGCAGGCATCGGTCACGTCGACGTCGAAGACATGGCCGTCCACGCCTCCAGCGCCGCCCAGGTCCAGGACACGCACATTCCACACCTCCTCCAACATCGGCCGACCCGCACCCAACGTGAGGTCGATCTGCCGGTGCCGGCTCCGGAATCCTGCCGTCACCGGCCCACTCCAGACCGAGTCCAACCCGACGAACTCCACCGTACCCTTCAGATCCCCCATGTTCCACGTGTCCGTCTTCCTCCCCTCGAACACAGCTTGGGACCACGCAAACCAGATTCCATGATGATGACGGTGATTCACCGGGTAATCGTCCGTCACCTGCACCCCCGACGGCGTCAGGACCGGATGGATGTAGGCCCCACGACGGAAGGCCGGAGTCAGGTCTGGACGTCCATCAGGAAACTTCGTTGGCGACGTCCGGTAGGTGAAGACTTCACGCCCCCGGAGTTCCAGCCTTACGGAGTCCTCCAAACGGGTCGCCTTGGGCCCGGCCGCTCCGCCCCCCCCACGACGAAGCGCGTACGACCGTTGCGTCCCGCGAGGCAAGTCCCGGACGACGAACCAATACGTTCCATCCTGTTCCCGCTGCACCGGAGCCGCCACCCCCGCGTCCGAGACCAATTCCAGTCCCCCGTCCCCCCCGCTACCCAGATCCAGATCAACCTGCACAGGCGTCGCCACCCGATCCCACCGGCCGGCATCCACAACCCAGAGCGGAGCAGCCCAGGCCGCCACCGCGCCTAGCGATGCAGCCATCAGAGCACACTGGAAGGCCTTCCGCACGGTTCCACGATACAGACAGCGTCCAGCCAGGCAATCGCCACCTCAAAACCGCTCCGGTGCCCCTTCGTCAAGAAACCGCACCCGCTCGGCAACCCCACCCTCCGCCGCCAACTGCCGCAGCCACCTCGCCGGTTCCTCCATCGATTCAAAACTCAGCTTGAACGTTCCGAAGTGCATCGGCACGAACCACCGTGCCCCGAGATCCCGAAACGCCTTCAAAGCCTCATCCGGTCCCATGTGCACGCGTCGGAACGAATCCGGATAGTACGCCCCGATCGGCAGCAGCGAGATCTCGGGCTTCATCCGTTCCCCTATGTCCTGGAACCCATCGAAGTAAGCCGAGTCGCCAGCGTGGTAGAGCCGCCGTCCGCGATGTTCGAGCACGAATCCTCCGTACCCCCGGTGCTCGTCCCGCAAGGTCCGCGCTCCCCAGTGCTTCGCCGGAACCAACGTCACCTTCCAGTCTCCGGAGCTGAAGGACTCCCACCACCGCAACTCGATGATCCGCCCAAAACCCAGCCGACGCGCCAGACTACCGCACCCCCAGGGCATGACACCGACCTTGGGCGCAGGCAACCTGCGGAGCGTCGGCTTGTGGAAATGGTCGAAGTGGGCGTGCGTGAGCAACACGAGGTCGATCGGAGGCAGTTCTTCCAGCCGCAGTCCGGGCCGCCGGAGCCGTTTCAACAGGAACAGCCAGTTCGCAAAGTTTGGGTCGATCAGCGCATTCAACCCCTCGAACTGGACCAGGAATGAGGCATGCCCGATCCACGTCAACGCCAGCGCATCGCCACTCAACGAGGGAAACTCCGGCGACTTCGTCGATCCCGTCCGGCGCGTCAGCCACGCCTTCCATACCATCTCATGAAAGAACCTCCCCGGACTGAAATGGTTCGCTGGCGTCAGCTCCTTGAACGACCGCGGCAGACGCTTCCGCCGGGATTGGAGACCGTTCAGCGGTTCTTCTGCCATGGAAACCCTTCCACCATCACTTGACCTTCCTCGGCTCACGCCGGAACAGGAACCGCGGCTTCCCGGCGCGCGATACCGCCGCCACCGGTGACTCGCGTGGCGCAACTCCGACCTGAACGAATCTCTCGCGTACCGGACGCTTCCGTGCGTTCTCCGTCAACTGGACCGGCGCCCCTTTATAGACGCTCGCGATCTGCTTCCGACTGATGAACGACACAAACTCAGGAAGGTCTTCCACCGCGTCACCCTCAGTCGCCGCCTTGCGCTCGTATTCCTCCACCATCCGCCGGAGGCCCCCGAACATGATCCAGACCAGCATCCCGGCTGGAATCCCGAGAAACGGCGAACCCGTGAACACCTGAGCCAGCGCCAACAGGAGCATCGATCCAGCGGGGGCCGCGATGACGCTCAGGTTCGAATCCCGCAGACGCCACATCCAACGCAACGCGTCCGTCGTCGCCGAATACAGCAACACCACGTACACCACCAAGCCCGGAATTCCGAAGTCCGCCATGACCCGGCCGATGTCTCCGTCTGTAGCGCGAAACTCGAAGTTCCGGAACATGCCCGCGAACGCAAACGGCACTCCGTGGCCGGATCGACCCAACCCACCCCCAAGAGGATTCTCCAACATCATCGACCACATGGGAGCAACCACGATGTAAACACGGCCCCATACGGCACTCGGATTGAGCAACTCTCCAAACCTCTCGGCCGCTGCTCCACCCACCAGGCTCACGCCCACCGCTACCGGAATCGCCAACAACACCGGCAGGACCAGGAAGCGGGCTGCTCCCCGTGAAAACCCCGCCGACAGCACCATCCCCAACACCAGCAACGCCATCGATGTCCGGGAGCCCGTCAGCACCAACGCATAGGAACAAAAACCACCACACGCAAACAAAGCAACCCGCTCCACCCAGGAACCACCTGGCACAAGCATACGCGATACCGCGAACGTCGCACAGATCGCCATCACGGACCCGAACACGGCCGCTGTCACATAGGTTGAAAAATGCCGGAAGGCCGTGCCTTGGCTGTTCGCGTAGAACGAACCCGTCAGACGCGAGGATAGGTCGGCATCCGCTGCCATCATGGACCGGACCTCGGCCTCGCTTTGGAAGAAGATTCCGTAGATGGCTGTCCCCGCGCCCAACAGGATCATGAGCCAGACGAACACCTCGACCTGGCGCACGCTCCGGATCAAATGGTACCCCAGCAGCATCATCAAGGGCGCGAAACACCAACCCCGGAACGAAGACAGCCGGAGCAACCACGGAACTTCGAAAGGCAATAATGCGTAGATCGCACTCAGACAGAGCAGCAGCTGGATGGCACGGCTGACCTTGGAGTCCGGGAAGAAGCTCTCCCGCCGCTTCAACTTCAGCAGCACGAAAACCAAGGCGAGCGCCATCGGGATGTCGTACGCAAAGGTCATCAACGGATGCGGATACCTCATCTTCAGCCAGCCGTGGAGGAACCCGATCACCAGCGCCAAAAAGAACAGAAAGTTCGCGAAGAAATTGAAGCCCAGCGCGCCAACGATCTGCTTCAGGATGCCCGCCAAACCGCCCGGCTTCCCCCGCGCCACTCCAGGGCTGCCCATCATGGGCTTGTTGATTGCTCGCGTCGCCATCGGTGTCCTTCAGCAACTCAGATCCGGCCCAGCGCCCGCTCGTAGATCGCCTCCGTCAGCCGGGCGTGCCGCTCAGCCCCGAACTCACCCCGGGATCGAATCCGCCCTGCCTCGCCAGCTTGGACCAACTGTGAAGGCGAAGCCAGCACCGAGCCCAGTTTCGCCCCAAGCCCACCCACGTCGCCAACCGGCACCAACCACCCGGTCCGACCCTCCTGGATGATCGCCGCCGGACCAACCGCTGCGTACGCCACCACCGGCACTCCCAGAGCCTGGGCCTCCGCCACGGTCAGCCCGAAATCCTCCTCCAACGCCGGGTGCACCACCAGCACGCTCGACGCCAGCAAACCTGCAACATGCGCGTCCGGCACGAACCCGGTGAACGTCACCTGCCCGGCGATCCCCAACCCCACCGCCAACTCCCTCAGCTCGCGCTGATACTCGGACTCCTGCCCGAAAAGCGATCCTCCGACCACGATCCCATGGACGTCCTTCACGCCGCTCTGGATCACAGCTGCCAGGGCCCTCAGGAATTGGTCCTGCCCCTTGAACCGCTGCAACCGCGCTCCCACCGTGATCCAGCGCCGCCCGGCGGGAAGCCCGTATGCCGCCGCCAATTGCGCGCGCTGAACCGACGCCGCATGCTGGTCCAGCACCGCCCCGTTCACCCCCGGCCAGACCAACGAGGTCTCCTTGCCTGCACGCACGAAATAATCCTGCGTCCTCGGACAGTTCGCCAGGACATGGTCCGTCGGGATCGCCAGGATCGCCTCGGTCGACAGATTCTCCTGCTCGACGGTGTGCGTGGTCCAGACCTCCGCCACGCCCGCCATCGCAGCGGCCAATCCGCCGTAGACGTGCGCCCGGAACCCGTTGGAATGCAGCAGCCGGATCCCCCGCCGCCGCACAATCCCGGCGATCCGCCCAATCGCACCCGCCACCTTGTGCGCCTCCCGCATCCGGTGCGTCTCGAGCACCTCGACCTCCACTCCGATTCCTTCGAGCATCTCCTTCAGCGGCCCGGGCCGGAGTTGGATGACCACCGGCCGGTACCGGCTCCGGTCCAGTTCGCGAAGGCACTCCATCATGAGGGTCTCCGCCCCTCCCTTCTCACCCACGCATGAGACCCAGCCAATCCCCACAGGCTGACTCATGGCCGGGAACCCTCCCCAAGCTCCGCCGCGAGCATCGCCTCCAGTTCACGAAACCTGGCCTGATTCGAAGGACTCAAGGCCATCAGCGCCCGATGTGCGCGCAAGCAGAACTCCCCGGCATCCCGCCGGCTTGTCTGAGACATCGGCAGTTCTTCCAGCTCGCCTCCCACCGGAAGCACCTCGCCCGGACCCGCCACCCGCAGCAGCGGCAGGACCTCCAGATTGGACAGGCCATCCACGATCCGGGTCTTCGCATCCACCAGAACAAAGCGCACCAACGGTTCCGCCCCCTCCCTTTCCTCCGCGAGCAATGCCACTGCCCCGGAAAAGGTGCTGTCCAGAAGCGGACAGTCCTTCAGGTCCAGATGGAGCTCCTGAACCCCCTCGGACACCAGGCGCCGGACCGCAGCGTCAAAGTCCCGCGCCCGCTCGACCGCCGCACGCCCCACGATCCGGATCACGGCGCGGGGCGGTTGACTGGCAATGCTGATTTTCGCAGGACTGAGTCCCATAGACACCGCGACGCTCTCGGACCACCGCCCAGCCGTCAAGCGCACTGCCCCTCGACTTTCTTCTTGGGCCAGGCCACACACCGCGCATCCTTCGCCGCCGTGCAACTGCCTCAGCGCGTCAACGTGCTCGGAGTCGGAATCTCCGTCCTCAATCTGGAGTCAGCCCTCGAAGCTCTGGCTACCGCAATCCAGACCCGGACGCCGGGATACGTCTGCGTGACCGGCGTCCATGGCGTGATGGAGTCCCAGGCAGACCCGGATCTCCGCCGCATCCACAACCGATCCCTCCTCACCACCCCGGACGGCATGCCGATGGTCTGGCTCGGCCGTCTCGCGGGCCACCGATCCATGGGCCGGGTCTACGGACCCGACCTCATGGAACGGGTCTTCGCCTGGAGCCAGAAGTCCGGTGCCACCCACTTCTTCTACGGCGGCAACACCGGCGTCGCCGAGGAACTCAAGGCCCGCCTCGAACAGCGTTTCCCGGGTATCCGCATCGTTGGCACCTTCACACCACCCTTCCGCCCGCTGACCCCCGCCGAGGATTCCGCCCTCATCGACCAGGTCGCCTCGTGTCGACCCGACTTCCTCTGGGTCGGGCTCAGCACCCCGAAACAGGAACGATTCATGGCCGCCTATGGCCACCGCCTCGCCGCCACGGTCCTTCTGGGTGTCGGAGCCGCCTTCGACTTCCACGCTGGCCGCGTCCGCCAGGCCCCCCGATGGATCCAACGCAGCGGCTTCGAATGGCTCTACCGCCTCGCCTGCGAACCCCGCAGGCTCTGGAAACGCTACCTCTCCAACAACCCCCGCTTCCTCATCCGGATCGCGGCCCAGAAACTGGGCCTCCGGACCCATCCACTCGAATCCTGAGCTGAGGCAGCCCCAGCCACCCACCACACCCCATGGCCTCTTCCACCGCTTCCCTTTCCGACGTCGTCGCCTTCGCCGACCGACTCCTGTCACCGGCCCGCTTCCGCGACTGGGACGGCGCCCAGAACGGGCTCCAGTTCGAAAACCGCGGCCAGGTCCACAAGATCGGCGCCGCCGTGGATGGCTCCCTCGCCGTCGCCCGGATGGCTATCGAAGCCGGCTGCGACCTGCTCGTCGTCCACCACGGCCTGTTCTGGGGAAAGTCCACACCCTGGACCGGGCCTCGCGCCGAACTGATCCGGTGCCTCGTCGAGAACAACCTCGCAGTCTACGCACAGCATCTACCCCTCGACGCCCATCCCCGGCTCGGAAACGCCGCTGGACTCGCCAGGGCTCTCGGCTTCAGTCGCTGGCGCCCCTTCTTCGCCCACCACGACCAGCATATCGGCGTCCAGGTGCACCTCGCCAAACCTCTCCCGCGCTCCGAACTCGCCTCCCGCCTCACCACCGCACTCGGCACCGCTCCCCGCCTCCTCCCGGGAGGATCCGATCTTTGCCAACGCATCGGAATCTGCACCGGGGGCGCCGGAGCCGAACTCCAGAAGGCCGCCGCGGAGGGCGTCGATACCTTCATCACCGGCGAAGGCCCCCACTGGACATACGCCTTAGCGGAGGAATCCCGCATCAACACCTTCTACGGTGGCCACTACGCCACCGAAACCTTCGGCGTCCGAGCCCTCGCCGCCGAGTTGTCCCGGAAATTCCGCATCCCCTCCACCTTCCTTGACCATCCCACCGGCCTCTAAGCCGTATCCATGCGATTGAAGGCGGGGACAGGTTCACGCGGAGACGCGGAGACGCGGAGAAAGGCCAGTTGGAGGGCAAGCTGGTCAGTCACCGTTGGGTGAATAGTGTCCGACGTTGGAAGGTTGGGGACCCGCCCCTCTCTCCGCGCTCTCCGCGGCTCCGCGTGAGAATTCAGCTGCATGGATACAGCTGAGGGGGCACGAGGTCGTACTCGTACTCCTACTCGTACTCAAAGCGGTGGGGAGCCTTTTTGGGGGCGATCCGGATTCGAGGACGAGTACCGCCCTTCGGGCTGAGTACGAGTACGAGTACGACGAGGGCGCGAATCGGCTCGCGGGGACACTCGCCCCACCGGCGAGGAGTCGTTCCGGGCTCGAAACTTGAACCTGGAATCGGCAGTTCACCCTAAAAGTGGCGGTTTTTTGACCACGGATTTCACAGATTCCACGGATGGACAGGGCTGGAATGAAGGTTTCCATCCCGGTCGAGGGCTCACCAAAAGGTGACTCGCCGCCAGTGTGGATCGCGCGCCTACCCCTGCGCCCCAGCGTCCTCTGCGGGAATCCTCGCCGCATCGCCGTTTCCATGTCACCCGTGGGGTGAACCAGCAGCCTCTCTCAACCGGCTTCCAATCCGTGGAAGCGCCGTAATCGGTGGATGCAACCGCCGTTTCTCGATTCCACTCAGCCGCGCCTCTCCAGCAAACGCTTCAGGTCCAGGATCCGGAACGGCTTGGTCAGGAACTCATCCATCCCCGAGGCCATGCAGCGTTCCCGGTCTCCCTCGTACGCACCGGCCGTCAACGCCACGATGTACTGCCTCTGCCCAGGACGCTCGCTGGCCCGGATCTGCCTCGTCGCCTCCCATCCGTCCAGTTCCGGCATCTGACAGTCCATCAGGATCAGGTCGTACTCGCTCCGCCGAGCCAGCTCAACCGCCTCCCGGCCGTTGTTCGCCAGATCGACCAGACATCCCAGGGACATCAGCGCCTCCCGGGCATACGCCTGGTTCACCGGATGATCTTCCACCAGCAGGACCCGTTTCTTCCGTCCTCCCAACACGTCCGATCCTCCCCGTCCGGACGGGGCCGTCGCACCCGTCGGCACCGGCCCGGGCAACTCGGCCTCGCGGGATTGCGTCTCCGCCACCGTCCGCTTCGTCTTCAACTCCACCGCCACCGCCTCGTGCACCGGAACCGGCAGCGCCAGGTAGGGCTGATGCCAAACAAAATCACACCCCCATCCCCCGGCCTCTTGTTCTGTTCCTACCGGCGACGCGCCCAGCAGGATCACCAACCGAACCGTCGTCCTCCGCGTCGCATTCCTCAGGCTGCGGATCGCAAACCTGGGATCCCCTTCCACCACCGACCAATCCAGGAACACCGTCGCACCGCCCTCGACACCCACCCCAGGCTGCCGGAGCCAGTTCTCGACTGAAACCAGATCCCGGTGCCGGGTACCCCTGGCCGAACCCGACGCCGTCGTCACCCACCACTCCACCGCTCCTGCGGTCATCTCATCCATCCCGACCATCGCATACTCGTGCAGTCGCCAGGGCGAGGGCTGCCGGACTTCTTCCGCCTCCGACAGTTCGCCGCGTGGCAAGGGAATCCGGAACCAGAACGTCGACCCCTTTTCCGGCTCGCTCCGGCACCCGATCTCCCCACCCATCCGCTCCACCAATCCCTTGCAGATCGCCAGCCCCAGACCTGTCCCTCCAAAACGCCGCGTGGTCGACGCATCCACCTGCGTGAACTTCTGGAAGAGCTTTGGCAAATCCTCCGCCGCGATCCCGATGCCACTGTCCTCGACCCGGAACTCAGCCATCCCCGGCCGATCGCTACAGGCGGAAACGGTCACCCATACATGGCCCGACCGGGTGAACTTGATCGCATTCGCCGTCAGGTTCACGAGCACCTGATGGATCCGATGCGAATCCGCCTCCACGACCTCTGGAAGTCCCGGGGCCACACGACAGACGAATGCCAACCCTCTGGCGGCGGCACCCGTCGTCATCAGTTCCATGGTCGCCAACAAGTGCTTCCGCAGCACGAACGCCTCCGGGTCCAGATCCAATCGACCCGTCTCCAATCGTGAGTAGTCCAACACCTCGTTGATCACCTTCAACAGTGCTTCGCCCGACTGACGCACCGTCCGCAGGTATCCTGTCTGAGCCGAAGTCAGGGAGGCATCCCGCAGCAGATCCACGTGGCCCAGCAGGCCGTGCAAGGGCGTCCGGAGCTCGTGACTGATCACCGCGATGAACTCCGTCTTGGCGCGGTTCGCCGCCTCTGCCGCCTCCTTCGCCTGCGCGAGCCGCTTCAACTCCAACTCCCGCGCCAGCGCCGCCCGCTTCCGTCGATAGTGCCGTTCCAGCCCCCACCAGATCCCCAGCACCGCGATCACCAACCCACCCGCCGCGCCAGCCCAACGGACCCATGGCCGTTCCCACCAGAACCACCCCACATCGAAATGCATCACCACCGGGGCTGACCACTCTGGATCCCCGACCAGTCGCGAACGCACGGCCACCGAATGCTCACCCGCACTCAGGTCCGTCATCAGCACGAGTCGGTCATCCGGCCCCGGCAGCCAGTCTGATCCCGGCCGCTCGACCCGGTACTCGAACTCCACCTGGTCCGGATCGCCGAACAAGGTTGCCGTGTACCGAACCCGAAGGTCCCTCGTCCCCGCCGGAAGCACACGGATTCCCGCCGTGTCGCCCCAGATCACCTCCTCTCGCCCATCCCGGCCCCCAATGGACTCAAAGATCGGCGGAACGTTGGTCCGGTGCGGCCGCAACCGCGCGGGATCCGTCATCGCGACCCCATCCAACGTGGCAAACCAGAGCCTGCCATCCTTGGTCCTCAACGCGCTCGGGAAAGGAAACTCCCGACCATTCGGAATCCTGACGCCATCCGCCGCCCCAAACCGCCACCGCTCCAATCGGGTGGCCGCCTTCGACTCCAATCGACCCACCGAGTCCAGCCGGACCCGGCCAATCGCATCCGGCCCGCCCAGCCAAAGCCCGCCCAACCCGTCGTCCACCATCGTGTACACACCCGCCACCGGAAGCCCGTCGTCCGGCGTCATCCACCGGATCGCCCCATTCCTGAAGCGAGCGATCACCGGTTCCAACCCGCCCAGCCAAACTCCCCCCTGAAGGTCCGCGTACACACGCTCCGGGCGAAACCCTTCCGGGCCCATCGGCAACTCAACCGGCTCAAAACCCGGCGTCCCCACCCGCCACCGGAACAGCCCCGTCTCGAGCAGCAGGATCCAGATCGTTCCATCCGTGGCCTCCTGAACCCCCAGCGTCCGGAGCGGAGTCGCGGGCAGCCCATCCACCGCGCCGAGCACCCGAACACGGCCGGCCTCCATTACCGCCGCGGACCTGTTCCCCCCGATCCAGAGCCTCCCCTTGGAATCCACCATCAAGCCATCCACGTTGTCCGACCCGAAAGCCGCCGGCTCGATCCGCTCGAGCACGGCCCCATCGCGCCAGCGGAACAACCCATCCCCTACCGTCCCCAACCACGCCCCCCCCGTCCCGTCCGGAACCAACGCATGCACCCACTTCCGTGGGGACTTCCCATCAAGCTGGATGGGCGGACCAAACCTCCCGTTCTTCAATACCTGCGCTCCGCCTCCATGCGTCCCGACCAGAACGCTCCCATCGCCCAGTTCCGCCATTGAGTTCACCACCACCTGTTCCAGGCCTTCCTTGGCAGAAAACACCCGGAAACTCCGCTTCTGGACCTGCACCAGCCCACCCCCATTGGATCCTACCCACAGGTTCCCTTCCCGATCCTCCTCCAGGCAGGTGATCGAACTGTTAGGCAGCCCATCCACCCAGGTTGCCTTCCAACGCGCTCCCTCCGGCCCCAGAACCACCAAGCCCTGCGTGTAGCATCCCAGCCACAGCAACCCCGATGCGTCCTCGTGGATGTGAACCCGATCCCCCCGAAAACCCTCCGGACGCGGCTGACGACCCGTCACCACATCCCGATCCCAATGCCAGATCCCGACGTCGTCCGCGATCCACAGCCCTGAATTCCGCCCCGGATCCACTCCCTGCAAACCCGCATTCGCCGACACCTCCAGCACCACCGACCACACACGCCCCTCCCGCCGCAGGATGGCCGTGTTGCTCCACGCGTACACGTTTCCGGCTGTGTTCTGGACCAGTATCCACTGCTTCCCCCGGTGTCCCGGCGGCAACATCTCCGGCTCAAACCGATCCCCGTCCAGTCGAAGGATCATGTCCCCGACGGACGCCAGGATCTGTCCTCTCCCCACGGATGCCGAGCCCTGCGGTCCCCGCACCTGCAGGATGGAGTGCGTCTTCGCCTTCTCCGGCACTCCCTTGTCCATCCGGTACACGTCCGCCCCAACCGGTCCAACCCGCACCAGACCCTGGTCTGTGCCTATCCACAGGAAATGAGGAGACTGCGGGTGCAGAGCCGAAACACTGCCGCCAAGACCAGGATCGATCCACTCGGGAAGGAAGGCCGCAAAGCGATGCCCATCGAAGCGGATCATCCCATTGTAGCTCCCCGCCCAGAGGTACCCGTCCCCCGTCTGTGCCACGCACTGGATCGCCGGATAGTGGGCTTCCCGCTCCGACTCCCAGTACCGCAGCACGTAACCCTCGCTCAACGAGGGGATCACCGTTGCCTCGGGTGCCGCGCGCAACCGCGAAGCCCCCAGCAACACCCAAAACAGGATCAACCAGACTGGAACACGCCCGTTCATGGCAGAGCCTCACTCTCCCTTCCCACCTGGGGGCATCCAAACCGCCTCGCGGGCAACACAGGCATCCCGGCCACCCACCGGAACCCACGAAGCCCACCCGAATCCCAACCGCCGGTCAGAGATCGATGATGTCGATCTCCAGCCCCTCCGGCTCCAGTCGTAGCACCGCCACCGAGCGGCGCTCGTCCCCCTTGCGACGACCGGAGTACCCTGGATTCAAAAACAGACGCCCATCAATGACCTCGTGAAAAACCTGATGGGTATGGCCGAAGACGACGACATCCGGCGCATGATGCAGGTAGGCCTGCTGCAGGCGTTCGCTGGGTTCCCTGGGCTCCACGATATGGTGCACCAGAAACTTCAACCCTCCCAACTCCGCCACCTCCAACTCCTTGAAGTCGGTCCGGGCATCGTCCGTGTTTCCCAGCACCGCCGTCACCGGTGCGATGTCCTCCAACTCCAGGACGATGGATGGAAACCCCATGTCCCCCGCATGCAGGATGTGGTCAACCCCGGCAAATGCCTCCCGAATCCTAGGATCCAGGTGCCCGTGTGTATCGCTGATCACTCCAATCTTCATGCTGCCACCCGTCTTTTTCCCGGCAACCAGCCAGTCTTCTACCCCGTTCGCAAGTTTCTCGGTGCCGAATGCACGCACTCCGCCTGATTCAGTAATCCGAAACAAGCCGGAATCCTGAATCCACGAACGCAAGGGCGTATCTGGACACCGGCCCCCGAAACGGATGGGGCGAGCTGTAGGCCGCGTGCCCCCACGCGGCGCATCCTCAACCCCGCCGGGTAAGGGCACCCGGCCTTCCATCAGGGTCGCCGAAACGGATGGGGCGAGACTCCGTCGAGCCGACCGGGAGTCCCAAGTTTCAAGACTCAAGGCCTGCTTCAAACTTGAAACTGACAGCTTCAAACTCCGAGTCGACAGCCCACGGGCAATAAAAAAGCCCCGGCGCCACCGATGTGGCACCAGGGCTCGAATCCTTGCCGGGAACGCTCCCCCCGACAGGCTTCAGAACCTTAGATCGGCTCGCCCAACTGGAAGCGCAGGAACCGGCGGATGCTGATCTCGTCGCCCAGCTGCTTGCCCACCGCACCCAGATGCGCGAGCACCTTGAGGTCCGGGTTCTTCACGAAGCCCTGCTCCAGAAGGCACGCGCCTTCGAAGAACTTGTTCAGCTTGCCCTCGATGATCTTGGCCACCGCCTGCGCCGGCTTGCCCTTCACGGCGTCGCTCTGCGCGGCGATTTCCTTCTCCTTCTCGACCAGCTCCGCCGCCACGTCGTTGCGGGAGATCGACACCGGGCTCGCCGCCGCGATCTGCAGCGTGATGTCCCGGACGAGCTGCTTGAAGTCCTCGCTCGTGGTCGTGCCTTCCTTCGTCGCACCCACCTCGACCAGCACGCCGACCTTGCCGCCGGTATGGATGTAGGCCGCGATCAAGCCCTGCCCCTGGACTTCCAGGCGCTGGTGACGGCGGATCTGGATGTTCTCGCCGATCCGGGCCACGGCACCCACACGATCGGCTTCGAGGTCCGCTCCCGGCTCCCCGGCGACCTTGGTCGCCAGGTCCGATACAAACGCCTTGAACGAATCGTTCCGGGCAACGAAGTCCGTCTCGCAGTTCACCTCGATCAGGACGCCCACACGGCCACCCTGCACGACGGCCTGGCCGATCAGGCCCTCGTTTGCGGCGCGGTCCGCCTTCTTCACGGCCGCCGCGGCACCCTGCTTCCGCAGGATGTCCACCGCTGCCTGAAGATCGCCCTTCGTCTCATCAAGGGCCTTCTTGCAGTTCATCAGGCCCGCGCCCGTCATGGCGCGAAGCTGGCCCACCAGGGCCGGAGTGATTTCTGGCATGGATCTGGATTGTTGAAGTTGTGTCTTCGGGCCCCCGCCCCGGCCTTCGGTGCCCTCACCAAAGACCGGGAAAGGGCGGGCCTCGTCGGCCGCACCCTCTGGAACCCGATGGAACTGTCAGGCCGTCGCAGGCGCAGCCTCAGCCGCCGGGGCTTCCGCCACGGGAGCCGCCACCACTTCAGCCACAGGGGCCGGAGCGGGGGCCGGAGCCGCCTCTTCCTTCGAGACCTTGCGCGACTTCTTTGCGTCGTGCTCGGCCTTCGCCTTCGCAATCGAACCCGTCACCGCGGCGAGGATCAGTTTCACCGCGCGGATCGCGTCGTCGTTGCCGGCGATCGGATAGTCGACGAGGTCGGGATCGCAGTTCGTGTCCACGATCGCAACGATGGGAATCTTCAGGCGGCGAGCCTCGGCAACCGCGTTGTGCTCGCGCTTGATGTCGATGATGAACATCGCGTCGGGCAACGCGTCGATGGCGCGCATACCGTCGAGGTTCTTCGCGATCCGGGCGTGTTCGCGGCGCAGCATCGACTGCTCCTGCTTCACGTACGCGTTGATCGAGCCGTCCTGGTCCATCCGCTCGATCTCCTTCATGCGCGCCAGCGAGCGCTTCACCGTGCGGAGGTTCGTGAGCGTGCCGCCCAACCAGCGACCCGTGATGAACGGCTGCCCGCAGGCCGTCGCCGCTTCCTTCACCGCTTCCTGCGCCTGCTTCTTCGTTCCGCAGAACAGCACGTTGCCACCCTTGGCCGCAACCTCGCCGAGGAACTCACACGCCTTCTCCAACTGCCGGACGGTCAGGTCCAGGTTGATGATGTGGATCCCGTTCCGCGCCTCGAAGATGAACGGCTTCATCTTCGGGTTCCAACGCCGGGTCTGGTGACCAAAATGCACGCCCGCGTCGAGCAACTCCTGAATCGTAACCTGACTCATGTGACGGATCTCTCTCTGCTTCCATTGGTTCGCATCCCAACCTCGGCGAAACCTCGCCTCGGAAGGAACCATCCGGCGGAAGGACCGGATTCAATACCGATGTTGTTGTGGCCGCCGATGACCCTCGTCACCGGGCTTTTTCAGGCCGTTTTCCCAAGCCGGTTACCCGGCAAGGGGACGCGGACCCTACCAGCCCAAACCCTCCGGGCAATCCCGATTTTCCCGGAATGCTTGGTGAAAGGCGACGTATTGTAGGCCGCGTGCCCTCACGCGGCGGTCTTCCGATCATCACCGGGTGAGGTCACCCGGCCTACAGCCTCGCGTATTGTAGGCCGCGTGCCCCCACGCGGCGTTCTTCCAACCATCACCGGGTGAGGTCACCCGGCCTACAGCCTCGCGTATTGTAGGCCGCGTGCCCTCACGCGGCGGTCTTCCGATCATCACCGGGTGAGGTCACCCGGCCTACAGCCTCGCGTATTGTAGGCCGCGTGCCCTCACGCGGCGGTCTTCCGATCATCACCGGGTGGGGTCACCCGGCCTACAGCCTCGCGTATTGTAGGCCGCGTGCCCTCACGCGGCGGTCTTCCGATCATCACCGGGTGGGGTCACCCGGCCTACAGCCTCGCGTATTGTAGGCCGCGTGCCCTCACGCGGCGGTCTTCCGATCATCACCGGGTGAGGTCACCCGGCCTACAGCCTCGCGTATTGTAGGCCGCGTGCCCTCACGCGGCGGTCTTCCGATCATCACCGGGTGGGGTCACCCGGCCTACAGCCTTACCTATCGCACGCCGCCCTCACTCACTCCGGAGCGCCACCATCGGATCCACGCGGGCGGCACGGTGCGCGGGAATGGCGCTGGCCGCGGCGGCAACCCCCAGCAGGAGCAGGCTGACGCCCCCGAGCAACCAGGGATCATGAGGGGAAAGTCCGAACAACTGGCTCGCCAGCAACCGGCCGCTACCCAATGAAAGCACGAGCCCAAGGCCCACGCCCACCACCGCCAACCGGAGCGCCTGCGACAGGACCAACCGCATCACGCCGCCGGAACTGGCTCCCAGCGCGAGGCGGATGCCAAACTCGTTGGTCCGCTGCGCCACCTGGTAAGATACGACGCCGAAGATGCCGACCACCGCGATGCCCAGTGCCACCAACGCGTAGGCCGCCAGCAGAGTCATCAGGAAGCGCCGCTCCGCCACCGTCGCGGAAACGATCTCCGACATCGGCCGGATCTCGGCCCCGACGATCCGTGAATCGGTTTCCCGGGCGACCCGTAGGAGCGCCGGCACGATCGACTTCGCCGGCAGCGGGCTGCGCACGACCACCTGCGCCCCGCCGAAAACGTACTGCCAGTAGAACCGGGGCTGCGGTGCCTCCTCCAGGCGCACGTCCCGCGTGTCCCGGACCACCCCGATCACCTCGAGCACCTTGTCCGGGTTGGACCCCACGGTGAACCGGCCGGCGATGGCGGACCGCCCCGGGAACAGAACCTTGGCCGCGGCCTGGTTGAGGATCACGATCCGCCCGTAGCCGTCGTCGTTGAGCTCGGAGTCCCGGAAGAAGCGCCCTTCGAGCAAGGGCGTCCCCATGGCCTGGAAGTAGTCAAAGGCAACGAACCGCGCCCCGACGATGGGGCGGTCGGCTTCGGGCAACGGGTTTCCCACAACCTGCGGCCGCTCGTCGAACGTCCATTTCCCGGTCAACGGCGCGGACGACACCGTGCCGACGGCTTCAACGCCCGGCAGCGCGGCCAGTCGTTCACGCAACGCCCGGTACATCCGGCATTTGTCGCCGTTGGTGTCGAACGGACCGGAGACGGCGAGATCCATTGCCACGACGGATCCAGCCTCATAGCCCAGATCCTGCCCCAGCAGCCGCCGGAAGCTCTCCAGCAGTAGTCCGGCGGAGGCCAGCAGCACCAGCACGAGGGCGACCTGGCCCACCAACAGCCCCTGTTGCCAGGCGCGGACCTGCGGCCCGCCCGTCGCCCGCGTGCTGCTGCGGAGCGCCTCGGTGGCATCGATACGCGACAGCCGCCATGCCGGCAAAAGGCCGAAAACGAGGGCGGTCACGAGCGACAAACCCACCGTGAACCCGACCGTGGGTCCGTCGAGCGCGGCCTCGTGGATGAACGGCACGATCGAAACCGCCAGCTTGCTGATCACCTGAAGTCCTCCGCTCGCGAGTGCGAGGCCGGCCATGCCTCCGGCGATCGCGAGTACCACGCTCTCCATCATGAGCGCACGGACGAGCCTGCCCCGGCTCGCGCCCAAGGCGACCCGCACCGACAGTTCCCGCTGCCGGGCAACACCCCGGGCCAGGAACAGGTTGGCCAGATTGACGCAGCAGATCAGCAGGACCGCCGCCACGGCCGCGCCCAGGAGCGGCACTCCCCGCAACGTGCGGCCAAACACCTGCTCACGGAAGCTCAGCAGGTCGAAGCCCCAGTGTCGGTTGGTCTCGGGATGCTCCTCGGCCAGCCGCACCGACAGGGCTGCCAGTTCCGCACGGGCCACCCGCTCCGAAAAGCCGGGCTTCAGGCGGCCGACACCCAGGAACATCCGGGCGGCCCGCGAAGTCCCATCCTCTCCCCGCGGGACGCCCATCGGGATCCAGAACGGCTTCTCCCCAGCCTTGCCAACGCTCCCGCTACCAGACGATGGAGCCCGCACCACCGGATACTGGAGACCGGCAGGGAGCACGCCGACGATCCGGCGATTCTGTTCGTCGAGGCGGACGGTCCGACCCAGCACATCCGGCCTTCCCTGAAAGCGGGTCTGCCAGAATGCATGGCTGATGAGCACGACCGGTTCCCCGCCTTCGCCGTCGGCGGACACGAACAACCGCCCGAGCGCCGGGCGGAGATCCAGGGCGGCCACCAGACTGGGGGTGGCCCGGACCACCGGCACATTCTCCTTCCGGCCATCTTCCTCCCACACGGCATCGTTCGAGCTGTCGGTCGCCACCGCCGCAAAGCTCTGTGTCAGCGCACGGATGTCCTCCATGTCCCGCCATGAAACCTGGTTCTCAGTTGCACCCGTCCGCGTGTCGACCCGCCGGATCCACATCAGGCGGTCCTCGTTCCCGTATCCCAGCGGCCGCAGCAGAACCGTCTTCGCGACACTGAACACGATCGTGTTCGCCCCGATGCCGAGTGCAAGCGTGAGCAAGGCCACGGCCGCGAAGCCGGGGTTGTTCAGCAATTGGCGAAGGGCGAATCTGAAGTCGTTCATGGCGCAGGATCGTTTCCACCCGCGCCAAACCGGCGGAGGAGTGCGTCAATCTGTGCGTCGCCGGATGGGTACGCGGCCTCGCTCACAATCGCTCCAGCTTCGAGCAGGGCCTCGACGATCGCCAGATGCGCAGGCCTGGGTTCATGAACAGCGGACCAAACAGCGCAGCCCAGCACCGTGCCCCGGTAGTTGTTGCGGACTTCGAGCGATGCGCCGTGCCGCAACAACACGCGGACCACCTCCAACTGCCCCCGATTCGCGGCCCAATGGCACGCATTCAGGCCAGTCGCCGCGCCGCCGGACGGGTCCAGGCCGCATCCCAGAAGACGCTCTACGACATCGACGCAGCCATTAAAACACGCGCAGGTGAGAGCCTCCTTCAGCGCCTCGGGCTGGGCTTCGAACAGCCCTGCTTCGTGCCAGCAGATGATTGCAGGAGTCGAGCCACCGGCACCGAAGAAAAGCGGTGCGAGCCGCGAGAAATCACCGGCCAGCAATCCCCGGACGGCTTCGTCAAACAGCACGGTTGGGTGGCAGTCCATAGAGGTAGTTCCCAGATCCTTGTTCACTTCACGCCGCGTCGCCGTTTCCACGTTGACCGGACGAGCCAACTCGTGACGCGTCGCTCTCCAGAGCCGGTCGGCGGTGATGAACGCGTGCTCATATCTCAACGCTATCTGCAAATGCCATCACTCACTCCCGAGCACTACCATCGGATCCACCTTCGAAGCCCGCCGCGCCGGAATCCAGCACGCCAGCAGGGCCGCCGAGATCAGCAGCACCACGACCACAGCGATCACCAACGGGTCACGGCTGGCAAGCTCAGGTGCAGCCTTGGACACGATGCGTGCAACGGCCCAGGAGCCGAAACATCCCATCAGCAAGCCGACCACAACGAGGAAGAACCCCTGCCTCAACACCAACGATCGCAGATGGGATCCCGAGGCACCCAAGGCCATCCGCACGCCCAGCTCATGGCTGCGCTGGGCCACGGAGTATGAAATGACTCCGTAAACTCCGACGCCCGTCAGCAGCAGGCCAAGGATCGCAAATGCCCCCAGCAATGCACCCAACAGCGATGGATTGGCCAGGCTCTCATCCAGTCGGGCGCGCGCCCTCCTGATATCTGTCACCGGCAGTTCCGGAGCAATCTCCGACACCACTCGCCGGATGTCGGCAGCCATCGCTTCGCTCGGCGCTTCTACCCGCAGCAGGACGTTCAACCACCGAGGCGGGGACTGGGTCATGGGGCGATACACCTGAAAGGAGGTGTCGGGCGGTTCCAACCGGGCCGGGAACCGGATGTCATTCACCACACCCACGACTTCCTCCCACTGGGGATCGCCCGGGTCGCCGCTGCCCAGGCGTCGGCCAAGCGCGCTCCGGCCGGGCCAGAAATGCCGGGCCATGGATTCATTGATGACCACGACCGCCGGACGATTCGTGGTGTCCCCGGAGTTGAAGGAGCGGCCTTCGAGGAGAGCTGCGCCCATCGTGCTGAAGAAGCCCTCGTTGACCGTCTCGTAGAACATCAACGGCAGAGGGTGACCTTGCGGCTGCCCTTCGACGTCGAAGTCGCGGCTGCCGAATCCCCACAGCGGGAGCATGGAGGAGAATCCCACCTTTCGAACCCAAGGCAGTGCGGCCAGCCGTGGCTCCAGTTGGTCAATGAGCGATTGGCGGGCCGCGGCCGGCTCGTAAGCCGGTGACAACAGGGGAATCTGCGCGGTCATCAAGCCGTCCACACGCCAGCCGGGATCGCGTTGGGCCAGTCGCTCCAGACCACGCAGGAACAGCCCTGCGCCTGACAGGAGGGAGAGTGCCAGGGCGATCTCTCCCACTATCAGGGCCTGCCGAAATCGCTTTTGAAGATGTCCTCCGCCAGCGCCACGCCCGGCTTGCCTCAAGACCGAGTCCAGCGGCGCGCGCGTCGCCATCCACGCCGGAACGAGGCCAAAGATCAGGATGGTGACGACGCTGGACACGATGCCAAATCCCAGAACCCGAAGATCCAGCGGGACGACAAAGCCAGCCTGCGGATTGAACAAGCCTTGGTGTCTGCCAAGAAGCTGGTTGCTCCACGCCGCCAGCAGGATTCCCAGGAGTCCGCCAAGCAGCGACAACAGCAGGCACTCGATCAACAGCTGGCGCACGATCCGGCCGCGACTTGCCCCCAACGCAGCCCGCATCGCCATTTCACGTGCCCGTCCCAGCATTCTGGCGAGTTGGAGGTTGGCCAGATTCGCACAGGCAATCAGCAGGACCATCAGGGCCAGACCGGATGCCAACCACGCAAGCCCCCGAACAGAATCGTCGGTTGCGGATTCGAGCAACGAGATGACACGCACGCCGATCCCGGAGTTGAACGCCGGATACGCGTTGGCAAGTCGCGCTGCGAGTCCGTCCATCTCCGCCTGGGCTTGGCGGATCGAAACTCCAGGTTTGAGGCGTGCGAGTTCGCCCAGCGAGTTGTTCCCCCGGTTGGCTCGTTCCTCGGCGGTCCAACCGATCGGCTTCCAAACATCCACGCTGCCCCAGAGGCGATGACCGAACGTGGGCGGCATCACTCCGATCACTGTCACGTTCTCGCCGTCCAGCCGGAGGGTTTGCCCCACGGCATCGCTCCGGCCGGCAAATCGTCGCTGCCAGAAGCCATGACTGATCACCACAACCCGATTCAGCCCGGGCTCATCCTCGGCGGGACCGAACACTCGCCCAAGGACCGGCAGCACCCCCAACGTCGCGAAAAAATCCCCCGTCGCCACGACCCCGTCGACCCGTTCCGCAGGTCCGCCCGGTTCGACCAGACTGAAACTCCACCCGCTGAAAGCAGCAGAGGAGCTGAACACGGTGTTCTGGGTCTGCCGATCCAGGAAGTTCGCTGGAGAATGTGGCCAACTCCGGGACTGGGGCGACGTGCGAAACAGGCGAACGATGCGATCCGAATCGCGATAAGGCAGCGGCTGGAACAAAAGTGCGTTCAGCAAACTGAACATGGCGGTGTTCGCCCCGATGCCCAACGCGAGCGTGAGCACGGCCACCGCCGTGAAGCCGGGGTTCTTCAACAACTGGCGGAGAGCGAATCTGAAGTCGTTCATGGGGCGTGGTCTCAGGCTCCATAGGCCTGAATCCCGGGCGTGGCTCCGCTCCGAGGGTGGCGTCGAAACAGCGCTTGAGCGCTCGCGGTGGGGTTCCTAGGTTTGTCACATGGACACCACCGGCGATACTCGTCCTGACTGGTTGGCTGAATTCGAGGCAGCAGCCCGGCGGCCATTGGCGCAGCGGCTGCGTTACGCGTTTGTGCGGACGCACAAGCCAGTCCTCGACGACGCGCGGTACCGGTCGTTTGAGAGCATGGAGGATTACCGTTGCTGGTGTGAGGAATGCCTGCCGGACTGGCTGGGTTATGGGCGCGTTTGAGTACCGTCAGGCGGAGGAGATCCGGGATGTCTTCGCCCGCCTCGGCGTTCGCTACCTCTTCATCGGCAAATCGGGCGCCATCATCCTCGGTTATCCGGACACCACGCAGGATGCCGACCTTTTCCCCGAACGGAGCCCTGCCAACGGTCGTGCCTTGGTCCTTGGCCTGCGTGAATTGGGTTTTGAACTTTCTGACAACGAAGCGGCCGAGGTCGAGCGCGGGAAGGATTTCATCCAGTTGAAGAACGGACCCTTCGACCTCGACCTGATCTTCGCGCCGGATGGAATCGAAAGGTTTGCCGATGCCTGGAACCGGCGCGTGATGGTGGAAGGGTTTCCCGTGTGCCATCCGGACGACATCATCGCCAGCAAGGTGGCCGCGAACCGGGCCAAGGACCGCGAGTCGCTCGACCGCCTTCGGAGTTTCCGGGACTACTGGCTGCGAAGCCGGCGTGGTTGAGGCCTCGAGCGTCACGACGGCGTCGGCCACGGCGGTGAAGCCGGGGTTCTTCAACAACTGGCGGAGGGCGAACTTGAGGTCGTTCATCCCATCACTCCCCCCGCAATGCCACCATCGGGTTCACCCGCGAGGCGCGCCGGGCGGGAATCCAGCAGGCGAGCAAGGCCACCGCGAACAGGACGAGGCCCGCCAGGACAACCACGCCCGGAGCATTGGCTTTCAACCCCGGGGTCACGGACGCCAGGACGCGGGCCATTGCCACCGCGCCCAGGAGCCCGACGACCAACCCAATCGCGGTCAGTCGCAACCCCCGCCCAAGCACCAGCCAGAGCACGTCCCGGATCTTCGCACCGAGCGCCATGCGCACGCCGATTTCCTGGGTCCGCTGCCCGACGAATCCGGCGACCACGCCGTAGGTTCCCAACGCAGCCAGAAGCAGTCCCAGACTGGCGAACGCACCCAGCAGCCAGCCCGCAATGGCCGTCTGGCCATGGGCCCGGTCCACGGCAGCACGCACTGCGCCGGCCTCGCTCAATGCAAGATCCGGGTCCAGTTCCGCCACGGCCCGGCGCAGGGTTTCTCCCGTGACGTGCCCCCGCACGGCCACGGCAATGCCCGCCGACGAATCCTGCGCGAGGGGACGATAGCATTGGAAACGGGTCGTGGGTTCCCCGGGATCGGTGGCGGAGCGGACATCCGACACCACCCCGACAATCTCCTGCCAGGATCCCGGCTGCCCGATGCGCTTGCCGACGGCGGACGCGTTCGGCCAGCAGGCCCGTGCGAAGGCTTCATTGATGATGGTGACTGCCGGGCGGCCGGCGGAATCGGCGGGGGTGAATTCGCGACCTTCCACCAACCGCACGTCGAGCGTCCCGAAGTATCCGGGTGAAACCGAAGCCAGGCTGCTGAGGCTGTCTGTCACCGCCGTGTCGGACGATTCGATCTCGAGTCCGATGTGGCTGCGGAAACCCGCAACCGGCAGCGAGCTGGCCAGGGACGCACGCTCAACTCCAGGCAACCCGGAGAGCCTTTCCTGAAGTCGGTCCATGAAGCGGCGGCGCGCGTCGTCGTCCGGGTACGTCGTGTCCGGAAGATTCAGATACCCCGCGTGCAGGCCGTCGATGCGCCACCCCGGAGAGGCCGCACCGAACCGACTCAACCCGTCCACCACCAGGCCGGCACCCACGAGGAGCATGAGGGCCAGCGCCACCTGGGCGATGATCAGGCCGTGGCGGATCCGGTTGCGGGAAGTGCCACCGCCATCGCGCATGCCCTGCTTGAGCGCCGCGTTGACGTCCGTGCGAGAAGCCAGCCAGGCGGGAGCCAGCCCGAAGGCGAGGCCCGACACGGTGGACGCGAGCAGGGCGTAGCCCAGCACGGCGAAGTTCAACTCGGGACGGATCAACGGGCGTCCGTCCTCGGTCAGGTTGTGGATGAGCCATTGGTTCGTCCATTGGGCCAGCAACAGCCCAAGCATGCCGCCGAGCGCGGCCAGCAAGAGGTTCTCGGTGAGCAATTGCCGGAGCAGGCGGCTGCGCGGCGCCCCCAGCGCGCCGCGGATTGCGAGTTCGCGCGATCGCAGCGCCGTGCGCGCAAACTGGAGATTGGCGAGGTTGGCGCAGGCGATCAGCAACACGAAACCGGCCAGGCCCATGATCATCCAGAGCATGATCTGACCTCGCGGGTCCATGCGCGCCCGGGCCATTTCCATGGCTCGGAAACCGATGTCCGTGTTGCTCTCCGGATGTGTCTCGCGAAGGCGCGTGGCCAGCACGGTGAGTCCGGCGTTGGCCTGTGCCAGCGTGACCCCTGGTTTCAGTCGGGCGAAGACATCGAGGTAATGGTTCCCGCGCATCGCACTCTCCGCGTCACTGAATCCCATCGGCCGGATCAGGTCCGCAGAACCCCAGGTCTCCCGGTCGCCGAACTCCGCCGGCATCACACCGATGACCGTGACCGACTCACCGTCCAGTCGGAGCGTGCGACCGACGATGGCCGGGTCGGCGTTGAACCGGCGCACCCACAGCCGATGGTTCAGCAACACGACGCTATTGGCTCCGGCCTCGTCCTCCTCCGGAAGGAACCCCCGGCCCAGCTTCGGCGGGATTCCCAGCATCGGGAGCAGATCTGCCGTGGCCAGGACGACTCGCAACCGCTCGGCCGGCTGACCCACCTCGGCGAGGTTCGCCCGGCGCGACGTAGTCGCCACCATGTGCGTGAAGACCGAGTTCAAGGTCCGCTGGTCGAGGAAGCCCGCTGGCGAATGCGGCCAGCGCTGCGAATGCGGTGAGGTCCGGAAGACGCGCACCAACCGGTCCGGCTCAGGATACGGTTGTTTCGGCATCAGCAGTGATTGCAGGCCGCTGAACATCGAGGTGTTCACGCCGATGCCAAGGGCGAGGGTCAGCACGGCCACGGCGGTGAAGCCGGGATTCTTCAGCAACTGGCGGACTGCGAAGCGGAGGTCGTTCATGTTTCAATTCTCCAGCCAGCCATCCCGCAACCGCACGATGCGGTTGCCGTAGGCGGCGTTGGTTTCCGAGTGGGTGACCTGGATGACCGTCGTGCCCTCGTCGTTCAGCTTCTTGAACAGCTCCATGATCTGACGCCCCTGATCGGTGTGGAGATTGCCGGTGGGCTCGTCGGCGAGCAGCAGGCTCGGCTTGGCGATCACGGCGCGGGCGACGGCGACCAACTGCTGCTGACCGCCGGAAAGCTGCGCGGGAAAAAGGTCCTTCTTGCCCACGATGCCGAAGCGGTCGAGCGCATCGGCCACCAGGCTTTCGCGCTCCGACTTCCGGATGTCGCGATAGGAAAGTGGTATGTCGAGGTTCTCGGCGACCGTGAGGTCGTCGAGCAGATGGAACTGCTGGAAGACGAAGCCCACGGACCGCTTGTTGATCTGGGCCCGTTCCCGAGGCTTGAGGGCGTGGATTGGTTGGCCACCGAGAAAGTACTCACCGGTCCACGCACTGTCGTAGAGGCCCAGGATGCAGAGGAGCGTGGACTTTCCCGCACCGCTGGGGCCCATGACGGTGACGAAGTCGCCTTCCGCGAATTCCAGGCTGACCTGGCGGAGCACGTAGGTCGGCGAGGGTCGTGTCGGAAATGACTTCTCCACCCCGCGCAACCGAACCAGCGGCGTCACAGGACCTCCTTCAGTTCATCCACGATCCGCCCGTCGAAGAGCTGGATCTGGCGGTCGGCGTGGCGGGCGAAACGCGGATCGTGCGTGACCATGCAGATCGTCGCCCCGTCCCGATGCAACTGGCGGAGCAGGTCCATCACGGCGTCGCCGTTCTTGGAGTCGAGGTTTCCCGTGGGCTCGTCGGCCAGCAGGATACAGGGCTTGCCTCCCAGGGCTCGCGCGACAGCCACCCGCTGTTGCTGGCCGCCCGAAAGCTGGCTCGGGTAATGCCTCAATCGATGCCCCATCCCGACCTTTTCCAATGCCTCCATCGCCCGCTCCTTCCGCTCGGCGGCGCTCAAGCCTCGGTAGGTCAGGGGCAGCTCGACGTTCTCGAATACCGTGAGGTCGCCGATGAGGTTGAAGCTCTGGAAAATGAACCCGATCTCGCGGTTGCGGATGCGGGCGCGCTGCGCGTGGTCGAGGTTCGCGACCTGCTGCTGGTTCAGCAGGTAGGTCCCCTCGCTCGGCGTGTCGAGCAGGCCCAGGATCGCGAGCAGCGTCGACTTGCCGCAGCCCGAAGGCCCCGCGATGGAGACGTACTCGCCCTGGGCAATCTCAAGGTGGATGCCGCTCAGCGCGTGGGTTTCGATCTCGTCGGTGAGGAAGACCTTCTTGATGCCTTCGAGACGGATGATGGGGGAGGAAGTGGACATGGCTGCGGTCAGTGGTCAGTGATCTGTGATCGGTCTCCGAAAATCAGCCCTCAGTTCAGCCGGAGCTTCCGGTGGGAATCGTATTGGCTCATGTCGCTGAGGATGACGGTGTCACCCGCGGAAAGTCCTTCGACGACCTCGATCAGGCTGACCGAACCGCGCCCCAGCTTCACCATGACCCGTTCGGCCCGGCTCCCATTCTCGGTGAGCTTGAACAGCCCCACGGTGCTCTCCGGTTGGCCCTGCATCGGACGCCCCACGAACAACACGTTGGTGAGCCGTTCCAGCTCCACGGTGCCCTCGACGCTCAGGTCAGGTCGCGCCCCCTTGGGCAACGGGCCATCCAGCTTCACCTCGACGAGCACCGAGCCGTTCTGCACCGCCGGATCGACGCGCACCACGTGCCCGGGAATGACGCCGTTGCGGGTGTCCACGACGACCTTCTGCCCGCGGGTCACATCCTTGGCCTGCGTTTCCGCGATGCGGATCTCGGCCTTCAGCCGGGTCGGCACCACGACCTTGGCGAGGGTCGCGCTCGGCGAGACCCGCTGGCCACTCTGCAACACCTCCCGGTCGCCCAATTGGCTGAGCACCCCCTGGATGCCGGCCTTCACGAGCAACCCCTCGACCTGCCGCCGCCGGAGATCCCGCACCGCCCGGAGCTTCTCGACCTCGGCTTCCTGCACGGCGAGCTGGGACTTGGCGGAGTCGGCGGTGAACTTCAGCCGCTTCTCCTCGATCAGGACCCGGGCGGCCAGATCCTCCGCCTTCGCCTTCGCACGTTGCATGTCACGGGCCGGCACCAGTCCGTCCTTCGCCAGCACCTCATTCGCCTGGGATTCGAGCAGCGCCTGCTTCGCGTCCGCCCGAAGCGATGCGACCGCGGATTCCTGAGCGAGGCGTTCGCTTTCCAACGTCACGGTGATCTTGGCGAGCATCGCGTCGGCGGCCTTCGCGGCCCATTCGGCATCGAAGGCCTGCTGCTTCAACTCAGGGTTGCTCAACTCCAGGATCACGCTGTCGGCCAACACCTCCGCGCCTGGCTGGATGAAGATCCGTTCCACTGTCCCGGCCGTCTCGGCCTGCACGAACTGGATCTGCTCGGGCACCAGCGTGCCGTTGCCGCGCACCTGCCGGAAAAAGTCGCCGCGCTGCACCGAGTTCGTCCACAGGGAGCTCCGCTCGACCGATGGCACCGCGGGCTCCAGCCGGGCGAGAAGCACCGAGACCAGGGCGACCACCGCCATGGCCGCGACCGCCCACAGGAGACGGCGCCGACGGCGTTGGCGGACGAGATCAGGGCGGGCGATGTCCATACCGGTGCTGGCAGGGGTGAATCCAACGAGTGGTTTCGCGGGCAACTGGAGGTGATCTCGATTCATGGACCTGACCCGGGACCGGTGCCGGAACTGTCCAGCTCCCGGATACGGGCCATTCCTCTCACGCAGCCTTGATGCCACCTCACGCCTCGGCCCTCAAACCCCGAAAAATCGTGGATTCAGCCCAAAATCCAGACTCCGACCCCCAACCGAAGGTCCGCCTCCGGGCCAGAACATCCCGAATGGGGATTCATCCGTCCCGAAACTGGGACGGAGTGGCGACGTCCTCGTCGCCCTTGGAAAGGGCATGAGAGGGCAACGAGGACGTTGTCCGGAAACGGGTGGACAGAGAGTCCTCACGAGCCGGTCAGGAATCCCGAGTTTCACGATCCAAGTTTCAAGCCCGGCGTCCGCTCCAAACCTGAAACTGAGAACCTTGGACTCTGAAACGGCCCGACGGAGTCTCGCCATATCCCTCGCCGGGGGCGGGACTGGAACACACCCGTGCACGGGCGCCCTTACAATCCGATGTCGCATATGGGACATCCGGATGCAAAAAGGCGGACAGTCGTCGGAAAGGCGCAGGGAAGGGTGCTTGTGCAATCCGATGTCGCATATGCGACATGTGGATGTAAATGGGGGCGGTGCACAGATGAGCCCCATCCCAGCCTCAGCGCCACTTCCCGATTGCCACGGAAGGGTCGGCAGCCTGACATGGGCTCCCTTGAAGGCCTGCCGCTCAGTCGCGCGTTGCATCAACGTTTCGCCCACCCGTGTCCGGTGGGGCGTCTGCGTCGTTGTGGCCCTTGCCCTGTTCGGGCAACCCGCGCTTGCCCGACAGGATTTCGACCTGGACCTCGATCTGGACCTCGACCCGGACTCGGACGTGGTCGTCGACATCGATGCCACGGTGAAAGCCGCCGAAGCCTGGGCCCGGAACAACCTCGACGAGCGCGTCGCGGAAGCCATCGCCGGCCTCGCCGATCCTTCGCCGGAGCGCACCCGCAAGGCGATGGATGAACTCTCCCGCGAGTTCGCCGGCGATTCCGTCCTCGACATCGCCCGCGTCCGCAAGGTCGCGGAGCTCGTGCTGCCGTTACTGGAGGATTACGAGGAAACCGCCGACCTCGCCCCCTGGCTCCGCACCCGGCTCGACTACTTCGACGTAGCGGACGAATTGGTTGCCGAACCCCTGGAACCACCGCCCACCCTGCCCCAAGCACCCGCCACGAACCCACCTCCGGCGACCAACTCCGCAGGCTCCGTCTCCGTCACCCCGCAGGCTCCCACCAACCGCCCCCCAATCCGCGTACCCACCACGAACGCGCCTGCGTCCACCAACCGGCCCACGGCCCGGGCAACACCCACCGCAAATCCAGGCGCACCCCGCCAACGCAGCGTCTGGCAGAAGATCTTCGCCAAACGCCCCGCACCCGTCGGCGCGGAAGCCTTCGCCACGCGATTGAAGCCCATCTTCACCGACGCCGGCGTCCCGGCGGAACTCGTCTGGTTGGCCGAGGTCGAGTCCTCCTTCAACCCCGAGGCCACGAGCCCGGTCGGTGCGGTCGGACTTTTCCAATTGATGCCGGCGACGGCCCGCAGCCTCGGCCTCTCGACCTCCCTGCCGGACGAACGACGCCAACCGGCCAAGGCAGCCAAGGCGGCCGCCACCTACCTCGGCAAGCTCCACAAGCGCTTCGGGGACTGGCGCCTCGCCCTTGCCGCCTACAACGCCGGCGAGGGCCGCATCCAGCGAACCCTCGATCGGCTCAAGGCCAAGTCCTTCGACGAGATTGCCCCGTCCCTCCCCGCCGAAACCCAGATGTACGTCCCCAAGTACGAGGCCGTCCTCAGGAGGCGCGAGGGCAAGTCCATCGAACAGCTCACGCCCTGAGCAGACCCAACTGTAGGCCGCGTGCCCCCCCCGCGGCGCAATGCCCACATCCGCCGGGTGAGGGCACCCGGCTACAAGTGAGGAAAACTGGCGACTGGGAAATTCCCACCCCAACCCGAGTACGAACCGGACCCGGGGCCAGGGTCTGACGGTCCGGTTCAACTCCATTCTGTAGGCCGCGTGCCCCCACGCGGCGGTTCAACATCCACGCCGGGTGAGGGCACCCGGCCTACCAGTGAGGACCCGCGCAGAAAACTGGCGACTGGGAACTCCTCCCTCGGCTCGTAACGACACTCGCCCCACCGAAGCCTGATCACAGCCCGGTGGGGCGAGACTCCGATGAGCCGTCTCGACGAAGTCCCGCTCCAATCTTGAATCTTGAATCTTAAAACTCCCGCCTCACTTCAACTCGTGGTCCGATACCTTCACCCCCTTCTTGAAGGTGTTGAACCCGAACTTCGAGGGGTTGTACTCGCCGACCGTCGCCACGTCGGCCTTCTTGGGAACCTCGAGCCCCGTGAGGTGGTAGCTCGCGTTCACGAACAACCGACGCAGGTCCTCGCTCTGCAGGTCCGTGGCCGCGCCGATCGTCGAGCACAGGAACGTCGCCTTCTTGCCGCCGTTCACCGAAGCCTCACGGACCCACACCAGCGGCATGATCGCCTTCGACAGATTCGGCCCGTCCGTCGGGTTCATGGCCTTCAGGACCTGCCCATGCATCAGCACCGTGGCGTCCGACGGAAAATCAGGGTTCACCCCGTACACGTCGGTCGGCCCGAACACATCGGTCACGCCGGTCAACACCGGGTGCTTGCGGTTCTTGCCGTCGATGATGCCGCGGGTCGCCTCGCCGCCGTGATTGCCGTGGTGGTACGTCCACGTCTCGCCAACAGTCATGCCGCCAAATCCGCCACCCTTGGCCGTCCAGCTGAACTTCGCGTACGGGCTCTGCTTGTTCCGCTCGTAGTTGAACGCGTGCGTCGCCGTCCGGAGCACCATCATCGGCTTGCCCGCCTCCATGTAGTCGACGAAGTGCTTCATGTCCGCGTCCGGCAGCTCGCGGAACCGGAACTGATTCACCACCAGATCCGCCGTTCCCAGCAGGTGCATGCCCGGGATATTGGTCTGGTTGTTGGGATTGATCGTCCCGTCCGCATCCTGGGAAAACAGGACCGTGCACTTGAAGCCATGCGCCTGGCTCAGGATCTTGCCCATCTGAGGCAGACCCTCCTCGGAACGGTATTCCTCGTCCCCGGACAGCATCACGATGTGCTTGCCGTTGGCCTTGCCGGCCTGGGGTTCATAGACCACCCACTGCCCGGCCTGCGCCAACATGGAAAACGACAGGCCCACCATTGCTGCGATCATCGGCTTCATTGCTTCAATCATGGCCCATTCCCCGCTCCGGGGGAAGATGCCAGTTGGGACTTCCAGTTCTCAGTTCCCAGTTTCCAGTCCCCAGTTTCCTGGCAACTGGCTACTGGCAACTGGCGACTTTCCCCGCCCCACCTCACCCACCCAACCCGCGACCGCAGCCCGGATGTCCGCACCCGTCTTCAACCTCGGCACCACGAACCGCGGCGTGAACCACGGAAACCCGCCCACCAGATCCGGCGTCACCAGGATCTGACCGTCACAATCCGGTCCGGATCCAATCCCGATCGTCACCATCCGAGGGCACCCCGACGTGATCTCCTTGGCGACCGGCGGCGTGACCAACTCCAGCACGCATGCAAACGCCCCGGCTTCCTCCAGCAACCGCGCATCCTCCACCAACCGGAGACGCCCGGCGTCATCCTTACCCTTGATCCGGTACTTCCCGCCCTCCTCCACGACATGTTGCGGCAACATCCCAAGGTGCCCACAGAACGGGATCCCAGCCGCCAGGATCGCGCGAACCTGCGGCAGGATCTCCTGTCCACCCTCCGCCTTCACGTACCCGGCACCATCCGCCACCAGCAGGCGTGCATTGGCCACCGCCTGCTCGGGGGTGTCATACGACCGGTACGGCAGGTCACAACCCACCAATGCCCGCGTCCCCGCCCGCACGACGGCCCGCAGGTGATGCCGCATGTCATCCATCGTGACATGTGTCGTGTCGGGATGCCCCAGCACGACCATGCCCAACGAATCCCCAACCAGGATCATCGGCACGCCGGCTTCGTCCAGCAGGCGCGCCGTGGGATGATCGTAAGCTGTCAGCGCTGCCACCCCGTGACGTCCCTTCCGGGAACGGATCGATTCCGGCGTTTCCCGGACCGGCGCGGCGGGATCGGCACTCACCGGTATCGGGGGGCGACCTGGTCGTGGATCCACGCGTAGGTCTTCGCCAGACCGTCCCGGAGCCGGGTCGAAGGCTCCCAGCCAAATGCCGACTGGATCAGGGTGTTGTCCGAATTGCGCCCGTTCACGCCCTTGGGCGCCGACAGGTTGTAGGACCGCTTGAGCTGGATGCCGGCGATCTCCTCGACGATGTCCACCAGCTGGTTGATCGACACCAGCTCCGACGACCCGATGTTGATCGGCTCCACGAAGTCCGAGTGCGTCAGCATCTGGGTCCCGTGGAGGCAGTCATCGATGTACATGAACGACCGCGTCTGCTGGCCGTCGCCCCAGATCTCGATCTCGTGCTTCCCGGTGAACTTCGCCGTCATCACCTTGCGGCAGATCGCGGCCGGGGCCTTCTCGCGTCCGCCCTCGAAGGTGCCAAAGGGGCCGTAGACGTTGTGGTACCGCGCCATGCGCGTCGCGATGCCGAAATCCTCCCGGAAATGCCGGCACATGCGCTCCGAGAACAGCTTCTCCCAACCGTACCCGTCTTCCGGCAGCGCCGGGTAGGCATCCGCCTCCTTCAGCGCCGTGACATTCGGATCACGCTGCTTGTCCGCATTGTAGACACAGGCGCTCGAGGCATAGAAGAACCGCTTCACCCCGATGTCCCGGGCCGCCATCAAAAGGTGCGTGTTGATCAGCACGCTGAGCATGCACAGGCCCTTGTTCAGCTCGATGAAGCCCATGCCGCCCATGTCGGCCGCCAGGTTGTAGACCAGATCCGCGCCCTGCAGCGCCGTGTAGCAGGCCGCCTTCTCTTCCAGGTCCAGCACCACGTTTTCCACGTCCGGAAACCGCTGGTACCACTCCGACTGCGGCTTGCAGTCGACCGCCCGGATCCGGCGGTAGCCCTGACGACGGAGATCCGCCACCAGGTGCCCTCCGATGAACCCGCCTCCGCCACAAACCACGACAAAGTCCGATGTATTCCTGCTGCTCATGAGCGACCCCCGGAGAGTGGTCCCACGCCCCACGACCGGCCAGTGCATTTTTTCAGGTCCTTCCGGAGCAGGTAACGAGGCGAGGCCCGGATGAAGTCATTGTAGGCCGGGTGCCCTCACCCGACGTGGATCGTGAACCGCCGCGTGGGGGCACGCGGCCTACAGACTCGGTAGCCAGGTCACGAGGCGAGGCCCGGATGAAGTCATTGTAGGCCGGGTGCCCTCACCCGGCGTGGATCGTGAACCGCCGCGTGGGGGCACGCGGCCTACAGACTCGGTAGCCAGGTCACGAGGCGAGGCCCGGATGAAGTCATTGTAGGCCGGGTGCCCTCACCCGGCGTGGATCGTGAACCGCCGCGTGGGGGCACGCGGCCTACAGACTCGGTAGCCAGGTCACGAGGCGAGGCCCGGATGAAGTCATTGTAGGCCGGGTGCCCTCACCCGGCGTGGATCGTGAACCGCCGCGTGGGGGCACGCGGCCTACAGACTCGGTAGCCAGGTCACGAGGCGAGGCCCGGATGAAGTCATTGTAGGCCGGGTGCCCTCACCCGGCGTGGATCGTGAGCCGCCGCGTGGGGGCACGCGGCCTACAGACTCGGTAGCCAGGCCACGAGGCGAGGCCCGGATGAAGTCATTGTAGGCCGGGTGCCCTCACCCGGCGTGGATCGTGAACCGCCGCGTGGGGGCACGCGGCCTACAGACTCGGTAGCCAGGTCACGAGGCGAGGTCAGGGCAGAGTTCCCAGTCCCCAGTCGCCAGTTTCCAGAACTGGAAACTGGGATCTGGAAACTGGGATCTGGGAGTCCCCCTTCACTCCGACCTCAGCGCCGCCAATGGATCCACCCGGATCGCCCGCCGCGCCGGCACGAGGCAGGCCAGCATCCCCACACCCGCCAGGAACAACGGCACGGCCAGAAACGTCCTCAGGTCGTACGGCGAGACCCCGTACAGGTAACCCTGCAGCAGCCGCGCGAGCACCACGGCGCTGATCACCCCGACCACCAAACCCGCCGCCACCAGGCCGACCCCCTGCCTGACCACCAGGCGCAGGACGTCCTTCGATGTCGCCCCCAACGCCACCCGCACCCCGATTTCCTGCGTCCTCGTCGACACCGCGTAGGCCATCACCCCGTAGATTCCCAACATCGCCAGGAAGACCGCCAGCCCGGCCATCGACGCAAAGATCGCGCCGAAGAACCGCTTGTCCCATGTCGCCTTGGCCAGCACCGCCTCCATCGACTGCACGTGATAGATGGGAATCCCTCCGTCCACTGAGAACACCGCCTCAGCGCAGGCTGCCGCCAGCCTCTCCGGCGCCCCCTCCGTCCTCACCACCATCGACAGGAAAGGCATCGGCCCCTGTGCATGCGGCATGTAGAACAGTGGCATGGGCGGCACGTCCTCGAAGTGCGCCGCCACGCTTCCGACCACACCCACGATCGTCACCCACTCGTTCGTCGTCCCGATCCCCGGCATCTCGAAGGGTCGAAATCGCTTCAGCAACGCGGATTCGCCGGGGAAGTAGACCCTCGCAAAACTCTCGTCCACCACCGCCACCGGCAGTGAGTTGCTCCGATCCGTTTCGGCGAAGTATCGCCCCTGGCGCAAGGGCACCCTCAGCGCCTCCAGGCCGCCGGGCGTGGCCGAACACGCCTGGGCATGCGGGGCGTCGAACAGGCCCTTCACCGGCTTCCCCTCGAACTCGATGGCCGCCACGCTGTCATTCCCGCTCGCCGGCAATAGCGATACGCCCCCCGCCGCGGCCACCCCGGGCAACTCCGCCAACCGTCTCCGGATCCCGTCAAAGAACCGGATGTAGTCCGCGTGGTTGGTGTACTGCGCCGGAGGAAGCCCCACCCGGAAGGTCAGTACACCGCGTGCATCAAATCCCGGATCCGACGTCGTCGCCGCATGGAACGAGCGAACGAGCAATCCCGCCCCGGCCAGCAAAACCACCGCCAATGCCACCTCGAATACGACCAGAGAATGCCGCAACCCCACATACCGCCCCGCCCCAACCGTTCCCCGGCCAAGCGCTTTCATGTCCGCCGCCAGCGCGGGCCGCGACAGCTGCAACGCGGGGACCAATCCCGCCAACACGGCCGATCCCATCCCCAGCAGCACTGCGAATCCAATCACCCGGCCGTCCGGCGTCAGGTCCAGCCAGAAGGGGACCTCCGGCGGCAACGCCATCTTCACCAAGGCCGCTCCCCACAACGTCAGCAGGATCCCCAACACCGAGCCCACCGCACCCAGCACCAAGACCTCACACACCAGCCACCTCAGGATGTGCCACGCCGATGCCCCCAGCGCCACCCGCACCACTACCTCCCGCATCCGCCGCGTTCCCCGCGCCAGCACCAGATTCGCCACGTTCGCACAGGCAATCAGCTGCACGCACAGCACCGATCCCAGCATCAACCGCAGCAGATGCGATGAATCCCGCGCCACCCACGCCCGGAAACGCGTCAGCCGTGCTCCGATCCCCGCGGAGGACTCCGGATTGGCCTTCGCCACCTGGCCCATCACCCCCATCAGCTCCCGCTCCGCGTCCTCCATCTCCACACCCGGCCGAACCCGCCCCACCCCACTCAGGAATCGCACCCCACGCTGCGCCGCCGCCGGGCCCACCCTCAGCGGCGTCCACAGGTCGCTTTGCTCCGGGTACCGCCACCCCGGCGGCATCACCCCCACCACCGTCGCCGGTTGCCCGCTCAACGGCACCGTCTTTCCCACCAGGTTCGTGTCTCCTCCGTACCTCCGCATCCAGACATCGTATCCCATCAGCGCCACGACGGGCCCGGTCTCCGTCTCTTCTTCAGGCAGGAAGTCCCGCCCCAGGATCGGCTTCACCCCCAGCAACCCGAACGTCCGCGCCGAAATCGAACTCCCCAGCAAGCGTTCCGGCTGTTCCCGGTCCGTCAGGATGTACGTCCGCGGTTGGTGAACCACGATCCCCTCCAACTTCTCCGACAGGGCATTCAGGTCCACGTAGTCCGGATGGCTCAGCCCCATGGCCCCCTCCGGCTGGCTCTCGTGGAAAAGCGATACCGAAACCACCCTGTCCGCATCCCGCATCAGCGGAATCGGCTTCAACAACACCGCATTGAACGCCGTGAACGCAGTCGAGGCCGCCCCGATGCCCAACGCCAGCGCCAGGATGCACACGACGCTGTACCCAGGTGCCAGGGTCAACTGCCTCACCGCCTGCCTGAAATCGGAGTACATCGCATCAACCATTCGACACGGACTCACCCGCGTCGCCGTCAGGGTGAGCCCCCGACCGGCCCGATCCTACCTTCCCGTCCATTCCCATCCAATGCTTCGATCACCCCAGCCGGCGGGGATCCAGCTGCGGTGGGGCGAGACTCCGGGGCGGATCTCGACACCGCCCCCGTTCCGGAACAGGAACGGGGCGGCGACGTCCTCTTCGCCTTGGTAAGAGGCATTGGAGGGCAACGAGGACGTTGCCGCTCCGTTTGACGCGGAGGCTGTGTGAAGATTCGCCCTCCCCACGGGGTTATGTGAAAGCCCGCTGGACCAGAGGACGAATTGGGTGCATCCATGGGCAGGAGACCGTGCCGGGGGGGAAATCGGCACACACCCCATCTCAGCAGAAATCCATTCGCGTGTTCTGGCTAGACCAGTCCTTGAAAAGCCTTCGGACGACCATCGGAGTCGCCCGGACCGGACTGCTTGCCTGCGCCGTCCAGCTCTTCGGCCAGACCGAGGCCCGCCTTCCCCTTCCACCCGTTGATACGGGCCCTTCCTGGAGCACCCACGATTTCACGCAGGACTCGATGAGCGAGGGCCGGTTCGTCTCGAGCGTCGTCGTTGGACCAGACAGCACTACCTGGGTCGCCACCTGGGACGGCATCCGAAGATACGACGGCTATGGCTGGACCCAGATCGGGACGACCAATGGCCTGCCGAACACCCTCGTCCGCCACATCCATGTCCGAAAGACCGGTGAGGTGTGGGTCGGTACGGATTCGGGCGTGGGCGTGCTGCGGGACGGACGCTATGAGGCCCGCAGCCGTCCCGGCGATCTGGCCGGCGAAAGCGTCCGAAGGATCGCCGAGGGACCGGACGGCGACCTCTGGTTCGCGAGCGAGCCCTGGCCTCGGTCCAATTCCGGCGGCGGCGTCACCCGCCTGCGCGGCGGACAATGGACTCAATACGGCCCGGCCGATGGCCTTCCCAACAACCACGTCTACGAGATCCATTGCACGGCGGGAGGACGGATCCTCGCGGCCACCACGGCCGGACCGGCTGAGCTGAAGGATGGCCGGTGGTTCCCGCTCGATCTCGGCCCCCGCTCGGACCCGAAGACCTCAGCCTTCACCGAGGACGCAGAGGGTCGCCTCGTGTTGACCAGCGATGCGGGACTTTGGCGTGAGGAACCATCCGGTTGGACCCGGCTGAATACGCGCATCCTGAGCCACTCGAACTCCGGCGGATGGAAGCCGACCCCCCTGCTCCGCATCCTCAACCACGTCTGCCGCGATTCCCAAGGCCGCATCATCGTCCTCGTCGGCGGCTTCCCCGGAGCGGACGAATCCGCACCCCGAATCCCCGAACGTTACCTGGCCGAACTCGAGGGCAACGACCTCAAGGTGGTCAGCCCGGCCGTCGGCCGTCGTCAGTGGCAGTGGTTCGAGAACATCTCGCCCACCCCGGACGGCGGATTCTGGCTCGTGGGCCAAGATCTCGTGATGCGCTGGGACCGAGAAGGCGGCGAATGGCGACGGTACCGGTCACCCCTGCATACCCTCGCCATCGACCGTCGGAACCGGCTCTGGTTCCACGAAGGGGGCCGACTCCTTCGCCTCGAACGCGAAGAACTGGTCGACTGGGGCACCAGCAGCCGCATCGCCGCGCCGGATGGCAACGGGGAGCTCTGGCTGTGGGACCGCGAGGGCCGCGTCCAGTACACCGCCCTCCCGGGAACCTCCTGGGGACCTCCGGAGACAGGCATTCCACGCCCGGTCGGGGCAACGGTCGATACGACCAACCGATTCTGGATCGGGGGCACCGCGTCGGATCGCCTCGTCCATCTCGCGGTCAAGACACCCAGTGGGTGGAAGAACATCGGCATTCCGAACACGGAGGGTTACGTCCTTCAGGGCCTGGATCGCGACGCCAAGGGCGGCGTCTGGGCCTTCGCGGTGTCGAATCGCCTCGCCTGGCTGATCCACTCCGATGGACGGGACCAGTCGGCGTTCCGGGTGCCGGATCTCGATTGGTTCTGGGATCCGCGCATGGCTACAGCACCGGACGGAACCCCGTACGTCTATCGGAGTTCCTCGGTCCACCGATACGACCAGGCCACCGGGAAATTCGCGGTCGAGGGTGGGCTGACCGGCTGGGCCCAGTACCCACTGGTCGTGGCGGACCGGTTCGGCTTCCTCATGCAGAGCAAGCTCGGCGGGGTCAACGGAACCGCCCTGCCGACCAATGGCCTCTGGCAGTCGACCAACCTCGCGTGGCGCGAAGAGGACGGTTCCGCCGAAACGCTTCGCCATCGGAATCCCGCGGGGGGACCGGTTCCCGTCATCGGTTCCCGCAACATTCACCTGATCCACCCCGCCACGCTCCGGATCACCCGGATCCGCCTGCCCGAGGCGGTGGTGCCCTGGCGGGTGGTCAGCACGGCCGAAGGCGAGCTCTGGGTGAACGGCGAGAACGGCACCCTCCGCTACCGGCCCGACCGCCGGCCCCCGCTCATCGTCTCGGTCAATGCAGGCCAGCAGCTCGTCGTTGGGTCCAGTCTCCGGGTCGCCGCTGACGCTTCCCTGTGGAACTTCTCGCGCTCCGAGCGGCGTGACATCCAGTTCTCCTGGCGGTTCGACTCCGGCGAATGGTCCCCGTTCGGATTGATCCCCCAGGGCGGTCTCGACCTCAGCGGACTGTCGCCGGGTCGTCACCAGCTGGAATTGCGCTGCTCGGACGAGTCCGGGGACATCAGCGAGCGAGCGGTGACGCATTCCTTCGAGCTGGTCTCGCAGCCGCTTCAGGCGCAGGCGTGGTTCCTGCCCCTCGCCACCAGCCTGGGCCTGCTCCTCGCCGCCCTCGCCGCGTACAGTTGGTCCGCGCGCCGCAGGCTGGCCGGCGAGAACCTGCGCCTCGACGAACAGGTCCGCATCCGCACCGCCGACGTCGAACGCGCCCTCCAGGAAGCACGTCGGCTCGCAGCCGCAGCCACCGACGCCAGCCGCACCAAGGACGCCTTCCTGGCGAACATGTCCCATGAGATCCGGACGCCCCTGAACGGCATCCTGGGCATGAACGACCTGCTCCTCGATACCACCCTGAACGACGAGCAACGCACCTTCGCCAGCTCCATCCGCAGCTCCGGCGAGGCCCTCCTCGCCATCATCAACGACCTCCTCGACGTCGCCAAGATCGAGTCCGGAACCCTCCGCATCGATGACATCGAATTCGACCCCCGCCAGGTCATCGATGGCGTCGTCGAACTCTGCACCCCCCGTGCCCGCGGCCAGAACCTCGACCTCACCTGCCTCATCCATCGCGGCGTTCCTTCCAGGATCCAGGGCGATCCCAGCCGCCTCCGACAGATCGTCCTGAACCTCGTCGGCAACGCCCTGAAGTTCACTGAACGGGGAACCATCCACGTCGAGGTCAACATCCCGACTCGCACCGGTCCCACCCCGACCTGGCGATGCGAGATCCGCGACACCGGCATCGGGATCGAGCCCGAGACCCTGCCCCGGCTCTTCCGCCCGTTTACCCAAGCCGACGTCTCCACCACGCGCCGCTATGGCGGCACCGGCCTCGGCCTCGCCATCTCCAAGCGGTTCATCGAGCTCATGGGGGGCAGCATCGGTGTCACGTCCACCCCAGGGAAGGGATCGACCTTCTGGTTCGAACTCCCCCTGCGCACCGCCGCTGGCGTCGACGAAACCTCCGTCTTCACCCAACCCGCCTACGGCCCTGTCCGCACCCTGGTCGTCGACCAGCACCAGGACAGCCGACGCATCCTCGTCCACTACGCAGCGGCCGCCGGCGTCCGGGCGGACACGGAAGTCGGCGACATCGCGGCAGCAGCCGCGGTCCTCCAGCGCGCTCGCTCCACCGGCACTCCCTTCGCCCTCGTGATCCTCGGCCACGTGCCGGATGCTCCTTCACCCCGGGCCGCCGCACGCCTCCTACACGAACAGGATGCCGTCGTCGCCGAACGTCTCATCCTCGCTCATTGGCCGGGTGAGTCGATCAGCCCGGGTGCACTCATCGCAGCCGGCGTCGCCGCGACCGTTCCCAAACCCGTCCAGCTCTCCGGCCTGATCCGCGCCATCGAGATTGCCCTCGGTGCACGCTCCGCCACCGACGCCCCCGAGAACGACTCCTCCCTCGCCGGATCCCAGGCCCTCATCGGCCTCCGGGTCCTCCTCGCCGAGGATCATCCGGTCAATCGCCTCTACGCTGAGACGCTCCTCACCAAGATGGGATGCCTCTGCGATGCCGTCGCCGAAGGTCACAGCGTCCTCAAGGCCCTCGCACGAAAGCCCTACGACGTCGTCCTCATGGACTGCCAGATGCCCGGCATGGACGGTTACGAAGCCACCCGCCGCATCCGCGCCGCCCAGCAACCCTGGTCCCGCATTCCCATCATCGCCCTCACCGCCAACGCCATGCCCGGCGCACGCGAGGAGTGCCTCGCCGTCGGCATGAACGAGCACATCGACAAGCCCATCGATCCCGCCGTCCTCATCCGCCTCCTCCGGGCCGCCGTCCCCAAGCAGTAGCCGCCGTAGCCGCCGACGTAAGGAGGCGGTGATCAAGCCCCGCCTCGTGACCAAGCCTTCTCCCTAGGCGACGAGGACGTCGCCACTCCGTTCCGGAGGACGTCCACCTTGAAACTGAAAACTTCCAACTCCCAGCGCCGGCCGATAGCGTCCCCACCTCCGGAATCAATCAGCCGGCCGGGGGCGAGTGGTGAAATGGCAGACACGCGGGACTTAGGATCCCGTGGCGCAAGCCGTGCAGGTTCAAGTCCTGTCTCGCCCACCAACCGGCAGTTCAAGGTGGGGCGAGACTCGGGGGCGGCAACGTCCTCGTTGCCCTCCCAAGCCCTCCCCGAAGGCGACGAGGACGTCGCCGCTCCGTTCCGGTTTTCAAACCGGCAGTGTCAGGATGCGCGCCGCCTCCATCCCCGCTCGCTCACTTCAACGACGACAGGTACTCGATCAGGTCGGTGAACTCCTGCGGCGCCAGGCCTGCGGCCAGGCCTTCGGGCATGTTGGACACCTTGAGCGTCTCGCGCTGGGCGATGTTCGACTTGGCGACCTTCTGCACCTGATCTCCGCCCAGCTTCAGCGTGACGACCTGGTCGTCCTCGGTCCCCACCACGCCCGTGAGTTCCTGTCCGTCCTTGGTGGTGATGTTCGTCGTCAGCCACTGCGGTGCGACCTCGAGATTCGGATAGAGGATCGACTCGATGATCTTCTCGCGATTCAGGCGCTTCGCGACCTCGGTGAGCTCAGGGCCGTAGTTGATGCCGAAATTCTGCACCTTGTGGCAGGACGTGCACACCCGCTCGAACACAAAACGCCCCTCGCGCTGCCTCCCCTTCACCTTCGCCAGCGACGCGATCAACTTGCCGCGATCGGCATCGGAGAGCCCATCGTTGGCCACCAGCTTCGCCAGCTGGGCCTTGACCACGCTCATCGAAGGGTTGCCCTTGGCGAAGGCATCCGCGAAGTCGCGCCCCGCCGGATTCGCGGCGGCGAACTCGCCCTTCTCCAGCGCGGGTTTCCATCGGGATTCCAGCGCCCCGAGCGTGTGCTGGAGCGTGTACTCGATCCAGTAATCCATCGGCTGCCTGGCGACCTCGACGGCAGTCTCGGCCGCCGCTGCGGAATCGACGAAGCTCAACGCGCGCACCGCCTCCAGGCGGACCCGCGGATCCGTGTCCGCCACGGCCGCCTTCAGCAAGTCCATCGGCTGCCCCAACCGGTTCCACTCCTCGGACAGCACGTGCACCGCCATGGCCCGGGCATCCCGCGAGGACGCCTTGAGCACGCGCTCGAGGTGCGAGCGATCCACCGCCCGGTGTCCCGCCTGCACGTACAAGGCCTCCAGCAAGTGAAGGTCATGCCACTGGTCCTTCGCATTGAGTCCGGCCACCCATCGACGGACCGCCGGCAACACCTCGGCCGCCGGACGATCCCGCAGCTCACGACGGGCCCGGTAACGCGTGCGCGGCTCGTACTCCTTGAGCTGGTCGAGCAGTTCCGGCACCGACTTGCCCGCCTGCAACACCGGCTTCAGCAACGGCCGATTCTTCGCGAACAGCCGATACAGCCGGCCGTGGACCTTGTCGCGGTTCGGGTCGCGCTGCGAATACTGCATGTGCCCGATCAACGGGTTGTGCCAGTCGAGGAACCAGATCGCGCCATCGGGACCGATCTGCGTCTCGCCCGGACGGAAGTTGCGATCGGAGGAATTGAGGAGGTTGGGCAGGCGCTTGCCGGTGAATCCCGCACCATCATCCCGGATTTCGAAGCGCGGGATGCCGTTCATGTTGATGACGCATCCGTAGACGAACTGACCCTGCATGTCGTCCGGCAGATGTCGCGAGTGGAGGAACTCGGAGCCGAGCGCCGGTCGCATGCCTTCGTTGTTGAACACGGCGTTCAGACCCTTGCGTTGCCCTTTCTGCGCGCCGCTCAGCGGGGAATCCCAGTGCATCTGCGCCGTCGTGCCGTCACCGCAGACTCCCTGACCCCAGAAGTTGTACACGTAGCACCAGGGGTTGCCGTAGCCCGGCGTGATGAAGTGCCGGACCTCCAGCGTTCGCGGATCCACCACCCACGCTCCGGGCGTGTTGGAATTCCGGAACGCACCATACGGGGTCTCCAGCGTGGTCGACATGGACACGCCTTCCAGCCCGTGGAGCCGGCCCGTTGGCGACCACTCGAACGCACCCATCGTGTGATGCGTGTCGTCACTCGCCCAGCCATCGTACAGGTGGGTCACCTGATCCGCCTTGTCGTCCCCGTCGGTGTCCTTGAGGAAGACCAGCCGCGGCTGGTTGATCACCAGCACGCCCCCGTTCACGAACTCGAAGCCCGTCGGACAATGCAGCTGGTCGTAGAACACCTTGCAGCTGTCCGCCCGACCATCCCCGTCCCTGTCCTCGAAGATCAGGATCCGGTCGTTCGGCCGAGCATCACCGGGCTTCCACTGCGGATACGTCGGCATGCAGGCCACCCAGAGGCGTCCGCGCGAGTCGAAGTTCATCTGCACCGGCTTCGCCAGCTCGGGGAACATCTCCTCCGAGGCGAACAGCTTCACGTCAAAGCCCTCGGCGATCTCCATCAGCTTCACCGATTCCTCACCGCTGACGTACTTGAGATCCTTGGGCTCCGAGTAGGACTGCTGCGGCACGCCAAACCGCGTCTTCGGCGTGACCAACTGCCCGGTCTGCGAGTCATCCGGGGTCGTGCGCTCGTTCGTCCCCTGCGCCATCTCCCAGATCAGCTGGTCGCGAACCCCCGACATGCGTCGGACCTTCGCGTATTCCAGCGGGAAGGTCTCCGTGTCCCACGTGCGCCGACCACCGTACACGTACCAGCCGTTCAGCATCCGATAGTCCTGTTGGTGGACCCACGACTTGTCGTTCACCACCGTGCGCAGGCGGTCGACATCCTGCACCGCCAGCTTGGTCGAATGCGGAGTCTGGAACAGCGCCGCGTCCAGCAACCGCGCCACCTCGCGGTCGCCCGCCTCGTTCAGGTGAGCGCCATCGACGGTGTATTGAAGCCCCTTGTCCTTCGCGAACAACGCCAGCGTCGGCGTGTAAAGATCCACGAACACCAACCCCTTCTCGTTCGCCACCCGCTGGATCGCTTCGGTGTAACGCTTGAGGTTCACGTTCTCCGTCGTCCCATCCGGACGCAGCGGATCCCCCGCGTCTTCGTAGGCGACCGGCGACACGAGGATGAACCGCGCCTTCCCCTCCGCGCCGTACTTCTTCGCGTAGGTCTCGAGGAAGCTCGCGTAATCCTCCCGGAACTTCGCCACGCCCGCCGGCCCGGCGAACGATTCGTTGTACCCGAAAAAGCTCAGGAACGTCTCCGGCCCGAACACCTGCAGTGGGTCGTCCAGCTTGGTGTAGTCGTTCGGCCGCTGCCGTCGCGACACCTCATCCGCCGGCCAGCCAAAGTTCCGCACCACCAGCTCCCGATCCGCCAGCCGCGTGTGGAGCAGCGTCTCGAAATGACCGAACAGGTTCATCCGCTCCGCCAGCGATCCACCCACCAACGCGATCTTCTCGCCCTTGTGGAACTCAACCGGGGCCGCCGATGCCAGGCCACCCACGACCACCGCCGCCGCAATACCCGACCAACCTCTCCGAATGGGATTCATCACGCGGTGGTCATTGACCGCGCGCCCCCGCCTGGTCTTCAAGCCGATTCTCGCAAGGCGAAGTTCCAAGGGCGCATCTCGGCACTGCCCCCGTTTGAAAACTGGAACGGAGTGGCGACGTCTCCGTCGCCCCGGGAGAGGGCATGGGAGGGCAACGAGGACGTTTCCGCCCCGATGGACGCGGGGGGCAGTGTCAAGATGCGCCCCCCAGTCCCAACGGGAGAGGATCACCGTTGCCTTCGTCTTCTCCCAGGTGTTGGGTCCCCGGGCTTGAGTCGCCATGAAGACCAAGACGCTCTACATCCTGGGGATCGCGTTGCTCCTGATCTGGATCCTGACCCTCGGGTACTGGCTGCAGACGCGCAGACCGGTCGTGGTTCTGGAGCTGGTAGGCGAGGCGAGGACGCTCAGCTCCTCCCCCACGGTGACCTTTCAGATCCGGAATCAAGGGAGACATCTCCTCCAGTTTCCGGACACTTGGTCGCTGCACTTCGAGGACGGCACCGTCCGGGATTTGCAACTGGGTGGTTCCCACCACTTCCGGATCGAGCCGGGAAAGACCGCCACCCTTGCCATCACCAACCCCGCCACAACCCAGGCCTGGCGGTTGGGCGCGCAGTACTTCCCAGAGGACATGGCGTTCAACGCAAAGCTCGCGATCGACGGATTTGTTGTGAGCAATGCTCCAGCCGTTTCCCGCGATCTGTTCGGAGTTCAAGGCCGGCTCGTGATGAGCGATTGGATCCAAGGATCGACGGGCGCAACGCCATGATGTACGCGGAGTCGGAATCGGTATCGGGCCCCATTCTAGTTCGATCCCGATACCGACCCCGAAACAGCCCAACCCGCTCCTCCCGTATCCCGGGCATGGGCGTTGCGCGCGCAGGGGTGGTTCCTATACCCCGAATCACGGCCCGAGGGTGGGCTTTTGGCGCGCAGGGACACCCCAGAAGCCTCCCAAATCACGTCTTCCCTCGCCACCTCGGCCGGCTCATCTCCAAACTCCTATAGTCGTGCCAACACGAGGGTTGGCCGCAGGCACGATCCAATTCCACCCGCTTCAGCACAGGACGAAATCATCCATGTCCATGAGCTCAATACCGCCGGGACCTACTCCTACAGAAGTATAGCGATCGATCTAGTTCGACTTGTAGAAGGCCAGCGCCGCGCGCACCCCGCCCGACGTTCGAGGCAGGTGGCACGCGGATGACGAACGGAACATCCGATGAAGCCTTTGCATCTCCTTTCCACGAACCCTCCCGGTTCTGGACCGCGCCGCTGGATCCTCCTGGCGGCCTTCCTGTCCTTGTCCACCCCGGCCTTCGCACAGCGCGTTTGCGTGACCGTGAACTGCCCACGCGACATCGTCGCCGAGGCCACCGCGCCGACGGGAGCGGTCGTGAGCTTTGCTCCGACTGCCGAGTCAGCCTGCGGACGGATCGCCAGCGTGGTCGCCACCCCAAGATCCGGAAGTACGTTCCCGCTCGGGACCACCGTGGTCCGGGTCGTGGCCACCGACGCACTCGGCAACAAGGACGAATGCAGCTTCAACGTCGTGGTGCGCGACACGCGAGCGCCGTCCCTCGTCCTGCCCGAGCCCATCACCGCCACCTGCAGCGGACCCACGGGAACCAAGGTGAACTTCACCGTCCGCGCCACCGACGCCGTCTCGTCACCCACGGTCCAGTGCACGCCGCCCTCGGGAGGCCTCTTTCCCATCGGAACGACGCAGGTGCAGTGCGTCGCGACCGACCAGGCCGGCAACCGCTCGACGAACTCCTTCCCGGTGACCGTCACCAGCGAGTGCGCCGACTGCGTGGAGTTGGTTGCTCCCGCGGGTCCCATCCAACTCGATGCCGGTGAGAACGGATCCGCCGTCGCGACCTGGACGGAAGCCGCCACCAACCGCTGCGGCGGGACCGCATGGGTCCGCAGCGAGCCGCCGTCCGGCACCGCCTTCCCCGTCGGTCGCACGCAGGTCACCTGCACCGCCGGTGTTGGAGAAGCCGTGCTTCAACGCCGGCTCTTCGAGGTCGTCGTGCGGGATGTCACGCCCCCTGGCATCATCATCCCGCGCCTCGCCAAGCTCCGATGCGATGGCTTTTCGATCGCAGGTCAGGCGGGCCGGTTGGTCACTTACGTCGGCATCCACGCCCACGACAACTCGGACCCCGAGCCGAAGCTGGTGTTTGATCCCCCAGCAGGAACCTTCCTCAACATCGGCGTCCACAGCGTCACCTGCACCGCCACCGATGCCTCCGGCAACTCACGTTCCCGTGCATTCCAGATCGAGGTGGTCCCCGGTCCGAAGTGCGAAGTCGAAGCCGTGGACGCCGTCGTGGGATGGGAGGGCAACTGGGACTTCGAAGACGGCCTCAAGGGGTGGAGCCAGACCGGGACGGCGTTCGAGACCCAGCCCACCGAGGGTGACAACGTTCAGGTCCGGCGGATTGCCCCGCTGACCGAGCAGATCAGCACCCGCATCGGAGGCGACTACTGGCGGACCCTCGAGTACCCGATCGGCCATCACGCCGGGCATTGGGTCGGCACCGCCGAGAATCATCCTGACGCCGCGACGCTTCCCGGCACCGAGCAGGGGGACGGCCCGACCGGCACTCTCCTGTCGCGTCCGTTCGTGCTGGAGGAACGCATCATGACCTTCCTGATCGGTGGCGACTCGGATGACGCGCGCCTGCGGGTGGAACTGCTGGTGAAGGCGGAACCAGGAACGCCGGGCGCCATCCAGCTCGGCAGCTTCTGGTACCAGGTGGTGAAGCACGCGACCGGCCACGGCGAGGAAAGGCTGCGTCGGGAATCCTTCGATCTGGTCGAATTCAAGGGAATGACCGCCCGGGTCCGGATCGTGGACAACTCCACTACAGGGCATATCAACGTCGACGACTTCCGGTTCCAACCCGCGCCCCCGCTCCTCACTTCGGTGCGCGTCGCGGGCGTCGACCAGCCTTCGATCGTGCTTCGGAACGGACGGGCCTACGACTGGGATTCGCCCGTGTGGGGACTGGCCGACCTCCATACGCACCCGATCGCTCACCTCGGGCTCGGGCAAAAGGTCTTCCACGGGCAACCCGACGGCCCGATCAGCGAAGCCCTCGGCAACTGCAACTGCAACCACGGCGGGCATGGCCTCGACAACACCTGCGGCAACTACCTCCGCCAGCTGGTCCTCGCGGCGTTCGACGGTGAGAACGGCGCGGACCCGCACCAGGCCGGATACGACGGCAACCAGTGGGCCCGCTTCCGCAAGTGGCCCGTCTTCACCTCCATCTCGCATCAGCAGATGTGGCACGACTGGGTGCGCCGTGCCTATGACGGTGGGCTCCGCGTCGTGGTCGCGCTCACCGTCCACAACAAGCTCATCGCCGGCGCCACGGTGGATTCCATCCCGCCGTTCGATGACCTCGCCGTCACCGATCGCCAGATCAAGGAACTGAAGGAGTTCGTCTCCCGGCATTCCGACTTCCTCGAGATCGCCTATAGCCCGTTCGACCTCCGCCGCATTGTCCACGAGAACAAGCTGGCGGTGATCATCGGGTCCGAGACGGACGACATCGGCAACTTCAGCGGCAATCCGGTCGTGAAGGAGAGTGCCGACGCCATCTCCCGGGAACTCGTGCGGAAACGCCTCCAGGCACTGCACGACATGGGCCTCCGGTACCTGTTCCCGGTTCACCTCGTCGACAACAAGTTTGGCGGAAGCGCGATCTACAACCCCGTGTTCACCATCGCCACCAAGTACGCCATGGGACGCCCGATCGAGGTCGAGCCCGTGGGGAACGGAATCCAGTTCCGGCTTGGGAACATGAACGCCCTCGACTCGCTGCCCAGCGGCGATCAGATCGCCGGGGCCCTGGCGGAGGCTGTCTTCAATCCGTTCGCGCCGCTCAAGCTGATGCTCGAGACGTCCAGCCAGATCACCGGCCAGGACACGAGCTTCAGCGATTCGAGCCTCGGGATGGCCGGCGTCGCCGCGGTGACGACCCTGCCATTGATCGCATCTTCCCCCGCCGTGGCCCCGCTCGCCCCGGCGTTGTTCGAGTTCTTTGGCGACGTCGACTCCCTCGACCTTCCCAACGACATCCTGCCCCTCGGCGGCAACTACCCGCCCTACCACACCATCAAGCTCGAAGGCGTCGGGAACATCGGTGGACATCGAAACAAGCGCGGCCTGACGGATCTCGGCCGGTTCGCCATCGATGAGATGATGCGCATGGGCATCATGATCGACCTCGACCACATGAGCGAACGCGGTGTCGAGGAGTGTCTGGGGATCGCCGAGAAGGCGGGCGGGGGTTACCCGGTGAATTTCGGCCATAACGGATTCCGCCACCAACGCTACGACGGCAGCGAGAACAACCGTGTGCCCGAACAGCTCGTCCGCATCCGTGATCTCGGCGGGATCATGGGTCTCGGCTGGGGCAACGGCGATCGCAAGTCTGTGGCCAGTTCCCTCGACTTGCCCCGCACTAACTCGACCTCTCAGGTCGCCAACGACAATCCCGGCTCGTCGAAGTCCTTCGCTCATTCCGCCCTCTACGCCCTCGAGTTCATGGGCCACCGCCAGATCGGCCTCGGCACCGACATCAACGGATTCGTCGTCGGGCCAGGCCCGCGCTTCGGCCCTCAATCCGCCTTCGGCCTGCGCGAAGAGGAGGACGCCAAACCCTGGCGCTCGCCCTATATCAAGGCCCAGCGCAACGGCATCGCCTACGCCCCGCGCGAAGGTCGACCCGGCGCCAGCGGCGTGTTCCAAGGGCGTGCCGTGGATCCCGACAAGGACGACGAGGACGCCCGCGTCAACAAGGGCTACGCCTACAACAAGCAGCAACGCGACTTCTTCGTCGCCCTGCGCATCTTCCGCTGGGGCTGGCAGAAGAGCCCCAAGCTCACCCACGACGACGTCCAGATCATCACCGACAACCTCCACGACACCTACGATCGCAACCGCGTGAAGGAGTTTGCCCGCGGCCTCCTCATCGGGCCCACCGATGGCGATCCAGGCAGCGACATCGATCCCGATGTGAACATGAAGCAGAAGCTGGCCAAGGCCGTGTATCGACGCCGTGTCCTCGGCGAGGCACCGCCGTCGGAGATCACCGGCGACACCACCCGCTTCCGCCGCTACAAGCACTTCCTCACCGTCTGGGACGACTACGAGAACATCTACGGGACCAACACCCCGATGAAGCGCTGCGAGACGCAGCTCGTGCAGTGGGACTACAACTTCGACGGCCTCGCCCACTACGGCATGATGCCCGACTTCTTCCAGGACCTGTCGAACGTCGGCCTCAACGCCACCGACATGAGCCCGATGTTCCGGTCCGCCGAGGACTTCGCGCGCATGTGGACCCGGACCCTCGAGGCTGCCTACGGCATCAACCATCCCTTCCTCAAGGTCGACCTCGACCTGGGACTGGGCAACGGCAGCGACTGGCACATCCGATGGCAGGGCAAGGATGGCGACACCGTCGAGGAGACCGACAACCTCTCGGATCCCCGCTCGTGGCGGCCGTTCAACGGGTCCATCGAACGACAGGGGACCTCCCACAGCGTCGTGATCCGCACCGGAGACGGTTCCACCAACCGCTTCTTCCGCGTCCGACGACCTTGATCCGAGCGCGAAACAGGTGGGGCGCGACTCGTCCGTGAACGGGGTGGCGACGTCCTCGTCGCCTTGGAAGATGGCCAGGGCGGGCAACGAGGACGTTGCTGCTCCGTTTGACGCGGGGCCGGTGTCGGGATGCGCCCCTCGACCCAGCCCATCCCCACAGCCCGCTTGCCAGTCCTTGCAGGCCATGCATGCTCATTCTGCGTGCTCCCACGAATCTTCCCATGCGAACCTCCCATGTGAGATCCCTTCTCGGGCTCGCCTTGCTCGCGCCCATCCTCATGACCCAGGCCCTCGCCGAAGTCGTCCTCGACTGGGACTTCGAAGACGGCGAGCCGGGGTTTGCGATGAACCAGGCCACGGACACTTCCGGGAGGAACAATCACGGCCAGATCAAGCTCGGCGCGCCCATGTTCATCGAGACGGCTCCGGGTGCGGAGCTGGGCAAACGTTCAATGCTGGCATCCGGCACGGGCAATCTCGGCTCTGCCTTTGTGGCCAAGGAGTCGCCTTCACTGAACCTGGCGACGGGACCCGCGTTCACGGTCGAGGCCATCTTCCGCCCCGTTGGCGACAACGGCCGCGCCAATCGTACCCTGGTGCAACGATCGGACCCACAGACCTTCATCTGGTCTTACGGGCTCTACTACGAAGGCGACACCGGGCTGGCGAACTTCGGCGTGGCCGGTGCCGACGGTTCGTACATATTGGTCTATGCGCCCGTCCCCAACGACGGACAGTTCCATCGCCTCGCCGGCATCTTCGACTCAGGAAAGCTCTCCCTCTACGTGGACGGCGTCCTCAAGACTAACGCCACGACGACGGTGATTCCCGATGCCCGGCCCAAGAACGGCGTCGCCGTCGGCGCCAATTTCAATGGCGGGTTCTACTTCAACGGCGAGATCGCCCGCGTCCGACTCGCCCGTCGCGCCCTGAATCCCGCCGAGTTCCTGCAACCCGGCCCGGAGCACTTCGAGGGCATTGCCAATGCCTGGTGGAGGCAGTGGTTCGGGGACGGTTGGGCAACCGATCCCCGCGCCAAGGCCGAAGCGGATCCCGATGACGACGGCCGGAACAACCTCTCGGAATTCCGCGCCCTGACCCATCCCCTCGATCCCAACAGCGGCTTCGAAAAGTCGCTGAAGATGGTCCCGCGCATCGCCTGGCGCAGCGTGTCCGGCGGCGTGTACCGAATCGCGCGTCGCGACTCGCTCGGATCCACGACCTCCGTCGTCGTCGTTCCGGAATTCACCGCGACCGGGCCAAACTCGACCTGGATCGACGAGAACGCCTCCACCCCCGACGCGTTCTATTCCATTGAACGGGTCCGGTGACTCGCGAGGACACGTGGGGATCCTGGGCAGGCTTGCACCTACGACAGCGACGGAAGCGAAAATCCGTCTTCCTCCGCGTCTCCGTGGAGCCGATGCGTCAGTGGTGCGGCGCTGACTCCCGTGGCCCTTCCCCTGGTCTCACACAACGACCGCGTCACCGACCACGCCGCCGCCCACCTCAAACTCCAGCAGGCTTCCGATCGTCACCCGCGCAATCTCCGTCAGCGCCTCGTGCGTCAGGAACGCCTGGTGCGACGTGACGAGCACGTTCGGAAACGACAGCAGCAGCGTCAGTTCATCGTCCTGAAGCACCCGACCGGAATGGTCCTCGAAGAACACCCCTTCTTCCTCCTCGTAGACGTCCAGCGCCACCCCGCCCAACCGACCCGACTTCAAGGCCTGGATCAGTGAGGTGCTGTCGATCAGCTTCCCGCGACTGGTGTTCACCACGAACGCTCCCGGCCGCATCCTGGCCAGACTCGTCGCATTCAGCAGATGATGCGTCGCCGGGGTCAACGGCAGGTGCAACGTCAGGATGTCGCACCCCGACAACACCGAATCCAAGTGCGCATAGACCACCCCATGGGTCGCGGCCCAGTCCAACTGCGGCGTCGGATCATACGCCACGACCGAACACCCGAAGCCCCGGAAGATCTGCGACGCAATCCGCCCGATCTTCCCTGTTCCCAGCACCCCGACCGTCTTGCCATGCAGGTCGAACCCCACCAGTCCGCTGAGCGAGAAGTTGTGCTCCCGGACCCGATTGTACGCCCGATGGATCTTGCGATTGAGCGCCAGCAGCAAGGCGACGGTGTGTTCAGCGACGGCGTACGGCGAATACGCGGGCACACGAACGACCCGCAACCCCAACTCGCGGGCCGATGCCAGGTCCACATTGTTGAAACCCGCACACCGCAATGCCACCAGCCGCACGCCCAATCCCTGCAGGATCTCGAGACATCGGCGGTCGAGACGATCGTTCACGAACACACACACGGCCGACGCACCGGCCGCGGATGCCGCCGTCTCGGCGGTCAGGCGGAACTCGTGAAACAGCCAGCGGAGTCGGGCCGCATCGCCATTCCGCTCGAAATACTCCCGGTCGTAAGGTTTGGTATCGTAGAACGCCACCGTAGTCATCGGAACCTCCTCGGTCACAGGAACCGGACCAGCAAGCTCTCCCGCACACGGGCACCCACATCCGGTTCTCCCTCCGAAACATGCTCCAATGCCGCCACATGTCCATACGCCGGACACAACCCCCACGTCCGCACGAAGGCAGGCGCCCCGGAATCCCTCGCCTACCCACGACGCGTACCCAATCCCCTCGCCGCGGGGGGCACCACAGACGAGCCGATCTCGTCCATCCTGCCATCCTGTCTGCCCCAAAAGGAAACAGGCTGTGTCGAAGCCGCGAAGCCTCACAGCCGCCAAGAAGGGGTGGCATGGACCCGATCTGTCAGCCGAATCGGGTCGATTCAATTCCCTAGACGGAGCAAGGCCTCGGCAAAGGCCTTGCCCATCTGGGCGAAGATCTTGGCACTGCCGAAATAGTGGTGAGGCAATGGGGTCGGTCCCGTGCGGCAATGGGGTCTGCGGCAATGGGGTCGGTCCCGTATTATTTACATTCTTCCCGCATCCGCTCCACGAAGTCCTCCAGTTCCGGTCGTTCCGCCGCCAACCGCCAGAACCGCCGCACCCCCTGCGCCAGAGAGCCGTACTGGACCCCGGAAATCTTCCCGGACACTTCCACCAACCGCCACCCCAGATGCCGTGTCGCGACCGCCACCACCCCGTCCCGTCCCCACTCTCCATATCCATCACACATCTCCTGCCAGGAACGGCCTCGGATGGACTCCGCCGTGGACACGATCTCCTTCCAATCGGGCCGTGCCCGCCGCGCCGCAGCCACCACCACCCGCCGTGCCTTCTCCGGATCCTTCGCCGCTTTCCGGATCAGGCCTTCCGCGTCACGGGCTTCACCCAACACGACCCCTCCCACCAATCCTTCCCATGGGTTGTCCAATCGCCCCTGACGGATGGGCGCCTCCGTGTAGGCGACCAGCGCAGCCCGTCTCTCCCGAGCCCTCCTCCCGTCATTCTCGCCGAGCAACCGTTCCAGATTCAGCCAACCAGGTGCTGGGTCCAGGCCGGCGTACACCCGCCAGGAACTCCAGGCGTACTCCCTCAGCGCCGTCACCCTTCGAGCGACCAGCTCCGCTCCGGGATCCGGACACCCCAATACACGCGCCCGCCGTTGATCTTCCTTTGCCAACCCCAACCCCGCGATCCGCACCGGATTCAGGTGCAGGTATCGACCGACCTCCTCCAAGCGTCCCTCGTCCCGGATCAGCGCCGACTTGAACCGCCCTTGAAAGACATGTCCCCGCCGGCGATGCGACCAGTTGAACCGGACGGAGTAACTGGTCTGCAGCCACCGCAGCGTCTCGCTGATGTCTGTACGCCGACATCGCACCAGCAGGTGGTAATGGTTGTCCATCAGGACAAAGGCGTGAATCTCGGTCCCGAACCGCTCCCGGAGTTCAAAAACCGATGCGCGGAAGGCACGGCGATCGTCGGCCAGGCGGAAGAAGGGCTCACCGCCAATCCTGGCTCAACCCGCAGCAAACCCCTCAGCCTCGCAGGAGCAACTCCCATCGGAGCCGCAGCCGATTCCGCCAGCCCGGACCCGTCCGGGCCGCGTCTTTCGCCGCTTGCCGGATCCATCGGCGCAACCCACGCATTCCCTTCGCATCCCCGAGGCTGCTCAGCAGGTTCGCAACGGCCTCGGGCCCCGGCTCCGGTCGTTGCCCGCCCATCCATTCCCCGAACGGCACCACCCAACGGAACAGGCACGCCTCGCTCTCGCCCAACTGATCCACCGCCAATTCCTGCCCCACCTGACGCGCAGATTCCCAGTCGCCCCGCGCTGCGGCCTCGATCGCGACCCACAGCCGCGCCGGCGGCCAGGAGTGGTCCCGCAAAGGCAAATCCATGTACGACTGCAACGCCACCCGTGCTTCCTCCAACTCCCCGAGTTCCAGGTGCGAATCCACCAGGTTGCGGAACATCCACGGCTTCATGTCCGACCGCCCTTTCCAATCCGACATCCACTGGATGACCTCGCGATGTTCCCCGATCGAACTCAAAGCATAGCAAACCATCCCCCAGAGCTCCGCCTCCTGCCCCAGCCGATGCGAGCGCACCAGGATCCGTGTCCGCGCATCCTCCCGCAGCCGCCGACTGGAGGCATCCGGCCGTTCCGCCAGACATTGGACATGCGCCATCCAGCCTCGCCGCGCCAGCTCCGTGCCCTCGACGAGATGATCCAGCACGCTCTCGTTCCGCGGATCCGCAAGCCCGCGCCCCAGACAAACGAGGAACATCGCTGCCGATGGATTCAAGACCCCGCCGCGACGCAACACGTCCGCGGCCAGCGCATACATCTGCTCCGCCAGGCCCGCTTTCACGATCCGCTCGGCAATGTGAGCATACGCACCGGGCACGTCCCCCTTGGCGCGCAGGAACCGTTCGATGAACGGTTCCAGGTGCGGGGGAGTGTCCTTCGCAAACTCCAGTTCCATCTCCCGCGACACCACCCGGCATTCCGGCAGCGAACCCCGCAGGCGATCCAGCGTCCGCGCGGCATCCGCCAGCTCCCCACGCTCGATCTGAAGGTCCAGCAGCGTGTTCCCCGCCCACAAGTAGCCCGCGTTCAATTCATGCGCCCGACGCAACAACTCCAAAGCCCCCGCCTTGTCCCCACGCTCGAGCCGGACCGCCGCAGCGAACCCCAGCGGCATCGGATCCCCCGGTGACAGTCGCTCCAGCTGCTGCGCCGAACGCAACGCCGCATCGAACTGACCCGCCGAAAACTGCCAGTCCGCCAGGTCCCGCCACGCCCAGTCCATCCCCGGGCTTTGCTCCAGCACCGACTCCATCTCCGCGATCGCCTCCGCCCGGCGCCCGCGCTCGTGCAAAACCACCGCCCCAATCGCACGCAGTTCCTCCGGCACCCGTTCCCCGAACACCGCCGGATGACACGATGCCCACGCCTCGTCATGCCGGCCCGCCTCCATCAGTACCCGCGCCCGCTGTCGCCACAGCCCCACCGCGTCCGGCACCAACGCCAGCCCGCGATCGATCGCGTCCAGCCGCTCCGCCACCGCCACCACCGGCAACACCCGAGCCAGCACCATCCATGACCGCGCCTCGGCCGGACGCCGCTCCGTCAGTTCCCGCGCCAGGCGAACCGCGAGGTCCGGATCCCGTGCTTCCGCCGCAATGTCCATCAGCCGATCCCAGGTCTCGGATTGCCCCGGCTGCTGACGAACCGCCTCCGTGTAGGCCGCCACCGCTCCGCCCACGTCCCCCGCCTGCTGCCGGCTCCGCCCCAGATGGAGCCAGCTCGCCCCGTCCCACGGCGTCACCCGCACGGAATGCTCCAGCACGTCCAGCGCGCGCCGCGCCTGGCCGGCATTCACCAACGCGTCCGCCAGCTCCCGCATCCCCCAACCCCAGGCCGGGTCCACCACCCGCACCCGTTCCAATGCCGCCACCTCCGGCAGCGGTTCCATCCGAGCCCGATGGATGGCCGCCAGTTCCGCCGCGAATTGCAGCACGAGGGGAAACCGCGCCATGCCGTTCTCCGCCAGTTCCCGGGCCTCCCACAACCGCCCCATCGCCCGCAGTTGCGTCGCCAGCCCCAGCCACGATTGCCACAAATCGCGCCGGTATCGATGCGCCGTCTCGGCGACCTGCAACAGCTCCTCCGGCGTCAGGAACGGCCGGGCCAACCCAAGGAAATGCAGCAACCCGCTCCCGTTCGTCGTCTGCCGTACCAACTCATCCCGGATGAACGCCACCGCCGTCCGGCGCTCCTCAAGCGTCTGGCAGCCCGACATCAGGCCGTTCTGCGCAAACTCGCTGTCCACCGACAGCCGCAACGCCGCCCGGCAGCTCTCCATGCCTTCGTCCCGGCGCCCCGACGCCAGCAGCACGTGCCCCAGGATCCCGTGCCCCGTCACGACCCCCGGTTCCAGACGCACCGCCAGTTCCGCCTCCGCGATCGCTGCTGCGTCCTCTCCCCGACTCGACAGCACCATCGCCAGTTCGCGACGCGCCCAGGCATCCTCCGGCTCCGCCGTCACCAGGCCCCGAACCGCTTCCTCCCGCACCGCCGCGGGTTCGTCGCGCAGCCACTCGATCCACAGCACCCGCAGCGGCACGTGGTGCGGGAATCGTTCGACCGCCGCCGACAGGTGCACCTTCGCGTTCTGTCGGCCCTCCAGCTGCGCCAGCAGGGACGCCACCTCGTGGTGCGCGTCCATCGCCAACGGGTCCGCCTCCAATACCTCCCGCCACAGGGCCAGCGCCCGCACCGGATCCTGCCGCCGGCCTGCCAGCCGCGCCGTCGCCCGAAGCCACTCGTTCTCCGAAACCAGTGGCCGCGCCCGTTCCAGCAGGGCCTCCGCCTCCGCCAACCGATGTGACTGCCCCGCCTGGTCCGCCGCAAACACCAGCAGGCCACCATCCGCCGGACGCCGCTCCAGCCCACGCTCCACCGCCCGCCCGGCATCCTGCGTTCGGTCCAGTTGCTGATATGCCTCCGCCAGCGTCTGCGCCGGTTCGCCCGAGGTGCCGCCCAACCGTTCAAGCCGCTCCTCCAGCCGCGCCAGCACCTCCCCGCTTCGCCCAAGCGCCGTCGCCGCACGGTTATAAGAGAGCCAGTAAGCCCCGCGCCGATCCTGCAGGCACGCCGCCAGGCGGTAGTGTTCCAGGGCTTCCTCGAACTCCCCCGCCGACCAGCAGATGCCCGCCCAGATGTGCGCCCCGACCGCATCCGCACCGCGCATCCGGCGCGCCCGCCTCAGCCAGCGCCGCGCCGCCGCGTGCTCCCGGCCATCGGTCGAAAGCTCCAGGGCCAGTTCCTGGATAAGCAACGGATCGCACATTGGCCGGCGACACCGTTCCTGCAGCCATTCGAGCCGACGCGCCCGACTCCACAGCTCCCGCAGGCAACGCATCCGCGACAGCAACAGGTTCACGTCGTCGGGATACAGGGCCAGCAGTCCGTCCACTGCCGCGAGCAAGGCCGTCGTGTTCCCGTCATAGGCCGCGATGGCCCGAAGCGCCTGCCAGGCCAGTCGGTGCCCGGGCGCCGCCGCTTCCAGTGCCGCCGCCAGCCCCACCGCCGTCTCGCGGTCATGACGCGCCAACGCACGGTCGCACCCATGCAACAGGTCATACAGCCCGGCATCCGGCAACGTCACCCCGGACAACAACGTCTCCCGGTCCAGCGGCACCAGGACCAACCCCCGCGGTCCCGACGCTGCCTGGGACTCCAGCAGGCTTTCCGCCACCAGTTCATAACGGTTCCGATACCACGGATCGCGAATGAGCAGGCACTGGCGCCAGTCGTCGTACCCGATCACCGCCTGCTCGTGCGCATTCGCCGGGTGCACGGTCGTCAGACAGAAGGGCACTCCCCGATCCAACAACGCCTTCGTCGCCTCCAGCGTCACCCGGAACTCCCGCGTCAGCCAGCCGTTCTCCTCGGCCCACGCCCGCTCGCTGTGCGCGGGCGTCCCGTCGTGGCAGATCGCCTCCGCCACCTGCAGGTGTTCCGCAGCCCGCCCCCAGAACCGACTGATGGTCGTCAGCGTGGCCGGCACACAGGTCAGGTGGTGTTGCCGCGTGAAGGGCACCGGCAATTCCACCCGCCTCCAGCCAGGCTCCGGCCGTTCCAACCGCGACACGAACCCGGCCCAGTACCCCTCCGTCTCCTGCCCGTTCGCCACCTCCACCACCACCGCGTGGCGGCCCAGCCGATACTCCAGTTCCATCCGCCGCCGCCGCAGCCACCGGGTCAGTTCCGGTGCCGGCTGGGCCAGCAGCCGGGTCTCGACGTCCAATGCCTCCAACGCCTCTTCAGGCCGGTCGAGTTCCTCCGCCGCCATTCCCCAGTCATGCGCCACGCCGGCCGATTCGCCCGCCCGCGCCGCCGTGCCCAACCGTGCCAGCGCCGCCTCTTCCTGCCCCATCAACATCTCCGCATGCGCCACCACCCGCACCAGCCAAGGTGCCTGCGGCTGCCGCTCCAAGGCCGCCCGGCCCCACTCCAGCGCCTCCCGGTAGCGATCCATCCGCACGAGGTGATGACACCACTCTGACCATCGCCAGGCCCCAGCCATCACCGGCACCCCCGCCCGCCGATACCACGTCTCCGCTCCGGTGAAATCCCGCAACAACGACAGCAACCGCCCCGCCAGCGTGCACGTGTCCCGATCCAGCTCCGTCTCCACTCTAGACGGCAAGCCAAAGCGCCGCAGTCGCGCCCACGCTTGCAGCGGTCCCCGCAGCTCCAGTTCCGCGAGCAACAGGCAGAATCGGCTCTCCGCATCATCCGGATGCCACCGGTATGCCCGCAGGAATTGGCGCCTCCCCGCATCGCTCGACCCGACATGCCGCAGCAACCGGCCCGCCGTGACCCGGCCATCCACTCCATCCCAAGCCTCCAGCGGCCCATGTTCAACCGCCCGCCGATACGCGCACAGGACGCGGCCGTCCTCAATCAGCTCACGCAGGGATTCCAGTTCTTGGGATGTCGGACAGCTCATGGGCCGCGCGAAAAATAGACATTCCTCAAGCCCGGGCCAAGTCCGAGCCATGGCGCTCGTCGAGCGGGAGGCAATGGGGTCGGTCCCGTATTATTTACATTTTTCCCGCATCCGCTCCACGAAGTCCTCCAGTTCCGGTCGTTCCGCCGCCAACCGCCAGAACCGCCGCACCCCCTGCGCCAGAGAGCCGTACTGGACCCCGGAAATCTTCCCGGACACTTCCACCAACCGCCACCCCAGATGCCGCGTCGCCACCGCCACCACCCCGTCCCGTCCCCACTCTCCATATCCATCACACATCTCCTGCCAGGAACGGCCTCGGATGGACTCCGCCGTAGACACGATCTCCTTCCAATCGGGCCGTGCCCGCCGCGCCGCAGCCACCACCACCCGCCGTGCCTTCTCCGGATCCTTCGCCGCTTTCCGGATCAGGCCTTCCGCGTCACGGGCTTCACCCAACACGACCCCTCCCACCAATCCTTCCCATGGGTTGTCCAATCGCCCCTGGCGGATGGGCGCCTCCGTGTAGGCGACCAGCGCAGCCCGCCTCTCCCGAGCCCTCCTCCCGTCATTCTCGCCGAGCAACCGTTCCAGATTCAGCCAACCAGGTGCTGGGTCCAGGCCGGCGTACACCCGCCAGGAACTCCAGGCGTACTCCCTCAGCGCCGTCACCCTTCGAGCGACCAGCTCCGCTCCGGGATCCGGACACCCCAACAGGCGCGCCCGCCGTTGATCTTCCTTTGCCAACCCCAACCCCGCGATCCGCACCGGATTCAGGTGCAGGTATCGACCGACCTCCTCCAAGCGTCCCTCGTCCCGGATCAGCGCCGACTTGAACCGCCCTTGAAAGACATGTCCCCGCCGACGATGCGACCAGTTGAACCGGACGGAGTAACTGGTCTGCAGCCACCGCAGCGTCTCGCTGATGTCTGTACGCCGACATCGCACCAGCAGGTGGTAATGGTTGTCCATCAGGACAAAGGCGTGAATCTCGGTCCCGAAACGCTCCGGCAGTTCAGAAACCAGTCCGAGGAAGGCCCGGCGGTCATCGTCCCGGCGGAAGACGGTCTCCCCACCGTTGCCCCGGCTCGTCACGTGATACCAGCCATCAACAACATGGATGCGAAGCGGTCGTGCCACCGGGCAAGGCTGAACATCATCGGACGAATGTCAATACTACGGGACTGACCCCATTGCCTCCCACCAAGTCTCACACAACAACCGCGTCACCCACCACGCCACTGCCAACCTCAAACTCCAGCAGGCTTCCGATCGTCACCCGCGCAATCTCCGTCAGCGCCTCGTGCGTCAGGAAGGCCTGGTGCGACGTGACGAGGACGTTCGGAAACGACAGCAGCAGCGTCAGTTCATCGTCCTGAAGCACCCGCCCGGAATGGTCCTCGAAGAACACCCCTTCTTCCTCCTCGTAGACGTCCAGCGCCACCCCGCCCAACCGACCCGACTTCAAGGCCTGGATCAGTGAGGTGCTGTCGATCAGCTTCCCGCGACTGGTGTTCACCACGAACGCTCCCGGCCGCATCCTGGCCAGACTCGTCGCATTCAGCAGATGATGCGTCGCCGGGGTCAACGGCAGGTGCAACGTCAGAATGTCGCACCCCGACAATACCGAATCCAGGTCCGCATAGACCACCCCATGGGTCGCGGCCCAGTCCAACTGCGGCGCCGGATCGTACGCCACGACCGAACACCCGAAGCCCCGGAAGATCTGCGACACAATCCGCCCGATCTTCCCTGTTCCCAGCACCCCGACCGTCTTGCCATTCAGGTCGAACCCCACCAGTCCGCTGAGCGAGAAGTTGTGCTCCCGGACCCGATTGAACGCCCGATGGATCTTGCGATTGAGCGCCAGCAGCAAGGCGACGGTGTGTTCGGCTACGGCGTGCGGCGAATAGGCCGGCACACGAACGACCCGCAACCCCAACTCGCGGGCCGCTGCCAGGTCCACATTGTTGAAACCCGCACACCGCAACGCCACCATCCGCACGCCCAATCCCAGCAAGACCTCTAGGCATCGGCGGTCAAGACGATCGTTCACAAACACACACACGGCCGACGCACCGGCCGCGGATGCTGCCGTCTCGGCGGTCAGGCGAAACTCGTGAAACTGCCAACGGAGTCGGGCCGCAGCGGCATTCCGCTCGAAATACTCCCGGTCGTAAGGTTTGGTATCGTAGAACGCCACCGTGGTCATCAGGACCTCCTTGGTCTCAGGAACCGGACCAGCAAGCCCTCCCACACACGGGCACCCACATCCGGTTCTCCCTTCCAACCATGCTCCAATGCCGCCACATGTCCATACGCCGAACAGAATCCTCAGCTCCTGCAAGAAGGCAGTGGGGCCCGGACGCACACATATTCCAGGGATCCGACTTCTCCCTGTCTCTGCGCCGCTGCGGGAAGCCGTGCTCCTCTGCGCCTCTGCGCCTCCGCGGGAAACCTCCCCCATGGGCGCCCTCCCAAATCGGAAGGCGCCCATCCGCCCCAGAACCCATCGCCCACCCACGACGCGTACCCCATCCCCTCGCCGCGCCGCCGCGTCGCCGTTGGAAAATGCCCGGCCGGTGTCGCCGCTGGTTCCGTTCACTCCCCGACCGTGGCCCGGTAGAACCCGGCTTCGCTGGAGGGCGCATCGAACAACTCCACCACCCCATCGACCGGCTGGCCTTCGCCGATGGGCTCCCAGCGGAGCAAGTTCACCGAACGTTCCACCTTCACCACGCCGCTGGTGCCCGACCGGACCCGCAGATGGACACGTCCGGTCGCAGCGTCGACGCCCACTACCTCCAACACCGGCGCGGGCACGACGCCCTCGACGTCATCGGGGATCGCGTTGCCGTTCCAATCGGTGGCGTCGCCCATCGCGATGTCGATGGCGTCCGCGGTTCCATTCCCGTTCCGGTCCGCGATCCCGTTCTCGCCGGGAACCGCCAACCGGAGGGCGGTGACCATCACGCGCACATCGATGCGACCATCGCCATCGCGGTCAGTGGCCACTTCGAAGCGGCCCGATTCCGATCCCTCGACCGATCGGATGGAGACATTGCCGCCGACGGGCACCTCGAAGGCAGGCAACTCGAACACGTGATTGCCGGCCAGCGGCGAGGCGCCCTCCACGAGGACCCGCGGACGGAGCGTGCGTCCGGTGTGATTGCGGATCCGCGATTCGCCGCGGGAAGCATCGGCATCGAGGCCGACGCGTCCGCCGGCGGGCAGGTCCAGTCCGGACCAACGCAGCACCAGGCGATTCGTCTCGTCGTGTGCCATGCCGACGACGGGGAGGAACCCGGTGGTGGCGCGTTCCGGGGTGAAGTCGAAGCCAGTGAGGACGCCTGCCTCGCGGCGGGGCTCGATCCGATCGTCATCGCCGGCGACCGAGTCGCGGACGTGCAAGTCCCAGACGAGACCGCCTCCGGCGGTGGCCAGGTGATAGTCACCGCCCTGGGAATGCATCCGGACCGTGAGGGGACCGGGCGGCTGGGTGAACATCACGAGTGCATTGCTGTGGGACTGACCCGCGACGCCGACGAGCGGCGGAACCGCGATCCCGGGGAAGCGGTCGACGAACTTTCCGTCCGCTCCCCAACCCCATTCGTTCGTGCCGCTGGTGACATGCGGCACCGCGGCGCCGGCCGTGCCGAACAGGAAGGGCAACCCGGTCAGCTGCGTCACACCCGAGAGGCTCAGAAGCCAGTGACGCGGCCCGGTCCAGAGACGGAGTGGCAACGCGTATAGGCCGTTGCCCGACCACACCGTTCCTCCGCCGGCTTCATCCCAGCCGAGACGTGAGCCCAGGTGAAAGCGGTACGTGTTCGCGACACGGTCCACCTCGATGTACTGCGACGCTGCGCTGGCTCGATAATCCCAGGTCGCTTCACCAACGCGGTGCGACGGATGATTCGGGTCGTACACCCGGATCCGGCAAATCCGCGGGCTGACATCGACCACCTCGTACGGGGCGACGGCATGGCCCGAGCCGACGGACGGCACCATCGTCAGGACGAACTGCTCGGGATGCGCGCGGATCATCTCGATGACCCGGTTCGGTCGCCCGCCGATCGAGAACCCGCCATCGCTGTAGACCTGCGACGACCACGCGGCCACGAACTCAGAGCTAGTCTGGACGCCCTGCATGCCGCGGATGAACGCCCACAGGTTCGCCGGCGTGCGCGGGCCGCAGGTCGGGTTGTCGTGTACTTCCGGCAACGGGAACTGCCCCATGCGCAGGTCCCGCGGATAGAGCCCGGCGGGATATCGCACACCGGGGACGAAGCGGGCCGGATCGAGAAGCTCATTGCGCATCAACTGCGACGTCGCCGAGAAGCCGACGCAGGACCCGCGCGTGTTATCCATCCAGATCTTGAAGACCAGGTACGTGACGAGCGCCACTGGGTCGCGAAAGTCACAGATCGGATTCGAGATGTAGACCGTGCCGCCGAAGACCGTGTCGAACATCCCGAGGCCGACCGTGTCGTCCTGGTTGACGAACGGCAGCCCGTAGAGACGCGTGATCTCGGGAAGCATGCGCAGGTCGCCGCCCACCGTCCACTCGACCGCGCCCGGACGGACCACGGGATCCTGGATCACCCAGCGCCAGCGCGAACCCAGCTGCGAGGCGAGCTCGCGCGGGACGAGCACGCTCAGGTTCGTGCGGCCGGGCGTGGTCACGCTGAATCCAACGGGCACGAACGCACCCCGGTTCCAGCGGGCCGGGTCGGCTCCGACGACGGCGTTGGTGGGTGCGAGGAACAGGCGGAGGTTGTTGTGGAAGTTCTCGCCGGTCATCCGGAGCGGCGTGGGCTCGATCATCCGAAGCCCGTCAAACAGGCCCAGGTCCCGCAAGGACGTTGAACCAAAGGCATTCTCGAAATCCTGAATCCACAGCCCGGACTCGGAACCGGCGAACACGGAATCCCGGATCGGATAGGACAACGACATCGCATCCGGCACGTGCGAGACCACCACCGGCGGGAACGGCAGCGTGGCGAGGTTCACGATATTCGAACCGGTGTTGCCGACGTAGTCCGTGGCAAAGATCCGCAGCTCCCGTTGGCCGAGGGGCAGCGTGATCGACTGGATGAAGTGGTAGTTCGGCGAGATGCCGCCGAGCGACGACTCGAACGCCACCAACTCCTCGCGGGCGCCCGTTGAAGGATCCACGATCTCGGCCCGGAGTTCCGCGATGCCGTTTGGCTCGCGGATCTGGCCGACGATGGAGACGTTGCGCGTCGTGGCGGTGGGTTCGGACACGACCACAGGATCGGGCGTCGGTGACGTCAGCGTGATCGCCGGAGCAGTGCGGTCGTTGGCGGCACCGGGCGGGAACGGCCCGAACTCCAGATCATCGATGACCTCGAACCCGGGATGCCGGTACGCACCGCCGCTGACCTCGGGCAGGTACTCGACCGAGAACGACGCGATCCGTTGGTCGTTCACCGCGGTCAGCATCATCGGAGTCCGGATCGGCGACTGGCTGCGCAGGCGGTTGGTCTCACTGCCCAGCAGTCGGCCCTTCAGGTCGTAGGCCCGTGCGATGATCGTGAGCGGCGCGCGGGTGTCCTCGACGGTCGGGAAGCCCACCTTCACGCGTACCCCAAGCTGTGGCGGCGAAAGGCGGAACCGCATGGCCGGGAGGTCGAGTTGTCCGTCCGCAACGCGTCGCAGCGCCTGGCTTCCCGAAGCGGTGGTCACGCCGAGGAAACCCGAGGTCGTGATCGCCTGCGAATCGAGGAAGCGGACACCCGGGTACTGAAAGTCGACCCGCGTGCCCGGCGCGAGTTCATCGAAGTCCACCTTCGTCACGACGGGATTCACGTAGGTGCCGTGCTCCAGGCCGGCGAGCGTCTCGGAGCCGTCGCCCGAGTAGACGATCTCAACCCGCGCGATGTCCTCATCCAGGGGCGAGACCACCTCGAACCAATCCGGCGTTGTCCCGCCGACGAGAACGCGAGTCAGCGTGGCGGTGGGCTTCGTGGCGTCGAGGCTCGCGTAGGCACGGACCGTGGCGGAGATCGCGCCGCCCGCCTTGGGTCCGGTGCCGTTGAACGGACGGCGCAGATCCAGCCGTACGAATCCGCGCGGGCAACGGAACCGGAGTTCCAAGCCCTCCGGATCATTCGTGGCGCCCTCGGGCAACATCGTACCCAACTGGCCGCCGAGCATCTGCGCCGCGCGACCGAGTTCGGTGATGGCATCCAGCTTGAACGGGGCCGGACCGTCGGGAAGCACGTCGAGCTTCACCTGGCGCAAGCCATTCGGCGGGCAGGGCTCGGTGCCCGTGCCTCCGCCACCCTGGTTGCCGCAGCTGTCGGGCACGCCGTTTCCATCCGTGTCCACGGCGTCACCGCGGAGGATGTCGTAGGCATCGACGAGACCATTCTGGTTGCAGTCACCGGCAGCGCCCTTGAGGAGGTCGACGATCGCGCCCTCGACCTTGCGTTCGCGGTCCGCCTTGCCGTCACCGTCCGCATCGACGGACGCGTGGAGCACGAAGTCCCCGACCGTGTCGGACAGGTCGAGCTGCAGCGTCGCTCCCGGCTCGAGATCGAACGGGCCGTACAGCCGTCGAACGGCGTCCTTCACACCGGTTCCGGCGGCGCGCAGGACGACGCCAAAGTGCAGCTCATGGAAGGTGTCGTTCCGGAGCGATACGCCTCGCCCGCCGGGAAGCATCCCGATCGCGATCGAGTCGTCCGCGTCCAGCTTCAGTCCCACCCATTCGGCGGCGGTCTCGAAGGTCTTCCCGTCGGTGGCGATGGCCACGGGTTCGAATGCCAGCGCCTTGCTGCGCGCGGTCAAGCGATAGCCGCGTTCGATTCCGCCTTCGTTCACCACTTCGAATTCATCCCCGGTTCCCGGCGCGGCATCGCGGCGATGCAACCCGAGCGTCACGCCACCCGCAGCGGCGCGGAAGCGGTAGTTCGGTCCACGGGCCTGGGCGACCACCCGGACCCGCGTGTCATTCGTCGGGACGAGGATGAGCGGTTGGCGCACGACGTCGCCCGCGAACCCGCTTCCAAAGAACGGCGTGATGCCGCTCAGGGTGCTCACGGATGAGCCGTCGGCTTTCCAACCGAATTCGCCGCGACCTTCCACCTGCACCAGCGGATCCGCATCGCCCATCACGCTGAAGACCTGCCGGAACCACGCGCTCAGGCCCGGAATCGAGCGGCGCGACCGGAACAGGCCGACCCGCGTGGTCGCGATGCCCTGGCCGCTGAACACGCGCATCCCGCCCTGGTATTCCGCCGCCGCGTTGGTCGAGGCATCCACGGAGAACCGGTACGTGTTGTTGCGGCGATCAATGTCGATGAAGCGATGCAGCGCGATCTGATTCACGAGCGCTTCCTCCGGCTGCGCCACGTCGTAGGGCGCGTTGGAGTCGATCACCCAGATCCGGACCGTGTTGGCGTCGCGATCCTCGACCCGGTACGGCGCGACCACGTGGCCCGCCGCCATCCCACCCGGAACCACGGCAATCGTGTAATCCAGCTCCGCACCCCGGATCCGGGCGGCGAGTCCGAGCGGATCGCCGATCCAGCGATTGCCATCCAGGTCCAGTTGGTCGTCCCAGTCGTAGAGGTCCTCGTAGCTGTACTGCACGCCGTAGAAGGTCTGGATCGTCGCCCACAGGCTGCGTGGCGTGCGGAGCGTGCAGCCGGTGCCGTTGAACTCCATCGTGCCCGTCGCACGGAACCCGGTCGGGTAACGCACGGCCGGATCGAATCGGTTCGCCTCGAGCCATCCCGCCGCGAGCAACTGCGTCATCGCGGCATAGCCGTAGCAACTGCCCGGCGCGCCGTTCATGCCGGGGTCGAACGTGTCGAGGAAGTACGATACGGCGGACGTTCCCCGCGAGCAGCCGCCGAGGTCAGAGGTCGTTTCCAGGAACCCCGGTTCGATGTCCGTGCCGAACACACCTTCGAACTCCGCGATGCCGTTCGTCTCGTCGCGATTTCCAAAGCCCATCGACCACAGCGCCGGGAACGGCCACTGGCGCACCTCGATGTCGCCCGCCCGCGTCCACGGAGTTCCACCGGGCCGGGACCACAGATCCCAGATCAACCACACGTACCGGCCCGGCCGCGTGAACGCCGCCGCCGGCACACGCACCCGCGCTCCGGTGCCATCGGCATTACGGGACAGCACCTCGGCCTCGATCAGGTCCGGAGCGGACGGCGGGATCACCGCCGCCACCGCAGGCACCAGATAGATCCGCGTGTGCTCATGCAGGTTCTCCGTCGTGAGGGAGACGATTGGATCCGGCGCGCCCAGGAAGCCGCCGGTCGCACTCGCCTCGCGGAAGGTGATCTGCGGATAAGCCAGGGTCGGTGCCGCGCTGATCGCCCGCACCGGCCGCGGTCCCACGTAGGCGACTGCGACTTCATTCGTGGCCGCATTCCCGGCACCATCGATTGCCGAGATCCGGATGATGTTCGTCCCGTAGGTCAGAAGCACCGGTACGTTGAACCGGTAAGGCGACGTTGCGCCCGTGAGCGCCGTGCGAAACCCCGGATCCACGAACGGCGCCGAACCGTTGCCCGGGATGACTTCCAGCCGGGCGGAGGCCACGGACTGGTTGTCCCCGATGCGGCCCGTCACGGACACCGTGGTGGTCTGATGTTCCGGGCGCGGGCTCGGCTGCGGGACGACGGCGCCGTCTGCCGGGGTCTCGATCACGACCCACGGTGCCTCGGTGTCGGTGGGCGTCACGCGCGGCGCCCGCGGACCGAACTCAAGGTCGTCGATCACCTCGTACCCGGCGATCTTGCGGTCGAACCAAACCTCGACGCGGTGGATGTCGCGCTCATTGCGGCAGATCTCGAGCGGGATACGGATCGGTGTCCCGGGATCGAGCGACACCTCGTGTTCGCCTGCGAGGAAGGACGCCTTCGGCTCGCCGCCGTAGGCGCGGAACACCACGCGCAGGGGACCGCCATCATTCTCGCCAAACGGATACCCGACGTGCACCCGCACCGCGCCCTGCGGCGGATCGAAGTTCATCACCAACGGGCGGGAATCGAGTTCACCCGCCGGGCGTTGCCGCAGTCCTTGATCCCCTGACCGCACCGGCACGCCGAAAAGGCCCGTGCCACGGATCTCCGGGCCGTCCGGGAAGCGCACGCCCGGATACTGGTCCACGATCACCGTTCCGAGCGGCTGATCATCGAAGGTGATCCGCGAAGTGGTCGTGGGATAGCGGCTGACCTCCAGACCATCGATCAACTCCACGGCGCCGTCCGCCGCCAGGATTTCCACCCGTTCGATGTCCCGTTCCAGGATCCGGCAGAGCCTCACCGGGACCGTGGCCCCGGCCTGCGCCGGCAACGTCACCTGGGCCTGAGCCATCGGCTTGAACAGGTCCGCCCCCGCATAAGCCCGGACCAACACCTGACGCGACTTGCCCCCGTTGTCCCCCACCGCAAACGCCACCACCGAATGTGGTACATCGAACACCAGCACCATTGGATCCGGATCCGTTCCGGCCGGATGGGAAGCGAGTTCCTTCCGGGCGAGGAAGTTCTTCGGGCTCAGCGTTGGAAGCCCGGACTGCACGATCGCGCCCCCGGGGATGGCGACGGCCATCGGGTCGATCCGCGTGACGGCCTCCCCAACGCCGAAGTCATCAAAGTGCACGTGGAAGTCGTAGGGCACGTCCTGCGCCTGCAACCCGCCTCCCCCCAATCCACCCACCACCCACAGGCCGGCCCAGGCCAGCCACTGCATTGGTCTCTTCATGGAGTCCCCTCCGCACCGGGAACAGCAGTTCTTGCACCCCCCGGACAAATCTCTCCCCGCCCGGTGCGCCCCTCGAACTCGTATTCAGCCCGAAGGGCGGTACTCGTACTCGATCCCCATCCTCCCACGCCTCGCCCCTTCAGCCATCCCCACCCAACCGAGTACGAGTAGGAGTTCGAGTACGCCCCCCCTGCGCCTCTGCGCCTCTGCGGGAAAGTTCCCCTCGCACCCTCCGCGCCTCCCAACCCGGATATCCCATTGTCGGCCGGACCCGGGCTGATAAGCTGGCCGGCGTCCGCATGAACGCTCGCTATCAAGGTGAAGACGGTCGGGACGCCTTGAGCGAGGCGCTCCAGGCTCAGGTCATCGTTCGCGGCGACCCGGCGCTTGCCGAGGCCATCGCCCGGGTCGCTGAGATCCGGACCTTTGCCCAAGGGGCGGTCCTGCTGCGCCAGGATGATCCCGATGCGCAACTCCACTTCATCCTGGACGGCGAAGTCAGCATCCTGGTCAACGGACGTCCCCTCATCCTTCGCCCCGCCGGCCAGCAGATCGGTGAGATGGGTCTGATCGAGCCCACGCGACGCTCTGCCACGGTGGTCGCGACCATGCCGACCACGACAGCCGTCATTGGCGACCGGGCCTTCCGGACATTGGCCCACCAGTTCCCCAGCCTCTGGCGCAATATTGCCCGCGAACTGGCCCGGCGACTCCGGGAGCGGGAACGGGACGATACCTCGCGCCGCTCCGCACCGACGCTCTTCATCGCCTCGTCGTCCGAAAGCCTCCCGATCGCCTACGCCTTCCGCGAAGGGATCCGGCTTTGCGGAAACGCCGTCCAGGTGGTCACCTGGAAAGACACGGACGTGTTCCGCGCGAATCGGACGTTTATCGAGAACCTGACAACCGCGGTGCACGCGGCGGACGTGGGCGTGCTTGTGCTCGGGCCCGACGACAGGGCCGAGGGCCGTTCGAACAGCCGTCCGGCAGGCAGGGACGGCGTCCTATTCGAACTCGGCCTCCTGACAGGTGCACTCGGTCGCGACCGAACCTTCCTGACCATGCCTGCCGGCCTCGATCTCAAGGTTCCGACCGACCTTCTCGGCAGTGTTCCCATCGAGTACAGCCTCCCTGCCGGTGCCCTGAATGGGCCGATCGACGTCGCCGGGGCCGTCGCCGGCCTGCTTCGGCACGCAACCCGCCTCGGGCCCCGTTAGCTGCGGGGTGGGGCGAGTGTCCTCACGAGCCGTCGGGAAGTCTGGGGTTTCAAGATTCCAGTTTGAAGCAGGTCGGCTCGACAGAGTCTCGCCCCGCCCGCTTTCCGGGAGCCGTGTCAGGATGCGCCCCCTCGAAGACCAGGCTCGCCAATGCCGATGCCTTGGCCTGAAATTCCGACGATGCGCCTCCTCCGCCGCCTGCCCGGGTTCGTCGTCGGTGTCGCAGCCCTGGCCAGCGTTTCAACCACACTGGCTTCGGACGGCTTCCGCTACGTCTGTCAGGATGCCGGTGCCGGGGGCTATGAATCCTTTCCGGACGTGTGCCGGTTGCGCGATGGGCGCCTGCTCTGCGTGTTCTACGCAGGATACGACCACGTCTCCCTGCCCAAGCCCGGGCATGAGAAGGGCGGACGCGTCGCCGGGGCATTCAGCTCGGACGAAGGGCGCACCTGGACTTCGGCTCGGACCCTCATCGACACGCCCGAGGACGATCGCGACCCATCCGTCACGCAACTCGCCGACGGTCGCCTCGCCCTGACATTCTTCACCTACGCCGGCGAGGGGAAATTCGGCACCACGATTGCCTACTCCACCGACGCCGGGACCTCCTGGACCCAGCCGCAACCGATCGCACCCGGATACGCCGTATCCTCGCCGGTCCGCGAAATCCAGGGCGGGCGGTGGATCCTCGGGGTCTACTGGGAGGACGCGGCGGCGAAGCAAGGCCATGGTGCCGTCCTCCTGAGCGACGACCGCGGTCGGACGTGGACGCCACCCGTGAAGATCGACAACGCCGGCCGACGGCTGGACGCGGAGACCGACGTCATCGAATTGCGCGACGGCCGGCTCTGGGCCGCACAGCGGGGGGCGAGCGGCGTCCAACTCCACGGATCCTTCTCCACCGATCGCGGCCAGACCTGGTCCGCATCCACGCCCGCCGGATTCGAAGGCCATTGCCCGTACCTCCTCCGCACCGCCGACGGCGCCGTCCTGCTGGCCGTGCGCGATTTCGACAACGGCCCGATCAAGGGTGCCACCACCCTTCGAATCTCCCGCGACGAATGCCGCACCTGGAGCGCCCCGGTCGTGGTCGACCGCCACGAAGGCTCCTATCCATCCATGGTCCCACTCAAGGACGGTTCGGTCCTGATCGTCTGGTACGAGGACAAGGCGGCGAAGGCCGATGTCCGTAGCTGGACGTTCGACCCCGTAACTCTGAAGCTCCGCTAGGGCGCTACGCCCGCGAAACGAACCAACGACTCCATGCTCTCCCGCCTGTTTGGATCCCGCATCCTTCTGCAACTGCTCCTGGTCACCGCATCGGTCGTACTGCTGATCCAACCCGGGGGCTTTGGGCAAATCGATGCCTTGTACCGCTACCAGGCCACGCGCTCATTCTGGACTGATGAGCCGCCGGCGACCGAGGACCAGATCGCCGCGGACTTCACGCTGATCGGCAAGGATGGCCGTCACTACAACTGGTTTGGCCTGGGCCAGCCGGCGTGGATGCTCCCCTTTGACGTCATCGGCAAGGGGCTTGCGAGTCTGGGGGAGAGGGCCCTGGGCATCCCTCCGAAATCGGGAGACCAGTTTCGACGCCTGTTCGTGGCGTCCGGCAGCAATCTGGTGACCGCGTTGCTGGCGGTAGGCTCTGCATACTGGCTCGTCCGCGGTCTTGGCCAAGACCGCAGGTCAGCTGCCGGGACGGGCTTCCTGTTGCTGGTTGGCACCTCGTTCCTGCACTACGCGCAGGTCGCCCAGGAAAACAACCTCATGCTGGCGCTGACCGTTCTCGCCCTGGCCATGGTCCGTCACGCCATCGTCGCCAACCAGTCGGGGTGGATGGTCGCCGCTGGAGCAGCGCTTGGGGCGGGCATGACCATCCGCATCCCATTCGCACTGCACGTGGCCTGTGTCGCCCTGATCGCCATTGCGTGGCGACTGCACGCCGCGGCCGCGGGGGCAGAGCGCCTCAAACTCCTCATCCTCGACATGCTGCGGCTGACACCTGGCGTGGCTCTCGGCCTCATCGCGGATCGAATATACCACTTCTCGCGGTTCGGCACCTGGACGGGGACCTACATGGCGATCTTCCGGGATCAAGTTCGGGCGAAGAATCCTGCTGTGGCCCCAGACTTTCCGTTCAATCTGGGTTTCCTGGAGGGCGTGCAGTCGTCCGTCCTGACCTGGGACAAGTTCCCATTCCTCTACGATCCGCTCGCGCTGGTTGCACTACTGGTGCCGGCGTTGCTCTGGGGCAGGTTCCCCGCGGCATTTCGCCACCTCATGTTGGGTGCGATGGCAATGGTCCTCGGCTCGGTTGCATTCCATGCGCGGTATATCTTCGGCCATACCTCCGGAGCGTGGGGGCCCAGATACATCGTTTCAGGGATGCAAGTGTTGGTCATCACCGCGTGCCCGTTCGTGATCGCTTCCTGGCGCAGCCTGCATCAGGCCGTCCGCGTCTTGATTGGGACCCTCCTTGCGGGTGCGATCGCGGTCCAGATCCTGTCCGTGTGTTTCAGCTCCATCCTCGAGTCCACCCAGCGAATCTCGAACCATTCCACGCTGCCGGTGCTCGTCATGCGCTTCCAGAACGTCAAAAGCCTCGTTGACGAACAAGGCCTTCAGGAACGGGCCCACGGTCAGGCCGGACTCAGGGTGGCCACCCTGAACTTCGCGCCCTTCGTCATCGCTCAGCAGAACGGCCAAACGGGCTCTCCAACCCGCCTCCAGATGATCTGGTTCGCCGGGGTCGGGCTCGCCCTCCTGCAGGCGATCCTGTTCCTGCGTCAGTTGCGTTCTGCGCCTTCATCAACCAGCCTCCCAGACTCCCCGTGAAACCCATCCTCCGCACGCTGTCCCTGCTCGCTGTCGCCTCCGTCACCCTCCACGCCGCGGAACCCGCCCTCCTCTGGGATGGCCTCAACGCCGACTTGTTCGGCGACGATGACGGCCCGTTCACCATCGGATTCCAATTCCGGCCACAGACGGACATCCGGGTCACGGCCCTGGGTGCCTTCGACCATCTGGGAGACGGATTCATCGATTCCCACACCATCGGAATCTGGACCGTCGGCAACGAATCACCGCTGATCACGGCGACGATCCCCGCCGGAGCAGGCACCTCGTTGGTGGGGGCGTTCCGGTACGTCGACATCACCGGTCTCACCCTCGCCGCGAACACCGACTACATCGTGGCCGCCTCGGGCCTCTACGGCAGCATCCGGGACCTGTACGCCGGCTCGGTCTCCAACCTCGGCTACTCGGCCAGTCCAGGAATCACCTTTGAAGGCAGCCGCGGCGCAGCCGAAGCGCCTGGGTTGAACTACCCGACCGGACTTCGCGAACCGCTCTCGCCAACCACCTTCGGTGCGAACTTCCAGTTCACGACCATTCCCGAGCCGTCGACCTGGATCCTCCTGGTGCTCGGCGGTGGCCTGCTCGCGAAGGCCTGCCTCCGGTCAAGGCCGCAGGACCCGAAGTCCGGCCGATGATGGGCAGCGGTTGCGAAGCTCGGGGACCTGGGAGGTCTTCATGTGCGACTCATTGATGGGACGCATTCCCCGCCGTCAACTGACAGCACGGGATGGCACGGGCGACTCCTGTCACGACCCCCAAGGAGGGGTGGGGCGAGTGTCCTCACGAGCCGCCAAGCAGTTCCAAGTTTCCAGATTCAGGTTTCAAACCCCTTTGCCGGCTCGACGAAGTCTCGCCCCACCGGTTCCGGGGGGCCTTGTCGGGATGCGCACCTGGCTCCGGAATCTTCCCACCCGGCCTCTTGCGCATCCTTCGCGCCGAGGCGTAGCCTCAGGAAGGTCCCACTATGCGCATTCTGCTCCAACCTCTCGCCTTGGCCACCGGCCTGGGCTGGCTCGCCTCGATGGCCGTTGCTGCGGAGATGGCAACCTCGGACAAGGTCCTGCCGCCCGCGCCGCCCCTTCCCGCGCTCAAGGCGATCCGACTCGAACCCGCCGCCCTGACCCTCGAGGACGCCCGCGACGCCCGCCGCGTCCTCGTGGTCGGCGAACGCTCGGACGGCGGCCGCATCGACCTGACCTCCGACGCCCGCTGGACCGCCTCCGCGGACACCCTCCGCGTCAGCACCAACGGCATCATCGGCGCGCTCAAGACCGGCGAGGGTACGGTCACCGTCGAAGCCGGGGGACAGAAGGCCACGCTGCCGGTGAAGGTCACTGGCGTTCAGACCCGGCCGGTCGGATTCGTCCGCGACATCGAACCGATCCTTTCCAAGGCCGGTTGCAGCACCGGGCCTTGCCACGGTTCCGCCAAGGGCAAGAACGGCTTCAAGCTCTCCCTCCGCGGCTATGATCCCGAGTACGACTACCAGGCGTTGATCAACGACCTCGGTGGACGCCGCCTGAATCGCGTCCGGGTCGACGAATCGCTGATGCTCCAGAAACCCCTCGGCGACGTGCCGCACGAGGGTCGCCAGGCCATCCGCCCCGGTTCGCAGTCCCACTCGCTCCTGCGCCAATGGATCGCCGAAGGGGCGAAGTTCGAGTCGCTCTCCGCCCGCGCCACCAACATCACGATCCTTCCCTCCACGGTGGAGATCGACCTGCCGGGCCGCCGCCAGCAGTTCATCATCCTGGCCCAGTACAACGACGGCACGACCCGGGACGTCACCGACGACGCCGTCCTGTCCTCGAACAACGACGAGATCGCCGTCATCAAGGACAACACCCTCACCGCGATCCGCCGTGGCGAGATGGCCGTGCTCGTCCGGTACGAGGGTCTCTACGCCGCCCGCGAAGTCGCCGTCATGGGCGACCGGACCGGGTTCACGTTCGCGCCGATGCCCGAGTACAACGCGATCGACGGGCACGTGAACGCCAAGCTGAAGCGGATGCAGATCCTGCCCTCGGACACCTGCACCGATGCCGAGTTCCTGCGGCGCGTATCGCTCGACCTGACCGGGCAGCCGCCGACCGCGGATCGCGTTCGGAGGTTCCTCGCGGATCCAGCCGAATCGCGGAAGAAGCGCGAGGCCGTCGTTGACGAACTGCTCGGCTCGAAGGCCTTTTCCGAATTCTGGGCGAACAAGTTCGCGGACCTGCTCCAGTGCAATTCCGAGAACCTCGGCAAGAAGGGGGTCTGGGTCTTCCGCAGCTGGATCGAAGGGCAACTGGCGAAGAACCGGCCCTACGACCAGTTCGTCCGCGACCTCGTCCTCGCCCAGGGCAGCACCTTCGAGAACCCTGCCGGCAACTACCTCCGCGCGCTGCGCGACTCCGGCAAGATGACCGAGGATGTCTCGCAGACGTTCCTCGGCGTGCGCTTCAACTGCAACAAGTGCCACGACCATCCCTTCGAACGCTGGACCCAGAACCAGTACTACGAGTTCGGCGCCTTCTTCGCCCAGGTCTCCTTCAAGCGCGGCACGCTAGGACGCGACGTCCTGATCCGCGGCAACGAAACCTACGCCTCCGAGCAGGTCTCCGAGGAGATCGTCTACCGCAACTACAACGGCGGCGAGGTCCGGCATCCCAAGAATGATGCCGTGATGAAGCCCCACGTCCCATACGGCCGGACGCGCACGCCGGCCCCGGACGAGGACCCGCGCAAGGCCTTCGCCGAGTGGCTCACCTCGCCCGAGAACCCGTACTTCGCCCGTTCCACCGTCAACCGCTTCTGGAGCTACTTCTTCGGCCGCGGGATCATCGATCCCGTCGACGACATCCGCGCCGGGAACCCGCCGAGCAACCCGGAACTGCTGGCCATGCTCGAGCGTGACTTCGTCGCTGGCGGTCATGACCTGCGCAAGCTCATGCGCAGCTTCTGCACGTCCCGCACCTACCAGCTTTCCATCACGCCGAACCGCTGGAACCAGGACGACCTCGTCAACTTCTCCCACGCCCTCCCGCGCCGCCTCTCGGCCGAGCAGCTCCTCGACGCTGTCGCGGTCGCGACGGGTCATCGGCCCCAGTTCAAGGACATGCCCGCCGGCGTCCGCGCCGTCACCGCGCCGGACGGCATGGTGGGCGGGGGCGACTTCCTCGCGTTGTTCGGCCGACCGAAGCGCCAGAGCGCCTGCGAATGCGAACGCGCCGGCAACGTCACCCTGGCCCACGCCCTGAACCTCGTGAACGGTCCGATGCTCGGCGAATGCGTCACCGCCTCCGGCAATGACCTCGCCCGCCTCATCCAGTCGGAAGCCGACGACCGGAAGGTCATCGAACAGGTCTACCTCGCCTGCCTGTGCCGCCCGCCCACCGACAAGGAACTCGCCGCCATCCAGCTCGGTTCGGGAGCCGACCGCCTGGCCGGCGCCCAGGACCTCGCCTGGGCCCTCCTCAACAGCCCCGCCTTCCTCTTCAACCGCTGAACCCCACCCCCCCTCGCCATGATCTCCATTCCCGGCCAATTCGGCGCCACGTGTGACGGCTTCTCCCGCCGCGAGTTCCTGCGCATCGGTGGCGCGGGCCTCGCCGGCCTGAGCCTTGCCAACATCCTGAAGCTGCAGGCCCAGCAATCACCCAATGCTGGACCCGCCGCCTCCCAACCCCGCAACGGCTGGGGCCGCGCCAAGTCCGTCATCATCCTCTACCTGCAGGGCGGACCCAGCCATATCGACATCTGGGATCCGAAGCCCGACGCCCCGTCGAACATCCGCGGCGACTTCAAGCCGATCCGGACGAGGGTCCCCGGCATCCAGCTCAGCGAGGTCATGCCGAAGCTCGCCCAGCAGATGGACAAGGCGACGCTCATCCGTTCGATGAGCTACACGCCCGTCGGGCTCTTCAACCACACCGCCGCCATCTACCAGATCATGACCGGCTACACGCCCGACCGCGTGTCGCCCTCCGGCCAGCTGGAGCCGCCCGCGCCGAACGACTTCCCGCACCTCGGTTCCCAGATTGCCCGCCTGCGTCCGCCCGAGGTCCCGATGCTTCCGTTCGTCATGCTCCCGCGTCCGTTGCAGGAATCGAACGTCATCGGAAAGGGCGGCACGGCCGGATTCCTCGGAGCGGCGTTTGATCCCTATTACTTCTATCAGGACCCCGCCAAGGAACTGAACCTCGCGGACCTCACCCTGCGCCCGGAGGTCTCCCGCGAACGCCTCGAACGCCGGTCCCGGCTGTTGAAGTCCGTCAACGACGCCATGCCCGACATGGAGAAGGCCGTCGAGAAGTACGCCCTCGACTCGTACTACCAGAAGGCCTTCGACCTCGTTTCCAGCGGCCGGGCCCGGGACGCCTTCGACCTGACCAAGGAAGCCGACGCCCTCCGCGACCGCTACGGTCGCCACACGTTCGGCCAGGGTTGTCTCCTTGCCCGGCGCCTCGTCGAGGCCGGCACGCGGGTCGTCCAGATGAACTGGCCCGCCGTCGCGAATGGGGATCCCACCGTGGACGCCTGGGACACCCACGCCGCCAACTTCGGCCCGCTACGTAACATCCACTGCCCGAAGCTCGATTCCGGCCTCAGCGCCCTCCTCGAGGACATGGACCAGCGCGGCCTGCTGAAGGAAACCTTGGTCGTCGCGCTTGGTGAATTCGGCCGGAGCCCGCGCCTGGGTGTCTCCACCAGCGGCAACACGAACTCGCCCGACGGCCGCGATCACTGGCCTTACTGTTATACGGCGTTCATCGCTGGTGCGGGCGTGTCGCGCGGCGCGCTGTACGGTCGTTCCGATGCCACCGGTTCGTCGCCAGCCGACTCTCCGGTCCATCCCACGCAGATCGTCGCCACGATCTACCACGCGCTGGGAATCGATCCGCACACGATCGTCATGAACCACCTCAACCAACCCCGCGAACTCGTGCAGGCCGAACCCGTCACCGGGCTGTTCTCGTGAAGTGCCGAGTTTGAAGATTCAAGTTTCAAGCCCGGCCACGAGGCAGCCGCCTTCCCCTCTTCAAACTTGAAACTGAAAACTTGAAACTCCCACCGCCTCCTCACGTCGTCGGCTACCCACCCAGGCGTAGCTGACGAGGTCACGAGGCAGTTCTCTTCCCCGCTTCGAACTTGAAACTTCAAAATTCAAACTCCAGTCACCTTCTGGCGTCGGCGGCTACGATTGGACTCGTTGGGGGAGGCCTCCTCCACGCCGCGATCCAGCCGGTTCCCCGCCTCGACTCGGCTTCCCTCACCTTCCTCCAGCGGGGCACGACCAACACGGTGACCCTCTCCGGCGAAGGTCTCGCCGCCGTCACGGATCACCTCGCATCGCACAAGGCCATCCGGATCGGCGACGTTCCTCCATCCACTCCCACCGTCGTCCTCGAAGGCTCGCTCGGTGGCATCACGGTCCGGCCCAGCGACCCTGCCAAAACCCTCGCGCTCCAGGTCGTCATCGCACCGGACGCCCCGCTCGGAGCCCATGAGCTCCGCGTGGCCGGCCCCGGCGGCGTGTCGAATCCGCTGGCCGTCCAGGTGACCGACCTCGTCGAGATCCTCGAGCCAGCCGGGGCCTCCGACCCGGCCTCCCCGCCGCGCATCATGCCTCCGGTCGCCATCTCGGGCCGCATCGGCGGTTCCGCGGAGGTCGACGCCTACCGGATCGCGCTGAAGGCCGGCCAGGAAATCCTCTTCGACGTCCAGGCCAACCGCACGGGTTCACCGCTGGATGCCACCTTGATCATCCTCGATTCCAAGGGCACCGAGCTCGCCCGCTCCGAGGACGCCCACGGGCTCGACCCATTCCTCGTCTTCAAGGCACCCGCCGATGGCGAGTACATAGCTCGCCTCAACGACCTGCGTCACCTCGGCGGCGACAAGTATACCTACCACTTCGTCGTCGGCACCCGGCCTTACCTCGAATCGCTGTTTCCCTTCGGCGGCCGGCGCGGCTCGACGGTTGAGGTGCAGTTGCTCGGCCACCAACTCGAGGGCGCCAACCGCCTGACGCTCGCCCTCGCGCCGGACGCACCTGTCGGCCGGCAGGAGATCCGCGCCCGCACCGCCGCCGGTTACTCGAATCCGATCGGCTTCGAGGTCGGCGACCTTCCGGAGCAACTCGAAGCCGAACCGAACAACGCCGCCGACAAGGCCAACGCCCTCTCCGCTCCGATCGCCCTCAACGGCCGCATCGGGACACCGGGCGACGTCGACACGTTCCGGTTCAAGAGTCCGACCGACCAGCGCTGGATGGTCGACGTTCAGGCCCGCCGATTCGGTTCCCCGCTCGACGCCCTGCTCACGCTCCAGGACGCGCAGGGAAAGGTCCTGCAACGGAATGACGACGCCAACGGACCCGACGCCCGGATCGAGTTCGACGCGAAGAAGGACGTCGAGTATCTGATCTCGCTCCGAGACCTGACCGATCGCGGCGGCGAACGCTTCGGATACCGGATGGTCTTCCAGAAGCCGGACACCACGCCGGACTTCAGCGTGAAGACCGGTGTGGGCCGGGTCCGCGTCCATCGCGATGGATGGTTGGCGATCCGGTGCGAGGTCGCGCGACGCAACGGCTTTGATGGGATCGTGCGCGTCTCGGGACAGAATCTTCCACCCGGTGTGTCGGTGGTGCCGTGCACCGTCGGCGCCGGCAGCGATGTGGGCTGGTTGCTGATCGGAGCCACCGCGGATGCCTCGGCGACGTCGCTGCCGTTGCGCCTGCAGGCCACGGCTGAAATCGGCGGCAAGCCGGTCGCCCGTGCGGTCCAGCTCTCCGAGGCCGGATGGCTTACGGTGCTTCCGCCCGCCCCATTCTCCGTCGACCTCGGGCAGGCATCGGCCGCCGTCGAACAGAATGCCACGGTTGCCCTCGACGTGGCGGTCGCGCGTTCCCCCGGATTCACGAACGAAGTGAAGATCCTCGCCGATGGTCCCGGCGGCGTGAACATCCCGGTGCTGACGCTTCCTCCCGGACAGTCCCGCGGCCAACTCCAGCTCAACGCCGCCTTCAACGCGGGCACCGGCACCCGACCCGTTGCGATCCGCGCGGAGGCTTCCGTCGACGGCCAGAACCTCATGCAGTCGGCGCCGCGGTTCGCGGACCTCACCGTTCATGGCATTCCGCTCTACGCCACGGCCATGCTCCCGGGTTCGCCGTTCTTCCGCACCGACGCCGTGAAGCTCTCCGCCGTCGCGCTTCCCACGAATTCACCCTCTGCCGCCAACCGCACCGAGTTCGTGGTGAAGGTCGAGCGGCGTGGCTTCGAAGGCGAAGTGAGCCTCGCCCTCGAAGGCGTTCCTGCCGGCGTCGTCGCCACCGTGCAACCCGTCGCGGCGAAGGCCAAGGAGGCCACCATCCAACTCCTCGTCACCGAGAAGGCCGAGGCCGGCAAGGAACACCAGATCGCGGTGACGGCCGCCTACACCCACAACGACCGCACCTGGCGTCAGAAGACCACCCCGGTCTCGCTGACCATCGCCGCCCCCGCCGTCGAGACCGCCTCGACCAACGCACCCGCCACTCCCAAGCCCACGCCCTGACCCATGCTCGTGCAACCGACCCCATCCGGTGCGGCGATGTCCGTATCCTTGGTCCCCCCACCGTCCGGGGTGGCGATGTCCTCATCGCCCCGGGAAGGGCTCCGGAAAGGCGACGAGGACGTCGCCACCCCGTTCCACACGGGAACCGCCCGCGCCCGTGCCCTCCGCGCTCTCGCGCTGGCGATCGTCTTACCCGTCTCGGGCTTCGCCGCCGACGCTCCCGTGTCGTGGTTCAAGGACATCACCCCGATCTTCAAGCGCTCGTGCAACGGCTGCCACAATCCGAACAAGACCAAGGGCGGCGTCGATACCTCGACGTACGCGCTCTTCGCCAAGCCCGGCAAGAACGGCCCGAACTACATCGCCGGCGACCCGGCGAAATCGATCGTCATCACCGAAGTCTCCGGCAAGGAACCGAGCATGCCGAAGGAAGGCGACCCGCTCTCGCCCGCTGAGGTCGCCCTGCTCGAACGTTGGATCCGCGAAGGTGCCAAGGACGACACTCCGGCCGACGCCTACAGCACGCGCATCACCGCGCCGCCGACGTATCCGTCGCTGCCGGTGATCACCGCGCTCGCGATCTCGCCGGATGGAAAGTGGATCGCCGCATCCGGCTACCACGAGGTGCTCGTGTTCGGCGCCGCCGACTTCCAACCGAAAGGCCGATGGGTTGGGGAATCCACGCGCATCGAGTCGCTCGCCTTCTCTCCGGATTCCAAGCACCTCGCGGTCGCCGCCGGCGTCCCCGCCAGCCTGGGTGAAGTGCAGGTCTGGGAGGTGGAGACCGGGAAACAGGCCGCCGCCTGGAAGGTCGCCGCGGATTCCGTCTACGGCATCTCGTGGTCTCCCACAGGGGACCGCCTTGCACTGGGCGGAGCGGACAAGGCCGTGCGCGTCCTCGCCTGGCCCTCCGGCAAGGAGGTCGTGCGCTTCGACAACCACTCCGACTGGTCCCTCCAGACGTCCTGGCTGCCCGCCGGCAATCGCCTCCTCAGCGGCAGCCGCGACCGCGCCATCAAGCTCATCGATGCCGCCAGCGGGCAGTTCATCGACGACATCAACAAGCTGATCGAACCCGTCACCTGCCTTGCGCGGCATCCCAAGGAAGAGACCGTCCTCTATGGCGGCGGCGAAGGGGGCCTGCGCATCTATCGCGCGAAGGAGAACCAGGAACGCACCGCTGCCAACAACGACGTCAACCTCGTCCGCGACTTCGAACGTCAGCCCGGTCCCGTGCAGGCCGTCGCCTTTAATCCCGAGGGAACCCTCGCTGCAGCCGCCGCCCCCAATGGCGAGGTCCGTCTCTACAATCCTGCCGACGGCAAGCGCACCGCCACGCTCACCGGCCACGACGGCGCGGTCTTCAGCCTCGCCTTCAGCCCCGATGGAAAGCGTCTCTATACCGGCGCCTTCGACGGATTGATCCGTGAGTTCGATCCCACGAGCGGCCGCCTCACGGGCATCCTCCAGCCAGTCCAGTTGACGAAGTGACCGAAGCTCACTCGCCCGCTACGCGATGGACCGATCGCACCAGCCCGCGAACGCGGGTTGGATCCGTGATCCGTGCGGCGTTCAGGTAATCCGGCCCTTCGCGATAGGTCTCGGGGAGCCCCTCGAGATTCAGCTGCAGGGGATTCTCCTCGAAGACCGCCGCGTGGAGTACATGCGACGCCATCACGCCCCGCGCGTTCACCGACAAGGCAGCCGCAGGTGCCAACCCGCGGAGCACGGCCAGCGCCCGGTGCACATCCCACACCCGCATGCCATCGACGGTCTGCCCCAGCAGTTGGAATCGCCGACGGATCTGCGCCTGCTTCCGCGCGTCACCTTCCCATCGGTCCGGGCCCACGCCGCGCGGACAGAACCACGCCACGACCGCGCCCGGGGCGAGCATCGGTAGACGGGCTTCGAAGGCGGGCGACTCGGAGAAGGTGTACCGGCTGAGGGCACTGCTGAACTCGAAGCGGCCAGCGGCCAGCCATTCCCGCCAACCCGCTTCGTCGAGGACGCGCAGTTCCACCCGCGCCGGCGCCTCGCCCTCGCGGGCGAGCACGAACAGCCGCAGCGGTACGTTGGCCTGGCTGAGGAACTCGAACTCCCGAAGGAATCGCCCGCCGGAGGTCGCCGACCCCAACAACCGTGCTTCGGGAGCTCCGGCTTCCACCGGCCAACCCATGAAGACCTCTCGCGCCAGCAGGCGCCTCAAGGTCTCCAGCGAATCCACGTTGGGCGGCAGACGTTCGCCAAAGAACTCCTGGGCGGTCTTGTTCCGTTGATCCGGCGGGATGGCTTCAAGCACCCGCAGCTGTTCCGGGGCGAGCGGCTTTGTTGCCGCCCGTTCCACCAGCGGATCGTGATCGCGCAGATGCTGGTTGAACCAACGCAGCACCGGCACCTGCAGGTTCTGGCTGTCCTTGTGCGGACCTGGCCCCATGACCAACCCGATCCGGTCGTACGCCCCATGCATTTCGTACAGCCGACGCGTTGCCGTGAAGAGGCGTGTCACGCCGTCGAAGGGAAAGATGTTGTCGGCATCCGTGTTCACGATGAGCAACGGGCGGGGCGCGAACAGGGCGGCGTTCAGACGGAAATCCCACCGGTACGTGTTCACGAAGAACATGCAGTCGCAGTGGCCTTCGACCGCGCCGTCGCAGATGTGGTTGCGCAGGTCCGTCATCCCTGCCACGGGCGCCGCCACCTTCACGCGGTCATCCACCGCCGCCGTCGTCCACGTGTAGCTGCCGCCGCCGCTGCGGCCGGTCATGCCGAACCGCGTCCGATCCACCTCCGTCCGCGTCTCGAGGTAGTCGAGCGCCCGGATCGAGTTCCAGGCCTCCACTCCAGCCGGCGTGTACCCGCGGGCATTCCACCACCACTGGCCCAGCCGGTAAGTCCCGTGATGATCCCCCTGGATCTCGCCCAACTGCAGCGTATCGATCACCAGGCACACGTACCCGTTCTGTGCGAGCCAAGCCCCGTGGTGTTGATAGGCGGTCTTGTTGCCGAGGCTGACCCCGTTGGTCTTCACCTCGGCATGGCCACAGACATACAGGATCGCCGGAGCCGGCCCCGTCGCGCCTTTCGGCAGGTAGAGATTTGCCGTGACGTAGAGTCCCGGCATCGACTGGAAGTGCAGCTTCTCGACCCGGAACCCATCCCCGTCCACCCGCCCGGTCACCACCGGCTTCAATTCCGTCCGCTCCGGAAGCGGCCACAGCCCGAGCATGTCGAGCAACTGCCGCCGCCGTTCATCGCGCTGCGAGGTCCAGTCACCCAGCGTCCGGACCTCCGCCATGCAGTTGGTCTCGATGCGGAGGACTTCCGCCTCGAAGTAAGCCGCGAGGCGGGCGTCCGTGATCGCCCAACTGTTCGGGAACTGCTGCGCACGCAGCCCCACCATCGAGGCCCAGAGCAAAACCCACCACCAGCCAGCCTTCCGAAATTGGGAGATCACTCGAAAACACTCACCAATCCGTGCGGTCCCCAACAAGAAGGTATTCAACCCCAGCGGCGTTGAGAGATTCGAGGAACTCGCGGAAGTCGGGCGGCAATTGGCGCGGGTCCATAGTTCAGTTGCCTGAGGTATTCGGACCCACAAAATCCACCCGTTACCGGCTGTGCTTCAGGAGCCAGTCGTACAACCCTGCCGTGTTGTAGGCCTCGGTCCACGAGTCGTGTCCCGCCTCGGGATAAACCGTCAGCTGGACGTCGGTTACACCCGCCCGCTTGAACGCGTCGACCATCCGCTCGCTCTCGGACAACGCCACGACGTTGTCCTTGCCGCCATGAAATGCCCAGACACCCAAAGTCTTCAGTGCTTCGCGCTGGCTGGGCAGCAAGGCCCGGATCCGCTCACCGCCACCGCACACCGGCGCCACTGCCGCGAAACGATCAGGATACCGCGATGCCAACGCCCAGGTTCCGTAACCGCCCATGCTCAAGCCGGTGACATACGTCCGACGCGCATCGACCTTGTATTCCGACTGGAGCTTGTCGACCAAAGCCAGCAGGACCTCCGTGTCCCACACTTGGTTCTCGGGGCACTGCGGCGAAACGAGGATGAATGGGAAGGCTTTTCCCTGCTGCACGAGCTTCGGCGGCCCATGCACCGCCACCTTCTTCAGATCACTGCCGCGCTCGCCTGCGCCGTGGAGGAAGAGCACCAACGGCCACCGCTTCTCGGGATCCACTCCGTAATCCGCCGGCAACGACAGGAGGAACCGTAGTGAGTTCGTCCGCGTCACGACTTCGGTAAAGCCGGTCTCGATCTGCCGACCTGCGACTCCCGTCGGTGGCTTGATCACGGGCTTCTGCGCCTTCGCACAGCCGACAGCCATGGCAAGCAGCAGCAGGATCCAAGGGAACTTCATGCGGACCAGCTTGGCTTCCACGGGCCTGCTTTCCAATCCGGATCTTGCCCGCCCCCCCGATGCGGTGGGGCGGATCTTGAAACCGCCCCCAGCGAGCTTGTAGGCCGGGTGCCCTCACCCGGCGTGGATCATGAACCGCCGCTTGGGGGCACGCAGCCTACAGAATTGGCGCTGGGCCCAAGAACCTCAGCCTGACCCGGCTCGACAGACTCTCGCCCCACCCCTCAACGGCCGCTCTCCGGTGGGGCGAGTGTCCCCACGAGCCGCCTCCTGCCTGCAATGCGAACAACCCAAGTTTGAAATCCGTCCCCGGCCGCGTCAGCCTGTCCCCATGCGTAGCGCGCGATCTTCTGGTGAACCACACTTCCGGGTGGGGATCCTGCGCTGCCTTTGTCTGATCCTGCTGGCCGCCACGATCGGTGGCTGTGACTGGATCAACCGCCCCGCCGGCGACCCCCGCCGCGAGGGCAACTATCAGGATGGCCTGCGCTGGGCAGACCAGGGCCGCTGGGACAACGCCCGCGAAAGCTATTACCGGGCCCTTGAATCCAATCCCCAGAACCTCTTCGCCCACCTGTCCCTCGGCGACCTCTACCGGACCCGCCTGACCAATCAAGGCCCCGCCCAGGTGATGGCGATGTACCACTACCAGCGCTACCTGGAGATCGGCCGCAGCCAGAACAATGGCGAATTCCGCGACCAGTCCGCCACCGACGGCATCCGCAATGCCGAGGTCGAGCTTGCCCGACGCTACGCCGAGCGGATGTTCCGCGACCAGCAGCAGTTCGAACTCGAGAACCTGCGCCGGACCAACACCATGCTCCTGCAGAAGATCGACGTCCTGAATCACCACATCGGCATCCTGAGCCGGCAAGTCGTCGCGCAGACAAACCCCCTCGTCCAACCGCCGCAGGAACGGATCGTGCCCGTCGTCACCAATCCCCCAGCGACCCCAGTCCGAACCGCCCCCCAACCCGGCACCACCGGCCCGTCGACCACGCGCACGCCCATCGCCCAGCCACAGCCTCAACCGCAGACCCGGACCCACCGCGTCCTCGCCAACGAATCCCTTTCCAGCATCGCTCGCCAGTATCGTGTGAGCCTTCCCGCGCTTCAGGCCGCCAACCCGGCGGTCGACTCCCGTCGCCTCCGTCAGGGACAGGTCCTCGTCATCCCCAACACTCCCGGGCGGTAGTCCCGCCAGCCCCGCTTCCCTACACCCCATGGTCCGGCACCTCATCACCGCCGCGATCGGAGCCTTCTGGCTCACCATGGTCATCCTGCTGTGGCGAACTGAATCCGGCACCGGCGGGAAGTTGGTGTCGAGCGTGCCGCTCGAAGCCGTCGTCGAACGGATCCTCAATGCCGCCGACCCCTCCACGTTGCGCCTGACGCGCCAAGGCCAGGACCTGGGGCAACTCCGTTGGTTGCCGAGCGTCCGAGAACGCCCTCCGGAAACCAACTCCCTCTCCCCCGAAGGCATGGTATCCGCCGCGACCGGCTACCATCTCGACATCGACCTGACCCTCAAGGCCAACACCCCGGACGCCCGTTGGTATGTCGTGGGACAAATCGACCTCGACCTGAAACACCAATGGGAGGAACTCGTCCTCCGCCTGATCCAACGCCCGACAACCTGGGAACTCCGCTCCTCCCGGGGCGAGGACGCCGTGGAACTCATCATCGACGAGGGACGCGGGAAGAACTTCCGGCAGCGCTTTTCTCGGGAAGACCTGAACCAGATTCCGGCAGCCCTTGGCCCGGTCGCGGCCATTCTCCCACCCGGTCTTGGCCTCACCTCGCCCAAACCTTCCAGCACCACCAACGGCCCGGCCACCCCGGCCATCCGCTGGGAAGCCAGCGATGGTGAACTGCGCGTCGGCCGCCATTCCATGCGCGCCTTCCGCATCGAGGGTCGGATCCTCGAACACTTCACCGTCGTGGCCTACATCAGCCGCGCCGGTGAACTGCTCCGAGTCGAACTCCCCGACCACTACCTCCTTCAGTCCATCGCTACTCCGGCAGATCGGTGAACCCGGTCCCGGGAACGACCCGTGTCGTTCCCGGGAGGCCAGCCCATCAAGTCAGGTCCAGCGCGTGATGCGATTCCCGCCGCTGTCCGTGAACGCGCCCCACGCCAGCATGATGTGGTCAACCAGCGTCCAGATGCCAAGGCCACCCATCGTCACCAACTGGAGAAGGCCGGTCCCGATCTTGCCCGCGTAGAACCGGTGGATCCCAAAAACGCCGAACAACGTGCACAGCAGGAACGGCGGGAGGATCGTCTTCTGGCTGGCGGAGGTTCCGACGTCCCAGCTCCGGATCGGCCGGCCCTGGTCGTCCCGGATCATCCCGCACAGGATCAGGATGAAGTCGACCAACGCCCAAATCCCGAAACCACCCAGCGTGATCAACTGCAGGATCCCAAGTATCGGCCGACGCGTGTAGAAGCGGTGGACCCCGAAGATCCCGAAGTAGAAGGCCAGGATCGCCACCCGCGGGATCCGGAAAGGGCTTTCAGAGCCCGCGGAGGGAAGGGTTGTCACGGTCTGTTCAGCATTCATGAGGGTGGCATGACACCGCGGCCCCACCCACTCCACCATGGAAGTTCCCGCCCCAATTCCAGCCACCGACTGGAGTCCCGGCTCAGCGCATCGCCGGGCGACGTTCGACAACCCGCATCACGGACGCAGCCAGTTCCATGCGCCTCGACGATTCCGGATCGCGTTCTGCCCCTGAACTGGGTCGCACCAACACCGGCCTGCGAACGTGCACCGGTGCCCGATCCACCTCGGTCACTGCCACTTCCCGGCCGCTCCGACCAAAATCAATCCTCAGGCACCGACCCGGAGCAGGCATCTTGACGCGCGTCCGGAATGTCGGTTGACCCGAGGAAGTCACCACGAGGGTCAACACGTCGGCGGCATCCACCGCCACCGGCGACAGCGCCGGCGCCGACTCGCGTTGGATGTGCAGGAAGAAGAGTTCGCCGGCACCTGGATCCTCCCCGATCCGGCATCGGGCCACCACAGGCCCCACATCACCGCGCCGGGCTTCGATCACAAGATTCGTTCCGATCTCCGCACGATCCGCCTTCCAGACCGAGCCGAAGACAATGTTCTCCGCCAATGGGCGTCCGGCCTCCGTCCGAACTGCGGCCCATGTCAGCAACGCCAGCAGCACCAGCGCCCGAAGGAGCAACCCCCCAGGTCCTGCCCCCGCACAGGTGCGCCGCCGGTCGCAGGCCACGCCAGAATCGGCAAGCGTCGAAGAATTTCTGTTCCCTTCACCGGTCGTGCAGATCCCCGTGCACCGACCCAACCCCAGATAGCCCTTCATAACGGTAGTGGTTGAACGTTTCTGCCCCTTTGGTTCCGGACGGTCCCTGCCGTCACCCCTACAGGACGTTCCATCTACGCGTGTAGGTATAAACCTTACTGGCTCGTACTCTCAAATACTAACCTACGCCTGCGACAATGTATTATTTATCCCGAATTGATAACACTACCCATATATGGCTACCAAACCCACCCAACGATTGGGTGCAAATGCCAACGAAGGACCGCTAAAAAGATACGTAATCACATAACCAGAAAATATTTACACAAATCAAACGCCCCTGGCCGGCGACCTTGAATCACGAATCCCCCATTCAGGTCACGCCCTCTCCACCAACCCCGTCTTCTACCCTGCGCCTGTCCCGAAGCACCCTTCCCGGGGCGGGTTGTCAAAAGGGGATCCGCTTGGAGCCCAACATCCTGTCACTACAGCCCGGAACGTCGTAGGGTCCTCGCATGGGCGTCGTACTTCCCTCCCCCTGGTCCACCCTGATCCTTCCTGTGGCCTGCCTGTCGTTTTGCGTGCAAGATATTCATTCCCAGGATATTCCAAACACATTCCGAGCGCCGAATCCCATCTCCGACACCCCCTACCTCCAGGAAGTCGGCATCCAGGTCCCCCATCCGGACGCCCTGACGTCCGTCGCCATCCACGAGGGACAGGCATTCGTCGGGTCCAGCCGCGGCCTGTTCCGGCTGGACGGCACGAGCCTGTCCCCAGACCCCGGATGCACCCAGGCGGTCCGCCGGATCGTGTCCGCGCCCGGGGCGCTTTGGATCGTCACCGCCCCGGGCCTCCTCCGCCGGACCGTCGGCGGTTGGACCCGCATCTCGTCCGAACCCGTTTCCGACCTCGTTCTCTTTCGCAGCCAGCCCGTTGCAGCGATCGGAAACCAGCTGTGGCGGGTGGATGGGGACAGGCTCGAACTCCTTTCCACCAACCGCGCCCGCTTCAGCATCAACCGCCTCGTTCCACATCAGGAAACCCTGTTCGTCCAGGGGTCCGGCCGCCTTGCCCCGTTCGCCGCCGGCCAGTTCGGAGGCCTCGACGCCTACACGTGGCCCTCCGATCAGGCCTGGGACTGGGGCACGCTCCCCTCCACCACCACCCGTGACGCCCTGAGCCACGGGTCCGCCTTGTGCATCGCCACCGATCGCGGGCTCGGGCTCCTTCGGGGAATGTCACTGACCCACCTCCGCGGTGAGCAGGGGCTCCCATTCGAGGACACGCTCTGCCTCGCGAACGGGTTCACCAACGACCTCTGGATCGGCACTTCCCGCGGTGCGATCCGCTCCAGCGGCGGCCGATTCGACTACTTCGCAGGCCGCCGCTGGGTCCCAGCCGAACGCGTCAACGCGATCGCCGTCCACGACCGTTCCGTCTTCCTCGCGACCGACGCCGGGCTGGGCATCATCCGGTACGAGCCGTACACTCTCGCCAAGAAGGCCGCCTATTACGACCGACACCTTGACGAATGGGGCCAGCGCCGACTGGGATTCGTCCACAAGCTCGAATGGGACGCCGCCACGAAGCAGTACGTCCGCGAGGTCAGCGACAACGACGGCGGCTACTCCGGCAACTATCTGGCCGCCCAGGCCTACCGCTACGCCGTAACCCGCGATCCCGACGCCCGGCGAGAAGCCACCAACACCTTCCACGCCATCCGCTGGCTCGAGGCGATGTCTGGCATCCCCGGCTTCCCAGCGCGCTCGGTCTGGGTGAAAGGCGAGCGCGGACACCAAGCCGGACACGGCTCCGGAAATTACGCCGCTGAATGGCACGACACCGCCGATGGCCGGTTCGAGTGGAAGGGCGACACCTCCTCCGACGAACTCTGCTCCCATTTCTACGCGCTCACCCTCTTTCTCGACCTCGTGGCCGAAGGACCCGAAATCCAGCAGGCGAAGGCCCACATCGCCCGGGTCGCGGATCACCTCATACGCAACCGCTGGCAGCTGATCGATGTCGACGGCAAGCCCACCCGTTGGGGCCGCTGGGACCCGGACTATTTCCTGACCGATGAAGGCAAGTACGACCGAGGGCTGCAGGCCATCGAGCTGCTTTCCTTCATCAAGACCGCCGAAGCCGTCACCGGCGAACCCCGTTTCGCCGCGGCCTACCGCGAACTGGTTGCCCTCGGATATCCGGCCTACACCCTCCGAGCCCGGAACACCTTTCCGCCCGAGAGCATCCTCCACTTCCTGGATGAACTCGCCTTCTGGAGCTACTGGAACCTCCTCCGATTCGAGAAGGATACCGACCTCCACGCCCAATACCGCCGCGGGTACGAACGCAGCTACGAGGCCGTCCGCGCCGAGCAGAACCCGTGGTTCAACTACCTCTACGGTGCGCTCACCGGACAGGACGCCGACGCCGTGGCCTCCGTCGAACACCTGCGCGGCTGGCCACTCGATCTTCGCGTCTGGTCCTACCAGAACTCGCATCGGACCGACCTGCACACCCCGCCTGGCTATACCGCCCTGAAGGGTGGGACTCGCACGTTCCCGCCGCGTGAGACCGAGCCGCTCCGTTGGGACCATTGGGTGATGCAGCCCGACGGCGGAGCCGGGGGCAACGACGTCGTCGAGCCGGGAGCCTGGCTGCTGGCCTACTGGATGGGCCGGCATCACGGCTTCATCTCGGCGCCAACGGTGACGGGTCCTTCCCTCCTGACTGTCGAGCACACCCATCATCGTGAGCTCGGCGCCCGCGCCTACGACGGCCCACCCCGTCCATAGCCAGCGGCGTAGCCAATACGAGGTCACGAAGCTGGGTTCCAAGACGTCGGATTCGAGTTCAAGGCGGGACGCGGGAACAGCCGTCGACCAAACCGATGTCCCGCACAGACTTTGTTACGAAACCTGCCCGTGCCTCGAGCTCTCCCAGCAAGGAGTTCGCTTCGAGCGCTACCGTCAGTTTCCGGTGCACCACCGAGGTCAGGAGCCTGGATCGATGATCGAGGTGCCACTTCCGGTTGCGGGCACGATTCCCGTATTCTGCAGATCCGATCGGTTTCCGGTCGCGGTCATCGAGGCGCGAGTTCGTTCGGTTCTCGTTCAGACCCGATGCAGCACTGGGTACTGCATCAACGTTGGCGCGCATGAACTGGGAGCACTCGTCCGAAGGGTAGAATCCTGCTTGGCAACCCGACTTCGCAATGATCGACCACCCAGCTCACGCTCACCTCCACCCAGCAGGTTCGCGGTGATTCTTCCGCGGTAACCCATCCCTCGGCGGCGGATTCTTCGCGGTAGACAAGGCGCGCCCAGCCTGCCACCCCACTTCCAGCAAGAGTGCCCACACTGCCCCAGCCCAATGACTTGGCTGAAACGCTTCCACACCCACCTGCCCGAACTGGATGAGGCCTCCGATGCCGATGCTCTCGGTGGCCAGCTTCAACCCGAGTCCCAGCACCAACCCAGCCGCCACCACCCGCTCACCTCGGTTCCAAAGCATCAGACCCACACGCATTCCCAACGCCACATTGACGCCCGACAACCCGCCAAGCCGATCCAGCCGGGGATCCAGCACCAGGCTCGTTGCACCAACTCCAGCAGCAACCGCGGCCAGCCACACGAGCCAACCCCAATCGGCCCGAAGGCCGAACCTGCCGGCCAGCCCGATCAGCCCGGCGAAGCAACCCAGATCGACGGCCAAATGCGCCACCGAGAAATGCACCCATGGATACGTGAACCACCTCCAGAACTCGCGGCCAGCAATCCGTTCGCGATCGAGGACGAGCAGTTCCGACAGGCCGGGAACGCACCACGCGAGCAGCACCACCCCGGCAAGACCACCTCCCAGCCAGAGCCAGCCGGCCACTCTGCGAGCATATTTCATGGCTTCAGGCCTGCCCCCGGCGTGCCCGACGACGCATGGACACCGCGAATCCAGCGATTGCGGCGCCCCCGATCCAGACCGCATCGAGCCACCCTCCGGCGCCAGCACCCGTGTACCCCGGGCGCTTCACGATGCGGACGGTTTCCGGCTGGCTCTTGATCCGTCCCTGAAACGCGGCCAGCTCGGTCTTGAGCTCGGTCACCATCGATTCCGTCGCCAGCTTCATGCCTTCCAACCGGTCCTTGCGCAGGTCCAGATCCAGCCCCACGTAGGTTGAACGCCCCTTCAACCGGTGCACTCCCGGCGCACGGAACAGCAGGGACCGGCTCTGGATGTCGAACACCGCCGTATCGACCATCGTGTAGGTCTCGTTCTTCTCCGCAGGCACCGTGTACGCCCCCACGATGGTCATGTAGAAGAACGAGAGTTGGTCCGAGTCGTTGAACTGCTTCTGGTCCCGGGACACCAACGCAATCACGTCGACCCCATGCATCGCCCGGATCTGATCCAGATTCTGGAAGCCGCCCCCGGGCTGGAGATACGCGGTGGGAATCATCACCACCTCCGAGACAAACGCCAGATTGGTGAACTGGCGTCGCACCTCGGCCAGAGTGCTCTGGAGGAATTCTTCCGGCAGCGTTGACTCGCCGTACGGCCGTTCCTTCCTGGAATCGCCTGGAACCCAGGCCAATCCCACCTTCAACGGCAGGGTCAGCGTCGGAATCGTGGGCGTCATCGCCTTCGCCGAATCTCCTGGGTAGAGGTAGTTCACCAGACTCGTCTGCTCATGGTTCCTCCGACTCGAATCCATGAACACACACCCCGTCGCCAACCCCAGCAACACCGCCGAAGCCACGACCCATCGCATCGCACGTTTCCAATCCATGCCCGAGATCCTCTGTCATCGGCCCGGCATCGCATGAGTCGATAGATTCAATGCGGGGCCACGGGAAAACCGATGGCCGCAGCAACGGAGATGTCGCCTGCGCTGGAATACGCCCACATCGCATGAAAATGCGATGGCGACCCCTTGAAGCCCGGGCCTATCCTCCTGCTTTGCGCTGTGCACTCCACTCCCCAGCCACCCATCAGGGTCGCGGTCATCGATGACGCCCCGGAGGTCCGGTCCGCCATGCAGGTCCTTCTTGGCAGCACACCGGACACAACCTGCGCCGGTACCTACCCTGGCATCCTCCCCGCCCTGTCCGGGTTGCTCAACTACCCAGCCGACATCGTCCTCGTCGACCTCCGGATGCCCGAGATCGACGGCGGAACCGGCATCCCCATGCTCCGCGGACTCTTCCCTTCCACCCAGTTTCTCGTCCTCACCATGTTCCATGAGGATGACGACATCTTCCGCGCCCTCGCCAACGGCGCCAACGGCTACCTCCTCAAGTCCGATCCACCGGAAGCCCTGCTTTCAGCCATCCGCGACGTCGTCGCCGGTGGCGCACCCATGAGCCCGGCCATTGCACGCCGCGTCGTCCAGACATTCCAGAAGCCCCAACAATCCCCGGATGACCCGGTCCTCACCCAACGCGAGCTCGCCACGCTTTCCCTCCTGCGCGCCGGGCGTGGCTACAAAGGGACCGCCGCGGACCTGAATATCTCCGTCGACACCGTCCGCACCCACATCCGCAGCATCTATCAGAAGCTTCGCGTCCACTCCCTGATCGAGGCCCTTGCCAAGACCCGCGCCTAGGCTTGCCTCGTCCCACATTGGATATAACCACTGTTAGTATTGGCCAGCCGGGTGAGGCTCAGATAGGGCGGTAGTCAGCCATGGGCCGCACGAGTTGTTTCAGCCAGTTCACCCGTCACCTTGGCCGGCTGCTGATACTGGCCGGCCAACTGGTCGCGGTGAAAGCCGTCCAAGGCGCACCCGGGATCTCATCCAAGGCCCCCTCTGACTGGGCCCTACGCCGATTCGATTCCCGCCAGGGGTTGTCCCAGAACCGCGTGCAGACACTCAGCCGGGCACCGGAGGGTTGGATCTGGTGCGGATCCCTGCGCGGACTGCAGCGATTCGACGGGCGCGCCTTCGAGACCCTTCCCAACCGCGAGTTCGGGGCTCCGGAGCACCCCTCCATTACCCTGGTCGCGGCCGGGCCCGAGGACGACCTGCTCGTCGGCTACGACTACCATCATGTCGTCCGGCGGCACCGTGGACGTTGGGCATCCGTGGACGCCTCCCAGGTCGGGTTTGCGATTGGCATTCGCATCTGTGTGTACCTGTCCAACGATCTTTGCGTCAGCTGTGATGCTCCAGCCCGGAAATGGGTCATCAGCCGGATCGAGCCGCTTCCGAGCGCGGCGTCCTCCTCCAATTCTCCCGGCTGGTCCCTCCGCCCCCTTTCAATTTTTGCGTCCGAACTTGATCGCGACTTCACCCTCATCCAGGCCGACCCTGGACGGGCACTGGTCCGGCGAACCAATGGTAGTTGGCTGGAGATCCGGGGCAGTGCGCAACCGCGCCCGCTCCCACCTTCCGAGACCGCTCGCCGGGAAGACCACTACCGCCGCGTCCAGGCGGCCGAGTTCGGCAGGCAACCGTGGCTTGACGGCGACTCCGACGGACTGTGGCTTGGCTCGGATCGGGACGGCCTGATCCATCTGGGCCCGCCCGCCGTCGAGTTCTGGACCCATCCCCAGTCCACCAGTAGCAGGAACGTCTATGCCATCGACTCCTCGGCGGAAGGTTCCGTGTGGTTTACGGTCGAGGACCGGCGCGGCCATTTCGCTGTGCACTGGAAGGATGGGAGGTTTCTGGGAACCCAGGGCCCTGCCCAGCTTGGATCGATACTAGCCCTCCCGGACGGATCGGCCTTCTCCACGGGCAATCAGATTGCGCACTCGTTGACCGACCTGACCATCGAGAGGCAACCTGTGCCTGCGCCCTCGGAACGTTCCTACCTTTCGAAGGGACACTCCGGACGCTTCTGGCACGCCTCCGCCACGAACGTGGTGGAGTCCACCAACCTCCGCGACTGGCGATCGATCGTACTCCCGCGCCCGGAGCATGTGCACAAGGCGACGTGGCTGAGCGTCCTGGAGCTGACCAATCGAGATCTGTGGATCGGATCGATCGGCTACGGTGCGGTGCATCTCTCCAACGGGGCTCCCTTCCTTCACAACTTCAGCAACGGCGCGCCGTCCAACATCTTGAATCCCTCGCTGGAAGACGGGGACGGGACAATTTGGTTCGGCTCGACCGAGGGCCTGGTGCGGTTTCGCCGGGGCAAGTGGTTCCGCTTCGGCACGGAACACGGCCTCGCCGAGTCACTGGTACTCGGCGTGGTGGACGATCTCCATGGACGCCTGTGGGTGCACGGACATCAGGGCATTGCCGGCATCCATCGCTCCGAACTCGAGGCCGTGGCGGACGGCCGGGCCGCCCAACTCCGCCTCTTCCGCCCACGGGACCCCGCTGCCTGGGTAACCGAGTGCAATGGAGGGCCTCCCTCTTCAACCCGGGATTCTGAGGGCAACCTCTGGTTCGCAACCATCGCCGGAGCCCTGCGTGTCCCCCGCGAACAGTTGGTCGCCATCCCAAGGCCGGCTCCCACCATCACTTCGGCTTCCGACTCAAGCGGAGTGTTCTGGCGCGACATCCTGCAGGGCTCCGTGAGGCACCTCGATTGCCCACCAGACGCAGATCAAGTCCTCGACTTCACCCTCGCCAACCCAGGCCGCGCTGAGTCGGAGATGGCACCCATCCAATACCGCCTCGACGGCGTGGATCAGTCCTGGAGCACGGCTCCCGCTGACGGGCGGATCCGATACCACCATCTCTCCGCAGGCCGCCTGACCCTCCGCATCCGATCGGCAGAGGGCGGCGATGCTGCCGAGTCCACCATCTCCATCCTCATCCCGACCCGCTGGTATCATACGTGGTCCTTCCGGACGGTCGCAGCAGGTCTGTTCGTCGCCCTTGCTGGCCTATACCTCCAACGACGCCACGTCCGGACCCGGCACCTCCTGGAACAGGAATACCGGCAGCAGGCACAGGCCCGGCGCTGGCAGATCGCCCGCGACCTGCATGATGGCATCGGGGTGGGCCTTGCCCGCATCTCCATCCTGGCCAGCCAGTCGCACCCCACGCTCAGCACCACGGCCCAGCGACTCATCCGGGACCTCGACGAACTCGTCTGGCTCACCGACCCCCAACGCGACGGGCTGAACTCTGCTATCAACTACCTGGTCACCGCCGCCGAGCGACAGCTCCACGGACTACCCATCGAACTGATCTTCCAAATACCGGATTCGCTCCCCGACATCCAGATCTCCGGGGAGGCCCGCCGTCACCTGATCCAGATCGTTCATGGTGCCCTATCCAACGTCATCAAGCACAGCCGCGCGACACAGGTTGAAGTCCGGATCGGGACAACCCCGGAGGACATCACGATGGAGTTCATCGACAACGGCTGCGGATTCGATCCGGCCCAGCAGTCGTCTGAACGTTCCGGGCTCCGCAGCTTTCGGGAGCGTTCGGCCCGTCTGGATGGGACCTTCTCCTGCCAGGCAGCGCCAAGCGGCGGCACTCGACTGACCTTCACCTTTGCCTACGCCAACCTCTCCGCCGACCTCATCCCAGATTCGCTGCCCCCTGCACCCTGAAGCTCACCGGCGACCCACGGGGCCAAGGAGGCATTGGCCACGCGCTCCTGGAGGGCCGCCCGGATCCGGAGCGCCTCCAATGCCGGAACCTGCATGCTCGCCGAACGGAAAATCCCATCCTATCCGAAGCCAACGGCTACCCCAGCCGGAAGGAACTATATCTAGGCAATTGGATCCCCTGAAACTGAGGCCCATCTCCCCTCTCCTCGGTCACCTCCCATCCCGGTCCGCAACCAACAGCCGAAGAAGGCAGGCAGCGAAGGAACGGGCAAGCTTGGGTCCCCACCCGCCCGATCGGACGACACCCCCAGTGTCCTCCCCCCTTCCCCAAGAGGTCACGGTTGAACACGACATGTCCCCTCTGATTATGACATGCGTGGCCGATCCCGTGATGCAACTCCGCTGCCTGCTCCCTCAACCTACCAAGCCCAACGACCCGCGCCATCGCATGATCATGCGACCCAACAATGGCTATTGCTGCCCCAGCCGACAGCGATCGACGAATCCAGGTACCACTTTTAGCCAATCGTAGTTCTCCAACTGTTGACACCCCTCCTACACAATAATGGGAATTAGGCACCCATGAGGACACACCTCCCGAACGCCCGTCCCTCTGGGACGCATGGCACGCAGCCCCACGACGGGCTCATTCCGGGGGCCAATTCGCGCCTCTCCGCTCCGCCCTCCGGTGCCCCGCGTGAGTCGACGGATCCCAGCCGCATCCCTGCCCCCGTCGACCAGCGGGTCCCACCGAGCACTCCCATTCCTCCTCACGCCTCCCTTGGAATACGGGAAGAGATGGAATCCCTGCGGGCCGCAAACGCCCGTCTCAGCGAGCGGGCAGCGGACCTGATCAACGAGCTCCAGCAATCCAACGAGTGCCACCGGCGCCTCGTCGAACGAGGTGAGAAGCTCGACCTCGTGCGCCGACTCGATGCGCTGCTCCAGTCGGAACACGAGGAACCCGCGCTCCTTTCGAAGGTCGCGTACGAACTCGGCTCGACCCATGGTCTTGCCGCCCGCACCGTCCAGATAGAGGCCAACTCCGACCAGCCTCCCAACCCGCCCACGACCTCACCCCCCGAAGACACAACCTCCCACCTCCTCGTCCCGGTCCACTGCGGAGGGACAGTCTTTGCACAGATCCGAATCGACGGCGGACCTTGGGATGCCATGTGGCACCAGCGTTGGCTCCCCATCCTCGAGTCCTGCGGATCCCGGATCGGACTGGCCGTCCAACGCATCCGGGTGGAGCTCGAGAACGAGCGGATCCAGGCCGAACTCCTCCGCGCGCGCGACGAAGCGGTGGCTGCCAGCCGTGCCAAGACAGTCTTCCTGACCAACATCAGCCACGAACTCCGTACCCCGCTCCACACGATCATCGGGTACTCGGAACTGCTGCTGGAGGATTCGCCCAACCTGCCACCCGACCAACTCGCTACGGACCTGCGTAGGATCCTGTCCGCCGGCGTCCACCTGCTGCACCTCATCAACGACGTCCTCGACCTCTCCCGAATCGAGGACGGCAAGATGCAACTGAGTCTCAAGCCTTTCGAGGCATGCCCCGTCATCCGGGACGTGGTCGCCTTCGTCCAGCCCCTCGCCGAGGAACGACAGAACGAAATCATCGTCCATTGCCTGCCCTTCATCGGCCCGATCGTCTCGGACGAACAGAAGCTCCGCCAGATCCTCACCAATCTCCTGACCAACGCGGCCAAGTTCACCGAGAACGGCACCATCGGGGTCTTCGTCTCTTCCACGGTCCGGAATCAGGTTCCACACCTGGTCGTTTCCATCTCGGACACCGGCATTGGGATAACCGAGTCCCAGCTGGATCAGCTGTTCCAGCCCTTCGTCCAAGCGGACACCTCACCCACCCGGCGATTCGGCGGAAACGGCCTCGGTCTGGCTATCAGTCGTAGGCTGACCCAGATGCTCGGTGGCGAGATCCAGGTCGCCAGCACTCCCGGTGCAGGCTCCGTCTTCTCCCTCCTGCTGCCAGGCCTCGAAGCCTCCAATCCAGCCAGCCACCCACCCGAAGCCCCTGCATCCGACCCCGGCCCTTCCGGATCGGTCCAGCCCACCATCCTCGCCCTCATCGATCCTCCCACAACCCGCGAACGCCTTGCCGCCACGCTCGCCTCCGAGGGTTTCCGCATCGTCACGCCCACCGAAAACGAAAGCGCGCTGACCATCGCCCGCGACATCAGGCCCGACCTGATCGCCATCGACGTCACCGATCCCGATTCCCGGGGCTGGCTCGCCATCGCCGACATCAAGGCCGACCCAACCCTCAGCCACATCCCCGTCGTCCTGACAGTCACCCACCCGGACCACGAAGCCGACATCGCACTCGGTGCCACCGACTGCTTCATCAAGCCACTGGAGTGGGACCGGTTCGAAGGCGCCGTTGCCCGCCACATGCGGGAGGCCGTCCGCAAGAGCATCCTCGTCGTCGAGGACGATGCCGACGCCTGCGAGATCGCCCGCCGCCTCCTCGAACTCGATGGCTGGAAGGTCGAGACCGCCTCCAATGGACGGGAGGCCGTGGAAGTACTCCAACGACAGAGACCCGCTCTCATCGTCGTCGACCTCGTCATGCCCGTCATGGATGGCTTCTCCCTCGTGGAGCACCTTCAGGCTACCCGGGAACTCCGCGACATCCCCACCATCGTCGTCAGCTCCATCCCACTCGAACCGGAGGAACACCTCCGCCTCAATGCGCGGATCACCACAGCGTCCTCTGGCGCGGACCGTCCTTCCGACCTCCTCACCACCATCCGTCGTTTCATTCCCCAGGGTTGCACAGCCGCTGCTCCGGAGACCCACGCGTAGTCACGATACCCTGTCCCGCGCCCCCACGTCACCCCCGCCGCAAAGGGGCACGGGGACTCCGCATCGACCACTCGCATGAGGATGCTAACCAGACCCCTACCTAAACCGTCGCCTCCAGACGCTGCGGACGGCTGACTTGTGTACGCACAATCGATGAACCTGCCGGAATCGCATCCCAGAAGGCCAATCGGACCTCCAACGCCTCCGCGGCCGAGACCGCTGCCTCCTCGCACTTGCGCGGATCCCCCTCGCACAGCAAGGCCACCATGCGTTCGCCCGCCTGGAAGTGTTCGTCGCCGTCGAGGACGATGTGCCGTTCCAGATATTGACGGAAGATCCCGAGCCCGCCCGCCGATTCCCGGTCTAGCCGGGCCACGATCTCGCCGAACAAACCCGGGATCACGCCTTCCCGCCCATAGGTGAACGCCGCCGCGACCTCATGCACCCGACGGGTGCGTATGACATGGAAGGTATGCTCCATGAAGCGACGCGCACATACGGGCACACCGGCTTCCCTGCTGGCTTCATCCAATGTGGCTCCACGGGATATCCGATCCACAAAGCAACGGACGGGCGCGGTATTGGCACCGGCCTCCTCCATTGCCTTCAGGTACAGTTCGAAATGGCTGGTGGGAACCTCGCCACAACCCTTGTCGCTTTCCTCGCCCAGCACGATCTCGTTGATCAGTGCCCGCACCCGGGGATCCCCGCGTGGAACCCACGGCACCTCGATGCAGGTGAGTTGTCGCTGGAGGGACTTCAGCAGCGACATGAAATCCCACACGGCATAGACGTGATGTTCGAGGAAGACCTGGAAGTCCTCCAGTGAGTGGAGACGCCCGTACAACCCATGCCCCAGGAGGCTCGCGCGAAGCGAGGCCGTCCGTTCCTGAATCACTCCTTCCATGTGCACAAAGAAAGACGGCAGGAGCGTGCCATCGCCCCCGCCGTCGACAAACGAAGTTCCCTTCCTCGGATCAAACTACCGAGAAGACTAGCCATCGGCAGGCAACCCAACCGAAAGACGGTTCAGGATCACCACCTCGATTCATCATCCTCGTCGCGATCATCATCCTCGTTGCGATCGTCATCCTCGCCACGGTCTTCGACGAGCGGGCGCATCCAGTTGCGCACCACCGCCAACCCCACGGCGCGGCCAGAGTCCAGGCCATTGACGTTCGCAGCCATGAAATGGATGCCGCCGTAGATCCGGCTCATGCCGCTCTCCTCCGCAGCTTCCCAGAAGCCGGAGAACGGACGCAGGATCCCAGGCGCATCATCCGACTCCCCGACGAACGCAATCGCGTCGGTCCCGAACAACTGCGCCAGGACGGTGGCACCGGCACCGCTAAAGGTTGAATGCCCGGACGTGTACTCAGGGAACGGCGGCGTCGGCAGCAACGGGGTCCAGACCGGGTCGACCACGGTGCCCGGGTTGCCGTCCGTATCCGCCTCGCGTATGGCGGTAATCGGCCGCCAAAGCCGGTATTCATACTTGGCCTTCCAGCAGACAATGGCCGCGTCGGCCAGCGCCACGTTCAACAGGGCCATCATTCGGGCCTCCTCGGCCAGACGTACGTTGCTGCTGGCGATGATCTGGCGGGCGATCTGGTTCCAGTGGCCCGGAGGGGTGGCGGTACCAGCACCATTGGCCCAGAAGCGGGCCGCCAGAGTCTGATCAGCCGTACGGACCGCGCTGTTGGCGGACCCAATCGCCTGTACCTCGGCGACGTCCTCGGCATAGGCGAGACTGCCCAAGGGTGGAGGTGGCATCGGCAGGAACGCCTCGGCGGAAGCTACACCGAACGGCTGGACATCACCCCACTGCGGCAACAATCCGGCAGCGAATGCGAACGGAGTCGGCTCCCAGTCGCCGGGCAGCCCGCTCGGTACATAGTTCACGATCGTTGTGGCACCGTCCGCCTGTCGCGCGGCCAGCACGGTCCGAGCGACGCGCGCTCCCCATCGGATCCCCTCCTGACGCCCCCGGGCGTCCCGACCCCAGCGCAACTGACGTGCAGCTTCGGCATCGAACTCCGCGGCCCGGAGCGGGAACGCATTCACGAGGACATCGTGTGCGGCCACCGCCAATGCCGCGTGGCCCGAGGCGTGACTGTCCACCTCATGCGCATCCACGAGGTACTGCTCGTAGTTGTTGTGGACGCCGTTGTAGGCGTCATGGATGGCGACATGCAGCATGGCCAGGATGCGGGAGGCCTTGGGCGGCGGCGTGGCAGCCGCCCGGATGGAGTCGAGGGCCAGTTCGTTCCAGTGCGCGACCGGGCTGTCCGTGAGGGGAATGGCGGCCTGGGCACCGATCCAGGTCAGGGTGAGCCCGAGGATCCCGGTGATCCGGTTCCACCGGGCTTTCCACCCGGCTTGGCAGAAGTGAGTTTGCATATACTGTGTGTCGGCTTGAGCGTTCTTTGCTGAGCGTGACTTGGCTTTGTGCCCCTTCCCAGAAAACCGCCGGGACGTCCTTCCCGGCATGGGTTCCCTGGAACACAAACCCTCGCTGCGCTACCCGACCATTGCACCACACGTGCCAACAGACGGGTATCGCATGATCATGCGAGGCGTCAGGGCTGACTATTAGGGGTATTTGTGCGAGATATAACCAACGAGGGCTATCTTCCTATATAAAGTCCGGTTTCAGGTCCGGGAACGGACAAATTTTGGTCCGCGGTCGGACCAGGGGTTCCTGTGACCGGCGAGACTAGACTCCATCACCTGCCCCCTGACTTCGGCAGCTACCCCCAGACCCTGGCCGAGGTCACGAGGCGGGAATCGGACAGTGCTTTCATCCGCCCGTGTTCCCCATTCCCAGTCAGGACAACCCCAACAAAAAACCCACGCCGATGGCGTGGGTTGCAATTCCGGTTCGAAGCCGGAGCCACAGGCTCCGTTGCTTCAGGGCTTGCTCGTGCGGGTACGACGCCAGACGGCAAATCCCGCCAGCAAGGCACCAGCCATCGCCGCGTACGTGCCGGGCTCCGGCACGGCGGTAAGCTGAAAGTCGAGGCCGTAGTTAACCACGGCCGGACCGGTCTGCTGGATCAGGAAGGTATACGTGCCAGCCCCGAGCGGTCCTGTGAACCCGATCGCGCCCGGAGCGCTGCCGAGATTGTCCAGGACGTCCGTTCCAGGTTGGGCGGCACCGGGACCGGGACCGTAGTGCGCGTACCCGAGCAGGGTCGCGACGTTGAAGTTGATCCCAGCACCCAGGCCATTGTTCCAGGTCGAGCCCGACTGGACACCGAGGAACGCCTTGTCATCCGTGCTCGCGTACGAGAACACGTTGATGGCCGAGAGTTGCTGCCCCGCGCCCACGGTGAAGCTCAGGATGTCGTAGTCGCCGGCAACGGTGGTGCCAACGATGATGTTGCTGCCTACCGAGTACCCCACGGAAAGGGGGGAATTGCCGAACCGCGTCGGCGACGCGGGAGTACCGGAAAGGTCACCATCCGAAGCCTCGTTGAAGAGGAAGCTCGCGGCTTGGGAAGAAGTCGCGGCCAGCAAGCAGACGCCGGCGGCACTTCCGAGCAGGTTTCGCAGGAATCGAGTGTTGTTCATCAAGTCCATTCATCCTGCCCAAACGAAATTGCCATAGACAAGTACTCCGATCAGGCGAGGCTCTGGTAACTGGCGACTCTCAACCCAGCCTCCTCACGTCGGCTCCTAGGTAGTCGCCGAGGTCACGAGGCGAGGCGAAGGGCGGTGGCCCAGCAAGCCGCTTGTAGGGCGCGTGCCCTCACGCGCCGATTGACGATCCACGCCGCGTGAGGGCACACGGCCTACAGCTGTTTCGCCGAAGTGGGCTCCAACGTCACGACTGCCATCCGGCTCCGGTGCACGGCGAGCGTTGGGTGGGCTACGTGTTGGCCAGGCCGGATCCGCCACCGAAAGCTCATCCGCCCCGCATTCAGCGAACCGCCGCGTGGAGAAATCCAGCAGTCTGCCCCGGTCTCGTCCACCAAGCCCGCCAGGGTCACGTTCCAACCCAGAGGCACACGCGAGGCGGTCACCCGAAGTTCGCACTCGGGCGAAGTGCTCGACGGCGGCGTGATCGATAGGACGTCCAACTGGATGCCATGGACGTTGGTAGTCCAGGCAACCGACCTCGGGCCGACGTTGTAAACAGGGAGCGGCGGCACGTGGACCAGCTCCTCCGGACGAAACCGGCCGTTCCGCGAGAACTCGAGCGCGAGGTTCCACGCCTCCCCCGGCCACGGCCCGGGCATGAGGATCAGCCCGGGACGGATGCTCAGCCAGTTGTTCACCGAGGGCGTCAGCACGTTGCCGGCTGCGTTCGTTGCCGATCGCACCGCGATCAGGAACCACCCACGGTCATCCGGATCGTCCGACAACAAGCGGGCCCGCAGTGCGCTCGCAGCGGGAACCAGGTTCGTCTCCAGATTCGGGTAACCCTCCGGTCTCCATCCATGTTCGAACCGGTCGATCACGACGCGCCACGGCTCGTTCGGCACGGTGTTGGTGGATGGAATCGCCAGTGGAACAAGTGGCGGCCCGGGGGGAACCGGCGGGAGCTCAACCGCGATCGACCCCAATGGCTCCGGCGCCCAGACCGAGTTCAGTCGACGGCGCGCGACCAGGCGGTAAGCACCAGAAGCCCGAGGCCAGGCCGAAAACCCCACCTGCACGATTTCGCGCCCCTGGACGGTCTTCGTCGCCATCGCACTCGCGGGAACGGCGATGGCATTCGTTCCCTCGGCAACCAGATACCACTCCGTCGAACGGGGCGGAGCATGCGACAAGGCCATCCACACACATGCCAACGGTGTCCGCGCGGGGAATCCCGGAGGATACCCGGACGAAGGCAACCGCTGCACCAAACCTGTGGGCAGACCAATCACGCGTTCCCAGGGAAAGGCCTTGGGACACACGTGCACCGATCCGTGCGTCACCCCCAGCAACTCCATCTCTCCGCCGTCAAAGGCTGCCTTGGGTCCCGGTCGGTTCGACCAGATCACCAACCCGACCGCCACCAAGCCGACGAGGCACACCAGTCCCAACACCCAGCGCCGCCCGAGAGGACGCCACGCAACCGGTTGACTGGTTCCCAGCATCGCCGTCCGACCCGGACGGCTCGGGTGGAATTCAAACCGTGACGAGGCAGCCTTACTCACCGACTTCCTGACTCGCACCGTCGATGGGCAGAACACGCGACAGTCAAAACAATGACTGCCAGGCAGCAGTCTTTCCTTCCAATCGCGCGATTCGAGCCCGGGCGTCAACCGCCTTGGGTGACCGTGTGTTCTCGAGCCCAAACGCTCAGTTCATCGTCCGGCTCATCCTGATCTATCTCCAACTCGACCTGAGCTTCCTTGGGATCCGCCCCGTGTCGGATCCAACCATGGAGATCGGGCTGCAATGCCCGGGCGGTGTCCTTGCCGGTCAGACAAAGGGCAATTGCCTTGAGCAGGGTGCTCTTGCCGGAGCCGTTGTCCCCGGTGATCACGGTCCAGCCGGCCCCACCGCCCTCCGGCCGCTCCAGATTGAAGTCGAGCGCCTAGAATCCGCGGATGTTTCGCAGTGAGACATTTCGGACGAACATGATCCTGCTCTAGCAGAGGAGAGCACCAGGATCCAACGATTGATGTGCCGGCGAAGCGCCTCCCTCAGGGCACCTCGACCGCGCGGTAGACGCGCAGGGGTTTCTGCGGAGAATCGAAGTCCAACCAGAAGGACGGCGACGTCTCGAGCTTTAGGGTTCCCACCGGTGTCCAGGGTCCCTGCGGATCGAGGGCCGCATCGATGCGATAGGTTCGTCCCGCCACGCCGGTCACAGTCAGGCCGGCATAGGTCTTCAGCGTCAGCTCGGGTCGGATCTTCACTTCCACCTGCGCCTCGGAGCTCGGAGTGCTTCCTGCCTGGTTCGAGACGATGACCTGATAGGGACCCGCGTCCGCGGCACCTGCCTTCGTCACGGTGAGAACGTCCGATGTCGCTCCGGGGAGGTTCGTGCCGGAGTGGCGCCACTGGTACGTGAACGGGCCGTCGCCGGAGGCCAGCACCGAGAGGCTGAAAGGATCGCCAGCGAAGACGCTCGTTCCCGCAGGTTGTCGGGTGATCGACGGCGGCAGGACCTCCGGAGCCGGTTGGAGCAGGAAGGCCCGCTGGACGCCATCCTTGATCCCTTCACCCACGATCGCACCGCTGGCATTGATCGAGTAGGCAGACACAAGCACCCACCCCTGCCCCCCACCGGAGATGGCCGCGTTCAGGTCGGTCATTTCCAATCCGATTCGAACGAAGGCGTGCGGAACATCGGCCGCCGTGTCGCTGGTGCCTACGATCACGCCGCTGTCGTTGATCGCATGGGCGATCGTCTGGAATCCACCGAGGCTACCCAGGTCCACGGCATTGCCGTTGGAGTGGACGAAGCCCTGGATTGGGTCTGTGGATCGGTCGCGTTGGGTGCGGATCAGGCCCACGATGGCGCCGTGTGAATTGATCCCGCGCGCCTCGCTCCAGAGGGCCAGGCCCGATGGATTCGGGATGGCCGAGAGGTCCAGGATCTGGGTGGCACCTCCGACGAACCGAGCCGCCTTGCCGTTGCTTCCCACCGGCGCTGTGTCAAACCCAGCAATAACCCTCGCATTGTTGATGGCGAGAGGCACGGCCCCGGGCGAAACAAACTTGGAAACGGTCACCCCATCGAAGACGAACGCGGAGCCTCCCCGGCCGCCGACCACGACCCCGGAGGAATTGATGGCTTCACTGGTCCCTTCGGAGCCAAGCACGATGCCGTTCGACCCGCCGGCATAGACATAGGGAAACGAAATGCCTGGATTGCCGAAGGGGAAGAGAGCCATTCCTACGATGACTCCGGCATCATTGATTCCGACGGCCGTCGGAACCGGCCAGGTCGAGAATTGGTTCTGCGGTCCATTGAAGGTGCGCTGGCTGAAGGTGAGGTCGGTTCGGATCGAACCATCGAAGTACCAACCCAGGATCGGCCCATTGCCAACCACCTTGCCAGAAGTGTTGATGGACCGGGCGGAACCGGGACCGAGGTCCACCAGGGTGTAGCTCGGTGCCGCCTGGGCAAGCCAGGCGACCAACAAGGTTCCGAAAAGGACCGGCGTCCGGCGGGGGATGGATCTCATGGGAAAAACAGGCTTTGTGACCACGAGTGCTTACGGAGGGGGATCAAGCCGGTCAATGGATTGTTGAGCGCCCGTTCGGATGGGAGGCAGCACCCGGAGCTAGAACAGCCCTTCATTCCAGTTCAGGATCAAACCATCACTCGACATCGCACCACGATGAACTCACTCCGCCGGTTCCTGGTCCTGCTGCCCCTTGTGTCCACCCTCGCCAGGGCCGAGGAACTCAAGAAGGGCAACAATGCCGCTGCTGAACCGCGAACCCCCGCCGAGCAATTGCGTTCCTTCCAACTGCCCGCCGGCTTCACCATGGAACTCGTCGCCAGCGAGGAAACCGGCCTCCCCAAGCCCGTCTCCATCGCCTTCGACGACGCCGGCCGGCTCTGGTCGATGACCGCCACCGAGTACCCGCGCGATCAGGATCCCGAGATCTGGAAGAAGCCCGGCCGCGACCGGATCGTTGTCATCGACAAACCCCTCGGAGCCGGACCGCATCAGACCCGGACCTTCGCCGACGGCATGGTCCTGCCGATGAGCGTCCTTCCGTACCGCAGCGGCGTCATCGTGGCGCAGGGCCCCGAGATCCTGTTCCTCGACGACACCAACCGCGACGGCAAGGCCGACACACGAAAGATCCTGATTCGCGGGTTCGGCGTGCAGGACACGCACACCCTTCCCCACCAACTCGAGTACCTCCCGGGCAATTGGATCGCCTTCTCCCAGGGCGTCCTGAACAACGGAACCGCCGTCACCACCTCCGGCAAGCAGGTCAACTTCGACAAGACAGTCATCGCCCGCATGCGACCCGACGGTTCCGAACTCGAGGTGATCGGCACGGGACTCAACAACATCTGGTCGTGGGTCCAGGACCGTAGCGGTCGGGTGTTCTTCCATGAGGCGAACGACTTCGGGTACGCCGTGGTTCCGTTCGAACGCGACACTACTTACCCCAGCTTCATCAAGCGCCTCGTCCACCCGGATTCTCCCTATCACCCGCCGACCACGCCAAACCTCAACCTCGGTGGCACCGGATTCTCCGGCTTGGCGTATTGCGAGGATGACCGGGGATCCTACCCCGATCCGTGGCATCATGTGTTCTTTGTCGCGAACCCGATCACCCGGAAGATCAACACCGTTCAGGCAACCCTGGGTGCGGATGGCGTCCACCAGTTCACCCAATTGCCAGATCTGGTCTCGACCGACGACGAGTTCTTCCGGCCCGTTGCCATCCGGTTCGGGCCGGACGGCTGCCTGTACATCGTTGACTGGTACAACCGCATCATCTCCCACAACGAAATCGCACGCGACCACCCGGCACGCGACAAGACCCGTGGGCGCATCTGGCGCGTGCGGCACCAGACCCAGTCCACGCGCAAGGCTCCCAACGTCGCAGCGGCCCGGACCTCCAACCTCATCCGCCACCTTGAATCCCCCAGCGTCTGGGAATCCCGCGCCGCGTGGCACCAGATCGTCGAACGTGACGCGCGATCCCTCCTGCCGAGGTTGGTGAAGATGGCGGCTGATCCGAAGTCGCCGGAACATCGACGGATCCTGGCGCTCTGGTGCATCGAGGGGCTCGGTCATTTTGATGCCAGCCTTTGGCGCACGCTGATGGCCAGCACCAATGCCAACCTCCGCCATGAGGCCGTCCGCGCCCTGTCCACCGTGCGACCGCCGTTGACGACCGCCTTCGAGTTGATCCAACCCCTCGCCAACGAGCCTATGTTCCGGGTCCGATACGAGGTGGTACGCTACCTGCGCGATTGCCCTGAACCCCTGGCGGCCAACCATCTGGCCTGGCTCCGACGATGGCGGACTTCACCTGATCTCACCCGCAAGGTGAAGGGGTGGGATCGCGAGTACCTGGCACCCGGCGGAACCTACGAAGCCGTGTTCCAGAACCTGCTTGTCCAGATGGCGGACGAGAAGGGACGCGTGAAACCGGCCGCGCCCATCTCGAGCCGCTGGATGGGTTCCGTCGGCAAGAACCCGCCGCGGTCCCCCGAGGAGCGTTCCCGGATCAACGCACGCATCCAGCGACTCACCGGCGTCGCGGACGCCGCGTCGGCGGCCGACCTCGCTCGCGGCAAGGCGACCTTTGAAGCGACCTGCGCCGTGTGCCATTCCACGGGTCGCGAGGGAACCGGCTTTGCACCGTCGCTCGCAGGTTCAAAGAACCGTTCCACCGAGGCGATCCTGACCGCAGTCCTCGACCCGGCACAGGCAGTCGAGGGGGTCTTCCGGGTCTACCACATCCAGACGAAGGACGGCGAATCCCACGATGGCTTCTTCGGAGACGAGACCGCCGACGCCCTCACGCTGAGGTTCGCCGGCGGTGCGCAGCGGGTCATCCCGGTGAAGGACATCCAGTCAGCGGGCTACATCGACGGTTCCTCGGTGATGCCCGAGGGACTCGTAGAAGGCCTGACGGAGGCGCAGCTCACCGACCTGGTGCGTTACGTGCAGTCGATCCACTGACCGACGAACGGACCCACCCAACTTGGGAATCAGCGGACGGCAAGCAACTCGACCTCGAAGATGAGCGTGGCGCGGGCCGGGATCACGCCGGGGTAGCCGCGCTCACCGTAGGCAAGCTGGTACGGGATCGTCAGCTTGACCTTGTCCCCGACCTTCATCGTCGCCACGCCTTGGTCCCAGCCGGCGATGACCTGACCGATGCCCAGCGTGAACTCGAACGGCTCCTTGCGGTCGACGGAGCTGTCGAACTTGGTCCCATCCGTGAGCCAGCCCGTGTAGTGGACACTCACGGTCGAACCCTTCTTCGGGGCGGCACCTTGACCGGCCTTGAGGACCTCGATCTTCAATTCAGCATTTGCCATCCGCAAAGGCGACCAGTTTGAACCCCACGGGTCAACGCTGCGGGCAACTTGCCCGGAACGCCTGGGGACAGGCTCAACCACCGAGCCTGTCCCCGATCCTCTCGCACTCGTCGAAAGCCTGTCCCTTCCGAAAGCCCACAAACTCCAACGATAGGGACAGGCTACGAACGCAGCGCAGGCCGGAGGACGGGATGCAGCCGACAGCCTGGAACCGGGAGATCAACCGTCGGAGCCTGTCCCCAACGGTGTCCCGAATGATGGGGACAGGCTCTGAAGGGGCCAGTCCGGCGGCCGAGCGGGGCGCCTGGGTCTGGCACCAGCAATTGGTCGCCCGGCAGGCAAGGGAACGGAAGCAGCCACGGGCTTGAATCTTGCCGGATCCCAGTCTCATCCTGTCGACATGTCCCCCGTCCGATGCCTCGGCGCCCTCCCGGCGTTCCTCATCCTCGTCGCGAGCCTCCTCGTGACGAGTTGCTCGACCACCCGTCCCGGAAACGCACCCGAGCGCGTCCGCTCGGAGGTGTTCGGCCGAACGCCCAATGGACAGGAGGTCCGGATCCACACGCTGCGCAATCGGTCCGGCATGCAGGTCCGCGTCATGGACCTCGGGGCCACGGTCACCGAGATCCTCGTGCCAGACCGCAATGGCCAGCTCACCAACGTCCTTCTCGGCAGCCAGGCCTTCGACGACTACCGCAAGGGTTTCGTCGCCTCGGCTTCCGTCATCGGCCGCTTTGCCAACCGGATCCGCAATGCCCGTTTCCCCCTCGACGGACGGGAGGTCCGGGTCACCGCCAACATGGGCGAACACCACATCCACGGTGGCCGCGAAGGGTTTGCGTCGAAGGTCTGGTCGGCCTCCACCGGTTCCAATCGCAGTTCATCCTTCGTCCGGTTCCACCGTCGGAGTCCGGACGGCGAGGAAGGTTTTCCCGGCAACCTAGACGTCAGCGTTACCTACACCCTCACCGATTCCGGCGAAGTCCGGCTGGACTACGAAGCTACGACCGACGGCGCAACGGTGGTGAACCTCACCAACCACGCCTACTTCAACCTCGCTGGCACCGGAGACGTGCTTTCCCACCAACTGCAGGTTCTCGCTGATCGCTACACGGTCGCCGATCGGTCGCTGATTCCCACCGGCCCCGAGGCCCCGGTCGAAGGCACGGGCCTAGACTTCCGCCAACCCCACGCCATCGGGGAACGCATCGAGCAGTACCGCAATGGTCCGAACGGCTATGACCACAACTTCGTCCTCCGCGGGCCAGCTGGAAAGATGCGCCTCGCAGCCCGCGTCACGGATCCGGCCTCGGGTCGGGTCATGGAGTGCCTGACCACGGAGCCGGGCGTCCAACTCTACACAGCCAACCATTTCGGTGGCCGTCGATCGGACCCCGCCACGTGGGGCAAGCACCCGGCCTTCTGCCTGGAAACCCAGCATCCGCCGGATGCCCCGAACCACCCGGAGTTCCCGTCGACCGTCTTGCGGCCGGGACAGAAGTTCCATTCGACCACAACGTTCCGCTTCTCGACGGTCCGATAGACCTCGACTCTAACCCGACTGTGCCAACCCTCTTGAACCGACTCCTGCTGCTCGCCGCCCTGTGCGGTGGCATGGCTTGGGCCGCCGAACCCGCGCCGCTGCCCTCGTCCTACACCATTCCGCTGGTTGATCTCGCCCAGGAGCCCGGGCGTGTCATCGTCGTCGACCGTGAGCCGGGCAAGTACATCGGGCATCCCACCACCGTGCTGCTCGAGGACGGCAAGACGATCCTCTGCGTGTATCCCGAGGGCCACGGCAAGGGCCCGATCCGGCTGCGAAGGAGCCAGGACGGCGGCAAGACGTGGTCGAAGAACCTGCCGGTCCCGGCCAACTGGGCCACGTCCCTCGAAACCCCCACGATCCATCGGGTCGTGGACGCATCGGGCAAGCGTCGCCTGGTTGTCTTCTCGGGGTTGTACCCAGTCCGCACGGCGATTTCCGAGGACGACGGCGAGCACTGGACCGAACTCATCCCGGCCGGGAATTGGGGGGGAATCGTGGCCATGGGCAGCGTCGAAGCCATCCGTAACAAGCCAGGCCATTACCTCGCCCTGTTCCACGACGACGGTCGGTACCAGTTCCCGAAGTCGATCGCCACCCGCCCACCCACGTTCAGCCTCCTCCAGACGCGGTCATCCGACGGGGGCCTGACCTGGTCCTTTCCTGAAACGATCGTTTCCCGCTCCGACATCCACCTCTGCGAACCCGGCTCAGTCCGCTCGCCCGACGGGCGGGAGATCACCGTGCTCCTCCGCGAGAATTCCCGCCGCAGGAACTCGTGGTTGATCACATCGCGGGACGAAGGGCACACGTGGACAACCCCACGCGAATTGCCCGCTGCATTGACCGGTGACCGCCACACCGCCCGCTATCTTCGCGATGGACGCCTGTTCATCTCGTTCCGCGACACCACCCGCGTCTCTCCAACCAAGGGTGACTGGATCGCCTGGGTCGGTCGATACGAGGACATCGTCCGAGGCAGCGAAGGCCAATATCGAGTGCGACTGATGGACAACCACGACGCCTTCGACTGCGCCTATCCGGGCGTCGAGGTGCTGCCAGATGGCACCGTGGTCACCGTCACCTACGGCCACTGGACCAAGGGCGAACCACCCTACGTCGTCTGCCTCCGCCTCGACATGGCCGACCTGGATCGTCGGTCACGGAGTCCGCGGTAGCGCTCGACCCAGGTTCAACCCTCGATTCGATCGAGGACCCGGTTCACCAGATCATCCGGAACAGACTGCCCGAACTCGACCCGACCGATCGCTCGGGCGAGGACGAACTTGATCTCCCCCGCGCTCACCTTCTTGTCGAGACGCATGGCGTCGAACAGGACCTTCCGCTGCGCCGGACTCAGCTTCACGCAGACAGGCAGGCCAGCCCGGGAGAACAGGTCGCGCACCCGCTCCACGTCCTGTCCGGGCATCCCGATCAACGCCGCGCTCAGATAGGACGCCGCCACCTGCCCGATGCTGATGGCCTCGCCGTGCAGGTATTTTCCGTACGACGAAATCGCCTCCAGGCCGTGGCCGATCGTGTGGCCGTAATTGAGGATTGCCCGCAAGCCCGACTCGGTCTCGTCCTGTCCGACGACATCCGCCTTGATCGCGCAGCACCGGGCCACCACGGCCGACAATTCGGATGGGTCGCGGGCCAGGATCCGGTCCAACGACTTTTCCAACCGTCGAAAAAACGGGGCGTCGTAGATGATGCCGTACTTGATGATCTCTCCGAGTCCCGCCCGGAATTCCCGTTCGGGGAGCGTCCTGAGGACATCGAGATCGCAGAGCACCAACCGGGGCTGATGGAAGGCACCTACGAGATTCTTCCCTGCCGGCAGGTTGACGCCCACCTTGCCACCCACCGAGCTGTCCACCTGCGCCAGCAGCGTGGTCGGCACCTGCACGAAAGCCACGCCCCGGAGATAGGTGGCCGCCACAAACCCCGCGAGATCGCCCACCACGCCGCCACCGAGAGCCACGACGAACGATTTCCGCTCCAACCGGGCCTGGGCAAAGGCGTCGTAGCACTGCGCCACCACCTTCAAGGACTTTGCCGTCTCGCCGGAGGGAACGGTCACCAGCAGCGGCTCGAAGCCCGCCGCCTTCAGGGATTCCAGAACCGCTGCCGCATGCAACGGGGCCACCTTCTCGTCCGTCACGACCGCGCACCGCCGCCCCAACTTCAGCCTCGCACACTCCTTGCCCAACCGGGCCAGCAGGCCCCCGCCCACCAGAATCCGATACGACCGCTCCGCCAATGACACCTGTACCGCGCGCATCCGGCGACCCTCCCCCGTCTCACACGAATCGGACAAGATTGAAGAGGTGGACACCCCCGGTTCCAGGCCCAGCTTGACACTGCCCCCGTTCGAAAACAGGAACGGGGTGGCGACGTCCTCGTCGACTTGGAGAATGACATGGGAGGGCAACGAGGACGTTGCCGCTCCGTTTGACGCGGGCACCGTGTCCAGATGCGGCCAGGCAGGACGGGCGCATCCTGACCGGGAAATAGCCAGTTTGGGCGAGGTTCTGACCTTGGCGCATCGCGAGTGGATGTGTTAGTGGTCCAGCATGTTCGCCGGGAATGTCACACGTCGTCGCATGTTGCGGGGCACTGGGGTGCTCATGAGTCTTCCCCTGCTGGAGTCGCTGGGGCCATTGCGCGCGCTGGGAGCCGAGACCGGCGGAAAGAAGGGCGCGCCGGAAAGCCCCACGCACCCGGTACGGTTCGCAGCGCTTTACATGCCCAACGGCGTCAACGCACGTCACTGGACTCCGAAGGGTGAAGGAGCCGACTTCGAGCTGTCTTCGATCCTCGAACCCCTCGAACCCCACAAGTCCGATATTCTCGTCCTCACCCACCTCTGGAACGCGGCGACGAACACCGGCGACGGCCACTACGTGAAGACCGGCGGCTGGCTCACCAGCACGACCATCACGCGCACCACCGGCAACAACCTGTGCGCGGGCAACACGTCGATGGATCAGCTGATCGCGTCCCGTCACGGAAACTTCACGCCCGTCGCCTCGCTCGAACTCGGCATCGAACCACCGGCCACAGGCGTCGACACCAATGTCGGATTCACCCAGCTTTACGGCGCACACATCTCCTGGTCGACACCGACCAATCCGCTGCCCAAGGAAGTCCATCCGAAGCTGGCCTTCGACCGGCTGTTCCGGTCGAACCAGTCCGCCCGGACGGGTGGACTTGGCCACGATCAGAGCGTGCTCGACCTCGTCGCGGAGGACGCGCGTCGACTCCAACGCGAGTTGGGCAGCGCGGACCGCCAGAAGCTGAACGAGTACTTTGAATCGGTCCGCTCGGTCGAGAAACGCATCGAGTTCGAGACCCGCCGACAGCGGGAGCAGATCCTGGTGGACCCTCTGGCCAGGAAAGAAATCGAGCGATTGGGTCAGAAGGTGGATTCCTTCAATCCCTTCCGGGACCCGGGGAAGGCGTCCGAGCGCGGCGTGACGCACACCGAACACGTCCGGTTGATGATGGACATCATGGCGCTGGCGTTCTGGACCGACTCGACACGGGTCAGCACCTTCATGTTCGGCAACGCAGTTTCCGGGCGGGACTTCACCTTCCTGGACGGCGTGAAGGGCGGATTCCACGAGACCAGCCATCATCAGGACGACGCCACCAAGCTCGAAATGTACCGGCGGATCAACCGTTGGCATCAGGAGCAATTCGCGTACTTCCTGTCCCGGCTGAAGTCCATCCGCGAGGGCGAAGGAACGCTGCTGGATCACTCGATGATCCTTTGTGGTGCCGGCATGCGTGACGGCAACTCCCACAACCCGGAGAACCTGCCTCTCGTTCTCGCAGGGCGCGCCGGTGGCAGCATCAAGCCGGGCCGACACATCACCTACGAGCGCAAGACCCCCATGGCGAACCTTCACCTGGCCCTCATGCAACGTGCGGGCGTGGACGTGAGGAAGTTCGCGGACAGCACAGGGCCTCTGGCCAATCTGGGCTGACCCCGGCCTCCCCGGCACCGGGTTCCCCTTCATTCGGATCGCGTCTGTCCGGCCTGCCTTGCCTTCTACCGGCCCGCTTCCCCGCGTCCGTGTCCAGCCCTGGTGACTATTGAGCCGAGGCTGCTTGGCGAGGCTCAATGCCTGTCCCCATCAGGTCAGGCCAGCTTTTGACGACCGGGCCGCAACGACCTGTCTTGCCTTGGTTTGGGGCGAAATGGAGAGGAACCATCAAAAGCCTGTAGGGGACAGCTTTACAACCTATGGCTGACCCTGAGTTGCCAATCGACAGCAACAAAAGGTTGGCTATGCCCAATGAAGTGGAAGCACTGACTCGCGTGTAGTCTTATGCACTACATCGTTCTTTGGATGCCTGAGAGGGGTGCACCGGATGGGTCCGGCGCACGAAAGGGACGGCGGAAACCCCTAAACGAAACTTGTTATGAAGAGCATGATACATGTGGGCCTCCCCCACTTCGTGAGGAAGGGTCTTCTGCTCCTGATGCTGAGCGCGATGGCGGTGGGTTCAACGATGGCCTCGCCCCGGCATGAGTCAGCAGACCTGGTGAGAAGCTCGGTGAAGTCCAGCAAGTCACCCGCTCCAGCGGGCGTGGTCCCCGGACGGATCCGCAACGTGGACGTAAACCCCAGGGTTCTGGATCTGCCCTCCTTCGACGTCACCCTGTTCCCGGGTGAAACACTCCGACTGGAACGTGACCGTATCCATGAGATGACCGGAGGCGACCGGGTGTGGACCGGCCGAATCACGGGCGAACCCCTGAGCCGCGCGACCTTCGCCATGAGGAATGGAGTCCTATCCGGGGTCATCGACCGGGCCCTCAACACGGGAAGCGTCCTGTACGAGATTTCCCCCAATGGCCGCGGCGGTTATGCCCTCTTTGAACGGGACAACTCGGCACCGGCGGCCCCCCATGCGGAATCGATCGAGGTACCGACTCCATTGGGCCGTATCGCTTTGCCGGCGGCCGTGGCTCCAGCGGGTGGGGTTCACATCGTGGACCTGATGATCGTCTACACACCGGCCTCCCGGGTGCGCTACGGCGCGGCTGGGATCGAGGCGAAGATCCTGACTGCGGTGGCGGACGCCAATACCGCCATGGCAAACAGCGTGGTGCCGGTCCGGTTCTCGGTGGTCCATCTGGGCGAAGTCGCCTACGTCGAGACCGGCAAGATGACGGATGCCCTCATGGCACTGGCCCGGACTACGGATGGCATCATCGATGAGGTACACACCGTCCGCGACGCAGTCGGTGCGGACATCGTGGTCCTGATCGACGAAGACACGTCCAGCGCTGGCCTGTCCTACCTCATGTCGATCCCTTCGAGCAGCTTTGCGGCGAACGCGTTCTCGGTCGTCTACTCGGGGGCGCTTCCATCCCTCTCGATGACCCATGAACTCGGGCATGTCTTCGGAGCGCACCATGACCGTGCCAGTGCGACGGGTCTGGCGGCCTTCCCCTATGCGTACGGCTGGAGGATCTGCGATACGAACCTGCCGATGTTCCGAACGGTGATGGCCTACGCGTGCGGCTCGGCAATCCGGATCAACTACCTGTCGAATCCCCGACTGAGTTACGCGGGCCTGCCGCTCGGCGTGGACCATGACGTCGACCCGGCCAACGCAGCCGACAATGCCCGTGCGATCACGGAGACGGCGGGAATCGTCGCGGGATTCCGGGCCTCGGCCACGGCATCGGCGCCGGCGACTCCGACCGGCCTGTCCCTGAGCGGGGTTGCCTGTGATTCCGTGGTGCTCCACTGGGTGGACGCCTCGACCGACGAAGTGGCCACGACCGTCGAACGTACAGTGGACGGCACCAACTGGGAGGTAATCGCGACTCTCGATGCGAACACGGTGGGGTACACCGACTGCTCGGTGGTTCCCGAGGCCACTTACGGATATCGCGTCGCCGCGGTGAACAGCGCGGGTGCCTCGGCGTACTCGGACGAACTGGTGGTGAACACTCCGCCCATGCCGGTGGTGCCGGCGACACCGGCTGGGATCGGAGCGGCGGTGACAGGAGGCGCGGTGACCGTTACCTGGGGGGATGCCTCGGCGGACGAAACAGCATTCCTGGTGGAACGTTCAGCGGGTGGCGGAGCCTTCACCGTCATCGCGACGGTCGGAGCCAACGCAACATGCTACGTCGACAGCGCAGTGGCGGAAGGAACCATCTACGGATACCGGGTCTCGGCGTCGAACGCGCTCGGTGCGTCGGCACCGACGGCCACCGCCAGCGTGCTGGTCCCCGTCGCCGTGCCGCTGCCGGCGAGTGGCCTGACGGCGGTGGCAACCGTCAGCTCCGTGACGGTGAGTTGGGCGGACAACGCCGCGAATGAAACCAGCTACCGGCTGGAACGTTCAGTGAACGGCGGATCGTACCTGCTCTGGATCGTGCTGGGTTCGAACACCAGCAGCTACGTGGACACGGCGGTCACCGGTGGGAGCAGCTACTCCTATCGCGTGGTGGCGGCGAACAGTGCTGGTTTCTCAGCCGCCTCGAATACCGGGACCGCAACGGTGCCGGTGCCGGTGATCGTCCCGAACGCGCCGAGCAGTCTGGTTTGCAAGACCGTCACCAGAACCTCGATCGCGGTCGGCTGGACCGACAACGCAGCCAACGAAACCGGATTCCATGTAGAGCGTTCGACGAATGGCTCGACCTGGACTCGGGTTGCCACGCTGGGCGCCAACGCGGTGAGCTACAACAGCACCGGACTGAAGTCGAACACGAGCTACTACTTCCGCGTGCGGGCCTACAACAACTCGGGCAGCTCGGCCTACACCACCACGCTGACGGCGAAGACACTTCGCTGATCGGCTGCCCGACCAGCTGGGGATGAAGGGCACGTCCCCGGCCAGAACCGGAATTCCTTAGGTCGCTGGTCCGGTGCAGTGTCCGGAGGCGGCCCTTCCAAAGAACACCGCGGGGGACTGGACTCTTCACCGGTCCCCCGCCTTGCATTCCCAGGCGAAAACCACGGCACCGGTCGGAGCAAGGGGATCTCCGGAGCACCGCCGTTTCAGCGCGCGTCCGCGGCCGGCTCCTCATCAGCCCGAACCTCGTCCCCTTCACGAGGATCGCCAGACACAATGTCCGCCGAGACCGTCGTCTCCCGGCGGATGTAGCCCGCCTTGAGTTCAGCGACCCGCGCGCCGTCACGAAAGACCGCAAGGCGCTGTTCGGGTGCCGGGGGCTGGTTCAACCGGTAGTCGACGACGACGAACTTGAGCGCTGACTGGACCCGCGCGATCCGGCCGACTGAACCATCCAACGGGCGAAGGACAGGAAGAGAATTGGTGCCCTCCGGAGACGCTGGTGCCCCTCCCGGCGATGCGGCACAACCCACCAAGACCACCACCACGGCGGCTGCGATGGCTGGCCCGGAACAGTTCCTCCAATTCCGGGAGGACATCGGTCAGAAGCTCAGTCGGACACCGGCCGACGCCCCGTAGATCCCACCCAGGTCGACGCGGGCCGTACGTCCCTCGCCGCCGAATTCCAGATCCTCGTTGTACTGGAACTCGCCGGCAACATAGACACCCACGCGGCGGTTGATCTCGAAGTTTACCCGCAGTTCGGCGTAGCCGCCGGGCTGCCAGTCGGAGCGCCGGATGGTCTTCTTGACCGTGGATCCGGGGATGTCCGTACCGGGATACGAGGTCATCTCGTCGATCGTGAACTCGGAATCCGGAAGGACCGTGCAGTAGCCGAAGCTCAGCCCGACCACCCAGCGGCGGGACAACGGCAGTTCGAAGTAGGGTCCGAGCTTGAAGGTGTGAATGTCTGCATCGAGTCCGAACTGGACCGTCGAGGTTCCCGCTCCGGTGAGCGTGTTGATGCTGACCGGAGCCAGTGTGATCACCGGGCCAGGACCACCGAACGTGCCTGCATAGGGCGCAGTCGGCGGGATGATCGGCGTGCCGCCGGGCCCGATCAGGGAGTAAACCCCTCGCGTGTACGAGGCGTTCCCGGTCACGCTTCCAGACGCCGAGGCGGACAGGCTCGAGTAGGAGTAACCCGCTTCGAGCCCGAAGCGGACATCCCGATCGAAGACTTCGAACCGGAAGGCCTCGAAACCGGCCCTCAACTCGCCGCCGAACGAGCTTTGCCCGCCGGATTCCAAGGCACCGACCCGGGGACGCGAATCAAAGCGCTCGTAGGCAATGGTGGTCCCCTGGACCTGCGAGGCATCCTGATAGCCCCAGTTCCAAGTGTAGGGAGAGTTCGTGCTGACCGAAGGCAACACGAAGCCGTTCGCATAGTTACCCGCGCCGGTGGGCAGAGCAGCCGACGAGTCGGTGAACTGGACGTTGTAGCCGGAACGGATCACCGCCCCGGTCCGAACCCAGAATCCGGGAGCGGGACGGAGTTCCTGACCGAGGGCGGCCACCGCGAAGGCAGTGAGGCCGACCGTCGCCAACGCTTGCCGCAAGACGAGCTTCTTCATGTGGATTCCAACACTTGTTTGAAAGACCTGTCTCTCCGACCTCTACAGCCGCTCAAAGTCCAAGGATCACCCGGTAAAACCGGTTGGTGGCGCCCGGCGCGGATTCCGTCTTCGGGGCGCCGTAGTCGATCCACTGCACCCGTGAACCCGTGCCGGGGATCGCTGGACGCGCCGTCCGGACATTCGCAGAGCCCTGCCCAAACAACTCAGGTGAGGTGGCGTACTGGACGAAATAATTGCGCCCCAGCTCGGTCGGGAACTCAATGAGGAAGGCTCCGGCCGGGAAGGTCGAGTTGGTGAAGAACAACGCGCGATCCACTGCCAGGGTCCGCACGCTGAGGGCGGGTGCCGAAAGGGTGGTCACCTGCTCGGTCGCAAACACCGGAGTCGGCACGGTGATGAGGTCCGCCACGTAATACTCGATCCCCAGAATGCGACCGGAAGCAGGCGGCAGGTCTGCTGAAAACACCATGGCTTCACCGGCGGAATTTGTGCCCAGCGAATTGTACACGCGGATCGGCACTCCGAGCGAATCGTTCGTCAGGCCGGAAACCGTCACGCGCACCTGCGCCTGGGTGCTCACGCCGGGATTGCCGATGCTGACCCGCTGCAGGAACAGGCCGGATTGCGGATCCAGAACCGGGCTGCCCGCGACCTGGACAACCGGCCCGATGGCACCCGCCAAGGCGGCGGCATTGGTTCCAGCCAAGGGTCCAGCGAGAAGCGCCAGTGGAGTCCCAACGTAGCCGATCGCGGCTTCGAAGACGCCGGCACCCTCGCGCTGGTCGAAGATCAAACGTCCCAGCGGATTGGGCCCGGGCGCCAGGACCACCGACGGCGGAAAGACAATCCGCACACCGAAGAATCCATTGCTGGACGCGTCCGTCTGGACATCCGCGGAAGGCCCACCGACCTCGCCGGCAGGTCCCGCCAATCGCCCAGAAGCGACGGGCAGGATGAGATTGGTCAACGAGGAGACAAAACGGGGATTCGAGAGAGCGTTGGTGTTGTAGCTGACCGAGAACTGCAGGTTTGTCTCGCCACCATAGGCAAGGTACTGGACCGGAACCTCGGGCGAAGCACCCAGTTGGTACGGGCCGAACCCAAAGGTTGGAAAGGGCTTGGGCAACACCGAGAGCACCGCGCCGGAACTGAGGGTCGTACCCGCTGCATCCGAGACATCGACCGAGTAGATCCCGTTCTGGCTAAGGGTCAGGTTGGTCAGGACCAAGGTCGCGTTCGTCTGACCGACCAAGCCGTCACCCGACTGCCGCCACTGGTATCGTAGGGGTGCCGTACCGGTCGCAGAGATGCTGAATGTCGCCGTCTGGGACTCATAGTGGGTCGCACCCAGAGGCTGGCTGGTGATCACCGGCTGCGCCATCAGGGGCGCCGCAATCATCCAGCCACAGAACCCAAGGAGTCCAAGACCCCGAAAACTCTGGCTCCGACCACCGCGGGACGTCGTAAAGGCATGCATCAGACCCCACGATGGAAACGGTCCACCCCGGAAAAGAACAGCGGAAACACCGCCGATCTCAAACGATCGTCCCCGGCGGAATCACGCCATTCTTCGGAACGATCAGGATCCCATCGCGGATGTAGTAGAGCGGGTGGTCGAAGTTCTCCGGCTTCCCGGCAGGAGTCAGGATGCAGCCGTCCCCAATCCGGGCGTTCTTGTCGATGATGGCGTTCTCGATCCGGGTACCGGCACCCACGCCAACCGGAATCCCAAGGTTTTCCGGCCTGGAGCGCCGGGCCGGTGTGTCAAAGTAGTCGGCACCCATCATCACGACCCGGTTCAGGAAGCTGCCTTCCTGCAGCATCGAGCGAACCCCAATCACGGCCTGCTGGATCCGGGCATTGTTGATGATGCAGCCATCCGCGATCACCGCATGGTCGATCGCGGCACCGTTCAACTTGGAAGCCGGCAGGAAGCGTGGCCGGGTGAAGACCGGGGGCGTGAAGAAATTGAACTTCGGCTGGTCGGCCGCCTGATCCAGGTTGGCGTCGAAGAAGCTCCGGATCGTCCCGATGTCCTCCCAGTAACCCTGAAATACGTACGAAAACACCCGATGGGATCCGATCGCTCCAGGAATGATGTGCTTCCCGAAGTCGGTCAGGCTGTTGTTCAGCAGCTCGAAGAGCACGTCCCGGTTGAAGACGTAGATACCCATCGACGCCAGATAGAGGTCCTCCTGACTGGAGATTCCCAGAGGCCCGTACTGACCCCGGTCCAGCCGCAACGACTCCAGAACCGCCGGTTCCTTGGGCTTCTCAACGAACCGGGTAATGCGGTTCTCGCCGTTCATCTCGAGGATTCCCAGCGCGCTGGCTTCCTTGGCCGGCACCGGAAGGGTCGCGATCGTCAGGTCAGCCGACTTCTCGACGTGCGCACGGACGATGTCGCTGAAATCCATCTGGTAAAGCTGGTCGCCGGAGAGAATCAGCGCATAGGCGAAGTCGTTGTTCCGAAAGTGGACCAGATTCTTCCGGACGGCATCCGCAGTACCCTGATACCACGAAGTGTTCGAGAAGGTCTGCTCCGCGGCGAGGATCTCGACGAAGCCACCGTTGAAATGGTCGAACTTGAAGCTCTGGGAGATATGGCGGTGCAGCGAGGCGGAATTGAACTGCGTCAGCAGGTACATCCGCGTGATCCCTGAGTTGATGCAGTTGGAGATAGGGATATCGACCAACCGATACTTGCCCGCGAGGGGCGTGGCGGGCTTCGAACGTTCCCGGGTCAGTGGAAACAGGCGGGTCCCCTGCCCGCCTCCCATGATGATGCCAAGGGTCTGCTGGGCCAGGTACGATGAACGATTGGGCGACATAAGAAGCTCGTGTGCCTCCTTCTACGCCAGTGACGTGCCCCACTCAAGCCCGGTGACCCACCCTTTCCTGCCCAAATCGCGGGAGTTGCCTACCACCCCGTCTGATGCCCAACCTCCGTCCGATGCTTCGTCGCGGTTCAGCGCAGTGGTCCTCGCCCTCATGAAAGTCGCCTTCGTCGTTCACGACTTCGACGCCAACTTCGGTCAGGGGCGCTACGCCGTGGAGATCGCCAGCCGGCTCGCCAGCCGATGCGAGTTCACCGTCTACGCGCACACCTTCAATGCTCCGGACATGGACGGCGTCCGATGGGTAAAGGTCCCCGCCATCCGCTGGAACGTTGTTGCCACCGTCCTCAGCTTCCTTCCTTCGGCCGAGCGACTGCTGCGCCGGGATGCCCCCGACGTCATCCACGCACAGGGGCTCACCGGCTGGAGCGCCGATGTCATCACGGGTCACATCTGCAATGCCGCCCGCTCGCGTTCCATGGCAACCCAACGCAGGCGGGCCCGATGGTTCATCCAGATGGTGACGCCCCTGGAGCGGGCCTTCTACCGTCAGCGGCGCGCTTCGCACCTCATTGCCATCTCTACATGCCTCGCGGACGAAATCCGTTCGGAATACGGCTGGAACAAGGCCGTCACCGTCCTCCATCACGGTACCAACACGGCCCAGTTCCGCCCCCCATCCGATGCTGGAGAGGTCGCGGAACTCAAAGCCCGATTCCGGCTCCCGGCCGGCCATTGGCACTGGCTCTTTGTTGGCGAGGCCGTCAAGGGCCTCACTCAGGTGATCGAACAGCTGCCATCCTTCCCAGAAGCCCATCTCCTGGTGGTCTCCCGCTCGGAACCAGCCACGTATCGGGAGTTGGCTCGTTCCCTCGGTGTCCTGAAACGCGTCACTTTCTGGGGGTATGAAGCCCACCCCGAACTCGCGTTTCGAGCCGTCGACGTCTTCGTGTATCCCAGCGACTACGATCCGTTCGGCATGGTCGGATCGGAGGCCATGGCGTCGGGGCTCCCGGTCGTCCTGGGTGACTCAATTGGCGTCGCCGAACTGGTGCAGGACGGCGTCAACGGGCTCCTCTGCAAGCCCCATGACGCCAGCTCGATCCGATCCCAGCTGTTTCGTCTGTGCGCAGACCCGAATCTCGGTACCCGCCTGGGGCGCGCGGGCCGGGAAACGGTGCTCGCCACGTCCTGGGATCACAACGCCGACGAGGTCTTCAAGATCTACCAATCCATCCGCGCCGCGCGATCCGCACGATGAGTTCGCCGAAGGTCACATTCCTCGTCCACGGAGGACCCAACAGCATCGAAGCCATCCGGGCACGCGGCCTCGCCCGCCGCGCACCTCGCGAGACGGTCGATTTCCTCTTCCGCGAAGGATCACGGGCTGACACAGCCGGCCGTTGGAAGGGCACGCTCCGGGAACGGCGGCCCTCCCTTCTCTACGTCCTCAACACCGCCCTGCCCGGCGCTCCCATGGCCGTATGGCGCCGGCGGACTTCGGGGCTTCCCTTCCTCCTCGATACCGGCGACGTGATCCACGAGATGGCTCGTCGCTCCGGCATTGGCGCCGGCTGGCGTCTCCCCTTGCTGTGGATGATTGAACAGTCGGCGTGGCGCAGTGCGGCACGGATCGTTGTCCGCGGAACGCGCCATGCAGAACACCTCAAGCAGCTGGGGCTGCGAGCAGCCCTGATCCGGGATGGATACGCTGAACAGCAATCCGTGCCCGCGGGCGCGATTGAGTCGCTTCGGTCCCGATTGGGCCTGAACGGCCGGGTCGTCGTGGGGCTCATGGGATCCCAGGTCTGGAGCCCCAGGCTCCAGATTTGCTACGGATGGGACCTCATCCGGGCAATGCCCGCTCTCCGCGACCTCCCGGTGACCGCGGTGCTCATCGGGGACGGCAATGGACAACCTTGGCTCCACGACGAAGCCCGACGTCTGGGAGTTCAGGACCGGATCGTATTCACCGGCCGGATCCCCTACGCGGAGGTACCAACCTACCTGCGCCTCCTGGACGTCGCCCTTTCCACCCAGACGAACAACCTGCCAGGCCAGGTGCGGACCACCGGCAAGGTACCCGAATACATGGCCGCGGGCTGCTTCATCCTCGCGAGCCGCGTCGGCGAAGCCGAACTGCTCCTGCCCGAATCCATGCTGGTTCCGTACGAGGGCGAGGTCGACAACGCCTACCCGGCTCGTCTCGCCGAGCGCATCCGCCATCTCGTGGAAAACCCCTCGGCCCGCGACATCCGCCACTCCCTCCCCAGCATCGCCCAACGCACCTGCTCCTACGACATCCTGAGCCAACAATGGCTGGATCTCGTGAACGAGGTCTTGATGGAGCACGGCACCGAGGCGATCCCGTCCTCCAGATAGCCCACGTCGGAGGCGTGCGCTCAGGAGCGGAGTCCCGTCCAGATCAAGAGCCCTACCTGCACGCCGACGAGAGCCGCCGCTGCCATCCAGAAAACCCGCTCCCGCCAAGCCAACGAACGCTGCTCGCCAGGCGCCAGCGCGAATCGGATGCGGACTCCCGCCAAGTCGAGCAAGGCACCGTTGCGAAGCGGCCCCTCGGTAACCGCCTGTCCATCGACCAGAACCGAAGCACCTCCAAAGGATCGCATCCCCACCCTGCCTTGGGGTGTCACCTCGAGGTTGAGATGATGATCCCACACACCCGGCCCCGCCAGGACCACTTCCATGTCCTTGGACCGTCCCAGCCGGCTCGGGAGGCTGCCCACCATGATCCGCCGCCCACTCTCAGGCCCAGCGACGATCTTGAGTTCGATCATGACAACTTGGAGGCGTCCAGGCCGGACGCAGCCGCGCTACCAGATCCCCTTCTTGACGTTGATGCTGTCACCCGCAAACACGGGTACATCGTACTTCGCCGGATCCTGAAGGGCCTTCTTGCAGTCGACCACGATCGTCTTGCCGCCACGGATGATCGTCACCCTCTTCTTGTTGGCGAACTCGGTGAAGCCACCTGCCATGTCGATCGCTTTCAGCACGGTCAATTGACCCTGATGCGGGTAGTCCTTTGGAGCCCTGACTTCTCCACCCACGGTGATCGGGCGGGGAAGGACCTCAATCGTGACGTTGATGATCTTGTAAAGCCCCTTGTCGACGTAGAAGGAGCGGATCTCCTGCTCAAGGACATCCCGCTTCTTTCCCTTGAAGTTGAACTTGTGCCCCAGGTGCAGCGTAAGTTCGCCGTTCTCCGGGATCTGCATCTCGGTTGCGGGAGATCCACCGGATGAAAGGGGGATGTCGAATACCACGCGGACCTTGTCGCCAACATTCAGGATGTCGATGCCCGTCGGGGCCACGGCAGGCTCCTTCGAACCTGTCTTGACGTCCGTGGCGCACCCGGTAACGGCCAAACCAACCGCCACCAGAAGGGCCAGAAACCACGATCCAACAACGCTTCGATTTGAAGATCTCATACCATCATAGTCTGCGTGCACGGACGCCCGTTCAATACTTCGGCTTTACTTCCACTGCGTCCGGTTCGCCGGAGGATTCGCCGGACTTCTTCTTCTTGCGACCCTTCTTCTCGGAGTCCGGCGTCGATTCGTCGTTCTTCGAGTAGTAGTCGTAGTAGTAGCCGCTGTAGTAGTAGTAGTAGCTGTCCTGAGAGATGTTGATGTTGTTCAACACCACGCCCAGCAGACAGCCAGGGCCGCCGATCTTCTCCACCATCTGCTTGGCCCGGAGCGTCATCTGCTGCGGATACTTCCGATACTGGACCACGAGCACAGCCATGTCGACTTCGCTGGCCAGGATCGACGCGTCGGAAACACCCATGATAGGAGGTGAATCGAAGAACACGAAGTCGTAGCGGCTCTTCACTTCCTCAATGAACTCCTTCATCTGCGCGGAGTTCAGGATACCCACCGAACTGCTGGGCAACTTGCCGGAGGGAAGAAAGTCCAGACCAGGCTGGGGAGTCGTCTGCACCACCTCATCCAGCTTCATCTGCCGGAGCAGGTAGTTCGTCAGACCAATCGCGTTCGAGACATCGAGGATCTTGTGCAGGCTGGGACGACGCAGGTCGGAGTCGACGATCAGCACCCGGGACCCCTGCTGCGCAAAGATGGTCGCGAGATTGAAGATGGTGGTCGACTTGCCTTCGCCAGCGCCGCCCGAAACTACCGTCATCGTGCGTTGGTTCGGATCCTTGCGCGAAAACAGGATGTTCGTACGGAGCACCCGGTACGCTTCTGCATGCGGGCTGTCCGGACCTTCCCGGATCAGCGCGCCGACGTTCTGCGGGATGACGCCCAGGACTGGTGCTCCCAGCGCCTGCTCCACGTCGTCGATCGTCTTCACGCTCGTGTCGAGGTACTCGATGAAGAACGCGAGGAGGAAGCCAAGCAACAGACCAGCCACCCCACCCGCGGCGATGTAAACCGGCTTGTTCGGCTTCACCGGATTGAGCCCAACCAAGGCGTGGTCGATGATCATCACCGACGAAGCCTTTGAAATCTCGCCATTGATGATCTGCTGGTTCAGTTCCATCTGCATGGCGGAACGGACCCGCTGCTTGGTCTCGAGGTCCTGCTTGGCCCGGCTGTAGGGAGCCGACTTGGCGATGTCCCGCGCATGATTGACGGTCGCTTCCTGAATCTGCTTCTGAAGATCCTCAACCGCGCGGAGATTGCCCTGCAACTTGCTCTCCAAGGCTGCAGTGATACCAGCGACCTCCCGGCTGATCTGCTGGTTGACCCGCGAAAGGATGGTCTGAACGTTCTTCACCTCGGGATGCTCAGGTCCCAGCTTGGTCAGGAGGGAATCCCGCTGCTGCTCAGCTTGATTCAAGCTGCCGATCAGGGTGGTCAGTTCCGGGGTCGTCAGCGTCGACGAGGACGCAAGGAAGTACCGAAGTCCATCCGGATCCTTCTGCTGGATTCCTCGAACCGTTGCCACGATCTGCTCCTGGGCGGCCACTTCCGTCCTCAACTGGGTCCGGTTGGCCTCCAATCGCGACATGGTCTGCCCCATCATGCTCACCAACTGCGAACCCTCGGATGCGAGGTCCAGAATGCCGATGCCCGCGCTGCGCAACTCATCGACAGTCTTCTGCGCTTGGGCGACTTGATTCTCCAGATCGTTGAGCTTGTTGGAAAGAGTGGTCAAACCCCGGTACAGGCGCTGGTTCCGCTGGGAATTCCGGTCATTCTCGTAAACCTCAGCCACCTTGTTGGCGATATCCCGGGCCAAGCCCTTATCCTGATCATAGGCACTGATCTCAATGATCGAAGTGTTCTTGCGCTGCTTGACCTCCACGTTGCGCGACAGGATCTCGTAGGCCTGTTGAACGGTGATCTCAGGGGCCTTCAACCGCTGCGCATAAACCTGATTGAGGCTCAGCTTGGTGATGACCTCATCAAGGATCTTATGCGACTTGAGAACCTCAAACTCCGTGTTGAAGAAGTACGGATCGAATGGCTGCGACGGCATGCCGATGCCCCCGAATATCACGTCCGGAGTATCCTTCTCCACCTTCATGCCCGCCGTACTGACGTACATCGGGGTCAGGAAGTAGGTGACCACGGTCACCGTGGCCACAACCAGGAAGAGAACCGTCAGGATGATGGCCTTCCTGAGTCGGATAATCCGCCAGTAGTCGAGAAAATGCAGCTTCGAGTCTGTCGACGATGCTGCCGGGGCGATGTTATGCGTCGCTTCCATTCGATACAAAAAAGGGAGGCTGAAAAAATTCCAGCCTCCCGTCGAGAGCAGTGATCAGCTCAGTAGGTGGCGCGGACTCCGACGAAGACTCGGTTACGATCGTAGTCGCGCAAGTCAATCTTCGAGCTCAAGCGATCGAAGTAGTACGCAGCCTCGGCCGAAAGATAGGAGTTGATCTTGTAGTTCAGCGTGAAGCCCAGCGACATGTAGTCTTCCGAGCTGCCGTCCGCCCCCTGACCATCGATCACACCAACAAACTCGGCATTCTGATACTGGCCGACGAGCGAGGCGCGCAACCGTGCGGTGATCTGGTGGTTGATCGAGCCGTAGACCAAGGTCGACTGCTGATCGAGCACACCCACGAGATCGGTCGCATTACGACCATGACGGACACCCAGCTGCGCCGTGCTGCCATCGCTGTAAGAGTAGGTCAGGTTGGCGTCGATGTAGGGGTTCGTCGCGTCGCCGCGCTGACCGCCCTGAGCATTGTCCCACTCGATGAACTGCGCACCCGCACGGATCGCACCGACCAACCGGGCCGTGAACGAATGGTCAACACCGGCGAAGAAGTAATGCGACGTTGAGTCACGTTCGTTGGCCGTCTTGTAGTTGTTGTCGCCGTACTGGTAGTTCAGCGACGTGACGGTCTTCGGGCTCAGCTGGTAGCGCAGTCCCAACGAGGGCAGATGCTCGATGCGATTCAGGAAGTCTCCGAACTGCTGGGCATCGTAGTCGAAGTAGCTGTTGCGATACCCGACAACCGCGCTCCACTGGGGAGCGATCGATGCCGTGAAGTCGAGGCCGGCCGTATTGCGGAGGTTCGATCCTTCAGCGCGCAGAAGCTGGCTGTTCGGAGACCCGGGCGAGCCACCCACCTGCTCGGGCTCCTGGGCGATCGCGAAGTTGTCAAACAGGCTGACCTTGTAGCGCTCGTTGAACGCGTGATTCACCTGGACGTCCGCCAGATGAAACTGGTCGTAGGAGCGGCCGGGACGGTCCTCGTAATAGCGGAGACCGTAGGTGTAGCCGGCGGAAATCGTGGTGTTGTCCAGCGGGAACGAGAAACGGATGCCCGGGGTCACCTCGAACCCGAAGCTCGACTGCTTGCGTTGGTCGGCTCCGGTCGACGAGTTGTTGTCTCCATCGGCGTTGTCGATGTCGACCTTGTTGTTGCCGGTGAAAATGTTGTCGTCATAGAAACCGCGGAGACCCGCACTCAGCGTGTAGGGTCCTTCGGCAAAGGCGGCGGTCGAGATTGCGGCGCCTGCCGTCAAGAGGCCGGCTGCCTTGATAAGCTTCTTCATACGAGAATCGCGGTTACTTCTTCAGCCTGGTCGATCCAAAAGATGGATGGTTCGCGTTTTGTATGTACCCACCCGGATACTGTCAAACCCAAATCCCTCACAATAAAATTCTTCCGAGCGTCCGAGCCGGAATCCATGTAACAGAACTCAAGCGACTTCCAAAGCTTTCGTTGCTTCCTGCGCCCAAATCAACCGCTCGTAAAGCCCGCCTTGCGCAACCAGGTCCTGGTGCCGCCCCTGTTCGACGATCCTGCCCGACTGAAGGACAAGGATCCGGTCAGCCTCCCGGATTGTGCTGAGCCGATGGGCGATCACGAAGCTCGTGCGGTTTTCCATCAGGCGTTCCAGAGCGGCCTGAATGGTCCGTTCTGTGGCGTTGTCCACGCTCGCGGTCGCCTCGTCCAGAATGAGGATGGGCGCATCCTTCAGGAGTGCACGCGCGATGCTCACCCTCTGCTTTTCCCCAACGCTGAGCCGGACCCCGCGTTCGCCAACCTGGGTATCCAGCCCTGCCGGCAGTCGATGGATGAATCCAAGGCAGTCAGCCGCCTCGACCGCCGCCTGGAGTTCGGCCTCCGTGGCTTCGAGGCGCCCATAGCGGATGTTCTCCCGGAGCGTGCCATTGAAGAGGAAGGGTTCCTGGCTTACCAAGGCGACCTGTCTGCGGAGGTCTTCCAGGGGAATCTCCCGGATGTCCTGCCCGTCCAACCGGACCGTGCCGGAACTCACCTCGTGGAAACGCGGTATCAGGTTGGCCAACGTGGTTTTTCCGGCGCCGGTGGGTCCCACGAGCGCGATGACCTGCCCCGGGTGGGCGTGCAGGGAAACACCAGTGATTACGGCAGCGTTTTCCCCGTATCCGGCGGATACCCCCTCGAATCGTACCTCACCGCGTGCCCTCCAACCCGGACGACTCGGGGCCCCTGCCATCGGCTCGGGTTCGGCATCCAGGATGTCGAAGACTCTTTCGCCGGCGGCGCGGGCGGACTGCGCCAGTTGGTTGAGCCCATGCAATTGGTTGATCGGTTGATAGAACATCGCCAGAAACAGCAGGAATCCCACGAGTTCACCAGCGGTCATCTTCCCCGCCAACACCTGCTGCCCTCCCACCCATAAAACCAGGACCGTCCCCAAGGCCGCCCACCAGGACATGGCTGGGTTGTACCAGGCCCACGCCCGCATGACCCGGAGCGTCCCGCGACGGAGCGCATCGGCCCGCTCGTGGAACCGGTCGTCCTCGTGCGCCTCGCGCCCAAAGGCCTTCACCTGGCGGATTCCCTGCAGGTTGTCCATCAGGAGGGCATTCAGTGCGCTGCTCGCACGCGACCTCTCCCGGTACCGCTCACCAGCCGTGGATGTGTACCAGATGGCCCCTCCGATGAGGAACGGCAGGGGAATCATCGCCACCCAGGCCAAGGTGGGATTGGTTGCGAACAGGAATCCAAGCACCCCGGCAATCCCCACGATTGCCACGACCCCCTGCTCGGTGCCGTCGATCAGCAGGCGCTCCATCGCATTCACATCTTCGATCACCCGGGTCATCAGGTCGCCGCTCGTCCGCTGGTCGAACCACCCCACCGGCAGTCTTTGCAAACGCCCGAACACCTGCTTGCGCAGATCCAGGATGACCGTCTGCTCAAACGCGTTGTTGAGTCGGATTCGAAGACTGTTGAAGGCGTCCCGGAAAAGGTAGGCGGTTGCCACCCCCCCGATCGCCCATCCCAGACGGTCGGCACGCCCCTGAGCGAGCACGTCGTCGATGATGTACTGGGTCAGTTTGGGATACGCGAACGAAGCCGCCTGGGCCAGCAGAGCGCAACCCACGGTGGCCACAGCCATTCCCGGGTACGGCCTCAGGTAGCCAGCCACCCGCCGGGTGATGGTCCAGGTGCTCCGTCGCACCACGACTGCACCGGATTCCGCTGCCCGATGTCTCATCCTGCCCGGCCGATGCCGGATCTGTCGCGAAGGTTCGTGATCGCCATGGACACAGGGTGCAGCGTGACGCCGCGAATTCCAAACCGATCCCGGGAGCAACGGCGAGGCAGTCGCCTCCCAAAGCCGCAAACTTCGGGCTCGCGTTGGAGTCCGGGGGAAACCGGGGTTGAATGCATGCCGGCAGATCCTGCGTCGCATCGCAACTCCAGAGTGGATTCGCGCGTTGACCCCGCCCGCACGGCGGGTAGCCTGCCGTCATCCACCGGAAAACAGATTAGGAATCCTATGTCCTCCCACGATCAATCCACAGGGGCCGTGAGCACCACGCGCCGACAGTTCCTGAAGCGTTCCACGGCCGCCGCCAGCGTGCTGGCCGCTGCCGGCAGCCTCCGGACGCCGGTCTACGGCCAGAACCAGGCTCCGTCGGTCAACGTCACCGGCGCCAACGAGCGTCTCGTCATCGGGTTCGTCGGCGTCGGCGGCCAAGGTGGCGGCGCCCACGTCGGCCAGAACCTCGAGCACTACCAGGAGAACAACGTCGCGCTCGCCGCGGTCTGCGACGTCTCCAAACACCGGGTGGCGGACAACATCAAGCGGATCAAGGACAAGACCCAGGGCGACGTGCAAGGGTATGAAGACTACCGCAAGCTGATGGAGCGGAAGGATATCGACGTCATCTTCTGCGCCACGGTCGACCATTGGCACACGCCGGTCTCCAAGGCCGCTCTGGAATCAGGCAAGCACGTTTACGTCGAGAAGCCGATGACCCGGTACCTCGGCGAGGCGTTCGAGCTCTATGATACCGTCAAGAAGACCGGGAAAATCCTGAACGTCGGCTCGCAGGGATGCTCCGACCGCAAGTGGCACAAGGCCGCTGAATGGATCCGGGCCGGCAAGATCGGGCCCATCACCATGTTGCAGGGCAGCTACATGCGGAACAATCCCTGGGGCGAGTGGAACTACACGATCCAGCCTTGGGCCACCAAGGAGGACATCAACTGGGAACTCTGGCTCGGCAAGCAGATCAAGGCCCGCCGTTCGTTCGACCCCGACCACTACTTCCGCTGGCGCAAGTATCACCCATACTGCTCCGGCCTTCTGGGCGACCTCTTCCCGCACAAGTTGCATCCCTACATGCTGGCCACGGGCAATCCCGAGTTCCCGACCCGCGTCGCCGCCGTGGGGAGCAAGGCGTTCAAGACCGACCTCCGCAAGGAAGGCCGCAAGCCCGAACAGGAAACGAAGTACCAGCGCGACGTGGCCGAGATCATCCAGTTGATCGCCGAGTTCCCGTCAGGCTACGTCATGCACATCACGTCCTCGACCGTGAATGAGCAGGGCACTCAGGAACGCATCCGTGGCCATATGGCGACGCTCGACATGGCCGGCAACAAGGTTCAGCTCAACCCCGAGCGCCCGTTCGCGGAAGAAATCGACCCGCAAACCTCCGAGGGTTTCCCCGGTGAGAGCGTTGCCGCGCACCACAAGAACTTCTACGAGTCGATCCGCGCGAACAAGCAGCCCAACGCCGGCATCGACCTCGCGGTCAAGGTCCAGACCGTGATCTCGCTCGCCGAGACCTCCGATCGTCTGGGCGTGATGTGCTACTTCGACGAAAAGACCCGCAAGGTGACCGACGGCATGGGCCGCCCCATCAAGCCGCTCGACTACGGCTGGGACAAGAACTCCTGAACCAACAGGCTGGCGCTACTGAGCCCACCGTCGGGGCCGTCACTCTCCAGGGAGTGGCGGCCCTTTTTGTTCCCATGTTCTCGAATGAGGGCGGTGTCCACGTCGCCTGGGGAATGGCCTACGCAGGGCAACGGGACGTTGCCACCCCGGGTGACGCGGGGGCGACGCCAAGAGGCGCCCTCCAACTGTCCGGGAGCCAGATTCGGCATTTCCCGCGGGGATGACTCCCGTTAGGCTCGTCGCAGGATATGGAACGAATCAGTGACCTCAGGGTCATCACCAACCGGCCCCTGCTGGCGCCGCGCGAGCTCAAGCACGCGCTCCCGATCTCCGAGTCGGCGGCCGCCACGGTTGTCCGCGGCCGAAACGATGTGCAACGGATCCTCCGGCGTCAGGATCCCCGCCTGCTGGTCGTCGTGGGACCTTGCTCGATCCACGACACCCACGCGGCCATGGAGTACGCGCGCCGGCTGGCGGCACTGGCGCCGGATGTCTCGGACCAACTGGAACTCGTCATGCGCGTCTACTTCGAGAAGCCGCGCACGACCATCGGCTGGAAGGGCCTCATCAATGACCCGCACATCGACGGATCCTACGACGTCGAGTCCGGCCTCAGGACCGCTCGGCGGCTCCTGCTGGGCATCAACGAACTTGGCCTCCCGGCTGCCTCCGAATTCCTGGATCCCGTCGTCCCCCAGTACATCGCCGACCTCATCAGCTGGGCGGCCATCGGTGCCCGAACCACGGAGAGCCAGACCCATCGGGAAATGGCCAGCGGACTCTCCATGCCGGTCGGGTTCAAGAACGGCACGGATGGATCCCTCCAGATCGCGATCGACGCGATGCTCTCCTCCCGCCATCCCCATCATTTCCTCGGAATCGACGAGATGGGGGCCGTTTCGGTGGTCCAGACCACCGGGAATGAGGACGGCCACGTCGTGCTCCGGGGCGGCCGGGCGCGGACCAACTACGATGCGGCTTCGATCGCGGAAGCGGCCGCTTCCCTCACCAAGGCGGGGCTGCCGCCGGCACTCATGGTGGATTGCAGCCACGCCAATTCCGGCAAGCTCCACACCCGTCAGGAAGAAGTCTGGCAGAACCTCATCGCGCAGCGCCTCGAAGGCAACACGGCCATCATCGGCGTCATGCTGGAGAGCCATCTGCACGAGGGAAGCCAGCCCCTGAAGGATCCGAAGAACCTCCAGTACGGAGTCAGCATCACGGACGCCTGCCTTGGCTGGGAGGTAACCGAACGGATGCTCCGCCACGGTGCGGAGTTGCTTCGCAGCCGGCATGCGGCAGGAACCGCCCTCGCGTCCTGAGCCAGGCCGGAGGGCGCCGGGCCAGGGTCCACCTCGGAAGGAGCCATGAACCAGATCGACTGGCGCACGACGGGAATCCTGATCCTGGGCATCATCGTTGGCTGCCTTCTGCTCGTCTTGGCGTGGAAGGCAGCCAAACTCCTCATCAAGGTCACTCTCGCCCTCCTGTTCCTCGCCTTCATCGGCGCGGGTGTCTGGTTCTGGTCCCGTTCCACCCACTGACCGCCGCGCCTACCAAGCACATGACCATTCCTGAAATCCGGCCCAATCGCGTAATTGATGGCATCTCGGCGGTTCTCCTGCCGTTCGCGCCGGAAGGTTCAGTGGACCTTGAATCGTTCAGCCACCTGGTCGAGCGCACCTGGGCTGCCGGGCTCACGCCGGCGGTCAACATGGACACCGGCTACACCAATCTCCTGACGCCGGCGGAGCGCCAGGAGATCCTCGGCCTCGTCGGGAGCCTTGCCCGCGGTCGACGCTTTGTCGCCGGCGCCTTCATCGAGGGTGAGTCCGGCGACCCCGGCCGACTCTACCGTCGCGAAGCAGGTGCCATCGCTTGTTCCGGGGGGACTCCGATCCTTTTCCCCTGCTCCGCCGTCAAGAACCTCACGGGCGGCGAGTTGGTGGAAGTCTTCCGGGGCGTCGCCTCCGAATGCGACGAATTCCTTGGCTTCGAACTCGGCGAGATGTTCGTCCCCTTCGGTCGGATCTGGGACCTGGATACCTTCCGCCGAATGCTCTCCATCCCGCAACTCAAGGGTGCCAAACACAGCTCGCTCTCCCGCCAGGCGGAATGGGAACGGCTGGCAGTTCGTGATTCGGAACGTCCCGACTTCCGGGTCTACACCGGCAACGACCTCGCCATCGACCTCGTCATGTGGGGAAGCGACTACCTGCTCGGCCTGTCCGCGTTCCACGTGGAGGCGTTTGCAGCGCGGGATCGGCTCTGGGCCGCCGGAGATGCCCGATTCTTCGAGATCAACGACTGGCTCCAGTACCTCGGCATGCTGGCCTTCCGGGCACCCGTTCCCGCTTACAAGCATACCTGCGCCCAGTTCCTCCATCTTCGCGGCCTGATCCGTTCCCCCGAACCCCACCCGAAAAACTCCCGCCGTCCAGACTCCGATCCCGCCCTGCTCGCCCTGATCGCCCAACGACTCGACGAACTGGTCGAAGGCGCACGCAAACCCGCCGCGGGAGAATCGAGATGAAGCGTGCCGTCTATGGCGGCGTGAACCAGGCGGTCGCCCGGATGATCCCCCGCCCTGCGGGCAACATCCTGGATCTGGGTTGTGGCGATGGCTCCTTCGGAGCCTGGCTCCAGGCTTCCGGGACCTGTCAGGTCACCGGTGTCACCATCCAGGGAACCGAGGCGCAACTCGCAAGGGAACGGCTTCACCGGGTCATTGAAGCCGACCTCGACCGATGGGAACCACCCGACGCCGTCACGTATGACGGGATCGTGGCCAGTCATGTCCTGGAGCATCTGGCCGACCCTACCCGCCTCCTCCGATCGCTCCGCAGGACCCTCCGCCCGGGTGGATGGCTCGTCGTCGGCCTGCCAAACATCCTGTTCTGGCGGCAACGACTGCACTTCCTTCTGGGCCGTTTCCGCTACACCCAGGGCGGCCTCATGGATGACACCCACCTGCGTTTCTTCGACTGGCAGTCCGCCCACCACCTGCTCACCGCCGGCGGGTGGCTTGTAGACGAATCCATCGCAGATGGCGGATTCCCGGGCAGCCGGTGGACTGGCCCGCTCCGATCGCGCCTCGACCGGATTGCCTGCCGACTCCGTCCTGGGCTGTTCGGTTTCCAGTTTGTTTTCCGAGGGTCCCTTCCAGCACAGTCCCCGGACGACGTCCGGCTTCGGAATCCATGACTTCACCACGGGCCCTCATCACAGGAGCAGCAGGCTTCATCGGATCGCATCTGGCGGATGCGTGCCGAGGGCTCGGCATGGACGTGGTGGGGGTCGACAACCTCAGCGGAGGCTTCCGCCACAACGTGGGCAACGGCATCCGATTCATCGAGGGTGATCTTCGTGAGCAGGCCTTTGTCGACAGGCTCTGGTCGGATGCCGGCCCGTTCGACTACGTCTACCACTTCGCCGCCTATGCCGCAGAAGGGTTGTCGCATCACGTCCGGTGCTTCAACTACGAGAACAACCTCGTCGCGTCGACCCGCCTCATCAACGCCGCCGTGCATCACCGGGCCCGGCATTTCACCTTCGCCAGCTCGATCGCCGTCTATGGGGCCGGGCAGCTGCCCCTTTCCGAGGAAACCCAGCCTCGCCCCGAAGACCCGTACGGCATCGCCAAGTACGCCATCGAACTCGACCTCTCTGCGGCAGCGCGTGTCTTTGGGCTGCCCTTCACGATCTTCCGGCCCCACAACGTCTACGGCGAACGTCAGCACATCGGAGACCGGTACCGGAACGTCATCGGGATCTTCATGAACCAGTGCCTGAGGAACGAACCGATGACGATCCTGGGCGACGGCCTCCAGACGCGTGCGTTCACCTACATCGGCGACATCACCGAGGCCATGGCCCGTGCGCCCCTGAATCCATCAGCCACCAACCGGGTGTTCAACATCGGGGCGGATGAACCTACCCGTGTCATCGACCTGGCACACGAGGTCGCGCGCGCCCTCGGAATGCCAGCGCGCATCACCCACTTTCCAGCCCGCCCGGAGGTGGTCCACGCCTTCGCGGACCATTCACGGGTGAGGGAAGCGTTCGGGGCGCTCCCCAGCACCCCGCTTCGGGAAGGGATTTCACGAATGGCCGCCTGGGCCCGCACGCTCGGCCCGGCCGAGCCCACCCGGTTCGAGGCAGTCGAGCTGCCCGAGAACCTGCCGCCGATCTGGAAATGACCTACCCCGGAATGATCTCCGTCATCGTTTCGAACTTCAACGGCCTGCGCTTCCTTCCCCGCCTTCTCGAGTCGCTCCGCGCCCAACGCGGCGTCGAGTTTGAGATCATCATCGTCGACCGACTCAGCACCGACGGCTCGGGGGAATACCTCGCCGCCCAACCCGACGTCCGCGTCCTCTCGGAAAAACCAGAAACCGGCCTCGTCTCCGGCTATGCAACCGGTGCCGCCATCGCCCAAGGCGAACTCCTGTTCTTCTGCAACGAGGACATGTGGTTCGACCCCGACTGCCTCCAACACCTCGCATCCGCCATCGATCTCCCAGCCCGCATCGGTGCGGTCGACGGCTGGCAATGGACTTACGACGGCACCGAGTGGATCCACGGCGCCACGCGCTTCCGGAAGGTCCTCTGGCAGTTCAACTCGCCTCATCCCCAGCGCGGCGCCGACTTCTTCACCCCACTCCCCTCAGGCGCTGAGACCCCGTTCGCCTGCGCCGGTGCCTTCCTCATCCACCGCGATGTCTACCGCGAACTCGGCGGATGGGATCCGTCCTTCTTCCTGGACCATGAGGATGTCGACCTCTTCCTGAGGGCCTGGCAACGGGGCTGGCGCTGCGTCGTCGTTCCCGAGGCCCGGATCTATCACGCCGTCAGCGCCGCCAACGTCCACATCCTCGCCTCCACCGGAAAGCCTGCCAGCCGACGCCGCTACATCGGGCAACGCGCGAACGTCTGCATTCTCGCGGTGAAGTACTTCAGCTGGCCCTGGCTGCTCGCCGCCCTCCTGCAATGGCCACTCGGGATCCTCAACAACATCCGCGCCGGCCACTGGGGATTCCTGACGGATGACCCGGCCATCCCCGCGGACATCCTCAGACGCCTTCCCGCCGCTTGGGCGTTCAGAAAGGCCAACGCCCCGTTCAACTGCCGTCACCCCGGCGAAGCCTTCTTCACGGAACCCCGCTTCGCCGCCACGACCCCGCCAACGACCCTCAATCCTCAGCCCGTTCCCCCGTCGGCGCCATCTTGACGATCCGGGGCTCGAACCGGCCCAGGATCTCCACCAGATCCCGCTGCGAGGCCATGACCTGCTCGATGTCCTTGTAAACCCCGGGCACCTCATCGATCCCCGCCGAGATCAGATGCACTCCCCGGTCCCGCAACAGCCGGTTCACCTTCTCCCATTCAAAGGACTCGTGAGCCTGCTTCCGGCTCATGATCCGTCCTGCACCGTGCGATGCGGATCGCAATGACTCTGCATTGCCCAACCCCCGCACCAGATAGCCGGGTGTCGCCATCGATCCCGGGATGATTCCGAGGATTCCCGCCCCCGCCGGCGTCGCGCCCTTGCGATGCACGATTACATCCCGTTCCGCTCCCTGCACCAGATGCCGCTCACGCCACGCGAAGTTGTGGTGGTTCTCGACATCCAGCAGGACTTCCAGCCCCAGATGGTCGGCGATATGTCGATGGATCAGGTCATGGTTCGCCGCCGCGTACCGCCCCATCAGTTCCATCGCCGCCCAGTACTCCTGCCCGTCCCCCTCCCCGAGACCCAGCCACGCCAGATGCAGCAATTCCCGCGGCAACTCCCGGTGCCTCGCCATCGCCAGATCACTGTAGTACTCGCAGACAGCCGCTCCCGTTCCCCGACTCCCGCTATGACTCAACAAAGCCACGTACTCGCCCGCTGGCAACCCACCCACAGCCTCCGGATTCGCAAACGTCCCGAACTCGACGAAGTGGTTCCCCGAACCACTGGTTCCCAACTGCGACCGCGCCCGGTCCCGGTTCTCGAGGGTCACCGGACTCACGCTCCAGTCCTCGTCGAGGACCGGATGCTCCCGCGGTTCACTGAACGAGGCCCCGATTCCGAACCTTGTCTCGGCCTCGATCGCCTTCACCAGACGCTCCCGCCGCCTGTCCAGATCGCGGACGGGCAGGTCCAGGACCGTCAGTTTCATCCGGCACGCGATGTCCACTCCGACCGCATACGGAATGACCGCATCCGTCGTCGCCAGCACACCGCCTATCGGCAGCCCATAGCCGAGGTGCGCATCGGGCATCAGTGCCCCCGCTGCGGCGATGGGAAGTTGGCACGCCCGGGCCATCTGGTTCACCGCCTCCGGCTCCAGCCCTTCACCCCATTGCTTCCAGGGTGCACGCGCCGGCATCAAGGCACGCGGACTCCTCAACAACGCCTTGGCAAACTCCCCTCGGAGCGGATCCTTCTGGAAATCCGCCGGTCTCTCCACGATCGCGGTCAACTCCGCCTCCAGCTTCGAGCGGTCCAACCCCTTCAAGACGTATCGTGAGATGAAATCGATGCCCCTCCGCGTGGGCTCACCCGGAGGCACTCCGAGCCGAATCAGGTCCTGTGTGTTCATTTCCAATCTCGCCCATCTCTCCCGCCAGAGGGCCGATACCCCGACTCAACCAGCTCCACACAACCGTCGCCAAGATCGGAGATCGGCGTTGCCCCTCACACGCCAGAGGAGTAGAGATCCACCAGATCCCACCAACATCATTCCTCGGAGCCAGATCCGGTCCACACCCGCATCCCGCCCATCCGAAGGGCCCAGGCTGCATCTGATGCCATGAGCGCACGCCCGCTCAACTACCCACGCTTCATCCGAGCCTTCACGGCTGCCGCCGTCTTCGCCCTCGGCGCCTTTCATTCGTGGGTCGGCGTCCGGGGATTCCCAGAATGGCAGGCATGGCTCCATCTCGTGCTCGGCGTTCCCGCCGTCCTCGTTGCCTTCGCACTCTTCCGAAGGCTTCCCTGGGCCCAGCTCCCTGCCACCTTGATACTCTCCGGCATGCTGGTCCACACCAGCTGGTCCCTTGCGGTCGATCGAGCGTCCCTTTGGTCTGCTCTGACCATCCCTGCGCTGCTGCTGCTGCTCTGGGACGTCCGGAACCACTTCACACCGGAACGGATCGCTTCGGAATTCGAGGGCTCCACGGACGAACAACGACCGCTTATCTCGCTCGTCCTGCTGCTTCGTAAACCTCGCCATCTGGATGCCACCCTGACCGCCAGATATTGCGAGGCAGCCTGGGGCGGAACGTTCGATGTGATCCGCGACAACCCTGGGACTGAGAGTTCTTCAGGCAAGACTCCCGACCCAAAGCCGCAACCGAACGGTCAGTTCGTCGCCGGCACCCCGCCCATGCTCGTGGTGGGTGCCGTCAACCGTCTGCACCTCGTCCATTGCGCCGATCAGCCCTATTTCGACGATCCATCCGGGCTGGCGAACCGCGCTGGAGACCTCCGCATCCGTCGGGTCCTCGAGGAAAATCGCGGCTGGATCGCTGTCGACCTCGTCCGCCGAACCGGAGAAGAGATCAATCCCTCCGATCACTATCCCCGCCTGGCCCGCCTGATCGCCGAGCTCGCCGGACCCGACTGCCAGGCGATCTACCAGCCAGACGAAGGTCACTTCAATCACTGGGACGAGAGCCTCGAAGCCAAGCTCCGGGACGGTGACCTCACCGGAGTCTTTGCAGAAGTCACCTCGCCCGCCGTCGTCGAGGTCTCCGATGAGGATCCCCGCATGATCGAAGCCTCCAGGCAGGCACGCGCACGATGGGACGAATTCGTCCAGGCCTTCCAGTCAGGCACCGCCTCCAACTGCGCCGTCAAGGCCCCCGTACGTTCAGGCGACCGCACGGAGTTCATCTGGATCACCGTCGACTCAATCGCCGACCAGCAGATCCGCGGCCGCCTCGGAAACGACCCGGTCGACCTCGGCGACCTCCGCCTCGACTCAGAGGTCTCAGTGCCCGTGGACTCGGTGGAAGACTGGGTCTTCATCCGCGACGACCAACCTACGGGCCTCTTCAGCATCAAGGCACTGAGCGATATCCAGGACGAACGCCGCCAACGCACCTGAATTTCCAGGCATGCCCGCCGCCCAACTGAGACTTTTCCCGGCACCCCAGCCACTGGTCGAACGACTCGGGGCCGAGTGGTTCCGAAACCTGCCTCCTCAACCCGGCGTCTACCGCTTCCTCGACCCTGACGGACAGCTCCTCTATGTCGGGAAGGCCCGGAACCTCCGCCAACGCCTGGCCGCCTACCGCAGTACCCACCAACACCACCGCCGGATCGTCCGCCTGATCCACACGGCCTCCCGCATTGAGTGGGAAACACTGCCCACGGAATCAGAAGCCCTCACTCGCGAGGCCGAGGCGATCCTTCGAGACCAGCCCCGGTTCAACCGCGCCGGACGATGGAAGGCCCCACCGGTCTGGTTCGAGCTCCGGGCGTTGGATGGCAACCTCTGCCTCCACTCCTGGGATGAACCGGCAGAGGGTCGCCACGGCCCCCGCCCGCGCTCGCACATCCGCTCACTCCAGGCCCTCACGCGCCTTCTCTGGCTAGCCAGTCACCCAGATGCCACCGCGGCCGAGATACCTCTCGGCTTCGGCGAACGCCGCCGCACCCCATTCGCGCTCTCCTTGCCGCCGGGTCCCGGCTGGCCCGACTGGGTAGAAGCATGGGTCCAGGACACCAATCCCGCCATCCTCTGGGAGTTGGCTTCCTCCCTGGAGCCCCGCATCCGAGGATTCACCGGAACCTGGATCCTCAACGCCTGGGACCAGGCCGCCCGGACAGTCCAACTCGCTCCAGACGCCACCCGCGCCGGATAGCCGCCCGCCAGCAAGGGGTGGGGCGAATGTCCTCACGAGCCGATTTTGACCTGCCTCAAGCCTGAACCTGAAAGCGGCAGTTGGACTATCCACAGATTTCACGGATTTCACAGATGGACCGGGACTGGAGGCTTCACCGCATCGCGGTTTGCATCTCACCCGTGGGGTGACACAACAGCCTCTCTCAACCGGCTTCCAATCCGTGCAATCGGTGAAATCTGTGGATCCAACCGCTGTTTCTGGGCTGAAACCTGGGAGCTTCGGTCTGTGGAGCAGCTCGACGGGGTCTCGCCACACCGGATTCGGAGGCCGTGTCGAGGATGCGCCCTTCGCCCCTTCCCAAAAGATCGGGACTGGCGGCCTGGACAAGAAAGCGCCAACCTTCGGCAACAACTCGCAAGCGAGGATTGTGTTCCAACCTATTCTGGACGTCGTGAGTGCCAACCAAGATCCAGGCGCCCGCCACCGCAAAGCCGCCCATGGCGGCTTTACGCTGGTGGAACTGCTGGTCGTGATCGCAATCATGGCGATCCTTGCCGGTCTCCTCCTGCCTGCCCTCGCCAAGGCCCGCTACAAGGCCGCCCAAGCCAGCGAGACCTCCTCGGCTCGCCAGCTGATGCTCGCCTGGCAGATGTACAGCCTCGACAACAACGACTCCGTCCTGCCCGGCTACAGGTACGGCCTCGAGGCCCGCGACCTCCAGGGTCGCCAGGTTCCCCATCCCATCAACGCCCGCTACCCCTGGCGCATCGCTCCCTACATCGGAAAGAGCTTCAACGTCATGTACGCCAACGAGAACCGGCGTCTCCTCGAACAGTTCCAACGCATGGAAGACCCCATGCTCGGCATCTACGCCGCGAGCGTCTTTCCATCCCTTGGCATCAATTCAGTGTTTGTCGGCGGCGATGATGTCGAACTCCCGCCTTCCTCCGCCGCCATGGCCAAGTTTGGCCCGTTCTGCGTCCTCAAGCAGTCCGAAGTCCAGCGCCCTTCAGGCCTCATGGTCTTCACCTCCGCCCGCGGCCCATTCGAAGGCAAGATCGTCAGCGGATTCTACACCGTGAAACCCCCGTTCCTCGCCGCACGCCGCTGGGCCGTCGACTGGAACCCCGCCGATGGCCCCGAGGCTTGGGGGTATGTCCATCCGCGATTCGGCAACCGCGCCGTCTCCGCCTTCGTCGACGGCCACGCTGAATCCCTCAATCGCGACAAACTGCAGGACATGCAGCACTGGGCCAACCCCGCAGACAACCCCGAGTGGACCATCCGCGCCACTCCTTGAAAATTCCCCGGTAACCTTTCGGGAGCGACGCTGTAGAGCCTGAGTGGAAGCTCGGCGAATCGGTCAATCGACGGCAGGACACCGAGAGCTTCCGTGTCCGCCGTCACCCCTAAACGGGCCGGGGCCTGCACCAAACCCCTTCCGCCACCTGCTGTACCGACACGGCGTCGCGCTCAAATCATCCCTATCCCATAGCGCCTCGGTTCACGGGCGGACAGGAGCAGGCTCCGGCCTCTTCTCGTTCCAGACCACCCCTGTTCCCACCCATCGAAAGGTGGGGTAAACGCCTGACCCTAGAAACGGCGGTTGGATCCACAGATTACAGCGATTCCACGGATTGGAAGCCGGTTGAGAGAGGCTGTCGTCTCACCCCACGGGTGACATGGAAACAGTGATGCGGCGAGGCCCCTCGTCCCGGCCCATCTGTGAAATCCGTGAAATCTGTGGATAGCCCAACTGCCGCTCTCAGGTTCAAATGAACTGCCGTTTCTAGGTTCAATTCCCGGAGCGGCTCGACGGAGTCTAGTCCCACCCGTTTCGCAGGCAGGGTCAAGATTGCGCCCCTCACGACCCGTCCAAGAGAAAACCCGGGGAGCTCGCGCTCACCCGGGTTCTTCGCTCCCGGCGTCCGTTTCGCGGTTCCGGATCAGGCTATCCCACTACTTCGCGTGCGGACCGTAGAACCGGAAGTGCATGCCCTGCGCATCCGTCGTGCCCGCGAACACGGCGATCCCAAAATACTTCAGGACCTTGTCGTAATCCGGCAAGAGCTTGAAATCGAACATCGCGCGCCAGCCACCTTCCTCGTCCGGCTCACCCAGCATCTTGTCGAGTCCGCCAGTCCGGAGGAACTCCCACTGCGAACGCATCGATTCCCTCTGGTTCTCATAACCAAACATGCCAGTGCCCAGTCCACCGACCTTCTGGGCCGCTTCCACCAACGCCTTGTCTTCCTTCAGTGAGCGACCGCCGCCGTCAGAAGACCGGAGGAATTCCTCCAGCAAGGCCGGCGCCGTGCCCACCGCCAGATAGCCGGCACTCGAAGCCATCTCGATCCGGTTGTCCTTCTTCCCAGGCCCCGCCGGCATCCGCAGGCCACGAACCTTCTTCCCGTTGAACTCGCGGTCCTTCACCTCTTCGCCCGCGCCACCACCAAAGGCTCCCACGGCCGATTTCATCGCCGCCGACAACCCTTCCGCATTCGGCGAACCCACCAGGGTCAGGGACGGCGGGCTGGTCAGGTCCTCGATCGAGGAACCCTTCGGAGCCTTCGAATAGGTGATGATGTCGTCACCCAGATTGCCTACGACGTTCTTCTTGAGGTCGAAGCTCGGATCCTTCTCCTTACCGGCCTGAGCCACCATCATCTGGACGAACCCGTTCAGCTGCGGGGAGACTGCCGCCAACGTTTCCTCCATCGTCGCCCACAACTTCTGCCCGTCGAGGCGCCAGCGCTGGAACTTGATCACGTCCGCCGGAATGAAGGGCGTGGGGCCGGACTCCTTCGCCGCCGCCGCCAACATCTTGAAGATGCCGGTCCGTTGCCCCTCCGGAATACCGAGGCTGATCACGCCACCGGAACCCGCGGTATCGACGTTCCAAGCCATCGAAACCGTCTTCAGACCTTCCAGGCCGACCGCCTTCAAGGCCGCCTTCGGATCAACTCCCATCGCATCCGCGCCTTCGTTCGGCTCGGAGCCAAGCTTGTCGCTCGCAATGCGGTACAGCGGGGTCACGTGCATCCAGCCGTAGGCAAACGCGTTCTTGAACCAAGCGGCTTCGCTGGCTTGGAACGCAGACTCCTCGGAGAGGCTCGCCACCGTTCCGCCACCCATACCGGCGACCACCTTCTCCAGGGTCGCCACCGAATCCGCCACCAGCAACGCCGTGTCCACCTGCCCGAACAACAGCGTCATCTTGTTGCCGTCCACCTTCGCCTTGTCCTTCGCCTTGTCCTTCGCGTCCGGATCCTCTTCCTCCTCTTCCCCCGAGGGCAGGTCGATCGAGAGCGAGGAGAACTCCACGTCCCGAACCTTCTCGGTCTTCACCGGCTTCTTGGCGTCGGTGAGCTTCTTCCGGACCTCTTCCAACTGCTTCTTCAGCTGGTCTGACTTCTCCTTGGCATCGATCACCACCAGGAAACCCGGCTCAGTCCCGTCCGCGCCCTTCCACGAACCCTGGATCACCGCCAGCGAAAGCTGCCCGCGCACCAGATTCAGGTAGTCCTCCACCTTGATGCCCAGCTCCTTCTCCAGCTTCCCCATCACCTCGGCCTGGAACTTCTTCTCGAAATTGTCCCGGAACGGCTTCATTGCCGGATCCGACCACAGCTTCCCTCCCGGACTCGCGCCCAGGTCCGCAGAGGCCTTTGCCCAGTCCGGGACAGTCAGAACTGCCAGCGTGTCCTTCGGCAGCAGTTTGGGTACGGGTGGAACGGCGGCCTGCACGGCCAGCGAGAGAGCCGCCATCGCCGCGAGGCGGAGGAATGAACGATTCATGGCTGTAAGAACCAAAAAGGAACCCCGACGTTTCAATTACTTGCCGAAGCCCCAAAAGGGTCCGGCCAAAGGAGCGGACGTCTGCAAACTTGGCAAGTCTCTTCCTCCGGATTGATCCCCAAGGAGTACAGCTTCGCCCTGCCCCAAGCCCAGAGGGGTGGGGCGAGGGTCCCCACAAGCGGACGCTGAACCGCCTCGACAGAGCCTCCCCGCTCCCATGTTCCCGGGACAGTGTCCAGATTCACCCCTCCTCAAGGAGTGGTCGGCCGCATCCGGCTCGGCGGCTCAAGGTACCGGAAGGGATTGCTCGGATTGTCATTGTCGTACGCAAAGGCATCCCGGTGGTTCAGGAAGTATTTCAACTCGTCTCCCGGGATCGCAAACCCGAGGCCTTCGCCAAAGGTCAGCTTCATGTTCGTCACCCCGATCACCTCGCCGCGCAGGTTGAACAGCGGCCCGCCCGAGTTCCCCGGATTGATCTGCGCCGTCGTCTGCAGGTAGAGGGCACCGCCCATCTGCCGCGTCTTCGTGCTCAGGATTCCCTCCGTCACCGTCCGCTCCAGACCCAGCGGGCTGCCGATCGCAAACACGCGTTCCCCGACCGAAAGGTTCTCTGGATCCCCCAGCAACACCCGCTTGAACTTCGGGGCGTCCTTGTCATCCACCTTCAGCAACGCCAGATCGGCGAACTTGTTCATCGCCACGATCCGCACGTCCTTGTAGCTCCGCCGCTCCAGCAGCCCGTTCTTCTGGTGGTAGACCTCCACTGAGAGCTTCGTCTCGCCCTCGATCACGTGGAAATTGGTGATCAGGTAACCATCCTCGGTCACAAAGAAACCTGACCCCAACCCGCTCGGCGCGCGCACCTGAACCACCGACTCACCCAACAATTGCACCAACTCGCGCACCGGCTTTTCCGACGGGGGCGTGGTCGCCACCGCATAGAGCCCGCCCTTCGCTTCCTGGATCGCCGGCGCCTTGCCCGACTTGCTCTCCGATTCCGCCTCCTTGACCACCTTGATCACGTCCCCGCGCGGCACCGCCAGCACCGTGAACCCCAGGTCCACCACGATCTGATCCTTCTTCTCCGCGAGGATCCGCCCCGTCACGGACATGCCGTCCCTGAGCTGGATCGTCTCGGCACGTGCCGTCCCCACACTCAGCAGCGTTGCGGCCCAACCCGTCAGGGTCAGGGCGGTCACTCGGGTGAACTTCATCGTTCTCAAACCTATCCCGGGAATCCCACCGGCTCAAGCACCGGACTTGGCCCCCGAGTCAAACGGGGCGGCAACGTCCTCGTTGCCCTCCCAGGCCCTTTCTCAATGCGACGAGGACGTCGCCACCCCGTTCCCATTCGCCGGGGACAGGCTCGTGAAGTAACCCACCCTCGCCCGACGGCGATTGCCCGCTTGCCCGCGCCCGCCAACGGCCTAGCCTTTTCCCATGCTGTACACCCCCGCCGATCTGTTCGATCTGTCCCAGACCGAACACGCCGCCCTGTTCGAGGGCGTTGAGTTTCCGTGGGACGTGCTCAAGCGTCTCAAGGGTTATCTGGCCAAGAACCTTCATCCCGCCCAATACCACCGCACCGACGGAACCGCCTACGTCGGCGTCGATGTCTTCATCGGAGAGGGGACCGTCGTCGAACACGGCGCCATGATCGTTGGCCCGGCCATCATCGGCCGCAACTGCCGCATCCGGCACAACGCCTACATCCGGGAACACGTCATCATCGGCGATGACTGCGTCGTCGGGAACTCCTGCGAGCTGAAGCATTCGCTCCTCTTCAATGGCTCCCAGGTCCCCCACTTCAACTACGTCGGCGACTCCATCCTCGGCCACAAGGCCCATCTGGGCGCCGGCTGCGTCCTCTCCAACCTCAAGCTCAACGGCGAGAACATCTGGGTCGAGATGGACGGCCGCTGCATCGATAGTGGCCTCCGCAAGTTCGGCGCCCTCATCGGCGACCATGCCGAGATCGGCTGCAATTCGGTCCTCAACCCCGGCTCGATCATTGGCCGCCGTGCCCTCGTCTATCCCAACACCAGCTGGCGCGGCATCCTCCCCGACAACATGATCGCCAAGACCCGCACCACCCAGGAAGTCACTGTCCGCCGCATCCGAGGCGAAGTCATCCGGTAGGACACCCGCCCTCCCGTCACCGCTCCGCCTCGAACAACGGGATCACCTCCATCCGGTGCACGTGCACCAGTCCCCGGTCGGTGATCCGCAACTCCGGGATCACCGACAACGGGATCAGGTTGAATCCCATGTACGGCAGGATGCACCCCGTCGCATCCCACGCCCGCTTCAGCGCAATCGTCTCCTCCCGGACCCGCTGGGCGGGCTGATCCGAGAGCAGGCCCGCCACCGGCAGCTTCAGGTGCGCCTTGATCTGCCCGTCGTCCACCACCACCACCCCGCCCTGACTCTCCTTCAACGCCTCCAACGCCACCCGAAGATCACGCTCGTTCGTCCCGGCCAGGATCAGGTTGTGCGCATCGTGCCCCACCGAACTACCCACGGCGCCCGATCGGAGCCCGAGGCCCTGGAGCAATCCGTGCCCCACCCGCCCTGTCCCTCCGTGCCGCTCCACCACGCTCACAAAGCACAGGTCGCGATCCGCGAACACCGCTTCCCACGATTCCTCCCCTTCCAACCGCAACCGCTCGTGGAAGGTCAGGATCCCCGGCAACGCCACCCGGATCACGTTCGCCACGCACGCCTTTGACGGCAATTCCGGCACCAGCTGCACCCCCTCCGGCACCCGCACCGTCTGGTAGGCCGCCGGCGGATAAACATACCGCCCCACCTCCAACTGGCGCTCCAGCACCGGCGTCACCCGCCGGCTTTCCACCATCAAATGCCCTCCAAACCAAGTGTTCTGCACCCGCAGGCTGTCATCCAGCAACACCAGGTCCGCCCGACGCGAGTGACCGAGCGCCCCGATCTCCGAATCCATCCCGTAGCGCGTCGCGGGATGCAGCGATCCCATGCTCCACGCCGTCGCCGGCCGGACCCCGGCCAACACCGCCTCCCGAACCACCCAGTCCAACCCAAACAGGAATAGGTCATCCGCATCCCGGTCATCCGTGCAGACGCATACCCGCTTCGGATGCGCCCCCAATTCCGTCACCGCTCGGATCGCCTGAGGCAACGAATGCCAGGGCGTCGACGGATTGCCCCCGCGCAGGAAGACCCAAAGCCCCGCCTCAAGGAAGTCGTCCGCAATGTCCCGGTCGATCGCCTCGTGCGTGTCGGTCACTCCACTCGCTGCATAGGCCGCCACGAACTCGCGACCGTACACATGCCCGCAGACCGGACGCCCACGCTTCAAGGCCTCCGCCAGCACTCCGTGGCTCCGCTCGTCTCCCATGGCCACAGGGATGAAGTCCATCTTCTCTCCCAGTGCCACCGCTTCCGGCCACCGATCAAACAACGCCCCAACTTTCCCCGGCGTCAGGTCGCCACCGGCCGTTTCCAGCCCCGGATTCGTCGCCGGCACTGTGCTCGGCACGGTCAGGAAGATGTTCAAGGGCGCGCGACGGGCGTCTTCCAGCATCCACTCGATTCCCGCCGCATCGCACACATTCCCGATCTCGTGGCTGTCGCAGAACAGAGTCGTCGTCCCGTTCAACAAGGCCGCCTCCGCATACGCGCAAGCCGTCATCATCGATGACTCGATGTGCACGTGCGGATCCACCAACCCGGGAGCCAGGATCCCGCCCTGCGCATCGTAGACGGTCGCCCCCAGCCCAAGGCGCTTCGCTTCTCCCGACGGCTTCACGGCCGCAATTCGTCCGCCAACGATCCAAACCTCCCGATCGGCCAGCATCCGCTCCGTGTAGGTCGACAGCACCCGCGCGCCGGTGATCACCAGATCGGGACGCTCGCGACCAGACGCCACCGCCGCCAACCGACGCGTCATCTGCCACAACGGAGCCACCGAGAATCGATCGATCATGCGCTTCCTTCGATACACTTGCCGGACCGGAACCGGACAACCGGCCGAGGTTGCCCCGCCCACCCGATCCCGGCAAACGGCGTCTCCTCGGGGAGCCAGCCCGAACCCCGCAATTCCTTCATGGATTCCATGAGGTGAATCAGGAATTCCACTCATCCCCAAAATGCAAACGGGGCGGAGAGCCACGCCCCCCGCCCCGCGCCTCACGCACCCGCCCGACTCACGGCTTCCGCAATCGGAAGAACTGCGCGCCGCCCCCAACGGGCACTACCGCCGTCGCCCGGCCATCCACCAAAGTCGGCGTCACTCCGGCCGGCAGCCAGGGGCCCTCTACGGCCACTGCCTTTTCCAATGCCCAAGCCAGCACCGACGCCGGCCAGTCGAGGCTGACCGTCGACACGAGGTTCAACTCCGGATCGACCGGAGCCAGTGCATCCACACCCGCTGCCACCACGTTGTCGAACAGCACATGCACCCCGTTGTTCGCGATCCCACCCAGACCTGCGCGATCGAATGCGACCAACCCGATTCCCCCCGCGTACCGCCGACTGTCCCGCGCGACCACCATCGCCAGCAGGTCAGCACTGCCCCGCTCCCGGATTTCCCCGGTCAACGCAGGCCCACGCCCGGTGAAACGGAGCCGGTACCACTTCGCCGGATCCAGCGTCGGCAAGGACCCGAACGCCAGGCTCGCCCCGGCCGGCCGGCTCCCCTGGATCACGTCGATCGTCAGGCCAGCCAGCGTGAACAAGCCCGTCGACTCCAACTCCGGCGTCGCGGTCGGCGAGAACGTCAGCCCATACCCGTTCACCGTCCCATCCGCATTCCTCGAACTCCGTGCCGCCAGCAACACCGACGACGACACGCGCGCTCCGGCACCCCAGCCCGACACATCGACCTCGATGTCGAAGTCCGACCAGTTCACCTCGTCCCGCAAGGCCCCAACCACCGCCGGAGCCAGCGCCGGGAAAGGTGACGGCGGATGCGACACCCGGTAAGCCCCTTCCTCCACGGCGAACCCGCCCTTCACGCCCACCAACCCGAACGGCTCGTAATGCTGCCACCCGGCGTCGTTCCCGTCCTCAAACGTGTCCTCGACCTTCTGCACGCCCCAGGCCTGGAAGTTGTCCCACGCGAGACTCGTCCCGCTCGACCGTGTCGACCGGTTCACTCCAAACCGATCCAGCAGCATCAACCCAACCGACCCCGTCTTGAACTCCCGATCCTCGATCGCCACGAAGCAGATCGGCCGCGTCAGGTCCGACAACGAATACAGCCAACCCCGCAGGAACGAACCCCGCCCCTCGAAAACCAATCGGTACCACTGAGTCGCTTGCAACGGTGGCAAGGTGCCGATCGAGAACGTCGAACGTACCCCACCCTTCCATCGATCGATCGTCAGGAAGGGCGATGCCGACGTCCCCGAAAGCAACGCCGAACCGCCGTGGACGACCCGCAGGCCGTAGAAGTCATTCGTTCCACCAACACCCGGCGTGAACCGCCCCGTCAACGTGATGTACTGGTTCGTCGTCGACGCGACCGTCCACCCGGTGAAATCAACCGACGTACGGAAGTCGGCCCAGTTGGCTCCGTCCACGTACGCGCCGACCTGCCCGATCCGGTTCGTCGCAGGGGCAGGCGGGCTCGACATGCGATATACCCCGCCGGACAGATCAAACACGTTGGTCACGCCCTGCGCCCGATACGGATCCACCCGAACCCAGCCACGGTCGTTTCCGTCGTCGAAGTCATCCGCGAACACGGGCACGAACTGAGGCGGCTCCGGAGCCACGAACAACCCAGAGTCCTTCGCCTCGAAGTTGTCGAACGTCGCCTGCACCGGTCCATCGGGGAACCCCGCCGTGGTGTCCCGGTTCATCGCCAGGATACCCACCGCGCCCGTGGTATGGACCGTCGTCGAGGTATCGTCGGCCCGCGTCAACGCCAACGTCCGGTCGGGGCGACCTGCTTCGTAGAGCCGCGCCAGGAAGCTCCGACCCTCCGCGGAAAACTCCAGCGTGTAGGTCTTCTCCGGATCCAGATCCGGCAGGATCTCGAATCCGAAATTGCTCTTCACCGACCCATCCAAACGTTCGATCAACAGCACCGGACTCACGGGATAACCCCGCTGCACGAAGGGCAGCCGCCCGGTGTAGACCGTCGCCATGTAGGCGTTGACCGTCGTCGCCGTCGGGAAACTCACGCGCCCCAGCACCCCCACCGTCGTGTTCGTCCCCGCCCCTTGCGACCAGTTCCGGAAGTCGACCTTCACCGTGAAATCCGCCCAGTTGGCCTGGGTCCGCATCAAGCCACCCACCACAGGGCCAAAGGCCACCGCCGGCGAATTGGTCGTCACGATCCGCAAGCCACCGCCGATCGGGTCGTAGCGGCTCACCACGCCCGCGCTGGCAAAGACGTCGTACGCCGTCCAGCCCGCGATGTCGCCATCGTCGAAGTTGTCCCGGATCTCAGCCGCCCGGGCCCCGGGGAACATCCCCGCAAGGAGTCCACAACTCATCGCCACTCGCCCGATACGGGCCATCCACGCAATAGGTCTCATGGGTACTTGGAATTGGTGATTACCTGAACCCCCGTTCTCGCACAGGTACCCACACCCCACACAAGCCAGCCGGATACCCCAAAAAGGGGGACAGGCTCCCACCTGGGCAATTACCGCTTCACGCCCGCCCTCGCCTTCCGCTCTCCTCACGCCGTGCTGGTTGCCTTCCACAAGCCGTACGGTGTCCTCAGCCAGTTCACCCCCGATGGTTCTCCCAACCGTCCGCTCGCCGGCTTCGGCCTCCCACCCCGCGTCTACGCCCTCGGTCGCCTCGATGCCGACTCCGAAGGTCTCCTTCTCCTCAGCGACGAACCCGGCCTCAACACCCGCCTCCTCGATCCCGAACGCGGCCACCCCCGCACCTACTGGGCCCAGGTCGAGCGGATTCCCACCCCGGACTCCCTCCAGAAACTCGCCGCCGGGGTCACCATCCAGGACTATCGCACCCGCCCCTGCCGCGTCTCCCTCCTCGATCCCCAACCCGTCATCCCACCCCGGGATCCCCCCATCCGCTTCCGGAAGAACGTCCCCGACTGCTGGCTCGAACTCGAGCTCGTCGAAGGCCGCAACCGCCAGGTCCGCCGCATGACGGCCGCCATCAACCACCCCACCTTGCGCCTGCTTCGGGTGCGCATCGGTCAGTTTCCCCTCGGAGACCTCGCCGCCGGATCGTGGCGCGAACTCTCTCCTGCCGAGCGTCGTCTGATCCTCACCTGATCCTCCGGCCCCGCTCACCGACCTTCCCGGTGTTCCGCCTTCCGCGCACGGATGTACGCCACCAGCGCCCACCGGTCCGTCTCCGGAACCGAATCCCCGAAACCCGCCATCGGCGTCCCATCCAGGCCCAAGGTCACGGTCCGGAACAGATCCCGCGCCCCGGGCCCGCTCTTCGCCAAGGGCAACCGAAGGTCCGCAGGCCGGATCGGATCACCCCACGCATCCTCCAGTTTGTCCCCCGCGACACCGTCCCCGGCCCCACCCGCCCCATGGCACGGCGCACACATTCCGGCGAAAAGCTCCGCACCACGCTTCTCGTGCACCACCCGGGCCACCGGGTCCTCCATCCAGCCAGGAACCGGAGGCAACGACACCTCCGGCACATGGTTCGCCGCCCGTTTCCAACGGGTCGAAAGCGTCTTCACGTATCCGATCACCGCCCGGATGTCCCGATCCGGCAAACCAGCAAACGACGGCATCGAGGTTCCGGCGACCCCCGTCCGGATTGTCCGCTCCAGATCCGCATCGGTGGGAAGATAACCCACCGGCGTCGACCGGTACTTGAAGATCCCCGAGGTCAGGCGACGCGGCCGGGGAACCATCCCCGTCGACATCTCTCCCCGCCCGTCACCCCACTTGCCGTGGCAGACCAGACACTGGCGCTCGTAGACGTGGCGCCCCGCCATCACCACCTCCATCGAAGGTTCCTCCACGGTCACCGGCGATCCGTTCGTCCCGCCACGTGACGCGGATCGTCCGTCCGCTCCCAGGAGGACCCCAACGCACGCGAGGACGCAGCCCCCCATCAGCCTCCACTCGCGGATGCCCAACCAGTCCATCCGGCCACCCTGCCCACCAAAACCCCGCACCGCCACACCCGCCTTGCCAATCCCCACCCCGTTAGGGACCCGAACGCTTCTTCTGCTTCCGGATCGCCCGGACCTTCATGGACTCCACCATCGCGTCGTAGGCCTGATGCTGCTCGGGCTTCAGCTCCCGGCGGATCTGCGGGCTGTACTTGAAGAACGCTTCCTTCCGTTCCTCGGACATCGGAGCCGCACCTTGGATCTCCGCTGCCCACTTCGCGAGGATCGGCCGGATCGCCCCGATCTGCTCGGGCGAAAGATCGATGTAGGCGAGCATGTGGTTGATCGCCATGTCCGGGTTCCCCTGCGCCTGCGCCGGCGGAGGCAACGGCCGGAACATCGTCGCCGTCCCCCCTCGAGGCGCCGTCCAACGGCCCGTCGCGACCCCCGCGATGAATATCAATGCCAGCGCCACCGCCACCCGGATCACCCGCCATTCCGGGATGTTCACGACCGCCCCCCTTCAACCGATCCCATGACCCATTGGTCAAACGGGGTCGGAGGAGGCTCCGGCTCCGCCCCCCGGAAGAGGAACGCAACCACGCACACCGCCAACGCCAGCCCCAACCCCCAGCGACTCACCCGATCCCACACGTCCCACTCGTCAGGCACGGGCTTCGACGCCCACAGCGACGCCACCCGCGTCGCGAAACCGAGCGGAAGAGGTTCCAATTCCTCCGGCTTCACCCGCGCCCGGGCCCCCTCCGCCTTCCGAGCCAAGCCCATCACCCGATCAAAACGTTCTCCAGACGGCTTCATCGTTCACCCCCCAGCCCCTCAAACAGGGCCTTCAACCGCCGGCGCGCCCGAAACGCCCGGATTCGTGTCACCCCGGAGTTCCACCCCGTCTCCGCGCACACTTCCGCAATCGTGCGCCCCTTCAACTCCAGTTCCCGGATCAGCCAGGCTTCCCGCTCCGGCATCTCGCCCATCAACCGCTCCACCAATTCCCTCGCAGAGTTCGTCTGCACCTCCGTCGCCTGATCCTCGGAAGGGGTCTCCCGCAACAACTCCTGCTCCGCCTCGCCCAGATCCGAAAACCGCAGCTCCGGCCGCACCTTCTGCCGGCGCAATCGATCCAGGCAGGCGTTCAAGGCAATCCGGCTGACCCAGTGCTCCAGGGGCATCTCCCCCCGAAACTGGTCCAACCGTCCAAAAACCTTGAGATAGACTTCCTGCATCAGGTCCTCCGGTTCGTCACGGCGCCCTAGATGGCCTCGAATCACCCGCGCCACCACGGGATGCAACCGTTCCACCAATTCCCGGGCCGCGGCTTCGTCCCGCGCTTTCACGCGATCCAGCAACGACTTGGAAATGTCTTCCGGCTCCTCTGCTTCCCTAGACGCAGGTACCACGGCAACGTTACACCGCCCTGCTGTCGTCAGCTCAGGCAGGTGTGACTCCCGGAGCCTCCCAAATCCCCACCCAAAAGCGATCCCGGAGACGGCCCATTGCCCCACGGAACGTTAGCCAACGAGTAGGCCGGGTGCCCTCACCCGGCGTGAATCATGAACCGCCGCGTGAGGGCACACGGCCTACAGAACCGACTTCAACCGGGCCGTCAGCCCCTTCCCCCTACCTCAAATACACCGGATTCGAATAAATCCACGGCCGCCACTCCCCACCCACCTCCAACCACACTTCCGCCCGATAAACCCCCGCCACCGTCACCGGCGCTTGCAACCGCACCCCTTCGCTCCGCGCCACTTCCTTGCCTCCCCGGATCAACCGGATCCGCCCCGGCAGCGGACTCTCCACATCGATCCGCCCTCCGGCCGCGAAAGGCTTCTCATCCCCCATCCACGCCCGCACCCGCGCGGTCAACTCCGGCGCATCTGCATCCACCCACGCCAACCGGAACCCCGTCGCATCTCCCATCCATTCGTGTGCAACGAAAACCCGGCCTCCCTTTACCGCCACCCGCATCGCGCCCTCCTCCAGCACCGGCGCCAAGACATGCGTGCTCACGCATCGGAACGCCCGGTAGTAAGGATCCACATCCAACAACCGGAACGTCTCTCCGTCCGCATGGCCCTTCAGCATCTCCGCCACCCCGGGCCGCAACCCCACCCGAACCTCCCGCATTCCCTTCGGCTCGTCCACGATCGTCCCCAACCGACCCATCCCCTCGTCCACCCGATGCATCACGAACACCTGATTGTGATGGCAGTCGTTCGCCCCAACCCCCGTCAGCCGTCGCTTTGCCGTCTCCGCATCCCACTTGTCGAGGTACACGTCCGGATACTCGACCTGCGAAGCCAGCACGCCATCCGGGTACCGCTCCACCATCTCCTGCAATTCCTTCAACGACTTCGGATCCGTCAGGCGCGACACCAGCGTCAGCATCCCGCGGATGTCCCGCTTGGCATCAAAGTGCCGGTTGTAGATCTCCAACCCCGTCAACCCATCCATCGGATGGTCCGGCCGTTCCTCGATGTGAGAGAGAAAGAGCATCCCGTCCCCCGCAGTCACCTTCGGCACGAAGTCCGCCGTCGGCAGATCCTTGTGTTCCATTACCGACGCCATCGGATGCACAAGGAACCCCCGCCACTCCGATCCCGGAACGAACAACACCCCGTTCGTCAGGAAGCGCCACGAATCCATGAAGTCCCGCGGCGGACGGAAGTGATCGCTCAGGAAGATCGCGTGCATCCCGGCCTTGCGCGCATCCGCCAGCATCTCCGGCCGCGTGCCTGCCGTGTGCGACGCATCCTCCGCGTGCGCATGAAAGCTGCACCGGAAACCCTTCAAACCCTCCACCTCCGGCAACACCCGCCGCTTCGCCGCCAAGGCCCGGATCGACGCATCCGCCGCCTCCAACCGCTCCCGCGTCATCCGTTCGCCCGAGTTGTACTTCGACTTCGCCAACGGCTCCGCCCCTTCCACCCAGCCTCCACCCGCGGCGCCACACACCACCGCCGCGACCACCCAGCGCTGCCATCGACCCTTCATGCGTCCCCAAACCTCCCGCGCCCCACCCCCAACATCAAACCGGAATCTCACCGGAATCTTGGTCCCTCCCGGAGTGGCAACGTCCTCGTTGCCTACCAACCACCACTCACAGGGCGACAGGAGCGGCGACGTCCTCGTCGCCTCGGGGATGGGCCTCGGAGGGCAACGAGGACGTTGCCGCCCCGCGCGACACGGGGGCAGGGTCCGGATGCGCCCCTCCCCGTTCCGCTTCCATCTTGCCCCTTGAATCTTTGGCCTCCCCCCAACGATCCCCCTCCAACTCTTGAGGCCCCAGCCGTACATCGAACTCCACGCCCGCAGCGCCTTCAGCTTCCTGCGCGCCGCCTCCCTGCCCGAGACCCTCGCCGACACCGCCGCACGACTCGGCCTCCCTGCCATCGCCCTCTGCGACCGCATGGGCGTCTACGGTGCCCCCCGCCTCGCCAGCGTCGCCCGCGAGGCCGGCATCCGCCCCATCATCGGCGCGGAACTCGTCCTCGACGATGAATCCGTGCTCCCCGTCCTCGTCGCGTCCCGCACCGGCTACGAGAACCTCTGCCGGCTCCTGACCACCGCCCACCTCCGCGCCCCCAAGGGCGAAGGCCGGATCCTCTGGTCCGAACTCCCCGCCCACGCCGAAGGACTCGTCGCGCTCACCGGCGACGAGGAAGGCCCCTTGCGCCGCGCCCTCACCGGCGGACCAACGCCGTCCGCGGACATCGTCGAACGTCTCCAGTCGGCCTTTGGCGTCGACAACGTCTTCGTCGAGATCCAACGACATCGCCGTCGCGGCGAGGACCGCGTCAACCGCGCCCTCGTCGACCTCGCCAGCGGCCGCTCCCTCCCGCTCCTCGCCACCAACGGCGTCCTTCACGCCGCCCCCGCCTCCCGCGCCGCCCTCGACGTCTTCACCTGCCTCCGACACCACACGCACCTCGACCAGGCCGGCGCCCTGCTCTCCGTCAACAACGGCCGGCACCTTGTGCCCGCCGAACACATGGCGGCCCTCTTCTCCGACCTCCCCGCCGCCATCACCAACACCCAGCGCCTCGCCGAACGTCTCCAGTTCACCTTTGCCGACCTCGGTTACCGATTCCCCACCCACCCCACCGCCCCGGGCGAATCGATGGAATCGCTCCTGCACGCCTGGACCGAGGCCGGTGCCTGCAAGCGCTACCCCAAGGGCATCCCCGACAAGGTGCGCAACCTCCTCCAGAAGGAACTCGCCCTCATCGGCAAGCTCGGCTTCTCCGGCTACTTCCTCCTCGTCGCCGATCTCGTCCAATTCTGCCGCGATCAAGGCATCCTCGCCCAGGGCCGCGGCAGCGCCGCCAATTCCGCCGTCTGCTTCTGCCTGGGCATCACCGCCGTCGACCCCGTCCGCTTCAACGTCCTCTTCGAACGGTTCCTCTCCGAAGGCCGCAAGGGCTGGCCCGACATCGACATCGACCTGCCCTCCGGCGAACGGCGCGAACAGGTGATCCAGGAGGTCTACCGCCGCTACGGCCCGCGCGGTGCCGCCATGACGGCCACCGTCATCACCTACCGCGGCCGCTCCGCCGCCCGCGAGATCGGCAAGTCCCTCAATCTTCCAACAGACGTCCTCGACCGCTTTTCCGCCCTGTTCGCCAGCGGCGACTTCCCGCACACGCTCGACCTCATCGAACAGATGGAGAAGGCCGGCCTGCCGCGTTCACATCCACGCGCCCCTGCCTTCGCCGAGGTCTACTCGCAGATCCGCCGTCTCCCGCGCCACCTCGGCCAGCACACCGGCGGCATGATCATCTGCCAGGACACGCTCGACCGCATCGTCCCGCTCGAGAACGCCGCCATGGAAGGCCGCGTCGTCTGCCAATGGGACAAGGATGACTGCGAGGACCTCGGCATCATCAAGGTCGACCTCCTTGGCCTCGGTATGATGGCCGCCATCCAGGACTGCATCACCCTCTGCTCCGAGCGGAACCACCCCGTCGACCTCGCCCAACTCCCCGAGGAGGACACCGCCACCTTCGACATGCTCTGCCGCGCCGATACCGTCGGCGTCTTCCAGGTCGAGAGCCGCGCCCAGATGGCGACCCTCCCACGCCTGAAGCCGCGCACGTTCTACGACATCGTCATCCAGGTCGCCATCATCCGGCCCGGCCCGATCCAGGGTGACCTCGCGCACCCATATCTCCGGCGACGCGACGGTTCCGAAGCCGTCACCTACTACGACGAACGCCTCCGCCCAGTCCTCGAACGGACGCTTGGAATCCCGCTCTTCCAGGAACAGATGCTCGCCATGGCCATGACGATGGCCGGATTCGACGGCACCGAAGCCGAGGAACTCCGCCGCGCGATCAGCTTCCATCGTTCCGACGAGAAGATGCTCCGCGTCACCGCCAAGCTCCGCGCCGCCATGGCCGCACGTGGCGTCAACCCGGACGCCGCCGACCGCATCGTCCAGGCCGTCGGTTCCTTCGCCCTCTACGGTTTCCCCGAGTCCCACGCCATCAGCTTCGCCCACATCGCCTGGGCCTCTGCCTGGCTCAAGGTCCACCGACCCGCCGAGTTCTACTGCGCCCTCCTCAACAACCAGCCCATGGGATTCTACTCCCCGGCCACCCTCGTCCGCGACGCCCGACGCCACGACGTCCGCATCCGACCCGTCTGCATCCAACGCTCCCAGACCGTCTGCACCATCGAACCCGACGGCCACCTCCGCCTCGGCCTCAACCAGGTCCAGAGCCTCCGCCGCGCCCACGCCGAGGACATCGTTCGATCCCGCGTGCAGTCCGGACCGTTCCGCTCGATCGAAGACTTCCGCACGCGCGTCCGGCTTACCGCCGACGAACTCTCTACGCTCGCCGAGACGGGTTCTCTGAACGCCTTGGCCCCACACCGTCGCGCCGCCCTCTGGGAAGCCGACAAGGCACTCCACCCGGACGAACTCTTCAACTCCGGACGCGCCCCCGCCCAAACCCCGGATCCTGTCCCCCTCAAGCCCATGGATCCCCTCGAAAGGCTCCGCGCCGACTACTCCGGCCTGCGCCTTTCCACCGGCGAACATCCCATGGGACTCCTCCGCCCCAAGCTTCCAGACGTCTGGACCGCCGCCGACCTGCTCCAGGTCCGCAACCGAACCCGCCTGCGCGTCGCCGGACAGGTCATCTGCCGCCAACGTCCCGGCACCGCCAAGGGCGTTTGCTTCCTCAGCCTTGAGGACGAAACCGGCATCTCCAACATCATCGTCTCCCCACCCCTGTTCGAAGCCAACCGACTCCTCATCATCTCCGAACCGTTCCTGCTCATCGAAGGCGTCGCCGAAGCCCGCAACGGCACCGTCCACGTGAAGGCCGAGAAGTTCGACTGGATCGATTTCCGCCTCGCCACCTCCCCCTCCCACGACTTCGGCTGAAGTCTGCCGGTCGGGGTGGCGACGTCCTCGTCGCCTTGGGAAAGGGCTTGGGAAGGCAACGAGGACGTTGCCGCCCCAATCCCGTCCATCCTGTCCATCCTGTCATCCTGTCCACTCCCTCATCTCCTCATCCCGTCTCCCCCACCGCCCTTGACTCACCCACCTCCTTCCGCTTGCGTCCCCACATGTCCCGATCGTTCCAACTGGCAGTGCTCTGCCTCATCCCGTTCCTCGCCTCCTGCAGCAAGGAGAAGGACGCCCCCGCCGCGGAGCCTTCCACCGTGCCCGCCACCCAGATCGCACCGGCCGCCCCAGCCACTCCCACCGTCCCCGATGGCCCAGCCATCGCCGAAGCCGACGTCTCGGCCGTTCTCGAGGAAATGACCCAGGCCTTGCGCAAGTTCAGCTTCGAGAAGAAGCGCCTTCCCACCTCCATCGACGAACTCGTCACCGCCGGCTACCTCGGCGCCAAGCCCACGCCGCCCGGCAGCAAGCGATTCGCCATCGATCCCAAGGAAGCCCGCGTCGTCCTCAAGTAGCAGCCAGTCCCCACCCATCTGCGGAATCTGCGAGATCTGCGGATCAAACCAAGTCCTCCCGAATGAAAGCCTCCCCTCCGCTCCGCCCCGTCCATTCGTCGACCGCCTTCACCCTCATCGAGCTCCTCGTCGTCATCGCCATCATCGCGATCCTCGCCGGGATGCTCCTGCCGACCCTCGGCAAGGCCAAGGCCCGCGCCGAACGCCTGAAGTGCACCTCGCAGATGAAGCAGATCGGCGTCGCCTTCAACCTGTTTCTCGTCGACAACAACGACCAGAACCCGCCCGCCGTCTACCGCACCGGCGACTACCAGTACCAGTGGACCTGGGATGACATGCTCCACAAGTACATCGGCGGAAAGAGCACCAAGGCCGATCTCATGCTCGGCATCACCGACGGCAAGGGTTGCCCCAAGATCCTCCAGTGCCCCGCCGACCGGAACAAGATCACCATCAGCTACGCCCAGTTCGGCCAGCGCCGCACCTACGCGATGAACGGCGCCAACACCACCAGCCCCGGCTCGCTCCCGACTCCCCTCCACGGCGTCGGCATCTACATCGCCAACAACAATGGCTCCATGCCGCCCGACGAACCCGTGGGCTACAAGAACAGCATCATCACCTCACCCTCCGACACCCTCCTCCTCTGCGAGCAACCCAACGGCCGCAACATCGCCGGCAACGACTGGCCCTCGTTCTGTGCTGGTCCCACCGAGGGCCCGGGCAATCCCGGTGGCTTCACCGGCGACTGCTTCCAGATCTCCAAGTCCCAATACGGCTACGGCAAGGCCGCCTACGGCCTCCACGGCGAACGCTTCAACTACCTCTTCCACGACGGCCACGTCGCCATCCACAAGATCACCGAAACCATCGGCCGCGGCACCACCAACAACCCCCAGGGCATGTGGACCATCACCGCGGGTGATTGAAACACGTCCCGCCCACTCACCTGACACCAGCCAATGCCAGGAACTCGCTGAAGGACGAAGCCAAGTCGACCTCTTCAATCGGCTCCGAAGCATCTATCCAGGTGAACACATGCCCGGCACTGCTGCCGTTCAGGTGAACGAAGAATGGTTCACCTGTATGGTTGTGACTTCGTGACGTTCGGCCGTTGCCACGGTGACGCTACCCAGCACCGTGGCCCACGCAAGGTTGGGCAACGCTCACTTCCCATGCTTTGGGCGTATTGGGAGCGCGCTTCCAACCCGACTCGCAGGCACACGGGCATCTCCGCGACCTCTCGACCCTCAACCCAGGCGATTCAGCAAAACCACGCCCTGTTCCCCCACACCCAACGCCAACGGCGTTGTGTCTCCTAGCCCAGGGTTGGCCGAGGAACGAGGCCTACCCTGGGTCTCCGTCCCACACCCCATCCAACCGCAACGCGGTTGTGGCCCTCCTCCAGTGCGTCGCATGCCGTTAGCGTCCCCGCGGGAAACCACTCCTCTCCGCCCCCTCCGCGTCTCCGCGTGAAGCACTCTTCCTGGCGTTCACTCCCAACGTCGGTGTTTCCCCCTCCCCTCCCAACCGCTACAGTCGGCCCACTGATATGGGCTTGAAGTTCCACAACACCCTCACGCGTGCCGTCGAGGAGTTCGCTCCGCTCACCCCACCCCACGTGGGGCTCTACTGCTGCGGGCCCACCGTCTACGACTTCGGCCACATCGGGAACTTCCGCACCTTCGTCTTCTCCGATCTCGTCCGCCGCTACCTCGAGTTCCGTGGTTTCTCCGTCACCCACGTCATGAACATCACCGACGTGGAGGACAAGATCATCCGCCGCGTCCACGAGACCGGCCTCTCCCTCGCCGAGTTCACCGGCCGGTACACCGACGCCTTCCTCGCCGACCTAGGCTCCCTGAACTGCCTCCCGCCCCACCATCTTCCCCGCGCCACCGGCCACATCGACGGCATGATCCAGTTGATCAGCCGGCTCATGGAACGGGGCATCGCCTACCGCGCCGCCGATGGCTCCGTCTATTTCAGCATCGATCGCTATCGGAAATCCGAACGCTGGCCCGGCTGCGCCTGTCACTACGGCCAGCTCGTGAACCTCAATCTCGACGACCAACGCCAGACCGAACGCGTCGCGTCTGACGAATACGACAAGGACAACGTCGCTGACTTCGCCCTCTGGAAGGCCCGCGTCCCCGAGGACGGCGCCGTCTCGTGGCCCAGCCCGTGGGGCGACGGCCGCCCCGGCTGGCACATCGAGTGTTCCGCGATGAGCATGGCCCTGCTCGGCGATTCCTTCGACCTCCACCTCGGCGGCGAGGATCTCGCCTTCCCGCATCACGAGGACGAGATCGCCCAGAGCGAAGGCTCCGGCGGGCTCCACGGCGACATCGCCTCCAAGGCCCGACCCTTCGTGAAGTACTGGCTCCACGGCGCCCACCTGCTCGTTGAGGGCCGCAAGATGTCCAAGTCCCTCGGCAACTTCTACACCGTGCGCGACCTCGTCGGCCGCGGCTTCTCCGGACGCGAGATCCGCTCGCTCCTGCTGTCGGCCCATTACCGCGAGACCTTCAACTTCACCCTCGCCGGCCTCGACGGCTCCCGCACCGCGCTCGCGCGCATCGATGAATGCGTCGGCAAGCTCCGCGAACGCGCCGCCGGTACCGCCGCCGCGCCTTCGCCCGCGTTCCTTCAGGCGTTCACCGACGCCATGGACGATGACCTCAACATCTCCCGCGGCTGGGCCACCGTCTTTGATTGGGTCCGCGAACAGAACCGCGCCCTCGCCGCCAACGAGCTCGACGCCACCCGCGCCGCCGCTGAACTCGCCGCCTGGGAACGCATCGACCACGTCCTCGGCCTCGGCGCCAAGGCCACCGACGAGGCCCCCGCCGAGATCGTCGCCCTCGCCGAAGCCCGCGTCGCAGCCAAGAAGGCGAAGGATTTCGCGAAGTCCGACGCTCTCCGCGCCGAGATCAAGGCCAAGGGCTGGATCGTCGAGGACACCCCCAAGGGTCCCAAGCTCAAGCGCGCCTGAGATGTCCCAGCCCACCATCCGCTACCAGCTCGGCCGGATCGACCTCCTCGACTGGCTCGTCAGCTATATCGTCCGCAGTCCCTTCCTGTGGGCGGTCACGGTGTCACTCACCGGGTATCGCTGCTGGACCCTGTTCCGCGACGGACTCGCCCAGTCCGTCCCGCTCCTCGCGTTCCATGGGAGCCTGACGTTCTTCGGGATCTGGGCCGCGTTCCTCATCGTCATCCCGGTCCTCACCTTCCTCCGCCCACAACCCGCCCTCGGCCTCGACGTCGTCTTCGAGGCTTACCCGGACCACTTCACCACCGAGTCCAAGCTCGCCCGCAATGAAGTCCGATGGAGCACCATCCGCCGGATCCGCAAGGGCTGGGGCCACGTGTTCCTCTGCCTCTCCGCCAACCAGGCCGTGATCATCCCGTTCCGCTGCTTCGCCCAGCCAGCCGATCGCGAGGCCTTCGTCCGGCTCTGCCGGGAGCGGATCCAATCCGCCTCCGCCCAGCCTCCCGCGACGTCCACCCCTTCTTCCTGAGCCGTGTTCCGCATCCACAAGGTCGAGCAGTTCGACGATCCCCAGCTCACGCCCTACCGCAACATGCGGTACCAGGTCGACCCCGTCGGCGAGGGCCGCTTCGTCGCCGAGGGCGAGAAGGTCGTCCGGCGCATGCTCGAATCCCCCATCCGCGTCGTCTCGATGCTCCTGCCGCCGGAATGGCAGGCTGAGTACGAACCCATCCTCCGTGCACGACCCGAGGACATCGACCTCTTCATCGCCGAACGCGACCTCCTCACCCAACTGACGGGCTTCAAGCTGTTCCAGGGCGTCCTCGGACTCGGCTACGTCCCGCGTCCGGCCACGCTCCAGGAACTCCTCGACCTCCCGCGTCCGCGCCTGTTCGCCGCCGTCGATGCCGTTTCCAACTCGGTCAACGTCGGACTCGTCCTGCGCAACGCTGCTGCCATGGGCGTCCAGGCCCTCATCGTTGGCGAAACCTCTGCCCACCCGTACCTCCGCCGATCCGTCCGCACCTGCATGGGAACGCTGTTCCGGATGCCTTACCTCCTGAGCCCATCGCTCACCGTCACCCTTCACCAACTCCGCCAGAACGGCGTCCGCTGCCTCGCCGCGCATCCCCACACCCAGCAACGCCACCTGCCCGACGCCCACCTCGACCAGGACTGCTGCATCGTGCTCGGTTCCGAAGGAGAAGGCATCCGACCCGAAGTCCTCGCCGCCTGCGACGAACAGGTCGTCATCCCGATGCAGGCCGGCGTCGACTCCCTCAATGTCGGCAACGCCTCTGCTGTCTTCTTCTACGAAGCCTGGCGTCAGCGGATGTCGCTCGGGAGAGGCCGTTCGTAGCTTTCGGTTCCAAGGTTCAACCTAGAAACGGCGGTTGGATCCACAGATTTCGATTTCACGGATTGAGAGCCGGTTGGGAAAGGCTGTCGTTTCACCCCAAGGGTGACATGGAAACGGCGATGCGGCGAGGCCCCTTGTCCCGGCCCATCTGGGAAATCCGTGAAATCGGTGGATAACCCAACTGCCGCTTTCAGGTTCAAGTCTGCGGGGACAGGCTCCGCGACATCCCTCTCAAGCCTGTCCCTGCAGTCCAGATCCTCGGCACTCCTAGCCTCCTGACTTCGAGCCTGTCCCTTCGCCCCTCCGGATCCAGCCACCCTCTATCCTCCCCTCTGGAGCCTGTCCCTATCCCGCCCGATCCACCCCTGACCCCACGCACCCCCCACGCACCCCAAAATCACGAGCCTGTCCCCGGCCTCCGCCCAGCGTCGATGGGCCCCGGTGAGGAGCCTGTCCCCAGCCTCCATGGATCCCCAGCGAGGAGCCTGTCCCTCTGACTGGCCCAGCTGACTGGCCGGCTGGAGCTCGGCCAGGGTCCGGCGTTCATCGGCACGCCCCTTCGAAGCATGTCCCCAACCTCACCCGCTGAGGTGTGGAAGTGTGGAGCCTGTCCCCAGCCAGTGTCCCCAGCCGGTGCCAGCAACCCACTTCCCCCGTTTCGAGCCTGTCCCTCCTCGCCCGCCCAACCCGCCCGGCTTCCGTTGTCCCTCCTCGCCCACCGCGAGCCTGTCCCCAGCCCGCCAACCTCCATGCAAAGCCTGTCCCCAACTTGCTGCCGCTTTCACAACGCGCCGCCAGAGGTCAAATAGGACTCCGATGCTCTCCCTCACACCTCACCCGGCTTGAATCCGACGCCTGAACCCGTGAACGATACTCCCCTCCCGCCACCGTATGCGCTTGCCCCCCCATTCCTCCCGCCCCCAGGTCCGGCGTTCAGTTGCCGTTACCGTCATCGGCGGTGTAGCGCTCCTGCTGCTCGGTGCCTACCCGACCTTCGGCGCGCCCGCCATCGACCTCGCCAACCGACGCGAACCATTCGTCGACCGCTACCTGATCGACCGCCTCGACGGATGTGAACACCGACTCCACCCACCGCAACCCGCCGGCACCGTCCTGAAGTTCGATGCCCCATGGGAAGGCCGGTTCACCGGCTACGGGACGGTCATCCAGGACGGAGACCGGATGCGTCTCTACTACCGCGGCAATCCCACCGCCGGTGCCGACGGCTCGGACACCGAAGTCACCTGCTGCGCCGAGAGCACCAACGGACTCGTCTGGACCAAGCCGCTCCTGGGCCTTTTCGAAGTTCACGGTACCCGGTCCAACAACGTCATCCTCGCCGGCCAATCCCCCTTCTCACATAACTTCGCGCCCTTCCTCGATGAACGCCCGGGCATCCCGCAAACCCAACGCTACAAGGCCCTCGCCGGCACCTCTTCCAGCGGGCTGCATGGATTCGTCTCGGCCGACGGCATCCATTGGTCGCGCCCGCAGGCAACGCCCTTGATACGGAACGGCGCCTTCGACTCGCAGAACGTCGCGTTCTGGTCGTCCGCCGAGAACTGCTACGTCGCCTACTTCCGCACCTGGTCGAAGGGCGAGTTCGCTGGGTTCCGAACCATCAGCCGCAGCACGTCGACCAACTTCACCGACTGGACCCCAGCCATCCCGATGACCTTCGGCGGCACCGAACTCGAACACCTCTACACCAGCCAGACTCATCCCTACTTCCGCGCACCCCACGTATACGTCGCGCTCCCAATGCGTTTCGTCCCCGGACGCCAGGTCCTCAGCGATGCCCAGGCCCGCTCCCTTGGCGTCAACCCGGGCTACGCTGGCGATGCGGCCGAAACCGTCTTCATGACCTCCCGCGGCGGCACCGACTACGATCGGACCTTCATGGAAGGCTTCATCCGCCCCGGTCCCGACCCCGGCAACTGGGCCTCGCGCGCCGGCCTCAGCGTCCTCGGCCTCGTCCAGACCGGCCCCGCCGAGATGTCCCTCTACAAGCAGGCGCATTACGCCCAACCGTCCGCCCACCTGATCCGATACACCCTGCGTCTGGATGGATTCGCCTCCATCTACGCCCCGTTTCGCGGCGGCACCTTCACCACACGTCCCTTCCGGTTCTCAGGTCGCGAACTGGTCCTGAACCTCGCCACCGGTGCCGCTGGCGGCGTCTTCGTTGAGATCCAGGATGCCGATGGCAAACCCATCACCGGCTTCACCCGGGCCGACGCCGTTGAACAGGCCGGCGACGAAGTCGAGCGGGTCGTCGCCTGGAAGTCCGGCACCTCGGTAGCCTCCCTCGCCGGACGCGAGATCCGCCTCCGACTCACCATGAAGGACGCCGACCTCTACACCCTCCAGTTCCGGTGAGGTTCTGGCATCTGGAAACTGGGATCTGGCGACTCTCCCCCGGCAGCGGCCTTGAAACTTGAAACTGAAATCTAAGAACTCCCCATCACACACGCCTCGTTCTTGTTCGCGCAGAGCCGAGCCAGCCGGAACTCGGAACACAACGGCGCCAGCTCCGACTTCAACCGATCGAGCTTCGGATACTCCTCCACGCCCTTGAACTTGATCGTCACGACGAATCGCCGTGCCCACCCCTTGCGTACCCAGTCGATCGCGAGCCCGATGCTCCGATCCGGCGCTGCGATCACGTCGCACACCAGCCAATCCACCGGTGCAGACGGCTGGAATGAGAACGCGTCCCCGCGATGGAACGTGACGTTCGGATTCCGCATCAGGTCCTCGCGGAGTTCGGTCCGGTCCACAGATGTCACGCGAGCCCCACGGCGCACGGCGACGTAGGTCCAACTCCCCGGACAGGCGCCCAGATCCACGACCGTCTCACCCGGCTGGATCCGAGCGCCCAGACGATACTCCGACTCCACCAGCTTCGCGAACGCCCGGCTGGGCGCAGTCTTGTCCACCGCCACCGGAATCCATCCCGCTGGAAAAGGTACCAGCCCCGAGCGCCAGGCGTGCGCCATCGGCGCTGGCGCGACCGAAAGCACGGCTGATTCCGGCGAGGTCAGAAATAGTTGAATCCACGACTCGTTCTCCGCCACCGGGCCCGGCTCCGTCAGGCGGGTACGAAGGCGGAACCTTCGCCGCTTACGGAGAATGCCCACGACCGCCTCGTCGATCAGCGTGCACCGGTGTTCACCGGCCGTTCCCTGACCGAAACAGGGCGTCAAATGCAGGCGCCACGGGGCGTCGTCGGGGAACTGTTCGAGGATCCGTTGCGCCAACGCCTCGGCCATCACGCGGATCGAGGGCACGGACACCGTCTCGGCATTGGGAAGCGCCTGCCCTGCGAAGGCCATGGGAAGCGCTCCCGCATCAGGCCTGTCGTCGATAGCCACGAAACCCGGAGCCGGACGCCTCAATGAGCAACCCGGAAAGGCCCGGAGCAGCTCGGACTCCAGGAACGAAACGGAGTCATCGGGACTCCACCAGGCATGCATCCGTTGAAAGAAGGAGGAGAAGGGGGTTGGGGTGACCGACGGGACTCGAACCCGCAACAACCAGAACCACAATCTGGAGCTCTACCATTGAGCTACGGCCACCACCACAGGGCGCGAACGCTAGGAATGCCCTCGCGCTCCGTCAAGTCCGGGTTCTCGGACTTCGAAGGTCTGGGCTTCGAGGAGGTCTGGAACCCTCTCGCCTGACGGTCAATGCCCTCAGGTGGCTCAGGAAAGCCTGCACCGCCTCACCCACCGGACGCTCCGGATTCCACGCCACCACCACGGTCCGCTGCGGCCGCTCCCCGCTGAACGAGCGATAAACCCGCGTCTCGCTCATGTCGATCTCCCGCGCCATCGCCGGAACGATCGAGAGTCCGTGATCCAACGAGACCAACTCCTGCACCGTCGCCAACTGGCTCGTACGTTCCATCGACACCGGCTGCACGGACTTCCTCCGGCAGAACGAGGCGATGTTCTCAGAAAGGCAGTGAACCTCGCTGAGTGTCACGAACGGAAACCGTTCCAGCGCGCTGATGGACACCGTCCGAGACGACGCCAGCGCATGCTGCGCCGGCATGACCAGGAGGAGCTCCTCCTCGAACAGCGGCTCCACCTTCAGAGCGGGCGCCGCCACGGGCAGCGCCAGGATCACCACATCCAGTTCCCCCTGACTGCATCGGCGCAGCAATTGGTCCGTCGTGTCCTCCTGAACCACGACCCTCACGTCCGGCCGTGCCACGGCGAAACCACCCAGGACCCGCGGCAGGAAGTAGGGCGCGATCGTCGGAATCGCGCCCAGGCGGATCCGCGGATGCCGTCCCGCCTCCGAGAACTCGGTCAACGTCTCGTCGATCATCCGCAGGATCTCCCGCGCGCGCTCGAGCAACCGCTCACCCAACTCCGTCAGAACCACCTCGCGCGGCCGTCGCTCGAACAGCGGCTTCCCCAGTTGGTCCTCGAGCTTGCGGATCGAACGGCTCAGCGCCGGTTGCGACACATGCAACTCCTCCGCTGCCCGGGTGAAGTTCCGCGTCCGCGCCAGGGCCACGAACTGTTCCAGCGCATGCAGGTTGAGATCGCTTCGCATAGTCCAAGCCTGGCGATGCACTCTGGGTATCGCAACCATACGAACGATGCATTGGATGAATGGTTCACCGAAGGATAGTGGTTGTTGGTTGCGGCGCTCCCCGGGAGCTGCCGGAACACGACATCAACCGTCCATCCGCAAGATTCCATGAAAGCACCGAACTCCACCCGCGCGCTCGTCACGTCGCTGGCGCTGCTCGCCGCAGGTACCGCGACCGCCGAAGAATCCAAGGCCACCTCCGATCCTGCGGGCGCCAGCCTCACCCAATGCCCCGTGATGGGTCATCCAGCACCGCCCTCCCGCCACACCGCCGCCGGCGCGAAGACCACGCAGGACTGGTGGCCCAACCAACTCAACCTCCGCATCCTCCACCAGAACTCACCCCGGGGAAATCCGATGAGCCCCGGATTCCGTTACGCCGACGAGTTCCGCAAACTCGATCTCGCGGCGCTGAAGAAGGACATCGAGAAGGTGATGACCACGTCCCAGGACTGGTGGCCGGCCGACTACGGCCACTACGGTCCGCTCTTCATCCGCATGGCTTGGCACAGCGCGGGCACGTACCGCGTCACCGACGGTCGCGGCGGCGCCGGCTACGGCACGCAACGGTTTGCGCCACTCAACAGCTGGCCCGACAACGCCAACCTCGACAAGGCCCGGCGCCTCCTATGGCCGATCAAGCAGAAGTACGGCAACCGCATCTCGTGGGCCGATCTGATGGTCCTCGCGGGCAACGTCGCGCTCGAGTCCATGGGCTTCAAGACCTACGGCTTCGCGGGCGGACGCGAGGACGTCTGGGAACCGCAGGAAGACATCTACTGGGGTCCGGAATCCGAGTGGATGGGGGACAAGCGGTACAAGGAAGGCCGCCAGCTGGAGAAGCCGCTCGCTGCCGTCCAGATGGGATTGATCTACGTCAACCCCGAGGGCCCGAACGGCAACCCCGATCCCCTCGCGGCGGCGAAGGACATCCGCGAGACGTTCGCGCGCATGGCGATGAACGACGAGGAGACCGTCGCCCTTATCGCCGGCGGCCATACGTTCGGAAAGGCCCACGGCGCCTCCAAGGCCAGCTACGTCGGACCCGAGCCCGAGGCCGCCCCGATTGAGGAACAGGGACTCGGTTGGAAGAACAAGTACGGCACCGGCAAGGGCGCCGACACCATCACCAGCGGCCTCGAAGGCGCCTGGACCGCCGCGCCGACGCGCTGGACGCACCTGTACCTCGCCAACCTCTACGGCCATGAATGGGAGCTCACCAAGAGTCCGGCCGGCGCCCATCAGTGGATCCCCAAGGGCGGAGCCGACAAGGCCACCGTTCCCGACGCCCACGATCCGTCGAAGCGCCATGCCCCGATCATGTTCACCACCGACCTCGCGCTTCGGATGGATCCCGCCTACGGCAAGATCTCGCGTCGATTCCTCGAGCATCCCGAAGAGTTCGAGGCCGCCTTCGCCAAGGCGTGGTTCAAGCTCACCCACCGCGACATGGGCCCGCGCTCCCGATACCTCGGAGCCGAAGTGCCGAAGGAACCGCTCGCCTGGCAGGACCCGCTTCCTCCGCTCGACTTCGAACCCGTCAATGCCGAGGACGTGGAACTGCTGAAGACCCGGGTGCTGTCCGCAGGAGTCCCGATCCCGCAGCTGATCTCGACCGCCTGGGCCTCCGCCTCGACCTACCGCGGCAGCGACCGCCGTGGCGGTGCGAATGGCGCACGCATTCGCCTCGCCCCGCAAAAGGACTGGGAAGTGAACCAACCGAAGCAACTGGGTGAAACGCTCGCCGTCCTCGAACGGATCCAGAAGGAATTCAACGCATCCAGCAAGAGCCGGAAGGTCTCCATGGCCGACCTCATCGTGCTGGCGGGCTCCGCCGCCGTCGAAGCCGCGGCCCGCAAGGCCGGTCACGACGTGCGCGTTCCGTTCACACCGGGCCGGACCGATGCGACGCAGGAGATGACCGACGTCGAGTCCTTCGCGGTGCTGGAACCGAAGCAGGACGGATTCCGCAACTTCCTCGGGCACGAACTCGACCGCCCGGCACCCGAAACCCTCGTCGACCGCGCCCAACTCCTCACGCTGTCTGCACCCGAGATGACCGTCCTCATCGGCGGACTGCGCGTGCTCGGCGCCAACGGCTACCCGCAACTGGGTGCGCTCACGTCGAATCCCGGCGCCCTCTCGAACGACTTCTTCGTGAACCTCCTCGACATGGGCATCGAGTGGAAGGTCTCGCCGAAGTGCCCGCACTTCTACGAGGGAACCGATCGCACCACCGGGAAGCCGAAGTGGATGGCCACCTCGGTGGATCTGGTCTTCGGCTCGAACTCCCAGCTCCGCGCGCTGTCCGAAGTCTACGCCAGCAACGACGGCCGGAAGAAGTTCGTCGACGACTTCGTCGCTGCCTGGGCCAAGGTCATGAACCTCGACCGCTTCGACACGTTCAACTGAGGTGCCAGACTCCGGCGTGCGGCATCCCGGAGGGATGGAAGCCGATAGCCCCGGGTCGTGCGCAGCACGCACCCGGGGAACCAAGCGTCACTGCGGGTGCGCACCCCGGCAGGGGTGCGAAGGCTCGGGATCCTTCAACCCCTGCCGGGGTTGCCCATTCCTTTCCCACCTGTAACCCGGAGTCGCTTCGCACCCCGGGCTACCTGCTCCCACGCCTCCGGCGTGTTGCGGATGACACCCACTCCGTTGTTGAACGCGAGGACCGCCCCACAAACAGTCCGCCCGGACGTTGCCCCAAGCCGACCGGAGTCCGTCTCCGGTCCTCCGGGGTTACCCCGGGGAGTTTCATCATCCGGCATTCCATCGCAGGAGCGCCCCTGCACCCGAGGTGCAGGATGGCTCCCGCCAGACAGGATACGTTGGGGCAACGTCCACCTGCCCGATGCCGACCGCCGCAGACATCCGTGCGCTGGCCCGCCTCCTCCTTCGCGGGGATTGGGATCGGGAATCCATGCAGCAACGGGTGCGGGCCCAGCTCGGCAAGTGCCCGCGCCCTTACGCGTCCGCGATCTCAAGACTCCTTCGAAGCCTGCCTCCCGGTTCGCGCCCAACCCTCGAGGCCATCGTCTCGGTACTCTTGCAGGACTCCGCACTCCGTCGGGCCCTTGCACGGCGGAGTCCCCGCCTGCATGCGCATCTGTATTCCGGGCCGCGTTCCGACATCCCGTGGAGATGGCCCGTTCGACCACTGGCCTCCACCGGTGAACTGGCGGAATGGCTGGGAATCGACCCCAACGAACTCCTCTGGCTCGCCGACCCCGGCGGCTGGTTGCGTCGCAGCAGCTCCCCGGTCCTGCGTCACTACCGTTGGTGCTGGGTTGCGAAGCGCACGGGCGGATACCGGCTCCTCGAAGCACCCAAGCCACGCCTTGCCGGAATCCAGCGCCGCATCCTCGACGACGTCCTCCAGGCGATTCCCATCCACGAATCCGCCCACGGCTTCGTCGTTGGCAGGAACACGCTCTCCTACGTCCAACCACACACGGCCCAAGCCACCGTGCTCCGTCTCGACCTCGCCGACTTCTTCCCATCGATTTCCCGAGCCCGGGTGGACGCCATCTTCCGCCACGCCGGATATCCCGCCGCCGTCGCCCGCCTGCTTGCGTGCCTTTGCACCACTTCGACGCCAACAGGAATCCTCGCCGGTTGCCCCGCGCCCGGCCCGTCCAGCCGAAGTCGGCAATTGCTTCGGATGCCCCACCTTCCCCAGGGCAGCCCCGCTTCCCCGGCCCTCGCGAACCTCGCGGCATTCCGACTCGATTGCCGTCTGCGCGGATACGCCGAAGCCGCGGGCGCGGTCTATACGCGCTACGCGGACGACCTCCTGCTCAGCGGCGGACCCGACCTGCGCCGGGCCGCTGACTCCCTGCTGACCCGGATCGGCGCGATCGCGATCGAGGAAGGCTTCGAGGTGAACTGGCGCAAGGTCCGTGTCCAGACGCAGGCGGTGTCGCAGCGCGCCGTTGGATTGGTTCTCAATCAGAAGCCCTCCGTGCCGCGAGAGCAGTTCGATCAACTCAAGGCCATCCTCCACAACATCGGCCGGTACGGGAGCGCGTCACAGAATCGCGACGGACACCCGGAATTCGAAGCACACCTGCGCGGTCGGATCGCTCACGTCGAACACATCCAACCCGCCCGGGGCGCCCGCCTGAAAGCCCTGTTTGACGCCATTCCGCCGGAGCAGTGGGGGCGGTTCTAGGCGTTCGTCTTCCCCCGCCCCCGCAACGTCAGCACCGCCGGCAGAAACGTCAGCCCCGCCGTCATGCACGTCGCCGTCCCGACTGCCATGATCCATCCGAGGCTCTGGATGCCCTGATGTTCGCCAACGATCAGGCTGCCAAAGCCCGCGATCGTCGTCAGGCCCGACACCAGCACGGCCTTGCCCGTGCTCTTGGCCAGGATGCTGGGGTTCTTCTCTTCCGCGAACCGGTTGAGGATGTGGATGCCGTTCGTGACGCCGATGCCGATCACCAACGGCAGCGTCATGATGTTGGCAGGGTTGAACGGAATCCCGGTCCAACCCATGAACCCCACCATCCACAACGTGCCGATCGCCACCGGCAACAACGACAGCATCACCGGCCCCAGCGACCGGAAATGGATGAACACCAGGATCACGATCGCACCCAACGCCCACCACGCTGCCTCGACGTACGAGTTCTTGAGCAGCGACGTGTACTCGTACAGCTGCACCGGCGTCCCGGTGACCTTCGGATCCACCGTGCGCAACTCCCGAACGAACGTCGCCTGCTCCTCCCGGCTCCAGACATCGTGCTTCGGATACACCTGCACGAGATGCTTGCCGGTCTTACCAACGAAGCGGTTCCGCAACTGCGCCGGAAGATCCTCGACCCGCAACGGCCCTGAGTCGTCCTGATCGCGGATCGCCATCAACGTCTCCTGCACGTCGCCCAGGAACGCCCGCTGGAACGCGCCGAGCTTGAGGGCATTCACCTCGCGATTGCCCCGGAACATCGCCACCCGCATCTCCTTGGCCGCCGCTCCGATCGACTTCAGGCGCGACGCGAGCTCCGGATCCTTCTGCTTCACCAGCTCATCCGCCGCCAGCCCCATGTAGCCCGCGAAAGCCCACAAGCGCTGGCTCAACTCCGTGAGGTCCACCGGCCCCGGATCGAGCGGTGCGAACTTCAACCCCGCGAGATTCGACCGCGCCGCGCGGACCATCTCCAACTTCATCCGCTGGTCCTCGGAGAGGTACCGCGCCATCGAGTCCGTCGAGGACACGCTCGGCAGCGCCCGCACCTTCGTCTCCAGTTCCGCCGCGTGTTCCAACGAATCCGCCACCAACGCACCGAATAGCACCGACTTCTCCGACGACCCGATCAGCTTGTGCTCGAACACCACCGCCGGCAGCCCGGCGCTCTGCATGTTCAGCAGGTTGTAATCGAATCGCACGGAAGGCAGCCGCACCGCCGCCAGCCCGCACAGCGCTGCAACCACGCCGATCACCGTCCACGGCCGGTCCAGCCACATCCGTTCCAATCGCGCCCGGGTGTCCGCCGGCTCGACCAGTTCCGCGCCGACCTCGAACGACACCAGGGCATCCTCCCGCATCTGCCGCGCACCGACGACCTCGTCGATCTGGTTCTGACGCCCCCGCAACAACAGCACCGGCAAGACCGTGATCATCGGCACGAGGCACAGCAGCAAACCGCCGCCCGAGATCACGCCCATCTCCTGGATCCCGCGAAAATCGGTCAACGACATCGCCAGGAACGCGCCCGCCGTCGTGAAGCAACCCGTGAAGATGCCCTGCCCCGTATAGACGACCGCCTTGAACATCGACTCCTGCTCCGTCCGCCCATGACGCAACTCCTCCTCGTACCGCGTCACCAGGTGGACGCCGAAATCGATCGCCAACCCGATCAACATAGGCGCGAACGTGATCGTCAGGATGTTCAGGTGACCCACGACCAGCGTCGTGTAGCCCATCGTGTACCCGAGGCCCATCACCAGGCAGAGCATCGCCTTCAACGGTCGCCCCGTCTGACGATAACCCACCACGAAGATCACCGCGCAGATCACCAGCGACAGCAGCGACGCCACCGTCGAGTCCTTCTCGGACTGGTTCATCTCGTCCAGCGCCAGGACGCTCTCGCCCGTCACACCCATGTTGACGCCCGGCACTTCCGCGCTGACCTCGGTCACCAACTCGCGGATCCGCCGGATCGCCGCCCGGTTTGCCGATCCCTGCCGCGACGCACGCGTCTCCTCGATCCGCTTCGCCGTCGCGTCCGCCGGCCTGCCCCAGATCTGCTCCCACAACGACGGTTTCACGTCCGCCGCCGTCACCTTCACCAGCGGGGGTTTCGCCGACACCAGATAGATTCGGCCGTTCCCGAGCGTGATGTACTTCGCCCGCTCGGCTTCCGCCCCACCGCCAAACAGCGCCTCCACTCCCGGCGACGGCGGATTGCCCGGACGCGACAGCGAGTCGGTCGCCATCCGCAACAGCCGTTCCATTGCCGGCAACGCCTTCACGAACGACTCGGTCTTCTCCGAACGTTCCCGTCCGCTCGTCCGGATCAGGGTGTTCACCTGCCGGAACAACGAAGCCATGTTCGTGGATCCCATGAACTGGTCCATGAACGGTCGGTAATCCCCCAACGCCTTGGAGAACTCGACCAGGTTGGTCTCCGGGAAGAACAGCAACGCCTTCTTCCCCATCAGGCGCAGGTCACCCTTGTAGAAGATGTCGCCGAACACGTTGGTCGGGTTCCTCGACACCGATTCCGCCTCCAATCGCGCACCCAACCGCTCAACGACCTGACGGTTCTTCTCGGTGTCGTCGCTCTCGACGACGACCACGATGTCGTCCTGGCTCGGAAACTCCCGCTGCATCGCCAGAAAGTTTCGATGCGAAGGCTTGTCCTCGCCGACGAGCGAGTTCCGGTCCATGTCGAACTCCAGCCGGAACACCGTGTAGGCCACGCAACCGAAGAACAGGATCACCTGCGGCCACAGGAACCACGCCGGCCGCCGCACCAGCGCACCCGCCAGCCACGACAGCAGACGGATCGCCAACGATGGTTTCCCCCCGGAACTCATCGGTTCACGCTCCCGCGCTTTCCATCAGGCTTGCCTTGGAAGTCGGTCCGGTTCGGCCGGGTTCCAGGAACCCCGCCGTCCAAAACGCCGCCACCGCCCATGTCCCTTCCCAATCGCATGAAGTCCCCCACCCTGCCACCACACCGGCCAGATGTCAGGAGTTGGATTCAGGACCCGGCCAGAAGCCACCGAACCATGCAGATCTTCCACGCGATGGAAGATCTGCATGGTTGTAGCAGGGAGAGATTGACCTCTGGAGCGTCAAGTTTGGAGGCCGGGTGCCCCCACCCGGCGGGTTCATGATGCGCCGCGTGAGGGCACGCGACCTACAGCAATCCCCCCTTCAAACTTGAACCTGAAATCTTCAAACTCCCTCCCATGAAGCGCCCCCTCCTCCTCGGCCTCGGCCTGCTCGTTGCCCTCATCACGCGCTTCTCCCTGCCCGCTGCCACCGCCCAGCGCCCCAACATCCTGATCGTCCTCAGCGACGACGTCGGCTTCTCCGACATCGGCTGCTACGGCAGCGAGATCCACACCCCGAACCTGGATGCCCTCGCCCGCGACGGCATCCGCTTCACCCAGTTCTACAACACCGCCCGATGCTGCCCCACCCGGGCCTCGCTCCTCACCGGACTCCACCCGCACCAGGCCGGCGTCGGACACATGATGGAGGACCGCGGCCACGCCGGGTACCGGGGCCGACTCAACCGCCAGTGCGTCACCCTTGCCGAGGCCCTCAAGCCCGCCGGATACCGCAGTTACGCCGTGGGCAAGTGGCACGTCACTCCGGGCCAGGGCCCGAAGTTCCTCGCCGAAACCAACAACTGGCCGCTCCAACGCGGATTCGACCGCTTCTACGGAACGATCCACGGCGCCGGCAGCTACTTCGATCCCAGCTCGCTGGTCCGCGACAACCGCCTCATCACCGCCGCCAACGACCCGGATTATCTGCCCGCCACCTTCTACTACACCGACGCCATCGCCGAGCACGCCGTCCGCTTCATCCGTGACCACGCACGCGATCGAAAGGATCAACCGTTCCTTCTCTATACCGCCTTTACCGCCGCCCACTGGCCACTCCACGCCAAGGATGCCGACATCGCCAAGTACAAGGGCCGCTACGACGCCGGATACGAGCCCATTCGCGCCGCCCGCCGTGCGAAACTCCGTGAACTCGGCCTTCTCGACGACCGCTGGGCACCCGTCCCGCCTGCCGAATCGTGGGACAAGGTTGCCGACAAGGCCTTCGAGAGCCGTTGCATGGAAGTCTACGCCGCCCAAGTCGACGCGATGGACCAGTGCATCGGCCGGATCATCGCCGAACTGAAGGCCCACGGTCAGTTCGACAACACGCTCATCCTGTATCTCCAGGATAACGGCGCCTGCGCCGAAGGAAACGGTCGCGGCAACAAACCCACCGCCCGCGCCGCACAACCTTCCCTCCCACCCATGGGTCCCGACGAACAACAGTTCGGCAGCCAGCCCAAGCAGACGCGCGACGGTTATCCGGTCCGCCAAGGCATAGGCGTCCTGCCCGGCGGACCCGACACCTACCTCGCCTACGGACGCGGTTGGGCGAACGTCAGCAGCACTCCCTTCCGCGAGTACAAGCACTGGACCCACGAAGGCGGCATCGCCACGCCGTTGATCGCCCATTGGCCCGCCGGCATCGCCACGAGCCGAAAGGGCAAACTCGAAGCCCAGCCAGGCCAGCTGACTGATATCATGGCCACCTGTGTTGACCTGGCCGGGGCCACCTACCCCGCCACGTTCGGCGGCGAAACCATCCAGCCCATGGAAGGCACCAGCCTGCGACCCGCCTTCCGCGGCGAACCCCTCCGGCGCACCCGTCCCCTCGTCTGGGAGCACGAGGGAAACCGCGCCATCCGCGACGGCCGATGGAAGCTCGTTGCCAAGGAGAACCAACCCTGGGAACTGCACGACCTCGACGTCGACCGCTCCGAATCCCACAACTTGGCCGCCGAGCACCCCGATCGCGTCCAACGCATGGCCGCCGACTGGGACAACTGGGCCGCACGCGCCCACGTCCTCCCACTCGGCACCTGGCGCGGGACCGCCAAGTAACGCCGCGACTTTTGGGGACAGGCACCTGCGCGACTTTGGGGACAGGCATCAAAAAAAGCCCGGCGTTGGGGGACAGAAGGGACAGGCACCGAGAAATTTTTGCCGAAAGGAGCGAAAGAACCCAAAAGAGGGTCGGACCGGATCCACCCGCCCCCGCGACCAATGAGATGTCCCATATGGGACATCCGATTGGTCAGCGGGCAGGCTGGCCCCCCGCGAACTCGGCCCGATGGCAGGTAAGTGACCAATTCCATGTCGCAGGTGGGACACGGAATTGGTCGTCGACCACGCCGGAGGCGTTTCAGCCAACAGCCCGAGGTGCAGAGCCAACCCGGGGTTCCTCGCCACATTCACGAAATCAGCACTGGAAAGTGTTGCAACCCAACCCACCACCGTCATCCAACCCATCCGCGCCCCAGAAATCCATCCACTTCGTCCTGCCCACCCTGTCCTCCCCAGAGGGGACCCATCCCGCGAATCCTCTTCATCCTGTCCGCCTCCCCCAAGCGAGCCTGTCTCCACTGAAGCGATCCCCACTGAAGCCTGTCCCTGCCCTCTGAATGCCTGGAGCCTCCTGCCAACCCGCCCCCGGCCAGGCTCGGAACGATCGAGCCTGTCCCCAAGCCAACCCGCATCCGCCATCGGAGCCTGTCCCTACCTCCACCGGTCCCGACGTCCAACACGATCCCGGCTCTTACCCCCAATGAAGACCCGTCACGGGCAACCGGGTGCCCTCACCCGGCATTCCCCGGACCCTCCACGGGTGGGCAAGCGATGCCCGGTCCGGCATGTCGGTTGACGGATTCGCGTGTGAGCATGGTAGGTTTCGGTTAGCCCCCGACACGAACGGGGGACTGAAATCTGTCGCCAACCTCCCTTCCAAATCCATACGTCCGCGCCATGAGATCGCCATTGAACTGGCTGACCGCCACGACGGCCCCCTTGATGATTCTAGGTCTGCTCCCAAGCTGCCCGCTGCTCGCCCAAGGGCTGATCTCGGTTTCCACAATGCGGCCGCCGGGGCTGGGAGGCATGGACGGTCCCCTGACGGTCCCGATCCGGGATCGGGACGGAAATACCTATCTCTACGGCAGCGACTACTCGGCACAGCTCTATGCCGGACCTGCCGGCACGGCGGTCGGGAATCTGCGACCCGTGGGAACACCCCTTTCGTTCGGCAACGGGGACGGCTTCCTGTCCTTCGGCTTGAATCCGCCGATCGTGGTGTCCGTTCCGGACGTGCCCAGCGGCAAGCAGGCGCAGGTGCAGCTGAGGATCTGGGACAATGCCGGAGGAAGCGTGACGAACTGGGAGTCTGCCCAGTTCCGGGGGACTTCGGCGTCGTTTCTTTCCAACCCCCTTGCGAAAAGCTCCGGCCCGGCCTTCCAGATCCCTTCCCTCGACGGAATCCGGTCATTCCAGCTGGAACCGTCCGAACAGGTGACCGGGGCGCTGGACGGCGTTTTCATCAGCGCGTACTACAACTGGCATTACAGGTCCCAGTTCTTTACACCGAGCGCGACCCTGATGCCGTGGCTTTCCGGTGATGGGCGACATCTCCTGACGAAGTTCTATTACGACAGCGGCAAGGCGGACGCACCCGAGTTGGTCGACTCCTACCGGGAGAGGCGGGCACCCACCTGGAAGGCACACGTCAAGCTGCCCGTGGTGCTCACCCACGAGAATCATTACCGCCATGTGGCCGGCGTCTCCTCGGACGCTTCCGTGATCGCGATCAACGACCAGGACGACACGCCGGAAGCATTCCTGCTCGTAAACGGTTCCCGGATTGAGCTGGGAATCCGACACGTGACCGCACTCAGCCGCAGTGGGCGTCGGGTATTCGGACTGACCCCCGCTGGTGACCTCGTCCGCTTCGACTGGAACGTGGGCGAGACCGTGGTGCTCAAGGCAGGCTTCGCCCGAATTCCGGGCTTCATGCAGGTTTCGCATGACGGTTCGACGGCGGTGGTGGACCGAGCCGTGTGGCGTGACGACGGGGGCATTGTTCCCGTGGAAGTGCCAGCATCGTTCACGGCGGCCGGCTTGTCGGGCGACGGCAGGACCCTGGTGGGCTCCAGCCAAAACAGACCCGCGAGCCTGTCGGTTCACCAACTCCCGTTCACCTTGACCCTCTTTGGCCAGTCCCAGGGTGCGACCGGGACGTTGAACGCCGCCTCGTTCGACGGTTCCGTGATGTGCGGTTCGGTGACCACGCCCCGAGGCCGATGGGTCGTGTTCACCGCCGATGGTCGGGGCTACAAGCTGAACGAACTCTTGCCTGGTGCCGGGGCCCGCCTGGAGTCCTACGGCGCGACCCAGATCAGCGATGACGGGCGCACCATCTTCGGAACCAACTCAAGCAACATCGGTGACGGAAGCGATGGAGGCTGGGTTGCGGACCTTGTGTTTCCTGGCGATGGCCCCCAACTCCAGACTCGTTGGACACCGGGCGGGCGCCCCGGCGTGGCCTTCCCCACCCGTGTGGGCTACCGCTATCAGCTGGAGCACAGCATGACCTTCGGCCCAACCGAGAGCTGGTCGCCCCATGGTCCCGCAATCGAAGGTAATGGGCAGGAGTTGGGGGCAGAATTCGACAACACCGGAGACACACAATTCCTCCGCCTGCTCGTGAGTCCGCTCCCGCGTTGACTTCCCCGGAAGCTGTCGACCGAGCACCAACTCCCTCGAAACTTGAATCTTCAAACTTGGAACTAAGAACGAAAGGTCGCCCATCCCAGACCCCCCGGCCGGAAACAGGCGACACTGTCTGATCAACCAACAGGGTTGACCGTCGAAGATGTCCTGGGCTCAGGCGTTGACCGCCTTCGCCGCCTGGCGACGGCGCGCCACCCACACCCCACCGACGAGGAACAATCCCATCGTCATGTACGTCGCCGGTTCCGGCGTGCCCGTCAGCGCCGCCACGTTCACCGCGCCGATGTCGATCGCGAACAGCAGGTCGTTGAAGTCCCGGTCGCCACCACCGAAGAGGTCCTCGAACCCGATCACCAGGTACGAGTCGTAGATCGTCGCGAACGACACCACGTGGTTGATCCCGTCCCGGTTCACCGACGAATCCGTCGAGTACACCTCGCCCGGCGTTCGGGTCGCGCCGTTGGCGATCAGGAAGAAGTCGAGCTTCTGGCCGCCCTTGATCGTGCCGAGGTCGACGAAGTCACCGGCCTTCAGCGGGGTCGAGGCGGTGCGGCTGCCACCGGTGGAGGCATTGGGGAAGATCAGCAGAGGGTTACCTGTCTTGACTCCGCCGCCCGAGGTGTTGAAGCCGAGCGAGTTCTCGTAGCCGGCACCTTCGCCGATGAAGTAGGCGCGGACGTTGGAGTCGGTGGCGAGCTTGAGCTTGCTGGGGTCGAGGAGGTGGGCGTTGTCGTTGATCTTCTTGCCCTCGGAGAGCGCGGTGTTGAGGTAGCCGCTGAGGCCCGGGAGGACCGACTTCACAAAGGTGTCGGAGGCGGCATCGGAGCCGGAGAGCTGGACCTTGTCGACGATGTCGAGGCCGAAGGGCCGGGCGGAGGACTGGACCGGGGAGGCCGTCTGGGCGAGGGCGCTGAGGCTGAAGCTGAGGGAGGCGACCGCCGCGAGGGCGAGGGAGGTAACGATGTTCTTCATATTCGATGCCCCTCCATTGCACTCGGGATGCCAAGCGACGGCTCACATCTCAATCATCTGTAAAGGAACAGCTTACGAATCAGTAGCCTTCCACCCCCTCCAGCCGACGGCCCCGTGCAGGGGACTGCAACCGTGCGGATGCAATGCCGTCCCCACCCGATCGTGCATCCGTGCACCCGCACCCGCACCCGTCCCCCACGACCAACGGGATGTCCCATATGGGACATCCCATTGGTCCACCGGCCGCCGACCCCGGCGTGACCAATCCCATGTCGCATATGGGACATCCGTTTGGTCATCGGCCACCGCCTCCGGCCACTGGCACCGCCGCAGCCAATCCCATGTCCCATATGGGACATCCCATTGGTCAGCGGCCATGCCTGTCCCCAAGCCAACCCGCACCCGTCATCGGAGCCTGTCCCTACGCCCGACACGCGCCCGGCACTCACACCCCAAAAGCCATCCATTTCATCCTGTCCATCCTGTTCATCCCGTCCTCCCCCATCCCCAAACTCCATTCATCCTGTCCGCCTTCAATCCCACTCATCCCAAACCCAATCCCCTCTGGCCTACTCCTCCCATCGCCCCCACACTTCGCCGCGGCATGAGCATCGGCGAGTCCCGCACCCTCCGTTTCCTCTCGATCCTCGGAGTCCTCGCCGGCACTGCGCTGGCGCAGGTCGCGTCGCCGCCACCCCCGCCTTCGCCCGAACCGCCGCGCGCGTACTGCCGGTTCCCGGCCATCCACGGGGACCAGATCGTGTTCACGGCCGAGGGTGATCTCTGGCGGGTCCCGGCCTCGGGTGGCACGGCCCAGCGCATCACCACCCATCCCGGAACGGAATCCCACGCCTCGATCTCGCCCGATGGGCGCTGGCTCGCCTTCTCCGCGGAATACGAAGGCCCGGTCGAAGTCTACGTCATGCCGCTCGCCGGCGGCCTCCCCAAGCGCCTGACCCACGAATCCAGCACGGCCCGCGTCACCGGATGGTCGCCGGACGGACGCATCGTCTATTCCACCGAAGCCGACGCCACGTTGCCCGCACGCCAGCTGGCCCGCGTCCATCCCGAGACCGGCGAACGCGAAGTCATCCCGCTGGCTCAAGCCAACCAGGGTGCGTGGGATCCCGCGAACGGCACGCTCTACTTCACCCGGTTTCCCAAGCAGGGCAGCGCCACCAAGCGATACCGCGGCGGATGGATCGAGAACCTCTGGCGATACGCCCCGGGCGATGCCGAAGCCACGCCGCTCACCACCAACTTCCCCGGCACGAGCCGCACGCCGCTGTGGACCCAAGGCCGCCTCTACTTCGTCTCCGACCGCGACGGCACCCAGAACCTCTGGTCCATCAAACCGGACGGTTCGGACGCCCGGCAACACACCACCCACCGAGACCTCGACATCCGACACGCCGCCGTCCACGGCAGCCGCATTGTCTACCAGCGCGGAGCGGATCTCTGGCTCTTCGACATCGCCACCGGCAACACCGCCGCTCTCGACATCCGTCTCGTGTCCGACCTCGACCAGCAACGCGAACGCTGGGTCAAGAAGCCGCTCGATTACCTCACCTCCGCGCACCTGTCCTCCGACGGCGAGAAGCTCGCCCTGACCGCGCGCGGCCAGGTCTTCGTGGCGCCGCTGAACCAAGGCCGATTCGTCGAGCTGCCGCGTACAAACGGCTTCCGCTACCGCAACGCCCAATTCCTCCCGGGAACCAAGGATCTCGTCGTGCAGACCGACGAGACCGGCGAGATCGAGTTCACGCGCCTCCCGTCCAACGGCCTCGGCACGCCCACGCTCCTCACGACCAACGGCACCGTCTTCCGCTTCACGCCGGTCCCGTCGCCCGACGGCCGCTGGCTCGCGTGGACCGACAAGGATTTCAAGCTCTGGATCCATCACCTCGAACGTCGCGAGACCCGTCTCGTCACCGGCCCTGCGCCCGACGCCATCGACGACCTCGCCTGGTCACCCGACAGCCAGTGGCTCGCCTTCGCCGAACCCGCCGCCAACTCGCATCGCCAGATCCGGCTCGTCCACACCACCAACGACACCCGCATCACCCTCACTTCGGATCGCACCGACAGCAGCAGCCCGACCTGGTCGCACGACGGCAAGTGGATCTATTTCCTGAGCGATCGACGCCTCCGTTCCCTGGTTTCCAGCCCGTGGGGCCTTCGCCAGCCCGAACCCTTCTTCACCGAGTCGACCCTCGCCTTCGGCATCGCGCTGCAGCCCGGCCAGCGATGGCCGTTCAAGCCTGCCGACGAACTCGCCTCCAGCGACGCCGCGCCGAAGGACTCCGAGAAGCCCAAGGAAACACCCACTGCCAAGCCGGACCCGACCGCCAGCGCCACCTCCACCAACACTCCCTCGACGGCATCGGCCAAGCCCGCCACCAACAGCCCCGCGTCCAAGGGTGTCGTCGTGAACATCGACACCAACGGCCTCGCCACCCGCCTCTACGAAGTCCCCATTCCCGCCGGGAACCTGTCCTCCCTCAGCGCCGGCCCGAAGCACCTCCTTTGGATCTCGCGCGACACCGGCTTCGACGCCAAGGCCCAGCTCCGCCAGATCGAGATCACCGCCAAGGATCCCAAGCCGAAGACGCTCGTCGAAGAGGTCTCCCGCTACGAGATCACCCCCGACGGCAAGAAGCTCCTCGTCCGGAAGGGCGACGCCTTCCATGTCATCGCATCCGACGCCTCGGCACCCGCCAAGCTCGACGACAAGTTCATCCTCGATGGCTGGACGCTTTCGGTCGTGCCGCGCGAGGAGTGGCGTCAGGTCCTCACCGAGGCCTGGCGCATGATGCGCGATTACTTCTATGACCCGAAGCTGCACGGCGTCGACTGGCGCGCCGTCCACGCCCGCTACCTCCCGCTCGTCGACCGCGTCACCGATCGCGCCGAGCTTTCCGACCTGATCGAGGAGATGATCGGCGAACTCTCGACGCTCCATCTCTACGTCCGTTACGGCGACATCCGCGAGGGCAGCGACAACATCGGCATCGCCACGCTGGGCGCGCGCCTCATTCGCGACGCCGCGGCTGGCGGCTGGCGCATCGCCCACATTCACCGCGCCGATCCGGAATACCCGCGTGAACTCTCGCCGCTGGCTCGCCCCGGCGTTGAGGTCGCCGAAGGAGACGTCATTTCCGCGATCAACGGTCGTGCGACGCTCTCCGTCCCGAATCCATCGTTGCTCCTGCGCAACCAGGCCGGCCGCCAGACTCTCCTCACGCTCGCCACTGCCGCCGGCACGAACCGCCAGGTCATCGTCGAACCCATCTCCGCCAGCCGCGACGCCGAATTGCGTTACGACGAATGGGAGTACACCCGTCGCCTGGAGACCGAACGCCTCGGCAACGGCCGCATCGGGTACGTCCATCTCCGTGCGATGGGCACCGAGAACATGGCCGAGTGGGCGCGGCATTTCTATCCGGTGTTCGACCGTGCCGGACTGGTCATCGACGTCCGCAACAACCGCGGCGGCAACATCGATTCGTGGATCCTGAACCGCCTGCTCAGGAAGGCGTGGTTTTACTGGCAGGGCCGGGCCGGCCAGACGACCTGGAACATGCACTACGCCTTCCGCGGCCATGTCGTCGTGCTCTGCAACGAACGCACCGCCTCCGACGGCGAAGCCTTCTCCGAGGGCTTCAAGCGCCTCGGTCTCGGCAAGGTGATCGGCACGCGCACGTGGGGCGGAGAGGTGTGGCTCAGCTCGCAGCGTTGGCTGGTCGACAACGGCATGGCCAGCGCCGCCGAGTTCGGCGTCTATGGCCCAGAGGGTGCGTGGCTCATCGAAGGCCACGGCGTCGATCCCGACATCACCGTCGACAACCTCCCGCGCGCGACCTTCAACGGTGGCGACGCCCAACTCGAAGCCGCCGTCCGGCATCTTCAGGATCTCATCACGAAGGATCCCCGCCCCGTCCCTCCCGTTCCCCCTCGACCCATCAAGACCCCATAACTCCAAGAGGTCCCATAGATCGAATCTGTCCCATTCGTCCCATCTCCCGCCATGCACCAACCCGCCCGCTCCGTCCCCTTCATCATCACGATGGAGGCCTGTGAACGCTTCTCGTACTACGGCCTGGTCTCGATCCTGATGCTCTACCTGCAGAAGGAGCTGAAGCTCGGCGAGGCCCACGCCAAGGAGGTCGTCCACCTATTCAAGACCGGCGTCTACTTCCTCCCCATCCTCGGGGGCTTCATCGCCGACCGCTGGCTCGGGCGGTACCGCACCATTCTCTTCCTCTCGATCTTCTACTGCCTCGGACACGGCTGGATCGCGGTCACGGATGCTTCAAAGAACGGCCTGCTCACCGGGCTCGCCCTCATCGCCCTCGGCGCTGGCGGCATCAAGCCCTGCGTCTCCGCGTTCGTCGGCGACCAGTACGGACCCGGCTCCGACGACAAGCTCTCCCGCATCTACGGACTCTTCTACGCCTCGATCAATTTCGGGGCGATGTTCGGCTTCGCCCTCATTCCCTGGACGCGGGATCACCACGGGTACCGTTGGGCCTTCGCCATCCCGGGCATCTTCATGGGCATCGCAGCAGCCGTCTTCTGGGCTGGTTCCGGTGCCTATACCCGCGTGCCGGTGGCCCCACCCGATCCTTCGGCCTCCGGCACCGCCGATCTCGCGACTGTCGGACGCATCGCGCTCATCCTTTCGCCCGTGCCCGTCTTCTGGGCTCTCTATGACCAGATCAACACCTCGTGGGTCACCCAGGCCACCGCGATGAAGCCCTTCGAGGTTCTCGGCTTCCTCTTCGATGCCGAGCGCATCCAGTCCGTCTCCGCGCTCCTCGTCCTCATGTGGGTGCCCATCCTCACCTTTGGACTTTATCCATGGGCCAACCGACGCGGATGGAACCTCACCCCGCTCAAGCGCATGGGTGCGGGCTTCGTCTTCGCCTCCATTTCCTTCGTGATCTGCGCGTGGCTCCAGACGCGCATCAACGCCGGCGAAACCCTCTCCCTCAAGTGGCAGCTCCTGCCCTATGTCGTGCTCGAACTCGGCGAAGTCCTCGTCAGCGCCACCGGACTCGAGTTCGCCTACGGCCAGGCCCCAGCCCGATACCGCGGCCTCGTCATGAGTCTCTGGCTCGTCTGCACCGCACTGGGCAACTTTCTGGTCGCTGCCGTCACCCGCATCAACTCGACCTTCATTCATGCCAGCGGCACCGGTGAATTCCTCTTCTACGCCGTCTTCATCCTCGTGGCTGCCATCGCCTTCACCCTCATCGCCCGCAGCGTCTCGTCCAACCGATCGCCCGCAGCGTAGGCGACGAAGGTCCCCGCTTGTAGGCCGGGTGCCCTCACCCGGCGTGAATCGCGCACCGCCGCGTGGGGGCACGCGGCCTACAGAACGGAACTGAGCCCGATCGCCCGCAGCGTAGGAGACGAAGGTCCTCGCTTGTAGGCCGGGTGCCCTCACCCGGCGTGAATCGCGCACCGCCGCGTGGGGGCACGCGGCCTACAGAACGGAACTGAGCCCGATCGCCCGCAGCGTCTCGTCCACCCGACCGACCGCGGCGTAGGAGTTCCCAGTCACCAGCCTCCAGATACCAGCCCAGAAGTGGCACGATCAGGACGAACGCTGTCGCCGCAGGCTTCAGCACCTGAAGCCCTCGGTCTTTCCGGTGGGGTACGCCGAAGGCGTTGAAGCCGATAGCCCGGGGTGCGAAGCAACCCCGGGTCTTGGGTGCTTTAGGAGGCACCTACCCCGGCAGAGGTTGCAGCCTCCCGAATCTTCGCACCCCTGCCGGGGTTCGGATTCCTAATCAACATTCCATTCCCCGGGTGCGTGCTGCGCACGACCCGGGGCTACCCGCTCCAACGCCTGCGGCGTAGGCCTCCTTCAAACCTGAATCTTGAAACTTGAAACTGCCTCCACCCTTGCCGTTTTCCCGGAAGCCGCCAGTTTCCCCGCAGCTTTCCACCGAAATCAGAATAGGCCCGTCTGCGCATGCACTACTTCACTCCCGGCACACCCGATGGCGTCATCCAGGACATCCGCTTCGACGCGGCCAATCGCTTCACGTGCACCGCGCAGTTCGAGCTGCCCGACGCGTTCCGCCAACGACTCGACTCCGGAGCGACCGCCGTGTTTGCCGCCAGAAGCCGTGTTTGCCGCCTTGGCATCAGCATCTCACCCACCGCGGCGCCGCGCATTGAAGGAACCCACGCCATCCTGAGCCTTGCCGGGCGTGCCATCATCCCATCCTACCAACTCGAAGGCCTCCTCCAGCCCTGCCTGGTCCCCGGCGTCAGCATCGGCCGCCTCGTCGCCTGCGATCCCACACTCCGCTGTGGTGCGGATGAAACCCACAAGGCCATCACGGAACGCCAACTCCTCCTGCCCCGCGGCTATTCCCTGCGTGCTGACGGTGCCGTCGAGTTCTCACCACAGTTCTGTCGATACGAGTTCCCCGCACCGATCAACCGCGACCAGCTCTTCGCCGTCCTGAACCGTCACTACGGCAAGGAACTCCTCAACGCCCTCCAGGTCCGGCGCACGGTCGAGACGCTGGTCCTGCACCCCGGCGAAGGACTGATCACGTCGTGCGCGATGTTCCTGCACCGGCACTACCTGGTCCTCGACACCGAGCCCACGCAGTCCGCAGCGCACCTTTCCGCCCGGATCCTCGATCCAGTCGAAACCCGCCTCTCCAAGGTCTTCCTCGAGTTCGAGAACACTTCCAACGCCGTCGTCGTCAACCCGCGCGCCCGGGCCTTCATCTATCGCGCCGACCAACGGGACTACCCCGCCCGCACCCTCGTCAGCGTCGGTTCCATCGCCGCGGCGGACCGTGCCCGCGCCTCGTTCGACCAGATCGAGTCGCTCTTCTCCACCGCCCGCAAGCTGGCCGGCGACACTCCCGGCCGCGTCGTTTGCGAATACAGCGACGGACCTGTCGCCGTCAGTGACATCGCCGCGGGCCTGACCGCTGGTTCCAGCGCGGCCCGATGCTTCTTCCACGCGCCGCGCCGTGCCCTGCAACGCACGCCCGAGGCCATGCGGCGCCGCGCCAGGGACCTGGCCGCGCGCCACAGGCTTCCCACCGACAAGCCGATTACGCTGTTCTCCGAGTACTTCCCGGACACAGTCGAGTTCCCGGAACTTCTCAGCTGCGCCGCCGCCGGTCACCTGAAGGCCCTCGTCTTCCGACAGGCCTCCGCCGAGCGCGGCCCGTTCTTCTCCGAGCGCGACCACATCCGCATGGCCGACCTCGCCGACTTCGGCACCGAGATCTACTGGAGCAACCCGCTCCTCAAGCACGTCGCACGTCTCACCCAGAAGGATCGTCGCGCCTTCTTCGTCCCCGAGGATCGCGTCGACGAATTCCAGGACTCGGTCGTCATGGCCGTCTACGGCTCGGTCATGGATCTTACCGACACCGACCAGCATCGGCTCGCCGGCATGCTTGCCCGGTTCAAGCAGCTCTTCGGCACGAGCCTCGCCTTCCTCACCGGCGGCGGCGGTGGCGTCATGAAGCACGTCTCCGAGCTCGGCACGCAGCTCAACCTGATGGTCGGATCCAACTACCTCGAGAACGCCGACCAGAACATCGATTCCACCGTGGGGTTCTACCAGATGTTCCAGGGCGGATCGCGCCACATGCGCCAACGCTGGTTCGAGGTCGCCCGCTTCCACCTCTTCTGCATCGGCGGCGTCGGCACCCTCGAGGAAATCGGCCTCACGCTGACCGACATCAAGCTCGGCCTCCTCAACCGCGAACCCATCATCTTCTTCGGACGCGAGAACCACGACCTCTACTGGAACGCCCTCGCCGCCCAGCTCGGCCGCATGGTCGAGTCCGGCCGCGCCCCCCGCTGGATCACCGACAACATGCTCGTCACCGACAACCCCGACGAAGCCATCGCCTTCTACCAGCGCGTCCTGCAGATCGCGTAGGGGAGTTTCAAGATTGAAGATTCAAGTTTGAAGCCGTAGCCGACGACGTGAGGAGGAGGCGCCAGGCAAGTTCCCAGTTTTCCCAACGGCGGCAACCGCGGGGATTTTCCAACGGTGACGCAGCGACGCGGCGGGAGAGGAAGGGTGGGATCGGGCAATTCCCAGTCCTACGCCGGAGGCGTTTCAGCCATACGCCCGAGGTCGCGATGCCCACCCCGGGTCATGAGTCGAGATCTCAAGGCCCGGAGGGCCGGAAGACCGTAGCTACGGCGTCAGCCGTGGGACCGGGCGGTGAGCGGAAGCAGCCCCGGACGGGGCGACAGAACCTCAAGAAGCAGGAGTCCATCCCGCACATCCTGTCCCTCCCCACCCTACCCCGTCCACCCGGCCGACATAGCTGGTGCCCCAGCCCCAAGGGGGCGTCCTACGATAGCCCAGGGCACCGCCCTGGGAACCCGCACCCCACCCACATATTCGGAAAGCCCTGAAAGGGCGCGCCAGCCCCGTATTGATCCTTCGCACGCGGAGCTCACACGCCCCTTCAGGGCTCATGACTATTGGATGGCGCCTTCCCCCGGGGCGGTGCCCCGGGCTGTCTTCGCGCGCCCCGTTGGGGCTCACCGTCCATCGCGTTCCTCCGGGCTCCAGGCATCGGATCCATCCTGTTCATCCTGTCATCCTGTCCACATTCCCCAGCCCATCCTGTCGCTCCCCCCCCTCACGACCGTGAATCCTGTCGGCGGACCGCGTAGGCGGTGCCGACGGCGAAGCACGCGAGGCTGAGCAGCAATGTCAGGACGCCCACGGACAGGTTGCGCGCGGTCCAGACTCCGGGCGGCACGAGGAAGTTGAGCGCGGCGATGCCGATCACGAGCCAGGGCACCGGGAAGTTCGTCTTCCCCCGGAGGACGACGAGTGCGAGCAGCGCCACGCCACCGACGGCGCAGGGCATCCACGCAGCAGCCGCATTCGGGTCCCGCGCCCACATCACGCTGTCGACCGTCCAAGCAAAACCCATGAGGGCCCTTCCCATCACAGCCTCGAGGTCGGACGACGCCACCCAACGCAGGCTGTGAGCCAGCCCGATGACCGCACCCACCTGGAATCCGAGGTGCGGCTGCTCCCACGCCGTCCACCAGGAGACCGCCAGGCCGCAGCCGATCCCACCAATCACCCCGACGACCGGCGCCCTTCCCTTCACCAAGATCCATAGGAAGCCCAGTCCCGCGACCACACCCAGCAGGATCAGATAGGGCTTGGGCTGGAGCGCCAACTGCACCCACCCGGGCCGAAGGAGGAACAGGACTCGGAATCCGGACACCGCCGCAGCGCCACAGGCGACGAACCGGAGGATGGGAATCCGAGCACCCTCGCGAAGGGCGTACACCCCAAACAGCAGGAAATTCACGGCGGCCACACCCAGCGCGACCTCGGGCAACTCCGAGAACATCCATCCCGCCAGCGCCATGACCCCGAGCAAGGCGGCCCGGAACCCGACGTTCGCCCCTTCCATGAAATCCTGATGCCGCCACAGGACGGTCCACACCGACGCGACCACCACGGGCACGAGCAGGATGTTCGGCGTCGGCGTCTTGTCGACCCACGCGATGCTCCAGGCATGGACCGCCGTGCCGGCCAGCCACAGACCATGGATCAGCATCGGCAGCCAGCTCACCTCGGCCGCCGTCGCCGAGCTGCGGCGGCTGCCTGAAGTCGGGGCAGGAAACAGGTTGGGCAACAGCGCCAGCATCGGCAGCACGGCCAGCCACAGGATCCGGTTGCCCATGTGCCAGTCGGTATCGACCCGCGTCTTGTACACGAGCGGGAGGCCGACGTTGATCGCGAGGATCAATGCCCCCAGCAGTCGCGCCCGATCCGGCAGGTTCAGGCTCGGATAGCCGCGTCGGATCGACCAGGCGCGCCCGACCACGGCAAGTCCACCGCCGAGGGCGAGACTGACGGCCAGGGTCACATCGAGGAGCACGGCTTGGCTGATGCCGAGGAAGGGCGCGAGCAGCAGCCCGTTCTCCAGCACCACCAGCAAGGCCGAGTCATACCAGATCCGACGCCGCGCCAGCCAGAGTCCAGTGCCCACCAGAAGGAATCCATACGCCTGCAACACCCCGAACTGGAACAGCACCTCCCGCGTCTCCGTCGTGAGGAAACGCGGATCCTGGGTCAGCCGGCTGAGCCCGAACAACAGCAGCGCCGCACTCGCGAGATAGAACGGGTTGCAGACCAGCAATCGCCTCAGCCAGCTCACGGAGGCGTTCGTTTGCATTTCCTGTGCCGGGACGCCCTCAGGCATCAGCGGCGGAATCGGGATGGCATCGGAGTTCATGGGATGGGTTGGGCTCTGGTTGGGTCTTCGTTCAGGACACCTCCTCCCGGAGGATCCGCTTAGCTGGGATTGTGATTCTTGGACGAGTCCAGCGCGTGCGGCTCACGGAGCAAGTGCGAGGCCGGAGAACAGCTGCCAGCGGCGGCACCGCCGGGGCGTTTTCCAACGGCGGCGCAGCGACGCGGCGGAAGATCTGAGGTGGACGTGGATGGTACCAGCAAGCGCTCCCTTGAATCCTGCGGCCCGAATCCCGACGCTGGGGTCATGCGAAACATCCTCACGGGACTGGTTGTCGGGATCGCTGCATTGGCCACCGCGGTGGCCGCCGAGCTGAAGGTCCCCGCCTTCACCGCCTACACGCTTCCGGACGCGAACGGCGTCCGGATTTCCGAACGGGGCGGAGTCCGCAACTGGACCGATCCCGCGCTCTCGGTAAACTGGTATGGCCAGATCAACTCGCCGGGATCGCTGACGGCGAAGCTGACGCTCCGCCTACCCGAAGGCGCCGAGTCCAAGCTCAAGCTCACCGTCGCCGGCACTTCGCATGAGGCGACCGCCCGCGGCGGCCAGGAACCCGTCACCGTCGACTTCGGTTCCTTCGAAGTCGCCAAGGCCGGATACCAACGCTTCCAGCTCGAGTCCATGAACCCAAAGGGCAGGCCGGCTGGTGATCTCGACGCCCTGCTCCTCGACGGCCCCGCCATGGAGAAGGCCCATTTCAACCTGAAGGAACGCCGCAATGCCGCTTCCGTCCACCTCAGCTACACCGCGCCCAAGGACGTCAACATCTCGGCCTTCTACTGCGAGGTGACCGCGGTCGAGGAACCCACCTCCACCTTCTACATGGCCTGCGGCTGGCACCGGGGATATTTCGGCATGCAGGTCAACAGCCCCGCCGAACGCCGCATCATCTTCTCGGTCTGGGACAGCGGCGGCGAGGCGGTGGATCGCAAGAAGGTCGCCGACGACAACCGCGTGAAGCTGATGGGCAAGGGCGATGGCGTGTACACGGGCGACTTCGGCAACGAAGGCACCGGCGGCCATTCGCACCTCAAGTTCCCGTGGAAGACCGGCGAGAAGCAGCGCTTCCTCGTCACCGCCCAGCCCACCAACGAGACCTTCACCGTCTACTCCGGCTACTACTTCCACCCCGACAGCCGGCAGTGGATGCTCATCTCGTCGTGGAAGGCACCGAAGGAAGGTGGCTGGCTCAAGCGTCCCCACTCCTTCTCCGAGAACTTCTGGGGCAGCAACGGGCACATCCCCCGCAAGGCCCTCTACGGAAACCAATGGGTCCGCACCGACAAGGGCGAGTGGATCGAGATCACCGAGGCCGGCTTCAGCCATGATCCCACCGGCAAGGCCGACCGCCTCGACCGCTTCATGGGCGTCGAGAACGGCCAGTTCTTCCTCAGTCACGGCGGCTTCATCGAGGGCTTCACGCCCTTCGGCCAGAAGTTCCCGCGTCCGGCCACCGGCAAGCCCCCCGGTGACCTCGACTTCCTGAAGTAGCCAAGCCCACCGGAGTATGATCACCCGATTCCGCATCTCGAATTTCAAGCGACTCGACGAGGTGGAGCTGGACCTCGGCAGCTCGGTGGTCCTCATTGGCCCAAACAACTCGGGAAAGACCTCTGCGCTTCAGGCCCTCGCCCTCTGGGACCTTGGGTGGCGGCGCTGGGCCGAGAAGCGCGACCACAGTGCCGCCAGTGAATGGACCGGCGTCCCCATCAATCGTCGTGACCTCTATGCGGTCCCGGTTCCGAGTGCGCGCCTGCTCTGGCGGGACCTGCATACCCACGCCACGGGGCGGGAGACCGAGAAGCCCGTCACCAAGCGGGTCCCCATCACCCTCGAAGCCGAAGGCCTGAGCCATGGCAACGCGTGGAAATGCCGGATCGTCTTCAAGTACGGCAACGCAGAATCGTTCTACTGCGAAGTGGAGGAACCCGCCGATGGACAGGTGCCTGAAGGCGTGCGTGGCCACAACGTGGTCTTCCTGCCACCCATGTCCGGGCTCACGGAACGTGAGCATCGCAAGGAGGCCGGCGAGATCAACGTGCTCATCGGTGAGGGGCGGACCGCCGAGGTGCTTCGAAACCTGTGCTGGATGCTCTTCAGTCGGGAAGACAAGGCTCCCTGGAAAAAGCTCGTTCGGGAACTGGGCAGCCTCTTCCAGATCACGCTTCAGGATCCGGTCTACGTTCGGGAACGCAGCGAGATCTCCCTGAGCTACACGGAAACCTCGGGCATCGAATTCGACATCGCCTCGTCAGGGCGCGGCTGCCAGCAGGTGTTGCTCCTGCTCAGTTACCTGCTCTGCAATCCGGGTTCAGTGCTCCTGCTGGATGAGCCCGACGCCCATCTCGAAATCCTTCGTCAACGCGACGTCTACTCGCTCCTGACCCGGATCGCGGAGGAAACCGGCTCGCAGATCATCGCCGCAAGCCACTCCGAGGTCATCCTTCAGGAAGCCGCGGAACGGGACGTGGTCATCGCCTTCGTAGGACGTCCGCATCGGATCGACAACCGGTCGCGCCACCAGCTTCGAAAGGCCCTTGAGAGCATCCAGATGGCCGACTACTTCGTGGCCGAACAGCGGGGGTGGTTCCTGTACCTGGAGGGTTCCACCGATCTCGCCATCCTGCAGAAGCTCGCTGAACGACTCAGCCATCCCGCCAGCCGCATTCTGGATCAACAGGCGCCCGTCCACTACCTCGGCAACAACAAGCCGCGGGAGGCCCGCGACCACTTCCAGGGACTCCGCGAAGCAAAGCCGGACCTCGTCGGCTTTGCCCTCTTCGACCATCTCGACAAGGAACTGCACACCGGATCCGGACTCACGGAGCGGATGTGGCGCCGACGAGAGATCGAAAACTACCTCACCACCCGCGAATCCCTTCAAGGCTTCGTCCAGGAAGGCCTGCGTGCGGATGATCTCCTGGACGACGCCGAACGTCGCCGACGCCTCACGGCCCTCGATGCCTGCCTGACGGAACTCACCTCCGCTCTGCGCCTGACGGGGAAGCCCGATCCGTGGGGCCCGGAGATCAAGGTCACCGATGACTTCCTCGATCCGCTGTTCCGACTCTTCTACGACCGCCTCAACACTCCGCAGCAGGTCTTCAAGCGCGACTACCATGGCCTGGCAGGAACGATCCCCTTCAACCAGATCGATCCCGAAGTGATCGAGGTTTTGGATGGGATCGTCGCGATTGCTGCCCAGGCCACCCCCCGTACCGCCTGAGCCCGGTCCAGAACAGAACCGCCCCGCAGGATTGCTCCCGCGGGGCGGCTTTCCGTTCAGCCTGAAAGCGGCAGTTGGACTATCCACAGATTTCACGGATTTCACAGATGGGCCGGGAGAAGAGGCCTCACCGCGTCGCTGTTTCCAGATCACCCTTGGGGTGAAACGACAACCCCTCTCAACCGGCTTCCAATCCGTGGAATCGCTGTAATCTGTGGATCCAACCGCCGTTTCTAGGTTCAGTGGTGGGGCGAGTCCCCCACGAGCCGGTCAGGAGTCCCAAGTTCCAAGATTCCAGATTCAAGGATTCAAGCCTGGCTCCCGCTTCAAACTTGAAACTGAAAACTTCAATCTTCAGAGCGGCTCGACAGAGTCTCGCCCCACCATCCTCCGGAAAGTCACTCCACACGCACGCGGAAGTAGCCTGCGCCCGTCGTGTTGGCACCGATGCGGGGAAGGTCGGCGGTGCCCGTTCCGATGACGGCACCCGCAACCTCGGCGAATGGACCGCTGATCTGGTCAGCACGTTCGATGACCACCCGACCGTTCAACGTCGTCTGCCAACGCAGCCGTACCGAACCATCCACGGTCACCTCGATGCCGGTGATCTCTGGAGCACCTGGGTTGCCCCGATCGAACACATACGCCTGGGAAACGAAGTCACGTCCCTCGCGTCCCTCGCCGCTGAACACCACGAAGCGGGCATCGGCGCTGCCCGTGTACTCCGGGGAAAAGGACGGCCCCATCATGATCACGGACCCCACCTCGCTGAACCCCGTGTTGGATGCTCCTGGGCCCCGGACACCCTCGGCGACGACCCTCGCACGGCGTGTCACGCGGTTGACCACCACCACCTGCGTCTCGAGGCGTTCCTGACCCGGCGCCCCCGTCCGACGACGCAGGGAACACAGCAATGACTGCGAGTCCGGGCTGATGGTAAAAAAGATCGGCGACCACGCCGGCTCCGCTGCCGGAAGCCATCCCTCCGCCGCGAGGAACTGGCCCGTGCTCCGATCGCATAGGTAGAGCCCGCTGGCAGAACGGGTTCCCGGGAGGCTCGTCGCGTCCGTGCCGATCGTCAGGAAGCGACCATCCTCGGAGATGGAGTGCACCTCGCTATGCCCCAGCCCCGAGACGCCGTTCGTGTCCTTGGTGATCAGCGTCAGCCCGGTGGATTCCCGATCCCAAAGGAAGACGTCCTGGGTCCGGTTGACGTCGTTCTCGACCAGATTCTCCCCCATGGAGGTGAACGCCACGAACCGGCCGTCCCGGGACAGTTGCGGCATCTCGCTGGAACCATTGGCCTGTTCGCCCTTCGCATTGCGCGTGATCAGGACGCTCGTGCCGAGGTCGGGGTTCGCCACGAAGATGTCGGCCGTGCGGTTGGTGTCACCGGCCGCGAGGTTGGAAGCATGGCTCTGGAAGGCCACCACCTGCCCATCCGCCGAGATCTTCGAATCCCACCACTGGCTGCTGTTCAGGTTGCCAAAGCTGCTGCCACGGCGTGTCACCACCGCGTTGACCCCGCTCGACAGGTCTCGCCGGAAGACATCCCCCGTAAAGTTCGCATCTGCACCGAGGTTGTCGGCAAACGACGTGAACACGACGTAACGCCCATCCGCGCTGACCTGCGGGCCGGAGCTCCAGTCGCTGCCGAAAACACCCGCCGCCAGGTCGGTCTCGCCACGCGCCAGATCCCGCAGGAACACATCCATCCCCTCCCCGATGTCGCCCGGAACCGCATCCCCGGCGATCGATCCAAACACAACCTTCGTTCCGTCGTCGGAGACGCCGGGTCGGATTGCGTGCCGACTCAGGCCCGCGCCACCCAGACCAACCGACGCCAGCTCCGCACCCCTCCCCGTGCGGGGCTGGATCACCAGGGCCGTCACACCATCCGTCGACGCGAACCCTCCACTGACCGAGGAGTCTCCGGCCACGATCCGAAGCCGCCCTGGAGCATCCTCGGTCGGGACTGGAACGGTCGCCGTGAACATCACGCTCTCGCCCGGAGCCAACGGTGCCAGTCTCCGAACCCCGTTCGCTTCCGCCACCGAGCCCGCCGGCCATGTCACCGATGCGCCCGCCGTATCGAGCTCGACCTTCAGCCGCGGCGCCGGATTCGTCCCTCCCCGGTTCACCAGCCGGAACTCGAACTTCGTCGCTCCTCCGGCCGCCTCCAGACGCCGCACCGCCTGTTGCGGGATCGCCGCCCCCACCAATCAGCGCCCGACCTCGCCTTCGGCTCCATCCAGCTTCACGCTCAGATCCAGCGGCGCCGAACCCCGGTCCGACACGAACACGTCCGTGTTCACGTTGCCGTCACTCGGGCTCAGTGCGAAGGAGGCCGACGTGATCGTCACATGACGCCCATCCCGCGAGATGGAGGCGTCGACGACGCCGTTGTCGGTGACGCCGACGAACGAGGGAATCCGGCTCAGAGGATCACCGGCATCGTTGTATGAAAGGGCCACGACGTCGTCCGCAAGCCGGTCGAAGGCGTACAGGTGGCTCAAGCTGGGACCTTCAGTCGGCGGCAATTGCCGCGAGGCGGTCCGGAACACGACCCATCGGCCGTCGCCGCTGATCGACTCCAGGGTCGCAGCGACGTTCACCCCCGCACCGGTAGCATCCTTCGATGCCAGCCGGATCCCGCCCTCCACCCGGTCCCGGACGTACACCTGTGGAACGGAGACGTCGACCGTCGGACCCAGGTTTTGCGCGGCGGTCTGGAACGCCACGAATCGTCCGTCATCACTGATGCGGGGTCGGATTGCCGGCAATTCCGCCGGTTCGCCCAAGGCATTCGCGCTCACCCTCTCGGTGATGCCCTTGTTCAGGTCGCGGACGTAGATGTTCAGCATCCCGTTCTGCGCGCCCTCGACGAGATCCGTGGCCGCCGAGGCAAAGGCGACGTACCGCCCGTCCCCGCTGATGGCCGGCGAAGTCGACTGTGAGGCCGACATCTGCCCCGCCGGCGTCAGACTGGCGATTTGAAGACTCTGGTTCTTCCGGTCGTAGACGTAGATGTCGATTCCACCGTTGGTATCCTCCAGCAGTAGCGCTCCCGAAGTCTGGAACGCGATCCAGTTGCCGTCGGCGCTGACCGAAGGAGCTTCGCACAACGCGATTCCCGGACCCGCGGCAGGCCGACTCACCCACTCGATCACGCCGGTCTCACGGTCCCACGCGTAGATGTCGCGCACGGGCGAAGTGTCGTCCGGATGCAGGTTCTGGGCTCCGCTGGCGAACACCACCGTACTGCCATCGGCACTGATCACCGGGGTAAGGCTGGCAGAATTGGCTCCGACCCCGTCCGCCCTCTCGCTCACCCGCCGCAGCGTGTCCGTGACCCGATCCCGCAGGAAGACGTCCGCGACGTTGTTCACGTCGCCGGGAACCATGTTGGTCCCGGTCGAGAGGAACGCCACGTACCGCCCGTCGGCGCTGACCGATCCCAGCGTGCTGGCTCCGTAGCCATCCCAGCCCTCCGCCGTGCGGCTCGCATAGTTCACCTTCAGCGGCGGCGCGACCGACGTGTAGGTCGTGGGCAGCGGCTTGCCATCGGCGAGCCATTGCATCGCGCGCCCCACGTTCAGGCGCCCGCCACTGCGCACCCGGTCGCGGTCAAACGCGGGAAGCGGGTCCACCGTATTCAGGAGCAGCAGCTTCGCCTGCTCGGCTGTCAGTTCGGGACGCTTCGCAAAGAGAAGTCCCGCAGCGCCCGCCACGTGCATCGCGGCAGGCCCCGTCCCTCCGCCCTTCCAAAACCGGCCACCGGGCAGGATTCCCCAGATCGCCGTGCCAGGTGCGGCCAGGTCCAGCCCATGCGCACCAATGTCGCTGAACTGGGCGAGGTGATCCTCGTGGTCCGAGGCGGCAACCGAGATGTTCCCCGGCAGGGAATAGCCGGCCGGAAATCCAGGCGTCCGATCCCGGTCGTTCCGGTTCACGAACCCCAAGGTCACGTTCAGGATCCCAGCCGACGACATGCGGCTGTAGGCCTCGAACTGCGCCCGACGCGGCCAGTACGCCCCCCACCCGTGATAGCACGCGACGATGTTCACCCCACGGTTCCGCATCGCCGTGATGTAGTCCATGGCCCGGATGATGTTGCCGGCGTACGCGCCGTCACCATCCCGCGCCACACGCACCATCATCACCTGCACGTTCCAGTTGATGCCCGCGATGCCGACCCCGTTGTCCGGCACCGCCGCCAGGATGGACACGGTAGCCGTGCCATATCCCATCGGGTCGGTCAGGTCGCCGTTGTTCGTGATTACATTCGCCCCGTGGATGTCGTCGATGTAGCCATTGCGATCATCGTCGATCCCGTTCCCCGCGATCTCGGCATCATTGAACCAGAGGTTCGCAGAGATCTCCGGGTTCTGGACCTCCACGCCGCTGTCGATCACGGCGATGACCACGTTGTTGTTTCCCTTGCCGTGCTGCCACGCCTGGGCCAGGCCGATCTTCTCCAGGTTGTACTGACGACCCGCCAGCGGATCGTTAACGCCCAGACCGTCCCCGCCGTGCGTTCCCGCCCGTCGACCCGGAGCCGCTCCGGCTCCCTGGCCACCAGCGCCGCCACCGCCAGCCGGTCCGCCGGCGATCTGGAATCCCAGTTCCACGGCATCGTTCGGCTCCGCGTATTCAACCTCGCCGCTCTCCTGCAGTTGCCGGATGGCTTCCTCCATCGCCATGCAGCGGGGAAGCTCCAGCACCTGCCAACCATCCCGGGTCAACTCGCCCAGGTGCCGCGAGCCCGGCAGGAGGCCTTCGGTCCGGCTCGCCATCGGAGCAGCAGACCGGCCGGGCGCCGCCGGCCGCACCTTGACCAATACTTCAGCCGGCTGTGCCGCGATCCCGGCACTCATCGAGCCAGCCAAGGCCAGGGCGGGCAGCCACGACGGCAATCGCCAGCAACGGGGGGCGCCTGCCTTCTTTCCAAAAGGGTGTTTCATGCACCCCAACGTCACCGCGTCCCCGGGGAAAGGCTTCAAACCACTTTCGGATCAGCCTGAAAGCGGCAGTTGGGTTATCCACCGATTGCACAGATTTCACAGATGGACTGGGACAAGAAGCCTCACCGCTTCGCAGTTTCCATTTCACCCGCAGGGTGAAACGACAGCCTTTCCCAACCTGCTTCAAATCCGTGGAATCGGTGAAATCTGTGGATCCAACTGCCTTTTCTAGGATCAGACTTCACCGCCTCCAGCGACACCCGGATCGAGCTCCCTTCGGTAAAAGAAAACGCCGCCCCGCAGGATTGCTCCCACGAGGCGGCGTTCCATTTTCAATTGCCTGGCCAAAGCACCTCAGCCCCCCAGGCCAATTGCCCATGGAATCCCGGTGTCAGACAGGACACCTACCTATGTCCTATAGGGACACCGTGTCGGACTCGTTCGGATTCGGGAAATGTTGTGAAACTCCAGCATCAGCCTCCACGCAACGCCGCGAGCAATCCCCGCAACTCCTCCGCCACGTCCCCGACACTTCCCACCGTCTGCCCGACTTCCTCGAGCAACAGTTCCCGATACCTCTGCCGGAACCGATGCAGCAGCGACTTGAATCCCGCGAGTGACATGCCGAACTCCGCGGCTGCCTCCGACAACGCCGGCGGTTCCTCCCCGGCCGAAAGGAAACGGCGCAACACGTCGAACCGCGTCACCCCACGCTCCGCACACTCGCGACCCAGTCGATCCACGGCCCGCGACAACATCGTCTCCGCCCACACCCGTTGATACAGCTTCTCCGGGCTCTCGTTGTGGGACGTCTCCTCCAGGTAGCTCGCCTCCCCTCGCTCCGCGATCAACGCATCCAGCGAATCCGTGAAAGTCCCGCCTCCACGCTTCATGCGCGTCCCCTTCTGCCACTCATTGATCAGGAACCGCCCCAGCGCCGTCAGGAGGAAGGACCGGAACCTGCCTCCGTCCGGCGTGAGTCCCTGCGCAAAGTCATTCGCCAACAGCTTCGCGAAGAATTCCTGCGTGAGGTCCGATGCATCCTCCGGGCTGTGCCCCTTGCGTCGCACGTACGCGTAGAGCGGATACCAGTAGTCCCGACACAATTGCTCCAGCGCAACGTGGGCCTGATCCGGGTCCGATCCACCGGCGCGCAGGACCAGACTCCAACGGGTGGTGGTGAATTCCCGGCGCTCGCCGGGCCTGTTGGAAAGTCTGGGCTCGCTATCGGACACCCAGACACTCAACCGATTCCTACCCCGCTCGGGTAGCTTCAAATCACCAGGGCAGGGCTCTGATTCCTTCGAGCCCGTCCGTGCCCTTTCGCCCGTCCGTAATCGTACTCGTACTCAGCCCGCAGGGCGGTACTCGTCCTCGGGCCCGGCACGATGCGGTCACGCCTCAGGGCTCCTCCTCAACCGGAGCGGCAACGTCCTCGTTGCCCTCTGTTGCCTCTCCCCGGGGCGATGAGGACATCGCCGCCCCGTTCCCATTCTCAAACGGGGGCAGTGGCGGGATGCGCTCCGGCTCGTGAGGACTCGCCCCACGAGTCCTTCAAACTTGAATCTTCAAACTTGAAACCCCTCTGCCCTCATCTCGGCTTCGGATCGGTCGGCAAGGGCTCCAGGCCCGCCCATTCCTTCATGTAGTAGCTGGCCACGCGGCAGACATCGCCGTGCATCACGATGCTGTCCGGCCGCTTCCGCGAGAGCTCCAGGATGCTCTTCATCTGGGGGGTATAGTCTTCGCCGGTCTTTTCCCGAAGCGTCCGTACCGCCACCATCCACCCGCCGAATCGGATCGAGATGTCCGCCGCCCACTCATAGCTGGGATCCATTTCCGGCGTGATTGCAATGCCCTTCCGGCTGCGCTCCGCGAGGTCGATGCCTGCCGCCCGGACCGATTCCTTCAGCTCCGCCGGGAAGTCCGGAAGATGCTCCACCAACCGCAACGCCTCCTCGGCGGCCCGGACATCCTCGCCCAACATCAGTTCCCGCATCTCCTTCTGGAACGTCGGCCGCTTCACCATCTTCCCGATCGCGATCTTGCGTCGGTCGTCCCGGGCACCATAGCGAACGTAGGGAAACCACGCAGGAATCGGGGCATCGTCCGGCACGGCCTGGAACTGGGCCAATTCCTCTGCGTCCCGCTTCGCCTTCGCTTCCTCCGCCGTCGGGGCGGGCGGTGGTGCCGGGACCTTCTGCACGCGGAACCGGTAGGAGGTCTTGGTGTCCGGCCACGGGTGCATCGACGCGGGCGGTTTCGGCAACCAGTCACTCCATTCCAGGAATTCCTTGCCGGGGCGCGCTGGCAGCGAGACGAGGAAGCCCTTCGGATCCAACCCTGGCAACTCGGCTTCGACGGCCCGTTTGCCGCGCATCGTGAACAGCGACACCTCGCCCGGTACAATCCACCGGCCCTGCTCCCGCCGCGCATTCGCGGGGAAGAGCTTTCCCTCCTCGTAGCTCCGGCGTCGGTTTCCCGAGAGGGAGTTCAACGTCAACTTGGCTTCGTTGGTCGCCGGACGTTCCGTCACCGTCACGGGAAGCTTCATCTCCACTTCCAGCATCAGCGGCCGGCCGTCGATCTCCGGCTCGATGTCCGCCGTCCACCAGGAGCCCGCCGCCACCAACACACCCAGCATCGCAAGCATTCCCACCGTCGTTCCCATCGCCTTGGCATAACCAACCCCTTCCCGCGGCCCCATGACCCCCATCACCACCAGGCTGACGACAAACGAGAAGATGGCCCCCAGGATCGCCCACCCAATCACGGCGAATCCGGACTTGCCCTCAAAGCTCGAAACCCGATGCCATCGCACCGCGGCATCGCCGATGAAACCCGCCCCAAGCAGGCCCACGATGGCCACCGGAAGCGACAACAGGAAATAGACTAACCAGCGCATGGCAGAATCAGGAGGAGGTTTCGCCAGCCCGCCGCGCTCCCACCGGGAAACGCGCCCACCGGCACTCAGCCCGCCGTCATCCTAGGGCGTCGCAGAATCTGTGGTATCCGACCTTCGACCGATCCGACGACCTGGGGTTGGAGGCGAAGGCGGCCCTCCGCGTCCGCGATGTGCAATGCCCTTATCGACCTCACTGCACGCGCAGTGCGATCAACTCGCTTGGGGCGCGCACGTAGAGCACCCCTCCGGCATAGGCCACTCGGTCCCACTTCCCAGCCCGGTTCGCCATCGCACCGTACCTGTCCTCCGATCCAGTGCAGCCACCGACGCCGTCGATGATCCAGCGGGCATCACCACCACAAGTTCGCCCGCCAGCAGCGGAGAACTCGCGAATCCGTACCCGGGTTCGAAAGCCTTGAACTCCCGCTTCACGTTCACCTTGAATCTGAAATCTTGGAACTTGGGACTCCTGACCGGCTCGTGAGGACACTCGCCCCACCCCTCGATGGGGGCAGTGTCAAGATGCGCCCACTCGCGACTGCGAACTCCTGCTACAACAACTCCAACTGTCCCGGCTCAACCCGCCGGAAGGCCGCCGTCGACGTCTCCGGCCAGGTCACGGTGAGCCCATGCTTCCGGGCCGACACGTGGAACAGCTGCCGCAATCGGTCCGCCGCCGCGCCCGTTCCCCGCATGCGTTCGCCAAACTCCGATCGGTTCAGCGCTCCGTCGCGGAAGGCACGCAACTGGTGAAGCACCTTCTCCCGCCGATCGGGAAAGTGCCGTTGTAGCCAGTCGAGGAAGATCGGTTCCACCGCCAGCGGTAGCCGGAGGACCGTGTACGACGCGAACGTCGCCCCGGCCCCAGCCGCAGCCTCGAGCACCCGCGGGACTTCATGATCGTTGATCGCCGGGATGATCGGCGCGCACAACACGCCCACTGGCACACCGGCGTCCGCCAGTTTCCGGATCGCGCGAAGCTTCGCCAGGGGCGGCGAGGCGCGCGGCTCGAGAACCGATCTCAGGTCTGCATCCAGTGAGGTCAGGCTGATGCAGACCGCCGCGGCCCGATGCCGCGCCAACTCCGCGAGGACATCCGCATCCCGCGCCACCAAGGCGTTCTTGGTGACGATCGTCACCGGGTTCCGGAACTCCGCCAACACCTCCAGGCAGGATCGCGTGATCTGCAACCGACGTTCGACCGGCTGGTAACAGTCCGTCACGCCGCTCAAGGCGATCACGTCCGGCTTCCACGACGCCTTCGACAACTCCGCCCGCAAGAGCTCCGCCGCCCGATGCTTCACCAGGATGCGCGACTCGAAATCGATCCCGGCGTTGTACCCGAGATACTCGTGCGTCGGACGCGCGTAGCAGTACGCGCAGCCATGCTCGCATCCCCGGTACGGGTTCGCGCTCCAGGTGAATCCCACGTCCGGAGAATCATTCCGCGAGAGGATCGACTGGGTCAGGTCCGGCAGGAACTGCGTTCGCGGAGCCGGCTCTTCTGCCGGATCGAGGTCCATCATGTCCGGGTCCGGCTCCCGCCGCGTGTGCAGGAACCGGTTCGGCGGGTTGGTCCCGGCACCGCGATGCGCAGGCCCGCGCAATTCCGGTTGGCGGTTGGAATCCACGTCCGGCTGGCTCAGCGGTTCGTCGTCACCAGTCCACCGGTTGGCAGCGGTGGCAGGGGCGGGAGCCGCGTCTTCAGCACCAACCGCCTCCACAACGCCCGCTCCTCCGTAGTCATGGCCTGCCAGCGTGCCGCGTTGCGCAGGAATTCCTCGCGCTCCGACGCCGGCAGCGCCGACAACCGCTCAAATCCCGCGATGCACTGCGCCCGCTCCGACTCTGGCAGACGTGCGAACCGTTCCAGTACCTTCTCCATCGCGATGCGATCGGAGTCCGGCAACCGGTTCAGGGCCCGGTTCCGTTGCACGTCCGACAATCCGAAGAACTGCTGGAACGTGGCCGCGCGCTCGACCCGCTCCGATTCCGGCAAAGCGCTCCACCGGGCAAACTGGCCTTCGATGTCCGCCCGGGCCGCAGCCGGAGCAGCAGCCAGCACATTCGTGAGTCGCGAAGGCTCCGCTCCCGGGCTGCGCACGAAGTGATGCAGCGATTCCTCGCTTTCCAGCAGCGTCGCCCTCGCCGCCGGCGTCAGCGCGTCCCACGCACGCAACCGCTCTTCCAGCAACGGGCGATCCTCTGCCGGAGCCCGCGCCAGCCGCCGTGCCCGCTCCGTCAACGGTGCCCGGAGCAATGGCGACAGATAAAATCGGAACTGCGCCAGTCGCAGTTGCCACTCCGCCTCCGCCCGCGACGCCGGATCCAACGCCTCGTGCTGATGGATTCGCCGGAGGATCAGGTCGCGTGCCGCCGGCGTCTTCGATTCCAGCATCACCACGCGCTTCTCAGGCGACGCAGCCAGCAATTCACGGAACAACTCGACCGGCGCCCGAGGCGACGGAGGCAACGGCGGAACCACCCGCCCACCTTCCGGATTCTGGGCCACCACCCCGAACCCCAGCGCGAGGCCCAGGACCAAGCCGGGCCGAGTCAGCCACCCGGCTCGCCGCGCGCGTCGTTCGATGGAATTCATGCTCATGTCGACCGAGAAAACCCCTACTGCGCCAGGGCCAGGATCAGCGCGTCATCCTCCGCGCGGGGGGCCACTCCGATCCGCCGGATCACCTCGAAATCCGCCAGGCTGGCAGCCTCCAATCCCGGCACGCTCGCCGCCCGCCCCAGTTCCACCGCCTGTTTCGCCATCCGAGCCTGCCGCGTCGCCGTCCCCTGCGACCACAGCAACCCAAACGTCAAGGCCACCACCGCAAACGCCGCCAGCCTCGGAATCCACCCGATCCGCTCCCACCAAGACCTCCTGCTCGTCACCACCCGCTCGTCCTGCTCGATCCGCGCCAGGACCCGTGCCGTGAAGTTGCTCGATACCGGCGGCGGCGGGCGATGCCCGTCCAGCAGCTCATTGAAGGCCAGTTCCGCCTCCAACCGGCGCCGCTCCGGCTCGGTCAACCGACCCGGCTGCCGGAGCCGACGGATCAGCTCGGGATCCACCTTCCTTCCGGCAACCACGTCCAACCAGTCTTCTGGGGGTTCTGGTGTCATGTTCGTGTAGCTTCAGGTTCAAAAACCGGCGGCCAGCCAAAGTTTCAGTCCTACTTGGAGCCCCCTCCCGAGGGCTCCCACGCCCCCGACGTCAGGTAGGCCTTCAAACGCAATTTCAGGATCTCCCGCGCCCGGTGGATCAAGGACTTCGTCGCCGGCACCGTCGTACCCAGCACCACCGCGATCTCGTCGTAACTCAGGTCCCCTTCCCGGCACAGCGCCAACGCCACCCGCTGCTTCTCCGGCAGGTCCGCCAATGCCTCGTCCACCTTGGTCACCAACTCATGCCGCTGGGTCTCCTGATCCGCTGGAACCTGCCCCGCATCCGGGAACTGCCCCGGCACCGTTTCTCCCTCCGGCTCCAGCTTCGCATCCAACGACTCGGCCGGATGCCGCGTCCGACGCCGGATCTCGTTCAGGCACAGATTCCGCGCGATGGTGAACAGGAACGTGCTGAAGCGCGCCTGTCGCTCGTACCGCGACGCCGTCTTCCACAACTGGATGAACACGCCCTGCGCGATGTCTTCCGCCTCGTCCGCGTCCGGCAACAACCGGAACACAAACCCCGTCACCGGCTGCTTCCACCGCTCCACCAGCTGGGTGAACGCCCCCACGTCACCCTGACGCACCAACAGCATCAGGGCCGCATCATCGTCAGGTGTGGCCGGGTCCGGCATCACGGGCACGAATCAGAAAACCAGAGCCCACCCAAAGTTGCGAGGGGACAGACAGGAAGTTCCCAGTTTCCAGATGCCAGTTCCCAGCCCGCTGGAAAACCACCACCTGCCAATACGCCGGAGGCGTTGCAGCCGGTAGCCCGGGGTGCGAAGCAACCCCGGGGTACCTGCGAAATGGATCACCAACCCTGGAGGGGTTGAAGCACTGCGGGCCTTCGCTCGACCCGGCTGCCGGCTTCAACGACTCCGACGGAACAGAATCTGAAACCGGCCCCGGACTTTGGACCTGGATCCGGATGTCTGGAACCTGGCGACTGGGAACTGGCAACTCCCGACCTACTTCCCCTGCTTCGCGCTCGCCGCGAGATACTCCAGCAACCCCGCGAGGTCATCCGCAGGCAACTGCTCGAATCCACCCGGCATGATCGACTGGTTCGAGGGTTCGATCGACCGGATATCCTTCCGCTGGATGGCGTGCTTCTGTCCCGCCGTATCCAGGATCTCAACGCTCGTCGCCGTCTCCGTGTCGAGTCGGCCCGCCACCGTTTCACCGTCTTTCGTCACCACCGTCCAAAGACGGTAGTTGGCTTCGACAGACCGGTTCGGGTCCAGGATCTCCACCAGCAACTCGCCCTTGGGCCGCACGCCAATACCGGTCAGGTCCGGCCCGATCCGCTGACCCTTGCCGTTCAGCGCATGGCAGATCTGGCAGGACGTCTCGAATACCTGACGCCCGCGGGCGACGTCGCCGACGCGGTTGGCGACCGGAAGGAGCTTCTCGATCACCGCCTCCATTTCGGCCGACCCCTTGATCACCTTCTTGCCACTCAAGGCGGTCGCCTTTTCGGCCACGGCCCGGTCCGGGTTGTTCCGTAGTTGCCCCCACTGATCGGTCGCGATGTCCGTCCGGTCCAACCGGCCCGCCTCGACCGCCGCCAGCACTCCCTGCGCCCATTCCGTCCGACGCAACAGCATCGAGATGGCGGAGCGCCGGGCAGCCGGCGTCAACCGGGCCCAGGCTGAAAGCACCTCACCTGCCGTTCCAGCCTGACGACTGACGCCAATCGCCTGCAGGAGCCCGGACGTGAGCGACGGAGCCGTTTGCGGCGTGACCAACGCCAGCACGGCCTGGATCGATTCCGGCCGGTCGTCCAACGTCACCAGCCGACGCGCCAGTGCAGTCCGTTCCGCATCATTCAACGACCCACCGGCCAGTTGCCCGCGCAGGGCTACAGCAGTTGACGCCACCAGCGATGTGAAGAGGTCCCGGCGTCCCCAGCGATCCGCAAGGCCGATCAGCGATCCGCGGGCCGAATCCGACAGGCTTTGCGCCAGCTGAAGCAGTTGTTTCTCAGCCGACGGCGAAATGTTGGGGGCCTTGCCGGCGGGCCACCCGGCCGCGAGACCGTCCAACACCGGCGCAGCCACCGACGACGCAGCCCCCTGCAGGGCGAGCACCGTGGCAAGCCCATGCTCTGAGTCGATCGCCGCATGATGCACCGAAACCACCCGGACTGCTTCCGTGACAGCGTCAGGCAGGGTCTGCACCGTGCCGCGTACCGCCGGGCCCGTCGCTGCCTTGAGGAAACCCTTGTGATGCCGGGCCCCGGCAGACGTCGCCGCGTGGGGCAACCAACGGTCGCCCGCGTTCAACTCCTGCCGCAACATCGCGTAGACGGCCGCGCCAAGAGCGTCCTGCTCGGGCATGTCGGCGATGGCAAGCAAGACCGCCAGCCGGACCTGGGCATCCGCATCCTCCAGCAGCCGCGCCTCCCGCAGCGCCTTGGCCCCGGCCTCGTCCCGAGGCAAGGCCGCGATCGCCGCCCGTCGCACCGCAGCGCTCCGGTGCCGCAAGGCGGTATGGATCGTCCGACGCACGCCAACCTGACCCGTCACGCCCAGCCCCTCCAACGTCCACAGCGCATGCTGCGCGCCCACATTCAGGCCGATCACGTCCACAGCCCGGTCCTGGACCAGCTTCTGCAACGCCGGAATCGCATCCGTGCCACCGCGTTCGACCAGAAGCCGCTGTGCATGCAACCGCCATAGCTGGTTGTCGTTCTTCAGTGCGGCCACCAACTGTGCCGTGTCCGCCTTCGAGAGATCCAACGACGCCACCGTCCGCGCCTTGTCCCACGCCAGCCGGTAGATCCGACCGTGCCGCTTGTCGCGCAATGGCGTCTCATACGCGTTGCCCTTGCCGTTCTTGAATCCGTGCGGCGTGGGGTTGTGCTGGATGATGTAGTTGTACCAATCGAGCATCCACACCGCCCCGTCCGGCCCAACCTCCGCCATGATCGGCGCGCACCACTCGTCCGAACTCGCCAGGAAGCTCTTGTCGTTCCGCGCCGTGAAATCCGCTCCCCGTCCCTCGATGCGGAACATGCCGATCAGATGGCCCGTCGGTTCCGTCACGAAAGCCACGCGGTTCCAGTATTCCTGCGGGAAATTGCGTGCCGTGTACAACGCGTGGCCAGCACCGGCAGTGTATCGACCGTGCGCATCCACCTGACGCACCTCCGCCGTCACCGGATAGAAATCCTGCTTGTCCGCGATCGTCTCCATCCGGCTAGCAGACCATCCCGAAACTGATTCGTAGTAACGGTTCGCGATCGGCATGTACCAGGACGCATTGTTGTTCGCCGTCGATCCAAACACCGTGCCTTCCTCGCTGAACCCAAGGCCCCACGTGTTATTGTTGCTCGACCGCACGAACTCGAGCGCCGAGCCATCCGACTTGAACCGATACACCCCCATGCCGAAGCGCACCCGCTTTCCACCCACGTCCCCGTCGAATCCGCTGTACCCGACCACACCCCAGATCCAGTTGTCCGGCCCATACCGAAGATTCGATGCCGTCGCGTGCGTGTCCCCGGTTCCCCAGCCCTCGAACAGGATCTTCCGTTCGTCTGCCTTTCCGTCCCCGTCGTTGTCCTTCAGGAAGAGTGTGTGCCCGGCCTCGATCACGATCAGACCACCACGTGCAAAGACCATGCCGGTCGGGATGCTTAACTTCTCCGCGAACACCGTGAACTTGTCCGCCTTGCCGTCGCCGTTGGTGTCCTCGCAGATCTTGATCCGGTCGCGCCCCTGGCCAGCGGGCTGGAGTTCGTTCGGATAGTCGATCGTCTCCGCGATCCACAGCCGACCGCGCTCATCCCAAGCCATGCAGATCGGCTTCAGGATGTCCGGCTCCGACGCCCAAAGCTCCGTCCGGATCTCCGGAACAGTCACGATGTGCGGATGCGACTCCGCCGGCGACAGCGGCAGCTGCATCCGCGACAGTGCCTCGCCCTGCGTCCCCCACTTCTCACCCGGCAGGTAATTAGGGATTGCCGACGGAGAATTCGTGTACGGCAACGCTGGCAGTCCCGCCCGCGCCTTCAGGTTCGATTCCGCCTGGGTCCCGGCCTGCGCCAGATGCGACGGTGCGAGCACGGCCAGGAGGACGGCGGACGACAGCAAGGCCCTGTGGGCAAAGGTCGGGGGCAGATTCACGGAGCCACCTTACAGTCGATTGGCAAAGGCTGAATGAGATTCCGCGCACCGGTTCCGGAACAATTTGCCCATTGCCATCCGGTCAACGCGAGGGTGGCGGGCGGCTGTTGGGGCCACGGACGAAGGGGATGACGACATCCCCTCCCGCATGACCACCAAGGCCAGGGCTTCGGATCGCAGCCCTTCCCTTCCTCCTACACCTCGCACCCCGAAAGGTTACGGGCCGACGCGGGTCACGCCCCCGCCGAGCAGCCCGGCCTGGCCGCCGTGCAAAGCCTGTCCCCAAATCCTTGCCCCCCCGACGTCTACACTGGGGACAGGCCTCTCCTCCCACCTAGGGACAGCGTCTACACTGGGGACAGGCCTCTTCTACCACTTGGGGACAGGGAATCGCCTACCCACCACCCCACTCCTGCGGAGCCTGTCCCCAGATTGGGCGCCACGGCTACCAACACAGGGAGGCACTTTCCCTCAACGACCACCTGTTCTCCAACGCACGGGTCTCCTGAGAGCACCCAGGAGCAGGCGGCATCCCCGGTATCAGGACAACCGGTCCTTGGCCTGAGTCAACGCGCGGAGCTGCCGCCAATGCGACGGCGACAGCCGCGCGACAGACCGGGCCAGACGCATCGCACGTTTCCCAACCGACAGGCTGGCCTCACCCTGACGGGACTCAAAAGCCCGCATCATGCCCTGATACCGGGCCCAACCGGTAAGCGCACCACGAAGGATCTGGAGGGCAGCGCGGGTACTCCCGACGTAGGCGAGGTCCGTATTGATCGGACCCTCCTCCAACTGGCGGAAGTAGAGGTCGGCCAACTGCCGGCCAGCCAGGCTGGTCCCCAGTTCGTCCGGTGCGGCCCCACCCAGTTTGCGAACGACGATGGCCAGCGCATCCATCACATCGGCCAACCCGAGCTTCGCGCTCTGCGCACGCGCCAAACCCAGCTCGCCCGGCATGTTTGCCAGCAGCCGGAACCACCCGGCACAATCCAGCACATCGCGCGCAACCTCGCCCGGGACGAGATCATTCCGGAGGGCGTGGTGGACGGTGAGCAACAGACCCACGGCCGGGCGTACGACGCGGGTTGGGGTGCCCAGGACCGGGATGATCAATGCGGACTCCAGCAATTCGCCGGGATCAAATCGTCCGAGCTTCCAGTGCAGATCGACGGCGGCATCCTGACGGTTGGACAGGCTGATGGCGTGGTTGCCAGCCGCCCCTGGCGAATGCGCGACGAACGCTGTGTAGTCCTCAAGCGAACCTTCACCGATCGTGCGGCGGAAGCCAGCTGCGTCCAGCGCGTCGAGGCTCCGTTGCAGGTCCCGCCCGTGAACGAGCACGTCGACATCCCGAACCATCCGGTCACGCATTCCCGCGTGCAGGTGGGCAAGGACCGCAGCCCCCTTGAACGCGACTGCGGGGATCCCTGCCGCGGCCAATGCCCGAAGGGCATCGCATCCGGCACGCATGCAGACAGCAGTGCGGAAGAACTGGACCGAAGTCATCCTGGCCAGCCTGGCAGCGGCCCGCTCGGGCAGCGGGATCTCGCGCGAAGCCACCCGGGCCGCCAAGGCGGGAAAGACCTTCCACCGGTCCGCAAGCGCCACCAGCTCCTCCCCTGCACCAGTCGAGCCGATCGCAGCAACTGCTGCCGCAGATTCGCCACCGCCGTTGACCAGCAGGCGCATCAGATGCAAACCCAGCGGAAGCACCGTTCGGGGGAAAATGTCCTTCCCGCCCGGAACAGGCTCCGAATAACCTTCTCGCGCCTCCCGCTCCATCGTTGCCAGAGCTTGCCGGGCGCGGGAGTCTGGGGAAGCACGAACTCTTCATAACCGCAGTCCATGGCCAACATCCGCTTTGCTGACACCGGGAGGTTCCCAAACGATACCATCGACGGTGAAACCGTCCTGATCGACTCCGAGAAGGGGCACTTGTTCCTCTTCATGGGCATTGGTCCCCAGGTCTGGGAGCGCCTGATCGCGGGAGCTTCGGTCGATGAGCTGGTGAACGAAGTGAGCGCACGATATGGGGCGGGGGCAGCGGTCCCGACCAAGTCTTTCATCGAGGCACTTGAACAGGCACAGATGCTTCGCAATGATCCGGCACCCTCGGCTGCGCCCGCTTCCGCCTCGATTGCGTGGCCGGAGAGCTTCGTCGCCCCGACGCTGGAACGCTACGACCAGATCGCGGATATCATCTCCATGGATCCCATCCATGAGGTCGATCCCAACAAGGGATGGCCCCACCAGCCGGGCGACAAGGCGTGATTGTGGGAACGGGCGGGTCCTTTTCTGTCCGGATAGCCGGCCGGACATTGACGGTCGCCGGCGATGAGGGCGTGGATGCGGTCCGTGCAGCATTCGCCGGGATCACGGAACCAGAGGTGGCAGGCACCCCCTCCTCACCAACCCTCTGCATCCGCACCCGTCCAGATCCGGCATCCAAACCTGGTTGGTCCGAGCTCAACATCGGGTCGCACCGGGCTCCGGATGGGAGTCTGGCTGTCATCCGACGGGCGCCCTCGAGCGTCGAACAGTTCATCCCGGGCGCGGAACCCGGCCTGTTGCTGGAAGCCTCACCTGCGGCGCTGGCCAGCGGTGACCTGCTTTCACAGCCGGCACATCATGCACTCGCAGCATGGCTGTCCGGTCCCCGGATGCAGATGGTGCACGCCGGAGCGGTCGCGCTGGATGGCCGCGCCGTGCTGTTCGTCGGTGTCGGCGGTCGCGGAAAGACAACGACCTCGCTCGTTTGCGCCAAGGCTGGTTTTGGATTCCTCGGGGACGACCTCTGCGTCGTCGAAGCCGGTGATCCCGTGCGCGGCAAACCAGCCACCGTCCATGGCGTCTATGCCACTTCGAAGCTGAATGCCGATTCGCGGCAACGACTCGATGCCGGCCACTGGCCCGTGCTTGGCATCACGCCCAGCGGCAAATCCGCCATCGCCCTGCCTCCAGAGATCACGTTCGTGCGCTCGGCGCGCCTGGCAGCGATTGTCGCCGTCCGGGCTGGCGACTCATCCGTGCCCCAGCCGCGCCGGGTCCCGCCTCGCTTGGCGATCCAGATGCTCGGCTCGACCGCGCTGCCGATCGCGAGTGGATCCGGGACACCCGGCCACTGGCTCTCCACCGCCGCCGCGGTGGTCCGGGAGGTCCCGGCCTTCGAACTCGGCCTGGGCTGGGATCTGGATCGTGTCCTCGCCGCCGTGGCGGGCCTGCTGAAGACCTCCGGATGCAACCCATGAACGGGAGCAACCCCTTCGACACTCCGGTCGTTGTCATCCTCTTCAACCGGCCCCACCGGATCGCCGAGGTCGTCGAAGTCCTGCGCGCGGTGCGTCCCACCCGCGTCCTGGCCATCGCAGACGGCCCACGCGCCACGCATCCCGACGATGCCGAAGCCTGCCTCAAGGCGCGTGCCGTCCTGGATGGGATCGACTGGCACTGCACCATCGAACGTGAGTTCTCCGCGACCAACCTCGGCTGCGACCGTCGCATCACCTCCGGCCTCGACTGGGCGTTCTCCTGCGTCGACCGCGCCATCGTGCTCGAGGACGACATCCTTCCCCACCCCAGTTTTCTCCCTTGGGCGGCGGCCATGCTCGAACGCTTTGGCAACGATCCGACGATCGGGATCATCACCGGCCGGAATCCCCTGGGATCCTGGGGCAACGATACCCAGGACCACATTCGCGCTCCGTACGGGAGCATCTGGGGCTGGGCGGCCACCGGCCGTGCCTGGCAACGGATCCAGGCCTGTGACCTCAGCGGGGACCCAGGCGACTCCGGACTCGACCTGGCCCGGTCCGGACTCGACCCGCTGTTGCAGGCACACTGGACGGTCGCGCTCCAGATGTTCCGTCGCGGGGAACTCACGGCCTGGGACGTGCTGTTCTCCCTCCGCGCGGGCATGCTTGGACTCCATTCCATCCATTCGCCGATCAATCTCACGAGGAACACCGGCATCGGGCCGGAGGCCACGCGCACCCTCTACGCAGATGATTTCAGCGCGCTCCTTCAGGGGCGCGAGGCGCGCCAGCTCCGTCCACCTGGCACGATCGAGCCCCCAGATCCCGACTTCGCCCGGGCCGCGCTGACGGTGCAATTGCTGGCACGGTGCCGGAACGCGTCGATGGCCGCCCGGCTCGCGCGGATGATCCAGCGCGGCACGCCGGTGCCGCTCGACGACGGGACCCGACATCACCTCACGCCGTTCCTGAACGCGGCGGAATCCGTCCGTCTACTGGAACACCTCGCGGCCCAGGGCTTGAAGTCTTCCACCTTTGACCCGTTGCTCGGAGTCATGCGCGGCCTCGCCGCGAACAGCCAACCCCACCCATGAACGATCCCGTTCCGGTCTCCGTCATCGTGCCGGTTCGCAACGCCGCCGCCCACCTCGCGGCCGCCCTCACCAGCGTCCTGTCCCAGCAACCTCCGCCGGCCGAGATCCTCGTGATCGATGGCGGCTCGACCGATGACAGCGCCGCCATCGCGAGGGCCCATGGAACCCGGGTCATCGCCCAGGACGGCCGTGGTCTCGCCGCCGCGCGGAACCAGGCAATCCGCGAAAGCCGGCATCCATGGATCGCATTCTGCGATGGAGACGACCGCTGGGCTCCGGGAGCCCTCGCCCGACGCATGCAGGCTCTGGCGGCCAACCCGACGGCGTGGGTCGTCATCGGCCGCGTGATGCGCGAGCAACTTGCAGACACCGAGGCAACGCGAGCCCAACTCGAACAGGTCGGGCGTCCCGTCCCGGGCTTCACTCCGGGCGCCATGGTCGCGCGCCGGACGACGTTCGAGCAGATCGGCTATTTCGACGAGACCCTCAAGATCGGCACCGACAGCGACTGGTTCATCCGGCTTCAGGAATCCCAGCGGCCGGCCATCCAGATCGACGACGTCGTCCTCTACAAGGGTGCCCGCGGCACGAGCCTGTCGAGCGACGTCGAAGCCTACCGGCGCGAGCTGCTCACCGTGGCACGCCGGTTCATCGGACGCCGCCGGGGGAATCCTGCGACATGAACCTGCTCCACATCATCCCGCGATTCATCGGGGGTGGACCCGAACGGCATCTGCTCGCCCTCGCTGCAGCGTGGCGGTCCGCCGGTCTCCAGATCCGTCAACGCATCCTCGTCCTCGATCCACCGGCATCCGCCCCCCTGCTGATCAGGGCCCGGCGGCTCGGTGTCGAACTGCTCGTCGCCCCCGACCTTCCCACGATCCGCAACGCGATCGAGGCTGCGGACGTGGTCGACATCAAGTTCTGGAACCACCCTCGCCTCTTCAGCCTGTTCCGCCAGGAATTGCCGGCCTGCCGAAGGATCCTGAACTGCGCGGTGGCCGGCACCACGATCCCACACGTGCTCACGGCCGAGCTAGGACGACTCGCACAGGTCCTCGTCGTCTCGACCAACGCAAGCCTCCAGACACCAGCGGTGCTCGAAGCGAGGCGCCGCGGGTGCCGGGTCGAATCGGCACCGGCCCTCGCCGACATGTCGCGTCTCGCCGGACTCGTCCGCCGGGAACACGACGGCATCTGCGTCGGGTATCTCGGCCTTGTCGAGCCGACGAAGATGCACCCACGTTTTGCGGAGCTTTCGATCGCCGTGCGGTCACCCGAGGTCCGGTTCGAGGTCTACGGAGGCGGGACATGGCGGGAGCATCTACAACGTCAGTTCGAAGTTGCAGGGCAGTCCGGCCGGATCCGCTTCCACGGTCAGGTAGAGGACATCCGGCCCGCCTTCGCCGGGATGGACATCTTCGGCTATCCGCTCGCGCCGGACACCTCTGCGACAAGCGAGAAGACGATCCAGGAAGCCATGTGGGCCGGCATCCCGCCTGTCGTGCTCGCAGGCAACGGCGCCTCGCCATTGGTCCATCACGAGGAGACCGGCCTCGTCTGCGCCACCGAGGCAGAGTACCCGGCAGCGATCGATCGATTGGCCGCGGATCCGCAGCTGCGACGTCGTCTCGGCGAGGCGGCCTACGCCTACGCGAGGGAACACTTCGACCCCGTCCGCAACGCCGCGCGCTTCCACGACGTCGTCCAGGAACTCGTCGCGCTGCCGAAACGCGACTTCACTCCCTTGCCTGGTCACTACGAGGCCGGTGCCGCGCAATTCGTCCAGAGTCTCGGTCACCTCGGGCAGGACTTCGCAACCAGCCTTCGCGGCGAAACCGGCCAGGACGGAACGACCGTGGCAGTCGCCGAAGTCCGGATCCGGCAGGCCACCGCGATCCTGACGCAGGGCGAAGGCGGAATCGTGCACTACCGCAACACGCATCCGGAGGACCCGCACCTCCATTTCTGGTGTGGGCTGATCTCCCTCGAAGGCAGCAATCCCACCGTCGCCCGCCAGGAGTTCGAGGCCGCCGTGGCACTCGGCCTCGCCCGGGATCGCATCCTTCCCTACCTGGAGGATCCGCGGCATGCCCGCTGAACGCCAGAGCGCGCCGCCGACGGACGTTCAGGGAAGCTTCCGCAGCCGCATCTGGCGCGGACCCGAACCGGACCGGTTGCACCGGCTGCTGCTCACGGCGTGTTGCGCCCCCGAAGCAGTCGCAATGGCCGCATGGGAACGCTGGCTTCGCGAGTGCCGCTTCGACGACGAGGATCCCTCCAGCTTCGAGCTCGCCTCACTCGCTGTCGGAAGGCTCGGCGCCCTCGCCGGGGAAGGCTCGGAGGCGACCCGATGCCGCGGCTGGAGCCGCCGCGCGTGGTTCCTCTCCGGCCTCGCCGCCGACGCAGCGGAACGTCTGGAGGAAGCGGCAGCAAGCCGCGGGCTGCGACTGGTCGCCGTGGGCGATCTCGCCAGTTTCCGCGCGGGCATCCGGTTCGCCGGACGCCCGTTCCCCGTTCGCAGCGTCGAGTTGCACGTGCCCGGTGCCGGGGTTTCCGAACTGCGACAGCTCTACGCAGCCGCCATGCAGGGTCCCGCCGCGGATGCCATCCGGACGCGCCGGCTGAACCTCATCGTACGGTCCAACTCGAGCCACGCAGACGTCACGTCCGCCGCCGGCAGGATCGTCTGGTTGGCCGCACGCAACTGGTGCCGCTTCCCGCCCGGCCGGTTGCGCTGGATCCTCGAGATTGTAGCCACCGCCGACAGCGCGGGCGGTTCCGCCGCGGACTTTCCGCTGCGGGTCGTGGAGGAGGCCCGCCGGAATGGAACCATCGCCACCGTTCGGGAAGCGGTGGGCTGGATCGATTCCGAAGGCTTCGGCAATGAACGCGTCGCCGCCATCCACAACGCCATCCGCAAGGAATCCCCTCCCCTGACGTCGCGGCTCCGACTCTGGCACGCGCGGCACCAACTCGGACTGGGCCTGCGAGCCCGCTTCTCACGCTGGCTTCATCCAGCCCGCTGACCCGTCCGATTCCCGCGATACCACTCGACCGTCCGGTAGAGCCCCTCCTCGAGCGACGTCGTCGCCTTCCATCCCAGCCATTCGGCGGCGCGACGCGTGTCGAGGCATCGTCTCGGCTGGCCGTCGGGCTTGGTCTGGTCCCAATGGATCCTGCCGGTGAAGCCGGTGATCGACGCGATGCGATCGACCAACTCGCGGATCAAGACCTCAGCCCCGGAGCCGAGATTCACCGGCGCGCTGGAAGTCAGCTTCTCCAGAGCGGCAACCACACCCGCCGCGGCATCCTCGACGAACAGGAACTCCCGGGTCGCCTGGCCGGTACCCCACACCTCGATCCCGGACGCGCCGGTTTCGACTGCCTCCACGCACTTCCGGATCAACGCCGGGATGACGTGGGAAGTCGCGGGGTCGAAGTTGTCGCCGGGCCCGTAGAGGTTCACGAGCAGCGCGTTCACCGCATCGAATCCGAACTCCTGCCGATACGCCTCGGACTGGACCAGCAGCATCTTCTTCGCGAGACCGTAGGGTGCGTTCGTCTCCTCCGGGTATCCGTTCCAGAGATCCTCCTCGCGGAAGGGCACCGGGGTGAACTTCGGATAGGAACAGATCGTGCCGACACTGAGGAACCGCTTCACGCCCGCGTGCCGCGCGTGCTCCAGGAGCAGGGCTCCCATCATCAGGTTCTGGTAGAAGTAGGTCCCTGGATGACGCCGGTTGGCACCGATTCCACCGACAACCGCAGCGAGGTGGACAACCGCCGACGGCCGGTGGATCCGCAGCATCCGTTCGACGTGCTCCGGGCGCGTCAGGTCGAACTCGAACGAGCGGATGACCACGACTTCCGTGCAGCCGCGCCGGGCCAGCGCGTTCACCACATGCCGCCCGAGAAATCCACCGCCACCGGTGACGAGGATGCGATCGTGGAGGTCCATGGCCGCGCGAGCGCAGACTCACCAGTCCGTCGGCCGGTAGTCCTTGAGGAACTTGCCCCAGAGGTGCTGGCCGGTGTTGAAGCCATCAATGATGGGGTCAACGATCCGGGCGGCTCCATCGACGATGTCCAACGGCGGATGGAAGCGGTGCTCGCGAACCTTCCTCTCGGCGATCTGGACCGGGTCTTCATCGGTCACCCAGCCCGTATCCACGGCGTTCATGTGGATTCCGTCAGACTGATAGTCCGCGGCCGAGGTCCGGGTCATCATATTGAGGGCCGCCTTGGCCATGTTGGTATGCGGATGCCGGGTCGTCTTGAACCGACGATAGAACTGCCCTTCGACCGCGGAGACGTTGACGATGTGTTTGTCCCGTTCCGGTGAACGCATCATCAGTGGCTTCAGCCGCGCATTGAGGATGAACGGTGCCACGGCATTGACCAACTGCACCTCCAACAGTTCCACGGTGGGAACCTCAGCCATCAGCATGCGCCAGGAGTTCCGGTCGCGCAGGTCGACCTGCTGGAGGTCCTGGTCGAGGCGGCCCTCGGGAAACAAGGCCTGTTGGGCGGCGAGTTCCTCCGGCAATAGCGGGACCTGCGACAACGCGGCGGCATGGGTGATCCCGGCAACATCCCCCAGCGTGGCGGCGGGCCGGGTTGCCGCGGCGTCCGGGAGCAGATTGCATCCCCGAAGCCCTTCGTACGCGCCGAGCAACCGCCTCGCCTGCTCCGGCATCTCGAGCGCGGACGCCGTCTCGCGCTCCATCATGTGCCGGTAGAAATCCGGCGGCCGCCGCACCGTCTGGCAGGCATTGTTGATGATGAAATCCAACCGCTCGCGCGTGGTGAGCAAATGGCGGCAGAACGCCTCAACACTCGGCGTGTGGCGCAGGTCGAGCCCGAAGACCTCCAGGCGATGCCCCCACTCGTCGAAATCCGCTTCCTTGGCGTACCGCTCTGCGGAGTCCCGCGGAAACCGGGTCGTAACGATCAGGTGAGCTCCCGCCCGCAACAGCTTGATTCCGGCCTGATACCCGATCTTGACCCGCCCGCCCGTGAGCAGCGCGACGCGACCCCGCAGATCCGCGGTCTCCGTCCGCTTCCGGAAGTTCAGCTCCGCACACTTCGGGCAGAGCTGATCGTAGAAGTGGTGGATCGAGGTGTAGTCCTGTTTGCAGACGTAGCAATTCTGCGGCTCCACTACCTCACGGAAGCCGGGCTCAGCCTCGACCTCCTGCTGCTCGAATCCGATCGGAGGAAATGAATCTGGGGTGATGAAGACCTTTTCCGCCCGGAGCTTCCGGATCCCGGTCTCCGCCAACTGGCTCTGGTCGCGCTGGATCTTCTCGGCCTTGCTCTGCCGGACTCTGGCCTTCACCAGACGACGGCGTTGGGTCACGTCGGGACAGTAGATATCACCTGCCGCCTTCAGCAGGCGGGCGCGTTCCTCGACCGGAAGCGCGGCCAGCAGGGCGCGGTTCGCCGCCATCTGCTCGAGCAGTTCCATCGCGGCCCGCATGCGCTCCCGGAGCGCGGTGTCATTCATCCCGGCGATGTTCTGCAAACGCGGGAAACTCTTCCAGCGCGGTTTCAAGCCAACCTGGCAATGAGAGCCAAATGAACAGGCGATGCCCCCGGTACGCCTCGACGAGTCTGCACGCGCCGTCCGGCGTCCGGCAATAAAGCCTGTCCCCACGCGTCACTGCCCGCCCTGCCCTGGGGCAGGGACGGGCATCGGTGGCTGGCCACCTCGTCATTTCACCTCGGCGTCCAGGCGGTAGAACCCAGCCGGGTCATCCGTGCGGACCTGTACGGATACATCCTGATCCTGCGCCGTGATCTGGGTCGCACCCGCGACCGCCTGCCAGGACTGGAAGTCGGCCGAACGCGAGATCGTGTAGGAGCGCTTGCGTCCACCCAGCCAGTCGAGGTTGCCGCGCTCCGCCTTGAACTCGAGCCGAAGCCGGTTGCCATCCCGCCGGACCCGCAAGGGTCGGGCATCCGGCACTGTCGGATCAGACCCCGCCGCAAACTCCGCCACCAGTGGCACGCCGTCCCCGTCCTCGTCCATGTTCGGCCCCGCCGCCAGCGAGCCGATGTTCTCCAGTTCCCAGGCATCCGGGATCCCATCGTGGTCCGAGTCCAGCAGCGCCGTCATCGGAAGCCACGGACGGAATTGCAGCGGGGTCCTGACCGTGGCGTTGTCGTCGTCGGCGATCTCGATCCAACCCGTGAAGAGGCGCTCCGGATCAGGGCCCTCAGGATAGACGTGGAGCGTATCGAGGGCGCGCTCGCGCAACGGGAGCTCATGCACGGTCGTGATGCCGTCACCCCAGTTGATGCGGATGGTATGGCGATCTTCGGTGCCGGGATCGGTGAACTGGATCCGGAGGTCGACCCGACCCATCAGCGGCGTCGGCTGGCTGGACCGGATGCGACGGAACTTCGGTATCGCATTCGACACGTGGACGGTGGTCTTTGCGTCAGGGCTGCCTTCACCCGCGACGCGAAGGCGGACAACCACGTCACCCGGACCGTCCACGGCGAGGAGCCGCGGCGTGGCGCCCGTTTCCTCCAACTTCACGGTCGCCGTTCCGGAGGAGACGACGTCCCACTGATGGCGCACGGCCGGATTTCCGGCAGCTGCCTCGGCCGACGGAGCGATCATGGCGACGGAGGTGACACGCGTCTCGTTGATGTTGATGAGGTCTCCGTTGTCGAACTTCCACGGTGAATCGCTGAGGTTGGCGATCGACTGCACGCCCCAGGCACCGTCCAGGGTCAGGACGCCGCCGTCTGTCTTGAAGTTGTCGTCATCAAACAGCTGGATCTTCCACCCGCTCGGCATCCAGTAGCGCAGCGAGCTGGCGCGGTCGTTGAAGCTCATCTTGCGCAGGTCCTGGAAGTCGTCCTTGTGGCGGTCGTGGTAGTCCATCACCAGGCTCTCGCCTTCAAAGTCGTCGTCGTCGTACAGCTCGATCCAGGGTCGGGCGAGCGCGGGCCGGCTGCCAGATCCGTCGAGCAGGATCTCGGATCCTTCCTCGACGTAGTAGTCCGTCGACGCAATCGCAGCGGCGGGGAGATAGGCCGGGCTGTCGTTCGGGAACACGTCGCGGTTGCGGAACTCCATGAGGCGGACGGAAGACTCGGGGCCCTTGTTGTAATGCTCGGTGGCATAGACGATCAGCTCACCGGTCGGACTGACATAAGCACCGATGCCGGCGAGGAAGTCGGCAAATCCAGTCTCCTGATTCTTGCAGAACAGGTGGCGCGCCTCCTTCACCTGGACGACCTTGAGCCCGCTGGAATTGGACTCCCATCCCCGCACCTCATAGAGGTAGAGCTCGTCCTTGCCGGTGATGACCGGCGCGGCAGCCGAGGTGTTTCGCGCCCCAAGCATGAAGAGTCGTCCGTCCGTCTGCAGGACGAAATTCAACATCTGGTGGCTGGTGTTTCCCGTAGGCCAGCTCTGGACCCCGAGGAGGTCACTGGATTTCCAGGTGGCGTGCAGCGTCCACTGGAACGCCGGGTCGAGGAAGTTGGTGCGAGTGGAGCGGTAGAACTCGACGGTCTTGTTGTCACCCCACGTTGCGACAACGAAGAAATGGCCATCCGGAAGCTTGGTAAGGCCGGCAACGCCGAACTTGTGGGCCGTGCTCGTGATCTTCGGGGCGAGTTCGACCGGTGATTCGGGATTGCTCACGTCGAAGAACACGATGCGTCCCTCGTCGGTGGTGGTGAAGTTCGCGCCTTCGAGCGGCACCGCAAGGATATCGCCGCACAACTGCACGCCGCCGGGATGATCCCAGTCGAATTCACGGTAGGCCGCGACCTTGTCGGTGGAGGGCGGGGCCGTGTCCCCCATGGACTGGTCCTTGGCCAGCCGGTTCGAGCGGAGGCGTTCGCCGTCGGTACCCCGCGAGCCCATGCGGACGCTGAGCAGCACGCCCTTCTTGTCGCCGCTCTTCACAGAGCCGGTAACGAACAGGTAAGGTACCCCGGCACCGCCCATCCGTGCGATACCCTGGTAGTGGGAATCCGAGGGGATGCTGTTGAAATCCACTGGTCCGCCGTCGTGATTGAACGCGAGGGGTTCGCCATGGTGTTTGAGGTTGTCGAACGCGGTGAAAACGTTCCGCGCGCGTGCCGGGGTGTCGTTCAAAGGCTTCACGACCACACCCAGCAGGGTGGGCGCTGCGGCCAGCAACAGGCTGGCCAGGCCAGCAAGGGGGAGTCTCAGCTTCATACGGGATGATGTGTGTTCCCCGCTCTGTTAGGAGGATCGCCGCAGAAGTTTCGCGACGACGTTCAATCAGCCCGCCCCGCTCCCCGTCTCCCCCGATCACCGCCCCCCGCGCCAGGTCCGGGCCAGATCTTCGAGCTCCGCCAGGCTCTGCCCACACTCGCCCGTGTCCCAGAGGAACGCGCTCCCACCGTTGTCCCCTGTCAGCACCCTCCGCCCGTCGGGACTGAAGGACGCCGTCATGACATATCCCGCATGGAGGAATGGAGGGCTCGCCGAAGTACCCGATTCGAGATCCCAAAGACGGGCCGAACCATCCGCCGTGCCGGTCAGCACCCGACGGCCATCCGGGCTCACGTCCAGGGCCAGGATCGATTCCGCATGGCGGCGGAACGGGAACCGGGCCTTGCCGGTCTCCAGGTTGAAGGCGCCGAGGAAATGATCCGTGGTCATCACCAGGGTCTTCCCATCCGGGGTGAACACCACGCGTCCCAGCGGCTCCGGCATCCGGAGCGACTGCACGACGGGCCGCCCCAGGTCCACGTCCCAGATTTCCGCGCTCGAGCTCCCGGCCAACGCCAGCCGCCGTGAGTCCGGCGCCCACTCGATGGAAGTCAGGGCATTCGTGATCACCATTGGACTCCGCAGTTCGCGGCCGTCCCTCCCGCTGACGAGGTGCAGCCGACCGCCCGGGCCCAGCAGCAGCAATTGCTCACCGTCGGGACTGAACCACGAAGCGTTCGCGAGCACGCTGGGCACGGACGGAACCGGGATCCTCCGCACGCCATCGACGTCGTGAAGCTCCGGCGGCTTCCCATCGAGTGCGACCACCACCCGAGTGCCGTCCCTGTTCCACGCACCCGGCCCCACGAACGGCGACATGTGCCACGGGCCACCGATCACCTCTCCGGACCAGCTGTCATGCACCCGCCCCAGGCGATCCGCACCGAAGCTCAGGATACGGCGCCCATCCAGCGAGAACCACGCGTCGTGCCTGCCATCGTTCGACGCCACGCGGATCGGGGCCGAACCCGCAGCGGATTCGAGGGACTCGATCGTCACCAATCCATCCAGCCAGACGATCAGGGCTGATTTGCCGGTGGCGCCGACCTGAAGTCGATGCACAGGTGTCTTCCGCCGCCAGACCCGAAGTGCCCCGTGGTCATCCGGCCAACGCCAGATCCGCACTGCGCCATCCGTCGACGCCGTCAGGACTTCGCTGCCCTTGCGCAGCCACTGGGCGACCGTGACCGGACCCCGGTGCGGGAGCCGGGTGCGGACAGGTTCGCCGCTGTCAGCACCCCAGAACCGGACCGTCCCGTCATCGCTCGCCGTCATGACCTCCCGTCCGTCCGGCGAGAACGCCAGCTTGCGCACTGCCCCCTCGTGCCGGAGGTAGGGCGTCAATGGTCGCCCCGTCTCCGCGTCCCAGACCCGCGCGGTGTTGTCATAGCTGGCCGTGCCAAAGCGGCTGCCATCCGGACTGAACCCGCCGTCGAGCACCAACCGGCGATGCGACACCGCGTGAAAGAGCGCGGCTCCATCTTCGGCGGAACCCACGCAGAATCGGAAGCCATCGTCCGCCCACGCGACCCGGCGCCCGTCCGGACCAAACCACACCCGGCGGATGGCGAAACCAGGTCGCTGCCGCCAACGAACCTTTCCCGTGGAAGCGTCGGCCAGGCCAAGGGCCCCATTCTCGTCGCCCCAGAGGATTGAGGCGCCGTCGGCCGAGAAGGCGATGTCGTTGACGCGTCGTCCCGCGGGGATCTGCCAAAGTTGCGCCCCATCCTGGGCCGAATGGACCGAAAGCCCATTGGTCGCGCTGAAGGCCCAGAGATCACCGGAAGGCGAGAAGACGGCGCTTCGGAACTCGGTCTCCAAGGGACTGGGAGAGGCGGCCACGGCAGGCAGATCCCGGATCAGTACGCCGCTATCCGGATCCCAGAGTCGCACCCGATGATCCCGGCCAAGCGCCAGCAGCCGGGTGCCGTCCGGGCTGAAGCGAAGACTGTCGAAGCGCACACCCTGGCTAAGCAGACGCGGCACCGAGTTCGCGACTCCCGCCCACAGACGGAGTTCGCCATTGCCCGACGCCACCGCGAGGTGCGTGCCACTGGAATCCACCGCCGCCGCCCGGACCGGATGCCGGTTCGTCGAAACGGATTCGATCCTGGGGAGCTGCCGAAGGACGATCTGGATCCGTTGTCGATGCGCGGCGAGCCGATGGGGATGTGCGGCATCCATCCGGAGCGCCGTCACGAAATGCCCGAGCGCGTCGCCCATGTCGGCATCGCGCCACGCGGCATCTCCCGCCTCGAGGCTCAACTCGACCAGTTGCCCCCGACGCTGCTCGGCCTGAAGTTGGATGACGTCCTGCGCCATCCGCAGCCGTCGGTTGGACCAGACAACCACGGCCCCCACCGCAACCAGCGTCACCACCACCAACCCAGCCGAGGTCGCCGCCCAGGGCCGACGACGGGTCCAGCGCAGCACCCGCTCCCAGGCGGGCGCAGGCCGGGCCAGGATGGGCTCGTTCCGCGACCAGCGCCGGAGTTCTTCAGCCAGACCCTCAGCCGACCCGTATCGTCGGGCCGGATCCTTCTCAAGGCACTTCAGTGCGATCACCTCCAAGTCGCGCGGAATGGTCGGATTCAGCAACCGCGGCCGTCGGGGGGATTCCTCCAGGACCATGCGCACCGTCTCGGCGCTGGTGCCACCGGCGAAGGGAGGCCTTCCCGTGAGGAGCTCGAAGAGGATGGCACCCAGGCCGTAGACGTCTGCGGCGGTGGTGATCTCCTCGTTGCGCCCGGCCGCCTGCTCTGGCGGCATGTACGCGGGCGTGCCCAGCACCGCACGGGTCTGGGTGATGGGACCTTCACGGGCAACCAGCTTCGCCAGCCCGAAATCCACCAGCAAGGGCTGGCCCGTCTCGTCCAGCAGCACGTTGGCCGGCTTGAGGTCCCGGTGCAGGATGCCGCGCTGGTGGGCGTGATGGACGGCGCGGGCAAGCTTCTCGACCAGATCGACCGCCTGCGGAACCCTCAAGGGGCCTGCCGTCCGACCCAGGAGGTCCGCCAATGTCCCGCCCGGAACCAGCCGCATCGCGAGATAATGCCGGCCTGCCAGCTCGCCGAACGCATGCACCGGGACGATGTGGGGGTGCGTCAGGGCGGCCGCCGCGGTCGCCTCGTTCCGGAACCGTTCCACAAACGCTGGGGACGCCCATTCACCTGCGAGCAGAACCTTCAGCGCGAGCTCGCGACCCAGCACGGGATCGTAGGCCCGGTACACAACGCCCGCCCCACCCCGCCCCAGCTCGCCGCGGAGTTCATAGGACCCAAATCGCTCTGGCTTCGACACCACCTCCGGTTCGCCATCGGGGCGCGCCTCGGGGACCGCGGATCGCGCCCGGCGGACAAGGCAACGCGGGCACATGCCTCCCAACGCGCCCACCCGACGCGCCAGCACTGCACCACACTGGGGACAGACACTGCTCATTCGATCAACCCTGGGGACAGGCACCGATCATTCCTCCAAACCCCGATTCTTAGGAAACAGCCATCCAAGGTTCCGCCGAATCCGTCATCCAATTGCACAACCCTCACCCTCCAAGGGCCATCAGGAAATGCTCCAGTTCGGAATCGATGTCGGCCGACGCCGCCAGCGTCGTGGCGATCTCCTCTCGGATCAGTTCTCCGTAACGGCGACGGAGCCGGTGGATGCCGGATTTCACCGCGGATTCGCTCAGCCCGAGGCGCTCCGCCGCATCGCGGTAAGATCCGTCAGCGGCATCTTCCGTCAGGAACGGCTTCAGGATCGCAAACCGTCCAACCCGCCCGCCTGCATCAAACTCGGTCCCCAACCGGAGCAGCACCCGCTCCAGCACCGCTTCCGCCCAGGCTCGATCGAACGCCTGCTCCGGCGTCCGTTCGTCCGCAGGTTCCAGCGAAAGCCGTTCCTCAGCCGCCTCAAAGTCCAGCGACAGCATTGACGCCCCACCCCCACGCTTCAACGCAGTCGCACGGTCGTGCTCATCCGACAGAAACCGCGTCAACGCGGTCAGCAGAAAGGTCCTGAACCGCCCACGTTCGGCATCCGCCGACAGCAGCCAGTCCTTTTCCAGCAACCTTGCGAAGAAGCCCTGCGTCAGATCCTGAGCCTCCGCGGGAGCTGCGCCCCGCCGACGGATGAAGGCGTAGAGCGGCATCCAATAAGTCCGGGCCAGCGTTTCTAGCGCGGCATCGCTCTCGGACGTCGGCGCGTGTCGGGCCGCTAGAACCACACTCCAATGCGTGGTTCGAAAGACCCTCCCCCCGTCCATGCCGACTCCCGGCAGCCAGTCACTCATCAAGAACAGTCCACCACGTCGCTACCCCGCCGAAAAGCCCGCAGACGCCGAACGGCAGCAAGGTCGGCGTAGGGACAGACCCGGAATGAAGGGGGCAGAGGGACGGGGGGGAACGGGGGGGACCGGGGACAGGCTCCATGGCTGCGGACGGGGTGTCCCAGCGGGACGGGGTGTCCCAGCGGAAGGCGGAGGATGAATTGGGAACTGGGCGTGAGGTGACTGTCCCTCCGTACTTCTCGCCGGGAGAGGGAGGTGCGGTGCGTCTGCGGTTGCGGGAGAAAGAGGAGATTGAAGCAGGCTGAGGGATCAGGTAACTGCCCGCCTTCGCGTTCGAGAGGAGATGAGGGAGGCGGCGCGATGCTCTGAACCGGTCCCCCTCTGCCAACTCCGAGATACCCGGCGAGCTTCCCTCGACTCTCGTCGAGTCGAGTCCCTGAATTCACACCAGATTCTCCCGCTCCCGGGCAAGGCGACGAACCACCTCAACAAAGCCGATCGCGTGCAGATCCGAGGCAGCGCATCCGTGGATGAGATCGCAAGCTCAGCACTCGATCGGCACCCGCCGAAGGGGGCGGAAGAGAAACAAGGTTGGGCCTTCGACGTGCGCAACCTCAAAAGGCTCGCGTCCTGCGCAGGACTCGTCGGACTGCAAGTCCCTTGAAAGCAAACCCTCGATGAAGGCCTTTGTTCCGATCGCCACGCCTTCGGAGAAGAATCGCAAGCGACACATCAGGCTCTCCGACAAGCTGAGCTGACCCCGGCCCTCGATAACGGCCCTGACCCGCTTCGGATCGATACTTCGTCTTGCAGCGGGCGTGGAGTTGGCAATCGGAGCCGCCCTTTCCCCGCCTCGGGCATAAAGCCATGTCCGATAGGATTCCAGTGCCTCAATCGATGACCTTTCCCTGCCGTCGACCAAGTAGACCAGCCGTCGGTAACCAGACATGGCGCACTCGCGACCTGCCACCGCTTCTGAGACACTACTCCAACGGTAGCTCTGGGGATCATCGACGATGCCAGCTCGGACCGGATTGAGGTCGATGTACGCCGCAATCCTCGCCAAAGCCGGGCCCTCGCATCCAACCAGGACGCTTCGGAATCTCTCCTCCCACAGCGTGCCGACCCGACCGTTCTGCTTGTTGTACCACAGGCTGAATCGCTGCTTCAGTTCCTGAATAAACCGGCTGACATCCCACATGCGCCGCAGAAGGGACACTCGCAGGCCTTCCTTTTGCTCTTCGCATGTCTGCGAGCCCTCGAGTTTTCGGCGAAATCGTGCGACCACCGCTTCCGAGTACACGGCTGCCGATCGCTCCAGCAACTCCTTATCCCCAAGGCCCTCGGCCGGTCGGCGAGGCACTTCTACCAAGACGTGGAAGTGATTGCCCATAACGCAGTACGCAAGCAACCGGATGCCAGCGAACAGCGCCTGATTCCGCATCAACCGGACAAACACCTCCCGCTCGGCGTCGCCAAAGATCATTCGGCGATCAACGACACGGGAGATGCAATGGTAGTAGCCAGCTGCATCGTCTGCGGGCGCTTTGAGTCGACAGGTTCTCATGAAAATTGAGCAGGTTCAGGGTTGGAGGCCTTCGGGCGGTGCCGCGAAACAAGGCCTCGCCTACTCGATACGCCATAATCCCGGAAAGGTTTCCGACAATTGTGCCGGAACTACCGAGTGCACCAGCGCCCCGACTGATCCGGCACAACCTTTCGCCCGTTCCAGCAAGACTTGCACTCGCCCCCATCGAAGTGGCGTTCGCCCCAACTCGCGCATGCGCTCGGCACCATTCGGTGCATACTCCATGCGTGCCGACGAACCGCCTGACCACCTCCGGGGTTGCCCGTTCGTGCTTGTACGAATGCCGGGTGATGCATCACCGGCTGCTCCCGAGGCGCCACCGCTTCGAGTACGGGCTCTTCCTCGCCTGCCTGGATCTCGACGAACTGGATGATGCCGACCGGAGCCTTCGACTCTTCAGCCACAATCGGAAAAACCTCTACGAGTTCAGGGATTCAGATCATTTCATCCGATCCGGGGCCCCAGACGGGGCAAACTCTGGGCAATCTCTGAAGACCAGAGTTCTGGCTTGGCTCACGGATCAGGGTGTTGCCCCGGGTCGGGACTGCCGGATAGACCTCGTGACGCTCCCCCGGGTGGCGGGATACGTCTTCAATCCGGTCTCTTTTTATTTCGTCGCGAAAGCATCCGGACAGCCGATTTGTGCCGTCGCGGAGGTGGGAAACACCTTTGGAGAGCAGAAGCCCTACCTCGTGCCACTCGAGGGCGATCCCCCCCGTTTGGACCTTTCCGCAGCGGGTGGGGCAGATGCCAAAAACCCTCGGGGTCTGCAAACCCACAAGCCTCCAAGGACCAACTTCCGCCTGGTCGCGCCTAAACACTTCTACGTCTCTCCGTTCAGTGAACTCGATCTGCGTTTTGATTTCCGGCTCGCTCAGCCTGACGAAGACCTGACGGTCGGGGTCAACGACCTCAACGCCCAGGGCGAGACCGTCCTCGTCAGCTCGCTGACGGGCAGGCGCCGCCCACTTGTTGATCAGGAGCTCATCCGACTGACGGCCCGGTATCCCTTGGTCACCGCCCGCGTCATCACCCTGATCCACTGGCAAGCCCTCAGATTGTGGTTGAAACGAGTTCCCTTCTTCGCAAAGGCGGAGCGCCCTTCATTGCAGCAGGGGGTACTCCACCGACCGGCAGCACACAGGCGACATTCGTGATGGCGAGGCCGAAGCAGTGCCCCGCATTGCAGCAACGAACCGAACATCCAACTTTCAGATCTGCGCCCGAGACCTTCCTCAATGCCTGTCCCTGAAATCAGACTTCAGAATGGCTTCAAGATTGGGGATCCGTCTCTTCGGGCCTCTCGCAGGGTTGGTTCGGAGGCGGCGCGGAGCTGAAGTTCGAAGGCACCGCCAAACCCGAAGCCGAATGATTCCCCGAACTGCGCGCTTCCCCCCATCCACCCGCATTCGGCAGGCTGTCGGCCCGAATGATGCAGCAGGTGAACATCGGGTTGGTGGGCGCAGGCACCGTTGGAGGCGCCCTTTACAAGGCACTGACCCAGCGTGCCGACCTCCTGGCCGCGCGTCTCGGCGTCCGAGTCGCCATCACCAGAATCGCCGTGCGCGATCTCCCGAAGTCCCGCGCAGCCGGCTACCCTAACCACCTCCTCACCAACGACTGGAAGGCCGTTGTCCACGACCCTGAGATCCATCTGGTCGTCGAACTCATGGGAGGGACCACCACGGCCCGAGACGTCGTCCTCGCCGCCTTGCACCACGGCAAGCCCGTGGTTACGGCGAACAAAGCGCTTCTTTCGGCTCACGGTGAACAACTCTTCGCCGTCGCCAGGGCCAATCGGGCAAATCTCTACTACGAAGCTTCCGTCGCCGGAGGAATCCCCATCATCAAGGTGATCCGCGAATCTCTCGTTGGAAACCGCATCCAATCCATCCGCGGCATCGTCAATGGTACCTGCAACTACATCCTTACCCGCATGAAACTCGAGGGAGCCGACTTCCCTGACGTTCTGGCGGATGCCCAGCGCCTCGGCTACGCCGAAGCCGATCCCACCCTGGATGTGGACGGACACGACGCAGCCCACAAGATCGGGATCCTCGCTTCCCTCGCCCACGGATTCTGGGTTCGCCCCGAACAGGTTCACGTCGAAGGCATCCGGCACATCACCCGCCTGGATATCCAATCCGCTGCCCAGCTTGGCTACACCATCAAGCTGCTGGGCGTCGTCAAGTCAGCTCCACCCGCCGCGGCACGGGCCACAAAATCGACTGCCCGAAGCAAGCCACCCCAACCCGGTATCGTGGTGGCCGTCTACCCTGCCCTCGTTCGGAACGATCACGTGCTGGCATCGGTCAACCACGCCTTCAACGCCATCGCGGTCCGAGGTGACATGGTTGGGGAAACCCTGTTCTACGGCCGTGGAGCGGGTGGGGATCCCACGGCAAGTTCGGTCCTCAGCGACCTCGCGGATGCCGCTCTTGATCTGCGGCACGACAGTCATGAACGCGTGCCCGCTTTCGTCGCCCATGCTTCCGGAGCCATCCGCGTCGTACCCATCGATGACATCACGTCCCGTTACTACGTACGCCTCAGCGTCGTCGACCGGCCTGGTGTCTTCGCCAGGATCGCCGCAGTCCTCGCGGATGCGAAGATCGGCATCTCCTCCATCATCCAACCGGAGGGCCATGGCGGAGATACCGTACCGGTCATCCTCATGCTCCACGATGCGTCGCATACCGCCCTATCGAAGGCCATTTCCAAGATCAGGCGCCTGTCAGTCGTGCGGGACAGCCCAACCGTGATCCGCGTCGAGAACACAGGCGATTGATCCGCGGAAAGCCGCCAGAATATGCGGTAGAGCCGTGGCCAAGAACCGATCAAAGGTGGCTGTTGCGCAATGGCTCAGCCTCCGCCATCATCCCTTTGAAAAACTCATTTAAATCATGAAACGCATTCTCGTCCTTCTCTCGCTTGTCGGATTCGTTGGTTCCACCGCCTTGGCCGGTGAGTGCGCTACGGCCTGTGCGGCCAAGACCTGCTGCCAGAGCAAGACCGCGTCGGTCTGCCCCGTTTCCAAGGCCAACCAGCAGGCCAAGGGCGCTGCGGGATCCACCAAGGAGCGCGCCCGCGCTTCCAAGGTCGCTCTCCAGATCGCTTCCCGCTGAGGCCGTCCTTGCCGGTCTGCTCGGCCTCCCTCCCCAGGGAGGCCTTTTCGTTTCGGCAGCCCACGGCATGCCCGCGGGCCTCGATCACGGAATTCGCGTTTTTCAGGTTCCTCAGCTTGGGCTACCTTCCGAACGTGACGATGCCGTTCATTCTCGACCGCAGCGAACTTCGGGACATCGCAGCGAAGCTCGACTCCGGGGCCCGTCTGGACGCTTCCGATGCCCTCCGTCTGTTCGAAACAACGGACCTGAACGCACTGGGTGCTCTGGCCGACCGGGCCAACCTGCGCCGAAATGGGCTCCGCGCCTCCTACATCGTCAATCGCTACATCAACTACTCGAACTACTGCATTCTCAGCTGCCAGTTCTGTTCCTTCTCCCGCAAGAAGCGCGACGCAGATGGCTTCGAGCTTTCGATTGAGCAGATGGTAGCCAAGGCCCGCGAGGCCCTCGCACTCGGCATAACCGAACTCCACATTGTCGGTGGGCTTCACCCCTCTCTGCCGTTCTCACACTATCTTGGATTTCTCCGGGCCCTGAAGGCCCTCGATCCACGGCTCCAACTGAAGTGCTTCACCGCGATAGAGATCCTACATCTCGCTTGGCTGGCGAGGAAGTCTGTCAGAGATACGCTCTTAGAACTCCGCGAGGCCGGACTGGAATCCCTCACGGGCGGCGGGGCCGAGATTTTTCGGAAGGACGTCCGGTCCCGGATCGCCAAGGGAAAGGAATCCGGTGCCGAATATCTCGATGTCCACCGCACTTGGCACCAGCTTGGCGGAAGATCCACGTGCACCATGTTGTACGGACATATCGAGTCGCTGGCCGATCGGGTTGATCATCTCCGCCAACTCCGGGAGTTGCAGGACGAAACGCATGGTTTCACAGGGTTCATCCCTCTTCCGTTCCAACCGGAGAATAATGATATCCCCGTCCGGACTCCGCCCACCGGATTCGATATGCTTCGCACGATTGCAGTGAGCCGTCTCTATCTCGACAACTTTGATCACATAACGGCGTATTGGGTAGGAATGGGTCTCAAGATGGCCCAGATCGCACTCAGCCACGGTGCCGATGACATCCATGGCACCATCATTGAAGAACACATCTTCCATATGGCTGGCGCCAAATCTCCCCAGATGACCACCGAAAAGGAACTCATCAAGGCCATCCGGGAAACGGGCCGGACTCCGGTACAGCGTGACACGTTTTACCAACCTGTCCGCATCCTCGACGACGCGGCAGCGGCAGCTACTGCCAACGCGCTCGAGGCGGGGGGCGACGCTTCCGCCAACCGCGTGCAAGACACCGTCTTGGCGGGGGGCTGATGTTCGCCAACCCGCGGTTGGCGACTGCCCTGACCTAGCACCAAATCTCCCCCACTCATGCAGGCAGATCCACTTTCGCTATACGATCGCATCGGCGGACACGTGGGCCTTGAACGGCTCCTTTCCCGATTCTACGACCGCGCCCGAGAAGACGAACTGCTCGGGCCAATCTTCGGAGCACACATCCACGACTGGGATTCCCACCTGCAAACGGTCATCAACTTCTGGTCCAACCACACGGGGGGGCCGACCCTTTATCGGGGCGGCATGGGGCGCCATCTCCGCCTAGGTCTCGAGCCGCAACATTTCGATCGTTGGCTCGTCCTCTGGCGATCCACCGCGGAGCGCGAGGTCGGGGTCGAGTGCGCCGCGGAGTTGCATGCGATTGCGTCCCGGGTGGCCGCAAATCTGAAGGCGATGACGGCCCAGGTATCAGCGTTGAACGTTGGCGACTCAGGGCCTCGGCCCGGTTCACGCTTCGGGCTTTCCACGCGCCCATCCACCTAGGGCCTCCACCGACCGAGGGAGCATAGACATCTGGCATCGGCCAGAACCCAAGCCGCACCCATGGCTGGCACCGAATAGGGACAGGCTCCAAAGGCCACGCGGAACTCCATCGACGGGGCTCAACAGTTGAAGTAGGAGAATCAGGACATGAAGGCATGTGCCGAATGCGGCCTCGTGAACCCGGACGAAGCGACCACCTGTCCCGGCTGCAATGGCCAATCCTGGACATCTCTGGCGCCACCCATCCCTGGGGCAGCACGTCTTGATCCTGTGTCCGAACCAGGGAGACTCGGGGCCTTCGAAGAGGATGACACCGTCATTTGCCCCGCCTGTACGGAGCCCAACCCACAACTTCTGACCCGGTGCCGTCGATGCCGAGGTCCTCTCTCCGGTGGTGCAACCATGCTGGCCGGGTACGAAGCCGGCGCGGTCCAGCAGGGTGTGACGATGACCCGTCGCCACAAGTACATCGCCTTCGTCATCTGGCTGCTCTCGATTCCCTGCACGGTCGGGGCGCTGCTGAACCTAGGACTGACGCTCCTGAAGTGGGACCCGGAGACAGGCCCGGCGATGCTGCTGGTCTCCATCACCCTGCTCGTCATCACCGGCTCGGTGACGTGGTTTGGTGCCCGTCACTGGCTCTTTGGACGGACCTAGGCGACGAGGAAGTTTGCAGCTTGGAACGAGCCCCTGCCAAGCCCGTGAGGGTCGGGGAGGATTGGGGCATGGGCCCCCCGGTAAAGTCTCGATCGGCACAATGCGGACAGGGCAGGCAAGCTCACACCGGCTGTCACGTAGGGACAGGCTTCACGTGCGCCCGAAATGGCTGTCCCTGATACCAACCTACGGCACGTCGGGCAGGTGTGGGGCAGGAGCCCGTCCGAACCGGAATCCCAAGGACGCCTGGATCGGGTATCCACAGATGCAGGATGCACTCGCCTCTGGGATCACCACCCCACCCTCAACCGGCAGAATATTCAGCCAGCATCCAGGTCGTGTGGGTGACAGACGCGTGAACAAACCATCCGCGAACCGGAAGAACGTCGGATTGTCCGCCCGAAAGAGCAGGCCGTCACCGGCACCCGTCATCCCGCCACAGGCATGGCCCGGCCGTTTCAGCATCCAGTCCCCTGCTCCTCCAGGCGGCGTCCACCGACGCCCAGTACTGAGCTCGAAGACGTCACTTTCGAAGGAAACCTTGTCTCCGAGCACCACCGGTCGTTTCACCTGCTGCCCATGGAACAAGTCCTCGACCGGGTTCAGGCCGGAAGCTGTCCAGAGCTCTTCACCATCCCCAGCCTGCCAACAGCGGAGGTGGTAGGCGGCCTGCCGTTTTGCGCTCCGCGCACAGGAGAGGATCAACCGATCCCCAGACACAGACAGACCCAGGATATCCTCCGCCTGCGGCCATCTCAGCGGCCGTTCCCAGATCCTTCGACCGTCAGCCGCATCCATGCAGACCACCATCGCCTCTTCCAGGAGGGCAGCGCACGTGAGGCGACCAGTCCGGTCGGCTCTTGCGGCCGCCCCGCGAGCCTCCACGCCGTAGACGCGCCCAGCCGCCACGCACAGCGTCGGGTTGACCCAGGCACCTTCGGTGCGCGCGATCCATGTCGTCCCGGAAGCGGCGTTGGCCAGCCGAACAAGGCTCTTCGAACAGACCAAGGGACGCCCCGAGCGATACTCGAGGTCCACCAGATCGTACTCCTTTCGGGTCCTCGAAGCCGTGGGAAAAGCAGTACTCGCGAACACGGCATCACCGCCTCGCGCCACCCACCCCCAATGCTCACCCGCGGCCGGGACCGCACGCTTCCCGGTCACCTGTCCCGCGCGCGCATCCAACTCCCACAACTCCGCGTCCACGGCCGCCCACACCCTTGCCGCATCCTCCGACAGCACCACATAGCCCCCGTCGTAGGGCATTGCGTAGCGCATGGACTCCGGCAACTCCACCCGCCAGCGGACAGTTCCGTTCCGGGCGTCCGTCCCGATCAGCCCGTTCTCTGCCACCGAGACCACCAATCCTCCCGCGACCAGCGGCGCATGCCCGCGCGTGTGTCGATCGGGCATCCTTTCCGGTCCATGTCCTCCGAACCACTGGAGTCTCGGTGCGCCCTTCAAGGACTGCGCGGTCGCACAGGAATTGGCCGCGGTGCCGTACTGGTGCGTCCACGAGCCGACCGACGGTTCCGGATCCGCGATCCGAGCCCCCCCCCCGACGACCAGTACGCCGGACGGCCCTGGGCAAACGAGTCTTTGGGCTTCGCGGGCTTGGAGCCTGTCCCCGACGACGAGATTGAACAACCGATCGGCCACCGGAACCGATCCGTCCTCCCGCCGTGGGACCACCGATGCCCGGGAGCCCAACCAACCTTGTGTCGCCAACTTCCGGCGGACACCGTCCACCTCGGCCGGCGGCACCACGAAGGTCCAGTGCAGCCCTGACTGCTCCACCAAGGCCGCCCGCACGGGGCCTTCCTCATCGTCAGTGCCGATCCACAACCCGAAGCCACGCCCGGACGCGAGCAGCCCCAATCCTTCAGCAACGCCCGAGGGCGAAGCCTGTCCCCGGGCACGCTCTGGCAAAGCCTGTCCCCGCCCGGCTAAAGCCTCTGATAAAGCCTGTCCCCGCCGCTGCGCGGGTTGGGGCTTCTCCGGAACCTCATTCCCGTTCCAGGCCGAAAGGAACCCCTGGATCCGACCATCCGCCATCGACACGACCACCGCCTTCGCGTCGGCCGCCAAGGCCACGACCGGTGCTGGCACGGGAAGGGCTTGTTCGATGGCCCCAGTCTCGAGCCCGATCGAGACCAAGGCATTGGTCGTGCCGACGTACACCCTCCGGCCCGCGACGATCAGGGCACCGCCCCCTGACACGGGCTGCTTCCAAAGAGTCGAACGTGACAGGTCCCCGCCGTTTGTGCGCATCGCGGTGCGGTTCAAGGCGAGCAATTCGCGCTCGTTCAGGAGCAGGCTCAATCCGGGCGTCACCGCCAACTGCCGGCCCGGATAGGAGACCACCTTCGCACCCGGCCGGGATTCCTGCCGCGAGATCGTCCCCGTCGCACCAGGGCCAGCGAAGCTCTCGTCTCCGGAAACAACAGCCAGCGTGCCCGTCGAACTCGCCAGTTCCCGGCGAAAGATTCCGTCGGCCTTCCGGTACACCCGGGGAGCCGCGCGTCCGTTCGGCACGATCAGGTCGGCCCCTGCCTCCACGAGATAACCCTGCGGCGAAACATTTCCCAGATTCCGACGCCACCGCACGCGCCCGTCGCTGACATCGAGCGCCACGAGGTAAGTCCCTTCCAATGGAAACAATCCAGCTGTCGCGTACAGGACGCCGTCCGAAACCAGAAGGCCGGTGCGGACGGGATGCGGGCTGATGAGGCGGCCATTGCCGGAGATCCAAGGCTCGTCCGGACCCAGCAATCGCGACCACACCACACGTCCCGAACCGAGATCCAGGGCCTGCACGCGGCCATCGTCCGAACCGACGAACACGCGATCGCCGTGCACGGCGGGTGCGTACCGGACCGGCCCTCCGCAGAAGAAGCTCCAGCGCAACCGACCCGTATCCCGCTCGACGCAGCGGACCTCGTCGGAGGTCGTTCCAAACACGACCACGCCCGCAGCCGCGACTGGCACCGGTGCGAGATCGTCCGCCACCCGGGCCACGAACGGTTGGTCGATCTTCTGCCACAGGCTTCCCCGCGCCTCGCCAGCCCAAGCTGGGGCAGGTGATCCGGTTGCCTCGATCCACGCGGGAACCAACCTTCCTTCCGGACCCACCGTCGAACTTCCCGTCCTGCCGCCATCGCCGCGGGCAGTCGGCCAATCTGCGCGTGTCGCCACGCTGCCCAGCGCGGCTGCCGCGACGGCGATCGCTGCCAGAGTCGGGCGCGGGAGACTTCGGCGGAGCGAGTTCATTCCAGCAGGGACTCAGCGACCTCCCACCAACCGTCGACCATCTCCGTCGTCGCGCCCAACTTGCCCAGGCGCAGCTCGAACTCCTTCAGCGCCTTCCGCCCGGACATCGTCGCCGATATGTCCATCAGGTTGCCCGCGTAGATCAGGAACTGCTCGAAGTCCGACGCCAGCAGCGCGGGCGCCTCGTCGGTATCGAAGAGATGGATCATGAGCACCGTTCCCAAGGGCAGCACCGAACCCGCCCCGGCCACGGCGACCAGTTCGCTATCGCCGACCGCGACCTCCAGAAGGTTCTCGGACTGCAACCGCGGCCACAGCGGGTTCACCGTCGAATTCGTCCGCGAGAGCGAATCCACGAGACTTCCCCGGTTCACCAATGGACTCAGGGAGAACCCGGCCAGTTCCACTCCCACGAACCGGAGCAGTCGGGCGCACTTCAGGTACGAATCCGGCAGCCCGGGCACGGCCTTCGATAGGGCGGTGATTTCCGCCTCGCCCAGTCCCGGTCCCGCCAATACGCATTCCGCCGCCATCGACGGATTCTCCCGCCCCAGCCGCTTCGTGAACGCTTCCAACTCCACCAAGGTTCCAATCACGGCACCAACCTAGGCTGCCCGCATCCCCAACCAAGCCGATAATCCGCCTGCCTGCCCCGACGCTGCGCCAGAGCAGGCTCTCCAATTGCGACGCCGCGTCGTTTCCAACGGCGACGCAGCGACGCGGCGAAGGCCCTTCTCCATGGCTGGATTTTACGCCTCGGCCGATGTCCGGAGGCTTGTCGAACGGAGATCTACCAGGCCCCGGAAGCATCGCCTTAGGGGACAGGCTCTGTTTCGCCTCCACCCCGGATCAATACTTCGCGTCCTCGCGGCTTCGCGCGAAGGATTCAGGGCATTGAAGGGGATTCGCGCGAAGCCGCGACGGCGCGACGGGACGATGATGGGCTTACAACAACGACAGCGACGATCTGTCTTCCCTGCGCCTCTGCGGGAAACCGTCCCCCTCCGCGTCTCCGCGCCTCCGCGTGACCTATTCCCCAGTTCCCTCCCTATCACCGAACCCACCCCCTCTGCCGCCCCATCCGGGGCTTGTTCCCCTTCCGACAAAGTCCCACGGCTGACGCCGTGGGCTACCTTCTGCCGGTGCTCCGCACCTCGGGGAGGGATAACGAGGATGGCGATGGACGCGACGTTCCGGTGCGGGAGTGAACCGAGAGAACCTCGGTATCGCTATTGTCGTCGTAGTTCGAAGGCATGGGCGCACCCTTCCACCCAAGCCCCTCCACCTCCCCCGACCCACAACCATTCCACTCGCCGTGTCGCCGTTGGAAAACGGTGTGTCCGCGTCGCCGCTGGAAAACGTCACCCCGCGAATCTGACTCCGTGGTTGTCGGGTGTCGTGGGCCCGGTAGGCTTCGGGGATCATTCCGTGAATCCACCTATCCAGAGGCTCGTCGTGCAGGGGCACATGGCCATCCGTCATTGGTTTCTGGCAGTCCTTGCCATCGTGGGAACGTCGGCATCCCAACCGCTCGCGGCCGAAGGCGTCTCGCTCGCCGCACCCATCGCCAAGGGCGTGGATACCGGCGAGGTCCTGCTCGGCGAGCTCAACTGCGTGTCCTGCCACGGGGCGGACCGCGCGATCTCGGACCGGTTGCGGTCGCGAGGCGCGCCGTTGCTCGGATCGGCGGGGCTCCGGCTGGAACCGCAGTGGATCCGGTCGTGGCTGGCGAACCCATCCGCCTCGAAGCCCGGGACGACCATGCCGCACATGCTGCATGGCCTCAGCGAAGCCGAACGTCCGCAGGCCATCGACGAACTCGTCCACTATCTGGTTTCGGTGCAGCCCAAGGGCGACCCCGTGTACGTGACGGCGGACCGGGCCCGGCTGGAGATGGGACGGGAGCTCTACCATTCGCTGGGCTGCGTGGCGTGCCATGCGCCGGTGGATCGACCGGCCGACATGCCGGAGGACGTGTTCCAGAAGGCGCGACAGGAAGGGACGCCGCTGGGCCAGCTGGCCTCCAAATATCCAGGCGGCGAACTGATCGCGTTCCTGAAGGACCCGTTGAAGCACCGGCCCGGCGGACGGATGCCGTCACTTGGGCTCGACGACGCCGAGGCGCGGGCGGTGGCGACCTACCTGCTGCGGGACCAGGCCCCGGGACTGACGGATCCCAAGGCCCCGCTGGCGACGGTGCCTGGGTTGAAGTGGGAGTATTACGAAGGCAGCACCTCCAGTGCGGCCCGGATCGAGGAAGGGCGGAAGCTGGTGGCGTCGGGCGAGACCGACGCCCTCGAGATCAAGATGGCGAAGCGTGAGAACGGATTCGCGGTCCGGTTCTCGGGTGCGATCGAGATCCCGACCGAGGGCGAGTACACGTTCTGGCTGACCTCGGACGACGGCTCGGTGCTGGACATCGACGGCAAGCGCATCGTCGACGTCGACGGCGACCATCCGCCGCAGGAGAAGCAGGGCAAGGTCCGGCTCGCTGCCGGGCCGCACACGTTCGACCTCCGGTTCTCGCAGAACGGCGGCGGATGGGAGTTCAAGGCGCGCTGGGCCGGGCCCGGCTTCGAGCGCCAGCCGATCCCGGGTTCGGTGCTGAAGCACTTCGGCCAACCGATGCTTCCGGTGGGTCGGACGAGCTTCGCGGTGGATGCGACCAAGGCGCAGGCAGGCCGGACTCGGTTCTCCCAGTTGAACTGCACCGCCTGTCACGGGCTGACCGATGCCACGGGACCGCTGACGGCGAAGGCCGTGCGGCCGTTGCGGGAAGTCGCCAAGCGCCCGAATGCGGGCTGCCTCGCGGAGAAGGTTCCCGCCGGTGCACCGCAGTTCGCACTTTCGGCAGGGCAACGCTCGGCGCTGCGGACAACCCTGGCGAAGCTCGATCGGATTGCCCAGCCGGTCACGCCCGCGGAACAGGTTTCGTTGACCGCATCGCGTCTCGGTTGCCTGGCCTGTCACCAGCGGGATGGCGTGGGCGGGCCCACGGCCACGGGACGGGACGGATGGTTCAAGGTGGTTGGCGAAGCCGACCTCGGTGAGGAAGGCAAGTTGCCCCCGCACCTCGAGAAGGTCGGTGGGAAGCTGCGTCGCGAATGGATGACCCGATTGCTGGCGGACGGCACCAAGGTCCGGCCGTACATGGCGACGCGCATGCCGGTGTTCGGAAAGGCGAACACGGATCACCTGCCGGCGGCGTTCGAGGCGGCGGATGTCGCCCCCAACGGTCCTCCGGAACCACCGCATTCGGATCGGGACGCCAAGTTCGGCCGCCGACTGGTTGGGCGCGACGGACTCAGCTGCATCGCGTGCCATACCTTCTCAACGTATGGTTCCATGGGCATCCCGGCGCTGGCGTTGGACCGCATGCACGAGCGGTTGCGGTGGGACTGGTTCCGCCGCTACATGCCGAATCCGGCGTCCCTGCGGCCGGGCACGCGCATGCCGAGCTTCTGGCCCGAGGGCCGGGCGGCGAACACCGAGATCCTCGACGGCAACACCGAAAATCAGATCAACGCCATCTGGGCCTGGCTCGCAGGCGGCGCGAAGGCGGACGTTCCCGCGGGACTGATCCGTTCCCGTCAGGAAGTCGTCGTCGACAAGGAAGCCGTCATCTACCGCAACTTCATCGAGGGCGCCGGGGCGCGGGCCATCGGCGTGGGTTATCCCGAGCACGCGAACCTGGCCTTCGACGCCAACAACACCTCGCTGGCGATGATCTGGCAGGGCGGATTCATCGACATGTCGCGCCACAGCACGGACCGCGGCGTGGGATTCGAGCCGCCGTTGGGTGACCAGGTGGTGAAGCTCCCCGGTGGCGCGCCGTTCGCGATCCTCGGGTCTTCGGACGCGGCGTGGCCGAAGGACTCCGGCAAGGCGGCCGGGTATCGGTTCCTCGGCTACTCGCTCGACGACGTGCGCCGGCCGACGTTCCGCTACTCGTTCGGGGGAATCCGGGTCGAGGACACGCCGGTTCCGAAGTCGGTCGACGTCGACATCGTCCTGACGCGCACGCTGAAGTTCAGCGGTGAGGCACCGTCGGGTGCGGTCTGGTTCCGGGCTGCCGAAGGGGAGATACAAGCCGGCGCGAACGGGACGTACACGATCGACGGCAAGGTCCGGATGCGCTTCCCCGGGGCGACCCCGGTGGTGGTGGGTCGGGAACTGCGGGTGCCGGTCCGGGTGCCGGGCCAGGTGGTCCAGGAGATCACGTGGTGACGCGACGCAACCCAGGGAACACCTCCACCATGAATTCCTCCATTTCCTCCGCCATGAACACCTCGAACATGCCGTTCCTCCGAAGCGCCGTGGCCACGTTGCTGGCCGCGGGTTCGCTGGCCTCCCACGCGCAGGCGGCGACGCTCGCCGAGCGCGAGAACGAGTTCTACCGCCTCGTCACGATCCCCATTCCCGAGGGCATCGTGCTGGAAGCGGGCGCGATCCAGTACTTCGGCAAGGATCGCCTCGCCGTCACGACGCGGCTCGGGGACATCTGGTTCGTCGATGGCGCACTGGGGCCCGATCCCAAGCCCGCCAACGTGAAGTACACGCGTTACGCGCAGGGCCTCCATGAGGTGCTGGGCATCACGACCCGCGGCGACGGCTGGTTCTATGCCACGCAACGCGGCGAGATCACCCGCATGCGCGACACCAACGGCGACGATCGGGCCGACGTGTTCGAGACCTATTCCGATGGCTGGGGCATCACCGGCGACTACCACGAGTACGCGTTCGGGTCGAAGTTCGACCGCGAGGGCAACATCTGGCTCGTGCTTTGTTTGACGGGTTCCTTCACCAGCGAGACCGAGTTCCGCGGCTGGGGCCTGAAGGTCGGACCCGATGGCAAGGCCGTTCCTACGGTCTCCGGCATCCGCTCGCCGGGTGGCATCGCGACGAACCACCTCGGCGACATGTTCTACACGGACAATCAGGGTCCGTGGAACGGCACCTGTTGGCTGAAGCATCTCAAGCCCGGCGGCTTCGTCGGCAACCCGACCGGCAACAAGTGGTACTCGCTCGCGCCGAACCTCGGCGCGCGCCCGGCGGATCCGACCTCCAACAGCCGGATCGCTACCGAGTGGAAGAAGATGAAGGAGTTCGTGCCGCCGGCGGTTGGGTTCCCGTACGGCAAGATGGGTCAGAGCGCTTCCGGCATCGCGAACGACGGATCCGGCGGAAAGTTCGGTCCGTTCCAGAACCAACTGTTCGTCGGTGACCAGACCTGGAGCACCGTCATGCGGGTGTGCCTGGAACAGGTGAACGGCACCTATCAAGGCGCGTGCCTGCCGTTCCGCGAGGGACTGGCTTCGGGCTCCCTCAGCCTCGAGCAGACGCCGGACGGATCGCTGTTCGTCGGTGGTTCGGATCGCGGCTGGGGTGCCCGGGGTGGAAAGCCCTTCGCCCTCCAACGCCTCATCTGGACGGGGAAGACGCCCTTCGAGATCCACGAGATCCACAGCCGGCCCGATGGCTTCGAGCTGACGTTCACGGAGCCCGTCGATCCGGCGTCCGTCTCGACTGCCGCCGTCACGGCCGAGAACTACACCTATCTGTACCGGTCGGACTATGGCTCGCCGGAGGTCGACAAGGGCAAGCCGGCGATCCACGGCGTGAAGCTGTCAGAAGATGGCCGGACGTTGCGTCTCTCGATGGATCTCGTCGAAGGACACATCCACGAACTGAAGTTCCCGGGCCTGAAGAACCGCGCCGGCCAAGCGCTGCTGCACCCCTCGGCCTACTTCACGCTGAATGTCATCCCCAGGTAAGGACGCCGCACCGGCGGCTCCGGCAGGTGGCCTGCCGTCATGGATCGATGAATCGACGCCGCCGCTGCTGCGTGGAATCGGGACGCTCGCCGTGCTGGCCGCGGCGGTGGTGTCGTTCGTGATCGCACGGCTCAACGATCCGAAGCAGTCCGGCAAGCCACCTTCGCCCGTGGCCTTGGCGACGCCGGGTCAGGCCAACCGGATCAACGACCTGGCCGATCAGATGGAAGACCTCCGCGAGGAGATGAACGAGGCGACCGTCGTGGACGACGTGCTGGAGAACGTCTGGTTCGAGTGCCTCGGTTTCAGCGGGACTGCGTTGATCGCCATTTCGTTCTTGGTGGAGTGGCGCGTCCGGAAGGCAAAGCTGGCGGTTCCGGTAACCGCAGCACCTGGGGTCGAAGTGGAAGCCCCTCCCTCCAGCGCTCCCGAGCAGGCGGGGCCGTAGGAGTTGGCAGTTGCCTGTAGGCCGGGTGCCCTCACCCGGCGTGAATCATCCTAGAAACGGCGGTTGGATCCACAGATCACAGCGATTGCACGGATTGGAAGCCGGTTGAGAGAGGCTGTCGTTTCACCCCACGGGTGACATGAAAACTGCGATGCGGTGAGGCCCCCGTCCCGGTTCATCTGAAAATCGGTGGATAGCCCAACTGCCGTTTTCAGGATCATGAACCGCCGCGTGGGGGCACGCGGCCTACAGAAGGCTCTTCACCGCCTTTCGCGTAGGTTCCAGGACCGAGAACTGGCTACCCCCCCCGTCGACCCCAGCCTCCTGACGCAACGGACTGGGAACTGGCACCTGGGAACTGGGAACTCCCCCCTCAGACCCCCTTCAACTCGCCGGTGCTGTCGCCGAGCTGATGGACGGAGATCTCCATGCGGTTGAGCATGGCGAGCCAGAGGTTGTTGAGCGGGGTTTCCTTAGGGAAGACAACGTGACGACCCGGCTTGAGGGTCCCGCAACCGCCGCCGGCGAGCAGGATCGGCAGGTCATCGTGGTTGTGGGCGTTGCCGTCGGAATTGCCGCTGCCGTAAGCCAGCATGCAGTGGTCGAGCAACGTGCCGTCGCCTTCCTTCACCGACTTCATGCGCTCGAGCAGGTAGGCGAGCTGGGTGGTGTGGAATCGATTGATCTTGGCGATCTTCGCCTTCTTCTCGGCGTTGTTGCCGTGGTGGGAAAGGTCATGGTGACCCTCACTGACACCGATGAAGGGGTAGGGCTTTCCGCTGCCCTCGTTCGCCAGGACGAACGTGCAAACCCGGGTGCTCTCGGTCTGGAAAGCGAGGACCATCAAGTCGGCCATGAGCCGGATATGCTCCTCGTAGCTGCCCGGGACACCGGCGGGCTGGACAAAGCCCTCGGGCATCGCGGGGGCCGGCATGGAAGCCGCGCGTTCGATGCGCATCTCCAGGTCGCGGACGGCCGAGAAATACTCGTCGAGCTTGCGTTGGTCGCCACGGCCGAGCCGGCCGTTCAGGTCGGCGAAGTCATCCTTCACGAGGTCGAGGACGCTCTTCCGGCGGGCGTCGCGTCGCACGCGTTCCTCGCGGGACCCGGCACCGAACAGGCGCTCGAACACGAGCTTCGGGTTGACCTCCTTGGGCAACGGCTGGGTCGCCGAACGCCAGGCCATGGTCGAAGAGTATACGCAGCTGTAGCCGGAATCGCAGTTGCCGGCCATCGAACCGGCCTCGGTGCCGATCTCGAGCGAGGCGAGGCGGGTCTGGTCGGCGAGACGGGCCGCGGCGACCTGATCAACGGAAACCCCCGCGCGGATGTCCGTGCCGTCGGTCTTGCGAGGCTGGGTACCGGTGAGGAAGGCCGAGAGGGCGCGGGCGTGGTCGCCACCGCCGTCACCGTTTGCCCGGGCCTTGTCGGCGGTCAGGCCGGTCAGGATCGAGAAATCATTCCGGAAGGATGCGAGCGGCTGGAGGGTTGCGGGCAGTTCCTCGGGAAGGGCTCCCTCGGCACCGGGCCGCCAGTCGGCCATGTTGATGCCGTTCGGGACGTACAGGAATGCCATGCGATTGGGCGCCGTCTTGGTGGCCGGTGCCGCCGCATCGGCCCAGGCCGTGAGGGGTCCCATGGCTTCGAGCCAGGGCAGTGCCAGCGCAGTACCCACGCCGCGCAACAGCGTGCGGCGGGAAAGGGTGATCGGTTTGCTCATGGTTTTTCCGATGACTTGAAATTCTCTGTTTCTCTCTCAGGACCCGCCCTTCGGGACCTCGCCGGACTGCACTCCCAGGCCGCGCCGCATGCGGAACGGATCGCTCTGCACGATCGACACGACCAGTGACGAAAAACGGTACTCTGAGCGTGCCACCTCCGCGAGGATCTTTCTCAGGGCACGCTCGTCATAATATTCAAGCCCGCGACCCAACGCGTAGGTCGTCAGCTTCTCCGCCAGGTTCCGCGCGACGAGGTCCTTCTTTTCGCGCAAGAGGGTGCGCAAATCCCCCGGTCCCTGGAATTCGCGGCCATCCGGAAGCTTGCCCGAAGGATCGATCGCGCCGTCGGCGTCCTTTTCCCGGAAGCGGCCGATGGCGTCGAAGTTCTCGAAGGCGAACCCAAGGGTATCCATCTGCTGATGGCAGTTGGCGCAGGTAGGGTTGGCACGGTGCTGTTCCATGCGCTGGCGAAGCGTCCCCGACAGCTCCTTCTGATCTTCCAAGCCGAGCACGTTCGGCGGAGGCGGAGGCGGAGGCGTGCCGAGGATCTGTTCGAGCACCCACTTGCCGCGTTTCACGGGTGAGGTCCGGGTGGGGTTCGAAGTCGCCGTCAGGATGCTGGCCTGGGTCAGCAGTCCACCGCGCTTGCGGTCGGGAAGCGTCACGCGAACGAATTCGCCGCCGCGCCGATCGCCACCCCCACGACGCCCGCGGCCGTCACCGCCCTTGAAGGCATCGCCTTCGATGCCGTAGTGCCGGGCCAGGGTGCGGTTCACGTAGGTGAAGTCCGCGTCCACGAGGTCGAGGATGCTGCGGTCTTCCTGGATGATCTCGCCCAGGAACAGCTCCGTCTCACGAAGCATGGCCTTGCGAAGGTTCTCGTCGAAGGCCGGGAAGAGCTTTGTGTCGGGCTGGAAGGTCGCGAGACGTTGGATCTGGAGCCACTGGAGTCCGAAGTTCTGCACCAGCGCCGAAGCCTTCGGGTCCTTCAACATCCGGCGCACCTGTTCCTCGACCTTGGGCGCCAGCTGCCCCTTCGCGGCGAGCGCGAGCAACTCATCGTCCGGCATCGTGCTCCAGAGGAAGTAGCTCAGCCGGGAGGCGAGCTGGAAGTCATCCAGGCGTTGGGGTTTCTTCGCCTTGGGCTGGTTGTCCAGCTCAACCCGGAACAGGAACTTGGGAGAGACGAGCGTCGCCCGGACCAATTCCTGCAGTCCACCGGAGGACTTTCCGTCCGCGGCTTCCTGCCCGGCAACGAAGACCTTTGTGTATCGGGTCACCTCGTCCGCAGTCGGCACCCGACGGAAAGCCCGGGTCAGGAACCATCGCACCACCTCGGCAGGTCGCTGTTCGGCAGGTCGCTGTTCGGCAGGGCGGTCTGAGGCGATGCCGTCGGCCCGCTTCATGAACGGGGTGCGGGTGTCCTTCGGACCGATGACCTTGAACTCGTTGATGTAGAGCGTCTGTGCGGCAACGTTGGTGTCGCGGTTGACCCATCGCGCGGCGAATCGGTGCTCGCCGGCCGGGAGGTCAAGTTCCACCTCGAAGGATTCCCACTTCTTCGGGGAATTCGTCACCGACGTCGCCAAGACCTCCTTGTCACCGACGACGAGCTTCATCCGGACGGGCTCGCCGCCCTCCGCGTTGGTGGCCCCAGCCCGAACGCGGAATCGATAGGAACCGGACTCCTTGAAGGTGTGTCGGACGAACAGCTCAGCGGCCGAATTGGTCACCGGCCGGGTGCCGTTCTCCGAGCCGTACCCGCCGGGTTCGAGGAAGATCGAGAAGGTGGTCCGCTCGGGCGGTTTGGGCAGCTTGAGGGTGACGGCCCGTTCAGCGATGCCCTCGGCCGCGTCCAGATACCGCTCCAGATGCACCGGCGACATGCTGAGCACGTCGCCGATGTTGTCGAAGCCATGGCCGATGTCGTCAGCCGGAAAGTTCTCGGAGGCGTTGAAGTCGACGTCGAGGAGGTCGCGGACGGTGTTGTTGTACTCGGTCCGGTTGAGACGTCGGGCGGTGACGCGGCCGGGATCCGGGGGAAGCTTGGCCTCGGCGGCCGCGATGGAATCCTCGATGGCCTGGTTGAAGGCGGTGATTTCCTCGGGGGTGGGCTGGCTGGGGTGCTTTTTCGGGGGCATTTCGCCCGAGTTCACCTGACTGAGGACGCCTCGCCAGAGCTTGAGTTCGGGGAGCACCCGGCTGTCGTCGCGGATCTCCTTCAGGTTGAGGTCGGCCTTGACCTTCTTGCCGCCGTGGCACTCGTAGCAGTGCTTCTCGAGGAACGGCAGGGCGGTCTTCTTGAAGCTCCCGGACGCGCCGAGGCAGGTGGAAGCCAGGCCCAGCAGGAGTGCTGGCAGGAACCCGACCTGGATGGCGCGCGTGAACATCATACGTGTACGTAACCTTTTTCAGGACTTTTCCAATCATCCATTATTCACCCTGTTTCCACGGTCAACCCGCCCAGTGGCCAACCGCCCCCAATTCTTGCGCTCCCCGCCCCTGAACCTGAAAGCGGCAGTTGGGTTATCCACCGATTTCACGGATTCCACAGATGGACTGGGACAAGAAGCCTCCCCGCTTCGCAGGTTCCAATTCACCCGCCGGGTGAAACGGAAAGCTTTCCCAACCTGCTTCCAATCCGTGGAATCGGCGCAATCTGTGGATCCAACTGCCTTTTCTGCGCTGAAATCTTCCCTGAAACCCGGCCGTTCCCACCCGGGTGATCTCCGCCAAGGCTCGCATCATGATGAAACTCTTCCTCTTCGCCGGCGCCGCATTCGGCCTCGTCGTCCTGCTCCTCCTCCTGCCCCTGACCATCGCCGCCATCGTCATCGGCGCCTTCCTCTTCTGGGTCTGGATGCTCATCGACGTCATCCGCAATGACCGCATCAGTGGCTGGGCGCGGGTCGGCTGGGCGGCCCTGATCTGGTTCACCCATTGGATCGGCGCCCTGTTCTACTTCTTCCTCGCCCGGCGCAACAGCCGGCCGGCGACCGCCTGAACTTTCGTCTCGCCGGGCAGGATCGGGGCTACCGCCCGGACTGAGCCCGCCATCGGCCGCAAAGCTCGCGCACCGCCGAGGGCCAATTGGGGAACTCGAACCGGAATCCTCCCTCCAACAACCGGCCCGGCACGACCCGGCGGCTTTTCAGGATCAGTTCCGATTCCGTCCGCAGGAAGACCGCGCCGATCTCCACCATCCATTCCAAGGCGGGCAGCCCGACGCCGATACCCCAAACCCGGCGGAACTCCCGCATGAACTCGGCATTCGGCAGGGGGGTCGGCGCACAGAGGTTCACCGGACCGGACCAGTCGTGCGTGATCAGCCAGTCGATGGCCCGGCAGAAGTCCCGTTCGTGGATCCACGAGACGAACTGGCGGCCGTCCCCATTCCGGCCACCGAGCCCCTTGCGAACCAAACCGAGCATCACGTCAAACACACCGCCAGGATCGGGGCTCATCGTCATGGCTGAACGAAGGAGCACAAGCCGGACACCCGCCGGAACGGTCGCGAGGGCCGCAGCTTCCCAAGCCTTGGCGATGCCGACGCTGAACCGCCAGGTCTCCGGGACTCCGGGTTCGTCGCCACCGATCAAGCCGGTGGCTTCATCATTGGGAGCATCGTACCGATGCGCATAGATGGTGGCCGTGCTCGACTGGAGCCAGACTGGCGGCGGACGGCGGCATCGGCCCAGGGCCTCGCCCAGCACGCGGGTGGAGCGAACGCGGGATTCGAGGATCTCGGCACGATTCCGGGCGTTGTAGCGGCAATTCACACTTCGGCCAGCCAGCTGGATCACGACGTCGGCGGCCTCGAGTTCAGCGGTCCACGGCCCGAGGTGCTCCCCGTCCCAACCGACCCATCGCCACGGCCCCTCCGCCCGGGTTCGTCCCAGGACGACGACCTCGTGACCGGAGGCCTGGAACCATCGCCCCAACATGCGGCCGATCTGACCGGTGCCGCCCGGAATCACGAGCTTCATGACTTGGTAATGACTGTCTCGGTGTCTCCCGGCCGCGCCCGGGGCAATCCAAACCGGAAGCAGGCTCCGGACCCCGGCTGGTTGATGACCGACATCCGACCGCCATGCTCCGCCACGATGCGGTCGCAGATCGCGAGGCCGAGCCCGGTGCCATGCGCCTTGCCAAAGGTGACGAACGGCTGGAACACATGCGGCAGGACCTCGGCCGGGATGCCAGGCCCATTGTCGGAAACCTCAATTACGACGTCCCTTTCGGTGAGTTTGAACCGCAGCCGAAGGACGGGTTCGGCGATGGACCCGAGTGCGTCAAACGCGTTCTGGAAAAGGTTGTTGAAGACTCGCTGCATCCGCAGGGCATCCATCCGTACCCACAATGGGCTTTCCGTCAGCGGGCTAAGATCCGCGTCCACGCCCACGCCCCGTCGACTCGCCTCCGGCTCCAGTTCGAAGACCAACTCCCGCACGAAATCCACGAAGTCGACCCTCGGCAGCACCGCCGACGGCGTCATCCCCCGCGTGAAATCCAGAAGCTCCTGCATCATCCGGTTGAGCACCTCGACCTGACGCCGTACCCGGTCCCGGGCAGAGCGCCGCGATTCGAGGGTCGCCGACGGTTCAGCCGCCAGGTCGGCCGCGATTCCGATGACGTTCAGTGGATTCCGGAAGTCATGGACGATCGTCCGCGCCAAGCGCTCGACGAGGCTGAGGCGCTCTGCCTTGAGCAATTCCTGCAGGAACCGGCGGTTGAAGTCCCGCATGCGCAGGCTCGAATCCCGGACCAGCGCCGCCGCCAGCATCGGCGAATGCTCCAGCAACTCCTGCAGCAACGGGGTGGGCACGAACTGCAGGACCGACTTCTCCAGGGCAATCGCCGAGGCCGACCGCGCCCCGCCATCGAACACCGCCATTTCCCCGAAGTACTCCCCCGGTTCCATCACGGCCAGCCGATGCTGCCGCCCCGGCACGGATCGCGCCGCGATCTCCACGGCACCGGACTCCAGCACGTACAACCCGTCCCCCGCGCCACCCTCCTCGAAGATCCGCTCACCGCCCTGGAAGACCCGTCGCTCAACACCGGCAACCAGCAATGCTCGGACGGGCTCCGACAAATGCCTTGCCAACCGGGATTCCGCCAAGGGGACCATGTGCCGAGGCTAGCGGAGGCATTCACCCGAGGGCAACCGTGCCGAAACCACGAACCACACCACCCTACAGATGACCGCTCAGGATCTCTTGAAGCACCGGAAGGCGACGACCGCACAGGCCCTCGACCTGTTTGATTCACTGCAGCCAGTGGACCTCCAGTTCATGCTCGGGAGCTGGCGGGGCGAGGGCTTCCAGACCGACCATCCCATGGACGGCCTCCTCGAGTCCTATCATTGGTACGGGAAGCGGTTCGACAGCCCGGAAGACGTGCACCCCCTGGTATTCTCCAAGCGCAACCAGGACCTCGCCTGCGTCAATCCCGCCCTCCTCGGTCCATCCCTTGCCCTCGCCAAAAAGGGGCAGATGCCCAAGTCCGCGGCCGTGGGAAGACTCTTCCAGCTCCTGCTGCCCCTCCTCGGGACATCCAGATCCCGAGCCCGACTCCGGATGACCACCTTCCGCGGCACCCCATCCGCCACCATGATCTACGACCAACTCCCTATCCACGACGTGTTCCGGCGGATCCATGACGACTCCGTCCTCGGCATCATGGACTACAAGGGCATGCCCCAACCCTTCTTCTTCATCCTGAATCGACAGGTCGTCCCAAACCCGGGTTCTCACTAGTCCCGCCGGCACCGCGCCAAACCTCAGGTGGAGATCCACCCCGCACGTTTTGGCGTTTGAGCGAATCCATGAAGCCATCATCATTGCGCCCATGCGATTCACGCGGCTGCAGCTGAGGAATTGGCGGAACTTTACCGCGGTGGATCTGGCATTGACCGAACGAGTCTTCATCACGGGGCCCAACGCCAGCGGGAAATCGAACCTCCTCGACGCGTTTCGATTCCTGCGGGATCTAGCCCAAAGGGGTGGCGGCCTCCAGCAGGCTGTCCTCCAAAGGGGCGGTCTTACGAAGCTGCGTTGCCTCGCTGCCCGCCGCGACCCAAAAGTCGGGATCGAAGTCGAACTGAAGGATGGCACCGGCGTAGACGCAACGACCTGGCGCTATGGCATCGGACTGAAGCTGGAATCCCGCGGAATGCGTCAGGTGCTGCTGACTCACGAGAAAGTGTGGAAGGATGGAAAGCTCATCGTCGACCGGCCAAATGAGGAAGACCGCAACGACGAACTCCGTTTGACGGAGACGCACCTGGAACAGATCAGTGCTAATCGGGAGTTCCGCCCTTTGGCTGAAGCCTTCCAGAAGATCCTGTACCTCCATCTCGTCCCGCAGTTGTTGAAGTTTCCGCACCTGGCAAATCGCGATGCAGTGGGTGAGGATCCTTTTGGCATGAAGTTTCTCGACCGGCTCATGGAAACGCCGGAAATCACGCGCCGATCGCGACTCAAGAAGATCGAGAAGGCGCTGCAGTCGGCAGTTCCCGAACTCAAGGAACTCACGGACGTTCGAGACGACAAAGGCCAACCCCACCTGGAGGCAGTCTACAAACACTGGCGGCCCAATGCCGGAAGGCAAAGGGAAGACCAGTTCTCGGATGGAACCCTGCGATTGATCGGCTTGCTGTGGACCCTCCTCGATGGGGACAGCCTCCTGCTCCTCGAGGAGCCAGAATTGTCCCTGCACACTTCGATCGTCGCCAAGCTTCCCGAAATGATCTGGAAGCTGCAGCGGACCAGAAACCGGCAGGTTTTCACCTCATCCCACAGCTCGGAACTATTCAGCGATCGCGGAATCTCGCCAGAGGAGGTGACCCTTTTGGTTCCTCACGGCAGCGAGGGTACCGAGGTCAAACTGGCTTCAGACATGGAGGACATCAGCCTATTGCTCGAAGGCGGAATGACCATGGCGGAGGCAGTACTTCCCATGACCGCACCGGCGTCCATCGATCAGCTTCCGCGCTTCGATTGAATCCGCCGATCCCCATCCTTCTGGCGGTCGAGGACGATCTGAGCGAATCGCTGCTGCGCCGCGTGCTCGACGAGCGCCGAGCCTACGCCGTCGGCCCAGTCTTCAAACGCAACGGGTTCGGATACCTCAGGAAGAACACCCCCGCGTTCAACAAAATGGCCCGTGTCTCGCCAGTGCTCCTGCTGACGGATCTCGACAGACAGGACTGCGCACCGGGCCTGATCCGGGAGTGGCTGCCTTGCCCAAGACACACGGACTTCCTGTTTCGCGTAGCCGTCCGTGAGGTCGAAGCCTGGGTTCTGGCAGCCGACAAACCATTCGCCGGCTTTCTTGGGATTCGAAAGGCCATTTCCTACCAGCGGCCCGAGGATCTGGCCGACCCGAAGCTGGAACTGCTCAAACTCGCCGCCACCTCGGCGAAACGGGACATCCGGGATGGCTTGGTGCGTCGCGACCCCTCCGGAAACCTGAGGCAGGGGCCCGCCTACAACTCCACCTTGGCCGCCTTCATCCGCGATGGGTGGGAGCCGGCAACTGCGGCGGGAAGATGTCCAAGCCTGGAAAAACTCCTGACCGCTTTGGCCGCGCTGGAAGCCGACTGGCGGCAGCGATTGCGTTGACTTCACCTCTGGATTCTCCCCCAACCTCGACACGTGGCAGGCATCCCGCTCTCTCAGGTCGCCCTTCGGCTTCGTCCCGAGGATGACGTCGTCGTCGCCAAGTCGCCCATCAAGGCCGGCACGGAGCTCTTGCTCGACCGCGCCTCCGTCACGGTGCGCCAGGACGTCGGCCGCGGACACAAGCTCGCCGTCCGCGACCTTTCGGACGGATCCGCCCTGAAGAAGTACGGCCAGACGATCGGTTTCGCCCGCGGCGCGATCCGCGCCGGGGATCACGTCCACGTCCACAACGTCGAGTCCCGCGACTTCGCCCGTCAGGCCGACATTGGCACGGACATCCGCGCCCTGCCGCCACTCGCCCCGGACGAGCACCGGACCTTCCAGGGCTTCGCCCGGCCCGGCGGACGTGCCGGCACCCGGAACTACATCGCCGTCATCTCCAGCGTGAATTGCTCGGCCTCGGTCTCGCGCTATGTCGCGGACCGATTCAAGGGGCCGGACTTCGCCCGCGAGTTTCCCGGCGTCGACGGCGTGGTCGCCTTTACCCACAAGAGCGGATGCGCGATGCCCGATGACGAGCCGACCCGCCTGCTCCAGCGCGTCCTCGCCGGCATCGCGAAGCATCCGAACATCTCCGGTTGGGTGCTGCTCGGGCTCGGCTGCGAGGTCAATCAGGTCGACCGCCTGATCCGTGAACAGCAGCTGGAAGCCGCCGGTCCCGGCGGAACCCCGCCCGCGGTCATGAACATCCAGACCCAGGGCGGCGTGGCCAAGACGATCGAGGCCGCCGCCGCCGCCGTCCGTCGTCTGCTTCCCGCCGCCAATGCCCTCCGACGCGAGCCGCTGCCCCTGTCCCGACTCGCCCTCGCGTTGAATTGCGGTGGCTCGGATGGCGCGTCCGGCATCACGGCCAACCCTGCGCTAGGTTTCGCCAGCGACGAACTCGTCCGTCACGGCGGCGCCAGCGTGCTCGCCGAAACCCCGGAAATCTACGGAGCGGAACACCTGCTTACCCGCCGGGCCGTCAGCCGCGAAGTCGGCGAGAAGCTCCTCCGCATGGTCCGCTGGTGGGAGGATTACGCCCGCTTGCACAACGCCACGATCGACAACAACCCGAGCGTCGGGAACAAGGCCGGCGGCCTCACCACCATCTACGAGAAGAGCCTCGGCGCGATTGCCAAGGGCGGCCAGGCCCCTCTCGCCGCCGTGTATCAGTACGCCGAGGATGTCTCCCAGCCCGGCTTCGCCTTCATGGACACGCCGGGCTACGACCCGGTCAGCATGACCGGACTCGTCTGCGGCGGATGCAACGTCGGCGTCTTCACCACCGGCCGCGGCAGCGTCTATGGCTGCAAGCCGATGCCCTGCATCAAGGTCGCCACCAATACGACCCTCTACGACTGGATGAAAGACGACATGGACCTCAACGCCGGCACGATTCTCGACGGTACCGAGACCGTGGAGGAAGTCGGACGCCGTATCTTCGAGGAGGTCGTCGCCGTCGCCGGTGGCAAACGCACCAAGTCCGAACTCCTCGGCATCGGCGACGAGGAATTCGCCCCGTGGATCCTCGGCCCGCTTTTTTGAGCACTCCCGGAACCCGCCCCGCGCTGAGCCCCAAGAATCCGTGCAATCCGTGAACCTGCAAAAGTCGGTTGGATCCACAGATTACAGGTATGTGGTTTGTCAACGAGAGCCTGAGAAAACCGAAGGGAAAATCTTTCGTGGGCCAAGCATGCTGACTGCACCAGGGCGCGTGGTGCCTGCGCCAGCACCCAGCCTGGGAAAGGAGAGAACGGTGGGCTTGCGCCTATGCCGTCCTCCCCTCTCCGTTTCTAGGCGGCCAAAACCTTCCGCCGAAGGCGGCTCTTTTCAATTCCCTTTTGCGCTTCCGCGCTTTGCCTGACTTCCCCTGTGTCTAGGTCGCCACGGCCGACGCTGGAACCGTCATGCCGGCTTCGTTGTGAGGGGGCTGCGCTTGCGCACCCAAGTCTTGGGCGGGAAGACCGTTTCGGAGGGTGTACTCCCGGCCCGACTTGCGGCTGCGGAGGATTTCCATCGCTTGTTCGCGAGCGTCCTTGCGGGTGATGCCCAGTGCGTCGAGGCCCTGTTGGCCGACGCGGGAGATGATTTTTCCGAGCTTCTGGACCATGGGTTTGCCGGCTTGCTCCATGGGGTCGGTGAGTCCCATGAGCGAGTACCAGACCTGGGTGATGAGCTTGCGGGCCAAGGCTGCCACCACAAGCGAGACCTCGCCCTTTCGGCCCAGCAGCTTGCGGCCCCAGTCGCTGTTGGGATGCTTGGATGAACGCAGCAGCGAGTGGCCTGCCTCGATGAGAAGGGCGCGGAGATCTTTGTGCCCATGCCCCTTGATGCCGCCTGACTTGGTACCCTTGCCACTGTCGTCGAAGGCGGGGTTGAGGCCGACGAACTTGACGAGGGATTTCGGGGACTTGAATCGGTTGATGTCACCAACGACTGCCCCGATGGCGAAGGCGATGACATCGCGGATGCCGGTGAGTCGGGTAAGTTCGAGGAGCTTTGGATCCTGGAGGACCTGTTGGGCGACGAGGCTGGCCAAGCGTCGCTCGAGTTCGATGTGGTATTCGAGTTCGAGCAAGCGGATCTCCAGGATCTGGGTCTGCATTGGATTCCAGGTCCTGGCCTTGAGGATGGCGGTGCGGCGTTCGTCACGGCCGAGGTCCAGGAGGGACTCTCCCAGTCGGACGCCGTTGTCACTGAGGTAGGAGGAGAGGGAATTGTTGGCGGCAGTGACGCCCTTGACGGCCCTGCGGTGTGCGTGGAAGAGGTCGCGTCGCTCCTGGGTGAGTGGATCGGGGACCCAGACGAGCTTGGCGTTGCCGCAGAGGTAGGCGCGAGCGATGCGGGTGGCGCTGATGCGGTCGTTGTTGGCGTGTGATTCCTTGAGCTTGCCGATGAAGACACTCTCCAGAACGAGGGCGTTGCGCTCGATGGCGCGCAGCTTGCGGACGGCGTCAAAGGTGTTGCCGGAGGCCTCCAGGACGAGGGTGTCGGTGGGGAGGGTGTTCTTCTTGGCCCAGGAAGCGAGCTGGGCGATGGGAACCTTGTTGAAGGTTTGCAGCACAACAGCCGCCAGGGGAGTAGGCCCTTGGAGGATGGAGGCGGTGAAGGAATCCGGGTGGACGTCGAGACCGACGACCCGGGATACGGTGGGTGGTATGGATGATTGCTGCACTGGACAGGATGTGTTAGTGAGCAGGTGGACGGAGACGGGCCAGGCGACTACATGCACTCAGGTATGCGGGGCGGTCCCCAATGTAGGTGCTTTTCGCCGAAGCTCGATTCACAGAAACGGAGTGTTGAGCTCCAAGTGCAATCAACGAGCAACTCCCGAAGTGCCACCTGTCTGTTTAGCAAAGACCGACAGGCCCAAAGGTGTACCCGTCTCCGTCCATCCTGCAATTGCTGCCCGAGTGCTCCCGGGACCGCGCACAAACCTCATACCCTCACCGCGGATTGGAAGCCGGTTGAGAAAGTCTGTCGTTTCGCCCCGCGGGTGGCAGGGAGACAGCGATGCGGTGAGGCCTCTCATCTCGGTCCATCTTTGAAATCTGTGAAATCGGTGGATAACCCAACTGCCTTGTTCAGGGTGAAATCTGTGGCTACTCCAACTGCCGCTTTTTAAGGTGAAATCTGTGGACCCTTCTCAGCCCATGTTTGTCTTCGACGCCCACCTCGACCTCGCCATGAACGCCATCGAGTGGAACCGCGACCTGACGCGGTCCCTCGAAGACCTCCGCCAGCGCGAGGCCCACCTGCGCGACAAGCCCGATCGCGGCCGCGCCACCGTCTCGTTCCCCGAGATGCGCCGGGCCGGCATGGGCCTGTGCGTCGCCACGCAGATCGCCCGCGTCGAACACAACGCCTACAGCCCCGTCGCGGGGTGGGCTTCACCGGCGCAGGCCTGGGCCATGACCCAGGCCCAACGCGCCTGGTACGGAGCCATGGAGGAAGCCGGCGAGATCCGCATCATCCGCGACCGCGCCTCCCTGGAAGCCCAGATCGCCCTCTGGTCCACCCCGGAAGTTCCCGGGGCCGCCCCGCGCCCCATCGGATGCCTCCTCTCCCTCGAAGGCGCTGACTCGCTCATCACGCTCGACCATCTGGAACGTGCCTGGAACTACGGCCTCCGCGCCGTCGGACCCGCGCACTACGGGCCCGGCGTGTACGCTCAGGGCACGAGCACGACCGGCGGATTCAACGCCCGCGGACGCGACCTGCTCCGCGAGATGCAGCGACTCGGCTTCATCCTCGACGTCACCCACCTTTCCGACGAGTGCTTCACCGAGGCCCTCGATCTCTACGACGGCCCCATCTGGGCGAGCCACCACGTCTGCCGCGCCCTCGTCCCGCACCAACGCCAGTTGCCGGACGAATTCATCCGGTTGCTCGCCCAGCGCGACGCCGTGATCGGCATGGCCATGGACGCCTGGATGCTCGTCCCGGGTTGGGTCCGCGGGCAGTCGACGCCCGAGTCGACCGGCGTCTCCCTCGACACCGTCGCCAATCACGTCGACCACATCTGCCAGGTCACCGGCTCCACCGCGCACGTCGGCATCGGTACCGATCTCGACGGCGCCTACGGTCACGAGCAGACGCCGAAGGACCTCAAGACCATCGCCGACATCACCCAACTCGGTGAACGCCTCCGCGCCCGCGGCTGGAGCCAGTCCGACATCGACGGCCTCAACCACGGCAACTTCCTCCGCGTCCTGCGACGGGCGTGGTCGAAAGCCTAGAGGAAACCCGGCCATCCGCATGCGCCAGCCTCGGGACTCATTCCGCGTCACCTTCGATCCCATCGGGAACGGCTCGCTCCAAGTCGAGCCGCCCATTCCCGCCGACGGCTTCGTCCCCGCCGGCTCGGTGCTCCGATTGACCGCATCGCCCGACGCCAGATTCGCCTTCGATTCCCTCTACTACGCCCAGCCGGGCGTCTGGGGGAAGATGTTCCACGAATCGATGACGCCGGCCTTCGAGGTGGTCGTGGACTGCGACAAGATCCTCGGCGCGTCTTTCGTGAAAGCCGAGGAACTCGCTGGCTTCTCGGTCCGACACGACATCGTCTACGCGCAACCCGGGCGAAAGAAGCTCAGCTACGACGTCTTCACCCCGGATGGCGCGAAGGACCTGCCGATCATCGCGATCATCCATGGCGGCGCCTGGATCTCGAACAACCAGCACATCATGCGCGGCCTCGCCCGCGAATGGGTGCGCCATGGAGACTGCGTGGTCTGCAGCCTCGACTACCGCTGGCTCGGCAATCGCGACGGCGACGCCACGCCAACGCCGATGTCGGGCCTCGTCGAGGATGTCTTCGGGGCACTCGCCCACCTGCTGCATCACGCACCCCAATACGGCGGCGATCCCACCCGTCTCGCACTGACGGGCGACAGCGCCGGCGGGCACCTGTCGGCAGTGGCCGCATTGATGACCGACCGGATAGGCGACCGCGGCTTCGGCAGGGAACGCGGTGTCCACGAGTTCCTCCCGAGCTACCTGCCACCCGGCAAGACGCCGGAGGAATTCCGCCGGGAACTCACCCAAGCCATCCGCGGTGTCGCCCCCAGCTACGGCGCTTTCGGGGTGCCGGTCCTTTCCCGATTCCTCCAGGACGAGCCCACCCGGACGGTCGAGGCCGTCTCACCCGAAGTGAACATCCCACCCGGAACCGAACGTTTGATCCCGCACTTCATGGTCCGAGGATCCGAGGATCCGGTCATCGCCCACGAAGAGGTGGAGTCCTACGCCGAGGCCCTTCGAGCCGCCGGCCAGCCCGTGGAATACCTCCAGGTCCCGGACGCGGGACATGCTTTCTTCGACTGGAAGCCGGATCCCCGGACCCGCGCCACGTTCCAGCGGTTCGGCATCCCCGCCGCCGCCCGGCTCAAGGCCTTCTTCGACCGGGCCTTCGAGTGACGAATCGCCCCGAATGACCGGAGGCTCATCTTGACCTCAACCGGAGCGGCAACGTCCCCGCTGCCCTCACGGGACCTTTCCCAAGGCGACGGGGACGTCGCCACTCCGTGCCCTTCTCAGCCGGAGCAGTGTCGGAATCCGCCTCAAATGACCGGCTACCGTCTTAAATGGCCCATTTAAGGAAAGTATACTTGCCTTAAATCGCTGTTTTAAGACAGTAGGCTCGTGATTGTGCCCGATTCTGAGCTGATCGCCATCCTCCGGGAGATGAACCCTTGGTGGCGGGGCGAGCGTGTTTCGGACCTGCCCACCTGGCCGCGGGCAGCTTTTGCAGAGCTGGATCTTTGGCTCCGAAACCCGCCGGCCCCACGTGCCGTCCTTCTCAGCGGGGCCCGACAGATCGGGAAGACCACTCTCTTCCTCCAGGCAATCGAGTCGCTCGTGAAGTCCGGCGTCGATCCCCGAAACATCCTCTACGTCACCTTCGATCAACCCCTGCTCAAGCTGGTCGGGCTCGAATCGGTCCTGAGCCTCTGGCGGTCGACCGAAGGACGGTCTCCCGGACCGGAGTATCTGTTCATCGACGAGATCCAGTTCCTCCCAAACTGGCAGACCTGGGTGAAGCACCAGGTCGACTTCCAGAAGGACCGCCGCATCGCCTTGACTGGTTCCGCGACCCCGCTGGTCACCGAAGGCCAGGAGAGCGGCGTCGGCCGTTGGCACACGATCCGGCTGGCGACTCTTTCCTTTTATGAGTTCCTCCGGATCCGTCAGCGGACCGAGCCTCAGCTGCCTGCGGTCCCTTCGCTGTCACGTCTCTTCGATTGGACCGAGGGTGATTTCTCAAGGGCGAGCGCAGCTGCCGAACCGCTGGTGCTCGAGTTCCATGAGTACCTTCAGCGTGGCGGGTTTCCGCAATGCGCCCTAGCCCCAAGCGTGAACTGGGCGCAGAAACTCCTTCGGGAGGACATCGTGGACAAGGTCCTGAAACGGGACATGACCGCCCTCTTTGGAGTCCGTCGCGTCGTTGAGCTCGAACACACCTTCCTCTACCTGTGCCTGCACGACGGCGGCCTGCTGGACATGCAGGTCCTGTGCAAGAATCTCGCCGTCAAGAAGCCCACCGCCTCCAACTTCATCGAGCTGCTGTCGGCCGTTCACCTCATCCACAAGCTGTCTCCCCTCGGATACGGCAAGGAAGTGCTCCGCGGGCGTCACAAGATCTACCTGGCCGACGCCGCCATCAGCCCCAGCGTCCTTTCCAAGGGGCGGGCCCTGCTCACGGATGACGCCCTGCTCGGGCGGGCCGTGGAGACCGCATTCTTCAAGCACGTCTTCACCCGTTTCTACGACGTCAACGTGAACTTCGCCTACTGGCGGGGCAAGAATGACGTGGAAGTCGACATCATCGCCGAGGTGCCAGGCCGCCTGGTTCCCTTCGAGGTGAAATACCGGGGACAGAACACGGGTATTGCCGAGCTCAATGGCTTGATCGAATTCTGTATCTCGCGGGACGTGAGCCGTGGGTACGTCATCACGCGCAGACCATCGGATTTCGGCGTCCTCCAGCTCCGGGAAGGCGGACACAACATCGAGATCCTCAAGATCCCTGCCCCGCTTGCCTGCTACTGGCTCGGCCGTTCCGAACTCGAACCAGCAAACCGGGAGGCATAGAATCCGAACGAACACCAGGATGAACAAACCCTATTCAATCCGGATTTTCCTGCCCGGAGGCGATCCGGAGGGATTGCGGACCATAGAGAAATCCAACTGGAGCGGGGCTGGAATCGTGATTCCCCGGGCCTTGATGACCGACGCCCGAAATCGTCGGGAGCTTTCTCGCACCGGGGTGTACGTGCTTCTCGGCCCGCCCGAGGAATCCGGACTTCCACGGGTGTACGTGGGCGAAGGGGATCCCATCAAACCGCGCGTCGATCAACATGCAGCGAAGAAGGATTTCTGGACGGCCTGCATCGCCTTCACGAGCAAAGACGAGAACCTCAACAAGGCTCACGTCCAGTACATAGAGTCTCGTCTCATCAGCCTCGCAGCTACCGCGAAGCGATGCTCCCTCGACAACGGCAATTCTCCTGCGCTGCCTTCGCTCTCAGAGGCCGATGCGGCTGATGCCGAAGGATTCCTCGCGGAAATGTTGCTCTGCTTTCCGGTTTTGGGCCTGAGCGTCTTCACGGCCGCAGTATCCACCCAACGAAACAGTCAGCGTCTATTCATCTCTGCAAAGGGAATCCAGGCGGAAGGCGCAGAAACACTCGAGGGCTTTGTCGTTCGGGGAGGCAGCGGAGCAGTGAAGGAGGAGGTTCCGTCCTGCCACGCATACCTCAAGGAACTGCGCGCGGCCCTCATCTCCAATGGGGTTCTGAAACCTGCGGGGCCAGGATACACGTTTGCCCAAGACTATGCCTTTCCGTCGCCATCCACCGCCGCTGGCGTGGTGCAGGGCCGATCCGCAAACGGTCGTGTGGATTGGAAAGCCAAGGACGGCAGAACGCTCAAGGAACTGCAGGTTAGCCTGACTTTCGCAACTCAGCCCCGATTTCCCGAGATTTCTGCGTGCCTCCGCATGGAATCTTCAATGAATCCGAGGGTTTCGATCCGTACTCGCTCTGTAGTGAAGACCCACCCTCTTCCCACCGCTCACTTTCCCCGTATCCTGCCCGTCCATGGGCCTTTTCCTCCGTCGCCACCTCCGCCACAAGAACGGCAAGGATCACACCTATTGGAGTCTCGTCGAAAACCAGCGTTCACCTTCCGGCAAGGTCATCCAGCGTCAGGCCATCTATCTCGGCGAACTCGACCGTGCCCAGCATCAAGCCTGGAGTACTCTTGCTTCCAGGTTCTCCGCTGCGCCCCCTTCGCAAGGTCCGGAGCTCGCTTTTGCCTCCTCTCCCAAGGCTCCATCCCCAGAGGTGCCTCCCCCGAAGATTCACTTCTCCGACTTCAGTCTCCACAACCCCCGCCAGTGGGGCGCCTGTTGGATCGCCGATCGCCTCTGGCAGGATCTTCATCTTTCGCAATTCTGGCTCCAACGGCTTCCGCCGAGCCGCGAAGGAACTCAGTGGACCCAGATCCTCCAGGTCCTCGTCACCTACCGATTGATTGATCCCGGCAGCGAGTTCCGTCTCCACCGGGAATGGTTTTCACACAGCGCCATGGCCGACATCCTCGGCTCGGACTTTTCCCTCGCTGCCAAGGACAACCTCTATCGATGCCTGGATCGTCTGCTGCCCCACCGGGAAGCCCTCTTCGACCATCTCCAGCAGCGTTGGAAAGACCTCTTCGCCGCACAGTTCGAGGTGGTTCTCTACGACCTGACCAGCACCTACTTCGAGAGTGATCCTCCATTCCCGGACGGAGACAAGCGCCGCTATGGCTACAGTCGTGATCACCGTTCTGATTGTGTTCAGGTGGTCATCGCATTGGTCATCACACCCGAGGGCCTGCCCCTCGCCTACGAAGTCATGCCCGGGAATATCCAGGACCGGCAGACGCTGATCCACTTCCTGAAGAAGATCCGCCGTCGTTTCGGAAAGGCCCAGCGCACGTGGATCATGGACCGAGGGATCCCGACAGAGGACACGCTGGCATTGATGCGCAAGAAGCGGCATCGGATCTCGTATCTGGTGGGGACGCCCAAGGGACGACTGAGCAAGCTGGAGAATCGTCTTCAGGATCAGCCATGGAAACAGGCCCGGGAGAAGGTGACGGTGAAACTCGTCGACGAGCAGGAGGAGCTCTTCGTGTGGGTGGAGAGTGCGGATCGAGTCGGCAAGGAACGATCGATGCGGCGCCGACGGCTCAAGGTGCTGATCAAGCGACTTGGCGAGCTGAAGGGGCAGAAGAATCTGGGACGGGATGAAATGATGATGAAGCTCGGCCAGGCCAAGCAGCAGGCGGGACGAGCCTACGGTCTGGTGAAGATCGCGGTGGGTGAAGGCGGATCCGGGCTGAGCTACCGGATCAATCGCAAGAAGCTGAGGATCGTGAGGAAACGGGAAGGACGCTACCTGCTGAGGACGAACCTGACGGCGGAGGATCCCGCCCAACTATGGGAGATGTATCTGAGGCTGGTGGAGGTGGAGGCGGCGTTCAAGAACCTCAAGGGAGATCTGGGGCTTCGACCGATCTACCACTCGAAGGAAAGCCGGATCGAGGCGCACATCTTCGTGGCGTTCATGGCGTATAGCATGCAGGTGTGCCTGAGGGGACAGCTCCGGAGGGTGGCCGGTGGCCTGACGCCGCGGACGATGCTGGAGAAGTTCGGGAGGATCGAACTGATTGATGTGCACCTGCCGGTGGCTGAAGGCCGGACGATGGTGATGACGAGGCGCACGCAACCCGACCTGGACCAGAGGCTGTTGCTGGAGCGACTGGGCTGGGAGCTGCCGGAACAAGGACCGCCACGGCTCACGGAGGGACGCGGCCTCGAAACCTAGGCCGCCGGACGGGGAGGTTTGTAGTGAAGACTTTTCCCGCGGATTTGCGGAATCGCCAAGATTTCCATCCATTTCTGGCCGCACTAGCGAAGGTCAGGTTAGCCAAACCGACGACGGACCATAACCCCGCGTCCTCCGAAACCTACCCACTGTTCATTTCCCGGAAACAGTCCCCACCCTCCGGATCTCGAACAGGTACGGGTAGGGCTTGGCGGTGGAGCGGGTGAGAGCAACGAGGGCGTCGTCCGCGGCCTTGGCCTGGCGCATCAGTTTCGCTGAAGCCGGGTTGTCGCCGTTGAACTGGCGCCGGAAGTGTTCCCCGCCCCACGCCTTGTCCCGTGCGTCGACCAGCTCCCGGACCGCGTCGGACTGCGCATCCCACGGCCCGCCCGGCTCCCAGCCGTTGGAGGTGGCCGATGCGATGTTCTCACCGCGCGCCAGCCGATCCGCCGGGTACTTGCCGAGCAGTCGGCCCTCGACGCGCAGTTCGTATTCGCCGGGTTCCAGCCCGGTCACCCGCAGGCGGTAGCCATTGATCGTCTCGGGAATCGGAATCCAACGGTGGTTGAGCGCGCTGAAGATCCCGAGATTCAGGGGCAAGCCACGATCAAGCCGACGGAACCGGATGCCATCGGCCGTTCGGGCCAGTCCGGATACCTGACAGTTGTCAGCCGCTTCGACGCGCAGGCCGGCGGCATCCACGGTCACCGAGGAGACCTCGGCTGGCGCCCCGAGCCCCCGCAGCATGGCATGGCCCATGGCCAGCTGACCGAGGTCGTTGAGATGGACCCCATCGTCGACGTGGAGGCGGGTGTGGCGGGCCGGGTCCTTTTCGTTCGCGTTTGCCGCGACGATCCGGCGCTGCACCTCGCGCATGCCCCGGGAAAGGTCGATCGTCTCCGCTCCGAGCGAGCGGGCCAGGGCCATCCCGTCATCCACCATGCGCTGCAGGTAGCCGACCTCAGCCGTGTCGGGAGCCTCGGCCGTGATGGCAGGCGAACAGATGAACACCCGGATGCCGCGCTTCTGGCCGCGGGTCACGATCTCGCGGATCCCGTCGAGGTATTGCTGCCGATGGAGGTCGTCGGCCTTGGTGCCCCAGCCGATGTCATTGATGCCAAACGCCACGGTCAGGACCGTCGCCCCCTGCGCAAAGACGTCCCGGTCCAGTCGCTTCAGGCTGCCGTACGCCGTATCGCCTCCCTGCCCCGCGTTGACGAACCGCACGCGCCGATCCGGAAACCGCATCAGCGTGTAGTGCTCGACGATCTTGGTGTAGCCGCGGGCGGCCGTGATGCTGTCGCCGAGGAACGCCAGCGTGTCACCGTCGCGCAGGGCGAAATCAGCAGCGGAGACGCGGGCAAGGCCGGCAATGATCGCCAGCACCCAGGCCAGAACAAGGGTCTTCATGGTTTGTGGAACGGAGCAGCGATGTCCTCATCGCCTTGGGAAAGTGCTGGAGAAGGCGACAGGGATGTCGCCACTCCGAACGTGGGGGAGGCCGTGTCAACTCACACCCGACCTGGCTTCGACCGCCGGCCGGGACGTGACCTCGCGGAATCGCGACTCGTAGTCGGGATGGTTGGTGCCCATCAGGCGATCCCAGATGTTGAAGTAGAGCCCGTAGTTCCCGCGCATCTTCTCGTGGTGCATCACGTGGTTGGTCGGCGTGTTCACGAAGTACCGGAGCGGCGTGTTCATGAGCCATTTCGGATGGAACTCGTATCCCGTGTGTCCCGCCACGTTGAACACGATCTGCCAAAGCATCACGAGACCGAAGGCCGCCGGATGGATCGGCATCACCATCACCGCGAGCGGGAAGATGCCGGCCTCAACCACCGCCTCCGCCGGAGCGAACGCATAGGAAGCCCACGGGGACGGGTTGGTTGAGAGATGATGCACGCGGTGGAACACCGCAAACAGCCGCCGGTGATGCATCAGCCGATGCGTCCAGTAGAAGTACGCATCATGGAGGAAGATCGCGCACACGACGCTCCCGAAGAACCAGGCCTGGCTGTAGTCCGAGATCTTCCAGTACATCTGCGTCCAACCCGCCTTCGAGGCGCTGATCGTGGCTGCTCCCATGACGCCGAAGATCACGAGCGTCAGCAGCGAGTATCCGATCTCACGCCGCACGTCGGCAGAGATCGGAAAGCGGGCGATGATCTTCCGATGAAGCCATCGGTTCCGGAAGAGCCAGTAGCCCAGAACCCAGGCAATGCCGGCGAAGAGGAAGTAGCGGATGCCAACCTCGAGGGTGGTGAAAGCCGATCTTTCGAGAAAGGAATGCTGACTGCCGAAAAGCAGGTCGAAGACTTTCATGGTTTGGAGGGGAAAGGCAGGAGGCCGGAGACGATCAGGTCGACGGTGGCATCTTCCATGGCCTGCTCGGTGAAATGGTTGAGTCCGGGGTCAAAGGGGCGTTGCAGGTTGGCCCAGGCGATCGTCTGGGTCAGGACCGCCGCGGTCGCAGCATCGTCGGCCAAGGGCCGGACCTGACCCGCTGCTATCCGCGAGGCGAGGTACTTGCCGAGGCCTTCCAGCAACCGTTTCCGAAGCCCCAGCACAAAGACCTCCGACAACCCGGGGAACTCGAGCGCCGACCGCATCAGCAGGACCAGACCCCGGCGATGGCGCGTCATCAGCCGGTATTGCTCCCGGACGATGCCATCGAGTTCGGCGCGGATGTCCGGGGCCTTGCGAGCCTTCAACCCGGCCTCGAGCAAGGGCCACTGTCCCTTGCGGCCAAAAACCTCCCGCAGGAACTCCACGGTCGAACCCGCCGCCGGAGCCGGCACGGGAATCTCGATGTCATCGAGCCACTCCGGATCCTCGGCGGCGGTGTGGCGGATGACGAGATCGAAGAGGGCCTCCTTGCCCTCGACGTAGAGGTAGATGGTGCCGACGGCGACGCCCATGACCTTGGCGACGTCGGCGACCTGGGCGCGTTCGTACCCTTGGCGGCAGAAGACGCCGAGGGCGGCCTCGACGAGATCGCGGAGGCGTTTGCCGGAGATGTCAGCCCGGAGACGAGGCATGGGAGGTTGATAACTGAATGATTCATTCAGTCAACTGCAGAAGTAGGTCACAACCAAAGGGGAACTCCCCAGAGATTCCTATCCACATGGAAGCTGGTGACTCGGCCAGCGCGGCTTCGCTGGAAGCCGACAGGCCCAGCGCGGGGCCGATTTCCAAGCGAGCACTCCGCGCTGCCTCCCTGACGAGCAGGCGGAGAGACAACAACGGCGACCGTCAAGCACTACCCAGAACGTCAGCTTACTGCTCAGACCTCGAATCGGCCGCCTGTTCCCTCTGCAGGAGCAGCCATCGTCCATTCGCTGACTTCGCCAGGGTGCTGAAGATCCATCCGGGCGCGGTTGGTCCGTGAGCCTCGACCCGATCCGCCAGAACAAACCTGGGCGGGATGCCCTTTGACCAGGCGACCGTGAAGAACTCACTAGGATGGCCTACCAGCGAACGGTCCAGACGCTTGTGGACAAATGTAACTGGTATCAGCGGACCAACCCCGACCGACTCCGATTCGGGAACTGTCCCCTTGACCACCGCAACGAACTCAGCGAGCTCAACCTTTCGCTCGCCCTCAGCCTTGGTAGCTCTCAGGTTGGTGCGGGTAATCCAAGCAAGGTTCAACGCGAGGGTAATGGCGAGGCACCCAGCAGCCAGCCTGCTCCAAAGCTTCCGCTTCGCCTCGTCATGCAACGTTCCCACTGCGCAAACAGACCCCACCAAAACGACCCATGTGAGGGGCAGGAATCCGCGGCTTCCAATACGGTATGGCCAAAGCGCCAACTGGGAAACATAACCCAGAACCGCAAGCCCGAGCCAGAAGCCTGACCATCCCAACCTAATGAGGGTCCGAATGGTTCCCGCCACGAAAACAACACCGAGCAGCATCAGGACCGCCTCGCATCCAATCCGCATCCATGAGCGCTGCTGAACGGCGGTGTCTGCCAGAACCATAATCGGGCCAAAGACGACTTCTGCGAATCGGTATCCCCCCAAGCAGGCTGCAAACTCCCCCACCGTGGATTGCGCCCAGCCAATGAGGCCCATCTCTCGGACGACTTGACCTGCGATCGAAGCGTATCCGCCCGCGCCCTGGGTCCACGCCCTCCATCCCACGATGGCAACGAGAACCGGAACGACAACCAGCAGGCGATTTAAAGCCACCAAAGAGCGATTGGCGATGCACCACAGGAGTGCGGCCGCCACGATACCAAGACCGGCGGAGCGAGTGAGGAATGCGCAAGCAAGACAGAGTCCGATGGCGACCAAGCGCAGGGCTTGGAAACCTCTGGATTCGGAGTTCCCCATGGATAGCCGAGCCGCTGCCAATCCCAGCAGGATGAAAAGAGGCTCAGAGTAGAAATTGCACGCGTGGTAGCTCCAAGCCGAGTTCATCACAACCAGTGCGCCAGCCAGCCAACCAAGAAGCCTTGGGACGCCCAACTGCCCTGCAATCGACCAGCCCAGCCCTGCGGAAATAACCCCCAGGATCCACATAGACCAAAGCATTCGTTGGAACACGGTCGCCAAGTCGGTTTCACCGAGCCAGGCCGGAGCCAACCAAACGGATTGACCCGGGGGATAGAGGGTGATTCGAGGAAAACCGTTCAACTCGGGAATCCGGTAGCTGCCTTCGGTCGCGAGTCCCCTTGCGCCAGAGACATAGAGGATCGGATCGTACGCGACTAGTATCTCCTCAGCTGGGCGGTACAGGAGCATCGCCACGCAAAGCATCACGCCGTAAGCAACTAGTCCCGCAACCCAGGACCAAATCGAGCCGGTCGTCCTTTCCTGAATAGAAGTCATTTAGCCCGAGAGACTGGTGACCCAGCAGCAAACACTCATCTGCACCCGTCGCAGAAGGCCAGCAAAGGCTCCGAGAACAGTCCCTGCATGCCAGTGGCATTCCTGGAACTGCTGGCGCTTTCCAAAGCACTCGTTCCACAGGAACGCTCATGCGGCAGAACACTTGGAAAAATCTTATGGCAAACCGAGGCGAAGAGGCAAGTGACCACCCTCCTGATTGGGGCGCATCTTGAGCCCGCCCCAAAACGGGTGGGGCGAGACTCCGTCGAGCCGCCTCAGAGTTTGGAGTTCTCATTTTCAAGTTATGGGGCTTGAACCTTGAAGCTTGAAACTTGGAACTCCTCGCCGGCTCGTGAGGACACTCGCACCACCCCTCGATGGGGGCGGTGTCAGGATGCGCCCCTTGGAGGCGGTCGTCAGGGGGCTTGGTCCAGAGGTCTTTCGCCGGGCAACGGGTCGTCCAGGCTCACTCGGAGCGCCCAGTGGCTGATCGCACCTGCGGTGCCAGACATCGGCCCCGAAGTGACAGCACTACGGGTGCCGTTCTCGCTGTTGTAGAAGTTCCAAGTGGAGGTGGCGGGCACCGTGCGACCGGCGAGGGCAAAGAGGACGTTGCCACCCCATTTGAGCGGGAGGCATTATCCGCATGCGCCCGTCAGTTCGGAACGACGGCAGCGGTTGGCTCCAGTCGTCGTCGGGCGAGCTCGGCAGCCAGGGTGGGTAGGTGCCAGAGACGGAGCTTGCCCTGGGCGGTCGCGGCGGCGAGACGGGTCCCATCAGGACTCCAGGCGAGGGCGAAGATCCGGACCCGCGACGGAGGTTCGATGGCGAGGTGAACCCGATGTTCTGCGCGGTCGAGGATGAGGATGTCATAGACGTCGGAGACGACCGCCAGTCGTTTGCCATCCGGAGAGAATGCAGCGGCGCCGAGGACGGAGCCGGTGGCCGGGACAGGCAGTGCCGTCGCGTTCTTCCAGGACTCGGTATCCACAAGCTGGAACCGATCACCCCAAAGGGCGGCCTGCCGCCCGTCCGGGGAAAAGGCGACACCCGCCTGACCGCCGGCGACGCGGGTATGGACGACGCGACGTTCGTGAAGGCTCCAGAATCGAACCTCGCCTGCACCTGGCGCCACCGAGGCCGCCCAACTGCCCGAAGGATCCACGGCGAGGGCATCGACTCCCGGATGTGCACCGAAGGTCTGCGGCTCGGTTCCGGGAAGATCGGAGCAGCTGACCAGTCGACCATCTGCGAGGGCGGCCAGCCAGCGATTGGTTGAGGGCAACGGGCGCACCGCCACGGCCGGTTGGGGGAGCAACATCTCCCGCCGGATCCAACCGGTGGAGCCCGGTGGACCCAGGTCCCATCCGATCACGCCCGCCCGGGCCACGGTGACGACTCGCGAGGGATGGGAACCGAAGGCAAAGCCGCGGGGCACCTCGAGCGGTAACCACGCCTGCCATTCCCCGCGTTCGGGTCCAAACACGCGGACGCCCGTGGGATGCCGTCCGGCGATGTGCGATCCGTCCGAGCTGAATTCCACCTCCAGCTCGGAGCTGCCGACGTATCCCGCCAGCAACTCCGAGAAGCCGACTGCCGGCACCACGCGGTAGCTTCCGACGCGCCCGCGGGAGAGCACCGGACCGAAACTCCCGCCGTCGGGGGCGAACTCGAGCTTCTCGGAATCCCCGGGGCCCGCGACCAGCAGGCGTCCGCCGTGAAGATCCCACAGGCGCACCGTCCGGTCATCCCACGCGGTGGCAATCCGACGGCCGGTCGGGTCGAAGGTGAGGGCCATGGGAAGGGCGGGAGCGAAGGTGAACGAGAGGATCCGGTTCCGGGCCGGGACGTCCTGATAGAAGATGCGACCGTCCTGGGTGGCGCCGACGAAGCGCTGGCTGTCGGGTGACCAGGCCAACTGGAAGATGGGGCCGGGCTGGGGCAGGCGAACCTCGGTCTCGCGGGTATCGACGCGGAAGATCTGGACCTCATTGGTGCCGAGGCGGGACCCGGCGAGCTGGCGTCCATCGGGAGAGAACACGAGGACGCGCCATCCACCGGGTCCGGCATCGGTCCGGAACTCGGTCCCCGCGTCGAGGTCCCGCCACACGAGGTCCGAGATGCCTTCTCCGGTCACGAACCATCGGCCATCCGGCGACAGGCCGTGTGCCGGGGGTTGGGTTTCGCCTTTCCAGAGGACCCGGGATGTCGCGTTGTCGCCGAGTTCCACCACGACCAGGCCGGCATCCCCCACGAGCACCTGCCGGGATCCGGCCCGGCCGGGTTCACCCAGCTTGATGGCGCGGTCCCAGGCGGCTGGCCAGGAGCGGACCTCGGCTCCGGTGACAGCATCCACGTCGCGGATCCGACCGTCGTCGCCCAGCACACGCCACTCGCCAGGCCGGGCGCCGGAGCGAAGGCGGCCGACAGCCGAGACAGCGAGCCCCGGGGCCTCATCGAAATGAAGATCGGTCTGGGCCAGGGCGGCGACGATCTCCGCGGAGGCGCGGTCCCGGATCGTTCCTGGCAGCTTCAATCCCAGGGCCTGGTCCACGGCGGCGACGCTGGCGGACTGCTGGCCGGGCCCGCCGGCGAGTCGCAACGCCCGCGCCTGGACCAGCAAGGCTTCCCGCAGATTGACCATGGCCTGCTGTTCAGCCCGGTAGATCCGCACCGTGGCCACCAACGCTCCCGTCACGAGACCCGCCACCGACAGGGCGAGTGCGAATGCCAATGCGGCAATGCCCGGTCTCCGACGTGCCCAGCGAGTCGTGCGCCCCATCCAGCCCACCGGCCGCGCCTGGACCGGCTCGCCGGCAAAGACCCGATTCAGTTCCTCGTCGACCTCACCGGCCGTCGCGTACCGGCGCCCCGGATCCTTCTCGAGGCACTTCAGGCAGACGGTCTCGAGGTCGACCGGCACGGATGGATTCAAACGGCGCGGAGAAACCGGTTCGGCGTCCGCGACCTGCCGGAGGACTGCTTCCACGCTGTCGCCCTGGAACGGGGGCCGACCCGTCATCAAATGGTAGAGGAGGGCTCCCATCGAGTAGACGTCCGAGGCGAACCCGACGGACCGGGTGTCGCCCCGGACCTGTTCCGGCGCCGCGTAGGCGGGCGAACCCAGGACATCGCCCGTATCGGTGAGGGTCGCGGTCGACTGGACATGCTTGGCGAGGCCGAAGTCGGTGACATGCGGCTCGCCCTGTTGATCGATGAGGACGTTGGACGGCTTGAGGTCGCGATGGAGCACGCCTTGTTGGTGGGCGTGATGGACGGCGGCAGCGATCAAGGCGCCCACCCGGGCCACTTCCCGCGCGGGCAGGGGCCCGTGGCGAACCTTGTCGGCCAGGGTACCGCCCTCGACGAGGTCCATGGAGAAGTAGAGCTGCCCGTCGTGCTCCCCGATGTCATGGATGGCGACGATGTTCGGGTGCTGCAACCGCGCGGCAGCCGAAGCCTCGGTTCGGAACCGATGCCGGGCGTTCTCCCCGGCGAATCCGCCACCGAGCAACAGTTTGACGGCAACGATCCGGCCGAGACTTCGCTGCCGGGCGCGGAAGACCACCCCCATGCCGCCGCGGGCGACCTCGTTGATCAGTTCGTAATCGCCGATCACGGGAACGGGCACAGGCCGCCCCGGAGCCGGGTGGCCGGCCGCCTCGCGAAGCAGGCAAACCGGGCAGAACTCAACCCTCACCCCGGGTGGGAGGGGCGTGGCGCACTCGGGACACGACGAGCTGGTTGCCGGCGGCGGCATGTGGCTGGGCCGAGCTTATGCCAGCTTTCTCAGGGAAGACCATCCGATCAGTGGCGGAGGCGGGCGCATTTCAACACTCCCCCCGCGGCCATCGGAGCGGCAACGTCCTCGTTGCCCTCACGGGTCCTTTCCCAAGGCGACGAGGACGTCGCAACTCCATTCCTGTTCCAACATTGGGGGGGTGGCGTCGAGCTTCGCCCACCAGACCAAGTCCCCGCTCGCCGAAGCCGCGCGTTCGTGGCATACCCGCGGCGGCCATGGAATATGAAGCGGTCATCGGGCTGGAGACACACGTCCAGCTGAAGACGAAGTCGAAGATGTGGTGCGGTTGCGCCAACGCCTTCGGGGCTCCGGCGAACACCAACGTCTGCCCCGTCTGCCTGGGCATGCCGGGGGTGCTACCGGTTGCCAATGCCGAGGCGCTCCGCCTGACGGTGCTGACCGGCTTCCTGCTGAACTGCGAGATCCCGCGCTTCGCCAAGTTCGACCGGAAAAACTACTTCTACCCGGATTCCGCCAAGAACTACCAGGTCACCCAGTACGACAAGCCCTCGACCCGGGAAGGCTTCCTCGACTTCGAGTTCAACGGCGGGATCTCCCGCGTCCGGATCACCCGCGCGCACCTCGAGGAAGACGTCGGCAAGAACAACCACTTCGACCGCCACAGCGGCGTCGACTTCAACCGCGCCGGCGTCCCGCTCCTCGAGATCGTCTCCGAACCCGACCTCTTCTCCGCAGACCAGGCCCACGCCTACCTGAACGCCCTGACGGAACTGCTCGTGCGCGGCGGCGTCAGTGACTGCGACATGGAAAAGGGCATGGTCCGTTGCGACGTCAACGTCTCGGTCCGCCCCAAGGGCACGACCACCCTCGGCGCCAAGATCGAGATCAAGAACATGAACTCGTTCTCGGGCGTCCGGCGCGCGCTGGACTACGAGATCCCCCGCCAGATCGAGGCAGTGAAGAAGGGCGAGAAGCTGCGTCAGGAGACCCGGCGGTGGGACGACCTGGCGGGCATCACCGAGCCGATGCGCTCCAAGGAAGATGCGCACGACTACCGGTACCTGCCTGACCCGGACCTCCTGCCCTTCACGCCGAGCGAGGACTGGATCGCCTCGATCCGGGCCGTCGTTCCCGAACTCCCCCTCGCCCGCAAGCAACGCCTGATCCGCGACTACAACCTCCCGCCCGGCGACGCCGAGGTGCTGAAGGCGAACGATGAACTGGGCAACTTCTTCGAGAAGGCGGCGGCCGGCTTCCGCAATCCGAAAGCCATTGCCAACTGGGTGATCAACTCGCTCTCCGCCCAACTGGCCGCCACCGGCACCACCTTGGCCGACCTCCGGTTCCCACCCGGCCATCTGCGCGAGCTCGTCGAGTTGGTCGATTCCGGCAAGATCAGCGTCCGCATCGCTCAGGAAGTTTTCACAGACCTTTTCGCCACTGGCGAATCCCCGGCAGCCATCGTCGAGCGCAAGGGTCTTGCCCAGGTCAGCGATACTGGCGCCATCGAGAAGATCTGCGACGAGGTCATCGCGGCCAATCCGGGACCTGCGGCGGACTTCCGGGCCGGCAAGGTGGCTGCGCTCAACTTTCTCAAGGGCCAGGTCATGAAGCTGTCCAAGGGGAAGGCAAACCCGGCCGTCGCCGGCGAAACGCTCGAGCGCAAACTCCGGGGCTGACGACGGCCATCGGTTGAAGCAGGCTCCCCGGACTCATGCACACGGAACCATCCTCCAACCAGCCCTTGGACGATCTGATCTGGCTCGCACGCGAGCTCGGAAGCGTCCAACGCGGCCTGGTCATCCTCAACGAAGGCAATGTCTCGGCCCGGCTCGATGACAAGCGCTTCCTGGTGAAATCCTCCGGCGCCTGCATGGACGAGCTGACCAAGGCCGATGTCACCGAGTGCATCACCTCCGAGATGGTGCGGGTCCTCGAGATGCCCATGCTCGATACCGGCGCACTGGAGCGGATGATCCGGGACGCCCAGGTCGACCGGAACGCCCGCAGCGCCAGCCAGGAATCCCCCTTCCATGCGTGGCTCCTGACCCTGCCCGGCGTCAACTTTGTCGCCCATTGCCACCCGGAAGCCATCCTTCAGATCGTCTGCTCTCAGGCCGCCGAACGTTTCGCGGAACACCGCATGTTCCCGGACGAGGTTGATTTCCTTGGCGGCCAATCGGTCTACGTTCCATACGCTGACGCGGGCACGCCACTCGCCCGGGAGATCCGCTCGAAGGTCCAGCTCGCCCAACGTCGGGCCCAGAGCCGCGCGCCCAAGCTGATCCTCCTCCAGAACCACGGTGCGATCGCCATTGGCCCTACGGCCCGAGCCGTCCTCGGCACCATGCTCATGGCCGAGAAGGCGGCCCGAGTGTTCGTCGGTTCCAGCCGCATCGGAGGCCCCCTGTTCCTGCCTCCCCAGTACGTTGCCCGCCTCGAAGGCCGGACCGAGGAAGGTCCCCGCGCCAGCACCATCAAGCTCTGAGCGAACGCCCCAACGGGGCAAGGGGTAAAGGCCCGGGGTCGAACCCCCGCGGTCGTCCGTTGACAACGTTCCGCGCCCTGGATGGGCGCAAGGACCCGTTGCCATGATCGTGGTCGATTTCCGGGACGTCGTCGTCCCCGTCCGCCCCGTCGGGGCGGGGTATCATGGCCTGTGTCCCAGGGTTCCGCTTCGCTCCACCCTGGGCTATCGCCTTGCGCCGCGTTGCGGCGCTGACCGATGGCATGGGCGCACCCGTCCACCCGAACGCCTGCCACCACCCTGGCCCTATCCAATCGCCGCGTCGCCGTGTCGCTGCTGGAAAATGTCCCTCGCGTGTCGCCGCTGGGTAATCCGGCAGCGTCCCAGCGTTCATCCCCCCGTACGCGCCCGCCCCTGGGTCCAACGCAATCCCCAGCCTCGCATCAAGACGGACCGGGGTCGTGCACCCCACTTTTGACAGAATGCTGGGAAACCAGAAAGCCGGCATCGAGAAGGCGACATTGGACCTCCCGAACGATCTCTTCCGGGAAGTGAAACTCCGGGCAGTCAATGAAGGCAGGAAGCTGAAGGACGTCATCTCCGACCTCCTTCGACGAGGCTTGGGACACCCGACCGCAACGTCACCCGCGGCCTCGGCACGTCGAGGCCAGATCGACTTCCCGTTGTTCCCCGCAACTCCGGGCGCGCCCGCCCAACGCATGGCTCTGGAAGCCCTGCTGGCCGCCGAAAAGGAAACCCTGGCCCACGATGACCTTAAGCGCCTCCACCCGCCTGCTTGATACCGGGGTCTGGCTCAGCCTCGCGTTTGACCCTCCTGGGACAACAGCCTCCCAAGGCCACAAAGCCGCAGCGCTGACTTCAGGCAACGCAAAGCAATGAGGCATTCATCATCTTGGGGAGGCCTCGGCAGCACACCCTATCATTTGCATTTGCCCCGCATCCGCGACCCGCACTCCTCCTGTCCTTCCCCCACTCCCTCCGCACCTCCGTTTGAACCCAATCCTCCTTCTCGGAGAAGCTGGGCGAGTATGCGCGTGTTTGGATTCATCGCACTTTTGGCACTGGCCGGTTGCTGCTCCACGGAGCCCCGACTGAAAACCGTTCCCTGGTCGCACATCTCGGACACACGGAACCTCCCCATCCAGTTCTCACTCGAGGAGATTGTAACCCGCACCTGGACTGAGCCCGGAGGCGAGGCAATAGGCGTGCTGAGTCACCAGTTCTTCCAGATCAGCGGACCTAAGCCTATCGAGGTCCTGGTCGTTGTGTTCGGGGTCGCCAATTCAAACCGAGCCGTGTGCATTGATTTCCATGCGACCCAGAAGACACACGAGGGCAAGACGTACCTGCTGCTTTGTCATGATCGGTCCTGCCCAGCCTATGACACGACGATCACCCACGAGGCTCAGAACGGGAGGAACTTCTTCACCATCCGAGGAGACGATCCGATTCCAGAAGCGTCTGAGAGATCCGGGAGGCAGTACAGTTTCGAACTGAATCCAAAGCAGCAGATGGTGCGGGGCCCAAGCGAGTTCGTCTTTCGCCCATCACGATGAGTGCAGCCTAGCACAACAAAGCCACTTTAACGTGTTCCGCCCCGCTTCCAGAACCTCCGGATCCCCGGCGCCGCCGCCGCGTAACTGACTCCAGGTTCCCTGCCATCCACCTCAAAGGCGCAGTCACCCTCCGGACGCTGCTGGCTTGCCGTTAAGCCACTCCTTCTTGGAGAACCGATCGACAAGTGAGTCGGGCATCTGAGCGAGGGCCCGTGTGTCGATCCCACATTTTTCCAACTCATCAATCAAGACTCGCAGGAAGACTCCAACGATCGCACATACCTCCTCGTCTGATTCAACGATGGGACGAGTCATTGGAACAATCACCCTCATCTCCAACTCGTGGGCCTTCTTCAAGAATCGGGGCCCAAGAACGCGAGGCACCCCAATTGTACTGTCCCCATCCATGTAGATTACCAATTTAGACTCACTTCCGTAGCGCCGCACAAATTCGGGACCAGGCTCAACTAGACCGCCAACCTCACGTTGAAGCCACCCAAGGGCCCTGTGGTCGACAACGAACTTGACCCCAACCGTGCAAAAGACCGGGATTAGAGACAGTTTCATGGCTTGAATGACGTCCGGTTACCTTCAGGAATTACGCTCGCAATCCCGTATCAATGCCCTCTCCTCCTGAATCCAGTCCACAAATCTCTGACTCACCCAATGGTAACAGTCGGCAGAGAACCCCAGGTCCTACCCCAACCGATGTGGAACCCAGGCCGAAGGCGGAACAGAATGATGCGTTCTGGCCTGAGATGCGGGACATGGGGCAGCCGGCCTCGCCGTCGACTTGTCAATTGGACGCATCTGAGTCGCTGCCCCCACGGGTCACACGCCTCACGAAAACGAATCCCAAGCTCGCCGCGGCAATCAGCGACAGGAACGGGAGGAAGATGAGGTACCAGATCGCCATGTCGCCTCCATCAAGGCGTCCATGCAGTCCCTCGAAGTAGACGAGGCTCGCCCCCGCAAGATGCAGAATCACAGCAAAGCCACATGCTGTACCCACGGCAGCGAGAGTCCTTGGTCGTCTCGCCTTCGGCTTCAGCAGAACGACAACGCCGCACGCGCATGCCAGCAGTGCGACGATGACCGCGAACGCCAACAATCCTTCGTCAATCAGGAACGGGAACATCGTTCGACACCTCGTGTTGCCTACAGCTTTCCCTGCCAGGCCGAATGCTGTGACGCAGAATGAGTCCCGGTATCCAGCCTCAGTGGCAGCCGCATCTTTCAGGTGCTGCCGCGAAACGTGGGCCCCGTGCAACCCGCCGCCCGCATTCCACGCGCCTCGTTCATCCCTCGTACCTACCTCGCGGTCAACCATGCTCTCTGTCAAAGGCAATGGTGTGAACTGAACCGGACTGCGACCTTCAGCGGCCGAAGGATCGCTCCCCACTCAGGGCGATGAGTACATCGCTCACTTCTTCGCGTCCTCGCGGCTTCGCGCGAGGTCTTCACGCCATTGAAGGAGGTTCGCGCGAAGCCGCGAGGGCGCGAAGGAATGAAGGTTGGGATTACAACAACGGCAGCGAGGGGAACCACGTTCCTTCTTCCCTGCGCCTCTGCGGGAAACCGTCCCCTTCGCCGCGCCGCCGCGTCGCCGATGGAAAAGGTCTCCGTCCGCGACGCCGCTGGGTCCCCCTGCGTCGCCAGGCGCAGACCTTCACGCTTCCGGGTACTGCCACCCGGAGCGGTATGGGCGGCTCAGCAGCTTTGCGGCCTCTGCGTCGCCCACGATCGTTTCCTTGTCACCGTCCCACTGGATGCTCCGGCCCAAGCGCCAGGAGATCATTCCGAGCAGCGGGAGAACAGAAGACCGATGGGCGATCTCGATTCCGGCGACGGCCTTCCGGCCTTCCGAGATCGACGCCATGAAGTCGGCCCAGAGCAGCTTCAGGTTGTGGCCGTCCGGCTCCTGCAACTGGGAATCCTCGTGCACGACGGGCGCATTGCGGTCCGCGGGATGGAAGGTCCATCCATCGCGCCACCCGATGTGGAGCGTGCCTTTGGTCCCGTAGAAGTAGGCCCCGATGCCGTGCTTCTCGGCGGTATTGTCGCCGAACCGGCGATGCTCCCAGACGCAGGTGAATCCATCGAAGTCGTAGACGGCCACCTGATGGTCTGGGGCGTCCCCGGTCTGCTCGGTCTCGGTCAGGATCGGCGCTCCGGCAATCGGTCGGCCGGCGGTCGAGAACACGCGCCGCGGATACTTCTCGCCGCTCCAGAGCAGGACCTGGTCGAGCCAGTGGACACCCCAGTCGCCCAGGGTGCCGTTGCCGTAATCGAGGAAGTTGCGCCAGCCGCCCGGATGGAGCTTCTGGTTGAAAGGACGCTTCGGGGCCGGTCCGCACCAAAGGTCCCAATCCATGCCCTGGGGCACTTGGGCATTCTTCGAGGGCCTTTCGCGCCCGCCGCCGCCGTGCGCGAAGATCCGCACCATTCCCACGTCTCCCACGGCGCCGGACTTCAGGAACTTCATCCCGGTCACGTGGTGCGGCCCGATCCGCCGATGGAGGCCGACCTGCACGATCCGGCCGCCTTCCTTCGCCGCGTGGAGCATGGCCCGGCTTTCGTTCACCGTGTGGCCAGTGGGCTTCTCCACGAACACATGGGCACCGGCCTTCACGGCCGCGATCGTCTGGAGCGCGTGCCAATGGTCCGGGGTGGCGATCAGGACGATCTCCGGCTTCTCCTTCTCCAGGAGCTCCCGGTAGTCGTTGTAGGTCTTCGGCTGGTCGCCGTTGAGATCCGACACCTGTTCCGCTGCGACCTCGCGGACGTTCGCATCCACGTCGCAGAGACCGACCACCTTCACTGAACCGCTGGCGATGGCTTCCTTGAGGATGTTCTTCCCCCACCAACCGCACCCGATCAGCGCGGTCCGGTACTTCTTCGCCGGGTCGGCTGCGCGGATGTAAGGCGCGGCTCCGAGGGCTCCCCCGAGCACGGCGGCCTCACGCAGGAAACGACGACGGGTCCTGTTCTGGAATGGATTCATGGCAGCGGTACGGATGCTCAAGATGGCCGTCTCCTTCAAACGTCCGCAAGCCCCGGGAGGGATACCCGACTCAAACGGGGCGCATCTCGACACTGCCCCCGTTTGAGAATTGGAACGGAGCGGCGACGTCCTCGTCGCCTTGGGAAAGGGCTTGGGATGGCAACGAGGACGTTGCCGCTCCGTTCGAGCCGGGGCCCGACTGAAGCTGTTTGATTCCCCGTCCGGTCGATTGACACCGGGGGCCGGATGGGGCGGGCTAAGGGAACATGTTGCGGAAGTGTTCCAGGAGCCTTGGCCGGTGCGGTTGGCTCGCGTCCCTGATCCTGCTTGCGGTGGTGTGCGGGTGCCAGACCCGGCTCGCGCCGCCGCCTGCGGATTGGCAGGGATGGCGGGAACGCCGGGCGCAGGACATCGCAGGGCCGGATGGCTGGGCTTCCCTCGCTGGATTGTTCTGGTTGCAGGAGGGCGAGCAATGGGTCGGAGCCCGGGGCGATGTCGCCATCCACCTTCCGCCCAATTCCGCACCGAACGTCGTCGGCACCCTGCGCCGTGAAGGTGGCAGGGTGTGGTTCACTCCGGTTCCGGGCGTTCGGACGATGCTGCGGGGCTACGCCGTCACCGCGGAACGGGAGTTGGTCACGGACGTCGACGGCAGCCCGGACATCCTCGAATGCGGTCGAGTCAAGTTCTGGATCCTGCACCGAGGTGACCGCCGCGGCGTCCGGGTGCGAGACCCGGAGGCACCCGAGCGGTTGGCCTTCCGGGACATTCCGGTCTTCCTCTACAACCCGGGCTATCGGGTGACCGCGCGGTTTGAGCCGTATCAGCCTGTGCGCAAGATCGAGGTGGCCGACGTGACCGGAGGCAAGTCGGAGGAGACCTGCCCCGGGGCACTGGTGTTCACGCTCCACGACCAGGAGGTGCGGCTGGACGTCATCGACGATGCGGAGGCCAACGACTTCTTCCTGATCTTCAAGGACGCCACCTCCGGCAAAGACACCTACGGCGGCGGACGGTTCCTGCACGTCCCGCGTCCGAACGACGTCGGGGAGGTCCAGATCGATTTCAACCGCGCCTACAACCCGCCCTGCGCCTTCACCCCTTACGCCACCTGCCCGGTGCCCCCGCGCCAGAACTGGCTGACCGTGCCAATCAAGGCCGGGGAGCGGAAGCCGGCGGGTCACTAGCCAAGCGCCGGGCCCTGAGGCCCGGGCCGGCGCGGGACCGCGGAATCACTTCCGCGGCGGATCCAACTCCCGCACGGCGGCACCGTGCGAGTCGCTGAGCACGAGGACCGCCAGCTTCTCGACGCGATCGATTTCGTCGGGTCGGAGCATCTGGTAGTCGAGCCCCGAGGCCTCGGAGGCCGGGCCGCCGCGGGCAGACACAGGAGCCGGCGTGGGCGAGGTGGAGTCGTTGAGGCTCGCGTAGTCGAATCGCCCGCGAAGGTCCGTGTATCCGTCCTTGAGGAAGCGGACCGTTCCTCCCTGCAGTCGGGCGTAGACCTTCACATACGCCTTGGAGACCGACTTGTCCGACGATTGATCGCGCAGTTCCAGTCGGCCCTGGTTCTCGGCAACCGAGAGCTTGAAGGTGTTGGCGTGGTAGGCCTGCGTCCGGCGACGTCCGCCACCGAGGACCTCGACCAGCACGTTCGCCTGCGCGAATCGGCCTGGCACTGGGATGTCCAGTGCGTCGCGCCCCTCGGGCAGCGCCTGCACGACGGACATCGTGGGCTTGATGATCGAGAAACGGTTGGGATCGGACGTGACGAACGGGCTGCTGCTGAACAGGAACTCCGGGTCCATGAGGTAGTAGTTCACGGTGACCTCGCGGAGGTTGCGCCACGTGAGGGAAACGGAGCGGTTCTCGACCTTGAAGTCGAAGGTGGATTCGGCTGCGGCCAGTTCGGCCTGCTGCTTCTCCCGATCCGGCTTGTCGCCAGGCCGGGTCACCTTGCGGCCCTCGATCTCGTCGAGCTGGGCGGTGACCTCCGCGAACAGCGTCCGCCAGCGGTCGACCGGATGATCCGCGTAGCGCGCGGCAATCCCGCGGGCATCGGCCAGACGTTCCTCGTAGAGCGCAGCGTAGCAGCGGAGGTAGTCCAACTGGAGCCGTGTGGGCAACGAATCGAGGGCGGTGATGCCCTTGAGCCGTGCGAGCGCCTCCTCGATGCGATCCTGCAGGAAGAGGTGGTAGACCACGCTCAGCTGGTCCATGGGATCGAGGGTGGCGCGATAGCCGAGGATCCGGAGAAGCCGCTGGTACTGGGCTCGGATGACCGGGTTGGCGATCCGGTGTTCGGAGCCGACCCGATGCGCCCGCTGGTTGACGAGCGGCGAGTACTCGAGGTGCTCGTAGGTCCGGCGCTCGATGGGGTCGATGGTGACGAGCTTGGAGGCCAGGTAGTCGCCACAGGCTTCGATGAAGTCCTCCCGGTGTCGGAGCCATTCGCGAAGGACCGCCGCGTCATTGTGCACGACGGCGTACCGGTAGAGCGGCTCGCTCCAGGTGTGGTGCCGACCAAGGAAGGCGATGATGCGACGGAAGAAGTCGACGCTGTTCCGCGCGCGCCAGGCGACCTTCTCGAGGTCGAGGCGGGCGAGGTTGTTCTGCTCGAGGAACGCGAAGACCTCGGCCTCGGTTCCCTGCTGGGAGACGTACTCCCAGGAAGCGGTATCGATCTTCGAGAGCTGCCGGACGACCTGGAAGTCGAGGGGCTTTGCCGTGCCGGCCGCAGTGCCGCTGATGCTGGCCTGTGCGGGGAAGTGCGGGAACGGAGTCGCGTTCGTGGTCGGGACCGGGAAGTAGAAGTGATACTCGAACTGGGCCGTGGCGTACGGTTCGAGCCGGACGTAACGGTTCTGGGTCACCTTTCCACCGAGCACGGGAATCGCGCCGCGCGGAATCTGGGTGAGGAGATCGACCTTGATCGGCGACGAGCCGGGATTGCCCACCACGAGATGCGCGCCGTACACAACGCCACTCAGGAATTCCTCGGTGACGAACTTGTCGAACTTCTCGTTGCCCTCGACGCGGTAGCGGTCGCCCTGACGGAAGTAGGATTCGCTGACCAGCAGCGACGGGGTCGAGGGTCCGGGCTTGGTGGCCGGCTTGAACTGCTTCTGGAAGACGATCACCGGACCCGCGGTGATGAAGGTGAAGGTGCTGCCTTCGGACTTCACGGTATGGGCCGGTGCTTCGAAGGGAAGGTCGAGGACCGCGAGCGCGAGCAGCATCTCGGTGAAGTTCCGATTTGCCTCGGCGAAGTGCGGGGAGAGGAACGGGGACTTGCCATCCCACAGGCCAAAGTCGCGCCAGAAGGCGTTGATCGAGACAAGGGCGGCATGTTGGCCCTCGATGGGAAGACGGTAATAGTTGTTCTCCGCCCACTCCTTGGTGGGACCCAGCGGACGGTAGTAGGCGCGGGCAAGTGCAGCAGCCCGCTCGGCCTTGGCGAACTCGAGACCGACGACTGGCTGATCCGCCAACTCAGCCAATTGCTCCAGCTCCACTCCCCGCATGACAGATCCCATCGGCGCCGACGAAGGAGAGGGCGGTTGGGCAGGGCCCCCGAGCCCACCTCCTGCAAACCGGCCGTTCAGATTGCGTCGGGAGAGGAGCTCCGGCGACGCGGGGGCACCTCCTGCCGTTCCTGGAAGGGCCGCGGTAGCCATCGGTCGCGACTTCGCATCCGCGCCCACGAGTCCGTAGCGGACGGCCTTGTCGGCTTCCATGCGGAACCGATCCGAAGGCGAGTTGGTCACTTCACCCACCGGTTGCTCCATCGCCCGTCCGCGCAGGGCAGTCTCGAAGATACGATCGGCCTTCTCGGGATCGGGCGGGACGACTTCCCAAAGCTCGCGAAGGCTTCGGGCGGTGTTCGTGGCCTCGCCGGGGAGTCGCTGGGCGAGGAGCGCCCGTTCGAACACGTTCAGCCGGGCGTAGGCCCAGGGCTCGAGATGCCGCGTGAGATCCAGCGAGAGCAGGTATTCGTCGAGGAACGTCTTGTCCTTCTTGTTCCGGAGATACGGCTGGATGACCTCGGCAAAGAACCGAGGATCCTTTCGGCTGAGGAAGTAGTTGAGTTCGTGGCAGGCGAACTCGGAGTACCGGGCGCGTTTCTCGGCGTCCGTCAGCTTCGGCCATTGGAGGATCCAGCTGAACTTGGCCAGATTTGGGTCGGGATTGAGCGTGGTGAAGAGGGCGTGGACCGACGCCAGCGTGTCGTAGGTCTCCAGATCTCCGGCCAACAGGTTCGTGATCGTGAGGGTCGAGCCCTTGCCGAGAATGTTGATCTCCTTGGCTTCCGTGAATGGCTGGGTGGGATCCAGATTCCGGGAGAGACGGAGATCGCGGAAGCGCGTCGGTTGTTCGCCGAGGGCATACAGGCCCCAGACAGCATCCTCGATCGACTCGGCATGGACCTGGACGGTCTGACGGTCGCCCAGCGCCGAGGCGGGAATACGGACGACGCCATTCGTGTCGGGAACGAGGTTGAAGAGGACCGGCGCCGGTTCGGCGAGGAAGTCGAGGTTCAACCCGACCGCTGCGCCTCCGCCACCACCCATGGAGGCATCCATGGCGGCAGCCACCTTGGCGGCAGCCCGATCCCCGGCCATCGCCGCGGGATCTTGACGCCCACCCATCGCGAGGGCCTGCGTATCCGTCGTCCGCTTGTCCCACGGATTCAAGAGGAGGCCCGGCCGGGGCAGCATGTTGCCCGGGTACTTCGTGGCGTATCGACGTTCGAGGATGTAGCGGTACTCGTCGCCGATGGCCCGTCCGCCGGAGTAGAGGTTCGGAAGGCGGTCGGGGGTTTCCCACGAGGCCCCAGGACGCTGAAATCCCGCCAGCCCGTCGAAGAGTGATCCCGAAGGCAGGAACCGGCTGGCCGCAACGTGGACGCGGGTGAAGGCATTCCAGTTCCTCAACTGGATGGTCAGTTGGTTGGTGTCGAGCCGCACGCTTTCGACCTGCAGTGGACGCGGAGCGCGGAGCTCCAGTGAACGGTTCGCACCGACGAGCCAACGCCCCACCGGATCCCCGTCCGCGATGCGCAGGTGGACTTCGCGATCCTGATCATCGCGCAGGCGCAGACTGTAGTCGCCCGCCGGAAGGCCTGAAATCTCGAGGAATGCACCCTGTTGCTTCACCACCGCAGTCCGGTCGGCGACGAACTCGGTCCCGCGCAGCTCGAGGAGCGAGACGGCCCCCCCATCCAACGGGAGGCTCCATGGAATCTGGATAGGCTCGCCCACCCGAGCATGGAGATCGGATGGCCAGGTTCGGAGCGAGTCCCGGATGGAGAGTTGGCTGACTGCTTCATTCGGAGCCTTGGCCAAAACCCGGTCGATGTCATCGAGGCGCCCCAGCTGGACGCGGCCTCGGGCATCGGTCCCGAGTGCCACCGTCTCCGGGTTCTGGAATCCGCGCCGATGGAACGTGAACAGGATCTGCTGATCGGGAACCGGCTCGCCATTGCGTCCCAGCAACTCGAACACGTGATCGACACCAAACCGTGCGAAGTGCCCGCCGTACGTCGCCTCGGTCCGATCGATCCCATTGAGGTCCCAGACCTCGGCCCTGAAGAGCTCCTGCTTCTCGCCGCCCTTGGTGAGGACTGGGATGTGCGCGTACAACTCAGCGCGGATCTTCGCCAGGCGGTCCGGCACGCGAAAGCCGTGGGTGAAGAGTCGCTCCGCCGAGAGCTTCGGGGCCTTGACCTCGGAAGTCGTGTCGATGCCGTCGTGCGTCGTGGAAGTGATCACGATCCGGACATCCTCGAGGAGGGTTGGGTTCACGACCTCACCACCGAGGCGCAAGGTCGGGCGGACAGCCAACGTTGCCTCGCGTCGAGCCAGCAGTTGTTCCCGTTCGATGTGGAACTGGACGTCCAGGTCGTACTGCTCCCCGGAGTGATCGAACTGCGCCACGCTGGCAAAGCTCCCGTCCGGATCCGCCAGGACGATCGGGCGCCGGCCGGGCGTCGCCGTGAACGGCACGAGGATCCGGCCATCCTTCGGATCGGCGGAGAGCTTGCGCCCGTCGAGCCACGCCACGGCGTTGGTCGCGTGCCGACGGTTCTCGTCGAGCACTGTCAGCAGTTCGCCGGCGGGACCGGTGCGCTGGACCAGCGTGTAGCGCCCCTTGCGGATGAGGGCGCGGGAGGACTTCCCGCCGCCGATGAATTCAATCACCCACGCGCCGCGCCGGCCCTTCAGTTCCGGGAACTGGAACTTCCGGCTGACGCGCTTGAACGGCGACGCATCGCCGTCGTGGGTCTGCTCGGAGTTCGCGACGAGGCCGTCGAGATTGAGGTCGGTGTTGAGCGGACGATTCTGGCCGAGGTGAAAACCCAGCGTGTTGATCTCGTAGATGCGGACGATGAGCTTGGGCGTGTTCTTGAGGACGACATCCACGGCAACGTCGGCGTCGACCGGCAGGAACGCGGGATTGGTGGCGGGAAACTCGATGTCGACCCTCTCGCGCAGGGCTTGATAGGCAGCCGGCGAGAGGAGCGACGCCCACTTCTCCGGTTCCGCCGCACCCGCCGTGATCTTGGCCTCGGCGAACACCGGCTTCACCCAGGTATCCCGGAGCCACTCGGCCCACGGTTCCCACGAGGCCTCGTCCACGCTCAGGCGCATCACGAACTCACGGACCAGCACCTCGTCCGAGCCCACCGGCGGCAGCCCCAGTCGGAGATCCTCGAACCGCGCATTCAGGTCCGCACCACGACGCCCTCCATCGACCTGCTCGAGGTACTTGGGGTTCATGTACGGCATCGCGCGAGGGAGCTTGAGATACTCCATGAAGCGCGCCCGGTCATACACGCCGCGCGTCCGGTCGAACTGGAGCCGCGCATGAAGGATGTGGGCCTTCAGGGAATTGAACGCCGGTGGCAGCGTACGCACATAGTCCCAGACGCGCGTCAGCCAGGCCTCGCGCTCGACGGGATCGAACTCGGGATCGGCGTCGGCACCGGCAGCCAGCTTCCGGATGCGGGCGTGCACGTACGCCTGCTGGTTCGTCACCACCGGGGCCAGCTCGCGGAGCCGATCCAACTGGTCCGGCAAGAGGGCACCGTGGATCCCGAACTCGCCGAAGCCGCGGGACTCCTTGGTCTTCAAGTCCTCCGCGACGACCTCGACGAGTCCGGGAACATCCGGGCGGGTCAGCTTTCCAAGCAAAGCCCGACGTTGCGGCGGGCGAAGCGGCGTCTTGTCGCGCACCAGTCTTTCGAGGTTCTCGGCCGACAGGCCGTTCAGGCCGTCGTCGGCCAGCGCGTTCTGGAGGAAGACCGGATGGTTGATACGGGCGGCATCGAGCACCGTCGGGAGGTCCGGCTTCCGGTCGCGGACTTCCTGCACATGATCAAACGACAACCCCAGCCGCTCCCGGAGGAACTTCAGGGTCGCCTGTGGATCGGCGTCGTATACGAGGAGCGCTTCCCGGTTCTCGATGATCCGGCGCCGGACCGAGTCGGGATACCGCTTGGCCCACTGCTCCAGCAACGGAGTCAGCTTCGGCTTCTGCCCGGTGTTCTGGTAGTGGAGCGCGTGGAAAAAGTAGTAGTCCTCGGTGCCGGGCACCAGTTGGCCCAGCACGGCCTCCCGGTCGGGCGCGAGGGCAAACTTCTCGACGAAGCCGATCTCGTTGTCGGCGGTCAGGGAGGTGCCCAGGAAGAGGGCGGACAAAATCGAGGCAAGGACGGTTCGACGGTTCATGGCGCGGAAGTCGGCTTCCAAGTTCATGACGCGGGACTCGGGAAGACCTTAGTCACTTTGTTCACGAATCCCGGCGCGTGGGAAGATCGGGCCGAGAGGGGCCCAGGCGCTACTTCGGTGCCTTCTGCCACAGCCCGGTCCGGGTTCGCTTGGGGTGACTGCCGTGCACGAAATCAACGCGCCGGCCAATGACGAAAAGGTTTTGTCCGAGGACATTGATAGGCCACAGGCGATCCAGTATCGGATTCAGGTTCTCGATGCAGCCCATGAACCAGCGAACCCCGGGGATCTTCCGCAACCAAGAGACCGAAGGACTGGTCAACGTTGGCCCCACCTCGTGGTATCCCAAGACTTCCACCATGAAGCCGGTGTCAATCAGCGCCCGATAGAGCTGCCGGCGGGTGTACTTGCGCGGATGTCCCTGACCACCCACCAGCCAGAGAACAAACTCGGTGAAGGACCACTGATTGGGCGCGAAGGTGATGATCAGGGTGCCGTCGTTCCGGAGGATTCGATGGAGTTCTTTCAGGCTTTCGGCGGGATTCACGACGTGCTCGAGGACGCCACTGCCGATGACGGTGTCAAACTCCTGATCCGCGTAGGGAAGTTGATAGCTGTGTTGCAGGCGACGGTAGTGGAGCCCGGCGAACTCATGAAAGACCTTGCCTGGCTCGTCGAAGATGTCGCAGCCGTGCAATTCGAGGTCCGAGCCGAACACCTTGCGCAGAACACACGCATCGGTGCCGTGATAGCACCCCCAGTCCAGAACCTTCGGCCCTTCGACGTGGGGCAGGTATCGGCTAATGGTTCGCAGATGGGCTCGGATCACTCCGATGTTGTTGCAATGCGAGCGAATGTAGGCGTCCTCCTTGGCGGCGAGTTGGCGGAGGAAAAGATCGTGAACCACCGGCAGGAGTTCGACGGGCGTGCACGTGGCTGTCATCGGGAAGATATTGGATTGAGACGATCTGCGGCCAGATGTGGCCTTGCGTTCAGAACCAGAATCGATTGGGCAGGCTCGGCCAGAGAAAGAGACCTTTTCAAGGCCCATCTTCGGCTGCCGGCGATGCCAGGCGCAAGGGATCCAGGGACTCCCGGCGCGGGATTGCCGGAACGATGAACCAGCAGTTGCGAGTGCGTCCCTCCCTACCGCCGGAGTCCGATCGCCTACTCGATCGCGGAAAATCGCTTGAATCCAGAGCGCAGGAGGGCGACTGCATCGGGGGTGCCGGCTTCCGAGCAAGGCAAACCTTCATCCGCGTGTCCTGGCATTGTCTCATTCACGGAAGGCAGGTCGGCCCCCTCACCGTCGAGGAGTGGTCGCGCCTGGTTTCGCAACGGCTGCTTACAGCCGAGACGATGGTCTGGAAGGAAGGAATGGGGGATTGGCGCCCGCTGGGTGAGATTGCAGGCCTCCCGGTTCCCAACTCACCCCCGGATCACCGACTCCATCCGTGCAACGAATGCGGGCGGCTCCAACTGGACGAGGACCTCCTGCGGTTGGGCGCGGCCCGGGTCTGCATCCGGTGCAAGCCCACCCATCTGCAACGCCTTCGCGAAGGAGCCCCGCCAGCCAGTCCGGACCCGACGGCACGAGTCTTCGCCTCGGGCAAATACCTGATCGTGCGGACGGGCGCCGTCCCGCCTCCGCACTGCATGCTGTGCCAACAACCGGCAACGTGGCGAAAGCGCCAGTCCTATTCGTGGCACCCAAACTGGCTGCTGCTGACGCTGATGGGCACACCGTTGGCGCTGGTCGTCGCAGCCATGGTCTTCAGCAGAACCATCCAGCTGGAGTTGGTGCTGTGCGATGAACACCGACGGATCCGTCAACGACGCATCGTGCTGGCAGGCGCGTGGATCGTGGTCGGGCTGCTGGTGCTGCTCGGAGGAGTCTTCGGCGGATCCCAAGGACTGCCTATGCCTGCGGCAATGTGCTTGGTGCTGTCCGGGCTGATCTCGCTCCTGATGGGGCCGCTCTACGCGCAGCGGGTGACCAGCGTGCTCATCGCTCGCCGGATTTCGAGGGACGGAGCCGTGTTCCGGGGGGCTCACGCCTCGTACCTGGCGAACCTGCCGCCCTGGACCGGGGACCCGCCCTGAGCGGTCCCCGGCCCGGGTCTTCGTCGATCAGTACACGCCTTCGACGATGTTCTTCTCCATCGCACCAAAGGGGCGAACATCACCCACGCCGTCCCACGCGTACGGGGGGCGGGGTGCGCGGCGGATGGCTTCGTCTCGCTCCAGGAAGCGGGGCATGAAGAACTCCTTCGTCAGGGTTGTCAGCTCGACCCGGCCAAACTCGCCGTACGCAACGGTCTCGTTCGTCTGGTTGGGATTGACCACCCTCAAGACCGCACGCGGTTGGGGGGCATAGTACGTCACGGAGAACTGGTCCTCCGGCTGGAGCGGTACACTGGCGGCAAGACCCATGAGCGTATTGCCGTAGGTCGGGTAGAAACCAATGCGACCTTCGAGAAGTTCCTCCACCAGGTATCTCACTTCCTGGGGTTTCATCGATGTACCTCCGCAGAACACACCACGGATGCCGGCATCCCAGAGATTCACCTTCTCGGCGAGGGCTTCCAGAAGCTTGGGCGTCGTAAACAGGCCACTGACCTTGCGGTGCTTGAGGATGGTCGCCGCCTGATCGACCACGTGAGCCATGTAATCCTTGGCTTCCTGATACTTCTTCGCCGCGAGAACCTTTTTCACCCAGCGCGGATCGAGATCGATGAAGTAGCACGAGCTCCCACGGACGTTGGCCAGATGCTCGATCGCAAGACGCAGTCTGCGCGGACCCGTAGGCCCCATCATCAACCACGCCCCGCCCCGCGGAAAGTGCGCGTCATTGATCTTGTCCGAGAACTCGGAGTAGTCGACGCGGTAGTCGTTCCAGCCGATGCGTTGCTTGGGCATTCCGGTCGTACCACCGGTCTCAAAGATGTTGAAGGGTTGTCCCTTGAAGGCCGCGGGCACCCAGCTCTCCGGCTGCAGGTCGCGCAGGTACTCATCCTGGAAATGAGGGAACTTGAGCAGGTCTTCGACCGTCCGGATCTCCTTCCGAGGATCGAAGTTCTTGGCAGCCCAGTTCAACCAGAACGGACAGCCCGTCTCCGGGCTGAAATGCCACTGGATGATGTCTCGAAGATGGGTTTCCAACTGCGCCTTGGCGGCGGCAACGGCTTCTGCGGGTACGGTTGGGATCGGCATAGTCAATTCCTCTCGGGAGGGCGGATCGTATATCGGATCTGTTGTTTGGAAAGGGGGCAGGCCGATCAGCGATGGCGAATGGCCACCCACTGGGACCGGTTACCTGTTCTGGCGAGTGGCTACTTCTTCACCTCGATCGCGCCAGGAGCCTTCTCGACGCCGGTCGGCTTCGCACCGGCCGCGATAGCGAAGAGATGAGTCTGGCTTCCGACATACATCGTGCCATTGGCGACGATCGGCGTGCTGTAGACCGGCGCACCGAGGTTCGTCTCGCTAACAACCTTCAAGGTGCGATCCGCCTTCAACACCACGAAGTCACCGTCTTCGTCACCGACGTACACCTTGCCGTCCGCTACAAAGGTAGATCCCCACATGTGGGCCTTCATGTCGTAAACCCACTGGAGCTTGCCTGTCTCGGCATCGAGACAATGCACGAATCCTGAGAAGTCTCCGATGAACAGCAGCCCAGTCGCGGGATCGATCGAACAGGTCGAGATGGACCGTTTGATGCCCTTGTATTCCCAGAGCACCCCATTCTTGGTGATGTCACCCGTCTTGCTTGGATCGATGCAGACCAAACGGCCAACACCTTCACCATGCTCCGGGTCCTGCCCCGACGCGACGTAGACACGATCCTTATAGAAGACCGGCGTCGAATTGATCTCGCTGGGGCCCTCGGCCGCTGGATACTTGAACGGCTTGCCGTCCTTCGCCTTGTACTCCGGAGGGTTGATGTCCAACCACCAGACTTTCTTGAGATAGTCGGTCTCCTTTTCCTCGGTGAGCCCGGGATCCGTCCCAGGAAGCACGGGAACGATGGCAGCTCCACTGCCCTTCTGAGGCTTCGCATCGAAGGCATACGCCACTCCGTCGCCACCGCCGAAGAAGATCTGCCATTTGCCGTTCACCTTGCCCGCTGCAGGCGACGTCCACTGCCCATGGAAGATGCGCGGGCCCACGCCGGCGTTGTCTTCGGCCACCAGTTTTCCAGTGGCAGGGTCGAGCGCGATGAAACTCGGGGAGTTGGGCGAGGGGATGTTGACGTGGGTCCAGTCCTGCCCGTTGGAGGTACAGACATAGAGGAGCCCGTCGACAAGGATCACCGAGCAGTTGGAGGCATTGTGCGGGAACACACCCAACTCATCCATCATGTCGTACCGCCAGAGGATGTCCGCATCCTGAGGCCCAAGTTCAATGGGCTGCCCTTCCTTCGGGGTATCCTTCACGACGTAAGCAGCCTCGGTCTTGAAGTCGCCGTCGTTGCCGTTCTTAAGACCTTCCGTATCGAGGCAGAGCACCTCACAGCGGGAAGTCACGACATAGAGCTTGTTACCGACCACGAGCGGTGCTGCGAGCATGCCGAGGTTTTCCCAGTCATTGACCTTGCCCGACTTGAGCTTCGGCACCACCAACTGCCATAGGAATTCCCCGGTCTTCTCATCGAAGGCCATCATTATGGACCGATCGCCCACATGACGCTTGTCCCGGGGCGATTCGTTGTTGGTCCCAACGAACACCTTGCCGCCGGCAACCACCGGGTTGCCGTAGGACTGTGACCCCAGCTTGACCGCCCATTTCACGTTCTTGGTGGTAGCCAGATCGATCTCTTCCGTTCCCGCCTTCAGCTTCCCAGGCTCAAACGACTCAGGAAGACCCTTCGCCGTGGAAAACATGTTGCGCCCCGGATCGTTGCCACCCCACTGGGGCCAGTCTTCGGCTCGGGACACAACACCAGCGGCCAGCAAGGCCACCGTCAGCATGGGAATCGATTTCATCGGTGTACGTGGGCTCGGAGTTCGCAAAGCGCGCTTCAGTTCAAAGTGACCGTGATGTTGTCGATGGCAACCCGCTGCTCCTGCGGCGAAAAGCCGAACAATCCAGGGGAGCCCATCTTGTGGCCGTTCTGGTGGGTGAAGGTGATCAGCCAGTCGGCGGGCTCCGGTTCACCCTTCTTCCAAGCCTTACCCATGACGACCGCCGAACCATCCGGCTGCATGTCGACCCGCGATTTGAGGGTGTACCAGGTATTGGGAGCCCACTTGAAAGGCTTGCTCGTCTTGATCCGCTCCTGATTGGAGTTGATCTCGATCTCCTTCGAGTTGCCCTTGAGGATGATGGCGTACCGTTGGTTGATCACTCCGACCTCCGACATCTTGCGCGCATTGCCCTCGCTCAGGACGTCCGCCTGGATTGTGTAATTGGAGAGCGTGGGGAATCCGAAGAAGATCTGGCCGCGCTGGAAGAGCTTGTTGTCGATCGTCTTCACCAACGCTTGGTTCGTGCTGGCACCATCCATCTCCTTGGCACGGACCTCGAAGCGGAAACGGGCCGAATTCCAAGAAAGCGGTGGATACGCGAAGTCAGTCGGCGGCTCCATCGTGTTCGTCGTCTTGTTCGTCAGCGCAAACTGCTGAAAGTCGAACTTCAACGGCGGCGCAGGAAGGATCCGCCCTTTGACGTAGCCAACCAAGACCGTCCCGTCGGCACGCTTGAGCGTCGCCTTGAACTGGCCAGCGCTCGCGGCCGGAGCCGGCATCGCAACCAATTGCCCATCTGCATTGAACTTGGCATTCGCAAAGGCTCGAACCAATGCGGTCGGAGGCACGTACGGTTCCCAGGTCACGGTCTTGGGATCAACGTCCTCCGCGACCGTAAAGCCATTGGCGTCGAGCGCACGGAGCCGGAAGGACTGGGTCTGCCCGGGCCGGAGAAGGAATTCGTATGGAATCGCCTGAAGCTGCGCAGCCGCACCCGCCTTGGGCCATTCCGGAAGCGCTACCGGAGCGGGCGCTGCGGCCACTTTGCCAAAGGCGTACAACCGCTTGTCCGTCTGTACATAAACCCGGCCAGCGTACCCGACCGGCGATCCAAAGCACCGCCCCACCAACTGGGTCCGACTCACCTCTTCCGCCCCATCATCGGAGGGCCTGAGGACGATCAGGTCACCATTCGCCACGCTGTCCGCATCCGATGTTGTGGCGGACTTGGAATCCTTCATCGTGACATACATCGCCACGTAGAGGTGGCCATCCGCGTAGAACGGCGTGCTCTGCCGCTGTTCAATGCCAACCTTCTTCTTCCACAGCACCTTTCCGGAATCAGCATCGACACAGCACAATTCACCAGTGCCGTTGACCTCGTAGATCCGGTTGCCCACGACAACCGGGGAACTCGCCAACGAACCCACTCCGTTGCGCCAGACCTCGAAGGTCTTCGGCGGAAAAACATGGGGAATGATCGAATTGGTCGGCTTGACTTCCTCAGGTCTTGGAACCCGAAAGGCCGCCATGCGGCCGATTTCCGAGGAGTCGAGATTCTCTGACTCGTGCGTCGCGATCAGATTCCCACCCTGCTTGACCAGAGCGGCATTGATGCCGCCCTTCGCTCCGGCCTTGGCAAACGAAAAACGCCAAAGCGGCTCCCCGGTCCGCGCATTCAAGGCCAGAAGCGTGCTGTCTCCACCCGCGCTGTACAGCACCCGCTTCCCGCCCCAGATGTCGAAGTACGGGTTCGAAAACGTATTGTCCTGCGGGCGATCCCCGGGGGCCGAGCTCCATACCAGTTCACCGGTGATCTTGTCGTACGCGTAGAACCGATCCCCCGCTGGCCCATGGGCCCCCCAGGAGCTCGTGATTCCCCGGGTAATCACCAACTCCCCGTCCACCGCAGGCGATGCCGTCCGCGAGTTCGGGAAGGTCAGGCGACCAAACTCTTCCATCATCGAGTGCCGCCACAGGAGCTTCCCTTCCGGCGAGAAAGCGCAGAGAAGGCCCTGCGTGAAGAGCACGTAAACATTCCCGGTCTCGGGATCCACCGTCGGCGATGAGGTGGCATATCGTAGGTAAATGGTATCGGACAGGAAGTCAGCCTCACGATGCTCCCAGATAAGCCTGCCGCTCGCGGCATCGAAGCACCGGACCGCCTCCTGCAGCTCTGCACCTTCCCCAAGGTAGCCGTTGATGAACACCCGCTCCCCTGCGACTACCGGCGTGCTCTGCCCAGGAAAATCAACGGCCCAGAGAGGGTTGGCCGCATCAATCTTCGTAGGCAGACCCTTTTCAGCAGAAACCGAATCATGGCGGGGGCCACGCCAGTTCAGCCAACCGTTGACTGGCCCCGCTTGGGCCAGCAGGGAACCGAGCACGAAGGGGAGGGCGGCGCGGATGATGTGGGACAGGTTCATGGCATTGGTCGGCCTATGCGACGTTCGGGAAGATGTCGCGACCCTGAACATCAGGCAACCATTTAGTACGGGTGCGTACGATCTGCCAGCCCACCCAACCTCCTACAGGCTGACCCACCTCCCTCAGTGGTATTCCTGCACCGTCCGCACCGCGTACCCAGACTTCTGCAAAGCCGCGATCCCGATCGCCGCAGCACGCGCCCCGCTCAGCGTTGTCATGATCGGCGTCCCCGTGATGACCGCCGTTGTCCGGATCCTCACCTCGTCCGCCCTCGGCGCCGATCCGCTCGGCGTGTTGATCACCAACTGAAGTTCCTTGTTCTTGAGCATGTCGACCGCCGTAGGTCGCCCCTCCCCAATCTTGAGGATGCGCTGCACCTTGAACCCGGCCGCTTCCAAAACATTCGCTGTGCCGTTCGTGGCCACAAGTTCGAACCCCAATTCAACAAACTGCCTCGCCACCTCAGCGACGTGTTGCTTGTGGGGATCACCCACCGAAATGAACACCCGCCCCTTCAACGGCAGAGGAGAATTCGCCGCCATCTGAGCCTTCGCGTACGCAACACCCAGGTCCGGATCCAAACCCATCACCTCGCCGGTCGATCGCATCTCCGGTGACAGGACGATGTCCTGCCCAAGAAACTTGTTGAACGGGAAAACCGACTCCTTGACCGCCCAGTACTTGGGCCAGATTTCCTCAGTGAATCCGAGCTCCTTCAGTGTCTTCCCTGCCATCACTTTGGCAGCGAGCTTGGCCAGGGGTATCCCAATGGCCTTGGACACGAACGGAACCGTGCGCGACGCACGGGGGTTCACCTCGAGCACATACACCGTGTCACCTTTGACTGCGTACTGGACGTTCATCAACCCGACGACCTTGAGCTCAGTCGCCATTGCATGGGTGTACCGCCGGATCGTGTCGATGACGCCCTGACTGAGCGTATGAGGGGGAAGCACCATGGCCGCATCCCCGGAATGAACACCAGCGAACTCGATGTGCTCGAGCATCCCTCCCACCACGATCGTCCCCTCAGATGGGTTTGGGAACTGACCCACGTCCGTGATGCAGTCGACGTCAACCTCAGTGGCGTCTTCGAGGAACATATCCACCAACACCGGGCGCTCCGGCGACGCCTCAACCGCAACCCGCATGTAGTGCTGGAGCTCGCTGTCCGAGTAAACAATCTGCATGGCCCGCCCTCCCAGAACGAACGAGGGACGCACCAAAACCGGATACCCAATCCGACGCGCAACCGCCAACGCCTCAGCCTCGTTGGTGGCCAGACCATTCGTCGGCTGGGGGATTCCCAACTTGTCGAGCATGGCGGCAAACAGCTTCCTGTCTTCGGCGATCTCGATGCTTTCAGGCGACGTGCCGATGATGTTTACACCGTTCTTCTTCAGGCCCAGCGCAAGATTCAGCGGCGTCTGCCCCCCAAACTGGGCAATGGCACCCCAGCACTTCTCCCGCTCGTAGATGTGCAGGACATCTTCGAGCGTGAGCGGTTCAAAGAATAGCTGATCGCTGGTATCGTAATCCGTGGAGACAGTCTCCGGATTGGAGTTCACCATCAGGGTCTCGAAACCATCCTCCTTCAGCGCAAACGCTGCATGCACGCAGCAGTAATCAAACTCGATTCCTTGACCGATTCGATTGGGCCCACCGCCCAGAATCATGACCTTCTTGCGGTCCGACGTCCGCACTTCGTCATCCCCCCGGTCGTACGTGGAGTAGTAGTAGGGGGTGTACGCCTCAAACTCCGACGCGCAAGTGTCCACCAATCGATAGCTCGGAACGAGCCCCATCTCCTTACGCCGCGCCCGCACCGCGTCCTCCGACGTCTTCGTGAGGTGCGCGATCTGACGATCGGAAAAACCCAGTGCCTTGGCCCGTACCAACAATTCAGCGTTCATGCGTCCCCAATAAATCCTGCCGAGCAAGCCAGACCCGAGGCGAAGTGTCGAGCGATCGCTTCGGGTCTCGGCCAGAATCCAGAATCCGTCACCTCGTCAACAGCGGCCAACCCCGGTTCTGACATGCACGCGCCCGGCCTGCTCCGAGCGCAGGGAGCGAAGTTGCACCCCAAGCATCGCACCCATCGTCCGAGCTGTCGGCAACTGCCTCCCCACAATTAGGATACGATTGCAATAGTGGTCGAACTCAACCCGCACGGGCTCAACCCCTGGAAAACCAAAGCAGTGGAGTTGTTCAGGGAACTCCCCATCCTCGGCAGGCAGAAGATTGAAAATCCCGAAGCCACCTCGCGAAAGTCGAGATCGCACAAGAGAGGGCAGACTACCCCAACTCACATCCGGCTTGAAAACGTCGTCTCGGGCAGGAACAGACAAGTCTTCAACAATCAGGCCAAACTGCTGCTCGCCTTGAGCCTCTAGCCACCCGATCGCATCACCATGGTGCCAATCAAAGTCTCCGGCCCACCGCCCACATCGCTCCAGAAAAACCTCGATGCCACGCCGGTCCAAATCCACCCCTTCGACCCTACCCCGGAAATCCAGACGTCTCAACGGAGCCATCATCCCACCCCCTGCAAAGCCCAGCAACCCAACCCGCCCACCGCCATAGAGGATCACCATCAGGGCAGAGAGAACGTCGAACACACTGTGCGTAGGCCCGGGTTGGTCCCTGACCTCGCTGATCACGACCCCGTGAAGACTGAGCCTCACACCCCCAACTGTTCTCTCTACTTCCATCTTGTCGCTCCCCTGCCTACGGGTGCTTGGGCAAAAGCAACCATCGGCCACCACCCGCCCGTCAGAGGCACACTGGAACCCTGCGCCCTCAGCAAGCAAGCTTCGGACGGATTCAACCCACCCGAACCTATCAGCAGCTGCCGCCGTGCCTACTTGATCCGCCGGATGGTATCCGAAGCAGATCCAATCGGCACAATAAGAAGATGAAATCCGCATCCGGTCTCTGCCATGAGAGAACCTGCCAATGACCGCAATTCACACCTCACCCCAATGCCAGCAAGGGGTCCTCGTTGGCCGTCAAAACCCGGCCTTTGGAAAAAGCATCCGCAACAGCCCCGTTCTCCCATCGCCGAACCCTGTAGACGGCTCCAAAGGCGAACTCAGGGGGCGCCGCACCCTGCCCGCCAACGGTCTCTCCACCCAACCTCACATTGTTGATCATCCATGCGGGCAGCGTCAGATGGTAGGGATTCCGCATTACCTCTCCGACATGAAAGGTAAGCGCAGTAATCATATCCAAAAGGATGTTCTCACTGATCTCAACCAGGAGATTCGCGCTATAGTTCTGCCCCCAGAACTCGGTCTCCACCAAGGTTGTGTCCAAATCGGATCCAATTGCCTGCAGCGCATCCATCACCAGGAAATGAACCCCGATGTGCGTCGCATTCCAATCGGAAGCATGCGGAAAGAGGATCGCCCGCGGAGTGAACTTCCTAAGCACCCTCTCGATCTCACGCACCTTAGCACTCCACCCAGCCGGATCAGACTCGCGCGCCCCAACCGAAACCCTCTCCAACCCCCTGTCCCCAATCGGCTCCAACCCAAAATCCAGAAAGCGACAAGCCGCCTTAAGCTCTTCCAATCGCCCGGCCTGCCGATCCGGTCGACTCCCTTGAGTTACCGCCACGTTCACCACCCTCCAACCACGCTCGCGCTGCAAACGGATCGCGAGACCACCGACTATGCACTCATCATCCGGATGGGGGGAGAAAATCAGCACCGAAGGCCCATCCGACTTGAAGCTACGGTTGATCGCCCCAATCGCCTCCCCGAGGGGCAACCCTTTACCCGCAGCCACCCACTTTGAATGCTCCACCACCAGCTCCCGGTAAGGATTCATACGTAGGAAAATCTACCTCGGACAGACTGCTCGCCTCAACCACCTTTCCAATCGGGCTTCATTGGGGCGTCCCGAGACTTGAAAGACTCAACGGAACGGGACAAACGGGCGCAAATGCCACCGGCACCTATAATGGTGCCAAGCAAAAAGGGGAGTCAAACCTCAGTCGGACTCCCCAATGAATCAAAAACGGCGGCAACCTACTCTCGCGCAAGCTATACAGGCACTACCATCGGCAATGCAGTGTTTGACGGCCGAGTTCGGGATGGGATCGGGTCGGACCACTGCTTCATGGCCACCGTAAAAAAGCTGTTAATGAACAGGCGGCAAGGGCCGTCGTTCGCTGAAGATTGCATACATGAAAAAGGCATCCAGAATCACTGAGAATGGTGCTTCCAATCCGTAATGAAAGGGAAGCAATCAAGCCGCACGACCGATTAGTACTGGTCCGCTGAGTGCCTCGCGGCACGTACACGCCCAGCCTATCAACCTGGTAGTCTGCCAGGGGTCTTCAGGGGGCTAACGCCCCGGGAAACCATATCTTGGGATGAGCTTGGCACTTAGATGCTTTCAGCGCTTATCTCTTCCGCACATGGCTACGCAGCGCTGCCGTTGACACGACAACTGCCACACCAGAAGTGCGTCATTCCCGGTCCTCTCGTACTAAGGAATGAACCCCTCAAGTTTCCTGCGCCCACAGTGGATAAGGACCGAACTGTCTCACGACGTTCTGAACCCAGCTCGCGTACCGCTTTAACCGGCGAACAGCCGGACCCTTGGGACCTTCTCCAGCCCCAGGATGCGATGAGCCGACATCGAGGTGCCAAACCGGGTCGTCGATGTGAACTCTTGGACCCGATCAGCCTGTTATCCCTAGCGTACCTTTTGTCCGTTGAGCGATGGCAATTCCACATTCAACCATCGGATCATTTGGGCCTGCTTTCGCACCTGCTCGACTTGTTGGTCTCGCAGTCAACCTGGCTTCTAGCCATACCCTCGACGCATGGTTGCCAACCATGCTGAGCCAAGCTTCGCGCTCCTCCGTTACCATTTGGGAGGAAGCCGCCCCAGCCAAACTGACCCGCACGCACTGTCCCCCGCCCGGCTAACGGGATCGGGGTTAGACTCCTAATTGACAAAGAGTGGTGTTTCACATTTCGACTCCAGCACAACCGAAGCCATGCCTTCAAAGTCTCCCACCTACGCTAAGCATCATCAATCAGAAGCCAATACGAGCTTACAGTAAAGGTGCATAGGGTCTTTCCGTCCTACTGCGGGCATGCGGCATCTTCACCGCAGTTACAGTTTCGCCGAGTTCCTCTCCGAGACAGTCGTTCAGTCGTTACAAGATTCGTGCAGGTCGGAACTTACCCGACAAGGAATTTCGCTACCTTAGGACCGTTATAGTTACGGCCGACATTCACGGGGACTTAGGTTCAGAGCTTCGCCTTGCGGCTGACCCCTTGCCTTGATCTTTCCGCATTGGTCACTTGTCACACCCTATACGTAGTCTTGACGACGTGGCAGAGTGCTGTGTTTTTGTTAAACAGTCGCTAAACGCAATTTACTGTGGCTCACCGAAGTGAGCGCCCCTTATCCCGAAGTTACGGGGTTAATTTGCCGAGTTCCTTAGAGAGGGCTCTCTCGCGCGCCTTAGTCTATTCGACTCACCCACCTGTGTCGGTTTACGGTACGGGCAGGCTGGGAAAGGGCCGTTGGGTTTTCTAGGCAGATTGTCCGGCGGCGCGCTTCGGGTTGCCCCTAGGCTCTGTCTTTCAATGACTTGTCCGCTTTTCTCTCTGCGTCACCAACGGTTTGACCCAGTCTGGTGCCGGAATATTGACCGGCTGTGCATCGACTACGTCCTACGACCTCGTCTTAGCTCCCGACTAACCCTGGGAGGACGAACCTGGCCCAGGAAACCTTGGGTTTACGGCGACCGGGATTCTTACCCGGTTTATCGCTACTCGTGTCTGCATTCTCACTAATCGCGACTCCAACTGTCCTTCCAGACAATCTTCACCGTCACGATTACGCTCCCCTACCGATCCAGCGCGGCGAACCGCTCTGGATCCCGCGGCTTCGGCATGCCACTTATCGCCAATCATTTTCGGCGCGACATCACTCGATGAGTCAGCTATTACGCACTGTTTAAATGATGGCTGCCTCTAAGCCAACATCCTCACTGTCTAAGTAACGTCACATCCTTTCCACTTAGCGGCATTTAGGCGCCTTAGCCGGCGGTCTGGGCTGTTGCCCTCTCGACGATGGAGCTTATCCCCCACCGTCTGAATGCTGGGGTAATGGATCCCGAGGAATTCGGAGTTTGATTGGTTTTGGCATCCTGGTGTGGACCCTAAGCCATCCAGTGCTCTACCTCCTCGGTTTACTTTCCCAACGCTCGCCCTCAAGCGATTTCGGGGAGAACCAGCTATCACGGGGTTTGATTAGTCTTTCGCTCCTACTCTCAAGTCATCTCAGAATTTTTCAACATTCACGAGTTCGGTCCTCCACCAAGTGTTACCTTGGTTTCAACCTGCTCAAGAGTAGATCACCTCCGCTTCGGGTCTATTGCCCGCGACTGGCCGCACATTTCGTACTCGCTTTCGCTTCGCGTTCCCAAAAGGTTACGCTGGCCACGGACAATAACTCGCAGACTCATTATGCAAAAGGCAGGCCGTCACGCCTTGCGGCGCTTCGACACATTGTAGGCAAGTGGTTGCAGGATCTATTTCACTCCCCTCGCAGGGGTTCTTTTCGCCTTTCCCTCGCGGTACTAGTTCACTATCGGTTGCCAAGGAGTATTTAGCCTTATCCAGTGGTCTGGACGGATTCGCGCAAAGTTTCACGTGCATCGCGCTACTTGGGATACCTCTAGGGGGCGCTCCACTTCGTCTAAGCGGCTGTCACGCTCTCTGGCCGACTCTTCCAAGTCGTTCGACTCGCTTTACGCCTCCCACGTCAAGGTCCCTCAACCCCGGAAGGACAAGTCCCTCCGGTTTAGGCTGTTCCGCTTTCGCTCGCCACTACTTACGGAATCACTTCGTTTTCTTTTCCTCCGCTTACTGAGATGTTTCACTTCAGCGGGTTTCGCGCCGACGGACTATGAATTCATCCGGCGGCATCCCGGAAACCGGGATGGGTTTCCCCATTCGGAAATTCACGGATCAAAGCCTGTTTGCAGCTCCCCGTGACTTATCGCAGCTTACCACGTCCTTCATCGCCTCTTGGCACCAAGGCATTCACCGCTTGCCCTTAGTAGCTTGATCGCAAATTTCTGGCTTCCGACTCTCGTCGGATCCTCTCAGCGATTTACTGTTGCCCTAACATGTATGCAATTTTCAAGGAACGACGGCGCCTGAGCGCCGAAATTCGATCGCGTGGTAGGCCTGACTGGATTCGAACCAGTGACCCTGCGCTTATCAAGCGCATGCTCTAACCAACTGAGCTACAGGCCTGTCGGTCACACCATGACCGGCCCTATCGTCCGGGGATGGTGGAGCTGAGGAGATTCGAACTCCTGACCTATAGCTTGCAAAGCTACCGCTCTACCAACTGAGCTACAGCCCCTTTGGCCTGCCTCCGGCGTTGGATAGAACCGCACGCGTTCAAAGAACCTCCCTGAAACCCAAATTGTGCGATGAGCGACGTCCTTCCAGCCCCTCAGGGCGGGTCCGACCTTGCAGGCAATAAAGTCCTGCATGATGTCTCCTTAGAAAGGAGGTGATCCAGCCGCAGGTTCCCCTACGGCTACCTTGTTACGACTTCATCCCAATCACCATCCATACCTTAGGCACCTGCCTCCTTGCGGTTAGCGCGGCGGCTTTGGGTACAGACGGCTTTCATGATGTGACGGGCGGTGTGTACAAGGCCTGGGAACGTATTCACGGCGCCGTAGCTGATGCGCCATTACTAGCGATTCCAGCTTCATGCCGGCGAGTTGCAGCCGACAATCTGAACTGGGCCCGGTTTTAAGGATTTGCTCCCCATTGCTGGATTGCGCCCCTCTGTGCCGGGCATTGTAGTACGTGTGCAGCCCTGGCCGTAAGGGCCATACTGACTTGACGTCATCCCCACCTTCCTCCTCGTTGAAGCGAGGCAGTCCGTCCAGAGTGCTCCGGTCTCTCGACCGGGTGGCAACAGGACGCAGGGGTTGCGCTCGTTGCGGGACTTAACCCAACATCTCACGACACGAGCTGACGACAGCCATGCAGCACCTGTGCACGCTCCCCTTGCGGGGTCGTTACGCTTTCACGCTTCTACCACGTGCATGTCAAGGCCAGGTAAGGTTCTTCGCGTTGCATCGAATTAAGCCACATACTCCACCGCTTGTGCAGGCCCCCGTCAATTTCTTTGAGTTTTAATCTTGCGACCGTACTCCCCAGGCGGCGCACTTATCGGGTTTCCTTCGCCACGGACGGGGTCGAATCCGCCCACAGCAAGTGCGCACCGTTTAGGGCCAGGACTACCGGGGTATCTAATCCCGTTTGCTCCCCTGGCTTTCGTGCCTCAGCGTCAGGAATCGTCCAGAGACTCGCCTTCGCCACTGGTGTTCCTCTCGATATCTACGCATTTCACTGCTACACCGAGAATTCCAGTCTCCCCTCCGATCCTCTAGCAGGATAGTCTTCAAGGCAATTTCCGGGTTGAGCCCGGAGATTTCACCTCAAACTTACCCCACCGCCTACGCACCCTTTACGCCCAGTGAATCCGAACAACGCTTGGGACCTCTGTATTACCGCGGCTGCTGGCACAGAGTTAGCCGTCCCTTCCTCTTCTGCTACTATCAGCTGGCAGTTTGTTCAACCACCAGGTTTGTTCGCAAATGACAGGGGTTTACGGGCCGAAGCCATTCATCCCCCACGCGGCGTCGCTCCATCAGGGTTTCCCCCATTGTGAAAAATTCTCGACTGCTGCCACCCGTAGGTGTCTGGACCGTGTCTCAGTTCCAGTGTGGCTGGTCGTCCTCTCAGACCAGCTACCCGTCTTTGCCTTGGTGGGCCGTTACCCCGCCAACTAGCTGATAGGCCGCGGGCTTATCTGGTAGTGTCAGGCCTTGCGGTCCCCGACTTTGAGCAGGAGCTGATGCCAGCCCCTGATCGCATCCGGTATTAGCTCCGATTTCTCGGAGTTATCCCGGGCTTCCAGGCAAATTACCCACGTGTTACGCACCCTTACGCCACTCCAGACTGCGAGTATTGCTACGCACAATCTAGCGTCCGACTTGCATGTCTTATCCACGCCGCCAGCGTTCGTTCTGAGCCAGAATCAAACTCTCCGTTGAAAGTTCGTCCGGCATCGATCTTGCGATCGATACTCAAACTCAACTGACTATCTTTTCTAGACGACCAACAGGCTTTCACCCGTCGGTCATCAGGACTTTCTCATCGCACAATTCGAATTTCAAGGAACCCGTGGTCCACAGATGTGAACCGGAATCAAAAAACGGCGGCAACCTACTCTCGCGCAAGCTATACAGGCACTACCATCGGCAATGCAGTGTTTGACGGCCGAGTTCGGGATGGGATCGGGTCGGACCACTGCTTCATGGCCACCGTAAAAAAGCTGTTAATGAACAGGCGGCAAGGGCCGTCGTTCGCTGAAGATTGCATACATGAAAAAGGCATCCAGAATCACTGAGAATGGTGCTTCCAATCCGTAATGAAAGGGAAGCAATCAAGCCGCACGACCGATTAGTACTGGTCCGCTGAGTGCCTCGCGGCACGTACACGCCCAGCCTATCAACCTGGTAGTCTGCCAGGGGTCTTCAGGGGGCTAACGCCCCGGGAAACCATATCTTGGGATGAGCTTGGCACTTAGATGCTTTCAGCGCTTATCTCTTCCGCACATGGCTACGCAGCGCTGCCGTTGACACGACAACTGCCACACCAGAAGTGCGTCATTCCCGGTCCTCTCGTACTAAGGAATGAACCCCTCAAGTTTCCTGCGCCCACAGTGGATAAGGACCGAACTGTCTCACGACGTTCTGAACCCAGCTCGCGTACCGCTTTAACCGGCGAACAGCCGGACCCTTGGGACCTTCTCCAGCCCCAGGATGCGATGAGCCGACATCGAGGTGCCAAACCGGGTCGTCGATGTGAACTCTTGGACCCGATCAGCCTGTTATCCCTAGCGTACCTTTTGTCCGTTGAGCGATGGCAATTCCACATTCAACCATCGGATCATTTGGGCCTGCTTTCGCACCTGCTCGACTTGTTGGTCTCGCAGTCAACCTGGCTTCTAGCCATACCCTCGACGCATGGTTGCCAACCATGCTGAGCCAAGCTTCGCGCTCCTCCGTTACCATTTGGGAGGAAGCCGCCCCAGCCAAACTGACCCGCACGCACTGTCCCCCGCCCGGCTAACGGGATCGGGGTTAGACTCCTAATTGACAAAGAGTGGTGTTTCACATTTCGACTCCAGCACAACCGAAGCCATGCCTTCAAAGTCTCCCACCTACGCTAAGCATCATCAATCAGAAGCCAATACGAGCTTACAGTAAAGGTGCATAGGGTCTTTCCGTCCTACTGCGGGCATGCGGCATCTTCACCGCAGTTACAGTTTCGCCGAGTTCCTCTCCGAGACAGTCGTTCAGTCGTTACAAGATTCGTGCAGGTCGGAACTTACCCGACAAGGAATTTCGCTACCTTAGGACCGTTATAGTTACGGCCGACATTCACGGGGACTTAGGTTCAGAGCTTCGCCTTGCGGCTGACCCCTTGCCTTGATCTTTCCGCATTGGTCACTTGTCACACCCTATACGTAGTCTTGACGACGTGGCAGAGTGCTGTGTTTTTGTTAAACAGTCGCTAAACGCAATTTACTGTGGCTCACCGAAGTGAGCGCCCCTTATCCCGAAGTTACGGGGTTAATTTGCCGAGTTCCTTAGAGAGGGCTCTCTCGCGCGCCTTAGTCTATTCGACTCACCCACCTGTGTCGGTTTACGGTACGGGCAGGCTGGGAAAGGGCCGTTGGGTTTTCTAGGCAGATTGTCCGGCGGCGCGCTTCGGGTTGCCCCTAGGCTCTGTCTTTCAATGACTTGTCCGCTTTTCTCTCTGCGTCACCAACGGTTTGACCCAGTCTGGTGCCGGAATATTGACCGGCTGTGCATCGACTACGTCCTACGACCTCGTCTTAGCTCCCGACTAACCCTGGGAGGACGAACCTGGCCCAGGAAACCTTGGGTTTACGGCGACCGGGATTCTTACCCGGTTTATCGCTACTCGTGTCTGCATTCTCACTAATCGCGACTCCAACTGTCCTTCCAGACAATCTTCACCGTCACGATTACGCTCCCCTACCGATCCAGCGCGGCGAACCGCTCTGGATCCCGCGGCTTCGGCATGCCACTTATCGCCAATCATTTTCGGCGCGACATCACTCGATGAGTCAGCTATTACGCACTGTTTAAATGATGGCTGCCTCTAAGCCAACATCCTCACTGTCTAAGTAACGTCACATCCTTTCCACTTAGCGGCATTTAGGCGCCTTAGCCGGCGGTCTGGGCTGTTGCCCTCTCGACGATGGAGCTTATCCCCCACCGTCTGAATGCTGGGGTAATGGATCCCGAGGAATTCGGAGTTTGATTGGTTTTGGCATCCTGGTGTGGACCCTAAGCCATCCAGTGCTCTACCTCCTCGGTTTACTTTCCCAACGCTCGCCCTCAAGCGATTTCGGGGAGAACCAGCTATCACGGGGTTTGATTAGTCTTTCGCTCCTACTCTCAAGTCATCTCAGAATTTTTCAACATTCACGAGTTCGGTCCTCCACCAAGTGTTACCTTGGTTTCAACCTGCTCAAGAGTAGATCACCTCCGCTTCGGGTCTATTGCCCGCGACTGGCCGCACATTTCGTACTCGCTTTCGCTTCGCGTTCCCAAAAGGTTACGCTGGCCACGGACAATAACTCGCAGACTCATTATGCAAAAGGCAGGCCGTCACGCCTTGCGGCGCTTCGACACATTGTAGGCAAGTGGTTGCAGGATCTATTTCACTCCCCTCGCAGGGGTTCTTTTCGCCTTTCCCTCGCGGTACTAGTTCACTATCGGTTGCCAAGGAGTATTTAGCCTTATCCAGTGGTCTGGACGGATTCGCGCAAAGTTTCACGTGCATCGCGCTACTTGGGATACCTCTAGGGGGCGCTCCACTTCGTCTAAGCGGCTGTCACGCTCTCTGGCCGACTCTTCCAAGTCGTTCGACTCGCTTTACGCCTCCCACGTCAAGGTCCCTCAACCCCGGAAGGACAAGTCCCTCCGGTTTAGGCTGTTCCGCTTTCGCTCGCCACTACTTACGGAATCACTTCGTTTTCTTTTCCTCCGCTTACTGAGATGTTTCACTTCAGCGGGTTTCGCGCCGACGGACTATGAATTCATCCGGCGGCATCCCGGAAACCGGGATGGGTTTCCCCATTCGGAAATTCACGGATCAAAGCCTGTTTGCAGCTCCCCGTGACTTATCGCAGCTTACCACGTCCTTCATCGCCTCTTGGCACCAAGGCATTCACCGCTTGCCCTTAGTAGCTTGATCGCAAATTTCTGGCTTCCGACTCTCGTCGGATCCTCTCAGCGATTTACTGTTGCCCTAACATGTATGCAATTTTCAAGGAACGACGGCGCCTGAGCGCCGAAATTCGATCGCGTGGTAGGCCTGACTGGATTCGAACCAGTGACCCTGCGCTTATCAAGCGCATGCTCTAACCAACTGAGCTACAGGCCTGTCGGTCACACCATGACCGGCCCTATCGTCCGGGGATGGTGGAGCTGAGGAGATTCGAACTCCTGACCTATAGCTTGCAAAGCTACCGCTCTACCAACTGAGCTACAGCCCCTTTGGCCTGCCTCCGGCGTTGGATAGAACCGCACGCGTTCAAAGAACCTCCCTGAAACCCAAATTGTGCGATGAGCGACGTCCTTCCAGCCCCTCAGGGCGGGTCCGACCTTGCAGGCAATAAAGTCCTGCATGATGTCTCCTTAGAAAGGAGGTGATCCAGCCGCAGGTTCCCCTACGGCTACCTTGTTACGACTTCATCCCAATCACCATCCATACCTTAGGCACCTGCCTCCTTGCGGTTAGCGCGGCGGCTTTGGGTACAGACGGCTTTCATGATGTGACGGGCGGTGTGTACAAGGCCTGGGAACGTATTCACGGCGCCGTAGCTGATGCGCCATTACTAGCGATTCCAGCTTCATGCCGGCGAGTTGCAGCCGACAATCTGAACTGGGCCCGGTTTTAAGGATTTGCTCCCCATTGCTGGATTGCGCCCCTCTGTGCCGGGCATTGTAGTACGTGTGCAGCCCTGGCCGTAAGGGCCATACTGACTTGACGTCATCCCCACCTTCCTCCTCGTTGAAGCGAGGCAGTCCGTCCAGAGTGCTCCGGTCTCTCGACCGGGTGGCAACAGGACGCAGGGGTTGCGCTCGTTGCGGGACTTAACCCAACATCTCACGACACGAGCTGACGACAGCCATGCAGCACCTGTGCACGCTCCCCTTGCGGGGTCGTTACGCTTTCACGCTTCTACCACGTGCATGTCAAGGCCAGGTAAGGTTCTTCGCGTTGCATCGAATTAAGCCACATACTCCACCGCTTGTGCAGGCCCCCGTCAATTTCTTTGAGTTTTAATCTTGCGACCGTACTCCCCAGGCGGCGCACTTATCGGGTTTCCTTCGCCACGGACGGGGTCGAATCCGCCCACAGCAAGTGCGCACCGTTTAGGGCCAGGACTACCGGGGTATCTAATCCCGTTTGCTCCCCTGGCTTTCGTGCCTCAGCGTCAGGAATCGTCCAGAGACTCGCCTTCGCCACTGGTGTTCCTCTCGATATCTACGCATTTCACTGCTACACCGAGAATTCCAGTCTCCCCTCCGATCCTCTAGCAGGATAGTCTTCAAGGCAATTTCCGGGTTGAGCCCGGAGATTTCACCTCAAACTTACCCCACCGCCTACGCACCCTTTACGCCCAGTGAATCCGAACAACGCTTGGGACCTCTGTATTACCGCGGCTGCTGGCACAGAGTTAGCCGTCCCTTCCTCTTCTGCTACTATCAGCTGGCAGTTTGTTCAACCACCAGGTTTGTTCGCAAATGACAGGGGTTTACGGGCCGAAGCCATTCATCCCCCACGCGGCGTCGCTCCATCAGGGTTTCCCCCATTGTGAAAAATTCTCGACTGCTGCCACCCGTAGGTGTCTGGACCGTGTCTCAGTTCCAGTGTGGCTGGTCGTCCTCTCAGACCAGCTACCCGTCTTTGCCTTGGTGGGCCGTTACCCCGCCAACTAGCTGATAGGCCGCGGGCTTATCTGGTAGTGTCAGGCCTTGCGGTCCCCGACTTTGAGCAGGAGCTGATGCCAGCCCCTGATCGCATCCGGTATTAGCTCCGATTTCTCGGAGTTATCCCGGGCTTCCAGGCAAATTACCCACGTGTTACGCACCCTTACGCCACTCCAGACTGCGAGTATTGCTACGCACAATCTAGCGTCCGACTTGCATGTCTTATCCACGCCGCCAGCGTTCGTTCTGAGCCAGAATCAAACTCTCCGTTGAAAGTTCGTCCGGCATCGATCTTGCGATCGATACTCAAACTCAACTGACTATCTTTTCTAGACGACCAACAGGCTTTCACCCGTCGGTCATCAGGACTTTCTCATCGCACAATTCGAATTTCAAGGAACCCGTGGTCCACAGATGTGAACCGGAATCAAAAAACGGCGGCAACCTACTCTCGCGCAAGCTATACAGGCACTACCATCGGCAATGCAGTGTTTGACGGCCGAGTTCGGGATGGGATCGGGTCGGACCACTGCTTCATGGCCACCGTAAAAAAGCTGTTAATGAACAGGCGGCAAGGGCCGTCGTTCGCTGAAGATTGCATACATGAAAAAGGCATCCAGAATCACTGAGAATGGTGCTTCCAATCCGTAATGAAAGGGAAGCAATCAAGCCGCACGACCGATTAGTACTGGTCCGCTGAGTGCCTCGCGGCACGTACACGCCCAGCCTATCAACCTGGTAGTCTGCCAGGGGTCTTCAGGGGGCTAACGCCCCGGGAAACCATATCTTGGGATGAGCTTGGCACTTAGATGCTTTCAGCGCTTATCTCTTCCGCACATGGCTACGCAGCGCTGCCGTTGACACGACAACTGCCACACCAGAAGTGCGTCATTCCCGGTCCTCTCGTACTAAGGAATGAACCCCTCAAGTTTCCTGCGCCCACAGTGGATAAGGACCGAACTGTCTCACGACGTTCTGAACCCAGCTCGCGTACCGCTTTAACCGGCGAACAGCCGGACCCTTGGGACCTTCTCCAGCCCCAGGATGCGATGAGCCGACATCGAGGTGCCAAACCGGGTCGTCGATGTGAACTCTTGGACCCGATCAGCCTGTTATCCCTAGCGTACCTTTTGTCCGTTGAGCGATGGCAATTCCACATTCAACCATCGGATCATTTGGGCCTGCTTTCGCACCTGCTCGACTTGTTGGTCTCGCAGTCAACCTGGCTTCTAGCCATACCCTCGACGCATGGTTGCCAACCATGCTGAGCCAAGCTTCGCGCTCCTCCGTTACCATTTGGGAGGAAGCCGCCCCAGCCAAACTGACCCGCACGCACTGTCCCCCGCCCGGCTAACGGGATCGGGGTTAGACTCCTAATTGACAAAGAGTGGTGTTTCACATTTCGACTCCAGCACAACCGAAGCCATGCCTTCAAAGTCTCCCACCTACGCTAAGCATCATCAATCAGAAGCCAATACGAGCTTACAGTAAAGGTGCATAGGGTCTTTCCGTCCTACTGCGGGCATGCGGCATCTTCACCGCAGTTACAGTTTCGCCGAGTTCCTCTCCGAGACAGTCGTTCAGTCGTTACAAGATTCGTGCAGGTCGGAACTTACCCGACAAGGAATTTCGCTACCTTAGGACCGTTATAGTTACGGCCGACATTCACGGGGACTTAGGTTCAGAGCTTCGCCTTGCGGCTGACCCCTTGCCTTGATCTTTCCGCATTGGTCACTTGTCACACCCTATACGTAGTCTTGACGACGTGGCAGAGTGCTGTGTTTTTGTTAAACAGTCGCTAAACGCAATTTACTGTGGCTCACCGAAGTGAGCGCCCCTTATCCCGAAGTTACGGGGTTAATTTGCCGAGTTCCTTAGAGAGGGCTCTCTCGCGCGCCTTAGTCTATTCGACTCACCCACCTGTGTCGGTTTACGGTACGGGCAGGCTGGGAAAGGGCCGTTGGGTTTTCTAGGCAGATTGTCCGGCGGCGCGCTTCGGGTTGCCCCTAGGCTCTGTCTTTCAATGACTTGTCCGCTTTTCTCTCTGCGTCACCAACGGTTTGACCCAGTCTGGTGCCGGAATATTGACCGGCTGTGCATCGACTACGTCCTACGACCTCGTCTTAGCTCCCGACTAACCCTGGGAGGACGAACCTGGCCCAGGAAACCTTGGGTTTACGGCGACCGGGATTCTTACCCGGTTTATCGCTACTCGTGTCTGCATTCTCACTAATCGCGACTCCAACTGTCCTTCCAGACAATCTTCACCGTCACGATTACGCTCCCCTACCGATCCAGCGCGGCGAACCGCTCTGGATCCCGCGGCTTCGGCATGCCACTTATCGCCAATCATTTTCGGCGCGACATCACTCGATGAGTCAGCTATTACGCACTGTTTAAATGATGGCTGCCTCTAAGCCAACATCCTCACTGTCTAAGTAACGTCACATCCTTTCCACTTAGCGGCATTTAGGCGCCTTAGCCGGCGGTCTGGGCTGTTGCCCTCTCGACGATGGAGCTTATCCCCCACCGTCTGAATGCTGGGGTAATGGATCCCGAGGAATTCGGAGTTTGATTGGTTTTGGCATCCTGGTGTGGACCCTAAGCCATCCAGTGCTCTACCTCCTCGGTTTACTTTCCCAACGCTCGCCCTCAAGCGATTTCGGGGAGAACCAGCTATCACGGGGTTTGATTAGTCTTTCGCTCCTACTCTCAAGTCATCTCAGAATTTTTCAACATTCACGAGTTCGGTCCTCCACCAAGTGTTACCTTGGTTTCAACCTGCTCAAGAGTAGATCACCTCCGCTTCGGGTCTATTGCCCGCGACTGGCCGCACATTTCGTACTCGCTTTCGCTTCGCGTTCCCAAAAGGTTACGCTGGCCACGGACAATAACTCGCAGACTCATTATGCAAAAGGCAGGCCGTCACGCCTTGCGGCGCTTCGACACATTGTAGGCAAGTGGTTGCAGGATCTATTTCACTCCCCTCGCAGGGGTTCTTTTCGCCTTTCCCTCGCGGTACTAGTTCACTATCGGTTGCCAAGGAGTATTTAGCCTTATCCAGTGGTCTGGACGGATTCGCGCAAAGTTTCACGTGCATCGCGCTACTTGGGATACCTCTAGGGGGCGCTCCACTTCGTCTAAGCGGCTGTCACGCTCTCTGGCCGACTCTTCCAAGTCGTTCGACTCGCTTTACGCCTCCCACGTCAAGGTCCCTCAACCCCGGAAGGACAAGTCCCTCCGGTTTAGGCTGTTCCGCTTTCGCTCGCCACTACTTACGGAATCACTTCGTTTTCTTTTCCTCCGCTTACTGAGATGTTTCACTTCAGCGGGTTTCGCGCCGACGGACTATGAATTCATCCGGCGGCATCCCGGAAACCGGGATGGGTTTCCCCATTCGGAAATTCACGGATCAAAGCCTGTTTGCAGCTCCCCGTGACTTATCGCAGCTTACCACGTCCTTCATCGCCTCTTGGCACCAAGGCATTCACCGCTTGCCCTTAGTAGCTTGATCGCAAATTTCTGGCTTCCGACTCTCGTCGGATCCTCTCAGCGATTTACTGTTGCCCTAACATGTATGCAATTTTCAAGGAACGACGGCGCCTGAGCGCCGAAATTCGATCGCGTGGTAGGCCTGACTGGATTCGAACCAGTGACCCTGCGCTTATCAAGCGCATGCTCTAACCAACTGAGCTACAGGCCTGTCGGTCACACCATGACCGGCCCTATCGTCCGGGGATGGTGGAGCTGAGGAGATTCGAACTCCTGACCTATAGCTTGCAAAGCTACCGCTCTACCAACTGAGCTACAGCCCCTTTGGCCTGCCTCCGGCGTTGGATAGAACCGCACGCGTTCAAAGAACCTCCCTGAAACCCAAATTGTGCGATGAGCGACGTCCTTCCAGCCCCTCAGGGCGGGTCCGACCTTGCAGGCAATAAAGTCCTGCATGATGTCTCCTTAGAAAGGAGGTGATCCAGCCGCAGGTTCCCCTACGGCTACCTTGTTACGACTTCATCCCAATCACCATCCATACCTTAGGCACCTGCCTCCTTGCGGTTAGCGCGGCGGCTTTGGGTACAGACGGCTTTCATGATGTGACGGGCGGTGTGTACAAGGCCTGGGAACGTATTCACGGCGCCGTAGCTGATGCGCCATTACTAGCGATTCCAGCTTCATGCCGGCGAGTTGCAGCCGACAATCTGAACTGGGCCCGGTTTTAAGGATTTGCTCCCCATTGCTGGATTGCGCCCCTCTGTGCCGGGCATTGTAGTACGTGTGCAGCCCTGGCCGTAAGGGCCATACTGACTTGACGTCATCCCCACCTTCCTCCTCGTTGAAGCGAGGCAGTCCGTCCAGAGTGCTCCGGTCTCTCGACCGGGTGGCAACAGGACGCAGGGGTTGCGCTCGTTGCGGGACTTAACCCAACATCTCACGACACGAGCTGACGACAGCCATGCAGCACCTGTGCACGCTCCCCTTGCGGGGTCGTTACGCTTTCACGCTTCTACCACGTGCATGTCAAGGCCAGGTAAGGTTCTTCGCGTTGCATCGAATTAAGCCACATACTCCACCGCTTGTGCAGGCCCCCGTCAATTTCTTTGAGTTTTAATCTTGCGACCGTACTCCCCAGGCGGCGCACTTATCGGGTTTCCTTCGCCACGGACGGGGTCGAATCCGCCCACAGCAAGTGCGCACCGTTTAGGGCCAGGACTACCGGGGTATCTAATCCCGTTTGCTCCCCTGGCTTTCGTGCCTCAGCGTCAGGAATCGTCCAGAGACTCGCCTTCGCCACTGGTGTTCCTCTCGATATCTACGCATTTCACTGCTACACCGAGAATTCCAGTCTCCCCTCCGATCCTCTAGCAGGATAGTCTTCAAGGCAATTTCCGGGTTGAGCCCGGAGATTTCACCTCAAACTTACCCCACCGCCTACGCACCCTTTACGCCCAGTGAATCCGAACAACGCTTGGGACCTCTGTATTACCGCGGCTGCTGGCACAGAGTTAGCCGTCCCTTCCTCTTCTGCTACTATCAGCTGGCAGTTTGTTCAACCACCAGGTTTGTTCGCAAATGACAGGGGTTTACGGGCCGAAGCCATTCATCCCCCACGCGGCGTCGCTCCATCAGGGTTTCCCCCATTGTGAAAAATTCTCGACTGCTGCCACCCGTAGGTGTCTGGACCGTGTCTCAGTTCCAGTGTGGCTGGTCGTCCTCTCAGACCAGCTACCCGTCTTTGCCTTGGTGGGCCGTTACCCCGCCAACTAGCTGATAGGCCGCGGGCTTATCTGGTAGTGTCAGGCCTTGCGGTCCCCGACTTTGAGCAGGAGCTGATGCCAGCCCCTGATCGCATCCGGTATTAGCTCCGATTTCTCGGAGTTATCCCGGGCTTCCAGGCAAATTACCCACGTGTTACGCACCCTTACGCCACTCCAGACTGCGAGTATTGCTACGCACAATCTAGCGTCCGACTTGCATGTCTTATCCACGCCGCCAGCGTTCGTTCTGAGCCAGAATCAAACTCTCCGTTGAAAGTTCGTCCGGCATCGATCTTGCGATCGATACTCAAACTCAACTGACTATCTTTTCTAGACGACCAACAGGCTTTCACCCGTCGGTCATCAGGACTCTCTCATCGCACAATTCGAATTTCAAGGAACCACGACCAAAATATCATTGGGGACGATAGTGTCAACCGCCTTTTGCAGCGGCATTTACCATACCGTCTCCATTTGTTTTCCGGTCGCAAAGAACGAGGACATGAATACGGCAGTGCCTGGAGTTCGACAAGGGTTTTGTTCGAGAATTTTTCTGCGGGTGCACGACCGAATTGTTGAAAGACCGCTACGCGCCAAGGGCCAAAGGGTCGTTTTTCGCTGCATGCGCGTTGGCGCGGTCTTTCCAGAAGTCATCGAAGCGGCCGCTCAGTAACAGCGCGTGAAAGTTGAGCACCCCGGTTGCCCCCTCCTCCGACCAGAACATCCCCAACTGCTTCAGTCGCTTGCCAACCACCGTCCGGCAGCCCGCCTCGATGACTCCGCTGCCGATGAACCACCCCTTCGCCCGATACGTCCCGTACATCATCCGATGTCGGTGGCGACTGAAGAAGCCCAGGTTCTCGTCCACCGCGACCAGGTCTGTACACCCCTGTTCCCGCAACTTCCGCGCCTCCTCGATCACCTCTCCCACGCCATCGGCCAGCAGCTTCTCCTTCCAGTCCGCTGTCCGTTCCTTGGAGTCTTCCACTCCCAGCCCCTGGGCCAGTTCGTGGATGCGTTCACTGGCATGGTAGAAATCCAGGATGCTTGTGGAGCCAGCAAAGCACTTGGTGGCCGTATCCTCCGTCCACACCGCACCATCGCTGATGAAGACCACCTGCTGAGCCGCACCGAGTCCGCGTTGACGTGCCTCCGCCAGCAAGCGCAGGGAGGGATCCGCGGACGTCTCGTAACTCGCCACGTGGGTCGTGGAATCGAGGTCACGTTCCGCAAACCCATCTTCGTCGGTACGGTGCTGGGTGAAGACTGCACCCAGCTTCACCTCCCGTGTCTTGGAGGTGCCATCGCAACTCACGTACATCACTGGAAGTGGTGATGACGCGGGCTGGAGGCCGGCCAACCAAGGATCCACCGCGGGTGCCAATCGCTTCACCAGGCGCTGAATCTGACGCTCATTGACGTGGATGGCCCCGTATTCTGCGAGGTCACGACTCGCCGCTCCGTAGGGTTGCTGGGCTGCGGCACGGGTCACCAATCGCGCCAGGGCTGCGGTGGTAAAGACCTCGAGTCCCATGACGGCGTCGGCGGGGCAACGTCCCGGTTCCCCGGGGCCCTCCTCGAAGAGGTAATAATCGCGAACGACCGGAACCTCCCCGAAGAGTGTGGCGAGAGTCGCAGGACGGCGACCGACACGCCGTTGGCCTGGCTGGGCCTGATGATCCTGGTCGATGCGGTCGATATGACGCTGGAGAAGCGGACCGAAGAGAACTCGACCCGTTGTCCTCAGTTAGGATCCAAAGGGGTAGGCTTTTCGACATGGAGAAATCCTTTTCCCCAGACCGGTCCGGCTGAACTTCTCGACATCCTCTCCCCCTCCGTTCCGGACGAGTTCTTCAACTCCAGGTGGCCCCACCCGAACCGACCAGGTCGTTGTCTCAGCTACTCCCAAGCTCAACTCTTCCGGCTCCATTTGCTGGCCGTCCTCAAGCCCGTCCATTCCTTCAATCTCTCGGCCCGGCTCTTGCCCGAGCAAGCCGCCTGGCGGCGCTTTGCTCATCTCCGCTCCGCCAGCCGTACACCGGATGTGACGATGCTTCATGAGTTCCGCGCTCGCCTGGGTGTTTGCGGCTTAAGGAACATCGTTGTCAGAATTCCCCGCCCAAGCATCGAGCGGCATTCCGGCCTCCCGCGTACGCTCGCGCTCATCGACCCAATGGATCTGGGGGCTTCGGACGTGGGCTTCAAGAAGGGACACCGGGACCTACGGCGCCCAAGGTGCCGCGTTGGGAGCACGCACCATCAAAATGGGATGGGCCCGATGGTACGTCGGCTACAAGACGCGCACATTTCGTCCTTGGTTTGACGAGCATCACGACAGCGTTCAGCTCGTGCCGCTGATCTCCTGGGTTACCGGAGCCAATGGGTGTGACGAGAGAAGGCTCCTGCCGAGTCTGAGTCACTGTCAGCGGGGCTGGGAATGGTGTCCTTCCATTGTCCTCGGCGCCGGCGCAGCGATATGGGGGTGGTCGCGTCGCCCGCAAGGGTAGCTGGACCGTCCGCTCGGAGATTGGATCTGAAATCGTTGCAAGGACCGATGTGTGCCGGATTGGCTACCGCTGTTGCTGGGTGCATTGCGGGCAGGCTTTGTTTGCGCATCGCCAAGGGGTGGAAGTGGCGACTGATCTATTTTGGTTTCCACCACATGCTCTCGCGTGTGTGGGCTGTCGAGACCGAACTGTAAGGCCCTTCCATCGTCGGTTTTGATCTTTTGGGTAAAGCTGCCCGGCCGGGAGGGGTTTGAAGGCTCGGGTTGCGTTGTGACGATCAGGACAAGGAGGAGGCGGCCGGAACCGCTCGCGCCCTCGGGGTCTTGCTCGCTGCGGTACGCGGTGTGCCTTCTGCATACACCACCCCAGCATGCAAGCGCTCCCTCCTCCGCGGTTAAGTGATCCCGCTCGCAGCAGGAACTCTGACCTCGCTTCACTCCCAAAGGTAGCCTGCGAAGCACTCTGCGGAGGCGCCGTTCATGGCGCGCCTTCGGGGGATCTTGGAGCTTTTCGCGTTCCTCCCGGACCCGAGAGCGGCCTCAGGGATTCGCCAAAATGCCGTCCAGGACAAAACGAGACCTTGGGCGCGATCCATTATCGCCGCATTCCCAGAACCTCGCTTGCGCATCGGCCATGACTGCCTATCCTCCCTCCACGCACTGCGCTGTCAGGGAGGATGCTTTCCATCTGGTATGCGGTATCGGATGACCCACGGTACCAGCGTCAGGATTGGGGAGACTCCTAGGCTAGGAAGGCTGGGATTCCAGTCCGGATGCGACCCTTCCAGCGACGGTCGGCGGAACCGGCACGGGCGTATGACAGGTTCAACGGATTGACGGATCTCCTGTCCTCGCGCTGACTCGCGGTCAGGGGGCCTTCACTTGGGTTCGAGTTGAGCCACAATACCCCACGCCCGCGCCGGTTCCACTGCCCGCCGAAGGAAGCCCATGGGAGGCGGGGCGCGGAAGGCTGGAAGGTCCTTCATTCAGCTACACCGAGTCCGGGTCGCATTCCGAATGTCCAGGGCTTGCCCATTCCCAGTTGAACCGACCACCTTCCGAGATCGTGAACCGCATCCGCCTGCTCCCCGATCACGTGGCGAATCAAATCGCCGCCGGCGAGGTCGTTGAACGCCCTGCCTCCGTAGTCAAGGAGCTCGTCGAGAATGCCATCGATGCCGATGCGCACCGGATCACCGTCGAGATCGGCGCGGGCGGCCGATCCCTGATCCGCATCATCGATGACGGGCACGGTATGAGCCGGGATGACGCCCTGCTTTGCCTAGAGCGTCATGCCACTTCAAAGATCCGAAAGGCCGAAGACCTAGCTGCCATCACAACCATGGGCTTCCGTGGCGAAGCGCTCCCTTCGATCGCGAGCGTCAGCCGCTTCACGCTGACCACCCGTGAACGCGATGAAACCACCGGCGAAGGGACCCAGATCGTCCTCCAAGGCGGGCGGATCACCGAGGTCAAGGCTGCCGCAAGCCCCAGCGGCACCACCATCGAGGCCCGGGCGCTGTTCTTCAATCTTCCCGCCCGGCGTAAATTCCTCCGAAGCGAGGAAACCGAACGGGCCCACATCCAGCACTACCTCGTCCTCGCGGCACTCGGACATCCGGACGTCGGCTTCACCTTCATCACCGATGGTCGTCCCGCGTGGCAATTGCCCCCGTTGCCAGCCGCCACCCAAGCCCAACGTCTCGACGCCCTACGTGACCGCCTCCGCCAGCTTCACGGCGGTTCCACCCAATGGATCGCCGTCGACTTCTCTTCCCAGATCGAGGAGGCACCCGGCCACGACGATCCCGACGCCCCAGTCCTCCGTGAGCCCCTCGCCAGCCATTTCCGACTATGGGGGTTGATCGGTACCCCGGGGACTTCCCGATCAACACGCGACGAGCAACACCTCTTCGTCAATCGGCGGCCAGTCGACAACCGCGGTCTCAACCACGCCCTCATCGAAGGCTACCACACCGCCCTCATGAAGGGGCGTTACCCCGTCTGCTGCTTGTTCCTCGAAATCAATCCTGCGGCCGTCGACGTCAACATCCACCCTTCCAAACGCGAAGTTAAGTTCCGCGAAGAAGGGCCGGTTCGCCGAATGGTTGCCAAGGCAGTGCGCGAAGCCCTCCTTCAGTATGCCAGACAGCAGAGCACCGCGTCCCAGGTGTCTGGCGCCCCCTCCACTCCAGAGCCTCCCGTCACCCCTGATCCAGCCCTCCCGAACCAGCTACCATGGACCGCCCAAGCTTCGGGTCCCCGGTTCCAGCCTGCCGATTTGGCCCCTCCGCCTCCCGCACTCGCCCAAACCTCGCTGGAACTTCCGAACCGATGTCCCGCGCCATTTCCGGTTGCTTCGGAATCCATGGTCTCGGCCCCGCCACTTCGAGGTCCATCTTCAGTTCCCGTGCTGCCGATCCCGACGGCACCTCCCACCGACCTCAGCTCGCCCACAACTTCCACCTCCACCTCACCTAGACCGCTCCTATCCATTCAACTCCGGATCGTCGGCGTCATTGGTCGGCTCTACGTCGTTCTGGAGTCGGATCGCGGGCTTGTCCTCCTCGACCAACACGCTGCCCACGAACGCATCCTGTTCGAGCAGATGCTTGCCCGTATGGAAGCAGCCTCTCAGGCACCCTCTCAACGCCTGCTCCTGCCCGAGACCATCGAAGTCTCCATTCGGGATGCCGACTTCGTCCGCCGGCACCTCGAGGTGCTCAATCGGCTGGGTGTAAGCCTGCGCGAATTCGGCGAGCGGACGTTCCTGCTGGACGCCCTGCCGCCGTTTGTTCGGGCCTCGGATCCGCGTCGGTTCACGCTCGATTTGGTCGATGCGCTCAAAGCCGCCGGGACCGGTGTGAACACCCTCCGAGTTGGCGAAGATGTCGTCGCCAAGACGGTTTGCCGCCATGCGGTCAAAGCCAACGACCCGTTACGTGGCCCAGAGCTCGAGAAGCTAGTAGAGGACCTCCGGGCCTGTGACATGCCCTACACGTGTCCGCACGGCCGCCCAACCCTCATTGAAATGGGCTGGCGCGAGCTCGAACGTCGCTTCGGCCGCGCCCAATGAACACACACCCAGCTGCCCTCAACAGGGCGGCAGGTGCTCGACGATCATCTCCACCGTCTTGTCCAGGCTGCCCATGTTGTCCCGGACGACTTCCCGCCCGATCCGTCCCAGCTGCTCGCGCCTTGCCGGATCCGCCAGCAACTCGCCCAGGACCCGCTCCAGTTCCGCCACGTCCTTGACCTGCACCGCCCCACCCCGGGCGGTGAACTGGGGAACCACCTGCGGAAAATTTTGCATGTTGGGACCAAAGACCACCGCCTTCCCCAACGCCGCAGGCTCAATCGGATTCTGCCCTCCCTCAGCCGTCAGACTCTTGCCCACGAAGACCACGTCCGCCTCCTGGTAGAAGTATCGCAGCTCGCCCGTCGTGTTCACCAGTAGGCAATCCACTTCCCCCACTGGCTTCTGGGTCCCGGGACTCACCTCCGACCGGTACACGAACCGAAGCCCCCGCGACGCCAACGCCTCGCCCACCTCCCGTCCCCGCTCGTGATGCCGCGGCACCACGATCAGGAAAAGCTTCGGAAACCGCTTCCGCAATCGTCCAAAAATATCAGCCAGAATGGCCTCCTCTCCAGCGTGAGTGCTTCCACCCAACAGGATCAACGCACCCTCGGGTACACCCAGCTGCCTCAGCATCGCCGGCACGTCCAGCACCCTACGCTCGTTCACGGTTGCCGCGTCAAACTTCAGGCTCCCCACCACTCGCACCGCCTCCTTGCGGCAACCGATTTCCAGCAACCGCTTCGCATCGGATTCGTTCTGCGCCCCCACACCCGTGAATCCGGCAAACAGTTCCCGGAACAGGAACCCGAAGCGCCGGTACCCGCGGAACGAACGCTCGGACAACCGGGCGTTCACGAGGAAGTGCGGTACCCCGCGCCGCTGGAGGTACCACAGGAAGTTCGGCCAGATCTCCGCCTCCACCAAAACCACCGCCTCCGGATGGATCACGCTCATCGCCCTCTTCACGTGCTTCCGGCGATCAATTGGGTAGTAGATCTTCGAGATGTGCGACGGCAGGCGCTTCTCCAATTCCGCCATCCCCGTCGACGTGGTCGTCGAGACCACGATCTTGTAGTTCGGCACACGCGGTTCCAAAGCCCGGATCAACTGCGTGCAGAGGTTCACCTCTCCAACCGAGACCGCGTGCATCCAGATCACGTGCCGGTTCGTCAGCGCCTGCTTCAACCGGTGGTCATAGTTCCCAAACCGTTCCCCGAAACCCGCACGCCAGTTGCCCCGGCGCACCATCTTCATCAGGTAGAAGGGCGCCGACAGCACGAAGGCGATCAGGAACAGGAAGTTGTACAGAAACCGCATTGGCAAGTTGGACAGCCCAAACCCTGCCAAGGTAACGGATTGGAGGCGAGTTTGTGCCGGAAAAATCTGCCGTGCCTGCTGCCGCACCGATGGAGGCGACCTCCGTCAGCAGGCAACCGATCGCGCGACGGCCACCCAGATCAATTCGCCGCCGCCTTCCACGCGTTGAAGCAGGCAAACGCGGATCCCAACCATGCCCACGCACTCAGAGGCCTCGCGATCAACACCGGAGCACACGTCATCAAGGTGAACACCACCGCGGAAATCGGCAGGATCGCCGCTCCTTCCTCCCGGCTCGCCGCGCTCGTCGCCTTCCCCACCAGCCAGCCCACCCCCAGGCCAATCAGCCCCAGCCACACGCCCGTGAAGATCGAGAATGCCAGCCAGGTCCCGCCCGCCACCACCGCCGTTCCAAAGCCAGCTGCCACACCCCGCACGATGCACGCCGTCGGCGACGGCCCCTCATCGCCCGCGCTCGAACGGAACGCCTCGCGCTCGGGCGACGACGGTTCGGCTGGAGCTGGAATCGCCGGAGCTGCTGCCACCGCACCGCCGTTCTTCGCGAGGAACTCCGACAGCGGATACCAATCACCCGCCCCATCGTGCCACACCGAGGCATCGGCCGGCAAAGATCCCAGCCCAGCCATCTGGATCACGGTTTCCTTCGGATAGGGGCCCATCTGCTGATTGTTGGCGAAGACGTGGATTTCCATGGTCGCGCTGTGGAATTCGTCGCCAGCCTGCGATGTCCCGTCCGGTTGGCAACGCCGAATTGGGTGGGTGCCAACTCACGAGCACCTGTTGAAACAGCCCTCGCCTCAAGCGGGGCGGCAACGTCCTCGTTGCCCTTCCATACCCTTTTCCACGGCGACGAGGACGTCGCCACCACGTTCCTGCTCTCAAGCGGGGGGCAGTTCCGGGATGCCAGCGTCCGGTGGGGCCAGTGTCCTCACGAGCCGTCCCCCCAGGCCCTCCCCCGCCCTTCAGCAATCGTAGTAAAGATGGAACTCGTAAGGATGCGGGCGCAGCCGCAGCGCGTCGTGCTCCTTGCGTTTGTGCTCCACCCACATCTTCAGGAAGTCCTTCGTGAAGACGTCCCCGCGCAGCAGGAACTCGTGGTCTTCCTCCAGGCAATCCAATGCCTCACCCAGACTCGAAGGCACCTTCGGCACCATTCCAGCCTCCTCCGGCGGCAATTCGTAGATGTTCTTGTCCAGCGGCTCTCCCGGATCGATCCGGTTCAAGACCCCATCCAACCCCGCCATCAGCAGCGCCGAATAGGCCAGGTACGGATTCGCAGCCGGATCCGGCGGCCGATACTCGATGCGCTTCGACTTCGGCGAATCACTGAACGTCGGAATCCGGATCGCCGCGGAACGGTTCCGCGCGCTGTAGGCGAGATTCACGGGAGCTTCGTAACCAGGCACCAACCTCTTGTACGAGTTGGTCGTCGGATTGCAGATCGCGCAGAGCGCCCGCGCATGCTTCAGGATGCCGCCCACGTAATGCAGCGCCATCGGACTCAGGCCTGCGTACTCCTTCCCCGCGAACAAGGGCTTGCCCTTGCTCCACAGCGACTGGTGCGTGTGCATACCCGAGCCATTGTCGCCGAACAGGGGCTTCGGCATGAACGTAACCGTCTTCCCGTGCTTCCGGGCCACGTTCTTGATGATGTACTTGTACAGCATCATCGTGTCCGCCGTCTTCACGAGCGTCCCAAAACGGAAGTCGATCTCCGCCTGCCCGGCCGTCGCCACTTCATGGTGCTGCCGTTCCACGACGATCCCGAGCTGCTCCATCAACAGGCACATCTCGGTCCGGATGTCCTGCTGGGTATCCAGCGGAGCTACCGGGAAGTAGCCTTCCTTGTGCCGGATCTTGTAGCCCAGATTCCCGCTGCCCGGCCCCGAAACCTCGTCCCGGCCGCTGTTCCAGGGCGCTTCCCCACTGTCCACCTCGTAGAAGCAACCGTTCGAACGTTGGTCAAACCGGACGCTGTCGAAGATGAAGAACTCCGCCTCCGGCCCGAACACCGCGGTGTCGGCCACACCCGTCCCTCGCAGGTACTGCTCAGCCCTCTGGGCAATCCCGCGCGGATCCCGGACATAGGCCTCCTTCGTCCCAGTCTCCGCAATGGTCGACGTGATCGAAAGTGTCGGAACCGCACAGAACGGGTCCAGGAAGGCCGTCGTCGGATCCGGCATCGCCAGCATGTCGGACGCCTCGATCGACTTCCACCCACGGATCGACGAACCGTCGAACCCGAACCCCTCCTCGAACACCTCCTCGGTCAACTCTCCTATCGGCACGCTGAAGTGCTGCCAGCTGCCAAACGTGTCGACGAACTTCACGTCGACCATCCTCGCCCCGGCCTTCTTGGCCAGGGCGATGACCTCCTTGGGGGTGCTCATGATCTGCCGTTCAATTCACGTATTCCCGCGGATCCGTGATCCGTCCCGCGACAGCACTCGCCGCCACCGTCGCCGGACTCGCGAGGAACACCTGCGACTCCTTGTGACCCATGCGGCCAGGGAAATTCCGGTTCGTCGCGCTGATGCACTTCAAAGGCGTGTTCATGCGGCCAAACGTGTCCACCGGCCCGCCCAGGCACGCCGCACAACCGGCGTTCTCCGTCATCTGCACACCCGCACCCACCAGGATGTCCCAGATCGTCCGGTCGCCCCAACGCGTCGTCTGCAAGTCATGCACAATCTCAGGCGTCGCCGGCACGCCAAACGTGTCGATCGCCACCCGACGCCCCTGCACCACCCGCGCGAATTCCACGAAGTCGCTGGTCTTGCCGCCCGTGCACGACCCGATGTACGCGCGGTCCAGCTTCACGTCCATCTCCTTGGCCTTCTTGCGCTGACCGGGATCCGGATGGCATGCCACCGTCGGCTCCAACTGGTCGAGGTTGATGACCGTCTCGTACACGAACTTCTGGTCCGCATCCGCCTCAACCGGCTCGTAACGCTGCTTCGTCCCGTTCAGCCGCGTCCGCGACTCGATGTACTCCGCCGTGCGCGAATCAAACGGGAAGATCCCGTTCTTGCCGCCCGCTTCGATCGCCATGTTCGCGATCGTCATGCGGTCGTCCATCGACAGGCTCGAGACGCCCGGGCCATCGAACTGCATGGCCCGGTAGGTCGCCCCATCAAAGCCGATCTCCCCGATCACATGCAGGATGATGTCCTTGGCCATCACCCCGGGCTGCAACTTGCCTTCGAACCGGAACCGCATCGTCTCCGGCACCTTGATCAGCAACTTGCCCGTGCCCATCACGAACCCGGCGTCCGTGTTGCCGATGCCGGTCGCAAACCCGTTGAACGCCCCGGCCATGCAGGTGTGCGAATCCGTCCCGAAGAGGATCTCGCCTGGACGTGTGTGCCCCTTCTGCGGCAGCGCCGCATGGCAAACGCCCGCGTAATTGGACCCGTACTGCTTCTTCAGCAGCCCCTTCGCCGCATCGAACTTCCAGCTGCCGTTCGGATCGTCGATGACGTCGTAAAAGTACGGAAGGCCCTGTTCACGGGCGAATTCCCTGAGGATATCGACGTTGCGGTTCGATTTCGAATCCGCCGTGAAGATGTAGTGGTCCGGGATGATCACCACCCGCTGGCGATCCCAGACCTTTGCGTTCTGGCCAAACTCCCGCTTGAACACGCCGATCGTCCCGGGGCCGCAGACGTCGTGCGTCATCAGCACGTCCGCATTCACCCAGATGTTGTCGCCCGCGGTCACCTGCGCCTTGCCTGCCGCACGCGCCAGGATCTTCTCCGTCAAAGTCATGGTTCCGAAACCTAGCGGACCCCCCCGCCCGGGCGCAATGCCGCCTTGGATCCCCTGCCCAACTCCCCCTATCCTCCTCCGACCATGTTTTCACACGTCGTCATCTTCTGGACCGATCCGGCCAATCCCACCGCTGCCGATACCCTCCTCGCCGGCTGCCACGAATACCTCAAGGACATCCCCGGCGTGACCTTCTACCACGCCGGCAAGATGGTCGGAAGCCACCGCCCCGTCGTCGACCAGAGCTATCAGGTCGCCCTGAACCTCGTCTTCCCGGACAAGAAGGCCCAGGACGACTATCAGGTCCATCCCCGCCACGTGGAGTTCGTCGAGAAGGTCTTCAAGAAGGTGTGCATCAAGGCCACCATCTACGACTTCGCCTGATTCAGGACCGTTTCACCCCGGCGCCAGCGGAGTTCCCGGGGGACAGGAAACGGGGTGGCGACGTCCTCGGCGCCTTTCCAGCCCGTTCTCGACGCGACGAGGACGTCGCCAGATCTTTGGTGACTGGCATCTGGTATCTGGGAACTTGCCGCCCTACTGCCCCGCGACCGCGTTCGTCGCGGGGGCCCACATACCCAGGCCCTCCGAACGCGCCCGGCGCTGTGCCACGCGCAACCGATACTGTTCCCCGATTGGCAATACCCTGGTCTCCTCGGTCCGGACCCCGCACCGCCCCTCTGCGACCAATCGTTCGAGAACGCTGTTGGTCGACTCGGTATAGAAGTAGCCAAGCCCCGTCCGCGACGCGTTCGTCACTGTCAGCGCGAATTCGATCGGGCGCCCTTCCACCAGCGTCCACAGCTGCTTCTGCCTTTCCGTCACCAGCTTCAGGCCTTCCGGTCCCGGCGGCAGGCCATTCGTGTCGCAACCCTGCAGACCCAGGTTCCACGTCATCCCGGAATCCGCCCGGAACTGGACAACCGATTCGCCCAGCAATTTCACCACCCGCCCGTTCATCCGAGGCAACGGCGCCGGCTTCGACCAGTTCGCGTCCCGCCAGATCACGAAATAGTCCACCAGCGGCAATGCCCTGTCCCGCTGCACCCACAGGCCCGCCGCTGCACCCAGCCAGCACAGCCACACAAAGGCCCGCAAACAACGGTTCAGGAACTGGAACAGGCTCATTCCGCCCCCTTTCCATCCGTCTTTTCAGCGCCTGAACCAAACAACCGGATCCGCGCGTTGCGCTTCGGCAGGGGCGCCGGCGGCGCAGCCGGAACCGCCAGCGGCTCCAGCTCCGGCAACGGTTCCTTCAGGTGCGCCATCAACGACAGGTTTACCTCCGCCTGCTCGTGGGTCCCCGGATCCTCGTTGTGCCGCTGCGTCAGGATCTCATGCGCACGCACGCAGTTCGCCACGTGATTGAACGTCCAGACCTCCCGCGCAAACACCTTCTCCAACCACGAACCCGGCCGCGCATTGTTCATCCCAACCACGAAGGCCGCCGGAAGGTTCGGATGCCGCACCCCCTCCGCAAAGGCCGCCAACACCGCCATCCGCCGGCTCCCACGCGCCTCGCACCGCCGGGCAAATCGGATCAGCCACGTCCGGTCCTCCGACACCGTCCCGTCCGTCAGCAGGCCAGTCATCGGCCCCGCCACCGCTCGCCCCAGCACCGGCGCCCACGTCGCCCCAGCCGCAATCCCAACCACCACCGACAACGCAAACAGACCCGCGTTGTTGACGTCATCATTCAGGTTCGCTGAAGCCTCCCGCCCAGCTCGCGCCAGCAACCACAGGAACAGGACCGTGAAGAATACCCGGAAAAGCACCAACATGGTCAGCCCTTTCCTCCAAGGATCGGTTGCGACGTCACGATCCCACGCAAGGCCAGCTCCAGCCGATGCCGGTTCACCGCGTACTCCCGCGCCGTCTCCACCGAGATCACCTCGGCCGACATCAACTCCTGCAGATACTGGTCAAAGGTGTGCATGCCCACGTGGTTCGAGGCCTCAACAATACCAGACAAGAGCGACAGCTGATTCTCACGGATCGCTTCTTCCACCCCCGCGTCCCGCCTCAGGATCTCCAGACAGGGTGTCCGCCCCCCTTGCAGGTTCGGTACCAACCGCTGGCAGATGATCGCGTTCAGGTTCCGCGACAAAAGCGCGCTCACCGACCCCTGCTCCGACGCCGGATAATGCTCCCTCAAACGCCCGATCGCCTGGGCCACCGAATCCGCATGCAGCGTCGTCACCACGAGATGCCCCGTCTCCGCCGCCTGCATCGCCGCCCAGATGCTCTCCCGATCCCGGATCTCTCCCACGAAGATCACGTTCGGATCCTGCCGCATCGCGTTCCGGATCCCGTCCGCAAAACTCCCCGTGTCGATCGCCACCTCCCGCTGCTCGAAATGCGCCTTCGCATCCACGAACAGGTGCTCGATCGGATCCTCGATGGTGATGATCCGCACCGCACGCTCCTCCGCCAACTGCTGCAACATCGCGCGCACCGTTGTGCTCTTGCCCTGCCCGGTCGGACCCGTCACCAGGATCAACCCGCGCATCGACCGCATCAGGTCGCCCAGACTCTCCGGCAACTGGAGGTCTGCCAGCCCCTTCTTCTGCCGCGGAACCACCCGGAACGAAAACGACTGCCCGCCACGCTGCTTGCTGAAGTTCGCCCGGTAACGCGTGTCCCCATGCTCGAAACTCGCATCCACCTCCCGCCCGCTCACCACCCGCGCACACAAGGCCCCGGAAAATGCATCCAGGAACCACGACTGCACCGTCACCTCATCCGGCGCCTCGAACTCCGCCCCGGGCACCTCCTCCAGTCGCCCCGTCACCCGCACCACGATCCCCTGCCCTGCCCGCCCATGGACATCCGATGCCCCGCGGGCCTCCGCCCAGGTCAGCAGACGCGACAAGGCACAACCTCCAGGAACCCGCTCCATGCCGCGAACCTAGGCAACGAACGCCAACTCAACAACCCCGGCCCTTCAGCAATCTTCGGTCAACCCGTCACTTCTTCCCCAGGCCGCCGCCCATCTCGATCACCCGCCGATAAACCGCCTCGCTGATCCCCATCACGCTCAACCTCGACTGCCGGATCAACGGCATGTCCGCGGTGATCGGGTCGGCCTTCAACTGCTCGAGCTTCACCGCCGCCTTCAACGATTTGTCCGGCACCAGATCCACCGCCGACCAATCGCCTTCCTCCGCCGTCGGATCCGCATACGCCTCCCGCTCCACGCGGGCCACCCCGACCACTTCCTTGTCCGACACGCTGTGGTAGTACAACACCAGATCGCCTGCCTTCATCGCCCGGAGGAAGTTCCTGGCCTGATAATTCCGCACGCCCGTCCACGCCGCCTTCCCATCCTTCACGAACGTCGCCCACGCATATGCTTCGGGCTCCTGCTTCACCAACCAGTACTGCTTCGCCATGTCCAGATCATGGACCCGGACTCCACCCAACGAAAGCCCGCGCCTGAAACGGAGCGGCAACGGCCCCGTTGCCTCTCCATGCCCTTCCCGGGGCGACGGGGACGTCGCCACTCCGTTCCTCTTCTCAATCGGAGCAGCAACGTCCCCGTTGCCCTCCCTACCCCTCCCCCGCAACTCCTGCCAACCCCTCGGACGCCCGCAACGGATCGTACGGATCCTCCAGCCAAGGCACCGGATCCCCACGCACGAACGCCTCGAACGTCTCCTCCGGCCGCGCTTCAAAACCCGTCTCCCTGCCCTTCCACGGCAACCACAGCCGATGCGCATGCAACGCTTGGTTCGCCAACAGAAGCCGCCCTTTCTGCTCCGGCGTCAGTCGCCGCTGCACGAAGTCCAGATACAGGGAATCGTCGCTCCCGTAGATCTTGTCCCCGACCACCGGATGCCCCACGTGCGCCAGATGGATCCGGATCTGGTGTTTCCGCCCCGTATCCAACCAGACCCGCACCAACGCAAAAGCCCCTTCCTCCCGCTCGAATCGCCGCTCCACCCGATACCGTGTCCTCGCCCACGAACCATCTTCCCGGACCTGATCCCGGATCGACACGCCAGACTCCAGATGCTTGCCCAGCCTCCCGTCGATCACGCCCTCTCCCGTGGCCGGATGCCCATGCACGATGGCCAGGTACTCCTTCGTCACGAACCCCGCCAGCCACAGGCGACGCAGCTCCGCCGACGCCTCGTCCGTCTTCCCGAACACCATCACGCCGCTCGTCTCCCGATCGAGTCGGTGCACCATCTGAGGCTCCGCCTCCAACCCGAGATGCAGCCGGACCCGCCCGATCAGGCTCGAAGCCGCGTCTCCCTTCGTCGGATGGCACACCAATCCCGCCGGCTTGTTCACCACCAGCAGCTCATCATCCTCATGCAACACACGCACCCAGCCCACTCCGGCAACGTAAGCCACCCCAGCCCCCGGCACCCACCCTGATTTTTCCCGGATTCTGGAACTTGAAACTTGGAACTGGCGCATCTCGACACTGCCCCCGCGTCAAACGGAGCGGCAACGTCCTCGTTGCCCTCCCATGCCCTTTTACAAGGCGACGAGGACGTCGCCACCCCGTTCCTGTTTTCAAACGGGGGCAGTGTCGAGATGCGCCCACTTGGAACTCTGCCCGGACTCCACTCTTGAGCGACCCCTGTCCGCCCTCCATCTTGCCCGCTTCATGGCGGATTCCTCCCCCATCCTGCCCGGTGCCACCATCGGGATCCTCGGCAGCGGCCAACTCGGCCGCATGCTCGCCATCGCGGCCCGTACGCTCGGCTACCACGTCCACGTCTATTCCCCGGACTCCGATTCCCCAGCCGGCCAGGTTGCCGACCGTGAGATCGTCGCGTCCTACGATGACCTCGACCGCGTCCGCGAGTTCGCCCGTGACGTCGATGTGGTCACCTTCGAATTCGAGAACGTCCCGTCAGCCACGTCCCGTGCCGCCGCCGAGGTTTCGCTCGTGCGCCCGGATGGGAACGTCCTCCACATCACCCAACAGCGCCTTCGCGAGAAGACCTTCCTCCACGAAAACGGCTTCCCCGTGACGCCGTTCCGGGCAATCCACTCCCTCTTCGACCTTCGCCGCGCCGTCGGCGAACTCGGCCTGCCGGGCATCCTCAAGACCGCCAGCTTCGGATACGACGGCAAGGGCCAGCAAACCCTCCGCACCAACAAGGACATCGAACCCGCGTTCGACATGCTCCGCGGCGCCGAAGGCATCTACGAAGCCTTCGTCGACTTCGAGAAGGAGGTCAGCGTCGTCGCCGCCCGCACTCTGGACGGTTCTTTCCAGGCCTTCCCGGTCTTCGAGAACGCCCACCACCACCACATCCTCGACGTCACGTTCGCACCCGCCGCCATCTCACCGGAGCTGGCCGCCCGTGCCGACACCATCGCCCGCGGCATCCTCGACGACCTCAACGTCGTCGGTCTCCTCACGGTCGAGATGTTCGTCACCCGCGACGGCCGCATCGTCGTCAACGAACTCGCCCCGCGCACCCACAACTCCGGCCACCTCACCCTCGACGCCTGCGTCACCAGCCAGTTCGAGCAACAGGTCCGCGCGATCTGTGGCCTGCCCCTCGGATCCACCCGACTCCGCTCACCGGCCGCCATGGCAAACCTCCTCGGGGACGTGTGGATCGACGCCGGCGGCGTCCCGCGTTGGTCGGCCGCGCTTTCTGATCCCGAGGTCCGCCTCCACCTCTACGGCAAGGCCGAACCCCGCCGCGCCCGCAAGATGGGTCACCTGACCGTTCCCGCCGGCAGCGTCAGCGAAGCAGTCCTCCGCGCCCGCGCAGCCCGCGACCGACTCTTCCTGCCGCCGGCCTAACACCTCCCGCAGCCATGCCGTCCATCCCCCTGAACCTCAGCCTCGCCGAACGACAGGGGCTCACGCTGTACAGCCGGAGGCTGGAACAGTTCTCCGGCGTCCAACGCACCGAGGCCGGTGTCATCACCGAAGTCCGTCGCTCCCTCCCGGACGACCGTGTCGTGGGCACCCTCGGCGGCAAGAACCCCATCATCGTCCACCTCGAACGTATCGCCGCCGATAACTGGGAAGGCGAATGCACCTGCGACGCCGCCAGCAATTGCGTCCATTGCGCCGCCGTCGCTGATGCAGCTCTTGGCATCGTCCCGGGCGCTACCGCCGCGCCAGCGCCAGCCCAGCCAACGGGAAAATCCAAGGGCCGCGCCAAGACCCAGCCCCAGCCTGTCCCGTACACCCCGCCCCTGACCCAACGCGCCGCCGACCTCCTCGGCCGTGGCCTGATCACTTCCGAAGTCGCCTACCTGCAGCGCCTCGAAGGTTCCTACATCCGCGCCCGCGCCACCCGCAACGTCACCGTCCAGGATGTCGTCGGCCTGGCCGAGTCCTCCGGCGCCTCCACCTCCCCGACCACCTCGGGCTACTTCTCCGTCAACGCCTGGCCCTCGTTCCCGAACGACGCCATCGAGTACTGGCACGCCATCGCCCGACAGGCCCGCCTGCGCAATCTCCCGCTCCCGGCCTTCATGGAGCGGATCGGCCAACTCGCCCCGCCACCCCAGGCCTGGCTGAAGGTCTGGGAGCAACAGGACATCAACGACTGGCTTCATCGCCTCGAAGACTCCGATCGCACCCTCGAATCTTCCGCCGGGCCCGACGCCGCCGCGGGCTCCGTCGCCGACACCCTCGACGTTCGCGTCATCCTCACCCAGAAGGCCCCGCGCGTGGAGATCTGGACCTCGTCCCAACCCACCTGGCGCGCCGCCAAGAAGTCTGTCCTCGTCAGCCTCGCCACCGACTACTTCCTCGGGAAGCTCGAGATCGTTCCCGAATGCGTGCAACTCTGGGAACCCATCGCCCGCTCGGCCGGCTCCCCCTACGATTTCGAGGTCTCCTACCACCACGGATTCCCCTTCCAGCGCCTCCTGGCCCAGGCCCTCCAGAAGCCCAACCTCCATTCCCGCTTCTTCAACGAGGATCTTCAACCGCTCGAGTTCTCCGAGGCTCCCTTCACCTGGAAGGTGTCCTCCCCAACGCCGGAACAACCGCAATACCGGGTCGAACTCGTCCTGGCCAACGGCTCCGGCCTCGGGGATGTCCTCATCCGGCTCAAGGGTCCTCCAGCCTTCGCCATCACCCGCACCTCCGTCTACCGCCTTCCTCCCATTCCCACGGCCCTGTCCCCGGATCGGCCAACCCTCATTCCAGCCCGCGCCGTGGAAACCGAGGCCGGCCTGCGCCTGCTCAACCGCATCGGAGCCACCCTGCCCGAGGATCTCGCCGCCCTCGCCGAGCGGATCCCCCTTCACCTCTACCTCGAGTTCTCGGTCATGGGACCCGAGAGCGCCTACAAGCCGGCCGAGCGCGTCATCGTCTTCGCCTCCACCCGCACCCCGACGCAGCAAACCATCGACTCGTTCCAGAGCGGCATGTGGGTCCAGCCCCGCTCCCGCAACGAGTCCAAGTCCCAACGGATCGCCTTCTACGATCGCGACAAGGTCCCGCCCCCCGTCGACGTCCTCGAGCCAATCGGCGCCCGATGGGACGACGGCGCCGGTGCCTTCTCCCTCCGCATCACGCGGAATTTCCCCGAGAACTTCGCCATCTGGGCGCGCAATCTCGATCCATCCATCCAGCTCGCTCTCCCGCCACTCCTCCGGACCATCCTCGAGGACCCGGTCGTCGCGACCGTTTCCCTCAACGCCACCCAGACCGACGTCGACTGGTTCGACCTGTCGGTCGAGATCACGTCCCAGAATACCGACCTCACCCCGGACGAACTCAGTCTCCTCCTCAACGCCCAGGGCGGCTACGTCCGCCTCGGCGACAAGGGCTGGCGCCGCGCCCAGATCAACCTCTCGCCCGAGGACACCGAACAACTCGCCCACATCGGTCTCAACCCGCTCGACCTCTCCTCCGAACCCCAGCGCTTCCACGCCCTCCAACTCGCCGACGAAGCCACCCGCAAGCTCCTGCCCGAAGCGCAGGCCGAAGCCATCGAACGTCGCGCCTCCGAGCTCAAGGCCCGCGTCACGCCGCCCGTTCCCTCGGAGATCCAGGCTTCCCTCCGCCCTTATCAGGTCGACGGCTTCCACTTCCTTGCCTACCTCGCCGAGAACCGTTTCGGCGGTGTCCTGGCCGACGACATGGGCCTCGGCAAGACCCTCCAGACGCTGACCTGGATTGCCTGGCTCCGGTCTGCGGCCGCCGCCAATCCCGCGCCCGAGCAACCCTCCCGCATCCTCATCGTCTGCCCCAAGTCGGTCGCACCGAACTGGCGCGCCGAAGCCAACCGCTTCCTACCGAACCTCCGCGTCTCCGTCTGGCAGGGCCAGAGCGCCGCCGACTTCACCGCCGTCCTCGGCGAGGCCGACGCCCTCGTCCTCAACTTCGCCCAACTCCGCGGCCTCCAGGACCAACTCGCCGCCCAGCACTGGCTCGCCGTCATCGTCGACGAAGCCCAGGCCATCAAGAACCCGGACTCCCAGACCGCGCAATCCGCCCGGTCCCTGAAGGCCCGGCACCGACTCGCCCTGACCGGCACCCCCATCGAGAACCGCCTCATGGACCTCTGGTCCATCCTCGCCTTCGCCATGCCCGGCGCCCTCGGTTCCCGCGCCGAATTCCAACGCTCCTTCGGCAAGGCTTCCGACTCCCTCGCCCGCCGACGCCTCTCCGCCCGGGTCCGCCCCTTCCTCCTTCGCCGGACCAAATCCCAGGTCGCCCAGGACCTCCCTCCCCGCATCGAGGAGGACCTGATCTGCGAACTCGATGGCGTCCAGCGCGACCTCTACCGCGCCGAATACAAGAAGGCCCGGACGCTCCTCCTCAAGGTCAAGTCCTCCGCCGACCTCGACCAACTCCGCTTCCATTTCCTCACCTCGCTGCTCCGACTCCGCCAGATCTGCTGCCACCCGGCCCTCGTCGACAAACGCCAGCTCAAGCAACCCTCCGCCAAGGTCGAGGCACTCATCGACGTCCTCGAACCCCTCATGGAGGAAGGACACAAGGTCCTCATCTTCTCCCAGTTCGTCTCCATGCTCGACCTGCTCCAGGAGCAGCTCCGCAGCCGCTCCTGGAAGGACTTCTACCTCGCCGGCGATACCGAGGACCGCGGCCCCCTCGTCGATTCCTTCAACCAGCACGAGGGCGCCGCCATCTTCCTCATCTCGCTCAAGGCCGGCGGATTTGGCCTCAACCTCACCTCCGCTTCCTACGTCGTCCTCTTCGACCCATGGTGGAACCCCGCCGTCGAATCGCAGGCCATTGACCGGACCCACCGCATCGGCCAGAAAAACACCGTCATCGCCTATCGCCTCCTCGTCAAAGGCTCCATCGAGGAGAAGATCCGCGAACTCCAGAAACAGAAATCCGCCCTCGCCGGCGACATCCTCGGCGAGGAACGCTTCTCCCAGGCCCTGACCATCGACGACCTCCAGTTCCTGTTCAGCTCTGCCGAACCCAGCCTCTGATCCGATCCCCCCAACCCGCGCGACACCCCGAAAACTCCCCGAATAGCCCCCCTCCCTCTTCGCTCCAACCCGATCATGAGCATCGCCCAGATCCTCCTCCGCCGGGGTCTCGTCACCCCGGAACAGCTCGAGGAAGCCCAGGCGCTCCAACGCGCCGAGGGCCTCCGCCTCGACCGCGCCCTCGTCCAGCTCGGCACGCTCTCCGAACGCCAGCTCCTCGCCATCATGGCCGAGCACCTGGACCTCCCGCTCGTCAACCTGACCGACGTCACCATCGAGCCGGACATCCTTCGCGCCCTGCCTTCCAAGGTCGTCTACCGCAAGCGCCTCGTCCCCGTCTCCCGCTCCAACGGCACCCTCAACGTCGCCACCTCCGACGCCTTCGACCTCTACTCCTTCGACGAACTCCGCCTCACCACCGGCCTCGCCATCCAGCCCGTCCTCGCTCCCAAGGACGACATCGAGAAGATCATCAAGTCCCACTACGGTCTCGGCGGCGACACGCTCGACGAGATGGCCGGTACCGACGACGGCCCAACCGCCTCGTCCGGACTCGAAGCCGGCGAAGACCTGCTCGAGGCCGCCCAGGAAGCTTCCGTCATCAAGCTCGTCAACGAGATCATCCTCGAGGCCGTCTCCGAACGCGCCTCCGACATCCACATCGAGCCCTTCGAACACCACATCTCCATCCGCTATCGCATCGACGGTGTCCTCCAGGAATCCCCGGTCCCGCCCCAGATGCACCGCTACTCCGCGGCCATCATCTCGCGCATCAAGATCCTCTCGAACCTGAACATCGCCGAACGCCGCATCCCGCAGGACGGCCGCATCAAGTTCCAGGTCGGCGGCCGCCAGGTCGACGTCCGCGTCTCGATCATCCCCATGCTCTTCGGCGAGGGCGTCGTCATGCGTCTCCTCGACAAGTCGAACGTCCTCTTCACCCTGCAACAGCTCGGCATGGATGACGGCACCTATGCCGTCTTCAAGGGCCTCATCGACCGGCCCCACGGCATCTTCCTCGTCACCGGCCCCACCGGCTCCGGCAAGACCACCACCCTCTACGCCGCCCTCAACGCCATCGTCGGCCCCGAACTCAAGGTCATCACCGTCGAGGACCCCGTCGAATACAACCTCGCCGGCGTGAACCAGATTCCCGTGAATCACCAGGTCGGCATGACCTTCGAGAAGGGTCTGCGCGCCATCCTCCGCCATGACCCGGATGTCGTGATGATCGGCGAAATCCGCGACCTCGAAACCGCCTCGGCCGCCACCCAGGCCGCCATGACCGGTCACCTGGTCCTCTCCACCCTCCACACCAACGACGCCGCCTCCGCGCCCATGCGCCTTTGCGAGATGGGCGTCGAACCCTTCCTCGTCGCTTCGACCCTGATCGGCTCGATGGCCCAGCGCCTCGTCCGACGCGTCTGCCCGAAGTGCAAGACCTGGTACGAACCCGACCGCGCCAACCTCCCGCGCGACTTCGCCCTCGATCCCGGCGCCCAACTGGCCCGCGGGACCGGTTGTCCGAATTGCCGCAACACCGGTTACCGCGGCCGGACCGGCCTCTACGAGCTCCTCGTCACCAACGACGCCATCTCCGAACTCATCATCGCCCGCGCCCCCGCCCACCAGATCATCGCCGCGGGCAGACCGTCCGGCCTGCGCCTCCTTCGTGAGGACGGTTGGGTCAAGACCCGCCTCGGCGCCACCACGCCGGACGAAGTCGTCCTCTGCACCGCACACTGATGCCCCGCTTCACCTACACAGCCCTCTCCGAGGCCGGCGCCCAGACTTCCGGCACCATCGAGGCCGACTCCCAGCCCGCCGCCATCCGCGCCCTCGCCGAACGGAAATTGTTCCCGCTTTCCGTCCAGGGCGACGCCTCATCGCCCGACGGCAAGCCCAAGACCCGCCGCGTCAAGGCCGCCGACCTCGGCATGCTGTACTCCCAACTTGCCGACCTCCTCGGCTCCGGCGTTCCCCTCCTCCGCTCCCTCGACTCGCTCATCAAGTCCACCGTCAACCCCTCGCTCAAGTCCCTCCTGCGCGAGATCCGCGCCTCCGTCTCGGAAGGCCAGTCCCTCACCGACACCCTCCGCCAATACCCCGACGTCTTCCCCGTCCTCCACACCGCCATGATCCAGGCCGGCGAACGCGCCGCCTTCATGGAGGAAGTCCTCCGTTCGCTCTCCGGGTTCATCGAACGTTTCGAGGAACTCCGCTCCAAGGTCATGGGCGCCCTCATCTATCCAGCCCTCCTCGCCACCCTCGGCACCGTCGTGATGGTCGCCGCCCTCGTCTTCTTCGTCCCCAAGTTCGAACCCCTCCTCGCAGCCACCAAGAAGCCCCTACCCTCCGAACTGCTCTTCGGCGCGTCCTGGGCCCTCCGCAATTACTGGTACCTCGTCCTCCCCTTCTTTGCCGTCGCCGGATTCGCCCTCTGGTCCGCCCTCCACAACGAAAAGCACCGCCGCAAACTCGAGGAATTCCAACTCCGCATCCCCGTCGTCGGCTCCGCTCTCCGACTCCTCGCCATCACCCGCTTTTGCCGCATCCTCGGCACCATGCTCGCCAACGGTGTCCCCCTCCTCCAGGCCCTCAAGATCTCCAAGGACGCCACCGGCTCCCACATCCTCGCCGACCGCATCGCCGAGGCCGCCGAATCCGTCCGCGACGGCAAACGCCTCTCCGAACCCCTCTCCGTCGGCGGCTTCATCCCCGAACAGATCCTCGCCATGATCACCGTCGCCGAGGAATCCAACAAACTCCACGAGGTCCTCGTCCAGATCGCCGATACCGTCGAACGCCGCACCAATCGCCAGGTCGACCAGGCCGTCCGCCTCATCGAACCCGTCATCCTTTGCGCCGTCGCCGCTGCCATCGGCTTCCTCGCCCTCGGCCTCCTGCTCCCCATCTTCACCATGGCCTCCGCCCTCGGCTCCAAATAGTGCTCCGGTGGGGCAATGCTGTAGGCCGCGTGCCCTCACGCGGCGGTTCATGACCGCACCGGGTGAGGGCACCCGGCCTCTCGATTGGGGCAGTGCCAGGATTTGCCCCGTTCCTCCCCCTCCTTCTCCACAAACTTTTCACCAAACAAAACTACCTTGAATCTTGTCGCATTTCTCCCCGTCCCCCTACGCTCAGTGTCCTGAGTTCCTACCGAGTATGAATCTGCAACAAGCGCTCCGCCGGGCCCGCGCCCAACGTTCCTCCCAGGGCTTCACCCTGATCGAGATCCTCCTCGTCATCGTCATCATCCTCCTCCTCGCCGGTGCCTTGGTCATCTTCGTCATCCCCCAACAGAAGGGCGCTGAGAAGAACACCACCGCCCTCCTCCTCAAGAACGTCGCCGCCGCCCTCGATACCTACCGCCTCAACCTCGGCCACTATCCCACCGAACAGGAAGGCGGCCTCGACGCCCTCACCAAGAAACCCAGCTTCGAGAACGAGCGCATGGGCGACAAGTGGACCGGCCCCTACCTCAAGCCCGGCACCGTCCTCGATGACCCCTGGGGCAACAAGATCCGCTACGAACTCGCCGACAATACCGCGCCCGACGCCGACAAGTCCGGCGCCCTCCCCTACAAGCTCTTCTCCGTCGGACCCGATGGCCAGCCAGATACCGCCGACGACGTGAAGCTCTTTACCGAGGAGTCCGAGCGGAAGGAGTGATCCTCCTCCCGTAAGGCCCCCGGCCATCCCGAATGTTCCCACGGCCCCGAGCGCTCCAGCGCCAGCCCGGGGCCGCGTTCACCCTCATCGAGCTCATCCTCGTGGTGGCGCTCGTCTCCCTCCTTCTCGGAGCCGTCGCCTTCAATTTCGGCACACTCGCCCGCGGCCAGTCCCTGGAGGAAGGCGCTTCCCAGTTCGAAGCACTCCTCCGACTCTCCCGCGCCAACGCCGCCACCTCCGGCCGGCCAGTCCTCCTCGCCCTCCTCCCGTCCACCAATTCCCCCGCCTCCGCCGACGGCTCCAACTCCCTCGCCCTCGCCGTCCTCTCCCAACCGGATCCCCTCCGCCAACCCGACCGCTTCCAGTCCATCCCTTCCACCCAACTCCTCCTGGAACAGCTCGCCTCCCTCATCCGCCTCGAAATTCCCCTCCCGGCTCGCACAGATCAGTCTGATCGGTCTGATCAGACCGATCAGTCCGATGCCTCCCCCTCCCCTTCATCCCCCCGATCTTCCCCCCTTACCCCCATCCTCATCTTCAACCCCGACGGCTCCTCCGACGCCGCCGACTTCATCCTCCTTCCCCAGGATCCCGAAGACCACCGGCGCATCCACATCCACGTCGACGCCATCACCGGGGCCATCCACCGCCGCTATCTCGCCTCGGATCCCGGTCGGCCGGACAACGAACTCCCCACCGAGGACGAGTTCGCCGAGGACGACGACTCCATGGTGACCGATCCGGCCTTCATCACCGCCGATCCCATGGGCTCGTCCTCGGTCGCCCAACCCAAGGAACCCACCCGCCAGGTCCGGCCGACCCCCAACCCATGATCCGGCCGACCTCCAGTTCCCGCCGTCAGTCCGCCGCCGTCCTCCTCGAGGTCCTCCTCGCCGTCGCGCTCTTCGTCGCCGCCGCTGCCATCGCCACCGCCAGCCTCAACTCCTCCATCCGCTCCCTCGAACGTCAGCGCCTGCAAACCCACGCCGTCCAACTCGCCTCGTCCGTCCTCGCCGAGGTCCAGCTCGGCATCCGCATCACCTCCGGCGGCAATTCAGCCGCCCAACCCTTCGAAACCCCGTTCCAGGACTGGACCTGGGAAATCGTTACCGATACTGGTGCCTCGGACTTCTCCAGCTCCAATCCCCTCGAACGCGTCGAAGTCATCATCCGCCACCGCTCCGAACCCATCGTCCAACGCCTCGCCCAACGCCTCCCTCCCCGCATTTCCCTGCCCTCTTCCTCCACCAACACCCTCCCACCTCCACCCGCCGGAGGCACCGGCCTGTGAAGACCTCCCGCCACCTTCGTTCCCAACGCGCCTTCACCCTGATCGAGGTGATCCTCGCCATCGGTTTGGCCACCGCCCTTCTCCTCGTCGCCCTGACCTTCTACCAACAGGCCGCCAACCTCCGCACCCAGATCCTCCGATCTTCCCAGGACCTCGCCGCCATCCGGCTCACCCTCGACCAGATCGCGTCCGACCTCCGTGCCGCCACCCCCGTCCCCTCCGTCTCCTTCATCGGCGGACCCAACTCCGTCGAGTTCGCGCGCATGGCTCCTCCCAGCACCAAGCCACTCAGCACCAACGGCATCTTCGCCGCCCCCGCGCTCCAACGGCTCACCATCTCAACCCTCGCCTCCCAGGACGGCACCAACCTTTCCGTCCGCGGAATCGCCCGCTCCGAGGCCCCCCTCTTCCGCTCACCCCCTCCCGACCCCATCCCCTCCACCAACTCGTTCCCCAACCAGACCCAATCCCCGAACCCGACTCCCAACGACGCCACCAACGCCCCACCCGAACCCCAGAACCGTCCCCTCACCGAAGCCATCCGTTTCCTCAACTTCCGCTACTGGAACGGATCCACCTGGCAAGACTCCTGGTTCGCTCCAGCCCCTCCTCCCGGCATCGAGATCACCCTCGGCGCAGACCCGATTCCAGACGACGCCACCCCCGAGAACTACCCCTACGAACGCTTCCGCCGCGTCATCCTCATCCCTTCCGGCCGCGCTGCCGATCCCGCCCTCTCGGACACCAACGCCAGTCCTGACACCCTCCCGGATCCCACCCTCAACCCGTGAGGCACCCGTTTTCCAACCCCGACTCGGCCCCCCTGCCGCCTCCCGACGGCCGGCGTCGCGGCTTCGTACTCCTCGCCGTCCTCGTCTTCGTCCTCCTCCTCTCCATGATCGTCGCCAGCCTGCTCTTCCAGGCCTCCGCCGACGAATCCGCCGCCAACGCCTCCGCCGGCTCCGAACAGGCCTGGTCCGCCGCCCTCTCCGGCGTCGCCGAACTCCTCCGCATCGCCCCCGAAGCCGGCGGGCCCGAACCCGATTGGCAGGACAACCCCGCCCGCTTCAAACACCAACTCGTCTACGAGGACGGCGCCGATTCCTGGTACTTCACCGCGTTCACCCCGTCTGCTCCCGACTCGCTCGCCGAACTCCGCTACGGCCTCGATGACGCCGCCTCCCGCCTCCACCTCCGTCAGGCCACCATCGATCAGCTCGCCAAAATCCCCCGCCTCACCCCAGACCTCGCCCGCACCCTCCGCACCGCCACCGTCTCGGCAGGATCCGTCGGATCGGACGGATCCACCCCATCCGTCCCATCGGTCCCATCGGTCCCATCGGTCCCATCGGTCCCATCGGTCCCATCGGTCCCACCGGTCGATCCAGAGCCAGCCCCCTCCTCCCCCCACCCCCCATCCACAGCCTCGAAGACCTCCTCCAACTCCCGGGCGTCACCCCAGCCCTCCTCCTCGGCGAAGACGTCAACCGCAACGGCCGCCTCGAACCCTCCGAAGACCTCAACCAGGACGGCACCCTCGACCGCGGCCTCATCCAGTACCTCACGCTGGACTCCACCGACCCGGACCTCACCCGCGAAGGACGCCGCCGCACGCGCCTCAACGATCCATCCGATCCCCTCCCAGCCATCGACCTCCCCCCCGCCTTCACCAACTACCTCGAAGCCGTCCGCGCCTCCAAGACCCGCATTGACCACCCCGCCGACCTCCTCGACGCCACCTCCAAGGTCAAGGACGCCCAAGGCACCGAAGTCGCCATCCCCTCCGGAATCTCCAAGGACGAACTCCCACTCGTCCTCGAACACTTCACCGCCCGCTCTACTGACAAGCCCGAACCCGGCCTCATCAACGTCAACACCGCCTCCGCCTCAGTCCTCGCCACCATCCCCGGCATCGACGACGCCCTCGCCGAATCCATCGTCTCCTCCCGCACCTCCGTCAGCCCCGACCGCCGCCGCACCATCGCCTGGCTCGTCCAGGAAGGCACCGTCACCCCCGACCTCTTCAAGTCCATCGCACCCCATCTCACCGCCCGCTCCCACCAGTTCCACTGCCGCGTCGCCGGCTATGGCCTCCCCTCCGGCCGCTTCCGCGTCCTCGACGTCGTCATCGACACCTCCACCGGCAAACCCGAGATCACCCACCTCCGCGACGTCACCCGCCTCGGCTTTCCCCTGATCCTTTCCGAATCAGCCGACCCCTCGGCGACGTCCACCCCGGCCGGCGCGTCGATCCAGTACCCTCGCTCCGGCAACAGCATGCACACATTTCACCGCACCTCCGCCCCCACCTCGAACGGTGGGGCGAGTGTCCCCACGAGCCACCGCGGGACGCCTTCTGGCAACCGGTCACTGGAAACTGGCAACTCTGCCCCGCCCAACACGCCAAACCGCTTCCGCCCCCAACCTCAAATCCGCTACTCTCAAAAGGATGTCTGACCCCGCGATCCAGGATCCGCCGCGGCGCCGCCTCCCGTTCGTCCGGGAAAAGCGCCAACGCACCCCCGCGGTGGTCACCGCCGTCGACCTCGACGGCAACACCCTCCGCGTCTGCCAGGCCACCCAACGCTCCGGTGGCCCCATCGTCACCAAGCTGGCCTCCGCTTCCCTCGATCTGCCCCCGGACGCCGACCGCGCCGCAGCCACTGTCGTCGGCCCGGCCATCGCGAAGGCCCTCGCCAAACTCCGCATCAAGCCCGCGACCGTCGTCATGGGCATCCCCCGCGCCCAGGTCGTCCTCCGCACCCTCCTCCTTCCCCCCGTCCAGAACCCCGGCGAACTCGCCAGCCTCGTCCACTTCCAGGCCGGTCGCGACCTCCCCTTCCGACCCGAGGACGCGATCGTCGACTTCCAGGTCCGCCGCACCATCAACGTCCCCCAGCGGCCCACTCCCGAATCCACAGCCACCAATCCCTCCACACCCGCCGCCTCAGCCCCTCCAGGCCCGGCCCAATCCACCTCGACCTCCCGACTCGAGGTCCTCGTCGCCGTCGTCAAACGCGACACCATCACCACCCACCAGCAGATCGCCGAAGCCGCCGGCCTCAAGCTCGCCGCCCTCGGCTTCCTCCCCCACGCCCACGCCCGCTGCATTCAGGCCTGTCACGTCGCCGATACCGACAACGCCTTCGCCCTCGTCTCCCTTCGGCCGGACGAGGTCACCATCGAGGTCCTCTCCCACGACGCCCTCCTCTTCTCCCGCGCCACCAACTTCACCGCCCCCGGACCCGAACCTACACCCGCGGAACCCGCCGATCCCGCTGCACCCCCCGTCCCGCGCCCCGAATCCCTCTCCCTCGTCCAGCACGCCGCACGCGAAACGCTCCGCTCCCTCCACGCTTTCTCTGGTTCCGAACCCGATACCTCCATCACCAAGATCGTCGTCGCAGGAGCCACCGGCTTTGAAGCCGAACTCTCCAACGCCCTCGCGGACCGCCTCGGCCTTCCCGCCACCCACCTCGATCCCGCCGGCCCCCTCAAGCTCCCCAACGACTCGGCCTCCGAAGCCCCCGGTGCACTCGCCGCCCTCGGCCTCGCCCTCGGCCTCGCCGACCGCGTCGGTCTTCCCTTCGACTTCCTCAATCCCAAACGCCCGCCCGTCCAACGCGACACCCGCCGCCTCAAGATCCTTCTCGGCACCACCGCCGGAATCCTCGCCCTCGTCGCCACCTTCGGCATCCGCACCGTCCTCGTCCGACGCGAGACCGACCGCTACAACGAGGCCTATGCCGAACTGATGGACGCCGAGAAGAAGCGCCCCATCTACCGCCGCGGAATCCTCCAGGGCACCACCGTCGACACCTGGATCAAGTCCAGCCGCGACTGGACCGACCACTTCGCCCTGCTTTCCGCCGTCCTTCCACCCGCCGAGGACCTCTACATCAAGAAGTTCTCCGTCACCGGCCAAGGCTCCCTCCGCATCGCCGTCCAGGCCCGCTCCGGCGAAATCATCGCCCGCCTCGACAAGCAACTCCGCGCCGCCGGATACGACGTCAAACCCTCCGCCATCACCCCGGGCTCCGACCGCTACGGATACGACTTCGCCTCCGTCGTCGAACTCCTCATCCCGGCCAAGCTCAAGATCGACCTCACCAAGCTCAAGACCCCGAATCGGCCGGCCGACGACGGTTCACTCGACCCCGCCCTCATGAAACGCGGAGGTGGCTCGTGAACCAGCGCGAGAGGATCCTCGCCGCCACCATCGGCGGCATCATCCTGCTCTTCGGCGGCTTCTTCGCCATCCGTTCCTTCGTCCTCAAGCCCGTCCTGGAGGTCCGCAAGAACATCACCGCGACCCGCGAGAAGATCGCCAAGATCAAGGCCGACCAACGTGCCTTCTTCGCCGCCGAGGACAACCTGAAGGTCATCGGTACCCGCACCTTCGCCGACACCGTCGACCAGGCCGCCGCCAAGTCCGGCGAAATGCTCACCCGGACCATCGCCGACGCACGCCTCGCCGAGTCCGAGTTCACCCGCTCCTTCTTCGGGCCCCGCAAGCTCCGCGGCGCCCAGGAAATCGGCTGGAACGTCCAGGGCGATGGCCCGCTCACCAACATCGTCCACCTCCTCTACCTCCTCAACGATTCGCCCTGGGTCCATCGCCTCGAGAACCTCTCCGTCTCCGCCGGCAACCGCCCCGGCGACGTCCGCGTCTCCTTCGCCTACCTCACGCTCGTCCTCGACCCCGCCCCCGACGTCACCCGCAAGGACCTCTCCGGCAAGCTCACCCTCGACTCACCGGACCGCGCCCTCCTCAACGGCATCGTCTCCCGCGACTTCTTCCGCCCTTACATCAAACGCCCGCCGCAGCCTCCGGCAACCAGCCCGGCCAACCCCGGCAATCCCGCCGTCGCAGGCCCCCCGCGCCCTCCCGGCCCCGAATCGTTCCGTGTCGTCTCCCTCTCCGAATGGCAGGGACAGCCCGAGATCCACGTCCGCGATACCGCCGCCCAACGCACCCTCCGCTTCAAGGTCGGTGACGAAATGGCCGGCGGCTCCATCGTCATGGTGGACTACCGCCCCCTGCCATCCCCCACCCAACCCGGGCTCCTTTCCCACAGTCGCGTCATCCTTCGCATCGGCTCCGAATACTGGGCCATCGAGCGCGGGCGCTCCTTCGCAGACAAACGCAAACTGGGCCCGGCCGAACTGCCGACCTCACTCGCACGCAACCCGTGACCCACCCCACCCCTTTCCGTCCCCGCATCATGAAGTCGACCTCATTCCTCGCCGCGCTCGCCGCCCTCGGCATCGCCTCGCGCTCCCTTGCCCTCGCCCAGGCCCCGGCCCCCGCCAACGCCGAGGCCACCAAGCCGCCCGCTGCCTCCGCCCAACCCGCCACCAGCGCCCCCACTGCGCCCACGCCCAACCGCGAGATCGTCGTCTCCGGCCAGACCCCGCCCGCGCCCCCGACCAACAACCCCGCCCGCAACATCCGGTTCCAGTTCGACGGCATCCCCTACTCCGATGTCCTCGAACGCTTCGCCCAGATGTCCGGCAAGCCCCTCCTCTCCGACACCAACATCGTCGGCACCCTCTCCTACAACGACCCCGTCTCCTACACGTTCCCCGAGGCCATCGAGACCCTCAACCTGATCCTCTCCATGAAGGGGGTCATGCTCCTCGATACCGGCAACCAACTCCGCCTCGTCCCCTTCAAGGACCTCCGCTCCCTCCCCATTCCCATCCTCCGCGGCACCGACCCCACCGGCGACGTCCGCCCCGGGGACGTCGTCACCGTCGTCCTCGACCTCGAAGGCCTCGACGCCCGCGAGGTCTCCGAGTCCATCACCCCGATGCTCTCCAACGCCGGTGCCGTCGCTCCCCTCGGACGCGGCCGTCGGCTCGTGATCACCGACCGCCTCTCCAACATCCAGCGCGTCCGCTCGCTCCTCGCCACCCTCTCGTCCCAGGAGCCCGCCGAGCGCCAGATGCGCACCTACACGCTCCTCAACGCTTCAGGCGCCATCATCTCCGATCTCCTCAACCGCACCTTCGGCGTCGCCACCGCTCCCAAGCGGACTTCCTTCAATCCGAACACGAAGGCCATGGAGGTCCTTCCCGCGGACCCCAAGGACTACATCACCGCCGTCTACGACGAAGCCTCCCGCACCCTCGTCCTCTTCGGACCCGACGAACGCCTCGCCCTCGCCGAACAGCTGATCAACAAGTTCGAACAGAAGGAAGGTGCCGCCGGCGATGTCCGCATCTACTACCCCCAGACGGTCAAGCCCGAGGAACTCGCCAACATCATCCGCCAGGCCATCCCCGCCGTCGCAGGTCCCAACGAAACCGCCGCCGCCGCTGCCACCAAGGCCCGTGTCATCCCCGACTCCCAGCAGAACAGACTCATCGTCGCCGCGCCCATCCCCGGCCAGCTCGAACAGATCGAGCAACTCATCTCCCGCGTCGACAAGGGCGCCATCCAGGGTGGCACCACCGGCTCTGGCTTCGCCAACGGCGGCACTCCCAACAAGTCCGCTTCCGTCCAGCTCACCCGCATCTTCCGCCCCCGCTCCGGCGAGGTCACCAACGTCGCCTCCATCCTGACCCAGGCCCTCACCCGGCGTGCTCCCAACGGCTCGCCTTCCACCACCGCCTCCATCTCGGTCGACGGTGCCTCCCAGTCCGTCGTCGTCTCCGGCACCCTCAACGACGTTCAGATCGCCGCTGACATCGTCTCCCAGCTCGAAACCGGTTCCACCCAGCCCGTCGCCCTCCAGACGCGCTTCATCGAGGTAGGCTCACCCGAGGAGGCCAAACGCCTCCTACCCCTCGTCGAGCAACTCTACCGCGCTCAGACCGCGTCCGGCACTTCTTCCACCGGCGCCCACGCACGCATCATCACCGATCCGGACTCCGGCCGCCTCATCGTCACCGCTTCCGAGGAACACCTCACCAAGATCGAGGGCCTCGTCCGGCAACTCCGCGCCGAGAAGGCCGACCCCCAGCCCCGCAAGCTCAAGGTCGTCACCCTCGCCCACACCAAGCCCGAAACGGCCCTCCCCTCCATCCAGTCGCTCCTCAACGAACGACTGAACGACCGCCGCTTCAACTCGCTCCCCAAACCCTCCCTCGTCGCCGACGCCCCCAACAACCGCCTCCTGATCACCGCCACCGAGGACCAACTCCGCGAGATCGAACAGATCGTCTCCATCGTCGACACCGCCACCGAGGCCAACCGTCGCGACCTCACCGTCATTCCCCTCTCCTCCAAGCCCGCCTCCGAGGTCATCCCCCTCGTCAGCCAGGTTCTCGGTCAGCTCCGTTCCCCGAACTCCGAGGCCCCAACCCTCATCGCCGATCCCACCGGCAAGCAGATCCTCGCCCTCGCCGGCACCAATGACATCGAGCGGATCCGCACCCTCGTCCGTCAGTTCGATACCTCCCCGGCCGCTTCCGCCCCGCGCTCCTTCAAGGCCGTCGACCTCGCCTCACGCCAGGCCGCCGAACTCGCGCCCCTCGTACAGCAGCTCTACGCCGAACAGATCAAGGGCCTCCCCGAACCCGCCGGCGGCCCTGCCTCCGTCCTCGCCGAAGCCCGCCTCAACCGCCTCATGGTCTCCGGCTCCGACAAGGAAATCGCCCGCGTCGAGGCCATCATCCGCCAACTCGACCCCAACGACCGCAAGGGCACCAAGGAGGAAACCCGCGTCTTCCGCCTCCGCACCGCCTCCGCCTCCGAGCTCGCCTCCCTCATCGAGAAGTCCGTCAACGCCCAGGGCCAGCTCGTCCGCGTCATCCTCGACACCCGCTCCAACTCCCTCGTCGTCTCCGGTGACAAGGCCGCCGTCGACCAGGCCGGCCAGATCATCCAGCAACTCGACACCCGCAGCGACGCCGGCCCCCGCGAGTTCCGCATCCTCGACCTCAAGTCCTCGGACGCCTCCTCCGTCACCCCCATCCTCAACAACCTTTTCACCGAACTCCTCCGCGACCAGCACGGCCCCGAGTTCGTCTCCACCACCAAGATCACCGCCGACCCCGCCGGCAACCGCATCCTCGTCACCGGCCCTCGCGAGGAGATCGAGCAGGTCGCCTCCCTCCTCACCAAACTCGACAACGCTCCCCAGCAGGCCCCCGGCGCCCGCGTCTTCAAGCTCAACCAGTCCGACGCCACCATGATGGCGCCCATCGTCTCTTCCGCGATGATGCGCTACGACGCCCGCGGCAACCCCATCCGCCGCGTCACCGTCACCGCCGACGACAAGTCCAACTCGCTCGTCGTCTCCGGCACCCGCGCCGACCTCCAGGACGCCGAGTCCGTCATCGAAAAACTCGACAACGACTCCGGCGGCTCCGCCTCCACCCCCGGTTCCCGCGAACGCATCCTCCGCATCTTCGACATCAAGGGCGACCCCGACACCATCGCCACGCTCGCCAACAAGGTCTTCACCTCCCAGAACCCCCGCGCCACCGTCAACCCGGTCTCCCTCACCCCGGAGCCCGCCTCCAAGCGCATCATCGCCACCGCCCCGGCCAACCTCATGGCCCAGATCGAGCAGGTCATCACCTCCCTCGATACCAAACCCGAACAGGGCAGCCGCGAGCTCCACCCCATCGACCTCAAGAACGTCACCGCCTCCGAGATCCTCCCCCGCGTCCAGTCCATCTACTCCGAACAGGCCGCCGGCAAGACCCTCAAGCCCGCCACCCTCTACCCCGATCCCGCCGGCACCCGCCTCCTCGTCCAGGGCACTCCCGAACAGGCCGCCTCCATCAAGCAGATCGTCGAAACCCTCGCCGCTCCCAACCGCCCTTCCCGCGAAACCCGCGTCTTCGACCTCGGCCGCTCCTCCGAGGCCAACCGCATCCTTCCCCTCGCCCAGCAGCTCTACCGCGACCAGCTCAACGGCAACCCCGAACTCGGCACCCCTGACGCGCAATTCATCACCGATGCCCGCACCGGCCGGATCATCGTCTCGGCCCGCACGGACCACATGACGAACATCGCCGCCGTCATCGAGCGTCTCCAGGGAAACGTCGGCACCGCCGCCCCCACCCGCGAGACCCGCACCGTCGAGGTCGGCTCCGTCGCCGATGCCCAACGCCTCGCTCCCCTCGTCCAGCAGCTCTATCAGGACCAGTGGAAGGAACGCTCCGAATCCGATCCCGCCGATGCCCAGGTCCTCCCCGATCCCCGCGCCGGGCGCCTCATCCTCACCGGCAAGCCCGATCACCTGAAACAGATCGAGGCCATCCTCCAGCAGGTCGGCACCGCCAAGACCACCTCCTCCTCGGCCCGCGAGACCCGCATCCTCGACCTCACCACCGCCAACGCCGCCGAACTCGCCTCCACCGTCCGCACCCTCTACCTCGAGCAGGCCAAGTCCCGCTTCGGCACCGCCACCCCCGATACCCTCATCACTCCCGACGCTGGCGCCAACCGCCTCATCCTCGTCGGCGAAACCAACGAACTCGCCTCCATCGAGGACATCGTCCGCAAGCTCGACAAGGTCTCCAACCAGTCCGCCTCCACCCGCGTCTTCAAGATCAAGTCCGCCGAACCCTCCAAGGTCGCCGAGATCCTCACCACCGCCCTCGTCCGCTACGACGCCTACGGCCGCCCGCAGAAACGCACCACCGTCTCCGTCGACGCCAAGACCCGCACCCTCATCGTCACCGGCGATCCCAAGGAACTCCAGGGCGTCTCCCTCATCATCGAGCAGCTCGACCAGTCCCTCGGCACTTCCTCCGACCGCCGCATGAAGGTCGTCACCCTCACCCAGGGCCGCGCCGCCACCCTCTCCCCCAAGGTCCGCCAGATCTTCGCCGACCGCATCAAGTCCCAGCCCGACCTCGGCACCGACGAGATCCTCATCATCGAGGACTCCGAATCCAACCAGCTCATCCTCGCCGGATCCGAGCAGCAGATCGCCGCCGTCGAGCAGATCGTCAACGACCTCCAGTCCGCGCAGACCGCCCGCTCCGCCCGCGAGACCCGCATCCTCGAGTTCTCCTCCGCCGAGGAACTCTCCCGCCTCCAACCCCTCGTCCAACAGCTCTACCAGGACCGCTCGAAGAACAATCCGTCCGATCCCGCCGACGCCGTCTTCGTACCCGATGCCCGCAACGCCCGCCTGATCATCACCGGCCGCACCAACCACCTCGCCGAGATCGATTCCATCCTCGCCCAACTCCGCGGCAACAATACCGCCGCCCAGCCACGCGAGACCGTCATCCTCGACCTCACCACCGCCAACGCCGCCGAACTCGCAACCACCGTCCGCACCCTCTACCAGGAGCAGGCCCGCAACCGCCCCGGCGCTCCCGCCGCCGATACCCTGATCCTCCCGGACTCCGGCGCGAATCGCCTCATCATCACCGCCGCCACCAACGAGCTCGCCATCGTTGAGGACCTCGTCCGCAAGCTCGACAAGGTCGGCAACCAGTCCGCCTCCACCCGCGTCTTCAAGATCAAGTCGGCCGAACCGTCCAAGGTCGCCGAGATCCTCACCTCGACCCTCGTCCGCTTCGACGCCTACGGCCGCCCGCAGAAGCGCGTCGCCGTCTCCGTCGACACCAAGACCCGCACCCTCATCGTCACCGGCGATCCCAAGGAACTCCAGGGCGTCTCTTCCATCATCGATCAGCTCGACCAGTCCCTCGGCTCCCAGTCCGAGCGCCGCATGAAGGTCATGACCCTTACCCAGGGCCGTGCCTCCGCCATCATCCCGCGCGTCCGCCAGCTCTACTCCGATCGCGTCCAGGCCCAGCCCGAACTCGGCACCGCCGAACTCCTCATCCTCGACGACCCCGACTCCAACCAGCTCATCCTCGCCGGCTCCGACGAACAGCTCACCGTCGTCGAGAAGATCGTCTCCGACCTCCAGGCCGCCCAGGGCGCCACCGCCGCCCGCGAAACCCGCTTCATCGAACTCGGTTCCGCGGAGGAACTCACCCGCCTCCAACCCCTCGTCCAGCAGCTCTACCAGGTCCGCTCCACCAACAATCCCACCGACCGCCCTGACGCCGTCTTCGTCCCCGACGTCCGGAACGCCCGCCTCATCGTCACCGCCCGCACCAACCACCTCGCCGAGATCGAACGGATCATCACCCAGCTCCGCGGCACCGACTCCAACGCCCAGCCCCGCGAGACCCGCGTCATCGACCTCACCACCGCCAACGCCGCCGAACTCGCCACCACCGTCCGCACCCTCTACACCGAGCAGGCTAGGACCCGCCCCGGCGCCCCCGCCACCGACACCCTCATCCTCCCCGACACCGGCGCCAACCGCCTCATCGTCACCGCCGCCACCAACGAGCTCGCCATCGTCGAGGACATCATCCGCAAGCTCGACAAGGTCTCCGCCCAGTCCGCCTCCACCCGCATCGTCAAGCTCAAGTCCGCCGATCCCGACAAGGTCGCCGAGATCCTCTCCACCGCACTCGTCCGCTACGACGCCTTCGGTCGTCCGCAGAAGCGCGTCACCGTCACCGTCGATTCCAAGACCCGCACGCTCATCACCACCGGCGACCCCAAGGAACTCCAGGCCGCCACCGCCATCATCGAGCAGCTCGACCAGTCCCTGGGGAACAACGCCAACCGCTCGATGCGCGTCATCACCCTACGCGAACGCCGCGCCACCGAGCTCTCTCCCCGCGTGAAGCAGCTCTTCCAGGACCAGGCCCGCGCCAACCCCGAGCTCGGCAACGGCGAAGCCCTCATCCTCGACGACCCCGCCTCCAACCAGCTCGTCCTCGCCGGTACCGAGGCCCAGCTCAACGCCATCACCCTCATCGTCGAGAACCTCGAGATCCCCGACGCCGCCGCAGGCTCCCTCGTCCAGTCCGTCCGCCTCACCAAGGGCCGCGCCGAGGAGATCGCCTCCGCCGTCAACCGTGTCATCACCAACCGCGCCAACTACAATCCCGCCTCCCGCGTCATCATCACCCCCGTCCTCGGCGCCAACTCGATCCTCCTCAACGGCCCCACCAACGCCGTCCAGGACGTCCTCAAGATCGTCCGCGAACTCGATGCCGAAGGCTCCTCCACCGAGATCGAGGTCCGCGTCTACAAGCTCGAGAACGGGACCGCCAAGGAGGTCTCCGCCATCATCCAGCAGCTCCTCCAGACCGTTTCCCGCCGTCGCTTCTTCCGCAACGGCGGCGGCGGTGGCGGTGGCGAGTTTGCCGGCGGCGGTGAGGGAGGCGGCAACCGCGGCGGCGCTTCCGTCACCATCGACGACCGCTCCAACTCGCTCATCATCACCGGTACCGCCGACCACTTCGCCGTCGTCGAGAAGATCCTCCCCACCCTCGACAAGGCCCCCGAACGCGCCGATCGCGACGTCGAGTTCGTCTGGCTCAAGAAGGCCCGCGCCTTCGACGTCGCCGACCAGCTCGACTCCCTCTTCACCGACCGCGCCCGCAAGGACCGACCCGTCATCGAGCCCGACCTCACCAACAACTCGCTCACCATCATCGGCCGCAAGTCCGACCTCGCCCAGATCCAGGACCTCGTCTCCCGCCTCGACGAGCAGGGCAAGGAATCCTCCTATCAGGTCCGCCTCCGCACCCTCGAACGCGTCGCCGCTGAACAGATGGCCCGCCTCCTCGAGAACATCTACCCCCAGACCGCGCGCACCCCGCTCAAGGTCGTCGAGAAGATCAATCCTCCCGAAGCCGGCTCCACCAACGCCCCCACCGACGTCGCCGTCGCCATCGACCGCGAGGCCAACGCCCTCATCCTTGCCGGCCCCGTCGCCGACCTCGACCAGGTCGAACGCCTGATCTCCGACCTCTCCTTCAACTTCTACGGCAACGAGGCTGAATTCCGCCTCTTCCCCCTCAAGGATGCCGACCCCGTCCTCGTCGCCCGCACCCTCTCCGAGGTCCTGAAACAGGAGCCCGTGCAGGTCCCGCCCCAGCAGCCCGGCCAACCCCCACGCGTCGTCAACCAGCAGCCCAAGATCACCGTCGTCGCCGAACCCCGCACCCGCTCCGTCGTCGTGCGCGCACGCCCCACCGACTTCACCCTGCTCGAATCCCTCATCAAGCAGCTCGACTCCGCCGGCGAGGCCGCCCAGGTCTCCTTCAAGGTCTTCCCCCTCCAGCACGCCCAGCCCGACAAGGCCCTCCCGCTCGTCCAGCAGATGGTCGCCCAGCTGAACGTCACCCGCCCCGGTGACCCCGTCACCGTCACCGTCTCCCCCCGCGACCGCGGCCTCCTCATCGTCGCCCGCGAAGGCGTCATTTCCCAGGTCGGCAAGATGATCGAATCCATCGATCAACCAGCGAAGAACGTCGAGGCCGAGGTCCGCGTGTTCCCCCTCAAGCGCGCCTCCGCCACCCAGCTCGCAACCACCCTCCAGAATCTCCTCAAGCCCGGGCCCCAGGGCGAATCCACCCCCGAAGCCCGCGAGCTCCAGGAACAGATCCGCCGCCTCAACGTCCGCACCGCCGACGACAAGCCCGTCTCCCTCGACCTCGCACAACCCATCCGCATCAGCCCCGACCCCGCCGGCGCCGGTGGCAACCGCCTCATGGTCACGTCCACCCCGGACAACCTCACCGCCCTCGCCGCCATCATCGACCTCCTCGACACCCCGGCCATCGTCGACGGCGTCCGCGTCCGCTTCATCCGCCTCGTCCACGCCGACGCCGCCACCGTCTCCCAGACCCTCAATACCATCTTTACCCAGGGCGCCCGCCTCGCCACCGGACCCGGCGGCACCACCGGCGCCGAACCCCAGTCCGATCAGGGCAAGGCCCTCGTCCACCCCCTCAACGTCGCCACCGACGCCCGCTCCAACACCCTCGTCCTCGCCGGCCAACCCGAGACCGTTGACCTCGCCATGAAGGTCATCGCCGATCTCGACCAACCCCTCGAACGCTTCATCACCGAGGTCCGCCTCTTCCGCCTCAAGCACGCCTCCGCCGCGCGCCTCGTTCCCCTCCTCCAGTCCGTCTTCACCGAGGGCCCCAGCGTCCCCGGCACCGAGGGCCTCGCCACCCAGATCACCCGCCTCCGCACCCTCCGCGAGGGCGGTGACGCCCCCAGGACCACCGAGACCGCCAAGGCCCGCGCCGCACTCACCCTGCAGGCCGACTCGCTCTCCAACATCCTCATCGTCGCCGCCCGCACCGACATGCTCCCCCTCATCGAGGAGGTCATCGGCCAGCTCGACATTCCCGCCGCCTCAGGCCTCGAGAGCGTCCGCGTCTACCCCCTCGTCAATGCCGACCCCGGCGCCATCCAGAAGATCCTCACCGACCTCTTCAACGGACCCCGCGCCCAGAACTCCCGCCCCGAGGACCGCCCCATCATCACCGTCGATGCCCGCTCTTCCTCGCTCATCGTCGCCGGCAACTCCCACGCCTTCGGCATCCTCGAAGGCCTCGTCAAGCAACTCGACCAGAAGCTCCCCTTTGACCTCCGCGAGATCCGCCTGATCCCCCTCCAGCACGCCGACGCCGCTGTCGTCTCCGCCACCCTCCAGCGCCTCATGGACGCCCGCGTCACCCAGCGCGCCACCCTCAACGCCGGCGCCGCCGACGCCCTCAAGGTCATCATCATCGCCGACACCCGCTCCAACGCCCTCCTCGTCGGCGGCAGCAAGGAAGGCTTCGATCTCGTCGAGACCCTCGCCAAGCAACTCGACCAGGCCAGCCCAGCCCTCTCCGGCCGCATCCGCATCATCCCCGTCGTCCACGCCGATGCCCGCGTCCTCGCCACCACCCTCTCCGGCCTCTTCGAACAGCGCTACGCCGCCTCCCGCGGCACCGACCTCCAACGCCAGAAACCCATCATCATCCCCGACACCCGCGCCAACGCGCTCCTCGTCGCCGCCTCCCAGGATGACAACCAGACCCTCGACGAACTCCTCGCCAAGCTCGACGCCAAGCTCGAGAACCCCGCTCTCACCCTCACGGTCATCCCGCTCAAGAACAACGACTCCGGCCGCGTCGCCCCGCTCCTCGAAGGCATCTTCGCCGCCCGCATGCGCGCCATGACCCTCCCGGGCCAGCAGCCCCTCCCCTCCCAACAGATCGAGGTCCAGCCCGATCCCCTCAACAACGCCCTCATCATCTCCGCCTCCAAGGAAAACCTCGAACTGATCCAGGGCCTCGTCGCCCAGATCGACGCCCAGCCCACCATCCCCGGTGGCGTCTTCGAGATGTTCACCCTCCAGTTCGCCGACGCCCAACGCGTCGCCACCATCATCCGCTCCCTCGTCGACCAGGGCCTCTACCGCCCCGGCATGCCCACCACCGCTCCCCGCGGTCGCAATGCCCCGGAGAACATCCTCTCCGTCTCCGTCGATCCCCGCTCGAACACGCTCATCGTCTCCGCCTCCCCGGAGAACCTGAACATCGTCAAGGGCGTCATCCAGAAGATCGACACCAAGGACCTCGCCGCCACCGCCGACGTGAAGCTCTACCCTCTCCGCCACGCCCGCGCCTCCTCCCTCGCCACCATCCTCGAGCAGTTCTTCCGCTCCAAGCGCACCGCCGACGCCATCGCCGTCAACGCCAACGAACGATCCCTCCCCGTCGCCGTCATCCCCGATGACCGCGTCAACTCGATCCTCGTCACCGGCGGCAAGGAAGCCTTCGACCTCGTCGACCGCCTCCTCCCCCAACTCGACGGCGAAGGCACGTTCTCCCGCCTCAATTTCCGCGTCTTCCCCCTCCAGAAGGCAACCGCCACCAAGCTGCAGTCCACCCTCCAGTCCATCGTCGCCAACCGCCCGCCCAAGGTGAAGGGCGAGCCCATCGACCCCATCACCATCGTCGCCGATGCCTGGGTCAACGCCCTCCTCGTCGGCGCCACCGTCGATGACCTCGACACCGTCGCCTCGCTCATCCAGCAGCTCGACTCCGAGCCCACCGAGACCGGCCTCGCCATCCACGTCTTCCCCCTCGCCAAGGCCGATGCACGCCGCGTCGCCACCACCGTCCAGGGCCTCTTCCGCGAGAACGGCCCCAACCAGATCCTCCCCGTCACCGTCAACGCCGACGACCGCATCAACGCCCTCGTCGTCTCCTGCGGCGAGGTCGACGCCCGCCGCATCGGCGAACTCGTCAAGCAACTCGACACCGACCAGGTCGCCCGCGTCGCCGAGATCCGCGTCTTCCCCCTCGAACACGCCCGCGCCGAGACGCTCTCGACCATCCTGACCCAGGCCCTCAACACCAAGCCCACCCCGCTCACCGAGCAGAACCCCAACGCCCAGTCCCTCCTCCAGTTCATCACCCGCACCGAGGAAGGCCAGGAACTCGTCACCGCCGCCCTCAAGGAGGCTGTCATCATCACCCCGGACATCCGCATGAACTCCCTCATCGTGTCCGGCCCCGTCGAGTACATGAGCCTCCTCGAACAGATCGTCCACCGCCTCGACGCCTCCTCCCCGCAACAGGCCAAGATCAAGGTGTTCACCCTCCAGAACGCCGACGCCCGCCAGATGGCCGAGCTCCTCACCCAGCTCTTCCGCATGACCGCCGCCCCGGCCAATGGCACCCAGCGCTCCGTCCAGTACACCCTCGTCCGCCCCCGCGGCGCCGATGGCTCCTTCAACACCCCCGGCGAAGACGAGGCCGTCGCCTCCGTCACCCTCGGCACCGCCGAACAGAACGCCCTCACCGTCACCGTCGACCCCCGCACCAACTCGCTCCTCATCGGCGGCACCGACCACTACGTCACCCTCGTCTCCCAGATCATCGAGTCCCTCGACTCCAGCCCCGCCGCCGAACGCACCTCCGAGGTCGTCCGCCTCAAGAACTCCCAGGCCCCCGAGGTCGCCACCGCCATCCGCAACTTCCTCGACCAGGAACGCCAACGCCTCGTCCAGGTCCTCGGTGCCGACGCCATCGGCACCGCCCAGCGCATGCTCGAACGCGAGGTCGCCGTCGTCGCCGAACAGACGTCCAACACCCTCCTCGTCTCCGCCAACCGCCGCTACTTCGACCAGGTCCGCAAGATCATCGACGAACTCGACACCGCCCAGCCCCAGGTCCTCATCCAGGTCCTCCTCGCCGAAATCACCCTCGATTCCACCGGCGAACTCGGCATCGAATGGGGCCACAACGGCTCCAAGGGCGACGTCAATTACGGCGTCGGCACCGACTTCGGCGTCGCCAACCAGCTCAAATCCCTCGGCGGCTACTCCACCTCCGTCTCCGGAACGGACTTCAACTTCCTCCTCCGCGCCCTCAAGACCGACGGCCGCCTCGAGGTCCTCTCACGCCCCCAGATCGTCACCGCCGACAACAAGCCCGCCACCATCAACATCGGCTCCCGCATCCCCCTCATCACCGACTCCCGCGTCACCCCACAGGGCGACACCATCAACTCGTTCCGCTATGAGGACGTCGGCGTGAACCTCACCGTCACCCCCAAGATCTCCCCTGACGGCTTCGTCAAGATGGAGCTCGGCACCACCAACTCCGCCATCTCCTCCTCCACCGTCGAGATCAACTCGTCCGCCACTGTCCCCATCATCAATCAACGCCGCGCCAATACCACCGTCTCCGTCCAGTCCGGACAGACGATCATCATCGGCGGCCTCATCTCCACCACCGACGACAAGCGCGTGAAGAAGATGCCCGTCCTCGGCGACATCCCCTACGTCGGCGCCCTCTTCCGCTCCACCAAGTCCACCCGCGAACGCAAGGAACTCCTCATCTTCCTCACCCCCCTCGTCCTCGCCAACAACCAGGACAAGGTCCCGCTCGAAGACCCCCAGAAGATCACCCAGGACATCATCCGCAATTCGAGGTTCCACAAGGAGATCAAGCGCGACGACCTCCAACGCGCCATCGTCGACCCCATCCTCCCCCCGGAGCCTCCCCCCGTCGCCCCCGACGACAAGCGCCGCAAGACCCCGCGCTCCTGAACCAATCCCAGGATCAGACCGATCCGTCGGATCCGTCCGATCGGTCTGATCTACCCCCGCTCCCTTCCCCATCATGCGCCGCCTCCCCGCCATCGGCCTCGCCGCCCTCGCCCTCGCCCTCCCGGGCTGCGCCACCTCCGAAAGCTCCCGCTCCGACATCGCCGAGGTCCACCTCTTCGGCCTTCCCGTCGCCCTCAACCTCGACAACGTCCCCGGACCCGACGCCTTCTCCATCCGCGTCTACGCGTCCACCGCCCAGCAACCCAAGGGCGTCACCATCCGTCAGGGCACCCTCGACATCGTCCTCTTCGACGGCGCCTTCGCCCCCAACCAGCCCATCTCCGGCGCCCCGCTCCGCGTCTGGTCCTTCACCGCCCAACAGCTCAAGGCCGTCGCCAACGAGAACCGCCTCGGCACCGGATACGAGTTCACCCTGCCCTGGGCCGGCACCCCTCCAACCCGCAACCGCGTCACCGTCTTCGCCCGCTACCGCCCCAAGTCCGGCAATCCCGTCGTTTCCGGACCGTCTGCCATCTCGCTCTCCGTCCGCTGACCGCCCCCGCAAACCCCGCGCACCCCGTGCAACGGATCTACTGCGACTACAACGCCACCACGCCCCTCGACCGCGTCGTCCGCGAAGCCCTCTTCGCCACCCTCGAACGCGGCTGGGCCAACCCGTCCAGCATCCACCACTTCGGACGCGATGCCCGCGAGCTCCTCGACGACGCCCGCTACCGCATGGCCCGCCTTTGGTCCTGCAAGCCCAGCGAGGTCGTCTTCACCAGCGGCGGCACCGAGGCCAACAACCTCGCCATCCTCGGCACCACCCGACTCCTCCGCGACAAGGGCCGGCACCTCGTCACCTCCGCCATCGAACACCACGCCGTCCTCCACACCCTCGATTACCTCCAACGCCACGAGGGATTCGAGGTCACCCGCGTCCCCGTCGACCATCACGGCCAGGTTGATCCCGATTCCATCCGAGCCGCCCTCCGCCCCGACACCACCCTTGTCTCCATCATGGCCGCCAACAACGAGGTCGGCACCATCCAACCCGTCGCCGACATCGGCCGCCTGTGCCGCGAACGCGGGGTCCCCTTTCACACCGACGCCGTCCAGGCCGCCGGCAAGCTCCCCTTCACCAACATCCATCAGTTCAACGCCGACCTCGTCGCCGTCTGCGCCCACAAGTTCCATGGCCCAAAAGGCGCCGGCGCCCTCTTCATCCGCTCCCCGCTCCTCCCCCATCCCACCTTCCACGGCGGCGGCCAGGAGAACGAACGCCGAGCCGGCACCGAGAACCTCCCCTCGATCGTCGGCCTCGCCGATGCCTTCGAACGGTTCGTCCCCACCCCCGTCTTCGAGCCCGGCCTCATGCGCGATCTCACCGAGTCGCTGGCCAGCGCCGCCCGGGACATCCCCGGTGTCCATCGCCGCGGCCACCCCACCGACCGCCTTCCCAACACCATCTCGTTCTCCGTCGAAGGTGCCGATGCCATCGCCCTCCTCGCCAACCTCGACCTCGAAGGCATCTGCGCCTCCAGCGGCTCCGCCTGCTCCGCCGGTTCCCTCGAACCCAGCCACGTCCTCCAGGCAATGGGCGTCCCTCCCGCCGAGTGCAACGCCCTCCTCCGTTTCAGCTTCGGACGCGAGAACACGCCCGCCCACGCCGACCGGATCGCCGAGGTCCTCCCGATCGCTATTGCCCGGGCCCGGGGCTGAAGCACCTCGGCCTGAACGCAATTCGCCAGCTGCTGGCGGTTTTCACCCCGGTCCTGCGGCATCGCCGTGCCGCGTCCGTGAACTTCCTGCCCTTCCCACTCGCCAGCAACCGGTTGGCACAGCATTGGCTATTCTCCATCGCGACCGTCAATCCGAGTGGGTGGACGGCTTGAGTTACGCATAGGTTGAGGCGTCCCGCGGGCAACCGCGGGGCGCCTCTTAGGCTTCGCCCCCACAACGCCGGAGGCGTTGCAGCCGGTAGCCCGGGGTGCGAAGCAACCCCGGGTCCCTCGTCCCATTTCGACACCGACCCCGGGGCTTCGGTTGTAGGCCGGGTGCCCTCACCCGGCGTGGATCGTGAACCGCTGCGTGGGGGCACGCAGCCTACAAAACGGCGTTGCAGCTGGCGCGCCCCCCGGTAGCCGCAGCCCGGAATCCGGTGGGGCAACTGTCCTCACGAGCCGGAAAGGATCCCCGACTTTAGCCCCCAAGACATCGGCGTCGGGGTCGGGATCGCCATCGGTATCGAGCCCCAACCACCCTCGATCCCGATTCCGATTCCGATTCCGACCCCGAGGAACGGCTCGCCGGAGTCTCTCCCCACCGGTCCCGATGGCAGTGTCAATCGATAGGGGTAGGGATGGCCCGGATGGGCCACCCCTCCCTCCAAACCGTACGTGCAGATCTCCCGCATACGGCTTTCCAGTCAGCGTCGCCGGGCTGCGGCGATCATCACTGCCACCTCGTAGGCCGTACTCAGACTGTACAGTCCACGCCGTGCGAACCACGCGTTCGGGTACCGATTGTTCGCGCGCCCCTTCCCGTTCCGGGTATGTCCCCGGCGCTTCTCCATCAGGCTGCGCAAGCGTCGCCTCACAAACCCATCCAACCGCTCAAACGTCCACCTCACACTGTGTTTGAAGTACTCAAACCAGCCTTTCAGCGTCCGATTCAGCTTGGCGATGATCGCTTTGAAGCTCCGCCCATCGGTCCGGCCGGTCTGTTCACAGATCGTTTCCTTCAACTTCTCCAGGCTCTTCTTCCGCGGCCATTTCCGGCCCCTTTCAAAGTGGTACCCAAGGAAGTCGAATCCCTCTCCGCGACTCAGATCGACCAGCCGGGTCTTCGTTGGATGCAGGGTCAGTCCAGCCTCCCGGACCCACGCCCTCACGCCTTCCAACGCCTTTTCAGCGTCAGCTGCGCTCCGGCACAGGATCACGAAGTCATCCGCATAGCGCACCATCTCCCACCCCTGCCTCGCCATTTCATGGTCCAGCGGGTTCAGGTACAGATTCGCCAACAGCGGACTGATCACTCCTCCCTGCGGGGTTCCTTGCTCACTGGCTTTCCAGCCCTGCGTCGCCTCCATCACTCCAGCCTTCAGGAATCCTTCCACCAAGGCCAGTATCCGCCCGTCCGCCACCCGAGACTTCACCAGTCCCATCAGCTTCTCGTGCGGGATCGTGTCGAAGTAGCTCTTCAGGTCCGCGTCCACCACGTGGACATACCCCAACTCCACCAACTCGTTGACCCGTCTCAGCGCATCCTTGGCTCCTCTTCCAGGCCGGAATCCGTAGCTGTGCTCCGCAAACTCTGCCTCAAAGATCGGCTCCAGGACGTGCCTCACCGCACCTTGTACGATGCGGTCCCTTACCGCCGGGATTCCCAGCGGTCGCTTCTCCGTGCTGCCGACCTTGTCGATCCAAGTCCGGCGCACGGGTTGTGGATGGTAGCTGCCGCGCCTCAATTCCTCCGCCAACCGTTCCAATTCAGGTCCGGCTTGCTCGGCGAATCGCGCCAGCGTCTGCCTGTCCACTCCGGGTCCGCCCCGATTCGCCCGCACCTTTTCGTACGCGCTCCTCAGGTTGGCCGCGGCATGGGTCTTGTCCACCAGCGTGTACCAGACCCGGTTCTTCAACTCGGTTGACCCGAGCCGTGACAACATGCGCTCCGTCCAAACGCTCCGTTCCACCCAGCTCCACCGGTCTGGTGGGTTTTGGGCTTCTTCCGCCGGGCTAGACATCTGAGATGCCACTCGGTCCGGTTTTCCTTCAGGCTTCTGGTTCATCACGCATTCGCTTTCCTGCACCCCTTGGCTCCACGGGGGTTAGCCGCTTCCTCGCTACTACGGGTGCTGTGACTCCCCGCGGCGTCCGGTGCTCGCTTGACGCTCGCTCCGGCCGTTCTGTTCCTCGGGGTCTCCCTGATTCTCTCACACCGACTTCCCGCCATTCTGTCTTCAACCATCAGCGTCCGGTCCGGGGATCGCCCGGATGCCAGCAGGTCTTTCCTGCCCAGACAGACTTCGCCACATCGCTCGAGGGCTCGTCCACGGCACTGCCGACCGAATCAAGTTCACGGTGGGGACCTACCATGGTCCCTCATGTTACGGACTGGCGGTTCTCGTTCCATTGCTCTCCACCTTGTGTTGCCACAACGCAGTTACGGTTCGATACCTCACGGCTACTCACCGCAAGGAAGGGGACTTTCACCCCTCAGTCTGTGTGCCTTCTCAGGCGCACGGGCGGCAACGTCCTCGTTGCCCTCCCAAGCCATTTCCAAAGGCGACGAGGACGTCGCCACCCCGTTTCCGTTCTCGGACGGGGGCAGTGTCAAGATGCGCCCAACCTCCAGTCCGACGAACCTCCAGTCTTGCCTCACCCTTCCCCACGCGGGCACTGTCGTCGGAACTTTCTACCGATATGGCTGAACTCAATGGCAATCTCCTCGTCGCCCAATCGGGTGGTCCCACCAGCGTCATCAACGCAAGTGTCGCTGGCGTGATCACCGAGGCCGGGCACCACGAGTGCATCGAGGAAATCTACGGCGGCTTGAACGGCATCCTCGGCATCCTCAACGAGGAACTCATCGACCTCGGCGACGAAAAGCGCAGCGCCATCGAAGGCCTCCGCTACACCCCCGCAGCCGCCCTCGGCACCTGCCGCTACAAGATCGATTTCAAGAAGAAGCCCGAGAAGGCCGCCAAGGACATGGACCGCCTCTTCGAGGTCTTCCAGGCCCACAACATCCGCTACTTCTTCTACGCTGGTGGCAACGACTCCCAGGACACCGCCCACAAGATCCACCTCGAAGCCGTCAAGCGCGGCTACGACATGCGCGTGATGGGCGTCCCCAAGACCATCGACAACGACCTTCCCAAGACCGACCACTGCCCCGGCTACGGCTCCGTCGTCAAATACAACTGCGCCACCGTCACCGAAGTCGGCCTCGACGTCGGCTCCATGGCCACCGATGACGGCTCCTGCTGCATCGTCGAAGTCATGGGCCGCGCCGCCGGATGGATCGCCGCCGGCACCGTCCTCGCCAAGCAGGGCGACCCTGCCCGCCCCCCGCACATCATCCTCCTCCCCGAGATTCCCTTCGACGAGGACCAGTTCCTCGCCAAGGTCAAGGAGACCGTCGCCACCAACAAGTACTGCATCGTCGTCTGCGGCGAAGGCGTGAAGAACGCCGCTGGTGAGGAAATCGGGGCCGACAAGACCCGTCTCGACGCCTTCGGCCACGCTGTCCTCGCCGGCGCCTCCGAGAAGCTCAAGGAGATCGTCCAGGGTCGCCTTAACCTCAAGACCCGCACCGTCCTCCTCGGCTACGCCCAGCGCGCCGCCGCCCACTTCGCCAGCCAGACCGACTCCGACGAATCCTTCGCCTGCGGCACCGCCGCCGTGAAGGCCGCCGTCAACGGCAAGTCCGGTCTCATGCCCAAGATCGTCCGGCTCAGCTCCAAGCCCTACCGCTGGACCATCGAGCTCGAAGACCTCGGCAACATCGCCAACGTCGAGCACTTCATCCCGCGCGACTGGATCTCCGAGGACGGCTTCCTCCCCAACGAGAAGTTCGTCGAGTACGCCGCTCCCCTCATCGTCGGCGAGGTCAAGGTCCCCACCAAGGACGGGCTCCCGCAGTACATCACCCTCACCCGTTCCCCCGTCGACAAGGTCCTCCCGCCCCGCGCCTGACGCGCCGGCCAGACCCCACCTCGACGGACTCAAAGGACGGGCGACAGCAATGTCGCCCGTTTTTTTTACCTCACCGCCGCAGCTCGAACTCTCCCTCCCACTCCACCCGCTGCACCTGGCCGTGCGTCTCGTACCACGCCTTCAGCCGCACCTTGTCCCCGGCCGACCACCGCTTCCGTCCCAACTCCTCCACCGGGATCCGCATTGCAACCGTCGTCCGCACCACCGGCGCCGGTCCGGTGATCTGTTCCACCCGCACCTTGGGATTGCTCGGGATCGGCTCCTTCCCCGAGCCCACCCGGACCCGCACGACCTGCCGCCCGTCGATCTCCACTCCCCACTGCGCCCGGTCCTGCTTTGGCACGAAGGACCACCGGTACAGCGCCGATTCCATTGCATCCATCGCGCACAGACCCAGCACCAGCGCCCCTCCTTCCCAACATCCGTAAAGATCCGCGCACGGCTCCGGGCTAGTCGGTGGAATGAATCCCCGCTCGCGATCCCAGCCCAGCATCGCCCGCGTCGCCACGAAATCCCGGAACACCTCCCGCGGGGCCCGCGGCAGGCCACCCCGCGCATCCAACCGCTCCAACCGCCCCGCCTTCCGCAGTTGCTCCACGTCCAGACCCGCGAACACCGAGACCAACTCCGCGTACGGACGGTCGTGGATGTCCACCAACCCGAAGTTGAAGTTCTCCCCATCCCCACGTCCGTGCAGCGGCTCATCCGCGTACTGGAACCAGTCCACCCCGATCACGCTCGGTGTCCGCACCAGTTCCTCCAGCGTCTGCCTCACCAGCTTCGCCCGATCCGACTGCCGCTTCACCACCGGATAGATCCCGTGCGTGTTCCGGTTTCCCGACCGGTTCTCCTGCGCGGCCCCATAGATCTCCGTCACCAGGATCGGCTTGCCGGTGATCCGGTGCAGCGTGTCCAGGTAACACCGCACGAACGTGCCGTCGTTCCAGTCCGCGTTCAGGTTGCTTGAGATTGCATCCACATATCGACCCGCCGCCCGGGCCACCTCCGGGTAATAGAACGAGGCGTACCGATCCCCAAGGAACAGCGCCTCCGGGTCGTGCTTCTTCACGATGTCCCGACACAGCTGGTAATACCGCGTCGCCACCAGGCCCAGGAACTCACGCAACACGCCAAACCCTCGTCCACCCGCCTTCACATACAGCGCCCCACCCCGTTCCAGCGCCTCCCATCCATCCGCATTCTCCGCATCAAAATCCTGCCGCAACCGTTCCCAGTCCCCGGCATACCGCCCCCTCAGCAATCCCACCAATCGCTGCCGCTGCCCGCTCGTCGGCTTCTGCTCCAGCGTCAGCTTCCACAACGTCGCTCCCCACCAGCCCAGCTCATTGTCCGAGTAATACCCCAGCACCCGCGCATCCCCCCGATACAGCGCCATCTCGTCCCGCGCTTTCTCCTCCATCCGCCCGACCACGACCGGATCCCACAGGTCCCACCACGGCGCTCCCGCCGACGATCCCATGTGCAACACCGGCGTCACCCACAGCGCCCTCCCTTCGGCCGCCGCCCGCTTCTGCGCCGGACCCAACACCGACGGATCCGCCCACGCGCCCAGCGTGTTGAACCCCCACGAATGCAGCCGCCGCAACGTCACGTCCGCCCACGCCTCCGTCGTCGCGTGCACCTTCCACACCGAGTATCCCGGGTTCTCCGGATCGTGATTCTCCCGGCTGTCCCACCCGGAAACCACACACGCCCCGACGCTCAGGAATGGCTTCGAATCCGGTCCCACCCACCACCAGCCATTCGTCCGTTGCTCGATCCGCGCCGGTCCTGCGTCCACGCGCACGCCCTCCGCCAGCAACGCCAGCAGAAGCGCTCCCCGCAATGCCCAACCGATCAAGTCACGGGCCGGGCTCATGGCACGTCCTAGACGGTGATCCGACGCGCCCGGGCTTCCACCGTCCACTGCTCCACCGCCTTGCCCTCGCGCACGAGCCACGCCTCCTGATGCAACGCCACCGTCGGACACACGTGCCACGGGATCGCGTACAGCACGTCCCCGATCTGGAACTCCGCCGCCCGCGATGTCCGGATCACCAGATGTTCCTCGCTGTGGCTCACCGCCTCCGCATCCGGCAGCGACGGAAACACAGCCCGCGGCGGCGTCATCTCCGCCGACACCGCCTTGTGCCCCAGGTCAAGGCACAGGCAGTCCGATGCCGGTCGGCTCACCACCCTCGTGATCAGGAATGCTGCCGGTTCAAACGGCAGGTCCGGCAGCTTCGTCCCGTATCCCGCATCCCAGAACACCGTCGTCCCCGGGCTCAGCTCCACGCCCGGCCGACGCGCATGGATCGGAAAGGTCGGCGATCCACCGGCGATGATCGCTCCTACGGAAATCCCACCCGCTTCCAACTCCTGCCGCAGCGCCTCGACCGCCGCATACCCGGCGTCACACGCCGTCGTGCGCGCCGTCAGGTCGGTGATCCCCAGATGCCCGTCGTACGCGTGGAGTCCGCGGAACTGCAGCTCCGCATGCCGCCGGATTTCGTTCACCACCGCCACCGCACCCGGCCCGGGCGCAACGCCCGTCCGATGCTGCCCAATATCCAGATCCACGAACACGCCCAGCACCCGTTCCACTCCGGACTCCGCCACCCGCTTCGCCAGATCCGCCACCACCGCCACGTCGTCCACCACCGCCGAGAACCGCACCTGCGGAAACAACGCCAACAACCGCACCAACCGCGCCGCGTTCGGCCCCACCGGTTGCAGCGACAACAACACGTCCCGCATCCCGTGCACCGCCGCCATCTCCGCCTCGGCGATCGTCGCCACCTTGGCCTTCGTGATCCCAACCGCCACCTGAAGACGCACCAACTGCGGCAGCTTGTGCGTCTTCAGGTGCGGCCGCAGCCGGCCCGGATCCCCGGCGATCCGCAGCATCGACGCGATGTTCGCATCGATCCGCGCCTCGTCCAGCAACAGCGCCGGCGAGGGAACCTCGTCGGCATTCTCGATCCCGGGCCAGGGCTTCATGGATCAGGCCAGTTCGAAGATGACCTCGATCTCAACCGCGATGTTGCCGGGCAACGGCCCCATGCCGACGGCCGAGCGCGCCCCGATCCCGTTCTCCGGACCCCACACTTCCGCGAACAACTCGCTGCACCCGTTGATCACCTTCGGATGATCGTAGAAATCCGGCGCGGTGTTCACCATGCCCAGCGTCTTCACCACCCGCTTCACCTTGTCCAGCGTCCCGAAGTGCGCCTTCAGGTTCGCCAGGATCGCCAGGCCCACCTGACGCGCCGCCGCCTTGCCCGCTTCCAGGTCCAGGTCCTTCCCGACCACTCCCGTGATCAGCGTTCCGTCCGTCCGCACCGGCCCGTGCCCGGACACGTAGATCGTGTTCCCCAGCACCACCACCGGCTTGTACACCGCGATCGGACGCGGCGCGGGCGGCAGGACCAGATTCAACTCCTTCAATCGCGATTCAGCACTCATGCGCCAACCCTGCCGAAGTTCCAGCCCCGGGCCAATACGCTTCCTCAAAACACCTCCTCCAACGCCGGAGGCGTTGCAGCCGTCAGCCCGGGGTGCGAAGCAACCCCGGGTCCCTCGGCCCGAGTACGAGTAGGAGTACGAGTACCCCCTCCACACACGCCGCCCCCAAGTCCGCACCCTCTCCCCTCTCCTGCCCTCCGGTGGGGCGAGTGTCCTCACGAGCCAATGAATCCCGCACGCCAGTAACGCACCCACAGTCCCCCGACTCCCCCGCCGCAACGCGGCGCACGGCGACAGCCCTGGGTGGAGCGTAGCGGAACCCTGGGATCCCTCACCCAATGCCACCCCGCCCCAACGGGGCGGACGATGACATCATCCCACGTCAGGCGTCCGCGGAGTGGAGACCCCTCAGCAATCCTTCAGCTTGGAACGCCCACTGGCCCCAGGCCCGAGTCTCTGCCTCTTCGCGCCCAAGCCTTCTGTCGCCCCTTCCGGGGCTGGATCCGCACTGGGGACCAGAACCCAGCGCTCACGCGCTGGGCTACCATCTTTCGGTGCTCCGCACCTGCTGCATCTCACCACACCCCGATCACAAGGCAACTGCCCATCATCCGACGGGCGTTGCTTCGTCGTCCCAGATGACCTTGGCCGATGGATCCCACATGCAGATCAGAGGAGCCCCGAACACCAGCCATCTCCTCGATGGCCCACCGTCACGGCCCCGGTCCCAGCCGACGGGGTTCCTTACGCCGGAGGCGTTCCAGCGGATAGCCCGGGGTCGCGAAGCGATACCCCGGGTGCGGGTCGTTCTTGGAATCCCAACCCCGGCAGGGGTTGAAGCGCATCGACCCGCTCTTTGGCGATTGCGCGTGGGTGGCGTGCAGAGGAGACCTCGCTACAACCCCTCCGAGGTAAATGCGCCTTTCCTGATCCAAACCCGGGGTGCGCTTCGCGACCCCAGGCCATCGGCTTCAACGCCTCCGGCGTAGGCGTCGAAACCGCGAAATGAAGCGACTCCTTGCCCAATCACCACGCCGCACCCTTGTCACTCTGGGAACTGGCCACTGGCCACTGGCATCTGGCCCGCCTTCAAACTTGAATCTTCAAACTTGAAACTCGTCCCCCCCGTAACCTCCCCCCGCCCCCGAGCGTCGATCCCTTCAGCGCGTCCGTTCCAACCTGTCCGCCGTGAATGCCTCATTCCATCGCCTCGCTGTCCGGTTCCTTCTGGCCTGCCTCACCGCCGCCGGAACCGCGCGCGCCGCCACGGACCCGGCCGGCGTCGACTTCTTCGAGAAGCGCATCCCACGCGCCCCCGACGTCGCCACCGGCCGTTCGTTCTGGTCCTTCCAACCTCCCAAGGCCCCGGCCATCCCCGCCGTCCGCCAAGCCGACTGGCCCCGCTCGGACGTCGACCGCTTCATCCTCGCCACCCTCGAGACCCGCGGGATCACCCCGGTCGGCGATGCTGATCCCCGCGCCCTCCTCCGCCGCGTCAGCTTCGATCTCACCGGCCTTCCTCCGGAACCCGACGTCGTCGAGAAGTACGCCGCCGATCCTTCCCCCGCCGCCTTCGCCCGCATCGTCGACGACCTCCTCGCCTCCCCTCGCTTCGGCGAACGCTGGGGCCGCCACTGGCTCGACGTCGCCCGCTACGCCGAAAGCACCGGCAAGGAACGCAACAACGCCTTCCCCGAGGCCTGGCGGTATCGCGACTGGGTCATCGACGCCGTCAACGCCGATCTTCCCTACGACGAGTTCGTCCGTCGCCAGGTCGCCGGTGACCTGCTTCCCGCCTCGTCCACCGAACAACGCGACCAGAACGTCATCGCCACGGGATTCCTCGCCGTCGGGCCCAAGGGCCTCAACGAACGCCGACGCGAGCAGTTCCTCATGGACCTCGTCGACGAGCAGATCGACGTGACCAGCCGCGCCGTCCTCGGCGTGTCCGTTGCCTGCGCCCGCTGCCACGACCATAAGTTCGATCCCATCAGCCAGCGCGATTACTACGCCCTCGCCGGCATCTTCCGCAGCACCCAGACGCTTTACGGAACCGTGACCAACCAGGGCAATCGCCAGCCCTCCAGCCTCCTCGCCCTCGGCAAGCTTCCCGAAGCCCCGGCCGCTCCCGCAGTTCAATCCGCACCGGAACCCGATCGCGCCCGCCCTGCCGGCAAGGCTGCCCGCCAAGCCGCTCGACGCGCCGCCGCCAACAAAGGTCCCCGCCCCGAACCCGAGGCTCCGCTCCCGCCCATGCCTCCCGAAGGCACTCCCCGCGCCATGGGCGTCCGCGAGGGCCGTCCCATGCAGTGCGCCCTCCTCGTCCGTGGGGAAATCTCCCAGAAGGGCCCCGTCGTCCCCCGCGGCTTCGTCGAGGTGCTCAACACGACCCCACCGCCCCCGATCCCCACCCGCGAATCAGGCCGCCTTCAACTCGCTGAATGGCTCACCCGACCCGAGAACCCCCTCACCGCCCGCGTCGCCGTCAATCGCGCCTGGCTCCACCTCTTTGGTCGCGGTCTGGTCCGGACCGCCGACGACTTCGGCGCCCTCGGCGAGAAGCCCACCCACCCGGAACTCCTCGACCACCTCGCCCTCCAGTTCCAGTCGTCCGGCTGGTCCCTCAAGAAACTCCTCCGCGAAATCGTCCTCAGCCGCACCTACCAACTCGCGTCCACCGCCTCCCCGCAGGCTGCCGACCTCGATCCCGACAACACGCTCCTCTGGCGCTCCACCCCGCGTCGCCTCGAAGCCGAGGCCATCCGCGATGCCATGCTCGCCGTGAGCGGCATCCTCGACACCGAGCCACCGCGCTCCTCGCCCGTTGCCGCCCTCGGCGATGCCCCGCTCCGCCGCGGTGCCGATTCCGTCCGCGATGCCTCCTTCGCCCGCAAGCGCAGCGTGTACCTCCCGGTCATCCGCGGATTCGTCCCCGAATCCATGGAACTGTTCGACTTCGCCGAACCCAGCCTCGTCGTCGCCGACCGCGACACCACCAACGTCCCCTCCCAGGCGCTCTACCTCATGAACAATGAGGACATCCTCCGCATCTCCGGTGCCTTCGCCCGACGTCTCCTCGCCGACGCTGGCCTCTCCCCACGCGAACGCATCGACCGCGCCTACCGCCTCGCCTTCGGTCGCCCAGCCACCCCGCGCGAACTGACCCGCGCCGCCGAGTTCCTCCGCCTCGAGATCGGCGACATCGCCCGCAATCCACCTCCTTCCCAGCCTTCCACTCCCAACCCGGACCGACGACGACGCCCGCCCGCCCGCACCCGCGAAGCCATGCGCCCCGGCGAAGTCGCCTGGACCTCCTTCGCCCAGGCGCTCCTCGCGTCCGCCGAGTTCCGCTTCCTCCGATGAACCCTCCCATGAATGCCCCGTACTCCTGCAGCGGCGTCCAACCCCGCCCCTGGTCCCGGCGCCAGCTCCTCCAGAGCGTCGCCGCCGGATTCGGATGGATGGCCTTCTCCGGCCTCGCCGCACGCGCCGCGTCCCAGCCCGCCGTCCAGCCCAGCACCACCGCCCCGCTCGGCGTCCGCCCGCCCCACTTCCGACCCCGCGCCAAGCGCGTGATCTTCCTCTGCATGCAGGGCGGCCCGTCGCACCTCGACACCTTCGACTACAAACCCCAGCTCCAACGCGATGCCGGAAAGCCCGGTCAGGCCCGCGGTGGCGGCGCCCAGCTCATCGGCTCCCCGTTCCAGTTCCGACAACACGGCCAGTCCGGACTCTGGATCTCTGAACTCTTCCCCAACGTCGCCCGCCACGCCGACCGCCTGTGCCTCGTCCGTTCGATGCACACGGACATCCCGAACCATCCCCAGGCCTTCATCCAGCTTCACACTGGCTCGTCCCAGTTCATCCGCCCTTCGATGGGCGCGTGGGTCCTCTACGGACTCGGTTCCGAGAACGAGAACCTTCCCGGCTTCATCACCCTTTCGCCGCCGCTCCAGTTCGGGGCCCAGAACTTCGGCAGCGCCTTCCTGCCCGCCGTCTATCAAGGCACCCGCATCGGCGCACTCCGCGAGAACAACCCCTCCGCCTCCCTCGGCAACATCGAGAACCGCCTCCTCACCGATCCCCAGCAACGCCGTCAGATCGACCTCGTCCAGGACATGAACCACGACTTCCTCCAGGCCACCGACGGCCACCCCGAGGTCGAGGGCGTCATCCAGTCCTACGAACTCGCCTTCCGCATGCAGGCCGAGGTGCCCGAACTCCTCGAACTCAAGGGCGAATCCCCCGCCACCCTCGCCCGCTACGGCGTCGGCGACTCCGCCACCGATTCCTTCGCCCGCCAATGCCTCCTCGCCCGACGCCTCTCCGAGGCCGGCGTCCGATTCATTGAGGTGAACCACGGCGGATGGGACCAGCACCAGAACCTCGAAACCGCCCTCCGCCGCAATTGCCGCGCCATCGACCGCCCCATCGCCGCACTCCTCGACGACCTCCACTCCCGCGGTCTCCTCGACGACACGCTCGTCATCTGGGGCGGCGAATTCGGCCGCACCCCCGACAGCCGACGAACCGACGGACGCGACCACAATTCCAAGGGCTTCACCTTCTGGATGGCTGGCGGCGGTTCCCGACCCGGCCTCTCCTTCGGCAGCACCGACGACTACGGCTACAAGGCCGTCCAGGACCCCGTCCACGTCCACGACCTCCACGCCACCCTCCTCCATCTCCTCGGCCTCGACCACGAGCGCCTCACCTACCGCTACGGCGGACGCGACCACCGCCTCACCGACGTCAAGGGCGATGTCGTCCGCGGCCTCGTCCAGGCCTGAGCCGTAACCATGCGATTGGAAGCGGGGACAGGTTCACGCGGAGACGCGGAGGGAAAAGGACACCTGGCTGGCAAGTTGGGCAGTCACCGTTTGGTGAACCTAGAAACAGCGGTTGGATCCACAGATTTCACCGATTGCACGGATTGGAAGCCGGTTGAGAGAGGCTGTTGTTTCACCCCACGGGTGAGGTGCAAACCGCGATGCGGTGAAGCCTCCAGTCCCGGTCCATCTGTGAAATCCGTGAAATCTGTGGATAGTCCAACTGCCGCTTTCAGGGTGAATGGTTCCCGACGCTCCACCATTCGTGACCGGCTTCTCTCTCGGCGCTCTCCGCGGCTCCGCGTGAGAATTCTGCCGCATGGATACTGCTGAGGCCCCCACCCCTTCCCCCTTCCCTCCTTCGCGCCCTCGCGGCTTCGCGCGAACCCCACGCCTTCCCCTCCCCCTTTTTCGCCTCCTTTCGTTCTTTTCGGCAAAGATGCTCTCCACCCAAAAACCCTTTCGCCCGCTTTCGGCTTCTCCCGCCCCCACAACGACGTCACGAGGCTGACCCCACCACTCCCCCCTTCCCTCCTTCGCGCGAACCCCACCCCTTCCCCTCCCCCTTTTTCGCCTCCTTTCGTTCTTTTCGGCAGAAACGCTCTCCACCCAAAAACCCTTTCGTCACCCTTTCGGCTTCTCCCGCCCCCACAACGACGTCACGAGGCTGACCCCACCACTCCCCCCTTCCCTCCTTCGCGCGAACCCCACCCCTTCCCCTCCCCCTTTTTCGCCTCCTTTCGTTCTTTTCGGCAAAAACGCTCTCCACCCAAAAACCCTTTCGTCACCCTTTCGGCTTCTCCCGCCCCCACCGATCCGCCAGCACCCCGCACACGATCAACTGCAGCGGATGATACAACAGGATCGGCAACAGGATCAGGCCCAGCCCCGGGTGCGCCCCGAAGATCGCCTTCGCCAGCGGAATCCCCGACGCGATCGTCTTTTGCGGCGCGCAGAACGACGCCGCGATCCGGTCTCCCCGGTCCAGGCCCATCACCCGCGACAACGCCTCCACCGCCCCGACCGCCAACCCAAACACCAGCACCACCCCCACCGCCGCCACGGCCAGCACGTCCCCGCCCACACCCGACCAGAACCGACCCTTCACCGAATTGCAGAAGGCCGCGAACACCAGGAACAGGATCAACCCTGAGGACGCATTCCCCATCTTCTTCTTGTTCTTGTCGGCCCAACCCGACACCCACCACCGCAACGCCTGCCCCACCGCCAGCGGCATCAGCAACAGCAGCACGATCTCCTTCACCACCCCGCCCAGATCCGGGCCGCCGCCCCCCTTCTTCATCAGCCACGCCACCCACAGCGGCGTCAGCACGACCCCGATCACATTCGACAACGCCGCATTGAAGATCGCTCCCACGGCATTCCCCTTCGCCAGTCCCGTCAGCACCACCGAGGTCGACACCGTCGACGGCAACACACACAGGAACAGGAACCCCAACCGCAGGTCCGCAGGCAGACGCGACCCCACCAGCAGGTCCAACCCGATGCCCAGCAACGGAAACAGCACGAACGTGAACCCCTGGACCAGCAGGTGGAGCGGCCATCGCGATGCCCCCTGCTTCAACGCCGCTGTCGGCAGCACCAATCCCTGCAACAGGAAGATCAACCCCACCCCCAGACGCGTCGTCACCTCCGTCCTTAACCACCCACCCGTCGCACCCACCGCCGGCATCAGGAATGCCAGCACCACCACCAACGGCAGCGACATCACGAACCAGTTCCGACTCAGGAAGGACTTCACCCGCCCCGATCCTGCCCGCCCGCCCGCCGCTTGGGGAGTGCCCAGAGACATTTGTCCCGTATCAACCCCGGGATTCTTTTCAGGCCAACCATCGAATCCGGACATCGGATTACCCAATAATATCCAATTGAATGACATGCAGAAACACGCCCAGCAATGCATGACCGGTCTTCGGTATTCCCAGCGGGAATCTCGCCCGCTAGCCTCCTAGTGGTTTTCCACTATGACTTCTGCTCCAGCGTCCGCCGCTTCAGCGCCCGGAATCGTTCCCGAAAGGCTGAGGATCATGGTCCTCGACGAACATTTCATCGTCCGCGTCGGCATCATCGCCCAGCTTGAGTCCGAGTCGGACCTCGAGGTCGTCGCCAGCGTCGGTTCCCTCGCCGATGCCCGCGAACAGGCCGGCCGCCACTCCCTCGACATCGCCCTCACCGAGGCCCGCCTTCCCGATGCCTCCGCACCGGAGATCCTCCGCGCCCTGCGGACCGCCCAACCAAGCCTCAAGGTCGTCGTGCTGTCCGCCCACTCCGGCGAGGAGGAGGTCTGCCGAGCCCTCGACGCCGGTGCCAACGGCTACGTCTTCAAGTCAGATCCCTGGGCCCAGATCGTCGGTGCCATCCGCCAGGCTCATGGCGGCGGTCGCCCCCTGTCCCCCGCAGCCCTGTCCGCTTGGAACTCCCGCAGCGGCCGCCTCGGCCTCACCCCGAGACTCGAGGAACTCCTCGGTCTTCTCGCCGAGGGCTTCTCCAACAAGCAGATCGCCGACCGCCTCAACCTCAGCCTCGCCACCGTGAAGGAGCACAACACCCGCCTCTTCACCCGGCTCCGCGTCGAGAACCGCACCCAGGCCATCGCCGAAGCCCGCCGACGCGGCCTCGTCCGCTGAGCCTGAGCCGTATCCATGTGGCAGAATTCTCACGCGGAGCCGCGGAGAGCGCGGAGAGAGGGTCAGGTTCCCAACCTTCCAACGTCGGACGACATTCACCAAACGGTGACTGCTCAGCCTTCCATCCAAGTGTCCTTTCTCCGCGTCTCCGCGTCTCCGCGTGAACCTGTCACCGCCTTCAATCGCATGGATACGGCTGAGGTTCCCCCCCGGAAAATGATTCGGGCGCCGATGCGGAACTTTCCCCAATAACCCCGTTCCACCCGGCGCCCGGATACCCCGCTCACGGTCTCCACAGCCTGAACCGGATCGACAGGATCCAGTAGCGCTGCCTTGGCGTCTGCCTTCCGGACCGGAACCGATTGCTCGACTCCGTCCCGGACGGAAACTCCCCGACGCTCAATGTTCGCCGGCGCAGATACCGCTTGAGAGGTACAACCCTGTTGTCCCACATCCGGGCCCCTTCCCACAATCCAGTCTTAGGTCGGGCCGATTCGCGAAAAGCCCAGCAAAAGCCGCATTTTCCGCTGCAATCGCCCAAACCCCTCCCTACCCTGCCCCCATGTCGAAGCCCCGGTTCACCGACGTCCTCCTCGTCTCGCTTTCCCTCTCCCTCGCCTCCCAACTCGCCGCCCAGTCCACCACCAACGACGTCCGCATCCGAATCGCCGCCGCCAACCTCACCTCCAGCCCGGACCAGAGCTACTCGCCCGACAACGGCAACCATTCCAACCCCGAAGGCGCCGGCGCCCGCATCCTCAAGGGCCTCCAGCCCGATGTCGTCCTGATCCAGGAGTTCAACTGCACCATCCAGCTGTCCCAGTGGGTAAACCAGACCTTTGGACCCGGATACTCCTTCTATCGCGAAGACGGCCCCGGAATCCCCAACGGCATCATCAGCCGCCATCCCATCGTCGAATCCGGTGAATGGGACGACGACACCCAGCGCAACCGCGACTTCGCCTGGGCCCGCATCCGCCTTCCCAACGGCCGTGACCTCTGGGCCATCTCCGTTCACCTCAAGGCCGGCAACAGCGAATCCATCCGCCGCTCCGAGGCCGTCGCCCTCGTCCGTTTCATCCGGGACCGCATCCCTGCCAACGACTGCGTCGTCCTCGGCGGCGACTTCAACACCTCCTCCCGCGACGAGGCCTGCATCCAGGTCCTGTCCCAGGTCTTCCAGACCGCCGGCAACCCACCCATCGACCAACGCGGCCAGGACGGCACCAACGCCTCCCGTCGCAAGCCCTACGACTGGGTCCTAGCCGACGCCGACCTCCACCCGCTCATGGTTCCCGTCACCCTCGGCGGCGACCGCTTCGACACCGGCCTCGTCGTCGACACCCGCGTCTTCCGACCCATCGCCGCCATCACACCCGCCAAGGGCGCCGACAGCGGGGTTCCCAACATGCAGCACATGGCCGTCGTGAAGGATTTCATCATCCCCGCGACCCCACGCAAACCCCGCTGATCCCGCAGTGCCCTCCTTCGGTGGGGCAAGCCCTCCGTCGCGCCGCTCAACGCGCGGCTCGTCCGGACACTCGCTCCACCGGAGCCGATGCCTCGCATGGGGTGCGGCGAGACTCTCCGTCGAGCCGCTCCGTCCCCCTTCGTACTCGTACTCGTACTCAGCCCGAAGGGCGGTACTCGTACTCGAACGCCCCATCCCCAACGCCAACGGCGTTGCAGCCGATAGCCCCGGGTTGGCCGAGGAACGAGGCCTACCCGGGGTCCGTGTCCCAAATGAGATCCGCACCCTGAAGGGGTGCGAGGGATCCCTTCGGTGTCGGGGTCGCTATCGGAATCGGGATCGGGGAACCCTCCGCCGCCGCATTCGATCCGCAGCCTCCACCCGCCACGACCCAAGCTCCTCATCGCTTCGAGTACGAGTACGAGTACGAGTACCCTCATCGCCGGCCCCGGGCGAAAGCGCACCCGCTCTCCACTCCTCGTTCCGCAGGGGTGGGGCGAGTGGCCTCACGAGCCGCCCCTCCCCCCTCGGTGGGGCGAGACTCCTCACGAGCCGCCCCGTCCCCCTTCGTACTCGTACTCGTACTCAGCCCGAAGGGCGGTACTCGTACTCGAACGCCCCATCCCCAACGCCGAAGGCGTTGCAGCCGATAGCCCCGGGTCGGCCGAGGAACGAGGCCTACCCGGGGTCCGTGTCCCAAATGAGATCCGCACCCTGAAGGGGTGCGAGGGATTCCCTCGGTGTCGGGGTCGCTATCGGAATCGGCATCGGGGAACCCTCCGCCGCCGTATTCGATCCGCAGCCTCCTCCTCACCACCACCTCCCAAGCTCCTCATCGCTTCGAATAGGAGTACGAGTACGAGTACCCTCATCGACGGCCCTCGGCGAAAGCACACCCGCTCTCCGCTCCTCGTTCCCCTCCGGTGGGGCGAGTGTCCTCACGAGCCGCCCCTCCCCCCTCGGTGGGGCGAGACTCCGTCGAGCCGCCCCGTCCCCCTTCGTACTCGTACTCGTACACAGCCCGCAGGGCGGTACTCGTACTCGAACGCCCCATCCCCAACGCCAACGGCGTTGCAGCCGATAGCCCCGGGTCGGCCGAGGAACGAGGCCTACCCGGGGTCCATGTCCCAAATGAAGCCCGCACCCTGAAGGGGTGCTAGGGATTCCCTCGGTGTCGGGGTCGGTATCGCCATCGGCATCGAGCTCCCATTCTCCATCGATCGATCCCGATCCCGATCCCGATTCCGACCCCGAAGGGCGGCTCGCCGATCGTCCCCCTCCGGTGGCGCAAGTGTCCCCACGAGCCGATGAATCCCACATGCCAACACCGCACCCAAAGTCCCCCGACTCCCCAGCCGCAACGCGGCGCACGGCGTCAGCCGTGGGGACCGCGTCCCATAACGCTTCGAGCCCCGGAGTGGGCGGCAGAACTCCGCACCGACACTTGCGCTCAAGCCTTCTGACGCCCTCATTGACTCGTCACACGGACGCTTGGCCCGGCGTTGACAGCTAATGAAGTTCCGTCGGCCTACCCTGGACTTCCTTGTCCGCAAAAGTCGCCAAAGGGTGCAGGAAGGCTTCCAGCTGCGCCCTGAAGCGTGTCCTGGAGTAGCACATGGACAACGGTGGGAAAAGTGCGCCCGTAACAACGCCACCGTCCTCGCATGTCGCCGATACCGAGTAATGCCACGGTCTCACATTCAATCTCTCGGTGAGTACAACCTTGGCTATCGGACCAATAGTCACCCCCTTCGAGAGCACCATAAGGCCATCCGCAGTCTGGAGAAAAACAACGGCCCGCGACGCATGGTACTTCCAGATGGCCCATCCCAGGAACAATCCAACCACTACGAAAGCGGCGAATGACTCGTTCAGAGCCTTGCCCGCTACGACGCCGTAAATACTCGTAGCGACAGCGATCACACCCAAGACTATCGGAAACCACGGCTTGGATATGGCACCAATCGAATTGGGAGGGTTCATGGATCAATCAAGAGGCCGGATTTCATATGTTGTTGTCTTTTGGAGTGAACAGCTAATCCCCCAACCCGGCGCAGCTGTTGGCGGCGACACCACAAACTGATAGATTCCTCCACCAAATGACAACTGCAGTCCGCCCTGGGCTGCACCAAGTCCAATGTTGAAACTTAAAGTGTGCGTAGTCTTGCCCAGATCGGATGCTGTCTGTGCATTGCTAACCCATCCCCCAGGCCCACAGCCCGCATATGCGCCAAAGACAGGATTTACTTGATCCAGAGTCCATCGACCCGTGTTCTGTGGCGAGCACAGTCCAAAGGGACCCACCGACTCGCCATGACTAAAGTAGGCACCGACTCCCTCGTCAGAGAACAACCCGACGCCAAGACTTGCCTCAGCATGGGCGGACATAGCCCAACCTACAGAAGCATCCCCACCAACACGGGCACCAATACTGTGTGGAAGCCACCATCCTCCATACTCCTCACGCTTCTGAAAGTCCGGGAGATTATGCAGCTTTCGAACCTCTTGGTCCCAATAGATCTGTGGAGGAACGAGCGCCCAACCTGTCAGACCCGTCCCGTCCACCACCCCAACCGGCCCATTGCACACAAACCCATACAGATTCACCCCACCCGCTTCCCCCAACGGATCCCGATTGATCCACCGCTGGGCCTGGGGGTCGTAGAAGCGGTAGCCGTAGTTGTAGTGACCGCTGGCGGCGTGGAGTTCCTTGCTGCTGAAACGGTAGACGTTGGCCGTGGCGAGGGGGCCGTTCAGTGAAGTTGTGCGCCCGTAGGCATCGTAACTGTACCGGGTCATGGTGCCGCTGTACGTCGACGGCGAGAGGAAGGTCACGTTCCCGCCACCATCGGCGTGGTAGAAAGCGTGGGAGGTCCAGGAACCGTTGGTTTGGTAGCCGGAGGAACGGGCCAGCAGTCCCCCGATTCCGCCCGCTCCCTCCGCCGTTCCCGAGAGATCGAGAGCCCGGACGCACAACGGCAATCCGCTATCCGGTGGAGGAGGAGAAACGTGTCATGCCACATCAAACCGTCGATCCTACACCTGTCGCGGGTGAGCTACCCCCTTCCATCTTCGGAAGAAGATGCCGCGGGCTTACCCTGCGGACTCGCTACCGCACTTGGCTCCTCTGTCCATTTGTCAAATGGACGGATCTGACCCCGTTGACCTTCCCCGGGTCCGGTCCAGAGAGAAAATGCACCCGTCCCTCGCCCGAAGTAGGGGCGGTCCCCTACGCCGGAGGCGTAAAAGCTGGTAGCCCGGGGTGCGAACCGACCCCGGGGCGGCAACGATTTTGGAATTCCAACCCCGGCAGGGGTTGAAGCGAATGGAACCGCTCTCTGGCGAATGTCCTGCAAGTGGCGCGTAGGGGGAGACGTCGCTGAAACCCCTCCGGGGTAAATGTCCTTTACTGATCCACACCCTGGGTGCGCTTCGCGACCCCGGGCTAATGGCTTCAACGCCTCCGGCGTAGCAACGGGAAGGGGGCAAGGGGTTCAGATCCGTCAATCCGACAATTGATCCGGGAGAGGCTGCGAATGCCGTGTACCGCCGCGGCATAGCTTACACCTGACTCTTCCATGACACCTCGCGCAAGCGCCAACCGGGACGTTGCGTCGCGACGGCCCCAGCTTCCGCGCTGAAATGTCAAATGGACAGATCTGACTCCGTTGCCCTTCTCCGTTGCCCCCCGCCACTATTTGACACGCGCTCGGGCCTTGAGATCACCTAGATCCTCAATCTTCAGCGGCTGCTTTAGTGGCTCCTCGCCTTCGACCAGACCGAGCGCATTAACCCTCGTGATCCACTCGAACAAGCCATCCCTGTTCTTGTCGCTATACTCAATCCGCCCCCTTCCCCCGCGCAGGAAGGCAAGCCAATAGATCTTTCCATCTGCAGTTCTCAGATACTCATACAATGGGTGCCCAAACTCGAACACGGTGAACAGCTCAGGAAAGCCGTCTCCATCCAGATCGCGAAGCTCACTTGCAGGGATGCCGTGCTTGTTCTTCAACCAAGCGTCCTTGACCCCATTGAAATCAGTATCCTCCTCAATCTTGTAACACGATCCATTGGGATCATAGAAATAGAATATGTCCGGCTTACCATCGCCATTCCAGTCGCCCTCAACCTTATCCAAAACTCCTCGGGTATAATAGTTTCGATACTCCCACTTGCCGTCGCCATCATCGTCCTCGTCAATGATGCCATCGCGACTAGGTGCCCTCGCTTCAGTTCCAATGTAGTAACAGGTTCCACAGGAAGCCAGCCACGTCACAGCCGCCAGTATTTTTATAGAGGACTTCATACATTAGGCTGGATTCGATCACGGATCGAGTCTTCGTGGAACCACAATCGTAGTGTTTGGGTCATACATGATCGAGGTGCCGTCAGAAGGAGCAATAGGTTTGCGAGACCGTGCGTCCTCCGGGGGCGATGACGGCAGTCAGGCGACCGTCGGCCCGGTAATGGTAGGTGGTGGTTTCAGCGCCGGGGCCAGAGCCGATGGTTGAAGACTCCAGCTGCCCGCAAGAGCAGTAGGTGCGGGATTGGATTCGATTGGCGGGATCCTGGATCTGGGTGATCCGGCGGGCACCGTCGTAGGTGAAAGTGGTCCATTGGCCGACGCGATCCTTGGAGCGTTGAACGTCGAGGAAGGTAACGGTCTGCCCGTTGACCAGCCGCGTATAGTCGAACTCCTGCGTGGTCTGGTCCGGCCACGTGATCCGGGTTACCCGGTTGGATCGGTGTTACCGCCCCAATTAGGGGCTCATCAATGCTGGGGTGATTTCTCATAGCGCCGCGCTGATCTAGGCGCTCAGGAGTGTCCGCGCGGATAGGGGGTTGGCATGGGTAGTGCGATGACACCTTGGTGCCTCAGCGCATGTAGGCACGCATCAGGGGGCGCAGCTTGACGATCCCGGCCGTCCATTCCCAGCCGTGCGTCACCGCATCGCTCAACCAGCGAACAAACTGACTACTCCATCGGGTCAACTGGCGCAGCGTCTCTACCCATGGCGAAACGGTTGTGCCCCGCTCAGCGGCCAGTCGCTTGCGTGCCGCCAGCGCCGCTCGGTACTTGTCTTCGACCTTCTCGTCACGAATCCCCTCCTGCTCATCCAGTCTGTGGCTGACCAGCAGCAGGAGATTGTGTGTCAGGCAGAGGAACTCGTTCTGTACCTGCGCCGGGATTGGCCCCGTCCCCCACGCCTTGGCTTCGCCCAGCAGATTCTCGCAGACGTCAAAGAACTTCTCGATATCCCAGCGGAGTCGATAGAGCTGAGCGATCACGCCTGGAGCCAGATGGAACTCGGAGGTGAGGAACTCGTGGACTTCCATGGTCTCGGGATCCCGGTAGGTCACCCGCCGAAATTCGCCGTTTGTCCCAAAGCGCACCCGTTCGTCCTTGATGACGCCGTCATTGCGTCGATCGTTCCTGTCCCATTGCAGTTCTCGCGCCTCTGTGATCACCAGGTTGTCCTTCATGCGGGTAATGACCGTGGCACCGGCCTTGATCTTGGCGGCGCGAAGGAACCCGAAGTCCACGGCAACGGGATCGATTACCAGGATGGTCCCCTTTGCACCGGGGCTCCAGAGGAACTCGCTCCACGGTCTTGCTTTCACAGCGGCCCATTCGTGCTCGTGGCCAGAGGTCTGAGCCAGAACCCGGGCTGCACCGGTGCGCAGATGACGCAAGAAGATGCCGGTCACCGTGTCAGGGACCTCCAGGCGGCCGGATGAAACGACCTCCTTGGGCTCGTGGGACGCGCGGCGCACATCGTGACCGTCGATGGCAAGGATGTCGCGACCGGCCAGTTCTGGGAAACAGGCGAACCGGTCCTTGTTGGCCACAATGGTGCGGGAGAGACAAGCGTTGAGCTCATGAAGGAGGGCGAGGCGCCGCGGACTGCTCACAGCGCCGAAGTAGGCGCGAAGGGAAACATCGGAGATGTCGCACTGCCGGACCGATTGCAGGAAGGCCCGGCCGGAAGGGCAACGGGTCAGGATACGCCGGATGCCGAGGGAGATGAACTCGGAATCAGAGAAGTCGAGCTTGGGTGTGTGGTTGTCGAGGGACTCGACGAGACTGAGGGCAGGGTGGAGAAATACATCTGTAACCGGGTGGATCATAGACCGGACAAGTATAGGAAATGATGCGGCGGGTTCACTCAGAATCCGAGAGGAGTGGGTGAAAAGTTGCATGTGGCTGGAACGCGCCCTGTTGCCCTATAGCGGGTCTTGATGCCTGAGGGTGGTCACTCAAGGGGTTGAGCATTAGAACGTCGTGGCAGGCTGTTTCCGGCTCAGCAAAAGGCCTTCTCGCTAAGGTTGAGGCCGACCTCCAACCTCAAGGGCGCGACTGAATCGGCTCCGTGGCGAATGAAATAGGCCGGCATAACAACAGAATCGCCTCACCATCACCTTTCAACGGGCGGGGACAATCCCCTGTCCACGGGCTTCTTGGCGTGCCCTAAGCGCGAACAGGTGCTGACCTATCCAATGCTATAGTCGAATCTCATCCTATTGATCGGGTAACACCGATCCCCGGTTGAGGTTGTCGTAGAGGTAGGTCAGCGTGAGACCGCGGGCGTCTGTGGACTGGGTGAGGCGCCCGTTCACGTAGTTCTCGATAGCCGTGGACAAGATGGGTGATGTCGTCCGGGTGATGGTCAGGTTCGGGGCCGTCCCGGTGTAGGTCCATGTGGTGGTCAAGCCCAAGGGGCTGACGGACGTGAGCATGCGCTTCGTGGCTGGATCGTAGGTGAAGGAGGTCGTCTGAAAGTCAGAGGTTCCGGTACCAAAGTAGACCCGGTGTTGCAGGATCTGGCGATCCGCGTTGTAGGTCTTCGATTCGATCAACCGGTTCTGGCCATCGCGGACCTCGATCACATCCAGCCCGTTGGCAGCGTACGTGAAGTTGCGGAGTGTCCGGACTGCAGGATTACCTGTGGTCTTGTCGGTCCAGGTGGAGGTAATGGCTCCAGAACCGCTCCGACTCCTCATTTTTTTGTGACCTGCTGCAACGGACTGCAACCTCGATCACCAAGGCTTTGGCGCATGGGTGTCGGGGTTGGAATCGCGGGTCCTCACGAGCCGCCCCTCCGCCCTTTGGTACCCGTACTCGTACTCAGCCCTCAGGGCGGTACTCGTACTCGAACGCCCCATCCCCAACGCCAACGGCGTTGCAGCCGATAGCCCCGGGTCGGCCGAGGAACGAGGCCTACCCGGGGTCCATGTCCCAAATGAGATCCGCACCCTGAAGGGGTGCGAAGGATCCCTTCGGTGTCGGGGTCGCTATCGGAATCGGGATCGGGGAACCCTCCGCCGCCGTATTCGATCCGCAGCCTCCTCCTCACCACTACTTCCCAAGCTCCTCATCGCTTCGAGTACGAGTACGAGTACCCTCGTCGACGGCCCCGGGCGAGGGCGCACCCGCTCTCCACTCCTCGTTCCCCAGCGGTGGGGCGAATGTCCTCACGAACCGCCCCGTCGCCCTTTCGTACTCGTACTCGTACTCAGCCCGCAGGGCGGTACTCGTACTCGATCCGCAGCCTTCTCCCGATCACCTCCCAAGCCCCTCATCGCTTCGAGTACGAGTACCCTCGTCGACGGCCCTGGGCGAGGGCGCACCTGCTCTCCACTCCTCGTTCCCCAGCGGTGGGGCGAGACTCCGTCGAGCCGCCCCTTCCCCCTTTCGTACTCGTACTCGTACTCAGCCCGCAGGGCGGTACTCGTACTCGATCCGCAGCCTTCTCCCGATCACCTCCGAACCCCCATCGCTTCGAGTACGAGTACGAGCACCCTCGTCGACCGCGCTGGGCGAAGGATCCCGTGTTCTCCGCCGCCTCCCCCACTTCAAACCTCAAACCTGAAACTTCAAACTCCCCCACTCCCCCCATTCCCCCGCCCTTGTGCCGCACCCGTGGGCACTGTTTGATCAAGTCCGTGGCCGAGCCGACCCAGGGAGGAGCGTCCGAGTTTCCGCCAACGCTGTGGACCGTGGTCCGCCGCGGAGGTGCCGGTTCGGACGAAGCCCTGGAAAGCCTCTGCATCGCCTACCGCGATCCCATCGTTTCCTTCATCCGCCGCAACTGGAGCGATCCCCAGGATGCCGAGGACCTCGCGCACGGGTTCATCGCGGAACTCATCCGACGCCAGGATCTCGCCCACCTGGCCCCCGATCGCGGACGTTTCCGATCCTTCCTCTGCCAGGCCATCCGTCATTACCTCGCCAACCACCGAAAGCACCTCAACGCGCAGAAGCGCGACGCCCGCCTGTCCGTTTCCCTCGACGTCCATGACGAAGGACTGCCCGCCGAATCCTCCCTGGCCTCGACACCCACCGATGACTCCGATTTCGACCGCGACTGGGCGCTGACCGTCTTCCGCCGCGTCCACGACCGGCTCCACGATCGCTTCCACCGCCGTGGCGAGGGCCCCGTTTTCGTCGCCCTGCGCGACTATCTGCCCGGGGCCGCATCGCCCCCGGCCCGCGAAGTCACCGCGGCCGCCCTCGGCATCAGCGTCGATACCCTCAACACCCGCGTCAGCCGGCTCCGCGCCGCCTTCGGGGAACTTGTATCCGACGAGATCCGCCAGACCCTTCTCCACCCGGACGACCTCAACGCGGAACTCCGCCATTTCGCCGCCGTCCTCGGAAAGCAGCTGGACCGTTGACCCATGCCCGCCACCTGCACGGAATGCGGAAGCCCCATCCCGGATCAGGCCCCATCCGGTCTCTGCCCGTTCTGCCTGCTCACCTGCCTGGTCCCGTCCACCCAGCCCGATCCAGACCGCTCCACCTTCGGTCCCTACGTCCTCGGACCCGAACTCGGTGAGGGATCCGGCGGCCGGGTCTACCGCGCCCGCGACCCCGAACTCGGCCGCGACATCTCCCTCAAGATCCTCGTCACGCCTCCCGGCACCGAGGCCGGCCGCCGTTTCCGCGCCGGGGCCGAAGCCACCGCCCAACTCTCCCACCCGCACATCGTCCCCATCCATTCCGTCGGCGAGCACCAGGGCCAACTGTACCTCGCCCTCCAGTACATCGAGGGCTGCAACCTCGCCCAACTCCTCGAACGCCGCCCCCCGCTGTCCAATCGTGAGGCCGCCGAACTTCTCCTCCCCATCGTCGACGCCGTCCACCACGCCCACTCCCGAGGCATCCTTCATCGCGACCTCAAGCCCGCCAACATCCTCGTCGATGAGTCCGGCACGCCCTACCTCACCGACTTCGGCATCGCCAAGTTCCTGCACTCTCCCCACGACATCACGGTCACCTCCACCATCCTCGGGACCGCCAACTACATGGCCCCGGAGCAGGCACTGGGACGGAACATCGAGGTGACCACGGTCACCGACGTCTATGGACTCGGGGCCATCCTCTTCGAGCTCCTCACCGGCCGGCCGCCCTTCGTCGGCAACAGCTTCGCCGACATCCTGCGCAAGGTCGCCGAAGACGAACCCCGCCCGCCGCGCCAGCTCCGCGAATCGGTCGACCTAGACCTCGAGACGATCTGCCTCCGCTGCCTCCGCAAGCGCTCCATCGAACGTTACCCCTCCGCCGCCGACCTCGCCGCCGACCTGCGCCGGTGGCTTGACGGAATGCCGGTTTCCGCCCGACGCCTCAGCCGCCTTGAACAATCCCGACGCTGGGCCCGACGTCACCCGGCCCGTGCCTCGCTTCTCGGTGTCAGCCTGATCGCCGTCGCCGCCCTGACTGCCGCTGCCTTCAACTGGAACCGCAATCGCGAGGGGCTCCAACGCCAGATCCTGCTCGACGCCCAGCGCCGGAACTTCAACTACGTTGTCGACCTCCAGCTCGCGCACAGCGCCTGGAAGTCCGGCACCCTCGCCCGCATGGCCGAGCTGCTCGATGGACAACGACCCGCCCGCGCTCAGCCCGACCTCCGCGGACTCGAATGGTACCTGCTCCAGTCCTTCCTCGACCTCGAACCCGGCTCCCGGCTCCTCCAGCTCGACTCTCCCATCGTCGCCATCGCTCCCAGCCCCGATCGCACCCGCATCGCCGCCGTCACGCGTACGCATCTGCATTTCGTCAGCGTCGCCGAGCCGCTCACCGCGTCCTCGGTTCCGCTCCCGGAGTCCATCGACCCTCAGGCCGTCGACGTTGCCGCCGACGGACGCATCGCGATCGCCTCGCCACTGGGATCCTGGGTCCTCTCATCACCCACCTCGAAGCCCGTCCTCGTCGATACCAACCCCGCCAACTGCGTCGTGTTCGACCCAACCGGAACAACCCTCGCCTCGGGCCAGCGCCCCAGGACCGAGAAGGAGCCCCCGATGATCCTTCGCCTCCGCAGTCTGGCTGACGGACGGGGAGCCGGCCACCTCGAAGAGGCCGGCCTCGCATTTCGATGGGAGCACGGCCAACCGAGCCTCCGCATTGCGCTCACTGACCGCGGAGCGGGACTATGGGACCCCACATCCTCCAGCTATACCCAGACGATGCCAGCCTCCGGGTCCCTCTCCCTTCACGCCACGTGGTCCTCCTCGGGTCGGTTCCTCGCCCGCGTCGACACAGCGGGGACCGTCTCGATCGAAGATTCCACCCAGCCGTCCACCCAGCCCCGAGCCCACCTTCCGGGCCACTCGTTCCGGGGCATTTCCATCGCCTTCTCACCCTCGGACTCCAGATGTGCCATCGCAGGCGGACAGGATGCCATCGCCATTTACGACACGACCACCTGGACGGTCCAGCACCGACTGCGCGGCCATCGCTCTGATGTTACCTGCCTCACGTTTCCCACCGACGACACCCTCGTCAGTGCAGGGCGGGACGGTTTCCTGATGCACTGGACTCTTCCGCCTCCCTCCCAGACACCCGGCCTCACGATCCGCAACCGGATGACGTACTACGCCGGACGGACCCTCTTCTCCCCGGATGCAAGCTGGCTCGCGCTGCCCCTCGAATGGCACACGAATCGCGATGTCTCCACCGTCGTCCACGTCACCGGAAAGTTCCCTCCCATCCAGGTTCCAGGCCTCGTCGTAGGATTCCTCGACCGGTCCCGGTACCTCGCGTGGGACCGCTCCACGCAACGCTGGACGGTTCGTTCCGTGGACTCTCCTGGCGCGTACTCGGTCGAGCGCCCAGCACCCCACCCCAAGGCTTACCAAGCCCTGCTATCACGCGACGCTTCCACGCTCGCCCTACGGGACTACTCGGACCATGTGGTCCTCATCCGTATGTCCGATGGCACCGTCCTCGGACGCTCCGAGCTAGCCGTCGACACCTTCAGCCTATCCTTCGATGGCAGGGTCGTCGGGCTCGTGCACTCCAATTCTATCACCCGTTGGGAGCCCCTTTCCCACGTCACCCGAGCGATCCAATACAATGCCGAGGAAGTCGCCGTCTCACCCGACGGAACTGCGCTGGCTGCCGCAGGCAAGGACCAGCGCGTACTGCTGCTGGCCAGCCCGGATGCCAGCCCCGAGTTCCTCCTCGGCCATGGTGCCCCCGTCCAGTCCGTCGCCTTCTCCGAAGATGCACGGACCCTGTTCAGCGGCTCGCAGGACGGCGCGATCCGGGCCTGGCAAATGGCGACGCGACGCGAACTCATGACCTGGGACCATCCTCAAGCCGTCAGTTGGTTGGCCGTGGCGCCAGGAAATGCAGGACTGGTCGTCGGAACCCAGGTACGGCCCGGCGAGGCGGAGGGCTCCTTCTGGTTCTGGCCAGCTGCGGGGAACCGCTCCGAGCCTTCCAACTCGGAGGAATTCGCTCCGCTCCCTCCGTGGCTACAGCCACCACATCCGAATGCCCAGGCCACGGCAGAGACGGGCAGGGGTGTCGAAGTCGGAGGGAAATGACCTCACCGGTTGCCCGGCGTCATCGCCGTCCGCCCGAAAGGCTGAGGCGGACACGACGTGCATGCCCAGTCGCTGACTCCCTGCACACCCAGACTTGAAAGAGTCCGCCACCCCGTTCCCATTCTCAAACGGGGGCAGTGTCGAGATGCGCCCGATTTGGATTCACCAGCGATCCCGCCGCTCATCAAACGGAGGGCGGTGGAGGTCGCAGCGTCGACGGCACAAGTCCAGGATTCGATTTCGGGCGCGGAGCAGGTCCCGGAGGCCTCTCATTCTGCTTCGCTTCGATCGCCACCGTACCAACCTCCCACCCTCCGTCCTGTCGGACGCTCCCTCGCGGTCTCGCGACCAGGCGCGGGACCGCGAAGGATGGTTGAGGGGAAACGCGTGGATCCCATTCACTGAACCCACCTCGCTCCGCCAGCGCCCGCGGAGCTATCAGCCCCTGGCCTGCGGAAACGCGTTCTCCAAAAGCGCAGCTGCCTTCAGCAATGACGCAGCCTGCTTCTTCATCGCCTTCAGCGCCGGAGGCGGAGGCGGCACGGGCTTGGGCGGCTTGGACGGCTTGGGCGGCTGCACGCCGGCAGCCACGTCGCTCAGGATCTTCGTATTGCCGTCGACCGCCCCGGTGAGGCCGCGGATGACGCCGTTGATGGCATCAGATGCCTCCTTCAGCGCCTTGATTTGTTCGGGTGAGTATTCGCTCATGTTCGGTTTGACCCGGCCTTCCGGTGGATTCCTTGGGCCGGGCTTCAACCTTATATGGCCGCACCAGCCCCGGCGGTGGCGACAAAATAATAGTGCAAGATTTCGTGTCAGGTCCGCCCGCGGAAGTTTCTGCATCCCTCGACGGGACCCGATGCCGGAAGCGATGGAGATGCTTCCGCCCAGCGGATCCCGTCCGTCCAAAATGAACGCCGAGACCAACATGAAGTCCTGCACCCCCAACGACCCGCAGGCCGCTGCCAGCACTCCAGGCGGATCCCTCTTCCGCCCGCAGCGGCAGCACGCTTCATCGGTCTCGGCGATCCTCCTGCGCGAGCTACATGCCTCGTTCCATATCAGCACCGCAGTTACCTTTGCAGCCCTGCGGGAAGCGGTGTGGGTCGGGCTGGGACTCGCAGCGGGTGGGACCGCCGGCAACCACCTCGGTGGCGTCGTCGGCACCGCCGTCGGCATCGCTGTCGGAGTCGTCCTCGGAAGCCTGGTCAGCGCAGGCCTCCGGTCCCACCCGCTGGCCACACGCTAGGGAATATCCCTGTCCGGCCTCCCCAGGTCGGATGTGGGTGCCTGGCTTCCGGTGGCCCCCCCTACTTCCCAGGCCATTCGGAAGCCAGGCTGACCCAGCGCTTTACTCGAACCCGATCACGAACCGCGCTGCTTCCATCGGATCATCCGTCACGCGGACACATCGCGCGAAGTCCGCCGGACTGAACAAGGCCTTGAGCACCGCCAGCACGGGCAACCGGTTCGTCCAGTAATCCACTCCAAGGAAGACCATCGGACTGAACTGCCCGAAGGACCGGTAGTAGTTCTGTGCACCGTCCTGGAAGATCTCCTGGATCGTCCCGGCCTTCCCGGGCGTGAAGACGATCCCCGCCTGCGCGATCTCCAGCAGTCCGTCCTCGCGGATGCTGTTCTGGAAGTATTTCGCGATGTCGGTCGCGAAGGGCGAAGTCGGCTCGAACCCGTAGTGCCACGTCGGCACCGCCAGACTCCGGCAGCCCCCGGACCACTGCTTCGCCAGCTTCCACGCCGGCGCAAACCATTCGTGTCCCTTCGCCACCAGATCCGCGTCCACGAGCACCCCCGTCTCCGCCGGCACCGCCACGTGCCGCATCTCCGGCAACTCCGGCCTCCCGCCCATTTCACCCAGCGCCGATTCCAACTCCCCCTCCGGCGCAACCGAAAGCAACGCCCCCAGATGTCCCGCCTCCATCGCTCCCGGCCCGCCACCCGTCGCCACCAGCAATCCCGCACGCGCCAACTCTCGCCCCAGCAGGCAGACGTTCCGGTAGTCTGCGCTGTCCCGCTTCATCTTGTGGCCGCCCATGATCGCCGCCACCCGACGGTCGCCGATGAACTGGTTCCGCAACTGCGTGATCCCGTTGTCGTGCAGCGCCCGCGTCATCGCCACATAGGGATCCGTCGTCGACGCCGATCCCGACCCGATGAAATGCCGGTAAATCCCGAAGTCCGTCGTCGACGCGAAACTCGTCGGATCCTCTACATCGAACTGCCCGAACAACTCCCCCGGCGAATACAACGACTGCCGGATCGGAACATACGGCAACGAATACGTGCTCATTACCGCTGTATCTGCGCGAGTTTGCCCGTCGGGGGAAGGGGCAGATTCAGACCACCCGGATTGATGGGGGCTTGGGAGGTGGTGAGGTGGAGGCTGTGGATCGAGTACGTCAGTCGACAGTTCCCCGATCCCGATTCCGATACCGACCCCGACACCGAGGGAATCCTTCGCACCCCTTCAGGGTGCGGGCTTCATTGGGGACATGGACCCCGGGTAGGCCTCGTTCCTCGGCCAACCCGGGGCTGTCGCCTGCAACGCCGTTGGCGTTGGGGATGGGGGTCGAGTACGAGTACCGCCCTCCGGGCTGAGTACGAGTACGAGTACGACGGGGGAGGGGCGGCTCGTGGGGACACTCGCCCCACCCCTGCGGAACGAGGAGCGGAGAACGGGTGCGCCTTCGCCCAAGGCCGTCGATGAGGGTACTCGTACTCGTACTCGAAGCGATGGGAGCTTGAGAGGTGGTGAGGTGGAGCCTGTGGATCGAGTACGTCAGTCGACAGTTCCCCGATCCCGATTCCGATTCCGATAGCGACCTCGACACCGAGGGAATCCTTCGCACCCCTTCAGGGTGCGGGCTTCATTGGGGACATGGACCCCGGGTAGGCCTCGTTCCTCGGCCAACCCGGGGCTATTGGCTGCAACGCCTTCGGCGTTGGGGAAGGGGCAGGCGAAAATGCGGGTTCCTTCGCCGTGGGGGTGGGAGGGGGTACTCGTACTCGAGCCGATGGGATCAGGGGATGGAGTCGAGGGTAGGGCGTGGTTGCTCGAGTACGAGTACGAAGCCGGAGGGCAACCTCGCAGCCCCGCGGCGGCTTGAAACTTGAAACTGAAAACTTCCAACTCACCCCCACCCGTGGCCTCCGATCCGCACAACGCCGGCGATCGACTCCCCACCGCTGCTCCGCGGACGTTGCCGCGTGTCGTCGTCTCGCTCCACAATCCGCCCGCGCCCGCCTGGCAGGGTCTCCTCTATACCGTCGTCCGCGCCGGACACGTGGTCTGTTCGGATGGGCCGTGGTTTCGTCGCGACAGCCATCCCGGCCACGAGTGGATCTACTGCATCCGCGGACAGGGTCGTTTCGTCGCCGGCGGTGTCGACCATACCATCCGTCCGGGCGACTGGGTCTGGGTCAACGGCCATCATCCCCACGCCTACGGCCCGGATCCGGCCGACCCATGGGAAGTGCTCTGGCTGCGCTTCGATGGCCCCGGGATCGAAGGCCTCTGGAGCCGAATCCAGCATTCGGGCGGTCCCGTCTTCTCCGGACTGGCCAGCCGCCCCACCCGGACGTGGTTCTCGCGCCTGTTCCGCCTGCTTCGGCACGACACTCCTCCCGCCGCCGCCATCCACGCCCTTGTCGCCGCGCAACTCGCCGTCCTCCTCGGCAACCGTGACACCCAGTCCGGCCACGAACCCACCCTCTCCCCGGGCATGCAGCGCGCCGTGGATCGGATGCGGCTCCATTCCCACCTTCCGCTCCGGGTCGCCGAACTCGCCCGCCTGGCCGGCCTCGGCGAATCGCACTTCACCCGACAATTCCGCCGCCACTTCGGCACCAGCCCGATCGACTGGCTCCGCGGCGAACGCCTCCTCCGCGCCCAACGCCGGTTGGTCGAGTCCGCCGATTCCATGAAGGAGATCGCCCGCCAGTGCGGCTGGGGCGACCCCTTCCACTTCAGCAAGGACTTCAAGCGCCTCACTGGCATCACCCCCACCGAGTACCGCCGTCGCGAGCGGGGCGAGTGACCCCGGCGCATGCTGCCACTGCCGTCGCCTCAATCGGGGCGGCAACGGCCTCATTGCCCTCCCATACCCCTTCCCAAGGCGACGAGGACGTCGCCACCCCGTTCCTGTGCTCTTGCGGGGACAGTCTCGGGATGTGCCCCATCCGCGACATCGGGGAAATCTGCGGTTAGTCTGAAAGCGGGAGTTGGACTATCCACAGATTTCAGGATTTCACAGATGGGCCGGGAGAAGGCACCTCACCGCGTCGCTGTTTCCAGATCACCCTTGGGGTGAAACGACAGCCCCTCTCAACCGGCTTCCAATCCGTGGAATCGCTGTAATCTGTGGATCCAACCGCCGTTTCCAGGGTTAAACGAAGTGCCGTTCCGTGCTTCACTCAGGCATGCGATGGTCTCTCCCGGCCACGGGCCTGTTGATCGGAATGCTCGGCTTCAACCTCTCAGCGGCCGACGCGGACTGGATCCCCTTTGATCCCGGCGCTCCCGCACTGGCCGCGGACAGCCCCATCAACCTGCGTCGCCTCAACGAAGCCCGCGCTGGCGAACATGGACCCATCCAGGCTCGGGACGGCCATTTTATCCGGTCCGGCGACGGCGCGACCGTCCGCTTCTGGGCCGTCAACGGACCGCCGTCGTCCGCCGATTCCCCGGAGAAGCTTGCCGCCGTCGCCCGGACCCTCGCCAGCCGCGGCGTCAACCTCGTCCGCATCCATGGAGCCGTGTTCGACAAGGACGGGACGGTCGACCCCAAGCGCATCCAGCGGATCCGCGAGACGGTCACTGCGCTGAAGGCCGAGGGTATCTACACCCTGCTTTCCATCTATTTCCCCCTCTGGCTCGACCCCAAGCCCGGCACCGACTGGTTGGCCGGCTACGACGGCAAGTCCCACGCCTTCGCCGCGCTGATGTTCAATCCCAAGTTCCAGCAGCGCTACCGTGGTTGGTGGGAGGACATCCTGAACTCGCAGGACGCCGCCGGTATCCGGCTCGTCGATGAACCCGCCGTCATGGGCCTCGAGGTCCAGAACGAGGACTCCTTCTTCTTCTGGACCTTCAACGAACGGAACCTCCCCGCCCCACAGCTCGAGATCCTCGAACGTCAGTTCGCCGACTGGGCTGCCGCTCGACACGGCTCGATCCCCGCCGCCCTGGCCAAGTGGGGCGGCAAGTCCCTCCCCCGCGACAACGCCGACGCCCGTCACCTCGCCTTCCGTCCCCTCTGGAACATCGCCAACGAACGCACCCTGCGCGATCTCGACACCGCCGCCTTCCTTTTCGAGACCCAGTCCCGCTTCTACCGCGAATCCGTCGCCTTCCTCCGCCAACGCGGCTTCAAGGGCGCCATCACCGCCTCGAACTGGACCACCGCCGACGCCCGCGTCCTCGGTCCCCTCGAGAAGATGTCCTACCTCGAAGGCGACTTCATCGACCGCCACGGCTACTTCGCGGGCTCGGTGAAGGGCGATGCCTCCGAATGGTCCATCCGCGAAGGCCACACCTTCTCCCATCGCAGCGCCCTCCGGTTTGATCCCGACAAGCCCGGCGGCCCGCGCACCTTCAACCACCCCGTCATGGACCCCGAGTACAACGGCCTCCCGTCCATGATCTCCGAGACGACCTGGACCCGTCCCAACCGCCATCGCGGCGAAGCCCCGCTCTTCCTCGCCGCCTACGGTGCCCTCCAGGAATCCGATGCCATCGTCCACTTCGCCCTCGATGGAGCCGACTGGTCCGTGAAGCCCGGATATTTCATGCAGCCCTGGACGCTCATGGCCCCCACCCAGATCGGCCAGTTCCCGGCCACCGCCCTGCTCTTCCGCCAGGGCCTCGTCCGTGCTGGCGACATCCTCGCCGACGTCCAACTCCGACGTGAGGACATGCTCGCCCTCCAAGGCACCCCCCTGCCGCAGGACGCCGCCTTCGACGAACTCCGCCTCAAGGACGTTCCCGATGGTTCCTCCCCGCTCCGTCCCAACCAACGCCTCGATCCCCTCCTTCACTTTGCCGGCCGTTCCAGGGTCACGTTCGGCACCAACGCCGCCACCCGCCTCAAACCGTTGGCCGGCCTCGTCGACCACGCCGCCCGACGCATCCGCAGCTCCACGGGCGAACTCGAACTCGACTACGGCACCGGCCTGCTCGAACTCCGCGCCCCCGCCGTCCAGGGTGCCAGCGGCAACTTCGCCGCCCGGGGCCCGATCGAGCTCCCCGAACTCCGCATCGAAAGCCCCCTCGATGTCCTCACCGTCCTGCTCGTCAGCCTCGATGCCAAGCCCCTCCGCGAATCCTCCCGAATGCTGCTCCAGGTCATGACCGAGGAATCGACCACGGGCTGGACCACCGAACCGGCCGGACCCGGCCTCGAACGGATCACCCGCCTCGGAACCAATCCGTGGCGCATCCGGGCGATCCAGGGCTCCATCACCTTCCGCGCCCCCGATGCCGCCCGCCTCCGAATCACCCCGCTCGACCTGCAGGGCCGCCCCGGCAAACCCCTGCCCAGTTCCCCAAGACTCACCCTCGATCCCGGCACCCTCTACTACGAGATCACCCGCTGAAGGGGAGTTGGAAGTTTTCCGTTTCAAGTTTGAAGCGGGAGCAGGCTTGAAACTTGACCCTTCAAACTTGCGACTCCTCCGTAGCTGCCGAGGTCACGAGGCAGGGCCGAATGAAGTCCTTGTAGGCCGGGTGCCCTCACCCGGCGTGGATCATGCCCCGCCGCGTGGGGGCACGCGGCCTACAGAACGGCATTGTTCTGGGAACTGGCCTCTGGCAACTGGCAACTTCCGCGACATGCATCCGGATCCTGGTTCGACGCGACACTCGGGTTGGTGCCGCTCTGCGTGGGCTTCCGTCCTCGTCGCCGCGGTCGGGTTCGCGGGACTCACCCGAACGACGCACGCCGCTCCACCCCGACTCGACCAATGCCAGGTGATCGGGACCCACAACTCTTACCACGTCGCTCCGGGGCCCGTGATGGACCGGCTCATCCGGGCAAGCCTCGGGAATGGTGCGGATGATCTCGCCTACACGCATCGGCCCCTCAAGGAACAGCTCGGCACGCTCGGCATCCGGCAGGTCGAGCTCGACCTCTACGCGGACCCGGAAGGCGGACGTTTCGCGGAGCCCGCCGGGCCCAGGCTCGCTGCCGCCTCGGGAACACCCCCGATGCCACCACACGACCCCGAGGGCCTGCTGCGGACGCCGGGCTTCAAGGTGCTGCATGTGCCGGACGTCGATTTCGTTTCCCGGAACCGGACGTTCCGAAGTGCCTTGACCGAGATCCGGGATTGGTCCGCCGCGAACCCGTTCCACTTCCCGATCCTCGTCTTGGTCGAACTGAAGGAAGACGCGCTGGGCGTCCCGGGTTCGACGAAGGTGTTGAAGTTCGACGCAGCGCTGCTCGACGCCGTCGACGCCGAGATCCGCGAGATGATTCCCGAAGCGCGCCGGTTCGAGCCGGACGCCTTGCGCGGCGGATTGCCGACCCTGCGCGAGGCCGTCGCCGGCAAGGGCTGGCCGGGTGTCGACCGTTTGCTGGGCAAGGTCCTGTTCGCCCTCGACAACGAGGACGCCATCCGCGACGCCTACCTCGCCCGTTCACCCCGACTGGAAGGCCGGGCGATGTTCGTCTCCGTGGGCCGCGAACACCCGGCGGCGGCCTGGATGAAGCGCAATGATCCGGTGCGGCAGTTCGAGGAGATCCAGTCGCTGGTGCGCGAGGGATTCCTGGTCCGCACCCGGGCCGACGCCTCGACGTCGGTCGCACGCCGCAACGACGTCACCCAGCGGGATCGCGCTCTGGCGAGCGGGGCTCAGTTCGTGAGCACGGACTACCCGGAGCCGAACCTCTCGTTGAGTCCGTATCAGGTGCGGCTCCCCGGGAATCGCGTGGCACGGGCGAACCCCGTGTCCGGCGTGGAAGTGCCGGATGCAGCGGATGTCGAGGTCCTCGCTGCCGACACCGCGGCCGTGCAGAACCGCATGGGAATGGCGGACCACGAACGACGTCGCCTGGACGAGGCCTCCGCGCATTACGCCCGCGTGATGGAACTGGATCCGCCTCAGCCAGCGGACGACGCGATGCGCGAGCGAGCGCGGAAGTTCGCGCCGGAGTTGCGGCTGAACCGGGCCGAGGCGTTCGCGCTGCGCGACGTCGTGGTGGTGGCGCATCCGGATCAGCCCGTGCTGGCCTACCACCTGTTCTGGGACGATGACATCGACTTCCCAGAGGACAACGATCCCTGCGACCACGAAATCATCTGGGTGGAGCTGGACTCGGCTGGTACGCGCGCAGTGGCCGTTCACGCCTACTTCCACGGCACCATCCTTTCAGCTCCGGTGGCGCTTGGGGAGGCCGTGCGCGTGGGCATCGAGTGGGGCAAGCACGGGAGCCTGCCCTTGGATCAGGACGGAAGGCTGGTGCAGTCGCCAGCGACCCTGAATTCGCACTGGAAGCGGTTGGCCGAACGGGGACGTCGCCTGCCCGAGCACCCATTGGGCGCGGGTTGGCCGGTGAAGTTCGGGGGAACGTTTGAGGACTACTCGACGTTCACGCAGGAGTTGAAGCTGTCCGAACGACTCGGAGCAGGCGCAGCGGTGCTGAAGAGCCGTTGGCCGAACGCCGCGATCCAGCAGCGCGTGCTGCGGTACAACTTCCGCGTGAAGGAGGAATGGCCTCGCCTGTAGGCCGGGTGCCCTCACCCGGCGCTGTCCATTCTTCGCCGCGTGGGGGCACGCGGCCTACAGCCCACAGCTCTGTAGGCCCGGGTGCCCTCACCCGGCGCTGCCCAGGCCTCGCCGCGTGAAGGAGGAATGGCCGACGATCCCGTTCTGGGCCCTTTCCAGTTTCAACCTGAAAGCGGCAGTTGGGCTATCCACAGATTTCACGGATTTCACAGATGGACCGGGACAAGAGGCCTCACCGCGTCGCTGTTTCCAGATCTCCCTTGGGGTGAAACGACAGCCTCTCTCAACCGGCTTCCAATCCGTGGAATCGCTGTAATCTGTGGATCCAACTGCCCTTTCCAGTTTCAGCGTTCGCTCGGCGGACCGCATTCCCATTCCGACAGGATTTCCTGGATGGCCTTCAAGCCCCGGAACGTGGTGGCCAGCGACGGCGAACCCATGCGCTCGCCCAGTTCGCGTTCAAGGTCAGCGAGGACCTTCAGCCCGCGATGATGTGCTGCCTCGCCGGCGTCGGTCAGGCAAACGAGCCGACCCCGGCCATCATTGGGATCCGGCTTGTTCGTGATGAAGCCCTGCTCCTCCAGCAGCGCCAGCGCCTGGGCGACCGCCTGCTTCGAGACATCAAGCCGGCGCGCGAGTTCGATGGGGCGAATGCCGTCCCGGGTGATGAACGGGACCAGCCTCATCACCGAGGGACGCGCGAGCCGGGTTCCGGCCTCCGCGTTGAGACGTGCCTGGGCGATCTCATCGAGCCTTCGGGCGCAGTCGAAGAGCACATGCCCAAAGCTGGAGGACTGGGCGTCTCGGAGGGAATCGGGGGACGGCATGAGAGGCAGGGTGCGCGCAGGATCGGGATGTCGTCAACCGGGCTTGACCGTTGGTCAATCTGGATTGACGATCTCGGAATCATGGGAACCGAAGCGGGTATTTTGCCGGATCGGGCTCTGTATCCATTTCCGGTGCGACGGGCGGTCGTCGAGGGCGCTGCGATGAGCTACGCGGAGATGGGTTCGGGCCCGACCGTGGTGCTGGTCCATGGGACGCCGACCTGGAGTCTCGAATGGCGGCACGTCATCCCAGCGCTGGTGCCAACGCATCGGGTGCTGGCACCGGATCACCTGGGATTCGGGTTGTCCGATCGGCCTTCCAACGCCGGGTATCGCCCGGAGGATCATGCGCGGCGATTCGGGCAGTTCCTGGAGCAAACGGTTCCGGCGGGTGAGCCGGTGAACCTGGTCCTCCATGATTTCGGCGGCCCCATCGCCTTGGACTGGGTCCTTCGGAACGCCGCCCGTGTGCGGAGGCTGGTCCTCGTGAACACGTGGATGTGGTCGTGGGACGACGATCCCGGGATGCGGCGAAAGGCAAAGCTTGCCGGCGGTTGGCTGGGGCGATGGCTTTACCGGACTCTGAACGCGTCACCGCGGTTCCTGCTGCCGATGGGCTATGCGCATCGGGACAGCCTGACGCCGGCCCTGCATCGACAGTACCTCGATGCGTTCCCGGATCCGGACTCGCGGGAACGGGTGCTCTTCGCGTTGGCGCGGTCGATGTTGGAGAGCCGCGACTATCTCGCTTCGCTCTGGAATCGCCGGAGCAGCTTGGATGTGATTCCGAAGACCCTGTTATGGGGCATGCGGGATCCGGCGTTCGGTCCCGCTGTGCTGCGACGCTGGCGGGATGCCTTCCCGGCTGCTTCAGCCCACGAGTTTGCCGACGCAGGCCATTGGCCGCACGAGGAGGATCCGGTGGACTTCGCCGAGGCGCTCAAGCGGGCGATCGATTGAACGACAGAATGACGGGATCACTCAACTCGCGCGCCAGCGATCGATCGGGTCCCAGACTCCCAGTGCCTGGAGTCCCAGGCGGATCAGGTGACGGGGCAAGGCCGTGGGTGTCCGGACCTCGATCGGAATCACGCACCGGCGCGCCGCGACCGGCGGGACGGCCGTATCCATGAGGTGGTTTGCCAGGAATCCCCACTGCAGGAACTGCCGACGGCAGCGGACGGAGTCGGCATCGGCCGCCATCCGCTCCCAATCGATCCCGGAGCAGCCGAGGCGGACCAACTCCGCGTAGTCGAGCAACTGCCGCAGGTCCACGAACGGAACCACGATGTCGGGGAAGGACATGAACTGCACGGCCCGACGCGCCATCACGAAATCCGAGAAGGCGTGGAGCGCGTTGTGCAGGATCCGATGATGCAGGCTCGGAATCCGCAGGCCCTCGCAGGCTGGAGGCAGGGAGCAACAGTCCCGGAAGAAGTCGGCGGTGATCCGTTCCGTGGCGTCGTAGAAGGGGCGGGTGTGGATCTCGACCTGGAGTTCGCGGCCCGGCAATTGGCGTTTGGATAGGTGATGGTCCTTCTCACACGTCTCTCCCCCGGGCGTCACCTCCCAGCCCCACGCCTTGAGACGTTCCTGCGCCGCGTGGGCCTGCTCGACCGGCAGCAGCAGGTCGACGTCTCCCATGATCCGGAGTCCGGCATTGCGGGACGGAGGCGCGAGCAGATGGATGCCCCCCTTCAGGACGACGGGTGACATCCCCTCGTCCCGGAGCCTTCTTGCCAGCGCCAGCAGTTGCTCCCGGAGGGCGTGATTCCGGCGGAAGTTCTGGTGGTAGTCCTGCTGAAGCCTCTCCAGGACCGACTCCGGGATGCGGGAAGCCTGCGCCGAGTTGCGGACACGGACCCACAGCACGGGTGAAACGCACCACCGATGGGCGAGGCCAAGCAGGGCGTGCCAATCGTCAGCGGCAGCAGGGGAAACAGGATCGGCCTCGGGGTGCGCCAGGATCGACGCGAGCCTCGCGACGAGCGCCGGTGAAAAGACCGGTGAAGTCACGGCGCGACCCTCCCGGGCCGGGTGCCAACAGCAGGTGGGGCGACGAGGAACTGGACGGTCTCGGACTTCTGGAGGACGAGTTCGAAGGTGAATTCGCCGGTGAGATCCTCGGGCAGCGGGAAGAAGCGGATGTTCCCGGTCTGATGGAACTCGTTCACGGCGGTTTCCTTTCCGTTCGCATCCCGCAGGCGCACGAGCAGGCGGGATCCGGCGGGAGGCTCCGGCCAGCCCAGGCCACAGAGGATTGCCTGAGGCCGGCCGATGGTGGTGGAGGATTGGGTCCCTATCCTCGTGTTGGAAGACTGGAAGCCCACGCCCGGCATGGTCGCGGAGATCGAGTGGAGGTCGTTCGTAAAGATGTGTCGACCCGGGCCACCCAGGCCCAGGACGGGATAGGCCCGACCGTCGAGCGTGAGCGTCTGCGAGAGCGGCATCCAAGTGCCCGGCTCAGGAACTCGCAGTCGCGCGCCGGGCCATGCAGCGACGGCGTCGGCGGGGCCGCGAGTGAGCGCCTTGGGACGAACGGTGATCCGGACCTTCCAACCGGCCTCCGAAGGATCGAGGTAGGGACCCCAGTTGCCGGAGGCGTCGAAGAGCTCGGCGCTGGTGGCTTCCCACCCGGCCGTGGCGGCTCCGTCCGAGGTCAGCGAGAACCGAGGTGAGAATCGACGGGTCAGGCCGAAGGTGGGTGAAGGTTTTGTTGGATCGACCGTGGCGGAATCAATTCCGTAGAGCTGCACGGTCAGCGATCCGATCCGGTAGGAGGCGGGAAACGCCTCCGGAGGCCACGTGGCGGTGGCGACCGGGTAAGGATTGTCGATCACGAACGACGCGATGACCTGCCCGTTGGTGCGATTGCACATCTCGACACGCATCCGGGCCTGGCGTCGGGGGAAGGCGCCGAGGAGCAGGCGATGGATTGGGACGTTGTCGAGGCCGGCAGTGGTGCCGCGAAGCTCGGCAGGGTAGATCCACCCGTTGTCACCGATGACCCGCCAAACGGCGTTCTGGAATTCAGCAGGCACCTGACCGCTCTGGAACCCGGAGGCATTCGTCCCGGTGCTGCCAGCCGTCCACCAGATCCCGAGCGAGAGGGGTTCACCCCCGATTCCGGCGCTGCCGGTTCCCGTCTCTACCCAACCCTTGATCCGCCCCGGCAGGGGGAATTTCAGCAGGTCCCGACGCCAGCGTGCGCCGAAGGGGATCGTGTGCGTACCGTTGGTGGTGGAGGTCACGTGGCGGATCTCGATCCATTGCCCGTCAGGAAGGTCCTGTCGGATCGGGCCACCCCGACCTAGCCACACGAGCCCCAAGGCCATCACCATGGCGGCAAAGCCACCGAGGAGGATCCAAGTTCGGAATCTGGAGGAGGCGGTCTTCAAGGGAGCGCAGCTGATCTGCGGAATGGGAATAACAGAGCGCAACGGACGGGAGCAGTCACAATCTCCCGGGTGGTGGGTTCCCGGTCTCCTTCCGTTCATCGGGGTCGGAATCGGAATCGGAATCGGGATCGAAGGCCGCTGAAGCGCGATACCGATGGCGATTCCGACCCCGACCCCGATGTCCTGAGGCTTCAAGCTTGAATCTTGAAACTTGGGACTCCTGACCGGCTCGTGGGGACACTCGCCCCACCGAGGACACGACGGCCAAGATTTTTGAGGCGCGGTTTGGGCGGATGCGCTAAGCCTAACTCATGAGCGCGAATCTGAAGCGATTGGTGGCGGGTCTGGCGTTTGCGGGTGCACTGGCCCTGACGGGTTGCCAGGACAAGCCGACGGTGTCGGGTGGTTCAGCAGCCGCGGGTGGCAAGGCCTACCCGTTGGACGTCTGCCTCGTTTCCGGCGAGAAGCTGGGTTCGATGGGTGAGCCCGTGGTGTTCCAGCATCAGGGCCAGGAAGTGAAACTGTGCTGCAAGAGCTGCAAGCCCGACTTCGAGAAGGAGCCCGCCAAGTTCATCGCCAAGCTGGCGGCGAAGTAAGGGGGCGGCGTAGTTGCCAGTTTCCAGCAACCAGTAGCCAGTCCGACTGGAATCTGGGAACAGGCGACTGGGAACTCCTTCCGGCCCGCGCCGGGTGAGGGCACCCGGCCTACAGAGGCCAAATACCGGCCCTTCATTCTGGAATCTGGGAACTGGGAACTGGGAACTACCTATTGTAGGCCGCGTGCCCCCACGCGGCGAAGGCTTGGCCCCGCTTGAAACTGAAAACTTCCAACTCCTCCCTCCGCCCCGTTACGTCGTCGGCTATGCTTGGGGTGGTGACCCCACTTGAATCTTGAAACCGAAAACTTCCAACTCCCTGACCCGCTCGATCGCAGCCCTGCTGGGGCTGTGGTTGATCGCGTGCGGATTGGGATTGGGAGTGGGCGGAGGCCGGTCGCTTCGGACCGGCGATGAAAAGCTGATGGGGCAGGCTTCGGGTTGTTGTGCGCGCAAGGCGACCGCAGCCCCCTGCTGTTCGGGCGGTGCGGCGGACTGCTGTGTTGTCGAGAAGTCGGAACGTTCGATGCCGCTGCCGGCCCTGCCGGTTCCTCCCACGGTTCACCCACTGCCGGAGTGGGTCCCAACGGTGGCGGAGCACCTGGAGTTGCCGGACCTCGCGCAGGTGCGCCGCACGCCGGCCGCTTCGCGGGTGGATGAGTGTCTTGTGGTTCCGGTCCCGCTCTTCCTGCGGGATCGAGTCTTCCTGATCTGAGCCTTGGGGAAGGTCCCTGCCCGGAGTGTGCCCTGCGCCGGCACGCCTCCGGATCCGTTCGTGGGCGTTTCCTGAGATTTCTTCCCATGGCTCCATGTCCTTTTCATCTGATGGTTTCGGGTGCGGTCGGAACCGCGCCTGGTTGATGTTGGTGGGTTGGTTGTGCTGCGTCGCGGTCCGCGCAGATCCCGAGCCGCCGCCCGAAGTCGTGACCGCGGACCTTGTGCGACGGCTCTCGCAGCAGATGCGAGAACGGCACCCGGAACTCCGCGGGCTGACCGAGGCTGCTCGTGCCGAGCGCCTCAACGCCGACGGGACACGTCGCTGGGCCGATCCCGACGTGATGGCGGGCGGAGCGCTCTACCGCTACGCCGACATGGCCCGCGAGAACGGCGACGTCTACTACGGCGTCGAACAGAAGCTGCCCGTGATGGGCAAGGAGAAGGCGGCCCGTGCGCTGGCGGAATCGAACGCGGTCGCCGCGGGAGTGCGGGTCGAGGCGCGGTTCGCAGAACTGCGCCGGGACCTGGCGGTGAAGCTGTTCAGCGCGGCCGCGGCGAGGTCGGAGGCGGCGTTGATCGCATCCGATGTCGCCTGGCTCGAAGCCCAGGTCCGGCTCGGCCGGACGCGGGTCGCCTCGGGCACCGAGCCAGCCGCGATGGTGCTCCGACTCGAGAACGAGCTCGACCGCCGCCGCCTCGACTGGACCAACGCCGTTGCCCGAAGGCGCGATGCGGAGGCAGTGGTCGAGTTTCAAGTTTCAGGCGCAGGCATTTCGACACGCCCTTCGTTGGAGCGTGGTTTCGGGGCGGCGATGTCCTCATCGCCCGGGGAAGGGCCCCGGAACGGCGACGCGGCCGTCGCCACCCCGTTCCGTGAAATCCCCTCTGGCAACTGGCAACCGGGAACTGGCAACTCCCAGTCCTGGTCCCTCCCCCCGGTGGCGGATGCCGTGCCGTTCGGGCCGGTGTTGGTCCGGTTCGCGGAGCGCGCGGAACCGGAGGTCCTGCGGCGCGAGCGGGAGACCGGCGTGGCTGCGGCGGCGGTTCAGGTGACGCGACGTTCGCAACGTCCCGATCTGGCAGTGGGCGTGCAGTCGTATCACGACTCGGCCACCGGCACGGCCGCGCAGGGAATGCTCACGGTCACGATGTCGGTGCCGTGGTTCAACCGGGCGAACTATCGGCGGGACCTGGAGCGCGATCGGGCGCGGCTGGCTTCGGCGGAAGCGCAGGTCGAGGACGCTCGGTTGCAGGTGCGCCGTGAGGTGCATCGGCTGGTCACGCAGATCGACGCGGGTCGACGCGAGGCACTGTTGATGCGCGATGTCGTGCTGCCGCGGACACGGCGGTTGCAGGAATCGCTGGAGGGATTGTGGGCGTCGGGGCGTGCGGAGCTCCGCGACCTGCTGGAGGTCCGACGCCAGCGCATCGAGGCCGAGATGGCCGAGGTCCGGGCGACGGCGGAATACTGGATGGCGATGTCCGAGCTGCTGCTTTGCTGCGGGCTCGAGGATCTGGAAACGGTGCGGGAATTGGTGGCGGAGGGTGGTGCGGTGAAGGAAGGAGGGATGAAGCGATGAAAGCGATGAATGCAGTCCTGGCGGTGTTGCTGGTAGGTATGGGTCTGGGGACGGGATGGTGGTGGCGGGGACGGACCGGCCATGTCCACAGGGAGGCGGCCGCGACGCAGGGGACCCGCAAGGTGCGGTTCTACCAGTCCCCGATGCATCCGTGGATCACCTCGCCCGAGCCGGGCGTGTGCACGATCTGCGGCATGAAGCTCGTGCCGGTCCATGAAGGCGAAGCGGGCTTCGACGCAGCCGAAGGTGTCCTGCGATTGGGCAGCAATTCGATCACCGCCGTGGGAATCTCCTCGGCACCGGTCGAGATCGGCCGCGTGGTGAAGACCCTTCGGCTCGCCGGGACACTCGACGACGACGACTCGCGGCATCGGATCCTGTCGGCCTACGTCGAGGGACGCATCGAGTCGGTGTCGGTCGCGTCGGAAGGAGTGGACATCCGCGAGGGGACGGAGCTGGCGACGTTGTACAGTCCCGCCTTGCTGGGCGCGGTGCGCGAGTATGTGTCGCTGGCGTCGGGCGGCGAGACCGGTCCGCTGCTGGCCGCAGCCGCGCTCCGACTGCGCCAGATGGGACTCGGCGAGGCGCAGGTGAAGGCTTTGCCGTCGGGCTTCGGAGCCGAGCAGCGCACCCTGCCCTGGCTCTCCCCGATGACGGGAACCGTCGTGAAGCGCATGGTGTACGCCGGCCAATGGGTGAAGGAGGGCGACCCGATGTTCGAGGTCGCGGACTTCGGGACGATGTGGTTCAAGGGCGACGTCTACGAACGCGACCTGCCCTGGCTTCGCGTCGGACAGCAGGTGGTGCTGTCCACGCCGTCATTACCCGGACGTCTGTTCACGAACCGGATCGCATTCATCGATCCGAACCTCGACATGATGACGCGCAGCACGCGGATCCGCGTCGAGCTTCCGAACCCGGACCTCGGCGAGGGACGCGGTCGCCTGTTCCGGCATCGGCTGTATGCGGAGGCGCGGGTGCTGGTGCAGAGCGAGCCGGTGCTGGTAGTGCCTCGGGCCGCAGTCCTGAATCCCGGCGGCGTCGCGCGCGTGTGGGTGGAGCGGGGTCCCGGCAGCTATCAGGAGCGGACGATCCGGGTCGGACGTGTCGGCGATACGGTGTGGGAGGTGGTCGAGGGACTGGACGCGGGCGAGCGCGTGGTGCTCAACGCGGGAGTGCTGGGGGGGAGTTCCGAGTTTTCAGGTTCAAGTTTCAAGGAGGGTCCGGACGTCGGCGGGAGCGGGAAGGGGACGCCTCCTGACGTCGGCGACGACACTGCGAAGCTGCCGGTTGCGAGTTCCCAGATTCCAGTTGGGAAGGAACAGACGCGGTTGATGCCGGATGCTCACGGGCGATTGATGCGGGTGCTGGCGGGGGTCGCGGGGGAGTTGGCGAAGGATGATCTCGCGGGGTTCAACCGGGCACGGGCGGAGTGGGGACGGGCGCTGGCGGATGTGCGGGCAAAGGGGACGAATCCGCCTCCTGACGTCGGCGGCTACAGCTACACGGAGAAGATGCTGGCGGAGTTGCCGGAGGCGCGGGATCTGGCGACGGCACGGAAGGCGTTCCATGGGTTGGTCGAGGCGTGGGCGCCGGTGGTGCTGGGCGCGCGGAAGCAGGAAGGGTTCAGTGACCTGAAGGTCTACCGGTGTCCGATGACGGCGAAGGCGTTCCCCGGGGCGCCATCCAAGGCCTATTGGTGGCAGTTTGGCGGACCGCTGCGGAATCCCTGGTTCGGCGCGGAAATGCTCGATTGCGGAACGGAGGTCCCATGATCAGCCGATTGATCGAGGGTTCGCTGGCGAACCGGTTCCTCGTGTTGTGCGGGGCATTGCTGGTCGCCGCGTTCGGGATGCGCGCGTTGAAGGACACGCCGGTCGATGCCATCCCGGACCTGTCTGAGAACCAGGTCATGGTCTACGCCGACTGGATGGGCCGCAGCCCGCGCGAGGTCGAGGATCAGGTGACCTATCCGCTGAGCGTGAACCTGCAGGGCCTGCGCGGCGTGCGCGCCGTGCGGGCGACGTCGATGTTCGGGTTCTCGTTGGTCACGGTCGTGTTCGAGGACGCCGTTCCCGCGCTGGAGGCGCGTCAACGGGTGTCGGAGCGGCTCGGATTGCTGGCCGCCCAGTTGCCGTCGGGCGTGACGCCGTTGCTCGGGCCGGACGCGACCGGCCTCGGCTGGGTCTACCAGTATTACCTGCACGTCGACACCAACCGCGTCGAGGCATTGACCGATCTGGGCCGGTTGCGCGCGGTGCAGGACTTCTTCCTGCGTTACCAATTGCAGTCCGTGCCGGGCGTGGCCGAGGTCGCGTCAGTCGGCGGATTCGTGAAGCAGTACTCGGTCGAGGTGGATCCGTTGCGGCTGCGCTCGACCGGCCTTCCGTTGTCGCGGGTGGTGGCTGCGGTGCAGGAAAACCACCTCAACGTGGGCGGAAAGGCCGTGGAGGAAAACGGCATGGAATTCGTGCTGCGCGGCGTCGGGCTCGTCCGGGGCGTGGCAGATCTGGAAGAGATCGTCCTGATGGAGACCAACGGCGTGCCAGTAAGGGTGAAGGACGTGGCCCACGTCGAAGTCACGGGCGACTTCCGGCGCGGCGCATTGGATGTCGATGGACGCGAGGTGGTGGGTGGCGTGGTCGTGATGCGCACGGGCGAGAACGCCATGGCGGTGATCGAACGGGTGAAGGCGCGGCTGAAGTCCATCGAGGGAAGCCTGCCACCGGGAGTGACCGTCCGGGCATTCTACGACCGGAGTGAATTGATCGGGCGCACGGTGGCCACGTTGCGGGATGCCCTGGTGGAGGAGGTGTTGCTGGTGACGCTCGCGCACGTGCTCTTCCTCTTCCACTTCCGGAGCATCCTCATCGTCACGCTGCCGCTGCCGGCCAGCATCCTGATCTCGTTCCTGATGATGCAGGGATTCGGCATCACCTCGAACGTCATGTCGCTGTCCGGAATCGCGATCGCCATCGGCGTGCTGGTGGATGCGGGAATCGTGATGACCGAGAACGTGATCCGGCATTGCGAGGAACGGGAACGGTTGGTCGGCCGTCGACTGACCGCCGCGGAGACGATGGCCTGCACGCGCGAGGCCGCCTTGCAGGTCGGACGCCCGATCTTCTTCGCGATGGCGATCATCGTCCTGGCGTTCCTGCCGGTGTTCGCGCTGGCCGGGCGCGAGGGGAAGCTGTTCCACCCGCTGGCCTACACGAAGACGTTCGCCTGCGTGGCGGCCACGCTGCTCGCGGTGACCGTCGTGCCGGTGCTGTGCTCCTTCCTCGTGAAGGGGCCGTTCCATCGCGAGGAGGACAACCGGCTCATGCGTTGGATGCTGCGCGGCTACGCGCCGGTCTTGCGCTGGGCCCTGTCGCATCGGGGCGCCGTGCTGGCCTTGGCGGGCGCGATCCTCGGCGCCGCGTTGACCGTCGCCTTCGGATTGCCCCAGCCCGTGCTCGACCGCATGAAATCGGCAGGCTGGACCGACACCGCCCGGCGGTTGGGCGGATTCGGCCGCGAGTTCATGCCACCCCTCGACGAGGGTGCCTTGCTCTTCATGCCGGTGCTCTTGCCCAGCACGTCACTGCCCGAGATCCAGCGGATCATGTCGTGGCAGGATCGGGTGATCCGGAGCGTCCCTGAGGTCGTGAGCGCCGCCGGGAAGCTGGGTCGGGCGGAGACACCGACCGATCCCGCGCCGATCGAGATGATCGAGACGACGATCGAGTTGAAGCCGCGCTCCCAATGGCGCGCGGGCCTGTCGAAGGATGAGTTGATCGCCGAATTGCAGGAGAAACTCTCGGTCGTTCCCGGTTACGCGCCCGGCTTCCTCCAACCGATCGAGAACCGCGTGCTCATGATCTCGACGGGCATCCGGGCGCAGCTCGGCGTGAAGCTGCTCGGCGACGACCTCGACGCCCTTCAGCACTGGGCCTTCGAAGCGGAACGGGTGCTGCGGACGGCGCGAGGTGCGTCGGGTGTCGCGCCCAGCCGCGTGCAGGGCAAGCCGTACGTCGAGGTCGAGGTCGATCGCGTCGCTGCCGGCCGGTATGGGGTGAGCGTCCGCGACGTGATGGAAGTGGTGGAGACCGGGATCGGCGGCTCGAACGTCGGCACGCTGATCGAGGGACGCGAGCGCTTCCCCATCCAGGTCCGGCTGCATCGGTCGGCGCGCGATGACATCGAGCGGTTGGCGGACCTGCCGGTGACCGGCATGGGCGGGCGCTCGGTTCCGCTCGGCCAGGTGGCCACGGTGAAGCGCGTGCTGGGACCGAGCGAGATCGCGTCGGAGAACGGGCGGCTGCGGGTGTTCGTGCAGGCGAACGTGCAGGGGCGCGACCTCGGTGGATTCGTGGAGGAGGTGCAGCGTCGCATGGACTCGGACCTGAAGCCCCGCCTGCCGACCGGCGTCGTGCTGGAGTACAGCGGGGAGTTCGAGGACCTGATCCGCGCGGGACGCACCTTGCGGATGATCGTGCCGGTGTCGTTGGTGGTGATCTTCCTGCTGCTGTTCATCGCGTACCACGACGCCATCGAGGCCGCGCATGTGATCCTGGCCGTGCCGTTCGCGTTGAGCGGATCGGTGTTCCTGCAGGCGTGGTACGGGCATCCGTTCAGCGTCGCGGTGTGGATCGGCTACATCGCGCTGTTCGGCATCGCGATCCAGACCGGTGTCGTGATGGTGGTGTACCTGGAGGAATCGGTGGCGAAGGCCCGGGCGGAACTGGGCCGCGAACTCAACCACGCGGAACTGGTCGAGGCCGTGATGGCCGGCGCACGCCTGCGCCTCCGACCCAAGCTCATGACCGTCGCCACCACCGTGGCGAGCCTCGTGCCGATCCTGTGGAGCACGCGTCCCGGGGCCGAGGTGATGAAGCCGCTGGCCGTGCCCGTGATCGGCGGGAGCATCAGCAGCCTGCTCCACATCCTGATCGTCACCCCCGTGCTGTTCCTGATGATCCGCGAATGGAGGAGAAGGGGTGGGGAGAAGGTTTCGCGCGAAGACACCAATTAGTGAACCTGAAAGCGGCAGTTGGGTTATCCACCGATTTCACAGATTTCACAGATGGACTGGGACAAGAAGCCTCACCGCTTCACAGTTTCCATTTCACCCGCAGGGTGAAACGACAGCCTTTCCCAACCTGCTTCAAATCCGTGGAATCGGTGCAATCCGTGGATCCAACTGCCTTTTCTAGGGTGAAGAAAGCGTCGCGCGAAGCCGCGAAGATCGCGAAGAAGGCATCGTCTCCGCCGAACCCCTTTTGCACGCCAACGGCGTTGTGGCGCTTGGCCCAGGGTTGGTCCGAGGCACGAGGACAACCCTGGGTTCGATGCCCATGCGATAACCAACCGCAACGCGGTTGTGGCCACGGCTGCTTCCACCGAGAATCCTCAATGGCATCAGGGGCTCCGCTTCGGTTCTTGCATTTTGGAACATCAGCTTCCATTTTTCTAGCATGCTCAAGCGAGTGGATTTGCTCCGACAAGTTGGCCTCGCGCTCAAGCACAGCCCCGTCACGGCCATTCTCGGCCCGCGTCAGTGTGGCAAGACAACCCTCGCGAGGGAGATCGCGCGCACGGAAGATGCGACATACTTCGATCTTGAGGATCCCAACGATCAGGCACGTCTGGCAAATCCCCAACTCACGCTGGAGCGCTTGCGCGGCGTCGTCATCCTGGACGAGATCCAGCGCCGCCCGGAGTTGACGATGCTGTTGCGAGTCCTGGCGGACAGGCGCCCTCTTCCCTGCCGGTTCATCGTGCTTGGAAGCGCCTCACCAGATCTGATCCGTCAGGCGTCCGACAGTCTGGCAGGGCGAATCCACTTTGTGGACATGAACGGATTCGTGCTCGGGGAAGTGGGATACGAATGCCGCGACCAACTCTGGTTGCGAGGGGGATTCCCTCCCTCGTTCCTGGCTGCTGACGATCTCGAAAGCTGGCAGTGGCGATTGAACTTCGTACGGACATTCCTGGAGCGGGACATGCCTCAGCTAGGGGTGCAGATCCCAGCCGAAGTGCTTCGCCGGTTCTGGACCATGCTCGCACACTACCATGGCCAAGTCTGGAATGGATCCGAGATCGGAGGATCTCTCGGGGTGTCACACCATACGACCCGGAGGTATCTGGATCTGCTGTCCGGCGCTTACGTGGTACGCCAGCTGACGCCTTGGTTCGAGAACCTTGGCAAACGGGTGGTGAAGTCCCCGAAGGTCTATGTGCGGGATTCTGGACTGCTGCACAGCCTCCTTGGGATCCCGGATCTTCCCAGCCTCCAGGGTCATCCCAAGCTTGGGGCTTCGTGGGAGGGTTTCGTGATCGAGCAGATCCTTTCCTGGGTCGGCGAACGGAATGCCTGGTTCTGGGGTACACACGCCGGAGCCGAGCTGGACCTGATCGTCACCACGCGTGGCAAGCGATGGGGATTCGAGATCAAGTATCAGGATGCGCCACGAATCACGAAGTCGATGCGCATCGCGATGCAGGACTTGAACCTGGAGAGGCTATGGGTGATCTATCCCGGCAAGACAGCCTATCCGCTCGATGAAAGGATCGAGTGCGTGACCATGGCACAACTGGATCAGATCCGGGCAACGATGGGGTGAGTCCGGGTCTCTGGCCTTGCGCGAGGTCCGGGTGTGTCGATAGATAGAGCCTGTCCCCGGAGAGGCTGTTTTCAGAGATTTTTGATTAGAATCAGGCAGGCTTATCTAATACATGCCTAGAACTGGTTGAAAATGGCGCGGTCTGGTGCCGCCATCATCGCTTTGACGCTGGCTGCGCCGGCGACGGAGACACCACTCCTATACCTGGTCTCCAACTCCGCGGATTCCTGCTCCTTCAGGCTGCCTTGCGCAGCGGAATTCCTCCATCACCCCTCTTCGGCTTCTTTGGCTTCTTCTCCTCCTTCGCCACCTTCATCCGGGCCAGCACCCAGAGGTTGTGCGTCAGCACGCCCCACATCACCGCTCGCTCTCGGTGCTCGAATCCCTCCGCCCTCATCGGCGCTCCCAGGAATCCGTTTTTCAATATCCCGATCCGCCCCTCGGTCTGTGCCCGGCGCTTCTGCATCGCCGCAAACTTGCCGTCCTTCATCCGCTCCTTCAGTTCGGCCGGCTTCTTCGGGCACGTGCCATCGAAGGTCTCTCCCTCCGTCAGCTTCTCGCTGTTGGCTTCGCTGCTGAATCCACGGTCGGTCACCGCTGCGCCGGGCTTCCTGCCCATCACGCTCCACATCCGGGTCAGACTTCGGAAGAGCAGCTGGCTGTCCGCCGGCGCACTGGTACGGAACAGTTCGGCGTCGATGATCAATCCATGCGAGTTCTCTGCCACCAGCAGGGTGTTGCCGAACTCGACCTCCGCCCCCGCCTTTCCCCGCACAACCACCCGGACATCCTGATCGTACAGGCTGAGCATCTTCCCCGCGTTGGGTACGGGACGCTCGCCAATGATCCGCTCATGCGCCTGCTTCGTTGCCTTGGGAAGCAGTTCCAGCATCTGATCGATGCGCCGCAGCACCTGCTCGGCCTGTGGCCTTGTCCACTTGGTCTTCTGCCAGTTCGCATCAAGCAGATCCCGGTGGCGTCGCGCGTGATTCTGCACCACGGCGGTGAGCTTCTTCATCAGGCGCAGGATCCGCTTGCGCTCCTTCTTGGAAGCGGTCCCGCGGCCCCTGCGGCTCATCTCCATGCACAGCGAGTTCATGCGGCGCAGGAAGACTTCCGGCGATTCCATCCGCTTGCACAGGCCCTGCTCCCGGATCAGGCGTGTCGCCTTCATCAGGGTGCGCACGCCGTCACGCAGGAGAACCCAGTCGATCGGGAAATGGATGTTGGCCTGGACGCAGGTGGTGTCGAGGAAGACGGCCTCCAGATCCAGGGGCTTGGGCAGTTGCAGGACCTTGGCTTCCGAGGAGGCGAGGAGGCGGATGAGCTCTTCGTGCACCTTGCGCATGGACTCGGCCGGCAGCCATTGGGCGAAGCGCTGGAGCTCACTCTTGGAAGGGACGCGGATGCGGTCGACGGCGTCGAGGTGACAGAACCATTGGTAGAGGGGGCTGCTGGCGAGTTGGCAGGAGAAGCCGCGGAAGTCGTCCTGAACGAGGGTGCGCAGGATGTTGCATCGGAGGGCGCGGCAGGAGCGTTGTTGGAAGCGGGCTTGTTCGACAGCGCTTGGGGTGGTCTTGGAACGGGCAATCCATGCGTCCAGGGCGAGCTGGACGAAGAAGCGCTCCAGACCGGAGTCGCTGAGAAGGGTGTCGATATGCTCGAGCTGGCGACGCAGGGCGAGGTAGTCGACATTGCCCAGAACGTTGGGAAGCCGGGGTCTGAGGTCCTGAGGAAAGGGAAGGATCCGGCTTGGCATGCGGCTAGCGTAAGGGCTAGCCGTACAAAGGCAAGAAACCAATCAGGAAAAGGCGAAGAAAATGGCATCCGAATATCCGATCAAGGTGCAGGGAATCCGATCCAAGGGACAGAAGGAGAGGCTCTATGTGAGCGTACCGATGGCGCTGGCGGCGGCGATCGGGTTGGAGTCTGGAGAAGAGGTGCAATGGGAACTGTTGGACCGGGGCGAGCTGCACTTGGTACGGCCCAATGCCGGCACTCCAACCACCACCCAGAAATCGCCGGCACGGGGCAAGGGACGCTCATAAAGGGTCAATTTCCCGGCTTGGCAGGAAATCAGGCCGTTATCGAGGACTTGCCGATGAGCATTCCGTCAATGCCCGCTTGAGCGATCCCTACTTGGGGACAGGCTCTAGATACGCTCACTGGCGCTGAACATGAATTCTCCGGACAGGATCGATGATGGAGGTGTCCCGAAGCGCCGAGCCGCGAACCCTCGGCACCGCAGGACGCAGCGATCGCGATCCGCCGGTAAGCCTTCGATCGGATTCCAACGCGGGGATGGAAGGCCTCGCGCGAAGCCGCGAAGAACGCGAAGGGGGCACCGACAGCCTCAACCACTGCGCCTCTGCGGGAGACCAGTTCGTGATCAGCCCGCGGTCCCTTTGGTCGGGACCGTGGGTTCCAGGAGCCATCGCCACATCCGCAGGATTTCGATTCCGTCGGGGACTCGGATCCCCGCAGGCGCTGTGCCTTCGGCGATGAGCACCTTGCGGGCCTTGGGAAACTCGGCCGCAGCCCCTTGGAGCGCCCGGATCTCGCGCTCGAACGTGTCCCTGTTTCCAATCTCGGCGGCCACCTGGATGAGTTGGGCGGAGCCGTCCGGAGCGGTGGCCAGAAAGTCGACTTCGTGTCCCTCGGATGTCCGCACGTACGCCAGGTTCATCCGCCTTCGCGCCAGTTCGCAGGCGACCACATTCTCCAGATGGTGCCCGCGATCGGTCCTGCTGACCGGATTGAATGCAGCGGCCAGTCCATGATCCGCCAGGTAAAGCTTCCTGGGGTTTACCTGCTGACGCCGCTCGGATCGGCTTGCGACCGGAACGGTGAAGACGAGGAACGCATCCTCCAGGTGGGCCAGCAGTGCCAGGAGGGTTTCCTTGGAGATCCCGATGCCACGCGAATGGAAGTCCGCGTGAACCTTGCTGACGCTCATGGGACTCGCCGGTTGTCGGAGGAGGTGTCGTACAAAGGCCCGAAGTGCGACGAGGTTGTTGATGCCATGCCGTTCGGCCACATCCCGGAAGACAACCGTGTCCACGTAGCCCTGCAGCAGGTCGACCCGATGCGGCCGCAGGGACTCGCGGCCCGCCTCCGGGAAACCCCCGATCTCCAGGTAGGCATCGAAGTGCGCCAGCCAGGTGGATTCTTCAGCGGCCGCGATGAGCCGGTTCCTGGATGGCAACACAGCACCGCGCGACATCGCAAACTCACGGAAGCTGAAGGGTGTGATGACGGTTTCCAACGCCCTTCCCCGCATGGTGGTGGCGACCTCCCGACTCAACATCCGGGCGGATGATCCACTGATCAGGAGTTCGACGTTCTCGCTGTCCAGGATGCGCCGCACGAAGGCTTCCCAGCCAGGGATCCGCTGGATCTCGTCGAAGCACCAAGTCACCCGCTCGCGACGTCGAAACTCCGGAAAGGACCGGTAATACTCGTCCAGGATTGCGCCCAGGTCCGCGGCTTCGAGGTCCGCCAGACGTTCGTCCTCGAAGTTGAAGTACACGAGCCGTTCCCGCGACACTCCCTCCGTCAGTCTCGCCGCGAGGCATTGGTGGAGGAAGGTGGTCTTCCCGGCCCGGCGCATCCCAATCACCGCCCGGACCTTTCCCTCCAGTGCTGTCGTACCCGCCTCCCGCGGAGTGAACTGGGGGAAGGGCAGCGAGATGGCATCGCCGAGCTTTTGTCGGATGGCTTCCCGAATACGGTCGTCCATGGAGACCAATTTGGTCAAAAAGCAGTCTTCTGTAAAGACTGGTATCCGGAATCGGTCCGGGGAGGGGACGGTTCACCTCCCTGACCATCTGTGCCATCGGTGAACCTGAAAGCGGCAGTTGGACTATCCACAGATTTCAGGTATGTGGTTTGTCAACGAGAGCCTGAGAAAACCGAAGGGAAAATCTTTCGTGGGCCAAGCATGCTGACTGCACCAGGGCGCGTGGTGCCGGCGCCAGCACCCAGCCTGGGAAAGGAGAGAACGGTGGGCCTACGCCTTTGCCGTCCTCCCCTCTCCGTTTCTAGGCGGCCAAAACTTTCCGCCGAAGGCGGCTCTTTTCAATTCCCTTTTGCGCTTCCGCGCTTTTGCCTGACTTCCCCTGCGTCTAGGTCGCCACGGCCGACGCTGGAACCGTCATGACGGCTTCATTGGCAGGGGGCTGCGCTTGCGCACCCAAGTCTTGGGCGGGAGGACTGTTTCGGAGGGTGTACTCCCGGCCCGACTTGCGGGTGCGGAGGATTTCCATCGCCTGTTCCCGAGCGTCCTTGCGGGTGATGCCCAGTGCGTCGAGGCCCTGTTGGCCGACGCGGGAGATGATTTTTCCGAGCTTCTGGACCATGGGTTTGGCGGCTTGCTCCATGGGGTCGGTGAGTCCCATGAGCGAGTACCAGACCTGGGTGATGAGCTTGCGGGCCAAGGCTGCCACCACAAGCGAGACCTCGCCCTTTCGGCCCAGCAGCTTGCGGCCCCAGTCGCTGTTGGGATGCTTGGATGAACGCAGCAGCGAGTGGCCTGCCTCGATGAGAAGGGCGCGGAGATCCTTGTGCCCATGCCCCTTGATGCCGCCTGACTTGGTACCCTTGCCACTGTCGTCGAAGGCGGGGTTGAGGCCGACGAACTTGACGAGGGATTTCGGGGACTTGAATCGGTTGATGTCACCAACGACTGCCCCGATGGCGAAGGCGATGACATCGCGGATGCCGGTGAGTCGGGTAAGTTCGAGGAGCTTTGGATCCTGGAGGACCTGTTGGGCGACGAGGCTGGCCAAGCGTCGCTCGAGTTCGATGTGGTATTCGAGTTCGAGCAAGCGGATCTCCAGGATCTGGGTCTGCATTGGATTCCAGGTCCTGGCCTTGAGGATGGCGGTGCGGCGTTCGTCACGGCCGAGGTCCAGGAGGGACTCTCCCAGTCGGACGCCGTTGTCACTGAGGTAGGAGGAGAGGGAATTGTTGGCGGCAGTGACGCCCTTGACGGCCCTGCGGTGTGCGTGGAAGAGGTCGCGTCGCTCCTGGGTGAGTGGATCGGGGACCCAGACGAGCTTGGCGTTGCCGCAGAGGTAGGCGCGAGCGATGCGGGTGGCGCTGATGCGGTCGTTGTTGGCGTGTGATTCCTTGAGCTTGCCGATGAAGACACTCTCCAGAACGAGAGCGTTGCGCTCGATGGCGCGCAGCTTGCGGACGGCGTCAAAGGTGTTGCCGGAGGCCTCCAGGACAAGGGTGTCGGTGGGGAGGGTGTTCTTCTTGGCCCAGGAAGCGAGCTGGGCGATGGGAACCTTGTTGAAGGTTTGCAGCACAACAGCCGCCAGGGGAGTAGGCCCTTGGAGGATGGAGGCGGTGAAGGAATCCGGGTGGACGTCGAGACCGACGACCCGGGATACGGTGGGTGGTATGGATGATTGCTGCACTGGACAGGATGTGTTAGTGAGCAGGTGGACGGAGACGGGCCAGGCGACTACATGCACTCAGGTATGCGGGGCGGTCCCCAATGTAGGTGCTTTTCGCCGAAGCTCGATTCACAGAAACGGAGTGTTGAGCTCCAAGTGCAATCAACGAGCAACTCCCGAAGTGCCACCTGTCTGTTTAGCAAAGACCGACAGGCCCAAAGGTGTACCCGTCTCCGTCCATCCTGCAATTGCTACCCGAGTGCTCCCGGGACCGCACACAAACCTCATACCCTCACGGATTTCACAGATGGACCGGGACTGGAGGCTTCACCGCCTCGCTGTTTGTCTCTCACCCGTGGGGTGAAACGACAGCCCCTCTCAACCGGCTTCCAATCCGTGCAATCGCCGTAATCTGTGGATCCAACCGCTGTTTCTAGGGTGAAATCTGTGGATAACCGAACTGCCGCTTCAAAGATCACTGCACCTCGATCTCGAACGGTTCGCTCAGCAGGCGGACGGCCCATTCGTTCGGCTTGCCACGGGAGGATTCGACGGTGTCGTACATCAACTGGATGCGGTGGCGGCCGGGTTCACGGAACGGGGCTCGGTCGGAGAGCTTCAGCAGGATGCCGGGCTCGGTATCGGAAGTGCACACGGGGAGTGGCTCGCGGGTTTTGGCCTGTTTGGAAATGCCCGCGGGTGGGAATTGTTCGACGGCCCCGGAAGGCGTCCAGCGCCGGAAGCCCCACGCGCGGTGATCGTCACCGCTGTCGATGAATCGCCGGGCCGGATCAGACGGGAATCCGGGTGCGACGCGGATCCGCGCGACCACGACGACTTCGCCGTCGCGGGGGAATTGGCGTCGACCTCCAACGCCGATCCAGGCGGCCGGGATGGTGGTCGAGCGGAGTCGGACCGGGGACGGGGTCTGGAAGTAGTTCTCCAGTTCCAGCGGGATACGGGGCACCTCGGGATTGGCCCAGGCCGACAGGTCGAATTGGGCCGCCGCGACGAACGAGACGGGCATGCGATGGGCCATCTGTTCCTCCCAGTGCTGTCGGTCCGGGGTGAGGCGCAGGATGGTTCCCCGGATTCCCGTGGCGAAGGCCGCAGGGAATCCGGGCGCATCGGGATCGCGGAACAGCCGTCGGATGTGGCCGCGGCTTGCCGGGAGCTCGGCCACGTCCTGCCAAGCGGAGCCGCCGTTCGTGGAGAGGAGGATCTGCTGGCGTCGGGCAGGTTGGTCGGGTCGATCGGTGAGGGCGTAGAGGTGCCGCTCGATGGGCAGGACCTGGACGAAGCCGAGGTCGTCGGAGATCCGCTCCCACCCGGTGTCGTCCGGTGACCGCCGATAGAGACCATATTGCCAGGCGGGATCGGTCGGAAGGGGTTGGGCTGGGTCGCCCTGTCGCAACGCGGGTTGGTAGGAGCGGACCGAAAGGTAGTAGAGGGCTCCGCCGGGATCCGGGTTTCCAGAGAGGACGCCGCCGAGGGGCATCGAGGGCGGATGCGGGATCGATCGCCAGGGACCGCCGGCAAGCGGAGCGATGAAGACGCCCTTGGCGGTGGTGACCGCGGCTTGCTTCGAACCTTCGACCGCCGAAAGGAGGGGATCGGCGGCGGGTAGTCGGGCGAGTCCGATGAAGAGCGCCGCAAGGATTGCGGGAAGGCAACGGGCAAGCGTGGGGCCGGCGCAGGACATGGAGACTGTTCATCGACCGGGGCCGAAAGGAATCGTCACGCGGAGAGATGGGAGTGGGTGGCCGAAAGAAACGAAAAGAGGCGAAAATGGGGGATGGGAAGCGGTCGCGCGAAGCCGCGAGGGCGCGAAGAAGCTGCGGTCGGAATCGACAGCGCCGGACCTGCCGGCATCGCATCTCACGCCCTGCCTCCGAACCGAGGCCCCACCTCTTTCGCCTTCTTTCGTTCCTTTCGGCAAAGACCAGCCCCCTTCGCGGCTTCGCGCGAGGTCTTTTCGGTCCGCACAGGATTTCGCGCGAAGCCGCGAGGAACGCGAAGGAGGGCTCGGCACCGGCGGTCCCAACCTCTGCGCCCCTGCGCCTCTGCGGGAGAACGGGCTCCGGCGGGAACGGGGAATCTCTCACGCGGAGACGCGGAGCTCGCCGAGGGAGTGGTGTGGTCGAATACAGGCCTCCCTGCTGATTCCGTACGCCAACGGCGTTCTGTCGCTTGGCCCAGGGTTGGTCCGAGGCACGAGGACAACCCTGGGATCAATGCCCAAGCGGATATCAACCTGGAAAAGGCTTTTGAAACCGCAGATAGCGCAGATGACGCAGATAATCAGGAGCTTGGATAGGACGCTCCGTGCGCCTGCAAGGTGAGGTTCCCAGAGGTGCCCGCTCGTGTCATTTCTGTGCTCCTATCTGCGCCATCGGCGACATCTGCGGTTAAATGAACTGCCGTTTCTAGGATCAACCGCAACGCGGTTGTGGCCACGTCTGTCGGCAACCCCAACCCCCGCGCCCCTGCGCCTCTGCGGGAGAACCGGCTCGGGAGACGGCTCAGCCCGCGTTCACCTTGGCGGCGAGGTGCTCCAGATACGGGGCATCGGTAGGCCGCATGATGCCGCGGGCCTTCATGGCTGACAGGACCTCATGGGCCCGGCGCCACGATTCCTTGGCCTCCGTTGCCAGCCCCTGCTTCTCCGCCAGGTCGGCCAGCCTCCAGTGCGACACTACCAGGTCGCGCTGCCACTCGGCATTGGCAGGGTCGGAGGCGGCGAGGCGTGATGTGATGTCGTTCGCTGTGGTCCAGTCCCGCAATGCCTTTTGAAGGTTCCCTTGTGAGGCCGCGAGATCACCGAGCTTGCCGTTCGACATCCAGAGGTCGCGCTGCCACCCGACATTGGCCGAGTCGGAGGCGGCGAGGCGTTCGGCGATGGTCTTGGACTGGGTGAAGTGTCCAGCGGCGGCGGCGAGATCGCCCTGCGCCACCGCGAGGTTGCCGAGTTTCTCCAGGGAGACGGAGAGGTCGCGCTGCCACCCGACATTGGCCGGGTCGGAGGCGGCGAGGGGTTCGGCGATGGTCTTCGACTGGGTGAAGTGTCCAGCGGCGGCGGCGAGATCGCCCTGCGCCACCGCGAGCTCGCCGAGTTTGTTCAGGGAGACGGAGAGGTCGCGCTGCCACTCGGCATTGGCAGGGTCGGAGGCGGCGAGGCGTTCGCGGATGGTCTTGCACTGGGTGAAGTGTCCAGCGGCGGCGGCGAGATCGCCCTGCGCCACCGCGAGCTCGCCGAGTTTGTTCAGGGAGACGGAGAGGTCGCGCTGCCACTCGGTGTTGGCCGGGTCGGAAGCGGCGAGACGTTCGGCGATGGCCATGTCTTGCGCGAAGTATCGAGCGGAAGCGGCGAGATCGCCCTGCGCCACCGCGAGGTCGCCGAGTCTGTTCAGGGAGACGGAGAGGTCGCGCTGCCAGCTTGGGGTGGCCTTGAGCTCTGGAGACGCCCCCTCATGCCACTGACGATGGGCTGCCAGGGCTTGCCTTGCGTAGTCGAGTCGGCCGCGGCGGAGGCCGACAACTCCCTGCACGTTGTCGTGGTCGATCAGGGCCTGTGCGACAGGGTGGAGGACACGCTCCGGATCCGGTTGGCTGAGCAGCGCGGTGGCGTGGGTGAGGGCGATACCCAGCGGGGCGAGTCCATCGGAGACACAGCGGGCGTCGGCGGTAGCCAGGTTTCGGACGGCTTGGTGTCCGAGTGATGCGAGAAGGCCCGATGGCAGCGGGAGCACGCGGGCGTACTGGGCGGCGAGGGCGTGGGCGAATTGCCAGCCGGAAGGATCGCTGCTCAGGCGGAGGAAGGAGAGTTGGACGAGCCGTTGGAGATCGGACTCGGTGCCGCCGGCGACTTGCGCCCATTCTTCGCCGAAGGGTCCGGAGAGACGGGCCACGGCGGCGAGGACGGTGCGGGTGGTGTTGCTCAGGAACCGCACGCTGCGCTCGAACATCCACTGGAGGGTGTGGTCGGGATCGCCGCCGGGCTCGGTGAGTTTGGTGAAGGGGGCGGCTTCGAGATCGCGGAGGAAATGGGCGGCCGGCTGGTTGGCATCGTTGAGCTGGCTGCCCGCCCAGGTGAGCGCGAGGGGATGACCGCCGAGGCGTGCCTGGATGGCGTCGAGGATACGATCGGACACGTTGGCGGTGGCCCCGACGAGGTGCCGCAGGAGCGCACGGGCATCGGCGTCCTCCAGCAGGTCGTCGAGTCGCAGGCGGCGTCCGGCTGCGGTCTGCTTCTCTTCCCGGGTGAGGACGAGCAGCGTCGACTCGGGGGCCAGCACGCTGACGAAGGACGGGAGGGTGTCGCCGAGTTCCTCGGCGCCTTCGAGGATCACCAGGGCCCGACGTTTGGCACAGGCCCGGGCGGCCCGATCGCGGGCGGGGATGTCGGTGGGCAGGCTGTCGTCGAACGTGTTGGCCAGGGCCTGCCAGGCGAGTTCGAGGGTCTTGTGCCGGTAAAGGTCGAGGAAGACGACCCCGTTCGGGAACGGACTGGTGGGTAGTGCGGCCGGATCCTGTCCGACGATCCGACTGACGGCTTCGGCGGCGAGTGCAGTCTTGCCCATCCCGGCTCCGCCCCAGACGTCGGTGCGCCGATGTTTCCGGAGCCGCGAGGTCAGGTCGGCCACCATCGCCGCACGTCCGAAGTACCGGGAGGCAGCATCAGGGAGCTGGAAGGGCGCGGACGCAACCGGGGGGCGCAGCAGGGACAGGATGCGGTCGAGCTTGTCGTTGGCGCTGCCGACGCCGGCTTCAATGCGGGCGATGACGGTGGCCAGGTCGGAGAGTTCCTTTTGGGCGGCGGCACAGGCATCGCGGTCGAGCTTCTGCAACGTGCCCACCGCAGCGGCGACCGCAGCGAGGAGCGCCCCCACCGTCGAGACGCTTTCGTTGCAGGTGCGATCGGCCGGGGTGTTCGGCAGGGGCGTGTCTTCGAACGTGCCCTCCTCGACACGACGCCGATGGGCAACCTGCAGGCGCTGCTTGCGCTCGATGTCAGCGGGGTCGGTGCCGGTCTCGACGAAGCCGGACTTCGACAGGGCCGGGGCGCAGACGAAGGCGATGACACCCTTCTTCTCCCGGTGGGCGTGGTAGTACTCGAACTGCGTCCACGAACACTGGAAGGCCGGCGCCTCCGGGAAGGGATCGGTGGCGTCCGAGCCGTATCCGAGGCCCGCGAGGTGGATGACGCAGTCGCTCTCGGCGATGGTGTCGACGAGAAGCTGGCGCACGTTGCCGGGAGCCGACGCGAGGCTCTTGTCCTGGGTTAGGACCCGGAAGCCAGCCCGACGGAAGGCAGCGTCGAGAACCTCACGCCATTCGCGCAGGTCGACCGAGGCGGCACTGAGGAAGACGGTGGGTGTGCTCATGGGCGAGGGAGGGTCAGGAACCGGCCATGTTCCTCCGCCGAAAGAACAGGTCGTACAGGGCGGGAGTCGTCGGATGGGATGCCTGCGCTGGGGGCATGGTGCGAGAGTGTCGGCGGAGGAACGCCGGATGCAAGCCGGGTGGTGAAGGCGCGAAGGACGGGGGATGGGAAGGTGTCGCGCGAAGCCGCGAGGAACGCGAAAGAGGGCTTGGCACCGGTGGCCCCAACCTCTGCGCCCCTGCGCCTCTGCCGGAGAACGGGCGCTAGCGGGGAACGGAGCGGCACGACGGAGTCTCGCCCCGCCGCGGGAGCAGGGCTGATTCATCTGGGCTGAGCAAAGAATTGGCGGGTTGGGAGAAGATTGATTCCAGCTGGACATCCCGCCCCCATCCCGACAGCCTTGGGCATGCCTCGCCCACCAATTCCCAGCGAGCCTGACCTGCTCGCCCGCGTCAACGTCCGCCTCCTGGAGGATCACGAACGCGAGCGCTTCGATCTCCTCCTCAAGGAACGCCACTATCTCCATAGCGCCATCCTCGTTGGTCAGCACCTTCGCTACGTCGCTGAACTCGACGGCCAATGGGTCGCACTCATCGCCTTCAGTGCCGCCGCACTCCACATCAAGGGCCGCGACAAACACATCGGGTGGTCAGCTCGTCAGCGTGCCCGTCGCCTGTCCTTCATCGCCAACAACAGCCGCTTCCTCGTCCTCACCGATCGGCAAAGCCTTCCAAACCTTGCCTCACGCGTTCTAGGCCTGTGCCTGCGCCGCTTGAGCGATGACTGGCTTGCTCGATGGAAGCATCCCATCCTCGCCGTCGAGAGCTTCGTCGACGAAACGCTTTACCGGGGCACTTGTTATCGTGCCTGCGGTTTTGAGGCCATTGGCCCTACTGGCGGTTTTTCCCGCAACGCTCGCGACTACTACCTCCCGCACGGCCAGCCAAAGCAGCTCTACCTGCGCGCGCTGCACCCGAGGGCCTTTGCCATCCTCAAGCAAGCCCGCCTGCCGGAGTCGCTGGCCGCCTTCGAGGCCGACGTCTCTGGCCCATGCCCGTTCCAGGCTCCGGCCCTCGATGACCTTCTTGAGCGTTTTCGCCGACTCCCCGACTCGCGCAAAGGTCATGGCCTCTACCATCGCCAGCGCTTCGTGCTTGCCTGTGCTGCGGTGGCCACCCTCATGGGCGCCTGCGGATATCGTGCCTACGAGGACACCTGCTCGAAGTTCACCAAGCGTCAGTTGCGCGCCCTGGGATGCTTCCCCGATGAAGACGGTGAGCTGAGGGCTCCAAGCGATTCCACCTTTCGGCGCGTGCTCATGAACCTCGATCCTGGGGCCTTTGCAGCCATCGTCGGACAGTGGCTCCTGGAGCAGGAGGTCTCGGCCATCGGTCGCCTGGCAGTGGATGGAAAGGTCCTGCGCGGCAGTGGCAGGCGCGACGGTCGTCCGCTTCAGTTGCTTTCGGCGGTCACTCATCACTTGCGCCTCTCGCTCGGCCAGGTAGCCATCGATGAGAAGAGTAACGAGATCCCTGCCTTGCAGCCGCTGCTGGAGAGTCTGGCCCTGCCTCCCGGAGTCCTCATCACGGCCGATGCGCTGCACTGCCAACAGAACAGCGCACGCTTCATCACACAGGAACTCGGTGGCGACTACCTCTTCGGGCTCAAGGGCAATCAGGAAGGTGCCGAAAAGAAGGCCGAGGCGCTGGTTTCCCAGCGCATTTTCCCCCTCGGAGGCCAGCGCGCGGTGGGAGAAGCATCATGACCGGCTGGAGCGTCGTCGACTGATCCGCATCGCCGTGACGCCGGAAGAGATCGGACTGGTGGGATGCTGGCAGGTGGTTGGAGTCCGGCGGGAATTCATCCCGCTCGGCAAGGGCGAATCAGAGAAGACGGACGAGGTGGGGCTGTACCTGACGAGCTGTGCGCTCGAGCAGCACACCGACGCGGAGATGATGGAAATCATCCGGGGGCATTGGTCGGCGATCGAGAACGGCACGCACTATCGCCGGGACGTGAGCCTGGGCGAGGATGCTTGCCGTGTGAGGGATCGTGTGGCGGCGAGTGTGTTGGCGAGCCTGCGCAATCTGGCCATCGGGGTGTACGAATTGGAGAGGCACCAGGAGCGGACCAAGGCCGATTCACTCCCGTCGTGGCGGCGGTCACAGAGTTTCGGGAAGGCGATGGCGGCACTCAAGCGCTGAGGCGTCGACAACGAGAAGGAAGCGGGAGAAAGCGACAGCAGGTGTCGCCGCGGGCAATTCGCCAGCCAGACCGAGATTTTCCATAGCCAGAGGCGCAGGCAAGAGGCGCCGGAGGGCAACTAGCACTTCGGCACGCCGGCCTGGGCCATGAGTCGGCAGTGAGCCATTTCCAACCGGCTCACGGGCCGCAGGCCCGGATTCAGGTGAATCAGCCCTGGCCGCGGGAGGGGCTTGCCCGGCTTCCGCCTTGCAAAGCATCGGGTGGTGTCTGGAAATGTCGGCGTCCTGCCCTACATGAACCTGAAACCGGCAGTTCATCCATCCGCAGATGGCGCCGATTGCGCAGATGAAGAGGCAAATAGATTCGGATTCGAACCAGTCATTCGCTCACCCCACGGGTGCAAGGCGATCTCGGTTCAAGCCCCTGCCTATCTGCGTCATCTGCGCCATCTGCGGATACAACCGCTGTTTCTAGGATGAATCCTCCCGACGCCACCCCGCCCACGGTCCCGGTTCCGCCCGAGCTCCCGGGCAAACGCGATCGCGTGGCGAGCCGCCGGTTCATGGTGGCGGTGTTCGTGCTGCTCAGCCTGCCGCTGCTCTCGTGGGGTGGGTACCTTCTCCACCGGGCGTCGGTGAGCTCGGACGTGATGAAGACCATCCGGGCCCGCAAGGAACCCCTGACGGCGGCGGAAGTGGCCGCTGCACAGCCGAACGTTCCCGAGGATCAGAACGCCGCCCTCGCCCTGATCGGAGTCTGGCGCGCGGAGGATCCGGCCTACTGGGGAGCGTTCCTGTCGCGGGCCGCGAGGCTGCCAACACCGCTCCCATCGAAGGAGGATCCCAGCCTGCCGTTGCTGGGAAAGTACGACGTCCCGCTGCCGGAGTCGGGACCGTTGCCGGAGCCCATGCGGGAGCTGATCGCGGCCCACGTGGCGAATCGGGCCGGACACCGGGCCGCCGTGCGGAAAGTCCTCCTGCTGCCGAGCTCCGTGTTCCCGGTGCGTTATGCGGAGGGGTACCAGGCGCTGATGCCGCACCTGGCCTGGCTGAAGAAGGAACAGAACGAGTTCCAGCTCGAGTGCATCGACGCCGTGGAACGTCGGGACACGGCAACCGCCCTGTCGTCGATCGATGCCATGGTTCGCGTGAGCCACCTGCTGGCCAGCGAACCCACCCTCATCGGCCAGCTGATCCGGATCCGCGGGTATCAGGAGGCGCTGAACGAGATCGGACGCCTCCTCTCTGCGGGTCCGCTCGATGCAGCCGCGCTGGAACGGCTGGAGAAGATGGTCACCGGCCTGACGACGATCGACGCCTTCCGCCAGGTCATCATGACCGAGCGGGTGATGGCGCTGGACGTCCTGGGGCTTTCGGCGGACGGCTATGCCAGGCTGGCGTCGTCGGACGACCCGATCGATCTCCCGTGGTACTTCCGGGCGATGTGGGTGTCGGGGATGACGGTCATCGATCGGGCCCGGCTTCTGGAGTCGAGCGAGCAACTGCTCGGGGTGGTGGACATGGATCCGATCCTCGCCGCCGCGAACTGGGAAGCGCTGGTAAATGGGGGGCTGCCAGAGGGCCAGCTTCAGGCCTTGTGCCCGGTCACGAGGCTGATCCTCGGCAGCACGCGGAAAGCTGGCGCGAAGTTCGCCTCCATGGAAGGCCGGCGTCGGGCGGCGCTGATCGTCATCGCGATCGAGCGATTCCGGGCAGCGAACGGAGGTCGCCTGCCGAAGGCCCTGGAAGAACTGCCGGCACCCACGGAAGGCGAGCTCCGGGAAGATCCGTACGACGACGAGCTGATCTACCGCCCCCTGCCGGAAGGCTACGCCGTGTACTCGGTGGGACCGGACCGGAAGGACGACGGCGGCCGCCCGCCCCGTCGGAAGCCAGGCCCTCCCCTGCCCGCCGACGACGTCATCACCGTGCGGCGTTAGATGCGGACGGAGTGGCGACGTCCCCGTCGCCTCGGGAGCGGGCTTGGGAGGGCAACGGGGACGTTGCCGCTCCGGATGAGAATGGGAACGGAGTGGCGACGTCCTCGTCGCCTCAGGAAAGGGCATGGCAGGGCAACGAGGACGTTGCCGCCCCGGATGAGAATGGGAACGGAGTGGCGACGTCCTCGTCGCCTCAGGAAAGGGCATGGCAGGGCAACGGGGACGTTGCCGCTCCGGATGAGAATGGGAACGGAGTGGCGACGTCCTCGTCGCCTCAGGAAAGGGCATGGCAAGGCAACGGGGACGTTGCCGCTCCGTTTCACGCGGAGACGGGCCCCAGTGCGGCGGACTTATGATCTTCGCCGTTTCGTTGCTTCCCGGGTGGGATCGTCCGGGCTTACGATGAGGCGCATGTTCTCCCCGTGGTCCTGGTCTGCGCGTCAACCCCGACGCGGCTTCATCCGACTCACTGGCGCTGCGCTGGCGGCGGCGTTGGCTCCCGGCCGCTCCGTGGCGGCGAACCGGCGGCATCCGGCGTTCCCGGATTATCCCTTCCAGCTCGGCGTCGCTTCCGGCGATCCCGTGGAGGATGGCTTCGTGATCTGGACCCGGCTCGCGCCGATCCCGCTGGAAGGCGGCGGGATGAGCACGGAGTCGATGGAGGTCCGATGGGAGGTCGCGGAGGACGAACGCTTCGCGAAGATCGTCCGGAGCGGCTCGACGATCGCATCGGCCTGGTGGGCGCACTCGGTCCACGTGGAGGTAGGCGGCCTGAAGCCCGAGCGCTGGTACTGGTATCGGTTCTTCTCCGGAGGCGAGATGAGTCCCGTGGGGCGCAGCCGGACTTCACCGCCGAAGGGTTCGCCGGGCACCGCATTCCGTTTCGCCTTCGCCTCGTGCCAGCACTACGAGACGGGGCTTTATACCGCCTACCAGCACATGCTCAGCGACGACGTCGACGTCGTCTTCCATCTGGGTGATTACATCTATGAAGGACCCGCGACCAAGGATCGTGTCCGGATCCATCGCGGACCGGAGATCAAGACGCTGGAACAGTATCGGAACCGGTACGCGCTGTACCGGCAGGATCCGGCGTTGCAGGCCATGCACGCCGCCGCGCCGTGGGTGGTGACCTGGGACGACCATGAGGTCGACAACAACTACGCCAACGCGATCTCGGAGGAGAAGGGCGTCGGGGCGGCCGCGTTGCTGAAGCGGCGCGCGATCGCCTACAAGGCCTACTACGAGCACATGCCGCTGCGTCGGGCGCAGATGCCCGCCGGGCCGAACCTGCAACTCCATCGGGAACTCAACTGGGGGCTTCTCGCCCGGTTCCTGGTCCTCGACACCCGCCAGTACCGCACGGACCAACCCTGCGACGACGGCAACAAGCCGCCCTGCGCGGATTCATTCCGGCCGGACGCGACGATCCTAGGACGGCGTCAACGCGAGTGGCTGTTCCGACGGACGGCGGATCGGGACGCGCTTTGGAACGTGCTCGCCCAACAGGTCATGATGGCGCGCGTGGATCGGAAGGCGGGACCGGAGGAAGCCTTCAGCATGGACCAATGGCCCGGATACGAGGCGGACCGTCGTCGCGTGCTGGATCATTTCCAGTCCGCGGCTGTGAAGAACCCGGTGGTGCTGACGGGCGACATCCACACCAACTGGGCCAACGACCTGGATCGGGCGTATGCGCCGGATGGGAAGGATCCGGTGGGTGTCGAGTTCGTGGGGACGTCGATCTCCTCGGGCGGTGATGGGGTCGAGAAACCGGCCTACCTGGATTCCCTCCACAGCGAGAATCCCTTCGTGAAGTTCCATAACGGGGAACGGGGCTACGTGCTGTGCGAGGTCTCGCGGGACCATTGGAAGACCGCCTACCGGACGGTCGATTATGTCACCCGCCCCGGCAGCCCCGTCCGCACGCGGGCGAAATTCGTGGTGGAGCCGGGCCAGCGGCGGCTGCAGATGGGGTAAGCCAGCGGCGGGTTTTCCAGCGGCGACGCGGCAGCGCATTTCTTTCCCAGCGGCGGCGCAGCGACGCGGCGGGGAGAGATTTTGAGCCTGAAAGCGGCAGTTGGACTATCCACAGATTTCACGGATTTCACAGATGGACCGGGACTGGAGGCTTCACACTAGAATCGGCAGTTCATTTAACCGCAGATGTCGCCGATTCCGCAGATGGAGGGGCAGAAATGCCAGCACCCGAGGCTCGTGCAGACTTCACCTTGCGGGTGAATGGCACGCCCAATCCAAGCTCTTGATTATCTGCGTCATCTGCGCCATCTGCGGTTTCAACAGCCTTTTCTAGGTTCACCGCATCGCGGTTTGCATGTCACCCGTGGGGTGAAACGACAGCTCCTCTCAACCGGCTTCCAATCCGTGCAATCGGCAATCTGTGGATCCCGCCAGGCTTGTCAGCCTCACAGAGCCGCCTCGGCGGCATCGAAGAGGAAACGGAAGTCGTCGAGGGTCAGGGCCTGGTTGAAGCGATCCTCGCCGAGGGTGTCACCGGCCATCATCGACTTCGCCTTCTGCAGTTCCCGGATCTTCTCCTCGATCGACCCCTTCACGATCAGGCGGTAGGCGATGACGGTCTGGGTCTGCCCGATGCGATGGGTACGGTCGATGGCCTGCGCCTCGACCGCGGGGTTCCACCAGGGATCGAAGAGGACGACGTAAGAGGCGGAAGTGAGGTTGAGGCCGAATCCGCCCGCCTTGAGCGAGATCAGGAACACGGCCGCACCCGGATGGGCGTTGAAGGCCTCGACCAACGGGCCCCGGTCCTCGGTCTGTCCGGTGAGGAAGAACTCCGACCACTTCCGTTCCCGGATCTCCTCCTGCAAGAGTTCCAGCATCGAGGCGAACTGGGAGAAGACGAGGACCTTGTGCCCTTCCTCGATGAGTGGTTCGAGGAGGTCGACGAGGGCCTCGACCTTGGCGGCCGGCTGGGTTCGCTGCGCGGCGTCCACGAGGGCGGGGTGACAACAGATCTGGCGGAGCCGGGTCAGCGACGACAGGAAGTGGAACTTCAGGTTGTTGAACTTCTCCGTCGTGGCGGCGCCGAGGAGCATCGCGCGGGCCTTCTTGTACTCGGCGCGGTAGAGGTCGCGCTGCACGCCTTCGAGTTCGCAGATGACGTCCTCCTCGATGCGCGGAGGCAGGTCCTGTGCGACCTGTCCCTTGGTCCGGCGCAGCAGGAAGGGCCGCACGCGGGTGGCCAGACGCTGCCGCGCCACGGCGTCACCCATCTTGCCGAAGCCGCGCTGGAACTTGGCCCGCATCCCGAGAACGCCCGGCATGGCGAACGCGAAGATCGACCACAAGTCCAGCAGTCGGTTCTCGATGGGGGTGCCGGTCAGCGCCACGCGGTGACGCGCGTTCAATGTCCGCGCGACCTTCGCCGTCTGCGAGTCCGGGTTCTTGATCGCCTGCGCTTCGTCGAGGATCACCGCGAGCCACTCCTGTCGGGCCAGATGCTCTTCGAGGACCCGGAGCTGCGCGTAGTTCAGGACCAGGGCGTCGGTGTTGCCCAGGACCTCGGCAAATTCCGCTTCCGGCTGACCCGCCCACACCGCGATCCGGAGGTCCGGCAGGAAGCGCTTCGCTTCCGCCTTCCAGTTCGGCGCCACGCTCTTCGGGCACACGATCAACACGCGCTTCGGCACCACACCACCCGGTCCGGGGTCCACCGACCGCGTCCGCAGCCAGGCAATCCAGGCCAGTGTCTGGACCGTCTTGCCCAGGCCCATGTCGTCGGCCAGCACACCGCCAAAACCGTTCTCGACGAGGTAAGCAAGGAAGTGGAACCCCTCGACCTGATAGGGTCGCAGGCTCGCGCAAAGATCAGGCGGCACCGCGGGTTGGACCGAGGTCTTGAGCTCGGATTGGCGAAGCAACACCCGCGCGCCGTGTTCGGGAGGCAGGAGCTTCCGCGACGCCGCGGACGCCAGGTGCAACGTGTGGAGCCGTTGCGGTTCAGCCGATGCCTCCGCCGGGTCGAGGCCCAGAGCCGAGAGCTGGGCTGCATCTTCCTCGGAGAGATTGAAACGCGCGCGCATCCAACCGCGCGCCCCCATGCGGACGTATCCGCCCTTGGCCGCGAGGAGCAACCGGAGCTCTTCCGGCGAGAGTTCCGTGTTGGCCGGGGTGATCTCGATCGAGAGGTCGAACCAGTCCACGCCCGCCTGCTCGCACGTCACCGAGACCGTCGCCGTGACGGGGTCGTCCAGGATCGACTGGAGGAGCGGCGGCAGGTCGAGGCGCGTGCCTTCGGGCAACGACTTCGCCCAGGCGGCGAACTTGTCGGGGAAATTCCTGGTCAGGCGAACCGCGAGGTGGTCCTTGTCCAGCTTGGCGCCGAGTTCAGAGGCGAGCTCGGCGGGATCCGGCACGTCGTCGGCCTCGATGATCCGCACCCGTCCATCCCTGGCCGGTGACTTGCGCACGGATTGCCACTGGCCGTTCGCCCACTTCATCAGGGTCTTGCCGGTCGGATCGCACAGCTCGGCCCTGAGACGGGTGGACTCCGAGGAGCTGGAACCTGCATCACCCTGCCCCGCGACCGGCTCGTCAAACCGGTAGGTGAGTCGTGCCGGCACCCGCTCGATCCGTTGCTCCAGGGATCCGGGGAGCTGCGCCTTGATTTCCACCAACAGCTGCAACGCGGCCTCGTCGGAAAGAGCCTCCCGCGGAATGCGGTTGGTAAGGCTTCCGGCCAGAGCTTCGGGAATCGGTGGCAGCTTCCAGACCGAATGGTTCGCGAACAGGAACGCCCTGTCAGTCTCGAGGTCCTGAAGGACCCAGCTGTCCTTGGGAAGCCTTTCACCACCCGGCATTCGGAGCTCGATCTCATGGTCTTCTGACGGCTCCACGCACTCCGCGACGTGCCAGACCAGGCGCTCCTCCTCAATCCGGTAGGGCTTGCCGTTCGTCGTGACGAGAAACGGATGAAGCGCTGGCCGTTGCAGGATGGCCAACACGACTGCCACGGAATCGAGGAGTTCCGCTTGCACGTCATAGCGGTGGTGGGCGAGGTCGCCGTGGCGACGGATGATCTCCCCCAGGAGCTCACACTCGGGTGCGATGGGGAAAGCCCGGCCATCCTCGCGCCCAAATGTCTTCAGGAGCGCTGTTCGCTTGAACTCGGCCCACTCATCCGACCCCGGAAGCGCCCACTCCACCGAAAGGCCCTTCCGGGAGTAGACACAGCGGATCCGACGCGGGATCTCTGACGACTTGGTCCTGGAGTGGCCACCTCCAGAGGGGTTTCTGGAGTGCCTGAAGCGTTGCTTCCATCGCTCCACATCCTCAGCCCGCCAGACGGGGAGCCATTCCGGCGGCGGGGGAACGCGGGCCGCAACCTCGTCCATGAATGCCGGAGTACGGAGATTCGCCAGAGCCAGATGGCGGCGCGCCACGTGCCAGAACTCGATCGGATCCTTCGGCACGCCGGGCATCGACAGGTATTCTCGCGCGTATCCGAAGTCATCTGACGAACGCCGGTCCGGGCTGAGCACGTACAACTGAGCCACGGAAAACCGGCCTTGGGTCGAGGCCTTGAACTGGAACCACAGGAGCCTGACAAACTGCACTTCCTCCGGTGTCAGGCGTCGCTGCAGGACTTCTTGGATCCGCTTCTCCAGCGGAGCGGCACCGGCCAGGGACGTGGGCTCCATCGCCTTGGGGCCCAAAGTCAGGTATTCCGTCAGGGCGAGGCAGTGGACGCAGTCGCCAGCCTCAGCACACGTGCAGATCCCACTCACTTCGTCGTCTTCCCACCAACCCAGGGTCACCGTCTGCGCCGGGCGTCCAACCAAGGCCCGGATCTCCCGTCCCCAGCTCCGCCCCTCCAGCTGGACTCGCATGCCGGGCTCGGAAATGACGCCGACGACCTTCCGCAGGTACGAGGCGTAACCTTCCAGATGCTCGCGCTCCTTTGGCTTCAGCTTGAACTCACTCATGTGCTCTGTGTGTACCCGGATACTCGCGGTTCCCGACGAACAGGACCCGACGCTGCCCGGGCTCAGGCCGTGGCACAAGAATGGGAAATGATGGGGGGAAGTTGGCAGAGGCCAGTCTCGAGTTCCCGGAGCCAACGCCGGAGGCGTGGGAGCGTCCACCCGGGGATGGATGGGTGGGTGGGCACGCAACCCGAAGGCGGTGCGAAGACTCCATGTCCCTGCAACCCCTCCAGGGTTGACGATCCTATCCACAGCCTTCCCGGGGTTTCGCTTCGCGACCCCGGGCTATCGGCTGCAACGCCTCCGGCGTACCTTCCAGGACCCTTCCCGGTTGATCACGGAGACCTCGCTGGCCGCACCGCCTCGTCACCGGTCTGGAAACTGGGAACTGGCGACTGGGATCTCCCTCGCCAGCCGACTCAACCACTGAAGCCGACTTGCTTCAGGTAGTCTTCGGCTGGGCGCCGAAGGGTCCAGCGGACCAATGTGAAGAACGGCTTCCAGGAGCCTTCGGGGGATCTTGCGAGGTGGGCTGTCACCAGCTGGGCATAGGTGCGATTGATATCACAGCCATTCTGCCGGGCCTTGGCGATCGCTTGCTGAAGTACCCGATGAACCTTGAGCCGGGTAAAGGTGAGGCGCCTGCAATTGAGGTTCAGATGCTCGATCGTTGCCCGGGCCCTGTTTGGATCAATGCCAGCGATCGCGCAATTGGGCTCGTCGGGCACGATCAGGACCGCGTCGGGATGCTGTTCAAACCGGAAGATCGGTGGAAAGGCAGGTATCTGGTCGGGCGCCAGGATGACGTCATCCAGAATCCGATCTTCCTTGGCGGTGTCGCAGCTCATGTTCTCGCACGGAGGCTCCGTGAACGCCTCGGGATCGTCCGCGAGTGTCCTCTGGTTCCCACCCGAGCAGGCCAGCCAAAGGTTGGGCCATTTGAGCCCCCAATTTGTACCCGACGAGCGGTCTGACTTGGGGTGGAAGTGGGCCACCTGCTGGTCCCCAACAACCGGCGCCCGCTCGCAGTAGGCGCACAACCCGCCCTGCTCATCTAGGAGTTGGTTGCGAAGCGCGTGATAGCAGGAATCGACCGTGTCACGGAACTGATCCCACGTGGCATCCGGGTTTTGGGCCAGATACTCAGACAGGCATTGGGGAGGATTGGCTGCCTTGGCGCAGCACTTCACAGACCGGCCTCCTTCTCCCACCTCCGGTTCTCGATCAGCACCCGGGCCTCATCAATGGATGGATCGTTGCCACGGAAAGTAGCATCGAGCTCATCTGCCAGACGTTTGGCGTCCTCCAGCCTGTCCTCCCGAATGCACTCGAAGAGGCGGGCGAGCTTGGCAACCGCATCATTGCCCGGCGGCCGGCTCTCGGTGCCCAGAACCGTTTCCAGCATACGCTTGCTCTCGGCTCCGTTCGTACCCGGAGGAGCCGATTCAACGCGATCCTCACGAAGGATCCGGATGCTTCGGCTGTCGATCGTCGTCAGCACCTGCGGACTGTGGGTGGTCAGGATCAGCTGCGTATTGGGAAAGGCTCGCCGCAATGAAGGGATCACCTCTTGCTGCCATTTCGGATGCAGATGCAGCTCCACCTCGTCGATCAGGAGGATGGCCTCCGCTTCGAGCGGATTCTCCAGATCCGGGTTGGCCTGGACCAGACGCCGGGAGAAATCCATGACCATGGCGAGCATCGAGCGATAGCCGTCGCTGAGTTGGTTCAGGGACAGCTCGACCTGCGTTCCATTCGAGAGCGTCTTGTTTACCACCATCCGGAGCGGGGAACTCAGGACCCGGGGGCTGCTGATGCCGCTCAGAACGGCTTGAAGTGCCTGCTTCACCGCCTTCAGTCCCTTGGATTCTTGGGGAAGCGGAGGGTGAGGTCGAAGCGGGGATCCCAAGCTCTTGAGCCCAAACGTCTGCGACCAAGCCTTCACCTCCGGGGAATCAAAGAAAGCGTTAACCTCCTCCAGATACTCCCGTTCCAAAGCAGCAAACCACTCAAACCAAGCCTTGAAATCGGCAGCTGGATCGAGCGCGTTCTCGTAGGCATCGAACCGTTGAAACTGCGTCCGGAAACCGCGCCGGCGTTCAGGCGGTTGGCCGCTAGCCCGCGCCGTCCCGAAATAGGCGAAGACGGGCAACGCGACAGCCTCACCTGCTATCGCGCGGCCGAAAAGGGAGTCGATGTGCGTGCCCAGCGGACGGCAACCGACCTCGAATACCGGATCATAATGCGGTTCGCGATCAAGCGCTCTCAGGCTGCGCGCGAACCGGATCTGATCCTCCCATTCAGCTGCCAGGTGAACGCTCTCAGCGGACTGGTCCTTTTTCAGAACCCGGATGTCCTCATGGACCAAGTCATGCGAACTGGGCCTGTCCTCGGCTGGGATTCCAGGGATCTTCGCGACGATCTGCCCGAGGGCACACGCGATGGCGTCGAGGATGGCCGTCTTGCCAGCTCCATTGATGCCGACCAAGACCGTCACGTCCTCTTCGAATTGGATGCGTGTATCTGCGAAGGATCGGTAATCCCGCAGATGGAGGGATCGTAGCTTCATGCTCGCGCCGCTTTGGCCTCGTCAGACGGAACAGAATCCGACAGCCGAGTTGCACTCACGATGATCCAATCGTCGGAGCGTGGCGAGGCTTGGTTGATCACGGAGACCTCGCTGGCTGCACCGCCTCGTCACCTACCCCTCATCCGTGGCCAACTACTGAGGGTGGGGGAGATCCCGCTTGCCTGTCACCAGGCGCGGAGCCAACGCCGGAGGCGTTGAAGCCGGTAGCCCCGGGTTGGCGCGGGAGCGCCTACCCGGGGATGGATGGGTGGGTGGGCACGCAACCCGAAGGCGGTGCGAAGACTCCATGTCCCTGCAACCCCTCCAGGGTTGACGATCCTATCCACAGCCTTCCCGGGGTTTCGCTTCGCGACCCCGGGCTATCGGCTGCAACGCCTCCGGCGTACCTTCCAGGACCCTTCCCGGTTGATCACGGAGACCTCGCTGGCCGCACCGCCTCGTCACCTCGTTGGCTACCTGCCTTCAATCTTGAAACTGAAAACTTCCAACTCCCCCTCACAGGAACGACCGATTCTCATAAGCGAACTTGAGGAGGCTGTGGCTGCCGCTGAGCTCGAGCTTCTGGCTCATGTTCTGGCGGTGGGTCTCGACGGTACGCACGGCACACCCGAGGAGGTCGGCGATCTCCTTGGAGGTGCGGTCATCGGCGATGAGACGGAGGATGCGCTTCTCGGTGGGAGTGAGGCGTTGGAGTCCGGGGCGCTCGCGACGAAGGGCGTCGGACTCGCTGCGTCGCCGAAGGAGTGCGCCGGTCATGGAAGCGGTGATGAAGGTCTTCCCGGCGGCGACGGCGCGGATGGCCTGGATGAGGTCTTCGGCGGCGTTTTCCTTGAGGACGTAGGCGTTGATTCCGAGGTCGAGCGCCTCGTTCAGGAGGGATTCATCCTCGTACATCGTGAGGAGGACTAGCTTCACCGGGGAATCGGCCTCGCGGAGCCGGCGGGCCGCCTGGAGTCCGGTGAGCCTCGGCATGTGGACGTCGAGGATGGCGATGTCGGGAGTGACACGGGCGATGAGTTCGATGGCCTCCTCGCCATTGGCCGCCTGCCCGACCAGCTCGAGCGTCGGATCCGTCTCGATGACGTCGCAGAGGCCCCGACGGAAGATCGGGTGGTCGTCGGCGATCAGGATGCGGAGTCGCGGAGTCATGGGGGAGCGATTCAAGTTTGAAGCCGGGGAACGCCGCGTGAGGGCACGCGGCCTACAAACGCGAAGGTAGAAGCGTGAGGGCGCACGGCTGACAGATAGGAGGGTTGAAGGCCGGGTGCCCCCACCCGGCGCAGCCTCGTTGCCTCGTCGGCTACGCTGGGAGTCATACGGCGGCCTTTCGGAAGGTCTGGGTGTGGGAGGAGGTGAGGTTGGCGGGGCGTGCCTCGCGGGTGCGCACCTCGACGATCACCCGGGTTCCCCGGCCGGGCTCGGATTCGAAGATCGCCTGGCCACCGAGGGTTCGGGCGCGCTGGGCAATGTTCCCGAGTCCGAATCCAGCGGCGGCCAGCAGCGACGGATCCGGCGTGCGGAAGCCGCAACCGTCATCGCTGACGGTGAGTCGAAGGGAATGCTCGTTCCAACGGAGGCCGACCGTGGCACTGCGGGCCTGCGAGTGCTTCACGACGTTGTTCAGGCATTCCTGGACGATGCGGTAGAAGTTGATCCGGGCGTCGGGTTCGAGGGCGTCATCGACGGGATCGAGCGAGACGTGGAACTCGATGTCGGAGGAATCGGCGAGGTTGCGGATGACGGAGGCGATGGACTTGGTGAGGCCGAGTTCGTCGAGCTGGAACGGGCGGAGGTTGCGGGCGATGGAGCGGACCTCGCGGATGGCCTCGGTGGCCATGGCGGAGACGTCGCGGAGGTGCTGGACGAGCCTGGCGGGATCCGAGGACTGGCCCACGGCGAGGGCGGCGCGGTTCTTGATGACGAGCAGGCCGTGCCCAAGGCTGTCGTGGAGTTCGTCAGCGATGCGGCTGCGCTCCTTCTCCTGCGATTCGATGAGCTGTCGGGTAAAGGCCTCCTCGGCATCACGACGACGTGCGGACTGCTGGGCTCGGATCCGGTAAATGCCGATGACGAGGCCAGCCAACGTCACGCCCACTCCTCCACCAAACCATCGCGTCTGCCAGAACGACGGTGCCACGATCACGGGCAACCCTGCGATCGGGGCACTCCATGTGCCGTCGTTGTTGGCGGCATCGACGCGGAACCGGTAGCTGCCTGGCCGGAGCTTCGAGTAGCGCGCGACGCGTTGGTCCTGGGCGTCAACCCAGTCCTCGTCATAGGGCTCCAGCCGGTAGCGGAAACGCACGCGATCCGGGGCCGAGAACTCCAGCCCGGTATAGAAGATCTCCAATCGTTCGGTTCCGGACCGAACAGTGACACCCTCCCGCGCGACGGTGCCCGTCTGACGGACGCCATCCAACCAGACCTCCTCGATGTGAACCCGCGGCGCGGGTGCGGGTGCCGAGACGCGGGCCGGGTCCAGCATGACGACGCCGGAATCGCTGCAGAACCAGAGCTTTCCGGCGGGATCCACGAGCGCCGCAGGATGAAAGCCAGAGCCGAACTGGGGCACCGGCAGGCCGTCCTCGGCACCGAAGGTCGTGCCGTGGACCACGCGCGACTTCCCGGAGATGAAGTCACCCAGATCCGCGAGCGAGAGGCGCGTGAGCCCCGAGGGCGTTCCGACCCAGAGGTTGCCGTGGCGATCGTCGAGGATGAGGTCGACGCGGCCACTGGGGAGTCCGTTGGCAACGCCGAGCGTTACGAACCGCCCGTCCTTCCAGACCGACAAGCCGCCGCCGGCGGTGCCGACCCAAAGCGTGCCCTGGCCATCGGAGCAGAGAGACCGGATCCACTCATGGCCGAGTCCGTCGGCGAGTCCGAAGCGGGTGACGCCAGTCTCCGTGAGAAGGTTCAAGCCGTGTTCGGTGCCGACCCACATGCCGCCGTCGCGGCCTTCGGCGAGGGCGGTGACGGAATCCGAGGAAAGCCCGTGGGAAGCGGCGGTGTAGGTCTGGATCCCACCATGGGCATCCAGACAATCAAGACCGGCGCTGAGGGTGCCACGCCACACGCGCCCCCGCTGGTCCGCCAGCAGGACGCGGGTCCCGACAACGCGGCCGATGGGCTCGGAGAGGCCGCCGTTGTTCCAACGACGAAGTCCGCTGAACTGGGAACCCACCCAGAGCCCGCCGTCGCGGCCAGGCAGAAGGCTGGTGGTGAGGAACTGCGGCGTCCGCGGATCGCCCAGCAGCCGGGGCTGGAATCGGGTTCCATCGAAGGCGAGGACTCCGGCACCCATGATGCCGGCATGGATGGTCCCCGAGGCATCGGCGGCAACGCTGAGAACGGCGCCGGAAGGAAGGTCCGGCCCGGGGCGATACAGCTTCAGGCGCGGCTCGCGCAGGCGGAAGAGCCCACCACGATTCAGCCCCATCCAGAGATTGCCACCGCGATCCTCGAAGAATCCGATCGGCCGCACGCCGTGGAGCCCTTCCTCGGGCCCAACGCGGTGAACCGACTCACCCCGGTATCGGACGGACTCGCTGCCGACGCGGGCCCCGACCCACACGTCGCCACTCGGCAGTGCAGCAACAGCCTGAAACCAGCCCGGGCCGGGCGACGGCATCCGCCGGACCACGCCGTCCTCCAGCACGGAAAGCACGTTCGGGAAGGTCAGCATCCATACCCGGCCGCGGCCATCGACGGCCATGACGTCGGTCGGTGGGGCACCAAGGACCGGTTCAAACACCGAACCATTCCAGCGACGGATGCCGTTCGTGCCGCCGATCCAGACCTTGCCAGACGGATCGACATCGAAGTGCAGCGTCCCGGTGTCGGGCTGGACCATCTGGAACCGCGAGCCGTCGTGGCGGAGGATGCCCCGCTGCGTCTGGACCCATGCGTGTCCGGAGGCGTCGATGCCGACGTCATAGACATTGCGGAGGCCGGGCTGCGAAGGATCGCCAAGACTCACCCACTGGAAGTTCCCGGCCTGATGCATCGCAAGTCCATGGCTGGTCGCGATCCAGAGACGGCCTTCACCATCCTCGGCGAGGTCGAAGACATTGTCCGAGACGAGCGCCGGCGTATTGCCGCTGGTGAAATTCCGGAAGCGGATGCCATCGAACCGCGACACGCCGCCAGCGGTGCCGAGCCAGAGGTAACCATCGCGGCCCTGGACGATTGCGCGGACAGTGGTATCCGGCAGGCCATCGACGGTGCTCCAATTCTTGACGAGATATTGGGCGTGCGGGATCGCGTCCGTCCCGACCCCGGAGGCGAGCGGTGGCGCCAGGATCGCGACGGACAGCGCGAAGATCCCAGGCAACCACCGCCGCAGGACCTTCATGGCCGGCCTCCCCCGGACGGACCCGAAGGCGCGACGTCCCGACGGTCTTTCGAGGCCCTCCAGGCAGTGCGGGCCTCCTCCAGCGCATTCGAATGATACTCGACCCGCAGCCGCTCCCGCAGTCCGGCGAGAACCGATTGCTCGATCGCGCGGCGGCGCTCGATCTGGGCGCGATGGGAAGCGACGGCTGCCTCCTGCCGCGCCGCGTTGCCGCGGGCGCCGGATTCGCGCCGCTCGATCAACCGAAGCAGGTAGAACCCATCCCGCGCCTCGATCACCGGGCTGATCTCTCCAGGCTGGCGCAGGGCGTCGATCGCCTGGCGGACGGAATCCCCACCGGGAATCGAGGATCCCGAGGCCGAGAGCCACCCGAGGTCACCCCCGATCGCGCGGGTGTCGTCATCGTCGGAGTAATCGACCGCGAGCGGGCCGAAGCCAGCAACCGCGGGTTCAAGTTGCAGGGCGCGGCTGCGGGCCTCGGTCATGCGCCCGCGGAGGGCAGCACGGCGGGCTGCGGAGGTCCGGGGCGTGAAGCGGAGCCGCAGCCAGGCGACGTGCGATACAGGTTCAAGCCGCGAAGCAGAGGCAGGGACGTCGTTCGTGGCGGGAGTCGCGGCGACACTGGCGCCGGGATGGTTGGAAGAGAAGTGGGGTTCCAGCTGGCGCTCCTTCCACCGGGCGATGAGGACGGCATCGAGCGCACGTCGGGTGGCCGGCTCTTCGTCCAGCCCGAGCCTCCGGGCATCGGCCACCATCAGCTGGCGCTGGATCAATTCTTCGACGACCGCATCAAAGTCTGCATCCTCCCGGCGGGCACCGCGGCGGGTCAGCTCGAGTTCCAGGTCCTCGCGGAGAATGGGCGTCGCCTCCACCCTCGCGACCCCATCGAGCAAGGGTGGCTGGTCCGAAAGCGGTTGGGCCGCCTCACGACGGCAACCCGCCACGAGAACGGCCACGACTCCCAGAACTGTAAAGACGATCCGCTTCATCTCCTTCGAACCACGACCCGGAAGAACTGGACGGCATCGTCTGCTGGCGCGGTCTTCTCGACAAGCAGCGTGCGGGGGTCGTTCGGCGTGGGAGGCGTGGCGGCCTTCAGGGAGTCCGTGGCATCGAACCACGTGAACAGATCGGGCGATGACTCGACCTGGACGTCGAGATCGGTGGCCTGGCTGCGGCGGCGGAATCCAACGCCCTGCAACTCGCCCTGCGCGAAGGAATGCGGCAACGCCAAGGCGGTCGCACTCGCGGCATCCGGCTTGGTGGGATCCAGGTCGAACGCGTACTCGAACAGGTTCAGGATGCCGTCGCCGTCCGAGTCCTGCTCGCCGAAGAGGTCGAGGTTGGTGTTCTGGCCAGGGAAGAACGCGGTGCGCCACTCGGCGAACGTCCGGGCCTGACTGCCGGTGGAGCCGCCATTGCCGCCTGTTCCGCCTGTCGGGGCATCGGCCGGGTCCCACTTGTCGTACCCGTTGGCATCCTCCCAGTCGTCCGGGAAGCCGTCCGCGTCCGAATCCTGCCCCACGACCCGCATCGTGAGGTCGATCCGTTGCGTGCCCGCACGGCGCGTCTGGTCGATCTGGAATCCCGAGGCCACGATCGGCGCGAGCGTGAGCGGCTTGCCATCGAGCGTCACCGAGAGGTGCTCGACCTTGCTGGACGACGCGCCGACGGCGAGGGCCGTCGATCGGACCTTGAGGTCATAGGCCAGCAACTCATGCGGCAACGTGAGACGGTAGGTCATGCGGCCTGATTCCGGGCCGAACGGCTGCACCTGAGTGGTCAGACGGTGCTCGCGTCCACCCGGTCCGACGGTCCGCACGCGCCAGACGAGCGTGCCGCCCGTGACGGGGAAGCTCTGGGAACCCACCTGCTCGGTGATGGTGCCGTAGAGCGTGGTGCCGGGCTCGGCAATGCGGGCGGCGGTGGCGGTGAAGGCACCGGCGACGAACAGCGCCAACGCAGCGAGGAGGGTGCGGCATGGCGATGTCAATTTCAGGATTGAGGCCATGGCAAACTCGCCACGTGAGGGCACGTGGCCTACACCTTCCCCCTGCTGTAGGCCGGGTGCCCCCACCCGGCGGATGGACGCCGCGCCACGTGAGGGCACGTGGCCTACACCGGAGGAGGCGCGCACGGTCTGAACTGATTCGAGAGGGTTCATGGTCTTGGTTCCTTTCCGAGGTTCAGTTTCCGGAGTAGCCATAGGTTTCGAAGTTGAGGCGGATGTCGGTGACGTTCTCGACGAACCGGTCCAATCCCTGGTTGGGATCGGCATGCAACGCCTGGCCGGGGATGATCAGGATCCACTGGTCATTCCAGACACTGCGACCGATCAGCCGCGTTGAGTTGAAGGCGTTGTCCTCGGACGGATCCTCGGAGACCGAGGCGCGGAAGCTGGAGAAGCGCCGCGTCTCACCAGGCTGACCCGAGAGCGAATCGAGGCCCGCGATCCAGTCAGGCCGACCGAGCTCGGTGGCCCCAAGCTGATAGGGGCTCGGGATCGCCTGGTCGACGACGTTCCAGGCGCGGAGCGCGAGGGTCGGGCTGTTCGGGATCGACATGTAGTCGAGACCGGCCGGGATCAGGTAGACGCCGGGCGTGCGGGCCAGTTCCTCCAGCGGGTAGCCGTCGATCCGGATGCCGGCGGCACGGATCTTGGTGGCGTAGAGCGTCGGGTCGTAGCTGGAATCGCCACCGCCGAGCGGGTTGCCGAAGAAGTTCTCCCCGGCGCGAACCGCCGAGCGGAAACGCAGGACGATGCCGGGCTGCGGCGTGCCGCGCGGGGCGAAGGGCCGGCAGAACTTCCGGAACTCCGGAACATCCCAGAGGTCGTCGACGCGGGCGGACTCGAGCTTGTCGATCCAGTCCTGGGTCGTGGCGCCATCCTCGGTGGGCTTCAGGCGGGCCTGCTCGTTGCGGATCGAGAAGCTCGTCTGGTCGTACTGGAAGTTGTTGAACCCAAGCCGGCCTTCGATCGACCGGAAGGTTTCATGCAATCGGGCCATGGTCCCGGCCAGACCGGCACCCGAGAGCGGGAAGTCGTCACCGAGCTCACCGAGGGTCCGAGCGCGCACGATCTCGTTCAGGAACGGACGGCCGGAAGCACGATCACGCGGGTCGAAGTTCGTCTCGTAGTCGTAGGCCTTGGTGGCGAGATAGCAGTAACGCTGCGCGAGGTCATAGAGGACCCGGTAGCGCTGGATGGCCTCGTAACGCGCGGTGCGGAAGAGGACATCGTGGTACCGGTTCTCCTGGGTCTCGGCGGCGATGACGGCGTTGGCCTGACGCCGTTCCTCGATCAGGCGGATGCCTTCCTGGAGCGTGCTGCGGTACTGGTCGAACAGGCCACGGAGCTGCTCACGCATCGTGAAGAGTTTCATGCGGGTCACGCCCTCGTTCACGAGGAGTTCCTCGATGTCGTAGAGCATGCCGCGGAGCTCGACGGACATTTCCTTGCCGTCGATCTCCCGCTCGGCCTGGAGCGAGACGAGTTCCTTGGAGTTCTCGAGGATGTCCGAGGAGACATCCATCGACGCAGCGGAGGCGCGGATGATGCCGTAGACAGGATTGGCCGCGACCCTGAGAGCCCCACGCGCACCGGAGGTAGCATCAATGGCGACCCCGAGCACTTTGGGAAAGGACTCGATGATGCCGGTCACAAGGTCGTTGAAGACATCCGCCGACGTGTTCAGCACCGCCGCCGTGGTGCGGAGCGCATCGATGCGCTGGTTCAGGCTCTCGAGGTCATCGTAGAGCGTGGACTTGATGCTGAGCACATCCGCCGAAATCTCAGCGCGCATCTGGAGCATCGCGACGCGATCGCGGAGCTGCTTGATGAGGAAGTCGTAGTCGCCGACGGCGATGCCGAGGTCGGACTGGACCTGGACCATCTCGCCCACGAGGGCTTGCAGACGCCCGGTGGAGTCGCGTTGGCCCCAGTTGGCAGGCGCCACGAAGGCGTAGTCGGAAGCGAGCGCCGGCAGCCGCAGGTGGACCAGATCGTCACCCAGAAGGCCGACGGCCGTGTTGCCCTCGAGGGTGATGTCGTCGAGGAAGTGCTCCTCCAGGTCGGTCTTGAACTCATCGGGAACATCGGCCAGCAAGTCATAGAACGACACATACTCGTCGAAGTACGTGTCCGTGTTGGCCACCGGCACGGTGTCGGCGTTCACGTCGTTCACATCGACGTACATGAACAGGTTGTAGTCGGGGCCCTGGTATCCGGCGGGGTAGGCCTTGCCGGCACCGATCTGGCCGGTGTAGGGCGTGCCGAAGATCTCGATCAGGCGGTTGCGGTACTCGATGTCCTCGGCGGCGGCCCGGACGCGGAAGTCATCCGCGGACTGGGCGACCTGGCGGAGCTGGGCCTTCTGGATGTTGGCGTTGTCGAGAGCGCCGGAGGCATTGCGCAGGGCTTCATAGGCGCGCTCGAAGATCTGTTCGAAGTGGGAAAGGCCCTGCACGGCCTGACGACCGATCTGCGCCGTCGAGCCCACGTCGATGTGCGTGGGATCGATGTCGAACGGCACGACGTCGGGGTCCAGGCCGAGCGGATTCAAGCCGGCATCGGAACCGTCCATGGTCAACTGGATCGTGCCGAGATGGGAGCTGATGGCACCGAGTTCGGTGACCGTGGTGCGATCAATCCGTTCGATGCCTTCACGGGCGGTGTCGGTCTCGGGGAGGAGCGCGTTGCCGAGGATCCAGTCGAAGATCGCGGCCTGGCCGGCGCGGCGGCTCCATTCGGTGACACCCCAGGCGCGGCTCGCGTTGGAGTCGGTATAGCCGAGCGTCCGGGCGGCGGGTTGTTCCGAGTAGCGGGAACGCCAGGTGAGGTTCACCACCTCGGCACCGGCGCGGGCGCGGGCAACGGCGGTTCGGGCGAACTGCCGTTCGTCGAGGTAATCGACCCCGAGCACGACATCGAGGAGGTTGTAATACTCGCTGCGGCGTTGCCAGATGAAGCCCGGCGTGTTGATGAGGTCGTAGTGCTTGCGGATGGCGCTGAGGTAATGCCCCCAGGCGTCACCGTGGCCGTGCGGGAAGAGGCGGAGGCCGTCGGACTCGTCGAGGATGCCATCGCCGGTGACGTCCTTGATCTGGTAGTTGAGCGCGTAGGCAACCTCGCCTTCACCCTTGGTGAAGTTCCAGAACAGGCGGTTGAAGACCGGGCGGCCAAGGCTCTCGTCGGTGCCGCGGAGCAGGGCGAGTTCCTCGTCGAGGAGGGACGCCTGCTGGTTCTCGAAGCAGAACCTGCTGCTGGTGAGGTTGCCGACGTCGAGCGCGATCTCGGCGCGGCCGTAGCCGACCGTCGGATCCATGGAATCGTCCCAGGCCTCGTTGCCGAGGAGCGAGTAGAAGTACGAAAGGCGGCTCGAGGCGAGCATCAGGGCCGAGAGGATCCCCGGCGAGGTGACCGGTGGCGTGGACCCGACGCTCATGTCGCGGGCGCGCTGGAGGACGGTCTCGTAGAGTTCGATGAGGCCGACGTTCTCGACCACGTTCTTGTCGGCGTTGAGCGCCACCGGGCCGCTGTACGGCGCACCGAGGGTGCGGAGCAGGCTGGCGGCCGTCGACGGGCTGTCAGAGCGGGAGAACTCGCGGACACGGGCCTCGTAGGGATTGATGCCATCGAGGACACGCTTCACCCAACCCATGGCCAGCTGCGGACGGAAGTCGGGGCGACCGTCGCCGGTAAGGTCACGGATGGAGGAGTTGGCGGCGCCGGCCCAGTCGGACCAGCTGGCAGGCGTGTTCGCCGGAGCCTTCAAGCTGCGGTAACGGGCGTAGAACAGGTTGTCGGCAAGCAACAGCGTGGGGTTGCCGTTGAGGTCGATCTGGTTCAGACCGGCGGTCCCGTTCGGGTCGCCGACCGGATTCCAGGGCGGAGATCCGGCGGAGACATTGCCCGGAACATCACCGACCTTCACCGTGCCGTCTTCCTCGTGGTACCACCACGCATAGGCGACCTGGTCCACGTTGCCGCCGAAGTCGGCGGTGTGACGGAGGGTGATCTTCTCGTCGAAGACATTCGGCGGCAGGATGGCCTTCAAGGCGCCGCGATACTTCAGCAGGCGACTGACCTGGATGACATGGAGCGTCACCGGCGCATCGCCCAACGACGGGTGATCATTCTCGGCGAGCGTGACGTAGATCGGGGGCTTGTTGGTGTCGGCCACCAGCAGTGCGGGATTGCTGACGAGGGCGAGCCCGAGGCCGAGGCTGTTGGCCTGGGTGGCGGTGCCCGGATCCGTGCCGGGCATCAGACCGACATTCCATGCGGTACCGCCGACGTTGTCCGGGTCACGGGCGAACCGATACAGGGAGGTGACGGTGTTGGCCCACAGAGCGTCTGCCGGGGCCAGGCCAGCCAGGATCTGGCGTTCCGTATCCGTGAGCACGTTGGGCTCCACGACATAGACCGGCGGGGGAGTGGCGGTCAGATCGGGCGCACCGAGGGTGCGGTCATTCACGTAACCCCGGATGCCAAGCACGCCCGGTACGGCGGTTGACGTCAGCTTGGCGAGCGGCCTGAAGAAGACGCGCTTCCGAAGGGAAGGCGGCAGCTGGGTGAAGACCCATTCAGCGCCGTTCACCTCGACGTTGGCGCCCGGCGTCCGGAGGGAGAGAGGGAGGTTCGTGATCGAGCACGCGATCAGCCGTTCCGTAAGCGGCGCCATCACACGGGCCGAGTAACGCTCGTCCGGGGTATTGGCCGGAAACGGCTGCATGTCCGGGTTGAGCGAATCGAAGACAATGGATGCTGAGGCGAAGCCCAGGATGCCGGGAAGACCCGGAGCGTCCGGATTGTCGGCACGGTTCTCGCCGCCGGGATAGGTCAGCGTCTCGCCCGCCTTGAGCACGGCGACATTGGTCGGCCAGCTGGTGTTGTAACGGATGGCGAGCGGCTCGCGCCGGACGACGGCGTTGGTGTCGAAGACACCGCGAATCGTGAGCGAGGTGGGCGTTCCGTCGAAGCGGGGCAGCCAGGGGATGCAATCCCCGATGCTGTCCGGCGCTGCGCTGCGGTCGGCCGCAAAGGGATAATGGAAGTCCGCCTGGAGCGGGTAATAGAAGAAGCCGTCGAAGGCGGAGCCCCCGGAGACCACCCAGCCTGCGCCCTTGTGATCGATATGCCAGCCACGCTGGGCCGCGCCATCGCGATAGAACGTTCCGTTGGGAACGTTGGACTCCGGGCTGAAGGGAATTCCAGGGACTGTGTTGACGCAGGGGAAGAGGCCCACGATGAGATCCAGCGGATAGGGCGGATTGATCCGGTTCCCGGCGACCGTGTTGTAGGTGAAGAGATAGTTGCGCCCCGCGCTTCCCGGAAGCCGGTCGAGGCGCGGGTCATTCACCGCGGAGTCCGTCCGCTGGACGAAGTACACCCGCATGCGGTTCGTCTGCGCCTGCTTGTCGAAGTACTGGACGAGCACATACGGATCCGAGGTGTGGTCGGCTGCGCGGAAGGTGGCTGGATCCAGCGCGATGTTCCACCGGCTGATGTTCAGATCGTTCCGCAGGGCGAACACGGCGGGCACGGACTTGCCGTCGAGTGCGGCGAGGAGGGACGGATAGACACGGGCGTGTTCCTCGTTCGGGTTATAGCCGGCCTTGTTCGGATCCGGCTGGTTATAGACCTGGACGTTCTCGTAGCGATCCGGGTCGAACGAAGGCTGGATGACGCCGTTGGGACTCAGGCCCTCGGAGCCGAGGCGGCTGGCGATAACGATGCGGTGCAGGTCGCCGTCGGTCAGGTTGGTTCCGGCCGCAGCCAACGGCCAGGAGAAGTTCGGGAAGTACATCGGCTGGTACGGCCACTCCAGATTGTCGCGGCGCTCATACCAGACGATGACCAGGGCCTGGTCCGAGTTCAGTGGCACGGGCGCATTCGGAACATTGACCGGGATGATCGGCCCCTGGGCATTCGCGCGGTCATGGATCTGCGCGTTGTAGTTGGCCTTTTCCTTCACCACGTAACCCGTGTGCTCGATGCCTGAGTGGAGGAGGTTGCCGATGGGTGAACCCACCTTTTGCGCGCCCTGGTTGACGAGCAGGAGGGACCCGCCGGCCCAGCCGGTCGTGGCATCCCACTGGCGCGTCTCGACGACGCGGACATCCAACCGTTCCTCGTTGGGATCACGCACGGCGCGGGGCGCCACCACGTTCGTCCGGTAGAGCAGGACGGACTTGGTCGTGCGATCGGCGGAGAAACGCGAACCGTTGACACCGGCACCGCCGAGGTGGAACAGGAGACCGTCGAAGTAGCGGGCGTCGGTCGATGAGGGATCGAGCTCGACGGACGGCGTCTGCGCGATGTGCCGGTATTTGACCGGGTTCGAATAGCGCTTGGTGGCGTCGTTCTGCCACGGGTCTCCGTCGAAGCCCGTGTAGAGGAGGGCCTTCACATCCGCCCCGGATGCCAGGGACGACTTCCACGTGAGCTCGAAGATGCCGGGCCGGATCGCAACGGGGATCTTGCGGTTCTCATCCCAGGCGAAGGCGTCGGTGGTGCCGATGCCCGGCGTCGCGAGGAGCTCCCGGACCGTGGGAGGCTGGGGCAGGATGGGAGGAGCGCCGGACGGAAGCACGATGTCCGTGCCGATCGCGACGTTCAGGATCGTGTACGCCGGACCGTAATCCCAGAGGACGGAAACCGGTTCGTTGAAGCTGTTGATGGTCCTGCGCCAGTAGCTGAAGCCCCCGACGGTGACCTGGGAAAGGTAGTCCGTGAGCCTCGGGCTGTTGGAAGTCTGCGAGATCGAAAAGGTCGAGACCGGGAAGTAGGCGCTCACCGCTGGCGATGCCCCCTGCCATCCGACGAGGGTCTTGGCTGCGGCGCTGTCCGTCGCGAGGGCCATGACCTCGAGGCGGGAGTCGGTATCGAACCAGAAGCGGCCGGAGCCAAACTGACTCAGGACCACGGCGCCGTTGGTATCCACCTGACGGGTCAGCGCGAGGTCGAGGCCCGGGGTCGCGTTGTGACCCACGTTGATGGACGTCTGCCTGCGCCACGAGTAGGCAACCGTGGTGGGCCCGGTCATGGCGAACTGGGCCGGGGCGGGCGTTGGGTTGGGGAGCGGGTAGTTGTTCGTCTGGGAGGAAGCGCCGGTGACCTCGATGCGCGAGACATAGTAGCGGAAATCCAGGCTGCTGGGATCTTCCACGATGCCGGTGATGGAGGGGTTCACCAGGGTTCCCTCACGGATCCAGTGGTTGCCCTCGGGTGGATTGGGCTGACCCGGCGTCGAGCGGGCGGGCAGGAGCACGGCCGTATGGGCGCTCGCGATGGTGAGCCGATGCTCGATCACCCAGTTGAAGGTGAGCGTGGTGTCCTGGAACAGCTCCAGAGTGTAGTTGTTGGCCGAGCCTGAGTTGATCTGGTCGTTCAGTGAATAGCCCGTGCTGAGATACCGGGTCGCACCGTTGTTGGTCGAGATGCTGGCTGGAACACTGACCGAGATGCGGCTGCCGCGGATGAAGTTTCCGACGCCGCTGAACGGCGTGTTGTTGACCAGGACGGGACCGAACCGGGAGGCCACCGTCAGCCGTTGCTGGAGCTGGTACTCGCCGTCGGGGTCCAGGGTCACGATCCAGCCCCATGAGTCCGGGAGATCCTTCAACCCTTCGGTCCGGAGCAGCACGATGTCATCGCCCGATCCAATCGCCAGGGGGCGGAGGTCCGAGGTCCGGAAGCCACCGCCCCAGAGGATCTGTTTCCGGTCACGGTTGAAGGCCAGAAGCCGGCCACTGAAGACATTCGGCGTCGGGCGGGTTCCCGGCTCGGCCGTGCTCGTGACCCATTGGGGCACCAGCCGACTGTTGAAGCTGACGACGTAATCGTTGGGAACCGTGTGGTTCAGCTCCATGTCCACGTCGCCGAGCGAGGTGTCCGAGAGCGCCGTGGCATGAAGATTGAGCGAGGTGGAGGCGTAACCCACAACCAGCAGTCGCCCACCGGCCGGCACCATCCGCACGGGAAACGTCGGAGACTCAGCACCACCCGGCCGGAAGTAGACCATGTCGGGATCCGCGGTGTAGTCATCGGCGAGGCGAAGGATGAAGCCGCCACGGCGGTGGGTGGTCCCATTGCCATTCATGAGATTGTAGCTGCCCGCCACGTAGATCTTCCCGTCAAAGAGGCAGAGGTCCTTTCCGTCGATCTCGAACTTCATGCCTGCAACCAACGCAAAGAACTGGGCCTTCAGGTGGGCGTCCGGTTCGAGGACGAGATGGTCGAGCCATCTCCCATTGGCACTGAGTTTTCCGGCGATCGCCGTCTTCGTGCCATGGCAGCTATCGGGGTCACCAACGATGGTATAACAGCCAATGTTGACGACGTTGTAGCTACTGTTGTTGTCAGCGGTGCTGTTGCGGAGATCGACACCGACGCCATTGCCGCCGATGGCCGAGACGCCGTCAAAGTTCATGAGGACGTGCAACTGGTCCAGGCTGTCCGTGTTGATCGCCGCTACCGTTTCGAATCCGAGGGTAGTCCCGGCGCCACTGCGGGAGGTCCAGTTGACGAGACCTGCCGCCGAGAACTGCACCATATAGGCGTCTACGTTGTCGGGATAGACGTGGATCGAGCTGATCGTGGTGAGTGGCGCTCCTTGCGCGGGGCTCAGGACGCGTGCCGGGGTTGCGGTGCTTCCATTGTAACCTTTGAAGCCCCCACCCACCGTCACGCGACCTCCCGAGTCCACGGCCAGCGCCGTCATCGTCACATCGGTGCCGGTGATGTAACGGATCCAAAGGACGGCTCCGGTGTCCTTGGCCACCTTGATCACCACGCCCGCACGCGACTTGCCGAAGTCATTGATCGTTGCCGCGATATAGACCGCAGTCGCATCCACCTCGACATCGGTGACCTGCATGGACTTCGCGAGCGTGAGGTTGTACTCCGTCGTGTTGAGTGCCTGGGGAAAGCTGCTGAAGACGGTCCGGAGATAGTCCCATCCTCCACCCGCCCCCTGCCGCGTGATGAAGATGCCGGCGTAACTGGGTTCCGCGGCATTCAAGGGCGGCAGGCTCATCCCTTGGAACTGGACCAGGCCCTGATGGACGCCGACCGCGAAGGTGTTGCCGTCGTCATCCGTCGCCGAGGCATGGAAGGCAATCAGCTCCCGGTCCTTGTTCAGGAGATCCCCGTCGATACCCCTCGCCAGGAAATGCAGGGGCTCGCCGGCGTGGGCGGGCACCAGCGAGGCTACAGCCAGAAGGCCAGCGGCCAGCCAGCGCAGGCCGAGCTGCAACGGGCCCGGCGTGCCCGCAGACACGGTCTCGATCGGGGCGGCGATGTCCTCATCGCCATGACTACGGCTCCGGAGGGGCGACGGGGACGTCGCCGCTCCGGCGCTGGACGAGCGCTTCACCAACCGTTCGAAGGTTCGAATGAGATTCATCGGAAGTCCTTGGGTCAGGATTGAAAGGAGGTGGGTTGGATCACTGGTTCAGGATCGAGACGCGCGAGATGCGGCGCAGGGTGACCGTCCCGGCCACGGAGATCGGTTGCAGGGCGAGGCCAGAGATCTCCTCGGTATAGTTGCCTTCGAGCGTGTCGACATCGGCCAGCCGTTGCGGCGGGGTCGTGAAGGAGATGCCGACCTCGCGGCGGACCGTATAGGCCCGCGCCCCGGTGTTGGCATGATCGGGGTGGAAGGCGTGACGGAATGGATTCGTCGGGGCGTTGTTCGAAAGCACCACCGAGGCCTCGGTCCGGAAGCCCTGACCCACGCCGCCGCGGCAGGCGAGATCGAGGCCGCTGAAGTCATAGCCCACGGCGCTGTAGCGGCGGCCGGCGATGGCCTGCTCTGCCGTACGCTCCAGGTTCAGCGAGGCCAGACGGGAGGGATCGTTCACCAGCACGACATCCAGGGTGGGCGTGGCCCGCTTGGCCACGATGACGTCCTTCAGCAGCTTCACCTTCCCGGCATTATCGACGTGCAACAACACCCGGAACTGCAGGGGCGTCGCCGTCTTCGCCGGGGTGTTCGTCGGTCCCGTCAACCCGCCGACGCGATCCAGGACGACATCGCCCATCCACAGGCCTGCGGCGTCGGGATTGTTTGTGACGGACTGCGCGCGGGCGCCCTGCACAAGCACCAGCAACCACAGCCAGAAGAGCCCACGGCCACACAGCCAGAGTGATGAGGCGCTCCTGGACCAGGTCGGGGATGCAGGCCGCCTGCCCTCAGGCGGCGTCGAGGCAACGCCCGCTGAGGGCAGCGGGCCTACACCCGGGACAACAAACCTGGGATCCACCTGGAAGAGTGGGGAAAGCTCGGTTTTCATGGACGTCTTGGAGGATTCGGGACGGGAGGAAAGCGGATGGATGGCAGTAACGTTCAGCGCGGCGTTCACTTGATGGCGCGGACGGGGATCCACTGGAGGAAGCCGTTGCCGTCGGTGAGCTTCAGCAAGGTCGAGTTGGTCGGGGCGGACAGCGCGACGCGGTCGGGCTCGAGGCGGAGGACGCGTTCTGCCGGGAGGCTGGCGGCGACGGTGCCGCCGGTGAAGTTCACCCGGCGGTAGGTCAGCGCGCCGGAATCCTGGACGGCCTCGATCAACCCGAGCGCACCGGCGCCGCCGGAGAGCGTGATCGTGACGTTGGTGCGGGCCGTGGGCGCGGCGTTGACGATGCGGAGCGGGAAGGAATCCCCGGTGCGGGAAAAGTCGATGTCGCCCGAGGACGGAAGGTTGAGCTGGATCGGTCCCTGGTAGCGTGACGCGCCGTCGGTCTGGATCCAGTAGGCTTCGCCGGCCTTGGCCCGGGCGGTGGCAGGGTCGCGGACGATCCGCCAGACACCGCTCTCGAGTCGGTAGATGCGGTGCCGCGCATGGGCGGAGCTACCCGCGAAGAACTGTTGGAAGGTCGGCCCCTGCGAGTCGCTGACGGGGAGGCCGGTGAAGGTGCAGTTGTTCGGCTGCCATTCGAGCTGGGTCAGGCGGGCCTCGCCGGTGATGTTGAGGGTCGTCGCCGCCGAGGCGCGGATCAGGTAGGCCTGTCCGCCGCGGATATCGTGGAGGTCCGTGAGCGCGGCATCGGGTTGTCCGGGCGCGTACCAGACCGACCAGCCCTCGCTGCGCCAGGGTGCGTCGCCGGGATTGCGGATGTACTTCGAATCGAGACCACCCTTCCGGAACCACGCCACCGCCTGAACCGGCATTCCGGCGAAGACGTTCGTGGGTGCGGAGGCGGAGGGCTGGACTTCGAGGTAGACGGCATTCCAACCCGGTTGGAGCGCCACCGTCTGGGTCCGCGTGGACGCCGCGTCCACGCAGACCCCCAGACCCAACCAACCTGCAACGGCCAGCATCAGGGAGCTGCCCAGCCTCCGGACCTGGCCGCCACGGGCCCCCAGGGAACGATTTGCCATGGCCCCGATCCTGCCCTGCCCTGCCTCGTCCTGGGCATCCCGGCATACACCTATCCTCGGGTACGTGCCCTTACGCAGACCGGCCTACGTAGAGGTACGTAGGGGGACTGGGAGTTGCCCGATGCCAGTTCCCAGACGCCAGTTGCGTAGACGCCGACGTGAGGAGGCGGTGGAAAACCTGAGCCCGGAAAAGGGCGGTTCATCTATCCGCAGATGGCGCCGATTGCGCAGACAGAGAGGCAGAATTCAACCAAGACGAGCACTCACCCTAAAAACGGCAGTTGAGAGCAGCGCTCCGCCGTTTAGCGGTCACTTCTGACTGCCTTCCGCCAGGATTTCTTCCTTCGGCTGACTCCTGAAGGGGGATCTCACCCACTCCATCTTCCCAATTGAGCCTTCGGCGGCTGCCACGGCGCTAGAATCCTTGCCCAGATCCGCTCCCAGCAATCCTGGGGACTCAACTGCTCCGCACCATTCTTCAGCCCGCTCAGATACAGGCTCAACCCGGTCAACAGCGATTGCGCCTCCGCTGCGCTCCCATGCGTGCTCGTCAGCCGGATCATCAACTGCCGCCCCGATTCCATCAGCCTTCCGACCGCCGACAGCAGCAACGGCCGGCTCGTTATCGCCTCCCTTCCTCGATCCGGTTCCGCACACGCCACAAACAGACTCCACCAGTTGTACACCAACGCCACATTCCGCGCCGACACCTGGCACCTCAACAGATCCCGCGTCGTGAATCCTCCCCATCCCCACTGGTTCTTGAGTTCGTCATACGCATTCTCAATGTCCGCCCTCTGCCGATACAGATCCTGAACCGCCACGATGTCCTCTGCTGAATTGGTCACCATTGCGTGGTATTCCCACTCTTCGGCCGCCGGCACGACCTGGGGTCCAAAGTCCTGCTGTTCCAGTTCGGCGCGGCCACGCCGTACCGTGCGCTCCAGCTTTCGGCGGTAGATCACCACTCGTCGGGACTGGGTCCATCCCTGCAACTTCAGGCTCCCTTCCATCCCCTCCCACCCGTTGATCGTCGTTACCCACCCGGCCTGGGCACTGAGCAATCGCACCAACTCCTTTACCCGGTGACTCTGACGCAGCCTGAAGAGGTACTTCTGGGCGCGCGTCTCGCATCCCTCCATCAGCGTCTGGTTCCCGTAGTTGGCATCCCCACACACCAGCGCGGGTCTTTGCGTCGGGGTCAATTCATCCAGCAGCCTCCATAGGTTCTCTGCACCGTGTCGGGCGGCGTGTTCCTTGCCAGAGCGGACCTCGACATCCAGCACCAGCCTCAGGTTGCGGATCATCAGTGTGTGGTAGGCGTGCGATGGACGTCCGGGCTTGTGTGGATTGTAGCCAAGTTCTGCCCCCTCTTGGTTCCCGTAGATGGGCTTGATCGTGGTGTCGATATCCAGAACCCACGGCAGTTTCAGCGCCGGCATCCAACTCTGCCGCAGCGCGTCGCGCAGCCATTTGGCCATGGCATCCTTGCTGGCGCGCTTGAAGGCCCGGCGAACGCTGTCTTCGCTGCAGACCTTGGACATGCCAAAGGCCTGGGGATTGACGCTGTCAGCGCGCAGCGCGCTCACGTGTGCATAGCGGGACTGGCCCGAGAGGATGGCCAGAACCACCGTACCCAACAGGTCGGTGATCCGGGGGGCGTTGGGGCTGGTGAACTGGAGTGGACAGCTGCGCACCCAAGAGGAGAAGAGGCCCGCGGTGGCGAGGAACTGAGCGAAGAACACCAACTGGCCAAATGGAGTTACGGGTGCCTCGCGATCCCACTCGACGTGGATCCGTCGCCCATGGGTGTCGACGATGATGGGCGGCGTCAGTGCTCCAGGGGGTAACCCGCCTGCCGCCGTCACTTCACCCTGTAGGTGAGCCGAGGATTCGCACGATGAGATGCCCATCCCCAATCGGAATGCTCATTTTCCCGATGCCGCAAGCGTTTCAACTGCCGTTTCTAGGCTCACTCCCAGGGTACGCGGTCATCGCGGTCCAAGTCCCCGCCGACCTGCCATCTGCGGATACAACCGCCATTTTCAGACTGATCGCTTCCGGTCTCCCGCGGAGGCAGTGACCTCTTGAACTCAAGAACCGACCGTCGCCCGCCCCCCAATGCCGGAGGCGTTGAAGCGGGTATCCCCGGTTTGGCGCGTGAGCGCCTAGCCGGGGTTGAGGATCCGTTCCATATGCTCCCGGAGTCTTGCCTCGCGACCTCGTGGGCCTTGTTCCCACTCGACCCGGCGCGGACTGGAGTCGTGCCGCGGTCGCCAGCCGAACCAGCAAGATCTTGATCGCCTAACTCGAGCGGGAGGCCGGGGATACACGCCTCAACATTGGCAAGATTCAGTTTGCCAGTTCTGCATCCGTTCGGGTCACACTCTCGGAATGCAATCCGGATTGCCCATCCCAGCAACTGCGCTGCCTCGGCCTTGCTTTGCCGCCGCACTGCTCGCCACTTCAATAGTGTCGGGACTGGCCGAGGCCCCTGCGATCCGCCTGGTCGAGCACGGACGACGCATTGAACTCTCCTGGCCCGACAGCAATCTGGGTTATCGGGTCGAGACTCTCGGCACAGGTCCTCAGGCCCAGGCTTGGCAGCCGATCGGCCAGGCTGCCGTGAAGTCTGGCGGTCAGTACCGGCTCACGATTCCAAGCGACGAGGGTGCGGGCTTCTTCCGGCTGTTCGGCGGGCCGGCAGCCGCCGGTGAGCCCGACTACCCCGGCGACTTCCGCGACACCGATGGCGACGGCCTCGATGGCGAATTCTTTCGGGCGATCTTCCTTGCACCTCCACCGTTCGGAAACGACCGGAATGCGGGTACCTTCAATGCGCCTGTGGCCAGCCTTCGTCACGCGGTCGAACTCGCTCAGAGCATTCCGCTGCGCTGGTCGGTCTACATGGCCAAGGGCGAGTATCGGGTGGACCGGCCGCTCCGGATGCCACCCTCGGTAAGTCTCTTCGGTTGGTTCGATGGCACCACGAACTGGGGCTACTCGACCTCGAACCTGACCCGCGTCGTCGGACCCAGCACGGTCCTCATGTTCGGGAACTATCCGGGCGACACCGCGACGAATAGCGTCCGAGTCGTAGGCTTGGAAATCGAGGCGGCCGACGCCACCCAGCCGGGAGAGTCGAGCTACGCTGTCATGATCGCCAGCGGTGGGATTCTGATTGATCGTTGCCGCATCATCGCTGGCCGGGGAGCAAGGGGTGCGGCCGGAGCAAATGGATCTGACGGTCTACCGGGTGGCCAGGGAGGTCCCGGTGCAGATGCCATTCGAAACGGCGGCGGCGGCGCGGGGGCAGCAGGAGTCCGAGCAGGGGGTAACGGCGGTGCCGGAGGCCTCGGGGGAGCGGGTATAGCCGGGGTCGCAGGCATCGGAGCAAGTTTGGGCCAAGGTTCCGGCGGGAGTGGCGGCCCTGCCGGGGCGGTCTGCCGACGTGGTGGCCCCGGTACAAAGGGATCGGACGGCGGCTCCGGGACGCCCGGCATCAATGCCCGGGTGCCATTGGAGTACTTTGGCCAGGTCTTGGAATCCGGCTACGTGGGAGTGGCTGGCTTGGATGGCGTTTCCGGGTCCCACGGCGTCGGCGGAGGGGGCGGTGGTGGTGGAGGCGGAAACTCCGCTCCAACATTATCTGGATGTACCCCGGAACCAGCGGCCGGAGGGGGCGGAGGGGGCGGAGGCGGTCTTGCCGGCGGAGTCGGGCGTGGCGGGCGCCCGGGAGGCTCTTCCGTAGCGGTCTTTTCCACGGGTAGCGCGACCATCCTGGACAGCATCCTGATCGCCCAGGATGCCGGCGATGGCGGGAATGGCGGAAACGGGGGCCTCGGGGGAGAGGGAGGGGCCGGCGGGCTTCCCGGCCAGGGATTTGGCCTCGGTGCCAGCGGCGCAGCAGGAGGAAAGGGGGGACGTGGCGCTGCCTCAGGATCCGGCTCGGGCGGAGCTGGCGGCCATTCCATTGCATTCTTCTTTTCACCCCCACCGCTGACGGTCGATACCCTCGCCAACCGTGGATACGGTTGCACCTACTACATCGGCCTCCCCGGCCTCGGCGGACGCGGGGGCTCGAACTCAGAGCTGGGTGAGGCTGAATCCGGCTATGGCGGCCTCGCATCACCCGTGGCGACCCGTCCCTGAAGACACCATCGGAATCCGACAAACCCTGTTCTCACACCATGTCCCAAGCTTTCTCTTCGCTCAGATCGACGACGCTCGTTGCATGCACCCTGCTTGCAGGGAACGTCGGACTCGCTGAAGCCCCGCAAATCCGGGTGATTCCGCAGGGTCGCAGCGCTGAACTCAGTTGGCCGGGATCTGATTTCGGCTTCCGCGTAGAAACCTCCTTCCAGAATGCAGGCGGCACGGCTTGGAGGCCGGTCCCGAAGGCGGCAACGAAGTCTGGCAATGCCTACCGGATGACCATTCCGCTGGACGGCGACAGCGGATTCTTCCGGCTGTTCGGCGGACCCGCAGCGGCCGGCGAACCGGACTACCCTGGCGACTACCGGGATACCAACGGGGATGGCATCGACGGTGACTTCAGCCGCGCCATCTTCCTCGCACCTCCGCCTTTTGGTAACGACCTGAATTCGGGCACCGCCACCGCTCCAGTCGCAACCCTGGAGCATGCCGTCGAACTCGCCGAGAGCATCCCGTTCCGGCAGTCCGTTTACATGGCGAAAGGGACCTATATCCTCGATAGCCCCCTGCGGATGCCACCTCGCGTCAGCCTTTTTGGGTGGTTCGACGGCACGACAAACTGGACGTACTCCTCCGACAACCTCACCCGCATCGTGGGGCCCAGCACCGTGCTCATCTTTGGCGACTATCCCGGAGATACCTCCGATCACGCCGTGCGAATAGCAGGGCTCGAGATCCTCGCAGCCGATGCCGCGACACCAGGTGCCAGCAGCTACGCCGTCATGGCGAGGAATCGCCAGAGTCAACTGCTCTTCGACCGATGCCGCATCGTCGCCGGCCGCGGAGCCACGGGCGCACCCGGCGCTTCCGGAGCAGATGGCAGCCCGGGAGCCCGGGGCGGTGACGGGGCAAGCGCAAATGCAACCGGTGCCGGCGGTAGTCCAGGCACGGCTCCAGACGCGCGGGCAGGGGGCGCAGGGGGAATCGGAGGACTTGGTGCTGCGGGTACCCAAGGAACCGCGGGAGAAGGCCTCGTAGTCGGAAGCCCGACGCTCGCCGGAGCTGGAGGCAGCTCCAGAACCGGCTGCCGACGGGGAGACAATGGCTTCTCCGGCTCCCCGGGGGTGGACGGCTTGAGCGGAAAGAACGCATCGCGCAATCCGATCCTCTGGGGCACTCTGGAACCCGATGGCTACGTGCCATTGTCAGGCCTTGATGGGACAGTTGGTACTTCGGGAGCAGGCGGAGGTGGGGGCGGTGGAGGCGGAAGCAACGCTTCTGGAACCGTCGTCGGTTGCCCGCCCCAGCAGGGCGCAGGTGGAGGAGGCGGAGGTAGCGGCGGTCTCCCCGGGTCGCCAGGGCGAGGCGGCCAAGCCGGTGGTTCTTCCATCGCGGTCTATTCCCACATCAGCCGAATCGTTCTGCTGGACTGCGTTGTCGAGGCCATGGACGGAGGACCCGGGGCCCCCGGTGGCAACGGTGGCAATGGTGGCCCCGGCGGGGAGGGCGGAAATCCTGGATCCGAATTCGGATACGGGGCAGCAGGGGGCCAAGGCGGGCGCGGAGGAAACGGCGGATCCGGCGGGGCTGGATCCGGAGGGCCCGGCGGACATTCGTTCTGCCTGTTGTTCGATCGCGTAGGCAACAGCACCGATGACTACACCCAAGGCACCGTCTTCATGGTGGGCCGGGCAGGTCCGGGCGGCGTAGGCGGAACCAATGCAGTCCTCGGAATAGCGCAGTCCGGGCGGCCCGGATTGTCTTCCCCGATCGCGACCCGTCCCCAATAGGTCACCTCCCAACCTTCAACCGGCCGGCCCTTCCTTCGCGGCCTCGTGCGACGCAGCCACCCGTTTCCAGGATCCACGACATCCGATCAACGTGGAGAAGGCTTTTGGAACCACGGATGGCTCGGATCATTGAGGCACATCGAATCGCGCGGGGTACGGGCAAGGACATGAGGGCTCGCCGGAGTGGGAAGCTGGGCTTGGTGAGGCGATTGCTGGAGTCCGGGATGAGGGAGGTGGAGCTAGGGAGGTGATGCGGCTGATCCACTGGCTGCTGGCGCTGCCCGAGGAGGAGGAGCCAGGATTTCGAAAGGATGTGAAAGAGATGGAGGCGAGCATGCAGACCAAACGAAGGAGCACGTACGAACGGATCGTCTGGGAGGAGGGACTGGTGCAAGGACGTGACGAAGGCCGCATGGAAGGACGGCACTCGGCCGCGCAGGAATTGCTCCTGGAGCTGGTCAGCGAACGGTTTGGCCCTTGCAGCGAACGGCTGAAGGAGCGGGTCGGGGCAATACGGGATGAGCCCCGCCTGCGTCAATTGGCGCGCGTCGTTCTGACGGCATCGACGTTGCCGGAGTTCGAGGCACGAATCGACGGATGATCCAGCGAGAAGCGGCCTGCGACCCTCCCTTCGCCCCGCTCGTCTCGTCACGAGACTTCAAGGGGATTTCGCCGGACGGCGACACATGGAAAAGCCCCGCCCGCGTGGATGCGCGAGGCAGGGCCTTTTGGCTTTCAGGACCGGGGAATCCGGGACACGGGATCAATCCTCGTCCCCGGCAGACCAGCCCAGCACCGTGCGGATGCGGGTGATCTCGGCGCGGAGCACGGCGGCTTCGGCCGGAGCGAGGCCCTTCAACTTCCGCGGTTGGAGATCCTCGGCGAGGTCGGCGAGCTTGCCGCTGGCGTCGCGGGTCTTCCCGCGGCGGAGCTTGTCGAGGGCCTCACGGAGGTCGTGGACGAGTTCGTTCTTCACCTTGGTCGCGATGGGCAGGTTGACAACGCGGAGGAGGAGTTCGCGCAACTGCTGTTCAGCGCCCAGGACGCGGACCACGAAGGTGCCCACCGTCTTGTTGCCGGAGGCGTCGATCGCCGTGCAGGTGACGACGGTCTCACCGATCGCGAACACCGAACCGGAGGCAGGAACACAGGTCAGGTCAGCCACCGAACAGTTGTCGGAGGCGGTGGGCGCGAACGTCGTGGCGGCACCCTGCGGGGAACCAGCGTTCACGATGATCGTCGCCGGCAACGTCAGCACGGGCTTCTCGCGGTCCTCGACGGTGACGGTGAAGGTGCAGTCATCCGACTTCAGGCCTTCGGGCGTCTCGGCGTGGCAGGTCACCACGGTCACCCCGACAGGGAGCAAGGTCCCGGAGGGCGGGTCGCAGACGGCGATCGCGGACGGGTTGCCGCCGACCACGGGAGCGAACCGGACCACGGCGCCGCATTCGCGGGCGTCATTCGCGACGACGATCGGCGCGGGGCATTCGATGGTGGGAAGGGCCGGGGGAACGATGATCCCACCGGTCACGGTAAGGGTGAACACCTTCGCGAACGCGACGTTGTCCGCATCGGTGGCGGAAACCTTGAACTGGAAGACTCCGGCGCGGGTCGGCGTCCCGGAGAGCACGCCGGTGACGGGATCGATGCCCAGCCCTTCCGGAAGCTCGCCTTCGGAAACGGTCACGACGTAAGGCGTGTTGCCGCCCACGACGACGCTGCGATCGACGTACGGAACACCAACCTCGCCGTCCTGGAGGGCGTCGGGCATGCCGAGCGGCAGCGCCTGGTCGAAGCCCGCCATCTGCGCGCCGATGTAGGCGCCGATGGCATCCGGGCACTTGTCGAGGTCCGAGCATTCCGCCTCGCCGTCCTCCGGATTCACCGGGCCGGTATAGGTGTAGAACTCATATCGCCGCGTCACGATCTCGTCGCCCTCGGGAAGGTTGTCGCCAGCCTCGATCTCGTCCTCGCCCTCCTCGCGCTGCTTGTTCGCCGGGCGACGCTGGAACAACTGCCATTCGATCTCCGTCTCGGCCTGTTCATCGCCTTCCCAGGTCTCGTCGTCGTCCCGACGGAGATCGTCGGACATCAGGTCGCCGAGCTTCACCTTCCTGCCGGACTTCTGGACGGTCTTGAGGATCTTGACCCAGACCGCAGGCCCGTATTGCTCGCGGTTCTCGTTCTCGGGCGGTTCGGGCTCAATCGCGGCGCGGACCTGGGCCACGGCACCAGCGGCCGGATCCACGGCGGGGATGTAGGTGAACGTCGGCGTGGCGATCGTGACCAACGGTCCGAGGATGAGCGTCCCCGGATTCGCCGGGTCTTCCACGAGCCAGTTGTATTTCACGCGGCTCGGGTTGCGACCAAAGCTGACTCCGAAGTGTTCGCCGCCCAGGTTGACCGAAGGATCCGTGAAGGCGTGACCATCGGTCGGCGCGAGCGGATGAGCCGGGTCCTGGGGATTGGTGAACGAGGCGAACGACCCATCGGTGTTCTTCTTCGACTCGTAACGGACGAAGACGCGCGGATGGGCGGGATCCGATCGGTCCTCGGAGATCACCGGCATCCCATAGTGATTGTAGTCGTAGGTGTACTGGATGTCGGTGCTGTTGAGGTCGTCGAGCTCGATGCTGAAGCCGTAGCACTTGCCGCCGGTGTCGTTGACGACGTCGAAGTTGTTGAGGGACCCGTAGGCCGTATCGGCCAATGCCGACGCAGGAAGCGCCAGCAATGCGACGAGGGCGATCAACGGACGGATGCGCGGCAGGAGGCTGCCGGCGGGACTGCATGGGACTGTGTGTGTGTTCATCTGACTTGGGGCCGACCTGAAGCCGGCACTTTGACAACTGGGGGGATTTCGCTGCGTTCCGCGGCATCAACCGCGATGCCGCCCTCCATGCACCCGGCATGCCAACGGGGTCCGACGGATGCGGGCGGACCGGCCGGACCACCCGGGATCAAGGACGTAGCGGAGTGGTGGAAAACCGCGTTTCAGCCAATGAGGACGGGCCTGAAGTGCGTATCGGACCGGCAACTGGACCGACAGGGATTGCTCTGGGCCATGCCAATTCCGGTCACACGGTACGGACCACGTTGGTCCGTCGCGGCGCCGGCCTGCGTCCAGCAGCGGACCATGCAGGCTTGGAACTGGCATCTGGCGACTGGCAACTCCCTGGCCCCGGCCCCTCCCCGCTCCTGCGGCATTTGGCTGGAGCGGGGCTTTCGCGGCAGGTATCAGAGCCGGGTTCCATGGCGGAGATCACCCAATTGCTGAATTCGGTTGGCGGCGAGGACCTGCTCATCGTCGTTTACGAGGAATTGCGGCGACTCGCGGCGGCACGGATGGCGCGGGAACAACCCGGTCACACGCTCCAGCCGACGGCGTTGGTTCACGAGGCATGGCTTCGACTGGCTTCCGCCGAGGGTGTCCGCTGGCAGAACCGGGCCCACTTCTTCGGAGCCGCCGCGGAGGCCATGCGGCGGATCCTCGTGGACAACGCCCGACGCAAGGCCCAGCTGAAGCGAGGCGGCAATCCGGAACGCGTGGACCTGCCCGAGTCGCAGATCCTGGCCCCGGACGGCGACGACAAGGTCCTGCAAGTCCATGCAGTCCTCGACGAGCTCGCAGCCGAGGACCCGCTCAAGGCCGAGATCGTGAAGCTGCGGTTCTTTGTCGGGTTGAACCACCAGGAGATCGCTGAGGCCCTCGAGGTCAACGAGAAGACCGTCCGCCGTCACTGGGAGGTGGCCAAGGTCCGATTGTTCCAGCTCGTCACCCGCGATCAGGCCCGCTGAGGCCGAAAAACGGCTGCGAGCTGGTTTTGCCGAAAGAAGCGAAAAAGACCGAAAGATCCGGCGGCGTCCGACTCGCTACCGTCCGCCCGCCACGTCCTACCGACATCCACCCTTCCCCCTTTTTCGCCTTCTTTCGTTCTTTTCGGCCACCCCACCTCAAAGCCACCCGCTCTCTTTGCGGCTGCGAGCCGGTTTTGCCGAAAGAAACGACAGAAGCCGAAAGATCCGGCGACGTCCGTACCGATCCCTTCCCCCTTTTTCGCCCTCTTTCGTTCTTTTCGGCCAAACCACCCCAACACCACCCACGCTCTTTGCGGCCCAAATCCCCCTGTCCGTTTTCGTGGGCCGTCCGCGCATGGAACGGTGGGTAGGGCGTCGGCAAAGCCGGCAACCCTGCCCGACGCAACAGACCCGCCTGATACCATCAGCCATGAAACACCCCGTCCCATCGCCGCCGGATCCTTGCGGACCGGCTCCACGCCGCTCGAAGGGCTTCCTGTCGACCCTGACGGCGCTGGCCCTGCTCGGATGCGCAGCCACCGCGTCAGCCCAGGTGCCGCGGGCCATCTTCAGCCAGCGAGCCACCCTCAACCTTACCAACAGCGCCCTGGCCGTCGAAGTCTCTGGCAACCTCGCCTTCGTAGCGGACGCGGCCCCGCAGCTCCACGTCGTGGACATCGCCGACCCAGGCGCGCCGAAGCTCGTGGGCGGGATCGCGACGGCAGCCGCTGCCAGGGACATCTTCATCTCCGGCAACCTCGCCTATGTGGCCGCCCGGACCGCCGGACTCCAGATCTTCGACGTCTCCAACCCGACGAGTCCCACGCTGATCCGGACCTTCGATACACCCAACGAAGCCTGGGCCGTCGAGGTGGTTGGCAACACCGCCTACCTCGCGAACGGCACGACCGGACTCCACATCATCGACGTCACCGACCCCGCGAATCCCGTCCAGTTGGGGCGCTATGATTCGCCCGGCAACGCACGCGACGTCGCCATCAGGGGCAACTTCGCCTACGTCGCCGACGAAGATCCCGGCATCCAGGTGGTCGACATCAGCAACCCCTCCGCACCGGTCCGTCGCGCCAACTACAACACCCCCGATTGGGCCATCGGAATCCAGATCGTCGGCAATCTCGCCTACGTCGCCGACGACACGGCCGGGCTCGTCATCCTGGACGTGCAGAACCCGGTGCCGATCCGACTCGGCGGAGCCGACACGGACGGCCTGCTATCTTCCATCCACGTGGTTGGAAACCTCGCGTACGTCTCGGGCGGCTCGCCCAGACTCATCGCCTTCGACGTATCGAACCCGTCCGGTCCGATCCGACTCGGCGCCTATTCAACGCCGGGTTCCGGCGTCCAGGTGAAGGGGGTCGGCAAGCACGCGTTCCTCGCCAATGGACTTGAGGGCCTTCAGGTCCTCGACGTCCGCACGGGTTTCCTCCAGGAGCTCGTCACGTCAAAGCCTTCCGGCGTCGGGCTGACGGTTGGCAAGCCCTACCCGCTTGAGTTCGCCGTAAACAGTGGCCTCCCGCTCACGATCCAGGTCGAAGGTCCCGTCCAGCTCGCGGGAGGAGTCCTGACCGTCACCAACCTCGACCCGGTCCGAATCGTCATCGAACAACCGGGCAATGCCGAGTACCTGCCCTTCCGTGCGGAACGTGAATTCAACGTGCCAACAGTCCGCGCGACGCAACTGGCCGCGTACTTCGGCCCCAGTACGCTGGAGGACTTCCAGGTGATCGGAAACACCGCGTGGCTCGCGACCGGACCCGATGGCCTCGTCGCATTGGACATCAGCGATCTGAGAGGTCTCTTCATCCGCAGCCGACTTCCCATCAATGGATTCGCCAACAAGGTGCAGGTGGTGGGCAAGACAGCCTTCATTGCCGCGGAAAGCGCCGGGCTGGTCATCGCCGACACCTCGAATCCGACCAATCTCGTCCAGCTCGCGTCTGTCGCTCCCCGAGGCGAAACCGCAGATGTGCAGGTCCGGGAAGGGATCGCCTATGTCGCCGACCGCGCCGGTGGACTCGCGCTCATCAGCGTCACCGATCCAGCTGCACCCACCCGGCTGAACCCGACGACGTTCAGCACCAACGTGGAATCGGTATTCGTTGCCGGAAATCGGGCCTACCTCAGTCGGCGCGCGGACGGAATGACGGTGGTGGACGTCACCGACCCCACGGCGCCCGTCCAGCTGGGAGCGATCCAGGACGGGATAGACTTCCGCAGCATGCAGGTCCTCGGAAACCTGGCCTGCGTTGCGGGTGGCACCGGCGGCCTTGCGCTCTACGACGTCGCGGATCCCACGCAGATCCGGCGTCTGGGCCAGCTTTCCGTCAAGGGAGCTGCCACGAGCGTGCGGGTTGCCGGGTCCCGCGCCTATGTCTGCGACTCGGCCGGGGGCGTGGTCATTGTGGACATCAGCGATCCCACGCAACCGAAGAGCCTGGACGCGTTCCTCGAAACGCAAGGGGCCTGGAGGGTCGAGGTCACGGGCGACCGCGCTTACGTGCTCGGTTTGAGCGGGCAGTTCCGCATCCTCGACTTCCGCTACGGCATTCCCCAGGAGATTTCCTGGGCTGTGCCTGCCACCCACACCGTCGGCACCTCAGTCCTGCCCATCACAGCACCCTCCACGGCAGGCCTGTCACCCGTGTTCTCGGTCGTCCGCGGTCCGGCGCGGATCGAGGGCACCAACCTCGTCTTCACCGGCGTCGGCCGCGTCATCATCCGCGCGGACCAAGGAGGTGATGAATCCTTCCTCCCGACGACTTCGACCTTCAGCGTCCTGGCCGAACTTCCCGAGCTGCACGTCGACAACGTCGACGGCGAAGTCGTCGTCTCCTGGCCGGCCGGGATCACCAACGCCATCCTGCAGGGACTCGCGTCGCTCGAACCCGGAAACTCCTGGAGCACCGCCAACCTCCCACGATCGGAAGCAAACGGCGAAGTGCAGGTGCGCCCCGGGAACTCGGCCCTCCAGTTCTTCCGCCTGCAGGGATTCACGGGCGACGCCGAGCCCCTCCAGCTCACCGGCTGGAACCGGGACGTCGTCCTGGAAAACACCCCGACCCGCAAGGCTTCGGCCGTCGACAGCTTCGGGGCTGCCTGGTTTGAAGCCGGACTTCAGGGATACCTGGACGGGCTTCCCACGAACCGGACCGTCGTCAGCAAGCTGGATGAATCGATCCGCTTCGAACTGCAGCCCTACACCGGCTCGAACGTCCTCGCCCTGACCATCGCCAAGCGCACCAACAGCCTGGAACTGGCGCGGCCCAAGGCGTTCTCCCGCCTCCATGTGCTCGCCCACTCCGCCGGCGGGGGCGGCAACGGCCAGCTGCGCATCCACTACGCCGACGGCACCGTCAGCACCAACATCCCGTTCTTCGCGCCGGACTGGTGGGACGGGAGCTTCGGTAGCGCGACCCGCAATCCGGCCATCGACGACCTCGCCCGCAGCGCCACGGCCGGCAGCTTCTCCCATGACTTCGTGAGCCCGGGATTCAGCCTGCACCAGACGGACATCGACCTCTCCGCCGGCCCCAACGCCGGCAAGGTCATCACCCGACTGGAGTTCATCCGGAACACGAGCGCCGAAGTCACGTGCATCTTCGCCGTCAGCGGCGTGCCCATGCCCCCGGCTCCGTAGCCATCAAGCCCGGCTCCGCCCGGGGTTTCGCCCGGAGGCGGGCGGCCGCACCAACCGGTGTGGCCGTCGGCTTCCGGGCTTTCGCATCATCGCTTTCGCTTCACCTCGCGAATCCAGATGTCCGCGGAATGAGCTGCGCAGGCCGGACCACTGTGGTTCCATCCAAGCCATGTCCAACAGCATCGCCCGAACACCGAAGCCACCCTATTTCGCTGTGATCTTCACCTCTTTGCGGACCGAGGGGGATCTGGGATACGGGGAGACGGCGGACCGGATGCTGGAGCTGGCGGCGCAACAGCCGGGATACCTCGGCGTGGAGAGCGCCCGGACCCCGGGAGGCCTCGGGATCACCGTCTCCTGGAAATTACTCCCTCCCCCTGTCCGTTTTTCATCGCCGACGACGCATGGTTGGTCTGGAAATGTCGACTTCGATGAGCCAGATCGAGATCCTCTTCGTCGCTGCCCGGGACCTGCCCGAGTCCCAGCGGGCTGCGTTCCTGGACCAGGAATGCCGGGGTAAGCCGGAACTGCGCGCCCAGGTCGAGGAGATGCTCCGGCAGGCTGAGGAGGCCGAGGCCTTCTTCGTCGATACCCCGAAACCACCGCCCCGCAGTACCCAGCGCGTGGATTCCGAGGCGATCGTGGAGGTTGGCGAACGCGAGGGCTCCGTCATCGGCCGTTACAAGCTCCTCCAGCGTGTCGGCGAGGGTGGCATGGGCATCGTCTACATGGCCGAGCAGGAGGTCCCGGTCCGCAGGCGCGTCGCCCTCAAGATCATCAAGCTCGGCATGGACACGCGCCAGGTCGTCGCCCGATTCGAGGCCGAGCGCCAGGCACTGGCCATGATGGACCATCCCAACATCGCCAAGGTCCTCGATGCCGGCGCCACGGAATCCGGCCGCCCCTATTTCGTCATGGAACTCGTCCAGGGCGTTCCGATCACCGACTACTGCGACCAGAACAAACTCTCGCTCCGCGAACGCCTCGACCTCTTCCTACCGATCTGCAAGGCCATCCAGAGCGCCCACCAGAAGGGCGTCATCCACCGCGACATCAAGCCCTCCAACGTCCTCGTCACGCTCCACTACGGTGACCCCATGCCCAAGGTCATCGACTTCGGCGTCGCCAAGGCCACCAGTCTCAAGCTCACCGAGAAGACCGTCTTCACCCAGTTCGGCACCATGATCGGCACCCCGGCCTACATGAGCCCGGAACAGGCCGAGATGAGCTCCATGGATGTCGATACCCGCACCGACATCTATTCCCTTGGCGTCCTCCTCTACGAACTGCTGACCGGCAGCACCCCATTTCCCCAGGAACGCCTTCGTTCCCTCGCCTTCGGCCAGCTCCAGAAGGTCATCGCCGAGGAGGAACCGCAGAAGCCTTCCACCCGGCTGAGCACGCTGGAAGGAAAGGAGAAGACAGCCGTCGCCCAGAAGCGCGGCCTGCGCGTGGACCTCATCGGGGGTGCACTTCGAGGTGACCTCGACTGGATCGTGATGAAGTGCCTGGAAAAGGACCGGCGCCGCCGTTACGACACCGTCAACGGCCTCGCCATGGACATCGGCCGGCACCTCGACAACGAGGCGGTCCTCGCCCGCCCTCCCAGTGCCGCTTACCTCTTCCAGAAGGCCTTCCGACGCCACCGCGCCAGCTTCCTCGGCGTCGCGGCCGTCCTGATCGCCCTGTCGCTCGGCCTGGGGTTCGCCACCTGGCAGGCCGTCCGCGCCCGCAAGGCCGAAGCCGAAGCCCAGCGCCGCCGCGCCGATGCCGAGGCAATCGCACGCTTCATGACCGAGGTGTTCCAGAGCCCCGATCCAGAGCGCTCGGGGAACTCCTTCACCGTCGCCGCGGCGCTCGGCACCGCCACCGCACGCCTCGAAAAGGACCTCGCCGGGATGCCCGAACTCCGGGTAAGCCTCGAAACCACGGTCAGTGACACCTACGACGCCATCGGCCTTCCACGGGATGCCGTTCCCCTGCGGAAGCGGATCCTCGAACATCATCGTCGCCAATCCGGCCCGGACGCCCCGGTCACGTTGTCGGCCTTGGCGGCACTCGCGAATTCACTGACCCGTTCGCACGAGCGCACAGAGGGCCTCGCGCTCTACCGCGAGATCCTGAAAACGCAGAACCGCCTCCACGGGCCCGAAAGCGAGCAAGCCCTGGGCGCTGCCGAAGCCCTGGCTTCCGCCCTGTTCCGCGACGGGCAGCTCAAGGAAGCCATCGAGTTGGAGGAATCGATCGTCGAGGTCCGCCACCGGCAATCCGGACCTGAGCATCCCTCCTCGCTCCGGGTCCTCGGCAACCTCGGCGTTTACTACCGGGCTGCCGGACGCTCGAAGGAAGGAATCGAGCTCAACCAGAAGGTGAAGGACCTCCGACGCAAGGTCCTCGGACCGGAGAATCCGGAGACCCTGCTGGCCATTGCGAACCTCGCGGAGAACCTCTACACCGACGGCCGACATGACGAGGCCTTCACGCTCCAGACCGAGCTGATCGAACTGCGTCGCAAGGTCCTCGGCCCCGGCCATCCCCAGACCCTGATGGCCATGCATTACCAGGCTTGTTTCGAGCAAGGACGCAATCCCGAGCTGGCCATCCAGCTGCACCGGCAGGTGCTCGCACTCCGACGCAAGCACTTCGCCCCGGAGCATCCCGAGGTCATCATCAGCGTCCATTACCTCGCCCTCGCCTGTGCACAGGCGGGCCGATACGACGAAGCCCTCCGATTCCGGGAAGAGGTCGTCGCCCTACGACGCAAGGCCAACGGAGTCGGACACCCCCACACCGTCGATTCGATGGCAAACCTTGCCGTCAGTTACTTCCGCGCCGGCAGGCAAGCCGAAGCCATCGCTCTGCTGGAGGAGACGGCCCCCAACCTATCCGAGGACACCAAACTCTCCCTGCGCATCGCGCCCGTCCTGGCGTGGTTCGGACGCGACGAAGCCTACGCAACCGCCGCCCGCAAGGCCCTCCGCCACGCCGCGACCGCGACCCGGGTCTCGGGCTTTGCCGAAGCCGTCGAGATCGCCTGCCTGCGTCCCCTCACGGACTCTTCCCTCGCCCAGGCCGCATTGAACGCCGCCCAGCAGGCCGTCGAACGCGGCACCAACCAGACCGATCGCCTGCGCGTCCAGTTCGCCCTCGGTCTGGCCTCGCTTCGCACGGGCCAATTCGCCGCCGCAGCCTCCGCCTTCCAGGCCGCCAATCCCGACGGTCGCGAAACCGGCCCCCTCGCCATCGCCGCCGAACTCTACCGCGCCGTCGCCCTCCATCACCTCGGCAAGAGCACCGAAGCCCAGGCCGCCTTCACCGCCGCCACCCGTTCCCTCCGCCCACCGCCCGGACCGGATTCGTCCGAGATCTTCAGTGACGCCGATCCCCACCAGGTCGTCGCCTGGCTCGCCCATCGGGAGGCCAGACGCGTGGTGACGCCCCCCAGCAAGACCCAATGAGCGAGGATCAGAGGAGGGGCAGAAGAGACCATGCTGCGCTGTAACCTTCCGTGCTTCGCGGCGTAGCAGGGAGGTGTTGAGCCCCCTCACCGAATATGATGCCGCGTGGAAGGCGACGCTGGAGACCTTCCTCCAGCCGTGCCTCGCCCTCGCGTTCCCGGCGTTGGCCGACCAGATCGACTGGTCGACCGCGCCGCGCTTCCTCGACACCGAATTGCAGGAGATCGTCCGCGACTCCGAATCCGGTCCCATGCGCGTCGACAAGCTGGTGGAAGTCCTTCGCCGAGACGGCACCCAGGAACTTCTGCTCGTCCACATCGAGGTGCAGGCCCAGTGCGATGACGATCTGCCGCGCCGCATGTTCCAGTACTTTTGTCGGATCTTCGACCGGTTCGGCCGGCCTCCCGTGAGTCTTGCCGTCCTGGCGGATCCGAATCCGCGCTGGCGACCCGAACCCTTCACCCAGTCCTTCGCGGAATGTTCTCTCCGCTTTCAGTATGGGACCTGCAAACTGACCGACCTCGACCTGGAACGATGGATCGCAGCAGGCAATCCGGTGGCGCGCGTGATCGAGGCGCATCGGATGGCGCAGAGAACGGGAAAGGACGTGAAGGGACGGCGAGAGGGCAAGCTCGGGTTGGTCCGACGTTTGTTGGAGTCCGGGATGGAGGAGACGGAAGTCCGGGAGGTGATGCGGCTGATCCACTGGCTGCTGGCGTTGCCGGAGCAGGAGGAGCTAGAGTTTCGAAAGGATGTGAGGGATATGGAGGCGAGCATGCAGACCAAACGACGCAGCACCTACGAGCGGATCGTCTGGGAGGAAGGCGTGGAACGAGGCCTGGCTCAGGGTCGCGATGAGGGCCGACAGGAGGGGCGGTTGGAGGGACGATACTGCGCAGCCCGCGAGCTCTTGCTCGACCTCATTCGTGTCCGGTTCGGTCCGTGCACTCCTGCCCTGCGCAACCGGGTGGAGGCGATCCAGGACGAGGCGAGGCTTCGGGAACTGGCACTCGCGGTCGTCACGATCCCGTCCTTGTCCGAGTTCGAAGCCATCGCGGCGGCTTGAGCATCTCGCTTCGGACAGAATCCCCCGCTGTCGTTCGCGCCGGATTGATGGACGGAGGCATGTTTGCGAACCGGTATCCACCAACCCATCCTCCCATCCTGATGGATTGATTTATGGCTTGGCCCAGCGTCTCGGCGGAGTAGCATCCCGCCCATGCAGACTCCGGCCCCCGCCCCTGCCCACCCCCCCTATACCCGTGGCGCCGAACTGGTCGATCGACTCCGCCAGCGGCTCGTCATCATCGATGGCGCCATGGGCACGATGGTCCAGCGCTACAAGCTCGGTGAAGCCCAGTACCGGGGCGACCGCTTCAAGGATTGGACCGGCAAGGATCTGAAGGGAAACAACGAGGTCCTGCTCCTCACCCAGCCCCACGTCATCCGCGAGATCCACGCCCAATACCTCGAGGCCGGCGCGGACATCATCGAGACGAACACCTTCTCGGCCACGACCATCGGGCAGCACGACTTCTTCTTCCGTCACCCCGAGGGCCGAAAGGATCCGGCCTTCTTCGACGCCGTCATCCACGACCCGTTCCTCGTCCAGCTGGCCCGCGAGATGAACCTCGCCTCCGCCCGCGTCGCCCGCGAGGCCGTCGACGAGGTCTTCGCCCGCACGGGCCATCGGGGCATCGTGGCTGGCGCGATCGGGCCCATGCCCGTGACGGCGTCCATCTCGCCGGACGTGAACGACCCCGGATTCCGGGCGGTGACGTTCGACCAGTTGCGCCACCAGTACCGCGAACAGGTCGAGGCGTTGCTCGACGGTGGCGTGGACGTCCTGCTGGTCGAGACGATCTTCGACACGCTCAACGCCAAGGCGGCGTTGTACGCCATCGACGAAGTCCTCACCGCCCGCAACGAGCGCGTGCCGGTGATGGTGTCCGGAACGATCACGGACAAATCGGGGCGCACGTTGACCGGCCAGACCGTCGAAGCCTTCTGGAACTCGGTGCGGCACATCCGCCCGATCACGATTGGATTCAACTGCGCCCTCGGACCGGAAGAGCTGCGGCCGTACGTCGAGGAGATCTCGAAGATCGCGGACACCTACGTCTGCATCTACGCCAACGCGGGCATGCCGAATCCGCTCCTGCCGACGGGATTCCCAGAGACGCCGGAGACGATGGCGCCGAAGGTCCGCGAATGGGCGGAAGCAGGTTGGCTGAACGTGCTCGGCGGCTGCTGCGGAACGACGCCGGACCACATCCGCGCCCTGGCCCAGTCCGTGCGGGGATTGCCGCCGCGGACGGTGCCGGTGATCGAGCCCTACCAGCGCCTGTCGGGCATGGAGGCGTTCAACCTCACCCCCAACACGAACTTCGTGAACGTCGGCGAACGCACGAACGTGACCGGTTCGCCCCGTTTCGCGAAGCTCATCCTCGCAGGCAACTACACCGAGGCGATCAGCGTCGCGCGCCAGCAGGTCGAGAGCGGCGCCCAGATCATCGACGTCAACATGGACGAAGGCATGCTCGACGGTGTGGCCGCGATGACGCGCTTCGTCAACCTGATTGCATCGGAGCCGGACATCGCCCGCGTGCCGATCATGATCGACTCGTCCAAGTGGACGGTGATCGAGGCGGGCCTGCGCTGCCTGCAGGGCAAGGGCATCGTGAACTCCATCTCGCTCAAGGAGGGCGAGGCGAAGTTCCTCGAACAGGCCCGCACCGTACGGCGCTACGGCGCGGCGGTCGTGGTGATGGCCTTCGATGAAAAGGGCCAGGCTGACAGCTTCGCGCGCAAGACCGAGATCTGCGCCCGCTCGTACAAGCTCCTCGTCGAACAGGCCGGCTTTCCGCCCGAGGACATCATCTTCGATCCGAACATCCTCACGGTCGCGACAGGCATCGACGAGCACAACAACTACGCCGTCGACTTCATCGAGACCGCGCGGTGGATCAAGGCCAACCTGCCCCGCGCCAAGGTCTCCGGCGGTGTCTCCAACATCTCGTTCAGCTTCCGCGGCAACAACCACGTCCGCGAGGCGATGCACTCGGCGTTCCTCTTCCACGCAATCCGCGCGGGACTGGACATGGGCATCGTCAACGCGGGCATGCTGGAGGTGTACGAGGAGATCCCGAAGGACCTGCTCGAACTCGTCGAGGACGTCCTGCTGAACCGCCGTGCCGACTCCACCGAACGCCTCGTCACCTTCGGCGAGGAACTCAAGAAGCGCACGGCGGGCCAAGCCACCACGACTGCCGGCCCCGCCGATGAAGCGTGGCGCTCCGGCAGCGTCGAGGAACGCCTGAAGCACGCGTTGATCAAGGGCATCGACACCTTCGTCGACACCGACACCGAGGAAGCCCGCCAGAAGTTGGGAAGACCGTTGCTCGTGATCGAGGGACCGCTGATGGACGGCATGAACGTCGTCGGCGACCTCTTCGGTGCCGGCAAGATGTTCCTGCCGCAGGTCGTGAAGTCCGCGCGCGTCATGAAGAAGGCGGTCGCGTACCTGACCCCTTTCATGGAAGCCGAGAAGGCCGCGGCCACCGCCGCCGGCCAGGCAACCCAGGCCCAAGGGAAAGTCCTGCTCGCCACCGTAAAGGGTGACGTCCACGACATCGGCAAGAACATCGTTGGCGTCGTGCTCGGCTGTAACAACTACGAGGTGATCGACCTCGGCGTCATGGTCGCCACCGACAAGATCCTCGACACCGCCGAACGCGAGAAGGTCGACATCGTCGGCCTGTCCGGCCTCATCACGCCGTCGCTCGACGAGATGCAGCATGTCGCACGTGAGATGGATCGCCGCGGCCTGAAGCTGCCGTTGCTGATTGGCGGTGCCACGACGTCCAAGGCCCACACGGCCGTGAAGATCGCGCCCGGCTACCGCGAGCCCGTGATCCACGTCCTCGATGCCAGCCGCGCCGTTCCCGTGGTTTCTGCGCTGCTTTCCGCGGAGCAGAAGCCTGGCTTCGTCACGCAGTTGCGCGCCGACCAGGAAGCCGCCCGCGAACAGCACTCCGGCAACCGCCGCAAGCTGCTGCCGCTCGGGGAAGCCCGGAAGCGCGCGCCGCAACTCGGCTACACCGACCTGCCGCAGCCTGCCTTCATCGGCCTGCGTTGCCTCGACACGGCTCCCGCGCCGCGCACGCCAGGCATGTCCGGCGGCGACGGCAACATCACGACGGAAGCCATCCGTCTCGACGACCTCGTCCCGTTCATCGACTGGTCGCCGTTCTTCCACACGTGGGAACTGCGCGGACGGTTCCCGTCGATCCTCGATCACCCGAAGCACGGTGAGGAGGCACGCAAGCTCTACAACGATGCCCAGGAGCTGCTGAAGGAGATCGTCAGCCGGCGCGCCCTTCGCGCCCGCGCCGTCTACGGGTTCTTCCCGGCCAACCGCCTTCCCGGCGTCGAGGACGTCGAGGTCTACACCGATGCCGCGCGCACTCAGGTCGCCACGACCTTTCACTTCCTCCGCCAGCAGATGGAGAAACAGGATGGCAGTGCGAACTGGTCACTTGCCGACTTCATCGCTCCGAAGCCTGCGTCCGGCTCCGGACCCGCGGATCACCTCGGCGGCTTCGCGGTCACGGCAGGCATCGGCCTCAAGGAACTCGTCGATCGCTACAAGGCAGCCCACGACGACTACCGCGCCATCATGGCGGAGGCGCTGGCGGACCGGTTGGCCGAGGCCTTCGCCGAGTTCCTGCACCATCGCGTCCGACGCGAATGGGGCTACGGCCAGACCGAGAACCTGACGCAGGAACAGATCATCGAGGAGCAGTATCGCGGGATCCGTCCCGCCCCCGGCTATCCGGCGTGCCCGGACCACACCGAGAAGCGTCTCCTCTGGAGCCTGCTCGGCGCCGAGGCCCGCGCCGGGATCTCACTCACCGAAAGCTGCGCCATGTGGCCGGGCGCATCGGTCAGCGGATTCTACTTCGCGCATCCCGAGTCGAAGTTCTTCGGGGTCGACAAGCTCGACCGCGACCAGGTCTCCGAACTCGCCATCCGCAAGGGAATGCCGCTGCCCGAACTCGAGCGCTGGCTCGGACCGTGGCTGAACTATGATGTGTGAGGGGGAAGTCCCAAGTTTTCAGTTTCAAGGTTGAAGCCACGGGCTTGGCTTGAATCTTCAATCTTCAAACTTGGAACTCCTTCCACCGCCTCCTGACGTCGGCGGCTACCCTCATGGGCCGTAGCTGCCGAGGTCACGAGGCAGGGCCAAGGGAAGTTCCCGGTTCCCAGTTTCCAGTCCTGACAGCTCTGGGAACTGGCCTCTGGCAACTGTTGCTTTCAGGCTCACTTCCAGGGGCCAGCCACTCCGCCGACTTCGTCGACCGCATCCGGGGAGCCCCCTTCGAATCGTGGTGTGGTACGCAGCAGCATTGGCTCGCCTCCTTGGTTGAGTGGGATTCGATAGATTCCGCGCACGCCGTCCAGGACACCGGCTGCCAACACGGCCTGACCCTCCGGCGTGAATGGGGCGGGTCCGGCGAAGCCATCCCCGGGTTGCTGCGCGCGGGTCACTCCACGCCTCGTTCCGGACCGAGCATCCACGACGGCCAGATTCCGGTGATCGCTCACCGACACCGATCGCCCATCCCTCGACCACTTCGGACGCGAGTCGGAAGGACCTGTGCCCGGGAGCCGATGGATATCCGTCACCCGATATCCCGCCTGCACGCTTCCGATCTGCACGCCGACCAGGTCGGGTCCGGCGTTTGCACCCGTCTCGAAGATCACTTCGCTGCCATCCGGCGAAATGATCGGGCCGAAATCCCAAGGATGCCGCGCCAGCATCTCGACGCCCGGAAGTCCTGCCTCCACCTCCAATGCCCGGAAGCCCTGCCGGCTCGGCCCGAGATTGAAGTCGTCGAGCGCCACATGAGCCGAATCCGGGAACCAGGAGTATCCGCTCACCCAGATGCCCTGGGAGTGGACCAGCTGTTCGCGGCCAGTTTCCAGATCCCGCACAAGAATCTGCCCGCCAGGAGAGCCATCGCGCCGCCGGAAAAGAATCCTCCGCGAATCAGCGGACAGCCTCGGCTGCGCGCCAACCGTCACGAAGCGGAATTCCAATCCGTCCGGGGTCATCGACCAGATGGTTTCATCGGCAAGCCCGATCAACGCCGAACCGGATGGAATCCGCGCGGCGATCGGATCCATGGCGGCGAGTGCTTCCAGCTCGGCTGCCGACAGGGCGCGCCCGAAGAGAGCCACGTCGTCCACCAATCCGCGGAACGCACTGGTGAACTCGGGAGCAAGACCGGCAAACGGCGCGCCGCCGATGCAGAAATCACCGGAATCCCAGGCCACCCCGAAGTCCACCGCCGATCGGGTGCTGTCCGGCAAGGGCACCCCATTGAGGAAGAGGGTCACGGCATTGGACCGGACGCGCATCGCGAGATGGTACCACGTGTTGGTGTTGGCGACCCACCAGTGCGCCCGAGTTGCGTTCAGCAAGGCTCCATTCGGCGAGTAGCCCTGGATGTAGCCGAGGATTCCTGGTACCGGCGCGGCCCGCAGCGCGAACGCCAGATGCCCACGCTCCCTCGATAGGAGTTTCCCAAAGACCAAGCCTCCCGGAGCAAACCCTTCCAGCGGACGCACGGAATCGAGCTCCGGTTGGATCCATGCCGTGACTGTGAACTCGTCCGCATGCAAACCCGGGGCATCCGGGATCCGGATCATCGCGCGGCCCCGTCCATCAAACCGGAAAGCCCGACCCGACCTTCCTGCGCCATACGCGGAGGGGCCGGTCCAGGCTCCGTGATGGCCACCGAACGAATCGTCAGCGTTGCCTTCACCCTTCCAGAGGCCAAGCAAACCCTCCGGAAAACACCCCGTTCCATCCGGAGCCTCGACGCGTGCGCCCGGTGCCACGCCCGACGCGGCCAGACGGAAGAAGCGCCCCTCGGGTTCCGCGGGAATCCACGCTTCCTGAACCTTCTCCAACGACAGACCCGGCGGCGCCTGTTCACAACGCAACGTCCTCCAACCGGACTCTTCGCCGGCCTCGAGCCGGATGGCACTCTGGACTCGATGGCGCGCCCATCGGCTTGGCCATCGCAAGTGCACCCAGCCACCCTGCACCTCTGCCTCCAGGGTGGGTCGGCCTTCTTCGAGCCCAGGTGCAGAGTCCCTCCGCAACGGGTCCGTACCCGCGTCTGCCTCCTCGGCATTCGATGCGCCGTCCCCGTCCGCATCATCCAGGGCGCGGACACCCGTCACCCCGAAGAACCTCCGCTCCCAGGCATCCGGCAGGCCGTTCTCATCGGAATCCACTCCCCGCGCCGGCACGGCGAAGTTGAAAACCGACACATCCGGCTCCGGCTGATTCACCAGCAGGAACCGCGTCGCCTCTGGAACCGTTCCCACGGCAACCTCGATCGACATACCCAACGGTCCACCATCGACCGCCTGCCGGGCGGCGCGCAGTCGCCAACCGCCAGGAGCCCCGGCGGCACCGACGCTCCAATCACCCAGAACCGTCCCGCCCAGGCAGACGGCCGCGTCCGAACCAAACGGATCTGCGTCGAAGAAGAGCACGTTGCCCCGGGGCGCCGGCAGAGTCTGCGCCACGCCCACGACCACCGCGCCCAGCAGCATCCAGGCACCCGACCAACGCACAAGGGATCGATTCATGGCACCTCCACCTCTCCCGCAGGAATGATCGATTCCAGTTCACCGCCGCCATCAAGCCGGACCAGCCAGTAGCGGTAGCGCGCACCCGAGACGACCGGATGCGTGTCGCCAATGAACAGTTCCAAGGCGGCGCCCAGTCCGGCCTGGCCGAAGTTCGGAGAAGCCTTCATGACCACGTGCGGGTCCAACATCCAGATCACCTGACGGTCACTCCCGATGCGCGTCGTACCCCAGGCAATCCGCTCGATCATCGGCGAGACCTGCACGAGGTCGCCGGCCACCTTCGGAAACTCGGCATTCGCCACCTGCTCACGGTACAGGACCGCCGGCAACAGCGTGGCCTCAGGCCGTGGCGGACTCCCCGTCGCCTCACGGAACAACCACCGGCCCGGATCCAGGTCTGCAATGACGGCCGCGGCTTCACGTACTGCCAACTGGACCGGCCGTCCCACCTCATCCGCGCAACGGAATCCATCCGACCACGGCATCGCCCCGATGCGGACTCCCACAGGAATTCCGTTGGAGATCGTTTCACAGCCGGGCTGCAGCACTGCGCGCACCAAGGGATGGAACGCCTGCGTCGCCGGGACCGGACGCGCCGGCCAGGGGACCACGCCCGCCTCCGCCTGCGGACGCCGCCACGTGATCCGGCGCGCCAGACTGGGATTGCCACGCCGGCCATCGGAACCGACCGCTTTCAACCACACGAGGTAGGGCCGCCCCTCATCAACGTCGACGTCGACCGAGAACTCAGGTCCGGGCCCGAGGTCCGCGCCCACTCGACCGGTCAACCACTGCTCCCCGGAGAAGACCCGCGACGCAGCCGAGGCACCCGGGAGCAGCACCGCGTGCCGCGCCAGCCCATGGAACGTTCCGGTCGGCTTGCCGGTCAGCACAGCGCCCAGCGGCCGCGCCTGAAGCTCGCCATACTCGGGCTGGAGGAAGACCTCGAAACGGTCCACCCCCGCCTCTGGCGCGTACCACCGCAACCGGACCCGGGCCGTGCTTCCAGCCTGTTGCGGCTCCATGAGGATCGGCACCGGCAACACGGCAGCCACCTCGACGCAGCCCAGCAGGGTGTTTGGCGACGGATTCGAGTGCTCGTCCAGAACCTGTCCGAAATAGCAGACCCGGCCGCCTCCCGACGGCACGACCCAATCTTCGACCAGCACCTGTCGCTCCTTCCGCCCATCGCAGATCCCGGTCGCCACGAGCGTGAGCTCTCCATCGTCAATACGCCGGAAGATGCGGTAGGATCGGACGCCTTCACTCAGGTCCAGCAGCACCCGCGGTCCGCGGACAACGCCGCCGCCGCCTTCGGATCCGCCCACATGGGAGCAGTCCTCCGGGCCGAAGCGGAATCCGCAATACCGAACCCCGTTCGGATCGGCTCCAACCAGCCCGGGATCCCGGACGATCAGGACACCCGACTGGGGCGATACGAGTCCCACAAACCTACCACCGGGGAGTTCATCTCCACCGTTGGTCGCTGCCGGAATTGCATACAGGGCGTACCGATCTGCCGCGTTCCCGCCCAACTCGAGGGTCACCCTTCCGGACGCATCCGCCGAGCGGACACGGAAACAGGTCGGCTCTGCGAAGTAGGCCGCCGATTGGGGCAGCCCCGGTACCAGGTCACGCGCTGTCCACTCGGCCAACTCGGCACGCGCCACCCACAACTGGCCGGTCCCGGGATGTGCACGAAGCGAGGCAGGCAATGGCACGCCGGGACTCGTGCGTCCACCGGCAGATCCGGACACGCACGAAAGCTCGAGGGGCGCGTCTCCCTCGGCCGCCGACATCTCGAGGTCGAACGCGAGCACATCGTCCTCGGCCGGGTACCAGGTCCTCCCGAACTCGACGACCCGCGCGCCACCCCTCAGCACGGCGCGGACTTCCGTCCAGACGATTCCCGGACCGATCCGCCGGCATTCAATCCGACACCGGACCCTGCCGTTCCCGGGCGGTGATGGATCGGGCATCAGCGCAGAAGGACGCCAGACAACCGTCGGCAAGCCGCAGCTCCCCTCCACCGTGCCTTGCGGAGCGGGCGGGCCGGCCAGGGTTCGAAGACCACCCAGCACGGGAGCCGAGATCGCGCCCCGGATTGGCCCGCACGGTCCGACCCGTACGGGGCGGACCGCGTACCAGTAAGTGCGTCCCGAATGGGCGGATTCCGGCACGAGGGATCGGTCTTCAAACGCAACGGGCCCCACTGCGGATTCAACCGTTTCGATCAACGTGGCCGGATCCGGATCGAATCCGGGCCGGTGCTCCCGCAAGTCCGAGCCGCGGTGGATCTCGTAGTGCGTCGCCGCCAGCGGATCCTCGGCCGACTCGCCGTCCCATTCGAGGCGGACGAACGAGGCTCCGGAGCCGGCTTCGACCCGTCCCTCGGCGTGGAGGTTCTGCGACGATCGAGGGGTTGCGGTCCAGCAAGCCCGCGCGCTGCCGGCAAGCGAGGCCAGGCCAGGCCGTCCCAGGAGGTCGCGCGCCACCACGACATAGGCCCACTCGGACCCATCCGCGAACCCCAACCCGGCGCCCGAATCCCGGCCTGCGTCGTCCGTGAAATGCGCGATGTCCAAAGCCGGGTCCCGGACTCCCGCTTCATCCAGTTCACGCGCCACCAGGATCGGCGACTCATTCACACGGAGCGCCCCGCGAACCAGGTCCGCGATCGAGGGGGCCTGCACGAACCATTGCCGGGCTTCCGCGTCGGCTCGCGGTACCCGCCAGAGATCATACCCGCGCGACAACGCCAACCGCCGCCTCAAGCCCGCCGGAGAGGACCACCTCATTCGGATCCTTCGGTCCCCGGAAGCACGGAGATCCTGAACCTGGAACGGGGCTCCCGGCGCCGGGAGCGGGACCAGCGCACCGGGATCGAGCGTGACCCGAGCCACAACCGCACCACCGGCGCTGGTGGCGGCATCCAACTCCCGCAATTCATAGGTCCAGGTGCCGCCCGGGACGGGTCCGCTCCATGCGCGACCCAACGCCAGTTCGAGAATGGGCTGCCCGCGGGCCACGGCCCCTAGCGCGAGTTCCACCACCTCATTGGTCGAAGCACGGCCCACAATCTCGGCAAGCCGGGCCGCGAGAGGCAGGCCAGCGGTCACACCCAACGCGTCGAGGACCGGACCCACCTCCGCTGCACCGAATCCGAGTCGTGCAGACTGCGCAACGATCGGCTCCAGACCTTCCGCGGTGCGGGGAGGTGGCACCTGCCCCAGAAGGACGAAGGCACCCGTGCCATCAGGCAGCCCCGGCTTTCCATGCACCGAGAAGCGCTTTCCACGCAGACGACCGGGTTCCGTCACGTCCCAAGCAAGGTACACGTGGCCTTGACCGACCCCGTCCACGATCGTCGTGCCGGATGCGATCAGCAGGTCCGGTCCGCCACGCGCCAGCGCAGGGGTCGCGAGACAGAGCACCCACAGCAGGCCGATCCAGGCGTTCGTCCACCCCGTTCCCAATCCGTTCCCCGAGCTCATGGCGTGCATCCCTCCGTCGTCACCAGGTCTCCGATCGCGATCCGGTAGCACGCTTCCGAGAATGGCGGGAATCCCGGCGGTCGCAGTGCCGGACGCAACTTGAGCAGCACCTTCACCGGCACGGAGCCGCCGACCTTGAGCGGGCCTACCCCGGCCTTCGCTTCCACGGAACCGGCGCCGGCGAGAATTGCATCGAGCCCCAGTTCCGTGGGATCCGGCAGGAAGCCCGCCACCCGCCGACCCGGAGGAATCACCAATCCCAACGCACCCGCGAGGTGATAGTCACCCCGGACCGTGACCGCTCCCAGCACCCGGCCATCGACGCCCTGATGGATGCGTCGACCGATCAGGATGCCGGAGCCGTGTCCCGGCGCCGGGAGCACCGCAAAACCAAACCAGGCGTTGCCGCCGCTCCCTCGAAGACTGATCGCCGGCGTGGTCGGCAGGCCCAGCAGCTTCTCCAGCGGAAACGTGCCGTCCGCGCCAACATAGAACCCGGCCAGACCGCCGCCCGGACGACGCGCTGGCTGGTATTCGGGCAATGTCAGGACTTCCGCAGTCGCTGGATCCAGCACTCCCAACGCACCTGGATCACAGGCCTGCCCGAGGAAGAATCGGATGTCGGCATCGATGCCATTGAGATCCCCGCGGACGACTCCGCTGAGGAAGTTCCCCCCAAGGCCCGCCGCGAGGCGAAGCCGCGCGTCCCGAAGACCGAAGTCCCCAACATCCAGGGTTCCCTTCAAGCCCACCACGCCATCCATCCCAAGCGGCTTCCCCGAACCCGGTGCGAGAGCCACCCGCAGATCCACGTCCGTCTTCAGGACCGCACCGTCTGCGCGTTCGCCATATCCCGCCACGCCCGACGACTCGGCGCCGATCCGGACCGTCACATCCCGCGCACCGGCCGGCCGGCAGTCCGAGGGCGGCTGGTCCGCGTGTTGGTTACCCGCCTCGATCCATCCATGGAACGTGAATGGCTTCTGCGGATCCTCCAGCACCAGTTCCAGCCGGCCCTCGACGCGCACGCCATCGAGTGTCTCATCCCGGATTCGCACCTGTCCGTTGAGTCGCGCCGCTCGAAGCCGCCCGGCCAGCGCTCCCTCGGCCTCGCGCACGTCCGCGGGAAGGACGGCATCGCCGAATTGCCTCGCCACCGCGGTCCGAAGGCTGCGGTTCAACTCGGCAAACAGTCCGTCCAATGCCTGACGGAAGATTCCGCGGGACGGCTCCAGGACCGCGCGCAGGATCAGGCCGACGCGCTCCGGAACCACCGAAGCCAGCACACGGTCGCGGATCTCGGCGTGGAGCATCTCGCGCAGTTCGGACGGCGGATGTTCCAGGAGGACGCGCCCCGGCGTACCGTCCAGTCGAGCGAGCCGATCGCAGACCGCGGCACGGATCTCGGCGCCCAGCGCAACCACCCGCGGACCCGACGCGGTTGCTCCCTGGATCGAGGCCCCAACCTCTCCGCCGCCGCCCAGTCCGGCTTCCACCTGACGCAGATCCTCCGAGACGCGCACGAGTGCGTCGTGGATCACATCCAGCGTCGCACCCAGACCCTCAACCTCCGCAGCGATGGTCTCATCCGCCAATTGCTGAAGCAGAATGCCGGCTTCCGGCGATCGCGCGAGGCGCCGGGCCAACTCTCCCACGACCGGCCGTCGCCCATCCGGCCCACGCGCGAGGATGTCCCGCGCGGAGGTCACGCCGTCGTGAACCTTCGCCACCCGTCCCCGCAGATCCTCGATCAGGCCAGGTCCGGTACCGGCACCCTGCATCAGGCGGTCCAATGCCAGCCCGATCGAATCTCCGCCCAGAATGCCGTCGACCCGATTGCAGAAGTCCGCACGCACGGCCGCGATGGGGCGTGAGCCATCACCATGAGCCTCGGTGTAGGCCTGGACGAGGGAGGTCACCAGCGGATCCGCCGCGCGTCGCAGCGGGGACGCGAACCACCCGTCGGACCGCGGCGAAGTCAGGGCGTCCATCTCTTCCACCGCTGCGGTGATTCCCACGGCTCGCGCCGCATCTCCCATCGCCTCGGACAGGATGCGTTGCAGGCCCGTGCGGGCGCCCGCGGCATCGGCGAGGAGTCGGTCCGTGGAGAACCTCGCGAGGTCCTTCACCTCGATCCCGACTCCGATCACGGCCGTCGTTGGCCCCAACTCATCCACCCGCGCCGGCAAGCGCAGCAACCGGAGATCAAGGTCTCCATCACCACCCGACACGAACACGCGCCGTGCGGCACCCGCCCATTTCACCGGAAGATCGAGTCGCGCGAAGTCGAGCCAGGTCTGTCGGACACGCGGCAGGTATTCACCAACCGCACCGCCCGTCCGGTAGGTCTCCAGGTCGATTCCCACAGGATGGCCGCGATGCGACGCATCGAACACCGGGTCGTTGAAGTGATTCCGTCCAGCTTCCGCCCATCCACCCATCACGTGGATCCCGGCAATCCCGAGCTGCGGCTGCACATGCACATGCGCCTGCAACGCCTCGAAGAAGGCCACGCGAATCCCGCCCGCAAGATTCAGGAATCCGTCCCGCGAGGCTCCACCGGTCTGATACTGGCTGAAGTACGCTCCCGTCACAGGGGTGAAGCCAAACCCAGGCCCGGTGACTGCCGGGAGTCGCAGTCCCGTCGCACCCACCGGCACCGGGATCCGCGAATCCAATCCAACGCCGTCCGCAGCCTTTGTGAGATCCCCGAGACGCGCGCCCATTGGATCCCGCACCACGAATCCCAGCACCGCCGGCAGGGGGCGTCGTATCAGCGGGACCTGGACATCCATTCCCAGCACGAGGATTCCATCTTCCGGCGCCGCACAGCCTCCCAGGGATGCGGGACGGAAGGAGACCGCGCGCGTCCGGAACGGCGTCGCCCAGTGATCGAGGCGCAAGTCTTCGGCGGGGTCCGCGGGCTCGGCAGCGGCCAGCCGCCCTCCACAGCCGAACGTCAGATTCCGGAATCCCTGGCTGAACCCCGCAGGAAACGGAACCTCCAGTCGACCGCTCGTTCGAGAGTCCACATTCCGCGAGTCGCGCCAGGCGAGGCTGAATCCCTCCACCCGGAAGTCGAAGCCGTACCAGCGCTGCGCCACAGGAAACCCGCGGGTGTCCAACCGTCCATTGACCCCCGCAGGCCGGACATGGAAACGCGACTCCCCGGTCAGCGGATACACACCGGTCGAGCGACCGCCCAGGATCGATTCCCCATCAAATCCGCGAGCGCCGGACACCCGGAAGTTGATTCCCGGATAGTCCGCGAGTCCTTCGCGTTCGTAAGCGTCGCTGCCGGGCCGCTCCACGCGATCGGAGTCCCCGGAACTTCCATGCCCGCTCAGCATCAACGCACCCGGACCTTCCGAAGCCGGCCGGCCCTCGCGCGCGATTCCAGCGAGGCGGCTTCCCGCCAGGAGCACCGAAGCATCCGTCCAGGATCCGGCGCTGTGCACGGGCCGGCCCTGGTTCTCTCCGCCCCAGACAAGCCGCTGGGCCGAGGTCCGCCCGGCCACCGCCAACCCCAGGTCCGCGGTGAACCGCCAGTCAGCCTCATCCGGCTCAACCCGCACGGCAATCGACCCAGCCTTCGCGGAACACGGATTGTCCGGACAGCCGTCCGCCTGCTGCAGCTCCGACGGCAGCGCCCTGGCCAGCCGACTCTCCCCTGCAACCACACGGTCGCCGCGGATCACCAACCGCCCTGCTCCGTCCCAACCCACACCCAGCCCCCGCGGAAAGTGCGCCGCAAACTCCCCCGGACCGAACGTCAGCACCGCATCCAACGCCGCCGCTCCGTTGGTCCCACACTGGATCCGCACCGCGGCGCCTTCGGTATCGCGAACCGATCGGAAGAGATCCGCATTGGAAAGGCGCCGCGCCATCGCCGGATCCGCGAGCACACCTGCGGGCAGCTGAGCCACTTGATCCATCCGGTCATCCTCCGCCTCCCCCACCGGACGCAGGGCGGCCGGGCCCAGCTCCAGTTCGCCTTCGGAGATCCGCCACCGCATCCAGGGCGAAGCAAACCACACGGGAACGCCATCCCGGTACCCGAAGACCGCTTCACCCCCCAGATCCGACGCCTGCAACACCAGGTCCTCCCGCGGACGCAGATCCCCATCTAGGAAGACTGTCGCAAACGCATGTCGTGCCCGGAGCGTCCGGGCCCGCATATCCGGAGTGATCCCGAATCCAGACGGAAACCGCAGGACGACGCGACGCGCCAGAGCTCCCTGAGGCAGCAGGACGATGTCTTCCCGGACGAAGTCGATCCGTCTGGCCGAATCCAGGTCTGGGAAGGCGGGCGGCTCCACCGTCACGAATCCGCCTGTCACCCAGGCGTCGCCAGCGGCATCCACCCGAACCCGCAGCTCCTGCAACCCATCCCCGAATCGATGCCCGGGATGTCCCAGCACGGTGCCCGCGAGTCGTCCCACGACCAACTCCGTCTCGTGCCCGTCCACCACCTCGATCGCGGATGCCGCCGGATCATTGACCACCGCCGAGAAGGTCGTCTCCACACGCCCGGATCCGTCTGCCCCACCGAACACAAGTCGACCGCTCAATGCAGGAAATGGGCCCGCCAGAAGGGCGTGACTGAGCATCACCCAGGAAGCCCAGAACCACATCCGACGCTGCCATCGACTCTTCGCCACCTTCTGCGAAGAACGGTTCCCGTCGCCCGATTACAGCCGTTCCTTCGGATTCAGCGCCCGAGTTGGACCCATCGGGCTCCACCCTCGCGCAGGCGCATCGCGTACCCACGCCCATCCGGTGAGAACTGCAGGCCATCCCCCGCCTGCCGGTCGGCGATGGAGATGGTTTCCCGTCGCGTCGGGAGATGCCAGAACCGCAATCCAACGCCCAACTCGATCGAAGCCAGGGTCACGCCGTCCGCAGCGAAGGCAACGCCACTCACCTCGGTGAGGTGGCCTCGCAACGTCGCCACCTCCGAACCCTCGTCCACGCTCCAGACCTTGATCAATGCGTCGGAGGCCGCCGTTGCCAGCCAACGGCCATCCTCGGAGAACGCCGCCCCACGGGCCGCATCCAGATGCGTCGCGAGATGACGGCTGACCCCGTCGCGCACCAGCCAGAACCCTTGCTCTCCCGCGTGGACCACCGAGGCCCGGCCACCCGGGCTGAGGATGAGCTTCATCCCCGTCATCCCCGGGATCACCACCTTCTCCAGCCGCCGCCCCGTGGACGTTTCCCATCGCGAAACCATCGTTCCCGAAAGAGCCCCCACGAATCGGCCGCCCCGGGAACCCGCCCAGGACTCGCCCGGCAGCTCACCCGCCTCATGTTCGAGTTCGATCACCCGTCCGGCCCGATCCCCGATCAACGCGCCATGTCGCAGGCGGAATCCTTCGCCGCGCACCCATCCGGTCTGGCCGCCAGCATCCAGGGCAAGCACCTCCGGCCCCGCGATGCGGACGGGCACTGGCTCATCCTGACCCACATCCCAAACCAGGGCTCCCTCGTTCCGATCCAAAGGCAGGGTCACCAGATGGCCGCCGTCCGCAGAGAACACGAGGTCTCCGTACTCGCGGTGATCCATGACCGGCGCAACCCGGTGCACCCCACCCGGCCAGACGAAGGCAACCCGGTCCTTTCCTCCACTGGCGAGGAAGCGCCCATCCGCAGACCAATCCAGCCCCCAGACCTCGCTGCCGTGCCCTCGCAGCAGGCCCGCCGGCGCCCCGGATTCCAGATCCCAGAGCCGGATGGTGCGGTCGGACGAGGACGTCGCCAGACGTCGTCCATCCGGATGGAACGCCGCATGCCACGTGGGCAGGCGATGCCCCGCCAGCTTCGCCGGCCGTCGTTGTCCTGAATCGACCTTCCACAATTGCACCTCCTGACCGAAGCCCGTACCCGCCAGCCATCGACCGTCCGCGGAGAATTCCAGACTCCACAGGTCCGAGACGACGTCCAGCCGCGCCACCTCCGAACCATCCGAGGCGTTCAACACTCGCAACTGCTTCCGGAGATCCGTGAGCGCCGCCCGCTGTCCACCCGGTGACAACGCCGCAAGCCGGGACTCCCCCAGCAGCCGGGTTGTTCCCGTGGACACGTCGACAACCTCGACCGGTCCGTTGGTGCCGAGTTCATCCATCCAGACAAATGGATCCCCGCCACAGACCAGCAACCTGCGGCCATCCCGGGAAAGTCCACCGGAACGGCCCGGTCGCTCATCCTGGATCCGCCCCTTGCCGACGTCCCAGGTGCGCACGACGCCGTCCTGATGAAACGCCAGCAATCGACGCCCATCCGGAAACCATTCGAGGGCCCGGACACCCGGACCTCCGAGCCGACGTCCTTCTCCCTCGGCTCCCACTTCCGAGATGCGGATCTCGCCCGCACCCACCGTCCCGGAACCAATCGATCCGCTCGCGAGGTGCGTGCCATCGGGTGACCACGCCACTGCGGAAACGATCCATGGATGACGCGCCACGACCCGACGCGGGTGACCTTCAGCCAGCCGGTCGAGCATGCGCCAGGAGGTGTCAGGGGCTTCACTTCGATGCGCCTCCAGCAATTCCCGCGCGCGGCCCAGGTCACCTTCCTCCAAGGCTGTCGATGCCAGGCGCAGGTCCGCGGAGTGGAGATTGAGTTCACGGGAATGGCGCTCGCGCAAGACGCCCAGCACACCCAGGCCCAGGAGCGTGGCCGCCAGCAGGACCAGGCCGGCAAGGGCCGGACGCCGCCGCGCCCAGAGCCAGGTCCGCGATGGCCATCCACGCGGCCGGGCCGAGATGGGTCGTCGTTCCGCGACCGCCCGGAGATCCGATTCCAACTCCGCCACCGATCGGTAACGACGGGCAGGTTCCTTCTCGAGGCAACGGAGGCAGAGCGTTTCCAGGTCCCGCGAGACATTTGGATTCAGCCGGCGCGGCGAGACGGGATCGGCCCCGGCAACCAGCGCGAGGGTTCCCGCCACGGTGGCCGCAGAGAATGGCGGCCGGCCCGTCGTCAGATGATACAGGATGGCTCCGAGCGCATGGATGTCGGCAGCCGGCCCCACCGGACCGCGCGCCGGATCCGCCTGCTCCGGGGCCATGTAGGCCGGGGATCCGAACATCCTTCCTTCCAAAGTCACGGCCGACATCCCCACGCCGGCCGCGGTCGCGAGTCCGAAATCCGTCACGAAGGGCTCGTCCTGGGCATCCAGGAGGATGTTGTCCGGCTTGAGGTCCCGATGGACCACGCCCCGGTCGTGCGCCGCACCCACCGCAGAGGCCACCGGAATCAGGATGCGCACCGCGCGGGCAGGATCCATGGGGCCGTCCGCGACGGCAGCCGCGAGGGTGCTGCCCTCGACCAGATCCATGGAGAAGTAGACGTGGCCATCCGCTTCACCCACCTCGTGGATCCCGACGATGTTGGGGTGGCGCAACTGCGCCGCCGCCGAGGCCTCCCTCCGGAATCGTGCCACCTCCTCGCTCGCGGACAACGGCCCAAGGCGGAGGACCTTGAGCGCGACCTCGCGCCGAAGGCCCGGCTGACGCGCGCGGAAGACCACACCCATTCCGCCGCGGCCCAACTCACCGAGGAGTTCATAGGCACCGATCCTGCCGTTCCCCTGGAGATCCGCCGGTCGATCTTCCGTCGGCAGGCCTTCCAGGGCCTGGGCCAGGCAGCGGACGCAGAACCCTTCGACAGCCCGAGCATCGAGGGCGGCATCGCATCCCGGACAACGGCCCGGGTCTGGATTGGTTCCAGTCATGTTGGATGGACCTTGCTCACGCTGCTCGTTCCAGAACGGTTGCTCAGGGTCCATTACACAGGTTCAGGGACTCCCGAGCAGCACGCCCATCAGATGCCGCATTTCCGCGTCAATCTCGGCAGGGGTCGCCACCGTGTGGGCCACCTCGGCCCGGACCAGTTCGCGGTATCTCGCACGCATCCGGTGCACCGATACCGCCACAGCGCCTTCGCTCATGCCCAGTCCAGCGCCGGCCTCGCGGTAGTCGCCGGGCCGCGCCTCTCGCACCAGCCATCGTCGGAGAACCTGATAGAGCGCACCGCGGCCTGCCGAACTGTATTCAAGCGACAGGGCCGCCACCGCCTGGCCGACCACGTGTTCCGCCCAGGCACGATCGTAGGCCAGTTCGGGCGACGATTCCTCCGCCACGAGCGCTTCATAACGGTCCCTCAGGGCAGGATCATCCAGGCTCACCGCGATCCGTCCGCTGCCCCGGCGCTGGGTGCGGCCGTCCCGCACGGCGTTCAGGAGGTGGTTGCGAAAGCAGGCGAGGAGGAATGACCGGAAGCGGCCTCGTGCGGGATCCACGCCCTGGATCGAACCCCGCTGCAGCCAGTCCTCGAAGAAGCCCTGCACAAGATCCTCGGCCTCTTCCGCCCCCGCGCCACTGCGTCGGGCCCAGATCCAAAGCGGTCCCCAATACGTGGTGCAGAGCCTGTCCAACGCCGCCGTTCCCGCGGGATCACGCCCGGCACGACGCGCTTCCAGCACGACTGACCAGTGCGTCGTTGCGAATACACCCGGGTTGGCTTCATGGCCGCCCATCCCGCCTATCGTAGCGAGGCCCCCGGCTGCGTCGATCCCCAGCGCATCCCATGGCAGGGTTCGTTACGCCTCGCTGAGCCTTGCTACTCCGGAGCCCTGGTCAGCTGGCCCTTGGTCAACGCACGGACGGTAAAACCAGGGACACCGAGGACTTCACGTCGACGATCAGGACTCTGTTCTCGGGTGGCGTGTCATGGCGGAAGGGAACGAACCTGACAGGAAGTCTGGGAGAAGGAACGGGGTGGCGACGTCCCCGTCGCCCTGTGAATGGAAGTCGAAAGGCAACGCGGACGTTGCCGCCCCGGGTCGGGCAGGCGGTCAGTAGTCGATGATCGCGGGAGCGAGGGTGGCGCGGCCGGCGACCAGATGATGAAGGTCGGGCGCGATGGCGGTCTGGGTCACGCGGTTCGGGAAGCCCTTGAACTCCTGCACCACGGTGCTGGTCCCGGCGCCCAGATCGATCGACACGACTCGCTCCCCGGGAAACTCCACGCCGACGATCTTCGTGCCGGTCGGGTCGATGCGGGCTGCGACGAGTGTCCGCGTCTGCGGCAGCCGTTGGCCGCGCACCTTCGCGCCCGTCCCGCAGTCATGCCAGGCCGACCTGGACCCGTCCCACAACAACATCTCCTTTCCCTGTTCCGGCAGCAGGATCCGGGATGGCCCGGGCCCGATGAGAGGCGTTTCCCAAGCCTGCTTGCCGGTCGCCGCATCCCAGGCCACCAAACGCGCCGCGGAGATGTCCGCAACCGCGCCATCGCCCTCGGCCTTCCACACCGTCTTGCGCCGGACCGCGATCAGGCGGCTCGAGTCGGGAGTAAAAGCCAGCATGGCAACGCCCGAATCCGGAACCTTCCAGAGAACCTTCCCGGACGTGGCATCCCAAACCGTCAGCCCGGCCGGCGTCGAAACCTCGACTGCGCCCACCTTGGACTTCGAATCACCCACCGCGGCGAGCCGCTTTCCATCCGGCGAAATCGCACAGGCAGGCTGAATTCCCGAAGTGTTCAGCAGCATCTTCTCCGGCAACTCGACACTCGCCAGCAGCTTGCGTCCGACCGGGTCCCACGTCTTGAGGACTCCGTCGATGGACGGATCGAACAAGGACGGATGGCCAACGCAGATTCATGGCCACCTTCTCCCAGTTGTCGGACAGCCCGGAAATACGCCTTTCGACTCAGCGAATGCGCCGGGTGCATGCCTGCACTACTCCTTTCGGAGCCATCCTTTGAGGCGACGGGGACGTCGCCACCCCGTTTCAGGCATCGGCGCCCGTTCACTCCGGCGTAGTCAGTTGACCTTTGGTCAGCGCGTAGCGGACGGACTTTCCCGGTCCGCCTACAGGAATATCGATGATCACCACCTCCGCCTCGGGTGGAGCATCATGGCGGAAGGGAACCAACGTAACCTTCTGCCCCTTGAGCCAACGCTCCGTCGGAGCCCCAGGCTTGGCGAAGGCGAGGAAGGTCTCGAGATCCGGACAGGACCACGTGGCGTGGCTTGAAGCAAACTTGCGCATGCCATCGGTCAGACGTTCCACATGCGCCGGAATTTCCATCTCGGCCTTGAATCCCCGTGCCTTGCGAAAGGCACGACCCACCGGACCCAACAGCAACCCGGCGAGGATCCCGATGATCGCGAGGACACAGAGCAGCTCGATCAGCGTGAAGCCCCGAAGCCAGCCCAGCCTTGCACTCCCTTTCGGGGAAATCGTTGAGGAGGCTGGGCGTAGGCGGGCGGACATGGATGAGGCTTTGACCGGAGGCCCAGAAGACCGTCACGCGGGAATTTTCCCGGTCCTCGCCTCAATCGGGGCGGCAACGTCCTCGTTGCCCTCCAATTTCCTCTCCCAAGGCGACGAGGACGTCGCGACCCCGTTCCTCTTCTCCACCGGAGACAGTGCCGGCGCCTGCTGCCCGGCTTGCCTCGGGGCAACCTGGGGGAATAGCGTCGAAGGATGCGTCGAGTGCGTTCCCACGTCGGGTCTGGAATCCTGGCCGGCTTGATCGGTCTTTCGATGGCGACCCATCTGTCGGTAGCCGGAGACTGGCCCGAGTTCCGTGGGCCGACTGCCATGGGGCAATCGACAGCCCGCAATCTTCCCATCACCTGGAGTCCGACCAATAACGTCGTCTGGAAACAGCCGGTCGCAGGCTCGGGTTGGTCCTCTCCGGTGCTTCGCTCAGGACGACTCTACCTGACCACGGCGATCAAGAAGGCATCGGGCGGACTGACGCTACAGGCGCTGGCGCTGGATGCCGTCACCGGCAAGCCCCTCTGGGAATCGACCGTGTTCGACACGGCGGATGCCGGAGCTTCCATCCATGACAAGAATGGCCAGGCCAGCCCGACGCCCATCGTCACGGAAGACCGGCTGTATGTTCACTTCGGCCACCATGGCTCGGCAGCACTGGATCTGACCGGGAAGGTAATCTGGCGTCAGGATTCCGTGCGCTATACCCCGGTGCATGGCAACGGCGGTTCGCCGGTGCTGGTCGGCGGGCTGCTGATCTTCGGCGTCGACGGCGAGAGTGAACCCCGTCTCGTGGCCCTGGATGCAAAGGATGGAAAAGTCCGCTGGGAGACGCCCCGCGAAACGCCAGCAAAACGGAAGTTCTCCTTCTGCACGCCGCTGGTCATCGAATCCGAGGGCAAGCCGCTCGTGGTGAGCCCGGCGAGCGGGGCTGCGTTGGCCTACGACCCGGGCACGGGCAAGGAGGTCTGGCGCGTCCTCTACGGCGAGGGCTATTCCGTCGTGCCGCGACCCGTGCTTGCACGTGGATTGCTGTTCCTCGCGAGCGGGTATGATCGTCCGATCCTCCACGCCATCCGCCCGGGTGGGAAAGGCGACGTCACGGCGAGCCACGTGGCCTGGACCCTGGCGAAGGGAGCACCGAACACGCCGTCGATGGTGGTGGTGGACGATCTGCTCTACTGCGTGTCGGACGCAGGCATCGCGAGCGCGATCGAGGCGGACACGGGCAAGGTGGTCTGGAGCGAGCGGCTCGGCGGCGACTTCTCGTCGTCGATCGTCCATGCGGACGGGCGATTGTACTTCCAGAACGAGGCGGGCGTGGGCTTCGTGGTGAAGCCCGGTCGGCAGTTCGAACTGCTGGCGAAGAACGACCTCGCCGAGCGCACGCTCGCGTCGTACGCGGTGGATGAAGGCGCGCTTTTCATCCGCACCGCGGAACATCTCTACCGGATCGGGAAGTAGGCATCACCCTAGAAACGGCGGTTGGATCCACAGATGAAAGCGATTCCACGGATTGGAAGCCGGTTGAGAGGGGTTGTCGTTTCACCCCAAGGGTGATCTGGAAACAGCGACGCGGTGAGGCCTCTGCTCCCGGCCCATCTGTGAAATCCGTGAAATCTGTGGATAGTCCAACTGCCGCTTTCAGGATCACCGTTTCTCCGCCATCACCTCGGCGAACAGCGCCTCGAGGTCGCGGATGTATCCGTCGAAGTCGTAACGTTCGCTGACCAGCTTGAGGCCATTCTCGCCGAGCGCACGGGCCTTCGGCTTGTCCTTCAGGAGTTCATCCATGCGGCGGGCGAAGGCATCGCGGTCCATCCATCCGACGAGGTAGCCGTTATGGCCGTCGATGAGCCAGTCCTTGATGCCACCGGCGTCGAAGGCAACGACGGGCAGGGCGTAGCGCATGACCTCGAGGCCGATGGTGGCGATCGGTTCGGGCCAGAGGGATGAAAGGGCCACCACCGAGCACTCGCGATAGTAGGCCTTGAGTTCGTCCTGCGGAATGAAGCCCTTGAAGTGGACGCGATCCTGCAGGCCGAGCTTGCGGGACAGTTCCTCGCAGGCGCTCTTGTGGTTGCCGTCCCCGAGGATGATGCACTCGAAGGGAGTCTTCACCCGGGCAAGGGACTCGAGGAGGACGTCGACGCCCTTGCCGCGGATGATCTGGCCCGCGTAGAGGATGAGGTTCCGGTCCGAGAACGTGGATCGGAGGTTGGGGTCACCCATGCGGGGCACAGGAGCATGGATGCGGATGCGTGAGCCGTCGAAGCCGTTGTTCAGCAGTTCGTCGCGCATGTAGGTCGTGACGACGACCATGCGGCGGAACTGTTGGTTGAGGGCGATCTCGCGCTTCTTGTCGGAATAGGAAACCCACTTGAGGGGAAGTCCCGGCCCGCTGTTGCGGACGACGGACGCGAGGCAGGGAAAGATGCAGTACGGCGATGCGGCCCGGGTGCAGATCTCTCGGGTGAAGTAGTTATACTTGTACGACCGCATGCAATAGATGTCGTGGTCGTGGACCATCCGGACGAGAGGCTTGCCTGAGTCCACGAGCGCCTGGATCACGGCGAGGTCGGCCATCTTGTGGACATAGACGACGTCGGGGTTGAACGAGGCGATCGCCTTGCGGGTGGACTCGGCACCGGCCTCGGGATCGATGGGGAAGCGGTCAGTGAACGTGGCGTTCCATCCGGCCTCGTTCTTGCCGGTGGAAGGTCCGTGGAGGATGCCCATCGTGTGGCCACGCTTGCCGAGTTCGGTGGCGGTGATGTGGGCATTGGCCTCGGCACCGGCGAGGGCGCCGAACCGTTCGTGGACATAGAGGAGCTTCATGGGGGGGGTGATCGGAACTCTTCAACGATCCGCTGGACCTGGGGAAAGATCTGCGAAAAACGGGCATGGAGGCTGGCGGCGGCAGCGACCTGGCCATCGGGCCGGGCCTCGGAAGCAGCGATCTCGATCTGGAGGGCCTGGGCTTCGAGGGTGAAGAATCCGAAGAGGGCGAAGCTGCCCTTGAGCGAGTGGGCCGAACGCCGGAGGGTTACGAAGTCCGTGCTGGATGACAGGCGATCCAGCTCGACCAGACGCAGGGGGGTGTCGGAGACAAAGGCCTCGAGGAGCTCAACGACACCTTCGCTGCCGAGTTCGGCAGCCAGGGCAGAGCAGGTTTCGCGAACGGTGGCCAGTTCGTGGGAAAGGTCCTCGACCGGGGCGATGTCGGCGGCAGGAGGTTGGGGCTCCGTCGGGGGAGCCGAGGCCGCAGAGGGTAGCGCCGCGGCAGCCCGCTCGAGGGCCGCCTGCAGGAGGTCCGGCTTCACGGGTTTGGACAGGTAGTCGTCCATGCCCACCGCCAGACAGCGTTCGCGTTCGCCCGTCATCGCAGCAGCAGTGAGGGCGATGATGCGGATGTGGCCGCGCCGGGGATCCGCAGCCTCGGCCTTGCGGATGGTCCGCGTGGCGTCGTAGCCGTCCATCTCCGGCATGTGACAGTCCATCAGGATCACGTCATAGGTCTGCCGTTCGCACGCTTCGACGGCCTCCCGGCCGTTGACGACCAGTTCGGCGCGATACCCGAGCTTGTCGAGCATCAGCGTCGTGAGGCGTCGGTTGATGTCATTGTCCTCGGCGACGAGGATCCGGAGCGGGGCTGGGGCCATGCGAGTCTCACTGCCGGGGGCAGGAGCGGTCCGCGCGGGGCTGGCAGTCCGGGACACGGTACGATCGATGATCGACGCCAGGGCGGCACGCTTCAGGGGTTTGGTGAGGAAAGTGTCGATGCCAAGACCCAGGTTGCCCTGTCGGACGGAATCCGTGACGGTGCCGGTCAGCACCACCCGGGGAGATCGTCGGTCAGGACCGGCCGCCAAGGCGCGGAGGGTGTCTGCGGTGGACGGCCCAAACAGGTTGCGGTCGATGATGAGCAGGTTCGGCTTTCGTGGCCCCTGCAGCTGCTCGACCAGTTCGGCCTCGCTCCGGCACAGGATCGGGTCCGAGCCCAGCGAGATGAGCTGGTCCCGGAGCGCAAACCGGGTTTCCGCGTGATCCTCGGCCACGACGACATGCACGGGAGCGTACTGGGATCGGGCAGCGCCGGGCGGGACACTGACCGGGATCTGGAAGCTGAAGATGGAGCCGGTGCCCGGGGTCGACGTCACCTCGTTCATCGTGCCCCCCATCAGCTCGATGAGGCGTTTGCAGATGGCGAGGCCGAGCCCCGTGCCTCCGAACCGCCGGGTCGTGGACGCGTCAGCCTGCGAGAACGGAACGAACAGCCGGGCGATCTGCTCCGGCGACATCCCGATGCCGGAATCCCGGACCTCGAAGCGGAGGTGCTGGCGGCCGTCGGCGGTCGAATCGCGTGACACCCGGAGGACGACCTGTCCGTGCTGGGTGAACTTGACGGCATTACCGACCAGGTTGAGGAGGATCTGCCGGAGCCGTCCGGCATCCGCACGCACGCGGGCCGGGACATCGGGCCGGACGTGGACGACGATCTCCAGACCCTTCTCGATGGACTTCTGGGCGAAGAGGTCCATGACACCCTCGACGACGACATCGAGCTCGAATTCCTCGGAGAGGATCTCGACCTTGGAGGCCTCGATCTTCGAGAAGTCGAGCACGTCCTCGATGATGGACATGAGGGCCTCGCCGGAAGTCCGCACGGCCTCGACCATCTCGCGCTGGTGCGACGAAAGCTGGGAGTCGAGCAGGAGCGCCGACATGCCGATGATGCCGTTCATGGGCGTACGGATCTCATGGCTCATGGTGGCCAGGAACTCGCTCTTCGCCCGGTTGGCGTCCTCGGCCTGATCCTTGGCACGCCGGAGTTCCAGCTCAGCCTTCCGACGTTCGGTCAGGTCGGTGATCGTGGCAATGGACCCCACCACGCGGCCATCCCGCCGATGCGGCACTCCAGTCACCAACGCGTACACCGGCGTCCCATCCGGCCGCCGGATGCGGAGCTCGTAGGTGGAAGACTCTCCTTCGAAGCGCGCCTTCCGGGCCGCCTCCAGATTCGGGATGTCGTCGAGGAACGCGAAATCGCTCGGCTTCCGTCCGATGAGTTGTTCGGAAGGGCAACCCACGAGCCGCGCGTAGGCGGCATTGGCGAAGGTGAAGACGCCCTTCTCGTCGCTGACCGTCAGGCCCTGGCCCATCAGGTTCATGACCTGAAGCGCAAAGTCCCGCTGCCGTTCGATCTCGGCTTCGCCCAGCTTCCGCTCGATGAACTGGCCCAGTTGGTTTCCCAACGAGTTGAAGAGCTGGAGAAGGTCCTGATCGGGTTCCTCGGCCTGCGCGGAAAGCAGCTCGATGATGCCGAAGAATTCGCCGCCCACCTTGCAGGGGAAGGCGCACGCCGCCTTGACTCCCACAGCACTGGCGGCGTCACGCCGCGGACTGTCGTGGACGCCGGAGAGGTTGGTGACCCACACGGGTCGACCCTCCTGCCAGGCACGGCCCGGGAGGTCTTCTCCCAGTCGCGGGAAGAAGGGTTCCATGCTGGTACGCAACAGGGAATAGTCCCGATCCGCCGCAAACCAGAAGGACTCCGCCCGAAGCCGCTGGCCCTCGTGTGGCGACCAGAACACCGCGCCAGGCCAACCCAGAGCCGTGGCAATCGCCTGCAGGCAGCGCGTTATCCCGACGGCAATGGTGGAGGCATCAGCCAGGGTCCGGGAAACCTCGTACTGGAGCGTGCGGCGATGCTCGGTCCGGACCCGTTCGGTGATGTCCCGCTCCAGGGCCATGAAATTGCAGATCTGGCCGGATGCGTCCCGGATCGGCTGGATCTCCAGATGCAGCCAGTATTTCCGGCCGCTCTTGTGGTAGTTGAGGATCTCGATCTCGACGGGTTCACCAGCCGCGAGCTTCTCGCGGATGTGGGCCACGGACCGGGCGTCCGTCTCCGGCCCCTGGAGCAGGTCGCCGGGCTTGCGTCCCCGCGCCTCCTCGATGGTGTAGCCGGTCTGGCGCACGAACCCGGCGTTGACCCACTCGATCAGGCCCCGTCGATCGCTGATGACCACGGCTTGGTCGGTGCGATCAGCCACCAACGCGAGTTTCTGGGCTTCGACGGTTTGGGCGCGAAGCTGCTCCTCGGCGTGCCGGAGCGCCTCGTACTGCGCCTGCAACCGGGTGTTGGCTGCCGTGAGTTCCGTGCGCTGGTGACGCAGGCGTTCGGCCAGTTTCTGCAGATCCGAGACGGCGGCCTTCTGGGCCTGAATGCTCTGCAGGAGGTCCAGTGCCGGATCATGGATGGCAAAGTCATCCAGCAGCAGCCCCAGCTGGCGCAGGGTCGCGATGTCCGTCAGCCACGGGGACCCAAGGAACGCGACGCCCCCATCATCCAGCGGGATGACCTGCCCGCGCAACATGACGTCCGTGCCTGGGATCTGGACGAGAAACAGGAGCGGGGCGCATTCGCGGATGGCCTCGATCGTCACCGGCGCAGGAATCTCCGGCTCGCGGAGGCGAAGGACTTCGTTGAACTTGGGAAAACGGACCAGTTCCGGGCAAAGGCGCAGGAGCGATGCCCCGGCCTGGGTGATCGTACCGTCCGGCGAACACGCGAAATGGAACGGGAACGCGACGGCGAACTGCGACGGCGTCAGGCCGACTTGGGTCTGGGAAGCGGAAGAGGGCGGCGGGGTGTCCATGGGGTGCCGATCCCGCGAAATCAAGGCAGTGAAGCCCCCCAGGAAACCCGGAACGTGTCGACCGGAGACTCGGCGCTGCGGCGGGTCAGGTGCTCGATCCGGACCGGCGTGTTGTACATCTCCCCCAGACCATCCAGCAGCCCGATCACAAAATCCGCGAGGCCATCGCGGTGGGTCTGATAGTGCAGTACCAAGCTGTCTTCCGTGCGGTCCGTGACCGAGAAACGGGGCGGCTGCAGGTTGGGGAACATCAGCTTGATCCGGGAATGGAAGTTGGGCAGCCCCTGGAGGAAGTCAGGAAGTGTTCGCCCATTGGCAGCGAGCAATTCGCCGTACCCCTCACGGGCGGTCTTGAGGATCCAGTGACGTCCGAAGGCATGGAGGACCTGCTGGGGGGTGAGCCCCAGGACCTGGCTGGCCGCGCCCACCAGTTGGTAGGTCATGGCGTCCGGATACGCCTGATGGCTGAGGAACAGCTCCTCCTCGACCCCAGCCTTCTCCTTGATCTGTGCCCACTTGTCCGCGCCGAAGTTCGTGCAGATCAGATCTTCGATGGCCTTGTTTACCATCCCGTACATGCCATCAGGCTAGAACGGATCGGGCGTCTTGGGCGATGGAAATTCCCGTCGTTTCGAGACCCCGGGTACGGCCCGACAGGACCCACGATCGAGAACAGGACCGGGGCGGCGATGTCCCCATCGCCTTGCGCGGGCTTGGCAGGGCAACGAGGACGTTGCCGCTCCGCCTGAGAACAGGACCGGGGCGGCGATGTCCTCATCGCCTTGCGATGGCTTGGGAGGGCAACGAGGACGTTGCCGCTCCGCCTGAGAACAGGATCGGGGCGGCGATGTCCCCATCGCCTTCGGATGGCTTGGGAGGGCAACGAGGACGTTGCCGCTCCGTTTGCGAACTTCAGGCCGCACTCCCGGCCGCATGGCCGGAAGCCCAGGCCCACTGGAAGTTGAACCCGCCCAGCCAGCCGGTCACGTCCACGACCTCCCCCACGAAGAACAGCCCCGGCACCTTCCTGCTTTCCAGCGTCTTCGAGGACAGCTCCGACGTGTCCACACCGCCAATCGTCACCTCGGCCTTGGGATAGCCCTCATCCCCGGCCGGCTGGATCGTCCATTGACCCAGTTGCCGGGCCAAACCTTCCAGGTCCTTCCGCGAAAGCTGGGCCAACGGCCGATCCGGGATCCCACGGCTGCACCAGGCCTGTGCCAGCCGGTCCGGCCAAAGCGTCCGGAGCGCCTGCCGCGGCGTCTGCGTCAACCGCTGGCGATCCGTCAGCCACGCCGGAATGTCGATGCCCGGCATCAGGTTCAAATGGATGGGCTCGGCCGGGGTGCGATGCGACGAAACCTGCAGGATGGCGGGGCCGCTGAGACCGCGGTGCGTGAACAGCACCGCTTCCCGGAACCGCGGCGTCTCCGGTCCCGCCTGTGTCTCGCACTCGATCGAAACCCCGCTCAGCTCCGCAAACAGGGCCGAATCCGTGGGCTGCCACGTCAACGGAACCAACCCCGGCCTTGGGTCAATCACCCGCAGCCCGAACTGTCGCGCAATCCCGTATCCGAACGGCGTCGCCCCGAGCTTCGGAAACGACAGTCCGCCCGACGCCACCACCACGCTCGACGCCCGGTACGTACCCAACGAGGTCTGGATCTCCCAGGGCCGCAGATCCGCCGGATGCGCGCGTTCCACCGACAGGATCCGGCACTGGGTCCGGATCTGGACGCCCGCCTCGGCACACTCGGTCTCGAGCATCGTCAGGATCTGACGCGAGCTCTGGTCGCAGAACAGCTGGCGGTGCTTCCGTTCGTGCCAGGCGATCCCGTGCTGCTCGACCAGACGCAGGAACTCGGCCGGCGTGTACCGGGCGAGGGCGGACTTGGTGAAATGGGGGCTTCCGTGCGTGACGTAGTTGGCCGAGGTGGCGTCGAGGTTGGTGAAATTGCAGCGCCCTCCGCCGGAGATCAGGATCTTGTTCCCCGCCCGGACCTGATGTTCGAGCACGGCCACCGATCGCCCGTTGAGCCCCGCCACCCGGGCACAGAACAGCCCGGCCGCTCCCCCTCCCAGCACGACGACATCCAGTTCGTGAATCACGTGTCCGTGAACCCTAGACGGAACTGCCGCTGCCATGAAGGCAATCCCCAATTGTAGGCCGCGTGCCCCCACGCGGCGCTTCCTCCACCCTGCCCGTGAGGGCACCCGGCCAACCGGGAAGTTTGACACCCACGGCCCCCATTTGAGATACCCGTTCCCTCGCCGAAGCCCGGTGACAGTGAGTCGCAGGGCGCGGGGGAACCAGATTCCGGAGGTCTTTGGGGCAACCCAGTGCCTCCGGACGGGGCGTACGTGGCCGGGCAACCGGCAACCAGGGCACCTTTCAGCCCGAGCCCGTCAGCTAACCTCGCAGGCATGGAAAGGGGCATGAAGACGGATCGCGAAGTCGCGGCCAGATGTAGCCCTTCCGGGTTGTCAGCCGTGATTACCATGAAAAGACAGGCAGGCCCTTCTCCGTGCCGGGTACCGGACTCTCCGGGAATCCCGCACCACCCACGGTCACCAAGACCAGCGCATCCCACTCCCGCGCCAACCTCCAGCTTACCCACGACCCGCCATGCATGCTGATGCGTCGGGTCGCAGCCGCCTCGCCGGTCTGGCTCTCGCCGCGCTGGGCGTCGTCTTCGGGGACATCGGCACCAGCCCGCTCTACGCACTCCGCGAGTGCTTCAGCGGTCCGCACGCCATGTCCCTCACCCGGCCACATGTGCTGGGCGTGCTCTCGCTCTTCTTCTGGTCCCTCGTGCTCGTCGTCTCGATCAAGTACATCGCCTTCGTCATGCGCGCGGACAACAAGGGCGAAGGCGGCATCCTCGCCCTCCTGTCGCTTGCCTTTCCAGAACGCCGCGGAACGGTCGAAGGCCCGAGGAAGACCGCGAAGGTGATGATCGCACTCGGGCTCTTCGGGGCGGCGCTCCTCTACGGCGACGGCGTCATCACCCCGGCGGTCTCGGTGCTCGGCGCGGTGGAAGGTCTCAACGTCCTTGCTCCGAGCTTCAAGGCCTGGGTGGTGCCCGTGACCGCCTTGATCCTGACCGGGCTCTTCATGGCCCAGCGTGTGGGGACAGGCACCGTCGGCCGCGTCTTCGGACCGATCATGATCCTGTGGTTCGCCGTACTGAGCGTGCTCGGGATCCGCGGAATCCTCCGCGATCCCAGCGTCGTCATGGCGCTGAATCCCTGGTTCGGCATCCACTTCCTGATGGAAGGCAAGTGGCATGTGTTCCCGATCCTCGGCTCGGTGTTCCTGGTCGTGACGGGGGGGGAGGCCCTCTACGCGGACATGGGGCATTTCGGCCGGAAACCCATCCGGCTGGCCTGGTTCAGCATCGTTCTGCCAGCCCTCTTCCTGAATTACCTGGGCCAAGGCGCGCTCCTCCTCTCCGATCCTGCCTCCGCCGAGAACCCGTTCTACAACCTGGCGCCCAAGTGGGCCCTGATTCCCCTGGTCGCCCTCGCCACGGCCGCCGCCGTGATTGCCTCCCAGGCCCTGATCAGCGGCGCGTTCTCGCTCACGATGCAGGGAATCCAGCTCGGTTACATCCCGCGCCTCGCCATCGAGCACACGTCGGAGAGCGAGCGGGGACAGATCTACATGCCGCAGGTGAACCTCGCCATGGCTGTCGTCTGCCTCGCCCTCGTCTTCGGCTTCCAGACTTCATCCAACCTCGCGGCGGCTTACGGCATCGGAGTCACGATGACCATGGCCATCGACACCACCCTTTTCTTCTTCGCCGCGCGCCGGCTCTGGAACTGGCCGTGGTGGGCGGCGGCTCTCATCTGCATCCCGGCCCTGCTCATCGAGTCGTCCTTCTTCGGCGCCAACGCCCTCAAGATCGCCCACGGCGGATGGTTCCCGCTCGCGGTCGGCGTGGCCCTGTTCACGCTCATGGCCACCTGGAAACGTGGCCGGCAACTCCTCTGGGAACGTGTCCGCTCCAGCTCCATTCCCGCCGACAAGTTCATCGAGAGCATCGAACGCCGCCAACCCTCCCGAGTGGACGGAACCGCGGTCTACATGGCCGGCAACTCGGACGGCACTCCGCTCGCCCTGCTCCACAACCTGAAACACAACAAGGTCCTTCACCGGCGGATCGTCTTCCTGACCATCCAGGTCGACGAAGACCCCCGCGTCGAAGACGGCGAACGCGTCGAGATCGAGAAGCTTCCCCACGGTTTCTGGCGCGTCCGGGCCCGGTTCGGGTTCTTCGAGGATCCGGACGTCCCGTCCGTGCTCGCGATCTGCGCGCAGAAGGGACTCGAGTTCAAGGAGACCGAGACCACGTTCTTCCTGAGCCGCGAGACCATCATTCCCGCCCGCAAGGCCGGCATGGCCCTCTGGCGCGAACACCTCTTCGCCGTCATGGCCCGGAACGCCCAGAGCGCCACCGCCTTCTTCCGCCTCCCCGCCAATCGCGTCGTCGAGCTCGGAATGCAGGTCGAGATCTGAGGCCCGCGGGGCGGGGGAGGCCCAAGTTTCAAGATTCAAGTTTCAAGGGGGAGGCCCGCGAGCAGGGCTGATTCACCTGAATCCGGGCCTGCGGCCCGTGAGCCGGTTGGAAATGGCTCACTGCCGACTCATGGCCCAGGCCGGCGTGCCGAAGTGCTAGTTGCCCTCCGGCGCCTCTTGCCTGCGCCTCTGGCTATGGAAAATCTCGGTCTGGCTGGCGAATTGCCCGCGGCGACACCTGCTGTCGCTTTCTCCCGCTTCCTTCTCGTTGTCGACGCCTCAGCGCTTGAGTGCCGCCATCGCCTTCCCGAAACTCTGTGACCGCCGCCACGACGGGAGTGAATCGGCCTTGGTCCGCTCCTGGTGCCTCTCCAATTCGTACACCCCGATGGCCAGATTGCGCAGGCTCGCCAACACACTCGCCGCCACACGATCCCTCACACGGCAAGCATCCTCGCCCAGGCTCACGTCCCGGCGATAGTGCGTGCCGTTCTCGATCGCCGACCAATGCCCCCGGATGATTTCCATCATCTCCGCGTCGGTGTGCTGCTCGAGCGCACAGCTCGTCAGGTACAGCCCCACCTCGTCCGTCTTCTCTGATTCGCCCTTGCCGAGCGGGATGAATTCCCGCCGGACTCCAACCACCTGCCAGCATCCCACCAGTCCGATCTCTTCCGGCGTCACGGCGATGCGGATCAGTCGACGACGCTCCAGCCGGTCATGATGCTTCTCCCACCGCGCGCTGGCCTCCGAGGGGGAAAATGCGCTGGGAAACCAGCGCCTCGGCCTTCTTTTCGGCACCTTCCTGATTGCCCTTGAGCCCGAAGAGGTAGTCGCCACCGAGTTCCTGTGTGATGAAGCGTGCGCTGTTCTGTTGGCAGTGCAGCGCATCGGCCGTGATGAGGACTCCGGGAGGCAGGGCCAGACTCTCCAGCAGCGGCTGCAAGGCAGGGATCTCGTTACTCTTCTCATCGATGGCTACCTGGCCGAGCGAGAGGCGCAAGTGATGAGTGACCGCCGAAAGCAACTGAAGCGGACGACCGTCGCGCCTGCCACTGCCGCGCAGGACCTTTCCATCCACTGCCAGGCGACCGATGGCCGAGACCTCCTGCTCCAGGAGCCACTGTCCGACGATGGCTGCAAAGGCCCCAGGATCGAGGTTCATGAGCACGCGCCGAAAGGTGGAATCGCTTGGAGCCCTCAGCTCACCGTCTTCATCGGGGAAGCATCCCAGGGCGCGCAACTGACGCTTGGTGAACTTCGAGCAGGTGTCCTCGTAGGCACGATATCCGCAGGCGCCCATGAGGGTGGCCACCGCAGCACAGGCAAGCACGAAGCGCTGGCGATGGTAGAGGCCATGACCTTTGCGCGAGTCGGGGAGTCGGCGAAAACGCTCAAGAAGGTCATCGAGGGCCGGAGCCTGGAACGGGCATGGGCCAGAGACGTCGGCCTCGAAGGCGGCCAGCGACTCCGGCAGGCGGGCTTGCTTGAGGATGGCAAAGGCCCTCGGGTGCAGCGCGCGCAGGTAGAGCTGCTTTGGCTGGCCGTGCGGGAGGTAGTAGTCGCGAGCGTTGCGGGAAAAACCGCCAGTAGGGCCAATGGCCTCAAAACCGCAGGCACGATAACAAGTGCCCCGGTAAAGCGTTTCGTCGACGAAGCTCTCGACGGCGAGGATGGGATGCTTCCATCGAGCAAGCCAGTCATCGCTCAAGCGGCGCAGGCACAGGCCTAGAACGCGTGAGGCAAGGTTTGGAAGGCTTTGCCGATCGGTGAGGACGAGGAAGCGGCTGTTGTTGGCGATGAAGGACAGGCGACGGGCACGCTGACGAGCTGACCACCCGATGTGTTTGTCGCGGCCCTTGATGTGGAGTGCGGCGGCACTGAAGGCGATGAGTGCGACCCATTGGCCGTCGAGTTCAGCGACGTAGCGAAGGTGCTGACCAACGAGGATGGCGCTATGGAGATAGTGGCGTTCCTTGAGGAGGAGATCGAAGCGCTCGCGTTCGTGATCCTCCAGGAGGCGGACGTTGACGCGGGCGAGCAGGTCAGGCTCGCTGGGAATTGGTGGGCGAGGCATGCCCAAGGCTGTCGGGATGGGGGCGGGATGTCCAGCTGGAATCAATCTTCTCCCAACCCGCCAATTCTTTGCTCAGCCCAGATGAATCAGCCCTGGGCCCGCGAGCCAGGGGTGGGGCGAGACTCCGTCGAGCCGTTTCCTCGGTGTCGGGATCGAGTGGCGGCGTTGTTCGATCACGATTCCGATGCCGACACCAGCACCGGAACAACCACTTTGGGCCGACCAAGCGGTGATCCGCTTCGTGACCTTGGCCACGCCTGGCTTCTGGCTTCTGGGACCTGACAACTCCGCCCTACGCCGGAGGCGTTGAAGCCGATAGCCCCGGGTCGGCGCGCCCGCGCCCACCCGGGGAAAGCCGTGAAGCATGACACGCACCCCGAAGGCGGTGCGAAGACTCCGGCCCCCTCATCTCCTTACTGCCATTCCAAGCGGCTCTATCGCCCAGTCCGGGGCTGGTTCCCATCTGCGCGCAGGACCCATCGTTCACCCGATGGGCTATCGTCTGTCGGCGCTCCGTGCTGCCGGATGGCACCCGGAACGGCCTTCCCGTCAAGGCCTCGGGCTTTTGGACAGGATGAACAGGATGGGCAGGATGCTTCCTCTCCTCACTCCCTCTCAAACGAGGTGGCTCCCCTCAGGAGTTTGCAGTGCAATCAACTCAAAGCGAGCCGGATCCGCCCGACCCCGGACTGGATGCCTTCGGGCAAAAACACTGGTCGAACCGTGAGGGATTCGTCCACCGTCACCACCAGCTTGGCCGGGCCCGGCAAGTGGTTTGCAGCCGCGTCCACAATGGCGAAATCAGGTCCAAGCTGATTCACCGCCAACCGTTCGCCGCCCACGTCCAAGTGCATCCGGACCTGAGTAGAAACCTGACCCGGCGAGGATCTCATGAGTGAAGCAGCCGACATCGAGGGAAGAGTTGCTGCATACTGCCAGCGACGGCAACTGGAACGTCTCGGCCCATTGGGATCGGGCATGCACGGGAACGTGTTCCGGGCAGGTTCGTCGACTGCTGCCGGTGAAGTCGCTCTCAAGGTCCACCTGCGCCGTGAGCCGTTTGAACTGGAATTGGAAACCTATCTAGAGCCTGTCCCCAAGTAGGGATCGCTCAAGCGGGCATTGACGGAATGCTCATCGGCAAGTCCTCGATAACGGCCTGATTTCCTGCCAAGCCGGGAAATTGACCCTTTATGAGCGTCCCTTGCCCCGTGCCGGCGATTTCTGGGTGGTGGTTGGAGTGCCGGCATTGGGCCGTACCAAGTGCAGCTCGCCCCGGTCCAACAGTTCCCATTGCACCTCTTCTCCAGACTCCAACCCGATCGCCGCCGCCAGCGCCATCGGTACGCTCACATAGAGCCTCTCCTTCTGTCCCTTGGATCGGATTCCCTGCACCTTGATCGGATATTCGGATGCCATTTTCTTCGCCTTTTCCTGATTGGTTTCTTGCCTTTGTACGGCTAGCCCTTACGCTAGCCGCATGCCAAGCCGGATCCTTCCCTTTCCTCAGGACCTCAGACCCCGGCTTCCCAACGTTCTGGGCAATGTCGACTACCTCGCCCTGCGTCGCCAGCTCGAGCATATCGACACCCTTCTCAGCGACTCCGGTCTGGAGCGCTTCTTCGTCCAGCTCGCCCTGGACGCATGGATTGCCCGTTCCAAGACCACCCCAAGCGCTGTCGAACAAGCCCGCTTCCAACAACGCTCCTGCCGCGCCCTCCGATGCAACATCCTGCGCACCCTCGTTCAGGACGACTTCCGCGGCTTCTCCTGCCAACTCGCCAGCAGCCCCCTCTACCAATGGTTCTGTCACCTCGACGCCGTCGACCGCATCCGCGTCCCTTCCAAGAGTGAGCTCCAGCGCTTCGCCCAATGGCTGCCAGCCGAGTCCATGCGCAAGGTGCACGAAGAGATCATCCGCATCCTAGCCTCCTCGGGAGCCAAGACCCTCCAACTGCCCAATCCCCTGGATCTGGAGGCCGTCTTCCTCGACACCACCTGCGTCCAGGCCAACATCCATTTCCCGATCGACTGGGTTCTCCTGCGTGACGGCGTGCGCACCCTGATGAAGGCGACACGCCTGATCCGGGAGCAGGGCCTGTGCAAGCGGATGGAATCGCCGGAAGTCTTCCTGCGCCGCATGAACTCGCTGTGCATGGAGATGAGCCGCAGGGGCCGCGGGACCGCTTCCAAGAAGGAGCGCAAGCGGATCCTGCGCCTGATGAAGAAGCTCACCGCCGTGGTGCAGAATCACGCGCGACGCCACCGGGATCTGCTTGATGCGAACTGGCAGAAGACCAAGTGGACAAGGCCACAGGCCGAGCAGGTGCTGCGGCGCATCGATCAGATGCTGGAACTGCTTCCCAAGGCAACGAAGCAGGCGCATGAGCGGATCATTGGCGAGCGTCCCGTACCCAACGCGGGGAAGATGCTCAGCCTGTACGATCAGGATGTCCGGGTGGTTGTGCGGGGAAAGGCGGGGGCGGAGGTCGAGTTCGGCAACACCCTGCTGGTGGCAGAGAACTCGCATGGATTGATCATCGACGCCGAACTGTTCCGTACCAGTGCGCCGGCGGACAGCCAGCTGCTCTTCCGAAGTCTGACCCGGATGTGGAGCGTGATGGGCAGGAAGCCCGGCGCAGCGGTGACCGACCGTGGATTCAGCAGCGAAGCCAACAGCGAGAAGCTGACGGAGGGAGAGACCTTCGATGGCACGTGCCCGAAGAAGCCGGCCGAACTGAAGGAGCGGATGAAGGACGGCAAGTTTGCGGCGATGCAGAAGCGCCGGGCACAGACCGAGGGGCGGATCGGGATATTGAAAAACGGATTCCTGGGAGCGCCGATGAGGGCGGAGGGATTCGAGCACCGAGAGCGAGCGGTGATGTGGGGCGTGCTGACGCACAACCTCTGGGTGCTGGCCCGGATGAAGGTGGCGAAGGAGGAGAAGAAGCCAAAGAAGCCGAAGAGGGGTGATGGAGGAATTCCGATGCGCAAGGCAGCCTGAAGGAGCAGGAATCCGCGGAGTTGGAGACCAGGTATAGGAGTGGTGTCTCCGTCGCCGGCGCAGCCAGCGTCAAAGCGATGATGGCGGCACCAGACCGCGCCATTTTCAACCAGTTCTAGGCATGTATTAGATAAGCCTGCCTGATTCTAATCAAAAATCTCTGAAAACAGCCTCTCCGGGGACAGGCTCTATCTACGGCTCAAGGATGCAAACATCACACAGGTGCTTGGCTTCAATGTCCCGCAATTGCTGGGTTACGATGCCGAGTTCCTGGTGTTGGAGATGACGGTCGTGCAGCAGCCCTTCGTCCTGGATTTCGCAGAGGTGCGGCTCGATTTCCCCCTGGAGTTTCCAGACGAGGTATGGGCGACCTGGCTGGAAGAAAAGGAGGAGCAATTCGGCGAACGCTGGCCGGTTGTGATGCGGGTGCTCGCGGAATTTGAGGCGCTGGACATCTACCTGCTCGACGTATCTACCCGAAACATCTGTTTCCGAGATTAGGGGCCGTCCCTCCGCGATGGTTCGATTCGCCGCGCCCGTCCCTCTGTGCCGGGATTGGCGAGGCGGGCGGGGATGACCGCCAAGCGTAGCCGGGGAACCGATGGCAAAGTCACGACCATCGATCATGGTCATGAAATCACTCCGTTGGGGTTTGTTGTGCTCGGTGGGGGTCCTGGTTCTGGGATTCGGTGGAAGTGAATCGGCGTCCGCAGCCGATGGCACCGGCTCGGGTCAACCGCTTCGCGTCCTGTTCCTCGGCGATGACGGTCATCACCGACCAGAGGATCGCTTCCGCCAGTTGCAGCCCGTGATGACGGCGCGCGGCATCGAGATGGTCTACACCGGTAGCCTCGATGACCTGAACCCCGCACGGCTGGCCGGATACGACTGCGTGGCGATCTTCGCCAACCACACCGTCATCCAGCCCGCGCAGGAGAAGGCGCTGCTCGACTTCGTGAAGGCGGGCGGCGGCCTCGTGCCGCTGCACTGCGCCTCGTACTGCTTCCTCAATTCGCCCGCCTACATCGAGCTTGTCGGCGGCCAATTCCTCCGGCACGGCACCGGCGTTTTCCGCGAGACGCTCGTCGACACCAACCACCCCGTCCTGCGCGGGCTGAAGGCGATCGAAAGCTGGGACGAGACCTACGTCCACACCCGCCACAACACCAACCGCGTCGTGCTCTCCGAGCGCCGCGACGGCCAGGGCGTCGAGCCCTATACCTGGGTCCGCGACTTCGGCCAGGGCCGCGTCTTCTACACCGCGTGGGGTCATGACCAACGGACGTGGTCCAACACCGACTTCCACGGCCTCGTCGAAAATGGCATCCGCTGGGCCTCCGCTCATGCCCCGAATGTCGTCCGACCCGTCGCCGGCCTGACGCCACCGGAGACGATCGAAGCCCCGTCGCCGCTCCCCAACTACCGGCCCGGCCGCGGCGGCGATCCGATCACCCGGATGCAGAAGCCGCTTGAACCCGCCGAATCCGCGAAGCACTTCGCCACCCTCGATGGCTTCGAGGCGAAGCTCTTCGCCAGCGAACCCGACATCGTGAAAGCGATCTGGATGGACTGGGATCCCCGAGGCCGCCTCTGGATTGCCGAGACCGTCGATTACCCCAACGAACTCCAGCCCGAAGGCCAGGGCCGCGATCGCATCAAGATCTGCGAGGACACCGATGGTGACGGCCGCGCCGACAAGTTCACGGTGTTCGCCGACAAGCTCAGTGTCCCCACCGGATTCGTCTTCGCCCGCGGCGGCCTGATCGTCCTCCACTCCGGGAAGACCGAGTTCTTCCGCGACACCGACGGCGACGATCGCGCCGACGAACGGAAGGTCCTCTTCACCGGCTGGAACATGGGCGACACCCACGCCACCGCGAGCAACCTCCGCTACGGCTTCGACAACTGGATCTGGGGAACCGTCGGGTACTCCGGCTTCAATGGGACGGTCGGCGGCAAGCAGGTGCGCTTCGGCCAGGGCTTCTTCCGGTTCCGCCCGGACGGCTCGCAACTCGAGTTCATCCGCTCCAGCAACAACAACACCTGGGGCCTCGGATTCACCGAGGAGAACCTCATCGTCGGCTCCACCGCCAACGGGAATGCCAGCATGTACATGCCCATCCCCAACCGGTACTACGAGCGCGTCCAGGGCTTCTCCTCCGCCCGCGTCGAGACCATCGCCGACAGCCAGCGCTTCTTCCCGCTCGTCTCCTCCGACAAGGTCCGTCAGGTCGATTTCCACGGGCAATACACGGCCGCCGCCGGCAGCGCGGTGTACACTGCGCGCAGTTTCCCGCGCGCCTTCTGGAATACGGCACAGTTCGTGTGTGAACCCACCGGCCACCTCATCGGCTGGTTCAACCTTCGCCGCACCGGCGCGGACTTCGTCGCCCACAACTCCCGCAACTTCGCCGCGTCCGACGACGAATGGTCCTCGCCCGTCTGCGCCGAGGTCGGTCCCGACGGCGCCCTGTGGGTGAGCGACTGGTACAACTACATCATCCAGCACAACCCCACGCCCCGCGGCTTCGGAACCGGCAAGGGCAACGCCTATGAAACCCCGCTCCGCGACAAGGTCCACGGCCGCATCTACCGCATCGCCGCCAAGGGCGGGAAGGCGACCGCCCCGGTGCAGTCCACCCGCCAGGCCCTCAAGCCCGCCGCCTGGATCGCCGCCCTCAGACACGAGAACATGGGCGTCCGCCTCACCGCGCAACGCCACCTCGTCGACTCCGGCGACAAGTCCTTGGTCGACGCGCTGCTGCCGCTCGTGGCCGACACCTCCGTCGATGAACTTGGCCTGAACCCCGGCGCGCTCCACGCGCTCTGGACGCTCCATGGCCTCGGCGCGATCCAGCCTTCGAACCCCGCCGTCCTGCGCACGGCCATCGCCGCGCTCCATCATCCGGCAGCGGCCGTCCGTCGCGCCGCCATCATGGTGCTGCCGCCTTCTGCGGCCTCGGTCGCCGCCGTCGTGCAGTCGAAGCTCCTCAAGGATCCCGACGCCCAGGTCCGCCTCGCCGCCTTGCTCGCCCTTGCCGACGGGCCTTCCTCCGATCTCGCCGCGAAGGAGATCTTCGAGGCGTTGCAGGATTCGGCCAATGCCGACGACGCCCAGGTTCGCCGCGCCGCCCTCCTTGCCCTTGCCGACGGGCCTTCCCGCGATCTCGCCGCCAAGGAGATCTTCGAAGCCCTGCAGGACTCCGCCAATTCCGACGACCGCTGGATCCCCGACGCTGCCACGGCCGCGGCCGCGACCAGCGACTCGGCCTTCCTCCGCACGGTCCTCGCGCAGTTCCGGCCCGCCACCAACGCCGCCGCCACCGCGCCGGTGGAGCCGCAGAACGCCATTGGCAATCCGTCCTTTGAAGACGTCAACGACGGACGCCCCGCTGCCTGGCGCCCCACCACCCACAGCGGACGCGGGGAGTTCACCGTGGCCGACACCGGCCGCACCGGATCCCGCGCCGTCCGGATCACTTCCACCGGCGGCGGTGATCTCAGCTGGGCGCACGTCGCCAAGGTCAAGCCCCGCACCGACTACCTCCTGCGCGGCTGGATCAAGACCGAGGGCGTCCAGAAGCGCGGCAATGCGCAGGGCGCGATGTTCAACATCCACGAACTCCAGGACGCCGTCCGCGGCGGCACCGGCAAGGTCCTCGGCGACTCCGACTGGACCCAGGTCCAGCTCGCCTTCAACTCCGGCCAGCTTACCCAGATCACCGTCAACTGCCTCTTCGGCGGCTGGGGCCAATGCACGGGCACCGCGTGGTTCGATGACCTCGAGCTGATCCCCGCGCCCGGCTCCGAGCTCGGCGGCGAGGTCGGCCGCATCGTCCGCACCGTGACCGCCCACTACGCGGCCCGCGGTCCTTCCGACTCCATCGTCGCGACCCTTGTCTCGTTGAAGGGCGCGCCCGAATCCGTCGGCATCGCGATCCTCGACGGTCTCGTCAACGGCTGGCCCCGCGGTACCAAGCCCACGTTCGCCGATGCCGACCGCTCGACGCTCGACGCCTTGATCCGGTCCGTTCCCAACGGCGTCCGCGACCGCCTGCTCGCCCTTGCCCAGCGCTGGGGTGAACCCGCGCTCTTCCAGTCCGTCGTTCCCGAGATCGCCGCCGGTCTCCGCCGTCAGATCGGCGAAGCGTCTGCCTCCGCCGACCAACGGATCCAGGCCGCCCGCCAACTCGTCGGTCTGCAGGTCGCCGCTTCGGACCTCGGCCTGATCGTCGGTCAGATCAACGCCCTCACGCCCCCGGCCCTCGCCACCGGTCTGGTGGGCGCACTCGCCGACAGCCGCGACACGGCCGTCGCTTCCGCCGTCCTCGGCCGATGGAAGGAGTTCACACCCGGCGTCCGCCGCACCGCCGTCTTCACCCTCATGCGCCGCGCCGAGTGGGCGACTGCCCTCCTCGACGCCATCGAGAAGGGCGAGGTCACCCGCGGCGACGTCGCCGCCGACCAGTGGACCCAGCTCAAGGCCAACGCCAATCGCGCCGTCGCGGACCGCGCCACGAAGCTGTCTGCGGCCGCCGGCACCGTCTCGGCCGATCGGGAGGAAATCGTGAAGAAGCTCCTCCCACTCGCCCGCGAAAAGGGCGACCTCGCCCGCGGCAAGAATGTCTACCAGGCCAATTGCGCCGCCTGCCACGCCTTCGAGGGCGCCGGCGGCAAGATCGGACCCGAACTCACCGGCATCGGCGCGCGCGATCGCGGCGAGATCCTCATCGACATCCTCGACCCCAACCGCTCCGTCGAGGCGAACTTCCGTCTCTGGACGGTGACGACGAAGGACGGCGACGCCTTCTCAGGCCGGCTCGAGACCGAGACGCAGACCACCGTCGAGATCCTCGATACCGCCGCCCAGAAGCACGTCATCCAGCGCAAGGACATCGCCAGCATGGAAGGCTCCACCCAGTCGATCATGCCGGCCGGCTTCGACTCGCTTCCCGCGGACGATCTCAAGTCCCTCCTCGAATACCTCGCCTCGTCCGTCCACAAGTGACGGGGCGGGCCGCCTCCCAGCCGCGAAGCGGCGTCAGAGGGTAGCCCACCGCGTGAGCGGTGGGTGATTGGAAGAACGCGGACCAGCCCCCGCAGGGCGGCAGCTCCTGCCGAATCCGGCTGCGCTTCTTGCGCACTTTCATGATCGCAAATACCTCCAATAGAAACGCTTGAATCCATTCTATGAAAATTCGGTGCCAGACGCCGAATTTTCATGAACTCTTTTCCGCATGCAGCGCGGTCAACTCGTCCAACGCGTCCAGCAACTCCTCCGGAACTTCCCCTGCGTCGCCCTCCTCGGCCCACGCCAGGCCGGCAAGACGACCCTCGCGCGACAGATCGCCGCAGCCGATTCCAACTTCGACTCCAACCGAAACTACTTCGATCTCGAGGATCCCCAGCACCTCAGCCGACTCGAAAGCCCAAAGCTCGCGCTTGAACCCCTCCGTGGCCTCGTGGTCATCGACGAGATCCAACGCCGGCCAGACCTGTTCCCGCTGTTGCGCGTCCTCTCGGACCGCCCGGGACAGCCAGCGCGATTCCTCATCCTCGGCAGTGCCTCCCGCGACCTGCTCCAACAAGGATCCGAAACTCTGGCTGGGCGCATCGCCTTCGTGGAAGTCACGCCGTTCACGCTGACCGAAGTGGGCGCGGAGCAGATCGAACGACTCTGGATCCGAGGCGGCTTCCCTTTGTCGTTCCTGGCGGAGTCGGACGAGGCCAGCGTGCAATGGCGGGAGTTCTACATCCGCACCTTCCTAGAACGGGACATTCCCGCCCTGGGCATCCGGATCGCCCCGCCTGCCCTGCGGCGGTTCTGGACGATGCTCGCCTACTACCACGGGCAGATCTTCAACGCGTCCGAGATCGGGCGATCGCTCGGAATGTCCGATACGACGATGCGCCATCACCTGGATACCCTGGTCGGCACCTTGATGATCCGCAGGCTCACACCGTGGTTCGAAAACATCGGCAAGCGTCAGGTGAAGACCCCAAAGATCTACTTCCGCGACAGCGGAATCCTGCACCGCCTGGCCGGGGTGTCCGATGCGTCCCAGATCCAGACCTGGCCCAGACTGGGTGCCTCCTGGGAGGGCTTCGCGCTCGAGGAGGTCCTGCGCCTCGCCAACGCTTTGGACGAGGAGGCGTTCTTCTGGTCCGTCCATGGCCAGGGCGAACTCGACCTCTTGATCGTGCAGAACGGGCGGCGCCTTGGCTTCGAATTCAAGTACGCCGACGCACCCAGGATGACCGCATCCGTACGGATGGCTCTGGAGCTTCTGCGCCTCGATCAATTGACCCTGGTCTGCCCGGGAGACCCGTCCTACGAACTGGCTCCCCGCGTCCGGGTCCGGGGACTGAGCCAATTGGTCCAGTGCGGTGCCGTCTCGTGATCCCCTCTGCACCGCGTGTTTCCTGCATTGAATGCGGGAGATTCACGGAGCCCGTCCAGCTGCCCAGCCGCGGAGCGGCGTCAGAGGGTAGCCCACCGCGTGAGCGGTGGGTGATGAGAGGCAAGCGGAACAGCCCCGGACGGGGCGGCAGAATGTTTGGAATCAGACCGCACCCCAGGAATCTGTCGCCCGGGCCTCTCTTCTGTCGCGCCTCCGGCGCCCCTATGTGCCCGCAATCCCACCATGAAAATCCCGCATTGAATGCGGGATTTTCATGGTCACTACTCTGCCAGGATCGACCGGAAGGCAGACCTCGCCCAAGCCATCAGGGAGCCGAGATGGATCTGGTGATCTTCAAGGGAGGCCGCCGCATCGGTATCGAGTGCAAGCGGGTGGACGCCCCGACCATCACCCCTTCCATGCGCATCGCCATGGCCGACATGAAGCTTGATGAGGTGCGTGTCGTGTATCCGGGCACCAAGCGCTATCCGTTGGCGGACGGAATCGAAGCCGTGCCGCTCGTGGACCTCGTCAAACCCACGGGACGCAGGGGATCGTGACCGTGGCCGACTGCCGGAGGGCAGTCCGCCTCGGTTCATCCAGGGCGCACCTTGACACTGCCCCGGCGTCAATCGGGGCGGCAACGTCCTCGTTGCCATCCCATGCCCTTTCCCAAGGCGACGAGGACGTCGCCGCTCCGTTCCGATGCTCAAACGGGGGCAGTGTCGAGATGCACCCCTACCGCTCAGTACCTCGTTGTGCGTTCGTAGAGCCAGGTGGCATCCGCGGTGTCGAGACGAACGTCGAAGCGTGTCTTCTTGCCGTAGCTCTCGATCAACGGCGAGCGCCACTTCTTGATCTCGGAGTGACCGTCGGCGAAGGACAAGCCGCCTGCGCCGTTGTGATACGAGGCGGGATAGTCGACGAAGGAAGTCTTCGACTCGTGCACGAACCAGCCGTCGTTGATGGAGGCCGGATTCTCATCGATCGTGACCCACGTGTTGGCTAGCCCGAGGACGAAGTCCGTCTGCTTGCGGTAGGAGAGTCCGGAGCCGCGTTGCTGTCCGGGCAGCGGATTCATGAAGCAACTCATGGAGAGACTGCGGACCTTGGGGATCCCGCCGCCGGTGCCGAACGGATTCTTCGTGGTCGCGCGGTCCGACGGACATTTGTAGACGGCGAGTGAGCCGACGTAGCGATACAGCAGGGAGTCCCTGATGAGGATGGTGTTCGTCCAGCTGGGTCCCTCATGCATGGTGCCCATGCACCACTGGTTCATCGGGTAGATCTTGTTGGGGTGATCCCGGGAAACCAACCCGCCCAAGCCCGACGACAGACAGATCTCATCCCGGTTGTCACCCGAGTACATCGTCCAGCCCAGCATCAGCTGCTTCCCGTTGTTCATGCACGCGATGCCTTGGGCCTTGGTCTTCGCCTTGCCCAGAGCTGGCAGCAGCATCCCCGCCAGGATGGCGATGATGGCGATCACCACGAGCAGCTCGATCAGGGTGAAGCCGCTGCGCGAATACCGAGAACCTTCCGATGCCATTACCATGCCTCGCATCATCCCGGCTGGGACCCACGGCACTCAAGTTCCATGCCCGTTAAGATCTCCCGTCGATAAGGGGCGGCGTCCGCGGGAGGCTGGGGAATTCCGTCGAGCGTGGAACCCCCGGGGCCCGCCTTCCGGGAATTCTGGCACCCACTTCACGAACGGCAGCTCCTCCGTCACCCAACTCGGCGCAAGCCTCCCACTCGCTGTAACCTTCCCAACTCCGCGGCGTAGCAGGGAGGTGTTGAGTTCCATCACCGAATATGACGTTGCCTGGAAGGCCACCCTGGAGACGTTTCTCCAACCGTGCCTCGTCCTCGCGTTCCCGGCGCTGGCCGACCAGATCGACTGGTCGGTCCCGCCGCGCTTTCTCGACACCGAATTGCACGAGATCGTCCGCGACTCGGAATCCGGTCCCATGCGTGTCGACAAGTTGGTCGAGGTCGTGCGCCGCGACGGAGCGACCGAGCTGTTGCTGGTCCACATCGAGGTGCAGGCGCAACGCGACGACGATCTTCCCCGGCGCATGTTCCAGTACTTCTGCCGGATCTTCGATCGGTTCGGCCGCCCACCCGTGAGCCTCGCCGTCCTGGCGGATCCCAATCCGCGCTGGCGTCCGGAGCCCTTCACCCGGTGCTTCGCGGACTGTTCGCTCCACTTCCAGTACGCGACCTGCAAGTTGACGGACCTCCATCTCGAACCGTGGATTGCAGCAGGCAATCCCGTGGCGCGCGTGATCGAGGCACATCGAATGGCGCAGAGGACGGGCAAGGATGTGCGGGGGCGACGGCAGGGAAAGCTCGGTCTGGTCCGACAATTGTTGGAGTCCGGGATGGAAGAGGCAGGTGTACGCGAAGTGATGCGACTCATCCATTGGCTGCTGGCGTTGCCGGAGGAGGAGGAGCTAGGATTTCGAAAGGATGTGAGGGATATGGAAACGAGCATGCAGACCAAGCGTCGGAGCACCTACGAGCGGATCGTCTGGCAGGAGGGCGTGGAACGGGGCCTGGCCCAAGGTCGCGACGAAGGCCGACAGGAAGGCCGGCAAGAGGGACGCCGGGAAGGACAGTTGGAGGGTCGCATTGAGGGACGCCACTCCGCCGCCCGTGAACTGTTGCTCGACCTCGTCCGCGTCCGGTTCGGGACGTGCGCGTCGCCCCTGCGCGATCGGATCGAGGCGATCCAGGATGAGGCGAGGCTTCGGGAGTTGGCGCTCGCGGTGGTCACGGTCTCGTCCTTGTCCGTGTTCGAAGCTCTCGCCGTCGAATAGGATTCCGGCACGTCCGCCCGCCATCAATCCATCGACCGGGTCTTCGTGCTTCGACGCTGTGGACCCTCTCCGCGAATGGGCGCATTCTCGGAGCAGGACTTCATGGCGCTTCGATTCTTCCACACGGCCGACTGGCATCTGGGCCAGCAGTTCCATGGCTTCGACCGGGACGCCGAGCACGGCCGTTTCCTCGACTGGTTGCTGGGGCAGCTCGTGGAACGCCGACCGGACGCGTTGATCGTATCCGGCGACATCTTCGACAGCATCAGCCCACCCGCCACCGCCCAACGCCGCTTCTATCAGTTCCTCGCCCAGGTCCGCGCCACGTGCCCGACCCTGCAGATCGTCCTGACCGCCGGAAACCACGACTCCGCCTCCCGCCTCGAGGCCCCGTCCGACCTGCTCGCCGGCCTCGGCATCCACGTCATCGGCACAGTTCCCCGCCGGGCCGATGGCACCGTCGATCCGGCCCGACTCTTGATCCCGTTGAAGTCCGACTCCGGCACGGTTGAGGCCATCGCCTTGGCCGTACCCTTCCTGCGTCCGTCCGATGTCCCGGTGGTCGAATGCGCGCGCGATCCCTACCTGGATGGCATTCGCGAGTTCCATCGCAGGCTGGTCGTCGAAGCCGCGGCCCTACGCGACACCCGATTCCCGGGTGCTGCCTTGATCGCCCTCGGCCACTGTCATCTCACCGGCGCCGAGGAATCGAGGGAATCCGAGCGATGCCTCGTCATCGGCGGCAGTGAGGCGCTGGGTGTGGACTCCTATCCGAAGGAACTCGCCTACGTCGCACTCGGGCATCTTCACAAGCCCCAGTCCCTCGACGGCGGGCGCATCCGGTATTCCGGCAGCCCGATTCCGCTCTCGTTCTCCGAACGTCGATACACCCACCGCGTGCTCGAGGTGGCGATCGCGGACGGCCGCCTCCAGTCCGTGGCCGACCTTCCCATTCCGCGCACGGTTTCGCTTCAGCGAATTCCGGAGTCGGGCGCGCTCACGCTGGCGGCGATTCTTCCAATCCTTACCCAACTGCCGGGCGCATCCACTGCTCCAATGACGGACCATCCGTTCCTCGAAGTCCACATCCTCGACGACGGCCCGGATCCGACCCGCCGCCGCCAGGTCGATGATGCGCTGCGGGACAAGGCCGCGCGGCTGACGCGCATCCAGTTGGTCCGACCCGGACCCACCCCCGGCTCGGAAGGCAGCCAGCCGACGGCGCGCATCGGATCCATCGCCGACCTCCAGTCGCTGGACCCCATCGAGCTGATGGCGTCGGCGCATCGAGAGCGCCACGGGACGGATCCTTCTGGCGAGCTTGAGCGTGCATTGCGGGAGTTGGTCGCCAACGAGGCGCAGGAGGCCGGGCGCGGGTGAGGATCGGCGGCCCGGAGGCCCCAACAAACCTCTGGCATTTCAGCAACGTAATGCAATGTTGCCAAACATGTGGTTCAAAAGAACCTATGAGGAAATCCTCCATCATCCGACCGAGGCCCTGCGGCTCTTCCCGGTCTGGTTGTTCCTCGGTCCACGACAGGTTGGCAAGAGCGAATAGCTACCTCCAGACCTATATCGAGCGTGACGTCCGCGAACTCCTGGGCATCCAGAAACGCCGCGAGTTCGAGATCTTTGTCCGGATGTGTGCCCTACGAACCGGTCAGGTCCTCAACGTCGTCGAGATTGCCCGGGACGCCGGCATCGCCCCACACACGGCGAAAGAGTGGATCAGCCTTCTCGAAGACAGCTTCCTCATCCGACTCATCCATCCGCATCACACGAACCGCACGCTGCGGATGATCAAGAGCCCCAAGCTCTACTTCCTGGACGCCGGGCTCGCTGCGTGGCTGGCAGGCTGGCGGGACCCGGAGTCCCTTCGACTCGGACCCATGGCGGGTGCGATCTACGAGACCCACGTCCTGGGTGAGTTGATCCGCCACTTCCGACATCGGGCCCGGGAAGTGGAAATCACCTATTGGCGGACGCGCGACGGACAGGAGATCGACTTCCTCGTTGAAACGGCCGGCCGCGTGCATCCGATCGAGGTCAAGATGGGCACGCCCGATGGCCGGCTCCTGCCGAGGCTCGGACCGTTGTCGGAGCCGAACTGGGAGACCGGCCGGGTGATCTCTCTCCTCCATCTTTCGCCCGGCAGCATTCCGGCCACCCTCGCCACGGACTGGCTGGCGGCCACGACGACGGACCTCTCCTTCCTCGAGAGGCGCGCATGAAAATCCTCCGCATCCGGGTTCGCAATCTGGCCTCGCTCGCGGGGACGCACGAGGTCGACTTCACGCGCGAACCGCTCGCCTCGGCCGGCCTGTTCTCGATCAGTGGACCGACGGGTTCCGGCAAGAGCACGTTGCTCGATGCCCTGTGCCTTGCGCTGTACGAGCACACGCCGCGGCTTTCCTCGGCGCGGGGAGAACCCCTCCCGGATGCCAAGGATGGAGTCCAGCCCAAGGACCCCGCCAACCTCCTGCGCCGCGGGACCGCGGAAGGCTTCGCTGAAGTCGCGTTCATCGGAATCGACCGACAGACCTATACCGCGCGCTGGAGCGTCCGACGGGCCCGGCAACGCGTGGAAGGCGCGCTGCAGAAGGCCGAGATGGCCCTCTATCGTGGCAACGCCGTCGAGGGCGAGGGCGGCGAACTGCTGCAAGGCGGCCGGAAGACCGAGGTGCTGAGGGCAATCCAGGAAAAGGTCGGGCTCACCTTCGAGCAATTCACCCGGGCGGTCCTCCTGGCCCAGAATGAATTCGCGGTGTTCCTGAGGGCGGACGACAAGGAGCGCGCCCTGATCCTTCAGGCCCTGACCGGATCGCATCGCTTCGAACGTCTCTCGATGGCCGCCTTCGAGCGCGAGCGGAAGGAGAAGCAATTGATCTGCGACATCGAGGCGCGGATGGAAGGCCAGGCTCCTTTGGCGCCGGACCTCCGCGCCGCCGCGGAGCAGGCCTTCGAACTCGCCAGCCAGACTGCGGCGGAAGCCCGGCGCGCGGTCGAAGTGCGCGTGGGCCAGGTGGCATGGTTCGCTCGACTGCGCGAGCTGGAGACCGCGCTTGTGGACGCCCGGAACCGCCACGAAGCAGCACTCCACAACCTTGCCGCGTCTGCTCCCCGAAGGATGGAGCTGGAGCGCGCCACCGAGGTCCTCCAGTCGGCCCAGTCCCTCCACCGTTCCGAGGGCGAGTTCCTCCGACAGCACGCCGAGAGCGTCCGCAACCAGGCTGCCGCCCAGCAACGCCAGGAACAGGCCCGGATCGGCGCCGGAAGCGCCGCGCGGGCGGCCGCCGAAGCCCGCACCCGGCTCATCGAGGCTCGCGCCCAACGCGATGTCGCCGCGCCAATCCTCGACCAGGCGCGCACCCTGGATGCCGAACTCCTGCCGGCGTCTCAACGGCTGAACTCCGCCCAGCAGGAACGCCGGACGGCCGACACCCGCCTGAAGGAGTCGACCGAGCGCAGTCAGTCGCTCGCCGCCGATCTCACCGTCCTCCAGCAGACGATAGATACCCTCGAACACCAACGCGCCACCGACCGGCATCTGGACCCCTGCGTGCCCGATTCAGCCGGGTGGATCGAACGTCTCGGGACCGCACTCCGGGCGCACGCCCATCGTGTTTCGGCGGACGCCCGCTGCGCACAATCCGCGCAATCGCTGCAACGCCTCACGGAGCACCTCGCGGCACTGCGACCTGTGGTGGTCGAGGCGCGCGATGGATTCGTCCGCTGCACGCAGGAGCACACGGGTCTGGTTGCTGCCCTCCATCGTTACGATGGTGAGGCGCTCGCCCGCGAGCGTCAGGAATCCGACAACACCCTCCGCGTCCTCGGCGAAGCACGCATGCATCTGGGTACCGCCCAGGAACTCAGCATCCAGATCAACAACCAGGACCGCGAACTGTCGCGCCTTCAGGCCCTGGTCTCCGAGGAGACGCGCACACTCACCGAGCTTCAGCTCCAGCTTCCCATCGCCGAAGCCAGATGGTCCACCGCCCGCGATCTCCTCACCAACGCCCAGGCCGCCGTCGAACACGCCGCTGGCACCCTCCGCGCTGGCCTGCGTCCCAGCCAACCCTGCCCTGTCTGCGGTGCGCTGGAACATCGCTACGCCACCCACGCACCCGAGGCCGATGCCGCGCTTGACGCCCTCCGCTCCGCCGCCGAGCAGCACGGCAAAGCCTTCGAGGACCTCCGCACGGAATCAACCCGCCTCGGCACGCTTGTGAAGGAGCACGCTGCCGCGGTGGAAGCAACGAACATCTCGCTTTCGCAACTTCACCAGCGTCGTTCCGTCGCACGCAGGCTGGCCTTCGACAACCCGGTCGCTGGCGTCTGGTCCCATCTAACCGAAGCCGAGGCCACCCTCGGCATCGACGCCCGGCGTATCGATCTCACCCAACGACGGAACGAGCTCGCACAGCGCGAAGAACAGCATCGCAAGGCGGCCGCCGAGACCGAAGCCGCCCGAGTCCGCGTCGAGGCCGCCCGCAGGCACGCGGAAGCCGAGGAACGCAAGCTGACCGAGCTGGAACGTCTCCGTGCGGCCGCCGTGGCCGCCCACGAGGCTGACCGTGCCAACGCCGCACAGGCAGCTTCAGCTGACGACGCAGCAAGGGCGACGCTGTCGCCATTGCTGGACCTCCTCCCGGATCCAGACCGATCCGCCCTTTCGGTGGATCCCGTCCCCTTCCTCACCCGACTCCAAGGCCGGCTCCGCCAGTTGGCGGAGATCGCGTCGACGATCCAGCAAACCCGGCAGCGTCAGGAATCGGCCCGGGCCCGCTTCGATGCCGAGGCGCGCGAGCTCCAGATGGCCCGGAACGGAGCCGAACAGTCACAGGCCACCGAGGAATCGGCGGCGCTCGTCCACACCGCCCTCCTCGCCCGTCGCCGGGCCCTGCTCGGTGGACGGAGTGTCGACGAGGAAATCCGCCGACTCGACTCGCTCCTGACGTCCGCGGAGAAGTCCGTCACGGTTGCGGCAGAAGCCGAGGCCGAAACGGCGAAGGCCCTTGCCGACGCCACCGGCGCGGTGCGTGCGGCAACCGAGGCGTTGGAGACCTCCAACCAGCGTGCAACCGCCACGACGGAGGCCTACAACGCCTGGCTTTCCGGCTTTTCGGATCGGACCGGCCTGGATCTCGGCCGGGCTTACGTCGCCGAGGTGCTTGGCCGCGGCGAGATGTGGTTTGCCCAGGAACGGACGGCCCTCGTCGCCCTCACGCAGGCCGTGGACACTTCGTCGGGCGAATGCACCGCCCGCACCGCCGCGCGCGACGAGCACCTCGGATGCCGCCCCACGGAGAACCCCGAGCCCACCGTCCTCGCGGACTTGGCAGAGCGCCGGATCGAACTACAAAGGGCCGACGATCAACTCGCCAAGGCGAAGGCCGATCTGCTCCACGATGACCAGCGCCGATCCCGGTCCGCTGAACTCCTGGAACACCTCAACCGCCAGCGCGCCCAGGCCGCACCCTGGGAACAGCTGAGCGAGTTGATCGGCTCGGCCGACGGCGCCCGCTTCCGCGCCATCGCCCAGAGACACACGCTCGACCTCCTGCTGCTGGACGCCAACGCCCAACTCGAACTCATCGCTCCACGCTACCGTCTCGAACGGCTGCGCGAATCCCTGAACCTCGTCGTCGTCGACCGCGACATGGGGGACGAACGGCGCGGTGTTCATTCACTTTCCGGCGGCGAATCGTTCCTCGTGTCGCTGGCCCTTGCCCTCGGTCTCGCCTCCCTCACCTCCAGCCGGATCCGGATCGAGTCCCTGTTCATCGACGAAGGCTTCGGCAGCCTCGACCCGGAGACACTCAACACCGCCATGGGTGCCCTCATGCACCTCGAAGCCCAGGGCCGGAAGGTCGGCGTCATCTCGCATGTCACCGAGATGGCCGACGCCATCCCGGTCCAGATCCGCGTTGTCCGCGGCCGCAACGGGTCCTCCCGCCTCGTCGTCCCCGGTCAGGAACCCACGAAGCTGTAGGCCCGGGTGCCCTCACCCGGCGCAGTCCCATGCATCGCCGCGTGAGGGCACGCGGCCTACAACCCTCCACGCTGTAGGCCCGGGTGCCCCCACCCGGCGCAGTCCATGCCTCGCCGCGTGAGGGCACGCGGCCTACAACCCTCCACGCTGTAGGCCCGGGTGCCCCCACCCGGCGCAGTCCCATGCCTCGCCGCGTGAGGGCACGCGGCCTACAACCCTCCACGCTGTAGGCCCGGGTGCCCCCACCCGGCGCAGTCCATGCCTCGCCGCGTGAGGGCACGCGGCCTACAACCCTCCACGCTGTAGGCCCGGGTGCCCCCACCCGGCGCAGTCCCATGCCTCGCCGCGTGAGGGCACGCGGCCTACAACCCTCCACGCTGTAGGCCCGGGTGCCCTCACCCGGCGCAGTCCATGCATCGCCGCGTGAGGGCACGCGGCCTACAAAATTCCGTCTCCCACTGCGACCCGGTCAAAGGCACCTTGCCCCACACATGTCCCCCTTGGAGAAACGTCGTGCGATCCCGACTTGCCGTTCGTGGTCGCTGGCCATTGCCCTCCTGACCTTGGTGGCCGGCACAGGCCCGGTGGAAGCCCAACACCCGCCCGGGCCCGAGGCCCACCGACGCGAAGCGCTGACCAAGGGCGGCGATCCCGCGCGCGGTGCGGTATTGTTTGCCGACACCCAGCGCCTTGCCTGCGCGAACTGCCATTCCATCGACGGAACCGCCAGCAAGGCCGGTCCCGACCTTCAGGCCATCGGCGACAAGTTCGGCCGACGCGATCTGGTGGAGGCCGTGTTGAATCCTTCGGCAACCATTGCGCCGGGGTACGGCGCGGTGGTCATCGAGACCAAGGCCGGACTGCAATATCAGGGCGTCCTCAAGCAATCCGACGCGCGCCAGATCCAGATCATGGGCGGCGACGGAAAGCTCGTGACCCTCGCGAAGTCCGACATCGAGTCGCAGACGGGCTCGACCGTCTCGCTGATGCCGGAGGCCTTGCAGACCGGGCTGACTCCGTCAGAGTTCGCCGACCTCATCGAGTACCTGACGACGCTGAAGCAACCGGAGTCGGCCCTTGCGGGGAATCGAGGCATGCCTCGAACGATCCCGGCGCTCGCGCGTCCCGTGCGGGTGGAACCGTTCTTCACCCAGGAACTGCGCGTGCCTCCCGCCAAGGTCCAGACCGGCCTCACTGGCGTTTATCAGGTGCCGGGCCGGACGAACGTGTTCCTCGCACTCCACCAGAAGGGAATGATCTGGAAGATGGAGAAGGCCGCCGCCGGCGAAACGAAGAGCGTGTTCGCCGACCTCACCTCCGAGGTCTTCAGCGAACGCGGGCCCAACGGCCTGCTCGGGATGACGTTTCATCCGAAGTTCCGCCAGAACCGGAAGTATTACCTCAAGTACCAGGTCTTCGAGGAGGGAACGGTCACCACGGTCATCGTCGAGAAGCAGTTCTCGCCGGACTTCGCGGGCGATTCCGGCATCCCGGGCCGACGCCTGATCCACATCAAGAGCGTCGCCGAGGATCACAGCGGCGGGTGCGTCGAGTTCGGGCCGGATGGATTCCTCTATTTCGCCATGGGCGACACCGGTCCGCACAACGATCCGAACGGGCACGCCCAGAACATGGGACTGCTGCTCGGCAAGATGATGCGCCTCGACGTCGACCACGCCGATCCCGGCAAGGCCTACGCGATCCCCCGCGACAATCCGTTCGTCGGTCAGACTGGCATCCCGCCCGAGATCTGGGCGTCCGGTTTCCGCAATCCGTGGCGCTTCTGCTTTGATCGGGCGAACGGCGACCTGTGGCTTGCCGATGTCGGACAGGATCGCGTCGAGGAAGTGGCGCTCGTCCGGCGTGGCGAGAACCACGGCTGGAGCGTGTACGAGGGTTTCGAACCGTTCTCCAACCAGTACCGCAAGGAAGGCCGCACCTTCACCCCGCCGGTGTTCGCCTACGGCCGCAAGTACGGCAACTCGATCACCGGCGGATACGTGTACCGCGCCGACCCGCGCTCCTCCTTCAACGGCGTCTACCTGTGCGGCGACTACACCTCGAAGCGCATCTTCGGAGTCCGACAGGAAAAGGGCGTCCTGCAATCCGTCCGCCAGATCGCCACCGTTCCCCAGGGCCTCGTGTCGTTCGGCACCGACGAAGCCGGGAACATCTACGTCGTGGGCTTCGAAGGCATGGTCTACCGCATGGACTTCACGGGAGCCAGGTTTGACGGGGAGACGGCGGAGTAAGCGGCGGGCGCATTCAGTATTGCCACGGAACTGCGCTTGCCGCGGGCTTGGAGACATGCGGGACGAAAAGGCAGATTCCACCAAGACCAGCCTCTCCTCGATCCTCCACTTCCGCGAAATCTCCGAGCGGCTGGGCACGGCCGGACAACCTGCCGCCGACCAGTTCGCGGTGATCCGGGAGGCGGGTTATGAGGTCGTGATCAACCTCGCGCTCACGACTTCGGACAACGCCCTCGCCAACGAAGGCAGCCTCGTTGCGGGACTCGGCATGGCCTACGTCCACATCCCGGTGGACTTCACGCGGCCCAGCGCGTCGGACTTCGAGGCTTTCGCCGGCGTGCTCGATGCGTTTCGCGGGCGCCGGGTCTTCGTTCACTGCGCCATGAACATGCGGGTGTCGGCGTTCGTGTTCATCTACCGGGTCCTCCGCGGCGAGGCGACGCGGGCCGAAGCGCTGCGCGACCTGAAGGCCATCTGGGAACCGGACGGGACGTGGGCCCGCTTCATCGAGGAACGCCTCGTGGACGGGGATGCGTCGGCCTGAAGGCGGGCGCATCCTGACACTGCCCCCGGTTGAAAACAGGAACGGGGTGGCGACGTCCTCGTCGCCCTGGAAAAAGGCATGGGAGGGCAACGAGGACGTTGCCGCTCCGTTTTGCGTGGGGGCAGTGTCGGGATGCGCCCCTGAAAGGCGGTCTGGCGGAACGCTGATTCACTTCACTACGAAAACGGCGGATGCAGGGAGATTCCTGCACCCGCCCCGCAAGTCCCGTGGTTGGTTTCCGGACTAGCGGAAGTTTGCCTGGACCGTAAGCGGACCGTTGAGCGTGACAGTGATCGTGCGGTTCTGGCTGACCACGTCACCCGTCCAGCCCTTCCACACTGAGCGGGGATCCTTGGGATCCGTTGATGCCGTCAGCGTCACGACGGTTCCCGCGGGGTAGGCGGCACCGGAGGAGGCACCGGTTGGGTTCGAAACCACAGTTCCCTTGCCGCTGGTCTTCACGATCAGCTTGTAGGTCTTCGGAGTCGCAGGCGGCGGCGGGAGCACGGGCGCTCCTTCGCGGAGTTGGAAGGCCAACTCGAACGAACCACCCGGGAACGTCACGCCACCATCCTGCGAGTACGCGCCCCACGACGGGTAGTTCTGGATCATCGAAGGCAGCCAACCCCACTGCTCACCGACCGTGTTGTTCTCCACGCAGAGGTAGTAGAGATGGTCGGCTTCCAGCGGGATCCCCGCGAACGCGAGATCGTACACGTACTCGGCATCGGGAGCTCCCAGCACCGTCCGGATTGGGTGCACCGCCGTCGAACACCACCGGTGTCTGGACCGGCGTCAACACGCGCGGGTAGAGGACCGGCGTCATCATCCGGGCGAGCGTCGCCGAGGTGTACCCATCGGCATCGGTCGCCGTGAGCGTGAAGTTCCCGCCCTGGATCCACGCGTTGGTCGTGGGCGTTCCCACGATTGAGTTTCCAACGATGCTCAGGCCGTCCGGAAGACTGACGGCACCATAGGTGATCGGTTCCCGACCTGTCGCTGACAACGTGGCGGAGTAGGGAATGCCGACCAGCGCATCCGGGACGATGTAGAACGAGAGCGTCGAGAGCGGAAAGAAGCCGAGAGTTGGTGTCCAGACGATGGGCGTCGGCTGCGGAGCCGAAGCAGACGGCAGGATCGTGACCTCGACCGATGCAGTGGAAGCAGAGCCGTCGTGGGAGATGACAGTGACGGATTACGGCAGCTGCGTGCGGACCCAGACAGCCGCGTGACGGGTGCCGTCGGCCTTGGCGATGAATCCGGAGACATTGCCTTCGGCATCCACTGCGACGGCCTGTGCGCCAACAAACCCAACGGGCAGATGGGCGTTCAGGTCGTATGAGGACAAGTCCGCGGCCCACACGATGGCGTGGCTATAGGCCGGCGTGCCGGATTTGGTCGGGTCGCCGGCGTAGCCGACGATCCATCCACCGTTCACCCCGAGGGCGTAACTCTGGGTCAGGTTGACACCGAGCTGACCATTGACGGGATAAGGATGGATGTTGATGCCGCTGGCCGCCGTGCCGGACCACACGAAGGCATAGTTGAACCGCTGGTCCTTGTTGCCCTTGGCCGCCTCCTGACGGACGCGGATGTCATAGCCGGCGTAGCCCACCTGCCGCACGCCGTCCGTACCATTCGCCACGGAGACGACGGCATTCTTGGGATGCAGAAGCACCAAGGAATTCCGACTGCCGCGCCACAGGGCCGCATTGGCGATCCCCTTGTTCACCACGCCCACCTGCGCCCCGCCACCAACGCCATAGGCGATTGCCCCATTGCCGTCGCCACCCAGATCCGTTGCGACGCCGGTCGCGACGTCCCAGACCACCGCGTGGGCTGGTCCCTGCGTGGTGCCATCTCGATCGAGCCCGATGCCATAGCCGACGATCTGCCGACCATCCGTGGCCTGCGCCTGGCCACCGAAATTGGTGAAGGGAATCGGCAGGAACGCCGCGCCGTCCACGGTTCCGCGCCAGAACATCGGCGTCAGACGGTTCGCTGTCGACACGCCGGAGGCGGAACCGACCTGGAGACTGCCACTCGATCCGAGGATGTACGACCGCCCCGGCGCACCGGTCGTAGGATTGTCGAGCCCGGCGGGATGGAGATCAACCGTGGCTGTGTCGGTCCAGACCGTCGCACGGGCGAGGGTGCCGTAGATGCCGCTGGCGACGTAACCGGCAGCCACTCCACCCGAGAGCGTGGTAGCGACTCCGTTGCCTGCATCGGGCGAGAGGTCGATCAGAGTGTAGGACTGGGCGAAGGACGAAGGCAGCGCACCGAGCAGAAGTGCGGATACGAGGCCGGGGATGGCGGGATAGGGCTTCATGGGGAACCTTGGGTGTACTGATGCTGTGTGTTGACTTGTTCGACGGACCGCGGGCCGCACCGGGTGGCTCGGCGCTGTCGTCCAACCCGGCGTTGCAACGGGGATGCCAATCTGGGCAACGCACCTGAAATTGGGGGGTTTCGTCCGCTCGCGTACCGGTTCTGGTCCGAAGCTGCACCACAGCCGGACCAATCTGGTCCGTCGCCGGCCATTGACGGGCGCTGCCCATCAGGAATGTTGGCGGCCTTGCGAACGCGATGAAGCCATCCTCACCCACTCCCACCCGGAACGTGCTCGGCGAACGCCTCGAACCCTGCTGCTTCGCGCCTCTCACCGGTTTCTTCCGGGATGGCTACTGCCGCACGGACGCCAATGACAGGGGACGGCATGTCGTCTGCGCCCAGGTGACAGCGGAGTTCCTCGCCTTCAGCCGCGACGCCGGGAACGACCTTTCCACGCCGCGGCCTGAGTACGAGTTTCCGGGGCTCAAGCCCGGTGACCGTTGGTGTCTCTGCGCCCTGCGTTGGAAGGAAGCATATGACGCCGGTTGCGCACCGCCGGTCATCCTCGAAGCCTGCCACGAACGCGTCCTCGACTTCATCCCGCTCGCCGCCCTCCAAAGCCATGTCCTCCGTCCCAGCGCCTGACTCCGCCTCCGGTCTCGACGGTGGCTGGCGTTTCGACAACTCATATGCCCGTCTTCCGTCGGCGTTCTTCAGCCGCGTCCAACCAACTCCTGTCCCGCATCCCCACCTCGTCCTCTTCAATCGCGCCCTCGCCATCGAACTGGGCCTGGATGTCACGGGGCTCTCGGAGCCCGGGGCAGCACCCCTCTTTACCGGGAACACTCTCCCGCCGGGCGCTGAACCCATCGCCCAGGCCTACGCCGGTCACCAGTTCGGCAACCTGACCCGGCTCGGAGATGGCCGGGCAATCCTGCTCGGGGAACAACTCACTCCGTCCGGCGCGCGGTTCGATATCCAGCTCAAGGGCCCGGGCCCCACGCCCTACTCCCGACGGGGCGACGGCCGCGCCGCCCTCGGCCCGATGCTCCGGGAGTACCTGATCAGCGAGGCCATGCACGGCCTGGGGATCCCGACGACCCGAAGCCTCGCCGTCGCCACCACCGGTGAACCGGTTTTCCGCGAGGAACCCCTTCCCGGTGCCGTCCTGACACGCGTCGCCGCCAGCCACATCCGGGTCGGAACCTTCGTCCTGTTTGCCGCGCTCGGAGACCTCGAATCGCTGCGCCTTCTGGTCGACCACACCCTCCAGCGTCACTTTCCAAGCCGCGCGCAGGACCCAGCCAGTCCCGCGCTCGCACTCCTCGAAGGCGTCATCGAAACCCAGGCTTACCTGATCGCCCAATGGATGCGCGTGGGCTTTGTCCACGGGGTGATGAACACCGACAACATGGCGCTGTCCGGAGAGACGATCGACTACGGTCCGTGTGCCTTCATCGACGCATACGATCCGGATGCCGTGTTCAGTTCCATCGATCATCAGGGCCGATACGCCTTTGGAAACCAACCGAGCATTGCCGGTTGGAATCTCGCCCGCTTTGCCGAGGCGTTGATTCCCGTCCTTCACCCCGATTCAGCACAGGCCCTCGCGCTCGCGCAGGAGTCCGTCCGACAATTTCCGGCCCGGTTCGCCCATCACTGGCTCGCCGCGATGCGCGGGAAGCTCGGACTCTTCACGGAAGAACCCGAAGACGAGGCCCTGATCAACGACCTGCTGACCGCTCTCCTCGAGGCGCGCGCGGACTACACCGAAACGTTCCGATCCCTGCAGCCGGCCCAGGCGTCCGGCTCCGTCCCTCTGGAGTGGCATGAGCGCTGGGCAGCCCGGCTCGCCCGACAACCGCAATCCCACGAGGAAGTCCTCCAACGGATGCGCGCCCACAACCCTGCCGTGATCCCACGCAACCATCTGGTCGAGGCCGCACTCGAGGACGCCACCCGGCGGCGGGAGCTTTCGGGGTTCAACCGACTCCTGAAGGCGGTCGCCCGGCCGTATGACGAAACGGACCAACCGCCGGAACTTCTGCACGCGCCCCCAGTGGGAACCCCCCGCTGCACAACCTTCTGCGGGACCTGATCCCCCAGCCGTCGCTGCGGACGTCAGGACGCGGGCGACACGAAACCCTCACGCCGTCGCACCCGGCACGCGGTTCGCCAGCACCGCCGCGGTCTGACGATCGCGGAAGGCGTCATAGGCATCGCGAAAGCGCGGATGCTTCGCTCCGAGGATCGCGGCGGCGAGCAACGCGGCATTGACCGCCCCTGCACGTCCGATGGCCATGGTTCCCACCGGCACACCCGCGGGCATCTGGACGATGCTCAGCAGGGAGTCCATTCCGTTGAGTGCCTTGGATTGCACCGGCACACCGAGTACCGGCAGGACCGTCTTGCTCGCGCACATGCCGGGCAGATGGGCAGCGCCTCCGGCTCCCGCGATGATCACCTCCAACCCACGCCCAGCCGCTGCACTGGCGTACTCGAACAGCAGGTCCGGCGTCCGGTGCGCGCTGACCACCGAGGCCTCGAATGGAATGCCGAAGTCCTCCAGCTGCTTCGCCGCATGCTGCATCGTCTCCCAGTCCGACTGGCTTCCCATGATGATCCCAACCAACGGACCGGTCGCGGTCCCCGAAGCACTGCCCAAGCTCATGCCGAGAGGCTAGTGCCACCCCGACGCAGGACGCGAGCGGTTTGGAGCACGGGAGCCACCTCGTCGGCCTTGGAGCCTGAATCGCCGGTTCAACTGCCAAGCTGCGACTCAAACTCCCCGAGAGTGGTCGTCCTGGGGACCGCACGCGCCAAGGCCCTCAGCTGCGCCTCATCCTGAATCGCGTCTACCCGCGCGCGGAGGGCATCGCCGCAGGGCCCAAAGCGATCCGTGACCAAGTCCAGAAGCAGGTCCCGTGCGGCTGCATGACGGCCCCGCTCCAGCCCCCGCTCGAGGCCTTGCTCCAAGCCCTGCGCCCGGCCCTGTTCCCGACCTGCTTCCAAGCCCTCTTCCCACACGATCCGCTCGTAGGTACTCCGTCGCTTCGTCTGCATGCTCGCCTCCATCTGTTTCACATCTTTCCGCAATTCTACCTCCTCCTCCTCCGGCAACGCCAGCAGCCATAACCAGCTTGTCGACCCGCATGGGACCGCCGTCGGAATCACGGACGATCTCCTGCAATTCGGTGTCCAGAAAGCACGGCGGGGCTGACCAGTCGATCTGGTCAGCCAGGCGCGGGAAGGCCAGCGAGAGGCAGGGCTGGAAAAACGTCTCCAACGTCGCCTTCCACGCGGCGTCGTATTCGGTCGCGGGGTTCAATACCCCCTGCTACGCCGCCGATCGCGAAAGGTTACCGCGCCATTTCTCCTCAATCCTCCGCTACGGTCGTCCATTTGACGGGGCGAGAGATTTCCTGCGCGACCGTGATCCTTTCCGCCCCAAGCCAACGCATGAGTGATTGATGAGCGCGACCGTGACCCCCGAGTTCAAGTTCTACTGCACCCACTGCGATCAACCCTTGAAGTGCGAGGTGCGCTTCGCAGGGCGGCAGATCCAATGCCCCGGCTGCAACCATCTGATCCGAATCCCGAATCCGCCGGCGGGCTCGGGATTCACACACGTTTCCCCCGAATCCGGCCGGACGTGGGACACCCACGTCCCGAGCCGGCGCAAGGAGTAACCTTCCCGCCTTACTGCTGCGGGAACATCCCCGCCGTCCACCCGCCGTCGACGGCCAAGGCCGCTCCCGTGACAAAGCTCGCCTCGTCACTGGCCAGGAAGAGCGCGGCATTCGCCACCTCTTCCGGCGTCCCCATCCGCCGCTGGGCCTGGGTCGATGCCATCTCCCGGTACGCCGCCGCCGGATCCGGATACTCGCGCAGCCGTGCCTTCACGAAGGGCGTCTCGACGCGCCCCGGACAAACGGCGTTGACCCGGACGCCCGTCGTGGCGTGGTCGAGGGCGGCACAACGCATCATGCCAATCACAGCATGCTTGCTCGCCGTGTAGGCGAACCGGTCCACCAATCCTTCCAGGCCGGCCGTGGAACCCGTCACGACGACCGAACCGCGCCTCCGCTCCACCATTCCCGGCATCCACGCCTTCAGGGTCCTCAGGACCCCGACGACGTTGACGGACATCAGTTTTTCGAAGTCCGCGATGCTCGTGGTCAGCAACGTGCCCACATGCCCGATCCCCGCGTTGGCCACCAGGACGTCCACGACCGGCACCCGTTCCAGCGCGGCCACGAAGTCCGCGTCGCGCGTGACATCCAGCTTCAGGGCGTCCGCCTGGCCGCCGGCATCCCGGATGAGTTGTGCGGTCGCTCGCGCCGCCTCTTCATTCACGTCTGCCGCCCAGACAAAGGCACCCGCGCGGGCAAAGGTCAGGGCAATGGCCTGTCCGATGCCGGATCCGGCACCGGTCACGAGGGCGGTCTTCGAAGCGAGCGAGAAGGGCATGGGAGGATTGAGCCCAATTCACCCCGGGTTCATCCACTGATTTTCACCGGGACATGGCCGTCACCAGCAACCCGACCAGGGCCGCCAGCGCGATGCTGTGACCGAACACACTCCGCAGGATGCGGCCTTCCTGTCCGTGCACCCGGGTTGCCACGCCAGCGACGACGATGCTCTGCGCATCGATCATCTTGCCCATCACGCCGCCGACGCTGTTCGCCGCGCACATGAGGTACGGGTTCAGGCCGAGTTGCTGGGAGGTGATCTTCTGCAAGCCGCCGAACAGGACGTTGGACGCCGTGTCTGATCCAGTAAGCGCGACGCCCAGCCAGCCCAGCAAGGTCCCGAAGAACGGATAGAACGCACCGGTTCCCGCCAAGGCCAGGCCGAGCGTGGCATCTGCTCCCGAGTATTTCGTGACGTTGCCCAGCGCGAGCATCGCGGCGATCGTGAGCAGGGATCCACGAACGCGCAGCAGGGTCGTGCCGTACGTCCTCAGCATCTCGCCAGGCCCGAAACCCATGGCGAATCCACCAAGGATTCCGGCGAGGAGGATCCCGGTGCCCGTGGCGGAGACCCAGTTCAACTTGAACTCCGCTGATTCCGGCTTCACGCCGCGCGCCTCCACGACCGGCGGAACGCGGATCACCTTCTGGTGAATTCCTGCGACCGGAAAACTCGGTGCGGAAAAGGCGTCGAAGGACTTCTTGGCGGCGGGCAATCCCCAGATGAACAGGATCCCGGCCAGCAGGATCCACGGCACCCACGGATTTCCCGTGGCCTTGGCCACAGCGTGGCCCTCGGGTACGGCTGCCGACCCTGGAGATGCAGCAGCCGTCCCCAGCGTCCTGCCCGTCGGCATCCCGGCCAACTCCGCCTCCTCTTCCGGCGGCGTCCATCCATCCGTCGGCTGCCAGAAGCGCAGCAATGCGACCAGACTCGCGATCGAAACGAGTCCTGCCGCCGTGTCCACCAGCCATGGGCCGTGGAAGTTCGACACGAGGAACTGCATCAACGCGAACGTTCCACCCGCCACCAACGCCGCTGGCCACACACCCTTCAGAGCCCGCCAACCGCCGTATGCGGCCACCACCCAGAACGGGATCATCAACGAGAACAACGGAAGCTGCTTCCCCGCCATCTTCGACAATTCCAGCACGTCCAATCCCGTCACCTGCGCCAGCGTCGTGATCGGAATCCCAACACTTCCAAACGCCACCGGTGCCGTGTTCGCCAGCAAGGCCATCGCCGACGCACGGATCGGCGCGAATCCCAGCTGCATCAACATCGCCGCCGTGATCGCCACCGGCGCGCCAAAACCAGCCGATCCCTCGATGAATCCGCCGAACGAATAGGCCACGAGGATCAATTGCACCCGCCGGTCGGGTGCCAACGCCGTCAACCGTTGCCGCAACACCTCGAACCGACCCGACTCCACGGTGAGCGTGTGCAGGAACATCACGTTCAGAACGATCCAGCCGATGGGAAACAGTCCGTAGGCAGCACCGTAGAGCGCGGACCCGAAGGCCGCGGAAGCAGGCATGTGGAAACCCAGGATCGCCACGCCGAGCGCCGCGCCCAATCCCAGCAATGCGGCCATCCACGCCCGCACATGAGCCAGGGCCACCAACCCCAGCAGCACCACCACCGGCAGCGCCGCCACGAACGTCGAAAGCCAGCGCGACCCGAACGGATCGTAGGTCTGTTGCCAGATCATGGGATCTTCAGCGCGGCAGCGTCTGCTCGAGGTCCGCGATCGTGTAGGCCAGGATCGCCAGCGCGGCCGCACAACGGCTCAATGAATCCGGATCCACCTTCTCCGGCGTGTCGGCGTCGGTGTGGTGATACCAGAAGTACCGCTCGCCCGCCACGCGCAGCGCTGCCACCGGAACCCCCTCCTCCAGCAACGGTGCCGTGTCCGCATCGGCTCCTCCGGGGACCACCTTGCCTGCCTTCAGCCGGCTGCCGGTCCATTCGCCCACCGCCTTCAGGATCCGCATCGCCTCCTCACTTCCCGTGAAGCCAAATCCCGTCGGGTCGAACGCGCCATTGTCGCTTTCGATCGCCAACACGTGGTTCTTCAACTCGCTCCGATGCGCATCACGGTAGGCCTTCCCGCCAATCGCTCCGTTCTCCTCGTCCGTCCACAACACGCACCGGATCGTGCGACGCGGCTTCAGGCCCAGGTCGCGCAACAGCCGCAGGGCCTCCCATGCCGCAATGCAGCCGCCGCCGTCGTCCAACGCACCCCGCCCCACATCCCACGAGTCGACGTGTCCACCGACCACGATCACCTCGTGCGGGAGCGTCGTGCCGCGGATCTCGCCCACGACGTTTCGGGACTGCGCTGGCGGCAGGGACTGCGCCTCCATCCGCAGCCGCAGGACGGGTGTCACGCCACGCTCCTGCCACCGTTGCAGCCGGGCAGCATCCTCCGCCGAGATGCTCGCGTGCGGGATCTTCGTTACCCCCTCGTCGTACCGCATCATTCCCGTGTGCGGGGTCCGCAATCCAAAATCGCCGACGGCGCGAACCAGCGAGGCAACCGCTCCGACCTTCGCCGCCGCATTTGCTCCCGAGTACCGATACCGCACTGTCGCCCCATAGCCTTGGTAAGGGGCATTGAAGACCACGATCCGACCCTGGGCCTCGGCCGCACGCGACGTGAGCTCCTCGAAGTTGGTCACGACCAGCACACGCGCCGAGATTCCCTCGGGCGGCGTCCCGATCGATCCGCCCAATCCGAGCAACGGCATTGACTCGGGGGCCCGGCCCGGTTCCAACAACTCGAGCGATTCACGCCCTCGCACCCAATGTGTGACGGTCACGGGCTCACCCCGCACCGCGTCCAGGCCGTCCTGCTTCATCTGATCGAGGACCCAGTCGATGGCCATCTCCAGGTTCGTGCTTCCGGCAGCACGCGGCCCGAACCGGTCACACATCTCCGCAAGACGCTGCCAGGCCCGATGCGAGTTCGTGGCCCGGGACACGATCTGATCCGCGGCCTTCGCCAGACGTTCGGGAAGGGCTGCGGCCTCGCCCACCACTGGATCTTCGCCCAAGGCCCGCCAGCGCACATTCCGGATCTCCGCCGTGGTACTCCAGGTCGCGAGGCCGAACGGCGCGCTCATCTCGATCTCCCCCGGACGCATGGCAATCTTCTTCCCCGCGGTCGCGACCTGGATCACCCGCTCGTCGTCGATCCACACCGTGATGTTCGTCCCGGTCACGGCCAGTCGGACCGCGTACCAACGCTCCTTCTGGAACGACTTGTACTGGGTCGTCTCGTTCTGGGAGGCGTCCTGGTCGTCGATCGACGAGATCCCCACCACGGCACCGCCCCAACCGCCGACGATCAGGCTGGCGTGGGAATCGCGGACCGGAAACGTCAGGCCGCAGAAGAAGTCGCCTCCGAGGACACGGCGAGCCTCCAGGGACACTTCGTAGTCCACGCGGGCCGGGGGATTCGTGCGATGGACGCCGGTGAGGATTCCCTGGTTCAGGACGAGGACTCCGTCGCGGACCTCGATCTCCCCGTGGCCGGCAAAGGGCGTCACTTCCCAGCCGGCGAGTGATTTGCCGTCGAACAGAGGCTTCCAATCGCCAGCCACAAGCCGGGAAGCGAGAAGGCAAAGGATCCAGATCCACCTACGACACTGCATGCCCGTCAGAATGAGGGGATGCCCGTTCGGTGGAAGGCGGAAGTGTGCAGATGAGGAATTGCTCGTACCCGGAGCGGCAACGTCCCGTTGCCTCTCCATGCCCTTCCCGGGGCGACGGGGACGTCGCCACTCCGTTCTTCACGTCGGAGCGGCAACGTCCCGTTGCCTCTCCATGCCCTTCCCGGGGCGACGGGGACGTCGCCACTCCGTTCCTCACGTCGGAGCGGCAACGTCCCCGTTGCCTCTCCATGCCCTTCCCGGGGCGACGAGGACGTCGCCACTCCGTTCCTCACGTCGGAGCGGCAACGTCCCCGTTGCCTCTCCATGCCCTTCCCGGGGCGACGAGGACGTCGCCACTCCGTTCTTCACGTCGGAGCGGCAACGTCCCGTTGCCTCTCCATGCCCTTCCCGGGGCGACGAGGACGTCGCCACTCCGTTCCTCGCGTCGGAGCGGCAACGTCCCGTTGCCTCTCCATGCCCTTCCCGGGGCGACGGGGACGTCGCCACTCCGTTCCTCACGTCGGAGCGGCAACGTCCCCGTTGCCTCTCCATGCCCTTCCCGGGGCGACGAGGACGTCGCCACTCCGTTCCTCACGTCGGAGCGGCAACGTCCCCGTTGCCTCTCCATGCCCTTCCCGGGGCGACGAGGACGTCGCCACTCCGTTCCTCGCGTCGGAGCGGCAACGTCCCGTTGCCTCTCCATGCCCTTCCCGGGGCGACGGGGACGTCGCCACTCCGTTCTCCACGCCGGAGCGGCAACGTCCCGTTGCCTCTCCATGCCCTTCCCGGGGCGACGGGGACGTCGCCACTCCGTTCTTCACGTCGGAGCGGCAACGTCCCCGTTGCCTCTCCATGCCCTTCCCGGGGCGACGGGGACGTCGCCACTCCGTTCTCCACGCCGGAGCGGCAACGTCCCGTTGCCTCTCCATGCCATTCCCGGGGCGACGGGGACGTCGCCACTCCGTTCTTCACGTCGGAGCGGCAACGTCCCCGTTGCCTCTCCATGCCCTTCCCGAGGCGACGAGGACGTCGCCACCCCGTTCCTCGCGTCGGAGCGGCAACGTCCCGTTGCCTCTCCATGCCCTTCCCGAGGCGACGGGGACGTCGCCACTCCGTTCTCCACGTCGGAGCGGCAACGTCCCGTTGCCTCTCCATGCCCTTCCCGGGGCGACGGGGACGTCGCCACTCCGTTCTCTCACGCCGGAGCGGCAACGTCCCGTTGCCTCTCCATGCCCTTCCCGGGGCGACGGGGACGTCGCCACTCCGTTCCTCACGTCGGAGCGGCAACGTCCCCGTTGCCTCTCCATGCCCTTCCCGGGGCGACGGGGACGTCGCCACTCCGTTCTCCACGCCGGAGCGGCAACGTCCCGTTGCCTCTCCATGCCCTTCCCGGGGCGACGGGGACGTCGCCACTCCGTTCTTCACGCCGGGGCGGCAACGTCCCGTTGCCTCTCCATGCCCTTCCCGGGGCGACGAGGACGTCGCCACTCCGTTCTTCACGTCGGAGCGGCAACGTCCCCGTTGCCTCTCCATGCCCTTCCCGAGGCGACGGGGACGTCGCCACTCCGTTCTTCACGTCGGAGCGGCAACGTCCCCGTTGCCTCTCCATGCCCTTCCCGAGGCGACGGGGACGTCGCCACTCCGTTCTCCACGTCGGAGCGGCAACGTCCCGTTGCCTCTCCATGCCCTTCCCGAGGCGACGAGGACGTCGCCACTCCGTTCTCCACGTCGGAGCGGCAACGTCCCGTTGCCTCTCCATGCCCTTCCCGAGGCGACGGGGACGTCGCCACCCCGTTCCGCATGCCACTGCGACTTGCCCAATCCCATGCGTCGCCGAGGTTCCGCAGGTGACACCCAAACACATCAGACTACTCGTCGAATCCAAGCAACGCTGGGCAGAGCCGCTTCTCCCAGACGAAAGAGAACTGGGCTTCAAGGGCTGGCATGCCTCGCGGGGTCTACCTCATTTCGACGCACCCGGGCTCATCCAATTCGTGACCTTCCGACTCGGCGACTCAATGCCCGCAAGCCTTCGCCGCGAACGGAACGACGAACGGGAAGCAGCCCAAAACGGCACCGAGCGTCCTTCCTACGACGACCATCTGGACAAAGGTTACGGCGAGTGTCACCTCCGGGATCCCCGCATCGCGGAGTTGGTCCAAGACTGCCTATGGCACTTCGACGGCATCCGCTATCGACTGCACGCGTGGGTCATCATGCCCAATCACGTCCATGTGGTTGTCGAGGTCTGGCAGGTCCCGTTGCACACGCTGGTCCAGGCTTGGAAGGGATTCACGGCGCACGCGGCCAACCACATCCTGGGCCGCGGTGGTAGCTTTTGGCAGCCCGACTACTTCGATCAGTACATCCGCGACGCCGACCACTTCCAGCGGGTGGTAAGGTACACAGAATGGAATCCGGTGGCGGCAGGCCTGGCCAACTCACCGGAAGAATGGTCTTGGAGCAGCGCCCGATTCCGGGGTGCGCCGGGACCACAGGTTCCCATCCTGACTCACCCGACTGCAACTCGGACAGCAAGCCAGGATTGACTAGAGGGGCGACGGGGACGTCGCCACTCCGTTCTTCACGCCGGGGCGGCAACGTCCCGTTGCCTCTCCATGCCCTTCCCGGGGCGACGAGGACGTCGCCACTCCGCCTCTGGAAAGAAAAAGCGCGCCGACGGATGGCTCCGCGGGCGCGCCTGGGGCTGCAGGGCAGATCGGTTCCGCTCAGTTCACCGCGGCGACGCCGGGGACCTCATGGATCGATTGCTGAACTTCCTGGGCGACCTTCGTGCCGTCCTTCGCGACGAGGTCGAACTTGATCGCCTGCTGCATGACGGGACGCAGGTCCTCGATCTGGAGGCGGACCGACTTGCCGTCGGCAGAGAGCTTGGCGCCGGTGATGTTGAGGTTCTCGCGCGACTTCTTGCTCGGATCCTTCACGCCGATCTCGGGAGAACCGTAGTTCTCGGAACGGACGTAATTCCACCGCTTGCCGCTCCAGTTCTGGAGGTCTTCAGCAGATGCCTTGTCGAGGGGCTGGGAGAAGCCGAGCTCTACTCCGCCGGGAATGACCTTCAGGCTGTTCACGGTATAGACAGGCTTTCCGGTGTACCGGACGCGATCGAAGCCGGTGATGCGCGCGGCGTTCGACTGCCACTCGCTGAGGCCGGCGACGTAGAGCTGTCCGTCCTTCGGATGGAAGCGGGCGCGCATGACGGACGAGGTGAACTTCAGGGGGAACTTCACGACGCCCGCCTGCTGGCGGCCCTTGGCGATGTCCTGACGCATGACCAGGTAGAGGCTGGACTTGCCGTAGGACTCATGGAGCAACTCGCCCTTGAACGGCCCCCACTTGTCACTGGTGACCCAGATCTGGCCGCCGCCGGAGTTGTCGTAGTCGTTGTGCGAAAGCCACATCAGGGGCGGGGCAAACGCCTCGGCCTGTTCCTTGGGCGTCAGCTTGTTCACCACGCCATGGAACGTCTTTCCGTCCACCCAATTGATCGGCGTGGTCGGCACCCAGGTGCCTTCGTTGTCGGACGTCGTCACCTGTCCATCGGCGCGGACGCCGATGCCGTTCGGGGCGCGCAACCCGCGGGCGACGACCTCGAACTTCTTGCCGTCAGGGCTGACCTTGAAGAGCGCGCCGGCATGCGAGCAGACCGAGCCATTGCCGCGCGACGCCTTCTGGTCGCCGAACCCGCGGCCGCCACCGTTCACCGGGTTGGCCTTCGCGAAGTAGAAGTTGCCGGCAGCGTCCGTCTGGAGGTCGAACACGAACTCGTGGAAGCCCTCGGTCGACATGACCTCGTTGTTGAAGTTCTCGTAGTAGTCGGCCGAGCCATCCTTGTTGAAGTCATGGAACCGGGTGATGCCATCGCGACCCGAGACGTAGATCACGTCGTTGACGATCTCGAGGCCGAGGGGCTCGTACAGACCCGAGGCAAAGCGCTTCCAGGTCAGCTTCTCCAGCTTGTCGTCGATGCCCGAGACGATCCAGATGTCGCCGTCGTGCGTGCACAGCGCGGCGCGCGTGCCGTCGGCGAAGAAGTCCATCCCACCGAAGCGCACCCGGCGGTTCCACGGGTTCTTCTCCGGCGCGGTGATGACGTCCGTGACGTACGCGCCGTCCGGCGTGGTGGAGGAGTTCAACTGGCCCTGCAAGACAACCGGCTCAGGCCAGTGCGCAGGTCCGCCCTTGGTGAAGTCCTTGAACTTCGGCTCGCCTGCGGAGAGCTGGGCGAAGCTGGACGCGCCCGCCTGGGAACCCGCCCAGATGGTGACCTTGAAGGTCGAAATGGGGGCCCCTTGGGGAATGTTCAGGCTTACCCGTCCATCCTGGAACTTGAGCGCCCCGCCTTTCGGCAGGCCTGTGGCGGAGATCAGCGTCACCTTGCCGTCCGCTCCCGTGACCTTCACCGCTCCGGCTTCCACGCTGCCCTGTCCACCCTCGACATCCGCGATCAGGATCGAGAACGCGTCCGGAGTACGCTGACGCTTGATTAGCTTGCCCGTCTTCGGTGGCTCGATCCGGAACGTCCGGACGAAACCCAGCTCGCCGTTTGCCGTCACCGAGGAGGGCTGTTCGAACACCTTGGTGCCGCGCACCGTGTACGCCAGCTGCACGTCCATGCCGTTGACGTAGAGGCCGTCCCAACGTCCCAGATCCGACTTCACCGGGCCGTACGGCTCGGGCCGGAGATCCTTGAACGACCCGTCGGCGCCCGCCACGCCCGGAACCTGTGCCGTCCCGAACGCCTGCTTGCCGACCATTGCCGGATGATTGCCGTGGCTGCCGTCGAACACCACGCCCCGCGTGTTCACGAAGCCACCACTCCAACCGGCCGCCACCCGCAGCAGGTCCGTGTCGAAGAGGATCGAGGCATCGTTGCCTACCCGGATCGCGAGGCCCTTCATGGCCACGTTGTCCTTGGGGAAATTCGCGTTGATGCACGCGCCCAGGAACGGGAAGTCCTTCTGCAACAGCTCTTCCTTGATCTTGTCCTGCGCCTGGACCGCCAACGAAAGGCCCACGGTCGCGACCGCCAACCGGATCGCTCCGCGCCATGTAACCACCGTGTTCAACAGCATAACTTTGAAATCCTGTACCGAACCCGCACCCCCACGCCAGAGCCAATCCGACCGCGACGGGCGATTTGCAAGCGCCCAATGACTGCCACAAGCCACCGGGCATTCAACTTCCGTTTTCTAGCGTACATCCACCACCACCACGTCCCCCTTCGAATTCCGCACGTACACCCGCCCGTTGGCCAGCACCGGTGCCGTCCACGTCTTGCCCCCGACCACCTGCGCCCGCGCCACCGGCTTGAACCCGTCCGGAACCGCCGGCGCCACCAGCAGTTCACCCGTTCCATTCACCGCCACCAACTTCCCGTCCACCACGATGACTCCTCCCGACCCAAAGCCCGGCTGGCTCCACTTCTCCGTGCCCGAGGCGAACTCGATGCACTTCAACGACGCCTTCTCCGTCGTGTCGCCGTCCACCCCGTAAAGGAACCCTCCGTGCAACACCGCCGGGTTCATCTGCGTCCGCAACGCCTTCGACTTCCACAGCATCTCCGGCTCGCCTCCACCCATCCGGTACAACGCCGCGCCCTTCCCGTAGCCCGTGGACACGAACATCCGATCCCCATCAATCACTGGATCCGCCGCGTTCACGCCATACTGCGTCAGCCACTTCACCCGCCAGACCTCGGTACCGTCCTTGGGCCGGACAGCCACGTAAGACTGAGCCGTGCCCACGATCAGCACCTGCTTCTCACCCGCTCCGTGAGGATAAGGCGTCGAGTAACCCGCGCTCTTGGTAGACGTCTTCCAGGCCACCTGCCCGGTCGCCGCGTCCAACGCCAGGCCGCCGTCACCGACGTTGAGGTAAACCTTGCCGTCCGATACCAACGGGGCCCCGGTGAATCCCCAGTCCGGCACGGTCGCCTGGGTGTCGACCTCGACGTTCCGATGCCACACCACCTTGCCATCCGCCGCACCCAGGCAGAACGCCTCACCCCATCGGTTCAGGATATACACCCGACCGCCGGAAACCGTCGGCGTGCCCGTCGTCCCGCCGTCGAAGTACTTGTCGCCCAGTTCCGACGCGAACGAATGCCTCCAGACCTCACGCCCGGTGGCCACATCGAAGCAGAACACCCGATCCTGCTCGTCCGCGTGCCCCATCGTGTAGGCTCGCCCATCCGCCACCACCACCGACGAAAACCCCAGTCCCACCTGCGCCTTCCACGTCACCTTCGGCCCGGTTGCCGGCCATTCGACCTTCCACCCTTTCTCTGCTGAGGTCCCGTCCCGCCGCAATCCGCGCCACTGCGGCCAGTCGTCGGCCCGGACCGCCCCACTGCTCAACGAGACAGCACAGGCAAGCGCCCAGCCTGACCTCACCCAGAAACCGGTACTCATGTCCCAAGGGACGCAGAACATCCCCGGCCCCATCAAGCACGCTTCTCGGCCCCTTTGGATGTGGGCTGTAGCCCGCGTGCCCCCACGCGGCGCATTCGCAACCCCGCCGGATGAAGGCACCCGGCTTTCAATCAGGGTCGCCGCCTCGGAACGAGCGGCCGCTCCGTTCGGCACTGCCCCCGTATGAAAACAGGAACGGGGTGGCGACGTCCTCGTCGCCTTGGAACAAGGCATGGGAGGGCAACGAGGACGTTGCCGCTCCGTTTGACGCCGGGGACAGTGTCGAGATGCGCCCCGACGACCAGAGAACGGAACTCGGAGCTTGCCCCGACACTCCCTTTCCTGTTGAACCACGGGATTGTCTGACTGGCTTTCCACCATCCTGCTCGGCCTGATCGAAGGGATCACCGAGTTCCTGCCGGTGTCCTCCACCGGGCATCTGGTCCTCGCCGAACACTGGCTGGGCCACCGCTCCGAGCTGTTCAACGTCGTCATCCAGAGCGGCGCCGTCCTGGCCGTCCTGACCGTCTTCCTCCGCCGCGCCACCGATCTGGTGCTCCGCTGGAATCTGCCGGAGAACCGGGATTACCTCCTCAAGCTCGCCGCCGCCTTCCTGCTCACCGCCATCGGTGGCCTGACGATGAAGAAGCTGGGAATGAAACTGGCACCGGACCCTGCGCCCGTGGCCTGGGCCACGCTGATCGGAGGCGTCGCCTTCCTGGGGGTCGAGTACCTTCTGCGGGATCGCAAGCCGTCCGAGAACGTGACCTGGTCGATCGCCATCGCGGTCGGGGTCGCCCAGCTTGTTGCTGCTGCCTTCCCCGGAACCTCCCGATCCGGCTCGACGATCCTCTTCGCCCTCGCGCTCGGCCTTTCCCGCCCGGCCGCCACGGAGTTCGCCTTCCTCCTCGGGATCCCCACGCTGCTGGCCGCAGGCGCCAAGGAAATCTGGGATTTCCACAAGGACGGCACCCCCCACGAGCCTTGGTCGATGATCCTCCTCGGCTCCCTCGTCGCCGCCGTCTCCGCCTTCGTCGTCGTGCGCTGGCTCCTTACCTACGTCCGCACCCACAAGTTCACGCCGTTCGGCATCTACCGGATCCTCGTCGGCGCCGCGATCCTGCTCCTCGTCCGGAAGTAGGTGCTGGGGTGGGGCAAGACTCCGTCGAACCGCTCCGCGCCTCCCGTCGTACTCGTACTCAGCCCGCAGGGCGGTACTCGTACTCGAGCCGGGTAGTCCGCCCCGCTACTCCCTTGGTCCCCCATTGGCTCGAGTACGAGTAGGAGTACGAGTACGCCCTCCACGGGTGCCAGATGCAGGCAGGAACAATCGCCGCTCGGTTCCTTTCCCTGAGGGGAGGGACCGTTCCTCCCCTCGTACTCGGATCCCGGCTCAACCGCCCCCGCCCCCCAGCCGTTTCCACCGTGCGTGGAACAGGAAGAACACCGCCGGCCCAAACGCCAGCAGCATCACCGACAATCCCATCGTGATGCCGAAGAAGGTCAGGAAACCGGCGCAGCATTCCGCCCGCCCGCGCGTCACCACGTGCGTCGGCACCGCCACCAGCAGTTCAAGGATGCTCCCGCGCAGCATCCAGCGGCTTTGGGCTTCCACCATCGCCTGCGCACCCGACGTGCGGCTCCACCTCCCAAACACCACGGCCCACCCAATCCACGTCGCCAGCGGCAATCCCAACCACAGCCATTGCTGCTTTTCAGGCGCCCAGTTCCGGTCCAGCAGCTCGGAGAGGCTCACCACCCCACCCATCATCAGGCATCCCATCCAGAATCCGGTGGCCACGATCGGCAGCCACAAGCCGCGTCGCGTCACCGGCCGACCCAGCTTCAACCGCACCGGCACCCGGATGAGCAGGAACTGGCTCAAACCCACCCACAGGACGAATACCCAGTACGGGGGCGCCGCGAAGATCTCCCAGGGAATTGAGCCCTTGGTCCTTCCTGCCGGGAACGCCGTCAGCAACACGGGCAGCGTCAACAGCACCAGCAACACCACGTAGACCATGGACGTCAACGCCCCCCAATGCAGCCAGGCATGCCGGGGACCGGATTGAGGATCGTCTTCCGCCATGCCCCCGAGAATGCACCTCACGCGCCCGGGGCGGCAACGTCCCCGTTGCCAACTCCATGTGCTTCCCGGGGCGACGAAGACGTCGCCACTCCGTTCACCACGTCGGAATGCTCCCCACCCGCATCATCCCCCTTCTCGGAATTTGAATTCGCGATCCGCTTCCTCCAGCATCGGCCCATGTTCCACTCCCTGACTCCTTCCCGGGTGGGCCGTGCGCTTCGCTCGGCCTGTGCCGGGACCCTCCTGGCCGCCGTCGTGGCTCAGGCCGACGTCCGCCTCCACCCCCTCTTCACCGACCACACCGTCCTCCAGCAGGGCAAGCCTGTGCCCGTCTGGGGCTGGGCGGATCCCGGCGAGAAGGTAACCGTCCAGTTCGCCGGGCAGTCCGTGTCCACCGTGACCGACGCCGGCGGCCGTTGGTCGGTCAAGCTCAAGGCCCTCAAGGCCACCGCGGCCTCCCGTACCCTACAGGTCACCGGCAAGAATTCCCTCAACGTCGAGGACGTCGTCGTCGGCGAGGTCTGGGTCTGCTCCGGTCAATCGAACATGGAATGGCCCATGAGCCGTTCTGCCAACCCGGAGGCGGACATCCAGTCGAGCGCCAATCCACTCCTGCGCCTCTTCACCGTCCAGAAGGCCACCTCCCAGCTTCCGCTCGCCAACTTCAACAACCCGGCCAATCACTCCTGGAGCCTCTCGGCACCGGATTCCGTCCGCGGCTTCTCGGCCGTTGCCTATTACTTCGGACGCGACCTCCAAAAGTCCCTCGGCGTCCCCGTGGGCCTCATCCACACCTCCTGGGGCGGCAGCCCGGCCGAGGCTTGGACCAGCCCCGCCACCCTTCGCGAGAACCACCTCTACGCCCGCGACATCCTCCCCAACTCGATCAACACGCTCCGCAACCGCAAGGCCGCCATGGCCAAATGGGAGGCGGATCGCGATGCCGCCGTCGCCGCCGGCAAACCCGCTCCCGGCAAACCCTTCGCCGGCTGGCTCCCCGGCGACCTCTACAACGCCATGATTGAACCCCTCCTGCCCTACGGCATCGCGGGGGCCATCTGGTATCAGGGCGAGTCCAACGCCGGCCGCGCGTGGCAGTACCGTTCCCTCTTCGCCGACATGATCTCCGACTGGCGCCGCGCCTTCGGTCAGGGCGATTTCCCGTTCCTCGCCGTCCAGCTCGCCCCGTGGGACAAGAACCGCAAGCGCTCCATTGCCGACATCACCAAGGAACCCGGTGAAAGCGACTGGGCCGAACTACGCGAAGCCCAGAACTACGCGACCAAGGTCCTTCGCAACGTCGGCGTCGCCGTCATCACCGATGTCGGTGACAAGGACGACATCCATCCCACCCAGAAGCAGCCCGTCGGCGCGCGCCTGGCCCTTCTCGCCCTCCGCATCGGGCACAACCGCCGTGGCCCTGCCCAAGGCCCCGTCTACAGCTCGAAGAGCTCCGCCGACGGCAAGCTCATCCTCAACTTCAACGAAGCCTCCGGCGGACTGAAGTCCCTCGATGGTGCCCAGCTCACCGGATTCGCGATCGCCGGCGAGGACCGCAAGTGGCACTGGGCCCAGGCCGAGATCCGGGGCAGCCATCAGGTCGTCGTCTCCTGCCCCGACGTTCCCAAGCCCGTCGCCGTCCGTTACGGCTGGTCGGACTTCCCCGTCGTCAACCTCGCCAACGGTGCCGGCCTGCCGGCTTCGCCGTTCCGTACCGACGATTGGCCGGCCATCACCAACAAGCCCTGACCCGGGCTGACCCGCGGCACATCCTGACACTGCCCCCCGAGGCCATCGGGGCGGCAACGTCCTCGTTGCCCTCCCAGGCCCTTTTCAAGGGCGACGAGGACGTCGGCACCCCGGTCCGGTCCAATCCCGGGCGGTGGGCCTTCCGATCCGGTCCTCACCCTCCGCCCCGGATCTCCCGAAGGCAGTATTCGATGAGCCGCCGGTGGCTCTCCCCGACCGGCTCCACTCCGGTCTCCAGCAGCAGGTCCACTTCGCCGGGACCCGGTTGATCAAATCGACCCCGGACCGGCACCGCGAGCTCCCCGGACGCCCCCTTCCGATACAGCCCCTTCACGTCCCGCGCCTCGCACACGTCCCAGGAGGCATCCAGGTGAACCCAGCGAAGCCGCCCGCCCAGAACCCGACGCAGCACCGCTCGCTGTTCCACCCCTGGAACCATGCTCGATCCCACCACCACCATCCCTTGGTCCGACGCCATCAGCGCCACCTCCGCCATCCGACGGTGATTCTCGGTCCGCGCAGCCTCGTCGAAACCGAGGTCTGCACTGAGCCCGCCGCGGATCAAGTCGCCGTCGATCTGGAACACGCTGTGCCCAGCCTCCCGAAGGCTTCCAGACGACAGCGCCGACAGCGTCGACTTGCCCGCCCCGGAACGGCCATAAAGCCAAAACACGGGCGGGGGATCCTGCTTTGATCTCATTCTGATCCCGGAATCCTATCGGGACTCCTCTCCTCGTCGAATCCCGAATCCCGAGTCCCAATCCCCCGGCTGGTTCCAGTTCACCAGACACGCCTGATCCGGCCCCTCCACGCGCCACGATTCCATCCATCCTTCCCTGAGCCCATCGGATACCAACCGCCGCGGCGAGCACTCTCCGCTCCCACCCCACCCCCGTACGGCCTCCAACGCCCGGTGGACCGGATACACGGCACACAGGGGTTCCATCCCCTGCTCACCGACCGGCACCACGCCGCCCCCGGCCCGTCGCAACGCCAGCATCCGGCGCAGGAAGTCCGTCGAAAGTCCCGGCAGATCCACCGCCAGGACCAACAGGTGCCCCGCACGGCTCCGCTCCAGCACCTGTCGGATCCCTTCCATCGGTCCCCCGTCTTCCAATTCGTCCCGGACCAACACGACCCCTTCGCCCAACCCTCCCGCTTCCACCCGAACACCGAACCCCGTCGAAACCCAGGATTCGCCCACGCCCGACTCCCGCATCAGACGAAGCTGCCGCACCAGCAGCGTCTCCCCGCCCACAACCAGCCCGGCCTTGTCCCGACCCATCCGACGCGACCGCCCGCCGGCCAACACGAGGCCCGCGATCCCTCCCGTCTCCTGGATCATTCCCTTCATCGTCGGTTTCATCCCCATCGTCCTACCAGGCCCTCACTCACGCCGAGGAGTTGGGGCGAGTGTCCTCACGAGCCGGTCAGGAGTCCCAAGTTTCAAGGCTCAAGTTTCAAGCCATGGGTGATTCAGACTTGAATCTCAAAACTTGAAACGCGCCCAGCCCCACCTGGCCCCGGAATACCCACTTGCGGGCCTCCATCAACTGGGGTTTCCTATCGGCAGAATCATTCAAGCCGCTCTATCCATGAAAAAGTCCATCCAGCTCCTCGCCACCATCGCCGCCCTCGGCCTCGCCAGCACCGCGTTCGCCAAGGACGCCACCTTCTCCGGTGAAGGCAAGTGCGCCAAGTGCGCCCTCAAGAAGGCCGACAAGTGCCAGAACGTCGTCGAGGTGAAGGACGGCGACAAGGTCACCACCTACTACCTCAAGGGTGCCGCCTCCGATAAGTTCCACAGCCAGATCTGCGGCGAGACCAAGAAGATCGACGTCACCGGCGAGGTCTCCGAGGCCGACGGCAAGAAGTGGATCACCGTCTCCTCCGTCAAGGCGTCGAAGTAATCCCTTCCGCCTCATCCAGCCCGGCCCTTCCAGGCCGGGCTTTTTCTTTGCCCGCATCCTGACGCGGCCTCCAGCGCCGGGTGAGGGCACCCGGCCTACAGAGTCGTGGGCTGCAGGCCGCGTGCCCCCACGCGGCGAAGGCATGGGCAGCGCCGGGTGAGGGCACCCGGCCTACAGAGTCGTGGGTTGTAGGCCGCGTGCCCCCACGCGGCGAAGGCATGGGCAGCGCCGGGTGAGGGCACCCGGCCTACAGAGTCGTGGGTTGCAGGCCGCGTGCCCCCACGGGGCGAAGGCATGGGCAGCGCCGGGTGAGGGCACCCGGCCTACAGAGTCGTGGGTTGTAGGCCGCGTGCCCCCACGGGGCGAAGGCATGGGCAGCGCCGGGTGAGGGCACCCGGCCTACAGCGTCGCGGGTTGCAGGCCGCGTGCCCCCACGCGGCGTTTCATGAGCCCGCCGGAAGGAGGATTGCCAGAAGTCTGACGCCCACCTTGACTGGTCGCACTTCGCCTCATGAATTGCCTCTTCCGTTCGCTGTTCCTGCTCGGCCTGTTCGCCGCTCCTCTGGCCGCCGCCGTGCGCCTTCCCGCCGTCGTCGGCTCGCACATGGTCCTCCAGCAGAAATCCACGGTCACGCTGTGGGGATGGGCCAATCCCGCCGAGGCCGTCACCGTCTCCACCAGCTGGTCCACCAACACCGCTCAGGCCACCGCCTCCAATGGCGGACGCTGGAGCGTTGCGATCCAGACCCCCGAAGCCGGCGGACCGCACTCCGTCCGCATCCGCGCCGCCAATGAGATCGTCCTCGACGACGTCCTGATCGGCGAGGTCTGGCTATGCAGCGGACAAAGCAACATGGAATGGTCGGGCGACCTCGGCGTCCGCCAATCGCAAGACGAAGCCCCTGGTGCCACCAACAGCCTCATCCGGTTCTTCCACGTGCCGAAGGCCACCGCCGACGCTCCCCAGGATCACGTCGATGCCCGATGGGTCGTCTGCAATCCAGCCGACATGCGGCGCTTCAGTGCCATCGGCTATTTCTTCGGCAAGCGGATCCACGAACGCCTTGGCGTCCCGGTCGGCCTCATCAACAGCAGCTGGGGCGGGACTCCCGCCGAGGTCTGGACTCCTCGGGAGATCGTCGAAGCAGCCCCCGACCTCCGCACCGCAGCAACCGAGATCAAGCCAGCGGCGTGGTGGCCCCATCAGCCCGGCCTCGCCTACAACGCCATGATCCATCCGGTCGTTCCCTTCCGGATCGCCGGCGTCCTCTGGTACCAGGGCGAAAGCAACGTAGGAACCCACGCCACCTACCGGAAGCTCTTCACCTACATGATCGATTCCTGGCGCGCCGCCTGGAAGTCCGACCTCCCGTTTTACTTCGTCCAGATCGCTCCCTTCACCTACGGCGACGACCACATCCGCGGCGCCCTCCTGCGCGAGGCCCAGACGCAGGCCGCCGACCATCCCCGCACCGGCATGGTGGTCATCAGCGATCTCGTGGACAACGTGAAGGACATCCATCCCCAGATGAAGCGCGAGGTCGCCGAACGCCTCGCCTCGCTCGCCCTCGCCGACACCTACCGCGTCTCCAACCCCACTCCACGCAGCCCGAGCTACCGATCCCACCGCATCGAGGCCAATGCCGTGCGCCTCGAACTCGACCCCGTCCCCACCACCCTCGTCTCCCGGGGAGGCCCACCGACCGGATTCCAGATCGCCGGAGCCGACGGGAAGTTTGTTCCGGCGGAAGCCACCATCGACGGCAAGTCCATTCGCGTCTCCAGCACCAACGTCCCCAGCCCCGTCGCCGTCCGCTTCGGCTTCCGCAACGATTCCATCCCCAACCTCTTCACCGCCGAGGGCCTTCCCGTGAACCTCTTCCGGACCGACCAGCCCTGAACCAATCCAGCGACTTGGGGTGAACCACGGGCGCATCTGGACACTGCCTCCCTTTGAAAGGGAACGGAGTGGCGACGTCTTCGTCGCATTGGGAGTGTGCATCGGAGGGCAACGAGAACGTTGCCACCCCACTTGAGGCGAGGGCAGCGTCCAGACGGGCCCGAGACGAACTCCCCCTTCCCCCGGGGCTTTCCAGACAGGGGGACCTGGAGGCAAGGTTTGGCCATGGCACGATCTCAGGGACAGGCTCTGGCGGCATGGTGGGTCGGGGCAACGATGGCCGCGGCGGTGGCCGCCGGACCACAGGAGCAGGTGACGGCAAGGTTCCGGGCCGAGGAGGAGTCCTTGCATCGGTTGTACCGGGAACTGCACCAAGCGCCGGAGCTCTCGTGGCGCGAGGTCGAGACCGGAAAACGGTTCGCCGCCGAACTTCGAGCCACGGGAGCAGACGTCACCGCCGGCATTGCCACCAACGGCGTGGTCGCCGTGATCCGCAACGGCGCGGGTCCGGTGGTCCTGCTGCGTTGCGACCTCGACGGCCTTCCGGTGAAGGAGGAGACAGGCCTGCCCTTCGCGAGCACCCGTCGGGTCCTCGATGCGCGCGGAGTCGAGACCGCGGTGATGCACGCCTGCGGCCACGACCTGCACATGACCGCCGCCGTGGGCGTCGTCCGCACGCTGACCAGCCTGTCGAACCTGTGGCAGGGGACCCTGGTCGTCATCGGCCAGCCTGCGGAAGAGGTGGGGAGCGGGGCACGCGGGATGTTGAAGGACGGCCTTTACCGTCGATTCCCGAAGCCGGATTTCGCCCTGTCGCTGCACTGCCACGCGGCCCTGCCCGCGGGGACGGTCGGTGTCGTCGAAGGCTACGTGCTGGCCAACGTCGACAGCATCGACGTCCGGCTGCGCGGTGTCGGCGGCCATGGAGCATATCCGGAGAAGACCCGGGATCCCGTCGTGCTCGCGGCGCAGTCGATCCTCGCTTTGCAGACGATCCGCTCGCGCGAGATCAGCGCCCTGGACGCCGTGGTCGTGACGGTGGGCTCGGTCCACGGTGGTTCGAAGCACAACATCATCCCCGACGACGTGGCCCTGCAGTTGACCGTGCGCTCGTACAAGCCCGAGGTCCGCGAGAAGGCCATCGAATCGATCCGGCGCATCGTGCGCGGTCAGGCCGTTTCGGCGGGGATTCCCGAGGACCGGATGCCGGAGGTGAAGGTTCAGGACGAGTTCACACCCGCGCTCTACAACGATCCGACCCTCACCCGGCGATTGGGTGGCGTGCTGAAGACGTGGCTGTCGGCCGACCGGGTCCGGACGGTGGACCCCGCCATGGGCGGCGAGGACTTCAGCGAGTACGGACGGACGGCGGAGAAGGTTCCGTTGTTTGACCTCTGGGTGGGCGCGGTGCCCGCGGGGACAGACCCCGCGAACGCGCCCGGACTGCATTCGAACCGCTTCGCACCGGAGTTGAAGCCAGCGCTGGAGACGGCAGTGACCGCCCTGACCGCCGAGGTTCTCGAACTGCTCCCGCGCAGGAAGTAGTCCTGTCAGGAATCCCGCATCTGCCACGCCAGTCGGAGGGCGGAGCCCAGGCTGAACAGCGCCCAGCAGTGGAAGGCCACCCCGAGCCACTCACCCGCAATCAGGCACAGGATGGTGTCGAGCAGGTAGACCGCCATGCCGACAAGGAAGGCCCAGATGTGGCCCTTGTGAGCGAAGACGCCGCAGACGACGAAGAACGCGATCAGGAGCACGTCGAGGACGATGGCCACTCCCTTGATGCCTGCGCCTTCGCCGAAGGCATTGATGACGTCGATGAGGGCCGTCCCCACCACAAATCGCATGTTGCTGCCGACAAGCCAGGCTCCGAAGTTCACCGCCGTCAGGCCCGCGATCCAGTAGTACCAGCTGGCTCCTGACTTGAGCACGGACAGATCCCGGTAACCGCCGGACGGCGCGTTGCCGACGGAATGGTCCGGAAGGTTGGGCGGTGTGGCCGGGTACGGCGCCGGCGCGGGCGGGTGCTCGGTTTCGCGGGGGAACTGCAACTCGGGGTAGTTGCCGGCCCGCTGCCAGGCGCCCGTATCGCTCCGCGTTATCGGAGTCTCCGCGTTGATCCGACCTTCCTGGATCCAGCCCTGGATGCTGTCGAGGGGATAGGGCCCGTAGATCTTGTCGTCGAGGGCTCGGATCGAATAGGTGACGTCCATGGCGGTGGCCAAGTTGGAAGGTTCAGGATCCAAGATTCAAGGTCGAAGGGCCCACAGCGAGGGGGGCGGCAACCTCCTCGTTGCCGTCCCAGGCCCTTTCCCGGCGCTGCCCATGGATCGCCGCGGGGGGCACGCGGCCTACAACCCACAACAGTGTAGGCCCGGGTGCCCTCACCCGGCGCTTCCCATGAATCGCCGCGTGGGGGGCACGCAGCCTACAACCCACGACAGTGTAGGCCCGGGTGCCCTCACCCGGCGCTTCCCATGAATCGCCGCGTGGGGGGCACGCAGCCTACAACCCACGACAGTGTAGGCCCGGGTGCCCTCACCCGGCGCTTCCCATGAATCGCCGCGTGGGGGCACGCAGCCTACAACCCACAACATTGTAGGCCCGGGTGCCCTCACCCGGCGCTGCCCATGAATCGCCGCGTGGGGGCACGCAGCCTACAACCCACAACACTGTAGGCCGGGTGCCCTCACCCGGTGGAGGCTATCGCTGACAGGGTCGGCTCTCTCCTCCGATAAGGATGCCTTTGTCCAACAATGGAGAGGTCCGAGGAACCCAGATGTATCCTTCGACCGGATCACAAAAGATCTCCCCTCCGAAAGGCCAATCCTCGGGACGCTCCACCAAGCCGGCTCGGACTGGATTGAGGCAAATGTACTCCCACTTGCGACTCTGACTCTCTTGGCACCGAAACTTGTGGTCATGGAACCCGGACTGCCACCGCCACTCTCTCCTCGCCCGCGTCAGCTTCCGCCCCTCCGTTTCTTCAGATGTGGAATCCGTCCGCCTTTGGGCTAGTCCCCCGACGAAGGCTTTCATTGCCTTTATCCACAATCCGAGATCTACCCCGGTGACACCCATGTGCGCAATCAAGTGCACGTGATCCGGCATGAGGACGAAACGGCGGCCAAACCATCCGTACCGGGTCGGACTGTCGAGGAGGAATTCAACCATGCGATCCAGTGTCTCGGTGTTGGCCAGAACGCGTGCTCTGCCTTCCACGCAAGCGGTCACCAGATATGTGATACTGCCCTCACGATCGGACCAGATCTCCGGTAACCGCCGAAGTCTTCGGGGAGGTGAATCGCGCACTTCAGGGGCAAGAATCGCGGTACCCGGGTTTTCTGGCGTATCGCATCGGCCGGTGCCGGCGCTGGATTTCCCGGCCATATCGGGAGCAGGTGCTGAAGGAGAAACCCGGTTAGGGACGGATTGTGAAATGCTTGGGTTCATCTGACGTGGTTCTCTCTAGTTGAAGCGGTCTGGGTCGGCAAACGGACCGCCGCGTGGGGGCACGCGGCCTACAACCCACAACAGTGTAGGCCCGGGTGCCCTCACCCGGCGCTGCCCATGAATCGCCGCGTGGGGGCACGCAGCCTACAACCCACAACACTGTAGGCCGGGTGCCCTCACCCGGCTCAGCCCATGGATCGCCGCGTGGGGGCACGCGGCCTACAACCCACAACACTGTAGGCCGGGTGCCCCATGTGCGTTAACCTAAAAAATCTACCAAAATCCCCGTAAAGACAACAATGTCGCGTCATGGCCTCCGATTTGGACGCGCTTCCAGAAGAGTGGGACATCCTCGCTACCTGGCTTCCCGCCAATCTCGACACCCTGGCGCGCGAGCATGGTTTCATGCGCAGGGCACGCGGTCTTCAAGAACCTGCCCGATGGCTTCGGCTCTTCTTGATGCATGTTGGCGGTGGACTGTCGCTCAAGCAAACGGTCACACGCGCCTCTGAACTTGGACTCGCCGATGTCAGCAGTGTCGCTCTCTTCAAGCGTCTGAGGGTTGCCGAACCCTGGCTGCAGGCGCTGACCTCACACCTGCTCTGTGCCCAGCGCCGGAGCCTCGGAATCTGGGCCGCCCGGTGGAGTGGTGGGATTCGGGTTGTGGACGCCACGGATGTCAGTGAACCGGGCGCGACCGGAAGCTCATGGCGCATCCACTATAGCGTGCGGTTACCCGAGTTGGTCTGCGATCACTACGAGCTCACCGACGCCAAAGGTGGAGAGAAGCTTGGACGATTTCCAATCAAGCCCAGAGAACTGGTCTTGGCCGATCGCGGCTACAGCCATCGCGCTGGCGTAGCGCATGTTTTGGGTTCTGGTGCTGATGTGGTGGTGCGATGGAACCATGCGCTGTTTCCACTGATTGGGCAGGATGGCAAACCGTTCGAAGTGCTTCCAAAAGCCCGCAAATTGAAGGTTTCTGAAGAGGCCGAGTGGCCCGTGACATTCGAACACGGAGGCAAGCGATACAACCTGAGGCTATGCGTTCGTCGTAAAGGGCGCTTGGCAACCGACAAGGCGCAACGAAAGGCGCTGCGGAAGGCGGAGAAGAATGGAACGAAGGCAAACGAAGCGAGCCTGGAACTGGCTGAGTACATTCTCGTACTGACCTCGGCGCAGGCCGATGCCCTGACGACCAAGGCGGTGCTGGGGATCTATCGAAGCCGGTGGCAGGTCGAGTTGGTGTTCAAGAGATTGAAGAGCCTCTTGGGTTTGGGGCATGTGCCAAAAAGCACAGACGCATCCGCCAGAGCGTGGATGCAGGCAAAGATCCTAACCTCACTGCTGATCGAGAGGGTGCTCCTGGAAGCGGAGCTTTTTTCCCCCTGGGGAGACACCCGAGGAGAATGAGAGTCGGTGGCGGGCGTTCGTCGAGGTGCGCGACTCCGTGTTGTCGATCTTGGCGCCGGCGATTCCGCTGCGACATCTGTTGTCAAATGGTCGGCGCATTGCTCGTCGACTTGCAGACATCCAACGCAAGCGGACTCGGCAACTTGTCGGCATGAAGGCTTCGATCGATGGAAAATTAGGTTAACGCACATGGCCGGGTGCCCTCACCCGGCGCAGCCCATGGATCGCCGCGGGGGGCACGCGGCCTACAACCCACAACAGTGTAGGCCCGGGTGCCCTCAGGAGCCTTTGCCCGCCGAGAGATCGGCGATGACCTTCTGGAGGATCGCTTCGTCCATGCCGATCAGGTTTCCCGGACCGGGGAAGCGACCCTCCTTCACGTCGGCGATGTACTCGCTGAAGGCGGCGACGCGCTCGCGTTGCAGGCGACGATACTCCTCGACGAAGTTGCGGTAGGCCTTCGCGTGGCGCGGTGGACGTTCCTCGTAATCGCCCAGGATATCGCAGGAGAACAGGAACTGGGTGTCGCATCCGGTGCCGGATCCGAGCGACATGAGGAGCATCCGGGTCTGCGAGGACAGGAAGGTGGCGAGGTTGTGCGGGACGCACTCGAGTTCGGCAGCGTAGGCCCCGGCATTCTCGAGCGTCTTCATCCGGTCATGGAGCAGCCTGGCCTCCGCCTCCGTCTTGCCGATCGCGCGATATCCGGTCCAGGTCACGTGACGTGGCACCAGCCCCAGATGGCCCACCACCGGCAGGCCTTCGCGGGCCATCGCTTCAATGATGAACGGGCTGGCCGAGCAGTACACCGAGCTCGCTCCCGCTTCCAGGGCGCGGAACCCGACCCGGATCGCTTCCTCCGTGGAGGCCAATCCATGCGGCGTGGCGGCGGAAAGAAAACTGTTCGGTGCGGCCTCCACAAGCCGGGGCAGACGCGCCTGCGATTCGGGTGAATCGAAACTGCACGACATCAGATCGACTCCCGCTGCCTCGGCGGCTGCGGCTTCGTCGGGCGACTTGACGTGGATGTGCGTCAGGACGCGTTTCCCCTTCAGCTGTTGGAGGTCGTAGACGGTGTATTTCTTGCGGGGGCGGAGCATGGACGGAGCGTTCCTGAACCCGGGCCAGCCATCAATCTTCCAAGTCTTCAGCACCCCCGGTACCCCGACGCCCACTCCCGGGGAATCCGATGGAGCTTCCCCTCACTTCCCGAGCGTCCGGATCAGGAAGTCTTCGATGGTTGGGTGCGTGGGGTTCGCAATCCCCGGATGGATCAACTCACACGGCGCACCCTTGGCCTGACACCGTTCGAGGAGCTTCAGGCCAAAGTTCGCGGTGTGGGTGGGGTCCGCGTCCGGCTGACCCAGCGCTGGCGGCGTGGTGTAGAACAGGTAGACGGGCGGATCGTCGGCCGTGACGTGCTCAAAGGGCGAATACTCGCGGATCGATGACAGCAGCGAATCGCGTCGGGCCAGGAAGTCGGCGAACTGCGTGTCGCGCGTGCGGGGATCGGATGGCGTCGGCATCAGGCCGAACGCATGGCCTCCGTAACGGCTGTTCGGGGTCCACTCCTTCATCTGGAGGGGATCCAGTGTCGTCTGTGCCCGCAACACCGCGGCGCAGTGGAGGCGCGTGGATTGGCGCGCGACCGGCTCCGCGGATCCGGGATCGGCGAGGTCATCGTGAAACGCGAGCCACAGGGCCGTGCAGGCACCGGCCGAACCGCCACTTGCCCCGATCCTGCGACTGTCGATTCCCCATTCGGTTGCCTTGCTGCGCAGGAACTGCAGCGCCCGCGCCGCATCGCGCATGGGTCCCTTGACCGGCGGCGTCACGCCTTCGGCCATCGCGTCCTGGATGAAGCGGTACTCGACGGACGCCACCGAGATGCCCGATGCCAGCATCCGCTGGAGCAGGGAGCCGAGCCCCGTGAGACGCGCGTTCTGCGTCCAGCCACCGCCATGGATGAACAGCAGCACCGGAGTAGGCTTCGTGGATTCGGCCTTCCAGAAGTGGAGCACCTGCTTCGGATGCGGTCCGTAGGCCACGTCATAGTGCGTGGGGTTGGGAAGCGACGGCGTGGCCAACGCCTTGCGCGCCTCTTCCGCTCCGATCTCGCGGACGTAGATCCGACGCCACCGGATCTCGCCGCCGTGCGTCTGGAGATGGATGGGGCCGCGCGCGGGCAGCGGTTTGTTGCGATCCCAGTAGTTCGACATCGGAACACCTTCGACGACGTCCTTCCCATTCAGGGTGACCCAGGTGCGATCGCCAATCTGTCGGATGCGAAACGTGTTCCACTCCTCCAGCGGACGGTCCGCGAGCTGGATCGGATCGCGTCCAAGCGTTCGCGGCGGATTGTTGAACAACCCGCCGGAGCCGAGGTGCGGTCGGCGGTCCGGCTTCTGCGGATTGAAGACCTGATGCACGTCCCAGATCTGGACCTGCGGATTGCCACGGAGATAGATGCCGCTGTCGGCTCCCGCCACCGTCCGGTACTCAAGCAGCAGTTCGATGTCGCCGAACTCCTCGACGGTCGTGGCGTACGGCCCGGTGCCGCCATTGACCAGTTCCCCGTTCTCGACCTTCCAGTGTCGGGGAAACTCCGCCCGCATCCGCGCCAGCGCCTCGTCGCGTTTCGCACCCGCCAGCTTCTCGACGACGTGCGGATCGAGCCCGAACCAGCCGTCGAGATTCTGACCGTTGAAGAGCGCCCGGAATCCCGGCGGCGCGGAAGGGATGTTGGAGGAATCCTGCGCGCAAGCCTGGCCCGACAGCAAGAGGGACAGGAGCAATGCGGCGAAGCCAGCAATGGCGGTACGCGGCGCAGACGGGATCATGGGTCCAAGCTTGTCGCCAACCACGGCGCTTGTCGCGTCCCGATTGCGGGTGGGGATGGACCGGATGGGAAGAAGGGAAGATGGATTTCAGGGGAGGGGCGGACAGGATGGCAGGATGAGAAGGGATGACCTTCGACGGGTTCGGGGAGCGGGGTGGACGACGTCGCCTGCCAATGGCATGTCGCATATGGGACATCTGTTTGGTCACTGCTTCCCGGCACCCACCGCGGCCAATTCCATGTCGCAGGTGGGACATCCGGTTGGTCGCGAGGGGCGGACAGGATGACAGGATGGGCAAGATGATCTTCGACGGGTTCAGGGAGCGGGGCGAGCCAGGTCGCCTGCCAATGACATGTCGCATATGGGACATCCGTTTGGTCACGGCTTCCCGGCACCCACCGTGGCCAATTCCATGTCGCAGGTGGGACATCCGGTTGGTCGCGGGATGATCCCAGCGGCGGGTGTGGGGTTGGTGTCAGCGGGTTCATCCTGTCCATCCTGCCATCCTGTCCACCTCCGAAGGTTCGTCGTCCTGTCATCCTGCCCCATCCCGCGCGATTCCTGTCCCTGAGCCCGAAATTTGGCTCCCATTCGATCGTCCGCCCCTGCATTCCAGAGGCGGCATGGCTCGTCCTTCCAAGGCAAAGCGGCCTTCGAAACCGTCGGGTTCGAAGGCCTTGATCCTATCCGGAACCCCGGAGGCTCCCCTGAGCGCCGGACAGAAGCGCTTCAACCGGCTCCTCACCGAGATCGATCGGCTCCGGCGTCGGATCAAGTTGATGCGTGCGGAGTTGGAGGATCTGAATGTTTTCTCGCTGACAGAAGTATACCCGCTGGAGCTGGAGCGCGCCCGGGCAACGGGTGATCTGGCTCGGGCGCTGTACACGGCATTGAAGGAAAGGTACGCGGCTTCCAAGCGTCGGGGCCGCATGTCGCGAGCCCAGAAGAATTTCCTCCTCGAACTCATCCAGGAAGGCCTGCGCAGGGATCTTCCGAATCCGCACCCGGACCTCGCGAAGATCCACAAGGAGCTGGTCGGTTCTTCGGTTGAGAAGAGCCGTAGGGCGGACTTTGACCTTCTCCGCCAACAGTTCGAGGAACAGTTCCGCGCGAGCGGCTTCGAGGTGGACCTGTCGGACTTCGACGTCAACCTGCCTCCGGATCAAGCGGCCGAGCTGTTGGCGCGATTGATGTCGGACGCGAAGGAGCGGAGGCAGCAAGCGGAGGCGGACTCGGGCGAGGGCGCCGGAAGCCATGGCCAGTCAGGGGCGGCAGCGCAGGCTGCAGACAGCAAGGTTCGGGAGGAGCTCACACTCCTGTACCGGCATCTGGCCAAGTTGCTCCATCCGGACCTCGAGCAGGATCCGGCACGGCGCGCGGAAAAGGAGGCCGCGATGAAGGACGTGACGCTCGCCTACAAGGCTAGCGATCTTCAGTCCCTCCTGCGGATCGAGGTCGAATGGGTTCGTGGCGATGCGACGCGGGTGGCAGGGATGGACGAGGCACGCATCGATCGGTGCAACACGGTGCTGGCGGAGCAAGTTAAGCAGTTAAGACGGGAACTGAACGAACTGCCGTTTGATCCCAAGTATGGCCCGGCCAGCCTGCTCGCGCATCCGTTCTTTGGCTTCGATGGGTTCAGCCGGACGGCGCACTTGGACGGCATCCGTGCTGATATCGTGAAGCGCCAGCAATGGGTCCTCGAACTCCAGGACGGCCGGAATCCGGAGGAAGTCCTGGCTCTCGGCATGGCCGAGTCCGCCGAGGCGGAATTCCTCGAGGAGTTCATGGACGATCTCGACGACTACTTGCCCCCGCGTCCCAGTCGCAAGCGGTGAGGGAGCGGAGTCCCGCGTTTCACGATTCAAGATTTCAGTTGGAAGAAGGGGACAATGATCCGGCGACTCCTCCAACCTCCGTGGCGAACGGTACTCGCCGGCGCGCTGGTCGTGCTCGCGGTCGGTCTGGCGATGGGGTTGTGGCAGCCGGGTCTCGAGGTCCGCGACGGGCGCCACGATCTGGGTCGGAACGGAATCTGGCTGGCCCACGGTTGGATGGGCGCGGACGAATGGTTCATCCAGAACGGCAAGACCAACCAGTTCGGTAGGTACCGGGATGCGGACAGCCTCCGGCACCTGGCGGAACGGATGCGTCGGCATCACATCACCGACCTCTTCCCGCACCTGTGTCCGGCAGATCCGGCGGGACGGTTGCCGGCATGGGATCCGGTGCACACGGAACGGTTCCTGGATGCGATGGTCGGTTTCCGGGTGATGCCGTGGATCGGCGGTCCGCGTGGGAGCAGTGCACGGATCCATCGGCCGGATTGGCGGACGGCCTATGTCGTGGATGTGCGACGTCTTCTGGAACGGCATCCGCGGTTGGCGGGCGTGCAGGTGAGCGTCGAGCCCTTGACCAGCGGCGACGCGGACTTCCTGAAGTGTTTCCCGTACGCCGGAGGCGTTGGAGCGGTTAGCCCGGGGTCGCGAAGCGATACCCCGGGAACCGGGGGGCCGGGGCTCCAACCCAGGAGGGGTTGCAGAGGTCGGGGATCCTTTGCACCACCTTCGGGGGGTGTGTTCCCCAAACACACAACCCCCGGGTAGGCGCTCCCGCGCCAACCCGTATTGGCTATCGGCTGCAAGGCCTCCGGCGTTGGCGTTGGAGCGGTTCGATTCGATACCGATCACAATACCGAGGGGGATCTCCCCATTTGTAGGCCGCGTGCCCTCACGCGGCGGATTTCCCGATCATCGCCGGGTGGGGGCACCCGGCCTACAAATCGACTGGGGCCTGGGGACCGGGGACTTCATCGCCTCCGCGCCGGGTGGGGGCACCCGGCCTACAACGGTTACCCGGCCTAAAATGGGCGCCGCGTCAGGGCACGCGGCCTACAACGGCAAACTCACGCCCCCCTTGAAACCTGAAACTTGAAACTTCAATCTCTCCGCCCCGTTGATCCCGCTGGTGCGGGGCAGTTCTCCACTCACATGCATCTGATCCATCTGGAAGGCGGCAACGCCCTTTCGTCGTTCCGCGCCGCTGCCCTTCTGCCCCGGTTGAGGGAGATCCACCCGTCGATCGGCGGCGTTCACGCGCGGTTCCTGCACTGCGTGCTGGTGACGACGACGCTGCCCGCGGACGCGGATCGGAAGCTGTCCGAGCTCCTGTGCTACGGCGATCCGTACACGGGCCCGACGACCGGCGTCGCGTTGATCGTGGCTCCGCGGGTGGGAACGGTGTCGCCGTGGGCATCGAAGGCGACGGACATCGCGCACAACTGCGGCCTGGCGATCCGTCGGGTGGAGCGGATGACCGAGTACCGGCTCGTGGGCGAGGGCACGGGAGCGCTGGAGCTGTCGCTGGAACAGATCCGGGCGTGCGCGGCGCTGTTGCATGACCGGATGACCGAAAGCGTCCTGCTGGGGCGGGCGGAAATTCCGAGGTTGTTCGACGAGAAACAGGGCGTGCCGATGGAGCATGTCGATGTCCTCGGGAATGGCCGCAGGGCATTGGAACAGGCGAACCGCACGTTCGGCCTGGCGCTGAGCGAGGACGAGATTGATTACCTCGTGAACGCGTTCCGTTCGCTCCAACGGAACCCGACCGACGTCGAGCTCATGATGTTTGCGCAGGCGAACAGCGAGCATTGCCGCCACAAGATCTTCAACGCCGAGTTCGTGATCGACGGGCAGAAGCAGGATCACTCGCTGTTCCAGATGATCCGTAACACCCACCGTCTGGCACCTCAGCACACGGTGATCGCGTACAGCGACAATGCCGCGGTGATGGAAGGCGGCGAGATCGAGTGCTGGCAGGCAGCCCAGGATCCGGCCAACCCGCGCTACTCCGCGACGACGGCACTGATCCACCCGTTGATGAAGGTGGAGACGCACAACCATCCGACGGCGATCTCGCCGTTCCCCGGCGCCGCGACGGGCGCAGGCGGTGAGATCCGCGACGAGGGTGCGACGGGACGTGGGTCGCGTCCCAAGGCCGGGTTGACTGGGTTCACCGTGTCGAACCTCCTCATCCCGGGAACGAACGAGCCGTGGGAACAGCCGGTGTTCGGCAAGCCAGAACACATCGCGACTCCATTGCAGATCATGATCGACGGGCCGCTCGGCGGCGCGGCGTTCAACAATGAGTTCGGCCGGCCGAACCTCGGCGGGTACTTCCGCGTGTACGAACAGACCGTGGCCGGCAAGCGGCGCGGGTATCACAAGCCCATCATGATCGCGGGCGGCGTCGGCTCGATCCCCGCGACCATGACGTCCAAGCGCGTCTTCGAGGCGGGCACGCTGCTGATCCAGCTGGGCGGACCCGGCATGCGGATCGGGATGGGTGGCGGCGCGGCCAGCTCGATGGCGGCGGGCGCGAATTCCGCGGAGCTCGACTTCGACTCGGTGCAACGCGGCAATCCCGAGATCCAGCGCCGGGCGCACGAGGTCATCACGCAGTGCGTCGCTCTGGGCGAACGCAACCCGATCCTCGCGATCCACGACGTGGGTGCAGGCGGCATCTCGAACGCGTTCCCGGAGCTGGTGGACGGCGCGGGCCGCGGCGCGCGTTTTGACCTGCGCCAGGTGCCGCTGGAGGAATCCGGCCTCGCGCCAAAGGAGATCTGGTGCAACGAAAGCCAGGAACGCTACGTCCTGGCGATCCATCCGGATTCGCTGCCGGTCTTCGAGCAATTGTGCCGACGCGAGCGTTGTCCCTTCGCCGTGGTGGGCACGGCGACGGACGAGAAGCGGTTGGTGTTGGAGGACGGCCCGGGCGGCGAACGCGCCATCGACATGCCGATGGAAGTCCTGCTTGGCAAGCCGCCGAAGATGCGTCGCGACGTGAAGCGCGTGACGTGGTCGACCGAGGCCTTCGATGCGTCGCGCGTCGTGCTTTCGGACGCGGCGTTTGCCGTGTTGCGGCATCCGACGGTGGCTTCGAAGCGCTTCCTCATCACCATTGGCGACCGCACCGTGGGCGGCCTGTCGTCGCGCGATCCCATGGTGGGTCCGTGGCAGGTGCCGGTGGCGGATTGCGCAATCACGCTGGCCGATTACGCCGGGTTCCGAGGCGAGGCGATGAGCATGGGCGAGCGGACCCCGTTGGCCTCGGTCGACGGGCCGGCATCGGGTCGGATGGCGGTCGGCGAGGCGATCACGAACCTGCTGGCGGCTCCGATCGAGCTGCCGCGGGTGAAGCTGAGCTGCAACTGGATGGCGGCGTGCGGCGAGCCCGGTGAAGACGCAGCGCTGTACGACACCGTGCGCGCGGTCGGCATGGAGCTGTGCCCGGCGCTCGGCATCAGCGTGCCGGTCGGCAAGGATAGCCTCTCGATGCGGACGCGTTGGAACGACGCGGGCGCAAACCGTCAGGTGACCGCGCCGGTGAGTCTGATCGTCAGCGCGTTTGCGACGTTGTCGGACGTGCGGCCATCATTGACGCCGCAATTGCAGCCGGGTTCGACGTCACTGGTGCTGGTCGACCTCGGGTTCGGCCGGAATCGCATGGGCGGTTCGATGCTTTCGCAGGTGACCGGCCAGTTCGGCGGGGCACCGGCGGACCTCGATGATCCGGCGCGCCTGAAGAACCTGGTGACCGCGGTGAACACGCTGCGCGCCGCGGGGCGTGTCCTGGCGTATCACGATCGAAGTGACGGCGGCCTGTGGGCCTGCCTGTGCGAGATGGCGTTTGCCTCGAACCGCGGCCTCTCCGTGGACCTGGATCCGCTCATGAAGGCGGCGGAGAAGGCCGCCCCGGGCGAGGCCGGCCAGGCCCTGCGCGCGCTATTCTCCGAGGAACTGGGAGCGGTGCTGCAGGTGGCGGACGAGCAGGTGGCTTCGGTGCTGACCGTCCTCGAAGGACTCGGCTTCCGCGGCCACGCACACGTCGTGGCGCGGCCGAACACGTCGTACACGATGGAGGTCTCCGCCGGTGGAACTTCCCTGTTGAAGGCCGATCTCCGCGACCTGCACCAGGCGTGGGACGAGGTCAGCTGGCGGATCGCGCGGTTGCGCGACAACCCGGAGAGCGCGGATTCCGAGCATCGCACGAAGGGTGTTTCAATGGACCCGGGGCTGCACGTGCACCTGACGTTCCCGTTGTCGGATGCCAGCACGGCACCGGCGGTGGTTGGACTTCGGCCGCGGGTCGCCATCCTGCGGGAGCAGGGCGTGAACAGTCACCTGGAGATGAGCTATGCGATGTCGAAGGCGGGCTTCGACACCTTCGACGTCCACATGACCGACCTGCAGTCGGGTCGGCTGAAGCTGGAGTCGTTCCGCGGCTTCGTGGCGTGCGGCGGGTTCACCTACGGCGACACGCTGGGCGCGGGTGAAGGTTGGGCGCGGTCCATCCTGTTCAACCCGGCGTTGTCCGAGCAGTTCAAGGGCTTCTTCGCGCGGCCGGACACGTTCGCGTTGGGCGTGTGCAACGGCTGCCAGATGATGGCGGCGCTGTCGCCGATCATTCCCGGCGCGGAGGCGTGGCCGAAGTTCACGCGCAACAAGGGCGAGCAGTTCGAGGCGCGGTTGGCGTTGGTCGAGGTGCTCGACAGTCCGTCGATCTTCTTCCGCGGGATGACCGGAAGCCGGATCCCGATCGCGGTGTCGCACGGCGAGGGTTACGCCGACTTCTCACAGCGCGGCGATGCGACGCGGGTGAAGCGGGCGCTGCGCTTCGTCGATCATCACGGCCGGCCGACGGAGGTCTATCCGTTCAATCCGAACGGAAGTCCCGAAGGGTTGACCTCGGTGACGACTCCCGACGGACGCTTCACGGTGCTGATGCCGCATCCGGAGCGCGTCTTCCGTAACATCCAGATGAGCTGGACCAGCGGCGACCGGTCGGCGCTGAGCCCCTGGATGCAGATGTTCCGGAACGCGAGGAACTGGGCGGGGTGAGGGGGAGTTTTCAGTTTCAGGGTTTCAAGTTTCAAGGGCGGGGACGAAGGGATCGGGGCGGCGACGCTCTCCTCGCACTCGCAAGGAGCCCATGACGGCAACCAGGACGTTGCCACCCCGTTCGACGTGCGCGGGCGGGTACGGGGTACTCGTACTCGTACTCCTGCTCGGACCGACGGGAGCTGCGCGGGCCCGGGACAGGGCCTGAAGATCGAGTACGAGTACGAGTACGCGCGAGAACCAGGGCGGGGTGCGGACAGGATGGCCGGGAAAGACAGGATAGGTCGGAGGCGATCCGGCACGGGCGGATCCGATGGACGGTAAGCTCCAACGAGGCGGGCGAAGACAGCCCGGGGCATCGCCCCGGGGAATGGCGGCACGCATCAGCGATGAGCCCTGAAAGGGCGCCTCAGGATCGGGGGTGACAGGCTGGTGCGCCCTTTCAGGGCTTGAGGGTGTTTCTGTTGGCCGGGTTTCCAGGGCGTTGCCTTGGGCTGTCGTAGGACGCCCCGTTGGGGCTGGGGCTGTCCGGCCCGAAGTACTTCTCGACGATCCACGAGGGCTGCCATTCGTCGGGCTTACGGACGTAGCCCTTCGACAGGTCGATGGCGAGGGGGGCCGGCGCGTTGGTGGAAAGGGATTGCCGGTCGCCGAACTGCGCCTGGGATTCCAGCATTCGCTTTTCCAGACGGGCAACGGTGGCGGCGTGGCGCGGATCGGTGGCGAGGTTGCGGCGTTCGTCGGGATCACGCCGGAGGTCGAACAGCTGACGGTGGTTCGTCCGCGGATAGACAATGAGCTTCCAACGCTCGTCCCGGATGGACCGCATCGTGTCGGTGTACGGGAGGAAGACGGTGTCGCGCCAGGGGGTCTTCGTGCCGGACCAGAGCGGTGAAAGGTCGCGTCCGCCCAGCTTCTCCGGCAGGTCGACGCCGGCGAGCCGGGCCACGGTCGGGAACACGTCGAGGAGATAGGTGAACTGCCGGGTCTCGCGTCCGGCGGGGATGCCGGGGCCGGCGATGACCAGCGGACACTTCATGCTGTGTTCGTAGAGGCTCTGCTTTCCGAGCAGGCCGTGGCTGCCCATCGCGAGACCGTGGTCGGCGGCGTAGATCACGTAGGTGTTCCGGCCGCGCGGATGGCGCTTCAACGCCTCGAGGATCCGACCGATCTCACCGTCGAGGTGGGTGATCAGCCCGTAGTACTCGGCGAGCTGGTCACGGATCATCTCCGGCGGACGGGGATACGGGGCGAGGTTCTCGTCACGGAGCCCGCGCATCCATCCGTTGTCGAAGGGATGCTGCGGAAGGAAGTTGGCCGGCAGCGGCGGGCGGCTCCGGTAGTACGGGATCACCGAGTTGGTCAGTGGATTGCGGGGATCGTGCGGCGCGGTGAATGCGACATAGCAGAAGAACGGCGCATCGTTCGTGGCCTGTTCCAGGAACTGGATGGCCGTTGAGGCAAACTCCTCACTGGAGAATCGCGTGGCGGTCCGTTCGGTTCCGAACCCGCCGCCGACATAGTCCACGACCGGCACCTTCGTGTGGTCGCACATGCCCCCGAAGAACACCGAGCGCCCCTCCTGGAACGCGCGCTTGAAGGATTCCCGGCCATTGTGCCACTTGCCCGTGGCGAAGGTGCGATAACCCGCCGCGCCCAGACGCTCCGGCATCAGCGGGATGCCGGCGAGGTCATGGCGCGAGTCGAGCCATGTGCGCCCGCTCATCAGCATGGCCCGGCTCGGGATGCACACGGCGCCGCTGTTCGACCCGAAGCAGTAGTTCGCCCGGAACCCAAATCCGCGCCCGATCAACCGATCCAGGTTCGGTGTCCGGATGTTCCGGTTTCCCCACGCGTGGAGCGTGTCGGCGCGCTGGTCGTCGGCGAAGAGGATCAGAAAATTCGGGCGGCTGTCCGCGGCCTCCAGCCCGACCCGCAGGAAGGTGAGCACCACCAGGGTGGCGGTCAGGATCCTGCGCCAGGACGACATGGGGAATTGCACCCCGCTATTCACCGCGCCCGAGAGGCTGCGTCAATGCTGGCTTGGGCTGGCTGCGTAGCTGCCGACGTCAGGAGGCAGGTTCCAGGAGGCTATCCGTTCCCAGTTCTGGGATCTGGCAACTACCCCTGTCCCTGCCTGGTTACCTCGGCAGCTACCGTTGCAGGGTAGGAGGCGACGTCAGGAGGCTCCCAGTCGGGTACGCCGGAGGCGTTGCAGATGGCAGCGGGGTCGCGAAGCGATACCCCGGGTCAGCCGGGAGAAGGAGTCCCGAGTCTCGCCCCGCAAGACATCGACGTCGGGGTCGGTATCGGAATCGGCATCGCGGTTCAGCTTCCTTCGATCCCGATTCCGATTCCGACACCGGCGAACGGCTCGACGGAGTCTCGCCCCACCCTCGGAGGCATCTCGGGACTGGGAACCGGCAAGTTGCCCCCGGCCCCGCCTCGTCACCTCGTCGGCTACGGCTGCGGGCGGGACCGGGGCTTGATGCGGGGGTCGCGGGATGTTGTTCTATTCCGGCAATTCTCCTGACGAACCATGCAAACCACACACCCCAGGCATCGTCTGGCTGACCGGTTGACGGTTGGGCTGCTTCTCTTGCTTCTTGGCCTTTCCATCCCCAATGCGCAGGCGGATCCAGGTCCTGCCTGGTTGCGCTATTACGGCTTCGCCTCCTGGGAATCGGTGCTCGACCACGACGGGGACGGAGTGGCGAGCGGCACCGAGTTCGAGTTCGGGACGGATCCGCTCGACCCCGCCTCGCGCCCTCCAAATTTCAACCGCGTCGCCGGTACCACCTCCTTCCAGATCGAGATCGTCGCGGGGATCGCCTATGGCAGTGCCCAGCTCCAGACCAGCACCGACCTGATCTCGTGGGGCCCCGTCGATGGATTCCCGCCAGCCACGCCCGGGATGTTCAGCATTCCCACCGACCCGGACGAGGCTGCCCGTTTCTTCCGCTTCGACCTGCCGTCGCATCGGAACTCGGACGGCGACTGCCTTCTCGATTTCGAGGAGATCAACCTCTACGGCACCGATCCGCTCAAGACGGACACCGACGGCGACGGCCTGGACGACTGCGCGGAACTGCTGGTCTACCGGACCGATCCCAACCACGCGTCGCCGACGGGACGTGGCGACATCCGCGGCAAGGTTGTCCTGGATGCCGACCGGGACCCGGCGACGCGCGATCACCCGGGCATTGCCGGCTGGACCGTCTTCACCGACCTCGATTTCGACGGCGAATGGGACTCGAACGAACCCGGGGCAACCACGGCCGCCGACGGATCCTACCGGATTGCCGAACTCGACCCCGGTGTCTACCGCGTCGTGCTGATGCCGAAGCCGGTGTGGATCCAGGTGTTCCCGACGTGGGTTCCCATGCCGTCACCGGACGGGTTTCCGGATCGCGTCGTGGAAGTCTTCGATTCGGGGAAGGGCCCGATCGCATTCCCCTATGGTCGCTACGCCGACCTCACGCCGGGCCAACGGATCCTGGTTCCGTCGCCGCCGCCGGGACCCGTCGAAGCCTCCGTCGTCGTGGGCCCGCTTCCGGCGAAACCGATCGCGGGTCCGTTTGGTGGATGGGCCCACGTGGACGTGATCTCCTTCCCGACCGATGCCCACATGGTCCTCGCGTTCGAAGGCGAAGAGCTCTTCGACGGTCCGGGGGCGGACCTGGCCATCTGGTGCGCCGCCGGGAGCGCCGAGGACTCAGCCGAAGTGTGGGTCGGAACAACGCCGTCGAACCTCGTCCGCGTGGGGCTGTTCCCACAGGAGGAAACGATGCGGATTGATTTCTCGTCGGTGCGGCTTCCGGGGCCGGTGAAGTTCCTGAAGATCCGCGGCCAGGGCCTGGGTGGGACCTATCCCGGGATCGACGTGGTAGGATTCGAGGCGCTGAACTACCGACCGGTATCGCGTGCGCACTACGACGTCACGGTGGTGGGTGGGCAGTCGAGCGTGGGCATCGACTTCGGCGTGGCGGGCGATGATCGGCCGCCGAAGATCTCGATCGGGGTGGATCGCTGGGACGTACGTGCCGGGGAGACCGTCGGCGTCACGGTCTCGGTGAGCGACGACCTCGCGGTGACGGGTTCAACGCTCCGGGCGAACGGAACCCCGGTGGCGCTCGATGCGGCCGGCAAGGGGACGGCGTCGGTGACGAGCGGCGGATTGCTGACGTTGCTGGCAACGGCCACCGATTCCGCAGGCCAGACTTCGGAGACTTCGACCGCACTGATCGCCCGGAACGCGGACGGAACATTGCCCGACCTCTCTGGACTCAGTGCTCCGGGCGGCACCGGACCCACGGGACCATCGGTGCAAATCATCTCGCCGGTGGCTGGCGAGATCCTGACGACCGCTCACACGGTGGTGGGCACGATCGCCGGTTCGGGGATCGCGGTGGCGAGCTGGACGGTGGACTATGCGCCGGCGGACGCGGTCAATCCCGAAGCCCTGGACGTTGCGGATCCGGACTACGTGCGGATCGGGCAGGGCAATGGACCGGCTAACCTGACCGCGTTGGGTCTGCTGCCGGCAGACACGCTGGCCCCGGGCGCGTACCTGTTGCGGATCGCGGCCTCGGACGTCAACGGAACCACGCGATACAGCGGGTTCGTCGTGGGCGTTCGGGTGGACCCGCTCGACATCCGGCCGTCGATCACGCTGACCACCCCGACCAACGATACCCAGGTGACGTTCGTGACGGATGTCCGCGGCACCATCACGACGCGCCAGGAACTTCGCGAATGGAGGGTCGAGGTCGCGCCCCTCAACGAGGTCAACCTCCTGAACCTCGGCAACCCGGCCGTCTCGTGGATGCGGATCGCTTCGGGATCGAACCAGGTCGTGAACGGATTGCTCGGCAGGTTCGACCCCACGCTCTTGCGGAATGACGCGTACGTGTTGCGCGTGAGCGCGTGGAACCGCAACGGGCTCGGCTGGACCGAGGCGGCGGTCGTCCAGGTGACCGGCAACGCCAAGCTCGGCCAGTTCGCGGTCGAGTTCACCGACGTCGAACTCCCCCTGGCGGGCATCCCGATCCAGCTCAAGCGACGGTACTCATCGCTGGATGCGTCCCGCAGGGGAGACTTCGGCCATGGCTGGACGATGGCGCTCGCCGATGCGGACATCGCCGAGACCGTGCCCCAGACCGGAAGCGGATTGGGCGCAACCCCGTTCCGGGTGGGAGGACGCGTTTACCTGACGGCCCCGGACGGAGAACGGATAGGGTTCACCTTTGACCCGCAGGTGGGCGCAGCCTCGTTCCTGGGGGCAGCCTACCGGGCCGAGTTCAAGCCGGACCCGGGCGTGCGTTACCGCCTCCAGGTTCCAGAGCGGGATACGGCATTCCTCTCCGTGCTGCCGAATGGCGACGTCGCCCTCTTCTTCCTGTCCATTCCCTGGAACCCCGACACCTACATCCTCATCGGGCCCGACGGCACCGAGTACACCTACGACCAGCGGGATGGGCTGCTGGAGATCCGGGATCCGAGCGGCAACCGCGTCACATTCACGCCGGATGCCATCGCCCACAGCGCGGGGCCGAGGCTGAGGCTGACGCGGGATGCCGCAGGCCGGATCGAGCGGGTGGAGGCGCCGGACGGGCAGGTCTGGCGATACGAGTACGACGGCCGGGGCGACCTGGTCCGCGTGGTGTATCCGGGCGGGATCCAGGCCACCCTTGGCTACTCGGACACCCATCCGCACTTCCTGGTGTCGATCCAGGATCCGTGGCGAGGCCCCACCGAACGGACCGAGTACGACGAGGCCGGCCGGGTGATCGCCATCGTGGACGCAGCCGGCAACCGGCGTGAACAGGCGTGGAACCCGGGAGGGTTCAGCGGCGCGTTCACCGACGCCCGCGGCAACCGCACGCTCATCGCCTACAACACGCGCGGCAATGTCGTCCGCACCACGGATCCAACCGGCGGCGTCACCACCTGGGAATACAATGACGCCCGCAATCCCGACCGCGCGACGGCGATGGTCGACCCCCGCAACAACAGGACGACGTACGCCTACGACGCGCGGGGCAACCTCATCGAGCAGGCCTCGCCGGTTGGACGCGACGGGTACTCGTACGACAGCTCGAACCACCTGCTGACCCACCAGCACGGAAGCCTGGGGACGGATACGTTCGAGTACGACGAGACGGGGAAGCTCACGCTCTTCCGGGACTTCGAGCATCAGGTCCGCCTTTCCCGTGCCGCCAACGGCCAGTTGGCGACGCTCCTCGACGGCAAGGACGGCGTGTCGCGACTCGAGTATGACGGAGGCCGCAAGATCCCGAGCCGCATCATCCTGCCCGATGGCGGCGTGAAGCAGTTCGAGTTCGACGCCGCGGACCGGGTCGTCCGCTACATCGATCCGCTCGGCCAAGCGACCCGGTTCGAGTACGACAGCTCGGGGCGCTTGGTGCGCGAGATCGACGCCGGCGGCGGCGTACAATCCACCATCTACGACGCGACCTTCCCGGATCTGCCGGCTTCCACGACCGACCGGTCCGGGCGCGTCACGCAATACCTGTACGACGCGATGGGCCGGGTCCGCCAGATGACCGCGCCGGGCGGGGCGGTGACCCAGTACGAGTACGATGCCGACGGCAACCGCTCCGCGTTGGTCGACCCGATGGGTAACCGATATGAGTTCGCCTACGACGCGATGAGCCGGCTTGTCGAGGAAACCGATCCGCGGGGCAAGAAGCGACGCCATCGGTACGATGCAGCGGGGAATCGCATCGAGACGATCGACCGCAATGGTCGGAAGCGCACGTTCGCTCACGATGCCCTGGGTCACCTGACGGCCGAGAACTGGCTGGACCCCGTGACCGGAGCGACGAATCGGACCATCCGGTACACGTTTGACCGGGCGAGCCAGCTGGTGGGCGTGAATGATCCCGATGCCTCGATCGATCTCGATCAAGGCTATACCGCCGGAGGGCCGTTGCTCGGCGAGACGGCCCGGTACACAGGCGCCCCGGTGCGGAGGATGGCCTTCTCCTACGACAGCGCGATGCGCCGGTCGCGCACGAGCGTCATGACGACGTCGCCCTCCCTCGAGCCCGCCATGCAGGTGGACTATCTGCGGGACACGGCGGGTCGGTTGGGAGTCATCCAGAGCCGGAACCCCCTGCCTCCATCCACCCAGACGGGCCTCGAGTTCGACCTGGTCCTGAAGCGCAATGCCCGGGGTGACATCACGGAGCTGCGCCGTTACGCCGATGCCGCCCGGACGAAGGAGGTCAGTCGTTCCGTGCTCAGCTATTCCGACCCCTGCCATTGCCACCTGGAACGGATCGAGCACGTCATCGCGACCAACCAGCCGCTCCCCTCCGCGACCCTGGACTATGAGCGGGACGCGGATGGCAACGTCCTCTCGGTCGCTTCCGGGAGTGACCTCCTCGCCTACGCCTACGATGCAGCGGGACAAATCACCGGCGTCACCCGCAATGGCGTCGTGACCGAAAGCTATGCGTACGACCCGAACGGCAACCGCACCAACAGCCGGCGCTACGCGAATCCGGTGACCGAGGTTCCAAACCGCGTCGTCGAGGCCGGCTTCTGGGCGTTCCGGTATGATGACGAAGGGAACCTCATCACCCGGTCGAACACCTTTTCACACGCCTCGCTCGAGATGACCTGGGATCACCGGAACCGCCTGACCCAGGTGGACGTGCTGCTCGATGGCGTCCCGATCGAGACGCAGCAGGTCCGGTTCCGCTACGACGGACTCGATCGGCGCATCGCGGTGATCAGCGGAGGTCGGGCGGTGTGGAGTTACTTCGACGGGACCCAGGAAATCCTCGAGTTCGTGGACACCGAGATTCCGCCCTCGGCGGTCTTCTTCGCCGGGGAACGGCTCGACGAGCTCTACGCCGTCTGGCGCAGGGGCGAGGGACTCTACTGGCTCCTCAATGATCATCTGGGCTCCCCGCGCCGGATCGTCGATGCCCGCGGCGTCGAGGTTGCCGCCCTCGAGTACGACGCCTTCGGCAATCCCGTGCTCGGTGAAGGTTCCAGGTCGTTCATCGGCGATCGGATCAGCTTCACCGGCCGTCCCCGCGACCTCACGACGGGCATGCTCTACCTGCGGGCCCGGTACTACGATCCTGACGTCGGCCGCTTCGCGAGTGAGGATCCGCTCGGCTTTGGCGGTGGTGACCCCAACCTCTACCGCTACGTCTACAACCGTCCGATGATGCTGACGGATCCCACCGGCACCGTGTCGGCGACGGAGTATGCGATGCTGGCCATGGCCACGACTCGGCCGGGCAAGTTCTGCCGGCTGGCCATCTGCGTCGGCGGGATGTGGTCAGGCATCGCGAACTCCGTCATCAACCTCGTCCCCTCCGGCAAGCCAAACGCCACCTGCGGCGCGAAGCTGCTCGGTGTTCCGGTCAACGGGCCTTCGGCGGCTGGCGCACTGGGTGGCGCCCTCTTTGGCGCAGGATCGCAGGCATACAGCGTGTACTCGACCGGTTCCGGCACGCCTCCAAACCCGATCCTCGGCACGCTCATCGATCTGGCCGCCTGTGCCTACGAGGCCGGGAACTGATCCACCACACGGCCCCTGCATCTTCTACCTGAGCTGGTCGAGTCAGAGCGTGCATGAACGCGACCGTTTCCGACGCACCAAGATGCAGCTTCGCGAGCTGACACCCGAGCAGATCGCGGGCTTGCTCAAGCGTGGCGGCACCATCACCGCCCGCGTCTCGGCCCTCGCTCGCGACGGAGGACCCGCCTGTGCCACCGTGCCGCTGGTCGGCGGCGGATGGACCGTCTCGTGACGAGACCGGTGGGGCGCCCTCTGGTGGGGCGAGACCGTCGAGCCGCTCCCAAGATCGAAGTTCTCCGTTTCAAGTTTGAAGCCCGCATCGAGCGGGGTGGCGATGTCCTCATCGCCGAGGGTAGGGTCCTCGAAGGGCAACGAGGACGTTGCCACCCCGGTTTGGGTGGCGGGGTACTCGTACTCGTACTCCTACTCGGGCCGAGGAGAGTTGAGCCCCTGGAGTTCGGCGTCGGGGTCGGAATCGCCATCGGTATCGAGTCCCATCTTCCTTCGATCCCGATTCCGATTCCGATTCCGACACCGAGGAATCGGCTCGACCGAGTCTCGCCCCACCAAATCGAGCGGGGCTCTCCATCTTGGAACTTCAAACTCCCTGCCCTCGTGCGCATCCTGCCGCGATGCGCACTCTCCTACCCCTTCTCGGCGTGGCCTTGCTGGCCGGCTGCTCGACGTTCCAGTCCTCCTCCCGCCTGGGCTCGGCGCTGGTCTTCCATGCGCCTTTCGACGGCACGGCCGACGCCGCCGTCGGAGCCGGCGATCGCCGCATCCAGACCGGGCCCAGCTGGGGCGCGCCGCGCAACACCACCCCGGGCCTGCCGCCGGAGAAGACCGTCGTCCTCGCCCCGGGCGCAGGCCGGTACGGCGACGCCCTCCGATTCGAGAAGAAGATCGATCAGGTGGTCGGATACCGGGTCCCCGGCAACTTCCCGTACCGCACGAACCAGTGGTGCGGCACCGTCAGCTTCTGGCTGCGGGTCACACCGGACGAAGACATCGAACCCGGCTATAGCGACGTCATCCAGGTGACCTCCAAGGCCTGGGATGACGCGTCGTTCTTCGTCGAGTTCACCAAGGACGAGAAGCCGCGCGAGATGCGCCTCGGCGTGTACGCGGACAAGAAGGTCTGGAATCCCAACAACCGCGACTGGGGCAAGATGCCGATGGAGGAGAAGCCCCTCGCCCGCGTCCTCCGTCCGCCCTTCCGACGCGACCGCTGGAACCACGTGGTCTTCACCTGGCAGAACTTCAACACGGGAAGACCGGATGGCGTCTGCCAGCTCTTTGTCGATGGCGTCCCCTCCGGATCGATCTCCGCCCGGGAACAGACCTTCCACTGGGACCTGTCCCAGTCCGTGATCATGCTCGGGCTCGCCTACACCGGATGGATGGACGACCTCGCCATCTTTGATCGCGCCCTGTCCCCCGCCGAGGTCGTGACCCTCCATGCCCTGCCCGGCGGGGTCAGCGACCTGCGGAAGTAGGCACCCGGGAGTCCGCTGTTCGACTATCCGCAGATGGCGCAGATGGCGCAGATGAAGAGTCGGAAATGCCGGATTCGACCCAGGCAGGGGTCTCACCTCGCGGGTGCAAGGCCGTCTTGGTTCAAGTCCCTGCTTTTATCTGCGTCATCTGCGCCATCTGCGGATACCACCGCCTTTTCCGGGGTCAACGCCCCAGGCTGCGCTCGAACCACGCCAGCATCTCGGCCCACATCTCGGGCGTATAGGTGTGGCCGACGCCCGGGTAGATCACGCTTCGGAATTCAGCAGGCCGGCCCGAAAGTTCCCAGGCCGGCTTCACGATCGCTTCGATGCTGCGGATGCCCGACGGAGGCGATCCCGCATCCTGATCTCCATTCAGGCAAAGGAGCGATCGCGGCGCGACACAGGCAATGACAGCTTCCGTGTCGAAGTGCCGAAGAAGGCCAGGAACGTAGTAGTAGATGCCGTGGTACTTCAGTCCGCCGGACGCAATGAGGTCCTGATAGCGGGTCAGGCACGCCACCGCCACGCCGGACCGGATCCGTCCGTCGAGCGCCATCAGCCACCACGTGCGCGTCGCGCCCATGCTGATGCCCGTCGCCCCGATCCGATCGGTGTCGATCTCGGGTCGGGAGCAGAGGTAGTCGAGGGCGATGAGGTCGTCGCGGAGCATCATTCCCCAGAGCGAGCGGCCCAGCCACAGTTCGAGCTTCGAAGCGCTCATCTCGCCGGCGGAACCGCGTTCGCCGTCCGGACCCATTCCGTGGCGTTCCCCGAAGCAGGGGGCGTCGATGGCCAGGACGGCATAGCCGCGTCGAACGAGTTCGGGACCAGGTTCGACGGGCGTGTGCTTGCGCTGGAAGAGCTCGATCTTTCCGCCGTCGTATTCACCGCCGTGCCAGTGGCAATACAGGATTGCGGGCACCTTGCCGGTGGTCCCTTTGGGAAGGAGGAAGACCCCGGGAACGCGGGCGCCCGCGCCGTTGTCGAAGTCGATCCGTTCCTCGAACCAATCGCCGCGATCGACGCGGCTGACGACCTTGACCGCGGACGGATCGGGACGGGGCGGAAGTTCGCCGAGGGCCTTGCGAAGGATGGCGCGGACTTCGGTTCGTTGGTCGGGCAGTTCTGCGGCCGTAGTCCGCAGCTTGAAGGTGGGAACGCCACCGATCGCCTGAAGCAGGGCTTCCCCCGCCGCCCCGTTGGTTCCAGCTGCCTCGGCCATGATTCCTTTCACGAGCCACGCCGCCGCCAGGATCCCCAGCCGCCAACCCGATGCCTTGAGCCGCGTGTGCATGAGCCGAAACTAGGCCGGAGCTCGGGATCAGCTCAACTGGGGAGTCCATGGTTTCGAACCGGTTTTGCCGAAAGAAACGAAAGACGCCGAAAGAGGCCGAAAGAGCCTGGGCCCGACCTTTCATTCCCACGTTGCCACCAACGCACACCGCCAAACCCACTTCCCCCTTTTCGCCTTCTTTCGTTCTTTTCGGCCACCACCGCTCCATGACCCTCTCTTTGCGGCTGCGAGCTGTTTTTGCCGAAAGAAGCGAAAGACGCCGAAAGAGAATACGCCCCCACTTTCGTTCCCACGTACCCGCCGACGTCCGCCGCCAAACCCTTCCCCCTTTTTCGCCCTCTTTCGTTCCTTTCGGCCACCACCGCTCCATGACCCTCTCTTTGCGGCTGCGAGCTGCTTTTGCCGAAAGAAGCGAAAGGCGCCGAAAGAGAATACGCCCCCACTTTCGTTCCCACGTACCCGCCGACGTCCGCCGCCAAACCCTTCCCGCTTTTTCGCCCTCTTTCGTTCCTTTCGGCCACCACCGCTCCATGACCCTCTCTTTGCGGCTGCGAGCTGCTTTTGCCGAAAGAAGCGAAAGGCGCCGAAAGAGAATACGCCCCCACTTTCGTTCCCACGTACCCGCCGACGTCCGCCGCCAAACCCTTCCCCCTTTTTCGCCCTCTTTCGTTCTTTTCGGACAGTACCCCTCCGGCCTCTCGCAACCCATCCGCCAACATCAAAGCCCTTTTGACAGCTCCACCCGACTCAGCTGCCATGGCTCAACATAAACAACCTTCGCCATCCCCGGCATACCAAGAGCAAAGAATCGAGTTATCTGGAGTGAGACCTACCGCATCCTTGTCACCTCCAATGCCCACAGCCCGTATCCAGGTCCTCCTCCCCCGAAGCCGTCGACGAAGCGCCCGGCTTCCACGGGCTCGGCCGTGAGCAGCGGCGAAGAGCTGAAGTCTCGACCTTTCTGAAGCAGTATGCGCGCAAGTCCCATACCGGACATGACCCAAATGACAGGAGGTACAGTCGTGAGGTCGAGGGTATGGTTAAGCGTCCAGGACAGATCGAAGCGCAGGAGCGTCGGTTGATTGAAACCCGAGCCGGGATTGCGAAGGGCTCGCTGTGATTCCCGATCAGGTTTCTCCAGCAGACGCTGGTATCGCCATCTGCGTTTGCCGTCTCGTCAGGATCTCGGTGCCTTTGAGCAGATGGTTTACCGCACCAGACCAGGACTGCCTTGGGGCTTCGCTTTTCCCTGTTGTACCCGTGAGTCCAACCAAGCGAGCCTGTCTCACAGACGCGCGCCAGTCAGCACGCCGAGTGGCGACGCGGATGTCGCGGGTGGCTGGCTCCTGTCGCGAGCTTCCACGTTCGACCACCCAGACGCCCACGATCCCAGTCAAGAACCTCGCCGCTTGCTTCTGACAGGATGAACAGGATTTACAGGATGGCTCCGAGCAGGGAGGACACCAGCATGCATCCCGTCCATCCTGTTATCCTGTCCAAGTCCCCGGGCCATTTCTCCCTTGCACAGCAGTTGGCCAGGAGCGGCTTGCGGGCGCGCTCGGTGGCTGGCTGCGGTCGCTGACCTTCGCGTTATTGAGCACTGCACAAATCAGCCATCACCCCTATGGAGACGCGCGTTCAGGAGCTTGAGAGGCGGCTTGGATTCAGCTTACCGAGGGATTATCGGGGCTTTCTTGTTGCCCACCGCGATGGCTTGCTCGACCACGCTCGCCTCTTCATTCCGCCGCGCAAAGGGGTCATCGATTCGCTGCTTACCGCTGACGATATCTTGAAGGCTGATGATCAACGGCTGATTGGTATCCCGGAGAAATCTGTGATGCACATCGGCGGAAACTTGATGGGCGGCTACCTGTATCTGAATGTCTCCAAGGAAGATTTTGGAAGGATCGAATACCTGGAGCAATACGTGTTCCGTGAGCAGTTCCCTTCTTTCGCTGCATTCCTGGATGAGACAGAGCCAGAAATCTCCCAATGAGAGCACTCGACCGAACGGCGCACGTTGCCCATGTCGGTGAGCCCTTTTGTTGACCGAATGAGTATGCGGTGGCTTAGGCATAGAATTGTTCGAAGGCTTGTGTGGGGGACTGCCGCATGCCTTGCGCTCTGCCTTGGGGCATTTCTCATCTACTTCCCGGGCAGGCAAAGCCTGCTCGCCTTTACCTTGGGTACGGGCATTGGCGTGGCCGGTCTGCAGACTGAGGTGGACCAGTTGGAAGCCAAGGCCGTGAAAGGGCAGGACCTGTCACCCGCGGAGAAGCAATTCCTTGGGAACCTGTACATCTGCTTTGCCAAAGGAGGCGCGCTGGTAGCGCCTCAATCCAGCAAGATGATGCACCGCTATCTGTCCAGGACGGGAGAGCCCTTGGCAGTCACTCCGGGGCTGTTTACTGGCAGTGCGCCGGTGCGCCTGGTCATGACTGATCTTAGAAGGAAAGTTCTGGACGACCTGAACGGCGGCCGTGGTGCTCAGGAGCGCTATTCATCCGAAACCTTCTACATGGGCGATCCCGACTACTTTGATGCCTTCGTCGGTCTCTACTATGGACGACTCCAGGTAACGCGCCGCTCGACTGGCGGCGATTCGGTAATCCTCTCCTGGCGGGCGGAAGTGCCGTGGACCTGGCCCACCTACGCGGAGCTCTTTGAGAAGTATGGCGATCACCATGCACAGAGCTTTCCGTTGCCGAACGCCCGTAGCGTGTTTCAGGGGCAGAGATATTGTCTGTACATGGACGATGGGCTCGGAGGGCACTTATCCAAGATCGGCCTCGCAAAGCCCTTCCTCGTCTATTCTGAGTGGGAGGAGACGCTTTCTCGCGCTGGTCACAGGCTCGGGCAACACGACGGTGCCGCAAACCGCAGCCAGCCGATTCGCCCGGAGACAGATCAATCCTCAGCGGCGGCTGGCTCCGGTCGTTGACCTGATCGTAAGCCCGCATAGTCAAATCATGATTATGAGGTTCCAGATCTCCTTCATCATTCTCTTTGCATTTGCAGGACTCGCGCTGGCTGCCGGGACGAATTCCTGGTTCCCGGGAGCGCTTGTTTGGATTCCAGGATCGTGGCCGGGGGCCACGATGGTTTCTGGGAAATGAAGCGCCGGAACATCTTCACCTTTCAGAACGGCATGCTTGCCGTTCACGAGAACATCCCGGCTGGGGACTAACTGAGCGCCTGCGCTCACCTTCTCGTCCGGCAGCTCAGAGGACGATGAGCCCAAGCAGGACCCTCACCTCCTACTTCTGACAGGATGAACAGGATTTACAGGATGGTTCCGAGCAGGGAGGACGCCCACATACATCCTGTCCATCCTGTTCATCCTGTCCAAAACCCCGAGAGCATCATCCCGACCGAAGCAGTGGGCGAGCACTGGCTTGCGGGAGGGCTCCCTCCTGGGTACGCATGAGTTTAGTCGAAGCAGTCGGTCCAGCGACCGGGCGCCATCGGTGGCTGGCTCCTGCGACTGACCTTCCAGGTTGGCCCCGGGCGACCGAGCGATGCGGATCGGTAGTGCGGGTGTCGCAGAGGTTGAACATCGGCAACCTGAAACGTTCTGAGCCTTCATTCGTATGAACCCATTCACACGAATCTCGATTGGTGTCGGTGGCTGCCTCGTAGCGCTTGCAGGGCTTCTCGCGTTGGGTGGTTGCTCGAGCATCGCTCGGCGCGCCAGCGCCGAAAGGCAACCGCTCGCGTTCGTCGGACAGGTGTCATTCGGCACGCCACAGGTTCGAGAGAGCCAGGTTGTAGTGTCAGCGCCCACGTGAAAACCGTCTAAAGCTGCCGGTTTGAAATCCGTTGGGGATCCGGGCATGAAAATGGCCGCTGGGAGCCTTGCTCCAGCGGCCTTGCGATGGGGGTGTACTAGTGGACTATGGCGTTTCGGTGTGTTCCCGACTCCGGTAACTGCGGCCTTCGATCAGGATCGTTTCCACGTGGTGCAGCAAGCGGTCGAGCAACGCGGCCGTCATCGTCGCGTCGTTGTTGAAGATGTGCGCCCACTCCTTGTACGCGCGGTTCGTCGTCAGCACGGTCGAGGCCTTCTCGTACCGCTCCGCCAGCACCTGGTACAGCAGGTCCGCCCCCGCCTTGTCGATCGGCAGGTAGCCGATCTCGTCCAGGATCAACAGGTCGATCCCGGCATACTTGCGGATCGTCTTGCGCAAGCGGTGGGTCTTCTGCGCCACCAGCAGCTCGTTGATCACATGGATGGCCGAGGCATACAGCACCGTCCGTCCCGCCTGGCATGCCTCCAGTCCCAGCGCCACCGCCAGATGCGTCTTGCCCAGTCCAACCGATCCCATGAACACCACGTTGGTGTGGGTCTCCATGAACTTCAGGTTGAAGAGTTCGCGCACCGCCATCTGGTTGATCTTCCGCGGCCACGTCCACTGGTACTGCTCAAGCGTCTTGCGAAACGGGAATCGTGCCCGGCGCAACCGCTGTTCCAGCGCCTTCTGCCGCCTCTGGCCCACCTCGCCCTCGATGAGGCGGTTGAGGTATTCCCCGTGGGACCACTGTTCTCGTGCCGCCTGCTGGGCGAGGGAGCGATGCTCCTTCTGGATGTATTCCAGACGGAGGTAGTCGAGGTGCTCGTTGAGGATGTCCTTTTTCATGGTTGGTCGTAGAGGGAGAGGTCGGGTGCGGGGACTTCGAGATCCAGCAGGTCGCTGGAACGGGTGAGATGCAGGGCTCCACATTCCTGGGAGATGCGCTGTCGCTGGGTGGCGAGGTTGGCGATGTAGTCGGCACCGAAGGCCTCCAGTTCGAGGAGGTCCTCGAGCAATCGGGAGACGAGGTCCACCCCGTGGGACTCGCTCAGCGCGACGATGCGCTGGACCTGGGTGAGGGCGTCGGGCCGGCGTTGCTGCAATTGCTCCCAGTAGCGTTGGGCTGCCGGACCGAAGGTCAGGAAACGCACCAGTTGTCGTTGGCGATGGGCCCGCATCCGTTGGTGCAGCAACGGCTCGATGTGTCCCCCGGATTTCGAAGTCCCGACGCCGTTCGTAGGAACGCGGGTGATCCGCGACGACCTGGTCGCCGTTGAGGATCACGATCCGGTCCGTGGACGCCTTCAGCGTTAGCAGTTGCCGCGCGTTGGTGGCCGGAACGGAATAGGTGTTGGAATCAAAGCGCACTCGACAGGTCCGGTCGGATCGCAGTGGGTGGATGGTGGCCGTGTCGTAGGCGTTGAGGTGGAGGGGGCGGAGGTTTTCCTCTGCAAAGAGGGCATCGGGTGTCTTGCCTGTATCCCCATGCACGCGGACGTTGGCCACGGTGTTCATCCACAGCCGCGCCTCGGCGTTGATGGCGTCGAGGGAGCCGAGTTCGCGTCCGGCCAGGAAGTTGCGTTTGACGTAGCCGACGGCGCGCTCGACGCGGCCCTTTTCGTGGGGTGAGAGAGGGTTGCAGGCCCGCAGACGGCAGCCGTGGTGACGGACGAAGTCGAGGTAACGCGGATTGAAGGCAGGCTCCTCCCCACGACGGTGGTGGAGGACGGCGACCTTGCAATTGTCGACGATCAGTTCGTTGGGTACGCCCTGGAAGAAGACGAAGGCGTTGTGATGCGCGGCCAGGAAGTGTTCCTGGGACTCGCGCAGGGTGAATTCCACATACATCCGGCGGCTGTGGCACAGGACCATGACGAAGAAGGAGAGGCGGCAGCGGGTGTCGCCGACCTGCAGGTAGCCTGCCGATCCCCAGTCCACCTGTGCCGCCTGACCCGGGATGAACTGAAGGCGAAGGAAGGCCTGCCGGGTCCTGGGGCGGACCCGCGCGACATAGGAACGAAGGATACTGGAGCCGCCCCTGTAGCCTTCCTCGCGGATGAGCCCGAGGACCTGACTGGCGCTATAGTTGTGACGCTCCAGGAGCCGGCTGATGGAGCCCTTGAAGGGATCGAGCTTGCTGGCGCGAGGATGCTCGGAGCCCCGCTGCTCGTACTTGGGACGCGAGATCCACTTGGAGACGGTCTCGCGATGGAGACCGAGTTCGGTGGCGATCTGGGTGATCGACAGTCGATCGACGTCGTGGAGTTGGCGCAGCTTGCAGAAGGTCTGGAAGTCGATCACTGGGCACCTCCCGCGCTGAAGACGCGACGAAGGATGTCCCCGACGGAGGCGACCTCGCCCAGACGCTGGGAGGGAGGCGGCGTGGAGGAGTCGGGCAGGCTCAGGACCTGGTAGTGGGGCCGACGGTAGGCGATGAGGTCCGCTCCAAGGAGTTCGGCGCGTGCCGCCGAGAGGGCAACGGAGTCCAGCCGCAGGGATCGACCGATGCTGGCGTCGGAGTAGTAGCTGAGGCCGCGTGAGTCGGCGACGGTGAGGAGGAAGAGGTACAGGGCCATGGCGTCGGATCCGCAGCGGGAAGTGATCCCGGAGCGGAAGAGACGTTGATCGCACCAACTGAAACGGGGTGGGACCTCACGGAGCCGTTCGGGCCGGAGGAGGAGTTTGTGTTCATTCATGATGGAGGCGGAAACCGCCCGGCACCCTGCCGAAGGATTTCCGCTCCCTTGGATGCCACACGATGCATGTGATGGTGGATGTCATCTTGTAACGCAGAGCCGACCTGGAGGGCGATAAGGCCCACAACAATAGCAGGATAGGAAATCACGAGATCTTGTAACGGGGGCACGAGATCTTGTAACGGCGCCGGGAGTGGATCTTGTAGCGGAGCAGCTGTAGGATACTGATGGAGAGGTGGTTGCAGCTCAGGAGAGGGAGCCTTCCGGGCTGAGGATCGCTTGGAGTAGCCGGGATTGGCTTCGCGCCACCGGCGGACACGATCGACGTGGTGGGCGCCCTTGAAGTAGTCGCGGTTGGCGGGCTTTGCGACCCACTTGGCCTGAGCCGCCGCCTTGCTGGCCACGCGACAGGCGGGCTTGGGGCAGTAGAGCTGACGGGTGCGGTTGCGGAGCCCCGGGGAGAACGGGTGATTGCAGCAGAGGCACTTGATCAGGGACCGGGAGCGAGCCACAGGCCGCAAGAAGACGGGACGCGGCCAGGGGAAGCGAACCGACGCGGAGACGGGAAGAAGACGGAGAAGAAGCAAGAAGGGCTGACGCCTCAGGAGGAAGAAGACGCCGCCAAGAAGACGCCACCGATGCCGGATTTCAAACCGGCAGAATCAGCGGAATTCCAGCTCGGCGATGACAGGTTGTAGTGCCTCTGGCCTTCAGCGGCGGCGAGTGGGAGCGTCATTCGGCCATCGCCCCCTACCGCATCGATTCCCGGGTTTCCGACCGCACGATAGAGATATCGGTCCTCACGTCGCTTGTCGGTGACGCCCCTGCACCCAGGGAATTGGATCTCGGTGGAGTCGCCCCGGGGCACTATGCCGTCGCGTACCGCGACCCGGACGGCACACGACACCCACTGGGTCAGATTGAAGTTCCGACCAAGCGATGATGTCGCGCAAGCGCCCCGCCGACGTCCGCCGCCAAACCCCCTCCCCCTTTTTCGCCCTCTTTCGTTCCTTTCGGCCACCACCGCTCCATGACCCTCTCTTTGCGGCTGCGAGCTGCTTTTGCCGAAAGAGGCGAAAGACGCCGAAAGAGAATACGCCCCTGCTTTCGTTCCCACGTACCCGCCGACGTCCGCCGCCAAACCCCTTCCCCCTTTTTCGCCTTCTTTCGTTCCTTTCGGCCACCACCGCTCCATCACCCTCTCCTTGCGGCTGCGGGCTGCTTGCGTAGACGAGTCTTCGCGGAGTAGTTCTGAGACTGGTCGATCCAGTCGATCCATCGACGCCTTTCCAAGCCCGAATCCAGATGAGCACTCGAGACTCCGAACCAGCACAGCGAAAGAAGGCCAGGGCCCAGGCCAGACCGGTCAAGTTGTTGACGGGTGGCAACCCGCAGATTGCGAAGGGGGACGGCGACGAGCCGGTGCAGGCGTTCATCGCCGCGATGCCCGGTTGGAAGGGTGCCATCGGCAGGCGTCTCGACGCACTCATCGTCGCCAACCTTCCCAACGTGCAGAAGGCTGTGCGGTGGAATTCACCCTTCTTCGGAATCGAAGGCCAAGGCTGGCTTGTGTCGTTTCATGTCCTGACCCGACATGTTCAGGTGAACTTCTTCGCCGGTGCGTCGCTCAATCCGGTCCCGCCCGGTGCGGGCAAGGACCCTACAGCACGCTGGCTGAACATCGGCGAAGGCGACGAACTCGATGAGGCACAGATGACAGCCTGGCTGCAGCAGGCCGCCAGATTGCCCGGATGGGCCTCCTTCTCAGCATGACTGGAACGCCTGAACCGGTGCATTCAGTGGACGACTGGTACGATGGCCCTCGCAGCGGAACCGCCGACTATCAAGGCGCGCCTCACTGGTACCGGTCGCTGTACCGGGATCAAACGGAGTGGAACCCGGACGAGGACCGCTTCGAGTTGACCCCGCTCACTCCCGAGGCCTTGGGATGGGAGACCGAACGGCAGGAGATCTTCCGTCGATGGGATGCCGCGAGGCTTGCTGGCACCGTAGTTTGGCGGGAAGGTGAAGAGGCATTTGGAGCGTTACCCGAGGAGATGGACCGTTTTCGTCATCTCACCCGCTGTATCGAGACCTGGCTCGTCGATCACGCGGCAACCTTGCTCGTGCGAGGGAGTTTTGGGCCCGGTTGCCATGAGGTTCGATGGACATTCCTCCGCGGGATCGGTGAGACCGGACAAGGCTATGCCTAGCGGGATTCTGGAATGGCGGCCCAGCGGCTCCCGCGGACAGGATGAACGGGATTTGCAGGATGGTTGCAGAACGCGCTTCTAGACCCATGAAGGACAATCGCGAAATCACAACCCTCGGAACCTGGACGATCCAGTTTCGCGAGGAGGAGCCAGCCCTGATACGCCAGAAGGGCGACGTCCTTCCGCGCGTCGCGGAACTCATCCGAGGGCATTCCACAGGTCGCATCGCCGTGGACGAGGACGTGGGCGGCCGTTCGTGGATCGAGCGCGTTCTGCTTGGGCTTCACCCGAGATTCCTGCAGATGCATTTCAGCCTGGAATGGAGCGGCGAGGTTGCCGCCCTCATCTTCTTCGACGAGGCCGTGAGTGAGCATCGCGCCATCGATCGCGAACATCCGATCTCGGCGGACGAGACGATCAGAAGGGCCATAGCCCACGGGGATTTCACACCGCTCCCAGTCGAGCAATGCATGAGCCTGAGACGGGCCCATCAGGCGATTGAAGAATACATGAAGACCGGGGTTCGACCCCGGTGGCTGGAGTACGAATACGTCAAATGAACCCTTCCAAGAGCTCGGTGGAGTGAACCAGCGAGCCTTATAAACACATGACGCCTGACCTCCAAGCCGAGTTTGAGTCGCTCGGCAAAGCTGCAATGCAGCGGCTCAAAGATGTACCCGACAGCGCGAGCCATCGCCATATGCTTTCCATCTGGGTCAGGCCATCGTTCACACCCCCGTATCGCTACACAGTGTATACCCCCTTTTCGTCGGCTAAGCTGTACCAGCCGTTTGCGTCTTACACCGTCTGGCGGAGTGATCTCGACCTCAGCAGGCTGAGGACTCCGGTGGAACGCCTGCGCCATCCGAAGGACTTGGCTCCTACCATTGAAGACGGGTCGCTTTGGCTCACCGATGCCGACGTGGAGGGGTTTCGCGAACGCCTCAGGGGGATATGCGTGCCACTGTATCCAAGGCCTTCGAACAGGATCGTATGCGATGGTACCGGCTTCGAATTATGTTGGGACGAGACTCTCTACGGCACCTCGTTGCGTTGGTGGGAAGACGGCCCCTCCGAATGGCGTCCATTGACGACGGTGATCGGTCAGATCGCGGGAGAGCTTGAGAAGCGGCGGATGAGCGCCTAGATCCAGTGTGTCACCGTCATGCTACCATCGGATGAAGCCGAGTTTGCTCCACCGAATCTGTGCTCGTCCGGTCGCCGTCTCGTGGGTCATCGGGGCGGCCGTGCTGGACACGCTCCTGCTGACGGTGCCGTTGAATGGGGTGCGACTCACCTGCATTGCGATCGACAGTCAGGGGATGGCGTTGCTGTTGCTCGCGGTAGTGGCGGCGACCGGCTTTGGCTACTTCCTGGGCATTTTTACGTGTTGGCCGTGGATCAGGCCGATCTGCGGCAGGGTCAATGGAGCGCCCCTTCAGACGGGTGACTGCGTCCTGGTCTTGGTGGGGCGGCACCGTGGCTGCACAGCTCAGGTGTATGAAATGACCACGGGACAAGGAGGATGGAACCTGGCTCGATTGGACCTCGGCCCGTCACACAGGGATAAGTTCACAGATGTTGTTGAGGAGCATTCCGTGCTCAAGATCGGAGGCAGGCCAGGCTTTACAGTCAACGGGCTCCAGCCTACCCCATGAGGGGCGATGCGGACGCCGTTGGTGGCTGGCTCCCGTCGCTGACGCTTGTCCTTGACCCGAAGACACAACCATGAAACCGCGCAGTAGCTTCTCCGGCACGTGGGTCAGCATCGATGACGCCAGCTCGGTCGAAATCACGATTCGAAAAGCGAGATCGGGATACTCGATAACCGCAAAGGATGGCTATGACGGTGAGGTCGCAGCGGTTTCGGAGATCGCCTACCGGGAGTCAGACGAGGTGCTTCTTTTCGCCACCTACTGGACCTCGACCGGGAGATTCACCCGATATCAGATGCGGCTACATGGCCCCGGAAAGGTTAAGATCACCTACACCCACACTGATTCCGAGATTCTGATTCAGAAGAAGTGAACACGCAGGCCAGCCATCCGCCGGGCCGTGTGCAGCCCCCTTCAGGGCTGGTGCCCTGGGGTGCGGTTTACCCAGGGCGACGCCCCTCGCAAGCTCGGGACTTGCCCTGGGCTTTCGTCGTTCGCCCCGTTGGGGCTGAGGGCACGGAGCAGTGCGCCGGAGGAGGCTGTGCTCAGGGGGCTGTAGCTCGGCACAGGCTCTGCTAGTACGTCCATATGGTCACGCGCCCTCCGCCGATGAGGCATCCGAGCCTTCGCTGGACGAAGACGGCCACTGTCGTGGCATGCGTGTTCTTCTTCCCTACGACTGCCTTGATGCCTGGGCCGGGCAGCAGTCTCGGAATGCCGTGGCCCATGTTCTTCTGCACTTGGGGAGTGATGCTGTGCGCTTCCCTGGTTGGCTTGTTCGGCTATTTCGCATGCTGGAGTGAAGGAGGGCGCATCGGCAGCTTCTACCTGATTTGTCCCGCCTTGCTCATCGGCGCATTTCTGTTCGTCATTAGCCTTGGCGACATCGTTCGTGCGCTCTCTTCATGAGAATGCCGATCAGGAAAGCGTCTGGGTCTACAACTCCGACGACGGCAGGATCTGGCGGTGGGAGGTGACCGGCGGTGAATGGAGGAAGATCCAGTCCAGCGGGGGAGACGGAATTCCGCCGCCTTTGTTGCCGGGGTCTGGGAAGAGGGAGCCCTGAGCCGTAACCATGCGATTGAAGGAGGGGACAGGTTCACGCGGAAATAGGGCACTTGGAAGGCAAGCTGGGCAGTCACCGTTTCCTGCATGGTTGCCGACGCTGGAGTATTCGTGACCGGCCTCTCTCTCCGCAAGCTCCGCAGCTCCGCGTGAGCCTTACCGGATGGACACGGCTGTGCCGCCCTTTCAGGGCTGGTGTCCTGTGGGCGGTTTACCCAGGGCGTCGCCCCTCGCAAGCTCGGGGCTTGCCCTGGGCTGTCTTCTTTCGCCCCGTTGGGGCTTGGGGGTACCCGATAGCGTAGGCCTGAATTCCAGACTCGTGCCACGACACACCAGACAGACATCCTGTCCAAAGCTCTGAGCCCATCATCCTGTAATCAGTGAGCCACCCATGCACCTACGCCTGTTGAGACTGTTCCTTGGATTCTCTGCCTTCGCCTGGGGCGTGTCGGTGGTGGGGGTGTTTGTCAGTTGGTCCGCGGCAGCGGATGCGTTGCAGGGCCTGGGCGCCCAGCCGATCGCTTACGACCGGATGCTGGATTACTGGCTGCGCATGGCGTCGGGTGCGTTCGCGCTGGTGGGGTGCTGGTATCTGGTGCTGATGATCTGACCTCGGAAGTTCCATGCTGCGATCCCCTGGTTTGGCGGACTGATGCTGGCGGAGGGCATCATCCTGCTCGTGCACGGATTGCGGCTCTCGCTGCCACCGTTTCCTTTCTACGCCGACACGTCGGCCTGCCTGGTCGGCGGCGGAGCGATCCTTTACCTGTCCCGGTATGCGAGACCGGATCCGCAGGCGCCGGTGGCTGGCTCCCGTTGAATGCCCTTCAAATCATGGCAAAGGAATCTCCGGAGCAGATGCCTCCATGGATTCGTGAGCGCTTTCCTCCGGGGTTGGGTATTTGTGCCGCCCATTCAGGGCTGGTGCCCCGGGGGTGGTTTACCCAGGGCGGCGCCCCTCGCAAGCTCGGGGCTTGCCCTGGGCTGTCTTCTTTCGCCCCGTTGGGGCTGAGGGTGGCCGATGGCGTTGGCTTCGGCTCCGGGATCATGCCACGACAGGCTCATCCTCCATCCTGTCCATCCTGCTCATGCTGTCCTAAACCGGCTGCCCTTCGTCCGGTGCTTCTATGGTCTGCCGGCCGGCACGGGCTCTGCTAAACAACCTTTGCCGTTCGCTTTGTCCTGTCGGCATCGGGCGACGGACCGGAGTTCAGGTCATGTCCACCACCGAAGTCATCCTGCGTCTGGGATTGGTCGCCCTTCTCGGCGTGTTCCTGCTCAGGCGGTATCGGCGTCGGGTCGCTAACGCCGCGCCGCGGCCGGAGGATCCTTCCTGGTGGACGGGTCACGGGATCGACACCAGCCAGCTTCGCCCGGCACTGGGGTCGGCCCGCGCCGGGTATCGCAAGGCGATGCAGACGACGCGAAGCGCACCCGAAGGCACCCGGCGACTGGCGGTGGCGAGGGCGATGGTTTCCTGCCTGGGCTACTTCCAAACCCGGCGAAGCGCTGAAGCCCGGGAGCAGGCGAGCGTGTGATCCGGCGGCGCGATCAACCTGGCAGAGGCAGTTCATCTATCCGCAGATGGCGCCGATTGCGCAGATGCAGAGGCAAAGGGCTTGGATTCGAACAAAGGGCACGCTCACCCCGCGGGAGCATTGTCTTCCAGATTGAGGTCCCTGCCTATCTGCGTCATCTGCGCCATCTGCGGATCTAACCGCCTTTTCCGGGATCAAAGCTTCATCCGGTAGACCCCATTGCCCATCGACGATGCATAGACGAAGCCGCCCACGGGATCCCATGCGTAGCAGCCGAACCAGTCTGCGGTGAACTGGAAGCCGGCGACCTTCTCCTTCAGATCCGCCACGTGCTTCCAGCTGGTGCCGGCATCGCGCGTCACGAACAGGCCATTCCTGCCGACCACGAGCATCTCGGATGCGTCGCGCCCGAAGAACGGTCCCTGCCACACATTCACGGGCGCGCCCTGCGCACGCCAGGTCACGCCGCGGTCGGCACTCACCACCAAGCCGTTCGTCGTGCCCAGGTACGCGACACCGCGGAACACCACGGGGACGCGGGTCAGCGGATTGGCCTCCGAGACCTTGGTCCAGGTCATTCCAGCGTCCTGGCTCCGGTGGATTCCATCGCCGTTGGCATGGATCACCGTATCGGGCCCGAGTGCTCCCACCATCGAGACCCGGCCGCGATGTTCGCTGAGGTGCACATCGAGCAACCGCCAGTTCGCGCCACCATCCCGTGAGACATAGACCTCGCCGGGTGGCGTGGTCTCATGGCGTGCACCGATGATCGTGCGAGGGTCCGGCGACGACCAGTCGACGGATCCGTAGTCCCAATTGCGGCCGAGGTCCGCGAAGCGCTTCCATTCGCGTCCGTCCCGGGTCCAGCCCGCCTTGCCGTCGAGGGAGAAGCTCGCCATCCGCCCGGGGGAATCCGGGTCAACCGCCGTGGCCCACCCGGTTTCGTCGCGGCCCGAGATGGTGCCGGAATCGATGCGATCCCAATTGGCGCCGTGATCATGGGAGCGCCACAACCCCTGCCCCACCACCTTGATGGTGACATCGCCGTTGGTGCGGTTGACGACCACGCCGGAACAACCGCCGGGCCAATCCAGCTTGGCGCCGCTGTTCGTGATGCGGGCGAGGAGCGGTCCGGTGATGTCGGTCCAGGCCTCCGCTGCGCTGGTGATGGTGAAGCCCGGTACCACCGACGAGATGGCGAGGAAGACGATGGCGCGGGCCAAACGGCGCGCTGGTGCCGGCAGGAGGGACTTCATGGGGAATCGACAGGCTGGATGCCACCGGTGGGTGTGGAAGTCACGCGGCGGGTGGGTGGGGGTCGCGATCCGAGACAACCGCATGCGAGGGTTGGGGCAAGACTCCGTCGAGCCGTTCCTCGGGGTCACCATCGGGATCAAAGGAGGCTGGTGCTCGATTCCGATGGCGACTCCAACCCCGACGCCGATGTGCCAAGGGCGAGATTCAGGCTTCTGCGATGGATCAGGCAGTCGCGTTAGGACTGGCGGGTCTGAGCGGGTGGATTTTGGGGTCATGGTCTGACTCCAATCCCTTGCCGAGGACTTGGGTGCTGAAGAAACTCGGTCATGCCGGAAGCACGCCGAATCCCTGAACATCCTGAGCAATTGCTGGAGGCGTTGTTCGCCATCTTCCCGGAGTATCGAGCCGGCTACGTGGAGCCCATTCACGATGGTGAGCCGACGTTTCACTCCGTTCTGATCGGGTTCAGCTCATTTCCTCTGGCCGGTTCGTCGGAGAGCCAGTTGCGCGAGTTCGGCCATTTGGTGAGCGTGGCGGTTGCGGCTGGCGGTCCCATGGCGAATGCGTTCGAGACCTGCCTGCTGGAGCACCTTCACCAGACCGGTGCAAAACGCGTGCTTCGTCCCTACCTGTCCTAGGTGAAGCTGCGCTGGTTTGTGCAGCCCTTTCAGGGCTGGTGTTCCGGGGGTGGCTTACCCAGGGCGGCGCCCCTCGCAAGCTCGGGGCTTGCCCTGGGCTATCATCGTTCGCCCCGTTGGGGCTGAGGGGCGCGGAGCAGTGCCTCTGGGATTGGTCGCCATCGGGTCGTCGCTACTGGCACACTCATGAGCGCATTGAGACGCGAGGCCCTGCAGCGGTCGCCGGAGAGCCGGCGGAGAATCCGATGGCCTTGGATCGGTGAGCTAGGCCGTAGGACATCCGTGTTCACACCATGACCTTTGGGGACCCAAGAGAGTTCGCGATCGAGGTGCATTACGAGCCGTCCGGCCCGGAGTGGGCCGGCTTCGGTCGCATGGCAATCGACATTCAGGGCGTCCGAATCGGCAACATCCACGATGCCCACTGCTCGTTGTTTCATGCAGTGAAACGCTTCCAGCAGGGGTGTTCCCGCCTCGAGAGTTTCTGGTCCGAATCGTTCGAAGGACTATCCGATGCTGAAATATTCGCACTCATCGATTCCCGTTACTCCGGCGATCCGTGCGAGGAGGATTTCTCGCGCTGCGATTTCCTCACGAACACCGGAGAGCCGTTTGACGATGCCAAGATTTTCATTGTCTGCCGTCCCTGCGGTGACGTGCAAATCCTCTATCGGGTCGGGAATGGCCCGATTGGCTCGGGCTCCTGTTCCGCGAGCTCATTTCGGGAGGCAGCAGAGGGCTTTGTTCATTGGTTCGCTGATGTAGTGCGCACGACGGCGCCGCCATTCTTTCCCGTCAACCCATCCTCCTGATTGAGATCCTTACCGGATGGACACGGTTGTGCAGCCCATTCAGGGCTGGGGTCCCGGGGGGCGGTTACCCAGGGCGGCGCCCCTCGCAAGCTCGGGGCTTGCCCTGGGCTTTCGTAGGACGCCCCGTCGGGGCTTGGGGGGCGTGGAACGGCGTATTGGAGATGGTCGGGAGGCGGAGCTGGCATCTTGCGATGCTGGATTCCAGATTGGTCTCTGTGGAGCCCGTCCTCTACATTTTCGCCAACCTTCGAGCATCATGAAAACTCCCTTCCTTCGTTTCGCCTTTGCCTTGGTTCTATGGTTCACGCACCTCAAGTGCGCGGTGGCCGCCGACCTGACGGCCGAGTTCTCGGGCTCGACCGAGGGTTGGACCACGGCGAGTCATGCGCGGGAGAATCCGCCCTGGCAGATGGATGGGATCACCGCCACCGATCCCGCACCGGCTGTCGCCGATGGATTCCTCCGAGTGCAGGACTTAAACAACGACTGGCAGTGTGTCGTGGCACCAACCGGCTTCCTCGGGAGCTGGCAGCGGTTCGCCAGCATCCGGCTGGGGCTGGTGACGGACGACGCCCCCACGCGCTACGAGGTCGTGCTGTATCTGTCGGGGAGTGCGGATGGTACCACGACCAACGCTGCATCGTTCACCTTTCCGATCGCTGGAACGCCCAGTTCCTCCCGCTTCGATCTGGTGGCGTCGCTTTCCGGTGCGGAGTGGACGATGCTGTCGGGTAGCTGGACCAACCTGGTGAAGAATGTTCAGCAATTCTGGATCCGCATGGATCTGAACAGCAATGTCGCCGGCGAGGTGGATCTGCTGGATTACGTGCGGCTTGCCGACTCCGAGGATCCCTCGCTGCAGATCCATCCGGCGGTGGAGCTGGAGTTCTTCGCGGTCGCTGGCGTGACGAACCAGGTGCAGGTTTCGACGGACCTGCAGAAGTGGAAGAACTACGGGCTGCCGTTTCCTGGCGACGGCACCAAGCAAAGCCGCTGGGTCCGGGTTGGCGACCAACAGGCGCAGTATTTCCGGATCGTGCGGGCTCCTTGATCGGGTGCATGCAGGCAGGATGAGCAGGATTTGCAGGATGACCTAACATGCGCTGGCTTCGATCACTCTTCGGCTGGAAGGAGGACGCCTGCGTTCCGGACAGGGTTGATCCGGATTTTGGTCCGATGACCTTTGACGGGTTGGATTCCGGGATCTGGCAGACGGACGGGGAGATCGACATTCCGGAGCACGGAGCGCGGTACGGCTTCTCGGCGATTCCTGGCGACGTCACCGGTCCTTATCCTTGGGCGCGGTCGTTCCTGGTGGAGAAGCGGCAGGACCTCCCGCGGCTCTGGGAACTTTGCACGCCGGCACTGGAAGAGGTCTGCGCTCGTTGGGGAGGCAAGGGACTGCGCAGCCCGGTGCGGCAACAGTTCGTGCTCACGTCGATCAGCGTCAGGGAGGACTTCCAGACTTCTGGCGCGTGGGACGTCGGCTTCGAGGCCAAGGGGGAGTTCTGGGTCTATGCGTGCGTCCGCCTGTTGGGTGACCGGATCGAGGGATGCACGTGTGATACTTGAGGAACGGCGAGTCGGAGATGGCCGGGAGGCGGAGCTGGCATCTTGCGCCGCTGGATTCCAGATTCGTGGCTGTGGAGCCCGTCCTCTACATCGTTGCTCTCATCGCGCTCGCGGTAGGTTTCTGCTGGGTCAATGACCGCTTCACGGGTCCGACCGAGAGGGATGCTGTCTACATCCTGTACCACGACGGGAGTGAGGGCGAGGAACTCGCCGATGATGTTTCGGTCTTCGTGGCGAGGGTTCGGCAGGCCGTGCGCGGTCTTTCATGACAGGAGCCGCGCGGGCAGCGGGTTGCGGACAGGATGAACAAGATTTGCAGGATGAATCCCATGACACCGCCAAAGTCCGTCGAGGAATTGAATGCTGCGATGGCAGCCGGTACCTCGCCGAGGTTCCTGTTCTTCTGGGGCCATCAGCCGGCATCCGATGGCAGCACTACGAAATCGTGTCTGAGTCAGTGGTGGGCTGCGCCTTTTACCGTGGATGGCATCGGGTATCGAACAGCCGAGCACTTCATGATGGCTTCGAAAGCCCGGTTGTTCGGCGACCAAGCGATCCTCGAGCGGATACTGGCGTCAGGACATCCCAAGCAGGCGAAAGATCTGGGGCGTTCGGTGGCCAACTTCGACGAGCACCTCTGGCTTGAGCACCGGTACGATCTGGTAGTCGCAGGAAACCTGGCGAAGTTCTCGCAGAATCCGGAACTGGCTTCGTTCCTACTCGGAACCAGGGATCGCATTCTGGTGGAGGCCAGTCCGGTGGATCGAATCTGGGGTATCGGGTTGGCTGAGGACTCACCGGATGCCTCACGTCCCGACCGATGGAGAGGATTGAACCTGCTTGGGTTTGCCCTGATGCAGGTCCGGTGGCGGCTTGCCGGTGGGTCCAGTCCATCCTGAGGGGACGCGTCACAGCCAAGCCGGCGTCACCACGCGGTCCGGCCAACCTGATTGAGCATGTTCCGACTGCCACGCTTCCTGGATCGCAAGCGCCGGATCGCCGAAGAGTCGGATTTCGGCCGGCGGTTCGGCTGGTTCATCGAAAGGGATGGCGAGCAGATCGGTGAGCTGGAGTGCATCCGATGGGACGACGTCACGCAGTTCTGGCACGTGTATCGCCTCTGCTGGAGGAGGCCAGAGGATGCAGTCGTCGGTCCCGATGCCTGGATTGAGGCGAAGCTCGTCCTGCGGAATCGACGCTGCACCGACACCGTCGTGCATGCCTTCATGACATCGCCGGAAAGGGACGGCGTGATCGGCATTCGAGGTGCGTACGTCCCCGAGGAGCGGCTCGTGCGTGCCAGCGGCCCGGGGCAGACAGGATGAGCAGGATGTACAGGATGACTCGCAGGCAGGACGTCGTCCGGATCAATCCTGAGCATCCTGAGATCCTGTCCATCGCGAGACAGGTTGGGTTTGTGCAGCCCTTTCAGGGCTGAGGTCTAGGGGGGCGGTTACCCAGGGCGGCGCTCCTCGCAAGCTCGGGGCTTGCCCTGGGCTATCATCGTTCGCCCCTTTGGGGCTGGGGGCAGGGAACTCCGATGAGGGGTGGGGTCTGGTGGCGCCCCTTCAGCCGCTCTCGGTAAGACCGGGCAGGATCAGGTTTGGGAGGTGAGTCCGAAATGCTTCATGAAAAGCTCTTCGGAGCGCCGTCTGCCTTCAGGGGTGAGGACAACGGACTTCGCCTTGCCCTTTGGGTTCAGGATCAGGTCCTTTGCGTGGAGACGTCCCATGGCGTCCCAATCATGCCCTTTCCAGGCCCTACCGTCGTGAAGGGTCAGGAACAGCAATGCCAGTACCATCTCGTCCACCTTGTCCTTGTCGTACTCCATAACGTTCCCAGACTAGTAAAGGGCGGAGCGGCTCATCAAGCAGCCCTCCAGCTACGACGTGGCTACCGGCTTTACCGCCTTTGCGTTGGCGTCGTCGAGCTTGCCAGGATGGGGCCGAAGATCCTGTCTGCCTGAGTTGGATCGATGGATACCGGAGGAGCTGGGTGCATGAATCGGTGTTCTGGATGACAGTCCTTCCCGGGTTTGTGGCCATCCTCTTTGCTGTCCTCTACTGGCCGATGCGGTCGCGCAGCGCCAAGGATTGAAGTTCAGCCAAGGGATTGGGTTTCGGCGGAAGCGGATTCGCGGGTGGTGCAGCAACCGCTGAGCTTCGCACGCCCTCCGGGGTGCGGTTCCCTTCCCTACACGGTCCCCGGGTAGGCGCTGTCGCGCCAACCCGGGGCTATCGGCTTCAACGCCTCCAGCGTTGGAGAGTGGGCCCGGGGAGACGGATCAGAATGGCGACTGGGGCGTCGCCGCCCCGGTGTGAGGACTGGGGGCGGGTGTCTGGGAACTCCCGGGTGATCCGCCGGGTGAGGGCACCCGGCCTACAGACGAAGCCGGCGCCGGGTGAGGGGACCAGGCCGACAGACGAAGCCGGCGCCGGGTGGGGGCACCCGGCCTTCAGATGGAGTGCGCCTCGTTACCTGGCTACGGGGTCGGGTGACGGTCAGGAGAGGCTCCGGAAGCGGAAGACCGGGTGGTCCGTAGGAATGACCGAGCGGGCTAGCGGAGAGGCCAGCGCCAAGCCGCGCTCGCTGTTGGTCAGGAGGACGAATCCGTCGCGGGAGGCAACAGAGATCATGGCGAAGGCGCGGTAGCCCGGGTTGTTGCCCCATTGCCAGAGGCAGGGTCCGCCCGCGGCGGACTCGATGCCCCAGCCGGAACCCCAGGACAGGCCGAGCTCGGGATCCGTGGGGATCGGGTTGGCGACGACCAGATCGAGGAGCGCGGGATCGGCGAGCCAGGCGGACAGCAGCCTCGCGTAGTCGGGCGCCGTCGTGTAAAGAGATGCGGCGGCGTTGGGCTCGCGGAACTCGAAGTGGAGGGGAGTGCCGAATCGGGTCCTTCCCGTCACGACTCGGGTGCGGAAGTCGTCGGTCAGGAGCATTCGCGAATCGTTCATGCCGAAGGGCCCGAAAACGTCCCTTGCGAGGAGGGCCTCGATGTCGTCGCCGGTGACGGCGCTGAGGATGGCCTGCAGCAGGAGGTAGCCTTCGCCGGAGTATTGCCAGCGCGTCCCAGGTTCGAATCCGGGCGCTAGCGGACCCCGGGTCCAGTTGGGAAGGCCGGAGCTGTGATTGAGGAGGGTGGCTACGGGGATGCGGGCCAACGTCTCCGGTGCGACGGGGTCGGAGCGCCGGTCCTCGGGGCCACCGAACGGATTGCGGCGGTGGCGGTATCCGTTGGGCAAGTAGCGTGAGACCGGCGCCTGAAGGTCGAGCCGGCCGGCGAGGGCGAACTTGAGGGCGGCATAGGCGATGACCTGCTTGGTGAGCGAGGCGGCCTGGAAGATGGAGTCGGGGTGGACGCGCGGAGCTTCCGGGTTTCCTGAGAGGACAACCGGGGGGTTGGGCCGGCCCTGTTCGAGGGTCACGTAGGTGGCGCTGACTCGGAGGCGGGCAGCCACTGCGGGGAGGGATTCATCGGTCGGTCGACCTGAGCGGGTGGCGCAGGAGGTGATGAACGGAGCGAGAAGGCCGGCGGCTATGAATCGGCGACGCGAGGCGGGCATGGCGGTTCCGCGGACTCTGGTATGCGGAGGAGGGGTTGTCACTCCGGGTTCAATGGGTAAGCGGGCCTCGGGCGCTCCGTGATCTGCGCACGCCCTTCGGGGTGCGGGTTCCAAATAAACGTGGCTTTCCCCGGGTGCGTGCTGCGCACGACCCGGGGCTATCGGCTTCAACGCCTCCGGCGTTGGAGGCAGGGGCTGGGCCTTCGTGGGCTTGGGAAAAGGAGCCGAATGGCGACGGGGACGTCGCCGCCCCGGACTGAGGGCTGGGGGCGGGGGTCTGGGAACTCCAGGGTGAGCCGCCGGGTGAGGGCACCCGGCCTACAATCGACAGTTCCCAGTCGCCAGAACCCAGTTTCCAGTACCGTGCTCTGTGACGTCGGCACTCCTTTCCGATCTGGAGCCTGGGAACTGGGAACTCTCTTGTGAGCCGCCGGGTGGGGGCACCCGGCCTACAGGATTCCGGCTTGAAACTTGAACCTGAAAACTTGGAACTCCCTCAGGCGATGAGGTCCTTGATGACGCGGGTTTCCTCGACGCCGGTGAGGCGGGCGTCCAGGCCCTGGACGCGGACGGTGAAGCGTTCGTGCTGGATGCCGAGGAGGTGCATCACGGTGGCGTGGAAGTCGCGGATGTGAACGGGGTTCTCGACGATGTTGTAGGAGAAGTCGTCGGTCTGGCCGTAGATGACACCGCCCTTGGAACCGCCGCCGGCCATCCACATTGTGAAGCAGCGCGGGTGATGGTCGCGTCCATAGTTCTCCTTCGAGAGGCCGCCCTGGCTGTAGATGGTGCGGCCGAACTCGCCGCCCCAGATGATGAGGGTGTCCTCGAAGAGGCCGTGGCGCTTGAGGTCCTGGATGAGGCCGTAGGTGGGCTGGTCGACGTCGCGGCACTGGGAGGGCATGCGTCCACCGACGTTGGAGTGGTGATCCCAGTTGTTGTGGTAGATCTGGACGAACCGGACGCCGCGCTGGACGAGGCGACGGGCGAGGAGCGCAGTGTAGGCGAAGGTGCCGGGCTTGCGGGCCTGGTCACCGTAGAGCTGGTAGGTCGAATCGGGTTCGTTGGTGACCTGGGTCAGTTCGGGGACGCTGGCCTGCATGCGGAAAGCCATCTCGAATTGCTGGATCCGGGTATGGGTTTCCGGGTCGCCCACTTCGGCGTAGGCCATCTCGTTGAGCTTGCGTAGGCCATCGAGCTGGCGGCGGCGGGTCGGGGTGGATATTCCGGGCGGATTGTTGATGAAGAGGATCGGGTCACCCGAGGAGCGGAACGAGACGCCCGCGTGTTCGCCGGAGAGATAGCCGGAGGACCAGAGGCGCGCGGAGATGGCCTGGAGCTGTTCCTTGTTGGAGGGCTCAGCGACGAGGACACAGAAGGTTGGCAGGTTCTGGTTGAGCGAGCCTAGGCCGTAGCTGACCCACGAGCCGAGGCAGGGACGACCGGTGACCATGTTGCCCGTCTGCATCGCGGAGATGGCGGGCTCGTGGTTGATGGCCTCGGTGTGCATGGACCGGATGAAGGCCATGTCATCGACGCACTTGGCGGTCCACGGGAGGAGTTCGGTGACCCACATGCCCGACTTGCCGTGCTGGGCGAACTGGTACTTCGAGGGCGCGATGGGGAAGCGGGACTGGCCGGAAGTCATCGTGGTCAGGCGCTGGCCCTGGCGGATCGAATCGGGCAGGTCCTTGTCGTACCACTTCGCCATCTCCGGCTTGTAGTCATATAGGTCCATCTGCGAGGGACCGCCGACCATGTGGAGATAGATGATGTGCTTGGCCTTCGCGGCGAAGTGGGGGAGGTCGCTGCGGCCGCCGGCGGCTCCGGCGGAATTGGCGAGAATCGAACCCATGCCGCCCATGAGCTGGGCTAGAGCGGCGGTGCCGAGGACATTGCGTCCGCGGGCGAAGAACTGGCGCCGGGTCTGGTGGCGTGCGAACTCGTCGAAAAGGCTCATGGTGGGATCTTACTTGTTGAGGGCTTCGTCGAGGTTGAGGAGTTGGTTGGCTACCAGGGTCAGGGCGGCGACATCGGCGGCCGTCTGGCCGGCTTCGGCAGGTGCTTCGCCGTAGCCGAGAAGCTGCGCAGCTTCGTCGGGATGGGCGGCGTAGTGGGTGCGGAGATCCTTCAAGGTTCCGAGGACGACGGAGAGTTCGGCTTCGCGCAGGGGGCGGAGCAGGACGCGTCGGCCGAGTTCGGCGGCGAGCTTGTTGTCATCGCCGCGATACTGGCGAAGGAGGCCCTGGGCGAGGATGCGCGCGGCCTCGATGAACTGGATGTCGTTGAGGGTGGCGAGGGCCTGCAGGGGAGTGTTGGTGCGCTCGCGTCGGACGCTGCACGTCTCGCGGCTGGGCGCGTTGAAGACGTCCATCAGGGCCGGGGGTGCGGCGCGTTTCCAGAACGTGTAGAGGCTGCGGCGGTAGAGGGACTCGCCCTTGTCGCGCTCGTACTTCTTGGTGTTGCTCTCGGGCATTGCGACGGCCTCCCAGACGCCATCGGGCTGGTAGGGTTTGACGCTGGGGCCGCCGACCTTGGGATTGAGGAGGCCGGAGACCTTGAGCGCGTAGTCGCGGACCATCTCGGCATCCATGCGGAAGCGGGGGCCGCGGCTGAGGAAGCGGTTGGCCGGATCCTTCTCGAGCTTCGCCGGCGTGACCTGGGCGGACTGACGATAGGCGGCGGAAGTCACCATCAGGCGGAAGAGATGCTTCACGTCCCAACCGCTCTGCTGGAACTCGACGGCCAGCCAGTCGAGGAGCTCGGGGTTGGCAGGGCTGTCGCCTACGACGCCGAAGTCTTCGGTCGTGCGGACGATCCCGGCGCCGAAGATCTCCTGCCAGAATCGATTGACCGTGACCCGCGCGGTGAGCGGATTTTCCGGGGCCACGATCCAGCGGGCGAGGCCGAGCCGGTTGGTGGGGGAACCTTCGGGAAGCGGGTTCAGCACGGCGAAGGGTCCGGCGGTGACGGTGTCCTTGGGCTTGTCGTACTGGCCGCGGAACAGCACGCGTGCGGTGGGCATCGAGTTCATCTTCTCCTGCTGCACGTGGGTCACGGGGCTGCGGGAGCGGATGGCGTCGCGCTCGGACTCGAGCCGGGCGAGCTCGTCGCGGGTCAGGATATAGCCCGAGTCGCGGCGGGTTAGATAGAACTCGTAGAGGGCATCGGTCTGGGCGGGCGAACGTCGTTCGGACGGGAGCGCGAGGAGCATGCGGACGGGAGAATCCTCGGCGAGGGAACGGACTTCGTCGGACTTGAGCTGGCGACCGTAGATGCGGACATCCTGGACCTCGCCATTGACGAGGTGCTGGTCCTTGCTGCGTTGGCCGACGCGGACCGGGACGGTGTTGCGGATGGATGCGTTGAGCTTGTCGACCTCGGCGCGGGTCTTGGCGGCGCGGCCGTTGATGAAGATCTGGAGGCCGGCGGGCTTGCCCGAGCCGTCATAGGTCACGAAGACGTGCTGCCATTCGCCGGGCTTGAGCGGGTTCTCGGTGGTTACGACCTTGATGGCATTCTCGGGCCAGGAGTGGACGAGGTGGACGGCGTAGTTGCGGTCGTGTGTGAAGAGGTCCCAACCCCGGAAGTCCGCGGCCTGGTCCATGCGGGCGATGACGGACTGATAGGTGCCACCGCCGGGAACGCGGACCCAGGCGCCGTAGCTGAAGGGTTGGTCGCGTTCGAAGTCGGCGATGTCGCCAAGGTTCGGGGTGGTCTCGGGCGTCAGGACCAATGAAGGCCCGAGTTTGCCGTCGGGCTTCCAGGTGGGTTCCTTGGCGATCTGGACCTTCTGAAGGGGTCCCTTGGCAATGGCTAGTTCCTGGCCGGAGCCTTCGTTGAGGACCGCGTGGACGAGGAGGTTGGAGTCGGCGGGACCGACGCCGAGGCTCTCCGGACGGGTCTTGCTGGCCCATTCGTTGAAGTCGGGTCGCGAATCGCGGCGGCGGTTCTCGAGGCGCTTCTTCACGCCAGCGATCTCGGCGGGTATCGACTTCCAACGGGCAGTGTCCTTTTCGTTCTGGGGGACGACGACGCTGGGGTTGGAGTCCTTGACGTTGCCGTCGAAGCCACCCTGGGTGGTGTTCCGGAAGTAGGCGGCCATCGAGTAGAAGTCCCGCATGCTGACGGGGTCGAACTTGTGGTCGTGGCAGACGGCGCAGTTGGCGGTCAGGCCCAGCCAGACGGCGGACGTGGTCTCGACGCGGTCTCGGGCGTAGTTCGAGAGATTCTCGTCTTCAATGGTGCCACCCTCGTTGGTGGTCATGTTGCACCGGTGGAATCCGGTGGCGATACGCTGGTCGTCGGTGGGATCCGGGAGCAGGTCACCGGCGATCTGCTCGACGGTGAAGCGGTCGAAGGGTTGGTTGCTGTTGAAGGCGCGGATGACCCAATCGCGGTAGGGCCACATCTCGCGGTAGTTGTCGAAATGGAGGCCGTGGGTATCGGCGTAGCGGGCGGCATCGAGCCAGAAGCGGGCGCGGTGTTCGCCCCACGCGGACGAGTCCATGAGGCGGCGGACGTATTTGTCGTAGGCCTTGTCGGATTTGTCCTGAATGAAGGCTTCGACTTCCTCGGGCTTGGGCGGAAGGCCGGTGAGATCGAGTGCGACTCGCCGGGCAAGGGTGCGGCGCTCGGCTTCCGGGGCGGGCTCGAGGCCCACGGCCTCAAGCTTCGAGGCGACGAAAGCGTCGATGGGGTTCCGGACCCAGGCCTTGTTGCGGACGGCGGGCACGGGCGGGCGCTCGGGCTTGACGAAGGCCCAGTGCGGCTGCCACGGGGCACCTTCCTCGATCCAGCGCTTGAGGGTGGCCTTGTGCTCCGGCTTCAGAACGCGATGCGAGTCCGGCGGGGGCATGAGGTCGTCCTGATCGGCGGTCGTGATGCGGGACCAGAGGGCGGACTTGGCGGGGTTGCCGGGGGTGAGGACGGGGCCTTCCTCCTTGGTTCCGCCGTAGAGGCCTTCCTTGGTGTCGAGGCGCAGGCCGGCCTTGCGTTTGCCGGAGTCCGGGCCGTGGCAGTGGAAGCAGTTCTCGGAAAGGAGGGGCCGGACGTCGCGATTGAACTGCAGGGTCGGCGCGGCAGCCGAAGCCGGGTTGTTCAATGCGAGCAGGACGGCCACCACGAGGGCGGCCCGACCGGTCAACTGGGAGCCAATTCGACGCGTCATCGGAGCAGGATTTCGGGACCTGACCATTCCGGGGTCCCGTGGATTCACCTTGGAATGCTGTCACGGGAGCAGAGCGGGAGTCATGTGAGGGTTCAACACCCCGGTTGACGATGTTGCACAAATCTTGGCTTTTGGGGGGAGGCGGAGTTTCAAGTGTCAGGTTTCAAGTTTGAAGCCGGTAGGCCGCGTGCCCTCACGCGGCGGATCCCGGACATCGCCGGGCGAGGGCACCCGGCCTACAAGGAGAGTTGCCAGTTGGGTACGAGGTGACGAGGCGGGTGTCGACTATCGGCTGCGTGCCGCCAGGGCGCGGATCGGGAGGCACGCCGGGTGGGGGCTCCCGGCCTACAGTGGGCGGGTTGGCTCCGTGGCCTCACGCGGCGGGTCATGGATTGCGCCGGGTGAGGGCACCCGGCCTTCACGCGAGTCGGCGGCTACGGACTGGGATTCGGATCGTTCCTTGCGCGGTGGGGGGTGGGGGCTCCTAATGGCGCGGCGAACCCGTGACTTCACGAGAATCCAGGCCTGACTTGAGGGTGGTCGGTGAGGAACCGGTGGAGGTGGATCGGGTCGAGAGCCGTTGGACGTGGTGGCGGGCGCTGATCTGGGGCGAGTGGTTTGCGCACAGCCGGATGTTGCTGGGGTTCCTGGTGGGGTGGCTGGCGATGGTGTGGCTGCTGCCGTTGGTGGCGCATCCGCTCTGGATCCTGGGATACGGGTTGCTGGTGGCGGTGATCGTGGGGCCGTCGTTCGGTGGAGCGGACGTCATCGATGGATGCGAGGAGTTCTCGTTCTCATGGCCGGTCCCGCGGAAGCAGCGGTTCGTGGCCCGATTGCTGGTCGGGGGCGGGACGTTGATGGCATTCTCGGTGATGGGGGTGCTGGCGTTGGAGGGGAACCTCTCGGACGTGCTGCTGCGGGTCTTCGTCACGAGTGGCCTGCCAGCGGTGCAGATCGGGCAGCCGGTGCTTCTCTACGGGTTGGTCCTGGTGATTCCGTTCAACGTGTTCGCCTTCGGGTTCGGGCTTTCGGCCCTGGCGAAGTCGAGGTCGTTCGCGCTGATGTCGTGGCTCTGGGGAGTCCTGGGCGCGCTGATCGTGCTGCGGGGAACGGTGCAGCTGGAGGAGATGCGCTTCGACCGGTTGAACGGGTACTTCTCGGTCCCGGCGCTGGCGTTGGTCTCGGCCCTCGTGCTGTGGGTGGCGTCGCGGTTCTACGGGCGAAAGGAGGCCTGCACGGACTCAGGACCACTGCGGATGCCGACGGGATGGTGGATGGCGATGATGGCGGTGGCCGCGGCCGTTGCGGGGATCGCGCTGCTGGGGCTGTGGTTCGCCAACAATTTCAGCAGGTTGTTGTAGGGGAGTTGGAAGTTTGAAGATTCAAGTTTGAAGGGCGCGAAAGGCGACGGGGACGTCGCCACCCCGGGTTCAGGGGAGGAGGCGGAGGCGGAAGAGGCGGGTGGGGTCGGCGGGGTCAGGCCGGATGCGGACGGTGGCGTTGGTGGAGGTGGCGCGGATGTCGGGTTCGAGGGGTTCCCAGACTGGGCCTAGGCTGGACTGGGCTTCGATGCGGTAGGTCCGGTTGGAAGAGGCGAGCCAGCGGAGCTCGAGATCGTCGTTGGTCGTGTCGAGAACGCCCTCCAGGGAAAGCCGCACCACACCCGGGGCGGGAAGGTCGTTGGTGGTTCCGGGCGAGGGGTGGGCTAACCGGAAGAAGGGTCCGTCAGCGCCATCACCCCATCGGCCTTCGGCGACATCGGTGGTCTGGGACGTGTAGCGGATGGCGTCGACGCGGCGGCCGAGGGTGTCGAAGAGGGCGATGTCGGAACCACCTCGGTTGAGCTGGAAGTTCACGTGAAGGGTCTGGCCGGGCCGGGTCTGCTCGGGCTGCCCGTCGGCCCATACGAGCAGGGCGGCGCGGGGCTGGAGGACGAAGCCCGCTGGGATCGTCTGGCGGGCGGGCCGGGTCAGATCGTCGGTGACGGTATAGCCCGTGAGATCGACGGGAAGGTCACCGGTGTTGAATAGCTCGAACCAGTCGTCGAAGTCGCCATCGGCGGGGTCCTGGACGGCCGAGTTGTTGGAGGCCATCCACTCGTTGATGCGGATGCCGGCGATGGGAGGCTCCGCTCCGGTGGCGAGGACCTGGATGGAATCGGTTGCGCCGGGAACCGGCAGGCCGGTGCGGTCGACTCCGATGACCTCCAGGCGGTTGGTCCCGGGACGGAGGGCGAGGCGCAAGGTCCAGTTGGTGGTGGTGGTCCATTGGGCGGGCCAGTCGATTCCGTTGAGGCGGAGACTGGCGACGCGGACGGGCGCGGTACCGGTGAGGTTGAGGATGGATTCGCCAGTCGTTAAGTCGTTGCCGTTGTTGGAGCGGATGGTGAAGGAGGCGCGGTGACGGGTTACCTGGGAATTGAGATAGGCGCGGCGCTGATTGATCCAGGACTTGATGGCATCGACGGAGCCGGGGTTGGTGCCGGCGGCGCGGAGAGCCGCAACGCGCTGATCGAGGAAGCGGTCGAGGTCAGTTGAGGGACCGGTCTGGAAGAATCCGTTGAGGGACTCATCGATGGCGGTCCAGTAGCGCCGGACGAGTGGTGGCGACTGGTAGAGGCGCGAGACGATGGGATCGTTGCAATCGAAGAGGGCGGCGTCGGGCGGGTCGTTGAAGACGCCGAGGCCGACATCGAAGTCCCAGCTCATGAGCGCCCATCGTCCGCGCTCGGGTTTGTAGAGGAAGGTGTTCTTGCCATTGGGATTTCCGAACGCGTCCCAGTAGGAGGCGAGGTCGTTCATGGCGAACGTGCGCATCCAGTGATCGACGTCGACGAGGGCCTCGGCAGAGGCGGGGAGATTCTGGGTCGGGACATTGAGGGCGTCGACCAGGGCGAAGAGATCGGAGAAATCGTTGGCGGATCCGCGAACGGCGCGCGGGCGCCAGTTCCATCGGTACCGGGCGAGCTTCTTCTGTCCGCCGCTGGTGAAGATCTGGAGCGTGTTGAGGATGCAGGGATCGAGGCGGGAACCGGCGTCATCGAATTCGTTCCAGCAATCGGTCTTCCAGAGCGAGCCCTGATCATCGCCGGAGAACCATTCCCGGACGGTGTCGGATCCGGGTTGCTGGATGTCCTCGTAGACGGAGCCTCGACGCTGGCCGTTGACATAGAGGTGGACGTGGCGGCGGTACATGTTGGGAAGGCCGAGCCGCTCGAGGAACCAGAACATCAGCTGTTCGCGGAGGTAGGTGTCGTCGCGGATGGGCCAGTCGAGGAGGACGCGGTTGCCGCCAAGGAACGGATTGTCGTCGGGGATGGCGATGTCGTAGCCGCAGAGGTTCCCGACGGGTGAGTTATAGATTCCCGCGGTATAGGAGCTGCCGGAGTATCTTGCGGCGGCGTTGTAGATCGCGCGGTTGGTGCCGTGGACGAAGGTCACGTCCAGGCCCTCGTTGCTCATGATCTCGCGCGAGGCCCATCGTTGGATGGTGGCGGCGGTCATCCACAGCCTATAGGTGCCGATCGAACCGGGTCCGGTGGGTTCACCGAAGCGGATGAGACATTCCGGGGTGGAGCCAGCCGCCGTGGCGGAAGGGAAGACGTTGGTCCGCGAGGGAGAGGCGGAGTCCCGGGTCGAGATGCGGAAGGCGACGAGGGTTGCCGCGGGTTGACCGGGGATGCGTGCCGTGAATTCTCCGTCCCCTGCCCTTTCATCACCGTCGGTTCCGTCATCGCGCAGGGCGACAGTGGCGAGTGCGGTTTCCGGATCGCGCCGGTACTGCACTTCAGCCGCGCCGATGCCATCGGGATCGGAGATCCGGGCGATGACGCGGACGGACTGGTTGGCGGCCGGGAGGATGGGGTCGTGTCGGACGGTGGCTATGACCGGGCCGTTGTTCGGGCGGGCGGATGGATTGGGGAGGCCCGGCGAGCCGACGTGCGGGGGCTGTTCGAGTCGGCCGGTGGCCTCGAGGGCACCGTTGCGGAGGCGGAGAAGGATCTCGGGATGACCCCGGAGCCATCGAACCCGCGCGCGGAGGGTTACGGTCGAACCGTTGGCGATGGATTGGGTGAGCGGCTTGCGGATGCGGTTGGCGACGTGGTCGCCGCGTTCGGAGGCGATGAGACGCAGGGCGCGGGTTCCGGAGCGGGCTCCGATATCGGTGATGGCCGAGGCGCGGTGCGTTCCTTGGGGCACCCAGCCGGCGAGGCCGGATTCGAATCCGCCGTTGGCCAGAACCGAACGGCCACCCGCGATCACCTCGACGTCGTCGACGAGGGCTTCCCCCTCACCGAGGAGCAGGATCTGGAGTTGGTCCGCTGCCGGCACGGACGGGTGGGTGAGGTCCGCAGGGCCGGTGGCCTCGATGACCGTCCAGCCGCCACGGCTGGATTCATCGCTGGAGCTCCACGAGTCGGGTTGGGATGGGTCAGACCTGGGATCGAGGCGTTCGAGGCTGCTGCCGCCGCCATCAGCCCAACGGGACCATCGACCGCCATCCCGGTACGACGCGACCTCGACCGGGGCCTGGATGAGGTTGGTGGAGGTCCGTCCCTCGATCGTGACGATCTGGGCGACGGGGCGGGAGAGGACGAGGGATTCGCCGCCGTCGGAGAGGTTTCCGGTGAAGTTGCCGATGATCCGGTTGGGCGCGGTCTGGGGATTGCCTGTGCGCAGGCGGGCGGCATCAGCGGCGATGGCGAGGGTCTGACCGGGTGCGAGAACGGTTCCGTTGGGAAACGTGAAGGAGATGGCGCGGCTGAGTTGCCATCCGGACAGGTCGGCCGCCTCGGAGCCTCGGTTGAAGACTTCGACGAATTCGTCAGCGGGGTTGTCGGATGGCGGATGGTAGTGGATTTCGTTGAGGACGACGTTTGGGAGGAGGCGACGAGCGTTGGTGGCGGCCGGGGTGGGCGAGACGAGGGTTGTCCAGGACGGCGCGCCATCGGGCTCGCGACCGGCGGGGTTTCCGGCCACCTGACCGGTCAGTTCGATGGAATCGATGCAATTGGACCGGGCGGGGTCCCAGAGGAGGACGGCGGTGCGATTGAGGGCGAGGTTCCAACCGGTGAGGGACAGTTGCCGCCAGCCGCGGGCGGGAATGGAGGTGCCGGCAGGAAAGCGGACGGGCGGGTTGGTGCCGGCTTGGACGAGGCAGCCGGAAAGGTCGCGCGAGAACGGCGCGGCGTTGAACACTTCAACAAAGGCCGCCTGGCCGGGGGCGGGATGGCCGAGGACCTCGTTGAGCAGGAGGCCGTCGTAGGACGGAACGGGATCAGGGTCGTGGGTTCCGGGAGAACCGCCAGAGCGGGTGCTGGATCGCCAGGCTTCGGGTTCCCCTTCGCCGAGAGAGGGGCGGGCGAGGACGAGCGACGGACCGAAACCGTCGGCGGCCTTCGGCCATGGGGCGGAATCGCCGTAGTTCACTTCGAGCACGACTGCACCGGATGGCTTGCGCAGGCGCAGGGTTCCACCGCCATTCGCTAGTTGGGCGGTTGGGCTGCCGATGACGTTGGTGACGCCATGGAGCTCCCTGAGGGCGGCCGGATCGGCGGCTATGACGAGGTGGGATCGGGCAGGCAGGATGGTTCCGGGGGGCAGAGTCAGGTCCCATTCGCCGGAGATTCGCCAGGAGCCGAGGTCTTCCGGGAACGGATTCGAGTTGTAGAGCTCCACGAACTCGAGGTTCCGGCCATCCGGGCGATCGACGGGATGATAGTGGATCTCGGAGAAGGTGATGCCGGAGCGACGGGAGGAGGGGCCGGGGGGTTCGATGCTACGAGTGGCTTCGGCGCGGTAGCCGAGCGACAGGGTGGCGACCCGGCTGGTGATGGAACCCCAGTCATTGAGGACGACGACGGAGTAGCCCCCGACCCAGGCCTCGGACATCGACGGGACCGAGTAGGTCGAGTTGGTGGCGCGGCTGAGGGGAAATCCGTTGAATCGCCACTGGTATCGGAGGGGTCGTCCACCGCGGCCGACGACGACGAAGGTGGCCGCTTCGCCGGGCCCGACGGAGAGATCGGCTGGCTGGCTGGTGATGGTGGGTGGAGTGCCGGGGTCGGCGGCGGGTTCGGCGACCAGGTTCAGTTCAGCGCGGAAGCCGGTAGGGTTGGCCGAGTCGCCGGCGTTGTTCACGACGAAGGCCAGGGTGTTAAGGCCATCGACGAATCCAGAGCGGATCTCAAACTGGGGCGAGAAGCCGCCGAAGTTGCCGTCGTTGGCAAGGCCTTGGGAAACGCCGTTGAGCAGAACATCGACGCCGGCGTTGTCCGAGCTCCACCGGCCAGTCAGAACGGCTGTGGAAGGGTCGAAGTCAGCGAGCCAAAATCGGGTGCTGTACGTGTAGTTGCCCGCGGCAGCACCGGCACCGGCATCGGAGCGAGGCCCGATCCAGCGGGATTCCGGGGAGTTCGCCAGCCACGGCGGGATTGGGAAGCCGTCTTCGACGACGCGGGTCGCTGGGCCAGGGAAAGAAGTGTCGGGAGAAGCGGTCAGCTCCCAATGCGTGTCCTGTGTGCCGGGTTCGAGCAGTGAGCCGGCGTCGGAGAGGCCGGTGGCGTAGACTCCGGGAACCCGGATGGACTGCGCCCCGGCAGAGAGGGTGGCTGCCAGAAGCAGGATGAGTCCGGCCGGGAAGGCGGATCGCTGCGGCACGAGGTGGAACACGGGGACAGGCTAGCCGTGCACGGGCCGTGGGCCAGAATTCAGTTCCGGGGAGTTCCCGGATGCCTTAACTGCCGCGAATCCTGTCACTTCCCCCCCGAAATGGTGGGTCGAGACCTCCGTCGAGCCGCTTCAGAGTCCCAAGTTTTCAGTTTCAGGGTTGAAGCTGCCTAAGCCGTAACCATGCGATTGAAGGCGGGGACAGGTTCACGCGGAGACGCGGAGAAAGGACGCTTGGATGGGTGGCTGAGCAGTCACCGTTTGGTGAATAGTGTCCGACGTTGGAAGGTTGGGGACCCGCCCCTCTCTCCGCGCTCTCCGCGGCTCCGCGTGAAAATTCTGCTGCATGGACACGGCTAAGCCCGTCTCTTGAGGACCCTCGACCCAACCCTCGCATGGGGCAGTCTCAAAAGGCCCCCCACTCCCTCTGGCCTTGGCTTTAAGGCCGAGGAAATCGAAGTGGCCACATCCTCGTTTCCGCCTCAAGCCCATCACCGGGGCGACGAGGACGTCGCCACTCCGTTTCTGCGCCGCTCAGCTCATGCGCATGGGCATGATGACGTAGAGGAAGGGCTCATTGCTCTTCAGGACGCCCGGGGAGAGCTCGTCGATGAGCTCGAAGTAGACCTCATCGACGTCGAGTGCCTTGAGGGGGTCCATCAGGTAGCCCGGATTGAAGGCGATCGACATGTCCTTGCCCTTGTAGGTCAGGGCCATCGTCTCACGGGACTCGCCAACGTCAGGAGTGTTGGCGTTGATCGAAAGCTGGTTGCGATTGAAGGTCAGCTTGACCGAGTTCGACTTGTCGCTGGTCATGATCTCCGCCCGGCGGAGGCTCTGGAGGAGCTCCTCGCGGGGGATGGTGACGCGTTCGATGCACTCCTGCGGGATGACCTGTCGATAGTTCGGGTAGCTGCCGTCGACGAGCTTCGAGATGATGTAAACGCCGAGGCCTCCCTCGGTGGCCGGGGTCAGGGTGAAGCCAACCTGATTCTCGCTGAACTTGAGTTCGACCTGACCGGCGGTCAGGAGGCGGGTGAGCTCGTTGATGGCCTTCGTGGGAACGATGAACTCGCCTTGGCTCTCGGCCGGAATCTCGGCCTCCTCATCGCTCATGGCGAGGCGACGACCATCGGTGGCGACGAGCGTCAACTTGTGTTCCTTGAGGGAGAAGAAGATGCCGTTGAGGACGTAGCGGGATTCGTCGGTGGAGACAGCGAAGGAGGTTCGCTTGAGCATCGCCTTCAGCTTGTCCTGCGGGAGGGTTACGGCGCGGGACTGCTTGAACTGGGGGATAGGCGGGTATTCCTCGGCACTGAGCCCGTTGATCTTGAAGAAGGACGCGCCGGAACGAACGGTGGCGACTGCCTTGTCGTCGACTTCAACCTCGATCTCGGAGACGACCAGTTCACGGACGATGCCGAAGAGCTTCTTGCCTGGGAGGGTTACGGAACCTTCGACCGCGACGTTGGCGGGAACGCCGCAGGTGATCGTCACGTCGAGGTCGGTAGCCGTCAGGTGCAACCGGCCCTCAACCGCCCGAAGGAGGATGTTGGAGAGGATCGGGAGCGTGGTCCGGGAACCGACGACGTTCTGAACGGCTTGGAGGCCGTTGAGGAACTGCTCCTTGGCAATCGTCAGCTTCATGTGCCCCTACTAATTGACTCTTTTGAAGTAAAAGGAAAGCCAGTAGTAGGGTCTGTGAACAACACGTACAACCCATTGGGGTGTCGATCTGGCGGGCGATTCGTGAGGTTTTGGTCTGTGGACAATTCCGGGTACGGATTGGGGACTGACTGGATGAGTCCAACAACCCCCGACCTATTGGTACGAACTCCGGGGTTCTTGGCACGTTGTTGGCCGGGTTGTTGGTCCGGGTCGGGGGGTGTTTGGGGGGCAAATGAGGGGCGGAAACGGGAGGACCGTGAGAGGCAGGAGTTATTGGCAGGGGCCGGTGAGGGATTTCATTGGGAAGAAAGTAGGGATCGCCACGACGATCGGAAGGAGCGCGGGGAAATGAATTTTGTAAACCTCTGAATTTAAAATACTTAACCTAGAAACGGCAGTTGAAACGCTTGCGGCATCGGGAAAATGAGCATTCCGATTGGGGATGGGCATCTCATCGTGCGAATCCTCGGCTCACCTACAGGGTGAAGTGACGGCGGCAGGCGGGTTACCCCCTGGAGCACTGACGCCGCCCATCATCGTCGACACCCATGGGCGACGGATCCACGTCGAGTGGGATCGCGAGGCACCCGTAACTCCATTTGGCCAGTTGGTGTTCTTCGCTCAGTTCCTCGCCACCGCGGGCCTCTTCTCCTCTTGGGTGCGCAGCTGTCCACTCCAGTTCACCAGCCCCAACGCCCCCCGGATCACCGACCTGTTGGGTACGGTGGTTCTGGCCATCCTCTCGGGCCAGTCCCGCTATGCACACGTGAGCGCGCTGCGCGCTGACAGCGTCAATCCCCAGGCCTTTGGCATGTCCAAGGTCTGCAGCGAAGACAGCGTTCGCCGGGCCTTCAAGCGCGCCAGCAAGGATGCCATGGCCAAATGGCTGCGCGACGCGCTGCGGCAGAGTTGGATGCCGGCGCTGAAACTGCCGTGGGTTCTGGATATCGACACCACGATCAAGCCCATCTACGGGAACCAAGAGGGGGCAGAACTTGGCTACAATCCACACAAGCCCGGACGTCCATCGCACGCCTACCACACACTGATGATCCGCAACCTGAGGCTGGTGCTGGATGTCGAGGTCCGCTCTGGCAAGGAACACGCCGCCCGACACGGTGCAGAGAACCTATGGAGGCTGCTGGATGAATTGACCCCGACGCAAAGACCCGCGCTGGTGTGTGGGGATGCCAACTACGGGAACCAGACGCTGATGGAGGGATGCGAGACGCGCGCCCAGAAGTACCTCTTCAGGCTGCGTCAGAGTCACCGGGTAAAGGAGTTGGTGCGATTGCTCAGTGCCCAGGCCGGGTGGGTAACGACGATCAACGGGTGGGAGGGGATGGAAGGGAGCCTGAAGTTGCAGGGATGGACCCAGTCCCGACGAGTGGTGATCTACCGCCGAAAGCTGGAGCGCACGGTACGGCGTGGCCGCGCCGAACTGGAACAGCAGGACTTTGGACCCCAGGTCGTGCCGGCGGCCGAAGAGTGGGAATACCACGCAATGGTGACCAATTCAGCAGAGGACATCGTGGCGGTTCAGGATCTGTATCGGCAGAGGGCGGACATTGAGAATGCGTATGACGAACTCAAGAACCAGTGGGGATGGGGAGGATTCACGACGCGGGATCTGTTGAGGTGCCAGGTGTCGGCGCGGAATGTGGCGTTGGTGTACAACTGGTGGAGTCTGTTTGTGGCGTGTGCGGAACCGGATCGAGGAAGGGAGGCGATAACGAGCCGGCCGTTGCTGCTGTCGGCGGTCGGAAGGCTGATGGAATCGGGGCGGCAGTTGATGATCCGGCTGACGAGCACGCATGGGAGCGCAGCGGAGGCGCAATCGCTGTTGACCGGGTTGAGCCTGTATCTGAGCGGGCTGAAGAATGGTGCGGAGCAGTTGAGTCCCCAGGATTGCTGGGAGCGGATCTGGGCAAGGATTCTAGCGCCGTGGCAGCCGCCGAAGGCTCAATTGGGAAGATGGAGTGGGTGAGATCCCCCTTCAGGAGTCAGCCGAAGGAAGAAATCCTGGCGGAAGGCAGTCAGAAGTGACCGCTAAACGGCGGAGCGCTGCTCTCAACTGCCGTTTTTAGGCTTAAAATACTACTGGGATAAAGGAGGCCGGAAACAGGGTTGAGGATAAGTTGGGAACAACGCGTGAATCGTGAGCCGGGAACAATCAGCATTTCGGACTCGACGGCGGGGGTTCAGGGATGAGCCAGGCCGTTGGAGACGGAGTGGGCTGTGGGTGAAGGTTTGGAGGGATGACGCACGATGAAGGCGGCAGCGCCGAGGACCGCCGTGAGGAGGGCGAGAACCCGGAAAGCGAGGGCATAGGAGCCGGACGCCTGCTGGATCTGCGCGAGGACGAGGGGACCGGCGGCGGAGGCGACAACGGTCAGGAACTGGGCGACGCCCTGGATGGAGCCCAGGTTGCGGTTGCCGAAGGTTCGAGGCCAGTAGGAGAAGAAGAGAACGGTGACCAAGCCGCCGGCGGCGCCCATGACGGCAGCTTGGAGGTAGACCGCTCCGGTGGAGCGGAGGTGCGGCAAGGCTGCGAGACCGAGCGCGAGCAAAGCCATCGCTGGGACCATGAGCGAGCGAGCAGGATGACGGGCGAGGAGCCATCCGCCCAGGAAGTTGCCCAGAAGGCCGGTCAGGGCGGTAACGGCCAACGATCGGAGGAAGAGTTCTGGAGGAAATCCGAGTTCAGCGAGGATGCTCTCGTTGAAGAGGCCGATCCCAGAGGCGACCAGGCCGTAGAGTGAAGATGAGAGTCCGAAGACCCAGAAGGCGGGCGTGGAGAGGGCCTCGCCCAGGGTGAAGTCGGAGGAATGGGATGGGTCCGGAGTCTGGCGGGCTGCAGCCGAAGGTCCGTAGCGGCTGAGAATCAGAAGGGTCAGGATGGCCAGCTGGATCAGGCAGAGGCCCACGCTACCCCAGGTTGCCCTCCAACCCGAGAGACGGACGAGGGATCCGACGATGGGAAAGACGATCATGAACCCGACGCTAAGGATGATGGAGTAGGCGGCCATCACGGAGGGTGGTCGGTCGCGTGCGACCTGACCCACGAGGCTGAGGCTACCGGCGGACAGGGCGCTCTGTCCGAGGCCGCGGGAGAGCCAAAGCCCGAGGATAAGGCCTGCGATGCCGGATCCAAGGGCCAGGCCGAGAACGGATATTCCGAGCAACGCGAGCGTCAGTGCGACGACGCGCGAACCCCAGCGGTCGAACAGCCGGCCGAAGCCGATGGCGAACAGCGAGCCGGCGAGGGAGGTCCAGAGGTTGATCTCAGCGAAGCGGACGCGTTCGAGCTTGAGTTCGGTGAGCAGGGGTTCGGTGACCAGCCCAAGACCCTGAGAGCGACCAGGAAGCGTGCCGACCATGGCGAGGGCGGCAATGACGACGACTGGCCAGGGTGAGGATGATGGCTTTGCTGGACTCACGGCTTGAAGCGGATGAGCTTTAAAATGGCGATGAGGATTTCGCCTCCCCGGATCAGAGGTATTTGGCGATGATCGGCTGGAGCTCGCGGCGTGTCTTGAGGGGCCAGACGGAACGTTCCGTCATGATGGCATTGCGGAGGGCGTCGTGGCAGGGCCAGGACGGCTCGGCAGGGATGTGAGGGATGACGTCGGCGATGATGGACTTGGCTGCGGCAATGTTGCGGTGAAGGGTCTGTACGACCATGTCGACGGTGACGTGGGCTTCGTCGGTCTTCCAGCAGTCGTAGTCGGTGATCATGGCCATGGTGGAGTAGGCGATCTCTGCTTCGCGGGCGCACTTGGCTTCTCCGAGGTTGGTCATGCCGATGACGTCGAGGCCAGCCTTGTGGTTTGCAGTGGACTCGGCGCGGGTGCTGAAGGCAGGCCCCTCCATGTTGACGTAGGTTCCGCCGTCGTGGCATCGGGCCTTGAGACGACGGGCGGACTGGAGGAGGAGGCTGCGGAGTTCCTCGCAGATGGGGTCGGCGAAGGCGACATGGGCGACGATTCCACGGCCGAAGAACGTGTGGTTGAGGGATTGCTTGGTGCGGTCCAGGAACTGGTCGATGAGGACGATGTCGGAGGGCTTGTAGCGCTTCTGGAGTGAGCCGACGGCACTGACGCTGATGATCCAGGCGACGCCGAGCTTCTTCATGGCCCAGAGGTTGGCTCGGTGGTTGAGCTCCGAGGGGAGGATCCGGTGGCCGCGGGCATGGCGGGGCAGGAAGACGACTTCCCTACCCAGCAATTCGCCGGTGAGGAGTTCGTCTGAGGGATCCCCGAAGGGAGTGCGTACCTTGACCCACTTCTGGCGGGTGAATCCTTCAAGATTGTACAGGCCGGAGCCGCCGATGATACCGATGCGATGAGAACTCACGGGGGGAAGTTCGAGGGTTCAAGATTCAAGATTCAAGTCCGGCGGCTGGGTGTGACGAAGTTTCCATGGGCATGAATGGGCCCAGTGTGAAGCAGCCGTCTCCCAGCCGCGTGACCTCAGTTGTTCGCCTACCGGCGTAGCTGTCAGGGGGCGCAGGAATCCGGGGACTGGTAAATGGGAACTCCCCCTGAAGTTCGGGTGTCCTCACCCGGCCGACAGGCTGTGGAAACTGGCAGTGGTGAAGTCGTCAGTCGTGCATCGGGGAGATGCACTGGCTAGCCTTGGGAAGTGAAGTTGATCTCGTGGAACGTGAATGGACTCCGGGCAGTGCTCCGGAAGAACTTCCTGGAATATCTGGCTTCGGAAGCGCCCGACGTCCTGTGCGTACAGGAGACCAAGGCACGTCCGGAGGACGTGGAAGAACTCTGGCCGGCCGGCTACACCACCCATTGGTGCAGCGCGGAGAAGAAGGGCTATTCCGGCACGTGCATCTTCACGCGACATCGGCCGCTCCAGGTAACAACGGGCATCGGCCTCCCGGCACACGATAGCGAGGGTAGGGTCGTGACGGCGGAGTATCGGGATTTCCAACTGGTCAATGTCTACGTGCCAAACTCGCAGAGGGAGCTGACGCGGCTGCCGTATCGACAGGAGTGGGACCGGGCCTTCCTTGATTACCTTACACGGCTTGAGAAGAAGAAGCCGGTCATCTTCTGTGGCGACCTCAATGTCGCGCACAGCGAACTGGACCTGACAAACCCAAAGGCAAACGTCCGGAATCATGGGTTCACGGCGGAGGAGCGGGCCGGCTTCGAAGCACTCCTCCGAGCCGGCTTTGTGGACACGTTCCGGGAGTTCGAGAAGGGAGGAGGTCACTACACTTGGTGGAGCCCGATGAACCGGGCCAGGGAAAGGAATGTCGGTTGGCGAATCGACTACTTCCTGGTGTCGCGTTCCCTGCGTCCCCGTTTGAAGAAGGCCTTCATCCGGTCGGATGTCCTGGGCTCGGATCACTGTCCAGTGGGCATAGAGCTGGCCGACTCCTGAAGGCGTCAGCAGCGGTCCCAAGGCTGCGCGAATGATAGGCTGCCTTGGAGTGGATCTCTGGACGGGGCCGACTGGCTGAGGCATTGGAGTGCCCCAACCAGTCGACCTGATTACCTAGCATCCAACCATCGATAGGGTAGGACCGTATTACCCAATCCTACATTGAGGAGGACGTGCTCGAAGCGCGTGTCCACGGGCACACCCATCTCGCGAAGCATGCGGATGATCGATTGGCGGTGGAGCCACGCGGCATAGAGCCCGGGCTGGTCCGTGACTGGAGGAGTAGCAGCCGTAATGCTGACCGGGAATTCATCCAGATGAGCCCCGGTCTCCAGAGCAGCCGCACCGAGTGCCTCGACTTCATCCACGGATTCCAGGAGAAACCGGCTGAGGTAGTCCCGGGCCTCGACCGGCACCGCGAGTCTCTCCAACTCGATCCCACAATCGTGATGGAATGTCGGATGATGCAGGGCGTCGCGGGCCGCCAATTCGCGCCATCCGTCATGCTCCAGAAGGCGGGAGGGAGGCAGTCCGACGCCGGCCGTTCCGGCGTCGGACTGAGCGGCGGGTGACACGGAGGCATCCTGCTCGCCCAGGAATCTGGCCCGGGCCGCAAAGCGCGCGCGCTGCATCTCGATCACCGTTTCAGCCGCTGTGCGAACGACGCCTTGACCCGACCGGGCAATCTCCGCAAGCCGAGCCAATTCCTGCGTCAGCAAGGTTCGCTCGTACTCGACAGGCGAGAGGGTGGACTGGCTCGTCTGAGCAGTTCGCACCGCACGGCGGAGGACGGCTGGCATTGGGTGACCGCTGGGGGCCGCGTCGCCCGTCGTCAATCCCTCGGCTGGCGGCGGCAGAGCGACCGCATCAGCCGAGGTGGAAAGGTCCGGGGAATCGCCTTCCACCGACCGGCGGGAGGCCGCCCACCAGGCGCCCACGCCGATACCGACGACCAGTACCATGGTGAGAGCCCGGCGCTTCCGTGCACCGGGCGGTGGAAGGTTGCTCACAGGGAATCCGCGGTTGAGGTCGGCGTAGGCGTCAACGCGCAGCGACGAACAATCGGCGGAAGGCCATTCGGCTCGATGCGGTTGGGGAGGCCCTTCGGTTGAACCGGAGCGCTGTAGCCGGTCCCGGTAGGATCCAGGACCATGGCGAGGTCCGGATAGAGATCGCGGACGAGTTCACCGTTCCGCCGGAAGGCCTGCGTTGGCTCGGAAGCGACCTCGATCTGGACCTCGGCCGGGAGACACCGATTGTACAGGATCTCCTGAGGCACCTCGACCGAGACGAATGCGCGAGCCGGGGGCGACTTCTGGGGCCAGTTCACGCCGCGGCACCGGACGACCAACTCGTAGGTCTCGTCCGAGCGATCGGGATAGGTCACCTGATCCAGGACCAAGTCGCATTTCCGTTGGAGGTGGTTCAGGACGGGCAGACGCATCCATCCGGGAAGGCTTGCGGGATCCTTGTCATAGCGGTCCCGGTAGTATTTCAGCGGTCGGGCTTCGGAGAAGCCGAGGACGTTGTTGGTCCAGATCCGATAGTCCACGATCATCCCGGATGCGAGGCTCCGGAGCTCGAAGCGTTCCCGGACCACGGGCTGATGCGGGTACTGAATGGTACGATCGAATCGGTAGTAGGTCTGCTCGATCGAGGCCGCCAGCGAGGGAACGGGTGGAGGCGTGATGGAGTTGCGAAGCTTCGGCGCGAGCTTCTGCATCCCGTCGACGGCGACCTTAACGCCGTTCTTGATGAGTTCCTCGGCGAGCAGGCCCCTGAGGGCGTTGGCGACAAGAGGAATGTTGGCCTGAGACTGGGTGCTTGCGAGCAAGACCGTCGAGGCACAGATGAGGATTCGTTTGGTGTTGTTCATGGTACCTCCTGCAACGCCAAAACCTTCGAAAGGTTACTGGAGGTCCGAGAGATTGTTTGGGGCGTTCCTATCAGGATGAATGCATGGAACGTAATCCGGCCAGACGGTTCGCGTCTCCGGAGGCGCACGCCGCCGGAGCCGTCATCAGGCCGGCGATCACTCCGCGAGTGGCCGCGCAACCCTGCCAAAGGGCAACGCGCGGCCGGGGGAGCAGACTACTTGGTCTGGGTCTTCAGGAACCCGAGGACCTGCTCGGCCTGATCGCTGGTCGAGCCCTTGGGATCGACCCAGACGCACTTGCCGTCGTGGAAGAGGAACGCGGAGCGGGAGGCCATGCCCATCAGGTTCTTCACGCCGAAGGCTTCCGTAACCTTCTTCTCCTTGTCGGCCAGAAGCGGGAACGGGAACTTCTGGTCGTCCTTGAACTTCTTCTGGCTGGCCTCCGCGTCCGTGCTGACGCCGAGGACCTGCACGCCCGCCTTCTGGAGATCACTCCAGCTGTCGCGGAGCGAGCAACCCTGCTTGGTGCAACCCGGCGTGCTCGCCTTGGGATAGAAGTACACGAGCAGGTAACCCTTCGCCCCGACCTTCATCAGGTCAATCGATTGACCGTCCTGGTCATTGCAGGTCAAGGCCGGGATTGAGGCTCCGACAGCGAGCTTCTCCGCAGCGGAGGCGAGGAAAGGGAAAAGGGTCAGGAACAGGGTAGCGAGTAGTGCCTTCATGAGAACCCAGATTGCTCCGATGCCGGAAATCGGCAACTGCACGTTCAGCCCTCCTCTTCCCAGCGGAACTTCCACAGGGCAATGGCGGCGAACAGCACCGTCCAGCCCAGCATCGCCCCTGCAGGCACCACCAACGCCTCCAACTCAAGTCCACGCCAGGTCATGGCATCGAACGCGTCGATGGCCCAACGCGTCGGGGTGAAAAGGGACACGGTCTGAAGCCACGAGGGAAAGATGAACGTCGGCATCCAGGCGCCGCCCAGCATCACCAGGACCAGAATCACGGCGATGGAAATGCCACGGGTGCCTCCTTGGGTACGGCCTACGGCGGCGAGCATGAGGCCCAAGGCCGACGACATGATCGAGGTGAGACCCAGGCAGATCAGGAAGCCAAGCCAGCTGCCCTGGACCCGGACACCGAAAGCCAGCATCGCAAACGCCATGCATCCGCCGAGACTCATCAAAGAAACCACGCCATAGGCCCCGGCCTTGGCCGCCAGCAGGGAACGCCTCGTAAGCGGGGCCGCGCGGAGTCGCCGGAACCATCCGGACTCCCGTTCACGCAGCAGGCCGATGGCGAGGTCGACCATCGACATGAGCACGAACTGAAGTCCGATCCCGGCGAACGAATGGGCGTAGCCATTGTATCGCGCCTGGGCCCGCGCCGTCACCGCCTCGGGCGCTATATAGAAGGGCATCGGCAACTCGAAGCCGGTTCCACTCGGAGCCGGCTTCTTCGTTGCCGAAGCTGGTGCTTCTTCTGCGGCCCGGCGATCGAGCCAGTCCTTCACGGGCGCAAGCATTCGCCGGTAGAGCTGGCTATCCGACTCAGGAACATTCGTTGCTCCGCCCAGATCCTTGAGCCGTCTCCCCACAAACTCGCTAGCCCCCGCCCAGGTAAGCGTGTTCTGGACGACGGACTCGATCACCTTGGGAACCAGCATTCCCTCGATGACCTGCCGCTCGATGTTGCGCGAGGGGTCATATAGCAGGGAGATCCTGGGGCGGCGGTTCGTGTCGAATAGGCCAGCCGGCGCATCCGCTCCAAACCCGCCTGGAAGGACCAAGCCAACCGGGACCTTTCCCGCAAGGACCTGAGCCCTCACCGCCGCATCGTTCGTCACCGTCACGCGGAACGCGGCATCCGACACAAAGTTGGAGATTACCCCGCGCGAAACCGGCGAACCATCCAGATCCGCAATCCAGACGTTAATCCCCCCTCCACCCTTGGGCCCACCTCCGCCCGTCATCGAACCGATGAACGAGGCGATGAACACGGGCACCGCGACATATAGGATGACTGCCCTAGGATCGCTGAAGAACAGCTTCAGCTCGGCCCTCATCAAAGCTCGGATCTGAGTCCACATGGCTGTTCCCGGTCTGCGTTCAGCCGTCACGGAGGTTCCGGCCGGTAAGGAGGAGGAAGATATGTTCCAGCGAGGGGCGTTGGCTGTCGACATGCCGGCAACGCAATCCGGCTGATCTCAGTACGGGCAGGATCCGCTCCAGTCCCATGTCGATCGAGTCCACCCGCACACTGAGAACGTCTCCGAAGACCCGGGCTTCCAGGACCCCTTCGAGAGCCGTGACCGCCGCGACCACCACGTCCGGACTGCGATCCATCTCGATTCTCAGCTGACACGCCGCTCCCATCCGCGAACGAAGGTTGGCCAAGGTGTCATCGGCGACGACGCGGCCTTCGTCCAGGATGATGACCCGGTCGCAGAGGCGCTCCACCTCTTCCATGTAGTGCGTGGTATAGACAATTGTCTTCCCGCGGCGACGAAGCTGTTCGACGTTCTCGAAGATCGCATTCCGACTCTGGGGATCGACGCCCACCGTAGGCTCGTCAAGGAACAGGATGTCGGGATCGTGGAGCAACGCCGCCGCTAGATTGATCCGGCGCTTCATTCCCCCGCTGAAGGTGGAGACACGATCGGTGGAGCGGTCAGCGAGACCAACGAAGTTGAGCGCAGAGCAGATGGCGTCCCGTAGGCGGCCCCCGCTCATTCCGTAGAGCGCTCCGCAGAGTTGGAGGTTCTCGTGCGCGGAAAGTGGTTCGATGAGGGCTAGCTCCTGGGGCACCAACCCAATCCTCGTCTTGGTAGGATCGTCGTCCGACATGATCGGTCGGCCGTGGATCCGAACGATGCCGGAGGTGGGATGCGAGAGTCCGCAGATCATGCCCAGCGTCGTGGTCTTTCCCGCACCGTTGGGTCCCAATAACCCAACGGATTCGCCTCGCTGGACGATCAGATCGATGCCGTTCACGGCCACGCGTTCGCCGAATCTCCGGATCAACCCACGCACTTCGAGCACAGGGATTTCAGCCGAGCTCATGGCCGCGCCAGACAATATAGGAATCGTTCGCCACGCAGATAGAATTCCTTCCCGACAACGGCAGCGGTCGCACTGAATACATCGTCCAATCGGTTCACAGCGACAACGCCATTGGTTCGGTCGTGCCTGAGCACGACCGTCGTCCCATCCCGGGCGGTGATGTAGATTCTGTTCGCAGCGCCCACCGGTGAGGAGAAGATGAAGTCTCGAATCCCATCCAGCCGGAGGGGAGCATCACGAGGCACCCCGGTCTCCGGATCGAGTCGGGACAACACGTTCTGGTTATGCCGGATGAAGTAGAGGGTATCGCCGTACATCAGTGGTGAAGAGACATAGGGCGTCAGGCGATTGAGCCGCCAAGCGACGCGATCGGTACCGGTGATGTCACCTGAGGCACCGTCGAGTCGGACGGCGACCATGGCTTGCTGGTAGTAGCTGTTGCCGGCAATGACGATGCCATTCCGATGCACGGGCGTGGAGACGACATTGTCCGTGAGGCCGGCGCATTCCCAGATCTGGCGACCATTCTCGATATCGTAGCCACGGACCCGTTTGGTTGCGCTGACAACAACCTGTGTGCCCGAGGGCCGCTCGATGACGAGAGGCGTCGACCACGATGTCTTCTCGTCACGTGGAGTCTTCCACCGTTGCTCGCCCGTGCGTTTGTCGAAGGCATATAGGAACGAGTCGCCCTCGTGATCCCAGGCAACGAGAAGCAACTCCCCATGGACCACGGGAGAACTCCCCTCGCCATGGGCGTGGAGCGTGTCCATTCGTCCGAGATCGCGCTGCCAGAGGATGGATCCGTTCAGGTCCAGGCAGTGGAGACCCCGAGTCCCGAGGAAGACGAAGATTCGCTCGCCATCGCTTGTCGGCGAATTTGAAGCCAGGCTTCCCGTTTCGTGCCCGCCCTCGTGGGGGAACTCTTCCTTGAGGACCTTGCGCCAGGCCTCGCGTCCGTCTCGCCTGCCAATCGACTGGACCAGGAACTGGTGACGATGGGTGACTCCCTTGTTGTCATGAGTACCGGGGGCCTTGTCGAAGACCGGTGGCCTGGCCTCACCCACCGGAACCGCCGACACAACGATCACTTGCGAGCCGACGGTTATCGGGGACGAGTGTCCCTTGCCGGCGGGTGCGACCTTCCAACGCAAGTTGCGGGTCTCGCTCCATTCCTCAGGAGGATCCGCCTCGGGTGCGACACCGCTGGCCTGAGGACCCCGCCAGTTCATCCAGGTATCCAGCGACACCGTGGCAGCGATTCCGGTCGACGCGCATCCCACCCAGACGCCAAGGGCGGATGCGAGGGAAAGAGGGAGGCGGTGTGCGATCAGGCTCACGGCACGAAGGAATACGCCGATTCCAACGGATGGGAAGCAGCAGGAAGGTCTGCCCGCGTCCCGACACTCCGCGTCAGGGGGAGGCTTCTCCGGCGGAACCGGATGCTGGAGCGGGTCGGCGGTACTGGAATGGCAGGCTTTGCGTGATCGCCAGAATCAGGGTTTCCGCGCGGTAACCGTCCCGCCGTAGGGTTTCGATGATCTCCTTTACGACCGGGGTGTCATAGTATTCAAGGCCCCTGCCCAAGGCGTAGGCCATGAGTTTTTCGGTTAGGTGCCGGATAAACAGCTCCTTCCGACGGAGCAAGGCGTCCTTGAGAGCCTCCGGCCCGCTGACGGCTTCGCCTCCCGGCAAAACGCCGGACGCATCGACCTCCACTCCGTCGATCTTGTCCCGCCATCGGCCGATGGGATCAAAGTTCTCGAGCGCGAATCCCATCGGGTCGAGACGTGAGTGGCAGGCGGCACAATTCTCCTTGGTGCGATGTGCCTCCAGTCGCTTCCGAAGAGTCAGTCCATCGCGCACCTTGTCGTCGGCTGGGAGGGTGTTGACGATGGGTGGCGGCGGCGGCGGCGGAGTCCCGAGGACATCTTCAAGGATCCAACGACCGCGCAGCACCGGACTCGTCCGGAGAGGATAGCTGGTCTTCGTCAGCACGGCAGCCATACCCGTAACACCTCCCCGACGTCGATCGGGTAGTGCGACCTTCTGAAATCCCTCGCCGGTGACATTCAGGCCGTAGAATTTGGCGAGACGGCCATTGGCGTACGTGTGGCGGCTGTCGATGAGTTCCAACAGGCTCAGGTTCTCCCTGACGATTCCCGCGAACATCTGCACCGGTTCCTCGACCATCGCATCCCGGAGTTCGACGGTGTAGTCGGGAAAGCGGTCCAGGTTGGGGCTAGCGGTCAGGGCGAGGGTCTTGGTCCCCAACCATTGGCCTGTAAAATTCTCCGCCAGCTCCCGCGCCTTGGGGTCGGCCAGCATGCGTCGGACCTGCGCGGTCCATTCGAGCGGATTCGCCAGGCGACCTGATGCAGCCGAGTCCAGCAATGCTTCGTCGGGCATGCTCGACCAGAGGAAGTAGCTCAGGCGACTCGCGAGCTCCCACGCATCCAAAGGTTGGGGTCCGTCGCCGAGACGATCCCGCTCGATCCTCAGAAGGAAGCGGGGGGAAACGAGCACAGCCTTGCAGGCGACCCTCATCGCCTTCTCAAAGTCTGCGCCGTCACGACGTGCGAGTGCGAACAGTTGCACCAACCGGTCCAACTCGTCGGCTGGAGCCGGTCGCCGGTACGCGCGACGCGCGAACCAGCGAAGGTTGGCACGCGCTGCCCAGCTTTCCGGCGAATACCAGACCGGCTCCTGCCGGATCACGGCGCTGCGGGGAGCTGCGGCCAGAAGATCCTCCGCTGCTCCGAGGTACCGCTCCATCAGCACCGGCGGGATGAAGAGAGTGTCCGCATTGTTGTCGAAGCCGCCCCCACCGCCGCCGTCAGGAGGAAATCGGTCAGCCGGGCGAAGGTCGACGCCGAGCAGGTCACGAACGGTGTTGTTGTATTCGTTGCGACTGAGCCGGTGAGGGATCTTGGATCCGGGATCCCGTGGGAGCCATGCCGGATCTGGATTCTCCAGAAGCCCCTCCAACGTGTCGACAAGACGATGGAATTCCTCGGGTGCGGGCTGCTTCTTGTTCCGAGGAGGCATCGTCCGCTCCTGAATCTGCCGGAGCGCCGTCTCCCACAACCTCGGTTCGCGATGCAGGCTTCGATCCGAGTCGAAACGCGAGAGGTTCACACCGCCCTTCTGGGTATCGTCGTCGTGACAATCGAAGCAGTACTCGACCAACACAGGCCGTATTTTCTGTTGGTACTCATCGCCGGCCAACGGCGCACGGCCCCATGCCAACATGAGCGCCAGTCCAATGACATTCCGGAACGCGAGGCAACTTCGAATGGCCATGTGATTCACCGGGACGATCGTATGACGACTGCGATTCAGTCGGGAACGGTTTGTTGCACGTCACCCCCGCAGACTAGGGAGGCGGGGAACGGGCTGGCTTAGCCGTATCCATGCGGCAGAATTCTCACGCGGAGCCGCGGAGAGCGCCGAGAGAGAAGCCGGTCACGAATGGTGGAGCGTCGGGAACCATTCACCAAACGGTGACTGCCCAACTTGCCAGCCAGGTGTCCTTTCCCCTCCGCGTCTCCGCGTCTCCGCGTGAACCTGTCCCCGCCTCCAATCGCATGGTTACGGCTTAGGCAGTGGGCCACTTCTCAGGATGCAGGCAGCAAAAAACCTCCCGAACCTGCATCGCAGGCCAGGGAGGTCTTGTTCTACGGGACGAGCCCCGGAGGAACCCGCTACCGCTTCAGTAAGCCGCTTGTGCTCCACCCGTGTTGCGTTTCTGCATCCAGGGCATCAGGGCCCGCAACTTGGCACCCGTCTTTTCGATCGGGTGCTTCTCGCCTGCCTTGAGGAGAGCGTTGTAGCGCTTGTAGCCGGTCTGGTACTCGCGGACCCAGTCCTTGGCGAACTTGCCGTTCTGGATGTCCTTCAGGGCTGCCTTCATCCGCTTCTTGACGGAGGCGTCGATGATCTTAGGGCCGACCGTAACGTCGCCCCACTTGGCCGTCTCCGAGATGGAGAAACGCATGCCGCTGACGCCCGCCTCGTTCATGAGGTCGACGATCAGCTTGAGCTCATGCAGACACTCGAAGTAGGCCATTTCAGGCGAGTAACCCGCCTCGACCAGAGTCTCGAATCCAGCCTGCACCAGCGCGCTGCATCCACCGCAGAGAACCGTCTGTTCGCCGAAGAGGTCCGTCTCGGTCTCTTCCTTGAAGGTCGTCTCCAGCACGCCAGCACGGGTGCCACCGATTCCCTTCGCCCAGGCGAGCGCCACCTTCTTGGCGTCCTTGCCGGGGTTCTGATAGATCGCGATCAGGCTGGGGACTCCCTTCCCTTCGGTGTACTGGCGGCGGACGATATGGCCCGGGCCCTTCGGGGCAACCAGGATGACGTTCACGTCCTTGGGCGGTACGATCGTCTTGTAGTGGATCGAGAAGCCGTGGCTGAAGAGCAGCGTCTTGCCCTTCGAGAGGTTCGGCGCGATGTCCTTCTCGTAGCAGGCGGCCTGCTTGGTATCCGGAAGTGCCACCATGATCACGTCCGCGCGCTTGACCGCCTCGCCAGTCGGATAGACCTCGAAGCCCTTGTCCTTCGCCACGGCGATGGACTTGGAGCCCTCGTAGAGCCCGATGATCACGTTGACTCCGGATTCCTTCAGGTTCAGCGCATGGGCATGCCCCTGGGAGCCGAAGCCGAGGACGGCGAGGGTTTTTCCTTTGAACACGCCCAGATCGGCGTCCTTGTCGGTATAGACTTTGGCCATATTGAGATTCGTTGGGATTCGCTAAAACTTGGACAGCATCGCCCGGTTGGATCCGTCAGGCGTCAGGAACGGGGAAGCGCCACCTGCCCGGTCCGGGTCAGGTCCAGGATGCCGAAGTCCTTCATCAGGGTGATGAACTTCTCGATCTTCTCTTCACCACCAGTGATCTCGATCGTCAGGCTCGTCGGCTGCACGTCGACCACCTTGGCGCGGAACAACTCTGCCATCTGGCAGACCTCAGCCCGGTTCTGCGGATCCGCCTTCACCTTGAGCAGGACCAACTCCCGGTCGATGTAGCCGCCCTTGCGGTAATCGACGACCTTCACGGTATCGACCAACTTGTCCAACTGCTTGACGATCTGCTCGACCGTTGCGTCGTCACCCCGGGTCACGATGGTCATCCGGCTCAGGGTCTCATCGTGCGTCGGCCCGACGTTCAGGGTGTCGATGTTATAACCCCGACCGGAAAAGAGACCGGTCACGCGGGTCAGGACGCCGAACTTGTTCTCGACGAGGACGGAAATCGTATGTCGCTGCATGGTACCTTCCTGGTTGCGCTCTGCCTGTGGCGTATGGTTGCTCTCGGCCCGGATCTTCTGACTCACTCGATCTCCGGAGCCTCCCGCCACCCATCGCCTGCCAGCGCCTCCCGGAAAATCGAAAACCCGCGTCCCTTCTGGGACTGCGGGCGACCCGGGAGCCGGCTTTGCAGCACCGTAGGTCGCCTCAGCCCCGAAGGACTGCTACGCACGCTACGAGCTGTACCACCGGAAACATGGAGGCCAAACCTACCCAGCGGAGGAATGGAAGCAACGCGTTTTTTGGGGCTTTTCCATGCACCGCACCCATGAACCCGGTTGTTATCCCATTCCTGCGCGCCTACGAATGATGGGCCACCAGATCGATCATGGGATCCACTCCCCACCGTCGGGCCGTCTGCATCAGGTCCACACTCAACGGCCAGCGGTCAGGTTCCGGATGCCCTTTGTGGTCCGGGTGCGCTCCCTTGAGAGCCATGCACCCGGTGTTGTCTCCCACCTCTGCAATTCGACGCAGCTCGGTGTCATCCAGCCGCAGCTCGGGCAGTGCGGCCAGTTCGTCCAACTTAGCCTCGATCGGTTTGGCTTCGTCACCGACTTCCTGAATGAGCGTCGGAACCACGCTCCGAACCGCGGCATGCTGAAGATTCCAACCGCACGCGAGTTGGAGAGACGTCACGCCATGATTCGAGAGGATCGGTCGAAGCTGGTCCAGCTTCTCGCAACCGGCTTCCACCCATCCAGGCGGCCGGAAGGACCTGTGGTCCGCTGGGCCAAACCGATGCCCCGGTCGAACGTCGTCGTGAAAGATGCCACCATGGTCGACGACGCGGGTAATCAGTCCGACGGCATGCGCCTCTGCTGCGGAGAGAACCAGCCTACCCGGCCATGGCTCGAACGGACTCAGAATAACCATGGCCCAGTCGATGACCTCTCCAAACCGGTCAAAGCACTGCAGAAGATCCAGCGTGAACCCGTTGGCCGGCCCCGGCGCCACCCCCAAACGCTCCGTCATTCCCTCGTCCCGCACCTTTCGAAGCGAGTCCCATACCGCGTCGCTGCCGAAGCCAATGGAGTCCGGATTGTGCAGCAGCAGGAGATCCAGTCGATCGGTCCCCAACCGCCCCAGCGACCTGTCCACGGCCATCCGGACATACGCCCCGTACTCGCGGGCCGATCGCAATCCTGGATCCGTGAACCTCGGGTACCCCTTCGCGCCGTCCCGTCGCGTGGCGTAGAAGTCATGCCCGATGGCACCCACCAGACAGTAGCTGTCCCGCGGGAACTCCCTCAGAGCCCTGCCCAGCAATTCGTCGGCCTGCCCGCCGCCATAGACGTCCGCCGTCATGAAGGTCCGGACACCTGCTTTCCACGCCCGCCGGACCAACGCCAACCAGCGCTCTTCATCCAGCGGCATGCCAAAGTGCATGAACCGGCCTCCGCTCCAGCTCCCAAACGCTGCCCGCGTCACGTCCATGGACCGACTATGACCGCGGATCCTGGTCGTGGCATCTGCGGACTTGTCCTAGCTCGGAGCCGACCGGAGCCCTTTCTCGCGGAGGGGTCAGGGGTGCCACCTCACCGCCGGAGAGTTGGTCCGCGCCCGCTTTCGCTCGGGATCCCAGTACTCAGACCCGGCGTGGCGTTGGACGTGCCCGTCCAGAAAGAGGAAGTGCGCTCCGGCTCCGTGGGCGTTGGTATGCGCATTCCCCTCCGCCGCTACCGCTGCCAATTTCCCGTTCTCGAAGAGCCAGACCAGCGTCGAGGGCTCCCCCACCGCCGAGACGCGCGTCTGTCGAGCCATCTCACCAGAGCCATTGACCCTGCGATTCAAGGCATAGTGGAAGAGCATGCGTCCGTTGCTCTTGCGGGTGTTTGCGGGGCAGATCCAGGCGGACCTTGGAAGCTGGGCCTTGGCGTTGGTCCGCCAGTCGCCTTCTTCTGGGTACGCCCTGATTCCGAGCGCCTTGGGGAGATCCACATACCAGGCGTCGCGGGTCGATATGCCATTCGGCGCGCCATCGTATGGGAGTTCGTCGTTGTGGTCCGAGGTGTGGAGGAACGTTGCCGCGCCCCATTGGCGCAGATGCGCGAGGCAGCCAACGGTTCTTCCTCGGAGCGAGGCTCGGGCCGAGGCGGCGCCCAGAGTACCAGCAATCAACCCGATGGTTGTCAGGACGATCAGGAGCTCACACAGGGTGAAGGCGGACAGGGATTTCTGCTGGGGGCTAGGGATCGGGTGCATGCCGGGATCTACATCGGAAATCCGAAATGGTTACGCGGAGTTGAAAGGCGTCATACATGTCGGGGATTTCTGTCGTGACAGAAATACAGGAATTAAGAAACGGAGCACGCCATGAACTACCTCGTCGGTACCTACATCGCCTACCTCGCCATCAGCATCGCACTCACCGTCTGGGTCGCCCGCACCCTCCACAAGAACGGACGCCAGTTCCTGATCGATAGCTTCCACGGCAATGCAACCCTCGCCGATTCGATCAATCACCTCCTCATTGTCGGATTCTACCTCATCAACGTCGGGTACGTCGCCATGGCACTGAAATACGCTGCCAAGGCCGAAAACCTCCAGGAGGCGGTTGAGGCCGTCTGCGCCAAGGTCGGCTTGGTGATGCTCATCCTCGGTGCGATGCACTTCCTCAACCTGCTCGCATTCGCCCGGTGGCGCCGTCGCGCCATGCTCCATGCGGGTCCTCCCCCGATTCCTCCCACGTCTTACCTGAATCCAGGGAAGGCCTGAACTCGGCTACTCCCGTACCTCCAGTTCGCCGGGTCCTGCCCGCCGAACCGGCTCACTCCACCGCCCCCATCCACCGGAACAGCTCATGAATCACCTCACTGTCTACTTTGACGGCGAATGTAGCCTCTGTTGCAGGATCAGGGCCTGGCTGACCAGCGAGCCACAGTTGGTCCGCCTGCTCTTCATTGACCGTAGGTCCGAGCCCGGCCGCGCCGTCCTCGATGGGGTGGGACTCGTGGTCGGCCCGGATGATTTGGTGGTTGTTTCCGATGATGGCCAGGTCTGGGTGGGAGACGATGCCTGGTTGATGGTCCTCTACGCACTCGACGATTTCCGAGCATGGTCCTACCGCTTGGCAGCGCCGGAGCATCGCTCCCTGCTCAGGAGATTGATCGGACTGCTTTCCCGGCATCGGATCGGCCTGGGTCGGTGGTTGGATCGATCCCTCCCGAGTCTGGACTGGTTGATTGGCCAGGCCCGCCGGCTTCCCGCCGAGAATGGCGGCTGCCTCCTACCGGAAAGACTCCTCCAGAATGGGCGGGGAATGGACCGATAGCTTCGATCCAGCCCGCGGGTGGTGTTCCACGTGGAACATTGCCGAATGCAGAATCTCCTGGCAGCCGCGTCGGGAGCCGTTTCCAGATTCGCTCCGTCCGGGAGGCGCATCTTGCGCAGTGCCCCCGAATCTGGCGGGCGAGACTCCGTCTAGCAGCTCTCAAGACCGAAGCCTTTCGGGCCCAGGACAAAAGCAGCCCAAGATTGGTTCAAGAGGTCGCCCGCCCCTCCTCTCCCTGGGGGCCGTATCCAGATTGGCCCTCGTCCGGGGACAAGGAAGCCGCGAGGTTGCCGTTCCATCCCTTCGTCCGTAGGGTTTGACGACATGTCGTTCGTCTATCCGAAGCACTACGATGTCATCGTCGTCGGGGGTGGGCACGCCGGAGTTGAGGCCGCCCTGGCAGCAGCGAGGATGGGGTGCAGTACGCTTCTGCTCTCGATCAATCTGGATACGATCGGACAGATGTCGTGCAACCCGGCAATTGGGGGACTCGCCAAGGGTCATCTGGCGCGGGAGATCGACGCAATGGGGGGAGAGATGGGGCGGACGACCGACATGACCGGGCTGCAGTTCCGGATGCTCAATACCAAGAAGGGGCCGTCGGTCTGGGCACCCAGGGCCCAATGCGACAAGAAGGTCTACCAATTCCGACTGAAGTGGATTTGTGAGCGCCAGCCAAACCTCGACATCAAACAGGGGCAGACCCATCGACTGACAATCGAGAATGGTGAAGTGGTCGGGGTCGAAACCACCCTTGAGGTCATCTACCGGGCCAAGACGACTGTCATCACGACAGGGACTTTCCTCCGGGGGTTGATGCACATCGGATCGAACCAACAGACCGGAGGGCGGGCCGGAGAGGCCGCGGCAATGGGGCTGTCCGGATCACTCAAGGAGCTCGGGCTGGAGCTGGGCCGCCTGAAGACGGGAACGCCGCCTCGCCTCGTCCGGCAATCCATCGACTTCTCGAAGTGTGAGATACAGCCGGGTGACGAACCCGTTCCTTGGTTCACCTACTGGAAGGAGGGTCTCTGGAACGACGATCTTGAAGAGATGGAAAGGAGCCGGGCCCTGACGGTGGATGGGATGTTCCACGTGGAACACAAGGCTGAGCCGGCCAATCGCCGATATCCCAAGGGATCCATTCTGGCACGCGCCGGCGGCCAGCATCCCTGCTACATCACCTACACCACCGACCGGACGCGGGAGCTGATCCTGGGCAACCTGCATCGCTCGCCGATGTACTCCGGGGTAATCGAAGGAGTCGGCCCGCGATACTGCCCGAGCATCGAGGACAAGTTCGTGCGCTTCGCGGACAAGCCGCTGCATCAGATCTTCCTCGAACCCGAGGGAATCTCCACGGACGAGATCTACGTCAACGGCTTTTCCACGTCGCTCCCGTTCGAGATCCAGATCCAGATGGTCCGATCCATTGTGGGATGTGAGAATGCCGAAATCCTCCGTCCGGCGTATGCGGTCGAGTACGACTTCGTGCATCCGACCCAACTGCACCCGACGCTGGAAGTGAAGAGTGCACCAAATCTCTTTCTGGCTGGCCAGATCAACGGGACCTCAGGCTACGAAGAGGCCGGGGCCCAGGGCTTGATGGCAGGCATAAACGCCGCGCTTCGTGCGCAGGGAAAGACCTTGATGGTTCTGGGGCGGGACCAGGCCTACATAGGAGTCTTGATTGATGATCTTGTGACCAAGGGAACCCAGGAGCCGTACCGCATGTTTACCAGCAGGGCCGAGCACCGACTCCTGCTACGTCAGGACAACGCCGATCTCCGTCTTTCGCTGCTGAGCCATCAGGTGGGTCTCCTCCATGCCAATCGGGCCGCCCGGGTGGAGGCCAAGCGGGAGGCGATTCGAGCTGAGATTCATCGTCTGGAAGCGACCCGAGAGGGATCCGAGACGCTTGCCCAATGGTTGCGTAGGCCCGAGGTGAGCTATGCGTCGCTCACTGGCCGTCGGGACGACCTTCCTCCAGAGGTTCAGGAGCAGGTTGAAATTGAGATCAAGTACGCCGGCTACATCCGTAGACAGTCGGCGGAAGTGGATCGATTCCGGACGTTGGAGGACCAAGTGATCCCCGAAGGGTTCTGCTATAGCCAGGTTGCAAGCCTTCGGACCGAGGCGCGGATCAAGCTGGAGAAGATCCGTCCCTCAACGATTGGACAGGCATCCCGGATATCCGGGGTGACCCCGGCGGACCTTGGCTTGGTGATGGTGTGGCTCAAGCGGGTGGGCCATTCCACCGTCAGCCAGTAGAATATTAACGATAATCAAAGGTCCATTTTGCAATTTCCGCGCGGCCCCGTTGATTGAGCGGTGCATGGGCAGCCGTAAGGCCTCCTGAAGTGCATTCCTGAACAACCTGCGAACAAGTCCTTCGGAAATCCCAGCCTTGGGACTTGTCAAGGTAGATCGGCCCGCGTAATTCTCCGGCGTTCCCCTTATTTTTACTTTGAACGCGCCTGAGTGGGCGCGTTGGCGGCCTTGGGCGGTGTAAACCGTGTGTCACCCCCAAGGCCGCTTTTTTGTGCATTTCTGCGCAGCATTCTCCGACTCCTGAGGAACTCCGTACCTCGGCTCCCCCGTTCCCTTTGTACTGGGGATGAGACCCATCCCCAGACGACTCCGCGCGTTTGGCCAGACGGTGATAGCCTCCGTGACAGTTCCAGGTCTGGCCGAGGTGACCGCCAGTGACCCACGGGTCCCCGTTGTCCAAACCGACGGGGAGCTCACTCCTATCATGGCGTTGATGTCGCTCTGTGCTCGCCTGGATTCCTGGCTTCCGCACCAAAACCAGAACGGTGCCGGGGTTTGGTCAGGCGTCTGGGACCCGGGAGGAACTCAGATACCGCGGCCGAAACCCTCACCCGTATCAACTTTCGGCTATCCAAGTGAACGGCTGATCCGTAGAGAACAGGGGAACGTTACCCCTAAAGGTCTGTCGTCATGAAAGCTTCACGCCCCAGGCCGTCCCAGGACGGCTTCACCCTGATCGAGTTGCTCGTCGTCATCGCGATCATTGCCATTCTGGCCGGCATGCTCCTGCCAGCCCTTTCCAAGGCCAAGTCAAAGGCTCAGGGAATTGGGTGCGTGAACAACGCGAAGCAGCTCGCCCTGTGCTGGCAACTGTATGCCGTCGATTTCAACGACTTCATGGTGCCGAATGCCCTCGGCTCGAAGAACGCCTGGATCGACGGGTCCGGATCGGCAGCCGCCTATGATCTTCCTGGCGCCACCAACATCGGAACCCTCCAGCGCGGACTGCTCTTCAAGTATAACACCGCGACCAAGATCTATTCCTGCCCGGGACAGAACAAGGTGTACGCCCTTTCCCGCAGCCGGGAGCTTCCCTTGCAGCCGGCCCGCTCGTTCTCGATCAGCGGCCAGATGAATGGCGGTACCGATGGAGGTGCCGCGGGCGTCACGCCGATCATCCTTGGCTCGAATCCCTCGACGGCGAAGGCCTACCGCAAGCTCAGCGACATCAACCGTCCGGCGCCTTCGCAGGCATTCGTCTTCATGGACGAAAGCCATTTCACGATTGATGACGGCTACTTCGCCGTGCGCGTCAATGAACCGGTCTGGCAGAATTACCCCGCGTACCGGCACGGCAGTTCCGCGAGCCTTAGCTTCGCCGATGGTCACAGCGAACTGAAGCGCTGGCTCGAGGCCTCCACGGCCACGCTCAAGGACCCCAGCGGCAACGCTCCTGCTCCAGCCTTCAATGGTCAGCGCAATCGCGATCTCCAGTGGCTCTCCGAGCGCTACATCGATCCGCCGCGGCCCTGATGGCGCGCGGAGCCGGAGCCTCCATTGACTTTTCCAGCCACCCACGGCGACCCTCAATCCGTTCACACCATGAGATTCGGCATCAATTCCTTCCTGTTCGTCTCCCCCTTCACCACCGACAGCGTGAAGCTGTTCGCCAAGTTCAAGAAGTGGGGTTTCGATTCCGTCGAGCTTCCGATCGAGGACCCCTCGCACATCGATCCAGCCAAGGTCCGCGCCGCGCTGGACAAGGCTGGGCTGGCCTGCGGTTCGATCTGTGCCTGCATGGGGCCCGGCCGCGACTTCCGCGGCACCCCTGAGGAACAGCAGACCGCGATGACCTACTGCAAGGCCCTCATCGACCAGGCCGTCGTCCTCGGTTGCCCGTCGATCATCGGCCCCGTTTATAGCGTCGTCGGCAAGGCTGACGCCGTGGAACCCGCCCAGCAGAAGATCGAGTGGGCGCTCGTCGTGAAGAACCTCAAGGAACTCTGCGCCTACGCCGAGTCCAAGGGCATCCAGATCTGCGTCGAGCCCCTCAACCGCTTCGAGACCGACTTCCTCAACACCTGCGATCAGGGCCTCAAGCTCATCAAGGCCGTCAAGTCAAAGGCCCTCAAGCTCCACCTCGACACGTTCCACATGAACATCGAGGAGAAGAACCAGGCCGCCTCCATCAAGAAGGCCGGCCCGCTGCTCGCCCACTTCCATGCCTGCGGTACCGATCGCGGCACCCCCGGCGGTGACTCCCTCAACTGGAAGGAAATCGTCTCCGCGTTGAAGTCGATCGGCTACAAGGGCGACGTCGTCATCGAATCCTTCACCACCGACGTCAAGGTGATCGCCCGTGCCGCAGCCATCTGGCGTCGCATCGAGCCGACCCGCGATGAGATCGCCGTCGACGGCCTCGCCAACCTCAAGAAGCTCTTCAAGAAGAAGTGATCCAAGGGGGGCCCTGCGGCTTGACCCCGCGGCCAATTCCGGAAGAAAAAGGACCTCAATGCATTTCCTGCGTACCTGTACCCGCATGGGTCTCCTGGTTGGAGCCCTCGGCCTCGTTGCCCTCACCGGCTGCCGCCTGACACCCCGAGCGGTCGCTGACGAGCGCGCCGGTGCCGTGGCCCTGTTCAACGGCAAGGACCTTACCGGCTGGGCCGGTGTCCCTGGCCTCTGGACTGTCGAGGATGGTGCCATCACCGGCGTCACCACCAAGGACAAGCCGATCAAGAACAACACGTTCCTGGTCTGGACCAACGGGACGGTGGACAACTTCGAGCTGAAGTTCCGTTACCGCATCTTCAACGGAAACTCCGGCGTCCAGTACCGCAGCCAGGTCATCGATGCGGAGAAGGCCATCGTCGGCGGGTATCAGGCTGACCTCGAGGCCGGCAAGACCTACTCTGGCATCCTCTACGAGGAGCGCGGTCGCGGCATCCTCGCGCTTCGTGGCCAGCGCACCCGCATCACCGAGGAAAACGGCCAGACCAAGGTCAACGTCGTCGACGAGATGGCCAAGGGCCCTGAGCTCCAACAGTACATCAAGGACGAGGACTGGAACGAGTACACCATCATCGCCGATGGCAACCACCTGATGCACTTCATCAACGGCAAGGCCATGGCCGACGTCGTCGATGCCCAGCCGGCCAAGGCCGCCAAGTCTGGCGTCCTCGCCCTCCAGGTCCACGCTGGACCTGCCATGAAGGTCCAGTTCAAGGATCTCTATCTCAAGAAGCTTCCCTGATCTTAACGGCGCACTTCAGTCTCTGACCCTCAAACGCGGGGCGACCTTCCGGTCGCCCCTTTTTCATGCTCAGGAATGCCCTGGGACCGCGGGAAGACGATCGGCTAGACGTAGTCTCGCCCCACCGTCCTTGGGTGCCAAGTCCACGGGTGTGGCGGGACTCTGTCGAGCCGCCCTGAATCGCCTCCAGCCCGCCCGGCGGACCAGACCGATTCCTCCCGGGCGCATCCTGATATCGCCCCCACCGGAAAAGGGGATCTGGGTAGGGATGTCCTCATCGCCTTGGGAAAGGGCGTGGGAGGGCAACGAGGACGTTGCCGCCCCGCTTGATCCGGGGGCGGAGCCATGATGCGACCCACTCCTACCGGGCCTTGGGGTCTTCCCTCCACCGGCCCTTGAGGATGTCGTCGAGATGCCGGCGGGCGAACCAGTTGTCCCAGGAGTTCCAAATGAGTGACTCCTCGAACACCGCCCGCGCCGCACTGACCCGGCCCTGCTGGAGCAGGTTCCAGGCATAGTGATTTGCGACGGCCACGTTCCGCGGCCCGATGTCCATCGCCTTCTCGAACTCGCGTCGGGCCTTGACCGGCTCTTCCAGCCAGTGCCAGCACAGCCCCAACGAGACGTGCACCATCGGATCATGCGGGTTGTTCGCCTGGGCCTTCTCCAGCCATTCGATGGCCTCCTTGGCCTGCGCCTCCCACTCCTTCTCTCCTGCAAAGCTGAGTCGACGCAGGTTCTCCCCAACCTCGAAATTCGTCCGGGGATTGTCAGCAACGACGGCCGCCGCTGCCTTCAGTTCGTCGAGCAGCCTCGGGGAGATCCGACCCTGGAGCGCCGCCTGGTTCAGATGCACTCCCTCACGGAATCCGTGGAACGCCGCGGGCACCAGGAACACCAGTGCCGCGCCGCCCGCCAGTGTCACAGGAATCCGGCTCCACCACCGCGGCGTGTGCCACCAACGCTCGCTCGCAAACCTCACGGTCGATGCCAGCATCGACGCCAATGTCGCAACCACCAATCCCAGGGCCGGGATATGCAGGATGAAATCTCCGGCACAATGGATCGCGATCCCTCCCATGCCGATGCTTCCACCGAGGAAGAACGCAGTCCGATTGCTGCCCTTGTCACCCAGATCCCCGATCCCACGCTCAACGTACTTCCGCGAAAGAAGGATTCCCCCTGCGAGGGCGAGGACACCTAATCCCGCCAGACCTGCCCCGATCGCACCGTAGTCCGCCAGCGTGTTGAGGTACTCGTTGTGCGCGTATCCCGGACTCGTCTGGATGGTGTGGTCGCGGTATTGGGGGAAACGGACGTCGTAATGTCCTGGGCCAACCCCAGTCCACGGATGGTCCTTCCACATGGCGAGCGCCGGTTTCCACAAGGGTGCGCGGTTTCCGCTGTCCGCTGTTCCCTCGGCATTCACTTCGTCGATCCTTTGCCGGGCCTTCGTACTCGTACTCAGGAAAAGGACCGTCCCCACGACCACCACGCCCAGGCCTACCAAAGCTGGAATGCGCATCTGCCGACGGCGGATGAGAAGCCAGACAAAGAAGGTGATCAGCACGCTTCCGCCTGCGAGCCAGCCTCCGCGCGACATCGTGACTGCAAGCCCAGCCGCCATCATGGCCGCCGCATACCCGTGAAACACCCGGATCGGACCCTTGGTCCGTCCCAGGAACGTCTGGGCCAGCGCCAACGGCAACAGCACGACCATCAACGCTGCAAAGTGATTCGGGTTCACGAACGTCGCCCCCGCCCGGCGGAAGTACTGCGCCGGCCGCACCAGCCACAGGACGGCGTCGCTCTGGCTCAGGTACTGCCCCACCGCGTACAGCGACAGGACCGCTCCCAACCCTACCAGCACTGTCGTCACGCGCTGGAGCGTGTCCTGCCCGTGCAGGTTGTGCAGCCCGATGACAAACGTCACGCCGTACAAGACCACCATCCAGAGCTCTTGCCGCGCCGCATAGGCCACGTCTGCTCCGGCGCCCCGCCAGACGGCGTACCCAATGAATCCCAGCAGCGGCAAAAGCACCGGATGCAACAACAGCCGATGGCTCGAAACCGCCCAAAGCCGGATGATCCACAGGAGCGCTGCCGCCCCGACCAATCCGGTCATAACCGCCAACTCGGTAGCGCGCACGCCTCCGAAGAGCAGGGCCCCATAGGCAATCGCTCCCAGAACCAGCCATTCAATGGCTCGTTCCAGGCGGTCATCCCACACTTCATCCTGTCTTCCGTGGCGACTCATTCAGCTAGGAAAGAGCAGCCTACGGGCCGAACTCGATTCTGTTCCAGCATGCTTTTGGATGGATTGCAGGACGGGGCGCATCCTGACACTGCCCCCACGCCAACCGGGGTGGCAACGTCCTCGTTGCCCTCCCAAGCCTCTTCCCAAGGCGATGAGGACATCGCCACTCCGTTCCTGGTCTGAGGATACGCTCGCCATCGCCGACTGGATTCCCCCAATACTCCAGCCACAACAGGCCCGTTCCATCCACATGAGACTCCGATTCCGTCCCAGACATGCCTGATTCGTCCCCATTGCCCCCGTGGTTCTGGTACGGCGTCGCCATCATCGGACTGGCGACGACAGCCGCCATCGGTTGGGCAATTTGGCGGATGGTGCGGGACACCCAACGGGCCTTGGTCCGAACGGGACAGGCCGCCAGCGAATTCGCCAGCCAGATCCGGTCCGCCCTGCAGGAGACCTTCGGTGTCACGCCCCGTATCCAGATCGACGGCCGTACCCACCTCGAAGGTTCGGTCCCCACCCTCGAACTGGTCGTCCTGCGGCGAACCGTGACCCGCACGGTCCAGTGGACTTCGACCCGGTTGGGCAGCACGAAACGTATCTCCGCCAACGCCACCTTTACCATCCGGGCCGGCCTCGACCTCCAGACGCCCGTCCACGTCGACGTCGACTCAGCTTCCAAGGCAGCCACCGCCCATTTTCCCGAACCAAAGGTGCTCGCTGTCCAGGTCGACGCCGTCCAGCCGGCTGCCGAGGAGTCGGGGTGGTGGAACCGGATCCGGCCCGAAGATCGGATCCAGGTTCAGGCCGAGCTCCAGGAAAGCGCGCTCCGGGACGTCCTGAAGGCAGGCCTGCTGGAAGAGGCGCAGGTTGAGATCCGGGCGCTCCTGCAACGGAACCTCTCGTCCAAACCCTCGACAGGCCAGCTGACCTGCCTTTTCGAACCGCGCGCTTCCCCGCAACCCCAGTCAAATCCGGGAAAAGATCTCAAGCCATCGCGGGGCACGGCTTGACGGCTCGCCTGTTGGCTACCGCAAAGGCAGTCACTCCTACTTCCGCAGGAATCCCTTTGGCACCGTCGGCTTCGGGGCGGCATGCGGCAGCTTGTCCGGGGTAACCCAGACCGGCGTCGTCATCTTGATCGGCACCGGCGCGCCGATGTCGTAGGTCAACTCGATCATGAACGCGCTCCAACCCTTGGCGGGCGCAGGGATTCCTCCCGAGAAACTGCCGTCCGCAGCTGCATCCAGCGTCGTCGGCCACCAGGCCGGTCCGACAACTTCCAACCGGAAGTCACGGGTATTGGGATTGTTTGCCTGCCAGAGCTTCACCGCCTTCGGCCGCACGGTACTCGTCACCCGCACGTTTCCGTCGCTTCCGCGCTTCCAGGAGAAGTCCGGCACCTTCTTGCCATTGACCGTCGCCCACTGCCACGCCGCCAAGGTCTCGTAGGCATCACTTCCACGAAGCGAGTGATCCGCGTTCGGCACGTAGCGCAGGTGCTTCTCGCCCGGAAGCTGGTCGAAGTAGAACTGCGACGAATCCGGCAGGAAGAACTGGTCGCCGCAGGCGTTCATGATGAGCTTCGGCATGTCCAACCGGGACCGGTAGAAGAACGGATCCTCGATGTTCTGCAGTGCCTGCATCTCCGGCGTGCCCAGCCAATCCATGATCCCGTGCTCGGTGTAGTTGCCAACCGCCGGGGCAAAGAACCCATAAGCCTGATAGTGGTGCAGCATCGACGGCTGCATGTTCAGGACATCAATGACGATCGGGCAGATCGCCACCACCCGCTTGTCCACGATGCCCGTCGTCCACGTCGTCCAACCGCGCTTCGAACCGCCTGCCACCACGAACCGCTCCACCGCCTTGCCGCCGCCTTCGGTGCTCTTCGTCCACGCGGTCGCCGTGTCCATTGCCCGGACCGCCGCCTTCGTCATCGGCAACCGCGCTGGCCAACGCTCATCCCCTGTGCGCAGGTACTTGTCCCACGTGTATGCGATGAGGTCGTCCTCCGTCCGCTCCTTGCCGTCGTTGTTGAAGATCAGGGTCTGGTTCGGAACCATCTTCAGCTCGATCACCACCGACTTCGTCGCGGCCGCGATCTGCAACAGCTCCTTGGACGGCTTCGGCGGCTGCTCGTCCCGGTTCGCGCCGCCCGTGATGAACAGGAGCCCGACGTCCGAACTCACCCCTTCCGGCCGCACCACCGTGACCCAGTGCTTCCAGGCCGTCCGGTTCACTTCCTCGGGCTTCAGCCACGTCTGCGAGGTCATCGCAATCGAAGCGACCTTCCCACCCGGCACTTCCGTCACCGCCACCGTCTTCCACGAATAGCTGGAATCCGGAGTCGCCACATATCGGTCCAGCGCCGTCTCCAATGCCCGCGTATGAGGGCCAGGCGCCGGCTTCGGGATCACATATGCCGGCCCCGCCTGGGCAACCGACAACGCGAGGACGCACGACAGGGCCAACAGGACCCGACTCCGCTGGAATGACATCCCCCAATTCAAGGCCTGCCCATCAACCGGGTCAAGCCGGGCCTCCGACTCTACCGGCGTGGCAACGTCCTCGTCGCCCTCTCAAGCCCTCTTCCCAGGGCGACGAGGACATCGTCGCCCCGATCCTGCTCTCGAAGGGGGCGGTGTCCGGACGTGCCCTCGGTGTCGAGCGGTTGGGCGAGTGTCCTCACGAGCCGTTCGGGAGTAGGCCGGGTGCCCTCACCCGGCGCTGTCAGGGATCTGTCGCGTGAGGGCTCGTGGCCTACAATCGGGGATTCCCCTGGCTCAAACCTGAAACGGACAGCATTGAACTCCCAAGCGGCTCGACGGAGTCTCGCCCCGCCGCTCTAGGGGCCTCCCGCCTGCCTCACAGCGCCCGGATCCGGATGTTCCGGTACCAGACCTCGTCCTGATGATCCTGCAGGAGGATGGGCGTCGCGAACTTCGTACCCCATTTCTCCTCCTTCTTGAACTTGCTCGCTTCCTTCGCCGCCATGAGCTCCGGCGAGCCGAGCGTGTATTTCACCACGCGACGCCCATTCAGCCAATGCTCCACGTCATTTCCCTTCACGACGATCCGTGAGCGGTTGACCTCACCGACCGGCAAGACCGGCGCGCCCACCGGAGGCAGGGCATCGTACAACGCCGAAGTCTGCCGCTTCGGTCCATGCGCTGCGTCCGGGTGGGCTGCATCGTCGATCACCTGATACTCATGCCCGACCGGAGCGCCGCGCTTCTCGTCGATCAGGTACTTCACGCCGCTGTTTCCGCCCTTCGCGATGCGCCAATCAAACTCCAGCTCGAAGTCGACGAAGGTCTCCGTCGTGATGATGTCACCACCACCTGCCTTGGGCACATGATGCAGCCATCCATCCTGGACCTCCCATCCCTGGGCCGGGAAGGCGGGCTTGCCGAAGCCCCGCCAGCCATCCGTTGACTTTCCGTCGAACAGCAGCTTCCAACCCACGCGTTCCTGACGGGCAGTGAGCGTGTTCGGGTTGGAATCACCGGAAGACTCGTGGACACAGCCGCCTGCTAGCAGTCCACCGAGGACAGCCAAGGTGACAACCCGCGCAACGGGGCAGGGGAATCGGAAGTTCATGGGATCAGGATCTCTGGGGCTTCAGCTGGAATTCGAATCGGCGCTCAGGGCTTGGCCAGCCGACGGACGCGGATGTTCCGGTACCACGCATCATCTCCATGCTCCTGCAGGCAGATGTGTCCCGAAGGCTGCTTCGCAAAGCCGGCCCAATCCTTGAACTTCGACTTCGCGATCAGATCCTTCACCTCCGCTCCCGCGAGATCACACTCCACCACCTTCGCCCCGTTCAACCAGTGCTCCACCTTGGTCCCGACGAGCACGATCTTCGCCTGGTTCCATTCCCCGACTGGCTTCAGCTGCTTCGACGAGTTCGCTGCGATCAATGCGTACAATGCAGACGCGCTCGTCTTCGGATTCTTGCCGTCGCCGTGCTTCGAATCATCCAGCACCTGATACTCCGGACCGGTCTCATAGGGAGCGCCCGGTTCCTCGGTGACCCGGTACATAACGCCACTGTTCGCGCCCGGGGCCACCTTCCATTCAAACGTCAGCTCGAAATCCTGGTACTTCTCGCGCGTCACGATGTCGCCGCCGCCCGCCTTTGCCTGCACGTGCAAAGTGCCGTCTTCCACCACCCAGCCCTTCTTCGGAAACTCCTTCCCGCGATACGCCCGCCAAGCCGCCGTGGACTTGCCGTCGAAGAGGACTTCCCAACGCGGTTGCTCGGCCGCCGTCAGAATCAAAGCAAGCGCGCCCAGCAAGCCTGCACCCAGCCATCGTGTGTTCATGTGGAATTCGCGGACGATGGGACACCCGTTCGCCTTCACCCCGCAAGCCTGCGTCTCACCCCAACTCGAACGTCGTTACCCCGTAGACACGGTCCAACCGGATCCTCGGAGCGGGTCCCGTGTACATCCGCGCGGTCGCGAACACCTCCTTCAACCCGTGCCGACGCGCCAATCCCAGCCCTTCGACATTCGGCTCCGCCACATCCAGCCAGTAGGGCGCCCTCGCTGGAATTCCCGCCAGGAGCGACCCGAACAACTTCTCCGCCGTGCCCGCATCCCTCGCAAACAAGGGTCCGATCTTCCAGCCTTGGAAGCACGGCCGGATCACCCCAAAGCCCTGCACTCGGCCTTCCGTCTCCGGATCTGGCACCGCCAACGCCAGCGCATCGGGTTGCGACGTCCACGCCCGCAGGAATCGCTCCCGCGGAGCCGGAAAGCACTCCCGATCCAACCGCAGCACTCCATCCCACGTGACCTCGTGCAGCTCCACGACGCCCGGTTCTCGGATCAGTCCTTCGGGACGCATCCCCTCGTAGCGCGCGTTTCGATATGCAAACACCCGCCCGATCCGCTCGTACTTCGCCACGTTCTCCAGAACTCCATCCCCACCCTGGACACAACCGGCCAGATGCACGCGCGCCGCCTCGTGCACCGCCATACCATAGCCCCGTCCGCGAAACTCCGGATCCACGATGTAGCAACCCATGAACCCAAAGGTCTCGTCGTATCGCACCCCGCTGACACACGCGATGGGGCGCCCCTCCAGTTCCCCGATCAGGAAACCCTCCTCATCCGCGGTCAGGAACGTCTCCGCATCATGCAGGCCCGGATTCCAGCCCGCCTCCCGCATCCACGGAATCGGTGCCCGCCTCATGTCCTTCACGTCCATCGTGCGGATCACGAATCGGCCGGACGCCAGATCACGCGCTGCCTCGCTGCCTGGATCGAGTTGCTTCATAAGCGGGGGGATTCTCCGGACCAGATAAGCTCGCCGACAACACCCCCGGTCAAGCCCGCTTCCCGGTCTTGAATGGGGCGGCAACGTCCCCGTTGCCCTCCCATGCCCCTTCTCAAGGCGACGAGGACGTCGCCGCTCCGTTCCTGTTTCCAAACGGGGGCGGCGTCAGGATGCGCCCTGTTCGAACCGGATGGTTCCAATCGATGTCCGTTCCGCGGAAAATCGATTCCCGCAACTGCATCCCGTTCCCATAGGCTCCAGCTCATGTTCGCCTTCTTGGTCATCCTGACGCTCGTCTGGCTCGTCCTGGGAGCCATTTTCTGGACCCGCCTGACGCGCCTGGACGGCGAGGTGTCCTTCCTCAGAACCGCTCTCGATCAGGCCCATCGCCGCATCCGAGCCCTTGAGAAGAGCGAGACATCCGCGACTCCCCCGGCCTCGCCCACACCCAGCCAGCCCGAACCTGCGCCTGCACCAGCTGCACCTTCGCTGCCGCCCCCGGTCCCCGCAGTGCATGCGGCTCCCGTCCCCCAGCCTCCGCCGCTCCCAACAGCGCACGAAGCTGCTGCTCCCGCTTTCGCGCACACGCCTGCCCGCACCTTCTCTGCCGCGCCGAAATCCTCTCCGAAGGACACGCTCGCCCGGAACTTCCGACTCGAACAATTCGTCGGCGCCAAACTGTTCGCCTGGCTCGGGGGTCTCGCCTTGTTCTTCGCAGCCGCCCTCGGCCTCAAGTACTCCTTCGACCATGACCTCCTTCCGACCTGGCTCCGGGCCACCGCCGGCTTTGCCCTCGGTTCCGGCCTCGTTGTTGCAGGCGCGTTGCTCAACCGACGAACCTATCCCCAGACCGTAACGACCCTCTGGGGAACCGGCGTCGTCATCCTCTATGCCGTCACCTACGCTTGCCGGTCGATCTACGGATTTCCTGTCTTCACGTCGTCGGTGACCTTCGGGCTGATGGTGGTCATCACCTCGATTGCCTTCGGGTTGGCCGTCCGATTCGACACCCAGGTCGTCGCCATTCTCGGCATGCTCGGAGGGTTTCTGACGCCGATCCTCGTTTCCTCGGGTCAGGACCAGGCCGTCGCCCTGTTCACCTACATCGCCATCCTCGATATCGGCCTCATCGCGGTTGCCGCACGACGTGGCTGGAGCCATCTCGCCTTCCTTGCAGCACTGGGCACCGTCCTCTTCCAGCTCGGTTGGCATGTCGCCGCCTTCCAACCCGAGAAGATCCGCATCGCCCAGACGCAGATGACGCTGTTCCCCGTCCTCTTCGCCGCGGCTCTGACCTGGGCGAGCCGCCGGAACCAGGCGAACCTCTGGATGAGCACCGCCGCCGGCCTTTCGGCCATCACGACCCTCGTCCTCAGCTTCTTCCTCGCCGGCTCCCACGCACGGGTCGCCGAGGAACCCTCGAAATGGTGCGTCGCCCTGCTGGTCGCCGACGCCGCCCTGTGCTGGATCGGATGGATGCGCACTCGCGAACGTTGGTGGGAACCTATGGGTGGAAGCCTCGTCTTTCTGAGCCTTTCGGCCTGGACCCTCGCGCGGCTCACCCCTGGGACACTCTGGTGGGGCCTCGGCCTCATGCTCGCCTTCGCGCTCCTCCATGCCGCGACCCCGGTCGCCTGGCGACGCTTTCGATCGGACAGCGGACTCACCCTGTCCGCCTGGCACCAGATCGCTCCCGCCCTCGGTATCCTGGTGGCTCTCCTCGTCGTCATTCGCGAACTGCCCGTTGGCCCAGGCTACTGGGCCATCATTCTCGCCCTGGATCTGATCGCGGTCGGGGTGGCGGTTGCCGTCGGGGGGATTGTCGGTCTGCTCCTGGTCCTGCTCCTGTCCCTAGCGTCGGCCGGAGTCTGGCTGGGCATGCCCAGCGGTTCCGGAGTCGATCTCGCCGAAAGCCTCTTCGTCATCGGTACCTTCGCCCTGTTCTTTGTCGGGGCCTCCACGTGGCTCGTCTCCCGATCGAAGCCCGCGTCCACTCCGGACCTCACGCGCTGGATGCCTTCGCTGTCGGCGCTGCTCCCCTTCACCCTTCTCCTGCTCGTCATCGCACGGATCCAACCCGCCAATCCCACCCCGGTATTCGGCCTCGCCGGACTCCTCTCGATCACCCTCCTCGTCCTCCATCGTTGGCAGCGCATTCCGTCCCTCCCAGCCATTGCTTTCATCGGAAGCCTGCTCGTGCAGGGCCTCTGGCTTGTGATTGCTCCGCAATCGGCCTCACCCGGGACAGCCATCCTGTGGATCTCGGCCTTCTTCCTCTTGTTCCTCTTCCAGCCGCTCGCGCTTCGCATGCCGCTCGTCGAAGGCCGCGTCGCCTGGGCCGTGGCTGGCCTCGCAGGTCCAGTCCAACTGCTCCTCCTCCAATGGATCGTCCGAAGGACCTGGAACCTGGACCTCCCTGGCCTGATCCCGCTTCCGTTCCTGCTTCTCGTCGGCCTCGTGTTCGAACAGGTCCGGCGTGGGAACCCCGTCGAAACCCCTGGCCGCCTTCCTGCCCTCGCATCCCTCGGTGGTGGGTCCCTTTTCCTCGCCACCGCAATCCTCCCGCTGCAGTTCGAGCAGCAGTGGCTCACCATCGCCTTCGGCCTCGAAGGCGCCGCCCTTTGCGCCCTGTTCCACCGCCTTCCACATCCGGGCATCCGCGGTTCCGGCCTCCTGTTGCTCCTCATCGCCGCCGGCCGTCTCTTCCTTCACCCCATCGTGTTCGGGAATGCTCCAAGGCCCGACTCCGCCTGGAACTGGTTCCTTTATGCTTTCGCCATCGTCATCGCCGCCCAGTTCATCGCGGCCCGACTCCTCGCGCCCCCGCGCAATATCGTGTTGGGTTCCCCCGTTCCACCGGTCCTCATCATCACGGGCACCCTGCTGCTGTTCCTGCTGCTCAACCTCGAGATCGCCACCGTCTTTGGCACCGGTCCAACCCTGACCTGGGAATTCTCCGGCAACTTTGCCCGAGATCTCGCCTACTCCATCGGTTGGTCCCTGTTCGCGTTCCTCCTCCTCGTCGCCGGATTCATCTCCTCCAACCGACCCACCCGGTACGCCGGCCTCGCCCTCCTCGGGATCACCCTCCTGAAGCTGTTCCTCCACGACCTCGCCCGTCTCGGACCGCTCCATCGCATCGGTGCCTTCACCGGGGTGGCCGTCGTCGCCATCGTTGCCTCGTTCCTCTACCAGCGCTTCCAGGGCCGCGAAACCTCCACCCAGGTCCCGAATCCATGATGCCTCCAACGGGGTGGCAACGTCCCCGTTGCCCCTCCATGCCGTCCCCCAAGAATCAGCCCCGACCTTGTGGAACACGGCTGCAAGTTCCGGTAGGGTCGCCGCCCTGTGACCGCTTCGCAGAAAGCCAAGAACGTCCGCCGCGTGGGCATCGTCTCCCTCGGTTGTGCCAAGAACCTCGTCGATGCCGAGATCATGCTCGGTTCCCTGCTCAAGCAGGGGATCGAGATCACCAACGATCCCGCCGGCGCCGACGCCATCATCGTCAACACCTGCTCGTTCATCGACGCCGCCCAGGAGGAGTCCGTCGATGCCATCCTCGAGTCCACCGCGCTCCGCGATGCCGATCACCGCGGACAGGCCGTCATCGTATCCGGCTGCATGCCGCAACGCTTCCGAGACGAGCTCCCGAAGCTGATGCCCGAGGTGGACGCCTTCATGGGTATTGATCAGGTCGCCCAGGTCGCCGATGTCGTCGACCAGGCAATCGCCGCCCGCGCCCGCAAGATCGCCGAGCCCGCCCCCAAGCCCGGCCGCGCCAAGTCCATCAAGGCCCGGATCGCCAAACTCGATGCCGCCAAGCCCGACTCTGACGAAGCCTCCCAATCCCTCCGCGGCACCGAGCGGCACAACCGCACCCGCACGAACGTCATTCCCCTCGCCGCCGAACCGCCCGCTGCTCCCCTGATCGATGTCCACGTCCGGCCCAACTACATCCCTCAGCACGACACGCCGCGGTTCCGCCTGACCCCCCGCCACTTCGCCTACCTCAAGATCGCCGAGGGCTGCAACCACCCCTGTACCTTCTGCATCATCCCGCGCATGCGCGGGTCGCACCGGTCCCGCACCCAGGCGGACATCGTCGCCGAAGCGCGCCGCCTCATTGCCGAGGGCGTCCGCGAGATCAACCTGATCTCCCAGGACTCGACCTACTACGGTCTAGACCTCCGCGCCAACCACAGCCGCGCCATCGCTTCCCCCAAGAAGTTCACCGAAGCAACCCGCTCACTCCCCGCAGACGCCACCACCCTCTGCACCCTCCTCCGCGAGCTGAACTCGATCCCCGGCGACTTCTGGATCCGCCTCCTCTACACCCACCCCGCGCACTGGACCGATGACCTCATCCGCACCATCGCCGAGTGCCCCAAGGTCGCCCGCTACGTCGACATGCCCCTCCAGCACGTCGATGACACCATGCTCCTGCGCATGCGCCGCGAGACCGACGGCCAGTACATCCGCGACCTCATCGCACGCATCCGCGCCGGCATCCCCGGCATCGCCATCCGCACGACCTTCATCGTCGGGTTCCCCGGCGAGACCGAGGCCCACTTCAAGAACCTGCTCGGCTTCATCCGCGACACCCGGTTCGAGCGCCTCGGCGTCTTCGCGTATTCCAAGGAGGACGGAACCGTTGCCGGCCGCATGGAGGCACAGCTCTCGCCCAAGGTCCGCCAACGCCGACGCGAACGGGCCATGGCCGAACAGCACGCCGTAGCCACGTCCGTCGCCCAGTCCTTCGTCGGTCGCGAACTCAAGGTCCTCGTCGAGGGCAAGGCCTCCGCCAAGGAACTCCAGAAGGCCAACGTCTCCTCCTGGGAGCACGGCCTCATCCGCGAGTCAGACACCGGCACCGCCTCCCTCAAGGGCAACTACCTCGTCGCTCGCGGCGAGGCGGACGCCCCCGACATCGATGGCCGCATCTACATCCGCGGCAACCTACCCATCGGCGAGTTCGCCAAGGTCCGCATCATCGGCCACACCGATTACGACCTGATCGCCGAGAAGTGCTGATCCTTCCGTAGCCAACGAGCTGACGAGGCGGGCATTGGGGACTGCCTCCTGGCGTCGGCAGCTGCACTCAGAACATCCGCTCGAAGTCACCCGGGGCCCGGGAAGGAGTCCAGTACGACGCCATTCCCGGCTCCGGTTTCAGCCCCAACGGACTGCGCCCCATGACGCGCAAGAGGAGAGCCAGCGGCGTCAGGATCAGGAAGAACAGCACCGTCAGGACCACCGCTCCCATGATGCGGCCCATCTGGTGACCAAACCAGCGGCCGCCCCGATACCACCCCCGGAACATCCCCGGCCTGATCAGGGCAAGCAGGGCCACTCCCAGTCCCAGACTCCCCACCACCACGGGCACCAGCCACGGCCATCGCCCGCGCCACGCCCCCGCCAGTGCCAGCACCGTCGGCGCCGCCACCGACGCCCACGTGAACTTCCGCCACTCACCGGGCTCCTCGCTGTACCGGATCCGCATCGCCCGACCCTGCCTCACTCCCGCGCCCGAGCAAAGCCCCCACGAAGCGGTGGGGCGGGTGTGGGCCCATCTCGACACTGTCCCCGCAAGAGACGAGGTACGGGGCGGCGACGTCCCCGTCGCCTTGGGAAGGAGCCAGGGAAGGCCACGAGGACGCTGCCGCCCCGTTTGACCCCGGGGGCAATGTCAGCACGCGCTGCCCCCCGCTCCTCAATCCCTCCCAACCTCAAACTGCTGCTGCGGCTTCACCGGCTGCCGGTCCCGGTCCAGCACGTGATTCCCGATCACGAGATGATCGATCGCCGAATTCACGAAGCACCGATACGCATCGTCCGGGCTGCACACGATCGGCTCGCCCCGAACATTGAACGAAGTGTTCACCAGCACCGGGCATCCCGTCTCCGCCTGCCAACGTCGCAGCAACCGATGGAATCGCGGATGGTGCTCCGCCGATACCGTCTGGATCCGCGCCGACCAATCCACATGCGTCACCGCCGGCAACGTCGATCGCACCTGGTTCACCCGTTCCACCAGATCCTCGCCGCCGGAACTGCCCGGTGCCGATCCATCCGCACCTGTCCTCCGCAGTGTCCTCCGCACCGGCGCCACCAGCAGCATGTACGGCGATTCGCCGTCGATCTCGAAACACTCCGCCGCGTGTTCTCGCAGCACCGCCGGCGCAAACGGGCGGAAGGATTCCCGGAACTTCACCCGGAGGTTCATCTGCGACTGCATCCGCGCCGACCTTGGATCTCCCAGGATCGAACGCGAACCCAGCGCCCGCGGCCCGAACTCCATCCGTCCCTGAAACCATCCGACCACACGCTCCTGCGCCAGCCACCCGACCACGCGACGGTCCAGCTCCTCATCGTCGAGCCGCTCGAACACCGCGCCGTGCGACCGCAATACCGCCTCGACCTCTGCCTCCGAAAACGACGGTCCCAACAGCGCTCCCTGCATCGAATCCCGCGCGACGCGTGACGGCGCATCTGTCCGCTTCGCCTCGTCCGCATGCCACACCGCCAACGCCGCCCCGAGAGCGCCTCCCGCATCGCCTGCCGCAGGCTGGATCCAGATCTCCTGGAATGGCCCCTCGCGCAGGATCCGCCCGTTGGCCACGCAGTTCAGCGCGACGCCACCGGCCAGACAGAGCCGCGACTCGCCCGTGCGCTCATGCGCCCGACGCGCCAGCGCCAGCATCACGTCTTCCGCCACGACCTGCACCGATCGCGCCAGGTCCGCATGCCTGGGTTCCAGCCGATCCTCTGGTTTGCGCGGCGCCCCGCCGAACAACCCGTGGAACCGATCGTTCGTCATCCGGAACCCCCGCAGGAAATCGAAGTACTCCAGGTTCAGCCGGAATGAGCCGTCTGCCCTCAGATCGATCAGATGATCCCGGATCTGCCGCTCGAACACCGCCTCTCCGTACGGCGCCAACCCCATCAACTTGTACTCGCCCGAGTTCACCCGGAACCCGCAGTACGCAGTGAACGCCGAATAGAGCAACCCGAGCGAATGCGGGAAGCGCAGCTCCTCGATCATCTCCAGCCGGTGCCCATCGCCGCGCCCAATCGTCGTCGTCGCGTACTCCCCGACGCCATCGACCGTCAGCACCGCCGCCGTCCCGAACGGCGACGGGAAAAACGCTGACGCCGCATGCGCCTGATGATGCTCCGTGAACAGCACGGGTACCGAATCCGGCAAGCCCTTCAACTCCTCTCGGATCAGGCCACGCAGGTTGAGCTTCTCTGCCAACCAGGACGGTGCGAACTGGAGGAACGTTCCGACACCCGCCGGTGCGAGTGTCAGCGCAGTCTCCAGGAACCGCGCGAACTTCGGGATCGGCTTGTCATAGAAGACCACGCCATCCAGCTGCCCCAATCCGATCCCGCCCTCCTGCAGGCAGTACTCCACCGCCCGCATCGGAAACGCGTCGTCGTTCTTCCGTCGGGTGAACCGTTCCTCCTGCGCTGCCGCCACGATCACGCCCTCCCGCACCAATGCGGCCGCCGAGTCGTGATAGTGGGCCGAGATTCCCAGGAGGTGACGCATGGTTGGATCAGTGCCGTCCGAAAGCGACAGCTACATGAACGGATACATGAACGGGGCCAGCGCCGACGACGAACTGAACACGATGATCGCGCCCAGCAACAGCAGCACCGCCACCACCGGAATCAGCCACCACTTCTTCTCGCGGCGCAGGAACAGCAGGAACTCACGGAAGGCTTGCCACATGATCCAGATCCTCCCTCAACCCACCAACCGCCGGTACGTCGCCACCCGCGCCGAATCGACCTGATTGTGGCTGAACTCCGGCGCCCTGAGATCCTTCCCCATGAACACTCGCGTGTTCCGATGTTCCATCCGGCTCTCGACAGCCCGACTCCCGCTCACATGGATCTCCTTCGCCCCCGTCAGCGCCACCACCTTCTCCACGTTCCTCTCCCGAATGCCGCCACCCGGCATCACCACGATCCGATCCCCCGCCTGTCGCACCAGCCCAGCAATCGCGTCCACCCCCTCGATCACCGTCGCCTCACCCCCCGATGTCAGCACCCGGTCCACGCCCAATTCCACCAGCGTCTCCAGCGCCTCGCCCAGGTCCCGGGTCATGTCGATCGCCCGATGGAACGTCACGCTCAACGGTCGCGCCAAGGCCATCAACTCCGCCACGGCTTCGGCATCCACCGTCCCATCCGGCCGGAGGATCCCGAGGACTATCCCCGCCGCCCCGAGCTCGCGGGCGATCCGGATGTCGTGCCGCATCACCTCCAGCTCGCACCGTGAGTAACAGAAGTCGCCCCCCCGGGGCCGGATCATCACGTTCAACGGCAGCGTCACCTCATGCCGCAGCGCCGCCACCAAGCCCGCGCTCGGCGTCGTGCCCCCTTCAAACAGATTCTGGCAAACCTCCAGCCGGTCCGCGCCGCCAGCCAGCGCCGCCCGCCCTGACTCCACCGAATCCACCAGGACCTCGAGTGTCACCCGTCGTTGCATGCCGGCCATGCTACCGAGGCCACCCGCCCGGGGAAACCTTTCCCTCGGCCAAGGCTACCAGCCCGCCCAGATCAGGCCTGCCCTGCCGGGATTGTCCCAAGCCGCGCCTCAAACTCGACCAGCGTGGAAACCTTCAGGATGGCCCGCCCCAATTGTCGGAGTTCGGATTCATCCTGGATCGAGTGCACCCGCGCCCGAAGTGCTTCGCTGCAAGGCCCGAATCGCTCTGCAACCTGATCGAGAAGGCATTCGCGCATCGCATCGTGCCGGCCCTGCACTCGGCCCTGTTCCAAGCCTTGCTCCAGGCCCTCCTCCCACACGATCCGTTCGTAGTTGCTCCGTCGCTTCGTCTGCATGCTCGCCTCCATAACGCTTACATCCTTCCGGAATCCTAGCTCGTCCTCGTCCGGCAACGCCAGCAGCCAGTGGATCAGCCGCGTCACCTCCCGGACTTCCGACTCATCCATTCCAGACTCCAACAGGTGCCTCACCAACCCCAGCTTCCCACTCCGACGCGCCTTCATGTTCCGTCGCGTTCCTTGCGCAATCCGATGTGCCTCGATAACCCGCGCCACCGGGTTCCCAGCCTCAATCCATGGCGTCAAGTCCAGGTCGGTGAGCTTGCAGGTCGCGTAGTCGAAGCGCAGGGACGATGCCGGGCCGCAGAACTGGTAGGCCTTGGGCCGCCACCGCGGATTCGAATCGGCTAGGATCACCAGGCTCGTCGGCATCCGACCAAACCGGTCCAGGATCCGGCACAGGTATCGAAACATCCGGAAGGGCAGCTGATCATCGCGCTGGGCCTGCACTTCCACGTGCACCAGCAGCACGTCTTTGGACCCATCCTTGCGCAGGACCTCCACCAACTTGTCGACCCGCATGGGACCGGCTTCGGAATCGCGGACGATCTCCTGCAGTTCGGTGTCCAGAAAGCACGGCGGGGCTGACCAGTCGATCTGGTCAGCCAGGCGCGGGAACGCGAGGGAAAGGCATGGCTGGAGGAACGTCTCCAATGTCGCCTTCCACGCGGCGTCGTATTCCGTCACGGGATTCAACAATCCCTGCTACGCCGCCGTTCGCGAAAGGTTACTGCTCCATCCCCTGTGAACCCTCGAGCCTCTCCCCGTTGATGTCCTGTTGATATCCCGCCAGACCCAATTGATTACCCACGGCGAGGCCACGCCGGCGACCGTCCCTCCATGAGCGACATCGTCGTGGGGCTGATTGCCCTCGCCCTCACCGTCTACCTGATCGTGGCCATGCTCCGGCCCGAGAAGTTCTGACGCCCAACCCTGGACTCCCATGAAGACCACCGACTGGCTGCAGCTCGCACTTTTCGTCGGCTTGCTCGCCCTCATCACCCGACCCATCGGGCTCTACCTCGTACAGGTCCTGGAACCCGGCGGACGAACCTGGCTCGATCCACTCGTTCGACCGGTCGAACGCCTGACCTACCGGATCCTCGGCGTCCAAGCCGACCGCGAACACGATTGGAAGCAGTACACCGGTGCCATGCTGGTGTTCAGCCTCATCAGTCTGGCCTTCACCTACGCCGTCCTCCGTTTTCAACACCTGCTCCCCCTGAATCCCCAGGGATTCACCGGGCTCGACCACCACCTCGCCTTCAACACCGCCGTCAGCTTCACCACCAACACCAACTGGCAGGCCTACGGCGGCGAAACGTCCCTCTCGTACTTCTCCCAGATGGTCGGCTTGACCCTGCACAACTTCACTTCGGCCGCCGTCGGCATCGGCATCGCAGCCGCTCTCGTCCGGTCGCTCTCCCGAAACTCCGCGCGCACTCTCGGGAACTTCTGGGTCGATCTCATCCGGACCACCTACTACCTGCTGCTCCCGGCCAGCCTCGTCCTTGCCGGCGTGCTGCTCTCGCAGGGAATGATCCAGAACTTCGATCCGTACACGAGGGCGCGGCTGATCGAGTCCGCGCCGGGTGCCGAGACCCAGACGATCGCGCAGGGACCCATGGCCTCCCAGGTTGCCATCAAGATGCTTGGGACGAACGGCGGCGGATTCATGAACGCCAATGCCGCCCATCCTTTCGAGAACCCGACCCCGCTCTCGAACTTCCTCCAGATGCTCTCGATCTTCGCCATCGCGAGCGGCCTCACCGCCTACCTGGGACAGATGACCCGCAACCCCGCCCACGGGTGGTCCGTGTGGGGCGCCATGCTCACCCTGTTCCTCGCTGGCGTGCTCGCCTGTTGGTGGGCCGAAACCCGCGGTAACCCCGTCCATCAGGCCCTCGGGATCGCCGCCGGGGACGGCAACATGGAGGGCAAGGAAGTGCGCTTTGGCATCTTCAACTCCGCGCTCTTCGCGGTCATCACGACCGACGCCTCCTGTGGCGCCGTCAACGCCATGCACGACTCCTTCACCGCCCTCGGTGGCCTCGTCCCGCTCTTCAACATGGAGCTCGGCGAAGTCGTCTTCGGCGGAGTCGGGGCCGGCCTCTACGGAATGCTCGTGTTCGTCATCCTCGCCGTCTTCATCGCCGGCCTCATGGTCGGCCGCACGCCCGAATACCTCGGCAAGAAGATCCACGCCTTCGACGTGAAGATGGCCATGGTCTCGCTGCTCGTCCTGACGTTCACGATCCTCGGCTTCACTGCGTGGGCCGTCGTGAGTCCCTGGGGCCAGGCCGGCCTGAACAACAACGGACCGCACGGACTCGCCGAGATCCTCTACGCCTTCAGCTCTGCCACCGCCAACAACGGCAGCGCGTTCGCCGGCCTCTCCGTCAATACGCCTTGGTTCAACAACACCCTCGCCCTCGCCATGCTCGCCGGCCGGTTCCTCATGATCGTCCCCGTCATGGCCCTGGCCGGTTCGCTCGGCCTGAAGAAGACCTCGCCTCCAAGCCCCGGCTCGTTTCCCGTCTCAGGCGGCACGTTCATCGTCCTCCTCATCGGCACCGTGCTCCTCATCGGCGCGCTGAACTTCCTCCCGGCCCTCGCACTCGGCCCCGTCGTCGAGCACTTCCTTAACACCCAGTCCCAGCTCTTCTGATCCCAACCCCGGAACTCCCATGAACCCGAAGGCTCCTTCCCTCCTCACGCCGGACATCGTTGTCCCCGCGATCGCCGAGTCGTTCCGCAAGCTCGATCCTCGCCTGATGATCCGGAACCCCGTGATGTTCGTCACCCTCGTCGGTGCCGTCCTCACCACCGTTGCGGCCTTCCCCGGCCAGGCCGATCGCGGCTTCGTCCTCCAGCTCGCCCTCTGGCTCTGGTTCACCGTCCTCTTTGCCAACTTCGCCGAAGCCGTTGCCGAAGGCCGCGGCAAGGCCCAGGCCGACAGCCTCCGCAAGGCCCGCAAGGACACCTTCGCCCGTCGCCTCCGCGACGGACGCGAGGAACGCATCCCCGCCCCTGAACTCCAACGCGGCGACCTCGTCGTCTGCGAGGCCAACGACGTCATCCCCGCCGACGGCGAGGTCATCGAGGGCATCGCCAGCGTCGACGAGGCCGCCATCACCGGCGAATCCGCTCCCGTCGTCCGCGAAAGCGGCGGGGATCGCAGTGCCGTCACGGGCGGTACCAAGGTCATCTCCGACCGCATCGTCATCCGCGTCACCTCCGAGAAGGGGAACGCCTTCCTCGACCGCATGATCTCGATGGTCGAGGGCGCGCGACGCCAGAAGACTCCCAACGAGATCGCCCTCACCATCCTCCTCTCCGCGCTGACGCTCACGTTCCTCCTCGTCTGCGTGACCCTGAAGCCGCTCGGGGCCTACTCCTCCGCCTCCTTCTCCCTGCCGATCCTCATCGCCCTCCTCGTCTGCCTCATTCCCACCACCATCGGTGGACTGCTCAGCGCCATCGGCATCAGCGGCATCGATCGCCTCATCCGCCGCAACGTACTGGCCACCTCCGGCCGAGCCGTGGAAGCAGCTGGTGACATCGACGTCCTGCTCCTCGACAAGACTGGCACCATCACCCTCGGCAACCGCATGGCCAGCGACTTCATTCCCGCTCCGGGCGTGACTGCGGCCCGCCTCGCCGACGCCGCTCAGCTCGCTTCCCTCGCCGACGAAACCCCCGAGGGCCGCAGCATCGTCGTCCTCGCCAAGGAGGGCTTCGGTCTCCGCGGCCGGGAGGTCGCCGAGCCGCACGCCCGCTTCGTCCCATTCACCGCGCAGACCCGCATGAGCGGCGTCGACTTCATCGCGACGGACGGCAGCATCCACCGCTCGATCCGCAAGGGAGCCGCCGACTCCGTTCGCAAGCTCGTGCTCTCCCTCGGCGGAACCTGGCCCGCTGAGTTGGCCCGCTCCGTCGACGAAGTCTCCCGTCAGGGCGGAACGCCGCTCGTCGTCGCCGACGGTCCTGAGGTCCTCGGGGTCATCCATCTCAAGGACGTCGTGAAGGGAGGCATCCGCGAGCGCTTCGCCCAGCTCCGGCAGATGGGCATCCGCACCATCATGATCACCGGTGACAATCCCCTCACCGCCGCTGCCATCGCCGCCGAGGCGGGCGTCGACGATTTCATGGCCCAGGCCACCCCCGAGATGAAGCTCCAGCGCATCCGCGACGAACAGGCCGCGGGCCACCTTGTCGCCATGACCGGAGACGGCACCAACGACGCGCCAGCACTCGCCCAAGCCGACGTCGGCGTCGCCATGAACACCGGCACCCAAGCCGCCCGCGAGGCCGGCAACATGGTCGACCTCGACTCCAACCCCACGAAGCTCATCGAGATCGTGGAAATCGGGAAGCAGCTCCTCATGACCCGCGGCTCCCTCACCACCTTCAGCATCGCCAACGACATCGCGAAGTACTTCGCCATCCTTCCCGCCATGCTGATGGTGACCTTTCCCGCGATCGCACCGCTCAACATCATGCGCCTCCACAGCCCCAACAGCGCCATCCTGAGTGCGATCATCTTCAATGCGCTCATCATCATCGCCCTCATCCCGCTCGCCCTGCGTGGCGTCGCTTACCGGCCCATCGGTGCCCAGGCCATCCTCCAGCGGAACCTCCTCGTCTTCGGCCTCGGCGGGATCCTGCTTCCCTTCGCCGGCATCAAGCTCATCGACGTCCTTGTCACCACCCTCCACCTCGCCTGAACATGAACTCCCTCCTCTCCGCACTGCGCGCCGCCGTGCTCGCGACCCTTCTCCTCGCCGTCGTCACCGGCGGCCTCTACCCGCTCACCGTCTGGGCCGTCGCCCGCACCGCCTTCCCCAAGTCCGCTGCCGGCAGCCTCGTCTCCGACGCTTCCGGCTCGATCCGCGGCTCTCGGCTGCTCTCGCAGAACTTCACCGGCAACCAATACTTCCACCCGCGCCCCTCAGCCGCGGGTTCCGCGGGCCACGACGCCTCCAGCTCCGCCGGGAGCAACCTCGGCCCCACCTCCCGCAAGCTCCACGACCTCCTTCAGGACCGCATTGCCGCCTATCGCTCCCTCAACGGTCTCGCCACCAACCAAACCGTCCCTGCCGACGCCGTCACCGCGTCCGCCAGCGGACTCGACCCCCACATCTCCCCGCGCAACGCCGAGCTCCAGGCTCCCCGCGTCGCCCGCGCCCGGGGCATTGCCACCGCGAAGGTCCTCGGAATCGTCCGCCATCTCACCGTCGGACCCGACCTCGGCTTCCTAGGCGAACCCCGCGTCTCCGTCCTCGACCTCAACCTCGCACTCGATACCCAACCAACCGTACCGTGATCCCCGTGAGCGACGACGCACGCCCCGACCCGGATGCCTTGCTCGCGGCGCTCCGTCGCGACGAGCACCGCCTGCATCGCGGCCGGCTCAAGGTCTTCCTCGGAATGTCCCCCGGCGTGGGCAAGACATTCGCCATGCTCGAAGCCGCCCGCCGCGATCTGGCCAGCGGCCGGGACGTCATCATCGCCTACGTCGAATCTCACGGCCGCACCGAGACAGACGCCCTCGCCACCGGCATTCCTTCCATTCCGAGGCGGCTCATCTCCCACCGCGGCGTCACCCTCGCCGAACTCGACCTCGACGCCGTCCTCGCCCGGAGGCCGCAGATCGCGCTCGTCGACGAACTCGCCCACACCAACGCCCCGGGTTCGCGTCATCCAAAACGCCATCAGGACGTCCTCGAACTCCTCGACGCGGGCATCGACGTCTACACCACCCTCAACGTCCAGCACGTCGAAAGCCGCGCTGAGACCGTTCGCGAAATCACCGGCTCCACCATCCACGAAACCGTCCCGGACTCCGTCCTCGACGACGCCGGCATTGAGCTCGTCGACCTTCCCCCGGACGAACTCCTCGACCGCCTCCGCTCCGGCAAGGTCTACCTTCCCGACCGCGCCGCCGAAGCCTCCCGGAACTTCTTTCGCGAAGGAAACCTCACCGCCCTCCGCGAACTCGCCCTCCGCCTCGCAGCCGAAAGGGTCGGACAGGATACCCAACACTTCCGCGCCTCCCACTCCATCGCCCAGGTCTGGAAGACCGGACCCCGCCTGCTTGTCGCCATCAGCCCAAGCCCCCTGTCCGAACCGATGACCCGCTGGACCCGCCGCCTCGCGGACAGCCTCCGGGCTCCATGGCTCGCCGTCTACGTCGACACCGGACGCCCGCTCTCCGACGAAGGCCAACGCCGCCTGCAGAAAAACCTCGACCTCGCCCGCGAACTCGGCGCCGAAGTCCTCACCACCTCCGATCAGGATGTCGTCGCCGCGATCCTTCGCGTCGCCCGACAACACAACGTCACCCAGATCGTCGCCGGCAAACCCGCCGGCCCCCGGTTCATCGATTGGATCTCGGGGGGCTCACTCCTTTCCCGCCTCATCCGCGAGAGCGGCGACATCGACGTCCTCTGCGTCCGCGCACAGGCCTCCCCGATCCGACACCTTTCTGCCTTCCGGGATCTCCAACCCGCGTCCGGGCCGCGCCAGTACGTCACCTCAGCGGGCGTCGTCGCCGTCACCACCCTGGCCAACCTGGTCCTCCGGAACTGGACCGGTCACTACGCTCCCTCCTTCATCTACCTCATCGCCGTCGTCGGGCTTGCGCTCTTTGTAGGTCGAGGTCCCACCCTCTTCGCCGCCAGCACCAGCGCCCTCCTCTGGAACTTCCTGTTCCTTCCGCCCGTCCACACCCTCCACATCACGAGCTTTCAGGACGGCCTGATGTTCCTGATGTTCTTCGTCGTTGCTGTCGCCATGGGGCAGCTCACCGCCCGCCTCCGTGCCCAACAGGCCGCCGAACGCGAACGCGAACAACACGCCACCGCCCTCTATCATCTCACGCGCGAACTCGCCGATGTCCGCGATCTGGCCCAACTCCTCGGGGTGGTCGTCCGTCAGCTCGGTTCCGTCTTCGACGCCGATGTCGCGGTCCTCCTCCCGGAGTCCCCGCGACAGCCGGAGTCGCCCCTCGTCGCCTATCCCTTCGGCACCCTCTCACTCCCGGACAAGGAGTTCAGCGTCGCCGCCTGGGCCTTCCGCAACAGCCGCGCTGCCGGCTGGACCACCGACACGCTCCCCTCCGCCGAGGCACTTTACCAACCCCTCGCCTCCACCGCCGGATGCCTCGGCGTCGTGGGCCTCCGACCCCGCCAACGCTCTCCCCTGTCCCTCTCCCAGCGTTCGCTCCTCGAGGCCTTCATCCGCCAGATCGCCCTCGTCCTAGACCGCCAGCAACTCCGCGACTCCGAACAGGACGCCCGCCTCCTCGCCGAATCCGAACGCCTCGGCAAGAGCCTCCTCAACTCCGTCTCCCACGAGCTCCGCACCCCGCTCGCCGCCATCACCGCCGCCACTTCCAGCCTCCGCTCGCTCGAGGACCTTCCTCCTCACGCCGCCCGCCTCACCGACGAGATCCTCGTCGGATCCGCCCGTCTCAATCGCCTCGTCCGAAACCTCCTCGACGTCGCCCGCCTCGAGGCTGGTCACGTCCGGCCTTCGCTCGATTGGTGCGACATCGCCGACGTCTGCCACGTGGCCGTCAAGTCGACCCAAGACCAATTCCGCGACCACCCCCTCCAGGTCTCGATCGAACCCTCCCTCCCACTCATCCGCACCGACTTCGTCCTCCTCGAACAGGCCATCGTCAACCTCCTCGCCAACGCCGCCTCCCACACTCCGGCCGGAACCCCCGTCGAACTCGTCGTCACCTCCGGGGTGGCGACGTCCTCGTCGGCCTCCCGCAACCCCTCCCACTTCCTCATCTCCGTCTCCGATCGCGGACCCGGCCTCGGCACCGCCGATCCCTCCCGCATCTTCGACCGTTTCATCCGCGGCGAATCCGCCAGGCCCGGTGGCACCGGACTCGGCCTCTCCATCGTCAAGGGCTTCACCGAAGCCTGCGGCGGTTCCGTTGAAGCCTCGAATCGAGGCGGCGGCGGTGCCACCTTCTCGCTGCTCCTGCCCATGTCGGAGCCTCCTGCCACTCCCGCCGAATCGTCATGAACACCACCAAGCCCCCGTCTCCCCAGGGTGCCCTCGTCCTGGTGATCGACGATGAACCCCAGATCCAGCGCCTCCTCTCCATCGTGCTCGAAGGCGCCGGACACCGGGTCCTCTCGGCCAGCGCCGGACGCGAGGCTCTCCTCCTCGCCGCCCAACACCGTCCTGCCTGCGTCCTCCTGGACCTCGGCCTGCCAGACATCCCCGGCGCCGAAGTCCTCCAGCGACTCCGCGAATGGTCGTCCGTTCCAGTCCTCGTCCTCACCGCCCTCGACGCCGAAGCCGAAAAGATCGCTGCCCTTGATGCCGGCGCCGATGACTACGTCACCAAGCCCTTCAACTCCGGCGAACTACTCGCCCGCATCCGCGCCGCCCTCCGCCACGCCGCCCGCGAACCCGAACCCCCGGCCTTCCGCTCCGGCAAGATCCTCGTCGATCTCGCCTCGCGCCGAGTCTCCATCGACGGCACCGACGTCGCCCTGACAGCAACCGAGTATTCGCTGCTGCGGCTGTTCGTCCGCCACGCCGGAAAGGTCCTCACCCACCGCCACATCCTTCGCGAGGTCTGGGGCCCCGGCTCCGAGGAACACACCCACTACCTCCGCGTCTACGTCGCCCGACTTCGAGAGAAACTCGAGTCCTCCCCCATGTCCCCCGAACTCATCCTCACCGAACCCGGCGTCGGCTACCGCTTCGCCTCCCCGACGCCGTAACCAGGTCACGAGGCGGGGCCCGGATGAAGTCATTGTAGGCCGGGTGCCCCAACCCGGCGCTGCCCATGCCTCGCCGCGTGGGGGCACGCGGCCTACAGACTCGGCAGCCGCCGAGGTGACGAGGCGGTTTCCCACCTTCGAACTTGAATCTTCCACCTTAAAACTCCTCCCCCTTGCCCTCCTTCCGCGCACCCGCGAGGCTCACCACCATGTTCCTCCGGCCCGCCATCCTCGCCGCAGCCGTTGCGCTCGTCACTGCCATCGGGTCCGGATGCCAGCAGCCTTCCGCCACCCCCAAGCCCCCCAGTCCCCTCGTCCAGACTGGAACCAAGCCCTCGCCCGTCGAGCTCACCGGCGTCGAAAACGCCTACCAACTGGGCCCCCGCCTCTGGTCCGGCGGCGAACCCCACGGCGATGCTGCCTTCGCCGCCCTCGCCGCCGCAGGCGTCCGGACCGTCGTCTCCGTCGATGGTGCCCGTCCCGACATCGAGGCCGCCCGCCGCCATGGCCTCCAGTACATCCACATTCCCATCGGCTACGATGGCGTTCCTCCACAGGCCACGGCGGCCCTTGCTTCCCTCGCCGTTCCCAGGGGGGAAGGAATCTTTGTCCATTGCCACCACGGAAAGCACCGCGGACCCACCGCCGCCGCCCTCATCGCCCGGTCTACTGGAGTCTGGGATGCCCCCACCGCGGAGGCATGGCAGAAACTGGCCGGCACCTCCCCCGATTACCCAGGCCTCTACCGCTGCGTCCGCGAGTTCCAGATGCCCGATGTCGCCGCCTTGGTGGCTGCCGCCAAGTCCCGCGTGCCCGTCGTCACTCCCAGAGGCCTCGTCGATGCCATGGTCCACATCGACGGTCACACCGAGGCTCTCGCCGACATGAAGGCTGCCGGATGGCAACCCATCCCCGCCGCCCCCGACGAATCCCCCGTCCAGGTCGCACGCCTCCTCCACGAGCAGTTCCACGAAGGCGTCCGCCTCCACCTCGGCCCTTCCGATCCCGCGTTCATTGAGGCAATGAAAGCCTCCGAGTCCGCAGCCGCCTCCCTCGAGTCAGCCCTCCGCAACCTCGACAAGCCCGCCGCCGATGCCGCCTGGAAACAGATCAAGGACGGCTGCACCTCATGCCATCGCCAGTGGCGCAACCACCGCTGACTCATCCCCTGTAGCTGCCGACGTCCGGAGGCAGTCCCCAAGCCCCGGGGCGAATCGTGAGGCAGTCCCGTTCGAAGCCAGGAACGGAGTGGCGTCGTCCTCGGCGCCTTCGAAAGGGGCATGGGAGGGCAACGAGGACGTTCCCGCCCCGTTTGACGCGGGTCCATGCTGGCCGGAACCCACCCCAATCGATAGGCTCCCCACGTGGTTCGGCATCTGACTCCCGGTAGAATGGTCCGCTTCGTCCTCTCCTGCCTGCTTTTGGCTGGCCTCGGTGGCCTGCCCGCCATCGCAGAAGACATCCGCTTCCCCGACGATGCCGGCATCATCGACGTCACCAAGCCGCCCTATCACGCCAAGGGCGACGGCGTCACCGACGATACCTTGGCCATCCAGCAGGCCCTCATCGAACACCCGAACCAGAACCGCATCATCTACCTTCCCAACGGGACCTACCTCATCTCGTCCCCCCTCAAGTGGCCCGTCGCCACCAATGAGGAATCCAGCTTCCGCGCCACCATCCTCCAAGGCCAGAGCCGCACCGGAGCCGTCCTCCGGCTCGCTGATTTCTCACCCGCCTTCACCGGATCTTCCCGCGACGCCTTTGTCCTCTGGATGGGTGAATCCCCCGCCTCCCGCGAACGCAACGCCGTCCGCAACCTCTCCATCCATACCGGGACCGGAAACACCGTTGCCTCCGGCATCGCCTTCATGGCCAATCGTCAGGGCTGCATCCGCGACGTCACCATCACCGCCGGCGGCAAGGGCGAAGGCGTCGCCGGAATCGACATCGGCCACTGCGATGCCATCGGACCCGCGCTCATCCAGAACGTCCTCATCGAGGGCTTTGACTATGGCATCAAGGCTGCCTTTCCCCAGTACTCCGTCACCCTGGAACACGTCGAGACCCACAACCAGCGTGTTGCCGCCATCCGCAACTCCGGCCAGACCCTCACCATCCGCGACTTCCGCTCCTCCAATGCGGTCCCGGCCATCCTCAGCCGTGACCCTGCCAGCTTCATCACCCTCCTCGACGCCAAGCTCCAGGCCCTTCCCATCCGCCGCCAGGCCGCTGCGATCCAGAACCGCGGCTTCCTCTTCACCAGCCACCTCAATGCCCCGGGTTGGACCAATGTCATCGAGAACCGGACCGTCACCAACTTCGTCGTCGACATCGAGGACGTCGACTACTTCATCTCCCACCCCCGCGCCGCTCTCTTCAACGCCCCTCGCGAACCCCTCCAGCTCGCCATCGAAGAGACGCCCGACCTCCCGTGGGATCCATTCACCCAGTGGGCCAGCCCGCTCCGCTTCGGCGGCAAGCCGGATGACGACATCGACGATGGCCCCGCCATCCAGAAGGCCATCGATTCCGGCGCCACCACCGTCTACCTCCCCAACGGTACCTGGCGGATCACCACACCCGTCGAGATCCGCGGCGCCGTCCGCCGCATCATCGGGTGCGAAGCCCGCATCGTGAACACCGGCCTGGGCAACCGCGCCGCCTTCAAGTTGGTCGATGGCCCCGCCCCCATCGTTCGATTCGAGCGCATCGCCGGATCCTCCTCCGTCGATGCCCTCATCGAGCATGCTTCCACTCGCCGCCTCGTCATCTCGTCCTGCTCCGACGTCCGCTACCTCGGCTCCGGCAAGGGCGATCTCTTCCTCGAGGACGTATCTTCCCGCTCCGAGTGGTCGATCCGAAACCAGAAGGTCTGGGCCCGCCAGTGGTGCGTGGAACGCGATGGAACCAAGATAGTCAACCGCGGGGGCACCGTCTGGATCCTTGGACTCAAGGTCGAGAAGCCCGGTACCGTCATCAGCACCCTCGAAGGTGGAAAGACCGATCTCCTCGGCGGTTTCGTCATGGCCTCCGGCGGTCCCAAGGCCGACCCCATGTTCTTCATCCAGGACGCCTCTGCATCGATCGTCGCCGGTGAGGTCGCGTTCCAGGGCAGCCCGTTCCGAACTCTCGTCTCCGAGACCCGGGCTGGCGTGAACCGCATCCTCGAACGCGGATCCCCGGGCGTCGACGCCATCGTCTCGGCCCACGCCGGCGGTTCCGCCCTCCCGTTCTATGCGGGCTTTGACGGACCCGGTGCCATCCCACCACCCACCCTCCCGGGCCGCACCAACCGCCTCGGCCTCCCGGGTGGCGTCCCGAGGTCCTTCTGAACCGATCGACTGCCGGTTCAGCCCTGAAGTTTGTTCCAAGGCGGTGCGAAACTCCGTCGAGCCGCCTCGGAGTTTGGAGTTTTCAGTTTCAAGTTTGAAGCGGGAGCCAGGCTTCAAGCTTGAATCTTGAAACTTGGGACTCCTGACCGGCTCGTGAGGACACTCGCCCCACCGCTCGCAGGGTGCAGTTTCAGGAGTTCCCCCCTTGAAACTTGAAACCGAAAACTCCTGCCCGCCTCCCGCCTTACGGCAACTCCTGGATGCGGATGTTGCGCCACCGCATCTCCAGCTGGTTCGTGTTCTTGCCCACCCCGTGGACCTGAAGGCCGATGAACCCGGCCGGCGTCAGTCCGTCCTTCAACTGCGCCGCCGCCACTCCGTTCAGGAACGTCTTGATCTCGTCCCCCACGCATTCGATCCGGAACTGGTTCCACTCTCCCATCTTCAACGCTGCCCGCGCCGCGTCGTTGGTCTTCAGGTCCACCAGCCAACCCCTCCGCCCCTCGTCATAGATCCCACCCGTCCAGGCCCGCTTGCTCGGATCAATCTCCACCTGGTAGCCGTGCACCCGACCCGCCGGGATGTTGTTCGTCTTGCCGTTCAGGATCAGCTTCCTCGGCTCGCTGAAGACCTCTGAACGCACCTGCACCCCGGAGTTCAGCGCCGGATGCGGCTTGAAATCCAACTCCAGGATGAAGTTCGTGTAGTTCCGCGCCGTGCACAGGAACGAATTCGGTGTCCCTGCCACCGCCTTGCCTACCACCTCGCCCCCCTCCACCGAATACATCGCCTTGCCACCCTTCTGGACCCACCCGTCCAGATCCTTCCCGTTGAACAGCGGCTTCCACTCCGCAGCCTCCAGCTGCATTCCAATTCCCGCCATGCAGGCACACGAAAGCACGCAGATGTCCAAGAAGCGCATGCCCCGGAGCATGGCCTCCCCTCCCGGACTTCCAAGTCTCCGTTTCCTCGGGTCGTAGGGTGGGGCGAGTGTCCTCACGAGCTGCTATGGCCATCCCAGTGTCCGCCCCCTCGGGCCGTTTCCGCATGCGCCCGCCCCAAATCCAAAACTTCCAACTCCCTGTCCCCACCCGGTCCTGCCTATCCTCCCACCCATGCCCCGCCTTCGCGCACTGGCTTCCCTCCGCGGACTGGCCTTCCTGTTCCTCCTTCTCGCCGCCTTCGTCCGTCCCTCATTCGCAGCCACCACCAAGCCCAACGTCATCGTCATCCTCGTCGATGACCTCGGCTGGGCCGACCTCGGTTGCTACGGCTCCCGCTTCCACCAGACACCCAACCTCGATCGCCTCGCCCGCGACGGCACCCGCTTCACCGACGCCTACAGCGCCTGCACCGTCTGTTCGCCAACCCGCGCCGCACTCCTGACGGGCAAGTCCCCAGCCCGACTCCATCTCACCGACTGGATCGCCGGCCACCCCGCTCCCAAGGCCAAGCTCTCTCCTCCCGACTGGTCGAAACGCCTCGATCCCTCCGAGCCCACCATCGCCTCCCGCCTCAAGTCCGCCGGATACGCCACCGCCAGCATCGGCAAATGGCACCTCGGCCAGGACACCACCCCGGAACAGTTCGGATTCGACCTCAACGTCGCCGGCGATCATCGCGGACAGCCACCCCGTTACATCGCACCCTACAACCTCCCCAAGCTGCCGGATGGCCCCGCAGGCGAATTCCTCACCGACCGCGAATGCTCCGAGGCCATTTCCTTCATCGAGAAGAACCGTTCCAACCCGTTCTTCGTCTACCTCCCGCACTACGCCGTCCACACCCCTCTCGCCGGGAAGTCCAACGTCATCGCCAAGTACAAGGCCCGCACCCCCGACGCCCAGCGCAATGCCACCTACGCCGCGCTCCTCGAATCTGTCGATGACTCCGTCGGCCGCATCCGCGCCAAACTCGTCGACCTCGGGATCGCCACCAACACCGTCATCCTCTTCACCTCCGACAACGGCGGCCTGGTCCTCGGGGGCGACACCCGCGCCACCAGCAACTTTCCCCTCCGCTCCGGCAAGGGTGACGCCTACGAAGGAGGCGTGCGCGTTCCCTTGATTGCCCTCTGGCCTGGCGTGACCCGCCCCGGATCCACCGTCTCCACCCCCGTCCAGACCATCGACCTCTACCCCACGCTCCTCGAGATCACCGGAACCGAAGACGTCGCAGGTCATGAACCCGACGGCCTCAGCATCGCCCCGCTCCTTCGCGGCAAGGGCATCGCCCAACGCTCCCTCTTCTGGCACTATCCCCATTACCATCCCGGCGGCGCGACTCCGTACGGAGCCGTCCGCTCCGGGGATTGGAAGGTCATCCAGTTCTACGAGTCGGGTCACCTCGAACTCTACAACCTCGCCTCCGACCTCGGCGAACAGCAGGACCTCGCCAACGCCATCCCCGAGAAGGCCAATGCCCTCGCCAAGGAGCTCGCCGACTGGCGCACCCGCGTCGGCGCCCAGATGCCCGTCAAAAACCCGGCCTACGAACCGTCTCCCATCGCCGCTCGCCCGGACGGATCCTTCCTCTTGCCCGCCCACCTTGGCACCACCCACGGCAAGAACCTCCAGTACGAACCTCCCGCCCACAAGAACACCATCGGCTTCTGGACCATCCCCGAGGACTGGGTCGGCTGGGACCTGGACGTCCGCAAGGCCGGCCTCTACGAGGTCGAGATCCTGCAGGGCTGCGGCACCGGCTCCGGCGGATCCGAAGTCGAGATCTCCCTCGGAGATTCCAGACTCGCGTTCACCGTCATGGAAACTGGCGGATTCCAGAAGTTCATGTCCCGCCGCCTCGGCATCCTCGAGGTCAAGTCCCCCGGCCGCCTCTCCCTCGAGATCCGTCCCCGACGCAAACCCGGCGTCGCCGTCATGGACGTCCGCCAGGTCGTCCTCATCCCCGTCCTGTAGCCAACCATTGAGGTCAGCCGTTCACGGGGTTTCTGGATACGGAAGCCATCGTTTTCAGCCGCTTGGCCCAGCGGGCAGTTCCTGATTGCCCGATCCAGGGGCCTCGCTTGTAGGCCGGGTGCCCTCACCCGGCTTGGATCGTGAACCACTGCGTGGGGACATGCTGCCTCAAGGACGGAGTTGAACCCGGCCGTCATGCCCCTGTCGTCAGTCCGGGGCGAGGTCCGTCGAAGACAAGGTCACGCCGCCGAGCCCTTACGGAGCTCCCAATCGCCAGACTCCATAACTGGGTACTGGCCTCAGGAAACTGGGATCTTGCGTCAGGGACCTTCCGCGCCCGCGTAGCCCGTTGCCAATTCCATGTCCCACCTGCGACATGGAATTGGTCACCGATCAGCCGTTGGACCGATCGCAGGCTGCTGACCAAACGGATGTCCCATATGGGACATGGGATTGGTCACGCCGGGGTCGGCGGCCGTTGGACCAATGGGATGTCCCACCTGCGACATGGAATTGGTCATCGAACAGCCGTTGGACCGATCGCAGGCCGATGACCAAACGGATGTCCCATATGGGACATCCCGTTGGTCGTGGGGGACGGGTGCGGTTGCGGGTGCACGGATGCACGATCGGGTGGGGACGGCATTGCATCCGCACGGTTGCAGTCCCCTGCACGGGGCCGTCGGCTGGAGGGGGTGGAAGGCTACTGATTCGTAAGCTGTTCCTTTACAGATGATTGAGATGTGAGCCGTCGCTTGGCATGCCGGCAGCGATGGGAGTCCGTCGAATATGAAGAACATCGTTACCTCCCTCGCCCTCGCGGCGGTCGCCTCCCTCAGCCTCAGCCTCAGCGCCCTCGCCCAGACGGCCTCCCCGGTCCAGTCCTCCGCCCGGCCCTTCGGCCTCGACATCGTCGACAAGGTCCAGCTCTCCGGCTCCGATGCCGCCTCCGACACCTTTGTGAAGTCGGTCCTCCCGGGCCTCAGCGGCTACCTCAACACCGCGCTCTCCGAGGGCAAGAAGATCAACGACAACGCCCACCTCCTCGACCCCAGCAAGCTCAAGCTCGCCACCGACTCCAACGTCCGCGCCTACTTCATCGGCGAAGGTGCCGGCTACGAGAACTCGCTCGGCTTCAACACCTCGGGCGGCGGGGTCAAGACAGGTAACCCTCTGCTGATCTTCCCCAATGCCTCCACCGGTGGCAGCCGCACCGCCTCGACCCCGCTGAAGGCCGGTGACTTCGTCGACCTCGGCACGATCAAGGGGGGCCAGAAGCTGGACTTCTTCCTGATCGCCAACGGCGCGACCCGCACGCCGGGCGAGGTGTACTCGACGGATTCGTCGGTGAACCGGGACGGGATCAACCACGTGGTGTCGTTCGCGACGATCTACGACTCGTACCTGGTGATCGGGTTCGAGGACCTCTTCGGTGGTGGCGACCGGGACTTCAACGACCTGCTGTTCGCGATCGACATCGGCGCGGTGAACGTGGCGGCGCTGACGGGCACGCCGGAGCCGGCGACGTACATGACGATGGGATTGTTCCTCGTCGGTGGGGTGTGGGTTGCGCGCCGTCGCCAGGCGGCGAAGGCGGTCAACGCCTGAGTCCAAGGACATCTTCGACGATCAGCCCTGTTGGTTGATCAGACAGTGTCGCCTGTTGCCGGCCGGGGGGTCTGGGATGGGCGACCTTTCGTTTTTAGTTCGAAGTTTGAAGATTCAAGTTTCAAGGCAGTTGTAGGCCGGGTGCCCCATGTGCGTTAACCTAATTTTCCATCGATCGAAGCCTTCATGCCGACAAGTTGCCGAGTCCGCTTGCGTTGGATGTCTGCAAGTCGACGAGCAATGCGCCGACCATTTGACAACAGATGTCGCAGCGGAATCGCCGGCGCCAAGATCGACAACACGGAGTCGCGCACCTCGACGAACGCCCGCCACCGACTCTCATTCTCCTCGGGTGTCTCCCCAGGGGGAAAAAAGCTCCGCTTCCAGGAGCACCCTCTCGATCAGCAGTGAGGTTAGGATCTTTGCCTGCATCCACGCTCTGGCGGATGCGTCTGTGCTTTTTGGCACATGCCCCAAACCCAAGAGGCTCTTCAATCTCTTGAACACCAACTCGACCTGCCACCGGCTTCGATAGATCCCCAGCACCGCCTTGGTCGTCAGGGCATCGGCCTGCGCCGAGGTCAGTACGAGAATGTACTCAGCCAGTTCCAGGCTCGCTTCGTTTGCCTTCGTTCCATTCTTCTCCGCCTTCCGCAGCGCCTTTCGTTGCGCCTTGTCGGTTGCCAAGCGCCCTTTACGACGAACGCATAGCCTCAGGTTGTATCGCTTGCCTCCGTGTTCGAATGTCACGGGCCACTCGGCCTCTTCAGAAACCTTCAATTTGCGGGCTTTTGGAAGCACTTCGAACGGTTTGCCATCCTGCCCAATCAGTGGAAACAGCGCATGGTTCCATCGCACCACCACATCAGCACCAGAACCCAAAACATGCGCTACGCCAGCGCGATGGCTGTAGCCGCGATCGGCCAAGACCAGTTCTCTGGGCTTGATTGGAAATCGTCCAAGCTTCTCTCCACCTTTGGCGTCGGTGAGCTCGTAGTGATCGCAGACCAACTCGGGTAACCGCACGCTATAGTGGATGCGCCATGAGCTTCCGGTCGCGCCCGGTTCACTGACATCCGTGGCGTCCACAACCCGAATCCCACCACTCCACCGGGCGGCCCAGATTCCGAGGCTCCGGCGCTGGGCACAGAGCAGGTGTGAGGTCAGCGCCTGCAGCCAGGGTTCGGCAACCCTCAGACGCTTGAAGAGAGCGACACTGCTGACATCGGCGAGTCCAAGTTCAGAGGCGCGTGTGACCGTTTGCTTGAGCGACAGTCCACCGCCAACATGCATCAAGAAGAGCCGAAGCCATCGGGCAGGTTCTTGAAGACCGCGTGCCCTGCGCATGAAACCATGCTCGCGCGCCAGGGTGTCGAGATTGGCGGGAAGCCAGGTAGCGAGGATGTCCCACTCTTCTGGAAGCGCGTCCAAATCGGAGGCCATGACGCGACATTGTTGTCTTTACGGGGATTTTGGTAGATTTTTTAGGTTAACGCACATGGCCGGGTGCCCTCACCCGGCGTGGATCGTGAGCCGCCGCGTAGGGGCAGCCGGCCTACAGGGAGAGTTGCCAGTACCCAGTTGCCAGACACAAAGGCAGCCCGGGCATCGCCCCGAGGGCGCCGACAGCCATCAAGGCGTCTCAGGACTGGGGTAGAAGGGAGATCGAGGTGGCTGGGTGGCCCGTTCCTCTGCTTCAAACTCCCCCCGGCCGGCGACGACGCGTTGACGCTGGCGTTGCCAACCCTGACGGCGCTCCCGTAGGTTCCCACGTCCGCACCCGGAAGTCCGGGGGCCTCGGAAATGCCCGAATATCGCGTCCAGTTTGATGTGTTCGAAGGTCCGCTCGACCTGCTTCTCCACCTGGTGAAGAAGCAGGAGGTGGACATCTATCAGGTCAACCTGACCCGTATTGCGACGGAGTTCGTCGCCTACATCGAACAGATGCGGGAACTCGACCTGGAGGTGGCCGGCGAGTTCGTGGTGATGGCAGCGACGCTGCTGTACATCAAGAGCCGCGAGTTGCTCCCGGTCGACAAGCAGGTGGCGGTGCAGGCGGAGGAGGAAGACGAAGAGGACCCGCGATGGGAACTGATCCGGCGTCTGGTCGAGTACAAGAAGTTCAAGGATGCCGCCGCCCGTCTTCAGGAGCGTGAGGCGGCCATGGACTCGATCTACGAGCATCGTCCGGCCCGGCCTGAACTCACGACCCCCGAACCCAGCCGCCGGGAGTCGGCATCCGTGTTCGATCTCGTCAACGCCGTCGCCGTCATCCTCAAGCGCTACACGGAGCGTACGGACGTCCGCGAGATCCAGGCCGATCCCTACACCGTCTCGGAGAAGATCGAGTACCTTCGTCAGCTGTCATCGACCCAGAGCCGATTCCGGTTCAGCGAGCTCTTCGCGGCAGCCCGGACCCGTGCCGAGGTGGTGGTCACCTTCCTGGCATTGCTGGAATTGATCCGCATGAAGCAGCTCGTGGCGGTGCAGTCCGAGCAGTTCGGCGAGATCGAGGTTGAGATGGCTCCCGTGACGGCCGCGTCGCCCAAGCCCCCTTCGGAGCCCGGCCCGGATGACTCCGGTCCCGAATTCCCGCCCGCCTCCCCGCCTGCCGACATCGTGCAACCCGTCGTGCCCGATGAGCCCGGAACCCTGCCGGAAGCCAATCCGATGGGATCCGGTACCGACAATCCCCAGACCGCCTGACCCATGGAGCTGAAGTCCATCCTCGAAGTCCTGCTGTTCACCTCGCAGAAGCCCCTTTCCCCGAATGAACTTCGCGACGTCTTGTCGCGTGCGGCCGACGAAGAGGGAGCGGAGGAGCACGTCAAGGCGCTGAAGAAAACGCCGGTCGAGGAGATCGAGGCCGCGCTGCAAGTGCTGGCGCAGGAGCACGAGACGGCGGCGCGGACCTATCGGCTCGTCTGTGTTGCCGGGTCCTGGCAGTTCGTGACCCAGCCGGAGTTTGCGCCGTGGTTGCGCACGTTCCTCGGGGTGAAGAGCCGGCCCGCGCGGCTTTCCCAGCCCGCCCTCGAGACGCTCGCCATCATCGCCTACCGACAACCCATTACCCGCGCCGAGATCGAGCAGATCCGTGGCGTCGCCGTCGATGGCGTCATGGGCACGCTCAAGGAGCGCAATCTGGTGGTGGAGGCCGGCCGCGCCGAGGTGATCGGCAAGCCCATGCAGTTCGCGACTGGACCGGCCTTCCTCGAGTACTTCGGCCTCGCGGGTCTCGATGCCCTTCCTGCCGCCGACGAACTCCGCCGCATCCCCGTCCAGCGGCCCGAGTCGCTCCTCACCGTCGACAATCACCTCGCCACGGCACCCGCCGAACCCACCCAGCCGGAATTGCCGGTCGAGACAGTCGATCCTTCCGTGACCAGCGGCTCTACAGCCGACGCGCCGGTTGCCGCTGCCGAGGCGACCGCAGAACCCACCCCGTCCGCCGAGGCTGAGCCCGAGCCCCCAGCCGCAGGCGGAACCGCGACACCCTAGACCTCCACCGGTGCGATCTGCACCTCGACCTCGATCGAGCGCTGCTGGGTTCCCTTGTAGTGCCCGCGGGTCGGAGGCACGTCCGAGTAGTCCCGCCCTACCGCCACCTTCACGTAGTTGTCGTCCGGTTGGTGATTGTGGGTGGGATCCAAGGCACGCCAGCCGACTTCCGGCAGGAAGACCTCCACCCACGCGTGGGAAGCATCCGCTCCCGGGGTCGACAGGTATCCGGACACGTAGAGGGCGGGAATCTGGAGTGAACGGCAAAGCCCGATCAGCACATGGGCGTAGTCCTGGCACACGCCGGTCCGCCGCTCGAGGGCTTCGGCCATGCGGGTGTAAGCCGTCGTCGATCTGGGTGCGTAGGTGAACTGCGAATGGACCCAGGCCATCAGGGACTGCGCCGTCTGCCAGGTGTCGGTGCAGCCGGCCGAGGCATCGATCGCCAACCGCCAGACCACTGGGTCGAGCTCGATGTACTGGCTGGACTGGAGGTAGTCGAAACAGCGCTCCAGCCGGACGCACTCGCGGATCCGGCTCAGGGGAAATGGCTGTGCCGCCGGATCCAGCCAGTTGCTCCGGTTGGTCGAAACCACGCTCCGGGCCTCGACCAGCAGGCTGTCGTGCGACTGCGGGATCTCGAAGTGGTGGACGCAGTTCGCGTAGAAGTCCTCGTAGTGGCGCAGGTGCACCGCCGGCAGGACCTTCAGCATGAAGGAGTCACAAGTCTGGTGCTCGTTCGAGACCGGCTGGAGCCGGATCTCGTTGAAGCTCTCGCGCACCGGAGCCGCGTAGCGGTACCGGGTCCGGTGCAACACCTGCAGTTTCGCCATCGGGGCGAACCTCCCCGATGACCGACGGCGATGCAATCCCCCGACCCTGATTATCTCAGCATGCTGAGGAACTCGACCACGTCGCGAAGTTCCGACAGCGACAGGAGATTGGCAAAACCCTCGGGCATTCCGCTCAGCCCGGGCTCGCGCTTCTCGACGTCGGCCTTCTTCACCTTCACCTCGCCGTCCTCCGGAGAGAGCAGGATGATCTCCTCCCCGGTCTCGCCCTTCAGCACGCCCGCCAGCTCCTGACCGTTCTTCAGCTTGATCAAGGCCGTTGCGAATCCCTCGGTGATCTGGCGATTCGGGAAGACTACGGACTCCAGCAGGTGCTCCCGGGTCACGCGCCCAGCCAAGCCGTCCAGCTTCGGGCCGGCGTTCCCGCCACCATCCTTGCCGATCTGGTGGCACCGCGTGCAGGCCACGGCCGCATTCTCGTAGAAGATCCTTCTGCCGCGGGCCGCATCGCCGCCAAACAGGGCCTCGCGGTAGGGCGAGAGATGGTCCTTCGGAAGCTTCCATTCCTCGTATTCGGCCAGCTTCGTCTTCACCACGTCGGCCTTGCGCCGCCGGGCCGCCTCGACGAGGTCCAGCATCACGTCGTTCGAGACCTCCCGCTTCATCAACCGGTCCAGCCAATCGGCCAACACCGCATCAGCAGCTTCGGTCTGCAGGTTCCCCAGCGTACCGAACGCCGCCTGCTGCTCCGCACGGGTTCCGCCCGACAACTTCGCAGCCAGCTGGCCAACGGCATCGGCGGGATTCAGCTCGGCTCCGATCCTCGAGGCTTCGAGTCGGATGGCTTCGGCGGAATCCTTGGCCGCCAGCTCGACCAGCGCGAGGAGGCTGGGCGCGGTCGAATCGATCCTCGCCACTGCCCGCAGAGCCGCAGCGCGAGCCTTGGCCGGTGCGTTGGTGTCCCGCACCAGGGCTTCCAGCCGGGGCACTGAATCCTTCAACCGCAGCGACGATACGGCTTCCGCGGTCGCAATCTGGACCTCGGCCAACGAGTTCGTCAGGAGTACGGGCGCGGCAGCCGCCAATGCCTGCTGGGCCGGGGCAGGGTCCCGCTCCTTCAACGGGCGGTACACCCCCACCACGCGATCCCGGGGCGCGGGTTTCGCCCAGGATCCGAGGGCCAGCAGTGCCTCGTTCCGGATCCCCTCGGGCAGGTCGGCCCGGCCGGCAAGGGCGGTCAGGCGGTTGGCGGCCTCCGGAGTTCCCAGACGGAAGTTTGCGTTGATGATCCGATGCAGAAGGGAGGGCACCGGGTCAAACCGCGCGTCCTTCCACGGCAAGGGCTGATCAGCCCGCACATCGCGGATCCCATCGAGCTTCGTGACGGCGGGAAGCTCCAGCGCCTGGAGCCGTTGCAGGAGCGGATCCAGCCTTGCCGGCTCCGCCAACGCAGCCAGTGCCGGATAGGCGCCGACGATGGGCATGTCATTGATGGCCCGCGCCGCCTCCACGACCAGCAACGGATCCGAATCCTCCAGGAAGGCACCGATCCCCGGGTCCATCCGACGGCGCTGCGACAGGAGCGCGACCGTGCGAAGGGCCGGATTCGACTCGGAACGCCAGGCGTCGGCCTCCTTGGCGCCCGGATGATTGGCCAGAACCGACGCTGCCACCGTACGCCAGACCGGATCCTCATCCACCGGGTATCGTACGAGCAGCGCCTTCAGTGCGGGAACGAAGTCCCGCCAGCCGGCCTTGCCGAGGGTTTCCGTGGCGGCCACACGCTGACGGGCATTTCCCTGGGCCATCAGCTGCAGGAGGGCTTCCTGCAGGAACCGGTCGTACTTCGGGATCTCGATCGTGCGGTTCTTCCGCTGGCCGGGCGTGCTGACCTGCTGGTGTTCCACCCACCATCCGATTGCCCGGGCGGCCTGCACCGCGACTTCTCCGTGTTCGGCGCGAAGCAGCGGCAGCAAAGGCGACCGCCAGGATGTCGCCCGGCCGGCGACGCCGAGTGCCCAGACCGCGTGGATCCGCGCGCGTGCATTCGGACTCGTCTGTGCCAGACGGCCCAACCGCCGTTCGAGGTCGTCCGAGCCAGGACGTCTGCCAGCCAGACGGCGCCCGATCTCCAGGTGGGCCTCCGTCCGCACTCGCATGTCGCCGTGACCCAGCCACGTCACCAGTTGATCCGTTGACGCGGACGAACAGCCCTCCGCCAGGATCTTGCCGGTTGCCGCGACCTCGGGCTGGCTGGCCACGTCCGCGAACTGGGCCTTGTAGAGACGGCCCTTGTTGCTCTTCGGCCAGCCCTCATGCCAGTCCGCAAACCAGATCGCACCGTCCGGGCCCACGTCCACGTCCGGCACCAGGGAATTCCAGACGAACGGGTCATGCGCGACCAGGGCGTGGCCGGCCCCTCGGGGCTCGACCGCCAGCGAATAGATGCCGCTCTTCGCGCTGGTACCCTTGAAGTACGCCAGCAGGAAACGGCCCTTCAACGCCGTCGGGAGGCTGGAGCCGTAGTCATAGACCAATCCACCCGGCCCATCGCCAATGTTGGCGATCGGCGGCAGCAGGTACGCTGCCTGTCCCGGGAAATGCGGCACCCAAAGCCGTTCCATGTTCCACATGCCCGCGTTGCCCAGTGGCGCATGCTGGTGACCCACCCGCCACCCGCTGTCCGCGCCGTCCAACACCCGCACCCAACGCTCCCGGTCCCCCTGGTCCGAATCGTTGTCGCCCGTGAACAGGTCGCCCCGCTCGTCAAAGGCCAGCTCCTGCGGATTCCGAAGTCCGCGGTGCACCAACTCCAGATTCGACCCGTCCAACTCGCACCGGAATACCCCGCCCTCGTCCGGCAGGTCGATCACGTACTTCTCCCGGCTGGTCACGTGCGCCCCGCGGTCTCCCACGCTGAAATACAGACGCCCGTCCGGCCCGATCCGGAGCCCGTGCAGGTCATGACCCGTAAAGCTGAACCGCACCCCGAATCCCCGGAGCAATTCCTCGCCCCGGTAACCCATCATCGGGCGCGGATCCGACGCCACCTCCGACCGCGGCGGATTCCCGGCATTGCCCTTGGTGATCCTCCACAGGCTCGGGATCTCCGTGAACCACACATCGCCGCGCCAGGCCAGAACTCCTGAGCCAATGCCCGCCAAAGGACTCGAGAACCGGTCCGCAAACACCGACGATTTGTCCGCCTTGCCATCGCCGTCCGCATCCTCCAGCAATCGGATGATCTCGGTTTCCCGCGACAGCTTCTGTTCACCCTCCGGACCAAACCATTTCCGGATGACCGCCAGACGGTCTTCGATCGTCCGGCAGGCCAGATCGTCCTCCAGCATGAACATGTAGCTCCGGATATCGAGGACGCTGGTCCGGTAGCGGTAGGTCTCGGCGGTGAAGACCCGACCCTTCTCGTCGACCGAGAACGCCACCGGATTCGCGAGGAGCGGCTCCGCGGCCCAGAGGTCCACCTTCAATCCCGGCGCCAGTTCGAACTGCCGGATCCGCGCCGCGCCCTCACCCGAGGCCGGGGCCAGGATCGGCTCCGGCGGCCGGTCATCCGCCACGAGCGGCTTGTAAGCACCCTTGGTGACGACGGTCTTCTGGACTTCGATGTCTGCCGCGGAAGCCAGAGGGGTGGCGGCCAGGGCGAGGACTACGGCGGCATGACGCGGATCCAACACGCGGAACATGCGCTGTAGGATGAGCCCATCCCGCCAAAAGCGCGAGCGTGGAGTCGGGCTGGGTCTTACCCCAGACTCTTCAGCAGCTGGGAGAACAGGAATACCGCCAGCGATCCGTGCATCGCCGCGAACATCCCCAGCACCACCTTCACGCGCCGACGTTCCTTTCCGGGGGGAAACAGCTCTTCGTTCATGCGCACCTTCCTACCCGGAGCCGCCCCGGTGCCGTGAATCGTTGTTTCCGATGCCGGCCCGCCCCGCTGCCAATGTCCCCTGAAACTATCCCGCGCCAGCAGTGGTACTCCCACCCAACATGGCGATTCTCCCGATCCGATGGCGGGCCGCACTGGCCCTGACGACCCTGACTTCCGTCCTGGCTGTTGCTGACGACTGGCCCCAGTGGATGGGCCCCCGCCGCGACGGCGTCTGGCGCGAGACCGGAATCGTCGAGCAGATCCCCGCCTCCGGACTGCCTGTGAAATGGAAGGTTCCGGTCAACGCCGGATACGTCGGGCCCGCGGTGGCGGGAAATCGCGTCTACCTCCTCGATCGCAAGGCGGCGAAGCCCACACCCCGCGCACCCGGTGAACGGGCGTCGCAAGGGGTTCCCGGGAACGAGCGCGTCCTGTGCCTCGATGCCGCCACGGGCGCCACCGTGTGGGAACATGCCTACGACCGTGCCTACCGCATCTCGTATCCGGCCGGTCCGCGGGCGACACCAGTGGTTGCCGGCGACCGACTGTTCACCCTGGGCGCGATGGGCGACCTCAAATGCCTCAAGACTTCGGACGGCACCGTGGTCTGGCAGCATGACCTCGCCAAGGAATACACCGAGGGTGAAGTCCAGGCGTGGGGATGGGCAGCCCACCCACTCCTGAAGGACGACCTGCTTTACTGCCTCGTCGGTGGCACCAATTCGGCCGTCGTCGCCTTCGAGGCCGCCACCGGCAAGGAACGCTGGCGCGCCCTCACCACGCGCGAAACCGGTTACGCGCCCCCGATGATCTATGACATCGCCGGCAAACCGACGCTGGTCGTCTGGCACACCGAGGCTCTCGTCGGGCTCGACCCGGCGACGGGCGCGGTCCGCTGGCAGCAGGCATACCCGGTCGTCGGGAAACAACAGCGGCCCGAGGTGAACATCGCCACTCCGCGCTTTGATGGTCGTCGGTTGTTCGTCAGTTCCTTCTACCACGGCGCGACGCTTCTCGAGCCTTCCGCTGACTCCGTCCGCGTGCTGTGGAACCGCAAGACCTCCCGCCAGTCCGAGATGAACGATGGCCTGCACACCACCATGTGCACGCCCGTCCTCAAGGGCGGGTTCATCTACGGGGTCTGCGGCTTCGGCGAACTCCGCTGCCTGGGCATCCCCACTGGCGACCGCCGATGGGAATCCCTGGAAGCCGTGGGCGGCGAACAGGGACTCTTCGCCCACGCCTTCCTGGTCGAGCAGGGCGACCGCACTTGGCTCTGGAATGACCACGGCGAACTCATCCTCGCGAAGCTCGATCCCTCCGGATACGAGCAGATCGGCCGCACCAAGCTCCTCGAGACCATCGAGAACACCCGGGGTCGCGACGTGCTCTGGTGTCACCCGGCCTTCGCGGGCCGTCGACTCTACGTCCACAACGGACGTGACCTGATCTGCGTCGATCTCGCCCGGTCGTAGTCGGCCGCGGGAACGGCCCGAGTCTCGCCCCACCTCTCGATGCTCATCGCCGGTGGGGCGAGTGTCCCCACGAGCCGTCTCAATGCCCGCAGCCCGCCGGCGGCGGCAGGATCTCGATGCCGTACTTCGGGGCGACGGCCAGCAAAGTCTGGATCAACTCAGGCGTCACCGGCGGTGGCGTGGATTCCATCGACGCGATCGGCGTTGCGAAGGACATCAGGAAATCCTCGAAGCCGGATGGGCTCGCGATCACCAGGAAACGCGTAGGCTGGCTGGAGGCATTGGTGAACCGATGGGGGATGTTGCGCGGAGCAAAGACACAGGTTCCGGCCGGCGCATCGATGGTCTTTCCGTCCACCCACAACTGGAGATCGCCTTCGATCACATAGAACGTCTCGTCCTCCCGGCGATGGATGTGCGGCGGCGGCCCACCCCCGGGCAGCACGCGGATCTCGATCATGGTGAACTGGCCTCCCGTGTGCCGGCCATCGACGAGCATTCGGTAGGTGTCGCCGGCGGCGGCGAGCGCCGGTGCCCCTTCCGGTCGGAAGACCGCGGGTTGCGACGACAGGGGAGAAGATGCGTTCGAGGACATGGCGAGACTTCTCCCCGATGTCCGGTCCGATGTCTACGTCGGGTTGGAGACAATAGGGGTGGCGACTGGACAGACTTCGGACCAACAGCTAAATCGCAGCCATGACCAAAACGATCTCCGTCCGCGTGCCCGAGCCCTTGGCACGACGACTTGCCCAGGCGGCTGCCGAAAGCGGGCAACGGCGATCGCAGCTGGTGGTCGCTGCCCTGGAGCGCCATCTGGGAAAGGCCAATGACCCTGACTATGATTGGACAACGGACCTGGCATCCCTGCCCGCTGAGGTATTTAGACGCTCCCCCACCCGGGCGCTTCGCCGAAGGATCTGACAGGGTTCCATGTGGTACGTAGTCGATACCAACCTCCTTTCGGAGCCGGGTAAGCCCAACCCGGACGAGCGGGTGGTTTCCTGGCTCAGGGAAATGCGCCCCACGTGCGTTGTTGCTGCAATCACTCTGGCGGAGTTGCGGTACGGCCTGGAGCGGCTTCCGGAATCACGCAGGAGCCGCGCGCTCAGTCGGCAGTTGGATCGGTTGCTGGAGGACCTGGAGCGTCGAATCCTCCCCTTCGATGAGGAGGTGGCGGTGGAATGGGGACGCTACGCCGCCGAGTGCGAGGCGGCCTACGGTTCGGGTTGGATGGAAAGGGTCGACATCCGGGATAGCCTGATTGCCGCCACGGCCCGGGCGCACGGCTTTGCAGTGGCCACACGTAACGACAGACACTTTCCCTTCTGTCGCACGATCAACCCTTGGAGGAGCTAGGCTGAAGCTCGGGTGCAGGCATTCAGGGAGGCGTTTCGAGGCACAGCTCCCCTCCCACAAAGGGGTCCCCAGTCAGAACAGGATGTTCCTCACAAATGCCTCCACATGCGTCGGCATCGCGGGCTTCCGCCGCGTCACCACTACCAGCTCCCGTTGGAATCGCTGGGGCAAGGCCACCCGGCGCAGGCTCCGTTTCCGACCGTAAAGCGCCAATGCCCGGACCGGCACGAAGGCCGCTCCCAACCCCAGTCCCACGAGGTTGATGATGAGGTCAAATCCTTCGAGCTCCATGACGGCCCGTGTGGACCAACGCTGCGATGCCATCCACCCGCGCAACCGTTGTCCCGTGACCGACGTTTCGACCGGCAGCAGCCAGTCGAGCGATTCCATCCAGGTCGACAGCGTTCGGCCTCGTAGTGGGGACGGAATCGTCAGTCCCGACGGCACCACGAGGGTGAAGTCATCCCGGAAGCGGTGGGTCACCTGGAGCCCGCGCGGCAGGCGCGCGGGCGGGCACAATACCCCGAGCTCCAGTTCCCCCGCGCCCACCGCCTCCAGGACCGAGGCGCCGCTCTCGTGTCGCACCTGGATACCGACTTCGGGCGCGTGACGGCGGTTCGCGTGAAAGAAGCCGGGCAGGTAGGCCATGCTGATCGATTTCGAGACGCCCACACGCACCAACTTGGGCGCCCCGCCGAACTCCTCGCGCAGCCGACGCAGCAACACATCCACATCGCCCACCAGTCCCCGTGTTCCACCGAGCAGGAACTCTCCCGCGGGAGTGGCGCGCACCGAACGCGTCGTCCGTTCCACCAGCTGGATCCCAAGGCTTCGTTCCATTCCCTGGATCTGGCGCGTGATGGCGCTCTGGGTCAGGCCCGCCGCTTCCGCCGCACGGGTGAAGCTCTGGTGACGCAGCACCAACTGCAGGAGCGACAGCCCGTACAGATCGAAGGGCAGTGTAGCCAGGTACTCATGCGGTGAACGCATGAGCGGATGATTCCAATGAATTTCCCGTATCGGCAAGGCCGCCGGATGCTGGGCTCGTGAAAGGAAACACCCACCATGCCTGACCGAAATCAACGCACGCCCGGCAACGTCCCCGGGGCCTTCTACGTCGATGACACCTGCATCGACTGCGACCTCTGCCGCATCACCGCACCTGATTTCTTCGGCCGCGATGAGATCGCCGGGATGAGCTTCGTCCGGCGCCAACCGTCCCATCCATCCGAGGTCGCCCTCGCCGAGGAGGCTCGAGCCCTTTGCCCGACGGAAACCATTGGGAATGATGGGGAGTGAGTGATGAATCCATGAGCTCATCCCGGAGGGATGAAAGCCGATAGCCCCGGGTCGTGCGAAGCACGCACCCGGGGAACACGGTGTCGATCATGGACACGCACCCCGGCGGGGTGCGGAGACCCAGACGCTTTGTGGATCAATCCAGATAGCAAGGGTCGTACTCGACGCCGGCCCGCTCGAGGAAGCCCACGAGTTCCTCGCGAAAGGAGTGGACCCGGTGATGTTCTTCCTGACTGGCAATGTAGCGCGTCACCGAAGGAAGATCCCGCGGCCCCACAGTGAACGCGGCGTACCCAGCCTGCCACGCGAAACCCGCAATCAGCAGTTCCTCATGGACCCAAAGACTCGAGCACTTCTTGATCTCGCGGACTACGTCTGCGAGGGGACGCGTGGCGCGGAGCCCAGCCAGCACATGGACATGATCCTCAACACCACCGACGATGTGGCAGTGTCCGTCGAGTCCGCGAAAGGTGCCGCCGATGTAGTCGTGCAATCTGGAGCGCCACGAGGTCTCGATCAGTCGTTGGCGATCCTTGGTGGCGAAGACGATGTGGTATTGGAGGCTGAGATGGGTCGAAGCCATGAACGAAGAGCGGTAGGGGTTGCTGGGCCGCCAAACCTATCGGGCATTCTGACGACACGCGAATCGGAGTTGCACCATGTCTTCAACCCCTGCCGGGGTAGGCTCGGCAAAGGGGGCAGTAACCCGGGGTTGCTTCGCACCCCGGGCTATCCGCTTTGACGCCTCCGGCGTCCGGGGCAATCCAACCGGTCGGCCATCCCGAAGCCAGAACCACCCCATTCGCGATCCACGAGTCAGGGTAAATCCGTGAGCTCATCCCGGAGGGATGGAAGCCGATAGCCCGGGTCGTGCGAAGCACGCACCCGGGGAACAGGGTGCCCAAATGGAAGGCGCACCCCGGCAGGGGTGCAAAGACCCAGGAGCGTCCAGGGCGCTGGCATCACAGCGGAAGAAGGCCTTGGGCAGAGTCGATGCGCGTGTGGTCGGCGAGTCGCCCGCGGACCTTCTCCCAGAATCCGAAGAACCCGGACGACGCCCCGGGCCAGCGCAGTTCATCCCATTGGCGTCGGCGCCAGTGGATCTGAATGCCCTCGGTGCGCAGGGCGGATTCGATGGCCGGGATCGCATCGCCAAGAGGTCCGACGGCGGGACGCATGGCGATCCATCCGTCGAGTTGGCGTTCGCGCGCGACGGCGGTCAGGTGTGCGGCGAATCCTCCCTGGGCGCGCTGTTCCACGGGGCAACCGAAGTGCGCGGCAGCCCGGGTCCGCGCATCGGCGAGGGCGTCGCGGATGTGGTCCACACGGGCCCCGGAGAGGCCGAGGGTCCGCATCAACGGTTCGTCGAGAACGGTCAGCACGCACTCGGGATGCAACCGTCCCAACCCCGAGAGTTCCGGCGTCAAATCCTCGCCGTGGATCCACAGGCCCCAGCGGCCTTCCGGCAGTTCCGGTCGTTCCGGCAGCGGCCGCCACGGCTCGCAGCGCGGATGCGATTGCCAAGGAAGTTCGCGGATGCGCACCACGTCATCCTCCAGTCGTTCGAGTCCTGTCGTATCTGCAAGCCAGGCGGGCGCGCAGTACTTCTCCAGGTTCGATCGGCGGGGCAGATAGGCCTTGCCCCGCGTCTGCAATCCGGCCACCCAGCGCCACCCCAGCGTGTTGCTGGCCGGGTCGGCATCCAGCAGGTGGCGATAGAAGAAGTCGGCGCCGAGTTCCCAGGGAAGGCGCTCGATGTGGATCCAGTAGCCGGCCCACCACATGCGCGCGTGGTTGTGGAGGTAGCCGGTCTCGATCAGTTCCCGCGCGAACCGATCCATGACCGCGATGCCACCGCGTCCGGCCATGACCGGCGCGGCGCGCTCGAGCATTGCCGGATCACCGTTACGCTTCAGATGGTCCAGGTCTCGGCGATACGTGGTCCAGACGCTGGGTCGCATCTCCATCCAGCCCTTCCAGTAATCGCGCCAGAGGAGTTCCTGGACGAGCTTCTCCACGCGCCCGAACGGGTGCGCTGCGAGCAGCGACTCCACCAGTTCCGACGTCGTCACCAGTCGTCCACGGATGGCCGGGGACAGCCGGCTGACGTGGGGATGGCCCGGCTCAACGCGGTTGCGCAGCGCCCCGTACTGGCCGGCCCGTGGCAGGAACTCCGCCCACCGCGCCAGCGCACCTTCCCGCGTTGTCGGGAACATCCCATCCATCCACTCCATGCCCCGGCACCATCCACCCGAAAACGGAATCTTCAAACGGGGTGGCAACGTCCTCGTTGCCCTCCGACCGCCATCCGCAGGGCTACAGGGGCATTCCCGCCCCGAAACCTCGCTCAAACGGCGGCAGGGTGTGGGAAGTGTCAGGCGTGTCCATCAGTCGCGGAGGAGGCAGGGGTGATCGCTGCGACACGCTGGAGCAGCGATCGGATTTCCCGGTGGCACTTCTCGAAGGACGGACAGGCCGCAATGGCTGCCTCAAAGTCAAAGGCTTTGGTGAGCACCCGCAGGTCAAAAACCGGGCTATATGGCTTGCCTCGTGGCATTGCCCTGGTCAGCCACTCCTTGCAGCCACGAACGGCCTCCGGGTTCGGGTGTGCCTCAAGGGTCGCAGGAAGTCCGATTAGTCCCCTCAGCGATACGGCAGCGCCCAGAAACCACGACTCGAACTCCCGGTGTGCCAGAACCACCGAAGAAGGCCGGTCAGAAACCGCTGCTTGGACCCGCGCCAGAAGGGCCGGTCCCAGTTTCGCGGGGCACTGATCATCGCTGTCGATCAACACCAGGATGCCCCCGGGGCCGCCCAGCTTCCGTCGGCAGAGTTCCACGGTTCGCTCGAGCTCGCCCGGCTTCAGCAACCTTGAAGCCGGCTCACGAATGACGGGTTCCACGCGAACCCTTTCGATCATTCCAGAGACTTCGGCGTGTCGCCGGATCAGTTCCGGCAGGGACTCCACTTCACCGTCCCCTTCAACAACGGCGGCAATCCGAAGGGGAATCATGAGTGCTCAAACAGGTTCAACTGCCGAGTGGAGCCTGCCTCGCCGGAGGCGGTATCCGGCTCCAGCTGATTGAGCCGGAGCAATTCACCAGCCGTGAACAATCGGTCCCGAATCGAGGTTCGACTGGTTTCGTCAACGGTGCCCAGGATGGTCTCGCCGTCCCGGCTCGCGACCGAGATGAGGGACTCCCCGGTGACGGCCTTGTCGTCGAGGAGCTCTGGGCTGTGACTGGTGACGAGGACCTGCGTGTGGTGCGAAGCCTCAAACAGGGCGGCTCGCAGCACCGCCGCTGCGCCAGGGTGCAACGCCGTCTCGGGTTCCTCGATCCCGACAAGCCGGACTGTGCGCCCATCCGATGCCGGCGTCTGGTTGAGCGCCACCAGGACGCCCAGCGCACGAAGGGTCCCGTCCGACATGTTCTCTGCATCGAAGCGCCAGGTGTCTCGGCTGCCAGCCATGGTCTGCCGGAACTCCAGCGTTTCCTTCTTCCCAACCGGCTTGTGCGACACGTCCCGGATTCCAGGCACCACCCGACCCAACATCTCCACGACGCGATTCATCCGGTCTGGTGGCTGATGCTCGGAAAGCCGTTTCAGCACCGACGCCAGGTTGCGACCATCCGCAGTGAGGACTTCGCCCGGATCCGGCGATTGCAGCTCGCGAATGACGTCCGGGTTGAAATTGTAGAATCCCATCCGAAGCAATGCGTCATAGAGCGGACGAAACTCAGGCTGACCAGAAATCGCGACCAGAAACAGTCGGTCGACTGCTGCCGCTGGCCGAACCGCCATGGTGCAGTCCACGATCTCACCCGACCTGATCTCGTATCGTACCTGAAGGCCGAAAGGGTCTGCGGGATTGATCTCGCACAGCTCCCTCTGGATTTCGAAGCCCGCACCCGGTTTGGCTCCAATGCCGAAGGCAAACACCCCGGAGGTCCCATTTGGAAGAGCCCATTCAAGGCGGACCCCAAAGTGGGTCGGATGTCCGGCGGAACGCCGTCGAACCTCAGCGATCCCACCGCGTTCCCTCAAGGCGTGCTCCACGGATGTGGTCAGGGATTCCGACGTGAAACGGAGGGCATCCAGAAAGTTGCTTTTCCCGGCCCCATTGGGACCAACCAGGAAGTTCAGCGGACCCAGTTCGACCGAGCATCGGGCGATGCTCATGTAGTTCTGGAGGCTCACCCTCCTCAGGAATACCGGGGCTTGGCTCATCTCATTCACGGGGACAAACGTTTCGCTCGCTACAGGCGAGCCTACTGCGTCGGCTGCCGCCCGTCAGCCTTGGAGGTCCCGAAAATCGGCCCTGCTCACCAACGCCTGGCATGAGTGCGAAGCTTCGGAGTCTGCAACCCCTGCCGGGGTAGGAAACCCAAACACACCTGAACCCGGGGTTGCTTCGCACCCCGGGCTACCGGCTTCAACGCCTCCGGCGTTGGGAATCAGGCCGTCCGGAACTGGGGATTCTTCAACAACCGCCTCGTGACCTCGGCGGCTACCCAACTGGCAACTCTCCTTGTAGGCCGGGTGCCCTCACCCGGCGCTGCCCAGAATCCGCCGCGTGGGGGCACGCGGCCTACAACAGGGAGTCCCGCTTCAAACTTGAAACCTGAATCTTGAAACTCCCCCTACCTCAGATCGCGAAGTCGTTGTACTCGGGTCGGACGGCCTCGGTGGGCGGGTTCAGCATGCCGGCGGCGACGGTGAGGTTGGAGCCGGGCTCGATGAGGATGAACGCGCCGGTGAGGCGGTTGGTGCCGTAGCCGTCGTAGACGATGGGCTTCGCGGTCTTGATGCGGATGGTGCCGATGTCGTTCATCGCGAGTTCACCGGGCTCGGGGAGCGCCTCGTAGGTGTGGATGTCGATCTTGCTCTCGATGGCGGTGACGACGGCCTGGACGGTCTGGGTCGTGTGCTTGAGCAGGTACTTGCGCCCCGCGACGAGTGGGCGCGGGTGCATCCAGCAGACCTTGCCGTGCAGTTCGGTGGACATGCCCGGGAGGTTCTCGAGGGCCACCAGCATGTCGCCGCGCGAGATGTCGATGTCATCCGAAAGCCGGATGGTGACGGACTGCGGGCAGAACGCCTCCTGCAGGGAACCGTCGTAGGTCCAGATCTCCTCGATCGTGCTCTTCATCCCGGAAGGCAGCGCCATGACGCGCTGGCCGACCTTGACGATGCCGCCGGCGATCTGGCCGCTCAGGCCGCGGAAGTCATGGAGCTTCGCGTCCCGCGGATTGTTCGGGCGGTTCACCCACTGCACCGGAAAACGGAATCCCTGAAGATTGCGGTCACTGGCGATGTGCACCGACTCGAGGTGACCGAGCAACGTGGGTCCCTCGAACCAAGGCGTGTGCGCCGAGGGCGTCACGACGTTGTCGCCGTTGAGCGCGCTGATGGGGATGAACTTGACGTCCTTGATGTCGAGCAGCGGCAGGAACTTCTCGAACTCGTCGCGGATCTCCTGGAAGCGCTCCTGGCTCCAGCCGACGAGGTCCATCTTGTTGATGGCGATGACGAGGTGCGGGATCCGCAGCAGCGACGCGATGTAGGTGTGGCGTCGTGATTGCTCGATCACGCCGAGGCGCGCATCGACGAGCACGATCGACAGGTTGGCCGTCGACGCGCCGGTCACCATGTTGCGCGTGTACTGAACGTGGCCGGGGGTGTCGGCGACGATGAACTTCCGCTTCGGCGTCGCGACGTAGCGATAGGCCACGTCGATCGTGATGCCCTGCTCGCGCTCGGCCCGCAGGCCGTCGGTCAGGTTCGCCAGGTTGATCTGGCCGCCGCCGCTCAGGTCGGCCGACCGCTCCAACGCCTCCAGCTGATCTTCCATCAGCGACTTGGAATCGTAGAGAAGGCGGCCGATCAACGTGGACTTGCCGTCATCGACGGAGCCACAGGTGTTGAATCGCAGGATTTCGACAGGATGCGCGGACATGGTTCGGAAAAGGGGGAAAGGGTTAATCCAACGGCGGTATGCTGCCTCGGATGGCTTCCAGCTTCTGGCGACTGTTGTGAATGGAGGTCCAGCGATGAATGTACTCCCAGTCCAGAGATTCGCCCTGGACGGCGATCACATCCCGAACGTCATCCAAATCCTTGGAGCGAGCCCATCGGAGTTTGGTGACGATCACGTCCTCAGCAGTGAGGATCGACACCGAGGCGTCCAAAGAGGGATATCGGACGGTCAGCCGGCGTTGGAATCTCTCCTGGTCGTGGGGATCGCTGCTTACCTGGAAGACCTCGACTTTGAAGAGCCGGTCCTTGGCGGTGAGGATGTGGCGGAGGGTGCCGGTGACGGTTTCGAAGCTGGCCTGAGGATCGAGATCAAACCACTCGCGCAGCGACTCGAACAAGCGCTCGAGCCCGTTCCGGTCCGTCTGCACAACCAGATCAATGTCCTTCGTGGATCGTGCGAAGCCGTGGACGTTGCTGGACATCGAGCCCACCAGGACGTGAGGAACCGCGCTAGCCTCCAAGGCTTTGGCCACGCGTTTCAGGTATGGCAGGTGATCGGACATGTCAGGCCGGACGGAAGTACCCGTGATCCGATAGCTTCCAGAGCCGTCGAACCCTCAGCTGGAGGAGTCCGTTGACCTCGGCCTCATCGGCCTGGGGGTTGGTGAGCCGGACCCCGATCTTCATTCGCTCGAGCGCCTCATCGTAGAGCCGGATCCCATCCAACAGACGCTCCTCCGGCGGCGTCCGCCGCGCGCGCAGCACGCGTTCGCGGTAGAGCTCATCGGCGAGGGGCTGGAATTCCGGGTTCATCCTGTCTTGGGCGACTGATGGCGGGTTCGGGCGCCTGTCTGCCTTAGAAGTATCCCGCCTTCTTGCGGTCTTCCATGGCGGCCTCGGAGGCCTTGTCGTCCGCTCGGGAACCGCGTTCGGTGACGCGGGCGGCGGCCACCTCGGCGATGATGTCATCCACCGTGTCGGCCGGGGATTCGATCATGCCCGTGGAAATCATGTCGGCAATGGTGCGGACACGGACGACGAGACGGCGACGGTCCTCGTTCGGACGCGGCCGGGCGCCGGCGTACGGATCGGGCGTGGTCGGGTCCGCGTGGTCCGGGGGCACGGGCAGCCATTGGCCGCCGCGTCGGAAGCACTCGCGCTCGTGGGTGAAGTAGATCGAAGGCACCTCGAGCTTCTCGCGATTGATGTATTGCCACACGTCCATCTCGGTCCAGTTCGAGAGCGGGAACACGCGCATGTTCTCACCCGGGTTCAGCCGGGCGTTGTACAGGTTCCAGATCTCGGGGCGCTGGGCCTTGGGATCCCACTGGCCGAAGGCATCGCGGAAGCTGAAGAAGCGTTCCTTCGCACGGGCCTTCTCCTCGTCGCGCCGCGCACCACCGATGCAGGCATCGAAGCGGAACTCCTCGATGGCCCCGAGCAGCGCGGGGATCTGGAGCTTGTTGCGGCTGATCTCACCCGGCGCCTGCACGGCCAGGCCGCGCTTCAGGACGTCGTCGACCGTGCGCACGATGAGCTTGGCCCCGAGTTGGGCCGCCCGACGGTCGCGGAACTCCAGCAGCTCCGGGAACTCATGGCCGGTCTCGACGTTCAGGAACGGCATCGGGATGTCCGAAGGCCGGAACGCCTTCTCGGCGAGGCGCAGGATGCAGATGGAGTCCTTGCCGCCGGAGAAGAGCAGCGCGGGACGCTCGAACTCGGCTGCCACTTCCCGCAGGACGTGGATGGCTTCGGTTTCGAGCTGGTCGAGGTGATCGAGATGGTACGACGTCACGGGGAGATTCCGCAGAGGGTGGAGGGCGGTTTATCCACAGATTACACAGATTGCACAGATGGACCTGGGCTGGGGTCTGGTCGTGGGTTTCGCCGTTTTCGCAGTGGTGTCTGTGGGCGTGGTTTACTTCGCGAGGGCCTTGCCGCCCCAGGCGGCGTGGAGGCCGCACTCGCGCTTCTCGTCAGCCTTGGCGGGATCGAAGTAGTCCCACTCGTTCGGGAGGCCGTGCTCGGCGAGGTAGGCGTCGAGCTGCGCATCGGTCCAATGGAAGAACGGGCTGACCTTGAGCGAACCGAAGTTGCCGTCGGGCGAGATGATGTCGAGTTCGGCGCGGTTCGGGTTCTGGACCTTGCGGAGGGCGGTGATCCAGACCGTCGGCGCGAGCTCGCGCATGCCGCGCTGGAAAGGTTCGAGCTTCATCACGGCGCTGAATTCCTTGAGGGCCGCTTCCTGCTCGGTCGTGGGAATCGGGCCGTGCACGGCGTCGCGGTGCGCGGGCGTCATGCGGGGCAGGAACGGCTTGATGTTCAGGCCGAGCTGCTTCCTCAACGCCTCGGCGTGCAGGTAGGTCGCAGGCTTGTTGTAGCCGTGATCCACCCACAGCACCGGGATGTCGGGCTGCACCCGCGTCACGACGTGGAGGATCGCCGCCTCGTAGGGACGGAAGTTGGTCGAGACAATCGCCCGCCCGCCCGCCTTCGAGATCGCCCAGCGGACGATGTCGATCGGGGATTGGTTGCGGAGCTCCGCGTTCGCAGCGCGGATCTGATCAGCGTTCAGCATGGCTTGGAATTCGTCGGTTGCCGTCAGTAGCTGCAACGTTCAGGCCGCGGCAGCGGGCGTCTCGTTCCACACCGTGCGCGCCACCCAATCGCCGAAGCGCTCGTCGGTCTGGCGTTCGGCGGCGAAGCGCGTGAACAGGCCCTTCAGCTCGGGCAGGATCTCGGCTTCCTTCACGATCTCCCTGTACACGCGGTTGATCCGCGTCGAGGTCGCGTTGCCGCCCAGCCAAAGCTGGTAACGCCCCGGGCCCTTCCCGACGAAGCCGATCTCAGCCATGTAAGGCCGGGCGCATCCGTTCGGGCAGCCGGTCATGCGGATGAAGATCTCTTCGCCGCCCAGCCCGACTTCGCCCAGCACGCCTTCGATCTGGTCGACCAGCGTCGGCAGGTAACGCTCGGACTCCGCCAGCGACAGGCCGCAGGTCGGCAGGGCCGGGCACGCCATCGAGCCGAGGTGCAGGGCCGAGGCCTGCTGCGCCACGCGCACGCCGTGGGCCGTCAGGATCCCGGTGATCGCTTCCTTGGTGGCGTCGTCGACGTTCGCGATGACGATGTTCTGGTTGGCCGTCAGGCGGAACTCGACGCCCGGGAACTGGTCCGCGACCGCGCGCAGGCCGGACTTCATCCGCAGCGTGCCCGCGTCCTTCACGCGACCCATGTCGACCCACAGCCCGAGGAACCACTTTCCATCCAGTCCCTTCTGCCAGCCGATCAGGTCGGTCTGGGAGGTGAACTTCACCGTGCGCGCCGGCCCGAACTTGAATCCGGCCCGCGCCTCGACTTCCGACCGGAACCAGTCGGCGCCCTTTTCCTCGAGCACGTACTTGAGCCGGGCATGCTTGCGATCGGTCCGGTCGCCGAAGTCGCGGTGGACGGTCAGCACGGCCTTCGCCGCCGGGATCAGCTGGTCCGGCGTGATGAAGCCGATGACATCCGCCATGCGCGGATAGGTGGCTTCGTTGCCGTGGCTGCGACCCATGCCGCCGCCGGCCGTGAGGTTGTAGCCCAGCAGGCGGTCGCCCTCGACGATGGCGATGAAGCCCAGGCAGTTGGTGAAGACGTCCATGTCGTTCACCGGCGGGATCACGAAGGCTGTCTTGAACTTCCGCGGCAGGTACTGCTTGCCGTAGAGGGGATCGACAAAGTCGCGGTTCTCGGGGTCATCGATGTTCAGCTGCACGCCCTCGACCCAGATGGAGTGGTACGCCTTGGTGATGGGAAGGAGGGCCTCCGAAACGCGGCGCGCGTCCTCGTACACCTGTTGCCGGGCGAGGGTCGTCGCTGGCACCACCGGGGCCATGACGTTGCGGTTAACATCGCCGCAGGCCGCCAGCGTGTCCACGAGCGCCTGGTTGATCTGCTTCATCAACGGTCCCAGGCCGGTCTTCACCACGCCGTGGAACTGGAAGCTCTGGCGGGTCGTGATGCGCAACGTCTGGTTGCCGTGCGTCGTCGCCAGGTCGTCGAACACCCGGTACTGGGCCGCCGACAGCACGCCGCCGGGGATGCGACCCCGGATCATGAACATGTAGTGCTTGCCGATCTTCCGCTTGTCGCGGTCGTCCTGCTGGTAGATGCCGTGGAACTTGAGGAACTGCTCGTCATCGGCCGAAAAACAGGGCAGCTCCGGGTTCGAGAGGGTGGCCGCGATGTTGCCTGCGAGGGTCGGGATGTTGGTCTTCAACACCTCGTTCCGCGTCACCGTCTTCGTCTTCTCTACCGCATCAGACATAAATCCTTTGTGATTTACTAAGGTTACTCAGAATAGGGTTTCGGCCCCATCCCGTCAATTCTCCAGCCGGTCCAGGGGGAGTTTCCAGTCGCCAGTTCCCAGTTCCCAGTTTGGAGATTCCTGGCCTCTGGAGACTGGGAACTCATCCCCAGCCGAGGTAACGAGGCAGGTCCAAGGGAGATTTCGCCAGCCCCCCCTCCCGGAACCGCCAGTCTCCGGATCCCACGACCGGCGACAACCAAAGAAACGCCCCAGCCTCACACCCGGCGCGCAGCCCGGCACTGCCCCCGCTCCCGACGGGGCGGCAACGTCCTCGTTGCCTTGGAAAAGAGCGGGGGAGGGCAACGAGGACGTTGCCGCCCCGTATGACGCAGACGTCGCCACTCCGCCCCCAACGCCGGACGCGTGGCAGCCGGTAGCCCCGGGTTGGCCGAGGTACGAGGCCCACCCGGGGTCTACGTCCCATTTGCAGCCCGCACCCTGAAAGGGTGCGAAGCATCCCCTCGGTGTCGGCGTCGCCATCGGGTTCTCCCTGCTTTCAACCGCACGGTTACGGCTCAGAAACCAGCCCCGCCAGTCCACCGGACAAAGGCTAAGAGGAAGAACCCAGCAACCAGAACCAGAGGGATCGCCCCGATCAGGATCGGCAGGAATCCGGAATCGACCGATCTCGCTGGCCAATCCGTGCGGATGAATCCGAGGGACGGCAGGACCCCGCCGCGCGCCTCCAGATTCCAGAGGATTCCGGCCGCGAGATAGATGACCGGTGACAGCAGCAGATTGCTCCACCATCGGGAGGTATAGCGGCCGTCGCGGAGGAGCAGATAGCCATCGTAAAACCAACTGCTCGAAAACAGCAGCAGGGCCACAGCCACGATCAGGTATCGCGCCGGTCGTCGTCCGGCAAACACCTGATACACGATGCCCACGCAGGCCGGGGCCGTGAAGAAGGTGAGCAGCGACATCCCTCCACCGGTGACGACATCCCAGGTTTCGTCGTCGGTGAACCTTCCCCCGAAGGAAACGAACAGGAACGCTGGTACGAAGATGGTCAGCTTCCACGGAACCGTCAGGTAGCCCCAGTACGCCCGCCATCCTCTGCGCACGACCTCGCGATCCCGAAACACGACCACCGCCGCCACCGCGCAAAACGTCACCCAACCCGCCACGTACCACGGCAGGAGCGGATGGGAGCTGTACGTGATCACCTGCATCGGCTGGGCATATCATGACAATGCACCCGTTTGAAAACAGGAACGGGGTGGCGACGTCGCCGTCGCCCTTTGGATGGGGCTTGGCAGGCAACGAGGACGTTGCCGCCCCGCTTTACGCGGAGAAAAGACCCTTGGATACCAAGCCAGACAGTCACTACTTGTGAAGGCCCCAGCTCCCTCAGCCGGACTCCTCTTCCGGGTGGTAGGGCGAAGTGAACACCTCGGGGAACAGGTTGAGGGATCGCGCATATTCCAGCGCCGCCTCGCATGGATTGGGCGCCCCGACATACATGTAGAAATCCCATCCGAAGTGGAAGATCTGGGCATAAAGCTGCCAGTCCTCGGCGAGGTAGTGTCCCGCCGGATCCCGATTCGCTGGGTCAAACTTCGTTATCCGATACTGGTAGTCAGCCGGTTGATGGGCGGGCTGGGTCATCAGAGCTGGTCTCGGTAATCATCGACATCCACGTAGACATGGATGGGGGACCGGGATTGGGACGACATGGTGGTTCCTTGGTTCCAGCCTGCGATCACGGCTCAGCGGCGTTGGTTGGACCGTCTGGCTCGACTGGGCTCACGGGTACTTCAGGAAGGAATCCCCCACAAGGCAGCTCCCGGAATTTGGACAGGATGAGCAGGATGGACAGGATGGAAGCGGGTGCTCGCCGGGTTGGGAACCATCCTGCAAATCCCGGTCATCCTGTCCGTTCCCGGCAAGTTTGAAACGCACAGTGAGCGTGCGCCGTCCTCGGTCTCGGACGAGCAAGGCGGGAGTGCAGGCCGTCGCGAGGGGCAGGAAGACCCCGCTTCAATTCCCTGCAAATCTGCGTCATCTGCGCAATCTGCGGATAGAACTGCCGTTTTGAGGTTCACGGGTCCTCCGCGCCAAACGCGGGGAGAACCCCAACTCTGGTCAGGCCGGGATCTCGTCGGCGCGGAAGAAGCGGCGAACCTCGATCTCGGCATTCTCCACGGAATCCGAGGCGTGGCAGATGTTGAGCATGCTGTTCGTGCCGAGATCGCCGCGAAGGGTGCCCTTGGGCGCCTTCTTGGAATCGGTCGGCCCGAGGAGATCGCGGACCTTCAGCACTGCGCCGGGACCCGTGAGGATCAAGGCCAGCACCGGCCGGGACGACATGAACGCCACGATCTCCGGGAAGAAGGGGCGGTCGGCGAGATGGGAGTAATGCTCCGTGAGGAGGGGGCCGGTCAGGCGCAGCATCTTGGCGGCACTGAGCTGGAGACCCGCCGCTTCAAAGCGACGGATGACCTCGCCGGCGAGGTTCTTCTCCATGCAATCCGGCTTACAGAGGACCAACGTACGTTCCATGGAGGGTCATTGTGCCCTGAAAACAGGCCCCGGACTCAAGCTTCAATCCCCGCTGTGGATTTCAGTGAACGTTCCGGGTGGTCCCGGCATTCGACCCGGTGTTGAGTCCCGGTGTGTTCCCAGATGAAGCAGCCCTCGTGGCCCAGGCGCGATCGGATGATCCCGGGACCTCTTCCCTCGACGAGATCGCCGAGATCACCGGCGTGCCCGTCGGCACCGTCAAATCCCGGCTGCACCATGCCCGCACCGCCTTTCGCAAGCTTTGGACCCTGAACCAAACCGCGTCATGAAGACCCCTCGCCAAGTCCTCCTCGACCGCCACGCCGATGCGCAGGCATCCCTCGATGCCCTCCGGCAATTCGTCGTTGCCCCGATGCGTCCGCGACGTCGCCCGTGAGGTTGCCGCCCAGCAGCGCATCCTTTCCGCGCTGCTGGGTCTTCGGCCTTCCGAAGCCCCTGCGCCCTCCGAGCCCCGCAGCGGGCTCCCGCCGTCCGGCCAACTCCGCCGCTCCAACGCCAGATCTCCCCTCCCGGCATGAACGCCTCCAATCCACCCGCTCATCCCCGGTCCCGATCCTGGTCGTTGCTCCGACGCCTCCTCGCCACGGGACTCGTCCTCGGCACGCTCGTCGGGCTTACGATCGCGGTTGAGAACTGGCGAGGCACGCAGGCGCTCCAGCAGCTTGATCGAGACCTGCGCGCCGCCGGCCTTCCCCTCCGCTTCGAGGACGCCATCCCCGCACCGGTCCCCGACGATCGCAATCTCGCGATGGCCCCCGGCCTCGCCGCCCTCCTCGCCTACCGGCGCGACACGACGAACAGCGTGCTCCATGAGATCGAGTGGGCAGATCCCGCCGAGTTTGCCCGCCTCAGTGTCGCAACCGCCACGCCCCCTGAAACCCGCATCAAGGAACCCCGCGGTGGCGACTGGACCCAAGGGGAATCGATCCCGCTGGCCGCGTGGCAAGCGTACTACCGCACCCTCGCCGCCCGCACCAACCGCGCCGACTCCGCCGAGCGATCCACGAATGGAGTGCTTCGCCTGCCCCGAGACGTGGCTGCCCGTTACGGCGTTCCGGCCGACCTTTCCCCCAATGGCTTCAACCATTTCCTGCGTTACCGCACCTATCCCGTCCCGGCCGCGCCGGGCAATCCGGCCGAGGATGTCCTGAAAGCCCTGCAACTCGCGGGCACCGATGTCGACGCCCTGCAATCCGTCCTTCGCGATCGCCCGGAATGCCGGTTCCCGGTCCACTACTCGGACCGTCCCTCGTGGGGGCTCCTGCTGCCACATCTCGCCAAGGTCCGGCAATTGACCACCTTCCTGCGCCTCCGGTCCTGCGCCCGTCTCGCGGCCAACGATGGCAACGGCGCCCTTAGCGACATCGAACTCGCCATCCGCCTCACCGAAGGCCTCCGCTCCGAACCCATCCAGATCTCCCAATGGGTGCGTGAAGCCTGCATGCAGGGTTGGCTCCAACCCGTGTGGGAAGGTCTCTCGGCCAATCGCTGGTCACCGGACGAACTCGCCCGCCTCGACCAACTCCTCGCCACCGTCGACCCGCAGGCCGGCATCACCCCCGCCATGCTGGGGACCCTCCACATGGTCGATGACAGTACCATGGACTCCGCGGCCCGCGCTCGCCTTCTGGAGTTCCACTCCCAGCGCCCGTGGCGCGACGAAGCCATCGCCTCCGGAGCCGAGGCCCGCGCCGAGTTCCTCATCCAGTGGGCTCCGCAAGGCTGGTTCGACCAGAACCGGACGCGCGCCACCCGACGCCACTGGCAGATGCTCTCGAATCATCTCGCCTGGGCCGGGACTCCCGCCGTCACGAACTGGCTCGATCAACCTGACAGTCCTACCTATATCGCCGGGCCCTATAGCTTCCTCGACTATGAGTTCAACCGCAGGCTGTCGTTCCGACGACTCGTTCCCGAGCTGATCCGTTGTACGGCACGCGTCCACATGGCTCGCACCGCCGTGGCGCTCGAGCGTTGCCGCCAACGCCGCAAGACCTATCCCGCCGCGCTCACCGAGCTCGTACCCGAGTTCCTGACCTCGGTGCCCGTGGATCCCATCGACCGCGCCCCCCTCCGCTATCGACTTCTGCCCGAGGGCGGCTTCGTCCTGTATTCCATCGGCCTCGATGGAAGGAATGACGAAGCCCAGGTCGTCGACGACCGACGGGATCTCTTCGACCCCCAGGTCAACGGAACGGGCGACTGGGTGTGGCCTCACTCCGGAACTCGTTGAACCCGGCGCGAATGACGACGGGGATCCCTCGCAACCCTGGCTCTCTTCCCAAACGGTGGATGTGGGAACATTCGACGGTTGGCTGGATCCAGACTCGCCGGTAGCATTTCCCGGACGAAACCTCGCACCGTTCCTGCATTCCTGATCTCCGGCGAGTCAGGTTGGGCAGTGCACGACTTTCTGACTCGGCTTGATGGCCACATTCCTGACTGGATTCAAGTGGGTCGACTGGCGGCGCCTGCTGGAGCAGAACGCGCCCGCCACTGGGCCACGATACCGACTGAGAGCGGCGAAGGTGGCAGTGGCCAGCCTGCTGAACTCTGGCTTGGCGGCCCTGGAGCCCGCGGCCTGTCTGACTCCTGACTTGGAGGAACTCTGGCAGGCACCGGTGTTCCTGCTCGGCTTGCCCCGCAGCGGAACCACGTTCCTGCAGCAGCTCCTCGCCAGGAACCCCCAGCTGGTCACGCCGTCCAGAGTCGACTGCTTCAACCCGTGGACCTTCGTCACCCTCCACCGGCTGGGAGTTGCACGACTCCTCGCACTCTTGCCGCACGAGGGAAGGGGTCTGGATCAGGTCCAGATAGGCTGGTCATCGCCTGAGGAAGACGAGTTCGCCCTGACCATCCTGGCTGCCGAGGGACCGTGGCTGGCCGCTGTCTTTCCCAGTCGGGACGATCACCACCGTCGGTGCTACCCTGGTGCCCCAGGATGGAACGGTGCCGGACGTTGGCGCCAAGCCCTCCACTTGTTCACCCGGAAGCTGGTCGGACTCCATGGGCGTCGACTGCTCCTCAAGTCGCCGCTGCATACCGGACGCCTTCCGGACCTCCTGCACGTCTTCCCGAGGGCCCGGTTTGTCACTATCCTTCGCGATCCCCGGGAGCAGTTCCGGTCAGCCATCGACGTGCCTCGATCGGCGAGGGAATGGGTGGCCCTGGAGGAGGCCGCACCGGGCCGGACCCCAGCGATCCTGGACACCGAGCGAGCCCTGCAGCGGCTGCTGACGGAGCGATACTTTGCGACCCGGTCTCTCATACCCGCAGGGCACCTGCATGAAATGACCTATGAGGACCTCGTCGCGGATCCGATCCAGACGCTGCGACGGCTGCACGAACAACTGGCGTTGCCGGGCTGGGACGCAACCGAACCGCGACTCCGGGCAGAGCCTTCCTGGCAGTCGTACCGCCGCAATCCAGCCCGTGCCTTGACCCCTGATGAGCGACGGATGATTCCGTCAACCTACCAAGCCCTCTTCTCGGCCGGCTTTTATCCCGACACGCTCGCAGAATGTCTTCCGTGACACGACCACAGGGCCAGTCCGACGGCCATCGCTCTCCCCGGGCGGCTGTCGTGATTCCCGTCTACCAGGGAGGGGCTGCCTTGCTCGAGTGTCTCAGCTCCGTCGAAGCAAGCTCTCCAGCGCCCGACTGGACCGTGGTGGTCGACAATGCATCGACCGATGGTGCCGTGGAGGATGTTGTCCGACGGTACCCTTGGGTGGAAGTGATCCGGAACCCGGAGAACCGGGGCTTCGGGATGGCGTGCAATCAGGGCATCGAACGTACGTTCGAACTGGGGGCGGACTACATCCTGCTGCTGAATCAGGACGCACGTCTTGAACCGGGTACCCTGGCTTCGATGGTGTCGCTGGCGCAGTCGGAGCCACGGGCGGCTGCGGTGGGTTGCCGGACCCTTTCACCGCCCGTCGGCGTCGGAGCTCCCACGCTCCTCTACGCCGGATCCTGGAAGACCTGGCTGCCGCTCTGGCAGCGCATTCCTGGAATTGGACAGCCCGCGGAGGCCGCTCCTTCCGAACCATGCATGGTCCACTACGTCTGGGGCCATGCCATGCTCCTGCGCGCCGCAGCCGTGCGCAGCGTCGGCAGCTTTGATCCCGGCTTCTTCATGTACTACGAGGATCTGGACCTCTGCGACCGCCTGCAGAGCGCAGGCTGGACCGCGTGGAGCGACAACCGGGTTGTTGTCTGGCACGCCGTTCCCGACGCAGGTCGCTCGAAGCAGTCCGAGTCGTGGCGATGGCAGATGAAGTCGGAAAGCAGTCGGATCTTCTATCGTCGACGTCACGGGCGGTTGGGGGCAGACCTTCTGTGGATCCTCACGGGGTTCCGGGAGGCGATCCATTTGGCTGGTCACGCTCGATGGCCTGCCCTGAGGCACCTCCTGCATGCCATCTGGCTCGTGCTCCAGGGTGCGCCGCCCGCCCGCCCGCCTTTTGCACTCCCTACCCGCACCCAGTTGGGTGGTGTGGCAACGCCACCGCAGGATTGCCGCTGAGTTCGGCCTCGCTCCGATGCACAAGCGAACCGTCCCCGATTGTGGACGACATGGTGCGTCCACAAGCCTTCGAGCCATGCCTCCCATGGGCGCACGGAGCCGTGGATCCCGTCTTCGAACCAGCCACGTGCACGGCGCATGGCAACATGTGATTCCTCCCGACCCGCGCGAAGGCTTAACACCCAACCGTGCGATGGATCCACCATCGACGGACCCTCTCCACCCATTCCTCCCACTGCTCCGCGGGCGAAGGTCTTCGGAGACGCAACAAGTCAACCTGACGGGCAACCGCCGCCGCCGCTTCCTCCCCTTCCGAAATGGCGATCTTCGGCTGTCCAACCTCCCGGGCAAGCCAGTCCCGGGTAGGCTCCGGATACCGGAACAGGTCCGACTCCCGGACGATGGCATGTTCCGAATCCTCCGGCGCGGTTTGCTCGAAGAGACTGAATCCCAGTTCGCGCTCGAGCCAGGCATCTTCATCCTTCCGCGCCTCCAACCACGGCTTGATGAACGTTGAGTGCAGTTCGACGGGCGGACCCTCGAGGCCTCCGAGCCGATCGTGCAATCGACCCATGCCAGGTGGCTTCGGACGCGACCACTCCCCCACCGGCCCGCAGTACCGGTTGAAGGCAAACATCAGCTTCACTCCTTCCAGCGAGAGACTCTCGTTCGCCCGCCAGCATCTCCCTTCCGGCACCGAATACCCAATACGGCCGCAAAAATCCCTCACCACGCACCCGCGCGGAAAACCTCGCTGTTCGTAGAGGCATACGGAGACCCGACTTCGCCCATACCCGGAAAACAGGCCCTCGATCCGCTCCCGCACGCGCAGGATCTCCCCTTCGATCGACTGGCCGAGCACCAGCTGCCGACGCCCAGCCCGGACGGCCTGTTGAAACAGGCTGTTGATCCAGGGGATCCACCGACGCACATAGGCGAAGACCTCCAGCTGGAGATCCTCCTGTGCCAGCCGTCGCAACAGCGCATCCTTCCCCTCGCCGCTGGAGGTCCATGCGGTTTCCCCGGAAAGGATGACATGCGCCCCACGCCTACGAGCTCGCGCCATCCCTTCTTCCCATCGCCGCGCCAGGCGGGCCCGATGGTCCTCAAACCGACCCGAGAGCCCGGCTGCATCGAAGGCCCAACGATTCAAGGGAGATGGCTCAAAGCTACTCAGCAACGCGTGGCTTCCGTTCGGCATTCCTCCGCCAACATACTGAAAGCCGGGATCGCGCAGGTCCCTGAACAGGGCCAGCTGGATCGAAGTCGTTCCCGTCTTCGGGGCTCCGACATGCAGTAGGCATCGCCGTGACATCCAACGGATCGAACCAACGCTCGGGCGGGGGTGGAAGCCTTCAGCCTAGAAACAGCGGTTGGATCCACAGATTTCAGCGATTGCACGGATTGGAAGCCGGTCGAGAGGGGCTGTCGTTTCACCCCAAGGGAGATCTGGAAACAGCGACGCGGTGAGGCCTCTTGTCCCGGTCCATCTGTGAAATCCGTGAAATCTGTGGATCGTCCATCTGCCACTTTCAGGCTCAGCCCATGGACCCAGGGCCAAACTTCCAGACCCGCAGTGCCCGGCGAAGCACACGTCGGACTGAGGCTCGAAGTCCTCGAAAGCGACAGACCAGCTCTCCAGCCGGTGGCTTGTGGGTAAACGTCCCCCAGAACCGCAAGGGAGCCTCCGGCAGCCGCCATGGAACACCGCGGATCGATTCGTACTCCTGGCAGAGCATCTGCCACTTGGCCATCTGGTTGGGGGCGTTGGTCATCGTCCCGCCATGGAATTGATGGAACGTGGCCTCACCCAGCAGGACGATCGGAACCGCCCCGGGCAATGAGATTGCACGCGTCCAGATGTCGAGGTTCGCCATTCCTCCACCGGCTGATCGGAAGCGATCCTCGTAGCCACCGAGCTCGTCCCACATGGCACGCGACAGGAACAGGCTGTTGCTTTCGCTGATGGGATCAAACCACGTGGGCCCCGTGGATTCCTCGAGTACCGAGACATCAAACAACCGGTAGCCGTCGGATCTCCATCCGATGTCATCCAGCAGGTGGTCCTCTGCCGTCTGGCTGTACCCCCGCAACATCGTGTCCGCTTGAAGTCCATTCCCGAGGTGCCTCGCCCGGGCTCCAACCACCGCCCTGGGCGCTGCGCCAAGCGCCTCGCGGGTCATCGCCAGAAGCCCAGGGGATGCCATCCGGGCCCCGTCTATCCAGGCCCCGATCCAGCGCCCTCTTGCCTCGCCCAGCCCCCTGTTGATCGCTGGCACAGGACTGCTGGTTGGAACCTCCATGCGCAGGCAACGCAGGTTCAGGTCGAGGCCAGGAAAATCCCTCTCACTCGGCGGCACCATCGAACCGTTGTCGACCACCACGACCTCGTAGTCTTCCCGCGCAATCCGTCTCTGGAACGCGGCCGACAGTGAGAACAAGGTCCGGGGCAACTCCCTTCCCATGTTATGGGACACCACCACCACCGATAGCTCCGGCATTGTCATGCGAGGCGGGAGCTGAAGCCAGACTCGGCCACGCCGCCTGGCATCTTCCTGTTTCCCCAACCACACCCGGAGAATAGGCTCTCCACCAGCCGCTCATGCTCAGTCCGCGCACGCATCACTGGTGGAAGCTCCATTGTGCCTACCCTTGGAACCGATTGTGCGCTTGGGCACAAGGCGAATCCAGCAGCCGGTCTATCCCACTGACCTGGCCGGACCATCCCAATCGGATCGACTTCCTCAACCAGCTTGTCCGGCGACGGCCTGTGACGGATTACCTCGAGATCGGCTGCCGTGAGGACCGCTGCTTCTCCAGGATCGAGGCACCTCGCAAGGTGGGAGTGGACCCTGTCAGCGGCGGAACCGTCCGCACCACCAGTGACCGCTTCTTCGCAGCCAATTCCCAAAGGTTTGATCTGATATTCATCGACGGACTCCATCTCGCCGAGCAGGTGCTCCTGGACGTCCGCAACGCACTTGAGGTCCTGAAGCCAGAGGGAATCATCATCCTCCATGACTGCCTTCCCCTGCGCGCGGTGGCCCAGTATCGCACCCAGTCGGACATCATTTGGAACGGCGACGTGTGGAAGGCCTTTGTCGAGATCCGGAGCTGGTCCCATGTCGATGCCGCAACCGCTCTCCTCGATCACGGGTTGGGCATCATCCTGCCTCGTCCCAATTCCAAACCACTGCCCCTCCCTCAACGGCCCCTCCGCTTCGACCAACTCGCCTCGGATTACCCGTCCTGGCTCAGGACGTTGCCCTATCCAGAAGCCATCCGTTTCGCCCTGTCTGCCTCCGTCCCTCCGACATCAGACCGGTAGGCTTCAGGTCGTGCCGCAGTTCACGGCACCCGACCCGGTTCGCGGACGCCGGATCCCACCCGACGTGTCCGCGCATCCCCCAGATCCAACCGCGCCTCTTCCGCCAACAGCAGCATCCGGCTCAGGACTTCCGGTTCATTCGCGGCCACGTCCTGCGTTTCTCCGGGGTCCTTGCGGAGGTTGTAGAGTTCGAGTCCCACCCGGAGCGGAAGGTACCGGGCCGGTGTGCCGTTGGTTCCGCCCGACCCGCCCGCCAGCGTCTGGGAAACATGAGGCAGGAACAGCTTCCAATCGCCGCTCGTCACCGCGATCAGGTCGCCCTGGTTGTAGTAGGTGAAGTACGCCGGGTGCGGATTGGTCGCGCCGGGAGCGCCCCGCAGGATCGGCCACACATCCAGCCCGTCGATCCTGCGCGGCGGCAGGGCCGCGCCGGCCAACCCGGCGAGCGTGGGAAGCACATCGATCGTCATCAACGGCGTGTCGCACACCCGACCCTGTGGGATCCGACCGGGCCATTGCATCACGCAGGGCACGCGGATCCCGCCCTCGAAACTGGTTCCCTTTCCTTCGCGGAATGGACCTGCTCCGCCGGCATGGTGCCCGTAGCTCAGCCAGGGACCGTTGTCCGACGTGAAGATGACCAGCGTGTTGTCCTCGAGTCCTTGCCGGCGCAACGCCTTCAATACTTCGCCCACCGACCAGTCCAGCTCCTCGATCACATCCCCGAACAGCCCGCGCTTCGACCGGCCCGCGAATCGTTCGCTGGCAAAGATCGGCACATGCGGCATCGAATGCGCCAGATACAGGAAGAACGGCTTCCCTGCGCTCCGCCCGATGAAGTCCACCGCCCGCTCCGTGTAGCGGCGCGTGAGCTGTGTCTGGTCCGGCATCTCCTCGACCACCCGGTCGCCCTCGATCAATGGCAGCGGCGGATAGGTTCCCTTGGCCGCGCTCGGGTGCTTCGGCCACATGTCGTTCGAGTACGGCAGGCCGAAGTACTCATCAAAGCCTTGGCGGATCGGCAACAGTTCCGCCGGCCGGCCCAGGTGCCACTTGCCAAACATGGCCGTCGCGTACCCGCGCGTCTTCAGCACCTCTGCGATCGTCATCTCCTCCGGGTGCAGCCCGATCTTCTGGTTCGGTCCCAACGCACCGTGGATCCCGAGCCGGTTCGGATAACACCCCGTCAACAGCGCCGCCCGCGACGCCGAACACACCGCCTGCGCCACATGGAACGACGTGAACTTCGTCCCGCGTCGGGCCATTGAATCGATGTTCGGCGTCCGGATCCCCTTCGCTCCGAAACACCCCACGTCGCTCCATCCAAGGTCATCACAGAAGATCAGGACGACGTTCGGCAGTCGCACCGGCAGTGGAGCTGTCGGTGCCGCGGACGCGCGGGCCGCCCAAGCCAAGGAAATGGCCAGGACCCAAGCGAGACGCCATCGCCATCCAGATACAACCCGGGGAGATTCCATGTCCGGAACAATCCCCGGCCGAGGCACTCCCGAAAAGCCCTTCTTCAAGCCCACACGTAGCAGACGTCAGGAGGCTGAGCCGTGTCCATGCAGTAGTAATCTCACGCGGAGCCGCGGAGAGCGCGGAGAGCGAGGCCGGTCACGACCATTATCCAACGTCGGCAACCAGTCACCCAACGGTGACTGACCAGCTTGCCCTCCAACTGGCCTTTCTCCGCGTCTCCGCGTCTCCGCGTGAACCTGTTCCCGCTTTCAGTCGCATGGTTACGGCTGAGGAGAATCTCGAAGTTGAACGATTCAAGTCCAAGGCCTTCCTGGTTGGCCCTGCCACCCGCCCGCCCTCGCCGCAACGCGGCGCACGGTGACAGCCCAGGGTGGAGCGGAGCGGAACCCTGGGTAACCCAACCCCATGACACCTCGCCCCAACGGGGCGAACGGTGACCACACGCACCCTGTTTCGTGTGCCCTTTCAGGGCACAGAGATCGTTGTGTGGCGTGGTCCCCGGGGTTGCACCCCGGGCTTTCACCGGTTGCCCCGTCGGGGCACGAGCACGGTACGTCGAAGGCATTCCAGCGGTTGGCCAGTTCCGGCAACTGGCAACTGGGAACTCCTCTGCCCCCCTTCACCCAAGATCAAACAACAATCCTTCGCTCCCCGCCCCGCCCCGGATCCGGTGTTCTCCCGCGGTCTCCACCGACGCCCCATCCCCATCCGCGAGCTCAACCTCATCCAGCCAGATCGGCCCCCGGATGACCTGCAGCCAAAGCCCCCGCCCCGGCCGCAACACATGCACGGAATCACGCCCGGCCACCGGGCGCAGCCGATAGATGTCGGCATCCTGCCGGATGACCGCCGACCGATCCCGTCCGTCCGGCGAGATCACAAGGACCTTGTCGGCCGTGGCCTGCGCAGGATCCGGATGCCACTCGGTGTACGAAGGCGCGAGCCCATGCGCCCGGGGCCGGATCCAGATCTGGAGGAAGTGGGCACGCTCCGTCGCGGCCGGATTGAACTCGCTGTGCAGGACCCCCGTTCCGGCACCCATCAACTGGATGTCCCCCGGCTTCAGTACCCGGCCGTTGCCGAGGCTGTCCCGATGCTGCAAGGCACCCTCCACCACGTACGAGAAGATCTCCATGTCCCGGTGCGGGTGCGTGGGGAACCCGCCCCCGGGCGCCACCCGATCCTCGTTGATCACGCGCAGGGTCCGGAAGCCCATGTGGGCCGGATCGTGGTAATCCGCGAAAGAGAAGGTATGCCGCGAATCCAGCCAGCCATGGTCGGCATGGCCGCGGTCTGCTGAACGACGGATCGTTGTCATGCCGACACCCTCACCCTCCGCTGCCGCTGCCGCCAATACCGCTCCCGTCTCCTGAGCCAACCTTTCGGGTTGGCATGTCACCCAGAGGTTCCACCGGGGATCACGGCCACCTCCCGGACGGTCCGCGTGATCGGTCCGATCCGTCTGATCGGTCTGATCTGGTCTTCGCCTCGCCCACGCCCGCGCTCGACCTTGCGCGGTGGTTCCTGCCTGCGGTACCCATTCACTCCGTGCACTGATCCCGTCCCGCGAAAGGGCTCGGGCATTCGGTCGCACGACCCACTTAGGCCACGACTCGCCCATCATGAATGCGCTTAGAAAACTGTTTGGTCCGAGCAAGGAGGAGGTCTGGAGGCAGCTCTGCGCCGCGACCGGGGCCGAGTACGTTCAAGGCGGCTTCTGGAAGGGCGACAAGGTCCAGGCTGCGCACGGTGAATGGACCATCACGCTGGATACTTTCGCCGTATCCACGGGCAAGACCGTCATGCACTTCACCCGGCTGCGGGCACCCTACGTCAATCCCGACGGCTTCCGCTTCACGGTCTACCGTCATGGGCTGTTCACCGAGCTTGGGAAGTTGCTCGGCATGCAGGATGTCACAGTCGGCCATCCGGAGTTCGACCGCGACTTCGTCATCCAGGGCACGGATGAAGCCAAGCTGCGTGCCCTCTTCGACAATCCCAAGCTCCGGGAATTGATCGCCGGCCAGCCCTCCATTCACCTCTCGGTAAAGGACAACGATGGGGCCTGGGGCACGGAGTTCCCCGCCGATACCGATCAGCTGCACTTCCATGCCGGTGGCATCATCCAGGACGTGGCCCGTCTTAGGCAGCTGTTCGACCTGTTCGGGGAAACCCTGGACCAGTTGTGCCACATCGGCTCGGCCTACGAAGACAAGCCGAAGGTCACGCTTTGAGTCCATGCCCAGCGGATCCGTGCTCCCCGCCCATTCCCTTGGGAACCCATGTCGGATATGACACCTGATACTTCGCCGGAAGCGGTCGTTCAGCGCCAGCTGGACGCGTACAACGCCCGCGATGTCGATGCGCTGATCGCTACCTATGCCGAGGACGCGCAGCAGTTCGAGTATCCTGCGACGTTGCTCGCCAGCGGTGCCGCGCAATTGCGGGAACGCATGGCCGTCCGCTTTCGCGAGCCGAATCTCCACGCACGCCTCCTTCATCGCTCGGTCGTTGGACACGTGGTGATTGACCACGAGGAGGTCACCCGGACCTTCCCGGAAGGCACCGGCCGGATCGCACTCGTAGCCATCTACGAGGTGCGCGACGGCAGGATTGCTTCCGCACGATTCATCTTCGGGCCGAAGATACTCGACGCCCAAGCGTGACGGATGTCCGGCCCCCTCAGCCGTAACCATGCGATTGAAGGGGGGACAGGTTCACGCGGAGACGCGGAGACGCGGAGAAAGTACACTTGGACGGCAAGCCGCTCAGTCACCGTTAGGTGACTGGTTGCCGACGTTGGATAATAGTCGTGACCGGCCTCGCTCGCCGCGCTCGCCGCAGCTCCGCGTGAGATTGCTACTGCATGGACACGGCTCAGGAACGCGAGGCCCGCGCAGGCGCGAGCGCGGCGGGCTCGGCATTCGGGAAGAACACGGTGAACTCCGAGCCTTCGCCGGGTGCGCTGTGGACAGCAACGCGCCCGCCGTGGGCTTCGACGACGGCCTTCACCAGACTCAGACCGAGGCCGAGGCCCCGTTGTGAGCGGGACTTGTCCGCCCGATAGAGCCGGGTCCAGATGCGCTCGAGATCTTCGGAGCCAATGCCCATGCCGTTGTCGCGGACGCGGACGAGGGCACCATCGGGGCGCGATTCGGCGGAGAGCCGGACGGAGCCCCCGGCCGGGGTGTACTTGAGGGCGTTGTCGAGGAGGTTGGCGAGGACCTGTCGGGTGCGGGGGACGTCGATCCGGGCGGGACATTGGGCCGGGAGTTCCATGCGGACCTGGATCTTCTTGTCGTCGGCCACGAACTCATAGACCTCGGCGACCTCGCGGATGAGCTGGCAGAGGTCAGCCGTTGCCAGGTCCAGGCGCATCATGCCGGCCTCGGCCTCGGTGACATCCATGAGGGTGTTGAGGATCGAGAGCACGCGTTCGGATTCCTCGACGCAATCAGCCAGGGCTTCGCGGGCCTGTTCGTGCGCGGCCTCGGGCTGGAGGGCGAGCTCGGCCGTGCCGCGCAACCGGGTGAGCGGGGTGCGGAGGTCGTGGGCCGCGTTGTCGAGCGACTCGCGCATGGCGCGGATGAGGCCCTGGTTGCGGTCGAGGACGGTGTTGAAGAGGCCGACGAGTTCGGCGAGATCGTCGTTCTGACGGGGACTCGGCACGCGGGCATCGAGGCTGCCGGTCGCGAGGATCGAGTTCGCGGTGTCCACGATCTGGCGGATCGGGCGCGTGGCCCGATGGGCAAAGACGGCCCCGCCAAGGACGCTGACGAGGACGACCGCGGAGCCAAGGGTGAGGAAGGTGCGGCGAAGGGGTTCGAGGAGGACCTGGCGGTTGTCGGTGGTCCGACCGACTTCAAGGACCGAGCCGTCGGCCAGGACGCGGGAAGCGATCGCGAGGTCGCGTTCGGCGTCGCGCGGGATACGGATGAAACGCTGGCTGCCTTCGATGGTGCCGAGCCCGCCGGGCAGCGGGATCTGGATCGGCCGGGAATCCACCCAGCCATCCGGGACCTTGGCGAACGTGACGTCGTTGCGGACGGAAACCAGCCGGACAAAGAGCGACACTTGTTCCGGGGCGACGGAATCGCGGCTGACGGAATCGCGCAGGCCGCGTTCACCGCGCTTGTGGTAGGCGGTGGAATACTCGTCGAGCTTGCGCTGGATCAGGGTCTGCTCGCGTTGTTCGAGGGTCGAGGCGAGGAGCCAGTAAAGGGCACCGAACAGGATCGACGAGGAGGCGAGGAATACGAGGGCGTACCAAAGGCTCAGCCGGATGGCGAAGGCACGGTGCCACCGCACCGGCTCCGGGGTGGGTCGGGTGCGGTTCGGCGGCAGGCTGGATTCAGGGCGCGCGGAGGACATAGCCGACGCCGCGGAGGGTGTGGAGCCGGGTCTTGTCCGGGTCGATCTTGGATCGGAGCCGATGGACGAGCACGTCGACGACGTTGGTCTGGGGGTCGAAGGAATAGTCCCAGACGTGTTCGAGGATCATGGTCTTGGTGACCGTGCGGCCGGCATTGCGCATGAGGTACTCCAGGAGGGAGAACTCGCGCGGCTGGAGTTCGACCTGTTCCTGACCCCGCCGGACCTGCCGGGTGATGAGGTCGAGGGTCAGGTCGCCGACGGTGAGGCGATTGGGCTCGGCAGCCGGTTGGCTGGCCCGGCGGATCAGCGCCTGCACCCGCGCCAGCAATTCGGAGAACGCGAACGGCTTGGTCATGTAGTCGTCGCCGCCGGCCTGGAGGCCCCGGATGCGATCATCGACGGTGACCTTGGCGCTGAGGAAGAGGATCGGGATGCGCGAGCCGGTGGCGCGGAGTTCCCGCACGAGCGAAAGGCCGTCGAGCCCGGGCAGCATGACGTCGACGACCGCGGCATCGTAGGGCGCGCCGGACGCCAGATCGAGGGCGGCACGGCCGTCCCCACAGGGATCGACGGCGAATCCGCTCTGACGGAGTCCGTTGGTGATGAACGACGCGATCTTGGCGTCGTCCTCGACGACGAGGATGCGCACGTCGGCAATCATGTGGGAGGAAGCGGAAGGGCGCCACACTTTGCAGGAAAGCGTGGCGCCCGCAGCGTGTCTTGACCCTGCCCCCGTGATCGGTGGGGCGAGTGTCTGGATGAGCCGAGAAGGAGTCCCAAGTTTCAAGATTCAAGGTTCAAGCCCACGGCCCTTCAAACTTGAAACTGAAAACTTCAAACTTTGGCCCCGCCTACTCGGCACTGGTCTCGTCGACGACGAGGAACCGGGTTCCGCCACCGGCACCATTGGGAGCGGGCGGGGTGTAGACCTTCAGGAGCGTCGTGCGATCCTTGGGGTTGGTGGTGAGGCGGACGGTTTCATCCGCCGAGGCGACGGCCTTCTTGTTGAGTTCGAGGATCACGTCGCCCGGACGGAGGCCCGATTCCCACGCCGGGGAACCATCCTCGACCTCGCTGACGAGCACGCCCTTCACGCGCTCGGGGACGCGGTACTGGCGGCGGTTCTGGGGGTTCAGGTCGACGACCCCGACCCCATTGAGGGTGGTTTCGTCCTCGCCGGAGCGGGACTTGGAGGACTTGGCGAGGTCCTGATCCTCCGGACGCTCGCGGACGGTGACCTTGACGACCTTGGTGTCGCTGTCGCGGCGGACGCGGAGGCTGGCGGTCTCGCCGGGGCGGACGCGGGCGACCTCAAGCCGCAGGTGATTCGCGTCGCGGACCGGCTTGCCGTTGATCTCGGTGACGACGTCGCCGCTTTCCAGGCCGGCCTTCTCGGCCGGGCTCTTGGGCGTGACCTCGGAGAGGATGGCGCCGCCGCGATCCTTGAGCTCCAACTTGCGGGCCAGAGCCGGGGTGACGTCCTGCGGCAGGACTCCCAGATAGCCGCGCGTCACCTTGCCGTCAGTGACAATGGCTTCGAGGACGTCACGGGCGATGTTGGCCGGGATCGCGAAGCCGATGCCCTGGTTGCCACCGGACCGCGAGATGATCGCGGTGTTGATGCCGATCAACCGGCCGTCGGCGTCGACGAGCGCGCCGCCCGAGTTGCCCGGGTTGATGGCCGCATCCGTCTGGATGAAGTCCTCATACGGAAGGCCCATCGTGGCGCGGCTGGTGGCCGAGATGATGCCCATGGTAACGGTCTGGCCGATGCCGAACGGATTCCCCACCGCAAATACGACGTCACCCACCTCGAGCCGATCGCTGTCGGCGAAGGTCGCGGGGGTGAGTTCGTCGGCACTCACCTTCAGGACCGCCACGTCGGTCTTCTCATCGCGTCCCACGATCCGCGCGGGGATCTCGCGTCCGTCCGAGAGCTTCACCTTCACGTCGTCGGCGCCATCGACCACGTGGTTGTTGGTGAGGAGGTAGCCGTCCTTCGAGACGATCACCCCGGAGCCCGCGCCCTGTTGCCGGGGAGTCATGCCGCGCCGCTGGGGCTGAAGCCCGAACGGGAACGGGAACATGTCCTCCTGATTGAATCCCTGGATGGCCTTGGGCCGACTGGAGGTGAAAACCTGGACGACCGACGAGGAAACCTTCTGCACCACCGGCGCGAACGACCGGGGCAGGTTGCCGTCGCGGGCGAGCGGGCGGTTGTCCACCTGGAGTTTCGGTGGCGAGGCCTTCTCGGGCTCGCTCTTGGCCCGGAGGTCCGGGAGGGCGCCGAGAAAGAGGCTGGCGGTCGCAAGTGCCAGGAAGGGCCACCGCACCCACGCTGAATCGGTGTACCGACGCGGGGCCGTCGACTGCTGGAGATCCACTGACGTGTTCATCGCTTCTGATCCTTCGTTGAAGTTCAGGGCGAAGATGCACGCGTTACCTGACCGCATCCTTTCCGGAAGATTACAGATTTGTAAGGCAGCGGACCTTCGCGGACCCGGCGTCCCGCCTCCCCGCACAAAACATTTACAAACGCATGACAGACTTCGGACAACCGCCACGCCAAGGTCGGACATGCTCTGGAGGATGAACCAAGGAAGCCGGCAGTCGGGAGGAATCGGGGTTGAAGGCGTGCGCTCGTGGGTACGCTCGCTGGTCCTCTCGGGCCTTTGTCTGCTCGGAATCCTCCAGGCCGGATGCGCCCGTCGCCCAACCCCAATCGCGCCGACCGTGCCGACCGCCCTGCAGCAGCTCCAGGGAACCTGGTCGGGGGGCGTCGTCAATGGTCCTCCCAAGGAACGGCTCACCATCCGGGTGACGGGCGATTCCTTCCACTTCTTCCGGGACACGAACTTCTGGTTTGATACGACCATCACCTTGCCGCCGGGGACGGAGCCGCAGCGGCTCCACGCAAGGATCCGGAAGGCAGCGCCGGGACAGGAAGACAGCGTCGACCAGAGCGTCGTCGCCATCTTCAAGATCGAAGGCGAGACCCTGATTCTTGCCACGCGCGGCGGGGGTCCGGACGACCCGCCGCCGACCAGCTTCGACCTCTCCGAGGGCAAGGGCCTCACCCGCTACGAACTGCAAAGGGTGCCAGGCGCCAGATAGGTCCCTGCATGCAGTCGGGGTTACCTGGTGGCTTCGGCTTTCCCTGAACTGCCGGGGAGCTGGAATCTCTTTGTCCATTCGCCCCAGGATCCACTCGGGGACGCGGCTCCCAGCCTTTTGCGGAGCGCAAGCTTCTCACTGACAGGGACGCGTTCCCAGGTTCCGTCGGAGTTGAATCGCTGCCCGGCAAGGCATTCCCCGAGATCCGGAAGCCAATCGGGTGGTGGATCGCCGGGGCCCACGAGGTCGAGAACCCAGACGTGCCCCCCGATGGAGCCAATGGCGAGACGCCTGCCGTCGGGTGAGAAGTGTCCGCGAGTCAGCTTCCTGTCCGTCAGCTTGCGGGGGGAGCCCAATTGCACACCGCTTTCGGCGTCCCACAGCCATACTTCACCGCCGTGGGTGAGGGCCACCAACCTGCTGCCATCCGGCGAAAAGTCTACCCATGGCACACTGCTTCCCTCGGTTGCCAGGTCATGAAGCAGGTTTCCCCCGGGAATGGCATAGACCCGTACCGAGCCTCGCTCGCCCCCGCTGACAAGCCGCTTCCCATCGCTCGAGAAGGCAACGGACAGGACCTCGTCCGGTTCCTGCAATTCCAGAAGCTGGGTGGGGGCTGGGGACGTTGCGACAACAGCGATGCGCTGCGACATGGTGCCGAATGCCGCCCATCGACCGTCGCGGGAGATGGCCGTTGATGAGCAAGGCGTGCCCGAATCGAACCTATAGGTGATGGTGGATCTAGGGATGTCGATGAGCGCGCCGATGCTGGCTGCGGCTGCGGCGAGGATTTGGGAGTCCGGGCTGAACTGGAGCGCGAAGACCCGGTCTATTCCCCAGCTCGCCCCGCCCGCCTGAAGGAGTCGGATGGCCCCGCCCATGGGCTTGCCTGTCGATGCATCCCATACATGCACCATCTGGTCCTGCGTTGCCGCCGCCAACCACTTCAAGTCAGGGCTGACGGCGATGGCATCGATCGGCTTCGGGAGCTCGATCCTCGGGCCGACCCATGATGGGTCCTTCGGTCGCTTGACCTGCAGGACGCCGTCCTGACCCGCCAAGGCGATCCTCTCGTTGTCTGGAAACCAGGTCGAGATCCACGCCCCGTCGAGCCGTGTCTCGGTGCCGCCGGGGTCCAGGCAGGTGGTGCTGTTGGCAACCGTACTGATGGCCAGGCTATCGCCAGTTGGGCTGAACCTCAGGGACCGGATCTGGGACGCATTGGTCCAGGCCGGCCGTGAGCCCGCCGCCGGACTCAGCGTCCAGGCGGAGACCGGGGCGGAGAGGCTTCCGACTGCGAGCCAGCGTCCGGAAGGTGCCCATGCAGCATCCAGGATGAGGCTCTCCATTTCCAGGAAGGGCCCCACGAGGTCACCCCGCGATCCGTCTCTCCAGCGCAGGGTGTTGTTGAGGGTTGTCACGAACATCCCGGACACATTCGACGGGTCGTAGCCGCCGTGCGTTGGAAGTTGCTCGCCATTCAGCGCGTTCCGAACGGGAAGGCGGCTATCCAGATCCAGAAGCGAGACTGCCGGCAGGTTCCAGGATCCGTTGTCCACGGCGACCCGGCGAAGGCGACGATTGAGGGAGACGGCGTTGGTACCGGGTATCCAATCCAATTCCTCCGGCGGATCGGGCAGGTCTCCAGCCATCGCCGGGGTTGGTGTGATGCGCGTGCCGTTGACCAGCCAGGCGGAGATGCCAGCCGTGGATTTCAGAAGGACCGCGGAAGAGTCGCTGCTGAACCCGAAGCCAGTCGGGCTCTCCGACTGGACGGTCCATTCGGCGGTGGCCGACCTTTCGCTGAGATCCCAGGTGCCGATTCCCCGCATCCCGTTGCCTCTCTCATGGAGGGTTGCAATGAACCGTCCGTCTGGACTGATGGCGACCAACTCCGCGCCAATCGTACTCTTGCCCAACTCAAACTCAGGCAGGGGCCAGGCTGAGTCCTGAATGAGCGCCGCCAGCAGGGCAACGGCGCCGCGATTTGAGGGGTTTTCCCGGACGGCCCGCGCGAGCCGGGATACAGCTGCCCCAGTGCGCCCCTGGGACTGCAGCGAGGTCGCGAGCTCGATGGTCTGACGATCCCGCACCTCAGCCAACCGCCCGTAGGCTCCCAGGGTTTTCCGGTACTGCCAGGTGATGCCCCCCATGCCGCCCGCCACGGCGACGATCAGTGCCCCCGCGAGCCCGGCAGCCACGGGTTGTCGTCGCGCCCAGCGGAAGAGTCGGACCCGCATTGGCTGGGGTCGGGCTTCTGTCTCCTTTCCATCCAGGAACCGGGTCAGGTCGGCGGCAAGATCAGAGACGGAAGCATAGCGATCACCGGGTTGCTTCTCGAGGCACTTGAGGCAGATCGACTCCAGTCCGATGGGGACGTTCGGGTTCAGCTTCTGCGGCGAGACGGGTTCCTCGGTCTCGATCAGCCGCAGGATTCCACTCAGGTTCTCGTGGACGAACGGCGGGCGTCCCGTGAGGCACTGGTAGAGGATCGTTCCGAGTCCGTAGATGTCGGTGGCATAGCCCTGCTCGCTCGAATCACCTCGAGCCTGCTCCGGAGCCATGTAGCCGGCCGTACCGATCAGCCCTCCCGTCAGGCTGAGTTCCAGGTCGAGGCTGGCCCTCAGGGCCGGGCCCAGGGACTTCGCCAGACCGAAGTCGGTCAGGTACACCCCGCTGCTTCCCCCGATGAGGACGTTCGCCGGCTTGAGGTCCCGATGGACGATCTTGTGGGAATGGGCGTGGGCCACCGCGCCAGCGAGGTCCGCCAGCCAGCGTGCCGCCGTCGCCGGCTTGGGCAACCCGGCCCGCACACGCTCCAGCAACGTGCTTCCGTGGATCAGTTCCATGGCATACCAGTCCCGCTCGCCGTCGGTGCCGGAGTCCAGCAGCCGGACGATGTGGGGATGCTTGAGGAGACCGGTACTGATGACTTCGGTGGCAAAGCGGCAGCGTGCCTCGGCTCCAGCCTGGTCGTGGAGCACCTTGATCGCCACCTCCTCGTGGGTGCGAGTGTCCCGGGCGGAATAGACGACCCCGAAGCCACCCCGCCCGAGCTCCCGGACCAGTTCGTAGGGCCCCAGCCTCTCACCGTTGATCGTCGGTTCGGGCGCGGATGGCAGAGCCAGTTGGAGGATGCAGCTCGGGCAGACGCCATAGGAGGAATCCGAAGGAATCGGGGTCCGGCAAGTGGGGCAGGTGCTCGGGGAATGGCTGCTTTCGTCTGGGACTCCAGTCACGGTCTGACCCTGCCGAAGCGGGGCCATGGTCCGCAAGCCGGCGGGTGGGGCGCATCCGGACACGGCCCCGCATGGAACGGGGCGGCGACGTCCTCGTCGCCTTGGGAAAGGGACTGGAAGGGCAACGAGGACGTTGCCGCCCCGGATGACGCGGGGGCCGTGTCACGATGCGCTCGTGCTGGCGTACCTGCCCTTGCCGCGTGCGTGATGATTCCGGCAGGCTCAGGGGGTTGTGATTGCCAACGAACACCCTCCTTCCTTGAACACCTGCTGGACGTTGCTCCTGCAGGCGCACAGTGAGGACCACGACAGCCGTGAGCAGGCATGGAAATGGTTCGTGACCCAGTATCGGCGGCCCGTCTCGGCCTATTTCCGGGCATCCGGTGTGTCCGTTGCTGACGCAGAGATCCTCGCTCAGGATTTTTTCGTAGACCTCTTTCGCAGGGGATCCTTGGGGCGTGTCACGCGCGAGGGTGGACGATTCCGGACTTGGCTCTACGCATGCCTCAGGAAGCGGGCCATCGATGGCTACCGCAAACAGACTGACCATCTGGACGCCGCGACACTCGATGAGCCGGACCCACGGGCCGCGTCCCAGCCTGATGCAGCGTTTGATAAGGCTTGGGCAACCCACCTCCTGCAACGGGCGATCGCCGCATTGGAAGCGAGATACTCAGGCAACGAGGAGCGTCAGGCTCTCTTCCGTTGCTTTCTGGCCCATGCCACCGGTGAGCCCACGGCGGAAACCTTCGCCGCCATCGCGCAGACGTTGGGGATGAACCACGGTTCGGTGCGGAACGCCCATGCCGTCTTCAAGGAGCGATTGCGAAACGAGTTGCGCCTCACGGTGGCCGCCACCGTGGCTGCCGAGGACGAGATTGACGGAGAGATCGCCCACCTGCGGCGTGTGCTGGCCCAGCAAGGCTGAGGGACAGCTCGAAAATCATTTCTAGAAGTCAACAAATATAATCCTGCTTCTGAGTATGACATTTCCCGATCTCGTCCGTGTAGGTCGGGTGAATGTGGTGCACTACCGCCAAGACGGCTGACGGATCGGGCGTTGTTACCCCGGAATCTCCTGCCAATCCTGCGCTGTCCCACGGACTGAGGCTCGGATGGGTCGGGGCTTCCGAGGGTTTACCGGCCCTCGCGCATGCCTTGGCGGGCGCGGGCGCTGCCCACGGAGCCGTTGAGCTCGCCGCGCGATACCCGACGCTGGAAGCCTTCGGTAGCGCCAGCCGCAGGCAGACCGCGATTCAAGTTCTCCTCGTCGATCTGGATCTCACCCCCGATGCACTCCCGATCGCATCGAGTTCCCTGTCGCGGATGGCTCGGGACATTCCGGTGGTGGTGGTGACCTCGACCGTGGATGCGGGCCTGCTGGCGGAGTTGATGGCGGCTGGCGTTTGTGGGCTCTGCGCCCGACAGGATGCCACCGCCACGGGATTGGCGACGGCGATCCAGAGCGCTGTCACGGGCGGCCTGTACTTCTCCCGTACATTCGCTCCCCAAGCGATCGGCCTGCTGCGATGGGCCCACAAATTCCGGACGGAGCCCACGCTCAGCCGGAGCGAGAAGGAGCTGTTGGACTACCTCGCCAAGGCGCCGCTGGCGCGTGCGCTCCCGGTGAAACAGGTTGCCGAGAAGCTGGGGAAGTCTCCTCAGACCATCCGGAATCGCCTCACCACCATCTGCAAGAAGCTCGGGGGGATGTCGCGCAAGGAGGTCGTCGAGTGGTGGCGCGACTCGTCTCGTCCGGAACGTCAGCAGGAATGTTATACCGGTACATGATGGATCTCCCTGACATCCACCGGGAATGAGAGCCTGCCATTGCAAAGTCCAGCCCCAGTACCCGCCTTCGAATGTCCGCCAGGCCACCAGCCTCGCCCCACATCCCAAGGCAAAAGGTCCTGACCCAATGAAACCAGCCAACCAAGACACGTTCGTGATCAAGGCCAAGGCCTGCTGAACATGAAAGCACGCTTGCCACTGCTACGCTGGAGCCTCGCGGTCGGGCTGTCGGGTGCCTGTCTCATCGTACGGGCGGCGCAGCCCACGGATCCAACGTCATCGCCGTTACCACCGGCAGCATTGGCTCGACCCGCAGTGGGTTCATCGAGGGTCGGAGAAGCCAACTCTGCGATGGCGATCCACGTCGAACTGGATCGGCCCCAGTTTGTTGCCGTCTCCATGCCGGTGGCAGGAAGGCAACACCGGCCAGTCCGGTCGGTGCGGACCTCCTGTGACTGTGCCCGCGTCCTCGCCCACGATATCGCCTTGGATCCAGGAAAGCCTTTCGAAGTCTTGCTCCTCGTCGCCCCTTCAGCGGCGGGCCAGTTTCGATACGACGTGGAGGTGGAAGCGGAAGATGGGACGCGCCTGTCCCGATCCGTGGATGTCGTGGCGACCGCGCCCGAAAAGGCGGTTGCAGTGCGATCGGCGCCGAGTGGGGCTGGACCGACCGACAAGCCTTCCCACTCCCTCTCGACCGACACGATCAACGCCGGCGCGCAGATCCTCGACGTCAGGCCCGCGACCCGTTTCGCCCTCGGGCACCTATCGGGCTCCATCAACCTTCCCAGGTACCAACTCCGTCGAAGCACCGCCTCGTCATCCAGGCCGGTGATCGTGGTGGGGGATGGGCACGACGATGAGACGTTGATCGCGACGCTGTCGTCCGGCGGAGAATCGGCCGGGACGACCTACCAGGTCCTTCGGGGAGGGATGAGCGGGTGGATCCGGCGCGGAGGCGAGGTCTCCGGAACCGGCGCTGATCGAACCCGGCTGTTGGTCCTTTCGGCCACAGAACTTCTGCCGCTCCTGGGCCGCCCTGAGGTGCGATGGGTGGACGTGGGTTCCGAGGACACCACACGAAGTCCGCGGCGACTCCGCATCGCGGGTCTGGAGACGATTCCATCGGCTGCCCTGGCGGCGTCCCTCAGTTCCAGCGATCCGGCGGGAACACGACCGCGAATCCTCGTGGTCTGCGGCGGACCTCAGGAGACAGCCACGGTCCTTTCCGCGGCGCTGGCCAAGGATTCCAAGGCCGCGGTCTTTGCCATCGATGGCGGCCTGAAGGCACTGGAGGAGGAATTGGATCGAACCATCCGGATGTCCGGCAAGCGCTCGGTCCGCGTGGCCGGTGGAGCTGGGATCGATCCCGCGCGATCTGCGGATCGCGGACGGACCGGTGGATGTTGCGGACGCAGTGGACCCTGATTTTGACCATGAAACGCCCAATCCAAGCCGCCACGACGGCCACTCGACGAAGCGTGTTGCCGCTCGCGGCAGCGATTCTTGCCGCGCACTGCGGTTACGCCCAGACCGCCAACTGGATTGGAGGGAACGCCCAGCGCCGCTGGGACGTGCCGGAGAACTGGGACCCCGCGGTCGTGCCGTTCAACGCGGTCGGCGTCAGCTATACGGTCCTGATCCCCGCGGATTCCAGCGTGACGCTGTTGGGGGGACTTCAGGGTACTTTGGCTGCACTTCGGCTTGGCGAGCGATCGCTGATCGACCTCCTCGAGGATTCCCGTCTGGAGGTCACTGGCACGACGCTCATCCGGGGGCGCATCCAGACCGACGGGCCCGGCTCCCTGTTCCGAGCCGCGGGAAGTGGTGTGGTCCTTGAAGGGAACCCCACCCTGAGCGCGCGCGCCGGATCGGCCATCCAGATTGCCAGCAGTGGCCTCAGCTGGACCCGGCTGGACGAGGACCGGGTGATCCTCGAAGCCGCCGATCCCGGCTCGCGGATTGAGTTGCGCCAACTGGCTTCCCTCAGCCTCAGCCCGGGGAATGGACCCCGGGCCTATTCGATCCGGGCCGTCGACGACGGCTTCATCGACCTCTCGGCCATGGGGACGATCGCTGGTCCGGGCGAGGACGACGAACTGGCCCTGGTCGTCGCCACCGGCGGAAGCCTGGCGCTGGATCAGTTGCAGCAGGTCACCGGGAAGGTCCGGTTCGAGGTCCTCTCACCGGGATTCGAGGTGCCCCGGCTCCAGAGCGCCACCGATTTGCAATGGAACGTCGGAACCAACCTCCAGGTGACCGCTCCGGCGCTGCAATCACTGACCCGGGGTGGGGTGCGGGTTGCTGACGGAGCCACATGGGACGCTCCGCAGCTCCTGCGGCTCGACTCGACCGCCCTGGAGGTGCAAGGCACCGGCACGATCGTGGCCACGAATCTGGCGGGCTTTCGCAATGGAGACCTTCACCTTCGCCCGGATCGGAACTTTAGGCTCGGAACACTCGCCGACATTTTCTCCTCACGGATCGCGGTTACCGGAGGTGCCACGTTCCGGGTAGGGGCGGGAGGATATGAGACGTACGAGGATTGGCGATGGTCGCCGACGTTGTTCTCTGTGAGTGGAGCGGGTTCGCGTCTGGATCTTTCGAGCCTACAGACGGTGACCGTTCCAGGAGGGTGGAATGGCTCGTGGAATTACGGGATCGTCGCTGAGAACAACGGTGAGATCGATCTCTCCGGCACAACGACTGTGTTCGGCTGCCGGTATGATGCCTACGAGAACAACGATTGGCTCGAGTTTCATGTGAGGAATGGAGGCATCTTGAAGCTCCCGAACCTCCGGACGCTGACGCGGAGAACCCAATGGCATCTGGGGGTTCCGTTGTTCTCGCTTCCGGCCGTGGAGACCATGGATTTCGCGCAGTTCAACGTGATCGCGGGGGCCAGGCTGGATTTGCCGGTTGTCCGGGCGGCTTACGGCACCGGGTTCGCGATGGGGGACGGTGCAGCTGTTGAAGTGCCCGAGCTGACCTCCCTCAACGTTGGAAGCTTTGGATGGGGTTTCAACAGCACGTTCAACGCACCGAAGCTGATGCAGTTCCTGGACAGCGCGGTCGACATCACGCCCGGCAGGAACTTCAACGTTCCGGCCTTCTCCGACATCTTCAGTTCCCGGATCAGTGTCTCGGGGGGAAGGACGTTTCGGGTTTCGGCAACGCAGTACGGCACGCACGAGGACTGGCGATGGTCGCCGACGTTGTTCTCGGCGAGTGGAGCGGGTTCGCGTCTGGATCTTTCGAGCCTACGGACGGTGACCGTCCCAGGAGGGTGGAATGGCTCGTGGAATTACGGGATCGTCGCTGAGAACAACGGTGAGATCGATCTCTCCGGCACAACGACTGTGTTCGGCTGCCGGTATGATGCCTACGAGAACAACGATTGGCTCGAGTTTCATGTGAGGAATGGAGGCATCTTGAAGCTCCCGAACCTCCAGACGCTGACGCGGAGAACCCAATGGCATCTGGGGGTTCCGTCGTTCTCGCTTCCGGCCGTGGAGACCATGGATTTCGCGCAGTTCAACGTGATCGCGGGGGCCAGGCTGGATTTGCCGGTTGTCCGGGCGGCTTACGGCACCGGGTTCGCGATGGGGGACGGTGCAGCTGTTGAAGTGCCCGAGCTGACCTCCCTCAACGTTGGAAGCTTTGGATGGGGTTTCAACAGCACGTTCAACGCACCGAAGCTGATGCAGTTCCTGGACAGCGCGGTCGACATCACGCCCGGCAGGAACTTCAACGTTCCTGCCTTCTCCAACATCTTTAGTTCCCGGATCAGCGTCTCGGGGGGGCGGACGTTTCGGGTCTCGGCGACGGAGTACGGCACGCACGAGGACTGGCGATGGTCGCCGACGTTGTTCTCGGCGAGTGGGACGGGTTCGCGTCTGGATCTTTCGAGCCTACGGACGGTGACCGTCCCAGGAGGGTGGAATGGCTCGTGGAATTACGGGATCGTCGCTGAGAACAACGGTGAGATCGACTTCTCTGGAACTGCGGCTGTGCTCGGCTGCCGGTACGATGCCTACGAAGACAATGATTGGCTCAACTTCGACGTCCGAACCGGCGGATGGATGAAGCTGGGAAGTCCGGTGATCAGTCGTCGCTCCCGGATCTCGGCATCCGGCACCGGCACGCGGTTGGAATTTGGCAACGTCCTGCTCCAGAGCCCGGCGGTGCTCGGAGTCGGTGGGAAGGCGACGATGGTGGTGGGTGGAGACTTCGGGTTCAACGCGGTCGACCCGAACGCGGTGGTCATCGAAGGAGCCTACTTCCAGATGAAGGGTGTGGCTCCCCAGCGGTTGGAAGTGGGCGGACGCGATACGGGAGTCAGCAGTCCGGGCACACGGAACTTCGGGATGAGCCAGTTGATCGTGGGGGAGACCAATCGGGCATCGGTGGTCCGGTTGGTGGACGCCATCGACAACGGGCAACGGGGCGGAACCGCCAGTCCCGAGGCGCTCTATCTCTACGGCGAAGACGGCGTGGGACTTCGGATCCTCGGGGGATCCCGACTGGTCCTGGACGGGATCAATGCCTATGCGTGGCTGAATGGGACCATGCAGCGCCTGGCCGCCCTGATTCCCGACGGGAGCAACTCCGTGCGCTTCGGTGATGGCTTCCTGGCCCGGCGCGGCGGACCGCGCATCATTGCCCAGTCGCTGAATGCTCCGGTCGTGCCGCCGCTGGGTTCGGTGGATGTCACCTTTGACATGCCGCTGAAGCCCGGATCGTTCGGACTGGAGGATGTGGCCATCAGCGGTCCCTCCGGGAGCATTGCGGTCAGCCGGGTGGAACCACTGTCCGACACCACCTACCGGATCGAGTTTGGGCCGGCCACCGAGAGCGGCACCTATGCGCTTCGGGTTGGACCGGGGATCGATGAGTTGGCCGGAAACCTGTCGGGCATGGACCAGGACGGCGACGGGGCGAGTGGTCATCCCGTGGGCGATGCGTACGTCGGTTCGTTCGTCGTGGATGGGCAGGCCCCGCAGGTGGTGGGTGCCTTCACCGTCCGCGGTGGGACGCGGGTGGGCCTCCGGTTCAACGAGCCCGTCGTCGCCGAGCAGGCCGGGCAGGCTTCGAACTATCAGATCGATGGCGTGGCACCGCTGGCGGTGGAAGTGCGCGCGGGTGGAAGGGACGTTGTCCTGCAGGTGGCCCCGATCACGGGCTCGGACTTCGAGCTTCGGATCCAGGACGTCCGGGATTCGCTGGGCAACTCCGGCACGATTGCTTCGACCGGGACGGTGCTGCCGTGGACACAGCAGGATCTGGGGACTCCGGGCGTGGATCCCTTGGAACCGGGCTGGGTGCTGACCTTCGATGGGGCCAGCTATGAGGTCTCCGCGGGTGGATCGGGATTCTATTATGACCGAGGCCTTCTTCTTCACGAGTCCCGAGTCGGTGACTTCGACGTCCGGTTTCGGCTGTCCAGTCTGAGTCACACGGGAAACTTGACCCATGCCGGTCTCATGGCTCGGGAGTCTCTGGCTACTGGCGCCCCTTACCTCTACGTCCTGGCAGGCTATGGGTGGAACCAGCTCGGGGCATTGCAGCGACCTTTCGCGGGCGCCGCTTGGGACTGGTGGCCGGGTGGCAGTTCCGGAGTTCCGATCCCGTTTCCGAACGCGTGGCTGCGACTTCGACGCGAAGGAGACCTGTTCCGTGCCTACCGCTCCCAGGATGGCCTGACCTGGACGGAGTTCTCCGTGGTGACGCAGGTGCTGCCCCGGACGCTGGTGGTCGGCCTGGCGGTGTCATCGGAGAACAACGCTCCGGGTGCATCGACCCTGGCTTCCCTTTCCGCGCTCGAAGACCTGGCACCCGGATTCGTCACCTGGCCGCAGGCGCAATCGGTTGCCTCGGGAGGAACGGCGTTGCTGGGGGCCACGGTCCGTGGCCGCGAGCCCCTCCAACTGCAATGGTATCGGGACGGCGCCGTGCTGCCGGGCGCGACGGGGGCCGTGCTGGAGATTTCGGGAGTCACGGCCGAGCACGTCGGGGATTACCGCTTGATGGCCGCGAACGCCTGGGGAACCAACTGGAGCGGGATCGCGAGCCTGACGGTGGATGGGATCGGGGTGGGTGGCGGCCTGGAGGCTGACGTGTCGCCCGGTGCCCGCGGCGACGGGGCGGTGACGATCCAGGACTGGGTTCGGACGGGCCTGCTCATCGCAGGAATCGAGACGCCCGCCAACAGCAGTCATTTCCAGCGTGCGGACTGTGCGCCGGCACCCTGTGGGGACGGCCGACTCAGCATTGCGGATTGGACGCTGGCGGGCCTCTATTCGGTGTCGTTGGTGGAGCCTGTTCCGACCGCGTGCGGTCCCACGACGCTTCTGGGCGGTGGCACCGGTGGTGTCGCGGTCCGTGCCGCAGGTCCGGCCGGTAGCGGCGATGGGGAGCGTTCCCTTTGGATGAAGCTCGACCCCGCGGGTGCGGATGGTTCGGTGACGCTCCGTATCATGGCGACCTGGACCGGCGGCGAGAACGCGACCGGATTCAGCGTGGCGTTCGACCCCGCCCGTTTCCGGTTTGTCTCGGCTGAAGCTGGAGGGGGTGTGGACGGAGCCATCTTCCATGCTAACACCCGACGTCACTCGGATGGCCGACTGGGCTTTGCGGTGTCGCGCGACATAGGGACCGCGTATGGCGCGACGACCCTGGAGCTGGCGCGCATCCGCTTTGTCGTGACCGGCGATGCGGCCGGCAGCCAGTTCGCCTTTGAAGATGCGCCGGTTCCGCGCGAGGTGGTGGATCCGAGCGCGGCGGTCCTGACGACCGCTTTCGTCGGCACGACATTCGGCCCCGAGCGGGGTCCGGTGCTCGAGGCCTCCCGGGTTGAAACTGACGGAAGCCTGCGGATCGCCTTCCCGGCGGAGGCGGGATCCCGCTGGACCATCGAAGCCAGCACCGACCTGAAGGGGTGGACCTCCACCGGTGAAGCACAGGCCGGGGACGGACGGGTGGTGTATCGCGTCCCGATGGGGCCTGCGGAAGCCCGTTACTTCCGTGCGCGTCGCCTTCCCTGAACCCGAGCTTTCCAACTGATCGATCATGACCTCCCTGTCCTTCATCCGCCGCCGGTTGGCTCGCTGGCTTCTTCCGTGCTTCCTCACGCTGGAAGCAGTGCATGCGCAAAGTCCGGAGGGCCGAACCATCCGCCTCGTGCCCTCGCCGGCGGTGGCCTCCCAGGTTTTCGAGGTGGGCGTCGACCTGATGGCCGTGGGCAACGAGAACGCCGCGGGATTCAGCCTTTCCTTCGATACCAATCGCCTCCGGTTCGAGGGGGCGGTGGCATCGCCGGGTCGGCGGTTGTTGGTGAACACCAACCAGGCGGGGCAGGGACGCGTGGGGTTGGCGATCAGCGAGGCGCCGGGAAAGGTCTTCGCGAACGGGACGCACCGTCTGCTGACGCTGCGACTCCGGGCGGGTGGAACGGTTGGGGCCACGCCACTGACCTTCGGGGATGTTCCGATCGTGCGTGAGACCGTGGGTGGAAACGCGGAAATCCTCACGACATTGCATCAGCCCGTGGACGTCGTTGTGGAAGCGCTCCAGCTGCCCGGCTTTGCCCAGTCGCCCTCGGACCTGACGGCGCATGCCGGGACCAATGTCGCCCTGAACGCGACGGCCACGGGCAGTCCGCCGCTTCGGGTGACCTGGGAGAAGGATGGCGTGATCCTGCCGCAGGCGACGGGATCGTCGCTCGCCTTTGCCCCGCTCCGCAGCACCGACGCGGGATCCTACCGTGCGATTGCATCCAATGGCGGCGGAAGCGTCACCAGCGCTGTGGCGCGGGTGACGGTGTTGCCGGCCCTGATTCCGGTGAGCGTCACGCGCCAACCGCAGGGCTTGCCCGCATCCGCCGGGGAGTCTGTTCGCCTCGATGTCGAAGCCGCGGGCAGTCCTCCGCTCCGGTTCCGGTGGCAGAAGGATGGTGCGGAACTGCCGGATGCAACGAATTCCGCGCTGGTCCTGAATCCCGTCGAAGTCTCCCAGGCGGGACGATATCGGGCGATCGTCGACAATCCGATCTCCTCGGTGACCAGCGCCGAAGCACTGGTGGAGGTTTCACCGACGCCGCGGGTGATCCGGTTGGTGAATCAGGAGGTGCCCGCGGGCACGATCATCCAGCTTCCCGTCGAACTCGAAGGATTCGGTGACGAGAACGCCATCGGGTTCAGCGTGGTGTTCGACCCGGCGCATCTGGAGTTCCTGGCTGCGGATCGTCGCCCCGAGGTGGGGTTGGTCGTCCTCAACGTCCAGGCACGGGATGCCGCCTCCGGGCGGGTGGGTGTCGCGGTCGCGAAACCGCCCGGGCAGGCTTTTAGCCGAGGCCGGTCGACGGTCGCGACCCTGCGTTTCCGGGTGGGAACAGTGCCCGGGACACGGGAGGTCGGCGTCGTTGGAAACCCCATCGAAGTGGAGCTTTCCGATGCCCGGGGGCGCATCCGCCCGGTCACGTCGGTCGGGGCCCAGATCCAGGTCCTCGACACGCCGCCGTCGATCCTGGCCCCGCCCCGTGCGGTGGCCGTGCGGCTGTTTGATCCGGTCCGCCTGGAGGTGGACGCGTTGGGCAGCACGCCGATGTACTTCCAATGGTTTCGGGAAGGCCAGCCCGTCGCTGGGGCGACCAATCCGGTGCTGGCCATGGTGGCTTCCGATGCGGCGGTGGCCGGCAGCTATCACGTCGTTGTCAGCAATGCCGTGCAGGCTGTGACGAGTGTGACGGCGAAGGTGGAGGTCCGCCGCGTGGTCCGCCTTTCCGGAACGAATGTGCCGACGGGTTCCACCATCACCCTGCCCGTCGAGGCTCTGTTGGCTGGCGACGAGAACGCGCTGGGATTTGGGCTCCGCTTTGATCCCGGTCTGGTGGCGCTGACCTCCATCCAGCCGGGGACGGCGATGGCCAATGCGTCGGTGATCCTGCGGACGAATGGGCTGGCGTCGGGCGTCGCGGGAATCGCCCTTGCCCTCCAACCCGGTCAACGGATGCCGCGGGGAACCCAGACCGTCGCGACCCTGGTTTTCCAAGCCACCCAGAATGCCGGCACGACGAGGCTGGGCTTTGCGGATGTCCCCCTCGCACGCGAGGTTGCCGATGCCCAGGCGCGGATTCTCCCCACCGACTTCCTCGATGGCCAGGTCATGAACTATCGGATGGCCCCGCTCATCGTCCGGCATCCGGTGCCCCGGGAAACGACCGCGGGAGATCCGGTGGTCTTCGCGGTGCAGGCCGAGGGCTCGCTTCCGATGCAGTATGAATGGCGCCTCAATGGAGTTCCCATTCCGTCCGGGACCAATCGCCTCGTCTCCATTCCCTCGGTGCGGACGAATGACGCCGGCAACTATTCCGTGCGCGTCATCAATCACGTGGGCGACGGCGTGAGCTCGAACGCCTTGTTGAGTGTCAACATCCCGGACTTCACCGGTCCGGTGATTGACGGTTTCACCTACGACTTCCAGTCCATCGGTGCCGGTGCCGTCCTGACCCGATCCGGGACCCTCCGGGCGAATGCCGTGGATCCATCGGGCGTGGGGCGGATGGAGTTCTACATGGACGGACAGCACGTCCACTCGGACGTGGACGGGACGGATGGGTTCTCGGGTCCGCTGGATCTGGAACGGTTCGCGGACGGCGATCGGCAACTGGAGTTCCGGTCCCTGGACAGCCGGGGAAACATGACGGTATCCAACCTTCCGGTGCGCATCGCCCTGGGAGTGCCCGCGGCGGTGCAATTGACGGCTCCGGCGGACGGGCTGATCACCTCGAACCGGGTGGTCCGCGTCCAGGGCACCGCCCCGCTCCGGACGCACGTCGCCATCTATCGCAATGGCGAACGCGCCGGTGCAGACGCGCCGGTCGGTGCCCTGGGAACCTTCGACACCTTGGTTCCGCTGGTGGATGGCACCAATCGGCTCGTGGCCGCCGCGGTCAACCGGACGGGCGAAGGTCCCCGATCGACGCCGGTGAACGTCCTCGTGGACACGAGCCTGCCGCCGGCTCCGGGAGGCCTGCGGGGACTGGCCCGGACTGGCGGGCGCGTCCGGCTCGAATGGGTGACCGCCGCCGACCCCGTGATGGGTTACGTGGTCTATCGATCCAGCCAGGCCTTTGAACTGCGGAATCAGGCGACGCGGGTGACGCCGTCGGCGATCGCGTCGACTTCGTTCGAGGAAATCCCGCCCAGCGAAGGCGCCTGGCACTACCGTGTGGCCCAGGTCAACAAGGCGGGCGTCGAAGGGCTCCTCTCAAGCGAACTCGTGATCCAATCCGACGCCACACCGCCGACGGGCCGCATCGAGTACCGTCTGGCTGGGTCCACCAACGAAGTGGTGGGAACGGTCGGGCCCGGGATCGTGAGCGTGACCCTGGAGCTGAGCGAACCGTCGGACGGCGCGCCGTTCCTCAGCCTGTCGCTTCCGGGTGTATCGCCGCTCCCCGTGGAGCTGACCTCGATCTCTCCCACCCAGTATCGGGGCAACCTGAACCTGCAGGGAGTGCTCTGGAGCGGGCTCGCACGCGCGAACTTCTCGGCCCGTGACAAGGCCGGCAACCGCGGCGACCAGATCCTCTCCGGGGACCGCTTGGCGGTGGACACGGTTCCGCCGCGGGTGATCGCGTTGACGACCGATCCGGCGGCCCCGATCCGCAACAGTTCCAATGCGCCGGTGCTGGTGACGGTCACGGCGCGACTCAGCGAGTCCCTCAAGCCCGGGAGCGTTCCCGCCCTCGCCATCCGCCTGTCGCGGACCTCGCCGGATGGGGTGCCGCCCCTGAGTGTCTCGCCCGGCACGGGTGCCCAGGAATGGACGGCAACGTTCCGGTTGCCCGCCGCCGCGGGAACCCAACCCGAGCTCCTGACGGTGTCGTTCGAAGGCGAGGATCCCCTCGGCAACCGCGGCACGGAAATCACGGTGACGCACCAGTTCGAGGTCTTTGGCGACGCGTTGCCGCCCTTGCCGGCACCGGTCGGACTGGTGGCTCGAACCCTGGCCGGGGGATCGATTGCCCTGACTTGGCAGTCGGTGCCGGGCGCCGTCGGTTACCGGCTCTTCCGCACCACCGGTGCTGCGCCCCTTCAGCAGATCGTGGACGAAGTCGCCACGAACTCCTGGAGTGATCTCCCGCCGGTCGATGGAACCTATCAGTACACGGTGGCCACCGTCCGGCGCGTCGGGGATCGCTCCGCGATCGGGGAGCGCAGTGATCCGGTGTCGTCGATCTCGGATCGCACGCCGCCCGCGCGGCCCGTCGGGCTGACGGTCGTGAACGCAAAGAATGGTGTCTTTGCCCAATGGAGAGCCGGTTCGGATGTCCCGGAGTCGGTCACCTATGCGCTGTTCCGCAACGGTATCGAGTTTCCTGTGGATGCCTCGGCGCTGGCTCCCCTGATCGCCCGGATTCCGGCGCAGCAGGTCGTGGATCCGGCTCCGCGACCCGATCAGCCCTACTACGCGGTCGCCGCGGTGGATGCCGCCGGAAACCGCTCGCCGCTGTCGGACCCGCAGTACCTCAACATCCGGCTCGTCCCTCCGCACGATGTGGTCGTCGGCGTGACGAATGCCGATCCTCCGGTGATCACGTGGTCCCAGGCGGGCGACGGAATTGCCGGGCATGACCTCTTCCTTGGAGACGAGGCGGCGAACCTGCCGCTGAACCGCCGCGGGGTGTTGACGGGCCACCGCTTCGTCGACGTGGGATACAACGGCGGAGACCGCACCTATACGCTGTTCGCGGTCGACCGGAATGGTCAGCGGAGCGGCCCGCGCACCGTGCCGCTTCCGTCGACGCGCGTTGCCTTGAAGGCGGGTTCCGAATTGCGCCGCGGCCTGATGAACCGTCTGGTCTTCGAGGTCACCCTCGATTCCGCCGGCCCCATCGAGCGGTGCCGGCTGAGCATTCGGGTCAACGGCCGGATCCATTCCTCGGAGGACTTTTCGCTGACGACGGGCGGGTTGGTCGAGGTTCCCGTGGTCGTGGGCGGCTATGACGACCTCATCGGCAACAGCGTCGGATGGACTGGCACGCTTGAGATGGAGTCGGCCCCCGGTGTCCTGGCCCGGCGTACTGGCACCGGGACGGTCGCGGTGGGGGATGGCCAGGTCCTGATCGGGGTGATTGCCGCGGATCTCGTCCGCGGAGGCGTTGCGAAGGCGCAGTTCCGCCTGACCAATCCCGGTGACGAGATGATCGAGGTCATCACGGCCACCAGCCAGGGCGCGGCACCGTCTTCGGACATCCGCCTCTCCCTCTTCGACGCCGAGGGACGCGTGCTGGCGACCGCACCCTTCCGCTCCGTGCTGGGGCCGGGTCACGTCCTGCTGGCGAACGGCGACACAGTGGTGCGTCTGGCTCCCGGCGAGGAAAGGGTCCTGCCGCCGGTGGACCTCGCCGTCCCGTTCTCGGTACCGCGCACGGTCTGGATCCAGGTGGAGGTGGACCGGGTGTTGTACCGCAGCGACACCGACCAGCGGGTCGCCATGCGCGGCGTCAAGACGGCCGCACCGTTCGAGGTCATTGCGACCAGTTATACCGGAAGTGTCGTTTCAGTGGTTCCCGAGCGCTCCCGCGGCGAAGGCCCGATCACGATCTCGGGCCGCGCCTGGTATCGGGCGGATCGTCAGCCCGCCCCACGACAACCGCTGCTGGTGAAGATCGCCAATGGTGGCTTTGAACGGACCGAGAACGTCGTGACCGACGACTCGGGGAACTTCGTCACGACCTTCCGTCCGCTCGACGGCGAAACAGGCGGGAACTACTCGGTGTGGGCGGTCCATCCGGACTTGACGGATCGGACCCTGCAGGGGCAGCTCGTCATTGAACGGATCGTTCCGTCGGTCCGCGAGTTCACGGTCAAGACGCCCTACAGCTTCCGGCAGCCGCTGCCGCTGGTCGTCACCGCCGGGCCGGGAACGGTCGCCACCAACGTGCGGGTGGTGATCCGCCCGGAGGACCAACCCACGGGGTCCGTGCCAGCGGGTCTGGTGGTGGAACCCGGCGCGGGGATCGCCCGCCTGGATTCCACGCAACCGGCGCGTCTGGAGTTCCATCTCACGGCCAGTCCGCAGGTGCCCCGCAAGGCCACCGTGGTCCTGCGCCTGGTCAGCGGCGCGGACGAAGCCAATCCCTGGGCCTTGCTGCGGGCCCAGTGCGAGTTCTCCGAGGCGTTTCCGCTGCTCCGCTGGTCCCCGGCACTGGTCGAGACCGGCGTGACGCCTGGATCAAATGTGCTTGAGGAGGTCCGGCTGGAGAACGTCGGGATCGTGGCCGCCACCAATGTCTTCTTCTCGCTGCATCGGGCGGATGGCAGTCCGCTCCCCACCTGGGCTGCGCTGGCGACGGCACCGAACCTGCCGTCGCTGGCCGTGGGATCGCAGGCCCTCGTCGGCGTTGCCTTCCGCCCTCCGGCTTCGGTGCCGGATGGTCAGCACGAGTTCCTGCTTCGCGTCCGGTCCGGCAATCATCCCGCCCTGGACATGCCGGTCCGCGTGGCGGTCCTCACCGCCGGCCGGGGCAATGCCCTTTTCCGCGTCGAGGACATGTACACGGGCACCGCCGGTCACGATGGCGTGATCGGAGCCCGCGTCCGCTTGCGCAACCAGGCCGTGACCGGCATCGAGAGGACGATCGTGACTGACGCCAAAGGGGACGCGGTTTTCGAGGATCTTCCCGCCGGTCTGTACGACTATCAGGTGACCTCGGACACCCACATCGCCGCCAACGGCCGCCTCTGGATCCGGTCCGGCGGCACGACCAGCCAGAGGGTGATGCTGACGTACAGCCTCGTCTCGGTGGAGTGGGAGGTCGTTCCGATCACCATCGAGGACCGCTATGAGATCATCCTGACGGCCGTCTTCGAGACCGAGGTGCCAGGTGCGGTCGTGACCATCACCCCGACCGCGGTGAACCTGCCGCAGATGTTCGTCGGCGACGTGCTCCAGGGGGAGTTCGTGGTCGAGAACCACGGGCTGATCGCCGCGCAGGATGTCGGGTTCCAGCTGCCCGCGTCCGATGGCTACATCCGCTACGAACTCCTGGACGGACTGCCCGATCGGATTGCCGCGGGTCAACGGGTTCGGATTCCGTATCGCGCCATCTGCCTCACTTCCTTCCCCGGTTCGCGGGCCGCACCGCCCACCGCCAATGCCAACCTCACCCAGGGGCGCTCGGCCGGTCCCTCGGGAGCGCCACGACTGGAGGATCTGCCGGCGCATGTTCGCCGGATCGCCGGCGTGAGCGCCGATGGCTCCGGGTGCTTCACCCACGCGCAATCCCTTGCCGTCAGCTACCGCTATCCGTGCGCCAACGGGGAGATCCTCGGCGGATCGGCAGGCAGCCGCTTCTGGTACAATTACAGCCCGAACAGCTGTGGCGGTGGAGGAGGGGCGGCAGGTGGGTACGCCGTGGGCGGGCCTTCTGGACCGGGTGGGGGCACCTTTACCTCCCCAGAACGGCAGCTCCCTGGACTTCCCCTCTGCTGCCCACCGGAGAACTGCGAGCCGGAGGGGGAATGTGATGGAAAATGTTGCGAAATGAAGAACGCAACCTGCAGCAGCAGCCCAGAGGGTCCGCCAACTCCGAATACCCCGGATCCGACGGGCGAAACCCCAGTCAATCCACCCCCCGGTGCACGCAGGGCCGGTTTGGCCGGAGGCACTGAGGGGCCGGTGGCCAGCTTCAGATTCGCAAACCGCCTCCTGGCAACGCCCGCGGGCGAAACCTACCTCGAATCAGACCGCCGTCGGCTGACGTTCCAGTATGACTCGCGCGGTGTCGCATCGGTGCGCGTTGGCTTCGTCGAGTACAAGCCCTTGAATGCGGCACGCACGCTCTTCGGCTATCGCGCGAATCGGCTCCGTACCACCCCCGAGGGCTTTCGGTGGGAGAACATCGACGGGATGTGGGAGGCCTATGATACCGAAGGAAACCTGCTGCAGACCGGACGGCGCAACCTGCTCCAGACGGTCCGAACCCGCGATGCCGCCGGGCGTCTCTCGGAAGTCCATGATGCGCGCGGCACCTTGCTGGTCCGCTACGTCCGCAATGCCGATGGGCATGTGACCACGATCGAGGATCGGCATGGCCGGAGCACCCGATATGAGTACGAGGGCAGCCGCGTGGTCCGGGCCTGGGACATGGAGGGCCTCGAGACAACCTACGGCTACGCGGGGGATCCCGGTTGCGGCGGTCGTCTTTTGGTGTCGCGGGTGAACCTCCCGCGGGGACAGGTCCGCAACTACGGCTTCCGGGGATCCAGCTGCGAAGGCCCCATCTTCCTGTCCCGCAGGATGGACAGCGCCGGTAACGGTCGTGACGAAGAGCACCGCTACGATCCCGATAGCCGCACCTACTACCTCAAGACCACCAGTACGGGCGGCGAGATCCGGGAGAAGCGCTTCGACAGCCGGGGCAACCTGATCGAGGAGCATGTCAACGGAGTGCTCCAACGTCGGATCCTCCGATCGGGTCGGGTGGACATCCTCACCGACGCCGGTGGGCACGAAACCATCCGGGAGCACGACGAGTTCGGCAAGGTGGTCCGCGAAGTGGCACCGGACGGAGGCGTCACCACCCAAGAGTACCACCCGATCCATCATCTCCCAACCGTGATCGTGAACCCGCGCGGTGCCGTGACCCGCATGGCCTATGACCCCAATGGGAACCTGACCAATCGAGTGGACGCGTGGGGAACCCCGATCGCCCGGACCAACGCCTGGGTCTACGACTCGGCCAACCGCATGGTGCGCCACGTGGACGGCCGGGGATTCATGACCGACTACGAGTACGATTCCCGCGGGTTCCTGACCCGGGAGTTCGATCCGGAGAATCCGGCTCGGCAAACCCGCTATGAGCACGACGATCGTGGCAATCGCACCGCACTCATCGATGCGCTAGGACACGCCACCCGGTACGGCTATGACTCCAAGGACCGCCTGGTGGCTGAGACCAACGCCCTCAACCATGTCTCCCTGTACACCTATCAGCAGGATCTCCTGGTCGAGGTGGAAACCGGACGCGATCAGGGCCAACGTGGACGGGTGGTTCGCTACCGGCACGATGAACAGGGACGTCGCACGCAGACGGTCCGGGTGGATGAGGCGGGCATAGAGCACGTCGCGGAAACGCACACCTACGACGGCGAAGGCCACCTCGTCGCCACGGCCAATGCCCTCGGCCAGGTCACCCGATACGAATACAATGCCCGCGGTGAACGGGTGAAGGTGATCCGTCCCTTCAGCGCCACGGAGACCTCCGATAGCTCCTACGAATACGATGACGAAGGGCACCTCGTTCGTGAGATCGATCCTCTCGGCGTCATCACCGCCTACGAGTACGACCCGATGGGGCGCCAGCGGAAGGTCACCGAAGCCGTGGGGACCGATGTGCAGCGTTCCCGCACCCGCGGCCATGATCTCAACGGAAACCTCATCTCCATCGCCTACTCCGACGGGACCAACACCCTCACCACCTTCTACGACTACGATCTGCTCGATCGCCGCATCGCGATCCGGGGAGCCCGGGAATACCCGAAGCAGTTCGAGTACGATGCCAACAACAACTTGGTGGCGGAGATCAATGGGCGCGGATATCGGACGGAGCACCGCTACGACTCGTACAATCGGCAGACTAACAGTGTGGAGGGCATCAAGATGCCCTCCGAACCCGGTGAATCCACGGGGCACTACGTCTACGACCTTGTTGACCACGTCACAATGGCCGTCGACGGGAATGGAAACCACCAGCAGTTCCACCATGATCGTCTCGGGCGGGTAGTCGCCCAATCGATCCGATCGATGACCAATGAACCATACCTGACGAGCGGTTGGTGGCGGAATCCGCAGCTCACCCTGACAAGCACCGGTTTCAATCCCTGGGGGCAAGAAGTCGCCACCACCAACTGGGCGGGGGGAATAGCCGCCACTCGTTACGATGCCTTCGGACGCACGGTACAAACGAAGGATGCGGCAGGGCTGAGCCTGACACATGAGAACTCCCCCATGGACCAGACAGTCGCGATCCATTACCCGGTTGTCTCCACCGCACCCGAGGGAAGCCCTCCAACCGGCATCCGTTACGCCTTCAATCCCCACAATGCCGAAATGCTGGTGTCAACCACGGACCGTGCCGGCCTAGTCACGCGATATGCCCATGATAGAAGGTTCCAACAGAAGCAAATGGTGAGCTCTTGGGGGGCCGTTACCTCATATCGAATCGATGCCCTTGGTCGGCGGGTCGCAATCACCAATGCGCTCGGCGAGGTCACACAGATCTTCTACGACCACTTGGATCAAACAGTGGCTACCGTTCACCCGGATCACATACCCCTAGCTCAGGAGCGCGTTGAGCGTCGGGCTTATGATGAGTATGGGAATGTAATACATCATTGGGGTGCAAACACCTACGATGTTGTTTACGACTACGATAGCGTTGGAAACAGAGTTTCTCTGACCGACGGAAACGGAAACACAACAAGGTGGGTGTATGATTCAAGGGGCAGAGTAAATCTAAAACTCTATGCCGACCAAAAATCATTCAAATACGAGTATGACAACAACAAGAATATAATCTCTACAACTGATGCTCTCGGGAGGCGAACCCAGTACGAGCCAAGCCAGTGGAACAGACCGCTGGTTGTTCGGTATCCCAGTGGCGAGGTAGCGAAATACAATTACGATTTAGAGGGGCGTATGGTGCGCATGATTGATTCAACTGGAGTAACGGAGTGGAAGTTCAATATTGGGAACCAATTAGAAATGTACAGGCAGGGCTCCGCGACAGTCGAATTGCACTATAAACACGACAATGAAGGTAGACGGGTAGGGCAGATAGCAATGTTTGAGAGTGGGACGCTGAACTCGACCAATTATTACTGCTTCGATGCTTTCGGGCGAATTCGTGCTCTGTCGACATCTGATGCTTGGAGTATGCACGAGTCAAGCTTCAGGCTTGAGGGTGGAGATATTCAAACAGCGACGCTTCCGTCCGGATTCACTGTCAGGAGAGAGTTGGATCTCCTTCGTCGAGTTCGTGGAATATACCTATACTCCCCTGACGGTGACAACGCAGGGGCAATCACATACGTCTACAACTCGTCTGGGCAATGCACTTCCGCGGACTATCCCACTAGACGGGAGTTGTATACCTATGATGGCAAGAGACAGTTGATCAAGATGGTGCGCCTACTCAAGGCTACACTCGAGGAGGTGAGTATGCAATATTCCTACGATCCAGCCGGGAACAGGGTGGAGACGGTTGAACTTGGAATTCACAAGAGCTATATCAAAAATGATCTGAATCAATACGTGCGGATACAGTCTCCTGGAGAGAATGATCAGATCCTTGTTTATGACGACAATGGAAATTTGTTGTCGGATGGTGCCGGAGACTACTCCTACGGTGATAGAAACGAGTTAACAGGTGCATCAAATCCCCAGCAAGCAGTGGCCATGCAATACGATGGCATAGGTAGAATGGTGATAAAGAGTTATTCCCTGGGTAAGGGTTCCGAGGTCAACGTCTATGACGGAACCGAGCCGATAATTGTCAAGACTGTAGGACAGGAGCGAAGTGTAAAAGTCATCTTTCCACCTGATAGGGAAGGCCTGTATTCGTCGTGGGTTGGTCACTTGGTTGGTGTTAAGAATCATGATAGCAGTAGCGACGTCATCCGTGACTCCTCTAGGACTATTCGCTTTGAGATCAAAGACGGTGTCGTATCGGAGCGGGAATACGAAGCGTTTGGGTTGCCAGCGAACACGGTAGATTCAAATGGAGATCTATTCGGGTATGCCTCGAAGCAGTCCCTTTCTGGATTCAACTTAATTTACTACGGAGCTAGGTTTTACAATGGTTCAATTGGTCGATGGATGAGTCGTGATCCTTTGAGTGGTGAGGTTGGGTACCGAGAAGCGCGGCTTCGCTTGATTCAGGGTTATCTCCGCCAGATGGCATCTCACATTCAAGGATCGGTATCTAAAATGGCCCACCATTCCGGTCAGGGCATTAGGACTATCAACTACGAGATCAGAAAGCAGGGTGATGGTTTTCCATATGGGTATGTTCGCAATGATCCAATAAATGTCTCCGACACTGAAGGGTTGGCGTACTTTGCGGTTCGTCCACTCGAGGGTTCTGAGTGGTTTGGTTGTTGGGGTAACTCAATAGACGATGTAAATAATACTGAGATATTACATGAAACTATCTTTTTCGAGGACGGTCAACTCCCGGATAACTGGGGATACTATGCGGACAATGGGGGTGATCTCAAGCCTGACAAGCCTGAGTTGATTGGTGGGTACCGTCGTCGTGATGGTGGGTACAATGATTGCATCATGCGCATTGCGGTAACCAAAGTTGTTCCCAAGCCAAATTCTTACTGCCTGTTGGGAGGTATGTATGGACTTGGTCCAGTATGTCCTGGAAAGGGACCACAGTACAATTGTCAGGACTGGGCCGAGGATGTGCGCAAAGTGTATAGGGGACTGGCGCAAGACTGTAAGATCGTTGCGAAATGTAAGTGTCCACTACAGTAACCGGCTCGTGGGGTGATCATCGTTAATCGATCGTGTATCTTGGCAAAATGTCATTAGTATGAAGATGGTCAAATTTAGGAGATTCAAAAGACCTGGTTTGATTTCGTTTCAGCTTGTAAGAGTCCATGGGCGTGGTTTGGGGTGTGCGATGTTGCGCGCCTTGTATATAGGGATGTCGGGAACCTTTCCCTGCTCCATTCAGTCAGGCCCATCTATTCTCCTTCGGCTTTGTGTGATATGGATCGTGTGTTTGTCCATACTTTGGGAGAGTTCCCCAGCTTTTGGTCAATCTTCGACGTGCGCCCGCGTCAAACTGGAGATTCTCCAAGAATTGACCCTCGAGCGCGAAGCCTTCGAAGCCCGGATGACGATCAACAATGGGTTGGCGGGAATCCCGATTGAGGGGTTGGGGGTGACGGTGAAATTTGCGGATCCGACGGGGCGGGCGGTTCGGGCGACGAGTGACTCCACGGATCTGTCGTCGACGTTTTTCATCCGGAATCAGGATGGGTATGTGTTGCCCTCGACGGTGGCGGGGGGTGGATCGGCGCAGATGCGGTGGTTGATCATTCCTGCGCGGGGCGCTGCGGGGACGGATGGATTGGGAGCGACGTACTATGTGGGGGCGACCTTGCGATATCGGGTCGGTGGGGTGGAGCAGGTGGTGGAAGTGTCTCCGGATGACATCCTGGTGAAGCCGATGCCCTTCCTGTTGCTGGACTACTTCATTCCGGAGGAGGTGTATGGCGATGATCCCTTCACGACGACGGTGGTCGAGCCGCCGATTCCGTTCGGACTGGGGGTTCGGGTGAAGAACGAAGGGTTGGGGGTGGCGCGGAAACTGAAGATCGATTCGGCGCAGCCGAGGATCGTGGAGAACCGGCAGGGGTTGGCGGTGGATTTCCGGATCACCGGGAGTGAGGTGAACGGGGCGGTGGGATTGCCGACCTTGCTGGCGGACTTCGGCGACATTGGTGCGGGGCGTTCGGGTGTGGCCCGGTGGCGGATGATCAGCTCCTTGTCAGGACGATTCGTCGAGTTCAACGCCTTCTACACCCATGCGGACGAGCTGGGGGGCGCGCTGACCTCGTTGATCAACGGCGAGCCGAGGACGCACTTATTGGTGGGTGAGGTCCAGGTGGATCTCGCGGGGCGGGATTCGGTACGGGACTTCCTGGCACGCGATGGCGATTTCCTTCGGGTCTACGAGTCCGATGGCGGGGATGCGCCGGTGTTGGATGCCTCGGGGGCGTCGCGGGTGGTGGGGGATGGCGGGCGGTATCGCATCCAGGTACCGGCACAGTCGGGCCTGTTCTTCGTGCGGGTGCCAGATCCCTTTGCGGGAAGGCAGGTGCTGCGGGGCGTGATGCGGTCGGATGGGCGACGCCTGCTGGGACCCAACGCGTGGCTGTCGCAGACGTGGCGGAGCAGTGCGCGCCGATGGGACTACTTCGTGAACCTTTTTGAGGTGGGGAATCCCGCAGGTGCCGAATACGTATTGGAATGGCGGGATGCAGCGGGCGCATCGAATCGGCCTCCCCGACTGGATGTACCTAGGAACTGGACCTTGAAGCCGGGTGATGGGCTCACCTTCCCGCTGACGGCGTCGGATCCGGATGGCGACCGGCTGGTGTACGGATTGGAAGGGGATGTCACGGGCTCGGCGACGGTGGATCCGGACGGAACCTTCCGATGGGAGCCGGGTCGGGTGCCCGTGCCCAGTACGCATCGATTGACGGTGACCGTCACGGACTCCGGGTTGCCTGCGTTGAGCGATCGGCAGGCATTTACGGTGACGGTTCGAGAGGATGGGGCCAGCCAACCTCCGGTGGTGACCCTGAGCACGAATGGGTTTGGGTATTTGGAAGGATCGGGTCCGGTCCTGATGGATCCTGCGGCCGGGGTCGTGGACCCGGACAGCGCCGCCCTGGGCGGTGGCCGGCTGTCGGTGACGGTAATCGAAGGTGGAACGTTGGCGGATCGGTTGTGGATTGCCGGTCCCAGCGCCCAGCAGACGAATGTGACGGTGGCTGTGGGTGGAATTGTTTCGTACCGGGGCGATCGGATCGGAGTGCTGGCGCCGGACGGAGGTGGAACCAACACGCTGACGATGGACCTGGAGACTGCGGCGACGCCGTCGGCGGTGCAGGAGGTCCTGCGGTGGCTCACGTTCGAGAACCGGGAGCTGCGGGGCCCCTCCCCGCGGCGTGTGGTGCAGTTTGGGCTGACGGATGGTGCCGGCGGGATTTCGACCCCCGTGGATCTCGCGGTGTGGATCTCGCCGTACAACCGGGCTCCGGTGGCTGTGGATGATGAGGCACTGACCACGGCCGACGTCCCCATCGCCCTGCTGATTCCGAAACTGGTGGGGAATGATCGGGATGCGGACGGCGATCGCCTGACCTTCGAGTTGCTGGATGGCGTCACCGAGCAGCGGGGGACGGTTGATGTCGTCGGGCAGGCGGTGGTGTACGTGCCGGATCCGGCCCTTGTGGGTACCGATTCATTCCGATATCGGGTGACCGATCCTTACGGTGGATGGGCGGAGGGCGTGGTCCGGGTCACGGTGCAGGCACCCACGTCGGGAGTGCGGACCATTGTCTCGGTGACGCCGGATGGCCAGGGGGCGGTGACCGTCCGGTTCATCGGGATCCCGGGTCGACGCTACCAGCTGGAGTGGTCGGAGGATCTCCTCTTCTGGCGCCGTTTGTCCGAGGTGACGGCCGGGGCGACGGGCGGCATCGAGTTCACCGATCGGCAGGCCGATCCCAGCCGACGCTTCTACCGGATCGTGCAGCCATGAAGAACTGGATCCGATCCGATTGTTGGAGAGCCCTCTTGGCCGCGGGCTTGGTCTGGCTCGGTGCGATGGAACCCTTGAGGAGTGAGGAGTTTCGTTTCACCCAGGCCGGCGCTTTGGCGGTTCCGGACGGAGGAGGCTTGGGAGTGTTTCTCCAGCAAACGGTGCCCAATCTGCCGGGGCCGATTACCTCGGTGCGGGTCGCACTGGATATCGAGGGTGGCTGGAATGGCGACCTGTACGCCTTCCTGACGAAGGGTGATGAGCTGGCGGTCCTGCTCAACCGCCCGGGACGGGAATCCGGCAGCCTTGCCGGGTATGGTGACTCGGGAATGCGCGTGCTGCTCGACGATGCTGCGGCCGGGGGTGACATCCACCGGTATCGGGCGGGTGTGGCGGGGCCGCCGACGTTCGCGGACGACGGGGCACTCACGGGTGTGTGGGCACCGGACGGACGTGATACCGATCCCGACCTGGCCTTGGGATCCGATGCTCGCACGGCGTTGCTATCGGGTTTTGCAGGGAGGTCACCGGCAGGTGTCTGGACCTTGTTCGTGGCCGATCTTGAGCCGGGTGGCGTGCACGTCTTGCGCGGGTGGGAGTTGTTGATCGAGGTGCAGACCGAGACTGTAAACAGCGCCCCGAGCTTTGTCGGACTCACCAATGCCACGATTCCCGAGTTGGTCCTGTACACGCAGGAACTGAAGGCGACCGACCACGACCTTCCGGTGCAAAGCCTGGGTTTCAGCCTGGTCAGTGGTCCGACGGGCGCCGGGGTCACCAACGGCGTTTTCGCCTGGCTGCCCGGTGAGCACCAAGGACCGTCCACCAACGAGGTCCTGGTGTCGGTGACCGACGGCGTGGTGTCCGTGACCAACAGTTTCAGCCTCGTGGTGCAGGAAGTGAACCGCTTGCCGGTCTTCGCCGGTGCGACGAACGCCACGATCCCAGAGATGGCGGGTCACGTGCAGCCCCTCGTGCCGCAGGATCCGGACGTGCCGACCCAGACGCTCACGGTGAGCCTGTTGTCAGGCCCGGCCGGCTTGGTGGTGACCAACGGAGTGTTGGCTTGGACGCCGACCGAAGCGCAGGGCCCGTCGACGAATGAGGTGACGGTGTCGGTGACCGACGGGGTGGCGTCAGTGACCAACAGCTTCAATTTGGTGGTGCAGGAAGTGAATCGATTGCCAGTCTTCGCCGGTGCGACAAACGCCACGATCCCGGAGATGGTGGGTCATGTGCAGCCTTTGGTGCCGCAGGATCCAGACGTACCGACCCAGACGCTCACGGTGAGCCTGTTGTCCGGCCCGGCCGGCTTGGTGGTGACCAACGGGGTGCTGGCTTGGACGCCGACCGAAGCGCAGGGGCCATCGACGAATGAGGTGATGGTGTCGGTGAGCGACGGTGTGGCGTCCGTAACCAACAGCTTCAACCTCGTGGTGCTGGAAGTGAATCGATTGCCGGTCTTCGCCGGTGCTACGAACGCCACGATCCCAGAGATGGCGGGTCACGTGCAGCCCTTGGTACCACAGGATTCGGACGTGCCCGCCCAGATCCTGACGGTGAATCTGTTGTCGGGTCCGGCCGGCTTGGTGGTAACGAACGGAGTGTTGGCCTGGACGCCGACCGAGGCGCAGGGGCCGTCGACGAATGTGGTGACGGTGTCGGTGAATGACGGAGTGGCGACTGTGACCAACAGCTTCAATCTGGTGGTGCAGGAGGTGAACCGCTTGCCGGCCTTCGCGGGTGCAACGAACGCCACGATCCCAGAGGTGGCGGGTCATGTGCAGCCCTTGGTGCCGCAGGATCCAGACGTGCCGACCCAGACGCTCACGGTGAGCCTGTTGTCAGGTCCGCTGGGCTTGGTGGTAACGAACGGGGTGCTGGCCTGGACGCCAACCGAAGCTCAGGGGCCATCGACGAACGTGGTGACGGTGTCAGTGAGCGACGGCGTGGTGTCCGTGACCAACAGCTTCAACTTGGTGGTGCTCGAAGTGAACCGGTTGCCGAGCCTCGCCGGAGCGACGAACGCCACGATCCCAGAGATGGCGGGTCACGTGCAGCCCTTGGTACCACAGGATCCGGACGTGCCTGTGCAAAGCCTGACGGTGAGCCTGTTGTCGGGTCCGGCCGGCTTGGTGGTAACGAACGGGGTGTTGGCGTGGACGCCGACCGAGGCGCAGGGGCCATCAACGAATGAGGTGACGGTGTCGGTGAATGACGGAGTGGCGACCGTGACCAACAGCTTCAACCTCGTGGTGCAGGAGGTAAACGGACCGCCTGTGGCAAGGACGGATGAACTCCTTCGACCCAAGGGGGCGGGGCTCAAGGTCCGCCCGGCCGACCTGCTATCCAATGATCTCGACCCCGATGGAGACCCATTCCAGCTCGTCGGTGTGGATGCCTTCAGTGCGGGCGGAATCCGGGTCCATTTCAGCGAAGGCTGGGTGATCTACGAACCCGGCAGTTCCGCTCCCGCACTGGATGCCTTCGGGTACACGATCCGGGATTCCGGCGGGCTTGAGTCGCGCGGGTTGGTTAACCTCGTGACGATCGATCCGGACGGAGCTCCCAGCCGGAACATCAACCGCATCGAGGTGCTCCCGGACGGTGGGGTGCGCCTGCATGGTCACGGGATTCCTGGGCGCCGGTATCGGATCGAGACCACAGGACAGCTCGGGATCAGTCCGTGGCAGTCGCTGGGAACGGTGCTGACGGACGCGATCGGAACATGGGTCTTCGAACACCCGGGACCCGACGCCGGTGAGGCTCGATACTACCGGACCCTTGAATGAGCCGGCATGGTGAACCCTGCGTCGCTGCTGAAACCAACTCTCCATGAATCCAAGAATTCTCCGATGCATCGGCCTGTTCGCGACCGGGGTTTGCGCCCATGCCCAGCTGTTTGAGCTGGGGCCGGTGAATCAGCCGATCCCGGATGGATCGTCGTCGGGCGTGATCTCGGCGCTCAATGTCTCCGGGTTGCCGCCGGAGCTGACCGGGATCCGGGTGCGACTAACCTTGGCACCGGGTATCGGTGGAGGATTTGCCGGGGATCTCTTCGTCACCCTGCAACACGGGAACGGGCTTTCGGTGCTGCTGAATCGTCCTGGATCCAGTGCGGATCGACCGTTTGGCTACGGGGATTCCCAGACCTTTGAGGTGTCCCTCCGTGACCTCGCCAGCCACGACATCCACGACTATCGCCTGCCGATCACCGGTTCCGCGGTTGTTCCGCTCTCGACTCCGCTGACGGGCGAGTGGCAACCGGACGGACGGCCCGGAGATCCTGGCGTGAACCCCTGGGCGTCCCCGCGCACGGCGATGCTCGACGTCTTCGAGGGAACGGACCCGAACGGCACCTGGACCCTGTTCCTGTCCGATCTGTCAGTGGGCGGCGCGTATGAGCTGAAGACCTGGAGCCTCGAGATCACCGCCGTCCCGGAGCCGGAGTGGGCAGCTGTCGTCGCCGGGTTGGGGTTGCTGACGTGGGCGGTGCGGAGAAGCCGCCTGGGTTCCTGCGGTGTTCGGTGAGGGGCGATGAAGTCCGCCTTTCGCGATCACCGGCGGGCGATTGGCCTCTTGGGCAGGCGAGGCGACGGGGCGAAGGAAGCCGATCCCCGTGCCGTCCGGAACCCAACCCGCAATGATCAGCGCCCACAAAGATGGACTGACGAAGTCTGCCCGGACGAAGCTTGCTGCGGCGCAGGCTCTGGTCCGAGGCAAGGCTCGGCATCCCGGGCCTGCGGCCTACTTGATTCACGTGACGCTGGAATGTGCCATCAAGGTCAGGATTCTCGTCAGCCAGAATGCGGAGCGGACTGACCAGCTTCGGAACGTCCGCGGCATGGACGAAGCGACCTTCGATGGGCTTTTCAAGGGACGGAGCGGTCACGATCTTCACCATCTGGCGAAGGTGGCGCGGCTCAGCAGCCTTCTGGTGGCCAAGGATCGAGAGGACTTGTTGAGGTCGGATGCATGGCGGGCCATGGCAGGAGATCGACCGTATTCGCTCCGTTACGGCACTGAGGTGATCAGCGATTCCGAGGCTGAGGATCACCTCAAGCTAGCCAAGGAACTCACTTCGCTCATCCTTCAGGAAGCCGCATGAAGAGACGTTCCAAAACACCCGACGGGGGAATGCAGGAGGTGGCCACGACCCAGTACGGGATCGGGCAACCCCGGAGCATGTTCTCGGCGGCGTCGTTCTTTGATGTGCTGGAATCGCCCCGCGCGGCCGCATCGGCTGGACGGGGTGAACCCCAGGATGTTCCCAAGAGTCCGGCGATCGTGGCCTTTTACGGGTTCAAGGGCGGGGCGGGGCGGACGATGGCGCTGGCCCATGTCGCGATGCTGCTGGCGGAACGTGGCCTTCGTGTGGCGGCGTTGGACCTGGACCTCGAGGCACCCGGACTCCATGTCGCGCTGGGCGCATCGGAACCGACCGATGAACGGAAGGGAGTCGTCTCGCTGCTTCATGAAGTGATGTCGTTGGGTGCTGGGCAACATGCCCGGGTGCTCGACCACGTCGAGGTCCTGCCGGCGAGGGAGGGGGTTGGGAAGGTCCTGTTGATGCCGGCGGGCAAGATCTCCCGGCGGTACTTGGCCCAGATCGAGGAGTTGGGATCCAACCTCTGGCATGCCGCCGAGGTCTCGCCGCTGGATCGGGTGTTCGACGGTCTCCGCCCGGAGGTCGACGTCATCCTGGTGGACTGCCGGACCGGCTTCAATGGCATGTCGGCTTCGATCCTCTTCCACCATGCGGATGTCGCGGTGATCTTCTTTCCGCTGTCCGAACAGGTGTGGAGCGGAGTGGACGTGCTGCTGAAGGCGGTGGCTTCGGCCCGGACCAACCGCGGTGGCAGGCCCGGACTGTTGTTCGTGCCGAGCATGGTTCCCCCGGGGGCGAGCGGGCAGGAGAAGACCGAACGGTATCGGACGAAGTTGGGAGAGGCCTACGATCGGATCCTGGGACAGGCGGTCGTCGACCCGGAGGACGAAGATGTCGATGGGGCGATGGCGCCCTGGCTCGATGGAGGGATCTGCTGGGATTCGCGATTGTCGGCTGAGGGCGGAGTTCGCCAGCCATTCTATCCCGGCGGCCCTTGGGGACTGTTTCAACCGCTGCGGGACCGCTTGGTTGCGATCCTGGACCTGAAGGTCGCCGGAAGTCCTGAGGTCACCCCGCCGTCCCCGGAGATCCTGAACGAATTATCCATTCATCCCTCCGACGCATTCGCCGAGGACCTTACCGCGGAGGCGATGCAGGCGTTCCTCGTGCCTTCGGTGAGCGTAAAGGCGGCGGTGGACCGCAATACGGCGCTGATCGTGGGTGCCAAGGGGGCGGGCAAGACGCTTTTGTGGCGCTATCTGGTCCGGGACAAGGGGGATCCGTTGGTCCCGCTTCCCGAGCACACCGAGTATGTCGTGGGTCATGCCCCGAGGCCGGACCTCGATCCGCAGGGGATGAACTTGAGCGCGGATGCCTTCAAGGAGTTGGAGAAGGATGCCGCGATGCAGAAGGCGTCGACGCACAAGGCCTTCTGGCTGGCGTACGCATTGGTGCGCCTCGCGCGACATGACCCGGCGATCCATGAGTGGCTTGGCCGAGCTCTTCCGGTGCCTCTGCGCGCGGCGTGGCGGAAGAAACCACCGGCTCCGGAGCTTCTCGCGTCGATACTGCAAGCGAAGAACGTATCCACCTTGCTGGAAGGACTCTTCGCGGGCTTGGATGACTGGCTGGCGCAGAAGCCGACACACCGGGTGCTGGTCTATGATGGTCTCGACACTGGGTTTCAGACCGGTTCGACCGGAAGCTGGTACGAGCGGCGGGAGAGGTTCGTCACCGGCCTGTTGCAGGTGGTCGCCGACTGGCGCACCCGGCTGAGGCGGATCCAATTCAAGGTGTTCCTCCGCGAGGACATCTACCTGAGTCTGGGACTCCAGAACCAGAGCCACCTGGATTCCACCCGGCATGACCTGCGGTTTGGGCCGGCGGACCTCTGGCAACTGGCGCTCAAGATCGCCTGCACCAGTCCGGCCTTCAAACGGCTGCACCCTGGGCTCCGCCTTCAGTCCGATGGCCTGTATGTGGCCGATGAAGAGGGACTCAAGGCACTCCTGCATCCGTTCTGGGGTCGCACGATCGAGAAGGGGAAGCAGGCCTACTCGGCGAACTACATCCTCAAGCGGACTTCGGACGCCCAAGGCCGGCTGTTTCCGAGAACGTTCATCCAGATGCTCAACAAGGCGATTGAGGTCGAGAAGCTGGCCAAACCAGTCCAGGGGGAGACGGATCGGGTCCTGAGGTTTCAATCGCTGCAGGCTGGAGTCCGGGCAGCCAGCAAGCAGCGCACAGACGATCTCCTGACCGAGTACTTGGAGCTGAAGCCCTACTTGAACGCCCTGTCTGGGGCACCGACGGTGGCAACGGGGAAGAGATTGACGCAGTACATGCGTGGCAAGATCGGCAAGCCCAGCATCCCCCTCCATCTGGGCGCCGGTGGGTGGGACAAGGTCCTTGAGCGGTTGGTGACGATCGGGGTCTTCGCCCGACAGCTGGATGCCGACGGTGGTGAGGAGCGTTACATCGCCGCCTTGATGTATCGGGCGGGACTCGGGCTGAAGGGTGCGGGGTTGAGCTGAGAGGGGGGCGTTTACTTCAACCGCACTCCGGGGAGGAGGGCAAAGATGCGGGAGGCTGCAACCCCTGCCGGGGTAGGTGCTTCACGGGGGGCGCGTGACCCGGGGTCGCTTCGCACCCCGGGCTAATGGCTGCAACGCCTCCGGCGTAAAGGATGCGCGACCGGGATGCGGTGTCCGGCAGAGGAAAAGCCATCATCGCCGCGTCGCTGCGTCGCCGATGGAAAACCGACTGCTGGCGCGATTCAGAACGGATCTGGAGGCACGGGATCGAGGCACGGGACTAAACCTGGAAAAGGCAGTTGGAACCACGGATGGCACGGATGACACGGATAAGCAGGAACTTGGCTTGGGATCGCCGCGCACCTGCGAGGTGAGCGCTCGACCGGGATGGAAACCTTCATTCCAGCCCTGTCCATCCGTGGAATCTGTGAAATCCGTGGTCGATAAACCGCCGCTTTTAGGTTAAATGAACTGCCGTTTCTAGGGTGATTTCGAAACTGCACCCGGGGGGCGAAGATGCGGGAGGCTGCAACCCCTCCCGGGGTTGGTACTTCACGGGGGACGCGTGACCCGGGGTCGCTTCGCACCCCGGGCTAATGGCTGCAACGCCTCCGGCGTAAAGGATGCGCGACCGGTACGCGGACCCCGGCAGAGGAAACGCCATCATCGCCGCGTCGCAGCGCCGCCGTTGGAAAATCCCGCCGCTGGGTAGCCGATGGAAAACCGACCGGGGACCCGGTTCAAAACGGGTCTGGGGGCACGGGACCGCAGTCTTCCCAGCAGATGGGTTCGTCGGGTTCCGGGTCGGGGCCGGGGTCTTCGGGGGCGAAGCTTGAGACCGCCCCCATCGAGAACAGGAGCGGGGTGGCGATGTCCTCATCGCCCTCGCAAGTGGGCTCGAAGGGCAAGGAGGACGTTGCCGCCTCGTCTGAGGTGGGGAGCAGCGACCGTTCGATGGGAACGAGGTCCGGGAAGATCTCGTGTGGGTCGGAGACGAAGACTCCAAACCGGCATGCGTAGCCCTCCCACATGCCATCAGGGAGTTCGGTGATGAGGCGTTGGAGCAAGTCCGGGTGCTTGCGGAGGCGGATGAGGCGGCGACGGCGGTAGGGATAGACCTGGGCGAGCTCGAGGAGGATGGCGGCAGCCTGGCTGATCGTCGGGTCCGGGTGGAGAGTGAGGGAGCGGAGTCGGGTCTGGTTCTTGGGCGAGATGTGGGACTGGTGGAGCATCTGGTCGAGCTCGCGGAGGATATCCCTCTTCTCCCGGACCTTCCGGGGCAGGCGCGCGCAGTCCTTGCAGACATGGTCGCGATGTCCCCGGCCGCTGAAGCGCTCGTTGGCGCGGACCCGTTGGCAGATGCGGCAGAAGTGGCCCATGGACGGGGTTGAGGGTGAAGGGTTCGAATTCAGGTTTGAACCTGAAAGCGGCAGTTGGGATATCCACCGATTTCACGGATTTCACCGATGGACCGGGACTGGAGGCTTCACCGCCTCGCTGTTTGTCTCTCACCCGTGGGTTGAAACAACAGCCTCTCTCAACCGGCTTCCAATCCGTGCAATCGGTGAAATCTGTGGATCCAACCGATGTTTCTAGGTTCGTATCATCACCCGCCATCGGTGGATCCGACTGCCGCTTTCAGGCTGACTCCGCACCCTGGCAGGAGTGCGAAGAGATGGGAGGCTGCAACCCCTGCCGGGGCAAGTCCTGCATGGGGAACGCGTGACCCGGGGTTGCTTCGCACCCCGGGCTACCGCTGCGCATGCCCCTTTAAAAATTGCGGGACACGGATTCATTTGTCCGGCAACCTCGGCTGATGGGATCCCGTGGATCGATCAAGCGAAGGCTCTGCGAAGCAGAAACGGCGCAATGGGTGCGAGGCATGCTCCGCGATCAGCCCGCGCTCAAACGCACGGCCCTGGCCCTTGCAATCTGCCGCCATCTGGACCTTCGGGATGGCAAGGGTGACTGGCAGGTGGCGACCACCGCCAAGGCGTTGCGCGATTGTGAAGCGCAAGGCTTGTGGTGTCTTCCCGCGTCCACTTCAGGCCGTCAGGCATGGAGTCCAAAGCGCCTCAACAAGCGGGTCCCCACTCCCAGGAATCTGCCCGCGCTGCTCGACGACATTCAGGGCTTGTGCCTCATCGAGGTGATCGATCCCGAACACGTGCAGATCTGGAATGAACTGATGCTGCACGAACATCCCTTGAAGCAATGCCGGTTGGTCGGTCGGCAGTTGCGCTATCTCATCGGGTCCGACCACGGCTGGCTTGGTGGCCTGGGTTTTGGCAGCGCCGCGCTGCATCTGGAGGGTCGGGACGATTGGATCGGATGGAATGGCGAGCAGCGTCGTGAGCATTTGCAGCGGGTCCTGAACATGACCCGCTTCCTGATCCGCCCGATGGTGCGCTGTGCCAATCTGGCGTCGCATGTCCTGGGGCTTTGCGCCCGCCGGGTGGGCTCGGATTTCGAGCGCCGTTACGGCCTGCGTCCATGGTTGCTGGAGAGTTTTGTGGAGACGCCGACCTTTGAGGGAGCCTGCTACAAGGCGGCCAACTGGATCCAGACGGGGCGTACCAAGGGGCGCGGGAGAAATGGCGCAAGACAACCCTCCAAGAGTTTCAAGGACATCTATGTGTACCCATTGGTGGATGATTTCCGGGACCGGATCGGGGTCAAACCCACCCCAATCGAGGCACTGCCGGTGGAATTCGGCCTGGATGGAACAGGTTGGGCCGCCCAGGAATTCGGGAACTGTGAGCTGGGCGACAAGCGACTGAGTGAGGCTCTCGTCGAGATTGCCGGGGCCCAGTCGACCCAGCCACAGGCATCCTACTCCCAGGCCATCGGGGGAAAGCGTCACCAACTCAAAGCCTACTACCGATTCCTGAACAATGAGCGTGAGGAACTCAATCCCACGAGCCTGTTGGGAACCCATCGCGCGCAGACGATTCGCCGAATCAAGAATGAGCAGACCGTGCTGGTCGTGCAGGATACCACGGATCTGAACCTTTCCACGCGGGTTCACTGCCGAGGCCTGGGCCAGATCGGCACCAACCAGACCGGAGCGAAAAGTCGGGGCTTGAGGCTGCACAGCTCGTTGGTCCTGACCCCCACCGGACTGCCGTTGGGCCTGCTGCAGGTCAATGGCTATGCTCCCGAATCGGCGCAGGGCAAGCACCGGCAGCGGCCGATTGAAGAGAAGGATTCCTATCGCTGGATCGAAGGCTTCTGCGAGGCCATGAAGGTGGCGCAACTTCTGCCCGACACGCAGGTGATCAGCGTGGCCGATCGTGAAGCGGACATGTTCGAGTTGTTTGACTTCCGCCGCCGCCAGATCGGGCCCAAGGCGGAGCTGTTGATCCGGGCCAAATCCGATCGTTGTCTGGAAGACAGCGAAGCCAAACTCTTTGATGAACTGGCCGCCGAGCCACTGGCACAGACGGTTGCCATCACGGTGCCACGACAGAGGGAGCGTGTCTCCAAGCCCTCCGAACCCGGGCGAGTCGCCTTGGCCGAACGCCAGACATCGGTGGAGATCCGCTATAAGCGGGTGACGTTGAGCGCCCCCGGGAGAACCCAGACCCGCCATCTCCAACCGATCTCGCTGTGGGCGATCTCCATTCTGGAAAGAAATCCTCCCGCCGGAGCCACCCGGGTGGAATGGCTCCTGTTGACCACGATCGAAGTGAGGTCGGTCAAGCAGGCGCTGAAATGCCTTCGATTCTACTGCCGGCGCTGGCGCATCGAGGAGTGGCATCGGGTGCTCAAGAGTGGATGCAACATTCTGGACCATCAGAACCACAGCGCGGAGGCACTGCTGCGGGTGATCACCATTGATGCGGTGATCGCATGGCGCCTGATGCTGTTGACCCTGTTGGGACGGGAAGTTCCGGAACTGCCTGCCGAAAGTGTGTTCGACCCTTGCGAATGCGAGGTCTTGGAACTGCTTCAAAAAAAAGTGGAACCGTCAGCCGACTTACCGTCGGCGTAGCCGTTCTCCTCATCGCGAGGTTGGGTGGATTCCTGGACCGGAGATGCAAGGGGGACGGTCCTCCGGGATTCGAGGCTTTCTGGAAGGGCTATATCCAACTTACAGCCATGGCGGAAACTGTCCGCCTACAGCACGCAGCCAAAACTAGACAATGGGGATAATGTGCTGCGCATTTTTTGAGGGGCAAGCGCAGGGCTACCGGCTGCCACGCCTCCGGCGTAATCGAAGCGCGGCCGGGACGCGGACCCCGGCAGAGGAAAAGTCATCATCGCCGCGTCGCCGTGTCGCCGCTGGAAAACGCCGCCGCTGGGTAGCCGATGGAAAACCGACCGGGAACTCGCCTCAAAACGGGTGGGTCCGGTTCCGGGTCAAGGCGTGGTTGTGCCCCTGCTTGCTCCCGATGCCGGTGCGGGCCATTGTCCGGCCGCTCGCTCCATGCTGACCACGCTGCGAATCCGGAACCTCGCCCTGGTGGCTGACCTCACCCTGGAACTCCAGCCCGGGTTCAACGCCATCACTGGCGAAACCGGGGCTGGCAAATCGGTGATCCTCGGGGCCATCCAGCTGGTGCTGGGCGAACGCGCGGACCGCGGTGCCATCCGGTCGGGGGCGGACTTCTGTTCCGTCGAGGCGGTCTTCAACGTCGGAGCGCTCCGCGAATCGATCGACGGCATCCTGACCGAGCACGGCCTGGATCCGTGCGATGCGGGTGCGCTGGTGTTGAAGCGTTCGTTCACGGCTGGAGGGACCAATCGGCAATTCATCAATGGTTCGCCGACGACCCTCGCCACGCTCGGGCTCCTGGGTGCCCTCCTCGTTGATCTCCACGGCCCGCACGAACACCAGTCCCTGCTCCACGCCTCCCGGCAGCTCCTGATTCTCGATGCCTTCGGAAGCCTTGCTTCCAAGCGGGAGGCCTTTGCCGAGCTGCATGGCCGCCGGACCGCGTTGACCGCCGAGAAGGCTGCCCTCGTCGTCGACGAACAGACCTACGCCCGACAGCTCGACCTCCTCCGTTTCCAGGTCCACGAGATCCGCGATGCCCGGCTCCAGCCCGGCGAGGAGGAATCGCTCGCCGCGGAATACCAGCGCGCCTCCAATTCCGCCCGTCTCCTCGAACTTGCCCAGGGTGCCGCGGCTGGGCTGGGTGACGACGACGACTCGCTCCTGACCCGCCTGGGCAGTGTCGGACGGGCCATGCACGACCTCGCCCGACTCGATCCCGGCGCCCAGTCCCTCGCCGACCAGCACGAGCAGGCGGCTTCCCTCCTTCGCGACCTCCACCAGGATCTCAGCCGCTACGCCGGCAACGTCGAGCTCGATCCCGAACGCCTCTCCCAGCTCCAGGAACGCCTCGACCTCGTGCAGTCCCTCCGACGCAAGTACGGGTCCAGCGTCGAGGAGGTGATCGCCTTCGGGGAACGCGCCCGGCAGGAACTCGAAACCTTGGAAAGCCGCGACGCCGAACTCGCGCGGATCCAGTCGGACATCGCGGCGATCGACGCACAGATGACGGAGGCTGCCCGCGTCCTCGCCACGGAACGTCGCCGGGTCGCTCCGAAGCTTGCCAAGGCCGTCGAGAAGGAACTGGCCACGCTGGGTTTCAAGCAGGCCGGATTCGAGGCCTCGCTCCGTCCCGCAGTCAGCCATGATTCGCCGGCCACCGCGGGACCGTCCGGCTTCGACCAGTGCGAGTTCCTCTTCGCTCCCAACCCGGGTGAACCCGCACGCCCGCTGCGAGCCATCGCCTCCAGTGGCGAACTCGCCCGCGTCATGCTGGCGCTCAAGACCGTCCTGGCGGCCGAGGACGAGGTGCCCGTGCTGGTCTTCGATGAAGTCGACGCCAACGTTGGCGGCGAGACCGCCCATGCGGTCGGCGAGAAGATGCGTCGCATCGCGCGCAACCATCAGGTCCTCTGCATCACCCACCTCGCGCCGGTCGCCGCCTACGCCGCCGCGCACTACGTGGTCAGCAAGGAAGTCCAGGGTGGCCGAACCGAATCCCACATCGTCCTCCTTGATGCCCCCGGCCAGGTCGCTGAGCTCGGCCGCATGCTGGGTGGTGGTACCGCCGCCGAGCGTCACGCGGCTGAACTCCTCGGCAAGGCCGGGGAAAGACAAGTTGCCAGTCGCCAGTCTCCAGATGCCAGAAGTTCGGCGGCGTGAGCGTCCTCACGGGCGCATCTTGAAACTGTCCCCGAAACCGGTGGAGTCCTCCGTCGAGCCGACCGGGAGTCCCAAGATTCAACCTGAAAGCGGCAGTTGGATCCGCAGATGGCGCAGATGGCGCAGATAATGAGGAGCATGGATCGGGCGTGCCGTTCACCCGCAAGGTGACGTGTGCGCGAGCTTCGGGTGCTGGCACTTCTGCTCTTCCATCTGCGGATGAATGAACTGCCGATTCCAGGTTCAAGCCCGGGTCCTGCTTCAAGCTTGAATCTTCAAACCTGAAACTCCCCCGCGCTTCCGTCCCAGCTCTGTGCGGAGCTGGTCCAGTGGGAGCGTGTTGATCACATCGGCCTTGGTCAGCCAGCCCTTGCGCGCGATCCCGGACCCGAGGTTCAGGAAGGCGAAGTGTTCCAGGCGATGCGCATCGCAGTTCACCACGCATTTCACGCCCTTCGACTTCGCATGCGGCCAGAGCCGCCAGTCGAGGTCGAACCGGTACGGATTCGCATTCAGTTCGATCCACGTTCCCGACGCCGCGCAGGCGTCGATGACCGCCATGAGATCGATCTTGTACGCGTCGCGGTTGAGCAAGAGCCGGCCCGTGGGATGCCCGAGCATGTGGACCCAGCGGTTCTCGGCTGCGCGGATCATCCTGCGCGTATTCTCCGCCTCGTCGTTGGAAGGCACGTGCAGGCTCGCCACCACGACGTCCAGCTCTGCCAGCAGGTCATCGTCGTAGTCGAGGCCGTCCCGCAGGATGTCGACCTCCACGCCCGTCAACAGCCGAAAGTCGTCGCCCTCGTCTGCCAGCCGGCGGTTCACTTCCGCGACCACCTTCAGCTGTCGACGGATGCGGATCTCGTCGAGCCCGTTCGCCTGGAACGACGCCCGCGAATGGTCCGTCAACGCCCAATAGGCGAGGCCGAGCGAACGCGCGTGCGCGACGATGTCGTCGATCGTGTTCCGGCCGTCGCTCCAGTCGGAGTGGTTGTGCAGCGAGCCCCGCAGTTCCGTCCACTGGAGCAGTCGCGGCATCGGGCCCTTCTCCGCGGCCTTGAACTCGCCGTGATCCTCACGCAGCTCGGGCGCCACGTACTCGAGTCCCAGGGCCGCATAGATCTCCTCCTCGGTGCGACACTCGACCCGCAACGCCGGGTCGCGCGTCTCCTCCTGCGACCGGAACAGCCCGTATTCGTTGAGGCGCAGGCCGCGCGCGATCGCCCGCTGACGCATGACGATGTTGTGCTCCTTGCTCCCCGTGAAGTACGCCAGCGCATAGGCGAACTCGACGTCCGACACGACCCGCAGGTCCGCCTGGATCCCCGCATCACCGAGGATGACGCTCGCCTTCGTGTCCCCGCGTCCCAGCACCGTCTTGACGCCGGGCAGCGTGGTGAAGAAATCGAGCACCGCCGCCGGTTTACGCGACGAAACCACGAAGTCGATGTCCCCGATGACCTCCTTCCAGCGACGCAGGCTTCCCGCCGTGCTGCATCGGGTGACGTCCGGATGCTCCCGCAGCGCCGCGAGGATCGGCTCCGCCAACTGGAGCGCGTCGATCAGGAGGTGACGCGACGCGAACTGCCGCTTGAAGGCGATCGCCTCGAGGATCTTCGCCTGTGACTTCTCGCCGAAACCCGCCAGCGCCGCCACGCGACCGTCCTTGCACGCCACCTCCAACGACTCGATGGAGTTCACGCCGAGCTCGTCGTACATCTTCTTCACCTTCTTGGGCCCGACGCCCTGCAGCTCGAGCAGCTCGAGCAAGCCCGGCGGCAACGAAGCCTTCAATTCCTCGTAGTAGGGCAGGTGACCTGTGGTCACGAGGATCGTGATCTTCTCCTGCAACGCCTCGCCGATGCCCTTCAACTCGCCGAGGCGCTTCTCCGCGACCAGCGTCGCGAGCGGCTCAGTCAGCCCTTCCAGCGTCCGCGCGGCGTTGTGATAGGCACGCGTCTTGAACGGGTTCTCCCCCTTGAGCTCCAACAGGGTCCCGATCTCCGTCATCACCGCCGCTACCTGGTCCTTGTCCACGCCGGAGCATTGCGGGGGGCATCGAAGTTTCAAGTACCCAGTTCCATGCAGAAAAATCGGTGGCGGGACGAAACGGATTCCTCCTAGCGTGCCAACATGCAGCCGATGCCGCCTGTCAGGGACATGGAAAGAGCCATCCTCGAACACACGATCCCCAGTCCACTCGGACCGCTCCGGCTCGGTGCCACCCGCGATGGACTCTGCCTCCTCGAGTTCCCCGACCCGCTTCGCATCGATGCGGCCTACCGGGGACTCGACCGCTGGCTGGGGCTGCCCTTCGTCCCCGGGCGCAATGTCCACATCGACCGGGCGATCCTCGAGCTCGGGGAATACTTCGAGGGACATCGACGCGAGTTCACGGTCCCGTTGGTCGCGCCGGGAACCCCCTTCGAGAAGCAGGTCTGGGCTGCGCTGGGAACGATCCCCTACGGCGTCACCTGGTCCTACGCGGAGCTGGCGCGTGCGGTTGGCAATCCCAATGCCCAGCGTGCGGTCGGCATGGCGAATGGCCGGAATCGGATTGCGCTGCTGATCCCCTGTCATCGCGTCGTCAACACGGGCGGCGCGCTCGGCGGCTACGGCGGCGGCCTCTGGCGGAAGCAATGGTTGCTGGAACTGGAACGACGTCCGCGGTGAGTTTTCCCAGCGGCGAGGAACCAGCGGCGGATTCTTCCAACGGCGACGCGGTGACGCGGCGAGGGGTTCTTTGGTTTTGCCGGGAATCGAGTCTTGGGTGAGGTCGAGTGCGTGTTGTCACTGCCTCCGCGTCAAACGGGGTGGCAACGTCCTCGTTGCCTTGGCAGGCCTGTCTCCGGGGCGACGGGGACGTCGCCACTCCGGTCCTGTCTTCTAACGGAAGCAGTGTCGGGATGCGCCTCCGGCTCATCGATCCCACGATTCGCTCTCCACATCCCTGTGCATCCTCAGCATCTTCTCCGGATGGCGCGACGCAATGGATCCAGCGGGACGAACAAACGCCCGAAGAGCAAGAAGCCCGAGGTCCCCTCCGAGCACGATTGGCGGACGACCGACGCCCAGGAGATCGATCGTCGCCGTCAGCGCGCACGTGACGAGAAGATGCGCATCCGGAACCTGACGCCGGAACAGAACGTCTTCTCGAACTACCGCGTCCACTCTGCCAGCGGCCGTGCCTACCAGGTCGAGATCCGCGGCATCGACCCGCTCGAATGCGCCTGCGAGTGCGTTGACTTCCTGTCCAACGGCCTCGGCACCTGCAAGCACGTCGAAGCCGTCCTGATCGACATCCAACGCCGTAACCGAGGAGCCCTCCGTCACGGAGTGATCGGCAACTCCACCCGCCTTGATGTCGTTGTCGACCGGCCGGCCGTCAGCCTCCGATTGAAGGCCGCGGACGGCACCCGCATCCCGGCTCCCATCCGGCGCTGGTTTGGTGACGACACCCTCCTGCTTCCCGACTGTGACCCGGTCCAGGTCGTCAGCGCCCTTCGGAAAGCCGCACTCAACAACCCCCGTCTCCGGGTCTCGATGGAGGTCGAGCCCTGGCTCGAACTCGAGATGCGCCGAAAGGAGAGTCGCGATGCCCGACGTGAGTACGAGACGCGCGTCCAGTCGGGCGAGTGGCCCCCGCAGGAGACCCTGGTTCCGCTCCTGCCCTACCAACGCGAAGGCATGCTGCACCTCGCCTTCAAGGAACGGGCGCTCCTTGCCGATGAAATGGGCCTCGGCAAGACCATCCAGGCGATCGCCGCGTGTGCCCTGCTGCATCGGCTAGGCCGGGCGAAACGCGTGCTCGTCGTCGCCCCGGCCTCGCTCAAGGCGGAGTGGGAGGAACAGATCAAGCGCTTCACACCGCTCACCTCATTGCTGGTCTACGGCCATCACCTCGCCCGCAAGGAGATCTACCGCCGGTGCACCGAGGGAACCGACCAACCCTTCTTCGTCCTCACCAACTACGAGCAGGCTCTCCCGGACCTCGACGACCTCAACAGCACCCTCAAGCCGGACGTCGTCATCCTCGACGAGGCCCAGCGCATCAAGAACTGGAACACCAAGACCTCCCGGCGCATCAAGCAGCTCCGCAGCCGGTTCGCGTTCGTCCTTACGGGAACCCCGATCGAGAACCGGATCGACGAACTCCGGTCGCTCGTCGATTACCTGGATCCTTCCGTCCTCGGGCCGCTGTTCCGCTTCAACCGGGAGTTCCATCTGCTCGACGAACGGGGTCGCTCCATCGGCGTCCAGAACCTCGACCGTCTCCACGAACGGGTGAAGCCCCTGCTCCTTCGTCGAAGGAAGGCCGACGTTGCCAGCGAACTGCCGGCGCGCACGGACCACAACCGTTTCTTCAAGCTCACCCAGAAACAGCGCGTCGCGTACGCCAGCCACGAGCTCGAGGTTTCCATCCTCGCGCAGATCGCGGAGAAGCGTCCTCTCACCCAGCAACAGAAGGAACGGCTCCAGCGCGAACTCTCGATGATGCGCATGATCTGCGACTCGAACTACATCCTCGACCCGGAGGATCGCGAGTGTCCCAAGCTGGCCGAGATCGCCCGCATCCTGGAGGACGCAGCCGCGGAAGGTTCCAAGGTCATCGTCTTCTCCGAGTGGCAACGCATGCTCGAACTCGTCCGCGACCACTGCACCGCGAAACGGATCGGGTTCGCGTGGCACACCGGGTCGGTTCCCCAGGAGCGCCGCCGCGAGGATATCAACCGCTTCAAGCAGGACCCCGACTGTCGGGTCTTCCTCACCACGGATGCCGGCGCGACCGGCCTCAACCTGCAGGTGGCGTCGATCGTCGTGAACTGTGACCTGCCTTGGAATCCCGCCCGGCTGGAACAACGCATTGCGCGGGCCTGGCGGAAGTTCCAGACCCAGGCCGTCACGGTCATCAACCTGATCTCCGAGGACACCATCGAGAGCCGGATGCTCGAGACCCTCGCCACCAAGCGCAGCATCGCCGAAAGCGTCCTCGACCGGACGACCGACGTCACTTCGATCATCCTCCGCAAGTCCTCCAAGGATGCCGCCGAGCGTCTCCGCCAGCTCACTGGGCAATCGCCGACCTCCGGTGCCCCCGCCGCCGCCTCGACGCCCGCCGAGCCACCCAGGCCACGCGATGTCACGCAGGAGTTCGCAGCGCGTCTGCGGCAACGCCTCGGCACCCAGCTCGTCGCCTGCGAAGAACGCGCCCCGGTCGGCGGTGGCCCTGTCCAGATCCTCGTGGTGTCCGAGCACGTCGGCCAGGCCCGGGCGCCCTGGATGGATTCCCTGCGCGACGAATTTTTCCCGGCGCTCGAGGGCAACCCGCCGTCGCATCAGGTCGATATCCTGGACCGCGCCACCTACGATGCCATCGAACGACTCGTGAAGGCGGGTCTCCTCCAGCGCACCGAAACGGCGCGGCGTGATCTCCTCGACGTTCCAGCCGCGCCCGCCGGACCGCCGCCATTGACCGCGGAGGAAGAGGCCAGACTCAAGGAAGCCACGGCGCGCGCCGAGCGTTGCCTGCGTCGCGCCCAGGTCCTGGGAAACGCCGACTTTCCGGAAGAGGCGTTGGCCAGCCTGCGAGATTCCCTGCTGCCCATGGCGGTTGCCCGATCGATCCGCGAACGCTGGTCCGTTCCAACGAACCACGCCGACCTCCTCTCGGATCCATGGCCGGTCCGTTGGTCCACCGCCCTGATTGCCATCCAGCAATTGCTCAACTCCACGGCAGCGGATCCCATCCCGGACTGGCGCCCCGCCCATGCGGCGCTGGTTGGCTGGATGGGTTGATCCAGCGGCGACCGGCCAGCGGCGGTGTTTTCCAACGGCGACGCTGCGGCGCGGCGAAGGGCATTATTGCGCTGGCGGGATTCGCGTCCGGGCCGCGCTCAGCCGTATCCATGCGGTATTGGTCTCACGCGGAGAGCGCGGAGAGAGAGGTCGGTCACAAATGTTCGAGCGTCGGCAACCAATAACCTAACGGTGACGGACCGGCTTGCCGTCCAAGTTTCCTTTCTCCGCGTCTCCGCGTGAACCTGTCCCCGCCTTCACCCTAGAAACGGCGGTTGGATCCACAGATTACAGCGATTCCACGGATTGGAAGCCGGTTGAGAGAGTCTGTCGTCTCACCCCACGGGTGACATGGAAACAGTGATGCGGCGAGGAACCTCGTCCCGGCCCATCTGTGAAATCCGTGAACCTAGAATCGGCAGTTCATTGATCCGCAGATGGCGCCGATTGCGCAGATGGAACGGCAAATATGCCAGCACGGGGGCTCGTGCAGACGTCACCTTGCGGGTGAAGGGCACGCCCGATCCAAGCTCCTCATTATCTGCGTCATCTGCGCCATCTGCGGATCCAACTGCCGCTTTCAGGGTGAAATCTGTGGATAACCCAACTGTCGCTTTCAGGTTCATGGGTGGGCTCTGCCCCGCGGCGCGGCGAAGGGCACCATTGCGCTGGCGGGATTCGCGTCTGGGCCGCGTTCAGTCCCAACCGATCTTCCGGCCGCGGTTCTGTTCCTCGAGCCACTTCTGCAACGGTTGGAAATACTCGACCATGGCGCGGGTGCTGAGGTCCTCGCCGGTGGCGTCGCGCAGGACCTTGCGCCAGTCGCGGGTGCCGCCGGTCGAGAGCATGGACTTGAGGAATTCGCCGACCTGGCGGTTGCCCTCGTAATTGCAGCTCTGCGGAGGCTGCTTGAGGATCTTCCGTGCGATGTGGTCGTTGAACTGGAACTTCAGGACCGTGGCGATCGCGTAGCTGTAGTAGTAGCAGGGGTTGTCGTTGATGTGCGTCTTCGTGACGGCATCGCACCATTCCTCGCTGCGGGAGCCGGCGCCGCCGGGTGCCTCGACGCCCTGGAAGTCGCCCACATGCTTCCACCAGCGGGCATTCCACTCCGAGGGCGAAAGGTTTCCCGCATAGGCGTCCGCCTCCCAGTGCGTCATCGTGCCCGATGCCCAGAAGAGGAACGGGATGGAGTGCGTGAGGGCGTCGTTGAGGAGCACGGCAACCTCGTCGGGCGCGTAGGTCGCGGGGAGGATTCCCTTGGACTTCAGGTAGGGAAGCTGGCTGGACGCCAGCCCGATGAGTTCCCCGACGCCCTCGTGGAAGGCGGGATTGGCACCGATGCGGAGCAAGGGAGGGACCTCGGGCCGGGTGTAGCTGATGAAGTAGTAGGCGTGCCCCAGCTCATGGTGGGCCGTGGTGAACCACCACGGGTTGGCCTCGACGCTCATGAGCGATCGGATGTCGTTCTCGAGGTCGACGTGCCAGCAGGAGGCGTGGCTGTTCTTCAATCGGGCTTCGCCGGCGCGGGCGGGGAAGAGGTCGGATCTCGTCCAGAAGGTCTCCGGCAGCTTGGTGAAGCCGAGTCCGACGTAGAATTCCTCGGCGGTCCGGGTCACCCACGCGGGCTCACGTCCTTCGAAGAAGCGGTCCATGTTCACGGCCTCGACGAGGCCGCCCCATTCCTGAGCCCAGCGGTTGTTGATCCAGTGCGCTGGGATCCGGTTGGGGACCGGCTGGCCGTACTTCCGCGCGAGCTCGTGCTTCGCCCAGGTGTGGAGCTGGAGGTAGAGCGGTCGCAGCGCGGCCATGAAGTCCTCGTTGAGCCGGACCATTTCTTCCGTGCTCATCCCGTAAGCCGCCACCTGCAGGGCAAAGTAGTTGGAATAGCCCATCTCCCGCGCGCAGGCGTTCCGCATGTCGCGAAGCTTCACGAGGCCCGGCTTCAAGGCTGGCCCGGTCTTCTTGGAGGCCTCCCACGCAGCCCGGCGTTCCACCAGGTTCGTCGACTTCGACAGGATCCGGTCGAGGTCGTTGGCCAGGACGTTCGATCCTCCCAGCTGGAACTGGAATCCGTTCAACGTCGACGCCTGCGCCGTCTCGGCAGCGATGCGCCGGGTCACGAGATCGGGGTTGGTCATGGGGCCTTCGGCGGCGTTCAGGAGGCAACGCTCCAGCTGGCGGACCTGCAGCTCGGTCAGGCCGTCCCGCTGGCCCAACAGCTCCCGCGCCTCGCGGATGATGGCCGGATTCCCGTTGAACGCGGCCCTCGCGCGCCCCGCGGTCTCGCTGGCCGCATCGTGCTCCGGCTTCACATCCGTCGAGGCCTTCCACTGCGCCTCGCTCTCAACCCGGTACAACGCCTGATACCCCGCGTTCACCAAGGAGAGGAACCGGTCCGCCCGCTCCTGCAGCGGTGTTGCCCCCACCGCAACCTGTCCGACAACCAGCGACGCCACCCCCGAGACCAGCCAACTGCGCCATCCTCGAATCATCCCGCCAGCAAAGCGCGGGGCTGGCGGCTTGGCAATCGCCAGGAACTCTCGGCCTGCCCTCATGGCGCATCTGGACACGGATCCCGCTTCAAACGGGGCGGCAACGTCCTCGTTGCCCTCTCAAGTCCTCTCCCAAGGCGATGAGGACATCGCCGCTCCGATCCTGCTCTCAAACGGGGGCCGTGTGGGCACGCGCCCCTTCCCTCAGACTTCCCGCTCGCCGAGGCGGCGTTCGAGTTCATGGACCCTTCGCAGCAGGTCCGGCAAACGTTCGATCGCCAGCAATTGCCGCTTGGTGATCCGATCCGGCTGGGCGGGGGATCCCATCCACTTCTGGCCTTCCGGGATGTGGTGCATCACGCCGGATTGGGCTGCGAGGGTGACCCGATCACCGATCCGCAGGTGGCCGGCGATGCCGGCCTGGCCCGCCACGGTGACGTTGGCGCCGATCTTGGTGCTGCCGGCGATGCCGACCTGCGCGACGATGATCGAGTGTTCGCCGATCGTCACGTTGTGGGCGATCTGCACGAGGTTGTCGATCTTGGTGCCCTTGCAGATGATCGTCGCCCCAAGCGCTGCCCGGTCGATCGTCGTGTTGGCACCGACCTCGACATCGTCCTGGATCTGGACCTGACCCACCTGCGGCACCTTCCGATGCTCGCTGCCGTCAAAGACGTATCCGAAGCCGTCCGCGCCAATCACCGCGCCCGCGTGGATGCGGACGCGTTTCCCGAGGTGCGAACGCTGGTAGAGGGTCACGTGCGGGAACAATCGTGTCTGCTCGCCCACCGTGCAGTCGTCGCCCACGTACACCTGCGAGATCAGGACCGCGCCTGGCCCGATCTTCACGCGCTCGCCGACCACGCAGTGCGGCCCGATGTGTGCGGTCGGGTCCACCTGTGCCGTGGAGGCCACCACCGCCGAGGGATGGATGCCGGGAGTGAAGGTCGGATCAGGGAAGAACAGGGGCAGCACCTGCGCGAAGGCCACCCGGGCGTTCGTCACCCGGATCAGCGTCTTGGCATCGGGCGGAAAATCCCCGGCCACCAGGATGGCCGAGGCCGCGCTCTGCTTCGCACGGGCGAAGTAGGACTCGTTCTCGGCGAAGGTGAGGTCCCCCGGCTTTGCGGAGTCCGCCGGGGCGAAACCCGTGAGCGGCAGGTCCGGATCCCCGATGACGGTGGCCCCGATTCGTTCGGCAATCTGGCCGGTGGTGTACGTGGGCATGGGCGGCTGCGGGTTGGGAGTGGTCAAGTGCCTCGTTCGTTGACGATGTGGTTGGCAGCGCCGAGCACGATGACCCGGGGTTGCCAGCCGGTGGCGAGGGTCGATTCGACCTCGGTGAAGGACATGATGGTGATGCGGTCGCCGGGCTTGCCCAGATGCGCCACCGCCCCGTTGAGCTCGATGGCTCCCGAGCCTCGCGGACCCCGGATCACGTACGTCTCCCACCGCGCACCGTTGGCCATGTTGCTGCAGAGGATCCGCTCGAACGGAAGCAGGCCGGCCTGTTCGATGAGGTCTTCGGCGATGGTGAGCGAGCCCTCGTAGTCAACGCTCGCGGCGGTGACGGTGGCCCGGTGGATCTTCGATTTCAGCAGGTGAACCAACATAGGGTGGAACGCGGTGACGCCGGAAACGCCTCGTCCGGCAGGGAAAAACCTGCCCGCGTCGCAATGGTTTGCCCAAAAGACGCCGTCACTATAGGCGGTTGGCCCCGGGGCACAACCCCGCAGTCCGGAACGGCATCGTCCCCTTCAGGCCTTCAGTCCGTGGCGTGCGAGGACAGCCGAGCCGGTGATGCCCGCCTCGTCGCCCAGACGGGAGGCGATGATCTCGATGCCCTTGTCCGTGCCGGTCATGGCGTAGTCCCTGGCGGTGGCCTCGATGATGGCGAGCATGTCATCCTGTAGGGCGTCGAGGACCCCGCCTCCGAGCACGATGTACTGCGGGTTGAGGAAGTTGATCACGTTGGCGACAGCAATGCCGATGTACTCGGAAGCCTCCTCGATGACCTTCTCGACGAGCTTGTCGCCCTTGCGGAGGGCCTTGCGCAGGTCGCCCGACTTGAGGTCGACGATTTCCTCGCCTGGCCCCAGCAGGTCCGTGAGCTGGGACTTGGCACCATCCCGGATCTCGTCACTGAGGCGCCGGAAGATGGCCGTCCGGCTGGCGAGGGCTTCGAAGCAGCCCCGGTTGCCGCATCCGCACTTGGGTCCCTCGACCTCGAGGACCATGTGACCGATCTCGCCGGCGGTGCGGTTGAAGCCACCAAAGAGCTTTCCCTGAATGATGATTCCGGCGCCGATGCCGGTGCCGACGAAGATGCCGACGAGGCTCTGGGGCTTGCCTTCGAGCTCGACCCCATGCACGCCCAGCGTGCAGACGTTGCAGTCGTTCTCCACGAACACCGGCACGCCGAGGATCTTCTCCAGATCCCGTTTCAGCGGCGCATCCTTCCACCGAAGATTGGGCGCGAACAGCACCTCGCCCGTCTCCGGATTCACCGCTCCCGGAGCGCCGATGCCGATGCCACGGACCTGCTTCAGGGAAAGGTCCGCCTCATCCACCGCGTCCCGGATGCAGCGGTCGATGCGCGCGACGACGGCATCGTATCCGCGCTCGGCCTTGGTGGTGAGCTTGGCGGTCGCGATGCGCTTGAGTTGGGGCGTGAAGACACCGGCGAGGATCTTGGTTCCACCCAGATCGACACCGACGAGGAGGTCCTGACGTGGGGTTACCTCGGGCATGTCGCCATCATCGACCGTGGATGGGCCCCCGGGGCAAGGAAAACTCCGATCAGTCGCCGTTCGGGTAACTCCCGAGGACCTTCACGAAGCTGCAATGTTGGCCGAGCAGTTCCACGGCCTTGGCGAGCTTCCCGCTCTCGGCGTGGCCATCGCAATCGACGAAGAAGAAGTATTCCCAGGCCTTCCTCTTGGAGGGGCGGGACTCGATCTTCGTCATGTTGATCTTGAAGCGACGGAACGGAGCCAAGGCCTTGTGGAGTGCGCCCACCTCGTCGCGGATGCTGAACATCAGGCTGGTGCGGTCGGTCTCGCCCGGCGGCGGGATCTGCCGGCCAAGGATCAGGAAGCGGGTGGAGTTGGCGGCGTTGTCCTGCACGTCCCGTTCGAGCACAGGCACCCCGTACGTCTCAGCCGCGAGTTCGCCGCAGAGGGCTGCGGATTTCCGGTCGCCGGAGGCCAGCTCCGCCGACCGCGCATTGGAGGCTGTCTCGCAGAGCTCGGCGTGGGGGAACTGGCGTTGGATCCACCCCCGGCACTGCGCCAGGGTCTGCGGATGGACGTAGAGCTTGGCGATGTCCTCCCGGCGTTTGGCCGAGCTCGCCAGGCAATGCGAAATGCGGAGCACGACCTGCGCGACGATCTTCAGGTCACTGTCCACGAACATGTCCAACGTGTGGGTCACGACACCTTCGGTGCTGTTCTCGACTGGCACCACGCCGTAGTCGGCCCGGTGCTTGGCGACTTCATGGAAAACATCCGCGATCGTGCGCTGGGACGAATACTTCAGGCTCGATCCGAACCGCTTGATCGCGGCCTGGTGCGTGAAGGTCGCCTCGGGCCCGAGGTAGGCGATGGTGAGGTTCTTCTCGAGGGAGAGGGCCGACGACATGACCTCGCGGTAGATGGCGCGGAGACCGTCATCGGTGATCGGGCCGGCGTTGAGCTTGCAGACCTTCTGCAGCACCGCGCGCTCGCGGTGCGGCGCGTAGATTTCCTGTCCCTGCCGATGCTTGATCGCGCCGATCTCGAGGACGTGGCGCGTGCGCGCGTTCAGCAGTTCCACGATGCGCGCGTCGATTTCGTCGATGGCCTGTCGATGCTCTGGAAGCGTCATGACTTCACAGGATCAAACCATGAACCGTCGCGCGGGGGAACGATTGAAAATCATGATGAGCGTGCGGCGGCGATCCGGTGCAGGATGTCCGCGGAGCAAGACTTTTTGGGTCACGAATCAAAGACAGTTTGACCTTTAACACCGACCGGGCACTCTGGGGAAAACTTCCCCCCACGGCACAGCACCTGGATCCGGAGAGAGCGCCCGGATCACACGTCGCAACCAAGCAGTGCCAAAGAACCCCCGATGAACACTTTTTCCGATTTTGCCACCAAGGCATCGAAGGGAGGTGAGAGTTAATGGCAGCAAAGAAGAAAGCAGCAGCAGCCGCCAAGCCGGCCGCCAAGCCCGCCGCAAAGAAGGCGGCCGCCAAGCCCGCCGCCAAGGCAGCAGCGAAGCCCGCGGCGAAGCCCGCCGCGAAGAAGTCGGCGAAGAAGTAATTGGCCGACAACCCCGAGGCGGAGGGCCCCTGCATCGCGCAGGGGCGCTCCGCCTTGGCAGGTGGAATGTGGCATTGATGCCACGGGATTCACGTCGTCAGACGAATCCCGCATAGCCGCCCGTCCGTCAGGATCCGGGCGCGCAGGCCTCCTCGTCCCCTGAGAAACTCCTCGACCCCGGCGGTCACCACCCGGTCCATCCAGTAACAGGGCCGGCATTCCTCGACCCCATCGAAGCGGATTCCCTGAAGCTCGAAGGTCCGGCCGATCCACGCCCCGAGATCCACTCCGCGGGTGATGACGTTTCGTCGGTAGACCGAGGAATCCACCTCGACCCCGAAGGTCGCGAGCACTGCTTCGTGCACCTCTTCGGCAAAGAAGGTGATCTGTCCCTTGTAGTCGGGGCGATGGTCCAGGAACCGGTCACCGACGATGCCGCGGCCCGCGAGGCAATCCAGCCATGGTACCCGCAGCATCTCGTGGACGCCGGGTTCGATGCCATGGTGCCCCACGAAATTGTGCGCGGCACTCCGGTAGAGCGCCGCGATGACAGGTTCCCCGGGCTGTTCGGGGGTGTACTTCATGCCGGTCGGCGACGAAGCACGGCCACGAAGGCGCCGTCGACCCCGTCGTGCACGGGATTTACCTGACGATGCCGGAGGAGCTCGAAGGGTGATCCCTCGCCAGTGAAGGCCAGGATCACGCCGTCGTTCTCCTCGGATTCGAGGCTGCAGGTGGAATACACGAGGATGCCGCCCGGCCGGACGAACTCGCCCACGCGGGCGATGAGTCGGCACTGCGTCTCCGCGAGCCGGGTGATCTCGTCCGGCTGGATCCGCCAGCGGAGTTCGAGGCGTCGGCGAAGCACGCCTGTATTGGAGCATGGCGCATCGAGTAGCACGCGATCGAAGGAGCGTGCCGCGCCGGGTGCCGCGGGCGGGCTGATGGTCTCGACGCACGACACGCCGAGCCGCGTGCAGTTCTCGGTGACGAGGCGGAGCCGGGTGGAGCTGTTGTCATGGGCGACAATCCGACCCTGATTGCCGAGGCATTGGGCGATGTGCGAGGTCTTGCCGCCGGGTGCAGCGCAGAAGTCGAGGATCGACTCTCCGGGCTGGGCATCCAGCTCCCGCACGGCGAGGAGCGTGCTGGGATCCTGGACGTAGAATCCTCCGTCCACGAACGAAGGCAGGGTCGCCAGGGGTGGATGCGTCTCGAGATGGAAGAGATGACCGGGCGTCACCCAATCGTAGGACACGGGGAGCGCGACGACGCCCTCCGTCTTCCATCGCTCGACGAGTTGTTCCGGGGTGTTGCGGAGCGTGTTGACCCGCACGTAGGTCGGCGGCGGCGTGTTGTCCCATTCCAGGAGTCTCCGGAGGCCGGGCTTGCCGAAGCGCCCACGCCAACGTTCCACCAGCCATTCCGGATGGGACCAGGCGATGGCCGGGTGGGAGCTCTTGAGACGCTCGATGTCTTCGCGGACGCGGGTCCGCTCGCGGTCGCAGCTTCGCAGGACCGCGTTCACGAAACCGCTTTGCTGCGGGAATCCGGATTCGCGCGCCAGTTCCACGGTTTCATGGACGGCGGCGTGGGCGGGGACGCGATCGAGGTAGAACAGCTGGTAGAGACCGAGGCGCAGGATGTCCTGCAGGGCCGGCTTCTGGGGCCTGCCTTCGGTGCAGGCGGCAATGATCCAATCAAGGGTTGAGCGTTGGCGCATCACGCCGTAGACGAGCTCCTGGGCGAAGCGTCTGTCAGCGGCGCTGAGCGAGAGGAATCCGGGATCGGACTCCATACGGTGCTCCACGAAATCTCCCGGAGCGCCTGCGCGCTGCAAGGCGCGGAAGGCAATTTGTCTTGGTCTGGCATCGGCCACGCGCCCATACTGTCGACGAATCGACAATCGGCCAGCCTGCAGTTCCCGCCCGGAAGGGTCCGGGCACGGTAGTAATTCGCCCGGGCAGGTCGTCGAACGAATCCGGAGTGTACGAAGATGAAAGACGAACTCGATAAATTGGTCGCCAGCGGGAAGATTCAGGTCCGACATGTCGAGCCGCTCTTGAATCTCGTGCAGGCGGGCTTCTGCCAGCACAAGAGCTGGGGTTTCGGCCGCATCACCGCGCTGGACGGCGCGCTGGGCCGGCTGAACATCGACTTCGCCACGAAGGCCGGCCACACGATGGACCTCGTCTTTGCTGCCGAATCCCTCAAGGCCATCACGCGCGACCACATCCTCGTCCGCAAGCACACCGACCTCGACGGCCTCAAGCGCGAGGCAGCCCTCCACCACCTCGACGTGGTGAAGCTGGTGCTGCGCTCCATGAATGGCCGCGCCACCGTCGATCAGGTCCAGGCCGTCCTGGCAGATGTCGTGACGTCCGACTGGAAGAAGTGGTGGGAAGTCGCGCGCTCCGAGATGAAGCGCGATGGTCACTTCACCGTTCCCCTCAAGAAGACCGAGCCGATCCTGTACCAAGATCAGGAGATCACCCTCGGTGACCGCCTCAGCGCCGAACTCCGCGCTGCCAAGGGCCTCAAGGCCAAGATCGCCGTCTCCTCGGAGATCCTGAAGAGCGTCGAGGACATCCGCGGCCACAATGTCATCGAGGAAGCCATCAACCTGCTCAGCTCGGACATCATGTCCCACTTGCAGACGATGCCCTCCCTCACGCTGGAAGGCGTGTTCATGCGCGACGACCTGCGGGCAGCCATCGGCGCCCCCGGGCCCGAAGCCCAGGTCACGGCGCGGGAAATCTTCGTTCCGCTCAGCCAGGAAACCCCGGTCGAACGCCTCCTCGAGAAGCTGGTCGCGTTCTTCGAGGAACTTCCTGCGGTCAAGCATCGGCGCGCCCTCGAGGCCTTCCGCGACGTGGTCCCCGACTGGGGTGCCCAGCTGGTCCTGATCATCAACCGCGTCTCGGCCAAGTTGGCCGGCGAAGGGGTCCGCCTGCTGATGATCGAAGGCCGCGGTCAACTCCTCAAGGACACCCTCGCCCGCCTCATCAGCCAGCATGCCGCCTCCAGCGAACTGCTGCTCTGGCTCGGCAAGGAACGCGGTGACCACTTCGCCGACATCCTCGGGCCCGAAGTGTTCCGCGCCATGATCACGGCGATGGAGCGCGATGCCTTCAACGAGAAGAAGACCAACCGGCTCCACGATTTCGTCCTCGAGGACCAGCAGCTCCTGCCCGAGCTGATCGAGGCCGCGGACGTCGAGATCATCAAGGATCTCGTCCGGTCCCTGCAGCTCTCGCCTGCCTTCGACGACATGGACAAGCGCTCGCTGCTCGGCCGCATCGTCAAGGTCTACCCGCAGATCCAGTCGATGATCACGGGCGATTCGGGCAAGGACGACAAGACGTTCCTCGTCAGCTGGGCCAGCCTCGGCCGGCGCAAGGACGAGTACGATGAGCTCGTGAACAAGGCGATTCCCGCCAACGTGAAGGACATCGCGATTGCCAAGAGCTACGGCGATCTCCGCGAGAACCACGAGTTCAAGGCGGCCAAGGAAATGCAGAAGGTCCTCCACCGCCGGAAGCACGACCTCGAACTCCAGCTTGCCCGCGCCCGGGGCACGGACTTCGCCAACCCCCGCACCGACGTCGTCGTTCCGGGCACGCGGGTGACCTTCACGGATCTCGATACGAACAAGCAGGAGACCGTGCAGATCTTCGGCGCCTGGGATGGCGATCCGGATCGGAACATCCTCAGCTACCTCTCGCCTCTGGCACAGGCCCTCGTCAACAAGGGGCCCGGGCAGGAGGCCGAGCTCGTCAGTGGCGACAACCGTCGCCGTGTGCGCGTCGACGCCATCGCTCCCGGCGATACCTCGCTGGTGATCCCGGCTGCTTCCTGACGGAAGGTCGGTCCAGCCGGTCCAGTTCAATCGGGGCGGCAACGTCCCCGTTGCCCTCTCCCGCCGTTTCCCGTAAGCGGCGTTACCTCGCGGGCTCGGACCGGATCCGCGCCACCACGTTGGCCGCGATCCCTGCAGGGGTGTGGCGGATATCCTCCGCCCACGCGTCCTTCGGGGTCTCCAGGGTGGCCAGCTGGCTGTCGAGAAGGGTGACGGGCATGAAGTGACCCGACCGGGCCTTCATCCGTTCCTCGATGACCTCCCGCGGCCCGGTCAGGTGCACGAACCGGACCCAAGGCTCACCGCGAAGGAGCAGGTCTCGATACGATTCCTTCAAGGCGGAACAAGCCACGACGGCGTCCTGCCCGGCCGCGTGGGTCGTCCGCATGAACTCCTGGATGGCCAGCAACCACGGGCGGCGGTCGTCATCGTTCAAGGGAGTGCCCGCCTTCATTTTGGCGACGTTGGCCGCGGGGTGGAATCCGTCGCCGTCCCGGAAGATGCAGCCGAGCCTGTCGGCAATGAGCTGGCCCACCGTGGACTTCCCGCACCCGGAGACACCCATGACGATGATGATCACGGGCGACATCCTATCGAAGCGGGTTCCACAGGCAAACCGTGGCCTCGATGTGAGGGCGCATCCTGGCACTGCCCCCAGCTCAAACGGGGCGGCAACGTCCTCGTTGCCCTCTCTCGCCTTTTCCCGAGGCGATGAGGACATCGCCACCCCGTTCCCATTCTCCATCGATCGATTCCGATTCCGACCCCGAAGGACGGCTGGCCGGTCGTCCCCCTCGCTGGGAGCGGCGGACCACGGCTTCCCAAGCTGGCTTGTCCACCGTAGAAGAGCCGCATGCATTCCCCGTCCTCGCGCCGCCGCTTCCTCCGCCAAGGCGGTGTGGCTGCCGGCGTGGCCCTGGCGTTTCCCCATGTCCGCGCCGCGCAGGAGCCCGTGCTCGGCCAGGGCGCATTCCGATACCGGATCGTGCCGGGCTGGGGCGATCTGGGTGCCGAGACGCCCGTGAACGACTGCCATGGGCTCGCGGTGGATCGGGAGGGTCACGTCATCCTTTTCACCAACGAGACGCGCAACAATGTCATCGTGTACGACCGCCAGGGGCGCCTCGTCAGCAAGTGGGGCCACGATTTTCCCGGTGCCCACGGGCTCTCGCTCGTCGTCGAGAATGGACGGGAGGTGGTCTTCCTCACCGACCTGAACCGTCACCTCGTGGTGAAGGCCACGCTCGACGGACGCATCCTCGACGAATGGCGGTGGCCCGAGGCTTCGGGCAAGTACCCCAAGGAGGACGACTACCGTCCTTCCTGGACCCTGCATCTTCCCGACGGCGGCTTCTTCGTCCTCGATGGCTACGGCCGCGACTACATCGTGCACTACGGACCCGACGGGAAGTTCCGTCGTATCTTTGGCGGTGCCGAGGGCGGTATCGTCCACTGGGGACCCCATGGAGGGATGATCGATCGCACGGCCGCCGGCGAGGACACCCTGTTGATCGCGATGAGCGACCAGCAGCATCTGCTGCGGCTCGACAAGGATGGACGGAAGCTGGGCCAGGTCGAGATGCCGGGTGGCAATCCGCGTCAGATCCGCCGTCACGGTGCGAACTACTTCGTGGCCCACCTCGGGGACAACTGGCCCAAGGACCGGGACTGCCGGGGATTCATCTCGGTGCTGGATGCGCGCCTCCGCGTGGTGTCGAACGTTGGCGGCACCGCTCCGGTGTATGGTGACGACGGCCGCCTCCGGCCGATGGCGCATCAGGAAGAGGTCTTCCGGCATCCGCACGACGTGATCGCGGATGGGGAAGGAAGCCTTTACGTGGCCCAGTTCGCATCGGGGCGGACCCCGCCGATCAAGCTGGAGCGGGTTTGAGGGGGCGCATCCTGAACCTGACTGCTTCCGTTTGATACGAGGAACGGGGTGGCGACGTCTCCGTCGCCCTGTGAACCTAGAAACGGCGGTTGGATCCACAGATTACAGCGATTCCACGGATTGGAAGCCGGTTGAGAGGAGCTGTCGTTTCACCCCAAGGGTGATCTGGAAACAGCGACGCGGTGAGGCCTCTTCTCCCGGCCCATCTGTGAAATCCGTGAAATCTGTGGATAGTCCAACTGCCGCTTTCAGGGTGAATGGCGGTCGGAAGGCAACGAGGACGTTGCCGCCCCGGTTGGAGCCGGGGACGCCATCTGGAAAACTGGAGACTGGCAACTTCCACCGCCCCTCTGGCCTGCTGACGCGGCATGACATCGGAATCCCAAAGGCTGCGCCGAAGGCTCCGGCTCTGGACGGCGTTCATCATGGTCGGGTTGGTGGTCAGCGGCCTGACGGCGATTCCGATCCGGACGCAATTTGATCTGGGCGCGCGCTGGTTTGGCACGGACTTCACGGCGGGCGGGCGGATGCCGGGATTCATCGCGCAATGGATGGGCGAGGCCTATCGCGGGGTCGTGGCGGCCGATGGCGCGGCGCCGTTCGTGTGGTACGGCACCGACTGGCTGGCCTTCGGGCACGTGGTGATCGCGCTCGTGTTCATCGGGGCCTGGAAGGATCCCGTGCGCAATCGTTGGCTGTACCAGTTCGCCATGCTCGCCGGGGTGCTGGTGGTCCCGTGGGCGATGGTGTTTGGCGCGCTGCGTGGGATTCCGCTCTGGTGGCGCTGCATCGACAGCCTGTTCGGCATCGGAGCCATCGTTCCGGCGTGGTGGTGCCACCGTTGGGCGTGCTCCTTGGAGAAAATGCGGGAATAGGGGCGGATCGGAACACGGTCCGTGGTCATGAAGGATTCGGGGCGGCAACGTCCTCGTTGCTTTCCCATGCGTCTCCCCAAGGCGAAGAGGACGTCGCCACCCCGTTCGGGTTCTCAAGCGGGGGCTGTGTCGAGATGCGCCCGTCTCATCCGGCGCCCTTGATCCGGATCGCGGTTCTGTGGTGGCGTTAGTTCATGTTCTCCCTTGGACTTCGCTCCCGCTGCGCCGGGCTCGTGCTCGTTGCTGTCCTCCTCGCCAGTGAGAGCGCGATGGCCCAATGGCGGGTGATGACGCGGGGCGACCAGCGCGAGACGCGGCCTCCGGGCGAGATCACCGATGCCCAGCCGATCAAGCCGGGGGACCCGTGGCCGACGGACAACCGGTTCCGATGGCTGATCGGTGACCTGCGGATCCCAGAGGTGATCGGCGGCAAGCCATCCGCTGGCCAGGTGGTCGGGCTCCAGTTGAACTGCGGGGACGGAGGCGAGGCCTGGGTGAACGGCACCTTGCAGGCCCGGTTTGACAATGATCATCCCGCATTGGTCGTGCTTTCCACGCAGGCCGTAGCCGGTGCCAGCGTGCGCGTCGATGCGCAGATCTACGGGAAGGTTCAGGGCGGCGATCGGTTCGATCAGGCCAACTGGGTGATCATCGAGCCCCGTCGCGCGCTCCAGCCTCTGCACATCACCGTGGACCCGTCACGGAACCTGGGGAGCGTGCCCGATGGCATCGTCGGGTTGAGTCAGGGTGGCGGCGTTTCCGACTATGAAGACGCCACCGCCGCGAAGCTGAAGGCCGGCGGGTTCCGCTGGTTCCGGATGGACAACATCTTCACCGGCGTCCTGAAGACGAATCGCGAGGCGGGTGGCTACCGATACGACTGGGCCGACCTCGATCGGCGCGTGGATTTCATCCGGAAGATCGGCGCGGATCCGATCCTGTGCGTGTCCTACATGCCGGAGGTGCTCGATGCCGTGAAGAACGACGAACGACAGAGTGCGCCGCGCGACTATGGTGTGTGGGAGGAACTGTGCTTCCAGGCGGCGAAGCACAATCTCGACCGTGGAACTCGTGTCCCGTTCTGGGAGGTGTGGAACGAGGTGAACACCGGGTGGCTCAAGCCTGGTCCCGACGACCGTGGCTCGGAGCCCTTCCGTTCGATCTACGAACACGCCATCGCCAAACGTGAGACCAACGAGATCGTCGTCCGGCGCTTCGAAGCCTACTGCAAGCTGTACCGCGCCACGGCCCGGGGCATCCGACGCGCGGATCCGCTCGCCCGCATCGGGGGCCCGGCCCTTGCCAGCGGCCCGATGGAGAACTCGAAGGACTGCGGCCATTGTGCGCGGGGCCAGGGCTTCGCGCGCGGCCTGATGATCTGGTGCGTGCAGGAGAAGCTCCCCCTCGATTTCGTCAGCTGGCACGAGTACTTCCAGCCGCCGCAGACGATCCGACGCGAGGCGGACATCTTCCGCGAATACCTCCGGGAGTTCCCCAGCCTCGAACGTTCGGTCGGCTCGTTCATGATCACCGAATGGAACGAAGCCTGGTGGCCCGACCGGCCGCAGGACCACGAGGTCGGCGCCGCGTGGTGCGCGAACACCATCACCCGCGCGTTCCTGCCGGGGCGCATTGATCGTCCGTGCTTCTTCTACGTGAAGCAGGGCGACATGAACTTCCGCGGCGACTATAGCCTGCTGATGCAGGACAACCGCCCGAAGCCCAGCTATCACGTCGCGCGCCTCTTCAACGGGCTTCGCGGCGACTGGGTCCCGGTCGGGACGCCCGGAACCGTGGCGGGTGGGCTGGGGGCTTCGTTCGACGATGACGTCTCGGGCGTTGCGTCGATGGATCGGGATTCGAAGCGCCTTTCGGTGGTCCTGGTGAACTTCCGGGACCGCTATTCGCTGGCCCGGCCGGTATCGCTGAACATCCCTGGCCTTCCTCCCGGGCTGCGTCGCGGGGTCTGGGTTCAACGGACCCTCGATGCGACCCATGCCAACGTCTGGAACAACCGCGACGCCGCTGAACTGGAGGTCACAGCGGTCGGGCCGATCCAGGGTGGGAACTTCGCGTGGTCAGGAACGCTCGCGCCCAACTCGGTCACGTTGCTGGAACTGCGGGGCCGGTGAGGGGTGGGGCGAGTGTCCTCACGAGCCGGGAGGTGGTAAGCGGTAAGCGGAGCACATCTACCGCGAGCGGGCGACGGTATGGCAGACTCAGGGGATGAAGCTGGAACGGTTTCAAAAGCGGGCCTCCGTCCCTCCCGGGGAGCGACAACAGTGGGTGCGCAAATATCGCGAAGGGCATCTCGGTCTGCGTCGCTTCGCTGAGGTTCACGGCCTGCGCTACTCCCAACTCCACTACTGGATCTACGGCGGGCGCGATTCCATTCCCAGTGACGCACCTGGCCTTCCGCCAGACTCACAGCCCGTGTTTCGCGAGGTTCAATGGATCCGTCCCTCGCCATCGCAGCCCGAGTCCGGCTGGGACGCGGAAATCGCCTGGCCGGACGGGACCCGTCTGTGTGTGCGTCGTGACACCGATCCAGCATGGATCGCAACCCTGGCCCAAGCCATCCGCCGCCCATGCTGATCGAAACCGCCAGCCTCCGGGTGTTCGTCGCGGTGGCACCCGTGGATTTCCGTCGGGGCTTCGACGGACTCGCCAGCCACGTCCGTGGAGTCCTGCAACGCGAGGTTCTGGAGGGTGGACTCTTCGTGTTCACCAATCGACGGCGAAACCGCCTGCGACTGCTGTGGTGGGACGGCAGCGGACTCTGGTTGGCGACCAAGCGTCTGGAGCGAAATACATTCGACTGGCCCTGTGGGGAGGGGGCCATGTTGACCCTCCGTTCCGACCAACTCACCGCCCTGGTGGCTGGATTGCAGGTGCGGGAGAAGCCGGGTTGGTATCGGCGGTGATCTGGAGATTTTGCGCTGGACTCTGCGTCCCCCGTCCAGCATCCTCGGCTCCATGATCAGCGCGTGCATCCTACAGGGACGCCGCATCGAGCCGTCGGACGTCGCCCAGATCCAGGAACTGATCCGCACCCATCCGGAGTGGAGCCGGTACCGGTTGTCGAACGAGTTGTGTTCGCTGTGGAATTGGCGCACCGAGCTCGGTGAGCGCAAGGACATGGCCGCCCGGACACTGCTCTGCAAGCTGCACGAGCGGGGATGGGTCGAGTTGCCACCACCGCGCATCGCATCGCCCAATCGGCATCGACTGACGGCCCCGCCTCCCCGGACCTGGGACACCGCACCGATTGTCGGAAGCCTGCGAAGTCTGGGCGGAGTGCGGATCGAGGAAGTCAGCGCCCGCATCGAAGCCCGCACGGAGGTGAGATCGGCGCTGGCGAGCTTTCACTACCTGGGATACCGGGCACCTGTGGGGGAGAGCCTCCAGTACACGGCGAGTGATTCCAGTGGCCGGTTGCTGGGGGTCATGGTGTTCGGGGCGGCGGCATGGAAATGCGCGGCGCGTGACCAGTGGATTGGCTGGAATCCCGCGCAGCGGGAAGCGGGATTGGGAAGGATTGCCAACCAGAGCCGGTTCCTGATCCTGCCTTGGGTGCAGGTGGCGCATTTGGCGAGCCACCTGTTGGGTGCTGTGGCCCGGCGGATTGCGTCGGACTGGAAGAGGAAGTACGGCCATCCCGTGGTGCTGCTGGAGAGTTTCGTGGAGGTGGAACGGTTCCGTGGCACCTGCTACCGGGCAGCCAACTGGCAGGCGTTGGGACGGACGACCGGCCGCAGCCGGCAGGATCGGGATCGGACATTGAGGGTGCCTGTGAAGGAGGTTTTCGTACTGCCGTTGAAGGCGGACTTTCGAAAGGAGTTGGCGGCATGAACGCATCGGATTCATCGATGGACGCCGAGCGGTTGCGGGAGCAGTTGGCGGCCTTGGAATCCGAACTGGCACGGATCCAGGTTGAACGGGAGCAGGAACAGGCCGAAATCATCCGGCTCAGGAACGAGCAGGAGCAGCGGTTGGCCGAGGTCACCCGTTTGCGCAACGAACACGAGCAGCGTCAGGCCGAGGTCGCCCGTCTGCGCGACGAACACGAGCAGCGTCAGGCCGAGGTCGCCCGTCTGCGCAACGAACACGAGCAGCGTCAGGCCGAGGTCGCCCGTCTGCGCAACGAACACGAGCAGCGTCAGGCCGAGGTCACCCGTCTGCGCAATGACCACGAGCAACGCCAAGCCGAGGTCGCCCGTCTGCGCAACGAGCACGAGCAACGCCAGGCCGAGGCGGCTCGCCTCAAGGAGGATGCCCAATCCTTGCGCAGCAAGGTCCATGAACTGGAGATCCTGAAGAACGGCATGGAGGCCCAGTTGCAGGAGGCGTTGCTGGAGTTGGACGAACTGCGCCGCCAACTCTACGGATCAAAGTCCGACAAGCTGACCCCGGAGCAGGAGGCTCAGATCGGGGAACTGGAGGAAGATCTCAAGGAACAGGCTCGGCGCGAAGCCCCGGTCGGCGACGACATTCTTGAGGACGAGGATGAGAAGCCTCCCAGGAAACGTCGCTCGCGCAACCCCATGCCCGAGCATCTCGAGCGTGAGACGGTGGTGGTGGAACCCGCCACCCGGGACGACTGCCCGGCGTGTGGCAAACCCCGCCAGGCGATGGGTGAGGAAGTCAGCGAGGAATTGGAGTATGTGCCGGCCAAGGTGATCTGCCGTCGGACGGTTCGTCCGAAGTACGGCTGCCAGTGTGGGTGTGGCGGTGTACTGATTGCGCCGCTGCCGCCCCGGCTGCTTCCGCAAAGCAAGCTCGGGACGGGACTGGCAGTTCACCTGTTGCTCGGGCGCTTCGACGATCATGTCGCCTACTACACGTTGGAACGGATCTTCCGGGAACGACACGGCGTCGTGATTCCCCGCCAGCAGATGGTGCAGTGGGTGGAACAGGTTGCCTTCGTGCTCCAACCGGTGGTGCAGCGGATGTTCGAGCGGATGAAGCAGGGAGGCTATCTCCAGGTGGACGAGACACCGGTCCGGGTGATGGATCCGGAGGTGAAGGGGAAATGTGCCCGGGGATATCTCTGGTTTTACGCGGTTCCCGGTGGGGACGTATATCTGGACTTCCAGGACACCCGCGGCCGCAGCGCCCCCACCGCACAACTCGTCGGCTTTGAGGGAACGATCCAGACCGATGCCTACGAGGTCTATGACTCGCTCAAGAAGGTGATGCCGACGCTCAGGCGCATCGGATGCACCGCCCACTCGCGACGCAAGTTCCATCGCGCGGTGCGGGATGGGGATGCCCGGGCCATCGAGTTCATCAGCCTGTTCCGGAGGCTCTACCGGCTGGAACGGGAGGCCAGGGACATGAGTGTCCAGGATCGGTATGATCTGCGCCAACAGATGGCGGCACCGCTGTGGGAAGAGCTGCGGACGAAGGCCTTCGCGATGCAGCCGCAAGTGCTGCCCAAGAGCAGTCTGGGAAAGGCCATCAGCTACCTGATCAACGAGTACGGGGCGCTGACAGGGTATCTGGAATCGGGACGATACCAGATCGACAACAATCTGGTGGAAAACTCCATTCGAGGGCCGGCGGTCGGGCGGAGGCGATGGTTGTTCATCGGACACCCCGATGCGGGGTGGCGGAGTGCAGTGATCTACTCGGTGATCACCAGTTGCCGACGCCGAGGGATTAATCCGCAGGAGTACCTGAGCGATGTGCTCCGGCGGTTGCCTGGGATGAACATCACGCAGATCGACGAAGTGCTGCCGGAAAACTGGCGGCGGCCCGATCCATCGCCCGCCTGAGGACGGGCCACTCTCGAAACTCACGAAGCTGACCCCGCCGCAGACAGCGGCGAGGACATGCACCTGCCTTACCGCTTACGGGAGGTGAGTTCCACGTCGCCCGTTTCCAGACGAGCCCGCGGCTCGACGGAGGGTCTCGCCCCACCGTGGGGAATGAAGCGGCCCATTGACAATATCTGTTTGGGTGTTATCAAACAGTCAACAGGACTGCCATGGCAACCGCCCTTCATCTTCAACTGGATCCGCGCTCGGGAGTGCCCGCGTACCGGCAGTTGATGGACCAGGTGAAGTACTACATCGCGGGCGGAACCCTGCGTCCGGGCGACCAGCTTCCTTCCATTCGCGAGTTGGCCTCGGCCCTGGCCGTCAACCCGACCACGGTGGTGCGGGTCTATACGGAGCTGGAGCGTGAGGGCGTGTTGGAGATGCGCCACGGCAAGGGCGCGTACGTCGCCCAGCAATCCCCCGGGTTGGCTCCGGCCGAGCAGGAGCAGGCGTTGCGTCGGAGCGCCCGGCAGCTCGCTCTGGAAGCCTCCCAGTTGCGCATCCCGGCGCAACGGGTCGTGCAGGTCGTCCGGGAGGAGATCGCTGCCCTCGAGAAGCCCGAGGCATCGCAACAGGACGAGCCGGTGAAGTTTTCGGTGGTGTCTGGCGGTTGACGTGAGTTCCGGATCCGGGTTCCGGCCCGGGAAAGGCACGGGATGGAAGCACCGATCACAGCGAAGGGTTTGACCAAGACGTTCCGGGGGGTGGTGGCCGTCAACGGCCTCGACCTCCGGGTGGAACGGGGAATGGTCTACGGCCTGATCGGGCGGAACGGGGCGGGAAAGACGACGACGCTCCGGTTGCTGATGGGTTTGTTGCAGCCGGACGCCGGTGAGGCGCGGTTGCTGGGAGAGGATTGGTGGAAGGCGTCGGCGTCGATGCGGCAGCGGGTATCGTACGTGGCGCAGGCGGGGCGGGCGCCGGACTGGATGACGCTGGAGGATCTTTGCCGGTATTCGGCCCATTTTTTCGAGCGCTGGGATAGCGGGCTGGCGCGCGAAATGGCGGGGCGCTGGGAGTTGCCATGGAGCAGGCCGTTGGGACGGCTTTCCGGTGGTCACCAGCGCCTCGCCGCAATTCTCGCGGCCCTGGCGTCGCGGCCCGAGGTGCTGATCCTCGATGAGCCGGCGGCGGGGCTGGATCCGGTGGTGCGCCGGGATCTGTTGCGCAGTCTGGTGGACGCGTTGGTGCGGACGGACGGGTGCACGGTGCTGCTGAGCACGCACCTGCTGGGAGATGTGGAGCGACTGGCCACGCACGTCGGGATCCTGGATCGGGGGCGGATCGTGGGAGCGGGCGCGGTGGAGGACTGGCAGCGGACCATGCGGCGGGTTCAGGTGGTGTTTCCGGGCGGGGAGGTTCCGGCCGGGCTGGAGGTGCCTGGCACCCTGAGGGGTGAGCGGTTGGGCCCTGTGCTGACGGCGATCGCCCGCGTGACGGACGATTCGCAGCTGGATGGATTGAGGGCTTTGTCCGGGGTCCGGGTGAACGTGTTCCCGCTGACCCTGGAGGAGCTGTTCGTGGAATGGTTTGAACCGGGTGGCCAGGGAGGACCGATGTCCGGTCCGGGTCCATCCGGGCCATATGAGATTTGGGGCCGGCCCGGGAGCCTTGCGGGGGAGACACCAGACAATCGTGTGGGTAACGGAGTTTCCCCTGCCATCGGGCCCGCTGGGCGGGATGCTGATGGAATCGGCACCGGGCCGGCCCCGTACGTGGAGATTGTGGATCCGCGTGCGGATTGAAATCATGCCGGGGCGCCGAGGCGCCCCGGCGACAAACCTTCTCAGCATCCATGAACAGACGACGTAGCGGCATCTTTGGCCTGGCCCTGGTGGCCTTGCTGGTCGCGTTGATTCCCCTGACCGCGCGGGCGGGCAGCAAGGAACCGGTCATCACCGGGATCCGCCCATCGGGCACGAACCTGTTGGTGACGGTCCAGCTGCCGGACGGCTGCCGGCGCATCACCCTCGAAAGCCGTCCCCGGATGGGCACCGGCGCCTGGATCCCGCGCAAGGATCACTGGCCGGCGGAAGGCGTCGGTGAGGTCACCCTGACCCTGCCGATCACCGCCGAGGTCGAATTGCTCCGGGCGAAGGGCGAGACGGCGGCCGAACTTCCGCTTCCCGCCGGTTTCTTCGGCGGCAAGCGTGAGTTTGCCCCGACGGTTTCGGGCAGCTCCTCGGTTCCGTCGGCGGGCGGCGATGCGGCCGTCAACCTCGGTGCGGGAACGCCGGGCGCGCCGACGACAGAGGTCCGGGGCGAAGCCGGAGGTTCGCGGGCAGTGGTGGAGTCGGACATCTGGCAGCTGGATGGCTCGACGGTTTACTTCTTCAACAGCACGCGCGGCTTCCAGGTGATCGACCTGGCCGATGTCGACCATCCGGTGCTGCGTGGGACCCTGTCGTTCGCGGCGCGGGGCGAGCAGATGTACCTGCTCCCGGGAGGCACGCCCGAGGACCGGTGGCTGGCGCTGCTGACCTCGAGTGCGTGCGATTCCCTGGCAGGCGAGGTCATCCTGGTCCGTGTCCGGAACGGAGTTCCGGAGATGGGACCGCGAGTGCCGTTCACCGGGCAGATCCGGGAAAGCCGTCTCGTTGGTTCCGCGCTGTACCTCGCGACGTACCGTTGGAGCGTGCAACCCGTTTCCCCGACCGATCCGGCGCAGGGCTCGATCTGGCGCGCCGAGACCGGGGTCGTTTCGCTGGACCTTTCCAATCCCGCCAAGCCGGTCACGCGTTCAGAGAAGGTCATTCCTGCCAGTCCGGACGCCATCCAGGCGACCGACCGGTTCCTCTTCATCGCCACCAGCGGTCCGGCGCTCGGCGTCGATGACCCGCTCCAGCCCGTCTGGCTGCGTCCGGGCGTCCGCGCAGTGACCGTCTTCGACATCTCGGATGCGTCAGGCCAGGTCGAGCAGCTCGGCTCGGCGCTCGTGAAGGGCCGGGTCGCAGACAAGTTCAAGATCAACCTCCGGGATGACGTGCTGACGGTGATCTCGTCCCGGGATCCGGAGTGGCGGATGGTCACGAAGACGAACTGGTATGTCCGGGAGTTCGGGCCGAACGGTGAACGGCTGGTGCCGCCCGTGCGGGAGGAATGGGTCTACAACGCCTACGATCAGATTGCGCCCATGTCGACGTGGCTGGAGACCTTCAGCCTCACGAACCCGGCGAGCCCGGCGAAGCTCGGAGAACTGCGGATCATCGAGAACGAGTCGCTCTTCGGGACGCGGTTCGTCGCCGACCGCGCCTACGTCGTCACCTTCCGGCAGATCGATCCCTTGTGGATCATCGACCTCTCCAACCCAGCGTCGCCCGCGATCCGGGGCGAGCTGCAGATTCCAGGTTACTCGAGCTACCTCGAACCCGTGGGGACGAACCGCCTGCTTGCCGTGGGCGTGGAGCGCGGCAACGCAACCGTGGCGCTGTTTGATGTCGCGGACGAAGCTCGGCCCACGCAGTTGAGCAAGGTGTTCCTGGGCATTGGCTGGTCCTGGAGCGAGGCCAACTCCGACGAGAAGGCGTTCAAGTACCTTCCCGAACTCGGCCTCGTGCTCGTACCGTGGCAGGGCTACGAGGATGGCCAGTACATCCAGGCCATGCAGTTGGTCGACTACTCCGGCGATCGACTCGTGAAGCGCGGCATCATCCCGCACCGCCTGCAGGCGCGCCGGGCCACCTCCCTGTCGAGCCGCATCCTCTCACTGTCGGGACAGGAATTGCTCGTGGTCGATGCCGCCAACCGGGACCTGCCGGTCGTGAAGGCAGACCTCGACCTGTCCTTTATCGTGACCCAGGTCCGGGTCGACGGCGACCGCCTCGTGCTCCTGAGTTCCACCGGATCTTCGACCCCGACCATCCGCCGGGTGGCTTCGGCCAGCCCCGACGTGGTCCTGGGTTCGCTGGTCCTGCCGCAGTTCCCGGTTGTGGGATTCGAACTGGCGGGCGGGAACCTGCACGTCCTCCAACTGGAGCCGGACACCTACCGGAGCGAGCCCGTGCTGGGCACGAACGAGGTCGTGCGCTGGGTGGAGCAGCCGCCCCTGCGCAAGGAATGGCTCACCACGAATATCGTTTCGGAGCCGCAGCCCCCGATCTCCACCAACCGGATCTACACGAACATCGTGGTCTACCCGCCGTTGCCGACGGATCCCCCGGGAACGCCGCGCCGCATCGAGACCAACGTCATCGAGATCCCGGTGATCATTCCGCAGCCGCCGATCGTGAAGACCAATGTCGAGGTCGTGGTGGTGCTCATTCCGCAGCCGCCGTTGGGCCAGACGAACTCCATCGTCGTGACGAACTGGACCCAGATCACCGTGCCCGGGACGCTCGTGGCACGTGAGATTGGATTCGACGGCGACACTCCGCGGATCCTCGGCGAGAGCCGGATCCTGAGGCCCGATCAGTACTACGGTGCGACGTTCCGTGCGTTGAGGGCGGCGCCTGGCTTGCTGCTCTGGGTCGAGCCTTCGTCGTCCGGCTACGGCCCGATCTGGGCCACCGATGTCCTGATTCCCGGCGGCGTCACGCCCGGCTTTGCCAGCATCGCGATCGGTGACGGCTTCTGGGGAGGTCGCGGTTGGTGGTGGTGGCAAGGCTCCCTCGCCGTCGTGGCCGAGGACATCTCAACCCTTGGCAGCCCCGTGCTCCGCAGCCGCCTCACCTTGGGCGGGACCAGTGTGTACCAGGGCTTCTCGCAGGCCTTCGCGGCAGAAGGCCGCCTGTATGTCTCCCATCGTGAGGCCATCACCCGGGAAGAGACCAAGGGTGGCGACATCACCGGCGGCCCGATCGGGCCCGGGCTTCCGACGCCGTGGTGGGTCACCGAGACCCGGCATGTTCTGGATGTCGTCGACTTCACCGACCCCGCCGAGCCCATGTTCCGGGCCCCGATCGGCCTTCCTGCCGAACTGGCCGGGATCTCGCATCGGGGTGCGTTGCTGTACACCGCGGGCACCACGACCAACACGCCGGCCGGTCGCACCGAGCTGAGCGCGCTGGCCTACGACGGCCTGGCGGCCAGCCTCGTCGATACGACCCCTGTGTCAGCGATGGCGCCGGTGCTCGTCCGCGCCTCAGGATACGTGCTGGCGGCCGAACCCACGGGAACCAATGGAGCCCCCGCCCAAGTCCTCCAACTCGCTGTGGGATCGGACGGAAAGTGGGCTCCAGGAACTGCCCTGAATGTTCCCGGCGCGAGCCCCGTCCTCCGAAGCGTGGGTTCCCTCGTCATCTCGGAAGATTCGGCCGGGCTCGGGTTCATCCGGCCGCTCGATGCCGGACCGTCGCTTCTGGGTGTGGCACCGGGCATCTGCGGCTACGCGGTGGACTGGAGCGCGGGCGATGCAGCCGCAGATGGAACCGTCTGGGCACCGGGCTACGGAGCGCGGTTGATCCGCATACAGCCCGGGGCTGCGCTTACCGGACCATGATGTCGATGCGCCAACAGGAAACCCGGGAATCCTCAGGCTTCACGCTGGTGGAGCTGTTGACGGTCATCGCCATCGTGGCGGTGCTGGCAACGCTGCTGGTTTCCGCGGTTTCCGGGGCGCGCACGCGATCGAACCAGGCGGTCTGCCGGAACAACCTCCGGCAGGCCGCGTTGGCGGTCGAGATGTACATGGACGACGCCGGGCGCCGGGCCCGGAGTTTCACCCGTTTGGCCAGCAAGCCGTCCCTCCTTCCGAATCCGAGGGTGCTGGTCTGTCCGGCCGATCCCGCGCTCAAGGTCCCCCCGTCCGCCAAGGGCCAGACCAACCAGTGCTGGGGAAACCGGGTGAATGCTTCGCAGGAACCTGCCACCGGTCGGGTCGGTCAACCTGAGGAAGGCTCCTGGGAAGCGGAGCTGCGTGAGACGACCGAGACCGTCCAGTTCTCCTACCTGCATCCGCTCGCCTGGCGTCGGGATGCGTGGACCCGGCTGCTCCAGGGCCATGGCAATCAGGTGGGCGTGGCGGCCTGTCAGCTTCATGGACTCCGCTCGCCAACGCAGGGGCAGAGACCGTTCACCGAATTCGAGGGCCAGACCTTGCGGGCGCAGCGGGATGGCGCCGTGATTCCACGGAAGATCTTCCGGACCCGCGCCTACCCGGCCGGGAGTCCCACGACCGGGGCCCCATCCCGCGCCGTGGCCGAACCCGCGGCCGGTACGCTCACCGTCCTCTTCAACGAGGACGACTACCCGTGGGAGTTCTATTCCGACCTCATCCCGGGTGCTCGGTGAACTTGCCTGTGCTCCCGCAGGATGTTGCAGAACAGATGCCCCTGCTCGATCGCATCATCGAGCGCGACGTGGGTGTGGGGTGATTGGGTGAACCATCGGCGCGGCATGTTCCGCTTGGTCGCCTCCCGGTAAGGCACACCCAGCACAGCCATCGCGTAGGTCTTGATGTCCAGGGCGGAATGGCTGAACGGGCTGTGGCCGGCAAAGCGCATCAGGTACCAGTAGACGAAGAGGAAGTCGTACGCGACAGGGTAGCCAACGAACACGGGCTTTCCCGGGAGGGCATCCAGCCACGCCGCGTAGCGCGGCATGACCTCGGACGCCGGCTGGAGGTCCTTTCGGGTCGCTTCCCACGCCGGCTGGTTCCGCCCCCACCACTCCATCGTCTCGGGATGTCCAGCCGCACCTTCAAGGAGTTCGAGGTTGGCAGAGAACGTCGAAACCAGCTCCCCGTCCGCACGGAAGGCCGCCGAACCGAAGCTCAGCATCGAGTGGGGTCCCGGGATCGGGCCGTCGGCCTCGACGTCGGTGGAGACGTAGATCTCAGCCATGGCGTTCCGAGTTCCTTACTTCGCCGGCTTCGAGTCCAGCTTCCGCAACCAGATGTTGCGGTAGCGAACCGGGTTGCCGTGATCCTGCAGGATCAGCGGGCCCTTGGGCGTCACCCCCGTGAACTTGGCCGCCGTCGTCGCCCCGCCGGGAATGGTAATGTGGTCCTGCACCAGGACTCCGTTGTGGAACACCGTGAACGAACCCGCTTCCACCTTTCCGTCCGCTGTCGGCTTCGGGGCGTGGAATACGATGTCGTAGCTCTGCCATTCGCCCGGCTTGCGGGAAGCGTTCACCAGCGGGGCCGAGTGCCCGTAGAACGAGGCCGCTTGTCCGTTCGAGTAGGTGGGGTTCTGATACGAGTCGAGGACCTGGATCTCGTACCGGCCTTGGAAGTACACCCCGCTGTTCCCGCGTCCCTGGCCGTCCCCCTTCACTTCAGCCGGTGACGCCCATTCGAGATGCAACTGGATGTCGCCGAACTCCTCCTTGGTCATCAGGCCGCCGCCGTTCACCTGCATCGCGCCGTCGACCAGCTTCCACTTCGGCTCGCCGCCGTTCTCCGACTTCCAGGCCGACAGGTCCTTTCCGTCGAAGAGCACCACCGCATCCGCTGGTGCCCCCGCCCCATGGGAAAAAGTCGCTGCCGGCGTGACGACCGGTGGCGGCGTGTCCTTCGAGTCTGCGGCGATGGTGACGAGGCAAGCACCCGCGAGGATCGCGAGCGAGGCGACGGAATGGATTCCGGAGAGTTTCATGATGTCGGCCTTGGATGACGGCCTTCGCGCCTGGATTCAATCCAGAACCGGACCGCGGGCCTCGGGGGTGCGCATCTTGGCACTGCCCCCCGCGTCAAACGGAGCGGCAACGTCCTCGTCTGCCGTTGGACCGATCGCAGGCTCAGAACTCCTGACCTCCCATGGAACTACCCTGAGCCTACTTGGCGGTAGATGAGGCGGAGGTCGGTGGTCGGAAAGAGCGTTTCTGTTTCGGTCAGGATTTCGCACAGGTGGGCGATGGCGGCATCCTGCACCGCGCTGCCCATCCGGTGCACTTCCACCGTCAATGTCTTCGCCTGAGTATCCGGCCTCAGGTTCACAGGTGTCGTGTACAACCGCCGCAGCAGCGCCCGAGCGTCGTCACTCCGTTTCAACACTTCCCGCACCTCGCCAGCCATCGCGCTCTCCGCCCGGTAGGCGATCATCTTGATCGTGTCCACGAAGTGCTTGCTCTCCGGACAAAGCTGTCCGAAGCGCTCCTCCTCGCTCAGTTCCTTGAGCTCCAGACGGCGCGGCACCTCCTTGCGTCGAGCAATGCACGCAGCCAGCACCGCCTCCTGTGCCTCGATCTTGCGGCGCAACTCTCCGCCGGCCGTCTCGAAGGCCTGCGCTTCTTCGGGTGTGGGCTGAGCCGGCATCCCGTGTGCTCCGAACTGCGCCCTCAGTCGGGCCAGCTTCGAACGTTCCACCTTCACCTCACGATCCGCCCGCCGATGTGCTGGGTTGATCACCACGGTGGTGTCAGGAAGAGGTGTCACTCCGTACTCCACCAACCGGTCCAGGCCGAAGTGTTCCTTCATGTATTTCAGGTAGTTTTCCTGCGACCACCGCGCCTTCATCCCGACCACCACCTGCCCTACATCCAGCCCGGGATGCGTCGTCACTATCGAGATCTGCTGTCCCACCTCATCGCGCATCCGCACCTCCCGCACCTCCAGTCCGCTGCCCAACTTCACCAACCGTTCAGCCAGGTCCAGTTCCACCTCCCGCCCCCCGGGGGGCTTCACCTTGCGCCGCGCGAATTCCGATTCCGGCCACGCTTCGCCCGGCTTCTTCTGGTAGCTGAGCACGGCGATGCGTTCCCGGACCAGTTCCTCAAACAATCCGGGCGAATAGCCCTCCCGATCCACCACGATGGTGAAGCGCATCGCCTTGGGGTTGGCTGCCAGCACGTCCGGGCCTGGTTGCGGTGCCTCGGCCAGAAGTCGCGGCACGATCTTTTCGCGCAGGACGCCCACCAACCCCGGGTTCACCGTCTGGGTCACCACGAAGAACGGTTCACCTCCGAGCCCGTTGACCCAGTAGTCGGTCGTGCCACGCAGGCACAGGCGCAACCGCGAGAGGTAGCGCCGTGGCAACGCGGTCAATCCGCCGTGATAGACCCGGACATGTCCGTCGGCGTAGTAGAGCCCCGCCAGGTCCGGATCGTCCGCTTCCTTGCTCGCCATCCACTCCCGGGACAACTGGCTTTGCCATTTCGCGGCACGCCCCTCCGGCTCACAGAGCGTCCCGATCTTCGAGCGCAACGTCTTGACCTCGGGCAAGCGGTCCAACCCCAGCAGTCGGCCCCATTCCCCGGGTGCCTCATAGCGGGTCTGTTCCATCGACGGACACCGCACCAGCGCCAGCAGGCCCAGCAGCAGGAAGATCGACTCCAGCGGATAGTACCCCTTGGGCAGCGCGTAGTGTTCGCGCGTGTGACGCAGCAGTCCTTCGCCCAGCAGGGCGGGCAATGCAAAGAGGACTCCGCCCTTGGCCACGTCATCGGCCGCTTCGAAGCGCAGGTCCACTCCATCCAACCATCCGCACGAACTGAGCAGCCGATCCAGCGTGCGGGTGGTCGCGTAACCCAGCGGGGACTCGGTATCCTTCAGGGAGCGATCACTGGCGCTGGTTGGATCGGCGATTGTGGTACTCGTTATGATGCCGTCGCCGACACCGTCACCGGGGACACCAACCGGGTCGGCAGAGCACTTTTTTTTGGCGGTGGCAGCCGTCCGGCGCCGACGGCCTTGCGCAAGGTGTCGACCAACACACCGGTGTGCTGGCTCACCGCAGCCAGGGATTGGCCCTTGGCGAGGAGAACCCGGGCCTCCTCCAGCTTGGCGGCGTTCAGACGGCTGCCCTCACGCCGGGGTTTCGGAACGAAGAATCCAGCCGGACCCGCGGTGCGGTACAAGTGGGTGGAACGTTTGATGGTGATGAGGGGAACCCCAAAGGCCTTGGCGATGTGGCCTTGGGTGGCACTGCCCTGGACGATCAGTTGACTGGTGAAAAGCCGGAAGCTGGCCAGGTCATCCTTGTGATGGGTGAAGACCGGAAGGTGGCCGTTGAAGTAAACGACCCGGTCGCCTTCGGTGCGGCAGGCCAGGTCGCGATTGATGTCAACACTGCCTGCAGGAAACAGGGGGAGTTGCACTTGCGGCATGGGACGATTTCGTAGGGGCAACGGTGTTCCCGCGAAAGCCAAATCCTGCCAGAAACGGTCTCATTTCCATTCCGTCAGACCTCTGAACTCACCATGCGAGGTCAGGAGTTCTGAGGCTGCTGACCAAACGGATGTCCCATATGGGACATGGGATTGGTCACGCCGGGGTCGAGGTCCGGTGGACCAATGGGATGTCCCATATGGGACATCCCGTTGGTCGTGGGGGACGGGTGCGGGTGCGGGTGCACGGATGCAGGATCGGGCGCGGATGACACGGATAAGCAGGAACTTGGCTTGGGATCGCCGCGCACCTGCGAGGTGAGCGCTCGACCGGGATGGAAACCTTCATTCCAGCCCCGTCCATCCGTGGAGTCTGTGAAATCCGTGGTCAACAAACCGCCGCTTTTAGGATCAGCCGTTGGACCGATCGCAGGCTGCTGACCAAACGGATGTCCCATATGGGACATGGAATTGGTCACGCCGGGGTCGTCGGCCGTTGGACCAATGGGATGTCCCATATGGGACATCCCGTTGGTCGTGGGGGACGGGTGCGGGTGCGGGTGCACGCATGCACGATTGGGTGGGGACGGCATTGCATCCGCACGGTTGCAGTCCCCTGCACGGGGCCGTCGGCCGGACGGGGTGGAAGGCTACTGATTCGTAAGCTGTTCCTTTACAGATGATTGAGATGTGAGCCGTCGCTTGGCATCCCGAGTGCAATGGAGGGGCATCGAATATGAAGAACATCGTTACCTCCCTCGCCCTCGCGGCGGTCGCCTCCCTCAGCCTCAGCCTCAGCGCCCTCGCCCAGACGGCCTCCCCGGTCCAGTCCTCCGCCCGGCCCTTCGGCCTCGACATCGTCGACAAGGTCCAGCTCTCCGGCTCCGATGCCGCCTCCGACACCTTTGTGAAGTCGGTCCTCCCGGGCCTCAGCGGCTACCTCAACACCGCGCTCTCCGAGGGCAAGAAGATCAACGACAACGCCCACCTCCTCGACCCCAGCAAGCTCAAGCTCGCCACCGACTCCAACGTCCGCGCCTACTTCATCGGCGAAGGTGCCGGCTACGAGAACTCGCTCGGCTTCAACACCTCGGGCGGCGGGGTCAAGACAGGTAACCCTCTGCTGATCTTCCCCAATGCCTCCACCGGTGGCAGCCGCACCGCCTCGACCCCGCTGAAGGCCGGTGACTTCGTCGACCTCGGCACGATCCAGGGGGGCCAGAAGCTCGACTTCTTCCTGATCGCCAACGGCGCGACCCGCACGCCGGGCGAGGTGTACTCGACGGATTCGTCGGTGAACCGGGACGGGATCAACCACGTGGTGTCGTTCGCGACGATCTACGACTCGTACCTGGTGATCGGGTTCGAGGACCTCTTCGGGGGTGGTGACCGGGACTTCAACGACCTGCTGTTCGCGATCGACATCGGCGCGGTGAACGTGGCGGCGCTGACGGGCACGCCGGAACCGGCGACGTACATGACGATGGGATTGTTCCTCGTCGGTGGGGTGTGGGTTGCGCGCCGTCGCCAGGCGGCGAAGGCGGTCAACGCCTGAGTCCAAGGACATCTTCGACGGTCAACCCTGTTGGTTGATCAGACAGTGTCGCCTGTTTCCGGCCGGGGGGTCTGGGATGGGCGACCTTTCGTTCTTAGTTCGAAGTTTGAAGATTCAAGTTTCAAGGGAGTAGGCCGGGTGCCCCATGTGCGTTAACCTAAAAAATCTACCAAAATCCCCGTAAAGACAACAATGTCGCGTCATGGCCTCCGATTTGGACGCGCTTCCAGAAGAGTGGGACATCCTCGCTACCTGGCTTCCCGCCAATCTCGACACCCTGGCGCGCGAGCATGGTTTCATGCGCAGGGCACGCGGTCTTCAAGAACCTGCCCGATGGCTTCGGCTCTTCTTGATGCATGTTGGCGGTGGACTGTCGCTCAAGCAAACGGTCACACGCGCCTCTGAACTTGGACTCGCCGATGTCAGCAGTGTCGCTCTCTTCAAGCGTCTGAGGGTTGCCGAACCCTGGCTGCAGGCGCTGACCTCACACCTGCTCTGTGCCCAGCGCCGGAGCCTCGGAATCTGGGCCGCCCGGTGGAGTGGTGGGATTCGGGTTGTGGACGCCACGGATGTCAGTGAACCGGGCGCGACCGGAAGCTCATGGCGCATCCACTATAGCGTGCGGTTACCCGAGTTGGTCTGCGATCACTACGAGCTCACCGACGCCAAAGGTGGAGAGAAGCTTGGACGATTTCCAATCAAGCCCAGGGAACTGGTCTTGGCCGATCGCGGCTACAGCCATCGCGCTGGCGTAGCGCATGTTTTGGGTTCTGGTGCTGATGTGGTGGTGCGATGGAACCATGCGCTGTTTCCACTGATTGGGCAGGATGGCAAACCGTTCGAAGTGCTTCCAAAAGCCCGCAAATTGAAGGTTTCTGAAGAGGCCGAGTGGCCCGTGACATTCGAACACGGAGGCAAGCGATACAACCTGAGGCTATGCGTTCGTCGTAAAGGGCGCTTGGCAACCGACAAGGCGCAACGAAAGGCGCTGCGGAAGGCGGAGAAGAATGGAACGAAGGCAAACGAAGCGAGCCTGGAACTGGCTGAGTACATTCTCGTACTGACCTCGGCGCAGGCCGATGCCCTGACGACCAAGGCGGTGCTGGGGATCTATCGAAGCCGGTGGCAGGTCGAGTTGGTGTTCAAGAGATTGAAGAGCCTCTTGGGTTTGGGGCATGTGCCAAAAAGCACAGACGCATCCGCCAGAGCGTGGATGCAGGCAAAGATCCTAACCTCACTGCTGATCGAGAGGGTGCTCCTGGAAGCGGAGCTTTTTTCCCCCTGGGGAGACACCCGAGGAGAATGAGAGTCGGTGGCGGGCGTTCGTCGAGGTGCGCGACTCCGTGTTGTCGATCTTGGCGCCGGCGATTCCGCTGCGACATCTGTTGTCAAATGGTCGGCGCATTGCTCGTCGACTTGCAGACATCCAACGCAAGCGGACTCGGCAACTTGTCGGCATGAAGGCTTCGATCGATGGAAAATTAGGTTAACGCACATGGCCGGGTGCCCTCACCCGGTGTGGATTGTGAACCGCCGCGTGGGGGCACGCGGCCTACAGGGGGGTGCAGGGCTTGAAACTTGAATCTCCAAACCTGGAACTCCGCCGAGAGCGGAGTTGCCAGGTTGTGGGGGGGTGGGAAGGCTCAGGTGCATGGCCCGTTCCCGATCGCGCATGTTGTGGATGCTGTCGTGTCTCGTCCTCCTGATGGGCGGATGGGCGGATGGACTCGTGGCCTCCGGAACGGTGAAGCGCGCCACACCGCCGAACTTCCTGATGATCGTGTCGGACGATCACGCGTGGACCGACTACGGGTTCATGGGTAGCCGGGAAATCCGGACGCCAAACCTGGATCGGCTGGCTTCGGAGTCCCGGCGGTTTACGCGTGGGTATGTTCCATCGAGCCTCTGTTGCCCGAGCCTGGCGTCGATCCTGACGGGACGCTTTCCCCATCAACACGGGATCACGGGAAATGATCCCCCGATCCCATCAAGCGTACCCGCTGGGAAGAAGTATCAGTCGGAGGAGTATCGGCTGGGGCGGGCGCGGATGAATGAGCGGATGGACCGGAGTCCGGCCTTGCCGCGGCTGCTGGCGGGTGCGGGGTATCGGTCGTTCCAATCGGGCAAATGGTGGCAGGGGCACTTCAGCCATGGAGGATTCACCCACGGGATGACGCGGGGCGAGATGGCTGGCGTGGGAAGGCACGGGGACGAAGGATTGAAGATTGGGCGCGAGACGTTGCAGCCGATCCGGGACTTCCTGGATGAGGCGCAACGGGACGGTACGCCGTGGTTCGTCTGGTATGCGCCGATGATGCCACACGATCCGCACACGCCGCCGGAGCGGTTCCTGGCGCGGCATCGGACGAATGCGCCGTCCATCCACATCGCGCGCTATCGGGCGATGGTGGAGTGGTTCGACGAGACGTGCGGAGAACTGCTCCAGGATCTGGACCGGCGCGGGATGGCTTCGAACACGGTGGTGGTCTACGTGACGGACAATGGGTGGATCCAATCGCCGGACAATCCTCGGTATGCACCGAAGTCGAAGCAGTCGCCGTATGACGGCGGGTTGCGCACGCCGATCCTGGTGCGGTGGCCGGGGCGGATCGCGCCGATGTTAGTCGAGCGGCCGGTGAGTTCGGTGGACCTGTTCCCGACCTTGCTGAAGCTGGCCGGGGTGAAGGTTCCCAAGGACACGCCCGGCATCGACCTGATGAACGATCGGGCGGTGAAGGCGCGGGACGCGGTGTTTGGAGCCTGCTTCGCCCATGACATCCCGGATCTCGATCACCCGGAGCGTGGGCTGCGTTGGCGATGGATGGTGCGGGATGGGTGGAAGCTGATCGTGCCCGATCCGGTGAACGAGGCGGGTGGCCGGGTGGAGCTGTATCGAGTAGTCGACGATCCCCATGAAGTGCTCAACCTCGCCGCGACGGAGTCGCGTCAGGTGCGGCAGATGGAGCGGTCACTGGACCGGTGGTGGCCGGGGCCGAAGCGGTGAGTGTGAGATTTCGTGAGCGTTTGAAGTGCGCGTTGGGCACCACGGCGCACACGAGAGCGAATTGCCAACCTCGGCGTCCTCAGGATCGCGTCAATCTCCCCCTGATGCGCCCGGTGGATGGGGCTTCAGGAGAAGGCCCTGTCCCGTGGGAAGGGAGGCAATGGTCACCTGCTTCCGCCGAGCAAACGCGTCCATGGCATGCTTCTGCGAAGCATGGTCGCGGAAACCATAGTCATCGAGCAGCACGAAGGCCCCGGGCAGCAGGCGATCCCAGAAGTACTCCATTGCCGCGACCTCCGGTGGGGAACAGTTCATGTCCAGATGGAGATAGGCCACGCGGCGCGAGTCCACCTGACCGAGCGTCTCCGGTATGCTGCCCGGAATGATCCGCACGTTCTTCCATTGTGAAAAGTTGGCCCGTACCGACTCGACACCCTGAACGTAGGCACCGCTTCGCAATCGGGTCTGGTTCTTCCTCGCTGCTCCGCCCTTGAGCTCCTCATCCGAACACTGGGCTAGATCCAACCCCTGAAACGTATCGAGCAGAAAGAAAGTCCTGCCCAGGCAATCCCAGTCAAGGTACTCCATGATCGCCGAGCTCAGAAAGCCACGATTCACCCCGCACTCGACGAAATCCCCCCCGATCCTGCCCGCGTTGGAGGCGGCCCAGAGGCCGATGTGGACACGCCAGTGCCAACGATAGTCCCCGGCAGCGCGGCATCCCCTTTCGTAGGCTTTGCAGAACGATGGATCCTTCGTGAAGTCGTGATTGTGAAGGCTCCGCAGACCGTCCTGGTCGTACACGTCACCCGGCCACCATTCTCGGATGCCACGACGACACCCCTCGACGAACGTCCCGATCAATGATCTCGCTTTCATGGCTCCAAGCTCCAGATGGGCGCAGCGCAATGAGGCACCGGCAGATCATCGGCATCCCGAAGCAGCCCATGAGCAGCAAATCCGCCCCGAATGCGCACCAGCCTCCGCCAGACGGGGGGCCGGCGCCGCATCGTTCCCGCGAATGAACCTCGGACCGGCGGGGAAAAGGGGTCAACCATCAACATGGGATTCTGCGGAGAAGAGCAGAATCGACCTTCGAAATGGACTTCTGGTATTCAGGATTCCGAACGCTGAAAGTGGCGTCTGCCTGATCTCCAGCCGGTCCAATTCCGGCACTCAAGAGGCAGGTCCTCGCGGTCCCGATGGGACCGGTCGCTTCGCCCGATACCAGTATGGTTCGCAATACCGAAACCCGGTTGGCGGTGATCGTGCCGGCGTATGGCAACTGGCCAGATACCCGCGATTGCCTGAGGATCCTCGTCGGGCAGGTGGGCGACGCATGCCGGCTCTATCTCGCCGACGATGGTTCCCCGGAGCTTCCTCCGGCGGATCTCCAGAATCTGGACGGCGTGGCCTACCACCGTGGGGGGAGCGTGGGCTTCGCCTCGAACTGCAACCGGGCCGCGGAGATCGCGCTTGGCGAGGGGGCGACCCACCTGTTGTTCCTCAACAACGACACGCTCGTGGGTCCGCGATTCCTCGAGGCATGGCACAACGCCGTCCGCGCGCATCCCGATGCCATCCTCAGCCCGATCATCCGAGAAGAGGGTCATCCCGAAAGGATCTGGCACTCAGGCGGGAGGAAGTCGGTGTGGGCCCCGTTCGTGCGGCATCGCCGTGCCTATGCCGACGCGACCCAGGTCGACATGGTCTGCGGCTGCTGCCTGCTGGTTCCTGGCCCCGCGTGGACGCGCCTCCAGGGATTCGATCCCGGATATCGGATGTACTTCGAGGATTTCGATCTGTCGTTGCGAGCCAAGGACTCGGGGATCGGGATTCTCGTCCTGCCGGACCCGGATCTGGATGTGCTGCACAAGGTGTCCGGGTCGTTCCGGAACCATCCGTGGCGAAAGGAACGCATGCTGATCCGGAGTCGCCGCCAGTTCGTTCGCCGCCACTATTCGGGGGCGGGTGCCTGGGTCTGTAGCTTGCTCGAACTGCCGCACTTCCTTTATCGGCTGGCGGCCAACTTTCCTGCCATTCCGGATGCGGCAGTCCTACGGGAGGTCCTGCGATGGGAGAAGTGACGTCCAACGCCGAAGGTTGCCCGGTCTGCGGGGACACTCGCCGTACACCCGTGCTGGCGGGGCAGGACCCGATGTATGGCAACCCGGGGATCTTTCGCCTCGAAAGCTGCACTGCGTGCGGCCTGGGCATCCAGACGCCCATGCCATCGGACGAGCAGCTGGCGGGTTACTATCCGGATACCTATCCCTGCCATCAATGGACCGAGTCGAGGAGCGGGCTCGTGGGGGTGGTTCGACGCTGGTTGCTTTGTGATACGACGGCGAGCGAACCGCGGTTCGAGCAACCCGGGCGCATGCTGGACGTCGGCTGCGGCGCCGGCGCGGTGCTCCACCGGTTCCAACGTCAGGGATGGCAGGCGCAGGGGGTCGAGCCGAATCCCCGCGCGGTGCAGGTTGGCCGGGACCACGGTCTGGACATTGTCCAAGGGGTGCTTGCCGACGGCCGATTCCCGGAAGCCTCGTTTGACTACGTGCGGCTGGATCATTCGTTCGAGCACATCTGTTGCGCACGGGAAACCGTGAGGGAACTGCATCGGATCCTTCGGCAGGGCGGCCGGCTGTTCCTGGCCGTGCCTGAGTTCGAAAGTACAACGCGGCGGTGGTTCGGCGGGCATTGGTGGTTCCTGGGACTTCCGGTGCACACGTACCAATACTCGCGGCGGACGCTTCCGCGGCTGCTTGAGAACGAGGGTTTCCGGATCGAAGCGGTCCGGGTCAGACCGCACCTGGGTGGTGTCCTGGGCAGCCTGGAGATCCTGCTCAATCGGGACCGGGCACCGGGACGTTCGCGGATCGACCTGATGGGCTCCTCGATCCTGCGGACGCTGGGACAGTGGGCGTCGGTGCTGATCGCGCATCTGGGAACTGGCGAGGTCTTGGAGGTCATCGCGGTCCGCTCCGGGGGAGGACCGGCCCGATGAATGGAGTTCTCGATCGGCTTCGGTGGATGACCTTCCGTTCCGTCAACCTCCTGGTGCGCGGGGCCCGGCTGGCCGTGGGACTTGGGGATGTCGCCACCGTGGAGAGGCGGGGTTTGCGATGGGAGCTGGAGCTGACTGAGACGATCGACTTCTCGCTCTTTCTCACGGGCCGATTCCAGCGGGAGACCTTGGCCGCGCTCGTGGGACTGATCCGGGAGGGCGACACGCTTCTCGACATCGGCGCGAACGTGGGGGCGATGGCGCTGCCTGCGGCGCGGGCGCTGGGTCCGAGCGGGAAAGTTGTTTGTTTCGAGCCGACGGCCTTCGGCGTGCGAAAGCTGCGGCGCAACCTCGCGCTCAACCCGGACCTCCGGGACCGCGTGGATGTCCAGCAACTGGAGTTGGTGGGGAACCCGGGAGAAAAGGTGCACGGTTCCCTGCACGCGCGCTGGCCGTTGGGCCGCGCCGAAGGAAGGCACGCGGGCCACCATGGAGTCGAGGAGGGCTGCGCCGGCGCTGGGACATCGACGTTGGACGACTTCCTGGAAGGTGCCGGTGTATCGCGGGTCGACGCGATCAAGCTCGACGTCGACGGCCACGAGTGCGGCGTCCTGCGAGGAGCACGGCGAACGCTGGCCCGGTTCAGGCCGCGCATGGTGGTGGAGCTTCAGCCGAGCGCGTTCGATCGCCCGGCACCGGATAGGTTCGAGGACATGGTCGACCTGCTCCGGGAGGCCGGCTACCGGCTTCGCGACGTCGTGGACAACAAACCGCTCCCGATGGACGCCACGGAGCTCCGGCGGCTCATTCCGGGGAACTCCGTGCGCAATGCCATCGCCATCCCCGCGGAGGCCGCATGAAGGTCAGCGTGGTCATCCCGAACTATAACTACGCACGGTATCTCAAGGAACGGCTCCGGTCCGTCCTGGGCCAGACGATGCGCGACCTCGAGGTCCTGTATATCGATGACGCCTCGACCGACGACAGCAACCACGTGGCCGGGGATTTTGCGAGGAACGACCCGCGCATGTCGCTCTTTCATCGTGCGACCAATTCCGGCGGGCCGTACTGGACCTGGAATGAGGCGGCGCAGCGGGCCCGGGGTGAATGGTTGTGGTTCGCTGGCGCGGATGACACGGCTTCCGCGAACTTTCTCGAGGAATTGCTGGCCCTCGCCGGCCGCCATCCGGAGGCCGGCATCGTGCGGTCCGACTACTTGCGCATGGACGCGGACTCGCGGGTGGTCGGGCGTGCCAGCGCCGACCGGGTGCGACGCTGGAAGGACGGGGCGGACTACTACGGGAGTGGTCCCGCCGAGATCGGTTACGCGGCACTCAGCCCGTATGGAACGGCCAGTTCGCTGCTGGTGAGGCGGGACGTGTTCGAGGCCTGCGGAGGCTTCGACACGCGGATTCCACTTTCGGCGGACACCTTGTTCTACGTACGCGCGGTGGCGATGTCGGGGATGGCTTACTGTGCCCGTCCCCTGTCCGCCTACCGGGATCATCCGGCGAGCGCGACCCGGGCCTCGTCGGTTGGTGCCACGGAGATCTCGAAGTGTTTCAGCATGGCGACGGCGCTGGCGATCCTCGCTGGGCAGGGCATTGCTGACACCGACGAATGCCGCATGCTCCGGCGCTATGTCCGCTTTCGCCTGAACTCGGCACGCTGCGCCACGGGCGGCCGGCTTCCCCCCGAAGTCCGGTGGATGATCCGTCCGATCCTCGATCAAGTCCCCGGGTTCGGCGGGGCCGGGTGGCTGGAGAACAACGAATGAACACGCTGCGGACCGTGCTGGTTACCGGGGGAGCGGGATTCATCGGAACGCATCTTGTTCCCGAGATAGCCCGTGTCTGCCGGCGCGTGGTCATCGTCGACAACCTGCTGGAGCAGGTGCACGGCGCGGACGCGAGCGTGGGACCCTGGCCGGGCGGCCAGATTGAGTTCGTACGCGGCGACATCCGGGACCGGACGTTGTGGGATTCCGTGGCAACCCGTTTCCCGGACGTCGAGGTCGTGGTGCATCTGGCCGCACTCACCGGCACCGGGCAATCCATGACGGACGCCGGCGAGTACGTGGACGTGAATTGCCAGGGCACCGCGACGATGCTGTCGCAGCTGGCATCCGGCCGCTTTCCGGCGCTGCGGCATTTCGTGCAGGCGTCATCGCGCGCCGTCTACGGCGAGGGGACCTACCGCTGTCCGGTCGAGGGTGCCGAGTGCCACCCGGGTCCGCGCGGCGAGGAACAGTGCCGGCTCGGCCAATGGAGCCCGACGTGCGCGGCGTGCGGGGCTGAACTGGTCCCGGTTCCCACGGCGGAGACGGCGGCCCTCTGTCCCTCGTCGGTGTACGGGGTTTCCAAGCTGGCGCAGGAAGGTCTGGCCAGTGCGATGCTCGGGACGCACGTGCCGGTCACGGTCCTGAGGTTTCAGAACGTCTACGGCCCGGGCCAGAGCCTGTTGAATCCTTACACGGGGGTGTTGGGTGTCTTCCATTCGCGGATCCTCCACGGCCAACCGATCGAACTGTTCGAGGACGGCCGCATCACCCGCGACTTCGTGTACTGCTCCGATGTGGTCGCGGCGTTCCGCGCGAGCCTGGAGAGGCGGGTTCCTGGAGTCTTCAACGTGGGGGGCGGCGAGTTCATCCCGGTGGAGCGGGTGGCCCGGTTGCTGTGCCGGTTGCTTGGCCGGGATGTTTCCGTGCGGATCACGGGGAAGTTCCGTGTCGGCGACATCCGGCATGGCGCGGCAGACCTCACCCGGGCCCGTGCGGCGCTGGGATTTACCCCGGCCGTCGGCCTCGAGGAAGGTCTCGCCCGCTACGTCGCGTGGGCGCGAGAGCGGGTGCCCATGTCCCTCGAAACGGCGGCCCGGTCCCGCCATTCGCTCCGAGCGGAATCATCCGATCCATGAACCTCGCCCTCTCAAACCTGCTGCTCCGGATCCTGGCCTCCGGACCGGGCTCTGCTGCAGCCGCGGTGGTCGCGGGCTTCCCCGGCGTCTGGAAGCGCTGGGTTCTGGAACGGGTCATGCCCCCGCTCCACCCGGCCGGCGTCGATGTGCTCCGACGACTCGTCGCCGAAGGCGGCGATCCGGCCCTCCTCCTGTATTCGATGGCCATGGAGCACCTCGCGAATCCGGGAACGCTGTCCAATGCGCGCGCCCTCGCCTGTCTCCGGACGGCCGAGTTCCTGGGATACGAGGGACAGGAACGGCTCGACCTGCATCTGGGCTTACTGGCTGCCCGGAGAGGGGACTTGGCCGGCGCCGTCGCTCGCCGGAAACGGATCGCGTCGTTCGATCTTCCCGAGGAACAGGTGGCCCGACTGGACGCGTCCATCGCCAACCCGGGCGAGGCGTTGGCCGGGTATGACGACCCGCGCGAGGGAACCGTCGTGTTGCTGGGCGAAGCGGCCGTCGCCTGTTCGCACTGGTTCAACGCCGGCCGCATCGTATGGGTCTGCCCACAAGCCAACGGCCTGACTCTGGCGTGGCTGGCGGCGAGGCAGGTGGATTTCGATTTCGCGATGGGAGACCAAGCAGAACTGGAGCTGGCTAGAACAGCCGGCATCCGGTTCTCCGCCTCGATCGTCCCGGGGCTTGCAGCGACGGGGCCGAAGCGTTGATGGCAGATTTCGCGACGGATCCGGCGGGCACGGGCGTGTTCCGGACGATGAAACGAATGAAGATGCTTCCGATGTTGGGCGTGCTGGGTTGGCTGGGCATGGCGATGCCGATGATGCAGGCGCAGGAGCCGGCTTCGGATCCCGCCGCTGCACCGGTGGCTCCCCCCGCTGGTGCCAGCTCCGGGCTTACCGCGGTGCAGCGGGCGAATCGCGCTCCGGTGTTCAACGTGCGGATGCAGGGCGAGTGGACGATCGGCGACCTGGTGCGTTACGTGCGGGCCGAGGTCTCCAAGGACAAGAAAGCGCAGACGGTGAACATCGTGTTGGGACCTGGCGTCGCGGAGCTGAAGGCACCTGCCGATCTGGACCTGGTCAACGTCACGCCGTTGGGTGTGTTCGCAGCCATCGCGACCGTGGAGCCACGACTCAGCTTCGCGCCGGTCAGCACCCCTGGGAGCGAGATGACCATCGCGCTCCAGCTGCGTCCCAACGCAAAGACGCAGGGAGCCGGCAAGGACATCAAGCTGCGGGCCTTCAAGCTGCCGGTGCCGCGGCTGGACCCCAAGACTCCCGCAGAGGATCGGGACCGGGCCTACAAGGAGCAGGTTGAAGCCGCCAAGGAACTGAACGCCAGCATCACCCAGCTCCTGGACATCGCCTTCATGATGCGTCAGGAGGCTGGAGGCGAAGGAAGGAGCAAGACCTTCCAGTTCCATACGCATCCGGCCACCCGCACCGTTCTCGTGACAGGAACCGGCGATGACCTCGACCTCGCCGAAGAGGTGCTGACGGCCCTGGGCGCGACGGCAGCCAATGCTCCGAGCCCATCAGCCGACCCAACCAACCAGAAGCCCGCCCGAGCCTTCTGAGCCGGGCTGCCGAAGCATTGTCCACTTCCTTTTCCAGCGTGCTCCAGAAGCCCGTCCTCGACGCGGCCCCGGCGATGACTGCCAGCAAGGCAGACAGCGCCGGGATCAACGCGTTGACGTCGCGCATGGCGCGGGGAGACGAGGATGCCTTCCGCGATTTTCACGCGGCTTGGTTCAACAGGCTTTTCCGGTATGTCCTCGTCCTGATGCGTGGCGACGAACACGCGGCCAGGGACGTCACCCAGGAAACACTCCTGCGGGTCGTGAGACGGGTCCGGGCCTTCGACTCCGAAACGATCTTCTGGGACTGGCTCACCTGTCTCGCCCGGTCCGCGGCCGCGGATCACGGTCGCAAGGCGGGGCGATATCGACGACTGCTCGACTGGTTCGCGAACCGGCCGGAGCCCATGGTCGCGGAGCCCGCTGCCGACGCGCTGGAATCCGCCCTGTCGAACGCGCTCGCCGAGCTCACGGAACCAGAGCGGGCCCTTCTCCTTGCCAAGTACACGGAACGCCGCGCCGTGCGGGACATCGCATTGGAGGCAGGCCTCAGCGAAGAGGCCGTCGAGTCTCGGCTGTCCCGGGCGCGGGCCGCCTTGCGGCGGATGACCCTCAAGCTTCTACGCCATGAAACGGAATCCTGAGTCGAACGAACCACTGGCACGTGCACTGGACGACGCCCAACCAGATGACGTGGTCGCCGAGTCACTGGCGCGCACGCTGGCCGAGGTGCGGGCCCGTCGACGACGACGTCAGGGGCTGACGATGGCCAGCGTGGTTGGAGCGGTGACGCTGGGCCTTCTGGCGTGGAATCGGGCCAGCGGACCGACCGATGAGACGGTCGCTGCCGTCGGGCGGGTGGAATCTGCGGAATCCCCGGGGCGCATCCAGGTTCAGGAGCTCAGCGATGCAGAATTGCTCGCCCTGTTTCCCGGCCGGGGAGCCGGATTCGCAACCGTGAACGGTCAGCGCGAGTTCATCCTGCTTCCGGCCGAATCGGACGGCGAAGAATAAGCGGGGCGCAGCTTGGTACAGACCCCCTCAGGCGGGGCGGCAACGTCCTCGTTGCCCTCTCAAGCCCTTTGCCAAGGCGATGAGGACATCGCCGCCCCGTTCCTGTTCTCAAACCGGACCGCTCAGGGCCCGATCTGGATGGGAGAGTTCGGCTGGATGGACTCGAACTTCTTGGAGCCGGCGCGACCGCCTTCGTTGGCGGCAGCGGTGCGGACGAAGGTATCGACGGCCATCTTGGCGTACTTCTCGGGGTACTTATAGGGCTTCTCGGGGACGTAGACGATGTCGCGAGGCTGGAGGAGGACATCGGGTGCCTGGCCGGTCATGATGGCCTGGAAGTTGACGAGGGCGACGCGGGGTTCGGCGAGGGCGCCGCGGACGATGACGACCTCGCGGAGGAAGGCGCCGGGGGCGGGGCCGAGGGACTTGGAGATGGCGGTGCCGAGGGTCATGGACTCGGTGAAGCCGAGGGGGCGCGGGCCGCGGACCATGCCGAGGACGTAGACTTCCTGTGACAGGGCCGAGGGCAGGTAGAGGAAGTCGTCGGGCTGGAGGTAGATGTTCTGGGAGGTGTCGCCCTTGCGGAGGAGGGAGAGGAAGTTGACGGGCATCAACTCGCCGTTGCGGATGAGGAAGGAGTGTTCGAGGTCGGCGAGTTCCTCGGTGGTGCCGGTCATCCGGGAGACGAAGAGGCCGCCGGCCTTGGCGACGGCCTCGATGACGGTCATGGGTTCGGAGAGGGAATAGACGCCGGAATTGTTGAGGCGTCCGAGGACCCAGACGCGGCGGCTCTTCACCTCGCGGAGGGAGATGGTGACCCGGGGCTGGCGGTAGTACTTCGAGAGGCGTTGCTCCAGGTCGGACTTCACCTCGGCGAGCGTCTTGCCCCAGACCTCGAGGCCATCGGCGAGATCGTAGTAGATGAAGCCGTCGGGTCCGACGCCGACGGAGGTGCGGGTGCCGAGCTCGCCGAGGATCTCGACCTCGATGCGGTCGCCGGGGCCGAGGCGGAAGGGGTCCCTGGGGGGCTGGAGGAGCTCGGGGGCGACGCGGTTGGTGACGGAGACGAGGTTGGTGAGGGCGACGAGGGTTTCGTAGCGGGCGCTGTAGCGCGGGCCGGTGGAGCGGCAGGCGGGAAGGAGCAGGACGAGGAAGAGGAGCAGGCAACCGAAGGGCTTCATGTCACTTGAGTGAAGGAGTGATCGGTTGGGTGATGAAGGGGCCGATGTTGCCGCCGGTCCAGACCGTGACCATGGCCTGGATGAAACCGGAGGTGGCCATGTCGAGGAGTTCCTCGGCGCGGGCCCAGGGCTTGCTGGCGACGTAGATGATGTCGCGGGGCTCGAGGATGAAGTCCTTGGATTTGCCGGCGAGGACGGCGGCGGTGTCGACGACGAAGGTCTCGGGGTTCTGGAGCGAGCCGCGGACGACGAGGACCTTCTGTCGGTAGGCCCTGGGGGAGAAGCCGCCGGCGAGGGTGACAGCGCTGAGGGTGGTGGCGGAGGCGGTGAGGCCCTGGGCACCGGGGTTGGATACCTCGCCGAGGATGTAGATCTCGTTGGCGATGGCGGAGGGGAAGTAGAGGTAATCCTCGGGTTCGAGGAGGATGTTCTGGGTGAGGTCGCCGCGGAGGAAGAGGCCCTCGAAATTGACGGGGACGCGCTGGCCCTTGCGGATGAGGAAGGATCTGGGGAGGTCGGCGAGTTCGACGGTGTTGAGCTGGAAGAGGCCGGTTTCGAGACCGGCGGCCTGGGCGACGGCCTCGATGACGGTGAGGGGACGGTCGAGGAGGTAGGTCCCCTTGTTCACGACCTTGCCGAGGATGTGGAACTTCTTCGAGCGCCACGCCGTGGGGACGACCATGACCCGGGGGTTGCGGTAGAACTGGGAGAGCTCCTTCTGCATCACATCCCGCAGTTCCGGGATGGTGAGGCCGGTGGCCATGATGCCCTGGGCTTCGAGGTAGGTGATGCGGCCATCGGGTTCGACGGAGACATCGGAGCGGGTGAGTTCAGGTCGGCCGTAAACGGAGAAGCTGACGCTGTCGCCGGCGCCGAGGATGAGGCGTTTCTGCCACTCGGCCTTGACGCGGCGGAGGTCGCCGGAGAAGGCGTTCGGCGTGACGGGCTGGGGGCCGACGGGGACGAGGACGCCGATGTTGGACTTGAGGCCGTTGGTGATGGGCGCGAGGGCCGGAGCGTTGGTGGCGGCCGGATTGTTGGTGGCTGTTGCGGACGGGGCGGGGGACTGCGCGAAGGTGGCGCAGAGGCCGCAGCCGAGGGCCAGCAGCAGGCAGACGAGCTTTTGCGACCAACCGACCGTCATGACAGTTCCCCTCCGCGGCCGAGGCGACGGATGTCGCGGTTGAGGAGGACGCCGACCATGCGGACGCCGGCGTGTTGGAGGCCTTCGAAGTGGTGTTCGGTGTCGGAGGCCTCGGCAATGCCGGATCCGACGACCCAGAGGATCTGGGGAACGAGTTCGGCCATCAGCAGGGCCTCGGGTTCGGCGGAGGGTGGCAGTTCGAGGAGGATGACGCCTTCGCGCCCGGACCAGGCGTTGACGGCAGCGACCCAGCGGCGGCGGCGTTCCACGTTCCAGACCCAGTCGGTGGGAATGCGGATCCAGCCGACATCGCCGAGCCTGGGCGAGGGCTGGAGCGGTTGGTTGAGGAAGTCCTCGAGCGGGGTGACGGACGAGGCGGCGTCGGGGACGCCGTTGGTGACGGCGAGGACAGGGATGCCGCGTTCGGCGGCGGCGGGGGCGAAGGAGGCGAGCGTGTGGGAGCGACCTTCGCCGGGAAGGGTGCTTCCGAAGCCGAGGACCCAGAGGCGGCCGGGGCCGGTGACGAGGAGGCCCTGGAGGCGGAGCCAGGTGCGGAGGGCCCAGGTGCGGAGGGTGGGCCGGTCCTCGGGCTTGAGGACGGGGACGGTGCCGATGCAGGGGAGGCGGGTGACGCGGACGGCGTCGGCGCGGGTGAGGAGGCGGGAGTCGAAGGACTCCTTGAGGAGGACGAAGGCGGCGACGGCGAAGCCGAGGAGGAAGGCACCGGCGGCACCGGCGACGATGAGGCGCTTCTTGCGGTCGCTGACCTCGACATCGCCGGTCTTGGCGTCGAAGAAGCGGTAGTAACCGAGGTTGGAATCCTGGAAGAGCTGGGCCTCGCGTTGGCGGCTGGCGATGAGGGTGCGGCTGGAGGCGAGGGTTTCGAGGCGGGCCTTGAGGCGGGCGTACTCGAGTCCCTTTTCGGGAAGGCCCTTGAGCTTGTCCTGGATGATCTTGATGGAGGGTTCGAGCCGGGTGGCCTGTTCCTTGAGGATCTCCTTCTGGCTGCGGAGGCCGATGAGGTCGATGTAGAGGCTGACGGCGACGCCGTCCTCGGCGGAGCGTGGAGGCGTGATGACGTTGTTGGTGGTGGCGGCGAGCTGGGTTTCGAGCTCGGCGATCTTGCCGAGGTGCTCGATGATCTTTGGGTTGGAGTCGGCGTACCGTTCCTTGAGGGCGTTGAGTTCCTCCTTGGCGGACTGGAGCTTGGCGGCGATGGGGCTGTGCTGGGCGAGTTCGCGTTCGAGGGCGCGGATGCGGAGGTCGATGGTCTGGTAGTCGATCCGGGCGGTCTCGAGCCGGAGCTCGATGTCGGAGAGCTTGCGGAGGTTGGCGTCGAGTTCCTTGTCGGCATCGAGGAGTTCCTGTTCTCGGGCGTAGGAGAGGAGTTCCCCACGCATACGGATCAGGTCGGCATCGACGCGGGTGAGTTCCTGCTTGAGGAAGCGGTTGACCTCGGAGGCTTCCTGGGAAGCGAGGTCCTTGGTGAGGTTGACGACCTCCCGGCCGAAGACGTTGAGGACGTCGACGGCGTTGGTGGCGCTGGTCTCGGTCTTGTACTGGACGCGGATGAGGTCGGTATTGCGCTCGGGGGTTATGGTGAGGCCGCCCAGGAGGGTCCGGGGGGAGACCTTGGGCTGGACGAGTTGTGCCGAGACCCTTTCGAGAAGGGGCAGGGACTTCATGAGGCTGATCAGCGTGGCGGAGTTGATCTGCCTGGGCTTGAAGGCCTCACCGATCTCGGACGAGCGGAAAGTGTTTGGAAGCTCCTGCCGCATCAGCTGGGCGGTGGACTGGTAGGAGTCCTTGAACTTCTTCCAACCAAACGCGCCCCCTGCGCCGCCGCCGAGGATGGCGGCGATCAGGACGATCGGAAGGTAGCGGACGAGCGCATGGACCATGCGCCAGGGGTCGAAGGGAATCGGGAGGCCACCCCCGGCGGCCGGGGGCGGAGGTGGCGGCGACGCGGAGGATCCTCCGCCGGAGCCAGGGAGCGAGGCAGGAGCCGAGGGGTTGGGCGGCTGGAAGTCGGTGGTGACAGGCGTGTGCGTGGACGGAACCTCCGGTGAGGAGGGGGAGGTGGGAACGGATGCCACGGGGGTGGGGTTGCCAGAAGGGGTAGGCACGGATTCCGGGGCGGGTTCGGGTCCGCCCCGAGCCGCGGCTTCGGCCCTTCTGCGTTGGAGGGCCGCCACGCTGAATTCGCCTTCGCTCATGCTGGCAACGACTGATGACGTTCGAGGTCCCGGACCACGGAGTCGACGGCGCCGACGTCGACGTTATCCGAACCGGCGAGCCAGGCCTGTTCCAGGGCGAGCTTGGCAAGGCGGTTGACCTGGCGGGGCACACCCAGGCTCGCCTCGTGGAGACGGACGGCGGCGGCGGGCGTGAAAAGGGTGCCGGTGGAATGGCCGGCCGTGCGCAAGCGGTGCGCGAGGTAGTCGGGCACATCCGAGACGTTCATCGGGCGGAGATGGAAGCGCAGGCTGATGCGTTGGTCGATGGCGGCGTCGGAGGCAACGAGGGGGCGGAGCTCGGGCTGACCGATGAGGACGAGGGTGAGGAGGGCGATGCCACCGCCGTTGAAGTTGGTGATCCAACGGAGTTCGTGGAGGGTGGATTCAGGCATGTCCTGGGCTTCGTCGAGGAGGAGGACGAGGTGGCGGCCGTCGGCGTGGAGGCGGCGGATGGCCTGTTCGAGGCGTTCGCAGCGTTCGAACTTCGTACCGCCGGAGGGGAGCGCGGGGTCGAGGCGGCGGAGGATGGCGGAGAGGAGGTCGCCGAAGGAGAAGCCGGAGTTCTCGAGGGTGACGACGCGGAACTTCCGGGGGTCGAGGCGTTCGCTGAAGACAGCGCGGGTGAGGGTCTTTCCGCAGCCGATCTCACCGCTGAGGAGACCGAGGTTCATGGTGTTTTCCTCGACGAGATAGAGGAGGCGGCTGAGGGCCTCGTCGTGCTCGCGGCTGGCGAAGAAGTAACGGGTGTCCCACGTCCCCTCGAAGGGACGTTCCCGAAGCTTCCAATGGCCGAGGAAATCCACGGCCTGCAGGGTATCAGCTGGGATGCGGGAGCTCACGGTTTTCTGTCGGCGACGGCGCGCCGGTAGACCTCGAGGACCTGTCGGGCGTTGTCATCCCAGTCGAAGCGCCGGGCGTTGCGGAAGCCGGCGGCTCGGAGTTGGTCGCGGGCATTGCCGTCCGTGGCGAGGTCGCGAAGGGCTGCTTCGATGTCCTCGACCTGCTCGGGTTCGACGGTCCGGGCGGCGTCCGCGACGACCTCGGCGAGGGAACCGCGGGTGGAACTGATGACCGGGCATCCGCAGGCCATGGCCTCGACGGGTGGGAACCCGAATCCCTCGAAGAGGGAGGGGTACACGAACACGTCGGTGGCCTGGTAGAGGGCGGGGAGGGTGGCGTCGTCGACGAAGCCGAGGAAGCGGATGTCGGCGGCGTGGGGGGAGGCCTTGGCGGCGGCGTGGATGTGTTCGGCGCCATGCCAGTCGCTGCCGCCGAGGGCGAGGAGCCAGTCGGAGCCGGTGGCGGCCTTGAACCGGCTGAAGGCCTCGATGAGGCGGACGTGGTTCTTGGCGGGGTGTTCGAGGCGGGAGACGTACAGGAAGAAGGGGCGATCGAGCTTCCAGTTCTTCGCGGCGGCGGCCTTGGCGGCGGTGCGGTCGCCGGGTTGGAAGCGGGCGTGGTCGATGCCGTTCCAGACGAGGTCGACGTCCTGGCGTTGGACGCCGAAGAAGGTGCCGAGGTCGCGGGCGGTGTTCTCGCTGACGGCGATGATGCGGTCCTGGCGGTGGGCGAGGCGTTTGACGACGACGCGGCCGTAGATCATGCGCTTCCAGTCATACTTGCCGCGGACGTGGAAGGGGGCGAGGTCGTGGATGGTGGAGACGAGGGCGCAGGGCTTGCGCCAGAGCATGCGGCGGTAGCTGGGGATATGGAGGACGTCGAGGCCGAGGCTGTTGGCGAGGGCGGGCAGCTGGGTCTGGTGCCAGAGGATGTTCTTCACGGCCGGCCGGTGCTTCTCGGGCACGGGCACGATCCGCATGACATCGGAGGCGAAGTCGAGGAGGGGTCGATCCTCCTCGAGGACGAACAGGTGGAACTGGTGCTGGCCGGCGTGGGCGCGCATGGCCCTGAGGAGGGCGAAGACGTATTGGGCGACGCCAGTCTTGCCGCGCTGGATGACCGAGGTGCTGAAGCCGATCTTCATGGGCGCCTCCCGATCAGGTATTCGTCGAGCTTGGTGAGCTTGAGGACGTTCACGACGGTGGGTGAGGCGTTCTCGTAGACGAGGTCCACATCCCGGCGTTTGGCAGCCTTCTTGAGCTTGAGCATCACGCCGACGCCGGAGCTGTCGACGAACGCCACGTCCGAGAGGTCGACTGCGAGCTTGGATCCGGCCGGGCGGGCCTCGATGAGTTCCAGGGCGGCGGTGCCGATGGACTCGCCGGTGACGGCGGTCACGTCGCCATGCCATTCGAGCCGGGATTCGCTGGAGGCCTCGACAGGCGAGGCCAGGCGCTGTTGGGCGCGGATGGACTGGACGGCTTCGGCAACGGAGTTCGCCATCTGGAAGAAGGTCTCCAGCTGCATCAGTTCGAGGGCGTGCCGGACAGGGTGACCGACGTTGGCCAGACGGAACTCGCGTCCGGCCTCGCGGCCCTGGCGGCGGAGGCGAGTGAGGAGTCCGACGCCGGTACTGTCGATGAAGCGGGTTGGGGCGAGGTCCAGGACGACGTCCTCGGCATGGACGGCGGTGAGCCAGCGGGCCCGGAGCTCGCCGGCGGCGGCGGCATCGAGGCGCTCGGGCCCGGCGAGGATGGTCGGGCTCCAAAGGGTGGCCTCGGGCGGCGTGATGGTGAGGGGCGTGGGGGCGGGGCTGGAGACCGGACGGGAGGCGCGCCGGAGTTGGGCGTCGCGGACCTGCCGCTGGATGGCGAATCCGAAGACCCAGAGGTCCTTGCCGTAGCGTTTCACGAGGCGGCGGGGCTCCTGGAGCATCCGGTAGATCCATTCGAGCCCGGTCTTCTGCATCCAGACGGGAGCGCGTCGGACGGTTCCGGCGAGGAAATCGATGGTGGCACCGACGCCGATGCTGACGGGGACGCCCAGCCGCCGGTAGTGCATGTTGATCCACTTCTCCTGCTTGGGGCAGCCGAAGGCGACGAAGAGGAGGTCGGGCTTTGCTTCGTGGATCCGACGGATGAGGTCGTCGTGATCCATGTCGAGGAGCGGCTTGAAGGGCGGGGAGTAAGCGCCGACGAGTTTGAGTTCGGGGTGCTTTCGGCGGGTGTTCTCGGCAGCGGCGGCGACGCTGGATTCGGTTCCGCCGAGGAAGTAGACGCGCCAGCCGCGTTGTTCGGCTTCGAGGAGGAGGCGGGGGACGAGATCGGAGCCGGTGACGCGTTCGGGCAGGGGGTTCCCGAGTTTCCGGGAGGCCCAGACGAGGGGCATGCCGTCGCAGAGGACGGCGTGGGCGTCGAAGAGGATGCGGCGGAGTTCGACATCCTCGAAGGCCTGGACGACGAAGTCCACGTTCGCGGTGGCGAGGTAATGGGGGGACGCCGAGGCCACCATCCGGGCGATGAGCGCCACGGTTTCGTCAGTGGTCAGGGGGTCAAACGGCACCCCGAGAATGGCCAAGGGAGGCCGATCCGGGACTACGGCGGGGGGAGGGGGGGATTGGTTCATGCGCCCTAGCGAGGGAACTGTACCACAACTGTCTACCCGGCAGCAGGTATTCCTTACTTTTGGGAAAATCTCCCGCTGCCGGGGAGGTGTGGGCTGCAATGCGCGGGCGTGCGTCCGCAATGCAGCGGGTTGCAGGAATGCTGGTGGTCCAGGTGGAGGCAGGTCATTGCCCGGTGGAAAAAGCCCAGAAAAACGGGGGATTTCTCAGATTCCGGAGTTGGCATTCCGGCTGCATTGGGAGGAAGGCGTGAGCCGGTCAGCCGAACCGGGAGCCGGGCAAGGGAAACAGGGAGCCAGGCGTCAGGGAAGATCCAGGGGAGAAGGGCGGATCTTGGGGTTCCGGAACGGTCGGCTGGTTCACATGGAAATCATGGGTTTTGGACCCTCCTGAGTGGGAGGGATGAATGAGACAGGACGGGGATCCGGGAGCGGACAGGGTAAAAGGGCGCTCCTGGATCCCTGAACTGCTTTTTTGGGGCAGGAGATCGAAGTTTTCAGTTTCAAGTTTGAAGCGGGAGCCGGGCTTGAACCTTGAATCTTGAAACTTGGGACTCCTGACCGGCTCGTGGGGACACTCGCCCCACCTTTCGGAATTGGGGCTCCCCAGCTGGCGGGGTGGTGACTAGCCTTGGTGGGTTCCCATGGCATTCCTTGAGTTTCGTGGCATCCGGAAGCGCTTTCCCGGAGTGCAGGCCCTGGACGATGTCAGCTTTGATGTCGACGCGGGGTCGTGCCACGCGTTGATGGGTGAGAACGGGGCGGGCAAGAGCACGCTGGGGAAGATCCTGGCGGGAGTCTATCAGGCAGACGGCGGGGAGATCCGGTTGGACGGTCGGCGGATCCAGCCAGCGACGCCGCTGGAGGCTCGCGAGTGCGGGGTGGCGATGGTGCATCAGGAACTGGCGTTCTGTCCGAACCTCTCCGTGGCTGAGAACCTGTGCCTGGGATCGCTGCCGACGCGGGGCCTTTGGCTGGACCGGGCGCGGCTTCGGAAACGGGCGGAAGGGATGCTTCGGGAAATCGGCGCGGAGTTTGATCCGGACCAGCCCGTGGGGAGCCTCTCCACGGGGCAGGAGCAGCTGATCCAGATCGCGGCGGCGGTGGGTACCGGTGCCCGGGTGATCGTGATGGATGAACCGACGAGTTCGTTGTCGGTGGGCGAGAGCGAGCATCTTTTTCAACTGATGGGAACCCTGCGGGCGCGGGGCATCACGCTGTTGTACGTCTCGCATCGGATGGACGAGATCTACCGGCTGTGCACTGCGATCACGGTGTTCCGGGACGGCCGGCATGTCGCGACGCAGCCGGCTGGGGCGGTTCGGCCGGACCAGTTGATCCACCAGATGATCGGGCGGGACCTGGAGATGACCGAGCCGTCGCACTGCGGGCAGGCGGCGGGAGAGGTCGTGCTGGAAGTGAAGGGGTTGTCGTCGCCGGGCAGGTTCCGGGATGTTTCGTTCGGGTTGCGGCGGGGTGAGATCCTGGGGTTCGCGGGGCTGGTGGGAGCAGGTCGCAGCGAGGTGGCGCAGGCGCTGTTCGGATTGGATCCGGAGGCGACGGGGGAGGTGATGGTGCGGGGGAAGGCGCTGCCGCTGGGCGATCCGCAGGCTGCGTTGGCCGCCGGGCTGGGGTTGCTGCCGGAGGATCGCAAGCGGCAGGGCTTGGTCCTGACGATGAACTGCCGGGAGAACACGTCGCTGGCGATCCTTCCGCGGTTGGCGCGGGTTGGGTTCCTGGACCGGGCCCGGGAGCGGACGTTGGCGGCCGGGTACATTGAACGGCTGCGGGTGAAGACGCCGGAGATGGACGCGTCCATCGCGGGGCTTTCGGGTGGAAACCAGCAGAAGCTGGCCCTGGCAAAGTGGCTGGCACGCGAGTGCGACATCCTGATCGTGGATGAGCCGACGCGGGGAGTGGATGTGGGTGCGAAGGCGGAGATCCACCGGTTGCTGGACGGTCTGGCGTGCGAGGGCTTGGCCGTGATCCTGATTTCGAGCGAGCTGCCGGAAGTGATGGGCCTGAGCAGCCGGATCCTCGTCCTGCGCGAGGGTTCGGTGGCCGCGGAGGTGGGGCGTGCCCAGTTCAGCCAGGCGGGGTTGATGCGGTGGATGGCGGGCGCGGGTTCCGGGGAAGGACGGGAAGCAGGACCGGGCTCCGGGTGAGGGCCACCGGGGTGATCATCCTTCGGTCGAGAGGCGCTGGGCCGGCTTCCATCTCGCGGATGAAGCCTTCGTGGGGACGCCAGTTGAGGTCGCCGAGGCGTTCCCATTCGGCGAGGCGAAGCCCGGTGGCCCGCTCGTAGGCGAGGTACACGAGTTCGGAGCAGTAGATTTCGTCGTCGCCGGGCGCGTAGCGGAAGTCGTAGGGACGTCCGGTGAGGGCGGTGAGTTCACGACGCAGGGCTTCGGTGCCTTCTGCGGTCAGGGAGGCGGGGCGGTACACCTCCACCCGGGAACCCCGACCGCGGACGATCCATTGGAGATAGGGTGTCCAGCAGACATCACCGAGGGCCTCGACGACGTACCAATTTCCATCGCGTCGCATGAGGACGCCGCAATGGGACCAGGGGCTGCGGGTGACGCCCTCGATCGCATCGACCAAGGGGCCTCTAGGCAGAGACTGGAAGACGACATCGCCCTCGTGCTTGTCCGTGGCGAGGGCCAAGGCGACCCGGTCGAGGCGGGCGACGGTTCCGGCTCCGAGGAGCAGGAGCAGGAGGGTGCCGAGCCGGATCCGGGCGGCGACAGTTCGGGGAAGGATCTGGAGACGGGAGAGCATGTGCATTGGGACCTCCGGTGTTCGGAGGCTTGGACTGGCCGAGGGGCAATGCGGCACGGGGATTTCATCGATTGGTCAGGCGCGCCTGGATGCTGCCCCGCTGGAGAAGAGGAACGGAGAGGCGACGTCCTCGTCGCCTTGGGAAAGCCTGGGAGTGCAACGGGGACGTTGCCGCTCCGAATGAGAATGGGAACGGAGTGGCGACGTCCTCGTCGCACTTGGGAAGGGCTTGGGAGGGCAACGGGGACGTTGCCGGTCCGTTTGTCGTGGGGCCTTGGCGCGAAGCACCGATTGGTCCCAGACGCGAATGCGGGTTTGCCCAAGGACTGGAACTTGGGCAGGATGACCGAGTCTTGGCGTTCCGGAACCAACAGTTGGCGCGAGTGCCTTGGCGTTTCATCAAGAGCCCCCTTTTCGCATGAGAACCACCAGTCCCGGCCGGCAGCGAGGATTCACGCTGATCGAGCTTCTCGTCGTCATCGCCATCATCGCCATCCTGGCGGGCATGCTCCTCCCGGCGCTGTCGAGGGCGAAGCTGAAGGCCACGGGCGCGGCCTGCGCCAGCAACCAGAAGCAGCTGGCCTTGGCGTTTGCGTTGTACGGAACGGATTTCAACGACTACCTGGCGCCGACGGACACCTGGCGGAACAAGGCCGGGGTCAACGTCCCCCTGACCGGCGGCGGTTACTGGGCTGGTCCAACCCCCGACATTGCCCCCGGCATCACCTTGGTCGAGGCCATGCGGCGCGTGCAGAATGGACTGACCAACGGACCGATCTGGCAGTACGCCTCGTCGCCGGGAGCTTATCACTGCCCGGGTGATCTGCGGGCGAAGCGGAAGCCGGGCACCGGCTGGGCCTATGACAGTTACTCGAAGGCGAATGGAATGAATGGCATCCAGAGCTGGGAGCCGGCCCAGCGGCCGTACGTCAAGGCGACGGACGTAACCAGCCCCTCGGAGTCCTTCGTGTTCATCGAGGAGTCGGATCCCCGCAATTCGAACCTGGGGACGTGGGTGTTATCGGTGGCGACCCCGGGCTGGATCGATCCATTCGCGGTGTTCCACGGCAATTTCAGCACGTTCTCGTTTCTGGACGGGCACTATGAGGGTCACAAGTGGACCGAGTTGCGCACGATCCAGGCGGCCCGCGATGCGGCGGTCGGGAAGAGGGACTCGGTCTTCAACTGGGCTGGCGGCGGTCGGACCAACCCGGACTTCCGCTGGGTCTGGAACAAGTACCGCTACGTGAACTGGAAGGAGCTGCCCTGAGTTGGTGGTCCTTCGTCGCTCCGGAAAGCGCGCGGTCCTGCCCGCGCTCGCCCTGCCGGCAGCTTCGGACGTTGATGAATCTAAGCCGTATCCATGCGATTGAAGGCGGGGACAGGTTCACGCGGAGACGCGGAGACGCGGAGAAAGGCCACTTGGACGGGAGGCGGAGCAGTCACCGTTTGGTGAATAATGTCCGACGTTGAAAGGTTGGTGACCTGACCCTCTCTCCGCGCTCTCCGCGGCTCCGCGTGAGAATTCTGCTGCATGGATACGGCTAAGGCGAAACGACGATCCTATACTCGCGGTGGTGATCGTTGGCAGGTGGGTTGATCAGGAAGGCGGCATCGGCTGTCGAGCCGCCGATGGGAACGACGCTGGTGGCGACCTCGGACCATGGGCCGCCGAGTTCCGAAGCCTGGAGGGTGAGGCGTGTGCCATCGGCGAGCAGCGCGACATAAGACCCGGGGACGGCGATGCGGACCTGGGTGGTTGGTTTCTGGATAAGGGTGGCCGAGATCTGGGGGCCGACTGGAACCGAGGTTTGCCGGGGATGGACGGCGATGCCGATGGCGGAGCTGGCGGTGGTTCCGGCCGGGATGTTTGAGACTTGGTTCCGTTCGCTGAGTTCGAGGAGGACGAGGTGGTCGAGGGCTGGGTCGATGCCGGTGACGGAGACGCTGGTGGTGGTTGGGGCGATGTTGGGGATCTGGGCCTTGACGGTGAGGTTGGTCAGGACGGCGGCCGCATTGGTGGCGAGCATCCGGATGAGGTTGGTGTCGACCAGTCCCTCGTAGAGCGTGAATGAGGCGAGGGAAGACGCGTTCGCGGTCCACGACGGCCAGGAGAAGGTCTGGGAGGCAGACAGGGATGAATAGGGAGGGACGTTGGTGGCGAATGGAGCCGTGGCGGGGAAGTCGAGGCTGATGGCGGCGCTGTAGGTATTGGTCCGGAGCGTGACCTTCCCGGTGATGGGATTGGTGACGCTGGATTCGACGAGGAGTTGGTAGTTGCCGATGGGGAAGTGGGCGTCGAGGGCCTGGCGGGCGGTGGCTTCGGTGGACGGGGTGAAATTGACCGCGGTGGCGATCAGTACATTTGTTCCGGTGAGGGCGTTCGTCTCGAGGCTGCCCCACACGTATCCAAGCTGGAGCCCGGTTCCCTGGGCGGAAGCGGAGAAGGTGGCGGAGATGCCGACGGGGGCATTCGACAGGGTTGGGAGCAGCCAATGGCGACGCTCCACGGCGTAGCGGAGGACATCGGCCCGGAGTGGGGTGCAGGGGGTGGCAGTCAGCACGGCGGCCGTGAAGAGGGCGGGCAGGATTGGGGATGGGAGATTCATGGCTCGGTCTGGCGGCATAGCTTGGGCGTGGATGGAATCCAAGAGCGTGAGCATGGCCCGGGGCATCTGTCCCCCAAAGGCTACCCTTGGTCAGCGGGCTGCCCGGGGATTCACCGGGGCGCGTCCGGTTTCGTGGGTGATCGTCGGGCGGGCGTGGCAGGGAACGGATGACAACAAGGTAGGATTGCGGGCAGTGGTCTGGTTGCATAGGGTCTCCCCGACGGGTTTTCCCTCAACCCAGACCTCGATTTCATGACTAGAACTGTGATCCGCGAGACAGGCTGGCCCTCCCTCTTTCGGGCTGCTGCGGTCTCCGTTTGGTTGGCCATTGCCATGTCGGCGCTGGCGCTGGATGCACCCAAGGGCAAGGTGGTGTTGACCCTGAGTGGAGGCATCTCGGAGTCCAACGCGAAGGACAAGACGGCCGAGTTTGACATGGAGATGCTGGCGAAGCTTCCCCAGCACAGCTTCAAGACCCGGACTCCGTGGCATGATCAGGTGCGCGAGTATACCGGCCCACGGCTCCGGGACGTGCTGGCTGCGGTGAAGGCGGATGGAAAGGTGCTCAAGGCGATTGCGCTGAACGATTATCAGGTCGAGATCCCGGCCGAGGACGCCGCGAAGTTTGACGTGATCGTGGCGCGATTGGCTGATGGGAAACCCATGGCCGTCCGGGACAAGGGGCCGCTGTTCATCATGTACCCCTTTGACACGACCGAGAGCCTGCAATCTCCCCTCTACTACAGCCGCGCGGCATGGCAGCTGAAGGCCATCGAGATCCAGTAACGGTCCCGGGACGGGCCGATCTGGGTGGAATCCCGTACCGGGTCTGGTTGGCCGGCATCGGGATGGTGCTGCTATTGGCCTTCGGGGCGATCGTGTACCTGGGGTACCGGCAGTCCGCGCTGTTGAGCGGCAAGGTCCAGTTCAAGGACGATTTCCTGGCCTGGAGCTTCCACAAACTCGAGAACGAGCACATGCGGGTTCGGGACATGGTCCGGGAGCAGGTTCGCATGCCGTCCCCGGCTGGCTTCCCCAGCATCCAGGCCCGGTACGAGATCTTCTACAGCCGCATCGACGTCATCCGGACCAACCGGACACAGAATGTTCTCCCTGCCACCAAGGGCTACACCGCGACCGTCCGGAAGTTGGATGACCTGGTGAAGCGGATGGACCCGATCCTGGGTGAGACTGCCCGGGAGGTTCCGGACGCGGCAGGATGGGCGAGGATCCAGAAGGAGTTTGATGCCCTGGAGGAGCCGCTGCGGTTGCTCTCGATGTTTGCCTCGCAGGAGATCGCGAAGAACATCCAGGACCGGAACGATGCCGTCCGCCAGCAGTACAAGCTCGGGATGGTGCTGACCGTGTTCCAGTGCGCGTTGACCCTCGCCTTTGCGGCGCTGGTGGTGCTTCAGATCCGGCAGTTGGAGGCGCGTCGCCGGGGGCTGGAAGTCCTGGCCACGAATCTCCGGCAGGCGCGGGTCGAGGCGGACACGGCGAACCAAGCCAAGAGTGATTTCCTGGCCAACATGAGCCACGAGCTCCGGACGCCGTTCCAGGGCATCCTGGGCATGCTTTCGCTCCTGCGGGATACCCGGCTGGACGTGCAGCAGATGGATCTGGTGGATACAGCGACAGGCTCGGCCAGGCACCTGCTGGTGATCCTGAACGACATCCTCGACATCTCGAAGCTCGAGTCAGGCCGGCTCGAACTCCAGACCGAGCCAGTGGAACTGCCCGGTCTCGTCAGGGCGGTCGAGTCGCTGATGCATGCGCAGGCGCGTTCGAAGAACCTGGGCCTGACGGTCACGGTGGCACCCGAGGTGCCGGAGTGGGTCGAGGCGGACCAGACCCGGCTGAAGCAGATCCTGTTCAATCTGGTGGGCAATGCGGTCAAGTTCAGCGAGAAGGGCGAAGTCCGGGTAACCGTGACGGCTGGGGAGTTGCCCGGTTCTGCCGGGATGCGGGAGGTCCGGTTCACGGTGGCGGATGAAGGGATCGGGATGGACGAATCGACGATCCAACTCCTCTTCAAGCGATTCTCGCAGGGGGATTCGACGCGGGTCCGCCGATTCGGTGGAACGGGACTGGGGCTTGAGATATCGCGGCAGCTGGCGCGGTTGATGGGTGGCGACATCGCGGTGGAGAGCCGGCTCAACGTGGGCAGCACCTTCACCGCCCGGATCCCATTCCGGATCGCGGCTCCGGCACCGCTTCCGAAGCAGGTCGCGGCCACGGCGTCGGTGGGTCGACTGAAGGTCCTGGTCTCGGAGGACAACCCGGTGAATCGGAAGTTCCTGACGGCGCTGCTGGCCCGGCTCGGTCACGACGGTGTCTTCTGCGAAAACGGTCAGTTGGCGGTGGAGGCAGCGGCCAGCGGAACGTTTGATGTGGTCTTGATGGACGTTCACACGCCGGTCATCGACGGGTTGGAGGCGACGCGGCGGATCCGGGCATTGCCCGCGCCCCGGAACCAGGTCGTCATCATCGCCCTGACGGCCGACGCGTTTGCGGAATCCAAGGATCGGGCGCGGAAGGCCGGCATGGACGATTTCCTGAGCAAGCCGATCCAGACCTCGGACCTGACCACGATGCTGGCGAAGCACTTTGGGCGGGAGTCGACCCCGGGATCCGAGGTTCCCGGCGGAACGCCTGCGCAGGCTGGGGCGGCACCAGCCCCCACTGGGGAGACTCCGGTCGCGTTGGTGGATACGGCGACGGCTGCGGAGTTCATCGATGCCCTGAGCCACGAGGTCTACGTCGATCTGGTGGTGGGCTTTTGCGATCCGGGGAACGAGTCGCTCGTTCGGCTCCGGAGCGCGATTGAGGCGCGGAACGGGCATGGTGTGAGCGAGGCGGTGCACGCGATGAAGGGGGCCGCGTTGACGCTGGGATTGTCGGCTGTCGCGAAGGCACTGGATCGGGTGGACGGGCTTCCGGCGGTCGGTTTCGAGGGAGCGGACGCCCTGATGCGGGACGTGGATGAGCGGTTGCTGGCGACCCGGCAACAGGTGGCCGAGCCGATGGGTGCCTGAGCTGGGACGGTCGTTTGACAGGGGTTGGAGTGGCCAACGATGGTCGGGGCATGACCCAGACGACGGCCGAATTCTATTCCGGCTGGCTCGAGCGCATGCGCTCGGCCCCGATCCTCCAGGAAGACCAGACACCGCCTGAACGCTGGATGCAGCATCTCTGGCGGCACCAGCGATTGCGGCGGGAGGCCCTGCAGACGGCGGATGGCAGGCCCCTGGTGGTGCTGCACCCTGGATTCTGGAATCGGTCCGCGGGACCGGACTTCAAGGGTGCCATCCTCCAGCTGGGTGACGGTCCATGCTGCCATGGAGACATCGAGATCGACGTGCGCCCGGGTGGATGGACGCAGCACCGGCATGCGGGGAATCCGTCGTACCGGAAAGTGATCCTGCACGTGGTGTGGCAGGAGGGTGGGAACGCGGTGGGACTCCCGGTGCTGGCAATGCGGCCGCATCTCGATGCGCCACTGTCGGAATTGATCCCGTGGTTGCTGGGAGAAGCTCCGGGGCTGATTCCCGCGAACGTGCGGGGCGGGTGTGCGGGGCCGCTGCGTCGGTTGGACGACGCTTCGATGGAGGCGCTGCTGGAGCAGGCTGCGAGGCACCGGTTGGCCCGGAAAGCATCGGAGATGGGAGCACGGGCCCGGCATGTGGGGTGGATCCAGGCCCTGTGGGAGGGGCTTCTGGCTGGGCTTGGGTATCGGCACAACACCTGGCCGTTGCGGCGGATCGCGGAACTGATCCCACTAGGGGCGGGACAACCGCTGGAAGGGATCGAGGCGATCCAGGCGCGGTTGCTTGGACTGGCCGGGTTCCTGCCGGCTGACATCACCCAGGCCACCCCGCCCTACGTGCGCCGACTGTGGGATCACTGGTGGCGTCTTCAGGACGAGTACTCGCACCGGGTGCTTCCCGGGGAGAGCTGGCAACTGGGTGGGATGCGTCCGGCCAATCATCCGCAGCGGAGGCTTGCGCTCGCCGGGCATTGGATCGGGCGGCCTGACCTCGCGAATCGGATCGTGCGTGCGGTCCTCGAGAATCCGGTTGAGGACGCGCCGGAGGCAATGGCCGAGGTCCTTCGTCCGGGCGTGGATGGATTCTGGGACGGGCACTGGACGTTGGCGGGGCGGGACGGGGTGCCGAGTCCCCTGTTGGGACCGGCCCGGGTTACCGATCTGGCGGTGAACGTGGTCCTGCCGTGGTTGTGGTCGCGGGCACGGCTGGCGACGGGAAATGATGCTGTCGCCCAGGTCGAAGCCCGCTACTTCGCGTGGCCAGCCGGCGAGGACAACGCCGTGTTGCGGACGGCCCGGGAGCGCTTGATGGGACACGAGCGACGGCGCCTGCCGCGGCGGGCGGCCATCCAGCAGGGATTGCTGCAGGTGTCGGATGACTTCTGCAGCGCGACCGACTCGCTGTGTGGCGGATGCGGCTTTCCCGCGCTGGTCGAGGCTTGGCGGGAAGGGCAAAAGAAAGAGCCGGGCGAAGTGCCCGGCCCGGCGCAAAAGGGACTGTGAAGCCTGGAGTTTCGCTCCGTCAGTTCATGCCCGACGGAGAGTTGGTGTCGGCCCGGGGCTTGAAGGCTTCGGCGACGCTGCTCTTCTCCCATTCGCCGGAGAACCACTGGCCGAACGGGCTGCTGGAGCGGCGGCTGCGCGCCTCGGCGATGAACGCCGGGAGGCCGGCCTTGAGGGCTTCGTCGGACACCTTCTTCCGTTCCTTGAGGGAAAGGACGTATCCGCCGTCGCGGGAGAGGGTGAAGCCGCTGACGCCACCGGGTTCGAGGGCGAATGCAGCGTCCTTGAGGGAGCCGAGATCGGCGTAGGGAGGCAGGCCCGGGACCATCGTCATGGACAGGCTGAACGGAGGAAGGTCGACGACCTGGAGTTTCTGTTCGGCGGCGATGGTCGCGAAGGTCTTGCCAGCAGCGATGCCGTTGGTGACGGCGTTGCGGAAAGCCTGGCCGGCAGAGCGGGCTGCTTCGAGGGCAAGGCTGCGGCGGTAGTCCTCGGTGACGCGGGGCTCGATGCTCTTGAGCGGGGGAATGGTGGACGGGATGCGGGTGCGGATGGCGATGATGTAGGCCCCGTCTGCGGCGACGAGGGGTTCGCTGAAAGGACTGTCCGGCGTGAGGCGTTGGAGGTCGTTGGCGAGATCCTGGATGCCTTCGAGGCCAAGGGGGCGTTCGCCACGAACGAACGGTTGGGTCATCTCGACGCGCAGGTTCCGCTTGGCAGCGACCACATCGAGGTTCTCGGCCTTGGCAGGTGCGATCTGGGCGAGTTCGTTGTAGAGCTCGGTGGCGACCTGCGCGGCCTGCTCGGCGGCGTTGCCCTTGATGGCATCCGCCTTCATGCGGGCAATCGCGGCCTCCTTGGAGAGGACCACGCCTTGGTCGTCGAGGAACGAGTTCGTCGGGCGGGAGGAATAGGCCTTTTCCAGGCGGACGGCGAGGTCGGGCATCTTGGCCAGCTCGGCCTCGGCCGCGGCAAGATGGTTCGAGCCGGGGAACTTGATGTACGAGACGACCAGCTTCTCCTGGATGCGGTAGTTCTGGGCGCGGTTGGTGTAGAAAGTCCCGAGGCCTTCCGGGGTTATCTTCACCGAGCTGAGGAAATTCGTGTTGATGAAGAAGACCGCGCTGGCGACGGCCTCCTCGTTCTCGCGGCGGTAGTCGGACTCGGCTTCGCGCGGCGTGACGAGGGAGTCGGGAATGGAAAGCAGGCTGACCAGGGTCGATTGCTCCACCTGACGGCGGAGGATGGCGAGGTAGTCGTCCTCGCGGGCGCCCATGTTCTTGAGGCGTTCGGCGAGGGCCGGGTAGGTGGACTGGCCGGTGGCGGGATCGCGGAAGGCGTCGCGGATGACGCTGGCGAGCACCTCGTCGTCGGCGACGACGCCCATGTTGTGGAGCTTGTGGTCGATGAACGCCATCTGGGCCGCGGTGGCCTCGCGTTGGTCATCGGTCATCGCCCGGGGCCGCTCCGAGAGCTTGTCCTGCAGCAACAGCTGCCGATAGGTCTGCTGGATCTCGTCCCGGGTCAGGTCCTTGCCATCCACGGCGCCGTAACGCCCCTGACCGCCGCCGAGCATGCTGACCAGCGAAGACTGGCTTTGCCCGCTCCACGCGACAAAACTGACGATGACGGCGACCACGATGATCCACCAGAGGGTCGCCGAATGCTTGCGAATTGTGCCAATCATAGTGTCTGCCTGAGCGGGCGAACCTACCGGCCGGGGGGAAAGCGGGTCAATGGGCGATTTGGATATCGATGACGAGGGGGCGCATCCGGGCGCAGCCCCAGCCTCGAACGGGGCGGCAACGGCCTCGTTGCCCTCCCATGCCCTTTCCCAAGGCGACGAGGACGTCGCCACCCCGTTCAGGAGGGGGGCCGGGAAAAAGGAAGGGGCCGGCAAGGTGCCGGCCCCTGACTTTGATTGGCCCGGAAGGTTCCGGGGAAGGCTGTCCTACCTGGCAGCCGTTTCAGCGGATCCGAGCTTCCGGATGGTGCCGATGACCTCGGAGCGGAGCTCGACGCCGTCAGCGGCCTTGACCGAGTACTTGACGCTGAACTGGTCGGCGGCCTGGAGGCCGGGGACGGTCAGGAAGACGCTCCGGCCGTCCGCCGAGACCTTGGCGGAGGAGACCTCGAGCTTGTCGTGGCCCTTCTTGCCCGGGGTGGCGACGGAGAGTTCGTCCGAGCCGTAGCCGCCGGAGTAGCGGTAGTTCCACAGTTCAACGGCGTATCCGGAGGCGTCCGAGGCGCTGGCGGATTCGAGGGGTGAGCTGAAGGTCAGGCGGATGCCGTTCTGGGCGACGTGCGCCTTGACGGGCATGTGGACGGGCTTGCCGGTGTACCGGACACGGAAGAAGCCGCCATCGCGGGTGGCGGAGTTCTGCCAGCCCTTCAGGCCGCAGACATAGAGTTGTCCGTCCTTGGGATTGAAGCGGCCGCGCATGACGCCGCTGGCGAACTTGAGGTTGAAGGGGACCATGGAGGCCTGGACCTCGCCATCGACCTGATCCATCAGGACGCCGTAGAGGAGGCACTTGCCGTAGCTCATGAAGAGGGGTGCACCCTTCCAGGGGCCCCACTTGTCGCTGGTCACGTAGACCTGGCCGCCGCTGGAGTTGTCCCAGCGCATGGGAAGCCAGCAGATCGGGGTGTCGTAGGAGGTCGGGATGGGCATGTTGCCGTCCCAGCCCTTGAGCCCGGCGGCCTTGCGGGCCTCGGGATCGCTGGGATTGACGCGTATTTCGCGGCCGTCGGAGTACTTCAGGGTCAATTCCCGCTGGGCGGCGGGAACCATGCCCATGAAGGAGCCCTGCTTGACGAGGTTCAGCTTGGAGGAGGGCATCCAATGGCCTTGGTTGTCGCCCACGAGGACCGTGTCATCGGGGCCGACGGTCATGCCGTTGGGGGCGCGGAGGCCCGTGGCGAAGACTTCCATCTTCTTTCCGTCCGGGGAGACCTTGAGGATGGTTCCCTGGTGGGGAGAGCTGACGGACGGTTCCCAGGGCGCGCCCTTGGCGTAGAAGAAGTTGCCCTTGGAGTCCGTGTGCAGGTCGAGGACGAACTCGTGGTAGTTCGCGGTGACGACGGTGTCGTTGTTGAAGTTCTCGTACAGGTCGGCTTCGCCGTCGCCGTTGAGGTCCTTGAGGCGGGTGATCTGGTCGCGGCCGGCGACGTAGATCTCGCCTTTGACGACCTTCAGGCCGAGCGGTTGGAAGAGACCGGTGGCGTAGCGCTTCCACTTCAGTTCCGAGAGGCTGTCGTTGAGTCCGGAGACGACCCAGACGTCGCCGTGGAAGGCGCAGATGGCGGCCCGGCCATCCGGCAGGAAGTCAAACCCGCCCCAGAACGTCCGCGTGTTGTAGACGTTGGGGAACGGCTCGGTGATGGAGTCGACCACGTAGGGTCCGTCTTCGGTGCCGGTCTTGCCTTGCGTCGTGATGGGGGTCGTCCATCGGGCGGGGCCGCCTTTGGTCCAGGAGGAGGGCGACTCGACCTTGACCGCACGGAGGGCGACGAAGGTGGCGGGTGAACCGGAAGCAGAGAGGCCCACGCGGTATGCCTTGCCGGTCGAGGGCTTGCCCAGCTTCAGGAGAAGACGCCCGTCGCCGGACGTCTGGAGGGTGGTCCCCTTGGGCAGGTTCTGTCCGGCGATCGACAGCGACTTGCCGCTGGCGAGGGTGACCAAGACGGGGCCCTGGGCGCCTTCGAGCGATGAGTTGAGGGAGCCCTGGACGTTGTCGGCGAGGACGACCGTGACGGGGCCAGCGGCCTTCTGGAACTCGAACGTGCGGGTGAAGACGGGTTGGCCTTCGATCACCGCCACGCCGGGCGCCTCGAGGACGACGGCTTGGCCGACGCTGTACTTGAGGACGACGTGGTCTCCGTGGACGTACACGCCTTCATGGTGGGCCCAGTCCTTGGGAAGCGGCCCCTGATGCTTCGGGCGGGGGTCGGCAGCGTCGGCTGCGGTGGCGGTCCAGCCCGGCGAGTTCCCCAGGCTGAATGCAGGCTCCCCTTTCACCGACGGCGGCGGCGGCCATTCGATCTTGGTCAGCGTGTTGCCGAATTCGAGGAAGTCGCCCGACCAGGCGGCGGCCATGCGCAGGGTATCGAGATCGTAGAGGACGTGGTTGCGCTTGTCTGCGCCGAGGGAGATGGCGAGGCCCTTCATGGCGGCGGGCCGGTCCTTCCCCAGCATCACGGTACCGGACCAGAAGGGTCCGCGGACGGGTTCATCTGCCGGATTGGCGGCCTGTCCGAGGCAGGCCAGGCCCAGCAGCAGGAGGGAGCCGGCCTGACGCCAGATCCTGTGGGTTCGATGGTTTTGCATGTGCACGTGGTGACTCGTGCATGCTTGGCCAACTGCGGGCGGCCGGCAAGCCATGCTTGGTCCCTTCGAGGAGTGGTGACGTCCTCGTCGCCCCGGAAAAGGGCATGCGAAGGCAATGAGGACGTTGCCGCTCCGCTGGACGCGGGGGCAGGGTCAAGATGCGCCCGCACTCGCCCCACCCCTGAATTCAGGATGGCATTCCCGCGGGGCACTCCGCAGATTGTGGTGAGTCTCAGCAATAATTCCCATGCTCCACCGACGAATCCAGCAAGGGCCCGCCGGTTTCACCCTGATCGAACTGCTCGTGGTCATCGCCATCATCGCGATCCTCGCAGGCATGCTCCTGCCCGCGCTGTCGAAGGCGAAGACCAAGGCCCAGGGCATCGCGTGCCTGAGCAACCTCAAGCAGCTGCAGCTCGGATTCCACCTGTACGCGGGGGACAACCGCGATGCCCTGGTCCAGCCGGGCAACAGCGGCAATGAGCTCTATTCGTGGGTGCAGGGATGGATCGACTTCAACCCGGGCAATCCCGACAACACGAACACCACCCAGCTCCTGGATCGAAGGAAGGCGGCCTTCGCGCCCTACCTCCAGAGCGCCGGCGTGTACAAGTGCCCGGCCGACCGGAGCTCCGTCACGATCCGCGGCGCGAGGCATTCGAGGGTCCGCTCGATGGGGATGAACCAGGCGATCGGAGGTCCGGGGCCGTGGTTGAAGCCCGGTGGTTCGATGGACGAGAATCAGAAGGCCTACAAGGTCTTCAAGAAGGAGTCCGACCTATCCAGTCCCGGACCGGCGAACATTTACGTCCTGCTGGATGAACACCCGGATTCCATCAATGCGGGTGGCTTCGCCAACACGATGGTCGAGGCGGCGAGCGGGGCGCGGATCGTTGATTTCCCGGCGAGCTACCACAACGGGGCGGCCGGCCTGTCATTCGCGGACGGGCATGCGGAGATCCGGCGCTGGGTGGATGTGCGGACAAAGCCTCCGGCCAAGTACAACAACAACCTGACGCTCAACATCGCCAGCCCCAACAACGCCGACATGATCTGGCTGTCCGAACGGACGAGCATCAAGAACTAGCGGATCGGCTCCTTTCCCTTCACCCACGCTTCGAATCCGGACGCGCCATGACCCTGCCTTCCTTCCCCCGTCGACCCGCCTCGGCGGGTGCCTTCACGTTGATCGAACTGCTGGTGGTCATCGCGATCATTGCGATCCTGGCCGGGATGCTGTTGCCGGCGCTGTCGAAGGCGAAGGGCAAGGCCCTGTCGACGGCGTGTATCAACAACTGCAAGCAGATGGGTATCGCGACCCGGCTGTACGCGCAGGACCACAACGGGAAGTTCCCGTGGACGTTCAGCCTCGTGGGCAACCAGCAGGACCGGAAGTCGTGGTACAACTACATCATGCCCTACCAGCAGGCGAAGAAGGTCCTGCTCTGCCCGGTTCGCCCCAAGAGGGTTGGCATCAAGACCTCGACCTCCGGCCCGTTTCTTGTGACCGCCGAGGGTGAGATCGCCTATCCGGTCGACGGAACGGTGGGCAATTACGGGGCGAACTTCCGGCTGGGCGGGTGCTGGTGGCCCGGCACGTGGGAGTACAAGGGCATCACGGAGGATTTCGTCCGCAATCCCTCAGGGACGGCGCACCTGGCGGATGGAGGGGTGGCCGCGGCCAACAGCAAGGATCCCCAGCGCTCGGTGACCGCGACGTCCAAGAAGAAGCCGGGGTGCTGGATCCTTCATGATCCGGGCAATGACGCGCCCTGCACGGGTTGTGTCGCCTCGCCGGATGATCCAAACTGGGGCGGACCCGATCCCCGCCACGACACGCGTTCGAACATCCTCTTCGTGGACGGACATACCGAGACGCTCCGGCCCAATCAGTGGTACTATTCCGGATCGCCGTTCCTCGACCCAGCCCGGGGTGGTCCCTGAAGGGTGATCGTCCTGACCGGTCGTTTACGGGTTGGCGACCTGCCTCGGCCCGTGCCCGGGCTGGCGGCTGCCTGCCGCCGGCCATCCCCCCCGCCAAACACTTTGACGGTAATCACTCCGTTTCCTAGCTTCCCGCCCGCTCGCAAAAAGGCCTTTCATGATCAGTCTGCTCATCAAGAAGATCTTCGGCTCCAGCAACGACCGTGAGGTTCGTCGCCTCCGGCAGGTCGTCACGAAGATCAACGAGTTCGGAAAACAGCTCGAATCGCTGCCGGACGACGCACTCCGTGCCAAGACCGCCGAATGGAAGGCCAAGCTCGCACCCATCGAGGACAACGCCGAACTCCGGGCGGAACTGGACGCCATCCTGCCGGAGGCTTTCGCTGTGGTCCGCGACGCGTGCCGGCGCCTGAACGGAACGAAGGTGATCGTGCGCGGGCACGAGCTTCCCTGGGCGATGATCCCGTTCGACGTCCAGCTGATCGGTGGCATGGCGCTGCACTCGGGCAAGATCGCCGAGATGGCCACCGGCGAAGGCAAGACGCTCGTGGCCACCCTCCCCGTTTATCTCAACGCACTCGCTGGCCGGGGCGTCCACGTCGTCACGGTCAATGACTACCTCGCCTCCCGTGACTCGGAGTGGATGGGGCACGTCTACAAGTTCCTGGGCCTGACAGTTGGGTGCATCCTCCACGACCAGCCGCCGTCCGTGCGCCGCGAGATGTACGCGCAGGACATCACCTACGGGACGAATGCCGAGTTCGGGTTCGATTACCTGCGCGACAATGGCATGGCCACGCGCAAGGAGGAGCAGGTCCAGCGGGGTCACTATTTCGCGATCGTCGACGAGGTCGACTCCATCCTGATCGACGAGGCGCGGACCCCGCTGATCATCTCTGGCCCGGCCGTCGTGTCCGTCGAGCACAAGTTCCGCGAGTACCGTGATCAGGTCGCCAAGCTGGTCCAGGCGCAGTCCGAGCTTTGCGCACGTTTCATCCGGGAGGCTGAACCCCTGCTGAAGAAGGCCCGCCCCGAGGACGGTTCGAATCCTCCCAAGGATGCCGACCAGATCGAGTACCAGGCCGGGTTGCTCCTCTACCGGGTCAAGCTTGGGCAGCCGCGGTCGGAGGCGTTGGCGCGGGTCTTCGAAGATCCACGCAACCAGCAGCTCGTCCAGCGCGTCGAAGGGCTGCTGCTGGCCGACCAGTCGAAGAAGGAACTCTATGCCCAGAAGGAAGAGCTCTTCTTCGCCATCGAGGAGAAGTCGCACGAGGCGGACCTGACGGAGAAGGGTCGGGCCTACATGTCGCCTTCGGATCCGGATGGGTTCGTAATGCCGGACCTTCCGACGCTGTATCACCAGATCGACACCGGGGCCGAAGCGGATCCGCGGAAACGGATGGAGGCCAAGGCCAAGATCCAGGCCGAGTTCGAGGAGCGGGCTTCCACGATCCACGCCATCTCGCAGCTCTTGCGTGCGTATTGCCTGTATCAACGGGACGTCCAATACGTGGTGCAGGACAACAAGGTCATCATCGTCGATGAGCACACGGGCCGTCCGATGGCTGGCCGGCGTTGGAGTGACGGCCTTCATCAGGCGGTCGAGGCGAAGGAGGAGGTCGAGATCGAGCGGGAGACCCAGACGCTGGCCACCATCACCATCCAGAATTACTTCCGTCTCTATACGAAGCTGGCGGGCATGACCGGTACGGCCGAGACCGAGGCGCAGGAGTTCTTCGACATCTACAAGCTCGGCGTCCTGACGATTCCGTCGAACCGCCCGTGCATCCGCAAGGACTCCCACGACACCGTCTACAAGACGCGGCGTGAGAAGTTCCAGGCCGTCATCAACGAGATCAAGAAGCTCCATGCCGAGGGCCGCCCGGTCCTCGTCGGAACGATCTCGGTCGAGACCTCGGAAATGCTCGCCCGGGCGCTCAAGAAGGAGGGAATCCCCCACGCCGTCCTCAACGCCAAGTTCCACCAGCAGGAGGCCGAGATCGTCTCCAACGCAGGTCAGCGGGGCGCGGTGACGATCGCGACGAACATGGCCGGGCGCGGTACCGACATCAAACTCGGGCCGGGCGTCGCCGAGGTCGGCGGTCTGCACGTGCTGGCCACTGAGCGTCATGAGTCCCGCCGCATCGACCGCCAGCTTCGCGGCCGTTGCTCGCGTCAGGGCGATCCGGGTTCCTCGCACTTCTTCATCTCGCTCGAGGACGACCTCATGCGGATGTTCGGATCCGAGAAGATCGCGAAATACATGGAGCGGATGGGACTGGAGGAAGGGCAGGAACTGGAGCATCCGCTCCTGAACCGCTCGATCGAGCAGGCCCAGAAGCGCGTCGAGCAGCACAACTTCCAGATGCGGAAGCGCGTGCTGGAGTACGACGACGTCATGAACAAGCAGCGCGAGGTCGTTTACGGCTTCCGCAACGAGATCATCCGTTCGGACGATGTGCGCGACCGGTTGATGGACATCCTCGAGGAGGTCGTGCTTGCGAAGGTCCAGGAGTTCACGAGCTCCGATACCGACCCCGCCGAGTGGAACCTTCGTGGTCTGGCGGACTGGGTGAACCTGAACTTCCCGGTCGGCATGGCGGAGGATGAGCTTCCGAAGATTGCCCGGAGCGGACGCGAACTGCCGGTGGCGGGTTCGCTGTATGATGGTCTCAAGGAGGGCCAGTTCGCTCTGGTCGCCCACGTGGGCCAGTCGATTCGTGAGGCCTACAACCTGAAGGTCAGCTTCGAACGTCCCGAGGCCCTCGCTTCGGTCGAGCGCTACACGATCCTCTCGGCCATCGATCGCCTGTGGCAGGAGCACCTGTACTCGATGGATTCGTTGCGGTCTTCGATCGTCCTGCGGGCCTACGGCCAGCGTGATCCGCTCATCGAGTACAAGGCGGAGGCGTTCAAGCTGTTCGACGAGCTGATGGTCAACATCAAGACCGAGATCTGTCACAACATCTTCCGGTCGGCCTCGAGCCTGATGGCCTTCGAGCAGTTCCTCGTGAACCTGCCCAAGCTCCAGGTCCACCAGTCCGTCACGGCCTTCGGCGGCGACACATCGGGCGCGGATCCGCTCCCCGGCAACGATCCCGCCAGCGGAGGCAAGATGGTCTCCGAGGCTGCGGCTGCACTGGAGAAGGCCAAACCCGCCCGCGCGACACCCCGCGTGGGCCGCAACGACGCGTGCCCCTGCGGCAGCGGCAAGAAGTACAAGTCCTGCTGCGGCCAGTAGGGTGCCTCTGGACCCTGACCCCAGCGAGGGGAGGGGCGGGTGGAAGTCCCGAGTTTCAAGATTCAAGATGCAAGTCCTGCGCTGGCAACTGGGTTCTGGCGGTTGAACCTGAAAGCGGCAGTTGGGTTATCCACAGATTTCACGGATTTCACAGATGGGCCGGGACGAGGGGCCTCGCCGCATCACTGTTTCCATGTCACCCGTGAGGTGAAACGACCGCCTCTCTCAACCGGCTTCCAATCCGTGGAATCGCTGTAATCTGTGGATCCAACCGCCGTTTCTAGGTTGAAAACTCCGTGCCCGGCTCGACGGAGTCTCGCCCCAGCCGTCCGGGCTGGGGCACGATAGCCCGATGCGCCGCCCAGCCTTCCCATGAGGATTCGGGTCTTCAGTGACATCCATCTGGAGTTCGCCGACTGGGAACCCCCGGCGGCGGATGCCGATGTCGTGGTCATCGCGGGCGACCTACACCCCAAGCGGAAAGGGCTCGCTTGGATCAGCCGGCATTTCGCGGAGAGCGGAGCCGGTCTGTGGGTCCACGGCCACACGCACCGATCGGTGGACTATCAGGTCGGTCGGACCCGCGTCTTCGCGAACCAGCGCGGCTACCCGGGTCAGGCGAAGACCGGGTTCGACGAGCGTGCGGTGCTCGTCGTGTGACGGCTGGTCACGCCGTCGTGCGCCGGAAAGGTCGATTGCAACGCCTGGAGCCCGGTGATGCCGTCCGGAGTCTGCTGGTGGACGTTCTGAGGGCCGGGACCAACCTCGATGCGGGCTCGAGGCGTGTTGGCGCTCCAATGGCGCCGTTCGCCGCCCGAGCCGGAGAAATGGGCTCCAGTGCTGGGGTCCGCCAGCTGCTGCGCATCGAGGGAAACCAGTGTGCTGAACGGGTCGGCGAGCGGTCCGGATGCCGGATCGGCGACGGCGAACCCCGTGGACAGGGTCGCAACGACGATGAGTTGGGGCAGGTGGAAGCGCGGACGGACAGGCAGCGAATTGCGGCTCATCGGGAGGATTCACCGCGGTGGCGGACTGCTTTTCAGAAAAGTGGCATCTGGGCCAAATTGGTTGAAAAAGGCGGCTGGGCGGCGACGAATCCTCTGGAGATGCAGCGATCTGGAACCCCTGACGGCGGCCTTCCGACCCGGGAAAGCCTGCTCTCGCGACTTCGGTCGTGGGATCAGCAAGACAGCTGGCGCGAGTTCTTCGAGAGCTATTGGAGGCTGATCTTCGACGCGGCGCGCAAGGCTGGCCTCGATGAGGCCGCCGCTCAGGACGTCGTCCAGGAGACCGTGATCGCGGTGGCGCGGCAGATGCCCGGGTTCCGCTACGATCCCCGGCTCGGCAGCTTCAAGGCGTGGCTGCTCCAGATTGCCCGGTGCCGGATCCTGGACGCGATGCGGCGGCGCTACCGGCAGGGAGAAGTGAACCGGGCGCAGTTGGACGACGTGGAGGTCGAAGCGGAACTGGAACGGGCAGCCCGCGAGCACGGTGGGGACCTGGAGCGGATCTGGGATGCCGAATGGGACGCCCATGTCCGAAGCCTTGCCCTAGAACGGCTGCGTCGGCGCGTCCGTCCGGAGCAGTACCAGATGTTTGACCTCTACGTCCTCAAGGGGTGGCCGGTGGCCCGGGTCGCGCAGGTCCTCGGCGTGAGCCGCATGCAGGTCTATCTCTCCCGGCACCGTCTGGCCCCGCTGCTGCAACGCGAGCTCGAACGGGCGGTTGGCGAGCATCCGGGTGCCCCCTGAAATGGCCGTGCGCCATGTCCCCCGCGCCTGGGGCCGCATCCTGACACTGCCCCAGCGAGAATTTGGGCGAGCTGTAGGCCGCGTGCCCTCACGCGGCGCCTCCCCAACCCCGCCGGGTGGGGGCACCCGGCCTTCAATGAGGGCCGCGGCTTCGGAACCGGCGACCGCCCCGTTTGGCGCGGGGGTAGCGCCAGGATGCGTCTTGCGCGTGGTCCAGGCCTGATTCCGGTTTGAAAAGCGCCCGGCGACATGCTGGCCTTGCCGCGAATCTGCCCCGCTTTCCCCTGCTTGAATCCCCAACCTGCAATCCCTGACCACGTGATCCACCGGATGGTCGGCCGGGGAAGTTACGGTGAAGTATGGCTTGGCAGGAACATCCTGGGCACCTGGCGCGCGCTCAAGGTTGTCCGCCGCGACCGCTTTGATTCGCCCCGGCCCTTCGAACGCGAGTTTCACGGCATCCAGCGGTTCGAGCCGGTTTCGAGGACGCACGACGGGCTCGTGGACGTGCTGCAGGTCGGTCGGAACGAGGAGGCTGGATATTTCTACTACGTGATGGAGCTCGCGGACCCGCGGGTTCCGTTCCCGGCGGAGGCCGGCTTTGACCCGGCCGCTTACTCACCACGGACACTGGCCTCCGAGCTCGAGATCCGCCGCCGCCTGTCGGTGGTCGAATGCGCTCTCCTGTTCCAGAGGTTGGCCGATGCGCTGGGGCATCTGCATCGGGGTGGACTCGTCCACCGGGACATCAAGCCTGCCAACATCATCTTCGTCGGAGGAGAGCCCAAGTTCGCCGACATCGGACTCGTTTGCGGGAGTGATGAGAGTGACTCCTGCGTCGGGACCGAAGGGTTCATTCCTCCCGAGGGTTCAGGGAGGCCGACGGCGGACATCTACAGCCTCGGCAAGGTGATGTATGAGGCGGTGACGGGACGGGATCGCCGGAGCTTCCCTGAGCTGCCGCTGGACGATCCCGCGGTTGCCGACGATCCCGGCCTTGCCGAATTGAATGCCGTCATCCTGCGTGCCTGCGATCCGGATCCGGCGCGGCGGCACGCTTCCGCGACGGAGCTGGCGGTCGAGCTGGGGCAGGTGGCGATGGGCGCGCCGGTGCGCGCACTGCGGAGACGGGCAGTGGTTGCCTCCTGGATTCGTCGGGCTCTCGCCCCGGTGATGGTCGGCCTGGGGCTGATCGGCCTGGTGGCTTTCGGAGTGCACTGGGTTGGACGGAGCCCGGCCAAGGCGGTTGGCGCGCGACGCGGACCGCTGGATGAAGCGCGTGGCGCCCGGCTGGACGGCCGGCCTGGATGGAGGGCTGAGGCCCTTCGTGCCCTGCGCGGGGCGGGTGGGGACAGCCTTGTTCCGGGTCTTCGACAGGAAGCGGTTCTCGCCCTCTGCACCGGTGATCTGAATCCCATTCCGTTCGATCCCCCGGGTGCCGCGGCTCCCATCGTGTTGGATCCGGACCGGGGCCGCTACGCGGTGGCCGAACCCGGCGGGCGCATCCTCTTCCGGTCCCTGGCGGATCATCGGGATGTCTTCCTTCATGACCAGGAGATCGAGCCCCTGACTCAGTTCCTTGGCTTCAGCTCGAATGGCCGGTGGCTGGCGATGATCGGAGCGGGAAACTCGCTTCGATTCCGGCGATGTGATCCGGGCACGGGCGCATGGGTCTGGCTGGCGCGCGTGCACGGTGCGAACCACGCGGCCTTCCGGGAGGATGGATCGCAGGTGGCCTACACGTTCCGGTTCGAAGGGGATTCCGACCGGGTGCTCGCGGTCTCCTCCACGGACGACATGGTCCGCAAGGTGCGGGTCGAGCTGCCGGGGCGATCCGGGCCGATGGCTTGGGCTCCGAGGGGGAACAGGTTGGCGGTACTGGTGGAGGAGCCGCCAGGAATTGCCCTGGTGGATGTCGAGTCCGGCAGGGTCGAGTCAACCCTTGCCCTCCATGGCCTCCCCACGGCCGTCGCCTGGAGTCGGGATCCAACGCGGGTGTACTGCGGCACCCGGACGGGGCTCTGGCAGGTGGACTGGGAGAGGCGTGAAATCGTGGCGATTGGTACTCGCTCCGGTGGCGTGGCAAGCCTGTCCCTGGATGAAGCCAGAACACTGGCCGCCGTGTGTCGCACCACGGGCCTGATCGAGATCCTGGACCTCGAGCTGGGACAGTCGCTCGCCGCCATCGAGGCCACGGCTGAATCCATCGAGCTGTCGCCCTCGGGTCGGACGGTGGTTGCCTACGCGGCGGGCCGGACCCGGGCGCGGACCTGGGAGTTTGGGGATCCCAGGGAATTCGTTCACGGGACGACTGCGGAGACGGGCCGTCCGCGGGTGCCGTTGTCGGGTGGAGGGGTTCTATGGCGGTCAGCACCTGAGGAAGAAATCCGTCTACCGTTTGCGTCCCCGATCACCGCGACCAACAGCTCCGCAAACGGCCGTAGCATCCTGGGCTGGCTGGAGGATGGACGGACCATCGAGTGGGAGACAGCGCGGCTCGCCGACCGACTGAATGGGATGGGAATTGGTGGGGGTGGACCAGCGGCGACCGTTGGCCGTTGAGCCCGCCAGACCCGTCCCGACTACCCCGCGCCGCCGCCGTGCCGCATGCTCCGAAGGGCAGAGGCACGATAGGTGCGGCTGAGACGGAGGATCGCGTAGGCGCAAAGCGACCCTTGCCCCATCCACGGGGTCCCGGGATGCTCGCGCCGGATTCCTTGAGGACGCTGCATCTCCATCTGCTTCGACAGACCGTGGCCACGTTGCTGGTCACGGTGGCGGTGTTCACGTTCATCCTGCTCCTCGGGAACGTGCTCAAGGACGTCCTCGACCTGCTCGCGAGCGGGCGTGCGACGTTGTCGATAGTGGCGCGGGCGATCCTGCTGTTGATCCCGTTCGCCGTCGCATTCGCGTTGCCCATCGGGATGTTGACGGCCTCGCTGCTGGTGTTCGGGCGGTTGAGTGCGGATGGCGAGATCACGGCGATCCGCTCGGGTGGGATCAGCCTGGTGGCGGCGGCGGCGCCGGTGGTCGGGTTGAGTGTGCTGCTGAGCTGCGTGTGCGGGTGGTTCAACGGTTATGTCGCGCCCGCCAGCCGGGTGGCTTTCAAGCAACTGCAACAGGACGCCATCCGCGCGAAGGGCTTCGCCGGATTCGCCTCGGGACGTTACCTGGATTTCGGATCGCTCACGCTCTATGCGCGGGAAGCTTCCGGGACGAACCTGAGCGAGGTGCTGGTGTATCAGGTCGTGGGAGGTCGCCGGATGCTCGACCTGTGGGCACCCGAGGCGAGCTTCAGCCTCGATACCAATGGCTGGCCGAATCACCTGACGCTCAGGAACGCTCAGGGCCTCGCGCAGCTGAATCCGATCTACGCTGCCGAATGGTCGACGAACCTGACGCTGCTCCGCCCCGACGCGCTGGTGACGCCGAAGCCCTCGGAGATGACCTTCCCGCAACTCCAGACGGAACTCGGCCGGCGGCGCGAAGCCGGTGAACCGGTCACGCCGATCCTCGTGCAGCTTCACCGCCAGGTTGCGTTCAGCTTTGCCTGCGTCGGGTTCACACTGGTCGGCATTCCGCTGGGCCTGCGTGCCCACCGTCGCGAGACGAACATCGGCCTGGCGATCGCGCTGGCTCTCCTGTTCGCCTATTACGCCTTCATCATCCTCGGCCAGGCGCTGGAGACGCGCGAGGCAGCGTATCCCCACCTGATCCTGTGGATCCCCAACTTCCTCTTCCAGGGCGTCGGGGCCTGGCTGCTGTATCGCGCCGATCAGGGCCCCCGCTGATTTCCTGCGAACCAAATCCATCCATGAACCTGACCTTCCCGGAACCGTGGTGCTCGCGCCTTCAGGCCACCGGCGCTGTTGCCGTCGTCATCATCGATGAACCGCGCCACGCCGAGCCGCTGGCTGCGGCCCTGCTCGAAGGCGGCATCGACCTGATCGAGCTCACGCTGCGTACGCCGTCCGCGCTCGAGGGCATCCGCCGGATCCGACAGGCGTTTCCTGCGGTTGGAATCGGCGCCGGAACTCTGCTCGAACCAGCGCAGGTGGAGGCAGCCGTCGACGCGGGTGCAACCTTTGGCGTAGCGCCGGGACTGAACCCGGATGTCGTCCGCGCCGCCCGCGATTGCGACCTGCCCTTTGCGCCGGGTGTGTGCACGCCGTCCGAGATCGAACGCGCCCTCGGCCTCGGCTGCGGCCTGCTGAAGTATTTCCCCGCGGAGACCCTCGGCGGCGCGCGGCACCTGCGCATCACGACGTCGCCCTTCTCGCATCTCGGGGTCCGATACATGCCGCTCGGCGGGATCACGCTCCAGACCGCCGAATCCTACCTGCGCGAACCTGCGGTCATCGCCCTCGGCGGATCCTGGATCGCGCCGCGGGAACTGATCACCGGCGGCAACTGGGGATTGATCCGCGAGAACGCCCGGGCCGTCCGCGAGATGGTCGACAACCTCCGCAAGCCCCGCACCACATGAAGCCCATCGTCGCCTTTGGTGAGATCATGGGCCGGGTCGCCATGCCCGGCTTCCGTCGGTTCAGCCAGTGCCTGCCCGGCAACGTCGAGTTCGAGTTCGCCGGAGCCGAGGCCAACGTCCTGCGTTCCCTCGCCGATCTCGGCCTTCCGACGGCCTTCGTCACCGCGCTGCCCCAGAACGAGCTGGGCGACGCCTGCATCGCCAGCCTTCGCTCCAACGGCATTGATACGCGCCACATCCTGCGGCCCGAGGCTGGCCGGCTCGGCCTGTACTTCCTGGAGAAGGGTGCCGCGCAACGCGCGGGAACCGTGGTCTATGACCGCGAAGGCAGCTCGATCGCCATCACTCCCGCGTCGGCTTATCCCTGGAAGGAGATCCTGTCGAACGCCGGCTGGCTGCATCTCACCGGGATCACGCCGGCGCTCTCCGCCGCCGCCGCCGCCGCCAATCTTGCCGCCGCCCGCACCGCCCACGAACTTGGTGTTCCCGTCTCCTGCGACCTGAACTTCCGCTCGAAGCTCTTCCGCTGGGAACCCGGCACCGCCCCCCGTGCGCTCGCCAATCGCTTGATGCGCGAGGTCCTGCCCTTCGCCACCCATTTCGTTGGCGGACGCGAGGACGCCGCCGAAATGATGGGAATCCGCCCGCGCACGCCTCCCCCCGTCGGCGATGCTCCCGACCTCAACGCCACGCTCGACGTCGCGCGCCAGCTGCACGACCTCTTCCCGAACCTGCGCACCATCGCCATCACGCTGCGGCAGACGGTGACGGCCTCGCATCACCTGTGGGGCGGGTTCCTCTACGACACCGCCAGCGCCCAGGCCTTCCATGCGCCGGTCGCGGCGGACGGCTCGTTCGCCCCGTACGCCATCACCCACATCGTCGACCGCGTCGGCACCGGTGACGCCTTCTCCGCGGGACTCCTGTTCTGCCTCAACACGCCCGGCATGGATTCACCGGAGACCGCCCTCCGCTTCGCCACCGCCGCTTCCTGCCTCGCCCATTCCATCGAAGGCGACGCCAACCGCTGTACCCGCGCCGAGATCGAAGCCCTCATGAGCGGCAGCGGGTCCTTTCGGGTGAGGAGGTAAAGGCACCCTTCATCCCCCGCATAAAACGGGGTGGCAACGTCCGCGTTGCCATCCCAGGCGCTTTCCCGAGGCGACGGGGACGTCGCCACTCCGTTCCTGTCTTCAAACGGGGGTAGGTCAGGAGCCGCCCTTGCTCCGCACCTCCTCCCAGCTGACCCCGAATCGCGCCAGATACTTCCCGAGGCGGTCCGCATCGTTCGAGTGCTTGCGGTTGGTGCGGGTCACGCGGAACAGGACGCGGCCGGCATCGGACATCGTGCGGGATGATCGGCAGATGCGCAGGACGTAGCCGAGCTGGACCTGGTCGAAGGGGTCGAGTTGTTCGACTCCCTTCTCGCCGAGCACTTCACGGAGTAGGTCGGCATCGGCGTTACCGGTGCCTGTGTCGGACTCGCCCCGATCGGCCCAGGCAACCCTGAGCCGCCCGATCTCCTCCTCCATGACCTCGGCCCCGATGCGCCCGCCCTGGGCGAGGGTGGCCATGCGGGTGACGGCGGCGTTGAGGTCGCGGAAGTTGGCGCGCCACGGCGCCTCGGGACCGTGCGCGAAGCGGAGGAACGCGTCGCGCACTTCGCGGCTCATGGTCACGCGGGTACCCTGCCGACGCGCGAACTGCTCGAGTTCGTAGTCGAGGTTGGGACCGATGTCCTCGGCGCGCTCGCGGAGGCCGGGGAGCCGGAAGGTCCAGAGGTTGAGCCGCGCCAGGAGGTCCTCGCGGAAGCGTCCCTCCGCCACGCGTTCGTGCAGGTCCCGGTTGGTTCCGGTGATGAGCTGGAAGTCGCTCTTCACCTCGCGGTCCCCGCCGAACGGCAGGAAGCGCTTGTCCTCGAGCGCCCGCAGCAGCATGGCCTGTTCGTCCAGGCCGAGCTCACCCACCTCGTCGAGGAACAGCAGCCCGCCATCGGCGGCCCGCAGCAACCCCGGACGATCCTTCAGCGCGCCCGTGAACGCTCCCTTCACATGCCCGAACAACGCGCTCATCGCCGCGTCTCCCCGAAGGGTCGCGCAGTTCACCTCCACGAAGCTCCCGCCGATCTGATGCCGGGCCTTCTTCAGTTCATAGATCTTCCGCGCCAGCTGGCTCTTGCCCGCACCCGTTGGCCCCATCAACAGCACCGGATCCTTCGAGTGCACCGCGACGTGCTCGATCTGTTCGATCAGCCGGTTGAAGTGGGCGTTCCGGGTCTCGATGCCGCTCTTGAGCAGCGAGCGCGCCTCGGTCGCCTCCTTGCGGAACCGGGCCGCGATCCGGTCGTAACGCCCGAGGTCGAGATCGATGATGTTGTAGGTGCCATCGGCTGAGCGGGTCTTCCGTTCCTTGGGCGCGGTCTGGATGAGGCGGGCCGGGAAGTGCCGGCTCTCCGTCAATAGGAACAGGCAGATCTGCTGCACATGCGTGCCGGTCGTGATGTGGACGAGATAGTCCTCTTCGTCGGGATCGAACGGATAGGTCCGCGCGAACTCGTGCAGGCTCGCGAAGACCTCCTCGAAGTCCCATGGATCGCGCAACGCCTGCGCGTGCAGCTGGGCCTTCGTCCCCGGCGACACCCGGCCGATGTCCGCAGCCACGCACTTCGCGATGTCGACGTGCTCGGCCTGATGCATCAGCTCCACCCGGCTGACCTCCAGGTCGTCGTGCTGGCACAGCGAGACCGTCGGACGCCACTTCTGCCAGCGTTCGTCCCGGAACCCGGAGTCGAGGATGCTGCCGAGGATTCCCAGGATGACGGTCTTCTTGGTCTTCATCGCTTATAGGCGATGAGTTTCGCGATTGATCGAGCCATGGCGAGCGGGAACTTGGAAGGCGTCCATCGTGGGATTTGCGCACTTTATGTTTGGATACCAACAGCTTGAGAATCTATCTGGGCGCCCGATTCCGACTTGGCACGGCCGTTGCATCCCTGAATCGCACAACGAACGAAAGGAACGCATATGGCGAACAAATACATCTTCCGCTCCCTCGCGGGATCCCCGCCCAAGGCGGACTCCGTGAACGAGGCCGGCGGAAAGGCCTTCGCCCTCCCGCCGCGACAGGCGCTTGCGCAGTACGCGGTGACCGGTTGCCTCAACGGGACCTTCTACGCGTCGGCGGAAACCCAGCTGGAGCGTGTGCTCGAGATGGTCTCGGCGGCCGGACCGGAGTTCACCGCCAAGGTGGCTCTCTACAGCCGGGAGCGCGGCTACATGAAGGACATGCCCGCCCTGCTCTGCGCCGCGTTGAGCGTCCTCGACGCCAACCAGCTCAAGGCCGTCTTCCCCAAGGTCTGCGCCGATGGCCGGCTCGTCCGGAACTTCGTCCAGATCGTCCGCTCCGGCGTCGTCGGGCGGAAGTCCCTGGGAACGGTCCCCAAGAAGCTCGTCCAGCGTTGGCTGGAGAAGGCGTCGGACGAACAGATCCTGCGCGCCTCCGTCGGCCAGAGCCCGTCGCTGGCGGATGTCGTCCGAATGGTGCACCCGCACCCCGCGGACGCCACCCGAGCCGCCCTGTATGGATGGCTCCTTGGCCGCAACCACGACGCAGCCGCACTGCCGGAATGCGTGAAGGCCTACGAGGCCTACAAGGCGGGAACGTCGAAGGAGGTTCCGGACGTCCCGTTCCAGATGCTCACCGCGCTCCAGCTCGGGACTCCCGAGTGGACGGCGATCGCGCGGAATGCCGGGTGGCAGATGACGCGGATGAACCTCAACACCTTTGCGCGGCACGGCGTCTTCGGGGACCGGAAGGTGACCCGGATGGTGGCCAACCGCCTGCGCGATGCCTCGCTGATCCGGAGGGCCCGGGTCTTCCCGTACCAGCTGATGGTGGCGTTCCAGAACGCCGACTCGAAGGTGCCGGAGGAAGTACGCAACGCGCTCCAGGACGCGATGGAGATCGCCATCGAGAACGTGCCCGCTGTGGCTGGCGAGATCGTGGTCTGCCCGGACGTGTCCGGGTCGATGCAATCGCCGGTGACCGGCGAGCGGAAGGGGTCCACGACGTCCGTCACCTGCTTGCAGGCGGCGGCCCTGGTAGCCGCGGCCTTGCTGCGGAAGAACGGTTCGGCGCAGGTGCTGCCGTTCTCCGATGACGTCGTCCGTGTCTCGCTGAATCCGCGCGATTCGGTGATGACGAACGCCGCGAAGCTCGCAGCCCTGCCGAGCGGCGGGACGAACTGCAGCGCTCCGATCGCCGACCTCAACGTGCGTCGCGTGACCGCCGACCTGGTCGTGATGGTCTCGGACAACCAGAGCTGGGTCGACGGCCACGGCGGAGGCCGGAGCACGGCGACGATGGCGGAGTGGGAACACTTCCGTCGGCGCAATCCGCGGGCACGCCTGGTCTGCCTGGACCTCGCCCCTTATGGGACGACCCAGGCCGCCGAGCGACAGGACATCCTGAATGTCGGCGGATTCTCGGACGCCGTCTTTGACATCATCGCGCGGTTCGCCCGCGGTGAACTCAGCGCCGACCACTGGGTCGGCGAGATCGAATCGATGGCCGTCTGACGGCCATGTCCCTGGCTGGCGGGGCGCCGCCCTGCCGGCCGGGACCCAACGGATTTCGGGCCGAATGCCGTCGTGACTACATTCAAAACCTGTCCGTCACGACAACACCTGGTCGGCCCGTTTCCGGAATCCTTCCCTGATCTTTGACACTTTTGGCCGGCGAATGCCGGTGGGAGTACAGGTAACGCCGCAAGGCTGGCGGGTTCAAATCCCGCGGGATGCACGTCCTTCACCGGACGCCGTCCATTCTCTCACCCCGCTTGTCGCTGGCCGTTGAGCCCGCCTGACCCAGGACGTGCGGCATGGGACCGACTTCCGGTTCCATGCCCCGTCCGAGGTCGGGGCTCATCTGAATTTTCCGGGGCGAATGCCTGGGAAACTACATGTATACCTGATGTTGCCGGTTCGAATCCGGCCGTGCCTGCGCAAGCGGGTGCGTAGCTCAACGGTAGAGCACAGAAATGTTTCCCGAATCCTTGTCGCCCCGGATTCCCTTTTGTGACGAATGCTGAAGGAACTACATCGCTGTAAACGACGTGGTCGCGGGTTCGAGTCCCGCCCCCGGCTCCATACGCCGGGGTAGCTCAGGGGTAGAGCACGTAAACGTTCCTTCCCTTTTGTCGTCACAAATCCTTTCTGACCGTGAGGGCTGGCAGCAGTGCTGTCCGGCACGGTCTATTGTCGCGGGGCGGCGACGATGCGGCCGAATTGACCGTCAGCCAATGTTTACGGGATGATTCACCCGTGAAGACCACAGTGGAAATCCCGGACCAGTTGTTCCGCGAGGCCAAGTCGGCGGCCGCCGGCCGGGGCGTCTCACTCCGGGCGTTCCTGACCGAGGCCCTGAGGGAAAAACTGGCGGGGCCGCGTCGGCGGTCTGCCGAATGGCCAGTAACGCCGCCGCGCTTGCCCGAAGGAGAAATGCGGCGCATCCAGTCTACGATCGATGCCGAGTTCTCCCGCATTGAAGCGGAGGGATGGCGAACTGAGCTTCCTTGAGCCCGGTTGCGAGATCGAGGTTGCCAGTGGGCCTATCCCGGCACTGTTCCCACCCCAAGCGGGGCGGCAACGTCCTCGTTGCCCTCCCATGCCCGTTCGGAAGGCGACGAGGACGTCGCCACGCCAACCCGGATCAAAACTTGAAACTGGGCAGTCTGGCCACATGCTCTGGCACGATGTTCGACCGGCGCCGCCCAACTATGTCCCTTCGCACCCTCGCCGCCCTGTGCCTCGCCTGCACTGCGTTGCAGGCCGCCAATGATGATACGGGCGCGACGAACCGATTCGGCTTCACGGGTCCCGAGATCTTCCCGATCGACGTCGGCACCGGCTTCCTCCGGACGGCAGACCTGGATGGCGACGGCCGGAACGACCTCATCGTCGTCAACAATTCCCGCTCGAAGCTGACGCTCCTCTACAACCAGACCGGCCTCACCAACGTGCCGGTGAAGAAGACCGTCGCCGGGCGGCGCGACGTGAATGAGCTGCCTTCGGACGCGCGGTTCCGCGTGGAGAGCATTTCGTCGGAGAAGCGCATCTCGAGCCTGATCGTCGAGGACCTGAACGGCGACAAGCGCCCGGACCTCGCGTATTTCGGCGAGCCAAAGGAACTGGTCATCCAGTTCAACGAAGGCACGAACACGTGGTCGGCCCCGAAGCGGTTCGACCTCGGCGACGGCCTGCTGGATGCCAATGCGCTGACCAGCGGGGACATCAATGGCGACGGGCGTCCGGACGTCCTGCTGCTGGCCGAGAAGCACATCCACGTGCTCCTGCAGAAGCCCGACCGCAGCCTCGCCGAACCCGAGAAGCTTCCGTACACCGGCACGGTCAAGGCCGTGCAGGTCCTCGACGTGAACGGCGATGGGCGCAACGACCTGCTCCTCGTGAACTGGGATCATCCGAATCCGTTCCGCTTCCGCCTTCAGGACGCGACGGGCCAGCTGGGCCCCGAAGTCCACCTGACACTCGCTCCGGTCCGATCCTACTGGGCCGACGATCTCGATGCCGATCGCAAGACCGAGTTCGTCACGATCGCGGCCAAGTCCGGCCGTGCGGCGGTGAGCAACGTGCGTCGGAAGGCGACGGAGTCGATTGCCGGGGCGCTGGCGGATGGCCAGTTCTCCGTGTTGCCGTTGCCGCGCACGGACAAGTCCCGGCGCGGTCTGGCCTGGGCCGACCTCAACGGCGACCGCCGACAGGACCTGCTGGTGGCGGATCCCGAGGGCGGACAGATCCTCGTGTACAGCCAGCAGGCCGATGGTGCCCTGTCCACCCCGCGCACGTTCCCGGCGTTCAGCGGCGTCACCGACATCGCAGCGATCGACTGGAACAAGGATGGATCGCCGGAAGTGTTCCTGCTGAGTCCGGATGAGAAGCAGATCGGGTTGGCTGCGGTCGAGAAGTCGGGCCGGGTGGCTTTCCCGAAGCCGCTCCAGCTCCCGGGCCGTCCACTGGCAATGGCGGTGGGCGAGGTGAAGGCGGGGCAGCCGATGCTGGCGGTGATCACCGAGCGGGATGACAAGCGAACCAAGGACGGGAAGAGCGAGACGGTGCAGGTCCGCGAGCTGGCGCTGGTGGGCCCCGACCTGAAGCCGCAGGTGCAGGTGTTGGCGGAGAGCTTCAAGGGAGCTCCGACGACACTGGCATTCCATGACGCCGATCAGGACGGCCAGGTCGATCTCGTGGTCCTGACCCCGTACGAGAAGATCAAGATCCTGCGCCGACTCGCCGAGCCGAAGGACGGTCGAAGCTACGAGGAAATCGACGTGAATCCGCCGGGTGGCGCGAGCGACAATCCCTGGCTCGCGATCGCGGATGCGGACGGCGACGGCCGCCCGGAGCTGTTGCTGGCGCAGAAGAACTTCGTGCGTGCCGTGGTCCTGCAGGGGACGACTGGCGATGCCGCGTCGTGGAATTTCACGGTTCGCGACCAGATCAACGGCGCTAGCAGCAGTTCCCGCATCGTCGGGGCTGCTGCGGTGCCGATCCCGGATTCCAAGTCGCCGGCGCTGTTCCTGTTCGATGCGGATCGCAAGGCGCTAACCGTCTGCACGCGGAACGCGAGTGGTGTCTGGCAGGCCGGGAAGAACCTGCCGCTGCCCGTGACGGATTTCGCGACGCTGATCCCGCTGGAGATCGAGTCCGCCAGCGGTATCGCGAACTCGGTGGGATTCCTGGGTGCGAACGGGATCGCGTGGAAGCGCCTGACGGGCGAGATCTGGGAGATGGCGGAGCTCGACGGGTATGAGACGCCGATCAAGGACGGGTTCCTGCACGACGTCGTCAGCGGCGAGCTGAACCAAGATGGGCGACGGGATCTGGTTTTCCTCGAGACATCGCGGGCCTATGTCGACCTGGTGACTTTCGAGGCCCCGCACCAATTGGTCCCGGCGAACCGCTGGCAGGTCTTCGAGGAGCGCACCTTCCGCCAGCGTCGGCCGGTCGAAAGTCCCGAGCCGCGCGAGGCGTTGGTCGTTGACCTTACCGGCGACGGCAAGGCGGACCTTGCCCTGCTCGTCCACGACCGGATCCTGGTCTACCCGCAGGAGTAGTCTGGGTGTAGCCGAGGTGACGAGGCGGGTGAAGGTTCCGCATCCAGAAGCCCGTGGCCGTCGTTTTAGTTAACGCCGGAGGCGTTGAAGCAGATAGCCAATACGGGGTCGCGAAGCGTTACCCCGGGAACCTGCGGAATGGATCATCAACCCTGGAGGGGTTGCAGAGGGAGGGGTCTTCGCACCGCCTTCGGGGTGCGGCCGCTTCAACCCACCCAACCCCGGGTAGGCGCTCCCGCGCCAACCCGGGGCTACCGGCTTCAACGCCTCCGGCGTAACCGAATCTGAAACGGGCCCCGGACTGACGACAGGGGTGCGACGGTAGGGCCCAGTTCCGTCCTGTAGGCTGCGTGCCCTCACGTGGCGGGTTACGGATCATCGCCGGGTGGGGTCACCCGGCCTACCGTCTGACGGATTGTAGGCTGCGTGCCCTCACGCGGCGGGTTACGGATCATCGCCGGGTGGGGTCACCCGGCCTACCGTCTGACGGATTGTAGGCCGCGTGCCCTCACGCGGCGGTTCACGATGTGCCCCGGAGGCTGGGTTTGGGAGGAATCAGGCTCCGGCGTGAACACCTTTGCGGCGGAAGTTCACATTCCCGTAACGTCGGGATGGACGCCCCACATCGCTTGGGTATAACCAGCCAATCCCCCTGCGAAGGTTCCTGGAGCGAAGGCTGAATCAACGGCCCCCGCCGTCCGTGCCCCGTCAGGAGGCGCATCAACGAAACCATTCCATTCCATGACCTCCCTGTTTCGACGGATGGCAGCCGTTCCACAAGTGCTGATGGCTGGAGCTCTGACACTGAGCGCCCAGCTTTCTGCGGCTCCGATCCCCAAACTGTATTCGACGGGCGTCAATGACGCCGGCGCGCCGCTGGCCAACGCCACGAAAGACCCCCACTACACGCTGGTCGAAAGCGCGGACACCGCATACCCGGGCCCGGACCTGTTCACCTTGACCCCTGGATTCCCGGTCGGGCCGTGGCTGGCAGAAGGACCTTCCTCGCGTTGGATTGCACCGCGGCCGCAACAGGGCATCGGCAACAACGAGGGTCAGTACATCATCCGGACGACCTTTGACCTGACAGGATTTGATCCCAACAAGGCGAAGATCACGGGCAAGTGGGCCGTGGACAACAGCGGCGCCGACATCGTGATCAACGGGATCAGCACGGGTCTCGCCAACAGCGCCGGCTTTGGCGGCTTCACGGACTTCACGATCGAAACCGGCTTCATCGAGGGTGTGAACACGCTCGAGTTCGTCATCATCAATGCTCCGTCCGGCATCAATCCGACCGGATTCCGGGCCGAGCTTCGCGGCACGGTGGAACTGCCGGATGAACCGCCCAGCGTCGTCGAACAGCCCAAGCCGCTCAGCGTGGTCGCGGGCGAATCGGTCACGTTGAGCGTGACCGCCGATGGCACTCCGCCGCTGACCTACCAATGGAAGCGGGGCACGACGGTGCTCGAAGGGGCCACGGAGGCCACCTACACCATCGCCGCCGCTGCGACGGCAGACGAAGGTGACTACACGGTGGTCATCACCAACGGGGCAGGCTCGAAGACCAGCAATGCGGCGAAGGTGTCCGTGTTCGACGCCATACCCGGCCTGTTCGCGACGGGCGTGGATGACTCAAGGACCGTCCTCGTCGATGGAACGGTCGACACCCACTACCAGTTGGTCGTGAATCCGGATGGCGCGACGACCGAGGCCTTCACGCAGGATACGACGGTATTCCCGATCGTGGCTGGGCCGTGGCTGCTGGCGGGCGATCAATCGGCCTGGATCGGGCCCCGCTCCGAGACCTCGGGTGCGGCGGGTGGTGACTACACTTACCGCATCCAGGTCGACCTCACCGGGCTGGATCCGACGACGGCGTTCATTTCCGGGCGTTGGTCCTCGGACAACGAAGGGACGTTGCTCCTGAACGGCGCGGCGACGGGGCTGCGCAACACGGCGGGTTTCGGCACCTGGACGGACTTCTCGATCACCTCGGGTTTCCTCTCCGGCAAGAACACGATCGAGTTCCGGATCAACAACGCCGGGGCTGGATATACGGGTCTGCGGACGGAGTCGCTCCGTGGCGGTGCCCGCAAGAAGACGGGGCCGGCCATCGAGGTCCCGCGCATCGTGGCCCAGCCGGTGGGCGGCACTTTCCTCGTCGGTGAGACGGCCACGCTCCGGGTCGTCGCCGACAGCACGGTTCCGATGACCTATCAGTGGTCGCGCGATGGTCAGACGCTGGCTGGCAAGACCGAGCCCACGCTCGTGATCGCCAACCTCGGGACCGCGGATGCCGCGTCCTACGTGGTCAACATCCGCAACAGCGCCGGCAACACGAATTCCCAAGCGGCCGTCATCCGGATCCTGGAGCGCGTCGGTGGCGTGTTCAGCACGGGCGTCGATGCCAACGGCGTGGTCCTCGACGACGGGATGGTCGACCCGCATTACACCCTCACCACGAACGCCACGGACTCCGTGGTGAGCGAGGCGGTCGTGCATGACTCGACGATCTTCCCGATCGTCACGGGGCCGTGGCTGGCGAACACGGCGGTGTCGAAGTGGATCGGGCCGAAGCTCAACACCGTGGACGCCCTCGGTGGCGACTATGCCTACAAGGTCACCTTCGATCTCACCGGGTTCGATCCTGCGACTGCGGTCGTGCTTGGCGGCTGGGCCACCGATAACGGGGGCACGGACATCCGCCTCAACGGGACCAGCCTCGGGTTGATCAACAACGCACAGTTCAGCGTGCTGACGCCGTTCGAGCTGAGTTCCGGATTCGTCGCCGGGAAGAATGCGATCGAGTTCCTCGTCAACAATGCCGCCAATGGTTACACGGCGCTGCGGGTTGAAGGACTTCGCGTCGGAGCCGTTCGGGTTGCCAGTGCGCCGTCGGTGACCATCGAGGCCACCGCGACCGGGGTCCGTGTCGCCTGGCCGGTCTCAGCCGCGGGCTTCCGTCTCACCAGTGCTGCGACGCTCGGGGGCGGCTGGTCCGACGTGAACGCGCCGGTCATCGAGGTCAACGGCCAGAACACGGTGAACCTGTCGGCTTCGGCAGACGCAGCGTTCTTCCGGTTGCAGAAGTAAGTGCCGGCTCGGAATGGCTGAATCACGGGGGACGACCTGCGGGTCGTCCCCCTTTTTCGTCGGCCTCAGTCCATCACGGCCTCGACCTGCCAGGCCGTTCCATCCCAGGCCAGCCGCAGGGGAACCGAGCCACGCACGCTGACGTCCCATTCGGTGCGGTTCCAGGCATCGCGATCCCACCAGTTGCCGGACGAGCGCCAGGGTCCGACCGCGACAGTGACGCGGCCTTGGGCGAGTTCGCAGCGGACTTCCATTGGCCGGCCGGGATCTGCAGCAGCGGCGGCATCGGTCAGGCGGGGGATGCCGGTCGCACCGGGATCCATGCCGGGAAAGGGGACTACCGACGTGTCCTTGGGCGTGGGATCGGCGGCAGGAGCAGCGGCGGGTCGGAAGATCGGATCGAGCAGGGCTGCGATCTCACCCGGTCGGAACACGGGTCCCGGCTTGGGTGGGCGGACCGGGCCGGGCACCGCGCTGGCTTCGCCGAGGCTGGCCCGGGTGGGGACGTTGCGGGGTTGGGCGGTAGTGACGGTGGCGGACAGGGCGGGGCGAATCCGGCGGACCGCAGCCGGACGCAGGATTTCCGGTGTTCGGCGCCCGACGTTCGAAGGAGCGTTCTCGAAGTCGGGTGGAATCATGCGGAACACATCGGGCCGGTGGCCGTCACGTCGCAGGGGGGAACCGACGCGGTCGGGTCCGACGAGGGCGCTGAGGCGGGCGAGGGTTTCCTGGAACTGGTGTGGGTCGCGGAGGGCTGCCTCGAAGAGGCTGAACTGGTGCTGGGAGGGGCGGGCGGGTTCGGCTTCGAGCTGGACGGCGATGATGCAGGATTCCGTGCGGACGCCTTCGAGATGCGTCTGGAGCATGCGGAAGAGGACGTCCGCGCGACGGGTGGGTTGGGGGACGCGAAGGCGGCGCTCGAGCAGATCGCCGGATTCCTGCCGGAGTTGCAGGACCAGTCCGCCGACGGCCTTTCCGGCGGGCTCGAGCCGGCGCTCGATGGAGTCCACGAACCGTCGGAGCAGGAACAGAAGAGGTTCCAGCGTTTCGATCGGGGGATCGAACTCGCATCCCTCGCGGTAGTGCTCGGGCGGGCGCACGAGGCGCAGGGGGCGGGTGTTGGTGGCGGCGGCGGCGGCCCAGAGGGCGAATGCCTCCAGTCCCAGGCGGTCCGCGAGTTCCGCCTGACCGAGGGCCTTGAACTCCGCGACGGTGTGGATGCCCCACTTGGCCAGGAGCCGTGCGGTGTGCGGGGTAGGTTCCAGCGCCGCCACCGGCAATCCACCCACGAACGGATCGGCGTCCGCCGCGGTGACCACGCGGATCTCCACGCCCTCGGTGGCGGGCGCGGTGGCGGCATGGCGGGCGACGGTGGGATTGGGTCCCACACCGATCCGGCAGGTCATGCCGAGGGCGACGGCGGCTTGGTGCAGGCGTCCGGCCCAGGACGTGAGGACATCCGACCCCGGTTCGCCGGCCAGTTCCGCCAGTCCGCGGAGTTCCAGTGTCACCCAACCGGCGGCGGTCCATTCGACGTTCGGGGAGAATCCGTAGGCGCATTGGATCAGGGCGGCCTCGGCGGATTCCTCGGCAGCGATGGAACGGTGCCGGACGACGACCTCGGTGCACCGGGCGAGGGCCTGGGGCGCGGTGAAGCCGGTCTCGACACCCATGGCGCGGGCGTGCCGGTTGAGTTCGACGATCCGTGGAGTCGTCATGCCGGGATCGACCAGCACCACCGGGCGTGTCCAGGTCTCCGGCTCATGGCGGAGGACGGCCTGGAGCGGGAACTGGGGGACATGGAGGACGGCGAACATGGTCAGGCTTCCGCCGCTCCCTTCATGGAGGCGGCCTCCTGTCGCAGCAGCTGGAATTGCAGGCGGCCGAGGATGGCCTCGGGACCGTCGGCGTGGGCCTGGGGATCCAGACGTGCCGCCACTTCGACACGCGCCGCGGCTCCGCCCACCATGGCGAACGGCGTGATCACGAGGACGGTCGTTCCATGCTGTTCCGCGAGGCGCGAGAACCGGTGCCAGACACTTGCGGAGACCCGACGCAGTTCCGTCAGCGGATTGAATTTCAGGTCGATGACGACGACGGGAAGGTTCCGGTCGCGCAGCACGAGGTCCGCCGCCTTGAGGGCTTCGTCCGCGGAGTGGCAGCGTACCCAGAGCATCCGGGCCAGCACGTCAGGATCCTCGGCGTCGACGTCGAAGCTGTCTGCCCCGTCGATCAGGGCGAGGAAGCGGCCGTCGGTGGCCAGTCGACGGAGGAAGGCGTGGAGGATCTGGGCTGAACCGGAGCCCGCGCCGGTTCCGACCAATTCCGTGAGATCGCCGCCCGCCAGGCCGCCGCCCAGCAATTGGTCGAGGGATGCCACGCCGGTGGGCAACGCCTGGCCACGCCGCTTCACGGGCAGCCCCAGCCGTGCGTGGGGCACCCGTTCCCGCAGCAATTCCCGCAACTGGATGACGTTCGTCGCCGGCATGCGCTCACCTTCCCGGGGCGCGGTTTCCGATCCGCACCCGAACCTCCGGGGGATCGACATTACGCAGCCGGGCCCCGGACGGAACCGAAACTTTACCCGGTCCGCATCCTGCCTGGGGGCCTCGGACATCTACGGTCCGGGGGGTGAATTTCGTTTCGCGATTTCTCGGGTCCGAACACCCTCTCGGACGTGTCCCATCCCGTTGATGTGCCTGGGTCGGTCCGGGTGGCCCGGAACGCCATGGCCACCCGATTCGAGCTCCTGTTGCTGGGCCGGCGACCGGAGTCCCTCCGGGCGGCGGCCGAGGAGGCTCTGGACGAGATCGAACGGGTCGAGGGATGGCTGTCGCCGTATAGGCCGGAAAGCGAACTGGTGCGGCTGCATCGCGAGGCAGTGGGCAGGCCTGTGCGGGTGGATCCGCGGCTGTTTGCGTTCCTGTGGCGGGCCCGGGAGCTGACCGAACAGACGGGCGGCACGTTTGATCCCACGGTGGGCCCGTTGCTTCGGGCCTGGGGATTCCGCGGGGGAGCTTCGGAGGCACCGGATCCGGTGGCTGTCGTGGCAGCCCGGGAGTTGGTTGGATGGAGGCAGGTCGAGCTCGACCGGGAGCGTGGCACCGTGTGCCTGTTGCGACCGGGCGTGGAGATCCACCCCGGTGCGATGGGCAAGGGCTATGCCCTGGATCGGGCGGTGGAGATCCTGAGGGAAGCCGGGGTCGAGAACGGGATCATCCATGGCGGTACGAGCACGGTGTGTGCGCTGGGAACGCCGTCGGACGGCGAAGGGTGGCCGGTGTCATTGCCGGAGCCGCCGCCTGGAACCGGAGTGGCGTGGCCGGCCGGTGGCCCGCCCCGCGTGCTTCTCCGGGATACCACGCTTTCCGTGAGTGCCGTGTGGGGTCGTGGGGACTCGCAGGTGAGCCACATCCTGGACCCGCGGACTGGCAACCCGGCCCGGGGCCTGGCGCTGGCCGCCGTGGTGGCGGAGTCCGCCACGGACTCGGATGTGTGGTCTACGGCGCTGCTGGTGGCTGGGCCGGAGGTGTTGCAGGGAGGGGTGGTGAGGCAGTGGTGGGGGTTGGGAGGCTGAGGGGGTGGGACCTATGGGACGGATGGGACCTATGGAACCTGGGAGTTGGGGAGGCCGGGGCCGTTATTGGTCCCATGTGTCCCATGTGTCCCATTCCCAGAGCCATTCCCAGAACTCTCCCAAGTCCTCCTTCTGGCCCGGGTCATGCGCTCCCGGAGACCTCCGTTTCGCAGGAAATCCTCCTCCAGGCGGCGTAGCTGGCGATCGAGCAGATAGTTCGCCTGGTGGATCAGGCAGATGGCGATGTTCGCCACGACTTCGAGGGAACGCGTCTCGGCGAACTCCCGGAAATCCGCGTACGAAACGCCCGGGCGAGCCCCGAGTTTCCGCACGTACAGCGCCTGCCGTGAACCAGGGTCCCAAAGGCACAGATCCGCGATGCGCAACTGATCACGGTAGTCCGTGAGCAGTTCTTCGAGGCTGGCGCGGGCGACGTTGGTCAGCTTGATCTCCATCTCCTTCGAGGTGCCCGATGCCTGGCTGGCCTCGACGATGTTCTGCTTCCCGGACCGTGCCGCCTGGACCATCTGGTCGATCGTGCGATCGCCGCGTCTCAGGAAGCGCTCGCAGTAGCAGTGGGTGAGATCGAAGACGATCTCGGCCTTCTGATACGAAAGCAGGTCAGCGTAACCCCCATGTGGAGGAATGAACCCCGGCTGTTCAGGCATGCGCCGAACGTGCGAGGCGCATTGCACCCCCGCAAATCAGGCGAGGGGCTGCTTACTTCGTCCCGCGATTCCGGATCCCTTCCAGACGCTGACGCATGGCCCGCACCCGTTCTGGCTGGGCGGAGGCGAGGTTCGTGGTTTCTCCCGGGTCGGCGGTCAGGTCGTAGAGCTGGGGGCCGGTGTCGTTGCCGAGTTCGGTGTTCGTCGGTTCGCTGCGTTTCGCGCCCGGGCCGCCGGGCATGAATTTCCACCGACCCTCCCGAAGGGCGAGTCCGCCGGACTGTTCGACCAGATGATCCCGGCCCAGAGTTGATTCCCCGAGCAGGGCCTCGACCTGCGGCACCGCATCCACCCACGTTCCCGCCGGGAATTCCTGATTCAGCAACGCGGCAAATGTCGCAGTGAAATCCACCTGGCAGACCAAGGCGTCCGATACGCCCGGTTTCACGCGTGCAGGCCATCGCACCAGCAAGGGGACCCGGGTTCCGCCCTCGAACCGGCTGTACTTGCCGCCGCGCCACGGACCTGCCGGGCGATGCCCACCTAACCGCGCCACTGCCTCGTCCCGATAGCCGTCGTCGACCACCGGACCGTTGTCACTGCTGAACAGCACCAGGGTGTCCTGCGCGAGCCCGAGGCGATCCAGTGCTGCGAGCACCTGCCCCATGCACTCGTCGAGTTCCACCATCACGTCGCCGCGTGGACCATGCGGAGTCCGGCCGACGAAGCGGGGGTGCGGAACGCGCGGCACGTGGATGTCGTGCGGGGCGAAGTAGAGGAAGAAGGGCTGTTGCCGGTGCTTCTCGATGAACCGCACGGCCGCCCGGGCAAAGTCGTCGGACATGTCCTCGTCCTTCCAACGCGCGCTCCGGCCACCGCTCATGTATCCGATGCGGGAGATCCCATTGATGATCGTCATGTCGTGGCCGTGGCTTGGGCGCATGCGCAGCAGGTCGGGATTCGCCTTGCCGGTGGGTTCGTTGGTCAGGGCGTCCTTGAAGCTGACCCGGAGCGGATCCGAGGGATCGAGTCCGACGACACGGTGATCCTCGACGTACACGCACGGCACGCGGTCACCGGTCGCCGGCATGAGGAACCCGTGGTCGAATCCGACCTCCAGTGGACCGGGCCGTATCTCGCCGTTCCAGTCGGTCTTCCCGGGACCGGGGCCGAGACCGAGGTGCCATTTGCCGACGGCGCCGGTTGCGAAGCCTGCCTTCCGGAAGACGGTCGCCAGCGTCGGCTTGGACGGGTCCAGGATCAGCGCCGCGTCACCGGGCAGGACGCCCGTGCCCGGGGTGCGCCAGGCGTAACCGCCCGTCAGGAGCGCAAACCGCGATGGCGTGCAGGTCGCGGCCGGTGCATGGGCGTCCGTGAATCGGACGCCTTCCCGCGCCAACCGGTCGAGGTTCGGCGTCGGGATTCCGTTGGCTCCATAGCAACCGAGGTCACCCCAACCCACGTCATCGGCGTAGATCACGACGACGTTCCGGGGGCGTGGTGCATCAGCGCCCATCGCCCGCGTCGCGGCGAGACCGGGCAGCAGTCCGAGGAGCAGGGTCCCGATGAAGGCGGCGAGGCAGCCTCTTGCGGCCGCCCTGATTCCGGACTGGTGCATGATCCCGCAAGGCTCAACCCGGCGGGTGGCCCGTGAGAATCCCAATCTTCGGGGGGCATCGTTCGCAGGGCGGCCCGTCGACGTATTCCATCCATCCGTTCCCGTCCTGCCATCCGATCCGGGTTTGGCTGACGGTGGTTGCATCCTCGCGGTGCACGCAGATCGAGTAGGCTCCGGGCGCGGGTTCGTGGGAGGAATGGAGACGTTCGAGCCACGGCATCGCTCCGCGATCGGCGTCGGCTGCGTGGTGTTCGAAGCAGAGCCGGCGTTCCCGTTCGGCCCCGGGTTCGTCCGCGCCCGACGAGATCCAATGGCTGAGGGTCCAGGGGTGGGACCGGCTCTGGAGACTTCTTCCGTTCCATCGCCATTCCCGCACTTCACCCCCGTCCGCCGACGGAAAAATTCCGACCAACCGGAAGGGCCGGATCCGCTCGGGTTCCAGTGCCGCGAGACGTCCTTCGACCGGGCCGGGATCCACGAGGTCGAGCACGGCTGGAACGACGGTTCCTCGGGAGAGCGGTGTCTCCCGGGGACGATCCGGAACGGAGTACCAGTTGAGGAGTGCGAAGACGGTTCCGGCGTCGTTGAGGCCGATCCAGGTTCCTCCGCCGGGCTCGGAAGGATGCAGCGCCCGGCGTTGGCCGAGGTGGTGTTGTTCGGGCGGCAGGGCGCGGATCCGCGAGCGTTGTTCATCGCGATTCATCACCACGAGGAAGCCGCGCGTCTGCGGACTGAGCGTCAGGGTGCACATGAGGATCGTTCAGTCGGCCATCGGGTAGGTCCGGATCCGGGCGCTGGCCTGACGCCAGGTGCGGAGCAGGGCGAGGGCGCCGTCAGGACGATGGCCGAGGGCGCGGTTGGCCGCGCCGATGGCAAAGACGATTTCCCATTGGCGGAACAGGGTGCGGTAAGCCGAGCGGAGGGTGGTACGGGCGTCATAGATGCTGGTGGCCTCGGCCGCCGCACCATTGAGCTCGAGGATCCGGAATCCCCGGCCCTGCCGCAGTTCATCGTCGCTGCCATAGCGGAGGTCGTATCGTCCGACGAAGAATCCCGGCACGCGCCGGGAGATGTCATCGATGCGCGACTCCAGTTCCGGGGTGAGGAGGTGGGCGCCGTCCCGGAAGATGCAGCCTTGGGCGTGGTTTCCGGCCTCGACGAGACGGAGGTGTTCCCCGGGCTTGAGGATCTCCTGTGCACGCGAGGCGAAGCGGCGAACGTACAGGTCGCCGATCAGGCGGGCGCGTTCGTCCTCCCGGATCAGTTGCTCCAGCGTGCGGCGTCCGTCCCCGATGACTTCCGGGAAGATCTTCTCGGTGATGGCGAAGATCCGCCCGCGTTCCTCGCCGGGATGCCGGTAGTAGAAGATGCCGGCCTCGCGCGGACCCGGGACGTAGCGTTGGACGACGAGCCGCTCGGGATTCCGGGACAGGTAGAGTCGGACATCGGGATCGCTGCGGACCAATCGCACGCCCACGCCCCGCTGACCGACATCGGGCTTGAGGATGAACGGGAGTCCGATTCCGTGGGTGGCGCGGATTTGGTCGAGCCGGGTGAGGCGTTCGTCGGGGGAGCCCTCTGTCAGGAGCCAGGCCTCCGCCGTGAGCTCCGGGCTCGTGCGGTGCAGGTCGAGCAGCGTGACGAACTTCGATTCGCCGACGAGCCCGCCGGTCGCCATGCCGGGATTGGCTGCGGTGGGCAGGGTCCATCCGCCATGCCGGATCGAGAGCTGGACATAGCGCAGGGCCACGGGCAGGTAGAACAGCCAGGCCGGCCAGAACTCCCATCGCTTCCACCGTTCCAGCCGGATCGACCAATCCGTCCCGCCGTGTGCAAAGGCCCGGCTGACGATCCGTGCCATCATCCACAGGCCGGCGACCGCCAACGGAATCAGCCAGAAGCGGGCCGGGCGGTGTTCCAGCCATCCTGCCACCCGAGGCCCGGCGAGCCGCGCCGCGAGAAAGATCGCCCCGGTCCAGCCCATCACCATCAAGGCGGTCACCGAGCTGAACGCGAGAAAGGGAACCCGCAGGAAGCCTGCGGCCACGTAGGTGGGCAGCCGGGTGCCGGGAATCAGCCGGCTCATCACCAGGAGCCAGGTGCCGCGTTCCGCGAACCAGCGTTCGCTCCGTTCGACCCGTTCTGCCGATGCCAATCGTCGTCCCAGCGAGGTCGCCAACAACGGTCGCCCGAGACCCCGGGCCAGCCAGTACAGCGCGAGATCTCCCAGCCAGATCCCCAGGAAGCAGGCCGCGAAAGCCAGGTAGGGATCCAACGCGCCCGCGGCTGCCAGCAGCGCCGCACTCACGGTCGGGATGTCTTCCTGCACCCACGTCGACAACCCGATCGCCCACGCCTGGGCCAAGGGGGGAATCGGAGCTTCCGCCCAGGTGTTCGTGTTCACGACCGGATCCGGCGGAGGTGGGCCAGTGTCGAGGGGGCCATCCCGAAATCCTCCGGCAACCGGATTCCTTGCAGCCGCCCGATGATGGCGATGATCGCAAAGTGATGGATGGCGTGGGCGATCACGTAGCCCAGTTCCCGGCCGAGGGTCGAGCCAGTCACCGGCGAAGAACCGGGCGCGTAGCGGATCTCGCACCGGGTTCCCACCGTCCTCGCCAATTCGCCCGGGGTCCAACGCGCGAGGCTCGCCCGGATCTCACGGGTCAGGTCCAGCGCCCGGGTCGGATCCGTCTCGATCAGCGGATCACGGTCCCTCAGGTCGAAGTCCACGAACGAACAGCTCGTCGACCGGAGAAGGCTCACGAAGTGGTCGAGGCAATGCCGGTAGTGGGCACCAATCGATCCATCCAGGGCCAGCGCCACCCGGGTCGCGTACTGTTCGGCCGTGACGCTGCCGATGAGGGATTCCCCCTGCGTCAGCAGTTCTGCGGCTGCGGCAAGGATCCGTTGGAACGAGTCGGGGGCGTGGCGTCCGTCCGGCTTCGTCAGGTCAGGTGCTGGTGTCTCGGCAATCATGGGTTCGGCAGCCCGTATGTCGGGTGTGCGCGTGGATCCTTACAGGAAAGTTTCGCCCTCTGGATTCCGGTCCAGTCCCCAGCGGATGCGGATGCGTTCCGGGATCCCCTCCAGGTCGAGGAGGGTGAGGAAGTCGAGGGTTCCGAATTCACGATCGATGGCAGGGCTGCCACAGATCCGGGCACCGAGGGCGAGGTAGGCGCTGAGGAGCCGGGGAATCGGGGGCGTTTCGTCGGCTGGTTCTGCGACGCAGGCGTGCTGTGGCAGTGGCTCGGTCCGGAACTGCGGGTCTGCCAGATGTCCTTCCAACGCCCGGTAGGTCGCGAGGCCCTCGGCCGGATCCACCGACGGGAGCGAACTGCACCCGATGAGATACCGGGATCCCCGTTGCGCTGCGTAGCCAACGATCCCGCGCCACAGAAGGCTGAGCACCCGGAAGCTTCGGTGGCCGTCCAGGATGCAGGCCCGACCCAGTTCAAGGATCCGGTCCCGATGCCCTTCGAAGGGAGCGAAGCCGAACTCCTGCGCGCTGTAGTAGCCGAGCCCGTCCGCCGCCATCCGGCCGGTCTGCATGCGGTAGGTTCCCACGACCGCACCGCTTTCGACGTGTTCCACCAGCAGGTGGTCGCAGATGCCGTCGAAGGCGTCGGCGTCGAGGCCTGTGCTGAACGAGGAGGGAAGCCCTTCGCGGCGCTCGACATTGAACACGAGGAATCGGAGACGCTGGGCGAGGCGGACGTCTTCCACCGACTTCGCCAGACGCATCCGGTACGTGCCCGTCGCGAGGATCTCCGCGGAGGCAACCGACGCCGGTGCGATGGGGTAAGTCGTGGACTTCATGGTGCTGTCACCGGGCTTCGCCGAAGACGCCGGGCAGACGTTGGCGGATGAAGGCCGGTACCTTCAGTTGCAGCCTTCGTAGCCAACCCACGATCAGGCCCGAGCCGAAGACGGTCACGGCGAGTCCGAACAGCAGTCCTCCGTCGCCCTGCACCTCGATGCCGAGCCGGGTGAGGTGGCTGAAGATGGCGCCCGTCATGAGGCCCGCGGCCATCAGGCCGCCGTATGCGCTCCACGGCCGGTACAGCAAGAGGGCTCCTGCGATGAGTTCCGTGACGCCCGTGCCGATCCGGCCCCAGGGTTCAATGCCCAGCGTGGTGAAGATGAACTTCGATTCCGGTGCGCCCGTGAACTTGAAGAACAGCGTCTGCAGCAGGATCGCCGCTGCCGCGACCTGGAAGACCCAGCTGACGATTTCGTGGCGGAGGCAGGATCCCGCGCCATTGGCCGTCGGGCATTGGGGAATGGATGTCATACAGCGATCCGTCGCGCGGGCCCGGAATTCCTTACAGGGAACTTCCGGGCTTCGGACCGACAGTCGCAGGACGGCTGGTCTTGAACCAATGGGTTTCCAGGCAGAGGCGGAGGGCCATCCGCGCCCGGTGCAGCATCACCCATAGGTTGGAGTCGGAGATACCGAGGGTCGTGCACACCTCGGGGCTGGAAAGGCCGTCGACTTCCCGCAGGACAAAGGCGCAGGCGATGCGCTCGGGCAGGCGTCCGATGCATCGGTGGAAGACGGCCCAGAACTCTTCGCGATCGAGGGCGGCCCCGGCTCCGTCCCATTCGCCCGGTGCGCTGGACGGGAGCCAGTGCGCCATTGTGACTCCGGATTCGAAGCTGCCTTCCTCGGCCGCGGCGTAGAAATCGAGGTCGGTGAATCGCGATTCCCGCTGTGCCGCGCGGAAATGGTCGAGGACCTTGTTCTTGAGGATACCGACCAGCCACGTCCGCTCGGCCGACCTGCCTTCGTAGCGGTCCTGGGATTTCAGTGCCGAGAGGAGGGCGTCCTGAACCAGGTCTTCGGCAGCCGCAGGATCCCGCACCCGTGAGAGTGCGTAGTGGAAGAGGACATCGCCGTGGTCGGCGATCCAGCGCTCGGGATCGATGCGCGGGGATTCCTGGGGCGAGGTCATCGGGCGTCTCCTCCGGGTTCACCGGCGTCGCGGGTGGCCTCGCGCAACCTTTGCAGCAGACGTTCGCGTGCCTCGGGTTGGAGGCGGATCGCGGGGGCGTTCGCCGGTGGCGCGGAGGACATTCCGGCGACCCGTTTAAGCCACAGGAGCTGGCGTCGGTAGCGCCGGCACGTAGCGCACAACACGAGGTGAAGGAGCATTCCCGCCCGCTGGATCCATCCTGGCGGAGCATCCAGCGAGCGGGAGGTGAGCCGGCTCATCTCCCGGCAATTGGGCATCACCAGGCGGCGCAGGCGCGTCAACCACGGGTCAGGACCGGGATCAGGGGAGGTGTTCACGGAGGGGATTGTCGGACGCCGGTTGAGGCACCCGCACCGGGTGTGTCGCCGCGCTGCCGGAAACCTTACATGAACTTCCGTGAACGAATCGAGCGGCGCGGTGCGGAGCCGGGGCGCAACTTGCCGCTGGCCCCGAAATCGGAGGGGCGAGACTCCGTCGAGCCGCTTCGGAGTTTGAAGTCTTCAGTTTCAAGTTTGATGCGCATCAAACTTGAACCTTGAAACTTGGGACTTCCGATCGGCCCGTGAGGGCACCCGCCCCACCCGGCGAGGCCCCAGCGTCACTCCGGCTTGGGCATGTCCTTGCCAAGCTTCAGGTATTCCCAGATGGCCTGGATGGTCTTCGGTCCGTCGCCCTCGTAGTACTCGGGCAACGGACTCTTGCCCTGCTCATCGAAGTACACCGGCATCTTGGTGGTGGGATCGACGCTGAGGGGGCTGCGGATCCAGCGCTTGAAGTACTCCGGCTGCAACCGTTCGAAAGAGAGGGCGAGGTTGATCCCGGGAGCCTCGAACACGGCGGTGGCCCCGAAGTCCGCGACGCCGTGGCAGGAGATGCAGGAGAAGCCACCGTTGGCGCTGGTCAGCTTCCGGCCCTTCTCGGCGTCCTCGGCGACGCTCTTGCTGTCGGCCGGGACCTTCACCGGCTGGCCATGGCGGGTGGAGAGCCCTTCGGCGAGGTGCTGGGCATACGCGGGGAAGGCCGGCATGCGGGCCTCCAGCCACGGGCGAGGCTTGCGGGTGTCGCGACCACTGATGAACGCCGCTGCCCAGTCGGTCTTGAGCTTGCCGCCGAGTAGTTCCCAGGCGGGGAAGCCCTCGTGCTTTCCGTGGCATTCGGCGCAATGCAGCGCCTCGGACTGCCGCGTCAGGAATTCGGCCGACGAATGGCGGCGAAGCGATTCTCGATCGCTCTTGGCCAAGGCCCGGAGGCCGTCCTTCTGGGCGGCGGTGAAGGTGTAGGCGGGAGCCTTGGATCCAGCGGTGGGCGAGTCCGCGAGACAGCCGGCATTCCAGCGATCAGCACCGAGCTCCCCGAGCGGCTTGGCGGCCAGCGAGGACTTCGCACCGTCGAGGGCGTGGCAGTTGAGGCAGCCAGTGGTCTCGACAAGCTTGCGGCCCTTGTCCCGCAACGCGGCATCATCCGGCGCAGCCTTGTCCTCGGCCGCATCCGCGTGCGCCAGGAGGAAGGCGGAGAGGTTGGAGGCCTCGTCTGCGCTGAGCCGGAAGTCCGGCATCCGGATCCAGGCAAAGTGTTCGGAAGGCTTCTGCAGGAAGGCCGCCAGCGCACCCGGCTTGAACTTCGCCTTCACCTGCTTCTGTGAGACCTTGGCGGCATCGTTCTCGGTGCCGTCGGGTGGGTTGTGACAGGCGGAGCAGAGCAGTTTTTCATACAGGCCCTTGCCGGCCTCGGCATCGCCAGCCTTCGCCTCGGGAACGGTGCCTCCGAGTGACGCCAGATAAGCCGCTACCGCTTCGGCGTTGGCCGCGGCCTCCGCGCCGTGGAAGACCTTGGGCATCGCGGTGCCGGGGCGCATCGACTGGGGATCCGCGATCCACTTCGCCATCCAGCCAAAGCTCCGGCGGGCTCCGATCCCGTTGAACGCGGGCGCGTCCATGGAGAGTTCCGGCATACGGCTGCCTGCGCCGGTGTCGTGGCATCGGACGCAACGGGCTTCGGCGAAGGTGTCGCGTCCGAGGTGCAGCGACTTCGCGGACTTCAGGGCGTCCGATTCATCATGGGAAAGCGCAGTGAGGGGAATCGGGTTGCGGGGCGTTTCGGCATTGGACCAGTAGAGCCGGATGAAGGCCTCGCCATTGGCCGGACTCTTGTAGGTGACCTTGATCGGGTTGGCGCCCTTGTTGAGCTTCACAGAGGGGCTCGACTGCGGAGCCGTACTGTCCGCCTTGCCAGTGATCACGGCGGTGCCGTTGACCTCGACCACCACTTCACCCGCCGCTTCGACGTGGAAGGTGTATTCGGCGCGGAGCTCGGAATTCACGAAGCCGGACCACGTCGCCGCGAAGGCTCCCGGCGGCAGGAAGGGGGATGCTGTCTCGCCGGGCGAGACGTGGAGTTGGACGCCCGGCCAGACCATGTGGTCCGTGGCGTTGCCTCCGGTGAACGCCACAGACAGGCCTGCCGGCTTGTCCGCTCCCAGCAGGCTGGGAAGCGAGGTGAGGACGGCCGACAGGAGGACGAGTCCGGGAATCCGGGTGAATCGCGACATCGGGGCGAGGTTATTCACGCCTGTCGGACGGTCAAGGAGCCCGCCGTAATCGGGGGAGATTGGGAGTAGGTGGTTTGTGGTCGTGGTCGAAGACACGATCGGGGCGGCGATGTCCTCATCGCCATGGGAAAGCTGCTCGGAAGGCAACGAGGACGTTGCCGCCCCGTTTGAGAATGGGAACGGGGTGGCGACGTCCCCGTCGCATTGAGAAGGGGCCAGGGAGGGCAACGAGGACGTTGCCGCCCCGTTTGAGGGGTGATTGGAGGATGCGGACCGGGGGGAAGGGGGCTAGTCTGGGCGGGCATGGCTTCAAAGATGAGTTCCGGGGCGTCGTTGGGTCCGGTGTCCCTTGGCTTGGATGGACCTCCTTCCCGGCGGGGTGGTCGCACCCGGGAACCGGACTCGAAGCCTGCGCCGCGGACGATGCCCGTGCAGCAGGGCGGCGTGGATCCGTTGCTCAAGGTGTCCAAGCCCAAGCCGGCCCGTGAGTCTTTTGCGTTCCGGTTGCGGCCCAAGGACATCAAGGAGCACCTCGACCGCTTCGTGATCCGGCAGGACGAGGCCAAGAAGGTCCTGAGCGTGGCCCTTTGTGACCATTTCCAGCACGTCCGCCTGACCCGTGAGGGCGATCCGGCCCCCCATTACGTGAAGCAGAACGTACTCCTGCTTGGGCCGACCGGCGTGGGCAAGACGCACCTGATCCGATCCGCTGCCGAGTTGATCGGCGTGCCGTTCGTGAAGGCGGACGCGACCAAGTTTTCTGAAACGGGCTACGTGGGAGGCGACGTCGAGGAACTGATTCGGGACCTCATCCGCCGGGCGAACGGGGATCTGGAACGGGCCGGGCAGGGAATCGTCTACCTGGACGAGATCGACAAGATCGCGGGTCGGGAGGCCGGAACACGGGATGTCAGCGGGCGCGGGGTGCAGACGAACCTGTTGAAGCTGATGGAGGACGCGGACGTGCCAGTGATGTCTCCGAACGAGACACCGCCCCCCGGGATGCCCCGGCCGCGCGAGCATTCCATCAACACCCGCCACATCCTGTTCATCGTCAGCGGAGCGTTTGCTGGATTGGAGAACGTCGTCCGGCGTCGGCGTGGCGCTGCGGTCGACGGTGTACCCGCTTCGCGCCTGATCGCGGAGGCCGCCACCCAGGACTTCATCGAATTCGGGTTCGAACCGGAGTTCATCGGTCGCCTGCCGGTACGGGTCGCCTGCAAGGGACTGACGGCCGACGACCTGTACCACGTGATGCGCGACAGCGAGAGCAGCCTGCTCCGCCAGTATGAACGGGCCTTCCGCGCCTACGGGATCGAGGTCCGGTTCCATGCGGACGGGCTCCGGCGGATTGCTGAGCAGGCGGCCGCGGAGAACACCGGCGCACGCGGGTTGATGACCGTGTGTGAACGGGCGCTCCGGGAATTCAAGTTCGAGCTGCCTTCGACCCGGATCCGGGAGTTGGTCGTCGATGCCGCCTTGGTGGATGCACCGGAAGCGACCCTGTCCCGGCTCCTCCGAGGAAAAAAGGGGCGGGTTGCCAGCCGCCGGCCCCGGAAGGCGTAACCGGATCCGGGTGGAGCGAGTCAGGTTTCGCGGCTCGTCATGCCATCCATGAAAACGCTCCCTCTCTTCCTCTGTGCTGGAATCCTGGCCGCTCAGTCCCTGCTCGGGGCGTCTGCCGCCCACTGGCCGCAGTGGCGCGGTCCTCTCGGTACCGGCGAAGCCCCGGGTGCCCAGCCCCCCCAGACCTGGAGCGAAACGCAGAACGTGAAGTGGAAGTTCCGCATCCCCGGCTCGGGCGCTTCCACGCCCGTCGTCTGGGAGGATCAGGTTTTCTTGATTTCAGCAGAGTCCGTCGGCAAGCCGGCCGATGCCCCCAAGGAATCCACTCCTGCGGCTCCGCCTCCGGCACCGGCCGAAGGCGGTCGCCGCCAACGGGGCGGTCCGGGCGGAATGCGGTCCGAGGCTCCCAGTGAGATCCACCGGTGGATCGTGGTGAGCGTCGACCGGGTCACCGGCAAGGAGCGGTGGCGTCAGGTCCTGCGGGAGGTGCTTCCCCACGAGGGCCACCATCGGGATCATGGCTTCGCGTCCTTCTCGCCCGTGACCGATGGAGAGCGCCTGTATGTCTTCCTCGGCTCCCGCGGCCTCCATTGCCTGGACCTCAAGGGGAAGGTTCTCTGGTCGAAGGATCTTGGCCGCATGCAGACCCGCAACGGATTCGGCGAGGGCGGTTCGGCTGCCGTCCACGGGGATCGCGTGGTGGTGAACTGGGATCACGAGGGCGAGGACTTCATCGCGGCCTTCGATACGAAGACCGGCGACGAGAAATGGCGGCAGAAGCGCGACGAACCCACGGGCTGGAGCACGCCCCTGATCGTGGATGTGGGCGGCAAGCCACAGGTCGTCGTCAACGCGACCGGCCGGATACGCGGCTACGATCTCGCCGGGGGAACCGAGCTCTGGTCGTGCTCGGGCATGACGGCCAATGCCATCCCAACCCCGGTTTCCGCCGGCGGTGTCCTCTATGTTACCAGCGGCTATCGCGGTGCATCCCTGATGGCCATCAAGCTGGGTGTTTCCGGTGACCTGAGCGAAGGCGACGCCGTCCTTTGGCGCCATTCGAAGAATACGCCGTACGTTCCCTCCCCACTCCTGATCGGGGACCGCCTTTACCTGTATTCGGGCAACAACGCCATGCTCTCGGTCTTCGATGCCAAGTCCGGCAAGCCTCTCGTCGATGCCCAGCGCGTTCCCGGAATGAACGGCGTCTATGCCTCGCCCATTGCGGCCGATGGCAAGGTTTACCTGGTCGGACGCGAGGGCGTTACCGTCGTCCTGAAGCAGGCAGACCAGTTCGAGGTCCTGGCGACCAACAAGCTGGAAGACGAGTTCGAGGCTTCACCCACCGCCATCGGCAAGCAGCTGTTCCTCCGCGGCCACGCGAACCTTTACTGCATCAGCGAATAGTCCGACGGGCCGACATCCGGCGCGCGATCGTTCCCGCCAACTGGATGGCGCTGACCATGCTTGATGGATTCGCCGTGCCCGAGCCCGCGATGTCGTAGGCCGTGCCGTGATCGGGCGAAGTGCGGACAAACGGCAAGCCCAGCGTCCAGTTCACGCCGCTGTCGAAGGCCACGAGCTTCAGTGGACCCAGACCCTGGTCGTGATACTGCGCCACGACCGCGTCGTAGGCACCGTGCAGGGCCTGATGGAACAGCGTGTCCGCCGCCAGCGGCCCGTGGACGTCGATGCCGTCCGACCGCGCCTTGAGCACGGTTGGTGCAATGATGTCCCGGTCTTCCGAGCCGAGCAGCCCGCCTTCGCCAGCATGGGGATTCAAGCCGCACACCCCCACCCTGTGACGCCCGAGTCCGAGGAGGTCGCAGGCTTCGGCCGCGAGATCGATGGACTGCCGGATGCCCGCGGGTTGGATCGCATCCGCGACTTTCCGCAACTGCAGGTGGGTCGTGACCAGAGCCACGCGGAGCCAGCGATTCCGGTCGTCATGGCCCAGCAGCATCATCGCGAAGCGATGGGTCCCGGCGATCGCGGCGATGAACTCGGTCTGGCCGGTGAATCCGGTGTGCCCGGCGCGGACGACGGATTCCTTGCTTAGAGGAGCCGTGACGAGCCCGTCGAGGACGCCATCCGCACAGGCTTGCGAGGCTGCGCGTACCCAATCCAGCGCGGCGCCCCCGGCGAGCGGATCCCCTTTGGAAAGGCCCGGAGGCAACGGCGCTCCTACTTCGGCCAGTGCAAGCCGACCACGAGGCTTCAGGCCGGGCTGCCATGGTTCCCGGGCCGTCGCCGAAAGCTCCGGCGCGTGCCGGTCGACGGCCTCAAGCCAGTGAAGCCGGTCGCCAAAGACGACGTACTGGGTGGCGTCGTCAGGGCGGACCTGAGACAAGGCCTTGGCGGTGATCTCGGGGCCGATGCCCGTGACGTCCCCAAGCGTGATGGCGAGCGTCACCGGGGAAGTCCGGGTTCAGAAGTAGGACACGAACGCCTTCTTGCGCAGCCGGCCGATCCAGGCCTTCTGGAGGCGGTCGCGTTCCTCGAGCTTGAGCTGGTTCTCGATGGCCAGACGGACCTCGGTGATGGGTTGGACCTGGGCCGGCTTCTTCTCCTCGACCTTGAGGATGAAGGCGGTGCCGTCGATCTCGAGCACCTCGCTGACCTGACCGGCCGCGAGCTTGAAGACGACATCCTTCAGTTCCTTCCGGAAAACCGTGTCCTTTTCCTCGATCCAGCCACGGTCGCCGCCCTTGTTGATGCGCGCGTCATCGGAGAATTCATCCGCCAGCTTCGCGAAGTCGCCGCCGGCCTTGACCTTGCTGATGACGTCCTCAGCGATCTTGCGAGGCTCGCCCCGGGCGTGCTTGCGGGCATCCACCATGATCATCCGGACCTTGGCGCGTTCCCCGACGCGGTACTTCTCCTGATTCTGGCTGTAGTACCGTTCGATACGCTTGGGGGAGATCACGATTTCCTGCGCGATCTTGGTCCGGATCATCTGCCCGACGATCAGCATGTCGCGCTCCTCCTGCTTGAAGGACTCAAAGGTGCGGCCGGACTGGCGGAGCATCTTCGTGAGCGTGACCTGGTCGCCGTACTCGCGCTTCACCTGCTTCTTCAGGATGTCGTCGACGATGGACTCAGGGAGGTTGTATCCGGCTGACTTGTATTCCTGGACGATCAGCCGGCGGTCGATCAACTGCTCTAGGGCTGCCTTCTGGATCTTGAGCGATTCCTCGTCGAACTCCGCCTGGGTTCGGGACCGGCGCGCCGCAGTCTCGAGTGCCCGCCGCGAGAACATCTGTACCTCCATGAAGGTGACGACCGAATCGTTCACCACCGCGGAGATTCCGTTCACCAGCTCCATCGCCGCGCGCGACGGTGCGGCCCAGACGAACGCTGCCAGAAGGAGTGGGAGACGGTACCGACTCATGGAGGCCGAGCCTAGGGACTCCACTGGCCGGCGGCAAGGCGCGCAAATGGGGCATTGAGCCTCCGTTTCATGGAACGTCGGCACTCGACGGTTGCGCACGGCGTTTGGGGAGGCAGAGTCAGCGGACGCCATGGCAAATCGATGGATCAGAAGGATTGGCGGCTGTCTCGCAGCCCTGCAGGTCGCGCTGGTGCCGTCTTCGGCCAGAGCCGCCTCCGCCTCCCGGCTGGAGTTCAATCGGGACGTCCGGCCCATCCTCGCCGAGCATTGCCTGAACTGTCATGGCTTCGACGACAAGACGCGGAAGGGCGGCCTTCGGCTCGACCTTCGTGAGGACGCGTTGAAGGGCGGCAAGTCGGGGAAGGCATCGCTGGTTCCCGGGCGCCCCCAGGATTCAGAACTGGTTCACCGCCTGACCACCTCGGATCCGGATGACCTGATGCCGCCGGCCAAGACCGGCAAGCCTCTCACCGTCGTCCAGATCGAGATCCTGAAGCGGTGGGTCAGCGAAGGGGCCGAGTACCAGCCGCACTGGGCATTCATCCCTCCCCGCGAGCCAGCCCTGCCCGCACCCCATCAGGCAGGCTGGGCCCGCAGCCCGCTCGATCTATTCGTGCTCGCCCGGCTCGAGTCCGAAGGCCTGAAACCCCGACCCGAGGCCGACCGGACGACCCTCATCCGACGCGCCTCCCTTGACCTGACCGGCTTGCCGCCGACCCCGGCAGAAATCGATGCCTTCCTTGCCGATCGCTCGGAGGCCGCCTACGAGCGTGTCGTCGATCGCCTTCTGGCCTCCGCTCAATACGGCGAACGCATGGCCGTCGACTGGATGGATGCCGCCCGATACGCCGATACCCACGGCTACCACATCGATTCCGCCCGGGACATGACGGCGTGGCGGGACGGTGTCATCCGCGCCTTCAACGAGAACCAGCCGTACGACCAGTTCACCGTGGAGCAGTTGGCCGGCGATCTCCTGCCCGGCGCGACGGTCGAGCAGAAGGTGGCTTCCGGGTTCAACCGGAACCACATGATCAATTACGAGGGCGGCGCGATCGCCGAGGAGTACCACACCGCGTACATCGTCGATCGGATCAACACCACGGCCACGGTCTGGCTGGGCCTGACGGTCGCCTGCGCGCAATGCCATGACCACAAGTACGACCCGGTGACCATGCGGGACTACTACAGTCTCTACGCCATCTTCAACGGAGTTCCCGAAAACGGTCTCGACGGACGCCACGGCAACGCCGTTCCCACCGTCAGCCTCCCGACCGGCGCTCAGGAGGCAGAGCGCCTTCGGCTGGAGACCGCCGTCAAGACGGCCGAAGCCCGCCTGGCCCAGATCCCCGCTTCGGTTGATGCCGCCCAGCATGAATGGGAGGCCGCCCCACTGCCCGAGCCCGCGGAGAAGGGGAAGGCTGTTCCTGAAGCCATCCGGAACATCCGTTCCGTTCCGGTCGTTTCCCGCACGGCTGCCCAGGCTGCGGAACTCCAGAAGTACTTCCGCGACGAGGTTTCCCCGGAGATGCGCCGCCTGCGCGAAGAACTCAAACTGGCCAGAAAGGCTCGGGAAGACTTCGACAAGGCCATCCCGACCTCAATGGTCATGGCTGAGATGGCCCAACCCCGCGACACCTTCGTGCTGGTTCGCGGACAATATGACAAGAAGGGCGATAAGGTTGGGCGCGCCTTGCCCGCGGCTCTCCCCGGGCTGCCCGACGGCGAGCAGGCCAACCGGCTCGGACTGGCCCGCTGGTTGGTCTCCCCCGGCCACCCGCTGACGGCTCGTGTTACGGTCAATCGATTTTGGCAGATGTACTTCGGAAATGGGCTGGTCAAATCCTCCGAGAACTTCGGTACGCAGGGTGACCTTCCGACCCACCCGGAACTCATGGACTGGCTGGCCGTCCGCTTCATCCGCTCCGGATGGGACGTGAAGGCCTTCCACAAGATGGTCCTGATGAGCGCGACCTACCGGCAGGACAGCCGCGCTCCCCGGGAGTCCTACGCTCACGATCCCGAGAACCGCCTCCTCGGCCGAGGCCCGCGCGTCCGGCTCCAGGCCGAGTTCCTCCGTGACCTCGCCCTCAGCGTCAGCGGCCTGCTCGATCCGCGGGTCGGAGGCGCTGCCGTGTTCCCCTACCAGCCCTCCGGCCTTTGGGAGGAATTGATGTCGCGCCAGGACAACGATGCCTTCACCGCCCAGAAATACGTCACCAGCCGCGGCGCTGACCTCTACCGGCGCACGATGTACACCTTCATCAAGCGGACTTCGCCCCATCCCAGCCTGTCGAACTTCGACGCCCCCGACCGCCAGGTATGCTCGGTCCGGAGACCGCGGACCAACACCCCCCTCCAAGCTCTCGCCCTGATGAACGACCCGACCTACGTCGAGGCCGCCCGTCACCTCGGGCTCCGCGCCTTGCGTTCGGCTTCTGACGATGCCGGCCGGATCACCTGGGCCTTTCGTCAAGCCGTTGGGCGGCGTCCCTCCGCGGCCGAGGTCAGGGTCCTCGAACGATTGCTGCGTGATCAGCGCCAAGCCTTCGAACGTGATCCCGACGCGGCCCGCAGGCTTCTCGCGGTTGGCGAATCCACACCGCCCGAGACGAATCCTCCCGAGGCGGCCGCCTGGGCCGTGGTTGCCGCCGCCATCCTCAACCTCGACGAAACCCTGACCAAGGGCTGAACCTTCCCATGAATCCCCAGCAGGAAATCCAACGGTTGCTGACCCGTCGCCACTTCTTCGGCCGGCTCAGCGCGGGAATCGGTGGTGCAGCCCTCGCCTCGGTCATGAACCCGGGCCTGCTCGCCAGCTCCACCGCGGGAGGACACCCGGGCGCCCTCCACTTTCCTCCCAAGGTCAAACGCGTCATCTGGCTCTTCATGTCCGGTGGGCCGTCGCACATCGATCTGTTCGACTACAAGCCCCAGCTCCGGAACCATCACGGCGAACAACTCCCCGCATCGATCCGCCAGGGTCAGCGCCTGACGGGCATGACCAGTGGACAGTCGAGTTTTCCGTGCGTCGCACCCATGTTCAACTGGCGTCAGCACGGCCAATCCGGCCTCTGGCTCAGTGAACTGCTCCCGAACATGGGCCGGGTCGCCGACGATCTCTGTGTCATCAAGTCCATGTGGACGGAGGCCATCAATCACGACCCTGCGGTGACCTTCGTCCAGACCGGCCACCAGCAGGCCGGCCGGCCCGCCCTGGGTGCCTGGCTCTCCTACGGTATCGGTAGCGAGAACCAGCAATTGCCCGGCTTCGTGGTCATGATCTCCCAGGGCAGCGGCAACAAAACCGACCAACCCCTCAGCACCCGTTACTGGGGTAGCGGATTCCTCCCCGGTGAACATCAGGGCGTCCGCTTCCGCTCCCAGGGCGATCCCGTCCTCTTCCTCGGCAACCCCCCAGGCATGGATCCCGCCTCCAGACGCCGGATGCTCGACGCCACCGGTGCCCTCAACTCGATGGCTTCCGATGCCTTCGGCGACCCCGAGATCAACGCCCGGATCGCCCAGTACGAGATGGCGTACCGGATGCAGACCAGTGTCCCCGAGCTTTCTGACCTTTCAGGCGAATCCGCCGCCACCCTCGAAGCTTATGGCGTCCGCGATGGGGCCACCGACGGAGGCTTCGCCCGGAATTGCCTCCTCGCCCGAAGGATGGTCGAACGCGGTGTCCGGTTCGTTCAGCTGTTCCACCGCGGTTGGGACCAGCACGGCGATCTGCCCAAGCAGATCCGTGGTCAATGCCAGGACGTAGATCGCCCCTCCGCCGCTCTCATCGAGGACCTCAAGCAACGCGGCCTTCTCGAGGATACGCTGGTGATCTGGGGCGGTGAATTCGGCCGGACGGTTTATTCCCAGGGCTCCCTCACCAAGGACAACCACGGACGGGACCATCACGGCCGGTGCTACACCGTCCTGCTCGCCGGTGCCGGGGTGAAGGCCGGGCTCACGTTCGGAACGACCGACGACTACTGCTACAACATCGTCGAGAATCCGGTCCACGTGCATGACCTGAACGCGACGCTCCTGCACCTGATGGGCCTGGATCACACGCGCCTGACGTTCAAATTCCAGGGGCGGCAGTTCCGGTTGACGGACATCCATGGTGAGTTGGTCCGGCCGATCCTCGCCTGAGGAATTCCCTTTGGCTGCTGGGGTGGATCAGGGATCACCGAGAGTGCACTCCGCGGTGAGAATGGCGGAAGAACTGCTCCCGACGGGTGTGGTACGGAAGCTGGAAAAGTCGTGGTTTGCCCGACTTGCCTGTCCGGGAAAGTGATTTACAGGGTCGCCCGTCTTCACCCAAGGTATCGACGAAAGTTTCGAGAAATGTCGTCCTGCCGATTCTTGTGGGAACCGGGAGGTAGCCATCCTGAACAGGGAACCGGAACCACAGTCGAAAAACATCTCATGCGTCAGCAGGTAAATCAGAGGGGCCTACGGGTCGCCCAAGTGGCTTGCGCCCTGACGGCGGGCTGGGGGATGGCCGTGGCCCAGAATCCCGGGGAGTATCTGAGCTATTCGTGGAAAGGGCTCGCGATCCAACCCCAGCTGGATACCACCGCTCTGTTCACGGACAACCTGTTCTCCAGCGCAGGGGTCAACCGGGTTTCGGACTTCATGATGACGTTCTCGCCCGGACTGCGCCTCCAATGGGGCCGGGATGGGATGAATCAGATCTCGTTCGAGTACAACCACGACGAATCCCTGCTCGTCGACAACAGCGATTTCAACTCCAGCCAGAATCGCATCGCCCTGTCGGTTCGCTATGCAACCGGGCGCATCCGAATCGATGGGCGGGACAGCGTCCAGTTCCTTTCAAGCCTCTTGGGCGGCTCCACCAGTCAGCTCAGGCTTCTGGTGGATCGGTTGACCATCAGCGACCAGTACACGGTCACTTACGACTGGACGGAAAAGACGGACATCTACTTCCGCGCGAACCACAATACGACGGACTACGACAAGAAGCTGGCGCTGCTCGATCAGACGACTCTCGAAGGCACGCTGGGTACTTCGTACCAATGGTCGGTCAAGACCCGGGTCACCGTGGATGGCTTCTACGGCCGGACGATGATCGACGCGAACGCCGCGCCCACCATCGCTTCGGACTCAAGCTTCTACGGCGGATTCGTCGGGCTTCGGGGCAATTTCACGAGCAAGCTGACGGGTTCGGCTCGCATCGGCTACGAGCGTCGGGACTTTGTCAGTGGGGACAGCCGGGGATCGTCGACTCCGGCTTTGGCGTTTGATCTGACCTATCAGTTTTCACCCATGACGACTGCCACCCTTCGGTATGATCGCCGGACGGCGCCCAGTCCGCAGTTCGGAGGGCAGATCAGCGTGTCGGACGCCGTGACGTTTCAGGTCAATCAGTTGGTTGGAACCAGTGGTAAGTGGTTGGTGCGGGGGACCACCACGTTTTCCCATAATGACCTGACAACGGCCAACATCACCTCCGGGGCTCAGACCATCAACGTCGAGCGGACCGACACCGTGTTCACGGCGGGCGTGGCCTTGGTCTACCAACCGCAGCCCTGGCTGTCCTGTATCGCTGCCTACGACTTCGAGAACTTCGACATCAATTTTTCAACTCAGTCCGCGGCAGGCCTTCTTCAAGTGGTTCCGTACCACGCCAATAGGCTCTCCTTGTCCGTGGCCGTCGGTTTCTGATCGTCGAAGCAGTTGGAATATCTTGTGAACATGAGTGCAACCAAGTGGCGTGACCGGTTCGGGCCCTTTCTGGCGCTGTTCCTCGCGTTGGTGATGACCTCAGCGAGTGCTGCCGAGGGAAGTGGCCCCGCGTCCTATCGAAAGATCCAGCCCAACGACGTCATCTTCATCCGGGTCGTCGGGGAAGCCGACCTGACCATGGAGCGCCGCGTGGGGCCCGATGGCACGATTACCTATCCGTATCTCGAAGCGCTGCAGATCAAGGATAAGACCCCGACCGAGGTCGAGCAGATGATCCGCGACGGGTTGAAGGGCGATTACATCGTCAATCCGCAGGTCACCGTCGACTTCAAGGAGTACGTCAAGGAGTACGTCAACATCAACGGTCAGGTCAATCAGGAGGGGCGCATTGAACTGCCCGTCGACCGAAAGCTGGATCTTCTGGACATCATTGCCCTTGCTCGTGGCCTCAACCAACGGGCGGACGACAGCTACATCCAGCTCAGCCGGCCGGGTCAGGAACCCAAGGTCTACAAATACAAGGAACTCCGGGCGATCACTGACCCGGCCAAGAAGATCTACGTGGAACCCGGCGATGCAATCTGGGTCAAAGAGCGCGTGTTTTGATTTCGAGCCATGGAAAACACAAATAGGGCTGGGCAGGGCACCGGGACTGATGACGCCGGTAAATTTCGCCAGTACTGGCACGTACTGCTGGAGCGCCGCTGGCTGATCGTCTTCATCGTCGTAGCCTGCCTTACCGCCGGCTTCATCTATGCTTTCCGCGCGACCCCCATCTTCGAGGCGTCGGCCCGGTTGCAGATTGATCCGGAAAGCGCCGGTGTCCTCAGCTTTCGCGAGGGCATTTCCGTTGGCAGCAAGGATCAGGAGTACCTTCAGACCCAGTACCGGAACCTCCAATCCCGCAGCTTGATCGAAAAGGTCATCCAGAAGCTCAAGCTCGACGAGGATCCGAGGTATAAGGCGTCGATTGATCGGGCCTCAGCCGTCAATGGCGACATCACCATCGCCCCGATGCGCCTGACCCGTATTGTCGAGGTCAAGGTCCGTCACCCGGTCGCTTCCCGGGCGCGGGACATCGCCAATACCCTCGTCGAGATCTTCATTGCGGACAACCAGGACCAGAAGTCTTTCCGGGCCCTGTCGGGTCTTCGCCTCCTCAAGCAGGAACAGGCGACTCAGGAAACGGAGCTGACTCGCGCGATCCAGGCCTTGCAGGACTACCGCGCGAAGAACGGAGCCGTCTCCCTCGATCAGGATGTCAATGTGGTCTACAGCGGGTATCGCCAGGCCAAGGAAGCCTACGAGGCCCAGCGGTTGCGGTCCGAGAACAGCTTCCGCCTCGCGGATGAGGCCCAGCGCTGGAAGGCGGCCGGCAAGGACATCGCGGACTTCCCTGAAGTGGCGAAGGATCCCTCGGTGGCCCAGTTCAAGACCTCCCTGGGTGCCAGCCTTTCGCAGTTTGCCTCGATCACCAATCGGTACGGCCCGAAACACCAGCAATACAAGGCGGTGGCCAGTGCCGTGGCTTCCGATCGCCAGAAGCTGGAGGCCGAAGCCCTCCGGGCCTTCAATTCCATGCAGGCCAGCGTCGACCTCGAGAAGGCCAACCTGGAAGGCGCCCGCAAGAAGGCAACCGAGGCCGAGGCCGAGGTCAACAAGCTGAATGACCTCAAGGTCAGTTACGACGTGCTCAATCGGAAGAAGGAGCGCGCCGAAGCCATGTTCCAGCTCATCATCGCCAAGACCAAGGAGTACGACCTGAGCTCGAAGGACGTCCTCCAGAACATGCGCGTCGTCGATCAGGCCGATGTCCCGGTCCGGCCCGTGAAGCCCAACAAGCCCGTCATCATCGTCGGCTCCCTGATCGGCGGTCTCCTCGCCGGTCTCGCACTCGCCTTCTTCGTCAACTTCCTCGACGACTCGGTCAAGAGTCAGGAAGACGTCGAGGTCTACCTCGGCCTGCCGTTCCTCGGCTACGTCCCGAACATCAAGTCGACCTCCGTCGTGGAGCGCGACCTGCAGGCTCATCGACACCCGACCTCCGGGGCTGCCGAAGGATTCCGGACGATCCGCGCCACGGTGTCCCTCGCCCGCAATGCCGAACGTCTCCGCAACATCGGCGTGTCCTCGACGATCCCGTCCGAGGGCAAGTCGCTCGTCGCGTCGAACTTCGCCATCGTCACCGCCCAGACCGGCCTCCGAACGCTGCTCGTTGACGCCGACTTGCGCCGTCCTTCCGTGCACAAGGCCTTCCAGCTGCAAAGCCCGATCGGCCTGAGCGCCTACCTGTCGGAGCGGGTGCACTCGATCGATGAGATCGTCAACTCCACCGAGGTGCCCAACCTCGACGTCGTATGCTGCGGTTCGACACCCAGCAACCCGTCGGAGCTCATCTCATCGAAGCGGATGCTCCAGTTCCTGGAGGAGGTTTCCTCCCGTTACGACCGCGTCATCCTCGACTGTCCGCCCGTGTCTGCTGTTGCGGATCCGTTGGTCGTTGGTGCCATGTGCGACGGCCTGATCTTCGTCACGAAGTTCAACAAGATCCGTCGTGAGCACGCCCGGCGGTCCGTGCAACGGATCGCGGAAGCCGGCATCCACGTGATCGGTCTCGTCCTCAACGACATCGATTTCGAGGGCCGCGACTCCTACTACTACAGTTACCACTATTACCAGAACCGGTACTACGCCTCGCACTACCGCTCCCGGGGAACCTCCTCGGACACCGGCAAGATCACCAAGCCGACCGAGCAGCCGAAGAGCTGATCCAAGGTGCGGCTGGCTTTGATACGGGGTGGCTGCGGATTCGCGGCCACCCCGTTTTCGTTGTCTCCCTCGCTCCAGCTGCGAATGGGGACGGGTAACCCTGCGGGGAGGAGCGACGTAGCTCAGGCCGAAGGATTCCCGAACAAGTCGAGTTGGTTCGAGGGAGCCAGCGTGCGAAGGCGGTCGCGGTCGCTCCGCTTGCGTGCGGCCTTCGGTGCAGCCGCTGGTGAGCCGGATGCACCGCCGGGTGCCGCTCCAACCACCTGTTGGAGGTTCAATTCCGCTTCCTCCAGCACTCGGAGGATTTCCTTCGACCTTTCGATGACTCCCTTCGGCACGCCTGCAAGCCGGGCCACCTGGATGCCGTAGCTCTTGTCGGTACCTCCCGCCACGACCTTTCGCAGGAAGATGATCTGGTCGTTGTACTCCCGGACGGCCACATGGAAATTCCGCGTCCTGGACAAACGCACGGCCGGTGCTGCCCCCGTCGGCTCCGGACCCGATCCCAGTTCGGTCAGCTCATGGTAGTGGGTGGCAAAAAGGGTCTTCGCCCCCACTTGGTTGTGCAGGTGCTCCACGATGCTCCAAGCCAGGCTGAGCCCGTCGAACGTGCTCGTTCCGCGGCCGATCTCGTCGAGGATGACGAGTGATCGGCGTGACGCATTGTTCAGGATGTTGGCCGTCTCGCTCATCTCCACCATGAAGGTGCTCTGCCCCCGTGCCAGATCATCCGCGGCCCCGATGCGGGTGAAGATGCGGTCGAGCAGGTCGATCCGGGCCTCGACTGCCGGCAGGAAGGCGCCGGTGTGCGCAAGGAGCGAGAGCAGCGCCACCTGTCGGATGTAGGTGCTCTTGCCGGCCATGTTTGGTCCGGTGATCAGCATGATCTGCTGGGCCGCTCCGTCGAGGTCGGTATCGTTGGGTACGAACCGCTCCCCGCTGAGCGACTGCTCCAGCACCGGGTGCCGGCCTTCCCGGATTCGGAGCACCCCTTCGTCCCGCACCTCTGGACGGCAGTGCCCGTGCATCCGCGCCACTTCGGCAAACCCAGCGAGAACGTCGAGCTGCGCCGCCGCCGAGGCGGTTTCCTGGCAGGTCGGCAGGTTCGCGAGCACTTCCTCCCGTACCCGCTGGAACATCTCGTACTCCAGCTTGGCTGCCCTTTCCTCGGCTCCGAGGATCTTCTGCTCCATCGCCTTCAACTCCGGCGTTATGAAGCGCTCGCCGCTCGCGACGGTCTGCTTCCGGATGTATTCCGCCGGCACCTTGGAAAGCTGGGCCTTGGTGACCTCCAGATAGTACCCGAACACCGAGTTGAACCCGATCTTGAGGTTCGGGATACCCGTCCGGGCACACTCGTCCTGCTGCAGTTTCGCCAGCCAGTCCTTTCCACCCTTCGAAGCGTTCCGAAGTTCATCCAACTCCGTGCTGAACCCATCCCGGATCAGGCCGCCTTCCTTCACCGCCAACGGAGGTTCATCCACGATCGAACGTTCAAGCACTTCGACCAACGCCGGCAGATCCTGCAATCCCCCGGCCAGCCGCTGGAGCAACGAGCCTCCCAACTGCCCGGCAGCCGACGCTTCCGCCGGACCAGCCACCGTCTCCACCAGCGCCCGCAGCCGCGGTACCTGCTTCAACGCCACCCGCAAGGCCACCAGGTCGCGTCCATTGCCCGAGGCGAGGCTCAGGCGGCCCAACGTCCGCTCCAGATCCCGCATCTCCCGCAAGGCCGACCGGAACTCGTCCAGCGTCGGACCCGCCCCAACCCATGCCTGTACCGCCTCCTGCCGCTCGTTGATCGCGGATTCCGATGCCAGCGGCTGCGTCAGCCAGTCCCTCAGACGCCGTGCCCCCATCGGCGTCACCGCCCGGTTCATCGCCCCGAACAACGTGGTCTGCCGGTTGCCGTCCGCGTGCAAGGGCTCCAGAACCTCGAGGTTCCGCACCGAGGTCGTGTCGAGGATCAGGAAGTCCGTCACCTGATAGCTCGTCAGGCGCGTCAGGTGCGTCAGGTCCCGGCGCAGATGCTGCGCCAGATAGTGGACCACGGCCCCGGCGGCACCAATCGCCGCCGCCTTGCCCCGCAACCCGTACCCATCCAGCGACGCCACCTTGAAATGCTCCTGCAACGTGTAGACCGCCGTTTCCGGCAGGAACGTCCAGTCGTCGTACCCGATCAGGATCCCCCCAGATGAAAGCCGTCCCGGCGCTCCCGGAACCGGAGTCGATCCCTCGTCGACGACGCCCCCTTCCAGCAGCGCCCGCAGATCCGCCGCCTCCGTCGGCAGGATCAATTCCGCCGGCCGCAACCGGTCCAGCTCAGCCACGACGGCGCGAGGGTCAGAAAGTTCCGTCACGCGGAAGTCACCGGTGGTCAGGTCCACGACGGCGATCCCGATCTCCTTGCCCACCCGAACCACGCCCGCGAGGAAGTTGTTGCGATCCGAACTCAACAGCCGGTCGTCGAAGTGCGTTCCCGGCGAAAGGATCGACGTCACCTCGCGCTGCACCAGCTTCCCGGGCTTCGCTTCCTCCGTCTGGTCGCACACCGCCACCTTCCGCCCCGCCCGCAGGATGCGCCCGATGTACCCGTTCGCCGCGTGATACGGGATGCCGCACATCGGCACGCCGTTGCGCTGGGTCAGTGAGACGTTCAACAACTGCGCCCCCGCCTGCGCGTCCTCGAAGAACATCTCGTAAAAGTCCCCGAGCCGGAACAACAGCAGCGCATCCTTCGGCAGCTCCGACTTGATCCGCCGGTACTGCGCCATCATCGGCGTTAGGGAGACTTCGTTTCCTGCCATTTGTGATGAGAGGATAGTCATCCTAGGCGGGCTCGCCTAGCCGCCCGTGAAACAAGTGTCAGTCCGTCTGCCATCCGACCTCGCAATCGACGACGTCAGGAGGGGCCGTTCCTTTCCCGCCCCAGCCACGGTCTGTTCCGGGACCGTCCGCCCGTTTCCCGGCGCGTATGTCCGGTCCGCACGTGGGGTGGCCATCAGGGGCCAAAAATTTTCCATAACATGGACTGGCCTCCCGCCCAACGGTGTCTTATAAAATTCCGACCCAAGGAGACTGACCCCATGAACTCAGGATTGTCGGACGCGATGCTCCCTCACGCATCGCCGTTTGCGACGACGCATTGGAGCGTCGTGTTGTGTGCAGGCCAGGCAGGAAGCCCTGCTGCCGAGGCTGCACTGGAGAAGCTGTGTCGGACCTATTGGCCTCCCCTATACGCGTTTGTCCGACGGTCCGGGCACTCGCAGGCCGACGCCGAGGATCTGACCCAGGGATTCTTCTATCGGCTGCTTTCGGAAGGCAGGTTCGGCTACGTGAGTCGTTCGCGCGGCCGCTTCCGCACCTTCCTGCTCAGCAGCATGAAGCACTACCTCATCAATGAATGGCGAAGGAACGCCCGGGAGAAGCGGGGCTTCGGCGCCGTTCACCTCTCTTTCAACTGCGAGCCGGAGGAAGCCCTCTATGCCCGCGAGCCTGCCACCGGTGAATCACCGGAGCGCTTGTTTGAGCGACGGTGGGCAACCCGGCTGATCGAGCACGTCTTCGACACGGTGCGCGCGGACTACAGCCGGAGCGGCCAGACGCGGATGTTCGATGCCATCGTGCCCGTGATCTGGGGTGACGTGGAAACCCAGAAATACGCCGAGATCGCGACCCAGCTTGGAACCACCGAGGGAGCGCTCAAGGTGGCGGTTTATCGTGCCCGCCAGAGATTCCGCGACCGCATCCGCGATGCCGTGGCCGCCACTCTGCCGGATCCAACGGATGCCGCCGAAGTCCACGCGGAGCTCCAGCATCTGGAGGAGGTTTTGAAAGGAGTGTCTCCAGTCTGCGAATGAGTCGCTAACCCCAATTCTCCGGCTGCCCTGAATCCCCCCCGGGGCGCCGATGACCCAAATGCCTTCGGTTGATCTTGGCCGTTGCGCCCGTTGCGGAACCCCACGGGCGCACTCCAATCCTGCCGCCTTGGGCGGAGCCTGTCCGGGCTGCCTGCTGTCGGCTGCTCGCGCAGTCATCTCCTCTCCGCCTGAGGGGGGATCCATTCTTTCGGAACCGCCTCCACCCCGGACCCTGGGTGACTATGAGTTGATCCGCGAGATCGCCCGGGGCGGCATGGGCATCGTGTGGCTGGCGGTGCAGCGTTCCTTGGGACGGCACGTGGCCATCAAGCTCCTTCCTGCCGGGCGTTCCTGTGATCCGGTCCGTCTCGCGCGCTTTCGGTCTGAGGCCAGCATGGCGGCCCGCCTCCAGCACCCACAGATCGTCGCCATCCATGAGATCGGTGACCAGGGTGGGGTCCCGTATTATTCCATGGACTATGTCCCCGGGCAGGATCTCGGGACCCTTGCCCGTCGCCGGCCCCTTCCTCATAAGGATGCTGCTGCGCTGGTCCGCACCGTGGCCTTGGCCATCCAATATGCTCACGACCAAGGCATCCTCCATAGAGACCTCAAGCCGTCCAATGTCCTCGTGACGCCGTCGGGCGAACCAAGGGTCACCGACTTCGGACTGGCCAAGCTCATCGAACCTGAAGGCGACCTCACGCAGAGCGGCGAAATCCTGGGCTCACCCTGTTTCATGGCCCCGGAGCAGGTGGCTGCGCGGAAGCGCTGCATCGATACCCGTACCGATGTCTATGGCCTCGGAGGGCTGCTGTATTTCTCGCTGACCGGGCAACCACCGTTCTCGGGCGAATCCATCTCTGCGATCCTTCAGGGTGTCCTCCATTCGGAACCGATCCCGCCTCGACGCCTCAATTCGGAGATCCCAGCTGAATTGGAGCAGATCGTAATGCGGTGTCTGGCGAAGGACCCAGCCAACCGGTATTCAAGTGCCGCCATCCTCGCCTCCGAACTCGAGCGGGCGATCCGGGGGCAGCCGCTCCAGACTCCCGCCCTGGGTCGGGTGCTCCGCTTTCAGCGTTGGGCGATCCGCGAGCCCGGGCTCGCTTTCCTTGGATCCGCTTCCGTCCTCCTACTCGGTACTCTCCTCGTAGGGTGGGTGGTCTTCGCCAACCATCAAGAAGACGCGCGTCGGCTGGACGCCGATCGTCGTGCCGAGCTCGAGGTGAACCGCTACATCGCGGATGTCAGCCTTGCTGGCCGTGCCCTCAAGGACGGCGATCTACGAATTGCCTCGCGTCTGCTGGATGGGGTCGCTCCTGCCCAAGGCGCCCCAGACCGTCGCGGGATCGAATGGCACCTGCTCCACCGGCAGTGCGGCGGGAACAGCGAACGGATCTGCTGGGACGGAACCGAGCCGGTTCTGGATGCCCTCCCATCCGCTGACCATCGGCAGGTGATCCTCGCAACCTCGGCGCGGATTCGCGTAGTCCCGGCCGAAGGTGGATTCGCCATCTCCGAGTATTCGCTGCCTGGGCCGGTGAGCCGGCGTCGACTGACGGCCTCGTCCTCACACGGGACGGTCTGGGTGGGAGACGACCTCGGACTGCATCGGATCAGTCTGACCACTGGATTCGTGGAAACCGTGGTGAAACGGCCGGTGAGTGGCGTGGCGGTGCGGCCAGATGGAGAACTTCTCGCGGTGGAGTTTCCCGTCGACGGTGCAGGTGCCCGCCTCGCGGTCCTGGCGTCGAATGATCGAAGAATCCGGTTCGAGGTTCCGGTCGTGGGTCCGGCAAAGACTGTCTGGGCGGCGGATGGAACTCTGACCTGGATGGATTCGTTGGGGGGGGTGTCGCGTTGGACGCCCGAGCGAGGCGTGGAGATCAAGGAAGGGCCCGTTCTGGAAACACCTGCGCTCGTGACCGCGTTGTCTGCCGATCTGCGCCGGCGGGCTATCCTCACCCGGGATGGCCTCCTTCGCATTGAGGACCTTTCCGATGGAACCGTGGAACTCCGTGAGCAGCTCGACCGATGGGTCGGAGCCCAGCTGTACCTGAGTTCCGACGGCCAGCGGCTGGTCCAGGTCGGCGGTGGTGGCGACCAGCGTCTGATACTGCGGGAATCTTCCAACTGGGGAAGCAAGCGATACCTCCAGGGGCATACCGACCGTGTCGCGAATCTGCGGTACCTTCCGGCTCACCAAGGACTCCTGAGTTGTTCTGCTGACGGCAGTGTTCGTGCGTGGCGGTGGGAAGGTGTGCAGCTCGCCGGGGCCTGGAAGGACATTCCCGCGGCGAATCAGGTTGGGGATCCAGTCTTCGCTCCGGACGGAAAGTGGATGTCCGTGGGCTTCGGCGAGTCGCCCCACGGCTTCTCAAAGATCTGGGCGGTGGCGGATCCATTCGCGCCGCCCATCCGGATTCCAGGTCGGACGATCGCATTTGCCCCGCAAGGCCGGACGATCCTGCAGTGGAGGGAGTCGGGCCTGATCGAGGTTTGGGATTACGGTGCGGGCCAGCGCGTCAGTGCCTTTCAGCTCAATCCACTGCCCTCGGGAATCCCGGATCAGGTCTCGGAGGATGGTAGCTTCTTCGCCTGTCTTGGACGGGATGCCCATCTTCGGATCTTCCACGGCAATCATGGCCGCGAGCTGCCAGGACCGGTTGCAAAGGTCAGACTTTTCCGTGTCGCGCCGGACGGTCATTCGATTGCCTTCGCCATGCCGGGCGGCGTTGGCGTGTTCAAGCCAGGCTCGGGGGACCAGTATCAATTCGTGATGGGTGAGCCCACGACCCTCGCGGTCTCTCGCGACTCTCGGTACGTCGCGGCTGGGTTTGGGAATGGACGGATGGTGGTGCACGATGTCCAGGAACGGCGGACGGTCGCGGATGTGGACGCGCAGCCGACGCCCATTACGGCCATGTCGTTCGTCGCGGATTGCCGGACCCTTCTGACGGGCGGTGAGGACGGGGAGCTACGGTTCTGGAACGTGCCGGGTTGGCGGGAGGTCGCCCGCCTTCAACTGCCGGGCCCCATCCGTTCGTTGATTGGTCGACCGGAGCATCGCGCGGTACTGGCGGCATCCGGGCAGGAACTTCGGTTGCTGGGGACCGGACAGGTCGGATCGTCCGGGCGAGAGGTCCGGTTCGAGGGTGGGTTCTGGGAGGATCCGCTGCGGATCTCGCGGACGCTGGCATCCCGGGTCCAGGAGCCGTTGCCATTGACGACGCTGATGCGGTAGCCGGATCCGGTTGCAGGTTTGCGAACGGTATCGGGCTTGCTTGGAGGTGGAGTGTCGGCCGTGCGGGAAGGTTGAGCCCCACTCGTGCCGACGCACGCCGGGACATCCGCTGTCCCTGGGCGCCCACCATCCACCTCCTATGAAACCGAAGCAGGCCCTTGCACGGGTCGCTGCTGCCCTCGTGCTCCTGGCAGCCGCCGTGCCCGATGTACTCGCCCGACCGGAACCCGGTCGAACGACGATCCAACCTCCGCAGTTCGAAGGCGACCAGGTGCTGTTCAACTGGAACGCCGGTGGCGACCTTCAGGTTGCCCCCACTCCGAACGGTCCCTGGACCACCGTCGCAGCGCCCGAGAACCGGAGTAGTTCGGTGCGTCTTCCCGCGCTCCGGGAGGGCAACCTCTTCTTCCGTGTCCTCGATCGCGGAATCGCCGGCGAGCCCCAGCCCATCGTAGGCGGGGATCCGAAAAAGCCGTTCGTCATCCGTTCCGCTGCGCTGCGCAAAGGCACGACTCCACGTGGCAACGTGCTCCTCGAAGCGCAGCTCGAACCGGGCCAGAACCCGCCGGTCAACTTCCCACTGCTGCTCGATGGCGATGTCATCCAGTTGCATGACGATGGGCGTGACGGTGACCGCTCTGCCAGCGATGGCGTGTTCACCGGCGCGCTGTTCTTCGACGTCGGTGAGCTGGAAGGAGCCAATCAGTTCGTGTCGGACCTCACCCAGCAGTTCCGCGTGTTTGGCACGTTCGATGGTCGTGGCATCGTGGACGCCCGACCACCCGGCCTGTTCGACATCGCGGCGTTCAACCGTGGCGAGGCGATCCCCGTGCATCCTTCCCCGATTGCACCGCAGGGCGGGGTGCGACCGGGCCGTGCGGCCGGGCCCGCGGGCGACGTGCCCGTGCTCCTGAAGGAGATCTGCACCACGAATCTCGTCCCCTTCACCGGCAACCTCACCAACGTCGTCTTCGACCCCAAGGTCGTGATCTCGAACGTCGTCGTTGAAGTAATCCTGAAGCCCGTCTTCACGAACGTCTTCGAGACTAACGTCGTGTTCCATCCGGTCGAGGTTCCCACGAACATCCTCACGACGAACATCGTCGCGAAGCTCTGCCCCGGGCTGAGCAACGTCGTGATCACGAACTTCGTGTTCGATCCGAAGTTCCCCGATCGTCCGCCGTTGCCCGTCCTGCTCACCAACGTCGTCGAGATCCTGCAACCGTGCCTCGCCACGAACGTCGTGCTGATCCCGGGCTTCGTCATCGTCACCGTGGCCGAGACCAACGTCAGCGTCCGCGAGATCCAGATCGGGGTCGTCGAGGTGCCGGTCGTCGAGCCTCGTCCCTTCACCAACTTCGTCGAGCGGATCGAGATAATTCCCTTCGACGGCCTGCGCACCAACATCACCTGCACGAACATCGTCGTCCTGCCCGGCATCGATCCCATCATCGTCACCAACATCGATGACTTCATCCAGCGTCCGGTCATCTGGCCGAAGAGCCTCCTCATCACGGATCTCTCCGTGGTCGAGGATCCGGGTCGCACGTTTGATGTCTGCTCTGGCCGCGGCTCGAAGCTTGGTCCGTGGACGTTCGGACGCCTGATGATCGACATGTGCAACGAGCCTGTCAGTGGCATCCAACCCGGCGACTTCACCCGGCGCTGGCTGCGCTCCTGGCAGACGGATCAGGTCATCAACTTCGACACCGTCACCAACCGCAATCCCGAGGTCCTCGCGCAGGTCCTCTCCCAGTGGGAGGCGGCATCGGGCGGTCCCGACAAGCCTCTCGACCTGGCGATCGCGCCGTTCCGACTGCTCGCCATCGTCAATCGCGTCGACCTCCGCGGGAACCCTGGATACGGCGGCACGACGCAGCAGGATCCCTGCAACCCGAGCTGTGTTGGCGGCGAAGCCCGGTTCGTGTTCGGCCTGATTCCGAATGCGTTCGCGCCCGGCAACGGCAGTGGCGGAGGCACGGGAACCGGCGGCGGCTATGGCGGTGGCGATCCCGGCAACACCAACAATTGCGACGCCGCGCAGTTCACCGTCATCTTCGAGTACTGCGTGCCGAAGACTACCTGCGCCGAGATCAAGGACTGGGGCCTCCAATGGTACAACCTCTCACGGATCCCGTTCGGTCCTGCCTTCAACACGGAACTCCAGAAGCTCACCGACCAGTTCGCTACCGCCGGTGCCGATCCCTCCCGCCGGCCCAACCTCAGCGCGTTGAACCAGCTTCGCGCGAATGAGCTCCTGCGCGAGCCGTGGGACATGCGTGAGTGGCGGTTGTTCGCCTCGGACAGCGATGCCGGTTGGCTGCGCCAGGTGACGGCCAAGCAGACCCCGGACTTTGATCACAACTTCAAGCCCCTCATCGCCGAGTACGCCGCCATGAATGCCGCGGCCATCCTGAGCGAGACGCACGTCGTACCCCTCGAATGGCGGACGCCCGGCAAGCCGCGTGTGCCGTTCCTCGGCGGCAATGCGCCGATGCCCACGGACCGCTTCTTCTGGGATGGCCCGCCCCCGGCGGCCTCCAGCATCCCGAACCCGGTCCGGCACAAGTTCTCCCTCAACACCTGCAACGGTTGTCATGCCGGGGAGACCGGGACGCCGTTCACCCACGTCTTCCCGCGTCGCGCCGGAGAGGAATCACGCCTCAGCGACTTCCTCACCGGGAATGCCATGCCCAAGCTGGATCCAGCCGACGGCGCCACGCCGCACTTCTTCGCCGATCTGAAGCGGCGCGAGGATGATCTCCTCCGGCTCATTTCCGAGCCGTGCTTCTTCCAGCTGTTCCACGTGCCGAAACAGTTCCCCCACTGATCGGCTGAACTCGGAATGCAAGGGACGCCTCGCGTCCAGACCCACGACGGCGCCGGGCACTCCTGCCCGGCGCCGTCTCCTTTCCTCCTATTCCGGCAAGGCCCGGACCCGGACGAAGCCTTGGGGATTCTCCCGATTGAGAATGAAGCCGTCCGCTCCGATGGACGATGCTAACACCACCCAGCTTCCCGAGGCCGGCTCCGTCGAGCCTTCGAGCTGGTAGCGACGCCCGATTCGCCGAGGGCTGCACATGATCCGGATCGCACTCCCGTCCCAGTCGGCATGGACCCGGAGTGCGGAGTCGCCGCTCAGCGGATCCGAGCCTGCCAGGATTTCTTCGAGGTTGGAGAATCCGTCTCCATCGGCATCGCCTGCTTCCTCCAGCAGTCCGGGCAGGCTTACCGCACCAGGCATGCCCGCAACCAATGCAACGCGGGCCGGCTCCGTACCAACGGCGGGAATCCGCACGAACCAGTCCCCCACATCCAGGTCGACCGCGCCGAACCAACCGTTGCCATCGCTCGTCAGCGTCCGTCGCGTCGCCCACGCGCCGAAGCGCCGAAGTTCGATCGCCACCCCGTCCAACGGCGTGTTCGTGGCGGTGATGGCCCTCGCCAGGAGGTGGAACCTCGCGGGAGAAACCCTCCAACTCGGTTCCCATGCCGGGGCGCTCTCGGCGAACAACGGCACCGCGTTGCCGTCCGGCGCGCCCGGCTTCGAAACAGCCGTCAGGAACTGCGCGGTCGTTGCATCGGTTGCCGGCACTGCGCGGCTATAGAAGACCATCCCGTCCGCCGGACCGGATCGGGTCGTTGCGCGACGCGTGCTCCGCGCCTGGACCAAGGCGTTGGACATCGAGTTGAGATACGACCCCATGCCGAGTGCGACTCCCCGGCGGTACCGATGGTCCTTGGCAAACTGGCTCCAGGCCGCCCAATCGGCCGCCCGTTCGTTGTGCCGGAAATAGGCCATGGGAATGTTGAGGTCGAGGATCCCTTCCTCCATCCATCCACGCCAATCCTGCAGCACGGTCCCGTAGGCAGCCGACGAGGGAAACTGGCCCGTGGTCGTGATGCCGGGTGCCCAGGCGATCGTCGCCGCAGAAACCGTCAACCGCGGCTTCACTCGGAGTGCATCGAGGTAGAATCGCCGCACGACGCCGGTGACCTGATCCCGGCGGAACTGGAGCCATGCTGCGTCGTCGTCCGTTGGCGTTCCTGTCCGTCCCTTCAATCGGTTGAAGCGCGTCACGCTCGTCGGGTTATATCCCCACTCGCGCCCGGCATACCGGATATAATCCCAATGCAGCCCGTCCACGTCATACCGCGAGACGATATCCATCGCGACGCGATGGGTGTGTTCCTGCACCTCGGGATGTCCCGGATCGAAGGCGTGGTTGGAACCATCCCACGTCGTGCCCGTCCGGTTTCGCGTCAGCCAGTCCGGGTGGAGGCGGTAAGGGTGATCCGGTTGCGTGGGTGCCGTCGTCTGCCGGTTCCAGATGTTGAACGCGACAACCCACGCGTGGACCTGGATGCGGGGCTTGCCATTGCTCGTGTCGTGGGCCGACCTCACCAACTCGGCCAGCGGATCGAACCCAGCCGCCACATCTGTCGCGACGGGCTCAAGGCCGTTCCGATAGTAGGCGTCACCCCGCTTCCGGACCTGGACGAAGACCGCGTTGAAGCCGCCGGTCCTCGCATCAGCAATCACCTGCCGGGCCTCGGTGGCGTTCCGCAGCCCGGAGTGGAATGCGTCCACCCAGAATCCCCGCAGCTCCGGTGTCTGGCCCTGGACCGTCGCGGCCGTGCCGGCTGCGAGCATCCACGCCCCCAGCCAGCCACCCATCCAACCCGGTCCTCTCAACCTAGAAAAGGCAGTTGGATCCACAGATTGCACCGATTCCACGGATTGGAGGCAGGTAGGGAAAGGCTGTCGTTTAACCCGGCGGATGAAACGGAGAATGAAAAGCGGGGAGGCTTCTTGTCCCAGTCCATCGGTGAAATCCGTGAAATCGGTGGATGACCCAACTGCGGCTTTCAGGTTCAACCCTTTCGGCATCGCTCGACGAATTTGCCGGTACGCTCCATCGCGATCTGGATCCGGTCAAACGCCGTGGCGAAACACATGCGGAGGAAGCCCTCGCCGCTGGCGCCGAAGGCGCCACCGGGAACCGCAGCGACCTTCTCCTCCTGCAACAGCCGGACCGCAAATTCCTTCGAGCTCAGCCCGGTGCTCCGGATGTCGGGGAACGCGTAGAACGACCCGCGCGGGAGGTGGCAAGGGAGCCCCATGTCATTCAGCGCCTTCACGATGAAGTTGCGCCGCATCTTGTACTGCTCGCGCATCTCGGCCGCCGCGGTCTCCCCATGCTCCAACGCTTCCACCGCCGCCTCTTGCGCGATGATGCTCGCGCACATAATCGCGTACTGATGGACCTTCATCATCGCCTCGATCAGCTCCGTCGGCCCGCACGCGTAGCCGATCCGGAATCCGGTCATCGCAAAAGCCTTCGAGAATCCGTGCAGGAAGATCGTCCGCTCGGCCATTCCCGGCAGGCTGGCGATCGATACGTGTTCCCCCTCGAACGTCAGCTCCGAATAGATCTCGTCAGTGAGCACGAGGAGGTTGTGTTTCCGGACGACGGCCGCGACTTCCTCCAGCTGGGCCCGGGTCATCGTTCCGCCCGTGGGATTCGTCGGGAACGACAGCATCAGCACCTTCGAACGGGGAGTGATCGCCGCTTCCAGAGCCTTCGCCGAAACAGCAAACCCGTCTTCCGCGCGGCACGCGACCGGTACCGGCTTCGCGTGGGCCAGCACCACCGACGGCGCGTAGCTCACGTAGCAGGGCTCGTGGTAGATCACCTCGTCGCCCGGGTTCAGCACGGCCCGCAAGGCCAGGTCCAACGCTTCCGAGACACCCACCGCCACCAGGATCTGGTTCTGTGGATCGTATCGGACCCCGAACTTCTGCTGCACGTAGCCCGCGATCGATTCCCGCAACCGCAGCAAACCCAGGTTCGCCGTGTACTGCGTCCGGCCCCGCTCCAGGGCGTAGATAGCGGCCTCCCGGATGTGCCAGGGCGTCACGAAGTCCGGCTCGCCAACCCCGAGGGAGATGGCCTCCGGCATGCGCTGCACGATGTCGAAGAAGTCGCGGATTCCCGATCGAGGGATCCCCGCGACATGGTCGGCTACGAAGTTCCGAGTGGTGGTGGACATGCTGTGTTTCCGGTAGTGGGTGGGATGAAACCGAAGCCGGGCAGGGGGGGAAACACCGAAGTGCCGGTCCCCTGACCGGCACGGGGAGAACCCTGCCGGCCGTCAGGCCCGGGCTGCCTCCAACGAACTGGCAGCCGCGGCCTCCACGATAGCTCGAGCCGCCCGGGCACGGGCGGAGGCATTCGCAGGGTGGGCTGCAACCAAGTTCATCTTTCCAAAGCTCACCCGGGACCCACCCCCGGAGTCAAGCCCCGGCATTGAAGGCGCGCCTGCGGATGCAATCGACCCGCATGGTTCCGCCCTCCGAGTCGCGGACGATCTCGGCCGAGTCTGTTCCACTAGCCTCTTTCCTTATCCCGGAGGGATGCCAGCCGGTAGCCCGGGGTCGCGAAGCGCACCCCGGGTTCCAATGGGAAACGAGAACAACCCCGGAGGGGTTGAAGGGTCCGCAGCCTTCGCACCCCTGCCGGGGTGCGGAATCCATTGCGACGCGCCCTTCCCCGGGTGCGTGCTTCGCACGACCCGGGGCTATCGGCTCCCATCCCTCCGGGATGCCCTCCGGGCGCTTGACCGCACTCTTCACCGGACGACAGCCTGATCGCCATGAAGGAGTGCGCGGACTGCGGCCTCATGAACCCGGACGATGCTGCTTCCTGTCCAGCCTGCGGTGCCTCCGCCTGGAAGGGCCTGGCGGCAACGGGCTCTGCCGAACTGCCGGACGAAAGCCTCGTCTGTCCCGTCTGCGCAGCGCCAAACGATCCCATGTCCCGGACGTGCTCCGCCTGCCGCATACCCTTGAGCGGCGGCGCCGGATTCCTTGGGACCTTTGGAGTGGGTGCCGTCCCTGGGGCGGGGCCGCGGACCCCTCGGCTCAGGTGGTTTGCCACCGCCGTCTGGGCGTCGTCCGTGATCTGCACCTTGTTCCTGGCCTTCCAGCTCGCAGCCACGCTCGGTCAGCCGAGATACCTCCCGGATGCTCCGGGTACGGCCCTTGTTCCGCTGATCCTGCTCGCGATTTCGGCCAGCATCACGATCGCCGGAATCCACGGCCGGGTCTGGAAACGCGACGACCGCTGAGTCTGGATGCCGCGTCTCCGCCTCAAACGGGGCGGCAATGTCCTCGTTGCCTTCCCAAGCCCTTTGCCAAGGCGATGAGGATCTCGCCCCCGGGAAGCGGGGCGAAACTCGCGGTCGAGCCGTTCCTCGGGGTCGGCGTCGGCATCGGAATCGGGATCGATGGAGACTGGGGCTCGATACCGATGGCGATTCCGACCCCGACGCCGATGTCCCGGGCGCGAAACGCGCGGTTCCTTCGTGGCTCGTGAGGACACTCGCCCCACCCCTCGAGGCTTGGGTGCGGTGTCCGGATGTGCCCCCGATTCGCCCCCGGGGGGAACCGTGCTGGAACTTTCGCTGGCGGGTGGTTATCCATCTCGACCAGTCATGGCTCAGTTTCTCTACAAGGCGCGGCGCAGGACAGGTGAAGCCGTCGAGGGTGTCCTCGACGTGGCGGATCGTACGGCCGCGTTGGGGCAGTTGGAGCGGCTGGGCCTGTTTCCTGTCTCGGTAACGCAGGGCAAGGCCGGGAAGGCGGTTGCGGCGGCCAGTGAGGAACGCGGGACGACCACCGGGAAGAGCCTGCTGCCGGCTTCGTTCAAGGCCCTCCTGCATCGCCGGCGCCGCCCGAAACTCCAGGAGCTGGCGACCTACACGCAGCAGCTGGCCAATCTCCTCAAGGCAGGCATGCCCCTGACCATGGCGCTGCATTCCATGTCGAGCCTGACGTCCAAGGGCATTCCCGGCTCGGTTTCCCAACTGCTGAAGCAGGACGTGATCGAAGGCCGGAGCCTCTCGGATGCCATGGCCCGGCAGTCGGACACCTTTCCGGACCTGGTCATCAACATGGTCCGGGCAGGGGAACAATCCGGGGCGCTGGAGGAAGTCCTGCGCCGTCTGGCACTGCACTTTGAGCGGTTTGCCGAGGTCCAGACCAAGTTCAAGTCGGCGATGATCTACCCGCTCTTCGTCTGCTTCTTCGGCCTGGTCCTGATCATCTTCTTCACCGCGGTGATGCTCCCGAAGTTCACCGAGTTCTTCGAGACGATGCAGCTGAAGGACGGGCTGCCGCTGGCCACCCGGATCGTCATCCAGGTCAGTGATTTCATGAAGCTCTACGGGTGGTGGCTGATACCCCTCGGCGGCTTCGTCATCTATTTCATCCTGAAACGCTATGGAGCCACCCCCGACGGCCGGCGGCGCCTCGATGGCATCCAGCTCAAGCTTCCGATCTTCGGTCACGTCACCCGCCTGAACCTGTTCGCCCAGTTTGCCCGCATCCTGGCGACCCTCCTGGGCAATGGCGTCCCCGTCCTCCAGGCGATCCGGATCACGGAGCAGATCATGCCGAACTCCGTCATCCGCGATGCCCTCTCCAAGACCCGGGAAGCCGTCACGGACGGCAAGACCCTCGCCCAGCCGCTGGCCAAGAGCGGGGTGTTTCCCCAGCTGATGATCGACCTGATCCGCATCGGCGAGGAGACGGGCGACGTTCCCGCGGCGTTGATGAACGTCGCGGAAACCTACGAGTCGGACCTCAACGTAGCCCTCAAGGCCGTGATGAACCTCATCGAGCCTGCCCTCATCGTCAGCCTCGCTGTCATCATCGGCGGTCTCCTCGTGGGTGTCATGCAGGCCATGTTCGCGATCACGGCGAGCATCCAGACCCGATGATCGTGCAGGTTCCATCCAGACCTCAGCACCGCCGGCCGTCCGCCGGTGGCTTCACGCTGATTGAACTGCTCGTCTCGATCGCGATTGGCCTGATCATCCTCGGCCTCGCCGTCCCCGTCCTCCGGGAAGTCCGCCGGCCGCCCCTGGCCCAGGCGACCAAGGACTTCCTCGATGCCTGTGTGCATGCGCGCGCCCGTGCGATCATGGAAGGTGCCCCCACGCAGTTGGTCATCCGCGATGGCGGTGCCGAACTCTCGGTGGAGCTGGCGCCGGAAGGGGTGGTCGGTGCGACCAACGGTGTTTCCGCCGAATCCGTCCTGAGCGCGCTGGAATCCGGCGCGGGCCGATCCTCCTTCACACGCCGCATCGACGATCCCGAGGTCGCCTTCGAGGCGATCAACGTCAATCACCGCTCGTTCATGCAGGCACCTGCGACGGCCGTGCGGTTCTATCCGAACGGGACGGCGGACGACTTTGAGGCGGTCCTCAGCTGGCGCCGAAGCGAGGCCCGTCGCCTGACCATTGAAGCCATGACCGGAATCGCTGAGGTCGCCTCCGCCAAATGAAGGTCTCCAACGAACATCCTGCCTCCGCGAACCGGGGCTTCACGCTCCTGGAGGTGACGATCGCCTCGGCGGTCCTGGCGGTGGCGTTGTTCGCGATCCTCCGGCTTTGCGCGACCAACATCCGCACGGCCCGTTCGCTCGGTCGCGTCCATGTCGATGCCTCCAGCCTTGCTGCGCAGCTTTCGCTCACCAACCGCCTCGAGATCGGCGAGGACAGCGGGGACTTCGGTGAAATGCACCCGGGCTACACCTGGAGCCGGCGCATCACCGAGTACAAGGTCAACGATGCCGAATCCACCGGCCTGTTCCTGATTGAATTCGAAGTCTCCGGAAACCCGGATGGCCGCCTCGATCAATCCCGGATGCAGATGATGCTCTACCGGCCGGACTCGGTGAGGAGGACGGCACGATGAACCTGGGAATCCGCATCGGCCGGGTGCGCCGTGCAGCCTTCACGTTGCTCGAGGTCCTCGTCGCCCTGACGATCTTTGCCCTCGTCCTGAGCCTCCTGTATGGGACCTGGCGGATCCTCATGCAGACCAATGCCGCGGCCCTGCGGTTGGCCGCCAATGCCCAGCGGTCGCGCATGACGATCCAGACCGTCGAGGAGGCATTGAACTCGGCGGTGTTCTTCAACGCCAACGCCCGCCACTACGCCTTCCTGTCGGAAGCGTCCGGCGATTTCTCCGCGTTGTCCTTCGTCGCGCACCTCGGTCCGGCCTTTCCTGGTTCCGGCCACTTTGACGGTGAAGCCGTCCGTCGCGTGTCCTTCACGGTCGAGCCCGATGCCGACGGTGTGAACGCCCTGATGCTCTACCAGAACTCGCTGCTGGATCAGGTCTCCGAGAACGTGTCCGCCTATCCGATCGTGCTGGCGCGGGACGTCTCCGGATTTCTGGTTGAGTTCATGGACCAGCGCCGCGGGGAGTTCAAACCCGAGTGGACCCAGACCAACTCGCTGCCCGCCCTCGTCCGGGTGAGTGTCGGGTTCGGTCGCAAGGGCCGCTTCTCCTCCGATCCGGCCGAGGTGGTCACGCGCCTGGTGCGGATTCCCAGCGCCGGTGTGGCTGGCGAAGCCCAGGCCGGACCTCCCGGTGGCAACAACGTGCCTCCACGATGAAGACCACCCTGCTGCAACAGGCTCGTGGGCGCGCCCGCGCCGCCGCGCTCGTCATCGTCCTGGTGCTCGTCCTCGCCATGGCGGTCATGGCCGGTGCCTTCGCCTACGCGATGAAGGTCGAGGCCCGTTTGTCGATCAACACGCAGTCCAATGCTGAACTCGAATGGCTCGGACGCTCGGGCGTCGAGGTCGCACGTTGGGTCCTGGAAGCGCAGCGTCGGATTCCGGGCGAAGGTTCCTACGACGGCCTGAACCAGTTCTGGGCAGGCGGTCCCGGGCCGATCGATTCCGTGGACAATCCCTTCCTCGGGCTGGATCTCTCCAATATCCAGATCGGCGAGGGACAGGTCAGCATCGAGATCACGGACCTCGAGCGGAAGATCAACCTGAACACCGCCCCCGAGCAGGTCCTTGAGCTCGCCTTCCAGATCCTCGGTGCCGGTGCTGGGGAAGCCTCCCAGATCGCGGCGTCGGTCATCGACTGGCGCGACCGCGACGACCTCGAACACATCAAGGGCGGTGCCGAGAAATCCTATTACGCCGGGCTCAATCCGCCCTACGCCCCGAAGGACGGTCCTTTCGACGACATCAGCGAGCTGCTCAAGGTCCGCGGGGTCACGCCCGCGCTCTACTGGGGCGGACGTTCGAGTGCCCCGACGCCGCCGCCGGGTCCCCGCGACCGCCGCCAACCAATCAGCCTCGTGGCCGTGGATGGTACCGGTGCCGGTCTGGCCGATGTCTTCACCGCGATCTCCGCCAACCGCGTCAACGTGAACACAGCCCCGCTGCCCGTGCTCCGCGTGTTGCTCGGCGGCGACGAAGGCATCGCCCAGCAGGTCCTCCAACGCCGCGCTGGCCCGGATGGCGTCGACGGCACCGAAGACGATCAGCCCTATCGCAACGCGGCGGAGATCCCCGGCGCAACGGCCGGCCCGCTGAACTCCTTCAGCACCCAGAGCGCGACTTTCCAGATCCGCGTGGATGCCCGCCTCGGCAGCGCCCGGAAGCGTTTCGTCGGCGTCCTTCGCCGCGGCGCCGGCCGCGATGGCCAGCTGATGCTCTTCCATCCGGAGTGAAGATGAGTCGTCGGGCGTCTCACATCTTCCGCCGGATCGCCTCGGCCTGGGCCGGGTTGAGCATGGCGAGGTAGGCCAGCTTGCCCTCGAACCGCGCCACGGCTTCCGCAGGCACCGGCTTCCCCGACTTCTCCGCCAGCGCCCGTTGATGGGCCTCGGCCCGCATCCGGCGCCGATCCTGCCGTGACAAACCGGCGACCTGATTCACCACCACGCCCGTCACCCTCTGTCGCGCTCCCTTCGATGCAAGCGACGTCTTCTCCCGGTTCACCTCGAATCCCTCGGCGCGGATGATCTCCGTCGCCCGCTCCCGCAGCCCGATCATCGCTCCGCGCGAGGCATCACCCGAGAAGGTCAGGTCATCGGCATACCGCGTGTAGTTGCACTGGAATTTCCGCGCCAGTCCCGCGAGCCGTCGGTCCAGTCGCAGGAGCATCGCGTTGCAAAGGCCGGGACTCGTCGGCGCGCCCTGGACGCAGTGCCGTTGTCCAACGGGCACGTGGAACAGTTCGCCGTCGATCTCGACCGGTTGCCGACGGGCCTCGGTGCACAGCGCCGCGAGCGTTGCCGCCACCGGATACGCGTAGCCATAGGCAATGAGCAGGCCGCGCACCCGCGCGAACGTGACCGACGGAAAGAAGTCCTTCAGGTCGAGGTGCAGGACGAAGGCCTTGCCCACGTGCGGATCCGCGCCGGTCCGGATGCTCCGTCCCGTGACGAACCCATGCGCGTGGGTCGACACCGGCAACTTCCGCACGAGGAGTTCGTTCAGCTGCCGTTGCAGCGCCTTCAACCGCCGCTTCGGCGCAAAGATCACCCGCGCTCCTCCCGACCGCTTCGGGACCTCGAACGCGATGTAGTGGACGCATCGCTCGTGCACGCGATGCGACGCGAAGTGCCACAGCATGCCGAGCGAGATGCCGAGGGCGTCGGCGACGTCCCGCTCGCTCTTCCAAACGGGCAGGCCCAGCCGCGCGAGTTGATCCTCGTCGGTGACCAGATCCCGGAGCCGACGGTTGCGGGTACGAAGCGTCGCGCCGAACAGGCGGTCGGCCTCGGACTTCGTCATCACCTTCGGCCGCTCGCCAAACCGGAGATTCACCGGCGCCTTGACCTTTGGGAACAGCCGCGGATCGCGCAGTGAGCGTCGTCGGTGCCCCGGCTTCACCGGGCCGCCCGACGTATCGATGGTCTCGTCCGTCGTGTCGGGCGCGGTATTGCCGGAACCTTCCGGGTCCACCGAAGGACTCAGGCGGCTGACGTCCCGCGGCGGGGGCTTTCCGAACAACGACTGGATCCAGCGCAGGAGGGGCATCGGGTTCAGGGCTGTTGGCGATGGGTTGGGGAAGTCCGGGGCGGGATCACTTGCGAGGCTCTGGACTCATGGTCTCCTGACGTTGAGTACGTCAGGCGACGTGGCGATGTAACGGCAACAATTTGCCGCCGCGGCGAAACACCGCGGCATGATGGCTGATCCTTCCGCCCCGGACTTCCGAAAGAGAACGCCCAGATGGGCGAAGTTGGAAGATTTCAGTTTCAAGTTTGAAGCGATCGCCGCGAAGACGATGGGAAGAGCCTCTGCTCCGCCGTTCGCCGCGGGGCTGGGGTGTCCTGCAACCCCTGCCGGGGTTGGATGTTTCCCTGCATGCATCCCCGGGTGCGGGCTCCGCCCGACCCGGGGCTATCGGCTCCCATCCCTCCGGGATGTCCTGGTCGCACCGCTGGGATTCGGCGCAGGAAACTGGAGTCTGGGAACTGGGAACTTGCCGCCCTACCCATCTTCGCCCTCCGTGTCCTTGGACTGGTGTTTGTCGGGCGCCGGCACGAACCCCTCCACCGAACTCGGCGCGTCGACCCGAAGCGACTCACTCGCCTGCAGCAACGCGATCAGGTGGGGGCACGGACCCCGGGTCAGTCGGTGTTCCTGGAAGGCCGTGCAGCCGCAGGTCCCGAACAGGACGCGGCCGGTGTCGTTGAGGACGAGATCCACGGCGGGTTGGTCGTTTACTGCGCCCTGAATTCGCCAGTCGCGGTAGATGATCTCCCGGGTGACGGGACCGTCCGGAGTCTGGAGCTTCCGCGTCTTGCGGTTCTCTTCGGATTGGCACTTCTCGACACGCGCGCGTCCCGCCGCCAGCCACTCCAGGGCTTGTCGACGCGACGGATCCGGTGGGTACAACTGCGACTCGGGAATCGGGTCCGCAAACAGTTGCCGATGCCGGTATCGCCGGGCTTCGAGGTCGTACGTCGCGAGTCCCAGCCGGCACAGACGCGACAACGCCGCCCCGGCCTCGGGGGCTGAGCATCCGAGGGATTCGCGAAGCTCGGACTCGGACAATGAATAGCCGCGCTGGATGTGTTCGAGGGCGGCTTCGGTGAGCTTTTCCGAAGCCTCGGTCGCCGAACCGAGGTCGAAGCTGCCCGTGCCGGTCCACGACTGTTCCGACCAGCCGGAAAGCCCGATGAGGAACGTCAGGCCCGGAAGCTTCACCGCGTAGAACGAGGGCATTGCTCGACCTTTCAGGTAGACGTCCACGCGATCGGCGAAGGGGAGCAGTGGGGCGATCAGCTTGAGGCGCCGACGTCCCCAGGTCCGCACGACCCGTTCCTCGGTGTAGCCATGCCCGGCACCGACCAGCGGCACGACGTGCTCCCACGGCTCGAGGACAAGGCGGGCGTCCTTTCCCGGAATGAACTCATATCGGAGGGCGCGCGGACTGATGTTGGCCTTGTTGTGGTCGAGGTAGCGGATGGCCGCGAGCAGGTCGACCGGCCGCACGGAAAGGCGCGTTCCCGGGAACGCCATCCCCGCCTGCAATTGGAGGAATCCCCGAACCCACGAATCCGGGACCTCTACCTTCTTCTCGAATCGTCCGCCAAACCCCTTGGTTCGGACCTCCACGCCGCCGGCCTCGATGCGCAGCCACGTCTCGCGACTGCTGCGCATCTCGCCGAGCGCCGCCCACAGCCATGCCGTGAAGTCGATGTTCGTCGTGCCCATCCGGACTTCCCCCTCGGTCTCGAAGTACGAGCGATCGACGATGAGCGTCACGGCCACGCTCTGGTCCTGGCTGAACGCCTCGAAGAAGATCCGGTCCGGATGCACGGTCACCACCGGATCCAGCACCGCGCCCATGAACTCGCCATCACTGGCCCATTCGTCGCGGCTCCAGATCACTTCACCGAGCGCCCGCAACGCGAACCGCAGCAGTGGCACGTTGCGCACGACGCGGCCGTGGAACCGCACCGGCCGCTTCGGATCCACCGCCAATCCGAGCCGGGTGCTCTCCCGGGTCGATTCAAACGCGCTCGGCGTGGCGTACTGGAAGGGCGGGAAGGTCATGCGGCCTCCTGTTGTCGGGTGGCCTTGCGGTAGATGACCGGCCGTTCGCGCGGCGAACGGAGTTCCGGCCAGCGGTCCAGGATCCCGGCCACCAAAGCGGCGAGGGCGTCCTTTGGATAATGGTCGTCCGGCAACGCGAACGCATCCCGTGCCCGCGCGAGGATACGGGCCGCAAGCTCCGGGGTGGAGGCGGCGTTGGCCAGTGCATCAAAGGCCAGCCGACGCGTGATCCGATGCAGCGGTCGCAGCAATGTCCCGACCAGCAGGTCGGCATGGTGCCGCGCGAGCTCGACGGCCCTGGGATCCTTCAGTCCGAGGATCCGGTAGGCCAGCGCCATGACGTGGATCTCGGAGCCCTCGACGAGGTCGGCGACGCTGCGCGGATCGGCGAGGTACGAGGCGGGCGTCCGTTCGAACAGGAGCCGCGCAAGGCGGTTGTTCCGGATCAGTGCCGGGTAGCCGTGGATGGCATAGGCGGGGACGTGACCGAGCACCGCCGCCGCGCGCCGGGCGAACACCGCAGGATCCCGGAGCAAGCCCTCGTAGTGGGAGGCCAGGAGCTCGATTTCAGGTTCCGGGCCTTCGCGGGTCCGCGTGACAAATCGGCTGGCCACGAAATCGAGCAGGTCGTCCTCCTTGGCCGCGATCAGGGCCTCCACCAGTTCATCGTATCGATCCTTCCATCCTGCACATTGCAGGTGGAGGCGGAATGGTCCACGGAGCAGGTCCGGATGACGGTGGAGAAGGAGGAGTGCGACCGTCTGGGAAAGTCCCCGCACGCGGACGAAGCCGATCGGACCGAAGTTCCATTCGCGCGAGACGCCGGCCAGCAGGGCGAGGTTCGCCCGCTGTTCGTCGACGCTGATCTTGCCGTCTTCGAGTTCGCCGCGGACCTCGGCGTTGAAGCCCTTCTCGGGAAGCGAAATCCGGGCGGCCGCCGCCCACAGCTCGCGCCATCCGCGCTGGCGGGCGAGCGTCGCCAGCTTTCCCGCCGCGCCGTTGGCGAAATAGCCCCCATAAACCTGCCCGAGATGCCGGCTGACGTAAGGAATGACGTCGTCGCCGCGGCTCTCCAGCAGCTGGATGAAGCCATCGCCCAGATTGCCTCGACCCGCCTTCGGATGCCGTCGTTCCAGGCTGGCGACCAGCGCTTCCGGGTCCCGGATGGTCCGGCAATCCTCCATCGCGTCCCGTTGCCAGTCCTTGAGCTGGATCTGCGCGCGGTACAGCGACCAAGCCAACGAATCATCCCCGCGGCTACGCGCCAGCTCGACGACCCTCCTCCAGGGTTTGGAGTCCTCCCCGGCCCAGACCCAACCCCAGTCCAGATGCCGGAGCAGGTAGGTGCCGCAACCGGGATCTTCCGTGTAGATCTCGAGAGCCGTGGCCTCGTCCAGCGGGAACGGGAAATCGAAACGGCGGAGCACCGCCTGGCGGCCATCGGCCGTCGTTGCGAGGCGGTACCGCTTCAGCAATTCGGACCGCAGGGTCGTGTCCCGGTTCCGCCAGCCGACCGCGGATATCTTCCATAGGAACAGCTTTCGGAAGAGGGAGACATCCCCATCCGACTCGACCTCCCGCAGCCATGCATCCAGGCGTTTGCCGATCTCGCCCGTCCACTCCACCGGATCCCTGTAGGGGGCCTTTGGGTTCTCGATGTAGGCCGTGCCGAACCGCGACAGGATGAACGGCCGGAACAGGACACGGTTGCGGCGGTACAGCTCCGGTCCCCATAGCCAGGTGAACCCGGAGAACAGCGAAAGCTGGTTGGCCAGGACGTCGAACTGGTCCCGCAAATCCGGGTCCGCGACCGGCTTGCGCAGCAATTCGCGCAGGTCGGACTCGAGTTGCCGGCGGGCACGGGACATGGGTTCAGGATGCTGAATTACCTACCCGCCGGGAAAGCCGATTTCCTCCCGCCTTCCCGGGTATCCAGCAACTGAGGCTAGCCGTTCACGGGGTCTTTGGATTCGGCAGCCATGGCTTTCAGCCTCTTGGCCAAGCGGTGGAGCTCCCGGGTGCCAGAACCCGTGCCATCTCTTGTAGGCCGGGTGCCTTCACCCGGCGTGGAAGATCCCGAGTCCTCGCTTGTAGGCCGGGTGCCCTCACCCGGCGTGGAAGATCCCGAGTCCTCGCTTGTAGGCCGGGTGCCCTCACCCGGCGTGTATCGTGAACCGCCACGTGGGGGCATGCAGCCTACATAAGGGAGTTCAACCTGGCCGTCTGTCCCCTGTCCTCAGTCCGGGGCAAGCTTCAGATTCCGTTACGCCGGAGGCGTTGAAGCCAATACGGGTTGGTTGGAATAGCTGCACCCCGAAGGCGGTGCGAAGCCCCCACCGTCTGCAAGCCCTCCAGCGCAGCCCAGTCAGGAGGCTGGTTCAACGCCCAACCGATCCGCGATCCCACGGCAGGTTGCGTCCACGCGTTCGCCCCCGAACTTCCGCAGTTCTCCGACCCGAAGGCGCGGGAAAGAATGGATCCGTTCCTGAGGCAGGTACTCCCCAAGCAACGCGCGATTGGTGGCTGCCGAGGCGTCGGGTTCCGATGCCTCCATCAGGATCACTTGTGCCCGGGCCCGGGCCGCCTCCGGCAGCGCTGCCCACACCAGTCGGACCTGTCCGACCACACCGATCCGGTCCACGGCCACCACCACGGGGGCGGCGTCGAGCCGATCGATGATCTCCGGTGCATCAGCTCCTTCCATCAACGGGCTGAGCAAGCCGCCGGCGCCTTCGATGACGGACAATCGCAGACCGCGGGAGGCCGCCTCGATGTGGCCGGCTAGGGCACCCAGCGTCACCCGCCTTCCCTCGTTGCGTGCCGCCAACAGCGGGGCGATCGGTTCGGTGAAGTGCCATGGGTTGATGACGTCCATCGGCATCTGGCGCTCCTGGGCCTCATACAACCGCTCTGCGTCGTCCCGGCTCCCGGAAGCCAGGGGCTTGAAGCCGATCGAAGGAATGTCGAGACGCCGGAGCCAGGCGAGGAACGCGCTGGTGAAAACGGTCTTGCCGACGTCGGTGTCGGTGCCGGTGACGAAGACATGTCGAAGGCCCGTGGGCGCAGTCCGGTTCGGCTTGGAAAGGCTCATGAAAGTCGGATCAGACCGTGGGCTGCGGCCGCTTCTGCATCGAGATCGGAGCGAATTGCTGGGCTGAAACCCCATTGGTGCTTCCCCGGCGGTAGCCCGCGAGATCGACGGTCACGTGTAGGTAACCAATTTTCTGGAACCGGCTGACCACCTCCGCATGGAGACTTCCTCCCAGGAACCGTGCGAGCTCGTCGACCCCCAATTCGATCCGCGCCAGTGCCGCGGACCCGGATTGGTGATGCCGAACCCGCACGTCGTGGAATCCGGCGCACCGCAGGAAGTCCTCCGCCTGCTCGATCATCCGGAGCTTTTCCGGGGTCACGGATTCTCCCGTGGGGATCCGTGAACTCAGGCAGGCCATCTGGGGCTTGTCCGCCGTGGGCAGTCCAAGCCGCGCGCTCAGGGCCCGGATGTCGGCCTTGGTCAACCCGGCTTCCTTCAACGGTGCCCGCACCGAGAACTCCGATGCCGCCTGCGCGCCAGGCCGATGATCACCCACGTCGCTGGCGTTCTCGCCGTACGCCAGGACCGCGAATCCCTCCGCCTTGGCCAACGGGCCCAGTTCGGTGAAGAGCGCGTGCTTGCAGAAGTAACAGCGGTTGGTCGGGTTCGCCAGGTACGACGGATTGTCGAACTCGGCCGTCCGGACCACCCGCACCGGGAACCCGAATTGCTCGCCGAGTTCGATTGCCTCCGCCAACTCGCGGCGGGGCAGGGAAGGGGAGTCGGCAATCGCAGCCAGTGCCCGGGTCCCCAGGACATCGTGCGCCACCTTGGCCAGCAACACCGAATCCACCCCGCCGGAATAAGCCACGAGGCATGAGCCGTAGCCCTTCAGCAATTCACGCAGCCGCTCATCCTTCGCTTCCAGCATCGGGCGGACTCTAGGGACGGATGCCACCCCTGTCCATGAACCGGCCGGAGAACAGGCCTGGAAACCGGGGTGGCGACGTCCGCGTCGCCCAAGGACTGGCGTGGAGAAGGCGATGCGGACGTTGCTAGGTCGGCATCAGGGAAGGGGTGACGACTTCCTAAGGACACTCGCCCCGCCCTCACTTCTTCCACCACTGCCGCATCAGGTCGTTGCCGGTCACGATGCCAGTCTCGGCGAAGGCAACGGTGCCCAGGAACTGAAATGGGCGCCGGTCATCACGGTCCAGCCGGAATACGAACGCATATCGCATATAGTGATCGTGCGGGTCCAGCGAGGCGCTCGCGCTGGGGGTGGTGGGAGCCCGGCTGAGTTCACGATCCGGTCCCACCAGGCTGCAACGGTCCCCGATGCCGAGGACCACGAAGGATTCGTTTACCGTTCCGCGGCGGGTCCCGCGACCGAAGAGGACGTCGGGATTGATCCGGCTCGTGTCGAGGGCAGCGACGTCATCCGCTGCGAAGCCCCCGGCGGTGACATCCAGGGCCTTGGTGTTCGAAAGGGGCTGCCAGGTCACGGCCTGGCCATCCGGCGCGGCATGCATCCACGTGGTCGTGATGCCGTAGCTGTGGAGGACGACCCGATCCGCGTTGTCGAGGTCCTTGGGTTTGAGTTGGCGGCGGGCCGCTGTTGGGATCGCCGAGTAGAGGGTGTACGGAGCCTCGATGAGCGAATCGTAGCCGTCTGGAAAGCCGCCCGAACGGGCCCGGTGCCGCTCGAGGGCGCGGACAAGGTCCATCGCAGAAGCACCGCCGACGGCGCCGCTGCTGCGCTGTACCATGCCGGGGAAGAATGAGGTCACCAACCCGGCGATGGCGCTGAGGATTGCGATGACGACCACCAGTTCGATCAACGTGAGGCCGCCCCTGGAACTGACCCGGGCGGCCCCATGCCGCCCGGGTGATGCGAATGGTTGCATGGGTTACCCGCTGCTACAGCGGGAACCCAGAAAGGTTACAGGCGGGCTGCGAGGGATTTTTCGAGCTTCACGCAATCGACTGCGAAGAGCCGGATTCCCTCCGAGAGCTTCTCCGTCGCCATCGCGTCCTCGTTGTGCATCCAGCGGAAGGTGCGCTCGTCCATGATGACGCGCTCGTCTGGAACCGCTGCTGACCCCACGGGGTCGAGCCGGCGGGGTACCGTGCCCTCATTCGAGGCGAGCTCCTCCAGCAGTGCGGGACTGATCGTCAGCAGGTCGCAACCTGCCAGTTCGAGGATCTCGTCCCGGTTGCGGAAGGAAGCGCCCATGACTTCCGTCACGTACCCGAACTTCTTGTAGTACGAATAGATCCGGGTGACGGATCGGACGCCGGGATCCTCGGCTGGTGCGTATCCAGCCACACCGGTGGACTTCTTGTACCAGTCCAGGATGCGGCCGACGAAGGGGGATATCAGCTGCACGCCGGCTTCGGCGCAGGCCACTGCCTGGGCGAACGAGAAGAGCAGGGTGAGGTTCGACCGGATCCCGTGTTGGCGGAGATGGCGGGCGGCTTCGATGCCCTCCCAGGTCGCCGCCAGCTTGATGAGCACCCGTTCACGGGGGATTCCGGCCGCCTCGTAAAGCGAGATCAGGGTCAACGCCTTCTCCACGCTCGCCCGCGTATCGAAGCTCAACCGGGCATCGACTTCGGTTGAAACGCGGTTGGGCACGATCTTCAGGATCTCCACGCCGAACGCGACCGCCAGTCGGTCCATGGCAATCGAAAGCGCACCGGCAGGGGTGGATGCTGCCTGCTTGGCATCGGCCACGACGCGCCCCACCAGGTCCGCGTACTCCGGCATCGTCGCCGCCTTCAGCAGGAGGCTGGGATTGGTCGTCGCATCCCGGGGTTGATACTTGCGCATCGCGGCGAAGTCGCCGGTATCCGCCACGACGATCGAGTGCTGCTTCAGGCCATTCAGGAGGGTGCTCATGCGGGGTCTTATTGGATTTTTTCCAGTGCGGCGAACCTAGCCGCGTCCCATCTCCCGCCCAGAGGAAAGTTTTGCCCGGGCCCGTAGGCCGCCGCCCGAAACTGGTGGGGCGAGACTCTGTCGCACCGCTTGCCGCATTCCCTCCCTGAGCATCGTCCACCTCCCAGATACCCTGACTCGTGAGCACACTCGCCGCACTGCCCGGCACGGTGCCGCCCTTGGGGACAGGCATCATCATCTCCGACGTCCCCGTCGCCCTGGGGACAGGCATCGTCGCCCTGGGGACAGGCATCGTCACCCTGGCACCCTGGGGACAGACATCGTCACCTTGCCGGGGATAGACATCGTCACCTTGGGGACAGGCTTGGATAGACGACCGCGGACGATGCCGATCCAGAACCCCGCCCGGCTGGGGACAGGCTCTGAATGCTCACCCGGGTTGCCCTGCTCGCGATCCCGGATATCCTCTGGCGGTCATGACACGCGTTGGTACTTCGAACGTTCCAGGCGCCTCCGGTGGGCTGGGGTGGTCCCTGGCCTGGGTCCTTCTGGTCCTTTCATCCGCCGCCTGCCTCGCAGCCAGCCCGACACCACCCTCCGTCGACGAGATCATCGAGCGCTTTCTCCACCAGGCCCGGACCGCTGCCGACGCCGAGGCCCAGCACGAGATTTCCTATCACCGGCGCACCCGCATCGAGGAACTCGCCGCCGACGGTGCCGTCGAGCAGACCCGTTCCAAGGAGCACGCCGTCACCAATCGGGCCGGGGTCATCCGAGCTGTCCTGGTCAAGGTCGACGACCGCGATCCTTCCGATCGCGAAGCCCGATCCGACCGCAAGACGGATGCGGAGGCTCGGCGCGAGTCCGGCCGCCGTCGGAACGGACCCGATTTCCTCGATGAAGGACTCGTCCGGCGTTTCCAGTACACGCTCGAGGGCGAGGAACAGATCGACGGACGCCGAGTCTTCCGGCTCGCCTACGAACCCAAGTCCGTGGCTGCGGGGACCGGCAAGGACGTCGACCGAATCCTGTCCCTGCTCCATGGCCACCTCTGGATCGATGCCGAGCAGTACGAATTGGTGAAGGTCGAAGCCCGACTACGTTCGGCCCTGAAGCTCCTCGGGGGCATCGCCGGGTCCCTCAACAGGTTGGACTTTGCCATCGTCCGGCGCCCCGTGAGTGACGGCCACTGGGCCAATGTCCTCCTGACCAGTCAGGCCGAAGGCAGGAAACTCTTCAGTGCCTTCCGCGCGCGTGTCCTGGTCGAACAGGACGAATTCCAGATCCGGCCGCTGCCGCGGCCCCCCGGCTCCTGAGGCCTTCGCCTAGCCGTTCGAAGGCCCGTCCTTAGAACCCTTCAGTCCACGGAGTCGGGCCCGGATCGGCCTGAAGGCTGGATGATCCCGCAGATCCGCGAGATCCGGGTCGCTCTGGAGCGAATGGACGTCATCGAAACCCAGTTCCAGCGCCGAAGACAGCTCTGCGGCGGCCTGCTCGAACTTGCGGGAAAGGGTGAGCGAACAGGCCAGATTGTAGCGGACTTCGGGGTCGGACGGGCGCAGTGCCTTCAACTGCTCGTCCAGGCCCACCACTTCCTCCACACGACCCAGCTGCATCTGCAGGTCCGCCAGCTCTTCGAGGGCCTCGATGTAGCCGGGATCTCGCTTGAGCAAGCCTTGGAGGAACCCCACCTGAAGCTCCAATCCGCGCATCTCGGCGCGGGATAATCTGTTTTTCGAACGTGCCATCCGGCTCCACCAATCTCCGGAAGCCACGCCAACGCGTCAAGGGGCGCGCCCGTCAGACTCTTCCCTACGCCTCCAGCAACAGGCTGTCGGCCGCCACCGCCAGGTCAAAACGCCGCGCAGCTTCTCCCCGCGGATCGAAACCCAGCCGCGGCAGCGCATCCAGCTGTCCCAGGATCCGGCTCACCAGAAACGCCATCGCCGACCGCACCAGCCCCGCGTTCTCTCGGCGGAAGCGCCGCAGGGTCTCCGCTCCAGGCATCTGCGGACCGGCCAGATACTTCAGACAACCGTCGACGCCCGCCCGCTCCGCGATCTCATCGGAGCCGTACCAGCCGCGGCCCATCGCGTACGCGTACACCGAAAGAAGCTGGGGAACGCTGAATTGGGCTCCACCAGACATGAACCACTGGACGGGTGGTTCCGCAGCCTGGGCGGCTTCCAGCGCAAGGTGCATCAGCCGCACCGCACCGTGCAGTTCGGCAAGGTCATCCACCACGATGGAGCCTCCCGAGTTGACCGACGCATGATATCCTAACCCGTTCATGCCGATAGGTTGCCGCGGTCATGTCACGGCCGCGTGACGGACGGGTCAAGAAACCGGAGCAGATCGGGCCGCCCTCAGGGACCGGTGATCCAGGCCGGGTCCAGTTCCGCGTGCCGGATGTTCCCTCCAGCCTTTGTCCGGACGCTGTAGCTCACGTGGATCCGTCCGTTCCGGGTCTGGATCGCACTCGGGTACCCGAAGGAATCGGTCCCAGGCACCGCCTCTTCCAGCGCCCGCCGCGCTGACCAGGTCCGGCCCTCGTCTGACGACATCCAAAGGGCCAGCCGGTGCCGCCCTTCTTCGGTGTCGTTCCCCACGTAGAGCCAACGGCCATCCTTCAACCGGATCACGTCGGCACCGGATCCGGGATTCGGGATCACGCTGTCCTGTACCGGACCCCACGTGGCCCCGCGGTCCTTCGATTCCGACATCAGGAGGCGCTTGGGAGGCGGCCCGTTGTCCCGCATGTACGTTACCAACGACCCGTCCTGTCGGGCGACGATCGAGGGCTGGATGTTGCCGCCCCCCACGAGCGGAGGGCTCGTCTTCCAGGTGGCTCCGGAATCATCCGAAAAGGCAAAGAGGGAAGTTGAGAACCCGTCGTGGTACAGCGGCACCAGGATCCGGCCCCCGGCGATCACTTGCGGGTGCGCCCGGGTCATCCAACCCAGACGGAGATAGAGCTTGTTGGTCGACTGGAGCCGGAAGGCATCCAGATAGTCCTGAACCTCGCGCTTCGTCTGGTCGCTCCACGAGGACTGACGGGCCTCGGCCTCCAGGCCGGGCAAGAGCGGCGTCACCGCCTTCTCGAACTCCGCCCCGGGCGTCACGTGCAGGATCTCCGACCTTTCCCACTTCGGCGCCCCTGCGCGACGATAATCGCGGCTGACTTGAGCCTTCATCAGAGCGCTTTCCCACAGGTTCGCCAGGATCGTCGGGTACAACAGCCAAAGCCGATCCTCCGAATCCACGAAAAGGCAGGGATTCGTATCCGGATAACCCGGCGTATCCGCCATCACGAACCGAGTCTGCCACGCCCCACCGCGCCGACCCCGCCGCGATCCCTCGATCAGGACGTCATCCGACTTGCGCTCCCCGGACCCATGAAACCACGTCACCAGCAACTGGCCGTCCGGCAGCTCGACGATGCACGAGCCGTGGTTGTGCCAGGATTCCGGAGGAAACAGGTCGGTCCGGATCGGGGCGGCGGGGGCGGCACCGCAGGCCATTCTGGCCGTCCACAGCAGCAGGATCCATCCTGCGACCCAGCCCCGCCAGTTCCCGGCCCCGTGTTTCATGACGTCAACGCAGCATCTGCTTTTCGAGGTAACTCACCGTCTGACGGACGTTTGCATCCACTTCCATCCGATCTTTCACCTGACGGCAGGCATGCAGGACCGTCCCGTGGTCCCGGCCACCAAAGGCATCGCCAATCACGCTCAACGACGACTCGGTCAGCTGCCGGGCAAGGTACATCGCGACCTGACGGGGGAACGCGATGTTCTCCGGGCGACGCTTCGACGTCATGTCCGCGAGCCGGATGTCGTAGTGCTCCGCCACCCGTTTCTGGATCGAATCGATCGAGATCGTCTGGCGACCCTCTTCCTGCAGGATCTCCCGCAAGAGCGACTCAACGGTCTCCAGCGTCAACGGCCGGCCAGTCAACTGGGCATAGGACGCCACCCGCGTGAAGGCTCCCTCAAGCCGGCGCACGTTGGTCCGGATCCTCGACGCCAGGAAGTTCGTGATCTCGACCGGGATAGGGAACCCAAGCGACTTCTCCTTGTTGCGGAGGATCGCCATGCGGGTCTCGACGTCGGGCGGTTGGACATCGGCCGTCTGGCCCCACTCGAAGCGCGAGATCAACCGTTGCTCCAACCCCTGGATCTCGCTCGCGGGCCGGTCGCAGGACAGGACGATCTGCTTCCGGGCCTCATGGAGGGCGTTGAAGGTATGGAAGAACTCCTCCTGGATACGTTCCTTGCCCCCCAGGAACTGGATGTCGTCGACGAGCAGTACGTCCAGCATCCGATACCGCCGCCGGAACTTCACCAGCGAGTTCGTCTGCAGGGCCTCGATGAACTCGTTCATGAACCGTTCGCAGCTCAGGTAGGCCACCCGCGCTCCCCGACGGCTCTGCAGCACATGGTGTCCGATCGCGTGCAGGAGGTGCGTCTTCCCCAGACCGACACCGCCGAACAGGAACAGCGGATTGAACGAACGCCCTGGATTGTGGGCCACCGCCAGCGCCGTGCTGTGCGCGAACTGGTTGTTGTCCCCGACCACGAAGGTCTCGAACGTATTGCCCGGGTTGAAGGGCGGTTCACCCCGGCTGACCACTTCAACTTCCGGTTCGGGCTTGGCTTTCGCTTCCACCGGATGCGCCACGGGACTCGATTCACTTACCGCCGCTGCCATCCCGGGTAGGCTCATCGCCTCCTGCGTCGCAGGCCGTACACCGGCATCCACCAGGAATTCCACCTGCATGGGACGCACCGCGGCGCGGCTTACCACCGAACGGAGCAGGTCCAGATAGTTGTCACGGAGCCAGAGTTCGCAGAACTCGTCCGAAACCAGCAATTGCAGCGAATCACCTTCCGCCTGGCCAGCGCGCACTGGCGCAAACCAAAGTGCATAGATTTCCGCCTTCAACATGCCCCGCAGGAGTTCCTGCGCGGCGGACCAGACGGCTTCGGCGTTCAACGACATGAGGGACCTCAAGAGTTGGGAGGTTCAGTGCGAAAACAAGGGTTTATTCACCTGCCCGTGTTTCCAGACCGTAACAGGCATCCATCCAGCGATTTGCGCGCCCACTTCCACCGTCGGATTCCGGCTTGGTTCCCGGGTCACTGCCCCGGGGAGACCTCGATAATCCGTATTCAAATCGCTCATCACCATATATTTAAGACAAATTCTACCAACCCGCTGCTCAATCGGGACGGTCGCGACCCGAAAAGATCCACTCCGGCGGAGGGCGAGGCTTGTAGGCCACCTGCACCAGTCGAACGAGGGAAACATATTCGTCATTGTTCCCAAGTTGTTCACAGGCCCGTTTTACCCGGTATTTGCCCCAGTTTTTCGATTTCGGAACCGCCTCCCTCGGGTCTGGGATTCGCAGCTCAACCCCAGCCCCGCATCACCACGTGCCGTCAAGCTTTCCTGCCAGCAAAATAGAGCTTCGCGACGGGCATTGCCGGCTTCCCTGCTCACCCCGCCGCCAGTCACCGCCAGTCACCAGACACCCGCCCGGTCGGCGTTTGAGCCTGTCCCCAGATTCCTGCGGTCCACGCCGCCTGCCCCTGAGGGTGGATGGGCAAGGTTCGGCGCCCCGTGGCGATGAAGCCTGTCCCTACCTTCCTACCCTCGAGGCCTGTTTTTCGAGGCCTGTTTCACGAGCCTGTCCCCAGAAGTCATCCGCTCCCCGCCATGGGCGACCGGATTTCGAGCCTGTCCCTGCCCCAGCCGCCTCCGCCCTACCGGTCCCACGGGGTCTCCCGGCTCTCGTCTCAAGCCTGTCCCCAGATCCCAGCGGTCGGCTTCGGTGGGGTCGGCTTCGGTGGGCGGCGACGCCCAAGGCCTCCGAGCGCTGGAGCCTGTCCCTACGCTCGGCGGTTGGTGCACAAGCCTGTCCCCGCCCTCCCGCTGGCCACTGGGGACCGGCAACTGGCTGCTTGCCGCGCCCCCGGCCCCCGGCCGGCGTCTCACCGCTTGCGGCCGGTCCGGCCTTTTGAAACGGTCCCCGGCCTGCATATGGGACACGTCAAGCTCCACATCCCGGGTCCGGTTGAAGTCAGCGCCAAGACCTACGAAGCGCTGTGCCGTCCGATGATCGGACATCGCGGACAGGGGTTCAAAGACCTCTACGCGAAGATCCAGCCACAGCTCCAGACCCTGCTCTCCACCCGTCAGCTGGTGTACCTGTCGACGTCCAGCGCGTGGGGGGTGATGGAAGGGGCCCTACGGAACTTGGTGACCAGGAAGGTCCTGAACTGCATGAACGGGGCGTTCTCGGACAAGTGGTTCGATGTCTCCAAGAAGTGCGGCAAGGAAGCCGAAGCCCTCCAGGCCCCTTGGGGTTCGCCGATCCGCGCTGCCGACATCGATGCCCGCTTGGCCACGGGTCAGTTCGACGCCCTGACGTTGATCCACAACGAGACCAGCTGCGGCGTCATGAGCCCGCTGGCCGAGATCGCCGCCCTGAAGGCCAAGTATCCGGATGTCACCTTCATCGTCGATGCCGTCAGCTCGATGACCGCCGTGCCCATCGACTTCGACGCGCTCGGTATCGACGTCCTCCTCGCCGGGACCCAGAAGGCGTTCGCGTTGCCGCCTGGCCTCGCGGTTTTCACGGCTTCCCCGGCCGCGCTGGCCAAGGCTGCTACCGTGAAGGATCGCGGCTACTACTTCGACTTCGTCGAGTTCGAGAAGAACGCGAAGGACAGCATGACGCCGAGCACGCCGGCCATCCCGCACATCTACGCGCTGTCCTCCAAGCTCGACGAGTTCTTCGCCGAAGGACTGGAGGCCCGCTATGCCCGCCACGCGAAGACCAACGACATGCTCCGCGACTGGGCAGCCCGCCACGGATTCAACCTGTTCCCCGAGCCTGGATTCGAGTCCCGCACGCTCGTCTGCGTGAACAACGGTGCCAAGCCCGGCAGCCGGACGATCGACGTCGCCAAGTTCCAGAAGCTCGTGAAGGACCGCGGTGTCCTCATCGACGGCGGCTACGGCAAGATCAAGGGCACCACGTTCCGCATCTCGAACATGGGCGACGAAACCGTCGAATCGATCGGCAACCTGATCGGCATCCTCGACGAATCGATCGCGAAGCTCTGAGCCGCTCGCCATTTGCCCCGGGGTGGCGACGTCCTCGTCGCCTCGGGGGCAGGCTCGCAGAAGGCAACGAGGACGTAGCCGCCCCGTCTTGCGCCGGGGGGCAGCGTCGAGATGCGTCCGGCGCTGAGGCTCTGATCAGCTCCCCGTTTGCCCTGCGGCGTCGGCGGCGTACTGTGCCGACGCCTTGGAACATTCGAAAACACCCGTTGCCGCCGGAGCCGTCGTCGAGGCCCGGGACGTCCAGAAGTCCTATGACGGGCGCCCGGTGCTGCGCGGGGTGGGCTTCACCCTGCGCGCCGGCGAACGCCTTGCCCTCGTCGGGCCCTCCGGTTCCGGCAAGACCACGCTCCTGAACTGCCTCGGCGGCGTCGACCGGCCCGACTCCGGGTCCATCCGACTGCATGGAGAGGCCCTCGAGACGTTGTCTTCGGACGGCCTTGCCCGCCTCCGACGCCAGCGCGTCGGCACGATCTTCCAGTTCTTCCACCTCCTTCCCACGCTCACCGCGGCTGAGAACGTGGAGTTCCCCCTCCAACTGATCGGGACTCCGCCGGCCGAGCGCACGCCCCGTGTCGCGAAACTCCTCGAACGGGTCGGCGTTGCCCACCGCGCCCACGCGCTTCCCTCGCAGCTTTCCGGCGGTGAAATGCAACGCGTCGCCATTGCGCGCGCCCTGATCCACCGGCCCGAACTCATCCTGGCCGACGAACCCACCGGCAACCTCGATTCCGCCAACGGCGAGAACGTCCTCTCCCTCCTGCGCGAGCTCGGCGACGAAACCGGCATCGCCATCGTCCTCGTCACCCACAGCCTGACTGCCACCCGGATCTGTCATCGCGTGATCCACCTGCGTGACGGCCGGATCGACCGCGAGGAGACCAATCCCGCGTGAACCACGGTGCCATGGATCCGGCCACGCTCCGGCTGTTGCTGACCCGGACGACCCTCCGCCACTGGCGCACCCAGCCGCGCCAGTCCGCCCTCCTCGTCCTCATCATCGCGCTCGGCATCGCCGTCTACTTCTCCGTCCGCCTCGCCAATCGCGCCGCCGTCGCCAGCTTCCAGAACTTCACCGAACTCATCACCGAGGAGTCCGACTGGATCGTCACCGCACCCTCCGGCGACCTGCCCGATTCCATCCTGCCGGAAATCCGCGCCAAACTGGGGGCACGCCCGGTCGAGGTCTTTCCCGTCATCGAATCCACGGGAACCGTTCCGCGAACGCGCGACGACGAAGCGCTGGGCGAACGCGAAACCTACACGCTCCTCGGCGTCGATCTCGTCGCCATCCAGAACGCGGCCGCTGGCCGCCGACAGGACCGTTCCTGGTTCGGCCAGCCCCTTGACGCCTCCGGTCCCGGCCAGTCCCCCGCCGCGACCAACGTTCCCGTCACCGGCTTCTGGTCGACCTTCACCAACGCCACCGCAGTCTTCGTCCCCGAGGCCCGCGCCCGACGCGATTCCCTCGCTCCCGGCAGCCGGATCCCGATCCTCATCAACGAACGCCTCACCGAACTCACGGTCGCCGGCATCATCCCCACCGTCACCGACGGCCCCAACCCGCCCGACACGCTCCTCATCCTCGACCTCCCCGCCCTGCAAACGCTCACGCAACGTGCCGGTCGGATCAACCGGGTCGAACTCCGCACCGCGCCCGGGCCGGAGCAAACCCAACGCCGCGACGAACTGCGTTTGCTCCTCGATCAGGCCAGCGCCGGTCGCTGGCGGATTGCCACCCCTTCGGACCGTCGCGAAGCCGGGGCCGTCATGACCCGGGCTTTCCGGTTGAACCTGACGATCCTTTCACTGCTGGCGCTCCTCGTCGGCCTCTACCTCGTGTTTCAGGCGCTCGATGGCGCGGTCGTCCGTCGACGCGAGGAGATCGGAATCCTGCGGTCTCTGGGCGTGACGGCTTCGGCGATCCGATCCGCCTGGCTGGCCGAGGCCGCCCTGCTCGGCGTGGCGGGCGGTGTGGCGGGTGCGTTGCTCGGATGGGCCGGGGCGCAAGGTGCGGTCCGCCTCATCGGCCGGACCGTCAACACGCTTTACTACGCCAACAGCGTGCGGTCGGCTTCGTTGTCTCTGGCCGAGTTCGCGGCTGCCATGGCGCTCGCCATCACCTCGGCCGTCGTTGCCGGTTGGCTCCCGGCCCGCGCTGCCTCCCGCACGCCACCGGCGCAGATCCTCGTCCGCCACGCACCGCAACACAGCGCTCGCACGATCTGGTCGCGGACGTGGTTCGGACTGCTGTTGGCCGGCGTGGCGCTCGGTCTCGCGATGTGCCCGCCGCTGGACCTCGGTCACGGATTCCGGATCCCCGTCGCCGGATACGCTGCCGCGCTTGCGGCGGTGCTCGGTGGGGGTGTGCTGGCGGGTTCGATGCTTGGATGGTTCGCGCGGCGTCTGGCACCGCTGGCCCGGGGCACCGTGACGCTGCATCTCGCGATCACGCATCTCCGCGAGCCTTCGGGCCGCCATCGGCTCGCGGCCGCCGGCCTGCTGTGCGCCGTCGCCATGACCGCGGGCATGGCCATCCTCGTTGCGTCGTTCGACACCACCATGCGCGGCTGGATCGAGCGGACCTTCCAGGCCGACCTCTACATCTCCAGCGACGGTGCCCAGAGCGCTTCCACCGAGAACCGCATCTCGCCCGAGACCTGGCGCCAGCTGATCAGCCATCCGGCCGTCGCCGACTACAATGTCATCCAGGCCGCCCAACTCACCTTGCCCGGGGGCGACACCATGATCGTCGGTGCCGAACTGGCATTCGCGAAGCGCCACACGCCTCTCGCGTGGCGCGATCGTCCGCGCGATGAAGCGATCTGGGACGCCACCCGCAACGAACGGCTCGCCCTCGTTTCCGAGGCCTTCTTCTATCGTTTCGGCCTCGGCCTCGGTGATCGGATCGAACTGCCCACGCCTGCCGGCAAGCGCACCGTCGAGATCACCGGCATCTTCTCCGACTACGGCAACGAACGCGGTTCGATCGTCATCGATCGGGCCCACTTCGCCTCCTGGTTCCAAAGCAACCTCGCCTCCAGCGTGATCCTGCTGCTCCGCAAGGACGCCTCCGACGAAGGCATCCGCTCCGAACTCCGCGCACGTCATCCCGGACTGCAGATCCTCACCAACGCGCACCTTCGTCGCGAGGTGCTGCGCATCTTCCGTCAGACCTTCGCCATCACCTATGCGCTCGAGTTCATCGGCGTCGCGGTCGCGGTTGCCGGCCTCGGCATGACCCTGGCCGCCGTCCTCCTCGAACGCCGGCCCGAGCTCACCACGCTGCGGGCACTGGGCATGTCGCATCCCGAGATCGCCCAGGCCACCGCTGGAGAGGGGGCGTTGCTCGCCATCGCCGGCGGACTCGGGGGACTCATTGTGAGCCTCGGCCTCGGATGGCTGCTGATCTATGTCATCAACCGGCAGACGTTCGGATGGACCCTGCAGTATGCGGTGCCGACCCTGCAGTTGTCCGGCCTCGCGCTGCTGGTACTGCTGTCGGGAACCCTCGTCGCCCACGCCGTCGGCCGCTGGGGCGCATTGCTACCCGCCGATCGCGAAGAATGAAAATGAAGGCAGGGATGAGTGATCAGAGTCTCAAGTTTGAAGTTTCAAGCACGCGTGCCGGGGGCGCATCTCAATGCCGCCCCTCTCGGTACGGGGTGGCGACGTCCCCGTCGCCCCTCCCGGGAGATCCTCAACGCCACGAAGCCATCGCCGTGCCGCTGGCCCGCTTCACACTTGAATCTTCAAACTTCACGCTCCCCTTCAAACTCCTCTTCGCCCTCCTTCTCGTATTCACCGCGACCGCCCAGGAATTCCGTCCGCCGCTGACCACGCCTGACGGCTTCGCGGTGCCGCAGCCCGGCCGATCCTTCTCCTTCCCGCGCGACCACGGAAGCCACGACGGTTTCAAGGTCGAGTGGTGGTACATCACCGGACACCTCGAGGCGGCTGGCGGACGCACGTTCGGATTCCAGGTCACCTTCTTCCGCAACCTCGGTCCTTCCCCGACGCCGGTCGCTTCGTCGCATGCAAGCTTTGCCCACGCGCCCATCCATCTCGGGCACTGCGCGCTGCTCGATGTCCGCAACGGCCGGTTCCTCCACCAGTCCCGGATCAATCGCGAAGGTTGGGATGCCGGTTCCTCCCGCGAGACGCTCGATGTCCGCAATGGCAACTGGTCCCTCGCCTTCGCGCCCGGTTCCACCAACCGGCTGCTCCTGAATGGCGGCGTCCAGGCCGACGCCGGAATCCGACTCGAACTGACGCAGTCGAAGCCGATCGTCGCCTTCGGCAACAACGGTGTTTCCCGCAAGGCCGCCAGTCCCACCGCCTCCAGCCATTACCTCACCTTCACCCGGCTCGCCGCGACCGGCGACGTGCGCGTTGGATCCGAACTCATCCCCGTCACCGGCATCGCGTGGATGGACCACGAGTTCAGCTCGAGCCAACTGGAGCCCGGTCAGGCCGGATGGGACTGGGCTTGCCTCCAACTCGACGACGGTACCGAGGCCATGGCCTATCGCATGCGCCGCGACGACGGCACGACCGATCCCTTCTCGACGTTTGCCTGGGTTGGGGCCGACGCTCGCCCGAAACACTTCGGCCCGGATCGATTCCGATGGGAACCCATCGCCACCTGGACCAGCCCGCTCACCGGAGCGAAGTACCCGAACCGCGTGCGCATCACCGCTCCGTCGGCCACGGGCGGACCCGACCGCGTGCTGGAACTCGAACCGCTCTTCGACGCGCAGGAGCTTCTGGATCCGTTGGGTGGTGTCGCCTACTGGGAAGGAGCCTGTCGCGTGAAGGACCCTCAGGGCCGCGTCCTCGGCAAGGCCTACCTCGAACTCACCGGCTACATCGGCCGACTGCAGGAGAAGTTCAAGTAGGTGGCGGGAATGTCTCCCGCGGAGGCGCAGAGGCGCGGAGGATTTTTGCTAAGGGCTGGGCAGAACGCGTTCCGTCTTCGGGCGCTCCTGCAGCCTGGCGGCACCACCCGACTGTTCATGAGCGGGACCGGGCTCCAGCGCCAGCGGCGCGGCAGACAGTAGACCCGGGCGTCAGCCCGGGTTTCCCACGCCCCGACGACCAAAGCCCCAGCGGGGCGACAGAAAGGGCCAAGCGTTCTGTCGCCCCTGCCGGGGCTGATCCACCTACTACTCCAAACCCACAGCTGCCGCTGTGGGCTATCATTTGACGCCGCTCCGCGGCTGGGCACACCGGAATCAGGAGGCTCGATCCGCGCCTTGCGCCGCATCCCGGAGGGATGGGATCCGCTAGCCCAAAGCACGCGCCCGGCACCAGGCTCCAGCGCCAGCGGCGCGGCAGACAATAGACCCGGGCGTGAGCCCGGGTTTCCCGCGCCCCGACGATCAAAGCCCCAGCGGGGCGACAGAATTGGCACAGAACCACGCACACTCCCTCCCTCGCCCACGTCCCTATTCGGTCTGAAGTCCCGGTTGACGTCACCACAGTGGGACGGTGAACTATTTCCCAAGACTCTGAGCTCCGATGCTTCACGCTGTACGGCGTGCGGCGACCCCGAGGGGTAAGAAGCTCCGGGTCTTTCTTCCTTTTGCCCTTCGACTGGCTCGCAAGTCGCGAGTCTGGTGGTTCGAGGCCCACCCGCCTCGTTGATCGAAGCCCTCTCCACGCCACGGTGAGCTCTGGGATCACTGCGAGCTTCCGCGGCCCTTCGCGGGCCGACTTCCGGCAGGCTTACTCCGTTTGGGAGGCTTCGTGGGTTTCCGAGATTTGACCTGTTTGCTGGCCTTCAACAGACAACAGTCGAGCACCCAGGCACGGAGGTTCTTACCCGCGATGGACGCTTTTGCTGCCTGGGCCTCCAGCTTGGCTCGGAATTCCCTGAGCCTCTCCTGAGCCTTCTCGCCGCGCTGTCGGTTGCGATTGAACCAAGCGACCAGATACAGACCGGTGCGGCAGCCGTTATCGGCCAGGTATCGTTCTGACAACTGGGTTTCCATGGCATGGTCAATCCCGGCATTGAAGTCGCGTTTGACCTCGATGATGACCCGAATCGCCCGGAATTGGTTTGTCTTTGAGTCTGGGCATATCGCCTCAACCAGGATGTCGAGACGGTCCGCGGGCCGAACGACGACTTCACGATTGAGGACGATGCCTTGTGCCTGCAGATCACGCCGCAGCTCGGAGGTGACCCAGTCGGATACGGCATCCTCCTGTTTTGGCGTCGGCTTTTTTGATTTTGCTGCGTCATCCCACAACATCCGAGCCAAGGGATTGGTACCCTGCAGGCGTTCCTCGCACCGTTCCAGCGAGTCCAAAATGACACCCAGCAACTGCGGTTCCGATTCCACCCATCGGCTGTGCGGGCTTCGTGGCATCTGAAACAGGAGTTTCGGATCGATGGGTTGCCACTCGTTCTTTCGGCGATTGGCGAAAGCCTGTCGCTCTAGTTGCCGGACCCAGCTGAACTGCGGGTAATCTTGTGCAAGGCGGGCGAGTTGCTCGCAGGAGCCAGAGGTTCCGATTCGTCCGAGATGCATCAACAAGTGATCTCTGGATCCTGCAATCTGTTCGGCTTGGGTAACGGTGCCACTGCCATGCTTTTGGGGGTATTCGGCTGGTGGAAACTGTCGCACAGCCCATTCCCAGAGTCGTGCCAGTTCGCCCTCGGTAACTCCGACCAAGATCCTCGGGAGTTCAAAGTGATAGCTACGCTCGGCCATGGTCGTGAAGACCGCCCGGCCAACCTCGTCGGAGCGTTTGATGACGTCCCAAATCCACGGCCAGACATCCGCATTCGCCTTGGTGACCAGGACCTGACAGAGCAGGCTGGTCCGATCCGCGTGACGGGGAGTGGTGGCATCGCTGGACTGCAGAAACTCCTCAAGCCATCCGGCGAGTCCAGACAACGGGTGGTGCCAGAGGATTTCGACCATGCCAGCTACGCAATTCGGAGCGGCTGCTTCTGACTGGATCAGCCTGAGCAAGGATTGGCTGAGGCTGGGTCGTATCGGTGCGGGCAGCCAAGCGAGGAACGAGAACCCGGACTGCTCCTCGATGGCTGCCTTGACGCACTTTACCGTCCAACTCTCGGCGGCATCCGGGGCGTACTGGAACGCCACCTCCACCAGTCGCTTCCTCGATTCCCCTGTCCCAAACTCCGCAACGCGTAGGATCGCTGGCATCCATCTATCCCATACTTCGGTGGGCAGTGCGCCGATTCGATCGGGGGCAAGGCCTTGAAGAACTACAAGGGCATGAAGCCCGGCAATGATTCCGAATGGGTAGCCATGCTTGCCGGAGAACCAAGCCTCGGCCGCAACGGTCTGGTTGCGGATGTACATGTCGGCAGCACTCAAAATCCGAGGAATGACGTTGGCTTCCAGGATGGCCCACTTCCGCATCTTCCGGAGGTCCCACACGACTCCGAAATCGTCGATCTGCTGTCCTTTTCCGAAGGCAAGGACAAGGCACACATGCATCCAGCCATCCAGTTCGCCCCTGTCGAACCGATCGAGCCATCGTTCAATCGCGACGTTGGTTGGGGATTCAGGGGCAGGCGGTGGTGCGGTCGCGATCTCCCGCCCTTCCACTAACAGCGCGTGATCTGACTTCAACTGGATGGCCTTCTCGGAATCCAGCATCACGGGTCTCAGCAGGCGCGGACATAGGCCCTCGATGGTCGAATCCTTCGCATGCGCAGTCAGCAGGGCATCGACGTCGTGGTGGTTTGAGATGTCGAGGCGTCGCTGGACGAGTTCTCCCCATGCAATGCGGATGCCTTGAACTTGGCGCGTGTCGGCCATCTTCGAGATCAGCCACAGGGAGTCTTCCGGACGGATCAGATTCAATCCAGTGTGCGCCAAGAACCACCCGTCCTTCGCAGGATCCGTCATCGCAGATAGAGCGATCTGAACGACTCGGTGTCTCAACTCCGAATCCTCGCGGAGCCGTGCCGTGAGCGCCGACGGCTTGTGAAAGCGAAGGTCATCCTGCGTGCCCAAGCGGCAGGCGATTGCTCCCGCGAGTGCCCTGACCACCCTTTCGCTGCCGAGATGGGCGGTTGCGGCATCAAAGAGCCTGAACATCACATCTCGGAACGAATCAAGGTCGCGGTTTGCTTGGCGGCCCTGCCGCCCGATCCATTCCATCGCTGGTATTAAGTCTTCAGCTTTCAGCTCGGCATGCCACGCCGTGTTGAGAAAGCTGCGAAACTCGAACCCTGACTCGAATGCAACCTCACCGAGTGCGGTGAACAACTGCTCTGCGCTCAGGTGATTTGGCCAGCAAACCTTCAGCCCAAAACCCCGGAGCTCGAGATTCGGGTCAGGACCGGCTAGGCCCAACGCAAGAGGGATGAGAGCCGCTCTGTGGACAGCCTCGCCGAGTTCATCTACGGCACGAGCGGCATGCAATCGAATGCGTGGGTCCTCGTGAGGGGCTAGCGCGATCTCGACGAGTTCGGGGACCAGCTCGCGGCACCCTTCGCACGTGACGATGTGAATGACGGCTTTGCGGGTATCGGATTCGAGGCGGGTGTCGGTCAGCCTCTCGCGCAGGACGCTTGCCATCCCCGGGTACCTGAGTTTCCGCCACCGCTTGTGCAGCGTCCAAGCACCTTCGCTGAGACGATCCTCTTCGACGGCTTCCAGCACCGCCTTGAGAAGGTGTTCCTTGGTGCTGTCATCGGTCACCGCCAGATCGCTTCCGAGGAGGATGTCGGGCTGGATCCCAAGCAGGTGCCTGAACAGATCGGTCTCTGGCTTCGCAGCCCAGGCGGCGGTCTGATGCAACTGGGGCACCAGCTTGCCTTCTCCGTCGACGGGTGAAGTGAGCAGGTCGAGGATCTGCTTTGGCTTCAGGCCTTCCTGCTCGAGCCAGCGGGCCGCCAGGAATTCGGCGTAAGTCTTGTGAGCCCACGTGTAGAGATGAGGTCCTCGGGAGGTGAAAAGCCCTGAACTCAGGACCGCCTGCAGCGCGGACCCGGTCACCAGGAGAGTGCCCTTCTCGATCGTGACCTGTCGCCCGGCCAAATCAGCGAGGGACAGCGCCCCGTCGGGTCGGCCAACTTCGGAATCGCTGGCCCATATCGTTTGACGCCCGCCAAAGATCATCCCAGCGGCGACGCTTGAGGCCATGGCGAGCCTCTGGTCGATGGGCAGATCGGTGCGCCCAGTCTCTCGCATGCGCTCCGGTGGATCTACGCAGAGTTCCCGGCACCCGGCCTCGTAGAGGTCGCGCAGACTGTTGGGAAGTTCCGCTTTTGATCTGGCCCACTTTCCAAGGAGGAATCGGAGCGTCAGCGGAGAGCGGGCGAACGGGACGAGTTCCCGAGAGATCACCGCCTCCACGAAGGCAGCGGCATCCTGCCCCTCGTCTCGCGCCGACTGTGCGACCTGCGAGCGGGTGAGGGGAGCGAGGATCAAGGTCTTCGGAACACCGTCTCCCCACTTCTCAATCAGCGCCCCTTCGAGTGACTCCGGCCAATCACCAATCCGACAGGTGATGCGGAGGAATAGTTTCCTGGTGTCTCGGAGATCCTGCAGCTTCTTGCCAAGCAAACGGGCAACAGTCGGAATTGAGATGCGGCACTCATCAAGGCTGTCGAGGAAGAGATGAAGAGGGCAGCGCTCTGTCTGCCAAGACTTGAACTCCTCCGACCCGAACACGCCATCCAGTAATCCCCAGTCCGTGGTGTAGTCTCCGAGGTTGCAATGGAAGACTTGGGCGTCGGTGCCTATGACCGCTTCTCGGGTAAGCACCTCGGCCATCTTGACCGTGTCGGACTTCCCCATGCCGGGCTCACCCAGGAGAACGAGGCAAGGAGCCTCGGTGAGCGAATCAAAGCCGACTGCGTCGTTGGTTTGGGACCACCCAAAAGTCGGGTTTTCCTGGGGATCGAGCAGAAAGCCATGTTCATCCAAGGGCAGATCCTTCTCCTTGGGGATCCAGTAGCGTTTCCAGTCGTATCGTTTGGCCAGCATCCGAGGAGCCTTGTCTAGCGGCGATCCCAGCCGAGGCCAACGGGGAAGATGGATCCCAGGATCCTCGACGAGCGTACTCGTACTCCTACTCGAAGCGACGGGGGCTTTGAGGGTGGCTGGGTGAAAGCACTGGATCGAGTACGAGTACCGCCCTTCGGGCTGAGTACGAGTACGAAAAGGGCGCAACGCGCGGAGGGGGCCGCATTGCGACCGATGCGACTTGCCTACTGGTGGCCGTGCGTCAGCCCGGGTTTCCCAGATCTGGTACCACAACGCCCGAAGCGAGCTGACTCCAGCGTTGACAGATCTACATGTGTAAAGATAAGCCTACAGATGTAGCCCGGCTTGGACTGTCCGAGGTGCCCCGGGGCTTCCACGCAATGCTATGGGAGCCACCTGTACACCGTTCGGCGATCAGGTCGGTCCGGAATCCACCCATGAAACTGCTGCCAAACGACACGGCTCATTCGATCCTCGCCCACGGTGTCTCCATGCTCGCCCAGTCGCTGGCCCTGGTGCTGATCGTGGCGCTGGTGGACACCGCTTTCCGGCGTCGGCTGCGTCCTGCACTCCGGCATGCGTTGTGGCTGCTGGTCTTGGCGAAGCTCCTTCTTCCGCCCGCACTGACATTGCCCACTGGACTGGCCTACTGGATCCGCGCGTCGCCTCCCATCCGGGCTGTCGCTCCCGAGGTACAGAACCTTGCGAATGATGCTGCCGGCCAAGGTCAGGCCGGATTGAATGCCATCCCCACCCCACTTCCTGCACCCGCGAATCCCCACCCGACCGTGCTGTCCCACACGGTGAATTGGTCGCAGATCACCGTCGGCATCTGGGCTGCGGGCTGCCTTGGTCTCGCGTCACTGATTGCGGTTCGGAGCCGGAGGATTGCGCGGCTCGTTGCGGGCTCGGTTCCTGCTGGGCCCGAGTTGAATGCGATCCTTGAACAGGCGGCATTCGAGGTGGGTGTCCGGAATATGCCCGCACTCCGGCTGACGGACGCCTGCCATAGCCCGGCAGTTCACGGGTACCTCCGACCGACTGTCCTGATCCCGGCAGCCATGGCACGGGCGTTGGAGCCGGAGGTCCTTCGGGGAATCCTGCTCCACGAACTCGTGCATCTGCGTCGGCATGACCTCTGGGTTCAACTGCTCCAGCTCGTTGTGCAGGTCCTCTGGTGGTGGAACCCGGTCGCATGGATTGTCTCTTCCCGTCTCCGCGCGCTGCGCGAGTTGGCCGTGGATGACGAGGTGCAGCGTCTGCACGGACCGGAGCAGGCGCAGGCCTATCCGGCCGCCCTCGTTCAGGTCGCCCGGCTTGTGACCCAAGCTCCCCGGTTCGACATCGGTCTGGTCGGAGTGGTGGAGTCCGCGCGTTCGCTCCGTAGCCGGATCACCCGCCTGCTGGAGAATCCAAGTCCCTCGCAAACCCGCTTGGGGCTGGCTGGATGGAGTGGGATTCTAGCCTTGGGCCTCCTGCTGCTCCCGATGGGGTTTCGGCCGAAGGTCGTTGCGGAGAATCCCTCTCCGCGTGGCCGTGCAGTATCGCCGGCGCAAGGGGCCGAGGAATTCGTGCAGAAGACATTCGCAGCGACCCCTTTCGATGACGCGGAAAGACTGACCCGAGTCCTCCGGCGCAAGGTCGACTTTGCGAATCGTTCGGAGGTGTCGGCAGCCATGCGGGAATACCTCGTATCGCGCGGACTGGAGATGTTTCGCGAACCCGTTGCGAGGAATGCGTCGGGCTCGACAGCCGGTCCTCGTGTGGCCCGGATCGAACCGTCTGGGGACATCTTGGCGAGGCTGCCCGAGAGCGAGATGGAGAGACTGGAGCAGGCCCTCGTCGAGCTGCGGGGAGTCCCAGGCGAGGTCTTCGCGGTGTGTCAGGTGTTTGAGGTGAACAGTTCCTGGACGGACCTTTCCGGTCTTCTGGCTGGCTTGGAAACGAAAGCCCTGACCACCCGATCCAACGTCGTTGCGGCGGGGACCTTGCCACGGTCTGTTTCCGTTACGCTCCACGATCGGATCGTCAATGAACCACTCGTCAGGAGGGTTGCGAGGTGCTCCTTCACGGCGTGGGATCCGCAGGCGAACATCAACCAAGATACAATTCTCCGGCTCTCGGTCCGGGGTCTCCTTGATGCAGCCCACGTGAACATCCCACGCCGCGTGCGCGATACTCGTGGGCTCGATGCCGTGGAGTTGGCCAAGGCGTTCGACACCGGTGCCGAGGTGCCCGCGGGTGATCTGTTGGTAGTATTGGGCGACCCTCGTGCCCGTGCAGACGGAAGCGCTCGTCAGTTGTTGTACATCGTCGACCCGCGTCGCTGATGGAGGAGGGCAGGCCGCGCGCTAAAGGAAGTTGGGAATGTGTCCCGCGATAAACGGGGAGACCACGGTGGGAGGCGAGGTCTGCACGGATCGGGTGTGCCGGCGCGCCTGCTACCAGAAGGCGGCGACCGACTGATCAGGGCCGTGCCTGGATCCCAGCGGCATGGGGGCGACAGAAAGGGCCAAGCGTTCTGTCGCCCCTGCCGGGGCTGATCCACCTATTACTCCAAACCCACAGCTGCCGCTGTGGGCTATCATCTGACGCCGCTCCGCGGCTGGGCACGTCGAAGTCTGACCGCTTCGTTCACGGCCTGGCCCGCGTCCCGGAGGCATGGGACCCGGTAGCCCCGGGTCTTCGCTTGTAGGCCGGGTGCCCTCATCCGGCGTGGACCGTGAACCGCCGCGTGGGGGCACGCAGCCTACAGGACCGAGTTGAACCCGCCCCTCACTCCTTCCGGACGCGGACGTAGCGTTGGTCGAGCGTAGGCGGCAAGGGGACCGTGAGGGACACGCCTTCGAGGATCAGGCGGGCGCCGGGAACCCATGGAGCTTCGGGGGACAGGCTCTCGCGAGTTTCCACGCGGTAGGCCTGGCCCGGGCGGCCGTAGAGCAGGAACTCGCCGGGTTGGATCGCATCGAGGACGGGCTCGGGCCCGAGGACAATGACGCGGCCGGTGTTCGCGACGCCACGTCGGGCGACGGTTCCGGTTGGATCGAGACCGCCGACCTCCCGCGGTGAGATGCGGGCGAGGTCGGAGAGGTTCGGCTGGGTGCCGAAGGCGATGCGCGCGAGGTCCAGGTCGCCGTCGAGGACGAAGCCTGGGTCGGTGAAGAAGAGGGCAGTGTAGGTGCCGTCCGGGAGCGGTTGCCATTGGGCACCCGCGAGCCCGGCGGCGAGGGGTTCGAGCGTGAGATCGACCAGGGACGAACCGGGTGACGGGAGCCGGAACGCGACCCGCGAGAGCGGTTGTCCGGCGACGAGGCGCAGCGGAACGGAGCCGGATTGGCCGGCGTCGAGGACCGTGCTTCCCACCTCGATGCGGAAGTCGCTCGCGCGCTTGCGCACGACAATCGTGAACGTCTGTCGGTCAGCCAGGGACGGGCTGCCGTTGTCGAAGACCTCCAGCGTTATCGGGTTCACGGAAGCGGGAGCGAACTCGGCGGGCTGCCAGCGGAAGATGCCGGTCACGGGGTCCACGGTGGCGCCCGCCGGGACATTGCCCACGAGGCGGAAGCGGAGCGATTGCGCGGGCAGGTCGAGATCCGTCGCGGCGGCCTGGAACGTCGCGAGGTTGCCGGCCAGCACGGTGAGGTTGCGCAACGGGGCCAGGACCGGTGGCGCATTGGAGGCGATGAGGCGGACGTCAAACGCGAGCTGATCCGAGAGGGCGGGCAGCCCGTCATCGCGCACGGTGACGGCGATGCGCTGGGTCGTTCCGCCGAGGCCGCGCGGGGTGATCCAGGTCAACAGACCGGTAGACGGATCGACCGCAACGCCCGCGGGCGCACCGGGGCCGATCTCGTAGCGCAGGGTCTGGAGGAATCCGTCGGGATCCAACGCGTGCAACTGGACCAGCAGGGTCGTGCCCGCGACGACGTTCTGGGTGGCGACCGGATCGAGGGTGGGCGGCCGGTTCTCGAGGGAGGAGGTGGTGGTGGCCATCGGCGAGGCGGGAACGGCGCTCCGGTTCCCGGCGGCATCGATGGCGACGGTGTAGAAGGCGTAGCGATGGCCGGCTTCGCCGACGAATTGTCCACCGGTCAAAGGCGTGGCGATTCGCCACGGGACGAATGGCCCGTCATCGATCGAAGCAAAGACGTCGAACACCAGCGTGGCGGCGGCATCGTCCGTCGCGGACCACCGCAGCGGGAACTCGGAGAACGAAGCCGCGGGCAGGGCATCCATGGACGCGACCGGGGCGACGGTGTCCCGGGGTGCGACGGGTTCGTAGACCAGTCGGTAGCTGCCGGGGGCGGCGTGGTCGAGCAGGTGCAGGCGGTTCTCGAGGATGGGCCGGCGGCCGAGTCCGATGAACGTCCGGTCGGTCTGCCAGAAGTTCGATGCCGGAAGGACGGAGCCATCCGGGCGAAGGACGGACACGAGCTGGAACTGGCGCGCACCGGCAGCGCCCTGCGGGTCTGTGATGCGCAGGTAGGTCCAGCCGGAGGCAGTGGGACCGACGTTCAGGAGGACCTCGCGTCGGCGCAGCGCGGGTGCGGCATCAGGCGTCGCGTTGGCCAACGTGTGGACGGGTTCGATCGCGCCACTACTGAGGTGGATCGAGTCGGGCAGATCGTCGGGGTCCGATGCCGGATCCTCGTTCACGAGGAAGTCGGGCAGGGAATCGGCGCCGGCGCGCGGGTCGAGGACGAGGTGGGTGAGTTCGTGTATGCGGACGTTGCCGGGCGGGATGGCATCGAAGGCGGGCGCGCCGAGGGGATCGAGGTGTTCGACTGCGGCGGAGTAGTCGAGGAAGAGGCCTTGCAGCGTGGACTTCAGGAGCCAGCGACAGACGCGGACGGCGCCGGGATCGAGGTCCCCCAGCTCCGCGGCGAGCGAAGGCGTGAGTGAGCGGGTGGCATCGGGTGCGAACACCTCGGAAGCCACGACCTGGAAGTCGATCAGCAGACCCTTCTCGTTCTCGACGATGCGGGGTTGGCCGGACCGGACGGCCACGTTGCGGGCGGTGCCGGCGCCCGTGTTACGCACGAGGAGTCCGAGCGTGAACGGCTGGGAAGGCTCCGTGGCTGGGGTGAACGGGTCGTCGCTGAAGACGTCGCGCTGATGGTAGTAGTCGAGCGAGAGCTCCGGCTGCGGGAGGACCGACAGCGGAGTCGGTGCGAGCGGGATCGTGACGTCGCGGGTGCCGTCGAAGTAGCGGAGCTCGCCGCCGATCGAGTAGGGAGTCGGACCGTCCGGGGCGGCAGCGGCGGAGGGAACGATGATGAACTCGGCGGTGCCGCTGGTGCCGGGGGCGAGGGTTCCGGAGCCGTCGAGGGCGGTGATGCCGAAGAGGCGAGGCGGGCGGATGCCAAACCGGTCGTCGACGATCCGGCCGGCGGCGTCGAGGAAGTGGAGATCGAAGGCGAGCTCGGTCAGCGGGGAGTTGGTGAGCCGGTTGTCGATGCCGAGAACGGCGCGGAACCCGGCGCGGGTCAGGGCGACATCCTGGGTGAGGCGGAGCCGGACCTGCGCGCAGATGCCGTCGCCATCGGCGGCCGGTGATGCGTTGCGGACCCGGGCGGCGACGACCAGCGCTCGGGGCGAGCCTTCGGAGTTCGACTGGAGCGTGGTGGCGAGGCGTGCCGAGGCACCGGGGCTCGCGCCGGTGGGGATGATGGCGCAACGGCCGGCGCCACCGGGGGGCGGGATGAAGTTGCCGGCGCCGCCGATGCCGCCGCCGTTGTTCCCGACGAACAGGTCGCCTGGTTCGAGCCCCGGGCAGATGCACTTGGCGATCTCCCCGACGTCCTGGCAGAGGACGGCGATGACGCACTTCACGGGCTTGGGCAGTTCGCCGCCGCCACCGCCGCCGAGCGCGGCGCTGATCCCTGCCGCGGCCTGGCTGGCGCAATCGCATGCCGCGCCGCCGACATTGCTCGGGCCCTTGGCCAGGGCCTGGAGACACTTGATCAGGTCGCGCAGCATGCCGATCGGGGTGATGTCGATCGGGACCATGTGGTAGAGGCCATCGTCGCCGCAGATGACGAAGTACCGGACATTGATGGCGGGGGTGTCGCAGTCGTTGCCGCCGCCGCCCGCGCCGGCAGCCGGGCCAGCTTCACCGCGCCGCGCCGCGGCTGAGAACAGCGGTTGGTTCCGTTGGCCGACTTGCCGTCCGTCCCGGATCAGGCCGGCGACGATGCGCGCGTCGAGGTCGGGCTGGAATTCCACGCGGACCGGAACGGAGATGCTGCTGCGGGCGGGCAGGTCGCCGAGGTCGGTGAAGAGCGGAGTGATGCGGTAGGTGGCGGAGCTGCGGAAATTCAGCTTCAGATCGCGGGCGGTCAGGAGACCGTGGTTGGTGAAGGTGATGTTCATCGTCGTCACCTCGCCGGGGAACACGAGCGGGAAGACCTTCGGTTCAAGGGCGGTCACGAGCGGGAAGGGAACGGTGGTCTCGAAGCGCGACTCGAGCGTGACGCGGTAGCGGTCGGCTATGTCGGTGGCCTCGACGTTCCACGAGTAGGCGACGCCTTCGACCGGAACGAGAACGCGGGTCCGTTGGGTCAGGCCGGGCTGGATGGTGACGGGAACCTCGCGGGAGAAGTGGCGATCGGCGGACACGCGGAGACGGTAGGTTCCCTCGGCGAGGGACGGGATGCGTGCCAGCCCTGTAGTGTCGGTTGTCGCGGAGGTGATGACGTCGGAGGTGTAGGGATCGAGGACCTCGACCCGGGCACCGGCGAGCTTCGGAGCCCCGGCGGCGTAGTAGGTGAACTCGTCCTCGGCCAGGACTTCGAGGTCCCCGACGGCGGAGCTCACGAGTCGGATGGAGAACGGAACCCGGGTCTGGAATCCGGCGCCGACCACGAGCACTTCGCCTTGGTATTCGCCTAGCGCCTGATCAGGCGTGGAGATGAAGGCGAGATCGAAGGTCGTGCCCTCGCCGGTGGCGAGGGAGGCGCGCGCGCCGGGAGTGCTGTCGGCGAGCCAGGGAACGTCTGGGAGAACGAGCGTGATCGGCCCGGTAGCCATCGCTCCGCTGTTGGTCACGGCGATGGCGAGGCGCGCGGGTTGGCCGCGGACGGCGCCAGCGACGATCGACTCCGGCGTGGTCTGGACCTGCGGCACGGGCGGCTGGACGCGGAGCGTCAGCGGGACTTCGAGGCGCGCACCTTCGGTGCTGGTCACGAGAAGCGTGGGCGTCGTGGTCCCGACGGCAGCCGAGCCAGCGAGGACTTCGAGGTCCAGGGCGACGCTTCCACCGGCAGGAATGGTGGCGGGCAGGGTCGTCCGGACCGATGCGCCGGTGGGCAGGCCTTGTCCGCGGGCTTCGAGGCCCAGCAACGGCGCAGGGCCCGGGTTCGACAGGTTCAGACGCAGGTTGCGTTGTCCGCCGGAGACGACCGTGACGACCGCGTTCGCCGGTTCCGCGATGAGCGCGTGACGCACGAATTGCAACCGGGTGGGCGGAGCGACGACCTCCGGATGATCGGCAGCCACCTCGAACACGCCCGCCTCGGTCCGGCCGGGTCGGAAGGTGACGGTGAAGATGCCGGTCTCGTCGGAGAGCCCGGCCACGGGACGTTCGCTGCCGTCCCGGCGGACGTAGATGGCGGCGATCTCGAAGGCGGCGGGAGTGCCGTCCGGTCGAAGCAGGCGTCCCCGGATCTCCACGGGTTCGCCCGCGGGGGCGGAGGCCGGGCTCAGTTCCAGGGAGGCGACCGAGTAGGCCGGTCGTACCCGGATGGGTGCGGCGGATCGGCCGAGGTTGTTCTCGTTGGAGACTTCGGTGAGCGCGGCTTCCGGGATCAGTTGGACGAAGACCCAGTAATCCCCGGGCTGGGCGGGCAGGAAGATCGTCCGCGCGACGCCCACGAACGATCCGACGGCGAATTGGCCTTCGATGGATTGCTCGGCGACGAGGCTGTCGTCGGCGTCGAGTTCACCGTCCTTCGAGAGGTACACGCGTTGAAGGACGCGGCCGGCGTGGTCGGCGAGGCCCTGGTTGCGGATGCGCCAACCAAGGCTGGCGTTGGCGAGCGTGAGGGCGTCGGCGGGGCCGGCGACGGCCTCGACGACGAGGTCCGGAAGTGGGCGGGCGGAGATCGTGAGATCGGCCTCGGCGGGCACGAGCCCGGGAGCCGATGCCGAGATGCGCGCGGTGCGGATGTCGTCGCCCGTCACGGCAGACGTGGTGTTGATGGGGAACTCGACGGCGACCGCATTCGGCGGGATCACGACCGTCGACGGGAGCCCGAGCAGGCCGGCGACGGACTGGCCGAGCGTGACCGTAAGCGCCGAGCCTGTGGCGGTCGGACGACGCACGGTACCGGTGGCCGCGGGAGAGCGGTTGGGTGCGACGACGGCGCGGGAGAGTTCGAGGGAGAGGGCGGGTCGGTCGGTATCGAGGACCGTGACCGAAGCGAGGGCGGGCTCGCCGAATGGTTCGCTGGTGAGCGTGTAGGTCGGGAAGGCGCGCAGTTCGGTGAGTTGGTCCTGGGAGAGCGACGGGCGGGCGACGGTGCCGATGGCGAAGGTGGCGCGGTTGGTGCCGGCGGGAATGGTGACGAAGGCAGGGACGACGACGGCGTTGGTGTTGGTGCTGGTGACAGCGACGAGCAACGGAGCTTCGAGCGGACCGTTGCGCGTCACGGTGGCGATCGCGGCCATCGGTCCGTCGGACTCCCGCAGCGGGTTGCGCGAGAGCGTCAGGGTGAGCGTGGGCGGCGCGACTTCCACGACGGTCACTTCGGCGGCGGCTACCGGGAAGCCCGACGCGCCGACGGATGCAGTAACCGTTTCCGAGGGCGACCAGAGGACATCGTCGAGCGCGATCCAGGCGACGACCGCGGACGTCTGGCCGGCGGCCAGGGTCAGGTCGGCCGGCGGAAGCAGTCGGCCGGGCATGGAACTGTTGAAGTGGACGACGAGGGGTGCGCCCAACGCGGCGTTGCGGGTGATGGTGGCGGCGACCGACTGGCCCTGCCGCACCGTGTTGGTGGCGAAGAGGAGCGTGAGTTGCGCCGCGTCCGTGTCGTCGACGATCACGGAGGCGGTGCCATCGGTGAATCCGGGTGCGCGCGCGGAGAGCGCGATGGATCCAGACTCACGGACGAGTCCGTCGGGCAGGACGGGGATCGAGAGCGTGAGTTCGGATTGGCCGGGGGCGAATTGGAGACTCGAAGGAATTCCCAGACGACCGGCGGGAAGGGTGGACCACTGGATCGTCAACGGCGGGGCGAGGGATCCGTTGCGCTGGAGGCGCGCGACGAGCGTGCCGGCGTCTTCGCGGACGCGGGACTGGGCGAGTTCGAGCGTGAGGCTCGTGGGGATGGTGACGATTGCGGTGCCGGTGGCGCTGTTGTTGGCGGTGGTGATCTCGACGGGGCCGGGCTCGGGGTTCACGACGACAAGCCAACGGGCGTTGGTCGAAGGCGTCAGGTCGGCGGGAAGGGCGACCTCACGGGAGCGATCCTGAACGCTGTTTGCGGGAACCGGACCTTCCACTCGGAAAGAGCCCAGAAGACGGGTGATGCCGGCCGGAGCGTCCGAGGTCTGGAGGTACACGCTCTCGGTCCACGGACCGACGGCATTCGCGGGACCCTGATTGGTGACGGCGTAGGAGATCGTGACCGAGGTCGAAGGCCGGGCGAGGGAGGGGCCGGTAACGCGGAGGGGAAGGAGGTCGGGCAACGGAGGCCAGGCGAGTTGGACGGCGCGGGTGGCGACGTTGTTGTCCTCGGTGACCTCGGGTTGCGCGTGGTCCGCATTGGCGACGACGGCGAGGAAGTAGTTGCCCGGCGGACGGGTGGCATCGAGCGGGACAACGATCTGCACGCGGTTGGTGTATCGCGCGCCGGCGGCGAGCGTGGTCGGGCGTGTTTGGGTGCCGAGGATGAGGGCAGAGGTGAAGTCGGTGGCGTTGGTTCCGATCAGGACGCCGTCGATCCACGGCGCGGTGGCATTGGTGGTGCCGGTGTTGTGCACGACCCACGTGAGTTCGAACGGCGCACCAGCCACGAGCGGGCCGGGCGGCAGCGAGATCCCGGCGACGACGAGATCGGGCGCGGAAAGGCCGACTTCGCCTGCGGAGACCAGAGAGTTGTTGGATTCGCGGTCGCCTTCGAAGACGCCGAAGCCGGCGTCGGCCGTGACGACCAGGCGCCAGGTTCCGGTGAGGTCGCCGGGCAGGATGAGCGTGGTCTGATGGACGCGGGCGGCGCGGCCGGCGAGATCACCGGCGACCTCCACCGTGCCAAGGTCGAGGTCGGAAACACCGGGACGGCGCAGGGCGAAGCGATCGAGGCGGGTACCCGTGAGCGTGACGTCGGAGGCGTTGGTGACCGTCCAGGTGATGTTCAGCGGATATCCGGCGCGGCCCGTGGTGGGCAGCTCGATGGCGGTGACCTGAAGGTCGGCGGCGGGAGGAAGCACGGCGGTGCCGCCGTTCTGATACGTGAAGGTGGCGGTGCCGGCATCGGTGAGGCTGGGAAGGTTCGCGGTGGCACCATTGAGGACGACGGACACGTTGCGGAGCGAGCGGAGCTTTTCGGTCGTCCAGGTGCCTGGGCTGGCGAGCTCGAATCGTACGCTGGTCAGCGAAGTCAGCCCGGGAGCGCCGAGGGCACCGCCGTTGAGGACGGACAAGCTGGCGTTGCGTGCCGACGTCATGGATGGCAGATCCAGACGGCTGCCGGTGCCATTGGCGGCGAGGTTGAAGCTGCCTTCGTCGAGCGAAGTGACCAGCGGGAGTCGGAGCACGCCGCCCGCGAGTGCCTGGATCGAGAAGAGTGTGAAGGGTGCAGTACTGCCCCCGACCGTAAGCGCTGCGGGCAGTTCCAGCAGGCTGCCGGCCCCGTTGGCCTGGAAGTTGGCTGAGACCGAACCGGCTCGGTACGACCGCACCGCAGACAGCCGGAGTTGCGCCCCATCGAAGGCCAACAGCGAACTGCCGTCGACGATGCTGAGTCGGTTGGCGTCGACGGTGGCCGCACCACGGAGGGACAGGCTGCCGACGTGCAGTTCCGACCACTGGGGCGAGAGGAGTCGGGCGGAGTCAGACAGTTCGACGGAGAGGCCGACGCCGCGGACGAACGTGGGCAGGTTGAGCGTGGCCGCTGGACCGTTGGCCGCGAGGATCAACGAGCCGCTGTCGAGCGTGCGCAACTGGGGCAGGTCGAGCGTCCCGCCGTTGGAGGCGCGGATCGTGGCGATCGTGAAGGGAGATGTCGTGCCGGTGAACTCGGTGAGGACGGGGAACTCGAGTCGACTTCCCACACCGCTGACCTGGACGCCCGTGCTGGGACCGTTGCCGCCCTCGTAGCGGCGAAGGGCGGCGAAGGTCAGCTGTGCTCCGTCCTGCACGAGGATGGATGCTCCGCGCACCTCGGTGATCCGCGCGGTGTCGATCCGGCTCCCGGCCCCGGCGACCGTGATCGACGTGAACTGGAACGTGGTCAGACCTGGGCTCGCGACGTGGCCGCCCGTGCGGGCTTCAAAGGCGGTTCCGACCAGTTCCGACAACATCGGGAGTTCGACCCTGCTGCTGTTGCCCTGGGCGACGAACCGGATGGACGGCGTGGAGACCTGGGTCAGCTGGGGGAAGCCCACCACCCCGCCATTCACGGCCTCGATGGTCAGGTTGGCGAACCCGCTGGCGGTCCCGACGAGGGTGGCAAGCAACGGGAACTCCAACCGGCTGCCCGCGTTCATCGCGCCCAGGGACCGGTTGCCGACGTTCAGGGCGTCATACGAGGCGATGCCGTCGAACCGCAGGACCGCGCCCTCGGCGGCGAGGACACTGGCACCGTCCAGCGAAGTGATCTGCCCCACGGGGAGGACACTGGCGGATCCGCGGACGGTCAGGGAACCCAGCCGGAAGGTGTGAAGCGCTGGCACCGCGATCGTGCCGCCGGAGCGGGCTTCGAGGGACGGCCCGTTCAGCGAGGTGATGGTAGGCAGCTCCAGTTGCGCATTTGCTCCCTCCGATTGAAACGCGACCACGCCATCGGGGATGGATGACAGCAGCGGCATCCGTAAGCGCCCGCCGGGTCCGGCCTGGACGAAGAGTCCGGCGAAGCGCGCCTGCGACCCGCGCAACGCGGGCAGGGCCGGGAAGTCGAGTTCGCTGCCGTTGCCCGAGGCCACGAGGTAGACGTTGCCGAGGTCGAGGGCGTCGTAGCTGGAGAGGCTGGTGAAGCGGACGACGGCGCCATCCCAGGCCTGGAGCCAGCAACCGTCGGCGTGGGTGATCTGGGATACCGGAAGCTGGGTGGTGGCGCCGCGGACAACGAGGGACGCATTCCGCAGCGTGGTCAATGCGGCGCAATCGAGGCGGGCGCCGTTGCGGGCTTCGACGGTGTTGAAGCTCAGCTCCGTGAGCGCCGGAATCTGGAGAAGCGCGCCATTGCCGTCGGCGAGGAAATCCGCCTTGTCGCCCGTGACCGTCGCGAGCTGCGGAAGACGGAGCGTCCCGCCGCTGAGCGCCTGCACGTCGAGGCGGCTGAAGCGCCCGATCGCGCCGGCCAGGCTCGTCACCGAGGGAAACCGCAGTTCGCTTCCCGTGCCGGTGACGACCAGGCTGGAATTCGGCTCGCCGCCGGTGATTGCGGTGAGTGCCGGGAATTCGACCTGGGCACCCGCCGCCACCCGGACGCTGCTTCCCGGAATCGCATCGAGCAGGGCCACGTCGAGTCCGCTGCCGACACCGTCTACGGTCACCGAGGTCAATTCGATGCGTTGCAGGATCGGGGTCAGCAGCAGCCCACCGCCGCGCGTGAAGAGCTCGCCGCCGGTCATCCGTTCCAGGGCGCCGAGGTCGATGATCGAACCGGCCCCATCCGCCGCGAACGACGTGTACCCGATCTCCACCACCGGCACGGACCCGACCTGGATCCAGCCTCCGTTGATCGCGTTCACGGTCAACGTCCGGAATCGGCCGGTGGCGCCTTCGAGTGCGGCAACGTTCGGGAGTTCCACCGCGCTTCCGGGATTGCGGGCCACGATGGAGGCGTTGACCTGGTCGCCGGTGATGAAACGCCGGGCGCCGGTCAGCCGGAGCGTCGCACCGCCGGAAGCGTTGAGCGAGGTGCCTTCCAGCGTGGTGGTGTTGGTGGCGACGAGCCGGGTGCCGTTGCCGCTGGCACCGATCGCCGAGAGCGACGCGTGCAACGGGCCAGTCAGGTGATTGGTTCCCTGGCTGACCGTGAGTTCAGCGCTGGCGAGCAGGAGCGTCGCCGTCGAGGTCAGGCTCCGCACCGCGGCGCTGACATTGGCGATGCGTACGACGGTGTTTGTCCCGTTGAGGTCGATGATCGCGACGTCGCTGGCGATGGGTGTGCGGCCCAGTTGCCAGTTGGCGGCCTGGTTCCACGTCGTGCCGTCGCCCCCGCCGGTCCAGCGGTTCGTCGCCTGCGCCGCGGCTCGGCCCGGCAGGAGGATGGCCACGAGCAGCGCCAGCCATGGGAGAAGTCGGGCAGCCGCCAGGGTGGGGCGAGATTCCGTCGAGCCGTCGTCGCCGCCGCTCGGCGCTCCAATCCTTGAAACTTGAATCTTGAAACGTGGAACTTCCCCGCGGCTCGTGGGGACACTCGCCCCACCGGTCGTGGCGGTGAGGTGGGTGGCCGACGTGAATCGGGCCGGCATCGGGAGCTGGGAAGGCGACATGGGAAAACCTTGGTGGGCGCGCTGGTGACCGGGGTTGGTCCGTTGGGGAAACAGGATTCCCTACGCGACCCATCTTGGCCCGGCTTGGGACAATGCAGGGAGTGGAGCGGAAGGAGGCAGGCGGGGGAAGTTCGATTCCGGGGGGTGGGCGAATCCAGGCACCGACTCCGTCTCAAGCGGGGTGGCGACGTCCTCGTCGCTTTGGAACAAGGCGTTGGAGGGCAACGAGGACGTTGCTGCTCCGGTTGAGAAGAGGACCGGAGTGGCGACGTCCTCGTCGCCTCGGGAAAAGGCCTGGGAAGGCAACCAGGACGTTGCTGCTCCGTTTGACCCGGGGGCAGTGTCAAGGTGCGCCCCAGCCCTTCCCCAAGGCGACGAGGACGTCTCCACCCCGTTCCGTGTGTGTCATGGAATGTCTCGTCAGGGGTGAACGGGATCGGGCATTTTCCCGGGGTGAAGCTGCAGCAAGGACAGATCTGGAAGGCGGGCGAGGACTACATCCGGGTGGTGCACCTCGAGCGCCTCAAGGTCGGATACAAGAAGATCAAGGATCGGGAGTCCGGCGAGGGCACGCATCACGAGGCCACCAAGAAGGAGTTCTGCCGCCTGCTGAAGGGCGCGGAGCTGATCGGCCCGATCATCGCGGAGTTGCCGTAGGGGGAGATTCAAGTTTCAAGATTCAAGTTTGAAGGCCGGACGCCTTGGCTCGGGCTTCAAACTTGAAACTGAAAACTTCCAACTCCGCATTGGGCCCGCCTCGTTACCTCGTCGGCTACAACACGAAGGGGTAGCAGACGACGTGAGGAGGCTGGGGAGGAAGGACCACAGTTCTGGGGATTGGAAACTGGCGACTGGGAACTCTTCCCCCGGTCCTGGACCATTTTCGCGGGTTTCGTAAAACGGTCTGGACCGTTTTACGATGTGCGCGAGAATGGTCCCATGGATCCGAGACCCCGAATCTATGAGGCAGTCCTGCGGGATCACCTGCTGCGACATCGTCAGATGGCCTTCGTCTCCGGCCCGCGTCAGGCGGGCAAGACGACGGCCTGCCGGGCCATCTCGGAGAGTTACCTGAATTGGGACAACTCCGAGCACCGGCGCCTGTTGCTGCGCGGTCCGGAATCCCTCGCGGCCCACCTGGAGCTCGACCGGTTGCGCCCTCAAAGCCCCGTGGTGGTGCTGGATGAGTTGCACAAGTACACGAAGTGGAAGGGGCTCCTGAAGGGATTCTTCGACACCCACGGGGATCGCGCCCGACTCGTCGTGACGGGCAGTTCCCGGCTGGATGTCTTCCGTCGCGGTGGAGACAGCCTCATGGGGCGGTATTTCCTGTACCGGATCCATCCGTTCACGGTGGGTGAGTGTTGCCGGACCGATCTCCCGGCCGAGCCATTCCAGGAGCCGGTGGACATGGAATCGGCAGACTGGGAGGCCTTGGTCGAGCATGGGGGGTTTCCGGAGCCGTTCGTGCGGCGGGACAGCCGCTTTACCCGGCGCTGGCGTTCCCTGCGGCATGAGCAGTTGGCCAGGGAGGATCTCCGGGATCTGGCGCGGGTGGCCGACCTCGGGGCCATGGAGACCTTGATGCAGCTTCTCGCCGAGTCGTCGGGGCGACAGTTGGTGTATTCCGCATTGGCGCAGGAGATCCAGGTTTCGGTCGACACGATCAAACGCTGGTGCGACCTGCTCGTGCGTCTGCACTACGGGTTCTTCGTGCGGCCCTGGTTCAAGAACGTGACCAAGTCGCTGCGGAAGGAACCCAAGTGGTTCTCGCGGGACTGGGGTGGCGTCGCCGATGAAGGGGCGCGTTCGGAGACCCTGGTGGCCTGCCACCTCCTGAAGGCGGTGGAGCTCTGGACCGACCTCGGTCTGGGCGACTTCGAGCTCCGGTATCTCCGCGACAAGCTTCAACGGGAGGTGGACTTCCTCATCGTCCGGGATCGGAAGCCCTGGTTGTTGGTGGAGGTGAAGACTTCGGAGGCCCGGCTGTCGCCGGCGCTGGCGCACTTCCAGGACCAGATCGGGGCAGCGCATGCCGTGCAGGTCGTCATGAACCTGCCGTTCGAGCAGGTGAACTTCCTGACCGTGCGGCGTCCCGTCGTGGTTCCCGCACGGACGTTCCTGAGTCAGTTGGTTTGAGGGGCTGGGGAAAGATTCAAGTTTCAAGATTCAAGTTCGAAGGCACTTGGGCTTCAAACTTGAAACTGAAAACTTCCAACCCCCCATCAGCCCCGGATGGCTGCTTGCCTCATCGGCCGTCGGGAACTACCTGCATCGGCATGGATTTGTTGGAGACCCTGCAATCGAACTTTGGTCATGAGGAGTTCCGTCCCGGTCAGGAGGCGGTGATCCGGGCTTTGGTGGAGGGGGAGTCGGCGTTGGCGTTGTTCCCGACGGGTGCCGGGAAGTCGCTGTGCTACCAGTTGCTGGCCTTGCTGCGGGAGGGAACGGCGCTGGTGATATCGCCGTTGATCGCGTTGATGAAGGATCAGGTGGATGCGTTGCGGGCGAAGGGCATCGCGGCGGCGCGACTGGATTCGAGCCTGTCGGCGGCGGAGACGCAGCAGGTGTACGCGGACCTGCGCGAAGGCCGGCTGAAGCTGCTCTACGTCGCGCCGGAACGCCTTTCTGCGGAGACGTTCCTGGAGCGGTTGCGTCGGGTGAAGATCTCGTTGCTGGCAATCGACGAGGCGCACTGCATCTCGGAGTGGGGACACAACTTCCGACCGGAATACCTTCGGCTGGCGGGAGTGGCGGAGGAGTTGGGGTTGCGACCGGTGCTGGCGTTGACGGCGACGGCGACTCCGGAGGTCGCGCAGGACATCTGCCGGGCATTCCGGATCGCGCCGCAACGCCATGTTCAAACCTCCTTTCGCCGGAAGAACCTGCATCTGCGGGTGACGCCGTGCGCGCCGGACGAGCGGTTGGCCGTGCTCGAGAAGCGGTTGGCGAATCCGAAGGTCCGGCCGGCGGTGGTGTACGTGACGTTCCAGAAGACGGCGGAGGCGGTGGCAGCGCATCTGTCCGCGGCCGGGTTGGGGGCGCGGGCGTATCACGCGGGAATGAGCTCGGAGGAACGGGACGCGACGCAGGAGGCGTTCATGCGCGGGGAGTGCGGGGTGATCGTGGCGACGATTGCCTTCGGGATGGGCATCGACAAGGCGGATATCCGGAGCGTGATCCACTTCAACCTCCCGAAGACCCTCGAGAACTACCAGCAGGAGATCGGGCGTGCGGGTCGCGACGGTCAACCGGCGTTGTGCGAGTTGCTGGCCTGCGCGGATGACGCGGTGCCCTTGGAGAACTTCACGCTCGGCGACACGCCGTCGTTGGAAGCGGTGGAGGAGTTCGTGCGCCGCATGCTGGGGTCCGGCGAGGTGTTCGACGTGAGCCGATACGACCTGAGCCAGGAGACGGACATCCGGCCGTTGGTCGTCGACACGGTGATCACCTACCTGGAGCTGGAGGGGTTGCTGCGTCCGACGCGGATGTTTTACGAGAGCACGGCCATCCAGTTCGTGAAGGGCGAGTCCGCGATCCTGTCCGGGCACACCGAGGATCGACGGCGGTTCCTGTCGGCCTTGTTCGGCGCGGGCCGGCGCGGACCCAAGTACCTGACGCTGGAGATCGACGCGGCGGCGCGGCAGATCAACGAGCCGCGCGAACGGGTGGTGAAGGCTCTGACGTGGCTGGAGGAGACGGGCGCGATCACGCAGAAGCCCGCGGGTTTGCGGCATGGGTTCCGGCTGTGCGGCGACCCGGCCCAACGGGATCCAGCGGCGGTGGCCGCGCGGCTCGCGGAACTGTTCGCGAAGCGCGAGGAACGCGACTCCCAACGGTTGGCGCAGATCCTGGATTTCGCGGGGCAATCAGGCTGCATCACGCGTCGTTTGCTGGCGTACTTCGGGGAGTCGTTGGAGGAGGCGAACTGCGGACATTGCCATTTCTGCCGGACGGGGAGTCCGTCCGAACCGGTGAGCCTGCCGGCGACGGCGGTGACTCCGTTCACCGAGGCGCACGCGGCGGAGGTGCGGGCATTGATGGCCGAAAGGAACCGCCCCCTGTCCACGCCGCGTCAGATCACCCGATTCCTGTGCGGCCTGACGAGCCCGGCGACGACGCGAGCCAAGCTCACCCGTCGGCCGGAGTTCGGCCGCTTCAGCACGGTGCCATTCCGCACGGTGTTGGATTGGGTGGAGGGGGAGATTTCAGGTTGAGGATTGCTGTACGCCGGAGGCGTTGGAGCGGATAGCCCCGGGTCGTGCGCAGCACGCACCCGGGGAACGGGGCGTCCCTTTGGAATCCGCACCCTGGCATGGGTGCGAAGCTTCGGAACCTGCAACCCCTGCCGGGGTTGTTTCCTCCTCACGCACCCGTGACCCGGGGTTGCTTCGCACCCCGGGCTATCGGCTTGAACGCCTCCGGCGTACCCCACCGGCGCGACCACGGACTTCAGGTGCCTTCTCAGCATAGGCGTCGAATGGGAGTCGTCGCGGACCGGGACGGTTTCCCGCACGCGCGCAGAGGCGCAGGGAAGACCGGACGTGGTTCCCGTCGCTCTCGTTGTTGTATGCCCAACCTTCGCGAGGGCAGTTCAATTCCCACTTGATCCAGGTGAAGGTGCGAACATGGTGACGGGATGAAGACCGGCCCCCTGATTCTGCGCTTCATCGTCTTGTGGACCCTCACGCTGGATCTCATGGCCCAATCGCGGATCCAGTCCGGCCCCTTGGAAGAACTAGTCCGGCAGGCGAAGGCCCAACGAAGCAACGCCCTGTTCGTCAACGAGGACGGGAACCCCGTGCGCGAGGAGTTCTTCGATTCCAGGGATCGCCGGATATACGTGTTCTCGGTGACCAAGCTCTTCTCGGGGCTTGCGGTGGGGCTGGCATGGGATCGCAAATTGATACCATCCATCGATGAGCCCGTCGCGAGGTACTTCCCGGGTGCGTCCAAGGACCCGCGGTTCGAGAAGATCCGGATCCGTCATCTGCTCCAGCACACCTCCGGGATCGAGACCACGCAGGGATCGAAGGACATCTATCCGCAAAAGGATTTCGTCCGGTTTGCCCTCCAGTCGCCGATCATCTCCGAGCCGGGCGAGGTGTATCAGTACAACAACCGCGCCATCAACCTGGTGCCCGGGATCCTCCGCAAGGTCACGGGAAAGTCGATGGAGGCATTCCTGGTGGAGCATCTCTTCAAGCCGCTGGACATCCGCGATTACCGCTTCGGCCAGGATGCGGCGGGCAACACGTGGGGCATGGATGGTCTGGAGATCAAGGCGAGCGACCTGATCAAGGTGGGGACAGTGCTCGCCAACCGGGGACGGTGGAAGGATCAGCAGATCATCTCCGAGCGCTGGCTGGATGTGGCCATGCAGGGCAACCTGGTGCGCCTGCATCGTGCTGCTCCGACGGGTTGCGGGTTCTTCTGCATGGATCTCGGGGGAGGGGTTGTGATCGCCCCGGAGACCATCGACCTCCTTGTGCGGGGTGGACTCAGCGAGGCCCTGGCCGGTCGGCTCCGGGTGTTTGCGGGACGGGAGTATGCGCGCGCCTCGGACCTCGGGGCTGCGCTTCAAGCCGCGTTCAGGGTGGACGAACTGGAATCGATTTCCGCGGCGGCTGGGAGGGAAATGCACCCCCTCTATCGCAAGGTGAAGGGAAGTCGGATGGTCTATCACGATGGCGACCTTGGGAACTATCTGATCGTCCTTCCCGACGATGGGATTGCGGTCGTGCGCACCATTGACCAGAAACGCGGACGGAGCGGGCCCCATGCCTTCGAGGAGATCTTCGGATTGTCCGCCCGTCTGGTCTCTCCGTAGTCTCTCACGATGGGGGGCCATTGGTCAGATCTGTCCATTTGGCAAATCGACAGGGGAGCCAAGAGCGGTGCGAATTGCCAGAGCCGGGGTGTGGGATCATGGCCCGAGGATGGATGGAGGGAGGTCATCCGCGACAGGTGCCGGCTCGATGGTTTGAAATGGAGTCTCCTGTCGAAGGGAATCCATAGCCGCGCGAACGGGGTGAACCCCTTCGACTACATGATGGCGGTGGTGGGGAACCCGGAAACGGTCCGGGCGGACCCGGGAGGGTGGATGCCGTGGAACTACGAGCAGGTCCACGGTCGGTGAACCCGGGCACCCGCCACCCCCTCAGCAACCCTGAGGCACCGGAGATGCAGACCGCGCTAGAGCGGAAAACCTACCCGTAAAGCGCGCAGCGAACGCTCACCGAAGGGACACGGAGCTTCGCCTAAGAAGAATGAATTGCGCTTTACAAAGGAGAATTCAAGGTGTGCGTACATCACAACAGTGATGTTCCAAAAGCGATTCTCGGCAACCAAATCGAAGGTGGATACATAACCGCTAAGGCAATCGAATGTTCTGATTGGGAGGTTTCAATTCTTGTCGATAGCAGCGGAGTATCGCTCCCACCGTTTTTGCATCCGTTATCAGGTAGAAGAATGAAGACTCTGACTGCGGCCGCTCTGGGGCTACTAATTTGCTCCTGTTCCCGGCATATCAGCTTGTCGCCTGAACCAGCCAGAGTTGGAACGATTCCGACCCACGTGGCTAAAGCACTAGCTGAGCTCAACGACATTGAACGTCGGGCTGGAAACCGTATCCGGCAAGATGTTGATTACGATGTTCCTGGTGAGATTGTCTCGAAGATGAAGTCCACGATCAGGTACTTGAACGAGTGTGGATATGATGTGCAGTGGGACGTGCGTATTAAAAAGTATGAGATTCATAGAAGTATTGCTGAACCAAATTGAGTTCGAGATCCACACTGAGCGCAGGTGGTTGCCATTGGTGGATCGGTGTTACCCGATCAATAGGATGAGATTCGACTATAGCATTGGATAGGTCAGCACCTGTTCGCGCTTAGGGCACGCCAAGAAGCCCGTGGACAGGGGATTGTCCCCGCCCGTTGAAAGGTGATGGTGAGGCGATTCTGTTGTTATGCCGGCCTATTTCATTCGCCACGGAGCCGATTCAGTCGCGCCCTTGAGGTTGGAGGTCGGCCTCAACCTTAGCGAGAAGGCCTTTTGCTGAGCCGGAAACAGCCTGCCACGACGTTCTAATGCTCAACCCCTTGAGTGACCACCCTCAGGCATCAAGACCCGCTATAGGGCAACAGGGCGCGTTCCAGCCACATGCAACTTTTCACCCACTCCTCTCGGATTCTGAGTGAACCCGCCGCATCATTTCCTATACTTGTCCGGTCTATGATCCACCCGGTTACAGATGTATTTCTCCACCCTGCCCTCAGTCTCGTCGAGTCCCTCGACAACCACACACCCAAGCTCGACTTCTCTGATTCCGAGTTCATCTCCCTCGGCATCCGGCGTATCCTGACCCGTTGCCCTTCCGGCCGGGCCTTCCTGCAATCGGTCCGGCAGTGCGACATCTCCGATGTTTCCCTTCGCGCCTACTTCGGCGCTGTGAGCAGTCCGCGGCGCCTCGCCCTCCTTCATGAGCTCAACGCTTGTCTCTCCCGCACCATTGTGGCCAACAAGGACCGGTTCGCCTGTTTCCCAGAACTGGCCGGTCGCGACATCCTTGCCATCGACGGTCACGATGTGCGCCGCGCGTCCCACGAGCCCAAGGAGGTCGTTTCATCCGGCCGCCTGGAGGTCCCTGACACGGTGACCGGCATCTTCTTGCGTCATCTGCGCACCGGTGCAGCCCGGGTTCTGGCTCAGACCTCTGGCCACGAGCACGAATGGGCCGCTGTGAAAGCAAGACCGTGGAGCGAGTTCCTCTGGAGCCCCGGTGCAAAGGGGACCATCCTGGTAATCGATCCCGTTGCCGTGGACTTCGGGTTCCTTCGCGCCGCCAAGATCAAGGCCGGTGCCACGGTCATTACCCGCATGAAGGACAACCTGGTGATCACAGAGGCGCGGGAACTGCAATGGGACAGGAACGACCGACGCAATGACGGCGTCATCAAGGACGAACGGGTGCGGTTTGGGACAAACGGCGAATTTCGGCGGGTGACCTACCGGGATCCCGAGACCATGGAAGTCCACGAGTTCCTCACCTCCGAGTTCCATCTGGCTCCAGGCGTGATCGCTCAGCTCTATCGACTCCGCTGGGATATCGAGAAGTTCTTTGACGTCTGCGAGAATCTGCTGGGCGAAGCCAAGGCGTGGGGGACGGGGCCAATCCCGGCGCAGGTACAGAACGAGTTCCTCTGCCTGACACACAATCTCCTGCTGCTGGTCAGCCACAGACTGGATGAGCAGGAGGGGATTCGTGACGAGAAGGTCGAAGACAAGTACCGAGCGGCGCTGGCGGCACGCAAGCGACTGGCCGCTGAGCGGGGCACAACCGTTTCGCCATGGGTAGAGACGCTGCGCCAGTTGACCCGATGGAGTAGTCAGTTTGTTCGCTGGTTGAGCGATGCGGTGACGCACGGCTGGGAATGGACGGCCGGGATCGTCAAGCTGCGCCCCCTGATGCGTGCCTACATGCGCTGAGGCACCAAGGTGTCATCGCACTACCCATGCCAACCCCCTATCCGCGCGGACACTCCTGAGCGCCTAGATCAGCCCGGCGCTATGAGAAATCACCCCAGCATTGATGAGCCCCTAATTGGGGCGGTAACACCGATCCATTGGTGAAAATCCGTCCTGGTGCCCTTGGCGTGAGTCGGCCATAGGGCCTGTAGACACAGGGTGAACCGCGAGGAACAACCCGCGCCCCGAAGAGCCGAATCCCAAGGCTGCTGCCGGGACACCCCCGGCCGATGCGCACTTAACCCAGAGATGGCCACGCCGTCCCCTCATATGCCAGCCACGGAAAGTGGCTAAGAACCGGTGAAGTACGGGTTCTTTGCGTAGGGGCTGAGGCGGTTCTGGCGACCCGTGGGGCAAGGAACAGAACAGGAGGATCGAGTGCTGTGAGCGCTGGAGAACATGGGTGATGCCATTGTCCCTCCGACTGTTGCCGGCCGAGAAGCCGAAGTGGACTCTTGACCCAGCTAACGCCTTGTTGGAGTATTCCTTGAGGTAATCAAGAGGTTGCCTGCCTACCAAACTGCCGTCGTTCAGCGTCTCTATGTCAGGCTGCTTATACTCCATACGCTCAGGCTCGTTGTCTGTCGCAGGACGGTTCCTTGTTTCTGTCTTTGCTTTGGTGCTGTTGGTCGCTTCCAGCGAGATCGCCTGGGGGCAAGGGTATCAGGCTGATGGGCGCGTGGAGGTTTACGCGGAGTATCAAGGGGTCGAGCAGAGGGTGCAGGTTGTCTCTTTCGCCGCGAGGGTCCACAGGCAGGATTGGCAGTTCACGATCACCTACCCGGTCAACGGCGCGGTGGATACTCAGGCGGCAGTTGGTGGCCGGGGATTCATCGCAAGCGGTACCACAAACGGTGTGAATGTGGCTGGGGGCACTTCCAGGAAGCTCGATATGCACCTCGAGGCAGCACCTGAAGCTGGCAGGTTCCTGTTCTCCGCGCTGATTGGCAGCCCGGATGTGCAGGCATCTTTCCCGACAAATGCTGCGGAATGGGCTCCGTTTGTTGAGCCACGCAGCCCAGCGATGTTGGTGTTCGATCGGAAGAGCGAACACCTGCCGGATTACCCCTATCTGCCTGCTAGGGTCGAGTGGACCTTGAACGCTGATAAGCTTCGCGAACTGAACCCTCAGTTGGTTGCGGACTACTTTGGCAATGCGCGCACCGGAAGAAGAAAGCTGGCAGAGTATGCCAAGACACAAGGCCGGTCTTCAGTTTACAAGGTAGGCCGACTGCTCACGACCAACGGGATGACGCTGCCTTTGGAAGCGGCATTGGTGCACACTTACCTTGATTGGAACGGCAAGTCGGGGACTCGAAGGTTTGAACTCCACGTGGAGAATGCCGGACCTTTGGGCAACCTCGACTTCACACCCAAGCTGAAGCCCGGTAGCAGGGTGTCTCACGTCGTCGCCGATCAGGAATATGTGTATGCGTCCAGGGATGGCACGTGGCTGAGCGATGGCGAGGCGAAGCGTGTTGGAACCAAGGCGATCAGAAAGTCGCCGTGGCAGAGCGAGTCGGGCGACTCAGTAGGACATCGGCACCTGCCTCTGTTGGTTTTACTGGTGACCGCGCTGATGGTGTTTGGTCTGTGGCTGCTTCTGCGTAAGCGATCGACCAAGATCAGCGCATAGGCAGTTGTTATTCTGCCTTCCAAATTGGAACGCCGTCACCCTACTGCCTCCGTTGAGATAGCTTTGGTGGGCCAACCTGTATTCATCCTGATGGGGGAAAGACGAACTCGCTTGGGCCCCGCACCATCTGCTGCCTTGGATTCAGTTCTAAACCGTACTGCCTCCCCTTGGGTTCCGGCTGTGCGCCGATCCAGTCCGTCGGGATCCGGCGGCGGTGGCGGCGCGGTTGGCGGAACTGTTCGCGAAGCGCGAGGAACGCGACTCCCAACGGCTGGCGCAAATCTTGGATTTCGCGGGGCAATCGGGGTGCATCACGCGTCGGTTGCTGGCGTACTTCGGCGAGACACTCGACGAAGCCAACTGCGGGCATTGCCACTATTGCCGGACCGGGGTGCCGTCGGAGCCGGTGAGACTGCCGGCGACGGCGGTGGCCCCGTTCACGGAGGCACACGCGGCGGAGGTGCGAGCATTGATGGCCGAAGGGAACCGCCCCCTGTCTACGCCACGTCAGGTCACCCGATTCCTGTGCGGCCTGACGAGTCCGGCGACGACGCGGGCGAAGCTCACCCGTCGGCCGGAATTCGGCCGCTTCAGCACGGTGCCGTTCCGCACGGTGCTGGAGTGGGTGGAGGGGGAGATTTCAGTTTGAAGACTGCTGTACGCCGGAGGCGTTGGAGCGGATAGCCCCGGGTCGTGCGCAGCACGCACCCGGGGAACAGGGCGTCCCTTTGGAATCCGCACCCTGGCAGGGGTGCGAAGCTTCGGAACCTGCAACCCCTGCCGGGGTTGGATCCTCCTCATGCACCCGTGACCCGGGGTTGCTTCGCACCCCGGGCTATCGGCTTGAACGCCTCCGGCGTACCCCACCGGCGCGACCGCGGGTTTCAGGTGCCTCCTCTGCACAGGTGTTGAATGCGAGTCGTCCCGGTCCCAAAGTCTCCCCCTCTGATCCCATGAAACACTCCTCCCGAATCGAGACTTCCCCGTCGGCATCCGCGGCCGTGTCGCGTCGGCGGTTCACGCAATGGATGGCGGCCGGTGCCGGGGCGCTGGCGTTTCCGGCGATCGTCCGCGGCCAGAACCTCAACAACCGGTTGGATGTCGTCGCGATCGGCGTGGGCGGTCGGGGATCGGGAAACCTCGCTGACGTGGCGCGGACGGAGAACATCGTGGCGGTGTGCGACGTGGCCGCGGGTCCGCTGGATGCGGCGGCCGCGAAGCATCCTGGCGCGCGGCGTTACACCGACTTCCGCAAGCTCTACGATGCCGAGAAGAAGTTCGACGCTGTGATCGTGAGCACGTGCGAGCACACGCATGCGTTCGCGACGCTGCCCGCGCTCCGGATGGGCAAGCACGTCTATTGCGAGAAGCCGCTGACGTACAACATCTGGGAGGCGCGCCTGATCCGTGAGGCGGCCGCCAAGGCGAAGGTCGCGACGCAGATGGGCACGCAGATCCATGCCGGCGACAATTACCGTCGGGTCGTGGAACTGATCCAGCGCGATGCCATCGGGCCCGTCAGCGAGGTCCATGTGTGGGTGGGTCGGGCCTGGGGACGGCAGTCGGCGGAAGCGGCGGCACGGAACCACGACATCGTGTCGGTGCAGGAGCGTCCGACCGAGACGTCGCCGATCCCGAAGGGGCTCGACTGGGAATTGTGGCTGGGGCCGGCCCCGTACCGTCCGTTCCATGAAGTCTATTTCCCGGGGCCGAAGTGGTATCGGTGGTGGGACTTCGGCAACGGGACGATGAGTGACCTGGGGTCGCACTGGAATGACCTGCCGTTCTGGGCGCTGCAGTTGAAGGCACCGCGGACGATCACGCCGGGCGGACCGCCCCCGCACGCGGAGATCGCGCCCGCGTCGATGCACGCCGTGTATGAGTACGACGCACGCGGGGCGCTGCCGCCGGTGCGGTTGACGTGGCATCAGGGCGAGGACAAGCCGGAGATCTGGACCCGCGGCGGCATCCCGCAGTGGGAGAGCGGCGTGCTGTTCGTCGGGACGAAGGGTCGCATGTTGCTCGCGAGCTATGACAAGCACGTGCTGTTGCCGGAGGCGGACTTCAAGGATTTCCAACGACCGGAGCCGTTCATCCCGAAGTCGCTCGGGCATCACGCCGAATGGATCCACGCCTGCAAGACGGGCGCGCCCACGACCTGCAACTTCGAGTATGCCGGTTGGCTGACGGAGGCGAATCACCTGGGCAACGTCGCGTATCGCGTGGGCCGGAAGATCGAATGGGACCCAGCGGCCTTGAAGGCGACCAACGCGCCCGAGGCGGCACGGTTCATCCGACGGGATTATAGGCCGGGGTGGGTCTTGGGGTGAGCCGGCGGAGTTTCAAGTTTCAAGATTCAAGTTTGAAGCGAGTCGCACGTTCCCAGTTTCCAGGATGACCGCTGTGTTCCGAGGTGCGGAGCACCGGCAGAGGATAGCCCACGGCGTCAGCCGTGGGACCACGCGGGGAGTCGAGCCAGCCCCGGACGGGGCGGCAGAGGGGCGAGGGGGAAGGTCTCCCGCAGAGGCGCGGAGGCGCAGGGGGACAACGGGGCTTTTGGGGGAATGGGTGAGGACAGGATGGCAGGATGGACAGGATGAGGGGCGGGAGCGGACCTCACTTGGGGGCTGTGACCGGATCCAGGAAGTCGCGGGGGCGGATGATGTAGCCCACGTCGCCGAGGCGGCTCCCGTAGGCGACGAGCAGGATGCTGCAGTGCTGCAGTTGATCGGGCTGGGCGGAGAAGGCGACGGTGAGGAGGTCGTTGGGTTGGCCAGGTTCGACTGGGTGGGGCTGGATCCGGGTCGAGACCAGGTGCCTTCCCTTGGCGTCGGTCATCTGGAACTCCGCATACGTGAAGGCCTCGAGGAATCCCTTCTTCCGGAACTCGACCCAGACCATGACGCCGGCGTCTCCGTTGGGGCGTTGCCGGACCTGGATCCCGAACTCGGAGGCCTTCTCGCGAGTCAGGTAGCCGACATCGATCAGCGCGAAGCAGGGATGGGCGGTGATGAGCAGTAGCAGGACGCTGAGGGCGCGACGGATGGCATTCATGAGCCCTTCATGACACGGAACTTTGGAAATCCTTAGCCGTATCCATGCAGCAGAATTCTCACGCGGAGCCGCGGAGAGCGCGGAGAGAGGGTCAGGTCACCAACCTTTCAACGTCGGACATTATTCACCAAACGGTGACTGCTCCGCCTCCCGTCCAAGTGTCCCTTCTCCGCGTCTCCGCGTCTCCGCGTGAACCTGTCCCCGCCTTCAATCGCATGGATACGGCTTAGCCGTGTCCATGCAGTAGTAATCTCACGCGGAGCCGCGGAGAGCGAGGCCGGTCACGACTATTATCCAACGTCGGCAACCAGTCACCCAACGGTGACTGACCAGCTTGCCCTCAAACTGGCCTTTCTCCGCGTGAACCTGTCCCCGCTTTCAGTCGCATGGTTACGGCTTAGAGGACGGACCGCAGCTCAGGCTTTTCGCAGGATCTTCTCCATGGCTTTACCCTTGGCGAGTTCGTCGACCAGCTTGTCGAGGTAGCGGATCTCGCGCATGAGGGGTTCCTCGACTTCCTCGACGCGGACGCCGCAGACGAGGCCCTTGATGAGGGAACGCTGTGGGTTCATGGCGGGGGCGTCGGCGAAGAACTTGCGGAAGTCGACGCCAGCGGTGAGCTGGGCCTCAAGCTGGGGTTGGGTGTAGCCGGTGAGCCAACGGAGGATCTGGTCGACCTCGGCCTTCGTGCGGCCCTTCCGCTCGGCCTTGGCGACGTACAGCGGATAGACGCTGGCGAAGGGGGTGGTGTAGATCCGGTGTTCTTTCATGGGTGGAGTTCAGCCGCGGCCGGGTTTGGTTTTCCAGCAGCGGGTGGGGTTCGTCAACCAGCGGCGATGCGGCGGGGATTTTCCAACGGCGACGCAGCGACGCGGCGAGTGGAGGGGGAGGCGGGGCAGGGGTGGTGGGAGGCGTTTGGGTGGATGGGTGGGTCGTGGGCTTGAGTGACGGCTGTTTTCCAGCGGCGATGCGGCGGGGATTTTCCAACGGCGACGCAGCGGCGCGGCGAGTGGAGGGGGAGGCGGGGCAGGGGTGGTGGGAGGCGTTTGGGTGGATGGGTGGGTCGTGGGCTTGAGTGACGGCTGTTTTCCAGCGGCGATGCGGCGGGGATTTTCCAACGGCGACGCAGCGGCGCGGCGAGTGGAGGGGGAGGCGGGGCAGGGGTGGTGGGAGGCGTTTGGGTGGATGGGTGGGTCGCGGGCTTGAGTGACGGCTGTTTTCCAGCGGCGATGCGGCGGGGATTTTCCAACGGCGACGCAGCGACGCGGCGAAGGCCCGTCTCCATGGCGAGGGTGGTCGGAGGCGATTGGGTGGATGGGTGGGGAGAGGGGACGGTTTCTCGCAGAGGCGCAGGGGCACGGAGAAGGCAGAACGGCGTTCCGTGCTTTATCGTGGCTGTTGTTGTGACCTCGCGGCTTCGCGGCTTCGAGCGAAGTTCGGTTGAGGGTGGGTAGGGTTCGCGCGAAGCCGCGAGGGCGCGAAGGAACGGGGTGGGCCACAACCGCATTGCGGTTGGGTGATGCATTGGGATCGAGACCCAGGGTGGGCCTCGTTCCTCGGCCGACCCTGGCTAGGCGACACAACGCCGTTGGCGTTGAGGGCGGGGTGGCGGGGGCGCGGGACGGCTCGACGGGGGGCATCGCCCCACCCCGCAAGGAGAGGCAGAGCAGTTCAACGGCTTGCTCTGGCGGCTGTGCTCTCTTGAAACCTGGAACATCTGGCCAGCCTCCTGACGGCTACCCGGCTTGAAACTTGAAACTGAAAACTTGGCACTCCTTCAAGCCTTGCCGATCCAGAGCCGGTTGCCGTCGGGGTCTTCGAGGCGGAATTCGGTGAGGCCGTAGAAGGTGACTTCCAGGTCGGGGATGGCGATGCCGGCGGCGCGGACCTGGGCGTGGTAGGCGACGATGTCGTCGGGATAGAGGTATAGGATGCCGGAGCGGGGCGCGTGGGGATGGGTGTTGATGGACTGGTCGAGCATGAGGCGGCAGTCGTCCTGACGGAGCATCGCCCAGCCCCAGCCGTCGTTCCGGCATTCGACGGTGAACCCGAGCTTTTGGTAGAAGGTGATGCTGTCGGGCATGCTGCGGACGGGGAGCATCGGGATGAGGCGGGTGAGCTTCATTGGGGGGCAGATTGAAGGTCCGAGTTTCAAGTTTGAAGCCGCATCCCGACACCGCCCGGTTTGAGCTGGGGGCAGAGACAAGATGCGCCTGTCGTCGACTGCTACCTGCCTTGAAACTTGAAACTGAAAACGTCGGGCTCCTTCAATCCCCGCCTCCGCCGCAGCCTCCACAACCACCGCATCCGCTGCCGCCGTCGCCTCCGCCGTCACCACCACCATCGCTGCTGCCGCTGCTGCTGGAGGTGCTGGAGGTGTCGGACCAGGCACCGGAGCAGCCGCCGCTGGAGTCGGCGGTGTTGGAAGCGGGGCGTGGGAGGGGGCGGGGGAGGACGGTTTGCCAGGAGGCGAGGGCCGTTCCGGCAAGGGCCGTGCCACCGAAGATCGCGACCATCATCGGCACACTCCAGGAGGGATCCAGATTGGATTGCCGGAGGGAGTGCCGCAGTTCGGCTTCCTGGGCGTGGAGCTCCTTGAACTTGGCCTGGCCGGCCCGGGTCCGGCGGGGAAGCTGGAGCGCGAGGATCAACCCGAAGAAGAGGGTGGCCAGCGTCAGTACGACCAGGAAGCCGATGGGACGGTCGCGGTAATGACCGATCGCCATCTTGACCACTCCGAGGGCGACGAGCGAGAGGACCATCCCCGCGCGCCAGAGCCGTGCACTGGCGAGGGCTGCGGGGCGGGGTTCCCATCCGCGTTGCTGGACCTGGCGGCGGACGGACGCGAACAGGGGCTTGAGTTCCTTGCGGAGCTTGCGGGTCTCGATCTCGCGGTCGGAGGGGATCGCCTCCCAGATCGCTTCCTCGTTCTGGCTGAGATTGCCGGGTTGGGCACCCTTGCGGCGACCGATCCATCCGGGAGTTGCGGGGTGCGACTCGATCAGACCGCGCGCGGCCAGGGCGGCGAGTCCGGCCTGGAGGATGCCGCGGGCTCCGTCGACCAGGCCGGCGACGACGTAGGGATCCTCGGCCTCGAGTCGCGTGTCCGCGGAGGTATCCGAGTTGCCGCGCTGCCATCGGGTCATGAGCAGGACCGCGAGGGCGGCAGCCATGAGGCAGAGGTAGAGGATGAGGAAGGGGGTGCCGGTCCAGTCGAAGATGTTCCAATCGGTGACGGCGAGGGCGCCGCATCCGGTGAGCCCGACGGCGGCCATGGCGGCGGCGGACCATTGGACCAGCGTCCGGGTGGAGGGCTTGGGAACGATCCAGACCTGGGCCGTGTTCACGCGTCGGAAGGCGGCGGCGCCGGCAAAGCGGTCCTCGGCAGAGGGCCAGATGTCCGAGGGCGGCGGCGTGCCGAACCATTGCTGATAGGAGGCGAGGGTCCGGGCGTACCAGTCAGCGTACTTGGTTTGCTCCGGGCGGCCGCCACGAGTGGGGCCGTGGTGGAAGGGGAAGCCGAGGACCTCCTGGCACCATCCGGTCCAGTAGTCCTCGGTGTAAATGAGGTGGAGGTGCCAGGCCTGGTCGACGGCGTCGCTGGGTGTCACCGGGTGACCGGCGCGGGCGGCGAGGAAGAGGAAGCGGCGGTACTCGTGGATGACACGGGAGGCGTAGGCCTCGGACCAGCCGTTGTCGCGGGCCAGGCGACGTTCGAATCCGAGAACCGATGATTGGGGACCGATGGGGTGGGTTTCGATCCGGTCCCAGAGGCTGTCGTTCCTGGTGTTCATGTGAAGGGTCTCGTTGGCGCCTGTTGTTTACGGGAACGGCGAGGGGCGGGACCAATGCATTCTCCGGACGGATTCCCATGGGGTGCGCCGGATCGTAACACGGGGCTGGGGCTGAGTTCCCAGATGCCAGTTCCCAGTTCTTCTGAGTCTGGCCCCACCCGTGCGAGTCCTGGTTACTGGCGACAGGGAACTCGGAACTTCGCCGGGCCCCGCCTCGTTACCTGGCTACGGGGATGGGTGTAACGAATCGGAGGCTTGAGTCGTATGGGAGGGTGGGATCCGCTGCGGAACGGGCTGGGAAGAAACCTTGGATGGAACCGGGCAACGATGACGAAGGCCGGCTGGTCGAACGCGCGAGCGCGGGCGACGAGGTGGCGTTCGGGGAATTGGTGCGACGCCTGCAGGAGCAGGTGTTCCGCATCCTGCATCGCCATGCCATGGACCCGGCGGCTGCGGAGGATCTGGCGCAGGAGACGTTCCTGCGGATGTGGCGGCACCTGGGCCGGTTCGATGGCCGGGTTCCCCTGGAGCATTGGGTGAGCCGGATCGCAGTCCGCGTGGCGCTGGACCATGGCCGGGTGCGAAGGCGTCGGAACGAGGTCGGGTTGGTGGAGTTGGGGGAATCGGCGTTGGAGTGGTTGCAGTCTGAGGACGGAGAGGAGCCGGGTGCGGCGGATGCGAAGGAGATCCTGACGATGGCGTTTGCCTTGTTGGGGGTGGAGGATCGGATGGTCCTGACGCTTTTGGAACTGGAAGGGCGTGCGGCGCGCGAGGTGAGCGACCTGACCGGGTGGTCGGTGGTCGGAGTCCGCGTGCGGGCCTTTCGGGCACGGCGGCGGCTTCGCCGGGTCCTGGACGAGATGGAGGAGAGGCATGAGGGAATCACGCGAGGAACGGTTGTTGGCGGCCGGGCGTCGGCTGCCACCCGGCCAGCCGCCGGCTGACTTTGTCGAGGGAGTGCTGGGGATGATCCGCCGGGAACGGCGGGAATCGTCCGGTGTTGCGGGCCCGTCGGCGGGGCTTCTGGACGAGGTGGCGGCGTTGTTTCCGCGATGGGCGGGTGTGGCGGGCCTGGTGCTGGTCCTGGGCGCGGGCGGAGAATTCCTGCAGAGCCGTCGGGACGGCGGGTTGGGGCTTTGTCTGGTGCGTGCGGCCGGGGCCGTGGCAGTGGGCACCGAGGGAGGTGTCCGATGAAGCAATGGCGTGCGTGGGTGCTGTTGGTCCTGGTCTTCGGGGCGGGTGCGGCGACCGGCACCTACTGGACCCGGCGGACGGTGCGGGGGATCCTGGATGAATGGATGCACCGGCCGGAACTGATCGGTGAGCGGATGGAGCGTCAGATGGTGTCGGACCTCGGACTGACGCCGGATCAGGTGCCACGGATCCATGAGGTGTTCGTGCGCTCGCAGGCACGGCTGAAGGAGTATCGGAAGGAGTGGCAACCGCGGTTCTCGGCGATCGTGGCGGATGGAGAGTCGGATTTCCGGAAGGTGCTGACGCCGGAACAGCAGGCGAAGTTTGATCGGTTCAAGGAGGAGAGGGCACCGTTCCTGCAGTTTCCGGCGAAGGCCCCGGAGTGAGTGCAGGCCGCAAGGAGCGAAAGAGGGTTGGGAAAGGGGGCGGTGGCCGAAAAGAACGAAAGGGGACGAAAAAGGGGGCCTTGGGTGGGTGGTGTAACGAATCGTCGGTGGGGTTCGTATGGGTGGGTGTGAAACACGGTAAGGGTTGGAGGATGCTCGGGTGGGTGGGGGTTGTATTGGGATTTGCGTGGGGGCAGTTGCGGGCGTCCGCGGTGGAGGACGAGATCTGGGAGTTCCTGGCGATGCCGGCGACGAACTATGCGCCGAACTTCCGGTTCGAGGATTGGCAGGTGGACAGTCGCACGAACGCCGCGCGGCGGACGGCGACGGCGCCCGGCTGGTTCCGGATCAGTCACGTCCACATGAACCACCACGCGGAACATCTGGATCAGGATCCGAACATGGGGGTGCCATTCATCCGTTTCCATCATCTGTTGCTGGGCGGGCTGAGTGCCTGGCGGATGGAGCGCGGCCTGGACCGGCTCAATTCCTATCGGCCGCCCGGCGCGATTCCTCTGGGACACGTCCAGTTCAACACGGAAGTGGCTAGACCGGCGATGGCGACACCGACTGCGGATGCGCAACGGCTGGGAACCGAGTACCGGATGCCGCCGGAAGGCACGCTCCCGTCCACTCCGTCACTGAATGCGCTGGGGCTTTCGATGAACCGGTCGGTCCACGCGCAGATGCATCACGGCATCGGGTACCTGACGTTCGATGACTGGGGGCAGGGGGCGGACATCATCAGCACGGACAAGACGACGTTCGATCCGTTGTTCTGGATGCTGCACGGGCAGATCGATGACGTGGCCGAGTGCTGGCGTCGCACGCAGGCGACGGATGTCGTGGTGGCGATGGATCGCTCGGGGAGTTCTTCGGGGACGACGGGGGGTGGAGTGGCTTCGACGAACCGGCTGGCGGCGATGCGGGAGGGAGTGCAGTTCTTCAGCCAGCTGCTGACATCGGACAGGAATCATCGGCTGGGGGTGGTATCCTTTGCCGATGCGGCGACGACGAATCTTGGATTGACCCTGGTGGGTTCCGCCGGGTTTTCGAACACGCTGCAATCGGCGTTGGCATCGATGACCAGCGGGGGGCCGACGGCGTTGGGAGCAGGGGTGGGTGCGGCCGTTGACCTTGCGATGGCGGGGACGAACGCGAGCCAGGTCGTGCTGCTGCTGACGGATGGCGCGGGCAATGCGGATCCGAGATGGACGCCTTGGAACCCGGGCGCGGCGGCGGATGCAGGCGCCTACGTCCAGTCGCCGGAGCATCACGATGACGTGCTTGTTCCGGTTCATTCGTTGGCCTTCGGCCCGGGCCATCTCGCCGAGAGCGGCAGCCTTCCGGCGGCGAGCCTGGCGCGGTACGGGCATCACGTGGCAACGGAGGCCGGGGGGCATGGATTGAAGCAGCGTCTGGTAGGTCAGTTCGCGGAGATGTTCGACCTGGGCACGGTGCGGACCGAGTCGCTGTCGCTGGCCTCCGGTCCGCCGGGGACGGCGAGCGGGGCGTTCGAGGTGAGGTCGGTGTCGGATGTGACGCTGGAGTTTGTGCTGGTCTGGGACCAGGCGGTCACGGCGAGGAGCGTGCTGATGGAGGTGACGACACCTTCCGGGGCGTTGTTGAACCTGGCCGCGGCGGGCGTGCGGAGCGTGGCGGGACCGACGTGGCATATCGTGCAGGTGAACGCGGCACCGAACACAACGCACGACGGGGTGTGGAAGGCGCGTGCGGTCCGGGCGGCGAACGGGGCTGCGCTCAACCTGACCGCGACGGTGCTCTCGCGGGGGCTGGGCCGGGTGGAACCGTCGCCGCGGCGGGCGCGATGGTACACGGGAGACACGTTGCGTCCGGTGTTCCGGGTCCGGGAGCCGTACTGGTCGGCGAATGGCTATGACGCGGTGGATGCGCGGGTGGAGGTGTACCGGCCCGCGGCATCGGCGGGGACGCAGGTGGCATTGGCCGCGCCTCGGTCGGCAACGTCGGTTACCGGGGATCCGGTGAGTGCGCGGCAGGCGACGCTGGAGGCGCTCGTGGCATCGAATCCGGGCCTGTTTGCGTCGGGATTGGTGGGGACGTTCGCGTTGACGGACGACGGGACGGGCGGGGACGAGTTCGGCGGGGACCATGTCTTCGAGGCGGCGTTGCCCGGGTTGGCGACGGTCGAAGGGGACTATCATTTCCGTGCGTTGTTCACGTTCCGGAAGGGCGGTGTGAGCTTCACCCGCGAGGCCTCGTACGGACTGCGCGTGGATACTCGGGTGACGGCGGAAACGGTCGTCACGGCGGGGTCGGTGACCGACGTCGGCGACGGCTGGCGCGAGGTCGCATTGCGCTTTCGTCCGCGGGACACGGCTGGCAACGCGTACGGCCCGGGAAGGGCGGGAGACCTTCGGCTGGCGTTGACCGATGGCGCGGAAGTCTTGGGGACGGTCAGCGAACCGGCCTGGGGCGAGTACGAGGTGAAGGCGCGGTTCAGCGGTGCGGTGGTGCCACGGATGGTGGTGCGGCAGGCGGGTGCGGACCCGGTGGTCTTGGGGAACCCGGCGCCGGTGGGAATGGTGGAGGGGCCGAGTTTGATCGTGCTGCGGCCTACGAATGCGATCGTGCGATGGCGCACGACGGTGGCATCGACGGGCGTGGTTGAGTTCGGCGAGGGCGGCGTTTTCGACAGGGCGCAGGCGGATCCGGATCTGTTGCGGTCGCATCGGTTGGTCGTGACGAACCTGCGGGCCGGGCGGACCTACCAGTTCCGGGTGCGGGCCAGGGCCTCCGATGGAAGCGAGGTCTTGAGCCCTGCGGTGCCGTTCGGGACGCCACCGAACTCGGTGGTCCGGGTCGAGTTGGACAAGATGGGCTACAACGACCCAGAGACGAATGTGATCACCGGTCGGCTCGTGCTGTACGAACCGGCGGCGGAGACGGTGACCGTGCCGGTCGGGACGACCCAGGTGTTCAACCTCCAGAACGCACTCACCAACGCGACGGCCACCGTGACCATCCCGGCGGGGGCGGTTGCGGTGCCGTTCCGGATCGAGACCGGGCCGGTAACCAATGCGGTGGAGGTGATCGTCCTGCCGTTCTATGGGGATCTGTCGGCGCATGGCATGTGCCAGCTGTTGCCGCCCTCGTTCCAGGTGTTGAGCGCGACGAACGGCACCGGGCCGTACCTGACGAATACGGTCGCCAACATCAATCCGTATTACCGGACGATCCGCGACCCGGTCTGCTCGACGGCGTCGTTCCTGCGGGTGCTGTCGCCGGAGGCAACGGAACTTCGGATTCTCCGGATCGATGACGCGGAGTTGCGGGTGGCGTACTGAACGAAGGGCGGGGGAGTTGCCAGATGGCAGACACCAGTTCCCCGTTCTGGGAATTTCGCTGGGCCCCGCCTCGTGACCTTGGCGGCTGCGGAAGTGATGGGAGCTTTGGAGGAGGGACGTCCGAATTGCAGCATCCGGGACTGTATCCGGATCGGGGTGCGGGTGGTCATGGAGGGGACAGCTTCCAATCGAACTCCTGATCCGTACCTCCATGAACCCCCGTATTCCGAATCTTCTTTTGTTGAGCGTTGTCATCGCGTTGGGCGCCGGTTCGTCGAGCGCGGCGAACTGGCCTGGGTGGCGTGGATCGAAGGGCGATGGGGTCAGCCCGGAGAAGGACCTGCCGGTGCAGTGGACCGACAAGGAGAACGTCCGCTGGCGGGTTGAGCTGCCGGGGCCGGGCAACTCGTCGCCGATCGTATGGGGAGATCGGGTGTTCGTGTCGCAGGCGGTGAACGCGGAGAACCGGCGGACGCTGATGTGCCTGGACCTGGCCACGGGCAAGCTGCTGTGGCAGTCGGGGGTGACCTACACGGACAAGGAGCAGACGCAGGAGAACAATCCCTACTGTGCCGGAACACCGGCGACCGACGGGGAGCGGGTCTATGTGTCGTTGGGATCGCCGGGGGTCTATGCGTATGACTTTGCCGGCAAGGAGGTGTGGCATCGGGATCTGGGCCCGTTGAACCACATGTTCGGCACGGCGGCTTCCCCGGTGGTGCACGGGGATCTGGTGATCGTGAATCAGGGTCCGACGGAGAAGTCGCGGTTGGTGGCCTTGAACCGGAAGACCGGTGAGATCGTGTGGGAGGTGGAACCGCCGAAGCCGGATCCCGAAGAACAGCAGCAGGGAGGGCCGGGTGGGCGTGGACGTGGGGGTCCCGGTGGCCCCGGCGGAGGCCCGGGTGGACCTGGCGGTCCCGGTGGTCCCGGCGGCGGGCCGGGCCGTGGGCGCGGCGGCGGCGGTGGGGCTGGGGGATCCTGGAGCACGCCGATCGTGGTGTCGGCCGGGGGGCACGATGAGTTGGTGGTGGGCTTTCCGTACCGGCTGGTGGGGCTGGATCCGAAGACGGGGAAGCAGCTGTGGTTCAGCAAGGGGTTGGGCGGTTCGATCTATACCACGCCGTTGTGGGCCGGGGACCGGGTGGTGGCGTCGAGCGGCGGGATCGGAGGCGGGAGTGCGATTGCGGTCAAGCCGGGTGGGACCGGGGACGTGACGGAGACGCAGCGGCTCTGGCGGTTGGAGCGGGTTAAGAGCGCGTTTGGTTCGGGGGTGGTCCACGAGGAGCACCTTTATACGATCAGTCAGGAAGGGATCGTGGAGTGCTCCGAATTGGCGACGGGGAAGTCGCTCTGGCAAGAGCGTCTGGCTGGGCCGGGGGCGCAGACCGGAACGTGGTCCTCGATGCTTCTGGCGGACGGGAGGATCTACGTGCCGAACAAGTCGGGTGACGTCTTCGTGCTGCGGGCGGCGCCGAAGTTCGAGGTGGTGTCGACGAACTCGGTCGGGGAGCCGACAAACGCGTCGCTGGCGGCGGCGAACCAGTCGCTGGTGCTGCGGACATCGAAGGCGCTGTGGTGTCTGGGTCGGCCGGCGCGGTGAAGGGGGGCGGGGAGTTCCCAGATGGCAGTTGCCTGTAGGCCGCGTGCCCCCACGCGGCGTTCACGATCCACGCCGGGTGAGGGCACCCGGCCTACAGGATCTGGTGACTGGTGACTGGGAACTCCCTTTGTCGTTCCGGGATCCGCAGGATTGTTCCAACAGCCCGGAAACGTGGGAAGGGACGTAACCGGGTCCGGGGTGGGGCGCTCACTGCCGTCGGATGTGGGAAGGGTGTTTCAATCAGGCAGAACGATCTGGCTCCGGGCGGGTTGGGAGGAGGGCACGTGGATGACGTGGCCCGGTTGCTGGAGGCGCTTGGTGCGGGGGATGAGGCGGCGGCGGACCAGTTGCTGTCGTTGGTTTACTCTGACCTGAAGCGGCTGGCGGTGCAGCGGATGGCGCACGAGGCGCCGGGGCACACGTTGCAGCCGACGGCGCTGGTGCACGAGGCATGGCTGCGGTTGACCGGTGGCGGGACGCTGCGGTTCGGGGGGCGGGAACACTTCTTCGGGGCGGCAGCGGAGGCGATGCGGCGGATCCTGGTGGATTCGGCGCGTCGCCGGCAGAGCCTGAAGCGGGGCGGCGGAGTGAAGGCGGAGGAACTCGACGAGGCCTTCGGGATGAGTTCGCAGGATGACGCGCGGCTGCTGGCTTTGGACGAGGCGTTGGAACGGTTGGCGGTGGAAGACGCGGCGGCAGCCCGATTGGTGAAGCTCCGGTACTTCGTGGGGATGTCGATGGAGGAATCGGCATCGGCGCTGGGGTTGTCGGTGCGCAGCACGGAGCGGGTATGGACGTTCGCGCGGGCGTGGCTGCGTCGGAGCCTGGGGCAAGCTGGCCGGGGCGGGATCGAACTCTCGGAATGAGCGCGTCGAACGGAGCTGGATCGCGGGAGCGGGAGCTCTTCCTGGATGCGCTCCAGATCGAGGATCGCGAGGCGCGTGAGGTGTGGTTGCGGCGACAGTGCGGGGAGGATGAGCGGTTGCTGGGGTCGGTGGAGAGCCTGTTGGCGAACCACGTGGAGGATGGATTCCTGGAGTCGCCGGTGGTGGATGCCGAGGGAGTGCGTCGGCGGCTGGCGGCGTCGGGCGGGGCTTCTTCGTTCGTGCCGGGGATGATGGTGGGTCGGTACCGGTTGGAGCGGGTGATCGGAGAGGGTGGATGCGGCGTGGTGTTCCAGGCCGAGCAGATGGAACCGGTACGACGGGAAGTGGCGTTGAAGCTCCTGAAGCCGGGAATGGACAGCGAGGCCATCCTGGCGCGGTTCGGTCTGGAGCGGCAGGCGCTGGCGATGATGGATCATCCGAACATCGCCCGGGTGTTGGACGCGGGAGCGACGGAGGCCGGGTACCCGTACTTCGTGATGGAGTTGGTCCGGGGACGCCGGATCACGGAGCACTGTGGTCACGAGCGGTTGACCGTCGCGGAGCGTGTGGGGTTGTTCATCCAGGTGTGCCGGGCGGTGGAACACGCGCACCAGAAGGGGATCATCCATCGGGACCTCAAGCCTTCGAACATCCTGGTGGCGGAAGTCGGTGGGACGGCGGTGCCGAAGGTCATCGATTTCGGGGTGGCGAAGCTGATCCAGGGAACGTCGGGGGCACCGGATCTGACGTTGATGGGAGGTGGAGTGATTGGCACGCCGGCGTACATGAGCCCGGAACAACTGGGTTTTGGGGACGGCGTCGTGGACACGAGGTCGGACGTCTACAGCCTGGGGATCCTGCTGTACGAGATGTTGTGTGGTTCCACGCCGTTCGCAGCGGAGGGCCGGATGGCTTCGGTGCGACAGGGGGTGGGCGGGAGCGGGGGTGGGATGCTGGCGGAGCGGCCGTCGTCGCGTCTGGCTGGATTGGGAAAGGAGCTGCGGTCGGGGCTCGCTCGGGAGCGCGGGGTGGACTGGGCCGGGTTGGTGCGGTTGGTTCGGGGAGACTTGGATTGCATCGTCCTGAAGGCGATGGAGCCGGAGCGGGATCGCCGCTATGCGACGGCCGGTGAGCTGGCGGAGGACCTGGGTCGGCATCTGTCGAACGAGACCATCCGGGCGAGACCGGCGAGCGCGTTGGACCAGGGGCGCCGATGGGTGCGTCGGCATCGGGTGGCATTCAGTGCGACGGTGCTGGCGGGTCTGGTGGCGATGACGGGCCTGTGCCTGTTGGTGTGGCAGTTCGTGGAGAAGGGGATCGCGTTGGAACGGGCGGAGACGTCGGAGGGGCAGGAGCGGTACCTGCGACTGCGGTTGCAGGAGGCGAACACGGATGAAGTGCGGTTGAGGCAATTGGCGGAAAGCCGGGGATTGCAGGCGCGGCAGCAGGCGTATGCGGCGGACATGAACCTGGCGGAGCAGGCGCTTGCGGTGAACAACCTGGGGCGTGCGCGTGCGTTGCTGGACCGTCACCGGCCAAGCCTCGAGACCGAGGATCTCCGGGGATGGGAATGGCGCTACCTCTGGCAATTCTGTCAGAGCGACGCGTTGTACACGCTTTGCCACCGGCCGGACGAGGTGGCGCTGCTGGTGGCCTCGCCGGATGCGAGATGGCTGGTGGTGGGGGAGGGGCGGGGAAACCTGACGCTCTGGAACGTGGAGACGCGGGCGATGGACTCCCGGCTGTTGGTGCCGCCCGGTCCGGTGCGGGCGGCGTTCTCTGCGGACTCGCGATGGTTGGCGTATGTGGATCGGGACCGGGTCCGGGTGAAGGCGATGGGCGAAGGGGAGGCGCCGCGGGAGTTGGCGTGTCCGGGGGTCTGTGCGGCGCTCAAGTTCGATGCCCAAGGCCGGCGGTTGCTGGTGATGGGAATGGATGGGCGGGTGGTGATCCACGACCTGGTGGACGGGACGGCGACGCGGGAGGTGAAGCTGGAGGGGCGGCCGGGGTTCATCCTGACGGCTGACGTCACGGCGGACCTGGAGAAGGTGGTCTTTTCAGATCCGCGAGGGCGGCTGGTGGGATACCGGACGGCGGATGGCAAGGAGTTGTTCTCGGTCCGGATGAGGACTTCGGAGGTGCGCGCGTTGACGTTTTCGCCGGATGGAAGCGTGGTGGCGGTGGGCGGCGGGTTGATGGATCCGGACATCTGGATCCTGAGCGCGCAGGATGGCTCGGAGGTGCGGCGCCTGACGGGGCACAATGGTTGGATTGGTTCGCTGGCGTTCTGGCCGGATGGGAAGCGGCTGGCATCGGCAAGCGCGGATCAGACGATCCGGATCTGGGACCTGGAGGTGCCCGGGCGAGTGGAGGTGTTGCGTGGGCATCGGCTGGAGGTGTGGAGCCTGGCGTTGACGGGTGGGGGCGGATTGCTTTTCAGCGGGAGCAAGGATGGATCGGTCTATGCGTGGGACGCGAGGGGGCGGTCGGTGGGGACGTGGCCGGTGGCGCTGCCGGGTCGGGTCCGGGATTGGTGGTTCGGTGGAGACTCAGGGGAGCTGGTGACGGTTGGGGAGGATGGGGAGGTGGTGCGGTGGAGTCTGGGAACGAACGTTGCGGGATTGCGCCGCGTGGAAGGTTCTGCGGCGGCCCTGACAGCGGCGGAGGAATCGGCGCGTCAGTTGGCCTGGCGGAGTTTTGAGGTGGGTCCGGACGGGGTGGTGCGCGCTCGTGAAGGGGGCGGAAGCGGACCTCGGGCAGGGTGGCGTCCCGCTGGGCCGGACGAGTGGGTGATGTCACCGGACGGCGTGCATCTGGCGTCGCCGAACCGGACGGGGGTCACGCGGCTGCGCGGGGTGCGGTCGGAGGGAGGTGAAGTGGAATTGCAGGGGTTCCTACTCGGGACGCACGGGGTGGCGTTCTCGCCGGACAGCCACCGGTTGGCGGTAGGGAGCAATGGGTCAGAGGCGGTGAAGCTGTTTGATGTGTCGAGCCATCAGGAGCTGCTGACTCTGGGGGCGAAGACGACGTTCGTGCGTTGGCTGGCATTCTCGCCGGATCACCGTTGGCTGGCGGCCTCGGGGCGGGACGGTCAGGTCTACCTTTGGCGGGCGCCGGGCTTCGACGAGATCGCGGCACGGGAGATGGAAGCGAGGTAGGGTGCTGGGAGTGCATTGAAGATTGTTTGGCGGGTTTGGTGGCCGGATTGCGCATGGAGAGGGGAATGGCGGCGAACCGGCCACCCCGGGTAAAGGGCGGCCGTAGTCTGCGGCACCGCTTTGCCCATGAGTGTGGGCTCCAGTTCACCTAACGCATAGGTACTGGGGAGAGGCCAGGCGCAAGCCTGGCCTCTTCAACGGGCAGGCTAAGCCGTAACCATGCGATTGAAGGCGGGGACAGGTTCACGCGGAGACGCGGAGAAAGGCCAGTTGGAGGGCAAGCTGGTCAGTCACCGTTGGGTGACTGGTTGCCGAGGTTGGATAATAGTCGTGACCGGCCTCGCTCTCCGCGCCCTCCGCGGCTCCGCGTGAGATTACTACTGCATGGACACGGCTAAGACGCCCCACCGGAAGCGTCTGGAACGGCAGGTCATTCCACATCGGATCCAGAATGGCGCAATCGGACATGCTGATGGTCCCGGGCGCGGCCTCCGTCGAGGAAGCCGGAGCGTGGCACCTCGTGTTGGACCGGCGACCGGGTCGTATCCGGTCGATCGGCGGCGAGGCGCTGGGCCCGCTCGTTGGGCCTGGGTGGGGTGGGGTCCGACTGCAGGAACGTTCGTTCCGCTTCCTGGAGGGCGGGGAATGGACGGCTCTCCGGCACACCTTGCTGGTGCCGGTTTCCGGGACGGTGTGCGTGGGCGTGGGCGGGGAGGAGCGCCGGGCCGGAGCAGATGCGGGTCCTGGGCGCGTGGCCCTGATCGCGGAAGGAGAATCGTTCAGCCTTCTCGGGGACGGACCGATCCAGCTGCTGGGGCTGACGCTGGATCCAGCTTACGTACAGGTGGTGTCCAACGGCCAGATTCCGGCGGCGGGTCTGGTCCTCGATTCGCGGGTGGGCTTGGTGGACGAACTGCTGGCGGTGCTGGTCCCGGCGTTGCATCGGGAGTTGCTCGCGGCGGGGACGGGCGGAAGCCCTTACGCGGATGCTTTGGCGGCCAGCGTCGCGCTCCGAATGGCGACCGAGTACAGGTCGGTGGGGGCGGTTGGAGTCGGGGTGGCGGCGGGGAGGGCGGTTCCATTCCTGGTGAGGAAGGCGCTCGTGTACATGAACGAGCGCATCGGGGAGGAGATATCGCTGGAATCGCTGGCTCAGCACGTGGGCCAGAGCCCGTTCCACTTCGCGCGGGCCTTCAAGGAAGCGGTGGGATATGCGCCGCATCAGTACCTGATCCGGCAACGGGTGGAACGGGCGAAGCAGATGCTCTTGGTGGGCCGACGTTCGCCAGCGGAGGTGGCGGGAGAGGTTGGGTTCTGCGACCAGAGCCACCTGACGCGACACTTCAAGCGGGTTACGGGCACGACGCCGAGCCAGTTCATGCGCATCGCGTCCGGTCGGGCCCGGTACTCGCGGAAGGCGGACGTGGCGTAAGGGGCAGAGGTTTCAGGTTGGACGACGGTGGTTCGTCGCCGCGACCGAGGACGCGGTGATTCCTCCGAAACAGGCCTCCCAGAAAAAGCCAGCGGCATTGGCCAGTTGCCACGCGAGGAGCAGTGCGATGACGCAGAGGCGCTCGGGCAAGGGGGCCTCCCGGAGGCGGGCAGCCACCCGGGCAGGGACGCTCTGATGGAAGCCGATGTCATCGCGGACCCCCCGGGCACCCCGGGACCTGCGCTTCTCGTGGAGGATGCGAGCACCCCGACCATACCGGAAATACATGCGAAGGAACTGAGCGATCGTCTGGTGGTGATGGTGATCGACGATGGCTTCCGCGGCCTGCACGAGTGGCCAGCCCCGTTGACGCCAACGGTCGCAGAGGTCGCGGTCCTCGGCCGCTGGTAGCGGGAAATCGAGATCGAATCCGCCCAGTTCGAGGAAGTCGGCCCGGCGGCAGCCGATGTTGTTGCTGGCGAAGAAGGTGGCGGGGCGGCCCGGTGGATTGAAGTGCTGGTGGACGAGATCGAGGATCAGTTGGTTGACGCGGGCCTGACGGTTCGAGGTCGCACCATTCCGGGTGGTCCCGCCGACCAAGGCGTGTGGGTGGCTTTCGACGGCCCGGGCCATCTTCTGGACCCAATCCGGAGTCGGCACGCAGTCATCGTCAGTGAAAAGGAGGATTTCGGCCTGGCTGCACCATGCACCATGCTGGCGCGCCCCTGCGGGTCCCGATTGCTTCTGGTGGGTGATCCGGAAGCGGAAGGTTGGGGGGAGCCCCTGCCCGTCGACCGTGAGGGGTTGCGGGCTGCCGTCGTCGACCAGCAGGACTTCGAAGAGGGAATGGTCAAGGGTCTGCCGGCTGAGGGCGGCCAGGCATCGGGATGCGGCCTCGGGCCGGCATCGGCTGGGAATGATGACCAGGATGCTCAAATCGAGGCCGCCAAGATGCCAGACGGTTGGGGTGGGAGTCCATGGTGGCATGGGGCGTGGGGATCCGGGGGGCGCAGCTTGACACTGCCGCCGAGACCGGTGGGGCGAGACTCCATCGAGCCGCTCCAGCGACTGAAACAGGCCCGAATCGGCTCGTGAGGACACTCGCCCCACCCCTTGTTGGGGGCAGTGTCAAACGGAGCGGCAACGTCCTCGTTGCCCTCCCATGCCATTCTCCAATGGCGACGAGGACGTCGCCACCCCGTTCCCGTTTTCAAACGGGGGCAGTGTCAAGATGTGCTCGCATCCGTGGGGAGATCCGCCGCGTGACCCCGTATTGGCTACGTAGGTGACGTGGGGAGGCGGCGACCGTGATGGAAGGCCGGGTGCCCCCACCCGGCCGGGTTGAGGATGCGCCGCGTGGGGGCACGCGGCCTACAGCTCCGTAGCCAATGCGACGTGAGGAGGCGGTTGAAGGGCGCGTGAGTTTGTCGGGTGAACGCTCGTCAGGGGGCTCAGGCGTGTGGCAAGGTGTCGTCATTCAGTCATGAGTTCCGAGGCCGAACGATGGCGCCTGGATGGCGTGGGATGTCGATGGCGGGTGCCGGGCGCGGCGTGCCGCGAGCGGATGGCCCGGAACGGTTGGAGTGTGGCCGTCGGCTTGGCCTGCCTGTGGGCGGGGTCGCTGTTCGCGCAGGAGCCAGGAAAGGTGGGCCTGAAGCCGGTTTCGCTGGGGGCTTTGCAGGCGCAGGAGTTTCCCTCGGACCTGAAGGAGGTGATCCAGACCCTGCCTGGGTTCCGGGTGGAGATCGTGGCGAAGGCGGACAAGGCGCGGCAGGGATCGTGGATCAGCCTGACGCGGGATGGGGACGGCCGGCTGTGGCTTGGAGCAAATGAGCTCCAGCCGTTCACGCGGCTGACCCTGGGGCCGGATGGAAAGGTGGTGAAGAACGAGACCCTCCACACGCCGGTCTCGGAGGCGATGGGGATGGTCTGGCACGACAACAGCCTCTACGTGCAGGGCGGGCGCGGGACGACGAACGTCGCAGGAAACGATCGGCCGGGATACGGGAGGTTGAGCGGGGTCGCGGGACTGCACCGGCTGCGCGATCCGAAGGGGGATGGCTCATTCAGTTCGGTTGAGACGCTTCGGACGTGGACGGGGCCGGAAGGGGGCCACAGCGACCACGGCGTTCATGCGCCGCATGTGTCGCCGGACGGGCGGTACCTATACGTCATCAACGGCAATGGCGTCGTGCAACCGCCGGATGTCTCGGCGAACTCGCCCATGCGTCACTGGGGCGATGATCGGGTCATACCGTTGCTGGGGCCGTTGACGGGCGGGATCGGGCAGGAGCGTCCACCGGCCGGGTTCGTGGGGCGGACGGATCTCGAGGGGCGGGATTTCCATCTGGTGGCCGCGGGTCTGAGGAACGCGCTGCACATCGGGTTCAATGCGGAGGGGGACATGTTCACCTTCGACAGCGACATGGAGCTCGAGCTGGGAGTTCCGTGGTACCGGCCCAACCGCGTGTGTCATCTGCCGAGCGGCGCGGACCTCGGGTATCGGGGCAACAGCGGCAAGTATCCGGCCTGGTATGAGGACAGCGTTCCTGCCTTGGTCGATATCGGACTGGCGAGCCCGGTAGGCGTGGCCTTTGGGTATGGGGCGCGGTTCCCCGCTCGTTACCAGAAGGCGCTGCTGATCGCGGACAACAGCTATGGCCGGATCATGGCCGTGCACCTGAAGCCGTCGGGAAGCGGGTACGCGGTGTCCTCGTGGGAAAATCTGGTGGCCCCCCGGACGTTGGGGTCGGGGCCGATGCGGATTCCGCTGAACGTGACGGACCTGGTGGTGGGGGCGGACGGGGCTCTTTACTTCGCGACGGGGAACCGGCGGCTGCAGTCGTACCTCTTTCGTGTGACCTACGTCGGGGATGAACCGACGGAGCGGGTCGAGTACCGCGAGGTGGATGGTTCGGCGGAGCGGGCCTTGCGTCGGTCGTTGGAGGCCTACCACTGGACCACGGACCAACCGGACACGGTGAAGGTGGCGTGGCCGCATCTGGGCAGTACGGACCGGGGCCTCCGGTATGCGGCGCGTGTGGCGTTGGAGACCGTGTCGCCCTCGCGATGGAAGGCGGCGGCGTTGGCGGAGACGGATCCAGCGAAGGCGATGGTGGCGTTGCTGGCGTTGGCACGGGTGGGCGGGAAGGAATCGCACGAGGAGGTGTTCGGGGCGCTGGACCGGTTCCCGTTGGCGGGTCTTCCGGTGACAGTCCGATTGCAGAAGCTGCGGGCGATCGAGGTGGCGGTGAGCCGGAATGGGAAGCCGTCTGAAGCCGCAGTGTCGCGGGTGGTGGCGGACGTCGAGTCGTGTTTTCCGGCGACAGCGTTCGAGCTGAACACGGAGATGTCGCAGATCCTGGCGGCGTTCGAGGCGCCCTCGGCCGTGGAGCGCACGATGCGGTTGGCGGAACGGACGGCGATCTACGAGGAACAGTTCGCCTACCGATACAACATCCGCAGCGTGCGGAGGGGTTGGACGCCCGAGTTGCGCCGGCAGTATTTCCGGTGGTTCAACCGGGACCACAGCGAAGCGCCGCACCGGGCGACTTATCGGCAGTGGTTCACGCGAGTCGGCCAGGCCCCGCGCACGACGGGGAACGACCAGCCCATGGCCCAGATCCGGCGGGCGGCGATGGAGACGCTCACCGACGCCGAGAAGGCGGACCCGGTCCTGGCCTCGATCCTGACCGCGCCGCGCGAAGTCCGTCCTACGGCTCCCTCCGGGGCACCGACCCCGAGCGGGCCCTAGTCCCAGCCCAACTTTCCCATCCCCAAAACGACTCCCGAACATGAATCGAACTGGCATCCGTCTCTTGTTGGGTGGCCTCGTGGCGGCCCTTCCCGTCGTGGCCCGCGCGCAAGTGGTCATCAATGAGGTCCTGTACCACGCGCCCGCCGAACTCGACGACCTCCAGTACGTCGAGTTGCACAACGCGGGGACCCAACCGGTGGACATCGGGAACTGGGCGTTCACGAAAGGCATCCAGTTCCGGTTCCCCGCGGGTGCGCGGATCGAAGCCCAAGGCTACGTCGTGGTCTGCGCAGATGCAGAGACGTTCCAGGAGTATTACTCGACGGCGGCGGCTGGCGTCTTCAAGTCCAAGCTGGGCCGGAAGGGCGAGCGGATCGAGCTCTCGGATGCGTCGGGGAAGCGGGTGGATGCAGTGAAGTTCGACGACAAGGCCCCGTGGCCCACGGGTCCGGACGGGCATTCGGGATCGTTGGAGCGGATCTGCCCGACGGCACCGTCGGAGGATCCGGCCAACTGGATCAGTTCGCCGTTGTCGGAGACGCGGGAGAAGCCGATGGGAACGCCAGGAAAGGTGAACGCGGGATTCGCGGCGGAGCTCCCGCCGGTGGTTTCGACGGTGAAGTTCGCGCCGGAAATGCCGGCGCCGAGCCAGTCGATCACGGTTGAAGCGGACCTGCGTCCGGGCACGGAGGCGAAGAGCGTCGAGTTGCTCTATCGGCTGGCAGGTCCGGGATATGAGAAGCCCGAGGTCCGCGTCGCCATGACGGCCACGACGCCCGGCCATTTCACGGGGACGATCCCGGGTCAGGACGCGGGGCAGGTCATCCGGTTCCGGGTGCAGGCGGTTGGTGCGAAGGGCGCGGTGCGGAACCATCCGGCGGCGACCGAGCCGCGGCCGGCGTTTTCGGCGTACGTGGCGGGGCCGGTCGAGGCGGCGCAGGTGCCGTTCGCGTGGGTGATCCACACGACGGAGAAGGAGGTCAAGGCGGCGCAGACCCGTGCGTCGGCACCGATGTTCGGTGGGCCTCAGATGAGCCCGGCGGACATGGCGCGCGGAATGGCGAGGCGACAGTTGCAGACGGGTCTCGACCTGTCGGCGTTGTGGATGGCGTTGACCACCGAGATTGTCGGCGACGACCCGGCGTTGGCCAACCGGCTCAAGCCGGTGGTGGCATCGAAGTTGGCCGAAAGGCGGAAGCTGGCGGACTCGATACTTGAGGCAGAAGACATCGAGGAGAAGGCCCAGACCGTGCCGGACGTGACGGCGAAGTTCATGGCGGGAGTCGAGGAGGCGTTCAAACCGTCCCTGACCCCGGCGCAACGCCAAGCGCTGTCGGCCTGGGTGAAGGAACGACCCACGGAGGAGCAGATGCCCCAGGCGCTGATCCTCGGTCGGGTGGACGTGGAGAGCGTCTGGCACGCGATCACGCTCAATACGGAGATCGATCCCGCGCGGTGGGCGGCGCAGCGCAAGGCGATCCGGGAGTTGGTCGGGGAGCGGAAGGCATTGCTCGCCGAGGTTGGGGCCCAATTTGACCCGAATCAGTTCCGCGCCTTGTTCCAGAAGGTGGACGGGCTTCGTGGGAAGATCGTCACGGCGTTGAAGCCGCACCTGAACGAGAAGCAGGTGGAACAGGTCGAGCGCTGGGAGGGCATGCCACGCGATGTGGTCGTGGGCTGGATGGAGGTTCCGGAGGGCTTCAATCCGGGTCGGGGTGGCGGGCCGATGTTTGGGCAAGGCCCGGGAGGCCCCGGTGGTCCCCGGGGTGGACGGGGCGGTCGTGGTGGTCGGGGCGAGCGTGGTGGTCGGGGCGAGCGTGGTGGTCCCGGCGGACCGGGGCGGCCGGGACCCTTTGGTGGGGCGGCTTCCGAGCCGGGGACATTCCAGTCGGCGTTCGTCTACTTCGACCCGGCGACGCGGAAGACCGAGTTCTTCGACTTCGTACAGGTCACGGGGCGCAAGGGTGGCCAGAAGGTCCACCTGTATCGGGATCGGCCGCTGGACGGCATGACGACGTTTGCCCTGATCTTCGAAGGAGAACAGGCGGCGATGATCGAGCCCTTGTCGTATGAGGTGTATCGCAGGTCGGGACTGCCGACCGAGAAGAGCCACCACGTGCGGCTATGGCTGAATGGAAAACCCACGGGTTACACGGTGCTGGTCGAACAGCCCAACCGGGCCTTCCTGCGGAGGAATGGGATCGGGGACGCGGGCAACCTCTACAAACTGCTGTGGTACGGCGGTGATCTGGTCGGGCAACACGAGAAGCACTCCAACCGGCGCGGGACGCACGACGACCTGATCGAGGTGGTCGAAGGCTTGGAGAAGCCGGCCGATGCCCAGTGGGAGTTCATCGAGAAGAACTTCGACGTGGACGGGGTGGCGACCTACTTCGCGGTCAACGCCGTGCTGTCGCACTGGGATGGGTTCTTCAACAACTACTTCACCTACCACGACGTCGGCGGGACCGGGAAGTGGATGATGTTCCCGTGGGATCAGGACAGCACGTGGGGACTGCGGCTCGGTGGACCGGGTGGTGGCGACGACGAGGTGTTCTACAACATGGCGCTGACGTTCGGGATGAACGGGGATGAGCCGCCGTCGGACGGCGGTGGATGGTGGCGTCCGCCGGGATTCTTCTCGGGTCCGTTGCTGGCGAATCCGAAGTTCCGGAAGATCTTCCTCGGTCGGACGAAGTACATTCTGGAGTCGGTGTACTCCGAGGCCGCGTTCGGGCCGGTGATCGACGACCTGGAGAAGCGGTTGGTGCCGGAGGTCCGGGTGCGGGCCCAGATCCAGAAGCAAAACGCGGATCGTGCCGTGGCGGGCTTCCGGTCGGAGCTGGGGCGTGCCCGGAAGCACCTCAAGCTTCGCCGGGAGTTCCTGCTTTCGCAGGCGGAGCTGAAGAATGTCCAGGCTCTGGCGCCGGCACGGAAGTAGGATTTGGATGGGAAGGCGAGCGGTCTGGGTGCTTCAACCCCTGCCGGCGTGACAGCGGTCGGCCGCGTGCCCCCACGCGGCGTGGATCTTCAATCCCCGCGTGAGGGCACCCGGCCTACAAGGGAGGAGCCGGGCTGTGGCAAGCGGGCCCTGCCCGCTCGGCCAATCGGCTGCCATGCATGGTTTCCGAATCCAGAAATCCCTTGAACGGGTAACCTGGGTTGTTCGCTACCTGCGGGCTTGGAACTTGAAACTGAACCTAGAAACAGCGGTTGGATCCACAGATTGCACCGATTGCACGGATTGGAAGCCGGTTGAGAGAGGCTGTTGTGTCACCCCACGGGTGAGATGCAAACCGCGATGCGGTGAAGCCTCCAGTCCCGGTCCATCTGTGAAATCCGTGAAATCTGTGGATAGTCCAACTGCCGCTTTCAGGCTGAAACCTTGGGACTCCGGCCCCCCTCAGCCGAACCGGGAGAGCTTGGCGTCGAGGCGGCCGGAGCGTTCCCGGTCGAGGACGAGGGCGGGGAAGTCGCGTTCGAGTTGTGCGCGGGTGGGGATGGTGCCCCAGGCGGTGACGGTGAAGACTTCATGGGCGCGGCCCTCGGGGAGTCCGAGTTCGCGGGCCTGGCGCGCGAAGCGGGCCCGAAGCTTGGAGGTCCATTCGGCGAGGTTGGCCGTGGGTTCGATGTGATGCCGGGCGACCCAGGGCAGCCATTCGTTGATCTGGCTCTGGTGGCACCAGGACTCCGCCGCAATGACGCTGAACACCGAATCGACGTCGACCACGAGGTCGCAGGCGTTGGCACCGGCCATGTATCCGTCGTAGGTGTTCAGGATGACGGGGGTGGGGATCCAGGTGGAGTGGGTCTCGTCCGCCACCGGGAACTCGCCGAGGAAGGCGTGGGGGACGTTGATCATGTAGGCCACCCGCCGGATGGCCTCGGCCACGGTGAGGTGGTCGGGGTGAATGCCGGCGAGGGAATCGGACGGAAGGGGCGGGCAGAACAGGTAGTCGGGCTGGAACTCGCGGATCGAGCGCCAGAGGCTGGCGAGGAGGTCGGTGGTGAGGGTGCGACAGGCTTCCTCGAAGGGCAGGCCGTTCGGCTTGCGGAGGAGTTCGAACTCGTAGTGCCCGATGGCGGCGCTGGCTTCCTGTTCGGCAAGGCGGATACGGGCGGTTTCGGCGCGGGATCGGAAGTGGTGCCCGGAACGGCCATCGGTGCAGACGAGGACGCGGGCGCGGAAGTCGGGGCCGGCCGTGCGGCGGAGGAGTTCGAAGGTGCCGGCGGCGACGAACTCGAAGTCGTCGAAGTGGGCATGGACGCAGAGGACACGCATGGGCGGAGGATGTGGGGGTGGAGGGGAGCGGGATTCAAGATTCAAGATTGCCGATCAAGTCCGCCTCGTGACCTCGGCGGCTACCCCAGCTACCCCATCAGCGTGGCCGCCGACGTCCGGAGGCGGGTGAAGGCGGGCTGAAAACCTCAAGCTGCGGGATTCGAGGTCTCATGGACTCTGGCAGGCCTTTGGGCAGTGTGGGGTGGAGTCCTGGAACGGTTGTCGCCCGGGAGGGTGTGCGGCCGGGAATGGGGTAGTGAACGATGGGAACACGGATGTTGAGCCTGGATCGTTCGGACCTGCTGGCGTCGATCAACGAGACGGTGCTGGGGCCCGGATATGCGGCGACGGGGGTGAGGGCACCCTCGGCGGAAGCGCGTCCCTGGATCGACGGCTTTCTGGAATGCGGGGCATTGGAACCTTACCGGATCGTGCATGCGGGCGTGGCACGGGCGTCGGGGCCCCATCGGATCCGACGGGTGCGGCAGACGTCGAATTACTTTCTGGCAACCTTGGCGGGGGCGGTCCGGGTGTCGGTGGACGGGGAATGGCGTCGGTGCGGCCCCGGGGAGGCGTGCTTGCTGCCGGCGCATCGGAACAACGCATACGAGGTGGAGGCCGGGTCTTCCTGGGAGTACGCGTGGATCTGCCTCCTGGAACCGCCCGGACAGGCGGCGACGGCTCGTCTGGTCAGGCCCTTGCTCGCGGAGTGGCCGGTCCAGTCGGTGAGTCATGCAATCACCGGGCTGCTGGAGTCGGTCCGCCGGGGGCAGGCGCCGTCGTTGCAGTCGGCCTGGGTTTCGCTGCTGCATGCGCAGGTGACCCATTTTGCGGGGGTGGGCCGGGTTCCGGACGCGTTCGCGAGCCTGTGGGACCGGGTGTCGGAGCGGTTGCATGAGCCATGGCCGCTGGAGCGTCTGGCGGGAGAGGCGCATTGCAGCCGGGAACAGCTCCGGCGGTTGTGCCAGCGCGAGTTCGGGCGCAGCCCGCACAATCAGGTGATCCAGCTTCGGCTCCGCCACGCCGCGCAGTTGCTGGCGACGACCGACGCGAAAGTGGAGGTGGTGGCGGAGGCAGTTGGGTATTCGAATGCCTTTGTCTTCTCGCTGGCGTTCAAGAAGGGGATGGGCTGCTCGCCGTCCGAGTACCGGAGCCGGGGGCGGTAGGTCAGGGGGCCTGTGTGTTGCATCTTGCGTATGCAGCGGGGCATCCGCCGCATTTCCAGAATTGCCGGGTCTGGTGCAAATTCTGGTCGATCCCTGTTTTCCTATGAAGCGTCACCATCCCTTGTCGGGCGCTGGCCTGCATGCGCCCCTGACCCGGTTTGCCATGGCTGCCCTTGCCGGAGCAGCCACACCTCTCACCTACGGCGCGGTCATCGTTGACCTCGATGCGACCGCGCTCCCGACGGGGCCGCTGAATCCATGGAGCAACCGCGGTACCCTGGGCGGAACGTTCGTGCCGGGTGCCACGACGGCGGTGCCTTCAGTGACGACCCTCGACACGGTCAAGGGCGTGACGTTCAACGGTTCGACGCACTTCTACACCGGTCCAGTGGCGCCGGAGTCCGTGACGGGCGGGAACTCCCGAACGGTCGAAGCGTGGATCTACAATCCGGCGGCGGCCGACGAGGAGACGATCTTCTCGTGGGGACGCCGTGGCGGCGGCGATGGTTCCAATACCTCCTTCAACCACGGCGTGAACGCCACGTGGGGTGCGGTGGGCCATTGGGGCGCGCCGGATATCGGATGGGACGGCAAGCAGGTCACCGGGCGCTGGACCTATGTCGTCTACACCTACGATGGGCCTTCGCAGACCACCACGGTCTACTCGGACGGCGCGGTGGCCAACACGGAGGTCCTGCCCTCGCCGCTGGTGACGCATGCGACGAGCACGACCGGTGCGGGGCTGCCCTTCCGGATTGCTTCCCAGAACGAGGCGAATGGCTCGGCGACGGCCGGGCTGCGCGGTTCGATGACCATTGCCCGTTTGCGGGTCCACGATACGGCGATCGACGCGAGCGCGGTGGCGGCGAACTACAGCCGGGAGTTGACCGAGTTCGGCATCGACGACTTCGACAACGATGGTTTGCCGGGCTACTACGAGCGTCGTTATCCGACGTTCCTGAGCCCTTCGAACGGAGCCGATGCGGCGTTGGATCAGGACGGCGATGGCCGTTCCAACCTGCAGGAGTTCCGGGACGGTACGCTGCCGGACGTGGCTGACACGGACGGGGATGGCCTGAGTGATGGCGCTGAGGTGGCGGCGGGGACGAACCCGTTGCGCACGGACTCGGACTCGGACGGTCTGGCGGACGGCGCAGAGGCAGCCAAGGGCGGCAGTCCTACGAATCCGGACACCGATGGCGACGGGTTCCTGGACGGCCAGGAGGCGTTGCATGGGTCCGGGGTGAACTCGGCGGGCAGCGTGCCGAACATCACGCAGCCCATCGTGTCGCTGAACGCCACTGCGCTGCCGTTGGGCAATGCGACGGTGTGGGCGAACGCGGGCCTGCTGGGTGGGGACTTCGTGGCGCCGGTCAACACGCCGGTGACGGCGGTGGCAGGCGTCAAGGGATTCACCTTCAACGGCACGTCCCAGTTCTTCAAGGGTCCCGGGGCTCCGAGTTGGGTTGCAGGCAACGGCGCCCGCACGATCGAGGCCTGGATCTACAACCCGCAGGCGGCAGACGAGGAGACGATCTTCTCGTGGGGCCGGCGCGGTGGTCCCGATGGCTCGAACACCTCCTTCAACCACGGTGTGAACGCGACCTGGGGTGCTGTCGGCATCTGGGGCGCGCCGGACATCGGGTGGGAAGGCAACGTGGCCCAGGGCCAATGGACGCACGTGGCGTACACCTGGGATCCGGCCTCGCTGACGACGACCGTCTACAAGGATGGTGTCCCGGCGAACTCCGAGACGTTGGCCGGACCGCTGGTCACGCACGCCGTCGACACGGCCGGCCGTCCGCTGAGCTTCCTGGTGGCGGCCCAGAACGAGGCGGATGGGTCAACAACTGGCGGCCTCCGCGGGTCGATGACCATCGCCCGGGTGCGTGTCCATGACCGCGCCCTGGACGGTTCCGCGATCGCCGCGCAGTTCACGGCCGAGCAGGACGAATTCGGCTTGGTGGATACGGACAACGACGGCTTGCCGACGTGGTACGAGCGCCAGTTCCCGGGAATCCTGAACCCGAACAACGCGGCGGATGCCGCACAGGACGGCGACTCCGACGGGTTGACCAACGCGGAGGAATTCGCAGCGGGCACGCCTCCGAACAATCCGGACGCCGATGGCGACGGGCTGTTGGACGGCGCTGAGCTCAAGCGCACGGTGGCCGGTGTGGCCGCCCCGACGAAGCCGGGTGTCCCAGACACGGACCAGGACGGTATCCTCGACGGCGCCGAGACGACGACGGATCCGCTGAACGGCGATTCGGACGGCGACGGCGTGGCGGATGGTCAGGAAGTGGCGCGCGGGTCGAATCCGACCTCGGCGGCGAGCGTTCCCTCGGCTTCGTCCGTGGGCAAGCTGGTCGACCTGAACAGCGGTTCGCTGGCGACCGGCCCCTTGGCGGCGTGGCCGAACGGCGGCTCGCTCGGCGGATCGTTCAAGGCGGATGTCGCCCCGGTGGTCGAGTCCGTGGCGGGCGTGAAGGGTGTCACCTTCGATGGCTCGTCGGTGATGGACGGCCCGATTGTTCCGCTTTTCGTCACGGGCGATGCGCCGCGCACGATCGATGCGTGGATCTACAATCCGGAGGCGGCCGATGAGGAAACGATCTTCAGCTTCGGCCGTCGTGGCGGACCCGATGGGTCGAACGTCTCCTTCAACCACGGCGGGAACGGAACCTTCGGTGCCGTTGGCCAGTGGGGCGCCTACGACGTGGGTTGGAGCGATAAGGTCGTGACCGGCCAGTGGACGCACGTGGCCTACACCTACGATCCCTCCACGACGACGGTGGTGGTCTACTCGAATGGCGAGGTGGCGACGACGGCCTTGATGCCCGGGCCGCTTTCGAGCCATTCGAACGACAATGGTGCGGACGGTGGACGTCCGCTGGTGTTCCGCGTGGCGGGTCAGACGGACGCTGCTGGCGGCGCGACGGCGGGCCTGCGGGGTTCGCTGAGCATTGGTCGGGTGCGCGTCTATGACGTCGCGCTGAGCGCCGATGCCGTGAAGTCCCTGTTCACTTCGGAGGCGCCGAGCTACGCGCCGCCGGCGGTGGCTCCGGACTTCTCCGGCTTCCTGTATGATCAACCGGCGGGTCGGTTGACGTTGCGCTGGCCGGCACCGGCTGCGGGGACCTACAACCTCGAAGGTTCCACCGACCTCAAGTCGTGGGAGCCGGTCGCGACCGGTCTGTCCGGTGGTGAGTTCCAGGTCCAGCCGGTCACGACGGGCAACCGCTTCTTCCGGTTGGTCCGTCCCTGATTTGCTGATCGCATAGCAACGCGGCGGATGCCCTCGCCCCTTGTGGGAAGGGTGTCCGCCGCGTCACTCTTTCGGGACACTCCATGAGAATCGGATCCATCCTGGTTTTGGGCGGCGGCAGCGCGGGCCTGATGGCGGCGTTGACGCTGAAGCGGAAGTTGCCACACCTCCAGGTGCGGGTTCTGCGGAGCCCCGACATCGGCATCATCGGCGTGGGCGAGGGCACGACGGTGGCCTTCCCGCGGCACTTCTTCGAGTACCTCAAGCTGAAGCCGGGCGAGTTCTACGCGTCCGCGGAGCCGACCTGGAAGCTGGGGATCAAGTTCCTGTGGGGGCCGCGTCCGCACTTCTACTACTCGTTCGTCTTCGAGTTCATGAAGCACCTTCCGGAGCTGTCCCGGAACAATGGCTTCTATTACCGGGACGACCAGCCGTGGCTGGGCCATGCGTCGGCGTTCATGGCGCATGATCACGCGTTTCCAAGGCAGCCGAACGGGCTTCCGCGCTTCCACAACAACCACGGCTTCCACATCGAGAACGTGAAGCTCGTCGGATGGCTCCAGAAGCAGTGTCTGGCCCAGGGCGTGGTCATCATCGCCGCGACCGTCCGTGCGGAGAAGGGTGGGGAGGGCATTGCCGCGCTGATCTCCGAGGACGGGACGCGGTACACGGCGGACCTCTACATCGACGCCTCCGGGTTCCGGTCCGAGTTGCTCGGACGAGAGCTGCAGGAGCCATTCGTCGATTACATGGATTCGTTGTTCTGTGACCGCGCCGTGATCGGCGGATGGGCGCGGACCAACGAGCCGGTGCATCCCTATACGACGGCCGAGACGATGGACTGCGGCTGGGCGTGGCAGATCGAGCACGAGACCTTCATCAATCGCGGGTACGTCTATTCGTCGAAGTTCATCTCGGACGAGGACGCCCGGGCGGAGCTGCTGCGGAAGAACCCGAAGATCCCGGCGGAACGGACGCGCGTGGTGAAGTTCCGGTCGGGCCGGTACCAGCGGAGCTGGGTGGGGAACGTGGTGGCCATGGGCAACTCGGCCGGGTTCGTCGAGCCGCTGGAGGCGACGGCACTGCAGGTCATCTGCGTCGAGGCCAGCTCGCTGGCGGATTCGTTGGCGGACAGCCTGTGCAACCCGCCGCCTTCGATGGTGAAGCTGTACAACCGGTACAACGGGGACCAGTGGGATGACATCCGCAACTTCCTCGCGGTTCACTACCGGTTCAATACGCGGCTGAACACGGCGTTCTGGCAGGCGTGTCGGAACGACACCGCGCTTCATGGGGCGGCGGACATCGTGGAGTTCTACCGCGAGAACGGCCCGAGCGTGGTTGCCGGCACCGCCCTGGTGCATCCGTCGAATTCCTTCGGGATGGACGGCTACCTGGCGCTCCTGGTGGGGCAGGGCGTCCCGCACGACAAGCCCTACCTCCCGACGCAGGCCGAGGCCGCCTTCTGGCAGAAGCGGACTGAGGAACTGGCGACCGAAGCCCGGAAGGGCATGGGCGTGTTGGAGGCCCTGAAGGCGATCCGGCAGCCCGGATTGCAGTGGGGGTGAGGCTGTCTCACTTGTAGGCCGGGTGCCCTCTCACCCGGCGCGGACCGTGAAACGCCGCGTGGGGGCACGCGGCCTACAGGCGTTGCAGTCGCACTTCGGCTTGAATCACGGAATGGCTGGCCGGCTGCAACCCCGGCCGGGGTTGGTTTCCCAATGGGGCTTTGGACCCGGGGTCGCTTCGCACCCCGGGCTACCGGCTTCAACGCCTTCGGCGTTGTGGGCCGGTGGTCCGGCTCCTCATTGCTTCAGGGGTTGCTTGCGGGTGGGATCCACCAGTTTGGGCGGTTGCGGAATGCCGGCGGCCGCGGTTGCAGCCAGCCAGTTGGTTTCCGTAAGCCCCACCTGAAGTGCTTCACTCTTGGTATCGAGGAGGAAGAAGCCAGCCGTGGTCCCACGGGCACTTCCGCTCCGGCCGAAGATGAAGTCGTTGTGGCTCCCGATCGCCTTCAGGTCCGTTCCCAGCTTTGGGATGCTCCCATTGTACTTGGGCTCGTTGAGGTAGATCTCCGATGAGCCCGCCTTGAAGATGAAGTAACCACCGGGCAGCGGTGGCTCCGGGTCCGAGCATCCACCCAGGATGAAACTCACGCAGACGGCGGCGAGGACCTTGTGGATCGTCGCAATGGACGGTTGGCGATTCATGGGAGGCACCATTGATGGAGGCGGCGAAATGGGGCAACCGGTTTCTACGCCGCGTCCGACCCTGGAAACGGCGGCTGTATCCACAGATTGCGGCGATTCCACGGATTGGAAGCCGGTTGAGAGAGGCTGTCGCTTCACCCGGCGGGTGACATAGAACCAGCGATGCGGTGGGGCCTCTCGTCCCGGCCCATCTGTGAAATCTGCGAAATCGGTGGATAACCCAACTGCCGTTCTCAGGCTGACTGCTTCAAACTTGAATCTTCAACCTTTGAACTTCGAGCCCTACCCCACCTTCACCCACTTCTTCTGGCGGCTGCTCTTGAGGACGGCGTCGCAGAGTCGGACCTCGTGATGGCCGTCGTCGGCGGTGGCGAACAGGACCGGGGTCCTACGGTTGGAGGCGATGTGCTCGTAGATGGCGCGGTAGTTCATCTTGTGGCTGTCGGGGAAGCCTTCGGGGTGGCCACCGGGGTAGTCCGTGAACCCGGCCACGTCGTCGGTGAAACCTGCGGTACCGCGTTGGAGGATCGTGTCGGGGGTGTCGCGCCGGCCGACGCGGATTTCGTTCGGGTTCTGGAATTCCCACTGGAGTGAACCGGTGGTGCCGTAGATGCCGATGTAGAGGCTGCACTTCCACCCGGCGGCGACCTGCGAGACGGAAGCGTTGGCGTGGACGTGGTCGGCGAATCCGTGCTCGGCCTTGCCGAAGCGCAGGAGAAGCGAGCCGAAGTCCTCGGTGTCGACGTGGTAGGAGACCAGATCGGCGGGGTCGGCCTTGGCGAAGGTCTTGAGTTCGGTGCGGGGCCGCTTGCGGGTCTTGTGGAACGTCTCGGTGTGGGCGAACACGGCCTCGGCCTTGGAACCGAGGATGAACGAGACGGTGTCGATCCAGTGGGTGCCGATGTCGCCGATGGCCCGGAGTGGGCCGCCTTCGGAGGCGAGGACGCGCCAGTTGTAGTCGGTCTCCTTGAGGAGCCAGTCCTGGAAGAAATGGCCCTGGACGTGGATGACGCGGCCGATGTCGCCGCGCTGGACCATGGCGCGCATCTGGAGGACCGCGGGGAAGAAGCGGCACATGTAGTTGACCGCGAAGACGGGTGCGGAGCGCTTCTTCAGGGCGGCGAGGACGCGTTGTGTCTCGCGGGGGTTCATGCCGAGGGGCTTCTCGCAGACCACGTGCTTTCCGGCGGCGAGGGCGGCGAGGGACTGCTCGACGTGGACCTTGTTGGGCGAGGTGATGTGGACGACGTCGACGTTCGGGGACCGGTACATGGCCTGGTAGTCATAGTCGCCGTACACCTCGGGGATGCCCCAGCGTCCGGCAGTGGTGTGGGCGGAGGCGGTGGATCCGCAGATGGCGGTGACCTGGACGCCAAGGCGGCGGAGGGCCTCGATGTGGACGGGCCCGATGAAGCCGGTGCCGATGATGCCGGCGCGAAGCTGATGCAGGGGGTGGCTCATGGTGATTCATCCGGAGTTACCAGCTTCGGTGTCGGTGACGCCAGCCCGGATCTCGGCTTGAGCCGGGCGGATGGGGCAGATACATATCGGCAGTTGCCGATACGAAGTCCATGAAGCAGCTCGCTGCCGTAGCCCGGGCCCTGGCGGAGCCCAACCGGATCCGGATCCTCGCCGCACTGCGCGGCGGGGAGCTCTGCGTCTGTGAGCTGTGCGACGCGCTGGCGCTGAGCCAATCGACGCTCTCGACGCACCTGCGCGTGATCCGGCAGGCGGGTTTGGTGACGTCGCGCCGGCAGGGCAAGTGGATGTACTACGCCGTGGAGCCGGAGGCAGGGGCCCTCGTGGACGGAATCTTCTCCCTGTTCACCGAATCGCTGGACGGGGATCGGCGCCTGGGTGCGGATGCAATCCGGCTGTCGAAGCGGTTGGCGCGTCGGAGCGACGGCCAATGCTGTGTCGGGTTTGGCTGTGGTCCGGTCCGCGGGGCGGGGAAGGGGCGTTGCGCATGAGGCGCTGGGTGGCCGAGGCGCTGGGAACGTTCATCCTCTTGTTCGCGGGGACGGGCGCGATCGTGGTTCAGCAGGAGTCGGGCGGCGTGATCACGCACGTGGGAGTGGCGTTGGTCTTTGGATGGGTCGTGTTGGCGATGATCCACGCCTTCGGGGACATCAGCGGGGCGCACCTGAATCCGGCGGTGACGCTGGGATTGGCGGCGGCAGGTCGGTTTCCGTGGCGGGACGTGGTTGGGTACCTGGTGTCGCAGTCGGTGGGCGGGATTTTGGCGAGCGGCGTCATCCGGGGACTGTTTCCGAAGAACGTGGGTTTGGGAGGGACGCTGCCGGCGGGGCCGGTCCACCAGAGCTTCGTGCTGGAGCTGATCCTGACCTTCATCCTGATGGTGGTGATCCTGAACGTCACCCAGGGTGCGCGGGAGAAGGGAATCACGGTGGGGCTGGCGATCGGGTCGGTGATCGCGCTGGAGGCGATGTTTGCCGGACCAATTTGCGGGGCCTCGATGAACCCGGTGCGGTCGCTGGCGCCGGCGTTGGTGAGCGGTCGGACCGAACATCTGTGGCTTTACCTCACGGCCCCGGTTCTGGGTGCGCTTCTGGCTGTGCCAGTGTGCCGATTCCTGGCTCCGCGCGCTTCCGATTCCTCTACTTCATGAATACCGAAAAATCACTGGTCCTGGTTTTGTGCACCGGGAATTCGTGCCGCAGTCACCTGGCCGAAGGCCTCCTCCGGGCGGCATCGAAGGGTCGCTTCGACGTGGCCAGCGCAGGGAGCCGGCCTGCGGGATTCGTGCATCCGATGGCGGTGCGGGTGATGGCGGAGATCGGCATCGACATCTCGGCGCACACCTCGAAGCACATGAACGATTTCCTCGCACGGAGGGTGCAGACGGTGATCACGGTGTGCGGCAATGCGGATCAGGCGTGTCCGATGTTCCCCGGGCAGCTGAACCGGCATCATTGGCCGTTTGAAGATCCGGCTCATGCAACCGGGAGCGAGGCCGAGGTTCTGGCGGTGTTCCGCCGGGTGCGGGACGAGATCCGGAGGGTGTTTGAGGCCTACGCAGCGGGTCGGCTGGACGTGGCGTGACGCTTTCGGGCTGGTCTGGTCGAAGGACCCAATCAGCCATGCAAACCTGGAATGGGAAGACGCAAAAGGAGGCGTCATGGGCGGACGCTTGCCGGGAGGGGATTCCCCCGGCAGGATCGGCTCGACCTGTGAACCGCTTCGGCCATCTGGAATTTGGGGATTCGTTGCCCGCGCAGAGCGCGTCGCGTCATCCGCCCATGACGGATGAGGTGCGGTGTGTGACGGAGGCGGAGGCGGCGTTCGGGAAGGGGGAGTTTGAGTCGGCCTTGAGGTGGTACGGGCGGGTCCTGGAGTTCAATCCGAACCATGCCGGGGCCTGGGCGGGGCAGGTGAAGTCCCTGATCGAGCTTGGCCAGTTCAAGGAGGCCAACGTCTGGGCGGACAAGGCGATGGAACGGTATCCGGAGGCGCCCGAGTTGCTGGCAGCGAAGGCGGTGGCCCTGGGGCGACTGGGACGTCCGGCGGAGGCGATGCCGTTTTCGGATGCGGCGCTGGAGAAGCCGGGTGAGATCGCCTGGGTCTGGCTGGCCCGGGGCGATGTCCTGCTCTCAGCGGGTCAGAAGCAGGTGGATGCCTGCTTTGATCGAGCCATGCGGTTGGCACCCGGGGATTGGCTGGTGCGTTGGTTGGCGGGGCGGATCCGGGCCTATTGGAAGCAATTTGCGCTCGCGCTGAAGCACGTGCGCGAGGCGGTCTCCCTGGCCCCGGACCACGCCGCCGTGTGGGTGACGATGGCCGAATGCCAGATGGCGTTGGGCCTGGCCGACGGAGCGAGGCAATCCGTCGAACAGGCCCTGAGCCTGCGGCCGGATCATCCGCCGGCCATCGAACTGCTGCGCGGACTGGATGAGCAGGGCTGGGTGGCGCGGTTCGGGGGAAACCTACGCCGATGGTTGGGACGGGAAAACTAGGCGGTCCAAGTTGTATACTTCATGTCATCTGCCATCCACCCCGAGATTGACCGCCTGTTGCAGGGTGGTGCAGACCTCGGTGCCTCGGACCTGCACGTCATTGCAGGTGTTTCCGCCGCCTTCCGCGTGAACGGCGAGATCATCCTGGCCGAGGAAGAGCCGTTCACGCCGGAGGAGGTCACGGCGATGTCGTACTCCCTCCTGTCGGATGCGCAGCGGCTCAAGTTTGAGCAGGAATGGGAACTGTGCGTGTCGATCCGCCATCCGGGGGCCGGCCGCGTGCGGGTGACGCTCTACCGGCGGAACGGTGCTGCCGAGCTGAGCCTGAGGTTTTGCGGGGAGTCGGTTTCCACGCGCGAGCAACTGGGGCTCCCCGAGCGGTTGGATGACCTGGTTCGGCGGCCGAACGGGCTCGTGTTGATCACCGGCCCGACGGGTTCAGGCAAGACGACGACCTTGAATTACCTGGTCGACATGCTGAACAGCGAACGTCGCTGCAAGATCCTGACCATTGAGGATCCCATTGAGTACGTGCACGAGAACCGACGGGCGTTGATCGTGCAGCAGGAGGTGCTGACGGATGTGCGCTCGTTCAATCGGGCGTTGATCCATGCCCTGCGGCAGGACCCGGACGTCATGGTCATCGGCGAGATCCGGGATCATGAGGCCATCGCAACGGCGCTGACGGCGGCGGAAACGGGGCATCTCGTACTGGCCACGATGCATTCGCCGGGCGTGACGCACGCGTTGGAACGGATCATCGGCGTGTTCGAGGGGAGTGCGCAGCGGCAGGTCGTCCTGCAATTGGCGAACACACTCCAGGGAATCATTGCGCAGGAGCTGCTGCCTTCAGTGGACCGCCTGCGACGGGTGCTGGCGTATGAACTGTTGCTGGCGAACACGGCGATCCGGACCGTCATCCGCCAGAACGAACTTCATCACTTGTACAACGTGATGCAGACCAGCCAGCGGGATGGAATGGTGCTCATGGACAACTGCCTGATGGACCTCTACGGGCGGGCGCAGATCACGTACGACACCGCCGTCAGCAAGGCCCGTCAGCCGGATCGGTTCCAGAAGTTCGCCCAGTGAAGAGGACGGCTGTAGGCCGCGTGCCCCCACGCGGCGGTTCGCGACCCACGCCGGGTGAGGGCACCCGGCCTACAGGCTTCGAGGTGTAGGCTGCGTGCCCCCACGCGGCGGTTGCCGATTGCCGCCGGGTGAGGGCACCCGGCCTACAGGCTTCGAGGTGTAGGCCGCGTGCCCCCACGCGGCGGTTCGCGACCCACGCCGGGTGAGGGCACCCGGCCTACAAGCTTCGAGGTGGAGGCCGCGTGCCCCCACGCGGCGGTTCACGACTCACGCCGGGTGAGGGCACCCGGCCTCCAAGCGGGGACCCGTCGTTGCCGAATCGTGGCTGGCGTGAAGCGGAAGGGCTTGGTAGGAACTGGTTACATGATCGGGTCGCCGAGCGTTCCTCAGTCCAGTGCCAGGCGGGCAGCCTTCACGCTGATCGAGTTGCTGGTCGTCATTGCCATCATCGCGATCCTGGCGTCGATGCTCCTGCCGGCGCTGAGCCGTGCGAAGATGAAGGCGCAGGGCGTCTTCTGCCTGAACAACCACAAGCAGCTGGCGGTGGCGACCCACCTCTATAGCGGGGATTTCCAGGAGGGATTGCCTCCGATCCAGTCGCGCCTCGCGAACGGTGAGGTCAGTTGGCGGCCCTTCCTCTACAAGTACGTGGGTTCGAGCCCGAAGTCCTATGATTGCCCGACGGAGAAGGACGAATCCTATGCCGCGGCCCGGCCGGCCGGGATGAAGAAGGGCAATGGAAACCGCGCGGTGCTCGGGCAGATGATCGACGCGGAGATGGACGTCCCGAGCGGCATCGGCGCCGTGAATGTTCACTGGACGATTGGAGGCGCGACGCCGCCGTTTGGTCGCCCGAAAGGTTATGAGGACAACATGGCGCGGTGGGGGATGATCGAGGCACCCTCCCAGTTGATCCTGTTTGCCGACGGGCACAGCGACGTAAACGGCGTCTGGCTCCGGGATCGCTGGTGGGTCTGGAAGGAACTGGGCAACGCCAACAGCCCGGGCTTCAACCGGGTCGCGCAGGGCGACAAGGGGGCGGTGCGGCATAGCCGCAAGTCGAACCATGCGTTTGCCGATGGCCACGGTGAGTTGCTGGATCCCGGCCGGATCCCGTGCAACACCAATGCCTGCTGGTGGTCGGTCCGTTCGGATCCGCACTGACGGGGAATCTCCATGCGCAAACAGAACTTCCAGTGGATCGCAGCAGTGATCCTGATCGCAGCGGCCTCGTGGCGGTTGTGGATGGTGTTTCGGTCGGATTCCGGCCCTTCGGAGAAGGCGTGGTTCTACGACCTGAGCGAGAAGAAGCTGTTCGTGGCGGAGCGCGGGTTGGTGCCGCCGATCCGCGGGATGAACGATGCTCAGGAAGACGGAGTCCGCGCCGTGGTGGTGGCTCCGCCGGGCAAGTGTGACGATGCCTCGGCCCGCCGGATCGCGTACCTCGAGACCAATGCTCCCGAGTTGAAGAAGTCACTGGATGCCGCCCGGGCCAGCGGTGCGGTGCCGACCGTGAGCCGTGGCCAGGCCCAGTCGCTGCGGTTGGTCCGGCGGGTGACGGATGCCGAGTGGGTGTCGCTCGCGACGCCGGAGGGAGAACGCATTGTTTCCGAGTGGGCTGTTCCTGGCCCGGATGGCCAGAGCCCGGCGGTCTGTACCCCCTAGTTTTCATTACTTTCCCAAGACCCCGTATCAAGAGAAGGACCCAGTCATGAGAATACAGCACATGTGGAGCGCGGCGCTTGTCGGGTTGACGACGCTGTCGGCGTTCGCCCAGACGGCAACCATCGAACTCGACCACACCGCCTACCTGCCCGGAGAGGCCATTGTGGCTTCCTTTGCCGGCGGACCCGGCAGCACGAAGGATTGGATCGGCGTGTATCCCGAGGGAGTTGTGCCCGGATCCCAGGGCTCGACGATCTGGCGCTACGTCGATGGAACGCAGTCCGGGAACGCCGGACTGACCGATGGCTCGGTCACATTCCCGAACGGGCTCGGTTTTGCCGGCCCATGGACGGCGTTCCTCCTGTTGAACGACGGCTATGACGTCGGGGCGCAGGTGACTTTCACGGTCGTGGAGTCGACCAGCCCGATCGTACGGCGCGACAAGAAGTCCTATACGCCGGGTGAGGCCATTTCGATCACGTTTACCAATGGGCCGGCGAGTGCGAAGGACTGGATCGGTGTGTATCCCGAAGGCGTGGTTCCGGGGAGTGTCGGATCCACGATCTGGTCCTACGTGGACGGCACTCAGAGCGGCAACGCGGGTCTGGCCAACGGGACGATCCTGTTCACGAGCGGGCTCAGCACCGTCGGTCGGTACGTGGCCTACCTTTTGTCCAACGACACCTACGACATCCTCGCCAGCGAGCCGATCGTGGTGAAGGCGGCGGTCAATGCACCGCCCCGGGTCATCGGGATCGATCCAGCGGACGGATCGACGAACGGAACCCCGACGTTGCGGTTCAGTGCCACGGTCCTGCCGGGTTCCGGTCAGGTGACCGCTGCCACGGTGCAGTTGATCGTGGACGGTGCCGCGGTGACGCCGACGGTGGACGTCCAGTCGGATCGCTCGGTGGTCCGGTACAATGGCTCCACCTTGTTGCCGGCGGGATCGACCCATGCGTTGCGCCTGATCGCCGGCAACACTACCGGGCTCAAGATCACGAACGACGTGAGCTATGCCGTCGGTTCTTACTCGAATCTCGTGCTGCCGGCCCCGATCCATCTGGAGACGTTTGATGCCGTGGCCGAGGGATCGCTGCCGGTGGGTTGGACGGCGAAGACCTATACCGAGGCCCTGAACGAGGACGTGGACTTCGGCAATCTGGACAGCGCAGCGTACAAGGGCTGGACGGTGGTCGAGGCAAGCCGCTTCGCCGGCACGTTTCAGACCTACAGCAATCCGGAGACGCCCGCCGGCGAGGCCAGCGACTACCAGCGCGTCCTCCGGGTCGGGCCGTGGATCGTGGCGAACGGTGCGCCGGTGACGCAGTTGGCGACCGGCCGCTTCCTGTTCGGCAACTCCGGGTATCGCCGTGGCCAGAGCCAGGTGATGTTCATCGAGACCGCCGACTTCAACCTCACGGGCAAGAACAACGTCTACCTCGGTTACAATGCCCTCTGGGAGCAGAACCAGGACAGCATCGGGGCGGTGGAGTACTCGATCGACGGCGGTGCCTCGTGGTTGCCGGTCGTTTACTACCTCGTCGGGAGTGACATCGTGAAGAACGAGGCCGGCGCGGTGGATGCCGAAGCGACCTTCAATACGCCGCTGGGTGACGTGGCCCGTTACTTCGACGAATCGGGCGCTGAGCAGGGTGGATTCTACGGCGCGTTCATCGGGGCTCCGGTGACGGCGGCCCTGGCCCCGTACATCGAGGCCCGCACCGACGACAGCGCCACGGATGGCAAGCGCATCGAGGTGCGTCGCCTGCCGGCGGCGGATGGCCAATCGCGCGTCCGCCTGCGCTTCGCCCACGCCGGCACGGACAGCTGGTACTTCGGCCTGGATAACGTCGGGTTCTACTCGATCAGCTCCACGCCCCCGGTTCAGCCGTCGCTGACGGCGAGCCTGGAGGGAAGCGGTCTGCGCCTGGCCTGGCCGGCGTCGGCCACGGGCTTCGTGCTCGAACAGCGTTCGGAAGTCGGCAGCGGCGCGTGGAGCCCGGTGCCGGGTGTCACTGGCAACTCGGCATTGGTCCCGACCTCCAGCGACCGCCAGTGGTTCCGCCTGCGCCAGCCGTGATCGGCTGACGGACCGTTGAAGCAGATTGCGAGGGGAGGTGGCCTGGGCCGCCTCCCCTTTTTGTTGGGGGAACCTCGCGCGAGGCCGCGAAGGCGCGAAGGGGGCAAGATGTGCCCGTGCGCGACCTGGTGGAACCGGACGGTTGAACAGACGCAGTGCTGGGGCTAGCGTCGCCTACACGGCCAGACCGAAGCTCGGAACGTTGGCGAAAGTGAAGCGTTTGTAGTCCGGGCGGCGGCACCGTTGGTATCCATGGCACTTGATTCGAGCACCAGAGCGCAGTTGAAGGAGTTCTACAACGCGCTGACCGACCGGACTCTGGAGCCCGGGGATCAGGCGTACGTACGCGAGGTCAACCAGAAGCCTGCCCTGGACGTGATCCAGGAGATGGCGAACGAGGTGGATTACCAGGAAGGAGGGGGCGTGTGCCTCTTCACGGGCCAGCGTGGTACGGGCAAGAGCACGGAACTCCGCCGCTTGAAGCATACGCTGGAAGAAATGGGCGTGACCGTGGTGTACGCCGACATGTCGGCGTATCTGCTGCTGTCGAAGGAGATCGAGATCAGCGATTTTCTCGTGTCGATGGCAGGTGCGCTTTCGGAGGAACTGGAGGCGGTCTACAAGGCTTCCCCGGGGAACCGCAACTACTGGGAGCGGTTCCGGAAGTTCCTCACGACGACGGTCGAGTTGAAGGAAATCGGCGCCAAGATTCCGCTGGGCGATACCGCGATCGACATCAAGGCCGCCTTGAAGAACGACCCGGACTTCAAGCAACGGGTTCAGGAAGCGTGTCGCGGCCACATCGCCCAGCTCATCCGTGAGGCCCATGAGTTCTTTCAGGAAGCGGTCCTGTTCGTTCGTGAGAAGGAGCGGGACCCCAACCGCAAGCTGGTCCTGATCGTGGATTCGGTGGAACGGATCCGGGGGGTGGGGAGTGACGCGATGAAGGTCTACGAGAGCGTCCGCAACCTCTTCCTGGGCCATGCCGAGGCCCTTCGGATTCCCATGCTACACGTGGTGTACACGGTGTCGCCGTACCTCTCGGTCCTGGCGGCCGGTGCGGGGTCGCTGATGGGAGGGGCTGTGGTCCGGCGGTTGGTGAGTACTCATATCTTTCAGGATCGGAGCCGCGACATTGATCAGGGCGGCGTAGATCTCCTGGTGAGGGTCATCACGCAGCGGTTCCCGGCTTGGAACACGTTGATCTCACCGGAGGCCTTGCGCCGACTGGCAGTGAGTTCGGGAGGGGACCTGAGGGAGTTCTTCCGCCTCATCCGTCAATGCCTCACCGCCATTCAGGACGATCGGCAACTCCCGATCCAGAAGGAGGCTGTGAAGCCTGCCGAGAACGCCTCGCGGAATGAGATGCTGCCCATTCCCGTCGATCACCTGAAGTGGCTGAAGCGCATCGCGGAATCCCATGACACCTGCCTCGCATCGGACGACAAACTGCCGGTGCTCGCCCACTTCCTCGACAATCGGTTGGTCCTGAATTACCGCAACGGAACGGACTGGTACGATATCCACCCCCTCCTGCGCGAGACCGTGGATTCCCATGATGGAGCCGCAGCTTGAACCGGAGTTGGAGCGCGTCGCGCTTGCCCTGCTGCGCCATCTGGAATGGCAGGACTCCGGTTTCTCCCTCTCCTTCCTGTTCGCTGATTTCGGGACTTCGCAGCGGCTGGCCCATTGGGTGAACGAGCGGCTCCGGTTGCTGGGCCGTCCCCTTCAGCGCCATGAGGTCGAGCAGTCTGACGCCGATCGATCCGGCGACATGGTGGACCGCCTCGTGGAGATGGCATCGCCGCGGAATCAGCCCCTCTGGTTTGCCTTCCAGAAGTTTGCTGCCGATGGCGTGTGGAACGAGGCGCGGTGCCGTTTCCTGGCCCGCCTGAACGAACGTCGGTTCCTCCTGGAGAAGCAGTTTGCCCGACCGCTTGTCCTCGTGCTGCCCGTGGGGTTTCGCGAGCAAGCGCGGAACCTCGCTCCAGATATCTGGCACGTCCGGACCATGAGCGAGGAACTCAAGCCCCCGATGGCGCCCGCCAAAGGCTCGGTAGCCAAGGTGCAGCCTCAGGTGGCAACTGGATCAACGCCTGTCAGGGGCGATGGTTCTGTACCCGCCTACGACGATTGGGTCCGGATCCGGGAGCTCGGGCGACTGGATCGGATGGATCCGAATGCTGCCGCCGTGGTAGTCCGCGAACTCCTCACCGCCGGGCGACCGGGAGATGCGCGACATGTTGCGGAGGATGCACTGGAATTTGTCCGCAAGAGGCAGAGCCCGGATGCTCGCCGCGATCTGATGATCGCGAACGCATGCGTCGGCGACGTTGCCTGGGCGCTTCGCGATTGGTCGAGTGCGCGCCGTGCCTATGGTGAGACGTTGGAGATCTCGAGGCAGATCCATCTGGAATCCAGACACTCGACTGAGTCGATGCGGGACCTGTCTGTGTCACTCGACAAAATCGGACGAGTGGCGGAGGCGCAGTCGGAGTGGAAGGCTGCCGAGGAGGTGTACCGTGAAAGTCTGGAGATCCGCCGAGCGTTGCAGGAGCGGTTGGGAGGGACGCCGGAGTCGATGCGGGATTTGTCCGTGTCACTCGACAACATCGGACGAGTGGCGGAGGCGCAGTCGGAGTGGAAGGCGGCCGAGGAGGTGTACCGTGAAAGTCTGGAGATCAGCCGAGCGTTGCAGGAGCGGTTGAGAGGGACGCCGGAGTCGATGCGGGATTTGTCCGTCTCACTCGACAACATCGGACGAGTGGCGGCGGCGCAGTCGGAGTGGAAGGCTGCCGAGGAGGTGTACCGTGAAAGTCTGGAGATCCGCCGTGCGTTGCAGGAGCGGTTGGGAGGGACGCCGGAGTCGATGCGGGATCTTTCGATCTCACTCGACAACATCGGAGGAGTGGCGGAGGCGCAGTCGGAGTGGAAGGCTGCCGAGGAGGTGTACCGTGAAAGTCTGGAGATCAGCCGAGCGTTGCAGGAGCGGTTGGGAGGGACGCCGGAGTCGATGCGGGATTTGTCCGTGTCACTCGACAACATCGGACGAGTGGCGGAGGCGCAGTCGGAGTGGAAGGCGGCCGAGGAGGTGTACCGTGAAAGTCTGGAGATCAGCCGAGCGTTGCAGGAGCGGTTGGGAGGGACGCCGGAGTCGATGCGGGATCTTTCGATCTCCCTGAACAACATCGGACGAGTGGCGGCGGCGCAGTCGGAGTGGAAGGTTGCCGAGGAGGTGTACCGTGAAAGTCTTGAGATCCGCCGTGCGTTGCAGGAGCGGTTGAGAGGGACGCCGGAGTCGATGCGGGATTTGTCCGTGTCACTCGACAACATCGGACGAGTGGCGGCGGCGCAGTCGGAGTGGAAGGCGGCCGAGGAGGTGTACCGTGAAAGTCTGGAGATCCGCCGAGCGTTGCAGGAGCGGTTGGGAGGGACGCCGGAGTCGATGCGGGATCTTTCGATCTCCCTGAACAACATCGGACGAGTGGCGGAGGCGCAGTCGGAGTGGAAGGCGGCCGAGGAGGTGTACCGTGAAAGTCTGGAGATCCGCCGTGCGTTGATCGAGCGGTTGGGAAGGTCGCCTAGAACTTTGAGGGATCTTCTGTTCTCGCTCCGGAGCTTGGAGCGGGTTGCGAGGGGGCTGGGGGATCTCGACAGGGCTGCTGCGCTCGCGGCAGAGGCGAAGGCAATCGAGGACGAATTGGGTGGGAAGGTCAGCGAGGGCGCACCCTGAGGCAGGCTGTTTGGATGTAGGTACCGCATCGAGTGAGGCGTTGGAATGGCAACGAGGACGTTGTCACCCCGATTGGGAAGAGGATCGGGGCGGCGACGTCCTCGTCGCCTTTGGGAAGGGCATGGGAGGGCAACGGGGACGTTGCCGCCCGTGCGCCTGAGAAGGCACACAGACTGAGGGGTGAAAGTCCCCTTCCTTGCGGTGAGTAGCCGTGAGGTATCGAACCGTAACTGCGTTGTGGCAACACAAGGTGGAGAGCAATGGAACGAGAACCGCCAGTCCGTAACATGAGGGACCATGGTAGGTTCCCACCGTGAACTTGATTCGGTCGGCAGTGCCGTGGACGAGCCCTCGAGCGATGTGGCGAAGTCTGTCTGGGCAGGAAAGACCTGCTGGCATCCGGGCGATCCCCGGACCGGACGCTGATGGTTGAAGACAGAATGGCGGGAAGTCGGTGTGAGAGAATCAGGGAGACCCCGAGGAACAGAACGGCCGGAGCGAGCGTCAAGCGAGCACCGGACGCCGCGGGGAGTCACACAGGGCTGATTCACCTGAATTCGGGCCTGCGGCTCGTGAGCCGGTTGGAAATGGCTCACTGCCGACTCATGGCCCAGGCCGGCGTGCCGAAGTGCTAGTTGCCCTCCGGCGCCTCTTGCCTGCGCCTCTGGCTATGGAAGATCTCGGTCCGGCTTGCGAATTGCCCGCGGCGACGCCTGATGCTGCTTTCTCCCGCTTCCTTCTCGTTGTCGACGCCTCAGCGCTTGAGTGCCGCCATCGCCTTCCCGAAACTCTGTGACCGCCGCCACGACGGGAGTGAATCGGCCTTGGTCCGCTCCTGGTGCCTCTCCAATTCGTACACCCCGATGGCCAGATTGCGCAGGCTCGCCAACACACTCGCCGCCACACGATCCCTCACACGGCAAGCATCCTCGCCCAGGCTCACGTCCCGGCGATAGTGCGTGCCGTTCTCGATCGCCGACCAATGCCCTCGGATGATTTCCATCATCTCCGCGTCGGTGTGCTGCTCGAGCGCACAGCTCGTCAGGTACAGCCCCACCTCGTCCGTCTTCTCTGATTCGCCCTTGCCGAGCGGGATGAATTCCCGCCGGACTCCAACCACCTGCCAGCATCCCACCAGTCCGATCTCTTCCGGCGTCACGGCGATGCGGATCAGTCGACGACGCTCCAGCCGGTCATGATGCTTCTCCCACCGCGCGCTGGCCTCCGAGGGGGAAAATGCGCTGGGAAACCAGCGCCTCGGCCTTCTTTTCGGCACCTTCCTGATTGCCCTTGAGCCCGAAGAGGTAGTCGCCACCGAGTTCCTGTGTGATGAAGCGTGCGCTGTTCTGTTGGCAGTGCAGCGCATCGGCCGTGATGAGGACTCCGGGAGGCAGGGCCAGACTCTCCAGCAGCGGCTGCAAGGCAGGGATCTCGTTACTCTTCTCATCGATGGCTACCTGGCCGAGCGAGAGGCGCAAGTGATGAGTGACCGCCGAAAGCAACTGAAGCGGACGACCGTCGCGCCTGCCACTGCCGCGCAGGACCTTTCCATCCACTGCCAGGCGACCGATGGCCGAGACCTCCTGCTCCAGGAGCCACTGTCCGACGATGGCTGCAAAGGCCCCAGGATCGAGGTTCATGAGCACGCGCCGAAAGGTGGAATCGCTTGGAGCCCTCAGCTCACCGTCTTCATCGGGGAAGCATCCCAGGGCGCGCAACTGACGCTTGGTGAACTTCGAGCAGGTGTCCTCGTAGGCACGATATCCGCAGGCGCCCATGAGGGTGGCCACCGCAGCACAGGCAAGCACGAAGCGCTGGCGATGGTAGAGGCCATGACCTTTGCGCGAGTCGGGGAGTCGGCGAAAACGCTCAAGAAGGTCATCGAGGGCCGGAGCCTGAAACGGGCATGGGCCTGAGACGTCGGCCTCGAAGGCGGCCAGCGACTCCGCCAGGCGGGCTTGCTTGAGGATGGCAAAGGCCCTCGGGTGCAGCGCGCGCAGATAGAGCTGCTTTGGCTGGCCGTGCGGGAGGTAGTAGTCGCGAGCGTTGCGGGAAAAACCGCCAGTAGGGCCAATGGCCTCAAAACCGCAGGCACGATAACAAGTGCCCCGGTAAAGCGTTTCGTCGACGAAGCTCTCGACGGCGAGGATGGGATGCTTCCATCGAGCAAGCCAGTCATCGCTCAGGCGGCGCAGGCACAGGCCTAGAACGCGTGAGGCAAGGTTTGGAAGGCTTTGCCGATCGGTGAGGACGAGGAAGCGGCTGTTGTTGGCGATGAAGGACAGGCGACGGGCACGCTGACGAGCTGACCACCCGATGTGTTTGTCGCGGCCCTTGATGTGGAGTGCGGCGGCACTGAAGGCGATGAGTGCGACCCATTGGCCGTCGAGTTCAGCGACGTAGCGAAGGTGCTGACCAACGAGGATGGCGCTATGGAGATAGTGGCGTTCCTTGAGGAGGAGATCGAAGCGCTCGCGTTCGTGATCCTCCAGGAGGCGGACGTTGACGCGGGCGAGCAGGTCAGGCTCGCTGGGAATTGGTGGGCGAGGCATGCCCAAGGCTGTCGGGATGGGGGCGGGATGTCCAGCTGGAATCAATCTTCTCCCAACCCGCCAATTCTTTGCTCAGCCCAGATGAATCAGCCCTGGGGAGTCACAGCACCCGTAGTAGCGAGGAAGCGGCTAACCCCCGTGGAGCCAAGGGGTGCAGGAAAGCGAATGCGTGATGAACCAGAAGCCTGAAGGAAAACCGGACCGAGTGGCATCTCAGATGTCTAGCCCGGCGGAAGAAGCCCAAAACCCACCAGACCGGTGGAGCTGGGTGGAACGGAGCGTTTGGACGGAGCGCATGTTGTCACGGCTCGGGTCAACCGAGTTGAAGAACCGGGTCTGGTACACGCTGGTGGACAAGACCCATGCCGCGGCCAACCTGAGGAGCGCGTACGAAAAGGTGCGGGCGAATCGGGGCGGACCCGGAGTGGACAGGCAGACGCTGGCGCGATTCGCCGAGCAAGCCGGACCTGAATTGGAACGGTTGGCGGAGGAATTGAGGCGCGGCAGCTACCATCCACAACCCGTGCGCCGGACTTGGATCGACAAGGTCGGCAGCACGGAGAAGCGACCGCTGGGAATCCCGGCGGTAAGGGACCGCATCGTACAAGGTGCGGTGAGGCACGTCCTGGAGCCGATCTTTGAGGCAGAGTTTGCGGAGCACAGCTACGGATTCCGGCCTGGAAGAGGAGCCAAGGATGCGCTGAGACGGGTCAACGAGTTGGTGGAGTTGGGGTATGTCCACGTGGTGGACGCGGACCTGAAGAGCTACTTCGACACGATCCCGCACGAGAAGCTGATGGGACTGGTGAAGTCTCGGGTGGCGGACGGGCGGATACTGGCCTTGGTGGAAGGATTCCTGAAGGCTGGAGTGATGGAGGCGACGCAGGGCTGGAAAGCCAGTGAGCAAGGAACCCCGCAGGGAGGAGTGATCAGTCCGCTGTTGGCGAATCTGTACCTGAACCCGCTGGACCATGAAATGGCGAGGCAGGGGTGGGAGATGGTGCGCTATGCGGATGACTTCGTGATCCTGTGCCGGAGCGCAGCTGACGCTGAAAAGGCGTTGGAAGGCGTGAGGGCGTGGGTCCGGGAGGCTGGACTGACCCTGCATCCAACGAAGACCCGGCTGGTCGATCTGAGTCGCGGAGAGGGATTCGACTTCCTTGGGTACCACTTTGAAAGGGGCCGGAAATGGCCGCGGAAGAAGAGCCTGGAGAAGTTGAAGGAAACGATCTGTGAACAGACCGGCCGGACCGATGGGCGGAGCTTCAAAGCGATCATCGCCAAGCTGAATCGGACGCTGAAAGGCTGGTTTGAGTACTTCAAACACAGTGTGAGGTGGACGTTTGAGCGGTTGGATGGGTTTGTGAGGCGACGCTTGCGCAGCCTGATGGAGAAGCGCCGGGGACATACCCGGAACGGGAAGGGGCGCGCGAACAATCGGTACCCGAACGCGTGGTTCGCACGGCGTGGACTGTACAGTCTGAGTACGGCCTACGAGGTGGCAGTGATGATCGCCGCAGCCCGGCGACGCTGACTGGAAAGCCGTATGCGGGAGATCTGCACGTACGGTTTGGAGGGAGGGGTGGCCCATCCGGGCCATCCCTACCCCTATCGATTGGCTAAGGTGTGGGGGATTTGTCCGGAATCGGGAGGGCGGCGGGCATTCCCCTGTGTACACACCATGGAACCTCACGATTGGAATCTGATCCGGGACTGGCAGGGGGGCGCGCAGGAGGCGTTCACCGAGCTGGTGCGGCGACATCTCCCGATGGTGCTGGCGTCGGCCCGACGGCAACTACCAGACCCGCACCTCGCCGAGGATGTGGCACAGGCGGTCTTCCTGTTGCTGGCCCGCAAGGCTCCGTCCCTTCCCCCTTCCACCGTCCTTCCCGGATGGCTTTTCAACACCACCCGACTCGTCGTCCGTCACACGCTCCGATCCGAAACCCGCCGCCGCCAACGCGAACACCTCGCTGCCGCCATGGACCCGAACCCCTCTTCGTCGACTTCGCCGGATGCTTCCTGGGATCGCGCGAGTGCCGTGCTCGATGAGGAGTTGGCCCAGATGGCGGCGGCGGATCGGGACGCGCTGCTGCTCCGGTTCACCGAGGGAAGGAACCATCGGGAGGTGGGCGTGGCCTTGGGGATCGGCGAAGAGGCGGCGCGGAAGCGGGTGGACCGCGCGCTGGAGCGCCTGCGGGTGCGGTTGGCGGGTGCGGGGATCACGTTCGCGACGCTGACGCTGACGGCGTTCCTTCAGGATCGGCTGTCGGCGGCGCCGGTCGAGGGTTTGGCCCAGCAGATCGCGGGGGCGGCGATGGGCGATCCGCTGGCGAATTCCCTGGTGCAGGCCGTGGTGGCGGCGGAGCAGAAGGCGCGCTGGATGCAATGGGGCGCGGCGGCGGTGGGTGTGGCGGTGTGTGTCACGGGAACGGTGGCGTGGGTGGGAGTTCCTGGATTTGGCGCGGACTCCGGATCGGGAGCAAAGGCGGTGAACGCGCCGCCCCCGTCGGCATCAGTGCCGGCAGCGCCGGGTTCCAGCGCGACGGCGGTGACGGTTGGCGCCATTGGGCTCCCTTTCCCGACCAACTCGGTGCCGTTCCTGTTGCGGGTGGTCGCCGGGCCGGAATCGCGTCCGGTGGCTGGGGCTCGGGTGGTGGCGAATTACGTCGTGGGCTCCAGTTGGATTCCGTTGTCGGGCCTGCGGACGGGCGCGGATGGCCTGTGTGCGGTACCGATCCCGGCTGCGGATCTGAAGCGTCTGGATGTGGCAGCGGACAGTCCGGGGCTGGGCACTCGCTCGTTCAAGTGGGTGATCAACTGGGGAACGCCGCGTCCCGCGAACTACACGCTCCGTCTCCATCCGGGCGTAACGATCGGTGGCGTGGTGCTCGGCACGAATGGCACGCCGCTGCCGAACGCGGAAGTCACCATTGCCTACAACAACGGCGATGCGGAATGGCATGATCCGGAGCTGTCGGTGGAGCGTCCGGGCTTTGTACGCGCGGTTTCGGCAGGGCTCACCGATGCGACGGGGCGGTGGGCCTTTGCGTCCATTCCGCCCGACATCGCGGCCTTCCAGATCGAGCTGTTCCATCCGGATCACGCACCGACCTCGTTCCATGTGCAGCCGCCGGTTCCATCGGATCGGGAGCTGTGGTCGCGCCTCGGCCAGCACCGGCAGACGAACCGCATGGAAGTCGGGCACGCACTCGCTGGACTCGTGGTCGATGCACAGGGGAGGCCGCTGTCGGGGGTTCACGTGGCGAACCAAGACTACCTCACCAACGGGGTGACGGGTGCCGATGGCTCTTTCCTGCTGCGGCCGATCCGCCCCGAGGACTTCAAGGTCAGTCTTTGGGCGCGTGGGTACGCCATCCAATCGGTGCGCATGACCCCGGATCAACCCCCGCAGCGGATCGTGATGGAGCGGGCAGGGCGGATCCGGGTACGGGTGGTGTCGCACGAGGGACATCCGATTGGGGGCGCGCATGTCCAACTCCTCGACCCGGGATTGGATCCTGGCGTGAACTGGGCCTGGTCGTCGGATGCGGACGGGCATGTGGAATGGGATTCCGCGCCGCCTTCTGGTGGGCATCGCTTCTACGTTTCCGCACCGGGATACCAGACGAAGCGGGAGGTGCGGTTGGTGGTGTTGGAGGAGGAAACAGTCATCACGCTGGATGCGGCGCCGATGGCGGAGTTCCTGGTGACGGATGCGGAGACGGGGCAGCGGATCCCGGCGTTCAAGGTGATCCCGGGAGCGCGTCAGGGCGGGGATTCGGACCCGAGCTTGGTGCCGCATCGGTTTGACGTCAGCGCGTCGCGGGTCGGACAGAACGGGGAACTGCGGATGGAGCTCGTGGCACTGGCGGATCCCTTGTTCCAGATCGAGGCCGAGGGTTACCTGCCCGTCATCGCGAATCCCGGGCCTCCCGGTCCGGACGGCAACGCGCGGGTCGAATGTCGGATGAAGCCACTGCGGGATGCGGACCGGATCCGGGGACGGGTGGTGGATGCGGGTGGACGTCCGGTGCGGGATGCGGAAGTGGCGATGACGACGATGTCCAACTTCGTCGAGGTCCAGCAGGGCAAGTTGAACTCAGACCAGGCCCGGTTCATCCGGCGCACGGATGCGGAAGGTCGCTTTGAATTGAGGCCCCAGCCGGATGGCGTGTGGGTGGTGGCGGCGCACGCGTCGGGTTTCGCCCGGGCGCGCGTGGGCGGGAATGGGGTTCAGGAAATGGTACTGCAACCGCTGGGTCGTATCGCGGGACGGTACCTGGATCTGGAGGGACGCCCGATGGCCGGGCGGCAGGTGAGCCTCGCCAATCCGGTGCCCTACGCGGGATGCCATGCCCTGTCGACGGCGATGTTCACGGTGGCGGCGGATGCGGAAGGGGGCTTCGTCTTCGAAGGGGTTCCGCCGGGGCGTTGGCTGATCCACGGCTATCCGCTGGCTCCGGGTACGACCGCTGCCGTGAGCGATTTCCTGCCGATCTCAGAGTGCGTGGAGGTCGAGCCCGGCGCGCGGTTGGACGGAATTGAACTCGGGCGTCTGAAGCCGGGAACGCTGACGGTGCGCGGTCGCTTCCTGTCCCCGGTGGAGTCGCCGTTGGTTGACTGGAAGCTGCTGGTGAACTCGGCCACGCTCCACCCGATCGTGGCCAAACCCGCGCCGCCGTCGGGATTGACGGTCGCCGGGCAGCGGTCGTGGATGGTGGATTGGTGGGAGACAGCCGAGGCCTTCGGGATCGCCTGCGTGGAGCGGGATTATCCGTTGCGGGTCGGGTCCGATGGGCGCTTCGAGGCGCATGGAGTGCCCCCCGGCGAATACCGCCTGCAATGCGTCGTGCTCGGGGGCGAGGGAACGCTGGGTGTCCAACGTGATCTGGCCCGGCGCTACGGACTCGCAGGCGGCAACGCCGCCGCCCCGAAGGACCCAGACGAACTGGACGGACGCCCATGGTCGGCGTCCATCCAGACCAACGTGGTCATCCGGGCTGGAAACGGGGCTGCCGGGCAGGTCGTCCCGATCGGCGAATTCCAGCCGAAGATCCAGAGGTAAGGGGGGAGGAGTTTGAAGTTTGAAGGTTCAAGTTTGAAGCCCCGTCCGGATCAAAAGTTGTCATCGTAGGCTCCGCGTCCTGAGGCCATCGGCCCTGGGTACGGGGTACGCCGGAGGCGTTGAAGCCAATAGCCCGGGGTGCGTAGCAACCCCGGGAAACCGCGGAATGGAAATCCAACCCCGGAGGGGTTGCAGGGAGCGGAGGAAATCTTCGCACCGCCTCCGGGGTGCGTCTGCTCCAGCCCACGCAAACCCCGGGTAGGCGCTACCGCGCCGACCCGGGGCTACACTCTCCCACGCCTCCGGCGTAAGCAACAGACGGGCTTGAAACTTGAAACTGAAATCTTGGAACTCCTCTGTAGGCCGGGTGCCCTCACCCGGCGATGCACATGGGTTCGCCGCGTAGGGGCACGCGGCCTACAAGGCGGGCGAGGCAGGTCACCCCTTCAGCGACGCCATGTCGATGCAGAAGCGGTATTTCACGTCGGAACGGACCAAGCGTTCGTAGGCCTCGTTCACCATCTGGATGGGGATGACCTCGACGTCGGACGTGATGTTGTGCTGGCCGCAGAAGTCGAGCATCTCCTGGGTCTCGGCGATGCCGCCGATGAGCGAGCCGGCGAGGTTGCGTCGGCCAAAGATCAGGGCGAACGCGGCAACGGGCATGGGTTTCTCCGGAGCACCGACGAGTGTGAGGGTGCCGTCATGGGTGAGCAGGTTGAGGTAGGCGTTGATGTCGTGGTCGGCGGAGACGGTATCGAGTATGAAATCGAAGCTGCCGGCGTGCTTCTGCATCTCGACGGCGTCGCGGGACACGACGACCTCATCGGCGCCCAGGGCGAGGGCGTCGGCGCGCTTGTTGGGGGAGGTGGTGAACACGACGGTGTGGGCGCCGAAAGCGTGGGCGAACTTCACACCCATGTGGCCGAGTCCGCCCAGGCCGACGACGCCAACCTTCTTGCCCTTGGTCACGCCCCAGCGGCGCATCGGGGAGTAGGTGGTGATGCCGGCGCACAGGAGGGGGGCGACGCCGGGCAGGTGCAGGTTCGTGGGAACCTTCAGGACGAAGCGTTCATCGACGACGATGCTGCTGGAGTAGCCGCCGTAGGTGACCGGAGCGGTGCCGTGCTTGTCGGGAGAGTTATAGGTGAAGACCGAGTTGGGGCAGAGTTGCTCGAGGTTCACCTGGCACTTCGGGCAGGTGTGGTCGGAATCGACGAGGCACCCGACTCCAACGATGTCGCCGGGCTGGTACTTCGTGACGGCGGAACCAACTTGGGTGACCCGGCCGACGATCTCGTGGCCGGGGACGATCGGATACACGGTGGGGACGGCGCTCCATTCGTTGCGGACCTGATGGACGTCGGAATGGCAGACGCCGCAGAACAGGATCCCGATCTGGACGTCGCGGTCGGTCGGGGCTCGCCGCGGGACCGATGCGGGGGCGAGTGGGGAGGAGGCGCTCTGGGCGGCGTAGGCGCGGGCGGTGGTGCAGGTGGGGGTGGTGGCGTTCATGATGTTGCCACCGAGGGTAGCTCGAAGTTGGAAGTTTGAAGCCTCAAGTTTGAAGCCGAGGGGCGGCTTGAAACTGGAACCTGAAAACTCGGAACTCCCCTGTAGGCCGGGTGCCCTCACCCGGCGATGCACATGGGTTCGCCGCGTGGGGGCACGCGGGCTACGGAAGGATGCGCCGCGTGGGGGCACGCGGCCTACAAGGAGGATGCGCCGGATGGGGATCCGGGGTCTAACGTTGCTGGCGTCGGGACTTGTGGGCGGCCGCGAGGAGTGCGGTGCCGACAATCGCGAGTGCCCAGGTCGATGGCTCCGGGATGAACTGGAAGGTGAAGTTCGGACCGAAGGCCATGAGGTCACCCGGACGGAAGTTGACCGGGAACGGGATGGCGTTGGCGCTGCCAGGGGAGCCGAAGCGGTAACCCGCGAATTGGATGAACGGGGAAGTCAGACTGCCGGCACCTCCCACCGCCGCGGCCAGGTAATCCGTCTTGAGGGGATCGGAGGAACTGAATGAAGCGCCGATCACGTAGTTCCGACCACTTTCCAGAACTACTTCAGGGATGGATTCCAACCGGTAGGGAGGGGCCAGCGTGCCCGAGGAGCCGGCGCTGATGACGACCGAGACGAGCGGATTGGCGGGGCGGGTGACGTCCCAGAGGTTGATCCGATGCGATTCCAGCAGGCCGTCGGAGAACTGGCTGCCGCCTGGGTTGGGGCCATCGAAAACACCGAGAGCAGTGACCCGGATGGGTGCGACGGGAGTGAACTGCCATCCATAGACGCCAGTGCCTCCGAAGGCCCCACCGATCTGCCCGGTGATGGCGAGTGGGTCGGCAAGGACGGGGGTTGCGTTGGAGATGCTGGCAACAAGCAGGAAAGCGCCAATGCGGGCGGGGAGGTTGACAGTCGGTTTCATGGAATGGCTGAGTCTTGGAGGAAGGCGCTCCGTGGTCAATCGCGGCTTTTGGGGGCATGGGGGCTGTCCCGGTTTAGAAACATCAACGGAGCGGCGAAGTCCCCGTCGCCTTGGGAAAGGGCATGGGAGGGCCGCGAGGACGTTGCCGCCCCGCTTTGTGGAAACCGTGTCAGGACGCGTCCCGCTCCGGAGTCGCCGGCCCGTGCTCGACGAGGATCTTGAGGGAGTCCGGGGTCGGCCTGGAGGCGAGGGCGATGGCGGCGGCGGTCTCGGCGAGGGGGAAGCGGTGGGTGACCAGCGGGCGGACGTCAAGCTGGCGACGGAACACCAGTCGGGCGACCTCGCGTTGGAGGGTGAAGTCCGAGGAATAGCTACCAGTGAGGGACTTCTCGTCGACGCAGACGACGCCGAGATCAACGGGGGCGGTCTTGCCGCGGACGGTGTGCGCGAAGAGCAGGGTCGGACCGCCACCCCGGAGCGCGGCTTGTGCCTGCGCCACGACGGCATCGGAAGGCACGGCGATGACGGCGGCGTCCACGCCGCGCTTGGAGGAGAGGCGGCGGAGCTCGTCGACGAGGTCGGGCCGGGCGGCGTCGAGGACTTTCCACGCGCCCCACGAGCGGGCCAGCTTGCGGCGGTTGGAGAGGAGATCGGTGGCGATGACGCGGATGCCCTGGAGGGAGAGGAGTCGGGTGAACAGGAGTCCGATGGGACCTTGACCGGCGACGAGGACGATGTCGTCGGGCAGGAGCGGGAGTTGGCGGACGGCCTTGAGGATGGTGTTGACCGGTTCGAGGAGTGCGCCTTCGAGGAAGGAATTGCCGCGCGGGATCCGGACGACGCCGGGCAGGCAGAAGGGCATGACGCGGACGTACTCGGCATAGCCACCGCCGGCGGGTTCGAATCCGGCGGTGATGCCGGTGCGCTTGTAGGTGTCGCACTGGGCAAAGGCGCGGTGCCGGCAGAAGTGGCACTCCATGCAGGGGACGTGGTGGTGCAGGCCAACCCGGTCTCCGACGCGGAATCCACGGGCGGTGGCACCGACCTGGACAATGGTGCCGCTGGTTTCGTGACCGAAGATGCGCGGGGCGGGGACGGCGCCCTGCTGGATCTTCTTGATGTCGGTCGGGCAGACACCGCAGGCGGCGACGCGGACGAGGATCTCGCCGGAGCGGATGCGGGGGACGTCGACGGTCTCGACCCGGAGGTCGTTCACGCCGCGGTAGACAACCGCCTGCATGGATTTCGGAATCACGCCGGGAGGTATGGAGGGGGTGGGATTGCTGTTTCAAGGTCCAAGGCGCCGGATCCAGCTAGCCGCCGACGCGAGGAGGCGGGGCGAGTTCTGTAGGCCGCGTGCCCCCACGCGGCGGTTCCCGATCGACGCCGGGTGAGGGCACCCGGCCTACAAATGAGGACCCGGGACCTTCGACGCCGGGTGAGGGCACCCGGCCTACAACGGCTTTACCCGGGCCCGCCTCGTTACCTCGGCGGCGACGGCCGTCCGATTCCTTGCCAGCCGGGCAGTGTCTGGGCTTAACCTTCCGGGGTGAATCCCACCTTGTCGCGATCGATTGCCCGGGCGTGTCGTCGGGTGGCGTCGTTGCGTGGAGTGGGGGTGTTGGCGTGGCTGTTGGTGGGTTCGGGAATGGAGGCGGCAGGGGCGGCGAGTGCGCGGCCGGCGAAGCTGCCCTCGAAGCCGGTCTTCGAACGCGACATTCGTCCGATCCTCAAGGCCCATTGCCTGCATTGCCACGGCGAGGAAGAGAAGCCGAAGGGCGGCGTGGACCTGCGGTTGCGTCGGTTGATGCTGACGAACTCCGAATCGGGGACGGTGTTGGTCCCGGGCCGGCCGCAGCACAGCCAGCTGCTGGAGATGGTGAAGTCGGGCGAGATGCCCAAGGGAGGGAAGCCGCTGCCCCCGGAAAAGGTCGCGTTGATCGAGAAGTGGATCCGGCAGGGCGCGCCGACGTTGCGACCGGAGCCGGCCGAGGTGCCGCGCTTCGTGGTCACGGAAGAGGATCGTCAGTTCTGGGCCTTCCAACCGATCCGACGTCCGGAGGAACCGCGGGTGCGGGCCAAGGCCAGCGCGCGAACGCCGATTGATCTGTTCCTGCTGGCGCGCTTGGAGAAGGAGCGCCTCGGGTTCGCGCCGGCCGCCAGGCCCGAACATCTGATCCGCCGTGTGACATTCGACCTGACCGGGCTTCCGCCGACACCGGAGGAGGTCGCAGCGTTCGTGGCCGATCCCTCGGAAGCGGCGTACGGGCGGTTGGTGGATCGATTGCTGGATTCGCCCGCTTATGGGGAGCGCTGGGGACGACACTGGCTCGACGTCGCGGGATACGCGGATTCGAACGGTGGCGTGGAAGCCGACTCCGAACGGCCTTGGGCCTGGCGCTATCGCGACTACGTCATCCGGGCGTTCCAGTCGGACAAGCCGTTCGACGAATTCGTCACCGAGCAGTTGGCCGGGGACGAGATGTTGCCGGCGGTGCGGGGGGATCTTTCCGGGAAGGATCTGGACCGGTTGGTGGCCACGGGGTTCCTGCGCATGGCACCGGATCCGACGGGCGATGGGCCGCCGGACGCAGACCTCGCGCGCAACCAGGTGATCGCGGACACCGTGCAGATCGTGTCGTCGTCGTTGCTGGGCCTGACGATGCACTGCGCGCAGTGCCACGACCATCGGTACGACCCGATTCCGCAGACGGACTATTACCGGCTGCGGGCGGTCTTCGAACCGGCCTTCCACTGGAAGCAGTGGAAGAACCCGGGTCAACGGCTCGTCTCGCTGATGCCGGCGTCCGACCGTTCGCTGGCGGAGTGCGTGGAGACCTCGGCGCGGGCGCTGGATGCGGAGGCAAGCCGGTTGCACGACGAACTGATCGAGAAGTTCGTGCAGAAGCAGCTCGAGTTGGTGCCGGCGAAGGATCGCGAAGCGGTGATCGGGGCGCGCCGCACGCCGGCGGCAAAACGGAGCCCCGAGCAGCTGCGTTTGCTGCGGGATCATCCGACCTTCCAGGACCACATCATCCTCGGGGAGATCGACCGCGACGGGGCCAACCGGGTGGAGGAAATCCGGAAGAAGGCGGGGGCGGAACGCGCCTTGAAGCCGTCGGACCCGATGGTCCAGTGCCTGGTCGAGGAGCCGGGGACGAAGGTCACGACCGCGCTGTTTCATCGGGGCGATCACCAGCAGCCGAAGGAGACGGTGCAGCCCGGGTTGCTTGGCGTATTGGGCGTGGCGGGGCTGGAGGTCGGGATTCCAGAAGCGGTCCCGGGAGGACGGACGACGGGCCGCCGGCTCGAGCTGGCGCGGCGCTTGACGGATAGATCCAATCCGCTGACGGCGCGCGTGTGGGTGAACCGGATCTGGATGCACCACTTCGGCGTGGGGTTGGTTTCGACGCCGGGGGATTTCGGCGCGTTGGGCGAACGGCCGAGTCACCCCGAGCTCCTGGATTGGCTCGCGGATGAATTCATGTCGAATGGCTGGCGGATGAAACGCCTGCACCGCCTGATCGTGACGAGTGCGGCGTATCGGCAGTCGACGGTGAACACCGCGGCGCAGAAGAAGGATCCGGACAACCGCCTGCTCGGCCGGATGCGCCTGCGGCGTTTGGACGCCGAGAGCGTGCGGGATGGGATGCTGGCGGTGAGCGGTCGGCTGGATCCCACGCCGTTTGGTCCTCCGGTCCCGGTGGCGGTGAATCCGCAGGGGCAGTTCGTGGTGGGACGTCAGAAGCGGGATGGCAACGGCGACGCGGTCGGGGTGGACGCCGGCGGTGCGGGAGATTTTCGTCGGAGTGTCTACGTGCAGGTGCGGCGGACGACGCCGGTGGGCGTTCTGGAGACGTTCGATGCGCCGGTGGTGAACCCGAACTGCGAACAGCGTCCGGTGTCCACGGTGGCGCCGCAGTCGTTGATGCTGCTCAACGATGGGTTCGTGCTGGAGCGGGCATCGGATCTGGCGGCGCGCGTCCGACGTGAAAGTCCCGGCGATGAACGGGCGCAGGTGACGCGGCTCTGGCGGTTGCTGTTTGCGGAAGAACCGAACGCGGCCGACCTGACGCGCTCGCTCACGTTCCTGAAAGAGCTTGGCACCCTGCCGCAATGGAAGGAGCGGAAGGATCCCAAGGACACCCGGGATCCGGAGTTGCTGGCCATGGCTGGGCTTTGCCACGTGCTTCTAGGTTCGAACCGATTCCTCTACCTCGACTGAAATGAGTTCCAACCTTGCATCGACCGGTCTTTGTTCGCGTCGGCATTTCCTGAAGGCGGGATCGTCGTTCGGACTGGGGACGACGGCGTTGGCGTGGCTGTTGCAGCAGGAGGGACTGCTTGGGGCACCGGCGCGACCGGAACTCGAGCAGCGCACGTATGACCTGCTGCCCAAGCCGGGTCATCATCGGGCGACGGCGCGGGCGATGATCTCGATCCTGATGATCGGTGGTCCGAGCCAGATGGATCTGTTCGACCCGAAGCCCAAGCTGAAGGAGTGGGAAGGGCGTCCGTTCCCGGGTGAGTTGAAGTTCGACAATGCGGGGCAGGCGAGTTCCAAGGTGATGCCGGGCCTGTGGGAATTCCAGAAGCACGGCCAGTGCGGGACGGAGTTGTCGTCGCTGTTGCCGCATCTGGCGAAGGTCGTCGATGACCTCTGCGTGATCCGCTCCATGCAGACCGGGGTGAACAACCACGGGCAGTCGTTGTACGCGCTGACCAACGGGCGGATCACGGCGGGTGCGCCGACGTTGGGAAGCTGGCTTTCCTACGGACTCGGGTCCGCGAGCCAGGAGCTTCCCGCGTTCCTGACGCTCACGCATCCGTCCGGCCTGCCGCTGCTGGCCGAGCACAACTGGTCCAATGGCTGGTTGCCCTCGATCTATCAGGGAACGGTCGTCCGCCCGACCGAGCCGCGGCTCCTGAACTTGGATCCGGCGCCGCACCTGCGGGGACTTCCGCAGGAGAAGCAGCTGGCCCTGTTGCGCGAGATCAACCGCGAACACCGCGCCCAGCATCCCGGCGAGCACGACCTCGACGCGCGCATCGCGAGCTATGAACTCGCGGCGAAGATGCAGACCGCGGCCAAGGAGGCGATGGACATCTCGACCGAGTCGCCGGCCACGCGACGGTTGTACGGAATCGACAACGATCTAACCCGGGATTACGGGACCCGCTGCCTGATCGCGCGTCGATTGGTGGAGCGGGGCGTGCGGTTCGTGCAGGTCGTCAACAACGGGCAGAGCTGGGATCATCACAGCGGGATCTACAAGGGCCTTCCGGATCTCTGCGCACGGACGGATCAACCGGTCGCGGCATTGGTCCAGGATCTCAAGGGACGGGGATTGCTCGATTCTACCCTGGTCCATTGGGGCGGTGAGATGGGTCGTCTGCCGGTGATCCAGAACGATGGGCCGAAGGACAAGGTCGGTCGCGATCACAACACCTATGGCTTCACCCAGTGGCTGGCCGGGGGTGGGATCCGCGGCGGAATGACGCACGGCGAGACCGACGAATGGGGGCATCACGCGGTGAAGGACATCGTCACCCACCATGACTTCCACGCCACGGTGCTTCACCTCTTCGGACTCGATCACTCGAAGCTGGTGTACCGCCGCGGGGGACGGGAGTTGAACCTGACGGACAACAAGCCCGCACGGGTGGTGAGGGAGATTCTGGGCGGGTGAGTTCCCAGTCTCCAGTTTCCAGATCCCAGTCCCACAGAGGACAGGATGGGCAGGATGGAACCGAGTTGTCGGGAGCGGGATCCGGCTGTTTGTCACGCCGAAGGCGTGGGAGCGGGTAGCCCGGGGTGCGAAGCGACCCCGGGTAGACGGCGTGTGTGCACCCAACCCTGGAAGGGTTGAGGGTGGCAGGCATGGAATCTGTCGCCCCTGCCGGGGCTAATTACGTTCCACGCGGGCACCCACGGCTGACGCCGTGGGCTACTGTCTTCCGGCCCTCCGGGCCTTGGGGGCAGGGCGGTCGGAAGAACCATTGCGTGAACGACGGCGCACGAGTAGGCGTTCCCAATCAATCGAAGGAAGGCGACCATTCCCAGGTGCGACCTGAATGCGGCTGGGCGAGTCAATAGTCTCCTACCAGATATAAATGCCATGAAGCACTTCCTGCCAATTGCCTTGATGTGGAACGCGGCACTGTTCGGTTACCTGCTCGCGATCAAGATTCCGGAACCAGGTGGGGTAAGCGTCAGGATGACCTGCATTTCCAACATCATCTTGCTCTCGTACCTCACGTGGACGGCCTGGAGATGGGAAACGGCTGCATTCATGATCGGAGTCGCTCTGCTGGCTCTCCCGCTATCAAGGGCGATCATCCTCCGGCGAATTCGGGAACAAGCCGCTGCGGGTGACACCGCAAAGATCTCGTGACCTTCAAACCCATGGCTTCCCCAGTCGTCCTGCACATTCTAACCATGGTGGTTGCAGGGCTTGGTTCCGTACTACTGGAGGGGGGGTGGCAAAGTCCTCGTCGCGCTCCAACTCCACGGTTCGAGGGGGGCAGAGGACAGGATGGGCAGGATGAACAGGATAGGCTCGAGTTGTCGGGAGTGGATGGGCGGGATGGGAAGTGAGCCCCGAGGGGGCGTGCGAAGACAGCCCGGGGCATCGCCCCGGGAACCCCGATCCAATCCGGGAAGAAGCCCTGAAAGGGCGGGTCAGGAGGGGGAATTGGTCCTCCTTCCGACTTACCCCATTGGGCCGCCGCCATGTTCGATCCCGATTCCGATAGCGATCCCGACGCCGAGGGGATTCTACGCACCCCTTCAGGGTGCGGGGATCATTTGGGACGTGGACCCCGGGTAGGCCTCGTTCCTCAGCGAACCCGGGGCTATCGGCTGCAACGCCGTCGGCGTTGGGGAAGGGGGCGGACGGAGATGCGGGTTCCTTCGCCGTGGGTCTCCGAGGGGGGTACTCGTACTCGTACTCCTACTCGAGCCGATGGGATCATGGGACGGAGTCGAGGGTAGGATGCTGCGGGCTGAGTACGAGTACGGGCGAGACCCAGGAAGCCGACATCAGGAAGGTGCGGAGCACCGGCAGACGATAGCCCACGGCGTCAGCCGTGGGATGGGGTTCACGAATTGGGAAGAGCCCCGGATGGGGCGGCAGACGGGAAAGGAATGACTTTTGTCGCCCCGCTGGGGCTTGTTGGTTGCTGCACGATGTCCCACGGCTGACGCCGTGGGCGCCGGTCTTCCGGCCCTCCGGGCCTGATGGCCGAAGGCCGCACCGCGGCTCAAGTGCGCGTGCGAACGGTAGTCTCGGAGCATGCCCTCCGGATTGCGGGCGGGGCGGAGGGGAGGTTTGATCGCGGGATGACGAATGCCTGGTCGCTCGGATGGGTTCTGACGGCGGTCTTCACCCTGGCGGTATCGGGAGTTGCCTCGGCGGCGGATGGGAATCGTCCGGTGGGACGGGCATTCGCGTCGCGTTCGGAGGTGATCGCGCGGAACGGGATGGCGGCGACGAGCCATCCGCTGGCGACGGAGGCGGCGTTGCAGACCTTGCGCGAGGGTGGATCGGCGGTGGACGCAGCGATTGCGGCGAATTCCTGCCTCGGGCTGATGGAGCCGACGGGCTGCGGTGTCGGGGGTGACCTGTTCGCGATCGTGTGGGATCCGAAGACGCGACGTTTGCACGGGCTGAATGCCAGCGGACGTTCGCCACGTTCGCTGACGCTGGAGGAGTTTCGTCGGAGGGGACTGAAGCGGATCCCGTCGTATGGGCCTTTGCCGGTGTCGGTGCCGGGATGTGTCGATGGATGGTACGAACTACACGGGCGATTCGGGCGTCGGTCGATGGCGTCGAATCTCGCGCCGGCAATCCGATACGCGCGGGAGGGATTTCCCCTGACGGAGGTGATCGCGGATGGGTGGGCGCGCAACGTGCGGAATCTGTCAGGATACTCGAACGTACTGGCGGTGTATGCGCCGGGTGGGCGGACGCCGACGAAGGGCGAGGTGTTCCGGAATCCGGCGTTGGCGGAGACACTCTCGACGATCGCGGCCGGCGGGCGCGATGCCTTCTATCGCGGCGAACTCGCGCGACGGATCGCGGGATTCATGAAGGCGCAGGGTGGGTTCCTGTCGGAGGAGGATCTGGCGGCGCATCGGTCGGAATGGGTGGATCCGGTATCGGTCAGTTACCGCGGCTTCGAGGTATGGGAACTGCCGCCGAACGGGCAGGGAATCACGGCGCTGATGATGTTGAACCTGCTGGAGGGTTTTGACGTGGCGTCGGCTGGGTTTGGGTCTGCGCGGCACCTGCATTGGTTCACCGAGGCCAAGAAGCTGGCCTTCGAGGATCGCGCGGCGCACATCGCGGATCCGGCGTTCGCGTCGGTTCCGGTGCGTGGACTACTGGACAAGGCTTATGCGCAGAAGCGACGGGAACTGATCCGGCCGGATCGGGCAGCCGCGACGCCCGTGGCGGGCAATCCGCAGGGAGGTCGGGATACGATTTACCTCTGTGTGGCGGACAGCGACGGGATGATGGTGTCGCTGATCCAGAGCAACTACCGCGGCATGGGCTCAGGCATGTGTCCGGACGGGCTGGGTTTCATCCTGCATGATCGCGGGGAGGCGTTCGATCTGGCGGAGGGAAAGTCGAACACCTATGCGCCGGGCAAGCGACCGTTCCATACGATCATCCCGGCCTTCGTCACGCAGGGTGGGGAACCGTTCCTCGCCTTCGGCGTGATGGGCGGCGACATGCAGCCGCAGGGCCACGTCCAGGTGCTGATGAACCTGATCGATTTCGGGATGAACCTTCAGGAGGCAGGCGACGCGCCGCGGGCGTACCACACGGATTCGTCGGAACCGACGGGCGAGCGGATCGTGGCTGGAGGTCAGCTGTATCTGGAGCACGGGTTCCCGTCGGAATCGGTGCGCGACCTGGTGCGGATGGGCCACAAGGTCGGGTTCACCGGGGCGGGGAACTTCGGCGGGTTCCAGGGAATCCTGTGGGATCGGACGAACCGGGTGTTCATCGGGGCGACGGAATCGCGGAAGGACGGGCAGGCGGCGGGGTGGTGAAGGGAGGAGAGTTTCAAGTTTGAAGGGTCAAGTTTGATGGAGGACAGGAAGGGCAGGATGAACAGGATGGATCCGAGTTGCCCTCGTCCCATGACGTCGGTGTCGGAATCGGTATCGGCATCGAGTCGCAGCATCGCTCGATCCCGATTCCGATAGCGATCCCGACGCCGAGGGGATTCTACGAACCCTTTCAGGGTGCGGGGAGCATTTGGGACGTGAACCCCGGGTGGGCCTCGTTCCTCGGCCGACCCGGGGCTATCGGCTGCAACGCCGTCGGCGTTGGGGAAGGGGGCGGACGGAGTCGAACGACTCGACGGGAATCGCGTCTTTGGGAGTGAGGGGTTCCCTTGGAGAGCGGTTTTCGATGGGGGTACTCGTACTCGTACTCGTACTCGAGCCGATGGGATTCGAGTGGGGGAGGTGGGAGTGGAGTTAGGATGTCGAGTACGAGTACCGCCCTGCGGGCTGAGTACGAGTACGAGTACGAACGGGGACGGGAAACTTGGATCGGCTCGACAGAGTCTCGCCCCACCTGACTTGCAAACTTGAATCTTCAAACTTGGCACTGCCCCTCGCCTTTCTTTCCCTCGCCAATCGGATGGTCCGGGGCCAAACTTCGGAGTCCCCGTTTCGGCGTCTGGTGGCGTCGTCCGGGGAGGAACGATCCACACGGGAAGATTGAGCGATGACACAGTCCCAGAAGCAGGATTTCCGGTCGGTGCGACGTCAGGGGGTGCGCCTGGCATTTGGCGTGTGGGTGGCGGTGCAGGCGGCGTTGGGTGCGGGCACGGCGGCGTCGGACAAGGTGGATTTCAACCGCGATGTACGGCGGGTGCTTTCGGAGAACTGTTTCAGCTGTCATGGGCCGGATTCGAAGCCGCGCAAGGGTGGCGGCAAGGTGATGCGGCTCGACCTGGCGGACAGCGCGTATGCGGATCATGGAGGCATGCGGGCGATCGTCCCGGGGAAGCCGGACCAGAGCGAGGCGCTGCGTCGGGTGACGACGAAGGATCCGGACGATCTGATGCCGCCGCCGGACTCGGGAAAGAAGCTGACGCCAGAGGAGATCGCGCTGTTGCGGCGGTGGGTGGAGCAGGGTGCTCCGTATGCGCGTCACTGGGCCTATGTGAAGCCGGTCCGGCCCGCAGTGCCGGAGGTGAAGGACAAGGGGTGGGTGCGGAACCCGGTGGATGCCTTCATCGCGGAACGGTTGGAGCGCGACGGGCTGAAGCACGAGGCGGAGGCGGACCGGGCGGCGTTGATCCGTCGGTTGGCGCTGGACCTGACCGGGCTGCCGCCGACGCCGACCGAGGTCGATGCCTTTCTCGCCGACCAGGAGCCGGGCGCGTACGAGCGGTTGGTGGACCGGTTCCTCAAGAAGGAGGCTTACGGTGAACACTGGGCGCGGCTTTGGCTGGACCTCGCGCGCTATGCGGATTCGGCCGGTTATGCGGATGATCCGGGTCGCACGATCTGGGCGTATCGCGACTACGTGATCCGGTCGATCAACGCGAACAAGCCGTACGACCGTTTCACGCTGGAGCAGTTGGCGGGGGATCTCCTGCCGGATGCAGGAGACGAGGAGATCGTGGCGACGGCGTTCCACCGGAACACGCAGACGAACAACGAAGGCGGCACGAACGACGAGGAGTTCCGGAACGTGGCCGTGGTGGATCGGGTGAACACGACGATGGCGGTGTGGATGGGGACGACGATGGCGTGTGCGCAATGCCACACCCACAAGTACGACCCGATCTCGCAGGAGGATTACTTCAAGGTGTTCGCGGTGTTCAACAGCACGGCGGACGCGGACCGCGGGGATGAGTCGCCGGTGCACGCGCTGTACACGCCGGAGCAGAAGCTCCAGCTCAAGCAGTGGAAGGGCGGGATCGCGCGGCTGGAGACGATCCTGCAGACGCCGACGCCGGCGCTCGAACAGGAGCAGGCGGCGTGGGAGAAGTCGCTGGCAACGGATCTGGCCTGGGAGCCGATGCCGTTGGCGGCGGTGAAGTCCAAGGCAGGCGCGGCGACGCAGAACGATGCCGAGGGATCGGTGCGGATCGAGCGCGGAGGCAAGACGGACACGTACACATTGGAGGCGCCGACGCGTTTGCTGGAGTCGGTGACGGCCGTGCGGTTGGAGGTGTTGCCGCAGGACGGGCCGCCGGCGCGGGGCGTGGGTCACGCGGACGGAAGCTTCGTGGTGACGGGGGTTCGCGGGGCGACGGTTCCGCCCGCTTCGGCGGTGCCGGTGGCGCGGTTCCTCCGGGTGGAATTGCCAGGCAAGGAGAAGATCCTGTCGTTGGCCGAGGTCCAGGTTTTCCGAGGAACGAACAACATCGCGCCGGGCGGCGTGGCGAGCCAGAGCACGACCGACTATGACGCTCAGGCGTCGCGGGCGATCGACGGCAACACGGACGGTCATTTCGAGAGGGCGAAGTCGACGACGCACACGGCGGTTGGGAAGGATGATCCCTGGTGGGAAGTCGATCTCCAGTCGGCGCAACCCGTGAACCGCGTGGTGTTGTGGAATCGGACTGACGGTGCGGGCGAACGGCTGTCCGGTTACCGACTGGTGCTGCTGGACGAGAACCGCGCCAAGGTCTGGGAGCAGGCGCCGATCGCCAAGGCGCCTTCGCCGAATTCCGAGTTCCGCACCGATGGGGAGCGTTCGATCCGCTTTGCGGCGGTGGTGGCGGACTTTGCCGAGAAGGATTTTCCGGCGGCGCTGGTCCTCGACAACAAGGATCCGAAGAACCGCGGCTGGGCCGTGGGACCACGGCTGGGCGAGCCGCATCAGCTGACGCTCTTCCCGGAGACGCCGGTGAGCCTGGGCGCGGGGACGAACCTCGTGCTGACGATCGAACAGGATTCGAAGTTCGAGTACGCGACGATCGGGCGCGTGCGGTTGTCGAAGTCGTCGGATCCGCGGGCGGCCGAGTTCGCGCGGGTGCCGTCGTCGATCCTGGCGTTGCTGCGGTTGGATCCGGCGCGTCGGACGGAGGCGGACAAGGCGGAGATCCGGCGGCATTTCGTCTCGATTGCGCCGTCGTTGCAGCGCGAGCGCGAGCAGTTGGCGCGGCTGAAGAAGAGCGTCGAGGAGACGAAGCCGATCACGACGGTGCCGGTGTTCCGGGAACTGGCGAATGACCAGCGTCGGAAGACGCACATCCAGAGGCGGGGGAACTACCTCGAGCTGGACCGGCAGGTGAGCGAGGGATTGCCGGAAGCCTTCCACGGGGCACCGGCGGACGTGCCGGTGGATCGCCTGTTGCTGGCGCAATGGCTGGTGTCGCCGGAGAACCCGCTCACGGCGCGGGTCGAGGTGAACCGGCTTTGGGAAACCCTGTTCGGCGTCGGGTTGGTGCGGACGGCGGAGGAGTTCGGTTCGCAGGGAGAATTGCCGTCGCATCCGGAACTGCTCGACTGGCTGGCGGTCGAGTTCATGGAGAAGAAGTGGGACGTGAACCACATGATCCGGCTGATGGTGACTTCGGCGGCGTATCGCCAGTCGTCGCGGGTGACGCCGGAGTTGGCTGCGATGGATCCGGACAACCGGTTGCTGGCGCGCGGGCCGCGGTTCCGCCTGTCGGCCGAGATGATCCGGGATCAGGCGCTGGCGGTGGCCGGCCTGTTGAGCCCGAAGATGTATGGTCCGCCGGTGCGGCCCCCGCAGCCGAAGCTCGGATTGAGCGCGGCGTTCGGCAGCGGGACGGATTGGGAGACCAGCGCGGGCGAGGACCGGTATCGTCGGGCGCTCTACACCACGTGGCGACGTTCGAATCCGTATCCGTCGATGACGACCTTCGACGCACCGAACCGGGAGGTTTGCCAGGTGCGGCGTGAACGCTCGAACACCCCGTTGCAGGCGTTGGTGACCTTGAACGACCCGGTTTACATGGAGGCTGCGCAGGCCCTGGCGCGGCGTCTGGTGGCGGCCGGTGGCAGCACGCCGACGGAACGGATCCGGCTCGGCTACCGGCTCTGCCTGAGCCGGAATCCATCCGAGGACGAACTGAACCGCCTGACCGGGTTCCATGCGAAGTCGGTCGAGCGTTTCCGGGCGGATCCGGCGAAGGCGAAGGACGTGGCGACCCAGCCGTTGGGTGCGGCCCCGGCCGGGGTCGACCTCGCGGAACTCGCAGCCTGGACGATGGTGGGCAACGTGCTGCTGAACCTGGATGAGATGCTGATGAAGCGCTGAGGAACCAAGGAACCGAATGAATTCACGACTCGAACAGCTCCAGAACCTCACCCGGCGCCATTTCCTCGGGAAGACCGCGCACGGCATCGGCGCGCTCGCGCTGGCGTCGCTCATGAAGGGGCAGTCGATGGGCGCAGACCTGCCCACGCCTTCGCCGACGGATCCCCTGGCACCGCGGATGCCGCAATTCGCGGGCAAGGCCAAGCGGGTGATCTACCTGCATCTCACCGGTTCGCCGCCGCACCTCGACCTTTACGACTACAAGCCCGAGTTGGTGAAGCGGAACGGACAGGATTGCCCGGATGCCTTCCTCAAGGGAAAGCGGTTCGCGTTCACGTCGGGTGTTCCCAAGCTCCTCGGAACGCCGCGGAAGTTCGCGCAGCACGGCCAGGGCGGGGTCTGGCTTTCGGACGCCATTCCGCACCTGCATTCGGTGGCGGATGAGTTGTGCGTGATCCGGTCGATGACGACCGACCAGTTCAACCACGCGCCGGCGGAGTTGCTGGTGTACACGGGGTCGCCGCGGCCGGGTCGGCCGTCGATCGGATCGTGGGTGACGTACGGGTTGGGTTCGGAAAACCAGAACCTGCCGGGGTTCGTCGTGTTGATCTCGAGCGGCGTGCAGCCGAATGGCGGGCGCAATTCGTTCGGCAGTGGTTTCCTGCCGTCGGTTTACCAAGGGGTTCAATGCCGTTCGAAGGGGGATCCGGTGCTGTACGCGTCCGATCCACAGGGCATCGACCGCGAGACGCGTCGGATGAGCCTGGACGTGTTGAAGGACCTGAACGAGATGCAGCAGCGCGAGCTGGGGCATCCCGAGACGGCCACACGAATCGCACAGTATGAACTGGCGTTCCGCATGCAGGCGTCGGTTCCGGAGGTCATGGACATCAGCCGTGAGTCGGCGGCGACGCTGGAGGCCTACGGGGCCAAGCCCGGTGATTCGAGCTTTGCGAACAACTGCCTCCTCGCACGGCGCCTGGTGGAGCAGGGCGTGCGGTATGTGCAGCTCTTCGACTGGGGTTGGGACTTCCACGGCACGGGGCCGGGTGAGGACATCCGCGATGGCCTGACGAAGAAGTGCGCGACGATGGATCGTCCGGTGGCGGCGTTGCTGAAGGATCTCCGTCAGCGCGGAATGCTGGACGAGACGTTGGTGGTGCTGGGGGGTGAGTTCGGGCGCACACCGTTCCGCGAGGGACGCACGGCCAAGAGCGACATCCTTGGCCGGGATCATTTCCCGGACTGTTACTCCATGGTGGTTGCCGGCGGTGGCATCCGCGGCGGGATGATGTACGGCGAGTCGGATGAACTCGGGTTCAGTCCAGTGGAGAACAAGGTCAACGTCCACGACCTGCAGGCGACGTTGCTCCATGCGCTGGGGTTCAATCACGAGCGGTTGACCTACCGGTTCCAGGGTCGCGACTACCGGCTGACGGACATCCACGGGGAAGTGATCCGGGGGATTCTGGCGTGAGGGTAGGCCCAGAAAAGAAAACACCGGCAAGATGTTGGGCCCCCAAATATCCCCAATGCCCTCGTCTTGCCGGTGAGCGCCGAACCTTCCCTCCCTTTATCCCTTGGGAACTGTCCGACGTTCTGTCAGCGATCTTGTGAACCGCCGACGTGATCAAGGTGCGGCACGGGGAGGATTCACGGTAGTCGGGTTCGCGTGGAACCTTGTGAGGTTGAAACCCCTACGACCTTTGGGGGCCGCCATCACCATTGTATCAGGGGCGGAATCGGGTTCGTGCTTCCTTCGATTCCGATTCCGACAGCAAGGGGATTCTACGCACCCTTTCAGGGTGCGGGCTCCATTTGGAATGTAGACCCCGGGTGGGCCTCGTACCTCGGCCAACCCGGGGCTACCGGCTGCCACGCCTCCGGCGTTGGGTACAGGTTGGCGATTCCCGGTCTCGCCCTGGATCACGGAGGGAAGTCGACGAGGACCTTGCCGCCCCGTTTGGAGCGGGGGCAGTGACGAGCTGCGCGACATGCCCATACTGCTGCCAACTATGCGCTTGATCGGGTTGGTGGATCCGCTTCGATCGCCTCAATGAGAATCCAAGCGTGGCCCCTCGGGCTCCTCGTGTGGTTTCTGGCAGTAACCCGCAGCCTCGCTCAAGACACCGCGACGGCCGTGGCGTCGGTCACTGCCGGATATGTGACGTCGATCAACCTGACCGCGCCCGGCTCCGGCTATATCGAGCCGCCCCGGGTGACGATCAGTGGCGGAGGAGGTACGGGTGCGGAGGGAAAAGCCATCCTCGAAGGGGACAAGGTTGCCTTGGTCATCGTGCTGTCGGCCGGCAGTGGGTATTCGTCCGCCCCCAGCGTGACGATTGCCGCTCCGCCGAAGAACCTGGCGCTCCAATTGGAACTGATTCCGAGGATCACCGTGCAGGGATTGGCGGGATCCCTGGCCCGGGTCGAATGGGCCTTGAATCCGACGGGACCGTGGACGGTGCTCAGCAATGTCCTGGTGACCGCGGATGGCGCGGTCCTGTTGGATCTGCAGCCGGGTGACAGCCGTCGGTTCTATCGTGCCAGGGGTACGCCGAAACAGCTGGGAACGGACGGCTTTGTCTGGATCCCGCCGGGGACCTTCGTCATGGGCAGTCCGACAGATGAGCCGGGCCGGAAGACGGACCCGACGATGTATTTGGACGAGACGATGCACACCGTAACGCTGACGAAGGGATTCTGGATGTGTGACCATGAGGTGACCCAGGCGGAGTACGAGGCGGTGATGACGGGGCATGTTCGTCCCGAGTCGACGACGCCCTCGACGTTCAAGGGCTTGGATCTTCCAGTGGAGAACGTAGACCACGATGGGGCCGTCTCGTATTGCAACCTGTTGACGTTCCGGGAGCGTACCGCTGGACGAATCAGCCCGCAGCAGTTCTACCGGCTTCCGACCGAGTCGGAGTGGGAGTATGCCGCTCGCGCTGGAGCGACCGGGGCCCGGCATGGTGAGCTGGATGCGGTTGCGTGGTGGTCCGGGAACTCCGGTTCGCAGACCCATCCGGTCAAGTCGAAGCAGCCCAATGCGTGGGGACTCTACGACATGCTGGGCAACGTGGCGGAATGGTGTTCCACCAAGCCGGGAGGATACCCAACCGGGAGCGTGACGGATCCGACCGGCGACCAATTCGGCGGTTCCTATATCGTGCGGGGCGGAAGCTGGACGCAGGATGCCAGCTTCAGCCGATTGGCTTCGCGAGACAGCGAGGCGGTAAGCCGCGGGAGTTCATCGCTGGGGTTCCGCGTCGTGCTGGATGCCGCTCCGTAAGAGTTCCCAGATTCCAGAACTCCGTTGGGTAGGCCGCGTGCCCCCCACGCGGCGGTTCACGATCCACGCCGGGTGAGGGCACCCGGCCTACAAGCGCTGCCTCCGGACGTCGGCAGCTACCCCGTCCTTTGGCTGGAACCAGGCTGATCTCAGCGCTTGGAGCGGGTGGTCCGTTCCATGAGCCAGAAGACGTCGGCGTTGTTGGGTGAGACCACGTTGAGCGGGATCTCGGTGTTCTTCTTGAGGACGGGAACGGTGCGGGGATCAACCCACTTGCGGATCTCGGAATGGCCGTCGGCAAAGGAGAGGCCGCCGGCGCGGTTGTGGTATCCAGCGGGGTAATCGACGATGCGCCACTGGCCGGGGGAGTTGGGATAACCAGTCATCCCGACGATCATTTCACCGTCGTTGATGCTGTCCTCGCGCTCGTCCATGAAGACCCAGGTCATGGAGGGTCCGGGGTCCTGGAAGTCGGAGAACTTCTTGTAGATCCGGAAGCCGCTGCCGAACGACTCGACGTCGGTGGAATCGATCCAGCCGTTCATGGCCATGCTGCGGACGCGTGGGACCTTGGCGCCCTTGACGGTGACGGTGCTGGCATCGGCCGGGCACTTGAAGACCTTGGCGGACTGGCCGCAGTACTTCCAGAGGAGGCCCTTGGAGATATCGCGGTCGACGTCCCAGTTGCTGGCGTTGCTGCCGTTGAAGTCGAGGGAGCCGTGGACCCACTCGTTGGGGCCGTAGGACTGGGGGAGCTTGTCCTGGTTGTCATCGACGTAGAGCTTCCACGCGAGCATCAGCTGTCGGCCGTTGCTGAGGCACAGGATGCCCTGGGCCTTGGTCTTGGCCTTGCTGAGGGCAGGCAGGAGCATGCCGGCGAGGATGGCGATGATCGCGATGACGACGAGCAGCTCGATGAGCGTGAAGCCGGCTGCTTGGTGGCGAGGGTGTGGGGTGGTGGTGGAATTCATGGCACGAAGGATCGGGGGACGGTTTGACTCTGAGGCATGCCCGCCGGGCGGGGATCCTGCCGGAGAGGGCTGGGGACTTCCAGTCACGGTATTGAAACGGGGCCGTGGGTGGGTCCGTCTGCAATCCAGTGTCGCATATGCGACATGCGGATGTAAAAGCGGGCGGGTGGCGGGATCGGGGCCGTGGGTGGGTCCGCGTACGATCCAGTGTCGCATATGCGACATACGGATGTAAAAGCAGGCGGGTGGCGGGATCAGGGCCGTGGGTCGGGCGTGGGTCGGGCGTGGGTGGGTATCACTGGCGGGTGGGGTTCACTGGCCGGTGGTCGAACCGGGGACGCACCAGAGAAGTCCTGGCTTGTTCTGGGTCTGTTCCCGCTGGAAATCCTCGAACCGGATGAAGTGGACCTGGCCGCTGAAGCCGGTGATGACGGCCCCTTTCTTGTGCCGGCGTCCGACGCCTTCCTGCTGGTTGGGGTATTGGCTGGCGTCGCGGCCAGGGTTGGCGTCCCAGATACCGTCGTAGTTCTTGATGTCCGGTTCCCAGAAGGCGTAGGCGCCTGGATTGAAGGCGCCGAGCTTGTGGGTCTTAACGGGGCTCCCTTCGAGCTTGCCGAAGCTGCAGACGGCACCGTTCATGACGTAGGAGGAAACCCGCTGGCCGCGCTTTTGCCAGGACACGTCGTTCGTGCGGTCGAGCGGGCAATAGTAGACCTTGCGATCGCGCAGGTAGGGGAAGTAGAGCCCCGCCTCGACATAGCGGAGCTCGTTGGTCTTGAGCGGGTCCGGCGCGTGGCCGGAGACGGGTTGGTAGAGCCATCCAGGTCCGGTCGAGTTGCCCCAGTTCGGCCACGGCATGTAGTCGTTGTTATCCATCGGATACATCTGGAGCGCGAGTCCGAGTTGCCGGTTGTTGTTCACGCATTTGGTGCGGTGGGCCTTTTCCTTGGCGGCGCCGAGGGCGGGGAGCAGGAGCGAGGCGAGAATGGCGATGATCGCGATCACGACGAGCAGTTCAATCAGCGTGAAGGCAGGCCTCGAGTGCCAGGGCGCGGGTAGGCGGGGATTCATGGCGGCGGAACAGACGCGGGTACTTCCGAGGTGCTAGACCGCGGTGCGCTGGAATGCAATCCGGGTCTGGGAGGGCGGCGGACCGGCAGCGGCGCTGACGATGGCGCACTCCGGCCCGACGACGCAGGTCAGGACGTGGTGCATGGCCAGGCTGAGTCAACGTTCGATTGCCTTGCTTATCCCGACGTAGGCCGCAAGAAGCACCGAACCCACGAGAGTCGTCAGGATCGCCACCGGCACGGCAGCCAGGGCGGCGAGGAGGATCCCGATGAACCGATGCGCACCGAACCAACCGGAGAATGCTGGCTTCTGGGAAGCCAGGATCATGGCACCGGTCGAGGTGCTGGCGATGGAGGAGAACACGACCCCGAGGCACATCACAACAAACACACCGATCTCCTGTCCCTTGGGCCCGGTTCCGGGTGCGCCGAACCCCTGGACGATGCGGACCGAGCAGAGGATGAGCCCAAGGTAGGTGGCGAGGTTGGCGCGACACAACCACCACCAATTCCGGGCTCCAGGTGCGAAGATCGTGGAGTAGGCCAAGGGGACTGCGACCACAGGCAGGAGCCACATGGCCCGCTCCAGCACCGCGACATCCCGCGACTCGTACGACCCATGCCGCGCTGCGAGCAGATAGGACAGGATCGTCAGGAACAGCATGACGGACTCCGGGCCGACCAGGAAGGTCATGAAGCGGTGCTTGGGTAGGCGGGCGAGGGTGGATGCAACCCGAGGGTCCTTGGTGGGGACGGAGCGTCGGGCCGGACCAGCGCCGAGTTGCAGTACGTACTCGGTAACGGGTTACCGGAAGTGCGGGTATCGGACCTCGGGAGGAGGGGAGAAGGGGAACTCGTACTCGAGCCGATGGGATTCGAGTGGGGGATGTGGGAGTGGAGTGGTGTCGAGTACGAGTACCGCCCTGCGGGCTGAGTACGAGTACGAGTGCGAAGGGGAGGCGGACGGGGGAACGGCTCGATGGAGTCTCGTCCCACCCATCTCGCCGAAAACTTCTTGTTGCAGGCGTGGCGGTTGGGAGGACGATTGGCGGGAGTCACTCCCATGCCGAGTTACCGACAGCATGATCCTTGTCCAGGGCCCTTGTTTGGTCGCCGGGAATGGCTGCGCATGGGTGGGCTGGGGTTGTTCGGGGTGACGTTGTCGAACCTGCTTTCCACCGGGGTGCGGGCGTCAGAACCGGGGTCGTCAGTGGCAAAGGGCGGAGCGGCGGCGAGCTTCGGTCGGGCGCGTTCGTGCATCCTGCTGTTCCTCGCGGGCGGGCCGCCGCAGCACGAGACCTTCGATCCGAAGCCGGATGCGCCCTCGGAGGTCCGGGATGTATTCCGGTCCATCCGCACGAGTGTTCCGGGCACGCACTTCTGCGAGACGTTGCCCTACACGGCCCGGGTGGCACATCGGATCGCGGTGATCCGGTCGATGACGACGGAGATCGACGCGCACTCGACGAGTGGTGCGTTCATGCTGACCGGGTACGAGCCGATGACGAAGGCGGAGAATGTTCCGCCGGGGCCGCAGGATTGGCCGAGTCTCGCGGCGGTGGTCGGGGCGATGAAACCGAGCACGCGTTCGCCGATGTCGTCGGTGGTGTTGCCGGAGCCGTTGGCGAACGACGGCAACATCCTCTGGCCGGGTCAGGACGGCGGGTTGATGGGGCCGGTGTGGAACCCGATGCTGATGCGGTGTGACCCGACGGTGCTGCCGATCCAGATCGAGGGGCTGAGCCGGCAGGCCGGGATTTCGGATGTGCGGTTGCAGGATCGGCACGACCTGTTGAAGCAGTTGAACGCGCATTTCCGGGCGGGCGAGTCGAGCGCGCCCGTGTCGGGCTGGGATCATTCGCAGCGGAAGGCGTTCGACCTGTTGCATGCCGAGGCGAGTCGGAAGGCGTTTGAACTGGAGCGGGAGTCGCTGGCGCTGCGGCAGCAGTATGGCCTGCACAAGTTCGGGCAGAGCGTGCTGCTGGCGCGTCGGTTGGTGGAGGCGGGAACGCGGTTGGTGCAGGTGAACTGGCCGCGTGAAGGCAAGGCGGAGGTGGCGGGAAGTCCGTTGTGGGACACCCATGCGTCGAACGCGAGCCGCGTGCGGGATGTTTTGTGCCCGCAGTTCGACCGGACCTTTGCGACGTTGATCGAGGACCTGCGCGAGAGGGGCCTGCTGGACGAGACGTTGGTGATCGCGATGGGTGAGTTCGGGCGTTCGCCAAAGATCAACGCCGTGGGCGGCCGCGACCATTGGGGTGCGTGCTTCTCGATCGCGATGGCCGGTGCCGGGATCCCGGGCGGTCAGGTGGTGGGTTCGAGTGACCGGATCGGGGGCTTGCCGGACTCGCGTCCGATCCGACCTCGGGACCTGGCTGCGACGATCTTCCATCTGCTGGGGTTGTCGCCCAGCGCCGAGTTCATGGATCCGGTGGGGCGTCCGAGACCGTTGACGGATGGCGGGACGCCGATCCGGGAGTTGGTGGGCGCATGAGGCGTCCGCTTCCTGCATGAAGGCCCCTTCGGAGAGGTTCCTCCTCATCCTGCTGGCATTGGTGCAGTTCACGCACGTCGTGGACTTCATGATCATGATGCCCCTGGGTCCGCAGCTGATGGACCTGTGGCGGATCGACACGGTGGAGTTCAGCCGGCTGGTGTGGATGTACACGCTGACGGCGGGCGTGGCCGGACTGGCGGCAGCGCCGTTCGTGGACCGGCACGACCGTCGGCCGGTATTGTTGTGGACCTACGCGGGATTCGGGTTGGCGACGCTGGCGTGTTCGGTGGCGCGGTCGGCGGATACGCTGCTTCTGGCTCGGGCCCTGTGCGGGATGTTTGGAGGGATCGCGGGCGGGGCGGTCATGACGATCGCGGCGGACGTGGTTCCGCCGGAGCGGCGCGGGGCGGCGATGGGTTTGGTGGGAACATCCTTTTCGGCAGCGGCGGCGGTGGGGGTGCCTTTCGGATTGTACCTGGCGCAGAAGTTCGGGTGGGAGGCGCCGTTCCTCGTGTTGGCCGGATTGGCGATCGTGAACTGGATCCTGCTGTGGAAGTTCCTGCCGCCGGTGCGCGGGCATCTGGCAGACGAAGCGGGTCCGGGGTTCGAGCGGTTCCTGGCGCTGCTGGGCGATGCGAACGCCCGGCGCGGGCTGTTGTTCATGGCGACGCTGGTCTTCGGGCACTTTGCGATCATCCCGTTGCTGGCACCGCATCTCGTGGGGGACCTGCGTTTGCCGAGGGAAATGGTGCCCGCGGTCTACCTCACGGGCGGGGTGCTTTCGTGGATCAGCGGGCCGTTGATCGGAAGGTGGGCGGACGAACACGGGAAGGTGCGGGTCTTCAGCGTGCTGGTGTGGGCGGCTTGTGCCGTGACGCTGGCCATCGCGCTCGCGCCACCGTCGCCGGCCTGGGCGATCATCGTCGTGACCGGTTCCTACTTTGTCTTTGGGAGCGGACGGTTCGTCCCCGGGCAGGCGATCCAGTCGATGGCGGTCCAACCGCGGGACCGTGGTGCCTACATGAGCCTGAACGGTTGCGTCCGGGATCTGGCGGGTGGGCTGAGCTCTGGGCTCGGTGGCTGGATGGTGACGAAGGCGGACGACGGATCGCTCCGGCATTTCGACCGACTGGGCTGGATGGCGGTGGCAGCGGCGATGCTGACCCTGTGGCTCGTGCGAAGGGTCGGGGCCCGGGAAGGCGGCGCGGTGGGAGGGCCGGTTCGCCCGGCGGCCGAAGCCCGATAGCCAGTGCCGGCCTGATTCACCGCGGGGCGGGAGGTTGTGGCGAAAGCGGTCCTCGCACGCTCGACAGGATCGGTCTGCCGGAGCCGAACCGCGTGAACGTACCCACCCAACCCGATTCCGACTTCTCCACGGTCAGGCTGCCGCCCGCAAACAGCCCTTCGGTCAGATCGTAGGTCGCGATCGCGTTGGTGTTGGATTGGAGCGCGCCGGAGATCTTCCCAGGCATCAGGCTCACCTGCTTGCCTCCGCCGCTGATTCGTACGGTGATTTCGGGCAGGCCGTTGGTCGGCTGGAACTGGGCGGAAGGAATCGGCTTCAGGGGGTGGTTGTCTGGCTGGAGGCGTGCCTGATGGGTGACGCGCAACTGATAGGATCCGTCCGGCGGCGTGACGACGTCGGACGCGGCGAGGCGGCAGGCGAGGGCGAGGCAGGTGAACCAGGGGAGCGTGCTCATGGGCCCATCATGGCAGGGCTGCCGTCCGGTTGTGTCAACGGCGTGTAAAGCTGGAACCGGCGGTTGGATCCACAGATTTCACCGATTTCACGGATTGGAAGCCGGTTGAGAGAGGCTGCTGTTTCACCCCACGGGTGACATGGAAACGGCGATGTGGTGAGGCCCCTCGTCCCGGTCCATCTGTGAAATCTGTGAAATCGGTGGATAGCCCAACTGCCGTTTTCAGGGTGAAACGCCCGCGCACCTCCGAGGTGACGCCTAGACCCAGCATGGATTGGGTGGGGCAGCCCCTCCATCTGCGCAATCGGCGCCATCTGCGGATGAATGAACTGCCGATTCTGGGTTCAACGGTCGTTGACCTCGACCAGTTGGCGGGCGGCACCGGGGACATTCTCCCAGATGACGCGGTCGCCTTCCTGCGCTATGGCGTACTCCTTGCCGTCGGCGATCCACGACTTGCCGGTGAGGCGTTCGTGGGTGGGGCCCACCGGGTACTCGCGTTCGCGAAAGACCACGACCGAGCTGCCGTCGACGACCTTGAATGTCACCGAGGCTTCCTCGGGGGCGGGAGTCGTCTGAGTGCGCTTGCGAGGGGCGGGGCGGGCAGAAGGCGCGACCGGGCGCGGGGTGGCGCCACGAAGGGACTGTCCCTGGGCCGGGCTGGGAGGAAGGAAGTTGGGGTCTGTGCCGAGGCCTGAGCCGTTGCCGAAGCCGGCAGAGCTGCCGTTGCCGCTGGCGTTGGAGCTTCCGCCTCCGCTGGCCCTGCCACTTCCGCTGCTGCTGCCGCCGCTCCGGCTGAATCCGCCGCTGGATCCGCCGCTGGATCCGCCTGCGCTGGCGGAGCCACCGGCCGAGGAGCGTGCGCTGCCGCCGCTCATCGACCGCGATCCGCTCCGTGTCGTGCCGGACTGGGAACCGGATGAGCGGGAGCCGCCATTGCTTCCAGCCCGTTGCTGCATCTCGCGGACCATCTTGTCGAAGTTCGCTTGGTGTTCAGCCATGAAGGCGTCGTGATCAATGCCCGAGCCGACGCCGCCTCCACCGCCACCGCCTCCACCGCCTCCACCGGCCTTTCCGCCGGGCGGGAGGTTACCGGCCGCCCCGGGAGAGCTTTCCCAGAGCACCCGGTCTCCGTCCATGATGGCGCTGTACTCAACGCCATTCTCGCTCCGGCTGACGCTGGTTACCGCGCCGCGGGTGGGGCCGCGGTAGACTTCCTGACCGTTGGCGGTGACGACGGTCTCCCCGTTCACGGTGCTGACGCTCACGCCCGAGCCCGAGCTGGAGCTGCTGGTGGACCGGACTTCCCGGGCGAGCCCGCGTTCGACAGCCGTTGCCAGCGCGCACACGCACAAGGCTGCAATGATGGTTCGTTTGGTCTTCATAAAGTGATCCTAGCGGAGTTGCTGGGCTGCTCCGGGGGTGCTTTCCCAGATGACGCGCCCGTCCTCGAAGGCGGCCGCATACTCGCGTCCCTGCAGGCTGACGGCGCGGGTGGTAACCAGACCGCGCGTACGGCCGATGGGGAATTCGCGACCACCGTACCGGATGACGGTGGAACCGTTCACGGTGGCAGCTTCCAGGGCTTGTCCTCCGGAGGCGGAGGTGCGGGCGACCGAGCCCATCCCGGATGTCGTGCTGCCGCCGGCGGATGAACCCATTCCAGCGCCCGCCTGTCCGGCTCCGCCCATCGGGGCAGTTCGGGCGTCGCCGGCAGCGCTGGACGCCGGAGTGGGAGTGGCATCCGAGGGTAGACTCGCCAGAGGCGATGGTCCGTCGGCCGGGAACGAGTCGCGCCCGGTCCCGGCGAAGGGTGCGAGCGGAGCGGAAACGGTCCGGGGTGACGAAGGGCCATTGCCCTTGCGTTCGGCTGCGACCTGGGCTTCGAGGCTGCGGACCTGAAGGCGGAGGGCGCGATTCTCGACGACGCCCCAGACGCCCAATCCGGCTGCAATGGCGACCGCGAATCCCGCGGCGATCTTGGGGAGCAACGCGCCGCTTGCTGCGCCCAAGCCAACCGTGCCTGCGGTCGAACCCACTGCCTGCAACGCTTCGGCGGGGAGGGTTGCCGTGGCGGCCGAGGTCAGGGTGGCGGCTCCGGAAACGGCAGCCGCCAGGCCGGCCGGCGAGGCCTGCACCGCATGGGAAGTCATCAGGATCGCGAGCCCACCTGTACTGACGGCGACGCCGCGTCTGGCAAACAGCACGCGCAACTGTTCCACGGCCCGGCTGACCCGCTTCTGGGCTGCTTCGGCGCCGATCCCCAGGAGTTCGGCCATTTCGCGGGCGGTCTTGCGTTCGAAGTACCGGAGCAGCACCGCGTCGCGATCCGTCGCCTCCAGTTCGGCGAGGACGGAGTCGAGGTGGGGTTCGACCTCTTCCCAGGGGGCGTCGGTTCCGGAGGTCGGTTCATTCATGCTGGCGGCTTCTTGTTCCCGGGCGCGGCGGCGCACCTCGGAGCGGACCATCTGCGAGGCCACGTTGCGTGCGGCGCGATGGAGCCAGCCGGAGAGGACGGGATGGTTGGACAGCGTGCCGGCGTTCTGGGCCAGGGCTGCGAACACGGCCTGGGTGGCGTCCTCGGCGAGGTGGGTGTCCCGGACGATCCGGAGCGCCACCGAGTACGTCAGGTCGACATGCCTTCGCACCAGTTCGGCGAAGGCGGCCTCCGAATGGTCCTCGGCGTAGGCCCGTAGCAGCTGTGGATCGGTCAGCGTCTGCACTCATCCCAAGGTAGCCGCCCGTGCGGAAACCGGACAAAGAAACCTTGGGGAGGGCCCCAGCGGGGGGAACGGCCCGATTTCCAGCGGCGACGCAGCGGCGCGGCGGGGGTCAGTGGGAATGGGCGATGCCGCGGGCGTGCTGCCAGGCGTGGAGGATGTGGTCGATGACCTGGATCGTGTAGTCGGCGAGTTCGCGGCTGTAGCACGCGGCGAGGTTGTCGCCGCCGGATTCGACGAGGAGGAGGTCGGTGTGGAACTGGCGCTGGAGTTCCTCGAGGGCGAGGAGGTTGGCCGAGATGTCGTCGCGGATGGCGGCGTGGGGACATCCGCCGGTCTCGACGGCGCGGATGCGTTCGGCGGGAAGGGCGCCGTGGCGGACGAGGAACTCGCCGTCCTCGCGGGTGAAGATGTCGTTGGTGACGGCGGCGAGGTTCACGCGGTCCCGGAGGCCGCGGCAGAGTTCGAGCATGAGGGCGGTCTTGCCGGAACCCACGGGGCCGCCGATGCCGACGGTGAAGGCGCGCTGGGAGTAGTTCCGTTCGATGGGGGATTCGCGTTCCTCGAAGTTCCCGGCGCCGCCGTAGGGCTCATGGGTGTGGCCGTGCGGACCGTGGGAATGCCCGTGACCGTGGCGATGGGAAGGATCGTTGCAGGTGCCGTGGTCGTGGTCGTGATCGTGATCGTGGCTGTGTGAATGGGTGGCCATGGGAAAGAGTGTTGGAGATCAGGTCTGGAAGAGGCGGGAATAAAGCCGGTCCTGCGTGCCCTGCCAAAGGTCGAGGAGCGGAGCAGTCTGGGCGAGGTCGTCGAGGGACAGGGAGAGACCGAGATCGGCGGTGCGATCGGCGTGGCTGGCGACGGCCGCCTGCACGGCTTGGCCAGCGAGCGGGCCGACGATGTTGAGTCGGACGGCAGCGGCAACCCAGCCACGGAGTTGGATGAAGACGAAGCCGCGTGCGGTGTCGTCGAGTGGGAATCCGAGCTGACGCGCGAGGGTGCCGAAGAGGGGGGCGAGATGTTGGAAGGGGAGGGGGTGGGCAGGGTCGGGAAGGCGGGCCCCGAGGGCGCGATCGGCGGCCAGGACGAGGGCGGATCCTTGAAGACGGCTGGCGCGGTTGGCGACGTGGTTGGTGAGGAAGGCGTCGGAGAGGTCGTCGAGTTCGTGGATCCGATGCGGCTCGCGGTGGGCGGTGCAGACCCACGGGAGGGAGGCGTGGGCGAGTTGGCGGAGGCTGGTGATGAGCCAGGCCTCGAGGCCGGCGCGACCGGAGATCTCGCCGTGCTGACGGGCGGCCTCGAGTCCGCCGGAGTGGGCGAACCCGCCGGTGGGAAAGGCGGAATCGAGGAACTGCCAGAACCTCCACAGAGAGGGCGATTCCATGGAGGGTGGGCTCTGGTTATCCACAGATTTCAGGTATGTGGTTTGTCAACGAGAGCCTGAGAAAACCGAAGGGAAAATCTTTCGTGGGCCAAGCATGCTGACTGCACCAGGGCGCGTGGTGCCGGCGCCAGCACCCAGCCTGGGAAAGGAGAGAACGGTGGGCCTACGCCTTTGCCGTCCTCCCCTCTCCGTTTCTAGGCGGCCAAAACTTTCCGCCGAAGGCGGCTCTTTTCAATTCCCTTTTGCGCTTCCGCGCTTTTGCCTGACTTCCCCTGCGTCTAGGTCGCCACGGCCGACGCTGGAACCGTCATGACGGCTTCATTGGCAGGGGGCTGCGCTTGCGCACCCAAGTCTTGGGCGGGAGGACTGTTTCGGAGGGTGTACTCCCGGCCCGACTTGCGGGTGCGGAGGATTTCCATCGCCTGTTCCCGAGCGTCCTTGCGGGTGATGCCCAGTGCGTCGAGGCCCTGTTGGCCGACGCGGGAGATGATTTTTCCGAGCTTCTGGACCATGGGTTTGGCGGCTTGCTCCATGGGGTCGGTGAGTCCCATGAGCGAGTACCAGACCTGGGTGATGAGCTTGCGGGCCAAGGCTGCCACCACAAGCGAGACCTCGCCCTTTCGGCCCAGCAGCTTGCGGCCCCAGTCGCTGTTGGGATGCTTGGATGAACGCAGCAGCGAGTGGCCTGCCTCGATGAGAAGGGCGCGGAGATCCTTGTGCCCATGCCCCTTGATGCCGCCTGACTTGGTACCCTTGCCACTGTCGTCGAAGGCGGGGTTGAGGCCGACGAACTTGACGAGGGATTTCGGGGACTTGAATCGGTTGATGTCACCAACGACTGCCCCGATGGCGAAGGCGATGACATCGCGGATGCCGGTGAGTCGGGTAAGTTCGAGGAGCTTTGGATCCTGGAGGACCTGTTGGGCGACGAGGCTGGCCAAGCGTCGCTCGAGTTCGATGTGGTATTCGAGTTCGAGCAAGCGGATCTCCAGGATCTGGGTCTGCATTGGATTCCAGGTCCTGGCCTTGAGGATGGCGGTGCGGCGTTCGTCACGGCCGAGGTCCAGGAGGGACTCTCCCAGTCGGACGCCGTTGTCACTGAGGTAGGAGGAGAGGGAATTGTTGGCGGCAGTGACGCCCTTGACGGCCCTGCGGTGTGCGTGGAAGAGGTCGCGTCGCTCCTGGGTGAGTGGATCGGGGACCCAGACGAGCTTGGCGTTGCCGCAGAGGTAGGCGCGAGCGATGCGGGTGGCGCTGATGCGGTCGTTGTTGGCGTGTGATTCCTTGAGCTTGCCGATGAAGACACTCTCCAGAACGAGAGCGTTGCGCTCGATGGCGCGCAGCTTGCGGACGGCGTCAAAGGTGTTGCCGGAGGCCTCCAGGACAAGGGTGTCGGTGGGGAGGGTGTTCTTCTTGGCCCAGGAAGCGAGCTGGGCGATGGGAACCTTGTTGAAGGTTTGCAGCACAACAGCCGCCAGGGGAGTAGGCCCTTGGAGGATGGAGGCGGTGAAGGAATCCGGGTGGACGTCGAGACCGACGACCCGGGATACGGTGGGTGGTATGGATGATTGCTGCACTGGACAGGATGTGTTAGTGAGCAGGTGGACGGAGACGGGCCAGGCGACTACATGCACTCAGGTATGCGGGGCGGTCCCCAATGTAGGTGCTTTTCGCCGAAGCTCGATTCACAGAAACGGAGTGTTGAGCTCCAAGTGCAATCAACGAGCAACTCCCGAAGTGCCACCTGTCTGTTTAGCAAAGACCGACAGGCCCAAAGGTGTACCCGTCTCCGTCCATCCTGCAATTGCTACCCGAGTGCTCCCGGGACCGCACACAAACCTCATACCCTCACAGATTACACGGATTCCGAAAGCGGCGGTTGGATCCACAGAAGTCGCCGACGAACTTGGTGTTCTCGGGGCTCTTGATGGACATGAAGTAGGTCCAGCAGCCGAGGTGGCCGGCGAGGGCCTTGGCGGGCAGGCCGCGGAACTCATCCTCGGAGATCGAGAACGAGACGACCGGGCAGTTCTCGGAGGTGAGGCCGGCGTTGGCGAATTCCGTGAAGAACGGGACGTTGGTGTCGCCGTTGAGGGTGGAGATCACGCAGGCCTTGCCGCCGCCGGAGAACGACTTGATGGAGGCGACGATGGTCTGGTAGTCGGTATGGCCGAAGGGGGTATAGATCTCCTCGATGTCGGAGTCGGGGATGCCCTTGGACTTGAGGTACTGCTTGAGGATCTTGTTGGTCGTGCGCGGGTAGACGTAGTCGGAGCCGAGCAGGTAGAACTTCTTCTTGCCCTCGCCGAGCATGTAGTCGACGGCGGGGATGGCCTGCTGGTTCACAGCCTCCGCGGTATAGAAGATGTTCTTGGAGAGTTCCTCGCCCTCGTACTGGACGGGGTAGAAGAGGAGGCCGTTGTTCCGTTCGAAGACGGGGAGGACGGACTTGCGGGAGACGGAGGTCCAGCAGCCGAAGACGACGGCGACCTTGTCCTTCACGACGAGCTGCTCGGCCTTCTCGGCGAAGAGCGGCCAGTTGGAGGCGGGGTCGACGACGACGGGTTCGATCATGTAGGGCTTGCCGGCGACCTTGATGCCACCGGCCTTGTTGATCTCGTCGAACGTGAACAGCAGGACGTCCTTCAGGGACGTCTCGCTGATGGCCATGGTACCGCTGAGGGAATGGAGGACGCCGACCTTGACGGTGTCGGCGGCCTGTGCGACCTGGACGAGGAGCGCGCTGACCGCTGCGGACAGCCACTTGAGGGACTTTGATTTCATGGATTTTGGAATAAGGAATTCAGGTTGCGGATGAGGACGGACGAATTGGGATGGGTAGTTCCTGACCGGCATCCTTGGGCCGTGCAGGGGAGGGTGGAGGCAGCGGAATTGCCAGCCCAGGTGCTGATACTTCCACCGATCGGTGACGGAACCCGGACGTTGGTGGGCCGTTACCTCGAGCGCGAGAAGCACTCGTTCGTGGCGCACGTCGAGACGGTCGGTGTCGGGCTGACGTTGTCGATGGTGCGGGAAGGGGTTGGGATTGGCCTGCTGGGGGATTGGGTGCTGGTGCGGCCCGAAGTCCAGACCGGGCTGGCGCTGGTGTCGTCGGGGAAGAAGGCCTTGCGGCGGGCGTGGTCGACGATGCGACTGCGGGGGACGGTGATGTCGTGGCCGGCGGAGAGTTTTGCCCGGAGACTGGCGGAGGGGATTGTGAGGTAGGGGTGGGGCCCCCCAGACCCAGGCAAGGTCACCCGTTCCGAACCTGACATCCCGATCCCACCGCCGTCGGCTATTGCGCAGGAGGGGCCTGGGCGTCGATGAGGCGTTTGGCCTCGGTGAGCAGCTGGTTTGGGGAGAACGGCTTGGTGAGGAAGAGGGAAGCGCCGGAATCCTCGGCGTCCTGCCGGGTCATGACGTGGCCGCGGGCGGTGAGCATGATCACCGGGATCGAAGCGGTCTTCGGGGACTGCTTGAGGAGACGAAGGGCGCCGAGGCCGTCGAGTTCGGGCATGAGGACGTCCATCACGATGAGGGACGGTTGTTCGCGTTCGGCGAGTTCGATGGCTTCTCGCCCGTTGCGGCCGATGATGAGCTGGTAACCGCCCCGGCGGAGGGAGAACTCAGTGACCCTCAGCATGTGGGGTTCATCGTCGACGATCAGGATCTTGGGCGCGCTCATGGGAAATGGCCTCCTCAATAGACCACGTGGAGGTTGCCACCGGATCCGTCCTTTGTCAGGCCGGCAGTGGGGTCATCAGCCATGACCACGAAGGTGAGGTCGTCGGCGGCGGGGGCAGAGCCCTGGAAGTCACGGGCGAGGCGGACGAGGCCGGACTCGATCTGGGCGACGGGTGCGAAGTCGAGGTCCCGGCTGCCGAACCAGGATTTGAGGCGGTCGAGTCCGAGCAGGTCACCGGCGGGGTTGCGGGCCTCGATGAGGCCGTCGGTGTACATGAGGAAGCGCATGCCCGCCTCGACGGAGAGGGAGTGTTCGCCGAACTCGAGGTCCGCATCGATGCCGAGGGGTGGTCCGTCGGCATTGATCTCCGAGATCTCGCCGATGGCATCGCGGACGAGGAGAGGGCAGTGGCCGGCGGAGGCGATGCGGACGGTTCGGGTGTTTTGGTCGAGGAAGACGACCTGGGCGGTGACGAACATCTCGACGCGGTCGAGATCGGGATAGAGGGCGCGATTGAGCCAGGTGAGGAATTCGCCGGGGCGGATGGCGAGGTCTGGGCGGGCGTGGACGTGGGAGCGGAAGATGGCCGCGAACATGGCGGCCGGCACGCCCTTGCCCATGACGTCGGCGATGACGAGGAGGAGGCCGGCATTGGGGACCTGGACGGCGTCGAAATAATCGCCACCGACCTTGCTGGCGCTTTCGCAGAAGCCGGCGAGGCGGAAGCCGTCGGGTTCCGGGAGGCGTACCGGGAGGAGGGAACGCTGGATGGTGGCGGCGATCTCGAGCTCGCGGGTGACGAGGCGGGTGCGGAGATGTTCTTCCTGGATGCGGGCGTTGCGGAGCTGGATGCCGAGGAAGTCCGCGAAGGTGTGGATGATGTTGACCTGTCCGGCGGTGAAGGGGTGCTGGCGTGTGAAGCGGCCGACGGAGACGACACCGACGAGCTCGGTGTTGACGTAGAGGGGGTGGGCCAGCCCGGAGGCGGGGTTGCCGAACAGGTGGAGGGGATCGTCGGGCTGGACGGGGTTGGCGGCATCGAACCAGACGTCCTGGCGGGAAAGGGCGGCGTGGCGTTCGATGGAGGAATCGTTGGGTGCGGGGTTCCGGAGGGGGAGGGAAGCGAGGCCGGCGTCGGGGCGCGAGCACTGGCTGACGACGAGTTGGGTGCCGGCGGGGTCGGCGAGGCGGAGGACGAACCAGTCGGCGGTGACGATCTGGCGGAGCTCGTGGAGCCAGCGCTCGGTGAACTCGGCGTTGATGGAGCCGCGGTTGAGTTCGGCGGTGAAGCGGAAGATGGCGGAGAGGCTCTCGTAGGAGGCGGCGAGTTCCTCGGTCATCGTGTGGATGGTGGTCTCGAGGACGGCCATCTCGACGGATTCGCCGGCATCGGGAGCCGGGGTGGCGGGCGAGGAGCGCCGGCGCCGGATGATCATCATGTTCTCGTCGCGGGCGCGGAGGTACCGGACGGAATCGGAGAGCGTCCGCATGAGGAACAGGCCGCGGCCGCTTTCGGAGAGGGGATCGTCCGGGAGTTGGGGGTTGTCTGGGAGGTCGAAGCCCGGGGTGTGGTCGACGACGACGAGTTCGGCGTCGGAGGGGGTGACTCGGAGGGCGAGCTCGATAGGGCGGTCGAGGGCGGCGGGGGGCGTATGTTCGACGGCGTTGTTGCCGGCCTCGGAGGTGATGAGTTCCCAGGCGTCGAGGTCGGGTCCATTCAGGCCCTGTTGTTCGAGGAAGGAGCGGAGTTGGCGTGCGGCCTCGCGGACGGCGGCCAGGTCACAGGGTATGGCGAGGCTGAGGGAGCGGCCTGGGGTGGTGGTGACCGTGGACACGATGTTTGGAGGCGTCAGCGCGCCGGTAGGAATTCGAACAGTTGGTCGAGGCGGGTGAGCTTGAAGAGCTCGGTGACCATGGGGGAAGCGCCGATGAGGCGGACGGCGCCTCCGCGGGCGACGACCGCCTTGTGGGCGGAGATCAGGGCGCCAAGGCCCTCGGAGTCGATGAAGTCGGCGTTGGAGAGGTCGACCTCGACGAAGCGGTGCTCGGGTTTGAGCGTGGCGTTGATGAAGTCGCGGAAGAGACCGGCGTTGGTGGCGCCGAGGTTGGTGAACTCGACGACCGAGAGGATCTCCCCTGAGGAAGTGGTACGCATGGGAGGAGTCAGGACTTGGCGATCTCGAAGATGCGGTGCATCCGGGTGAGTTCGAGGATCTGGAGGACCTGGGAGGTGGGGTTGATGAGACGGATGATGCCCTGCCGGCCGCAGAGGGTCTTGTGGATGGCGATGAGGGAGCCGAGACCGGAGCTGTCAATGAAGCGGGTCTGGTTGAGGTCGAGGTCGACCTGGATATGGCCGCCCTGAAGGGCCGCGCGGACCTGGTCGCGGAAGGAGGCGGCGTTGGTTGCGTTCAGCTCCGTGAGTCCCTCGACGCGGAGGGTGTTGCCGTGGGTGACGAGAGTCATGGGGAGATACCTATTTGTGGTTGATCACACGCCGAAATGCCCGAGCCAGCAAGCGCAGGTTTTCGGCGCGGCTGGATTGGACGGCGTAGAAGCTGGAGTGGGCGCGGGCTTCGTCGCTGAACGGATCGGTGCAGCCCTCGGCATCGGCGAGGGAGACGAGGCCGGAGGGGACGGCGAGCCAGAGCCGTTCGAACTCGTTGGTGAGCTGGCCGGCCTGGTCGGGCGTCAAGGGCCGGTTGCCGACCCAGCAGAATTCGCCCTTCACGACATTCCAGAGCTGTGGCCAGCGACGCCAGCCGGCGCCTACCCCGCTGAGGGAGCGGTAGCGGACGGTTCCGACGATCTGTTCGGACTCCATGGGAGTGCGGACGGCGAGGTGGAGTTCGAACAGTGGGCGTCCGCTGGGGCGGCGGATGAGAGCCCAGAGCAGGATGGGCCAGGTCCAGCACATCACGCAGAGGGCGAGGAACCGGCCGAGGAGGGATTCGGAGCGGGCGAGGCGGGCACGGGCGTCCAGGTCGCCGAGGAGGAACTGGTCAGTGACCTCGGTGAAGCTCCCGTTGGTCCACTTGAACAGGCCGCGTCCCCAGGCGAGGGATTCGTTGAGTTCGGTGAGGGAGCCGACGTAGGTGCCGGAACCGACGAAGCTCTCGCGGATGGTGGCACCGTCGTCGACGTACGCGCCCTCCTCGATGATGGCCCCGGGGCCGACCTGGGCGAGGGCGGCGACCCAGGAGTTTGCGCCGATCCAGCATGGGGCCGAGAGCCGAGCCGAGGGGTCGATGCGGGAGCGGACGTGGACGTGGACGCCGTTGGAGAGTTCGCGCATGCCGACGCGGTCGGTCGCGGCGGAGGGAACGAGGCGGCGGACGGAGGCGAACCAGTCGGCGGGACTGGTCCAGAGGGTCGGTTCTCCGCCGGGGATGCGGTCGAGGAGGACGGCGTCGAACGGAGCCGGGAGCCAGTCGGTCTCGGCGGGTGGACGGTGTTTGGCGCGGGCCTCGCCGGGAGAAAGTTCGCGGGTCTCGGGAAGGACCTCGATCTGGATCCCCCACTGTTCGCCCCGGCCGACGTGGGCGCGGATCTTGTCGGGCCGGTCGGCGGCGAGGACGACGATCCTCTTGGCGCCGCGGCCGGCGAGCTCGGAGAGCCAGAGGTCGAGGAGGGGGCGGCCGAGGATGGGGACGAGGGCGAGGGGGCAGGTGCGGGCGAGGAAGACGGCGGTGGAGCGGTCGGCGGGGCAGATGAGGATGGCTTTCATGGACGTGGGTCAGGCGTCACATGCCCTTGCCGAAGAGGATGGCGGGCACGGTCTTGGCGAGGATCCAAAGGTCCCTCCAGACGCTTTGGCTCTCAATGTAGCGGACGTCGAGGGCGACCTGTTCGGGGAAGTCGATCTGGTTGCGGTCGCCAATCTCGAAGAGGCGTCCCTCGCGTTCGCCGACCTGCCATAGGCAGGTGATGCCGGGTTTGGCGAGGAAGCGGCGGCGATCGGCCTGGGTGTAGAGTGCGACCTCGCGTGGGACGGGCGGGCGGGGGCCGACGAGGGACATCTCGCCCTTGAGGACGTTCCAGAACTGAGGGAGTTCGTCCAGGGAGGACTTGCGGATGAAGCGGCCGACCTTGGTGATGCGCGGGTCGTCCTTCATCTTGAAGGTGATGCCTGAGGCCTTCTCGTTCTTGGCGAGGAGTTCCTTCAGGCGTGCCTCGGCGTCGACGACCATCGAGCGGAACTTGAGCATCTTGAACTCGCGACCGAGTAGGCCGATGCGGGTCTGGCGGAAGAAGATGGGGCCTCCGTCCATCTTCACGAGGATGGCGATGGTCAGGAAGACGGGGGCGAGGAGGATGAGGGCGAAGAGGGCGAGGACGACGTCGAAGACGCGCTTGAGGAGGAGGGTGCCGCGGATCACTCCCTGCCAGGCGAGGCGTTTCCAAGTGACATAGAGAGTCAGGCGGAAGCGTCCCCAGGGGGTTTGGGCAGCCAGCAGTCTCTCCATCATTCGCTCACGGAGCTCCAGGTCCGTCATGTCGGTCAACTCCTTGTCAAGAGGGCGTGAGAATATGACCTGATACCTAAGCTTGGCTAGGCATTTGAAGTGGGAATCCTGACAAAGGGTGCATCTTAACACTGCCCCCGTTTGAGAAGGGGCACGGAGTGGCGACGTCCCCGTCGCCTCGGGGATGGTCTGGGAGGGCAACGAGGACGTTGCCGCTGTGTTTGACTCAGGGGCAGTGTCGAGATGCGTTCCCTGACAGGGCCCTCCGAAACCGGTGTGGCGAGACTTCGTCGAGCCGCCTCAGAGTTGAAGTCTTCAGTTTCAGGGCTCTTGAAACTTGGGCCTCCTGACCGGCTCGTGAGGACACTCGCCCCACCGATGCGGTGCAGGTGGGCCATAAATGCTATTGCCGACGGGCGACGTGAGGCGTAAGGAGCGGATCGATTGAAGGGCGTCGAATACAAGATCATTGGAGCGGATGGGCGAGAGTATGCGGCTTCGACGCTGGACGAGTTGAGGCAGTGGATGGTGGACGGCCGGGTGGCGCCGGGGACTTGGGTGTGGCAGGGGCAGGAGGAGCGTTGGAAGCCGGCGTCGTCCTGGCCGGAGCTGCAGTGGGATCTTCCGGCGGCGCCGCCGGTGTTGCCTCCCGAAGAGGAGAGGCCTGAGTTGGTGGATGCGGAGTTTCCGCTGCGGGCGGCGGCCGTCGTGATCGATTTCTTCCTGATCTGGGCATTGTACAACCTCATGGCGATGCCTTGGGCGGAGCAGATCGGGGAGTTGTACGAGGCCATGTCGCGGGAATCGGCGGCAGCCAAGCCCGACCTGATGGTCATCTTGCGGTACAACGCGATGATCTGGGGAGCCCTCCTCGCCTTGCGGATGCTGTACTTCGTGGGGTTCCACGGCGCGCTGGGAGCGACGCCGGGGAAGATGCTTTTTGGGATGCGGGTGGTGCGTGCGGACGGGGAGCCGCTGTCGGTACCGCGCGCGTTGGGGAGGCACCTGGCTGAGTTCGTCTCGATGGCGGGGTTGGGTGTGGGTTACCTGATTGCGCCGTTCCATCCGGAGCGGCGGGCGTTGCATGACCTCGTGGCGGGAACGCGCGTGATCCGACGTTCGATCGGACCGGCGGTGATCCAGGACAAGGCGTGAGCGTTGGGTTGGCGTGCCATCTCCAACCAAAGTCGGAGGATGAAGTGTTTTTGGGAGTACCCGACGGTAGGGTGGGTCGGGCAGGATTCCAGACGTGACGACGGCGCGATCAGGTTGGGGCAGGGCAGGCTGGCTGGTGCTGGTCGTAGTCTGGCTTGCGGGAGGGCTGTTGCCGGCGTTGCGGGGGCAGGTTTCGTTTCGGGGCGGGCAATCTGGAAGCGGGGGAACAAACGCGATGGTGACGGTGGGGAACCTGTCGCAGGTGCGTTGGCTGGACCGGGAAGGGGCGCGGAGCGGAACGCCGATCACGTTCGTGGGCGTGGTGACGTATTCGGAGAGCCAGTGGAAGTCACTCTTCGTGCACGATGGGACCGGGAGCGCCTTCGTCTATCCTCCGGAGGGAGCACAGACATTTCATGCCGGCGACCGGGTGGAGGTCCAAGGGCGGGTGACGGAAGGGTATTCGGCGGCGATCCGGGCTGAGCGGATCCGGTTTCTGGGGCGTGGAGAATTGCCGGAGCCGATCCCAACGGAGTTGTCGGACCTGGACACGGGGCGGCACGACTGCGAGCGGGTGCGGGTGACGACGACGATCCGGTGGATGTTCAGCATGTATGGGCGGCTGGTGATGCACTTTGGTGAGTCGAGCGCGCGCCATGAGCTGCATCTGGCGGAGTTCACCGGGCCATTGCCGACCAACCTGCTGGGGGCGCGGGTGGAGATCACGGCGGTGAGCGGAGTGAAGATGAGTGAGCCCGGGCATCTGGTGGGGGTGCGGATGGCGATCAACGGTCTGGACGAAATCCGGGTCCTGACTCCGGCACCGATCGTCCCCTGGGATGTGCCGGCGCAGACGATCGGGACGTTGATGCGGTTTCATCCGAGCACCTCGTTCGGGCAGCGGACCAAGCTCGCGGGCGTGGTGACGCTGGCGACGCCATCGGGGCGGATCTACATCGAGGACGAGACTGGGGGAGCGGAAGTGCGGATGCCGCCGTTGCAGGAACGGCACGATGTGAATGGGCAGTACTTGAATCCGCCGCGGCCGGAGGATCTCCGGCCTGGGGACCGGGTGGAGGTGCTGGGATATCCGACGCTGGGTGGGTTTGCGCCGATGCTGGTGGATGCGTGGATCCGGCGTGTTGGAACGGCGGGTGTGGTGGCGACGCCGGCGATGGGTTCGGCGGAGGCGTTGAAGGGGGCGCGGGACTCGATGCTGGTCCGGGTGAAGGGGCGTGTGCTGGCGGCGAGTTCGAGGCCACGGAGCGACTGGACGGAGCAGCAATTGACCTTGGAGGACGGTGGCTTGTCGTTCCAGGTGGAGTTGGAGACGGACAAGCCTGTACCGGCGGAACTGGACAGCGTGGTGGAGGCGACGGGGGTTTGCGTGGTGGAGGCCGATGAGTGGCTGCGTCCGAAGCGGTTTCGGGTGCTTGCTTCCGGGCCGGCGCAGATAGCGGTGATCACGGGAGCGCCGATGTGGACCTCGGCGAACCTGGTGCGGGTGGCGGTGCCGGTGGGGTTGTTGCTGGGCGGTTGGGTGTGGGTGTTGAGGCGACGGGTCTTGCGGGAGCAGGTCGCGCATGCGGAGCGGGACCGTGTGGAAGCCCAGCTGCAGGAGAACGACCAGCGGTTGCGGCAGTTGAACTCCGAGCTGGAGGTCCGCGTGGGTGACCGGACGGCGGAGTTGAAGTCGGCCAACGCGGAGTTGATGACTGCCAACGACCAGTTGCGTCGGACGGAGGAGGAGTTGCAGCGGGCCTTGGAGGCGGAGAAGCAACTCGGGGAGCTGAAGAGCCGGTTCGTGTCGATGGTTTCGCACGAGTTCCGGACCCCGCTGGGGATTGCGATGAGCGCCGTGGAGTTGTTGCGGAACTACTTGGACCGGTTGCCGGCGGCGAAACGGGAGGAGTTGTTGACGGACATCTACGATTCGACGTTGCGGATGTCTGGGTTGATGGAGCAGGTGCTGCTGCTGGGCCGGGTGGAGTCGGGGAACACGGCGAGCCAACGGTTGCCGATCGATGTGGTCGTGCTGTTGGACAAACTGGCGGACGAAAGCCTGTCAGCCTGCCATCGGCGCTGTCCTGTGGAGGTCCGGGTGGAAGGTTCGATGGAGGGCGCGGTGGGGGATGAGTCCCTGATCCGGCACATCGTGTCGAACCTCGTCTCGAACGCGGTGAAGTACTCGCCGGAGGGGGAGCGGGTGGACGTGCGGGTCTGGCGGGACGGGAACCATGCGGTGATCGAGGTCCAGGATCGCGGGATCGGGATACCGGAGGCGGACCGGGGGCGGCTGTTCGAGGCCTTCCACCGGGCGACGAACGTCGGGCAGGTACCGGGGACGGGGTTGGGCCTGTTGATCGTGAAGCGGTGCGTGGACCTGCATCAGGGGAGCATCGGCTTCGAGTCGGTGGTGGGAGAGGGGACGACGTTCACGGTGCGATTGCCATTGTTTGAAGAGCGGGGCTGATCCGCGCTTGCTCCCCTCGGGGCCGGTTCCTAGCTTGTTGCTGCCATGCGCCCGTTTCCGATCCTGCTTGGACTGTCCCTGATTTCCGCCCCGCTTGGCCTCGGCGCGGCGGATATTGATGCCGAGGATTTCCGTCGACTGGTTGACCGCGTGAACTCGCACGACGAGGCGATGGACGCGTACCGGAACACCATCCAGGACTTGCGGGCGGAGGTGTCGCGGTTGCGGGCGGAGAACGACCGGCTGAAGACGGCGGTGAACACGCCGAAGAACTACGCGACGCAGGAGCAGATCACGAAGCTGACGGAGCAGTTGCGGGAGGTGGAGAAGAACCGGGCGGCGGACAAGGCGCAGGTGCTGGACGCCTTCGACAAGTTGAAGTCGATGCCGATCTCGGTGCCCGCGCCGGCGGCCGCCCACCGGCCGACGCCGGCGCCGACAACGCCTCAGGGAAGCGGAGTGAAGACGGGGGACAAGCCGACGGTGAAGGATCCGCCTGCGGGGACTGGTGGAGAGAAGCCGGCGGTGCCCGAGGCTCCGATGGAGTACTATGAACACAGCCTGGCGGAGGGTGAGACGCTGAGCGCGGTGATCGACGCGTACAACAAGCAGCATGGATTGAAGGTGCGGCTGGCGCATGTCTTGAAGGCGAATCCTTCGATCAAGGATCCGAAGAAGCTTCGGCTGGGTCAGAAGATCCGGATCCCGGTGATCAAGTAGGATTCCATGAAGTTCCTGCGCCGGGTCCACTTGTACCTTGGGGTGCTGTACGCGCCCCTGCTGCTCTTCTTCCTGGGGACAGGCTGGTATCAGGTGATGAACCCGGACCGCCTGAAGTCGACGTCGGAGGCGGAGACCTGGGTTCAAAAGTTCCGGGTGATCCACACGGACCAGATCTACCCGCGGGACGGGGCGGCGGAGCGGGCGGCGTCGCCGAAGGTTTTCCAGTGGCTGGTTTACGGCATGTCGGCGGCGTTGATCCTGGCGACGTTGGTGGGGCTGGTGCTGGCATTCCGCTCGGTGAAGCCGCGCTGGCCGGTGTGGCTGGCGTTGGTGGCCGGGATCCTGATCCCGGTTGGAGTGCTGTGGCTGGGAAGCGCGCGTTGAGGCGAACACGATCCCGATGAGTCATCCTCCTGTTGTCCTGGCGTCGGTGTCACCGCGTCGGCGTGAGTTGCTGAAGCAGATCGTGCCGGAGTTCGGGGTCGTGGACAGCCTGGCAACCGAGTTGCACGACGCGACGATCCCGCCGCGCCGGCTGTGCGAGTTGAATGCCGAACGCAAGGCGTGGGCCGTAGCCGAGCGTTACCCGGAGCATCTGGTGATCGGGGCGGACACGTTGGTCTTCCTAGATGAGGAGCCCTTGGGCAAGCCGGCGGACCTCGATGAGGCACGGGCGATGTTGCGACGGTTGTCGGGCCGCATCCATCGGGTGATCACCGGTGTTTGCCTCATCCATCGGCAGGGGGCGAAGGCGTGGATGTTCTCGGAGGTGACCTACGTCCGGTTCCGGGAGTTGGGCGATCCGGACATCGAGGAGTACCTCAAGCTGGTTCCGGTACTGGACAAGGCGGGGGCGTACGCGATCCAGCAGGAGGGACACCGGATCGTGGACAAGGTCGAGGGCTCGCTGTCGAACGTGATCGGGCTGCCGGTGGAAGCGGTGAAGGCCGCGCTGGAACGTTGGTGACGGGTTGGCCGCAAGAAACGCAAGAAGCCGGAAAAAGAGGGAGCGGCTCGACGGAGTCTCGCCCCACCCTGCGTCGAACGGGGCGGCAACGTCCTCGTTGCCCTCCCATGCCTTTTCCCGAGGCGACGAGGACGTCGCCACCCCGTTCCGGTCTTCATACGGGGACAGTGTCAGGATGCGCCCGCGGCTGGCTCTCTTGAAACTCCCGTCCTTGAAACTCTCCTGCTACCGGGCGAGGGCTTCGATGAGGTCGCGCAGTTCGGCGCGGGAGATCATCTCGGTGAGGCCCTCGGGCATGGCGGAGGGGGCGCGTTCGCGGGAGCGGATGCGGTTGCTGGGAATCTCGATCCTGCCGTCCTCAGGGGAGTTCAGGACCAGGGTGCCGTTGGCTTCGGAGACGACCATGCCCACCTTGGAGTCGCCATCGGTGAGGGAAAGGATGACGGTCTCGTAACCGGGAGCGATGGCCTTGTTCGGGTAGAGGATCGCTTCGAGGATCTGTTCGCGGGAGAGGCGTTTGCCGAGGTTGGTGAGGTCAGGTCCGACGTCACCGCCTTCGCCGGCGAGTTTGTGGCAACGTTGGCAAGCCCAGTCGGCGCGTTCGGCGAAGAGTTTGCGGCCGCGGGCGGCATCGCCACCGCGGAGAAGGCTGGCGGTATCGGTGGGTTGGGTGCCGACCATCCGGAGATCGTCCGGGTTGGAGGCGGGTTTGGGCGGGTTGATAGCCTTCCGGACGTTGGCAGAGGGATGGTTGGCGAGGGCGGCCAGGCGGGCGTCGAGTCCGGGAAGGTCCAAGGCCCGCGCGGCGTCGATGGCAGCGAGGACGATGGACTCGGCGGAATCAGGCGAGGTCGCGGAACGCCAGGCGTCGGCCAGTGCATTGCGGGCCGGGGCGGCGTTGCGCGGGGCGAGCGGGAGAATCAGGCCGGTGATGCGGTCCCGCCTGGGTGGGATCGACCAGTCGCGGAGTGCGTCGAGGGCTTCGACGCGTACGGATTCGGGGAGATCGGCGTTGGCGACGGCGCGGGAGAGGATGGGAAGGTCGTCGGGTGAACCGCGGCGGAAGGCGGCGTTGACGGAACGGCGGAGGAAGAAAGTCCGCCATTCGGGGGCGGAGAACGGGAGTTCCAGACCGGGCTGGAAGGCGGCGGTGGCGGACTTGGGGGTGCCGATGTCGAGGTAGGGAACGAGGTCCTTGTAGGCCGAGGGGATCGGGCCGTCGTGGATGGCGCGGGCGGCTTCGAGGGCGAGGCGTGGATCGGGGTCTTCGAGGAAGGTGGTGACCTCGGGGGCGAGGAGCCGGCGTTGGGCGAGAAGGACGGCGATCCGGACGTTGCGATCGCCGTGGCGGGTGAGGCTGGCGAGGCCGGGGAAGAGGTTGGCGGGGTTGATCGAGGCGATCTCCTGGACGAGGACGCTGGCGGCGTGGGTGATGACCGGGTCGCGACCGGCGGCGCGGACGAGGGCGTCGCGGAGTTCAACGATGGGCCAGGTGACCGAGCCGGACTGCTGGGGTCTGGGCAGCCAGGGTTGGGCGAACCCAGGGGCGTTCTGGTAGACCTTCTCGCCGAGGGAAGCCTGGAAGCGGAGCGGTGCGGACTTGGGTTGGTGGAAGGCGTGGAAGTAGCGGCTGCAGGCGAGGATGGCGGCGGCCGCGACGCGGTTGTCCGGGTGACGGAACCGGGCGCGAAGGGTGGCTTCGGCAGGGGTGAAGAGGGCCTCGCCGAAAAGGCGGCAGGCTTCGATGACGACGCCGGCGTCGGGGTCGTCGAGCCAGCGCTGGGCGGCGGAGAGTTCCTCGAAAAGTTCCTCGCGTCCGGGATGGCTGCGGACGATCTGGGTCAGGGCACGGATGGCGTGGCGACGGGCGAGGGGTTGGCCTGAGGTGCGAACGGCCTCTGCAAGGGCAGGCCAGGCGGTGACGTCCCGGCGCGCGAGTTCGAACTGGGCTTCCTGACGGATGCGGAGGTCGGGGTGGGCGAGCAGCAGGAGCAGCTGGCCTTCGGCCCGGCCGGCCATGCCTTCGCGGAGGAAGCGGGCGGTTTCCGCGATGAGCGGATCCTTCGCGAGCGCCGGGTCGGTGAGCTTCCACAGCCTGCCCTTGCCGGTCTTTTCCCAGCCTTCGATCCAGTCGGCGACGACGATGCCGCCGTCCGGTGGGAAGGCGACGTCCACGGGGTAGAGGTCCCAGAGGAGCTTGCCCTGCATTTCATCGGGCTTGTTGCTCTCCATCCAGGGGCCGGGTTCGGGGATGCGATAGAAGGCGCCGACGGGTTCGACGCGGAAGTGGCGGACGCCGCCGGGGAAGTCCGCGTAGAAGAACGATCCCTGGAAGCGGTCGCCGAGGCCGGTGCCGGGGTAGTAGGCGATCCCTGCCGGGCCGTGTCCGATGTGGGCGACGGGCGGGAGGATGTAGAGGGCGGTGTTGGAGGGTTGGGTGTGCCAGAGGCGTTCGGAGTTCCAGGCCCCCATCCTGGGAAGCCATTGCCAGCCGATCGTCCACCCGTGTTCGGAGCCGGGGAGGACCAACGTCCAGCGGGCCTTGTCCCCGCCGTCGCCATTGTTGTCGGCGGTCCACAGCTGTCCGTCGGCGTCGAAGGCGAGTTCCTGCGGATTGCGGAGGCCGCGGGCGAAGAGCTCAAGGCGCGAGCCGTCAGGCTCGCACCTGAAGATCATGCCGGTGTCGGGATCGGTGCGGAGGGAGGAGTCGGACTTGCCGACCACGGGATCGGCGAAGACGGCGGCGCCGCGATCGGCGATGGAGAAGTAGATCCGGCCATCCGGGCCGAGAGTCAGGCCATGGAGATCGTGGCCGCCGTAGGCGACGTGGGCTCCGAAACCGGAGAGGGTGGGTTTGCCCTTCTCGACGGGCTTGGGATCGTCGGCTGCCGGGGCCGCAGGGAGCCGCCAGATGTCGGGGATGCAGGCGAACCAGACGTTGCTGCCGCGGACGAGGACGCCGGCGGCGACGCCGCTGACGGACGAGTTGAAGCCGTCGGCGTGGACGGCGCTGCGGTCGGCGCGGCCATCGCCATTGGAGTCCCAGACGATTCGGATGCGTTCGCTTTCGACTTCGAGGTCGTGGACGTCGACGCGGCCGTCGTGGTTAAAGTCGCCGAAGCCGCCGCGAGCGGCGTTGCGGGTGGCGGTTTCGAGGAAGGGGGCGTTGGTGGCAAGCTGGCCGGAGAGGAAGCGGACGCGGTCCTCGACGGTTCGAAGGGTGAGGTCGTCCTCGACCCATTCCTTGAAGTTGCGGATGTCGAAGACGGAGGTGCGGCGACGACCGGTTTCGACCACGTAGGCCCGGCCGAGGTGGTCGAAGTCGATGGAGGTGATGTTCTGGACGAGGGGTTCGGCGGCCCAGGCTTCGAGCGAGAGGCCCTGGGCCACGCGGAGGCGTTTGCGCGCTGCTTCGACGTCGGGGCTGGCCTTGGCGGGAGTCAGTGCACCGGAAGCGACTGGATCGGCGCCTGCCTGCTCAGGCAGGGAAGCGGACGCAACGAACGTCAAGAAGCCCAGGGTGAGCCGACCGGAACGCATGCGTGAGCTTGGCCCAGAATCGCGGTTTCGGCAGGGAAAAATCTGGGGTCGGGCGGGTGTGGTGCATCCGGACGCGGCCACCATTTGGGAAGGGGAACGGAGCGGCGACGTCCCCGTCGCCTGGAGAACAGGCTGGAGCGGGCAACGAGGACGTTGCCGCCCCGTTTGAGCTGGGCTAGCGGAGGCGGGGAGGTTGCGGGATGGCGAACCTGCGGGCGGTGTAGAGTTCGTCAGCGGCCTGGAAGAGGGCGATGCCGTCGTCGCGGAGACTGAGTGCCTCGGCATCCGGGTCGGAGATGCGGGACATGGTTCCCGAGCCGGGTTCACCGCCCCAGAACTCCACGGTCTTGTTGAGGCCGAAGACGACCTGACGCTGGCGGTGGTAGACGGCGACGGAGCGGTTGTGGTGCATGAGGCACCGGGTGCGCTCGGCAGCGCCGGGTGCGAGAAGGTCGTGGCCGAACAGGAGGCTTTGATAGGGCCGGCCGATCATCCCGAGGAGGGTGGGTGCGATATCGATCTGCGAACCTTCGACCTCGATGCGTCGGGGATTCTGGAACAGGGCGGGGGCAACGACCACGCAGGGGATCTGGTAGCTCTTGAGCGGTATGGTCTGGCTGCCGTAGACGCGGGCACCGTGGTCGGCGATGACGACGAAGATCGTGTTGGTCCAGAAGGGTTGGGTACGGGCGCGGTCAAAGAAATCGCCGAGCACCCAATCTGAGTACTTCACGGCGTGGTCCCGCTGCCGGGCATCGGGATCCTCGGCGATCCGGCCCTTGGGGTAGGTGAACGGGCGGTGGTTGGAGACGGTCATGAAGCTCGTGAAGAACGGCTTCCCGGCGTCATGCAGCGCCCGCATCTCCTCGATGCCCCGCTGGAGCAGGTCCTCATCGCTCACGCCCCACGCCGTGCGGAAGGCGGGGTCCTTGAAATCAGACTCCTCGACGAGCCGGTCCCACCCGTTGCGGAGCGAGTAGCTGCGGATGTAGTCGAAGGTGCCATGGCCGGCGTACAGGAAGACGGTGCTGTATCCGTCTCGCTTGAGGATCTGGGCAAGGGTCTCGACGTTTTCGGTGCGATCCCGGGCGAGGATGCTGTCGCCGGGCAGGGGTGGGAAACTGGAATAGATGGCCTCGAGGCCGCGGATGGTCCGGTTGCCATCGGCGAGGAGCCTGGTGAACAGCATGCCTTGGCTGGTGGCGATGGCGTCCATGCGCGGGGTGAGGGTGTCGGGCTTGCCGTCGCGGGTCCGGCCGAGGCAGCCCCAGAATTCCGAGCCAAGGCTTTCCTCGGTGATGATGCACAGGTTGAGCCTGGGCTTGCTGGCCTCGCCGGGGATCCGTCGGACGAGGGAATCCCGGGCGGCGTCCAACCAGGCGGCGGAGTCGGGATCGGGGCTGGAGGGGAGGCTGGTTGCCTTGGGAAGGTCCGGGGCCGGGGGGGCGACGAAATCCACACCCGGCTCGTCGAGGAGCTTGCGCGCCCGTCGGAAGGCCTCGGCGCGGTCCATGACCGGGTAAAAGTCCGGATAGCTCAGGTTTCGCGACCAGGATGCCTTGAGGGCGGACGCCCAGCCGTTCGCGGCGAGTTCGTTGATCACCCGCTGGCGGCTGAGGGACTTGCCGGTCACCTGGGTCAGGGCTGCGGCGGCGAGGCTGAGGACGAGCCAGGCGGTGGCCCCGGCGAAGCGGCGCGTACGTGGTGTCTCGTTCCACGCCGGAGGCCACCGGCGGAAGACGAGCAGGGCAAGCGCGATTCCGCCCAGGAGACAGGAGGCACCGATGAGTGGCAGCGGATAGGACTCACGGAGGTTGGTGAAGACCTCGTGCGGGTAGATGAGGTAGTCGATGGCGACCGTGTTGAAGCGGCTTTCGAACTCGGCGAAGAAATACCATTCGCTGATGAGGAGGAAGATGCCGACCATGAACCCGACGGTGACGGCGATGCGGAAAAGGGTTCTCCAGACGGGCTTCCAGGCGTGGAGGCCGAACGGCATGAGGAGGAGGGTGGGCAGCGAGAGGATGGACGCGAGGAGGCTGGAGACGCCGATGAGGACGCTGGTGCCGAAGAGGGCGAAGGCGACGTCTGCGAAGGCTCCGGCGCCGAGGAAGTGGAGCGAGTCGAAGAAGGAGATTCCCGCCGGGGCGAAGCGTTGCCAGAGCAGGAGCCGTAGCACCTGCCAGGCGACCAGGGTCAACGTGGCCACCGCAAGCGGGAAGCCAAGCAGGGAGGGCCCGGGCCGAGTCGCTTCCGTTGCGGAGCCGTCATTCATTGGTCGCAGAAGAGTCGATTTGCCGCCGCACTGCAACGTGCGGGTGGGGAAAGGAACCGTTACTGGGCGCGCCGACAGACGAGGCGGACCACGTCACCGGCCTTCGGATTGAACGCGGTTCCTGCCAGGTAACGGGCGAATCGACGGATGGCACCCGCGAACACGCCGGAGCGGAGTTCGGTGACGAACGTGCCAAAGATATGGTGGCGACTGGTCGTCACCGGGGAAGCAACCGGCTCGAATCCGTGTTCCCGGACCAACCGGACGAGGTTGTCCGGATCGAAGTACCAGAAGTGGAACGGGTGGGAGACCTGGTGCCAGTCGGCTCCGTACGCGGCGAGCGCGGCAGCAGCCCCGTTGGGGACTGCGATGTGGAGTTGGCCGCCCGTGGCGAGGATCCGATGGAGTTCCGCGAGTTCGCGCCGGGGATCGGGGAGGTGTTCCAGGCTGTGGGAAAGGACGGCCACATCGAAACTGGCGGTTGGAAACTGGAGGTCCACGAGGTTGCCGACCCGGACCTCGATGCCGAGAGAGCGAGCCTTCTCTGCGGCGGCGGTGCTGAGGTCCGTCCCGGTGACCTTGCAGCCTCGGGATTGGAGATAGAGAAGGAGGTCGCCGAAGCCGGATCCGACTTCGAGAACCCGGAGGCCGGGCCGGCCATCGATGGGAACGTTGATGTCGAACTGGTGCTGGGCCACCTCCCGTCCGAGAGGTGCGAACAATCGACGGAGGCCGGAGAGGCGTTCGGGGCTTGAGAAGCAGTCCCGGAGGTAGTCCCAGGCTGCCTGGGAGCGTGGGCTGCGCCTGCGGCCTTCAAAGGCGTTGTAGCTGGTGGCTTCCTGGTAGTAGCGGGCGAGGGCGACGGGCCCGGGCCGGGGATCGAGGCGGCGAAGGCCACATCCAGCGCACCGAACGATGGTGCTGACCCCACCCGGTGCATCTGGGTGGGGGATGGACAGGACGGGTTGGCTGGCGGCCTGCCAGCAGACGACACAATTGCATCCTGCCCATGCGCGGTCCGGAGCACGGCCGGAAGCCTGGCCGGCGGGAGCGTTAGCGGGCTTCACTGGCGTCGTTACCGGCAACGAATTCCTTGGCCTTCCGGACGAATTCATCGGGTTGGCGGGCGAAGTCCTGACTGTCGGTCTCGATGGCGAGGCGGCCGGTGTATCCGGATTCGCGGAGGGCCTTGAAGAGACCCTTGTAGTTGGCGTCGCCCTCGCCGACGTGGGTGTCGTTGGCGACGTCATCGCCCTTGGCGGTCTTCTGGACCTTCTTGTCCTTGAGGTGGATGTCGAACACGCGGCCCCTGTAGTCCTTGTAGACCTGGGCGGCGTCGAAGTTGCCGCTGGTGACCCAGCCGACATCCATGCAGACGCCGAGGCGGGGGTCGCGATTGAGGACGACCTGACGGACGATGGCAGGGTTGCCGTAGAGGGATTTGATGCCGTGGTTATGGACGGCGACCTTGATGTCGTACTCCTTGGCGAGCTCCTCGAGGTTGTCCCAGATGCGGAAGTCGCCGGGTTCGACGACGATGAGCTTCATGCCCATGAACTTGGCGAACTCGAACAGCTTTCGGTTCTCCTCCTTGTCGAGGGAGGTGCCGGCGACGCCGTAGGTGTAGGCGCGGAGGCCGGCGGCTTCGAGGCGGGCCTTCTTGGCGGCGAGCTGCTCCTTGGACTCCTTCTTGTAGTCGAGGTGGTTGGGGATGAGCTGGAGGTCCTTGATGCCGTGCCGCTGGGCGAATTCGACGACTTGGTCGAAGTTCAGGTTGCGGAGGGTCCAGGTCTGGATGGCGACCTGGTCGGCGAGACCGGCGGCGATCGTGGCTTCGGAGGAGAGGAGGCCGGCAACGAGCGCGGCAAGGCCGGCGAGGCGACCGAGGTTTAGCCGAGTGATCATGCGGAGAGAATGGGGAAGGGGGGCTGGCACGGAAAGAGTATTTCCATTGCCCCTGGGCACCGGGGCGCACTCGGACGCTGGCCCCGCGTAAAACGGGGCGGCAACGTCCTCGTTGCCCTCTCTCGCCTTTTCCCGAGGCGATGAGGACATCGCCACCCCGTGCCCTTTGTCCTCCCTGCGGTTTGTCGATCACGGGGCTGCGCCGCCGGCGGGTGCGGGCTTGAGGATGGGTTGATGCTCCTGCTCCCAGGCGTCGAAGTTTCCGTCCGACGAGGTCCGCATCTCGCTGTGGCCATCGCCGAAGCCGTAGCAGCGGGTGAAGCCCGGCTGGCCGTCGCGCCGCGGGTGCACGCTCCGCTCCCGGAGGATGATGGCTTGGGAAGGATTGGAGAATTCGGCCATCGACCCCTTGAAGAGGACTTCGAACTGAGCGGGTTCGAGAGGCGAGCTTGATACGACCTGCTCGATCTCGCGTTGCTGGAGGAGGCCGATGGTTACGGCTCCGGCGGCGAGCAGAACGGCGACGCCTGTCTTGAGTTGGGTGGAGGCCATGATGGTCAGGATTCCTGTGCCTGTGACCCCTGCCGTGCCCGCCGCAACGCCGGTCACCGCGATGGCGGTCACCGATGAGGCGAGCGCGGCCGGGGCCGCCTGGACTGCGTGAACGGTCAGCACGCCGGTCAGCGATGCCGAAGGCACGGCCAATCCGCGTGAAACGAAGATGGATCGGAGTCGATCGACGGCGCGATGGACGCGCTTCTGTGCGGCTTCCTCGCTGATGCCAAGCCGCTGGCCGATCTCACGCGCCGTCTTCCGCTCGAAGAAGCGCAGGAGGACGGCATCGCGGTCGGGTTCGGCCAGTTCGGCCAAGGCCGGATCCAGATGGGGTGCGATCTGGTTCCAGAGGGCGGCTTCGTCGTCCGGAGTGTGAGTCTGGGGTTGCATGGCGAGGGCAGCCTGTTCGCGTTGGCGACGTCGGGTTTCGGTGCGGACGATCTTGGCGGCGACGTTCCGGGTGGTGAGATGCAACCACGCGGAGAGGGGAGATGCCGGATGCGGGATGTGATGTAGTCTCTCAGCATGCGGGTGCTTGTAACGGGCGGGAGCGGTTTCGTGGGCCGGGCGGTGGTGTCCGGGCTGCGCGCGCAGGGATTCGGGGTCCGGGTGCTGGTGCGGGGAACCCGCGGAGTCTTGGATGGAGTGGAGTCGTTGCGGGGATCGGTTGCGGACGGGACTGGGCTGGAGGAGGCCTGTCGAGGTTGTGATGCAGTCATCCATCTGGTGGGGATCATCGCGGAGGTGGGGACCCAGACCTACCGTCGGGTTCACTTGGATGGGACGCGGAACCTGCTGGCGGCGGCCCGGGTGGCGGGGATCCGGCGCTGGGTACAGATGAGCGCGCTTGGGACGCGGGCAGGGGCCGTGGCGGAGTACCATCGGACCAAGTGGGAGGCGGAGGAGTTGGTGCGGGGGAGCGGGCTGGAGTGGACGATCCATCGGCCATCGATCGTCTTCGGGCCGGGAGACGGGTTCGCGGGGTTCTTTGAGCGGATGAGCCGATGGTCGCCGGTGCTGCCGTTGATCGGCGGGGGAGGGATGCAGTTCCAACCGATCGCCGTGGAGGATGTGGCGACGTGCTTCGTGCGGGCGTTGGGACGGACCTCGACGGTGGGGAAGACCTATGACCTGTGCGGTCGCGAGCGGTTCACACTGCGGGAAGTGCTGGAACGGGTGCTGGAGGTGACAGGCCGGCGGCGTTTGCTGTTGCCGGTGCCCTGGGCGATCGCTGGCATCCAGGCGTGGATGGCAGAGTGGGTGTTTGCAGGAATTCTGGGCAAGACGCCGCCCCTGAACCGCGACCAATTGCGGATGCTGCGCGAGGACAACATCGGAGATCCCGGGCCGATGATCCGCGACTACGGGCTGGAGCCATTGGGGTTCGCGGTGGGATTGCGGAGGGCGCTGGGCCGGGAGGCGGCAGCATAAGGGTACGATGTCGGAAGGGGGCCGCATCCTGGGCCGCCCATCCCCCCAAGGGCCTATTCCGTCGCTGGCTTGTGTTGGGCAGGGTGAAGGCATGGCACAGGTGGTGGCAAATCGACGGCCGATCTCGGCGCGGGACACGCGATGGGCGGCGGCGTGCGCGAGTTGGTTGGTGAAGGTGGGCGCGACGCCAAACGGAATCTCGGTGGCGAGCGTGGGTTTCGGGGTATTGGCGGGCTTGGCGTTCTGGGGGACTTCGCGGGTCACCGGGGCGTGGCAGGCGGGGCTGTTCGTCGCGGGTGCGGCGGGAATCCAGGCGCGGCTGTTGTGCAACCTGTTCGATGGGATGGTCGCGGTGGAAGGCGGGCTCAAGACCAAGTCCGGGGACATCTTCAACGAGCTGCCCGACCGTTTTGCGGACTGGGCGGTGTTGCTCGGGGCCGGCATGGCGTGGGGTGCCGGTGCGAACGGGGTGGAGTTGGGTTGGGCGGCAGCCTTGCTGGCGCTCCTGACGGCGTATGTCCGGGCGCTGGGTGCATCGGCCAAGGCATCCCAACACTTCGAGGGGCCGATGGCGAAGCAGCATCGGATGGCCCTCATGACCGGGACGGCGGTGGTCTCGGCGGTCAGCGTGCTGGCGGGGTGGCGGCTGCCGTGGATGGAATGGGCATTGTGGATCGTGGCCGTTGGCAGCGCGCTGACGGTGGTGCGGCGCACATTGGCCATCATCCGGGAACTGGAGGCGCGATGAGTGGGTCGACCGTTTCATTCCTTGGGAGGCTTTTCACTGGGGCGCGCGCCCATTGGAAGGGGTGTGAACCGGACACCCGGCAGCGGATCTACTTCGCGAACCACACCTCGAATCTGGATGCACTCGTGATGTGGTCGGTGTTGCCGGAGGCGGTCCGGGAGCGGACCCGTCCGGTGGCGGCGCGGGATTACTGGACCGGTGGCTGGATCCGGCCGTGGCTGGCGAACGAGGTGTTCCATGCGGTGCTGATCGAGCGGAAGAAGCCGACAGCGCATGACAATCCGCTGGTCGACATGCTGGAAGCCATGGGGGATCGGAACTCGCTGATCATCTTTCCGGAGGGCGGGCGATTCCCCGGGCCGGAACCGGGTCCATTCAAGGGTGGGTTGCACCATCTGGCGCTGAAGCGGCCGGACGTGGAATTGATTCCGTGCTGGGTGGAGAACATGAACCGAATCCTGCCGAAGGGTGAGTTCCTGCCGGTGCCGATCCTGGGCGGGGTGACTTTCGGGACACCGATGTCGGTGCAGGAAGGGGAGTCAAAGCCGGACTTCCTGGAGCGGGCGCGACAGGCGGTGTGGAAGCTTTCGGGACAGGAGGAAAAGCCGTGAAGGATCCGTTGCTGTGGCGGTTGATGGCCGGGGTGCTGGGCATCCTGGTGGTGGCGTCGGGAGTCGGTGCGGTGCTGGCGCGACGGGTGACGACAGAGAAGGGGCGCGCGACGGTGGCGAACCTGAATGCGCGGACGAAGGCGTGGTGGGTGATGGCGGCGGTGGTGGGGTTGGCGCTCGTGCTGGGGAAGACGGGAACGGTGATCCTGTTCGGCCTCCTGTCCTTTTTGGCGATGCGCGAGTTCGTCACGCTCACGCCGACGCGCCGTGGGGATCATCGGACCCTGTTCTGGGTCTTCTTCGTGATCGTGCCGTTGCAGTACTGGATCGTGTGGACGGAGTGGTACGGGATGTTCGTGCTGTTGATCCCGGTGTACTCGTTCCTGTTCGTGCCGTTGCGGAGCGCGGTGGCCGGGGATTGCGCGGGCTTCCTCGAACGTACGGCAAAGATCCAATGGGCCCTGATGGTCTGCGTCTATTGCGTGAGCCACGCACCGATGCTGCTGACGCTGGATATCCCGGGATGGACCGGCAACCGGCTCGCGCTGCTGCTGTACCTCGTGATGGTCGTGCAGCTGAGCGACGTGTTCCAGTACGTGTGGGGAAAGACGCTCGGAAAACACCCCATCGCTCCGACCGTGAGCCCGAACAAGACGTGGGAAGGCTTCGTGGGCGGGATCCTGACGGCCTCCGGCGTCGGTGCGGCCCTGTGGTGGGCGACGCCCTTCAATCCCTGGCAATCCGCGCTGGTCAGCCTGGCGCTGTGCTTCATGGGATTCGCCGGTGGGTTGGTGATGTCGGCGATCAAGCGGGACCGCGGAGTGAAGGACTACGGCGCCCTGATCGAGGGCCACGGCGGGGTGATGGACCGGATCGACTCGATCTGCTTCGCGGCGCCCGTGTTCTTCCACATCGTCCGGTACTACTGGACGTGAGGCCTGAGCCGTATCCATGCGGCAGAATTCTCACGCGGAGCCGCGGAGAGCGCGGAGAGAGGGGCAGGTCCCCAGCCTTCCAACGTCGGACACTCTTCACCAAACGGTGACTGCTCAGCCTCCCGTGCAAGTGTCCTTTCTCCGCGTGAACCTGTCCTCGCTTTCAATCGCATGGTTACGGCTGGGATGCCGGTCTTCCCGCTGGAGTTGGTGTGGACGAAGCGGCAAACTCGCGGGCGTATTGAAGGTCGCAACCGTCATCCTCTGTACCCACAACCGGAGCGCAATGCTTGGGAGGTGCCTGGAAGCCTTGCTTTCCTCAATCCCAAGGCTGCCGGAAGTGGAGATCCTGGTCGTCGCCAATGCCTGCTCGGACGACACGGTGGCCCGGGTTCGCGGCCTTCAGCCGAGGTTTGGTTCGGCGCTCCGATTGCTTGAGGAGCCGCGCCCGGGTTTGTCCATTGCGCGGAATTCAGGTGCGGATGCGGCCGAAGGCGAGTGGCTGATCTATCTGGATGATGATGCGGTTCCGGCGTCCGGGTGGATGGAGTCTTACTGCGAGTTCTTCCGGACTCATCCCGGGATCGAGGCTGGCGGCGGGCCGATCCTGCCCGACTGGGGCTCCCAGCCAATCCCGTCCTACTGGCGTCCCGAGTTTGATGTGAACCGGGCCCGTCTCGAGTTTGCGGCGGGAACGGTGGAGTTTCCCGCCGACCAGTTGCCATTTGGTGCCAACATGTTCATGAGGGCGGACACCTTCCGCCGGATCGGGAAGTTTGATCCTGGGTTGGGCATGAAGGGGAAGTCGCTGGGGCTTGCCGAGGAGACCGAGTGGTTCCTCCGTTTGCGGTCTACGGGGAAACCGCTCGGCTACGTCGAAGGCGCGCGGGTGAGTCACTGGGTGAATCCCCGTGACACCACCCGGTGGGGGTTGATCTGGCGTGCCTACGTGGCCGGAATCGTGGGTGTGCGCATTTTCGGTGTTGAACGTCCACCGAGAGGGTGGCTGGGGTGGATCCGGCACACTTTGTCTGCACTGATCAAGTTCCGGATGCACATGGGCGAGGCCGTGTTCCTGGCTCTGGAATTGGGCCGGTTGCGTGAATCAGATCGGCTGAGGCGGAGCCCGGCGCGTCGCTGACCTCGGGCAGGGAAGCAGAAAACGAGGGTCCCTATCCCAGGATGGCCTTGCGAAGGTTGTTCAGCCGGGTGGGCAAGCATATCCAGGCATTGAGGAAGCTGCGGCGGGCCTCGGCCCGCTTTCCCTGGGCGGCGAGTTCGTGAGCGTACTCCATGTGGAAATGGGACATTCCTCGGAGGGCGTACCATCGGAGGCGGGGATTCCAGCAGCCCTTGAAGGTGCGGCGGATCGAGCGGAGGAAGCCCTCCCGGGACGGGAAATCCCGGTGGCGGTTTGAGCCGTGCATCCGGGTCTTGACCACGGGACGGTCGACCCACAGGAAAGGATAACGGAAGGCGAGTTTCAGGGCGTAGTCGAAGTCCTCGCCCCGCCAGACGCCATCGGACTCGGTGAATCCGCCAATCGCCTCGACGCACTCCCGGGGAACCAGGGAAGTCCAGATCGTGCCGGGGTAGCAGCCTGCGATTTCCTTCAGGAGGCTCCCGCTTTTTCTGGCCATGGAAGCGGTCGCCGCGGGCGTACCGGTCAGGACCTGCGAGTAGATTTCCTGAAATCCGTAGGGAATGACCAGGCCGGCGTGGGCCGAGGCTGCCTCCAGGAGGTCGGGCAGTGCGTTCTCCGCCAAGGCATCATCCGCATCCAGGAAATAGATCCAGCGCCCCTTTGCCGATCGCCATCCGAGGTTGCGGGTCGGGGACGGACCGGAATTGGTCTTCGACAGGACCCGGACTCTGGAGTCAGTCGCGGCAACCGACCGGGCCACGTCCGCGGTATCGTCCCGGGATCCGTCATCGACGACGATCACTTCCAGGACACAGGGTCCCTGGGAGAGGGCGCTGGAGATGGCCTCGCGAATGTAACGCCCATGATTGTAGGCCGGAATGACGACCGAGATGGACTGGTTCTCCGCGCGACGTGGATCCGTTGGGTTCATTTGGGAACGGCATTCGCGTGTCGCGATGCTGAGAAAAGATTCAGACCTACCCTTTCGGTTGTAAATCCTGCTGATTCCAGAATCCCGAAGAACTCCTCCACGTCACCCAGGGGCGGATGGTATTCGCCGATGATGGTGCGGATTCGGGGCAGCCAGAATCTTGCAGGGGGTGCCTTGAGGAGGCCGAATTCGCCGCCCTCAATGTCGAGTTTCAGGAGGTCAATCTCGTCCCAGCCGGATTCCTTCAGCAATGAGGGGACCGAGATTGCCCGAACGTTTCCGGAGGCTGAGGCTCTGGCTTGGATGGCCCAGGACTTGGAGTCATCGGCCGGGGTCGACAAGGCCACCGTCCCATCTTCCGGCCACAACGCGGCGGTCAAGGTCCTGATGTCTGCAAGGCCGTTCGTCCCGAAGTGATGTTGGGCCCGGGCCGCGTTCTTCGGGTCCGGTTCCAGGCAGATGATCGAGGCCTTTGGGAAACGCCGGCGCAGGAGAAGCCCGGAGATGCCGACATTGGCTCCGGCGTCGATGATCCGGAGGCAGTGGGCTGGGTCGATGGATCGGATGGCCCGGTACTCGTCGTGGACGATGAGTTCGCGAACGACGCGGACATCCGAGTCGTCCAGTCGGAGTTGGAATTGGGTGGTTTGACCCTCCACCGGGAGCGACAGCTCGAGGAAGCCACCCCGGAAGCGGAATGGCATCCCGGCACGGTGGGCGGCCCGGAACAGATCCAGGATGTGCTCGTCTCCGATGTCGGTGCGGACATGGAACCGGTCCGCAAGGAATCGGACCAGGCATGCGCTCACGATCTGCGGGCTCTGGGCCCAAAGGGAGGCGAGCTTGAAAAACATGCGAATACTGTTTGGTGGACGTGTTCTGGATGTCGATGCCAGAACTCGCCCGGATGAGGGAGCCGCCGAAGGTCAGGTGTGGGGCGATGGCCCGGATGGATCAGGCCTCGACCCAGGCCTTGCCGGTGGGGAACTCGTGTTCGTCGAGGCTGGCCGCGAGCATCTCGGTCGAGTAGCCGGGTCGGGTGGGGACCTGATATCGGGCGTTCCGGATGCGGCAGGGTTCGACGAAGTGTTCGTGGAGGTGGTCGACGAACTCGCAGACGCGGTTCTCGAGCGAGCCGCTGACGCAGGTGTAGTCGATCATCGAGATGTGCTGGACGAACTCGCACAGGCCGACGCCACCGGCGTGGGGACAGACGGGCACGTTGAACTTGGCGGCAAGGAGGAGGACGGCGAGGTTTTCGTTCACGCCGCCGAGGCGGCAGGAGTCGATCTGGCAGAATGAAATCGCCTTGGCCTGGAGCAGTTGCTTGAAGAGGACACGGTTCATGCCGTGTTCGCCGGTGGCGACGCCGATGCCGAGGGGCTCGACGGCACGGGCGATCGCCGCATGGCCGAGGATGTCGTCCGGGGAAGTCGGTTCCTCGATCCACCAGGGCTTGAAGGGGGCGAGGGCCTTCGTCCATTCGATGGCGGTGGGGACGTCCCAGACCTGGTTGGCGTCCACCATCAGCTTCCGGTCCCACCCGATCTCCTCGCGGATGATGGCGAGGCGCCGTAGGTCATCGGCGAGGTCACGCCCGACCTTGATCTTGATGTGGGTCCAGCCTTCGGCGACGGCCTCGCGGCAAAGGCGGCGGATCTTGTCGTCCGGGTAGCCGAGCCAGCCGGCGCTGGTGGTGTAGGCGGGGTAGCCGTCCCGTTCGAGTTCCGCGATGCGGTCGGCGCGGCCGGCCTGTTGGCGGTAGAGGATTCCGAGGGCTTCCTCGCGGGTAAGGGCGTCGGTGAGGTAGCGGAAGTCGATGCAATCGACGAACTGCTCGGGGGTGAAGGACGAGACGAGCTTCCAGATGGGGATGCCGGCCTGCTTGCCCCAGAGGTCCCACAGGGCGTTGACGATGGCTGCGAGGGCGAGGTGGACCGCACCTTTGTCCGGCCCGATCCAGCGCAGCTGGGAATCGCCGGTCAGGTGACGCCAGAAGGCGCCGGGGGCGGCGATGAACTCCTCGAGGTTCCGCCCGACGACCAGGTGGCGGTGGGCGCGGATGGCGGCGCAGACGACGTCATTGCCGCGGCCGATCGTGAACGTGGATCCGTGGCCTTCGAGCCCGGTGTCGGTATGCAGGACGACGTAGGCCGACGAGTAGTCCGGATCCGGGTTCATGGCGTCCGACCCATCCTTCTGGGAGGAGGTGGGGAATCGGATGTCGCGCACGGACAGGTGGGTGATGCGAGGCATGGGGGGAGCTTGGGGATGAATCTTGAAACTTGAAACTTGGAACTCCTTCCCGGCTCGTGGGGACACTCGCCCCACCGCCGGGGGGACTCGTACTCCTACTCGGGCCGATGGAAGGAACGATGGAGTGCTCCGGGGATGGTCACCCAGGTCGAGTACGAGTACCGCCCTGCGGGCTGAGTACGGGTACGAGTACGAGGAGGGGGAGTGTAAGGGGTGGGGCGAGACGCGGGGATTCTTCGCACCCTTTCAGGGTGCGGCTTCATTTGGGATGGGGCCCCCGGGTCGGCCTCGTGCCTCGGCCGACCCGGGGCTATCGGCTGAAACGCCTCCGGCGTTGGGAGCGGTTCGATCAGGCCCTGATCCCTCGACTTGCCCCCCGCTCCATCGCGTCGGGGTCGGCGTCGGAATCGGAATCGGAATCGAACAAAGCTGGGGCTCGATGCCGATTCCGATACCGACATCGACGCCGATCTTCATGGGCTTGAATCTTGGAACTCCGTCGCCCCACCGGATTCCCGGTTGATGAACATCGGGAGTCCGGCTTTTGTCTGCTGACAATACATGGCGGTTATGAAGCGGAACGGCATCGCGAACTGGGACTGGGCGGCAGGGTATCTTACCTTGGTGCTGGCTGGGGTGGCGGTGGGCGCGCCTCCGGCGGGGAAGCCGGGTGGGGACGCGGTTGCCGAAGGGCTGGCCGAGCCGGGTGACGTGCGGCGGGACGCGACGGTGGGTGCGGTGGAGATGGTGATGCCGGCGGTGGTGAACATCGCGACCCGGTCGCGGGTACACCGGGGCGGGGATGCGGTGCAGCAGTGGATCGAAGATTTCTACGGGTATCGAAGGAGGCGGGAATCGGAGGATTTCAGCCGCGGCTCCGGGGTGGTGATTGATCCGGAGGGCTACGTTTTGACGAATGTCCACGTGGTGCAGGAGGTGGACGACATCGTGGTCCAGTTTGCGGATACGCAGGAGTCGTTGCCGGCGGAACGGGTGGCGCTCTCGGAGAGCAAGGATATTGCCCTGTTGAAGATCAAGGCGCCGGCGGGGCGGCGGTTCAAGGCGGTGAAGCTGGCGAAGGAAGATGATCTCTTGCTGGGGGAAACGGTGATCGCGCTGGGGAATCCGTTCGGCCTGGGGGGATCCGTGAGCCGGGGCATCCTGAGTTCGAAGTCACGGAGGGCGCCGGAATCGGTGCCGGAGGGGACCCCGTTGCAGATCGCGGATTGGTTGCAGACGGATGCGGCCATCAATCCGGGGAACTCGGGTGGGCCGTTGATCAACCTCCGGGGCGAGCTGATCGGTTTGAACGTGGCGATCCTGCCGCCGCGGACGGGGGCGCAGGGAATCGGGTTTGCGGTGCCGATCAAGCGGGTGAACGAGGCGCTTTCGGAGACGTTGAGCGGGGAAAGCCTCGAAGGGTTCTGGTTTGGTGCGCGGTTGCAGCCGGGGCAACGGCCGCTCGCGATCCGGTCGGTCCAGCCGGGAAGCCCGGCGGAGAAGGCCGGCTTGAAGGCGGGGGATGCGGTGCTGGAGGTGAACGGTCGTCCCTCCGGCAGTTTGATCGAGTTCAACCGGGCCCTGGTCACCGCCGGCGCGGCGAAGGACGTGCGGTTGCTGGTGCGGCGCGAGGGAAGGTCGGTGCCGTTGACCCTCCGGTTGATCGAGGAGGCCAGGCATTTTGACGCCGGGTTGATCCGGAAACGGCTGGGGGCGGTGATCGAGGCGACGGAATCGGGGTTGGTGGTGACATCGGTGGATGGGGACGGACCAGCGGCGCGGCGATTGCAGCCGGGGATGTTCATCGCGTCGGTGGATGGGCAGCCGGCGCTGGAGTTGGTGCCGCTGGCGCGGGCGTTGAACGCGCGTCCGGCCGGAGAGGTGGTGGAACTCGGGGTGAGCGTGTTCCGTCGGATGGGACCGTTCCTGCGTCGTCAGGACGGCGCGGTGCGGGTGACCTTGCGATGAAGCCCGCCAGAACCGCTTCGGCAGGAACCTGCAAACTGGGCAAATCCGGATTGGGACAAACGGGGGGAGCCCGCTAGGCTCCGCGCACACGAATGGAGCAGGCGCCCCCCATGATCGAGGTCGAGAACCTCACGAAGCGATATCCCGGCCGGACGGCGGTGGACGGGATCTCGTTCCAGATCGGTCGTGGCGAGGTGGTGGGCTTCCTGGGGCCGAACGGCGCGGGCAAGTCCACGACGTTGCGGATCCTGTCGAGTTTCCTGCCGGCCACCAGCGGGACGGCGCGGGTAGCGGGCTTTGACGTGTTCCGGGAACCGGACGAGGTGCGGCGGCGGATCGGGTACATGCCGGAGAACAACCCGCTGCACCTGGACATGCGGGTGCGGGAGTACCTGAAGTTCCGGGCGCGATTGAAGGGCTTGGGCTGGCGGCGGAGCCGGGAGCGGGTGGACGCGGTTTTACAGCAATGCGGCCTGACGGATGTGGCGGGCCGGATCATCGGACAGCTTTCAAAGGGTTATCGCCAACGGGTGGGGTTGGCGGACGCCTTGGTGCACGAGCCGGACCTGATCATCCTGGATGAGCCGACCATCGGGTTGGACCCGCATCAGATCCGGTCGGTGCGGGCCTTGGTGAAGGAACTGGGCAAGCGCCACACGGTGGTGCTGTCGACGCACATCCTGAACGAGGTGGAGATGACGTGTTCGAGGGTGCTGATCCTGCACCGGGGTCGGATCCTGGCGGCGGACCGGACGGAAGATCTGGGGCGTCGGATGAGCCTGGATGGACAAGTGATCGCGGAGGTGGAAGCGCCGGCGGCGCAGTTGCTGGAGGCCTTCCGGGACCTGCCCGAGGTGGAGCGGTTGGAGGTGCAGCCCTTGGACGGGAACTACCAGAGGTTGTCACTGGTCCCGAGGAACGGGGTGGACCTGCGGCCGCTGGTATCGGCGGAGATCCGGGAGCATGGCTGGCCGTTGCGGGAACTGACGCGCAGCCGTCATTCGCTGGAGGACATCTTCATCCACCTGACCCGCGGAAAGGTGCGGGAGGACTGACATGCGCGTCTTCATGGCATTGGTGCGCCGGGAACTGGGCGCGTATTTCAACTCGTTGACGGGGTACGTCGTGATCGCCGCGGTGCTGTTGCTGACGGGTTTCGGGCTGGTCGACCTGATCGAGCGCATCCGCCAGATGCCGTATCCGTCGCCCGTGACGGAGCTCTTCTACCAGACGACCTACTTCTGGCTGGTGGTGCTGCTGACGTCGCCGGTGATCACGATGCGGTCCTTCGCGGCCGAGAAGTCGGCCGGGACGTATGAAGCGTTGATGACGACGCCGGTGGGAGACTGGCAGGTGGTGCTGTCGAAGTTCGCCGGGGCGCTGGCGTTCTATCTTCTGACGTGGTTGCCGTTCGTGGGGGTGTTGTTTGCGTTGAGGCAGATCACGGGTGAGGCGGCGCTGTTCGAGCCGACGATCGTGGCGGTGACCTTCCTGGGGATCACGCTCGTGGGAGGGCTGTTCATGGCGCTGGGGTGCTTCGCATCGGCGTTGACGCGGTCGGACATCATCGCGGCCATGGTGGCGTTCCTGTTCGGGATCGGGCTCTGGATGGTGGGATATCGGCCGGATGCCTCCGGGCTGCTGCCGGCATGGGCGATTCCGGCGCTGGAGCATGTGTCGTTGACGCGGCACATGGAGGATTTCGCGCGAGGGTTGGTGGTGGGGCGGCACGTGGTCTTCTACCTGACGGCGACGTGGCTGCTGTTGTTCCTGACGCAACGGGTGGTGCAGAGCCGCCGTTGGAAGTGAGCGCCATGAACGAGACCACTCCCAGTTTCGTGCCGGCGCGCCGCTTCCGGATCGCGGTGTCAGTCCTGGTGGGCGTGCTGTCGGCGATGGTGATCGTCGGGCTCGTGAACCATCTGGCGTCGGGCCGGCTTCGGTGGCGTCGGGACTTCTCGAGTTCGGGCCGGTTCCAGCTCTCGCCGCTGACGTTGCAGGTGCTGGGTGGCTTGACGAACGATGTGAAGGTGACGGTCCTGTTCCCGCGGGATTCGGACCTGTTCGGCCACATCGACGGGCTTCTGCGGGAATACTCGGACCTTCAGCCGCGCATCCACACGCGGTTCGTGGATTCGGATGCCGAGCCGGTGACGGCGGTGCAGGTCCGGACGAGCTACAAGCTGGGGCCGGAGGATGCGAACCTGGTGGTGTTTGACGCGGGAGGGCAGGTGGTGCGGATCGCCGAGTCCGAGCTGTCGACGTATGACGCCAACATCAATGAGATGATGGCTGGCCGGCAGCGGGAGGTGAGGCGTTCGGCGTTCAAGGGCGAGTCCCTGTTCACGTCCGCCCTGTCCAACCTGGCGAGCACGAATCGCGTGCATGCGTGCTTCCTGACGGGCCATGACGAGTCGCGGCCGGACTCGGAGGATCGTCTCACGGGTTACTTCCGTTTCGCGAACATCCTGACAGCGAAGTCGGCGTCGGTGGCGACGATCCGGCTCGACGGGACGAATGACGTCCCGAAGGAATGCCAGCTGCTGGTGATCCCGGGCCCGACGCAGCCGTTCCTGCCGGTGGAGGTGGAGCGGATCACGCGGTTTCTGGACGGCGGCGGTCGGGTGTTGCTGGCCTTGAACGAGGTGAACCCGACGGTGCGGCTGGGACTCGACCGGGTGTTGTTCGACTGGGGCATCGTGGCGCCGCCGGCTTACGCGGGGGACACGAACCAGACCTTGAGCGGATTCGATGTGATCGCGACGAACCTGGGGTCGCATCCGATCACGCTGCCGTTGATCCGGAGCGAGGCCCGGGTGTTCTCGCATCGGCCGCGGGTGGTGGCGCCGTTGCCGATGGACCAGCGTCCGGCGGATGCGCCGAAGGCGACGGTGCTGGTGTCGACGGGGCCGTCGGGTATGACGAAGTCCGACTTCCGGAATGGCACGGTGGCGTTCAAGCCGGGGGTGGACGGGCGTGGACCGATCCCGATGGCGGCGGCGGCGGAGCGCGGGGGTGTGGCCGGGGTGGCGGCGGGGCACGGGACGGCGCGATTGGTGGTGGTGGGTGATTACCTGATGTTCGGAAACGACGCGTTCAACAACCCGGGCAACGTGGATTTTGCGGAGCTGACGCTGGCCTGGTTGATGGACCGGACCGAACTGCTGGCGATCGGGCCGAAGCCGGTGCGGGAGTATCGGCTGTACCTGACGCCGGCGCAGCATCGGGCGATCCGGTGGACGTTGCTGGGCCTGCTGCCTGGTTCGGTGCTGCTGCTGGGATTTGTGGTGTGGTTCCGACGACGCAATTGAGGAGCGCCCTGGATTTCCGAGATGAACCCACGTTCCAACTGGATGTTGTTCCTGGTCGCGGCAGGCCTGGCGGCCTACGTGTTCCTGACGCACCGCCGCGAGGGCATCGAGGTGCGCGGGGGCGCGGGAACAAGCCGCTACGAGCCGGTGGATCCCGCCGGGGTGATGTCGGTGGAACTGATCCGGTCGAATTCCCTCCTGCGGGTGGAACTGACGAACTCGGTGTGGCGGATGCGGAACCCGGTGGATTACCCGGTGCAGGCAGCGAGCGTGGAACGGTTGCTGGGGTTGGTGGGGAAGTGGGTTCCGGCGAGTTTCGTGACGGCCCAGCAGGTGGCAGCGCAGCCGGATGCCCTGAAGGCTTTCGGTCTGGAGCCGCCGGCGGCAACGCTGACCCTGCAGACGCCAGGTGGGCCGGTGATCTTCCGGATCGGCGGCCTGACGCCGGTCCGCTCGCACTTCTATTTCCAGCGGGTTGGCTCCGAGGGCGTGTACACGGCGGACGCGGCGCTTCTGGAGGCGTTGCCGGTGACGCCGGACGACTGGCGGGACCGGACGTTGCTCGACCTGGAACGGCGGCCGTATGACCGGGTGACGTTGGCCAGCCGGGGTCGGACGGTCTTTGAAGCGGTCCGGGACGGTGGGAAGTGGCGGCTGCGCCAGCCGCTGTCGGCGCGGGCCGATGGGGAGCGGATCGAGGCCTTGGTGTCGCACCTGCAGACGCTGCGGGTATCGGCATTCGTGAGCGACGCGGCCGTGATTGACCGTGCGGCCTTCGGGCTGCAACCGGCAGAGTTGGAGTTCTCGGTCGGGGTCGGGACGAATGATCTGGCGCGTCTGCAGGTCGGGATGGTGGCGACGAACGCGCCGGGCGAGCGGTTTGTCCGGCGCCTGAGCCACACGAATCTCGTGCGGGCGTCCGCGGAGGAACTTTCGGTGCTGGAACGTCCGATGGAGGACTACCGGGATCCGCGGATGTTCGGGGCACTGGAAGGCGTCACGTCGGTGGAGGTTCGGGGAAGCAATTCGTTCCGGGTCGGGTTGGTGGGGACGAATTGGAGCGTGCTCGAGCCGCGGGTGTTCCCGGCGGAGACCTCGGCGGTGGAGTTCCTGGTTTCGCAGCTGGCGACGCTGGAGATCGCGCAGTTCGTGAACGACGTGGTGCCGGACCTGGCGCCGTATGGTCTGGACCGGCCAACGCGGGAATTCGTGCTGAGCCGGGGGACGAACGTGGCGGCGCAGTTGCAGGTGGGCCGCATCGCGGAGCCGCGCGGGACGCTGCTGTTTGCGCGTCGGCTCGACGAGCCCGGCGTGTATGCAGTACCGCGAACGGTGCTGTTCAACCTGGACTCGGCGGCGCAGTTGAGGTCGTGGCGGTTTGATCCGACCAACGCGGTGCGGGTGACGGTCACGAACGGAGGGAAGAAGCGGGTCTTTGGTCGTGAAGGTGGCGTGTGGAAGGTGGTGGAGGGCGCCCCGTTCGCGGAGTTCGTCCCGGACGCGATGGAGGAGGTGCTCTTCCGGGTTTCGTCGTGGGACTCGATGCGATACTCGGTGACCGACGAGCCGGGGCTGTTGAAGGCAGGGCGGTTCGCGGAGGTGGCGCACGAGATGGAGATCCAGTTGCAGGGTCAGGCGGGATTGCAGTCCATGCGGCTGAAGTTTGGGGGGACGATCGCGGGCAACCGGTACGTGCTGGCCCGGTTCGACGAGGATCCCATGGCGCTCCGGCTGGAGATGCCGGGGGAGCTGTATGTCCAGCTGATCCGTTTTCTCGGGCTTCCCTGAATGAAGTAATCCGCGATGAAGCCGCGCAAGCACAAGGGCGGGAAGCTTCGCTGGACCTTCCGATGGTGCCGGCGGAGCAGCTACGTCCTCCTGCTGTTGCTCGGCGGCTTCCTGGTGTACCTGAACCAGGTGGGAGTGCCGGGCTTCCTGAAGGACGCGGTGCTTGGCCAGCTGAGGGAACGGGGAATCGAACTTGAGTTCAGCCGGATGCGCGTCCGGCTGACGCGCGGGTTGGTTGTCGAGAACGTGAACCTGTCCCGCCGGCGCGAGCAGGCGGGGGAGGTCTTCCACGCGGAAGAGGTGCAGCTTCGTCTGCAGTGGTCGGCATTGCTCGATTTCAAGCCACCCCAGATCATGGCGTTGGTGTTGCGTGACGGCCGGATCACGTTGCCGTTGCCGACCGGGCCGGACTCGCCGCCCTACCTGTTCGCAGTCGAGGACGTGCAGGCGCGGTTGCGCTTCGTGACCGCCGATCTCTGGGAACTGGATGAGCTGGCGGCGACCTGCCACGGCGGGACGTTTTCCGCGCACGGGATCCTGACGAACGCCAGCCTGCTGCGCGCCCAGCGACCGGCTCGGACGAATGTCTCTACTGGCCCGCCCGCATGGCGGCGGCAGTTGCTGGACGCCGCGAGGTGGCTCGATCGGACGAAGTTCGGGGCGCCGCCGGAAGTCCAGGTCGCCTTCGAAGGGGATCTCCGCCAGCCGATGGCGAGTTCCGCGGAATTCCGGCTGATTTCGAAATCCGCTTCCAACGCCCTCGGGACGCTCGACGGTCTATCGTTGGTGCTGCGGGTTGATCCACCGGACGGGACGACCAATCGCGTCCGGGCAGACTTCGAACTCGAGGCGGCCAGCGCTGCGACCCCGTGGGGGGAACTGGCCGACTTCCGGCTTGGACTCGGGGTGGAATGGGCGGGCTCGAATTCGGTGCCGGAAATCCTGCTGTGGCGCCTGCGATCAGGGCCGGCCACGAGCCGATGGGCTTCGGTGACCTCCCTCGATGTCGAAGGCGACACCCGTCCATCCGTCCGCAAGGCGGGTCTTGGTGCGCCGTGGAAGCTACCCCCGACGAATGCGCCGTGGGGCGTCGAGTTGCCGTCGATGCCCGGGTTCGAATCCCGGTTGTCCCTGGACCTCGCTGGCGTGCAGGTGGCAACCCGCACGAACCCGGTGACTGTCGAAGCACTCAAGGCCGTGGTGCTGGCATCGCATACGACCTCCGACTGGCGGAACCTGCATCTCTCGCTGGACGTCGATGGCGCGACGTCGGCTTGGTCAGACGTGCCGAAGTTCCAGATGGAGCTGGGGCTGACACCCAACCCGTCTCCACCCGAGACGACGCCAGAGTGGGCGTTCTGGCAGCCGATCGTGCAGGCGGATGCGTGGGCGACGATTTCGACGGGGCCGACCCGGTTGCCGCGACTCGACATCGACGGGGCGCAGTTCGGCCTGGTGTGGAAGGCGCCGCGGTTGGAGATCGTCCCGTTCAACGCCTGGTTTGGGCATGGGGAACTGACGGCGGAGGCGTTCCTGGATGTCGCCACGCGCCACGCAGAGGCGACGGCCTATTCGACCGCTGATCCCCACGCCGTGTCCGGTTGGATGGGGCCGAAGGCGCGCGAGCAACTGGAGCAGTACGATTGGACGGTGGAATCGTTGCCGAGGTTGTCGGGGCAGGTCGGGCTGACGCTGCCGGGTTGGGGAATTCCCGATCACGAAGCACGGGTGAAGATCCTGGAAAGCTTCACCATGGATGCCCGTCTCGCCGGCACCAACCTGACCTTCCGGGGGTTGCTGGCGAGTACCGGCAACGGGCCGATCACTTACACGAACCGAGTCTGGCTGATTGGTCCGCTGGACATCACGCGCCCGGAGGGCTCGGCGATGCTCGTGTACGAGAATGACGAGCGGACCAAGGACTACCGCTTCGACCTTCGTTCCACGCTGGATCCCCTGATTGTCCGGCCGTTGCTGGGCGAGAATATCCAGAAGGAGATGGATCGGGTGAAGCTGTCGACGCCGCCGTTGCTCGAGGGGCACATCTGGGGACGATGGCAGTCACCGGATCTGGTCGGCGTCCAGATACATGTCACGGCGACGAACGCGGTCGTGCGGGGCGAACCGATCGAGTGGGCGGATGGTGATCTGGCCTATACGAACCGGGTGATCACGTTCCGGGATGTCCGGGCGCGTTCGGATGGGGAGGCCTTCGTCCCGGGGGCAGCATTCGATGTGGGGGCACAGTTGCTTTCGTTCACGAATGCCCGGGCCAACGTCCCGGTCGATCGCGTGACGCGCATCATCGGGCCGAAGACGGCGAAGATCATGGAACCTTACCAATTCCTGAGGCCACCGCATGCGGTGGTCGATGGCGTGGTGGCGGTACGCGGCGGGACGGAAACGGACATCCGGTTCGAGGTCGTGGCGGATGACTTCCGATGGTGGCGACTGCACGCGACCAACGTCGACGCGACGGTGCGGGTGAAGGGCGACACGATCTCGATCGCGAACCTCCATTCGGGCTTTTGCGGGGGGCGGTTGGCCGGGGACCTTTTCTTCGACTGGTCTTCGCCTGACAAGGATACCGACTACCGCCTGGCGTTGTCGGTCACCAACGTTGCCCTCCGGGACTTCCTGGCGGACGTCTGGCCGAAGACCAACCAATTGGAGGGACGGGTGACGGGTCGGGGCGAGGTGACCTCGGCCAACACCAGCGACCCCAAGACCATCCGCGGCGGGGGCTCGCTTTCGATGCAGGATGGCTACCTGTGGGGCTTGCCGATCTTCGGGCTCTTTTCGCCGATCTTCGATGCCGTCTCGCCGGGGCTGGGACAGACCCGGTTCACGTCAGGTTCGGCCACCTTCGCGCTGACCAACGGACAGGTCCGGACGGATGACTTCGAGATGCGATCGGTGGCGATGCGGTTGCGGTATCGGGGGCAGGTTTCTTATGAGGGGGCGTTGGACGCCAACATGGAGGCATCGCTGTTCCGGGATGCGCCGTTGATCGGGCGGTTGCTGAGCCTCGCGTTCATGCCCGTAACCAAGCTGCTGGAATATCGGGTCGAGGGAACGCTGGCCGATCCGAAGCCTGAGCCGCGCTACGTGCCGAAGGTGCTGATGAACCTCCTGCGGCCGATCTCGCTGCTCAAGAGCCTGCTCCCGAAATCTGACAAACCCGCGGAAACGCCCGCCGAGAAGAAGTGAGCCTAGAAACGGCGGTTGGATCCACAGATTACAGCGATTCCACGGATTGGAAGCCGGTTGGGAGGGGCTGTCGTTTCACCCCAAGGATGATCTGGAAACAGCGACGCGGTGAGGCCTCTTCTCCCGGCCCATCTGTGAAATCCGTGAAATCTGTGGATAGTCCAACTGCCGCTTTCAGGGTGAGAGCGGAGCGGCGACGTCCCCGTCGCCACTTGGGATCGGAATCAGGACCGAAAGAGGCTGGCGCTCGATACCGATGCCGATTCCGACCCCGATACTGCGGGTGAGAGGTAGCCGCCGAGGTAACGAGGCGGGGCTTTGTCACTGGTATCTGGCAACTGGGATCTTCTCGGGCGCATCTTGACACTGCCCCCGCGCAAAACGGGGCGGCAACGTCCTCGTTGCCCTCCCATGCCTTTTCCCAAGGCGACGAGGACGTCGCCACCCCGCAAAGACGGGGGGTCTGGTCACTGGTATCTGGCAACTGGGATCTTCTCCCCCGCCCCATCTGCCAACTGGCCACGGTGCGGCATCGTGGGTAGGGTTGGGACATGTTACTGACGCCCGCGGAGGTGGAGTCCCTGACCGGGATTCGGCATGGCTCACCGCATTCGTTGCTTGGGTTGCATCCGCTCGGGGATGGCACGGGAATGGTGGGGCGGGCGCATCTGCCTGGAGCGGTGGAGGTCGAGATCGTGCCGGTGCACGAGAAGACGCTGCCGGTGCTGAAGCTGAAGCGGATCGGCGACACGGCCCTGTTCGAAGGGGTCACACGCGCCGCGAAACGCGTGTACGCCTACGATCTGCGAGTGAAGTGGGCCGACGGTCAGGTGAGCCAGGGACGCGATCCATTCTCATTCTGGCCAACGGTCGGGGACACCGACCTCCATCTGTTCAACGAAGGCAATCATCGCCGGCTGTACGATGCGCTCGGCGCCCACCTCAAGAACCTCGACGGGGTCTCGGGAACGTCCTTTGCGGTGTGGGCTCCGAACGCGCAACGGCTGTCGGTCGTGGGCGATTTCAACGGCTGGGATGGCCGGCGCCATCCGATGCGCCGTCTTGGTGTGTCCGGTGTCTGGGAGATCTTCATTCCCGGCGTCGGCGAGGGCGCTCTGTACCAGTTCGAGATGGTCGATGCGCACGGGAAGCTGGCGGTGAAGACGGATCCGTTCGGGTTCGCCTTCGAGAACCCGCCGAAGCACGCCGCGATCGTCTGGGACACGTCGAAGCACTCGTGGAATGACGGCGCGTGGCTGAAGCGTCGTCGCGAGACGAACCTCCTGCGATCTCCCGTCAGCATCTACGAGGTCCACGCCGGTTCGTGGAAGAAGAAGTCGGCGTGTGAATCGCCGGGGTACCGGGAACTGGCGGGCGCGATGGTCGATTACGTCCGCAAGATGGGCTTCACGCACGTGGAGTTCCTCCCATTGGCGGAGCACGCCTTCTATCCGAGCTGGGGTTATCAGGTGACCGGCTTCTACGCGCCGACGGCACGTTACGGGACGCCGGACGACCTGCAGTTCCTGGTGGAGACCTTCCATGACGCGGGCATCGGCGTGATCGTCGACTGGGTGCCGGCGCACTTCCCGCGGGATGAATGGGCGCTGGCGAAGTTCGACGGAACGGCGCTGTACGAGCACGAGGATCCGAGGCAGGGCGCGCATCAGGATTGGGGGACGTTGATCTTCAACTTCGGCCGGCATGAGGTCCGGAATTTCCTCGCGGCGAATGCGCTCTACTGGTGTGACCGCTTCCACATGGACGGGCTCCGGGTCGATGCCGTTGCGTCGATGCTCTACCTCGATTACTCGCGCAAGGAAGGCGAGTGGGTGCCGAACAAGCACGGCGGCCGGGAGAACCTCGAAGCCGTCGATTTCCTCCGGCATTTGAATCACGTCGTCCACACCGAGCATCCGGGCGTGGCGACGATCGCGGAGGAAAGCACGGCGTGGCCGATGGTTTCGCGCCCGCCGTGGCTCGGTGGCCTGGGCTTCAGCCTCAAGTGGAACATGGGCTGGATGCACGACACGCTCGGCTACTTCCAGCGGGATCCGATCCATCGTCGGTACCACCAGAACGACCTGACGTTCGCGATGCTGTACCACTACCAGGAGAACTTCGTGCTGCCGCTGTCGCACGACGAGGTGGTGCACGGGAAGGGTTCGCTCCGGCGTCGGATGCCGGGCGACGACTGGCAGGGCGCTGCGAACCTGCGGGCGTTGCTGGCGTACCAGTGGCTGTTCCCGGGCAAGAAGCTCCTGTTCATGGGAGGCGAGATCGGGCAGCCGAACGAATGGAACGCCAATGGCGAGCTCGATTGGTGGCTCCTCGAGGCAGGCCCGTATCACGCCGGTGTCCAGAAGTGGGTGGCGGACCTGAACGCGCTCTACACCCGCGAACCGGCCCTTCACCGGAGCGACTTCGACACCGATGGATTCACCTGGGTGGATTGCGGCGATCACGCGAACTCGGTCCTCAGCTTCCTGCGCTTCGACCGCGAGACCGGTCGGCACCTGCTGGTGATCCTCAACCTCACCCCGAACTCCCACTCGGGATATCGCGTTGGCCTGCCCGTGGCTGGCCAATGGCGTGAACTGCTGAACAGCGACGCCGCGGTCTACGGAGGATCGAACATCGGCAATCCGCTCGGCCTGACCGCGGAGGACTTCAGCGTCCACAACCAGCGCCATTCGGCGATGTTCACGCTGCCCCCGATGTCCGTCTCGGTGTTCGGCCCGGCCTGACCTTTCCACCTGCACGTGACACCGGTCATCAAGCTCTCCGCGGGCGGCGGTCGCGGATTCTGGGAAATTCCGGTCGTGTACGAGGACGAGCACGTCCTCGCCATCGACAAGCCCTCGGGCCTGCTCGTCTCGCCCGACCGATACGACAAGGACCGGCCGAACCTGATGCGCATGCTCCTCGAAGGCGTGGAGCAGGCGAAGCCCTGGGCGGCCGAACGGAAGCTGACGTACATCGCCAACGCGCACCGGATCGACTTCGACACGTCGGGCCTGCTGATGCTGGCGAAGGACAAGCCGACGTTGGTGAAGCTGGCCGAACAGTTCGGCAACGCCTCACCGAAGAAGACTTACCTCGCGCTCGTGAGTGGTTCGCCGACCGAGGACACGTTCGAGTGCGACCTGAAGCTCCGGCACGACATCCGGAACCCCGCGCTCATGCGCTGGGCGAAGGACGGCAAGAAGTCGCTCACCCGATTCCAGGTCGTCGATCGGTTTGGCGGGGTCAGCCTCATCGAATGCCGTCCGGTCACGGGGCGCACGCACCAGATCCGCGTTCACCTGAAGGCGTCGGGCTTCCCGATCCTCGCGGATCCGTTGTACGGCGACGGTGCGGTGCTGTTGTTGAGCCAGTTGAAACGCGGGTATCGTGGGAAGGACGATGAGGAGGAACGGCCACTGACGCCGCGTCTCGCGCTGCATGCTTGGAAGATCGAGTTGCCGCATCCCCTGACAGGCGAGCCGCTCGCGATCGAGGCACCGTTGCCGCGTGATCTCGAGGTCGCGCTCAAGCTGCTGCGGAAGCATCGGCCGGGCCCGCGGCGGTAGATTCCTTCCCAGCGGCGGTCACGGCGGACTTTTTCCAACGGCGACTCAGCGACGCGGCGATTGGGTTGAGGAAGGGGCTGGGATGGTGGGAGGCCGTCGTTCGGAGGGGTGCGTCCGTAGTCGCCGACGTCAGGAGGCGTTGGTATGGGTGCGCATTGTACCGCGCCCCTGTCCTGTGCGGCTGCGTACTCAAGGTGCGGAGCACCGACAGAAAGTAGCCCACGGCGTCAGCCGTGGGACTGAGCAGAGACGGTAAAGAGCCCCGGATGGGGCGGCAGAACAGCAGCCAAAGCTCTGTCGTTGGAGTTGGGACGGTTTCCCAACGGCGACACAGCGACGCGGCGATTCAGTTGGGAAAGGGGCTGGGTCGTCTAGAATCCGGCGATGGCAAGCCCCTGAATGATGCGTTGTGCGATCTCCCTCCGGCGGGCAGGCGTCACGACGCCGCGCCGTCGACCCAGGGCGGCCTTGTTCACGGTGAAAAGAAGATCGCAGCGGCAAAGCGTCTTCAGGTCGAGCCCGTCGGCCTCGTCCAGCAGGACTTCGTTTGCTGCCGGTCCCCGCTCATTTGCGGGGCGCATTGTCCGGCAACCCAGCACGACGACCTGTGGCTTTGCATCGATGCGTGGCTGGCACGAGACCAGGACGCAGGGATGCTCGCCGAATACGTCGGCCGTGTAGATCTCCCAAGCCTTCAATCGGCCACCTCAAAGCGCTGGGCAGCCATCAGCCGGCGGACTTGCTGGCCGTCGTCCTCGTCCTGCCGGTAAAGAGCCCGGGCCTGCCGCAGAGGCAAAGGGTCGACGGTCGTGAGCCGATGCGGTGCCTTGCTGAGCGCCTTCACGACGGTGGGGAGCCCAAACGCAAGGGCTTGCCTCATGAGTTCAGCCCGGGAAAGGCCAGTTGCCTTGGCGGCCTTTGCCACCTCGCGGGCGAGATTCGCGTCCATTGGCAGCGGGTAAACGGCAGTTGGCATATAGGAATCCTATGCAACCGGGTGCGCAGGTCAACCCGGGGATTTCGTCATCCAGCCCCGGATGAGGAACAGGCTTGGAGCGGCGACATCCATGTCGCCCGCTCAAGCGATTTCCCAAGGCGATGAGGACATCGCCGCTCCGCCCCCGCCTCTGGGCACTGGCAACTCTCCCGTTCCGGTGGTAACTCCGGGGGCATGAATCGACGCGCGTTTCTCGGGCAGGCAACGGTGGCGGCGGGATTGGCCGGGGCTGTGGGTGCAGTGGGCAGCCCGGTGGTGGAGGCGGCGGAGGCGAAGGCCGCGCTCCCGAAGATCAAGCTTGGCATCGCCAGCTATTCGTACTGGCACTTCAAGACCGAGCGGGTGCGGATCGAGACGGTGATCGACAAGGCCGCGGCCCTGGGCGTCGAGGGCGTCGACATCCTGCATCGGCAGATGGACATTCCGGAGAAGGAGCCGCTGACGTCTGAGCATCGCGCCTATCTGGCCCGGTTGAAGCAGCACGCTTTCCGGAAGGGAATCGACCTCGTGGCACTGTCGATCCACCAGGACTTCGTCGATCCGGATCCCGCGTTCCGGAAGGCGCAGGTCGATCACACGCTCAAGTGCATCGAGATCGCCTATGCACTGGGCGTTCCCTGCATCCGGTTGAACTCGGGGCGGTGGAACACGATCGCGTCGTTCGATGACCTGATGAAGGCGAAGGGCATCGAGCCGGTGATCCCGGGCGTCAGCGAGGATCAGGGATTCGAGTGGTGTGCCGAGTGCATCCAGCAATGCCTGCCGAAGGCGGCGGAGTGTGGCGTGACGTTGGCCCTCGAGAATCACTGGGGCCTGACCCGGACGCCGGAGGGCCTGCTCCGGTTGCTCGACAGGGTGCCGTCGGCGTGGCTCGGCGCGCTCATGGACACCGGCAACTTCCTGGAGGAGCCGTATCCGAAGCTCGAGAAGATCGCCGCGCGGACGGTGTACGTGCAGGCCAAGACCTATCCCGGCGGCGGCGAGTGGTACACGTTGGACCTGAACTACCGTCGGATCGCGAAGATCCTGAAGGCGGCCGGATACACCGGCTACGTGTCGCTGGAGATGGAAGGCAAGCAGGACCCCGACATCGCGGTGCCGAAGAGCGTCGCGCTGCTGCGCAGGGCGTTCAGCGTCTGAGCAGGGGCAAAGGGGTCAGGAAAGCGGGCGCCGCATGGCCGAGGCGCGCAGCCTCGTGGCGCCGCTACTCGTTCAAGTGTCAAACAGGCAGATCTGACAACGTTGTCTTCCCTTGGCATGAAATTCCGAGTGTCCAGTTTGCAGCCGTTCAGGAATGCAAACTCTCGTTGGCTAGGATTCCTCCCAGCTGACTCCGTTGAACATTTGGGGCTCGACGATGAATCGGAATGGCAGCCTTCGGAGGACGTGTGGTTGGGGCTTCGGCAGATTCCGGCCGGTGCAGCAGGTATCGTTACCAGGGTGCATGCTGGGGCGGCTTCATGGACCAGAAGCACGGAATCCAATGAGGCCTTGGTGATGCTGTGCGCTTGCGAGGTGCCACAGTCTGTCGAGGACGGTGTTCTGGATACAGACGTTCTGTCAGCCGCCTTCCGCTCCGGGATTCGGCTATGCACATCCAACTATGTCCTTTGTCCACTCCCAGCTGAGGGCGGAGACTGGGTTGAAATTCCATGCAAGGGTGGATGGCTGATGGTGAATCTTTACCTGCTGAACCCATATTCCGTTTCGCAGATGGCAATCTTCCTCGTTTCCTGGGGTTTTGAATCCCCTTGGCCTCCGAAGCTTCTCAGGTAGGGAGGAGGCAATGGTTGCATGGACCTGCGGGAGTCGCTGACGCCGAGGTTGCGGGGGGCGGTTTTCCGAAGGGGCGCATAGGCGCGGGGAAGGAGGAACGTGGTTCCCGTCGCTGCCCTGCCGTTGTTGTAAGCCCAACCTTCATTCCTTCGCGCCCTCGCGCCTTCGCGCCTTCGCGCGAACCCTCTCTGTGAACTGAAGACCTCGCGCGAAGCCGCGAAGCCGCGAAGGAGTCAGGCGGAGAGGCAACGTCGCCGTTGCCCCCTCTCGCATCCGCTTTGTGCTCCACAAGGATTTCACCCCTTTCCTATAACTTCCGCTTGCATCGTACCCCCCCCCTCTGGTGATCGGTGTTACCCGATCAATAGGATGAGATTCGACTATAGCATTGGATAGGTCAGCACCTGTTCGCGCTTAGGGCACGCCAAGAAGCCCGTGGACAGGGGATTGTCCCCGCCCGTTGAAAGGTGATGGTGAGGCGATTCTGTTGTTATGCCGGCCTATTTCATTCGCCACGGAGCCGATTCAGTCGCGCCCTTGAGGTTGGAGGTCGGCCTCAACCTTAGCGAGAAGGCCTTTTGCTGAGCCGGAAACAGCCTGCCACGACGTTCTAATGCTCAACCCCTTGAGTGACCACCCTCAGGCATCAAGACCCGCTATAGGGCAACAGGGCGCGTTCCAGCCACATGCAACTTTTCACCCACTCCTCTCGGATTCTGAGTGAACCCGCCGCATCATTTCCTATACTTGTCCGGTCTATGATCCACCCGGTTACGGATGTCTTGCTCCACCCCGCCCTCAGTCTCGTCGAGTCCCTCGACAACCACATGCCCAAGCTCGACTTCTCTGATTCCGAGTTCATCTCCCTCGGCATCCGGCGCATCCTGACCCGTTGCCCTTCAGGCCGGGCCTTCCTGCAATCGGTCCGGCAGTGCGACATCTCCGATGTCTCGCTTCGCGCTTATTTCGGCGCCGTGAGCAGTTCAAGGCGCCTCTCCCTCCTTCATGAGCTCAACGCCCGGCTCTCCCTCACCATTGTGGCCAGCAAGGACCGCTTCGCCTGTTTCCCAGAACTGGCCGGTCGCGACATCCTTGCCATCGACGGTCACGATGTGCGCCGCGCGTCCCACGAGCCCAAGGAGGTCGTTTCGTCCGGCCGCCTCGAGGTCCCTGACACGGTGACCGGCATCTTCTTGCGTCATCTGCGCACCGGTGCAGCCCGGGTTCTGGCTCAGACCTCTGGCCACGAGCACGAATGGGCCGCTGTGAAAGCAAGACCGTGGAGCGAGTTCCTCTGGAGCCCCGGTGCAAAGGGGACCATCCTGGTAATCGATCCCGTTGCCGTGGACTTCGGGTTCCTTCGCGCCGCCAAGATCAAGGCCGGTGCCACGGTCATTACCCGCATGAAGGACAACCTGGTGATCACAGAGGCGCGAGAACTGCAATGGGACAGGAACGATCGACGCAATGACGGCGTCATCAAGGACGAACGGGTGCGCTTTGGGACAAACGGCGAATTTCGGCGGGTGACCTACCGGGATCCCGAGACCATGGAAGTCCACGAGTTCCTCACCTCCGAGTTCCATCTGGCTCCAGGCGTGATCGCTCAGCTCTATCGACTCCGCTGGGATATCGAGAAGTTCTTTGACGTCTGCGAGAATCTGCTGGGCGAAGCCAAGGCGTGGGGGACGGGGCCAATCCCGGCGCAGGTACAGAACGAGTTCCTCTGCCTGACACACAATCTCCTGCTGCTGGTCAGCCACAGACTGGATGAGCAGGAGGGGATTCGTGACGAGAAGGTCGAAGACAAGTACCGAGCGGCGCTGGCGGCACGCAAGCGACTGGCCGCTGAGCGGGGCACAACCGTTTCGCCATGGGTAGAGACGCTGCGCCAGTTGACCCGATGGAGTAGTCAGTTTGTTCGCTGGTTGAGCGATGCGGTGACGCACGGCTGGGAATGGACGGCCGGGATCGTCAAGCTGCGCCCCCTGATGCGTGCCTACATGCGCTGAGGCACCAAGGTGTCATCGCACTACCCATGCCAACCCCCTATCCGCGCGGACACTCCTGAGCGCCTAGATCAGCGCGGCGCTATGAGAAATCACCCCAGCATTGATGAGCCCCTAATTGGGGCGGTAACACCGATCCCTCTGGTTGAACTTGAAGCCAGATACCCGGCCAACTCTATACGTTCCACACTTGGGGATTAGAGGAGTCGGTGTGGTGTCAGAGCGCCCAGCAATCATGAAGACTCCTGCCCGTTATAGGACGTGTCGTCCCGCTGTCTCGACCGCTGTTGCCTTGGTGATTCTCTCCACGGCCTGCGTCGCGCAGGAGGTGCTGCAGAAGGCGGACTCGGACGCTCTTGCGAAGCTCTCCGTCACTGCCCGCGCCGCCAACCATCGGATCCTCGAAACCGTCACCACCGAGCTCGCCGAGGACGGATCCACGCGCTCCCACACCAACTCCATCGTCGAGCTCGCCACGGGCCTGCATTACGTGGATGACAGCGGAAAATGGGCCGAAAGCGTCGAGGCCTTCGAGCTGGTTCCCGGTGCCGCTCGCGCCTGGCAGGCGCAGCATCGGGTGACGTTGGCCCATAACCCGAATACGCCCGCCGCAGTCCAGCATCGGCTGCCCGATGGACGCCTCCTCTCCAGTCATGTCCACGGCGTGGGATGGTATGACACGGCCACAGGCGAGTCCGTCCTTCTGGCCGAGGTCACCGACTCCAAGGGTCTGCTCGTCGAGGACAACGTCATCGTCTATCCCGACGCCCTCCGAGGCGAGATCACGGCCGAACTCAGATATACCTTCACGAAGTCCTCATTCGAGCAGGACATCATCCTGCGCGACGCCCCGCCACCGCCGGAAACCTATGGATTATCGTCCAAAACCTCCCGGCTCGAAGTATGGACCGAATTCGATGAACCGCTCGAACCCGTGGTTCGCGATGAGAAGCCGGACCCGACCGCATTCGCCCAGCCGCGCAAGGATGTGGAACTGGACTTCGGTTCCATGCGCATCGGAACGGGGCGCTACTTCCGCTGGGGATCCGAGGACGAATCGCTGGGCCTGATGGTGAAGGAATGGATCCGGGAGCAGGATGGCCGGCGGTTCCTGGTCGAGGCGGTGGAGTACGGTCCGATTGCCGAATCGTTGAAGGCCTTGCCGCCGCCGTCGGGTGGCGGTGCCGATGCCTCGAAGCTGCGTCGGGGCCGACGCGAGGGAATGCTGGCGGGCCTGAGGAAGGTGCGACCGATCCAGCCATCGCAGGGCGTCATGCAGCGCCTCGACCGCACGCGCGACACGGCGTTGGTGGAAAGGTTGCAACGTCCGGGCCTCGTCCTCGACTACGTCTCGCTCACCACGGGCACGGCGAATCACGTCTTCAAGAGTGACGTGATGTACTGGGTCACCGGCAACGTGATCCTGACGGGCACGACGACGTTTGAGCCGGGTGCCGTCATCAAGTTCGGCACCGCGACCACCGCGCAGGTGGAGATCCAGGGACCGGTGGCTTGGCTCGCCAGTCCCTTGCTCCCGGTGACGCTCACCGCACGCGACGACTCGGGCTTCGGCGAGACGGCCCCGGGTCAGACGACCCCGTTGGTGCAGGCCGGCTATGCCGGATCAGGCCTGCGCTTCAACGGACCCACGACGACGGTCCTGAATGGCCTACGGGTCCGCAACCTGCGGCGTGGCGTCGAGTACGTGAGCGGCAGCGGACACGTCGTGCGGCACGCACAGTTCGTGGATGTGGGTGAAGCGATCCGCCTGACCACGGGCACGACGGTCAACGTGCGCAACGCGTTGGTGGTGCGGGCACTGACCGGTGTGTTCGGTGGAACCGGAGCTTCCACCGCCGTGGTCGAACACCTGACCGTCAACGGGGCTGATCGCCTGGCCGTATCAGGCGTGTTTACTTCCCCGACCGCATTGACCCTGCGCAATTGCCTGATCAACGCCCTGACGAACACCCCGCCGTTGTATACCGGTGGTTCGGACAACGTGGTGTCCACTGCCAACACCGTGACCTTTGCTTCCCAGCGTGGCGGTGCCCATTACCTCCCGGCTGGCAGTGTTCACCTGGATGCGGGCACGGCCACCGTCGATTCCACCCTCACGACCGAACTCCGCGAGATGACCACGGAACCGCCGCGCGAGTTGGTTGGCGAAATCGCCTTCAACACCACCCTGCGTCCGATCGCTGCCGTCGACACCGGCATCCTGGACCGCGGCTACCACTACCCCCGCATCGACTACGCCGCGAGCGGCGTGAACCTGACCAACGCGGTGCTGACGCTGACCAATGGCGTGCGCCTGGCGGCCTATGGCAGCGTGGGGATCAACCTTCGCTCGGGTGCCGTGGTGCGCAGTGGAGGCAGTCCCAACCGGATGAACTGGCTGACGCGTCTGGCGCTGGTGCAGGAGGGGACGACGGCAGATCCAACCACCGCACCGATGTTCCGCCCCTTCTCGGGCAGCGTGAGCCCGCGGGTCGACATGCGCTTCACGGGCGTGGGGATGGCTGCTGAGATGGCAGGTCGGCGGTACGTGGTCGACTCCTACACCTCGGTCCCGACGATCTGGACGATGAAGGACTGTGGCCTGTGGAACGTGTCGTTCCTGAATGACAGTCCGAACTCCAACCATAGTCTTAGCTTCGTCAACAACCGCTGGCATCGCGGATACCTCGATCTGGAGCAGGATGTTTCACCACAGTATGCGCTGGGGCTGCACAACAATCTCTGGTTTGGAGGCCGGGTAACCCTGACCTCCGCAGGGGCGACCAATCTGTGGGTGATCCGAGACAACCTGTTTGACGTGTCGACGAATACTCGGCCCGCGGGTACCAGCTGGACCGCCTCGCAAAATGGCTACCGCAGCGCGACCTCCTTTGGCGGGCCGACGAACGTCACCCTGACGGTGGCAGAACACCTCACCGGTCCGCTCGGTACAAACTACTACCCATCCGCCGGCAGTTCCTCCGGTGGGTTTACCAACCTGGTGGGGGCTGGATTCCGCACCGGAACCATCGCCGGCCTCTTCCATCACGTCATCGCCACCAATCTGGTGTCCATCGGGTCGGGCCAGGTTGGCATCGGGTTCCACTACCTCAAGACTTCCGCGGGTGGCGTTCCCTTGGACACCGACGGCGACGGCATCCCCGACTGGATGGAGGATGTGAATGGGGATGGGAGTCCGTCCGGGGACCCGAGTTCCTGGACCTCTTACACCTCCGCCAACGGCATCGTCACCGGCGGCCTCTCACTCTTCAGCCCGCTCAAGTAAGCACTTTCAGCCCCTGATTCTGATGAAGTCCTTCAAGCGTTTTGCGTGGCTGGTGTTGATCCTCTGCATCCCGGCTTTCCAGCGAGCGATGGCACAGGCCGGCTGTGGATGTGAGCCGGCAGGCATTCGAGGCTGGGTCAACTCCACCAATGGGCCGTGGCATGGTTACCCTCCCTTCCAGACCTCTCCTGGGTCGTTCGACTTCAGCGAGCTTCAGGTGAGGTACTTGAGGCTGACGGTGTCGACGGCAGCACAGATCACGACCGGCTACGATACCGGGAACGAGAGTGGAAACTGCTGGACGGCCTACAACGGGACCAACAGGCAGGTGACCAGTCTCTCGTTCGATGCAGTCCGGGCCACGACCCAGAACACAAACGGCGTCGTGATCCTGGATACCTTCGATGGCACGCATACATACGTGTGGACCGAGACGGACAGCCGGACCATCAGTTGGACCTGTTCCCCTCAGCGAACCTGGACTTCGGTGTCCAATACGACCGTTGAGCAGAGGGTGCTGAGCACAGGGCCAGAGTTGGGCTATGGAACCTGGTCCGTGACCAAGACGGTCAACAAGAAGGAGTATCAACTCTCCTCACCAACCGGATGGATCACCTCGACGACCGTCCTGAACAGCGGGTTCTTGGTCAGTGACATTTGGAGGGCGCTGGGCGTAGCCACGGTGACGCCCACCACCAGCACCACCACGCAACCGTATGTAGACCCCATTTTTGGGATGAACGGGTCTGCGACCACTACTGAGGTGCTCACCCTGCCGTTCGACAAGATTGCCTTCCGCAACCACCTCGCCGGGCTCTTGAACCCTGCTCTGGAGGAGCAAGCGGTGGTGAATCCAACGTGCAGCTTCGTGATCGAGGGCGCGGAGCGGGATTCGGGTAGGATTCGGAGGATTCGCAAACTGGAGGCCTATGTGCTCGGTGAATCCGGACGCCGTTACCTGGTTTGGTATGAGAAGAAGACGAGGTTGGCTTCTGGAGTGTCCAAGGAAGAGGAGCTCTCTCAGGAGGTTGTCGGTGCCGGTCCGGGTGTCGAGGCTGTCGTTGAGATCGCGCAGGAGCAGCTGCCGCCAGATGAAGGCTCGATTAGCTACACCTTCCTCCGAGTCCAACCGCTGGACATTGCCACTGGTGATCCCGCGGGCGGCGAGGCCGGACTGGGCGGCGTCAGTGGAGTGGGAGGCATCGGTGGCGGTTGCACCAGCTGCGGTTCCGGCAACGGCCCGGGATCCTGGGGCTCGTGGGGCGGCGGCAATGTTGGCTTCTCCGTCGCGCTGGGTTCGGCCCCGGGTGGTGCGGCGGCTGGCCTGATTCGGGTTGGCGAGTCGGCCAATCGCCCTGTCCTGCTCTCTCGGGCGTCTCTTGGCGTGGCCGGTTACCTCGGGGTGCTGGATGTGCGGTCGGACGCCGGCGGGATGCGACAGGTGATTGCGCCTGCTTCCGTGGCGGACGTGCAGACGAATACCCTCGGCGGCTACGATGTCCGGATTTTCTCCCGGGCTGCCGTGACTTCGACGAACGGAACCCTGGCCACCTTTGCCTCCGGTGCCGTCCCCGTCGGTGTTTGGCGGGTGGAACCGGACGTTCCCGGGGTGCTGGATGGTTGCCGGGTCCGGGTTACCGCCACATTGACCAATGGCTCCACCAAGACCTCGATCTTCATCGCCGACACTAACGGACCGTCGGGGACCATCCGATGGACGGTTCGCGCGCCTGGCGATCTGTTTGATCACGTCACGGAGACTTGGACGGAGCCGGGGCCAGCGAATCAGCCCCCGTTCCGACTCGAGCGGATGGCGTGGCGATGGCCCGGTGGGACGACCAACGTGTTTGTCCAGACCCGTAAGCTGGCGCCGTTCAGTTGGGGTTGGGGGGTGATCGAGAGCAGCGTGGGTGAAGGCGTCGGGCAGAAGACGACTTACACCCAGTATTGGGAGGGAACCACCGGGCGTCTTCCAGGCGGTGAGATTGCGTCGATCGAAGAGTGGGACGGCAACTGGACCCAGTACGAGTATGACAGCAGCGGTCGGATGACGGCGACCATCCGCCCCAACGGGACGGCCCCCTTGGGAAGCGGTTCGATGTCCCGAACGGAGTACAGCTATTCCGTGGTCTCGGGTGCCGGGGATTCCGGCCTGGCGGCACATTCACGCATCCCCCGCACGGTGACGGAGCGCGTCGATGCCAACGTGGTCGGTCGCGCGTGGAGCATCCTCACTGCCGGACAGAAGCGTACGATCCGCGCCGCCGACACCGGTGCCACCTGGTCCAATGCGACCAATCGCTCCTCCTGGACGTGGCACTATCCCACGGGCCACGCGTTCGCCGGACGCTTCTGGAAGAAGCTCTCCGAAGACCGGGTCCTGACCGTCTACTCGTACTCCACGAACGGATCCGGCCAATCTGTGGTGACGGTCCTGGCGGGTTCGCCCGCGGGCACCGATCCGTTGACGGCAACGACCATCGTCAACGGGACGGAAATCACCACGGTGGTGGGTTCGTACGGGGAGACGATTTCCCAGACGAGCCGTTGGATCGATGGCGGTACTGCGGGAGCGACCTTCGCTTCCGTGACCTTTTCGGACTTCGACGACGCGCGGCGGTGGCGGCGGATGGATCTCGTGGACGGGACCTACGAGACCCGGACTTTCGATTGCTGCGGGCTGGGGCTGATCACGGATCGGGACGGGGTGACGACCCAGTTGCTGTACGACGCGGCTGGCCGGCAGATCGGGAGCACGCGCCTCGGCATTACCGTGACCAATCTGCTGGATCCCGCAGGTGCGGCCCTCCGGAGCGTCCGGGTCGGGACCGACGGCTCCACGAACCTCCTATCCAGTGCCGGCTACGACACCGCGGGCAGCCTGCGGGCCTCGACCAACGCCCTGGGCGGGGTGACCACCTTCGACTGGTTGATCAACGCCAGTGGCGAACTGGTGGAATCCTCGGTGGATCCGGCGGGAGCCACCCAGGACATCCGCCACTACCGCGACGGTGGAGTGCGATCGGTCACCGGTACTGGAGTCCCGAACCGATCCGTGACGCGCACGTTCGGCTCCCAGTACATGGATGTTGCAAGCACCGTGATGATCGACGGGTCATCGGTGACCGAGACCGTCCACGATGCAGCAGGAGACCCAGGTGACACCGTGACGACGATCCGGGATGCCCTGGGTCAGGTGCGTCGGGTCGATCAAGGCAACTCCGTCAAGCACGCCTACTCCTACAATCGCCTGGGCCAACTGGTGCAGGAGGTGGACGCGGACGGGGTCACTCGCCTCTATCGCTACAATGCCGAGGCGGACATCGAGTACGTGGCGGTGGACGTCAACCCGGCCAACACGACCTGGGACGCCGACGGAAATCCTTCCATCGATTTCAATCAGGATCGGTTGGTCCGTCAGGCCACGGACAGCACGACCTACGCGGGCCAAACCGTGCGGCGGCAGCGTCGTTGGGAGTATCCCACGGCCGGCAGCAGCACGTCGGTCGAGGTCCGCTCGGCGATGGTGACCGCCGATGCCCGGAACGCTTGGACGGTCGACCGCGGACAGACCTCGGTACATGCACTGGCCATGAACCGGGTGGCGCAGACGCGCAACGCCACCAACACGGCGCCCGATGGCAGTTGGACCGTGGCGGTGTACACGTCGGGGAGGCTGACTTCCCGGACGGCTTACGCCTCGAATGGGACCCAGTTGAGTCGCGAGACCTACGGGTACGACGTCCACGGTCGGGTCAACCAGGTCACCGACGTCCGCAACGGAACACGGACTCAGACCTACAATGCCGCGGATCTGCTGGTGTCCGATACCACCCCCGCCTCAGGCACTGGCCAAGGGCCGCGGACCACCACCCGGCAATACTCGACGGCAGGCCGGTTGACCCGGGTCACGCTTCCGGACGGAGCCAATCTGGACCTGGCCTACTCGCCCGATGGCCTGCTGACGAATCGCTCGGGCGGACGCCAGCCAACGGTGGGTTACGCCTACGACGCGGCGGGCCGGCTGACGACCCTCAGGACGTGGAAGAACGCCACGGCGCAGACCGGGGCGAAGACGACGCGGTGGTACTACGAGGCCGGCACCGGCTTCATGGTGTACAAGGAAATCGGGGGCGAAACTCCGATCCAATACACTTTCACCACCGCTGGACGTCCGCGGACCGAGACGGTGCTTGGGGGCGATTCCCCCGCGACGGAGTGGAAGTACGACTTCCATGCGGACCCCGTTGTCCGCCGCGCGGGGGATGTTGCGGAAGTCCGCTACACCGGGGCAGCTGACTTCGACGGCAATCCGGCCACGCCGGACTTGAGCTTCACTTACGATCGGGCCGGTCGCCGGATCGGAGCGGCGCAGGTCACGGCGGGCACGACCAGCAGCGCGGTCACGTGGTCTCGAAATTCCTACGGGATGATCACGTCGGAATCCTGGACCGCCGGGCCGTTGGCCGGACACATCCTCGCCCACACCTACGACGACAAGCTGCGTCGGACGAACCTGACCTTCCGGGTGGGAGTCATCACCAATGGCGTTGTCGGGTACGGCTTCGACTCGTCGGGCCGGATCTCGTGGATCGGTGATGGTACGTCCAGTGCCACCTATACGTACGTTCCCAATTCCCCGTTGATCCAGCAGGTGCAGCTCCGCAACGGGAGCACGGTCACGCTGGCGGTCACGCGGCAGTACGATCGATGGAACCGGCTCCAATCCATGACCGCCGCCGGGACGACGTCGGGTTCGGTCGGGCAGGAGTACACGTACAACGACGCGGGCCAGCGGATCCGGGCGCAGTTGCTGGACGGTTCCTACTGGGTTTACGAATACGACGCCTTGGGGCAGGTGAAGTCGGCCAAGCGCTACCTGGCCGATGGACAGGTCGTGGCCGGGCAGCAGTTCGAATACAGCTACGACGATATCGGGAACCGCACCTCCGGGAAGACGGGCGGCGACACGGCTGGAGCCAACCTCCGCACGACAACGGACACCACCGATGCCGAAGGGCGTTTGTCGCAGCGCACCAACCCGCGTCAGTACGAGGTGCAAGGTGCCGCGCAGGTAGGTACGGACGTGCGGGTGAACGGCGTGGTGGCCACGCGTCAGGGCGAGTACTTCCGATTCGAAGGGACCGCCGGCGGGGCAGGCGCCCAATGGCTGGATCCTACCGTGACGTTGAACGGGGCGACGCTGATCAGTGGTCGCAAGAAGTACGTGCCGCCGCAGACGGAGGCGATGCTCCACGACGTCGCCGGGAACCGGATCCAGGACGGACGCTGGCAGATGCGGTGGGACAACGAGAACCGCCTGATCGACGTGCAGACGCTCCCGGCGGCTGCGAGCGCCGGAGTCCCCAACCAACGCCTGCGCTACACCTACGATGCCGATGGGCGGTTGATCGAGCGGCGGCGGTTCTCGTGGGTGTCGGGGGAATGGTCCCTGGCCGAAACCACGCGCTACCTCAACGACGGATTGCAGTGCGTGGCGGAGTTCAACGCGTCGAACGGGCTGCTGCGGCGACAGGTTTGGGGTCTCGATCTGGACGGCAGCCGAGGCGGCTTGGGTGGCATCGGCGGGTTGCTGTGGATCGTGAGCCAAGCCAACGGCACGCATTACGCCGCTCCCGACGGCAGCGGCAACGTGGTTGCGTTGCTCGGCACCAGCGGAACGGAGACTGCCCGATACGAGTACGGGCCGTTTGGTGAACTGCTGCGGATGAGCGGCACGGCCATTGCCGCGGAGAACCCCTGGCGCTTCAGCAGCAAGCGACAGGACCCGACCACCGACTGGGTGCACTACGAATTCCGGGTCTACGACCCATCGAGCGGCCGCTGGCTGAGCCGCGACCCGATCGGGGAAGCCGGCGGGGAGAACCTGTACGGGTTCGTGGGGAATGATCCGGAGAACCGGGTGGATTTGTTTGGATTCAGCGTTGGGGATTGGCTGCTGTCTCCGATAGCTGACCCATCCCTTGCATGGTACGAAGCATCAATGGCTCTAGAGACCGAAGCCCGGTTCAAATCGAGGCACGGTGAATCAACTCATTGCTTCCTGACGAGAGATGCTGCTTGCCCGACAGCTGCTCCGATGGAGGGGGTTCGCATCTCGGCCAAGGTAGCTTCCACGACAACTGAAGCCTATCTTGATGCAGCGCAGGGCATCGCGGGTGGAGGAATAATCAGCCGCGGGTTGCGCCCATCCCAGTACATGCCCGACTTGGAGACTGATGGGTTCTTGGCCAGGATCTGGCGGAAATGCATGCGGCGAGAATCCAAGGCAGACGAACTGCTTCGTTTGGCAAAGGAAGGAAATTCCGCTGCGCGGCGATCAGTTGCGGTCAAGTATGCCAAGCTTGCTACACAGAAGGGCGAATCAAATTTTGTGGTGCTCGGTAGTCACCTGGATGGTTCGCCTCGTGACTACCGTAGAGCCTGTCCCCGGAGAGGCTGTTTTCAGAGATTTTTGATTAGAATCAGGCAGGCTTATCTAATACATGCCTAGAACTGGTTGAAAATGGCGCGGTCTGGTGCCGCCATCATCGCTTTGACGCTGGCTGCGCCGGCGACGGAGACACCACTCCTATACCTGGTCTCCAACTCCGCGGATTCCTGCTCCTTCAGGCTGCCTTGCGCATCGGAATTCCTCCATCACCCCTCTTCGGCTTCTTTGGCTTCTTCTCCTCCTTCGCCACCTTCATCCGGGCCAGCACCCAGAGGTTGTGCGTCAGCACGCCCCACATCACCGCTCGCTCTCGGTGCTCGAATCCCTCCGCCCTCATCGGCGCTCCCAGGAATCCGTTTTTCAATATCCCGATCCGCCCCTCGGTCTGTGCCCGGCGCTTCTGCATCGCCGCAAACTTGCCGTCCTTCATCCGCTCCTTCAGTTCGGCCGGCTTCTTCGGGCACGTGCCATCGAAGGTCTCTCCCTCCGTCAGCTTCTCGCTGTTGGCTTCGCTGCTGAATCCACGGTCGGTCACCGCTGCGCCGGGCTTCCTGCCCATCACGCTCCACATCCGGGTCAGACTTCGGAAGAGCAGCTGGCTGTCCGCCGGCGCACTGGTACGGAACAGTTCGGCGTCGATGATCAATCCCTGCGAGTTCTCTGCCACCAGCAGGGTGTTGCCGAACTCGACCTCCGCCCCAGCCTTTCCCCGCACAACCACCCGGACATCCTGATCGTACAGGCTGAGCATCTTCCCCGCGTTGGGTACGGGACGCTCGCCAATGATCCGCTCATGCGCCTGCTTCGTTGCCTTGGGAAGCAGTTCCAGCATCTGATCGATGCGCCGCAGCACCTGCTCGGCCTGTGGCCTTGTCCACTTGGTCTTCTGCCAGTTCGCATCAAGCAGATCCCGGTGGCGTCGCGCGTGATTCTGCACCACGGCGGTGAGCTTCTTCATCAGGCGCAGGATCCGCTTGCGCTCCTTCTTGGAAGCGGTCCCGCGGCCCCTGCGGCTCATCTCCATGCACAGCGAGTTCATGCGGCGCAGGAAGACTTCCGGCGATTCCATCCGCTTGCACAGGCCCTGCTCCCGGATCAGGCGTGTCGCCTTCATCAGGGTGCGCACGCCGTCACGCAGGAGAACCCAGTCGATCGGGAAATGGATGTTGGCCTGGACGCAGGTGGTGTCGAGGAAGACGGCGTCCAGATCCAGGGGCTTGGGCAGTTGCAGGACCTTGGCTTCCGAGGAGGCGAGGAGGCGGATGAGCTCTTCGTGCACCTTGCGCATGGACTCGGCCGGCAGCCATTGGGCGAAGCGCTGGAGCTCACTCTTGGAAGGGACGCGGATGCGGTCGACGGCGTCGAGGTGACAGAACCATTGGTAGAGGGGGCTGCTGGCGAGTTGGCAGGAGAAGCCGCGGAAGTCGTCCTGAACGAGGGTGCGCAGGATGTTGCATCGGAGGGCGCGGCAGGAGCGTTGTTGGAAGCGGGCTTGTTCGACAGCGCTTGGGGTGGTCTTGGAACGGGCAATCCATGCGTCCAGGGCGAGCTGGACGAAGAAGCGCTCCAGACCGGAGTCGCTGAGAAGGGTGTCGATATGCTCGAGCTGGCGACGCAGGGCGAGGTAGTCGACATTGCCCAGAACGTTGGGAAGCCGGGGTCTGAGGTCCTGAGGAAAGGGAAGGATCCGGCTTGGCATGCGGCTAGCGTAAGGGCTAGCCGTACAAAGGCAAGAAACCAATCAGGAAAAGGCGAAGAAAATGGCATCCGAATATCCGATCAAGGTGCAGGGAATCCGATCCAAGGGACAGAAGGAGAGGCTCTATGTGAGCGTACCGATGGCGCTGGCGGCGGCGATCGGGTTGGAGTCTGGAGAAGAGGTGCAATGGGAACTGTTGGACCGGGGCGAGCTGCACTTGGTACGGCCCAATGCCGGCACTCCAACCACCACCCAGAAATCGCCGGCACGGGGCAAGGGACGCTCATAAAGGGTCAATTTCCCGGCTTGGCAGGAAATCAGGCCGTTATCGAGGACTTGCCGATGAGCATTCCGTCAATGCCCGCTTGAGCGATCCCTACTTGGGGACAGGCTCTACCGTAGGGTGGCCAGCCAACTGAAGGCTACGTACTTCGACCTCGAGGTGGACACCTACAGTCTTTTGGAGGGCATTCTGGGTCAGAGAAACACGAACCCGGAAAAGTGTTTACTGGAGGGTGGGGTAATTGTATCGGATGTGTTTCAGGTCAACGCAACCTTCATTGCTCAACAATTGGCTGATGGAAAGAGGATTTTACTCAGTCATAAACCATATAATCTAAGAGATGATTCAAGTTTTGCTAAAGAAGTTAGGCTTCTTGTCGAGCTGGGATACCGCTTCCAACAGATCTACCAAAAGGACAAGGACGGCAATATGCTTGTGGTCTGGGAAGCGATCCGCTAAGCAGAACTCTGTAAAGTCTTGGGGTTGACGTGAATTGGAAACCTTTTGGGCGCGCCTAGATCGCGGTGATGCCGGGTTCTTAGCGCGACAAGACAATGAGATGGTAAACATTTCATAAAATGATGCGCTTACTACGTGGAATTCGAAGCCTTGCTGGGCGAGTATTCCGCAGGCGAACTGGCGAAACTGCGGATGCAATTCTCGCAAGGGCATACGCGCGCAATTCGGATCGGCCCTATCCTGAAGATGTGTTCAGGGTGTGTCGGTTGGCGGCTGAAGCAGCTGCGGGTTGTCTGAGCGGTTATAGTGTGATCCTTGTCAAAATCACGCCCATTGATCATGGTGACTACGCTCTAAACATTGTGTTCGGCGATGACGCTGATCTGGAGCGAGCTGTGAATGCTGGGGTAGTTCGGGAAATGGTAGCTCAGGCAACGGGGCTGTTTACCCTGCACGGGCAGAATCCGGGGTTCAATATCGCGTATTGCATGACCTCATACGCAACGGCGCTGGCTGTATCGGGGTCTTGGGAAAACTACTTGAAAGGGCGTGGCGCACTGTATGTCGATCCCCAAACAGGTTGCCTGATCCCAGAGCCGAAATAGAAGTCTCATTAGAATCAATAGGGCTTCGGAAAGAGGGCAATGGTGTCCGACGTGCAACGGGAAGGGGCAACGGTGTCCATCCGGCGTCAAAGGTAGGCGAACCTAGCCATCCTCAGGCTGCCCAGGACGTCCCTCAGGGCCAGTTGACCAGGAATTCCATTTCGAACGGCCCGCTCGATCTCGAACTGTGATGCGACGAAGCCGGGGCGTTCCGAGCGGCGCGACGGAGGCGGAAGGGATCGGAGGATGCGGAGTTGGAGGCGGCGTGTGGGGAGGGGGTACTCGTACTCCTACTCGTACTCGGGCCAATGGGTGAGTTGAGCTGTGGGCGGGGCGGTGTTTGGGTCGAGTACGAGTACCGCCCTGCGGGCTGAGTAGAGGTGCGAGGACGAAGGAGGCAACGGTTGCACGGACATGCGCGAGTCGCTCACGCGGAGGTCGCCTGAGGAGGGTTTCCCGCAGAGGCGCAGAGGCGCGGGGAAGAAGGAACGTGGTTTCCGTCGCTGCCGTTGTTGTAAACCTAGCCTTCCTTCCTTCGCGCCCTCGTGGCTTCGCGCGAACCTCCTTCAAACATCTGAGTGTTTCGCGCGAAGCCGCGAGGACGCGAAGGAGGAGTGGGACGATGTCGCGGTCCAGGCTTGCGGGTGACTGGCTACGTTTCCGGTTCGTTGCCGGGATTGGACTTGGGTGGGGGCGTTTAAGGGGGCCGGCTTGGCACTCCTGAACGGAGGGGTAATGGGGTCAGAGCTGTCCATTTGACAATTGATCGAGGAGGGCGGCAACGAAGGCCTGCATTTCGGGGTTGTTCGGTGCGCGCTTCCAGAACCTGCGGATGCCTTGGGCCGCTGCGGCGTAGCTGACTTCCGGCTCCCTCGCGACCACCTCGCCCAGTCGCCAGCCAAGATGTCGCGTCGCGACGGCCAGCAGTCTGTCCCGACCCCAGTCTCCGTGCCGAAGGATCATGTCCTCCCATTCCCGGCCCAGAATGTCCTCCGCAGCCTTCACCATCGCTTCCCACTCGGGCCGGGCAGCCGCCTTGCCACGTCGCACCGGTGTCTGTTCCTGGCGATTCCCTCCGGCCTCGTTCAACACCCGCAACGACTCCTCTTCTTTCCCCAGGATCACGCCCCCTACCAATCGTTCCCACGGACTCTCGACCACCCCCTGGTGCCCCACACAGTGGGGATCCTTGGTTGTCGTTGTCCACGTGGGCTCACGCAAAGGCGCCAAGACGCAAAGGGGGAAGGGCGGAGGCGGATCCCGCAAGGGCCTGGCGATCTTTGCATCTTGAGCGAAGCGGGCGTGGGAAATGCCAGACTGCAGCATAAGGCAGGGGCAAAGGGGCGGGCCAATGGGGGCAGATCTGTCCATTTGGCAAATCGTCGTCGAGCCCAGAAGCGCTGCGAATCGAAGGGTCGGGACCGTGGTATCGCGTCGTGAACTTGACCCGATTGCCAATCTTCGGTTCGAGCGGTGACTGAGGAGGGGGCCCTGGAGTGCGTGACGCAGCGGCGGCGCACGGGATCCGCGGCTTCGCGGTCATGCTTTGAGTTCAAATGTCAAACGGACAGATCTGACCCCATTGCCTCCACGGAGGTGAAGCAGACGGTGATCTATACGATCGTGGGCGAGGAGGACGGAGGTTGCACCGCGTGCTCAAATGGTAGGCGTGCTGGTAGTGGTTACCTTTACAATGCCAGTGTCCACGCGGCATTCTATCTGGGGCTGCTGGATGACCAGACGGATGCCGGATTCCTCAGCCTTGACGCCGATGCTCCATCCCCGGATCTGACCAAAGCCCAATCGCTCAAGTACGACTTCAACTATCCCGGAGTTACCCGCTATCCCAGCAGCGGTACCCTCCAACAGGTCAAATCTCCCCAAGTTCTGGCCCGGATCGTGGACACCAGCACGACCGACTACAGCTTTACCATCGAGTATTTCCGTGCCGGAGACTTCAACGCGGCTGGCAACGGTCCTTGGAACCCCAACCCTGGCGCCTCGCCGTTCGTTGTGTGGACCGTTCGGAATCCTGGTTCGAACATCAAGGTGGTCGAGGTTTCCTCAACCGCAGGACAGACAGGCACGTTCACCTACGACGACTCCTCCACTCCGCACAAATGGTCGCTCACGGAGACGGGCAATCTCCGCACAACAGTGGCTTGGGAGGAAACCGTGGCTACCGACATGGTGGACAAGATTCATGAAGTCCGGTCCGGCACCACGCTTTTGGAACGAACCAAGCGCCGGTATCAGATCATTGGTAGCAGTCGCTATCTGAAGGAGGTAGTGGAGGGGAGCGGTACGCCTACGCGGACGACGACCTACACGCTCATCACCACAGGTCCAGCCACGGGGCGCCCGAGTCGCATCGACTATCCGGAGGGGCGATGGGAAGTAATGGAGTATGACGGTCAGGCAAGGGTCACTACGCGTTATGAGGGATACAAAGACTTGTCCCCACCCGCCCCCGGCGTCCTTCCGACCGCAGGGAATGGACGCAAGACGGTGTTCTCCTACGGAGCTCTTGACACAGTAGACGAATTCTTCCATCCGGAAAACGCAAGGATCAGTACGGAGTACGTTCCAGTTTACTCCGGAAGCGCCTGGAACTGGGTGCCTGTCTCACAGAGGTTTTATTGGACTCCAGATCCCGACACCAGCAAAGAGGCGATCAGCCCCCGCCCCGGGACCGGGGCTTGGAATGATGCGGACAATCTCGTGACCACCACGGTTCGGTACGGCAGTTCGTCCTCGTCATCGCATTACGGTCGGCCGCAGTTGATCATACGCCCCGACGGTACAGGCTCGTCATTCACTTACATCGTCGAAAGTTCGGGGAATCTCACTGTTACTGAGCGCCGAGGTCCTGTGACCCCCGACACAGCCGGCGTACCCGTGATCGACACTGGCACCTTGACCACCACGGTTCAGAGCTCGCTGGGGCGGGTGCTGAGTGTTACGGTTCAGGATCTCGTCTCAAGTGCAGCAGGTACCACCTTGTCCCAGCAAACCTACTCCTACTTTGGCTCCGGACTTCAGGAGGACTACACGATCACAGATCTGGCGGGTCGGGTGACAACCTATCTGCACAGCAGTTGCTGCGGACTCTTGGAAAGCGTCACCGATCCCGACGGTAAGCTCACCGAGTACGAGTACGACGACTTGAAGCGTCGGGTGGCCACCAAGGCCACTTGGGGCGCCGCGTGGGTGAAGATGACGACCGTGCTCGACGGGGCGGGACGGACCCTCTCGGTCCAGCGGATTCCGTCCAGTGGGGCGACCGTGACTCTGGATCAGTACGCCTATGACGTGCTGGGGCGGGTCACTCAACACATCAACGCGTGGGGTGGCGTCACAACAACGACCTACGATGCGTCTCATCGAACCCACACGACCACCTTCCCCGACCTCGGCACCCGCATCGAGACCACCTACCGTGACGGGCGTACCAAGCAGGTGAGTGGAACCTCGGTCGCGCCGATCGGCTACGATTATGGAGTCCAGCCAGAAGGCTCACCGGCGGTCATGCGGGAGGTGGTCCGGACCATCCGCCTCACGACCGCCGGGGCTACGGTCGGCTGGGATCAGGCGGGGGCCACCAACGAATGGACTCTGGACGTTTCGGATGATCTGGGTCGAAACCTGAGGACGTACTACGCCAAGGCGAGCGGATCCTCCTACTCCGAGAACACGTACAACAACCTCGGACAGTTGGTCGCACGTCGCGATCCCGACGGGGTTACGGAGCTCTACACGTACAATCCGGATGGAACCCGTGATCGGACAGTCATGGACATGAATGGGGATGGGGTCATCACTGAGAATGATGGCAATTCAAGCGCCCCAGACGATCGGATCAGCTACTCGGTACGAGACGTCGTGCCGGCGGGGTCGAGCGGCAAGAGCCCTCCAGTCGATCTGGTTCGGGTCCGGACGTACGTCTTCGCAGCCGATGACAGCACCGCAGAGGTACTGGTTTCGACTCAGGAAACGTCCACCGATGGACGGCGCAGTTGGTCCACGGTGTACCGCGATGGCTCCACTCCGGTGACCACCTATTCGGAAGTCGGCACGGTCGTCTCCGGGACCCGGACGGACAAGGTGGTCAACCCGGATCTCACCAGCGTGGAACGGGTGTACACGTTCGGTCGCCTGACCTCAGCTCTGGAAAAGAACTCCGGTGGGACGCAGATCAGTGCCGTGACCTACGCCTACGATCCGCATGGGCGTCTGGCATCCCAGACCGATGCCCGAAACGGCGCGACGAGCTTCACCTACTACGACTCTGACAGCCTCCAGTCGACCTTGGCACCGGTCCTGGGCAACGGGGAGCCCCGGCAGGTGACCACGAGCTACTACGATTCGATGGGGAGGAACAACGGCCAATTGCTGCCGGACGGCAGCACGGTGACGAACTTCTACTACCCGACGGGGTTGCTCCAGCGGACCTTCGGGTCGCGGACGTATCCGGTGGAGTACTCCTACGACAGCCAAGGCCGCATGAAGACAATGAAGACCTGGCAAAGCTTCAACGGGGGAGCGGGGACCCCGGCCGTGACGACGTGGAACTACGACGCGTACCGGGGTTGGTTGGTCTCCAAGGATTACGCCAACCCCACGACGGGCGCCGCGGGAACGGATGGACCGACCTACACGTACAGCGACGGCGGGCGATTGGCGTCCCGCATCTGGGCGCGGGGAGTGGAGACGTTGTACGATTACACGGTTGTTTCGGGTAGCACCTACACAGCGGGGGCTCTTCGCTCGATATCGTACAGCGATTCCACGCCTGCCACCACCTACTCCTATGACCGGCGAGGCCGGATGGCGACGGCCATCCGCGATGGAATCACTACCGCGTACTCGTACAACGAGGCCAACCAACCGGTCGGGGAGAGCCACAGCGGTGGGGCCTTGGACGGTCTCTCCATCGCCCGGACCTACGACTCTTCGCTTCGACTGGCGACGCTGGATGCGCTAGGGCCTGGAGGCAGCATCCAATTGGTGGGCTACACCTACGACTCGGCCGGGCGCTTGGATCAAGTTCGGAACACCAACAGCATCAACCATACGGCCCGGTACACCTACGAGTCGAACTCCCGGCTGATCCGGACGGTGGCCTTCACCAACAATGCCTCCGGCAGGGGAATGCTGACGACGCGCACGTGGGATCGGCTCAACCGCTTGGGGTCGATCCATTCCCAAGCCCACATCAGCTCAACCAACCTTGGGCTGGGGCTGGGACACACGTACACGTACAACGCCGCCAACCAGCGTACCCGGGCCGACCTCGCCGACGGCAGCTACTGGGTTTACGAGTACGACAAGCTGGGCCAGGTGATCAGTGGCCGGCGCTACTGGGGCGATGGCACGCTGATGGCGGGTCAGGACTTCACCTACCAGTTCGACGACATCGGGAACCGCGACACGACGGGTGGTCGGGCGTCGGCGGTCAGTGATTACAGCGCCAATCAACTCAACCAGTACGAGACGCGGACGGTGCCCAACAAGCTGGACATCCTGGGCGTGGCGAATCCGACTCAACCGGTGGAGGTCTGGAAGGACTCGGATTCGCCCTCGACGGCGTCGCGCAGTGGCGAGTACTTTCACCATGCTTTGACAGTGGCCTACTCCAGCTATCCGGAGGTGTTTGCGAAGTCGCTGTTTGTTCCCAATCAGCAGGCGTCGGCCGGGCGTTCATTCGTGCCACCGGCGACGGAGCAGTTCTTCCACGATCTGGATGGGAACCTGATCCAGGACGGTCGGTGGACAGCCTACGTGTGGGACGGGGAGAACCGGTTGATCGAGATGAAGCGGGACACCAGCACCCCGGCTCTGGCCCGGCAGCGGCTCACCTTCGAGTACGATCATCTCGGGCGTCGGGTGCGGAAGCGGTTCTTCACTTGGGGCGGGTCAGACTGGGCCGAGCAACGGGAGACCCTCTACCTGTACGATGGATGGAACCTGGTGGCGGAACTCGATGGCAACAACGCCAATGCCACCCTGCGGACGTACGTATGGGGCACGGATCTGAGCGGCAGCCGCAGTGGAGCCGGGGGTGTGGGCGGGTTGCTCTGGGTGAACAACTCGCAAACTACTGGTGGCCTGCCGACGGGGATCCATTTCGTGGCCTATGACGGCATTGGCAACGTCTCCGGACTCACCTCCGCCACCGACGGCAGCAGCACTGCCCGGTACGAGTACGGACCCTTCGGCGAACCCCTCCGCACCACCGGCCCGCTGGCCGCCGCCAACCCCATCCGCTGGAGCACCAAGGTCACGGACGATGAGACAGGGTTGGTGTATTATGGGTTTAGGTATTACAGCCCGGGGACAGGGAGGTGGCTATCCAGAGACCCCATTCAAGAAGACGGAGGGCTGAACCTGTACGAATTCGTTGCGAATAACGCCTTGACCCGCATTGACCGACTCGGCTTGGAGCTCGTTGAGATATTCATCATGACCTATATCGAATGGCCGACAGTTTCCGCTCCGCCTTACGGTGAAGTCTTTGAGGGCGATGGACACGGGGCTGGTGGAGGATCTTTCCGAACAATCTACCGGCTACAGATTGAAACCTGTGGCCCGAACAAAGGTCTTATCCCAGGGTCGATTTACAAGGACACGGGAATCACTCGGCTTCTCGACCCCGTTACGGGTGCTGTTCTGAAGGAGGCGAAAGCCAGCGGTGCAACCTTGAAGGGAACTGTGACTACAGGAGCGAATACTGTAACCGTCAATCTCGAGGGCAACGAGACCAATCCGTTGCACAACCCAGCCCCGTTTGTGAGTGCGCCATCTATCTCCTACGACATCACGATCACGTTCGACACGAAGACGGGCAAAGGAACGGTCGCAGGCGGGCACGACGGGTTTCCTTCTTATGACTTGGATATTGGTGGCAAGACGTTTTGGAACTTCTCGCACGTCAAGAACGGAACGACACCGCTGTCCTTATTTCCGCCATTGGACATCAAGTTCCTTCCGCCTCGGGTGTTTGACATTGATAAGTGCTGCGAGTGATGCGCGCCAAACCAAGAAGTAGTTTTATGTCTTTGAAGCTATGGGGTGGTCTGTATTTGCTCACCTACGGCGTGATGCTCGAAGTCGCATACTTCGCTGCGCGATACGCGACACCATTCAAATGGGCGTTCAATCTGACGATCTTCTGCGTGGCGACTGCTGTGGGTTGGAAACTGGCGCATTGGGCCAAACCGGTTTTCAAGGTTGGGTGGCCCGTGTTCGTTATCATTGCAGCGGGTGCGGTCGCATGTGGCCTGTTCTACTTGCCTTGGGTCTTGCCGACCTGCTACGGCGATGTTCGTTTCGGCTGGCCGGAACACGTAAACAGAGCACTGCAGAGCGTTTTCAAACTCGCTTCAATCATAGGCGGAACGTGCCTCTTGGGCGCGTATGCGCACATGCGTGCGAGTGCCAGCGCGCCAACGGGCGCACAACCGCCGACTGCCGGTGTCCCGCACAAAGGGTGAGAAGCTAGCTTGCCTCAGGCCGCGCAGGAGTTGGTCGGCCCTTCACCGTCGCCTCTGGGCTATGGTGGGACGAGCCCGCGGCTGCTGCCCAGCCCTCGCGCTCCCTCCTAAAGCGCGGGGCCATGCAGGCGACCCCGAGATGCCTTGTCGGAGACTGCGAATGCATCGTGAATGAGATATGCGGGAAGCACAATGACATCATCGACTCAACTCATGGGAAACGGGTTGACCAGCCTTCGCCGTGAGCCCGGTGCGATCAGAGCATCCGTGCGTCGGCTGCTAACGTGGGCCGGTCTTTTGGCGGTGCTGGCGTTGCCGGTGCCTGCAATCACGGGCGCTGATCCGGTGATTCACAGCGGCGAACTCCACTCCACCCGCATCCCCCGCGAGCATTGGCAGCATCGCCTTCAGATGGCCAAGGCGGTCGGATTGAACACCGTCAGCACCTACGTCTTCTGGAGTCAGCACGAGCCGGAGCCGGGGAAGTTCGACTGGGCTGGGCAGAACGACGTCGCCGAGTTCTGTCGGCAGGCCCAGCGCGAAGGGTTGCAGGTGCTCATCCGGCCCGGGCCCTATGTCTGTGCCGAGTATGATCTGGGCGGGATGCCGTGGTGGCTCCTGCGGCAGCGGGAGCTGAGGCTTCGCGGGAGGGATCCTGAGTTCCTGAAGGCGGTGCGCGGGTATTATCGGGCATTGGGCGAGCAGTTGGCCCCGCTGCAGGTGACCCGGGGTGGACCCATTGCCATGGTCCAGGTGGAGAACGAGTACGACGGGTATGGGCGGGATTCCGGGTACATCGAGGTCCTGGCGGCGGCCTTGCGGGATTCGGGATTCGACGTGCCGCTGTACACCTCGGAGATGACGGGGTCGTTGCGCCCTTCGAACATTCCCGGGCTGGTTCGCGGCGTGGGTTTCTCACGCGATCCGGACCAGCATTTTGCCGACCTGCGCCGGATCCAGCCCACGGGACCGCTGTTCTGCAGTGAGCTCTACACGGGTTGGTACGATGTGTGGGGGCGGGGAAGCCGGACGGCGGGACCATTCGAGACGTTGACCAACACGGTGGAGCGGGTCTTGCAGTTGGGAGGATCATTCAACCTCTACATGCTCCATGGTGGGACCAGCTTTGGGTTCACCGCCGGTGCGAATGATGAACCGTACCGGCCGCAGCCGACCAGTTACGACTACGGCGCGCCCATCGATGAGGGTGGGAGTCCGACGCCGAAGTTCTTCGCCCTGCGGGAGGCGATGGCCCGCCATCTTCCCCCGGGCCGAAGCCTCCCGCCGATCCCTCCGTTGCCGCGGAGGATGCAATTGCCGCCGGTGCGGTTCACGGAGTCGGTGCCGATGGTGAAGTCCCTGCCGGCCTCCCGACGGGACCGACGGCCGCGTCCCATGGAACTGCTGGGGCAGGGGCAGGGCTGCGTGTTGTATCGCACGATCCTGCAGCCGGGTCGGGCCGCCCGCCTGATCCTGACGGAGCCGCATGATTTCGTGGTGGTGATGCTGGATGGGCAGCCGGTGGGGACGTTGGATCGGATGCGTCGCGAGACGAGCCTGTGGATCCCGGCGCGGGGCACCGACACTACCCTCGACCTGCTGGTGGAGGCGATGGGGCACGTGAACTACGGACCGAACATGGCGCGGGACCGGAAGGGAATCACGGAGCGGGTGGAACTGGATGACGGCCGTGGCGTTAGGGAGCTGCTGGACTGGGAGATGTTCCCGATGCCCCTGACCGCGGCGTCGATTGCAGGCCTGCGTTTCGGGAAGGGGATTCCAGAGCCGCCGCCGTCGGCGTACCCCGATCGGGACGTTCCCCAGCGGGAGCCGACCTTCTTCCGCGCGACCTTCGACCTGAAGGAGATCGGCGACACCTTCCTGGACCTGCGGACGTGGTCGAAAGGGGTGGTGTGGGTGAACGGGCACAACCTGGGCCGGTACTGGAGCATCGGACCCCAGCAGACGCTGTATCTGCCCGGGCCCTGGCTGAAGACGCGGGGGAACGAGATCGTGGTGCTGGACCTGATGGGACCGTCGAAGGCCGAGATCGCGGGGCGGACCTCGCCGATCCTCAACGAGCTGAACCTGGCATCGGCCCGGCGGCTGCATCGCCGACCGGGTCAGCAGCTGAAGCTAGAGGGCGTGAAACCGGTGAAGGAGGGGCAGTTCGCGTCGGACACCCAGTGGCAGCGGGTGAAGCTGGAACCGCGTCCCGTCCGGTACGTGTGCCTGGAGGCGGTGACCTCGCTGGCCAACGACGGCTACAGCACCTGCGCCGAGCTGGATGTCGTGGATGCGTCGGGCGCGAGCCTGCCCCGGGCGGACTGGCGCATCGTGTATGCCGACAGCGAGGAACTGTTCGGGGATGACGGCACCGCGGACCGGGCGCTGGACGGACAACCGGACACGTTCTGGCACAGCCGTTGGGATGGAACGAAGGATCCGTTGCCGCATCAGCTCGTGCTGGATCTGGGGCACGAGTATGACGTGGGAGAAGTCCGGTACCTGGCGCGGCAGGACAAGGATCACGGGCGGATCGGTCAGTACCGGATCTACACCAGCCGGGTGCCGTTCGGTGGGCTGTGAGGGGTTGGGGTGGACCAGAGGCGACGCCGCGGCGCGGAAGGGGGGCGGTTTCCCTCAGGGTCGCAGAGGCGCTGGGAAGGAGGAACGTGGTTCCCGTCGCTGCCCTGCCGTTGTCGTAAACCCAACCTTCATCCTAAAAGCGGCGGTTTATTGACCACGGATTTCACAGATTCCACGGATGGACGGGGCTGGAATGAAGGTTTCCGTCCCGGTCGAGCGCTCACCTCGCAGGTGCGCGGCGATCCCAAGCCAAGTTCCTGCTTATCCGTGTCATCCGTGCCATCCGTGGTTCCAACTGCCTTTTCTAGGTTCATTCCTTCGCACCCTCGCGGCTTCGCGCGAAACCCTCCTTCAAACGGGTGAATGCTTCGCGCGAAGCCGCGAGGACGCGAGGGGGGCAACGGAGTCCGGAGGGCTTCAAAGGTAGGCGAGCATAGCCATCCTCGACCGGCCCAGGACGTCCTTCAGGGCCAGTTGACCAAGGATTCCATTTCGAACGGCCCGCACGAACTTGGGCGATCATAAGGCCAAAGCGCGGCGTTCTGTGCGGCTCGGCGGAGGCGGGGGGGAGGGATGATGCGGAGTTGGGGCCAGCGTGCGTAGAGGGGGTACTCGTACTCGGGCCAATGGGTGAGTTGAGGTTTGGGAAGGGTGATTTTCGGGTCGAGTACGATGATAATGGAGGCAACGCTTCCATGCACAGGCGGGAGTCTCTGACGCGGCGGTTGCGGGGGGAGGGTTTCCCGCAGAGGCGCAGGGGCGCGGGGAAGACCGGAACGACGACACCCCGGACATCGGCAACGCTCAGAGCACAGGGTTCGTGCGCCCATTCAGGGCGCGGATTTTTTGGGACGGACCGCCCCGGGGTTCCACCCCGGGCTTTCGCCGTTTGCCCCGTTGGGGCAGGGGGGCAGACTTGTTGATTTGAGCCTGGAAACGGCGGTTGGATCCACAGATTACAGCGATTCCACAGATTGGAAGCCGGTTGAGAGAGGCTGTCGTTTCGCCCCAAGGGTGACCTGGAAACAGCGACGCGGTGAGGCCTCTTGTCCCGGTCCATCTGTGAAATCCGTGAAATCTGTGGATAGCCCAACTGCCGCTTTCAAGTTCACGTCTTCTCCGGCAGCACAGTTACGCCAACCTTCTTCGCAGCCGACCGAAGTTCCTGGTCGAGCGTCGCGAGCGACAGACTCGCGCTCATCGACTGCCTTCCGTCTTCCATGCCTGAAGTTCGGCGGTGGTTGCCGCCCGGCGCACCCGGCCGGCGCGCATCAGCGCGATGGCGTCGCCCACGTCCTGGCGACTGGGGCGCTGGGCAGGAACAAGTCGGGCGATCTCGGCATTGTGTCGGGTAATGATGAACTCCTCGCCTGGGGAAAGGGCCCGAGAAGGCAACGAGGACGTCGCCGCTCCGGTTGAATTGGGGGCAGTGTCGAAATGCGCCTCTCAGCCGTATCCATGCGATTGAAGGCGGGGACAGGTTCACGCGGAGACGCGGAGACGCGGAGAAAGGACACTTGGACGGCAGGCTGAGCAGTCACCGTTGAGTGAGTAGTGTCCGACGTCGGAAGGTTGGTGACCTGACCCTCTCTCCGCGCTCTCCGCGGCTCCGCGTGAGAAATCTGCTGCATGGATACGGCTCAGAATGTCTGTCGCCGGCGAGTGGCATCCGTTGGACGCTGAATCAGCGTCGGATCAGGTCGGCCTCGGTGAAGACGGCCTTCCGGACGACCGTGCGTTCGTCCGAGGTGAACGACACATGGATGCGTCCGTCGCGGGTCTGGAGGGCCATCGGGTAGCCGTAGTCGCCCGCGGAGGCGTTCTGGAGGTCGAGCTTGTGCGGGAACGTTCGGGCTCCGTCCGTGGACAGGGCGACGGTCAGTGGCGTGCGGTTGGTGAAGCTGTTGTTGTAGACCAGCAGGTGATGGCCGCTCTGGAGGCGCAGGAAATCGACGGCGGCATTCGGGTTCGGGAATTCGGAGTCGGTACCGCGCGTCCAGGTCTTGCCGTGGTCATGGGATTCGGTGCGCACCAGCCAGCCGTCGGGCCGACCGTTGTAGTCGCCGCCGCGGCGGCAGAACGCGACGAGATGGGCACCGGCGATCACGGCCGGGGCGGGTTGGATGTTGCCGAGGCGTGAGCCGACGCGATTGCTCTCGGTCCACTTGCGGGTCTTGGGATCGAACCGGAGGAAGAACGAGGTATCGTTCGGGTCGCTGACCTCGGTGTCGGTGCCGAGCTCGTGGTAGACGGGAAGGAGGTAGGCGCCGTCGCCGGTGACGATCGGGCGGTTCCGGACCATGGTGCCGGCTTCGAACGTGATCTGGAAGGGCTCGGACCAGTTGCGGGCGTTGTCGCGGGAGACCTTGGCGGTGATCCGGGAATCGCTCCACAGCTCGCCATAGCGCGCCACATAGAAGAGCCACACCACGCCATCGGGCGCCTGCCACACGACCGCGTTGCCGAGGGAATGGAAGGGGTTGGATGCAATCCGCTCGGGCTTCGACCATCGCTTGGATCCGGCCTTCAGGCGCGAGCCGAAGACGGCCGCGCTGTTGTCGCGGTACTCGCCCCGACCGCTGAAGAAGACGAGGTAGAGATCGCCATTGGCCAGTTCACCGATCGCCGCTGGATGCTTGTACTCGCCGGTCGGGATCTCGGGTCCGAAGAGACGTTCCACCTGCGGGGCCGCTGCGGTGACGGCGAGGGAGAGGAACACGCAAAACCAGCGGACGATCCAGGACATGGAGGCGAGGGTGGGAGCGGGGGTTGGGGATTCAAGTCTCAAGGTGGTTTCCAGCGGCGGTACCAGCGGCGGTTTTCCAGCGGCGACGCCGCGGCGCGGCGTTGGGGTGGGGTTTAGGTCGGGGTCGGAATCGGCATCGGAATCGAAGGCGCAGGAGAGAGATGGTTACCCGCCAACGCGAGGTTTGGACCCATCGGCGCCGCGGACCGGATGTTTTCCAGCGGCGACGCCGCGGCGCGGCGGTGGGGTGGCAATTCGGGCGGACGTGGAAGACAAACGCGTTGGCTTCGCGGAGGAGGCGGCAGTAGCGTTTGCGGACACAAAGCGGTTCATTTCGCGATGTCCGTCGCCCGGCAGGGAGCGGTTGTTGGCGAAGTGGAATTCCCCAGAATCATGGTCTCCAGCCCGACGCCGGATCCTCGATCGGAACCCGAGCCGGACAGCACTGCTGTCGCGGTGGAACTGCCGCGGGGTTGTACGTTCTTGGAATCCGACTGGCGGATCCTTGCAGGGTATTGGCATCCGGTGGCGTTCGTGTCGGAGGTGGGGGACAAGCCGTTGGGGGTGACGTTGCTGGACCTGCGATTGGTGCTCTTCCGGTTGGCGGACGGACGGGTGCGTGCGGCGAAGGACCTGTGCCTGCATCGGGGCGCGCCGTTGAGTGCGGGGTGGATCAAGGGCGACCATCTGGTCTGCGGCTATCATGGGTTCCAGTTCGACGGGTGCGGCCGATGCGTGCGGATCCCGTCGAATCCGGGGGCGGCCATTCCTTCGAGGTTGCGACTGGAGTGCTTCGAAGTGGAAGAGCGGCACGGGCTGGTGTGGGTCCGGCTGGACGCGCGGCGTCCGCAGGAGATTCCGGCGTTCTCGGAGTGGGATGCGGAAGGGTACGTGCGGGTCCTGCCGGAGGCGTTCGAGTGGAAGGCTTCGGCAGGGCGGCAGATGGAGAGCTTCATCGACGTCAGCCATTTTGCCTTCGTGCATCAGGACACGTTTGGGGAGACGGAGAACACGCTGGTGCCCGACTACACGGTGAACCGGACCGGGACGGGGTTCGAGTACGACTACGTCAGTTCGGTGAGCAATTATCCGGTGGGGATGAAGCATCTGAATCCGGAGGGTCATCGGTGGAGCCGATTCTTCCGGGTGACACTGCCGTTCACGGCGAAGCTGAGCATCACGTTCCCGGGCGGTGGCCTGCTCCACATCCTCAATGTGGCGAGTCCGGTGTCAGCGCGGCGGACGCGGGTGTTCGTGCCGATCTGCCGGAACTTCGATCGGGATGCGCCGCTGGAAGCCTCGTTGGACTTCAATCATCGGGTGTTCGCCGAGGATCGGAGGATCGTGGAAGACCAGTACCCGGAGGACCTGCCGCTGGACATCGGGGCCGAGGTTCATGTGCGGGCGGACCGCGCGTCGGTGACCTATCGACAGATGCTGGGGGAGCTGGGATTGGGACGGGGGTTCACCACGTGAAGGATGCCGGGGAAAGGGAGGAGCGGGTGGAAGTTCCGGCGGCGTTGGAGGCGCGGCTGGTCGGGGTGTTGTCGGAGGCCTTCGAACCCGGCGCGGCAGCGGAGATGGCACAATGGCTGTTGCGGGTGGCGGCGCCGGCCGGTGCAGCGACGCGGGGTGGATTCAAGATGATGAACCGCGCCGTGCAGGAATTGCAGGACGTGGCGAGGGCGTTCGGTCCGCACGGGGATCGGCGGAAGGTCGCGGTCTTCGGGAGTGCCCGGACGGTGCCGGAGGCGGAGGAATGCCGGATGGCAGAGGCGTTGGCGGCAAGGTTCGTCGCGGCGGGCTACATGGTGATCACGGGTGCGGGTGGCGGGGTGATGGCGGCGGCGCAGAAGGGAGCGGGCGCGGAGAACAGCTTCGGCTTGCGGATCAGCCTGCCGTTCGAGAATCGGCCGAACGAGACGATCGCGGGGGATCCGAAGCTGGTGGAGTTCGAGTACTTCTTCACGCGCAAGCTGACGTTCGCGCGGGAATCGAGTGCGTTCGTGCTGTTCCCGGGCGGCTTCGGAACGCAGGACGAGGGATTCGAGATCCTGACGCTGATGCAGACGGGGAAGATGCCGATCGTCCCGGTGGTGATGGTGGATCGGCCGGGTGGCAACTACTGGGAAGTGTGGCAGCGATTCATCACGCGGGACCTGTTGGAGCGGGGGTTTGTCTCGGCGGACGACTTCCACCTCTTCCACCTGAGCCATGGCGTGGAGGATGCGTTCGGGCACGTGGCGCGGTTCTACAGCAACTTTTCGGGCTATGCGATGGACGGGGAGGAACTGGTGATGCGGCTTCGGCGGGGGCTGCGAGCGGAGGCGGTGGGGACTTTGAACGACCGCTTCTCGGGATTGCTGCAGCGGGGCGCGATCGTGCAGCGGGCGGCGACATCCGGAGGAGGGGCGATGGCGTCAGCGGAACTGACGTTTGTTCCGCGGGCTCGACAGTTCGGCAAGCTGCGCCGGTTGATGGATGCCGTGAATTCGTTGCCGACGGAGGATGAGGACGCGGAAGCCGGGGAAGTGAAAGGCGTTCGATGACGCCCCTGCTGTGTGTGTTGGCGATCGTCCCGGTGGCATGGGTTTCGTGGATGTTCCTGTGGCCGCCGTTTCCGCGGATCTTTGGTTGGAAGGCGTGGAGGCTGGGTCTGGCGGGTCTGGCGTGGTGCCTCGGGACGATCGCGTTGTGGATCTGGCTACCACGGTGGCTGCCGGCACCCGCGTTGGTGGGACTTGGGTTGGGCGGCTTCCTTGCGCGCGGGCGAGCGCTGGCGCTGCTGGCCAAGGGACCGCTGCCGCCGGGTTCGATGTCCTTCGCAGCGGGTGTCCGGGGGATGGCATCGCGGAGGTGGTACCTGGAGCAGTCCGTGCGGTTGGGGCCGGTGTTCAAGGCGTCCCAGTTCGGCAGGCCGGTGCTGTGCGTGGTGGGCATGGAGCGGATCTGCCAGTTGATGCGAGGGCATTCGGCCGATCTGGGGCCGAGCTCGGTCGCGTTCACCGAGAGCATCCCGGGTGGGTTTCTCCGGTACATGGATGACTCGACGCACTCGAAGTATGGGGGGCTGTTTCGACGCGCCCTCGCGGGAGATGTTGGCGGGGGAACGGAGGAAGAACACCGGCGTCGTGCGCGAAGGATGCTGTCGGAGTTGGCCACGCAGGGAGCGGTCTGCCCGGCGGGTCCGCTGGAGACCCACGTGCGGCGGGCGTTGGATTTCGTGCTGTTCGGGATGCGCGGTGACGATGCACGCAGCGTTCGGTTTGGCGTGTTGAGCGAAGAGTTCTCAAGGGCGGCGATGACGCGACGCCCGACACCTTCGGAGATGCAGTTGGTGGAGGAGATGGAGCGGTTGGCGATGGAGCATCTGGAGGACGGCAGTGCCTCGGCCTCGGGGTTCCAGGCGGCGACGGCGCGGCTGCGGTCGGTCGATCCAGCGATGCCGGACCGACTGAGCCTCGACAACCTGGTGTTCATGCACCGGATCGCCACGGAGAACGTCTCGGCGTTGATGGTGTGGCTGGCGTACTGCTGGGGCACGGAGAGGGCGGTCGTGGCGCGGATCCGGGAACTGCGCGGTGCGGAAAGGCTGGCGGCTCTGGAGGCGTTCCTCGCCGAGACCCTCCGGCTGAGCCAGAGCGAATACCTCTATCGACGGGTGATTCGTGAGTTCGAGTTCGAGGGGTTCCGCTTTCCCAAGGGTTGGCTGGTGCGTAGTTGCATCTGGGAGAGTCATCGGACAACGGGTGCGCTGCCGGCTCCCGAGGAGTTCCGCCTGCGGCTCGGGCCCGAGGACTACGATCGGGGTCATTATTCTCCATTCGGCATGGGGCGGCACGCCTGCAACGGGGTGGAGGTGAACCGGCTTCTCTGCATGGCCTTCTTGCAGGAGTTGGCCGATGGCTTCGACCTGCGCATGGAAGGAACCGAGCCGTTCCAACGGTCGATGCGCCATTGGGGGCACTGGCATGTGAACTCCGGAACGCAGATGCGGGTGGAAGTGATCCGGTGAGGGGTGGGTTTCCAGCGGCGACGCGGACCGGATGTTTTTCCAACGGCGACGCTGCGGCGCGGCGATGCGGTGGGGCTTGGGGACGGGGCGGGGGAAAGCGTTGGGGAGGACGGGTGCGCCCACGCAGGTTGGAACAACAAAGGCGGCAACGAGCGTGACGTCGCGCTCAACCTAGAAACGGCAGTTCATTTAACCGCAGATGTCGCCGATGGCGCAGATAGGAGCACAAAAATGACACGAGCGGGCACCTCCGGGAACCTCACCTTGCAGGCGCACGGAGCGTCCTATCCAAGCTCCTGATTATCTGCGTCATCTGCGCTATCTGCGGTTTCAAAAGCCTTTTCCAGGTTCAACCGCACGGGGTCCTGGACATGGTCCCCGGCTCCGGCGCCAGGTCTGGAGAGCCTCCCTCAGCCGTATCCATGCAGCAGAATTCTCACGCGGAGCCGCGGAGAGCGCGGAGAGAGGGGCAGGTCCCCAACCTTCCAACGTCGGCCACTATCCACCAAACGGTGACTGCTCAGCCTGCCGTCCAAGTGTCCTTTCTCCGCGTGAACCTGTCCCCCCTTCAATCGCATGGATACGGCTCAGGGGCCGGCGAGGTCGGCGGAGGGGCAGAGCTGGGCGATCTCGCAGGAGTCGCAGTCGGGTTTGCGGGCGGAGCAGCGGCGTCGGCCGTGCCAGATGAGCCAGTGGCTGGCCATGGCCCAGTCGTCGGTGGCGAAGAGCTTCATCAGGTCCTGCTCGATCTTCTCGGGAGTGGCGGCGGAGGAGAGCGCGAGGCGTTCGCTGAGGCGGGCGACGTGGGTGTCAACGACGAAGCCGACATTGATGCCGTAGCCATTCCCGAGGACGACATTCGCGGTCTTGCGGCCGACGCCGTCGAGGGCGGTGAGTTCATCCATGGTTCGTGGCACGTCTCCGCCGTACTGGGCGACCAGCGTGCGGCAGCAGGATTGGATGTTCTTCGCCTTGTTCCGATAGAGGCCGATGCGCCGGACGTCGGCTTCGAGTTGTTCGAGGGGCGCGTTGGCGTAGTCGGCGGCGGTGCGGTACTTCCGGAAGAGGTCGGCGGTGACGACGTTGACCTGTTTGTCCGTGCACTGGGCGGAGAGGATCGTGGCGATGAGGAGCTCGAGCGGATTGGAGTGGTTCAGCTCGCAGTGGGCGTCGGGGTAGGTCTCGCGAAGGATCTTCGAGAGCTGGGCGACACGTTCGGCACGGCGTGCAGCGGATTCGCGGGGCACGGTGGGAGGATGGAATCGGGCGAGGGGAGTTGCCAGTCGCCAGTTGGCGGATTCCTGAGCCCGCCTCCTGACGTTGGCGGCTACGGTCTGCGGAGCCAGTCCTGGATGGTGCGGGAGACGACGGGAGAGGCGTCCTGCTGGACCCAGTGATCGGCGTTGGGGACGGTGAGGAGGGTGAAGTCGCGGGTGGTGTACTGCCAGTTGTCGTTGAGGGCAGCAGAACCGAGGGCCTTGTCCTTGAGGCCATGGATCATGAGGACGGGACACTGGACCGGGACGACCGGAGAGGTGTCCTCGGTGTAGGGTTCGCGGGGGTAGTTCCGCTTGTAGTAGTGGAGCATCGCCTCGAAGTCGGATCGTTCGAAGGCTTCGATGTAGCGTGCCTTGGCGACGGGCTCCTTGATCCAGAAGGTGAGGCCCTTGGCGGTGAGGTTGGTGTGGGCTCCTTCCATCTGGAAGACGCGGGCATAGGCGCTGTTGCGCTGCTGCTCGGGATTGCGGGCGAGTTCGCGTTGGAGGCCGCGGGGGTGAGGCAGGTTGAGGATGACAAGCTTCTCCGTCATGGCCGGCCGGGTGGTGGCGAAGCTCCAAGCCACCGCGCCACCCCAGTCGTGGCCGACGATGATGGCCTTCTCTCGCCTGCGTTCGCGGATCACGGCGGCGACGTCCGACACGAGCAGACGCATGTCGTAGTTGGTGCCGCCAGCGGGACGGTCGCTGAGGTTGTATCCGCGTTGGTCGATGGCAACGACCTCATGGTCCGTGGCGAGGGCTTCCATCTGGTCGCGCCAGGTCAGCCAGCAGTCGGGGAAGCCGTGGATCATCACGACGAGCGGGCCGGTGCCGAGCCGGGCGTAGTGGATGCGGACGCCGTCGTTGGTGGCGAAGCCGTGGGTGACCTTGGTCTCGATGGGGAGAAGCTTCGGCTGCTGAGCGGTGGCAGGCTCTGCGGCGAGCGCGGTGTGGAAGGCGAGTCCGACACCGAGCAGTCCGAGCATCCGATGGAGTGGACGAGTCATGGTTCAGGGAGTGGGGTTCCAGATCGACTTCAGCGGATAGGCGCGCAGGGAGGTGAACTTCACCGGGGTGCCCCTGGATTCGACGGACAAGCCGAGGTCGGCGGCTTTCGGCTGGAAGGGCTTTGGCACGTAGGTGAGGCCGTCGCTGGCGAAGACCTCGAGCCCGGTGCGATCGGCGTAGATCGTGAGGCGTTGGCGTCCGCCGCGGAGCGGGGCGGGGGCACGGTGTCCGTTGACGACGAGTTCCTGCTTCTGCGCGTCGTAGGTGATCGTGGCCCCACGGACCGAGAAGCTGACCTCGGTTGCCTCGCCGGGCTCGAACTCGGCGCGCAGCTCGACGAGTTCCGCGCGGACTGCGGCGAGCGGATTGGGTTGGCCCGGGGTGAGCACGGTGCCGTCGAACTGGAACGTGCCGCTTCGGAGCGACTCGAGTTCGTGTACGGGGGTGAACGTCATCCGGGGTCCCTCGGGGGTGGCCGTGAGGCGGAGTTCGAGTGGGATCGTCATCGCCTGGTTGAAGGACATTCCCTTGGTCTCGGTCTGGTACCAGCCGATCTGGATGCGGCGGCCATCCTGGGACGGGATGTCGCTGAAGGTCTGAGGGGCGTAGAAGCCCTGGCCACGATGGCCGGGGAGGCGGGAGTGTTCGGGAGTGAAGCGGCTACCATCGAAGGTGCCCACGCCGTACTCGGAGTTCGCGCCGAGGAGGACCCAGCGGCGGTTCTTCGGATCGCCGTCGACCGGCAGCTCGAAGAAATCAGGACATTCGAAAAGGTAGTTGCTGCCGCGGATGCCGTCCGTGATCGAGGCGAGGGTCCACTCCTTCAGGTTGGGCGACGTGTAGAAGTGGACGGTGTGGCCGCGATTGGGGAGTTCGACGTAGAGGACGAGCACCCATTTCTTCGTGGGTTCGTGCCACATCACCTTGGGATCGCGGTTGCCGCCGGTGACCTGCGGGATGACGGGATTGCCGGAGAACTTGGTGAAGTTCCGTCCGTCGGTGCTGTGGGCGATGCACTGGACGGTGGGGTTCCCGGCGGCGGTATAGATGAGCACGAGGGGCGGCTTGCCGGGCTTGCCGAATCCGCTCGTGTTGTTCCAGTCAACGACGGCGCTGCCACTGAACATGGGGCCGAAGGGATCGGGAGCGAGCTTGTCGCCGAGTTCCTCCCAGTGGACCAGGTCGCGGCTGACGGCATGGCCCCAGTGCATGTTGCCCCAGGCCCAGCCGTAGGGGTTGTGCTGGAAGAAGAGGTGGTATTCGCCGTTGAAGAACACCATGCCGTTCGGGTCGTTGTTCCAGCCGCGCTGGGGTGAGAAGTGGAACTGGCCGCGGAGTGGTTCGCGGTAGAGCGTGGCGGCGTCGGGGAGGGAATCGGATTCGGTGATGGCGGCGAGGCCGGAGCCGTCCTCGGGGAACTTGTCGACCTGGAGGGTGAGCTTGCGGCCCTTCCAGGCGGTGACGTCCATGACCGCCCACCAGTCGGGCTTGCCGGTCGCGAGCTCGACGTCGTTGCGCACTTCTTGTGTCCCATCGACGAAGAGGGTCACGACACGTTTCGGGGCGCCGTTCTGGATCGGGATGTGGAGGTAACGTCGAAGGGGGGTGATCTCGCGCTTCACGTCGCGGGCGAGGCCTGGCGGGCGCGTGTCGGTCTGGACGAGGTGATCGACATTGAGGTGGCCCCAGCCGCCCTTGGCGTTGTCGACGATCCGGATGACGGCGTTGCGCCCGGCGAACTCGGAGACGTCCCACGATTCCGGTGCCAGGGCCTCGCTGCCGCCGGATTGGGTGTTCGGGCCGGTGGCGGAGCGGACCACCTTGCCGTCGACGAGGAGTTGGAGGACGAGTTTCTCCGGGTTGCCGCCGCCACCGATGAGGAAGGAGAGGAACTTCCGTTCGATGCGGAATTCGGGGGACGTGAGCGTCCCGGTGGAATCGTCGCCCTTGAGGAACGTGTTCACGAGGCCCTGGCCCTTGAAGCCGTTCACGGTCATCTGGCCGGGCAACGTGCCGCGCGCCGGGCCGGGACCGAATGCCTCGCCGGTGACAGTCCAGCTTCCGTAGGTCGTGCCTTCGAAGTCAGCGAGCACGACGTCCTCGGCGGCGGCGGCTCGGGAGACGAGCGTGGCGATGAGTGCGGCCGCCAACAGATTGGAACGGAACGGTGGCTTCGTGGACGTGGCCATGCCGTAGCGAATGGAGACCGGAGGCATGGAGCCATGAGACCGCGGAATGCGGCCTGCTGGCGAGAGCGATTCGGGCAGGTTGAAGGGGGAGATTGGAAGGATCGGACCGATTCGTCCGATCGGTCTGATCGGGAGTGGTGAATTGAAGGGAGGGGGTGGGTTGGGGGAGGGTGTGGGGCATGAGGCTGGGGACTTGGGCGGGGATCCTGGGGTTGTTGTGGGTCGGCGTGGTGGGCTGCGCGGTGCGGCCGGGCACGCGGGAGGTGGGGCCGCCGGTGATGACGCTGAAGCCCGTGAGTGGAGTCCCGGATGGCGTGCCGGCAGAGGTCGTCGCGCTGCGCCTGCCTGGTGTGGGCGGATCGACCGAGGCCAGGACTGCCGCGGGAGGGGTTGCGGTGACGTTGTTCCTGCCGGAGGGCTGGCAGGGAACGGCTGGCCGGCTGGCGATCCACTTCCACACGTCGCCGGAGTTTGCCCTCGGGGAGCATCGTCGGGCCGGATACCGGTTCCCGTTGGTGGCCGTGATGCTGGGGTCTGGATCGGCGCGGTATCGGGCGCCGTTCGTTGATGGAACGTTGTTCCCGCAACTCATCCACCGGGTGGAGGCGGCGCTTCGGGAACGGGGCGTGCCGGAAGCGACGATCCGCGAGATCGATGTGTCGAGCTTCAGCGCTGGGTACGGGGCGGTCCGTGAACTCGTGGGGCAACCGCGGGGGAAGCACTTGATCCGCCGCATCGTGCTCTCTGATTCCCTGTATGCGGGGCTCACGAGTGGCGCGGACGGGAATGGGCCTCGGGTGGTCCAGGCGGACCAGATTGACTGCTGGGTTCCGTTTGCGCGGGAAGCGGTGGCGGGGAGGAAGACGTTTGTCCTGACCCACTCCCAGATACCTACGTCGGCGTACGCGAGCACTCCGGAGTGCGGGGCTGCGTTGGTGTCTGCGCTGGGGCTGCGGTTGGTTCCGGTTGGCGGTGGGTTGGGGGAATGGCCGCTGTTGGCGCGAAGCGACGCGGGCCGGTTCCATGTGTGGAGCTACGGCGGGACGAACGCGAACGCCCATCTGGTGCACCCGCGGACGCTGGCTGAGGTGTGGCGGGCGTTGGATCGGGCGGATGCGGTGCCGTGAGGGGCCAGCGCCGCGAAACAGGAGGTGGCGGCAGTGCTCGCATGGGAGGGATTGTCCGGGTTACCAACGCCGGCACGCCGATCCATTTCTCATGTCCCGCGATTCCATTGCCCGTCTGATTTCCGTGGTTGGCCATCCGGTGGTGGTGTTGCCGGGAGCGGTGGTGGCATCGGGTGCGGCGCGTGGGGTGTCGGCGTCGACTCGTGCGACGACGATTGGGGTGACGGTGGGGATCGGGGTGGTGGTGCTGGTGTTCAGTCTGGTGCGGGTGTGGCTGGGGCATTGGAATCATGTGGACGCGAGCCATCCGGCGGAGCGGAACCAGTTGAACGGGTTCACGGCGGTGCTGTTGTTCGGGGCAGCGCTGGCGGGGTTCCTGTCGTCCGGTGGAAGTCCGGACCTCTACCTATGGCCGGCGTGTTCTGGCGGGGTGGTGCTGGCGGCGATCCTCCTGCGGAGGCGGTTGAAGTTGTCGCAGCACGTGGCCTTCGATCTGTTCGCGGCACTGGCGGTGCTGCCGTCGGTGGGAATCGCTGCCGGCATCGCGGCGCTGGTGGTTGCGGTGGGTTGGTCACGCCTGGAGCTGAGGCGGCACACGCGGGCGGAGATCGCAGTCGGGACGGTAGTGGGGTTGGTGGTGGGCGGGCTATTCCAGGCCGGTCAGCGGTTCATTCGAGGATGAACATGGGAAAGCAAAAGGCCCGGTCGTGAGACCGGGCCTTGCATGCGGGATGTGCTCCAGGCGGCGGATTACTTGGAATCCGACGGTGGGAGGTCGCGTCCGGGAGCGCCGGGTTGTCCCTCGGGGAGGGCGCCACGGCGTTCGGGGAACGCATTTTCATCCGGGCTGAGGGGCCGGTGATAGTACGACGCGTAGTAGTACGTCGTGTAGTAGTAGTACGGGTTGTCGATGGACACGCCGTTGACGACGAGGCCGAGGATCGGCGCGCCGCGCTGGTGGATGGTGTTGAGGCCCATCTTGGCGAAGCGCATGGAGGTCTTGCCGGCGCGGACGACGAAGAAGAGGCCGTCGAGGTAGGCCGCGATCGAGAAGGTGTCGTCGATGGCGGTGAGCGGAGGGCAATCGAAGATCACGTAATCGAACTGCCGACGGAGTTCCATGACGAGGTCCTTGGTGGCCGGACCGATCAGGAGTTCGGAGGGGTTGGACGGGCGCTCGCCGGCGCGCATGAAGGACAGGTTCTCGACGGCGGTCGTCCGGATGGCCTCGGAGAGGGAGAGCTTGCCTTCGAGGACCTCAGAGAGGCCCTTTTCGAGAGGCTGCTCGAAGTAACCGTGGACGTTACCGCGCCGGAGGTCGGCGTCGATCAGCAGCGTCCGGTTGCCGGAGTTGGCGAGGGTGATGGCGAAGTTGGTGGTGAAGGTGGTCTTGCCATCGCCGGGGACGGACGAGGTGACGGCCAGCAGGCGCTTGCTGGTACCTTCGGGGCTGAGCAGGAGGGCAGACCGGATGCCGCGGAGGGACTCCGCGAACATCGTATGGGCCTTCATGCGGGTTAGGAGCAGGTAGCCTTCCTTGTAGTGCTTCTTGTCGACCTCCGGGAGCTGGCCGAGGATGGGTTCGCCGAGTTCCTCCTCGATGTGTTCCGGATTGTCGAGCCGGTCATCGAGCTTGTGGAGGAGGAACATGAGGCCCAGTCCGATGGCGAAGCCGGCACCGACGCCGGCGATGATGATGGAAGGGCGGTTGGGGGCTACCGGGGTGGGTTCCCCGACGCCACGCTCGAGGACGGTAAACTGTTCATCCTCGGTGGCGATCCGTCCCATGGATTGGAGGGTGCGGTTGAGGGTGTCCAGCTGTTCCTTGATGTAGGCGACCTTCTTGAGTCGGGAGTCGTACTCGTTCTCGAGGGAGTTCTTCTCGAAGACGTCTTCCTTCAGTTCCTCGATGAGTTTCGGGTAGGACTCCTCGCGGATGCGGAGCTGGCGGATGCGGGCGGCGCGGCTGCCCTCGACCACATTGAGCACCTCTTCGGTCTCCTTCTTGCGTTGGGCGATACTGCGGGCCAGTTCGCGCATGTAGGGGTGATTGGTGCGGAGCTCGGCCTGCTTTTCCTGATACATCTGTTCGAGTTTGAAGATCTCGAACTTCAGGTTGACGTAGGTGGTTGAGCCGATGGCGTCGTCTTCGCGGCGGGTGTCGTTGTCCCGCTTGCGGTTGGCATCGGTTGCCTTGCCGTCAATGCCGCCGGAGGCGGCGAGTTCCTCGCGGGTTGCGTTTTCCCAGAGCTTTCGTTCGGTCTGGAGTTGGAAGTAGGCGCTCTTGGCGGCCTCGAGCTGTTCTCGGGCGCGGGCACCAGCGTCCTTGAAGTCGGCGATGTTGTTCTGGCGCTTGAACTGGTCGAGATCCTCCTGAGCGGCATTGAGATCCCGTTCGTAGGTGAGGATCTCGCGTTGGGTCGCGGCTTCCGCGGCACCCTTGAGGAACACGCGTTGGCGCTTCTTGTAGTCGATGAATTCATCGGCCCATGCCTGGGCGAAGCGTTGGCAGAGGTCCAGGTTCGTGCCCTTGACCTCCATGATGTAGGTATTGCCGCGGCCCGGTAGGGCTTCGTAGGTGGGGCGGACGATCTTGTTGGATGTTCCGCTTCCTTCCTGGATGCGAGCCATGACCGACGAGATGACGGCACCGCTTCGCATGATCGTAAGCTGGTTCTCAACCATGCGTGAGTCCTCGTCGATTAGCGGAGCGCCGGCGGAGAGGTTCACCTTTGGGGTGACCTGGAGGACGGACCGGGCGCGGTAGACGTCCGGCTGGCTCATCGCCTGGAAGACGGCGATACCGCTGCCCACACCGGTGCAGATCACGATCAGCAGCCATCGCTCGGTGAGGATCTTGAAGTACCTCCGGAAGTGCAGGTAGAGGTTGATCCGGTCGACCAGCGAGGTGCCGTACCCTGGGAGAGGGGTGTTATAGGATGAGTACGGATATTTCATTTCTCAGGGATCTGAGCCGGTTCAGAAAATCAGGACCTTCTTCTTGGGAACGCGGATCCGGTCGCCGTCCTTCAGTTCGACATCCAGGGACCGGTTGTTCTTGTTGATCAATTCTTCGACGTCGACGACGACCGAGGGGAGGGCCTTGCCATCGGGTCCGAGCCGCTGGATCTCGACCTTGTCGAGCCTGGCGAAGGGGTTCTTCGGCATGCCGATCATGACGTCGGAGAGCATGAGACGCTGTCCTTCGGGGATGAGGTAGGAGCCCTGGAGTTCGCCGTAGACGACGACCTTGGGAAGGTTGGCGTATGCTGTTGCGGCTGCCGCCCCGCCGGCAGCACTGGAAGACGCGACGGTTTCGAGGGAAAGGTCGACGGTGGCGCGGATGTAGTATTCGGCCTCGAGCTTCTGCTTCAGTTCCTGGCGTACATCCCCGAGGCGGCGGCCTGCGGCCTTGATGGTGACGTACGTTGAATCGCTGCGGGTGACATTGAAGAGGGCTTCGCCGGCATCGTTGATGGTGACGCGGAGGCTTTCAACGCCGCCGACGGGGTCCTCATGGATGCGGTAGCGGAAGGTGTCCCGGGCCTTCAGTTCGCGGGTCTCGGAATCAATGGCGCTTTCGGGGGCCGAGTTGGTGGAGCCGGCGGTGCTCGCGGGTGGCTGGGTGGTCGAGGGCTTGCCCGGAGGCGGAGCTTCCTGTGCCAAGGCACCTGAATATCCGAGGCTGAGAAGAGCCGCGAGCGCGAGGGAGGAGGCTGTGGGGCGATTCATCACTTAGAATTGGAAGTTGAACGCCAGGGTGACGGAGTTTGCGGAAAAGGAGCGGTCGGAGAACCGGGAAGAGCGCCTCTGGTAGCTGTAGGCGAGGCTGGCCGAGGTCCGTTCGGTGAGCTGATATCCGGTGGAAAGGGACGCTTGATAAAGGCTGGCCTCGTCGTTGGCGATGAACGACACGGGCACGATGAAGGTTCCGGTATCGACGGTGATGATGGCGAAGCCATCCACGCTGGCCGATTGCTTGATGCGGTTGTAGTCGAAGCTTCCGATCAGGGACATCTGGGGCAAGAACCGCCACGTGACGTTGTAGCCGACGCGTGTGGATTCGGTGTAGTTGCTGCCGAGGCCGGAATCGACACCCGAGGAGAAAACGACCGAATGGGTCAAGGAATCGCTGAGGACCTGGGAGGCGCTTCCCTGCCAGGTCAGGCCGCTGAACTCGGAGCGGTCAGAGATCTGGCCGGACTTGCTGAAGCTCATGACCGTGTACTGGATGCCGGCCGTAAGGGTAATGAACTCGGTGGGGCGGAACGAGACCACGGGACCTGCGCCGAATGTGGTGGAGTCGTTCTGGAACTTCTGGCTGAACGAATTGAACGTGACCTGACTGGTGAGGCCGAAGCTCCAGTAGGGGGAAGGGCGGTGGAATGCGCCGCCGGAGATGGTGTGGGAGTCGCGGTTGAGGATCTGGTAGGCATCCGAGAGGCTGCGGTCGATGGTGTACCCATACATCCCGGAGACCGTGGTTTCCTCGGTGATGGACCAGGCCGAGCTGACACCGATCTGATTGTCGATGCGGTTGAAGTCGACCCCGGAAGGCAGGCCGCCCGCAGCGATCTCGGCGCGTGTGTTCGCCGGGCTGGAAATGCGGTCGAAGAACGTGATGAGGACCTCTCCGATCGTAATGGAGTAGTTGACGCTTCCGAGGGGAAGGAGATTGACCTGGGTGAGGTCGGAGTAGTTGACCGAGTACCGGTAACCGACGCCGATGGTCATGGTCAGGTTGGCGTTCTCGGAGATCAACTGGGTTCCGGTCAGGTTGAGGGCTGGGGCGATGATGAAGTCTTCGCCCCCTCCTCCGCCGATCTGCTGAACCGCGTTGTCGATGTAAGTGAAGCTGAGCTGGGCGCCGAGGCCGATGGAGCCCCGGTCCCAGTTAAGGAGTCGTCCGCCTCCGTTGCCATTCGCGATGCCGGCACCTCCCAGGTAGGGAACACCGGCGGCGCCCACGTTCTGGAGGCCGCGGAAGTCGTTTGCCACGCCGGCTCCCGGCGTCGCTGCGTTCACCGGGCGGGCCCCGTTAGGGGTGGGGGCCGTGACGGGTGGGGCAACGTACTCGGGGACCGTCAATTCGCCCGATTCCGCAGGGCGGCCTGCGGTGGACGGAGCGGGAATGGTCGATTGACCTACCGCGATGCCCATGCCGAAGAAGGCCACGGATCCGAGGTGGATCCCGGCGATGGCCTTGCGTCCCGGAAGCGAGGTCAGTCGTTTCCGAGGATTTTCACGTTTCATCGTTGGATTCTGATGCAATGGGTTTCCCCTTCGAAGTCCTGAAGCGGCAGTCGACACTTTCAGCCACCGGGCATGAACCGTACCCATTCCTAGCCAGTGTCCTCAAGCTCTTTGGCTGACGTATACTCCCAGAGGAGGATGTCGCGGCGCGCCGCCGCCGGCAGCAGTGGCCGCTCTGGCCGCCCTCTCCGGGACGGGGCCTTGGAGAAATGCTCACGGTGAATCCCCAACGCGGTAAAGGCGGATCGAGGACGGGGGCCGGCTGTCCGTGAACTCGGTGGATTCGCCGGGCGCGGTGACGGGTGAGCCCACCTTTTGCCAGGCCGCCGGGAGCGATTCACGGCTCCAGACCTGGTACTTTCGGCCTGGTGCGCTGTCCCACGTGAGGGTTGTTCCCGGGGCGCTCATTCGGATCCGGGTTATCCGATAGGCAGTGGAATTCCGGTCTGTCGGATCGGATCCCATCGTGCTTTCCCGACGGTTGACGAAACCGTCGGCGTCGGGGTCCGCCTCCGGGGCGGCTTCTGGACGGGTCCAAGGGGCGAAGTAGCGACGCTGAAAACGGTCGTCGAGTCCGTCGAGGTTGTGGTCAGGTGCGGCGGGCGCGATGTCAACGAATCCGACGGCTCGGGCGGTGAAGCCATCGGCGGCAAGTTCGATGGAACGGAGGCCTGGTGTGGCATTGGGAGCGACCGTTACCGGTATCTGGACCAAGGTGAGCTGGCGAAGAGCCTTGGGAAGCACCTGTGTCGGACCAAGGGTCAGGCCGGGGCCCGTGACCGAGAGGGTGGCGTTGGTGGGGAGGTTTGCGGGCGTGAACACGCCAACCCAGAGGTTGCTCTGGCCAGCGGGAAGCAGCAGGGGTTGGTCGGAGGAAGACCGGCCGGCGGGATCGAATCGGCTGCGGACCTCGGTGATGCGGAAAGGGGGGGACCCGGCCGAAACCGACAGGTTTCGCTCGATGGTGGCACCTCCGGTAACATTAACGACCGAATCGACAGCCGGGAGGAACGACGTGTTGGCATTGGCGAAGCGGCGGGAGGCTGAGACATCCAGGTCCGTGCCGCGAACGAGAGAGGCGTCGCCGCCGCTGTTGGGGTCGGCGGGGTACGCTCGCAATCGATATTGGCCCGGCGGAAGACCCGGAATGCGGAAAGATCCGTCCGATTCCGTGGCGGTCCCGGCGACCACGACGCCATCCGGCCGTTCGGCGGAAACGAGGGCACCCGGGACAGGGGAGCCGCCGATGCGGACCGTGCCGCGCAGGGTGCCGTCGGTGGCGAGTGTCTCAGGGCGACCGTAGGTGGAGCGGGCGAAGCTGATCTCGTCGGAGGAGAGACCGTCTCCGGCGCTGACGCCCGGGGCGCTGTACCACCACAGGGAGGCGGCGCCGAGGGGCGAGTGGTTCATCCCGAGCCAGTGGCCGATCTCGTGGAGCATGGCGCTTTCGAGGAAGAGCCGGCTGGAGGTGGGATTCTCGTAGTCGGTGAAGAAGTCGAGGTCCTTGTTCAGGATGGCGTCGGCTTCGACGATCGTTCCGGTGGTGGAGTTGTTGAAGTCGTAGTCGAGGGACAGGACGGTGAGGGCGATGGTGCCGGAGCCGATCGAGATGCGTTCGCCGAATTCCGCTTGGCCGTAGGTTCCCTGGCCGAGCCAGACGACGTCATTGCGACCGTCGAGGGCGGAGACGTTCGAGGGATTGGTGACAGGAGCGGCTTCCTCGAATCGGATCTTGGTGCCGGGGATGGCCTGCCATTGGGCAAAGGCGGCGCGGACGGCGTTCCACTCGTTGGATTGCACGCCGTTGCGGGAAACGGTGGTGCCGAGGTGGAAGCGGATGGCGCGGGTGTTGGGGTTCTGGTCGGGGAAGAACTCGGCGAGGTAGGTGTCGAAGTTCCAGTGGAGCGGGGGCGAGCCGGACTCGGTGCGAACGACAGCGGCGTGAGCAGACGTCGTGACGAGGCAGGTGGCAGCAAGGCCGGTCAGGAGCGGGAGTGTGCGGCGAGGGGTACGGCTCATGGCTTGGCTTCGGAGACCCGGCGCTGGAGTTCGGCGAGGGAAAGTGGGAGTTGGTGTGGTGGGCGGAATCCGCCGGGTGCGGGGTCGCCGCCGTGGACGGGATTGCGGACCCAGGCGTTGGTGGGGTTGGGTCGTTGGATGCTGAACTTGCCCTGGGCCATCTCGAGGGTCAGCCATTCGCCCAGGCGGTTGGGTGCGAGGAAGACGACGACTTCTTCGCCGGGTTCGTATTGGGCTTCGCCGGAGACGACGACGCGCCGGGTCCCGAGGGTGCCACCGGCCTGGGTGATGGTGATCCGGTTGGTCGGGGGGCCCTTCCACGTGGATTGGACGGCCAGTTCGATGCGGGTCAGGGGAACCCCTTTGGAGTCGCGGGTGACCTCGACGGCCTCGACCCGGGCGTGGTCGACGCGGGTGGCCTTCGCGGCGAGCGCCTCGATGGTGAGGGGGCGGATCTGGGCGGCGAGGAGGGAAAGGCCGGCGACGATCCAGGCAGCGGCGGCCGCAATCCGTGCGGGTCGAACGACAAAACGCGGGACGATGACGGACGCGGGCGGCATGGACTCAGGAACGGACCGGATTTGGGGCGTGTGGTTCAAGGCGGAGGGTGCGGTCGACGATGGAAAGGGTGTTGAAGCGGTGGGCGACCATGAGGGTGGTGCGGCCCTGCCGGAGTCGGACGAGCGCCTGGAGGACGAGTTCCTCGCTTTCGCCATCGAGAGCGCTGGTGGGTTCGTCGAGGAGCAGGACCGGGGCGTCCTTGAGGAAGGCCCGCGCGAGGTTCAGGCGTTGTTTTTCACCGACGCTCATGTGGATGGCACCGTCACCGACGATCGTGTCGTACCGGGCCGACAGGCGTTGGATGAATCCGTGGGCCTGGGCGGCTTCGGCAGCGGCCTCGATCTCCTGCCGGGAGGCGTCCGGTCTTCCGAACGCGATGTTCTCGGCAATGGTACCGGGTAGCAGGACTGGTTCCTGTGGCATCCATGCGATGGATCTTCGCAACTCGTTGAGGCGCAGGTTTCGGATGTCGACCCTGTCGAGAGTGATGACGCCGGAGTCCGGGTCGAGGAAGCGGGGCAGCAGTTGGAGCAGCGTGGACTTGCCGATGCCGCTGGGGCCGACGAGGGCGACGGTCTCGCCGGGTTCGATGGCGAGGGAGAGTTGGTGGAGGACGGGCTTGCCGGGCTCGTATCCGAAGGAGACGTCGTGGAACTCGATCCGGCGGCCGCCCTGGGAGGCGGGTGGAAGCGGGACGGGGTTCCGGGATGGCTTGGGTTCGGGTTCCTGTTCGAGGAGTTCGATGATGCGGCGGGCCCCGGCCCCGGCGTTGGAGACCGTGGTGCCGACGTTGGAGAGTTGCTGGAGCGGATCGTAGAACTGGGCGAGGTAGGCGAGGAAGACGAGGAACGTGCCGAGGGACAGGCGGCCAGCGGCGAGTTCGCGGCTCCCGAACCAGACGATTCCAGCGGTTCCGGCGGCAAACACGATCCCGACCGCGGCGAGGTAGCCCAGTTCAAAGCGGTGCTGGCGTCCGCGCGCCCGGAGCGCCGAATCGGCCTCGGACTGGAAGTGGGTGGCCTCACCCGGCTCGGCGGTGAACCCTTGGATGAGGGCGAGGTGGGCGACGGTCTGCTGGAATCGGCTGGCCAGTTGGCTGTCGGCCTTCTGTGCAGATTCAGCGCGTCCGCCGATTCCCTTTCCGAACAGGCGCATCACGAGCAGGAGCGGAGGGATGGTCGCCAGCGCAACGAGAGCGAGGGGACGGTTCAGTCGCCACATGATCACCGACATCGCCGTAAGCGACCCCATGGCCGTGAGGAAGGTGAACACCCCGTGCTGGAAGAGGGTCTGGAAGGCGAACGTGTCCCAGGTCGCGCGGTAGAGGATGTCCCCGGCGCGGGAGCCCTGCAGGCGCCGTCGGGAGAGGCCCAGCAGCCAGTCGAACAACGCGGCTCGCACACGGCGGAGCCCACGGAGCCCGGTGTTGATCAGGACGAGATTCAGCAAGGCACCGAGCCCGGCATGCAGGGCGTACAGGCCGAACAGGGCGGCGACCCACGGAGCCGTTTCGACGGGATTGGCCGACCCGCGCCCCCAGCCGTCGATGAGTTGGGCCAGAGGCCAAGGCTTGAGCAGCCCGGCGGCCGTCGCCAGCACGGCCAGCAGGAATGCCAGCACCACCCGGGGCCAGTCGCCCCGGTAGATGCGCACAACGGCTGGAATCCAATCCACGGGGCCGCACCGTATCGTGAACCACCGCCCGGGAGTAGTCGCGAAACGGAAAACGCGCGGATCCGCGGATCCGATCCCGATCGCCCGGGATGAGGCGCGGGACCTGGGATGAGGGTCAGACCACGGATGGCGCGGATTCCGCGGATGGGGCTTCGGATGGGCGTCGTGGGAGCCGTTTACACTGGCGTGTCCCATATGCGACATGCGGATGTAAATCGGAGGCCGGGGGTGGGAGTGAGCGTGAGCTGTCGTTTACAACGGCATGTCCCATATGCGACACGCGGATGTAAATCGGAGGCCGGGGGTGGGAGTGAGCGTGAGCTGTCGTTTACAACGGCGTGTCCCATATGCGACATGCGGATGTAAATCGGGTCGGCGGCGGCCTTGCATTCGTTGGGAACGCTGAAGGAAGGTGGGAGCGTTGAAATGGTCCACCCATGCCAGGCGACACCGCATCGATTCGAGTGACTCTCCGTTCGCAGGTGGTGAGTCCTTGCTGCCAGCTGCGTTTGCCCCATGGCAGTGACCGCCAGCCGTGCTGAGATGAAGGCAGACGAAACAACCCTCCGGCGACGTCGGTCCTGGGTCAAACGGGCGGGGCTCGTTGCGGCGTTCGTGGCGGCGCTGATGTGGTTGATGGGGTTTTGGAATGAGGCCGAGCCGCCTGTCCGAAAGGTCGGAGGGATTGCCCTGTCACGGGCTTACCCGGAGTGGGGTTCGGGTCCTCTGCCGTTGGCCGTCTTGGGTAACCCCGCTGGGGAGTTTCCAAAGTTCTTAACCCCTCCCGGGATCGGTGGTCTGGACGGTGCGGGCAGGCTGACGCCGGAGCATATCCCATGGCTCTTGTGGAGGGCGCGCCAGGGTGGAAACCCGATGCATCCCGTGCTCAAGCAGCTTTGGCCAATGCTCCCTACCAGGATCAGGACCAGGCTGCCTGTTCCCATCTCTCCGGGGATGACCCGACTCGAGATTCTGGGGGACCTTCTTGAGAGCATCGAGGGAGGCCGCTGCAAGTACTCTGATGTGCTGGCGGAGGTCTCACGCCTCCCGCATGAACGCCAGCAACGCTTGATCCGGCTGCTACGTGGTCTTGGTGAACTGCTCGGGGAAGAGCTCGCCGAGGCAGGTGCGGAGGTCCCCGACTTGCTGCTGCGGTTGCTCCGCAATGCAGATCCCCAGATCCGAGTCCTCGCGGGTGTCCAACTCGTCGGACATTTCCCGGAACGAGCGGCCCGGGCTGACGATCTTCAGCCTGCATTGCTTCGCCTTACTCAAGCGAACGCGGGAGAACCCGAGGAGTGGATGCAGCTCGCCAGATTCGCGACCCGGGCGTCGTCCAGCACGTTCGATTTCGATCCGATCCTCCAAGAACTCAGCCACCATCCGGATCCCGACGTTCCGATGCTCTCTCTCGCCGCTTGGTGCCTGCGGTCTGGTTCACCCGAGTTGGCGTCGCTGGTTCGGACCGAGGTTGATCTGGGGGACCGGGAGCGTTTGGACAATCTGGCAAACCTCCTCCTGGGTGCGGATGCATCGCTCCGGATCGGCATCCGACCGGAGGTGGCGCCCGAGTTGGTCCGGCTCATGATGCCCATTCCGCGTCGGGTGGCGCGGATTTCGGCGCGGAAAGTCCGTCCGGAATCGTCCGAACCCCGCTGGGAGACGCCATCGGATGCCCTGCGCAAAACTGCCCCTGAAGCGGCAAGCCTGCTCCTGTTGGATATGGGGACCAATGCGGCTTCGGCATCGACGGGATTACTCGAAGTGCTGGAGGGCAAGCAACCCGTCGGGCAAGACACCGTCGTGGGTGCCGCCGCCGTGCTGGCCAACCTGCGATACCAAGTCCGGATCGTGGCCGACGATCGCGTGCTCTGGTTGTTGCCGGATCCATTCCTGACCGAGCACGTCCTCGACATCATCGGGTCAGGTGGATTGACCAATGCGCATGCCTACGGGGCAGTCGCCCAGTTTCTCGTCAGCCACGACCAAGGGATCCGCCGTGCGGCCTTTGAGGCTGCGATACGCATTCACCAACCGGACCCGGAATTGTGGCCGCACGTGCGCGCTGCGTTGGATGATCCGGTGCGACAGCAGTTGGCCTTGCAGGCTGCGGCACGATTTGGAGCCACGGCGCGGGAGGTTTTGCCCCGGCTCCGGGAGATCGCGTCGGATCCCAGTGAAGCGCGGGGAATGGAAGAGACGCGCAGGTTGGCGACGGCAGCGATCCGGGCATTGGAGGGTGGTACGGAGCCTTCCCCCTGACCGGGGGACGCAGCTTGCGCTGCCCTCACTCAGGGGTGGGGCGAGAGTCGTCACGAGCCGCTGCCAAGTTCCGAACCTTGCTCCCCGGAATCGGCGTCGGGGTCGGAATCGGCATCGGAATCGAGTCTCGGCCCCTGTCGATCCCGATTCCGATACCGACCCCGAAGGACGGCTCGACGGAGAGTCTCGCCTCACCCCTCCAGGCTTGGGAGGGCAACGAGGACGTTGCCGCCCCGTTTGAGGCGGCGGCCTTGCATTCGTTGGGAAGGCTGACGGAAGGTGGGAACTTCGAAATGGTCTTCCGATCCCAACTCAGTCTGTGGCGCGGGCTGTTCGTGCTCGTCGGTGTCGTGGCTGGATTCACGCGGCTGTTGCCGGCGCTTCCGGATTTCGACTTCACCCGCGCAGGCGTGACCCAGGGCTGGGAATCCACGCATCACGTCGGGCCGTTGATCGCAGGCGGGGACGGGCTGGTGATTCCGATCAGCGGAGCGGATCCCTTCATCACGAGTCCCCGACTCGACCTGACCGCGTCACGTGAGTTGGTGGTGGAGCTGCGCCTCCGTTCCGCGTCGGGTGGGCTTGGGCAACTGTTCTGGTTTCGGGAGGGCGCAAGCGAGGAGGCGTCGGCGCACTTCGAGGTGAGGACGAATGTCTGGACGGATGTTTGCGTGGCGATGCCTGCGGGCGGTGAAGGCTGGCGGCTCCGGCTGGATCCGCCGGGAACCACGGGAACGGCGGAACTGGCGTGGCTGCGGATCAGCGAGAGTGGCGCACGCGGGATCGCGAAGGTGGCGGCGACGTCGACCGGGATCGAATTGTCGGTGGCGGGCGTGAGCGGGGACTTCGACTGGGTCGAGTTGCTGCCGCATCAGGACCTGGCGGAGGGCTTGGGCCGGGAGTTCGTCCCCGTGAAGGACTGGCCTGCCGATGGACGCGGGACTGTGCCGAGGTTCGTGACGGAGGGCGGGCGGGTTCGGGATCGGCTGACGTCGGGGTTCGTGGTGCGGGCGCGGCATCCGGTGCTGGGCGTGCGGCCGGTAGGCGCGGTGCGGCACGTGGAGGAATTCCGTGGCGTGGCGGTGCTGCCGACCGAGCCCGTGCGCGCGACGGGAAAGAAGGGTTTGCAGGTCCAGATGGTGGACGACGCGCTGGCGTTGGGCATCCGTCACGCGGCGTTGAACGTCGACCTCCCGGCGCTGTGGGATGGATCGGGAGCGGCGGACAGCTACGTGTGGAAGGCCAATGGGCGCGAGTTCCGGTTCCGGAAGGCCGCGGTGGATGCGATCCCGGTGAAGCCGTTGTCCGACGCGGGGATTTCCGTGTCGTTGATCCTGCTGGCCTATGCGTCGGGGGACGCGAATCGCGACGGCCTATGGCTGCATCCGAAGTACGACGTGAAGGCGCCGAACCATCTCGGGGCGTTCAATACGGCGACGGCGGAAGGCGCGGCGCACTACGCGGCGGTGATCGGGTTCCTGGCGGATCGTTTTTCGCAGGTGGACGCGCGGCACGGTCGGGTCTCGCATTTCATCGTGGGGAACGAGGTCACCGCGCACTGGCACTGGGCGAACATGGGGGACGTGCCAGCGGACGAGTTCATCCGCGAGTACGTGCGGACGGTGCGGCTGACGCAGACGGCCACCCGTGCGGTGACGGAGGCGATCCGTGTGTGCCTGTCCCTGGATCATCATTGGAACCTCACGTACGGGAACCAACCGACGCGGGCGATTCCGGGACGGCGGTTGCTCGACGAGTTCAACCGGGTGGCGCGGGCGGGCGGGAACTTCGAGTGGCATCTGGCGTATCATCCGTATCCCGAGGACCTGTTCCAGGCGGCGACGTGGAAGGACAAGACGGCGAAGCCGGGGCCGGAGACGCCGCGGATCACGTTCCGGAATCTGGGCGTGCTGACGGCGTACCTGGGGCGTCCGGAGTTGAAGTTTCGCGGGGAAGTGCGCCGGGTGCTGCTGACCGAGCAGGGATTCCATTCGGATGGGACCCCGGCGGGCGAGGCGTTGCAGGCGGCGGCCTACGCGTATGCGTGGATGAAGGTCGATGCGGAACCGGGCATTGATGCGTTCATCCTGCATCGGCACGTCGATCACCGGCATGAGGGCGGATTGAACCTCGGGCTTTGGCGTCGGAAGCCGGATTCGGTCGCGGATCCGTCGACGCGCAAGCCGATCTACGACGTGTTCGTGGCGGCCGATACGCCCCGGCGGGAGGAAGCGTTCCGGTTCGCCTTGCCGATCATCGGGATCACGAACTGGGCGGAGGTCTTGCGATGAAGACGGGAGCGGAGTGGCGACGTCCTCGTCGCCATGGAAAAGGGCCGGGGAGGGCAACGAGGACGTTGCCGCCCCGTTTGACGCGGGGGCGATGTCAAGATGCGCCTGGGTGTAGGGAGAATTCGGTGAAAGATGGTTGGATCCTGCCGAGGGAGGGATGGGAAGATGACGCATGGCGTCTGACAACAGCTTGATCGTCCTCGACCTGCCCACGTTTCGGCAGAAACGGCCGCGGGGCATCGTGACGGGGGGGATTTGGATCCGGTTCGAGGGAGGGGTGTTCCCGGAGGTGGGGTGGAGTGACTTTCCGGTGGCGGCGCTGGTTGATTGGACGGATGCGTGGATGCAGTTGGTGCAGGTGGCGTCGCGGAGGGATGTGACGTGGCGGTTCCTGGACGGCCCGCACAGCCTGACGGTTTCGCGGATCGACCGGACGGTCTCCAGCGGCGCGATCGAGTTCGCGCGGGTGCATGAATCGTTGCTGGAAGCCGCGGGCGAGGTGCTGGCGTACTGCGACACGAATCAGCTGGGATGCCGGGATCTGGAAACGTTGCGGGAGCAGACACAGCGGATGGGCATGATCCGTGGGGCGGAACGGCTGGGAGCCGGGAAGATCGCGTTCTTCGAGGCGCGGACGAAGGTGACGATGATATCGAAAAGGTGACGGCGGCGGTTGGGGATTTCGCCTTCGGGTTTGAGGCTGGCAAGAATCGGCGCGTGAGGACACTTGCCCCACCGGTATCGGGTTGCCGTGGAGGTCAGGGGGTTGGGGAAGCGGGATTGCCAGTCCGGTGTGGTTGCCGGAGGGTTGGGGCGTGCAAAGACCGATCGTGATCCTGTCACCGCTGTTGCCGCCGATGCGGGGAGGGTTGGCGGACCATACGTTGATGCTGGCCCGGCACCTGGCAACGCGGCATCCGGTGGCCGTGTTGTCGTCCAGGGATGTCTACACGGATGCACGGGTCCCGATCCGGGCGACGGTGCACGATTGGGAGGACGTGACGGAGCTGCAGCTGGAGCTGGGCGCGTTGCCCTCGGATGCATTGCTGGTGTGGCAGTACGTGCCTCACATGTACGGCCGGGGAGGGGTGAACCGGGGTTTGGTGAAGCTCTGGCGGGAGGTGCAGAAGAGCGGTCGGAAGCAAGTGATGATCGCGCATGAAATCGCGGCGCCCTGGGGGCGTTTGCCGAACCAGTGGTGGTATGCTTGGAATCACCGGAAACAGTGGCGGTCGATCCTTTCGGTTGCGGATCTGTTGCCCATCTCGACCGAGGCGTGGACGGAGGAGTGGAAGGCGGCTGAGCCGGGGAAGGCGTCGAGGATGTTCACCCTGCCATCACCCTCGAACATCGAGCGGGTGGCGGTGGAAGCCGGGCATCGGACGACGTGGCGTGCGGCGCAGGGAATGCCGGCGGATGCCAAGGTGCTGCTGTGGTGGGGATCGGTGAGTGGACCGAAGCAGGTGATGTGGGTCGTGGATGCTTGGGAGACGGCGTGTGCGCGGTTGGGTCCGGTCTACCTGTGCATCGTGGGTGGGAATCCTGCCGTTGGGCTGCCGGGTTCCTTGAAGCCCTACTCGCGGATCCTGGGTTACCTGAAGTCTGAGGAGGTATCGCGATGCCTGCAGGCGGCGGACCTGGTGGCGTTGCCTTACTCGGATGGGGCTTCGGAGCGGCGAGGGACCTTGATGGGGGCTCTGGAGCATGGCGTCGCCGTGGTGAGCACGGATGGCCACAATACCGGGCCGACCCTGCGTGGGGCGGATTTCCTGTCGCTGGTGCCGGCAACTGATGAGAACGCCTTCATTGAGCGCGTGACCGAGCTGCTTCGGGACGACACGGCGCGGGCCGCGTTGGCGAAGCGTGGGCAGGCCCGGCACGACGCGGCCTATTCGTGGCCGGTGGTGACGCAGCAATTCTCCTCGGCGCTGGACGCTGCGGGGCTGCTGTCGGTGGTGCCGTTGCCGCGGCGTTGATCAGGGTGTGGTCTTCGGGCCAGGCGAGAACTGGCGCAGGGCGAGGACCAGTTCCCAGGCCGCGCCTGAATTCAGGATGCCGAGGCTGTTTTCCCAGCCTTCGGCGATGGAGCGGGTCGCGCCGGCGACAAACAGGGCTGCACCGGCATTCAGCAGGACCGCATCGCGGCGTGGGGAGGAATCGCGTCCCCGCAGAAGCCCTTCGATGATCGCGGCGTTGGTGAAGCGGTCGCCGCCGGCGAGGTCGGCCAGCGAGCAGGGCTGGAGGGGGAGGTCGGCGGGGGACCAGGTCGAAGTGCTGAACCCGCGGTCCTGATAGAATTCAGCGACGGTGTTGTCGCCAAGGGTGGACAGTTCGTCGAGGAAGGCGCCTCCGGGGACCCGCCCGGAGACCACCATGGCGCGTCGGACGCCCAGTTGCTGGAGGGTACGGGCGACGGGGTCGGTGAGCTCGGGACGGGAGACGCCGAGGAGCTGGGCGGACGGTCGGGCGGGGTTGAGAAGGGGGCCGAGGAAGTTGAACAACGTTCGCTGGCCGCGTTCCGCGCACAGGCGTCGGGCAGGTCCGATGTGGCGGAAGGCCGGGTGGAAGCGCGGGGCGAAGAGAAAGGCGAAGCGGTGCTCGTGCAGGCTGCGGGCCGCGTCTTCCGGGGAGAGTTCGACGGGGATGCCGAGGGCCTCCAGGACGTCGGCGGAACCGGATTGGGACGTGACGGCGCGGTTGCCGTGCTTGGCGACGGTGACGCCTGCGGTGGCGCAGACGAGGGCGACGGTGGTGGAGATGTTGAAGGTGTTGAGCTTGTCGCCGCCGGTTCCGCAGACATCGAGAACCTCGACGGTCGAGGGGGCCTGGAAGGGAAGGGGTACTGAACGTCGGCGGAGTTCGAGGGCGAAGCCGGCGATCTCGGCTGGGGTTTCGCCCTTGTTGGCAAGCGCGGTGAGGAAGGCGGCCTTGTCTTCGACTGGGGTGGAGTCGCCAGCGAGGGCGTCGATGATCCCGGGGATCTCGCCGTCGGCGAGGTCCTGTCGGGCGGCCAGTGAGTCGGTGAATCGACGGAGCATGGGGCGAAGATGGAAGTGGGGAGGGTTGGATGCGAGTTTCCAGTTACGGGGTGGCGACGTCCACGTCGCCTGGGGAACGAGACCGGGAGGGCGACGAGGTCGTCGCCGCCCCGTCCCGGTCTGGCAACTGGCAACCGGGAACTCTCCCCGCGGTGGTTGGATGTGCGCAGGGGTGGCATTCCGCGACAGGGTGGCCTGTTGCGGATGGGCGGGTGGTTGGGAGGTGGCGGGACGGGGAGGGGTTGCCGGTGAGGAAAAGCTGGCCGGGGGTTGCCGTTCCGGGTGCCGTGCGATTTCTGGCAGAGCTGCTGCTTGTGGTGGATTCGTGGGTGCAACACTCGAACGACTGAAGGCGGCCGGGTACAGCCTTCCGGATCCGCCGGTTTCCGGGGGCAACTATCTCCCCTACCGCGTGGTGGGGAATCTGGTGTTCCTGCCTGGGGTGATCTCCAGTTGGAACGGGGTCCTGAAGTTCAGCGGCAAGGTGGGCGAAACCCTGACGGTGGAGGAAGGATACGAGGCGGCCCGGTTGTGCGCGCTGAACCTCCTGGCAAACCTCCAGGCGGCAGTGGGTGACCTCGACCGCGTGCGGCAGGTCGTGTCGGTGAATGGCTACGTGAACTGCGTGCCGGGATTCGCCGCCAGTCCCAAGGTGATCAATGGGGCATCCGACCTGTTGGTGGCGGTGTTTGGCGATGCGGGCCGTCACGTGCGTGCGGCCGTCGGCGTGGCGGGCCTTCCGATGGATGCGGCGGTGGAGGTCCAGATGACGGTTGAATTGCATCCGGGATGATTTCTGCGGCCTGACGAAAACCCCCCTCCATGATCCACCAAGTAGGTCCTCCCCACGTCCACACCCGTTGGAACAACCGCCTGACTCCAGCGCTCGAGATCGACTCGGGCGACACGGTCGAGTTCTCGTGTCTGGACTCGAGCGGCGGCCAGGTCACGCCGGGGACCTCGCTGGACGAGTATCAGCAGATTGATCGGGGCCGGATCCATACCATCACCGGGCCGGTCCATGTCCGAGGGGCGAGGCCGGGCGACGTGCTGGAGGTCCGGATCCGGCGTGTCGATCATCACGGCTGGGGCTGGACCAGCATCGTGCCGGGGCTGGGATCGTTGCCGGAGCGATTTGACCGGCCCTACCTGTTCCTGTGGCAGTTGGATGGTGAGGTTTCACGGAGCATGCCCGGGGTCACCCTGCCGCTGGCACCGTTCCTGGGGATCATGGGAGTGGCACCGGCGGAAGAAGGAGAGTTCCGGACGCGGCCGCCGGGGGCGTTTGGAGGCAACCTGGACGTCCGGCAGTTGGTGCCCGGGGCGACACTCTATCTTCCGGTATACAACGAGGGGGCGCTGTTCTCGGCCGGGGACGGCCACGCGGCGCAAGGCGATGGGGAAGTGTGCATCAACGGGATCGAGGCACCGATGACGGCGGAGTTGCAGTTGACGGTGCGGCGGGATTTCCGGCTCGACCAGCCCTTCGCGGAATTGCCACCGGTACGGCATCGGGGTCCGGACCTGGGAAGCTGGGCGTTCATCCAGTCGGCCGAGAATCCGATGGATGCGGTGCGGGGGGTGATTCATCGGGCGGTCGATTTTCTGGCGACCCGACGGGGGTTGACGGCGGAGCAGGCCTACCTGCTGTGCAGCGTGGCATTGGACCTGAGGATCAGCCAGTGCGTGAACGTGCCCTTGGTGACCGTGACGGGGACGCTGGCGAAGGCGTTGTTCCGGTAGGGCGGGGAGTTGGAAGTTTGAAGATTCAAGTTTGAAGCCATGGGAAGGGCTTGAAGCTTGAAACTGAAAACCTGGGACTCCCTTGTAGGCCGGGTGCCCTCACCCGGCGCGACCCGTGAACCGCCGTCCGTGAATCGCCGCGTGGGGGCACGCGGCCTACCGGTAACCCGAGGCCACCGATCAGGGTTCGACGCTGACGGGCATGCCGACCCAGACGAGTTGGCGTAGGTATTCGGCGTTCCAGTTCGCGAGGCGAAAGCAGCCGTGGCTTTCCGTGCGGCCGACCTGTTCCGGGGCCGGGGTGCCGTGGATGCCATAGCCGGGGCGGTCGAGTCCGATCCAGGCGACTCCGACGGGGTTGTTGGGGCCAGGCGGGATGATGAGGCGCCGGCCGAGGGCGCGGCCTTCGGCGGATTCGGGGAACACCTTCGGATCGAAGGTATAATTGGGATCCTTCACGGCGGTGGCGACGGTGAGGTCGCCGACGGGGCGCTTGGAGGCGATGCGCCCGATGCTGCAGGGGAAGTGGCAGAGGAGCCGGCCGCGGTCGTCGAAGGCGCGGAGGTAACGTCCGGCGAGGCTGACTCGGACTCGGGAAGCGCGCCGGGCTGGGGGCCACTGGGGATTGGGAACGATGAGTTCGGTGCCGGGGCGGGCGAGATCCCAGTTCACGGAAGGGTTGAGGCGCCGGATGAGGCTTGGATGGGCGCGGGCGCGTTCGGAGACGAGCTCGAGGATGGACTCGTGGTCGAGGGCGGGAGCCTGCGATTTGCCGAGCCAGGTGGGAGGGATGGGGCGGACGTGGGCGAAGTCGTCGGCGCTGAGGGTGGTGCGGGTGAGTGGGGGGGCGGTGAGGAGGAGTTCACGGAGGGTATCGCGGTCGAGTCGGCCGGTGGCCTCGATGCCCTGCTGCATCTGGAAGGCGCGGAGGGCGGCCTCGGTCTGGGCGCCAGCGACGCCATCGATGGAACCGGAATTGATTCCGTGTCGGGCCAGGGCGAGTTGGGCCTCGAGCACATTGGCGGTGGGTCGCGGTGTCCAGGGCGGAGTGGGCTCAGCGGTGGGTTTGGCGGGTGGGACGATCGGAGGTGTGACGTTGGCGACCACCTGGGTGGAGACGCGCACGCCGGGCGGAGGCGGAGGCGGACCTTCCCAGCGGATGGCCTGGGTCGAGACCTGGACGGGAGCCGGAGGCAGCGTGGGAACCGGCGCGGGAGTTGGCAGGTTGGGGTTGGGTGGTGGACCGGCAGGAGGGAGGGCGGGGATCGGGCGGAAGCCGGTGGCCGACTGGAAGCTCGTGGGACGCGGGGTGGGTCTGGGCCAGACGAACCAGGTGACCAGGCCCGCAATGCCGAGGGCCAGGAGGGCGTAGCCGATCCACGCGTTGGATGAACGGGGGCTCCCCTTGGCTCCGGGCAGAGAGTACTTGCGACGACGGTTCGCCACGGGTCGGAACTAGACGTCAATGACCGGCCCGGAACCGGCAGGGGGGCCATTGCGCCCTGACCTGTCGGAGTGCCGGGGTTGGCGGGGTGTGGAGGGGGAGTTGGGCGATTGCTGGTGGACGCCGAAGATCCGGTTGAGGACTCCGCTGACGAGGCTGACGGCGACGCCGCCCCAGATGGCAGGCCAAAAGCCGTCGACGTCGAACCCGGTGACGACGACTCCGGCGAGCCAGAGGAAGAGGGCGTTGATGAAGATGAAGATGACGAAGATGCCGAGGCCGAGGGTGAGGATGATCAGGGGGAGGGAGACGACGAAGAGGAGGGGACGGACGAAGGCGTTGAGGAGGCCGAGGACCAGGGCGGCGACGGCGAGTGAACCGAACCGGTCATAGTGGACGCCGCCAACGAGGTGCGCGGCGACGAGGACGCCGAGCGTCGTGGACAACCATCGGAGGAGGAACTGGGACCAGGTGGACTTCAACGGACGGCGCGGTTCAGGGGGACTTCTTGACGAGTTTGGCCCGGGTCTGGGCGAGCCAGTCCGACTGGGGAGGGAAGAGGAACTGCTGTTCGATCTGGTCGATGTGGTTGCGGGCGCGGTCGGGGTCATTCTGGCCCATGGCGGATTCGAGGTGGCCTAGGTTCCAGTAGGTCCGTTCCATGGCGGAGAGGGCGTTGGTGTCCACGGTGTCGAGGGCTCGGCGGGCTTCGGTGAAGCGGCCGTTCTGCAGTAGCGCGAGGGCGTGGTTGATCCGGGCGATGCGGGACTCGGGAGACTTGGTGAGGACGTCGACGGTGAGGCGGACGGCCTCGGTCGGGTTGCGGCGGGTGATGAGGAGGGCAGCGGCGTAATTGTTGGCAGCGACGGGGTTGGTCGGGGCGAGCTGGAAGGCCTTCTCGCAGGCGGTCAGGAGGAGGTCGGCGTCGCGGCTTTCGTGGGCGCTCTGGGCCATCTTCTGCCAGAACTCGACGCGGCCGCCGAGGGTGGTTTCGAGGCGCTTGTAGATGGCCTGGGCGGACTCGTTGTAACCGAGCCGTTGGAGGGTGGTGCCGCACTCGAAGGCCATGGCGGTGTCGTCGGGTGGGGCGAGGAGGAGTTGGCGGAAGTTTTCCTCGGCGCGGGCCCGGTGTTCGAGGCCGTGTTCGGCGAGGCCTTCGAGGAAGTAGGTGTAGCCGCCGAAGACGCGGGCGACGCGGGTGTTGTTGCGCATCTCGACGGCGACGGAGCGGAGGTCATCCCAGCGCTGGGCGGAGGCGAGCATGCGGCCGATGAGGAGCCAGAGTTGGGCCGAATTCGAGAAGGCGGGCATCTGCTGCCGGGCGAAGTCGACGGCGAGGTCGTGGACGCCGAGCCGGCTCCAGGCGTTCAGGAGCATGTCGGCCTCGGTGACGGTCTGCGGAGGAACAGCGTAGGCTCGGGCCTTCTCGACGGCGACCGAGCGTTGGCCGAGGTAGCCGAGGAGGAGCCAGTAGCGGACGTGGTCCTGGAGGCGGTCTGCGCGGAGGGACTGAAGTTCGGCGAAGGTGGCGTTGAAGCCGTCGAGGTCGAGGCGTTGGGCCTGGACGCTGAGGAGGAGTTGGAGGGCGTGGACCTGGGTGGAGCGTTCCTTGGTGGCCTCGGTCAGGATGCGGATGCCTTCGTTGATCCCGGCGGGTGGTCCGGCGGTGGCGGACCAGGCCGCGTGGCAGAGGCGGATTTCGGCGTCGTCCTTCAGGTCGACTTCGAACTTGTTCCAATGCTGGGCGAAGAGGTCCATTCGCCCGGTCTCGTAGTAGGCGAGGGCGAGGGCGCGGGTGGTGATGGGCGTGTGGGTTTGGTTGGTGTCGCCGAGAAGCCGGATCGAAAGCTCATGAACCTGGGCCTTGCGGTAGAACTGGCTGACCAATTCCACGTCTGCCTGATTGGTGCCGCCGATCTGCAGCAGCCAGAAGGACTGGCCGATGCCGACGGGGGTCCAGCGACGTTCGACGGCGTCGTTTCCGCCGAGGATCTGGATGAAACCGCGGACGGCACGGATGTCACCGGGGTTGTTGGCGACGGCTGAGGTCCACGACTGGATGGCTTCGTTGATCTTGCCTTCCTCCTGGTATTTGCGCGCCGAACGCATGAGGGAATAGGTCTGGAGCAGGTCCAGGCCGCTCACACGGACGACGGGGTCGATGCCCTTGCCGGTGGTGATCCAGACCTTCGGCAGCATGATGGCGAGGGCGAGGCCGGCGAGTACGAGGATGCTGAAGACCCAGCGGAATTTCGGGTCGTCCCGAAGCACCGTCAGGATGTTGGTCTCCCGGCGCTTGGACGCTGCCAGGAGGAAACCCAGACTGCGCCGCTTTCGGGATCGTTTTCGGACTTTGTCGTCAGCCATGGCTAAGGCAACAAACAGAGCCCGTAGTGCCCCGGCCCCGCAAGCCCCGTTTTTCAGGTGGAGGGCTTCCCGGGGTGAATCCGTCCGGGTAGGATCGGCGTCGGTGAATCCCATGTCTTGGAAGCTGAAGATGGCGGCGCTTGCCCTGGTGACTCTCTCGGTGGCGGCCCTGGTGCAGGCGGCGGGGCCGGAGGACGAGCTGGCCCTGGGGGTGCGTACGACCGAGCCGCTGACGTCTGCGGAGCAACAGAAGAAGTTCCGGCTGCCACCCGGCTTCACCATCCAGCTGGTCACCGAGGAGCCCGACATCCACAAGCCGATGAACCTGGCGTTCGATGCGCTGGGACGGCTGTGGGTGACGACCTCGATCGAGTACCCGTTCGCAGCGCCCACGAACCGGCCGGCGCGGGACCGCGTGATGATCTTCGAGGATTTCGGACCGGACGGCCGGGCACGGAAGGCGACGCAGTTTGCCGGCGGCCTGAACATCCCGATCGGGATCCATCCGTTCCGGAGCCCGGGCGCGGACGGGCGGGAGACGTGGAAGGCGCTGGTGTGGTCGATCCCGAACATCTGGTTGCTGGAGGACACGGATGGGGACGGGAAGGCGGACCGACGGGAGGTTTTTTACGGGCCATTCGACCACACGCGGGACACCCATGGGAACCAGGCGTCGTTCCGGCGCGGGTTCGACGGGTGGTTGTATGCGACGCACGGGTTCAACAACGACTCGCACGTGACGAGCCGGGATGGGAATCGGGTCGACCTTAATTCCGGCAACACCTACCGGGTGCGGCTCGATGGCACGCGGATCGAGCACCACACTTGGGGGCAGGTGAACCCGTTCGGGCTCTCGTGGGATGCGCGGGGCAACCTGTATTCGAGCGACTGCCATTCGGCACCGATCTACCAGCTGCTGTCGGGTGGGTACTACCCGAGCTTCGGCAAGCCGCATGACGGGCTCGGGTTCGCGCCGACGCTCATGGAGCATGCGCACGGGAGCACGGCGATCGACGGGGCTTGCTACTACACGGACGACCTCTGGCCGGCGGAGTTCCAGGACAATTTCTTCATCGGAAACGTGATGACGAGCCGGCTGAACCGCGACCGGATCGAATTCACCGGGTCAACGCCGCGGGCAGTTGAGCTCAGGGATTTCCTGACCTGTGATGATCCGTGGTTCCGGCCGGTCGACACGTGTCTGGCACCGGACGGGGCCCTGTACATCGCGGACTTCTACAACCGGATCATCGGGCACTACGAAGTGCCGTTGCAGCATCCGGGGCGTGACCGGGAGCGCGGTCGACTGTGGCGGGTGGTCTACACGGGTGAGGACGGGAAGGCGCGGTTGCGGCCGGGGGCGCTGGCGACCACGGCGGAGGGGTTGGTCGCAGAACTGGCTTCGCCGAGCCTGTCGCGTCGGTTGCTGGCGATGGAGGAACTGGAAGACCGGTTTGGGTCGAGGGCGGCGCGGGTGATCCGTGCCGCTGCGGAAAAGCCGGCGAACACGTTCCAGCGGGTTCATGCGCTCTGGATGTTGCAGCGGGTCGGGTCGCAGGACGTGGCGCTGTTGAAGGCGGCCGCGGCCAGCCCGGACGCATTGGTCCGGGTCCACGCTCAAAGGATGGCGACGGACATCCAGTACCGGCTTTCGCGGCCGATGCGGATCGCGACGGTGCTGGCGGAGGCGGCGCAGGAGATCCTGTTGCGTGGGCTGGTTGATCCGGATGGATTGGTTCGGCGCTGCGCGGCGGAAGGGTTGGGCCATGGATTGAATGGCGGGAGCGTGGGGGATGTTTTGAAGGCGTTGGCGGCGGCTGACGTGAAGGACACGCACCTGGTGTATGTCCTGAGGAAGTCCTTGCGGGACCAGATCCGGGTGAAGCCGGTGATGGAAGCGGTGCTCGGGTATGGGAAGTGGACGGACGCCGAGGTGCGGGCGTTGGCGGACGTGGCGATCGCGGTGGCCTCGACGGAGGCAAGCACGTTCCTGATGCGTGAGCTGCCGCGGTTCTCGAAGGCGGGCGGCCCCACTTCGGCGGATGTGCTGAAGCACGCGGCGCGGCATGCGCCGGAGTCGGAGTTGGGGCGCCTCGTGGAGTTGGCGCGGGCGCAGCACGGGGCCGACGCGGCGGTGCAGTTCGGGTTGTTCCAGTCGGTGGAGCAGGGATTGCAGCAGCGGGGCATCGCCTTGCCGGCGGTGGTGCGGGACTGGGGAGCGACGCTGGCGGCGGACCTGTTGGGGGCTGGGGATCCGACGGCGGGTTGGAGCAACGTGCCGTTGCCGAAGAACCCAACGGCGAGTCCGTGGGATCTGCAGGAGCGCCCGTTTGCGGACGGGACGAAGGGTCCGGTGCTTTCGAGCATTCCGCGGGGTGAATCGTTGACGGGGTCCTTGCGGTCGTCGCCGTTCGTGGCACCGGCGCGGCTGGCCTTCTGGCTCTGCGGGCATGACGGATACCCTGACAAGCCGCGGCAGGGATACAACGTGGCGCGATTGCGGGACGCGGCGACGGACGCTGTCCTGCTTGAAGCACCGGCACCGCGGAATGACACGGGCCAGCGGGTGCAGTGGGATCTTTCGGCGCACGCCGGAAAGCGGGTGGTTTTTGAGTTGGCGGATGGCGATACGGGAGCGGCCTATGCCTGGATCGCGGTGGCTCGGTTCGAGCCGGAGGTGCTGAAGTTGCCGACGGTCGGCTTGCGCGTGGCGACCGAGCGTCGCGTGGCCGCGGCGGACCTGGCGGCGCGGGTGGGCATGAAGGACCGCGAGGGATCGCTGCGCGCGATCGCGGTCGACCGTTTGCAGGATCCGGATTTCCGGGTGGCGGCGGCGCGGGCGTCGATCGCGCTGTCCGATGGCGCGAGTGCCGGAGTGTTGACGGAGCGGTTCCAGGACCTGCGGGAGCCGGGAGCGTTCACGGAGAAGCTGGGTGAGATCCTGGCGGCTTCGAGGTCAGCGTCGGCGCGGGCGGCGGTGGTTGCCGGCCTGAAGACCGTGCCGCAACGGTTGCAGGTGCGTTGGACGCAGGTGCTGGTTTCGAGTCCGGACGGGGCGGCGGAGCTTCTGGCGGCGGTCGAGCAGGGCAAGGCACCGGCGCGGCTGTTGCAGGTGTCGGGCATCGGAAGCCGCCTGGTCGCGGCGCGGGTGCCGGATGCGGAGGCGCGGATCGAGAAGGCGGTGCGTGGGTTGCCCCGTTCGGACGAGGCCCGCGAGAAGCTGGTGGTGGCGCGTCGGCAACTCTGGGAATCGCGGTCGGGTTCGTCGCGTTCGTCGCTGGGGGCGCAGGTCTTCGAGCAGCAGTGCGCCGCCTGCCACCAATTGAAGGGGAAGGGCGGGCTGGTCGGGCCGCAGTTGACGGGAATCGGGAACCGGGGAGCGGAGCGCCTGTGCGAGGACATCCTCGATCCGAACCGAAACGTCGACCATGCCTTCCGGCAGACGATCCTGACCTTGAAGTCGGGGGACAGCATGGCCGGGCTGTTCCGTCGGGACGACGGGGCGCAGGTGATCCTGGCGAACGCCGCGGGAGCCGAGATGGCAGTGGCGCGCGCGGACATCGCGGAGCGTCGGGAGAGCGACCTGTCCTTGATGCCGGACAATTTCGCGGAGGCCATCTCGGAGACGGACTTCGTGAACCTGATGGCGTTCTTGCTGGCGCAGAGGGGGAACTGAGGTGGGGCGCATCCCGACACTGTCCCCATTTCTCGACAGGAATGGGGTGGCGACGTCCTCGTCGCGTCGGGAGATGGTCTGGGAGGGCAACGAGGACGTGGCCGCTCCGCTTGGCGCGGGGGCAGTCTCAAGATGCGCCCGTCCAGCGGTTTCCCGTTCAGGCGGGTTGACGGAATCGAGCCGCAGGGAGCAGGGTTACACCTTCCACGATCACAACGGTTTGGCGGCTTTCCTGGGGCAGGTGTCTGCCCCGGGCTCCCGTCTGGCCGGGTGATCCGTTTCCAGAACCAGAATCGACGGACCGCACGACATGAAAACTTCCTTCTGGCTGCGAGCCTGCGTGGCTTGCCTGGGGTTGGCTGGTGCCAGCCTGCACGCTGAATTCATCCTCTGGGTGAGCGACAACGGACCCAAGGGCACCGAGGTGGGCTCGGACGGAGTGGTCCGGGGCGCGTTCTATCCGGCGTCGTCGACGGACGGGACGCCGTATGTGGACCAGGGCTTCGTGGACCTGCTGGTGGCGGCCGGTCACACCGTGACGCGCTTCAACCCGAACCCGCAGTCGATGTCGCTCGATGACGTGCCGCTGATCAACAGCCACGACCTGGTCATCCTGGGCACTGCCCTGAACAGCGGGCCGTTCAACTTGAACGCACGCGGCGCGAAGTGGAACACGCACATCACGAAGCCGATGATCGTGACCAAGTCCACGCTCATCCGGCGCGATCGGATGGGATACCTTCTCGACAACAAGGAATTCGACTGCGCGGCGAATGGGAGCACGACGGCGAGCGGCAAGTTCACGCTGGCGGAGCCGTTGCATCCGATCTTCCAGGGCATCGCCCGCAGTACGGTCGGCGGGGCGCAGGTGATGGACCGGCACGCCGTGGTGCGGGTGCCGACGCCGGTGAACAATCGCGGGGCGTCGGTGCAGTACTTCCAGCTCTCCATCGGCGGTGCGGACCAAGGCATCGTCAACCCGGTCGAGCCGGGTGGGCGGGTGCTGGCGACGATCGACTTCAATCCCATGAATCCCGGGGTGAACATCCCGGCGGGGGAGGCACCCGCGGCCGACGGGAGTTACGTGGCGCGCGGCTACGCGATCGTGGAATGGCCGGTCGGGACGACGGTGCGCACGACGCAGGTTTCCGGCGAAACCAATGCCAGCTACCGGTTGCTGTTCGCCTGCGGGACGCGCGATGCGTCGGGCTCGGTGACGGCGGCGCCGCACCCGGAGGCGGGTGCGCTGGACCTGTCAGAGGACGGGAAGAAGATGTTCCTGAACGCGGTGAACCATGCGATCGCGCAGGGACCCGCACGGCTGATCTCGGGTCCGTGGGGCGAGTGGGACTACAAGCAGTACCTGTATGGCGGCACGGGCAACCTGATCCTGTCGAACCAGACGGCCTCGGGCTTCACGGCCTGGGTGGCGACCAACGACGTCGACGTGGTCAACAACACGACGTTCGCGAAGGAGTCGGATGGTGCGATCGAGCCTGCCGGCCGGCCGGCGATCTACCGGGAGTTCCCGGCGCTGGACCTGTCGAGCGCGGGACAGCGGGTCGAAGCCTCGTTCCAATTGCAGTTCCACAATACGCTTCTGCCGAGCGATCAGTTCGTCCGGTTCGGCTTCGGCAACACGAACAACAACTCCGCGTTCTACCTCAAGATCGACTCCGGCCTCGGAGGCGGCACGACGCTCGGGTGGCGTTCGGATGCGACGATCAGCGACACCAATGGCCAGACGCTCGTCGCGGCGGTGTTCAATCCGGCGGGCAACCTGGCGGCGGCCGCGAACCTCAACTACCCGGTGGTCGGACCGAACCTTGGGTTTGTCTCGGGCAACTACAGCCACTTCCTGAACAGCGGCAGCCTGAACGCGCCGGGCAGCACTTATCCCCAGCCGATCACCGCCTATCCGAACGGGGTCGGCCTGGGCGTCGAAGGCACGCTCGACGTCGTCCACCGGATCACGATGTGGATGGAGCGGATCGAGGGCGGCCTGAAGATCGGTGCGACGTGGGGCAACACCGCGGGTGACGAGGTCCTTGAGTCTGCGTTCACCGGGCCCTACATCGACGCCCCGGCACCCGATGGTCACGGTCGACTCGATCAGATCGGGTGCCTTGGTTTCAACCTGATGAACCACGACCTGTTCGGCAACGGTGCGGCCGGTGGCAGCTACACGGTATCGGCGTTCCGGTTGACCTATGTGAGTCCGCCGCAGTTCAAGGTCACGTCCGTGGCTTATGTTCCCGACCGGAACGTGCTGGCGCTGGCGTGGAACTCCAAGGAAGGCGCGACCTACAAGGTTGAGGTCACGACCGACTTCGCGAACTGGACCTCCGCCCTGACGGGCGTGGCATCGCGGGGTGAGACCACGACCGCTGAGATCAACTCGCCGGCGTCGGGTTCCTATTACCGGATCCGCGTCGAGTGACCGGGGCTGGCGCGTCCCGGTGCGGCCAGGGTGGTTCGCACCGGGACGTCTTGCGGTGAGTTTCTGCCCGGGATCACTCCCCGCGGAGGGCCTCGATGACGACGCCGCGGCACGCATGCCGGGTGGCGATCCAGGTGAAGAAGAGTCCGTTGAGGGCGACGGCGGCGAGGGTCGGCAGCAGGGTGGACCAAGGCAGGCCGGTGCCGTTGGTGAGGAGCGGGGCGACGGCGATCGCCGCGGAGAGGCAACCGAGGCCGAGTCCCAGCAGGACGAGGGCGGCGTGCTCGCGGAGGATGAGGCTGCGGACGGTGCCAGGTTCGAATCCGACGGCGCGGAAGATGGCGATCTCGCCGCGGCGTTCGTGGACGTTGCGGAGGACGACGATGCCGAGGCCGATGCTTCCAAGGAGCAGGCCGAGGCCGCCGAGGACCTGGAAGGTGCCGATGTAGGTGTTCTGGACGGCGTTGAACCGGTTGAGGCGATCGACGGTCGGGGTGAGGGAAAGGCCGGTGTCCTCGAGGGCGCGGCTGAGGTTCGCGCGGATGACTTCCCTCCGTGCGGCTGGGGCATCGACGAGCAGGACGCGGTAGCCGGATTCCGCGGGAAAGAGGCGGGAAAACTCGCGTTCGTGGATGATCAGGTTGCCCTGGAGCATGCCTTGGGCGACGGCTCCGACGATGCGGACCAGGAAGGGCTTCCCCTGTCCGTCCTGGAGTTCGAGGGTGTCCCCGACCTTCTTCTTGAGGGCCCATTGCAAGGAGGCGGCGTCGGCGATGGCGGGAACAGTCTTGTCGTCGTCGCGACGTTCAAGGGCCACCCATCCATTGGTGACGGAGAGGTCCTTGGCGAGGCCGGCGAAGCTGAACGCGCCACGGGAGGCGAAGGCCCGGGGATCGAGTCCGAGGATGCGGGGGCGGGTGGTGAGGGAAAGGTTGAGGCAGCTGGCGTCGTCGCCGTCGCGGAGTCGCAGGCCGACGAAGGAGGCACCGTCGACCTGGGCGGGCGCGAGGTTGTAGGCTTCGAGGCCGGCCTCGGTGTTGAGGTCCTTGAGGATCGGGAGGGCGGATTCGCCCCAGAAGGCGAAGCCTCCGGCGCTCCCTGCGCGGCGGTCGGCGTCGAGCCGGCCCTCGATGCGGAAGGCGGCGACCGCGACGACGATGAACGTGGCGGAGGCGAGCAGCGTGACGGTGGCGGCGGAACGGGTGGGCTGGCGGCTGGGCGCGCGCCAGGTGAAGGCACCCCGGCTCAGGCCGTCGGTGCGGGGCACAGGAGCGAGGAAACGTCGGCGCAGCGCGAGGATGCCAGCGGTGAGGAGCAGGGCCCCGACACCAAAGAACGTGGCGGGTTGCTGATGGGCGGGGAGGCGCGTGCCGGCGAGACCGAGACCAATGGCCGCGACGATCGCAGCGGCGGGGATGAAGCGCTTCCAGCGGGCAGGTTGACCGCCGAGGATTCCATCGGGGGTTTCGACGGCTCCTTCGTTCAGGAGTTCGCGGGCGGGGCGGCGGGCGAGATGACGCAGCGCGAAGGTCAGGGTCAGGACAGCGATGACGATTCCTCCGATGCTTCCCCCGAGCAGGGCGACGGCGGTCGCGGAGTAATGGAGGGCGGTTCCGGCGACCGCGTCGCTCCAGACGTGGTTGAGTCCCCAGAGGAAGCCGCGGGCGTAGAGGGTGCCGAGCCACGTTCCCGGGATGGCACCCAGGATGGCGAGGATCGCGCCTTCGCGGAGGTGGAGTCCACGGACCCGGCCGCGCGACCAGCCGAGGGCCAGCAGGATTCCCACCTCTCCAGCGCGCTGCTCCAGTCCAAAGCGGAACAGCAGCGAGGTCAGGAGCAGGGCGGAGAAGATGATGAACAGGCTGAACCCGATGAACAAACCGGCGAAGATCTGGGCGGTGCCTGTCCGGGCGGCGAGGAGGGCCTCCTCGCGGACCGGACGGAGGACGAGCCCGAAGGTTTTTGGATCGAGGCTTTGCCGGATGATCCGGCGGAGTTCGGTCAGGCGCTCGTCGATCCGCTGCGGATCGTTCTGGAGATAGCGGACGGCGGTCAGGCTGCCGAAGCGGTTGGTCCAGAGGCGGCGGCCGGCGCGTTCGGTGACGAAGGCCTTGGGCGTGCCGCGCCATTGCTTCCAATAGGCTTCGTCCTGGTCACGGATCTTGTGGACCAGCGTGAAGCCGGCGTCCCAGTCATGCGTGCTCTCGGCCTTGGCCAGGCCGGGGAATTCCGGCATCAGAGTGCGATCCGCCCACAGGCCCTTCATGGGGACGATGGCGCGGACACGAAAGTAGTTGGTCCGCTCGACGAGGCTGGACGCGCTGTCGGCGTCGTAGTGCGTCATCATCAGGCGATCGCCCGGGCCAACGCGGAGGTCGTCGGCGAGCCATTGGTTGATGAGGATCTCGTCGTCGGCCATGTCGCGCGGGGTGAAGGGGGCGCCGGCGGCGGTGACCATCGAGTAGGGCGCGAAGCGTCCGTTGGCACCGAGTTGGTTGACGAGGTAGGTGCTGATCGGAACGGGAGTGCCCCACAGGTCGCCCTTCGACCCAACCACGCCGGCGTTTTCGGCCGGGGGTTCGATGAAGATGCGGCGGGTGGCGAACTCGATGGAAGCGGGCGGAGCTTCGCCGCCACTTTCGACAGGTCCCGGTCGAAGGGGCCGGACGGTGTACTCGAGGTCTTCGAGCGTGGCGTGGTCGTGGATGTCCTGTGCCGTCGAGGCGACGAAGTCACGGATGCGTTGTTCGTCCTGGCCGACCGGGGTTCCGCCAACGACGTAAACGTTGGCGCGGCCTTGAAGCGAGGTGGCGGCCTGGAGGGATTCGAGTCGGACGAAGGCGTTGAGCGCGGCTTCCTGACCGACGCCCAGATTGAACCCGCCGAGTTCCGCGTCGGAAAGGATCCGGGACACGACGAGGCGCAGGGCGATGCTGGCGTCGTCGCGGGGCGAGACGATGGCGTCGAGGGAGAGGGCGCCGGGCTTGTGGAGGCGGAAGACGAGGGTTTCGCCGGTCTTCGCGGCAAGCTGGCTGGCGAGGGGCTGATTGAGCCAGACCTCGCCGGCGGCGGGTGTCTCGCGGACCGGGCTGGTGGCCAGCGCAAGGAAGGCGGCGTCCACGCCGAGGACCTGGATCCGGTTGGCCCGGGCGGTTCCGTCCTGCCGGGCGACGAGGCCGGGAAGCCTCAGGATGTTGGCGCGGACCATTCCTGCGGCATCCGGGACATCCTGGGGAGCACCCGGGGCACGTGCGGGTCCGCCCGGATCGGCCTCGAAGAAGCGGTCTCGCCCGTCGTAGGCAGCGTGGATCTTGCCGAGTCGGGAGAGGGCGCGCTGCCGGAGGCTGGCCTGGAGGGAATCGCCGACGGCGAAGGCCCCGACGAGGACGGCGGTGGCCACCGCGGTGCCCAGCACCACGCCGAGGTGCGAGCGGGCATGGAAGGCGAGGCTGCGGAAGAGCAGGCGATGGGCGCGCATGGGATTCAGGGCGATCAGGCTTCGACGAGTTGACCGTCGCGCATCTCGACGATGCGACCGAGCTGGCCCGCCAGTTCGCGGGAATGGGTCACGACGAGGAGCGTGACCGAGTCAATTCCGTTCAGGTCGGCGAGGAGGCGTCCGATTTCGAGGGCCGAGGCGCGGTCGAGGGCGCCGGTGGGTTCATCGGCGAGTAGGAGGGCGGGGCGCCGGATAATGGCGCGGACCACGGCGGCACGCTGGCGTTCGCCGCCCGAGAGTCGACCGGGTAGTTGATCCATGCGGTTGCCGAGGCCGACGCGCTCGAGGAGGTGACGGGCGCGCTGCTCGACGGCGGAATCCGTGGAGGAACGATCCGCGAGGACGGGCACGAGGACGTTCTCCAGCACGGAGCAGTGCGGGAGGAGATGGTGGGACTGGAAGACGAACCCGATCCGATCCCTGCGCAGTTGGGCGAGGGCAGCTTCGTCGAGCTTCGATACGGCGACACCATCGAGGAGGAGCGAGCCGTCGTCGGGTTGGTCGAGACCACCGATGAGGTTGAGGAGCGTGCTTTTCCCGGAACCGGAGGGGCCGATGATGGCGACGGATTCGCCGGAGTGGACCGTGAGGGAGGCGTCCCGGAGCACGGAGATGGGCGGGGCGCCGCCGGGTGGCCGGTAAGACTTGGTCACCCGTCGGATCTCCAGAAGCGGCATGGCGGCGGACATGATCGGGAGATTAAGCGCGAATCCGGCGCCGGGCCAGTCCGGGGGCGCATCTTGACCCTCCCCTCGCGTCGAACGGGGCGGCAACGTCCTCGTTGCTCTCCGAAGCTCGTTCCCAAGGCGTCGAGGACGTCGCCACTCCGTTCCTTTTTTCAAACGGGCCAGTTTCAAGATGCGCCCGGCAGCAACCGTACGGTCAACGCCGGAGAGTTGGCTTCGGCTTGCCCTGCTCAGCCGCAACCATGCGGCAGAATTCTCACGCGGAGCCGCGGAGAGCGCGGAGAGAGGAGCAGATCCCAACCAACCGCGGATTGCACGGATGACACGGATAAGCAGGGACTTGGCCCGAGATTACCACACACCTCCGAGGTGCGCACTCGACCGGAATGGCAACCTCCACTCCTGCCCAGCCCGCGATCTCTGCGGCTGCCGCTTCCTGCGCAGGGCTGAGGCCTAAGTGCACTCCGCCGCAACGTGTGCCGCGAGCCTGGTGACCAGCTTGCGGAAGGAGGTCTCGGGCGACAGGTCAGCGAATGGGTAGCGCTTTCCGGTCGATCTTTCGCGAGGTGTCGTCAGCACGGCGGCGCAATCGTAGAGTTGCTGCTCCATGAGACGTTCGCAGAGGACCCGCATGCGGGTCTGGTAGGAGCCATTCTGGAATGCTGGATCCGCAGGGAAATGGGGTGAAGCCACCTCTACTGGCTTCCTCGATCCCAAGGCATCCTCGACGAGGATGAAGTAGCCCAGAAATGGACTGGCGCCGCGGCCGAATGCGCCGACGCTTTGAGCCTGCCGGAAGTCGTATCCGCTCCCGATTGCCTCTTCGCACCGATTGTTGGAGTTGTTGCCGAATGACGGGCCTCCGAGTGACTTCAGTTCCAGCGCGAGGACGAGGCGACCGTTCCGGACAGCCACGATATCCCAGAGCTTTGTCGGCCTGAAAAACCCCGGCAGTCCAACGGCTCTGCGGTGGTGAAAAATGGCATCTGTGGACAGCCCGTTGGCCGCGAGTGTCTCTCCGAGAAGCAGGCGAAAGCCATCGAGGTTTCTCCCGCTGGTAACAGCCGCCCGTTCGCCCCGATCCTCGCCGCCCCGATTCATCTGGGCGGATCTGGCAACAGTCCGCGAATCCCAGAAGCTCTGAGCTGCGCTATGGATCCGTTCTTCGAGGCGCTTGGGAAGGTTCATGGCTGAAGCTGGTCTTTGGAAGGATTCAGGCCGAGCTCATGCCATTCGTCCTCAGTGAGGCCGAAGGCCAGGCGGACGCCTTCGTCAGCCTGAGCTTCGGTGTCCGATTCAAGAAGCAGGGACTGGGTTCCCGCTGAAAGGCTCGTCCAATTGGGCAACCGGATTCGACGCAGGTATTGCGCCTGGAATCGGAGGAAGCCGCCGCGAAGCGGAGGGCAGTACAAGGCGACGAACCGGTGGGCGACCCGGCTGCCAAGGATGCGGACGAGTGCATGGGTAGGCCAGTTTCCCGGGAGTACGTAGTAGAGGTTGTGATGTGGGTAGAAGGTCCCTTCTTCCAGCACGACATGCGCGGCTCCCTTGATGTCGGGTATCAGCAGCTTCTTTGTTCGGGTCAGTTCCCCGTGGATTCGGTCAATGGTTCGGTACCAGGCCGATGGTTGCCGCTTTGCGACATTCCGTGCTCTCAACGTGGCTTCATGAGCCCGTAGGTACCGAGCAAAGCGCGGATACCTGTCCAGATCTGCGAGGCGTCCGTCAGCTTCGAATGGGTTCAGCACCCATTTGCCTGTCCATTCGACCTTCCCGGTTCGGATGTCTTCAGTACCCACCAAAGGGATCCGGCGTTCGTCTTCAACGTCCAGATCGGAGGCTGTCCCGATGAAAACAGCGTCGGCACCCGTGGCGACGCCGATTCCCACCTTGCAACCTGCTTCCTCCAGCGTCGGCAGCTTGGATTCAAGTCTGCGAAGGATCGCGGATGCATCGTTCTGCATCGTTACCCAGGGTGCGTCTCCTCGTACGACCTCAAATGCCAAGCCGATACCTGGACCCGGGGTCGGACTGGTCAACGCGCGCGCGAGCTCTGTCAGTGACTCCCGGCTTATCTCGGGTTTGCAGTAGGTCCGGGTTATGGACCCGGATCCGCGCCTGATGGTAAATACGGAGGGGTACGCATCCACCTCGGTGGTAAATGCCGGACAGCCTGTGAAATCGACGTTTACTTCCAGATGGAAGCCCTCCGAAACGCGACCTCGGAGTACCTTGCCGTAGCGATTCCGCATCCAGCGGTCGGCACAGATGAAGCCCAGCCTTCCGTCCGGACCAAGCAGTTCGAGTGATTTTTCGATGAAGGCGACGTAGAGGTCGGCTCGGTCGTAGAGGGAGCGCCAGAGTGACCGGTACAATTGGAGAAGGGATCTCGGGAGTGCCTCCAACCGGATGTAGGGTGGATTGCCGACAACGTGTGTGAAGGGGCGATCGAAGGGACAAGTCAGGAAGTCGGCCTGCTGAATCCAACCCTTTGTCAGGACCTGTGCATCTGATTTGGTTCGGCCATGTGCCAGGATGGCTTCCTGCAAGCGGGCTCTACATTCCTTGACTGACTCCAGGCTGACCTCGGTTGCTGCCAGCATCCGCTGAAGCTGGTCAGGTGGAGCATCTGGAAAGCTGGCTAGGAGTCGGCAGGCGGCGGGCAGCAAGAAATCACCATGGCCCGCCGATGGTTCGAGCAGTCGGTGATCGGGTTGGATGACGCCGATCTTCCAGCCCACCAAATCGAGGATGAACTCGGCAACCTCCTGCTTCGTGTGGATGGCACCTCGTGCCTCTGCTGGGGCCAAGCCGAAGTGGGTCAGGGCATCCCCGGTGAATTGGCTCGGTTCAAAGAATTCTCGTTGCAGCATGGTGACCGGGCCTGTGTCAGGTGGCGGTCGTCACTTTCGGTTTTGCCGGGAGGTTGTCCAGAGACTGTTTTCTGCCCGGGGTGCCTTCCGCCAACCCATGGATTGCGGTGGGGCGGGATTTGCCGTTTGATTGGGTTGCAGATGAGGGGGAGTTCGACTTTGGAGGTTGATTCAGGATCGGGACGGCAGTCGCTGGGAGCGGCGGACGTGCTGGGATACGTGCTTTTGCTGGCGGTGTTGGTGGTGCTTTACCGGGGGTACGTGGTGCCCGGCCGGACGCTCGGTGGGGAGGGTGGGGTTTACGTGGCGGGCGCGGAATCGCTTGCCGCGGGCAAGGGATATCGGTTTGCGGATTGGGTGGGAGAGCCGCGGATCAGCCGGTATCCGCCGGCACAGGCGGTCTATCTTTCCGTGGCGGCGGCGGCTGGGCGGACTCCGGCCGAGCGGATGGAGCGGATGGAATGGTTGGTTCTCGGGATGGGGGCACTGGCCGGGGGAGTGATCTACTGGTTCGGGAGGAAGCAGGGGGTGCCGGTGGGGGTGATGCTGGGTGTGTGTGCGGGCATGATGACCTCCCTGGATTGGTTGGTGATGTGGCGGGGCCTGTCACCGGACTTCCTCTTTCTGGCCCTGTTGTACGCGGGTTTGGGAATGTCGCTGACCGGGGAGCCTGGGACGAAGGGACTGTGGGGCTGGCTTTGGATCGGGGTGGCTTTTGGTGGGCTTTACCTGACCCGGACGGCGGTGCTGGCGTGGCTGCCCGTCTATGCACTGGTTGTGGTGGCGGCAGCGAGGACTCCCGGGAGATTGCTGTGCGCGCTTGGGCCTGTGACGGGAGCAGTGATCCTCTGGGGTTCCTGGGGGCAGGGTGTCGACGGGTCGGGGGATGTCTGGCAGGACCTCATGCACGCGGCAGCGGCGTCTGCTGGTGGCGGGGTGTCGGATGGCGGGGCAGACGCCTGGCAGTTCATCCGGGGCGAGCCATTCCTCGAGGCCATTGGCGGTTGGTGGAGACGGGTTCCTCCGCATCTGCTGGGGCCGTTGCTGCCGGTATCGTGGCTGGGCGTGTTCGTCCGGGGCGGGTTGCTGCTCGCAGGACTTTGGTTCGCGCTGGTGGGGGTCCGCGCCGAGTTGGAGGGAGTGGGGTGGCAGCCGGCGGACTGGTGGCGATGGACGGGGCCGCACAGCCAGGCAGGGTGGCTTCGACGGAGGGCGCTGGCGCAACTGGGGCTGGTGCTCGGCTGCGGTTGGCTGTTGGTTGCGGTGCCGATGCTTCCGGGGCCGCCTCACGGATGGGCACGTCCGGCGTTCCTCGTATTGCCCTGCCTGGTGGCTTGGGCATGGCGAGGTGCCGAGCAGAATTTCCGGAACAGCCTTGGAGTCCGGGCGGCGGTCGAGACCGGACTGACGATCCTCCTGTTCCTCAATGCCGGAGCCAACTGGTGGTTTCGTCCGCCAGCCCCCAGATCGGCACCTGACTTTGGTGAGGTGGGCGCCTGGCTAAGCCGGAACGCCCCGGCGAATGCCCGGATTGCTGCTTCCTTTGAGGTTCCCCACCGGGAACTGGCTCACGCCTTGAAGCGGCCCCTACTGATCGACTACATCGGCTCGCCCTTCGCCTGGGAGGCGTTGCAGGTGCAACCGACCGGCTACCCGCGGGCGGATTTCATCGTCGTGCCGTTTACCGACGTCGCGACCCGGACTGCCAGTCGGTTGGCATCCCCTGTCTTGATAACTTCCCGGACGAACTTTGCGATTCTGGCCGTTGATCGGCTTCGGGAATCTGAATTCCGGAGGGAGAAGGGAATCCCGGCGGAATCGGCGCGGCCGTCAGGGGGGACTACAGCGCCTTGAACCGGTCGGTCAGGCCGGCCTCTTCGCGAAGCCGGGTCAATTCCTCCTGTTCCCGGACGTAGGTGCGGAGCCAGGTGATTTCCGGCCGAAGGTTGGAAAACTCAGACAGGAACTCCTCGAGTTCCCGTTTCGTGATCAACTCCGACGCCAGGACCTGATCCAGCGGGGTGCCGACAATGACCGAGGCATGGATCCTCATGGCCTGGCGCAGGCGCTGGGTGGCGGATTCAGCACTGCGGTGCGTTGGTCCCGGAATGACCACCGGGTTCGTCTGGGTTGGCCTGTTGACGGGGGCTTGCGGGGCCGTCTCCGGCCGTCTCCGGACTTTGGCGAGCAAAGGTGCCATCAGGTTGCGGAGGCGGGTCGGAGAAACCCGGATCCCGAACCACCGACGGAGGCGGCTGTGGTCGAGATCCTGGATGCCGACGAGGTCGTCGATGGCGTGGTTCAGGTCTTCGGGGCTGGTAGCCTCCGCGAGGCCGGCAATGATCTCGACGTCGTGACCGAAGCGCTCATTGGCGGGGCCACCCAGCAACCGCGCAACGATCTTGGCCGCGGCGGGCATGGACTTCCAGAACGCCTTTCGGATGAAGGCGTCCGGCTTGCAGCGATACCGGGCGCAAAAGGCATCGCGGAGGCAGCTGAATTCTGCGTTCTGCTCAGACATGTGTAGTCGAGATCCGTGGGCAGGGGGTGACACCGCACTGTGCCAAAGTCCACCTGCGGTACGGGCCGGGTTCCGAAGGTCGGAATTGTGGCCAGTACTGAAGCCATTGGATATCCGGGATGTGGGTATCCCGCAATCCGAAATCCAGAAGTGCTGCTTCTGGTTTGGTTTTCACCCGAGCATGGCACCTCTGCAGATGCGGGAGGGCGGGCGGGAAGGAAGGGGTTGTTCCCGGGGCGGGGGACGGAGTATGCAGAAGCGGGTGGTCACGCAGGTTGTTCCGGAGGGTCTGGACCCCGGTGGATCTGGCCCACCCCACACGCGACGATCCCCAAGGCAGACTTCATGAGCAACGCACCGACCCTGTTTGATCCCGTGCAATTGGGCGCCCTTGCCCTCCCAACCCGAATCCTGATGGCTCCGCTGACGCGCTGCCGGGCGGGTGCAGGCAACGTGCCCGTCGCCTTGAACGCCGATTACTACCGTCAACGGGCATCGGCCGGACTCATCATAGCCGAGGCGACGTCGGTGTCGCCGCATGGTTTCGGTTATCCCAACACGCCGGGGATCTTCACCCCAGCCCAGGTGGCGGGTTGGCGCGGGGTGACGGAGGCGGTCCACGCGGCGGGTGGGAGGATCGTCCTCCAGCTTTGGCACGTGGGCCGGATCTCGCATCCGTCCTACCAACCGGGCGGCGTGCTGCCGGTCGCGCCGTCGGCGATCAAGCCCAAGGGGAAGATCTTCACGGGCACCTCGATGGAGGACTACCTCGTGCCGCGGGCGCTGGAGCGGAGCGAGATTCCCGGGATCATCTCGGAATACATCCGCGGTGCGCGCCTGGCGAAAGAGGCGGGGTTTGACGGGGTGGAGATCCACAATGCCAACGGTTACCTGCTGGATCAGTTCCTCCGGGATGGCACCAATCATCGCGGTGACGACTATGGCGGTCCGGTGCAGAACCGGGCCCGACTCACGCTGGAAGTCACCGAGGCGGTGGTCGGTGTCTGGGGCGCGGACCGGGTGGGCATCCGGCTCTCGCCGGGCGGAGTGTTCAACGACATGCACGATTCGGATCCCTTGAAGACCTTCGGGCATGTCCTGAAGGAGTTGGAACCAATGGGACTGGCCTACGCGCACGTGACGCAGGTGACGGCACAGGACATCGCGCACGGGGCGAAGGATGGCGTGGGACCGCGCGAGTTGAGGCCTTGCTTCAAGGGCAGGATCGTTTCGGCGGGTGGCTTCACCCGGGAAACCGGGAATCGCGCACTGGCGGAGGGTTGGGCGGATGCGATCGCGTTTGGTGTCCCGTTCCTCGCCAACCCGGATCTCCCGGAGCGGCTGCGCCGGAATGCACCGTTGAACGTGCCCGACGAAAACACGTTCTATGCGCCCGGTCCGAAGGGCTACACCGACTATCCTTCGCTGCCGGCCTGATCCTCCCAGCCTTCGGTCGCGGAACGGCAGAGGCCGATGAAGGTTTCTTCGGCCAGCGTCAGGCGTCGCCCCATCCAGTGGACGATGCCCCAGTTGCGCCGGAGGCGTCGCCGGCCGACGGGGAGCGTGACGAGGGATTGCTCGAGGAGTTCCTTGCGGGCGACCCACGTCGCCAGGACGGACACGCCGAGGCCGACCTTGACCAGTTCCTTGATGGCGTCCATCGCGCCGAGCTCGATCACGGCATTGAGGACGATTTCCTCCTCGCGGAAGTAGGATTCGATCATGCGCCAGGTCCGGCTGCCGCGGCGGTAGACGATGAAGTTCTGGGTTGGGATCTCGGCCCGGGTCACCTTTCCCGCCTGCGCCCACGGATGGAGCGGGGACACGACGAAGCCCATGTCATCGCTGAACAGCGGGATGAACTGGAGTTGGTCCTCGCCCTGGGGTTCGAGCGTCACGGCCAGGTCGACGCGGCGTTGATCAACGGCCTCGAGCACCTCCCGTGAATCGCCGGGTTCGATGCTGAGATGACAGTGCGGGAAGCTCTCCTTGAACTCTCGGAGGACGGAAGGGAGCAGGTACTGGCAGACCGTGACCGGGGCACCGATGCGCAGGCGGCCGTGACCCCATCGGCCCAGTTCCTCCAAACCTTCCCGGGCCGAGCGGAGTTCGGCGAGCACGCGTTCGGCGTGTTTGAGGAGGTGTTCACCTGCCTGCGTGAGCGTGACCTTCCTGCCCACCCTGTCCAAAAGCCGACAGCCGACATCGCTCTCCAGGGCCTTGATGGAGTGGCTGATGGCCGACTGCGTGAGGAAGAGCTCGCGCGCGGTCTGCGTGAAGCTGCCGTTGCGTGCGAGGATCGCGAACGCCTGAAGCTGCTGACTGTCGATGGGGCTTTTCATCCATGAGATCGTTTCATCGGCCGGACGAGATTTTGGCAGAGCATTCATCGGGCCGGATTGGCATGGCGGCACCCGGGGCGCTTCCAGTGCGGGCGGATGGAGCGACTGCGCAAACAGCAACAGGGAACGGTCCGGCCAGTGACGATGGCTGCGGCCCGGGTCGCGGCCTCGGCCGGCGGCAGCCTGGTGCGCCTCGGATTTGTTCCGCTGAACGACTGCGCGCCGCTGGTGGTGGCGCAGGAGATGGGCTTCTTCGCGAAGCACGGTCTTCGTGTGCGCCTGAGCCGGGAGTTGGGATGGGCCAGCGTCCGGGACAAGCTGGCCTACGGCGAACTGGATGCAGCCCATGCGCCGTGCGGATTGCCCTTCGCGCTGCAGTTCGGCGTGGGCGGATTGCGGGCGGATTGCTGCACCGGCCTCGTGCTGAACCTGCACGGCAACGCGATCACGCTCTCGCAGCGTTTGTGGGACGAGGGAGTCCGGGATGTGCATGGCCTGGCGGATCGGCTGCGACGGCGTCGGGGAGCGCCGCTGGTCCTGGGGGCTGTCTCGCGTCACTCGACCCACGCACGTCTTTTGCAAGGCTGGCTCGCCTCGGCCGGGCTCCACGAGGGGAACGACGTCCGGATCGTCATCGTGCCGCCCGCGCAGATGTGGGCCAACCTCCGGGGCGGTCATCTCGATGGCTACTGCGTCGGGGAACCCTGGAATTCGGCGGCGATCCTCGCCGGCGATGGTTGGTGCGCGGCGACGAGTTGCTCCCTCGCCCCGCGGCATCCTGAGAAGGTCCTCGCAGCGCGAGGAGCCTGGGCCGCCACCCAGCCCGAGGTCCATGAACGGGTCGTCTCCGCCCTCTGGGAGGCCTGCCGGCTCTGCGACGATCCCGCCCGTCGGGATGACGTCGTCGGGCTGCTGTCGCGACCGGAATACCTGAACCTTCCCCCGGCGCTGGTGCGCCCGGCCTGGAGCGGCGAGTTCCCGATGACGCGGACCGAGTCACGCCGCCTCCCTGAGTTCACCTGCTTCCATCGGTTCGATGCGAACGAGCCCGGTCCCGAGAAGGCGGCGTGGGTGGTACGCGAACTCTTCGCCAGCAACCTGCCGGTGACGCCGACGCCGGCGGTGCTGGCATCCGTTTTCCGACTCGATGTTTTCGAGGCGGCGCGACGCCGCGCCTCCTCCTCTTTCAACCCATCAACCTCCGCAGACATTGATCATGAAGCCCGAACCCTTCCGGCCTGAACTGAGCCGCCGTCGATTCCTCAAGACCTCTGCCGTGGGCACGCTGCTCGCGGGCCTGCCCGCCGGCTGGGTGGGATCCGCCTACGCGGACGATTCCCCCGAAGCACCCAGTGTCCGCTTCGGCATCATCGCACTCACCGACTGCTCGCCGATCGTGATCGCCCACGAGAAGGGCCTCTTCAAGAAGTACGGCATCCAGTCCTCCGTCTCGAAGGAGGCCAGCTGGGCGGTCATCCGCGACAAGCTCCAGACCGGCGACAACCAGGCCACCCACATGCTGATCGGCATGCCGATCGCCTCGACGATGGGCCTGCTGGGTTCGCCGAAGAAGCCGATGGTCTTCCCGTGGATCCTCAACCGCAACGGCCAGGCCATCACGCTGAAGTCCGAGTGGATCGGCAAGGTGAAGGACGACCCGAAGGCATTGAAGCCCTTCGTCGAGAAGGCCAAGTCCCTCGGCGAACCGCTGACCTTCGCGATGACCTTCCCGCCGGGCACGCACGCGATGTGGATGCGCTACTATCTCGCGTCGGGTGGCATCAACCCGGACAAGGACGTCAACCTCATCACCATCCCGCCGCCGCAGATGGTGGCGAACATGAAGGTGGGCAAGATGGACGGCTTCTGCGTGGGCGAGCCCTGGAACGCCCGCGCCGTGTCCGACAAGGTCGGCTTCACCTCCGTCACCACCCAGCAGATGTGGAAGGATCACCCGGAGAAGGTCTGCGCGTTCCTCGCCGAGTACGCGGACAAGAACCCCAAGACCGTGAAGGCCGTCCTCAAGGCGTTGCACGAGGCCTCGGTGTGGCTCGATGACCTGGGGAACCGGCCTGAGCAGTGCGACATCGTGAGCAAGCCCAGCTACGTGAACTGCCCGAAGGAGACGATCCTGGGCCGTCTGCTGGGCGACTACGACATGGGCGACGGTCGGAAGTTCAAGGACGAGTTCTACATGCACTTCAGCAGGCGGAACTGCAACTACCCGCAGCCGAAGTACGTCACGTGGTGGCTCTCGCAGTTCCGCCGCTGGGGCATGGTCAACGGAGCGCCCGACTACTCCGGCATCGCTGGCAAGGTGGCACGGACCGACCTCTACGAGGCCGCGATGAAGGAGATCGGCTTCAGCCACGGCGGGCGCGACGACAAGGCCGAAACACTCTTCGACGGAAAGGCCTTCGATCCCTCCAAGGCCGAGGAGTACGCCGCGAGCTTCGACGTGAAGAACCTCAAGGGCTGATCCCTCCACGACATCCCGCGCGCCGCGCGGGACCTGATTTCCTCCTGCGAGACGACAGGGTCCGGGCTGGTTTTCGCCAGCCCGGATCCAACCTGAAACGACGACGATGAAATTCCTCAAGAAGATCCAATGGGACGCGCTCCTGATGCCGCTGGTGGGTATCGTGCTGAGCCTGCTGGCGTGGCAGTTGGTGTCGGGCCGCGTGGTGCAGAAGACGCAGCCGGACGGCACGGTCGAGGAGGTGAAGACCGGTCTCGTGAAGGACCTCCCGGGTCCCGTGCAGACCTGGGAAAAGACGAGGAAGTACGTCGTCGAACCGTTCGCGAAGCGTGAGGAACTCGACCAGGGCGTGCTGCGCTTCACCTGGTATTCGCTGGTGATCGTCGCCAAGGGATATGCCATCGCGCTCATCCTCGGGACGCCGCTGGGATTCCTGCTCGGGCTCTCGAAGAACTTCTCGAAGATGTTCGACCCGATCATCCAGGTCCTGCGGCCGGTGTCGCCGCTGGCGTGGATGCCGATGGGCGTCGTGATCTTCGCCAACAGCGGCAAGAGCGCGAACGAACTCGCGGCCCTGTTCACGATCGCGGTCTGCGCGATGTGGCCCACGGTCCTCAACACCGCAGTCGGCGTCCGCGCGATCCCGCAGGACTACCTCAACGTCGCCCGCGTCCTGAAGCTTTCCCGCACCAAGACCCTCTTCAAGATCATGATCCCGGCCACGCTGCCGTACATGTTCACGGGCTACCGCCTCAGCCTCGGCATCGCTTGGCTCGTGATCGTCGCCGTCGAGATGCTCACCGGCCGCATCGGCATCGGGAACTTCCTCTGGAACGAGTACAACAACGGCCTCTACACGAGCATCGTCCTCTGCATCCTGACGATCGGGTTCGTGGGCTACCTCCTCGACCGCGGAATGAGCCTCCTCGAAAAGCGGTTCCGCAGCGCCGTCTGACCTCCCTCCCTCGAATCCCATGCCCTTTCTCGTCCTCAGCCATGTCTCGAAGTCCTTCGGACCGGAAGGCGCCCGCACCGAGGTGTTGCGCGACGTCAACCTGACGGTCGAGAAGGGGGAGTTCGTCGCCATCGTCGGGTACTCCGGCGCGGGCAAGACGACGCTTCTCAACACGATCTCGGGCTTGCTCCGGCCGGACTCGGGCACCGTCACCCTGAACGACCTGGAGATCACCGGGCCGGGTCCGGACCGGGGCGTTGTCTTCCAGAACTACAGCCTGCTTCCGTGGCTGACGGTCGCGGAGAACATCGCCCTCGCGGTCGATCAACTCTTCCCGAACTGGTCGGCGGCGAAGCGCGCCCAGCATGTCGACCGCCACATTGCCATGGTGAACCTCTCGCACGCCCGGGACCGTCGCCCCAGCGAGCTCTCCGGCGGCATGCGGCAACGCGTCTCGGTCGCCCGCGCGCTGGCGATGGATCCGCAGATCCTCCTGCTCGACGAACCGCTGGGCGCGCTCGACGCACTCACCCGCGCGACGCTCCAGGACGAGATCTCCCGCATCTGCCGCGAGGCCGGGAAGACCGTCGTCCTCATCACCAACGATCCCGACGAAGGCATCCTGATGGCGGATCGGATCCTGCCGCTGAGCGCGGGCCCGGGTGCAACGCTGGGGCCGGCGGTGAATGTCGATCTGGCCCGCCCACGCGACCGCAAGGCCTTGAACCACGATCCGCGCTTCAAGGAGATGCGTGCGGCCATCGTTTCGTGGTTGCTCGGACCGGGCGGCCGGCCGGCGGTCGCCGTGTCCCGCAAGCTGGTCCTTCCGGACATCGAGCCGGAGGACCTCGACCAACCCCGGTCCTCGCTGGGCGGCCGTACCCGTCCGCGTCGGCGCTCCGAGGAACGACGCGAAACCGTTGAAATCTCTTCCTGAGGAACCGCCATGCCTGACCACGTCGAGATCTCGAACCTGAGCAAGGTGTTCCCCACGCCGAAGGGTCCCCTTCGGGTGGTGAAGGAATTCAACCTGCGCATCGCCCGGGGCGAATTCGTCTCCCTCATCGGCCACTCCGGCTGCGGCAAGAGCACGGTGCTCTCGATCCTCGCCGGTCTGTCGGAGGCGTCGTCCGGCGGAATCGTCCTCGCCGGCCGCGAGTTGAAGGGCCCCGGGCCGGATCGCGGCGTCGTCTTTCAGTCGCCGACGCTCCTGCCGTGGATGACGGCGATGGAGAACGTGATGCTCGGTGTCGACCAGGTCTTCTTCACGGCCTCACGCGAGGAACGCCGCCAGATTGCCGAGTATTACCTCACGGTTGTCGGCCTGGCGGACGCGATGCACAAGCGCCCGGGCGAACTCAGCCAGGGCATGCGCCAGCGGGTCGGGATCGCCCGGGCCTTCGCCCTTTCGCCCAAGATGCTCCTGCTCGACGAGCCGTTCGGCATGCTCGATTCCCTCACGCGCTTCGAGCTCCAGCAGGTGCTTCTCGACCTGTGGAACCGCAACCGCCTCACCGCGCTCATGGTGACCCACGACGTCGACGAGGCCCTGTTCCTCTCCGACCGGATCGTGATGATGACGAATGGTCCCGAGGCGGAAGTCGGGGAAATCCTGCCTGTCCCGTTCGCGCGTCCGCGTCGCCGCCAGGAACTGCTCGAGAGCCCCGAGTACTACCGTCTCCGCGAGCAGTTGATCGATTTCCTCAACGTGCGTGCCTACACGCTCAAGGGCCAGACCCCGGGGCAAGGGCATGGCCCGGGACCGGCGTCCAACGGGACGGCAACGTCCTCGTTGCCCTCCCAGCCCCTTTCCCAAGGCGACGAGGCCGTCGCCACCCCGTTGCCGTCCTCCGCGCCCGTGCTCGAATCCGTCGCACGCGCCTGACCGCCTTTCTCCCATACGCAGCCCAACCCGAAGAATGACCGCATGAAGAATCAGTGCATCACCCTTGGATCCGTCGGACTCCTCCTCGCCGGAGGTACCTCGCTGGCCGCCAGCCTCGACTGGGGCGTCACGAGTCCTGTCGCACCGTCGCAGGCGGGTTACCTGAACGACCTGCTCCGGCAAGACAACCCCTATATGTCCTCCTGGAACTTCGGCGCGCTCTACTGGAGCCGCTACGAGGTGAAGGAGAACGGCGGGTTCGTCGGGCCCGGGTCGCTGGCGGATTTCCGCACGGACACGGACAACGACAACTCCTACCTGCTCCAGCGCGTCCTGCTTCGCGGCGGGTACACCGGGAAGTGGTTCGAGGTCTTTGTGCAGGGACGTTCCAGCTCGGTGACGGGCGATGACCGTTCCAGCACCGCGAACGGCATCACCCGCTCGAACAACATCAACGGCGTCTCGATCCCGGCCTATCCGGCCTCGCCCGCCGGTGGAGGCAGCAGCCCGGAATCGGACGGCCCGCTGGACCTGCACCAGGCGTACCTGTTCCTCGGCAATCACAAGGAATTCCCGGTCTCGCTGAAGGTCGGTCGACAGGAACTCGTGCTCGGCGAGCAACGGATCGTGGGCCCTCTGGCGTGGAACAACGTCCAGCGCCAATGGGACGCGGCGAAGGTCCGCTGGCAGAACCCGATGTTCACGCTCGAGGGCTGGAGCTCGATGGTCGTGATGCCGGAGGACAACCGCTTCAACAAGCCCAACAACGACGAGCTGTTCTCGGGCCTCCAGCTGACGACGAAGAAGATCCCCAAGGCCTGGAGCGAGTTCTACCTGCTGTCACGCAATGTCGGCCGCGGCGGCAATGACGGTTCCCGTGGGCTCGTTCCCCCGCCGTTCCGTCCGCCCGAGGCGCAGGACATCTATACCGTCGGCACCTACATCAAGAACTCCACCAACGACTGGGTGAACGTCGACTGGGGATTCCAGGGCTACTACCAGTTCGGAGACTTCGCGGACTTCCGCGAGCTGGGCGGTTCGGGACCGCGCCGCGACCATAGCGCGTGGGCTGGCGTGCTCGCCGGCGGATACACCTGGAAGGAGTCGGAGTTCATGCCGCGTCTCGGACTCGAGTACAGCTACGCCAGCGGCGACGACAATCCGAACGACGCCGACCACAACACGTTCGTCCATCTGTATCCCACCGGCCACCTGTTCTACGGCTACGCGGACTTCGCCTCGTTGCAGAACATCCACAATGTCCGTCTCCGTTCGTCGATCCAGGCTACGCCGCGGATCCGCCTGCAACTGGAGGGTCACCTCAAGTGGCTCGCGACCGCCAATGACAACTTCTACAACGTCGCCGGTCTCCCGCGCGGCGGCATAACCTATCAGGGTGCCGGCGCCCGCGGCACGGGCTATGGCATCAATCCCGATGCCGGCACGTTCGTGGGGTCGGAGATCGACCTCGTGGCGACCTGGCAGGTGAACAAGTACCTTGTGATGGAGGCCGCCTACTGCCACTTCTTCCGTGGGGACTACATCCGCGACTCCCTCAGGCGCGTGGGTTCGCAGGACGCGGACTACGTCTACGTCCAGGCCCAGGTGAACTTCTGAGGAACAGATCAGACCGATCCGTCCGATCGGCCTGATCTTCAGGACAGCCCCAATGAACATCATCCCCGAGAGCGCCCCCTTCACGCGCGAGCAGCGCGCGTGGCTGAATGGCTTCCTTGCCGGCGTCTTCTACGACCGGCAGGGAACGCCGGCGTCGCAATCGGGGACCGCTGCTGCGCCGGTTGAGGCCCGGCTGATGCTGGTCGGCTTCGGGTCTCAGTCGGGATCCGCGGCTGGCCTCGCGAGGCGCTTTGCCAAGCAGGCTGAATCGCGGGGCTTCCAGGTCACGGTCAAGGAACTGAACGCCGTGAAGCCGGCGGACCTTCCCGCCGCCGGACGGTTCGTCGTCATCACGTCGACCTGGGGCGACGGCGAGCCACCGGACAACGCAACCGCCTTCTGGTCGGCGCTGGCGTCGGATGCAGCGCCGGCACTGGCTGGCCTGCCGTTCGCCGTGCTTGGTCTTGGCGATCGCAATTACACCGATTTCTGCGGTGCCGCACGACGCTTCGATGAACGGCTTGCTGCACTCGGCGCGACGAGGCTGGTCGCGCGGGCCGAGTGCGACGTGGACTACGAAGCCTCCGCTTCGGCGTGGATCGAGGGTCTATGGGGTTTGCTGGAAGGTGCACCTGCTGCTGCACCAGTCGTGACGGCCACTCCCGCTGCAAAGCCAACCACGGAAGGTCCGTCGCCCGCCTGGTCCCGCAAGAATCCCTATCCCGCCCGTTTGCGCGTGGCGCGCCCCCTGAACGGAGCCGGCTCCGGCAAGGACACGCGCCACGTCGAGATCCTGCTCGGCGAATCCGGCCTGACCTATGAAGCCGGCGATGCGCTGGGAGTGATGCCGCAGAATTGTCCGGCCCTGGTCGAGGAACTCCTCGCGACGCTCGGGATGACGGGAGACGAGCCCGTGGAACTGCCCGGCACGGCCACCCTGCACGAAGGCCTGCTCAGGCAATGGATCGTCACCCAGCCGACGCCGGGCTTCGTGAAGCTCGTCGCGGAACGCGTCCCTGGTTCGGAACTCGCCGCATTGCTCGATCCGGCGCGCAAGGCCGATCTCGATTCCTGGCTCTACGGTCGTGATCTCGTGGATGTCCTCCGCGCGGTGTCCGGCGTCCGCCTGACAGTGCCGGAGCTGGTCCAACAGTTGCGCCCGCTCCAACCGCGGCTCTACTCGATTTCCTCTTCGCCCAAGGCGCATCCGGGCGAGGTCCACCTCACCGTCGGAGCTGTCCGATACGAAGCCCACGGGCGTGCGCGCAAGGGTGTGGCCTCCTGCTGGCTCGCGGATCGCGTGGTGCCGGGCGAAACGCCGGTGCCCGTGTTCGTCCACGTCAGCCGGAACTTCCGTCCACCCACGGATCCGACGCGTCCGATGATCATGGTCGGTCCCGGTACCGGCATCGCTCCGTTCCGTGCGTTCCTTGAGGAACGCCGGGCGACCGGGGCGACGGGCCGGAACTGGCTCTTCTTCGGCGACCAACGCCGTTCGACAGACTTCCTCTACGCCGACGAACTCGATCCGATGCACCGCGACGGCTTCCTCACGCGTCTCGACCTGGCGTTCAGTCGCGATCAGGCGGCGAAGATCTACGTCCAGGATCGCATGCGCGAATCCGGCGCCGAGTTGTGGCGATGGCTGGAGGAGGGCGCGCATTTCTACGTCTGCGGCGATGCCCGGCGCATGGCGAAGGACGTGGATGCCGCGCTCCGCGAGGTGATCGGGACGCACGGCGGCCGGAGTGCGGATGCCGTCGAGGCCTACATGACGGAGTTGAAGTCCGCGGGCCGTTACCAACGGGACGTCTATTGAACTTCGGAGGAGAACGACCATGCCATTGCCATTCCAGGAAGTTGCTGGGCAACCGTTGAACCCGGAGCAGGCCGCCTACCTCGAAGGCCTGTTCGCCGGCCTTCGCAACCGGGGGCTGACCTTCGGCGATGCCGTTCCTGCGCCTGCCACCGCGCCGGCCGGTCCGGATCTTTCCGAGCTCACCAACGAGGAACGCATCAAGCGCGAGTTGCATCCGCTCGATGCCTACTCGCTGCTCCTGCAACACGCCGCCGCGAGCCAGGCCCCGGACAAGGAGAACACCTTCCGTTTCAAGTGGCAGGGCCTGTTCTTCATGAGCCCGATGCAGGACGGCTACATGGCGCGCCTGCGCATCCCGGGCGGCCAGTTGACCTCCGCGCAGTTACGCGAGATCGCCGCGATCACCGAACAGCTGACCACCGGCTACCTGCAGGTGACGACCCGCGCGAATCTTCAGGTCCGGCATATCCTGCCCAAGGACGCACCCGAGTTCCTCCGCCGCATCCAGGCGATCGGCCTCCACACGCGCGGATCGGGCGCCGACAACATCCGCAACCTCACCTGCGATCCCACCAGCGGGATCGATCCGGACGAGCGGGTGGAGACGTTGCCGCTCGTGAACCAGTTGGGCCAGGTGATCCTGAACCACCGCGAGTTCTACGACCTGCCGCGCAAGTTCAACATCGCGTTCCACGGCGGTGGGCTGATCTCGACCGTCGAAGACACGAACGACATCGGCTGGAAAGCCGTGCGCGTATGGACACCGGCCGAGGCGGCAGCGGCTCCGTCAGGTGCGGTGCGGTGCGGCGACCTCGTGACGGAACAGATCGCGGCAGGGATCTACTTCCGCTGTGCGCTGGGTGGCGCGACGGGCCACAAGGCCTTCGCGCGCGATCTCGGCGTGCTCGTGCCTCCAGCCGATGTCGTGCGGGTGACGGCGGCGATGGTCCGCGTCTATCTCGCGAACGGGAACCGCACCGACCGCAAGAAGGCACGGCTGAAGCATCTTCTGGAGAAGTGGACGTTGGACCAGTACCTCGCCGAGACCGAGAAGCTCTTGGGTTTCGAACTGCTCCGGATTCCGTCTGGCACCGAGGCGACGGCGGCTCCGGTCGCGCCGCCTTCCGAGCACGCGCACCTCGGCGTGCACGCCCAGCGTCAGCCCGGCCTGCATTGGATCGGGGTCTCGGTGCCGGTGGGGCAGCTGACCTCGAAGCAGCTGCGCCGGCTTGGCGAGTTGGCCGAGCTTTATGGATCCGGCGAGGTGCGGCTGACGGTCTGGCAGAATCTCGTGATCCCGAATGTCCCGACGGCGTGGGTGGAGACGTTGAAGAAGGCGTTGGTGAAGGCGGGGCTCGACTGGCAGTCGAGCGCGTTGAAGGGCGGCTTCATCGCCTGCACCGGCAACTCGCACTGCAAGTTCGCCGCCTCGAATACCAAGGGCCACGCGATCGAACTGATGCAGTGGCTCGACCGCCGCGTCGTCCTCGACCAGCCGGTGAACATCCATCTCACCGGCTGCCCCAACTCATGCGCACAGCATTACATGGGCGACATCGGATTGCTGGGCACCAAGGTGAAGTTCTCCGGCGACACGCTCGAAGGTTACCACGTCTTCGTCGGGGGCGGCTTCGGCGAGAAGCAGGCCGTCGGCCGGCAACTCTTCCAGGGCGTCCTCGTCAGCGAACTGAAGCCCACGCTCGAACGAATGCTCGTCACCTACCAGCGCCTCCGCCAGCCGCAGGAGACCTTCCAGCAGTTCACTGCCCGCCACGACATCGGCCGGCTGCAGGAGATCTTCTCCGCCGACGCCACCTGACCCTCCAGTCCCGTGAGCGTCCGTTCCCCGAACATCGCCCCCGACAGCGTCGAGACGCTGGTGGACGTGTTCCTCGCGGAGCAGCGCCAACTGACGGCCGTCGAGCGCTTCAGCCAGCGTCACGCGGACGCACGCTCTCCGCTGCTCGAGCCCCACTACCGCGAGCTGATTCCTCTTTCGAAGCCCCGGCCCGGGGAACAGTACGCCTTCGAGGTCGACCTCGACCGCTGTTCATCGTGCAAGGCCTGTGTTTCGGCGTGCCATTCGTTGAACGGACTCGACGAAGGAGAAATCTGGCGCGACGTCGGCTTGCTCGTGGGCCGCGAGTGGAAGGGGCCGCCTGTTGCTCCCGTTTCGCCCGCTCCTGCCGTCGCGGCCCCGTTGGCCCTCACGGTCACCACCGCCTGCCATCATTGCCAGGAGCCCGGGTGCCTCGAAGGCTGCCCCGTCCTCGCCTATGACAAGGACCCCGCCACGGGCATCGTCCGTCATCTCGACGACCAGTGCATCGGATGCAGCTACTGCATCCTGAAGTGTCCCTACGACGTGCCGAAGTACTCGGCGAAGCGCGGCATCGTCCGGAAGTGCGATCTCTGCCACGGACGCCTGGCCGAGGGTGAGGCACCGGCCTGCGTGCAGGCCTGTCCGAACGAGGCGATCAAGATCACGTTGGTGCCAGTGACCAAGGCTTCGGAAGCACCCACTGGATTCCAGCTTCCCGGCGCGCCGGATCCGTCGATCACGAAACCCACCACGATCTATCGCAGCATGCGTCCGATGGACGGACTGCGTCCGGCGGATGATGCGTGGATCCAGCCGGCTGAGGCGCACCTGCCCTTGGTCTGGATGCTGGTGCTGACCCAGTGGGGCGCGGGACTGCTCGGGGCCTGCGCCATCGGGATCCTGGGGAATCCGGCCAGCCGGGCGGATTGGCTTCCGCTCGCTTGCGCCGGGCTCGGGTTGTTGCACGCCGGTCTGGTGGCCTCGGTGTTCCATCTCGGCCAGCCGTTGAAGGCGTGGCGGGTTTGGATGGGGTGGCGCACCAGCTGGCTCAGCCGCGAGGCCATGGCGCTGGGCGCTCTGGCGGCCATGGCTTCCGTCTGGACCGGCGCGCTTGCGGTATCGGATCGCGTTGCCTGGGTTCCAGAGATGCTCCTGAGCGGCGGCGCGGTGCTGATGCTGTTGGCGATGGCCGGGGCCGTGGGGTCGCAGGCGATGGTGTACATCGATACGCGACGACAATTCTGGGATCGGGAGGAAACATGGCCGCGGTTCGCGGGCACGTGGCTGCTGGCCCTTTCGTGCGGTCTGGCAATCGGTGCGCCCGGGTGGCTGCCGGTCAGTCTCGTCGTGGCGGTGGGCCTTTCGGTGGGACTCCTGGAGCGACGCATCCTCGCCCATGTATCCGATTCCCCGCGTGGTGCCCTCGCGAGGTCGGCATGGTTGCTTCGACGTCCCCTGGCAGGGGGAGTTGCCTGGCGGCTGAGACTGCTGGCATCGGGTATGGTGCTGACAGTCGGTTCGCCTTGGTTGGGAGGGCTTGCCGCAGCCATCGGAACCCTGCTCCTGCTCGCTGGCAGTTGGCTCGAGCGGAGGCTCTTCTTCACCGCGGTCTCTCCCGACCACATGCCCGGTTCGCCGGGTGCCTGTTCCTCCGCTCTCCACCCTCCCAAGCCATGACCTTTCCAATCCGCCTTCGCGAGTGGGACGGCCCGATGACGTCCGATCTCGTCCGGTCCCCGGGTGACTTCGGCCTTGGCCAGATTCCGGCCGGGCGTCGGCCGGACGCGACGACGACCGTGGTCTGTGGCTTCTGCGCTACGGGTTGCGGCCTGACGGCGCACCTGCGCGGTGGCGAGGCGGTGAACCTCAGCGCGGATCCGGATTATCCCGTCAACCTCGGCATGGCCTGCCCCAAGGGCTGGGAGGCGCTGGCTCCGTTGGCCGCGCCCGATCGGGCGACGACGCCAATGCTCCGCAATCCGTCCACCGGCCAGATGGAACCGGTGTCGTGGGTGCGCGCGATGCATGAGTTCACGACGCAGATGAAGGCCGTGCAGGCGAAGCATGGTCGGGATTCCATCGCGTTCCTCAGCACGGGCCAGATCTGCACGGAGGAAATGGCGTTGCTGGGGTCGCTGTTCAAGTTCGGCATGGGCGGGATCCACGGCGACTCGAACACCCGCCAGTGCATGGCGACCGCCCACGTCGCTTACAAGCAGAGCTTCGGCTTCGACGCGCCGCCTTACACCTACGCGGACTTTGAGGAGTCGGATTGCCTCGTGTTCGTCGGTGCAAACCCCGCGGTCGCACACCCGATCCTCTGGCAGCGCGTCCTGCGCAACCGTCGCAACCCCGACATCATCGTGCTCGACCCGCGTCGGACCGAAACGGCCATGGCGGCGACGGTGCATGTGCCGCTGGCGCCGAAGTCGGACCTGACGTTGTTGTACGGCCTCGCGGCGGCGGTGATCGCACGGGGAGGCGTGGACCGGGCGTTCGTCGATGCGCACACAAAGGGCTTCGACGAATTCGCGCGGTTCGTGGCGCCGTTCACGCCGGAGCGCGCGTGCGACGAGGCGGGGATCGATCGGGCGCTGTTTGACTCGGTGGTGGAGAAGATCCTCACACGCGGCCGGGTGTCGTACTGGTGGACGATGGGCGTGAACCAGGGGCACGAATCGACCCGGACGGCGCAGGCATTGATCAACCTGGCCTTGATGACGGGCCAGATCGGCAAGCCGGGCACCGGCGCGAACTCGATCACCGGTCAATGCAACGCGATGGGGTCGCGTCTGTACGCGAACGCCACCAGCCTCCTGGGCGGACGCGACTTCCTGAATCCGACGCACCGGGCCGAGGTGGAGTCGATCCTCGGCCTGCCCGCGGGGACGGTACCCGACAGGAACTCGTGGGCCTACGACCAGATCGTCGATGGGATCGAGTCGGGTGCGATCCGTGGGTTGTGGGTGGTGGCGACCAATTCGTCGCACTCGTGGATCCAGCAGAAGCGCTTCAACGAACTCCTTGGGAAACTGGACTTCCTCGTGGTGCAGGATCTGTACGCGACGACGGACACGGCGCAGCGGGCGCATCTGGTGTTGCCGGGTGCCGGTTGGGCGGAGAAGGACGGGACGTTCATCAACAGCGAGCGGAGGTTCGGTTTGGTGAAGAAGGTCCGTCGCGCACCCGGGCAGGCGCTTTCGGACTTCCAGATCTTCCATCTGGTGGCAGCGGCGTGGGGTTGTGCGGATCTGTTCCGCGATTGGCGAACGCCGGAGGAGGTGTTCCAGGTGTTGAAGCGCCTGAGCGCGGGACGGCCCTGCGACATCACGGGCATCCCGGATTACCGATTCCTCGACGCCGCGGGCGGGATGCAGTGGCCGTTCCCGACGGCGTTGCGGGATCGCCTGACTCAGGAGGCGAGCGTGGCCTCGGCGCACGAGTTGCCGGCGAAGGCCTTGAAGGAGGTGCGCGAACGTCGGTTGTTTGCCGATGGGAGATTCCCGACATCGGACGGTCGGGCGGTCTTCCATTTCGACGAACCGCGTCCGGTCCTTGAACCCGTCGACGCCCAATACCCGTTTGTCCTGCTCACCGGGCGTGGCACGAGCGCCCAGTGGCACACGAACACGCGCACGGCGAAGTCCGACGTGCTGCGACGCCTGTACCCTGCCCAGTGCTACGTCGAGATCAACCCGGAGGATGCCCGGCGGCTCGGGCTGTCCATGCCGGGCCGTGCCAGGGTCCGGTCGCGTCGGGCGGAGTTGGAGGCGGATGTGTTCATCACCCCAACGGTGCAGCCGGGTCAGGTGTTCATCCCGATGCACTACGACGAGGTGAACCGATTGACGCTATCCAGCTTTGATCCCCACTCACGCCAACCGAGCTATAAGTTCTGCGCTGTCACGGTGGAGAGAGCGTAGTTTCAAGACTCAAGATTCAAGTTTGAAGCCTCGGGGACGGGTAGAGCTGCGGTAAGGATTTGCCGGATGCGATCTGGAGGGGTGCGGATCCGATGGGAGGATAGCCCCGTTGGGCCTGGGGTTCCTTCGCCGTGGGTTTGCGATTGTGGGTACTCGTACTCCTATTCGTACTCGAGCCGATGGGATCATGCGATGGAGTTGAATGCGGGCATGCTGGGTCAAGTACGAGTACCGCCCTTTGGGCTGATTACGAGTAGGAGTACGAAAGGGAAGGGAAACACAGAGCGGATGGAGGCGGGGAGGTGCGGAGCACCGGCAGACGATAGCCCACGGCGTCAGCCGTGGGATGGGATTCACGAAAAGGGGACGAGCCCCGGACGGGACGGAAGAAGACGATGGGTTCGTGGGGATGCTGGGCAAAAGTAGAAAATATGGGACTGACCCCATTGCCTCTCCCGCCCTTCGGGCTGAGTACGAGTACGAGTACGAACGGGAATCGAGGGCCTCGTTCCTTGGCCGACCCGGGGCTATCCGCTGCAACGCCTTTGGCGTTGGGGAGGGGGCGGGCGGGAATGCGGGTTCCTTCGCCGTGGGTCTCCGAGGGGGGGTACTCGTACTCGTACTCGAGCCGATGGGACTATGGGATGGAGTCGAGGGCTGGGCGTGGTGGTTCGAGTACGAGTACCGCCCTTCGGGCTGAGTACGAGTACGAGTACGAACGGAATCGAGGCGTCATTTCTCGGCCAACCCGGGGCTATCGGCTGCCACGCCTCCGGCGTTGGGGAGGGGCGTTCGAGGTTCGTCCTCCGACTGGCCCTCGTCCCATGACGTCGGCGTCGGGGTCGGAATCGGTATCGGCACCGAGTTGCAGCGTTGTTCGATCCCGATTCCGATGGCGACCCCGACGCCGAGGGGATTCTACGCACCGCCTTCGGGGTGCGGGGTTCATTTGGGATGTGGACCCCGGGTGGGCCTCGTTCCTCGGCCAACCCGGGGCTATCGGCCGCACCGCCTTCGGGGTTGGGGAGTAGAGGGCTGGAAATGCGGGTTCCTTCGCCGTGGGTCTCCGAGGGGGGTACTCGTACTCGTACTCGTACTCGAGCCGATGGGATCAGGGAATGGAGTCGAGAGTTGGGTGTGGTGGTTCGAGTACGAGTACCGCCCTTCGGGCTGAGTACGAGTACGAACGGAAATCGAGGCTTCGTTCCTCGGCCAACCCGGGGCTATCGGGTGAACTGGGAACTGGTATCTGGCAACTCCCTTGAAACTTGAATCTTCAAACTTTCCCGCCGCCCTACTTCAGATCCTCTCCACCGAGGCCGCCGATGGTCCAGTCGAGGTTGTAGATGAGCTTGGTGCCGTCCTTGAACGGGGCGTTCATGCGGTCGTAGAGGGCGAACTCGGAGTGACCGTCGACGAAGAGGAGGTTCATGCCCTTCGGGCCGTGGGCCGAGCTGGTCGTGCCCTTGTAGATGTCGTGCCACTTGCCCTTGGTGCTGGCGAAGCAGGGGGCGATGGCCTTCTTGGTGGGAGACTTCACGTCGGAGACCCGACGGACCAGCAGGCGGGCGTTGTCGTCCGAGTGGTAGAACTGGTTGTAGTAGTAATACGAGTTCGGGAAGAGGAGCTCGTTGGTGCGGATGGGGAAGTTGTTGGCGACGGCCCACTCGATGTTGAATCCGCGACCCTTCTCGGCCGGGCAGAAATAGAAGGATCGGTTGTTGGTGCTGATGTACGGGCTCATCAGCTTGAGGACGTCGACGAAGCCCATCTGCGGCCAGTCGCGCCCGGAGTAGGGGAACTGGTCACGGAAATCGCCGGTGTACATCGAGTAGGTGATGCCAACCTGGCGCAGGTTGGAGATGCAGCGCGCCTGATGGGCCTTGGCCTTCGCCTTGGCCAGCGCGGGGAGGAGCATGCCAGCGAGGATGGCGATGATCGCGATGACCACCAGCAACTCGATCAGGGTGAAGGCAGCCTCACGGCGGGATTGCATGGTGCCTTCGGTATCGTCCGGCGGCCGGAAACGCAATAGCGGCGGGGAGCTCGCGGGGGAGGTGGGGGGCTTTGGGGGAAGGGACTCCCGCAGAGACGCAGAGGCGCTGAGGTGGGGCGAGGGTCCTCACCAGCCGCGAAGTAGTCTCACGTCTCGCCTTCGGGGTATCGGAGTCGGGGTCGGAGTCGGCATCGGTATCGAGTCCCGCTGTCTTTCGATCCCGATTCCGATAGCGACCCCGACTCCGACCCGGAGGGACGGCTCGACGTCTCGCCCCACCAGCGGTCTTGAATCTTGAAACTCGGAACCCGGCCCGGCCTCCCCTGAATTGGGGCTTTGTGCGGGGGCGCGTCTCGGGCATTCCTGCCGGTCTGCATATGATCGCCCCGTACCTCGTCGCGCCCAAGGTGGTTCCGGTCCTGGATCCGGGTCTTCGTCCTGCCGTGCTGGCCAGGCGTGCCTTCGAGGTGGAGGCGGATGTTCCCGTGGGGATTGCCTTGGAGCAGGCGGACGGTTCGGTGTTCCGATTCTCGATGACGGTTTTGCCGACGGGCCACGCGAACGAGGCGGCCAACGCGTTCTTCCTGGAGCGGTACGTAAAGTTCCTGCTCTGGGCGTTCGGCGGATGGCGGGTTTGGATCGACGGACCGGCCGGGCTGGCCGAGGGACTGGCCGCGCATTATCGGGATACGGCGGTCGGCAGGTTCGATTCGGACATCATCGGCGAGCGGATTTACGATCATCCGATCTCGGTGGTCGCGTCGCGGCACCTGCCCGAGGCGCGGTCGACGACGGCGCCGTTGGGCCGGCATCTGGAGGGTTGCCGGATCGGGTTCGACCTCGGCGGGTCGGATCGCAAGGTGGCGGCGGTGTTGAACGGGGAGGTCGTGTTCTCGGAGGAGATCGTCTGGGATCCGTACTTCCAGAAGGATCCGTCGTATCACCACGACGGCATCATGGACTCGCTGCGCAGGGCGGCGGCGCACCTGCCGCGGGTCGATGCCATCGGCGGCAGCGCGGCCGGCGTGTACGTGAACAATCGGGTGAAGGTGGCCTCGTTGTTCCGCGGGGTTTCCAAGGAGGATTTCGAGGCGCGGGTGAAGAACCTGTTCCTGGACTTGCGACGCGAATGGGGCGGGATCCCGTTCGAGGTGGTGAACGATGGCGAGGTAACCGCGCTCGCGGCGTCGATGTCGCTCAAGGCGAACTCGGTGCTCGGCGTGTCGATGGGCACGAGCACGGCGGCTGGGTTCGTGACGGCCGACGGCAGCATCACGACGTGGTTGAACGAGCTGGCGTTCGCGCCGGTGGATTATCGGGTGGATGCACCGCGGGATGAGTGGAGCGGCGACCTCGGTTGCGGTGTGCAGTTCTTCAGCCAGCAGGCGGTCGGGCGTCTGATCCCGGCCTCCGGGCTGGAGGTGGATCCGACGCTGCCGCTGCCGGAGAAGCTCAAGAAGGTCCAGAAGTACATGGCCGCGGGCGACGACCGTGCTCGGCAGATCTATCAGACCATCGGCACGAGCCTCGGCTATGCGGTGGGACATTGGGCGGATTTCTACGCCATGGAACATCTCCTGATCTTGGGCCGGGTGACCTCGGGCGAAGGCGGGGACGTGATCCTGTCGGAGGCGCGTCGGGTGCTGGATGTCGAGTTCCCGGAGTTGTCCGCGGGATTGAAGTTCCACGTCCCGGACGAGAAGGAGAAGCGGCACGGCCAGGCGATCGCGGCGGCGAGTCTGGCGTCGGTGGGGTGAGGTTTTCCAGCGGCGGGTTGAAGCCAGCAGCGGGGCTGCACCCAGCGGCGACGCGGCGACACGGCGATTTTTTTGGGAGGGTGGTGTCGGGGTGTTGGGGCGTCATGACGTCGGGGGCGGTGTCGAGCGGGTTTCGGTACGACGGCTCGACGGAGCTTCGCCCGCCCTTCAAGCCGTCGTCTCCCGTGGGGCGAATGATCCAGTTCGACCTGTAGGCCGCGTGCCCCCACGCGGCGGTTCGTGATCCACGCCGGGTGAGCAAGTGTCCTCACGAACCGGCCTCGGGGAGTGGTCAGTTTCAGGCATCTGGGAACTCCACCGCTTGAGACTTGAAACTGAAAACTTCCCCGACCTGAAAACTCACGACTTCCCCCCTTGAAACCTTGGGGCAACGGGTGAGGGTCTCTCCATGCTGCGTTGTTGGTGTGTGTGGGTGATGGCGGTGATCCTGGCGGGCTGCGCGACCAAGCCGCTTCCGCCATTGGATCCTCCCAAGCCGATCCTGCGGGTCCAGGAATCGACGAATGGGTCGATCGCGCTGCAGGTGGTGGTGCGGGAGTTGGTGCCGGCGCGGCGCGGCGATCCCGTCGTGCGGTTGGTCGGCGTCACGCATCTGGGGACCGCGGAGTATTACGAGGGACTCCAGGCCTTGTTGAATCGGGAACCGCTCGTGTTGTTCGAGGGCGTTGGGGCGACGAACAAGCAGTTCATGTCGACCAAGGAGGAGCGTTACGCGCTTCAGCCGGCCTTGGCGAAGGCGCTCCGGCTTCGGTTCCAGCTGCAGGCGATCGACTATCGAGGGACGAATTTCGTGAACAGCGACCTCACGATGGAGGAACTGGCCCGGGTGATGGCTGGCAACCGGGAACCGGCATCGGCCGGAGCGGATGCCAAGGGTGATACGGCCGGGTCAGGTGGCGGGGATGATGCGGCGCTGGGTGAGTTGATCTCGGTGATGGACGGCTCGTCCTGGACTGGGGTGATGGTCAAGTTCGGCGTGGCCTTTATCGAGACGAGCCCGAAGCTCCGCGCGACGGTGCGGTTGGTGTTGATCGAGACGCTGGGTTCGATGGAAGGCGACCTGGGCGAGGCCAAGGGGCTGCCGCCGTCGATGCGCCGCCTGATGGAGGTCCTGATCCGCGAGCGGAACAAGGCCGTCCTCCGAGACGTCTCGCAAGCCATCGAACGGGGCCGGAAGTCGCGAAGGAACCGTCTGCCTTCCATTGCCGTCTTCTACGGCGCGGGACATCTCGCGGACCTGGAGAAGCGCTTGTGCGAGGACCTCGGCTACCGGCCCGGAGCTGACGACTGGCGCACGGCATTCGACGTGCAACCGAAGAAGGCCGGGCTCGGTGCCGACGACGTTTCCATGGCCAGGAAGATGGTCCGGGAACAGCTGAAGACGATGGGCATGGGTGGGAAGAAGTAGGGGGAGGGGAGGATTTCGGGGGTGGGACCAGAGCGTGCAGCAAGGAAATTGCGCAAAAAATAAATTGCGCAAAAAATAAATTGCACGATACCAGTGCTGCATGGAGCTGCGCATTGGTTCACCGGCTACTGGCGACAATTACTACCCAAGACCCGCACTGATCAAAAAGCTCCTCCGGGCATTGGAGCGGGACAATGTCGCCTTTCTCGGTCCACGCCGGACAGGAAAGACCTCGTGCCTGGAGCAGATCCACGCGCAGCCCGGGCCGTTCGTGCCGGTCCTTCTGAACCTGGAGAAGCACGACACGGTTGAGGCTTGGCTCTCAGCCATGCTGGCTGAACTGAGAAGGACCCTCGAAAAACCGAAAGGGTGGAAAGCTGAGCTCGGGGACAGAACTGCGTCCCTCCTCGCCGGAATCCAGAAGATCAATGTAGCCGGAGTCGGCGCCGTCGAAATGGTCAAGCCGTCCGGCAGGGCTCCCTGGCGGAAGCCGGCCGAGGAATTCCTCGCCTTGCTGGCCTCGTCGGATGTCCCGCTCGTCTTCCTCCTCGATGAGTTCCCAACGTTCCTCAAGTTGGTCGCGAAACATGGTTCGCGGGAGGAGGTCGAGGCGGTCTTGAACTGGTTCCGCGCCGCCCGCAATGAGCTGAAGGAAAAGAGGGTCCGCTTCCTTGTCACCGGCTCCATCGGGTTGAAGGGTGTCGTACGGAATCTCGGTCTCGCTCCTTCCATCAACGAGTTCGACGTGCATGAGATTCCGCCGTTGAGCGACACGGAAGCGCTTGGCCTGCTGGGTTTCTTGGCGAAGGACAACGACATCCCCCTGAATGCGAACGGCCGGAAGGTGATCCTCCAACTGCTCGGCGCCAACTGGCCGATCCTGCTCCAGCTCTTCCTCTCCGAGATTCAGGAAGGCGGATTCACGAAGCCGCCCACTGCCGCCCAGCTCGAAGCGATCTACCGCGACCGATTGGTCCATGGCAGTCGCAATCAGTATTGCGACGGTATGTTCGACCGGTTGAAGGACGCCTTCACCGAGACCGAACGGCGACTGGCGCGTGAAATCCTCAAGTCCGCCTGTCGCTCGCCCGACGGACTGGGACGGGAGGCGTTCGATCTTCTCCACCAGAAGTTGGAACCCGTGTTGAGCCAGACCGTGTCCGGTATCGAGGAGCTCGACCACGTGCTCGATACGCTCAAGCACGATGGCTACCTGCTCCAGGAGAGCATCGATCCCCGTCGCACCCGTTTCGGTTCGAACATCCTCCGCGACTATTGGCTGCGAAAGACCGCCTGACCGCATGACGACGCAACCCCTTGCCCTCTACAATCCCGCCCTGCTGGCTCCGGAGGACCTGCTCGCGCAGTTCACCGCCCGCAAGCCCATGCTGGAAACGCTGCTGGGGATTGTCCGTGGCAACAAGCAAGGCCAGCCCCAGCAGCACTGCCTGCTGATCGGAGCGCGAGGCATGGGCAAGACGACCACCCTCTGGGCCATCGCCCATCGCGTGAACGCCGACGCCACGCTCGCCTGCGACTGGCAGCCCGTCGTCTTCGATGAAGAAAGCCGCCGCGTGGGCGACCTGGCGGATTTCTGGCTCGAGTGCATCCGTCAATGGGAGCACGTCATCCAGTCGTCCGGCGCACTGGCCGACCAGCTTCTCGTCGAAGGTCCGGAGGACATCGAAGCCCGCGCCCGCGAAACGTTTCTCCGGCTGGTGGATCAAAGCCGTCGCCGGGCCTTGCTCCTCATCGACAACCTCAACGAGGTGCTCAGTGCCATCTCCGATCCGGAGCCGCTGCACCGGTTGCGGGCCTTCCTGATGCAGGATTCGCGGGTCATGATCATCGGCGGAGCTACGCGGTATTTCGACGAGATCACCTCGATCGACCAACCGTTCTACGACTTCTTCCGCTACTTCGAACTTCGTCCGCTGACCGCGGAAGAAACGGAAGCCTGCCTGCTCGCCCTGGCACGGAATCGGGGCGGTGACTCCGATGGGAAGATCGAGAAGACCCTTCACGAACGGACTGGCACTGTGCGCGCCCTGCATCTGCTCACCGGCGGGAATCCACGGCTGGTGAAAACCTTCTACCGCCTGCTTGCCGAAGGCCTGCGCGGCGACATCCGAGCCGACCTGGAGCGGCTCGTCGACGAGTTCACCCCGTACTTCAAGGCCATCGTGGACGCGCTTCCGGCGCAGCAACAGCGCCTCTTTGATGCCGTGGCTCTGGCCTGGGACCCCGTCGAGGTCGCCTCGCTTGTCATCGCCACCCGGCTTCCCAGCAACCAGGTCAGCGCTCAGCTTCGATCGCTCGTCAAGGCCGGCTTGCTCCGCGAAGCGGCCGGCGGACCCAAGCGCAAGACCTACCTGCTCGCCGACCGCTTCTCCAACATCCATTACCTGATGCGCCACGGGCGCGCGGCGCGGAACCGGCTCGACTGGTTCGTGGCCCTCGTCCGAATCGTGTTCCCCGATCGAGCCTCGGCAGAGGTGTTGGGCAAGGCGGCACGGGAAGCGGCCGAGTGCGGTCCCGAGGGGCGGCGTGATGCGCGCTCGGTGCTGCACAGTGCGCTCTCCCGGGCCGGGTCCGGTGACGATCGTCGGGCGGTCGTGCACGCGACGCTGCGGGAGGCGTGGGGCAGCAAGGCCATGGAATCGCTCGAGGAATGGTTCGATTCCGCGCGGGCGCAGGCGGACCTCCCCGAGATCGGGATCATCGGTTTCTGCAAGACCATGCCCGCGGAGCTGAGGAAGAAACTTGGCTACAAACCGGATAAGGCGGAGTGGTGGTATCTCCTGGCTGAGTTTATCCGGGAGAAAGAAGCCTGGCCGGTTGCCGAAGCCGCTTACCGCAAGGCCATCGAGCTCGATCCGAAGTATGCCCGCCCATGGAACAGCTTGGGCAACCTGCTCAAGGAGCCCCTTGGCCGTCCCGTCGATGCGGAAGGCACGTACCGCAAGGCCATCGAACTCGATCCGAAGTGGGCATATCCATGGAACAACCTTGGCAACTTGCTTCAGGATTGCCTTGGCCGCCCCGCTGAGGCCGAAGTTGCCTACCGCAAAGCTATCGAACTCGATCCGAAGGCTGCGCATCCGTGGAACGGTTTGGGCAACTTGCTCGAGGCTCACCTTGCCCGCCCCGCCGAGGCGGAAGCCGCCTACCTCAAGGCCATCGAACTCGATCCGAAGTGGGCGGATCCGTGGAACGGTTTGGGCAACTTGCTCCAGGTTCATCTGGGCCGCCCTGCCGAGGCGGAATCCGCCTATCGCAAGGCCATCGAAATCGATTCGAAGCATGCACATCCGTGGAACGGATTGGGCTGCCTGCTTCAGGATCAGCTGGGCCGCGCTGCCGAAACGGAAGCGGCGTACCGTAAGGCCATCGAGCTCGATTCGAAGTTTGCGTCTCCGTGGCATAACCTAGGCAACTTGCTCGAGGCGCACCTTGGCCGCGCTTCCGAGGCGGAAGCCGCATACCGCAAGGCTATCGAGCTCAATCCGAAATTGGCGCAGCCTTGGATCGGGTTGGCGCAGATTCTCAGTTGCTCGGTTGGCCGCGGCCGGGAAGCGCGGACCTGCGCCGTGAACGGACTGTCGCTCAAGCCAGACCACGGTTTTGCCCGATACCTGTTCCTCGAAACCTGCGGCGATCACGCCGACGATTGGCGGGTGGTGCTGCCCACGTTGGTCGCCTGGTGTCGCACCCATCACAAAGCCGATGAGGTCTTCGACTTCACCGTCGACGGATTGCTCCGCCTGGCGCGACTCACCCAGCCCGCGGAGGCGTTGGCCTTGTTGGATTCCCTGCCGGATGCTGCGCCCTTCCAGACCGTGCGTGACGCCTTCGTCGCGCACGCCCAGCGCGACCATCTCCAGACCCTCGCCCCGGAACGTCAGACCATCGTGCTCGCCCTGCTGGAGCGGATGGCTGCCGTCCCGACGGAGGGGAGATGAGGCCACGCAAGACTGGGCTCGATCCCGATTCCGACATCGTCCCCGACACCGAAGAGGTCCTTCGCACCCTTTCAGGGTGCGGGTTTCGTTGGGGACGGGGACCCCGGGTAGGCCTCGTACCTCGGCCGACCCGGGGCTATCGGCTGTAACGCCTTCGGCGTTGGGGAGGGGCTCGTTCGAGGTCTGCTCCCTCGACTTGCCCTCGTCGCGTAGGTTGGCGTCGGTCTTCCGAGGCTAGAGCAGTTTTGAGAACGCGTTCAGGACCCGAATTCCGCGGGAGAACTCATCGAGGTCCCACCAAGGCCGCCACGTTCGGGCACGCCGGACTTTCTGGCGGAACTGGGTCTCGAGCTGCCTCGAGTAAAGTGCTGCGGTTTGTGGACTGATTCCGATGGCCGAACACCAGATCGGGATGGCGGTCCAGGAGCCTGGAATCCCTTTTGGAGGATTCCTCCAGAGCCCCAGCAGGCCGGAGTTGGCGTCAAGGATCAGCATGAGTTCGACAGACCCGGCCCCCTTCCTGTCTGCCTCGCCCGGGTACGGAAAACCCCTGACGTGCGAGTGGTACGTGCCCAGGTAGGCGCAGCTCTCCCGTTTGAGCTCAGCCCACGCGGCGCGAAGTTCCGTGGGGTCGATGGCCCATCGAGACGGACCTTCGGCAGTATTGGTGAGTGGCCTCAGGTCCAGGTGCCCACTGGGGCGTCCCATCAGCAAGCCGCAGACCTCTCTTCCTCCGTTCCTCGATTCGTCCCTGGCATGCTTCAGGATCGCAATCATGTGGTCCGACCGGAGTTCACAAGCGATCGTCGATTGCGGAAGGCAGTCGAGGTGCGCTTCCAGCCAGGCACGACGCGTCATACCTCTTCCATCCCGACGCATTCGCCTCCGAAGAACTGGGTGTTTCGACGAATGGCCAGATAAGCCCCGATGAAGTACGAATCGATTTCGAGGGTGGCACCGATATCGGACATCCATCGCAGGATCCTTGGCGAAAGCACGGGGCCACCGTGTCCAATCTGGGAATCCCACATCACGTTCAGTGCGATCGACCAACCAGTGTCATTCAGACTCAGGATCCGCTCACGTCGATCGGTCAACTGGTCCATCATCCAATGGAGGTGGTCGTCGAGGTCCGTGGAGTCCACGTGTTCCTCCGAAGAGAGCATCCATGCGGACCGCTTCACTTTCCCGGTCGCGCCGTTCAATTGGATTGCCTGATTTGCTTGGAGCGCGCGAGTGGGGATCAGTTCCAGAAGGTGGGTGACCGTCGAGGGGTCGTTGACCTCATGGGTCAACCTCAGGGTCAGATGAACGGTGTGAGGGTGCATTGGGCCAAGTTCTGCGAGATGTTCGGAAGCCTCGCCGAAGGCCCTTCGTTTTCAACCAGAATGGATGGTGGCTTCAGGGTTGCCGATGGGGTGGTGGTGGGTTCGATCCCGATTCCGATAGCGACCCCGACACGGAACGGAGGCTTCGCACCCTTTCAGGGTGCGGGCTTCATTTGGGATGGTGACCCCGGGTAGGCCTCTTGCCTCGGCCAACCCGTATCGGCTGTAACGCCTTCGGCGTTGGGGAGGGCCTCGTTCGACGTCTGTGCCCCTCGACGTACCCTCGTCCCATCTCGTCGGGGTCGGGGTCGGAATCGGCATCGGCATCGGGCCCCAGCGCCCGTCGATCCCGATTCCGATAGCGAACCCGACACCGACGCTGGCCCCCGGGCTTGAAGCTTGAATCTTGAAACTTGGGACCTTTCACCGCAGGAAACTCCCCCTTGACCCGCTGGAACCGGGCTCCCTACTGTCCACCCCTTTGCCTCCCCGGTAGCCCCGGGTCGGCATGCATTGTAGAGGCAAACAGGCGATTTCGCACAAAGGCATTAACGTGAACGTTTCCGTCGAACAATTGGGTCCGTGCAAGAAGCTCCTCCGTGTGGAGGTGCCGGTTGAGAAGGTCAACGCAGCGTTCGACGCCGTGACCGCCGAGTTCCAGAAGGCTGCCCAGCTTCCTGGGTTCCGCCCGGGCAAGGCGCCGAAGCACCTCATCACCCGGTCCTATGAGGGTCGGATCGTCGAGGAGACGAAGAAGAAGCTGATCGAGGATTCCTTCCGCGGGGCGGCGCAGCAGGAGAAGCTGAACATCGTCACGACGCTCGACCTGGAAGAGCAGCAGTTTGGCCGGAACCAGGCGCTCCAGTTCACGGCGACGATCGAGATCGCGCCGGACTTCGTCCTTCCGAACTACAAGGGTCTGGCGGCCCGCCGTGAGCTGACCGCCGCGACCGAGGCGGACGTGGACCGCGCGTTGAGCATCCTCCGGGACCAGCATGCGAAGTACAACGACGTGGAGCGTCCCTTGCAGGAAGGCGACATCGCCGTCGTGAACTACAAGGGCACGACCGATGGCCAGCCCCTGACGGCGATCGCGCCGACGGCACTGGGCCTGACCTCGAAGGAGAACTTCTGGGTGCTGATCAAGCCCGCGTCCTTCCTTCCTGGCTTCACGGAACCCCTCGTGGGAGCGGTCAAGGGCGACCATCGCACGGTGACCGTCACGCTGGCGGAGGACTTCGTGCACAAGGAACTCTCGGGCAAGACGGTCGTGTACGAGATCGACATCCTCGGCGTGAAGGAAAAGCTCCTTCCCGTCGTGGACGAGGCGTTTGCCAAGCAGTTCGGCGCGGCTGACGTGGCGACTCTGATGCAGGGCATCCGCACGGATTTGCAGCGCGAACTCGACTTCCGCCAGAAGCGGTCGGTGCGCGACCAACTGATCAAGGCGCTGACCAGCCAGGTCGATTTCGAGCTTCCGGAGAGCCTCGTCTCGAACGAGACCCGCAACCTCGTCTATAACATCGTCAACGAGAACCAGCAGCGCGGCGTGGCGAAGGAGCTCATCGAGCAGAAGCGTGACGAGATCTACACGAACGCCCAGGCCAATGCCCGTGAGCGCGTGAAGACGGCCTTCATCCTCAACCGCATTGCCGCCGAGGAGAAGCTGCGCGTCGACGACCGCGACCTCACCCAGCGCGTGCTCCAGCTCGCTCAGCAGAACAACCTGACGCCCGAGAAGATGGTCAAGGCCATCCAGGAGCGGAACGCGGTGAACGAGATCCGCCAGGACATCCTCACCGGCAAGGTCCTCGATTTCCTCGAGATCAACGCCAAGGTCGAGGAAGTCGCCCCGCTGCCCGCCGCGACGCCGGCGGCCTGATCCGGATTCCCGGACGGTGCTTTCAGCCCTGCCTTTCCCGTGCATCGGGAGCGGCAGGGTTTTTTGTACCCCTTGAGCTGGAGCGGCGACGTCCACGTCGCCACGCGAAGGAGAGGCGCAGGGGGCGATGAAGACATCGCCACCCCGGGGTGCTGGGAAGACGATGTACAGGAGGGATGATCAGGGCTTGCCCGGCCACTTCAGGTGCCTGCGGAGGAAGTCGAAGGTGCCGACGCCGTGGATGGTGTGCGGGCCGTCGAAGAACTCGATCTCGGTGCGGTCGGCAAGGCCCATCTTCACGTAGTGGCGGCGGGTGCGGGCGTATTCGTAGGCGACCCATTCATCGGGGGCGACGCCATCCTCGTGTCCGCGTTCGACCATGAAGGGGCGGGGGAAGATCAGCCAGGAAAGCTCGGCGTAGTTGAAGGTGTTGCCGAGGTTCCATTCCGGCATGTCGTATTCGTTGTTCCAGAGGTAGCTATAGGGAGCACGGGCGGAGGCGACCTTCCAGATCCATTCGTTGTAGTCGGCGGAGCAGATGCTGAGGCAGTAGCGGTCGACGAGGACGGGGACGCGCATGGCGGTCTTGCCGCCGTAGCTGAGGCCGTAGAAGGCGATGCGGGCGGGGTCGACGTCCTCGCGGGCGGCGAGCCAGTCGGTGATGACCTCGTGCTGGCGGACGATGAACGACCAGAGCGTGAGGCCGGCGGGCTGGGCCTTGCGGAGGACCTGCCGGAACTTGGTTTCACCGATGTAGGGGTTCTGCGGGGAGAAGGTGATGAAGCCCTGCTCGGCGAGCCGATAGGCGTAGGCGTGGTACGCCCAGTGATCGACGGTCGGATCGGCGGCGTCGCGGGGGCGGCCCTCGAGTCCGTGCTGACAGACGACGACCGGGCGTCGTTCGCCGGGCTTCATGCCGGCGGGAAGGATGAACGTGCCCCAGGCGAAGACGTCGGGGTGGACTTCGAGGCGGACCTCGTAGCCACGGATGCCGTTGGTCTCGTAGAGGAGCCGGCTGCGCGGCTTGGGCGGGAGTGAGGCTTTCGGGATCTCGCCGGTGACCTCGCGTCGGAAGCGGTCGCGGAAGGGGACGGTCGAGTTGGTGAACTCGGCGGTCGACTTGAAGTTGGCGGCCTTCCAGAAATCGGCGCGGGTGTACTGGGCTTCGCGCAGCAGCCACTGGGTGTCGTCGAGGAGTTCGCGGTAGAGGCGCAACGTGCGTGCGGTGGGATCGGGGAGTGTGTTGGAAACGTTGAGTGCAGGAGTGACGCCGAGGGGCTTCACGGAGGGTTGCGCGGCGGCACCGACGTTGAGCAGCGCGCGGATCGATTCCTCGCCGAGGGCGGCGTCGGGTCCGGGACGCAGCGCGACGGCGGATTTGCCGGAACGGGATTCGAGGCGGCGGAGGTCGGAATCGAACTCGGCAGCCGTGGGACGCCACAGCCTGCCGGGCGCGGCGCCGCCGGCGTCGGTGTGGGTGATCTCGGGATAGCGGCCGTGTTCGACGAGGACGCGTCGCGGGGCGATGAGCGCCGCCATCTCGGCATCGGTGAACGTGTGGAGCAGCGACCAGACATTACGATAGACGGGGAGTTCGGGCTGTCGCGTGGTCAGGCCGAAGGAGCCGGCGATGGCCACAGCTCGGAAACGGTCGTCGACGGCACCCGCGATCTGGGCGATGAGTCCGCCTTCGCCGTGCCCGGCGAGCAGCAGCGGGGTTCCCTTCGGAGTTCCCAGCGCGTCGGCGCCAGCGAGCACCCGCTGGGCTTCGTATCCGAGCGGATGCCGTCCGAGTTCGTAGGCCGCGCGCCACAAGGTTTCGCGCTGGCTGTGCTTCACGGATCGGACCCCGGGATTGCCCGAGAAGCGGTTGCCGCGATCGATCAACGCGGGGACCAGGACGCGGCAGCCGTTGGCCGCGAGACGTCGGGCGAATTGGTTGTCCTCGACGATTCCGGGAGCCAGTCCTGCGACCTGCTCCGGCGTGACGTCGCAGTCGGGAATCGCGATGACGTCGGCGACTGGAGCCTTGTCTGGAACCAGGAGCAACCCTTCACCGTGGACGCCGCGGAAGACGTCCCACGCGACGGCGTAGACCTGGTATCCGGACCCTTGGGCGAGTGCGAGGGAGGGAACGCCGACACTGTTGGTCACCGGGTTGCCGATGAAGCGCAGGGCCGAGGGCGTGCGCGGATCGACGATCCCGTGGAGTTCCCGGAGCCGGGCTCGGAGGGGTTCGCGATTCGTGGCTGGGGCATCGGACCAGGCCGCGGCGCGCAGCGGTGCCAGTGTGGCGCGGTGCCGATCGAGGTAGCGGTCGAGACCCGACACCATCTCCGCGGCGGGATCGGCCGGTGGGTTCAGGGGCTGGGTGCCGGGGAGGTGCTGGGCCCGGACGGCAGCCACGGCCAGGGACAGGCTGAACCACATCGGGAGGACTCGGAGGCGCATGGCAGGACTGTGGGGAGATGGAGGATTCAATCAAGGGAGGCGTTCGCCACCTGCGGGTTGACTCCGGGAGTGCTGGTGGCGTCCACTCTGGCGTCCCAAGTCCCCATTCCCCCATGAAACATCCCGCCATCCGGGCTTCGGCCCTTCTGGGTACGCTGCTTGCCGCCCATCTTTCCGAGGCAGCTCCCACTTATACACTCACCGATCTCGGCCCTGGTTCCGCCCGGGGTATCAACTCCGCGGGCAAGGTCGTCGGCCAGGGTCTCAATCCGTGGTACTTCAACGGGGTGAGTCGGACCGACCTGAACTTTCAGCAGACCGTGTTCAATCAGCCGGGTTCCGTCCAGGCGTTGCCGGTTTCCATGGCCACCGCCATCAACGACTCCGACACCATCGTGGGCGCAGCGGTGCAGGCGATCTTCACCCCGAGTGGCGTCCTAGCCACGCTCTATCCCTACGTCTATTCCCCAGGGACGCGCGGGATCCTTTTCTCCTCGGTGGCTGAAGGCACCATGGAAGCCATCAACGCCTCTGGAGTCGCGGTTGGCGGGCGCGGATCCTCGGCGTTCATCTTCGATGGAACGAAGATCTCCCGGTTTGCTTCACCAGGGGCGGCGCCGCTGGCCATCAATGCTTCTGGACTCGTGGCGGGTTACAGCATCGGCCCGTCCCTACCCGAGGCCCGGGCAGCCCGGTTTGTCGGCGGTGCCACCGAGATCCTCGACCTCTCGGCCGTGCCGAACCCGTCGGGCCAGGTCCTGTGGAGCGAAGCACGCGGCATCAATGCGAACGGAATCATCGTTGGCTTCATCCGGACGCAACGGAACCTTCCCCTCGACCCGATCCAGGGCTTCGTCCATTCCAATGGGCAGGCGACCGACCTCGGAGGCCTCGGCGGATTCCAGACCATGGCGTACGCCATCAATGACAGCGGCGTGATCGTCGGCACCAGCGACACGGCGGCGGATGTCGCCCATGCGTTCGTGCGGGTCGGGTCCGAGCTGATTGATCTGAACTCGGTGATCTCGGCGGGCGGACAGGGCTGGGTGCTCACGTCGGCCTACGCCATCAACGCCAGCGGTTCGATTGTCGGCGAAGGCATCAAGGATGGCGTGCAACGGGCCTTCCTGCTGCGGCCGACCCCGACGATCTCCCGGCAACCGGTCGGAACGAATGTGCTCGCCGGCAATTCCTTCACCTTGTCGGTGCAGGCCACCGGGCTGGCTCCGTTCACGTATCAGTGGAGGCATGCCGGGACCAACCTGCCTGGCGCGACCTCGGATGTGCTGACGATCCAGAAGGCAACCGCGGCGGATGCTGGAAGCTATCAGGTGATCGTCTCCAATGTCGCCGGCGGCACCGCCAGCGACGAAGTGGTCGTGGGGGTTAACCTTCGACCCGAGCTGACGATCAGGACCTACGCCGGCCTGACCGTGACGGGTGTGGCGGGACGTACGTGCCGGATCGAGGCCGCCATCGATCCGCAGGGACCGTGGGTTCCGGTGGGTACGCTCAAGCTGGAATCGTCCGAGGCTTTCTGGCTCGACCACGAATCCCCGCAGAATCCGACGCGAGTGTACCGCGCGATCGAGATGCCCTGAGGGGGGGGCTGGGGGTGGGAGAGGTTCCCTGTCTCCAGATGACTTCCCCGAAGGGGCAACCGGTGAAAGGGGTGGAACCCCGGGGACCGCGCCTACCCGGGGGCTTGCGTGTTTGGGAGCCCGCACCCCGGAGGCGGTGCGAAGACCCCCCTCCCTGCTGCAACCCCTCCAGGGTTGATGATCCCTTCCGCCGTTTCCCCGGGTGCGTGCTTCGCACGACCCGGGGCTACCCGCTTCAACGCCTCCGGCGTAGCAAACAGGCCTTTGGGAACTGGGGACTCCGTGTAGCCCCGCCTCGTGACCTCGTCGGCTACTGCAGCAAAACGCCCCCGGGGATGAGCCGGGGGCGTTTGGCGGGGAGTCGATGGATCAGGCGCGTTCCATGTACTTCCCGGAGCGGGTGTCGACCTTGATCTTCTCGCCGGTCTTGATGAAGAGCGGGGCGGAGATCTGGACGCCGGTCTCGAGGGTGATGAGCTTCTGGACGTTGTTGGCGGAGTCGCCCTTGAGGCCCTCGGGGGCGTCGGCCACGGTGAGGATGACGGAGGCGGGCATTTCGATCTGGACGACCTTCTCCTCGACGAAGGTCATGGTGACGGAGCCGTTCTCGACGAGGAAGTTCTTGGCGTCGCCGACCATGTCCGGGTTGACGGTGACTTCCTCGTAGGTGTCGGGGTTGACGAAGACGTAGTCGTCGCCGGACTTATAGGAGAACTCCATCTTCTCGGAGTTCAGCGGGACGGTCTCGACCTTCTCGGTGGAGGCGAAACGGACGTCCATGGACTTGCCGGTCTTGATGGAGCGGAGGATGGCCTGGACGAAGGCGCGGAGGTTGCCGGGGGTGCGGTGGGTGACCTCCAGGACGACGCAGACGTCGGTGTTGTGAAGGATCGCCATCCCCTTGCGGAGGTCATTCGCGTTGACTGCCATAAGCGTGAAAAATTGAACTGGAACCTGACAATTTGAGCGGCCTTGAGCCGGAATCGGAACGGCGACGCTATCCAAGGAGACCGGGTTGGCAAGCTCGGTTTTGGAAACCGCGTTTGCCTGCAACTCCAATCTCGACAAACCGGCCGGGTCCGGGCACCCCAAGATGACCTTGCCCCCATTTGTCCCCCAAGGAGTCCCATCCACGCCCCCGGATGGCCCGCGAGCATTGCTGCATCGGTGGATCCAGCCCTGCAGGCCGATCCCCCGGGAGTGGACTTCATGCGTCGTGGGAGCCGTGCTGCTGGTGGGCGGTGGAATCGGACGGGCGCAAGCGCCGGCGGCTGGTCCGGTGGCCGTCCTGACGAACGTGGCGGATGTGAAGTGGCTGTCACCGGCGGAGGCGGATGCGGGGCGGCCGGTGCGGTTGCGGGCGGTGGTGACATACACGCATCCCGCGAGCTATGCGTTGATCATCCAGGATGCCACTGGCGGGATCTACGCGGCGCCGGGGACACCGGAGGACCATTCGAAGTTCGGCATCCAGCCCGGGGATGAAGTCGAGGTGACCGGACGGACTTCGGCCGGGAGCTTTGCGCCCAGCGTTGTGGGAACGCAGGCGGACCGGCCGGTGACGGTGCGGCGGATCGGGCCGGGCCGTTTCCCGAAGGCCTCGCGGGTGTCTCCGGACCTGACCTCGTTCGGGATGTTCGAGAACGACTGGGTCGAGGCGGCGGGTGTCATCCGGTCGGTCGCCCGGTTGGAGGAAGTCTGGGAGGATGACCGGATCCGGTTGGTGTTGGACGCGGGCAACGGGCGGTTCCGGGTGGCGTTGCGGGGTCTTGCGAAGGGGGCGCCGTTGCCGACGAACTGGGTGGATTCAGTGGTCCGGATGCGGGGGGTGTTCAGTTCGATTGCAAACGAGCGGCGGCAGTTGGTGGGAGTCCGTCTGCTGGTGCCGGGGGTGGAGCACGTGGTCGTGGAGGAGGCCGCGCCGACGGATCCGTTTGCGCTGCCGCAAACGTCGTTCGAGGACCTGATGAAGTTCCGGCCGGGAACGACGCCCGCGCGCCGGGTGCGTGGGCGGGGGACGGTGGTGGCGGTCCGTGCCGGGCGTGGGGCTTACGTGCAGGACGGGGAGGTGGGGTTGTGGGTGGAGGGCGTGGAGGGGACGCGGGCTGCGGTCGGCGACCGGGTCGATCTGGTGGGATTTCCGTCCCTGGGTCAGGTGAACCCGCGGTTGGAGGATCCGTTGGTCAGGGTTGCGGGCCGGGCACCCCTCCCGCCGCCAGTGCCGATGCTGGAGACGAATTGGCTGGCTGGGTCATTGGAGGGACGACGGGTGATGTTGGATGGGCGGATCCTCGGCGAGACGGCGCATCCGGAGGGACGTGTCCTGACGATCCGGTCGGGTGACCGGGTGGTGGACGCGGTGGTAGGCGGCGTGGGGGTGGGAGACGAGTCCGTGCGGAAGAACTGGGAAGTGGGCAACCGGGTTCGGATCACGGGGGTGTACGAACCGATCACTGGCGACGGGGGCGAAGTGCGGAGCTTCCTGATGCGGGGCGTGGGTACGGACGGGGTGGAGGTCGTGGAGCGGGCGTCGTGGTGGACGCCGGCTCGGTTGGGCGGGCTGTCCTTGGGGTTGGTGGGCCTGCTGGTGGCGGGTGGTGGGGTGGGGGTGTCGTTGAAGCGGCGGAACCGGCGCCTGGAAGAGGAGGTCGCGCGGCGGCGGAGTGCAGAGGACGAACTGCGCGAGGCGAAGGACATCCTCCAGCGGACGAACGAGACGCTGGAGTTGCGGGTGCTGGAGCGGACCCGGGCATTGGAGGCGGAGGTGGCGGAGCGGCGTCGGGCAGAAGCGGGAGCGGCGGCGGCGAACCAGGCGAAGAGCGAGTTCCTGGCGAACATGAGCCATGAGATCCGGACGCCGATGAACGGCATCATCGGGATGAACAACCTGCTGCTCGACACGCCGTTGACACCGGAGCAACGGGACTTTGCAACGATGGTGGCGACGAGTGCGGACTCGTTGCTGACGGTGCTGAACGACATCCTGGACCTTTCGAAGATCGAGGCCGGACAACTGACGTTCGAGCACATGGACTTCGACGTGCGCGAGTGCGTGGAAAGCGCCGTGGAACTCCTGGCGGAACGGGCCGAGGTCAAGGGGTTGGAGCTGGCCTACCTGGTGCGTCGGGAGGTGCCGCGGCGGCTGCGTGGGGATCCGGGACGTCTGCGGCAGGTTCTGGTGAACCTGGTCAGCAATGCCGTGAAGTTCACCGAGCAGGGCGAGGTCTTCGTCGAGTTGCAGTTGATCGAGTGTGCGCCCGACGAATGGTGCCTGCGCTTCGACGTGCGGGACACGGGGATCGGGTTGGATCGGGAGACGGCGGACCGGCTGTTCCAGCCGTTCATCCAGGCCGAAGCCTCCACCGCGCGGCGGTTTGGAGGCACGGGGCTTGGGCTTGCGATCAGCCGCCGACTGGTCGGCATGATGCGGGGCGAGATCGGCGTGGAGAGCGTGCCCGGGAAAGGTTCGGATTTCTGGTTCACGGCGTGGTTCGGGAGCCCGGAATCGCCCACCGGCGTCGCCGACTTGCAGGCGGCAAGCCCGGAGGATTTCGTCGGGGCCCGCGTGATGATCGTGGACGACAACCAGACCAATCGCCGGATTCTCGAATACCAGACGGCGGGCTGGAAGATGGATCTGGTGGCGAGCGTGGAGGATGGTCCGACGGCCCTGGAGCGGCTGAAGGCGGCGGCGGGAACGCCGCGGCCGGTGGAGATCGTCCTGTTGGATTACCAGATGCCCGGGATGGATGGGTTCGAGGTGGCCCGGCGGATCCGGGCGGAGGAGTCACTCCGACAGGTGCGCGTGGTGATCCTGACGTCGATCTGTCACCGGTTGCCCCAGGAAGACCTGCGTTCCGCCGGGGTTTCGGCGTGGCTCGTCAAGCCGGTGAAGCCCTCGCGGCTCTTTGATACGGTGGCGACCTTGCTGGCCGGTTTGCGGCGGCAGCGGGACAGCACCGGCGAAACCGAGCGGTTGCGGAAGCCGATCCTGGCGGATGGCGCGGACTTCGCCCGGCAGTACCCCGGCAAGATCCTGGTGGCGGAGGATACCCCGGTGAACCTCATCCTCGCCATGAAGGTCCTGGAGCGGTTGGGGTACCGGGCGGACCGGGCATCGAATGGACTGGAAGTCCTCGAGGCCCTCCGGCGCACGGATTACGACCTGATCCTGATGGACTGCCAGATGCCCGAGATGGACGGCTACGAGGCCACGCGCCGGATCCGGCTCCGGGAGAAGCCGGGACAACACATCCGCATCGTGGCCATGACGGCGAACGCGATGAAGACGGACCGCGACGCGTGCCTCGCGGCGGGGATGGACGACTACGTTTCCAAGCCCATTGCCTTCGAGACCCTCAAGGACGCGTTGCGCCGGGGCTTGGGTGAAATCGGGGGCGGGGAGGGCCCAAACCTCGTGTGACGACGAAGGCGGGCGAAATCCGTGACGCGGTCCGGGCGCTGGATGATCGAAGGTTTGACCAGGCGTATCCGAAGTCGGTGCGGGCGGTATCCGGCACACACTGGACGCCGTTGAAGGTGGCGGTCCGGGCGGCCGAGTTTCTGGTGCGTGAGCCGGAGACCCGGGTCCTGGACATCGGGTGTGGCCCCGGGAAGTTCTGTATAGCCGGGGCTTTGGCCACGGGCGGGCATTTCACGGGGGTGGATCGGCGGGGGCGCCTGTGCGAGGTGGGGCGGGCGTTGGCGACGCGGGCCGGGGTTTCGAATGTCGAGTTCCGCCATGCCAACGTCACGGAACTGTCGTTCGAGGGCTTCGATGCCTTCTACCTGTTCAACCCGTTCGCGGAAAACCTCGGGATGGCACCGCCGATCGACGAATCGGTAAGCCTGTCGGCGGCCCACTACGCGGAGTTCACCTCCCATGTCGCGCGGCAACTGGCGCTGGCTCCCTTGGGCACGCGGGTGGCGACCTATTTCGGGGCCTGCGAGGACATCCCGCTGGGGTTTTCCTGCGTGGGTTCGGCGCTCACGTCGGAGCTGCGGTTCTGGGAGAAGACACGGTTCCACCCGGATCGGGCGACTGGTGAAGGAGTTTGAAGTTTTCAGATTCAAGGTTGAAGCCGGTGCGGCGCTCCGGTGGAGCGAGACTCCGTCGAGCCGCTCCTCGGGGGCGGAATCGGAATCGGGATCGGGATCGAGGGAGGCTTTGACTCGATGCCGATGGCGATGCCGCCCCCGACACCGATTGAGAGGCGGAACGGGGCGGCGACGTCCTCGTCGCCTTGGGAAAGGGCCAGGGAAGGCAACGAGGACGTTGCCGCCCCGATTGGGAGTGGGATCGGAGCAGCGACGTCCTCGTCGCCATGGGAAGAGGCATAGGAGGGCAACGAGGAGGTTGCCGCCCCGAATGGGAGTGGGAACGGAGCGGCGACGTCCTCGTCGCCTTGGGAAAGGGCCGGGGAAGGCAACGAGGACGTTGCCGCCCCGATTGGGAGTGGGATCGGAGCGGCGACGTCCTCGTCGCCATGGGAAGAGGCATAGGAGGGCAACGAGGAGGTTGCCGCCCCGTTTGAGGCGGGGGCAGTGTGTGGGAGAGAAATTCCTGTAACCGCAGGCGTCCGGATCAGGTCAGCCGTGGTACGTACTCGAAGTCGGCAACACGCAACCTGTTCGGAGAATCATTCGATGAAATCCCTGTCTCGCATCCTGTCGGTCGCGGCGCTCGGCGCTGCAGTGGTGTTCAGCAGCCTTTCGGCGTCCGCCCAGGACCCGAACGGCGGTGGTAATGGTGGCGGCAACGGCGGCGGTCGCCGGAACCGTGGTGGCGGCCAGGGCGGGCCTGGTGGCGGCGGAAACTTTGATCCTGCCGAGATGCGGCAGCGGATGGCCGAGCGCATGCGCGAGCAGTTCGGGGTGAAGGACGACACCGAGTGGAAGCTGATCTCCGAGCGCATCGAGAAGGTCAGCGACGCGCGTCGCGAGATGGGTGGCCGCGGCGGCATGGGCATGATGTTCGGTGGTGGTCGCGGCGGTGGTCCTGGCGGCCAGGGCGGACCTGGTGGCGGCGGCGCCCAGGCGAATCCGGAGCAGGAAGCGCTCCAGAAGGCCATCGAGTCCAACGCGCCGGCTGACGAGATCAAGACCAAGCTCGCCAAGTACCGGGCCTCGCAGAAGGACAAGGAAGCCAAGCTGGCGAAGGCGCAGGAAGACCTGCGTCAGGTCCTCACGGTGAAGCAGGAGGCCACCGCGGTCCTGCTCGGGCTCCTCAAGTAGGCTGCCTTTCCGCCTCGATTCCGATTCCCGGGGCGCCACGGCGCCCCTTTTCCGACTCTTCCCATGGCTGGCGAACCGACAACCGATTCCCTGCTGGAACAGATGGTGGCCGAGCGCCAGCTGTCCGCAGCCGATGCCAGCCTCCTGCGACAGGGGCTGGGAGGAGTGGCCGCTCCTTCGACCGAGGCGGACGTCCTCCGCTGGCTGGCAGGCGAGTATGCCGTGGGGTTCGAGACGCTGGAGGAGATTGATCCGGACAAGGACCTGCTCGCGCGGTTCCCGGCCCGGATCCTCCTGAAGGAAGAGTTGCTCCCGTTGCGGCGGGAGAACGGGCACGTGCAGGTGGCGACGGCGCGCCTGTTCGCGACCCAGGGGCTGGATGCGCTCAAGTCGCTGACTGGCCTCCGGCTCCAGCCGGTGCTGGCGACCCGCGAGGCGATCCAGCGCGAGATGAAGAAGCGGCTGGGCGTCGGCGCGGACACGCTCGGCACGCTCGGCGAGGAAGCCTCCTTCCAGGTTGTCGACGAGGATGGGACCGAGGGAACCGACCTCGACAACGCCGCCGAGGACGCGTCGATCATCCGGTTCGTCAACCAGGTGCTCCGGGATGCGATCGAGCTCCGGGCGTCGGACATCCACCTCGAACCTTTCGAGACTGAGCTGCGGATCCGGTACCGCATCGACGGCGTGCTACAGGAAGTGCCCGTTCCGGCCCAGATCAAGCGGTTCCAGCCGGCGATCGTTTCCCGCGTCAAGATCCTGTCCCACCTGAACATCGCCGAGAAGCGCCTGCCGCAGGACGGTCGGATCAAGATCCGGATCGACGACGCGGAGGTCGACATCCGCGTGTCGGTGATCCCGATGCTCCACGGCGAGGCGGTCGTCATGCGCCTGTTGCGCCAGAACTCGACACTGCGGGGGATGGCGGAGCTGGGGTTGAGCGCGAAGGAGCTGAAGAGCTTCAAGCGGGTGCTGGGCCTGCCGCACGGCATCATCCTGGTGACGGGGCCGACGGGCTCGGGCAAGACGTCGACGCTGTACACCGCCCTGAACGCCATCAACGACGCGGACACCAAGATCATCACGATCGAGGACCCGATCGAGTACCAGCTGAAGGGGATCAACCAGATCCAGGTCTCGGAGAAGGCGGGACTGACCTTCGCGCGGGGCTTGCGGGCCATCCTGCGCCACGACCCGGACGTGCTGCTCATCGGCGAAATCCGCGATCAGGAGACGGCGCAGATCGCGGTGCAGGCATCGCTGACGGGTCACCTGGTCTTCTCGACGCTCCACACGAATGACGCGCCGGGCGCGTTGACGCGGTTGGTCGACATGGGTGTGGAGCCGTACCTCGTGGCCTCGTCGCTGGAGGCGGTCCTGGCGCAGCGTCTGGTGCGCGTCCTGTGCAAGGAGTGCAAGCAGGTCGACGATTCACCTGCCGCCGTGGCGTTGAAGAACGAGCTGAAGCTTTCCCCCACCCAGCCCATCTACCGGGCGGTGGGTTGCCGCGAATGCCGGATGACCGGCTACCATGGGCGGCGGGCGATCTTCGAGTGGATGGACACCAACCATGAGATCCGGCGGTTGATCCTGAAGAACTCTTCCTCCGGTGAGATCCGCGAGGCGGCCCGCCGGGCGGGCATGCGACCGCTGGTCGAGGATGGCTGGCGATTGGTCTCCGAGGGCGTCACGACGCTGGAGGAAGTGCTGCGCGTGACCAAGGAATCCGCCGATGACGGTCCGACGACCGGGGTGGCGGAGATCATGGCCACCACGGCGGCTGGCGGGTCTGAGGAGTCCTGAGGAACCGCCATGGCATCCTTTCAATACCGCGCCCTCCAGAACGACGGCGGCATCGCCGAGGGTTCCCTGGACGCCCCGAACCGGCAGGAGGCCCTGCGGTTGCTGGGGACGAAGGGCCTGAGGCCGATCCGGCTCTCGGACGGCGGGGCAGCGGTTCCGGCGCCAACCCGGCCTTCGGCAGTGGCGGCTTCCAGGAATGCAGGAGGTGGATCGGCATCGGGCGGGAGTGCGGCGGTTGCGGCGGCACCGCGTGGCAATGTGCCCCGGCCGGGTTCGCGGATTGCGACGATGCCGGCGGCGAAGGTGACGGCGAAGCCCGCGACTCGTCCGGTGCCCGCAAAGGCGGCCGCCACGAAAGGTTCCAAGGGCGACGCGGCGCCCGCTTCGGGTGGCGGGATGAAGTTGAGCCTGGGTGGGCAGAAGATCACGCCCCGGATCCTGGAGAACTTCACGCGGTTGCTCTCGAGCCTGTTGTCGGCGGGGGTGCCGCTGAGCCGGGCGTTGGTCATCCTGATGAAGGAGGCGGCCACGCCGGTGGCGGGCGCGCAGTGGAAGCAGATCCACGACCTGGTGGTGGATGGCCTTTCGCTGGCGGAAGCCATGAGCCGTTCGCCGAAGACCTTCCCGCGGGTTTACGTGGCGATGGTGGAGGCGGGTGAGACCGGTGGCTTCCTCGACGTCGTCCTCGGTCAGATCGCGGACTTCCAGGCCCGCGAGAAGGAGATGCGGGGCAAGGTCCTGACGGCGCTGCTCTACCCGGTCATCCTCCTCATCCTCGCGTTGGGCGTCCTGATCTTCCTGCTGGTGTTCTTCATCCCGCGCTTCCAGACGATCTTCACCGGGTTCGGCGCGGAGTTGCCGCTGCTGACGCAGTTGATCGTGTCGACGAGCGAGATCCTTCGTTCGTGGGGCATCGTGCTGGCGCTGGGGTTGGGCATCGGGCTGTTCTTCCTGAGGACGTGGTTCATGTCGGAACAGGGCCGTCGCGTCTGGGAAGGCCTGATGCTGAAGGCGCCGGTGATCGGGCCGCTGGTGGCGCAGTTCTCGATGTCGCGCTTCTGCCGGATGCTCGGGACCCTGCTGGGCGCAGGCGTGCCGCTGGTGAACGGGTTGAACGTCGCGCGGCGATCGATCGGCAACCAGATCCTCGTGGATGCCGTGACCAACTCGATCGAGCGGGTGAAGGAAGGCAAGCAGCTCGGGCCGAGCCTGGGCGACTGCCGCATGCTGTTCTCGGGCGCCACGCTGGAGATGATCGCGGTAGCCGAGGAGAGCGGGCGCCTCGACCAGGAACTGGTCCGGATCGCCAACGTGACCGAGGGCGACCTCGACCGTCAGCTGAAGACGGCCGTGGCGCTGGCTGAGCCGCTCATGCTCTTCCTGATTGCGGGCTTCATCGGTGTCATCTTCATCGGCATGGTGATCCCGATCTTCTCGTTGCAGGACCACATCAAGTGACCGACTGATCTTTTCCGAACCAAATCCGACCATGAAAACGAATCAACGGACTGGAATCCGGCGCGGGCAGCGTTCCGGCTTCACCCTTATCGAACTGCTGCTGGTGCTGGTGATCCTCGGGATCCTGGCGGCGATCGTCGTGCCGAAGTTCTCCGGCCGCACGGAGCAGGCGCGCGCGACGGCGGCGCAGACGCAGATCGCGACCTTTGGCACCGCGCTCGACTCGTTCGAGGTGGACGTGGGTTATTACCCGAAGGGCCGGAACGGCCTGAACGACCTGTTCTCGCAGCCGCGCGACGCGCAGAACTGGCGCGGGCCCTACATCAAGAACGAGATCCCGAAGGATCCGTGGCAGAACGACTACGTTTACGAATGCCCGGGCAAGAACAACCCGAGCTCGTATGATCTGTACTCGATGGGACCCGACGGCCGCGCCGGCACCGAGGACGACATCACGAACTTCAAGACGAAGAAGTAGGGGCCGGGGGAGTTTCAAGATTGAAGGTTCAAGTTTGAAGCCCGCCTGCCGCTACGCCCTCTCTTCAAACTGAAAACTTGAATCTTGACCCTTGAAACTCCCTCCCCCATCCGCCCGCCGCGCCTTCACGCTGATCGAGCTGATCCTCGTGATGGCGTTGATCACGGTGGTGATGGCGCTGATCTCGCCGTCGCTGGGCGGATTCCTGCGGGGACGTTCGATGCAGTCGGAGGTGAGCCGGTTCATCTCGCTGACGCACTACGCGCAGGCCCGGGCAGCGCATGAGGGGATCCCGATGCGCCTGTGGGTGGACCCGGAGTTGAGGACGTACGGATTGGCGAGCGAGTACGTCCTGTCGCAGGGCGGACAGGATCCGCGGCTGCGGGAGTATGAGTTGGCGCCGGACCTGGAGGTGGAGGTCGACAACCGGTCGTTTGCGAGCCTTCAGGGAAACAGGCTGGCCTTGCAGGATCGTTGGGCGGCCGGGCAGCCGATGTCGGGGCCGACGGCGGGAAGCCGGTCCCAGATCGTGTTCCGGTTCACGCCAGATGGTTTCATCGATGAGACCAGCCCGTTGGGGCTGTGGTTCCGTCACAAGCCACTGGGGAGCAGTTCAAGCCGCCGCGGACAGTCCGATCCGCGGGATGAGGTGTATGTCGGACAGAACTTGATGCGGCTGCGATATGAGGTTCAGACCAACCAGCTCTACTCACTCCGGCGTTGACCGTCGGTCGGGGTTCACCCTGGCGGAATCGCTGGCGGCGCTGGCGTTCCTGGCCGTGGTCATTCCGGTCGCCGTGCAAGGCGTCCGCATCGCCAACCTGGCGGGCACGGTGGCGGAGCGAAAGGTCGTGGCGGCGCAGGTGGCGGACCGGGTGCTGAACGAGTTGGTGGTGACGGGCCGCTGGAACACGAGCAGCCAAGGGACAGTGGACGAGGGCCGGCACCAGTTCAGTTGGAGATCAGAGAGCACTTCGTGGGAGCGCGCGACGCTCCGGCAGGCAACGGTCGTGGTGACGTACAAGGTCCAGGGCAAGGAATACGAGGTCCGGGCCGCGACGATCCTCGATTCCGCACAGGTCCTCCAATGAGGGTTGCTGCCATCCAACGCAGCTGCCGGGGGCAGGGGTTCACGCTCATCGAGCTGCTCCTCGCGATCACGATTTCGGCGGTGATCCTGGCGGCGGTGAACGCGGTGCTGTTCGGCGCGCTGCGGCTCCGCAACCGGACGTCGAAGGTGCTCGAGGACGCGGCGGCGCGTCAGCAGGCGCTGGGCATCCTGAAGCGGGACCTCGCCGGGATCGTGGCCCCGGCGGGTGAGACCAACATGGCGGGAGCACTCATGTACGGCGGCATGACCGGCGTGACGGATCCGGCGGCGACCGGGATGCAGATGTTCACGACCACCGGGACGACGACCGACTACGCGACCTGGGGCGAGATCCAGAAGGTGGCCTACGCGCTGCGCGAGCCGACCAACAACGCCCCGGCGATCGGCCGCGACCTGTGGCGGGTCGTGACCCGCAACCTGCTTCCCCAGTTGAACGAGACCTACGAGGAACAGTTGATCCTGACGGATGTCGACCGGTTCGAGCTTTCGTTCTTCGACGGGTACAACTGGCGGACGTCCTGGGGCGGCACGAACGAGACGGTGGCCTTGCCACGGGCGGTCCGGGTGGACCTGGTGGTCGCCGAGGCCGATGCGTCGGAGCGTTCGCGAGGCATGATGGCCAAGCGGACGCTCGTTCCGTTCCAGTTGGTGGTCCCGATCCTGGTGACGCCGTCGACGAACACGACCGACACCGCCGACGACGGAGGGCAGCCGTGAAGGCCGTTCATCCTTCGCCGCGGGCTGCGGAGCGTGCCTCGACCCTCGTGATCGTGCTGTGGGTCGCGCTCGGCCTGGTGAGCCTCGCCCTGTACTTCGGGCATTCCACAGCGCTCGAGTTGCGCTCGGCAGACCATCGGGCCGCCGCGATCGAGGCGGAACAGGCCATCGTGGGTGCCGCCCGGTATGCCAGCTATGTGATGACCAACCTCGACAATCCGGGGGTGATCACCGACCTGGAGGTGGCTCCGACCTACCGGTACGTCGCCGAGGCGGTTCCCGTGGGCGATGCGAAGTTCTGGTTCATCGGCCGGGACGCCAACCGCCAGACCACGGGCATGGGCACGGCGGATCAACTGCAATTCAAGTTGGTGGACGAATCCTCGAAGCTGAACCTGAACACGGCAACGGCCGAGATGCTCTCGCTGTTGCCCCGCATGACCCCGGAGCTGGCCGCTGCGATCGTCGATTGGCGCGACAGCAACGAAGAGGTCAGCGAGGGCGGCGCGGAGGAAGAGACGTACGCGCGGTTCAATCCGCCCTACCGCTGCAAGAACGCGCCTTTCGAGTCGGTGGAAGAGCTCCGGATGGTGGCCGGGATGACGATGCTGATCCTGGCGGGCGAGGACACCAATCGGAACGGTATTCTGGATCCGAACGAGGACGACCTCGACACCAGTGCGCCGTGGGACAACCGGGACGGCCGGATTGATCCGGGTCTGCTGGAATACGTGACCGTCTTCTCAAAGGAGTCGCAGCTCCGAGCGGACGGCACGGCGAAGATCTCGATCGGAGCCCAGGGACGTCAGGATCTGGGGACGTTGCTCTCGGAGAAGTTCAGCGCGGCCCGCGGGAACGAGATCCTCGGGGCGCTGGGAAATCCGAACCAGGCCCCGACCAGCCTTCTGGAGTTTTTCCTCCGGAGCCGGATGACGATCGACGAATTCGTGCAGATCGAAGGGGATCTGACGGCGGCCACGGCGCAGCAGCCCGCAACCGGGTTGGTGAACGTCAATACCGCGACGGAAGCCGTGCTGGCGTGCATTCCGGGCATCGGGACCGACATGGCGCCGAGCCTGGTCTCGTACCGCCGTTCGAACCCGAACCGGCTCAATACGGTGGCCTGGGTTTCGGAAGTGCTCGAAAGAGAGCGTGCTGTGCAAGCTGGCCGTTACCTAACCGGTAGGTCAGCGGTCTACACCGCCGATGTCGCCGCTGTCGGGCACATGGGACGGGGTTATCGCCGCGTCCGGTTCGTGCTGGATGGCTCCGAGGGAGGTGTCCGGATCGTGCACCGGCAGGATCTGACCCATCTGGGATGGGCCCTCGGGCGGCAGGTGTGGCAGCAACAGGAACAGTTGATCAGCAGGAACATGCGATGATCGAACGGCTCAAGAGCTCGCGCAAGCCAGCGGTCCTCGGCCTCGTCCCGGAAGGGTCGAAGGTCGAGGTCGTTCCCGTGCGCCGTACCAACGGGTCGGCGGAGGCGGGTGCGCCGGTCGTGATCGACCTGGGCGGGGACCTGGCCGGCGATGACATCGTGCTCCTGGCGAAACGCCTGCGCGAAGGCCTCGATGCCGCGGGCATCCGCGAGCGCCGGGTCGCCGTGGCGCTGCCCCCGGGCTGGATCTTCGCGATTTCAACGCCGCTTCCCGATCTCCCGCCCGAGGACCTCGAGAGCTTCCTCGAACTCGAGGCCGAACGCGGCTTCCCGTACGGGCCCGACCAGCTTTCGATCGCGCGGTCGGACTGGGCGACGCCGGATGGCGTCGCGAACACGTCGATGGTGGCGGTACCGCGGGAGAACATCGTCCGGCTCGAGCAGATCCTGAAGGCGGCGAGGCTCCAACCGGTGACTTTCGCGCCGGCCTTGCCCGAAATGCTGCACTGCGCAGCTGGACCGGCCGGCCCCCGCGTGGACCTGATGGCCGTCGGCGCGGACGTGGGTCTGACTGTTGCCGATGGCGACGGGTTGATCGTCCACCGTGCGCTGGAGGGCGTGGTCGCGGTCGAGGGCGGGGTGAGCCGGATCGTGCCGGAACTGCTGGCCCGCGAGCTCCGGGTGACCCTCGGTCAATTGCCTGCCGGGGTGCGGGACGCGTTGAAGTCGATCCGCGTGCTCGGCACCGGGCCATTGGCCGATGAACTTGCGGGGGCGGTGCAGGCGAGGGCCGCGCACCTGCGGTTGGCCGTGGAGCGCATCGATCGGCTCGTGCCGGGGCAGCCGGCGGTGCCGAAGATGACGCCGGGCATCGCCCTGAGCCCGGCGCTGGCGATCGCGGCGCGGTTCGTCTCCGGGCAGCCGGCTTCGTTCGAGTTCCTTCCCCCCAAGGTTTCGGCCTTCCAGCAGTTCGCCTCGCGATATTCTTCCGGCCGATTGGTGCACGCCGGAATTGCAGCGGGTGCTGTGGCGGCGCTGGTGCTGCTGGCGTTCCTGGTACAGCAGGTCCGGCTGGTGACGTTGCGCTCGGAGTGGGATTCGATCGCCAAGACGGTCCGCGAGGTCGAGGACACGCAGGCCCAGCTGAAGAAGTTCCGGCCGTGGTTCGATGAATCGGTCCGGAGCCTTCTGGTGATGAAGACGCTGACCGAAGCCTTCCCGGAGGATGGCGCGGTAACCGCGAAGAACGTCGAGATCCGGGACGTGGGTGTCGTGGTCTGCCAGGGCACGGCGCGGGACAGCACCGCATTGCTGCGGACGCTGGACAAGCTGCGCGCGGCGCGGGAGGTCACCGATGTCCAGGTCGACCAGTTGCGGGGCAAGTCGCCCCTTCAGTTCACCTTCAATTTCCGTTGGGATGCCTCGGGCAGACAGCCATGAACATCGATCCTGATAAGCGTCAGAAGCTGCTGCTGATCCTCGCCCTGACCGGCGTGGGCCTGCTGGCCGGCGACCGCCTGGTGATCAGCCCGCTCATCAAGAGCTGGACGGCCCGCTCCGAGAGCATCGCGCAGCTGAAGAAGGACATCGCGAAGGGGCGGCAATTGCTCGAACGGCGCGATGCGGTCCGGTCGCGCTGGCAGGAGATGAAGACCAACGCCCTGCCGTCCGAGGTTTCGGCCGCCGAAGGCCGGGTGTTGGATGCCTTCGACCGGTGGTCGCGGGCGGCCAGCGTCAACATCACCTCGGTGAAGCCCCAGTGGAAGCAGTCGGACGAAGGCTACATGACCTTCGAGTGCCACGTGGATGCCGCCGGCAGCCTGAGCACGGTCACGAAGTTCCTCCACGAGGTGGAACGCGACCGTCTCGCCATGCGCGTGGAGACGGTCGAACTCGCGGCCCGCGATTCGGACGCGTCGCAGATTTCCGTGAGCCTCCAGGTCAGCGGCCTGCTCCTCAACACTCCCTCCCAGCGATGAACCCGATTCCCGAATTCAATCCAGCCCCGGGTCGCATGGGCCGCATCGCACGCCTGCGGTTCGAGGCGGTCCTGCTCTCCTGCCTGCTGGCGGTCGGCGGCGTGGGGCGCGCTTTGGCCCAGAGCCCGGACGAACCGCCTGCCGAGGTGCCCGTGGTCGTTGAGGCCGTGGCAGCCGCAGCGGCCGCCGGAGCCGAACCGGAGGCTGCGGACGGTCCGGACGACACGCAGGCTCCGGACGACGATTCCGGAGCGGGCGACGTGCCGATGGACGCCCAGTCGGACGCCGCGGCGGTGCTCGGGGGCGGAACCAATGCGCCGTTCAGCCCGGGCAATTCCAGGTCCGGTCCGCCGCCCTCCCGTCGCGAAGGCCGGTCCCGGGATCGAGGCGAGCGCGGCACGCGGGACTGGCGGAGTTCCTTTGGCTCGGCTTCCCGTTCGAAGTCCGGCGGCACGAACAGCGCTCCGGAGATTCCCAAGACGGACTACGCGTACTTCAAGGTCGTCAACGACCGGAACATCTTCAACCCGGGGCGGCAGCCCAACCGGCCGGACCGGCCAGTGTCCCGCGAGGTCAAGCGCACGCCCAAGGTCGATGCGTTCTCGTTGGTGGGCACGTTGCGCTACGAGAAGGGCGACATGGCGTTCTTCGACGGGTCGAGCTCGGACTACCGGAAAGCCCACAAGGCGGGCGACACGATTGCCGGGTACAAGGTCCTGTCGATCTCGGACTCCGCGGTCCGCATCGAGGCCCTGGGCAAGGTGACGCAGTTGAAGATCGGCTCGCAAATGCGCCGCGAGGACGACGGTGAATGGATGTTCGCCGAGGGTCCCTACGCGGGGGGTATCACCGGCTCCAGTGGCTCGGGCGGTTCAATGTCATCGAGCTCGGGTGGTGCTTCCGCGGCTTCGGTGTCGACCGGCAGCAGTTCCGGGAGCGGCAGCAGCAGTGGTGGTGGCAGTGCGGATGAAATTTTGAAGAGGCTTCTGCAGAAGCGCGAACAGGAGATGAAAAATGAGAAGTAACACGATCCCTTCGGTCCTTCTCGCCCTCGTGATGTCGGGGGCGGTGCATGGTCGAGGACAGGCCCAGGACGCGCCCTCTGCTGCCAAGCCGGCGGAGAAGGCTGCAGAACTTCCCGCTGTCGCCCGCACGCCGGCCCCGACGCCGGCCGTGAAGGCCGCGGCTGCGACCCCGCCGCCCGCGCCCGAGACCCCGCCACCCGTGGTGCCGGAGGGCATGCTGATGCTGAACTTCCGCGGCGCGCCGTTGGAGACCGTGCTCAACTACCTGAGTGAGGCCGCGGGGTACATCATCGTCGCGGAGACCGAGGTGCGCGGGAAGCTGGACGTCATCGCCAAGCAGCCCGTGACCAAGGAGGAAGCCTTCACGATCCTCGAGTCGGCCCTTTCGCGGAATGGCTACACCGCCCTCCGCAACGGCCGGACGCTGACAATCGTTTCCAAGGACGGTGCCCGGAAGCGCGACATCCCGGTCAAGAGTGGCAATGACCCGGAGTCGATTCCCAAGGACGAGCAGATGGTGACCCAGATCATCCCGGTCCGCTTCATCAGCGCGACCCAGTTGACCACCGACCTGCAGCCGCTGCTGCCGTCGGAGGCGACGATGACGGCGAATGACGCCGGCAACGCCTTGGTCATCACGGATACGCAGGCTTCGATCCATCGCCTGGCCGAGATCATCCGTGCGCTCGATACGTCCCTGGCCGGCGCGAATTCGGTGAAGGTCTATCCGTTGCGCTTCGCCGATGCGAAGGAGCTGGCAGCCGTGATCAAGGAACTCTATCCCGCGCAGGATTCGCGCTCGTCCGCGATAGGCGGTGGCAACCGGGGCGGATTCGGTGGCGGCGGATTTCCTGGTGGTGGCGGGTTCCCGGGTGGCTTTGGCGGTGGTGGTGGACGGGGAGGCGGTGCGACGTCGAGTGGCTCGGGCAATCGCGCGGCTGCCTCGAAGGTCGTCGCCGTGGCGGATGAACACAGCAACTCCATCATCATCAATGCGCCCGAGGATGCGATCCCGGCGATCGAGGAGCTGATCCGGTCCGTGGACACCAATGTCCAGGACGTGACGGAATTGCGTGTGTTCCGGCTGCAGTATGCGGATCCGGTCGAGATGTCGGAGGTGCTGGCGGGGCTTTTCCCGGATGAATCGAAGTCCACGGACAACCAGCGCGGGCAGCGCTTCGGCGGCGGGTTCGGGATGTTTGGCGGCGGCGGGCGTACCGCAACGGCGACGAGCGCCAGCGACCGGGCGAAGAAGAAGGGCAAGGTCATCACCGTGCCCGACCAGCGGACGAGCTCGATCATCGTCAGCGCCGATCGCGAGATGATGGATCAGATCGGTGAGATGGTGAAGCAGTTGGACTCGAACCCGGCGCGCAAGCAGAAGGTGTACGTCTACGATCTCCAGAACGCCGATCCGCAACAGGTGCAGGAGGTGTTGCGCGGCCTGTTCGAGAGCCAGAACACCCAGAACCGGTCGACGCAGAACCGGAACCAGAACAGCGCCCTCACGACGCGATCGACGCAGCAGCAGCAACAGAACAACAACCGCAATACCGGCTCCGGCTTCGGCGGGGGCAACAACGGTGGCGGCGGTGGTGCCGCCGGTGGCGGGTTCGGCCGCTGATCCACAGAACCCCTTTCACGGAATCGACGATGAAATCCCATTCCCTTCCTACCCGGGTCCTCGGCGCTGGCCTGGCGCTGGCCATGGCCGCATCCGCCTTCGCCCAGTTCCAGGGCGGCGGCGGCAACACCGGCCGGCGGACGACCACCGGTGGCGGTGGCGGCTCGACCCGCGAGTACCCGAACAACACCCAGGTGGGTGATGCCACCATCTCCTACGATCCCGAGACCCGGAAGATCATCGTCATCACCGACGAGGAGACGAACCTGCAGATCAAGGACGTGATCAGCAGCCTCGACAATCCGCGCCCGCAGGTGCTGATCAAGGTCGTGTTCCTCGAGGTGACCCACAACAACAGCTCCGACATCGGCGTCGAGGGTGGCTACGTCCGCCAGTTGGGCAACACGGGGCAGGGCTCGGTCGCCAATGCGTTCGGCGCCTCGGCGATCAGCAGTGCCGCCACTTCGAGCGTCCCGAATGTGTTGGGTCAGAATGTCCAGAACATGCTCCCGACACCTCCGGGTGCCGGCCTGTATCAGGTGCTGGGTTCGGACTTCCAGGCCACGCTCCGGGCCATCGCCCAGGCTGGCAAGGCAGAGATCCTCTCCCGCCCGTCGATCCTCGCCCGCAACAACCAGCCGGCCACGATCTCGCTCGGCCAGCAGGTGCCGCTCGTTTCGAACACCCGCTTCGACACCATCAACGGCCAGATCAACACCGTCACCTACCAGAACGTCGGCATCATCCTGCGCGTCACGCCCTTCATCACGCCCGATGGCATGGTGGAGATGATCGTGTCGCCCGAGACGTCGTCGCTCGCCGATCGTTCCGCCTGGGTTCCCATCTCCCGGGACGCCCTCGCACCGGTCGTCAACTCGCGCCTCGCGGATACCGTGGTGGTCGTGCCCGATGGTCAGACGGTCGTCATCGGCGGCTTGATGCAGACCCAGATCACCGAGTCCGAAAGCAAGATCCCGTTGCTTGGCGACATCCCGTACCTGGGAAATGCCTTCAAGCGGAAGACCAAGCAGAACCAGAAGACGGAGCTGATGATCTTCCTGACCCCGGTCGTGATCCCTGCTCCCGGCGCACTCGCCGGCCTGACTGCTGAGGAACGGGCGAAGACCACCCTCAAGCCCAAGTCGATTCCCAAGAGCGAGCTCGACTCCCTCATCGACACGCTTCCCGTGAAGCCCGAGGTGCCCGTCCAGCCGTTGTCCACCGGCGCCGAGCCCACCGCCAAGGACAAGGACAAGAAGAAGAAGTCCGGGAAGTAGGACAGGAGGGGAGTTTCCAGTTCCCAGAAGCGCGCATTGCTCTGGAATCTGGGCACTGGTGACTGGCAACTCCTCCCAACGCCGGAGGCGTTGAAGCCGGTATCCCCCGGTTGGCGCGAACGCGCCTACCCGGAGTTCTTGCAGCGATTCCACGGATTGGAAGCCGGTTGAGAGGAGCTGTCGTTTCACCCCAAGGGTGATCTGGAAACAGCGACGCGGTGAGACCTCTTCTCCCGGCCCATCTGTGAAATCCGTGAACCTGAAAGCGGCGGTTTATTGACCACGGATTTCACAGATTCCACGGATGGACGGGGCTGGAATGAAGGTTTCCATCCCGGTCGAGCGCTCACCTCGCAGGTGCGCGGCGATCCCAAGCCAAGTTCCTGCTTATCCGTGTCATCCGTGCCATCCGTGGTTCCAACTGCCTTTTCCAGGGTGAAATCTGTGGATAGTCCAACTGCCGCTTTCAGGCTGAAGAAGATGACGCAGAGAACACGCGTTCCTTCGTCCATGACCTGCGAAGAGCGTACTCCTACTCGAACCAATGGGGCTCGGGGCGTTGTTTGTGAAAACCACGGATCGAGTACGAGTACCGCCCTTCGGGCTGAGTAGGAGGACGAGTACGAATGGGTGAAGCGCCAAGCGGAGCGGCAACGTCGCCGTTGCCCCCCGAGGCCATCTACAGAGGCGACGAGGACGTCGCCACCCCGTTCCTGCTCACGGATTCCGGATGCGGAAGAACGCGGCGGGAGTCTCCAGCGGGACGAGGTGAGGACTCGTCGCGTTGGTCACCCGCTGCCATGGGCCGCCGATCTGGGTGGATTGTTCGAGTCGTGCGCCGGGGGCGTCCCAGGTCAGTTTGAGAAGCGCCTGTCCCTCGAGGATCTGGGAGGCAGCGGCGAGGGCGAGTCCGGCTCCGCCTCCGCCGAGCCGGATCGACAGGCTTGCCACCTCCGCACAGGGCGTCCGGACGATGCATCGATACGCGCCGGAATCCGACGCCAGCGATGGATCCACAGAGAGGACTGCGGTGCGGGTTCCGCTGTACATCCCACCCTCGGCAAGTGGGACCTGATCGCGTTCCCACTGGTAGGTCATCGATCCGGCACCGGCGGCAACGACCCGGACCAGCAGGCGGTCGGGCGCCGTCGTCCGATGCACGACCGGTTCGCGGAGGATGACGGGTGCGTCCGCGAGCAGACGTTCCCATGTCCTCGCCGAGAGGCCGCGCGAGGCTGGATCCGGACCCGAATTCTGTCCGCCGAACTGCACGATCGAGCCGCGTCGGATGTCGTAGGCAGCCGCCGTGTTGAGCTCGAATCCCACGTCTTCGGAGATCTCGTCGCGTCGCCAGATCTCGCCGGTCCAGCGCCACAGGCGGGACTGGTCGCTGCCGTCGCCGCCCCAGTACACGACCTCGCGTCGGTAGGCGTCGTAGACCATGCCCATTCCCGAGCCGGCAATCGACGGGTTCACTCCAAAGCCTGCGAACGTATAGGGGCGCCTCGTCCACCGGAGGCCGTCCCAGGTCCACGTCGCGCGGTCACCGGCGGACGAGGAAAGGACGGTGGGCGGCAACACGGCGTAACCGTGGGCTTCATCCCACGCCATCTGCGGTCGTCCCGGGCTTCCGAAGGGTCCGAACTGCGGTCGATCGCCCGTGATCACCCGCTGAACCCAGTTGGTTCCATCCCAGGTCCAGATGTCGCCGGCGCGCGGGTTGACGAGATCGTCGGAGTCGCCGCCGTAGAGCGTCGTGACCCTTCGGACGGGATCGTAGAACAGGGCGGGAGCGGAGCGCGGCAAGGGTGCGTTCGTGGATGAGGACTTCGTCCAGTCGCGGCCATCGTACTCCCACGTCTCCCCGCTGCGGAGACTGCCGTTGATGCCGTCGTGGGTGAATCCGCCGAACAGCACGACCCGACCGCGATCGCGGTCGAAGGCCATTCCGAAGTCCGTGCGACCAGAGGGCGCGCGCGTGGTGAGGCGCCGGGTCCAGGCCTGACCGTCGTATTCCCAGGTGTCGTTGCGATAGGCGTCGGCGACTGTTCCGCCGCTTCCGATTCCACCGAAGAGCACCGTCACCCCGCGGATGCTGTCGTAGACCATGCCGTGGCGCATGCGGGCGGCGGGGCCGTTGGTCTCGACGAGTACGAAGGGCGGGTTGGGTTCGATGGTCAACTGCGCGACGCGCGAGGTGACCGTGGTGCAGCTGTCGGAGACGACGCAGTCGTAGGCGCCGTCATCCAGGTAACGCAGCGTGGTGAAGAGGAGGACTGGGTTCCGGGTGCCGACGACCCGGGTGTCGGATTCGAGCGGCAGCCCGTTCCGACGCCACTGGTACCTCAGCTCGCCCTTGCCCGCGGCCAGGACCCGCAGGGAGTGCGTGGTGCAGACGCGATTGGTGGTGGATTGTGGGTGGGCGCGGATCCAGACACCGGCGGTCAACATGCCGACTTCACTCCAGGTCTCGCCGCACAGGTTCACCGCGCGGGCGCGGTAGAATCCGCTCTGAGAAGGTTGCATGTCGGGCAGGGCGAGGTCCCAGTCCAACGTTCCGGGAATCCCCAGTTCAGCAGCACTCGGGACGCGGACCATGCCGTTGTTCGAAGGATTGCCATTGGCGTCGGGATCGAACCGGAACCATGTGACCGTGAGGGGAGTCGACGAGAGCACGCCGAAGGTCGCGGACGCCGTCTCACCGGGGCAGACCGCCATCGACTCCGCCCCGCCGACGGCAAACGGCGGGAAGTGGACGAGGACGGATGACGATTCGCTCACGAGCTGGTTGCCGCAGGCGTCGGTGGCCTCGCAGCGATAGACGCCTTCGTCCTGCGCGCGGGCGGACGTCCGTACCAGCGTCCGGTTGGTTTCGCCGGGGATGGAGCTGGTCCCCAGAAACCACTGATACTTCGGCGTGGCATGGGAAAGGACCCGCACCGACAGTTCGAACGGATTGCCGCCGCAGACGACGACGTTCGTGCGTGGTTGTTCCAGGTACTCGAAGAGCCGCACCCGATACTCCCACGTCTCGCGGGACATCGAATCGAGGGATGAAGAGATCCCGTTCCAGCCGCCCTGCAACACGACCACGCCGCGGCGGGAATCATAGACCATGTCATGTCCCCAACGGGCAGCCGGGATGACATCGGTGACGGGGTCCAGGACGGTATTGCCGTCGAGTTCGACCTCGAAGAACCGACGGGCGTCCACGAGTTGGGAGTTCCACTTCGACGGCGATTGTCCTGCGTCGGTCAGGACGCTTCCGCCGAAGACGACCAGCCGGTCGCGCCGCGGGTCATGGACCATGCGATGCCCGAAGCGCGGGGGCAGGTTGGTGAGGACCTGGCGTCGGAGCGGGTTCTCGGAATGGACGCGGAGTGCGGAGGCCGTCTCGACGTACGGGGACTGGTCGTAGCGAAGGAAACGCACGCCGCCATGATGCAGGATTCGATTGCGTCGCGTGTCGAAGGCCACGGCCATTTCGGTGGCTGCGTGGTCGCCGATGAAGGTCGGAATCGAGATCCCGCCTTCCAGCCGGTGGACGAAGTGGGCCGGGCCATCAAAGGTCTCGTCGACGGAACCGCCAGCACTGCGGACGCGGATTACCGGCATGCCGCCGAAGACGAACGGGCCATCGGGCCCGGACACCACGCGCACGGCGGCACGGGGCGCTTCCTCGAAGTATCGCGTCGTGATCTGCGGCGTCTGACCGGGTGTGGCGGCACCCGAGAGGCGACCGTCCTGCTTCCAATGCCCCCGGGACGGCGCGCCCGGAACGAACGGCCCGTCGAAGACGAAGTGCCAGAAATCATCGAGGCGGTGTTCGTCTTCGTCGTTCACCGGCGTGCGGGAGTAGCCGGCGACGAGCAAGACGCCGCCGTGCCCTGATCCACCGGTTGCGACCAGTCCTGCGTCGAGGCGCGCCGGCGGGCGGGCACCGGTGGTCTCCACCCGTCGCCAACTCGAGCCATCGTACTCCCACAGGTCCGAGCTTTCGTCCGCGGAATACAGGACAACGGTCCCACGTTGCTCGTCGAACGCCATGCAGTGCCGATGCTGGATGCCCGGCGAACCCACGTCCTGTCGCCGGACCCATTGCATGCAGTCCGAGGCCCCGACCCGCCCGGTCCAACCCAAGCAGATCGCCAGCGCCATCCACCACCACCCGCTGATCCGATCACTCCACGCTTTTCCGTCCATGCGGGGATACACCGGAACCGGATGCGGGAATTACGGATGGTTCACCGGGCTCCCGAACTTTCGAACCTGTGATGATGACGGGTCCGCGTGGTTTCTGGATGAATGGGACTTCAGCCCCCGACGGTCCACTGTGGCGCATCTTGTCACTGTCCCCAAATCTGGTGGGGCGAGACTCCGCATGAAACTTCAACCTGAAAGCGGCAGTTGGGCTATCCACAGATTTCACGGATTTCACAGATGGACCGGGACTAGAGGCTTCACCGCATCGCTGTTTGCATCTCACCCGTGGGGTGAAACAACAGCCCCCTCTCAACCGGCTTCCAATCCGTGCAATCGGTGAAATCTGTGGATCCAACCGCTGTTTCTAGGTTCAAACTTGAAACTCGGAACTCACCACGGCTCGTGAGGACACTCGCCCCACCGCTCGCTGGGGGGTACAGACAAGGTGCGCCTCGGGCCCGGGCTGGGCTTGGAGCGCAAAGGGGCTTTCGAAGATGGGCGAACGGTCAACAAGCGGTGGATGGCGTGACGTGGCGGTGTGGACGATGGCCGTCGCCGGTGCCGTGGCTGCGGCGTGGTTGCCGACGTCCGACGGCCTGACGACGGCGGGTCGGGTGGAATTGGGAATCGTGGTGCTGTGCGCCGTGCTGTGGATGGGCGAGGTGGTTCCGGCCTTTGCGGTGGCGTTGCTCGCCATCGGGTTGCAGGTCGGCCTGCTTGGGTTTCCTGGAGGCGTGCTGGCGGCCCCGGGGGATCTCCGGGCGTGGGAGGCTTTCGTGGTTCCCTGGGCCAGCCCGCCGATGTGGCTGTTCCTGGGTGGCCTTTTCCTGGGTGTCGGGGCGGAACGCGCCGGACTCGATCGCTGGGTCGCCGGCCGGCTTCTGGGTTGGACCGGCGGCAGACCACAGGCAGTCCTGGCTGTCGTCCTCGGAATGGCCTTCGCGTTCAGCATGCTCCTTTCGAACACCGCCACCGCGGCCCTCCTGCTGACCTTGTTGCGTCCCTTGATCGTCCGCCTGGAGCCCGGTGGACGTACGTCGACGGCGCTGCTCCTGGCTGTCGCCACCGGCGCCAACCTGGGCGGGATGGGAACCGTCATCGGCACGCCCCCCAACACGATTGCCGTGGCGCTCCTGTCGAAGGGCGGTCGCGTGGGATTCATCGACTGGCTGGTCCTGGCGCTTCCGGTGGCCGGAATCTGTGCCACCGGCGCGTTCCTGTGGTTGCGCCGGGGCGTGACCGCTGATGTGCGGGAAGGCTCGATTCGGCTTCTCGAACTTCCCGGGAGGTCTGGGAGCGTCGGGCCTATCGACGCTCCCCACCCTGCTGTCCGGCTGCTGGCTGTGATGGTCGTCCTGGCCACCGTCGTGTTGTGGGCCACGGAGACCTGGCATGGGTTGTCCACGGGCATGGTGGCGCTCGTTCCGGTGGTCCTGTTTCCGATGGCTGGTCTCATCCGGACGCGCGATCTGCGCGATCTCTCCTGGGACGTGTTGATCCTGCTGGCGGGAGGCCTGTCCCTGGGCGTCGGAATCGAGCGGACCGGTCTTGGTCACTGGGTCGCCGGGTTGCTCGGCGCTGGGAGCGGCACCCCGTGGATGGGTGCGTTGCTGGTGGCGTGGGCGGCGGCCGGGTTGTCCAACGTGATGAGCAACACCGCGGCCGCGAACATCCTCCTGCCCATCGCGCTGGCCATGGTCCGTCCCGAATCGGGACGCGAGGGCGAACTGCTCATGGGCGTCTCGGCCGCGCTGGGCTGTTCGCTCGGCATGGCGCTCCCCATCTCCACGCCGCCCAATGCCCTCGTCCTCGCCGGTGGCGGACTCCGCTCCCGCGACTTCCTGCCCTTGGGCATTCCCTTCCTCGTTCTCGGGCCGCCGCTTGTCGTCGGATGGTGCGCCTTCTGGATGCGTCATTTCGCGGCGGCCTTCAGCTTTGCGAACTGACTCCGCATCTCCGCGAGCCGCGCGGAGTACCCGGGGTCGCGGGCAAGGTCGTTCTCCTCGCTTGGGTCGGCGGTGAGGTGGAAAAGCTGTTCGTAGTCCTGCGCGGGCCAGAACATGTACTTCCACTCCCGCTGCACGAGCGCTTCCGAGGCGGGGATGCGGCCATCGGCGATGACCGCGTGCTCGTAGAAGAACTCGGTGCGCCAGTCGGGCTTCCTGGCCCCGAGATAGAGCGGCGCGAGGTCGCGGCCCTGCATCGTCTTTGGCGCGGGGGTGGCGGTGGCGGCGAGGATGGTGGGTGCCAGGTCCACGTTGAGCGTGAAGGCATCGTTCGTCGTGCCGCGCTTCTCCGGCGACATGCGGGGGTCGCGCACGATGAGCGGGACACGGATGCTTTCCTCGTGCGGATACCACTTGTCCGCGAGGCCGTGCTCGGCGTGGAAGTAGCCGTTGTCCGTGGTGAAGATGACGAGGGTCTGGTCGAGCAGCCCCCGTGCCTTCAATTCGTCGAGCACCCGCCCGCAAGTGGTGTCCACCTCCGTCGCGAGACGGTAGTAGTTCTTCATCATCGTCTGGAACTTCTCCGGCGTGTCGAAGCGCCAGCCCCAGCGGATGCGGCCTTCGTTCTTCGCGTCGAAGAACGGCGGCAACCGCTTCCAGGATTCCTCGGTGGCGTTCGATGGAACGGGGATGGTCACGTCACGGTACAACGCCATGCTCTGCGGCTGCGGGAGGAACTGCTCCTTGTGTCCGTCCTCCGCGTGGGTGGCGAAGAAGGCGAGCGTGAGGCAGAACGGCTTGTCGGCCGGGCGCGTGCGAAGGAATTCCAGGGCGTCGTTCTCGTTCTTCTGCGTGACGTGGATGCGCGAGCCGTCCGGCTGCTTCATCCAGTGCGTGCCGTTGTACGAGCGGCCGAAGTCGAACTCCTTCGCCGGGAACGCGCCGTTGTGCCATTTGCCGATGTGCCCGGTGAAATAGCCCTTCGCCCGCAGCAGCCCCGGATACGTCTCCGCCCAGGGCGTCTCGAACATCTTGAAAGCCTTGTTCCCATGCCGCGCCATCCATTGCCCGGTGAACAGCGTAGCCCTGCTCACGCCGCAGATGGACGTGGTGACGGCATTGCGGGTGAAGCGGACGCCTTCGCCCGCGAGTCGGTCCAGGTTCGGCGTCTTCACCACCGGATTGCCCGCGCAGCCGAGCGTGTCGTGTCGCCAATCGTCGGCGTACAGCACGAGCACGTTGAGCGGCTGGGTCGCGGTGAATTCGGCTGCAATCAACTGGCAGCCCAGGGAGGCGAGTCCGACGAAGTAGGTCAGGCAGGATCTCATTGGCAGGCTCGGTGGTGGCTCAACGGGGGATTCATGGATGGACCGTTCGTTCTCCAGCCTCGGCTTCCGGCCTCGGCTCCAGATCCGTCAGCATCGGACCGTCCGGCTCTGGCAGTGCATGGGGATGGCTACTCGAAGTGTGGCTCGTTGTCGCGGTTCCAGAGGCGGGAGACCTGCTTGCGGCGTCCGGCGTCCTTGTTGAGCTGGCCGATGAAATCGATCCGTTTCTTCGCCTCGACGTGGCCGTCGCAGAAGACCAGCGAGGCCCGGTTGGCGTGGAGTTCCAGCGGCCACTGACGTTCCTCGTACATGCCGATGAATCCGCTCCAGTCGCGGTCACCCTTCTTCTTGAGATCCCAGTTGCTGTCGCCGAAGGAGATCATCTCCGAGGGGTTCTTCACGGAAGACTCCTTCGTCTCGCCCCAGGTGGGATCGCCCAGGTAGACGCCCAGACCGGTGTTGGGGTTCTGCCCGGCGAACGCTCCCCAGACATTATAGCCGTAGCTCATGAAGAACGTCCCGCCGGGTCGCAGGCGGACCTCGTCCTTGAGGTAGCCCAGGCGTGCCGGGGTGCTGCCGGCGAACTTCGGGACCCACTGCGATTGCTTTGGTGCCGCCGGGCAATGGAACACGGCCGTGTTCTGGCCTCCGTACATCGTCTTGCGAAGCAGCGCCGGCCAGATCCAGACCGAACCGTCGCTGCCATCGATGCCCACCGGATAGACGCCATTGTCGACGATGTAGGTGGCCGTCGCGAGTCCGAGCTGCCGGAGGTTGCCCATGCACTTCGTCCCGATGGCCCGTGACTTGGCCTTCCCGAGGGCCGGCAACAGCATCCCCGCCAGGATCGCAATGATGGCGATCACCACCAGCAGCTCGATGAGCGTGAATCCCCTTGGGCCGCGAAGGCCGAGGCTGGAGCGGTCCCGGTTCCAAGGGGAGGATTTCATCCCGTCTTGTGTGACGGAGCCGCCACCCCGAGGTCAAGCCGCGCGCCGGGGGGAGGGAGGCTGCGGGGCGCATCTACGCCGGAGGCGTTGAAGCCGGTAGCCCGGGGTGCGAAGCGACCCCGGGTTCACGGGCACGAATTGGATTCCCAACCCTGGCAAGGGTTGCAGGAACCCTGGTTCTGCGCACGCCCTCCGGGGTGCGTCTTCCCTTCACCCTTCAACCCCGGGTAGGCGCATACGCGCCAACCCGGGGCTACCTGCTCCAACGCCTCCGGCGTAGCTGGATCCGGGACGCGTGCCGGCGATGGCCGAAAGGAGCAAATCCCGATGGGTTTTGCCCTCCTGTGCGGAAAATCAGCCTGAAAGCGGCAGTTGGATCCGCAGATGGCGCAGATGACGCAGATAATGAGGAGCTTGGATCGGGCGTGCCCTTCACCCGCAAGGTGACGTCTGCACGAGCCCCCGTGCTGGCATATCTGCCGTTCCATCTGCGCAATCGGCGCCATCTGCGGATCAATGAACTGCCGATTCTAGGATCAGTCGAAGATCGACGTGATCAGACTGCCAATTCCATCCGAAACCAGATCGACGACGCCATCGCCCGCGCCTTCCGCGATCCCGCTGAACGATGTGCCGAGGATGCTGGCTGCTGCGTCGGTCGAATCCGCCAGACTCCCGGTTGCGCTGGCAACGGCTTCACCGAGACCGCTGGAGGCCGAGGAGAACAGGTCCTGGGTGGTCCCGGTTCCGAACAGTGCCTCGGTCGCGGTGGTCAGGGCATCTGGGACGGTGGAATCCGTGAGTGCTTCGCCGAGGGATTCCTGAGGCAAGGAATCCAGAAGTGCACCTGGAAGAAGTGCCGTCGTGGCGGCCGCAGCGGCTGCGTTGGTGAGTGCCGCGCCCCCCACGATCGATCCAGCGGATGCGACCATCGGGCGGATCAGCCCGCGTGTTGCTGCGCTGCCCAATGCGAACAAGAGGTCCGCGGCGAGTTCGGCGGCGTAGAGTTTCTCCCACGTACCCCATTGGCCCTGACCCTGCGGAGTGCGCCCAGGATCCAGGGACGGAGGCTGTGCGGGCACCTGCTTCTGGCGTTGTTGCAAATAGTGTTCAATGGCCTTTCGCGCTGCGTCGCGATCGAACACCGAGATCGGTGCGCGGCAATAGGAGCACGCGTCGTGCTGGGTGAGATCGACGGGTGCGGCACATCCCGAGCACCGCACCTGACGGACCGTTGCGCAGAGCTTCTCGCGCTCGGCCCGGGTCAACTCGCGGACGAACTGCTTTTCTGAGAGGAAATTGTAGAAGGTTGTGAAGCGACCGTGGCCATGGCGGCAGGCCTGGTAGACGAACCGGGTGTTCTTCACGCAATCGTTGACCCGCTTCATTGCATCGCCGCAACTCACGCACCGCAAGCCCTCGGAGAGCTTCAAGCCCGCGCTGCTCGCGGTGCCGCCGCGCTCATGGATCAACCGGAAGAGGGCCACCACGCCGTCCGGTGAGAGCTGGGTGCTCTCCCACTCATCGAACCAGATCGCGTTGCAGTCATGACAGACATCGATTTCGAGGTTGCGGCCATAGTGGCCCGGCAAGTCGTAAAGCGACATCCGCGAGCTGCAGTTCGCGCAGTGCTTGCTGGATCGCCCTGCTTCAATCGGTGGGAAGTCTGAGGTGGACACGCGAAGGGTGGGTATTGGTTTTGGGGTGCTGCGGGTTCATGACCAAAGCGCGGCAACCATTCTTGATCGGCCGAGGCTAGATCGTGCCGTACCCGGCACGAACTGGAGTTCTGGGAGGCAGATTCCACGGCGACACCGCGATGCAGGTCGTGGCGCTTGGAGCAACTGGCGGCCTTCTGGACGCTGGCGACGTCGACGGTGCCATCATCCCACGACGGACGCCGTGGTCCCGGATCGCCGTGCCCCCTCAAGGCCTGGGCTTGCGCGAGGCTTCGAAGTGGCGGTTCACGTCGGCTGCCTCCAGCTTCACGCTGCAGCGCTCGCCGGTGTCCCGGAGGATCGCCTGCGCGATCAGCTCGTTGACGGGAGCGAGGATGTTGAAGTGATCGGCCTTCCGGACCTCCACGAAATGGGCGTTGGGGTTGGTGGACTTCGCTGCCATGGATCGGAGCGATTCGGTGTTGCCGGTCCCACCTTCCAGGACCCATGTCGGAGACTGGATCGAGCCCAGCCAGTGGATGGGAGACCGCAGCCGTGCCTCCGTGCGGTCGGTGAGGTCCGCCGGGACCAATTCGTTGCGCCTGCCGGTGCCGTAGCCCCGGACGTCATCCACCGGCCCGAACGCGAACACGGCCCGGAACACGGATGTGCTCTCCGACACCAGCAACGCGAGGGTGCCGCCGGTGCTATGGCCTCCGAGGTAGATGCGGTTGGTGTCCACGTACGGCTGGGTTGCCAGAAACCGCGCCGCAGCCAGCACGTCGTCCACCTCACCGAGGAAACCCTCCTTGGTCCCCGGGTTGTCGTTCCCACCGCGCAGCGATGGAAACATCATCGTGATCCCCGCCTTCCGATAGGCCATCAACCCCGGGTAGGCGCATCCGCGCCAACCCGGGGCTACCAGCTGCTACGCCTCCGGCGTAGGTGGATCCGGGGCGCGGATGCCAGAGGAGTTGCCAGTTCCCAGGGGCCAGACTCCAGAAGGTGGAATCCGTGCAATCCGTGAAATCTGTGGATAACCCCCTTCCCAAAATTCCCCAAATCTTCCCTGTAACATCGGTGGAGGAACGTTGCTGGAAGGAATGGAAATGTCCTTCTGGCGTGTCATCGGATGGCGGGAACGGTGTCTGGGTCTGGCCCGGCGCTGGGTCCTGGGGTCGGTGGTGGCGTCCGGTCTGGCGTGGGGCCAGACGGCTCCGCCCGGAGGCCGGGCGACCCTCGATTCCGGCGGCACCAACGTCTTTCAGGTGGCGACGGTGCCCTTGGTGGTCCGCGACGAGACGACATCGGGTCTGGTGCGTTTCCGGGTGGGTTTCGCGACGGAGGAAACGGCGGCAGCGGGCGGCCTGTTCGACGCCGCGGCAGTTCGATTGACGCGGTTTGCCGGGGACTCGGGCGGGTTGGTGGGAGTGTTCGACTCGGTGGGAACGCTGTGGCGTCCGGCGAACGACGGCGGCCTGGAGTTCGGGGCGGGGCAGCTGATGGTGAAGACGGTTTCGCCCGCGGGATGGCTGGATGTGTCGCCGTTTCAGGGGTTGAACCTGCGGGTGGCCTACGAGGTCGAGGTGCGACTTTGGCCCATGGCAGCGCCCTGTCCGTTCGACCTGCAACTGGAACTGTTCAGTAATCTCGATCCTCGGCGCTCGCTCGCGATCGTCGATCGGGTCCGACGCGGTGAACCGTTCACCGGCGTGCGGGTGCTTTCGTCGAGTTCACCGGTGGGACCGTTCGTGGTTGATCCGGACGTCACAGGCGCGGGCACGCGACGCAGCAAGCCGGCCGAGGAATCGCGTCGGTTCTACCGGGTGATCTCGGACGTGGCGATGACCCTGGACATCCGGCTGGGGGCGGCGGGGGAAAGGCGCGTGGGATACCGGTTCGAGACGGGGCCGGTAGTGCTGCTTTCCGCGCCCGGAACGAACATCGCCTTCGTCGAGGTGACCGCACAGCACGACGCAGCCCGACGCGAGTTCCGGCTTCCGGTGCGGGCAGATGACCGACTGTTCCGGATCGGGTCGGCCGTGCCGGCGGTGGTGGTGGAACAGCGGGTGGAGGGCGGGGTCCGGGTCATCGGATACGAATTCCGGCCGCGCCGCCTGCGGTTGCAATCGAGTCCGTACCTGTGCGGGCCGTTCGCGGACGAGGAGGAGTTGGTGTTGGACCGGCGTCGGCAGGTGTTCGAGGTGGCGCGGGTGCCGGGAGCGAGATTTTTCCAGTTGGAGGCGGGTGAGGATCGGGTGTCGGCACCGCGTATCGGGGCGGTGGAGCGGTCGGGAGACAACGGCTGGGAACTGCGATGGGAGGATCGATGAAACAACCGGCAATTTGGGTGTCCGCAGCAGGTGAGGGCGGTGTAGGCCGCGTGCCCTCACGCGGCGGGGTGTTGGCTGCGCCGGGTGGGGGCACCCGGCCTACAGCGGGAGAGGGAAGTGTAGGCCGCGTGCCCTCACGCGGCGGGGTGTTGGCTGCGCCGGGTGGGGGCACCCGGCCTACAGCGGGAGAGGGAAGTGTAGGCTGCGTGCCCTCACGCGGCGGTGCGTTGGTTGCGCCGGGTGAGGGCACCCGGCCTACAGGAAGGGTTGGAGGTTGGGTGGCGTTCCTGTTGTTGCTCCTGCTGGGAATGGGGGTGGGGGTTGTACGGGCGGAGCGGTTCCGGCTGGGGGCGGTGGAGGCGGAGCTGTCGGAAGTGACGTCGGTGACGGAGGTGGTGTGGCAAGGGGTGCGGTTCAATCCGGCGCGGCAGCGGTGGGACGTGGAGTTGAGCGTGAGGTCGAAGGCGTCGGGGGCGTTGCGCGGGCCGTTGGTGGTACTGGTGGATTCGACGGCGGGAACCGCGGGTGCGGTGGATCCCGACGGTCAGCTGGGCGGAGTGACGCCGTACTTCAATCTCGCGTCGCAGATGACGGAGGGACGGCTGGCGGCGGGGGCGTCGACGGCTCGGCGAGTGGTCTCCTTTCGCCCTGCGGGCGGGAACGCGGTGCCGAACCTGAAGGCGCGGGTCTTCGCGGCCGGCATGGGCGACGGGCTCGCGCTGGGCTGGGTGCGGGTGGTCGATGAAGCGGGATTGCCGTTGGGGGGCGTGACGGTGCGGGAACGCGGGCCATCAGGGACTACGGATCTGGCGGTCGAGCCAACGGTGGGAGCGGCGACTTTGGGAGGAGTTCCGGGGCAGCATTTCTGGGAGTTCCGCGCGGAGGGACGTTGGCCGGCCTGGCAACGCGGCGCGCTGGCGGCGGGCGAAGTGCTGCGGGTGATGTCGCCAAGGCTTTTGTCGAAGCCCGCGGGGGGAATCCGGCTTGTGGCTGGCACGACGGTGCCGGTCCCCGGAAGCGACCTGGGCCTCCGGGCAACGGCAGCGGGCGAAGTGCGTGTGACGGTCTTCGACGGCCAGACTTTGCCGGCGCCGTTGCCGTCGGGATGGATTCCGCTTCAGGGCGGATGGTTCGAGACGATCTCGGGCGCGGCGGGCGGAGTGACGGTCCGGGGAACGCCCTGGATGGAGACTCCGGCGGGCCGCGAGGTGGCGGTGTTGCAACTGGACGAAGGCACGGCCGAATGGCGGGTACGCTCCCTCGGGCGTTCCCTCGCGGGGCAACCGCTGGAATGGAACGTGCCCGCGAACGGCGCGTGGCTGGTCGTCAGCGCGGATCCGGCGCCCACGACACCACCGCCGGCGGTGGTCGGCGCGGTGGTGTCCGGCGTGACGGTTCCGGCGGCCAGCGCTCTGGGAGCGCAGGGAGAGCTCGCGCCATCGGTCGTCTCGGCGAGCACCAATGCGCCCGATGTGACCGCTCGGGCGACGGTCCGGCTGGGAAGCGGCCGGGGAACGTTGCCGTCGGGAACGGCGCTGGCGTGCCGCGTCACGGAGACCTACGCGCTCGTGGATGGAACCGTGCGGGAAGCGCCGGCCTATACGACGACCCTGACCTTTCATCGGGCCCCCGGCGCGGGTGCGACCGATCCGTTGCAGGCAAACTTCCCGCTTCGACCCACGTGGATCTCGGGCGCGGACCGATTGCGCGAAGCGATGGTGCGGGTGGAGATCCTGGATGCGCTGAGCTTCGACGGCCAACGGTTGGAACCAGGCGGCGAGATCGGGTGGGGCGCGTTGCGGGTAGGGGCGGCGGTGGGCGTCCTGCCGGGAACGGTGGCGGTCGAAGGCCGTCCGTTGGAAGGCGCGCAGGTTCCGGCGGTGCCAGCTGGGGTGCAATTGGTGGGTGCTTTCGAAATCACGGTCGGCGGGCTGGGCGCGGGGGCACGACTGGATTCACGGATCGCGGCGTCGATTCCCGAAGGCGAGTACGTGCTGGCGCGGTCGGTGCCGGGTGCGGACTGGGTCGGTTGGGAAGTGGTGGAACGGCGTCGGATGAGCGGCGGGCGGTGGGAATCGCTCGAACCGTCGGATGGGACGGGACTCGACGGACTGCGCGGGGCGGGACAGTTCGCGTGGTTCAAGCTGGGCGAACGTCTGGGAGTGGTGCGTGGGATCGTGCGCAATTCAGCGGGAGCGCCGGTTGCGGGTGCCCGGGTGCAGGTCGACGGACAGCCCTGGGTTGCGGTGAGCGATGCCGAAGGGCGATACCGGATCGCCAGCGCGGGTGGCGCGCGGACATTGATCTTCCGGGACGAGCGCCGCGCCGAGGGCGTTGGACTGGCGGTGGACGTGCCGTCGGGCGGAGGCCTGGCGCGGGACGCTGTCGTTGGAGCCGAGGGACCGCGGGTGTTGTCGGTGACTCCCGTGGACGGAGCGTCCGAGGTGCCGCTGCTGACGGTGGTACGGATCCGATTCGATCGTGCGGTGGCACCGGGTTCGGCGACCGTCGCGGCGGAGCTTCTGGACGCTGCGGGTGCGGCGGTTCGCGGCGCGGTGGCGTGGGAGTCGGGCGGGCTGTCGTTGAGGCTGACGCCTGAGACGGTGTTGTCGGCACAGACGGCCTATCGCGTGCGGTTGGCGGCAGGGTTGACGGATGCGGCAGGGCGACCGCTGGCGGGTAGGCGGGAGTTCCGATTCACCACGGTTCCTCCGGCCCCGGCGCGATTGGCGGGTGCGCAACTCTACTCCGAGGCGCCCGGCACGGATGGCCAGGCGCGCGTGGTGGCGACGGCTGGGTTTGCCGAGGGCGGGGCGGCGGTCCTGTTCGTGAACGACACGACGGGTCAGGTGATCGCGCGGACGGCGGCGTTGGACGGGAGCTTCTCGAACGCGATTCCGGCGTCGGTCGAGGACCGGCTGCGGGTCGTGCTGTTGAACCGGAACGGAACGCGGACGGAAGTGCCGGTGGGCGTGCAACGATTCCCGGACGGGAGCGTGGCGCTCTATGCGGCGGGCGGGACGTGGATGTTCCCGGAGAGCACGCCCGAACTGGGGCCGATCACGATGGAGGTCCCGGCGGGGGCGACGTTGGGGCGGACGCGATTCTCGGTGAAGCCGCGCCCGTTGGCCGAGCTGCCGGAGTTGAGCCGCGGTGTTCCGCCGGCCGGGGGAACGATGCTCGGCATCGTCGACTTCTCGACGGAGGGCGATCCGTTGCAGGTCCCGGTGAAGCTCCGGCTGACGCTGAACCAGGCCCTGCTGGACGCACTGCCGCGGCGGGGTGATGGCGACACGAACGACCCTGCGCTCGTCGCGGGGATCTTCCGCGAGATGCGGGAACGGCTTCCGGATGGAACGCCGACGAATGTGGTCGCGTACCAGTTTGGAGGCCTTCTGCAGCCGGATTTGCCGGGCACCGGCCAGTCACCGAGACGCGGTGCTGCTCCGGCGTTCCTGGCCTCCGCGGTCTTCATCATGGGAATGGAGAACGTGCGGACGATGCTTTTTGGAACGATCCAGTACGACAACACGGCCCTCAGCGGGTTGGTGGTATCGCGCTTCGGGGATCTGGTCGAACTGATCCACGGGACGGATCTGCCTTTGGCCGGGGCGGTGGTCCGGGCACGGGCGCGGTCCACGTTCAACCCGATGCCATTCACGTTGCAGGGCGGGGAGCTGTTCACCGTTAGTGATGGCAACGGGCTTTATCGCATGCTGGTGCCTGCGCAGCGGGACGGCGGGCACGCGCTTAACGCAACGCACCCCCAGTTTCCGGGGCGGTTTGCATCGAGCGGCGCCGGCGCGCGTTTCAACCCGGATCATCCCTTCGGCGGTGGCAAGATCGTGTTCGATCGCAGGCCGCAACCGGATCGCACGCCGCCGCAGATCAACGTGGTGCAGGGCGACCCGCTGCCCGCGCCGGGGAGCTTCGTGCGGTTGTCGGTGAACATACTCGATGCGAGTGGGCCCGCGGCAGTGCCGGGGTTCGAGCCGGCGCAGGTCGCGGTGGAATCGGTCGAACCCACGCAGGCCTCGACCCTGCTGGTGGATCGTGGAGGAGGCATCTGGGACCTGCAATGCGACCGGCCGGCGCGAGTGCTGCTGAAGATCCGCGGGTACGACGCCTTCATGAACGAGGGCGTCCGGCGCTACGCGGTGAACTTCGGCGAACGGCCGGCGATCGGACCGCTGGCCGGGGATCCGTTCGGGCCGCGCGTCCTGTACTCGCAGCCCGACCAGGACGGCGTGGGTGTGGCGTCGGACCAGCCGATCGTCCTGCAATTCAGCGAACCGTTGGCGCCGGATGCTCCCGAGGAGGCGGCGCGCCTGTTCCTGCTGACACCGTATGGAGGCTCACCCCGGGTGGTCTTCGGGCGCGATCGGAGCGAACTCGTGATGGTGTATCCGCTGATGGCGCCTGGACTCGACTACACGCTCTCGATCCAGGGAATCCGGGATGCGGCGGGCCAGCTCTTCGACCAGGATCCGAATCCGGCCTCGCCCGCGGGTGAGCCCCATTTGCTGCGGTTCCGCACGGCGGCCGAACAACTGATCCCGCTGACGAACGTGCAGGAGGGCGGCGGCGCCGTCATCCGCGGCGGGTATGCCTACGGGATCGATCGCATCGGAAACCGGGTCACGGCGTATGACATCTCGGTGCCTTCCCAACCGTCGATCGCGGGTGAGGTGGCATTGCCAGGACGGCCGACGGCTCTGGCCCTCATCCCGGAGTATGACTGGGTGAGGAAGTGGGCGGGTGGTGCCACACCCGGCCCGAATCCGCCGCCGGACTTCGAGCATGGTGCCCTGCTGGCGGTGGCTGGAACCACCGGTGCCGGAACGGGGTTCATCCGCATCCTCGATCTCCGCGAACGCCTCGGACCGGCATCGATCGTCGGCGGTGGAGCGGTGGACCTCGACGAGACGGCTCGCATCACGCGGATCACGTGGTCGGCCCCGTACCTCGTGCTGGCGCAGAACACGGCGTTCGCGCCGTCGCTGCGGGTGCTCCACCTCCAGACATTGCTGCTGGGATTCGCCTACACCGATTGGGCCGCCGAGCTGCGTCGTCAGGGCGGATTTCCGATCCTTCCCGAGGAGCCGGTGCCCGGGGTCGACGTGAACGGCGACGGCGATTACGTGGACCGCGATGAAGGCGACCAACTGCCGGTCCTGGGCCAGTCCCAGCTGCAATTCACGCCGGGCGAAGTCGACCTCCTGACCTTGACGCCGAATGAGGCCGGGGCCGGAGGCGACATCCGCGTCCTGCAAGCGACCTCGCGCTTCCTCGCGGACGTCGTCGCGGATGGAGGCTCGGGATTCGTGGGTGCCTTGGTGACCGGCGGCAGCGACACCGAGGTCGAGGTGATGCGCTACGTCTTTCCGACGGCAACCAACCTCGTGCAGAAGCCGGCGGAATTCCGCGGGTTCCTCGTCGGGCAGGTGACGCCGGAGCGGTTCCGCGTCCAGTTCACGAACGTCTACCCGAAGCGCGCGTTGCGGGTGGATGTCGGCAGCCGGCGGTTGGTGCTGGCGGGGTTCATCGGGTTGAAGGAGCCGACGAACCAGCTGGCGGTGCTGGATGTCACGTTTGCGCCGCAGGTCAGCCTCGTGAACGAGATCCCGCTTCCGACGAACACCTTCGGGCTCTTCCAGGGTGCGGAGCTCGATGACAGCGGCCGGCTCGTCCTGCTGACGGTCGACGGTGCTGGGCGGGAGCAGTTCGTGATGATGGACGCGAAGCGGATCCTGGAGCCAGCCCCCGCGGTGGGCTGGCACCCGGCGATCCAGGGCATCCAGCCCGGCATCGGCGGTGGGAATGTGCCTTTCGGTGTGATCCGGGCCGGCACGGCGGTCGCGAGCCTGCGGACCCGCAACGTCGTCTCGCAGACGGCACCACTGATCCGATGGGTCCTTTCGCCTTCGGAATGGTTGAACCCGTTCGAGCCGCATGACTATGCGCGTCGCCTGCCGATGATCCGCTCGCTGGTGGAGCCGTATCAGATGCCGGTGGTGAAGCCGGGTCCGACTGGCGGACTCGAACCGCCAGAGCCCGCGAGACACGTCTATCTCCATGCCGAGATCCCAGGCGGCGCGGGTCCAAAGGTGACCATGACCCTGATGGCGATGACCCCGGCGGGTCGGGTGGTGGCGCGCGATGCCGGCGCTCTTCCCCCGGCGATCGAGAATGAACTGCTGTTGCGTCGACTCAGCGATGACCCGCGTTCGGAGGCGTTCAATGTCTACCTCTCGGGTCCCATCGCGGTGGTCTCGGGGAAACTGACCCCGGCGGAGGTCGTGCAGGTGCAGTCGGCCCGGGACCGTACGCTGATCACGCAGGGTTCGCGGATCCGCGTCGGATTCCCGTCCGAGGCGGGCGGCGATCCAGTTCTCCAGCCGTACGCGGGCGACCTCGCATCGACGCAGTTGTCCGACACCAATCGCACCACGCTGACGCTCGGTGCCTCGGTGTCGCGAGGCACGCAGGTGCTGACGCCGGAACTGGAAGCGGACACGGAGCTGGTGATCCGGACGGTGGTGGACCGGATGAACACCAACGTCTGTCCGGCGGGCACCTACCTGAACTATGCGCACAACCTCGACTGCCGCCTGACCTTGTTGATCGACGGACGGGTGGCCCGTGGCGTGACGGACGACCTGGGCACGCACTGGCCGCTGTTCGAGAACGTGCCCTCCACGGCGGGGGCGCATCGCGTGTTCCTGGACACCCGGCATGCGGGCGAGCCGGGTGAACACACGTTTGAGCTCCGGGCCGAACGTTTCGAAGGCTGGGATGCCGCGACCCACGTGGTGCGCAGTGGAACCCTCGAACACGAAGTGGAAATCCAGGAACGCGCTCCCGTCGGGCACACGTTCGTCCAAGGGGTCGACCTTTGGGACGGGCATCTCACGATGGCGCGGCAGGACTTCACCTACGCAGGTCGGCGGCTGCCGCTGGAATTCACGCGGACCTACAGCAGCGCCGGCGACAGTTCGGCGGGGCCCATGGGGGCCGGCTGGAACCACAGCCATCAGATCCGTCTCGTCCGCGACGATTGCGGGCGCTGGACCGTCATCGGTGGGGAGGGCGGTGGAAACGTGTTCACCCAGCCGGCGGTGGATTCAACCAAGACCGCGTTGTACGGCCCGCTCCTGCCGCCGGCGGTCGGCCGGTTCGAGTTCTTCCGGCCGCAGCTTGGATTCCACTCCGTGCTCGTGCGCGACACGGACGTCGGCACCGATGCCTGGTTCTTCACCAAGTCGGCGGTGAGGTATCACTTTGTCGTGGAACCGGCGCTGAGCTCGGGCACGGCCCTCGTCTACGTGCTGAAGGAGATCCGGGAACCCCACGGCAACGCATTGGCCTACGACTACACCTCGGGCGACAACGACCGCACGACGCTCGACACCGTCACCGAGATCGATCCGGCCTTTGGCTCACGGAAGCGCGGGCTGCAATTCCGATACGAACGGGTCGAGGGCGAACTGCGGTTGCGGTTCGTCGACGGCTTCGACGCGCAGACCGGGGGCGACCTGCTCGGCCTGCATCTGGAGTTCGAGTACGACGCCGATGCGAACCTGCGCGTGGCAACGCGCAAGGGGCCGACGCCGGATGAGACCCGGGTTGAGCGTTACGACTACACGCCGGGAGGTCTGAAGGACGGGCACAATCTCCGGTTCTTCACGGACGCCAGCGGGCACCGGACCGAGTACGTCTTCGGGGCCGTTGGGCCGACGCATTACCTCGGGGCGGCCGCGCTCCAGCCGCTCGCGGATGTTCCACGGCACGAGGTCGTCGAACGCGTGATCCGCCACGGCGCGGCCCATGGCGACTTCGAGGGGACGCACGACGTCGTGTCGGACTTCGGGTACGACTGGGTGGCCTTTGAGCGGACGGTCTCCAATCCCCGGGCGGGCCTGCCGGCGACGAAGTACCGTCTGAACCACTACGGAGCCGTGACGCGGACCGAATGGCCGCTGGGCAAGGTCGAGGAAACGCGCTGGGCGGTCGATGTCGTCGATGGCTCGGTGCGCGATGCCGCAGGCAATGTGATCCGCGATGTCGTACCGATCTGGCGGAAGGATGCGGCGGGACGGGAGACGTTCCTCGAGTACCACGACGGTCGCGGCAACGTGACCCGTGAACGCGTGGTCTTCCCGGCGGCTTACGCCCCGGTGCGCAACCGGTCGGGCCTCGCCGTCACCTCGATGGAGACACGGATGCAGCATGATGCGCTCTTCGGCATCGTGACCAACCGCGTGGACGCCGAGGGCTTCACGACCTCGAAGGTCGTGGACGGCCGCTTCGGCGACGTCGTCCAGGAGATCGATGAACTCGGGAATGTCGCGCGCTGGACCTATGCGCCGAACGGGAACCTCGAATCGCGCACGGACGAACGTGGGTTCGTCACCCGTTACTTCGACCACGATCTGCAGGGCAACCCCGAGCGGATCGAAGCCGAGGTCGAGCGGGGTGGCCGCAGGGTGCGGACCCAACGGGTCCTGGATGTCCGCGGACGGATCCGGAGGACGACCGACACCTTCGGGCATCACACGGAGGAGACGTACGACGCCCTGGATCGGTCGATCAGGAGCGAGCGGTTGGCGGATGGATCTCCGCTGGGCGGTGTTCCGGCGATCACGCGCACGAGCTACCATCCGGGAGGCGAGATCCGCTCGATCACCAGCCCGCTCGGCCTGGTGACACGGACGACCTACGATGCCCTCGGCCAACGGGTACGGGAAATCCGGCTGGCGGTGAGTCAGGCCAACGGATCGCCGCAGAACCTCACCAACGCGTGGACGTACGATCCGGCCGGCAACGCGGTGACCTCGACCGATGCCCGCGGCGTAACCCGCACCCAATTCTACGACGAGCTGAACCGCCCCACCCAGACCCGGGTCAGCGGACCACATGGGCCGGTGGTCGGTCGGGCCGGATTGGTGGCGGAACGGACCTACGACCTGATGGACAACGTGCGGACCGAGACCGACCTGCATGGGAACGTCACGACCCGTATCCACGACGGCCTGTACCGCGTCGTCGAGACCCGGTTGCCCTTCACCAACGCGGTGATGACCGTGCGGCTGGACCTGCTCGGCAACGCCTGGGAGCAATCCGACGCCAACGGCAACATCACCCGGAATACCTTCGATGCGAAGCGGCGCATGACCCGCACGACCGATCCACTCGGCAACGCCACCGAGTACGGCATCGACGCGGGTGGCCTTGTGACCAATGAGGTTCGAGCCATAGCCGGGCTTGCCGTCGAGCGGAGGTTCGACGGCCTTGGACGCGTGATCTTCCAGCGGCAGTTGGGTGCCGGCATTCCCGGGACCGGTTACACGTCCGCCACCGAGTGGATCGACGACCGGAACGAATCCATCGTCACGAATGCCCGGGGACGGCGCGACCGGATCCGCAAGGACGGCCTCGACCGGATCGTGGAGAGCGAGGAGGACCTGGATGGCCTGCGCTTGCTGACCCTCACCACCTACGATGCTGCCGGGAACACCCTGGCCGTGCGGGATCCTGAGGGCGGGGACGTGGACGTGACGCACCAGTACGACGAGCTCGGTCGTCGGATCCGGTCGGACCGTGTGGGCACGCCGGACGATGGCGGCGTCGCCGTCTACTCGACCACCGCATACGACGGGGCCGGTCTCGTGACGGAGACCCGGGATCCTCGGGGAATCCGGGTGCGGCGTCGGCATGACAATCTCGGACGGCTGTTGGTAGCCGAGATGCAGGAGGTCATCACCGGCGGAGGTGCCTGGCTCGTGATGACCGAGAACGTCTGGGATGACCCGGCGCGGGCGGTGGATTCCTTCGATTCCAGGCGGACGCGGACGCGGACGGAGAATGATGGCCTTGGCAGGCCTGAACGCATCACGGATGGGCTGGGCGCCGTGGCGCGACGGGGCCATGACGGGGTGAACGTGAGATGGGAGATCAACCCGCGCGGACTCCGCACGGAGACCGACTACGATCTCCTCAATCGGATCGTGGAGATCCGGGAGTTCGACGGAGGCGGGGTGCTGGCAACCACTCGACGGGTGGTCATGCGTGACGACCTCCGCCAGCGGTTGGACATCGACCGTCGTGGTTTCACCAACATCATCCACTTCGATTCCCTCGGTCGGGAGGTCCGGCGGGAGAGGTCCGGTCCCGGCCTGCTGGCCCAGTACGGCAGCGATCCGTTGCTACTGGAGACCCGCGAGTATGACGGGAACGGCAACGTCATCCGGGTGCGGGACGGACGGGGGAACGTCAGCCGGCAGGATTTCGATGGAGCCGATCGCCGTGTGGCCACGGTTGAAGGCGAGGGCAGCCCGGTCGAGGCGACCACCCGATACGGCCTCGATCGCGCCGGCAACATCGTGACCGTGAAGGATGGGCGCGCCCATGGCGGGCCGTTCGATCTCCGGCGCGAGTATGACGCGCGCTATCGCGTGGTGCTCTCGGAGGATGCGGTGGGTGGGGTGTCCCGGTTCCGGCATGACGCGGGCGACCTGGTCATCGAACGTCGCGAGCCTCTCGGGTGGGTGACGTCCTACGCCTATGACGAACTCGGGAAGCTCCTGAGCGTGGATGAATCCGCGCGCGATTCCGGGACGGGCGACGCGGGAGTGACCCGGTTCCGGTACGACACGCAACGCAACCTGCTGGCCCGCCAGGATGCGGCCGGGAACCTGACGACCTTCGTCTATGACGCCCTGCACCGCATGACCACCACCGTGCAGCATCTCGTGGTTCCGGGGCCGATCGCGGTGAACGGCCACGCGCCGGTCACCACCGCAGGCGGGACGCTCGCGTGGAACTACCAGCGCGACGAACACGGCAACATCCGCCGGGTGATCGATGCCCGCGGGCAGGAGGCGGAACTGCAGTACGACCACCTCGATCGTCTCGTGGCGCGCAGCTACTCCAACCAATCGGAGAAGGACGCCACCGGCCAGCTCCTCGACCATCAGCCGATCCGCATCGAGTACGAGATCGACGGCAACGGGAACCGGAACATCGTCCGCGAGATCAAGATGCTGTCGGGCGTCGTGATCGCGGAGCGTGCGGAGACCGAGTTCGATGCGCTGGACCGGCCCCGTTCCATCCGTCGGTTTGACCACGATGATCCGGTCGGTCGGGTGGTGGAGGTGCGTTTCGACGTGGTGGGCAATCGCACCCGTGTCACCGATCCGGACGGACGGGACACACGCTACTCGTACGATGCACGGAACCGCATGGAGACCGCGGTCCTGGAGCCGGGCGGCCTGATGGTCGAGTACCGGTACGAAGCCGACGGATTGCTGAAGCGGGTGTCGTATCCGAACGGGGTCGAGAGTGTCCGAAGCTACGATCCGGCGGACCGGATGACGGCGGTCGAGAACCGCGGCACGGGCTCGATCTTCTCTCGCTTCGAGTATCGCTATGATTTGAACGGCAACCGGACGAACCAACTGGAGAACCTGCCGGCGCTGCCGCAGGCGTTCATCACGACGAGCTATCAGTACGACCGGCTGAACCGGTTGAAGCGGGTCGACCTGAGCACGGGCGGTCACCTGGAATACGGGTACCTGCCGAACAACAGTCGGCTGACGGAGGAGGGTGAATTCCCGCTGCCCGGCAACGCGGTGAACCGGCGCTACCATTACGCCGCAGATCCGGCGCGGCCGACGGTCACGTTCAGCGGCGTGAATGCGCTGTCGCGGATCGAGGACAAGACGCCTGCCGGTGCGCACGTCGACTTCGAGTACGACGCCAACCTCAACCAGGTCGCCCGCGTCCAGCCGGCCAGCCGCGAGGAATATCGGTTCGATGCACGGGACCAGCTGATCCGCAGCGAGACCAAGTTCGGCGTGGTGCGTTACGACAACGATGACCAGCGCCGCCGGATCAAGAAGCGGGGCAGCAACAGCGAACTGCGTTACCTGCACGACGACGGTGGCGTGCTGACGGAGCACGGCCCGGCGGCGGCAGGGCTTGCGACGGTGCGTCGGTACGATCGTGGGCAGGGCCTGCTCGCAATCGCGCCCGTCACGGCCGGGCAGGCCGAGCGTCACTGGTACCTCCAGGATGTCCTGCGCAGCGCAGTCAACGTGGTGAAGGTCGACGGCACGTTGCAGAACACCTATCGCTACGATCCATGGGGTGAGGTCACGGACCAGAATGCGGTGCTGCCGAACCAGCGCCGTTTCACCGGCCAGTACGCGGATGCGGAAACGGGCCTCCAGTACTTCGGGGCGCGCTACTATTCGGGCCGCCAGGGCCGCTTCATTTCCCAGGACCCATATCAGGGAGACGATGGCGACCCGGCCACGCTGAACCGCTTCGGGTACGCCCATGCGAACCCGACGGGCTACATCGACGAGGACGGACACAGCGCGACGGTGGTCGGTGGGCTGCTGGGATTCGCGTGGGGCGTGGGACAGGCGATCGGTGGAGCTGCCAACAGCCTCTACCACGAGCGGACAGCCAGCCTGTCGGAGATGGGTGCCGTGGTCGTGCAGAACACGATCGGTGGATTGGAGACCGGGGCGTCGATAGACATCATGGCCGCCAGCGGGTTGACCGGCATGGCCCTCGGCGGGGCGATGGGCGGGGCTGGATTCGACGCCCTGACGCTGATGGGCAAGTCCCAGACGAAGGAAGAGTTCGTGATGGGACAGGGGACGGGGGCGGTTGGTGGGGCGGTGTTCGGCGTTGCAGTGGGTGTTGGGCTTCCCTTGGTAGGGGGAGTCGCCAAGGCCGTGGCACCCGAGATGACCCAGCTGGTTTCGGACGGTGCGTCCTGGGCACTAGGCAAGGTGGTGGGTGGTGCCGAACGGCTCATCACCGGGCAGGCCGGAAAGCGGATGGCCCAGGAAGAATTGCTCGGGGCGATGGCCCAGGAGACCGGGACGGCTTCGCAGCAATCCCTGGCAGCCGCCTTGAAGGCGCCCGCGGGGCTCCCGACGCGCGCGGCCACGGCAGAGACCACGACGGCACTCACGGGAGGGCGTTCCGCAACGGTGGCCGAAACGCTCGTGGTCGAGCGCACGGCCATCGCGGCCCCCAGCAAGTACATTCCCTACGAACCGGTGACCGCGGTCGCGCGGCGCGAGGTGACAGCAATCGTGGCGCCGTCACGAATGATGGTCACGGAGAACGCTACCGTGGTCGCGCGCATGGAACCATTCCCGGTGCAGGGAACCGGGTACTTTGACCGCATCCGTCCCGTGGCGACGGAGAAGACCGGGGTCTACCAGATGCTGCAGCGGGACATGGCGAATCCCGAGATGGCCTGTGTTCCGTCCTGCGCCCGGATGGTCCTCCGAAAACACCGGGTCGACATCGCCGTCAATGATCTGGGTACCGCGATGGGGACAGGCGCCCACGGAACCAGCCCTCTTCGGGCAGCGCAGGCACTGGACGGGTTGACGATGAATGGTCGGACATTCAGTGCTGCCTACGAACGGGCGAGTTCGCCAGGGGCCCTGGTCAACGCCCTCAGGCAGGGGGACGACGTGATCGTGGGAGTTGCCCGACAATTCCCTGGCAAGAATGGGATGTCCTACCACGCGGTGATCGTGGAGCGATTCGATACCGGCCGGAACTTCGTCCGCATCCGGGATCCAGGGGCCGGCGTCTATGACGTCTCGGTGCGCGAGTTCCTCGAGCGTTGGAGCCGCGCGGCCATCTTCGTCCGTTGAGGGAGACCCAGCCATGATTTCCATGTATCCGAAAACGAATGGTGCGGCCCGTGAGGGGAAGTCGGACTCGGGGTGGCGACGGCTTCGTCGCCCTCGCAAGGCCAGGTCCAATGGCGACGAGGACGTCGCCGCTCCGTCTGGGATGCGTTGCCAGCCGCTGCTGGGCTTCCTGCTGGTCGTGGTTTGCCTGCTCCTTGCCTCGCCGGCGTCTGCGGCGGTGCTGACCACGCTGGAGTTGCGCGTGCTCGGCACGCGCCTCGCGGTCGTGCCAGGCGAGGTGACCGTGCCGCGGAACATCGAAGGCTCCGTGAAGGTTGAGTTCGTCACGGGCGACGGCTCGATTGTTCCCGCGCCTGGCTCGATGGCTGGGCGGCACATCGAGGGCGTCCTGCGCGGAGCCGGCATGGCGGCGCAGAAGGTCACGGCGCGCGTCGGAGATCCGCTCGTGTTCCCGCCATTGCGCGTGTCGGGCGACTACCAGCTCGATGACGTCCGGCTCGTGGATACGGCCTCCGGTGCGACGGTGTTGAACGCGACGCCGTCCAGCGTGCCGGTGCACGTGTTCGACGAGGTGCTGGTGTCGAAGGTCGTGTCACGGCCTCTGACATCATCGGAGATCGAGGAGCGCGGGATCCTGATCGATTCGTCGAGCTACCGGGTGGTGGAGTTCGAGGTGGCGCTGGTGCTGAAGGGCGGGACGTTCCCGGTTCGGTTGCCGGTGGTCGCGCCGGACTTCCGGACATCGACCGAACTGATCCCGGCGGCTGAGCTGGAGGATCGGCGCGTGAAGGCGGATGCGATCAACCGGGAGTTGGCGAAGAACCTGGAGCTGCCATCGGAGCTGAAGGCCGTGATGCCCGAGTTCTCGATCCAGCCCATCAACTTCGAGGAGGTCGGGCCGAAGGATGAAGTGGAGAAGAAGCCACCCACGATCACCGGCCTGCTGGTGATCCCGGGACGGATCGGCTACCTGAACCAGTTCTTCAGCGTCCAGCTCTACACCGAGAACGCCTCGCCCACCGGCTCCGGCCTCTCCGTAACCGGTCTGCGCGCCGGGATCGTGCTGCCGAAGGGGCGCGATGGCATCGCAGGAACCACATTGGAGCCCGGCGATGACCCGGTGCGGATGGCGCGCGTCGGCTCGGCCGGCGTGGTCTCGACGAATCTCCCCGTGCGGCTGCCGGGCCTCGACGGGCAGCAGGGGACGGCTGATGACATCGACCGGATCGAGTCGGGCGAGACCGGGATGGCGGAGTTCCTGGTCGAAGGATTGAAGGAAGGATTGCACACGCTGGACTTCGAGCTGCGCGGAACATTGGAAGGCCTGGCGGCAGGTCCGACGACGGTGCGCGGTCGCACGACCGGGGCGGTACTGGTCCGCAACGCCAAGTTCTCGATGGCTTTCCTCCATCCGTTCCGAGTGCGGGCGGGTGAACCTTACAACGCCTCGGTGACGCTGGTGAACACGGGCGACACGGTGGCCAATCGCGTCCGCGTCGGCATGAACCGGAACGCGATGAGCGGCACCGTCCTGATCGGCGAGGACACGATCGAACTCGGGGACGTGGCTCCGGGCGAGAGCGTGACGGCGCAGTTCCGGTTCCGTTCGCAACGCACCGGGCAGGTGCTCTTCTCCAATCTCTCGACCTCGGACGACTCGGTTCTCGGTCGGTTGCAGTTCTCGTCGGGCGTTGACGAGCGTGGCGTGGACCTGAGTTCGGATGCGATCGGCTTCCCGCCCGAGGTGGAGGCGTTGCCGGAGGATTTCCGTCGGGCGAGCGATCGCGTGCTGGGGCAGGCGTTGGGCGTGGCGACGGCGGCGCGGTTGCCGACGGGGGTGCTGAAGCTCTCCACGAAGGACGTGACGCAACGCGTGCTCGATCTGGCCGAGGCCGGGCGGCGCGTGCGCTTCGGTGACCCATTGGAGCGGGTGATGGCGGACCTGGTGCGGGACTGGCAGGGGCAACGCCGTCGGGTGGATGGCTTCGAGCAGATCCTGCGGGAGACCGAGGCGGGTCGTGAATGGCGCGAGGCAGTGGCCCGGGTGGTGAACGCGCAGGAGGGCGGGGCGTTTGCCTGGCTCGGCGTGCGCGCGGTGGACCAGGTCGGCAACGGGGCGGCGACCTCGTGGCTGGCGGCGTCGGACGACTCGGGTGCGTGGCGCTGGACGGGGCCGGAAGGCGAGGCCAATGCGGAGCGCAGCGGGGTGCGGGACGTGTTGGTCTTTGGTGGTGTGAACGGTGCCGGTCCGTGGGTGAGTGCCGGGACGAACAAAGGCTCGGCCCGCTGGACACTCGCGCGCGCTTCCTCGGGTGCGCAGCTGCGCTTGGTCACCACGGGCACGAACGGGACCGGGGCGGACTGGACGTGGGTCCTTCCGGGCGCGGTGCTCGGGGCCGAGTTCAGCCTGACGGGCATTGGCACGGACACACCCGAGTTGCGTGGGCCCGGCGGAGCCTTGGTGGCCGCCAACCGGACAGGGATCCGGGAGCGCCCGCCGGAAGTCGTCACGGTGCGACAGGACATCTCGGTGACGACCGATCGCGCGTGGCAGCATTGTCCCCTGGGCGAGTACTACAACTGGGGCACGGTCGTGGGCGTCCTGTTCTCGAAGCCGGTGACGGCGGCGAGTGCGGAGGAAGCGGCGGCGTACGTCTTCCCGGATGGCAATGGGGCGCGCACGGTGCGGCTGCAACCGGATGGACGGCTCGCGTACGTGCAACTGCACCGTGGCATCGGGAGCTTTGCGGTTCGTCCGCGCGACTACCGGTTGCGGCTGCAGGGCGTGGCGGATGCGCGCGGTGGGGTGCTGGCGCCGGTGGATGTCCCGGTCGAGACCGTGACCGCCAAAGGCGTCGCGGTCCGTGGGCGGGTGTACGGACTCGATGGCCTTCCGGCACCGGGCGTGCCGGTGACGGTGACCATGACCGACCTCGTGGGGAACAAGTGCGTTCCCTCGGAGAATCGCGTGGCGCAAGTCTTCACGGATGAATCGGGGGCTTTCGACCTCGATTTCGTCGCAGGGGAGGTTCGGTTCACGGTCGCTGCGGTGGACACGCGGGCGATGGATGAAACGGCGGCGCGGGCGGTGCTGGATGCGCTGCTCGACGGCGCGCGGGAAGGAACGCCACGGCGTGAACGGCTGGAGGCCCTCGCGGCCTTGCCCACCGTGAAGGACGCGCTCTTGAAGGCCTTCAACGTCGGTTCCATCGGCGAGGCCATCGTCTCGGCGGAGAACATCGATCGGGCCACCTATACCGATCTGGTCGATCTGGGCGGCGGCCGTATTGGAACGGAATTGGTGATTGCCCTGCGCTTCCGTGGACGCGGCGTGGTCACGGGGCGGGTGCTTGCCGAGGACGGCGTGATGCCGATCGCTGGCGCGGCGGTGAACCTGTTCCCGGATGGGGGTTCGCGCGAGCAGGCCCGCGGCATGTTCAGCGGTGACGATGGCAGCTTCCGGTTCGAGGGCGTTCCCCTCGGCGTGTTCTCGTTGGCGGCGGAAGCGCCCGATGCGGCGACCGGCAAGTACCGCACGCAGGTGCTCTCGGGTCGGCTGGTCGCGCCCGGAGAATCCTTGGAGATGAACTTCCGGCTGCCGGCGCTGGCCGAACGGTTCGTCGACTTGATCGGCGTGGTGCAGGAGCCGGACGGAACCCCGCACGGCAACGCGACCGTGTACGCGTCGGACAGCAAGGCGAGCTTTGTCTACGCCCAGACTGTCGCGGATGCGGACGGCTCGTGGCGGATGCGGGTGCCGGAGAAGACCGCGGGCATCGCGGCCGTCTCGGTGGACGGGCGTCGTCGGGGCCTGAACCTCGGGATCAGCCTGGCCAACGGCGTCCCGCAGTTTGTTCCCGTGACGTTGCAGGGAACGGCGCGGGTCCGCGGCATCGTGCGCTACTGGAACGGGGACGCAGCGGCAGGGGCATTGGTGGGCGGCGGCGATCGCGTCGTGCGGACGGGAACCGACGGACGGTTCGAGCTGGAGGGAGTGCCGCTGGGGCGGCGGCAGATCGTGGCCGGCATCGATGGGCAGAATGCGCGCGACGGCATCTCGCGGGTGACGTCGTCGGATCTCGTCGTCGTCCCCGGAAACCAGGACGAAGTGGAGTTGCGTCTCCCGGCGCGGGCGCGCATCCAGGGCAGGGTAACGGACCGGGCGGGCAATGTGGTCGCCGCAGTCCGGGTGGCCATTCCGCAGAAAGGTGGATTCCTGTGGACCAAGGCCAACCAGGGCGGCTTCTACGAATTCAACGGGCTGGCCCTGGGCGCGTTCACGGTCAGCGCGCCGTCACCGCCGGTGAAGGAGAAGCCGGATGAACTCGCGCAGCGTGCGCTCGACGCCATCGCGTCGGCCTCGAACCAAGCCGGTGCCGAAGAGGCCGCGGCCTTGGTGGGTCAACTCGCGCAGGTCTATGCGGCCGGGACTGTGGGCCGGTTCTCGACCGAATCGTTCGATCCGGGGGCGTGGGGCTTCTCGGAGACGGAGCTTTCCTTCGATGGCCAGACGGTCATCGCCAACATCCAGTACCTGCCCGGGGCCACGCTGGGCGGTGTCGTGCTGAATCCCCAAGGCGTGCCCATCGGGGCCGAGGTCACGGTGATGGGCTTTGGGCCTAACGAGTTTGGCGCGCCTTCCCTCAAGGCGGCGGCCTCGATCTTCAGCCACCCGTCCGAGGGCACTTGGCGAACCAGCGGATTCATCGCCGGACCCTTCTCGGTCCATGCCTTCTCACCGCTGCTGGTCGGACGCCCGCAGGTCAGCGGACTGCTGACCCCGGAACGGTCTTCCCTCACGAACATCGTGCTGCGGTTCCCGTCCCAGGCCGACTTGGCCGGGCGTCTGGTGGGCGTCGTCTATGATCCGGATGGCCACCCGGTCCCGGGTGCCAAGGTTGCGATCAGCTTCTCGTCGGACTACGAGATCACGGCGGACGAGACGGGCTGGTTCGACACGCAGCTCAAGCTTCCCGCGGGTTCCTACAACGTGGTGGCCCGATCCACCAACGGACCCAGCGACGGACTCATTGGCCGGACTGACTTTCGGCTCGTCGGAGGCGTCACCAATGTCACCACGGTCCAACTGCTCGGCCGGGGGGAAGCCCGGATCGAGGTCGTCGACTCCGTGGGTCGCCCGGCCACCAACGTTCCCGTGAAGCTCGTCCGCTCGTCCTTTCCGGCGGAGTCCGGGCTGGAGGAACGGACGGATGCCAACGGCAACGCTTCGTACGGTGGGTTGTTCGAAGGCGCTTGGCGGGCCGAGGCGCAGATGTCAGCGGGTGCGACGGTGGTCCGCGGCGTCACGCCGTTCACCGTCATCCGGGGAACCAACGTGACGGCCCGCATCGTCCTTGGGTCCTCCGGTTCGATTGCCGGGAGTTTTCACGAGCGGGCGTCCGGCGCGACCATCGGTGGGGCGACGATCTGGATCCGTTCGCGCGGGCACGTGATCGCATCCGGCGCGACGACCGGAGACGGGCGCTTCCGCGTCGAGGGCATTCCCCTGGGCAGCTATGAAGTCGAGGCGGTGAACGCGGTCAGCGGCCGTCGCGGGTTCTCGACCTTCCGGCTTTCGGCCGATCGCGAGCTCGTGACCGTGGATGTCGTCGAGCAGGCGCTGGGAGACGTCGACGGATTCGTGCGGGACAGTCAGGGACTTCCGCTGGCCGGGATCGAGATCGGGCTTCGGTCGGGGCGGTCCAGTGACGGGACCCGCAGCGTGACCTCAGGGATTGATGGCGGATTCCGCTTCCCTGGCGTGCCTGCCGGGCCGTTGACGGTGGAGGCGCGCGACGTCGTCCTGAACCGCTCCCAGTCGGTCTCCGCGGTGCTGGCCGAGGGATCGCCTGGTGTCAGCGTGGAGCTTCAATTGCCGCCCTTGGTGGGCCTGATGGTGCGGGTCGTGGACCCCTCGGACGCACCGGTGCCGCAGGCTCGCCTCGTGGTCTCGCCGGTGGCCGGCGCACCCGGGGACGGACTGCAGCTCAGCACGGGCCCGGATGGAACCGCCGAGATCGGCAACCTCCGCGTGGGAACGGTGCGGGTCGCCGCGTCGGATTCACGCCCAGGATTCTCGTCGAGCGGAACCGTGACGAATGTGGTGGTCGGAACGGCCGGGCCCCGGTTGATCCGGGTTCAGTTGCCGGGCGTGGGAGGCGTGTCCGGTCGGGTGCTTTTGGCAAACGGCCAGGCGGCGGCGAACGCGCGGGTCGACCTGCTGGTCGCCCGCCGCTCCGTGCTCACCGATGCCAATGGTCGCTACGCCTTCACGGATGTGGCGCCGGGGACGGAGCAGGTTCGTGCCGTGCTCGGTTCGCTGGGCGTGCAATCGCCGTTGAACGTGTCAGCGGGGCCGTCGACCGCGTTGGACCTCCGCCTGGCGGGCAGCGGTGGAATCGTGGGAATCCTGGCGAGGGCGTCCGGCCAGCCGGTGCGCGAACGTCCGGTGTTCGTCGAGTTCCGGGCGGCGGCCGGGGCCCAGGGACAGCAACTCGAGGAGACGGACACCGCGGGACAGTTCGCCTTCGAGGGATTGCCGCTGGGAGTTCCGATCACGTTGACGGCTGCCATCGCGGAGTCGGGCGCGCGGGCCGAGATCACCGTCCAGTTGTCGACCAATGGCGAGGTGCTGAACCTCGGGACGATCCGGATGGACGAGGCGGCCCCGATGATCGTCGCCGTGGAGCCGGACGCGGGTGCCGTGAACGTGCCTACGAACATCGTCCTACGGGTCGAGTTCGACGAACCCCTGCGGCCGTCGAGCATTCGCGCCGCCGGATTCCAGATCCATGCCGGCGACGTGACCGTGCCCGTGTCGGTGCAGTTCGAGCCCGCGTTGGATCCGACCCTTGTCACGGTGCGTCCGTTGGTGGCCTTGCGGAGCCGGACCGCGCACCAGTTGGTGATCGCCGGCGCGGATCGCGTGGATGGGCAAGGTCGCCCGGCGCGGATCGGGCCGGTGGACCGGGTGGGCCGTGAGCTGGACCGGACGCTGGTGCTGGATTTCGTGACGCGCGATTCGGAGGCACCGGTGATCGTGTCGGCCGAGCCCGACAATGGTCGGACCGAGGTCGAGCCCTTGGCGGTAATGCGCGTGACGTTGGATGAGCCGGTGGTGGAGGGATGGTCGTTGGTGTTGAGGAACGAGGCTGGAACGTTGGTCGCGGGAACGCCCTCGATCAGCGCCGACCGTCGCCTGCTGACGCTGGTGCCGGAACAGCCCCTGCCGGCGAACAGCCGGTTCAGCCTGGCGATCTCGGGAATCACCGATCTCTCCGGCAACACGACGCTTCCCCGGACGAACCGGTTCACCACGCTCGACACCCGTCCTCCCGTCGTGGGCCGCCTGGCGCTGGCCCCCGGCCAGCAGGCGGCGTCGGGATCGACTGTGACCATCGAGGCGCGGTTCGAGGCCGATGAACCGAGTGCGACACTCGTGTGGTTGCGCGAGGGCTTGGAGATCGGCGCCACGGCGTCCGGTCCGGTCTACCGGTTGCCGGTACGCTTGCCGGTTCGCGGTACCGTCACGTTGGGCGCGTATGGACGCGATGCCTTGGGTAACCGCGGCGAGACCCGGACGCTGGTGTTGAACGTCGTTCCGAATTCGCCGCCGGTGATCTCGCTCGCCCGCGGGCCCGGTGAGACTGCGCCGGTCCAGAACGGCGCCGAGTTCAGCCTCGCGGTGTCGGCCACCGACGACGCGGCGGTGAAACGGCTGGTGGTCCAATTGAGCGGGGCCCTGACGAACCGCTGGGAACTGACCAACGGCACGCTCCAGTTCCTCACCAGCCGGCTTCCCACCAACGCGGTGGCTGGGGTTCCCATCCGCGTCCGCGCCGAAGCCTCCGACGAGGCAGGTGCGGAGGCGGAGGTCCGGACGCTGGAGATCCCGACCGTGGACGCCACGAAGCCCGGTCTCGCGAGTGTCCTGCCGGTCGCGGGTTCGCCGTTGGAGCCGTCCCAACCGTTGGTCGTGGATCCCATCGTCTCGGACAACAGCGATCGACTGACGGTCGTGGTGACGTTGAGTGGGGAAATCACGCGCAAGGAGACGCGGGAGATCGCGGTGACGCCGGGCCAATCCTTGTCGGTCCCGTGGACGGTGGACCTGTCGGTACTGAGCGGCGGCGGCGCGGTGACGGTGAAGGTCGAGGCGACGGATGCCGCGGGGAACGCCGCGACACCGATCTTCCGATCGTTCCAGGTGCGGGATGTGCAGGGACCGAAGCTGGGATCGACCTGGATTGGTTCGGTGCAGACACCCGTGACGAACCGCGTGAGCCGGTTGGTCGGGTCCGTATCGTATCGGTTTGATTCGGCGATCCGGGCGAATCCGGCGATCTCGAACCTGCTGGTGGCTCGGTTGACGAACGGCAGCCCGGTGCAGGGGACGGCGCGCATCAGCGGTACGCAGGTCCTGTGGGATTTCACCGGGCCATTGCTCCCGGCGGATTCGGAGGTTGAGGTCGTGTTGCTCCCCGGGTTGGCCGACGCAGGCGGCAACGGTCTGCGGACCGCGGATGGTTCGCCCTGGCCCGCATCCGGCGTGCCCATCCGGTTCACGACGGGGCCCGAGGCACGGCTTGGGGTGACGAACGGGCAGCCGGTGGTCGCCGGCTTGTCCATGTTCGTGGATGTCCACCACGACGCATCGCTCTCGGACTGGACGTTGCTGGTGAACGGACGTTCGATGCAACCGGGCGAGTGGTCGGCCGAGCGTTCGCGGTTCCGGGTGACCCTCCCGCAGACGAATGTCATCCAGGTGGTGGCGCGGACAACCGTGAGCGGACGTCCCGCCTACGAACTCCCTCCCGTGTTCCTCAACGTGCGCCCAGACTCGGCCGACGAAGACGGTGATGGCCTGCCGAATGGATTCGAAGTCCGCTACTCTGGTTTCCTGCGGGGCATCCGGTTGGATCCCTTCGATCCTGCTGACGCCGCCAGGGACCACGACCTCGATCTGCTGACGGTGTTGGACGAATACCGTTTGGGGACGAGTTTCGAGACTTGGGATACGGATGGCGACCAGTTGTCGGATGGTCGGGAGGTGGCCGAAGGGAACTGCCTTGATCCCCTCGATCCGGACAGCGACGACGACGGGATCCTCGATGGAGCGGATCGCGCGCCGTGTGTCGCGGGCGAGGGTGTCGTGATGGTGCCGGTCCAGTTGGCGGCGACGGAAGGCGTGGAGTCCGAGGTGCGGTTTGACCTCGATCCCTTCAATGTGGAGGTCCATGAGGTCCGGTATCCGAACGACACCCCACCGCCGCCTTTCTTCGGCGTGCTGCGGACGCGGACCCTCGAAGGGGGACGCGTGGAGGTGTCCATTCCGGTGAGGCCGGGCTTCTCGGATGCTGGGGTCTACCCGGTGACCTTCCGGGTCCAGTTGCAACGCGCGGTCGACCAGATCACCACCAACATTGTCGTGCCCATCACGGTGCTCGATAACCCCAATCGGCCCGTCACGCGATGGGCCGCGCCGCGCAGTGGCCAATGGACGGAGGTGACCAACTGGACCGATGGCTTGCCGGGTCCCGGACGGGATGCGGTCATCGATCTGCCGGGCAGTTACACGGTGACCGTGGGAGGAATTGTGTTCGCGGAATCGATGCGCTTCGAGCCGCCTTCCGCCGGGCCGATCCTGCGTGTTACCGGTGGGCTCACGCTGAACGACGTGAGCCGTGTGGGTCCACATGGAACGATGGACCTGGACTGGGGCACGTTGTCGGGTCGTGGCCGTCTGGACATGGCGGGGCGATTGGATGGGCAGGGAACCTTCGACAACGCTGGTCTCCTGGTGGAATCCACGGGACGCGGCAGCACCCGGAGCGGAGCGTTCGCCTTCAATGGACCGGTCTTCAACGCGGGCGTGCTGGATCTTCCTGTCGGGTTCGCGGCCTTCGACGGGCCGACCACCAATGCGGGCACGATCCGGATGGGTGCCCAACTGTCCGGCTCCGGGGCGGTGTTCCGAAACGAGGGACTCCTGGAAGCCGCGGAAACCAACGCGGTTACCGTGGCCGTGCGCCAGTTCGTGCAGGCGGGCCGCCTGCAGCTGGCCGGCGATTTCATCCTCGGTGGCGAATCCGTCTTCGAGGCGGGCGGGACGAACCGGATCGGTGGGCGAATGCATATCGGCGCAGGCCGGCACGTGTTCCGGACGAGCATGTCGGTATCGGACTGGGAGGTCGGCAGTGCCGAGGTGCATTTCAACGCCGACCAGGTCCTTCGAGAGCTCATCGGAAACTCGGCAACGGTGGCGGGTACGGGGCGGGTGTCGGTGAGCGGCCGGGCGGAGCTGTCCTGGTGCACGTTGAAGGGCACCGGCGTCTTCCATCTCGAGCCACAGGCCCAGATGCTGTGCTCGGGAACGGGCCTCGACGTGCTTCGTCCGGTGGACCTGGCCGGAACCACGACACTGACCAACGGGGCCTTCTGGATGATCTCTGGGGCAACCGTGACGAACCGGGGATCCCTGACCACCTGGAACCCGTCCCAGGTTCGCGGCGGCCCGGGCGGAAGTCCCGGCACGCTCCTCAACCTGGGATCCTTGTGGTTGCATGGGGCCCCCATCCTTTCCAATCCGCTGGCCTGGTCGGTGGACCACTTCGAGAACCGGGGCGACTTCACGGTGGTGGATGGTGCCGTTCAGTTCGACCGGACCTCGCGCCTGGGGGGGCGCACCCGGATTGAAGCGGGGGCCGTTCTGGGGAACTTGGGGAACCTTTCGCAGTTGCCCGGCTCCGTGATCGAGGGCGCGGGCACCTGGGAGTTGCGGGCCAACTCCGCCCAGTTGACGGAGCCGGTGACGGTCGCCGAGATCCGGTTGTTCCAGGGTATCCTGCAGCCCGATGCCCCACAGTCCTGGCAACGCTTCATCTTCTCGGGAGGTCGCCTGCTTGGGAGCGGAACCGTGACGGTGCGGGAAAGCGCGACGCTCACGAGTGGCACGCTCGATCTGGGCGGTGACTTCATCCTCGCCTCGACCGCCGTCTCGACCAACTCCGGGCAGGTCACCCTCTCCCGTCGACTGCGCAACGAAGGGCGGCTGGAGATCGTGGGCGGCACCCGTCTGCGTCTGGCCGGCGGGGAACTGGTGAACATCGGAACCCTCAACCTGCGCGGCCAGTCGTACGTCTCGTCCAACGGCAACGATCCCGAACCTCGGCTCGTGCACAACCTGGGCCTGTTGACGTCGTCGGCCTCGGGAGCAGGAAATGCCTGGTCCGGCGTGACCGTGATCAACGAGGGCCGGATCGAGGTGGCGTCGGGCAACCTGGACTGGAGCCACCGCCTGCTGAACGCCGGCGAGGTGGCGATCTCCGCCGGTGCCGTGCTCAACGTGTCCGGGGCTTCCACCAACACGGCGACGGGATCCGTCACCGGGGCCGGGTTGCTCAGCTTCGGCTCTGGAACCAATCGCCTGGAGGCGTCGCTGGGCGTGTCCCGCATCTCGCTGTCGACTGCCACGCTCGAGCTGGTCGCGTCGCAGGATTGGACGGACTTCACCGCCTCGGGAGGAACCATCGCTGGCGCCGCCGGTGTCCGGATCCGGGGCCGTTTCACCTCGACGGGCACCCCGGTCAGCTTCGCGTCGGGCGCACCGGTGGAGATCGCGCCGGATGCCCTGCTGGCACTCAACTCCGGGCAGCTCCTGTTGAACCGCGATCTCGTCAATCGGGGTCGGATCGTCCTCGCCAATTCCGCCTTCCTGAGGCCGGCGGAGGCCACGGTGCACAACCTCGGCGTGATGGAGTTCAACGCCGGCTCCTACATGTCGGACAGCTCGTCCGGCTCGCTCGCCCGACGACTGCTGAATGAAGGTGACGTGTTCCTCCGCAACGCGGCGGATTCCCCGGCATGGACCCGGATCCACGTCGACAATCGCGCCCGTATCCAGGTCCTCGGCGGTCGATGGAATCCCTCGGAACTGCTGGTCAACTCCGGTGAGATCACCGTGGGCGTAGGCACGTTCGTCCAGCTGGGCTCGGTCTCCACCAACCTGCCGACCGGGCGCTTCACCGGGCCGGGGCGGGTGCAGTTCTCGTCGGGTACCCACACGATCGAGGGCACCATCGACGCTGCTGGTGGGCTGAGCGGAACGGGCGGGACGCTGGTGCTGCCGTCGACGATCCAACTGGGCACGGTGTCCCTGGCCAACGTCACCCTCGACGGCCCCGGCGATCTTGAGGTCTCGGGGACTTTCTCTGCTTCCGGGGGCGCGTGGCGCGGGTCCGGTGCGGTGCGTGTCCTGGCGGGTGCGTCCGGAAACATCAGTGCCTCGCTCCAGAACGTGGACCGCTTGGTCCACAATGCGGGCACGCTCGCGTTTCGGGACAATGTCGGACTGACGCTTCGCAACGGAGCGCTCCGCAACGAAGGCCTGATTCTGGTCACCAATGGCGTGACCTTCAACCAGACCACCACCAACGCCCGCGTCGAACTCGGCGGCACCCTCCGCAAGTCCGGCACCGGAACGTTCACGCTCCAGAGCGGCATCGTGAACCAGTCCGGACGGCTGGAGATCACCGCCGGTCTCGTCACCGGCAGTTCCTGCGAGATGTTCCTGCGACCGGGCTCGAGCTCGTCACCGGTCATCGACATCGCCACCGGCGCTGAGTTGCGCTGGGGCTCGGATCGGATCCATGTCGGCGCCCCGGATCCGTTCACGGGGACCGGATTGCTCACCTTCACCAGTGGCGGGATCCTCGCCCTGGAAGTGCCGCTCAACCTCGGGACGCTCGACGTCGCCTTCAATGCGAGCTCGCAGGTCGCCGGCAACTTCACCCTGGCCAATCGCGCCGGTGGACGGTTCCGCTTCACCGGTGCCGTCTCCATCGAGGGTGGCGTCGAGATCGGTGGCCGCATGGAGACCGCGGCCAATGCCACCGTGCGGATCGACGATCGCCTGACGATCCTCGCCGGTGGTGCGCTCGACAATCCGGGCATCGTCCGCGTGCGCGAGTTCGTGAACAACGGGACGCTGACCGGCAAGGCCCCTGAGGTCCGCGCCACGGGGCCGCTCCGCATCGCGACCATCGAGGCCGTCGAGGAACCTGCCGGCGAGCGCGGCGCCCTGCCAGCGGCTCTCGGTTCGACGGGGGCCGTGCTGCGGTTGCGCTGGGAGGCGTCCCCGGGCGCGTCCTTCCACATCGAACGTTCCGTGGACCTGCGTGCCTGGAGCCGTCACTCCGCGCGAGTCACCGAACCCAAGCCCGGCAGCTTCGAGGCGCTTCTCGACGCGGGCGCTGCACCCACCGGATGGTTCCGGTTGGTGGAGGAGTGAGGGGGGCTACGCCGGAGGCGTTGAAGCGGGTAGCCCGGGGTCGCGAAGCGATACCCCGGGAAACGGAAGAACGGATCACCAACCCTGGAAGGGTTGCAGCAAAGAGCGGAGATCTTCGCACCGCCTTCGGGGTGCGTGTTCCTTGACCCACGAGACCCCGGGTAGGCGCGGTCGCGCCAACCCGGGGCTATCCGCTGCAACGCCTCCGGCGTAACTCAGCGCATGGAACTGGGAACTGGTAACTCCCACTGTAGGCCGCGTGCCCCCACGCGGCGGGTCATGGGATTCGCCGGGTGGGGGCACCCGGCCTTCAGACTTGGCCCCCCTCACTTCCCTTCCCGAGCCTTCATCAACCTGAGGTTGGCCTCGGCGAAGGCCTGGCCCATCAGGGCGAAGGTCTTTGCGCAGCCGAGGTAGTGATAGCCGGCGTTGGAGGCACCGCGCTTCCATGCCGTCATTTCCGCAGGCGTGAGGACTTCGGGCTCGTACTTCTTCACGTACGCCCGCTTCTCCTCATCCGTCATCTTGCCGTCGGCGTTGGCGTGGTTCTTGTTCTTGGAGTCCAGACGTTCTCGCACACGGTGGGTTTGCCTTCCGCGCCGCCCATCATTCTCAGGAGCGGCACCGTGGCTGGATCATCCCCGATGTAGTCGAACGTCTCCACCTTGGCGTGTCCCTCCATGTTGGACTGACCGGCGAGGATGAAGACCTTGAGGGGACGCTGGGCCGCCGTCGCCGCCATTGCTGTCGACAGCCAGAGCCCGATGAACAGGCATTTCAGGAAGCGGGGCAGGCCCGGGTAACTCCACTGAGCCGGGGTTTGAGGAACCTTGGGACGCATGATCCCCGACCTTGTGATGGATCCTGTCCCGCGTCTTGGACTTGTCGGGTATCCTACGGTGAAATTCGGACCAGAGAAGGGGGCTTGAGACGGAAGCCCCGGGTAGGCTCATTCGCGCCAACCCGTACCGGCTGCAACGCCTCCGGCGTAGTGGAGGGCGTGCGGGCTGTGGGACGCATCGTCCGGACATGCATCCCGCGCCCTCCCTCGCCGCAACGCGGCGTACGGCGACAGCCCAGGGTGGAGCGGAGCGGAACCCTGGGTGGTCCCACGCCATGACACCTCGCCCCAACGGGGCTAACGGGGGCCACACGCACCCTCTTCCGTGTGCCCCTTCAGGGCACGGAGGACGTTGTGGGGTATGGCTCCCGGGGTTTCACCCCGGGCTTTCACCGGTTGCCCCTTCGGGGCACGGAATTGGGAACTTCCAACCCCCGCCTCCTCACGTGGTCTGCTACGCTGCTCCCAAACCTGAAACCTCAAACTTGAAACTCCGCCCCCTACTTGGCCTTGAGCAGCAGTTGTTCGAGGCGGTCGAGTCTGGCCTTGAGCTCGGCGTTTTCCTGGCGGAGTCCGGCCACCTCGGACCGCAGCTCGGCCGTTTCGTTCTCCACCTTGTGGTCGAGTTCCTGCACGGCGGCGACGGTGACGGGGATGAGCCCGTCCAGGTTCAGAACCTTGTATTCGCCCTTCTGGCCGACCAGTTCGGGCAGGATCTCCTCCACCTCCTGCGCGATGAATCCGAACGTGGCCGGTTCGGTCTCCGCGACGGGCTTGTAGCGGAAGCTCACCGGGTTCAAGGCCATCACACGTTCCAGCATGGGCGCAAGCGGCGCGATGTCCTTCTTCAACTTCCGGTCCGAGGCGACGGAGATCGTGCCGGCCGTGTCGCTCATGTAGAAGAACGCCGCGCCGCCGCTGTGGCGGAAGGACAGGTCGTTGTCGCTCCAGTTCTCGATCTGCCAATAGCCGCTGGTGCTCGCCCGTTCCAGCCAGAGGCCACCGGTGGAATCCGCAAACCCGGTGCCGTCCACCGATTGCTTGATGTGCAGGCGGGAAACCGGATTGCGACCGATGCCGAGATGACCGCTGGTGCTGACGTTCAGGCGGCCCGCGATGGTGGGGGCGTTCTGGAAGAGCGTCCAACTGCCATCGCTTCCACTGACACCCGTGAACCATTCCGCCGCGCTGTTCTTGGCCACGAATCCGGCAAAGCTCGTGTCCGTGCTTTCGGCGCGGGCGCGGGTGCCCGTGCCGACCAGGTGAAGCCGATCGGTCGGACTGTTGGTGCCGATGCCGACGCGGCCATCGCTGCGGATGCTGAGCCGGGGTTGGTAGCCGGTGTAGAAATCCAGCCCGAACTGGTTGCCGCCGGAGGTGCGCTTGGAGGCGATGCCTTCGCCGGTGGCATCTCCCCAACCTCCGAAGAGCAGGGCACCACTCCCCGTTGCCCCTGTCCCGGCAATGGTCCCGTTGTTCAGACCTTCCGCGTCCACCGCAACCTTTCCTTTGCTGTTCAGGTCTCCGAAGAAGTAGTTGTTCTGGTTGAGCCTCGCGACTCCCGTCAGCTGGCTCCCATCCCCGACGAAGCCGCCATCCGCCTTGACGGTGCCCTCGACGCGGAGCCGGTGGCCTTGCGGATCATTCGCCCCGGCGCCGATCACCGCTCCGCCATTGGCGCGGACGAGGAATTGGTTGTGGCTGGAGGAGGTGAAGTCAGCGATGACGAAGTCGGACCAGACGAAGCTTCCACTGTGGAGGGACTTGGCCCGATGGCCCGCGGCGAAGGAGCGGGAGCCGCTGGCGGAGTTTTCATTCCCGCCTGGTACGAAGGCGAAGTCGCCGGACGCCGAGTTCTGGGATCCGCCGGCCACGGTTGAGAAGCTGCCGGATGCGGTGTTCCCGCTGCCCCCGCCCACTGTGGCGTGCAGGCCGGGAGCTGTGTTTCCGGGTCCCGGTGTGCCGATGGCACCGGACGGGCCCGGGATGCCTTGGACGCCCTGGGGACCTTGAGGGCCGGCCACGCCGGGGAGGCCTTGGGCGCCGGCAGGGCCGGTGGCTCCCGTGGATCCCTTGTCCGAGATCAGGTCCCAGGCGACGCCAGGTGCCGGCGTGACGCCGGTGGAGCCGATCTTGGTGATCCAGGAGGCACCGCCGTCGGAGACGGCGTCACCGGCGGCGTAGGAAGTGCCCGCAAGCCAGGGGCCGCGCCAGTTCAGGCCCTTCGGGCCGGTGGGGCCAGGGTCACCTTTGGGGCCAGTGGGACCTATAGGACCCATGGGACCAATGAGACCAATGGGACCCTGAGGCCCGGTGGCGCCGGTAAGGCCGATGGGGCCTGTGTTGCCCGGGACACCCTGAGGGCCTGCCGGGCCCGTGGCACCGGGGAGGCCATTGGTGCCGGGGGCACCTTTGGGTCCTATTGGTCCCATAGGTCCCATGGCCCCCACCGGCCCCGGCACCCCATTCACGGCAAACAGGGCATACGGCGTTGCGGTGAGCGGCTGCCGTGGCGAGAGGACGGTCCATGCGGTGGCACTGCCAGCCGCTCGTACGGCGATCTCCAGCCAGCGGGCGTCCCCGGCGAAGGGGGACAGTCCAAAATCCAGGGTGGTGTGAAACACGCCCTCCGTCACGGACACCGGGGCATTGGTGAGGATGGGCCCCACCTGCAGGCCGTCGGCGGAGGCGTCGAGGAGGCGGAAGCGGAACTCGAAGCTGCCAGTGACGGGCGCGCCGGACTCGCCCAGCCGACCCTGGTAGGTGAACCCGGAAGAGACGGGAGATGCAGCGGCGACACGTCCGGATCCGCCGGCCAGCAATCCGGCGGCGGCGAGGAGTGGGAGGAAGTGTTTCATGGGAGGTTTTGGAAGGGGGGGAAATCAGGGGCGGACGAGTCGCAGGAAGCGCACCTCTGCGGCGGCGGGCAGGGTGACGGGGTTCTGGGATCCGCTGGGGGCATTGCGCCAGGTGCCTTCGGGGGCATCGGCTTCCTGGAGGACGAACCCGGCGATGGCGGGCGTCCACGAGATGGTGACCACGGCCTCGGAGGAAACGATCTGGAGGGTGGGTCCGTCCGGGATCACGACGCGGGTCAGCAAGCCGGGCCAGAGGCCCCCTTCGAGGGCGTACTTTCCGCCGGAGAGGGTGCCGGCATCGGGTTGGCCGACCGTGCCGGCGAGGGTGAAGGTGCCGCCGGTACTGAGGCCGCCACCGCCATCGATGGACGCCGGGGCGATGGTCAGGCCGGAGGTCTGGGTGAGGACGCGAAAGCCGGTCGCCAGGCCTATGGCCAGGGCCCAGGCCCGGGGTCGGGGAAGATCGCAGCGATTCATGATCTACTCCCTTCTATGAGAAAGGAGCGGATCCGTTAGCGGCGGGGATGGGAATTGTTTGAGGGGGAGTTCCCAGAACGGTGTAGGCCGCGTGCCCTCACGCGGCGGGTTCATGGGTTTCGCCGGGTGAGGGCACCCGGCCTACAGAGGGAGTTCCCAATTGCCTGTCGCCAGTTTCCAGATGCCAGAGGTCTACGCCGGAGGCGTTGAAGCGGGTAGCCCGGGGTCGCGAAGCGCACCCCGGGGACACACGCCCCCAACGGATCACCAACCCTGGAAGGGTTGCAGGAGGGAGCGGGGAGCTTCGCACCGCCTTCGGGGTGCGTGCTCGTCAAGACGCGGGAACCCCGGGTAGGCGCGTTCGCGCCAAGCCGGGGCTACCGGCTGCAACGCCTCCGGCGTAGAGGCGGGCGTGCGGGTTGTGGAATGCGCCGGGTGGGGGCACCCGGACTTCAACGTGAGTTCGAAGTTTTCAGTTTCAAGTTTCAAGGCGGACGGAACTGGGAACTGGCTTCAAGCTCGGGACTTCTTCCACAGCCTCCTGGGGGGCTTGAAACTTGAAACTTCAAACTTGGGACTACTTGGCTTTGAGCAGTAATTGTTCGAGGCGTTCGAGGCGGGCCTTGAGGGCGGCGTTTTCCTGACGGAGTCCGGCTACCTCGGTTTCGACCCGGTCCTTGAGTTCCTGAACGGCGGCGGCGGTGTAGATGGTGAGGGGATAGGTGTCGACCTGGAGGATCTCGGAGCCGTCGGGCAGCTTCTCGCCGCTGGATTGGACGTGGTCGGGGAAGACCTCGGCGAACTCCTGCGCGATGACGTTGAGGTACGGGCGATCCGTCACCGAGGGATGGGCGGCGCGGTAGTCGTCGGTGTAGCGGAAGCTGACCAGGCGGACGCGGTCCAGGGTGTCGAGGGCGCTTTCCACCGTCCGGATGTCCTGCTTGATGCGGCGGTCCGAGTTGGACAGCCAAGCGCCGGCGGACGTCTTGGAGGCGTTGCCTTCGACCTCGAGTCGGTTCGCAGAAGGGCTGCGGCCGATGCCGACATTGCCGCTGGTCAGGATGGTCATGGCGGGGCCGCCGTCGTTGACGAAAAAGTACAGCGGGTCCGGGCTGCGGGTGCCGAACCAGCCGCCGCTGGTCGACAGGTAGGTGCTGAGGCGGCGGGTGCCGTCGGTGTGCTCGATACCGTAGGTGGCCGTGGACGTGGCCACGGTCAGCCGGGTGGCGGGCGTTTCGGTGCCGATGCCCACGTTGCCGCTGGTGTTGACCACCAGACGGGGTGCGAACGAAGGAGAGTTCTGATAAAGCAGCCACTCACCACCGCTCCCGCCGACGCCGGTGAACCATTCCGCAGCGCTGTTCTTGGCGATGTAGCCGGCAAAGGTGCCGTCCGTGCTTTGGACGCGTGCGCGGATGGCCTGCCCGACGAGGTGAAGCCGGTCAGCCGGGTTGTTTGTGCCGATGCCCAGGCTGCTGGTCATCGTCTGGTTGGCGGCGAACGTGTTGGCGGCACCGAGCTTGGCGACTCCGGTCAAGGAGCTGCCGTCGCCGGTGAAGCCGGTGGCCGTGACGGTGCCGGCTACGTCCAGCGCGGTGGCGGGGTTGTTCTTGCCGATGCCCACCCCGCCGGCGGCGCGGATGAGGAACTGGTTGGGGGCGGTGGAGGCGAAGTTGGCAACAAAGCTTTTGTCCCCCCAGACGAAGCTGCCTTCGTGATTGGCTTGGGCACGGCTGCCCGCCGCGAAAGATCCTTGCCCCGCGGCGACGTTAAAGCTTCCACCTGGAACCACCGATTGGAATCCACTGGCGGTGTTGGCGCTTCCACCAGCGACCACCGCTTCGTAGCCGGCGGTGTTCGATCTCCCTCCGCCCACCGAGCCAAAGCTGTCCGTCACCTGGTTGATGGTCCCGGCGTCTCCGCCACCGGCGATGGTTCCCCCGTTGGACCCGCTCACGACATTGACGCTGTGTCCGCCGATGACATGCACGGTGCCGTCTGCGGCAGGCTGCAGCCGGAGGCCGCGGGTTCCGTTCACCCTGAATTCCAGCGGCTGGTTGTCGGTGGTGCCGAGGAAATTCACGGCGGGGTTGATGCCGGCATTGCCGGTGGATTTCCAGGCATTGTCCAGCGCGGCGGCGGGCACGGTGCCGCTGGTGACATTGGCCGCACTGATTCCGGTCAGCCCGCTGCCGTCGCCGGTGAAACTGGTGGCCGTGACGGTGCCGGCTACGTCCAGCGCGGTGGCGGGGTTGTTCTTGCCGATGCCCACCCCGCCCGCGGCGCGGATGAGGAACTGGTTGGGGGCGGTGGAGGCGAAGTCGGTGAAAGGATTGGAACGATCAGCCCAGACGAAGGTGCCGTCGTGATTGGCCTTGGCTTGATTGCCCGCCGCGAAAGAAGTCGATCCAGCGGCGGTATTTTGGTATCCACCCGGAACCATGGAGGCACTGCCGCTGGCAGTGTTCTGACGTCCACCAGCGACGGTCGAATTAACGGCACTGGCGGTGTTCCGTTGTCCGCCCGCGACGGTCGAAGAGTCCCCGCCGGCGGTGTTTCCTCCACCTCCGCCCACTGTGCCGAAGCTATTCGTCACCTGGTTGATCCCAGGGGGACCTCCGCCGCCGGCAATGGTCCCCGCCTCGGCCCCGCTCACGATATTCCCGCTGAAGCCGCCGATGACATGCACGGTGCCGTTTGCGGCCGGCTGCAGCCGCAGGCCGCGGGTTCCGTTGACCTTGAATTCCAGCGGCAGGTTGTCGGTGGTGCCGAGGAAGGCGCCGTTGGTCGGGTTGGCCCCCGCGTTGCCGGTGCGGCTCCAGGCATCGGCCGAACCGGGGCTGCCTTGGGGGCCTGTGGGGCCTGCGGGGCCGGTGAGACCGATGGGACCAATAGGACCGATGGGACCCTGAGGGCCGGCCACGCCGGGGAGGCCGTTGGTGCCATTGGCGCCCTTGTCGGCGAGGAGGTCCCAGTTCGGGCTGCCGAGGATTGGGGTGGCGTTGGAGCTGGCTGTCTTGGCGAACCAGGAGGTGCCATTGCGGACCACGGCGTCACCGAGCACGTAGTTGCTGGTGCCGGTCCAGGTGCCGCGCCAGGTGAGTCCGCGGGGACCGGTGGGGCCCAGGGGGCCTGCGGGACCGGTTGCGCCGGTGAGACCGGTGAGGCCGGTGGGGCCTTGAGGGCCGGTGAGACCAATGGGACCAATAGGACCAATGGGACCCTGTGGGCCAGCGACCCCGGGGAGGCCTTGGGCGCCTGCGGGACCGGTGGCTCCCGTGGCTCCCTTGTCCGAGATCAGGTCCCAGGCGATGCCGACGGCCGGCGTGACGCCGGTGGAGCCGGTCTTGGCGATCCAGGAGGCACCGCCGTCGGAGACGGCGTCGCCGGTGAGGTAGGAAGTGCCCGCGGCCCAAGGGCCGCGCCAGTTCAGGCCCTTGGGGCCGGTGGGACCGGTGGGACCCTGTGGGCCGGCCACACCTGGGATGCCTTGGGCGCCAGCAGGGCCTGTGGCGCCGGTCAGGCCAATGGGGCCCTGGGGGCCCGCTGGGCCTGTGTTGCCCGGGACACCCTGGGGTCCAGTGGGACCGGCGACGCCGGGAAGGCCGTTGGTGCCATTGGTGCCCTTGTCGGCGAGGAGGTCCCAGTTGGGGCTGCCGAGGATCGGGGCGGCGTTGGAGCTGGCCGTCCTGGCGAACCAGGAGGCCCCGTTGAGCACCACGGCGTCCCCGAGCACGTAGTTGCTGGTGCCGGTCCAAGTGCCGCGCCAGGTGAGTCCGCGGGGGCCGGTGGGGCCCGTAGGTCCGGCCACGCCAGCGGTGCCTTGGGGGCCAGTGAGACCGATGGGACCAATAGGACCGATGGGCCCCTGAGGCCCGGCGGCACCAGTGAGACCGATGGGGCCCTGGGGGCCCGCTGGGCCTGTGTTGCCCGGGACACCCTGAGGCCCGGCCAGGCCCGTGGCACCGGGCAGGCCGTTGGTGCCGGGGTTACCTTTGGGTCCCATAGGTCCTATCGGTCCCATGGCCCCCACCGGCCCCGGCACCCCATTCACGGCAAACAGGGCATACGGCGTTGCGGTGAGCGGCTGCCGTGGTGAGAGGACGGTGAAGGCGGCGGCACTGCCGGCCGGGCGCACGCCGATCTCCAGCCAGCGCGCCTCCCCGGCGAACGGGGACAGTCCGAAATCCAGGGTGGTGTGGAACACACCTTCGGTGACGGACACCGGGGCATTGGTGAGGATGGGCCCCACCTGAAGGCCGTCGGCGGAGGCGTCGAGGAGGCGGAAGCGGAACTCGAAGTTGCCGGTCACCGGTGATCCGGACTCGCCCAGCCGACCCTGGTAGGTGAACCCGGAAGAGACGGGAGATGCGGCGGCGAGACGTACGGTCGCGAGGCCTATTGCCAGGGCCCAGGCCAAGGGTCGGAGAAGATCGCAGCGATTCATGATCTACTCCCTTCTATGAGGAAGGAGCGGATCTGTTAGCGGCGGGAATGGGATTTGTTTTTTGGGAGAGTTTCCGGAGGCGTTGAAGCGGGTAGCCCCGGGTGCGAAGCAACCCGGGGACACACGCCCCCAACGGATCACCAACCCTGGAAGGGTTGCAGCAGGGAGCGGGGAGCTTCGCACCGCCTTCGGGGTGCGTGCTCCTCAAGACGCGGGAACCCCGGGTAGGCGCGGTCGCGCCAACCCGGGGCTACCGGCTGCAACGCCTCCGGCGTAGAGGCGGGCGTGCGGGTTGTGGAATGCGCCGGGTGGGGGCACCCGGCCTTCAGACGGAGTTCCCAGTCGCCAGTTCCCAGAGGCCAGAGGTCTACGCCGGAGGCGTTGAAGCGGGTAGCCCGGGGTCGCGAAGCGCACCCCGGGAAACGGAAGAACGGATCACCAACCCTGGAGGGGTTGCAGCAGCGAGGGGGGAGATTCGCACCGCCTTCGGGGTGCGTGCTCGTCAAGACGCGGGAACCCCGGGTAGGCGAGGTCGCGCCAACCCGGGGCTATCGGCTGCAACGCCTCCGGCGTAACGGAGGGCATGCGGGTCATGGATTTCGCCGGGTGGGGGCACCCGGCCTTCAATCTGGGAACCGGCAACTCCCCTTCCACCCGCCTCCTGACGTCGTCGGCTACCTTTCTCGTTCTGGAAACTGGGAACTGGCAACTCCCCCCCACTTCACAGGCCCATCCGATGTCCCGGGTAATCGGGATGGCGTTTCCGGAACTCGCGCCATTTTTCCATCCACTCGGGTCGGGCAAGCTGGGCGAGTCCGCCGCCGGGATGGACCACCGCTCCGGCGTCGATCTCGCTGAGGAGTCGGGTGCCTTCCGGGTCGAGGTCGGGTTCCGGGAAGGCGGCGGTGAGGTCCACCAGTTCGAAGTCCCGGTCGAACCATCCGCTCACGACCAGGGTTCGACCGTCGGGCGTCACTTCCAGTCCGCTGATGCTTCCGTCGCGTCTCAGGGGCGGACGGAGGCGCATGCCCGTGCGCCCATCCCAGAAATGGACGATGCCGTCCTGCGAGCCGGTGATGACCCAGGGCTTTCCCGGGACGAAGCAGGCGGCCAGGATGGCATCGGCGTGGGGCAGCATGGGGCAGGCGAGCCGTCCCTCCTTCCACAGCCAGAGCTGGGCGAGTCCGCCGCCGCCACCGGTCAGCAGCAGTTCTCCGGTTTCGTTGAAGCGCGAGACAAAAGGCCAGCCGACGTACGGGATGGCCGGGGGGCTCGCGGCGCCCGTGGAAGTGTCATGGAATCGGATCTGCATCTCGCTGGCGCCGACGGCGCGCACGGCGGTGTTTCCATGGAAGGAGAGCGCCAGCGTCGTGGAAAGCCGCTCGTGCGAAGGGATAAGCTCGCGCGCGTTGTCGCGATCGAAGAGCTGGATCTTCTCGTGGAATCCCCAGGCGGCGAAGATCCGTCCGTCTGGACTGTAGGTGCATTCCCCGCTGTTCGCCGTTCGCGCCTCGTCCGGGTTGACCTCCAGATGGAAGAGCTCGCGGAGCGTGCGCGTCTGCACGTCGATCTCGATCCCTTGTCCACCGGCGCACAGGACGCCCAGCAACCGACCCGAAGGATGCCAGGCGAGGCTGCGTGGCTCCGAAGGCATCGGGATTGGATCCGACAACCGTGTGCCCGCGGCGAAATCCCACAGTTGCACGTTGCCGGTGCCGCCCGTCGGTCCCGTGCCCGAGTCCGGTCGTCCGGCGATCGTGCTGACGGCGAGGGCCAGTTGTGTCCCCGAGGGACCGAAGCGGGCGTCGAGGATCCAGCCGTCCGCCTTCAGTTCAGGACCGGCGGGCTGGGCCGTGCGGATCTCATGGACGCGGGTGGAACGGCTGGTGTTGTTGGGGTGGCCGTGGCCCGACGCGACCACCCATCTTCCATCGGGAGAGAGGGTCGCGCGGGTGGTGGCGTCGTGCCGGATCGCCGAGACCAGCTTCGGCTTCTGGATGCGCCAGACGCGGAGCAGGCCGTTCTCGCCCGAGGCGATGAACCGGCCGTCGGGAGAGAACTCCACGCTCAGCACGGCGGAGTGATGGTGGCCGACCTGCCCCAGGAATCGGCCGTCGGGAACGGACCACAGTTCCAGTCGGCGATCGTATCCGCCCTGGGCCAGAAGGGTGCCGTCCCGGCTGAAGGCTGCGGTCGTGGAATAACCCTGCCGGTTCGGAAAGGTCGCCGACTTGCCGGCGGTCCGATCCAGCACCGGGGCGCTGTTGCGGGCGATCCAGCGACCGTCGGGGCTGAGGGCGACCGGGTTGCCCGAGTCCGCTTCCTCACCGGTTGCGGGGTGGTCACCCACCACTTCGCCGGTGGTGCTGCGATGGATCCGGAGGCCGCCGCCGGGTGCGCCCAGAACGAAGTGTTCGCCGTCGCCGAGGAATCCGGCGGCGCCTCGCGGCGGGCAAGGCATCGGGTCATGCAGGAAGTGGCTGGGGGCGGCGGTGTCGCAGATGCCGGCGAGATCCTCCCACCGGATCAGCAGGAACCGGCCGTCGTGACTGAACGAAGACCTTCCGGCGATGGCTGGCAATCGCCGCTGCTCCCCGGTGCGCCAGTCCCAGAGCAGGCGTCCCACAGCCAGCCACCGGCCCTTGGGGTCCCACGCCGCGGACTCCCCATCGACTTCGGCCAACCGGGCCAATTCCTTTCCGGAGGGGTACTCCCGCAGGACGATTCCTCCGTCCGGATGGAGCAGGGCGATCCGGTCCCCGGTTGGATCCCAGGCGGCCGAGACGATCCGGGACTGTTCGCCCGGCGCCCACGGTTGCTCCCGTTCCAGGTCCCAGACCTGGGCGGTGGGCAGACCGGAGGCCTGGACCACCACTGCCGGGTGACGGGGGTTCCAGGAGATGCTCTGGAGATACTCGTAGCCCGTGTCGATGGCGCGGACGGGGGTGAAGGAATCCTCCCTCCAGGCCGCCGCGCGCCTGCGGTTCGCCGCCGTCCGTTCCGCGTCCCGCGCGCCGATGATCGCGGCGTTGGCAAACCAGAGGGCCGCATGGTTCGGCGAATCCGTCTCCGCTGCGGCCAGACCGGAACGCAGGTACATGTCGGCGACCGTGAACGTGGCTTCCTCCCGGGCCCGCACTTCGCCGGCCAGGGCGACCCGCGCCTGATGCGTCTGGACCAGGCTGACTGACAGGGCAGCCACCAACGCCGCGAGGACCGTCCCTGCGGCGGCCACGGCACCCCGGTGCCGCCGGATGAATCGCGCGGCGCGGTATCGGAAGGTCGGCGGCACGGCCGAAACCGGCTCGCCGTCGAGGTAACGCTGGAGGTCGTCGGAAAAGGCGGCGGCGCTCGGGTACCGCTGTTCGCGATCCTTGCGCAGGGCCTTCATCACGACCTTGTCGAGGTCGCCGCCGGTGAGCGGGGGCAAGGCCTGTTCCTCGGCTGGAGCGGTGACGTTCCGACGCGAGGATCGCGCGCGGACGATGGGGGTGGGCGGATCCTCTTCCTGCAGGATGCGTTGCACGCCGGCGAGGTCGCTCTTCGCCAGGCGTTCGGGATCGAAGGGCGGCGAGCCGGTGAGCACCTCGTACAACACCACTCCGAGGGAGTAGACATCGGTGCGGGTGTCGACGTCCGTCCCCGCAGTCCGGGCCTGCTCGGGACTCATGTAGGCGGGCGTGCCGACCGCCTGGGTCGCGCGGGTCAGGAGGGAACCGCTCCCGGATTCCTGCGTTGCCCGTGCGAGGCCGAAGTCGATGACCTTTGGAACGCCGTCGGCGACGAGGATGTTGGAGGGCTTGAGGTCGCGGTGGATGACGCCCTTCTGGTGGGCGTGTTCGACAGCGGCGCAAACGTCGCGGAACAACCGCAGGGTGGACGGAAGGTCGAGACCCGCCTTCCGGCAGTGCTCGGTGATGGGCGGGCCCGCGACGAATTCCATCGCGAAGTACGGCCGGCCAGTGGCGGTGGAGCCCGCCTCGTACACCTGGGCGATGTTCGGGTGATTGAGCAGCGCGAGGGTGCGGCGTTCGCGCTGGAAACGCCGCACGACATCCCGCGTGTCCATGCCCCACTTGATCACCTTGAGGGCGACGGTCCGGCGGACGGGCGCGGTCTGGTCCGCCTGCCAGACGGTTCCCATCCCGCCTTCGCCCACGCGACGGATGAGACGGAAGTGGCCGATCTGAAGGCCTGGTTCCTCCGCAGCGGAAGGGACCTCCGCGTCGGAGAAATCCCCGTACACAGGACCGGCATCGTCGGGGTCGCCGCCCGCTTCCGCATGGCCGGCGAGCAGCATTTCGACTGCCTCGCGGAGTTCGGGATCGCCTTCCGTTGCCTGCTGAACGAAGGCGTTCCTACGGTCGGGTTCGTGCCGCAGCGCGGCCTGGAAGATCCGTTCCTCCTCGTTGCCTGCGCCGGCGGCGTCGAGGAGGCAACGGGTGCAATCCCGCTCGTCCGGCCGCAGGGACGCACCGCACCGGGGGCATGTCGGGCTGATGGCCATGGCGCGGTACGTCAGAACAACGCGCGGAGGTGCGTCACCTCGGACTCGACCTCGTCCAGGTTCGCGACGGTGTCCCGGATGAGATCCCGCAGGGTCTGCCGGTAGCGTTGGCGGAGCTTGAAGGCTGCGAAGCGCGCGGCGGGTTCGGAGATGCCCAGCCCGGCGGCGATCCTGTCATACCCGGTTTCGCCAGAGCCGTCCGTGAGATGGTCGCGGAGGGCGTGGAAGACCGCGGCGTTTCCGGCGGTGCGGTAGGTCGCCTCCAGGCGGTCGACGGCCTGACGCAACAGTTCCCGGGCCCAGGCGCGTTCGAACTCAAGTTCTGGGGTGGTGGTGTCGTGGGGTTCGAGCGCCAGGCGTTCCTCCGCAGACATCGCGTCGATGGCCAAAGCCGGCTTTCCGGCCCCGCGTTTCTGCATCGTATCGCGCCGCCACTGCTCGGTCATGAAATTGGCGAAGCAGCGGAGGAGGAAGGTGCGTAGGCGGCCACGGCTGCTTTTCGCCTGGGTGAGGAAATCCCGCGCCAGCATCCGTTCGAAGAACGCCTGCGTCAGGTCCTCGGCGTCCTCGACGCCCTTGCCCGTCCGACGCGCATAGCAGTAGAGCGGGAACCAATAGGCATGACAGAACGTGGCGCGCGCGACCGGGTCGTCCTCGCCGGCGTTCAGGACGAGGCTCCAGCGCGTCGGAGGAAACGCGTCGTGGGTCTTTTTGTCGTCTCCGTCTTCCATCGGGGATTGCGGATCGGTTCTCCGGTGTCGATTTCGTTTCTGGGCGCACCCGGGTCCTGCCGGCCACCGACGCCGACGATTCCTGAACCAGCGCGATTCCGCCAGCCTGAGCGGCATTCGGGTGCTTCTGGGGACAGGCTCTGCACGAGGAGAGGGGGAGACGCTAGGGACAGGCTATGAGCGGGCGGGACGTGGTTCGGAGACGTTTCGGGCCGGAGACGTGCGCATTTCCCTTCACGAGGAACCGCAGGAGGCGTCGGGCCCAGGGGCCGGCATAGTCCACGCCGATGCGCGGCGTCCGGACGATCGTCATTCGGGAACGGATCATGGGTTCGCCGATCCAGAGCCGGTCCGTGTCGAGGGGCAAGCCGTCGAGGGAACGGTCGATCGCGAGGGCGGCGCAGAGCAGGCCTGGGCCGCACGTCCGGTGGGTGATGCCCGAGATCGGTTCGAGGGCGCGGATCAGGACGGCGGCGCCATGGCCTTCGGGTTCGGTCACGAAGTTCAGGCAATGGTGGATGCCGTAGATCCGGTACACGTAGGCATGGCCTGGAGGACCGAACATGGATCGATTCCGGGGTGTGAGGCCACGGGACGAGTGAGAGGCGCGATCCTGTGGCCCCAGGTAGGCCTCCGTCTCGACGATCCGGCCCACGCAGAGCCGATCGTCGAGCCTGCGGAATAGGAACAACCCGAGGAGTTCCCGGGCAACGAGAGCCGTGTCCCGGTCAAAGAAGGCCCGGGGGAGCCGTCGGATATCGTCGGGGACTCTTGGCGGGGTGGGGTGGGCGGGAGTCGTCCTCAAGCGTGGCGCAGAGTTGGAATTGGATAGTTGGAACATCGCTGCCCCGGGCTCTCAAGCGCCGACCTTGGGGTCGTCCCTCCATCCGCGCCGCTGGGGACAGGCTCCGCCCGGGCGGGGGTGGCCTACCCTTCCGCTGGGGACAGTCTACGAACGGGTCGGGGGCAGCAGGTCTGGTTTCTCGGGGGGCAACGGCTGGCGGCGGGGCAGAGGACAGGCTCCGATTTTGTCCTTTCGCCTGGACCAAGCGCGGAGGTAGGGGGACAGGCATTGGAGGTGGGGTGGAGGGGCGACAGGGACAGGCTCGACCGGGGGGCGTCGGTCGGCAGCGCCGGCATCGCTGGGGACAGGCTCTTCTCGGCTCGAGCCGATCGGAATGGGGTGGAAGGAAGGGGTTGGGGACAGGCATTGAACGGGGATTCCGCTGCTCCGCCGACTTGGGCATCTGGGGACAGGCTTTGAGCCCGGGGGAGCTTGGCGGTGGGGACAGGCTCCGCTGGGGGTGGCTGCGGCACAGGGGCGGGCTGACGTCCTAGGGACAGGCTTCGCACCGGCACGGCGGGAGGGGAGGGGCAAAATGGAGGGACAGGCTCCACAGGGGGCGGCTTGGACCACGAAGTCCGCGTCGGTGGGGACAGGCTCCGCACGGATCGGGGGCGGATGCTTGGTCCCCGGGGGGCTGAGCGTCTGGGGACAGGCTCTGCACGGGGATTCCACCGCTCCCGCTGCCCGGGGCGGTCGCCCGACTTCGTGAGGTCGGCCCAAACTGAAACTGAAAACTTCGGACTCCCCGCCTACTCGTCGCCGCCGCCGTCGGACTTCTTCTCCCATTTGCGGAGCTGGCGTTCGGGGAGGGATTTGTCGGCGCTCATGAAGACGCAGCCGTTGCCGCAGATGGATTCCAGGGCGGACTCGAGTTCGGCGGAGGCAGCGACGGTGTAGCGGTCGGAAGGTTCGATGAAGACGGTCGCGCCGGACGGCATGCGGACGCAGAGGAAGAAAGGCAGCCGTCCGCCATGGGTCTCGAGGATGCCACGGACGGCCTCAAGCCGTTCCTGGGTGACGATTGTGGACGGGATGCGCAGTTGGACCTGCTTGGTGAGGCGGCGCGGGGCTTCCTCGAGTCGGAAGATCTCGGTGGGGAAGATCTTGGGCTTGTCCTCGCCGGTGGCGACCTCGCCGACGACGAGGAGGGGGAGGTTGGCGACGAAGAGCTCGCGGAACTTGTCGTAGGACTCATTCATCGCGAGGAGCGTCACGGTACCGGTCAGGTCCTCGAGGGTGACCATCGCGTAGGGTTTGCCGGACTTCTTGGAGACGCCCTGCTGCACTGCGGCGACGAGGCCGCCGACACGGGCCATGGAACGGTTGGGAAGCGAGGCTAGGTCCTCGATGGAATGGAGCGTGTAGCGTTGGAGGAGTCGTTCGTGCGGCTGGAGCGGATGACCGCTGACGTAGAAGCCAAGAAGTTCCTTCTCGTGGGCGAGACGCTCGGCGGTCGGCCATTCGGGGAGTTCGACGGCGACGGCTTCCTTCACGGCCTTGCCCTTCTTCGGGGCGGCCTCGAGGGCGTCGAAGAAGCTCACCTGACCGCGGGCGCGGTCGGCGGCGATGGCGGAAGCAAGGCCGATGGCGGAGTCGATCTGGGACCAGAGCGTGGCGCGGTTGGCGCCGAGGGAATCACAGGCACCGGCCTTGATGAGGCATTCGAGGACCTTGCGGTTGACCGTGCGGATGTCGATGCGTTCGCACATGTCCGCGAGGGAGGTGAAGCGTCCCTTCTGGCGGGCCTCGAGGATGCTCTGCACGGCGACCTCGCCGACGCCCTTGATGGCGGCGAGGCCGAAGCGGATCACGCGCTTGCCGTCCTCGCCATGGGAAGCGGCGGGGGCGAAGGCGACGTCCGATTCGTTGACGTCGGGCCCGAGGACCTCGATGCCGAAGCCGCGGGCCTCGGCGATGAACTGGGCGAGCTTGGCGAGGTCGGCCTGGTCGTTCGTCATCATCGCGCACAGGAACTCAACCGGGTGGTTGGCCTTCAGGTACGCGGTCTGGTAGGCGACGACGGCATAGGCGGCGGCGTGGGACTTGTTGAAGCCGTAGCCGGCGAACTTCTCGAGCAGGTCGAAGACCTCGTTGGCCTTGGCCTCGGGGATGTTGTTGGTCTCGCGGCAGCCCTTGACGAAGGCCTCGCGCTGCTTGGCCATCTCCTCGAGCTTCTTCTTGCCCATCGCGCGGCGGAGGAGGTCGGCGCCGCCCAAGGTGTAGCCACCGAGGATCTGGGCGGCCTGCATGACCTGCTCCTGATAGATCAGGACGCCGTAGGTCTCCTTGGAGATCTTCTCGAGGAGCGGATGCGGGTACTCGATCTCCTTGCGGCCATGCCGGCGTTCGATGAAGTCCGGGATCAGGTCCATGGGACCCGGCCGGTAGAGCGACACGAGCGCGGTGATGTGTTCGACGGAGGCAATCTGGAACTTGCGGCACAGGTCGCGCATGCCGCCGGATTCCAGCTGGAACACGCCGAGCGTCTGGGCGTTGTTCAGGAGCGCGTAGGTCTTCTGGTCGTCGAGCGGCAGGTGGTCGATCGGGATGTCGTAGCCCGACGTCTTCTTCACCAGTTCGCAGGTGTTGCGGATGACGGTGAGCGTCTTCAGCCCGAGGAAGTCCATCTTCAGCAACCCGAGGTCGCCGACGGGTCCCATCGCGTACTGGGTGACGACACCGCCGTCATCGTCCGCCTTCAGCGGCAGGAGGTTCACGAGCGGCTGGGCGCCGATGACGACACCGGCGGCGTGGACGCCCGAGGAACGGGCCTGGTCCTCAAGGACGAGGGCGTACTCGACGAGTTCGCGGGTGGCCTCCTCGGAGTCGTAGGCGCGCTTGAAGTCGGCGCTCTTCTCCAGCGCGTCCTTCAACGACCACTTCATGTCGGTGATCATCTTGGCCAGGCGGTCGGTGTCGCCGAAGCCCATGCCCATGACGCGGCCGACGTCGCGGATGACGGACTTGGCGCCCATCGTGCCGAAGGTGATGATCTGGGCGACGGCATCGGATCCGTACTTCTTGCGGACGTATTCGATGACGTCCTGGCGGCGGTCGTCGGCGAAGTCGATGTCGATGTCGGGCGGGCTGACGCGTTCCGGGTTGAGGAACCGTTCGAAGAGCAGGCCGTAGCGGAGGGGGTCGACGTTGGCGATCTCGAGGAGGTACGTGACCATCGAACCGGCGGCAGAACCGCGCGCCACGCAGGAAACGCCCATGGAACGGCCGTGGCGGACGAAGTCGCCGACGATGAGGAAGTAGGAGACGTAACCGGTCTTCTCGATGACGCCGAGTTCGAGGTCGAGGCGGTGCAGCAGGGTGGTGATGGCGTGCTGGACGGCCGGGGTGTCGAGCGTCGCGGTCGCGGGATCGACCGGGGCTTCACCCTCGACGGGCGGCGGGAACAGGAAGGCGAGCCGGATGCCGTCCTTGAGGGCGTCGACGACGATCTTCGACCCCTCGACGTGGGCGGTGATGCCGTAACGGGTATGGAGGCCGTCGCACAGCAGCTTGCGGAGGTAGCCCTCGCGGGTCCAGGTCTCGGGCGGGACGAAGACCGGGTAATGTTCCGCGCCCTTGCCGAAGCGGATGTCGACGTTGCACTTCTCGGCGACCTCGACGGTGTTGAGGACGGACTCGGGCACCTCAGCGAAGAGGCGTTTCATCTCGTCGGCGGACCGGAGGTAAAACTGCGCCTCCTGATAGCGCATGCGCTTGGAGTCGCTGAGCTGGGCCTGGTTGCCGATGCAGATGAGGCAGTCGTGGGCGCGCCAGTTGTCCTTCTCGACGTAGTGAACGTCGTTGGTGCAGACGGTCTTCAGGCCGAACTCCTTCGCGTAGGCGAGGAGGGCGCGGTTGACCTTGGCCTGGTCGGGAATGCCGTGGTTCTGGAGCTCGAGGTAGAAGTTCTCGGGCCCGAGCACTTGCTTGAACCAGTCGATGGCGTTCCGGGCGCGCTGTTCATCGCCCTTCACGATCGATTCCGGGATCTCGCTGGCGAGGCAGCCGGAAAGTCCCAGCAATCCCTCGGAGTGCGCGGCGAGGAGTTCCTTGTCGATCCGTGGCTTGTAGTAGAAGCCGTCGAGGTGGCCGGCAGTGACGAGCTTCACCAGGTTCTTGTAACCGGCCTCGTTCCGCGCGAGCAGGATCAGGTGGTTGTAGACGTCGCGTCCGCCGGAAGAGGACTTCTTCTCGAGGCGCGATCCCGGGGCGACGTAAACCTCGCAGCCGAGGATCGGCTTCACGCCGGCCTTCCTGGCGGCCTGGTGGAACTCGACGGCGCCATACATGACGCCGTGGTCGGTCATCGCGATGGCGGGGAACTCGAGCTTCGCGGCCTTCGCCATGAGCTTGTCCAGCTTGCAGCACGCATCGAGCAACGAGTACTCGGTGTGCAGGTGCAGATGAACAAAATCGCTCGGCATGCGGACGACTATGCGAGCCGGGCCGGTGGGGGCAAGCGGGGGAAGTTGGAAGATTTCAGATTCAAGTTTGAAGTGGGACAAGTCCCGCCTCGTGACGACGGCGGCTACAACACCCACGGGTAGCAGTGTCTGGAAGCTGGGAACTGGAAAATCGGAACTTTGCGGCGTCCCGCCTCCTCACGTCGTATTGGCTACGGGTTGGGGCGAAAGTTGGAAGATCCGGTTTGAAGCGGTGGGTTGGGATGCGGTCAGTGTAGGGGCATGGCATGGATGGCTTTGGTGGTGGCGGGATTGCTGGAGGTGGGGTGGGCAATCGGACTGAAGTACACGCAGGGGTTCACCCGGCTCTGGCCGAGCGTGTGGACCGGGATGGCGATGGCGCTGAGTTTCGGACTGCTGTCGTACGCGCTGAAGACGATCCCCGTAGGGACAGGCTATGCGGTCTGGACGGGGATTGGCGCGGCGGGAACGGCAATCCTGGGGATCGTCTTCCTGGGTGAATCGCGCGAGGTCCTGCGCCTGGTGTGCATCGGCTTGATCGTGGCCGGCGTCGCGGGACTGAAGCTGGCGTCCCGGGAGTGATGGAGGGCAAGCCGGAACCCGGCATCGGCTCGTGAGGACACTCGCCCCACCTCTCGCCTGAGGGAGGAACGGGGTGGCGACGTCCTCGTCGCCTCGGAAAGGGCCTGGGAGGGCAACGAGGACGTTGCCGCCCCGTTTCACAGTCGGGCAGTGTTAGGATGCGCCCTTCCGCTGCGCAGGGAATTTTCGGAGTTGCGCGGCAGAGGGAGGAGGAGTTTGTTTGGAGCACGTTCTCCGGGCGCAACGCCCGCGAACGGATTCAGAGTCGAATGGAGCGTGGCCGTTGAGGCCGTGCTTCCCTGAGGGATCGAGGGACTGACAGGAGGTGGGTGATGGGGACAGGTGAAGCATGGCCTCTGCGGCCAGGCGGTGGTTTCCGGGGCGGTGCAGTGCCGGAATCGTGGGTCTGGTGAAGTTCGGTCTTGCCCGGACCGGGGCTTTGCCTGAAACCGGCCGAGGTGAAGAACATCGTCTATTTCGACCTCGAAACGCAGAAGTCAGCCGATGAGGTCGGTGGATGGGACAAGATCCGCGACCTGAAGATGAGCGTCGGGGTGACGTACAGCACGGCGCGGGCGGGGTACCGGATCTACCAGGAGCGGGAGGTGGATGAGTTGATCCGCGAGTTGCAGCGGGCGGATCTGGTGGTGGGCTTCAACGTCCTGCGCTTCGACTACGAGGTTCTCCACGGCTACACGGTGTTCGACCTGGCGCAGGTGCCGACCCTGGACATGCTGGTGGTCGTGGCCGACACGCTGAAACACCGGCTTTCCCTGGATTCGATCGCGAACGCGACCTTCGGGCTCGAGAAGACGAGCGAGGGCTTGCAGGCGATCCAGTGGTGGAAGGAGGGGAAGCTCTTCGAGATCGCCGAGTATTGCTGCTACGACGTGAAGCTCACGAAGCTCGTGCACGAGTACGGCGCGCAAAACAAGCAGCTGTTCTACAAGAATCGGTTCGGGGCGAAGCTCAGCGTTCCCGTGGCGTGGTGAGTCAGTTTCAAGGTTCAAGATTCAAGTTTGAAGTTGGCCTGAAGTCGGCGGCTACAAGGTAGGCGACGAGGTGACGAGGCGGCCCCTGCTTCCAACTTGAAATGGAGAACACACCCCGTCCAGGTCGTGGACGGGATGTCGCAGGCCGGAGACGGCCATCAAACAACTCTGCGAGCCTTGGCTCAGCGGCGGCGGAAAGCCACCAACCCGGCTGCGCCAGCGACCAGCAGCGCGATCGTGGTGGGCTCGGGAACGACGGTGACGGCGTTCGCACTGCCCGGAGTCAACGTGCCCTGCAACTCGGTCGGGCCCTGGCCGACCACTGCGGCGCGGGTCGAATCGAGCGCGAATGAGCCCGGCGCCGTTCCCAGCGTGTCGGATCCTGCCCAACGACCATCATCCAGACGGTAGAGGGCATCGGCATTGAAGTTGGGTTGGGCGTCGAACAGGACGTACCCGAACTGGGCCGCATAGCCGATGTTGGCGGCACCATCATTCTCGATCAGCGAGATGCCGTCCGCCACGGAAGCCCAAGGTGCGGTCTCGGCGATGCCGTCGTTCTCGGCGTCCAGGTCCTGCCCGACGGTTCCGGTGAAGTTGCGCACCAGCAGGAAGGTGGTCGACCCGTTCTCGATGTCCGGGTTGAAGTCCTGGGTGACGACGGAAGTGGCGGCATCCGGTGCGGGCACGAGCGCGGTGGCGGCGTCCCGGATCAAGAGGTAGCCGTTCGCGCCGGAGGAGTAGGCGCTCAGGTTATAGGCGAAGTCCACCGTGCCGGCTGCGGCACCGTCGCCTTCGATCCCGATGAACCAGTATCCGTCCAGCAAGGTGGAGGGGGCCTGCGTGCGGAGTTCGACGAACTCCAGGCCGTTGTCGGTCCCAGGAGGATTGATGTAGATTTCGTTGAGTGAAACCTGGGCGTTCGCCGCGACGGAGAGGAGCGCGATGGCCGAAAGCGACGCCACGGACTTGCCGGCAATGTTCATCCCCCATTGAGTCTGTTTTTCGCCCTCGGCCGACAAGCCTCGGGTGAGTCCGGGAAGGTGACATTCCTGTATCAGGTGTGTGGCGGGGCTAGGGAAGGCGCCCAGTCGCCAGATTCCGGACTCAGGGTGGGGTCCGTCGAGCCGTTCGCTCGGGGTCGGAATCGGAATCGGAATCGGGATCGAAATCGGCTGGAGCTCGATTCCGCTGGCGATACCGACCCCGACACCGATGGGATGGGTGCGAGATTTTGGGGACGCATCGCCCGGCTCGTGGGGACACTCGCCCCACCGCTCGGTCCGCCTCCTGACGTCGGCGACTACGGCTTGGGCTCCAGCTCGGTCAGGGTGTGGAGGAAGGCGACGAGGGCGTGTTGGTCGTCCGGGCCCAGGCGGAGGCCGCCGTCGGGGTGCTTGGCCAGGTTGGGGTCGAGCGTGGGGCTGGGCTTCACGCCGGTGCAGTAGTGGGCGACGGCTTCCTCCAGGGTCTTGAATCGGCCGTCGTGCATGTACGGTGCCGTCCGGGCGACGTTACGGAGGCTGGGCACGGCGAAGAGGCCCTCGTCCGATGCCCGCCCCGTGACGCCAGCCCGGCCACGATCGGTGAAGGTCGTCGACAGGCCATTGTTTCCGAAGCGTTGGCTTTGGAAGAGCGACCCTCCGTGGCAATGGAAGCAATCAGCGCCGCGGAGGCCGCGGGTGGGATCGAACTCCGTCCGGAACAGTTCGAAGCCGCGCGCCTCCAGTGTCGAAAGCGTGGCCTCGCCACGGAGGGCGCGATCGAACTTCGAGTCCCCGGCAACCTGCACGAGAAGGAACTGCTCCAGCGCGCGGGCGAGACGCTCGGCGGTGATCTCCGGAGATCCGAACGCGCTCCGGAACGCTTCCGGGTATTCGTCCTCGACGGGCGAGGCAGCGAGCTTCGCGAACACCGACGGCAATGTCTCGGCCATCTCGTCGGGGTTGGTGATCGGCTGCAGGACCTGTTCGCGGAGCGTGCGTGCGCGTCCGTCCCAGAAGAACGAAGTCTTCCAGGCGAGGTTGAACAGCGGCATCGAACTCCGCGTTCCCGAGCGACCCTTGGTGCCGACGCTCACGGCAGCGCCATCCGCGAATGCCTTTGCCGGATCATGACAGGTCGCGCAGGACTGGCGATTGCCCTGGGAGAGCATCGGCTCGAAGAACAGCCGCCGTCCGAGTCCGACGCCTTCCTCGGTCAACGGGTTGTCGAGGGGAAGCGATGGACGCGGGAAGGTGGCCGGAATCTCCAGCCGGTACGGGTGCGCGGTCCGCGCGGTTCCGGAACCGGTGAGGGATGGTGCGGCGGTGAGGGTGACATTGGTTGGGGAAGTTCCTCGGCACACCGCCACACGGGTGGCGTCCATGAGCCTCGCCGCCAACCTCGCCGCCAGCGGATCGCCCTCCCGCGAATGCGTGGTGGCGGATTCTTCGGCGAACACCAACGGCGTCGGGCCGCCGAGGAACTGGCCCGCGTCGAAGGTTACTTCCAGATCCGAGCCGTCGCCCGGGCTGAACGCGATCTCCCGCTCGACGGTCATCCGATTCGCATCGCTGGCGATGTGGAACGAGAAGCCGTGGCCGCGGTGGGTGGCGTCGGTCCAGCGACCCTCGATCGCGGCGAACACCCAACTGCCGGCCCAGCCCCAGTGCAGGCCGCTTCGGGCTGGGTTCAGCGGGTGTTCGGGTGGCCATTGCGCGGCATCGCGATGGTTCAGGGCGGGGGACAGTCCGATGTCGAATCGGACTCGGTCGTAGGGGCCTGCCGGTAGTCCGGCGAGGCTGGCCTTCGCCGGTTCCGATCCCGTTTCGAACACGGCCACCCAGTTCGATTGCGTGATCCATCCGCCGCCCGCCTTGTGGAAGGCGATGCCGGAAAGGATCGTGTCCCAGCGCGTGAACGAGATGACCTGTCCGGTGGCGTTGATGACCTGCGTCCGGCTGGGAACGAGGGGCTCCCGGCCGGCGGTCCAGCGAACGCGGAGGTCGGAACCCTCGGCGGTGGATGTCAGGAGGAACCCAGCGAGGATCGAAGCGGCGACGACGCGACCCACCACAGCGGTGCGGTTTCGGGAGTTCATGCAATCCATGGGTGTGACCGGGGTGAGGGCTGAATCCGGGGTGGCGACGTCCGCGTCGCCTTGGGAGAGGGTGTGGGAAGGCAACGAGGACGTTGCCACCCCGATTGAGGCGGGGACCGTGCCAGCAAGCGCTTCCATGGGGGATTTGGAACGGGGTGGCGACGTCCCCGTCGCCTGGGGAGAGGGCTTGGGAGAGCAACGAGGACGTTGCCGCTCCGATGGGTGCGGCTATTGGATGGTGAACCCGTTCGCGAGTGAGAAGGTCACGTTCCCCATTCCGGGCGGACCGGGGAACACGACGGCGGCGTTTACGAGGCCGGGAGTTGCGTTGGCCGGGATGTTGAACGTCGCGGAAACCTGCGTCCCGTTCCGGGCGATGGCGGTACCCACCAACGTTCCGAGGCTGGCGGACGTGGGTTGGATGTTGGCCGGTGGAGCCATTCCCCCGAGGGTGAAGGTCACGCGCACCGACGTGCCGCGCACGCCCGAACCGGGAGCCACCGACGCGAGCGGTGGACCGCCGACGCCTCCGCCCCCGTTGTTGCCACCGCCTCCGGTCGTCGAATCGACCGCATCATGTGCGGCCACCGAACCCAGCCGGACCCGGAAGGCCGCCGCGTCGCCTGCGGATGCGATGCTGGCCGAGGCCGTGTCCCCGGCGGTGACCGTCGTTTCGCCGACGGTGGTCCAGGACTTCAGGTCCTCGCTGCGTTCGACGCTGTAGCCGCCGCCTTCGATTCCGTTCCACGTGAGGACCCAGTTGCCGTTCGCGGCGCGGGCTGGAGTCGCGAGCCGGGCGAGCACGTTGGTGCCACCGACGAAGTTCGTCGTGACGTTCTCGGCGATCGTCTGGACGGCAGCACCGGTGGGCGTGCTGCGGAAGGATCGGCCGATGTTGTACGGGAAGACGGGCGTGCCGTCGGCCGCGATGCTGACGAAGTAGGCGTAGACACCAGCCGGGTACTCGGGCGTGACGCACCAACGGCCGTTGTACTCGTCGAGGTCGAAGTCCGTGCCGAGTTGGAAGCCGAGGTCGCCGAGGTAGGCGTTGTCCTCCATGTAACGGCCGCGTGGGTAGGTCGTGGAGACCGCGGGGCCGGACTGGGACGCAGCGACACCATAGGCGCGCACGGCCCAGGCCGGCAGCGTGGATCGTCCGGTGGTGGAAATGTTGTCGGTTCCGCGCTGGCCATTGCGGAGCTGGAAGCCGGTCCGCATGCGGATCAGGCCGGAAGCGGGGCTGGTGGCGTTGACGTAGCCGTAGGGGCCGTAGATCGGCCAACCGTCGCGAACCCAGCCCAGCAGCGGCGAGTGGCGAGTGATCGGCGCGGTGGATTCGCGGTAGGTACCGGTGGCCGCGTCGTAGTCGACGTGGTCGCCGAGCAGGTGGCGGAGGGCCACGGGGTTGGCGTGGTAGTGGTACGTGCCGGAGTTCTCCTGGTGGGCGTAGGCGGGGTCGAAGGTGGCTCCTTCATTCACGTAGGCGTCGCGGTTCCAGTAGCCAGTGGCGGCACCGCCCTGTTCGGTGCTGCCGTTCCAGACGAAGCCATCCCGCGAATCGAACATCGCGACGCCGTCGACGAAGTAGCCGATCGAACCCAACCCCGTGAGCGTGCCGTTTGCGCCGAGGACCGGGTTGCGGGGCAGGCGGTAGAGGACATGCTGGTTGGCGGGCAGGTTCGGGAAGTTGGCCGGCCACGGGCCCATGGCGTGGGAACCAAGCCCGGTGGTGCGGAGATAGACCCAGTCCGTGGACGACAGGACCGCCTGCACGCCGCAGTAGGCGGGCGCGTTCTGGGACTGGGAACCGTTGCTCCAGGTCGCGACGGAGTTGCCCGACAACCGATTGGCGGACGACGTGTAGATCCGGGCGTAGCGGGCGCTGGCGTCCGTCAGCCAGAGGTCCGTGCGGGGATCGGCCCCGAGGACGGAGGACGCCAGCAGCGCCGCGACCGGGGCGGTGGAGAGGAGGATTCGTGTCTTCATGGGGTCATCGTGGCAGGATCCACCTTGCTGGAACGTGAAGTCCGCCCCCCGATTTCTTCATCCTCCGTTCAGGTTCGAACAGGCAACCTGCCCCCGCGACTCCTGGGAACCATGCGACTCCTCATCGTTGAAGACGAAGCCGACCTGCTACAGAGCCTGGCCCTCGCCACGCGCGATGAAGGCTATGCCGTGGACACCGCGGCCGATGGCGAGGAGGGCCTCTACAAGGCGCTGCACTCGGACTACGACTGCATCGTGCTCGACGTCATGCTGCCGCGGTTGAACGGCATGGAACTCCTGCGCCGGCTTCGGGCGGAGCGCCGCACCCCGGTGCTGCTGCTGACGGCACGGGATGCGACCAGCGACCGGGTCCGTGGCCTCGACGGCGGAGCGGACGACTACCTCGTGAAGCCGTTCGACCTGGAAGAACTGCTGGCGCGCCTGCGGGCGGTCATCCGTCGGCACAAGGGGCAGACCACCTCGCGCATCGGGATCGGCGAATACGAGCTCAACCTGTCGGCTCGGACGTTGTCGAAGGCCGGACACGCCGTCGCGTTGACGGCGCGCGAGTACAGCCTGCTCGAATACCTCGCCCTGCGGCGCGGATCCGTCGTCAGCCGCACGGAACTGTACGAGCACCTCTTCGACGAAAACGACGAGACGCTCTCCAACCTCCTCGACGTCCACGTCTCCAAGCTCCGGCGAAAGCTCGGCGCGGACCTCATCGAAACCCGTCGAGGCATGGGCTACAGCCTGGCCGGTTGAGGATTCCTTCCATGGTCTTCCGATCCCTCCGATGGCAACTGCAGGTCTGGCACGCGGTGCTGCTGGTCGTAGTCCTGGCTGGCTTCGGGGCAACCGCCTGCCAACTCCAACGGGCCTCCCGGTTCCGCGAGATCGACCGCGAACTCGATGCCGCCGGTCTGGAGATCCACCGCATGGTCCGTGAAGGCGACCCAGCCCGCGGTCGCCCGCCCGGTCTACCGCCCCGGCGCCCGCGAACCGGACCTGGCCGCGAATCCGCCGGTCGCGCTCCGATCTGGCATGTCGCCTGGGGCCGTGACGGTGTGGAACTGGATCGGACGCCAGATGCCCCTGCAGACGTCGCGCGTCCGGCCGGTTCCGGCGAAGGCCTTCGGCGTCGGCCGGTTCACGAGACCCGCGGGCAACACCGCGAGGCCACGTTCACGACGCCGCCGGGCGAAGTGATCGTTGTCGGACGTTCGATCGAGGCGGACCTGGCGGACTTCAGTCGCTTCGCCGTCGGGTTGACCGTGGCGGGCCTGGGCGTGCTGGCGGCGGCACTGGTCACCGGGGCCTGGCTTGCGGGCCGGGCGATGCGCCCGCTGCAGGAGATCGGTGCCTCTGCCCGGCGCATTGCCGCCGGTTCGCACTCGGACCGCATCGACACGGCTGGACTGCCCGAGGAGCTCGCATCGTTGGCGGTCGTCCTGAACGAGGGTTTCGCGCAGATCGAGAAGACCCTGGACCGGCAGCGGCAGTTCACGGCGGACGCCTCCCACGAGCTCCGCACGCCGGTCTCGGTTGTGTTGGCGCAGACGCAGGCTGCCCTTGCCCGCCCGCGTCAGGAGGCCGAGTACCGCCATGCACTCGAAGCCTGCCAGCGATCCGCGCAACGCATGCGCCGGCTGGTGGAGTCGCTGCTCACGCTTGCGCGTCTGGAGTCCGGCGAGGAATCCCTGCATCTCCACCCGGTCGACCTCAACCAACTCGCCCGCGAATCCACCGAAGCCATCCAGCCTCTGGTCCTTGGAAGCAAGTTGACCCTCCGGTTCGGACCTTCGGCTGGTCCACTCCCGGTAAGGGGCGATCCCGATCGTCTTGCCCAGGTGCTGTTCAACCTGCTGGGCAATGCAGTGGCGTACAACCAACCCGGAGGCAGCATCATCGTGACCACGGGCACGTCCGGTGCCGAGGCTTTCGTGCGGGTATCCGACACCGGGATCGGGATCTCTCCGGAGCACCTGCCGAGGCTCTTCGAACGTTTCTACCGTGTGGATGCCTCCCGATCGAATCTCGGCGGTCACTCGGGCCTGGGCCTCGCGATCTCGCAGCAGATCGTCCAGCAGCATGGCGGCCGGATCACCGTGGAAAGCGAGCCGGGACAGGGCAGCACCTTCACCGTCTGGCTCGGCACCTCGTCGGCTACGTAGCTGCCGACGTCAGGAGGCAGGCGGGAAAGCTGGAAGCTTTCAGCCTCAGGTTCGGAGTTGGGGAACCGCCTCGTCACCTCGTTGGCTACGCCTCATCCCCCCGGCCTTGCCCCGGTCCCGATCCAGCCAGCAGATTGTCCGGCATGAAGCGGCGGGCCTGGCTCGGAATGGTGATCGGAGGCGGAGTGGGGCTGTTGGGCGGCGGATGCTCGACGGCGTTGTCGACCGTCGATGGCACCCGGCACTTATGGCACAACGGTTGGGATGAACCGCCGATTCCCCCAACCCCGAAGGGATTCACCGTCCGCATCGAGGAGGTGATCGACGTGATCAACACGTGGCTCACGAAGGATCGCCACCACGTGTACGCCGATCGCCGGTACTACTACATCGTGGGCGACTTCCAGAAGCTGACGGGTGCCAACTCCTGGATCGCCCGGACCCGTGGCACACGAATCGACGGGCGGAACCGGGCGGCCTTCGAAGCGTGGGCCACGGGGGCGCGTCGGAAGCCGGTCACCCCGCGGCGCCTTCAGACGCCGGCGCGGTCGACTTCCTCGTAGGCGCTGCGGAGCCAGACCTTGACCCGTTGGCGTTCGAGGATGCCGAGGGCGCGGGTGCCATCCTCACCGCGATTCTGGGCGGCCCAGAAGCTGGTGCTGCCGGCGTCGATCTTGTTGATGACGGGCTCGTGGAGGCGACGGAGGTTCAGGATCCGGCCTTTCAACTCGACGATGCGCTCCTTCACCGGCGAGGCATCGAACAGGTCGAAGTTGTCCCCGCGGAGGTGGTTCAGGACGATGACGTAGTCGAGCCGCGCACCGAACCGGTCGACGAGTTTCTGCAGCAGGTCGACGGAGTCCCGGCCGTTGTCCATGACGTGCCAGTAGGTGATGGAGAAGCCGGCTTCGTCGGTCATCTCGAGCACGCCGGATTCGTCCATCCACTTCACCAGCGGTTCGTGGGTCTGGGCGGCGAGGTCGACGAGCACGCGCTTGTCGGGATGCTCGATGGCCGTCTCGACGATCTGGTCGAGGCTCTCGTAACGGTCGACGACGACGGGCGAGGCGTAGGCGGTGTAGAAGCGCAAGAGGGCCCCGTGGGAACGGTCGGAATCGAACCCGACGAACGGCAGCTCGCGGTCGATGAAGTACTGGGCCAGGACGCGGGCGACGACGGACTTGCCGACCCCGCCCTTTTCGCCACCGATGAAATGGATTTTCGCCATGAACCGTGCACTCCAACAGGAGAGGGCGCGATGAAGCGATGGTTATCCCGTTGGATTGGGTGAAAGGGATGGGGCGTTCCCATGAGCCGGATTGCGAGGATCGATCCGTAGGCGTGGAACTTCTGGCCAGCCTTCGTCGGTCGTTCCACCCTCGCGCCATGAGCGCGCATAGCGTCGAGCCTACGCCCGAAGACAAGCTGGCCCGTCGGATGGTGGCCTTGGGCATCACCGAGGAGGACCTGGAGGAGACGTTCGTCCGGTCGGGTGGCAACGGCGGACAGAACGTGAACAAGGTCGCCACCTGCGTCGTGCTGGTCCATCGGCCGACCGGGATCCAGGTCAAGTGCCAGACGACCCGGCATCAGGCGCAGAACCGCTTCCTGGCCCGCGAGCAGCTGATGGATCGGATCGAGTCGGAGCGGAAGGCCCGGATCGATGCGGAGCGGGACCGGGTGGAAAAGGCGCGCCGCCAGAAGCGGCCGAGGTCGCGGGCGGCGAAGCAGCGCATCCTCGCCAACAAGGCGCATCAGTCCGCCAAAAAGTCCTCGAGGAAGCCGAAATACGATTGAGGTGTGAAGGGTGGGGGGCTGCGGGCCGCAAGGAGGGGGCATTGGGAGTGGTGGCCGAAAAGAACGAAAGAGGGCGAAAAAGGGGGTGGGTGGGGTGGGGCGAGACTCCGTCGAGCCGCCGAAGAGTTCGGAGTTTTCAGTTTCAGGTTTGAAGCGGGAGCCGGGGCTTGAATCTTGAAACTTGGGACTCCTGACCGGCTCGTTGGGACACTCGCCCCACCGCAAACGGAGCGGCAACGTCCCCGTTGCCACGCGAGGGCCTTTCCCGAGGCGATGAGGACATCGCTGCCCCGCACATAACCTGAAACTTGAAACTGCGCACAAGGCTTCAGAACGTCGGTCCATGGAGCGAAATGGCGTTTGGGGCTGGGCTTCCGGATGGCGCGGCTGGGCTGGGATGTTGCTGGGACTGCTGTTGGCTGGGCCGGTCGCGGGCTTCGCGCAGTCGCCAACCAACGCGGGCTTCCGGATCGTGGGTTACCTTCCCGACTACCGCGTGGCGGAGTTCGATGCGGCGGCAGCCGCATCGCTGACCGACCTGATTGTCTTTTCCACCGAGCCGACTGCGGACGGCGGGCTGGACCTGGCGCGACTCGGGCAGTTCCCGTGGCCACGCCTGCAGGAGTTCAGGAACCAATCGAAGGTCCGACTGCTTCTCGCGGTGGGCGGGTGGGGGCGTTCCCGGCACTTTGGAAAGGTGGCGACGTCGCCCGAGCTTCGGCGTGCCTTTGCCACGGCTTCGTTGAAGGCCTGTGACGACCTACAGTTGGATGGCATCGACCTCGACTGGGAGCATCCGTCGAACCCGGCCGAGGAGGAGGGGTATGGGCTGTTGATGGAGGAGATGCGGCGGGTGATGGGGCCGCGCGGTCTCGTGCTGTCGGTCACGGTGGCGGGCTGGCAGAAGCTGACGCCGCTGGTGATCCAGTCGGCGGACCTGGTGCAGCTGATGGCCTACGACCAGCCAGGCGCGCATTCGACGTTCGAAGGGGCGAAGGCGGACGTGGAGAAGCTCCTGAAGATGGGGGTGCCGCGGGCGAAGCTGGTGCTCGGCGTTCCGTTCTATGGCCGGCATCGCACACAGCGGGACCGGACGCCGACCTACCGGGAGATCGTGGAACGATACGCGCCGAAGCCGGACGTCGACGAGGTGGATGGGGTCTGTTTCAACGGGCCGGTAACCATCCGTCGAAAGGCGGAGTACGCGCTGGGAGACGGGATGGCTGGCGTGATGATCTGGGAGGTCGGACAGGACGCGCGGGGGGATGCGTCGCTCTTGCAGATTCTTGCCAGCGAACGGGATGGTGCCATGGCGTCGGCGCGGGTGGAAGGGCGGCGCATCACCTCGCAGGCTTTCCAGCTCCTGAGCGGGCAACTGATGGGAGCGATGGCCAAGGGTGGACCGACGAATGCCATCGCGTTCTGCTCCACGCGCGCCATTGACCTCACGGTTGCCGTGGGTGGTTCGAACCGGGTTGTCCTGTCGCGCGTCTCGCACGCGCCGAGGAACCAGGCCAATGCCGCCAGCGCGCTGGAGCGGGAATTGATCGGACGGTTCCAGGCGGAGATGAAGCCGGGGACGAGTTCCTTGGCGCCGGCAATCCGCACGAGTTCCTCCGGGAACCAAGTGTTCTACGCTCCGATCGTGTTGTCGAACCCGCTGTGCCTCCAGTGCCACGGCAAGCCGGATGGGGAAATTGCGCAGGCGACGATGGAAGCGATCCGGAAGGCGTATCCCGGGGATCAGGCGACCGGATTCCGGGTCGGGGATGTCCGGGGTTTGTGGCGCGTGGAGTTTGCCGAAGGGCGAGCAGGCGCGGGTCGGTAGGGGTTGGAACGGGCCGTCTGGCGTCGGGCCCATCTTGAAACTGGCCCCGGTCAAACGGAGCGGCAACGTCCCCGTTGCCCTCCCATGCCTTTTTCCAAGGCGACGAGGATGTAGCCCCGGCTGAGAATAGGAACGGAGTAGCGACGTCCTCGTCGCCTTGGGGATGGCTGCGGGAGGGCAACGAGGACCTTGCCGCTCCGTTGAATGCGGGGCGGTCCCGAGATGCGCCCGTGTATTCCTCCCCACAAATCCCTTGCAGGAACGTGCTGTCGTGAGCAGCGTCCGAACGTTCCCCTTGTTCCAACGTCCCCGACTCTGCTCGGCAGAGAGCGGGTTCGTGTCCACATCCAAAACCCGTACCTAGATGAGCCCAAAATCAAACTGGTTGGCCCCCGGCATGACCCCCGGGCGTCGGTTGACGGCAATGCTGTCACTGAGCCTGGCCCTGCTGGGATTCGGTCGAAGTGCGTCGGCTGCGGAAGCCACGCTGAGCAACGGAGGTGCCACGATGGAAGTCCTTGGCATCGGCAACGCCGCCCTGCTGGGCGGAGACCTGACGGATCCGGAGGACGACGGCAATGAGGCCGCCGGCCCCGACGATCCTTCCTGGGGATGGAAGTCGATCTTCTCGAACTCCGAGCCCGGATTCAACGGAGTGGCCCTGCCCGGGACACCGGCGGGCACCGAACGTTCCTACAACGTGTTCGACAACGTCGCCGACGGCGGCGGCGACGCGAAATGGTGCTGCGGCGAACCTCTGACGGGTGCGACGCTTTCGGCCAGCAATCCCCTGAACATCACCGTGCAGTTGAAGGAGCGGCATCGGCTGACCCACTTCACCGTGACCTCGGCGAACGATACGCCGACGCGCGACCCGCGGGACTGGCAGATCCTCGGCTCGAACGACGGCACGGTCTGGGAACCGATCTTCACGCAGATTGGCGGTGCAATCGCCGGCCAGACCACGACGACGAACACGACCCTTTCGCTCTGGGGCAACACCCGGAACCAGGTCAACAAGTTCACCCTCACCAAGCCGTCCCGCGCCTATACCTTCATCCGGTTCCAGTGCTCGGCGACCTATATCACCGCCGCGACGGGCGCCTTCTTCCAGTTGACCGAGATCGAGTACTTCGGCCTGGCAGGTGGTGCCCTGACCGAGGAAGCCGTGGGAACGGCCCCGACCGCCCTCCTCAAGGGAGACGTGACGGATCCGGACAACAACGGCAGCAAGTCCGGCGGCGCGTCCGACCCGTCCTGGAACTGGGCGTCGATCAGCGCCAACAACAAGCCCGCCTTCGGCGCGGATGGCGCGTTCAACGTCTTCGACAACGCGGTCGGCACCACCAATATCTGGTGCTGCGATGACGCGACGACGGCGAATCCGTTGAATGTCACGACTGAGTTCCGGAGTGGGCTCCTGCTGACGCACTTCACGGTGACGTCCGCCGGAGACGTGACCGGTGCTCCGACGAAATTCCAGATCCTGGGCTCGAACGACGGCACCAGCTTCACCCCGATCTACACGCGGGACTCGTCCACGCCGCTGTGGACCGCGGCAAATCAGGTCGTGCGCATCGACCTTCAGGATCCATCGCCGGCGTACAAGTTCATCCGCTACCAGGCGACCGAGACGCCGGGCGCCACGCACCAGATCGCGGAGATCGAGTACTTCGGCAAGTTCGGCGGACTCGACAACCCGACGATCGCCGATGCCCGGGTGGCTCCGTACTTCGTGCAGGTCCGGGTGACCGACGGAGCCGACACACAGTTGGATCCGTCGACGGTGCAGCTGCTGATCAACAACACAGCTGCCCCGGTGACCATCTCGAAGGATGGAGCCGTGACGACCCTCCAGCATTCGCGATCACCCCTGTTTGCCTCGGGCTCCAGCCATACCTGGCGGCTGACCGCCCTGGACAACGCCGGGAACTTCCTGACCCGGTCCGGGACATTCGTCGTTGGAACCTATACGACGATCCCGGGCGGATATGCGCTGGCGTCGGCCGATGACAGCCAGCCTGGATTCAAGATCAAGGTCCACCAGATGGAATACCGTCGGAATCCCGCCTCCGCGCCGATCCCCAACATCGAACGGCAGCTGGCCGGGGGATACAACGACCCGGCGACTGGCCTGCCGGTCTTCAACCTGGCGGACCTCAGCACGGCCGACAGCGATGGCTTCCTGATCGAGCCGACGACCATCAACTACAACGAGGCGGCCCCGGCAGCCGGCGGCAGCTTCAGCGTCAACAGTGTCCCGCCGGATGAAGATCGTCCGGTTCCGGGCATCGTGACGGGGACGACGGATCACTACGTGCAGTCGGTGGAGGCGATCCTCGAGCTGAAGGCGGGCTTCTACCGGTTCGGCGTCAACTCCGACGACGGCTTCCGCCTGTCGTTCGGTTGGGGCGCAGGCGACGTCATTGGCACCCAGGTGGGTACCGCGGGCGAACGCGGCTTCACCGACTCCTTGGTGGATGTGGTGGCGCCGGTCGATGGGTTCTACCCGGTGCGCCTGATGTGGTTCGAGACCTCGGGCGGTTCCGGTGCCGAGTTCTTCAGTGAAAACGTGCTGACGGGCGAGCGGATTCTCGTCAACGACCTGTCCCGCGCGGGCGCGATCAAGGCCTACCGCGGCAGCGCCGTGAGCCGCCCGTACGTCTCCCGCGTCCTGCCAGCCGTGGGGTATGGCTACGCCTTCGCCGACGAGGACGTGGTGGTGGAGATAACGGATGGGGCGCTTCCGGTGGAAGCCTCCTCGATCCGGATGCTCCACAACAACGCCGCCGTGGCGCTGACGCCGGCCAAGTCCGGCAAGGTGACGACGATCCGCCGGCCCGGTGGCCTGGGCAACCTGCTCGCCTCCGGCGCCAACAACATCAGCGTGATCTTCGGCTTCAACGTCGCGGGCACGCTGACGCTCACGACCAACAACTACAGCTTCACCGTGCCGGCCTATACCCGCCCGATCCCGCCGGCAAACCGGGTGCTCGCCTCGCAGGTTTCCGGCAGCGGATTCACCGCACGTGGGCATCAGATCGACCGCTCGAAGGATGCCAACCAGGGCAATGGCGGACGCAACACCGGTGGCAACATGCCCGGGCCGGAAATGCAGCTCGCCGGCGGGTACATCGACCCGACGTCCGGCGCGCCGTATCCCAACCTGCTCGACATGAGCCTGGCGAATCCGGACAAGACCTTCTCGGTGCCGGAGGTATTGAACTTCAACCACAACACGACCGCCGGGTCAGGCGGCGTGCCGGCCAACGCGGGCATCTTCAATGCCGATACGGCGGTGCCGGGCCTGCCTGGCACAGGCTCGTCCAACCAGGGCCTCGACAACACGGTCCATGAGTTCATTACGTACATCGACCTGAAGGCCGGCGTGCACATCTTCGGCATCAACGTCGATGACGGATGGCTGTGCAGCTCCGCCCCCAATGCGCAGGATACGCTCGGGACCTTGCTCGGATTCCGGAACGCTCCCGGCGGCCAGAACGGCAACCCGATCAACAACCCGAACGGCGCCTTCTCGGTGATCGTCACCGAGCCGGGTATCTACCCGATCCGCCTCCTGTTCTGGCAGGGCGGCGGCGGCGTGAACATCGAGTTCCTCGCGGTCGACCGGAACACCGGCACGCAGTTGCTCGTGAACGACGTCAACGGAACCTATCCTTCCGTCGTCGCCGCCAGCGGCCTGCTGGCTTCGCCCTACCAGACCTACAGCACCTATACCGGTCCCCAGAAGCCGTGGGTGAAGTCCTCCGTCCATCCGTTGCCCTACATTGGCGTCACCAGCCCGCTGGTGAACGGTGGTGCGGCGGTGACGCTGTGGCAGAACCGCATCCAGCAGACGGCTCCCGGCCCGATCATCGCGAAGCTGCCCTTCATCAACAATTCGTGGAACCCTGGTGAACTCCAGAATGCCAATACCGCCCAGCGCCCGTTCGGCGACGCCGTCGGTGGTGTCGTTTCCGGCCTGGGTTCGGAGCCTGTCGGACTCATCCTCAACGGCCAGGTGGTGACGCCGACCGTCACCGACGTCCCTGGTACTTCGGACAAGCTGGTGGTCTACTATCCGCCCACGCCGTTGTCGGCCTCTTCCGTGCACACGGCGGGGCTCATCTACGCCGGCACCACGAACTACTGGCTCTTCAACGTCATCAGCCAGGTCAGTCTCGACCCGACGAATGCCTTGCCCTCCAGCGTCGCGGATTCGTCCGCGCGCGGCTTCCGGGCCCGCATCGTCCAGAGCACCACGGCCCGGCCCGCTGGCAACACCGCCGCGGCCGCCGAAACCCATCTGCAGGGCACGCCTGCGAACGTGGCAGTCGCCGGGCCCGAGCCCGACGGTTCCTACGTGCTTCCGGGCGTCATCAACCTGAGCTCGCGTCGCGTGCCCGGCCAGACCGGCAACGAGATCGGCAATTTCCAGACGCTCCTCGGCGGCCCTGCCGATGAGGCCATCCCGGGTCTTCCCGGCACCGGACTGTCTGGCACGGCCGGACGCGACAACTTCACGGCCGAGATCTTCGCCTATCTGGACCTCCCGACCGGTTATCAACGCTTCGGCATCAACGGCGATGACGGATGGAAGGTCCAGGTCGGGACGCCCGGCCAGACCAACGGTCCGGTCCTCTTCACCATTGATCGCGGCGCGGGTTCCGCCGACATCCCGTTCGCGTTCACCACCCCGCAGGCCGGCCTCTATCCGGTCCGCATCGTGTGGTATCAGGGCGGTGGTGACGGCAACATCGAGTTCTTCACCTATGGCGACAACGGCGAGAAGATCCTCGTGAACAGCGCCAATCCCAAGGCGGTGAAGGCCTATCGCCGGATCGTCTTCGCGGAGCCCACGGTGTCGGTGAAGACCCTGGCCGACCAGAGCATCGAGCTCACCTATACGGGCACGTTGCAATCGACCGAGTCGCTGAACCCGGCGAGTTGGTCGGCCGTTCCGGGCGCTTCCAGCCCGTTCAAGCCGGACGGCTCGTCGCCCCAGCGTTTCTACCGCGCGGTCGCCCCGTGACGGACTGAATCCAAGGCTCTGAATGCACGGGGGCCGGGAGCAATCCCGGCCCCCTTTCCTTTGTAGCGACGACGTGAGCAGGCGGGGCCGGGGGAGTTCCCGGTTCTGTGAACTCCCTTGTCAACGCCCCGCCGGCGTGGGCGGAGTCCAACCCACGGGTTGGGTCCAGGCGCGCTTGAACTCGAACTCGGTGCTGGGAACCTTCGGCCGGCCGGTTGAGGTCACGACCGCCCGGACGTAGAGTTCGTCTCCGCGGAACCTGTACCGTGGCCGGGAACCGGAGACTTCCGAGAGGACCTCTCCGATCTGCGGGCCGGATCCGGTGCGGTAATCCAGCGTCGTGTCGACGACAACGCCGTTGGCATCGCGACGGGGCCGGCCGTCGATGGCGACCCCGCGACGCGTGCCGATGAAACGGGTGGTGAACTTCTCGCCGCGGCGCGGCTCGATCCGAAGTTCGAGGGTTTGCGAAGTGGGGTCGAAGCGGATGTCATCGAGGACGACTCCGGTGGAGGCGTAGAAATCTCCGGCTCGGAGGGCGCGGATGATGGATTCGGGCGTGAGGTGAAAGGCTCGGACCATCACCCAGGCGCGGTAAGGCTGGGCACGAAGTTCGTTGCCCTGATAGTCGTGCGAGTCGTCGGTGGCCACCGCGTACAGCGGCGCCGCGTTGAAACCGACGAGGCGCAAGGTGTTGGCGATGTCCCAGATCTCATCCGTGGACGGGTGCCGGACGTCTCCGGGATCATTGTCGCCGTCGACACCATTCCAGACCTCAAAGAACGGTTCATCGATCACCTGCGCCAGATCTTCGGCCGTGACCCCCCATTTGTAGTTCGGGTGGTTGACGTGCACGAGGACGTCGCGCCCAGTACGTCGGCCGGACTCCGAGACGGCCCGGAGGGCATTGCGGAGGACATCAGGAACCGTGCTGCCGGTCAGGGCCGGGAGTTGTTCGCCCAGGTGGACCGCGTTGATGTGGATGGCGCGGCCGTTGGTCGCGGATTGCGTCAGTTCCTCCGCCTGGATCATGAGGAAGCGCCCGGCCTGGTCGAGGAGCGGGCGGAATTCCTCGAATGGCTTGAGCCTTACCTGGAGCTTTCCGGAGGTCGCATCGGTGCGGGTCTCGACCCAGTTCGTGCCGTGTCGCTGGAGATAGCTGGCGAAGGCGTCGCGCGGGCGGATCGAGGCGCGCCAGGGCTCGGTCTTCGCCCGGGCCGCCACCTTGTCGACGTCCATCCAGCGGATGCCCTGGCTGAGGACATTGTGATCCGAGAACGCCAGAAAGTGGTATCCGTTGGTCCGATAGCCTTCGGCGATCATCTCCGGAAAGTCATCGCCATCGGACCAGAGCGAATGCGTGTGGAGGTTGCCGCGCCACCAGCGGGCGGTTTCGGCGGCCACGGCTGTGCCTGAAGACAGGACCCAAACAGCAGACGCAAGCACGAGGGACGAAGTGACGGATTTCATGGGCTAATACCCGATCATGCCGGGTGCACGGGAGTGGGGAGTCAGGAGTCCGAAGATTCAAGTTCGAACCCAGAATGCCGGCTTCAACTCCGCTCTGTAGGCTGCGTGACCCCACGCGGCGGATCGCGATCCACGCCGGGTGAGGGCACCCGGCCTACAGGCGAGGGGCCGGGAACTGGCAACTGGGGACTCCCTTCGGCCCGCCTCGTGACCTCGGCGGCTACTTTGCAGCCCGGATAGGGATTGCACGGGGCAGGGCCGGTTTCACACTCGCGGAGTGAACGGGTATCGGGACGCTGGGTCGCGGATGCTGCTGGGGATACTGCTCCTCGTGTCCGTGCCTGCCGTCGCAGCGACGACGTCCCCGCCCCATCCGCATCCGTTCCTCGTGGAGCATTGTGTGGGTTGCCACGGAGCCGAAAAGCAGAAGGGTGACTTCCGGATCGATACGCAACTGTCGCTGGCGTTCACGAATCGGTTGACGGCGGATCGATGGAAGGAGGTGCTCAACGCCCTCAACGGCCATGGGATGCCCCCACCCAAGGAACCCCAGCCATCGCCCGAAACGGCGGCGGGGTTCCAGGATGCGACTGGCGAATTGGGGGGAATATGAGAATCATGCTTGCACGGATTTTGGCGGGCTTGATTGGCATCGTCGGGATGCCCCGCGCCTTCGCACAGCCGGTACACATCGGGGTTGGGCTCCTTGCGGAGGCACCGCGGGTGGCGGGGGCATCGCCGGTGGTGGGGTTCGTGGTGCCCGGTTCGGCGGCGGACCGGGCTAAGGTTCCCTTGGGCGTGGAGATCCGGGCGGTGGACGGACGACCGGCCGCCGGCCGGGAACTCTACGAGGTCCGCAGGAGCCTGGCCGGGGATGTCGGAGGACGGCATCGGGTCCTTCTGGGAACCAACTCCGTGCCCATGGAACTGGAGGTCGCAGAAGTGCGCGGTGTGTGTCTCGAAGGTAACTGTCGCGATGGCACGGGGCTCCTGCGCGACGCGGATGGCGCCCTGTATTCCGGAACATTCCGGGACGGAAAGTACAACGGGACCGGTCGCATCGAGTACCCGGACGGTTCGTGGTACGAAGGCGGCTTCCTGGATGGGGAGTTCCACGGCAAGGGAACCCATTCGTCCGGTGCGTTGGTCTTCAGCGGAAGCTGGGATCACGGGCGCGAGGCCGATGGGGACGCGGTGCGGAGTTTCGCCGACGGCAGTCGGCTGGAGGGGACGGGTTCCTGGACGGGGTCCTTCACTGGCAAGGGTGCCTATATCGATGGCGCGCGGGGGATCCGGTTCGAGGGAACCTTCCGACGTTCGAACCGCCTGGAGGGGCTGGAAGGCCAGGTCTCGGCGCGGGCGTTGGCTGGCGGCCACGTCTACCGAGGGGAATTCCAAGAGGGGGTGCCCACCGGGAAAGGTGAGATCGAATTGGGAAACGGCGAGCGCAAGACAGTCGCCTTCCGGTCGTTGGAGTCTTTGATGAAGGCGTTGGGCGGCGATGCTGCCGTCGTCGCGGCCTCGGTCCCGCCACCGGTGTGGAGCCTCATCATCGAGCCGGATCCGGTCGAGGCTCCCGTTCCCCGGGCGGCGTCCTCTGCGCCCAGAAACGCGGCCAAGCCGGCTGAGGTGCACGCGGAACCCTGTCCGGACTGCGCAGGATCCGGGTTCATCGTGCATCGATGCCAAGGGTGTCAGGGGGAAGGGAAGGTGGTCCGGGGCTTCCCGGTCTATCGGAAGAAGGAGACGCCCTACTCGGCGCGGACCGTCTATGACAGCGCGGGTCGGATGATCGGCCAGTCGTCGGGCGTGGACGTCACCTATACCCCGGGCACCCGGCAGGTCGTGATGACCTGCGACTACTGCCGGGGCAAGGGGAGCCGGACCACCAACGACCGTTGTCGCACCTGCGGAGGAACGGGCAAACGCTGAGGCGTATCTATGCAGTCAGTTCTCACGCGGAGCCGCGGAGAACGCGGAGAGAGAGGCCGGTCACGAGTGTTCGAACGTCGGCCACCCTCGGACATTCATCCCGCGCCGGTCCGAGCCGCAACGCGGCGCACGGCGAAAGCCCAGGGTGGAGCGGAGCGGAGCCCTGGGACAGCCCGCCTCACGATATCTCGCCCCAACGGGGCGAACGGTGATCAGACGTAGCCTCCTTGGTGTGCCCTTTCAGGGCACTGAAGACGGTGTGTGGCGTGGTTCCCGGGGTTCCACCCCGGGCTGTCATCGGTTGCCCCTTTGGGGCAACGGAAGAGAGGGACAGGCTCGTGCGAAGGAAGGGAGAGGATAGGGACAGGCTCGTGGGGCGGCTTCCCATCCGGGGCTTGGCGAAGGGGGAGGGGTGCGGGTACAAGGACGGCCCGATGGCCCAGACCACCGAAGCAATCCTCCCTGAAGTTGGCATCCTGACGCAGGTCGAAGACCTCTATGAGCGGGGGCGCTTCGTCCAGGCGTTGCGGGCCGCGGAGCTTGCCGGGGATCCCGTGAAATGGGGGGGCACGCACGCCCGGATCCTCGCGGGGCGGTTGCTCCGTCACGTGGGCGCGGCGCAGGAGGGAGCCCGGCTGATGCTGCGGGCCTACCGTCACGATCCCGCCAATCCCGAGGCGCGATACTTCTTCCTGTGGCGGGTGCTGGAACTGCGCGGACCGGTGACGGCGTGGGAACGGCTTCGGCAGTTTGGCTTTCCACCTCAGGAGGCGGGGGTGGTGTCGGGCGACTTCCGGCAACTGGCGGGCCGATTGCTTTCGGGGATGCGGGATTTCCGCCGTGCCGAGGAATGGTTCTCGCGAGCGAAGCAAGGCACGCATTCGCCGCCGTGGTGGGACGCGGAGTGGTGCGAACACCTGCAGAGGCAGGATCGCTATGAGGAGGCGCTCGAGGCCGCAGAGTCCGGTTTGGTCCGGAACCCGGGCTACTGGGCGCTGGAGATCGGATTGGCCCAGTGCCTGATGCTGTGCGGGCGGGAGGAAGAGGCGCTCGAACGGTTGCGGGGTTTCGCGTCGGCGGGCGAGTGTGCCTACGCGGCGATCCAGTGGGCCACGACGGCGGCTGAACTCCAGCGTCACGAGGAGGTGCTGGTGGCGCTGGATCGGGTGGAGGCGCTGGCTCCGCGGGCGGGCAAGGATCTGCTCCGCTGGATCCGGGTGCAGCGGTCGTTGTCGGAATACCGGCGGGGGAGGCGATCGGAGGCGGCGGCGCAGGCCCGACTGGTGGGCGGGGAGGGCGAGTACTGGAACGGCTTTGCCGAGCGACTGGAGCAATCGGCGGACGGCTTGAAACGGGTGGAGTTGCCGGTGGGTTTCACCCGGCAGCATCAGGTGACCTGCGTGCCGGCGACGTTGACGACCCTGAGCCGCTTCTGGGGACGCCCGGCGGATCACCTGAGTGTCGCGGAAAAGATCTGCTACGACGGCACCCCTTCGCACAGCGAACGCCATTGGGCCGAGACGAATGGTTGGGTGACGCGTGAGTTCCGCATCACCTTCGATTCGGCGCGCGGCCTGTTGGACCGGGGCGTGCCTTTCTGCCTGACCACCGTGAACCCGGCCAACGCCCACGAACAGGCGGTGATCGGGTACGACGACCTCCGGCAAAGCCTCCTGATCCGCGACCCGTGGTACCGAAACCGGTATGACATCGAGGCGGAGGCGCTGCTGAAGTCGCAGGAATCGTCGGGCCCCCGCGGGATGGCCATGGTGCCGGCGGACCGGGCGGATTTGCTGGAAGGAATCGAGTTGCCGGAGTCCGCGCTCTATGACGAGCACCATGCCTTCCTGAGGGCCCTGGATTGCCACGATCGCGTGGCGGCCGTGGCGGCGCTGGAACGTCTGGCGGCGCTGTCGCCGGGACACCGGCTCGAATGGCAGGCGCGCCGCGCGCTCGCCTCGTACGACTCGGATACACCCGCGTTGCAGGCGGCCCTGGAGGCCCTGCTCCGGCTGCATCCGGAGGACGTGAACCTGCAACTGGGGCGGCTGGGTTGCCTGCGGGAACTGGCCGCGCGCGGGGAACGGATGGACTGGCTGCAACAGTCTGCATCGGCGAAGGGGGCGGACCCCCTGCTGTGGCAGGAGCTCGCGCAGGAGCTCTCGTCGGACGCGCGCGAAAACGGCTTGGCGCGACGGTGGCTCCGTCGGGCGAGGCGCGTCCGGGTGGCGGATGCGTCAGCGGTGTGGACGTGGGCGGGGATCTGCTGGTCGGAGGGAACGTTCGACGAGGCGCTCGAGCACTACCGGCTCGCGGCGTTCCTCGCGGACAAGCGGGAGGACTACTGGCAAGGCTACTTCAATGCGGCGCGAGCGCGGGGGCGGGGTGCCGAGGTCGTGGCATTGCTGCGGGAACGCTTCGAGCGGCTGGGCAGGCTTTCGGCTCAACCCGCACGGACGTTGGTCTGGGTGCTGCACCAGCTGGACCGTGTGGAGGAGGCAGCGGCAACGGTCCGGGAGGCGGTCGCACGCCGTCCTGAGGACGGTGCGCTGGCCCTGTTTGCCGCCGAGGAAGCGATCCGGCACCGGCGCTTCGACGAGGCGGCCGGATTGCTGGAGTCGGCAAAGGGGCGGGTGCTCCCGGTCTTCTGGCTGCGCGTCTCGGCCTGGCTGGCGGATGGACGACAGGAGCCGACCGCCCGGATGGAGGCGTGGAAGGCAGTCCTCGAACAGGATCCGCTGGCGATGGATGCCCACCGGGCGCTGGTGCAGTTGGTCGCGGAACGGGAGGGCTTGCCCGCCGCGCACCAGTACCTCGAAGGCGTGAGCCGACGATTCCCGCATCACGTGCCCTTGCGGATCCTCACCGTCGAATGGATGCGCGAGGCATCGATGGACGTGTATCTGGCGCACGTGGAGGCGCTGGTGGCTGCGGAACCGACCGATGCGTGGGCCCAGCGGGAACTGGCGTTGGCGCTGGCCGGGCGCGGCCGGATGGAGGAAGCGATGCGGGCCGCCGAATTGGCGGTGCAGCTCGAACCCTCGAGTCCGTCCGGCCACGGGATCCAGGCGCAGGTGCTGAGGCAGGCGAAACGGCTGGCGGCGGCGCGGGCGGCGGCGATGCGTTCACTGCAGTTGTCGGTGGACTACACCTACGGGCAACGGGAGTTGCTGGAGTCCTGCCAGACGTTGGAGGAACGCACGGAGGCCATCGGCTTCATCCGCGGTGAATTGGTGAAGCAGACGACGACGGGTTCGGGCCTCTTGAACTTCCTCGATCTGGCGCGCCCGTACCTGGCCGGGGACGAACTGCTGGCCTTGGCGGAGGCAGCCCATGCGGCCCGGCCGGACCTGTGGGCGGCGTGGCTCGGATTGGCGCAGGAACTCCGCGCGGCCGGTCGGCTCTGGGACGCGCGGGAACGGGCCAGCCAGGCAGTGGAACGGTTCCCGTTGGTGCCCCGGTTGGCGGTGGAGGTCGCCGCGGTGCACCGGGCGCGCATGGAGATGGAGCCTTGCATCGTCGCCCTGGAACGCGTCCGCGAGATCGAGCCGGGCTGGGGCTGGGCGATGCGGGAGTTGGCCGACGCGCTCGTGAATCACGGACAGCCGGAGGAGGCGCGTGTGGTCCTGGAATCGACCGTCCGGCACTCGCCGCTCGATCCGCAGTCATGGTCGACGCTGGGCTGGGCCCGCCATCGCGTGGGCGATGTGGGTGGGGCCTTGGAAGCCTTTCGCGAAGCCGTCCGTGCCGAGCCAGGTCACGAGGCGGCCTGGGACGCCATGAAGAAACTGGGGCTGGAGGCGCGTCGCCCCGACTGTGCCGTGGAACTGGCGCGCGAGCTCGCGAACGAACGTCCGGCCGAGGCGCGGTCGTGGCTGATCCTGGCGCGGATGATCCCGGAGGCCCAGGTGACCGAGCGGGTACAGGCGATCGACCACGGCCTGTCGCTGTCGCCGGACTCTGCGGGGCTGTGGCGGCAGCGCGCCTTGATCCTGATGGAAGCGGGACGGTTCGCGGAGGCTGCGGAGTCGTGCCGGCCGGCTTGCTTCGGCGACGCGCCACCGACGGACCTGAGGGCTTTGGCGGCGTTGATCCGAAGCCGGCAGGGGAAGACGGAGGAGGCGGTGACGATGATGCAGTCCGTTTTGGCAGAGGATCCGTCGCTCGCCTGGGGCTGGAGGGAACTGGCCGGTTGGCAGCTGGAATTGAAGCGGCTCGACGATGCGTCGTCGTCGGCCCGGAGGCTGGAGGCGTTGCAGCCCGGCAATCCCGAGCCGCTGGCGTTCCGCGCCGCCATTGCCCTCGAACGGGGACAGAAGCCGGCGGCGATGGAACTGCTTTCCCGGGCGCACGCGCTCGACGCCGGATATGTCTGGGCGGGCCACAAGCTCCTGGGACTTCGCCTGGAGGCCGGGGACGTGAAGGGCGCATCGGAGGTGCTGGAGAAGCTCCAGGGTTGCCTCCCGGAATGCGAATGGCTGGTGGAAGCGATCGAGGTGGAGCTGAAGCGCCCGGGACATCCGGGCCTGGAGGAACTGGTGCGTCGGCTCGCGCGGGCGTCGGGGGATGATCCACAGGGCTTCGACCGGGTGGCGCATCTTCTGGCCGAGGCCCGGATGTCGGCCGAAGCGAGCCAGTGGGTGGGAGAATCGTTGGGCGCCGGCGGGTCCTTGAACCTCTCCGCGGGCCGGCTCTACGTACGGCTGACGTCGAGCGTGAACCACTACGACATCGAGGCGATGCTCGATCGTCTGGTGGAAGGCAGCGAGCTGGCGCGGCGGGCGTGGAAGGCGCTGCTGGATGCCTGGGAAGCGCAGATGTCGGGCTTCTCGACGTCCCGGCAGAAGTCCATCTGCCGACGGATCCAGGATCGGCGGTCGCGGTTCTGGGCGGATGATTCCCTCTGGGTGGCGGCCGGAGAATGCCTGATGGCCGCGGGACAACCGGGTGCCGCGGCGACCTGGTTCGCCGAATGGAGACAGCGGCCCGGATTGGTGCCGGTGCAGCTCTGGGCCGTGGTCCGATCGAAGCTCGACCAGGGACCGGCGGCCGAGTGCGAGGCGGCCCTGGAGCGGATGGTGCGACACCCGCAGCGCGACGGGGCCGACATGGTGGGACGGGTCTTCTACGCGTATACGCAGGCGTCGAAGGGCAACTGGGTGCCGGCACGCGACGTGGCTCCGGAGGAGTTCACGTTCGAACACGAACAGTTCCAGTCCACCTACGAGGTGCTGCGGGGCCTGCTGGCCTGGGCCGACGGCCAGTCCGCCGGAATGCCGTCAGCCGCGGGCAAGCGGGTGTTCCAGGCCGTGGTCTGGAATCGCTACATGAGCCGGGTACAGGGCTGGATGTGGCGGAGCGCGTGGCAGGCGGCGTCGGCCCGGAAGGGTTGGGTGGCCTTTGCCGGGTTCGCCGCGCGGCACGTCACGGGGTACGTGTTCGGGAAGGTCCAGAGGGTGTTCGGCCGGTAGGTTCGAAGTTGCCGGTTTCCAGTCGCCAGTTCCCAGTTCCTAGAAGACGACGTCAGGAGGCTTTGGGGATCGGTCTCATCGGTGTCGGAATCGGGATCGTCCGCTTGGTCGTCCGCCTTTGCTCTTCTCAGCCATCCGGAGACCGGCAACTTCCCCAACGCCGGAGGCGTTGAAGCCGGTAGCCCCGGGTTGGCGCGAACGCGCCTACCCGGGGAAACGCGCGAGAATGGATCCGCACCCCGAAGGCGGTGCGAAGAATCCCCAGCCTCGGCAACCCTTCCCGGGTTGGAACTTCATCGACCCGTTGTCCCGGGGTTTCGCTTCGCGACCCCGTACGGCCACCCTCACACGGTGGATTGGGGATCATCGCCGGGTGAGGGCACCCGGCCTACAGAATGAGGTTGGATGTGAGGGCAAGGGGAACTGGCAACTCTCCCCGCCCACGCCTCGTGACCTCGTCGTCTACAATCGAGGCCCACGACGACCAGAGCCGGGCTTGGTCTCTCGCCCGGCCAGCGATAGGGTCTTCTCCATGACGACGCGAGCAGCGGTGTGCCTGGCGCTGGCCGGGCTGTGGATGGCAGGGGCTGGGTTGAACGCCCAGGACAAGCCGAAGGAAGCGCCGCCGTCGAAGGCCGGTCCGGGTGAGGCGGCGAAGGAGGGTGGGAAGAAGGACGACGGGAAGGACTCCAAGGAATCGAAAGACGAGAAGAAGAGCGTCACCGAGCATGTCATCACGCTGGGCGGGCTACGCATCGAGTACACGGCGACGGCCGGCACGTTGCCGCTGAAGGACGCCGAGGGGAAGACGACGGCGGAGATCTTCTACATCGCCTATACGCGCAAGGGCGTGGCCGAACCTTCGAAGCGGCCGCTGACGTTCTCGTTCAATGGCGGTCCGGGTTCGTCGTCGGTCTGGCTTCACATGGGCCTGCTCGGGCCGAAGCGGGTGAAGCTGCGGGATGACGGGTTTGCCGTGCCGCCGCCCTATGAGCTTCTCGACAACGAGTTCAGCCTCATCGACGAGACGGACCTCGTCTTCATCGATCCCGTGGGCACGGGCTACAGCCGGGCGGCCAAGCCGGAAGAGGCGAAGAACTTCCACGGACTGCGCGAGGATGCCCGGAGCGTGGGCGAGTTCATCCGGCTGTACGTGACGCGCAACTCACGGTGGTTGTCCCCGAAGTTCCTGATCGGCGAGAGCTACGGCACGACCCGCGCGGCCGCGCTGAGCGGTGAGCTGCTGCAGGCGCATCGGATGAACCTGAACGGGATCATGCTGGTTTCGACGGTGCTCAACTTCCAGACCATCCGCGACGCGGAAGGCAACGACCTGCCCTTCGTCCTGTACCTGCCGAGCTATGCGGCGACGGCCTGGTACCACAAGAAGCTCGGTCCCGACCTGCAGCAGAAGGCGCTGGCCGAGGTGCTGGCCGAGGCCGAGGCGTTTGCGTCGGGCGAGTACAACCGGGCGCTGCTGCTCGGCGCGGGCATGACGCCCGATCAGCGCGCGTCCGCGGTGAAGCAGATGGCCCGGCTGACTGGGCTCTCGGAGAAGTTCGTGGCGGCCGCGGACCTGCGGGTGCCGTTGCAGAGGTTCAATGCGGAGTTGCTCCGGGACCAGCGCCTGGTGACGGGCCGGTTCGACAGTCGTTACACCAGCCCGGTCCGCGATCCGCTGTCGGAAGCCGCCGAACGCGATCCCAGCGGCGATGCCGTGTTCAGCGTGTTCGCGTCGACGTTCAACGACTACGTCCGGACGACGCTGAAGTTCGAGGAGGATCGTCCCTACACGATCCTGGGCGGCGTGGGCCGGTGGAACTGGAGTGCCGAGAACGGCTATGCCGACGTCTCCGAGATCCTGTCGGACTCGATGACGGCGAATCCCTTCCTGAAGGTCCACGTGTCGAACGGATACTTCGACATGGCGACGCCGTACTTCGCGACCCGGTACACGATCAATCACCTGCGGCTGCCTCCGGCGCTGCTGAAGAACATCGTCCAGGATGACTATACCGCCGGGCACATGATGTACCTGAATCTCCCGGACCTGAAGAAGCAGAAGGCGGACCTGGCGAAGTTCCTGAGGACGGCATCGGGGCGGTGACGGGCAGGGTTGACTGAGGAACGGAGCTGGCGCGGGAGAACCGTGCGCCCGGGACACACTGAATCCATGTATCGATCCCTACAGACGGGGCGGGCGGCCGCCGCACTTCTGGTCTGCCTTTTCCACGCGATGGGCTGCGTGGCGAACGCCAAGTACTTCAACCAGCTTTGGGCAGCGGCCCCGTTCTCGTGGGGTGTGATCGCGGTGGAGTACTTCTTCGTGTTGAGCGGATTCATCCTGTTCACGGTGCACCGCGAAGACCTGTTCAAGGTGGATCGGTTCATTCCCTATGCCATCAAGCGGATCGTGCGGATCTATCCGACCTACCTGCTGGTCTGTGCGGGAGTGTTGCTCGGGGCGCTGGTGATTCCAGAACTGAGGAGTGGGGTTCCTCACGAGCCGATGGTGATCCTGAGCCGGCTGCTGCTGTTTCCGCAGTACTTCCAGGGGCGGGTGGAGGGAGGCAGCTCATCGAGCGTGTTGGCGGTGGCGTGGACGTTGGAATGCGAGGTGACCTTCTACCTGCTGTTCGGGCTGACGATGTTGGGTCGGGCCGGGTGTGGAGTGCTGGTGCTCGGGTTGCTGGCGGCGTTTGGATGCCGGATTGCGGGCTGGCCCATGCCCCGGCTGGGCTACTTCGTGACCAGTGACCTGGGAATCTCGTTCCTGCTGGGAGTTGGGGCGGGCGCGTTGAATCGGGCGCGGTTCCGGATGCCGCTGGCGGAATGGGCTGCCGGATTGCTGGTCCTGATGCTCTTCCTGCTGCACGCGGACGACGCACGACTCCTCTGGCCCAACCAGGAGGTGCGGGCGCTGGTGACAGGCTTGTGCGCGGGTGGATTGCTGCTTTCCCTCATATCCTGCGAGGCACGCGGCCTGCCGGTGGGCGGGCATCCGTGGATCCAGACGCTCGGGGATGCATCGTACGCGCTGTACCTGATCCATTTTCCGTTGGTGAGCGTTTTGACGAAGGCCGCTGTCTGGTCGGGTCTGCCGCGACTGGGCAAGGCTGGGGTGGTGGGGACCATTGTCGCCGAGGTGATCCTGTGTGTCGCCGTGGCGGTGCCGTTCCACCTCTGGGTGGAGAAGCCCCTGTTGGGTTGGCTCCGCCGGAAGACGCGATCCCTGACGGCAACGAAGGCGGCGGCCGAGGCGCCGGCCGGTGAGTGAGGGGCAGATCCGGATGGTGCCCCCTGCTGAGAACAGGAACGGGGTGGCGACGTCCTCGTCGCCTTGGGAAGAGGCTGGGGAGGGCAACGAGGACGTTGCCGCCCCGTTGAATGCGAGGCGTGGACCGGGCGGCTAGACCAGTCCTCCAACCGGTGATAGTCTGGCGACCTGCATGGCCACGCCATCGTCCGTAGTCCGACTGCTTCGCGAACTGGTCGCGTTGCCCAGTGTCAATCCGGCCTTCCTGCCGGCGGATGACCCACGCACGGGCGAAGGGCGGATGGCGGATTTCGTTGCCGCGACGGCGGCGAAGGAGGGGTTGGATGTCGAGTTCCAGGAAGTGTCGCCCGGACGCCGGAACGTGCTGGCCCGCCTGACACCCTCGGGTCCGACCCGGCGTCGGGTGCTGCTGGCACCGCATCTCGATACCGTGGGCAACCCCAACCTGGATGAATTGCTGGTACCGGTGGTGCGGGCAGGCCGCCTGACGGGTCGGGGAGCGTGCGACACGAAGGGGTGCGTGGCGGCGATGCTGGAGGCGGTGCGGCGGTTGGCAAAGTCCGGTCGGAGGCCGGCGGAGACCGAAGTGGTCTTCCTGGGGTTGGTGGACGAGGAGAACGGCCAGTCCGGATCGCGCCACTATGCGGAGCGCGCGTCGCGCCCCGGCTACGAGGCGGACCTGGCCGTGGTCGGCGAGCCGACCCGGCTCGAGGTGGTCACCGCGCACAAGGGCGATGTCTGGCTTCAGGTTCGGACCCGCGGTCGTGCCGCCCACGGGGCGACGCCCCATCTGGGGAAGAACGCCGTCCACGCGATGACGCGGGTCGTGGAACTGCTCGAGGTGGACTACCGGGCGGAACTCGGAAAGCGGTCACATCCGTTGCTGGGCAGCCCGACGGTGAACGTGGGCGCCATCCGGGGTGGAACGCAGCCGAACATCGTTCCCGACGACTGCGTGATCTCGGTGGATCGCCGGACGTTGCCCGGGGAATCGGAGACGCAGGTGCGTCGGGAGGTCCGCGAGCTCCTCGAGAAGCATGGCGTGGAGGCGACGCTGGACTCGTTGCGGACGGCGCCGTGTCATCCGCTGGAGACGGACCCCGGCTTGCCGCTGGTCGTGGCCCTGCGGAAGGCGGCGGGGCGGCGACGGACCTTGGGTGTCCATTACTTCTGCGATGCGGCTCCGCTGGCGGAAGGCGGCATTCCGGCGGTGGTGTTCGGCCCGGGCGACATCGCGCAGGCGCACACGCGGGACGAGTGGATCTCGGTGGAGTCGCTCGAAGGCGGGGCCCGCGTGCTGGAGCAGTTCCTGAGGGGTTTGCAGTGACGGGATCGGGGCGAAGCGAGGATCCAGAACCGTGAGAGTCGCGTTCCTGACCCATGAACCGTTCCAGCCACCCACGGGTGGCGGGTCCGCGGAGGCACCGCACATCGTTCGGGAGTTCCGACGCCGTGGGCATCGGGTGGACCTGTTCTGTCCCGAGTTCCCGGACTGGCGGAAGCTGGAGGAGGACCCAGGGATGCGCGTGCACATCTTCAATCGTTGGGAGATGGGCCGGTATACATCGTGGCGGAACCTGAAGTACCTGTTGTACCCGTTGATCCTCGCCAGCGACGTGCACGAGACCGTCGACAACCAGCGCGCGATCGGTGACCCGATGGCGGGCTACGACATCCTGTTCTCGCAACACACGATCTCGGCGGTGGCCGCGGGCCGGGCGCGACGCCACATCGGCGGGCAGCTGGCCTTCAACTTCCTCGATTACCTGACCGGATTCATGGAGGCGTGGCCTGCGCCCTTCACGAAGACGGGGTTCGTCGGGGCGCTGAACCGGTATGAGATGTCCATCCCGGAGCGGTTTGGTGCCGAGGGAATCCTGACGGTCTCGGAACCGTTGACGGACCGGTTCGTGGAGGCGGGATATCCGAGGAACCGCATCCAGACGCTGCTGTACGGGTACGAGTCGAGGATGTTCACGCCGCCGGAGGTGCCGCCGCCGGCTGATGTGCCGCCGGTGGTGGTGATGCACGGGTCGTTCGACCAGCATCATCTGGGCACGATCGCCCGAGATGCGCTGGCCATGGTGCATGGCATCCGCCCGGACGTGCGGTTCCGCTTCGTCGGGCGGGAGACCTCGAACCTGACCCGGTTCGTGAAGGAAGTGCGGGCGCGGTGCCCGGGCATCGAGATCGAATGCACGGGGTTCGTCCAGTACGCGAACATCCCGCGGCACCTCAAGGACGCGACGGTCGGGATCGTGCCCTACGAGTCGAGTCGGGGTGCGCATTGCGCGTTCGTGGCGAAGGCGGTGGAGTTCCTGGCGTGCGGGTTGGTGGTGGTCAGCACTCCCCTGGAAAACCTGCAACGACACTTCGCGGCGGAACGGGCGATTCGGTTCAGCGGGTTCGACGGACGTTCCTTCGGGAGCCACATCGTGGATTGGGTGACGATGCCGGCGGCGAAGCGGGTGGAGATGGGGCTGAAGGCAGCGCGGTTGGTGGCGCAGGAGCTGGATTGGCCGATCCTGGCACGGAAGGCTGTCGATTTCACCGAGCGGATCCACCAGCATCCACCCGGCCCGCTGGTGCGGCGCGAGCGGAAGCGCCGTGCGAAGTAGGGAAGTCGGCTTTGGCCCGAGTCGTGACGACCATGCTCGGGCCTTTCGGGCCTTTCAGAGAATTTCATGAGCGAATCGAAACAGAGCTTTGCCCGGCAGGGGGCGTGGATGGTGCTGGCGACGGTGGCCGGAGGGGCCGCCATGATGCTGGTGCACACGTTCGTCAGCAAACGGTGCGGAGACCGTGCGTACGCTGAGTTCAAGGCCCTGTTGTCCTCGTTCTACGTGATTGCGGCCGTGGGTGGCGGCCTTTGGATGCTGTTCGGGCAGCAGACGGCCGCGGCCGTCACGGAGCCGTTGCTACGGGGCGTGGGCAGCGCGGCCCGTCGGACGGGCTTGCTGATCCTCGGGGTGTGGCTGGTGGTCGCGTTGGGCCTGGTGATGTTCCAGGGCCGATTGGTTGACCTCTGGAAGCTGTCGGGGCCACAGGGCCTGTGGGCCACGTGGGCACTGGGTTTGCTCACGCTGTGGGTCTCGGTCGTGCGTGGCATGGTGCAGGGACGCCAGAACTTCACGGCCTTGGGCTGGCTGACGATCCTCGACGGGATCGGGAGGTTCGGGACGGTCGTGGCGATCGTGGTGCTGTTCTCGGGTGGCGCGGCGGGCGCGATCACCGGTGCCGCCCTGGGCTGCGCGGGTGCCCTCGCGGTCGGACTCTGGGGGGCTCGGGACGTGCTGCGATTGCCGGCTGGGAAGCTGGATGCGTCCGCGTGGCGGGCCGGCTTCGTGCCCTTGGCGGTCAACGCAGCGGCCGTCCAGGTGTTCCAGCAGTACGACAACATGTTCTGGCAGGCGGCCATCCCGGCGGCTGACATCGCGGCCTGGAACCTCGGCGCACACTATTCGCCAGCACAGACGATCGGGTTCGGCCTGACCCAGTTCACGGTGCCGCTCGCGTTGGTGATGTTGCCGCGCGTGGCCCGGAGCGCCGCAACGGGCGAGGCCTCGAATTCCCTGAAACTGACGGTGCTCTGCACGGCCGTCATGGGCGGCGGCGCCGCGCTGGCCTGCACGATCCTGCCCAAGCTTCCGTTGCAGGTGATGTTCTTCAACAAGCCCGAGAACTGGGAGGCCGCACCGCTGGTGCCGTGGTTCGCCTGGGCCATGACGTTCTTCACGCTGGCGAACGTGTTCCTGAACGACCTCTTCGCGCGACGCCGGTTCGGCGTGGTGGCAGCGATGCTGGCCCTGTCCGTGGGGTACATCGCAGCGTTGCAGTGGCTGAAGCCGCGGTTCCTCGGCATGGAGGCAGACCAGGCCTACCGGCTGGGTGTCCAGGTCCTGTGCGGTTTCACGCTGTCCATGCTGGCTGCGGCCGCCGCGTTTGTGCGGTTCGGGAAACGGTGACGGCGTCGCCAGCGGCGAGGGGGCCAGCGGCGACGCGGACAGACTGTTTTCCAACGGCGACACGGCGACGCGGCGATTGGGTTGGGTATGGGTCGAGGATGGTGGGCGGGCCCTGCTTCCGATCCCGGTGGTCGGCTTGCCCGGACAATCCGTGTCTCGACATCGGGTTTGAGTTCGGGGTCGGGATCGGAATCGGGATCGAAGGGAGCCGTCGGTGAAGTCGATGTCGTGGGTGTAAGCCCACTCCCATGTCCTTCGCGCTTTCGCGAAGCCGCGCTGACGCGGACAGACTGTTTTCCAACGGCGACACAGCGACGCGGCGAGTAGGTTGGGTGTGGGTCAGGGGTGTTGGGATGGCCTTGGGTGGAAGGGTGCGCCCATGCCTTCGGGCTACGACGGCAAAGACGTTCTTTCGATCCACTCCCGCACCGGAACGTCGCGTCCATCGCCATCCCCGTGATTCCTCCCGGAGGTGCGGAGCACCGGCAGAAGGTAGCCCACGGCGTCAGCCGTGGGACCCTGTGGGAAGGGGAACAAGCCCCGGATGGGGCGGCAGAGGGGGTGGGTTCGGTGATAGGGAGGGAACAGGGGAATAGGTCACGCGGAGGCGCGGAGACGCGGAGGGAGACGGGTTCCCTCAGTGGCGCAGGGAAGACAGATCGTCGCTTCCGTTGTTGTAAGCCCATCCTCGTCCCTTCGCGCGAAATCACCGTTCAATGCCCTGAACCTAAAATCGGCAGTTCATTCATCCGCAGATGGCGCCGATTGCGCAGATGGAAGGGCAGAAATGCCAGCACCCGAGGCTCGCGCAGACGTCACCTTGCGGGTGAACGGCACGCCCGACCCATGCTCCTCATTATCTGTGTCATCTGCGCCAGCTGCGGATCCAACTGCCGCTTTCAGGCTGAATCCTTCGCGCGAAGCCGCGAGGACGCGAAGGACTGATCTGGCATGGCACTCTCTTCATGGCATCCTCGTTCGCATGCTGGGACGGGGTCGCCAGGGCGTGGAGGCAAGCCTCCTGACGTAGGCCGAGACGCCAAACCCTGCGAGGCAAAGTCCCTTTCGCCGCGTCGCTGCGTCGCCGGTGGAAAAACCCGCAGCTGGCTGGTCGCCGCCGTAGACGCCGTTGGAGGGGTCCCTTTACGGTTCGGTTCGTGAATCCCCTTCTGGCAATCCGTCGAGCGCTCGTGGGCTTTGCGATCCTGGGTCCGTTGCTGGTGCTGTGGGTCTGCTCCAGCCGGGCACTGGCCGGGGCGGCGGAGGGGCGGCGGCCGAATGTCGTCTGGATACTGGTCGACGACATGTCTCCCCACCTCTCCTGTCTTGGGGACCCCTCGGTGCAAACGCCGAACCTCGATCGGTTGGCCCGACGTGGGGTCCTTTACCGGCGCGCATTTGTGACTGGACCGATCTGCTCGATCAGCCGGTCGGCCCTCGTAACGGGTTGTTACCAGACCCGTCTGGGGTGCCAGAACCATCGATCCGGTTCTGTAGCGCATCCCATCCGGTTGCCCGAGGGGAGCCAGCTGATCCCGGAGTTGATGAAATCAGGGGGGTACCATGTTTCCAACGTCAGCTTCGACGACTTCATGCGGGCGGGTGGTGCGGTGGGGGTGGCGAAGACGGACTACAACTTCGAGTGGGACCGGAACGGGCTCTATGCCACGAACCACTGGAGCGAGAGGGGCGAGGGACGCCCGTTCTTTGTCCAGGTGCAGTTGCCCGGGGGCAAGCTGCGCGGGGAGGCCCCCCGGACGAACTTCCCTGCACGGGTGCGTGGAGTGCTGGGGGAGTGTACGCCCTGGTCCGCGGTGCGCCTGCCGCCCTGGTTGCCAGCAGATCCCGTCCTGATTGAGGATTGGGCCCAGTACCTGGACGCCGTTCGGTACACCGACTGGCAGGTAGGTCGCATCCTCGATCGATTGGAGCAAGGGGGCGAAGCGGAGCGTACGGTGGTGTTGTTCTGGACCGACCACGGGATCAGCCATGTCCGCTCGAAGCAGTTCCTGTATGATGCGGGGATTCACGTGCCGCTGATCGTGGCCGGGCCGTCTGTTCCAGCCGGGGAAGTGCGGTCGGAGTTGGTCGCCCACATTGACATCGCTGTCACGACGCTCCGGTTGGGTGGGTTGACGATTCCAGCGGGATTGGACGGGCGATTGTTGCCTGGGATGGGCGGGCCGGGCCGGGAGTTCGTGTTCAGTGCACGCGATCGGGCCGATGAAACGGTGGATCGGATGCGGTCGGCGCGGAGTGCCCGGTACAAGTACATCCGGAACTTCTATCCAACCCGACCCTATCTGCAGCCGAACCGGTACAAGGACGACAAGGCGGTGGTCCAGGCTGTCCGGCGATTGCATGCCAAGGGAGCACTGGATTCGGTGCAGCGCCTGATGTTGGCGGAGGTCAGGCCGCGGGAGGAGTTCTACGAGTTGGACTCGGATCCGCACGAGGTACGGAATCGAGTTGGGGATCCGGCGCTGGCCGGGGAGTTGGATCGCCATCGGGCGGCGCTGGCGGACTGGATCCGTGAGACAGGGGACCGGGGAGCGCAGGTGGAGTCGGAGCCGGTCTATCTCGACTACGTGTTCGACGGGCGTCCCGAGGGCGGACGGGGAAACCTGGGCGAGACATTCCGACTGAACGTGGAGTTGATGCAGCGCTGGCGTGCGGAGAAGCCGATGGAGGCGTGGCCCTAGGTCAGGGCGAAGTGTGTTCGACCAGCCTCCGGCCTCGGTCCGGGATCGGATGCCCGCCAAAGTACAAGTGCCCTTCGCCACGCCGCCGCGTCGCCGTTGGAAAAATCCGCCGCTGGCTGGCCGATGGTTCGCGCCAGCCAGCGCATCCCGTGATCAGGGCGTGGCGACATCCGCATAGGATTCGCCCATGCGCAGGTCGTCGCAGGAGAAGGCACCCGTCGAATAGAGACCGAGGGCGGAGACCGTGGTGGGCAGGGCGGTGTGGACCGCGTCCGCGAGGGTGGGCTCCAGTTCGCCGGCCGGCGGGTTGACCCACAGGAACACCCGCCGCGGCAGACGGAAATCGAGCTTGAGCACCAACAGGTCCGTCTGCCCGACACGGACCTTTCGGCCGCTGTTGACCGGGTTCGTGCCGCCGCGTTGTTCGATCACCCATTCATCGAGGGCACCGCCGCCGGGCTTTCCCACAAACAGTTCGTCATTGAGCGTCAGCCCGAAGAAGCCGTTGAACGCGCCAGCGCCCAGGACGCCATCCGGTCGGATCCGGCAGCTCAGGTACATCACGTTGGGTCCGTCCGAACCATCCCGCAGGGGCTGCGACAGCGTCCGTTGGACACCGGAAATCGCGCCGACCGCGTTGACTCGCACCCGTCCGCCGCTTGGTTCCAGAGCGCCCGGCACGAGCGAAGTTGGGTCGACCAGGAAGTTCGCGGAGCCACTGACGTTGAATCCGCCCTGACGCCACGGGCCCGCGAATCCCGTGCCTCCCGAGTTGAGGACCAGGGAGGCGTCATTGCCGGGAAAGTCCGTGGCAAACGATTCATGAGCCACCAGCCCCGCCTGAGCCGGCCGATGCAACCGGACGAACCCAGCCGCTCCGGATGTGGGCAGGGTAGCGCGGATGTGGGCGCCGTTGGTCTCCTGGGTTGCGAGGACTGGCGTCCAGGGACCCGCGGTCAACGGACTCGATTCCTGAAGCACGAATCTCCTGGCAGATGCCGGCCAGCGGACATCCAAGCCGGCACCCGATTGCGGTTGGCCTACGCTGAGCTCAGGCAACCCGGGCACAACGTCGATCTCGTAGGTCACCGAGCCAACCGACTGCCCGGGCGTCCGCGAAATCAGCGTCAACTTGTGCCGACCGGGTGCCGGCGGTGCGATGGGTAGGAACGTGCCCCAGGTCATTCCCGGGCCCGCCACTTCCGACGGCACTCCGGTCCCGGCAACCGTGACACCGTTGTAGAGCGGCGTTGCGACTTCGTAGGGGGTCAGGTTGGTCCAGGTCACGCCATCAAGCCGGCATTCCACCGAGTTGGTCAGGCGGTTGGCGTGGAGCCCCAGGATGTAATTGCCGGCCTGGGCGTCACCGGGCACCCGGTTCAACGCCGAAACGCCGTCGATGGGCACCACCAGGATCCGCCCTTCCGGAACCAGGACGTGCCGGACCGGAGCGGTCGTCTGGGGCGGCGGCCCGGCCAGGAACCACACCGGACCCGATTGCCCCTGAGCCTGGGCGACACCAGTCCGTTCCGTCTGCGGATGCCGTGCGCCGGCTGGGATCGAGTAGATCCACCGGGTCCAGGCTTCGGCCCATTCCACCTGTGTTCTGCCACCGTAAGGCTGTTTGGGGTCGATCAGTTGCATCTCCGCCCTCGCGCCGCTTGGCAACAGGCAGGCTGTCGACAACAGCGTCCAGGCGCGGATCCAATTCAGTCGGGGTCTCATGGTGCGGTGAACGCTGCCAGAACACCCATGCCCGCGGTGAATCGCAAGTTACGATGCCAGCGTCCGCGGAATACGATGCTGTTCCAGCGGCGGCGCGGCCCCGCAGGTTTTCCAACGGCGACGCAGCGACGCGGAGAAAGGCCACTTGGACGGGAGGCGGAGCAGTCACCGTTTGGTGAATCGTGTCCGACGCTGGAAGGTTGGGGACCTGACCCTCTCTCCGCGTTCTCCGCGGCTCCGCGTGAGAATTCTGCTGCATGGATACGGCTCAGAGCGCTGGACCACCCGGCCAGGGTGGGAGCGAGCCGATGAACTCCGGCGAAGCCCGATTGAAGGTGGCTGTCTCCTTGCCGATCCGATGGATGCTCAGGATGGACGCCACTCGTTGGCCGACGATGAGTGCGGCGACCACGGAGATGAAGCTCGCCAGCATGAGGAACCCGCCGAACGCACCTTGGTTGTTGTTCAGGAGTACGACCGCCAGGGCAATGCCGAGGAGGCTTGAGAGGCCCCAGGCCCAACCGATCCAAAGCCGCTTGCGCCGCTTTGCCTGGTGCTCGTCACAGAGCGGGATGTCGACCCGAGCAGTCCTCCGGACCACGAGGCCGACCAGGACAAGGATCAGCGGACTAAGCAGGATCAGGATGTAGATCCACGGGGGATACCAATAGAACGTCCTGCGCTTGACCCCACTGGCGGGCCCGTTGCAGCAGACGCATCGGGAGGGCAGCGGGTTGTTGAGGGCGATGATGATCCGCTTGCCGCTGCCGAAGGTTGGCGAGACGCCACCAGTTCCCAACGGCAGGACTCCTTCGCGGACGCGCTGGAGTTGGACTGCCTTGCAGGTGCCGCAGACCATGACCCCCTGGACCGTCACCAGGTCATCCTTGGGAAAGGGTCGGTTGCACCCCTGGCAGAGGGCGTTGCCGGGAAGCGCCGACGCGACCACGGATTCCCACGGCTGCCACTCGGCCATGCCGTCCCTCCACACGAGGGTGGAGGGCGTGATCACGTTGTCCTTGGCGAGTCGGGCGAGCTCTTCGTCCGACACCGGGCCGAGTCGTTGGCCCTGATGGGCGTAGTACCATGGCATGATGGCAAGTGGGTTGAACCAGTCTTTCGGGCGAAGGTCATCCAACGGGGGGCGCGTGGGGAGCAGAATCTGGCGGGGCGAGAGGGTTTGGGTGCATCTGGACGCCGCCCCCGAGTCAAGCGGGGCGGCAACGTCCTCGTTGCCCTCCGAGGCCCTTTCCCGAGGCGACGAGGACGTCGCCACTCCGCTTGCCGTGGAGCCACGTTCAGAGTTCTGCATGCGGGTTCGGCCACAACCGCGTTGCGGTTGGGTGGACCGCGGGGGGCACCCAGGGTTGTCCTCGTGCCTCGGTCAACCCTGGGCTATGGGACGCAACGCCGTTGGCGTTGGGGGCGGGGGCTTGGGGTGCGTCGGTGCCCCCGTTTGAAAAGTGGATCGGGGCGGGGGCAGGGCAACGGGGTCGACCCGCAACATTCGACATTCTGGCCAGGACACGAACGCAGAGCGCATCGGCCAGGGGAGGGAGAAGGAAACGGGCAATTGTCGAATGTCGCAGGTTGACCCCATTGTCTTGTTCCACTGTCTTGTTGAACCTGAGAACGGCAGTTGGGTTATCCACCGATTTCACCGATTTCACAGATGGGCCGGGACTAGAGGCTTCACCGCATTGCTGCTTCCATGTCACCCGTGGGGTGAAACGACCGCCTCTCTCAACCGGCTTCCAATCCGTGCAATCGGTGAAATCTGTGGACCCAACCGCTGTTTCCAGGTTGAAGCTTGGGACTCCTCAGCGGCTCGTGAGGACTCGCCCCACCTCTCAATGGGGAACGGCGATGCTCAGAGCGCGGGGTCGCCCGGCCAATGCGGGAGCGAGCCGATGAACTCCGGCGAGACCCGACCGAACGTCACGGTCTCCTTTCCGATCTTGTGGATGCTGAGGATGGAAGCGACCCGGCGCCCGACGATGATTGCGCCGATGAGGGAAAAGAGGCTCAGCAGAAAGAGTAAGTTACCCAGTTCGCCCTGCTTGGTGTTCAGGAGTATTGCTGCCGGAAAGATGGCGATGATGCTGCAGATGCCCACGGCCCAGCATGTCCAGAGGCGGTCGCTGCGGATGCGGAGGTGTTGCTCGCAGAGCGGGATCTCAATCCGGACGGATCTGCGGGCCATCAAGCTGACGACGATCAAAACTGCCGGAGTGAGGAGGATCAGGAGGTAGACCCAGGGTGGGTCCCAACGGAAGGTTCCTCGAACGGAAGCACTGGCTGGCGCGTTGCAGCAGACGCATCGATTGGGCAGCGGGCTGTTCAGTGCGACGATCATCCGCCTTCCGCTGCCAAAGGTTGGCGTCAGTCCTCCGCCACCGAGCGGCAGGAGGCCCTCGCGGACGCGCTGGAGCTGCGCGGGTTTGCAGGCGCCGCAGATCATCACCCCCTGGACCGTCACCAGGTCATCCTTCGGAAACGGCCGGTTGCAGGCGTGGCAGAGGATGCTGTCTGGAAACATCGCGGCGACCACGGATCCCCAAGGCTGCCAATCGGCCATCCCCTCCTTCCAGACCTTGGTCTTGGGTGTGATCGTGCCCTCGCCCACCGGGCGCAGCAGTTCTTCCTCTGAAACCGGGCCGAGTCGTTGATTCTCTTGGGAATAGTACCAGGACATGGGGCGCAGGTGGGCCACGGTTTGGCGAAGGGAGCAGGCAGATGTTGAATGTCGCGTGTTGAACCCGCTGTGCTTGTTATGGTGGGCAATGGGGTCGACCTGCAACATTCAACAATCAGGTTTGGGCTTGAGCCGGACGACGATGGAGCAGGGCTTGGCGGAGGGCGTTGCCCGAAGGGCATCCAGCGGGAGGCGCGCAGGGGAGGGTGTATTCCCGCAGATACACTGGGAGGCATCGGCAAAACAGGGCGTGCCTTCAGTCTGTGGATCAACGTACAGAATTCAGAATGCGGGTATGGCCACAACCGCGTTGCGGTTGGGTGGACCGCGGGGCGGGCACCCAGGGTTGTCCTCGTTCCTCGGTCAACCCTGGGCTATGGGACGCAACGCCGTTGGCGTTGGGAGCGGAGGCTTGGGAGCTCGTCGGTAGTTTCTGGGAAGAGGGGCGAGCGAGGTCTGTTCCGGGGCCTGGAGCCGTGGCAGACCCCTCCGCCCGAACCTTCGCACCTTCGCTCCCTTGCGGCTTCGCGCGAAATCCGGTCGATGCCTTGAATCCTTCGCGCGACCGCGCGCCCCCGTCAGCGCGGGAGTTCGCGGAGGACGGCCTGGAGGACGAGGGCGGCGTGGCGGGAGATGGGGACCTCGGTGAAGTCGGCGGCGTTGAGGCCTTCCTGGCCGCCGGCGAGATCACTCAGGCCGCGGATGATGAGGAAGGGCGTTTGGTTCGCCCAGCAGGTCTGGGCGATGGCGGTGGATTCCATGTCGAGGCACTCGGCCTTCCATACGCGATAGGCCCAGCGGCGGTATTCGCGATTGTCCATGAACACCGGTCCCGCGATGCCGCTGCCGCCGACCTTCACGTGGGCGGTGTTGGTGGACCAGACGAGCGGAGGAAGCGTGGCGATGGCGCGGGAAGCGACCGCCAGGAGGCCGGGATCGGCCGGGAACGAAGGCTGATCGACGGCCTTGTCCATGCCGCTGCGGATCACGGCGACGTTGTCGGGGAAGATGAACCCGAAGTTCTCGTAGGGCGGCTTGAAATACTGCGGCAGGACATAGCCAGAACCATCGGGCTTGGGGTTGGCGTAGACCGCCTCGCTATGGTGATGCCAGCGGTCGGGAATGACGACGTCGCCGATGTGGTTCGACGGGTTGATCCCGCCCGCCACCCCGGCGAAGAAGACGTGGGAAATGTTGAAGTGGTCGAGGGCGAGCTGGGTGGTCATGGCGGCGTTCACCATGCTGACGCCGCTGGGGAAGAGGAGCAGGTCGTGGCCGTCGACGCGGTGATGGTCGAATCGGACGCCGTTGATGACCGTGGTGTGGAGGGGCGCGTTGGTGCCGGTCAGGACGGAACGATTGGCGGCGAGTTCCGGGGCATAGGCGCCCATGACGGCGATATAGCTCGTGGCGGGTCGCTTCAGCGTCGCGCAGCCGGAAAGAACCCAGGCCGCGGCGAGGATGAGGACCGGCAGCAGGAAGGGCTTCATCGGAAGATCAGGTGAAGCAGGCAGAGACCGGCGAGCACGTAGGCGAGCGGCGTCACCGAACGGGCGCGGCCGGTCCCGACGTGGAAGGCGGCGTAGACCACCATCCCGAGGGCGATGCCCTCGGCGATGCTGAAGGCGAGCGGCATGGTCAGCATCACGATCACCGCAGGGACGGCCTTGGCGAAGTCGCGCAGGTCGAGTTCGGCGACCGACTGCATCATGAAGATCCCGACGATCACGAGCGCGGGTGCGGTGGCGACGGCGGGGATGATCGCGATGAGCGGGTTGAAGAACAGGGCGAGCAAGAAGCAGCCGGCGGTGGTCAGGGCGGTGAGGCCGGTGCGGCCGCCGGCCTCGACGCCGGCGGCGGACTCGATGTAGCTCGTGACCGTCGAGGTGCCGAGGGTGGAACCCACCATCGCTGCGGTCGCATCGGCCGTAAGGGCGCGTCCGATGCGGGGCAGGTTGCCGTCGGCATCCAGCAGGCCGGCCCGCTGGCAGACGCCGATCAGCGTTCCCATGTTGTCGAACAGGTCGACGAAGAGGAGGGCCAGCACGATGGGCACGCACGTCTGCCAGTGCTGCCAGAAGTACCGCAGGTCCAATTGCAGGAACGTGGGCTTGAGCGAGGCCGGCGCGGCGATGATGGCCGAGGGGGCCGAGGTGATGGCGGCCGCCTTGCCGTCCGCACCGGTCGATTGGAGGAAGAACCCAAGCACGGTAATTCCGACGATGCCGATGAGGATCGCGCCGGGAACCTTGCGCTGGACGAGGACGGCGGTGACGACGAGGCCGCCGATGACCAGCCACGGGCCGGGTTGATGGAGGTCGCCGAGGGTGACGAAGGTGGCCGGGTTCGAAACGATCACCCCACCGCCCTTGAGTCCGATGAAGGCGATGAAGAGGCCGATGCCGCAGGTGATGGCGATCTTGAGTTCCTTCGGCAGGGCCGTCAGGAGCCGCTGCCGGATGCCCGTGATCGAGAGCACGAAGAAGACGAGGCCCGAGTAGAACACCATTCCCAGCGCGGCCTGCCACGGGATCTTCATGGCGCCGCAGACGGTGAAGGCGAAGTAGGCGTTGATCCCCATGCCCGGCGCGAGGGCGATCGGGTAATTCGTGAACAGCGCCATCAGCGCGGTCATCAGCGCCGAGGCCAGGGCGGTGGCGGTGATGAGCGCGCCCTTGTCCATGCCGCTGGCCGACAGGATCGAGGGATTCACCGCCAGGATGTAGGCCATGGCGGCGAACGTCGTGATGCCGGCGACGACCTCGCGTCGGACGTTCGTCTGGTGGGATTCGAGTTGGAACAGGGTCATGGGAGAGGAAGGGGCGAGGGTCGGCTCAGCATCGGGAGGATCCTGTGAGGGCGACGGGGACGTCGCCGCCCCGGATGCTGCGCCGACGGCGGCGGGGCGAGCGTGAGGTGGGCTTCCGGAGCGGCCGGACCTGCATCGTCCAGTCGGGTCCGGAACCGATCTTGTAGCGTTGGGCGAGGCTGGCCTGGTTCAAGGCGACGGCGACGTCGTGGAGGCTGTTGAGGAAGAGCAGGGGCTTGCCTTCGGGGACCTCGCCGAAGGTGGTGGCGTACGGTGCCTCGAACTTCGCGCGAACGCGGCCCTTCTCCAGAAGGCGGACCTCGAAGCGGTCGCCGGGCTTGGCCCCGAGTTGTTCGAAGAGCTCGCGGCCGATGTTCGACCAGACGTTGCCGTACTGGACGTCGAGCACCGGGATCACGCCGGCGAGCGTGCCGTTGGTCAGGGACGCGTGCTGGTAGGCGATCCGGGTCGGGGCGTTGGTCAGGCGGGGTCCGACGTCGTCGAGCCGGAGCTTGCCGGTGGCCAGCTGGGCGCCGACGTAGGCGAAGAGGTCGCGGCCGTGGAAGGTGTAGCTGCCGGCGGAACCGGGGAGCCGATGCCGGGTGGCGTCGATGACGCGGGCCTGGTCGAAACCGAGATGTTCGTCGATCAGCGTGAACAGGCCGTTGTCGGGTCCGACGAACAGGTGGCCGGAGCGGGTGCGGCTGACGACCGGGAGGCGGTCGGTGCCGACGCCGGGATCGACCACGCAGACGAAGACCGTGTTGGAAGGCCAGAAGGGCGCGGCCTGCTGGAGGCGGAAGGCGCCTTCCCAGACGTTGAAGGGCGGGATCTCGTGCGTGATGTCGAACTGCTGAAGGCGCGGGTCCACGCCGAAGGCGACCCCCTTCATCGCCGAGACGGCTCCGTCCCGGACGCTGAAGTCGGTGAGGAAGACGAGGGCGGAATCCGCGGCGCGGGTCCGTGTGATGGGCAGCAGCCCCAGGAGGAGAACGAGCGCGGCCAGCCAGGTGCGGGTCTGCGAGGCGCGCGGGTGGGATGGAGGTGGAGTCGTGTTCAGCATGTCCATGTCACCAGGAGATACCCCAGCGGCGACGGGCGAAGCCATAGGCTACCGGTCGGACGGAGCCAAGCAGCTCCTTCCATTCGCCCCGTTCGAACTTCTCCTCGAAGGCGCGGATGTCGCGGTCGTAGGACTCGAGGAGCTTCTTCTTGAGCGCGGGCTCGGCGAAGGACCATTCGAGCGAGTTTCGGCCGCAGGCGACGAGCTCGTCCCAGCTCAGGTTGAACTCCTTCACCGCGGTCATGTACTCGTCGGTCATGTTGGAGTCCCACATCCCGGAATCGTCCGTGGAAAGTCCGCAGGGAATGCCGGTGCGGAGCATCTCGGCGAAGTGATGCTTCGAATAGTCCGGGACGTACTCGAGGAGGAGGTTGCTGACGAGGTTGATCTCGATGAAGGCGATCTTCGAGCGCAGGTGCAGCACGAGGTCGTCGTCGGTGAGGACGTTGTTGCCGTGGCCGAGCCGGGTGGCACCGAGCAGCAGCGTGTCGCGCATGTGCGGGTTCGCCTCGTCGACCTCGCCGGCGTGGATGGAGAGGCCCACGGACGGGTACTTCAGGCGCATCCGACGGTACACCTCGAGGAAGCGGCGGGGGTGGCCTTTGTCGTTGTCCTCGCGTCCGGCCATGTTGATTCCGACCCACAGGTCGCGGTGCCGGGACACGAAATCGTAGGCCATCTCGACGTGGCGCTCGGCAATCGGGGTGAACCGGAGCACGACGACCTGCCAGCGCATGGCGACACCGGTGGCAAGGGCGTCGGGCTGGGAAAGCCGGGTGGCGAGTCGGCGGTGGAAGTCGTCGGGCTCCACGGACGAGCCGTCGGCGAGGACGAAGCCCATCGGAATCGTCTGGGGCTCCAGGTAGCGGACGCCCTCGGCGCCATAGCGCTTGAGGGTTTCGACGGTCATTTCGAGGAAGACGTCGACACTGCGTCCGAGGGCACCGAGCCTGGGCCAGATCTCCTCGAAGAACTCGACCCGCCCTTCATCGGGTCGATCGAGCCGCAGGGAATTGATGAACTCGATCCGTTGCCCCGGCGTGAGCTGGTCGAGGGCGACATACTCGGATTGCTGGCACGGCGTGAGACCCTTGTAGGTGAACTCCGCGAGGGTGGTAAAGCGGCGCCACTTGCCGTCGTCGTCGGGGCAGGTGCCGGCCTTCATCCGGGTGTAGAAGCGGTTGCCGCCATTCCGGAGCTTGTTTGTGGCGACGGTGTACAGGTCCTCCATCTGCCAGGAGCCGCCGGCGTGGTGATGCAGGTCACCGGCCTTGGGCATGGCGTAGAGAAGTCGGTAGAGGTCGGCGGGCGAGGCGTTGGTCTTGAAGGTCTCGAAACGCTCGGCGAACCCCGCGGCGTGGATGGTGACCGCGCTGAAGAAGCCGGCGAGGAGACCCAGGCTGAGGGTCCGGGGTGGGGCGAGTGTCCCCACGAGCCGGGTCGCCACAGAAAGGGAGCGCGTCAGAAGATGGATGAGCGGCTCGACGGAGTCTCGCCCCACCGGGTTCGGGTCCCGGTCAACGCGAGGGAATCTGATTCTCATAGCGGGTCCAGTTTCCGGAAATCTCGCGGACGACGCGACTGCCGACTGCGTGGGCGGCTTCGAGGGCGGGTAGCATCCCGCTGTATTCCTCGGTCATGCTCTGGCTGGCTTTCTGGCCGGGGTGGGGGGTGCAGAAGTTGGAACCGGTGCGGAGGAAGAGCACGCGGTTGAAGTCGACCTTGCCCAGACGTGCGAGTCGGGTGAGGGCGAGGCAGATGCCTTGGTCCTCCATGTTCGTCATGACGAAGTTGCCCTTGCCACCGGTATGGAGGCGGGTCCAGTCGTTGGCCCACTTCGTCATCACGGTGCCGTGCCAGTATCTACAGGAACCGAGACTGTCGCCGATGAGCACGCGGGCGGGCTTCAGTGCCTCGGGAGTGTCCGTGTAGAGCGCGCGGTGTTTCCGGGCGTCGTCGCTGTCGGGAATGACGGTGTCGCGGGTGAACTCGAAAGCCCATTGAACGAAGCCCGGGTTCAGCGTCCATGCCATGGGTTTCGGGGCCCACGCGACGTTGGCTGGAATCTGGTTCGGGGTGCGCCCGCCGATGGGGACGATGCCGTAAGGCCATTCGGCCGGGGTCTCGCGCGAATCGATCTCGTAGGCGATGTCCCCGTCCACGACGTGGCGGGCCCACGCGGCTGCGCCGACGGAGGCATCGGCCGGGTCAACGCCGGCGATGCCATTGATGAGCCAGTAGGTCTTGGTAAGATCCAACGAGGGATCGAGGCCGAGGGTCAGGATGTCTGCCGCGGAGCGGACGGTGGTGCCGGAGACGGCGCCATAGACACCCTGATCGTTGAAGCGGAGCGGGTGATCGACGCCCGCGATGGGGAGGGTTCCCGAGAGCTTTTCCCGTTCCACCCAGAATTGAAACTCACCCGGTTTGTCCCCGGAATCCTTCCCGATCTCGAAGGTGGCAACCACCAGGACCCGGGGAGCCACAGGCGCACCCAAGAGTGCAGCGCTGGTGATCACACCGAGGCAAAGGCCTGCCGGCAAAGCAGTGAGTTTCATGCAGTTGTTTGGAGGCCATAGGTCCCATGGGTCCCATCAGTCCCATCAGTCCCATGGGACCTATGGGACCTATGGGACCTATGAAGCCCTCCCCGCCCTCAGAACTTCAGGGTCATGCGGCCTTCCATGCGGAAGGGCAGGTCGGCGACGATGGACTCGTTGCCGTAGACGGCGTTCGGGGCGCTCCAGTTCTTCTGGTCGGTGACATTGAGGAACATCAGGCGGGCCTCCCAGCGCGGGGTCGCGTAGAAGATGCTCATGTCGAGGGTGTACTGGGCCGGGATCACGAGGGTGCCGGCGACGTTGTTGTTGATCTCGCTGGTGAACACGATGTTCGCCGAGACGCCGAGGCCCTTGTAGAGCTTGTAGGTGGCGAGGAAGTTCAACAGGTGATCGGGCACGCCCTGACGCTTGAACTCGTTTCCGGTCTGGGTGAAGTAGCGGTCCGCGGGCGAGGTGAGCGAGGTGTTGCCCACGTCGAACTGCGGCTGGTTGACGGTGGAGTCGAGGAACGAGTACCCGATCGTCAGGTAGAACTCGCGGGTCGGCTGGTAGTTCGCCTCGAACTCAATGCCGCGGGTCTCGAACTCGACGACTGAGCGGTCGAGCTGGGCGTCGGCGCGGGTCTGCTGGAACACGGCGGCGCCGAGGAACAGCTTGCCCTCGAAGAGCGAGTACTTGGAACCGAGCTCGAACAGTTCGGCCTCGTTGCGGAGGTTGCGGTTCGAGAAGTTCGCTGCACCGGCTGTGGTGTAGCCGCCGCCGTTGCCGACGGAGCCGACCGGGTTCTGCGACCAGTTGTAGGTGAAGTAGCCGGAGACCGTGGGAGTGAACTTGTAGATCGTGGAAGCGTTGGCGCTGGGGAGGCCGACCACGGTGGAGTCGCCGGGCAGGAACCCGGCGGGATCGTTGTAGTCGAGGCTGACCAGGTTGACCCGGCCGCCCGCCAGCAGGGACCACTTGTCGGTCACCTTGAAGTCGTGCTGGTAGAACGGCCCGAAGAAGAGCGCCGTCGACTCACCCGAATCGCCGTTGTCCGGCGTGTAGTACCGACCCGGGTGGCCCGGCACCGGCACGGAGGTGAACGGGTTCGGGAAGTTCACCGAGTTGTAGATGTTGATGAAGTTCCGGTCCCGGGTGAGATCCCAGACGTTGGCGGGCTCGGTGAAGAAGTCGTTGTAGGCGGTCACCGACTGGTAGCGGAAGTCCGCGCCGGTGTTGATGAAGTGCTTGTCGAGGTCGAGGCGGAACTCGGTCCGGTTCTCCATGCTCCAGCTCGGATCGATGATCTCCGAGTAGTAGTAGGAGGACAGGGTCTGGCGGTCGACGTACCGGAACATCGTGTTGTTGGCGATGTCGACGGTCGAGGAGGCGTGGTAGGTCTGGACCGCCTGGGCATTGTAGCTGAAGCCCTCGGAGTCATCCCCAGGCCGCAGGAGGCGGGTGCGACGATCGAGCTTCACGAGGGGCCCGAGTTCGATGCGGTTCATCGCCGGGAACCCGGAGACGACATAGCGGCTGTTCTGCGGGTCTGATTGCGGGGCGGGCGTTCCACCCACGACGTTGATGTTGCCGAACGTGATCGGGTTGCCGTTGGCGTCGGCGAATCCGAGCGGATAGGTGCCGAAGTCCGGGGCGGGGTTGTTGTTGACGCCGGTCTGGTAGAGGCCGTCGTCGATGAGCTGCTGGGTCGGGCGGTTGACGCCGAAGTTCTCGGTGTAGTTCGCCCAGAACCACTCGGTGTTGAAGAACAGCTCGTACTGCTCGGTGGGAACCCACGAGAGGGCACCGTAGATCGCCTCGGACTTCCGGAAGCCGTCATAGTAGTAGCTTCCGGAGTTTTCACCCGAGTAGCTGGCGCGCCAGGCGGCCTTCTTGCCGGGAAGCGGTCCGCCAGCATCGGCGGTCCAGCGCCATTGGTCGTACATGCCGGCCGTGCCGGAGACCTCGCCATGGAAGTCGTCGAAGTACGGACGCTTCGTGATCAGGTCTACGTAGCCGCCGACGTACTGGGACGGGCCGTACACGGAGGAGGCCGGGCCCTTGACGATGTTGACGGACTCGACGGAGTTGAAGTTGACCGGGAGGCCGTTGCCGTTGGAGGTCAGGCCCAGGCGCATCCCGTTGACGTACGTATCCGCGATCTGGGTGCGGATGTCCGGGGTGGTCGGCGCGCCGAAGTTCGAGCGGGTGTACGAACTGGAGGTCAGCTTCGAGAAGTCGCGGACGTCGTAGATGTTGATGGCGTCCAGCTGCTCGCGGGAGATGATCGTGACGTTGCGCGGCGTGTCGAGGATCGGGCGGTCGGAGCCGTAGACCGAGTTGAACGGCCGGACCGTCGGGACGACCTGCTCTTCCAGCGGGATGCCCTCGACGACGATGCGGTCGAGGGATTCGGCCGGCTTGGTCGAGGCCGGCGGGGTGTTGGTGGTGGACTGGCCGAGCAGCTGCGCGGAATACGTGAGCGTGGCCAGTGACGCAGGTAGAAGCAGGGTCTTCATGTGAGCAGGACGGATAAAATGCGACACTGATCTGATTTGCCCGGGAGCTCTGATACCCCCGGCGCACCGCGAACGCGGTGTAGACGGCCGGAAGCATCCCGTGGGCCAGCCGTCGGACAGTCCCAAGATTCAAGAATCAAGGGTCAAGACGGGAGGCAGGAAAGGCTGGCACAGCTTGTGCACGGCAGGAAGGATGAGTTCTGCCTCCGCGCCAGCCGAACCCCAACCGAGCCCGCTGCCCATCGCGGATACGTTGAGACAGTTGGTGGAGCAGTTGCAGCACCCGACCGGTTCTGTCCTGCGTCCCAAGGCCCTGGAAGATCGACCGCTCCGGGGGACGACCCTATTCCTCGCCCGGTGCGCGGTGGAGACGCATGTCGGCAAGTTCACGGCCTTCGTCTTCCAGGATGTCATCCACAAGGGCTACGTGATCGCCCTCGCCCACGGTGACATCATCTCAGCGCCGGTCCTGTATACCCGGATCCACTCCTCGTGCGTCACCAGCGAGACCCTGCGTGGGTGCGACTGCGACTGCGTCCAGCAGTTGGAGGGGGCGCTGAAGGTGATCCACGAGAAGGGGAACGGAATCCTGTTCTACCTGATGCAGGAAGGCCGCGGGGTGGGATACGTGGCGAAGGCGCGGGACCGCATGCTGGTGCAGTCGTCGCACGACCAGATCTCCACCTTCGATGCCTACCGGTACATGGGGCTGAAGAAGGATCACCGGTGTTACGACGACGTGGCCGATGTGTGCTTCCTGTTGGGCATCAAGGCTCCGTTCATCGTGCTGACGAACAACCCGGACAAGATCTCGGCCCTGACGGCACACGGGATGAAGGTGGCGGGAACGGAGGCGCTGGAGTTCGAGCCGTCCCCCTTCAACGTGGCGTACCTGGCGTCGAAGGCGGATTCTGGCCACGTGCTGACCCAGGCTTCGGCGCCGCACGTAAAACGGGCGTTGCCGCCGGAACCGGTGATGCCTTTCCAGCCGCATGCGCTGCCCGAGGCGCAGCGATTCATCTATTCGGCTTCCTATTTCCTGCCGGTGAAGCCGGTGGGTGGCGAGGTGATCCTGAGCGAGGGTCAGTTCCATTCGCTGTTCCAGACGACGCCGATAGAACAGTTCATGGGCGGTCCGAACCCGCTGGTGAAGGACTACTACGTCATCCGAGGCAATCGGCTCATGGTAAAGATCGATGCTGCGAATCTCGTTCGTTACAAGACCGAGCATCCGGACTCGCCGGTGGTCGACCTGCTGACGACGCCCTACTGGTTCCGCGTCCACGTGTACTTCGACATCGTGACCAGCCAGGAAGCGGTCGTGCTCACGTATGGGCGACCGCTGCTGTACGACGTGCCGGTGGTGCGGATCCAGAGTGAGTCGCTGTTCAATCGGTTCCCGCTGCTGAACGTCGACAACCGCGTGAAGTTCGAGCGGGCGTTGCAGAACATCGTGCACTACGGCGTGGGCGGCATCTTCCTCCTCCATTACGACGGTCGTGGGGCCGGCTTCGGCGCGTATGCCACCGACCGCATGATGACCGAGCAGGGGCAGTCGTTCACGAGCGACGAGGCGTATCGTCGGCTGGGCGTGGGATACGACAGCCGGGACTACGACGCGATCATGCGGCTGATCCGGCACCATTATCCCTCGGGCAAGATCCAGATGGTGATGAACTCGCCCTCCAGCCTGGTGAAGAAGAAGGAATATGCGGCGGCCCTGAACGCGCATCAGATCGACGTGGCCAAGTGGATCTTCCTCGATGACAGCACCCGGCCAGAGTGATCCGCACGATCCCTTGGGTCATGCCCTGCTCCAGCAGCGTGTCGACGCTGTGTGGGGGCTGCTGCGTGGCGTGCTGGAGTCGCCGGTCGGCGCTCCGGTGGAGTTGCCGCTGGCCGGGGTGGTGGTGACCGGCGTGGGGAGCTCCGAGGCTCACGCGCGTTATCTGGTGGGATTGTTGAACGAATGGACGCCGGTTCCTGCCGAGTTCGTTCCATTGGGGGCGTTCGCGGAGCCCGGGGTGATCGGGCCCTCGCGGAGAAGGCGGGGATTGGTCGTGTTCAGTCAAGGTCTGGCGCCGAACGCCCGTCTGGCATTGGACCGGGCCGGGGAGTTTGCCGGGACCGTCCTGTTCACGGCGGCGACCGTCGCCGGCCAGAAGGCGGCCGGTCGTCCCGATCGTGCGGAGCTTCTGACGCAACTTTTGGACGAGGGGACGCGGGTGGAGGCGTTTCCCATCGAAGACGAGTACACGTTGCTGGTTCGGGTGATCGGGCCGGCGTGTGGTTTCGGAGCGGCCCGACGATTCGCCGCGGCGGTCCAGGGTTCACGCCTTGGGCCTGCATCCGGTCTGGTCGAGGGACTGGAAGCCATCGCCCGAGGGCCGTGGCCGGCCCGGGCGGCGGCGAGGATGGCGGTGCGGGTGGAGGAGCATCGGCGTGGGTTTGTCGTGTTGGGTCCGCCGTCGGTCAGCGGCTGTGCCCAGAATTTGGCGGCCAAGTTCGTGGAAGGCCTTTACTGGCCGCCGCCCCGGATCATCGAGACGTTGGAGCTGGCGCACGGAACCTTCCAGCAGTTGATCGAACGCCGCTCTCCGGTCTGGGTGCTCGGCGATGATCCGTTGGCCCGGCGTGCCTCCGCAATGCTTCAGCAGGTGGGGATCGAGCCCTTCGCGCTGCCCTTGCCGGCAGAGCCGGATGCCGCGCCGATGGCCGTTGAACTCTTGTTCAACGACGTCGTCGCCCACCTCGCCCGGGAGCTCGGGATCGATCAGGTGAACTGGCCCGGCAAGGGGCTGGACGGACCGTTGTACCAGTTTTCAGGAAATCACTGATGAATGCCCATACCCGCCCTGTTCCCGTCCATTACGACGAAGTGTATCCCGCCGCCGCGGTCGTGGCAGGCGTCGAGAGGGTCGCAACGGAATTGAGTCCGTGGGCCGGCGAGACGCTGGAGGCGACCGGCCATCAGCTGCTCGCGTTGTGTGTGCTGCGGGGTGCGGTGTTCTTCTATTCCGACCTGTTGAAGGCGATCCCGTTCTCGGTCGAGGCCGCGTTCTGCCGTTGCCGCGGGTATGAACCGGGAGAGAACGGTCAACTGGCCGCCTCCCTCCGTGTCGAGGGTCTGGACGCGGACCTGACCGGACGCCGGGTGCTGGTCGTCGACGACATCTGCGACACGGGTCGCACCTTGGCGCACCTTTCTGAACTTTGCCGGATGCGCGGCGCGGCCTCGGTGCGGACCGCGGTGCTGATCCACCGGAGGATTCCCGAGAGCGTGTTCACCCCAGACCACGCGGCGTTCCGGTACGACGGGCGCGAGTGGTTCACCGGGTACGGGATGGATGACCGTTCGTGGCGGACGAACTATCCGTCGGTCTACGTCCTCAAGGGGAGTGGCTGACGGGTGGTGTGCCGTGCAGGCACAGAGGGTATGGCGGATGCGTGACGATGTTGAGCACGCCGCGTCGGCTGGCCCTCTGTGCCTTCGCGGCATGGGGGCTGCGGGCGATTTCGCGATGAGACAGCGGTGGCTGGATGAGTTCGATGGCGAGCCCGCACATGGACCGCCGATGGCCTTCCCTGAATCATTCCATCGAACCCGCGAGCAGGCATAGCCGACGCCGGCCGCAACGACCAACGCCAGGGCGATGTCGCCAATGACACCTTCAACCCCTGCCGGGGTAGGTCCCTTCTGGGGCCTATCACCCGGGGTTGCTTCGCACCCCGGGCTACCGGCTTCAACGCCTTCGGCGTTGGGATCTCGCCGAAAGAGTCGTCCCAACGACGGATCCACGCCGTTGGCGTTCATCCCGGAGGGATGGGAGCTGATAGCCCCGGGTCGTGCGAAGCACGCACCCGGGGAGCGGGGCGATGATCTGGAATCCGCACCCCGGCCGGGGTGCGAAGGTCTTGGAAAGGCTCACCACAGGTCGGGCAGGAAGCGGTTGTAGGAGCCGGTGGTGAGGTCGAGGGGGAGGAGGCCGTCGGTGCGGACTTCCTGATCGAAGGAGAGTTTCCATCGGGAGTCCCGGATGTCAGTCGGGCAATTGTCCGGCCACGCCGAGTGGACGCCGAAAGTTCCGGAAGCGGCCAGGCTGAACCCGACGGGAGCCACTTCGACCTCAAGGGCGAAGACAGCCCGCATGGAGAGCGGGGTGAATTCGGGAACGAACACCCGGGCATTCTCCGGGCCGGGTACCGAGGCCCGCTGCCATCCGGTGTCGGCGGTGCCGTTGAGGTGGAACCCGCCGCGAGGCGTCCAGAGCAGTTGGGCACCGGCGAAGGTCCGACCTCCGAGACGGAAACTGCCACCGAGCTTGAGGTTGTCCGTAGAGAGGTTGAACGAGGTCACGTCGAGGCGACCGGGACCGACCGTCAGGTCAGGCAGGTCTTCGACGCGGGTGGGGGTGAAGTCAGCGCGACTGAGCCGGCTGGAGATCTGGAGCGGCGCGACGGAGTCGCCGCCGAGGAAGCGAGGAAAGACGAGCGAGGCGCGCACGCTGGCCGCGGCGTCGACGGTGGAGAAGGTCGCCGTGGGTTCGTTCAGGAGGACGGGGTCCTCATCCGGTCCGAGGATCCATCGATCCGCGGCAGCGTAAGCCTCGAAACCCTGGCCCACCGGGAGACGTGCGGTGAGGCGCAGCGGCGAACCCCGGAGCGGGGCGAGGGGCGCGATGTCGGCGCGGAGGGCGAGTTCGTGGGTACCCGGTCGGCTGAGGATCAGTCCGCGCATCTGCGTGAGTGCGGCCCGTCCAAGCCTGCCGGAGCCGCCGGATGCCAGCGTGGCGGCGACGGAGCCATCGGGTCCGATGAGGCCGGAGAGCCGGGTCGAACGCAGTTCCGGAAGGGCAGTCCAGCTGCCGAAGTCCGCCTGGAATCCGAGGCCGCCGCGGCCGGCGGCGCGGTGATGCGCGATGATCCGGTCCGGCGTAAGCGCGTGGCGGTAGAAGGCGACCTCATCGAGGGAACCATTGAAGAACCCGGTGGTCGAACCGCCGCTGGTCTGGGCAGCGAGGACGATGGGTTCAGCGGAGCTTTCCGGGTTCGCGCGGCGGACGACCTGCCAGGCGTCGAGGCGGCCGTCCACATACAGGATCTGGGCGGCGCCATCGAAGACGCCGACGACATGGTGCCATTCGGTGTCATCAAACCGGGTGGACGAATCGAGGGTGGGCGCTCCGGTGCCGTTGATTCGGAGGGCCCCCTGCATCTGGAACCGAAGCGCGGCGCTGTTGCCGGGGGTGTTCGCGAGGCGAAGCGACCAGTCCGAGGCACGGCTTGCGAGGTATTGCTGGGAGCCGATGGCCCCATTGGTCGTCCGGCGGAACCAGAGCTCGATGGCGAAGGCGTCGGGCGAATGGAAGCGGCGGTCGGCCGGGTTCGGGATGACGGCGTGGTCGTCGACGCCGTCGAAGAGGACGGCGGTGTCATTGGTGAGGCCACGAGCGCCGGGTTGGCCGCCACGGGGAGGAAAGGGTCCTGATGCGAAACGTGAGGGAACAACGGGTTGGAAGAAACCGTTGGCGAGCGGTTGACTGCCAGAGTCGAGGAGTGGGGCTGCGAAGCTGCCCATAGAAGAACGTTCCGGGATGTTCTCATTCAGACGCCAGTACCCGGCGGGTTGGCTGGCGCGGATTTCGGCGGGCAGATCGCCTGGGGTGTGACGCAGCGAGGCGAGCAGGCTGGTGAAGGGGAATCCTCCGGAGCCCGGCGTCAGGCGTTCGGGCAGGAGATCGAATCCGCCCGTGGCAGGAATGGAGCCGGTGAAGCGCGGCGCGCCGCCCCAGGGTGCGGAGGGCAGGTTGAGTTTCCCGGAGAACGACAGCGACGGGAGGGATCGCGAGGGCGCTTGCGCGGAAAGCGTGACGTCGGTGAAGCCGAAGTCGACGACGTTGAGGTTGTCCGGGCCGAACTGGAGGCTCAGGCCGGAGTTGGCGATGGCGAAGGAGACGCCGGCATCGAGGACACTGCGGAGCTGGAGCCGGGCGCGGCCGGAGATGCGGAGCGTTCCTTGGCGGGGGTTGCCTTCGATCCGGAGTTGGCTGGGTGCGGAGAGCGGGAATCCACCGAGGTTGAATCCGTTGGCGAGGGCGGATCGGATGGCCTCGGCAGTGGGCGCGTTGGCGTCGGTGAGGGCTCCGTTGACGTCGCAATCGATGGGCGGCAGCGGGACGGTGAGGTCGGGTTGGCCGGGCAGGAGACCGGCGAGGACCAGGTCAACGCCGGAAAGGGTGAAGCCGGCTTCGGTGGCGGAGCCGGTGATGTTGCCACCGCCGGGACCGCGAACGCAGGCGAGGCCGTCGAGGATGCAGAACGGGGCGAGGGAAAGGTTGGCATCGAAGCCACCTTGCAGCGTGCCGTTGTCGAGGATCGTCAGGCTGAGGCGGAGGGAGCCGAGGCGGTCCGTGTCGCTCAGGGTGAACGACTGGTTGTCCATCGTGACGACGGTGTTGGTCGAGAAGGTGCGACCGCTGATGGCGATGGAAGATCCGAGGCGGCCGTTCAGCGAGAACCGGCCGCGTGCGGTGAGGGAGGCTTCGACCGAAGCGGACGGACCCAGCGTGAAGGAGAGTTCCGGCAGCTCGGGCAGGTTGAGGGACGCCGGGACCTTGAATCCAGGGAGAGGCTGGACGCGCAAGGTGCCGGTCGAACGGGTGGCGAGGCGTAGCGTGAAGTCGTCGAGTCCTCCATCGAAGGAGAAGACGCCTTCCGGCAGTCCGCGGAAGCGGGCGATGTTGAAGCGCTGGTTGGGCGATCCTGGAAATGGGAGGCTGACGGTCAGTTCGCCGCCCGGGTTCTCAAACGAGACCGTGGCATCGGCGCTCGTGGGAGAGAGCTGGAAGGGTTCCTTGGGACCGGCGCTGCCGTGGATCAGGAGCTCGGCGGTGGAGGAGAGCAGGTCGCTGCGGAGCCGGCTGGCGGGCAGCGTGAGCGTGGGAGTGACGGGGAAGGGGCCCCATTTGAGGACCGTTGAACGAAGGCTGAGCTTCGCCGGTGCGCCCCGGACGACGGGGGTCACGGTGAATGCCCCGTGGGGCAGGGACACCGTGCGTGCGGGCACCTCGGCGCGCAGGAAGTCGGGGCGGGCCGTGTCGAAATCCGTCTGCGCGCTGGAGAAGTCCAGTTGGGGAAGGATCCGCAGCGCGAGCCCGGCGGTGCGACCCACGAGACGGGGAAGGCCGTTATGTTCGGTGACGGCGAACTCGACGGACGGAACCGTGGCCTCGAACCGCGAATCGCCCGCGAAGACCGTGAGGCCGGAGCGGAGGGCGATCCCGCCGCGCTGGGCGGCGGCGCCGACCGGGGTCTGGTTGTTGGTGGAACCCGGATCATACAACGGCGAGAAGGCATAGAGCGTGGCGTCGTTGAGCCGGAAGATGTCGTTGAGGTCGTGTGGCGGCAGGTTGAGTTCGCCGAGGGCGGCTTCGAGCGGCGCGGAGGAACCGATGGTGCCGATGTGATTGGTGAAGGCGAAGCGTGGCAGATTGCTGGCGAGGGCGCGTTCGATGTCCTGCAACAGTTCTGCCTCGTTGCCGACGCGGTCGCGGATGCGGAGCAGGATCGCCCAGAGCCTTTCGCGGACGGATTGCGGCGGGACGGCGTAGAGGTCGGCGGTCCATTGCATGTCGCGACCGAGCAGGCGGCCGATCCAGCTGGAACGTTCGATGCCGACGGACAGCTGGGCGAAGGGCTCGGGCCGGAGGAGCGGCGTGGGCCGGGGTTCGCCGCGGAGCGTGGCGGTGCCGGCGATGGGGATGCCGAACAGGTTGAGGTTGGTCATGTCGGCGCGCAGGAAGGAGACGCCGGAAGGGAAGTACTTCGCGTAGTTGACGTCGTTCAGGTCGACGTCGCGCAACTCCGCGAGGTAATCCGACGCGGGCCGGTTCAGGTTCGAGGCGTTGGGCGGGTTGGGCGCGGGCAGGTAGAACGTGGCCGTGCCGTTGGTCTCGGTGCGGAGGATGTGTTCCTCGATCAGCCTGCCGGCGAGTTCGAGGCGGCGGAGGACATTTCCGTTGGTGGCGAACTCATTGTAGATCGGGAGCCATTCGGTCGGGGATTCGACGAGGAGCTTCGGGAGCGCCATGCGGGCACCGCCGAGGAATCCGCCGTGCGGGAAGTAGTCGCGACGCAGGTCGACTCCGGCGGCGGTGATCCGCGCCTGGGTCTCGGGATCGTCCGCGAACAGGGCGGCCAGGTCCGCGGTGGAACCCTTCCATCCGGCGGCGTCCCCCAGCTTGCCGGCGATGGCGGCGGCGACGAGCACGTCCGAGCGCGAGGGAAGACCGGCATTGCGCTGTTCGGGCGGGAGCCAGGGCGTGCTGCTGAGCGCGGGATGCCGGGTGAAGTCAGGCATCACGACGCGCATCGCGGCATCGCCGAGTTCGAGTCCGAACGGGTGCCATTGATAGCTGGCGGCGATGACCATGTGTTCGGCGGCGTAGTCGAGTTGCTCGCGGGCGAAGCGCGCGGCTTCGTCGGGCGACGACAGACGTCCGTCGAGTCCGGCGAGGAGGATGTCGAGGGGATCGCGGACGCGGAGGTCGAAGGTCAGTTCGGCGCGGTCCCCGGGCGGGAAGAGGCCGGTCACGTAGGAAGGCGAGAAGGCGAAGGCGCCCTGGTAGCCCTGCTTGTCGGCGACGAAGGTGAAGTCGGCCCCGGTGCTGCCGGTGAGCGGGATTCCGAACAGGCGCGGAGAGATGACGCCGCACAGGCGCAGTTCGGGTTGGACCTCATTCCACCGGTCGCCAAGGCGCTGGACGAACGCGCCGCCGAGGCCTCCGGGGAGGTCGTCGATGGGGGTGGACAGGATCTCGGCGAGGAACCCAAGGAGGACGTCGGTGCGTTCACGCGCGGCCTGGGTGGCGAGTTGCTGGAGCGCCTGGGCGACGGTGCGGTCGTCCTCGAGGAGCTCGGGGCGGGAACGCAGGATGAGCCGGCGCAGCAGGTCTTCGCCGAGGAGCGGCAGGAGTTCGAGCGTGGTCTGCGCCATCGCGGTGACGCAGTTCTCGCAACGGAGGGATCCGGTGACGCGGCCGACGTCCAGCGGACCGAATCCGGCGAGGAGGTTGGCGCAGAGCGAGGGGTTTGGGTTGCCGTTGGCATCGGTGGCCATGACGAAGGCTTCGCCGTGGCCGACGGGGATGCCGTAGATGTTGAAGGTCCCCATGTAGCCCTCGGATCCGGCGGTGCTGGTGACGCGGCGGCCTTCGAGGTAGGCGAAGGTGCTGAGGCCGGCAACGCTCACCCGCCCGGCGACCGAGAGGCTGATGTCCTGGCAGGCGACGCCTTCCCACGCTGTGGCGACGATCTCGTCGTAGCGGCGGTTGGCGTCCGAGGTGGCGAGGGCGGTCAGCCGGTCGCGCAGGCTTGTGGCGAGCGCGCCCTGCGCGGCGACGAGGGATTCGTCGATGTAGCGGTCGAGGGCTTGCAGGCCCGGGAGCGTGGGCCGCGGCGTGAGGGTGCGGATCGCACCGAGGATGCGCGACGCGACCTCGGTGGAGAGTCCGGCGGTGTTGGCGGCGAGACCGGTGATGGTCTCGCGGGTGATCCCGAGCGTGTTGAGCTGGGATTCGCTGATCGCGCTGAACTTCAGGATCACGCGGTTGGAGTACGTGACGATGTCCGGGTGCGGCTGGCACAGGAGGTTGATGGAGGCCGGCGGGCAATCCGGGCACGGGGTGGGTGTGGGGCCGCCCATGAGGGTGGGGGGGGTGGGGAGGGGCTTTGGGGAGGCGACGAGGACGTCGCCGCTCCGTACGGAGAGGGGGCCGGGCAGTGGCGGCAGGAGCGCGGCCATGCGGCTCACGATCGCCCGGAACTCGCTCCACGGCACGGGGACATCCGGGAGCGTGTTGCCGCGGAGGGTGTATCGGCCGTCGGCGCTGCGGTCGAAGTAGGAGCGGATGTCGCAGGGATCGCCGCCGCCTCCGGCGAAGGAGATGCCGCCCTGGCCGCCGAGGAAGACGAACGGCGTCGGGGGGATGGTGACGCCGGCGGAACCGAGGCTTCCGTCGAAGCACATTCCGATGGGTCCCTGGAAGCTGAAGACGCCCATGCCCTTCAGGAACGAGGTGCCCATCTTGGCACCGATGTCGCCCACGAGGTACACCTCGTTGATGTTGGCGGAGGCGAGCCCGCCGATGCGGAGGCGGCCGGTGACGGCGTCGAAGGGCGGGACCTTGAACCGGCGCGGATCGAGGGCGAGTTCGAATCCGTCGAGGGACGGGATGAGCGGCCGTCCGAACTCATCGAACCCGACGCGGACGTCGGAGAGTTCGCCCACGAACAGGGCATCGTTCCCGGGGGGCAGCTCGACGCGTGCGGAGACGGTGAAGACGACGTTCTGCGGCTTGAGCCGATCGGGCAGTTCCGCCCGCGGGTCGACGAACGCGACGTTCGCGCGGGTCACGCGGACAGGAAGGTGGCCGAGCTTGGGATTGGGACCTTCGGCGTAGGCGAGGCCGCCGATCACGAAGCGGGGCGGACGGGTGATGTCGAAGAACTCGAACTTCGCGTTGATCAGCGAGAGGCGGATGGAGTCTTCGAGGATGACCGTGCCGCCGATGGTGGCGGTGACGGGATGCTGGGCGTCGATGCGGCCTAGGTTCGTGAGGCCGGTGAAGGCGATGTGCGGGTCGGCGACGCCCATCCCGCCGAGGCGCCAGGTGGCGTTGGGGGCGCCGAAGCTGAAGTCGCTGAGGGCGAAATCAAACTGCGGCACGGAGTCCGGGCCCGGCCGGATGGTGATCGACGCGGCGAGGCTGGCGCCGACGGTGGGGGCGCCTTCGGTGGTGTACTTCGGCGGGCTGTTGGTGACCGGGGTGACGCGTCCGCCCGAGCCGGGTTGGTCGGCACGGATGAGACCCACGGGGAAGGTGAGTTCGGCGGTGCCGGCGAGTTGGATGAAGCGACGGCCGGTGTCGGGTGTGTCGGGATTGAAGACGCGCAGGCGCGTGCCCGGCGCGGGCTGGCTTCCGCGCAGGGCGAAGTCCGAGGAGGCGCCCTCGGAGAGGATGCGGAGCCGGACGCCGCCGGCATTGATGGCCGTGAAGGGTTCGAGCAGGGCGAGTTCTCCCACCGGCAGGCCGTCGAGGCCGAAGCGAACGTCGCGCAGGCCGAGGGTGAGGTCCTCGGCGGGCAGCGGCAGGTTGAGGCGGCCGGAGCGGATGAAGAGCGAGGGACGGTTGGATTCGAAGGCGAGTTCGGCGTGGCAGAGGATCGCGCCGAAGGCGTCGAAGCCGGGCAGGCTGAAACCGAGCTGGGCAAAGGTCAGCGTGCCGTCGAGCTGCGGGATGCCGGGGCGATCCCCCTCGATGTCGAGGCGCAGGACGATGGGATGGGCGGGGTCGATGCCGATGGCGGGGCCGGGACGCGTGCCCGGGGGAAGTTCACAGCGCAGTTCGGGCGGCAGGTCCGTCGTGCGGAACAGGGCCGGGAGCCGGAGCGAACCGCGGTTGACGCGTACCTCGGTGTGCGACCGCGGATACCCGCCGAAGCCGCCGGTGCGGTTGGCGACCTCGAACTCGACGTCGTCGATCACCAGCTGGAACAGCTCGGGCTTCACGTCGGCGTCGGACTCCGGCAAGGGCCGGGAGCGGTCCTTCCGCCACAGGCCGACCTTGCCGCCAGCCCGGAACGAGACACTGCCCGAGTTGTCGCTGGCGCCTGCGCCGAATCCGGCGTTGGCCTTGAACACGACGGCGTCCTCCGAGAGCCGTTCGACCCCGGAGAACCCGATGTCCACCCCGAGACGCCAGCGGGGTTGGCCGTTGACGATTTCCATGGTGTAGGTGAGGGAGGCGGCCACGGCGTTGTTGGTGTCGGGAGGATTTCCACGGGCCAGGGTGCCGGTGCCAGTGAGGCCGACCCAGCCGCGCCAGCGGTCGGGTTCGGGGAGGGGTTGGGAGGGGGCGAGCGCGAGCGGGATATCGACGCGGCCGCGGACGTCGAGGGATCCGTTGAACTCAAAGGGGTTGCCGGCGCGGTCGCCGAGGCGCAGGCGGCGCAGGTTGCCGGTGAAGGCGAAGGAGCCGTCGGTGGCGAGGCAGAACTCGCGGACACGGACGCGGAGGCCGCGGAGTTCGGGGAACTCAAGTTCGCCGCCGAGGCAGCCCTGCACGTTGCGGGTGTCGGTGTTGAAGGAGACCTGACCCCAGGCTTCGCGCAGGACGAGGCTGGAAGGAAGCTGGAGGTCGAGGATCACATCGTCGGCCTGGATGCGCGCGACGAGGTTCTGGAGCGCGACGACGGCGGCCTCGGTGGTAAGGCGGCTGGCGTCGAGGGCCGCGCGGTCGATGGCGGTATGGTTGGCCTCGAGTTTTCCGGCAAGGCCTTCGGCGAGGGCGGCCGCGGCATCGGTCAGGAGCCACCAATCCTGGCGGGCCTCCGCGAGGGCGGTGATGCGGAGATGCAGGGCCGGGAGGAGCGTGGTGCCGACGCGTTCGAGTTCCTGGATCTGGTCGTTGGCGGTGCCCAGGAGTTCGAAGTTCCAGCGTTCGAGGTTGCGGGCGGTGTCGAGGGTCGTGCGGAGGAGGTCGACGGCGTTCTCCCGGGTGACGCGGAGCACGTTGCGGGGGGATTCGACGCCGGGGACGAGGCGGCGACGGAGGGACTCGAGTTCGGCCGCGTAAAGCGGGGCGAAGATCCGGGCGAGGGCGCTGCGGCGTTCCTGGGGCAGCTGTTGGATCAACCGATCGGTGAAAGTGAGGCTCGCAGCGGCACCGGTGGACGGCTTTGCCAGCGAGAGGTACTCGGGGCTGTTGCGGAACTGTTCAAGTTCCGCCTCCAGCCGGATCTCCTCGGCGGTCAGGGTTCCGCTGGCCTTGTGAGCGAGGTAATCCATGTAAGCGCGGGCCGCTGGATTATTGGCTTGGTCTTCGGCGAGAGCCTCGGCGGCTCCGTTGATCTGGATATAGGCGCAGGGCCCGGAGGATGGGGTGGGCGCCGGGATGTCCGGGTCTATGGCTGGGCCGGCCGTGCGGCTTCTCGGCACAGCTGCGGGACAGGGCACGTCGAAGTCGACCGGTTTGAAGGCGATTTCGGTGGGTGGAGTGATTCCCAAGAGTTGAGCGCCCTGTTCGATACCCAGCCGGGTGAGGTTCAGCGTTGTGTGGAGCGCACCGGCGATCAGCGGGTTGGAAGCGTAGCTCCGCTGGACGCGACGCTGGGCCAGTTGCATGACGCGAAAGCGGATGGAGAAGGCCTCGTCAATGAGCGGCGCACGATCCAACAGCAGACCGGTATCGAGCCCGAGGGTCTGGGCCAGCACTTCGATCTTGACGATGTTGTCCACAATCTGGGCCGCTTCCGCCTGGGTGACGGCGTCTGCTTCCGGTCCGCCGCGATAGAGGGTGGCAACGAGCTTCTTGGTACGGATGGTTTCGGCAGCGATGACGAGCGGGTGAAGCATGCTGGCGAGGGCTCCCACGTGGAGCATGGGTTCTCCTTGGTAGTTTTCCGCCAGGAACCCCAACAATTGAGCGCTTTGCTCGACGGCCAGCAGCGGTTGCAGGGTCGCGATGGCGGCGTTGAGGACGGCCGGATCCTGAAGGAGGGTGGGATCGCTGATCTGGTAGACGAGGGCACAGGTCGCGGAGGGTGGCGGGTTGACCCCGTCGGACGGGCGCGGATCGACCCGGACCGGAGGGCTCGTGGGCGGTGGGCCCTGGGGACAGGGTTTGCGGACGGCGCCGATGGCGGCGGCGAACTCTTCGGCCGCCAGACCATAATAGTATCCGGCGGCATCGCGCACGCCCGGCGGTGCGGTCCCGCCTCCGCGCAGGGCGGCGGCCAGTTTGCCGAGGGCACTGCCTTCCGTGCGGATGGAGGTCAGCATCCGGAGCGAGGCGGCGCGGCGGTCGGCGAGGGTGGCGGCGGCGTCGAACTCGCGGAGTTCGGCGAGCTGTTCGTCGATGCGCTGGTCGAGTTGGAGGGCGAGCTGATCGAAGGCGTTGGTCAGGGGAGCACGTGCGGCCTCGACGGTGTCGTAACCGAAGGCGGAGGCCTTGCGGATCAGCAGGGCGACGGCGGTCGAGGAGGCTTCGAGCGGGGCCGTGTTGAGGTCGAGGATGCTGCCGTCGTAGGTGGGCGGGTTTCCCAGTTCGCGGATAGCGGGAGGCTCGGTGAGGTCGGTGAGCGGATCGAGGACCTGACCGAGGGAACGGGCGTAGTCGAGGAAGAGGGACTGGACGTCGCCGGGGATGCGGAGGAGCTGGTCACGGTTGGGGATCCGTGCGGCTACGGCGAGGTGTCTGGCGGTCTGGAGATGGAGACCGGAGGCGCGGATGCCGAAGCGGAAGTTGGGATCCTCGAGCGTGGCCCAGGCCTCGAAGGTGGTCCCGTTCCGCAGTTTCGCCTCGCCGCCGCCGGAGAGCCGGACGGCCCCGTTGTCCACGGAGACCTTCAGCGGGCGGCGCTTGCTGACGGTGAAGCGCACCGCGGAACCCTCGGGTGGCAGGACGAGTTCGCCGGCGACGGAGAGCGCGATCTTGCCGCCGCTGTCGAAGGAGGCGTTCAGGATCTCCAGGGTGCCCTGGGCCTCCGGCACGCGCAGGCGTCCGTGCGCGGTTCCGCGGAGGCGGTTCAGCAACCGGTCCCAGACGAGTTCACCCACGGCTTCGTCGATGGCGAAACCGCCGGGGAGATCAATGCCCGAGCGGCCGATCGCGGGATCGGCCACCTGCCGGGCGACCGCGCGTTCCCAGCGTTTGATGGAGATCTCCTGGGCCCCGGTGAGGAGGCGGGCCGCGGCCTTGTGAAGGGCCAGGCGGGAATCCGGGAGGACGCTGGAATCGGGGGCCGGGTGCGGGTCCGGGCACTGGGTATGGAAGGCGTCGGTGCGGCCGGCGAGGTGGTCCGCGCCCGCGAGAAGGAGGCCGGCGACGTGGGTGAGGGGCGTGGGCGAGGCGTTGGTGTCGGCGCGGCGGAGGAGGACCGGAAGGAGCGCGTTGAGGGTCTCGACGCGGGGACGGCGGGTGTCGTCGATGAGGATGCGGAACTCCTCGTGGCGACCCAGGCCCGCGAGGAGGTCCACCAGGTTCTTCAGGTCCAGCCGGGGTTCCTCGCCGACGTCCGCGGCGATGGATGCGAGCAGTGCGCCGAGTTCATCCACGAGTTCGCCGGAGACGACGGCGTCCGAGCGCCGGAAGGGTCGGGTGGCGTCGAGCGTGCGCAGCAGGGCGAAGGCGGTGTTGAGGCGGACTTCGCGGGGGTCGGTCTCGCGGGTCTTGCGGAGGGCTTCGAGCAGCGGGCCGGAGTGGAGCTTCCGGAGGGCGTCGCGGAGATCGGTGATCTTCGGGAGGTCGCGTCCGGGGGGATCCAGTTTCCGGGCGGCGTGGACGATGGTGGCGAGATCGGTGCAGAGGTTGGCGTAGGTATCGACGGATTCGCCGAGGGCGGCGCCCGCGAGTTTCTCCTCGAGCTTGGACCAGGCGTGGCGGGCGAGGTGGTCGAGGGCGCTCTGCAACTGGCCCTCCATGACGCCGGCGGCAAGGTTGGGATCGAGGAGGCAGGCGGTGTTGCGGAGGTCGAGCGTGGCCTGGAGATGGGTCTGGAGTTCCCACGAGCTCCAGCCGGGAATGGGGGAGTTGGTGAGGAGCCAGCCATCGGTGCTCAGGCGGAGCGTGGTGGAGAGATGGTATCCGATGCTGTCGCGGATCCGTCCGTTGGCGAGAGGCCTGAGGTCCGGTGCTAGGGCGATGCCGGCGCGGGCGGCCTCCTGGGTGATGTCGCGGAACAGGTGGGCCAGGGTCAGGGTGTCGGAGGCCGTCTGTGCGATGGGGAGTTCGATGAGCGTGCGGCGCGCGGCGGCGATGGCCTCGTCGAGGACCGGGGTGAGTTCATTCCGGGTGTCCTCGTCCGCGGCGCGGTGGAGCACGATGAGATCGAGCAGGTACTGGAGGACGGTCTGGGGGCTCGTGCTGGCGGCGGCCTGCATCCCGGCACGTTCGATGAGGGCGAGGGCGTCCCGGGGGAACCCTTCCACGGCGCCGGATTCGATCACCCCGCGCCAGAGCCCGGCGGCGCGACCGCCGCCCGGGGGACGGTCCGGGATGGCGCGCTCGGCGGGGCCGGGATCGGAGGGCAGATCGACACCGGTCAGCGCATGGAATTGCCGCACGGCTTCGAGGGTTCCGCGCAGGCGGGCGGCGTCCGCGTCGAGGGTGGTTCGGGTGGGCGTGGTGGGGGCGAGGAGGATGGACGGCGCGAGGGAGAGTGCGGGATGGCCCAGGTTGCGGGCCTCGATGCGGAGGCGGTAGAGCGGGTCGTCGAGGGACAGTTCGGCATCGAAGGCCGGGCCGCCGGCGATGCGGGCTTCGACGCGGGCGTCGAAGGCGGCGGAACCGTCGGGTCGCAGGACCAGCCACGCGGGTTGGTTGGTGGGAATCGAGATCGCGAAGGGCGTGGACGAGCCGTCGCGCAGGGTGAACGCGCCGATGAAGGGAATGCGGAAGGTGCCGTCGGTGGCCTCGATCCGGAGGTCGTACCCACCGATCATGGAGCTGTCGGGCACGGCGTAGGCGACACCGCCGCGGCTGACGGCGGTGAGGGCCGCGTCTTCGAGTTGGCCGTTGTGGAACGTGCCCCGGGTGAGGCGGACCTGGAAGGTGCGGAAGATCGTCAACGGGACGCCTTCACCGGCGCGGATTCCGGCCATCCGTTCGAGGTCGGCGACGGTAAGGGGCCCGAGCGGAACGCAGACGGGACGGGTGGCGACCATGGGTTGGCCGAACTGGATGGGCGACTCCGGCGGGAAGGCGACGGTGACGTTGGTGGTCTGCAGGCAGTCCCGGCCGTCGGCACCGGTGACCAGCGTGCCGCCGTCCGGCAGGCGCAGGCTCAGGCGGTGGTCGAGGCGGGAATGGTCATTGGGAAGGGTGAACTGGACGGGGCCGACCCGGCCGGTCTCGGTGGAGACCTCGGGTGGGACGCCGGCGAGGGACTGGCCGTTCTGGGAGAGGCGCTGGAAGCGTGAGCGGTCGCCAAAGCTGACATCGGGTCGCTCGCGCTGGGCAACTTCCTCGATGTCGTAGAAGCCCACTTCCTGATCCCCGGAAGCGGGATCGTTGTAGGCCGAGGTGTCCCCGGAGGCGACGAAGCGATCGAGGACCTGCCAATCGGAGGCCTTGAGGTTGGAGCGGAGTTGGCGGAGGCCTTTGACGAGGTAGGTGCGGCCGGGGACGGTCTGGAACCGGAGGGTCAGCGAACCGTTGGGTTTGCGGGTGGTGAACTCCGGCAGGCCGCGGGGTCCTTCGACAAGGGCCGGGGAAGGTCGGAGGCTGAGCTGGGCCGGTGGGCTGAGGGTTTGGCCGAAGGCGTTGATGGCCGCGACGGTGTAGCTGCCTGCCATTTCGGGGGTGAAGCCGCCGAGGCTGAGCACCGATCCCACGGCTCCCGGAATGGGATTCCCGTTGAAGCGCCATTGGAATCCCGCGGGCCGGTCGACGGCGGCGGTCAGCGTGGCGGAGTCGCCCTCACTGAGGACGGCCGAGCTCGGGACCTGGGTGAACACAGGCCGGCGCGGATCCTTCACGGTGATCCGGACGGGTTGGGTTGACTGGAGGCCGGCGGGGTCGGTGACGGTGACGTGGAAGTCGTGGTTGCCGACGTCGGCATCGCCGGGCGTCCACAGGATGCGGCCGGCGTCCGGTTGGAGCTGGGCACCGACGGGAAGATTGCGGGCGGTGAAGGTGAGGCGGGTGTCGTCGATATCGAAGGCGACGAAGGTATAGGTGAGTCGCGTGCCGACGTTCAGGAGGAGGTCCGGGACACCGGCCAGGGTGGGCGGATCGTTGACCGGGGTGACTTCGACGTTGAACCGGTTGGTGACGGTGCGGGTGCCGTCGCTGGCCATCAGCACGAGCGTTGCGGTGCCGTGCGCATTGGTGGCGGGCTTCAGCATCAGGACGTGGGAGCCGGCTTCGAAGCGGACCTGCACGCCGGACGGCGGAAGGATCGACGGGGTCTCGCTGAACGCGGACACGCTCAAACAGGCGCTCCCGGTGAGGACGTCGGTGGCCGTGAACGGCAGGAAGCCGAGGGTGTCCTCGGCGAAAGACGCCTGGGCGGGGGGCCGAAGGGTGGGCGGGGTGTTCGCCGTGATCGTCGCGCCGGCGATCGTCCCGGCGAACGTGTTCGTGCAGGTCTGGACGATGGCGATGCGGCCGAGACCGCCTGGCTCGGTGTTGCCGCCCGCGCCGCCCTTGGCTTCGAGAATGCCTTCGCCGGAGAAGGAGCCACTGCCGGAAATCAGATAGATGCTGCCGCCGCTGCCTCCGCCGAAGTTTCCGAACGTGCCCCAGAGGGCAAAGTAGCTGGGGTTGCCATTGGCGCGGAGGGCACCGTCGATGATGAAGTCGCGGGCGCGGATTTGAATGCGTCCGCCGCCGTTGCCGCCGACGGGCTGGTCGTTCAGGCCGCTGTTGAACGCCACGCCGCCACCGCTCCCGAGATGGGTGGGCGCTTCCTCGGAGCCGTAGATGGGATTCGGGATGGCACGGAACCCGGCGGCCCCCAGTGTCGCATGGCTGCCTCCGGCGTTCTGTTCCGCGCCGGCGACGGGCCTGAGATCCGGACCCGGCGCCTGGCCGTAATGGCCAAGGATGTTCCCGGGTTGCAGGCCCCCGAGATACCCCGAGCCGCTGACGTCGATGCGGCCGCCGCGTTCGACGGTCGCGGTGCCGAGGACCTGGAATTGGACGCCGTTGGTGCGGCCCTGGGAATGGGTGACGAGGGCGTTGGAACGGACGGTGAGCTGACCGATCCAGTTGGAGGAACGGGCGAGTCCGCGGACGATGCCGTCCTGGACGAGGGTGATGCCGGCGTCGACGACCAGGTGGTCGCCATCGACGGCGAGGACGCCGCGGTTGTAGAGGGTGGCACTCGAACCGGGAACGACGTCGAAGGAGGAGAAGGCACGCGTCTCGCCCTCGGCGACGGTGAGGGTGGAATCGCGGAGGCGGAGGTGACCGGCAGTGCCGGCGCGTTGGGTGAAGATGGATCCGGCCTCGGTGAGTTGACCGGTGAAGGTGGATTCAACGAAGCCAACGACGGCGATGCGGCCGAGACCGCCCTTGAGCGTGTTGCCGCCTTCGCCGCCCCTGGTTTCGAGGATGCCTGCGCCCGAGAAGGAACCGCCGTCGGAGATGAGGTAGATGCTGCCGCCGCTGCCGCCACCGAAGTTTCCGAGAGCGCCCAGATTGATGAAGTAGCTCGGGCCACCATTGGCGCTCAGGCTGCCGTCGATGACGAGGTCGCGAGCGCGGATCTGGATGCGTCCACCGCCGTTGCCGCCGACGGGCCGGTCGGCCTGTCCGGTGCCAAACGGGACGCCGCCACCGCTGCCGAGGAGGGTGGGTGCGGTCTCGGAGCCGTAGAGGGGATTGGCGCCGCCCCGGGGGTGTGTGAGGCCGGGGGAGCCGTGACTTCCCGCGGCGCCCCAGTCGCTGCCGATCACCGGGGAGCCATCCGGACCGGGCATCTGTCCGTAATGACCGAGGGAATTGCCGGGCTGGAAAGCACCGAGGTATCCCGCGCCGCTGACATCGATGCGGCCGCCAGGGTCGAGTTGGAATCGGCCGTTGACCACGATCTGCACGCCGCCGCGATCGGTGGGGCGGTGGGTGACGGTGCCGGCGATGGTGAGGTTGGCGAAGCGATGCTCCCCGACCAGCGTGATCACGGCTCCCGTGGGGATCAGGACGTCGCGGGATTCGAGGGTGGGATCCGGTTGGAGGGTGCGGGTACCATCGAGGATGACCGGCTGCGCCCGGGCGATGTGCGTGGAGGCTCCGGCAAGGAGCAGCAGGATCAGGAGTGGCAGGATCCGCGGAAGCAGGGGGTTGTTCATGGCTCGGTTGCACGACGGGTCCGTCAGCAGACCCGTCCAGAAAGGGAAACGGGAAAGTGCTGGGAGCGATGACGGGGGATTTTTGGGCGGGGCCGGAAGGTTAGTCCGCCGGTCAACGAGGCTGGGGAAATTGGGTTGGGCAACTGGACCGCCCCTTCAGGGCTCCACCCTGAATCGGGCCGGGTTCCCGGGGCGGTGCCCCGGGCTGACTTGGGTCGCCCCGTTGGGGCTGAAGCCCGAGCACGCGGCAGTCACCTGCTGGGCGTCTGCGGAATCAGACTTTCCCGGATCTCCTCCCAGGCAGACTTGGCTTCGGTCGCGTCCATGGTCGAGGGACGGAGCCCGCCGGCGGGATCCAGTTCGAGTCCGGACAGCAGCCGCGCAGCCCGCGTGAACCGTTCGGTGGACCACGCCAGCGTCGAAGGTTCGAAGACGTGGATTCCGGCGGACTCGGTCACTGCCACCACGCGCCGGGGCCCAACGAATCCGATGCCGCCGATCTCCTCCCGGACGTGGAACGGGGAGGTGATCGGCGTTCCCGTGGCGACATCCCAGAGCTGGAGCGATTGTAGGGCTCGGGTGGCGAGGATCCGGCCGTCCGGCGAGAAGCGCAGCCGTTCCAGACCAAAGGCCGGGCGCAATGGAGGACAGGTCGGGAGTCCGCTCCGGGTGTTCCAGAGGCGCACGACGCCGTCCCTGGCGGCGACCGCCAGAAGGGTTCCGTCGGGACTGAAGGCCATGTCGGTGAGGGGGACTTCCAGGTTCCATTCCCCGACGATGCGTTGGCCCGTGCGCGTCTCCTGAAGCCGGGCACGCCCACTGTCGTCGCCGCTGAACAGGGCGGATCCATCGGGGGAGAAGCGGAGAAAATGGACCGCGCCGTTCGTGTGCGTGTGGTTCCAGAGTTTCGCGCCGGAGGTCGTGTCCCACGCGATGACCCAGCCGCCGGCGGCCCCGGCGAGCGTGCGGCCATCCGGCGAGACGGCACCCGCCCAGGTGGTTTCGAAAGGGCGGTTGGTGAAGCTGTGGATCACGCGTCCATCGGTTGAGTCCCACAGCCGATAGTCTCCGTCGCCGCCGGCGCTGAAGACTCGGCGCGAATCCGGCAGCCATTCCAGGACGGTGACCTTGGAGCTGTGGTCAAACGTCCGGAGGGGTTCATCCGATCCCAGTTTCCGGATGGCCACCGTGCCGTCGCGGGAACCAGTGAGCAGGAGTTGCCGGTCCGGGCTGAAGCGGACCTCGTCGATGACGTCCTTCTGTTGGATCTCGGCGGAGAGCGGTTCCCAGTCCGGCAACGCCCAGACGCGGCCGCGATTGCGGCTATGGACGAAGGCGTGGCGGAAATCCGCAGAGAACGTGACGTTCCATACCGGCCGGGGCTGCTGGGGAAGGCGTTGGTCGGGCTTGAGGGGAGCGGGTATGTTCCAGAGCCGAACGGAACCGTCGCGGCTGGCGGTGGCGATCCGCGAGCCTTCGGGCGAGAACACCATCGAATGGATCGTGCCGGCGTGACGCAACCACGGCGTGAGGGGTTCGCCGGTGCGCGCGTTCCAGACGCGGGCCATGGGATCGAGCCGACGTGTGGCAATGCGGTCGCCCTCGGCATTGAACAGGATTTCGTGAACCTCGCTGTCATGCCGGAGCGGCGGGGTGACGGCTTGCCCCGTGGCGGCATCCCAGACCCGTGCGGTCCCGTCGCGCTCGGCGGTCGCGATCCGGGAACCGTCCGGACTGAACCACGCGTCGAGGCCAGGGCTGGAGAGCCGGATGGGTTCGCCGATGGGCTGCAGGGTGGCGGCGTCGAGCCGCAGGACCTTGAACTCCGGTCGCGCAACGACCAGGAGGCGGTTGCCGAATTCATCGAAGCGCACCGGGAAGAAGGAGTCGCGGCGCAGCGCGGCCAATTCGCGGCCCGAGGGAAGTTCGTGGAGGAACAGGGAGCGGTTGTTCGGGACCGTGACGAGGCGGGAGGCGTCGGGACTGAACTGGAGCCAGACGATCTCTGCCGCGTGCTTCATGGGCGGACAGACGAGGCTCCCGTCAGCGACCCGCCGGACCTCGACGAATTGATCCATGCCGGCAAGCGCGAGGTAGCGCCCGTCCGCACTGGCGATCACGTGGCCGATCTCCGGCCGGGTCTCAAAGGACCGGAGGACACGGCCGTCGGGGAGGGCATGGACCTGGACGAGTCCGCTGCGATCGACGGAGACGAGTTCGGTTCCGTCGGGGTTCAGGAACTGTTTCCAGTTGCCGCCGATGAAGGGAGCCGGCGCGGAAGCGGGCGTGGCCGGATCGGGGTCGTGGAAAGGCAGGAGATGGGTTGGGCCCCGGGAGACGGTGGCCAGCAGCGTGCGCCCGTCGTGGGCGAACAGGCATTCCGCGACCGGCCCACCGAGAAACCACATCCGCTCGGGCACGGGGCTTCGGCGGAGGGTGTCGGAGAGGAAGTCCCGATAGACACGGGCGCGCGTTGACCCGGGTGGTTCGGAGGCGAGAGCCGAGACCATCCACGGGAGGGTCCCGAGCGGATCACCCGCTTCGACGGCCTGCTGGGCCTTCTCGGTGTAGAGGCGGAGGAGATGGATGCGGGCGTCCTCGCGCTCGCGTTCCGCCCGGCGCCACTGGAGGAGCACGCCGGTGGTTCCGGCGGCGAGGCTCAACAGCAGGACGAGTCCGAGCACCATGACGGCCGGGCGGCGTCGGAAGAGGAGATGGATCCGATCGGCAAGCGACGCCGCACGTGCCCGGACGGGTTCATGCCGTTGCCAACGTTCGAGGTCCTCCGCAAGGGCGCCAGCCGTGGCGTCGCGATCGTTGGGTTGGAGGCGAAGGCATTGCAGGCAGATGCGGTCGAGGTCGCGATCAATGGCGACGTTGAGCTGTCGGGGCGAGGTGACGCGACCTTCGCGCACCTTCTGGAGGACGTCGACGTGGCTGGAGCCTTCGACGGGCGGACGGCCTGTGAGCCAGTGATGGAGGATCGCTCCCAGGCTCCAGATGTCGGCGGCAATCGTCGGGGAGGAAAGCCCTGTCGCCTGTTCCGGAGCCATGTACGCGGGGGTGCCAACGGGCGAACCGGGGAGGGTCATCGTGGCGTCGGTACCGAGTCGCTTGGCGAGGCCGAAGTCGGTGACGAAGGGTTCGCCCCGGTCGTCGAGCAGGATGTTGCCCGGCTTGAGGTCGCGGTGGAGGACGCCGCGCTGGTGGGCGTGGTCGACCGCCCGTGCCACGCAGGCCAGCAGTCGGACGGCCTCCCTGGGGGGCATCGGACCGGACACCGGCCCGCCGTCCAGCCAGCGCATCGCGCAGTATTGCCGACCCTCGTGCTCGCCGAATCCAAGGACAGGAACGATGTGCGGGTGATCGAGGGTCGCGATGACCGAGGCTTCGGCCTCGAAACGGCGTCGTTCGGCATCACCGGCGAACTGCCCGTTGAGGACCATCTTCAAGGCGACGCGCCGGTTGAGGCTGAGTTGGCGGGCGCGGTAGACGACTCCCATGGCCCCGCGCCCGGCCTCGGCGATCAGTTCGAAGTCACCGACGCAACCGAGCACCGGGCTGGGCGAGGTGGCGTCCGGCTCCGGGCCGGCGAGGATCGACACGCGGCCAATGCACCGGGTGCAAAGCGAGCCCAGGCGACCGTTGGTCATGGGGGCGTTGCACCGCGGACAGGTGGCCGGGGAGTCCATCACCGGGGTGCTACGGGATCTGCTCCCGGCCATGACGAAGAAGATCGGGATTTCATCCGAAGAGTTGCCGGAGTTCGTCCTCGCAGTCGGCCAGGGTGGCGGTGGTGCGGCGGGTGGCGTCGAGGGCAAGCTCCCGGAGCCGCAGCCGGAGCCGACGCACGGTGGCCGCCACCGTGTTGGGGGTGATCCCGAGGCGTTCGGCCACCGCGGCGTACTCGCCATCCTCCACCTCCCGCCCGAGGAATTCGCGCAAGGCCTCGAACTGTTCCACGCGCCCGCCCGCCACCTGCTCCTCGCGCAACTGGACCAGACAGGATTCCACCAAGGCAGCCGCCCAGCGACGGTCAAACTCCCGATCGGGCGAATCCGGATCGCGGGGCTCGTGCCGGAAGCGTTCCTCGGCCTCCATTGCATCGAAGGACACGAGATCGGAACCACCGCCGCGCTTGAGGGCGTTGGTATGGGCCGCGCGGTCGATCAGGAAGTTCTTGAGCGCGGTCAGGAGGAATGTCCGGAACCGTCCCTTCTCGGGCCCCACCGTTCCCAGCGCCTGACGCCGGAGCAGCATGGCGAAGAAATCCTGCACGATGTCCTGGGCTTCCGGCGGGGAGGCAACATGCCGCCGGACGTGGCCGTAGACCGGATACCAATACGTCTGCGCGAGCTGTTCCCACGCGCGGGTGGCGGCCTCCGAATCATTCGGGCCGGCGGCCAGGATCAGGCTCCAGTGGGTGGTGAGGAACTCGGCGCGCATGGGCTCGTGCACCCAAGGGACGGCGTGGGAGGGAGAGTTTCAAGTTTGAAGATTCAGGATTGAAGCCCGTGAGTTGCCAGTTGCCAGAGGCCAGTTCCCAGAAACTCCGACTGTAGGCCGCGTGCCCGCACGCGGCGGTGTGTGTGCGCTACGCCGGAGGCGTTGAAGCGGGTAGCCCGGGGTCGCGAAGCGCACCCCGGGGAACGACGGAAAGGATCACCAACCCTGGAGGGGTTGCAGGAGGGAGCGGGGATCTTCGCACCGCCTTCGGGGTGCGTGCTCCTTGAAGCGCAAGACCCCGGGTAGGCGCGGTCGCGCCAACCCGGGGCTATCGGCTGAAACGCCTCCGGCGTAGGAGATGGGCGGCGGGTCGTGGGATGCGCCGGGTGGGGGCACCCGGCCTTCAACGTGAGTTCCCAGTCGCCAGAAGCCAGTTCCCAGAAACGGGGTGCATCTGGACACTGCCCCCAACGCCAAACGGAGCGGCAACGTCCCCGTTGCCCTCCCAAGCCCTTTCCCAGGGCGACGAGGACGTCGCCACCCCGTTCCTGTGTTCCAACGGGGGCGGTGTCGAAATGCCCCGGGAAGGTTGCAGTTCCGACTGGTTGGTGGCCTACTGACACAACGCATGCAACCGATGATCCACCCACGGCGGGGACTTCCGTTCAACCCAGCGAAAGGCACCGAATCCGGTCCTCACGACCGTGCTCACCCCCCACGGCGGTCCACGGGATCTTGCCCCGGCGTTGCAGCGCAGCATCGGTGTCCGGGCGGACAAGGATCTCGATGGGATGGCCGACGACTGGGAGCTGGCCGTCGGTCTTGACCCAGCGAGTCCGTCCGACGCAGTTCTGGATAGCGATGGGGACGGCTATTCGAACCGGGCTGAGTTCGATGTGGGCACCGGACCCCGGGACAAGACCTCGCATCCGAGGATCGAATGGATGGAGTTGGGTGCGGAGGGTGTCCGGCTCCGGGTGTCGTCGAGGCTGGACTTGGACTACGTCCTGGAACGTTCGACAACCCTTCCCACGGTTGAGGCTGGCTGGACGCCCGTGCAGCGCACTGCGGGCACGGGGGGCATGCTGGAGTTCAGCACGAAGCCACCGGAGGGGACCGAAAGCCTCTTTCTCCGATTGCGCCCGGTGCCGCTGTGGTGAGGCGACGACTGCTTCGAGCCGGTCGATGACCTGTTCGTTGGCGTTGTTGATGAAGGCGCGCAGGCGGTCGGCGACCTGGGGGCTTTCGAATTCCTGCGCCCAGATGAGGTGGGTCTGGTTGCCACGCGCGGCGAGGGTCACGGTCAGGCGGAACCACGGATTCACGACGTGCTCGATGACGATCCGGGCGCCGGGCTCGATCTCGCGGAAGACGTTCTCGTTGGGGTAGTCGGTGCCGTCCGGTCCGTGCATGACCAGGGTCCAGCGTCCGCCTGGCTTGAACTCGAAGGTCTCGAACGTGTTCGTGAAGCCGTTCGGTCCCCACCAGCGGGCGAGGAGGTCGGCTTGCTCGAAGGCGGCAAACACCTCCTGCGGCGTGGCGGAGAGCAGGCGTTCCGTGCCGAGGACGGGGCCGGAGGGGTCGAATAGGGACATGGGATTCAGGGCTTCAGTGCCACGGCATCGTTCAGGAAGGGGCGTCGGCAATGCAATGTCTCGAAATCGATGATGAGTGGGACGGTAGGGCTAGGGAGCCTTCAACCACTCCCTGGGAACGCCCCAATCCAGGAGGATCGCCTCGAACTGCCGTGCCTCGGGCCAACCCTGGCTACGTGCGGTGCGATGACATTCAGACATGATCTGGAAAGCCTCCTTGGCATCGTCTCCGCGGGAGCGCCGATGCAACGCGAAAGCGAGGCGTGCTCGGCACAAAGTGAGAGGATGAGGGGTGCCAAGGAGCTCATGAATCGGCTGTTCTTCTTCGCGGAGAGTCCGCACTGCTTCGTCTACCTGACCAGAGGCGAGGAAGATGTCAGCGATGTGTGAGTAGTTGCTGGCTTGGGACATGAGGTCACCCAAGCGGATAAAGATGGGGAGGAGTTGATCGCGGCGAATTCTCAGTGCCTCAGCGAAGCTACCCTTCTTACGGAGGATTTCCGCCACGCCACCCAACGCGACCGCAATGCCGCGGTCATCGTGAATTCGACGAAGGGTTGGCAGGACCTCTTCCAGGCGGATCTGCATCGCTCGGTCGAGTTGGCCGCGGGCGACAAGAGTCCGGGCGCGCAGATCCAATGCGACCGCATGTTCCCGGGGGTCTCGGTCGACCTTTAGCCCTGGCAGCACCTCGGTTTGGAGGATCTCGTCCGCCGCATCCCAATCCTCACGGCAGGCGAGGATTTTTGCGATCTCCATTTTCGCGATTGCCACGGATCGGCGGTCCCCGAGTCTGGAATAGATTGGAATGGCTCGTTCCCGGAGCAGCTTTAGCGCTTGGTTGAAATCGAGCCGCCAAAGCAGAACCTGCGCGAGCGAGAATGTGATCTCCGCAATCCAGAATTCCTGGATCGGGACGATGGCGTTCATGCAGTCGAGAACTGTCCTGGCCGCGTGCTCGGCTTGCTGTATCTCCCCCAGCAGGACCAGCAGCTGGATCTTCTCCTCCCACGCCCGGGCCCATTCCTGGAAGAGGGCGGGTTCGGGTGGATTGAGGGACAGGCGTTGGTCGAGATCCGCCAATCGCGCGCGCTTGGCGGCGGCATCCAGATTGGAGAGCCAGGTGAAGTTCCGGGAGAGGCTCGGTTGGTCCGGACGGATTCCGGAGACAGTTGCATCCTCGAACTCCAATTCGTGGCTGACCCAGGCGCGCAGATCCGGAGCGTGGGTGGTGAGGCGGACGGACGTGTGGGTGGTCAGCCAGAACACGAGCGGCTGCTTCGGAAATGCCGATCGCCAACGTTCCCGACTGCGATTGAGCACGGCGAGCAGTCGGTCGGAATCGGCGGAGCTTTCGGCGAGGAGATAATCGAGTCCGGTGACGAAGACAGCGTCGGTGGCCCCGCTAGGAATCTGGGAGCGTACCTCCTCGACGGGATCGAGGCTGCCCGCGACGACAGCGGCATGGGTGAAGGAGATGCCCTCACCTCTCAATTCAACGAAGAGGGTCTCACGGAAGGCGGGGCTGTTGCACACCGCGGTGGTGAAGCTCGAGGTCCCCCGTGAAAGCTCGAGGATTCGTCGGAGAGCGGTGAACTCAGCCTCGTGGCGGACATCCATTGGGAATCAGGCCGGGGGCTCGCCGAGGAGTGGATTGGGGGCGAACCATTCGGTGCCGTTGGAGTACTGGAGGATCTGCCGGTTGACCATCAGCTGGCGGGTGCGTTCCTCGGAGGCGGCGTCCTTGGGCAGTTCGCCGTTCCCGGCCAGTCGTTTGACGAGATCCCAGTCTTCCTTGCCCATCGGCCTGCGGAGGGTCTTGCGGGCCCCTTCGATGGCTTTCTGGACTGCCGCCTGGTTGATCGGAAGCTGCCCATAGTCCAACGCGGACCGCAGAAGGTGCATGAGTTGGCGGGGTTCCCCGCCCGAAACCAGGATCAAGGTCTTCTCGACCTCAGCCTCGAAGACTTCCTCTGGCTTCAACTGCGCATTCTCAAGTCGCCGCCGAACGAGCGAGCGCAGCGCCTGGATTCCCGCATCGAACAGAGCCGATTCAGGGGGGCGGGTGCGGACTTCCACCATCGGGATGAGCGGAATGTCCCCGTACCGGTTCTGAAGGGTTCCCGCGATCCGTCCGTAGGCGAGGTCGAGCGGGAGCACGTAGACCACATGACAATTCAGCCCGCGGAGCTGCAGGTGCCGCTTGTCGAAAAGGAATTCCCCGGTGGTCATCCCAGCGGTCGGGTGGCGATCCCATCCGCCCTTGTCGAGGTCATCGACGAGGATGACAAGGTTGGCGGATTTTCCTTTCTTGGCGAGTGCCTGCTTGGCTTCGCCGATGACCACATTGACGGCTTCCAGCAGGGAATCGGAGTCGGGATCCAAAGCAGCGCGCACCTGGGCCCGCACCGTGGGACTCTGCTTGATGTGTGCGGTGACCTTCGCCATGCCGGCGGCGAGGTCCAGGTGCTTGATGTCCACGTCGGACTGGAGGTAGTCCCTCAGGCGGACACCGAGCTCCTTGAAGTAACCGGGCTCAAGCTCAATCCCGTGGACCTTCTTCAGCCATTGGCTGAGTCCACCCACCAGGCCCAGGGCCAGATCCGGGAAGTCGACGCCCGCCAGATCGATGGTGGATTCGGCGAGCCAGTGGAAGACGGTGAACTTGCCGTCCGCTTCCAGTTCGCGCGCCATGTGCATCAGCTCGACGGTCTTGCCGCAGCCCTTGTGGCCGGCGATCAGTCGGCAGACAGGGCGGGCCGGATTGGCATTTCGCAACCCCCGGATGAGCTGCTTGGTGACGGAATCGCCCCGGGCCGCGTCGAGGGACACATAGATGCCGCTGAGTGCCTCCGGTGCGGGCGCATCGGGGTCGAAGGCTTCGTAGAAGCGGCGTTCTCGTTCGTCGGACATACGGTCTGTCCGTCAAGAGAAGCCCGGACCGGGGCCGTTGCAATCCGTTTTTCCCCGAAGGCCCTTCACAGCTTTCCCCAGCCCGGGAGGACGGCGGCCTGGAGGATCCAGGCTTCGAGTTTGGGTTCGTCGAAGTCGTCTTCGTGGAGGTCGATCCAGCGGGCGTTCTCGGTCGTTCCGCCGGTGGGAGGCGGTTGGAGGGAAGTGCCCTGGAAGAACGTCACCTTCACGAAGCGGGCGTAGGTGTGGAAGGCGATGATCCATCCGCGGCCTTCCAGGCCGTAGAAGGGGGAGTTCCACTTCACCGCCTTCCGGACGTCGGGAACGGTGCGTTGGATGAGTGCGTCGAGCCGGCGGCCGATGTCCCGTTTCCATCCGGGCATCGCCTCGATGTAGGCCTGCACGGGCGCGTCACCGTCGGCCTTGGCGATCTGGGGATTGCCGCCGGTCAGGAGGACCGGTTCCTGGGCCTTCTTGGGAGTGGCTCGCTGGGTGGCGGCGGGCCGGCGGGTCTTGCTGGAGGGTTTCGCTCTCATGGTGTCCGTACGGTCAGGGTCGCCCGACCCATGAACCGGATGACGAAGGCTATCGGAGGGGCACTGGCTGCCAACGGGGAATTGGGGGTGGGTTGGCGGTCCGGGGACTGGAGCGAACAGCAAGATGCCAGTGGCTTGTCTTGTGGCGAACGTGCAGGGTGCCGGGTGGCGGGAGCGCCATAATGCATGATGTTTATCGCCGGGTTGCTGTTGGGGGCGGGTCTGTGGTTCCTGATCCGCTGTGTGATCGGAGGCTTTTACACCGTCGGGCCGAGTGAACGCGCCGTGAAGACTTCCTTCGGCCGTGCTGATCGGATTGACGGCGCGAGCACGTTGTCGGATCCGGTCTCGGAATCGCTGAAGGGCGAGGAGCGGGAACGGTATGACTATCCCCAGGTGCGGGTCATCCCGCCCGGCGGGCCGTATTTCAAATGGCCCTGGGAGAAGATCCACAAGGTGGTCGTGGCCACCGAGACGATCAGCATGGCGTTTGATCCGGAGACTCCCAACGCCAACCAGTCGGGTCAGATGCTGGAAGCGGTGACGAAGGACCAGCTGAACACGGGCCTCACCGGCCAGATCCGCTTCCGCGTCTCGGAGCGGAACCTGTACGCCTTCCTGTTCGGGGTGAAGAACCCGCTCACGCACGTGATGGGCTACTTCATCTCCATCCTCCGCGAGCGCATCGCGAACTTCTCCGCGCCACCGGCTGCTGCGTCGTCGGAGATGAAGATCGGCGAGGCGGCGATCCCGAACGCGACGATCGGCGTCTCGATCAACGACCTCCGGAAGAACCTTCGCGACCTGAACGAACACATGGATCGCGAGTGCGAATCGAGCGCTGCCCGGTACGGCATCGTCCTGGAAGCCTCGTTGATCACCGGCATCGACCCGCCGCCTGAGGTCGAGTCGGCCTTGGCCGCCATCAATACGGCTTACAACCAGGTGTCTTCGGACATCAGCCTCGCGCAGGCCTCGGCCGACCAGAAGCTGGTGCAGTCGCGCCGGGCGGTGGAGATCGAGACCTTGAAGGCGCAGGCGGAAGTCGAGCCGCTGCGGGCGTTGTCGCAGCAGTTGATCGACCTGAAAACGCAGGGTGGACCCGGGGCGCTCGCGGCTTACGTCCGGTCAGTCCGGTTGAAACTGTTCGGTCAGGCGCGTCGCGCCGTGGTGGAGGTGGCCCATGAATAGCCTGACCGAGATGGGGATCGGGTTCCTGATCGGGTTGTTCGGGATGACGATCGGCGTGCCGTTGATGCTCGGGTTCGCGAAGCTGTTCGGCCTGTATGTCACGATCCGTGAGCGCGAGTGCCTCGTGTTCGTGCTGTTCGGCAAGGTCATCGGGAGCATCGAGGATCCCGGCCTGCACTTTCCCGTCACCCAGTTGGGCTGGCGCGCTTTCATCGTCCGGTTCTTCGGCAAGGTCCACCGGGTGGACATGCGGCTCGACCAGTCCTATCTGCGCAGCCAGGCCGTCAACTCCGAGGAAGGCGCCCCGATGGGCATCGGCGTCTGGTACGAGATGTACGTCTCCGATCCCGTGGCCTACCTGTTCCGGAACACGGATCCGCGCGGCTCGCTCGGAGCCAACGTCTCGAATGCCGCGGTGCGTTGCCTGAGCAACCTGCCGCTGGAGGCGATGATGATTGATCGGCACCGCATGAGCCTGACGGTGCGCAATGACGTCTCGCCGAAGTCGCAAGAATGGGGTTACCGACTTGGCTCGGTGTACATCCGGAAGGTGCATTTCCGGGACGTGGGGATGATCCGGCAGATCGAGGAGAAGGTCGTCAACCGGCTGCGGCAGGTGACGAGCGCGATCAAGCAGGATGGTGCGAACCAGGTGAATGTCATCACGTCGACGGCCGAGCGGCAGGCGGCGGTGGCCTTTGCCCAGGCGCGTGCCCTGCGGCCGCGGATCGTCGGCGAGGCGCTACGGGAGATCGGGCGGGACCCGGAGATCGCCAACGCGCTGTTCCAGATGCTGGAGACGCAAGGCCTGCTCGAATGCGGCACGGAAATCGTCCTGGTGCCGGAGAACCGCTCCTTGCAGGCCGACCTGCTGGCGGCCGACCCGATGAAGCCCCGGCCGGTTGCCCCGCCGCCGCCGATGCCGTCTGCGATGGGTTGAGTGAACCCATCTGGGGGATCCCGAACACAGCCTCCTCGAAAAGGGGCGGCAACGTCCTTGTTGCCATCCCGAGCGCTTCCCCGGGGCGACGGGACGTCGCCGCCCCGTTCTTCCGGGTTGAAATCAGGCCTTGTCCGTCTCGCTGGACTCGGCCATAGAGCGGGTCCAGGAAACTTCGCCATTCCGAAATTGCCATGAGCATCGACAGCAACACGACCGATTCGTCCAAGCCCCTCCAGAGTCTTGAGGAGTGGGAAGATTTCGTGAAGGGCCGTTATCCGGAGCCCGGCAAGGCGGAGGCAGGCGCGGCCAAGAAGCCAACGGTCGGGTACGATCCGGAGAAGAAGCAGGAGGAGTTCCGGAACTACGAGGCGGATGCGCGCCCGACCGTCCGGGAGTTCTACCGGTTGAACCACCTCAACCAGACCTACGAGTTCGCCCAGGCGAAGCGCCGCGAATTCCTGGGCCTGAACCGGATGAAGATGGGGATCTGGGAGGCGGCCGAATACCTGAACAAGCTCGTGGACGACAGCGATCCGGACACGGACATGTCGCAGCTCGAGCACCTGCTCCAGACGGCGGAACAGCTTCGCCGCGACGGGCAGCCACGCTGGATGATCCTGACGGGCTTCGTTCATGACCTCGGGAAGATCCTCTGCCTGTGGGGTGAGCCTCAGTGGGCGGTGGTTGGCGATACGTTCCCGACGGGATGTGCGTACTCGGACAAGATCGTGTTCCCGCGATTCTTCGAGGCGAACCCGGACTTCCGCGACCCGCGCTTCAGCACGCGCAACGGCGTCTACGAGGAGGGCTGCGGTCTGGATGCCGTGAACCTGTCGTGGGGTCACGACGAGTACATCTACAACGTCTGCAAGGACTACCTGCCGATCGAGGGGCTCTACATGCTCCGATACCACTCGTTCTATCCGTGGCACAAGGAGGGGCAGTACGATCACCTGTGCAACGACCAGGACCGGCGGTTGCTGAAGGCCGTGAAGGACTTCAATCCGTATGACCTCTACACCAAGAGCCATACCAAGCCGGATTCGAAGGCCCTCCGCCCGTTCTACGAGGAGCTGATCCGCGAGTATTTCCCGGAGAAGGTGCGCTGGTAGGAGGGGGCCTCGGGGTGGCGATGTCCTCATCGCCTCCAGGGAAGTGCATGGGGAAGGCGACGAGGACGTCGCCGCCCCGGGAAAGTGCTGGAGAGGGCAACGAGGACGTTGCCGCTCCGTGGATGCGGGTGATCGAACTGCGAACTTGAATCTGGGCGGCGGGCCGGAACACTCCGCCCGCATGTCCAATCCGTCTGAGTTCCGCAATGTCACCGCGCTGACGAAGGCCAACGTCTACTTCGATGGCAAGGTCGTCTCGCACACGCTGCTGTTTGGCGATGGTTCCAAGAAGACCCTCGGCCTGATCTATCCCGGCAAGTTCCACTTCGGGACCGACAAGGCCGAGCGCATGGAGATCGTCGCCGGTTCCTGCTCGGTGAAGCTGGATGGCTCTTCGGCCGTGACCATCTACGGTGCCGGGACCCACTTCGACGTGCCGGCCAAGTCCGGCTTCGACATCGAGGTGACCTCCGGCATCGCGGAGTACATCTGCTCGTTCATCGGTTGAACGGGGCGCTGTCCAAAAACCCCGCTTGCCTTCGGGCGGGGGTTCTGCGATTCACTCGCCCGCTCTGGTTTCGGGGTCGTAGCTCAGTTGGTAGAGCGTCTCGTTCGCAATGAGAAGGTCAGGGGTTCGAATCCCCTCGGCTCCACCATCCAGACCAGAGCGTTTCCTTTCAGGTCCGCAGCAATGCGGACCTTTTTCATTTTCCGGGTCTCAGGACGCGGTCGTAGATCCGGTAGCGCCGCGTGATCCGGGCTGAGAACAGGCCTGCGAGTTGGTGGACGGGGAGGTTGTCCTCCAGCACCCACGACGCCTCGCAGCCCGTGAAACCCATCGCTTCCGCCGCCAGCAGCGTCTCGGCGAACATCCAGCCTTCCAGGCCGCGACCGCGATACTGTTCGAGCACGCCGAGGGCGATCAGTCGAAACCGCTTGGGACGGCGCCAGCCAAGGAGCATCGGCAACGCCCCGAGGAGCGCCGGCGTCAGGAGGCTGCCCCGGAGCGGTCCAAGGGCCTCGTTGAGGTCGGGCACGGCGAGCAGGAGGCCGGCCGGTGCGCCGCCGACGGTGGCCATCCAGACGAGGCCGGGCACGAGCAGCGGTTCGAGACGTTCGGCCAGGAAATCGATCTCCTCCGACGTCATCGGTACGGCCGACCAGTTCCGTTCCCAGGCGGAGTTGTAGATCGTCTTCAGGTCGGGGAGGTCCGACTTGAGCGTCTTTCGGGTAACACTGCGGAGTTCGACGCCCGGGGAACGGCGACGGAGGCCGTCGCGGAGGCGGATGAGCCGTGCGTGCGGGCTGTCGGCGAGGGTGAGGTCGAAGGCCACGAGATCCTTGGCCTTCGTGAAGCCGGCTTCCTCGATCAAACGCCCGTAGAACGGCGGGTTGTGGGGCATCATGATCGCATTCGCGAGATCGAACCCTTCGACCAGCAGGCCGCATTCCTCGTTGATGTTCGGATTGAACGGACCCCGGATCCGGACCGCTCCCCGGTCGGTGGCCCAGCGGGTGGCGGTGTCGAGCAGGGCGCGTGACAAGGCGGGATCATCGATGGATTCGAAGAAGCCGAAGAAGGCGCAGCGTTCGCCGCTCTCCCGTTCGTGGACCTGGTCGAGGATCGCGGCGATGCGGCCGACATCCTGCCCGTTGCGGCGGGCGATCCAGAGCTGGCGTTCGGCGTGGCGCCAGAACGGATTGGCGTCGGAGAGAACCTTCTCGATCTCCATCCGCAGTGGCAGGACGCATTGGGGTTGGGTGCCGGAAAGGTGGGCCTGCAGACGGCAGAATGCGCCCAGATCCCGTCGTGAATTCGTCACCGGACGGATCTCAATGGCGGTTGAAATGGCACCCTGCGGCCCTGCGGATGTCGGAGGCACGCCGCGTTCCTGCCACAAAAACGCCGGGATGTGGAGGATCAGGATGTTTGGGGATGTTGCCGCTCCGGCAGAGAACAGGAACGGGGTGGCGACGTCCTCGTCGCCTACGGAGAGGGCGTGGGAGGGCAACGAGGACGTTGCCGCTCCGGTTGAAAGCAGGAACGGGGTGGCGACGTCTTCGTCGCCTTGGGGAAAGGGCGTGGGAGGGCAACGAGGACGTTGCTGCTCCGTTTCAAGCGGGGGGCCTGTCGTTGCGATGCACCCGGCAAGAGGATTGACACCGGGGGTGGGTCGGCGGGACTTTGAGGGCATGAACGATTCCCCTGCAGCGAATGTGACGTCCCGTCGCGACTTTTTGCGGACGACGGGGACTTTTGCAGCCGCGTCGGCGCTGGCCGGCGTGGCGATTCCCCGGGTGCATGCCGCCGAGAGCAACACCATCCAGATCGCCCTCGTCGGCGCGGGTGGTCGTGGCACGGGGGCCGCCTCGAACGCCCTGAACGTGAAGACGGGGCCGGTCAAGCTGGTGGCGATGGCGGATGTCTTCGACAACCGTCTGAAGTCGAGCTTCGAGGGCCTCAAGGGCCAGCACGCCGACAAGATGGACGTGCCCGAGGACCGCAAGTTCATCGGGTTCGACGCCTACAAGAAGGCGATGGACGCGTTGAAGCCGGGTGACCTCGTCATCCTCGCGACGCCGCCGGCGTTCCGCTGGGTCCAATTCAAGTACGCCATCGAGCGCGGGTTGAACGTGTTCATGGAGAAGCCGGTGACGGTCGACGGACCGACGTCGCGCCGGATGTTCGAGCTGGCGAAGCAGGCGGACGCGAAGAACCTCAAGGTCGGTGTCGGCCTGATGTGCCGTCACTGCCGCGTGCGTCAGGACCTCTTCAAGCGGGTCCAGGACGGCCAGATCGGCGAGATCATCGCCCTGCGCGCCTACCGCATGCACGGTCCCGTCGGGTCGGCCTTCTCCGAGCCGAAGAAGCCGGAGGAGAATGAGACGCTGTTCCAGATCCGTCGCTTCCACTCCTTCCTGTGGGCGTCCGGTGGCTGCTTCAGCGACTTCTACATCCACAACATCGACGAGTCCTGCTGGATCAAGAATGCCTGGCCCGTCGAGGCGCAGGCCTCCGGCGGCCGTCATTACCGCGGCAACGCCATCGACCAGAACTTCGACAACTACTCGGTCGAGTACACGTTCGGCGACGGCACGAAGCTGTTCATGTACGGCCGGACGATGCCCGGCGTGCACGACCAGTTCGCCAGCTACGCCCACGGCTCCAAGGGTCTCGGCGTCATCTCGTCCGAAGGTCACTGGCCCTCGAAGGCCCGCATCTACAAGGGCCACAAGATGACGAACTCCGAGATCGTCTGGCGCACGCCGAAGGAAGGTCCGGAACTCGATCCCTACCAGCTCGAGTGGGAAGACCTGACCGCCGCCATCCGGAACAACACCCCGTACAACGAGGTGGAACGCGGCGTGAAGGCGAGCCTCGTGACGTCGATGGGCCGCATGGCCGCCCACACGGGCCAGATCGTCACCTACGACGACATCCTGAACTCCGACCACGAGTTCGCCCCGGGTCTCGATACCATCACGCTGGATTCACCGGCGCCGCTGCTGGCGAACGCCGATGGCAAGTATCCGGTGCCCATGCCCGGCATCACCAAGAAGCGCGAGTACTGAGGTCCGGAGCGTCCGGCTCCCGGTGCCCAGAACGGCAGATCCGTCCGATCGGAATGATCGGACGGATCTTTTGCTTTTCCGGGGTCAGAGCTCGATCGACTTCAGCCAGGACAGGAAGTTCTCGCGTTCCTTCACGACGAGGGCGTCGGGACCGGTGAGCTTGAAGAACCAGGACTTGTCCCCGTCGGGGACGATCGCACCCAGGATGCGGGTGGGGCCGGCGCCACCGAGATCGACGACGGTGGCCTTCTGGCCGCCGGGCAGGGCGATCGTCTGGGCCTCCTTGGCGAGGGTGGCGTCATCGATGGGATTGAGCTTCGCCTGGTTCCGCCAGCGGTTGACGTTGGCCAGGAGGCCGCCGCCGCCGGAGGCAAGGGTGCTGATCGACAGGTCGCCGGAGGCGTTGCTGTCGCCCGGAATCTCGAAGCTGGCGAGGCGCATGGGACGTGGGCCACCGGCGATCCAGTGCGAGGGGATCTTCCACTTGGGAAGGTCGGCAGACGGTCCGGGAGGCAGTGAAGGGGGCGCGACCGGGGGCTTCGGCGGCGCAGTCGGGGCTGGAGCCGCGGCGGCGGCTGAGGGTGCGGAGCCTTCGTCACCACCGGCATCCGGTCCGGTCTTGACCGACGCGAGCCATCCGATGAAGCGCACCTTCTCGGCCGCCACGAGGTCGGCATCGCCTATGGCCTTGAAGAACACGGTCATCTGACCGGTAGGCAGGATCGAGGCGAGGATCCGGGACTTGTACTTGCCGTCGAGCATCAGCTCCTCGCTGACGATGTCGTAGAGGTGCGAGGGTTCGCCGCCGATCTTCACGGGGTCACGTGCCATGGCCAGTTGGTCCTCGGTCAGCGGGGTGAGCTTCAACTGGCCGCGCCAGCGGTTCACGTTGTCGAGTTCCGTGCCGGCCTGCTCGCCGAGGGCCGTGACCGAGATGTCGACCGAGCGACCATCGGCGGCGGTGACGCCGTAGCTGGCGAGGCGCATGCCGCTGGCGTTGGGGCGTTCCTTCCACTCGGGCGGGATGGTCCACGGCACCTTCGGGGAGCCGGAAGACTGTCCGTCGGCCTGAGTGGCAGCCGGAGAATTGGTCGCCTTGGCGACCTCATACATGCGGACCTCATCCTTGCCGCATCCCGCGGCCAACACGGCCAACGACAACCCCACCACGGTTCTGAAACGCATCCGCCCAATCAACCTCCGGAGCGTCGATGATGCAAGGGCGGGGAGCGGCTGGGCCGCTTCGGGCGCAGCCCTTCCAGAAACGGGGCGGCAACGTCCCCGTTGCCTTTCCGAGGCCTTCCTCAGGGCGACGAGGACGTCGCCACCCCGTTCCAGACGTCGCTTCCCTCAGAGCCGCGGGGCGGGCGGGACGATGGGGTCGCGATAGGGAAGGACGCCCTTGGCCTTGGTGCGGCGGCGCCAGAGCTTGTCCCCGGCGGTGAGGTAGAGCTCGTCGAGGTTCTTGCCGCCGAAGCACACGTCGGTCGCCCACGCGCCCGGTTCGGGCTTGTTCAGGATTCCATTCACCCGGCCGGCCTGGTCGCAGAACTGGATCCCGACGGCGGAGGCGACGTACAGCCGTCCTTGGGTATCAACGCAAAGGCCGTCCGCGGCCGATCCGCGCGGGTCGTCCGGGAGGTGCAGGTGGAAGTAGCGTTGCCGGTAGGCGATCGATCCATCGGTCTGGATCTGGAAGCTGTAGACCAGCTGCCCGACGACATCGCTGACGTACAGGAGCGACTGGTCGGGAGAGAGGCAGAGCCCGGCCGGGAACTCGATGCCGGTGTCGAGGGTGGAGACCTGTCCCTTGCGATCCACCATCTTGACGGCGCGGCCGGACGGATCCGTGAAGTAGGTCAGGCCGCTGGAGGCCACGACCACGTCCTTCACGCCGGTTTCGGAGGCGACGAACTTCTCCGCCGTATCGCCGGTGTAGAGGACGAGCCGGCGGGCATCGGGTTGCGCTGCGATCAGCGACCCGTCGGCCTGGACGGCGAGCGACTGTGCGCCGGAGGTCTCACCACGGACCGCGGAAACCGATCCGTCGGCGGCGACGCGGAAGATGCGGTTGGCACCGGCGTCGGCGAAGTAGACGGTGCCGTCGGGTGCCGTGCAGAGGCCGCCGGGCAGCGTGTACCCTTGGCCCAGCAACTGCCATTCCTCTCCCGGGATGAGCACCTGGGCGATGGGGGCATTCGAGGACAGTCCGGGGCGGATGGGCGTGTTCCAATCCTTCCACAGCCAGCGGAGGGCGTCGGGAAGGATGGCGCTGCCCTGCTTGCCGTCGTGGCCGCCGGTGCCCCACTCCTTCTTCACCTCGTAGCCGGCCCAGGTCAGGGCACTGAACATGTCCTGGTTCGCGACCCACCAATTGCCGCCGTAGATGTTGAGGTCGTTGTAGCCGTCCTGCAGGAACACGCGGAGGGGAAGGGGCTCGAACTTCCGGATCAGGGTGGGATAGTCATTGCCTCCACGGAGTCCGACATAGGTGCCGATGGTGCTGAACACGCGGCGGAACAGGTCCGGGCGTTCCCACGCGGCCGTGAAGGCGCAGATCGCACCCGAGCTGGCGCCGCCGATGGCGCGGAGATTGGGGTCAGGGGAAAGCAGGACGCCTTTTTGGGCGACGACGTCGGGGAGGAGTTCCTCGGCAAGGAAGCGGGCGTAGCCGCCCCCGAGCCCGTCGTATTCGTAGCTGCGGTTGAAGCGGGGCAGGGAATTGGTGCCACGTACGGACGGGACGACCCCCGGGTTGACGAAGACGCCGATCGTCACGGGCATCTCTCCCTTGGCGATCAGGTTGTCCAACACGAGCGGAACGCGCCAGGTGCCGTTGGTGCCGACGTAGCCGCCACCGTCCTGGAACACCATCAGGGCCGCGGCCCGGTTGCCGTCGTATTGCGCCGGGATGTAGACCCAGTAGTCGCGGGCGGTCCCGGGGAAGACGGAGTTGGTTCCTGCGAGGAACGTGTGCTTGGACACCTTGCCGTGGGGGACGGCCGGGTTGAACTGGGAGTCGGGTCCGAGCTTGTAGTCGTTCTCGCCGCCCGGGGATTGCGCCACCGCCGTGAGCGCCAACTGACAGGCCAGCCCGACCCAGGAGGCACGGGTACACCACTTCTGCACTGGATGAATGCTCCGCATGCCCGCCAGTCAACGCATCCATCGAACGCCACGCAAGGCGTCGGGGGAGGAAGTTTTCCCTCCCTGAGGGCGTAGTTCGACACAGCCCTCGAAACGGGTGAGGCGAGCTGTAGGCCGCGTGCCCCCACGCGGCGCATCCTCAACCCCGCTGGTTGGGGGCACCCGGCCTTCAATCGGGCGCATCTCGACACTGCCCCCGTTTGAGAATGGGAACGGGGTGGCGACGTCCTCGTCGCATGGAGAAAGTGCTTGGGAGGGCAACGAGGACGTTGCCGCCCCGTTGAATGCTGGGGCGGTGTCAAGATGCGCCCCCTTCAATCAGGGCCGCCACTCCGGGCTGGGAAGTGGCATTGGCTTCGGCCACGCTCTGCCCCTCTCATGAACAAGACACTGGTCGCCTTGGCGGCGTGTGCCGCATTGACGGGCTCGGCGTTGCAGGCCGCGGAATCCGTCGGGATTTCCCTTCGCCTCATGGCCGAGGGCCTCGTATCGCCCCTCAGCTTCAATGCCCTGCCCGATGGACGGGCCCTGGTCGCGGATCAGGTCGGGACCGTGCGGCTGATGAAGTCGGGCGGCGGATTGGAAGAGGGGGAAGTCCTCAACCTGACCAGCCGGCTCTCGAAGCTGAACCGCAATTCCTTCGATGAACGCGGCCTGCTCTGCCTCGCCCTTCATCCGCAGTTTGCCTCCAACCGCCGGATCTTCGTCTCGTATACAGCGCCCCGCCGCGACAGTGCTCCCGCCGACTACGACTGCACGCTCCGGATCTCGGAGTTCAAGGTCGCGACCGGCGAACCCCTGCGCATCGATCCCGCCTCCGAGCGGATCGTCTTCGAGGTCGACAAGCCCTACTTCAACCACAACGGCGGCCGGATCGTCTTCGGGCCCGATTCCCGTCTCTACATTTCGGTGGGCGACGGCGGTGGACCGAAGGGCTGCGACATCGGCAACGGTCACGTCCCGGAGGGCAATGGCCAGAACCTGCGCACGCATCTCGCCAAGATCCTGCGCATCGACGTCGACGGCACGGCCGGCACGCAGGCCTATCGGATTCCCTCGGACAATCCCTTCGCCGACGGCAAGGACGCGCTGCCCGAGATCTGGGCGTACGGCGTCCGGAATCCGTGGAGCCTGACCTTCGACCGCGGTGGGAACCACGACCTGTTCGTCGCCGACATCGGCCAGATGCGGTGGGAAGAGGTGAACATCATCCGCAAGGGCGGCAACCATGGCTGGCCGTTGCGCGAGGGATTCGAGGGCTTCAACCGGGAACATCCGGAACAGGCTCCGACGGGCCTTCCCGAGAAGGGCCTGCGCGGCGAGGCCTTCGTTGACCCGATCACGACCTACAAGAACCCGAGCGGCTTCCGCAAGGACCCGGAGGCGATGGGAATCAGCATCACCGGTGGATACGTCTACCGCGGCAAGGCGATCAAGGCGTTCCAGGGCGACTACATCTTCGGTGACTGGTCGGGCGCGCAAGGAACGCCGCAGGGCCGGATCTTCGTGGCCCGTCGCCCGACGGATTCGAAGACGCCCTGGCGGATCGACACGGCCCGCGTCAACGGTCCGGGCAAGATGTTCGGGTGCGTCTGCGCCTTCGGGGAGGACAACGACGGCGAGATCTACGTCCTGACCAATGGTTCCACCGGTCTGACGCCGGGCCGGGGCAAGGTGTGGCGCATCGAGCCCGACACCGCGCCGGCAACGGGCCAGTAGTCCGGCCCAGCCAATCCCGCGCAGGAATCCTCAAGCGGGGCGGCAACGTCCTCGTTGCCCTTTCAAGGCGATGAGGACATCGCCACCCCGTTCCTGATCTCAAACTGGGGCAGTCTCGGCAGGTGCCGATTGCGGCTCAGTGCTTCACCTGGAACCGGGTGAGCACACCCTCGCCACCGGCAGTCGCCACGCGGCGGTCGTTGGCGGCGAGGTGGCTGAGGATCTTGAAGACCTGTTCCGCCGACTCGGGCTTTCCGAGTGCCGCAGCGAGCGAGTCAGCGGTGAAACTGGCCGAGGGATTCCGGACGAGGTGTTCCACGACCTGTTTCTGCAACGACAGCACGACGGCGGCCGCCTTCTTGCCGGCTTCGACGCCCGGCTGGTGGTAGGCGTTGATCCGGACCAGCGACGCATAGAGTCCGACGGCACGTTCGAAGAGGGCGATCAGCGTCCCGACCGTTTCCGGGGTGACCTCGCGGACCGTCAACGTGATGCTCTGGCGGCCCTTCTCGTAGAGGGCGTCCCGCGTGCCGAGAAAGAAGCCGGAGAGGTAGTCTCCACTGGTCACGCCGGGCTCGACCTCGAGGCCGACGCCTTGTCGGTCGCGCAGGACCTCGATGAACACGGCGAAGAAGTTCGAGACACCCTCGCGGAGCTGCTGCACGTAGGCGTGCTGGTCGGTGGAACCCTTGTTGCCATAGACGGCGATGCCCTGGTTGACCACGCGGCCATCGACGTCGAGTTCCTTGCCCAGCGATTCCATGACCAGTTGCTGGAGGTACTTCGAGAACAACTCCAGCCGGTCCTTGTATGGAAGGACGACCATGTCCTTCGCTCCACGCCCTTCACCCAGGAAGTACCAGGCCAGAGCCAGCTGCGCTGCCGGGTTCCGGCTGCGGTCGGCGATCCGCGTGACCTCGTCGCAGGCCTTCGCGCCGGCGATGAATCCGGCGATGTCGATGCCCTGAAGCGCTGCCGGAAGCAGGCCCACGGCACTCGTCTCGCTCGTGCGTCCACCGACCCAGTCCCACATCGGGAACCGTCGGAGCCAGCCTTCGGCGACGGCATGCTTGTCGAGGTTGCTGCCCACGCCAGTGACGGCGACGGCATGCTTCGCGAAGCTCAGGCCGGCCTGCGTGTAGGCCGCTGCCGCCTCCAGCATGCCGTTCCGGGTTTCGGGAGTTCCACCGGACTTCGAGATGACCACGCAGAGCGTCCGGCCCAACCGGCCCTCCAGCCGCGCAAGGACCCGGTCCATGCCGTCCGGATCCGTGTTGTCGAAGAAGTGCGGGGTCATCCGATCGGAATGCGGGCAGCCCAGGGCATTGGCGACGAATTGCGGTCCGAGCGCGCTGCCGCCGATGCCGATGACCAGCACCTCCGTGAACTGCCCGCCCTGGCCCGCCAGGATCCCGGCGTGCACGTCAGCGGCGAAGGCCTGCACGGCGGCGACGGTCTGCTCGATCTCCGTGCGGATCGCCGCCGTGGGGGCGAGGGCCGCGTTCCGGAGCCAGTAGTGGCCGACCATGCGGTTCTCGTCCGGATTCGCGATGGCACCCTTCTCGAGGGCGTCCATCGCGGCGAAAGCCTGCTTCAATGGCCCGTCCATCGACGTCAGGAAGCCGTCCGGGAAATCCACCCGGCTCAGGTCCAGCGCCAGCGCGGCGGCCGGAAACTCGGTGTACGTCTTCTGAAAGCGGTCCCAGAGTGCACTCTTCGAAAGCGACATGTTGTTCGTAGGTTGCCTGTCCCTGCCCGGGAAGGTGAACAGGATTCCCCGCGCTGGGAAGGGGGGGACTGGGAAGTTTCCAGTCGCCAGTCGCCAGTTGACAGGAACCTGGCAACTCCTGCCGTAGCTGCCGACGTGAGGAGGCAGGACTCTTGCCCCACCTCGTCACCTCGTCGGCTACCCCACCCGAGCCTAGGTGCCGACGTGAGGAGGCAGGGCCTGAATATGCCCAGTTCCCAGACTCCAGTTCCACAGCTCGGAGACCGGTCAATCAACGAGCCTCGCCGACAGCGAGGGCTTCGAATTCGGGCAAGGACGAGACGGTGACCACGGCGAGGGCCAGCTCCCGAAGCCTGGCTTCTTCTTGGATCGCTTCGATCCGGTTCCAGACCGACGGAGTGCAGGTACCGAACCGAACGCGGATGAGGTCGAGCAACAGTTCCCGGGCAGCGCTGTGACGGCCTTCATTGCGCCCCTGCATCAGTCCGCGCTCGATGCCCTCCTCCAATACGATCCGCTCATACGTGCTCCGCCGTTGGGTCTGCATGTTTGCTTCCATATCCTTCACATCCTTTCGAAATCCTACCTCCTCCTTCACCGGCAAAGCCAGCAGCCGGTGGATAAGCCGCATCACTTCCCTCACTTCCGCCTCCTCCATCGCCGACTCCAACAACTTCCGGACCAGTCCCAGCTTCCCGTTCCGACGCGCCTTCATGTCTCGCCCTGTACCTTGCGCCATCCGATGCGCCTCGATCACGCGCGCCACCGGATTGCCCGCCTCGACCCACGGCTCCAGGTCGAGGTCCGTCAGTTTGCAGGTCGCGTATTGAAACCGGAGCGCACACCCGGCGAACGAGGTGCTGTAATCCCCGGGTCGCCAGCGCGGGTTGGGATCCGCCAGGACCGCGAGGCTTACAGGAGGCCGGCCGAATCGGTCGAAGATCCGGCAGAAGTACTGGAACATGCGGCGAGGAAGTTCGTCGTCGCGCTGCGCCTGAATCTCGATGTGGACAAGCAGGATGTCAGTCCCTCCGTTGCGCCGCGCGACCTCGACCAGCTTGTCCACCCGCATGGGACCGGACTCCGAGTCGCGGACGATCTCCTGCAACTCGGTCTCCAGAAAGCGCGGCGGGACCGACCAGTCGATCAGGTCGGCCAACATGGGAAACGCCATCGTGAGGCACGGCTGGAGGAATGTCTCCAGTGTCGCCTTCCAGGCGGCGTCGTATGCGGTTGTAGGGTTCAATACCCATTGCTACGCCGCCGACCGCGAAAGGTTACCGGCCCGCCCCATCGGCCTTCAGCACCTGATCCAGGATGGCGTAGGCTTGCTGGCGTTGCTCGGGCGGGAATCGGTGCGGGCACTCGGGATGCACGACCTCCGGCGGCGGTTGCTGCGCCGGCGCGGGCCAGAGCGGGCGGACGGATTCCACGACCCGGTCGACGCTCTTCCAACGGAAGTTCGAATCCCCCTTCGGCGCGTTCACGAACACGGTTCGCGGTGCGATCGCCCCGAGGACGTCGGTGAAATCGAAGGGCAGGTCCTGCAACCGACCGCGGTAGGCCAGCAGTCCCGGCATGTATCGAAGCTGGCACCAGCCCCGTTCCTCGGCCCAGACGGACGGGTTGCCGTCGTAGTAATCCCGGAACGAATCGAATCCGCAGCTCGTGACGACAACCCGGATCCGTTCGTCAAACGCCGCCGTGAAGAGTCCGTTGTGTCCACCCAGCGAGTGGCCGATCGATCCGAAGCCATTCGTCCCGACGAACGGCAGCGAGCCCAACAGATCCAGTCCACGCGAATTGTTCCAGATGGCCATCATCGTCCCGCTCTGGAACCCCGCGCCGCGGATGTCCGGCGCGTAATCCGCCAGTTGCGGATAGGCCGGTGCGATCACGACATAGCCGCGGCGGGCGAGTTCCACGCCGTATTCGTCGTCGGGTGAGTTGCCAAGTCCGACAACCACCTTCCGCCCGGCCGCGTGCGTCTGGTGAAGGCCGAGGATTCCAGGATGACGCCGGCCGTCGGTGGCGGCGGACTCGCTGTAGATCAGGTACGCCGGCACCCGGACGCCCGGTTGGCTGAGGTACGTCAGGTCGCGAAGGACGAGGCCGTCCCTCCGGCTTTCGGAAACGGTCTGGACGTCGAGCGGTCCGCGCGCAGCCTTCGGGAACGGACCCATCACCGATTCCATGGCGCGGATCCGCTCGTCGCGGGTGCGCGCCGGCGCCGTCGACGACTGGGCGGTGAGGCGCCATCCCAGCGCCGCGAGAACCACGAGCGCCAGGAATCCGACCGGGTAACGAAGCGTGTGCATATCAGCCTGGAAACGGCGGTTGGATCCACAGACTACAGCGATTCCACGGATGGGAAGCCGGTTGAGAGAGGCTGTCCGTTCACCCCATGGGTGACATGGAAGCAGCCATACGGTGAGGCCTCTCGTCCCGGTCCATCTGTGCAATCTGTGAAATCGGTGGATAACCCAACAGCCGGTTTGAGGATCAGAGTCGGACGGTGCGTCCCGTGGCGGCACTGCGGACGGCGGCATCGACGATCTCCTGGCCGATGCGACTGATCGGCAGGCTCACGGGGCCTTCGAGGGGCTTGCCGTGGTCGAGGCAGTGCAGGAGGTACTCCACCGGATTGCGGTGGGGCGCCTTGGGCTCGGGCGCGGCGACCACATGGGCCTTCGGACGCCGCCGGGTCTGCACGGTGACGAAGTCGTCGTAGTCGTAGTTGCTGATCGTGCCCTCGGTGCCCGCGATGACGAATCCGCACCGGGGTTGGGGCTGGATGGTCCAAGGGTCGGTGAAGGTGCCCCAACGCGTCTCGAACTTGGAGAGGCCATGGGCATATCGGGCGACGACGATGGAATGCTCATCGACCTCGAGGCCTTCCGGTTGGTCGACGACGGCGGTGACTTCGATCGGCCGACGGCCGCCCTGATACCAGGTGCCGAGCGTCGTGCCGTAGCCGAGGTAATCCAGAAGCGAACCGCCGCCGTGCTTCCGTTGATAGAACCAGGAATTGGGCTTCTCGGCGGCCACCTGCGCCGCGGTCTTCTCGTCCTTGTCGGCCCCATGCCACAGCGGCCCGCGGTTCCCACCGAAATGCCAGACATTGAGGACGTCGCCAATCACGCCCGACTGCACGAGGTCATACGCCTTCCGATGCGACCGCACCCATTGGAGCGGCCAGTTGATCATAAGGGTGCGGTCCTTCGCCATCGCCTTGACCATGCTGTCGGCTTCCTTGAGCGACGCAGCAAAGGGCTTCTCGACCAGGATGTGCACGCCCGCTGGCGCGACCTTCTTGACCCACTCGCCGTGGCTGGAGGCCGCCGGGCAGAGGATGACGACATCGGGCTTTGCCTGGCTGAGGCATTGGCGGTAGTCGGCGAAGACGCGATCCCGCGGGATCTTCAACTTGCGCACTGCCTCCTCCAACCGTGCCGGCTGCTCGTCCGAGATGCCGACCAGTTCAACCTGCGGATGGTTGACCGCCATCCGGAGCAGGTCGCCCATGTGGAAGTGGTCGAAGTTGATTCCGGCAATTCTCCAGGTGCGCTTCTTCATAGGGATGCCGACAAGGCTGTCGATGCCGCCACCGAGTGCAAGCACGCAGCCGGGGCAGAGTTTCAAGTTTCAGGATTCGAGTTTTGTAACGCCGGAGGCGTTGAAGCTGGTAGCCCCGGGTTGGCGCGGGAGCGCCTACCCGGGGTTGGGTTGGTTGGCGAAGCCGCACCCCGAAGGCGGTGCGAAGCCCCACTCGCGTGTAGGCTGGGTGCCCTCACCCGGCGGCAATGGTAAGGCGCCGCGTGGGGGCACGCGGCCTACCCTCCCTTGCGGCTCGCCTCGTCACCTCGTCGGCTACCCTGCGCAGTCCACCCCAGCCCCAACGGGGCGACCGACGACAGCCCAGGGCAACGCCCTGGGAACCCGCCCCAACGGAAAACATCCTCAAGCCCTGAAGGGGCGCCCCAGCCACCCTTCTCCCCAAGCCTGAAACGCCCCTTCAGGGCTCCCCTTCGATGAATGTCGGTGATCCCGGGGCGATGCCCCGGGCTGGCTTCGCCCGCCCCCTTGGGGCTCACTCACGTCGTCCGGCACCCCCTTGGCCGACGTCAGGAGGCGGGTGGGGAATGCCTCACTCGTCCTTGGCCTTGGGCGGCTTTGGATATCGGGCGACCCGTTCCTCTAGGGGGATCAGCACGGGGGGCTGGTACGTGTCCCAGGGTTTGTTGTTCGACTGGTCCTTCATCGCATGCATCACGATCCCGAACACGGCGCGGTTGTTGGTCAGCCAGGCACGGCCCTCCTGCGAGGCCTCGAGCCCGTCCAGGATCCGGAGCCAGTAGGTTTCACCGAGGTGGGCGATTCGATGGTGAACACCCCAGCGTAGGCGGTCGGGATCGACCTCCGGATGTGGGCCGGAAAGGGATGGCTCATACTCCAGATGGAAACAGAACTGCGTCCACTTCGACAACGCGAGCCGATGGATCCGGGCCGGGTCGTTGGTCCGGATGGCGCCCAGCAATCCCGGCAAGCCATCGTAGACCTCGCGCTCGAAGACCTTCGGTGGGAGCTGTCGGGAAGGGGCGTACGCCTGAGGTTCGTGCGCGATGAGGTGATCGATGACCGGACGCCATTCCCCTTTCGCGGCGAGGGCATCGATATCCGCATTCAACCGGGTTTGCCGTTGGGCCGGGATCGCCACACCGATCCAGAGCACGGCGACGACCGCGACGCTGATCCACGGCAGCCGGCCGCGTACGGGAACGAGGTTGGCGGTGAACCGGGGTTTGCCCAGCATCCTCGCCACCAGCCCGAGTATCAGCATCGGGATGAAGCCGTAGAACGCGACTGCACCCGCGGTGTTGAGCGCCCGGACCAGCACGGCCTCCTCGGGCGAATTCCGCAACCCGCCCATTCCGGCCATGATCTGCCGGGACAGGGTTCCGCTGCCGAGGATCACCGCCACGACCTCGACGCAGGCCATCGACAGCACCCAACAAAGCGCACGCCAGAAGGCAGCCGCATGCAGGACGCAGAGGGCCCGAGCCATCAACAGGACCCGCCACAGCGAGACCACGCCCAGCAGCGTCAGGTTGAAATGCGCTGCTTCCATCGATCCGGCCCAACGCTCGACGGGAATCGCATACAGCCACGCGATCGGCGCGGTTCCCCAGAACAACCCCATGAACTGTCGCCACGAATCGCCGAAGGAGACGTTGGGATCGTCGATCCGTTTCGCCATGAACATCCGGACCCACAGGAACAACGCCGTGCCCGAGATCGTCGAGAACAGGATGTTGCCCGCGATCCAGTGGAGCGGCTTCTCCCCGATCCACGTCTGGTCGTAGTTGCGTGCGATCGACGTCAGCAGCACCAACACCATCGACACCTGCCACCCCCCGGCCGATCGCGCGAGCGCCCGGATCGATTCCGCGTGTCCGAACAGGAAGCGGATCCAGGTCCCGACCGTGACGTCGGACCTGGGCGAATCATTGGATGAGGGGTTCATGCGCGTGGGTGGAACCATGCCGGCCGCCCGATCCAATGTGTTTCATGGAGAAGGCGACAACTGCACCTGTTTCCGAAACCGCTCGATCTCTTCAACGGGATCGATGGGTTGGTGATCCTGAGGCATTGAGACATTGCGCAGGCGCTGCTGGAACTCGGCAACCCGGAGACTGAAGTAATTGTCGACTTGAGCGACCAGATTCTCAGGGATCGCGCCATGCAGTGATGCGACCAGTCCCTTCCGAGCCTTCTCCAGCCGATCCAGTTCGCTGGTCCGGAATGGCACCAGATCACTGGGATTGGCTGTCGGATGCGGAACGCCATCGTAGGGCCCGTCGCTGAACTCCGTGGTCGTGGCTTGAAACTGGCGGATGGCGGTTTCAACAGCCGGCAAATGCTCTCCCAGCGACATGCCGCTTTTCTGCAACAGCGCCTCGATGCCTCGAACCTCCTCCCGGATCGGCTTGGACCGCTCATGGTCAACATACCGGGCGTACGCATCCCCGGACAACGTCGTCCGCATGATCCGGTCGTGCTGAACGCGTGCCGTCGATAACTCAATCAGACTGAACGACACCAGGCTTGAGGCCTCATGAATCCTCTTGATCCGGTCAAGGGTGCTCGCCGCCTGCGTCTCTGACATTCCCAACTTCGCCAACAATGGAAGATACTCGAGGGCTTCTTCGTCCGTCTGCCGATCAATCGCGTCCTTCATGCTCGCCTTCCATGCGGCTTCAGCACCGTTGAGCGAGTCCCCCGCTGGGCCCGGTGGAGCAGACCGCGTGGGAGCGACCTTCTTGCCGGATCTGCGAGATCCCGTGTCGTCCGTCGCCTCCCCGTCCCCGGAGGGGTTGCGTCTGCTCGGACCCTTACCCCCTGCCCAGGTTCCCATCCAGAAGCACGCTGCACAGGCCATTACCACGACCGACACCCTTGCCAGAGTTGCTCCGGCAGCCTTGGGGTTATTCATACATGGGCATTCGTTCGTGGGGTCCTGCGAGCCTGCCGAAACTCCGTGGCGTGTAAAGGAACACCTTCCTCTGAACTCTGCGGTTGGGCGCATCCCGACAATGTCCTTGGCGAGCGGTGGGGCGAGTGTCCTCACGAGCCGCTGGGGAGTTCCAAGCTTCAGGATTCAAGTCCTTGTGCGCCCGGCCTCGGCGTCGGGGTCGGAATCGGCATCGGTATCGAGCTTCAGCGTCCATCGATTCCGATTCCGATTCCGATCCCGAGGAATGGCTCGACGTGTCGGCCCACCAGTTTCGGGGCAGTCTCGGGATGCGCCCAATCTGGTTCTCAGCACGTCAAACTCCTCCAACGAAGCCCCCCAGCCTGATACCATACGCCCATCATGCGAACCGTACCGATCCCGGCCGTGCTGTTGCTCCTCCTCGTGGGGCTTCGCGCCGTGGCGGCCGAAGGGCCTGCCCCCGTCGCCGAACCTCTGCGACTTCCCCTCTGGACCGCGGGCGCACCGGATGGCAAAGGCGGGATCGATGCCGCCGGCAAGCCGTCGATCACCGTCCACCGCGCGGCGAAACCCAACGGAACCGCGGTCGTCATCTGTCCCGGCGGCGGCTACGGCGGCCTCGTCACCGGTGCGGAGGGACACGGCATCGCGCGCTGGCTGAACGAGGCGGGCATTACGGGCGTGGTCCTGGAGTATCGATTGCCCGCCGGCCGTTCCGAAGTGCCGTTGCTCGACGCCCAGCAGGCAATCCGCCTGACGCGCCATCACGCGTCGGAATGGAAGGTCCGGACGGATCGCGTCGGCATCATGGGATTCTCGGCGGGCGGGCATCTGGCTGCGACGGCAACCACGCACTTCGACGGCGGCGCAGCAGACGCGAAGGATCCGGTGGCGCGCCAGGGCAGCCGCCCGGATTTCGCGATCCTGATCTACCCGGTGATCACGATGGGGCCACAGACCCACGGCGGCTCGCGTCAGAACCTGCTCGGGTCGAATCCATCGGCCGAGCTGGTGAAGCGCTTTTCGTGCGAGGAACAGGTAACGACCGCGACCCCGCCCGTGTTCCTGGCGCATGCTGTCGATGACCGGGCGGTCACGATCGAGAACAGCCGGATGCTTGCCGCTGCCTTGAAGGCGAAAGGCGTCCCGCATCGCCTCCTGGAACTTCCCAACGGGGACCACGGCCTGAATGGATACAAGGGTCCGTCGTGGGATGCCTGGCAGCGCGAGTCGCTCCAGTGGATCGGTCAGTTGCCAGCGACGAAGTAGCCAGCGGCGAAACCAGCGGCGGGGATTTTCCAGCGGCGACGCAGCGACGCGGCGTTTTCCTTCTGGCTCTGGTTTCTGGCGTCTGGGGACTCCCCCTGTGGCCCGCCTCGTCACCTCGTCGGCTACCCCTTGGCTGTAGGAGTTCTGTAGGCCGCGTGCCCCCACGCGGCGCTTACCGATCCACGCCGGGTGAGGGCACCCGGCCTACACGCGAGGAGGCGGGGCGTTTGGCTGGCTTCAAACTTGAATCTTCAAACTTCAAACTCCCCCTACGGCACCTTCAGCCGGATCGGCCACGACTTTGGTTCCGCCACCAGCTCGGTCCACGGCTGGATCTCGGTATCTTCCGTCTGATTCTCGGCCAGAACCTTTCGTCGCAGCATCCGGACCTCCAGCTTCTGACCCCACTCCCTCGCCGGGAAGAACCAGGTCGGCGTGTAGTCGGCCACGGTCGTGCCGCCGCCACCCACTTCACGGACTTCCACCAGCAGGTCGCCGCCGTGGCCGTGACGTTTCAGCAGCTGCGGATCGGAGGCCTCCAGCTGCACCAGGATCCCGGGTCGCCTTTCGACGCCCAGGTTCCAGTTCGTCTTCCCTCCCGCCGGCACCTCGATGGCCAACGTCTGATGGTACGGTTGCTGATAGGCACCGTCGCGTGTGGACGCGACCACGCTGAGCTTCGTGGGTCCCGCTGGAATCCAGACGTCGAATTGCCCCAGCGGGGACGGCTGCCCCGAAGCGTCGACTGCCATGTTGTCCATCCGCGCGATCCATCCGTCGCCTTGTGGATCTTCGGCAGCGATGCCGATTTCCACGGGGACCAGAGGCGCCCCCCCGGTGGTCGCGTCGTGCACGGTGCCTGCGATCCGGACCGGGCGGCCGAGGGAGATCTTCCAGGGTGGGATCTTCTGCAATCGGATCTCCCGGGTGGTCTGGTGCCGGAACACCTTTACGGTGGAATGCCCGTCCAAGGTGAAAGTCACCTCCAGCCGGGCGAAGCTGGGAATGTTGGTGATCGTGAAACGCCCGGCTGCATCGGTGGCCGTCGGCGACAAGGGGATCGAACCCGTTCCACTCGCGCTCACGCGGACGCCTGGCAGCGCTGCACCGGAAGCGCGATCCACCACCTGGCCGCTGACGGTGACGGTGGGACGCAGGACGACCTGGAAGGGCTCCGAGTCGTCGGTGCTGCTCTTCAACCGATTCGGCGAGCGTTGTTCCCCGCACCAAAGAACGCCGTCCCGATGGGTGAACACCGTGAGGCCCGTGCTCGCTTTCAGATCCGGGAGCTGGACGAACTCAGCCCCGCGCAACGTGAAGTCGCCGTTCGATTGCGAGACCGTGCCGAGCTCCGGCAGGAGTCCGGAGCGCGCGTCCTGGAACCACATCGACCGGTACGTATGGGCGTCGAGCACCGAGACCACCACGCGGGCGGAGGCGATCCCGTTGCCGGCGTCGTCGATGACCCGGCCTCGGATGACCCATCGTGGCCGGAGTTGCAGGACGTGGTTGGACGGAGGCAGGCCCGGTTGAGGCGTGCGGAGTCCAAGATGCCCGAGTCGGACCACCCCGATGGAGCAGTCGGGCGTGTCAACCGTCAGGCAACCGTCCCTGGGTTTCGTCAGGTGAACCGGCATCCGGAATGCGCCGTTCGCGTCGGCCTCACCCCGCCATTCGGCCGACACCTCCCCGGTCGGAAACGTGACGACATGAACCCGTGCGCCCGCGGCTGGTTTTCCATCCGGTCGAAGTGCGGTGAACCGGATGTCCGTGTCCGGCTCCGCCGCGGCGACCCGAACCAACCCGAAGACCATCGCCAGCAGGAAGCGCGATGCGCTCAGCCACGCGGCGGGCCGTCGGATCGGCGAAGCACACGGTGCATTCCCATGGAGGTCGGCTGTCATGTCCGCACGATGCCACCGCCCACTCCCCTCCTGCACGTCTTCAACTGTCAGCTGTGTGTAAAGGGGGAGTTGGAGGATCCGAGTTCACAACGCCGGAGGCGTTGAAGCCGGTAGCCCGGGGTGCGAAGCGACCCCGGGGTCCAACGCCCTATTTCGACATCAACCCCGGCAGGGGTTGCAGCCGGTGAGCTCTTCCTTGATTCGCGGCGGAGTAGTTGATTGCGGGCACGCTCAACAGCCGGATCCTTCGTACCCCTGCCGGGGTACAGATCGATTATCTCATGTCTTCCCCGGGTAGGCGCTGACGCGCCAACCCGGGGCCATCGGCTGCAACGCCTCCGGCGTAGTCGACGAAACTCCCCTCAAACTCCCCTTCCATACGGCGCGAGCGACGCCACCAGATCCTGCGGCAGGCGTTGGGGTTTGTCGGCGAGGTTGGTGCAGACGTGGTTCGTCTCGGCCTCGATGAGCAGGCGATTGCCGGGGCCGGTGATGCGATAGGCGAAGTTCAGCCGGACCCGTTCCATGAGGGTGGGCCAGAGTTCCACGTCGATCTCGTCATCATAGCGGGCCGCGCCGCGATAGCGCACCTGGACTTCGAGAACGGGAAAGATCAGGCCAGCCTCCTGCCACTGGATGAACGTCCTGCCCAGATGCCGGAACAACTCCCCCCGCGCCTCCTCCAGGAAGTCGAGGTAACGCGAGTAATAGACATGGTTGCCCAGCGTGCACGACGCATACGTGACCCGCAGCCGATGGACGAAGACGGAACTCATGGGTGGACTCTCAGCCTGGGTTGCGGACGATCTTGTTGCCCGGCTTGTGCAGCGCGACCAGCTCGGGAATGTCCCGGACGGCTTCGCGGTCGTAATCTTGGATCGATCCGTCGAGATACGCCCATTCCTCCAGATGCGGGCTGATGAGGTGTTCCTTGTCGGCCACGGCACCGTACTCCCATCCGCCAAGGCGGCGTTCCGCCACCCAGCGTCGGTGCTCCAGTTCTGCGAGGACGTCGACTTCGTGGTCGGCGAAGGCCCGGACCGGATCACCCGGCTCCGATGCCTCGGCCAGGCGGCATCCGATGGCGCGGAGCTTGATTTCGATGTGGTCAGCCTGCTGGCGATTCGATTCGCGGATGGTCTCCGGCAGACGGAGCCATTCCCGAAGGGCCGCGTCGTTGCCTGGATTGCGATGCGGCGACGCCGACCGCTTGTGGACGAAACGTTCGTGGATCGACTGCGCCAACCGGTCGCGCTCGTCGTTCCGATACGCCTCGTGGGAACAGGTGTCCTCGACCATCCCGAACAGGTTGGGCCCGGGGACCTGCTGTTGCTTCAGGAGTTCGGCCAGCGCGTGGTGCCCGTGGAATCGGACGCGCAGGTTGCAGGCAGCGTGCCGCTTGAGGATGCGCTGGAGCCGGAAGGCGACCTCGAGCGAGCGGGCGTCGTCGTCCAGGCACTCCACGATGTGCAGCAGGCAGTCGGGTTCCGCGGCCCAGGCCTGGATCTGCCGGGCCGCGTCCAGCGACTCGACCTCCATCTGGTGGAAGTCGAGCTGGCAAAGCTCGCGGTCCGCCAGTACGGGATGCCGGAAGAGGAACCTCTGGCGTTGCCGGTCGCCGTTGCGGTCGACCACCGAGATCCGGATCAACTTTCCGTTGGCGAACAGGCCCATCTTCGCCGCCCGGAGGGCGATGCTCCGCCCCATCCGACCGAAGCCCAGGATCACGACGTGGACGGAAAGCGGCGAGCCCTTCGGGATGCCTGCGCCATCGATCGGCAGGTTGAGCAGGAGCTTGCGGGCCTCGTTGTCGTAAACGTCGAAGAACTGGAGCGGGCTCGGCCCGGAAGCGGGGGTGCCGACGGTACACCACCGCTGCAGTTCCTCCCGGAGATCGATGTCGCAGACGTGCACGAACACGCGGGGCCCCGCATCGGCGGGACGGTTCCCATCGGTGGCGAGCGCCTGCCGGACCGCTGTGGCGATGCGGACGTTCACCTCGTCACTGGGTGTCAGGATGACGACCTCCGCGGCCTGGCTGACGCCCGCCTGTACGAGGGCTACCGGGTGCGTGGCATCCGAAGGAATCAGGCAAGCCCCCAGGCCCTCGGCGTGCTCGGCGAGGTGGGAGTCCGGCGAGGGATCAATCGCGACCACTCCGGGCACCTGCCCATGGTGGATCGAGCAGTCGACGATGGCCGATCCCTTCGCGCCCAGACCGCACACGATGTGGTGTCCCGTCCAGTCCCGGGCCTTGAGCATCCGCCACTCCCGTCGCAACCGACGCCCAAACACGAGCGTCGGGATGGCGAGGAACGTCAGCACGCCCAGCACGCGCGCGGCGTCGATCCAGGCGTTCGTGGAATGTTCCAGGTGCGGCCCATGGACGAGGATGAGCTGCAGGGCGTGATAGGCGGGGCCGATGCCGTGCGCGATGCCTGGGTGATGCTCGTGGTCGTAGCGCGACTGGCCGATCCAGCCGCACACGACGGTCAGGATTCCGCACGCGACGACGGTCAACCAGTGGCTTCGGGGCGAACGCAGGTGATCAAGGCTTCCGTGGGACATGGCAATGTCAGGGGTGGCAATGCACCGAGGATCGGCCGGCGGAATTTCACACCGTCCGGGGCAGGTTGAAGCCGGCCGCCGTGGAAGGAAAGGACCGTTCCCGTCCCGGGCAGGGCGTGGGCGCCGCCGGACACCACCCCCAAGCCTCTAGCCGTATCCATGCGATTGAAGGCGGGGACAGGTTCACGCGGAGACGCGGAGACGCGGAGAAAGGACACTTGGACGGGAGGCTGAGCAGTCACCGTTTGGTGAATCGTGTCCGACGTTGGAAGGTTGGTGACCTGGCCCTCTCTCCGCGCTCTCCGCGGCTCCGCGTGAGAATTCTGCTGCATGGATACGGCTAGGGGTGGGGCGAGCGTCAGTTCTGATGGATTGTAGGCCGCGTGCCCTCACGCGGCGGATCTCGGATCGTCGCCGGGTCACACTCGTCCCACCCCGCGGGGCTGGGGGCCGTGTCCGGCCGCGCCCCAATCGGGGATCTGACCAAAGCCGGATTGGCAGTCCGGCACTCCGGCGGCCAGATTCACCCCATGAACGCGATGTCAGTCCGCGGTGCCGGAGTCGTGGTGGCCCTGGCGGCCGCCGGTGGTGCCGAATGCATCCCAGGCCAGACCCACCCACCGACCCAGCTTCCCATGTCCGCCTCGCCCAACCAGTCCCTCCTCGACGAAGTCACCGCCGCCCGTTCCTGGTTCCACGCGCGCAAGACCCGGCCCATCGGCGCCCGCCTCCTCGAAGCCGACCAGACCATCCAGACGCTGGAAGGTCCGCTGGTGGCCAAGGCCGGCGACTTCCTGTGCCGCGGCGAACAGGGCGAACTCTGGCCGCAGGCGCGCGCCACGCTCGAGAAGCGGTACGTTCCGACGGACATCGTTTCTCCCGACGGCTGGCGCACGTACCAACCCAGACCCGACGCCGAGGGCGTCTACGCGGCCCAGGTCCCCCATGCCTTCGAGGTCGTCGCCACCTGGGGCACCCTCCACGGCAAGGCCGGCGACTACGTCCTCAAGAACTTCCGCGACGGCCAGGTCGCGTATCCCGAGGACGTCTGGATCGTCGACCGCCAGCTCTTCAACGCCACCTACCAGCGCGTCGTCGGCACGGGGAGCCGTTGAACCTGGATGGCAGCAGGTCCCGCTGGGCCGTGGGCCGGAGCCCGGGCTATGTTGCAGGGTCCGAGCGAACCGGATCGGAAGGCTTGGCGTCGCCGGAAGGGAAGCGCTGCAGCCTCATGACCTCGTACCGGGCCTTCGCCAGGTTGCGTGGGAGGGCAAGAATGGTGCTGTGATCCTGTTGCTTCTGTTCTTCGTCCAGTCGATCCCAGGGGAAGAGACAGTTGTGCAGCTTGCGATCAGCGATCTTGTTGGCGCTGTCCGTGCCGGCGCCGGCGGCCCAGCCTTGCCGGCGCTTCTGGGCGGACCAACGGTCGTGCTCGAATTCGGCCAACTCCAGCAGGTGGCGCTGGATCAGCAACTCTCCCGTCTTGATGTCAGGATTCGCGCCCAGGGGTGCTTTCCGAAACCAAAGTCCCACGGAACGGAGCTTCTGCGGAATGTGGTCAACCTGCTCGCGGTTTGACTTCCTGAAATCGTCGGGGAATCGAGGATCATTCCAGGGCAGCAATGCCCGCGGGTCCCTGTTCGCGGTCTTGGTTTCCAGGTAGGTCTGGTGGACGGATTCCGCGATGGTCTCACGCTCCTCGGGCGAGAATGGAAAGTCCGTCGTGATCAGTTGGGTCAGGAACTCGGGATTTGCGTGAAGCGACGTGCTGGAGCCGGACGGCAACAGCGAAGCCGTGAAGTTCCGGGCGTCCACCAACTGGCTCATGTCCAGGAGGGCTTCGAGGGAGCGGTTTCCATGCTCGAACTCCGGCAGATACAGGAACGCTCGGACAACCTCCGGCCGGATTCGGAGCCTGCCATTCGGTCCCTTCAAGGTCGGAGCCTTTTTCCCGGCTTGATACGCAAGCACGCCCGCGCGGCGGAGCAGCACCGCGGCCGAGCAAGGCAAGCTCTCGATCGGCCCATACGCATCGAACGTTCCGGGCTTGCGGGGAGCCTTCTCCGTTGCCGGACCGGCGGGTTGAAGGAAGTTCAGGCTCGGAATGTTCAGCGCTCCTCGGAGACGTGAAAGGAAGTCGGGACCCTTGGCCTTCTTGAAGCCCTCTTGCTCCTCCTCGCTCTGGCGGTGCGCAAAGTCGGAATAGGTGTCAGACGTGCCCCCGGCGAAGATGAAGATGGCCTGACCGATCGGATGGAGTCCGCCTTCATCGAGGAATTTCCCGTCCTGCATGGGCGCGAGAAAATAGCGGAGCCAACCCAGGGGTTCGCTCGCCAGGGAGGCATCGAATTCATCAAAGAACACCAGGGGAATTTTCCCCTCCAGGACGCAGTCCCGGACGCGGTGGAAGGCGGGCGCCAGTTCATCCGCGGAATGGTACTGGGACAGGTTGAACGTCAGTTCGACGATCGCCCGGCCTGTTCGCCCCTCGTTGAGCGATTCCGCGACCTGCTTCACCCCGAATGACTTTCCCGATCCAGGTGGACCAAAGACCGCGATGCTCAAGGGACGCTCGGGTTCGCGTTGTCGGATGTAGTTGTGGAAGAGTCCGTAGATCGCCCGGTAGTTCTCGATCTCGAGCCGGTCGTGCGTGCGAAGCGCCTTGCTGTAGATCGCGACCGGGACCTGACCCAGCAATGCGTGGGCCCGCTGTTCGATCGACGCCTTCTTCAACTGCTCAGGATCGGCGTCCAGTGGCAGCGCTTTCTCGGGTTTGCTCCCCAGCGCTGTCTGCTCGACGGCACTCTGAAGATCTCGCTCGTCGCTTAGGATGTCGTCCAGGAGTCGCCAATAGGAACGATCCGGTTCCAGGGCGGATGGGATCATCCGGATCGCGCGGCAGGCGAAGCCGGGGTCGGCCTCCACCGGGGTTCGGTAGAGCGTGCGTGCCGGATAGCGCGGCGGGGTCTTTGGGTCGCCAAACCCCGATTGGACAAGCCGGTTGGAGGCGAGAAGCCCACGGCGGATCCCGCTGAGGATCGTGGGTTCCACCCCGGCAGTCGGGACCCCAGACAATGGCTGGAGGGATTCGTCGTCTGCCGAGGCGAGCTCCGACACCAAGCCTCAGAACTCCTGACCTCGCATGGTGAGTTCAGAGGTCTGACGGAATGGAAATGAGACCGTTTCTGGCAGGATTTGGCTTTCGCGGGAACACCGTTGCCCCTACGAAATCGTCCCATGCCGCAAGTGCAACTCCCCCTGTTTCCTGCAGGCAGTGTTGACATCAATCGCGACCTGGCCTGCCGCACCGAAGGCGACCGGGTCGTTTACTTCAACGGCCACCTTCCGGTCTTCACCCATCACAAGGATGACCTGGCCAGCTTCCGGCTTTTCACCAGTCAACTGATCGTCCAGGGCAGTGCCACCCAAGGCCACATCGCCAAGGCCTTTGGGGTTCCCCTCATCACCATCAAACGTTCCACCCACTTGTACCGCACCGCGGGTCCGGCTGGATTCTTCGTTCCGAAACCCCGGCGTGAGGGCAGCCGTCTGAACGCCGCCAAGCTGGAGGAGGCCCGGGTTCTCCTCGCCAAGGGCCAATCCCTGGCTGCGGTGAGCCAGCACACCGGTGTGTTGGTCGACACCTTGCGCAAGGCCGTCGGCGCCGGACGGCTGCCACCGCCAAAAAAAAGTGCTCTGCCGACCCGGTTGGTGTCCCCGGTGACGGTGTCGGCGACGGCATCATAACGAGTACCACAATCGCCGATCCAACCAGCGCCAGTGATCGCTCCCTGAAGGATACCGAGTCCCCGCTGGGTTACGCGACCACCCGCACGCTGGATCGGCTGCTCAGTTCGTGCGGATGGTTGGATGGAGTGGACCTGCGCTTCGAAGCGGCCGATGACGTGGCCAAGGGCGGAGTCCTCTTTGCATTGCCCGCCCTGCTGGGCGAAGGACTGCTGCGTCACACGCGCGAACACTACGCGCTGCCCAAGGGGTACTATCCGCTGGAGTCGATCTTCCTGCTGCTGGGCCTGCTGGCGCTGGTGCGGTGTCCGTCGATGGAACAGACCCGCTATGAGGCACCCGGGGAATGGGGCCGACTGCTGGGGTTGGACCGCTTGCCCGAGGTCAAGACGTTGCGCTCGAAGATCGGGACGCTCTGTGAGCCGGAGGGGCGTGCCGCGAAATGGCAAAGCCAGTTGTCCCGGGAGTGGATGGCGAGCAAGGAAGCGGACGATCCGGACCTGGCGGGGCTCTACTACGCCGACGGACATGTCCGGGTCTATCACGGCGGATTGACCGCGTTGCCACGGCGCTACCTCTCGCGGTTGCGCCTGTGCCTGCGTGGCACGACCGACTACTGGGTCAACGGGCTCGGAGGTGAACCGTTCTTCGTGGTGACCCAGACGGTGAACCCGGGGTTGGTGGGCGTCCTGCGCGAAAAGATCGTGCCGCGACTTCTGGCCGAGGCACCGCAACCAGGCCCGGACGTGCTGGCAGCCAACCCCAAGGCGATGCGCTTCACCATCGTGGTGGATCGGGAGGGCTATTCGCCCGGATTGTTTGAGGAACTGGTCCGGGAACGCATCGCCGTGCTCAGCTACCAGAAGAAGCCGGGCGAAGCGTGGCCGGAATCGGAATTCGCGCGGCGCAAGGTGAAGCCCCCCGGGGGGCGGGAGGTGGAACTGGACCTGGCTGAACGGTTGGTGAAGTTGGGCAGCGGACTGGAGGTGCGGGAGGTGCGGATGCGCGATGAGGTGGGACAGCAGATCTCGATAGTGACGACGCATCCCGGGCTGGATGTAGGGCAGGTGGTGGTCGGGATGAAGGCGCGGTGGTCGCAGGAAAACTACCTGAAATACATGAAGGAACACTTCGGCCTGGACCGGTTGGTGGAGTACGGAGTGACACCTCTTCCTGACACCACCGTGGTGATCAACCCAGCACATCGGCGGGCGGATCGTGAGGTGAAGGTGGAACGTTCGAAGCTGGCCCGACTGAGGGCGCAGTTCGGAGCACACGGGATGCCGGCTCAGCCCACACCCGAAGAAGCGCAGGCCTTCGAGACGGCCGGCGGAGAGTTGCGCCGCAAGATCGAGGCACAGGAGGCGGTGCTGGCTGCGTGCATTGCTCGACGCAAGGAGGTGCCGCGCCGTCTGGAGCTCAAGGAACTGAGCGAGGAGGAGCGCTTCGGACAGCTTTGTCCGGAGAGCAAGCACTTCGTGGACACGATCAAGATGATCGCCTACCGGGCGGAGAGCGCGATGGCTGGCGAGGTGCGGGAAGTGTTGAAACGGAGTGACGACGCTCGGGCGCTGCTGCGGCGGTTGTACACGACACCTGTGAACCTGAGGCCGGATACTCAGGCGAAGACATTGACGGTGGAAGTGCACCGGATGGGCAGCGCGGTGCAGGATGCCGCCATCGCCCACCTGTGCGAAATCCTGACCGAAACAGAAACGCTCTTTCCGACCACCGACCTCCGCCTCATCTACCGCCAAGTAGGCTCAGGGTAGTTCCATGGGAGGTCAGGAGTTCTGAGCCTGCCACGAATGCCGACCCGTTCCCCACCATCCACCCGCGTTGGTCGAACCTCGCCTGGACACTCCCCTCGATCTGGGTGGGGTCGTAAACGAGCCACGCTGCCACTGATTCTTCTCCCGGGGCGCAGGGCATCCTCGAGGCGTCCGGCCGCTGCCAATAGATTGCGCCGCTTTCGCCCAGACGGATGATCAGGCGCGGGCAGTCCATCAGTGGCTTGAGCTCGGGATGGTTCAACAACTGCCAGGTGACGTCGGTGGCCGTACGTTCCCAGGAAAGGCCCCTGCTGATCGGTGCACCCATCTCCCGGAGATCCTCCACCGAAACCACGACGATCCGGTTGAGTGGATGATCCTTCGCAACGGTGTCCCAGAGCGCGTTGCTTGCGCCCGCGGGCTTCGGAAGGGGTCGATGAAGCTTGTAGACGATGAGCGGGGGCTTCGCCTTCTTGCCTGATTTCGAGAGGAGCGGGTGGGTGTCAGTGCCGAGCTGGAATTCCGCTGATTCTGCCGGTTTGAAATCCGGCATCGGTGGCGTCTTCTTGGCGGCGTCTTCTTCCTCCTGAGGCGTCAGCCCTTCTTGCTTCTTCTCCGTCTTCTTCCCGTCTCCGCGTCGGTTCGCTTCCCCTGGCCGCGTCCCGTCTTCTTGCGGCCTGTGGCTCGCTCCCGGTCCCTGATCAAGTGCCTCTGCTGCAATCACCCGTTCTCCCCGGGGCCCCGCAACCGCACCCGTCAGCTCTACTGCCCCAAGCCCGCCTGTCGCGTGGCCAGCAAGTCGGCGGCTCAGGCCAAGTGGGTCGCAAAGCCCGCCAACCGCGACTACTTCAAGGGCGCCCACCACGTCGATCGTGTCCGCCGGTGGCGCGAAGCCAATCCCGGCTACTCCAAGCGATCCTCAGCCCGGAAGGCTCCCTCTCCTGAGCTGCAACCACCTCTCCATCAGTATCCTACAGCTGCTCCGCTACAAGATCCACTCCCGGCGCCGTTACAAGATCTCGTGCCCCCGTTACAAGATCTCGTGATTTCCTATCCTGCTATTGTTGTGGGCCTTATCGCTCTCCAAGCCGGCTCAGCGTTACAAGATGACATCCACCATCACATGCATCGTGTGGCATCCAAGGGAGCGGAAATCCTTCGGCAGGGTGCCGGGCGGTTTCCGCCTCCATCATGAATGAACACAAACTCCTCCTCCGGCCCGAACGGCTCCGTGAGGTCCCACCCCGCTTCAGTTGGTGCGATCAACGTCTCTTCCGCTCCGGGATCACTTCCCGCTGCGGATCCGACGCCATGGCCCTGTACCTCTTCCTCCTCACCGTCGCCGACTCACGCGGCCTCAGCTACTACTCCGACGCCAGCATCGGTCGCTCCCTGCGCCTGGATTCCGTCGCCCTCTCGGCGGCACGCGCCGAACTCCTTGGAGCGGACCTCATCGCCTACCGTCGTCCCCATTATCAGGTCCTGAGCCTCCCCGATTCTTCCACTCCGCCTCCCTCGCAGCGTCTGGGCGAGGTCGCCTCCGTCGGGGACATCCTTCGTCGCGTCTTCAGCGCGGGAGGTGCCCAGTGATCGACTTCCAGACCTTCTGCAAGCTGCGCCAACTCCACGACGTCGATCGACTGTCGATCACCCAGATCGCCACCGAACTCGGTCTCCATCGCGAGACCGTCTCCAAGTGGATCTCGCGTCCCAAGTACGAGCAGCGGGGCTCCGAGCATCCTCGCGCCAGCAAGCTCGATCCCTTCAAGGGCTCCATCAGCCGGCTCCTGGAGCGTCACAACTATAGCGCCAGCCAGGTCCTCGGGCTCATCCGCGAGGAAGGCTACAGGGGCGGCTCCAGTATCCTTCGTTCCTATGTCGCGCGGGTCCGCCCCAGGACCCGGCAGGCCTTCCTTCGCCTTCAGTTCATCCCGGGTCAGGCGGCACAGGTGGACTGGGGATCGGCAGGCTACCTGCAGGTCGGCAACACCCGCTGCCGCCTCTCCTTCTTCGTCATGGTGCTGTGCCACAGCCGTCGGATGTATGTCGAATTCACCCTGCGCGAGTCCCAGGAACACTTCCTGGCCGCGCATCACAACGCCTTCGTCTTCTTCCAGGGCGTACCCAACGAACTGATCGTCGACAATTGCAAGGTCGCCGTCCTCCACCACCGTCGTGGGGAGGAGCCTGCCTTCAATCCGCGTTACCTCGACTTCGTCCGTCACCACGGCTGCCGTCTGCGGGCCTGCAACCCTCTCTCACCCCACGAAAAGGGCCGCGTCGAGCGCGCCGTCGGCTACGTCAAACGCAACTTCCTGGCCGGACGCGAACTCGGCTCCCTCGACGCCATCAACGCCGAGGCGCGGCTGTGGATGAACACCGTGGCCAACGTCCGCGTGCATGGGGATACAGGCAAGACACCCGATGCCCTCCTTGCAGAGGAAAACCTCCGCCCCCTCCACCTCAACGCCTACGACACGGCCACCATCCACCCACTGCGATCCGACCGGACCTGTCGAGTGCGCTTTGATTCCAACACCTATTCCGTTCCGGCCACCAACGCGCGGCAACTGCTAACGCTGAAGGCGTCCACGGACCGGATCGTGATCCTCAACGGCGACCAGGTCGTCGCGGATCACCCGCGTTCCTACGAACGGCGTCGGGACTTCGAAATCCGGGGACACATCGAGCCGTTGCTGCACCAACGGATGCGGGCCCATCGCCAACGACAATTGGTGCGTTTCCTGACCTTCGGTCCGGCAGCCCAACGCTACTGGGAGCAATTGCAGCAACGCCGGCCCGACGCCCTCACCCAGGTCCAGCGCATCGTCGCGCTGAGCGAGTCCCACGGGGTGGACCTCGTCTCCCGATTGCTCGAGGACCTCCTCGAACTGGAGGCCTTCGGTGCCGACTACATCGCCAACCTCGCCACCCAGCGACAGCGCATCTCCCAGGAATGTGGAGCCCTGCATCTCACCCGTTCCAGCGACCTGCTGGATCTCGAAGTCCCCGCACCCGACCTCTCCCTCTACGACCAACCATGAAAAAGGACATCCTCAACGAGCACCTCGACTACCTCCGTCTGGAATACATCCAGAAGGAGCATCGCTCCCTCGCCCAGCAGGCGGCACGAGAACAGTGGTCCCACGGGGAATACCTCAACCGCCTCATCGAGGGCGAGGTGGGCCAGAGGCGGCAGAAGGCGCTGGAACAGCGGTTGCGCCGGGCACGATTCCCGTTTCGCAAGACGCTTGAGCAGTACCAGTGGACGTGGCCGCGGAAGATCAACCAGATGGCGGTGCGCGAACTCTTCAACCTGAAGTTCATGGAGACCCACACCAACGTGGTGTTCATGGGATCGGTTGGACTGGGCAAGACGCATCTGGCGGTGGCGCTGGGACTGGAGGCATGCCAGGCGGGACGGACGGTGCTGTATGCCTCGGCCATCCATGTGATCAACGAGCTGCTGGTGGCGCAGAAGACCCACCGCTTGCGCAAGACGATCCGCAAGTATGCCGGGATCGACCTGTTGATCCTGGACGAGATCGGCTACCTGCCGATCGACAAGGCGGGGGCGGACCTGCTGTATCAGGTGCTGGCCGAGCGGTACGAGAAGGCGTCGACGGTGCTGACGACGAACCGCGCGTACAAGGAGTGGGCGCACATCTTCAACAACGACGCGACGATGACGGCCGCGTTGCTCGACCGCTTGCTGCACCACGTGGAAACGATCCTGATCGAAGGCCGCAGTTACCGGAGTCGGGAACACACCGAAACGCCATAGTCCACTAGTACACCCCCATCGCAAGGCCGCTGGAGCAAGGCTCCCAGCGGCCATTTTCATGCCCGGATCCCCAACGGATTTCAAACCGGCAGCTTTAGACGGTTTTCACGTGGGCGCTGACACAAGCGGTCCAACCCCAGCAGTCGGCCCCATTCCCCGGGTGCCTCATAGCGGGTCTGTTCCATCGACGGACACCGCACCAGCGCCAGCAGGCCCAGCAGCAGGAAGATCGACTCCAGCGGATAGTACCCCTTGGGCAGCGCGTAGTGTTCGCGCGTGTGACGCAGCAGTCCTTCGCCCAGCAGGGCGGGCAATGCAAAGAGGACTCCGCCCTTGGCCACGTCATCGGCCGCTTCGAAGCGCAGGTCCACTCCATCCAACCATCCGCACGAACTGAGCAGCCGATCCAGCGTGCGGGTGGTCGCGTAACCCAGCGGGGACTCGGTATCCTTCAGGGAGCGATCACTGGCGCTGGTTGGATCGGCGATTGTGGTACTCGTTATGATGCCGTCGCCGACACCGTCACCGGGGACACCAACCGGGTCGGCAGAGCACTTTTTTTTGGCGGTGGCAGCCGTCCGGCGCCGACGGCCTTGCGCAAGGTGTCGACCAACACACCGGTGTGCTGGCTCACCGCAGCCAGGGATTGGCCCTTGGCGAGGAGAACCCGGGCCTCCTCCAGCTTGGCGGCGTTCAGACGGCTGCCCTCACGCCGGGGTTTCGGAACGAAGAATCCAGCCGGACCCGCGGTGCGGTACAAGTGGGTGGAACGTTTGATGGTGATGAGGGGAACCCCAAAGGCCTTGGCGATGTGGCCTTGGGTGGCACTGCCCTGGACGATCAGTTGACTGGTGAAAAGCCGGAAGCTGGCCAGGTCATCCTTGTGATGGGTGAAGACCGGAAGGTGGCCGTTGAAGTAAACGACCCGGTCGCCTTCGGTGCGGCAGGCCAGGTCGCGATTGATGTCAACACTGCCTGCAGGAAACAGGGGGAGTTGCACTTGCGGCATGGGACGATTTCGTAGGGGCAACGGTGTTCCCGCGAAAGCCAAATCCTGCCAGAAACGGTCTCATTTCCATTCCGTCAGACCTCTGAACTCACCATGCGAGGTCAGGAGTTCTGAGGCTGACTTCGGAGCTACAGCAAGGGGGATTCCCCAGGCGTGGTTTCGTTCGATGATCCGGCCAGCGGGACGTTTCTACCCAGGCATTGAAGTGGGGCGGTTGGGTCGCCCGGGACCGCAAGACTTGGTCTTGTGGGTTGGCAGCGTTGGCTCAACGCCCACGGTCGAGCCGCGCCCTCACTGGTTGGGGCGGCTTTGGGGCCGTGACCAAGGGGATTGGGCTGAACCTAGAAACGGCGGTTGGATCCACAGATTACAGCGATTCCACGGATTGGAAGCCGGTTGAGAGAGGCGGTCGTTCCACCCCACGGGTGACATGGAAACAGTGATGCGGCGAGGCCCCTCGTCCCGGCCCATCTGTGAAATCCGTGAAATCCGTGGATAACCCAACTGCCGCTTTCAGGCTGAAGGTTGGGTTCGTCCGCTGGAACCTCCCCAAACCGCTACCGGATCACGACGGATCCTTGGTGAACGGATAGAGGAACTGGCGGGTATAGCCCTTGGGGACGGGGTGACCCTGGACGCCGTAGCCGGAGGGCCAGCGGTCGCCGGGGAGGTGATGGGTGCCGAAGAGGCGGTCGAGCCACGGGAAGTGGATGGCGAAGTTCACGTCGATGGCTTCGTCCTCGATGCCGTGGTGCCAGTGGTGGAAGCGCGGGGTGACGAGGAAGGACTCCAGCAGGCCGAATCGCCAGACGAGGTTGGCGTGGATGAGCGTGGAGTAGAGGTAGACGACGAGGATGTAGGACTGCACTGCCATCTCGGTGAAGCCGAGTGCGATCATCGGGATGACCGTGACGCTGCGGAGCAGGAGGATCTCGAGGAAGTGCATCCGGGCTCCGGCGATCCAGTCCATCGCCTTGGCCGAGTGATGGACGGCGTGGAACTTCCAGAGGAAGGGGATGCGGTGGAACGCGCGATGGACCCAGTACTGGACGAAGTCGGTCAGGAACATGATGGCGATGAACTGCACCGCGAAGGGCAGCCGTCCGACCCAGGCGCGGAGGTCGGCGATGGCGGTCCAGGCCGCGACGGTCTGGGCAGGCAGGAATGAGAGGAACGTGAGCACCTGCACCATCAGGCTGCTGACGAGGTAATAGAACAGGTCCTCGCGCCATTCGTCGCGGAAGACGGATTGGTCGGGTCGGAGGGGGAAGATCCGTTCGAATGGGACGAAGAGGAAGCCGGTGAGGAGTACGTTCAGGACGAACCAGTCGAGCCCGAGGAAGAGCGGGGTGGGATCCTGGACGAGGGCGGTGGCGCGGGAACCGCCGAGGCAGACGGCACCCAGCGTGATGGCGGCACCGAAGGTTCCGAGGGCCTTGCCACGACGCAGCGTCAGGCTGAGGGCGGCGAAGGCGAACGCCGTCAGCAGGAGGGCATGGAGTCCGAGCCGGAAGAACGGGTGATCGTGCCAGGCCTGCATCTGGGGCGTGGCGAAGGTGCCGGGGACACGCAGGCAGACCACGAGGGCGAGACCGGCGAGTCCGAGCACGATGCCCAGGACGCCACTGATCCATCCGCTCCCGAATCGCCGAAGGGCTTCCGGGGCCTCGAGCTCTGTGCGGAGCTGCATCCGTGCTTCGTGAAGTTGACCCATGGGGAAACGCTACGGAGCCGGGCATCGGTGCGGCAATGAATCCCGCGCGGTCAAGGGTACGACTCTGGTCGGAGGGGTTGGGGGGAGGACGAGTTCCCAGATGCCAGTTGCCAGTCCGGTTTGGCGGTGGTGACACGTGACGGAGTTCCCGCCCAGACCAGCGTCGTTGCCTCGGATCAACCACTCTGCCGCGAATCGAGGAAGGACCCGGGGCCTGCAACCCCTGCCGGGGTTGTTGTCGAAAGGGGGCGTTGGACCCGGGGTCGCTTCGCACCCCGGGCTACCGGCTGCAACGCCTCCGGCGTTGGCACCGACCTGGGAACTGGAATCTGGCGACTGGGAACTCAAACTGAACGCTTCCAACTCCATGTAGGGAGTGCATATGCATGGGGGTGATGATTGGCTTCCAGCGTCGGCGAGTGTTGTCCGGTATCCTGGGTGTTCCCCTGGTGCTGACCCTGTTCGGGGCGGAATCGGCGATGAAGCGGGTGACGTTGCCCGACGTGAAGCCGGTCGAGTTCAAGCCTTACGCACAGCTGGAGATCCCGGCGAACCGCGAGCCGTCGGGCATCGTGAAGAGCCGACTCTGGCCGGACGTGTACTGGGCGCACAACGATTCGGGCGATGGCCCCCGCATCTTCGCCATGCACCGGGACGGGCGGATGTACCCGTCCGAACGCGACGGCGCGGCGCACGGCGTGCGGATCCCGGATGCGGTGAACGTCGATTGGGAAGACATCGCCACCGACGACCAGGGGCGCCTGATCATCGGGGACTTTGGGAACAGCGAGTCGAACACGCGCCGCGACCTGTGCCTGTACTTCATCGAGGAGCCGCATCCTTCGGCTGGGTACACGTCGGTCTCGAAGAAGGTGTTCTTCCGGTATCCGGACCAGACGGAGGTGCCGTCGCCGGTGCGGAACTTCGATGCGGAAGCCCTCTTCTTCGCGCACGGGCACGCCTACATCCTGACAAAGCATCGGAGTGACACGGGCACGACGCTCTACCGGCTCGACTCCGAAGAGCCAGGTCGGGTGCATGTGCTGACGCGGTTGGAGTCGTTCGACACACGGGATCAGGTGACGGGTGCGGATGTGTCGGCGGACGGCAAGCGGCTGGCGGTTCTGACCTATACGGGGATCTGGGTCTTCGACGCGCGGGAGAAGGAGAAGTGGTTCGATGGCGCGATCCGCTGGCTTCCGACGGAGGACGAGGAGGCGGAGGCGATCACGTTGGACGGCGACCGGTTGATCATCGCGGCGGATGAAGGCGACGGCGACCTGTACGACGTCCCGATCTCGTCGTTGCGAGTGATCCGTGAATAGGGAGTTGTCGCCGATGAAGGACTGGTTTCGTTCGACTTGGGTTCGCGCCGTGTTGGCCGGCGTCGCAGTGGTGGGTCTGGTCTGGGCGTGGTGGCTGTATCCGACGGCGAACCGGTACTCGATCCTTCGCTGCACGATCTCGTACCTGGGTTCGCCGGATGCGGACCGGAACCCGGACGGCTGGCGCGTGTATCAGGTGGGGATGACGTCGTTGATCGTGCTCATGCTGGGCTTCCTGGGGGATCGTCACCGGCGTTGCGTGCGGGGAGCGTGGAGCCTGTCAGGCGCGGCCAGTGTTCCGCTGTTCGCGGCGATGGGATTGCTCCTGTCGTCGGTGTGGATTCCGGACAGCAGATCCGGTGACTGGTTCGGGATGACGAGCAGCCAGTTGCACACGCGCCTGGCGATCCTGGCGATCCCGGTGATGGGGCTGGGGTTGTTCCTGGACACGGTGGGAGCGTTCCGGGACGGGATGCGGTTCGTGGCGTTGTGGCCGGCGCACGGGTTTGCGGCATTGGTCGGGGTGGGCTTCTGGCAGTTGGCGGAGTGGGAGCGGATGTGCCGGCTCGACAAGAGCCTCAAGCACTGGCCGGGCGACGGCCTGCATTCGACTCCGCTCTGGGAGTGGTTGCTCTTCGTCTATCTGGTGGGCCACATCCTGTGGCTGGGGCGACGTTCGGCGGGTAGCCAACGACGTGAGTAGGCTGGTCACAGGCCAGCATCGTCACCTCGGCTGCTACTGCCGGGAGGGTAGCCGACGTGAGGAGGCTGATCGACAGGAGCTGCGGATTGCCGGCCTCACGACGCCGCGGGCGCGCCGGTTCCCTTGCGCCAGACGACGTAAAGCAGGACCGCGCCGCACAGCGCGGCGACGGAGAACAGCATCACGGAGAGGGGCAGGGTGCAGTAGACGAAGGTCCAACCGACGCCGGCCAGGAACAGCGGTGCCGGATAGAGCCAGATGCGGTAGGGCCGTGGCAGGTTGGGTTGGTGGCGGCGCAGCAGGACGACGGCGGCAATCTGGCCGGCGAACTGCACGAGGATCCGGGTGGCGATGAGCGTGTCGAGGACGACCCCGAACCGGATGAACGCGCCGGCTATGGCGAGGACCCCGATGACGATCAGCGAGACGTGCGGGAAGGCGCGGGTCGGGTGCAGCTTCCCGAACACGGCGAAGAAATCGCCGGCGCGGGCCGCGGCGTAGGGGATGCGCGAGTAGCCAAGCAGCAGCGCGACGCACGAGCCCACGCAGGTCCACAGGACCATGATGGTGAAGAAGCGTGCCACGCCGGGGCCATGGATCCGTTCCATGAAGGCCGACACGACGTACATTGCCTCGGGGTGCTTGTCCTCGGGGACGAACGTCCGCCACGGCACGCTGCCGGTGATCGAGAGGTTGATCCCGATGTAGATCGCGGCGACGCAGACGAGGCTGATGAGGATCGAGCGGGGGATCGTGCGGCCCGGGTCCTTCACCTCGTCGCCGAGGTAGCAGATGTCGTAGTAGCCGAGGAAGTCGTAGATGCCCGTGCGTGCGGCGGCACCGAGGCCTAGGGCGAAGCCCCAGCTGAATCGGAAGGCATCCGTGGGGAAGTCCCAGGCAAGCTTCGGGTCGAAGTGCATGGCGCCGGTGATGAGGACCCCGGCAACGGCGACGAGGACACCGATCCAGATTCCGACGAGGAGTTTTCCAATGCTGTCGATGCGCCGGTAGAGGAGGGCGATGAGGGCGAGGCCGAGTGCGGTGACGATGACCGCGCCGCGCCAGGTGGGCATGCCATCGGCGAGGGTTCCCGGCCACAGGTAGTCGAGGTAACGGAGGAAACCGATGTAGCCGGAGGCGATCTCGAGCGGGCCGCTGATGAGCAATTGGACCAGGAAGACGAATCCCATCAGGCGACCCCATCCGAGCTTCGCGAATCCCTCGCGGAGGTATCGGTAGGTGCCGCCGGACCCGGGCATGGAAGCGCCCAGCTCGCTCCAGATCATGCCATCGGGGATGGCGATCAGGAGGGCGACGATCCAACCGAGCATCGACTGCGGCCCGGCCATGGCTGACATGAGGGTGGAGATGGTGATGAACGGACCAGCCCCCAGCATGTTGGCCATGTTGAGGGCCGAGGCCGGGAGGAGCCCGAGCCGACGTTCAAGGACCGGACCGGTGGCGGGCGGGGTCGGGGAGTTCATCGACGACGGACGTTAACCCTGCGGATGGGAAGGGCGGTAGTTCCAAGAGAGGGTGCCCGGGGAGCACGTTACCGCTGGGTTGGGCTCGCCGGCTTCTCCCCGGCGCGGTGTGGGGTGGGCATGCGGGCGCCGACCTGGGTGCGCCAGGCGACAAGGCGGGCGTGGAGTTCGCGGGCGCGATCGGGTTGGGTGGCGGCGAGGTTGCGGGTCTCGCCGAGGTCTTCGCGGAGGTTGTAGAGTTCGAGGTGACCGTCCTCGTAGAACTCCATCAACTTCCAGTCCCCGCTATGGATCGTGCCGACTGGGGTGGTCCGCCAGGTGTTGTTGCCGGAGCCGAGGTAACCGGGGAAGTGCTGGAAGATGGCGTCGCGCCGGAGGCGGGCGGCCGGGTCGCGGAAGAGGGGAACGAGGCTTTCGCCATCGAGCGTCTGCGCCGGGGCCTTGGCGCGGGCCAGATCCAGGAAGGTAGGGAATACGTCGACGTGCATGGTCGGGATGTCGTTGCTGGTGCCGGGTCGGATGACGCCCGGCCAGCGGACGATGAAGGGCACTCGGGTGCCACCTTCGTAGAGGCTGCCCTTGCCGCTGCGGAGCGGGGCGTTGTCGGTGATGTCGCCGCCGTGCTTGATGCCTTCGCGGACGTACCCACCGACGCCGCCGTTGTCGCTGGCGAAGATGAGGACGGTGTTCTCGGCGAGGCGGAGGTCATCGAGCGTCTGCATGATGCGGCCGACGCTTTCGTCGATGCTCGCGATCATGGCTGCGTAAGTTGGGTTCTTGTGTCCACCGGCCACAGTCTTGCCGCGAAACCGGGTGATGAGCCCGGGCTTGGCCTCGTGAGGGGAATGCACGCCGAAGTGAGGAACGTACAGGAGGAAGGGACGGTCCCGGTGGCGCTGGATGAAGTCGACGGCGCGGTCGGTGAGGAAGTCGGCAAGGTACTGGTTGGTCGGTACCGGGAACGCGGGAGTGGTCACGAAGTTGAAGTGCTTGTGCATGGTGACCAGAGCCTCGTTGAACCCGCGGCGGGCAGGGTGATGGGCGCCTTCCTCGCCCAGGTGCCATTTGCCGAACAAGGCGGTGGCGTAGCCGGCTTCCTTCAGGGACTGGGCGAAGGTGGTCCGGTCGAGCGGAAGCTCGGTCACGTTGTCGACCGGGCGGAGCGGGCGCTTCCACCAATCGAATCGATCGATCCCGCCGACGGTGTAGACGCCGGTCCGCGGACCGTGCTGACCGGAGAGCAGGGCGGCGCGGGTGGGCTGGCAGTTGGGGCAATGGTAGTGGCGGTTGAAGCGGAGGCCCTGGCTGGCGAGGCGGTCGATGTTCGGGGTCTCGTAGTAACGGCTCCCGTTGCAGGCGATGTCGGTGAACCCAAGATCGTCGGCGAGGATGAAGACGATGTTTGGCCGGCGTGGTGCGGGCTCGTCCGCCCGCGACGGGAAGAAGGCGGAGAGCACCAGCAGCCAGAGGATCGGAATGAGGGGAGAGCGGGTTTGGCGGAGCATGGGATGCGGGGCTGCGTCGGTTGAGCGGATGGCTGCGTGTCAGGACGGATCAGGGTGCGGTGGCCGGCTTGGGCGGTGCGGGTTCGAGTGGCGTGTTCGAGACGCCATCGGTTCCGGGGGCGAAGCGGTTGCCCTGAAACAGGAGGTTGCGTGGGGAATGGGGGCGTCCGCTGCTGATGAACACCGCCCAGCGATATCGGGGGCCGCCTCCATCGGCCATGCCGCCCGCGCCGTCGTTCATGACGACATTCCCCGAGATGATGACGTCGCGAAGGGGCGGATCGGTGGGTTCCTGTCCGTGGTCGAAGAGGATGGGGGCGCGGTCGAGTCGGTGTTCACCGGGTGGGACTTCGATGATCCGGCCGGGCGAGGCGTCGAGGAGGGCTTGAAGGTCGGAGGCCGCCGGGCTGTCCGCGGCGGCGGCGGGGATCCAGAGGTGGAGGAGCAGGCCAATGGCGAGGTCCCTGCGGGAGGGACTCCACGTTACTCGACGGGGCATGGGAGGACGGTATCCAGTCGGTGGGTAGAGTGGCCAGAGGGCATGTGGTCGGGCATGTGTGTTGCGCCGGAGGCGTTGAAGCGGGGAGCGGAGAGCTTCGCACCGCCTTCGGGGTGCCCTTCTCCCAAACCACCATACCCCGGGTAGGCGCGTCCGCGCCAACCCGGGGCTACCAGCTCCAACGCCTCCGGCGTAACAGAATCTGAGACTGGGCCCAGACTGAGGACAGGGGGCTGACGGCCGGGCTCAACTCCGTTCTGTACGCTGCGTGCCTCTACGCAGCGGTTCACTAGCCACGCCGCGTGGGGGCACGCAGCCTACAAGTGAGGACTCGGGATCTGGCGACCTGGAATCTTGAAACTGAGAACTTGGAACTCCTCCCGAGTCCCGCCTCGTCACCTCGTCGGGTATCGGCTAAGGAATGGGTGGTTCCTGCGTTGTCGCGGTGAACGATTGATTGATGCCATGAAGACCGACCTGACAGTTCGCGCGACCCGTCCGTTGAATTCCCGTCGCTTGGCCGGTGTGATGCGTTGGTGGATGGCCCTCGCGGGCGTTCTGGTGTTGGCTGGGGTGACGGATCCGGTTTTCGCACGGCGGGCGATCACGGCGGACGCAGGCCGGGAAGGCCCGAAGGAATGGCCGGCGAACACCAACAAGCACACGGTGACGATCGTCCGGAGTGCGAGTGATGAGGCGGGGCGGGGCTTGATCGCCCGGGCCGAGGGCTTGCAGCCGGATCGGGCGGAGTTGGTGAAGGCCGCAGGCGACGTGCCGTTGCCCCGGGAAGGGAAGGTGTGGTGGTGCCGGGAGCAGTTCGGCATCCGCATTCCCTACGCCGTGACCGGGGATGCCGTGACGTATTACGCAGGTCTGGTGACGGGTTATGGCAAAACCCGGATGAAGCGGTATGCCGAGCCGTCGAGCGCGTTGAAGTATGCCGCGGCGGTGAAGCGGCATGAGCGGTTCGAGCTGGATGGGAAGACTTGGCAGAACGTCGACGTCGTCACGCTGAAGCTCGAGTTCCGCCAGTCGTTCTGTGCATCGGGCACGGAGGCGTTCGGGTTCACGAAGGAGCGGACGGTGGTGTTCGACGCGCAGGGCAAGGTGCTGCACGTCTCGGGCGACGGCGTGACGGATGTGCCAGTGATGGCGATCTAGGTCCGCGATTTCAGGGGCGTTGCTGAGCACGGCTCCCGGATCAAGCCTGCACTGGGGCGGCGATGTCTTCATCGCTCGTGGACAGGGATTGGGAGGGCAACGAGGACGTTGCGGCCCCGTTCGAGGCGAGGGCGGTGGCAGGATGAGCGTGGTTGGGCCCCCCCGGATTTGGCCTTCCCGGACAGCAAGAATTGGAATACCGAACCATGGTCATTCCTCAAATTGGCCATTTCGATGGCCTGAACCCGCGCTGCCCCATCCCAACCTATGAGGCCATCCATCCTTCCCGTCGCCCTCCTTTTCCTCCTCGGCGCGACGGCGCTGTCGGCAGGTGAATTTGTCGTCACGTCCACGGCCAACACCGGCGCGGGGACACTCCGGCAGGCGATCACCGATGCGAATGCGGCGCCGGGGCCGCATCGGATCACCTTCAACGTGGGCGCGGGAGGAGCCGTGACGCTGGCTCCCACCACGGCGCTCCCGGCGTTGGTGCAACCGGTCACGATCGACGGCACCACGCAGCCTGGGTTCGCGGGTCTTCCCTTGATCGAGCTTTCGGGCAATGCCGCCCCGAACAACACCGATGGGCTCCGGTTGACGACCTCGAACTCGGTGGTCAGGGCCTTGTGCATCAACCGGTGGCGGGGGGATGGCGTGGAAATCCTGGGCTCCAGCAATGTCGTCGCCGGTTGCTTCGTGGGCACCGGATTGCTGGGAACCAACGACCTGGGCAACAGCCAGAACGGGATCCTGGTCTCCAGCGGCACCGGCAACCGGATCGGCGGAACGACGGAAGGCGAAGGCAACGTCGTTTCCGGCAACGACGCCGCCGGGCTTCGGTTGGACGGCACCAACACGGTGGGCACGGTCGTGCTGGGAAACCGCTTGGGCACTGATCGGGCCGGCTCGGTCGATCTGGGGAACACCACACACGGGCTCTACATCAACCGCGCCATCGGATCGCGGGTGGGATCTGCCGACGCCGGTGGTCGCAACTGGATCTCGGGCAACAACGGCAACGGCATCCTGATCGAGGGTGCCAACGTGGCGGACGCGCGGATCGTGAACGCGTGGATTGGCACGGATGTTACGGGGCTGCTTTCGCTCTCGAACAACGCGGCGGGAATCCTGATCAACGCCGGGACAGGACATGTCATCGGGTCGACGACGTCCGGTGCCGGCTGCCGGATCGCGTTCAACGGGGGCGACGGGATCCACGTGGCGGGCGGGACCAACCACGCCGTGCGTGGAAACCGGATTCACTCGAACGTCGGGCTTGGCATCGATCTGGGGTCGAATGGCGTGACGGTGAACGACGCGTCCGACTCCGACACGGGCGCCAACGAGCTGCAGAACTTCCCGGTGCTGACGACGGCTGTCCTCCGGGCGGGATCGACGGAGGTGACGGGCGAACTTCGGAGCCGACCCGGGCAGTCGTATGATCTCGACGTGTACGCCAGCGACGCGGCCGATCCGACCGGCAATGGCGAGGGCGAGGAGTATCTGGGGAGCTTCGGTGTGACCACCGATGCCGCGGGCGTGGCGACGTTCTCGAACAGCGTGCCCGTGGGGACGCTGCGCCGGTTCGTGACGTTGACGGCGACGGACCCGGCCGGGAACACCTCGGAATTCTCCGTGGCCCATCGCGCCCGCACGACGTTGCCGCCGGCGTCCTTCGTCGTGACGACGACCTCCGATTCGGGTGCGGGTTCCCTTCGTCAGGCGATCCTCGATGCCAACGCCGCGCTGAATCTCGGGGATCGGATCACGTTTCAGATTCCGGGCAACGGACCCCATGTCATCGCACCCTTGACCGCGTTGCCGGCCCTGACGGCACCGGTCCGCGTGGACGGCCTGACCCAGCCCGGCGCGGCGGCGGGCACCGCTGCGGAGGCCTTTGACGCGGTGTTGCCGATCGTTCTGGACGGCAACTCAGCTCCGGCGGGCACGGACGGACTGAGCCTGCAGGTCCCGGACATCACGATCCGTGGACTCGGCGTGATCCGATGGAAGGGCGATGGAATCGAAGTGGCCGCCACGGCGGATCGGGCGGTGATCGAGGGTTGCCGGATCGGGTTGGCCGTGGATGGAACCGACCTCGGCCAGGGGTTTGATGGCATCCTCGTCAACGGGGCCTCGGGGGTCCGGATCGGGGGCACGACCCCGGACGCCCGGAACCTGGTCTCGGGCAACGGCCGACATGGCATCCAGCTTTCGGGCGCAACCGCGACGGGCAACGTCATCCTCGGAAACCTGATCGGGACGGACCCGACGGGGTTGATCGCGCGGGGCAACACGTCGGATGGGATCCACCTGGCGAACGCACCGGACAACCGGGTGGGTGGTGTCGAGCCGGGCGCTGGAAACCGGATCTCGGGCAACATTGGTGACGGGTTGGAACTGAATGGCGCGGGGGCGACGGGCAACCGGATTCTTGGAAACCGGATCGGGGCATCGGTCGCGGGAACGGCGCTGAAGAACAATGGACAAGGCATCTCGATCCAGGGCGGGAGCGGCAACCAGGTAGGCGGCGTGGTCGCCGGTGAGGCGAACCTCCTGGCGTACAATGGAACCGCGGGCGTGCTGGTGGGGTCTGGCACCAACAACGTCATCCGGGGAAACCGTTTCGTCGGGAATGGCGTCCTGGGGCTGGAACTGGCTGGAGTGGGAAAGCTGAACAACGACGTCGGCGACGCCGACGGAGGCGCCAACCAGCAGCAGAACTATCCCGTGCTCGCGCAGGGCCGGATTGATGTCGGGTCGACGCAGATCAGCGGCTCGCTCGGGAGCGGGACGAACCGGACGTACATCCTCGACTTCTACAGCAGTTCCGCGGGCGATTCCTCCGGGAATGGCGAAGGAGAGCAATACCTCGGCAACCACGCGGTGACGACGGACGGTGCCGGTGTGGCCGCCTTCACGGTCACGCTCCCCGTCGGCGGGCAAGGCCGTTTCCTGACCGCCACCGCGACGGACGCGAACGGCAATACGTCGGAGTTCAGCCCATGGGTCGTGGCCTCGAGCACGGTACCGGCCTCGACGTTCACGGTGACGACGACGGCCGACACCGGACCTGGGTCTTTGCGGCAGGCGATGCTCGATGCGGACCAGGTGGTGGCCGGTTCTCCGCATCGGATCCGGTTCCAGATTCCTGGTTCCGGTCCGCATGTCATCGCACCCCAGAGTCCGCTGCCGACGCTGGCCAACGAGTCGATCCGCCTGGATGGCTTCACCCAGCCGGGTTCGCGGCCGAATGCGCTGTCGGGCGCGGATGACGCGCAGTTGGCGATCGTCCTGGACGGAACGGATCGGCAGCTCGAGTTCGGGCTCCGTTTCGCGACGCCGGGGAACGAGGTCGTCGGCATTTCGATCGTGCGCTTCGTGAGGGCCGGCATCGCGCTGGGGAGCGCCTCGAACGTCGTGGAGGGTTGTCGCATCGGGTTGCGTCCCGACGGCACGGTGCAGGGATCGGGCGACCAGGGAATCCTGGTGCGGCGTGATGTGGGAGGTGGCCAACCGGGCGTGGCCAACCGACTCGGCGGGGCGTCGCTGGCCGCGCGCAATGTCATCGGCGGACACACGTTTGGATCCGGCATCTTCCTGCCTGCGGGATCCTCGAACAACGTGGTTCAGGGCAACTTCCTCGGAGTTGGTCCGGGCGGGACCAACGCCATTCCCAACAATGTCGGCCTCCGCATCGAGGCATCCTCCGGCAACCGGATCGGAAGCCCTGCGCCGGGTGAGGGGAACGTCATTTCCGGGAATCAATCGGCCGGCATCAGCCAGACGGGCGGCAACGCCAACCAGATCCTCGGCAACCAGGTCGGCTTGGGGGCGGACGGGGTTCGTCCCCTCGGCAATGGGCAGGCCGGAATCTCGGTCGGCAACGGCTTCGACAACCGGATTGGCGGCGTGGCGGCCGGCGAGGGAAACCACGTTGCCTTCAACGGCGGCACGGGAATCCAGGTCGCTGGATTCACCCCCACCGAGCGCAACCCGGTCCGGGGGAACTCCGTCCACGACAACGTGGGCATCGGCATGGATCTGGGGTCGGGTGGATTCCCGAATCCGAACGATGCGGGTGACCTGGATGGAGGCGACAACCGGATGCAAAACCACCCGGTGCTGACGTCGGCGAACGTGGGTCCCGCCGGCACCACGTTCGCCGGAACGCTGGAGAGCACGTCTCAGACAACCTTCCTGGTCGATCTCTACGCGAATGTTTCCGCGGATGCCTCCGGGTTCGGCGAAGGGCGGCAGTATCTGGGGACCATCCAGACCACGACCGGAGCCGACGGACTGGCGAGCTTTTCAGCGACCTTGCCGGGAGTTGCGATCGGGAACTTCCTGAGCGCGACGGCGACGGATCCGTTGGGCAACTCGTCGGAATTCGGCCGGACCTTCGAGGCGGAATCCCAGCTGGCGGGCGCGACGTTCACCGTGACGACCACGGCGGACTCCGGGCCGGGTTCGCTGCGTCAGGCGATCCTCGACAGCAATGCGGGGTCCGGCGGCGCGAACCGGATCGTGTTCGGCATTCCGGGACCTGGCCCGCATCGGATCGTGGTTCGTTCCAACCTGCCCCCGATCACGCGGCCGGTGGTGGTGGATGGCTATACGCAACCGGGGGCGACGCCCAACTCGCAGGCCGTGGGTGGGAATGCGGTGCTGGTCATCCACCTCGACAACGGTGCCGGGAGCGCGATCACGGGACTCCAGTTGGAGGCGCGCGACATCACCATCCAGGGGTTGGCGTTGACCGGATTTGGCTCGGCGATCTTCGTCCGGGCGGATCGCGCGTGGATCGCCGGCAACCTCATCGGGCTCGCGCCGGATGGAACCGTCCGCGGCAACGGATTCGGGGTTTTCCTGAACACCGGCCACGGCGTGCGGCTGGGCGGATCTGCGCCGGCCCACCGCAACGTGATCTCGGGCAACACGCAGGTCGGCGTGCTGGTGACCGCGCCCGGAAACGCCGAATCCCTGCTGAACGAAATCGAGGGGAACCACATCGGGACGAATCCCGCAGGAGACGCGCCGGTTCCCAATGCGCAGGGCGGCATCTCGCTCCAGGCAACGTGGCGGGCGTTGGTTCGCGACAACCTTGTCTCGGGGAATTCCTCCATCGGAATCCAGGTCGTCACGGCCCGTGAGGTCCGGTTGGAAGGCAACCGGGTGGGAGTGCGCGCGGATCAGACCGGGGCACTGGCGAACGGATCGCACGGGGTGCAGGTGACCGAGAGCAGCCAGTTCGTCATCGGCGGTGCGAGTCCGGGGTTGGGCAACGTCCTCGGGGGAAATGGGGGCAGCGGCCTGGTCCTCTCCCTTTCGAGCACGCGTGAGGGCGTGGTGACGCACAATGCGATCGGGACGGATCGTTCCGGGAACCTTCGGCTTGGCAATGGTCAGCATGGCATCGAGGTGGTCCTGACGGGCGACATCCGCGTGGGGGGACCCGGTGAAGGAAACCTCATCGCTTACAACGCGGAGTCGGGCGTCCGGCTCTCGGCGGCCACGCCGGTTGCGGTCCGGCAGAACCGGATCTTCGGCAACGGCGGGCTTGGCATCGACGACGGTGGCGATGGCCCCAACCCGCCGCAGGTGCCGGACACCGACCCGATCCCCAATGCGCCAGTCCTGACGTCAGCGACGTTGTCGGCGGGTGCGACTACGGTCCAGGGAACCCTGACGGGCCGGCCGAACTCAGCCTACGCCGTCGAGGTGTTCGCCAACGCGGTCCCGGATCCATCGGGAACGGGCGAGGGTCAGGAGTTCCTCGGAACGTTCGAGTTCGTCACGGCCGCGAACGGGACGGGTTCGTTCGGCGGTCCGCTTCCGGCGGCGACGCGCGGGCGGTACCTGTCAGCCACGGCAACGTCTGCCGAGGGGCACACCTCGGAGTTCGGGCCGACCTTGCGTGCGGCCAGCACCGCGTCGCCCGGGACCTTCACGGTCGTCAATGCGCTCGACTCCGGCCCGGGCTCGTTGCGGCAGGCCCTGCTGGACGCCAACGCCCGGATCGCGTCCACGGCCCACACGATCCGGTTCGCGATTCCCGGGGACGGTGTCCACACGATCGCCTTGCAGAGCGCGCTTCCGATGCTGACCGAAGCCGTCGACGTGCAGGGGTTCTCGCAGCCGGGTTCCCTGGTGAACGACCACGAGGTCGAGGACCGGGCGGTGCGGCGGGTTGGACTCTCCGGTGCGGCGCTGGGCGGAGGTGAACCGGGGTTGCATCTGGCGGGCCCGGGGTCGCGGGTCAGCGGATTGCGCGTCGGGAACTTCCCGGGTGCCGGGCTGCTGCTGGCGGCTCCGGACATGGTGGTGGAAGGATGTGAAGTGACGAGCAACCGGGTCGCCGGCATCCGCTGTCTCGCCGTTGGTCAGGGTCGCATCGGTGGCGTGACTCCGTCGGCGCGGAGTCGCGTTTCTGCCAACCTGGGAGATGGCGTGCTCGTCGCATCGCCTGCCACGGGGTTGCTTACGATCCAGGGCAACCTGATCGGGACCGCCGCGGACGGAATCACGCGCGTGGGGAACAGCGGTGACGGCGTGGCCAATCGGTCCACGGCCCGGTTGGCGGTGGGCGGAGTGACGGGCGGAGCGGGCAATGTGATCGCCGGCAACCTCTCGAACGGCGTGCGGATTGCCGGAGGATCCGGCAGCACGATCCGCGGCAATCGCCTGTTCCTGAACCAGGGGCTCGGGATTGACCTCTCGCCCTCCGGGTTCGGGAATGACGTGACGCCGAACGATGCGGGTGACGCGGACAACGGGCCCAACGGCCTCCAGAATTTCCCGGTGCTGAACCGGGCGGCAGTGACGCTCGGCGGGTTCCGGATCCAGGGCTCGTTCAACAGCCGACCCAGCCGGACCTATACCCTGGACTTCTACCACAATGCGCCCGAACGACCGGGCGAGGCCGAGAAGTGGCTCGGAAGTGCGGAGGTTGCAACCGACGCATCCGGGAACGCCGTCCTCGATGTCGTCCTGCCGATCGTGGTCGCACGGGGCTCGGTCTCGGCGACCGCGACGGACGCCGACGGAAGCACGTCCGAGATCTCGGCGTCCGTGCCCGTGGTGACCGAGGTTGCCTCGCGGACCTTTACCGTGGTCACGCCGGCGGACTCGGGGCCTGGATCCTTGAGGCAGGCGCTCCTTGATCTTTCCGAGGCCTTCACCCTCGACCGGAACGTCATCGCCTTCAACCTGCCTGGCGACGGCATCCGACGGATCGAACCGGAGTCCCCGCTCCCCACGGTGAACCGGCCCGTGGTCCTCGATGGCTTCACCCAACCGGGCTCGGCGCGGCGGACGGCCGGGGTCCTTCCGGATCCGGTGCTTCGCGTCCAGATCGACGGAATCATCGCTCCGGCCGCCACCAGCGGGCTGACGATCGGCTCCAGCAATGTCGTGATCCGGGGCCTGATCCTCACGGGGTTTGGCGGCGCGCAGGTCTCGGCTGAGAACGTCCGGGGATTGGTGATCGAGGAGTGCTTCATCGGGACGGATGGCTTCACGCCCCGGCGTGCGTCTGCGGAGTTGCCGCGTCGAGCCGGCGCGCGGCGCGCGGCGAGCCCCGCTGGGAACGGCGCGGACTCCAACGGGGCGGGAGCCGGGATCGTGGCGCGCGGGTCCGAGATGACCTTGCGCGATTCAATCGTGTCCGCGAATTCCGGCGACGGCCTCTACAGCCTGAACTCGGCGGTGACGCTCGCGGACAACCTGTTCGGAAGTGATTCCCTGGGTTCGCGCACGTTGGGCAACGCCGGACACGGCATCCATCTGCACTACGCGGCCTCCACCTTCCTTCCGCCTTCAGTGGTCTCGGGAAACACCGTGGTCGACAACGCGGGCTTCGGCATCGCCATCACGACTGAGCCGGGCCTGTTCATCAACGGGCCCCAGCTCACTGGAAATCAGATCGGAGCCTTGCCCACCCGGCAGGACGGCTCCGGGTTCGATCCCATGGGCAACGGCAGTGGCGGCGTCCTCGTCGAGGCGTCCCTCACCCGGATCGACGCGAACACGATCGGAGGCAACGCAGGTCCCGGAATCCGGGTCGAAGGCAGCGATGCGGCCGGGCTGCTGATCCAGGGGAACTTCATCGGCACCGGACCGGATGGCTGGTTGCCGCTTCCCAACCGCGGAGCCGGGATCGAGCTCCGTGATGCCCGCGCCGGGATCGTCGCCGGCGGCCTCGATCCCGAGCAGTTCAACGTCATCTCCTACAATGCCGTCAATTTCTGGGCCGTGGATTCCGCCCCGGCATTCGTCGCGGGCAATGTCTTCGGTCCAGCCGGTGCGCTCGGGTCGGAGTCGCGGACGGCACCGGCGGCGACACCGACACCGACCCAGCTGACGTCCACGTTGACCGATATCGGGTTGTTCACCGTGTCGGCGGAAACGGCGCAGGCCGAGCCGCCGTTTGCCAACGTGACGCTGCTGACCCGCGATGAAGCCGGCTTCCAGACGCCGGTCGCCGACCAGGAAGCCGCCGTCCGGGCCCAGGGCCGGCTCGCGCTTGCCTTGCTCGCCGTGCTGCTGCCGCAGACGACGGACCTCGCGCTGCGTCGCGCACTGGCCAACAACGAATTTGGGAGGATGCTCGCCTTCCTGGAGACCGAGCTCGGTACCCATCTACCTCAGACGCCGACCCGCCCGCCCGTCGCCGACGTCCGGGTCACGTTGGATCCACCCATCATCCTCGAGTCCGGCACCAGCTACTCGACGGTCGTGCGGATCCAGAACAAGGGGCCCGACGTGGGGGTGGTGCTCGTCCGCGTCGGGTTGCCCGAGTCCGGCAACCTGCTGCTGGGGATCAGCGATCTGTTCGGACTGCCAATCGCGTCGGAGGATCTCCTCGAAGACGGTGTCCCGTATGAGCTGCTGCCGGGGGAGGAGCGTGAGATCACGCTGATCACCTCGGACTCCCAGCCTGTCTCCGCTTCACTCAGCGTCGATCTCCTGGAGCTTCAGGAAGATCCTTTCGTGGACGACAATTCGGCGTCGACGAAGTTGCCCATCCCGTTCGCCGGCGTGGCTGACCTGCAATCGATCCCGATCCTGGTGCCGTCGCTGGTCCATGTCGGGGAGCCGTTCGACCTCGGCTTCCGCTTCCGCACGTTCTCCGCCGTGCCCGGAACCGTGCGGGTCGCGGCGGACGTCCCCTCGTTCCTCAATTTCTCCACGCCGATGGTGGAGGGCGCTGTCGTCCGTCGTACCGGCAACCGGCTCGAACTCGACTTCGAAAGCCTCGCTCCCGGAATCCGCACCTTCTCGGTTTCTGCCACTGCCGTCCGCAACGGGATCGGCCAGGTCCACTTCGCCCTGGGGTCGGCGCTAACGGAGGGCGAGCCCGACGACAATGCCACCCGGTTCGAGGTCCGGGCGGATCAACCGGACGCCGTTGACTACGGAGATGCTCCGGATGGGTACGGCACGCTTCGGGTTTCGGCGGGTGCGTCGCATCGGGTCATCCGGGGTATCCATCTCGGTGCCGCCGTGGACGCCGATCCGGATGGTGCGCCCGGTCCGGAGGCCGTCGGGGATGACGTGGACATCGATGGGGACGACGATGATGGAGTCATCTTCCATTCCCCTATCGTGGCGGGCCTCCTCGCCACGATTCGCGTGACGGCCGCCAGCGATGGGTTCCTGGACGGATGGATCGACTACAACGGCGACGGCGTCTTTGCGCATCGGCCGCCTGCGCCCGCGGTCAATGAGTACCTCTTCGATACGGTTCCCGGCCGTCCTGCGGGCGGATCCTATCCGATCAAGGCCGGGCCGAATGTGATCCGGTTCTTCGTGCCGAACCTGATCCGGTCGCTGCCCGTGTTCGCTCGCTTTCGTTTCAGCCGGGCGGGAGGCCTTGGGCCGAAGGGAGCGGCACCGGATGGCGAGGTTGAGGATTACCCGGTGCAGACCTTTGACCTGGCGCCCGACTTCGGCGACGCGCCGGACTCGCGCGGGCTGCCGATGTACCCGACGCTGCTGGCCAACAACGGAGCCGTGCACCTTTCGAGCGAGGAGAAGTTCCATCTGGGGCGGCGTCTGGATTTCGAACCGACGGCCCAGCCCAACCTGCTGGCGCTCGGCGACGACGGTCACAACGGCCTGGAGTTCCCGTTGAGTGCGGTGGCCGACGACGAGGATGGGGTGTCCTTTCCCGCCAAATTGGTTCCGGGAGAAACGGCAACCCTCGTCGTGAACCTGACCCGTCTTCATCCCGGGCCTGCCCGGCTGGATGCGTGGATGGACTTCAATGCCGACTACGATTGGTCGGATGCGGGTGAGCAGATCCTGAGGAACCACGACCTGCTTCCGGGCGACAACCATGTGCCCGTGGCGATCCCCGCCGGGGCAATCCCGGGCTTCACCTACGCCCGTTTCCGTCTCAGCCGGAACGGCAACCTGGGTCCGGGCGGCGTTGCATCGAGTGGTGAGGTCGAGGACTACCGGATCCTGATCTCGGGCGACGCCGGGTCCTGCCGGATCGAGTCCATTGCCGTGGAGAACGGAAAGGTCGTCATCCGATGGACGGGGTCGGGAACGCTCGAAGCGGGACCCACGATCGAAGGACCCTGGACTTCCGGCCCGGCTGGCAACCCAGCCATCCTCGATCCCGATGCGGGCCCCCGGTACTTCCGGTTGAGGTGCAACTAGGACGTTGTCGCTCCGCATGAGGGAAGGAACGGAGTCGCGACGTCCCCGTCGCCCCGGGAGCAGGTGTGGAATGGCAACGAGGACGTTGCCGCTCCGCATGAGAGGAGGAACGGAGTCGCGACGTCCCCGTCGCCCCGGGAACAGGTGTGGAATGGCAACGAGGACGTTGCCGCTCCGCTTGAGGGAAGGAACGGAGTGGCGACGTCCCCGTCGCCCCGGGAGCAGGTGTGGAATGGCAACGAGGACGTTGCCGCTCCGCATGAGAGAAGGAACGGAGTGGCGACGTCCCCGTCGCCCCGGGAACGGGTGTGGAATGGCAACGAGGAAGTTGCCGCTCCGCATGAGAGAAGGAACGGAGTGGCGACGTCCCCGTCGCCCCGGGAACGGGTGTGGAATGGCAACGAGGAAGTTGCCGCTCCGCATGAGGGAAGGAACGGAGTGGCGACGTCCCCGTCGCCCCGGGAACAGGTGTGGAAGGGCAACGAGGACGTTGCCGCTCCGCATGAGGGAAGGAACGGAGTGGCGACGTCCCCGTCGCCCCGGGAGCGGGTGTGGAATGGCAACGAGGAAGTTGCCGCTCCGCATGAGAGAAGGAACGGAGTGGCGACGTCCCCGTCGCCCTTGACTGTGGAGACGCCGGGGGACTACCTGACGGCTCCGAAGCGTCGGCCGGCTCTGAACCGTCGGCCGATGGGCTTCGGCTCCTTCCCTGTCTTGAGAACCACCTTCGCCAAATGAATCGGACGACCGGCAGCAGTTCCGTCGTCCGGAAGGCGGCCGTCCTGGTGGCGGCCGTTGGGTTGTGGGTCGGGTTGGTGCTGCTCTTCGCGGCACCGATGGCGTTGACCGGGTCGGTGTCGTGGCGGCAGGCCGTGGGATTCGGAGCCTCGTTCTGGGCGCCCTGGCTGCTCTTCCTTCCGGCCGTGGCCTGGCTCGCCTTCCGTCTTCCACTGGAACGGGGGAAGGTGCTTCGGAACCTCGGACTTCATGTCCTCGCCTGCCTGCTGGTGGTGGCGAGTGGGAGAGCCACGTTGCGCGCGCTCAATCCGCTGACGCCCCGGCCGACGCCGCTTGCTGCGCCCGGACAACCTCCGCCCCTGGACCGAAGCGCAGGACGTCTTCCCCCACCGGGCACGTTCGGCCCATTGACGGGCTTCCGCGCTGCACTCGACGTGCTGGTCTACTGGTCCCTGTTGGGTGGCTGCCAGGCGATCACCTACTTCGTGCGCCTGCAGGAACGGGAACGGCGCGAGGCCGAACTGGAGGCGCGGCTCACGACGGCCCGGCTTCAGGCCCTCCGGATGCAGCTTCATCCACACTTCCTCTTCAACACGCTGAACTCGATCGCTGCGCTGGTTTACGTGAACCCGCGGGCCGCGGACGAGATGCTCGGCGACCTCGGTGGATTGCTGCGGCGGTCGCTCGATTCCATGGAGGAACACGAAGTGCCGCTGGCGCGTGAACTCGAGTTCATCGACGCCTACGTCGGCATCGAGCAGAAGCGGTTTGGCGATCGCCTGCGGGTTGAGCGGAGTGTTCCGCCTGAGCTCCTGGATGTCCTGGTCCCGGCGTTGCTCCTCCAGCCCTTGATTGAAAACGCCATCCGTCACGGCATCGAGCCGCGACGCGGTCCGGGCGTGATCTCAATCGAAGTCCGGCTGGTGGACTCGCACCTCCACCTGAGGGTGCGTGACGACGGGCGAGGGCTTTCCGGAGCCCATTCCGCCGATGGCTCGCGGCCAGGCATTGGATTGGCCAATACCCAGGCGCGCCTGCGGGGACTCTACGGCGACGACCAGAGCTTCTCGCTCGGGAAGGCCCTGCCCCACGGGTGTCAGGTCGACATCCGGATTCCCCTTCGTCGGCTCCCGCAACCCGCACCCGCCGAATCCAGCACGCCCCCTGCATGAAGATCCGGACCTTGATCGTGGACGATGAGCCGTTGGCGCGGCAGCGCGTCCGCCTGCTGCTGGGCGAAGAGCCTGACGTGGAGATCGTGGGCGAATGCGGAGACGGATTCGAGGCGGCGGAGGTGATCGAGTCGACCCGGCCGGACCTCGTCCTGCTCGACGTGCAGATGCCGGAGATGGACGGCTTCGAGACGCTCCGTCGCGTTCCTCCGGCGATTCTGCCCGTGGTGATCTTCATCACGGCCTTCGACCATCACGCGCTGCAGGCCTTCGAGGCGAAGGCGCTCGATTACCTGCTGAAGCCCTTCAAGCCCTCCCGATTCAAGGAGGCTGTCCAACGGGCTCGCGAACGCATCGCCGACCGGCGCGCCGGCGTGGCGGCGCGGGGGTTGATGGAGTTCCTGGGACAGGCCCCGGCCGCCAGCCAACTCACCCGCCTGGCCGTGAAAACGCCGGGCCGGGTCACGTTCGTGGAGCTCGACCAGATCCACGCCATCGAGGCGGCGGGCAAGTATGCGGTGGTGCACGTCGGCAAGGAGAACCATGTCCTGCGCGAGACGATGGGTGCGTTGGAAGCCAGCCTTCCTCCGCAGCGGTTCCTGCGCATCAGCCGCTCGGTGATCGTCAACATCGACCAGGTCCAGGAACTCCAGCCCACCTTCAAGGGCGAGAATGTGGTCGTGCTGAAGAACGGCAGCCGCTACGCGAGCACCCGACCCCTCCGCGAGATCCAGCAACGGCTGGAGTTCCGGTAGCCGACTCAGCCTGTCCGCTGAAGGCGGGCGGCAGTTGATTTGACCACGGATTGCACGGATTCCACGGATGGACGGCGTCGGGATGGAGGTTTCCGGCGCGGTGGAGCACTCACCTCGCAGGTGTTCGGCGATCCCGAGCCAGGTCCCTGCTTATCCGTGTCATCCGTGCCATCCGTGGTTCCAACCACCTTTTCCAACGTCAGTGGCCCGTTCCCGTCCGGTGCCGTTTCGCGCCAGTTTTCCCCGCTTTCGTTCCAAATCACGCGCCGGCAGCCCATGGGTTCGCACACCTTGTCGGGACGAAAGGTAACCGGAAGACGATGAAGACAAGAAGACGGTACATGGCGCTCGGGGCGCTGCTTGCGGGAGCGGCGCTCGGGCTGGGCTGGATGGCGTGGCAACGGACGGCGGATCCCCTGGATCCGCGCGCTGGCGGCAACGGATCGCGTGGGCCGGATCTCTCCGGTCGCACACCCCTGCCGCCGGATCCTTCCCGTTCGTTCCGGGATCATACTCCCGAGCAGCGCGTTGACTTCGCCCGGAAAGGGCGTGGTCCCGGCGGTTGATGGAGAAGCTCCCGTCTCTCGTCCCCAAGCGTACCTCTTTCCCGCTCCCTCCCATGAAGACCTACCCGATCGATTCGGCCCATCGGCGTCGCCGCCCTTCCTTGCCACTGGCTTTCACGCTCACCGAGCTCCTGGTCGTGATCGCGATCATCGCCGTCCTGGCAGCGCTACTTCTCCCAGCGCTGGGTCGGACCAAATCAAAGGCCCAGAACGCCGCGTGCCTCAGCAACCTTCGGCAACTCGGCATCGCCACCCGCCTCTACGCCGAGGTTCATCAGGAGCGATTGCCATCGGCCGAGATCCTGCCCTCGAAGCCCGTCGATCCACAGCGTCCGTTTCCGCGAATCAACGAGGTCCTGGCGCGGTACATTGGCCGGGCCGCCGGAACCAACATCGCCGACGCGCAGGTCTTTCGATGTCTCGCCGATTCTCGGAACCGTTTTGCCTCCGAGGGCTCCAGCTACGAGTGGAACTACGAGCTGAACGGTCACCGCATCGACCAGCCCCGGACGAGTGAGGCCTTCCTCCTGCTGAAGCCGGGAGACTTCTCCGGTGGCATCACGAACTTCGTCGTGACGTCGCCCCCGGAATCCATCCCCATGCTCCTCGACTACGATGCCGTCCACCCTCGCACCCTGAGGGCGGGGAAGAACGCGGTGTACATGGACGGTCACGTGGGCCCCTTGGAGGCGGGGGCGAGATAGTTTGGGGAGGGAGCGTCAACGGCAGGATGCCTGGTGGGCGAATAACGGGCAGGTTCCGGGCTCAAAGCCTGCGGTAGGGAAACCGCTCCTTCAGGCGATTCAACGGCCCCTCGAAGCAAGCCCAGGAAAGCGAGGCGGCACCGACGGTGAGGGCAGCGCGGGCGGCGTACTTCAACGGCCCGTGCAGGAGCCATTCGGCCTGGAGCCATTGGCCCACGGCTTCGATTGTCGGCGTGGCCAGGTGATGCAGGAGGTAGATGCCGTAGCTGATACGGCCGATATAGGTCAGGGGCGACCAGCTGAGGAAGCGGCCTACCGGACCGCGGGAACCCGTCGCGGCCGTACCGACCAGCCACGTCGCCACGACGACGAACGCGAGATCACGCGCAGGCCTGGTAATCGAAGCGTTCAGCCCCAGGAAACGAAGGACCTGGAACAGCACGAAGGCCGGCACGCCGAACGCGCACAGGGACACGAAGGGACGCACCTTGCTGGCTGCTGCCAACGCCAGCAGCGCACCTGAACCCAGGGCTGGGAACGCGAAGCTTGGCAGGGTCAGGACGAGCGGGTTCGTCGGAAGCAGGATCGGCAGGAGGAAGTGGGATGCCACGCCGACCCCGATCAGCAGGCCTGTGGCGAGCGCCAGGCGGTTCTCCGGGAGGAGCAACATCAGCAAGGGCCAGCACAGGTAGAACTGTTCCTCCACTGCCAGCGTCCAGAAATGCGAGGTGTAGCCATTCCAGTCGCCGCGGAGGAAGAAGTAGAAGTTCGAGAGGTACGACACGTGCCACCCGAACATTTCCCGCACCCCGGCGACATCGAGGACAAGCGTCACCGCGAGGACGAGGTAGTACAGCGGGAAGATCCGGAGGGCCCGACGCACGTAGAAGGCTCGGAGGGAAAACCCGGTCGGGGCAAGGCCCCGGCATCGCAGGAGGATCCCGGTGATGAGGAATCCGCTGATCACGAAGAAGAGGTGCACGCCCATGCCGCCCACGGGGAGCCCTGCGCGGAAGTGGAGCGGCAGCCAGTGCGCGTAGACGACCAGCAGCGCAGCGATGGCCCGGAGCCCGTCGATCTGGGGCATGTGCGTCCCTGGTCTGTCGGTGCGGGTGGCGGTCTCCATCGATGGTCCGAGCGTGCCGACGCGCGATGCGCGCGCCAATGCGGATGTGGGCCGGGGAGGCGGGGGGGCACGGCCGGAGAGCGGGTGGAGCGCCCCGGCGCGCTGGGTCTGGGACCTGCGGCGAGGCCGGAACCGACTGGAGGCGCGTACGGTCAACCGGTCCCTTCGCCTGACTCAGGCAGTGGCGAGCCTGTAGAGGGGGAGGAGCAGATGCCTTCCTCTTCTGGTCTTGGCGTCTTTGCGTCTTGAGCGAAGCGGGCGTGAGAACTCCATCCACCAGGTTCCATGGCCTGGGTCGTTTGAACCCTCCCTCGACCGCGATCGCGGCATCCGGAGTCATCGGCAGCATGCCCGCTGCTGACATCGTGCTGGGAGGCTGGATCCCCTGCGTTCCAGGTTCAGGGCGGTGAGGTTGGTCGACCCCGAAGGGCTCGGAGTGGCTCACGCAAAGGCGCAAAGACGCAAAGGGGGGGAGGAGCGGTTATCCGGTACGACCGGCGGGATGACGCTGGTGACCGCATTCGGACAGGACCTGCCACTGATCAAGCCCGTGCTCGAAGCCTTCAAATCGATACCGGCAGCACTGGCGAAGAAGCCGCCGGGAATTGTTCGTGGGTTGAAGGGCACGGCGAATGACTGGGATCCCCGCAGTCCGAGGGAAGGCCAAGGCGTGGTGCTCAAGGAATTGCATGCGTTCCTGAGGCAGGAGCTAGGGAATGTCTCACTGGATCAGGCTCCCAAGCTCGGACTCTGCCGGGTCTGGGATCGGACCCGTGGGCGGTACTCCTGGGTGCATCCGCGGTATGCGAAGCATTATTGAAGCACCCAGCGGTTTGAACGCCTTGCGGATCATTCCTGCCAAGGGCTTTCACGAGTTGGCGGAAAATGCGTTTGGAGCGTCGAACGGGGTGACCTAGGTTTTGGCGACAACGATGGCGGTCACCCAACAAGACGTTGAATCCAGAATCAGCTACGCCTATCTGCACGCTGTGGCGTCGCATGCTGGATTCCAATGCCGCGCGGCGACGATGGAGGAGGACAAGGAGGGGATTGATGCGGTCCTGACAGCGCATGGTGAGTTCCCCAATTCCTGGCGGACACAGGTGACGATCAACATCCAGCTGAAGGCCACGATCAAGCCTCCGGTCGATGATGGCCATTGCCTGTCTTACTTCATTCAGGGAATCCGGCGGTACGATGTACTCAGGCGCGATCACCGAGAGCCGATTCGGCTTCTTGTGGTGCTCTTCCTTCCCGCCGAGCACGCGGATTGGGTATCTTGCACGGAAGAACAGTTGGTCCTCAAGCGATGCGCCTACTGGGTGAGCCTGCGGAACGGTCCGCCTTCGGAGAACGAAAGTGGCCAGACCGTGAAACTCCCGAAAAACCAGCGGCTCACGCCTGACAACCTCAAGCTCCTTGTTGAGCGGTTGGCGGTTGCGAAGGATATTCCAAGTTACAGATCGCCATGAATTACGCGGCGTTGATCTCCCCGAGTGACGTCAGGGACTACGCAAGGAATCGCGGTTGGACAGTGGCCCCCGCGGCCTTGGCGGAACGTCTGCTCGTCCTCAACAGCCCCTCGACCCGCTATCGGCAGATCATTGTGCCGATGGATTCGGATCGCGCGGACTACGACGACGCCATCCGGGTTGCCATTGAAACTCTGTCCAAGGACGAAGCCAGAGCGTTTCACGCGCTCGAGGCGACCCTCATGGAGGCCGGGTTCGATACCCTTCGGTTTGGAGTCTCGACAGCGCGACGGGCAGAAGACGGACTGCCTTTGGGGTATGCGGTCCGGGCCATGGAAGGCGCGGAGAAGGCGCTGCGGGCTGCAGCCTGCAGTGAAGTCCAGAGGCAGGCCTTTCATCCCAAGATGAAGCGGACGGAAGCGCAGAAACTGGTGGAGGCGGCACAACTGCGGCACACCGAGAGTGGTAGCTTCGTCCTGAAGGTTGCCTGTCCGATCGACGCGGTGCTGGATGAAGTCTCCTCCCCGTCGAGGCCTCCCTTTGTCCGCCGTGCCCTGATTGGAATGAGCGATGCGGTACGCAGCCTCGTGAACGCCCTGGAGATGGATACCTTGGAGGCCTTGGTGGATGAGGCAAAGAAGGATGGCCAGTCTCCGGTTTCGTCCAATCTCTGCGAGGCACTCGTCGGATTCCAGGATGACGAACTCAGATCGAGCATGGACTTCTCCGTTGGCTGGTCGTGCCGTCTTCCGGTGCCCCCTTTGGAGCACTGCTCCCCAGTGCGAATCCAGTGGGACTATTTTTCGAGGATCGAGCAGGTGCGGAAGGCGCTGCGACCTGAGCAGGCGCCCAGGGAGCAGACCTTTGTCGGGACCGTCGATGAATTGAAGGGAGGGTTTGGCCCCGCTGAGCCCATGGAAGGGGAGGTGGTTCTTACCCTCTTGGTCGACGGGGAGAGCGTTAAGGCCAAAGCGAATCTGAGTCCCGAGCACCATCGATTGGCGCACCTCGCCTACGCATCACCCAAGCCGGCCATACAGATCTCAGGCCAGTTGAATCCCGGCAATCAGCCGAGAAGACTGAGCCAGATCCGGGATTTCAAAATCGTTTCGGTCTGAAGAGTTCGTTGTTGGTTCACCACCATCGAAACCCCGGGTCGGGTTTGGGGTCGAAGATCCAGTTGGGCGTTTCCTTGGGGAACTCGAAGAACTCCACGTGGCTGTCGCCGAAGAGGAGTTACCCGATGCCGATCTGATGCTGGTTGCTGACGCATCGGGTCTGCTGGGCCTTGGCCTTGGCGCGTCCCATGGCGGGGAGTTGTGCATCTGGGGTACGCCGGAGGCGTTGAAGCGGGTAGCCCGGGGTGCGAAGCAACCCCGGGTCCTGGGTACCCGAGGAGTCACCTACCCCGGCAGGGGTTGCAGGTTCCCGGATCTTCGCACCCCTGCCGGGGTACGGATTCCAAATCGACACGCCATTCCCCGGGTGCGTGCTTCGCACGACCCGGGGCTATCTGCTCCAACGCCTCCGGCGTACAGACTCCCGCATCGGGCATTGGGCAAATTCCCGATGCATGCCGCGTGCCCCCCGAGGGGGAAACGGGGGTTGCGCCGGGTGAGGGCACCCGGCCTACCGCAGGGATCCCGGAACTGGAAAATCCCTCGAGCCCCGCCTCGTTACCTCGGCGGCTACCCTGCTTGAAACTTGAATCTTGGAACTTGGCCCTACTCGTACCGGAGGGCCTCGATGGGATCGAGGGCGGCGGCGCGGCGGGCGGGGTAGAATCCGAAGAAGGCGCCGATGGCGAAGCTGACGCCAAAGGCGAGGACGATGGAATCGATCGAGACGGACGCATCAAGTCCAGAGGCCTTTCCGATGAGTTGGGAGATGGCGATGCCGAGGACGACGCCGACCAGTCCACCGGTGAGGCTGAGGGCGACGGCTTCGAGCAGGAACTGGAGCCGGATGGCGGCGGGCTGGGCACCGACGGCGATGCGCAGTCCGATCTCGCGGGTCCGTTCGGTCACGGAGACGAGCATGATGTTCATGATGCCGATGCCGCCCACGACGAGCGAGATGCCGGAGACGGATCCGAGGAGCAGCTTGATGACGGAGGTGACGGAATCGACGGTGGCGGCGACATCCTTCTGGTTGAAGATATTGAAGTCGTCCTCCTGGCCTGGCCCGAGCCGGTGACGTTGGCGCAGGAGCACGGCGACCTGTTGCTGGACCGATTCCATGGCGGCGGCGTCGCGCACCTGGAGGTTGATCGAGCGCAGGTATCGGTCGCCGGTGAGGCGGCGCATGGCGGTGGTGTAGGGAATGATGAGGCGGTCGTCCTGGTTCTGGCCGCCGACACCGGCTCCCTTGCTCTCGAGGAGGCCTATGATGACGAACGGGATGTTGCGGACGCGGACGTTCATGCCGACGGGATTCACGGGGCCGAAGAGTTCGTGGGCGGCCTTGGACCCGATGACGGCGACCCGGGCGGCGGAACGCACGTCACGGTCGGTGAACATCGATCCGGCGGTGAGGTTCCAGTTGCGGATGGCGAGGTACTCGGGGGATTCGCCGGCGATGGTGGACGACCAATTGCGGCCGTTGGCGACGAGCTGGGCGGCGGTGGTGACCTCCGGGCTGACGGCGGCGATGCCGGCGACTTCCCGCTGGAGGGCATCGGCGTCACCGATGGTGAGCGAACTGGCGGAGCCGAGGCCGGAACTGACGCCGCCGGTGCGACGCGGTCCGGAGAAGACGGTGAGCAGGTTCTGGCCGAGCGACGCGACCTTGGCGGTGATGCTGGCCTGGGCGCCGTTGCCGATGGCGACCATGGCCACGACGGACGAGACGCCGATGATGATCCCGAGGGCGGTGAGGGCGGAGCGCAGCGTGTTGCGGCGAAGGGCACGGAACGCCACGCCGAGGGTGATCCAGAGCCGGGCGGGCGCGAGTTGGACGAGAAGGTTCATGGGCGGCCTTTCAGGAAGCTTGGGCGATGGGCGTGGCAGTGGGTCCAGTCGGGGCGAGAGCGGCGAGTTCCTCGCGGGCGATGCGTCGTGACTCCGGTCTGGAATCGCTGACGACCCGGCCGTCGCGCATGACGAGGACGCGTCGACAGAACGCGGCGATGTCTGGTTCGTGGGTGACCATGACGAGGGTGATGCCGGCGTCGTTGAGTTCCTGGAACAGCGCCATGATCTCGACGCTGGTGCGGGTATCGAGGTTTCCCGTCGGCTCGTCAGCGAGGATCAGGTCGGGCTGGGTGACGAGGGCGCGGGCGATGGCGATGCGCTGCTGCTGTCCGCCCGAGAGCTGGCTCGGGTGATGGTCCATGCGGCTGGCGAGGCCGACGCGTGTCAGCGCGTCGCGGGCGCGGCTGCGGCGTTGCGACGCGGGCACGAGGGGGGAGCGGTAAAGGAGCGGGAGTTCCACGTTCTCGAGCGCGGAGGTTCGCGGCAGCAGGTTGAAGCTCTGGAAGACGAAGCCGAGCCGTTGATTGCGGAGGTGGGCGAGCGCTGGTCGATCCAGGCCGGCGACGTTGACTCCATCGAGCCGGTATTCGCCCGAACTGGGCCGGTCGAGGCAGCCAAGGGTGTTCATGAGCGTCGACTTGCCGGAGCCGCTGGATCCCATGATCGCGACGAAATCGCCGCGCTCGATGGTGAGGGAGACCTCGCGGACGGCGTGGACCTGGACGTCCCCGGAGGCGTAGGTGCGGGAGAGGTTCACGAGTTCGACGATGGGTGGCCTGGAGCTCATGGCGTTTGCGGGGGTGGAGGTGGAACGAAGCCAGCGCTGCGGGTGGGCACGGACAACGTGGCCGTCACGACCGCCGTTCCCTGCTTCAGGCCTTCGAGGATCTCGGTCTCGGCGCCATCGGAGATCCCGGTCCGCACGATGAGCGGGCGAAGACGGCCAGGGCTGGCTGCCGGGACGTAGAGAAGGCGTTGGGTCCGCTGGAGCTGGGTGGGAGGCGCGGCTTCCAGATCGACCCCTTCCGGAGGCGTGTAACGCAGTGCGGCGTTGGGAACCTTGAGGGCGTCGGTGCGGCGTGCCACGAGGATGGCGACATCGGCCGTCATGCCCGGGAAGAGGCGTTGGTCCGGGTTCTCGACGGTGATCATGGTCTCGTAGGTGACGACGTTCTGGGACGTCACCGGCGCCTTGCGGACCTGCGAGACCTTCCCGCGGAAGACATCCTCCGGGTAGGCGTCGACGGTGAACTCAACCTCCTGGCCGGCGCCGACGAGCCCGATATCCGCCTCGGACACGGCGGCGTTGATGTGCATGCGGGTCATGTCCTGCGCGATGTTGAAGAGGACAGGCGTGGTCATCGCGGCGATGACCGTCTGGCCGAGGTCCACGCGGCGCGAGATGACGATGCCGTCCACGGGTGCGGTGATGCGGCAGAAGTTCACGTTGGCCCGGGCGCTCTCGACGGTGGCCTCGCGGATGGCCAGCTGGGCTTCTGCCTGGGCGACCTCGGCGTTGGCGAGGTCCAGGTCGAACTGGGAGACTGCACGGACGGGAAAGAGGGCGGTCTTCCGGCCGAGGTTCTGCCGCTTCAACGTGAGCGTGGCGCGGGCGTTGGCGAGCTCGCCTTCGGCCTGGTTGAGTTGCGCGCGATAAAGCGTGGGATCGATCTCGGCGACCAGCTGGCCCTGGCGGACGGGCGAATTGAAGTCGGCGTGCAGGGCGATGACCTTGCCGGAGACCTGCGCGCCGACGTCGACCGAGACCAGCGCGCTCAGGGTTCCCGAGGCGGTGACGCGTTGGACGAGCGGGCCATTGGTGGCGGCCCCGGTCTGGAACTTGGCGGTCGCGGAGCCCGAAGGCTTGCAGCCGGAGAGGGGCACGATCGCGAGAAGTCCCAATGCAGCGAGGATGCCGAGGTTGTGCCGGTTGTGGATGGGTTTCATGGAGTGAACGGAGGAATTCAGTGCCAGCCGCCACCGAGGCTCTTGAAGAGGGTGATGCGGCTGAGGAGCCGGGAAGAGGTGTTGTTGATCGTCCCCTGCTGGGCGCTGAAGAGGTCCTGCTGGGCGGCAAGGACGTTGAGGTAGATGTCCTCTCCCTGGCGGTAGCGGGTCTGGGCGAGATCGAATCGCCGCTGCTGGGCGACGGTCAGCGAATCGTAGGCCGCGGCCTGGGCGTCGTGCGCCTCGATGGCGGCAAGGGCATCGGCCACCTCGCGGAATGCGGCCTGGATGGCCTTCTCGTAGTTGGCGACCTCGATGCGGACGGCGACGCGTGCGGCAGCGAGGTTGGCGCGATTCTCGCCGCCGGTGAAGATCGGCACCGTCAACTGGGGAGAGAAGCTCCACACGCCGGTTCCCGCACCGAAGAGCCTTGAGAGTTCGTCACTCGTCGTGCCGGTCGAGGTCGTGAGGCGCAGGGTCGGCAGGAATGCGGCCCGTGCGGCACCGATGTTGGCGTTGGCGGCCTTCAGTTGGTGCTCGGCCTGGAGGATGTCGGGTCGTTGCTGGACGAGGTCGGACGGCAGTCCGGCGGGAATGCGCGCGACGAGGGAATCGGTGAATGGACCCTGCGGCTGGGCGAGTTCCTCGGGCAGGGGTTGGCCGAGCAGGAACTCGAGGTGGTTCCTGGCCTCGGCGAACTGGAGTCGGGCGGAGAGAAGGCTGACGCGGACGGACTCGACCTGGGCATCGGCGGACCGGACGTCGAGTTCGTTGGTGGCGCCGGCCTCGAAGCTGGCCTTGTTCAGCGACCGGGATTCCTCGACGACGCGGAGCGTCTCGGTGGCGAGCGAGAGTTGCTGCGCGGCGCGCCGGAGGTCGAGGTCGACGGAGGCGACTTCCGCGATCAGCGACACCTGCGTGGCGCGGCGGGCCTCGGCGGTGGCGAAGTACTTCTCGAGCGCCTGCCGGTTCAGGCTTCGCACGCGGCCGAACAGGTCCACTTCGTAGGCGGTGGATCCCATGTTGGCCGACCATTGGTTGCGCGTGATTCCGCCGGAACGGGAGCGGTTGAACCCGGCGCCGGCATCCTGGCGGGGAAAGAGGGCGGAACGGGAGATGCGGTACTGCGCCTGGGATTGGTCGACGCGCAGGGCGGCCGCGCGGAGGTCGCGGTTGTTGGTCAACGCGAGCGCGATCAACCGCTGCTGGCGTTCGTCGGTGAAGAACTGTTGCCAGCGCAACGTGGCCGTGGAGATGGCATTCGTCGTTGCCGCATTCCCCGGGAATGCAGTCGGCGTTGGCGATTCGGGGCGTTGGTAGCGAGGGATGAAGCTGCATCCGGTGACCATCACCATCGAGGCCAGCAGGAGCGCCTTTGCCTTCGTCATGACCTGACGATGCAGGACGCGGAGGCGGTCGTCCGGCGGTCGGTGACGAGGCCCCGTGGGTTGGGATGAACGGGGCGAAACGAGGGACGGGGGCTTTTCCCAGGGGCAGCAACCCACTAACGTCGGCGATTGCGTGCATGGGCAGTGTTCGTCTCGCAGGAACGGGGCGGCGACGTCCTCGTCGCCTTGGAAAGGGGCCAGGCAGGGCAACGGGGACGTTGACGCTCCGTTCCGGGACAAACCTCCACCCTGCCGGAGTCGGAAGAGCCCCGGACACGGGCGAGTGACGGGAGGATGTGGCGTGGGACGAAGCGGGTGATTTCCGGGGCGAGGCACCGCGGGAAGAAATTGGTGCGAAGGTCGAGACCCGGATTGCCAGCGCGGCGGGGACGGAGCTGAGAATGTCGGGGTGACCAGCGGAGGCAACGGCAACGTCGATTCGGCGCCCAACGCAGAGGGCATCCCGTTGCTGCCCTTCTGCGGGCTGGCGTCGCTGCTGTGGGGAGCGCTGATCCTGGTCACGGGGACCACGCTCTACGTCATCGGCATCCTGGACGCCGGTTTCGCCTACTTCGTGGCGGCGACGCTTTGGTGCCCGTACGCGGCTGCCTCGCCACTGGCGATCTGGATGGTCCGGCGCTTCCCGATCCGGCGTCCGCAGCTGTGGCGCTCGATCGGCCTGCATTTTGTTGCGAGCCTGGTGTTCGTGTCGCTCGCGGAACTGTCCTCGAGCATGGTGGTGGAGATGGCGGAGCGTTGGATGGGAAGTCGACTGCCGGCCGATCGCCCGACGGTGATTGCCGAGATTCCGCCCAATCCGCGGACACGGAAACCGCTCTTCGAGATCTCCCCTGTGACCGGCCTTCCGCGACCGACGAGCCGGATGTCGCTGGTCAAGGCGCAGATGAACGTGCCGATCTACTGGGTCATGCTGGCGGTCGCGGAGATTGCCCGGGCCCGGGCTCGGGTGCGGGAACGCGAGCGCCACGCGGCAATGCTGACCGGACAGTTGAACGAAGCCCGTCTCGCGGGCCTGCGGGCGCAATTGCAGCCGCATTTCCTCTTCAACACGCTCAACTCGATCTCGGTGCTCATCCAACGCGATCCGAAGGGCGCGAATGAAATGCTGCTGAGCCTTTCGGAACTGCTCCGCATGAGCCTGCGCCCCGGCGCCTCGACCGGCATTCCCCTGCGCGAGGAACTGCGCTTGCTCGGGCTTTACCTGGGCATCCAGCGGATCCGGTTCTCGGACCGTCTTCGGTTTGAGCAGGAAGTGGCGGAGGGCGCCCTGGACGAGACGGTGCCGATGCTGTTGCTGCAGCCCTTGGTCGAGAACGCGCTCCGGCATGGGATCGAAGGTCAGGAGGAACCGGGCTTCATCCGGCTTCGCGTGGGGCTCGGCCGAGCGCAGGTCCTCATCGCGATCGAGAACTCCTGTCCGCAGGACCCGGTGCAGTGGCAACCCGGGGATGGTTCCGGTGGAATCGGCCTGGCCAATACCGCGGCGCGGCTGAAGGCCTTCTTCGGGGAGCAACACCGCTTCGAGGCGTCGAAGATCGAGCCCGGGCTGTATCGGGTGGAAATTGGGTTTCCGCAGCGGACGGCCGGTGCGACGCGAGCCCGAGAGAACCAGTCATGAAGATCCGGACGGTCATCGTGGACGACGAGCCGCTGGCCCGCGAGGGCTTGCGAGGCCTGTTGGTGGCCTTGGAGGACATCGAAATCGTGGGAGAGTTCGGGTCGGCCTCGGAGGCGCGGTCCGCGCTGGCCGGTCTGTCGGCGGACCTGCTGCTTCTCGACGTGCAGATGCCGCGGATGACCGGGCTGCGATTCCTCGAGCTGCTGGAGTCGGAGCCTTTGCCGCTGGTGGTGTTCGTGACGGCGCACGACTCGTTCGCGGTCGAGGCCTTCGATACGCGGGCCGTCGATTATGTGTTGAAGCCGGTGAACCCAGCGCGCCTGGCCCGGGCAATGGACCGCGTGCGGGATCAGTTGACCGTGATGCGGCAGGCCACCAGCCCGGCCAGTCGTGGGTTGGAGGAATCGGTGTCGGATGGCGTGCGCTCCATCGCGCGTCTGATGTGCAAGGCCGGGGAGCGGGTCGTCTTCATCCGGGTCGAGGACATCCAGTGGATTGAGTCGGCCGGGAACTACGTGGTGGTCCACACGGCGAGCGATCGGCATATCGTCCGCGAGACGATGGCGTCGCTGGAGCAGGGATTGCCCCCGCGGCAATTCGTGCGGTTGAACCGCTCGTTGATCGTGAACGTGGAATCGGTGGTGGAGCTGCGGACCCAAGGCCAGGGCGACTACATGGCGATCCTGCGGGGTGGCAGGAAGGCGAGCGTCACCGTGGGTCTGCGCGAGTTGGAGCAACGCTTGCGGTACGGGTAGCCGCGGGTCTCCGGGCGGCGGAGTGAAACGGTGGATGCAGTCGGGCGGTGGAGTGGGTAACGTCAGGCATGAGAGCAGAATGGGTCATTGCAGTTGGGTTGGCTTCGATGCTGGTTGGGTGCGGCAAGCCGGATCCGGCACCGCCGGTGTCGGTGGTGCCACAGGCGCCCGCGGCTCCAGCTCCAACTCCGCAGCCGACGGTGGCTGCCGCGACCTCGTCCACGCCCCCGCCTCCACCCGCGGCGCCTGCGGCCCCGACCGTTCCTGCGAGCGCGGTGAGCGTGGCCCCGGCTTCCCCGGCGCCGGCTTCCCCGCCCGTTGTCGTCCCCGCTCCCTCCGCCCAGCCCAATAGTGGGCAGAAGGCCCTCGATACCCTGAAGCGCGTCGTCGACGCGATCCCCCAGGTCCAGCCGACGGTGACTGGTTTGACACCGGCCGCGCCCACCCCGGCGACGCCGGCCGTGGCGTTGTCGGATCTGCCGGTGGATCAGGTGACGAAGGGGTTGAAGGAAGCGTTGGGGAAAGGCCTGGAACACGCGGTGGCGTCGTTGGGGAAGAGCGGCGGTTTCCTGACGAATGTGAACGTGAAGATCCCGATCCCCGAGAAGTTCCAGACGGTGGAGAAGACCTTGCGCTCGATCGGGCAGGAGCGTCTCGCCGATGATTTCGTGACGACGATGAACCAGGCGGCGGAGCAGGCCGTGCCGGCAGCTGCGGCGGTGTTCAAGGAAAGCCTGCAGAAGATGACGGTCGCCGATGCGAAGAAGATCCTGTCCGGTCCGAATGACGCGGCAACCCGCTACTTCCGGGAGACCACGCAGGCGGAGTTGACGACGCGGTTCCTGCCGATCGTCCAGAAGGCGACGGCTGCCAGCGGCGCCACGGCGGCGTACAAGCAGGTGACGGACAAGGTGAAGGTCGCAGGACCCTTTGTGCGCGTCCCCGAGCTGGACCTGGACGGTTACGTGACGACCAAGGCCCTGGATGGCCTGTTCGTGCGGGTGGCCGAGGAGGAGCGTCGGATCCGCGAGACCCCGGCGGCGCGCGGGACCGAGTTGCTCAAGACGGTCTTTGGCGCGCTGGGACGGTGAGTGGGCGGTTGGTCCTCGCTGCGCTTCGAGGTGCGGCTCAGCGCGCGAAGGCGACCCAGCCGTAGACGACCGGAAGGGCCGCGAAGACCAGGTTCGCGAGGTGCAGTCCGATGCGGCGCCACGGGTCGGTCAGGTAAGGGCGGAGGTCGAAGACGAAATGGGCCGCGCACAGGCGCACCGTCCAGAAGATCGTCAGGAAGCCACAGACCGCCCGGGCGAGCCGGGTCCCCGAGGCAAGATCCTCGGCGAGGAAAAAGGTGCCCAGACCGAACGAGACCAGGCTCAGCCCGATGAAGCTGTAGTAGACCCAGAACAGGGATCGGACGAAGGGCGGCAGGCTGGCGAGGTGGGTGCGCAGTCCGACGACCCCCGGCATGAGGAGCCCTGCGGCGATCAATCCGAGGTGCGTCAGCGCGGCGAGCTTGAGGATGAGGATGGGATTCATGGTGGTCACAGGATGGATTCGATGAGATCGAGCATGGGAAGGATGACCCGTTCGACGAAGATCGGTGGAAAGAGGCATCCGACGGGGCCGAGCAGGAGGAGCCAGGCGAGTGCGCGACGTCGGAACGGGTGATCCGCAATGGCTGGGAGCTTCTCCATCAGGAGTCCGCCGGCCTGGATCGAGAAGAAGAGCGTGGGCAGGCCGTATCCGCCGCCAGCCGGCACGGTGATGACTGCCTCGTGAAGGAGGCCGGAGCCGACGAAGACGGTGGCGAGGGCGGCGCGGGGTCCGATCCGGCGGGCGAGCGGGCGGAAGAAGTGTCGGTCGGCCAGCGCGGCGAAGGCGGTGTTCCATCGGCGTCCCCAGAAATCCGCGAGGGAATCCGATCGCAGCGGTTGAAGCATGATCGGTCGGGCATCGAAGCCGATGGAGCGGTAGGCAAGGGCGAGCAGGTGGAAGCTGCCAAAGTGCAGGACGAGGATGAACCCGACCATGCCAGCCCAGCCGCGACCGAGTGGGTGGTCGAGGCGCGGGGCGACGAGTGTGACGAGCGCGAGGCCGATCAGGAAGAGTCGCGTGGGAGGAACCCAGTCGGCAGGGGAAGGTCGACGGGCTTGGGGTAGTGGCCGGGCAAATTCGTCGGGAGCAAGCCCGGGCCAGGCGGCGAGGTAGAGGAGTTGGGTGGGGATCGGGGCGGCGGGAGCGTTGGAGGTGGCGTAGGTGAGCCACTTGAAGCCGAGGAAGAGGGCGAAGGCGAGGAGCCACATGAAGGCCCAGGGCGGGATCTGGTGGAGGAGGGCGACGGGAAGGATGGGGAGGAGGACGAGGGGAGCGGCGGCGGAGGCCCGGAGGGGGTGTGCGCCGGTTGCTCCTTTCGTTTCGATCGCGTCACTCATTTCACTAAAGACAGAAATAGAGGAATTGAAGGAGGCTGACAAGCCGGAAGGCGGGGGCTGTGAACCTGGAAACGGCGGTTGGATCCACAGATTACGGCGATTCCACGGACTGGAAGCCGGTTGGGTGTCGAGGCCGAAGGGCCGGGCGGAGGACTGGACCGGGGAGGTCGTCTGGGCGAGGGCGCTGAGGCTGAGCCCGAGTGAGGCGGCCGCCGCGAGCGCGATCAAATCTGTGGTGGTCTCTCCGTGGTCACCGACACCTCTGCGATTCGTTCTACCCGAGCACGGTCTTCACCACCTCGCCGGCGACGTCGGTGAGGCGGAAGTTGCGGCCATTGTGGAAGAAGGTGAGGCGTTCGTGATCGAAGCCGAGCAGGTGAAGCAGGGTGGCGTGGAGATCGTTGACGCTGACCTTGTCGACGGAGGCCTTGTGGCCGAGTTCGTCGGTGGCTCCGTGATGGGTGCCGCCACGCGTGCCGCCCCCGGCGAGCCAGTAGGTGAAGGCATGGGGATTGTGGTCGCGCCCGGGCTTGGCGCCCTTCTGCGAGACGGGCAGGCGGCCGAACTCGCCGCCCCAGACGACGAGCGTTTCGTCGAGGAGCCCGCGTTGTTCGAGATCGGCGAGCAGTCCGGCGATCGGTTGGTCGGACTCGCGGGCGAAGCCCCGGTGGTTGCCGACGATGTCCTCGTGTCCGTCCCACGAACGCTGGTTCTCCATGCCCCCGGAATAGATCTGCACGAACCGGACGCCGCGTTCGACCATGCGCCGGGCCATGAGGCATTGGGCCGCGAAGTGCCGGCAGTGGGCCTGGTCGAGTCCGTAGAGGGACTTGATGTGCTCGGGCTCGCGTTCGATGTCGAAGGCCTCGGGGGCCGCGGCCTGCATGCGGTAGGCGAGCTCGAAGCTCTCGATGCGTGCGCCGAGTTCGTTGTCATGGCCCGAGGCGCCGGCGGCCTGACGATTGAGACGGGCGAGCAGGTCGAGTTGGGCGCGCTGGGCGGCATCGGTCATGCCCTCGGGCGGGCGAAGGTTGTCGATGGGTTCGCCCTTGGGACGTAGCCAGGTGCCTTGGTAAACGCTCGGCAGGAAGCCGGCTCCCCAGTTCGAGGCGTGACCCTTGGGCAGGCCGCGGTCGAGCGGGTCGCTCATGACGACGAAGGACGGCAGGTTCCGACTCTCGCTGCCCAGGCCGTAGGTCGCCCATGAGCCGACGCAGGGCGAACCCATGCGCGTGGAACCCGTGTTGATCATGAACAACGCCGGGCTGTGGTTGTTGGACTCGGTGTGGCAGGAATGGATGAAGGCCATCTTGTCGACGTGCCGGGCCATGTGCGGGAACAGGTCGCTCACCCAGGTGCCGCTCTGTCCATGTCGCGCCCACTCGAACGGAGACTTCATCAGCGGGCCGACCGAATCGGCGAAGAAGCCGGTCTTGCGGTCAAAGCCGGCGAATTCCTTGCCGTGGCTTCGGATCAACTCCGGCTTGTAGTCCCAGGTGTCGACCTGGCTGGGGCCGCCGTTCATGAACAGCCAGATCACGGACTTGGCGCGGGCGGGGAAATGCGGCGAGCGCGGCGCAAGTGGATCGGCCGAGGCAGCCTGTGCGCGTGGCAGCAGAAGACCCGACTCCTGAAGCAGGCCTGCCAATGCGAGGAAGCCAGCGCCACCTCCGGCACGACGGAGCATCTCGCGTCGGGTCATCGGGAACGGATCAGTCGGCATAGATGAATTCGTTGAGGCTGAGGATGACCTGCGCGAAGTCCGTCAGCGCACGTTCGCGCGCATCCGTTCTTCCAGCGGCGCGATGGCGTTCCGTCTGGCTCGCGATGAACGACGCGCCCTCGGCCAGTTCGGCCGACGAAGGTCCGCGATTGAGTGCCACCCGATAAGCCCGACTCAGCGATTCCTCAACCGGACCCGCCGGTCCGGTGTCCAACCGCCGGGCGAACTCGGAGGCCCACGAGCGGACGTGCGGGCTGTTCATCAGCCAGAGGGCCTGAGGCGCCACGGTCGTGGTGGGACGCGAGCCCTGGCTCACGAGGGGTTCGGGCGCATCGAAGGCCTGCATCGCTCCAACCATCTGGCTTCGCTTGACGGTGAAGTAAATGCTGCGGCGTCGGCTGGCGGGATCGAGCGTGCCCGGGCCGAAGCGCGTGCGGTCGATGGCTCCCGAAACCTCCAGCAGGCTGTCGCGGATCGCCTCGGCTTCGAGTCGGCGCGGAGTCCAACGGGAGAGAAGCGCGTTGGAAGGATCGAGCTTGAGCCGGGCTTCGTCCGTCGTGCTTTCCTGCCGGTAGGCTTCGCTGGTCAGGAGAAGCTGATGGATGGGCTTGAGCCGCCAGCCGCCGCGGATGAGTTCGCTGGCCAGCCAGTCGAGGAGTTCGGGATGTGTTGGGCGCGCTCCCTGGGTGCCGAAGTCGTTTGGGGTCCCAACGAGACCCTGGCCGAAGTGATGTTGCCAGAGCCGATTCACGATCACGCGGGCGAGCAGGTGGCCGGCGCCGTGTTCCGTATCCGTCATCCACTGCGCGAGGGTGCGGCGGCGTCCGGAGTAGCGCGCTCCGGAGGGAGGACTGAATCGCCAGCGCGGGTCCTGCGGCTTCTGCGTAAGGACCTGCAGGAAGTCCTGGGTGGCGACGCCGCGCTTCTGGTCGGTGCTGCCGCGGGCGAGGAAGAAGGTCTCGTTGAAGAAGTCGGCGCCCTGGGTGTGCATCCGCACGGCCGGGTAGCCCTCGCCGCAGATCAGGACCTTCGATAGCGAACGCTTCGGAGCCTGGCGGGAGTGCGCGTCGACGCGGGCCTGGATCCGTTGCCAGCCTGGATCCGAAGGCTTCCACCAATGCAGGAGCGCTGAGCGTTGGTCGGAACCCAGACCGGAAGGCTTGAGCGAGCCGGATCGGAGCCCGTCGAGCGCCGAGGCCACGGCTGCGGGCATGACTTCGTTGGTGAGGCCGGGATTCGCGACGCGCGAAAAGGCGACTCGGGGACGCCCGATGTTGTGGCGCGTGTTCAACTCGAACTCGAGTCGGACGGTGATCCGGGTCGGCTGGGCTGACTGCAGGGGCTGTTCGAGTTCGAAGACTGCCGCGTGATCCTTCCCGAACTGCGGGTCCACGGCCCAGCCCGTGTGCGGGTTGTCGTCGAGCGCCGACGCCACCGCGAGGTTCGAGTTGTTCTGTTCGAACGTCGCTCGGGCACGGGCGAAGCGGATCTCGTTCGTGGGTCCGCCCTCCGGCGCTGACGTGAAGAGCCGGATGCGGCTGAGCCCGATGTTGCCGTTGTCCGCCCGGCCCGGCCCGCCGCGGGTCATCGAAGGATGAGCGAGGGCTTCGACACGCACCGCCTGCAACGGCCCCGCGGGAAGGACGGTGGTGAAGGTGTAGGCGTCGGTGTCCCCGTTCTTCCCCTCGGCCAGGAACGATCCGTCGTCGAGGCGGCGGAGTGTGGCGCCGGCCTTGCTGGAGACGCTCTCGAAGGTGGGCATCTCCCAGGTGGATCGCTGGGCACCCGGTGCGCCGGCGGCGAGCCAGGCATCGAATCGCTGCGGCAGCTGGCGGTTCTCGTACGCCGCGAGCTCCGTCACGAGCGGCGCGTGTTCCCGGTCAAACTGCTCGCGGGCGAGCCGGTAGGACTCCGGATCGAGGTCGAGTTCGACATCGCTTCGGACCGTGGTCGTGAACGTGGACAGCAGTCGGTAGTAGTCCTGCGTCGGGATGGGATCGAACTTGTGGTCGTGACAGCGGGCGCACCCGATCGTCAGCCCCAGCATCGCGCTGCCGGTGGTCGACAGCATGTCGTCCATGGCGTCGTAGCGGGTGCGCTCGACCTCGTTGGCGGTGATCTGGGTCGGGAACACGCCGGCGCCGAGGAATCCGGTGGCCATGAGCGCCATCGGGTTGTCCGGTTCGAACTCGTCGCCGGCCAGCTGCCAGCGGACGAACTGGTCGTAGGGCATGTCCGCGTTCAGGGCGCGGATGACGAAGTCGCGATAGTGGTAGGCGTTGGGGCGGTCGTAGTCGTGTTCGAATCCCGAGCTTTCCGCGAAGCGGGCGACGTCGAGCCAATGCCGTGCCCAGCGTTCGCCATGGCGTGGGTCGTTGAGGAGCCGCTCGACGGCGCGCGACCAGGCATCGGGCGCGGGATCGTTGAGGTAGGCGTCGATCGATTCCGGCGAAGGCGGCACGCCGAGCAGGTCAAACGAGGCTCGACGCAGCTGGCGACGGCGGTCGGCCGCCGGGTTTGGGCCAAGGCCGGCAGCCCGGAGGCGTTCGCGGAGGAAGGCGTCGATCGGGTTCGCGACGGGGTTGCCGGGAGAAGCCGGCGGCTGGACGGACTTGAGGGGTTGGAAGGCCCACCATTGGCGGTCGGATTCAGTGACCTGACTGCGGTCGGCCCGGGAGGCGCGTCGGGCTGGCGCGTGGGCGGCGTCATTGGGTGGGGGCGGTACGGGTCCGGTGGGTTCGACGGCGGATCCGGTCAGCCCCGTGAGCAGTGCCAGGCCGGCGACGAGATTCGATAGGATCCGCTTCATGGAGGATCCCGGAGATTGGAGCGGCCGAGGGGAAGTGCCGAGAGCGAAGTTGGGTCCGCCTCGTTATCGGGCGCATCTCGACACTGACTCCGGCATCAAACGGAGCGGCAACGTCCTCGTTGCCCTCCCATGCCCTTTTTCCAAGGCGACGAGGACGTCGCCACCCCGTTCACCGGCTGAAGTTCCGGGTGACCTTCACGACGACGAAGTTGGTGGCGGAGCCCGTGGGCGTGGATTTCGGGCCGAGTTCGGGGTGGAAGATCGCGGCCTTGGCGAGGTCGATGGCCTCGGGCGTGTCGTTGGTGAATCCGGCGGCCTTGAGGATCACCCGCACGGATTCCTCTGCCACGGGAGATCCCCAGGGGATGGTGACTGGCGCGTTGGTAGCGACGGTGTAGGTGATGGTTGCGCCGGAGGAGACGCCGGCAACCTGGTTCGAGGTCTGCAACGTGGCGACCGTGACGCCGGGATTGGCGATCCGGCTGAGGAGGATCCGGCTGGTGCCATCGCCGGAGAGGTCCTGTCCGGACTCGACGGACCCGCTGGAGCTGATGTCCACCCGGAGGCCCATCGCAGGGATGTCGTAGGTGGCCGTGGTGGAGAAGGTGTAGCCGCGGTCGCCGCACCCGGTGGTGAGCAGGGCGAGGGCGGGAACGAGGATCGGGAGGGCAAGTCTTGTAGCAGTCATGGAGCTCGGGCGGGCAGCTCGGCGTTGGAGGGGCTTTTGCCGGACCTTCGCTGGCAGCCGAAGTCAGACCCGACCGGTTGATGGACGTTCGAAGATTCTGGTGCTCCGGTTGGATGCGAAGCCCGTGGTGTCCTTCAACCCCTGCCGGGGTAGAAAACCCATTCCAACGGGATCCCGGGGTCGCTTCGCACCCCGGGCTACCGGCTTCAATGCCTCCGGCGTTGCTGGCAACGGTGTCCGAACCTGGAACTGGAATCATCAAGCTTCCCGTCGACCCGCCTCGTTACCTCGGCGTACGGCCCGGGCGTAGATCCCGACGGGAGGAGGCAGGTGCTTTGGGTCTGGGAACTGGGGACTGGATTCTGGGAACTTGCTTCCGGCCCCGGGGGATAACGCGCTTGGCCGGTCCGGCGGGGTGGATTAGGGTCCGCGGCTTCCGGAAGGGCCCTTTTCGATGGACTACAAGAACACACTCAACCTGCCGCAGACGAAGTTCCCGATGCAGGCAGGACTGGTGCAGAGCGAGCCGAAGCGGCTGGAGCAATGGCGTCAGGCTGGCCTGTACGAGCGGATCCAGGCGGCGCGGGCAGGTGCGCCGCGCTTCGTCCTGCATGATGGACCGCCGTTTGCGAATGGCGACGTCCACGTGGGCACGGCGCTGAACAAGATCCTGAAGGACATCATCGTGAAGTCGCGCACGTTGCTTGGCTATCAGGTGCCCTACGTGCCCGGATGGGACTGCCACGGCCTGCCGATCGAGGCCAAGGTCACGCAGGAATTGCGGGCGAAGGGCCGGGAGGATGCCGATGCGGCGACGATCCGGCAGGAGTGCGATGCCTATGCGCGCCGCTATGTGGATTCGCAGCGGACCCAGTTCCAGCGGCTCGGCGTGCTGGGCGACTGGTACAACCCGTACCTGACGCTGGCGCCGGCCTACGAGGCCAACGAGGTCCGGCTGTTCGCGGACTTGGTCGAGAAGGGTTTCGTGTACCGGGGCAAGAAGCCGGTGTTCTGGAGCATCCCGTACCGCACGGCGCTGGCGGATGCCGAGGTCGAGTACGCGGACCACGTCAGCCAGAGCGTGTACGTGAAGTTCAAGCTGGTCGGGGAACCGAACACGTTCGTGCTGATCTGGACGACGACGCCTTGGACGCTGCCGGCGAACCTGGCGGTGGCCTTCAATCCCGAGCTTCAGTACGCCTACGTCCACGCCAACGGCGAGACGTACATCGTCGCCAACCTGCTGATCGGCGTGATCGCGCAGAAGTGCGGCTGGGAAAACTACCAGATCATCCGCACGGCGACGGCCGACGAGCTGGCGACGCTTTCGTACGATCATCCGTTCTGTCCGCGGACCGGGCGGCTGCATGGGGCGGGCTTCGTGGAATCGTCGACGGGTACGGGCTTCGTGCACATCGCGCCCGGCCACGGTCTGGAGGATTACCAGCTCGGCCTGCAGATCGGGCTGCCGATCTACTGTCCGGTCAACGACGAGGGACGGTTGGCCCCGACGGCGGACCTGCCGCGGGAACAGCAATTGCCCGAGTCGCTGGTCGGGAAGTCGGTCCTCGAAAAGAACAACCGTTCCGACGCCAACGACGCGGTCATCGCGTTGCTGACGGAGGGGAACGCCCTCGCGCACCGCGAGGACTACCACCACAGCTACCCCCATTGCTGGCGTTCCAAGACGCCCATCGTCTTCCGGGCGGTCGACCAGTGGTTCATCCGCATCGACCACACGGTTCCCGGGACCAGCGAACCGTTCCGTCAGGTCGCGCTGGGCGCGATCAACGGCGTGAAATGGATCCCGGATTGGGGCATCAACCGCATCAAGGGCGCGGTCGAATCGCGTCCGGACTGGTGCATCTCGCGTCAGCGGACGTGGGGCGTTCCGATCCCGGCCTTCTACGGCGCGGACCGCGAGCCGATCCTGTCGGCGGACATCGTCCGCAAGGCGGCGGACCTCTTCGAGAAGCACGGTTCGAATGTCTGGTTCAGCCAGACGACGGAGGAACTGTGGGCGGCCTGCCGTCCGGCGGGCTGGACCGGGCCCGAGGCAGTGAATCGTTCGCACGACACGCTCGACGTGTGGATCGACTCGGGCTCGTCGTCGCGGGCGGTGCTGATGCAGCGGCCGGAGTTGCAGCATCCGGGCGACCCGATGGGTTGGCAGGCGGACGTGTATCTGGAGGGTTCGGACCAGCACCGCGGGTGGTTCCAGTCGTCGTTGCTGCTGTCCTTGGCGGGCAACGGGGCGCCGCCGTACCGGACGGTGCTGACGCACGGGTTCATGGTCGACGAGGACCGGGAGAAGATCTCGAAGTCCAAGCAGGGCCAGGGCGGGTACCAGAAGCCGCAGACGGCGGACCGGTACGTGCAGGACTACGGGGCGGACGTGATCCGGCTCTGGGTGGCGTCGCAGGACTACCGGAGCGACATCGTCGTGTCCGAGGAACGGTTGAAGAAGGTGGGCGAGACCTACCGTTTGATCCGGAACACGCTCCGTTACCAGCTGAGCAACTTGTACGACTTCGATCCGGCGCAGCACACGGTGCCGGTGGAGGGCCTGACGTCGCTGGACCGGTGGGTTTTGGGAGAGTTTGGGCGACTGGAGACGGAAGTGGCGGCGGCCTACGAGGCCTACGAGTTCCACGTCGTCTACCAGAAGGTCGCGCAGTTCGTGGCGGTGGAGCTGAGCTCCATGTACCACGACATCGTCAAGGACCGGCTGTACACCGATGCCGCGGGTTCGGTCCGGCGGCGTTCGACCCAGACGGCCTTGCACCGGATCCTGTCCGGATTGAGCCAGATGTTGGCTCCGATCCTGGCCTTCACGGCGGATGAAGCCTGGGAACTGATCCCGGGGAAGCCGTTCGACTCCGTCCATCTGTCGCTTTGGACCCCGGGAGGGGCGGTCACGACGGAATCGGAGCGGGAAGCCTGGAAGCTCCTGTTTTCGATCCGGGAACGGGCGATGCCGGAGCTGGAGAAGGCGCGGCAGGCGAAGCTGCTGGGGAAGGCGTTGGAGGCGAAGCTGACGTTGGTCCTCGAAGGGCGGGAAGCCGAAGTGGCGGGGGCGAATGCCGCCGAATTGCGGGAAATCCTGAATGTTTCGCAGCTTTCCATCGAATCGGGCGACGGTTTTGCGGCGCGGGTGGAGCGGGCTGGAGGCACCAAGTGCGAGCGCTGCTGGCACTGGGAACACGACGTGGGGCAGTCGGCGGCGCACCCCACGCTTTGCGCCCGTTGCTCCGTGGCGGTAACGATTTCGTAGGGCGTCTGACTACCCTTCCCGGAGGATTGTCGGACGAATTAGCCAACCCAGAGGGGCAAAAAAAATTGCGGATGAGGGCGATTTGACCGTCAATTTGATCGTTGGTTCTCACAAGGGATCGACACCGCGGTTGCAACGATCGCAGGACGATCCCAAGCCGGACTCACTTCGAGGCCGGTAAAGGAGGTTAAGTTTGGTTGTTTGGGTTAGGCGGGCACCGCAAGGTGCCCGCTTTTTTGTTGGCAGGAATCGTTCCACGCCCGGTGGATCCAGGTGGTGAATGATGCCCGAGGTGGAAATTTGCTCATGGCGTGGGTCGCAAGTCCTCATGGCAAACGGTCGCCCTTCCTGTCAGGATCCTCTCGTCATTCCCGGAAGAACTCTCATTGCCATGAGCGAACGCAAACTGAACATCGCCGTCGTCGGACTCGGCTTCGGCGCCGAATTCATCCCCATCTGGCAGCGGCATCCGAACACCCGCTGTTACGCCATCTGCCAGCGAAACGAGGAAAAGCTGAAGACGATCGGTGACGCCTTCGGCGTGGACGTCCGGTACACGGATTTCGAAGCCCTGCTCAAGGACCCGAACGTCGATGCGGTGCACATCAACTCCCCGATCCCCGACCACGGTTGGATGTCGATCGCCGCGCTCAAGGCCGGGAAGCACGTGGCCTGCACGGTGCCCATGGCGACGTCGGTCGAGGACTGCAAGAAGATCGTCGAGCTCGTGAAGAAGACGGGCCTGCGGTACATGATGATGGAGACGGTCGTGTATGCGCGCGAGTTCCTGTACATCAAGGAGCTCTACGAGAAGGGCACGCTGGGCAAGGTCCAGTTCCTCCAGGCGTCGCATCAGCAGGACATGGACGGCTGGCCCAACTACTGGCCCGGCCTTCCCCCGATGTGGTACGCGACCCACTGCGTGGGGCCCGTCGCCGGCCTGCTCAAGCTCACGGCGGAATACGTCTCCTGCTTTGGTTCCGGCACGATCCGGCCGGAGCTGGTCGAGAAGTACAACTCGCCCTTCGCGGTCGAGACTACCCACATCAAGTTCAAGGACTCGGACCTCAGCGCCCGGGTCTACCGGTCGTTGTTCGACACAGCCCGCCAGTACCGCGAGAGCATCGACGTCTACGGTTCGAAGGCTTCCGTCGAGTGGCCGTTGATCGAGCATGAGCCGATGGTCATGCACCGTGCGAAGCTGCCGGAGCCGAAGATCCCGAAGCTGGTGAAGGCCCCGGACTACGCGAAGCTCCTGCCACGCAGCATCCGGCCGTTCACGACCAAGGGCGTGTACGACCTCGGCAAGAAGACGCATCTCAGCTTCACGCAGGGTGCCGGTCACGGTGGGTCGCATCCGCACCTGGCCCACGAGTTTGCCAGCGCACTGGTCGAGAATCGCGAGCCGTTCCCCAACGCGCGCGAGTCTGCCAACTGGACCTGCGTCGGACTCTGCTCGCATGAGTCAGCCCTGCAGGGTGGCAAGATCGTGAAGCTTCCCGCGTTCACGCTCTGATCCGATTCCGGGAAGCGCGCCGCGTTCCTCCACGGGATGCGGCGCGTTTTTTTGCGAGATCCCAGTTGCCAGTTCCCAGATGCCAGTTGAGCCCTGGAACGGGGTGGCGACGTCCCCGTCGCCGTTTCCGAGCCTTTCCAAAGGCGATGGGGACATCGCCGCCCCGAAGCCAAGACTCAAGAATCAGGTCCTGTCTCGCCGCTGGCTAACCGGGGCTTTCGTCTGCATATTCGGGCTATTCCATGCGCAAGGTTGCCCTCCTGATCGAGACGTCGAACGCGTATGCCCGCGGATTGCTCCGGGGCGTCATCGCGTACGTCCGGGAGCATCCGAACTGGTCGATCTACCTCGCCGAGCATGGTCGTGGCGACAAGCCGCCCCCCTGGCTGGCGGACTGGGACGGGGACGGGATCCTCGCCCGGGTGGAGAATGCGGCGATGGGAAAGATCCTGCGGCGGATGAAGTCGCCGATCGTGGACCTTTCTGCGGCACGGCAGTTGCCGGCGCTTCCCTGGTTCGAGACGGACGACGCGGCGATCGCGCATCTGGCGGTGGAGCACCTGTTGGAGCGTGGCTTCAAGAAACTCGCGTACTGTGGCGATCCCCGATTCAACTGGTCCAAGTGGCGCGGGGAACATTTCGAGCACGCGGCGCGGGCTGCGGGCGTCGAGTGCTTCAACTATCATCCCGGCCAGAAGCTTCCGCGCGACCACACGGGCCAGGTGGAGGATCTGGCCCGCTGGCTCGACGTGCTGCCCCGTCCGGTGGGCATCATGGCCTGTTACGACTTTCGCGGTCAGCAGGTGCTCGATGCCTGCCGCAGTCGGGGGGTCGCCGTCCCGGATGAAGTCGCGGTCATCGGCGTCGACAACGATGAACTCCTCTGCGAGCTGTCCCATCCGCCCCTGTCCTCGGTCGTGCCGAACGCGCATCGGACCGGCTATGACGCTGCCGCCCTGCTCGACGCCATGATGGGTGGTCGCAAGGTCGGGGGGGAAACCCACCTCATCCCGCCCGTGGGGATCGCGACCCGGCAGAGCACGGACGTGCTGGCCATCAACGATGCCGTCATCGCCCGGACGGTCCGTTACATCCGGGAACATGCCTGCCGCGGGATCAACGTGCAGGATGTCCTGAAGGCGGTGCCGCAGTCGCGTCGGCGTCTCGAGAACCGCTTCCGGCGGTTGCTGGGCCGGACGCCGCATGACGAGATCATCCGGGTTCAGTTGAACCGGGTGAAGATGCTGCTGACGGAGACGGATCTTTCGCTGGCCCAGATCGCCGAGAAGGCGGGATTCGAACACGTCGAGTACCTCAGCGTCGTGTTCAAGAAGGAGATCGGGCTTCCTCCGAGCCAGTACCGGGCCCAGCACCGGCGGTGAGGGTGGATGGGATCAGGGCTTCTCGATCTGCAGGATCCGGAAGAATTGCGTTGGATTGGCGCCCGGAAGTTCCACGAAGGCTTCGCCCGATGCGGGTACGGTGACCTCGCTGAGTTGCGTGAAGTCTCCCGTGACGTTGGTGCTGCTGAGGACCTGGTAGCTGTAGCCAGCTGTGGCGGGCCACCGGATCCTGAAGGGGCTGCCGGGAGCCCATTCACCGCGGGCCGTGACATCGGTGAGTGCAACCGCGGCGCGTGGTTCAATCGTCGTGGAGCTGCTGGTAGCCGGGGCTCCGGCGGACTTGATGATGGGCACCTTGACGGTCAGCAGACGGAACCGAAGTGACAGTTCCTCATACGCGCCCGTGGCAGCCGCAGTCTGGCTCCAGCTGTCGACCTCGGCCTCGGTGACGGAGACCGAGTACAGCACGGTGGGAGTCGTGATCTGTGAAGTCGTTGCGATCCACTCGATGGTGGCGGCCCCGAGCTTCATGCCCGTGGCTGCGGCCTGAGCCAGGATCGGGGTCAGTGCGTCGCTACGGCGTGAGAGTGCGAGCGAATGGGATTGCGTGGAGTCGCCGCGCCTCTGCGGCAGGAGGACGAGGGATGAGGATCCTAGCGGGATCCACTCTTCGTGATCCTTCAGCCTGGAGGATCCCTTGAGATCGCCCAGCTTGAGGACCAGTTCCTGCCCAAAGGCAGACTGCGCGCCCACGATTGCGAGCACAGCGCAGGCGGAGATGAGGTTGCGGGGCATGGCTGTGGGTCGTCCCACGAAGGGGCAACGTAGAATCAGGGCGTGTTCGAGGGGATGTTGAAGGATCCCTTCAGGTCTGCGGCACTTGCCTTTCCATCGGCAACGCTCGGTTTGTACGTCCAGGAAATCTTGGAGAAGCTCAGGCTATAGCTCTCCGTCGGCTTGGAGCCGCTGGCCGAGGCCGAAGTGTAGAAGCTCGTAATGTGAACCTCCTCCAGCTCGACGACGTAATAGTCCCCTGGCGCCTTGCTGCCCGAGGTGCCCTGAACGAACAGCTTCGCGGTCGGGATGGACTTTCCGATGGCACACAGTTCAGCGAGTTTTGGCGAAGCCGAGCTCAAGGTCGACTGGACGTTGAGGTCGCTGAACGAGGGCTTGCTGGATCCCGCGCCCCCTCCAGCGGACGCATCGAAAGGCCGCGAGTGCCCCATGCTGAACGACAGAATCTGAATCTCATCCTTGTGGTTCGCGGCCACGCTGTCGCCCTTCACTCCCTCCAGCTTCAGGAACAGGTCGTCCGCGAGGGCCTCGGATGGGGACGCGCAAGCGGCCAATGCCGAGGCGGCGCCCATGATCTGGGAAAATCGTACCTTCATCGTCTGGCCCGAGCGGAACAGGGCGGATGGTGGTGGTCAATCTGGCTGAGGTGGTAGTCTTCCACCATCAGCACGCAGCCCAACCCGGCCCCCTGAAGTGGTGGGGCCCTCTCCGTCGATGCGCCTTCCGCCTCGTACTCGTACTCAGCCCGAAGGGCGGTACTCGTACTCGATCCGCAGCCTCGACCCTGTTCGCCAGCCAAGCCCCATCGATTCGAGTACGAGTACGAGTACGCTGGTCGGGGGCGCAGGGCGAAGGAACCCGTATTCTCCGCTGCTCACCGGAGCAGCGAAATCCTTGCGTACTCGGGGGGCTGCCGCGGGCGCATCTTGACACTGCCCCCGCGCCAAGCGGAGCGGCAACGTCCTCGTTGCCCTCCCACGCCCTTTCTCAAGGCGACGAGGACGTCGCCACTCCGTTCCTGTCGAGAAATGGGGGCCGCGCCTGATGCGCCCGCGTCTGGAGGAAGGGCATGACCCAGGGTTCCAGTCGGGCTAGCCTCCCGCCATGCCGCCGTCCGGAAATCCCTACGATGAGACTGCCTATCCGACCCACCCGCAGCGTGCGTTGCATCCGGACCACATCGCCGGGATCGGCCTTTTGCACGGGGTCGCCTGTGCACCACTAGCAGGAGCGCGGGTCCTCGAGATCGGTTGTGGGAATGGTGCCAACCTCATCCCGATGGCTGCCGCGTATCCGGGCGCGACGTTCCTGGGCATCGATGCGTCCGGGGTTGCGATCGGCATGGCGCAGGAATCCGTTCGGCAATGCGGCTTGGAGAACATCCGGTTTGTCGCTGCCCGGTTGGAGGAGCATCCGTTGCCGGATGAGGGCTTCGACTACGTCCTTTGTCACGGCGTGTACTCGTGGGTTCCTGATTCCGTCCGGAAAGCCCTGTTGCGGGTGGTGGCGGGTTGCCTGGCTCCCGAAGGAGTGGCCTTCATCAGTTACAACGCGCTTCCCGGATGGCACCTCCGGCAACCGGCGCGGGACATCCTGCGCTGGCATCTGCGTGGGATCGACGGACCCAGGGAGCAAGTGGAGGAAGCAAAGGCCTTCGCAAAGTTCCTCTCGGAGGCGATCCCCGAGGAAGGCCCCGCGGGAAGGGCGCTCCGGGCGGAGTTTGCGACGGTGGCCAACAGGTCGCCGAATGTCCTCTGGCATGACGAATTGGCACCGGAACACCGGGCCTTCTACCTGCACGAGTTCGTCGCCGCTGCGGCGGGTCACGGGTTGGCCTATCTCGCGGATTCCGACCTCATCGAGCACCTCCTGGCCAATCTCGACCCGAAGACAGTCGAGGTCCTTCGTTCCGTGGCCTCCGATCGGATCGAGCTGGAGCAGTACGTGGATCTCTTCGTACCGCGCCGGTTCCGGCAGACGTTGCTGATCCGATCTGGGCGGGCTGTTGGAATCGCCGACATCGGGCGCCTCGCCACGGGCTGGTTCTCGGCGGGGTTGAGCCTGAGGGAGGTTGCGCCTGAGTCGGGCCCGGTGACGTCGGTGCGGTTCGAGATGAGGGGAGGCCAGGCGCTGACGACTGCCTTTGGGCCGGGAGTCCGGGCATTGCGTCACCTGATTGCGGCAACGCCCCGGAGGCTGGCATTCGGTGAGTTGGTCGAGTTGGTCGGGGACGTGGGTAAGTGGAAGACCGCCGATCTGCTGCGGTTCCTCTTCGAGGCGGCGGCCGGCGGGGTGGTCGAGTGGACGGCGTTCGGGCCCGGGCCAGCCGTGCTTCCGGGTGAACGGCCGGTCGCCTTTGCCCCGGCCCGGGTCCGGTCGGACGCATCGGTGGAGCTTCCGACGGCCGGTCATCGGATGATCCAGATCCCGGAGCCGGAGCCCAGACGGTTGCTGGGGCTGTGTGATGGAACCCGGACGCGGGATCAATTGGTGCAGACGTTGAATGAAGCCGGCGGGCAGGAACCGGCGTCGGGAGGTGCCAAGACCTGGAACCGTCAGGAATTGGACGGGCTCCTGGCGCGCCTCGGGAGCTTTGGGTTGTTTGTGGGGTGAAGAGGGTAGGTGACTGGTGAGCTGCCCGGCGCGTTCGGCTGGACGGTGATCAGAGATCTCGGGTCGAGACCGCCTCGATGTCGGGTGCCAAGGGATAGCGGTTGGGCGGACGGGCGACGATGGACGCCTTGGCAACACGGGCTGGACCGAGGGCGTGCATGGCGTGGTGGAGGTTGACGGCATCATCCACCGTGGGGTGCTCCTTCCACTTGGCCTCCCACAGGGAGAGTTCTCCATCCGACTCCGTGACGAAGTCCACCTCACGGGTGCCGTCACGCCAGAAGTAGAGGTTTCGTGCCGTAGCCACGGTGCGGCGCTCGCGGTGCCGCAGTTGGGTTGCAACGTACGTCTCCCAGATGGCCCCCATAAAGGCAGACAGGCCAATCGCGTCTGGGGAGCGGAGGTTCAGAAGCGCGCACAGGAGGCCGGTGTCGGATAGGTAGAGCTTTGGACTCTTGATCAGGCGTTTGCCCTGATTGTTGAACCAGGGTTCCAGGAGGAGGATCTGGCCCGCGGCTTCGACGATCGAGACCCACTGGTTGATGGTCGATGGAGCGACTCCGACATCGCGAGCGAGATCGGCCTTGTTCAGCAGATTGGCCGAGCGCAGGGCGCACGCACGCAGGAATCGTTCGAAGTCCCGGAGGCTTCCCACCTGGGCGAAGGAGCGGACATCCCGTTCCAGATAGGTTGCGATATAGGAGTTCAGGAAGGAGACCGGATCCAGGGAACGGTCCTCCCAAAGCTCTGGCCATCCCCCGCGCCAGAGACGTTCGGTCAGGGGCGCGTCGGGGTGGGCAGCCAGGATCTCCGTTTCCGAAAGTCCTTCGAGCGTCAGCAAGGCCGCCCGTCCGGCGAGGGAATCGGACACCTCTTTCATCAGCCGGAACTGCTGGGATCCGGTGAGAAGGAATTGGCCGGGCTGCTTCCGCCGTTGATCGACGGCCGCCTTGATGTGCCGGAAGAGCTTCGGGGCATACTGCACTTCGTCGATGATGACCGGTGAGGGATGTCGGGAGAGGAAGGAGTCCGGATCCTGTTCGGCCTGCTCGGCCTCACTGGGGAGGTCGAGCGAAACGTAGGAGTGCTTCGGAAAGCAGCGACGTAGCAGCGAGGTCTTACCGGTCTGGCGGGCTCCGGAGAGGACCACCACCGGTCGCTTGGCGGCGAGTCCCAGGATCTCGGCTTCGATGGTACGGTTGATCCACATGGCGATAAAATGCGACGGCATCGCATTTTTGCAAAGGCCTGTGTTCTGGAACTGGGAACTGGCGACTGGGAACTCCGGGCCCCCCTCACACCACCTTCACGGTGCTTTCGAGGGTGCCGATTCCGGAGATGGAGACCCGAACGACGTCGCCTTCCGCGAGCGTGAATTCATTGGCGGGCACGACGCCCGTGCCGGTCAGGAGGATCGCACCATCCGGGAAGTCCTGGCTGCGGGCGAGCCATCCGGCGAGTTCCGGGAAGCTGCGCTTGATCTGTCCAACCGACGTCTCCCCGGCGAACACCTCGGCGCCACCGCGGAGGATCTGCACCCCGATCGTCCAGGAGCGGGCTTCGGCTTCGTCGGCTGCCACACGGATGCACGGTCCGAGCGCGCACGACGCCCGATACATCTTGGCCTGAGGCAGGTAGAGCAGGTTCTCGCCTTCGATGTCGCGGGAGGACATGTCGTTGCCGGCGGTGAAGCCGACCAGCTCCATCCGGGAGTTGAACACGAGTGCCAGTTCGGGCTCGGGCACGTTCCATCGCGCGTCCTCGCGGATCCCGACGATGCCGCCGGGGCCGGTGACCTTCGACGGCATCGACTTGAAGAAGATTTCCGGCCGCGGTGCCTCATAGACGCGGTCGTAGGCCGAGGCACTGAAATCGGATTCCTCCATGCGCGCCTTCTTGCTGCGCAGGTAGGTCACGCCCGCCGCCCAGACCTCCTGTCGATCCACCGGAGGCAGGAGCTTCACCGACGCCAAGGGATGCACCGGCAGCGGCGCAGCAGCCAGGGCCTTCAGCACCCCAACGAGGTTCGGTGACTCCAGCAGGGCCGCAAGAGAAGCCACACCTGCCGCCGAAAGATCCTGCACGGAATCGGCCCCAAGGATGCCGGCACGCGGCGTGGAATCGGTACCAACGGAAAAGCGGACGAGTTTCATGGGGGAAGGCTAGCGCTGGAGCCAAAAGGATGGGAGCTGGTTTTGCCGAAAGAAACGAAAGGGGGCGAAAAAGGGGGAGCGGTGGGGAGGCAATGCTCTTTCGTCTTCTTTCGTTCTTTTCGGCTACCCCTCCCCGTATCCCTTTTCGGTCATCTTGCGGCCTATTTGCCGATACAGAAGAGGCTGTTGGCGGTGCGGATGTAGAATCGGCCGTCGGCGATGGCGGGCGAGGCCTGGACCTTTTCACCAAGCGGATTCCGGGCGAGCACGTTGAACTTGGGGCCGGCCTCGAGAACGGTGGTCTGTCCTTCATCCCCGACGAAGTAGAGGCGCCCGTTGGCGGCGACGGGCGAGGCCGAGAAATTTCCACCGACGCGTTCCTGCCAGACGATCTCGCCGTTGGCGGCGTTGTAGCAGCTGGCGATGCCGCCGTCGGTCATCGCGAAGAGGTGAGGCTTGAGATAGAGCAGTGACGAGAGCTTGGGCACACCCTTCTTCTGCTCCCAGACCAGGTTCGACTCGTCGAGGTCTCCCTCGGCACCCATGCGGAACGCCTTGATGGACTCGCGCCCACCCCAGCCACCCGACGCGAACACGAGATCGTCGGCGATGACGGGCGACGGAACCTTGCCTTCCCCGAGGACCTTCGAGGTCCAGAGGCGCTTGCCGGTCTTGAGGTCGAATCCCTGCACGACATCGCCGGCCTCGGTGACGACCTGCTTGCGGCCCTTGTGGGTCCAGAGGACGGGCGCGCCGTGGGCGATGCGCGATTGGCCGCGCGAGGCCTTCCAGGCTTCCTTGCCGGTCTTGGCATCGAGCGCGAGGACGAAGGATTTGTCCCAGGGCTTCTGCCAGCCAACGAGCTTGTCGGCCCCGTCGCTTGAGGCGTCCCACGGGGTGACGAGGAGGCCGTCGTGGAGGAGGGGCGAGGTGCCGAGGCCGTGCTGGCTATAGAACGGATAGGAACGGTTCGTCCACGCGACCTTTCCGTCGAAGGTGAGCGCGGCAAAGCTGCCGTCGCCGAACACCGTGTAGACGAGCTTGCCGTCGGTGGCCGGCGTGGGCGTGGCATAGGAGTTCCGGCCTTCCTTGCGTCGGGGCACCTGCTGGAACACCTCGTGGTTCCATCGGATGGCCCCGGTCTTGGCGTTGAGGGCAATCACCCGACACGACTGCCCGCCGTCGGTGGCGGTGGTGACGAAGACGTGATCCTTCCAGATGACAGGCGAGGACCAGCCCTCGCCGGGAATGGTGGCCTTCCAGAGGACATTGGAGGTCGCGGACCATTCGAGAGGCACCTTCTTCTCGGTGGAATGTCCCTGCGAACCTGGTCCACGGAACTGCGGCCAGTTGGCGGCGGTCAGGGCGTGGGCCGAAAGCGCTACAGCGGCGAGCCCGAGTCCCAGCGAAAGCGCGGCGGTACGACGTGAGAAGGTGGACCTCATGGAAGTTGGCTTAGATTCGGGATCGGCGGCGATGCGTCAACCTTGGAGGTGCGGAGGCGCGGGGACGCAGGGAAGACGTTGCTGGGTTCACCACAGAGGACACCGGGAGCACAGAGGAGGGACAGAGCGGGTTGTACAACAACGACGGTAGCGAAGGGAGCGACGCAGACCGGCGATTGCGGGTGTCGCTGTCGTTGTTGTGAAGACCGATGACCGTGTGGAGTCCCAGTGCGTGCGCAGTCCTCCGTGGCGAATGGAGTCAGCCCACCTGCAAATCGCCGCGTCGCCGTGTCGCTGTTGGAAAACTGTCGCGATCGCTGCTGGGAATTCCTTGAAACCGCCTCCTGACGTCGGCGGCCACGGGGAGAGTTGCAGGATGCAGGAGTGTGTACGCCGGAGGCGTGCTCCACGGTCAAGAGCACCGGCTTCAGGCGCGGGAACCTTCGTGCGGCGACGCCGGGCTTTCCATCGAATGGGCCGTTGAATACAAAGTGCTTGGCAAGCCCACCGGGAGCCGATCCATGCGATACGTGTTCGTTGAAGAGAAGATGTTCTGGTCGATCCGAAAGGTGTACGACCGGATCGCGCCGGAGTGGTACCAGCCCCGGATTCTGGAGCCTGAGCTGACTGCTGGCTTTGCCCGGTTCAAACGCGTTCTCAAGGACCTGCCCAGCGGTCCTCTGGACTGGGAGACGGCGGATCACGCGCCGTGTCGGGTGCTGTACGCCTATCTGCCGGATCGCGAGCCGCGGTTTGTCGAGGCGATGATTGCCATCGCGGGACTGCTGGAGGAGCTGGGACCAAAGTGGGTGTTTGAGGCGGAGGTTGAAGATGATTCCGGGGTTGATCTGCTTCTCTGCAAAGGGTTGCTCCATTTCAGGGACACCAAGGAGGCCAGGAAGTTCGTCAAGGCTGTGTGCGCTCCGAAGATTCAGGAGCAGGCGTTGGCTCTCGGCAAAGGCTTGCTTCAATTCGGGGACGCCAAGCGTGCCAGAAAGTTCGCCGAGGATGCGTGCCCTCCCAAGATGCAGGAGCAGCCTTCCATCGACCGTTCGGATTATCCGATGGTGTCCGAGTACGATGGTCTCGTTCGGCTGAAGAGGTATGAGAGCCTTGTGAAGACCGAGTTGAGCTGGATTGCCGAGCTCGGCTTTGAGCCCGGGGTGATGTACGGTACGAAGCACATATCGAGGCCTGCCTATGATTTGGGATTTCGGCGGAGGTTGGTCGATTCTGAAGGCTCGTCCTGTGTCTGTGCCTATGGTGTCGAAATGGGATTCAATGATCATGGGTCTCAGGGGGCTCAGTTGTTTTGGATGACAGACCATCTGAAGCCCATGTTGGAGAAGTTGGCTTCATTGGGCTTCAGCAATCACCTGCTCAAACGCCCGGATTCGGTCTACAAGAAGGGTCTACTTTCCAGAGGACTGACCGCGTTTCTGGTGCGTGGTCAGGCCCTGGAGTTCTGCCTGTGGGGATATGGTGACCCGGAAGAGATGTGCGCCAAGCAGGCGGCGGATTTGCGCGGCATTGAGGACGGGATCTGGGCGTTGGAAGAGGCCCGGATTGATGAGGACCTGAGTGGAGATCCAGGGATCCTGTTTGGTGAGGTCCGGATCGCTTCGCCACAGGCACCGCTGGTCGAGTCGGACCTGGTGAAGCTAGGATTCGGGTTGATTGGGGAGTCGAGGAAGGGCCTTTCGCGGTGGCTGTGTGATGGGCGCATCGTGGTTGAGCTGCGAAGTGACGCGACCACGGATCTGGTGGTGCCGGTATTTGTTGCGGCGAGCCTTCGGGATCCGGGGAAACTGGGGACAGCATTGCGGGCGAAGCCGATCAGTGATCCCACTGGGAAGGCGGCTCACGAACTGACTGTTGAATGGGGTTTCGGGAAGGCCCTCGTGCGCACGAAGGACAGTGTGGAGTTGATCCGGTGCCAGGGGTGATTCCCGCAGAGGCGCGGAGGCGCGGGGAAGCCTGGGATCGGGTTCACCACAGAGGACACAGGGAACACAGAGAAGGGGCAGAGAGGGGCTTCGACAACGACGGTAGCGAAGGCTGCAACGCGCACAGGCGATTCCGGGTGTCGCTGTCGTTGATGTGAAGACCGATGACCGTGTGGAGTCCCAGCGCGTGCGCCGTCCTCCGTGGCGAATGGAGTCAGCCCACCTGCAAATCGCCGCGTCGCCGTGTCGCTGTTGGAAAACTGTCGCGATCGCTGCTGGGAAGGTAATGGGGGCGACCTGCGACATTCGACAATCGCGTCTTAGCCCTAACCACGCGATTAAGGCGGGGACAGGTTCACGCGGAGACGCGGAGACGCGGAGGACACCGGGAGCACAGAGGAGGGACAGAGCGGGTTGTACAACAACGACGGTAGCGAAGGGAGCGACGCAGACCGGCGATTGCGGGCGTCGCTGTCGTTGTTGTGAAGACCGATGACCGTGTGGAGTCCCAGCGCGTGCGCCGTCCTCCGTGGCGAATGGAGTCAGCCCACCGAAAAGCCGCCGCGTCGCTGTGTCGCCGTTGGAAAATTGTCGCGATCGCTGCTGGGAATTCCTTGAAACCGCCTCCTGACGTCGGCGGCCACGGGGAGAGTTGCAGGATGCAGGAGTGTGTACGCCGGAGGCGTGCTCCACGGTCAAGAGCACCGGCTTCAGGCGCGGGAACCTTCGTGCGGCGACGCCGGGCTTTCCATCGAATGGGCCGTTGAATACAAAGTGCTTGGCAAGCCCACCGGGAGCCGATCCATGCGATACGTGTTCGTTGAAGAGAAGATGTTCTGGTCGATCCGAAAGGTGTACGACCGGATCGCGCCGGAGTGGTACCAGCCCCGGATTCTGGAGCCTGAGCTGACTGCTGGCTTTGCCCGGTTCAAACGCCTTCTCAAGGCCATGCCCAGCGGTCCTCTGGACTGGGAAACGGCGGATCATGCCCCGTGTCGGGTGCTGTACGCCTATCTCCCGGATCGCGAGCCGCGGTTTGTCGAGTCGATGATCGCCATCGCAGGACTGCTGGAGGAGCTGGGACCAAAGTGGGTGTTTGAGGCGGAGGTCGAGGATGAGTCTGGGGTCGATCTGTTTCTCAGCAACGGGTTGCTTCATTTCAGGGACACCAAGGAGGCCAGGAAGTTTGCCAAGGCTGCTTGTGCTCCGAAGATGCAGGAGCAGTCTTCCATCGACCGTTCGGATTATCCGATGGTTTCCGAGTACGATGATCTCGTCCGGCCTACGAGGTATGAGAGCCTGGTGAAGTCCGAGTTGAGCTGGGTTGCCGAGCTCGGCTTTGAGCCCGGAGTCATGTACGGTACGAAGCACAAATCGATGCCTGCCTATGATTTGAGCGTAGGTCTGAGGCTGGACGACTCCGCGGGATCAACATGTGTCAGTGCCTATGGTGTCGAGCTGGGATTCAATGATCATGGGTCTCAGGGGGCTCGGTTGTTTTGGATGACAGACCATCTGAAGCCCATGTTGGAGAAGTTGGCTTCATTGGGCTTCAGCAATCACCTGCTCAAACGCCCGGATTCGATCTACAAGGCGGGCCTACTTTCCAGAGGGTTGACCGCATTTTTGGTGCGGGGTCAGGCCCTGGAATTCTGCCTGTGGGGATATGGTGACCCGGAAGAGATGTGCGCCAAGCAGGCGGCGGACTTGCGCGGCATTGAGGACGGGATCTGGGCGTTGGAAGAGGCCCGGATTGATGAGGACCTGAGTGGAGATCCAGGGATCCTGTTTGGTGAGGTCCGGATCGCTTCGCCACAGGCACCGCTGGTCGAGTCGGACCTGGTGAAGCTAGGATTCGGGTTGATTGGGGAGTCGAGGCAGGGACTTTCGCGGTGGCTGTGTGATGGGCGCATCGTGGTTGAGCTTCGAAGCGACGCGACCACGGATCTGGTGGTGCCGGTGTTTGTTGCGGCGAGCCTTCGGGATCCGGGGAAACTGGGGACAGCATTGCGGGCGAAGCCGATCAGTGATCCCACTGGGAAGGCGGCTCACGAACTGACTCTTGAGTGGGATTTCGGGAAGGCCCTCGTGCGCACGAAGGACAGTGTGGAGTTGATCCGGTGCCAGGGGTGATTCCCGCAGAGGCGCGGAGGCGCGGGGAAGCCTGGGATCGGGTTCACCACAGAGGACACAGGGAAAACAGAGAAGGGGCAGAGAGGATCTTTCAACAACGACGATGGCGAAGGTGGCAAAGCGGTCAGGCGCTTCCCGGTGTTACTATCGCTTCGGTGAGAATCTATGACCGTGTGGAGTTCCAGCGCGTCCGCCACCCTCCGTGGCGAGTGGAGTCAGCCCACCTGCAAATCGCCGCGTCGCCGTGTCGCTGTTGGAAAACTGTCGCGATCGCTGCTGGGAAGGCAATGTGGGCGACCTGCGACATTCGACATTCGCGTTTTTGGGGGGACGCGGAGAAGGGAGTGGTTTCCCGCAGAGGCGCGAAGGCGCAGAGAAGAAGGGGAGACCCCGCGGATGGGTTCACCACAGAGGACACAGGGAACACAGAGAAGGGGCAGAGAGGGGCTTCGACAACGACGGTAGCGAAGGCTGCAACGCGCACAGGCGATTCCGGGCGTCGCTGTCGTTGTTGTGAAGACCGATGACCGTGTGGAGTCCCAGCGGGTCCGCCACCCTCCGTGGCGAGTGGAGTCAGCCCACCTGCAAATCGCCGCGTCGCTGTGTCGCCGTTGGAAAACTGTCGCGATCGCTGCTGGGAATTCCTCCGCCTGGCCACAACCACGTTGCGCTTGGATGGGGTGTGGGACGCGGTCCCGTGGATGGCCCCCTTGCTTCTACCGCTTCGCGGGGCCCCTGCCAGCTACGCGATTGAATGCGACGGCTACTTCGGGCACAACGTGGGCAATGACTCATCGAACCATTCCCGGCCTCCGCGCCATAGCCAACCTGATCCTCATCCTGGCGCCCGGTGCGGCATGGGCTCAGGTCATGGTAAGCCCGGTCGCGGTCCTCGGTACCGATCTCGGCACCTACAGCGACGCAACGCCGCTGAGGCATCTCATCGACCAGTCGGGTGTGCAGAAGCCGTTCGTCAGCGGCACGACGGCTTTCGACAGTTACTTCGCTGTGCCGCACCAGACGCTTTCGGCCAACACCCCTGATGCCAACTGGCAGAGCGAGGTGTTCTTCAGCCTTCCGGTCCGGGGATACATTGATCTCGATCTCGGCGAATCCCGTACCGTCTCCAAGGTTGCGATCTGGACGGTCACTGCCGAGCGCATGACGCTCCGGTTCTCCGACGATCCGACAGCGCTGGCGACGGCGCCGTCCGCCGGCACCTTCACACTGATCAATCACTCGAGCTTTGTGTCCAGCTATGGCGTGGACATCCTGACCCTTGCGAGTCCGCAGCGGGGCCGCTACCTGCGGCTGGGAATCGAGTCCGCCTACCTGTTCGTTCCCGGCCTGACCTTCACCTACGCGATTCTCGGCGAGGTCGTGGTGTCGGCAGCGCCGTCAAGTGTTCCGACCCTTTCCATCGCCCGACAGCCCGACGGAGACGTGGAACTTACGTTCACCGGCACGCTGCAGTCGGCGTCGAGCCTGGAGGGTCCCTTCACCGACGTGCCTGGCAACCCGGTTGGCCGTCACGTCCTGCCCGCTGCGGGATTGGCGGCGCAGCAGTTCTTCAAGGTGCGGTGAGGGGGGAGGTTTTGGAGGGGATGCGGAGGGGGAGTCGCTTCCCGCCGAGGCGCGGAGGCGCAGAGAAGACGGGGAAAGCCCGGGGCTGGGTTCACCACAGAGGACACAGGGAACACAGAGGAGGGACAGAGAGGATCTTTCGACAACGACGGTAGCGAAGGGAGCGACGCGGACAGGCGATTGGGGGCGTCGCTGTCGTTGTTGTGAAGAACGATGACCGTGTGGAGTTCCAGAGCGTCCGCCGTACTCCGTGGCGACTGGAGTGAGCCTACCGAAAAGCCGCCGCGTCGCTGTGTCGCCGTTGGAAACTTGTCGATCTCGTTGTTGGGACCGCCTCCTGACGTCGGCTACCGAGGGGAGTTGCCGGATGCCGGAGTCTGTACGCCGGAGGCGTTGGAGCAGATAGCCCCGGGTCGTGCGCAGCACGCACCCGGGGAAGGGGTGTCCCTTTGGAAGGCGCACCCCGGCAGGGGTGCGAAGACTCGGGTCGCTGCAACCCCTGCCGGGGTTGCTTTCTCTTTTCCATGGCAACCCGGGGTGCGCTTCGCGACCCCGGGCTATCCGCTCGAATCCCTCCGGGATAGGGGGAACAAGCCGCAGGCCCTTCATCGGAATCGATCCCGATGTTGCGACGGCACGTCGCATACGCGACGTGCCGTTGCAGTGAACTGGCGACTGGGAACTGGGAACTTTGGTCCGGCTCAGAGGCCGGGGACGGCGTAGGTCTCGAACTCGATGCGGATGTCGGTGACGCCCGTGCCGGTCCGTTCGTTGGTCTGTGCGTTGATGGGGCCGTTGAGGAATCGCTCAATGCCCTCGACGGGATCACTGAGGAGCGCACGACCCGGGATGATGAGGAGCCAGCGGGTGTTCCAGACGGAACGCCCGACGAGGCGGGTGGAGGCGATGCCGTCGGCGGCGACCTGGTCGTCGAAGGCGCGGAGTTGGCCGTAGCGACGGATGGTGGACGCGCTTCCGGAGACGCCGTTGATGGAGGGAATCCACGTGGGATTGGACAGCTCGGAGGGGATGATGCCTCCGGACTTGTAAGCCAGGGCGAAGGGCACGGGAACGGCCTGGTCGAGGATCGTCCACTGGCGCGTGGCGAGGTTGCGCGGATCGGATGGCGAGCGCAGGACGTCGGCCCCGGTGGGGACGAGGTAGACGAAGGGCTGCGAGGCAAGGCCAGCGCCAGCGAGGCCTTCGAAGATGATCTTCACCGAACGGATCTTGGTGGCGAACTTGGTGGAATCGAACTGGTCCTGTCCTTCGACCAGCGGGTTGCCGAAGAAGTTCTGACCGGCGTTGACGGTGCTGGAGAAGGGAATGACCAGCGCCGGTTCGCCGTTGATCTCGTCGCGGGGCGAGAACGGGATGCAATAGCGGTTGAAGGCATCCAGCGTGAGCAGGTTCGCGCGTCGGATCCCGGGCTGGGAGAGGACGGCGCGCCAGGTGGCATCGCCATCGGGTTCGGCGGGATCGTGCGGGGTGATCTGGAAGTTGTCATAGCGCAGGGAGAACGACGCGAGGTCGGGCTGCGGATTGTTGAAGCCGAGCTGGCTCTTCAGGTTGAGCGTCCAGTTCTCGTTCATGCGGGCGAGGGCGTCGGCGAGGCCGGCATCGCCGAGTCCGCCGACGTAGACGTTCCAGAAGCCATCGCCGTCGTTGTCCTGCATGTTGCCGATGACGCGGGAGCGGACGATGCGGTTGAGGTACTCGGCGCCGGCCCCGCGGCGGTCGCCGGGGAGGAACGCGGTCTCGAAGTCATAGGCGCGGGCCGCGAGGTAGGCGTAGCGGGCGGCGAGGTCGAACTGCGCGCGGTACTTCTGGAGCGCGTCGTTGCGGAATACGCGGTAGGCCATGTCCTTGTGGCGGGCCTTGGCGACGGCAGCGGCGGTCTCGAATCGGAACCGTTGGAACTCGGTCATCAGGCGAAGTCCCTTGGCGACCGTCGTGCGATAGGCGGCGGCGAGCTGGGTGATGCCTTCGAGTTGGGTATAGAGGTCGTAGCGGATGGTGGATTCATTGCGCACCATCGACTCGAGCTCGTTGATGGACTCGCGGAGCGCGAACGAACCTTCCAGCTGGGCCAGTCGGAGGTCGGTCCGGCGCTCGACATTCTCCTTGGCTGCCTCCATGCCGATCACGCTGGCGTCGGCGGCATTGGCCATGAGGGTGAAGACGATGGCGGCCTTGTCGCCGGTGAGCTTGGCCAGGGCCTTGAGGGGCGCCATGACGTCGTTGGAGGTGCCGATCATGTCGGGGATGCCCTCGGCGGAAGCCCCGACGGCGTCATTGAGTTCCTGTCCGAAGGTCCGGAGCACGGTGGACGTGATCTGGGCCGCGGCGATGGTGGCGGAGAGGTCGCTGAGTTCGTTGTTGCTGGCGTTGATCACCCCGATGGAGGCGGCCCGCACACCGAACTGGGCGTTGATCAGTGCAGCGCGGTCGTTGATGTCCGCGATCAGCCCCTCGTACTCATCCAGCCGGACGCGATAGGTCCCCATGGCCTGGAGGAGTTCGGAACGTGCCTGCTGGATCTCGCCCGTGGAGGGGCGCTCGGTGAAGGCGGTGGGCTTCGTCAGGCCGAAGGCGTCGGTTACCGTGTAGGAGACCGAGTTCGAGCGGGATTGGATGATCCCGTCTGAACCGACGCGAACGTCGAGCTTGCCGCCAGGGGAGAAGTCGAACGTTGAGTTGGTGTACAGCAAGGTGAAGCTCGTCTGGCGCAGCGTCAGGTTGCCCGGTTCGCGGACGAGGCCGAGCAGCGGGGACGGATCGATGTAGTCGTAGTGGAGGAAGTCCGGGCCGGTGTAGCCGGCGGGGTAGGCCCCGCCGATGCCGACGTCTTCACGGTAGGGCTGGCCGAACACCTCGATGAGGCGGCTCTGGAAGTCGAATTCCTGGGCGCGCACCTCGGCCTGGAAGTCGGCGAGTTCATCGGACTGCTGGCGGAGTCGCTGCGTGTTGCCGGCAGCGTAGTAGAACGTCGTGACGGCCGTGCTCAGGGACTGGATCGCGCGTTCGTAGATCTGTTCGAAGTGGGTGGCATCCCCGTCCGCGGCGGCGACCGAGATGTCGAACGGCATCACGTTCCGCTCGAGGCCGAGCGGGTTCAGGCCCTGGTCGGCGTTGTCGACCTCGCTCTGGATCCGTTCGAAGGCGCTGGCGATCTCGCTGAAATCGGGCTGCGTGCCGCGATCGACGGGCCGGATGCCGGCGATGGGTGCGCGGGGTGCGGCCTCCGGAAGGAGGGCATTGCCGAGGACCCAGTCGAGGTAGGCAGCCTGGCCGGCGCGATGGCCCCAGTCTGCGACGCCCCAGGCGCGCTCGCGGTTGGTGTCGCGGTAGCCCTGCCACTGGCCGTCGGGGTTCTCGGTGTAGCGATCCCGGTAGGTGAGATTGATGATCTCGGCGCCGGTGCGGGCCTTGGCGGCGGCGAGGCGGACGAACTTCTGTTCCTCCTGATAATCGACGGAGGTATCCACGCCGCCGATCTCGTCGAGTTCGCTGCGCGGAATCCAGGTGAAGAGCGGGTTGACCGCGAGCTTGTAGAGGTACTTCTGCGCGGTGAGGTAGTGTCCCCAAGCGTCGCCGTGACCCTGCGGGAAGTAGTACTGGGCGTCGGCGGCGTTGATGTTGCCGTCGATGCGGCCCTGGGCGTCGCGGATGTCGTAGTTGGCCATGTAGGCGACGCGGCCGAGGTCCCCGGAGAGGTTCCAGGGAAGCCGGTTGTAGACCGGGGCGCGGGTTATGGCGGGCTCGGTCGCGTTGTCGCGGCCGCGCAGGAGTGCGAGTTCCTCCGCCAGCAGGTCCGGCGTTGCAGCCAGACCCTGGAAGGCGTGGACCGTCGGGGCGAAGTTCACGTAGCGCGATTCGGAGGAATCGAGGATGGCGAGGGTGGGATCCGACGCGTCGGCGAACGCCTCGTTGCCGAGGAGGGTGTAGAGGTCGGCGAGGCGGCTGGCGGCGAGGAGCAACGCGTCATTGGCGGGTTGGTAGGCAACGCCGGAATCGATGCTGAGCTGGCGGGCACGGCGATAGACCGTCTCGTAGATCTCGATGAGGCCGAAGCTGTCGGAGGAGGTGCCATTGAGCGGGATGCTGCCCTCCCAGCGGCGGCCTGCCTGGGCCAGCATGTTGACGGTGGTGTTCACCGTTCGGGTGGGATCGGAGAGATCCTTGAAGCGCTGTTCGTACGGGTTGATTCCGGCAAGCACGCGCTTCACCCAGCCCTGGCCGAGCTTGGGCGCGGTCCAATCGCTCCAGCCCTCCGGATTGCCCGGAGCGGCGAGGAGGGCGCGGGTGGATTCGGAGAGCGGGCGGAACCGGACGATGACGCGGTTGTCGCCGAGGGTGAACGGCGACGCTCCGCCGATGGTGTAGGCGACCTTGCCGGTTCCGGAGTCGACGAGGTTCCAGCCCTCGACGGAGTCGGCGGGTTTCACCGGGGCGGGGGCATCGGAGGTGCCGACGGCCTGGAGGCGCCATTCGAAGTGCCATCCGTCGGGATTGCCGGCGAAGTCCGCCTTGTGCTTGAAGGTGATCCGTTCATCAAAGGCGTCCGGGGCGAGCAGGGCGGCGACTTCGCCGCGGTAAGGTCCGCCGACGCGGAACACCTCGAGGCTGACGGGAGCGTCCGGGTTGCAGAGCGGGCTGGAGCGGTCCTGCATGGCGAGCGTGACCCAGCCGGAACCCGTGGCGCGTCCGGCGGAAATCGCCAGGAGGGCGCGGGACGTATCGGCGGCACCGAACACGAGGTTGGTGCGCGCCGCGTCGGCAAGCACCTGCACGGAGGCGGTCCAGTTGGTGTCGGTCGGCGCGAGGCCCTTCACCAATTCCACCTCGGAAGCCGAGAGGACGTTGGGGAGGAAGAAGGAGCCCTCGGCATTGCCGGGCTCGTTGTAGAACGCGCCGGCGAGGACGAGATTGCCGCTGTTGTCGCCGGTCGCGCGATAGGTCAGGCGCGGATAGAGGTGGGGCGGGAGTTGCTTGAAGCGGAGGACGCCCTGGAACACCTCGGTCTGGATGGCGGTCGGGAGCTTGCCCATGGACCGCACCTGTTCCTGGAGCGGATCAATGAGGGTGACCGTGGAGCGGTTGGCATCTCCAGCGGTGGCTTGATCGTAGAGTACGGTGACCGAACACGGCCCACCGACGCCCGGGGTTCCATCGGGGTTCGGTGGCACGGAGATCACGGGGAGCCCGCGCTTGGCGTCCACGAGGCTCTCGGGGATCGCGAGCACGGGCGCGTTCGCAGGCCACACGGTCGTGACCTCGGTGGCGAGGGGAGTGCCTCGCGTGCCCGCGGCGAGATCGAGGAGCGGGACGGAGCCGCTGGCGGGCCTCGGGTACTCCGCCGGGAAGTAATCCGATTCCTGGGCGAGGTAGTAGAATCGGACCGTGACGATCCCGTTGGAGAGGCCGTCGTGTCCGGCGGCCTTGGCCCAAAGTCCACCCTTGCGGTCCTTGTGGAGGAAGCGGAGTGGTTCGGGGATGCCGGCGAGGACGAAGTCGTCGGTATTGAGCGGGCTCAGGGCCTCGCTGGCGAGGGGGGCAGGGGGCAGGACGGGATTGCCGGCCGTGACCGTCTTCTGAAAGCCAGGATAGGCGAGGGTGGTCGCCATCACCTGGAAGACCCTAATGGCGGCACGTGCGGTCGAGGGCGCCGTATAGGCCACGAGAACGTTGGGCTGCGACTTGTAGCCGAGGTCATTGCGCAGCGGCATCACGGTGAGTTCGCCGAGGCGGTTGTGAGCCTTGCGGGCGTGCTCGTCGTTCGGGTTGAAGCCGGGTTTCGACTCGTCGTTCTGGTAGTAGATCCGCCAGTCGGAGCCATAGGTGGCGGCCGGGAGCGGGCCTGCGCCCAACTCGCTCGCGATGACGATCGTGGGTGCGTTGCTGGGCCAGGACACGGTGAACTCGACGGCGGCCCCCGGCCAGAACGTGGCTGGAACCTGGGCTCCCGCGACGGTGGTCTGGACCTTCTGGGTCCGTTGGTAGGCAGCGACGATGAGGCGTGTCTCGGCGTCGGCAGGGTCTTCCAGATTGACCGGGATGATCGGCGCATCCGGTGCCGACCCGTAGAAGCCGGGGCCGACTGCGTGGCGGGCGCGCTTGGTCAGCACCACGGGTGTCGGCGCGGCGGGGTCGATCAGGTCGGCGCGCACCGCGATCTCGTGTCCGATTTCGGCCGATTGTGCGAACGTGCCGGGCGTCTCGCTCCATCGACGCGACCGGACGAGGAGCAGTCCTGAAGCACCACCGGACTTCGCCAGTTGCAGCAGCGTGCGGCCGGATGCGGTGGCGTTGAAGATGCGGGTCGTGGTCGTGGCAGTCGGGTCGACGCCGGCCTCGGTGGAGAGCACGCGCACGGAATCCCAGGCGGTGAGGGAGATCGGCGGCGTGTCGAGGAGATGATCCTGGTAGGCCGTGATGCTGGATGGCCACTGGAGGGAAGCGACGGTGGTGCCGCGGACCTCGCCGGTCAGCGTGCGCCAGCTGATGGTGACGCCGCCGGACCGCGCGGCGAACAGCTTCTTCGAGGCGTCATCCCAGTAGGTGGCGTCGGGAGGAGCCACGACGGGACCAGTCGGGGGGATCTCGTGGGGCTCGATGGAAGCGGGCCGGGGAATCTCGGAGCCGAGGTTATAGAACAGGTCCGCGCTGAGGATCGCGTAGGTCCCGTTGAACTGGGCCCGGGCATTGTCCGGGTTGTGGGCACGTTCCACCTTGAACGTACGCCGTGCAGCATCGTGGTCCGCGCCGACGGCGAGCCAGGTGGAGTTCGGGGTGGGAGGCATGTCCGGCGTGTACCAGACACCGATTCGGGCGGTATCCAGCCCGGCGATCTCCGACGGCAGGTAGGAAAGACGGAGCAGGGACCGGCTGAACTGGTTTCGGTCGAGGGTGGTGATCTGCCATTGGACGGAGCCCGTCTTGATGGTGCCAGGGAGGGTGACGGGGACTGGGGGCGCCGAGCGAAGGAGGCGGACGGTCTGCATGCTCGATGCGCCGTTCGCGCTGCCACCCCGGAAGCCGACGGCTGCGCGGGTGAATCCGGCCTGGTGCGATCCTCCCGGGGGACGGCCCACCGGGCGGGCTGGCACGAGGATGCCATCGGGAAGGGACACGCTCTGGGCCGGGATGACACCGGACCTGGCCGTCGCCGTGGCGTTGGGTGGGGCAGATCCGTAGCGGATGACCGGCACGCCGGCGCCCGTCATGAACGACCAGTCGCCGACGCCGTCACCGTCGAGGTCGCCAACCGCGCCAGCGGTCTCGGCATAGGCGTTCAGCACGACCTGATTGGCGGCGCCCGGGAAGGTGAGGGCTCCGAGGGGATTCGCCTCGGACCATCCCCGCTTCAAGGCCGCATAGGAGGATGCGAAGATCGCCATGTCCGCGAGGCCGTCTCCGTTCTCATCCCCGGCGGGTCCCACGCCGTAACCAAGGATGCCTCCCACGTTCGAATCGAAGAGGGCGGAAACCGGGCGTTGGTCGATCTGGATGTCCGCCGTCGAGGGAGACACCCGCGTTCCGTAGAGCAGGTAGGCCCTGCCATCGTTGATGCGGGCCGCGTCGGTGGTGCCATCCAGGTCATAGGACACGAGGATATCGTCGAGACCGTCGCCGTTGGCATCAGCCACGCCCCGGGTGATGTAGCCTAGGCCGGCCCTGCTTCGAATCACATCGGTGTAGATGGCGGCCACGCGGCGGTTGTTGGCGTCGTTCCCGCGCAAGGCCTGCGTGGTGAAAGGGGCACCAGGGAAGAGCGTGCCACCGCTTCCGCGAGGCTGGCCAAAGAGCACGACGACCCGATTGAGGGCATGGTCCGCCATGGCGAGGTCCGGACGTCCGTCGCCGTTGAAGTCGCCGGCTCCTGAAACTGACACCCCGGCTCCTTGACCGCCCTCCGCCACAGTCATCAATTGCACCCGTCGTGGATGATTGGGGAACTGGCTCTGTCCCGCCTGCCAGTCGCTGCCGCCGTAGATCAGGTGGTACGCCTTGGAGGCACCGACCAGGATCTCGTCGGCTCCGTCCTGGTCCACGTCCCCGGCGACCGCCACGTCCTCGAAGAATTCAGCCCCACCTTCGTAGATCAGGAGGACATCGCCCGGTCGGCCTCCTGCACCCGCGGCCAGGCTAGCAAGGGAGTAGGATCCGAGCGGGGCCGCTCCGCGCCAGGCGCTGCGGGGACGACCGAAGAGTACGAAAAGTCCGGTTGCATTGTTCCCGGCGGTGGAAACGACGATGTCGGAGTAGCCGTCGCCGTTGACGTCGCCCGCCGACGGGCCGCCGAAGAAGAACTCTCCCGGGCGTGAAAGGATGCGGATGGCGCGACCGTTGGCCGAGGGCGTGCCGCTCAGGGTGGCTGGGCGAGCCCCGATCTCGCCGAACACCAAGGTCAGGGATCCCTCACTCTGGCTCCGGAAGATCGCATCGTCGATCCCGTCGCCATCGACGTCCCCGACGCCCACGATGCGGCGTTGGTTGGGGAGGCCGGTGATGGTGGTGTCGCGACCGGCTACCGACTGCGTGAAGAGTTCGGCACCGGGGGGGGACGCGAAGAGGAAGTCCTTGGATTGGAGGGCGGAGCCGGAGATGACGAGGTCGTCGATCAACCCGGTGAAGAAGTAGGGAGTGCCCGCCACGCTCGAGCCCAGGTACAGTACGGCGTGGGTTGGCACGCCCGCGCCGACCGTGAAGCTCGCTTCCTGGCGGAGGTGGCCGTCCAGGTGGAAGCCTACGGATCGTCCTGCATTGTGGACGACGGCGACGTGATGCCAGTTGTTGTCCGGCGGGAGTTCGATCGTCGAGATGACTTCGCCTCGGCCTGGGATGGTGTAGGCGAGCTTGCGGCCGGGTGCGAGCCACAGGCGGTAGCCTCCATCTCCGCCGTATTGGACGAGGTACTCGCCGGCGGGGTTGTCTGCGCCGCCGGTGGCGCGGACCCATAGGGCGATGGTGGAGGAACCGTGGAAGGCGAACTTCCTATCGTTGTCCCCGTACCAGTACGCGGGGGCCGAGCGACCCACCACGACGGATCGTCCTTGTCCCGAGGGAGTGGCTGTCGAGAAGTTGAAGCTGCCCGTGGTGCTGGTCAGCGGAGGATCGCCGACCGTGGTGTCGAAGTTCCACCTTCCGACGATGCCGGCGATGCCCGTCCATTCCTGGGCGGAGGCGCTCATTTCGGCGCGGAAGCCCGCGGGGTTGGAGGCGTTGCCGCCATTGACGGCGATGAATTCGAGGGTGTTCAGGCCGGAGCGGAAGTGGGGATACGCTGCGGCGCTGATGTCGAGCGAGGTCCACACGTTGAAGTTGCCGACCGGCGTGGGGACGAGGTTTCCGTTGATGCGGATGCCCTTCAGCTCGTTGTCCACGGCGAACCGCCCCGTGAGGATGGCAGTGGCGGGGTTGAGGCCGGCGAGGTTGAAGGTGGTGGTATAGATGTACTCACCGGCGACGGCCCCGGACCCGCCGTTCGACGGCCCGATCCATTTGCTCTCGGCAGTGTCGCCGAGCCAGGGAGGGATGGGTGCGGTTGCGTCGATGACTGGCTGGAAGATGGTTGGCGGGTTGATTTTTCCCCGGAACACGGTGGGCGCCGTCGCGGCGAGTCCGGGACCGGAGACGGTGTAGTCGGAGTCCGTCGATGGGTTCGGCGTGGGGCTGGCATACGAGTAGCTCACGTTGTCGCCGGTGAAGCGGAGCGTGGGGGTCGTGATGCGGGTCTGGGCCTGGAGCGACACCGTCGCCACGGCGAGCGGGAGCCAGCGGGTAAACGAAGGAATCTGGTTGCGCATGGGAGTTGGATGGAAGGTCAGGTGGTGGTGGCTGGGTTCAGCGGCCGTCGTTCAGCTGGTCCACGAAGAGGGCGCGCTGGATGCGGAAGATTCCGGAGACGCGGATCGGGTTCTTGTGGAGCCCGGTGATGGTCTCGGCGTAGACGCCGGTGAGGAGTTCACCTCCGAGGCCGGCGGGAGCGGGGGTGTCCGGATCGGCGGGTGCCGTACCAAACTCGAAACGGAAGCTGCGGGTCAGGTCCCAGGATTCCTCACCGCCCGAGGCAAACTTCACGAACTGACGGTCCTTGTTGTCGTGATCCGGGTGGTAGGAGTGCTTGAGCGGATTCAAGGGATGATCGAATCCGAGCGTGTGGGTGGCGGTGGCGATAGCGCCGTTGGTGCCGAATCCGCCGGCGAGCGCGAGCGGTTGGTCGAAGCCGAAGTTCACGGCGCTGAGTCGGCGGCCGACGCGTCTGCCGTCGCGCAGGGTCGAGCCCTGATAGATCGGGCTGCCTTCTGCATCGCGGAGGGCGAGGAGTGATTCGTCGGTGGCGATGACGTACTCGCCGGGTTCCTCGAGTTCGTTCAGGGCGGTTCCCGGGACGGGCGCGAGCTTGCCCGGCTTGAAGAGGACGAGGGCGTCACGGAGGAGGCGCGCCTGTCCGGAGGCGTCGACGTGCAGGATCACGCGGAACTGGAAGTCACCGGCGGCGGGTCGTGGGGATTGGGGATCCTGGGCGTTGCGCGGCTCGCTGACCGCACGGATGAGCACGGATCCGAGCCACAGGCCGGCGTACGGTGAGGCCGGATCGGCGTCGCCTGCGGGAGCGGCGCCACGTCGCAGGGCACGCCCTGAGGCGGAAGCGGCGACGGAATCCAGGGGGCGGGCGGCTTCGGCGGAAAGCGGCAGGAACACGCGGGTGCCGAAGCCGTCGGTGATTTCCATCAGCGACTGGTAGCGGGCGGAAGTTGCGCCCGCGGGGATCGCGAAGTTCGCCATCGCCTGGCGACGGAGTTCGAGTTCGAGTTCATCACTCTGGCCAGCCTCGAGCACGACGGTGTGGGGCGACGGCAGTGCGGCATAGGGTTTCGATCCCTGGGGACGGTAGCCGAGAGCGAGCGAACCCGCGTTGGCCGGGGCTCCGCTGGGAGGCGTCTCCGAAGGCAGCATCCGCAAGGTCAGGGTGCGGCGTGCGGCACTGCGGTTCGACAGCTTCAACACGGCGGAACTTCCCACGTTGGCGAAGGCGATTCCGCCGAGACCGCCCGGGACGACAGCCGTCGGGCCCGAGTACTCCGTCGGGGCGCTGGCGTAGACCCAGTAGGCACGGCCTGGGCGCAGGAAGGTGGATCCGGGTGCGGTGACGACCCGCCATTCGCCGTTCGGCTGGAGGTCGTAGACCGGCTGGCCGCTGAGGGCGTTGTTCGGCGCGAAGAAGTTCAGCACCGAGACCTGCGTGGCGGGATCGAGGTGGAACCCGACGAAGTTGAAGGCGCGGGGCTCGAAACGCACCGCACGGATGGCGGGCTTGCCGCGCACGTTCCAGATGACGTTGGTGGGCGCGGCCAGCTTGACGAGGTAGGGGCGGCCACCGGGCATCGCGAACAGCGTGGAAACCGCAGCGCCGGCCGGGTTCGCGGACGCGGGGACGTGCACGAGCCAGTCGGGTGATTCCGGCGTGAGGCGGCGCGGGTCGGAGACGAACTGAGGTGCCGCGGCGCGGGCGCTGTAGAGCCAGACGCTTTCGACGGGGATGCCCTGAAGGACCTCGTCAACCACACGGGATTCCGGGTCGACTTCGAGGAACACCGAGTTCCAGCCCGGGACGAGTTGGATCTGCTGGGTCCGCCACTGGGCCTGGAGCGCGGCGCAGGAGGCGCCGAGAAGGGCGACGGCGAGCAGGGAACGGGAGAGGTGATGATTCATGGCAGGGGGCGTGGTGAAAGGAAAGTGCGCGATCAGGGATTGGCCTGGACCTTGTAGAAGGCGTTGGGAATCGAGGCGGCGCCGGTGTCGATGAGCCGGTTGGCCGGCGGTGTGGCGGCGATCCCGGATTGGATGGCCTGGAACGGGCCGTCCACGCTCTGGGCGCGCAGGACGGTATAGGTACGCCCGGACTGCGAGGACCACTCGATGAGGAAGGAGCCGTCCTCATTGGCCTGGGCGAGGGTGAAGTTGGGGAAGGAAGTGACGGTGCCGCGCGGGTCGACGCCGGCGTACATCTTGGCGAGGTTCGATATGCCATCACCGGCGGCGCTGGCGGTCGGGCTGTTGCCCAGCTTGCCGAAATAGAGGAGTTCCCAGGCGTCGATCAGGCCGTTGTTGTCGGAATCGATGCCGAGGCTCAGGTCGGTGCGGAGCAACTGGCCTCGGGTCGTGAGGGAGACGGCGAGGTTGGTGCGGGTGGAGGGCAGGAGATTGGCGTTCGTCGTGCCGCCGAGGGTTGCGGTGATCCGCCAATTCTCTGGCGTGACGGGCAGCGGCAACGTGTTGGCAGAGCGCGCCCGGCCTGGGACGACCGATTCGACCTTGATGAACTGGGCGAAGGAGAAGCCAGACGCGAGATCTGCGGCGGCGACGGTGGCGCGGATGGGCGATCCACCGGCGACGGGCGTGATTGTGAGCTGGATGATGCCGTTCGTCGCGCGGCGGCCGAGGGCGTCGGTCAGGACTCCATGCAGGACGAGCGAAGGTTCTGGAATGCCGGCGGCGGGTGACGAGAGCGAGGGAAGTCCGAGTGCGAGAGCGCACGCGACGGATCGCAGGCGGCGTGGAAGGTTGAGGGGGCCGGTTTTCATTGGCGGGAGCAGTGCTTCTGCATGCCAATGCGCAATCGGCCGGAGAATAGTGACAGGCGGGGCGAAGAAATTTTCCCGGAGGGTGTTTGTCGGGGAGTTCCCGATGGGTGGGCGCATCTGGACACTGCTCCCAGCGAGTGTAGGCCGGGTGCCCTCACCCGGCGTGGATCGTGAACCGCCGCGTGGGGGCACGCAGCCTACAGAACCGCCGGTGGACCAGAGAGCTTTAGTCTGTGGAACGGCTCGACGGAGTCTTACCCCACCCCTGGCTGGCGGGGGGCGCATCTTGACACTGCCCCCAATTGAAAAAAGGAACGGGGTGGCGACGTCCTCGTCGCATTGAGAAGGGGCATGGGAGGGCAACGAGGACGTTGCCGCTCCGTTTGACGCGGGGGCAGTGTCGAGATGCGCCCCGGGCGGGGCCTGCGTCATCTTCCACCTTGCGGTGGGGCTTTCCCGCGGCCAGAAAAGGGGCTTTGGAGACCGATACAACAAAGCTCCTGCGGGCGATGAGCCAGGGCGACAAGCTGGCGGCTGAGGAATTGCTGCCGCTGGTCTATGACGAGCTTCGGAAGCTGGCGGCTCACCGTCTCGCCAACGAAGCACCCGGCCAGACGCTTCAGGCGACGGCGTTGGTTCACGAGGCGTGGCTCCGGTTGACGGGTGGGGATGAGACCATCGGGTTCGAGAACCGGGGGCACTTCTTTGCGGCGGCGGCAGAGTCGATCCGCCGGATCCTGATCGAGCGGGCTCGAAAGCGTGGTGCGTTGAAGCGGCGGGCGGAGCTGGAGTCGCTCGACCTGGAGCACACGAACATCGCGATGGAGACGGATGACCACACGTTGCTCGCGGTGGACGACGCGCTGAGGAAGTTGGAGGTCGAACGGGCGCCCGCAGCGGAGTTGGTGAAGCTGCGGTTCTACGCGGGGATGACCCATGCGGAGGCCTGCCTCGCCTTGAACATCTCGGAGCGTACGGCGAAGCGGTACTGGACGTTCGCCCGGGCGTGGCTTTACCAGGAACTGAGGTCGGCCCAGGCGTCGTGAGCGAGCGAGATCAGGACATCTTCGACGAGGCCGCCGAGATCGAGGACGGCGCATTGCGCCGGGCGTTCCTGGACCGGGCCTGCGAGGGCGATCCGGAACTGAGGCGTCGGGTGGAGGCGCTGTTGGAGGCGCATTCGGCGGCTTCGGGGAGCAACGGGTTCCTGGGAGGGAAGGAAGGTTCCACGGTCCGCTCGCCGGTGGACCGGGAGGAGCCGATCCTGGTCGGGCGCTACCGGCTGTTGCAGAAGATCGGCGAGGGCGGTTGCGGCTTGGTGTTCATGGCCGATCAGGCCGAGCCCGTGCGGCGGCGGGTCGCCCTGAAGATCATCAAGCCGGGGATGGACACCCGGCAGGTGCTGGCGCGGTTCGAGGCGGAGCGTCAGGCCTTGGCGATGATGGATCATCCCAACATCGCGCGGGTGTTGGATGCCGGTGCGACGGAGGCGGGGCGGCCGTACTTCGTGATGGAGTTGGTGCGGGGCATTCCGATCACGGAGTACTGCGAACGGAACCGGCTGAACCTCACGCAGCGGTTGCGGCTGTTCATCACGGTTTGCCAGGCGGTGCAACATGCCCACCTGAAGGGGATCATCCATCGCGACCTCAAGCCGTCGAACATCCTGGTGACCTCGGATGACGGGCGGCCGATGGCCAAGGTCATCGACTTCGGCGTGGCGAAGGCCACGGCCGACATCCAGTTGACCGACAAGACGCTCTTCACGCGGTTCGAGATGTTCGTCGGGACTCCAGCGTACATGAGTCCGGAACAGGCGGACTTCAACGCGCAGGGCGTGGACACGCGGACGGACGTCTATTCGCTCGGGGTGTTGCTGTATGAGTTGCTGACGGGGAAGCCGCCCTTCGACAACCGGACCCTGACCGGTGCCGGCGTGGACGAGATGCGGCGGATCATCCGGGAGGTGGATCCGCCGCGGCCCGGCGTGCGTATCCGGACCACGGAGGAGAAGGCGGCTGGCGCGTCGGAGGTGGGCTCTGCGCCGAGCTTTGCCCTGGGTGCGTTCTCAGCTGACCTCGACTGGATCGCGATGAAGGCGCTGGAGAAGGATCGTACCCGTCGGTACGAGACGGCCAGCGCGTTGGCCCAGGACGTCCAGCGATTCCTCGACAGCGAACCTGTCATGGCCCGGCCGCCGGGACTGTCCTATGTCGTGGGGAAGTGGGCGCGAAGGCATCGCGCGGCGTTTGGTGCCGTGGCGGCAGTTGCCGTGGTGTTGATCCTTGGGAGCGTGCTGAGCGGCTGGCAGGCGTGGCGTGCGACGCGTGCGGAGCGTTACCAGCGCGAGCTTCGGGCGCAGGCAGACGAAGCCCGGAACGAGGCAATGGTCCGGGCCTACGCCGCGGACATGAAGGCCGCCGGCATGGCCCTCGACGATGGAAACCGAGGCCAGGCCAAATCGCTCCTCGACCGCCATGCTCCGAAGCCCGGGGATTCAGACATCCGGGGCTTTGAGTGGCATCTCCTCCTCTCCCGCGTGGCCGGGGATGAGGTGGCCTCCTTCGATCACACGGGGATCAACGTGGGCCTGGTCCTGGGACCGAAAGGCGATTGGATCGCCGCCGTGTCCAAGTTTGGTCCGCTTCGGATCTGGGACGTGCAGTCCGGGAAGCTGCTGCAGGAGTTCCCTTCGCTCAACAAGGGCGAGATGCGCCGGAATCTCGCGCTGTCGCCCGATGGCAGGCACCTCGTCCACCTCGGTGATGATCGGATGTGGATGCGCCGGACCGATGATTGGAGCCTGGTCTGGGAGTATCCGGCAAAGGCGACCCTGATTGCTTTCACCCCGGAAGGCCAAGTGACCTGGGCTGAACGTGGCCGGATCCAGTTCATGGACCCGACCACGACGAACATCGTTGCCAGCCTGGAGCGGTTCCCCACCGACACCGGCTCGATGATCTCTTTCTCCTCCGACGGGAAGCTCTTCGTCCTCCGGGATGCCGAGAGTGCCGCGGTGCTGGTCGAACGGGAGACGGGAAAGGTCCGCCATCGTATCCATCAGGGCCGGTACGCGTGCGCGGTATTGTCTCCCGATGGCCGTCGCATCGCCACCGGAGGCGGCGACGGGCGGTTGGTCCTGTGGGACGCCATGACCGGGAGCATGGTGGCAGAGACCCGGGCCCATCCGTCGTGGCTGATGGATCTCGCATTCTCGAAGGATTCCACCCGCATCGCGACCGGTGGTGGCGATCAGTTGATCCGGATCTGGGATGCGACCGGTGACCAGCCCCTGCAGCAGGAGTTGGGGCGCCGGATCGGGCACTGGAACGAGGTCTGGACGGTGGCATTCACGGAGGACGGCCGGATCCTGTCGGGTGGCAAGGACGCCAAGGTGAAGATCTGGGATGCTGCGACTCCGCCCGCCAGGATCCGGGAGATTCCCAATCCGAAGGCAGCCAACCAGAATGGCTTCTCGGCAGCCGGGGACTGGCTCTGCTCCCGGTTGCCTGATCGCATGCTGTTCCATCGGGTCTCGGATGGGGCGTTTCTCAGCGAGTGGCTTGTGCCGAAGGATTGCCGGACGGACTTCGCGGACTGGCGTCGGGGCGACGAGGTGTGGTTCGCGATGACGAACGGAGGCGTCGCTGTGCACCGTCTCCCGGATGGGGCCCGACGGAAGGCCATCCAGATCCCGGGTCTGGCCGCGCAGGCGATGGCGGGAGTCACGCGGGATGATCGGATTCTGGCGGTGCAGCTGAAAGGGACGCTGGATGTGGCGTTGGCCGATCTGGAAAAGGGAAGTGTCCTGAGGAAGTTGCCGGACCTCGCGTTGATGGGTGGTGCTCCACTGCGAAACCGGGTCGCATTCTCGCCGGACAGCCGGAAGGTGGCGTTCACGGTGAATGGGCTGCGGGTGCGGATCTGCGACCTGGCAGATGGCCGGATCCTCCAGGAGTTGGAAGGCTTCGCCTGGCACTTGTACTGCCTGCTCTGGTCTGAGGACGGAAAAACCCTGTTCACGTCGAGCTGGGATGGGTCGGTGATGGTGTGGGATGTGGAGACGGGCAAGCGGCGGCTGCCGATCCTCCGGGGACATTTCTCGGGCGTGCCTTCGCTGTCTCTTTCGCCAGACGGCCGGACGCTCGTCACCCACGGGGCTGATGCGACCGTCCGATTCTGGAACGTGCCAACCGGCACCGAGGTCCTGGCACTCAAGAACGCCGATGCCTACTGGGGTTGCCCGATCTCACCGGATGGCCGGACGCTCGCCTGGCGGAGGAACTCCGACAAGGCACTGCAGATCGAGACGATCCGGTAGGTGGGTGGGGGTGGCTCCAGCGGCGACGCGGAGCGGCCAGCTTCCAACGGCGGCGCAGCGACGCGGCGATGGGAGGGGGAGAGTTTCTCCGCAGGGGCACAGAGGCGCTGGCAAGGAGAAACGTGGCCCCTGTCGCTGCGGTCGTTGCAACCCCTACCCTTCTTCCCTTCGCACCCTCGCGGCTTCGCGCGAAACCCGCCTTCAAGCACGTGAAACAGAGCACAACAGTCGGAGTTCGTGGCGCGGATGTGAAAAATGTAAACAATACGGGACTGACCCCATTGCCTTCCCAAGGTCAAGATCTGGGATGCCGGGACACCGCCGGAAAGGGTTCAGGTGGTCCACAATCCGAAGGCGGCAACCCTGAACGGCTATTCGGCGGCTGGGGACTGGGTCTGTTCCCGCCTGCCCGATCGACTGCTGTTTTATCGGGTGCCGGATGGTTCGGTTCTGGGTGAGTGGTTTGTGCCAAAGGATTGCCGGACGGATTTCCCTGACTGGCGTCGGAGCGATGAGACGTGGTTCGCGATGACGAATGGTGGCGTCGCCGTGCATCGCCTTCCCGACGGTGCGCGACGGAAGACGGTCCGGATCCCGGATCTGGTCGCGCAGGCGGTGGCGGGCGTCACGCGGGATGAGCGGATCATGGCGGTGCAGGTGGCACGCACCTCGGACGTGGCGTTGGCGGATCTGGACAAGGGACGTGTCCTGCGGACATTGCCTGACTTCCTGTTGATGCGGGGAGCTCCCCTCCAGAATCGGGTCGCGTTCTCACCGGACGGACGGAAGGTGGCCTTCACGGTGAGCGGATTCCGGGTGCGGATTTGCGACCTGGCGGATGGACGCTTGCTCCAGGAGTTGGACGGGTTCTCGTGGCACCTCTATTGCCTCCTGTGGTCGGAGGACGGCAAGACCCTGTTCACGTCGAGTTGGGATGGGTCGGTGATGGTGTGGGATGTGGAGACGGGCAAGCGGCGGCTGCCGATCCTCCGGGGACATTTCTCGGGCGTCCCTTCGCTGTCGCTGTCGCCAGACGGCCGGACGCTCGTGACCCACGGCGCAGATTCGACCGTCCGGTTCTGGAACGTGGCCACCGGCACCGAGGTGCTGACCCTCTCCAACGCCGATGCCTACTGGGGTTGCCCGATCTCACCGGATGGCCGGACGCTCGCCTGGCGGAGGAACTCCGACAAGGCACTGCAGATCGAGACGATCCGGTAGGTGGGTGGGGGCGGCTCCAGCGGCGACGCGGCCACGCTGATTTTCCAACGGCGACGCAGCGACGCGGCGATGGAAGGGGGAGTGGGTCGGGGGTGGTTGTAGGTCTCATCTGGAGAAGGCGTCGATGCCTTTGCACCACGACGACGGAAGTGATAGCGACGCCCTCTGGATTCGCTCCACGCACCGAAATGTCCCGCCCGTTGCCGTTCTTGTGGCCCCTCCCCGAGGTGCGGAGCACCGGCAGAGGATAGCCCACGGCGTAAGCCGTGGGACCACGCGAGGAGTCGAACTAGCCCCGGACGGGGCGGCAGAGGGACGGGAGGGGACTTGGTTCACGCGGAGTCGCGGAGCCGCGGAGAGGGACTGTTTCCCGCAGGGGCGCAGAGGCGCTGGGAAGGAGAAACGTGGCTCCTGTCGCTGCCGTCGTTGCAACCCCCACCCTTCATTCCTTCGCACCCTCGCGGCTTCGCGCGAAACGCGCCTTCAAGCACGTGAAACAGAACACAACAGTAGGAGTTCGTGGCGCGGATGTGAAAAATGCAAACAATACGGGAATGACCCCATCGCCTTCCCCCGGACCCGCTCCAGGTGCCCACGATCAACCCAACACCCGCTGCACCTCTTCACACAGGTAGCTGGACTGCTCATGCGTGGCGTCCCGCTCCAGCAGGCAGGTCTCCGTGCCATCCTGGTGCACCACCCACAGATGATGGTGGATAACCTCCGCGCCATCGTAGCGCCAGCGGTAGGGTCGTACCTCGATCCGACGGATCGTCTCCGCGGCAACCTCCAATGGGCGCTGCCACGGCATCGGGCCGTGACTGATCCGGATGCGCTCGGGCGTGACCGCAATCTGCGTCGTATTCACCAGTCTCCGGATAACCACGAACGCAAAGACGAGCGCTACGACACTGAAGATCGCCGGCAGCCCCTGAATCGGATGGTTCCACGGCATGTCGCGTGTCTAGAGGACGAGCATCACCGGAATCCCCGCCGCCACCAACGCAAGCGGTAGCAACGCCCAGGAAGCCATGTTGCGCCAGAGCACGATGATGATCAGCCCTGAAGGCTTGTGTTGGATTCGAAGGCCAGCCGGCAACGTGGGTGATCGTTGAGACGTGCTCATGCGCGGGACAAGATTGCCCAGTGGGTATCGACGAAAACCCGGGCCATAGCAATCCCACCATGGAGAAACGACCCATGGCATCGTCAGCGCGCAGGAATCCATCCGAGCCCCGGACTCCTGCCAACCAGGAGGATCCTGACGCCTTCGATGGGGGCCGAGACCCGAACCGGGTCAGGTCTGATGGCTGGTAACCATTGATGAGTCGTGCGAATGGCGGAAGACCCCCCCTCCGCTGGGGAGCCTTTCCTGACCTTTTTGGTTTCCCGCGGACCGGGTGTTTTCCAGCGGCGACGCAGCGAAGCAGCGACAGAAACCGGATCGCCACCGTTCGGTTGATCTCCCGGGCGGTTGCTCCGCATGCTGGCACAAGCCATGAAGCTCCGATTGACCGATGACCGAAGGCCGGCTGCGGGAGGGTGCCTATGACGTCGGGTTGGATCGCCCTGCTGGATGACCTGGCCTCCATGACCAAGGTGGCCGCGTCGTCGCTGGATGATGTGACGGGGCAGGCAGCCCGTGCCGGTGGCAAGGCGGCTGGCATCGTCATCGACGATGCCGCCGTGACGCCGCGCTATGTGGTGGGGCTCGCGGCGGAGCGGGAGTTGCCGATCATCGCGAAGATCGCGGTGGGATCGTTGAAGAACAAACTGCTCCTGCTGCTTCCGGGGGCCCTCGGCCTCGGCTTCGCCGCGCCGTGGGCCATCACGCCTTTGCTCATGGCGGGAGGCGCGTTCCTTTGCCTGGAGGGATACCACAAGGTCGTGGAACTGGTCCGGCCGGGGCACTCCGCCTCCCGGGCGGATTCATCGGCGGCCCAGACCGCGGAGGAACTGGAGCGGGAACGCGTGGCGAGCGCCATCCGGACGGATTTCATCCTCTCGGCAGAGATCATGGCCATCACGCTCGCCTCGGTGGCGTCGTCGACCCTGTGGATGCAGGCCGTGGTGCTCGCCGTCGTCGGCGCTGGCATGTCGATCGCTGTCTACGGGGTGGTGGCGATCATCGTGAAGGCTGACGATGCCGGTGTGGCGCTCGCCCGAACCTCCCATGGCCCTCTGAGGGCACTCGGGCGTGGCATCGTCCTGGGCATGCCGGTTTTTCTGCGGGTGCTCAGCTTCGTCGGGATGTTGGCCATGCTCTGGGTGGGCGGCGGCATCCTGCTTCATGGCCTCCATGAACTCGGCGTCCACGGTCCGGAAGACGCGGTGAAGCACGCGGCCGCTGCCGTCGGGAGGGCCGTTCCCGTGATGACGTCGGCGGTGGGGTGGATCGTCAGCGCGGGGATTGCGGGCATCCTGGGAGTCGGCGTCGGTGCGGTGGTTGCGCCGCTCACGGATCACGTGCTGGTCCCGGCCGTGGGGTATGTGAAGAGGCGGTTGCGGTAGGAGGTTCACCCAGCGGCGACGCTGCGACGCGGACAGACTTTTCCCAACGACGACGCGGCGGCGCGGCGATGGAAGGGGGAGTGGGTGGAGGGGGCGCCAAGGTCATGGGGCGACGTCGGTCCAGAATGGGTAGTGGGGTCCGTCCTCTGCGGTGCCAGAGCCTCCGTTGGTCTGTGCCGCGAGTTCGAGCTCGGGGTCGGAATCGGAATCGGAATCGAAGGCGATAGACGAGGGGGTAGTTCGCCCAGCGGCGACGCTAACCAGCGGATTTTCCAACGGCGACACTGCGACGCGGCGATGGGAGGGGGTGGTTTCCCGCAGAGGTGCAGAGGCGCAGAGGCGAACGTCAGAACTCGGTGATGAGGGCCACGATGACGAGGAGGGTAGCCAAGGCGGTTGGCAGGGCACCGAGGCCGATCGCGAGTCCGAGGCGACCGGCGATCATGGCCCAGATTCCGCCGCCCATCGAGCCTACCCAGGTCAGCAACATCCCGAGCATGGCGGACTTGAGGATGGCGATGTCCCGTTGCGATGCGTTGGCCCCGCCTGCCATGCAGAAGACGATGAAGGTGAGGAACGCAGCAGTGCTGACGACCAGGGTCAGGATGGCCAAGGCGATCTTCATGGAGGCGAGAATGGGGCGCTCGGATGGAATCCGGTATCCGTCCATGGGAGGAGAAGGGGGCTAGCGACTGGTGGTGCTCAATCCGCTCGCGATCGGATACTCCGCGGCAATGGATTGACGGCGATGTTCTTGGCCCATGCTCTGGCGCACAGGGCATCATCCAGCGTGGCGAGCTTGCCGCCGTGTGCGCTGGCTAGCGTGACCAAGTAGGCGTCGGTTATGTCGGCGTGATGAGACACCGCTGGCAGTCCGGCGGGAGCGGCATCGTCCGACAGAAACACCGCCCCCTTGCGGTCAATGATATCCCTCAGGGCAGCGAGCGCATCGGTGTAGCTGGCGCGGAAGGCCGGACTCAGGCTCACCCGGAGGAACCCCAGCTGGGAAATCGGGCATGTGGCGAAACTCCTTTGTCGTTCGAGCCACGTCCTGGCTTGGACGTGTTGCTCATGGGACTCCCATGCGCACGCCAGCAGCATGTTGACGTCGAGGAGGTAGGTCATGGGAAGTCGGCCATGATGGCCTTCACGGACTCCGTGGTCATGGGAGGGGCATCCGCGGGAGCGATCAGGACCTTCCGGCCGCTCCGATTGTCGACGAGGCGTGCTTTGGAGGGGGCGGCCCGGCTGATGACCAGGCGATCTCCTTCGAGCGAAAAGGCGACCTGATCCCCGGGTTGCAGGTGCAAGGCGGTGCGAAACCGGCTGGGGATCACCAGCTGTCCCTTGGTCGAAAGCGTTGATGTGCTCATAGCGCAATTTCTTACCCGTCTTACCGCGCGCCGCAAGAGGCGAATTGAACCCGCGGGAGTCCTGCTTCAGCTGCAGGGGAGGCAATGGTGGGAAAGGGCAAGGGGTCGGAATCGGGGTCGGAATCGAATTGGAGGATGGGGGCGATCCCGATTCCGATTCCGACCCCGACGCCGAATGAGGGATCCTCAGCCCTGCGTGAGGAGGAGGGCGAGGACCTGGGCGGTGACGATGCGGAGGAGCATCGTGAGGGGGTAGACGGTGGCGTAGGAGACGTGGGGGGCGTCGGACTTGGCGACGGCGGCGGCGAAGGCGAGGGCGGGGGGATCGGTCATGCTGCCGGCGAGGAGCCCGGAGAGCGTCATGAAGTTCAGCTTCCAGACGAGCCGGCCGAACAGGCCCACGATGAGCATGGGAACGAGCGTGATGAGCGCGGCCATGCCCAGCCAGGAGAGGCCTTCCGGGGTGAGGACGGTCTTCACGAACTTCTCGCCGGCCTTCAGTCCGACGCAGGCGAGGAACAGGGTGATGCCGAGCTCGCGGAAGGCGACGCTCGCGGCGGCCGGCATGTGCCAGACCAGCCCGCCGAAGTGGCCGAGTCGGCTGAGGAGGATGGCGACGATGAGCGGGCCGCCGGCGAGGCCGAGTCGGACGGGCACGGGCAGGCCGGGAATGGCGACGGGGAGGAGTCCGGCGAGGACGCCGAGGGCGATGCCGACGAAGATGGGTGTGAACTGGGTGTGTTGAAGGGCCTTGGCGGAATTGCCGACGCGCTCGGCGGCGAGGTCGAGTCCCTTGGGTTCGCCGACGATGTTGAGGACATCGCCGAACTGGAGTCGGACGTCGGGGACGGCGGTCATCTCGAGGTCGGCACGGGAGACGCGGCTGATGATGACGCCGTGGAGGGCTTCGAGTCCAAGTTCGGCGAGGGTCTTGCCGAGGACCGCCTTGCGGGTGACGACGACGCGCCGATGCGAGACCACGGTCTGGGTGCGCATGAGGTCGGCGTCGGTGCGGCGTCCGACGACGCGTTCGAACTGGTCGAGTCCGGTGCGGGTGCCAACGGCGAGAAGGATGCTGCCAGTCTCGATGCGGGTGGCGGAGGTGGCGGCGTGGAGCTGGCCGTCGGTGGACTGGACTCGGGACAGGACGACGCCGGTCTCGTGCAGGCCGGGGATGGAAGAGGGGGTGAGTCCGGCGAGGTTGGGATTCTCGACGAGCAGGGCGCGTCGTTCGAGGGGATCGATGCCCTTTCGCTGGGCGGCCTCGAATTCGGCGACCTCGCGGGCGGGGTCGATGCGCAGGACGCGCTGGAGGAGGACTAGGGCGGAGATGATGCCGACGATGCCGACGGGATAAGCCACGGCGTAGGCGAGGGCGGGGATGGCGCGTTGGTCCGCGGTGACGCCGGGAACGGTGGCGAGGGCCTGTTGCGCGGCACCGAGCGAGGGGGTGTTGGTGGTGGCCCCGGAGAACAGGCCGAGTCCGGCAAAGGGCCCAAGGCCGAGGACGACGGCGATGACGACGATGCCGCCACCCATGAGCACGACGGCGGCGGCCAGGGCGTTGAGGCGGAGTCCTTCCTTGCGCATCGAGGCGAAGAAGCCGGGCCCCAGCTGGAGGCCGATCGTGAAGACGAAGAGGATCAGGCCGAATTCCTTCACGAACTCGCGGATGGGCTCCTCGATGTGGATGCCGAAGTGTCCGGCGGCGATGCCCGCGAAGAGCACGCCGGCGCTGCCGAGGCTGAGGCCGCGGATTCGGATGGATCCGAACAACAGGCCAAACACCGCGACCAGTGCCAGGGTGAGCACGGCGTAGGCAACAGGTTGCTGCTGCAAGGTGGAGATGAAGGAGTTCATTCCGTTCGGGGGATGACGCGAAGGGCGGGGGCGGAAGTCGCACCGCGTCGGGCATGGAGCGTAGGGGGAACTGGGGAAGTTGCCAGTCGCCAGTTTGGAGAGGTCAGAGATGGGACCGCCTCCTCACGTCGTCGGCTACGGCGCGAATCGAGGAAGGGTGAGCCATCTGCAACCCCTGCCGGGGTTGATGTTGAAACGAGACGTTGGACCCGGGGTCGCTTCGCACCCCGGGCTACCGGCTGTAACGCCTCCGGCGTTGTGGGCGGATGGGCCTCAGGCGAAGGGGAGGGCGACGATCGTGACAGGCAATTCGCCGGCGGTGGTGCGGAGGGTGAGGGCGGTGCCGGGGGTGTTGCACTCGCGTCGGACGTAGCCGAGGGCGATGACGCCGCGGGCGGCTTCGGATCGGGCGGCGCTGGTGATGTATCCGACCTCGCGGTCATTGAGGACGAGCTTGTCGCCGCGGAGCGGGAGGGTGGCGAGGTTGTCGGGGAGTCGCAGTCCGCGGAGGGCCTTGGCGACCTGTCCGTAGGTGCGGATGCGGGCGATGGTTTCCTGGCCGATGTAGCAGCCCTTGGAGTAGCTGATGGCGCGGGATTCGATGCCGGCTTCGGGGGCGAGGTTGGTGTCGTCGATGTCGAGACCGAAGCGGGGGATGCCGGCTTCGAGGCGGGCGAGTTCGAGGGCTTCCCACCCGGCAAGGCTGCCGGATTCCTCGCGGGCGGCGGCGACGAGCTTGTCGAGGACCATGGCCTGGACGTCGAGGGGGATGAAGAGGTCGAAGCCGACGGAGCCGGTACGGGCATTCCGGGTGACGTAGAGTTCCCCGAGGGTGGGGTCCGTGAGGTGGGCGACGGCGAGGTTGGCCTCGGGGAGTTCGATGCCGAGGTTGAGCCGGGTGAGGACGGCGGCCGCGCGGGGACCCTGGACGGAGAGCAGGCCGTAGTAGGGGACGACGTCGACGCATTGGACGTCGTCGGCAACGATGTAGTGGTCGAGCCGCTGCAGGAGGAGGGCCGTGAGGCCGGGTTCGACGTCGACGAGGAGTTCGTTGGGGAGGGCGTAGACGAAGGCGTCGGCCTGCATGCGGCCCTTGTTGGAGACGAAGGCGGCGTAGCATCCGCGCAAGGGGGCGAGGGCGACGATGTCGTTGGTGACCTGGCCGTGGAGGAGGCGGACGCGGTCGGCGCCGGTGAGGCAGAAGCGTCCACGGAAGCCGAGGTCGAGGACGGCGGCGGCGGAACGCAGGGCGGCGTGTTCGGCGGTCGGATTGCCGTAGTGAGCGACGGCTTCGGCACCGAAGACTTCGGTGAATTGGGCGCCCAAGGCGGCGTGGACTTCGTGAAGTGGCAGAGTCATGACGTGCTCGATCGAGGGGTGACCCTAGCAGCGGATGGCGAAGTTTTCAGGTTCAAGTTTGAAGCAGCCTCGCCTGAGGCGGGTCAGCTGCGGAGGATGAGGCGGAGGGCTTCGAGGCGGGGGCGTGCAGCGGCGAGGTGTTGGGAGATGGCTGCCTTCTGGTCGAGGAGTTGCTGGATCTCCTCGGGTCGGACGCTGGGGTTGACCCGGGCGAGCTGTCGGAGCCGGGTGATCTCGGCGTCGAGTTGGGTGGTCATCTCGCGCTGGGCCTGGGCGACGAGGCCGGGGAGGTGCTTCTGGACGATCTCCTCGGACTTCTCGAGCAGGCCAGGGAGGAGTTGTTCACGGACCTCTTTGCGGCTCACGTGCGGGTAGGCGTCGCCCGGTCGGACCTGACGGGCGAGCGACTCGCGGTCGATCAGGGTGCAGGCGTCGTGGCCTTGGGAATCGACGAGGACGCGCAGGGGCGTCGGGGGAAGGAATCGGTCGATATGCACGGCGGGCGGGGCGACGCATTCGAGGAGGAAGATCGTCTCGAGGTAGAGGCCGCTGCCCTTGCCGTCCTTCCACAGGCCGAAGCTGGAGTTGCCCTTGTCGGAACCGAGGATCAGGTCGAGGGCGCCCGTGACGAGCGGATGATCCCAGGTGAGGAACTGGACGTCCTCGCGGGAGAGGGCGCGGGTGCGGTCGCCGGTGACGGTGAGTCCTTCGAGGGGCAGGCCGGGGAAGGACTCGGCAAAGATGCCGGCCGACCCAAGCCGCCAGGTGCGGGAGGCGATCTCCTCGACGTGGATGCCGAAGTGATCGAACACGGCGACCATGAAGGGATCGAGGGTGGGATCGGCGTCCTGCTTGCGGATCTCGTCGACGATGCGGGTGGCGGTCCCGGGGCGGAACGAGTTCAGCTCGAGGAGACGGTCGCGGCCCTTCTCGAGTCGGGCGGTGAGTTCGAGCCGGGCGATGCGGGTTTCGGCGACGAGCGACTCCAGGTCGCGTCGGGCAGCCTCGGCGCGTTCGTGGAACTCGAGGGCGAGGTCGGTGATGCGTGCGCCGAACCGTTCGAGGAGAGTGCGCCCGCCTTGAAGGTTCTTTTCGAAGGAATTCAGGCCCTCGTGGTACCAGCGGACGAGGAGTTCCTGGGCGCTGCCGACGACGAACGGCAGGTGGAGCTGGATCTCGGAGGTCTGGCCAATGCGGTCGAGTCGGCCGATGCGTTGTTCGAGGAGTTCGGGATCGAGCGGGAGATCGAACATCACGAGGTGATGGGCGAACTGGAAGTTGCGGCCTTCGCTGCCGATCTCGGAACAGATGAGGAGCCGGGCACCGTCCTCCTCGGCGAACCAGGCGGCGTGGCGGTCGCGTTGGACGAGGTTGAGGCCTTCGTGGAAGACGGCGAGCCGGGCGCTGGTCCAGGCGCGGAGTTCGCGTTCGAGGGCCTCGGCCTTGGCCCGGGTGCGGCACAGGACGAGGATCTTGTCGTTGCCGAGTGCGCGAAGCTGTTCGAGCAGCCATTGCACGCGGGGATCGGCGGAGAAGTCGGGTTCGAAGTGCGCGGCGAGGCTGGGGTCGGAATCGGCGGAGAACTCCTCGGCGAGGCGTTCGAAGAGTTCGACGTTGTCGCCGTCTTCGTCGAGCGGCCAGAGCCGGGCGACGCGTCGGGGGAAGCCGCTGATGGTCATGCGCGTGTTGCGGAACATGACGCGGCCGGTGCCGTGCTGGTCGAGGAGGGCCTCGAGGAGGGCGTTCCGGACGGAGTCGTCGGCGAGCCTGGCGAGGCGGGGTTGGAGGGTGGCCGGCGTTTCGGCGAGGAGTCGCGCGAGCGTGGTGACTTCCGCGGGTTGGAAGGATTCCTTCGCCATCACCTTCTCGGCGAGGCGTGCGACCTCGCGGTAGCCCTCGGACTCCTGGATGAAGGCGTCGAGGCTGTGGAAGCGGTCGGGGTCGAGCAGGCGAAGGCGTGCGAAGTGGCTGGCCATGCCGAGTTGCTCGGGAGTGGCGGTCAGCAGCAGGAGGCCGGCAGTGGCCTTGCCGAGCGCTTCGACGACGGCGTACCCCGGACTGGCGGCTTCCGGAGTCCAGCCGAGGTGGTGGGCCTCGTCGACGACGAGGAGGTCCCATCCGGCGGCGAGGGCCTGTTCGCGCCGGAGCGGCTTGGCGGTGAACAGACCGAGGCTGGCGATGACGAGTTGGTCGTCGAGGAAGGGGTTGGTGTCGGGGCCGGCGGCCTCGATGGCGGTGCAGCGTTCCTCGTCGAAGATGTGGAACCAGAGGTTGAAGCGCCGGAGCAGCTCGACGAACCACTGATGCACGAGGGAGTCGGGGACGAGGATCAGCACGCGTTGGGCGCGCCCGGTCAGGAGGAGCCGATGGACGATGAGGCAGGCTTCGATCGTCTTGCCGAGCCCGACTTCGTCGGCGAGCAGCACGCGCGGCAGCAACCGTCCTGAGACCTCGGCAGCGATGCAGAGTTGGTGGGGGATCAGGTCGATGCGACCACCCACGAATCCTCGGACGCGCGACTTGCGGCGTCGATGCTGGTGGCGCAGGGCGGCGACGCGGAGGTCGAAGTCGGCGGGGGCATCGACGTCGGCCGCGACGAGGCGTTGCTCGGGTCGGTTGAAGGTGAGGGTGTCGGAGAGTTCGGACTCGGGGATGTCGCGCCCTTCGGCGCGGTAATGGATGAGGCCGCGGCGTTCGACGACGGAGTCGGGGGTGACCGTGGAGCCGTCGCGGAGGAGGAGGGAGTCGCCGCAATGGAAGCGGACGCGTCGGATGGGGGCGTTGCCGAGGGCGTACTCGCGGGACTCGTTGGTGGCGCCGAAGGCCACGGTGACGGTGTGGGAGGTGACGCGGAGGATGGAACCGAGGCCCAGCTCGGGCTCGGTCTCGCTGACCCAGCGTTGGCCGGGAAGGTAGGGAACAGACATGTCGCGCCGGAAAGGGGGAGGGCTGGGGCGCGGAGTTTCAAGAGGCGATTCGGGGATTGGTTTCGGGGTGGCGATGTCCTCATCGCCATTGGGGAGGGGCTCGGGGAGAAGGCGACGTGGACGTCGCCGCCCCGGCCCTGGGTTTGGGATTGGGTGCCAGCCACTTTCGATGCCGATGCCGATTGCGATCCCGATCCGGAGGGGTGAGGGAGCGGTTTCACCGGATTGAGGCCAGAGGCAGCCGGCCGACGGAGCTTGTGGGTTGGTGCGGGGTGCCGATTGGCAACCGGACGTCGCATATGCGACGTCTGGTTGCAAACGGGCATGTTGGTGGAGGCGGTTGGTCAACGGGGAGGGGAGACACACCACCGATTTCGCGGGCAGACTCCAAGGTGGGCTCGGGCTGGCTTTGGAACGTCGGGGTCAGGGCGGGGGTGGAGTTCCACGTTCCGGGCTTTGACGCAGTGCGGGATGTCCGTCAGAGTGTCGGACATGCGGACGACATCACGGGATTTCCAGCGGGAATTTGCGAGCATGAAGGCCCGGGCCAGGTCTGGGGAGGCCATCTACATTTCTTCAGGCACGGAGGAGTTTGTGTTTCAGGTCGTGAAGCCCAGGACCTGGCAGGGCGCGCTCCGAGGCAAGGGACACATCAAGGGCGACCTGTTCAGCACGGGCGTGGAATGGGAGGCGTCTCGGTGACCCACCTTCTCGACACCCATGCGTGGATCCAGTGTGCACTGGGCGAGCCGCTGCCGGCCTTGGTCGAGAAGACCCTTGCGGAACACTCCCACAGTCTCGCCCTCGCAGATGTCTCCTTGTGGGAGGTGGCCAAGCTCGTTGAGTTGGGCAGGCTGGAGTTGTCGGTTCCCTTGTCGGAGTTCTTCCGACTGGCAATCACTCCGGATCTTACGGTTCTCCCAATCTCCACTGCCGTTGCTGAGCGAGTAGCCGGGCTGGAGGCTTCCGGATTCCCCAAGGACCCGGCGGATCAATTGATCGTGGCAACCGCGTTGGTCCATGGCCTTCGGCTGATCTCAGACGACTCGCGGATTCGTCAATGGGGTCAGGTGCCTCTGCTGTGGCGCACTTCCCGAGGGTAGCTCTTCCGATGCCCCGCACGATGTCCGTCAGGGGGGCGACGCTGGGTGTGCCGTGCCTTGGGATGAATGGTTTGGAGGTTGATTCAATTCCTTGCATTCCTGGAATTGAAGTCCGGAAATACAAGGATATGATTTCCGGATGATTGAACGTCCCGGGGCGAGACAGGCGTTGAAGTTGGCCGTGGCAAACAATCCGGTGGCAGTGCTGCTGGGGCCACGCCAATGCGGCAAGACCACACTGGCCCGCGAGCTGGCCGGGGGGCAGCCGTCGGCGTTCTTCGATCTGGAAAGACCTTCCGACCGGGCCAAGCTCCGAGAGCCCGAGTTGCTACTCGGAGGACTGAAGGGGTTGGTGGTGATCGATGAAGTGCAGCGGATGCCTGAACTGTTCACGGTGCTGCGCCCGCTGGCGGACAGGCCTGTACCGTCGGCCAGGTTTCTCCTGCTTGGCAGTGCGTCGCCAGAGCTGGTGCGGGGTGTTTCGGAGTCGCTGGCGGGTCGGGCGGGGTTTGTGGATCTGGGAGGGTTCGACCTGCGGGAGGTGGGAGCCGATCAGTCCGATCGCCTGTGGTTGCGCGGCGGCTTTCCTCGCTCGTTTCTCGCTCGGGATGACAAAGCCAGCCTGCAATGGCGGGAGGATTTCATCCGCACTTTTCTCGAGCGGGATCTTCCAGCCCTGGGAATGAGGATTCCATCGGAGACGTTGCTGCGGTTCTGGACGATGGTGGCGCACTATCACGGGCAAATCTGGAATGGTGCAGAGCTGTCGAGAGGCCTGGGTTTGTCCGAGAAGACGGTGAGGGGTTACCTCGATCTGTTGACCGGGGCGTTCGTGCTCCGGCAGTTGCAGCCGTGGCACGAGAATCTCGGGAAGCGGCAGTACAAGGCGCCCAAGGCCTATGTCCGGGACTCAGGGTTGCTCCATGCCCTGTTGAGCCTGGAGACCCGGATGCAGCTGGCTGGGCACCCCAAACATGGCGCGTCGTGGGAGGGGTTTGCGCTCGAACAGGTGCTGGAGGCGGCTGGTACCCGACAAGCGTTCTTCTGGGGCACGCACGGTGGAGCGGAGTTGGACCTGATGCTCCTGCGCGGCGGCAAACGCTACGGGGTGGAGTTCAAGTGCGCGGATGGTCCGGTGATGACCAAGTCGCTGCACATCGCCCTGGAGGACCTGAAGCTGGATCGCGCCTGGATCGTGTATCCTGGCGAGGCGAGCTATCCAGTGCATGAAAAGGTGATGGTGTGTCCGCTCCCGGCGCTTTTGGAGGAACTGGGGTGATGGGATGAAGACGAGCCCGAGGGTTCGGTTCGATCTGGTGTGAAGGAGGAGTCACCGGTTTGAGGCGAGCGGTTGCTGGCGGAGGTAGGTGGCGATTTCGTCCGCGGGGACCTGCATGGCAAGAGGACGGAAGGGGCCGCCGCCGGGAACGGAACACCAGACGGTGATGTCGGGGCGCCAGTAGGCGAGTTGCAATGAGTCGGGCGTGAAGGAGAGGATTCCCGCGCGGGGATCGTGTGTCGGGACGCCGGGTTGACCGGTAGCACCCGCCGGGATGGCGAGGAGGGACTCCGGTGAGGCAGTGGGCAGGACAGTTCCTGCCCGTTCCTTCAACCACCCGGTGAGTTCGGCCCGGCGGCCGGTGGTGTCGGCTGCGAAGATGTAGGGGGCGTAGTACACATCGAAGGCTCCTCGGGCGATCACGCGCATTTCCTGCCAGACGACGATCGAGTTGGTCCGGAGGATGGCATCCTTGTGGACAGGGACCTCGGAGAGTTGGGTGCGGCTGCCGTTGGGATGGGTGAGCCAGACGTGCCGGATGGGGCGGCCGGCATTGTGGATGGTCATGTTCCGGACCGCCTCGGCCGTGAATCCGTTGCCGAGGTCGGCAAAGGGCTTGCGGGCGCTGAGAACCATGCTGGTGAGGGCGGCGACGATGGCGACGGCGTCGATCCAGGAGCGGATGGAGTTCATGCCGACACGGTGGCCGAGGCTCCGCCGTGCCCGTGAATCGATAGAATCTGACGGGGATTGGCTGGAACGATGCCGTCAGGGCAGGGGGAGGAGCGGTTGGTCGCCGAAGAGATGGCGGTAGTGCCAGAGGGCGTCACCCACGGAGGTCTGATAAGGTTCGCTGTCGGCGGCAGGAGATCCGTCGTTGGTGATTCTCATGAAGCCGACGGCGTACTGGTGCATGCTGCTGCCGTCGGTGGCATCAAAGCGCAGCCAGTGCTGTACGGTGCCGTCCGCGGATCGTTCGGCGTGGTAGGTGATGAAGCAGTCGCGATCGCCGAGGGGGTGGGTGAGATCCTCGAGGCGGTTCTCCAGGGGGGACTGAAGGAATTGGGCGCGGGTGGAGCCGACGGCGTCGGTGAGTCGTGCGTTGAGTTGTTCGCGGAGGCGCGGGAGTTCGTTGGTGAGGCTGCCGAGCTTGAACCGGATGGCGCGGCGATCGGGATCCGGGACGGAGTTCGTGTCCGGCATCCGTTCGGCGGATTGGATCTGGAGTTCCTGCAGGTCGAACCGGAAATCAGCCCAGGCGTTGCGTAGGTCATCGCGTTCCGAAGGGGTGAGGCCGAGGAGCGCAATGGCCTCGGGCGTTGGGGTGCCGTCCGGGGTCAGGGCGGTGAAGCCGATCTGGGACAGGAATCGCTTCGGAAGGTAGAAGTAGGGTTTGTCGGCTGGCCATGCGCCCTCGGTGGCGAGGTCGGGTTCGGTGCGTGCGCGGAGGGCGACCTCGGAGGCGGCCTTGAGTTCGGCGGAGGCCGAGGTGAGATCGAGGGACAGCTCGGCCTGGCGTCTGGCGGCGGCCGCCGTGCGGGTCTGGAACGTTGCGATGGTGGAGTTGGCGGCCGCCTGCTCCGCCTGGAGGCGGGACAGTTCGGTGGCGGCGATGCGGGCTGTCTGCCGGTGGTGGAGGGTCGCGGCGAGAGCGGCCACGAAGACGAGGCAGGCAATGACGATCTGGGTCATGGGCGTTGGCGTTGGGGTTGGGAGTTGGTCAGCCACCCCGCGACGATGGGGCGGAGGCGGACCGGGAAGGTGTCGATGCTGAGGTTGCCGCCGCTGTTGCCCCACGAAGTGAGTTTGCCGTCGGGGTCGCGGGCGGCGTTCCAGAGGGAGAGACTGCCGGGGCCGTTGAAGGCGGCGGCCTCGATCCGCTCGACACCGCCGAATTGATTGAACTCGTTTTCGAAGGTCCGTTCGGCCTGCTGCCAGACGAGGGCGGTACGTTCGGTACCGAGGAGTTGGGTGAGGGTTTGATGGAGATCGTCGCGGATGGCGCGGCCCCGGTCAGGAAGGGCCGGGGTGACGAGCGCGACGGCAGGTTTGCCGTCGGTACGGAACTCGGTGGGAATCTGGTTGGTGAGGTAGGCGGCGGAATGGACCTGTTGCTGGAGGACGGCGGCGGTCCGGGCGAAGGCGGCGCGGATGGCGGCGGCTTCGTCCGGGGTTATGCCAAGGGCTTCGGTGAGGGGCTCGGAAAGGGAGCCGGTGGCGTCGACGGCTTCGAGGGCGTGACTCTGCGGCTTGAAGCCGGGTGCGGTTGGCAGGGGGACGGAACCGGAGAGGCGCAGGGCGGGAGCCAGCGACTTGGGGACGCGGACGTGGGAGGCGGTGTCGGACCAGAGATAGAGGGAGGCGTCCGGGATGGAGGCGGACGTGGTGATCTGGTCGGTGGCGCGGCGGAGGAGGGCGCGGGTTTCGGCGAGGCGGGTCGAGGTGGCGTCGAGCCGGCGAGAGGCTGCGGCGGCATCGGCCTCGGCGCGGACGAGGGCGTTGGTGGCTGAGGCGAGGTCTCGGGCGGCGACAGCGACGGCCCGCTGGAGGGTGGAGGCTGTATGCCATTGGTATCCGACGGGTGCGGCGGCGAGGAGAACGCACACGGCGGCGGTCTGGGTCTTGGTCAGGGCCATGAGCTTGGCGACGAGGAGGGCTAGGGTGGAAGTAGAGGCAGCGGTTCCTGCGGCGGCGAGGGCGACGGAGGTGATCGAGGTGGCGAGTTGGGCGGGAGCGGTGGTGAGGGCGGCGGCTTCCAGAGTCTTGGCGGCAAGCGTCGCGGTGATGGTGGCGGCCCCGCGGCGGCGCAGGATCCCGGCGAGGGCGTCGAGGGCGCGGCTGGTGCGCTTCTGCGCGGCGTCCTCGCCGATGCCGAAGGCGTTGGCGATCTCGCGGAAGGGGCGGTTCTCGAAGTAGCGGAGCAACAGCGTGCGGCGGTCCTTCTCGGGGAGTTCGAGGAGGGCGTCGTCGAGGATCTCGAAGGGGAGGGGATCCGGTGATTCCGGCGTGGGCATGGTGGTACCGAGTTGGGCGGCGAGGTCTTCGCGGCTCTGGCGGCGGAGGTCGGTGCGCTGACGGAGCCGGGCTTCGAGGATGGCCGCGCGGTGGAGCCACCCGGCAAGGCCTTCGCCGGGTCGGATCGAGCCCGCCTTTCGGGCGAGGGTGATGAAGACGTTCTGGGCGACTTCCTCGGCGGCGGTCCGGTCACCGAGGATGCGGAGGGCGGTGCTGAAGACGAGGTTCACGTGGCGTCGGACGAGCTGGGCGAAGGCGGCCTCATCGCGGTGGGCGATGTGGTCGCGGAGGAGCTGTTCGTCTGTGGTCTCGCTGTCCTGCATGGGGCCGATCCGGTGGTGTGTCTCTATTCGGAGGAAACCTGCCGGTCACGTGCGGAATCCGACATGGAAAGTTGTGAGGCCATGGGGAGGGGGCGGGGGGCGCGGGGAAGGGAGAGTTGCCGTCGGGCCACAACCGCGATGCGGTTGGAGGGATGTGCTGGCGGTGAACCCAGGGTAGGCCTCGTTCCTCGGCCAACCCTGGGCTAGTGGACGCAACGCCGTTGGCGTTGGTGCGAACTCGTACTCGAACCGACGGATTGGCGTGTGAGGGCTCGGAGTTGGGTGGTGATCGAGTACGCGTACGGGTGTGGATGGGGCGGAGCCCCGGGTTGAGGGAAGGCAGGGTCCATGCCCCAACGGGGCCAACGGGGAAACCCCGGGGATCACGCCCCCAGCAAAATCCCCGCGCCCTGAAGTGGGCGCACGATTCCCGGTGCCAGGATCATTGCCGATGTCGACGTGGTGTCCCATTGGTCCGCCCCGTTTGGGGCGGGGGTGGAAACGGGCTCGCGCGAGGTGGGGAACGGGGGTATGCCCTCGGGCATGATCCCTTGGGTTGCGCGGTGGAGTCGGGTGCGATGGGGCGCGATGTGTGGTGTCGTGATGCTGGCTGCGCTGGCGGTTGGGTGCGGGGACGGCGGGGCGTCGAAGTCCGGGGCTGCCAAGGGCGGCGGGTCGCCGGCGACGGCGCCGTTGGATTATCTGGCGGCGCAGGGGCAGGCAAAGAAGCACTCGGAGAAGGTGGTGTCGCTGGCGCAGGTCCAGCAGGCCTTGCAGCAATTCCACGCGAGTGAGGATCGTTGGCCGAAGGACCTGCAGGAGTTGGTGAAGGCGGGCTTTCTGGCGGCAGTGCCCGCGGCACCTGCCGGTCAACGGGTGGTTTATGATCCGGCGACCGGCGCGGTGCGGATGGTGCGGGTGCAACCTTGAGTGGCTGGGATGGGTAGGAAGGAAACGAAAATGAAATACCTGATCCGAGAGAAGCTGTTGTGTCTGGGGGATGATTTCGTCATCCGGGATGAGTCCGGGCGATTGCGTTACCAGGTGGATGGGCGGGCGTTCACCCTGCTGCGGGAGAAGCTGTCGTTCCAGGATGCATCGGGGAACGAGGTGGCCTTCATCCGGGAGAAGCTGCTGGCGCTGCGGAAGAGCTATGAGATCCATCGGGGCGGCGACCGCGTGGCGGTGGTGAAGAAGGACCTGTTCAACCTGTTTCGGGTGGGCTTCACGGTCGATGTGCCGGGGCCGGATGATTACGAGGCGAAGGGATCGATCCTGGACCACGAGTACACGTTTCGACGGGGTGGGAGGGTGGTGGCGGAGGTTTCAAAGCGTTGGTTCACCTTGCGGGACACGTACGCGGTGGACATCGAGGAGGGGGAGGACGACGTGCTGATCCTGGCGTCGGCGATCGTGATCGACCAGATCTGCCATGATCCGGACGACAATCCGGCTGGGGACTGAAGCGAAGTCATGGAAGAGGGCACACCGATCGTCCGACGCGAGTTCCTGACCACGCAGTGGAGCGTGGTGTTGCAGGCGCGCAACCCGCGGGCATCACAGGCGGCCGGGGCATTGGAGGCGCTGTGCCGTTCGTATTGGTTTCCCTTGTACGCGCATGTGCGGCGGCAGGGGATGAGCCCGGCGGACGCGCAGGATGTGACGCAGGCCTTCTTCGAGCGGTTGCTGGAGAAGAAGACGCTGGAGCTGGCGGATCGGGAGCGGGGGCGGTTCCGGTCGTTCCTGCTGGCGTCGTTGAGGCACTTCATGGCGGACGAGCGGGATCGGGTGAACGCGTGGAAGCGCGGGGGGCGGGTCCAGCACGTCCCGTTGGATTCGACGGCGGCCGAGAACGTCCTCGAGGAAGAGGGCATGGCGCAGGGACCGGAGGAGAGCGGGTATGACCGGGCTTGGGCATGGGCGGTGATGGAGCGGGTCCGGCAACGGTTGCGTGGGGAATCGGACCGGAGCGGGAAGCGGGAGTTGTTCGATGCGTTGCACCCGGAATCGGGTTCGGCGACGGAGTCCTATGAGTTGATCGGTGGGCGGTTGGGGATGTCGGAGGGGGCGGTGAAGCTGGCGGCGTTCCGATTGAGGCAGCGGTACCGGGACCTGATCCGGGAGGAAGTGGCGCAGACGGTGGCGGATCCCGGGGAGTTGGAGGATGAGATCCGGCATCTGCTGCGGGTGTTGGGGGGGTGAAGCTGGAGGAGGAACCGGGGCGGCAACGTCCTCGTTGCGCAGCCAGGTCCTGTCCCAAGGCGACGAGGACGTCGCTACCCCGTTCCTGTTCTTGAACGGAAGCAGTGAAGCTTCTCATAAACCACTGCTTTTCTCCCTGTCGGGGAATTGCGTACGTTTTGAACTTCGAAATGTCGAAGTCCCGAACCAGATCCCGATCATCCGCAGACGAGCGCACGGACCCGTCCGGCGAACGGTTTGCGTCGGCGACGGATGAAGGGGGAGGGGTTGGCAGGAGACGGCGGCGAAGCGGTTCGCGGCCGGAGCGACCCGGCGGTGCGGTTCCGGGGGGGCGTGGCGGTTGGTTCCTTGGACTGCTGGCGTTGCTGATCCTGGGGGAACCGTTGGTGTGGTTGCTGGCGACGGCGGGACCGGATTACCAGACGCATCGGATGGAGCGATGGTCGTGGGATGACGGGCGGTTCCTGAGGTACAACTCGCGGGTGCGGTCGCTTCCGATGGAACGGAGCAGCGAGGGTGCAGATGGGTTCATGCACACGGTGGAGTTCGTGGAGACGGACGGCATGCCGCGGCAGGGGCTTCGGAGCGTGGAATTGTTGTTCGACGTGCGGAGGTCGGACGACGTGCTGTTGGAGCAGAAATGGGTGACGCGGTTGACCCGGGGTGAGGTGTCGGACCTGGACACGGGTGAGGTGTGGCATGCGCAGCCGATGCGCAGGTTCCGGACGGAACAGATGGTGACGTTCCAGCGGCCGCGGGTTTCGGCGAGTGAGAGGGCTGGGGCGGTGGCGGGAAGCTCTACGAACCTGCTCCGGCGTTGGCGGGTCAGGTTGTGGACTCACGATCCGGTTCTCGTGGGCGTGAGGTGTCACCTGACGGTGCCGATGGGCGTCAGCGCGCCACCGGCGCATCCGGGGGAGTGGGCGTACCGGGTCCCGGTTTCCGAGGGGCAGGTCCGGTGGGCCTATCCGCATGGTCGGTACACGACGTGGACGGAGGGTGATCCTTTGTCGAGGGCGAGGGTGGTGGCGGCGATGTGGGACCGGGAAGGAGCCGGATGGGTTTGGGCATGGATCAGCGTGGCGATGGGACTGCTGGTGGCCGGGGTGGTGGTCATGTCGCGACGGGCGGAGCCGGTGGTGGCGATGGGGCCGTGGCGTGCGGGGATTGGCCTGGGGATGGTTTTCGGCGGGATCGGTTTGATGCAGTCGATCCTGCATCCGGCCTTTCAGGGTTCGGATGAGCCGCCGCACGTGATGTCGTGGCATGTGCTTGCGAAGGACGACGAGTCGGTGACGAAGGGGTGGGAGTTTGGGAAGCGGGTGCACTACGACCGGTTGATGGGGCGGTCGCACCAGCAGATCACGACGGCGGACGTTGGGAATCCGCACGAGTTCTTTGTGGAGTCGATGGTGAACTGGGGGCTGCGGCCACTGACGAGGTCGACGACTGCGGCGCGGGTCTCGCAGATGGGGCGTTGGCTGATGGCGGGGCAGGAGCCGGCGGTCCAGGTATTCCGGATGCGGATGGTGAGCCTGGCGATGGTGACGCTGGCGGTGGTGTTGGCGGGCGCGCTGCTGGCGAAGGGGACTGGGGCCCGTGCGGGAGAGCACTGGTTGGGTTGGTGTTTTGTGCTGGTCCCTTCGCTGGGTTATTTCGCGGTCAACGTATCGAACTACCCGATCCTGCTCTCTTGCTATGTGGTGCTGGGAGCAGCGTTGGCGTCGATGGTGAACCGGTCGGACGTGAGCTGGAGGGTGATGCTCCTGGTGGGGTGTGCGTTGGGAATCCTGGTGCAGACCTCGGTGAATGGGGTGTTGATGTCCGTGGTTCCGCTGTTGGGGTTGGCGGGGGTGGCCGTGTTCCGCTTCAAGGAATCGGCCGAGGGCGAGCCGGAGAAGGAGCCTGAGCTGGTGGGTTGGCGTGGATGGATGGCCTTGGGGGTTGGGCTCATGTTGACGCGGTTGATGGCATCGGGGGAGTATGACGCCGGCATTGCATCGTCGTTCCGGGGAGCACTGGCGCGGATCGGTTGGTCGTGGTTGCCGTCGTACTGGATGGTGGTGGTGGGCGGGTGCGTGGGTTTGTGGTTGCTGGAGGGGGTGTCCGTGGTGGCGATGAAGCTCTGGAGTCGGGAGGGGCGCCGGAAGCGGATGGTCTGGCTGGAGATGGTGGCGTTGGCGATCGTAGCCGGGCTGTGTTGGAATGCTTTCTGGCCGGCTCCCCATCTGGGGATGCTGATGGAGGCGGTGCCCGGTTGGGAGTACCTGCCGGGGCAGGAGCGGCTGCTGCCGCGGATCGGTTTGCCGGCGCCGCCGGATCCGGCTCCGCAGGCATGGGAATATGTGCGGAACGTGCTGGCCTCGTTCTTCTCCTCATGGGGGCCTGGCGATGCGGACTACATGACCTCGACGCTGTTCTGGCAGTTGGACGGGTACCTCGACACGTTGATGCCGGGTTGGGTTCGCCAGTTCCTGACGACCTTTCTGGCGTGCGGGTTGGCGGTGCTGCTCTGGCGGATCTCGGAACGGAGGAACTTGGGACGGCTGGGGCGGCTGGCGCTGACGTTGGGTGGATTGTTCGCGGCGCTGGTGCTGCTGGCGCTGGGATCCAAGACGTCGGCCGCGTCGCCGAGCATCCATGGGCGCTATCTGATGGGGGTCTATGTCCTGCTGATCCCGGTGGTGTTCCTGGGCTGGAAGGGGCTGATGGTGCGGTGGGAGTCGAAGTCACCCCGGAAGATCGCGTTCCTGTTGGTGGTGCCGATGCTCCTGCTGCAGTCGGCGGGGATTGTCACGACGATCTGCCGGTACTTTGGTTGAGGCAGCGAAGGTTCAGGGGGAGCGGAGTTGGACGCGGAAGTATCGGGTGGAGTCGGTGGGTTGAAGTGGGATGGACACCTCGAGGGTGGATTCGGGGAAGAACGGGGTGTTCCCGGGATGTTCGAGGGCGGTCCAGGAGGCGGAGTTGAAGTCGGGCGTGGTTTCGACGAGGAAGGCGACGTTGGCGGGTTGGGTGAACTGGAGGGTGGGTTGGTCGCCGATGAGGCGGATCGTGGGTTTCCACAGGGCGAGGCTCGACGTGGGATCCGTGCCGACGAGGTATTCGAGGTAGTCCGAGGCACCGTCGAGATCGGAGTCCCGTTCGCGGGGCGGGTTGCCGGAGGTGTCGCCAAGTTTCTGGGTGGCCCAGGAGGTGAAGTCGACGCGATTGGTGAGGGAGAGGATCCAGGCTTCGATGAGGGCGACGCCGTTGGTGTCCGGGATGGCGGAGGCGAGGGGAGGCATCTGGCCGACGCCGCGCGTGCGGAGTCGTTGGAGGAGGACGGAACGTTCTGGATTGCCGGGGACGACGACGCGGTTGGCGTCGTTGCCAAGGGAATCGTTGAGTGGGCCGTTGAGGATTCCGGCGAGGTCGAGCGGCGTGGTACTACGGGCGTCCCAGCGGGCCGGGCCTGGGCCGCCGGGCAGGTGGCAGGGGGCGCAATTGACGGCAAGGTAGGAACGCGCGCGGAATTCGAGTGAGGACGCGAGTCCGGGATTGGACGGGTTGCCGACCGGACGGTGGGAGGGGAGCGGCGTGGTGGAAGCGGGCGGGTTGGTGAAGTAGCCGGCGGCGGCGAGTGCGGCAATCTGGTGGATGCCATCAGCGCCGGTGCGATTGAGCTGGGGTGTGTTGAAGCTGAGGGACCAGCCGGCGGCGGAGGTGTGGCAGGCGAGGCATTCCGCCCGGCTGGGGTATCGCCACGACTGGGTGCGGGTGTTGTCACCGCTGCCGAGGGTGAGGAGTTCGTCCCGGCCTTCGTCCGGAACGAGTTCGGCGCTGGCCGGCGAGGACCATCGGTAGCTGAGTCCGTAGACGCCGCTGGAGTTGCGGACGAGGAATCGGGTCTCGAGGCGGCGCGCCGTCGAGGCATCGCCGGGGACTTCCTCGATGTCGAAGTGCTTCATCCAGATGGTGCCTTCGGGAGACGACCAGGTCGACGTGAGGGAGAAACCGAGGCGGTTGGTACCCGGGACGAACACCCACCGGCGTTTGAGGGCGTTGTCGGACCAGAATGGGAGGTTGACCTGGTATGGGACGAGGGCCGGGTGGACTTGAAAGGCGGCGACGTCCGTGAATGCGCCGGTCTCGGCGAGGGTGGCGGGGATGGGATTTCCCTGGAAGGTGGCGTTGTAGCGCAGGCGCAGGATCCGGGCACCGGTATGGTGTGCGGCAAGGAGGTCGCCGTTCCGCGGGTCGGTCCCGAAGGCGGAGATGTTGGCTTGGCCGGCGATCCGGGTGACCTGGGGAGCCTGGCCGGAAACGCGCCGGAGGGCCCAGACGTTGCCGCGGACATAGTCGGAGAAGACGTATGCGCCGGTGAGTTGGCTCATCCGGGAACCACGGTAGACGAGGCCACCGGTGACGGAGTCGCCCTGCATGGGGCCGGAGCCGTGTCGGTAGACGTAGACAGGTGGGACGTACTGGAACTGGGGGTCGGTGGTAAAGCCGGAGGGAGCGCCGAATGGACCGGCACCGTCTCCTTCGCGGAAACCCCAGCCGTGGTTGGCGCCGGATCGGGTGATGGCGATGGACTCGCGGGCGTCCTGCCCGACGTCCCCGACCCAGAGTTCGCCGGTCTCGCGGTCGAACGACATTCGCCATGGGTTGCGCCAGCCGACGGAGTAGAACTCGGTACGGACCCGGGACGGAGTGAGGGTTCGGCCGAGGAAGCGGGTGAGACCGTGGAATGGATTGTCGGCGGGGACACGGTAGGCGTCGGGGAATGCTTCGTTGGCGGGATGCGGGTTGGGGGGGAGGGAACCAGGGCGGTTGTCGACGTCCAGGCGGAGGATGGCGGAGAAGAAATCCTGATCGGGCTTCTGGCTGTTGAGGTAGGTGTCGTTGGCTCCGCCCTCGTCGCCGAGGCTGACGTAGAGGTAGCCGTCGGGACCGAAGGTGACTTCCCCGCCGTTGTGATTGCCGGCCTGGTCGTATTGCTGGAGCAGGACGCGCTCCCAGTTGTCGGCCTGGTTTGGGTTGGAGGGGGAGACGCGAAACTCGGAGAGGCGCTGGTGGAGTCGGTTGGTGTTGCCGCGGGTGGTGGTGTTAAGGCTGCGAAAGACGAAGAAGCGACCGTTGGAGGCGTAGTCGGGATGGAACGCGAGACCGAGCATGCCCTGTTCACCGCTGAAGACGGTGTTGGTACGGAGGTCGAGGAAGGTCTGGAGGGAAGGCGTGCGAAGGTCGGGGATGACGCGGATCCGGCCGGCCTGCTCGACGACGAACAGGCGGTTGGTTTCGCCGGGAGGGGCGGTGATGACGACCGGGCTGGCGAAGGTGAGGTTGGGGAAGGCGTTCTCGAAGGTGTATCCGAAGGACCCCGGTTGGAGGGGAAGTGCGAGCTGGGCGGCGGGATCGCGTGGGGGCACCTGGGCCTGGAGAAGGAAGGCTGAGGCCAGGAGGGCGATCAGGCGGAAGACTCGGTGCATGCAGACAAGGTGACCGTGGAGTGCCGAAGGGTCAAAGGGTTGGGGGCGCAGAGCGGGCTCATCCAGAGTCTCGCCTCACCGGTGGAGGCCGGAAAGTTCCTCGCGGGGACGGGGGTGCGGGACTAGGGTTGGGTCATGGTGTTCGATCCAACGTTTGATGCGTTGATGCAGTCGGTGTGGGACGGGGCGAGGGTGACCCCTGAAGAGTTGCGTCGGCTTGCTGGTTTGCCGTTGGAGGAGTTGGGGGCGTTGGCGGACCGGCGTCGGGAACTGGCCCGGCGGGAGGCGCACGGTGGGGCCGGCAACGGGATCGTGACTTACATCGTCGACCGGAACGTGAACTACACGAATGTCTGCAACGTGTACTGCAAGTTCTGCGCGTTCTGGCGGACGGAGAAGGATGCGGACTCGTACGTGATCACGCACGAGGAGATGGACCGGAAGATCGAGGAGACGCTGGCCTTGGGTGGCAACCAGATCCTGATGCAGGGCGGGCATCATCCGAAGCTGACGAAGCAGTGGTACCTCGAGCTGCTGTCGCACATCCGGGAGCGGTTTCCGCAGGTCAACGTGCACGGGTTCAGTCCGAGCGAGTTCATCCATTTCCAGGAAGTGTTCAACGAGCCGGTGGAGGGTCTGCTGAAGGAGTTCGTGGCGGCGGGGCTGGGATCGGTTCCCGGGGGCGGTGGGGAGATCCTGGTGGACCGCGTTCGAAAGCGGATTGCGCCGCTCAAGGCGGACACGGGCGAGTGGATGGGCGTGATGGACAAGGCCCACGCGCTCGGGCTGGCGAGTTCGGCGACGATGATGTTCGGGCATGTCGAGACGTTGGAGGATCGCATTGAACATCTGGAGGTGGTGCGCCGGCAGCAGGACGTGTCGCTGGGACGGTTGGTGGAAGCGGGTCGACTGGGATTGGCCGCGGACTCCGGTCCGATGGAGCGGGCCCGGGCGTATGGAAAGGCCCTGGAGGAGGGGCGTTTGAAGGGCGGTGCCTTCACGGCTTTCATCTGCTGGACGTTCCAGCCCGAGAACACGGTGTTGAGGGCGGCGACGGTCGGGGCGCACGAGTACCTTCGGACACAGGCGTTGGCGCGGATCTATCTGGACAATTTTCCGAGCGTGCAGAGTTCGTGGGTGACGCAGGGACAGGAGGTCGGGCAGGTGGCGTTGAAGTACGGGGCGAACGACCTGGGCTCGATCATGATCGAGGAGAACGTGGTGAGCAGCGCGGGAACGACGTTCCGGATGGGGGTAGCGGACATGCAGCGCCTGATCCGGGACCTGGGCCTGGAGCCGAGGCAACGCGACAACTGGTATCGGTTGGTGAACTGAACCTGAAGGCGGCAGTTGGACTATCCACAGATTTCACGGATTTCACAGATGGACCGGGACTGGATGCTTCACCGCATCGCGGTTTGCATCTCACCCGTGGGATGAAACAACAGCCTCTCTCAATCGGCTTCCAATCCGTGCAATCGGTGAAATCTGTGGATCCAACCGCTGTTTCTAGGCTGAACCTGCGCGGGATCAGCGCCGGCGGAATTTGGCGAGCCACTCCCAGTGGGCGAAGGAGAGGCGGTCGAGCGGGAATTGCCAACGACGCAGGGAAGGCTTCGGGAGTGGAGGGAGCGCCTCGATCCCGGTGAGGAAGTCGCGGAAGCGCGTCAGGTAATGGCGCGCATCGTGGCGGGCGGCGATGGCGCGGGCGCGGAGGGTGGCTTCGTCGCGCTGGAGCGGTGTCCAGCCAGCGAGTTCCTGGACGGCCCGCGCCATGGCATCCATGTCCGCAGCAGGGTAGGCGAGGCCCGGCGAAATCTCGCGGGCGTAGGCGTCGCCCCCGCTTCCGATGGCTGGGTGGATGGGGACGGCGCCGGTGGCGAGGGCTTCAATGAGGGCGATGGGAGTTCCCTCGAAGTCGCTGGTGAAGAGGATGGCGTGCCAGCCGTCGACGATACGCCAGTAGTCCTCGCCGGATCGGCGGCCATGAAAGACATGCCGCGTTCGGTCGGGGAGGGCGGATTCCAGGAGGGCGCGTTCGGGTCCGTCGCCGAGGAATTCGATGCGCCAGGGGAAGCGTGCGTTGGAGAGGTGGCGGGAAAGTTCGATGAAACGTTCGATGCGTTTCTGCTCGGTCGACAGGCGGCCGGCGTAGCCAAGGACGAGCGGGGAACCTGGCCGGCGGGGCTTCTGCCCGGTCAGCCAAGCGGGCGGATGGATGGGATAGTCGATCCGGAGGAAGCGGGAGGCGGGCCAGGCGGGGGCGGCGGCGCGGGCGCGGTCCAGGAGGACGTCGCTGACGGCGATGATGCCGTCCATCAGTGGGACGCGGGCCGGGAGTTGCTGGGCCAGGCCGGGAGTGTCGCTGTGGAGGAAGAGGACGCGCCGGGCGGAGCCGTCGAGGTCAGCGAGGAAGGCCTGGCCCCAGGTGGTGTGATGGACGACGGTGGTCGGCCTGAAGGCAGGCCAGGCGCCAGCGACCCGTCGGCGGGCATCGCGGACGGAGAGTCGGCGGTAAAAGGCGGTGAAGGCGGTTCGGGGGAATCCTTCCCTGGAATCTTCCCACAGGGAGATGAACCGGGAGTCCATGCCAAGTCCGGCGTCACGTTCGTGGTGGAAGCGCAGGACGGCTTCCACGCCGCCCAAGGAGGCGAACTGGGTGTTGAGGTGGAGGACGCGGAGCATGGATCAGTCCGGGGCGATCCAGACCTTGCCGTCGCGAACGAGCGTGGGATAGGAGCGGACCGGTCGGTCAGGACGGGTCTTGCAGGTGCCGGTGGCGATGTCGAAGGCCCAGCCATGCATGGGACAGAAGACTTCGCCGCCTTCGCACCAACCTCCACCGAGGGGTGCACCGCGGTGGGGGCAGGCGTCGTCGATGGCGTGGAACTTTCCGTCGACGTTGAAGAGGGCGATGCGTTTGCCACGGAGTTCGACGGTGCGTCCGCGGCCGGGCGGGAGGCTGTCGATGTCGGCGGCGTCGAGGAATCCGTCCATGGTCACGCGTGGGGTTGGGGAGGCTCGGGGACGTGGCGGACCATCAGCGGGAGGCTGCTGAGGTGGGTGGCGTCGAGGGCGAGGTCGATGGTGTAGTCGCCGAAGCGGGGCAGCTTGAGCTGGGGCATCAGGATGATGAGGTTGATGGGGACGGAGAGGTCCTGGTTCGCGAAACGCAGGTCGATGCGGGACTCCATGGGAGGCAGGACGAGGGATCCGTCGTCGTCGGCGAAGGTGATGCGGAGTTGGTGGGCGCCCTCCTCGATCCGGGAGAAGCGGATGCGGGCGGCGACGGCACAGTGGGCGATGGTGACCGGGGCCTCCCGCGCCCAGACGCGGTCGAAGGCCCCGAGGACGTTGAGCTTTCCGCCTGCCTCGGTGGCGGCGTCGCAGAGGCAGAAGAGTTCGACCTTCATTCGGTGGGTGGTTTTGGGGCGGGAGGCGTGGGCTGGCTGGCCCCGAGCTTGGCCTGCTTCTTCCATGGTTGATCGGGGAACTTCTCGGGAAGCTTGAAGGACTTGGGCTTTGGCTGGGCCATCTGCAATTCGTTGTCGGCGGATGAAGGGGCTGCCTGGGCTGCCCCGGGGGCATTCATGTCCTGCTTCCAGGCTGCAATACGCGCCTGGAGTCCATGCTTCTCGGCCGTCGTCTTGTCGCCGGCCCGCATGTAGAAGAGCGAAAGGTTGGTGTGGACGAGCTGTTCGTTCGGACGGAGCCGCTCCGCCTTGTGTCCCTCGGCAATGGCGGTTGCGAAGTCGCCCTTGCGGTAGTGGCACATGGCGACGGCCAGTTGGGCGTCGAAGTTGGTGGGGTCCGCGTTCACCAGTTCCACGAGCTTGCCGAGCGCGACGTCGTAGGCGCCCGTCGTGTAGTCGAACATGGCGTCGTCGTAGGCATCCTGTGCGTGAGAAGGTGTCATTGTGTTCCCAACGCTCAGACTGGCTTCGAATGGGGTCCCGGGCAAGTCGTGCCAGCCTGCGGAGGCCGGGACTCCCGGTTTTCAGAACCCGGCGGCGGCAATCGCGTGCGCATTCTGCGCTGCAAGGCTCCTGAACTGGCCCCGCCATTTCCCGATGGCATCCAGGTCCAGTGAGATGCGGAAGGGGAGTGTCTGGCGTATCCAGGCGCGGATCCGCTCGAGATCATCCCGTGGGACGGTGGGGAGCCCCCGGTCGGCACCCATTTCGCGGGCTCGATTGTCCACTTCCAGGATCAGGCTCCGACGCCCGTGGTTCAGCGCGAATATCCCACCGTGGAGTCGCGTTCCGAGGTAGTCGAGAGAAGGGGCCTCCTTGAGGAAGCGACGCAACTGCTCGAAATCCCGGCCTAGGACGGACCCGGGCACCCGGAGTTCGCCGAGGTATTCGAGGTCGAACTTGCCCTGAGGAAACAGGAAGACCTCCTCGTACTCGCGGGCGACGAGGTCCAGCAGGGCCTGGTCGGCGGCCGGATTCCGGTCGAAGTCCGTGAGTGCCACGAGGACCGCCCGCGCCTTTCGGGCGGGGAAATGCGACTCTGACTTGTCGTGGAGGGGCCAGATGGATGGGCAGCCTGTGTTCACCACATTCCGCCATCCGATGGACTCCAGATGGCGCTTGGAGTAGGCGTCCCGTGTCGAATGGAGGCAGTTCCTGCCGAGCAGGAGTCGCAGGAAGATGCGGGTGTAAAGGTTCGGGCGATCCTGGTACTTCCACCAACCGGCACCGAGCAGGACTGCCTTCCGGACGCTGGGGGCGTGACGGATGGAAATAGCCCACTGGCGATACCTGTCCATCTCGCTGGAAAGGATGTTGCTGCCGCCAACCAAGGTCAGATGGGATCGGCGAAGCTCACGACGCAGCTCACTGTTGGGTGTTTCGTGCGTGGAGAGCCGGACCAGCTCAACCTTGCCCAGGAGCGAGTGGATTTCCCGTTCGACGGCCTCGCGGATGACCAGATCGCCGAGGTTTGAGCTCGGATTGCCCCGGTTGTCCTCCGTGCCAGGGTCGAACAGACAGACCCGAACTGGTCGATGGCCCCTTAACATTTGAGCCTCGGGGAAAAGCCTCTTTGCCTGGTATTCGCGAACAGCATGGGGGTGATTCTCTGCACGATCCTTGCAAAGTAGGTAATTGCACTACGCAAGGACGGGGGGGCGGCAACGTACTTGTGTGCTCCGCGGGTCGTCAACAGTTCAGCCTGCGGGACGTCCCAGCGGGGCGCATCTTGACGCTGCGCCCGCATTCAACGGGGCGGCAACGTCCTCGTTGCCCTCCCAAGTCCTTTCTCCATGCGACGAGGACGTCGCGACCCCGTTCCCATTCTCAAACTGGGGCAGTGTCAAGATGCCCCCGAGATGGGTGAGGCGAGACTGTCGAGCCGCCTCGGAGTTCGGAGTTTTCGGTTTCAAGTTTGAAGCGGGAGTCGGGCTTGAACCTTGGATCTTGAAACTTGGGACTCCCGACCGGCTCGTGGGGACACTCGCCCCACCACTCGATGAAGGTTGTGTCAGGATACGCCGCGGCCGTGCTCAGCCTTGTCTTCCCCTTTGCAAGTCATGTTGGGCTTCGGCAGCCTTCAGGAACGCAAAGGGGGGCATCGGTGGGGCGGTGTGTCGTGTGCCTGTGGTGCACGGGACCGGCTGGTGTCCTGACCTGGGCGTGAGGCATCCACGTAGCATCCGTAGAGGAACCCCATGAATCCGTTGTCCAGTCGTCGTCGTCTCCATCGTCTGTTGTCGTCGGCCCGCCGTCTCAATGCGCAGGCCGAGGGACGACCCGCGCCCGTTGCCTCGACTTCGGGATCGACGCGGCGTCGCTTCCTGCGGGCGATGGGGCTCGGGGCTGCGGCGGTGGCTACGGCGCCTATCCTCGCAGCGGGGAGTGGGCAGCCGCGGATTGCGATCATCGGCGGTGGATTCGCCGGGTTGAACGCGGCGTTGACGCTCAAGAAGCACGGCCTGACGAGCACGGTGTACGAGGCCCGGCAACGGACGGGCGGTCGCGTCTTCTCGGTGGGTGGCGTGCTGGGAGCGGGCACCGTGGTGAACTTCGGTGCGGAATTGGTGAACACGGACCACGCGGACATCCTGGAGTTGGCGGCGGAATTCGGGGTGAACCTGGTGGATCGGTTGGCGGATGCGGATGCGACGGGCCTGGAGCCGACGGCGCTGTTGATCGACGGACAGCGGCTCGATGAGGCCGACCTGGCTCGGGACCTCCGGAGGATCGCGGCGCGGATCACGCGCGACGCGGCGAAGCTCGACCGCAACTGGGATCGGTGGGCGCCCGTCTTCGATGCGCTTTCGGTGGCGGACTACCTCGACCAGAACGCCGATGTGCTCCAGGCGCCGTACCTGCGGAGCCTGCTGGAGCAACTGGTACGGAGCGAATTCGGCGCGGAGCCGGAAGAGTCTTCGGCCATCCAGTTGCTCTTCATCCTGCCGGTGGTGGATGGGCAGGAGGTCGAGCTGCTGAGCTACAGCGACGAACGGTATTTCATCGAGGGCGGATCCTCGACGCTGACCAACGCGATGGCGGCTTCGCTGGGCAACTCGGTGAAGCTGGGCCGGGTGCTGGTCGGTATCGATCGCGTGGGCGGGGCGTACCGGTTGAAGTTCCGGGATCACCCGACGGTGACGGCGGACATCGTGATCGTGACGGTGCCGAACACGGCATTGCGGAACGTGGATCTCGACATCCCGCTGCCGGCGGCCTTCCGGAGCTACGTGAACGAGGTCGGACTGGGTGTGAACGAGAAGGTCACGCCGGCCTTCACGCGTCGCTTCTGGCGAACGGACGGACGGTTTGCGATGGAGGCGGTGACGAGTCACGAGGCGTTCACGTCGTTGTGGGACGAGTCGAGCCTGTTGGGGACGTCCTCGAAGGGCATCCTCCAGTTTTACACGGGTGGCAACGATGCGCGGTGCGCGCTGGAAGGTTCACCGACGTCGAAGGCGAACCAGTTCGTGCAGGCGCTCGCTGACTATTTCCCGGAAGCGGCGACGACCTACACGGGGCAGGCGGTGCGGACGAACTGGCTGCGGGATCCGTTCAGCCTTGGGGCCTATGCGAGCTTCGCGCCGGGGCAATTGACGCAGTTCGGTGAATTCGGATGGTTCGATGATCCAGCGGATCCGGCGAGCCGCACGGAGATCCGGTTCGGCAACGTCCTGTTCGCGGGCGAGCACACCGATGTGGACTGGTACGGCTTCATGAACGGTGGCGCGTCGAGTGGACGCCAGGCCGCGGCGTCGGTGTTGCGGGGATTGGGGATCATCTGAGCCGTAACCATGCGACTGAAAGCGGGGACAGGTTCACGCGGAGACGCGGAGACGCGGAGAAAGGCTAGTTGGAGGGCAAGCTGGTCAGTCACCGTTGGGTGACTGGTTGCCGACGTTGGATACTAGTCGTGACCGGCCTCGCTCTCCGCGCTCTCCGCGGCTCCGCGTGAGATTACTACTGCATGGACACGGCTGAGGCGGGCCCTGCCCACGCCGCAACGCGGCGCACGGTGAAAGCCCAGGGTGGAGCGGAGCGCAACCCTGGGTCGCCCGGTCCCCCGGTGACATTCGCCCCAACGGGGCGAACGGTGACGCCGTGCAACCGGTTCCGTGTGCCCTTTCAGGGCACGGAGGATGTGGTGTGGCGTGGTTCCCGGGGTTGCACCCCGGGCTGTCACCGTTTGCCCCGTCGGGGCATGAGGCTTGGATTCGCCGCGTGAGGGCACGCGGCCTACAAAGGGGAGTTGCCGTTTTCGGGTCCTGCTACGCCGGAGGCGTTTCAGCTGATGCGGGTTGGCCGAGGAACGAGGCTTCGATTTCCGCTCGTACTCGTACTCAGCCCGCAGGGCGGTACTCGTACTCGAACCACCACGCCCAACTCTCGACTCCGTCCCATGATCCCATCGGCTCGAGTACGAGTACGAGTACCCCCCTCGGAGACCCACGGTGAAGGAACCCGCATTCACGGCCGCCCCCTCCCCAACGCCGGAGGCGTTTCAGCCGATAGCCCCGGGTTGGCGCGGTAGCGCCGTACCCGGGGTCTTGTGGATGGAATAGGATGCACCCCGAAGGCGGTGCAAAGATCCCCCCTCTCTGCAACCCCTCCAGGGTTGGTCATCCATCCCGCGGTTCCCCGGGGTATCGCTTCGCGACCCCGGGCTATCCGCTTTTACGCCTCCGGCGTAGCCAACTCACGCGGTCACCGGCTTCAGGGCTCCTCGACCGCCGGCATCACCGTGACGTGGAGCGATATTCCCCGGAACTGGCAGAGTTCGACGGGCAAGTGCACGACGGTTTTCGCGCTGAGGCAGGCCGTGCGGCGCAGTTCGGCGGAGAGGTCGCGGAAGTTGCCTTCGAACTCCTCGCGCGTCGTCGTGCCATGCACCTCGGTGGTGAGCAGCACGCGGTTTGTGGAGAGCCTGATTAGCGTGAGGCGCGCGGGAAGTCCGAGCAGATCGCCGAACGATCCTTTCTGCCGCTGCAACACCGCGATCGGCGTGCCGGCGCGGGAGAAGCGGGCCAGGCCGGGGCGCGATCCGAGGATCTCCCATCGCAGGTCCACGGCGGTCTCGTTGTGGGAGACCTGGCCCATGACGGAGACCCAGAGGGGGCTCCCGGACGAAATGACGGGAAGCATGTGCAGCTTCGCCCCGTAGTGTTCACCGGTGTCATCCTGCAATTGAAACAGGGATTCGGTCCGGAAAAGATCCTGACCTTCGGGCTTGGCCTGGTTGGGTTTGAGGTTGTCGAAGGCTTGTCGGGCCAATTCGGCATCCGGCAGCACGAAACCCATGCGCATCGTCTGGCGACCGATCGGCAGGATCTGCGAGGCGTGGTTTCCCGCGAAGGGCAACGGCTTGACGAAGGTGCCACTGAACATCGGAAAGGTTTCCGGCAAGGCATCCTCAGCGGCCGTCGGGAGTCGTGGCCCGGTGAACTCCACGCGCATCTCGGCCGGAGTCCGTTGAACGTCCGTGTGCACATCCACGATCACGACGTTGTTGGTCACCCCCACTGGTGTGTAGCCGAAGCTCACCCTGGGCGTGGGCTTGGCGAAGAACTGCTCGACCGCTCCCGGGGATCGCGCTTCCAGCTGGGTCAGGAACTGTGCGGCGGTGAAGGCGACACCGATGGCGGCGGCCGCAGGAATGGTGTCTCGTAACGACCGAAGCCAGGGCGAGGCCTCATCGGGATGGCCGGGTTTGTCGGAGCGGACGAAGGCCAGTCCGATGACGACCAACGCCAGCGTCAGCATCCAGGATCCGACGGTTACGAAGGCCTCGGCGGGAGCTGGGTTCCAACTCGCGTCGTTCGCGATCTGGACAAGTGCCCAGAGCCCGAATGCGGTTGGGCAGACGGCGAGCCCGAGCAGTGCCCACCCCAGCCAGCCTTTCCAAGTTCGTTGGATCGGTTCGGACCCAGGAGTCGGTGGAACCCCGCGCCGGAGCAGCAGGAACATGCCGACCAACAGGAGAGGGGCGGTTGGCAGGAGTGCCCGCAGGATGTTGGCCTCGGTGGGAAAGCCCTTCCGGTTCATCGCCTGGAAGACCCGATCCGCTGCCTTCCCGCTGTCCGTCAACGCGTCAGCGCGCACCTCTTGGACGAGTCGCGCTCGGCGGGCCGCGTCGAGATCCCGTTCATCCATCCACCGCATTCCTCCCCAAAGAATCCCCAAGATGAGAAGCCCAAGGCCGGTGGCCCGGCTGGCCCGACTGACGACCGGCGCGGGACGGCTGTGACGGCTCCCGATCCATCGCAACACCAACACCAGGCCGAAGCCCACGGAGAACACGCACGCACCAATCCACGCCGCGGAGGGAGGCGACGGAGGCGACTCGCCTCCTCGGCTGGCGCTCCAAACCACCAGGAGAACCGTCAGGACCAGTCCGATGAAAAGCGGAATGGCGGCCAGCACCACCAACACGGCGAGCAACCCGCTCTTCCAGAACCCGCCTCCCGGGGTGCCCGCGGGGGTGGCGTCGGGCTTCCGGGTCGCGGTTCCTGGTCCCTGCCATTCGATGCGGCTGACGGGGGCTTCCGTCTTGGTGGAGCCCGTCCCGGTCGCGGTCGCGGTTGTCGCTGCGTCCACCTGGGTGCGGAACTCCGCCGCCGTCTGGAACCGCAGTTCCGGCTTCGACTCCAGCGCGCGCAGGACGATCTCATCCAATCGCACGTCGATCTGCACCCCGCGCGCGCGGGACGACGGCGGTTGGAGTCGCGCGCCAGGCATCTCGCCGGTGAGCAGTTCGTAGAGCACGACGCCGAGGGAATAGATGTCCGCCCGATGATCGGTCCGGCCGTGGTCCTTCTGTTCCGGCGCCATGTACTGGGCGGTGCCGGCCGGCTGGCTTTCGGCGGGGATGGGATCAGGGGCATCGGCGTGCAGCATCTTCGCGATGCCGAAGTCCGCGATCTTCACGCGCCCATCCTTATCGAGGAGCAGGTTCTCGGGCTTGATGTCGCGATGGACGATGCCGTGATCGTGGGCGTACTGGAGGGCTTCGCAGACGGGAGGGACGACGGCGAGTGCCTGCTCCGGGGTGAAGCGACCAGCTTGCATCGCCTGACGGAGGTTCACGCCGTCGACGAACTCCATGAGCAGGAAATAGAATCCGCCCGCTTGGCCGAAGTCGTGGATCGTGACGATGCCGGGATGGCTGAGGGCGGCGAGTGCGCGGGCTTCCTGCGCGAAACGGGCGGCGAACTTCGCGTCCCCGACGCGTTCCGGGGCGAGCAGCTTGAGCGCGACCAGACGGTCGAGCGACTTCTGCCGGGCCTTGTAGACGACGCCCATGCCGCCGCGGCCGAGGCATTCCAGGATCTCCAGTTGGGGGAAGTGCGGCGCCAAGGTCTCCGGCGGAACCGTCCCGCCCAGACCGCCGGGATCTGCGGCCGGTTCCGTTACCCGCATCGCCTCCGCCATCAGGCATCGTGGGCACAGTCCATCCGTGCCGGCCGAGGACAGGGCGGTGCCGCAGTTCGGACAGGAACCGGGCGATGGTGTGGATCCGTTCATGTGGAAGTCCTGACGCGTGGGCGGAGAATGGTTACCGTCCTTCTTTGGCCGTCATCCGGCCAGCGCCGCGAACAGGGCCTGCATCTCGGTCTCGACGGAGTCGGCATCGGCGAGCGTCCCGGCGACCTCGTCGCGGAGGAGTTGGCGGAAACGGCGCTTCAATCGGTGGATTGCGACCTTCAATGCGTTGGGGTTCATCTGGCACCGTTCGGCGAGCGCGGTCTGGTCGCCGTGGGCGGCGTCGCCGGTGAGCCAGGGTTTGACCTGCTCGAAGAACTCCGCGCGACCTTCGGCCACGCATTCCTGACGCAGGGATTCGAGGGCGTGCGCGAGCACCGTGAGCGCCCATTGCCGGTCGAAGGCGGCATCAGGCGACAACGAACCGATGTCGGCGATCGGCCGGTCCTCGCCGGTCTCGGGGTCGTGGAGGGACACGCGTTCCGTGGATCCGCCGCGCTTGAGCCGCGCTGCCGCTTCGCGGTGATGGGAGAGGAAGTGCTTCACCGCGCCCAACAGGTAGGAACGGAAACGCCCGCGACCGGGCTCAGCCCCATCGATGGTGCCGCCGGCGAGCATCTCCGCGAAGAAGTCGTGGGCGAGGTCGCGGGCGGCGTCGGCATTCCGGAGTTCGCATCGAAGGAAGGCGGCGACCGGCTCGTAGTAGGCTTCGCAAAGTTCCGCGAGGGCGCGGCGACCGTCGGACGACGGTGCCTTGGCCTGCCCGACCCGGGTCCAGCGCGTGGTGTGGAACGACGCGTCGGGAGGCGGTGCGGATGGCCCGGGTGGAATCCGATGGTGGTGTTCAGTGCTCATCGGTGGGTGGACACGCCATGTCCTGGAGTCCTGACGCGGTGGAGGGGGATGGTTACCAGCCGAGTTGTGGATGCCGAGCTTCTAGGCGTGGGCCACCATTTCCGGCAGGAACTCCTGCCAGGGCATGGCTTCGACACCTGGCGCTATGGAGCGCGAACCGGTCGGCTTGCGGGCCGGGCGGTGGACCAGCAGGCAGCGCGCGTCCCGGACTGGGCCTGGGCGGTTCCTCCATGCCTTCGCCAGGGCCTGCATCGGGACGGTCATTTCGGGGATCGGCGTGCGGGTGGCCTTGGCCTCGACGAGGGTGACGGAGGCACCTTTTCCGGGGACGAGGAAATCGACCTCCAGACCCTGTTGGTCCCGGAAGAAGTAGACCTGACACCGACGCCCGGCATTGACCTGCGCCTTCGCAATCTCGGATGCGATGAAGCCCTCGAAGAGGGCGCTGAGAAATGGCGATTTCTCGAGCTCGGCCTCCGTTTCGATTCCGAGGAGATGACAGGCGAGTCCGGAGTCCGCGATGTAGACCTTTGGAGACTTGATGAGCCGCTTTCCGAGGTTATCGAAGTAAGGAGGGACCCGGAGGATCTGGGCGGTCGCCTCCAGGATGTCGAGCCATCGGGTGATGCCCGGAACGCTCATGCCCAGCGGAGCCGCCAGGTCAGACTTGTTGAGCACTTGACCATGACGGCTGGCGACCAGTGCGAAGAAGCGTCGGAAGAGGGCGAGATCCTGGACGGCGCTGATCTGTCGGACGTCCCGCTCAATGTACGTCTGGAGAAAGCTGCTGAACCAGAGTTGTGCGGCACCGGGCCGGGCGAGGACCTCCGGGTAACCCCCTTGGAGGAGCGTGACCTTTGGGGATTCGGATGCGGATAGCGGCATCAACTGGAGGACCGCCGCGCGGCCGGCCATCGATTCGGTCACGTTGGCCATGAGCCCCGATTCCTGGGAACCGGTCAGGAGCCAGCGTCCGGTCTTCCGGGGTTCGCGATCGATGCGGCTGCGCACGAAATTGAAGACCTCAGGCGTGTTCTGGACTTCGTCGAGAATGGCGGGGAGGCGGACGTGATCGAGGAAACCCTGAGGGTCGTTCCGGAACCGTGCGATGACGTCGGGATCCTCGAACAGATGATAGCTGGCGTTGGGGAAGAGGTGTTTCAGCAGCCAGGTCTTCCCGGAGCGCCGAGGGCCGGTGAGGACCACCGCCGGAAAGTTGCCGGCGGCTGAAAGCACCACGGGCTCCAGTTTTCTGGCGACGTATCGCATCTGAGTTTTTTAAACTGCCAGTTTCAAAAAATCAATCGATGGAAGATCCGTTTCCCTCCCGGGCCCATCTCCAAGGCGACGAGGACGTCGCTGCTCCGTTCCTGTTGATGGAGTTCAGACCTCGTTGGCTTCGAGGAAGCGCCGGCCAGGGCCGTTGGCGAGCCGTTCGAGGATGGCGTTGGCGGCACGTCGACGGGGCGGCAGGTGACGGTCGTAGACGGCATTGAACTCCAGGCAGGGTTCCGCGCCCCGACGGCGTTTGAAGTCGCCCGCGCCGGAGCTGTAGTTCAGCACGAGCCGGCGCTCGGCAACGTCTGTCAGGAGCATGCTGACGAGCATCCGGTACAGTCCGAGCTCCGCCGGAAGGGAGGTGTCGTAGCCGATGAAGGGAGTGGACGTGCAATGGCCCTGTCGGAAGCACGCGTAGATGCCGTCGAGTCGACCGGAGCTGTGACGCAGGCCGCGGAACTCGAGCCAGTGGTTCCGGAGGGCCTGCGAGACGAATCCAGCGGTGTACTGCGGATTCAGGGGGGAATGCTTGTCGATGTAGAGCTGTCGGTACAGCTCCGCGATCCTGGGTGCCTCCGCTGGGTCCAGCTCACGGTGTTCGACGATCCGGTAGTCCTGGAGTGCGCGGAGTTCCTTGAGATCCCGTTTGACGGTACTGCGGGCGAGGAAGGTGGGATTGCGGCCGTCGAAGAAGTAGACTTGGCGGCTGACGAAGACCCGATAGCCGGCGCGGATGAAGGCCGAGGGAAGATCCGGATCCAGGTAGGAGTCGATGCTGCGGATGAGCACGGCACGGTCTGGAAACGATGCCGCGAGACGCCTCGTGACCTCGGGAATGGCGGTGCGAAGGGTGGGGTGGTGGAGGTTGGTGGAGAGGAGCCAGCTGCTCCACTGGACCCAGTGATCGACGGAACCCGAGCGGAGGAGAACGCCAAGGGCCCGGAGTCCCAAACCAGCGCCCAAGCGCTGCACCCGCCCGGGGACGAGGTGTAGTTCGGAGGCCGGGTAGGCCGAGTACTGGCAGTGCAGGGAGGTCGGGGACGCGACCCGGTTCCAATTCCCGCGCGGGCAGTGCGTGGTGTTCCTCTACAATCCTTTCCGCGGCGAAACGTTTCGTCGAGTGGCAGCCAGCCTTTCGGAGCATGACGCGCTGGAGGGCAATGAGGTGTGGGTGGTCTACGTGAATCCGGTGGAGTTGGCTGCAATGGAGGGCGTGGGATTCAGGGTGGTGCACCGCGTGTCCTCGCGGGGGCGTGGGTGCACTGGCACTATTCCTTGCCGTCGCTGGAGCGGTGGGCGCAGCGGCGGAGCCGCAGCAAGCTTGCGCGAGCGGAGGCTGCTGAAGTGGTCGAGGGAGTGCCGGGAATGTTGGGATGAGTGTGGGTTGACGATTTCCTGGCTGTAGCGAGGGCGCATCCCGACACTGTTCCTATCCGAGAAGGTGCTCGGAGTGGCGACGTCCCCGTCGCCCCCGAAAAGGTATGGAAGGGCAACGAGGACGTTGCCGCTCCGTCGGAGAGGGCTCGGAGTGGCGACGTCCCCGTCGCCCCGGGAAAGGGCATGGAAGGGCAACGAGGACGTTGCTGCTCCGTGCTGCGCGGGGGGTGGAAAATCCGATTGCAAAGGTCGGCGTCGATGGGCCCACTGGGAATGTTCTTTGCACGGTCCCGCTGATGGGCGGGACCAACTGTCAGACACCAACGGAGTAGCGGGAACCCCGTGAGATTCGGGGACGGTTCCGCCACGGTATCGGGTTACAGACTCCCAAGTCGCAAGACAGCCACTGCATCGGTTCGCCGGTGTGGGAAGGCGGGAGCGAGGATAGAAGCCCGGAGTCCGGATATCGCGCCGAGGGTGCTCGTCAGGATCCGTGACTCTGCCCCGTGAATACGAGATGGGGAGAGCATGGGTCCGACTTCGCCGGCAAAGCGAAGGATGAGGCCAGGCCTAGGCATGTGTCGTGCCCGGGCATGCGAGATTTTGCTGCCTTCATTCTCACACTGCCGGGAGTGAAGGCTTTTTTGTTGTCCTGATCCGGCGCGAACCGGGGCGGGAAGGCAAGGCGCCGTCATTTCCGGACTGGTCTCCAGACTATTGAATTGCGTCCCGACTCTGACCGGGGCGCCAGGGAACAGACAGACGGAGACCGTTGATGAAGATCCAGCAGTGGAATGGCGGCCGGACCCGGAATGGGATCGTGGCCGGTGTGTTTGGAATGATCGGCCTCATGGCCTCAAGCGCTTCAGCCCTGGCCCAGTATGCGGTCGAGGTGAAGCGCTATGAACCCGGCACGGGTTTCGCCACCGAGTTCGGAACCGGCGTGGGTTATACCAACGTGACGTCGATCCTGGGCGAGCCGTCGCGGACGATCCCGGGTCCGTTTGGCGGTCCGGTGGATCCGTTCAGCCCGCCGTGGCAAATCGGGCAGTTGCTGTCGGTGGGCACCGGCGGCGTGTTGGAGCTCCGGCTGGACACGCCGGCGACGCGCAGTCCGCTGAATCCCCATGGCGTCGACTTCCTGGTGTTCGGCGGCGCGGGATTCATCATCACGAATGGCGACTACTCGGGTGGCGGCATCACGGATGGATCAATCTTCGGCGGTGGCCTGGCCACGGCGAAGGTGTCGGTGAGTTCGGACGGTCTCCAGTACTTCACGTTGGATGGCTCGCTGGCGCCGATGCTGGACGCGCTGTTCCCGACGGATGGCAGCGGTGACTTCGGGGTGCCGGTGAATCCGGGCCTGAGTTACTCGGACTTCAACGGCCTGGGCCTGGACGGCATCCGCGGCCTCTATGCCGGCAGCGGCGGCGGCGCGGGCTTCTCGCTCGCCTGGGCGCGCGATGGCTCGGGCCTGCCGGTCTCGATCGATTCGGCCTCGTACATCCGGATCGAGGTGCAGTCGGGTCGGGTGGAACTAGACGGTGTGTCGGTGGTGCGACCGGTGCCGGAGCCGTCGACGTGGGTGCTGTTGCTGGCGGGTTCGATCGGGCTGGTCGGAGTGGCCCGTCGGGTGGGGCGCAATTCCTCGACTCGATGAGCGCCTGCGGATCCAACGGGTCGGGCTGTGGTTGTTCGGCGTCCCCGCGCGAGGGGACGGCCTGTCCCCTGTGTGGCGGGCCGAACGGTTGTCAGCTCACGACCGATGCGCCTTACAAGGGCAGCTGCTGGTGCATGCAGCTCGAGATGCCGGAGGAGCTGTTGAAGCGCGTGCCAGAGGAGTCGCGCGGGCGCTCGTGCATCTGCCATCGATGCGTCGCGGAGGCGCGTCGGGCGGAGCGTTGGATGCCGCGGGCGAAGGCAGGGGAGTTCTACTTCACGGAGGACGGCCGGTTCGTGTTCACGCAACGGTATCACCTTCGACGGGGGTACTGTTGCGGGAACGGTTGCCGGCATTGTCCGTTTGATGCCGAGGGAAGGCCGCGGGCGGAGGGGTTGGAGTCGATGGCGGGAGGTGCAAAGTGAGGTGGGGATGGGTCCGCCTCCTGACGTCGGCTACGGCGATTGGGCTGGTGGCCTTGGAGGGCAGGGCGGCCGAGGCGTGGGTTGAGTCGTTTGACCGGGATCCGATGCAGTCCGGGTGGGAGGTCGTGGGGGATGCGTCGCTGTTTGCGTGGAATCCGGGAGCGAAGGCGTTGGCGGTGACGTGGGATTCGTCGCGGACTAACAGTTACTTCCTCAAGCGGCTGGAGAGTCCGGTCACGGAGGCGGACGATTTTGCGTTCGGGTTCGGGTTGAAGTTGTCGGAGCACGCGGTGGGCACGACCCCGGGCAAGTCCGGGACGTTCCAGATCGCGCTCGGGTTGGTCGGCGTGGCGGATGCATCGGATCCCGGGTTCCAGCGCGGGGTGTTCCTGCGATCGAGGAATCTGGTGGAGTGGACGTGGTTCGGGGCGCAGCCGGACGGTGCGATCTCGGCATCGCTTTCGCCCGCGGTGGTGCCGGCCGATGGACGATTGCCGTGGGGTTTCAGCGACAGCTATCTCGAGATGGAGACGGGGGTGCAATATGGGTTCGACCTGACCTATACCGCGACGAATCGGACGCTGCGGATCTCGATGACGGCGGATGGGACTCCACTTCCAACGCCCGCGCCGGTGGTCTTGCCGCGGAGTTTCACCGGATTCCGGGTCGATGCGCTGTCGATCAACAGCTACTCGGACGTCGGTCAGGATCCGTTATATGCGGGATCCGTCCGCGCCGTGGGAACGGTGGATGACCTGCGGTGGAACGGGCCGGGCGCGGCGGTGGGTGCCGTGCGGTTCGAGGGGAATGATGTGGTGCGGAGGGTGGTGACGGGGACGCGGGTTGGGTGGCGGTATTGGCTGGAGTCGAGTGGCGATCTGAAGGCGTGGGAGAAGGTGTCGGAGGAAATGGTGGGGACGGGGAGTGAAGTGGTGTTGCAGGATACGACGAAGGGGTTGCCGCCGGAGAGGTTTTATCGCGTGGGAGGGCGGTTGCCATGAGGGTCGTGGGGTTTGAGAAGGGGGGAGATGCCCGCCTCCTGACGTCTGCTACGTCGGCTACGGGGTTTTCGTTGGTGGAGTTGCTGGTGGTGGTGGCGGTGATCGCGATCCTCGCAGGTTTGGCTGGGCCCGGAGTGGTGAAGGCGCGGCAGGCGGCGCTGGGCGCGCGATGCGTGGGCAACCTGCGTCAGCTCGGGATCGCGTCGCAGTTGTACTGGGATGATCACTCGGGTCGGGCCTTTCCGGAGCGGTTTGGACGGCAGGAGGACGGGTGGAGGTACTGGTTCGGGTGGTTGCAGGATGGGGCGGAGGGAGAGCGTCGGTTCGAGGCGAAGTCCGGTGCGCTGTGGCCTTACCTGAGCGGGCGTGGGGTGGATGTCTGCCCGGCGTTCCAGCAGTCGGGGGACCGGTTCAAGTTCAAGGCCAAGGGCGGCGCGTTCGGATATGCCTACAACCTCCTGATGGGACCGCGGGGTCGCGACCCAATCCAGCTGGCGCAGGTGCAGGAACCGTCGGGCCTGGCGGTGCTCGTGGACGCCGCCCAGGTCAACGATTTTCAGGCACCGGCCTCACCGGAGAAGCCGATGCTGGAGGAGTTCTATTACTTCGGAACAAACCGGCTGGAGGCGACGATCCATTTCCGTCACGGGACCAAGGCACACGCGGTGTTCGCGGATGGACATGTGGGGTGTGAACGGCCCTTCGCGGGCTCGCTGGATCCGCGGGTGCCGCCGCATCGGGTCGGGCGACTGGATCCGGCCAGGGTGGTTCCGTAGGGGGGAGTTGGAAGTTTTCAGTTTCAAGATTCAAGGAGGACGGGGGCGGGGGAGTTGCCAGTTTCCAGAGGCCAGTTGCCAGTCCGTCTGAGGCTGACCGCTGGGAGGTCTTCGGTGTGCCGTTCTCGAGCCCCGAAGGGGCAACCGGTGAAAGCCCGGGGTGGAACCCCGGGAACCAAGAACCGCCACATCCTCTGTGCCCTGAAGGGGCACACGGAACAGGGCGCGTGGGGTCTTCGTTCGCCCCGCTTGGGGCGAGGGGGTGTGGGGCGGGGTAACCCAGGGTTCCGCTCCGCTCCACCCTGGGCTATCACCGTACGCCGCGTTGCGGCGGGGGTGGACTTCAGGGAGTCGCCAGTTCCCAGAGGTCAGCCCTGCTGCTTGAGCGGCTCGACGGAGTCTCGCCCCACCGGAGCGTCCGGCTTGAAACTTGAATCTTGAAAGTTGGGCCTCCCCATCAGGAGCGTGCCAGTACTTCCTGAGCGCGCGAGGTATCGAGGGCGCCGTCCCATTTGGCGATGACGAGGGTGGCGACGGTGTTGCCGATGAAGTTGGTGATGGCGCGGGCTTCGGACATGAAGCGGTCGACGCCGAGGATGAGGGCCATGCCGGCGACGGGGACGGTGCCGGTGGCGGCGAGGGTGGCTGCCAACGTGATGAAGCCACTGCCGGTGACGCCGGCGGCTCCCTTGGAGGTAAGGAGCAGGACGGCAAGGAGGCTGAGTTGTTGGCCGAGGGAAAGGGGGGTGTCGGTGGCCTGGGCGATGAAGAGCGCGGCCATGGTCAGGTAGATGCAGGTGCCGTCGAGGTTGAAGGAATAGCCGGACGGGACGACGACGCCGACGACGCTGGGGCGGCATCCGGCCTTTTCCATCTTGGCCATGAGACCGGGCAGCGCGGATTCGGAGGAGGAGGTTCCGATGACGATGAGGAGTTCCTCGCGGATGTAGCGAAGGATCTTCCAGAGGGAGAATCCGCAGGCGCGGGCGATGGTGCCGAGGACGACGGTGACGAAGAGGAAGCAGGTGAGGTAGACGCAGGCCATGAGTCCGGCGAGGGACTTGAGGGAGCCGAGTCCGTACTTGCCGATGGTGAAGGCCATGGCCCCGAACGCGGCGAGCGGCGCGACCCGGGAGACGATCTGGACGATGCGGAAGAAGACCTTCGAGACGTCGTGGCAGAGGTCGATGATGGATTGGCCGGCCTTGCCTAGGCTGGTGAGCGCGACGCCGAAAAGGAGGGCGATGACCAGGACCTGGAGGACCTCCCCGCCGACGAAGGCACCGACAAAGGTGTCGGGAATGATGTGGAGCAGTTGCTGGGTGGTGGTGAGGTTCTGGGCGGCCTTGGTGTACTGGGCGACGGCACCGGCATCGAGGGTGGCGGCGGTGGCATGCATGCCGGCGCCGGGAGCGAAGGCGTTGGCGACGACGAGTCCGATGACGAGTGCGAGGGTCGTGACGCCTTCGAAATAGATCAGGGCCTTGAGTCCGACCCGACCGACGGCCTTGAGGTCACCCATCCCGCCGATCCCGGAAACGACGGTGGTGAAGATGATCGGCCCGATGAGCATCTTGATGAGCTTGATGAAGGCGTCGCCCAAGGGCTTGAGGGATTCGCCAAAGCCCGGATGGAAGTGCCCGACCGCCACGCCGAGGACGATGGCGATGAGCACCTGCAGGTAGAGGCGGGAGGCGACGGCTTTCATGCGGGGTTGGCGAGGTTGGGTGTTGGGGGAGAGAGGAGGCAAGAGGCAAGGCGGGGAAGGGGTGGTCTCCCGCAGGGGTGCAGAGGGGAGGGATTGTTGGGATCGAGTACGAGTACCGCCCTGCGGGCTGAGTACGAGTACGAGTACGAGTACGAACGAGGGGCTGTTAGATCGTCGAGACGATGCGAGGGTGGTGCTACCTCGACAGGGCAGCGCGGAGGGAACGCAGTTCTTCGTCGACCTGAGCGGGATCGGTGAGGGTCTGGGCGATCTCGTCGTGGAGCAGGGCCCGATAGCGTTTCCGGAGGCGGTGGACGGCGACGCGGAGGCCGGCTTCATCCGTGTCGAGTTGTCGGGCGGCTTCGTCGTAAGGGATGCTTTCGCGGTCGATGGCGAGGAAGTTGCGGGTGACTGCGAAGAACGGTGCTTTTCCATCCGCCTGCATTTCGGATTCCAGACGCACGAGGACCCGCTCAAGCAGGGCGACGGCCCAGGCCCGATCAAAGGCGGCTTCCACGGATGGGTTGGCATCGACGAGATCGCGGTGGAAGCGCTCGTCGGCGGCATGCCAGTCGAGGGAAAGCACTTCCTGTCCGCCGCCGCGCTTCTGGCGCCGCGCGTCCCGCCATTCGTTGGCGAGGAAGTGTTTCATCGAGGCGAGGAGGAAGGCGCGGAAGCGGCCGCGCTCGGCGGAGAGGTTTCCGAGGTCCCGACCCCGCAGGAGACGTTCGAGGAAGGACTGCACCCGATCCTCTGCGTCCTCCTTGTTAAGACCCTGGCGACGCACGAAGAGGTAGAGCGGGTACCAATAGATCCGGCACAGCTCCTCCAGAGCCTGGTCGGCGAGCGGGGAGGAGGGTTGGCCGGCAGAGACCACCAGCGTCCATCGGGTCGTGGCGAAGCAATCGGATGGGCCGCTCATGGGGAGGGTGCCGGCATTCGTGATGGCTTCGGCGGTCGCGGGGATGTGGAAGGGGCGGCCAGACGTTGCCGATGCTCCTCCACTTCCTCGCGGAGTCGACGGGCATTCTGGAAGAACCATTTCCGGGCGGAGAGCTCGTCCGGAAATCCACTGACGGGCGACAGGTCGAGTTGCGCGTTTGGCTGAGTGCAAAGCGTCAACCTCCAGACCCCCTCCTGCCGCGTCACGACGTTCACCCGGATCTTTGGGGGTGAGGCCGAACGATCCTCCCAGACCACCCCGGCTAGATCTTCGTGGTAGCGGATCAGCGAGAACACCGGTTGGGAGAGAATCCGGTCGGCTTCCTCGGGTGGAATGGAATACCGGATGGAGCCCGTCGGAAGCTCCCATCCCAGCAGGGCGCGTTGGAAGACCGTGGCCGGGTCCATGCCCTTGATGAGCGAAACGGCCATCCAGGCAGCGATCGATTCCGGGGTTTTCGGGAGGCTGACCGAACCGAGTTCCTCGTAGGTCCGGTTGATGGCGGTGACTTCGAAGGCGCCGCTTTCGTTGGCGCTCTCGATGGCCTGCATCTCGCGTTGCTGGGCTGCGAGTGCCTGCCTCTGCGCCCACCATGTCCCGAACACCCGCGAGAAGATGCTTCCGCCCACCAACACAAGCCCCAGAGCCAGGACTGCGGCCCAGATCCATCGGGTACGGATGGTTTCTGGAGGGGTGGTGGGGAAAGTTGGTGTCCTGCGGGTGCCGGAGGTGGGTGTGTTCTGGGGCGCATCCGGATTCGGTGGTTGGGCTGGCGCGCCTTCCGGGCTCTTGATGGATTCCACCCCTTCGCGGATTTCGCTGGCTCGCTGGTAGCGGCGGTCGGGGTCGTTCTCGAGGGCCCGGAGCACGACATCGTCGAACCGGCCGTCCACTGGGGCGCATCGGGAAGGCGGATCAAATTTCCCCAGCGGCAGGTCCCCGGTGAGCATCTCGTAGAAGACGACGCCGAGCGAATAGAGGTCGGCCCGGTGATCGACCCACAGGGGACGCGACACCTGTTCGGGGGCCATATAGTGGGGTGTCCCCATGACCTGGCCGTCCTGGGTGAGGCGGGCGGAATCGGGATCGCGGCCGAGGATCCGTGCGAGGCCGAAGTCGGCGATCTTCACGCGGCCCCGGCGGTCCAGCAGGACGTTCTCCGGCTTGATGTCGCGATGGACGATTCCCTCGTCGTGGGCGTACTGGAGGGCGTCGCAGATCTGCGGGATGATGCGCAAGGCGTCCCGGGGCGTGAGCGTGCCCGACCGTTCCAGTTGCCGGAGGTTGGTGCCGTCGACGAACTCCATCCGGATGAAATGCCATCGACCGGGCGGCACGTTCGCGGGACGGCGAGGGTCGGCAGCGGGGAGGTCGACGTGGCCGAACTCGTGGACCGTGACGATGTTGGGGTGGTTCAGGTGGGCCAGGGCACGGGCTTCGCGGGTGAAGCGTTCGGTGAATCCGGAGGCGCCATCGGGGGCGGGAGGAAGGAGCTTCAGGGCGACGCGACGGTCCAGGTCGGGTTGGTGGGCCTTGTAGACAGCACCCATGCCGCCGGAGCCCAGCAGCCCCTCGATCGTCAACGACGGGAACATTGCAGCGACGAGATCAACCGGGGGTGGCGACACGCGTCTCGTCGTGGCCGATACGCTGCCGGGATCCGACTGGGTGGCTTGGTCGAGGAGGCACGCCGGGCACAGTCCGGACAGCGTACCGGACGGGAGCGGGGCCCGGCATTGCGGGCATGTCTTCCCGGGATTCAAGGTGGGGCTCATGGTAGGTGTGTTGTCACCAGGATCCCCAGAACCATTTCCGGGCCGGCGTTACCGGGGGAAATCACGCAGGGGTGGGAGGATTGGTGGAGTCGAGTACGAGTACCGCCCTTCGGGCTGAGTACGAGTACGAGTACGGGTCGGGGGGGCGCGGAGGGAAGCCCTTGCAGGCATAGCGGTCCTTCGCACGCCCTTCGGGGTGCGATTGCGTTGTCGACCTGATCTCCGGGTAGGCCTCGTTCCTCGGCCAACCCGGGGCTACCGGGTGTAACGCCTCCGGCGTACTGACGGAGCAAGCGGGGAACGGCTCGAGTCGAGCCCCACCCATCAGGGCTTCCGGGCGCGTGGGGTGGGTGTTCTCACAGGCTTCTGGAATCTGGGCTCTGGAAACTGGGAACTCCCCCCGCGCCCAGCTTCTCGTCGCGGAGTTGACGGGTGAAGGCGAGGATGGCCTGCAAGGTGCGTCCGGCGCGGCCGGGGGTGGGGAAGGGGTCGGAGAGTTCGGCGCCGATGGCGCGGGCGGCGGCATCGGCGGCTCCGGGGCGACGCTTGAGCCGGTGGGCGGCGACGAGTCGGAGGTCGATGGGGGTGAGTTCGGGGATCCAGTCTTCCTGGGCGAGGAGTTGCCACGGGAATTCGCCCCAACCCATGAGCCGGTCGCCGGGACGCAGGAAACGGTTCCAGTCGGCGAGGACGTCGGCCACGGAGCGGCCCTGGATGAGGTCTTCGCGCGGAACTTCGAGGTGTTGGGCAGCGAAGGGAGCGAGCACCCGACGCGGGGCAAGGAAGGCGTTGAAGGTTTCGCCGGTGGCCGGGCGGACGGCGGCAAGGTGGATGAGTTCGGGGACGCCGGGGACATCGCTTCCGCGGCGATGCGCGTTGGCTTCGCCAGCGATGGCGACGAGCTGGGGCCAGAGCGTGTCGAGTTCCGGCATCGCCGGGGATTCCCACCAGGGATCGGCGGGACGGAGATGCCGCCTCGCGGGCGTGGTCCGGGCGGCGGTGGCGGCGATCTGGCGATCGACCATCGAGGTGAAGGCGCGCAGGAGCGGGGCGAACCGGTCCTCGTTCCGTTCGAAGGCGGCCAGAACCTCCACGACCGCCTCGACCGTGGCAACGCAATGGCGCGCGGGTTCGCGTCGGATGCGGTAATTGCCCGGCTTCTTCGGTACGAATCCGATGCGCGGGAGGGCGCGGAGGGCGGGGTTGAGCGAGATCATCTTCCGGGCCTGGGGCCAGGTGCCGTCGATGACGAGTAGCGTCTCGGGGGGTGAAGGGAGTGCGTCGGGGCTGACCGCGTCGGGGCCGGGGAAGAGGAGGGCGGTGCCGGGTTGGGCGACGAGTTCGCGGATGCGCGGGTGGGAGGCGAATTCGATGCCCTCGTGGAGTTCGCTGCCGGCGAGGCCGAGGTGGGCGATGCGGGCGGTGCCGATGGCGACGCGGGCCTCGCAGGGATGCTGGAGGAAGACGACTCGGGTGCGGGTTTCGAGCGGGGCGAGGTCGGCGCACCAGCAGACCGAGAGGGGACGCAGGCAGCGGTGACAGGTCGGGCGCGGATCCGGGGCGGGCATCGGGTTGGCTCGGGGGTCAGGGATGGGACTCGGCACCGGGATCCTCCGGGGTGGCCTCGGACGGAGGGGCAACCTCGATGCCGCGACGGCGTCGGACGGCTTCGCGGAGGATCCACTCGACCTGTCCGTTGATGCTGCGGAGGTCGTCGGCCGCCCAGCGCTCCAGCTCACGCCAGAGCGCCGGGTCGATGCGGAGCAGGAATGACTTCCGGGGTTCCATTCGGTTTGGGAACGGTTGCCCGGTTCAGTGGTGGAGGGTGCCGGTGTTGACGACGGGCTGGACCTCGGTTTCGCCGCAAAGGACGACGAGAAGGTTGCTGACCATGGCGGCCTTCCGTTCCTCGTCGAGGTGGACGACCTTCCGTTGAGAGAGCTGTTCGAGCGCCATTTCGACCATGGAGACGGCACCCTGCACGATTTTCTGGCGGGCGGCGATCACGGCTTCGGCCTGTTGGCGGCGCAGCATCGCGCCGGCGATCTCGGGGGCGTAGGCGAGGTGGGAGATCCGGGCTTCCTCGACGACGACACCGGCCCGGGCGAGGCGCTCGGAGAGTTCGCGTCGGAGGGCCGCGGAGACTTCGTCGCCGCCCCCACGGAGGGTGGTCTCGTGTTCCTCGCCGTGGTCGTAGGAGTAGGAGCTGGCGAGGTGGCGGACGGCGGATTCGCTCTGGATGGCGACGTACTGCTCGCAATTCTCGACGTCGAAGAGGGCCTGGGCGGTGTCCTGGATGCGCCAGACGACGACGGCGGCGATCTCGATGGGATTGCCCTGCTTGTCATTCACCTTGAGGCGTTCGCCGTTGAGGTTCCGGGAGCGGAGGGAGAGGGCGAGCTTGGAGTTGAAGGGGTTGGTCCAGTGGAAGCCGCTGGTGCGGACGGTGCCCTTGTAGGAGCCGAAGAGGACGAGGACGCGCGCCTCGTTGGGCTGGAGGGTGAAGAAGCCGCTGAGGGAGAGGATGAAGAGGAAGAAGGTGGTGCCGGTGCCGGTCCAGCCGAGGGGTGACCCTCCGGAGCGGATCTGCTCGATAAGGAGGAAGGTGGAAATGCCGAGGAGGGCCAGTGTGGCAGCGAGGATGGGGCCGCCTGGGAGGGTGGTGGCGGGTTTTTCGACGCTGGGGTTGGTCGGGGTCTGGTTTGGAGCCGTCATGGTGGAGTCCCTTTCTTTGATTGCCGAATGATATCACATGGATATTCGAATGCAAGTAAGGCTCGGAATTACCCCGATCGCCATCGGGCCAATCCCATCGGGCCACCAACGGAGCGTTGCCTTTGAATACCCGGAGATAGTTAATTGCGGGGTCGGAGGAACCCCATTCAGGGTTGTCCGTCCACTGGACGAACGACCTGTCAGAATGCCTATGAACCCGGAAACAACGGCCCTCATCCTTGTTGGTTACCAAAACGATTACTTCGCCCCGAACGGCATCCTGCGGGGTGTGGTCGAGGACCCAGGCCGGATCGACAGCGTGCTGGCCCGGACGCTGGAACTGATCCAGGCCACGGCCGCAACGAAGCTGACGATCATCGCCACGCCCATCGTGCTGGAGCCGGAATACCGGGCATTGGCGAATTCGGTCGGGATCCTCGACAAGATCAAGGCGTCGGGAGCGTTCAAGGCGGGCACGCCGGGGGCGGATACGATTCCCGAGGTGAAGGCCTTCGGGGATCGGGTGCTGAACGTGTCGGGCAAGGTGGGCTTCAATGCGTTTTCAGACACGGCGCTGGACCGGGTGCTCCGGGAGCGTGGGATCCGGACGGTGCTCGTGGCGGGTATGGTGACGTCGTTGTGCATCGATTCGACCGGGAGGGCGGCGTACGAGCGGGGCTACGAGGTGCAGATCCTGTCGGATTGCACTTCGGCGAGGACGAGGTCCGAGCAGGATTTCTTCTGTCAGAACATCTTCCCCCTGTATGGCGGCGTGATCGACAGCGCCTCGGCGATCCGGGCGATGGCAGCGGTGGCAGCCTGAGCGGGACCGGCCATGTCCTCATCCCTCCCTGGCAACGAACCCGTGCTGGCGACGGACCTGCATGTGCAGGCGACGTATCGTCTGACGGAGGCGCTGGTGGCGGCGGAAAGCCGTGCGGCGCGCCGGGTGGCGATGTTGTCGGAGATCGTGTTCGAGACGGATGCGGCCGGGGATTTGGTGTTCCTGAACGATGCGTGGTCCCGGGCGCTGGGGTATCCGGTAGGTGAATGCCTCGGGAAGCCCCTTTCCGGGTTCGTGGTGGGTGAGGATCGAGAGGTGCTGGGGAAGGTGATGGCGGCGGGTCCCGTGGGGACTGGAGGAGTCCGGCCGCGGATCCGGATTCCCCGGTTGGACGGCAAGATGGCGTGGCTGGAAGTGACTGCCGCCTCATTGCCGGACGGGGCGGGAGTCGTGGGGGCGCTTCACGACATCACGGCGCAGCGGGAGGCGCAGGACGAGCTTTCCAAGCTGTCGCTGGTGGCGAGCTACACGGATAATTTTGTGATCATCACGGACCGCGAGGGGCGGACGGAGTGGGTGAACCAGGCGTTCGTGCGGCGGACGGGATATACGCTGGACGAGATGCGCGGACGGAAGCCGGGCGAGCTGCTGCAAGGGCCGGAGACGGATCGTGGGACGGTGGCGCAGATCCGGGAGTGGTTGTCGGCCGGGAAGTCTTTTGGATCGGAGATCCTGAACTATACGCGTTCCGGGGATCCGTACTGGGTGGCGTTCCAGATCACTCCGATCCGGAACGCCGAGGGCGTGGTGGAGCGTTACGTGGCCATCCAGACCGAGTCGACGGCGCTGCGGCAGGCGCGGATGGAGTTGCAGGCGGCGAAGGAGCGGGCGGAGTCGGCGAGCGAGGCGAAGACCCAGTTTCTGGCGACGATCAGCCACGAGATGCGCACGCCGTTGAACGTGATCCTGGGGACGGCGGACCTGCTGATGGATGGGGCGTTGGACGTCGGTGAGCTTTCGGTGCACCTGAACCGGATCAACGCGAGCGCGGAGGCCCTGCTGCGATTGATCACGGACATGCTGGACCTCTCGAAGATCGAGGCGGGCCAGTTTGACTTCGAGCGGGTGCCGATGCGGCTGAGGTCGGTTCTGGAGGCGATGGTGGTCCCGGTGGGAGAGCGGGCGCGGGCGAAAGGGCTGGAGTTCAGCCTGACGGTGGATCCGGCGTTGCCATCCCGGGTGATGGGCGATCCCGACCGGTTGCGGCAGATCGTGATGAACCTGGCGGAGAACGCGGTGAAGTTCACGGACTCAGGTTCGGTCCGCGTGGACGTGTCGCGGTTGGTATCGGTGCCGGGTGGGGCTCCACAGATGCTGGTCCGGGTGCTGGATACCGGGACGGGCATCGCGCCGGAGTTCCAGGCGCGGATCTTTGCGCGGTTCGAGCAGGTGGATGGATCAACCACGAGGCGGAAGGGTGGAGCCGGGCTGGGTTTGAACATCGTCAAGACGCTGGTGGAGGCGATGGGTGGAACCGTCAGCGTGCAAAGCCAGCTGGGTGCCGGATCGGAGTTCCGGGTCATCCTGCCGTTGGATGCGGTTTCGGAGGTCGAGGCTGCGCCGGGGCGGGTGGAGTCGGCGTCCGCGGGTGCCATTGGATTCTCAGGAGCGGTTCCGGCAACGGTGCTGGTAGCTGAGGATACCGAGGCCAACTACGCGGTGGCGCGGATCTTCCTGACGACGGCGGGATACGTGGTGATGCGTGCGAACAACGGGCGCGAGGCAGTGGAGATGTCGCGGGCGGCGGACCTGATCCTGATGGACATCGAGATGCCGGAGATGGACGGGTTGGAGGCAACGCGGCGGATCCGGGCGGAGGAGAAATCCGGAGGGCGGCAGCCGGTTCCGATCCTGGCGCTGACGGGGCATGCGGTGCAGGGATACCGGGAGCGCTGTCTGGCGGCGGGTTGCACGGCGTACCTGACCAAGCCGATCCGCAAGCAGAGCCTCGTGGATGCGGTCCGGGTGGCCTTGGAAGGAGCGGTCGCCGGTGCGGCGGGTGGGGCCTCGTTGGAGGATACGGTGGCGGTGGATCCCGACGTGGAGGGGATCGTGCCGGAATTCCTGAAGCATTGCGGGCTCGACGTGGGCCGGTTGCGCCGGGCGATGGAGTCCGGGGATTGGGCGGAATGCGGGCGGGTGGGGCACGGAATGAAGGGGGCGGCGTTGACGATGGGGTTTGGTCGGGTGGCGGAACTTTCGTCGGAGATCGTGCAGGCGTCGCGGGAGTCGGCGGGGGAACGGGTGGCGAAGGCGGTGGAGGTGTTGGAGGAGCACCTGTCGCGGGTGAAGGTTGTGCCGGCGGGGTAGGAGGGCACGGAGGGCGGGGAGGAGAAGGGATTCCTCCCGCAGAGGCGCAGAGGCGCAGAGGGGAGGGATTGTTGGGATCGAGTACGAGTACCGCCCTTCGGGCTGAGTACGAGTACGAGTACGAACGAGGGCGGCGAGTTTGATTCTCGAGATGGAAGGCTGCGGGATCGTCGGGATGGAGCGAAGTAGGCCAAAGGCTTGGAGATCGGGGTACTCGTACTCGTACTCGAGCCGATGGGATCGAGGGGAAGGGCTAAAAGGGTTGGTGGAGTCGAGTACGAGTACCGCCCTTCGGGCTGAGTACGAGTACGAGTACGAGGGGGTGGAGCGTTTTGGGGGCGTGGGCGGAATCGCGATCGGGATCGGGCCCCACTGTCTTTCGATCCCGATTCCGATAGCGACCCCGACGCCGATGGAACGGCTCGATCAAGCGGCTCGACGGAGTCTCGTCCCACCGAGGCATGAAACTTGAATCTGAAAACTTGGGACTCCGGAGGATTCAGCCCAGAATGGGCGGGCGTGACGATTGAACTGATCAATACCGGGTCGGAGCTGATGTTGGGTCGGGTGTTGAACACCCATCAGCAGTGGATCTGCCGCGTGCTGGCGGACCGCGGCTATACCGTGGACAGGCAGGTGGCGATCTCGGATGACTCGACGGCCTTGGTGGCGGCGGTCCGGGAGGGATTGGGGCGTGCGGATTGGGTGATCACGACGGGAGGGCTGGGACCGACCTGTGACGATCGGACGCGGGAGTTGGTGGCGGCGATGCTGGGGCGGCGTTTGGAGCATCATCCGGAGGTGGAGGCGCAGATCCGGAGCTATTTCGAGGGGCGCAACCGTCCGGTGCCCGTGCGGACCAAGGTGGAAGCAATGGTGCCGGAGGGCGCGGAGGTTCTGGTGAACCGGCACGGAACGGCACCGGGTCTGGCGCTGTGGCTGGACCCGAATCCGCTGCGGCCGGACGGGCGTCCCACGTGGCTGGTGATGTTGCCGGGGCCGCCGCGGGAGTTGCGGCCGATGGTGATGGACGAGGTGCTGCCGCGGTTGGCGAGGCGGTTCCCCGGGCAGGAAGCGTTCGTGTGTCGCACGCTCAAGACGACGGGGTTGGGCGAGTCGTACATGGAGGAGCGGTTGGACGCGCCGTTGAAGGAATTGGTGGATGGGGGAATGGATCTGGGGTTTTGTGCGCGGGTGGGCGAGGTCGACGTGCGGTTTGTGGCGCGCGGTCCTGAGGCGGCGCAGGTGGTGGCGGAGGCCGAGCGAAGGACCCGGGCGACGGTCGGCGAGTTCATCTTCGGCGTGGATGATGAGACGCTGGAGCAGGTTTTGGTGCGGGAGTTCACCGCTCGTGGATTGAAGCTGTCGCTCGCTGAGTCCTGCACCGGTGGGCACATCGCGAACCGGGTGACGAATGTTCCTGGGGCTTCGGCGGTGCTGGTGGCGGGTTTCGTGACCTATGCGAACGAGGCGAAGGAAAGAAGCCTCGGGGTGCCGAGGGCGTTGCTGGTCGAGCACGGCGCGGTGAGCGAACCGGTGGCACGTGCGATGGCGGAAGGTGCGCGTGCGGTGACGGGGGCGGACTACGCGGTGTCGGTGACCGGGATTGCCGGCCCAGGCGGCGCGGTAGCGGGCAAGCCAGTGGGAACCGTGTTCGTCGGCGTCGCCGGTCCGGCAGGGACCGTGGTGCGACGCGAGTTGAACGCGTTCGACCGGGAGACCTTCAAGTACCTGACCGCGCAGCAGGCGATGTCGTCCGTGCTGCGGTTGGCGATGGCAGGCGCCGTGCCAGCCGCAGACGGACGCGGGTGACGGTGGGATGGCGGATCAGTCCGTGCGTCCGCGGAAGAAGCCCTGTTCGGCGAGCGGCACCTGGAGGTGGAACGGGGTGGCGTTGGGCGTGGTGGTGGTCACCGGTGAGAACGCGCCGCCGAGGGATGACGAACGTTCCAGCGTGAACGGGCGGCCGACGGTGGCATCAATGGTGATGTCAAGTTGGTTGGCACCGTTGACGAACAGGTCGCGCAGGACCGGAGCCGTGACGCCGGAGCCGCCGGTGGTGCGGAGGAGCATGCGGGTGGTCCGGCCGGTGGCGGTGATGCCGGTCGCCGGGGATCCAGGGAGCGTCTTGTTGGAGTCCTGCAGCTTCATGAAGCTGAGGATCGCCATGTAGGTGCGGCCGGGTTGGAGCATTCCAGGGGGCAGGGTGGTGGAGGTGGCAGTCACGGCGAGCGGGCGATCGAGGCAGGGCTCGGGAAGCGAGAGGATGACTTCCTCCGCTTCATCCCAGATCTCGAGCGCGAGGTAGTCGGCCGAGGTGCTGGCGCCGGCGAAAGCGTCCCACGAGAGCGTGAACGCATTGGTGGGGTTGATCGCCTGGGCGGCGGCGAAGTTCGAGAAGTGGGGAATGGCGGGATAGCCCTGGTTGGGCAGGTTCAGGACGACGTGGTTGAGCACGGTGGTGTTGTCGATCGTGCTTCGGACCTGGAAGTCGTACTGGCCACCGGGGAAGGCCGCGTCGAGGGCAGCCTCGGTGGGGTGGGTTTCGAAGAAGAAGGCAGAACCAGGGATCGGGCCGCTGAGCGAGAGCACCCGGTGCGGTTGGGGGGCCGGTGCGGCGGGGAACTCGACGGCGGGACGTCCACCGGAGTTGGTGAGCGTGGCGAAGGCCTGGAAGAGGGGTCGGTTCGTGGGGTCGGCGCCGGGCGTCGCGGCCGAGGTCTGGAAGTATGGGGAGAACTTGAAGATTCCGAAGCCGGACTTCTCGGCCGGGTCCTCGTCATCGCAGGGGATGACACCGCCGGTGGGAGTCTGGAAGAAACCGCCGGTGGAGGTGAGCGGGTTGCCGGCGACATCGCGGAATCCGGCGTCGCTTCCGGGAAGGGCCCAGGTGACGAGGGTGGATGTTGGCCATCCGGCTCCTGCGGCGTCGTAGGAGCAGGCCAGGATCGTGCCGCCCGCGGTCCAGTTGTAGGAGAACTTCGCGGGGCTGAGGACGATGCTGACGCCGTTGCTGAGTGCGGTCCAGACGACGGGCGTACGGGACGTATCCATCGGCTCGCTGAAGGTCAGGACGAGCGGCGTCTGCACCGTGCCGAGGGCCTGGCCCGAGGCGGGGGACGCCGAGGCCAGCGTCGGCGGGATACGATCTCCTCCTCCGCCGGATCCGGTGGCCTTCAAGGGAATCGTGGTGACGGAAGCGAAGGCGGACGTGAGGGGGAAGCCGGCTTCGGATTCACCGCGTTCGTCGATTGCCATGAAGGTGAGTTCGAGCGAGTAGGCCTGGCCGCCGGCCAAGGTTTCGGCGGGCAGGAGATAGTCGCCGGCCGTGCCGTCGAGGGTGTCCTCGTAGACCGCGTTGGCGCCGGAATCGAGGACCCGGAGGAGGATGAAGTCGTCCGGCGTGCCGCCGGTGAACGGGGCCCAGTCGATGTTGAAGTCGCTGGTGGCGTTGATCGCCTGGGCGGCGGTGAAATTGACCAGCGAAGGCGCGGGTGGGTAGCCATCGGCGCCGAAGTTGACGGTGGACTCGAGGGCGAATCCGGCGATGCCGACGGACAGCGTGTAGGTGCCGGCGCCGTAGAGGGCGTTGATGGCGGACGCCGAGGCCGCGGAGGCGGTGAAGACGCGATCCTGGCCGACGGTGGGGACGTTGATGACGGTACCGGATGGAGGGGTCAGCGTGACCGTGGCCCCGCCGAGGCCGAGGCCGGACCCGACGAAGGAGAAGCGGTAGGAGTTGCCCGCCTCCGCGACGGGCGCGGCGGTGGAGGATTGCACGAACCTTCGGTACTTCGTGATCTGGATGTCATCCTGGGCGGACAGGTGCAGCGATTGCAGGCTGGCGAACGCCGCCAGCGTAAGAGGTAACCAACGCATGACTCATGCGTCGACGGTTCCGGCGCTTGAGGCAAGCGTTGATTCTCCTGAATCCTTGGTATGCAACGAACAACGGAGGTTGAACCGGTGCCCAGCCAGGCTCCCGCCATTGCGCGTACTTCCCGCCACGGACCTGTTTGGAAACTGGAACGGGGTGGCGACGTCCTCGGCGCCTCGGGATCGGCATGGCAGTGCAACGGGGACGTTGCCGCTCCCTTTGACCCAAAAGCAGCGGCCAGACGCACTCAGCATTTCCGGACGAGTACTGTCGGATTGACGCGCGGAACGTGGCTGGGATACCCAAAGACGATGATTCCTCGTACACTGCGTTTGGCCGCGATCCTCGGACTGGCCGCGGCGGCCCAGGCCCAGATCTTCTTCACCCCCGTTTCGTACACCGCGACGCCCGGTGAAGGACAGGCCGAGGGTGGCAGCTTCAACTACTTCGACGATGGCGGAAACCAGCTGACCGACGGGATCCTCGGCGGACAGAACTGGTACGCGGATCTGGGAAACGGCCCGGCCCAGGAATGGGTCGGCTATTTCAACGCCAACCCGACCTTCACGTTTGATCTGGGAGGGATCCACCCGCTGACGGCGATTGGTTTCCACATCAACAACAATCAGGAAGGGGGCGTCTCCCTGTTCGGAAGCGCCTCGATGCGCTTCAGCCCGGACGGAATCGAGTGGACCCTGCCCATCGCGTACCTGACATCGGTGGATCAGCAGTCGGACACGACGGCGCGGTTCCTGGACATCCCGGTCGACGTCAACGCCCGGTTTGTCGAGGTGACCTTCGAGGATGGCCCAATGCCTTGGCAGTTCTACAGCGAGGCCCGCTTCCAGGGAACGGCGGTTCCCGAGCCTTCGACCTGGGCGATGGTGGCCGGCACTGGACTCGTCGGGTGGGCGGCGTGGCGCCGGACCCGTCGGGTGAAGTGAAGCTTGGCCCGAGGGGCTGATGACGACGGAAACACGGATCGGGACGACGACGCTGCGCCTGGTGACGGGTGACATCGCGGAACAGGACACCGAGGCAGTCGTGACGGCGGCGCACTGGCGCCTCAACAAGGGAACGGGCACCGATGGAACCATCCACTCGAAGGGCGGCCCGGCGATCTATGAGGAATGCCGTCGGATCGGGGGATGTCCGATCGGGGATGCGGTGATCACAACCGGTGGAAAGCTCAAGGCGCGGCATGTGATCCATGCCGTGGGACCGGTGTGGCGGGGCGGGGACGAGGAGGAGCCTGAGTTGTTGGCGAGTGCCTATCGCCGGAGCCTCGAGGTCGCCGCGGAGCATAGATTGGGCAGCGTTTCGTTCCCGTCCATCTCGACGGGAGCCTTTGCCTATCCGATCCGTCTGGCGGCGCCGATCGCGGTCCGGACGGTGATCGGGTTCCTCCGGGAGGGACGGCATGCTTTCGACGAGGTGCGGTTCGTCCTCTACGTGCGCGAGGATGCCCGTGCGTTGGAGATCTTCGCGGCGGCGCTCGCAGTGGAGGTGGGGGAGCCGCCGGGGGGCAGCTTGCACTGACCAGCCTCGTAACCTCGTCGGCTACCGAGTCTGTAGGGCGCGTGCCCCCACGCGGCGGTTCACGATCCACGCCGGGTGAGGGCACCCGGCCTACAATGACTTCATCTGGCCCCGCCTCGTGACCTCGTCGGCTACCCTGCGTTGGTGGGAGACGACGGGAGGAGGCTCGGTGATCCTACCGTTTGGGGGCCCATTCCTTGAGGAAGGCCAGGACCTTTACGGGATCGTGGTGGTCGCCCACTTCGAGCTCGGAGGTGTTCTTGGTGGTGAGCTGCTTGCCCTCGGCATCGAGGACGACCATGACAGGAAGGCCGAATCGGATGGGATTGCCGTACCGCTTGTCGATCGACTCATTGTGCCCCTTGTCGACGTCGACGAGCACGACGACGTAGTCGGACTTCAGCTTGTCGGCGATGGCCTTGTCGGATTCGAAGAGCTTGTGGAGGCGATGGCACCATCCGCACCAGTTCGCGCCGAATTGCAAGATGACGTGCTTCTTGTCGGCCTTGGCGGCGGCGAGTGCGTCGGCGATCTGCTTCGCGCCGTCCGCCTTGGCGTCGTAGATCTCCTTGCGGGGAGTCTTGGGAGCATCGGCGGCGTTCGAGGTCAGCAGTCCGGTACTGCCCGAGAGCAGCGCGATGGCGAGGAGGGAGGTGAAGAGGCGACGGATGTTCATGGCCGGTGGTGTCTTTGCTGGAGCTTTGGGATTGGGACCGGGATTGGCGAGGAAGGTTCAAAGGGGGGACGTTGGGAGTGCGTGCTCCTACTCGTACTCGAGCCGATGGGATCGTGTGGAAGGAACAAAGAGGGTTGGTGGAGCCGAGTACGAGTACGAGTACGAGGAGTGGCGGCAGCGTGCCTGAATTCGCGCGGGGAACGTCATTCCGCGCCAAGACAATCGCAGCTGGATCGCGAACTAATGTTGAAGGCTTCCCCTGCCGTGGTTGCGTGCGGGTGGGGTGCGGCTGGGGCAGGAGCTGCCGAATCGAAACGCCGGGACGACGCAGCCGAAGTAGGAATCGATCAACACTCCATGAAACGCATCCAAGGTAATCTGGCGGTGCTGGGGCTCGCGTCCGTGCTGTGGAGCGTCCGCGTCGTAGGACAAGGCACGCCCGCGGTGATCGCCCCTCCGGACTCCTTCTTCGGGATCGTGCGCGAGTCCGACCGAGAGGTGGCGCGCGGATTCTACAAGAAGTACATCGACGTGAAGGGCATGCCCGTCGTGGCGGCGGGCGTGGTCGATGACCTCGCGTTGCAACGCACGCATGAGATCGTCACGCGGATGCTCGCGGGCCGACCCGACATCATCCAGCGGATGGTGGAGACGAAGATGTACCTCATCGTGATGGGGCGGGATCAGGTGTACACGGACATGCCGGAATACCGGAACCATCCGAACCCGGCGTTCCAGAACGAGCGCGTGCGCGGCACGGGTGGGCGTCCGACGAGCTTCGGCGAAGAGAATGTCCTCAGCCTTCCCCTGGATCGTTACGACGACGAGAGCATCGGGGTGCACGAGTTCTGCCACACGATCGACAGTGCGCTGGGGTCGATCGACCCGACCTGGTGGGAGCGGAAGAAGCGGGTGTACGAATCGGCGATGGCCAAGGGGCTGTGGAGGCTGGCGTACGCGGCTTCAAACCCGGGCGAGTATTGGGCCGAGATCTGCCAGTGCTACTTCGATTGCAACCGGGTCAACAACTGGAACCACGGGCCGATCGGGACGCGCGAGCAGTTGAAGGCGTTCGATCCGGAGGGATACGAGTTGGTCCGGACGGTGTTCAACCTGAGCCCGGAGCAGGACTGGCGGTACTCGTTCGTGAAGCGGCAGCCCAGTGTCCTCGCGCCGCCGGCGAAATTCGGGATTGATCCGTGGTACACGAAGTTCACGTGGGCGCGGGAGTTCACGGTGTTGGGCCGGGGTGCGAGTGACGAGGCGTTGCTGGCCGCGAACGGGACGATCCGTCGGATGTTCGCGTACCGCCATGACGTGCTGAAGGCGCTGATGGCGGACGGCGTGAAGCTGGTGGTGCTGGGTCGGAACGAGAAGCTGGCGGACCTTCCCGAGTACGCGCGGTTCAAGGACGTGAAGGGATTCGACGCGTTGTCACGCATGCTGGAGTACCGGCCAGAGACGAAGCTGTTGGTGGTCGGCGAGGAGAACGTGCTGTCGGATCCGCGGGATCCGGGCGTGGGGGACAACCAGGTGATCCGGGTGCTGGCGTCGGCGGTCTACGGGGTGACCGCGGGCCGGCCGGTGGATCCCAACTGGGAGAAGCGGGGACGCGACGTGCAGCAATATGAGCTGCGGGTGCAACGGCTGGACGAACGCTTCGGCACGAAGTTGAAGGAGTTGCACACGAAGGCGGTCGCCGCCGGGAAATGGAAGGGTACTTCAGCCGTTCATGATCCGGCCACGTATTGGGCGGCGGGAGTGCTGGCGTACTTCGATGCGCTCGGCCAGGACGCGGCACCGAATGACGCCGCGCACCCGATCCGCACGCGCGAGGCCTTGCGGGAGTACGATCCGGAGTTCTTCGCCCTGATGCACGAGACGATGGCGTACCAGGGGCGGGTGGATTGGAGGGGGAGGTAGGGGGGGCAGGAGGTTCCCAGTCTCCAGGTGCCAGTTCCCAGTTCAGTGAGGACACTCGCCCCACCGGATGATTCGCGGGGTCCTGAAAGGGTGGGACGTGACTCGGGGGCGAGCCGGTGCATCAACAGAAATGGCGATCCCGGGGTACCGGGATCGCCTTCAAACAATGACCGAGTTGCCCCGGCGGGGTGCAAGTTCAGCGGTCGTCGCTGCAATCGTCGATCCGGAGACGACCGCATCGGTCGAAGCTCGCCCGGTAGATGGCATCCTTGGACGGCAGCGTGATGTAGCGGTTGACGCCTCCAACCTGATCGTCCACGGCGCAGTCGATGTCGAGGAAGGTCTCGCCGGGATTCCCTTCCGAGTAGTCATCCTCGGAGTCGGCAAAGACATCCTTGCGGACGAAGAGGAATTCGAGGCCCTTGCCTGCGGCGGAGGCCGGGAAGGTGACCGCGAGTGCATACCGGTTCTGCCCGATCTGCTGCATCTGGCTCGAAGGCAAAGCGGGAGCCCAGTCGGCGGAGAGAGTGGTGGCACCGACCTTCCCGAACGTCCCGGCGAGGCGCATGCCTGCTGAGGTTACAGGGTAGCCTGTGGTGTCTACCTGGAAGATCACTGTCACCGGCCGCTTGGCGGGGAGATCCGACTCTTCAGCCGCCTCCTCAATGGCTTCGGCTTGGCGTCGGGTGATGAGATTCTGGCGTCGGAGCAACTTGGTCAGATCCTTGACCTTCTTCACGAAATCGCCCCGGTTGCGCGCCGAGGCCAGCGCGGCCTGCAGGCGGTCGTCGATGGTCCAGCCGTCCGCTACCAGGACGTTCGCCACCCGCGTGGGGATTCCACCAATCGTGATCGGTGAACCAACCGGGTAGGAGTGCGGGTAGCCGTCCTGCCAGTCGGGAATGCCGTCGCTGTCGTAGTCGGGGACATAGACAGCGAGATGGAGGTCGTCGCCGAGAACGTTGCCCGAGTAATAGCCATCCAACTGCGGCATCGTGTGGAGGGTCAGTGCCAAGCTGAGCGAGCCGCCGGAGGCTTGAGCAGCCGCGGCATCGGCCTCGGTGGCGACGTAGTAGCCGCTGAACCGTTGCCAATTGGCGGAGCCGTCGCCACTTCCTTCGTGGACGACCACGGATGTTGTCCCGAACTGGAGACGGAGCGTGCTGAGGGGCAGGGCATAACTGCCTCGGGCAGCGTACGACCAGGCGAAGACATCGCCGGCGTGGACGGCGCTGTAACCCGGCTTGAGAAGGTTTCCGCTCGTGGCAGTGCCTTCGTTGGGGGTGAAGCCCGGTGTATTGTCGGCGAAGAAGCCCGAGTTGCCGTCGATCTGGAAGATTGGCTCGTGGGTGGGCGAGGCGATCAGGCCTGCCCGCCCCGGACTGGTGATGTTCCAGCCAGGCAGAACGAGCGTGGGTGGAGTGCCCGGGACATTCCAGTTGCCGTTCCGGATGGATTCGAACGAACCATCATTGTTGAAACGGTCGACGAGCATGACCGGTGCGGTGGGGAGGCTGGAGACCTGGACGATCCCCGGATTGACGTTCAGTGGGATGGTGGGCCCGACCATGCCGAAGCCGAGCTGCATGTGGTGGCCGGGTTGGATGGTCTGGGAGACCGTGAAGGGTTGCCCGGCAACCAGCGGAACCGTGCTGGTGGTCAGGATGCTCCAGTCGGCAGTGGCATCCATCACGTAGGCGTAGGCGTACTGTCCCGGGATCAGCGTATTGGCGAGGCAATGGCCTGCGAAGGTGACGGTCTGGCCACCGAGATCGTCGCGGGTGTAGTCGAGGATGGTCTGGATGTCGCGGGTACCCGTGCCATCAGGCTTGATCCAGTTGGAGTCCCACCAGAAGTCCTGGGCGATGGTCGTCGTGGGCGAAAGGGAAATGACGTTCTCGAAGAAGTCTGCCTTGACGTCCCACACCGGCCAAGGGCGGGCGACGACCGGCGGGGCTCCCGGCGTTGAGATCTCATAGGCGTTGAGCCATGCATCCCAAGGAAGCCTGGTGTCTACCTGGATGGTGGTTTGCGCGATGGCCGTCTGGGCGGCCGCGGTGCCGAGGCACAGGAGGACCGCAGCCCCGAGGCTGGGTCGGCAGCGATAGGAATTTGCCATGGATGGAATGGTTGACTGCTCTTGCTTCTGCCCCGGAACCAGCGGGCGCCGGGGTTTTCACATGGGTCATTCGAAAGGCGCGGCAGATCGTTTCACCCGGAAGGGAGATTTTTTCCAGGGGACTGGGGTGCCAGCGCTGCGGCTGCGGCTACCGGGAGAGCAGGGTCGAGGCGATCCACTTCAGTTCGGCCTCGACCTCGGCCGGGTTGTCGACGGTATTGGCGACGGTTTCGCGGAGGCGTTCGCGGAAGCGGGTGCGCATGCGGAAGACGAGGACGCGGACGGCGGTCTCGCTGGCCTTCAGGCGGGCGGCGACGTCGCGATAGGAGGGGGGATCCTCGCCGAGGAGGAAGGGGAGGAGGACCTGGAAGGTGTCGCTGCGGCCGCCCGCGCTGAACTCGGCCTCGAGTTGGCGGCGGACGGTTTCGAGGAGCTCCCGGGCCCAGGCCTGCGCGAAGAGGTGTTCCGGGTCGCGGTGGTCCTTGGGTTCATTGCCGTACCGTTCCTCGGCTCCCATGGATTCAAAGGCGATGATGGCCTTTCCGCCGCCGCGCTTCTGAGCGAGGTCGTGGCGAGTGCGGTCGGCGATGTGCCGCTGGAGGGCGTGGAGGAGAAAAGTCCGGAGCAGGCCGCGGCTGGCATCGGACGCCTCGAAGGAGGCGTCGTTGAGGATCTTGATGAAGAAGCCCTGGGTGATGTCCTCGGCGTCGTGGTGCGGGTAGCCCCGTCGGCGGAGGAAGGCGTAGATCGGGTACCAGTAGAGGGAGCAGAGCTCGTCGAGGGCGGCGCGCTGGCCTTCACCGCCCTGGCGGAGGCGTTGGACGAGGGTCCAGCGGGTGGTGGGGAACTGGGAATGGACCTTGGGCAGCTCCGCGCTGATTCCGGGTTGGATCTCCTTGGAAGGTTCCGGGGGCATGGGATGGATCAGTCTCTTGGCGGGATCTGGGGCGGAGGCGGCGGAACCTGGCCTGCGGGTGGGTGGGGGAGATCGAACCTTCGTCCGCCGGACTTCAGGAAGACGGCGTCGCCCAATGGGCCCCGGTTCCCCGAAAAGATCGTATTGGAGAAGTAGGCGTCCTGACCCTCCTCTTGCACGCCGCCATTGCCGGATTCGCGGGCGGAGTTGTCTGAGACGGTCGTGGAAACCAGGAGGAGCGGAGAGAAGTACCCAAGCATGGCACCGGCTCCGAGGCGCGACTCGTTGGCGCTGAAGAGGCAATTGGTGAGGTTGACGCCCGGCTCGCCCCCGATCCAGAGACCTCCCGCATAACTCTCGGAGCGGTTGCCGATGATCCTGCAGCGGGTGAGTTCCAGGGCTGATCCCAATCTGCTGTAGATGCCGCCGCCATCATGCGAGGACAGGTTGTTGGAGACCACGCAGTCCTGCATCCGGAGCCAACCCGCATTGAAGATGCCCCCGCCGGTTTGGCCGGATCCCTCGATCAGGGTGAGGCCGGCCATGCGGACGATCGAGGTGGCGGAAACTTCCAGAACGCGGCTCTTTCGGTTGGCGTCGATCGTGATTCCCCTGCGCAAGTCGAGGGCATCGATGTCGACTCCGGACTGAACCAGCAACTGGCCCTGGGTGAGGCGGATGGTGCCGCCGGAGAGTGATGGGTCGAAGCGGATTCGGTCGCCATCCTGCGAGCTGGCAAGTGCGGCTCGGAGGGAGCCTTCGCCGACGTCCCCGAGCGTTTGAACGATCCAGGTGCGGGACTTGGATTCAGGGTGGGCCGGGGTGCGCTGACCGGGTGCAAGGACGTTGGTCGAGGCGGGTTGCCGTTTGAAGAGGCCGTTCAGTTCCAGGCTGGCTGTTGAAGCTGTGGCTGCGTTGGTGACGACGGCCGCAACGGAGTCGAGGGGGAAATGGAGAACGAGGCCGGGATCAGAGCTGGAGGGGCGTGACTTCATTCCGGACCGGATCTGCGCCGGGGTTCGGGCGTGGTTCCAGACACGGAAGTCCGAGAGCATTCCACGGAATGGCATGGTATCGCCTCCGACCCGGAGCGCGGCCTGCCGGTTGGTGAAGGAGCTGGCGCCTGATTTCTCGGCCTGAAGGGTGCCATTGGTGAAAACTTGCATCCGGTTGTCGCGCCGGCTGGAGACGAGTGCGTAGTGGGTCCAGTTGCTGAGGATGCCTTCGGGGCGGGGAGTGACGAGTTGGCCGCCGGCAATCGCGGAGCCAAATTCCCAGACGCTGGCGCCACCATGACCGTTGAGGATGAAGCGGCATCGATCCCCGAGGTTGTCGGGCACCAGTTCGAGGATGGCCTGGCCGCGGTAGGCGACGGGCTGGGCCCAGAACTCGATGGTGAGCTCATCGTTGGGAACTTTCATGCCGAAGGCGCGGACATCGATGAAGTCCTCAGCCTTGGCGAACACCGGGACGACGCGCATTTCCGGAGGCGGGTTCATCCATCTCCAGACCGGCAATGCCAGAAGGCAGGAGGCCAGGATCGCAGGGACCGGAGCCCAACGCCGGAGCGTGCGGAGGCGGGCGGCGCGCTTCTCCGCTGGAGTTGGTGGCAGTCCGGCGCGGATGGGTTCGAGCTCCTTGAGGATCGTTGTTGAGTCCGGATACCGTTGGTCGGGATCCGTGGCGAGGGCACGGCGCAGGATGTCGTCGAGGCGCGGATCGGTGCCGACGGTCTGGCTGGGCATCTTCCATCGTCCCCGCGGCACGGTACCGCTCAGCATCTGGAAGAGGGTGACGCCGAGGGAGTAGAGATCGGCCCGGGCGTCGACGCGGACGCCGTGGCGGAGGGCTTCGGGTGCGAGGTAATCTGCGGTGCCGACAGCGACGTTGGAACTGGTGAGTTCTGGCTGTGAGTCATCGGCCTGATACGCCAGACCGAAGTCGGTGACCTTCACCTTGCCGTCCCGGGTGAGGAGGATGTTGCCCGGCTTGATGTCGCGGTGGATGACGCCGGAGGCATGGGCATAGGCGAGCGCCTCGGCCAGTTGGCAGGCGATGGACACGGCGACTTCGGGGGCGAGGCGGCCGGACTGCCGGAGCATTCGCGACACGTCCGGGCCGTCGACGTGCTCCATGACGAGGTACAGGAATCCGCCGGCCTCGCCGGATTCGATGGCGGTGACGATCCCCGGGTGGTTGAGGCGGCCCATCGTGAGAGCCTCGCGGCGGAAACGCTCGGCGAAGTTCGCCTCGAGGCGGTTCATCAGCGCCGCAGGAAGGATCTTCACCGCGACCGATCGACGGAGGGAGCGCTGCCGGGCGTGGTAGACGGCGCCCATGCCTCCACACCCGATCAGGCCGATGAACTCGTAAGCGGGAAGGATTGCCTGCACCTCGTCCAGCGACGGCGGTTGCCATTCCCCCATCGGCCCTGACCCTGACTCCCTGTAGAGCGGTGATTTCATCGTGTCCGAAGAGCACTATTGTAAGCCGGACGTCGGGCGCTTGGAATCCTGCCAGCCGGGCGAGCCGATGAGGATGCCGTCGTAGGACTGGCCCGTGGACCGGGCCAGGTTCCGGGCCACCGAACCGGATCCCTCATCGAAGCGGTAGTAGGCGACCAGACCCGGGGTCTCGGGCGCGATGCGCGAGTGCATCGTGGCCTTCAACTCATCCGGGGTCCGCGCGTTGGACCAGATGCGGAGTTCATCGACGGCTCCGTCCCAGTGTTCGGGGATGGCGCCGAACTGCTTTCCGATATCCATCCAGGGGGCGGCGGACGGGCAGGGGATGGAAGTGTCCTGGCGGGCCACCTCGACTCCGTCGAGGAGGAGTTGGGCAGCCTTCTCGGTCCGGACGACGGCGAGGTGGTGCCATGTGTTCGTGGGAAGCTGGAAACCGGTGTCACCCCAGGCATCCCCCACCCGGACTTCACCGCGAAGGCCGGTTCCAATGTAGAACCTCGGGAAGGCCTCCTCCACGGCCTGGGAGATCAGCGTGGTGTACCGGGGTGCGGGTGAAGGGTCCGCCTTGATCCAGCACTCGATGGTGAACGGGCCGTTGGTCGGGCTCGGGTTTGCGGCCACGCGGACGTGATCGTTGGTGCCATTGAAGTGGAGGACCGTTCCGGGGGATTCAGGGCTGAACGGGTGCCACAGGCCGAACACGATCGCCACGGTCGCGAGGGCGATGGCTGCGGGGACGAGTCGACGCCGGAGGGGGCGGGGGGGAGGCGGCGTGATCTCCGGGGCCGGCGCGGTAGGGGGATCCTCGACGGGATCGAGCGGGAGGCGGGTAGTGAGGATCCGTTCGAGATCGCGATGGAGGGCCTCGGTGGTCGGGTAGCGGGCGTCGCGATCCGGTTCCATGGCGCGGTCGATGACAGCGTCGAGCCGAAGATCGGTGCCGGCCTTGATGCTGGCAGCCTCCCAGAGGCCGCGGGGCACCTCTCCGACGAGCATCTGGTAGAGGGTCACGCCGAGGGCATAGATGTCCGCGCGGCGATCCAGTTCCACGCCGGGAAGCCACAGTTCGGGCGGGACGAAATCCGAGGTGCCGACGGCGACGTTGGTCCGGGTGAGCTGGAGGAGGGCGACGTCCTCGTGCCGGGCGAGACCAAAGTCCGCGATCTTCAGGCGGCCATCGCGGGTGACAAGGAGGTTGGCGGGCTTGATGTCGCGGTGGATGATGCCGAGTTCGTGGACGTGGTGCAGGGCTTCGCAGGCCTGTTGGACCAGACGGAGGGCGAGGTCGGGTGCGAGGCGGCTGGTGGTGTGCAGCATCCGGGAGACATCGGTGCCGTCCACGTACTCCATGACGATGTAGCGGAGGCCGTCGACCTCGCCGGTCTCGAAGATTCCGACGATTCCAGGGTGGCGCAGGCGGGCCATGGTGAGGGCCTCCTGCTCGAAGCGGGCGGCGAAGTTGCCCTCGTGTTCGGAAAGGAGCGCGGTGGGGAGGACCTTCACGGCCACGGTCCGGTCCAGGGAACGTTGCACCGCCCGATAGACCGCACCCATGCCGCCCTGGCCGATGAGCGATTCAAACCGGAACTGGGGAAGAATCCGTCCCATCTCTTCCAGCGTGGGAGCAGGCCATCTTCCGCCGCTCCGTCCACCGGAGGTCTTCTGTACATCCCTTTGGTTCAATCGTGGGCCCGTTTTCGACCTGGCGAGTGACCCGGTTTGGAGTGTCAACGCCGTGGTTCTGACCAACGGTAGGTACCCTTGGGTAAAACCTGAAGCGGAGAATGGGCGCGGGGGGTGAGTTGCGGGGTGTCCGCTTGAGTCTTGCCCTACACCGAAGGCGTTTCAGCGGGTAGCCAATACGGGGTCGCGAAGCCCACCCCGGGTTGGGCGGTAGGCTGCGTGCCCCCACGCGGCGGTTCACGATCTACGCCGGGTGAGGGCACCCGGCCTACAGGGGAAGGGGGGTGCACGCCGGGTGAGGGCACCCGGCCTACAACGACTGGGAACTTCATCCGGCCCCGCCTCGTTACCTCGGCGTTGGCTTGAAACTTGAATCTGAAAACTTGGGACTCCCCTCCTACCGGACTTGATTGAGGGTGAACCAGAGGGAGCCGCGGAGGGGTTTGCCGCCGGAGCGGGCGTCGATGTTGTACTTGAGTTCGCCCTGCATGACGGGGTGGATGCCGGGGATCTCGAGTCGGACGGAGTGGGCGTCGGGTTGGACGGTGGCGGACTTCACGGTCCATTCCTCGCGGCCTTCCTTGTCGGGTTGGCTGACGAGCCAATCCTTGGAGCCGTACTGCTGGGCGTAGCGGTAGTTCCAGACCTTGATGGAGTAGCTGCCCGGATCCTGAGCGGTGGCGGGATCGACGGGTTGGGAGAACCGGACTTCGACGCCGCCGGGAACGGCCTTCCAGCCGATGGGCAGGGCGACGGGTTTGCCGGTGAACCGCACGCGTTGGACGGCACCGTCCTTGACGGCGCTGGTCTGCCATCCGGTGCTGCCGGCAACGAGGAGGCTGTTGTCGGCGGGATTGAAGGTGGCGCGGTTGGGGCCGCTGAGGAACTTGGCGGGAAGCGGAACAACGGCGCCGTTGACGCCGGTGCCGGAGGCATCGGTGTCGCGCAGGGCGAGCATCATGCCGCATCGGCCCCACAACAGGTGGAGCATCTGGCCGCCGAGCGGTCCCCACTGGCCGTCGGGGATCCAGACCTGCGAGCCGCTGGAGTTGTCGACGCCGTGGGGGATCCAGCAGAGCGGTGCGTCGTATCCGTTGGGTCGTTGCGGCGTGACGCGGGGACCGCCCCAACCGCCATGCAGGCCTTCGCGGATTTCCCAGATGCCGGACGACGGCGTCCAGTCGCCCTGTTGCGGGGCCACGGTGATGACGCGGCCGTCGGGCCGCACGCCCATTCCGTTGGGATTCCGGAATCCGGTGGCGAGGGTCTCCATGGCGGAGCCGTCGGCGGCGACGCGGTGCACGCCCTTGGGATCGACGTAGTAGAAACGCCCGGCGGTGTCGGTCTCGAGGCAGGTGACGTAGTCGTGGCCGCCTGAGGAAGTCTGGATGCCGTTGAAGAAGGCTTCGTACTCCTCGGCGATGCCGTCGGCGTTGCGGTCGTGGAGTCGGGTGATGTGGTCGCGTCCGAGGACGAAGACCTCTCCGTTGCGGACCTTGAGTCCGAGGGGTTGGTAGAGGCCGGTGGCGAAGCGTTGCCAGTGGAGGCTGCGGAGGTTGTCGTCGACCCCGGTCAGGCGCCAGACGTCGCCGTGGATGGTGCAGGTGTAGAGCGTGCCGTCGGGGGCGATGTCGACGCCGGAGGCGAAGAACAGGGCCTTGGACGGGTTGTCGTAGGGGAAGGTCAGCGTGTCGACCGCGAGGATGTCGGTGTCGAGGCCGCGTTGTCCGGCGACGTGGAGGGTGGGTTCGGGCGTGGGCGGGGTGAGCGAGGCCAGAGGATCCTTGGGAGCAGGCTGTGCCTTCGACCAAGCCTCGAAGTCGGCGTGGCGTTCGGCCGGGCCGCGCCAGAGATGAAGGGTGATGAGCTGGGTGGAGGTGGACGCCGGGAGGGATTGGTTGGATCGGTCGGATCCGACCGATCCGACGGATCCCACGGATCCCTGGTGGGCGGGAAGGAGGAAGGAGCCGGTGTGCGGCGCAATGGCGAACGTCCGGGTGAAGACGGGGCCGGCCGGCGTCGAGACGAGCGCGGGCGATTCGAGGAAGCGGGTGCCGTTGACGGTGTATTCCAGGACGACGCCGTTGTAGCCGACGTGGAGCTTCTGGAAGCGGACGGTGCTTCCCAGCCAGCCGCTGTCCTTCGGGAGGTCGAGGGCGGGTTCGCCGTCGGGGCGCGGGGCGCCGATCAGGCCGAAGCGGGCGGGGTCGAATCGGACGAAGCCGCCGGACCACGCGGCGCGGAGGGTGGCAGTGGCGAGGTCATAGGCGACGCCCCCGGTCGTGTTGCCGGAACCGAGGCGCAGGGCGAGTCCGCGGGTGACGGTGGAGCCGTCCGCCAGGCGGAACGTCGAGGCGAGATGGTTGCCGATGTGGGCAGCCTGCCAGCGGTTGTCGACCCAGTCGGCTTCGCCCTGGGAGCCGGGTTCGCGACCGGAGACGGCGGGTTCGCCGGGGGCGCGGGTGGTGGCGGAATCGGGGGAAGCGGGACGGGTGTTGCCGACGGGCGGATTCGCCGGGGGCTTCGCGGAGGCGAGGAGTTGCGGGACGTCGTCGAGGTTCCAGTGGGCGAGGCTTGTTTCGTCGGCGTGGACGGGGCTGGTGGGAATGGCGGCGAAGTTGCGGAGGCCGCGGCTGATGCGGATGTCGTCGATCCATCCGTCACAGCCGAGTCCGTCCTCGACGAGGCGTCCGATGGCGAAGCGGGAAGCGGTGGAGTCCGGTGCGGCGAAGCGGCGGACTTTCTGGTCGGCGACAACCTTGCCGTCGACGAAGAGCTTCACCTGTCCGGGGGCGCACTGCGCTGCCACGTGGTGCCACTGGCCGTCGGCGATGGAGGTGCCGCCGCGGACGGTGTCAGGCGAACCTCCGGGCGCGTAGAAGCTGAGGTCGCCGGTGCCGGCGAAGGTATAGAGTTCCCAATGGGAGGACGAGGCCTTGGCTTCGCTGGCGGCGATGATGTTGAAGGCGTCCTTCGATCCGATGCGCACCCAGGCTTCGAGGGTGAACGGGGGCTTGCGGAAGTCGACGGGCGCATCGAGGACGAGGCCAGCGACGCGGGCGTCGAGGGCGTGGTCGAAGCGACCTTCGATACTCGGCGAAGCCTTCGCGGCCGGGAGCAGGGAGGCCGAAGGGGTAGCCGGAGCAGGGCGTGGTGATGAGACCCGTTGGCGGGGAGGGCCCGGTGGCAGGGTGGCCATCGGGGCGAGGGCTTCGAGGCCGGCGAGTTCCTTGCGGAGCTTGAGTTCGGCATCTTCATCGGTGTGGCCGATGATTCCGATGGGACCCTTCCATCCGCTGGCGTGGACGATGCGGAGGAGGTCGAGTTCCTCGTCGCCGGTGCCGAGCGGGATGATCTTCCGGCCCTGGCGATCGCCCTCCCACGTCATGCCGTTGAGGTTGAGCGTGAGGAGGTGGGGTTTGAGGATTTCCAACTGCGCGGCGAAGTCGGCGATGTGGTCGTGGGCGTGGTGGAAGTTGTAGACGATGCCGACGTTGGTGTGACCGGCGGCGCGGAGGCGTCGGATGATCTCGACCTGGTTGGCGGGTTCGCCGAACCAACCGAGATGGTTGTAGAGGGCGACGGTGCATCCGAGGCGGCGTGCCTCGGCGCAGACCGGGGCGAGGGTGGAGACGGCGCCTTCGATCTTCTGCTGGAGTCGGGCGGCATCGGGCTCGGGTTCCGTGCCCATGGTGATCCAGAGTTGGGGATGGATCTTCTTCCGTTCGATGCACGCGAGGATGGCGCGGGCCTCGGCGTTGAGTCCGGCCGGGAACCACCAGGCACTGATCTCGATGTTGCGGGCGCGCATGGCGTCGACCTCGGCGTCGAAGGTCGGGATGTGCTCCGAGCGCCAGTCGTAGGCGAGTCGCTGGATGCCGAGGTTGGCGAGCATCGCGGCGCGCTCCTCCGGCCCGCGCTTCTTCGAGTCGAAGGGAACGATGCACCACGCGACGAGGTTGGTGCGGGAGAAGTTTCCGGTGGGCGGCAGGGCGGCCCGCGATGGCGCCGCGGACACGAGGGCAGCCGCGCAGACAAGACCGGGGAGGAAACGCATGGGGAGAGTTGGAAGGCTCAAGATTCAAGTTTCAAGCCTGCCCGCGGAGGAGGCAGAGGGGGATCTCCCGCAGAGGCGCGGAGGCGCAAGGGCTTTTGGGTTGGGAGGGGATGCGGGATCGTGCGCGGCAGAGATGCGGACGGGGGGTACTCGTACTCGTACTCGTACTCGTACTCGAGCCGATGGGAGCGAGGAGGAGGGTGTTGTGGGATCGAGTACGAGTACCGCCCTTCGGGCTGAGTACGAGTACGAGTACGGGGGGCAGAGGCGCGGAGGGGCAGAGGGGGAAGGGGATTCTCCCGCAGAGGCGCGGAGGAGGCAGGTCGGGGTCGGAATCGCTATCGGGATCGAACCCGATCGGCCCTCGATTCCGATTCCGATACCGACCCCGACACCAATGGGACGGCGGGATCTGGTCGAGGGCGATGGGTGGGACTGGGGCGCGGAGAGGGAATCTTCGCACCCTGTTCAGGGTGCGGGATTCGATTGGGATGTGGACCCCGGGTAGGCCTCGTTCCTCGGCCGACCCGGGGCTACCGGCTGCAACGCCTCCGGCGTTGGTGCAGGGGCTTGTAACTTGAATCTGAAAACCTGGAACTCCGCCCTCTCACCTCTCGACGGTGAAGGGGACGTCGATTCCGGCGGCGCCGGTGCTGTTCTTGGGGGCGGGCTTGCCCTGGTTGTCTTCGCCGTCGGGGCCGAGGCCATAGACGACGTATCCCGTATTGAGGGGATGGAATCGGAGGGGTTGGTCGGTGGCGGGATCGGGAGGGATTGCGGGTAGGTAAGCGGGGACGAGATCGGCGAGGGAGGCGGGCAGTTGACCTTGGTGGGCGTTGCGGAAGCGTTCGATGGCGCAGGCGATGGCGGCCGTGCGGAGAAGGGTCGAGGTGTGCTGGTCCCGGGAGATGATGTCGACGAATGGCCCGGCGAAGGTGCGGGCGCGCTGCCGATTCCAACGAACGCTCTCGGTGTTGAAGCGCTGCTTCAAGGTCAACAGGGCCTTGACCCGGGCGGAGCCAGAGAGGCGACTGATGTCGATCAGTTGGCCGAGGGTCTTGAGGTAGTACTCGGAATCGGACCCTTGGGCGCCGCTCAATCGATAGGCGGTCTGGGCGGCGTGGGCCGCGATCCACTCGTGTTTCGGGCTGCCGAAGGCTGGCCCGGGTGGAGCGAGGGTCATGCGGATGAACTCGGCAGGAGAGGCATGGCAGGCCTCGTAGCCGAGAGCCCGTTCCGTCAGGAGAGCCCGGGTCAACATCGCGGGTTGGTCGGCGTCGAGGAACGCGGCCTGCAGTTGGACAAGTTGGGCATCGGGGAGAGGTGAAAGTGTCAGGGCGTTCTCCGCGGCGATCGCGCTGATCGCAAGGCAGGCGTTGCGGACCAGCCAGCTGACCACGACAGGCTCGTCATCCAGGGTTCGAGCCAGACGTAGCGTGTCGAGAAGGGCTGCTCCGGATTCGTCTGGTTGATGAAGTGCTGCGGAATGGCTGGCCCAGAAGGCGAGGTTCCAGCTGCCTCCTTTGAATCGATCGAGATGAGCGACACCCAGCTTGTCGATCCCATTGGTGACGACGACGGGGTAGCGGAATCGGGTGGCCCGGAGCGCGGCGTGGATGTTGGTACGCCACGATTGCAGGCGGTCCCGTTCCGAGGCTGCCCACGAGAGTTGGGCGGCATCCCACGAACGGGCGCGGCGTGGGATCAATGTGCTGTCGACCTTGCGGGTGCCTTCGATCAAGTCGAGGAGTTGTATGGCACCGTTCTCGGCGGCGGGGACGGGGCTGATCCAGGTGGCGAGGGACGCGGTGTCGATCGGTTCGCCTGCGGCACGGATGGCTTCGAGTTGGGAGCGGACGCTGTCGGGCGTTCCGCTGGTCAGGATGGAGAGAAGGGTGATGCCGGTGAGAAGGGCGATGACAGTGAACCCCAGTTTCCGACGCAGCGACGGCCGGGCGGGCCGGATTGGGGTGGAGGGGGCGACGGGCATGCGGAGGAATGGTTGCGGGAGGGGAGGGGGTTGTCGAGGGGAGGGGGCAGAGGGGGACAGGGGTTTCTCCCGCAGAGGCGCGGAGGCGCAGGGGTGTTGGGAGGAGGCGCGGGTTCTTGCGCGGGAGGGACGTGGAGGAGGGTACTCGTACTCGTACTCGTACTCGAGCCGATGGGATCCAGAGAAGGAATCGAGTAGGAAGGGTGTTGTTGGGTCGAGTACGAGTACCGCCCTTCGGGCTGAGTACGAGTACGAGTACGAAGGGGGCGGCGGGATCGAGTCGAGGGCGATGGGTTGGGCTGAGGCGTCGAGAGGGAATCTTCGCACCCTGTTCAGGGTGCGGGATTCAATTTGGACGGGGACCCCGGGTGGGCCTCGTTCCTCGGCCAACCCGGGGCTATCGGCTGCAACGCCTCCGGCGTTGGTGCGGGGCTTGAGACTTGAATCTGAAAACTTGGGACTCTTCCCCCCTCACCTCTCGACGGTGAAGGTGAGGTCGGTTCCGGCGTCGCCGGCGCCGAGCTTGCGGATGGAGTTGCCCTGGTTGTCCTCGCCGTCGGGGCCGACACCGTAGACGACGTAGCCCGGATTCAGCGTTCGGAGACGGAGGGGTTGATCGTTGGCAGGGTCGAGGGGGATGGAGGGCAGGTAAGTGGGGATGAGGTCGGCGAGGGAGTTGGGGAGTTGTCCCTGGTGGGCGTTGCGGAAACGTTCGATGGCGCAGCCAACGGAGGCACTACGGAGGATGGTGGCGGTGCGCTGGTCCTTCTTGGCAGCTTCGAACAGGGCCTCGGCTGTTGCGCGGGAGCGATGGCGGTTCCAGCGATTGCTTTCCCTGTCGAAGCGGTTCTGGAGCTCCAGCAGGGCGTTCATGCGGGCAGGGCCGGAGAGGCGGCTGATCTCGATGAGCTCGCGAAGGGTCTTCAGGTAGTACTCGGTATCCGAGCCCTGGCCTCCGCTGAGCTGGTAGCCGGTCTGCACCAGCGTGGCGGTGATGCGTTCGACGTTCGAGGCGCCGGGAGCGCCGGGGATGCCGGAGGGGACCTGGTTGAGTTTGACGAACTTGGTTGGGGAGCTTTGGAGCACTTCGAGTCCGAAGGTACGCTCCGTGATCAGGGCGCGACTGAGGAATTCAGCTTGGTCGGCGTCGAGGAACGCGGCCTGGAGTTCGGCGAGTCGGGCGTCGGGGAAGGGAGTGAGTGTCAGGGCATTTTCTGCGGCGTTGGCCGTAGTCCAGAGGCAGGCGGCGCGGACGAGCCAGCTGATCAGGATGGGTTCGTCATCGAAGGTCCGGGCGGTGCGGATGGCATCGAGGAGGGCGGTGGCGGACTCGTCGGGAAGGTTCAGGGCGGCGGAATGGCTGGCCCAGAAGGAGAGCGTGGTGGAGGCGTTCTTGACGGGTGAGAGGTGGCTGATGGCGAGGGAGCCGACTCCGTTGGTAACGCCGAGGGGGTAGCGGAATCGGGTGGCCTGGAGTGCGGTATGGATGTCGGTGCGCCACGATTGCAGGCGGGCGCGTTCTGCGGCGGCCCACGCAAGGTTTGTGGCATTCCAGGAACTGGCGCGGCGCGGGACCTGGGTGTGGTCGACCCCGCGGAAGCCGTCGATCAGTTCGAGGAGTTTGATGGCGCCGTTCTCGGCGGCGGGAACGGGGGGAATCCAAGTGGCAAGGGAGGCGGAATCGGTCGGTTCACCAGCGGCCCGCATGGCTTCGAGTTGGGTGCGGACGCTGTCAGGGGTGCCGCGGGTGATCACGGCCAGCAAGGCGACGCCCGCGACGAGGGCGACGAGGGTGAATTTGAGTCTGCGGCCTAACGAAGGACGGGCGGGTGTCGCGGAGGGGGAAGCATCGACGGGCATGCATGGGCAGGGTTGCGGGATGGGAGGGGGTTGTCGAGGGGAGGAGATGCGGGTTCGTCCGCGGGTGATGGGTGGAGGGGGGTACTCGTACTCGTACTCGAGCCGATGGGGTTGGGTGACGGAGGGGATGGTTGCTGGGTCGAGTACGAGTACCGCCCTGCGGGCTGAGTACGAGTACGAGTACGGGGGGCGAGGCGGCGGAGAGGGAATCTTCGCACCCTGTTCAGGGTGCGGGATTCATTTGGGACGGGGTCCCCGGGGTAGGCCTCGTCCCTCGGCCAACCCGGGGCTACCGGTTGCAACGCCTCCGGCGTGGTTGTCAGGCCTTGAAACTTGAATCTGAAATCTTGGAGCTCTCCCGCCTGCCTCCTTACGTCGGCAGCTACGGCTTGAAACTTGAAACTGAAAACTCCGAGCTTCCCCCCTACGCTGCCCGCCATGACGAAGGGCTGGCTGGCGATGGGATTGGTTCTCGGGGCGGCGATGCTGTCCGGTTGTGTGGTGGGCGGATCGGAGCGGCAGCAGTTCCGGTCTGTTGCGGATGAGTTCGTGAAGACCCATTTCGCGATGCGGCCGATGGAGGGGGTGGCGCTGGGCTGGCACGAGTACGACGGGAAGTTCGTGGTGCCGACCGCGGAGGTGATGCGGTCGGAGCGGGCGCGGTTGGAACGGTTCGACTGGAAGTTCCGCGAGGTGGACGCGGCGAAGTTGACGCGGTCGGAGCGGCTGGACCTGGAGCTGTTGAAGCTGGTGGTGGCGCGCGAGCGCTGGGCGCAGGAGGTCCAACGGAACTGGACGCGGAACCCGATGATGTACGCGGGTTGGGTGGACGTGAGCTTCTACCTCAAGCGGGATTTCAAGACGCTCCGGGAACGCGTGGCCGACATGACGGCGATCCTCGAGAAGGCATCGGCGGTGTACGCGGCCGGGCGCACGAATCTCGGGGTGGTACTGCCACGGCCGTTTGTCGAGACGGCGATCGACGTGGCGCAGGGAACAGCGTCGTTCCTCGAGAAGGACGTGCTCGCGGCGGCGCGCAAGTGCGGGGACCCGGCGGTGTTGGGCGCCTTTGAGCGGGCGAACTCGAAGGCCGTCGAGGAAACCCGGGCCTTCGCGGCGTGGCTGAAGTCGGATCGGCTGCCGGTCGCTGACCAGGCCTATGCGGTGGGCCGCGATGGATTCGCCGACATGCTGAAGTCGGAGGGGATCACGATGTCGCCGGAAGAGATCCTCGCGATGGGCCTCCGGGAGCTGAAGGCGGAGCAGGAACGGTTCGATGCGGCGGCACGGGAGATCGATCCAAGCCGGCCGGCGATCGAGGTGTTCAAGGCGATCCAGAAGGATCATCCGACCGCGGCGGGCCTGCTGCCCGACACGCGGAAGAACCTGGAGGCGATCCGGGCGTTCGTGGTGGGGAAGAAGCTGGTGACGATCCCGAGCGAGGTGCGCGCCCGGGTCGAGGAAACGCTGCCGCCGTTCCGGTCGACGAGCTTTGCATCGATGGACACGCCGGGGCCGTTCGAGACGAAGGCGACGGAGGCCTATTACTACGTGACGCCGGTGGAGTCGGAGTGGCCGGCGGCGCAGGCGGAGGAATGGCTTTCGGCGTTCAACTATTACACGACGGACGTCGTCAGCATCCATGAGGCGTACCCGGGCCATTACGTGCAGTTCCTCGCGTTGAACGCATCGAAGGCGACGACGGTGCAGAAGGTCTTCCCGAGCTATTCCTTCGCGGAAGGCTGGGCACATTACACCGAGCTGATGCTGATCGAGGCTGGCTTCATGCAGCCGTCGGACCCGGAGAAGGCGACACGCGAGGAGCGGGTGAAGGCGGCGAAGTACCGGCTGGCGCAGTCGGACGAGGCCCTCTTGCGGTTGTGCCGGCTGTGCTGTGCGATCCAGCTGCATTGTTCGGGGATGACGGTGGACCAGGCGACGCAGTTCTTCCGGGACAACTGCCACTACGAGGAGAAGCCGGCGCGGAGCGAGGCGATCCGCGGGACGTTCGATCCGGGTTACCTGTACTACACGCTGGGCAAGCTCCAGATCCTGCGGTTGCGCGAGCAGGCACGGAAGGAGCAGGGGGCGCGTTTCAACCAGCAGCGCTTCCATGACGAACTGCTCTCGCATGGCGCACCGCCGATCCGGCTGCTGGAGGAGTATGTGGTGAAGGGCAGGTAGGGCGGGAGTTGGCAGTTTGAAGTTTCAAGTTTGAAGCCCCGGGGTGGCGACGTCCTCGTCGCCTTTGGAAAAGGCTAGAGAGGGCAACGAGGACGTTGCCGCCCCGTTTGAGACGGGCCAAAGTCTCGTCTTGGCCGGGGTGGAAAACGGGGGGATGGTGCGGCCAGCTGATATGCCTTTGAAGGTGAACATCCGGTTGCTCCAGGAAGAGTCGGCCCATCTGGAGGGGACGCTGCCTGCGGAAGAGGCGGCGGAGGGGCACCAGGACGAGCTGGTGCGGTTCGTGAGTCCGCTGCGCTACGAGCTGGAGGTGGCGCTCCAGCCGACGGAGTTGACGGTGGTGGGACGGTTGGAGGCGGACCTCGAATGCGACTGTGGGAGGTGCCTGAAGACGTTCCGGGAAACGCTCGTGGTACCCGACTTTGCGGCGCTGTTGCCGCTGGAGGGAGAGGAAGCGATAAAGCTCGACGGTGATTTTGCCGACTTGACGCCTTATTTGCGGGAAGACACCTTCCTCGCCCTGCCAACGAATCCGTTGTGCACTCCGGACTGTCGCGGGCTCGCACCAAAAGCATCGGCCCGCGATTCGCGTCTTGAGAAGGAAACAGGGTCAGGCCAGGGGCCGGACCGGAATCCTTGGGATGCGCTGGACAAGTTGAAACTGTAACCAAGACGAATTTATGGGCGTTCCAAAACGCAAACCTTCGCGAAGCCGTCAACGGATGCGGCGCGCCTACAACTCGGTCCTCAAGCTGCCGCAGCTGAGCTCGTGCCCGCAGTGCGCGGCGCCTTACGTGACGCACCGCGTGTGCCCTGCCTGTGGCTATTACAACGGTCGCCAGGTCATCGCCGTCAACACGCTCGCCTGATCCGCTTTACAGCGCGCCGCCGTCCTTTCGTGGATGCGGCGCGTTTTCCTTTATGCGCCTGGCAGTGGACGTCATGGGCGGCGACCACGGCCCGGAGGAGCTGCTCCACGGGGTAAAGCTCGGCCTGGAAGCTGAGCCAGGAATCGAGAAGGTGTTCGTCGTCGGCCCTCCGGCCGAACTCGACCCGCTGCTCGACCGCCTCCAACTGCGCGGCAATCCCCGGGTCGAGGTGCGCCCGGCCTCGGAGGTCATCACGATGAATGATGACCCGGCCGTGGCGGTGCGCCGGAAAAAGGATTCCTCCGTCCTCCGCACGCTGGAGTTGGTGCGGGAAGGGGAGGCCGATGCCGCCATTTCCTCCGGGAATACCGGGGGACTCTACGCGGGCGCGTGCATCCGGTTGGGCCGCCTGCCGGGAGTGGTCCGGCCCACGATCGCCTGCATCCTGCCCTCATTTCATGGGGCCTGGGTGTTGGTGGATGGCGGCGCGAACCCGGAATGCACCGCCGAGCACCTGATGCAGTTCGGGGTGATGGGTTCGGCTTACGCGAAGGCGATGCTGGGCCTGCCGACGCCGCGGGTTGGGGTGCTGAGCAATGGGTCCGAGGATGCCAAGGGCACGGACCTGACGCGGGCGGCGGTGGAGTTGCTCCGTTCCACCGGGGTGAACTGCCGCGGCTACTGCGAGGGTTACGATCTCTTCATGGACGGCGTGGACGTCTGCGTGTGCGACGGCTTCGTCGGCAACATCGTGCTCAAGTCGGCGGAGAGCCTCGGCAAGGCCGTTCGCGGCATGCTGAAGGAGGAGCTGACGGCGAGCCCGATCCGCAAGCTCGGGGCGCTGATGTCGCAGGGAGGCCTGCGCCGGATCGCTGAACGCATGAATCCAGAGGCCTACGGCGGCGCGCCGATCCTCGGGATGAAGGGTTGGGTGTTCAAGATCCACGGTTCCGCCAAGCGGACTTCGCTTCGGCATGCGATGCGTCAGGCGGAGCGGTGCGTGGACCTGAGATTGAACGACATCCTCGTGGCGGATCTCGCCGCGGCGGAAGCGGCCACGGCCGCGAAGGCGCCCAAGGCATCGAGTCCGGACAGTCCAACGAATCCACCATCCACCGCCGCCCCATGACGCATCCCAGGACCAGTCGGCCCCACCTCAGGACGGTTTCAATCACGGGAGTTGGATCCCATGTGCCGGAGCGGGTGCTGACGAATGCGGACCTGGAGAAGCTGGTCGAGACGAGCGATGAGTGGATCACGACGCGGACGGGGATCCGGGAGCGTCGGATCGCGGCGGAAGGTGAGACGACGGCGGACATGGCTGCGAAGGCCGCGGCGCGCGCGTTGACCAACGCCGGGGTGAAGCCGGAGGACCTCGACCTGATCATCGTGGCGACGATCACTCCGGACATGCCGTTCCCGAGTACCGCGTGTCTGGTGCAGCACCGGTTGGGAGCGGTCCGGGCGGCGGCCTTCGACATCGAGGCGGCGTGCAGCGGATTCGTGTACGCCCTGGACATCGGCTCCCATTTCGTGGCCTCGCACACGTACAACACCGTGCTCGTGATCGGGGCTGAGAAGATGTCGTCGGTGGTGGACTGGAAGGACCGGAACACCTGTGTGCTGTTCGGCGATGGTGCGGGCGCGGCGGTCCTGCAGAACCGTCCGGCGGCGCACGGGCTGTTGACGACGTGCCTGGGATCCGACGGCGGGAAGGCGGGATTGCTCGAGTTGCGCGGCGGCGGCAGTGCCTGTCCGGCAACGGCCAAGTCCGTGGCCGACGGGATGCATTACCTGCGGATGGACGGCAAGGAGACCTTCAAGAACGCCGTGAACGCGATGGTGACGGCGGCGACCGATGCGCTGGACCGATGCGGCCTGAAGATCGAGCAGATCCGGTGCATCATTCCCCATCAGGCGAACCAACGGATCCTCGCGGCGGTGGCGGAGCGTTTGGGCGCGGGTCCGGACCAGGTGTTCTCGAACGTCGAACGATACGGCAACACCAGTGCGGCCAGCGTGGCGATCGCGCTGGACGAGGCTGTCCAGGGTGGACGCATCCGGCGGGGTGATCTGGTGTTGCTGGTGGTGTTCGGCGCGGGACTGACGTGGGGCGCAGCGGTGATCGAGTGGTAGCCGGAGATTCAAGTTTCAGGTTTGAAGTGGGGCCCCCGGATTGTCGGCCGCGTGCCCTCACGCGGCAGGATCCGGGCAGCGCCGGGTGAGGGCACCCGGCCTACTCCATAGAGGGGCAGTCAAGATGCTGCCGTGAATCCGGAGCCTCTGCCATGGCCGCTTCCAATCCGTGCAATCGGTGAAATCTGTGGATCCAACCGCCGTTTCCAGGGTGAAATCTGTGGATCCCTTCCCGCATGAAACCAGGCTCACGGCATCGGTGGACGTTCGTTGGGTGCATGATCGCCCTCTGGCTGGGCGTGTGCGCGGTGCATGGCGCGGGGTTGGGGTCGGTGTTGAAGCAGAAGCCGGAATGGTTCCGGACGGACGCGGGCCGGGAGGCGCTGACCAACATCCTCAGTTGGCAGTCGGCGACGGGAGCGTGGCCGAAGAACCAGGACAACAGCGTGAAGCGCGCCGACCTGACGGCGGATCGGATCGAGGGAACCTTCGACAACGGCGCAACGCTCGGGGAATTGCGCGTCCTCGCGTCGGCGTGGCGAACGACGCGTGATCCGGCCCTGCTCGAGGCGTGGCGTCGCGGGGCCGACCTGATCCTGCGGTCGCAGTATCCTTCGGGCGGATGGCCCCAGCGGTTTCCGCCGGGGAAGGGTTACGCGCGGCACATCACCTTCAACGACGGAACGATGGTTGGAATCCTGACCTGGCTTGGAGAACAGCTCCGGGTGCCGGCCGGGGACGGGCTCGTGGACGAAGTTCGGCGCGAGGCGATGGCGCGGGCATTTGGATCCGGCGTCGGTTGCATCCTGAAGTGTCAGGTCCGCGTGGGCGGGAAGCGGACTGGTTGGGGGGCGCAGCACGACGAGGTGGACCTGGCGCTGCGACCGGCGAGGAAGTTCGAGCCGGCTTGTCTTGCCACCGCCGAGAGCGCCGGGGTCCTGCGGTTCCTGATGGGATTGGACAAGCCGTCGGCCGAGGTGAGGGAGGCGGTGGACGCGGGTGTGGCTTGGCTGCGCACGGTTCGGGTGGCCGGCATCCGACAGGAACAGGGACCGGATGGTAAGCGGGTTGTCGACGCGCCCGGGGCGGCCGGATTGTGGCCGCGCTTCTGCGAGGCGGAAACGGGGCGCGGGCTCTTCTGCGGTCGGGATGGCGTCGTGAAGTATCGGTTGGCCGACATCGAACGCGAACGCCGCGATGGTTACGCGTGGTATGGCGACTGGGGCGAGGGCGTGATCCGGCAGTGGGAGAAGTGGGCCCGAGATTGAGGGGATTTCAGGTTGGGGACGGCGGCTGGGTTATCCACAGATTTCAGGATTACACAGATGGGCCGCAGCAGGATCTCAAACCCCTCCGGGGTAGGGACCCTTTTTGACGGATGACCCGGGGTGCGCTTCGCGACCCCGGGCTAATGGCTGTAACGCCTCCGGCGTGAGGGTTACGATGGTCCAGCCAGTCGGTCCCTACGCCGGAGGCGTATCAGCCGGTAGCCCCGGGTTGGCGCGTCAGCGCCTACCCGGGGACCTCGTTGGCATTACGGATCGCACCCCGGAGGGGTTGCAGAAGGAGCTCAAACCCCTCCGGGGTAGGGACGCATTTGAACGCACGACCCGGGGTGCGCTTCGCGACCCCGTATTGGCTGCCGGCTTCAACGCCGTTTTGTAGGCTGCGTGCCCCCACGCAGCGGTTCACGATCCACGCCGGGTGAGGGCACCCGGCCTACCGCGGAGGATCACGCGTCGCCGAGGGGGGCGAGGGGGTGGCGCTTCCAGGCGCGGAGTTGTTGTTGTTCGCGCATGGCGGCCAGGTGTTCTTCGTGGGATCGGGAGCTGTCCGCGAGGTGGGTGCTGAGCAGGACGATCTGGCGGTCGATCCAGGCGTCGCGGATGCGGCGGGTGAGGTCCGCGAGTTGGGTGGGTAGGTTCGCGATGGCGCGCTGGTCGGATCCGGCTTCGGTGACGAGTTGACGCGCAAAGTCATCTTCGTCGAGTGCGGCGAGAAGCGTGGTGATCGAGAGGTCCCCGCCGGACTGGTTGAGCCGGCACTGGACGATCGTGCGGGTGATGGGGTGCTGGATCCACTGAGGGTCGAGGTGGTGGATGGTCCAGTCGAGGAGCTCGGAATCCGCGTGGCAAAGGAACTTCAGGAGCCAGAGATCGTTCGGTGCAGGCCGCGTCGGTGGCTCGGGCGCGGGGCTGGCGGGAACGGAATCCGAGGAATCCGGTTCGGAGTAACCCGGGTCCGAGGGATGGGCCGGCGCGGCGTCCGCTGCGTGGGCTTGGGCGGCGCGGGCGGTGGGAGCGGGCGGTTGCGGGCGATCCTCGGGTTCGGGCCTGGGTGCGGCGGGCCGGATCTTGCGGAACTCGGTGCGGACGGCGTCAACGCTGACGCCGAGGCGCTGGGAGGTGCGCTGGGCGTAGGTGTCGATGAGGACGGCGTTGCCGGTGAGCTGCAGCTTCGAGCCCATGCCGGCGATGATGGCGAGGCGGCCTCGGTCGGTGGCGGGATCGTTCTCGGTGATCAGGTGCTGGAGGTAGAAATCGAAGAACGACTGGGCGCGGCCCAGCACCTCGCGGAATGCGTCGGCACCGGCCTTGCGGATGTAGGAATCGGGGTCGTCGGGTGGCGGGATGCTGGCGACGCGGATGGCGAGCCCGGAGCCAAGGCAGTCGTCGAGGGAACGGATGGTGGCGTTGCGACCGGCCTTGTCGCCGTCGAAGCAGAGGATGACCTCCTCGACGTAGCGCTTGAGGATGCGGCCGTGGGCGGCGGTGAGGGCGGTGCCCTGGGGAGCGATGACGTTGCGGACGCCGGCGGCGTGGCAGGCGATGGTGTCGAGCTGCCCCTCGCAGACGATGGCATGGCCGGCGTCGAGGATGGCGCGTTTGGCCTTGTCGAGGGCGAAGAGGACCTTGCCCTTGGTGAAGAGCGGGGTCTCGGGCGAGTTGACGTACTTGGCGGATTTCTCGTCGCCCTGGAGGATGCGGCCGGAGAAGGCGATGACGCGGCCCTGCTCGTCGCAGATCGGGAACATCAGCCGGCCGCGGAAGCGGTCGTACCAACGGTTGGACTCGGCCTTGTGAAGGACGAGGCCGGCCTCCTGACAGAGCTTGAGGTCGAAGCCATGGCGTTTCGCCCAGTTGACGGTGTCGTCCCAGGACTCGGGTGCGGCTCCGATGCGGAACTCGCGGACAGAATCGGCGGAGACGCCGCGCTTGAGGAGGTAGTCGCGGGCGATCTGGCCGGCGGCCTCGGTGGCGAGGCACTGCTGCCATCGGGTGCAGATCGCCTCGTGGAGCTTGAGGAGTTGGTCCTTGATGCCGCGTTGGTGGAGGGCAGCCGGGTTGTTCTCGTGCTCGATCGGGATGCGGGCACGTTCGGCGAGCCGTTCTACGGCCTCGGTGAAGGAGATGTTCTCGTACTTCTGGACGAACCCGAAGACGTCGCCGCCGGTCTGGCAACCGAAGCAATGGAAGATCTGGCGGCCGGGGCTGACGTTGAAGCTGGGGGACTTCTCTTTGTGGAACGGGCAGAGCGCGACGAAGTTGGTGCCGGCCCGCTTGAGCGGAAGGCTCGCGCCGACGACATCCACGATGTCGCTGGCGGCCCGAACACGCTCAATGAATCCCTGGGAGAAGAGTGGCACCGGGAAGCAGGGGAGAGTTTGAAGGTTCAAGTTTCAAGGGCGAAGGCTGGGAAGATTTCAGTTTCATGGGGGGACGAGGAGTGGGTTAGTTTCCGGGCATGCGCATTCCCCTGGTCCAATGGCTGAACGTCCCCGGGACGTGGCTGGGCCTTGCGCTGGCGACGACGCTGGCGGCGGGCGCGGAGACAAGGATCGGGGACGCGTGGTCGGATCCGGCGAATCCGGTGGCGAAGCGATTTGCAGGGCAACGGTTGGATCTGTGGTCATTGAAGGTGCCGGTGCCGGTGGCTGTGCCGGCGGGAAGGGCGGTGCATCCGATCGATCGGTTCGTGGAGGCACGGTTGGCGGAGCGCGGGATGGAGGCCGCTCCGGAGGCGGATCGGCGGACGCTGATCCGTCGGGTGACGTATGGGCTCACCGGGTTGCCTCCCACGTTCGATGAAGTCCGGGCCTTCGAGTCGGATTCTCGGCCGGATGCGTACGAGCGGTTGGTGGACCGGTTGCTGGGATCAGCGCGGTATGGCGAGCATCAGGCCCGGTGGTGGCTGGACGTGGTCCGCTACAGCGACAGCAACGGATTCGATTGGGATGAGTTCCGGCCACGCGCCTGGCGATTCCGGGATTACGTGGTGCGGTCGTTCAATCGCGACAAGGGTTACGCACGGTTCGTGCAGGAGCAGTTGGCGGGGGACGAGCTCGTGCCGGGGGCACCGCAGGATGCGTTGGAGCAGGACGCGTTGGTGGCGACGGGATTCCTGCGGCTTGGGCCGCATGACAACGCAGCGAAGCTGTTCAACGAACAGGACCGGAGCCGCGCGGAGTTGATGGCGGATCTGGTCGAGACGACGGGCAGCGCGTTCCTGGGACTGACGCTGTCGTGCTGCCGTTGCCACGACCACAAGTTCGATCCGCTGCTGCAGGTGGATCACTACCGGATGCGCGCGTTCTTCGAGGGAGTGAAGTTCGCGGACGACCTGCCGCTCGACCTCGCGCCGGAGCAGGTGGCGATCCGATCACACAACGCGGGACTGGATGCGCGGATCGGCGGGTTGGAGAAGGAGCGGGATGCGATCCTGGATGCGGTGCGGGCGCGGATCCGGGGGGAACGGGAGGCAAAGCTGACGGCGGACGAGCGCGCCTTGCTGGCGAAGAAGGAGTCCTCGCTGACGGACGACGAGAAGGGGCGATTCGAGGGCGTGAAGAAGAAGGTGGTGCCGTCTGACAAGGAGGTGAAGGCGGCGCTTCGCGACGGCGACAAGGATCGGCAAGGGGCCTTGGAGAAGGAGATTGCCGGCCTCCAGAGGCAGCGGCGCGAGTTCACGCTGGGGCTGCTGATGACCGATGCGGAAGGCAAGCCGCCGGTGACGCAGGTGCTTTTTCAGGGGAACCACAAGGCCCCACGGGAAGAGGTGGTGCCGGGGTTCCTGTCGGCACTGGATCCCGGGGAGGCGGCGATCCGTCGTGGGAGGAACGGGGGCACCACGGGGCGTCGGCTGACTTTGGCCGAGTGGATCACGTCGACGTCGAATCCGTTCACGTGGCGCGTGGTGGTGAACCGGGTCTGGCAGCAGCATTTCGGGCGCGGGTTGGTGGCGACCGGGAATGACTTTGGATTGTCGGGCCTGCCGCCGAGCCATCCGGAATTGATGGATTGGCTGGCGCTGGAGTTCGTGCGGTCGGGGGGGAGCTTCAAGGCGCTGCACCGATTGATCGTGACGAGTGAGGCCTACAAGCGGGGGGACGGAGCGGCGACGTCTTCGTCGCCACTGGATGGGAAGTCGCAAAAGGCGATGAGGACATCGCCACTCCGGAGGGACGGAGCGGCGACGTCCCCGTCGCCACTGGATGGGAAGTCGCAAAAGGCGATGAGGACATCGCCACTCCGGAGGGGCGGAGCGGCGACGTCCCCGTCGCCACTGGATGGGAAGTCGCAAAAGGCGATGAGGACATCGCCACTCCGGAGGGACGGAGCAGCGCCGTCCCCGTCGCCCCGTGCGGATGAGCCGGAGGACAGCGAGAACGTCTGGCTGGCGCGGCAGGTTCCGCGTCGGCTTTCGGCGGAGCAGTTGCGGGATTCGTTGTTGGCGGTTTCGGGGACGCTGCGGGAGAGCGCGGGCGGGCCGCCGGTGTGGCCGGACCTGCCGCCGGAGATCCTGCAGGCGAATCCGGCCTTCCTCGACGACAACGAGACGCGGACGAAGGGGTGGTATCCGTCACCGGCGGAGCAGCAGTCGGTGCGCAGCCTGCACCTGGTGCAGAAGCGGACGGTGCGGGTGCCGTTCCTGGAGACGTTCGACATGCCGGAGAACTCCGTGTCGTGTGCGCGTCGGGTGGAATCGACGGTGGCACCGCAGGCGTTGTCCTTGTTGAACTCGCCGATGGCGCTGGGGGTGGCGCGGTCGTTGGCGGCGCGGTTGGAACGGGAGGCGGGTGTGCGTCCGGTAGAGCGAGCGTTTGAATTGGTCTTGCAGCGCCCGCCGACGGAGGTGGAGCGGCGGGTTGCGGAGCGGTTGCTGGCGGACCGCGGGTTGGTGGCCCTCTGCCGGGCGATGATCAACCTGAACGAGTTCGTTTACGTGGATTGATGGGGGTCCACCGATGGCGGGGATGGGTGGTGGTGGTCCACAGATTACACGGATTACACAGATTGGAGGCGTGGGTGGGACTCGTTTGGCTCCCCTTGGTTCATCCGTGAAATCTGTGAAATCTGTGGATGATTCAGGCGCTGGGTGAGCTCTGTGGAGATCGGCGGAGGATCCGTGTGGCGGCGAGGACGAGGAGGGCGGTGCAGGCGGTGTAGATGAGGGCGTTGGGGGTGCGTGCGGTCCAGGCCTGCCAGGGCCAGGGGAATCGGAAGAACGCGTTGTTGAGGAGGAAGTAGATGGCGGTGTTGAAGAGCAGCGCCTCGGCGAGCCAGCGGGTGGTGTCACCGGCGGCGTGATGTCGGCGCAGCCGGAAGAACAGGAAACCGGCGAGGAGCAGCGGTAGTGCGAGGTAGACGATGGCGCCAGGGACGGGGCCGAGCGTGGCGTCCTCGACGACGAGGTTCCGGTAGGTTTTTCCGGCGATGGGAATGAGCGTGATGACGGTGACGACGAGCCACGGCCAGAAGCGGCCGGCGGTGATTCCGACGATCGGGATCAGGCCGAGCATGAGGCCGAAGTCGTAGATCCGGTTGAAGGCGGGTGAATCAACGAACTCGACTCCGACCAGCAGGACGAGGTGGGTGGCGAGCAGCGCCCATTCGACGGGGGCATTGAGGTGCGGCGTGGCGGGCGGTGGATCGCTCGGAGCGGCGCCAGCGTTGATGCGGTGACGGGAGAGCCAGAGCCCCAGGGCGAGCGCGGCACCCATGGTGGCGCCGAAGGTCGTCTCCATGAAGTTCCACCAGTTGATCACCTTGTCGGCATCGGCCAGCCAGCCGTCGGCGAACAGGTCCTTGTGCCACGCATGACCCGCCTGGAGACACTGGCCGAGCGGGAATCCGATGGCCCCACCGAGAAGTCCCCAGAGACCGAGACGGACGGCGAGGCCGTCGCGCCGGATCCACGCGAGTTGGGCGAGGAGCACGAGCATGGCCGCAAGGAACCCGCCCCAGGTTTCGCGTCGGGGCTTGAGCACCTCGGGGGTGACGTCGGGGGTCCAGCGCCAGTCGGCGGAGAAGTAAATCCTGGGTAGGAGGCGTTGGGCGGGGTTGTAGGGTTCGTTGAGGGCGGCAATGCCGAGGGCGCAGGCGGCGAGCATGGCACCATAGAGGACGAGGACATCGCGCGTCCGGTAGCGGACGCCGCTCAGGCCCATGCCGAGGAAGGCGCCGGCGAAGCCGATCCAGAGGGCGCCCTTGATGCCGAGTCCAAGCATCCCCCAGAGGAAGGCGTGGAGGTTGCCGACCATGTTGGCGTTCTGGGTTAGGCCGATGGTCTGGCCGTAGGTCATGGAACCCCCGAAGCCGATGGCGACCGTGCCCCAGGCGGCGGCGCGGGCGACGGTGGTGGACGGCAGGTGTCTTGCGAAGAGGAGGCAGAGGACCAGGCTGACGAGGGCACCGGCGATCATGGCACCGGTCTCGTGTCCGTACTGGCCGCGGATGCCCCATCCCATGCCGCCGGCGGCGGCACCGAGGAGGAGGGCCTGCCAGAGCGGGGGCGAAGGACGGACGGGGTGCATGGGGATGGAGGATGGGCTGGTGGTGGAGCCGCGGGCAATCCTTGGGATGGATCAGACGGATCAGTCCGATCGGTCTGATCCGACCGATCGGACTGATCCACCGACATGCGGCAACTCCTCCCTTGCGGGCGGCCCGGGTCTGCGGAGACTGCGCGGCCTCATGGCGTTTGACCTGGGATCGTTGAATCCGGAACAGCGGGACGCGGTGGTCACCTTCCAGGGGCCGGTGCTGATCCTCGCAGGCGCCGGCACGGGGAAGACCCGGACGTTGACGTGCCGGATCGTGCACATGATCGACCGTGGGGTGGCCCCGGGGCACATCCTGGCGGTGACGTTCACGAACAAGGCGGCGCGGGAGATGCAGGAGCGCGTGCACCAGATGGTGCCGAAGTCACGCGGACCGAAGCGGCAGCGGGATGAGCCCGAGGATCCGTACACGGCGCGGCCGACGTTGTGCACGTTCCATTCGCTGTGCGTCCGGATCCTGCGGCAGCACATCGAGAAGCTGGGCTACAAGCGGAACTTCGTGATCTACGACGAAGGCGACCAGCTCGCCGCGATGAAGAAGATCCTGAGCGCGATCTCGGCGAAGGGGGAGAAGACCGACGCAAGCGCGGTGCTCTCGATGCTCTCGAAGTTCAAGAATGCGGGACCCGATTCGCCGGTGTTCGGCGACGAATCCGTGCGGGCGCTGGCGCAGCATGTGTCGCGGAAGTACGAGTCGGCGTTGCGGGCGGCGAACGCGGTGGATTTCGACGACCTGATCCTGCTGACGCTCCGGTTGTTCCGGGAGCATCCAGAGGCGTTGGAGGCGTGCCGGCGTCGATGGCGGTACGTCATGGTGGACGAGTATCAGGACACGAACGCGAGCCAGTTCGAGCTCGTGCACTTCCTGACGAAGGAATCGCGGAACCTGTGCGTGGTGGGTGACGACGACCAGTCGATCTACGGGTGGCGCGGGGCGGAGATCGCCAACATCCTGGGACTGGAGAAGCACTACCCGGAGGTGAAGGTGATCAAGCTCGAGCAGAATTACCGCTCGACGAACACGATCCTGAAGGCGGCGAACGCGGTGATCCGGAACAACACCAAGCGCCGCGGGAAGAACCTGTGGTCGGCCAAGGGCGCGGGAAACAAGATCGTGGTCCATGCCTTCACGACGGATGACGAGGAGGCGCAGACGGTCGCGGACAACATCGAGTACGACCGGGTGGCGCACCGGGTTCCGTGGGGCGGGCAGGCGATCCTGTTCAGGACGAACCTCCAGGCGCGTCCGATCGAGACGGCGCTGCGCAAGGCGAAGATCCGGTACCGGTTGATCGGCGGGCAGTCGTTCTTCGATCGGCGTGAGATCCGGGATTTCCTGGCGTACGTGAAGACCTTCGTGAACCCGGCGGATGACGTGTCGCTGCTGCGGATCGCGAACACGCCAGCGCGTGGGTTGAGCGACGTGACGATGGAGCGTCTGCTGGCGTTCAGCTCGGAGCGGCATACGTCGGTGCACGCGGTGATGAAGCACACGGACGTGCAGGCGTCGTTCCAGGCGCGGACCGCGGAGGCGATACGCGGGTTGCTGGCGTTCATCGACCGGATCCGTGAGCCGATCCTCGGGATGCAACGGGTCTCGCTGAGCGACTGGGCGGATGCGTGGTTGAAGGAGACGGGTTACCTGGAGGACCTGCGCCGGCAGGAGAAGGATCCCGAGGTGGCGGACAACCGGGTGCGGAACATCTCGGAACTGGTGGCGTCGTTGGATGGAGGTGAGGTGCGCATGGTGCGCCCGGCGGCGAAGCCGGGGCCGCTGGCGGGGAAGTCGCTCGCTGTTGCGGCTGGACTGGTGGAGGAGAAGGCGATCGACAAGCCCGCCGAACCGGAACCGGTGATCGTCCGGCCACCGCCGACCTACGCGGGCTCGCCGATGGACCGGTTGAACGAGTTCCTCGAGGACCTGACGCTGGATTCGGATCGGGAGTCGGACAAGGACGACGCGGGCGACATGGTGACGTTGATCACGATGCACGCGGCGAAGGGACTGGAGTTTCCGCACGTGCAGATCGTGGGCGTGGAAGATGGATTGCTCCCGCACATGCGCAGCAAGGTGGAGGGAACGCTGGATGAGGAACGGCGGCTGTTCTACGTCGCGATCACGCGTGCGCAGGAGTCGCTCCGCATCAGTCATTGCGGGTCGCGTCGGAAGTATGGCCAGTTCCTGCCGTGCCATCCGTCGCCGTTCCTGAAGGAACTGCCGCCGGAGTGCTACAACTCGGCCGAGGGTGGAACCGGTGAGGCGGTGGATTCGAAGGGCGGCGATGACTTCTTTGCGGCGATGCGGGCGGCGTTGGATGACTGAGGCAGGGGCAAGTTGCCAGTTGCCAGTTCCCAGTTGCCAGAACACTCATCGCATCGGCGTCGGGGTCGGAATCGGGGTCGGGATTGAGTCCCTGCCTCCTTCGATTCCGATTCCGATAGCGACCCCGACACCGGGGGATTCTTCGCACCCTTTCCGGGTGCGGGCGTCATTGGGGATGGAGACCCCGGGTGGGCCTCGTTCCTCGGCCGACCCGGGGCTAACGGCTGCAACGCCTCCGGCGTAACAGAATCCGAACCCTGGCCCGGACGGGGAACAGGGGACGGACGGCCGGGCACAAATCCGTTCTGTAGGCTGCGTGCCCCCACGCGGTGGTTCATGATTCACGCCGGGTGAGGGCACCCGTCCCCGTCTGGAAACTGGAAACTCCCAAGTCCGTCCTCGTGTGCGGGCTCGGTGGGGCGCAAGATTGGGGATCGTCATGTCTTCTCCTCATGTTGGCTGGATGGTGGGTGGGATTTCCCGGGTGCTGGTGGTGGTCGGGTTGCTCACGGGAGCGTCAGGTGGATTGCGCGCGCAGACCGAGGTCGTGCTCGATGCGGCATCGGTGCGCGTGCAGGACGGGCAGTTGACGTTCCAGTTCGAGTCGGTGATCGGGGCGGCGGGTGACTTCCGGATCCAGGGAATGGAGCGGTTCATGGCGCCGCCCAACTGGGTCGCGATGGACGGCGCGTTCGTCGAGGGAATCGCGGAAGGGATCTATCGGGTGACACTGCCGTTGGTCGGGGCAGAGGAACGATACGTGCGGGTGCTCTCGACCGCGCTGCCGCCGATCGGGCCGGCCCCGGTGATCAACGAGGTGATGTCGGACAACGACACGGCCCACGTGTCTGTCTCCGGGAGCTACTGGGATTGGATCGAGCTTTATAATCCGCATGATGAGGCCATCGCGCTGGCGGGTTATGGCCTGACGGACGACCTGTCGAAGCCGGTGCGATGGGAATTCCCCGCGGTGACGATCCAGCCGGGGGCGCACCTGCTGGTGTATGCGACGGACTCGTTGGAACCGTTGCCGCCGGGCGTTCTGGTGACGGGCTTCGTGCTTTCACCGGGAGGTGAACCGTTGGTTCTGACAGACCGGTTTGGCCGGGAAGTGGACCGGTTCGATGTCCCGCCGCTGGGTTCGGATCAATCGGTGGGCCGTGTGCCGGATGGTGGGGATGTCTGGCAGGTGTTCGCGAAGGCACAGGTGACGCCGGGGCGGACGAACGGTCCGGCGACGGCGACGGTGGTGGTCGAGGCGCCGCGGTTCTCGCTGGAAGCGGGGTTCCGGGCGGGACCGGTGGACCTGGTTGTCACTCCCGCGGTGGCGGGGCACGGGATCGCCTTCACGACGGATGGTTCGCCGGCGACGTCGGGTTCGCCGCGTTGGGCTGGGCCCTTGCGCATCGCGACGAACACGGTGGTGCGCGCGGTCGCTGTGGATGGCAGCGGGCGGGTGAGCCAGGAGATCGTGCGGAGCTACCTGGTCGGACCGGGCCACGGCCTGCCGGTGCTCTCGATCGCGATGGCGCCTTCGAACATCGAGTTCCGGAATGGATTCCTGACGGGAATGGGCAGCGGCGTGATCGGCGCGCAGGGCCAGATCCTCGCGAACTTCCCGTATGAGGCATCGAACGCGTGGCTGGACCGTGAGGCGGCGATCCACCTCGAGCTCTTCGAGACGGACGGCAGCGTGGCGATGCGGCAACACGCGGGGATGAAGGTGTACGGCGGCTGGGGATCGCGAGGGTATCCGCAGAAGTCCTACGCGCTGTTCGCGCGGCGGAAGTATGGGGACGGATCGTTCGGGCACGAGGTGTTCCCCGGACTGGGCGTGGACAGCTTCGAGTCGCTGGTGTTGCGGAATTCGGGGAACGACAACCAGAGCACGCATCAGACGGTGCCGCGGCCGCCGATCACGGCGTATGGTCCGACGACGTCGTGGGGCAGCTATTTCGTGCGGGGCAACTTCACGCTGATGCGGGACGGCATGATGCAGCGGTTGCTGGCGGGGATGGGGCTCGACACGCAGGGGTACCGGCCGGCGGTGGTGTACGTGAACGGAGACTACTGGGGCATCCACAACCTGCGCGAGAAGCTGACGGAGCACCACGTGATCGCGCATCACGAGCTGCGCGAGGGGACGATCGACCTGATCGAGGGTTATGGATCGGCGCGGGCGGGGAGTGCGACCGTTTATACGGCGATGCGGGACTTCATCAACAACCGCACCCTGACGACGGGGACGAACTACCAGTTCGTGGTCGATACGTACCTCGATGTGGACAACTTCATCGATTACAACCTGGCGGTCGTCTACTTCCAGAACTTCGACATCGGGAACATCAAGTGCTGGCGTCCGCGGACGCCGAAGGGGCGGTTCCGCTGGCTGGTGTACGACCAGGACTACGGGTTCAACCTGTGGCCGACGAACGTGTACCCGGCGGCGATGGCGCGGGATTACGCGGACTATTCGAACATGTTCAAGTTCGCGACGGCGGGCACGGGCACGAGCACGGCCTGGCCGAACGCGGGCGGGCGAACGCTGCTCCTGCGGCGGATGCTGTTGAACGCGGGATTCAAGGAGCGGTTCATCCGGCGGTGCGCGGACCTTTTGAACACGCGGTTCCGGGAACCGGTGGTCGAGTCGACGGTCCGGGAAGTGGCGTCGGTGGTGCGACCGGAGATCGGCGCGCATCTGGCGCGGTGGAGCTGGCCTGAGTTGCAGAAGCGCGGATACGGGCTGCCCTACCAGAAGGAGCCGGTGACGTTCTCGACGGCGGCGTGGGAGACGAACGTGCTCGGTCTGGTGGGCTTCGGGCAGACGCGGCCAGCGGTGCTGCGGAGCCATTGCATCGCGCACTTCGCGCTGAAGGCGGGGTTGGGGACGATCGAGGTGCGCACGCAGCCGGAGTCGGCGGGCCGGGTGCGGGTGAACACGATCACGGCGGACACGAATCCGTGGTCGGGGATCTACTTCGGGGATTACGCGACGACGCTACGGCCGGTGGCGGCGCCGGGTTGGCGGTTCGTGGGTTGGTCGACGCCGTCGGGAACGAACACGACGCCGCGGATCGACTGGACGGTGGCGAACGGGACGACGAACCGGTTCACGGCGTACTTCGAGCCGGCGCCTTCGGGAGTGGTGCCGCCGGTCGCACTGTGGATCAGCGAGATCAACTATCACTCGCCGGATGACCTCGACGCAGGGGACTGGATCGAGATCCAGAACCCGGGGAGTTCGCCGGTGGACCTGGGTGGGTGGGTGTTGCGGGATGGCAGTGCGGACGGGGTCTTGTACCTGCCCGACGCGACGATCCCCGCGGGTGGTCGGCGGGTGGTGAGCCGGAACCGCGCGAAGTTCCAGTTGGCGCATCCGAATGGCGTGGACCCGATCGCGGAGATGCCGTTCGGCCTGGACAACGGCGGGGACGAGATCCGGTTGATGGATCCGACGGGACTGGTGGTGGATCAGGTGGCGTACGATGACCGGGCTCCGTGGCCGGTAGCGGCGGACGGCGGCGGGAGCACGCTGCAGTTGGTGCGGCCGGACCTGGGGCACGGGACGGCGGCAGCGTGGGACGCGTCGATGGTGCGAGGCGGGACGCCGGGGCAGTAGGGGGAAGTTTCAAGATTCAAGTTTCAAGATCCATGCGCGGCTCCCGCTTCAAACTTGAAACTGACAGCTTCAATCTCCGACACGGCTCGTGGGGACACTCGCCCCACTGGAGAGGAGGTGGGCTTGAAACTTGAAACTCCCGTCCTTGAAACTCTAAAGCGCCAGCTCGAACCAGAACCGTGAGCCGGAGCCGGGAGTGCTCTCGAACTGGATCTGACCGCCCATCCGCTCGACAAGCCGCTGGCTGATGGCGAGTCCAAGACCGGTGCCGCCATACTTGCGGGTGCGGGAATCGTCGGCCTGGCTGAAGGGGCGGAAGAGGCGCTCGCGGGCGGCGGGATCGATGCCGATCCCGGAATCGATGACCTCGAATCGGACGCGGTCGTATCCGAGCGGGTCCCGGACGAACAAGACCTGAAAGCGGACCTCGCCGGTCCTGGTGAACTTGACGGCGTTGGAGAGGAGTTTGTCGAGGACCTGGCGGAGGCGGACGGAGTCGGCGTTGAGGGAATCGGGGACCGAATGGCTGACCTCGAATTGGAACGAGAGTCCTCGGGTGGACGCGAGGGAAGCGGCTCGGTCGGCGATGGGTTGCAGCCAGGTGCGGAGGGCAAGGGGTTCGGGAACGATCTGAAGACGACCGCCGTCGAGTTGGGAGATGTCGAGGAGGTCGTCGATGATGGTGAGGAGGGATTCGGCGGAGCGCTGGGTGATGCGTGCGTATTGGGATTGTTCGGAGCTGAGGGGGGTGGTGAGGAGCAACTCGTTCATGCCGATGATGCCGTTCATGGGCGTGCGAAGCTCGTGGGTGACGTTGTCGAGGAACGCGTCCTTGGCGCGGGCGGCTTCCTGGGCCGCGACGGCGAGGTTGCGGGCCTCTTCGGCGTGCATGCGGGATTCCTCGAGGGAGGCCTGGAGTTCGGAGGTCCGTTGACGGACGAGTTGGTCGAGGTTGCGGTTCTGGGCGGAGACGAGGCGGCGACCGTGGATGGCGACGAGCGAGAGGACGGAGAAGGCCAGGATCGTGCCGCCGGCGGCCAAGGGGAACCAGGGTTCCTCCTGCAGGGGAATGGCGAGGACGCGGAAGGGGAACTGGGTGACCGATTCCTGCACATCGCCGGATTCGGTGACGGCGCGGATCTGGAGTTGGTGCGTGCCGATCGTCAGGCCCGCCGCGGGGAGGCCTTCCGAAGGCCACGGGAGTGGACCGGTCCAGGGGCCATCGTCGATGCGCCAGAGGTACCGGAAGCGGTGGCCGGGTTCGGAGGGGTGCGACCTGCGGACGGTGTCGCAGGTGATGGTGAGGCGGTCGTCGACGTGGAGTTCGGCGGGGCCTGAGATCTTCCGGATACGGGGAGCGGCGTGGTCGGGGGTATGGCGGAGGAGACCGCCGGAGAATTGGACCCAGGCAGAGCCGTTGGTCTCGAGGACGGCGTGGAGTGGAGCCCCCGGGGTAGGCAGGGAAAGTCGGTGATGGAGGCCGTGGGCCGGGTCGAAGGCGAGGAGGGAACCATTGCCGAAGACGGTGGGATGTGTGGACAGGGGCTGGCGATGCCGGATGTGGTCGAGGCTGGCCGGGGTGCCGAACCATCGATGGGGTTGGATCTCCCATTTTCCATGACGGCGGACGGCGGTTCCGCTGACTCCGCCAAGCCGTCCCAGCAGCAGGAAGGACGGGTGCGGTTGGGTGGTGAGCTGAACCTCCAGCCAAGACGGCGCCTCAGGCTCGGGGACCAGCGTGCTGGTGGCGGGATCGAATCGGTGGAACCGATCCAGGCGATAGATGAAGGGGACGCCGTTCTCGTCGGTCGCCATGCGCGGTGCGTAGCCGGCCTCGCGCCATTCGAGGTCGGGAACAGGGTAGGTCTGGTGACCGGACTCGTTGAGGTGGACCAGGATTCCGGAACGCCAGTGAAGGCCAAAACACCAGACTCCGCCGACGGCATCCGGCGCGAGGCTTCGAAGAGTGAATCGGGCGGTTCCTTCGAGGTTCTTCTGGAGCCAACCGGCGGAGTAGTGGCGCGCGATGACCCAGTCCTCATGCGCTCCCCCCCCACCGATCCAGAAGCGGCCGAGGGAATCGAACGTCGCCGCCTGGGGCGTTGCGATGCCGGTATCGGTCTGGCGATGCTCGCGGGTAGGTTGGGAGGTATCGCGGATGAGGTCGCCCTCGCCCCAGGTCCACAGGGTGCCGGTGGGCGAGCGGATGATCTGCCGCCCGGAGGAGCCTCGATGGATCAGGGAATCGCCGACCGTCTGGAGCAGGTTGGTGCCATCGAGGAACCAGACCGAACCCTGGCCATCGATGGCGACAGGTTCGGGAGAGCGGCCCTGGTGTTGTTGCCACTCGCCGCCCTGTGGCAGCCAATGGTCGAGGGTGGAGTCTCCGCAGATCCAGAGCGCGCCGCCAGGAGCTGGGTCCAGCGACTCCATCCAGTTCCACTCGGTGACCCCCAGCCCAGCCGAGACGATGCGGAGCGAGGTGCCATCGTACTCGGCAAGGTGATGCCATGGCCCGACGCTGACCAGGACGAGGACATGGCCCGGGCGGCCAGGGGCGACCAGGTGGCCGATGGTGGCGTCGGGTACAGGCTTCCAGGTGCCGGTCGAGTCCTGCCGGAGGATCGGCAGGTCGCGGGCCATCCAACGTTGGTCGACGCGCTCCCAGAGCTTCTGGTCGCCGGTGACGACGATGTGGCCCGGGTGGAGTTCGACGGGTGTTCGCGGGATCCAGAGGCCGGATCCTTCGACGGGCACGGTTTGCCAACGATCCCCGACGAGGCTGGCCATGCCGAGGTCGGTGATGGCCAGCACGGTGCCGTCGGAGAGCGGAACGACATCGAAGATGTATCGTGAGGGCAGGCCGTCGGTGGTGCCGTAGCTGCGGGCCTGGCCCTGGAAGTAACGGGTGACGCCGGAATCGACGTTGCTCCTCGGCCATCGGTCACAGGCGAACCACAGCGTGCCGTCAGGTCCCTGACGGATATGGCCGACGCTGGGGCCTGCGAGCCACGACTCGGAACCGTGCCGGTCGAATCCCCGGGCGGAGAAGATGCCGGCGCCGCGGTCGGTGCCGACCCACAGGTCACCCGCGCGGGTGACGAGGACCGAACGGACAAAGAGGGAAGGGAGGCCGTGGCGGGTGTCGTAACGGGTCCACTGGTAGCCATCGTAGAAGCGGAGTCCGTCCGAGGCGGCGATCCAGGCGGAGCCGTCGGGCAGGGTGTGGACCTGATGGAATTCGGAACTTGGGGAGCCGCTGTCCTCGGCGAAGTGGAGCACGCCCCACGGTGGCGCTGGGTCTGCGGGTGGGAGCGGAAAGCGGTCGCCCGGCGCGGCAGCGTTGAGGACGAAAGCGGCGAGCAGGGAGCACACGACGCGCAGGGCGCATCGGATTCGGCGACCGAGGAAATGGGACTGCGCCTGCATCGGTGGGGACTTCCGGGACCGTGGGCGTTACGGAACAAGCAATTCCGTGCACCTGTGGGGGGCGGGTGTCGAGCGGCAAAGTGGGAAGGGGTTTTTCCCGGGTGCATCCTGACGCTGCGCTCGTTTGAACCTAGAAACGGCGGTTGGATCCACAGATTACAACGATTCCACGGATTGGAAGCCGGTTGAGAGGAGCTGTCGTTTCACCCCAAGGGTGATCTCGAAACAGCGACGCGGTGAGGCCTCTTCTCCCGGCCCATCTGTGAAATCCGTGAAATCTGTGGATCCAACTGCCGCTTTCAGGTTGAAAATGGGAACGGGGTGGCGACGTCCTCGTCGCATTGGGAAATGGCATGGGAGGGCAACGAGGACGTTGCCGCTCCGGTTGGAGCGGGGGGCGGGTGTCGAGATTGAAGGCCGGGTGCCCCCACCCCGGGGGGGAGGATGCGCCGCGTGGGGGCACGCGGCCTACCGCTCGCCCCACCCGCGGGGGAATTCGATCATTGCGCAGGATTCCGCTCGAGCCAGCGGCGGATGTTGGCGGCCTGGGGATGGTCGGGTTGGAGGGACAGAACCTTTTGGTAGTGGGTGCGGGCGCGATCCGGTTCGGCGAGATCGCCGGCGCAGAGCGTGGCGAGGGCGAGGTGGGCGTTGGGGTCGTCCGGATGCTGGCGGGTGATCCGGTCGAGTTCCTCGGCGGCATCGACGGGGAAGCGGGAGCGCTGGAGCGCGACGGCAAGGTTGTATCGGGCGTTGGCGGAGGAGGGGTCGAGGGCGACCGCGGTTTCGCCGATGCGAAGGGAGGACTTGAGGTCGCCCTGCTGGAGGGTGGCGAGGGCGAGGTTGTGCTGGGCCTCGAAGTGGGATGGGTCGAGCTGGACGGCCTGGTTGTAGGCGGTGATGGCGTCGGCCAGCTTGCCGGCCTGATGGGCAGTGGCGCCCTTCTGGTATTGGACGTCGGCAGCGGCGCGGTTGCCCCGGGCGGGAGCCAGCGGGTTGAGCCTGGTGTAGCGGGGCCAGGAAGGCTTGGCCGGTTCCGGTGGAGGAATGAGCGGGGTGACCTTGGCGGAGGCCTTGGCGGCGGGAGAGGCCGCGGCTTCCTTGTCGGGCACGTCAGCTGCATCGGAGTTTGCCTTGCGGAACCACTTGGTCGGGTTGCCCCAGTTCACCGGATTGACCTTGCCCCAGAATCCGCGGCGGGGTTTGCCGTTTTCGTCGAGGGCGGGCTTTTCGTCCGGTTGCTCGATGGGGTCGGTGACGGAATTGGTGGCGCCCGGGGGGGTGGGTTCGACGATCGGTGGCGGTGTGGGAGGCGGCGGGCGGAAGGTGGTCTCGGGAGGCTTGGCCTCCGGGATGGGAACGGCCAGGCGGCCGGCGGGCGTGGGACGGACGAGCGTGTCGTTGGCCCGACGCGGGAGGGGGTCTTCGGTGACCTGGACCACCTCGAGCGGGACCTCGGGAACGGCGGCAGGCTGGGGCGGATTGGTCGCGGTTGCGGGAGGGGTGACGACGACGGCTGGAGGAGTCGTGTTGGTGACGACGGCGGGCTTCGGCGGTGGAGGATTGGAAACGGCGACGACGGCCTTCGGCGGGTTTGACGGCACGGCGCGGATGGCAGGCGGCGTCGAGGTGATGACGATGGGCGGACGCGGCGGCGGGTTGGATCGGACGATCGCCGGAGCCGGGCGATTGGTGTTGGGGGTGGAGGCGGCGGGATTGGTGGCAGAGGAGATCGCACCCGGTGTGGGAGGGGCGTTGGTTGGGATGGGAGGCGGCTCGGCGCGGACGAGTCCGAGCTTCACCTCGATGTCCTGGACGACGAGGCGGACGGCGTCGGATTCGGGGCCGTCCGGTTGGAGCGTGAGGAAGTCGCGGTAATGCTGCAGGGCGGTACGACGGTCGTTGAAGTGCTGGTGGGCGGTGACGGCGAGGTTGAGGCGGGCGGAGGCGAGGTCGGGCGCGGCCTGGGCGGCTTGCTGGAAGGCTTGGTAGGCCTCGCGGAATCGCTTTGCCTGGATGCGGACGAGACCGAGGCCATTCCACGCCTCGGCGTCCTTGGGATCGAGCTGGACGGCGTTGCGGAGGGCTGTCTCGGCGTTGGCGTATTGCTTCTGGGCGAGGAGCGCGAGGCCGACGCCGCGCCAGGCGTCGGGATTGCGGGCATTCTCTGTGGAGGCGTTGAGGTAGGTGCGGTATTCGGCCTCGGCTTCGCGGGCGAGGCCCTGCTCGAGGAGGAGGACACCGAGGTTGAAGCGGACGTCGAAGAGATTGCGGTTGAACTCGAGGGCGCGGAGGTAGGCCTTGTGGGCGTCGCTGGTGCGGCCGGCGGCGTGGTAGGCGAGACCGAGGCGGTTCCAGACCTGGGCTTCGGTGGGGAGCTTGGTGGCGGCGAGTTCGAGGAGCCGGATCGCTTCGCTGGTCCGGCCGGCCTGGAGTTCGCGATCACCCTGTGCGAGAGCCTCAGGACCCGAGGGCTGGCAACCGGGAAGCAACAGCAGGCCGGCCACCGCGACGGCGGCTGCCGTGACCTGAAAGATGACGCGCATTCACCGGGGGGTAACAGCGGGATCCGGTTCGGTCAAGGAGCAGGCCGGATTGGGAGGGGTGCGGGCAGTTGCCGGATGCTGGATTCCAGCTCTCGGACCCGGGAATCCAGCTCCCGGCAGGGAGCCGGGAGGCTCCGGTTCGAAGGGCGGAATCCCGGGGACGATCGCATCCGCATGTCGCATATGCGACATGGGATTGCGAATCGCAGCCCTGGTGACGACTGCTCCGAGCGGAATTACATCCGGGTGTCGCATATGCGACATGGGATTGTAAATCGCCAGGGGCCCTTGGTTCCTTTGGCTGGTTTGCCTGCCTTGCAGGGGGCAGTGCGGTGTGGGCTCCGGGCTTTCCTGCCGCCGGGAATGCCCGGTGTTCGCATGGGGAGCCGCGTCGTGCCCTGCTGCCGGGCGCATCGCGACACTGCCCCCAACGAGAGGTGGGGCGAGTGTCCTCACGAGCCGCGAAGGAATCCCAAGTCTCGCCTCTGGATTCTCGGCGTCGGGGTCGGAATCGGCATCGGTATCGAGTCTCAGCCACTGGCGATCCCGATTCCGATCCCGATTCCGACTCCGAGGGCTGGCTCGACGAGTCTCGCCCCACCGGCTTCGAGGGCGCGTTTGTCGTGCGTGTTGCAGGGGTCGGGAGAGAGGGCGTAGGTTCGCGGGCATCAGATGAACCTCGAGGACTCGATTGGCGATATTGTGCGCAAGGCGCGGATTTCGACCCAGACCACGGCGGAGGCTGCTGCTGCGGCGGCCGGGGTTTCGGTGGAGGTGTACCAGGGTCTGGAGTCGACGGGTCGGGCTCCGGCGGGGTTTGGATGGGAGGCGTTGGGGCGGTTGCTGACGCTCGATGGAGGCCGATTGCAGCGGCAACATGACGGGTGGCGTCCGGCTCCCGTGGACCTCGGGCAGTGGCGAGAGTTGCGCGTGATCACGACAGCCGGGGACGACATGACGGTAAACGCCTATTTGGTGTGGGACGAGGTGACGCGGGAGGCGGCCTTGTTTGATACCGGGTTTGATGCAGCGCCGATCGAGTCGGTGATCGAGGCGGAGAAGCTGACCCTTCGGCACATCTTCATCACCCATTCGCACGGGGATCATGTGGCGGCGCTGGGGCCGATCCGAGAGCGGCATCCGAGGGCCCGGCTGCACTCCGGCTCGAAGAACGCGCCGGTGGAGCATCGGGTCCGGGCGAATGACTTCATCATGCTGGGGAGCCTGCGGATCACGAACCGGGACACGCCGGGGCACGCGGAGGACGGCATCACGTACGTCGTGGGGAACTGGCCGGAGGATGCGCCGCACGTGGCGGTGGTGGGGGATGCGGTGTTCGCCGGTTCGATAGGTGGGGCGCGGGAGAATCTGGAGCTGGCGCGTCAGAAGATCCGGGAGCAGATTTTCTCGCTGCCGGCGGAGACGTTGATTTGTCCGGGCCATGGTCCGCTGACGACGGTGGAGGCGGAGAAGGCCCACAATCCGTGGTTTCACTGAGCAGATTCTGGAGGACGACATGAGGCAACATGCTGAGGCGGGTGTCCGGAGGCACGCGAGGCCGGGTTGGGTCCGGCCGGTGGTGGCGTCGATCGTGGTGATGGCGGCGACCAGTCTGGCGTTTGCCGCGGAAGGAGCTTCGACCAATGCGCCGGCGACGTCGGTGAAGGTCGCGGTTTCAGATCCCGTGATGCGTCAGCCCGCTCCGGAGGTGTTGCTGGACATCGCGCGGCGGGAGAAGGCGGACTTGGTGAACCGGGGCACCCAGGAGGCGATCGACGCCCGGATGAAGGAGAGCGTGCGCCCGAAGACGGTGGAGGAGTCTGGCGGTGCGGCGCGGCACGTGAAGCGCGTGGGGGTTTTGCGCGGGGTGGCGGACCTGTTTGATCCATTCGCGCCGGTGCCGAAGCCGTACAGTGCGGCGAACAGCGCCTTCGAGAAGCGTCGGCCGATCGATCATCACCTGCCGGCCTCGCTGCGGAGCGAGACAACGCCCGCGATTCCGCGCACGCACATCGATCCGATCACGCACGAGTATGGGCTGCGGCTTTGGTGAGGGGATCAGGCGGGGCGGAACACGCTGTTGACGATGGCTTCCTTGGCCTTCCAGAGGAGGGTCATGGTGAGGGCGAGGGGGACGAGCGCGAGCATCACGAACAGCCAGTTCCGGGATTCGCCAAGTTCGGTCAGGAGGGCGAGCAGGAAGACGGGCAGCCAATCGGGTCGGGTCTGGGCAAAGGCTTCGAGGAAGACGAGGACGCCGAGGAGTCCGATGAGGCCGCCGTTGACCTGGGCGAACAGGCGGGTATCCGAGCGGAGGACTTCGTCGGGGAGCATGGCGGAGAGTCGGAGGAGGACGCGATTGAGGCTCATCATGAAGCCGATTCCGCCGAAGATCATGAGGCCGAGGCTCTGGGTGAAGAAGCGTTCGGTGGGATGGATGCTCCACCAGTGGGCGAAGGGTACGAGGGCCAGGAGGAGGCTGTTGAGGACGGTGGCGCGGTCGAGGGCGCTCATCCAGATGCGTTCCTGCGACTGGAAGCGGGCGAGGCAGCGGAGTCCGTAGAGGAGGAGGACCAGGGCGGCGGCGGCCGGGAGGCAGGCCTGGAAGAGGTCGACGGAGAGGCCGCCCCAGCCTTGATTCCGCCACAACGGAGCACCCCAGCTGCCGAAGGCGCGCCAGGAATCACCCATGGCCGTCTTGACGCAGGCGAGCAGCGCCAGGGGCAGCCCCCAGAAAAGGGCCGACAACCCGCGCACGGCGCGGGCGAGTGATGGCAGCAGGCGGGAGTTTCCCATGGCGAAGACGCACGGCGATTGAACCGCGAATCCTTCGCCGAACCAACAACCAACCTTTGGGGGAGGGTACTCGTACTCGGTCCGATGGGGTCGTGAGGAACGGTTGGTGTGGTTTGGTCGAGCACGAGTACGAGGAGGACGTGAGGAGGGGATTCCTGGCACCCCTTCAGGGTGCGGGATTCATTTCCGACGTGGACCTCGGGTAGGCCTCGTTCCTCGGCCGACCCGGGGCTATCGGCTGCAACGCCGTTGGCGTTGATGGGAGGGATCGCAGGGGTCGAGTACGAGTACGAGTACGAGGAGGGGGAGCGGCTCGTTGGACGCTTGCCCCCACCGGTGGGCTCGGAAGGGGGGTGGCTCGACGGAGTCTCGCCCCCCCCTTCTCGCGAGGCCGCATTACTCCGCGCGGACGCGGTAGGTCTTCACCTCGGGGGCGCGGTCGGGGTCTGCGAGTTCGAGGGTCGAACCGGTGGCGACGGCGCTGGTCACGGGCTGCCACGAGGCGGAGGTCGGGTCGGACGCGGTTTCGAGGAAGTAGCGGCGGCCGTTGATGGTCCCGACGGTGAGGGCAAACCGGGTGTCGTCGGCGGAGGAGGTCAGGATCCGGAGGGGCGACAGGACGGTGAGGACGACTGGGGCGGAGGTGGTGGAGAGGCCGTTGGCGGTGGCGACGGCCCGGTAGGTTCCGCCCTGGGCCTGGGAGACCTTGGAGAGGGCGAGGGGCGAGCCGGTCACACCGGCGAGTGGATTCCCATTGAAGGTCCAGTTGAGGACGGGTGCAGCTCCGGTGGCGGTGGCGACGGCTGAGATCGCAGCGTTGTCACCCTCATGGACGGAGAGGCTCGGCGAGATCGAGGTGAAGGTGGGCGGCTGGGCGGCGGCGTTGACGGTCAGGAGGGCCTTGGCGCTGAGGGTGGAGCCGGTGCCGTTGGAAACGCGGACCTGGTAGTTCCCGCCATCCGTGCCCTTCACGGAGGCGATGGTGAAGGTGGAGTTGGTGGCTCCGGCGATCTCCAGGTCGTCGTGGAGCCAGCGGTAGGCGAGGGTGGTGCCGGTGGCTGTGACCGAGAACGTGACGGGTTGGCCCTGATCGCGGGTGGCAGGCTGCGGTTGGGCCGTGATGCTGATGGCCTGGTCGACGACGGTGAAGGTGACGGTGGCGGTGAAGCTGTCGCCGGTGAGGTTGTTGTTCTCCCAACCTCGGACCTGGGTTCGATAGACGCCGGAGGCGGTCGGGCTGCCGCTGATGATGCCGCCCGTGCGGCTGGTGACGGTCAGACCTGGGGGCAGCACGGTGGCGGAATAGGACTTGGCGGTGCCGTGCTGGTCGCTGGTGATGCCGGCGCGGTAGCTGGTGGCGATGCCGTTGGTGGCGCGGACGGCGTTGGCCGTGGTGAGGCCGGTGGCACCGGAGAGCGCGTGGGCTCCGCCGGCGACGGCCGAGGCCGCGGCTGCCCAGCGGAGGAGCATGAACACCGGTTGCAGGACTCCGGCCATGGCCGGCTCGATGGTCCGGACCAGCGGGGCGAACTGGAGGAACAGTGCCACCAGGAGCGAGCTGGCCGGGCGGACCCCCCGGGCGATGGTGGAACCGGTGGACAAGGCAGAGGACGAATCGGATCGATTGCTCATAGGCATTCCGTCAGGGCAAGGGCCTCGGTTCAATTGCACCCGCATCCGCCGCCACCCACGCCTCGGCCGCCCGCTGCGGCTTCGCGGGAGAACCAGACGTGTTCGGAGAGGGCGAGACCGATCGGGTCGCGATCGGACCGCATGATGGGGTCACTGAGGCTGCCGCGTTGCCACGGCTTGACCGTCTGACACCCGGTGGAGAGCAGGGAGAGTGCCACGGTGGCGAGGAGGGCGAGACGGTGGCGTTGGAGGAGTTTCATGGGGAAAGGGCGTGGTTGGAAAAGGAGGATGGGACTGACCGGTCCGGTTCCGGACCGGTCGGGTGGCCTCACTTCTTGAGCAATTGATCGAGCTCGGCGACGTACTTGGCGCGGGTCTTGTCGCCGTCAAAGCCTTCATGGAAGGCGGCGACCTTGCCGTCGGCGGCGATGACGAAGGAAACCGGAATGCCCTGGATGTTGAGGGATTCGGCGAGCTTGCCCTTTGGATCGCGGACGACGGTGAAGGGGAGAGGATTCTTCTTCAGGTAGGCGTCCATGTCGGCCTTGTCCTCGTCGAGGCTGACGGCGATGAAGACGACGCCCTTGGGTCCGTATTCCTTGCTCAGGTCGGCGAGGACGGGGAGGGCCTTCTTGCAGGGGCCGCACCACGAAGCCCAGAAATCGACAACGACGACCTTTCCGGCCAGAGCGGGGAGGGTGCCTTCGAGGTTGGCCTTGGTGAGGTCGGGGAATGCCTCCCCGGTCTTCGGGGTACCGGCGAGGGCGACGAGGCCGACCCAGAGGGCGGCGACGGAGGTGGTGATCCAGCGGCTAAACTGCCTTCGTGACGTGTTCATGGAATCTTGGGGATGTGACAATGCCATCGGTGGAAAGGATGCAGCCCTCGACGCCCGGCGAGCTGGCGAGGAGGCGACGGCCTTCCTCGGGCCCGAGCACGCAGAGGGCGGTGCTCAACATGCCGGCCTGGGTGCACGACGGTGCGAGGACGCTCGCCGCGAGGACGCGATTGTCAACCGGCCGGCCGGTCCGGGGGTCGAGGATGTGGCCAAAGCGGCGTGAACCAGAGGTGAAGCCCCGGATGTAGTCGCCGGAGGTGGCGACGGCGCCCTCGCGGACGACGAGATTCGTCCATGCCTGGCCGAGGTGTCGCGGGTCTTCGAGGCCGATCTTCCAGGCGGGCCGGCCATCATGGGGAAGTCCGAGGACCCGGATGTCGGCACCGAAGTCGACGAGGGCGGAGCGGACACCGAGGCTGGCGAGGAGAAGGATGACCTGGTCGACGGCGAATTCCTTGCCGACGCCGCCGAGGTCGATGGCCATGCCGGCCCGCGGGAGTCGGATGCGGCCGGGGGCGAGTTGGACCTGCTTCCAGCCCGTGAGCGCGCGGGCGGCCTCGATTTCGGGGTCGGTCGGGATGCGGGCCTGCTTCCAGTCCCAGAGCCGGATCAGGGGCAGGGACGAAGGGTCGAGGATGCCGCGGGTGAGGAAGACGAGTTGGGCGCAGAGGCCGAGGAGTTGGTGGGCCTCGGGATCGAGTTCAATCCAGTCACCGCCGGCGCGTTCATTGATCTGCGAGACCCAGCTGTCCGGCAGGAACCGGCTGTAACGGGCTTCGAAGGTGGCGACCCAGGTGAGGACGTTGTCGGCGATGCGGGACGGCAGGGGGCTGGCGAAGGAGACCCGACAACGGGTCCCCATGGCCTGGAAGGTGAGTTCGGAGGAGCCGTTGACGGTTTCGATCCGCGCCGAGCCGCGGATCCGCGCAAGCACCTCCGAGACCGGCGGCGGGCGCAGGGATGCGCCAGACGCGGACGACAGGGCTGGCTGGACAGGGGCGGGCACGGGTCGCGGGGGATCAGAACCGGCCGTTGAGGCCGATGGTGAAGATGTGGGCGTCCGGGTAGACGTTCTGGGCAGTGACGCCATCCAGGCCCTCCATGAGGTAACGCTTGTAGCCAAGCACGAGCGAGAGGTGCTCGTGGAGTTCGATGGCGGCGGTGACGCCGAAGGTGAAGGTCTGCAGTTCGCTGAGGCGGTAGTCGGCGGAGTAGTAGTCCGGGGCGAACGGGACGGAGATGATCTGGTAGTTGGCGGGGTCGGCGAGGGCGGCGTCGAAGCCGGGTTCGCCTTCCGCGCCGACGAAGGAGTTGTCGAGACCGAAGGCCACGCGGGAGCCGGCGAAACTGGGGTCGGTATCGACGCGGAGGCGGTAGAAGTCCGCGGCACCCTGGCGGTGGTAGCGGAAGAGCGGGGAGAGGGTGAGGCGCTTCCAGAGCTTCTGGTTCCAGGTCAACTGGACGGTGTGGGCGATGATGCCCCAGTCGTCGTGGTGGAAGCGGTAGTTGGCGTCGAGGGAGCCGTTGACGGGAGCGAAGAGGTGGGTGATGCCGGCGAAGGCGACCTGCTTGAAGCGGTGGCTGGGGCGACGTTCGCGGTCGTTGGTGACGTCGGGCCGGGTGTCGAAGTCGGTGCCGTCGTAGGGGCCGTAGGGCGGCAGGTCCAACGAGATGTTGATGCCCTTGTAGGGGTCGGTGAGGTAGCCGTCGGCGTATCCGAAGGTGACGTTGAACGTGACGACCGTGCGGGGATCGAGGACCTGGTTGATCCCGACCATGAAGTCCCAGTTGCCCTTGTAGAGGTAGTAGTCCCAGCCGCGTCGGCTGACCTCGTCGTTGGCGCGGGCGACGCCGAGGATGAGGGTGGTGTTGCGCTGGTTGAAGTCGATGGCCTCGGTGACGGAGAAGCCGAGGGAACGGTAATCACTCTCCTCGCTGTAGGCGATCTGGGGTGTCGTGGTGGTGCGTCCGGCGCGGATGGCGGTTTCGAGGAAGCCCGCGTTGCGTTCATCCTCGATGTGAACCGACTCGTACTTGCCCCCGGGCATGCCCGGACCGCCGGTGGGGGTGGCACCGGAGAGGGCGTCGTGGACGTAGGAACCACGCGCGGTGACCTTCTGATGGAGGTCGTACTCGAACCAGACACTGTGGGTCTGGACCTTCATCCGGTCGTCATCCTCGCGGTAATCCTCGTACCGGTACTCGGCGCGGTTCTCGGCCTGGCCGCGGCGGAAGGGGAAGACGAGGAGCACACAGGACAAGGCCCAGGCGAAGACCGTGGGGCGCCAGGTGGTGAGGGAGGCGGGTTCGTCCGGGGTGATCAACGTCTTCATGAGGATTCGAGAACGGGGCGGGAGACCAATGAGAGGGGCGATCGGCTACTTTTTCTTGTCCTGATTGGCGACGAGGGATTCCTCCGAGGGGGAGGACTCGACGCCGTTGGCGGGGACCTCGAGCTTGGCGATCCACAAGACGGCGTTCAGCAGGATCTTGCGTTGGTTGGCGTCGGCCCAGTTCCGGTGGGTGTGCCCGCCGGTGAAGCCGAAGCCGCGGCCGCCGTCCTCGCGTTCACAGACCCACATCATCGTCTCGGCGCGGCCGGAATCGGCGACGATGTGGTCATAGGGACCCTGCGGGTAGACGTAGGGTCCGCGGCGGACCTTGTCGTCGGGGGTGGCGACGAGGAGCGGGGTGACGCCCTTCTGGCCAGGAACCCAACGCATGTTGAAGTACCATTCGTCGTGGGTGGCGAAGGGCTTCACGCCGCGGGTGACGGGGTGGGTGGGGAAGGACTTGAACTCCGGCTTCCACATCGGGTTCACGCTGAACTGATGCTCGTAGTACCCGCCGACCCAACGGTGCATGGCGGCGCCGGGATCGCCCTTGGGAACCTCGACGCCGTAGTGGGCGAAGCCGAGGCCGACGCCCTTCTTCGCCAGGGAGTCGAAGAGTTGGGTGCGGTTGTTCTGGAGGGCGGGATGTCCGCCGCCGCCGTCGGCGTAGATCACGACGGCATCGACACCCTCGAACGCGGCGGTGTCATCGACCCGCTTGTCACCCTCGACCTTGGTGGGCCAACCGTTGGAGGCGACCTGGACCTTCAGGCCGGGAACGCCTTCGAGACACGTCTGGAAGAGCATCATGCCCGCGCGGAACTCGTGCATGCCCGGGGGGTGGCTGGGACGGCCGGCGATGAGGAGGACCGTCTTGTCCGCGGCGCACGCGGCGGTTGCAACGAGGCCGAGGACCGCGGCCATCAACACTTTGGATACGGGATTCATCCGACGAGTGTCACTGGACGGGGCGAAGGGTCAAGAGTGGGGCCGGGCGGGACAGGGCAGATGCCAGTTGCCAGTGGCCAGTTTCCAGAGGCCAGTTGAGAAGCGTCTTCAACCCCTGCCGGGGTTGGATCCCTGCTTTGCGATGGTCCCCGGGTGCGTGCTGCGCACGACCCGGGGCTATCGGCTCCCATCCCTCCGGGATGCTTCGGGCGTTCAGCGCTGTGCGGAGGGGCGGAGTGCCTGATGGGCGCCGATGCGGACGCTGTGGGTGATGGCCTGGGTGATGGTGTGCTTGGCAGCCTGGACGGCGGGGAGGAGACGCAGTCCGCGGGCGAGATGGGCAGCGATGGCGGCCGAGTACGTGCACCCCGTGCCATGGGTCGATATCCCCCGGATGAATGGGGCGGACAGCAGCAGTTCCCGCCGACCGTCCCAGAAGACGTCCACGGCCTCGGCCGTGTTCTTCAGGTGACCGCCCTTGACCAGGAACGCGCATCGATGGCGGAGGTGCAATTCCCGTGCCGCGTCGCGGAGGTCATCGAGGGAATCGAGGGAAACCCCGAGAAGGTGGGCCGCTTCGTCGAGATTCGGGGTGGCGATGATAGCCAGTGGGAGCAGTTCATCGCGGATGGCGGCGATGGCATCGGGACGGAGCAGGACCGCGCCGGAGGTGGCGATCATGACGGGATCGACGACGAGGGGAGGGCGTTCGGCGGTGGTCCACCATCGGACCACTTCCCGGACCAGTCCGGCCTTCCAGAGCATGCCGGTCTTTGCGGCGCGGGGTGGGAGTTCCTCGAAGACAGCCTCCAGTTGAGCGCGAAGGAAGGCAGGAGAGACGGCCTCGATGGCCTTCACGCCGGCGGGGTTCTGGGCTGTCAGGCAGGTGATGGCGGTGGTGCCGTGGACCTGGAGCGACTGGAAGACCTTGAGGTCCGCCTGGATTCCGGCACCGCCCCCGGAATCCGATCCCGCCACCGTCAGTGCCACCGGCCATCGTTCGCGTCGCGCCATGGGGGGAGTGTGAGGGCGAAGCGTTGGAGGGTGAACATGGAAAACCGGCTTGCCTCGGGCGGGCGGGCTTTCCAGATTCGGCTACATGGCCGCAGGCGAAGCATGTCGCTGGGTGGCCGGACCTCGCATGACCAGCAAAGAGGAACCGATTCAGTTGGTCGGTACAGTGACACAGGTGCTTCCCGGCACGATGTTCCGGGTCGAACTTCCCAACGGGCACGTTGTGCTCGCACACATCTCGGGGAAGATGCGGAAGAACTTCATCCGCATTTCCGTGGGAGACCGCGTTCAGGTGGAGATGTCTCCCTATGACCTGGCAAAGGCCAGGATCATCTTCCGAAGCTGAGCGTTGATCAGGCGAGGGTGGAGGCCTGGAGGAGCACCGGCCGTGGCGTGGTGGTCCAGTAGGAGAATCCCTTGAGCCGATAGCGGTAGCGCGGTTGGACCCGCTGGAGCCAATCCAGGATCCCGGCGGCGTGTTCGTCCACGTGGTAGGTGGTGACGGCGATCTGGGGGGCAGCTTCGCAGATGGTTTTCTCGGCGCCCCGGAGCACGTCGAAGTCCGCACCCTCGGCGTCGATCTTCAGGAGGTCCTTCTCGCAGAGTTTCCGTCCGGTCCGGGCGAGGTAGTCGTCGAGTCGGATCGACTGCACGACGACACCCTGGAAGTTTGCGGGGGGATTGAGGATCACCTGGCTGCTGTCGGCCCCGAGGTCGGTGCGGAAGCCAACGGGGCCGTTGTGGTTGCTGACGGCGAAGGGTTCGTGGTGGAGACCGCGGATGATTGCGTTGGCGGCGGCGCCGCGGCGAAGCAACTCGGCCATCGCCGGGAAGGGTTCGAAGGCGATGACTTCGCGGGCGAGTCTCTGGCGCAGGGCGCGGAAGGCGAAGAGTCCTTCGCAGGCACCCACATCAATCACGAGGGAATCCGGGCCGAGTCGGATCGGGGCGGTGGTGTAGCAGTGGGGGTTGTCCTCGCGGACCTCCTGTTCGAGGGCGTACCAGGTGTCGCAGGTCGAGGGCGAAGGCCAGAAGAAGTCGAGACCGAGCGGGCGGACGTGAACGCGGAACCCGCCCGCAGGATCAGGTTGGGTCTCGGTGTGACGGGCGAGGAGTTGGGCCCCGATGCGATGACGGAGGCGATGGGGGGCGAGAATGCGGGAGAAGCCCAGGAAGGCGTCGGACCAGCCGAAGACGCCGGGATGGCGGGCACGCAGGGTACGCCGGAATCGCCACGCGGCGAGCGTGTCACGGACCGGGCGCAAGGAGGGCAGCTGCATGCTGGCGTGGGTTGTCTCCGCGGGTGTGGGAGGAGTGCAAGACAAGATGGGGGAGTTCCAAGCTTGAAGTTCGAAGTTTCAAGTGGGCTGACACAGCCCACGTTTCAGAATGCGATCGGGGTGGCGACGTCCTCGTCGCCTCGGCAACGTGATGGGAGAGCAACGAGGACGTTGCCGCTCCGTTCTGCCACCCCCTTGAGACTTGAATCTTGAAACTTCGAACTCCGCCTATCTGGGGCGGAGGGGTTGGAGGAGGGCGATGAGGTCCGGGGCGGTGACGACGCGGGTGCGGGGCGGGAGTCGGCGGAGGGTTTCGTGGATGGCCTCCATGGGGCCGCCCTGGGATCGGAAGGACCAGGCGTGGACCTGGATCACGCTGAAGGCTTCCGTCGATGAGGTGGGGTCGTCGGGGGAGGCGGCGATGGCGCTGGCGACGCCTTCCGGGAGCCAGTCGGGCCGGAGGTTCCCGTTGCGGTCCTTCTGTTCCCAGAGCAGGTGGCGGTAGGCGACGGCGGGCTTGCCGTGATGCCAGGAGACGGCGCCCTTGCGGCGGTTGTAGGGGGCGTAGTCCTTGTAGAGGACTGCATCGATGCGCGGGTCGGCGAGGAGTGCGGCGGCCTCGTCGGGGCTTCCGCCGGAATTCAGGATCGAAGTCACCCGGAGGCCGGCGAAGGCGAGGGCGTCGGCGGAACGGCGGGCCATGCGGGTGGGATCGGGGGCGTGGTGGGGGAAGTGGTATCCGCCGCCGCTGGGGCCGCCGATGAAGGCATCGACGGGAGTGGCGGTGCGTCGGAGCCAGGCGTCGGCGGCGGGGGCGAGTTCTGCGAGTCGAGGCGCGAGTTCCCAGGTGACGGGGAAGGTGCCGCGTCGAGGGCTGGACCAGAAACCGGGTTGGGTCGCGAAGCCGCCGAGGAGCCACTGCACGTTGTCGCCGTCGGAGATGACGAAGGTGACGATGCGTTCGCCGGGTTGAGCGGGTGTGGGCGCGGGAGGCGGGTTGGATTGTGGGCTCGGGTCGTGGAGCCAGCGGTGGGCGGACAGGTTCAGGGCCCAGTCGGCAGGGATGACCCAGCCGCCGCCGCGGGTGGTTTCGCGGACGAAGGATTCCTCCTCGGAGCCCCACCCGAGGACTTCGGCATCGGGTCCGAGTTGGCGGACGCGTTGGGTGAGGGCGCCGTTGGAGGGTTCGAAGTCGACCCAGGACTTGCGGGCGACGGCGAGGTCGCGGAGGTGGAATGGTTTTGAGACGGGTTGGTGGATCAGGATGCCGCGGGCGCACTCGGCGCTGAACTGTTCGAAGGCCTTGCTGGCTGGGACGGTCCGGAGGTCGGCAATCTCGGGAAGGCCAAGATCGAGGGCTGTTTGGCGGAGCGAGGTGTCGACGACGAGGGCGTGGCGTGGGCCGGCGAGGCTGGTGGCGAGATTGAGGGTGTGGTTGGTGACGTGGCAGGTGAGGAAGCCGGCGAAGCGGGCGCGGTTCGAGCGGACGAGTTCCCATGGGTCCGAGGTGACCGAAGGGGAGAAGCGGTCCTGGACACGTTCGAGGACGAAGGCGTGGAGGCTTCGGGCGCGGATCCACATATTGGGACCGTCCTGGTTGAGGAGACCCTGGATGGACGCGGCGAGGGCCTGGCGCGGGGCGTCGGATGGTGGCGGATCGAGGATCCAGAGGATGGGGCGTCCGGCCGGGTTGGACGTTTGGGCGAGGGCGCTGGTGAAGCTTGTGACGACGACGAGGAGGAGGAAGGCCAACCGGGAGCCTGGGGCGGGCATTGGGCGGATGCGCGATGAAGGTTGAAAGTGTTTCGATCTGATGACGGGCATGACGCGAGGGAGTGGCTGTTGGTACAGGTGGGGGCGGGGGAGCACCAAGTCTCAAGTCCGGCTGCCGCTTCAAACTTGAAACTGAAAACTTCAAACTCCGGAGCGGCTCGACGAAAGTCTCGCCCCACCGCATGAGGGGCGCCTTGGCAGGTTCGGACGCCGTCCCTAGACTGGTGTTAATGGGACAGGTCGCATTCGAAGCGGTAGTCATCTTCCTTCTGTTGATCGCGAATGGGGTGTTTGCGATGGCGGAGATTGCCGTTGTATCCGCGAAACGGGCGCGGCTTCGGCGGTTGGCGGAGCAAGGCAATGCCCGGGCGCGGGCAGCGCTCTCCCTGGCGGAGTCGCCCAACCGGTTCCTGGCGACGGTGCAGGTGGGGATCACGTTGGTGGGGATCCTGGCGGGTGCGTTTGGCGGTGCGACGATGACGGCCAAGCTGGCAGGCGTGATTGGTCGGGCTGCGTGGTTGCAACCGTACGCGGAGAAGATCGCGTTTGGCCTGGTGGTGATGGTGATCACGTACTTCTCGCTGGTTCTGGGCGAGTTGGTGCCGAAGCGGTTTGGCCTGAGTCGACCGGAAGGGATCGCGATGGCGGTGGCGCTGCCGATGAACTGGCTGTCGCGGATCGCGGGGCCGTTGGTGACCTTCCTGGATTCTTCCACGGGTGCGCTGTTGCGGGTCCTTGGGTTCAAGCCCGGGGCGGAGGTTATTGTCTCCGAGGAAGAGGTCCGGACGTTGATGCAGGAAGGGGTTCGGGCAGGCGCGTTCAACAAGGTCGAGAGCCACATCGTGCACAGTGCTCTGGAACTCGACCAACTGCCGGTACGCGACATCATGACACCCCGCGGCAAGGTCATCTGGCTGAACCAGGACGACACCCATGAGCAGGTCTGGCACAAGATCGTGGTCAGCGGGCACTCGTACTTTCCGGTCTATGCGGAGAACCGGGAACACGTCGTCGGGATGATCTCGGTTAAGTCGATCTACGCCAATGTGGCGGCCGGGGCAGCGGTGCCGTTGCGGAACCTGATGGTGCCACCCCTGGTCGTGCCGGAGACCCAGAACGTCCTGCAGTTGGTCGAGACCTTCAAGCAGACCGGCAAGCACATCGCGATGATCACGGACGAGTTCGGCGGCATCATCGGCCTGGTGACCCTGAACGACGTGATGGAAGCCGTGGTGGGGGAGTTTCCGTCGCCGGACCAGCGTGCCCGGCCGGAGGCGAGGCGACGGGAGGATGGTTCGTGGCTGGTGAGCGCCCAGATGGAGATCGAGGACCTGGAGCGCGAACTTCCGGGATTCCGGATCGCGGAGCACGAGGGCCGGGGCTACCAGACGTTGGCTGGGTTTGTCCTGAAGCAGTTCGGCCATGTCCCTCGCGAAGGCGAGACCTTTGTGAGCCAGGGCTTCCTCTTCGAGGTGCTCGACATGGACGGGCACCGGGTCGACAAGGTGCTCGTGATCCCGCCGGGTGGACTGGCGAAGTGATCGGGAACTGGGTCGCCGGTGGGCTATCGGACCTTGCGCGTCTCGATCCGGGTGAGGTCGGCGTTGCCCATGTCGAGGAGGGCGCAGTTGTTGTATAGCTCGGTGGTGAAGGGCTTCTCGCCTTCGGTGGGGTTGGCGAGGCGGGAGCGGCGAATGTCGTCGAGCGCGAGGGAATCGAGGGCGACGGGATCGGTGCTGAAGCGGACCTGATTGAGGGCGACGGCGTAATGGAGGTAGGTGCGTTCGTCGCCGCGGTACTGGCAGATCAGGGCGTCGGAAACGCCGAAGGCGAGCCGGGGGAAGATGTCGTCGAGGGCACAGACCTCGGGGAGGGTTTCGGCGAGGCGGCCGGCGTCCTGTTCGAAGCGCATGGTGTTGTCGACGGCACCGAGGGAGAGGTTGGCGATCTGGCCGTTGACGCCGAGCTGGGAGTGGCTGAGGACGGGCGTGATGGGGATGATGCGGGTGACGTCGCGGGCGAGGAGGCGGGAGACGAAGGATTTGCGGCCGACGTTGGCCTTGTCGCGCTGCGGGTATTCGAGATCACCGATGAGCAGGCGGCCGATGGTGGCGTTCTCGTAGAAGCGGGCCTCGTCCCAACCGATCTCCTCGGTGGCGGCCCAGCGGACACCGAGGCGTTCGGCGAGCTTGGAATAGCCGGCGAGGATGAGGTCGCTGGCACGCTTGTCCCAGATGACGATCTGCTTCGGGGAATGACCGGCGGCGATGAGGGATTCGACAAGGGCGGCGACGACGACCGGCCGGGTACCGCTGATGGGGCCGGGCGCGGAGACGATGCGGAAGCCGACGACGTCGGAAGGCTTCACGTACCGGCGCCAGGCGGCGGCGAGTTGGTTGGTGCCGGCCATGGCCTGGATGCCGGAGTCGACGAGGCGGCGGACTATCGCCGGGTTGGGGACATAGCTCTGGGTGGCGTCGGAATCGTGGGCGGCGAACACGATCGATTTCGGGGCGTCGTTGGTGGAGTCCGGGGCGGAATACGCCGCCGGCAAGGCGAGCAGGAAGGCCAGGATCGGGAGGATCCGGAGCCAGCTACCCAAGTGAGTGAACACGCCGCGCATGTGCGGGGAGTGTAGGGGAGAACGCGCCGGAGGGAAGCAGGGGAAAGATGGGGGTACTCGTACTCGAGCCGAGGGAAGAGCTGAGGTGGTACTTGGGAAACGATCGCTCGGATCGAGTACGAGTACCGCCCTGCGGGCTGAGTACGAGTACGAGTGCGAGGGAGGGACGCGGAGGCGGGTAGCGGCTGGTGAGGACACTCGCCCTACCGGTGAGGGGTTATCGCCTTGCTTCGGCGGCGGGGTTCCGTCCGGACTGCGGGACCTTCTGCAGGCGGGAGGTGTCGTATCCGACGGAGTCGAGGAAGCGGACGGTCTCCTGATATCGGGCGTCCGGGATGGTCGGGGTGCGGGCCATGATCCAGACGTAACGGCGGCTGGGGACGCCGATGATGGTGGTCTCGTGGGCGTCGTCGACCCGGAGGATCAGGTAGGCGGCCTTGATCGGCCAAAGGAACTGCATCCGCCACTCGGCCTTGGTGACAGGGTCGTGGATGAACCCGGTCGGGTGATAGACCTTGAGGGGGCCGTCTGGACTCCCGCGATGGAACCGGAAGGTGGTGGCGATCGTGCCGTCGGGTTGGAGTTCGTAGCTCTCGACGGCATCGTGGGCGTCTTTCTCGAGGAACGTGGGGATGTTCGCGATGACGAACCAGTCGCCCATGAAGCGGGGCAGGTTGACGTTGGTGGCGAGGGGAAGTTTGGGCTTCACGGATCGGGTGGTGGAGCAACCGGGCAGGAGGAGCAGGAGCCCCGCGAGGGCGAGGAGTGGGGCAAGTTTCATAAGCTGAGCCCGTAAACCAGGAGGCCGAGCACGGTGAAGGCGATGGGGAGCGGGAGGCTGCCGGGGCGTTTGCGGGTGAAGACTTCGTCGAGGGAACCGTTGGCGGGGACGCGGAAGAGCTCGATGAGCAGGTAGGTGGCGATGGCGAAGTTGCCCCAGAGGAGGACAGTGATGACCCACAGGACGCGGGCGGCGAGGCGTTGCTCCTTCCAGGCGATCCAGACGCAGAAGGTGAGGAAGGCGAAGTAGGCGTCGAAGAGCGTGACCTGGAACCAGGGGTTTCCCGTGACCGCCGACGGGATGTTGAACATCGAGTGCGCGAGACTGGCGCGGATGGTTCCCCAGGTCATGACCGCGAGGACGCCGACGAAAAGGACGCGGAGGAAGCGGATCATGGATTGGAGTCGGACTTCAGGCCGAGGAGTTGGTCGCGCAGGGCGGGGCTGATGGGGTCCGCTCCGAGCCAGATGCGGAAGTAGGCGGCGGCGAAATCGGCGCCTTCGACGGTGACGAGTGGGCGGCCGTTGAGTCGCAGGGTGGTGCCCTTCTCGGGGGTGAAGGTGAGGGTATAGCGGTCTCCGGGCTTCACCGAGACGTATGCCCGGTTGAGCTTCTCGAGTCGGGATTCGAGTTTCTGGTAAAGCTCGGCGGAGATGTTGCGGCGGAGGAGTGCGTTGCCGCCGGACACGATGTCCGCGGCGGAGAACTCGCGTCGATAGTGGATCTCGAGCCGAAGGGGGCCACCTTCGAGGAGGTTGGTGGAGGACTCGGTGCCGGCAGGGCCGTGGAGGCAGGCGTCGTAGGCCAGGACGATGCGTTTCCATCGGAACGTGCCCTTGCCGACGAGGGCGAAGCGGACGTCGTCCTCGTCGAGGGAGGCAGGGACGTCGATGGCAGCGGCGAGTGGAAGGGCGAGGAGGAACAGCAGGGAGACCCGGCTGGGCCAGGTCCGCCGGTGGCTTGATGCGTTGCTGAACTTGGTTTCCATACCCTTTGCCTTCGTCCGGAGCACCCGATTGGACGCACCGATCCCAACAGATGCGCCTGTTCCGGCCGTTGTGCAACCGGGGGGCGAGACTCCGTCAAGCCGGGGGGAAGTCCCGAGTTTCAAGATTCCAGGTTCAAGTCCGCATCAAACTTGAAACTGACAGCTTCAAACTCCGAGGCGGCTCGTGAGGACGCTCGCCCCACCCCTCGCTGATGTGGCAGTGCCAAGCTGGGCAACGCGGGCTGGAACGCGCATTCGACGGCGGGCGGGAGTGCCGGTAGGGTCGCGGGGCATGGAAGTACCCGGGGTATTGGTGGAGCGATTGAAGCGGATCCGGCTTTTCGTCTGCGACGTCGATGGCGTGTTGACGGAGGCGCGGATCGAGATGGGCGCGGGCATGGGTGAGCGGAAGGTTTTCCACATCCGGGATGGGTTGGGGCTGCGGTTGTTGCAGGCAGAGGGATTGAAGGTGGCGTGGGTGAGTGCGCGGCCGTCAGCGGCGACGACGGAGCGGGCGAACGACCTGAAGGTGGACTACGTGAAGCAGTCGAGCAGCCCGAAGGTCGGGGTGATCGAGGAGATCCAGCGGGAATTGGGGATCGGGTGGGCGGAGACGCTGTACATGGGAGATGATGTCGTGGACCTGGCGGCGTTGAAGCGGGCGGGGTTTGCGGCGGTGCCGGCGGACGGCATCGAGGAGGCGCGGGCGCTGGGGCATTACGTGTGCCGATTGAACGGGGGCTGCGGAGCGGTGCGGGAGGTGGTGGACCTGGTGCTGAAGGCGCAGGGGCGATGGGCGGCCATGATCGAGAAATTCACTTCCTAAGGCCCGGATCGGCTCCCATGCTGCCGGGGCTTGCACGCCCGGATTCCCAGAATGGTCGGCCTGTTGGGTGGATTGCTGGCGGGGTTCGTCCTCGCGCAGGGTCCGGCCTCGTCGATGGTCCGCAACTGGGCCTTCACGCTGCAGAAGGACGGCCGGACGCACGGGCGGTTCAAGGGCGGCGTCGCGACGCCGGTCGCCGGCTTCCGGGCCTTCGACGTGGAGAACTTCCACGTCGACACCTTCCGGGCCGATGGCGAATTGGACCTGACCGCGGAATCGCCGGCGTGCCGGGTCTACATGACCAACGACAGTTTCATCGTCACGTCGCCGGGCGCGCTGAAGGTGGCTCAGGCGGAGGGACGTTTCGAGCTGAGCGGCGAGGGCTTCTACTGGGACCAGGGCGCCCAGCGGTTGGTGATCTCCAATCGGGTGAAGACGCTGCTGGCCATCCCGCTACCCGGGGGGGAGCGGTCGAAGTGACGGCGGGTAGGTTCCCGACAACTTGATTTCCATATGAAGGCATTCCGTTTGATGGCCGTGGGTTGGATGGCGGGTTCGATGCTCGCGCAGGACGCCCGGGCACCGATCGAGAGCGACTGGGCCGAGATGGACCTGAAGGCCGGTGCCTATCATTACGTGGGCAACGTGCGCGTCGACGTTCCCGGCCTGCTCAAGCTGACCTGCGGCGACCTGCTCGCCCAGCCACAGAAGGAGACCAACCGCCTCGAATCCCTCGTCGCCACGACCAACGTCGTCATCGAGATCGTCCGTCAGGGACGCCCGGGTGCCGCGCCGGTGGTCATCAAGGCCTACGGAGACAAGGCCGTCTACACGGCGACCAACGAGGTCGTGACCCTTTCGGGCGGCGATACCCGCATCGTGGCACCGCAGGGAACGATGCGCGGCACCGAGGTGATCTATGACGTCGCCACCGGGCGCGTGCGGGCGACCGGCCATCAGGTGACGGAGCTCAATCCGGAGATGTTCCGGAACTCTGGCCTGTTCCGGCGCCCGACCAATGCGCCGGCCGGAGGCAACAACCCGAAGCCTTGAGCGGGGCGTGACGGAGCTTGATCGGATGAAGACCGAGACCGATTCCCGAACGGCGGTGGGCGCGGTTGGTGCCATGGCCACGACCGGGGCGCAGCGGTTGCTGACGGTCGAGGGGTTGGTGAAGGAGTACAAGGGACGCCGCGTGGTGGATGGCGTCACCATCCACGTCGATGCGGGTGAGATCGTGGGCCTGCTGGGTCCGAACGGCGCCGGCAAGACGACGTCGTTCAACATGGTCGTCGGGCTCGTGCGACCGGACGAGGGCAAGGTCAACTTCCAGGGGCAGGAGGTCACGCGGATGGCGATGCACACGCGGGCGCGCCTTGGGGTGGGTTACCTGACGCAGGAGCCGAGCGTGTTCCGGAAGCTGTCGGTGGAGGACAACCTGCGCGCGATCCTGGAGACGGTCGACTGTCCCGCGGGCGAGCGGGCCACGCGGTTGAACTACCTTCTCGATGAACTGGATCTCGCCCGGTTGGCCAAGAGTCTTGCCTACCAGCTGAGCGGCGGTGAGAAGCGGCGGCTCGAGATCACCCGGGCCCTCGTCACCAGCCCGAAGCTGCTGCTGATGGACGAACCTTTTGCAGGCATCGATCCCATCGCGATCTATGAGGTGCAGAAGATCGTGCGGCGGTTGCGCGACCGTGGACTGGGCATCCTGATCACGGATCACAACGTCCGCGAGACGCTCAAGCTGGTGGACCGGGCCTACCTGATCCACCAGGGGCGCGTCGTCTATGAAGGACCAGCAAACCGGCTCATCGACGATCCCAAGGCCCGCGAGATCTACCTGGGGCCCGACTTCAATCTCTAGGCCATGAATCCTCCTCCTGTCACGGTCCAGAAGTTCTATACCGAGCAGGCGTCGGTCCTCGGCCTGCACCTGCTGGCCGGTGCCACGGGATTGAAGCGCGTGATCCGGGAGCCCACCGTGAATCGTCCTGGGCTGGCGCTGGCGGGATTCCGGAAGTACTTCGCCCCGCGCCGCGTCCAGGTGATCGGCAATGTCGAGACCGCTTACCTGCGGGCGATGGAACCAACCCTGCGCCGGCAGCGCTATTCGGAGCTGTTCGGCTGGCGTTTTCCCTGCGCGGTGTTGTGCCGCGGGATCAAGCCGGACCGTGATTTCCTCCGCGCCGCCGAGAAGGCCGGGACGCCGGTGCTCCAGACTTCATTGGTGACGATGAAGTTCATCAACCTGGCGACGCTCGCGTTGGAGGCGTTGTTCGCGCCGCGGACTCAGGTTCACGGCAGCATGGTGGACATCCAGGGCGTCGGCGTCGTCATCCAGGGCGAGAGTGGCATCGGCAAGAGCGAGGCGGTGCTCGGGTTGCTCGAACGTCGGCACAGCCTCGTCACCGATGACATCACGCGCCTGACACTGGTGGATGGACGGAAGCTGATCGGCACCGGCAAGGAACTCACGAGAAACCTCATGGAGGTGCGCGGCATCGGGATCATCGACGTCTACGCGATGTTCGGGGTGGCGTCGATCCGACCCGAGAAGCAGGTCGATCTCGTGGTGACGTTGAAGGCGTGGGAGCAGATGCAGGAAGTAGATCGGTTGGGCCTGGAGGAGCGCTACATTGAATTGCTCGGCGTGAAGGTGCCGTACATGGAGATCCCGGTGAGGCCCGGTCGGGACCTGGCGCGTTTGATCGAGGTGGCAGCCTTCCAGACGAAGTTGAGGTTGAACGGGGTCAACGCCGCCAAGGAACTGAGCCAGCGATTGACCCAGGCGATGAGGAAGATCTGAAGGGGAAGAGAGTTGGAAGATTGAAGATTCAAGTTTTTAGAGGGGGCAGTCGGGGGAGTTTCAGGATGTCTGGAGTGGGAAGTTTGCAGATCCAGGGTTCATGAAGAGCGACTTTGGACACTGGTTCTGTGCGTCGTGGCGGATCATGGACGCGGCACCGCTCCATGAGGAGATTCGCCAATGAAATCCCCCTACTTCTTCGTCTTTCGGGCGAGGAGGTAGCGGTAGAAGTCCTCGGTCTTGCGGGCCATGATGTCGTCGGTGTAGCCGGCGAGGACGTGTTGGCGGGCGGCGGCGCCGAGGGTGGAGCGGAGCGCGGGATCGGAGGCGAGGCGGGCGATCTGTTGGGCGAAGGAATCAGCGGAACCGGTTTCGGCGAGGAGGCCGGTCTGCCCGTGAAGGACGAGCTCCCGGATGCTTCCAACCGGCGCAGCGACGACAGGACGCGCCATGGCCATGGCCTGGGACAGGGATTGCGGGACGCCTTCGAATCGATCCGAGGTCAGTACGGCGATGTCGGAGGCCGCCAGCAGGTCCGGGACGTCGTCGCGGTAGCCGGCAAGGATGCAATCGGAACTCAGGCAGGAGTCCAGGATGAGCTGTTCGATGCCGGCGCGGCCGGGGCCTTCACCGACGAGGAGGAATCGGATTCCGGGGAACTGCTGCTTGAGTCGGATGGCGGCGCGGATGAACAGGTCGTGGCGCTTCATGCTGCGCAGCACGGCCACCATGGTCACGACGAGGGCATCGGCGGGGATCCCGAACTCGGCCCGGATACGGGCACCGTTGGCGAGCGCTGGATCGAACCGGCCAAGCGAAACGCCGGTGGCGATCGAGACGATCTTGGCCGGGTCCATCGCGTTGGTGCGGATCATCGTGTCCCGGATGGCTTCGCCGGTGGTGATGATCCCGTCCGTCATCGCGTAGACGAAGTTCAGCGGGTTGTTGGAGATGGCGACCGAAAGGTGACGTGACCGCACGAGCAGATCGGCACCGGCGAGCTTGGCGGCGAATCCACCCACCCAGCTGTCCTTGCCGCTGTGCGTGTTCACGACCTGGATGCGTTCCCGACGGATGAGCCGCCGGAGGGCGAGGATGGCACGGGGATCGAAGCTGCCGCGGATGACGACTTCCTCGGTGCGGAGCTTCCGGGCCCGGGCTTTCTCGAGGATCCCGCTGCGGGGTTGGCAGGCGATGAGCAGTTGGTGGCCGCGCTCCTCCATCTTGCGGCACTCGAGGACGATCCGCTGCTCCTGTCCGCCCCATCCCGTGGACCACTCCGTGTGGAGGATCCGGAACGGGGCTGGGGAGGCGCTGCCGGTGCTGGGCTGGGTTCCTGGGTTCATCCGGTTTCTTCAGATGCCGACGCCCTGACGGCGGGCCATGTCGGCGAAGCGGCCGCCGCTCCGGACGAGGCCGGTGAAGGTGCCGTCCTCGACGATCCGACCGGCGGAGAGGACGATGATGCGGTCCATCTTGCGGAGGGTGGAGAGGCGGTGGGCGACGCAGATGACGGTGCGGTTCTCCTCGAGGCGTTCGATGGCGACCTGTACCTCGGCCTCCGACTGGGCATCGAGGGCGGCGGTGGCTTCGTCGAGGACGAGGATGGGCGCGTTGCGGACGAAGGCGCGGGCGATGGCGAGCCGTTGGCGTTGGCCGCCGGAAAGGTTCAGGCCGCGTTCGGCAACGCGGGTGTCGTAGCCCTGCGGCAGGCGCTGGATGAAGTCATGGGCGAAGGCCGCCTTGGCCGCAGCCTCGATCTCCTCGCGGGTCGCGCCCGGTCGGCCGCAGCCGATGTTCTCGGCGACCGTCATGTCGAAGAGCACCACCTCCTGGCTGACGAGCGCCATGCGCTCCCGGAGGTCATGCAGGGAAAGTTCCCGGAGATCCCTTCCGTCGACTCGGATGGCGCCGGAGGTTGGGTCGTAGAATCGGAACAGCAGGTTGACGAGCGTGCTCTTGCCGGAACCGCTCTCGCCGGCGATGCCGAGCTTCGTGCCGCGCGGCAATTCGATGGAGACGTCGGACAGGACGTTCTCGTGGCCGTAGCTGAATCCGACGCGGTCGAGCGTCAGGCTCGACTGGAAACCGGGGAGGCGGACGGGGCGGGTGGGTTCCTCGACGCTGGGCCGTTCCCGGAGGACCTGCATGAGGCGGTCGATGCCCGAATGGGTCTGCTGGATGAGATTGTGGACGCCGGCGAGCTTCTTGATGGGCGTATAGATGAAGGCGACGCCGGTGAGGAGGGTGACCATGTCCTCGATCTTCACCTGCCGCAGGACGATCACGACGACGAGCAGGCCGAAGCCGAGGGTGCCGATCGATTCGATGATCGGGTTGGTGATCTCCTTGGCGCGGGTGGTGCGCATGGAGTGGGCGACGAGGTCCTTCGACATCCGCTGGAAGCGCTCGACTTGCTGGTCTTCGAGGTTGAACGCCTTGACCACCCGGATGCCGGAGAGGACCTCCACGATGAGGCTGGCCTGGGTGATCGTGGTGTTGAGTCCGGCCTTGGCCGAGCGGCGGACCTTCTTTCCCAGGACGATGATCGGGACGATGACCAGCGGGAAGAAGACGAGGACCATCAACGTCAGCTTCCAGTCGATGGCGAAGAGCATGGCGACGAGGCCGATGACCGTGACAGGTTCCTTGATGAGGTCGGACAGGCCGCCGTTGAGGCAGCGCTGGAGCATCGCGGTGTCGCCGTTGACGCGGGTGATGAGGTCGCCGGTGGTTGCCTTGTTGAAGTAGTCGAGGGACAGCGAACTCAGCTTTCGGAGGACTTCGACGCGGAGATCGTTGACCACGCGTTCACTCACCCAGGCGAGGCAATAGCTGCTGCCATACCCGACGAAGCCGCGGAGGGCGGCCAGCAGGGGAAAGAGGAGTAGCCCACCGACGATCTGCCGCCAGTCGGCCTTTCTGCCGGAGCGTGGGAGCCAGTCGTCGACGATGGCTTCGGTTCCCTTCTGGAAGTCGGCCTTCCACTGTTCGACCCGGCCGAGGGTGCTTGGAGCGCCAGCGGCCTGGGTGATCGCGGGTGGGGCTTCGGGCGACATCCGGATGAGGATCGTGTTGATCGCCCAGAGCAGGATCGCGTTGGTGAGGCCGAAGAGGACAGCAAGCATGACCCCGGAAGCGAAGCGTCCCAGGTAACGCCGGAGATACGGCCACCCGAAGCGCAGCACTTTGGCGAGATCTTGCATCTTGAACGCGCGCATTGTCCCGATGGGACGGGGGTTTGTCATGCGGAGACATCGCCGGGAGGTGAGGGGTGCTCCGCATTCTGTAGGCCGCGTGCCCCCACGCGGCGCTTCGGGATCACCGCCGGGTGAGGGCACCCGGCCTACAAGGGAGGATGGCTTCTTTAGGCCGCGTGCCCCCAGGCGGCGCATCACGATCACCGCCGGGTGAGGGCACCCGGCCTACGAGCGCGTGGGTGGGGCTGAACTTTCAGTTGGCATTCGTACGCAGGCGTATCAATTTCCGACGCGCTCTAGCGCCATACCATGTCTGATTCCATCCCGCATATCCCAGCCCTCCGCCTCGGCCGTACCTACGAATCCCTGGAGAAGATCGAGGTCAAGGATCACCGCACCGGCGAGGTCAAGGCCGTGGTCTCGACCGTCAACGGCGGCATCGTCCGACGCGACCTGGCGAAGATCGGGGCTTCGCGGGCGGCGCTGGCCCGGTTCACGGTGGCGGAACTGATGGAGCTTTCGGCGAAGGCGGGTGAGTTCTTCGTGAATGGCACCCTGCCGTTGGGCGACCGCGGGCACACGCAGTCGGCGCAGCAGTATGTCGAGACCCTGAGCGTCACGAGCGGTCTCCCGCACGTGATGGTCCGGCGCAATATGGCCAAGATCCATTACGCGCTGACGCACCTGCAGGAGGTTTTGAACGGGCTTTCTCGTGGTTTGGACTTCTCGATCATCGATCGTGGGTACGGCGAACAGTTTGGGACCAAGCTGGCCTTCTGCCCGGCTTCCGTGGCGTTGGGCCTGGTGATGCCGAGCAACTCGCCGGCGGTGAACTCGCTGTGGTTGCCGGCAGTGGCGTTGAAGACGCCCGTGGTGATCAAGCCGGGCAAGGAAGAGCCCTGGACACCGTATCGCCTGATCCAGGCGTTCATCGCGGCGGGCGTTCCGTCCGAGGCGTTCGGCTTCTATGCCACCGATCATGATGGGGCGGCGACGATCCTGAACACCTGCGGTCGTGCGCTGATCTTCGGCGACAAGTCGACCACGGCACAGTACGCCAGCAACCCCGCGATCCAGATCCACGGCCCGGGTTGGTCGAAGTTCATCATCGGCGAGGATTGCATCGACCAGTGGCCGGACTTCATCGACGTCATCGCGGGCGCGATCTCGGACAACGGCGGGCGTTCCTGCATCAACGCGTCGGCGGTCGTCGTGCCGCGTCATGCGGACCTGATCGCGGACGCGCTGGCCAAGAAGCTGGGACCGATCCAGCCGACGCGCCCGGAGGACGAGGCCGCCCGGTTGTCGGGATTCGCGAACCCGAAGATGGCGGACTTCATCGATGCGCAGATCGAGGAGGGATTGAAGACGCCGGGGGCGGAGGACGTGACAGCGCGTTACCGCGGTGGGTCGCGAAAGGCGGTCTTCGAGGGCGGTACGTACATGCGTCCGACGATCGTCCGGTGCGACGACTTCTCGCATCCGTTGGCGAACCGCGAGTTCCTGTGTCCGTACGCGAGCGTGGTGACGTGCCCGCAGTCGGAAGTGCTGTCGAAGATCGGCTACACGCTGGCGTGTTCGGTGATCACGAAGGATCCGGCGTTCATCCAGCAGGTGGAGGCGTTCGGCGAGATCGACCGCTTGAACATCGGGCCGGTGTCGACGATGAAGATCTCGTGGGACCAGCCGCACGAGGGCAACATGTTCGAGTTCCTGTGGAAGCGCCGCTCGATCGAGAGGGGCTGGTGAGGAGTTTCAAGGGTCAAGATTCAAGTTTGAAGTCGGGGCGCGCCTTCCTGGGGTGGCCAGCGTCCTGACGTCCGCTGCTACGGCCCTGAGGGGCTTCCAACTTGAAACTTCCAACTGAAAACTTGGGATTTGGCCTCGTTGACGCTTCTCGGGGCCGCCCATAGGTTGAGGGTCATGATTGCGGGAAAAATCGGAGCGGGAGTCGCGGCGGCGCCGTCGGTCCGGGTGGGCGACGAGCGGCTGATCAAGCTGACGGCCTCGGCGGCGACGAAGGTCAGCGGGTTGCTGACCAAGCAGGGTCGTCCGCAGGGTGTGTTGCGCGTGGCGGTGGTGGGCGGCGGTTGCTCGGGGCTCCAGTACAAGATGGACCTGCAGGATTCGCCCCAGAACCGCGACATCCTGGTGGAGAGCGCGGGTGTCCGGGTGGTGGTGGATCCGAAGAGTGCGTTGTACGTCACGGGGTCGGAACTCGACTACGTGGATGCCCTTCAGGAGGGCGGGTTCAAGGTGAAGAACCCGAATGCCGCGACGAGTTGCTCGTGCGGCGAGAGCTTCAGCGCGTGAGCCCGGCGATGACGGATGCCTTCGCACTGCTCGGCGAGGAGCGTCGGCCGTGGCTGGACGCGGAGGCCTTGAAGGACCGCTTCCAGGTGATGTCGGGGCCTCTGCATCCGGACCGGTTCCATGGCGCGCCGGAGGTCGAGAAGGCGGCGGCCGGAGAGCGGTACTCCGGGTTGAACACCGCTTACCAGCTCTTGAAGGAGCCGCGGGAACGTCTGCTGCACCTGCTGGAGCTGGAATTGGGCGGGAAGCCCAAGGACATCCAGCGCATCCCGCCGGGGACGATGGACCTGTTCGTCGAGGTGGGGCAGACCTGCCGCGACTGCGATGAATTCCTGAAGAAGAAGGCCACGGCGACCTCACCCATCCTGAAGCTCCAGCTGATGCAGTCCGGGATGGAATGGATGGACCGTCTGATGGATCTGCAGGGGCGCGTTCGGGCGATGGGGGATTCGCTGTCGACCGAGTTGAACGGGATGAACTCTGTTTGGGCTGCGGCACCGCAGGTGGGAGATCCGGCGCGAGTGGCGGCCCTGCCACTGGAACGGTTGGAACAGGTGTATCGCGCGATGAGCTATGTGGCGCGTTGGACCGGACAGATCCAGGAACGGGTCGTGCAGTTGGCGGTGTAGGGGGGGAGTCGGAAGTCTTCAGTTTCAAGTTTCAGGCTTTCGTGGCCTTGAAACTTGAATCGTGAAACTCGGAACTCCGCAGCGGCTCGTGAGGAGGGACTCGCCCCACCGGAAGAAATAGGCTTGGAGGGTGGGCCGAGACTCCGTCGAGCCGCCCATCGGAATCGGGATCGAAGTAGGCCGGGACATCGATAGCGATGCCGATTCCGACCCCGATTTGATCCAGGCGACGATGGGGCACTTCGCGGCTCGTGGGGACACTCGCCCCACCGTAGGGTGCATCTTGACACAGTCCTCGCGTCAAACGGGGCGGCAACGTCCTCGTTGCACCCCAGGAGCCTTTCCAAGGCGACGAGGACGTCGCCACCCCGGGATGGGTGCCTCGGCGCTTGCGGGGGATGGATGAGCGGCAGCATCGTGCGCCGGTGATGTTCGCGACCTTGTTGCTGATCCTGCTGGCGTGCGCGGCCAGTGTCGTGGCTCTGGTCCTGCTGGTGATGGGGCTCAGGTGGTACGCTCGCCGACCAAGGACGGCAGGCTATGGGGATCATGGATTTCCCATGGATCGATCGACTCCCATGCACTCGGCCGATTCGACTGACGTCACGATTTCGCCGCCACTGATGCCGTCGGCCGAGTCGGACGATGACTCGCCGGTCCGCCGTGGGGCCATGGGTCACGACACGTTGCATCCGTCGACCCATCATTCGCATGTCGCCCCGACGGATCCGGGTACGTGCGCAGATCCGGCGACCAGTTCCAGCGATTCCTCGAGTTGGAGCGATCCGAGTCCGTCGTGTGGCGGCTCGGACTCGGGTGGGGGTGGTGGCTTTGACAGCGGCGGGAGCACCAGCAGCAATTGAGGAGTGGACGGGGCTTTAGGGAAATGTGCCGGACAGGAGCCCGAATTGGACCCGCGGGTGAAGATCTCCGCAAGGAGTGGCGACGTCCTCGTCGCCCTTGGAATAGGCTTGGAGGAGGCAACGAGGACGTTGCCACCCCGGATGGAGCGGAGGGTGGAGATTTCGGGGGCGGAAATGGGGTTTGCTGGTAGGCTGACGAGGCATGGAGATCGATCCCTTGGAAGCCATCCGGGCGTTGGCTGTCAGATTTGGGCAAATCCAGGCGGAACGCCGCGATGCCGGGTTGCAGGGTGCACCCGACCCGGGGTTGGCATCGCCGAAGTGCCGTCCGGTATGGGGGCAAGTGGCCGTGGAGCAGGTCGGGGAAGAAAAGTGGTGCCTTCTCCATGCAGGGGACGACTCCAACAACTGGGATAGCTTCCAACCTTTGACCGTTGCCGAGTTGCGGGAATGGGGAGATCGGACCGAGCATGGTGGCTTCCGCGCGTTGCGATCGGCGCCGAATCTCCGGCGCGGCTGGCGGTGCGAGGTTTCGGGCCTGGCCTCGTTGGAAGACGCGTTGAACCGGTTGTATCCGGGCTCCGTGGCGGACTGGTGGGCCTGGGAGAAGCAAGGGGCGGCCGCAACGACCGGGTTTCGGGAGTTTGTCGGGCGGCAGACCGGGATGTACCGCGCGGCGCAGGGCCTGTCGCAGCAGGGGGCCGAGGACATGACTTATGCCTGCTGTGGGTTGGGGTACTGTTACAAGTGGCGGGCCTGGACCGTGGATTCGTTGGGGCCCTGGGGAACGATGAACAGCCTTCGGATCCCTTGTCTCGAGCCCTGCGCGGTGGCGTTGGAGTTCGCGCGGCAGGCGGCAAAGCTGGAGTCGGGGCCGCAGGTCACGTTGACGATTCCCGAGGCCGAGGCAAGGACCCTCGGGATCGCACTGAAGATCCTGCTCTCCGGGGTGAGGGTGCCAAACTGGACAGACCTTGGGGAAGGCTCGCTGGGTGATCTGGGCAACCCCCGGAGAATCGAGTTGCTTCTGCAACGGATTCGCCCGGAATTGGGGCGAATTGCGCGTGCTTCGTCGGAGTGAGCCGAGTCTTTGAACGGGATTCCCCGGAGTTTGCCCAAGTAGCCGATTCAACATTTCATGAAATCAACCGTGTTCCCATTGCTGGCGGCGATGAGCCTGCTGGCCCCGGCTGCGCTGCCGTTGCGTGCGCAGGACGCACCGAAGCCGGCCGCCGCTGCCCCCGCCAACCTCCTTCCGGACGACGCCGAGGCGGCGTGGAAGGAAGTCGAGAAGGCGTTGACGCCTCCCTCGCCGCCGAAGGAGTGGAACGAGAAGGCGCCCTCGCAGGAGGAGATCGCGAAGTTCCGGGCCGACATGGGCAAGGCGGCTGGTGTCTCTGCTGACAAGGCGCGTGAGTTCCACACCCGTTTCCCGAAGCACGAGAAGGCGGGGACGGCGAAGGATTACGAGCGTCGCATGCTGACGGCCGCAGTGAACCTGGGCGCGAAGGAGCGCGAGGCTGAGCTGAAGGCCGCGGGCGGCCCGCCGGAGCCGGAACCGCGTGGGCCGCAGGACGAACTCCAGAAGAAACTCCAGGAGGCGGCGCAATCCGCGATGAAGAAGCAGTCCGAGGGATTGCCTGCGGTTTTTGCCGAGTTCGAGAAGGGCGTGCGCGCCTTGCAGAAGGATCACCCGGACCGCCCGGAGATCTACGCTGCGCTTCTGGAAATCGCCGAAGGCCTGCCGGCCGAGAAGGCGCTGGCGATTGCGAAGGAGATCGAGGCGGCGAAGACCGAGCCGGCGATGAAGGAACAGGCGGCTGGGATCCGCAAGAAGCTGGAGCGCGTGGGCAAGCCTGTGGGCATCGCGTTCACGTCGACGGACGGTCGCAAGATCGACCTGCTCGAGATGAAGGGGAAGGTCATCCTCGTGGACTTCTGGGCGACCTGGTGCGGCCCCTGCGTGAAGGAGATTCCCAACGTGAAGGCTGCTTACGCGAAGCTCCACGACAAGGGATTCGAGATCGTCGGGATCAGCTTTGACGAGGACAAGGATGCGTTGACCAAGTTCGTGAAGAACAAGGAAATGCCCTGGGCCCAGTACTTCGACGGCGAAGGCTGGGGCAACAAGTTCGGCAAGGAATTCGGGATCCAGTCGATCCCCGCCATGTGGCTGATCGACAAGCAGGGCAACCTGCGCGACCTCAACGCCCGCGAGGACCTCGTCGGCAAGGTCGAGAAGCTCCTCGCCGAGAAGTAACCGCATCGCGCCCGGCTCAGCCCCGGCGACGTCGCTTCCCGTGGTTCCGGGCCGTTTGAGGCCCGGGGCCGCGGGATTCCTGTTTTTCGGGGGGACGCTGCGTGGCGGCAGGGGTCGGCCGGGGCGTTGGCGGCTGGGGCTGTGGCTTGGCCGGCGTGGGTTTGCGGTTCGGGTTCGACGGAACGGCAGGGCGCTGCGGGGCGGGTGGACGGTTAGCAGGTTTTGGCGCACCGGCCGGACGCGGAGCCACGGGACGAGGCGGCCCCGAAGGCTGTGCGGGCCGTGGAGCCGATGCCGCCGGCACGGGTCTCGCGGGAGCCGGGACAGCCTCGCCATCGATCGTGGGCGGCGTCGCTGGTGTCTGGCTGACGGGCACGGGGCCGAAGCCGAAGGCCTTCTCGAACTCGGCCCGCTCCGCACGGATACGGATGGGGCGGCGGGTGAACGGGTCTGGATAGGCGAGTTCGACCGCGCGCAGGCCGAGGCCAGCGGGGTGGGGTTTTCCGTAGAGGATGTCGCCAGCCACCGGACAACCGGCGGCGAGAAGATGTAGGCGGATCTGGTGGGTGCGGCCGGTGTGTGGATAGGCCTCGACCAAGGCCCGGCCGCTGCGGGTTTCAAGGACACGGAACCGGGTCTGGGATTCCTTGCCATCCTCGTGATCGATGCGGTGCTTGCCCGGCACGGCGGGGTCAGCCCCGAGGGGCAACGTGCAGGTCCACTCCTTCTCCTTCGGGATGCCATCGGTGACCGCGAGGTAGGTCTTCTCGACGAGGCGTCCGGAGAACAGCTTCCCGAAGGGAGCCAGGGCACCGCGGCTCTTCGCCAGCAGCAGCACGCCGGTGGTGGGGGCGTCGAGGCGGTGGATGAACCGCACGAACTTCAGTCCGCGGCAGCGCGCCCACCAGAGCCCGGCCTCGATGCCGAGGGTCAACGCGATGTGCAGGTTGCGCCGGACGTGTTCCTCATCCTCGGGTCCCAGCATCCAGCCGGGCGGCTTGTCGATGGCGAGCACGCTCCGATCCTCATGGAGGATCTTCACCTGCGAGCCATCGGGCAGTTCCACGTAGTCCGTCTTCGCCATGCACGTAGGGTGGGTGTCGCGGGCCGATTCAACAACGTCGAAGCGGCTACTTCGATTGGGCAGTGGCTACTTCTGCAATTCCTGGAGCTTGGCCACGAGGGCGTCGAAGCCGAAGCGGTCGCTGTTGTCCTTGCCCACGTGCCGGAACACTTCCTTGCCGGTGGTGTCGAGAATCAGCAGGGCCGGGTAGTGAACGACCTGTCCGTGGAAGCGATATCCGCCCGGAATGGAGAAGGCCTCTGCCAGCTTCGCGTCGGCATCGCGGTAGACGGTGATTCCCGACTCCTTCAATTGCTCGGTCCACGCGCGGATGTCCTCAACGCTGTCGGGCTTGAGGAATACCTGCGTGGTATCCTTCAGCTCCTTGGCCCGACGCCCATACTCGCGGGTGTGGCGCAGGCAGACCGGGCACTCGGTCTTCAGGAGGAAGTGGAGCAGCACCCAGCTGCCGCGCGCCTTGGAGAGGGTGAACTTCTTCCCGTCGACGGGAGATTCCACGGTGAAGTCTTCGGGAACACCCGCAAGCAGGGTGCCGCGGGTGGCCAACAGCCCGGTCAGCAGGGTCCCCCCGATGAAATGTCTGCGTCGCATCCGGTCAGGGTGCCCGATCTGTCTACCGACGCAATGCGTGGGTGGGTTGGTGTCTGGGGGCGCTTCTTGACACTGCCCCCGCGTCAATCGGAGCGGCAACGTCCTCGTTGCCCTCCCATGCCCTTCTACAAGGCGACGAGGACGTCGCCACCCCGTTCCTGTTTTCATACGGGGGCAGTGTCAAGATGCGCCCGGTGTTTGGGGACCGGCTTGGCAGAGACTGGCCCTACCGGAAAGCCCGAGGACGCCAAGCGGCTTCGCGCCGAGGAAGGCGAGACGGGTTGATCCGCAGCCAAGATGCGGCGGAGGGTACTCGTACTCCTACTCGTACTCGGGCCAATGGAGATTCTGAGAGGACGAGGGAGCGCCTCGTTTGGGGTCGAGTACGAGTACGAAGGGTGGAAGCCTTGGAACGGCCCGACGGAGTCTCGCCCCACCCCTGAGGGCATCTGGCTTCAAACTTGAAACTGAAAACTTCGAACTCGCCCGGGGGGCGTTTGCCTGCTTCGGGAGGGTGTGAGACCATCACGGCGATTGATTGAGCTGCTGCCATCGCGACTCCGGGAGGTCCTTGCCGGGACGCCGGAACTGGCGCGTGCCTTCCTGGTGGGAGGGTGCGTGCGGGACGCCCAGTTCGGGCGACCGGTGAAGGATTTCGACATCGAGGTGTTCGGTGTCGACTACCCGGTGCTGCTCCGGGCACTGGCCCGTTGGGGGCGGGTGGATGCGGTGGGGCGTTCGTTCGGGGTGGTGAAGCTCTCGCTCCGGGATGGGGAACAATACGACTTCTCGCTCGCACGGCGGGATTCGAAGGTGGGTCCGGGGCATCGCGGGTTCGAGGTGGAGTTTGATCCGTCGATCACGCCGGAGGAGGCTTCGAGCCGGCGGGACTTCACGATCAATTCGCTGATGTTCGACCCGCACCGGGGCGAGATCCTGGATTTTCACGGCGGGCTCCGGGACCTGCGGGAGCGCCGCTTGCGACATACGGGGCCGGCGTTCGTGGAGGACCCGCTGAGGGTGCTTCGCGGCATGCAGTTCATCGGGCGGTTCGACCTGACGGCGGATCCGTCGACCGTGGAACTCTGCCGGGCGATCGCGGGCAGCCAGCCGGAGCTGGCGGTGGAACGGATCCGGGAAGAGTGGTGGAAGTGGGCGAGTCGTTCGGTGGTGCCCGGCCGTGGGTTGCAGTTCCTGTCGGATTGCGGCTGGCTGGCGTACTATCCGGAGCTGGTGGCGATGCAGGGCGTGCCCCAGGACGCGCAGTGGCATCCGGAGGGGGACGTGTGGACGCACACGCTGCATTGTCTGGACGCACTCGTCACGCAGGCTGGCTGGATCGAGGCGGATGAACCGACTCGGTTGGTGCTGATGTTTGCGGTTTTGCTGCACGATGTGGGGAAGGCCACGACGACCGTTCGCGAACTGCGGGAAGGCCGGGAGCGGATCGTCTCGCCGGGGCACGAATCCGAGGGCGGGCCGATGGCGGCGAACTTCCTCGCGCGGCTGAAGGCTCCCCTGGCCTTTGCTCCCCGGGTGGTGCCCTTGGTCGAGAATCACATGGCCCATCTCCAGGCCCCATCGGCACGGGCCGTCCGACGGCTGGCCCGGCGTCTGGAGCCGGCGCGGATCCACGAACTGGTCGAAGTGATGACGGCGGATGCCTCCGGGCGGCCTCCGCGACCGCGGGGTCGGCCGGCTGCGGTCGAGGCGCTGCTGGAAAGTGCCGAGGCGCTGGACCTCCAGGCGTCTGCCCCACGGCCCATCCTGCAGGGACGGCACCTGGTGGCACGGGGACTGCATCCGGGGCCGGCCTTCAGCCGGATCCTGAGGGCGGCATTCGAGGCCCAGTTGGACGGCGAGTTCCACGACGAGAGCGGCGCCTGCCGCTGGCTGGATGGCCGGCTGGGCAGTCGGGGGCAGGTTGATTGAGCCTAGAAACAGCGGTTGGATCCACAGATTTCACCGATTGCACGGATTGGAAGCCGGTTGAGAGAGGCTGTCGTTCCATCCCACGGGTGAGATGCAAACAGCGACGCGGTGAGGCCTCTTGTCCCGGCCCATCTGTGAAATCCGTGAAATCTGTGGATAGCCCAACTGCCGCTTTCAGGTTGAAATCAGCCCTGCCCGGTCTGGCTTCGCATCGAGTCGGGGTCGATCCCCGAGGCGCGGCACCACTCGGAGTAGGCCAGGGGAGAGATCTCGCTCGGCTTGATCTCGCTTCGGCCACCCCAGAAGACGTTGGTGTAGGAGACGGGAATGCCCAGTTCCGCGAGATGCCCATCCATGGCGGCCTTGTGGGCGAGGACCGTTTCCTTGTCGGTTCCATGGGCGACGCCCATGACGTTCACATTGCGGAACTCGGGACCGCCCTCGCGCCAGTAGGCATGGGTCATGATGTGATGCCGCCCGACCTCCCGTCCGGCCTCGATCTCGCGACCCGGGGGAACGGCCCAGTGGAACAGGGCATTGAACCGGGTGACCCGTTCGCCGGAGGCCAGGGGCTTCACGTGCTCCAGGAACGTGCTGAAGCGGCCAATCACCTGACGCTGGACGAGTCCTTCCGAAACCTGATGGAACGTATCGATGGAGACCCCGGCTTCGGTGGCGCGGCCAGCCCACGGGTTCGGCACGAGTTCGTCGTCGCGGAACTCGCGCTTCAAGGCGGTCAGCACGCGCCATTCGAGGGCGGAAAGCTGGACGACCTGGACGTCGATGGCCTCGGCCGGGACATCGGCCCGGCTGCCGGGTTCGAGCCCGCGCCGACGTACGTGCCCCACCCCGAGCGCGAAGAGCTTCCGGGCCGGCATGAGGCGGTGGTGCTCGGCCCCGATGCGTCCGGCGAGATACGCGGCATGCTTCACCAGTGAAAAGCCCTGCGGAACCTTCAGGGTGGTCCATAGCCGGTAGTTGGATCCTGGGGTGGCGGCGTCCGTGGACCGGATGACGACATGTCCGCTGAAGGGGTCATCCCGGAAAAGGTGGTCGAAGGCTTCGTCCAGGCGATCGGCGGGTACCTGCCAAGCGCACAGCGCACCTTCGGCAAGACTGGTGGCGAGAAGCGTCTGCCGGATCCGCCGGATCACGCCCGCTTGAAGCAGCGCCCGGAGCCTCTCCAGCACGAGTTCCAGCGGCAGCCCGGCCTCTGACGCTATCGCGGCCAGCGGATCCCGGCTGTAGCCCTGGATGCGGTCCTCGCTCACGGCGAGGATACGCGCATTGATGGGGTCGGAGGTCGCGATGGGGACCATTCCGGGATTCTCTGGCATTCGCGGACGTTCGGCGAGGCGGCGCTTAATTCAAAACGGGAATTTGCCCCTTGCGGGGGGCCTCGGAGGGCGGTAGGGACGCGGCCTTTCGCGTGGACGAAGCACCGATCATCCCGGATCCGGCATCCACCAGCCCCTCGTGGCTGGTGGTCCACGTGTTGGCCCGGTGCGAGAAAAAAGTCCGTGAATGGGCGACGCGGGAGGGGATCGCCTCGGAACTGCCGACCTACCGGACGGCGCACCGGTACCGTGGGAAGGTTGTCCATTTCGACAAGGTCCTGTTCCCCGGATACCTGTTCCTGCGCGCGGCGCCGTCGCTCAAGCAGAAGGTTGGACAGCACAACCAGGTCGCCCGCGTCCTCGTGCCGGTGGACATGGAGGAGTTCCATCGCCAGATCAGTGACATCCTGACGGCCTTGGAGGCTGGCCTCGATCTTCGGCCTGTATCCGGAATCCAACCCGGTGTGCGGGTCGAGATCACCGCCGGCCCGTTGCGTGGGATGGAGGGGTTCGTGGAGCGAAGGGACGACCCGCTGGATGTGGTGCTGCGGTTGGACTTCATCGGGCAGGCGGCTTCGGTGCGGATCGCGATGTCGGATGTAGAGGTGGCCTGACGGAGAGTTACCCACTCCTCAGGGAAGCTGGGGGCGAAGGTCGCAGTCCGAGCCGAAAATAATCTCGGGCTTTGGCAGTTTGATCGGTTGCCGGTTGTAAGGTTTCACGCTACAAGCTTCTTGTTCTTTGAAGGCCCAAAATAGGGGTACGGCGGCTGGTGTCGCCGTACAAAAAGGGAGGGCAGAAACCCCGAACGAACATTGCAATGAAGAGCATGTTTGGTGTGGGCATTGCCCATACCGTCCGAAGGGGTCTTCTGCTTCTGCTGGTGGGGTGGTCCGTTGCAGGTGTGGCGGCTTCCATTCAGCGAGAGTCAGGCGACCTAACAAAAACAACCCTGAAGCCATCCAAGCGCTCCGCTCCTCGCGAAGCGCTTCCCGGGCGGTTTCGGGCGATCGAAGTGAACGCCAAGGTCCTCGACCAGGCGGTCTTCGATGTCACCCTGTTCCCTGGCGAGACCGTTCGCCTGGAACGGGATCACATCACACAGCTGCCCAATGGCGACCAGGTCTGGTCTGGTCGCATTTCCGGAGAGCCCCTGAGTCGCGCCACCTTCGCGGTGCGGCAGGGGGTGGTTTCCGGGGTGATTGACCGGGCCTTGGACACGGGCAACGAGCTGTATGAAATCTCGCCCTCAGGTGCCGGAGGTTATCAGGTCTTCCAGCACAACGAGGCCAAGGGTTCCGCGATGGGCCACCTGAGCCTGCCCGCGCCGATCCCGCTGGGCCGCCAAGCAGCGCCGGCCACGCTCCAGCCCCCTCCGGGCGGGGTCCACATCATCGACCTCATGGTCGTCTACACGCCCGCCACTCGGGCGCGCTATGGAAGGGCGGGCATCGAGGCCAAGATCCTGCAGTCTGTGGCCGACGCGAACACGGCGATGGCCAACAGTCAGGCGGCCGTGCAGTTCTCGCTCGTGCACATGACGGAGGTGGCGTACGTCGAGAGCGGTTCGATGACGGCGACGCTGACGGCGTTGCAGCGGACGACGGACGGCCTGATGGACGAGGTCCACGCACTCCGCGACCAATACGGCGCGGATCTGGTGAACCTGGTGAGCGAGGATACGTCGAGCTGCGGGCTGTCGTACGTGATGTCCGTTCCATCGCCCGGGTTCGCGGGCAATGCCTTCTCGGTCGTCTACTCCGGGTGCCTGGCTTCCCTGAGCATGGTGCACGAGCTCGGCCACCAGCTCGGCTGCCAGCATGACCGGGGTAACTCGGCAGGACCGGCCGCCTATCCCTACGCCTATGGATGGCGCCAATGCTCCACCAACTCGACGCCGTTCCGGACGATCATGTCGTACGCCTGCGGTTCGGCGATCCGGGTGAACTACTTCTCGAATCCGAAACTCCTCTACGCGGGCCAGCCGCTCGGTGTGGACGAGGCGGTGGATCCGCTCAACGCCGCCGACAACGCTCGGGCGATCAACCTGACGGCCGGCGTCGTGGCTGGTTTCCGGACGTCGGCAAGCCTGTCGGTACCCGCGGCCCCGAGCGGCCTGGCGGCCACCGCGACTTCCTACTCAAGCGTGAGCCTGACGTGGACCGATGCCGCATCGAATGAGCTGTGCCAGAGCCTGGAGCGGTCTGCCGATGGCGTGGCCTGGGCGGTTGTTGCGACGCTCACCAGCGACGTCACGTCGTTCGTGGACAACTCGGTGGCTCCGGCCACGACCTATGGGTACCGGATCCGGGCTTCGAACAGCGTGGGTTCGTCGGGCTATTCGAACGAGGCTGTCGTGGCGGTCCCCGCGATTCCTGCGGTGCCCGCTGCACCGGCCGGTTTGGTGGCGGCTTTCGCATCGGGACAGGTGGTCCTCTCCTGGCAGGATGCCTCCTCGAACGAGACGCAGTTCCGGCTGGAACGGAGCGTGAATGGGGGTGCCTTCCTGCTCCTGGCAACGCTCCCCTCGAATTCAACCTCCTTCGCCGATTCCACCGCGGTCGGTGGATCCACCTGTGCCTACCGCGTCATCGCGGTCAACGAGGTCGGGTCTTCTCCGCCGTCAGCGACCCAGACGGTCGCGGTGCCGGCACCCTTGCCGGCAGCGGCGTCGGACCTCACGGCGGTTCATGGCAGCGCAGGCGTGACGTTGGGATGGGTGGACAACGCTTCCAACGAAAGCAGTTACCGGGTTGAACGCTCGGTCAACGGGGGGGCATTCCTCCTGTGGATCGTCCTGCCGGCGAATACGGTCAGCTACCTCGACCCTGCCGTGGCCATGGGATCGAGCTACCGCTATCGCGTGGTGGCTGCGAACAGTTCGGGGAACGCACCCGCCTCGAACATCGCGAGCGTGACGGTCCCTGGCGCGGTGCCGGCGGCTCCCACATCACTGGGCGGCGTTGCTGCCTCGAAGACTGAGATCCGACTCAGCTGGATCGACAATGCGTCGACGGAGACCGGGTTCGCGATCGAACGGTCCACCAACGGCTCGACCTGGACCCAGATCGGGACCGTCGGCACCAATGTCCGCTCCTACTCATCGGGCGGGCTCAAGTCGTACACGACCTACTACTACCGTGTTCGCGCCTTCAACAGCTGGGGCAACTCAGCGTACACCTCGACGGTGTCCGTGAAGACGCTTCGATGACCCAGACTTCGTCACGGCTGCCGGGCTTCCTCCCCAAGGAAATCCGGTGGCCGCTGACTGGCGATCGGGTCCCCAACCGATCGTCTCCTCGGTTCGAGGAAAGCACGGGAGCCGGACTACTCAACCGGCGTCCCGAATGAGACCTGGACGGTAGTCCCCAAATCTACCGTCCGTTTCTCCCCAGCAATGCAGGCCGGGATACCCCAATGTCCCGGCCGTCCCCAAATGGCCCGGGCGGTTCGTCTCCCCAAGACGGATCGCCCGGGTTTCCTGCTTTTCAAATGAGACATCGTGTTCGGCCGGATGAAGGTTTCGATCGTGAATGCCGGTTGCCCCCGCGTCCGGCCCCGACCATCTTACGCCCTCGTTTATGAACGACGTGCAGCAGCTTGATGAACTCCTCGCCTCCCGCCTCGACCAGGCCCGCCGACCGGTCGAACCGTGCACCGTGGTGATCTTTGGCGCGTCGGGGGACCTGACCTCGCGCAAACTGATTCCTGCGCTGTATCATCTGGCATTGGAGCGGTTGATGCCCAGGCCCTTCCGCATCATCGGGTTCGCTCGGAGGGACAAGACCGACGAATCCTGGCGCGCCGAGTTGCGTGAGGCACTGGAGAAGTTCTCGCGGACCAAGCCCGTGCACGAGGATGTCTGGGCCGAGTTCGCGTCGAACATCCACTACTGCCAGGCGGACATCTCGGACGCGTCGGGATACGAGAAGCTCAAATCCCTGGTCGCCGGCTTTCCGGACGAGAAGCTTCGCCGCAACCTCCTCTTCTATCTGGCGACGAGCCCCAGCCAGTTTGCCGAGGTGACGGCGCACCTCAGCGCGGTGGGCATGCTGCAAAAGGCCGAGGGCGGCACGACCCCGGAGCGCGTCGTGGTCGAGAAGCCTTTCGGGCACGACCTGGTCAGCGCCAAGCAGTTGAACGCCGAGCTCACCCGGTTCTCGCACGAGAAGCAGATCTTCCGGATCGACCATTACCTCGGCAAGGAGACGGTCCAGAACATCCTCACGTTCCGTTTCAGCAACGCGATCTTCGAGCGGTTGTGGAACCGGGAGGCGATCGATCACGTCCAGATCACGGTGGCCGAGAAGCTGGGCGTGGGTTCGCGGGGCGGGTACTACGAGGAGGCGGGAGCGATGCGGGACATGCTCCAGAACCACGTCCTCCAGGTGCTGGCGCTCATCGGCATGGAGCCGCCGGTCTCGCTCGAGGCCGAGAACGTCCGCGACGAGAAGGTGAAGCTCCTCAAGTCGATCCGCCCCATGACGCCCGCGCAGGTCGCTGAGAACGTCGTCCGAGGCCAGTACTTCGCCGGGGAGGTCGAAGGCGAACTTCGGCCCGCCTACCGCTCGGAACCCAAGGTGAAGCCCAACTCGAACGTCGAGACGTTCGTGGCCATGCGGTTGCTCATCGACAACTGGCGATGGTCGGGAGTGCCCTTCTACCTCCGCACCGGCAAGAACCTTCCCCTTTCCGCGTCCGAGGTCCGCATCCAGTTCAAGCCCGCTCCCAGCATCCTCTTCAATGCGCAGTCGGGGACGCGCCTGGACGCGAATTCGCTGACGCTCCGCCTCCAGCCCAACGAAGGCATGACGCTGCGGTTCAACGGAAAGGTTCCCGGCGGTGCGACCGAACTTCGGCCGGTCCGGATGAACTTCTCCTACGACACCGAGTTCGGTGCCTATACGCCCGAGGCGTACGAGCGGCTCCTGTTGGAGGCGATGGCTGGCGACGCCACGCTCTTCATCCGGCGTGACGAGGTCGAGACCGCCTGGGGCATCGTGGATGCCATCCGCAACGCGTGGATCGGCAAGCCGCTGACGAACCGTGAATTCTACGGCGCGGGGACCTGGGGACCGTTCGCCGCCGACGACCTGGTCGCCCGCGACGGTCGGGAGTGGAAGAATCCGCAGAAGCAAAAGTAGTCGCGGGACGTAGCCCGGTCTATCCGGGGGATGCGCCCCCGTTGGAATTCCAGCCTGCACCCCTCGCCGTTCGGCAAGGGGTGCTTTGCTTTTCAGTGAACCCTGCCGCGGCTCGTGAGGATACTCGCCCCACCCCTCGCCGTCGTCCCTGTGAGTGGTTTGCGATTCGGGAGGTCCGTTTCAGACAATTTCGTTGACCGTCCTGAAACGCTTCGGCAGCGTCCGGACGACTCCCATTATCTGGCTGGTGAAGCTGCGCGCAGCCTTGCTCAAAGGTCTTCCTCTCTTCGGCACGGGTGTGCCCAAAGAGGAGGTGGGCGCAGTTTCGGCAGCCGGGGAAGAGTACCTATGCGACAACAAAAAACATTGCAGTGGTGGCGGGCTCTGGCCCTCGCCCTGGCGGGCGCCGGATCGGTGACACAGGCAGGTGTCACGACGATCAACTTCAACAGCGATCCAGCGGCTACCAGCCTGTATCGCGAACTCGGAAACGGCGCTGCCGAATGGCGCGCTTCCGGTGGCGCTTCCGGCGCCGCCAACGACGGCTACCTGGCCCTGAACGATGCCCGAGGCGGCCAACAGGCCTGCTTGGTGTTCAAGGACCTGGAGAACGGCTTGGTCGTCAAGGCGTTCAAGTTCGAGGTCGACCTCCGCATCGGTGGCGGTACGGCGAACCCCGCCGACGGCTTCTCGATCAACTACGTCCGCGGCGGGGATGAACTCCTCTCCAACGCCGACCAAGGCATCGATCCCACCTACGTCAACTTCTCCGGCGCCGGCACCGAAGGTTCTCTCCCTGAGGAAGGTTCCCGCACCGGGCTCGGCATCGGTTATGACACCTGGCAGTCCGGCGATCATCCGGGCGGAATCACCGACGTGGTTGGCATCTCCATCCGCGTCGATGGCGCCCTGATCACCCAGCTTCCGGTTCCCCTCCGCCCGGGCAATACCTGGCCCGGTGGCACGTTCGACGCCGCTCCCTACCGCAACCTGCCTGCCTCCGACGCGAACTACGCGAGCTCGATGCAGACCGGCGCGCTGAGCGACGTCGACCTGAACGATGACGGTGTGGTGGATGGCAACGATGCCAACGCTCCCCAGCCAAACATTGCCGACGGCGTCGAGTCCTGGAATCGGTGGATCAAGAACCTCAAGTGGGAGAAGTTCGTCGCCGAGTTGACCGAGGATGCGAAGGTCAAGATCTCCTGGAAGGGCGTCGAGCTGACCCCTGCGGGCGGTCTGGCCGTGGACTTCGGGCCGAGCTCCGGCCGCATCGTGTTCGCCGGCCGTACCGGTGGCGCGTGGGAAGCCCATCACATCGACAACATCGTCCTGACGACGGTGGCCTCCGACAAGATCGTCGTCGGCACGGCGGCCTCGAACCCGATCGGGTTCACGCTCTCGGTCGAAGACTCCGGTCCCTCCGTCCTCAACCCGGGCTCGATCGAGCTGAAGCTCGACGGCGTCGCGGTGGATGGATCCAAGGTCACCACGTCCAAGAATGGTGCCACCACCTCGATCAGCTACCGCAATCTGGCCGCCATCCTGCCTGTCGGATCGACGCACACGGTTGAGGTCACGGCCCGCGACACGCGCAACCTCGCGGTGACCGCGACCCGCACGTTCACCGTGGACCCGTACACGGTCCTCGGTTCTAGCCTCGCGGTGGCGAATGCCTCCCAGCCCGGCTTCAACCTCCGTGTCCACCAGGTCCTCACGGGCCAGGAAAACACGGTGATCCGTGCCGAGCGCCAGCTCCATGGCGATCTGGGTGACAACAACTCGTTTGAGCCCTCCTCGATCGAGACCACCACGATCAACTACAATCAGGATGCTCCGGCGGCCGCGGGCAACTTCAACACCAACAACGGCGCTGAAGACCGCGCGATCCCCGGCATCGACGCGACGTCGAACTCCGACAACATCGCGATGGAGATCCAGACCGTCCTCGAGTTCGATCAGCCCGGTGTCTACACCCTGATCTTCAACTCGGACGACGGCTTCCGCACGGCGTTCGGCAAGAACTCCCGCGAGCAGCTCACCAGCGTGATCGCGTCGCAGTTCGATGGTGGTCGTGGTGCTTCTGACACGGCCGTGACCCTCGTCGTTCCGACGGCGGGCTTCTACCCGGTCCGCTCCGTGTGGTTCGAGGGTGGCGGTGGCGCCAACCTGGAGTGGGTCGTCATCCGTGACGGCAAGACCCGCGCGCTGATCAACGACGGCACGCCGAACTCCATCCGCGCGTTCCGCACCACGACCGCTGCGGTTCCTCCGGCTGTCGTGTTCGCCTACCCGGCGCGCCAGACTGGCAATCCGTATCCCGGCGACCTGCCGATCACCCTCGAAATCGCGGACGGCTCTGCCGCCACGGTCAACGGTGGATCGATCGTCCTGAAGGTCAACGACACCACGGTGACGCCGACGGTCTCGAAGGCCGGCAACATCACCACGGTCCGCTACACCCCGCCGACGTTCTTCCCGTCCGGCGCGAACACCAAGGTTGACCTCGCGTTCGCGGATTCGACCGGTGGCAACTACTCGGGTTCCTACACCTACACGGTCGCCAACTACGCCACGATCCCGGTCAGCATGCGCCTGCCGGATTCGGCCGTGGACAAGACGAAGCCTGGCTTCATCTTCCGTCCCACGCTGAGCGATCAGGGTCTTGAGAACCGCACTCGCCGCGCTGACCTGCACACCCGCGGCCTGCTCGGTCTGCCGAACTACGCGGATCTGTCGAGCGCTGATGCGACCGGCTCCTTCGCCATCACGGACGTGATCAACTTCGATCAGGGTCCGGGCAACCAGGGCGCGTTCAACGGCAACAACGGCTTCCCGGAAGTCGCGATCCCGGGTGTCCCGGGCACGCGGCCTGATGGCAGCACCTCCACCGACAACATCTCGGCCGAAATCCTGACGGTCATCGAGTTCCCCACCGCGGGCCTCTACACCTTCAGCTTCAACTCCGACGACGGCTTCGCCACCTGGTTCGGCCATCCGAAGGACGCCGCCCGCATCTTCGCCGGCGAGTTCGACGGCGGCCGTGGCGCGAGCGACACGTTCTACTCCGTCAACATCCTCCAGCCCGGTCTGTACCCGGTCCGCAGCGTCTGGTTCGAAGGCGGCGGCGGCGCGAACCTCGAGTGGTACACCCGCAAGAACGGCGTGAGCGCCCTCCTGAATGACACCGCCAGCGGCGGCCTGAAGACCTACCAGTACACCGGCGCCACGGGCCCGACCTGGGTCAAGAAGTTCGTGCCCGCCAACGGCGCGAACCGCGTCTCGCTGAACGACCCGATCGTCGCGGTCATCGCGGACGGCACCGGCACGGTCAACCCGGCCAGCGTCTCCATGAAGCTCAACGCAGGGCTGATTCATCTGGGCTGAGCAAAGAATTGGCGGGTTGGGAGAAGATTGATTCCAGCTGGACATCCCGCCCCCATCCCGACAGCCTTGGGCATGCCTCGCCCACCAATTCCCAGCGAGCCTGACCTGCTCGCCCGCGTCAACGTCCGCCTCCTGGAGGATCACGAACGCGAGCGCTTCGATCTCCTCCTCAAGGAACGCCACTATCTCCATAGCGCCATCCTCGTTGGTCAGCACCTTCGCTACGTCGCTGAACTCGACGGCCAATGGGTCGCACTCATCGCCTTCAGTGCCGCCGCACTCCACATCAAGGGCCGCGACAAACACATCGGGTGGTCAGCTCGTCAGCGTGCCCGTCGCCTGTCCTTCATCGCCAACAACAGCCGCTTCCTCGTCCTCACCGATCGGCAAAGCCTTCCAAACCTTGCCTCACGCGTTCTAGGCCTGTGCCTGCGCCGCTTGAGCGATGACTGGCTTGCTCGATGGAAGCATCCCATCCTCGCCGTCGAGAGCTTCGTCGACGAAACGCTTTACCGGGGCACTTGTTATCGTGCCTGCGGTTTTGAGGCCATTGGCCCTACTGGCGGTTTTTCCCGCAACGCTCGCGACTACTACCTCCCGCACGGCCAGCCAAAGCAGCTCTACCTGCGCGCGCTGCACCCGAGGGCCTTTGCCATCCTCAAGCAAGCCCGCCTGCCGGAGTCGCTGGCCGCCTTCGAGGCCGACGTCTCTGGCCCATGCCCGTTCCAGGCTCCGGCCCTCGATGACCTTCTTGAGCGTTTTCGCCGACTCCCCGACTCGCGCAAAGGTCATGGCCTCTACCATCGCCAGCGCTTCGTGCTTGCCTGTGCTGCGGTGGCCACCCTCATGGGCGCCTGCGGATATCGTGCCTACGAGGACACCTGCTCGAAGTTCACCAAGCGTCAGTTGCGCGCCCTGGGATGCTTCCCCGATGAAGACGGTGAGCTGAGGGCTCCAAGCGATTCCACCTTTCGGCGCGTGCTCATGAACCTCGATCCTGGGGCCTTTGCAGCCATCGTCGGACAGTGGCTCCTGGAGCAGGAGGTCTCGGCCATCGGTCGCCTGGCAGTGGATGGAAAGGTCCTGCGCGGCAGTGGCAGGCGCGACGGTCGTCCGCTTCAGTTGCTTTCGGCGGTCACTCATCACTTGCGCCTCTCGCTCGGCCAGGTAGCCATCGATGAGAAGAGTAACGAGATCCCTGCCTTGCAGCCGCTGCTGGAGAGTCTGGCCCTGCCTCCCGGAGTCCTCATCACGGCCGATGCGCTGCACTGCCAACAGAACAGCGCACGCTTCATCACACAGGAACTCGGTGGCGACTACCTCTTCGGGCTCAAGGGCAATCAGGAAGGTGCCGAAAAGAAGGCCGAGGCGCTGGTTTCCCAGCGCATTTTCCCCCTCGGAGGCCAGCGCGCGGTGGGAGAAGCATCATGACCGGCTGGAGCGTCGTCGACTGATCCGCATCGCCGTGACGCCGGAAGAGATCGGACTGGTGGGATGCTGGCAGGTGGTTGGAGTCCGGCGGGAATTCATCCCGCTCGGCAAGGGCGAATCAGAGAAGACGGACGAGGTGGGGCTGTACCTGACGAGCTGTGCGCTCGAGCAGCACACCGACGCGGAGATGATGGAAATCATCCGGGGGCATTGGTCGGCGATCGAGAACGGCACGCACTATCGCCGGGACGTGAGCCTGGGCGAGGATGCTTGCCGTGTGAGGGATCGTGTGGCGGCGAGTGTGTTGGCGAGCCTGCGCAATCTGGCCATCGGGGTGTACGAATTGGAGAGGCACCAGGAGCGGACCAAGGCCGATTCACTCCCGTCGTGGCGGCGGTCACAGAGTTTCGGGAAGGCGATGGCGGCACTCAAGCGCTGAGGCGTCGACAACGAGAAGGAAGCGGGAGAAAGCGACAGCAGGTGTCGCCGCGGGCAATTCGCCAGCCAGACCGAGATTTTCCATAGCCAGAGGCGCAGGCAAGAGGCGCCGGAGGGCAACTAGCACTTCGGCACGCCGGCCTGGGCCATGAGTCGGCAGTGAGCCATTTCCAACCGGCTCACGGGCCGCAGGCCCGGATTCAGGTGAATCAGCGTCTCCATGAAGCTCAACGGCCTGGGAGTCTCCCCGACCGTGACCAAGAGCGGCACGGATACGACGATCTCCTACACGCCGGCGCTGGTTCCGGGCTCCCAGAACACCGTCGAACTCACCTTCGGCGATCGCACGATCACCCGCACGTTCACCGCGGGTGACCTCCCGAACGTCTCGTTCTTCATCGAAGCCGAAGACTTCAACCACAGCAGTGGCCAGTCTGAAGCCGCCGCGAGCAACATGGCCACCTATCGTGGTGGCGCCTACGCCGGCAAGTCTGCCGTCGCCGGTGTCGACTACAACCGTGGCAGCGAGGGTTCCTCGCCCTGGTACCGCATCGGTGAAGACCCGCAGGTGCCGATGGACGTGAACTTCGCTGAGTCCTGGGGCCGTGGCTTCACGGATCTCGACGTGAACTTCAAGATCGGCTGGATCGGCGGCGGTCAGTGGTACAACTACACCCGCACGATCCCGGCTGGTAAGTACAACGTCTACGCAGGCCTCTCGCACGGTGAGACCCTCGCGGGTCAGCTGTCGGGCAGCCTCCAGAAGGTCACGGCCGGTGCCACCACCGCCAACCAGACCCTCGAAGAGCTCGGCACGTTCACCGGCCAGGGAACGGGCGGCTGGGGTGTCAATCGCCTCGTGCCCCTCCAGAACGCGAACGGCCAGAACGTGGCCCTCGACCTCGGCGGCGTGACCACGCTGCGCTACTCGGCCAACAACGGTGACTTCGACTTCCTGCTCCTGACGCCGGCTCCTACCGAGCGCCCGGCGTTCACGAAGACGACGCTCAACGCCAACGGCACGTTCACCCTCGAGTGGACCGGCGGCGGCACGCTGCAGGCGGCTCCGACCATCACCGGTCCGTGGGCTCCGATCGCGGGTGCGACCAGCCCGTTCACGTTCACCCCGGATCCGGCGGTGGGCCAGCTGTACGGACGCATCGTTGTTCCGTAAGCGGGTTGTCGACTGACACACTCGTTTGAAATCACGGGCCGGGCACTTGTTGCCCGGCCCTTTTTCATTTTCTTGGTTCCCTTGTTGCGCCCGACGGCAATGCTTGGCCTCGTGTTCCCCGGAGGTGATCCAGTTCGAAAGTCCATGATGAACTCCGCCGCGCCTCTCCGGCTTCCGGGATGCTGGGCTTCCGGCCTTGCCGCGTGTCTCGCCTCGGCCGCACTCCAAGCGGATGGCTTCACCCGCCTCGACGCGCTCGCTGCCGGAGTGGCCTTCACCAACCGCATCGCGTCGGAGCGTTACCTGACCAACCAGATCCCGCTCAACGGAAGTGGAGTTGCGCTGGGTGACGTCGATGGAGATGGACGAACGGATGTCCTCTTCGGCGGATTGCAGGGCGCCGCCAGCCTCTATCGGAATCTCGGGGGCTGGAAGTTCACCAATGCCACCGCCAGCGCCGGCTTCGATTGGGCAGGTATCGACATCACCGGCGTGGCGCTTGCCGACCTCGATGGAAACGGGTCGCTGGATCTCGTCGCCAACTCGATCGGGGCCGGGACCGCGATCTGGTCGAACGACGGCAAGGGCCGGTTCACCCGCGGCGCGACGCTCAATCTCCGACGTGCCGGAATGAGCCTGGCGATCGCTGACCTCGACGGGGATGGCGACCTCGATCTCTACGTGACCAACTACCGGAGCGTCACGGTCCGGGACGAACCCGGCGGGAAATTCTCCCTGCGCGACGACGGTCAGGGGCCCCGGGTGGCCCAGTACAACGGTCGCCCGGTCACCGATGAGGATCTTGTCGGACGCTTCACAGTCGGACCCGGCGGTGTGCGGGAGAATGGCGAGCCTGACGCCGTGTTCCTCAACGACGGACGGGGACGGTTTGAAGCGGTGTCCTGGTCCGGGGGCGTCTTTCGCGATGAAGAGGATCAACCGTTGGCCGGCCCGTTGTTCGACTGGGGGCTGAGCGTCATGGCCCGGGACTTCACCGGGGATGGCTTGCCCGACCTATACGTCTGCAATGATTTCGAGTCGCCCGACCGTTTCTGGATCAACCGCACCCAGCCCGGCGGCCCCTTCCGGTTCCAGGCCGCTCCGATCCTGTCCCTCCGCAACACGAGCGCCTTTTCCATGGGTGTCGACGCGGCCGACGTCGATCGCGACGGCCACGTGGATTTCCTCGTGCTCGACATGCTCTCCCGGGATCACCGGATGCGGAACCTGCAGGTCGCCGGATTGCCGCCGAGCATGGCGTCCGTCGGGGTGTTCGAGGATCGTCCGCAGTTCTCTCACAACACGCTGTTCCGCGGTCGGGGTGATAGGACATTTTCCGAGGTTGGGCGCCTTGCCGGAGTCAGTGCCAGCGAGTGGTCGTGGACACCCATCTTCCTGGATGTCGACCTGGACGGGTTCGAGGACCTGCTCATCTCGAACGGGCACGAGCTCGACATGATGGACATCGACGTCAGTGACGAGGCCGAGGCGATGAAGTCGAGGAAACGGATGAGTCCTCGCGAGCAGTTGGAACTCCGACGCGGATTCCGTCGGTTGAACGCGCCCAACGTCGCCTTCCGTAATCGGGGCGGACTGCAGTTCGAGGATGTCTCGAACGCGTGGGGATTTGATGCCGCGGAGGTCGGCATCGGGATGGCCGCCGGCGACCTCGACGAGGACGGCGACCTCGATCTGGTGGTCAACAACCTCAATGCCGCGCCGACCCTCTACCGGAATCAGGCCACTGCCCCGCGCCTGCCGGTGCGGCTCGTGGGCCTCGGCGGAAACCGTCACGGAATCGGGGCCAGGATCCGGGTCAAGGGCGGTCCCGTTCCCCAGTCGCAGGAGGTGGTCGCTGGTGGACGCTACCTGTCCTCGGATCAGCCGATGCGTGTCTTCGCCGCGGGAACAGCTCAGCAGTTGGATGTCGAGGTGACCTGGCGTTCCGGTCGACGGACGCGGCTCCAGGGCGTGAAGCCGGGGACCGTGGTGGAGGTCCACGAATCCGAGGCGCAGGACGCGGTCGCCGCGCCAACCCTTCCCGCCCCGCTATTCAGCGACGTATCGGATCGGATCGGGTTCAACCACGGCGACGCTCCCTTCGATGACTTGTCCCGCCAACCGCTGCTGACCCGGAACCTGTCCCAGGCTGGACCCGGTGTGACGTGGTCGGATCTCGATGGCGACGGCACGGACGACCTGATCGTCGGTGCGGGGCAGGGTGCACTCCCCGGAGTCTTTCGGGGTGATGGCAAGGGAGCGTTCCGGCGTTGGGCGGATGCGCCCTTCAACAAACCCGCCGGTCGAGACCTCACGACCTTGCTTCCCTTCCCGCCGGCCCTGCTCGTGGGTTCCAGCAACTATGAGGATGGCCTGACCAACGGCGGCTGCATCCGGATCTTTGATACGGTCCGGCAGGTCAGCGGCGAGGCGGTGCTGAATCAGGGAATCACCGCCGGCCCCATGGCTGCCGCGGATGCCGACGGCGACGGCACCATCGAGATCTTCGTTGGCGGGCGTGCGCTGCCGGGTGCGTATCCGCGCGCCTCGGACTCGCTGCTGCTCCGCAACGCGGGCGGTCGACTGAGCCCTGTCCAACGGTTCAACGGACTGGGCCTCGTGAATGATGCGCTCTTTGCCGATCTCGACGGGGACGGTCGCTCGGAATTGGTTCTCGCCTGCGAATGGGGACCTGTCCGCGTGCTGGCGCTGAGGGACGGACGATGGATCGAGAGGACAGCGGACCTTGGGCTCGATACCGAAACCGGTTGGTGGAACAGCGTCGCTGCGGGGGATTTCGATGGCGATGGCCGGCTCGATCTCCTGGCGGGCAACTGGGGCCGGAATGTGTTTCCCGGCGTCGTGGATCAACGGTCACCGAGGGTCTGCCATTACGGCGATCTGGGTGGATCCGGATCGGCTGACGTGATCGAGGGCTACACTGGACCAGGTGGAGTTGAGCTGCCCGTGCGCAAGTTCGCTTCGGTCGCGCAGGCCGTTCCGGGAATCAGGGAGGCCTTCAAGACGCACGGCCGTTACGGCGCGGCGACGCTCAAGGACCTGTATGGCCCAGCTCTGGCCACCAACCCGGTCGTCACGGTCCGGCGCCTTGAATCCGTCCTGCTCCTCAATCGCGGAACCCGATTCGAACTGCGGGCGTTGCCCATCGAGGCGCAGGTCTCACCCGTGTTCGGGATCGCGGTTGCCGACTTCGACGGCGACGGCGATGACGACGCCTTCCTCGGCCAGAACTTCTTTCCCGTGCACCCGGAAGAGGCACGGCAGGATGCCGGCGTCGGTGTCCTACTATTGGGTGACGGCAACGGCGGGTTCCGTGCGCCATCGGTCCAGGAGTCGGGCGTGAAGGTCTACGGCGAGGCACGGGGCGCTGCCGTGGCTGACTTCGATGGGGATGGCCGTCCGGATCTGGCGGTCGCCCAGAACGGCGCGGCCCTTCGCCTCTTCCGGAACCAGGGCGCGAAGCCGGGGTTGCGAGTCCTTGTGGATGGCGGCCCGGCGAATCCCGCGGGCGTGGGAGCCCGGGTCCGGCTCTGGGCGGGCGATCGCTCGGGGCCGTTCCGGACCGTCCATCTGGGAGGCGGCTACTGGAGTTGTCCGTCGTCGACCCTGATTCCGGCTTGCCCCTCGACGCCCACCCACGTCGAGGTCCAATGGTCTGGAGGGCGATCCATGAAGCTCGCGGTGCCGGCCGACGCCCCGGGCGTGCGGGTGACGATGGATGGCAAGCTCACAGGACTTCGATGACGCCGCTTCGTTTCATCATGGGCTTCCTGGTTGCCTTCCGGGTCCTCGCGGATCTCCCGGGAGAAGGTCTTGTGCGTCACAAGCCGCTCGAGATCGCGCCAGGGGGCAAGGCCGGTTTCGTACGGTTGGATCCTGCAGCCAGTGGCCTCCTGTTCACGAACTTCGTCCCCGAGTCGCGCCACCTGACCAACCAGCTGCTCCTCGACGGGGGCGGAGTCACGGCGGGTGACTTCGATGGGGACGGTCGTACCGATGTCTTCCTGACTGGTCTGGCCGGTGGTTCTGCGCTCTGGCGGAACGACGGGAACTTCCGTTTCACCCGCATCACCGAGGCGGTGTTCGGGACGAACTCCCCGCTCGCGACGCTCGATGCCACCGGTTGCGCTGCGGCCGACTTGAATGGCGACGGACATCCGGATCTCATCGTCAATTCCCACGGCCAGGGCACGCACGTCTTCCTCAGCGGTGGGCCAGGTCGGCTGGCGGCGTTGCCGCCGTTCAATCCCGGCCGCGGTGGGCACTCGGTCGCGATCGCCGACGTGGACGGCGACGGCTGGCTGGACTTCTACGTGGCCAATTATCGGGTCCGGGCGCTGATGGACATGCCGAATGCCCGCGCGACGTTCAAGGTGGTCCAGGGACGGACCGAGGTCGCCACCGTCGATGGCCGTCCCACCACGGCACCCGACCTGACCAACCGCTTCACCGTGAACCTGCGCGGGGGCGTCGAGGAACTGGGCGAACCCGATGTCCTCTACCTCAGCCAACACGGCGCGGGATTCGTCGAGGTTCCCTGGACCCAGGGCAGCTGGACCGATTCCTCCGGTCGTCCGCTCGCGCAGCCGCCGTTCGATTGGGGCCTGGCCGCGCAGTTCCGCGACCTCAACGGAGATGGACGGCCCGAGCTTTATGTCTGCAACGATTTCCAGAGCCCGGATCGACTTTGGTTCAATGAATCGACGCCCGGTCAGGTCCGGTTCCGCGCCGCCTCTCCCGGCACGCTCCGTCATACCAGCCGGTTCTCGATGGGCGTGGACTTCGCCGACGTGAACCGCGACGGCTTCGACGATTTCATCGTCCTCGACATGCTCTCCCGGGACCCGGTCCAGAGGTTGACCCAGCTCGAGGATGCAGCTCCAGCACCTGCGGAGCAGGCTGATCCCTTGGCCACGCCCCAGTATGAAGTGAACACGCTCCATCTTGGCCGGCCCGACGGATCGTTCGTGGAGGCGGCGGCGCTTGCTGGCGTCCAGGCCAGCGAATGGTCGTGGACGCCCGCCTTCATCGATGTGGATCTCGACGGGTGGGAAGATCTCCTGATCACCACCGGCCAGTGGAGGGCGGCCCGCGACCTCGACGTCGCCTCCGAACTCCGCCGGATGCGCCAGACCCGTCGACCCAACGACGCCGAGCTCTTCGCCGCCCGGCGGAAGTATCCCCGGCTCGAGCCACCTCAGGTCGCCTTCCAGAATCTCGGTGGCCGCTTCCGCGAATGCGCCGCCGAATGGGGATTCGACTTCCGCGGTGTCGCCCAAGGCCTGTGTCTCGCGGACCTCGATGACGACGGAGACCCCGACGTCATCATCAATCATCTCAACGCCGTGGCGTCGGTGTTCCGCAACAACGCGCCCGCTCCGCGGATCGCCGTCCGGCTCGCCGGACCTCCGTCGAACCGCGCCGGCATTGGTGCCCGAGTTCGTGTCCTTCCCGAGGGCGCAGATTCAACACCGGTGCAGTCGCAGGAGTTCACCGCGGGCGGACGTTACCTGAGCGGCGATGCGACCGCCCGGACCTTCGCGGCACCCGGGAGCGGGCCGTGGAGCATCGAGGTCCGATGGCCGGATGGGACACGTTCCCGGGCGACGAACTGTGCGGCGAACCGCCTGTACGAGATCCACGCTGATCCCGCCGCCATGGTGTCCAAGGAACCCGCGACGCCGTCGCCTGGGAAGCCTTGGTTCGAAGACCTGTCCGCCCGCCTTTCGCACACGAACCGGATCGAGCCCTTCGACGAGTTCATCCGTCAGCCTTTGTTGCCGCGTCGCCTGTCGACCGAGGGGCCAGGCATCGCCTGGGCGGACCTTGACCGCGATGGTCGCGAGGAACTGGTGCTGCCCGGTGGATACCAGGGAACCCTGCGGGCGTTCCGGGTCCTCCCGGACTTCCGATTCGAACCATGGACGAATGCGCCATCCAGTCGGGCCCAGCCCATGGCCTTGCCGTGGGATGGCGGCGTCCTCCTCGCCGAGTCGAGCTACACCGAAGGTACCGCTCACGGGGCTGCGCTTTCGCTTTGGCCCACCCCGGGTCCTGCGTTGGCTGCCGGACCCAATGCCGTCGGTTCCCTGGCCATGGCCGATCTCGATTCCGACGGCAGCCTCGAGGTCTTCGTGGGAGCACGCGCGGTGCCCGGCCAATGGCCTCGGGAACCAGTCTCGGCCGTCGTCTCGATCATCACGAATTCCTTTGCCGTCCGGCAGGTGCTCACCAATGCCGGACTCGTCACGGCCGCGGTGTTCGCCGACCTCGACCTCGACGGCGATCCCGATCTCGCGATCTCAGCCGAGTGGAGCGCGCCCCGTTTCTTCCGCAATGACGCTGGCCGGCTCGTCGCGTGGAACCGCCCCTTCCAACTGTCCGGATCCAATCTGCCACCGGCCGCCTTCGACGGGCTCTGGACCTCGGTCAACGTCGGCGACTTCGATGGGGACGGCCGGTCGGATCTCGTCCTCGGCAACTGGGGATCCAATTCCTACGGCCAACTCTTCGAACGTCCGTGGGTGGTCCATCACGGCGACCTCGACGCCGACGGGTCCTACGATGTGATTCTGGGCTACCGGAATCCTGCGATCGCACGGAATGCCGTGCAGCCCGTGTCGGCCTTCCTGCCCATGCTGGGACTCGGCGAACTCTCGGCGTCGATCCCGGCGATCCGTGAGCGGTTCAAGTCCCACCGGGAATACGCGACCGCCAACCTCGAAGTGATCCTGGGACCGGACGCCGCCCGCATGCGCCGCGCCTTCGTCCACTGGACCGAGAGCGTCGTGCTCCTGAACCGCCCGGACCAGTGGATCGTGATGCCGTTGCCCGAGCCCGCCCAGATGTCGCCCGTGTTCGGCATCGCCGTCGCCGACTGGGATGGAGACGGTCGCGAGGATCTCTTCCTCTCGCAGAATTTCTTCGGGCACAACCACGGGCTCACCCGCGATGACGCGGGGCGTGGGTTGGTCCTGCGTGGTCTGGGCGATGGCCGTTTCGCGGCTCTGGATCCCGCGCAGTCCGGCATCCGCATCGAGGGCGAAGGCCGCGCCGGTGGGGTGGGTGACCTCGACGGCGACGGTCGGCCGGACCTGTTCGTCACGCAGCACGGCGGCGCGACACGCTCGTTGCGAAACCTGCACGGCAAGCCGGGGCTGCGCGTGAGGCTGGATGCCGGTCCGGGCAATCCGCTGGGTGCCGGCGCACAGGTCCGATGGGTTGGCGCCGGTGCCGCGGGACCCGTGCGGGTCTGGCGGTTCGGAGCCGGGGGTGGAGCGTCGGATTCAGCGGTCCAGGTCCTCGCCAGACCGGAGCCGGGTGAAGGTACCCTGGAGGTGACGTGGCCGGGCGGAAAGAAGGCGCGGGTCCAGGTCCCCGCGGCAGCACGCGGCATGCGGATCTCCGCCGACGGGCGGGCCGAGGAGGAGAAGCCGTGAAGCCCAGCAAGGCAGTTCATCCTGAAATCGGCAGTTGGGTCATCCACAGATTTCACGGATTTCACAGATGGACTGGGACGAGAAGCCTCACCGCTTCGCAGTTTCCATTTCACCCGCCGGGTGAAACGACAGCCCTTCCCAACCGGCTCCCAATCCGTGCAATCGGTGAAATCTGTGGATCCAACGGCCTTTTCCAGGGTCATTCATCCGCAGATGGCGCAGATTCCGCAGATGGAAGGGCTGAAGGTTCGCATCGGATCCCGGCCGGGAACGGCCTCCCGGAAATGTACGTGCACTGCGGTGCTAGTCTCTGCCCATCTGCGCCATCTGCGGATCCAACTTCCGTCTCGAGGTTGAAGCCTTTCATTCGCAGCCTGGGATTCGCATCCCTCGTTGCTTCGTCGGTCGCCTGCTTCGGCGCTGACGTCTGGGAGGAGGGCAGGGGGGTCCGTTCGAAGCCCCTCGCTTCGGTGCCGGCCCATGGACCGGGCTTCACACGGCTGGAGCCGCTGCGGTTGGGAATCCAGTTCACGAACTCCCTCTCGGACGAACGCTCGATCACGAACCGCAATCTCCTCTCCGGATCCGGCGTGGCGCTGGCCGATGTCGACGGCGATGGATGGTGCGATGTGTATCTGTGCGGTCTCGACAGCGACAACCGACTGTACCGGAACCTCGGCGACTGGAAGTTCGAGGACATCACCGGCACCAACGGACTCGCCTGCCCGAACGCCGATGCTACCGGGGCCGCCTTCGCCGACATGGATGGCGATGGACGGCCGGATCTCCTCGTCAACCTCCTCGGTGGCGGCACGCGACTGTTCCTCAATCGAGGATCCGGCCGGTTCGAGGACGCCACCGAGGCGGCCGGAATCCGTTCCTCGACCGGGGCCACTTCGCTGGCCTTGGCCGACGTCGATGGCGACGGCGACCTCGATCTCTACGTCGCCAACTTCCGGCCTACGACGATCCTCGACCGCCCGACCGCCCGCTTCTCCACGCAGAACGTGGATGGCCGGCCACGCATCGTGGCGTTGGACGGGCGCCCGGTTACCGAGCCCGACCTTCGTGATCGGTTCCAGATCGGTCCCGATGGACAGGTGCAGGAGAACGGGGAACCGGACGTTCTCTGGGTCAACGACGGTAAGGCGCGCTTCACGGCGGTTCCGTGGACTTCGGGTGCCTTCCTCGATGAAGACGGCCGGCCGCTCGCTTCGGCTCCCGGCGACTGGGGTCTGGCCGCCCGCTTCCACGACGTCGACCGCGATGGCGATCCGGATCTCTACGTCTGCAATGACCTCTGGACCCCGGATCGGCTCTGGATCAACGAGAGCCGCCCCGGACAGGTCCGCTTCCGCGCCGTATCCCGGCTGTCCTTGCGGAACAACCCGACCTTCTCCATGGGCGTCGACTTCGGCGACCTCGACGCCGATTCCCACGAGGACTTCTACGCGGTCGACATGCTCAGCCGCTCGCGCCGCAGTCGTCAGACCCAGCTCGCTGCCATGGCACCCGAGTTCCGGCCGCCGGGCGTCTTCGACGATCGCGTGCAGATGAAGCGCAACGTCCTCGGCATGGGGCGTGCCGACGGCTCGTTTTCCGAGACCGCCCAGCAGGCCGGAATTGAGGCCAGCGAGTGGTCCTGGGGGCCGGTCTTCCTCGACGTCGACCTCGATGGGTTCGAGGACATCCTCATCGGGACCGGACAACACCGCGACTTCCAGGACAGCGACGGGGCCGAGCGCGTCGCCGAAGCCCAACGCAGTGGTCGAACCCTCAGTCCGGCGCGAATCCAGGAACTCGTGCGCTCCCTTCCGCGTCTCGTGACTCCAAAGATCCTCTTCCGGAACCGCGGCGACGCGACGTTCGAGGAGGCGGGGAAGGCGTGGGGTTTCGGTGACGCATCCATCTCCCAAGGCATGGCCCTCGCCGACCTCGACAATGACGGGGATGCGGACGTCGTCGTGAACCAGCTCTTCGACGGACCCGGAATCTATCGCAACGAATCCTCCTCCTCGCGCGTCGCGGTCCAGCTGCGCGGGCCGGCGGGCAACGCCGCCGGCATCGGTGCCCGGGTGGTGTTCACTCCGGGCAACACCTCCGGCAAGTCCGTGCCGGTCCAGTCCCGGCAAATGATTGCTGGCGGACGCTACCTCTCCGGAGATCAGCCGCGGCGCGCCTTCGCTGCCGGTGGTTCCGGCACCGGGCGCATCGACGTGTTCTGGCCCTCCGGCGCCCACTCGACCGTCTCCAACGCGGTGCCCGGTCGCCTCTATGAGGTCTTCGCAGCGGATGCCCCGCGTTCGAGTTCGACGGCTGGTTCTGCCGCCCGGTCGCCTCTGTTCGAGGACGTGTCCAGTCGCCTCGGCCACGTCGCGGTCGAAGAGCCCTTCGACGACTTCCAACGTCAGCCGCTCCTGCCGCGTCGGCTCTCTCTGCTCGGTCCGGGTCTCACGTGGACCGACCTGAACGCGGACGGTCGCGATGATCTGGTCATCGGTACCGGCAAGGGAGGAACCGTGGCTGCGTTCTTCGGCAAGCCGGACGGAACCTTCGAACGGCAGGATCGCCCTCCCTTCAACAAGCCAGCTGGCCGCGACCTGACCACGCTCCTGCCCCTCGCCGGCGTCCTGATCGCCGGCTCGTCGAACTACGAGGATGGCCTGACCAATGGCGGTTGCCTTCGCATCCTGGACCCGGTCCGCGGCGCCAGCGGCGAGGCGGTCCTGGCCCCGCCCTTCAGCACCGGACCGTTGTCCGCCGCCGACCTCGACGGCGACGGTTCCCTGGAGTTGTTCGTCGGAGGTCGCGTGATCCCGGGTCGGTACCCGGAGCCGGCCGCATCCTTCGTCCTCAGCACCGGCGGCGGCCGCATGGCCTTGCGTCAGCGGATCGACGCCCTCGGTCTGGCTTCCGGTTCCTGCTTCACCGACCTCGACGGGGACGGGGACCCGGATCTGGTCGTTGCCCGCGAATGGGCCAGTCCGGCCTTCCTGCGGAACGACGCCGGCCGCTTGGTGGAATGGAAACTGCCGGTCTGGGTGGCGGGTCAGGCCGTGCCCGAGTCCGCCCTGCACGGTTGGTGGAATGGCGTGGTTGCCGGTGACTTTGATGCCGACGGACGGATGGATCTCGCCCTGTCGAACTGGGGGCGGAACACGGCCTGGCAGGCCTCGCCATCAGCACCCTTGCGCCTCCTTCATGGCGACCTGGGCAGTGGCGGCGTCGACCTCTTTGAAACCCGGGTCGATCCCCTGGACCAACGCGAATGGCCGGGCCGCGAGCTGCCGATGTTGCGGATGGCCCTTCCCCAACTGGCGGAGCGGTTCACTTCCCATGCCGCCTACGCCGATGCCGACGCCCGGATGGTTCTCGGCGATGCGTTCGGGCGGTTGGGTCGGGTCGAAGTCACGTTCCTCGACTCCGTGGTCCTCCTGAACCGCGGGGATCACCTCGAACTGCGTCCTTTGCCGGCAATCGCCCAGCGGTCTCCAGCTTTCGGGATCTGTGTCGCGGACGCTGACGGCGACGGGCGGGAGGATCTCTTCCTCGCCCAGAACTGGTCATCCAGCCATCCCATGCAACAACGGAATGACGCCGGGCGCGGTTTGTGGCTGATGGGCGATGGCCGGGGAGGCTTCTCCCCCAATGACGATTCGGGGGTGAAGGTCCACGGTGAAGGGCGATCTGCGGCCGTTACCGATTTCGATGGAGACGGCCGGGTCGATCTTGCGGTAAGCCAGTCCGCCGCCGCGACCACGCTCTGGCGCAACATCGGCGCTCGGCCAGGTCTGCGGGTCCGGCTTCAGGGTTCTGCGGGTAACCCCACCGGCGTCGGTGCCCGGCTTCGGTTGGTGTATGGCGATCGACTCGGCCCAACCCGTGAAATCCACATGGGAGCCGGGTTCAACTCGGTCGATGGCGCAGTCCCCGTCCTGGGGATGGATGGCCGGCCGGATGCCGTGGAAGTCCGCTGGCCGGGGTTGGATCCACGACGGATCCGCCTGGATCCCTCCGTTCGGGAGGTCCTTGCGACCCGATGAACGAATCCGCCACGGTATCGTTGCCGGCCTGCCCCCGAAATTCACCACAACGACACCGCAGGTTTGACATGCCTACCCGGTTCTGGTCATAAAACCCTGTTCCCTACATCGTCGTTTGCATGAATGGGTTTATCCGTTCCGGTGGGCGTGTGCCTACTTTGGGGGATAAGACGTTCGAACTGAGGGCGATGGGAGGGGAAGCACAGTCACCTATGTCGAAACCCACCCTATTCGGTCGCTCCGGGCGGCTGGCTGCGGCGGTCGCTATCGCGGCCGGCGTCGCCGTGCAGGCTGCGGACGTCACCGTCACTGGCGTCCTCAAGCGCCAGTACTATCCCGGCGGCACCCGTGCCACCGTCGCAGGCGGAACCGCCACGCTCGGTACCACCACGGCCATCACCTCCGGCGAAGCTCCGCGCGATGTCGCCGACAACTACGCCCAGCGCCTCAGCGGCTGGTTCAAGCCCACCACGAGCGGTGCCTACTCGTTCGTGGTCGCGGCGGATGACGATGCCGACTTCTACGTCAGCACGGATGCGACGCCGGCCAACAAGCGCTTGGTTGCCCAGCAGACCACCTGGGGCAACGCCCTCGAGTGGGCGACCGCCGAAGGCGGCGCTGTCGACGGGACCCGCGTCACCCAGAAGAGCTCGGACACGTTCTCGCCGGATGCCGGCGCGACCACGCCGTTCGCCTCGGGCATCACGCTGACCGCTGGTACCTCGTACTACATCGAGGCGATCATGCATGAAGGCGGCGGCGGCGATAACCTCGCCATCGCAGCGGTTCCGTTCGGAACCCTGCTGAACAACGGCGACCCGACCCCGCTGACCGGTAACGTCATCTCCGCCACGTTCGCGAACCCGACGACCCTGTCGATCGCCACCCAGCCGCAGAGCATCACGGTCTCCGAGACCGTGGCCGCGAGCTTCACGGTGGTGCTCAACACCGACGGTGAGCTGACGCCGAACTTCCAGTGGCGCCGCAACGGCGCGAACATCCCGGGCGCCACCTCGCAGACTTACAACTTCGTCGCCTCCGCGGCGGATGACGGCGCCAAGTTCAGCGTCGTTGTGACGACGCCCAACCTGCCTGGCCTGACCTCCCTGACGGTGACCTCTTCCGAGGCCACCCTGACCGTCGAATCCGCCGTGGTCCTGAACGGCCGGCTCAAGCGCGAGTTCTTCGCCGGTGCCAGCCGCGCCCAGGTGAACAGTGGCTCGGCCGTTGTGACCTCCACCACGCTCCTCGACAAGTTCGAGGCCCCTCAGGGTGTCGCGGACAACTACTCCCAGAAGGTCAGCGGCCTCTTCATCCCGCCGGCCACGGGTCTGTATGCCTTCATCGTCGCCGGCGATGATGATTGCGACCTGTTCCTGAGCACGGACGACAAGCCCGCGAACAAGCGCCTCATCGCCCAGCAGAACACCTGGGGCAACAACCTCGAGTGGCTCACGGCCGAAGGCGGCGCCAAGTCCGACGGCCTCGACGTCACCCAGAAGAGCTCCGCCACCTGGTCTCCGGACGGCGGCGCAACCGCGCCGTTCAGCGGTGGCATCCAGCTGACGGCTGGCAGCCGCTACTACATCGAGGGCGTGCATCATGAGGGCGGCGGCGACAACTTCTCCGCCACGTTCCACCTGATCTCCGAAGTCGCTCCGGACAACGGCACGGCTTCCGCCTTCACTGGTGCTGCCATCTCGTCTCTCGTCCCCCGCGCGCGCCTGACGATCAACACCCAGCCGGCCAGCACCTCCGCCGTCGAAACCCGCTCGGCCACCTTCTCGGTGGACGCCTCGGCCACCGGCGTTGTGTCTCCCAGCTATCAGTGGAAGAAGAATGGCAACCCCATCGACGGAGCCACCTCGGCGACCTACAAGACGCCGCTGGTCACCCTCGGCGACAACGGTGCCATCTTCACCTGCGAAGTTACTGCTCCCGGCGCCTCCGTCACGACCTCTCCGGCCACGCTGACGGTCATCCCCGACACGTTCGCCCCGGTCATCGCCTCCGCGGGCGCCCTCCGGAACGAAGCCGGCGCCGTCCAGGTGTCCGTGATCTTCGACGAAGTGATCAACGTCGGTGACGTCGTCACTGGCAACTTCTCGCTCAGCTCCGGCTCGGTGACGGGTGCGACCTACGTCGAGAACAGCTCGACCTACAAGTCCCAGGAACGCGGTGTGACGCTCTCCACCACGGGCCTGACCCCGGGCAACACCTACACCGTCACGGTCCGCAATGTCCGTGACGCGAAGGGCAACGCCATCTCCACCGCGACGGCCCAGTTCACCGTCCAACGCCTCTCCTGGGCCGCCATCGGCACCCAGAACGACGGCATGCCCGCCGGTGCCCTCGCCGTCGGCGACAATGGCGTCAACGTCCAGGCCGGCGGCAACGCCTTCTGGAACGCCACCGACGACGTGACCTTCGTCTACGAGCAGGTCACCGGTGACTTCGACAAGGTCGTCAAGATCGAGGAGCAGGACTCGTCGTCCCAATGGGCCCGTGCCGGTCTGATGGTCCGCGAGTCCCTCGCGACCGACAGCCGCTATCAGGCCGCTCACGCTCCTGACAACAGGAAGTTCGATGGCACGGCCTCCAACAACCAGTTCGAGGGCAATCGCCGTGTGGCCACCGGTGGTGCAACCGACGGCGCTGGCGCCGGCGGCACGCCCGCCTACCCGAACGGCACCTGGCTTCGCATCCTGCGCACGGGCGATGTCATCCACATCTTCCGTAGCGGTGACGGCGTGACTTGGCTGCAGTACGGCCGGTCCGACTTTGCCGCGCTCGGCGACAACGCCCCGCTCCCGGCGACGCTGTACGTCGGCATCGTGTTCGGTCCCGAGAATGGCAACATCAGCCCTGAAACGGACCGCAAGCTCTGGACCGCCCGCTTCCGCAACTACGGCGACTTCCAGCCGAACAAGGTGCGTGGCACGCAGAGCTACGCCATCGGCATCAACTTCGGCGCGAATGAAAACACCGGCATCATGGGGCCGCGTGAAGTCGCCGGTGTGAACGCGGTTGCGCAGGGCAACTGGAACAACATCTCGGGGAACAACTCCGACACCACCGGCGCGGTGGCCTTGTCCGCTGAAGCGGCCGGCAATCGCGTCAACACCTCCGCCACCGTCGAGTGGGCTGGTTCTCCGAACACCTGGGCTTCCACGGGCCGGGGCGAAGAGAACAACGCCTTCATCGGCTCTGACCGGTCGCTCCTGACCGGCTTCCTCGACACGGGTAACGCCACCACCACGACTGTCTCGGTCAATGGCCTCCCGTCCCAGCTGACCAGCGGCAAGTACGACGTCGTCCTCTACTCCGTCGGCGGCGTGCCCGACCGCGGCGGCGCCTTCCGCGTCACCGATGCCAACGGCACCGAGCTCAGCGGCTACCAGGTCATCCTGGCCAACGCGAATCCGACGGATCACGTCCTGCTGGCGAATCCGACGCCGGCGACGCCGTCCTACGGCACCTACGTGGTGTTCAAGGGCCTGAGCGCCGCGAACATCAAGATCGAGGCCACCACCGAGAACGGCTTCGGCCAGAGCGGCACGCCTCGCGCGCCGATCAACGCCGTCCAGCTCGTCGCCCCGTCCGGCTTGCTCAACCCGGTGGTCAACCCGTTGATCGGGTTCGATAACCAGGGCCGCATCGTCTACAAGGGCACGCTCCAGTCCTCGCCGACGGTCAACGGTACCTACACCGACGTCCCCGGCGCCACGAGCCCGTACACGCTCAATCCGACCGGCGCTGCCGGGTTCTTCCGCACCCGCCAGTAAGCGGTAGCGGTTGGAATCAGATCACAGGGAGGTCGGGCGAGAGCCCGGCCTCCCTTTTTTGTGGGAAGACGCGAACGGGGGAGTGGGGTTCGCGCGAAGGCGCGAAGGAACCAGCTGTCGGGGCGGCGACGGCCTCGTCGCCTTGCCCGTTGCGGAGCGTGCCTCTCGCCACCGCCCCCGGACCGAGCGGTGGGGCGAGTGTCCTCACGAGCCGTGGCGGAGTTCCCAGTTTCAGGATTCAAGTTCCAAGCCCGGCCTCCGCTTCAAACTTGAAACTGAAATCTTCAATCTCGGGAACGGCTCGACGGAGTCTCGTCCGACCGATTCTGAGGGCATTGCAAGGCGGCGCCCTGTCTCAGCCTGGAAAAGGCATTGAAACCACGGATGGCACGGATAAGCGGGGACTTGGCTTCGGATCGTCGCGCACCTGCGAGGTGAGCGCTCGATCGGGTTGGAAAACTTCCATTCCAGCCCCGTCCATCCGTGGAATCTGTGAAATCCGTGGTCAGATCATCTGCCGCTTTCAGGTTCATCATTCCCCAGTGTTTTTGGCTGAAATACCTGCTCCCGGGTTTCAACCTCCTCCCGATGCCTCCTCCTGCACCTCGCCTGTCACGGTTCTCCGGCGCGGTGGCGTGCCTTGCGGTGGCGATAGGGGTCTCTGCCCGAGCCGCGGAGTCCGGGCGCGCGTTGATGGCTGATCCGTCCAACGGCCGTCTTCTCCAGCGTCTCGGCCCGGCTGACTCCGGCGTCGCCTTCACGAACGTCCTGAGCCGCGAGTTCGCTTCGGCCAACCAGATCCGGATGAACGGATCCGGGGTCGCGCTGGGCGACGTCGATGGCGACGGTCGGTGTGACCTGTTCCTGTGTGGCGTCCAGTCGACCGCCCGGATATTCCGGAATCTCGGAGGCTGGAAATTCGAGGATGTGACCGCCAGCAGCGGCGTGGACCTCGCCGGAATCTATACCGCGGGTGCGGTCTTCGCGGATCTCGACGGCGACGTAGACCTGGATCTGCTGGTAACGTGTCACGGCGGCGGGACCCGGCTGTACGTCAATGATGGCCGGGCCCGCTTCACCGGCCAACCAGACTCGGGATTGATATCCCGCTTCGGGGCCACATCGATGGCCTTGGCGGACGTCGATGGCGATGGAGACCTGGATGTCTACATCACCAACTACCGCACCCGCACGATCCGCAGCACGGGCTTCTCGGTGATGAACGTCAACGGCCGGCGGATGATCCGGCCCGAGGATCGCGAGGTCCTCGAGTACACGCCGCAGGGCACGATCCTCGAACACGGTGAGCCCGACTTCCTGTACCTGAACGATGGGAACGCGCAGTTCACGCCGGTGCCGTGGGATGGCGGCACATTCCTCGATGAGGATGGGAAGCCGCTGAAACAACCGCCACGCGATTGGGGGCTCGCCGCGCAGTTCCGGGACTTCAATCGCGATGGCGCACCCGACCTCTATGTCTGCAACGACTTCCACAGCGTCGATCGACTGTGGGTGAACGACGGCACCGGCCGGTTCCGGGCAATCCCGGCAACTGCCCTCCGTTGCACGCCGACGTTCTCCATGTGTGTCGACTTTGCCGACATCAACCGCGACGGGCACGATGACCTTTTCGTCGCCGACATGCTCGATCGGGATCACGTCGCTCGAATGCGTCGAAGTGCCGCGGTCGTGCTGGCTCCGGGTGACTTCGAACGTGCGTGGAACCGTCCGCAGAGCGGGCGCAACGTCCTGCATCTGGGACGCGCGGATGGAACGTTCGCTGAGGCGGCGTACCAGTTCGGAATCCAAGCCTCCGGTTGGACCTGGGGTTGCGCCTTCCTCGACGTGGATCTCGACGGCTTCGAGGACCTCCTGGCCACGACCGGTAACATCTTTGATACGCAGGACCAGGACGCCAATGCGCGCATCGATGCCGGCGGGCCGTATCGCGGCGAAGCCATCGCGCGCAAGGCGCTCCAATACGATCCGTTGCCGCTGCGCCGTCAGGCATACCGGAACGTGGGTGGGGCCCGGTTCGAGGAAGTGGGGAAGGAATGGGGCTTCGGAGAGGACGGCGTGAGCCATGGGATGGCGGTCGGAGACCTCGACGGAGACGGGGATCTCGACGTGGTGGTGAATGAGCTGAACGGCGCGGCCGGTGTGTACCGCAACCAGGCTTCTGGCGGTCGGGTTGCCGTGCGATTGAAGGGTGCCGGGAAGAACACGCGTGGGATCGGGGCGCGCGTGACGCTGCGTGGCGGAGCAGTGAAGGAACAGTCGCAGGAAATGATGAGCGGCGGGCGTTACCTGTCGGGCGACGACGCGGTGCGGGTCTTCGCGACGGGTGCGGTGGTGGAGGGAATGGAACTGGAAGTGCGCTGGCGCAGCGGCAAGCGGAGCGTGGTGGGTGGAGTGAAGGCGAATCGGGAGTATGAGATCGACGAGGCGACAGCGACGGTCGTCGCGGCGACACCAAGGACGGAGGTGAAGCCGTGGTTCAGGGAAGTGAACGTGGGCCACGTGCATCGGGAGGATCCGTACGATGATTTCGGAAGGCAGGCCCTGTTGCCGAGGAAGCTGAGTCAGGCAGGCCCGGGAGTGGGCTGGATGGATCTGGACGGCGACGGATGGGAGGACCTGATCGTGGGAGCTGGAAAGGGCGGAGCCGCGGGCGTGTATCGCAACGATGGGAAGGGCGGATTCGAGGCGAAGGAAATGCCGGTGTCGGCGCGTGACCAGAGCGGTCTGGCCGGGCTGTTGGGATCGGACGGGAAGGTGCGCGTGTTGAGTGGATCCTCGAACTACGAGGACGATTCGAACACGGGTGGTGGGGTGGAGGAATGGGGCCTTGGAATGGCCGCTGAGGAGCGCGTGAAGGGCGCGTGGAGCACGGTGGGCGCGGTGGCGTTGGGAGATGTGGATGGGGACGGCGAGGCGGAAGTGTTCGTGGGCTCCCGCGTTCGACCCGGCCGATATCCGGAGGTGGATGGATCGCGGATCTGGAAGCGCGCGGGAACGTTGTGGGTGCCGGACGTGGCGAACACCGAGGTGTTGAAGGACGCCGGGATGGTGAACGCAGCGGTGTGGAGTGACATGGATGGAGACGGCGTGGTGGACCTGGTGCTGGCGACGGAGTGGGGCCCGCTGAAGGTGTACCTGAACCGCAAGGGCAAGCTGGAGGCGGTGGACGTCGGGTTGGGGAAGTATCGCGGATACTGGAACGGGGTGACGTCCGGGGATTTCGACGGGGACGGACGGATGGATCTGGTGGCATCGAACTGGGGAATGAACACGAGGCATCGGCGTGAACGGATGTACTGGGGCGACCTCAGCGGACAGGGCCAGGTGGAGGTGATCGAGGCGGAGGAGGAAGGCGGTCGATGGATGCCGGTGAGGGATCTGGAGACGGTGTCGCGCGTGCTGCCGTGGGTGCGTGAGAAGTACGCGAGCCATCGCGCGTATGCGGAGGCGACGATGGAGGGACTGCTGGCCGGGAAGAAGACGGAGGTGCTGGAGGTGGACTGGCTGGAGACGAGCGTGTTCCTGAATCGGGGAGGGAAGTTCGAGTTGAAGCGGTTGCCGTCGGAGGCGCAGCGGGCGGTGGGATACGGAGTGAGTGTCGGGGACGCGGACGGCGACGGGCACGAGGACGTGTTCGTGGCGCAGAATTTCTTTGGAGTGGTGGGACAGGAGTCGAGGAGCGACGGCGGGCGGGGCGTGTGGCTGAAGGGAGATGGGAAAGGAGGGTTCGAGGCGGTGGATGGAAGCGTGAGTGGGGTGAAGGTGTACGGAGAGGGAAGGGGAACGGCGTTGGGAGACTATGACCGGGACGGACGACTGGATCTGGTGGTGGGACAAGCCGGAGGCGAGACGAAGGTGTACCGGAACGAGGGAGGAAGGGTTGGGCTGCGGGTGGTGTTGGAGGGAAGGGGTGGAGCGTATGGAGCGAAGGTGCGTGTGGAGTACGAGGGCGGGCGGAAGGGACCGGCGCGGGAGACGCACGGAGGGAGCGGATATTGGAGTCAGGACGGGGGCGTGGTGGTGATGGGACTGGAGACCGAGCCGAAGGCGGTGGAGGTGACATGGCCCGGCGGGAAGGTGACGAGGAGTGAAGTGGCAGCCGGGATCAGGGAAGTGCGCATGAAGCCACCGGAAGGAGGGGGGAGATGAAGGGGGAGAGTTTGAAGTTTGAAGTTTCAAGGCAGGGAGCTGGGGCATCCTCCGGTGGGGCGAGTGTCCTCACGAGCCGCAGCAGAGTTCCCAGTCTCAAGTTTTCCGTTTCAAGTGCGGATGCGCGATGCGGCTCGACGGAGTCTCGCCCCACCGCCTCCGTTCCCCACTGGGAACTGGGAACTGGCCACTGGAAACTCCCCCGGCCCCGCCTCCTGACGTCGTCGGCTACGGTGCTCCTGCTGCTCATCACGCTTGGATTGCACAGCCTGGCTCCGGCTTCGGCTGCCTCCTGGGAAGCGAGACCTTGGGGACGCGAACGCTCGCTTGAACCCGACCTGTCGCAGGGCCCGCGGTTGCAGCGGATTCCCGCCGCCTCTTCTGGCATCGGTTTCACCAACGTCCTGCCGGTGGAACGATTCACCACCAATCAGATCTACCTCAACGGATCCGGCGTCACGCTGGGGGATGTCGATGGCGATGGCCTTTGCGACATCTTCCTCGCCGGCTTGGGCGGTCGATCCACGCTCTATCGCAATCGGGGCGCATGGAAGTTTGAGGATGTCACCCTGGCCAGCGGTTCGCCGGCGGCAGGCCTGGATGCCACCGGTGCGCTCCTCGCAGATGTGGATGGCGACGGCGACCTCGACCTGACCGTGAGCTCGGTTGGCGGCGGCACGATCATCCATCTCAACGACGGGAAGGGCCGGTTCACCCGATCAGCCCTCCTCAATCCCGATCGCTGCGGGACATCCCTCGCCTTCGCCGACTTCGATGGCGACGGCAGTCTGGATCTCTACGTCGCAAACTACCGAACCGTCACCCTGCGCGACCAGCCGGCGACGCAGTTCAAGATCGTGCCGGTCGACGGACGCCTGCACGTGGCGTCGGTGAATGGCCGGCCTACGACGGCGCCGGATCTCGAAGGGCGATTCACCTATACGCAGGCGGGCGGCGTCGTCGAACACGGCGAACCGGATGCCTTCTATCGCAATGATGGTCGCGGCGGCTTGGTCGAGGTGCCTGTGGAATCCGGGCTCTTCCTCGACGAAGACGGGCGTCCGATGACCTCCAAGCGCTTCGAATGGGGGCTGTCTGTCACCTTCCGCGATTTCACCGGCGATGGATTGCCCGACCTGTATGTCTGCAACGATTTCGACAGTCCGGACCGCATCTGGATCCACGATGGCAACGGCCATTTCCGCCTCGCTCCAACGGCAGCCTTCCGGAACACGTGCAAGTTCTCGATGGGCGTGGACGTGGCGGACATCAACCGCGACGGGCTCGACGACCTGCTGGTCCTCGACATGCTGAGTCGCAGCCATGCCGTGCGCCTGACGCGCATGGACAAGGGCATGGAGCCAACGCCTCCCGGATTTCCGCTATACCGAACGCAGGTCGGGCGCAACACGCTCCAGCTGGCGCGTCCGGACGGGACCTTTGCCGAAAGCGCCTGGTTCGCTGGCCTCGCCGCCACGGAGTGGTCGTGGACGCCGATGTTCCTTGATGTCGACCTGGACGGTTACGAGGACCTGCTCGTCACCGCCGGCCATGGTCGCGACGACATGGACACCGACCACGGCATGGCTCTCGAAGCCGCCCGACGCAGCCGTCGTCTCCCGCCCGCCGAGCAGTTGGCGATGCGGCGTGGCACGCCCCCGATGCTCTCGCCGCGTCAGGCTTACCGGAACGTGGGCGGAGTCCGGTTCGAGGAAGTGGGGAAGGAATGGGGCTTTGGCGAGGAAGGGGTGAGCCACGGGATGGCGGTCGGAGACCTCGACGGAGACGGGGATCTCGACGTGGTGGTGAACGAGTTGAACGGCGCGGCCGGTGTGTACCGCAACCAGGCGGCAGCAGGCCGCGTGGCCGTGCGGTTGAAGGGTGCCGGGAAGAACACGCGTGGGATCGGGGCGCGCGTGACGCTGCGTGGCGGAGCAGTGAAGGAACAGTCGCAGGAAATGATGAGCGGCGGGCGTTACCTGTCGGGCGACGACGCGGTGCGGGTCTTCGCGACGGGTGCGGTGGTGGAGGGAATGGAACTGGAAGTGCGCTGGCGCAGCGGCAAGCGGAGCGTGGTGGGTGGAGTGAAGGCGAATCGGGAGTATGAGATCGACGAGGCGACAGCGACGGTCGTCGCGGCGACACCAAGGACGGAGGTGAAGCCGTGGTTCAGGGAAGTGAACGTGGGCCACGTGCATCGGGAGGATCCGTACGATGATTTCGGAAGGCAGGCCCTGTTGCCGAGGAAGCTGAGTCAGGCAGGCCCGGGAGTGGGCTGGATGGATCTGGACGGCGACGGATGGGAGGACCTGATCGTGGGAGCTGGAAAGGGCGGAGCCGCGGGCGTGTATCGCAACGATGGGAAGGGCGGATTCGAGGCGAAGGAAATGCCGGTGTCGGCGCGTGACCAGAGCGGTCTGGCCGGGCTGTTGGGATCGGACGGGAAGGTGCGCGTGTTGAGTGGATCCTCGAACTACGAGGACGACTCGAACACGGGCGGTGGTGTGGAGGAATGGGGACTTGGAATCGCCGCCGAGGAGCGCGTGAAGGGCGCATGGAGCACAGTGGGCGCGGTGGCGTTGGGAGATGTGGATGGGGACGGCGAGGCGGAAGTGTTCGTGGGCTCCCGCGTTCGACCCGGCCGATATCCGGAGGTGGATGGATCGCGGATCTGGAAGCGCGCGGGAACGTTGTGGGTGCCGGACGTGGCGAACACCGAGGTGTTGAAGGACGCCGGGATGGTGAACGCAGCGGTGTGGAGTGACATGGACGGAGACGGCGTGGTGGACCTGGTGCTGGCGACGGAGTGGGGCCCGCTGAAGGTGTACCTGAACCGCAAGGGCAAGCTGGAGGCGGTGGACGTCGGGTTGGGGAAGTATCGCGGATACTGGAACGGGGTGACGTCCGGGGATTTCGACGGGGACGGACGGATGGATCTGGTGGCATCGAACTGGGGAACGAACACGAGGCATCGTCGTGAACGGATGTACTGGGGTGACCTGAGCGGACAGGGCCAGGTGGAGATGATCGAGGCGGAGGAGGAAGGCGGTCGATGGATGCCGGTGAGGGATCTGGAGACGGTGTCGCGCGTGTTGCCGTGGGTGCGTGAGAAGTACGCGAGCCATCGCGCGTATGCGGAGGCGGCGATGGAGGGACTGCTGGCCGGGAAGAAGACGGAGGTGCTGGAGGTGGACTGGCTGGAGACGAGCGTGTTCCTGAATCGGGGAGGGAGGTTCGAGTTGAAGCGGTTGCCGTCGGAGGCGCAGCGGGCGGTGGGATACGGAGTGAGTGTCGGGGACGCGGACGGCGACGGGCACGAGGACGTGTTCGTGGCGCAGAATTTCTTTGGAGTGGTGGGACAGGAGTCGAGGAGCGACAGCGGGCGGGGCGTGTGGCTGAAGGGAGATGGGAAGGGAGGGTTCGAGGCGGTGGATGGAAGCGTGAGTGGGGTGAAGGTGTACGGAGAGGGAAGGGGAACGGCGTTGGGAGACTATGACCGGGACGGACGACTGGATCTGGTGGTGGGACAAGCCGGAGGCGAGACGAAGGTGTACCGGAACGAGGGAGGAAGGGTTGGGCTGCGGGTGGTGTTGGAGGGAAGGGGTGGAGCGTATGGAACGAAGGTGCGTGTGGAGTACGAGGGCGGGCGGAAGGGACCGGCGCGGGAGACGCACGGCGGGAGCGGATATTGGAGTCAGGACGGAGGAGTGGTGGTGATGGGACTGGAGACCGAGCCGAAGGCGGTGGAGGTGACATGGCCCGGCGGGAAGGTGACGAGGAGTGAAGTGGCAGCCGGGATCAGGGAAGTGCGCATGAAGCCACCGGAAGGAGGAGGGAGATGAAGGGGGAGAGTTTGAAGTTTGAAGTTTCAAGTGTGGGGGGCTCCGGTGGGGCGAGTGTCCTCACGAGCCGCAGCAGAGTTCCCAGTCTCAAGTTTTCCGTTTCAAGTGCGGATGCGCGATGCGGCTCGACGGAGTCTCGCCCCACCGCCTCCGTTCCCCACTGGGAACTGGGAACTGGCCACTGGAAACTCCCCCGGCCCCGCCTCCTGACGTCGTCGGCTACGGCGATTGGGCTGCTTCTGGCGGCGACCCTTTCGGCGGTGGGACAGGATCGGGGCGAGGTGCTCGCCCGACAGCATTGCGCGGCGTGTCACCTGTTTCCCGAGCCGGATCTCCTGGATCGTGCGACCTGGCAGAATCACACGCTCCGACGGATGGCACCGATGCTGGGGGTTGCCCGGATGCGGACCGAGGGGCGTCCTGACGGACGACGATTGGAGGAGTCGGGTGTGTTTCCTTCGTCGCCGGTCCTTTCCGCCGAGGACTGGAGCGCGATCACCGCCTACTACGTCGGCAAAGCCCCCGTGCAGGCGCTGCCCGCGCCGGGGCGTCGCCCCATCATGGCGATCTCGGAACAGTTCGCCGTCGAACCGCTCACGATTCCGGCGTCGGTTCCACTGACGACCCTCGCTCGGATCGACGAGAAACGGCACGAGATCTGGCTCGGAGACGCCGGGAGCGCTTCGATGGTCGTCTTTGGTGGGCGAGGTGATCTGGTTCGGCGGAACGTCCTCGGAGGTGCCGCGGTGGATGTCATTGCCGACGGCGGCGGCCTGCTGGTGACGCTCATCGGCAGCGTGTTTCCTTCGGACGTGCCTGCTGGAAAACTGGCGAGGGTCGGGGCGGATGGGGCGGGCGCTCCGCAGGTGTTGCTCGAAGGGCTGGAGCGGCCGGTGCAGTGCCTGTCCGAAGATCTGAACGGAGACGGGCGACGCGACCTGCTGGTGTGTGGATTCGGGAACTACCTCGGCCGACTGGCGTGGCATGAGCGTCGCGCCGACGGTGGGTTTACGCCGCATGAATTGATGCCCAAGCCCGGTGCGGTGCATGCGGAGATCCGCGACGTGGATCACGATGGCGATCCAGACCTGATCGTGCTGATGGCGCAGGGCCGCGAGGGCGTGTTCCTCTACGAGAACAACGGCAAGGGTGAGTTCAACGTCCGCACGTTGCTGGAATTCCATCCGGCGTTTGGGTCGGTCAGTTTCGAACTCGCGGACATGGATGGCGACGGCCACGAGGACCTCGTTCTCGCGAACGGCGACAACGGGGAGTACCCGTCGCCCTTCAAGCGTTACCACGGCGTCCGGATCTTCCTGAACGACGGTCGGTACCGGTTCACGGAACGCTGGTTTCATCCGGTGCACGGCGCGTTTCACGTTGTGGCCCGGGATTTCGACGGCGATGGCGACCGGGATCTCGCGGCGATCTCGTTCTTCGCAGACTACTCCGGAGCTCCTGCCGAAGCGTTCCTGCACTTCGAGAATCGGGGCGGGCTGAAGTTCGAGGCGCAAACGATCGCAGGCACGACGCGTGGACGGTGGCTGACGATGGATGCGGGCGATGCGGACGGCGATGGAGACGTCGATGTGGTGCTCGGCTCATTCAGCCAGGGACCGCCGGCGATCGAGATTCCGGAAGCCTTGCAGGCGGCGTGGCGGACCAACGGGGTGAACGCGCTGCTGCTGCGCAACCTGGGAAAGAAGCCATGACCCCAAGAAATGCAGTTGGATCCACAGATTGCACCGATTTCACGGATTGGAAGCCGGTTGAGAGGTTGTCGCTTCACCCGGCGGGTGACATCGAGACTGCGAAGCGGTGGGGACTCCCGTTCCTGCCCATCTGTGTAATCTGTGAAATCTGTGGATAGCCAAACCCCCGATTTCAGGATGACGCGTCGCGAGTGGCTGTATCTGATGTCGACGACCCTGGTTGGGTGCGCGACCGGAACGTCCGGTGGCGGTCCGCTGCTCCGCGGACTCGACGGCCAGGAGCAGCCGTTGACATCGATTCAGGGTGCTCGCGGCTTGGTGCTCGTCTTCGTGTCCGTGGACTGCCCGATCGCCAACCGCTTCCTGCCGGAGATCGAGTCGCTCGGGGCGCGGTTCGGTCCGGCGGGACTGCCGGTGGTATACGTCTACGCCAGTTCGTTCGAGTCGGACGCCCAGGTCGCGGCGCACCGGCGTGAGTACGGACTGCTCCTTCCAGCGTTCCGGGATCCGGGCTTCAGGGTTGCCCGGCGGTATGGCGCGTGCGTGACGCCCGAGGCTGTGCTGCTCCGTCCGGACGGCTCTGTCGCGTACCGAGGGCGCATCAACGATCAGTACACGGCCCCCGGGCAAGGACGCCCGGCGCCGACCCGCCACGACCTCGCGGAGGCAGCGGCGGAGTACCTGTCGGGCGGACTTGCATCCCAGCGCCTGGTTCCAGCGGTCGGTTGCCGGTTCCGGGACTCGGTAGACTGAGCCTGGAAACTGCGGTTCTATCCGCAGATGGTGCCGATGACGCAGATAAGCCGGGACTTGAACCGAGATCGCCTTGCACCCGCGGGGTGAAACGCCGGCCTCTCTCGACCTGCTTCCAATCCGTGGAATCGGTGTAATCCGTGGATCCACCCGCCTTCTCTGGGCTCAAGGGATCGCCATTTCCAGAATTCGAGGTCGGCAGATGTCGAACGACTCCCGGATCTCCGCAATGTCCGGGATCACCGCGTCAGAAAGCGCACATTCCAGGTCGCCACGCGAGAACCCTCCGTTGCGGCAGAGGAAAGCCGCGTCCTCGAGGTCCTGCGGATCCAGACCGCGCATCATCTTCGTGAGCACTAGATCGACGGTCGCCGGTCGATACAGCCTCACATGCCGGGTCGATGGCTGTTTCAAGGCGACCAAGTGATCCAGCCAGTCGCCCCGAAGAATCACCATGTCCGATGGGAAGAGATGGGTGATGTAGAGGCCGGATGGCTCCAACTCCGCATTGGCGGCCTCTTGCGCATCCCAGAACCCCTGATCGGCCGACAGTGTGTCCACCTGACTGACCGGGATGATGGCATCGACATCCAAGGATCGGGCGACTGCTTCTGGCGCGTTGGGAAAGCCGAGTTGGATCGCTGCCCGGCCATAGAGGATCAGCTGGACTTCATGGTCCAGGTGTCGATCGAGGCAGCACAGAATCCGCGTCGCATTATCCATGGATTTCCTGTGGTCGGATCCACTGGCTGCGGATTCCGCGACCTTCGCGTGTGATGCCGGTCATGGCCACGAACCGGGTTGAATGCGGAAGAACGCCGTTGGGGACACGGCTGCGATTCGGAAGCTCCTCCAGGAGGCACGACCAGAACCTGTTGGTTGGTTCAACGCTGCGGCCAACCTCGGCCAGACTCCGGACGACAGGTTCGGCACGTTCCATCCGGGCCAGTCGCGCAAGCTTCCTCGGGTCGTTCCCCCGGGCACCTAGCAGGGCAGCTCCCATCCGAATCGCCGCCGGGGACCACTCCAGGCTGCCATGCAGTAGACCGATCGCGAGGTCCTCATTGGAAACCCTCTCTTTGCCCGGATCCGCCACGTCTCCCGCCACCGTATCTTCGTAATATCGGCAGCCCCGTCGGACGGCCAGTCGCATGAGCGACGTGGCATCCTCCAGTCCGGCGGCCTTGAGGCGACGTCGGAGTGGCGAGACGTGGCTTGTCGTACCCAGTCGGCGGAAGAGGGTCGGCATTCCCAAAACCTAGGCCGATCCTCCTCCGAGTTCAATGCATGCCTCTTGCTGCTCGTGGACGAGGGGAGCAGGTTGGCACATTGTCTTGCCCGACAGAATAGATGAAGTGCCTTTCCAGGATGAGCCGATCTCCACTCCTTCTTGGGGTGGCGATGGCCATGAAAGCAGCGGACGTGCCCTCGTTCCACGAGGACGTGCAGCCGCTGTTGTACGCGCACTGCGCGGTCTGTCATCGGCCGGGGCAATCGGCGCCGTTCTCCCTGCTCACGTACGAGGATGCCGCCAAGCACGCACCCGAGATCGTCGACCAGACGGCGCGTCGCATCATGCCGCCGTGGTTGCCCGAAGCGCAGCAGCACAGCTTCGTGGGGGAACGTCGACTGTCCGATGCACAGGTCGCGGTATTCGCTGAATGGGTGAAGGCTGGCAAGCAACGGGGTGATCCCGCGAAGGCTCCACCGGCACCGAAGTGGCCCGAGGACTGGGCGCTCGGAAAGCCGGATCTCGTGCTGCGGATGCCGGTGCCGTATGCCGTGCCCGCGACCGGGCGCGACGTGTACCGGCACTTTGTGCTGCCTGCGCCGGTGGATCGGGTGAGGTACGTTTCGGCCTGGGAATTCCGCCCGAAGTCGCGGGCGGCACACCATGCGTTCGTGCGGTTGGATCGTTCGGGTGAGGGCCGCCGTCGCGATGCCCTCGATCCCGAGCCGGGCTTTCCCGGGATGGACACGCCGGAGTCGATCCGCTCGCCGGACGGGCACTTCGCCAGTTGGCAGCCGGGCACGGGAGTGCGGGTGAGCCCGACGGGTTTGCCGTGGAAGCTGGAGCCGGGCAGCGACGTCGTCATCCAGATGCACTTGCAGACGCTCGGGCGCGTGGAGCCGTTGCAGGTGGAGTTGGGGCTCTACTTCACGGAGACGCCGCCAACCAACCAGCCGGTGAAGCTGGGACTGGTGAACTACGACATCGACCTGCCGCCGGGTGCGACGAACGTCGTGGCGACGGATGAATTCGTCCTGCCGGCGGATGCGGACGCACTCGGGGTGCTGCCTCACACCCATTACCTCGGGCGCCGGGTGGAGGCGCGGGCCGTGTTGCCCTCCGGGAGCGAAGTCCACCTCCTCACGATCCCGGCGTGGGACTTCAAATGGCAGGGCGACTACACCCTGCGCGATCCGGTTTTCCTGCCGGCCGGCACCAAGGTCCGGATGCGGGTGACCTTCGACAATTCCACCGGCAATCCCTGGAACCCTTCGGTGTCACCGAAACACGTGCGCTTCGGTCCGAACACCACCGATGAGATGGCCGAGGTGTGGGTCCAGGTGCTGCCTCGCGATGCGTCGGGCAAGGCTGCCTTCGACAGGGTGAACCTCGATCGGGCGTTGCGGGACTCGGTCCTCTTCAGCCGGGAGCGGATCCGGATCGATCCGAAGGATGGCGTCGCGTACGTGAACCTGGGTCGGGCCCAGCTCGGCCAACGGAAGCATGCTGAGGCGTTCGCGAATTTCCGGAAGGCCGTGGAAGTCGCGCCCGAACTGGACGACGCGCATTACTACCTTGGACTCATGAATCGCCTGGGCGGCCGACCGGCCGAGGCGGCCGCGCTGTTCCGGAAGGCAATCGCCCTCAATCCGGATCACGCCCGGGCCCACGGCAACCTGGGCGTCGTGGAGGCCGAGTCGGGACAGGTCGAGTCTGCCGCGGGCCACTTCGTGGTGGCGCTCAGGCTCAATCCCTCGGATGCCCTGGCCAATGCGATGCTCGGGATGATTCGCGCCCAGCAGGGGCGGAATGCCGAAGCTGAGACCCTGCTCCAGCGCGCGGTCGAATTGGATCCCAATGACCGTGAGGCGGCCAACGCCCTCCGGGTCGTACGATCCCGGAAGCAGCCTTCGCCCTGAGGAACGGAGCGGCGACGTCTCCGTCGCCATGATCAGCCTGGGAGGGCAACGGGACGTTGCCACCCCGGCACGGAACGGAGCGGCGACGTCTCCGTCGCCAAGATCAGCCTGGGAGGGTAACGAGGACGTTGCCACCCCGCATCACCGCTCCTGGATCACTCGGTAGAGGCGAGTCGCTGTGGTGGCCGCAGGTTGGACCACGATGGCTGTGCCCGCGGCGATCAGCGGCGGTCCTTCGGCGGACCATTCCGGGAAGAGCAGGTCCGGCGTGCTCTCAAGCTGGTAGCGGAGTCCCGGGAAGGATTGCCACGTCAGTGTCACGGAACCGGGCTCTGGATCGATCCGGAGGAATTCGGGACTCGGGACCGCGTTGGGCTTGGCCGGCGTGGGCTCCGGCAGGGCCCCAACAAGAATTCCACCATCGCCCGCGAGGCCTTCGCTGACATCGCGCGTCTGCGGACCGAACGTCACCCGGTCCAGCAACGCACCCTCCGGATCGGACAGCAGGATGCTCTCGCCGTTGGCCGAGAGTCGGAAGCTGGCGTGGACGGATGGATCATTCGTCGTCGGGAGCGCCGTCACGCGATCTGCCCACACGAGGAGGAATCCCTGCGCCGGAACCGAAACCCCAACCGGAATTCGGAACAGGAACGGCGCGGACGGATCGGTGCCGAGCCAGTGCCCCGACAGGTCGAACGGGACCTCCCCTGCGTTGTGGATCTCGAACCAATCGTCGTAGTTGCCGGTGGCGGGATTGCGGATCGTGGAGCCGTTTGACGCCATCCACTCGTTGATCCGGATGGGAGATGCAGCTGCCGCCACCGAATTGGGTGAGCCGGGCGTGGGTGATTCGAGCGTCCATCGCCGCGCGCGGTTGCCGTCTGGGGCGAAGCCGATCGAGCGGTCGGGGCCGGGATTGGGATAGGCCAAGTAGTCCAGGAACCGTACTTCGCCGGCTTCGACCCGGGTCAGTGTGATGGATCCGCCGTTGTTGTTCGCGCCGAATCCCGCGTGCAGGTGGCCGAGGGCGGAGTTCGCCGGCATTCCATCGAGCCAGACCAACAGGAAGGATCGTGGGGCCAGGACGGTGCCGGAGGGGAAGGGCCACCGCGTTGGGAGCGCGGGGTCGTCGGTGAGATGGAGTCCGTCGAGGCTCACGGGTTCGGACCCGGAATTGAAGAGCTCGATCCACGGCTGGCGTTTGCCGGTGTTGTCGGCGGGCCCATTGCGATTCTCGACCACGAGTTCGTTGAGGTGGATCGGTGGAATTGGTTGGCGCGTGGTGCCGACGGAGTTGACCCGGCCCGGCGTGGTGCGCGCGACGGTCGAAGGCGTGACGGGGCCAAGCCCGACCTGCACGGACATTTGCCCGTCGGCCGTTCCAACCCTCAACGTGGCCGTGGGCGCATTGCCCGGACTGGCCAGCCACGTGAAGGACAGCGTATGCGGTACATCGGAGCGCAGCGGAGAGTTCAGTCGCTGGCTGACCACAACGGGGCTGGCATCCGTAGATGATCCCAACAGCAGCGAACGTGAACCGGACGCGCGAACGGTTGCATCCACCGTCGCAACCGGGGCCCCCGATTCGATCGTCCACGTTCCGCCCAGGGGAAGTTCGAAACCCCCGTTGGCGAGCAACGTGCCCCGGGCACCGTCCGGACTGGAGGCTGGGTAGAGCCGGACGTCATCGAGATGGACCCGGCCGCCGGACAACAGTTCGATGCGCAGGGTGTCCGAGCCCGAAAGACCGGTGACGGCGACGCGCTGCCACTCGGACCCGGGGAGGGTGCCATCGGTGCGGACGGCGACCCAACTGGCCGGGCGGGACGGATCCTCTCGCGGGTCCGCGAGTTGGAGGGAACTTCCGGCGAGAGCGTCGGCAGGCCAGGGAGGGGAAGCCTCGAACGCCAGCGTCGCGATCACGCTTTCCGGTGTGGTTCCAGTGGCGGGTCGGATGAGGCGCAGCGTCTGCCCGGCGGGGTCGAGGGGACGGCCGAAGGTGGCCAGGATCCGGAGCAACGATCCATTCAGGCGGGCGAAGGCGTCGGCGTCCTCGACGATCAGGCCATAGGTGCCGGGAGCGAGAAGGCTGCCTGCGGGAAAGACGGTGCCGATGCCGTCGATGCGCCAACCCGACAGGTCGTAGGCGGTGTTGGTGGAGAGATTGCGGAGTTCGATGAAGGCGGTCCCCGGCGTGGCCGGGTGATGGAGGATCTCGCTGAACACGATCCGGCCTTCGGGAGGCTCGGGCGTTGCGCCGACGGTCACGTTGAGAAAGGCGGGAGCGTTGGTGACGCGGCGTCCGCGGGGATCGAGACCGGAAAGTTCGAGGCGGGTGGTGCCGTTCGGGAGCGCGAGCACGGCGGTCCAGTTGCTCATCGAGGTCCACTGCGCGTTCACGGCGGTTCCGTTGACGAGCAGGGTCCGCACCGTGAGCGGCGCGGTGCCGGTGAGTTGGACCTGGTTTGAGGGCGACGTCACTGGGCGTCCGCCGTTGGAGGTGAAGGCGAACGGATACGTCTTCCCGACGAGGAGCGAGTCGACATGCTGGCGGCGGCTGTCGAGGTAGGTGCGGATGAAGCCCGGATCGGTGGCGCCGGTGGCGCCATTGGTTCGCATGGCCTGATAGCGGGCGTTGAGCACCGGCAGGTAGCGGTTTGTGCGGAGCGGCCCGTTGGCCGCGTCGATGAGGGCCTGCCAGTAGAGCCGTTGGAAGGGAGGATGGTTGTTCACCGGGCCCACGTTGCGCCCGCCGATGTTGAAAAGGTCGCTGCGGGGATCCGCGCCCTGGAAGGCAAAGTCGATGTCCCAGATCAGGAGGCGCCACGGTCCATTGGCGGGCCGATAGGCGTACATGTTCTGCCCGCCACCGTAGCTGTAGCTGTCGTTGTTGCCGACGAGATGCTCGATGACGTGCACACGGAACCATTCGTCCACGTCCGTCGCACGGGACAGGATGCGGGTGTAGTCGTCGCCGGTCGCCGTGGTGTTCACGGCGTCGACGAGTCGGAACAATTCGGTGAAGTCGCCCGGGTTGTTTCCGTAGGAACGGCGCGGCCAGTTCCATCGGTAACGCGTCGGTCGCCGCACGCCGCCGACCGTGTAGTTGGACAGGTCGGCGCCGACGACGTCGAACGTGGTCCCGGCCGGATCGAATTCGAACCAGAGCTGGATCTTCCGCAGTTCTCCTTCCGGGTCATCAGGGAACCACTGGCGAACGAAGTCGCCCTCGGGTTGCTGGGCGTCGGTGTAGATCTGACCGCGCCGGACGCCATTGAAGTGGAGGAGGACGGGGCGCTGGTGGCAGTGGGGAATGCCGAGCTGGGAAGCCATCCAGTAGGCATGTTGCTCGGCCTGACAGGACGTGTCCCCGCCGCCGTTGCCGGGCTTGAGGAGGTTGATCTCGGTGGCGCCAAGCAGCGTGTCGTCATCGGGGAAATGGACGACGTAGTCGCAGTCGTTGCCGGTGGGACCATTGTAGGCGGGAGCGTGGAACGGGCTGCCGCTGTACATCGCGCCGGCGTTGTAGATGACGCGGGAGTTGCCGTAGGCGAACGTGGCGTCGAGTGGGTCGTTGCTGAGCTTCTCGCGATTCGTCCAGCGCGTGACATTCGTCCGCGCCATCCAGAGGCGGTAGGCACCGAGGACGCCGGAGGGAGCCGGATCACCCCAGCGCACGAGGCATTCCTGGGTGGTTGGATTCGCGGGGAAGGTCGAGGTCACCGCAGCCGGCGTCCCGTCCCGGGCCACGATATGGAACGCGCCGATCGTGGTGTTGATCTGCCCGGGGATCACGGCGGAGTACAGCCCGGCTCCGTGGTGGGTCATCGGAATATCCGCCACCGTCATCGCCGGCTCGCGACGCCAGCGGACGAACAGGTCGGACAACCCGTCCGGGTCCGCGACGCGGGCGACGACCCGGACATCCTCCACGTTTCGGGGAAGCACGGGGAAGTGGGTCACGTCGGAGATCGCAGGACCTGCATTATCGACTGCGGTGGAGTTCCGCCGCCCGGGCGTGCCGGAGGCGATGGTGGAACGGATGGAGCCGGGGGCATCGAACCAGTTGCCATGGAGCCGGAGCAGGAGATTGGGCGAGCCCCGGAGCCAGCGGGCGCGTGCCCTCAGCGTGACCCCGCGTCCCGTCGGCGGGTTCCGGATGAGTGGCACGCGGATCCGGTTGGGGCCGGTGTGGCCCGCGCCGGTGGCACGGAGGTGCAGGCACGCCTGGCTCTCGAAGCCCTGGGTCTTGTCCCGGAAAGTCGAACTGTGGTTGCCCTGGAAGTTCCAGCCGGCGGTGTCCGTCTCGAAGTCGCCATTGGCGAGAACGTTCGTTGATCCAGCCGGGATGACTTCGATCCGGTCCAACAGGCATTCCCCCGCGCCATACAAAAGGATTTCGAGGGCGTTGGGCGTCTGGCTGCCCAGACCAACGATGCCGGTGGCCTCGACCGTGACCCAGTCGGAGGTGCGGCTTTCGTCGCTGTCCGCCCAGTTCGGAGCGAGCTCGCGTGGCGCGCGGGCATCGCGAAGTTCAAGGCTGCTCCCGCCGCCGTCACTCCAGCGTCCCCAACGCCCGCCGTCGTGGTAGGTGACCTGGTCGACGACGACCTGGAACGAGTTCGTCTGGCGTTGCCCGTTGGCACCCACGGTGACGGAGCGGGCCGGCATGGAGAGTTCGATGCGATCACCGCCGTCGCCCAGCTTGCCCTCGAAGTTGCCGATCAGGTTGGAGGCATCGAGGCCGGGATGAAGCCGGTGCAAGGTGGCCGCCGATCGCGCGATGGCCAGGTGTCCGCCCGGTCGGAGCACGACGCCGGACGGGAACGTGAACTGGATGCCGCCGCCTAGTCGCCAGCCGCCAAGGTCCACCGGTGCGGAACCGGGGTTGTGCACCTCGACGAACTCGGAGTCGCTGTCGTCGGATATGGGGTGGTAGTGGATCTCGTTGAGGACGACGGGCGGTTGGAGCGGCGGTGGATTCGGCGTGCCGGGTGTGGGCGCGGACAGACGTCTCCAACTCCGGGCGCCGTCCGGGAACCGGCCAGTGGAAACTCCCGCCGATTGCGCCCCGTACTTCACGGCGTCGAGCACCTGCTGGCCATCGGCGGAACGCAGGAGGACGGTCTGGCCTTCGGCCGAGAGGCCAAAGCCTAGTTGCGTCGCGGTGAACGAAAGGCGTGCGCCCGCTCCCAGCACCGTGCCCGGAGGCAGGATGAATCGGTCCACGGCAGGGTCGTCGCTGAGCCGGCAGCCGGACAGGTCGACGTCGGATGGGGAGTCATTGAACAACTCGATGAAGTCCTCGGCCGGCGGGATCGGGTGCGCGAGGACCTCGTTGATCACCACGGTCCGGATGCCTGAGGGGGTGGGTTCCTCGGTGCCCGGCGAACCGCCCGAACGTTCGCTGGCAGACCACGCCCGGGGATCCGACTCGCCGTAGCTCGGGCGCGACAGCACGAGCGACGGACCTGCGCCGTCCGGTGACACCGGCCAAGGGAGGGAATCCCGATACTCGGTCTCCCAGACCACCGCCCCGACGCGGTTTCGGAGCCGGAGGGTCCCGGTGCCGTTGGGCAAGGTTCCCTCGAACGGGCCTAGCACGGTCAGGATGTTCGTGGCGCTGTTGAACCCGGCCGGTGACGCCGCCACCACGACCCGGGCCCGCGCCGGAAGGACGTAGGCATCCGGAAAGGTGAAGCGGATATCGCCGTCGAGCCGCCACCCGCCGAGCTCCTCCGGCCAGGGATTGGAGTTGAAGACCTCGACGAACTCACCGGTTCCCGTCCCGGCCGGCCCGCGCGGGTTGTAGTGGATCTCGGTGACGAGGACCGGGGAACGCCGCGAGGACGGGCCTGCCGGTTCCGGCACGGGCCGGGTCAACGCAGGATCCAGCGCGGGCCCCACAGGCGGGGCCGCCACCATCGGGAACATCGCGGCGAGGCAGGCGAGGGAAAGCAGGAGGGAGCGCCTGACGGCGGCGCAATTCCCGGGGCGGAGATCCGTGCGGAGACTCATGGAGGTGTTGCTGGGACCCAGCTTCAACGATTCTGGCCCGCTGGGCTACGCCGATGGGGGCGGGGGGCGCGCAGAGGGAGCGTTGGAGGTTCAGAGGCGAACTGAAGGCGCCGCGTGAGGACACGCGGCCTGCAACAACCCGTGTCGCCCTCCCGCCCGCGCCATCTGCGGCCATCGGCGGCTTTCTCCGCTCCATCTCCAGTCTCCGATGGGATGCCCCGTCCGCACTGCCGTCCCAAGCCCAGCTTCGAGGACGTGGCTGCCCCCCCCCCCCACACCCCCCACCCCCCTTCATCCTCTCGAACACTCCAGCCGCCCTGAAACCAGGCACTTCCAGAGCCTTCAATCCTGGTACCTCCTTCGACGAATTGTCCGTCCCGGCCGACTGTCCTATCCTGCTATCCGCAGGGTTGGAACAGGGCTAGCGCAACGCAAAGCTTCCCAACCCCGAGATTGGAGTCTCTGACATGACATCAACTTGCATCGACGCGGAGTCACTGGCAGTCCGGCCCGCGCGTCGACGGCAGCTTCTCTCAACCGGCGCCTTCTGGATTCTCACCTCCCAGTGGATCGGCCTGCTCATCGTGGCAGTACTGATCAGCACCACGAAGGGCAGCGCAGCCGATATCCGGCGGGATCGGTATTGGGTCAGCACCACTTCTAAGGGCGGATACATGGGCGTCTGGGTTGAGACCTCGGCAACCTATCGCACCACGGTCAAGTTCTCCTCCGAGCAGGACGGCTTGGCAGCGACGGTCTCTTACGTGGATCGCAAGACCGGGGATGAGGAGACAACGTTCTCGCACTCGCCCCGGGTTCCCAAGCGGGTGAAGGCGGGAGCCGTCATCGGATTCTCTGGCGTGGCCGGGACCGGTCCCCTGCCGGGCAAGACCACTGGAGACCGCCTGACCCGCCAGCTTCCGCCGGGGCTGCTGGAGGATCTTCGCGCACTGGGGGCGTCTCCCAGCGAACTCCAGAAGATGAAGCTTTTCCTTTCCGGCTCGAACGCGATCGAACGTTACCTGGATCCGGCCGGGCTTTCCGAGTCGGGGCCAGGCTTCGCCTCGCGGGATTCGCGAAAGAGTCCTCCGTCCGCGCTCCCCTCAAGTCCAGGCGCCGCCTACCGGGGCGATGGACGCGCGGGTTCGGACTCGGACGCAGGCCCGCGCAAGGACGCACCGTTGACCCGCGCCTCTGACGCCGGCTCGTTGCATCGCGAAACCAATCCGGACCAGATCGAGATGGCTCGCCAAGAAGCCGAACTGAATGAACGCGAGCGCACTGAACGGGAGGGAGGTACGCCCGGCATCGACAAGACGACCGGTCGCTCGACATCAACCGGGGCTCGCAACGCGGGATTCACGTACTATGAGGAACGCGATGACGGTCGTGAGGTCGTGCTGACCCGGGTCTCCGTCACATCCCAAGGGGAGGTCCGGACGGAGCTCCACCGGGAGCCGCGAGCCACCCGAAGTGCCGTGATCGAAGCGCTGCGGGCCGGGGACGAGGCCAAGGCGCGCCGCCTCCATGAGGAGGCCGCACGCCTCGTGCGGGAATCCCTTCGTCCTTCCAGCCGGGAGAATCCGAGCGAGAACCGCCGCATCGGCGGCTTGGGGGTCGACCCCGGTGCCTGGGGCTACCTGAATGGCACCGGACTTGCATCTCACCTCTGGAGTAGTTGGCTTGCGAAAACCCGCACGGACGTGGCCAGCCCGCTTCGCCAACCGCCCTTGGGCGACGAGAACCGCGCGCATGTGCGGTCAACACCGAGGGTGACGCGAGATGCGGTCATCAACCCGGCCGAGGGTGGACGCAGCCCAAGGACCCCGCCTACGATTCCTGACCTCAGGGACCCCTTCCCGGATTCCAACCCGGGCGGAGGTCGGCCGAAACCCTGATGCGCACCGACACCATGAAATCGATCCTGCCCCATCATCTCGTCCTCGCCCTGACCGCATGCCTGACGATTGGCTGGCTGGGCCTCGCGCAGGAAAATCCGCGCAAGCCCAAATCACCGGGGTCCGAACCGGGCCTCGGCCTGGATGTCGGCCGATCCGTGGCCCGTACCCCGACTGGCGTGGGCCGTCCCCTTGAAATCGCCGTCCCCCCAAGCCTGGAGCCCGCGGCAAAGAAGGCCCTGGTGAGCCGGGTTGCGCCTGGGACGCCGATCCCGGGCGTCTTCGAAACACTGCGACTCACGGCCGCCGCCCCGATAGTTCGGGACCGCGGCCACCTGAGCTTCCGGTTCCCGTCTGAAGTGCTGTGGCATCCGAGGGGCGTCACGACGGAGTTCCTTGGCCCGGCACTGACGTATCGAAACATGGTCAACCCAGCCGATCGCCCCGCAGACCAGCACGGGTCCGCCGCCGCTACCTTCAACACGGTGGCTGGCCGCAGCTACCTGGTAAGCTTCGGGGTGTCGTGGGCCGCCGGTTCGAATGCCACGCAGTTCGCGGTCTCCGCGTCGGGCGCACATCGGGGAAACCTGACCGTCGAGTTCCGTGATCCCAGCGCTCGCAGGAACTACTGGGAAGGTCACGACGTGGTCACGTACTTCGTCCCGGCTTCGGCTAAACCCGGAGTCCAGACGATCTCGGTCTCGAGCCCTCCTGCCGACAAACGCTGGTACTTCGCGTGGGCGGAGATTGATCCGCTGTAGTGCGAAGCTTCCGTTACCCCGCCAGCTCGACGGTCCCCGGGCAAAGGCAACAGTGTCCATCCGGCGTCAACGGTAGGCGAAAATAGCCATCCTCAAACTGCCCAGGACGTCCCTCAGGGATAGTTGACCAAGAATTCCATTTCGAACGGCCCGCACGAACTGCGCCGTCAATTGGATCACCGCGGGCAGAAGTCTCTGTGCTGGCGCGACGTGGCGTCCCGACGCCGCGGCGTTTGGATTGGGTGGGGGGCGGGCGCCCGTCGCGATCCAGTCGCGGGCAAGCCTCGTGACCAGCCCGGTTCCGCAGCCTCTGTGTTTCTTGCGGCAATACCTCGCTCGATGTGGCCTCAAGAAACGCAAGGGGGGCGCAAGAACCGGGGCAAAAGGATGAACAGGATGGAGGCGGGCCCAGAGGCGGTTTGTGAAGATGGCCAGAAGCATCGCATTGGGAGCACAGGCGCATTCCGGGATGGTGCGGGGAGGGCGTGTGTCAGGCTCTGGAGTTGGTTCGCACTCGTGCTTGCTCTCGTCTCATGACGTCGGCGTCGGGGTCGGAATCGGTATCGGCATCGAGTCGCAGCGTTGTTCGATCCCTACTCCGATAGCGCCCCCGATACCGAGGGGATTCTACGCACCCTTTCAGGGTGCGGGGATCATTTTGGGACCTGGACCCCGGGTAGGCCTCGTTCCTCGGCCGACCCGGGGCTATCGGCTGCAACGCCTTCGGCGTTGGGGAGGGGGGCTGGAGTCGGTGACGCAGCTGCGTTTCACGGGGATCCGGCGGTTCTGGAAGCGGGCGACGTGAACGAAGCGGGGTTGGCTGCGGGTTTGGTCAAATGTCGGATGTCGCGGGCTGACCCCGTTGCCTTGTTCAAAATTCCAGGGGGGGTGGGATTGACGCCGGGTCTCGAACGAGTCTCATTCAGGTCATGGAGACCTACATCATCAGCGAGGCAAAGCCGAAGCTGGGAGAACTCGTCAAAAGGGCTGCCGCAGGACACCCGGTCTACCTTCTGAATGGAAAGGACATGGTCGCGCTGGTGCCGGCTCGTCCTACCCATGACGCACCGGAAGCCGTGGACGTGGATGCGGTGAACGCTCGTCTTGCGGCTTCGGAAAAGACGCCCGTCACTGCCTGGAAGTCGGGTGACGCCCTCCGGATCGCCCGCCGCTCCATCCGTCGGAGGACGAATCCATGACGATACACTGAAGGAAGTCATCGGTGGCCGCTGCGCAGGCTGGATGTTTTCCAACGGCGACGCGGCGGCGCGGCGTTTGGTTGTCCCGTTCCGATCTCTGCGCCACTGCGCCTCTGCGGGGAATGGGCTCCGATTGACACAAACGTTGTGTGGAATAGCCTTGGGACATGGCGACGAACCTGCAGATCGATGACGCACTCCTCGAAGCGGCCCAGCAAGCCGGTGGCTTCAAGACCAAGCGGGAGACCGTGAATCAGGCGCTTGCGGACTATGTCCGGCGTCGCGGGCAGGTTCGGGTTCGCGAGTTGTTCGGAAAGATCGATCTCCATCCCGGATTCAATCCAAGGAAGTTGAGGGAGAAGCGGTGAGGATCCTGGTGGACTCGTGCGTATGGTCGGCCGTCCTCCGGCGCGGGAGCCTGGCTTCCGACCCGGTCCGGATTGAGATGGTACGGTTGATCGAGGAAGGCTGCGTGGAGTTGATCGGGCCTGTGCGTCAGGAGATTCTCTCTGGAGTCCGGACTCAGTCCCAGTTTGACTCGCTCCGAGAGGCCTTGGAACTCTTCCCGGAGATCGACATCCGCAGCCAGGACTTCGTGGAGGCCGCCCGACTCTACAATTTGTGCCGCAGCAGAGGCATCCAGGGGTCAGGCACGGATTTCGTGATCTGCGCTGTGGCGATCCGCGAACACGTCCCCGTGTTTACCGTGGATGCGGACTTCGAGCGCTACGCGCAGGTGTTTCCTCTGCCGCTGCACCGGGTCGGTTCCCGACTTGGGTGAGCACTTAGCCGTGTCCATGCAGTAGTAGTCTCACGCGGAGCCGCGGAGAGCGCGGAGAGCGAGGCCGGTCACGACTATTATCCAACGTCGGCAACCAGTCACCCAACGGTGACTGACCAGCTTGCCCTCCAACTGGCCTTTCTCCGCGTCTCCGCGTGAACCTGTCCCTGCTTTCAGTCGCATGGTTACGGCTTAGCCGTAACGATGCAGCAGGAAACTCCCGCAGAGGCGCGGAGGCGCCGAGGGGGGCGGTTGACGAGCAGTGGAGCTGGAACCTATGACCCTGGAAACAGCGGTTGTATCCGCAGATGACGCAGATGACGCAGATAGGCAGGTGCTTGAACCGAGATCGCCTTGCACCCGTGGGGTGAGCGCCTGACGGGCCCGAATTCGAGTCTTCTTGCCTCATCATCTGCGCGATCGGCGCCATCTGCGGATAGATGAACTGCCGGTTTCAGGCTGACGGCTGGTTGTCCCGTTCCGATCCCTGCGCCACTGCGGGAGGCAGGGAAAACCTACCCAGCGGATGAACTCCAGTCATGCAGAGCGGCTCGACAGTCTCGCCCCACCCCAGGAGGAACGGGGCGGCAACGTCCTCGTTGCGCTCTGAACCCCATCCCCAAGGCGATGAGGACATCGCCACCCCGTCGGCTGCGGGATTTTTCGTGGTTCGCCGAGGGCGCACCGTGCTAGAGAGCGGACGTGTCCCCGTTGATGCGATTCCGGCTTCTTTGCGCGTGCGCGGCCTGTTTTTCAGGCGGGTTCGCGGCATGGGGGGCGCACGTCGAGACCGCGTTGTCGGTGCCCGCCACAGGGCGCGTGGGGTTCACTGCGATTGACGCGGTGGCTTCGGGAATCGGATTCACCAATCGGCTCGCGCCGGAGGCCGTCGTCCGGAACCAGAACTTCATGAATGGGTCGGGCGTCGCGCTGGGGGACGTCGATGGCGATGGTCGTTGCGACCTCTACTTCCCGGCGATCGACGGGACGAACCGGCTGTATCGCAACCTGGGAGGTTGGCGTTTTGCCGAGGTGGGAGATGAGGCGGGAGTGGGGCTTCCGCGCGCTCACTCGACGGGTGCGGTGCTGGAGGACCTCGACGGCGATGGGGACCTGGATCTGATCGTCACGACGCTGGGAACAGGTCCCAAGTGCTTCCTGAACGACGGCAAGGGGCGGTTCGCGGACTTCACGGCCCTGAGCGGGTTGGCTTCCGAGACCGGGAGCATGACGACGGCGATCGGAGACGTGGACGGCAATGGCACGCTCGATGTGTACGTGGCCAACTACGGCGCGTTTCCCATCATGAGGTCCGGTGCCGGAAAGGCGCAGGTGCGACAGGTCAATGGCCAGTGGGTGGTCGAGGGACCGTATGCGAAGCGTCTGCGGGTGGTGAACCAGCAGGTGGAGGAGGTGGGTGAAGCCGGAGTGCTATACCTCAACGACGGTCATGCCCGGTTCCAGTCCGTTCCCTGGGGATCGGATCGGTTCGTCGACGACAAGGGCCAGCCGAAGCCCGCGCCCCCCGACTTCGGGTTGAGTGCGATGTTCCGCGACATGAACGGCGACGGGCACCCCGACCTGTATGCGTGCAACGATTTCCAGACACCGGACCGCCTGTGGTTGAACCAGGGCGACGGACGGTTCCGCGAGGTGCCGCGGCTGATGATCCGGAAGTTCGCCTTCTCCTCGATGGGCGTGGACTTCGGGGACCTTGATCGCGATGGGAACCTGGATTTCTTCACGGTCGAGATGTCGGCGCGGAGCCACGTCCAACGGCAGCGATCCATGATTGGATTGGAGTTCATTCCCAACCTGCCGGGGCGCTTTGATTACCGGCCCGAGGTTCCGCGCAACACGCTGTATCGGGGGAATGGGGATGGCTCGTGGAGCGAGTTGGCCGAGTACGCGGGGCTGGCGTCGACGGATTGGTCGTGGCAGCCGGTGTTCCTGGATGTCGATCTCGACGGCTACGAAGACATCGTGGTTTCGAGTGGAGCGATCCATGGCGTCCAGGACCGCGACACGCTCGCCGCGCTGCAGGCCACGGGTCGTCCACCTCAGGCCGCCAATGTGCTGGCCTACCCGGCGTTCCCGTCGCCCGTGTCGGCCTTCCGCAACCTGGGTGGGTTCCGGTTCGAGGACGTGCACGAGCGCTGGGGGTTCACCCGCACGAACCTGTTCCAGACCACCGCGCTCGCCGACCTCGACGACGACGGCGACCTCGATCTGGTGACGAGTTGCCTGAACGCTTCGCCCGGAATCTACCGCAACGATTCGTCCGCGCCCCGCATCAGCGTCCGGGCGAAGGGCAGCGGGAAGAACACCCGTGGCATCAACGCACGCATCCGCGTCCGCGGCGGTCCCGTCGACCAGGAACAGGAGATCGTCTCGGGCGGACGGTACGTCGGGGGCGACGATGCCGTGCGGACGTTTGCCTGTGGCGACGCGAAGGCGTTCGAGATCGAGGTCCGCTGGCGTTCGGGAGCCGTCAGCCGCATCACCAACGCGCGTCCCAACCATCGGTACGTCGTGGATGAGGCCGTGACCGATCCGGCAGGAGCGCGGGACACCCGACCGCCCAAGGTTCAGCCGATCTTTGCCGACGTCAGCGGCGCCCTGGGGCACGTCCACCGGGAAGAGCTGTTCGACGACTTTGCTCGCCAGCCGCTCCTGCATCGGCAGTTGAGCGCCGCCGGGCCGACGGTCGCGTGGGTGGATTTCCTCGGCGACGGACGTCCGGTCCTGATCGTCGGATGTGCCCGGGGCGGCAAGCCGGGCGTGTATCGGGCGCGGGTCGGGGGCGGGTTCGAGCCGGTGCCCTGTGACTGGGTTGCGCCGGATGATGTTACGGGGCTCACCTCGTGGGTGGATCCGGACGGACGGGCCGTCCTGCTGGCGGCGGTCTCCAATCACGAGACGGCTCCGGGTGCCTCCTCTTCGATCGTGGTCCTGCGCCTGGTCGGCCCCGAGGGCAACCTGCGCGCCATCGTCGAACCGTGGCCCCACGTGCCCGCTGTCACCGCTCCCATCAGTCGCCTCGCTTCGGCCGACTTCGATGGCGACGGGCAACTCGATCTCTTCGTCGGCAGTCATGCCATGCCCGGATTCTATCCGAAGGCCGGCACCTCCCGGCTCTTTCGGGGAACCAGCGGTGTCGTGAACCCGGAAGCCGTCGCCGTTGCTGGGCTGGATTCGGTTGGGCTGGTTCAGGGCACCACCTGGACCGACCTCGATGGAGACGGCCATCCCGATCTTGTCCTCGCCTGCGAATGGGGGGTGGTCCGTATCTTCCGGAACCAGAAGGGTCGACTCGAACCGTGGGATCCGCCGGTGCGTGTGGCCGGTGGTTCGCCCGTGCTGCTGTCGCGGATGAGCGGTTGGTGGACGGGCATCGCGCCCGGGGATTTCGACGGTGACGGCCGGATGGATCTCGTCGTTGGAAACTGGGGATTGAACACGGGATACGAAGCCACGGCGGAACGCCCGTTGAAGCTCTACCACGGGGCGTTGGGCGGTGGGGAATTCTACGACCTGATCGAGGCCTACCATCCATCCGACATGCCGGGCGAGGTGGCACGTCGTGGTCGTCGGGCGTTGACCATGGCGATTCCGCCGATCGGCGAGCGCTTCGCCACGCATGCGGCCTTTGGTGAGGCCTTGATGCCCGACCTGCTGGCCTCGCTTCCCGCAAAGCCCGCCGTCGAGGTGGCGACCGAACTCCGGTCGATGCTCTTCCTGAACCGCGGCGCATCCTGGGAGGCGGTTCCGTTGCCCCCGGAGGTCCAGTGGTCGCCGGTCCTCGGTGTCTCCGTCGCCGACGTCAACGCCGACGGATTCGAGGATGTCCTGCTTTCCCAGAACTTCTTCGCCATGCGCATCGAATGGCCCCGGACCGACGCGGGCCGTGGATGTGTCCTGCTGGGTGATGGCCGCGGTGGGTTCCGTTCCCTCGACAGTCGCGAGTCCGGTGTCGTGGTGCTGGGCGAGGGGCGTGGCGGAGCGGTGGCCGACATCGATCGGGACGGAAGGGTCGACTGGGTGACGACGCAGAACGGCGCGCCGACCCGCGTGTTCCGGAACGTCGTTCCCACATCGGGACTCCGGGTGCGTTTGAAGGGCGGGAAAAGGAACCCGCTCGCGATCGGGGCCACGCTGCGGTTGCGCCGGGCCGATGGTCTGGGGCCCGCCCGCGAGATCCATGCCGGATCTGGCTATGGATCCGTCGACGCCAGCATGATGGTCCTCAGCGGCGATGCGCGCGCCGTCTGGGTACGCTGGCCGGGAGGCAGGACGACGGAGACTCCGGTCGCGCCCGGCACGGCTGAGATCGAAGTGGTAGAACCCTGAGAACACTGAAACGGATATGAGGATCCCAGCCAACGACTGCTGCATCTGGAATGGCGGGAGTGGAGCCTGGGCGTTCGAGCCGTTGGCGCTCCAGCTGTCCTCGGCTCTGGGTGTCGACGTGTCGGCCGAGCCCCGGCAGTTCAATTACCTCCTCCACGTCGAGGATCCGTCCCGGGCCGATGACGTCCGGACGTTCATTCCTCTCGCGGCCGTTCGGTTGGCTGCCGACAAACGATTGCTGGCCTCGGTGTTCGCCGCCCACGGGATCCCGACGCCAGAGACGCGCCTGATGGATACCTTCGACGAGGTCCGTCGGTTCGTCGGCCAACGGGCCGATCGGGAATGGTGCCTGAAGTATCCCACCGGATGCGGGGCGAGTGGGCATCGGATGGTCTCCGCCCAGGACGCTGAGCCGCGCAACTGGCCGCGTCCGTTCATCGTGCAGGAATTCATCCGGCTGGAACGGCCCGAGGTGTACCGGACCTATGGAGCCGGAGGGGAGATGTTCGGCTGGGTGGTGCGGCGATTTCCTGATGGGACCCGTTCCTCCGAATGGGTGGCCCATGCGCGGGGTGCCCGATACGTGGCTTTGGGGGACCCACCTCCAACCGCACTCGAAGCCGCCCGGCGCGCACTGGTCGCAACCGACCTCATCGAGTCCTTCGGCTGCGTGGACCTGTTGCGCCGCCCGACGGGCGAATGGGTGGTCCTGGAAGTGGGCACTGACGGACTCTTCAACCACGTCGATCGCGACCTGGCTGACGCCACGCTTGAGGGTGAGATCCTCCGCCGCATCAGCGCAGCCTTCTGGCGGGGGGCGCTGGGGGAGTAGAAGGCTCTCAGGCTGAAGGTTGGAACCGCTTCACGTCCTTGAACCGGTCGAAGTCCCGGTCAAACGAGGCGACGGGGACACCTTGGTGGGCCGCGATGGCAGCCACCAATGCGTCCGGGAAATCGACGGGCTGGGATTTGAACCGATCCAGGGCGTCCAGCGTGACTTCTTCCAGGGGGACCTTGAGACGACAACCGGTGATGAGATCACGAATGGCGTCCGCCACCTCCCCTTGGTTTTTCTTGTAGAAGCTCGTCAGTACGAACGTGGTCTCAGCAACAATCGCAGGGTCCAGATACAGTTCGACCTTTCCTGAGGCGCTCTGGAGGAACAGCCCGGTGGCGGCCGCACTCATCGTCGGATGGTCGTTCTGGAAAAAGCGGACCAGCAGGTTCGTGTCGAGTATGTAGCGCTTCATGCTCGGCGTTGCTTGGTCGCGTAGTGACTGGCCCGGTTCGCCGCCACAGTGGCCTTCTCAGCCTCGATTCCCGGGAACGCCACCTCCGACTTGAGGCAGCCACGCAATTCATGAACGCCCCGGACGCGTCGCGCCACGAGCGTCTCTCCTTCGACCGACCACGAGAGTCTAGACCCTGCCTGAACGGGGAAGAGGCGACGAACCTCCTCGGGGATTGTTACCTGCATCTTTGTGGTTACTGTCGTGACGGTACTTGCCATGGGCTGGAGTATGCCGCAGCGATGGGTAAGGCTCAAGTGCCTCGAACGTCTCTGCGAGCATCGTAGGGCAAACGAACCACGGAGACCGGAGACTGAGGTTGGAGTTCATGGGAGGACTTCTGATGCGCGAGTTGATCATCCTGGCCCCTGTTCATCCTGTCCGCCCCTTGTCCTCTCAGGGAGCCGGCGTGAGGCGGACGAAGCGGGAGGATTCGGTGCCGGTGCCGAGTTGCAGATCGAGGGTGCGGGTGCCCTTGGGCAGGGTGGCGTGTGGGGTCCAGCGCAGGAGATCGTCGGAGACCTCGATGCTGAAGTTGGCCTGGGCTGGGGCCTCCAGTTCGACGCGAAGCACGCCCTGGGTCGCAGGACGATCCTGCGGGACGCGCAAGGCCGGCACGCCCGGAGGAGCCGCCTGCACGCGGTCGATGGCCGTGCGGAACTGCTGGATCGGCGATTGGGTCGAGCCGTAGTTCTGGAGGGTGTAGAGGAGTTCCCACGGGCGGGCGTTCGGGGAATTGGTGACGCCGTTGATGATGGCAAAGATGGGCTGGCCGCTCGCCGCGAAACGCCTTGCCAGCACCCGTTGGGTGTCCTGAAGGACCGGATCGAACCCGTACGTCTGGACGAAGGTGGTGGTGGCGGTGCGATCCCGCGCGAGGCTATCGGATTGGAGGTTGAGGGCGATATGGACCACGGGGATCCCCGCGGGGTTGCCACCGAGGTTTCGGTAGTGGTCGACGATGCCTGCATCCACTTGCGGGGCCGCGGCGACACAGAACGGGCACCAGTGGGCAAACCACTCGAGGAACACGATGGAGCCCGCAAAATCCGACAGCCGGACCGGATTGCCGGTTGTGCGATCGGTGAGGGTGAAATCGTCAACGATGTCGCCGGCGACGTAGCGCGATTGGCCACGGACGGTGGTCGATGCCAGCAAGACGAGGGCGACGGCCCATGCCTGACTCCTGACGCGTTCGGTATTCATGTTCGATGGAATTTCAAGGTTCCCATTTCCCGGGTCGAAAGGTGTGCGGGTCTTCAGAACTCCCATCGGTACGACGCCTGGACGGCGAGGAAGACCCGGTCCCGATAGAGGTTGGCGAAGAAGGCTGTGTTGAACGTGACCGGCTCGTACCGCGACCAGTACGGACCAGCCCCCACGAAGACGGCATGGCCCGGCTTCGACCATCGGAGCCCGAGGTTGAGTTCGGCGGCATCCAGCGGAGGGGCCGAGGTGGAGAACGAGATGCTGTTCTCGATCTCGCCGTTGTCGCGGTAGGCCCGTGCCCGAACCACCCAATGCCAGCCCTCCTGGAATTCCCATTCGATGCCGGCACCGGCCCACCAACCCTCGAATCGTCGGCCGGACTCCCCGTTGAATTCTTCCCACGTGTAGCCGCCGTCGAGCCTCACGACCCAATCGGGGCCGAGGGCTAAGTTCGCCTCTCCGGTGGCGGACCATCGGGGTCGGCGTTCCACCTGGTCCGCGACGCGGATGGCGGCGCGGGTCTTCAGCCAGGGGGTGACGGCTGTCTCGAAGCTGAGTCGGTAGCTCTGCGTGGCGAGCTCGCTTCGTAGGGGGCTCACGTCGACGAGGGATTCGTTCTCGTCCAGGACCTCCGCGTATCCCGGGGCGATCCGATCGCGTGCCAGTCCGGCCTCCAACTGGATCCACAGGCGCGTGGGGATGGCTTCGTGACGGATGCCGACTCCGCCCGAGAGCCCTGCTGGATCTGCCGCCTGCAAGCCGGGCAAGCCTTCGAAGAACTGGGTGTACCACTGGGAAACCCAGGCGCTGCGGTAGGACTGGAAGCCTTCGTAGGCGCTGGCGTCCGCGAGGAGGTTCCACCTTTCCCCGGCTGCGTGAGCCACGCGGAGTCCGGCGCCGATCCGGGGTTCCTCGATGCGCACGGCACGTCCGAACAGGTCGAAATCCACCGGTTTGTAGTCCACGCCGAACCAGCCTCCGTTCACCTCGGCGCGTATCCATGTGTTGCCGACGTTGATGCCGGCGGCAGCGGAGCCCTGTAGAAGTTGGACGTCGCTGGCGGAAAGCGAGTCCAGGTCGACTTCAACGGCCGGGATTTCGCGCGAGGCCGCCAGCAGGGCGGGGGTGACGATGCTTCCGACGGCAAGGCGGATGGCCCAACGGAAGAGCGTGAGGCCGGGAAGGATGGAGTTCATCGGCAGGAAGAGCAGCCCGCGGCCTGGGATCCGTTCTGTCCGGCGCGGCCGGATTCGATCTGGAGCGGCAGCCGGGAAGAGGCCACCCAGGCGCCGGAGCCTCCGAAGCCCATGTTGCCGCGGCTGAGGCGTGCCGCGGATTCCGGCTCGAACCGGGCGCAGCCCACGCTGGCAATGCCTGCCCCCACGAGGATCAGTCCCATGAGAATACGCGTTCCTTTCGGTCGACGGCGTGCAGCGTCCATGCAGGTGGGAGCGTGGCCGCGTGAAAATATTCCCGGGAATAATCCGGAGCGTCGCCCCTCCAATCCTTGTGAGCATGCCCGACATGGAACAGCTGGTGGACCGGTACCAGGCCCCCCTGTACCGGTTCGCCCTGGGGCTCACCGGCTCGGTGCACCACGCAGCGGACCTCACCCAGCAGACCTTCCTGTTGTGGGCAACCAAGGGGCACCAACTCCGCGACGCGTCCAAGGTGCGGTCCTGGCTCTTCACCACGCTTCACCGCGAGTTCCTGCGGATGCGCCGCCACGACACGCGACATCCGCATACCGATCTGGATGCCGCCGAACCCGACCTTCCACCAGTCGAGCCCGAGGCGTGGAGCCGCCTGGACGGGCAGACCGTCATGCAGGTGCTGCATTCGATGGAGGAACCCTTCCGCGCCACGCTGCTGCTCTTCTACCTGGAGGAGCTGCGCTACAACGAAATCGCTGAAGCCCTGGAGGTGCCGATCGGCACGGTCATGTCCCGCATCTCCCGCGGAAGGATCCTGCTGCGGCAACGCCTCCAGGATGCGATGTCCGCACGGGCGTCGGACCCGCAGGTCCTGGCGTTTCCTGAAGACCAACTCCGAAGACGGCAGGCTCCCAACGCATGAAAGACGACGCTTCCTTTCCCATGAACCTTGCCGAAGCCCGAATGATTGCTGCCGCGGCGACCCGCGCCGATCTCGCCTCTCCCGACCCCGAGCTCGCCGCAGCGCTCGATCTCCTTCGGAGGGATCCCGCCGAGTGGGCGGCGTGGACGCAACAACGCCAGCGGGACCAGTGCATCGCTTCGGCCCTTGGCGGGGTTTCTCCTCCACCGGGATTGAGGGAACAGATCCTGGCGGCGCACGGAGCGCAGCGACGTACCCATCCCCGGCGCCGATTCCTGCTGGCGTGGGCGGCCGGGTTGACGGTGATGGGCGGCGTCGGGATTGCTGCTCATTGGCTGATGGGCCGACCCTCGCCGTCCGTCGGGGGCGGAGGAACATCCCTGGCCGCTGCCGCTGCCCATTTCCTCGACCGGGAATGGGATCATGCCTTCGAACTGACCGCTGGAACGTTGGGTGAGATCCGACGCTTCCTGGAGACATCGGAGGCCGCGGGATCGATGGACCCGGGCAAGGGATTTGATCAGCTGGCAACGATCGGGTGTCGGCGGTTCTCCTGGAGGGGGGAGACGGCGATCCTGGTCTGCTTCCGGACGCGTGGTGACAAGGCCATCGTCCACGTCGTCTCGGTGCCGCGCACGGCGGTGGGTGCTGATGCGACCGAAGTCCGTTCCCTGTTCCGCGAAGGACGGTGGCACGCGGCCTCCTGGATCCGCGGTGCGCGGGCCTATGTCGCGTTGTCGGATCAACCGCTGGACGTGAAGGAATGGGGCTGAATCGGGATTCCGATCTGTCTCACTGGCGTGCTCGCCAATCGACGACCTTCAGTCCGGGCACGCGTTTGAGGTCCGCATCGCCGTGACGGCGCTGATGGCCAATTCGGACGGTTTGGCTTTCTGGATGCGCCTCACCACCGGATCGACGCCGCGCAGGTAGTCGCTGACGGTGCAGGTATCCAGAAGGAACTTCACGCGAAGGGATCCCGGGCTGGCTCGTTTCGACCTGGACGTTCGATGGGTTCATCCCAGGTGCCCGCACTGGCAAGGAAGGCATCCGACCAGGCATCGACGACTGGCTCGATGACGATAGTCTTGCCCTCCCAGCGCTGACGGACGCGGGTGCCCCGGGGCAGGCGACAGTCGCCGACCAGGCGGACGGCGAGGCTGTTGCCCACCTTGAAAACGACAGTTTCACTGCTCACGGAGCTGGGATATCCAGCAGGGATATCCTTTCAAGCTCCGGGTTGCCGGGTTGACAGTCCGGGAACCGACACACTTGTGAACCTCGGCACGGCAGAAATCGAGGTGGTGGAACCCGGGGCGCAGTGAGCTTTTGACGGTCGGTTTTAGACAGGATGGCAGGATGGACAGGATGGCTGTGCTCCTGGGGAGCGGCTCGTGAGGACACTCACCCCACCGCCGCGAATGCCTCGGGGGTGGGGCGAGACTCCGTCGAGCCGGGAAGCAGATCGAAGTTTTCAGTTTCAAGTTTGAAGCCGTAGTTGGGCTTGAAACTTGAATCTTGAAACTCGGAACTCTGCCGCGGCTCGTGAGGACACTCGCCCCACCGCCACGAATGCCTCCGGGGGCGGTGTCTGGACGCGCACGTCGTCGCCGCTCCGCTCCCTGGCTCAGTGTTTGAGTGCTATCGCTCGCGCCCGGTAGAGGTACGTCTGGACCCAGCTGAATCCCTGCAGTTCGCCGCCTTCCTTGACGGGCGTGTCGAAGATCAACGCGTCGGCTCCGAGCTTGGCAGCCTTCCTGATCATCTTGGCCTCGATCTCGCCCTGCTCACGCAGGGCTCCGGAGTCGGTCAGGAGCTGTACTTCGGCATAGCTCTGGGTTGGGAGTTGCCCGTCCCGGAACACCTGGACGTGGGCCTGGCTGGAACCGGGCGTGCTGGCGCAGCCGGCGAGCAGCCACAGCAGGAGCAGGGAAAGGACTCCTCTGGTGGCGAGGGATGGGGTCGTCACGAGTTTGGCCGAAGGAAAGAGGCTGGTCGCATCGGTTCGCGGGTGGTCTGTCAGGAAGCTCATCATTTGCGATAGGATGCTCGTCGGCCGGCACGGCCGGCAATCCGGTATACGCCGCCCTAGTCAAAGAGCTTGAACGGATCGAGTTCGGACGGGCTCTTCCAGACGATGCCGTGCTTCTCCTTCAGGATCGGGCGCATTCCGACACTGCCCCGTTTGGGACAAGGTGGGGGCCGAGTACGAGTAGGAGTACGAGTACGAATGGGGACGGGCACTTACCCTAAAATCGGCGGTTCATTCATCCGCAGATGGCGCCGATTGCGCAGATGGAAGGGCAGAAATGCCAGCACCCGAGGCTCGCGCAGACGTCACCTTGCGGGTGAACGGCACGCCCGATCCATGCTTCTCATTATCTGCGTCATCTGCGCCATCTGCGGATCCAACTGCCGCTTTCAGGCTTACAGCTCCCGCCCCGCTTGAAGCGGGGGCAATGTCCTCGCAGAGCTCCACGGCCCTCCGCCAGGGCGATGAGGACATCGCCGCCCCGATCCTGTTTTCGAGCGGGGCTAGTGTCAGGATGCGCCGCGCGGGCCCGGTACGCCCGCGAGGCCCTCCCGGAGAGTGTCCGCCGCGTGCTTCAGGCCCGACAGGATGCCGTTGGCCAGTGGCTCCGGAAAACCACGTGGGATCGAGGACTGGACCAGGTCCAGTACCGACGGAGTCCGTTCGCAGAGTTCCTCGGCGATTTCCCGCATGCCGGTGACGCCGCATTGCCGGGCGGTTTCCAGCCAGTGGCGCGGGTGGATTTCGTTCCAGCGATAGTGTCGGTTGCTGCCCCATACCGCCATGGCCATCCGGAGCTTCTGGGGAGCCACCTTGCCCGGTCCGGTGCCGATCATCGGATGGGCGGACAGGACGTCATACCGCGGCGTCAGCCGATAGGATCCGCCCGGCCTGAGGAGGAGACTGAAGTTCTTGGCGTGGCCGTCGGTCGCGGCCAGAAGCCAGAAGACCAGTTGGGTCCGGAGGAAGTCCCTGCGATCCTCAGCGGGATCCTCGGAGCCCCGGAGGATCTCCAGGATCTTCCGGATGCCGGGACCTCCGTCGGCCTCGTATTTGCGCGCAGGTGGGGTTCCGGTTGCCTGACAGAAGTCCTCCTGGGGAAGCCGGATCCACCAGGAACGATCTGGCGCCAATCTCCGATCAAACCGCTCGACGACCAGAGTCTTGAAGCCGCCAAACGACTCGATCCGACACTCGGCGACCGGGATGCCGAACGCCTTCAGGACCTGGGCGCACAGCCATTCGTTCTCCACCGAAGTCGAGAGGTCGACACCGCCCGGCATGGTGCCGATCGGGAGCTTGAGGAGGTGGGTGGTGGGCGTGGTCCCCGTCGGGCGGTGCCAGGCCTTCCGGTGCCACAGGAGGGCGGTCTTCTCCTGGGCGCCTGCGATGGAGATCCGGAAGCCATCCTCTTCCGGGTCCGAACCCGCGGCCGGGCCTTCGAGTGTGCTGGAAAGGAGTCTGGCGATGGCGTCGGGGGACAATCGATGCCCGGTGATCTGGCGGATGGCCCCAGGTTCCTCGCCTTCCGGCAGCAACTGGAGCGCGCCGACACAGTCGCGCCCGATCTGGCTCAGGAGATCGAAGGCGGTTGCGGAACGGGTGTTGAACCGTCGTTGGATGCGTTCGCGGATGGCCCGGCTGTCGGGAAGGAGGTTCTCAAAGAACGACTCCACACCCTGCCGGTAGGGAGCCGACGGAGGACGCAGCGGAAAGAAGATTGAGATCGGCCGGGCATGCGGTGATTCGAACCACGAGGGTGCGTACCGGAATTCGTGGCGGCCGTCGGCGGGGGAATGCCATTCCCCGACGTGCTCGCCATTCATCCAGACCCCGAGCGTTCGGACCTGACGCGGGCGTGCCATGGATCACCACTCCACGTCGGGATTTGGCAGCTGGCGCGGACGGATCACGAGCTCCAGGTCGAGGGCCGAGAGGACGCGGTAGATCCGTTCGAGGCTGGAGGTCCCCGGATCCGACTCCATCTGGGAGATGGCGGCCTGAAGGAGGCCGGCCCGCTCTCCGACGGCCTGCTGGGTCAGGCGCATTTCACGGCGGTATCCCCGGAGGACCGCGCCCAGTGCCTGCGGCGTCCTGGCGGCATGGATTGGCATGCCGGTAGGATTGCAGGGATCTGGGTTATTCTGTAAACGGAATAAAGCGATAATATCTGATTTATGAGATATTCCTGTGGTGGGATCGCTCCGGCTTCGAGGAAAGCCCCCGCCCCTCAACGCAGCGGGACGGAGGTCCGTTCGGACATGAAGACCATGTCTGCATTGCCGGGCGACGGCACGACGAGCGTCATGGGTTTCAGCGTGATGGGCTTCACCGTGCGCGAGTCGACCCATTTGTGCACCTCGGCGTGGCCGTCGGCGAAGCTGAGGCCTCCGGCCCGGTTGTGGCTGCTGTGAAGTTTGGCGTACTTCGGGTCGCGCAGGTTGGCGAGGTTGGTGTTGTGAGGATTGGCGGCGTTGTAGTCGAGGATGCCGCGCACCCATCCGGAGCCGTCGGCGGTCAGGTCGTTCCAGACGAGGTTGTCGCCGTTGTCGCCGGCGTAGAGCGTCCAGGCGAGGGAGAGTTGGCGCTGGTTGCTCATGCACTGGATGCCCTGGGCCTTGGTCTTGGCCTTGCCGAGGGCGGGCAGGAGCATGCCGGCAAGGATGGCTATGATCGCGATGACGACGAGCAGCTCGATCAGGGTGAAGCCTGCTGCCGGATGGCTGCGTGGCGGGAGTTGCGATTTCCTGACCATGGGCGCATTGGGAGCCCGACCCGTCCTGTGGGTCAAGGCGGCATCGGGGGTGGGTTGTGTCGGAAGGGAGGCCGACGGGAGTCGATGCCTGAAGACGGAGCTAGTCGTGTTGGTGCCCGCCGTGGCGGCGGCAGACGTCAGCCAGACGAGCAGCAGGGCGAGCAGGCTGGGGGTTGGCTTCATCCAGAATGCGTTTGTGGTCTGGGCGGCCTGGCGCGGCAAGCATCGTTCTGGGGAGGGCATGCCCAAGGGCGTGTTCTGGGACTGCCCCCTTGTCAAACGGGGCGGCAACGTACTCGTTGCCTTCTCCAGCCATTTCCTGTGGCGATGAGGACATCGCCGCTCCGTTCCTGTTCTGCAACGGGGGTAGTATCAGGAGGCGCCGAGGCCCTGAGCCGTATCCATGCGATTGAAGGCGGGGACAGGTTCACGGGGAGACGCGGAGACGCGGAGACGCGGAGAAAGGACACTTGCACGGGAGGCGGAGCAGTCACCGTTTGGTGAATCGTGTCCGACGTCGGAAGGTTGGTGACCTGACCCTCTCTCCGCGCTCTCCGCGGCTCCGCGTGAGAATTCTGCTGCATGGATACGGCTGAGCGGCTCGACAGTCTCGCCCCACCGTCTCCGCATTTGACAGTGTCATCGGATCCCCGGGAGCGTGGGCGGATGCTCGTCCGGTCGCTTTCTGCCGTGTTGCTTGCCCTGCTGCTGGGCTCTCGCGGTGTTGCCAGTCCGCCGTTGCTGCCGGGGGCGGATCCTGCCGATCCGGATGTTGGATCAGGTGCCGGCTCCTCCAACCAACGCAACCCCGGGTAAGCGCTCCCGCGCCAGCCCGGGGCTACCGGCTTCGCCGCCTCCGGCGTAACAGAGTCTGAAGCGGGCCCCGGAATGACGACAGGGGTACGACGGTCGGGTTCAACTCCGTTCTGTAGGCTGCGTGCCCCCACGCAGCGGATCACGATCCACGCCGGGTGGGGGCACCCGGCCTACAATTGAGGAGCCGGGATTCGGCGACTGGGAACTCGCCTTGGCTACGATCTTGGAGGGTAGCTGTGAGGAGCCCCACCGCTCGGGGTTTCGGACACCCGCAAGGTTGACTCACCGAGTCTGGCTGGTGAGCGTGGCGCGGTTTGGCAGGCAGGAAGCGCGCGACATTCCGAATCCATGTATCGATCCCTCCAGGCGGGCCGTGCGGCAGCCGCGCTGCTCGTGTGCGTGTTCCATGTCCTGGGGTGCGTCTCGGCCCGTAAGTACTTCAATCTTCCGTGGGCTGCCGCGCCATTTTCTTGGGGGGTGTTGGCCGTGGAGTACTTCTTCGCCCTGAGCGGCTTCATCCTCTACACGGTGCACCAGGGGGACCTTTTCCGACCGGAGCGGTTCGTGCCCTATGCGGTGAAGCGGATCATCCGGATCTACCCGACCTACCTGATCATCGCGCTGGGCGTCCTGATTCCTGCCCTGCTGATCCCGTCACTGAGGAACACGGTGGCCAATGAGCCGATCACGATCCTCAGCCGGTTGCTCCTGTTCCCACAGAGGTTTCAGGATCCCCCGGCGGAGGGCACCTCGGCGGCCATCCTGACGGTGGCGTGGTCGTTGGAGTATGAGGTCCTCTTCTATGTGCTGTTTGGGTTGGTGCTGCTGGGCAGGGGGTGGGCGGTGGTGATTGTTGGCACGCTGGCATGCGGTTATGGGGCGCACGTGCTGGGTGTTTCCTTGCCGAGGTTTGGTCGGGTCCTGGCGGGTGGGGAGACCCTCACCTTCCTGGCCGGCATGGCTGGTGCTGCCGTCCACCGCACGGGTTTCCGCATACCGAGGCCGGGCTGGGTCAGCCTGGTCGCGGTGGTCGTCCTTTTCGTTCTTCACGGGGATTCAACCCGGACTCTGATAGCCAGCGACCTGGGCCGAGCGGTCCCTACGAGTCTCTGTGCGGCGCTGCTGATCCTGTCGCTCATCGCGGGTGAGGAGCGAGGGATGGCGGCGGGGCGGCATCCGTGGATCCAGTTGCTTGGGAATGCCTCCTACGCGCTGTACCTCATCCATTTTCCCCTGGTCAGCGCCCTGACCAAGGCGGCGGTTGCGGCTGGGATGTCGAGGTTCGGCGTCCTTGGCGCGGCAGCCACGGTCCTGGTCGAGGTTGCAGTCTCCGTCGCCGCCGGCGTGGGTTTCCATGTCTGGATCGAGCTGCCCCTCCTCGGATGGTTGCGGGAGAAAACTGGATTCCTGACGGACAGGCCGAAGGCGGAGGCGCGGCCTGGGGTCTGACCCTGGCCGCTGCAGAATTTGGAGTCTTCGGTTTCAAGGTTGAGGCAGGTCCCGGGCTTGAAACTTGAACCTAGAAACAGCGGTTGGATCCACAGATTTCACCGATTGCACGGATTGGAAGCCGGTTGAGAGAGGCTGTTGTTTCACCCCACGGGTGAGGTGCAAACCGCGATGCGGTGAAGCCTCCAGTCCCGGTCCATCTGTGAAATCCGTGAAATCTGTGGATAGTCCAACTGCCGCTTTCAGGTTGAATCTTCAAGCTTGGGACTTTCCGGCGGCTCGTGAGGACACTCGCCCCACCGTTTGCCAGCCCCATGTCCCTTGTCAGCCCGGTTGCCTGTCGGCTCGCGGCGGCGTCATGATGGGAAGGTGAAGGTGAGGATCTGGCTGTTCAGGGCGAGGGGCGCGGTGAAGAGTCGGGGATGGAATTGCGGTTCTTGCTGGGGCCGGCGGGGAGTGGGAAGACCCACCGCTGTGTCGCCGGGGTGCGGGCGGCGCTGAAGGGCGGTCCGACGGGGCTGCCGTTGCTGTTCGTGGCTCCGAAGCAGGCGACCTTCCAGTTGGAGCGGCAGGTGTTGGCGGATGCCGACGTGGGCGGCTTCACGCGGTTGGAGATCCTCTCGTTCGAACGGCTCGCGCGGCACGTGCTGGAGCGGGCGGGGCGTGTGGAGTCGACCGTGCTGGGGGACGAGGGCCGGGTGATGGTGTTGCGGGCGTTGCTGGGCCAGAAGGAAGGGGAGTTGAAGTATTTCGGGCGATCGGCCCGGGCGGGGGGATTGGCGCGGGAGGTGTCCGGCGTGCTTCGGACGTTCCAGGAATTCGGGATGGGATCCGGTCGGCTTCGGGAATTGTCGGGTCAGGCGGTTTTGCCGGAGTCGTTGCGATGGAAGCTGGCCGATTGGTCGAACCTGCTGTCGGCGTATCAGGAGTGGTTGAAGGCGTCGGGACTGGAAGATCCGTCGGAACTCGCGTGGCAGGCGGTGGCGGCGTTGGGGGACGGCACGGCAGATCCGTGGTTTGACGAGGTCTGGATGGATGGTTTTGCGGAGATGACGCCAGCGGAGATCGCATTGCTGGCAGCGGTGGCGCGCCGGGCGCGCCGGGTTACGGTGGCCTTCTGCCTGGATGCGGCGGCATCGAAGGGTGGGGCGGTGGGTTTGTGGAACGTGGTCGAGCGGACCTTCCGGTCGTGCCATGCGGCGTTGGCGGTGCACGCGACGGGCGGTGTGGAGGTCGAGGAACTTCCTCGGGGGCGCGGGTTCCTGTCGGTGAACGAGGGGGGGCGATTCGCGGATTGCCGCATGCTGGAGCACCTCGAGGCGCGGATGGCGACCGGGGGGATGGTGGGCGGGTCCGGAACGGAGGAGGACCGGCGGGCGGTGCGGGTGGTGCGGTGCCGGGATGCGCAGGAGGAGGCCGAGGCGGCGGCGGGACGGATCGAAGAGCTGGTGGCCGCCGGAGGACGGTATCGCGAGGCGGCGGTGCTGGTCCGGTCGCTGGACGAGTACGGGCCGGTGTTTGCGCGGGTGTTCCGGCAGCGCGGAATCCCGTGCTTCCTGGATCATCGGCATGGGCTCCGGCATCACCCGTTGGTGGAGTTGACCCGCACGGCGATGCGGGTGGCGGCGGACGAGGGTTCGGAGGACGACTGGTTTGCCTGGTTGAAGTGCGGGCTGTTGCCTTTGGAAGGTTGGGAAGGCGAGGAACTGGAGAACTGCCTGCGCGCGGGACGATGGGCGGGACGACGGTGGTTGGCTGGGGGTGACCTCGAGGAATCGGCTCCGCTGGGCAGGGCGATGCGCCGGGTGACCGGTCCGTTGCGGGAATTGACGGCGACGTTGGGCGACGGGGTGGATGGTCCGGGGCTGGCGGCGGGGTTGAGGAGGTTGTGGAAGGAGTTGGGCATCGAGGCGCGATTGGTGGAGTGGGATGACGCGGGGAAGGATGCGTTGCGGCACCAGACGGTGTTGCACGAGATGGAGGCGTGGCTGGACGAGGCCGCCCGTGCGTTCCAGGGCCATGTGCTCAAGCCGGTCGAATGGCTTCCGGTCGTCGAGAGCGCCTGGAGTGGGTTGACCGCCGGAGCGCTACCGCCTTCGTTGGATCAGGTGCTGATCGGCGCGATCGATCGGTCGCGCAATCCGGAGCTCCGGGTGGTGATCCTGCCGGGTTGGACGGAAGGTGGGTTCCCGGCGGCGTTGCCATCGGCCGGGCTGCTGACCTCGACGGATCGGGAGTGGCTGGAGACGAAGGCGGGGATCGGGCTTGGGCCGTCACCCGTGGACCGCGTTCACCACGAGCACTTCTACGGGTACATCGCATTGACGCGGGCGCGTCAGTCGGTGGTGGTCACGGTCCCGATGGAAGGGCTGACGGGCGGGAGCCTGATTCCGTCGCCGCTGCTGCGTCGGTGGCTGCCGGAGTGGAAGCTGGAGGCCGTGCCTGTCGAGTGGCTCCGCCGACAGGGAGCGGCTCCGTTGAATGCGGCTGGACCGGGTGAGGTGGGGACGGAACGGTTGGGGTCGGCGTTGGCGGAATTGCTCTGGGGCGGGGTGGTGGAGACGTCGGCATCGGCCCTCGAACGGATGGCGCACTGCCGGTTCGCGCACTTTGCCGGGAATGTCCTGAGGTTGAACGAGCGGCCCGAGCGCGAGGCAGACGCACGCGAGCAGGGCAACTGGACGCACCGTTTGCTGGCGGATTTCCATAGGTCGCTGACCTCGGAGAGCCGTTCGTGGCGGGATGTGAAGCCCGACGAGGGGGAGGCCCGGGTGCGCAGGCTGGCGGGCGAGCTGCGGCGGGAGTTGGGACTGCTGGGCGGGGGCGCCTGCGTGGACTTCGCGGTGTCGAGGGCGGAGCGGCAGGTGGTCGATTGGGTTCGCCACTGGCTGGAGGTTCTGGGGCGCTGGCCGGGAGAACCCCGGTGGGTGGAAGCGGGGTTCGGGACGCGCGATGATTGGCCGGCGGTGACGGTCCGGTTGGATGCCGGACGCGAGGTGCGGGTCGAGGGCCATATCGATCGGGTCGACCTGCTGGCTTCTCCGGACGAGGGCGAGGCCGCTGCGTGGGTGGTGGACTACAAGCGTGGGGATCGACGCCTCGATCCGCGGCGGGTCGGGAAGGGTTTCGAACTCCAGTTGCCGCTCTATCTGAAGGCGGTGACGGACGCGACGGGCACGCTGCCCGGAGGCATGACCTACGCAGTGCTCACGCGCCGACGGCCCCGATCCGGGCACCGGGGCGATCCCGGAGAGGCGTCGTCGTTCTCGCATCGGGGCCGCGTGGACGTGGAGGTGGTGCAGGCGGTGGCCGGCTCGATGGACTGGGAGGCGTTGCCGTTCCAGGTGAAGATCAAGAAGGACGGAAAGCCCTCGGCGGTGGGCGATGGAGTGTCATCCGAGGGGCTGGAGGCCGTGTTGGAATCGGCGGTGAGCCGGGTGGCGGAGTTGGGACGCGGCCTGCTGGAGGGCAACGTGGGAGCCGTGCCCGTGCTGGATCGGGGGGAGTTGCCGTGCGAGGTGTGCGACTACCGCGGGGTGTGTAGGAGGGGAGTTTGAAGTCGGTTCTGTAGGCCGCGTGCCCCCACGCGGCGATTACCTATCCGCGCCGGGTGAGGGCACCCGGCCTACAAGCTAGGACCCGGCCTCAGCCGGTGGTGCGGAGGCCGCTGGCGATGGCGTTGATGGTGAGGAGAAGCTCGGGCATCACGGCGTTGGCGGTGGGTTCGTCGCCGGCCTTCAAGGCACCGCGCCAGCGTCGGAGCAGGGAAATCTGCTGGGCGTGAAGGATGCGGAGGGGTTCGGCCCGGAGGGCGAGCGTTCGTCCGAGACGAGGACGCCGGCCTTCGAATCCGGTTCCGCGGAGCCGGAGCAGGTTGGCACGGGTGCGGTGCCACTCGGCCTCGAGTCGGGCCCAGACCCGTTCGCGCAGGTCCGAATCCTCGACGAGGGCCGAGTACCCCCGCATGACCTCGAGGTCACTGCTGGCGAGGGAGGTCTCGATGTTGGTGACGAGGTAGTGAAGGAACGGGCAGGTCTTGAGGTGGGCCTGGAGGCAGGCGACGTCGGCGTCGGAGAGCGCATTGAGAGCGGTTCCGGCGCCGTACCATCCGGTCAGGTAGAACCTTGCCTGCGTCCACGAGAAGACCCAGGGAATGGCGCGTAGATCGGCGAGGCTGGCCTGCCCGGTTCGACGGGACGGGCGTGATCCGATCCGCGTGTTCTCGAGGGCGTCGAGCGGAGTGGCCTGACGGTGGAAGGTGAGGAAGTTGTCCGTCTCGAGCAGCGAGCGGTACTCGCGTCGGGAATCCCCGGCGAGGCGGTCGAGGATGGGGACGAGCGCGGGCGGGAAGGGTTCGGTGCGCTGGTGGCGCCAGGAGGTTGCGGCGACACCGGCGAGGAGGAGTTCGAGGTTGTAACGGGCGGTGCCGGGATTGCCGTACTTCTGGGCGATGGTTTCGCCTTGTTCGGTGAGGCGGATCGAGCCGTCGAGCGATCTCGGGGGGAGGGCTTCGAGGAAGCGGTGCGTGGGACCGGCACCGCGGCTGATGGTGCCGCCGCGTCCATGGAAGAACTGGATGTGTACGCCGGCCTGGGCACCCACCTCGGACAGTCGGGCCTGGCCTCGCTGAAGGGCCCATTGGCTGGCGAGGATTCCGGCGTCCTTGTTCGAATCCGAGTACCCGACCATGACCTGCTGGCGCGGGCGGCCCGGTCGGCCGGCGCGGCGGGCGTGGAATTCGAGGCTGGCGCGGGTGACAGGGAATTCGAGGAAGGCGCGGAGCAATTCGGGTCCGCGTTCCAGGTCTTCGACGGTTTCGAGCAGCGGGACGACGGGGAGGAGGCAGACCATCCCTTCCGGGAACATGCGCAGGAGGCCGGCTTCGCGGGCCAGGACGTACACCGTCAGCAGATCGGATACACGTCGGGTCATGCTCACGATCAGGGCGCCGAGGCCGTCGGCCCCGTCGGATTCGAGGTGGGCCGCGAGGACGCGGTAGGTTGAGAGGACGGCGTCGGCCTCGGGACCCGCTGACGCGGAAGGATGGAGGAACGGGCGCGGGGAGCGGATCTCACGTTCGAGGAGACGGAGGCGTTCGGTCTCGGTCCACTCTTCCCACTGCGAGGCATCGATGCCGGCGGCGGACAGCAGTTGTCGGACAGCGCGGTCGTGGAAGGCGGAGTTCTGGCGGACGTCGAGGACGGCGAGGTGGAATCCGAAGGTGCCGAGGATGCGCCGGACCGGGCTGACGTCGTGGTCGGCGAGCCGGGCGGCGCCAGCTTCGAAAAGGGAGCGGTGGAGGGTCTGGAGGTCTTCGTCGAGTTGGGAGGGGCGGCGGTAGCGGCCGGGCGCGTTGCGGACCTGGGCGAGTTGGCCGGGGGTGACTTCCACGGGGAGCCGGGCGGCGAGGAGTTCGGCGGTCTGACGCCACGGTTCGCCGGGATGCATCTGGAGGATCGGGCGCGCCTCATCGCCAAGGGCGTTGACGGCGCGGTTCCGGAGTTCCACGAGGCTGGCTGGCGCGGGTTGGATCCATTCGGAGAGGGGCAGGCGTTCGGCGAGGCTGACCAGTTGGCGATGGAGGACGACGAGGGCGTTGGCCCGGAGTCGCTCGAGGGTTTCGGCGGTGACTTCCGCGGTGACTCCGGGATGACCGTCGCGATCGCCGCCGACCCACGTGCCGAATCGGAGCCGGGCACTGCCGGCGTCCGTGGGCAGGGCGGCCGGATCCAGGCCGGCGCGGGTCCACGCCACGCGCAGGCGACGGTCGAGTTCGGGGATGACGCCGGGGAGGACGTCGCGGAGGTAGTTGAGGACGTTGCGGCGTTCGTCCGCGACGGTCGGCTTCTGGAGGAGGATCTCGCCGGTGCGCCAGAGACGTTCGAGGAGGGCGGTCAGCTCGGCGCGGGCCGCACCTCGGTTCGAAGCACCTCCCGAGGTCTGGAGCAGCTGCATCAGGGCGCGGTGCTGTTCCAGGACGGAGGATCGCTTCGCCTCGGTGGGATGGGCGGTGAAGACGGGTTCGACCTCCACGTCGCGGAGCACGGCGGCAATGGATTCCGCAGTTGCACCGGAGGTCAGGAGACCGGCGAGTTGGTCGGCCCAGAGACCGCGCTCGGCCTCGGGGCCTTCGGCTGTCTCGCGGAGGTGACGCATGGATTCGGCGGCGTGTTCCTCGACGGTGTTGAGGAGCTGGAACGCGACGGCGAGGCCAAGCCCGAGTCGGGCCGGAGGGGTCTGGTCCGGGACTCCTGCGGGTCCACCGGTGCCCCTCCACGGGATCCAGGCGGCGAGCTCGGCTTCGCCCAGACCGTCCAGCACCTCCGCAAGGCAATCCGCGAGCCACCGGATGTCCCGGTCTATCTGTTGGAAGCCGAGCTCGACGTAGTCAGGCGTGGCCGAAGGTGCAGCGGAATTCATGGTGACGATCAATGGACGCATTGTGCGGCGCCGGGGGGCGCGGCGGACCTCGGCCCACTGCCATCGGATGGGGGCGGAGTCAATGGGTGGTTTTACATCTTCGACGCGGGTGGGGTGTTTTCCAGCGGCGACACGGAACGACTTTTCCCAGCAGCGGCGCCGCGACGCAGCGCGATTGTTTTCCATCGGCGGCGCGGCGACGCAGCGATGGGGTGGGTGGTGGGTCGGGGGTTGTGGAGCGTCGTTGTGCGGAGGGACGCGCCGCCTCCAAGAGAGGGGGTGGAGTTGGACGGGTTCGGGTCTGGGTTTCAAGCGGGCTGAGGCGTGCAGGGGACGGCTCGTGTGGACTCGCCCGACCAATGGCTGAAGGGGGCGCATCTGGACAAGCCCTCCGAAGCCGGTGCTTCAAACTTGAATCTTGAAACTTGGGACTCCTGACCGGCTCGTGAGGACACTCGCCCCACCAGGGGCGGCAAGGAATGCGGCATCTGGGAACTGGTCAGGGGCGCTGTTCCTGCCCATGCTGGGTGCACACATGCGCCCCACATTTTCTCGGACGTATTCCCGGCGATTGTTCCTGGGATCCGCGGCTGCCTCAGCCTTTGCGTTCACCTTGCTGCCGGCCCGGGCCATCGGGGCGAACTCGCGATTGCGGGTGGCGGGGGTGGGTGTCGGAGGCAAGGGATCGAGTGACATCGATCAGGCGGCGAACCTGGGCGAGGTGGTGGCGCTGTGTGATTGTGATGACGCCAAGATGGCGCCGAAGGCAGCGAAGTGGCCCGAGGCCCAGAGGTTCCGCGACTTCCGCCGGATGTTCGACGCGATGGAAGGGAAGATCGACGCGGTGACGATCAGCACGCCGGACCACAACCACGCGTTGGCGGCGGCGTTGGCGATGGAACGGGGGATGCATGTGTACGTGCAGAAGCCGTTGACGCATGACGTGTGGGAGGCGCGCTGGCTCCGGGACCTGGCGCGGAAGCACAAGGTCGTGACCCAGATGGGCAACCAAGGCACGGCGGAGAATGGATTGCGGAGAGGCGTGGAATGGATCCGGGCCGGTGCGTTGGGGGCGGTGAAGTCGGTGCACGTGTGGACCAACCGGCCGCAGTGGCCGCAATCACCGGAGGTGGTGTCGCGTCCGAAGGAAACGCCCGCGGTGCCGGCGAGCGTGGATTGGGAGGCGTTCATCGGCACCGCTCCGATGCGTGCGTACCATCCGGCCTACCATCCGTTCAAATGGCGCGGCTGGCTGGATTTCGGGACGGGTGCGCTGGGTGACATGGGTTGCCATACGGCGAACCTGCCGTTCATGGCGCTCGAGCTGGATCATCCGACGTCGATCCGTGCGGAGAGCGAAGTGCCGAACCGGGAGACGCATACGGCTTGGGCGACGGTCCATTACGACTTCCCGGCGCGTGGGAAGCGCGGTCCGCTGACGTTCCACTGGTACGAGGGCAAACGCCCGGACGGCACGAAGAACCTTCCGCCAATGGACTATTTCCATGGCGAGACGCCGGCCAGCAGCGGTTGCCTGATCGTGGGCGAGAAGGGCGTGCTGTATTCGCCGAGTGATTACGGGTCCGACTGGAAGCTGCTTCCGGAAAAGCAGTTTGTCGGTTTCGTGGGGCCGGCACCGACGCTGGCGCGGAACGGTCGGGGTGACCAGGGCATGAAGGACGAGTGGGCGGCCGGCATCCGTGGCGGTCCGAAGCCGTTCTCAAGCTTCGATTACGCATCGCTACTGACCGAGACCATCCTGCTGGGCAACGTCGCGATCCATGCGCGGGTGCCGCTGGTGTGGGACGGACCGAGGTTCCGCTTCACCACGGGTGCGAAGGAAGCGACGCGGTTGCTGCGTCGCGAGTACCGCAAGGGTTGGACGGCCTGAGCTGCGAAGGTCGCGGCGCATCCATGGCGAGACCTGATCCCAACAAGCCCAGACGGATTGTCGTCCGGGCGGTGAACTGGCTGGGCGACGCGGTGATGTCGACTCCGGCCGTGATGCGCCTACGGGAGCGATTCCCGGAGGGCTCGATCACGATGCTCACGCAGGCCAAGCTGGCCGGGCTGTGGACGGGGCATCCTGGGGTGGACGATGTCCTGACGATTGCGAACGGCGAGGGGGCGTGGTCGGTGTCGCGTCGGGTGCGGGCGGGTCGGTTCGATCTGGGAGTGGTGTTCCCGAATTCGCCGAGGTCGGCGATGGAGCTGTTCCTGGGTCGCGTTCCGCGTCGGGTGGGTGGCCGTTGGCCGTGGCGGAACTGGATGCTGACGGACGTGGTCGAGGCGCATGCCGGAGCCGTGCCGATGGTGCGGCGTCGAGCGGAAGAGATTCAGGCGGTGCTGGCGAAGGGTGACAGTCCGATGCATTGGGGGCAGCCCTTGCCGGGGCCGTCCGCACACCACGTGCACCAATACCTGCGGCTGCTGCGGCCGCTGGGTGGGAATCCGGAGCCGGTGGCGCCGGTGGTTCGGGTGGACGCAGCCGTGACCGCCGAGGTCCGGGAGCGGTTTGGCCTGGAGGCGTCGCGTCGGTGGGTGGGGATCAATGCCGGCGCGGAATACGGTCCCGCGAAGCGCTGGCCGGCGGAGGCGTTCCGATGGTTGGTGGGCGAGTTGGCGCTCGATCCGGACATGGGAGTGGTGGTTTTCGGCGGGCCGGCGGATGTCGAGTTGGCGCAATCGCTCGTGCCGAGCGGTGCGGCGAATGTGCGGTTGCTGGCGGGGAAGACGTCGTTGGCGCAATTGGCGGCGGCATTGGGGCTCTGCGAGGTCGTGGTGACCAATGATACCGGGCCGATGCATCTGGCGGCGGCGGCCGGGGCACGGGTGCTGGTGCCGTTCGGAAGCACTTCGCCGGAGTTGACCGGTCCCGGGCTGCCGGGGGATTCGCGGCATCGGTTCGTGCGGGTGCCCGTGCCTTGCGGGCCCTGCTTCCTGCGGGATTGCCCGGCGGATCACCGATGCCTGGCGGGAATCGCACCGGAACGGATGTTGGCGGAGTTGAGGTCGATGTTGGGGTGAGGAGATGTTCCGTCTGTAGGCCCGGGTGTCATCAACCGGCGCAGTCCCATGAATCGCCGCGTGAGGGCACGCGGCCTACAGCCCACCGGCGCGACCAGGGTGATTGCATTTGCGGTGCGATTGCATTGCAGATGCAAGGTGGTGGGGTCAGGTAGGGGTAGCGGGTGGGTGGGTGGCAATTTGTGTAAATTGCTTAAGATCAGTTGGTTGATTGAGATTGTTCGAGCTCTGGCAGGGTCGGTATCGGGATTGCGTATGGGGTGGCATGAGTTTGAAAAACATCGCCCCTTTGATCGCCTCCGCCTTCATCGCCACCGCCGGTTACGCCCAGACGGCGGCTCCGGTCCAGTCCAGTGCCCGGCCGTTCGGCCTGCCGATTGCGGGCAACGTGATGGTGGGTGGGTCGGATGCGGCCTCGGCGACGTTCCAGTCGACGGAACTGCCGGCGCTGACCGCGTATCTGAGCAACGTCCTGGGCGAAGGCCAGGACATCAACGACGGCGACTACCTGCTCGATCCGAGCAAGCTGTTCCTGAAGACCGATGCGAATGTCCGTGCGTACTTCATCGGTGAAGGTGCGGGATACCAGAACACTCTGGGATACAACACGGGTGGCGGTGGGGTGACCTCGGGTGATCCAACGATCATCTTTCCCAACGCCTCGACCTCGGGCAGCACCCGGTCTTCCTCGGCTCCGCTCCAGCCGGGTGATTTCGTCGACCTCGGCACGATCAGCGGCGGCCAGAAGCTGGACTTCTTCCTGATTGCGAACGGTGCGACGTCGACGCCGGGTGCGACCTACTCGACGGATCAATCGGTGAATCCGGACGGGATCAACCACGTGGTGTCGTTCGCGGCGATCCACGGTTCGTACCTGGTCATCGGGTTCGAGGACCTGCTCGGTGGCGGCGACGAGGACTTCAATGACGTGCTGTTCGCGATCGACATCGGCTCGATCAACGTGGCCGCGCTGACGGGTACGCCGGAGCCGGCGACCTACATGACGATGGGCCTGTTCCTGACGGGCGGCCTGTGGGTGATGCGCCGCCGGAATGCGGCAAAGGCCTGATTTCAATTTCGAGTACCAACCCTGTCGGTTGGTCAGTCAGTGGCGCCTGTTTCCGGCCGGGGGGTCTGGGACAGGCGTCCTTGCTTTGTCAGGGGAGTTCGCAGTTCCCAGTTTCCAGATGCCAGTTCTGTGCGGCTACGATTCGCGGGGTAGCTGACGACGTGAGGAGGCAGCGAGAAGGATCCCGCCTCGTGACCTCGGCGGATACGGGTGAGGAATTCGGTGGATGAAGTGGTCCGGGATTCCGGATAACACCTTGGTCGTGGAGATCCGGGAATTCGCGGAACAGGTGTTGTTTGGTCGGACGCTGGCGGAGAAGCTGGCGGATCCGGGCGATCTGACGGACGAGCGGCCGGGGGCGTTGATTTCGGCACCGGCGATGCCCGGGCGTCCGGCGGAGCTGTGTTTCAAGTCGGTGGTGGGTGGGGCGACGGAAGTGGGTGGAGGATTTCCCGGGACGCGGCATCTGGATCGCGGCGAGGAGCGGGGCCGGGTGCTGCACTTCTTCGCGAACCACGAACTGCTGGCGGTGGAGCTGATGGCGCTGGTGCTACTGCGGTTTCCGGATGCGCCGGCTGCGTTCCGGCGCGGCGTGCTGAAGACGTTGCGCGATGAGCAGGAGCACACGCGCTGGTACACGGGGCGGATGCGGGATTGCGGGGTGGAGTTCGGCGAGTTGCCGGTGAGCGGGCACCTGTGGCGGTTGTTGTCGGGGATGGAGTCGCCGCTCGACTATGTTTCGGGGCTGCCCTTGACGTTCGAGCAGGCCAACCTGGATTTCTCGCGCGAGTACGGCCGGGCCTTTGCGGCGGCGGGTGACGCGGAGACGGCGGCGTTGCTTGATCGGATCCATCACGATGAGATCGGCCATGTGGCGTATGGGTTGAAGTGGTTCCGGCGGTGGAAGGATCCGACGCTGGATGACTGGGAGGCGTATGAGCGTCAGCTGAAGTTTCCGTTGTCGCCGAGCTGGGCGAAGGGCGGGGCGTTGAATGTCGAGGGGCGCCGGGCGGCGGGTCTGGATGACCGGTTCATCTCCGAGTTGGGGGTCTACGGTCGATCGCGCGGGCGGGCGCCGACGGTCCATTGGTTCAATCCGCTGGCAGAAGCGGGTCTCGCGTTGGGTGAGCGCTTCCAGCCGACGGAAGCACAGCGGATCCTGATGGAGGATCTGGCCGTGCTCCCGACCTATCTGGCCGTGCGGGATGATGTGGTGCTGGTGCCGCGACGTCCGTCGACGCCCTTCCTGACGGAGTTGGTCCGGGCCGGCTTCCCGGTTCCCGAGTATGAGGAATTGGTGGATGGACGGATCCGGCCCGGCAGCGTGATCGAGGGACGGGCGTTGGGGGGCTTGAGCCCGTGGGCGTGGGCACCGGATTCCGTGGCGTTGCTCGGGCCGATGCGGGAACGGGTCACGCCGTCACGACGGCCGCAACTGCGTGGGTTTGGATGCGGCCGGGAGGATTTGTACGGAAAGCCTTGGTCGGTGGAATTCCTGAAGCGATGGCTGGGGCAGGTCGAGTCCTCGGCGTGGTTGTGTGGGCGAGAGGCCTGTGGGGTGGAGGTGGGTGAACTGTCGGAGGCGTTGGAGGCAGTTCGTGGGATCCGGGCTGGAGGACATCATCGGGTGGTGGTGAAGGCGGACCTTGGGATCGCGGGAGGCGGGATGATCCGGCTCTGGGAGCCGGAGGTGTTGCCGGCGCAGGTGCGGTGGATGGAGGGCCAACTGGCCTGCGGCCGGAAGCTGGTCGTCGAGCCTTGGCTGGAGCGTCTGGCGGATTTCTCGGTGCAGATGGAGATGGATGGATCGGGGCTGCGGATCCTTGGGTACACCGGCCTGGTGAACGACCTGCGGGGGCAGTTCCAGTCGAACTGGGCGGAGCCTCGGATGGAACGGCGTCCGCCGGCGGCGGTGGTGCGGGCGCTCGGTGGGCAGGTCCAGGAAGACTTGGCTGGGCGCGTGCATGGGATGTTCCGTTCGATTGCGGGACGGTTGGAACCGGACCTTTGCCGGTTGGGGCACGAGGGACCGGTGGGGATCGATGCGATGGTGTATCGGGATGCCAGCGGGGTGGCACGGCTCAAGCCGGTGGTGGAGATCAATCCAAGACATACGATGGGTCGGTTGACGCTGGGACTGATGCGGTTCGTCGCGCCGGGTCGGGTGGGGCGATTCCGGCTATGGACTTTGAAGGAGGTCCGGGCGGCTGGGCACGCGGACTTCAGGGCCTTCGCCGAATGGTTGCGGGTGGAACGGCCATGGAAGCGGGAGGGCGAGCCGGTGCCTCGGTTGGTGTCGGGGGCGGTGTGCCTGAACGATCCTGCGACAGCGCGTGGGTGGCTGGCGGTGTGGGAGGTGGGGAGAGAGTCGCAGGTTTGAAGATTCAAGTTTCAAGCCGGGCTGGCTTCAAACTTGAAACTTGAATCTTCGAGTAGGCCGCGTGCCCCCACGCGGCGTTTACCGATCCACGCCGGGTGAGGGCACCCGGCCTACAATCACTCCATCCGGCCCCGCCTCCTGACGTCAGTGGCTACTGGGTCAGGGGTGGGTGAGGAAGGCGAGGAGGTCGAGGATTTCGTCCGCGGTGAAGGTGTCGAGGAGGCCCTCAGGCATGGGCGAGACAGCCGAGGGCGAACGGGACTGGATGTTGGACTTGGGGAAGTCGTGGGAGCGGCCGTTGATGGGGTCGACGAGGAGGGAAACGGCGGTGGCGGATTCGCCCGTGATCCGGCCGCTGACGGATTCGCCATCCTTCAGGGTGAGCACGGTGGCCTGGAACTGCTCGCTGACGACGGCGGAGGGTTCGAGGAGGCTTCGGAGGAGATCGACGGGACTGTATCGGGCGCCGGCACCGGTGAGGTCGGGCCCGACGGCGCCGCCTTCGCTGCCGAGGCGATGGCAGGTGGCGCACTGGGCTTCCTCGTAGACGGCGCGGCCCTTCGCGGAGTTGCCCTTGGCGGTGGCGAGGCGGTCCTGCAGGTCGGCCATCTTCCACGACTGGACGTGTCCGCGCGGCGGCCTTGCCGGCGGGGCAGGAAGGGTGGAAGCGATGGTCGGGGAATTGGTGACGGCGGCGCCGGTGATCCAGCCGGCCAGTTCGCCCTTGTCGGAATCCGGGAGCGAGGCGACGGCCTGCTGACGGATGGTGCGGAGGAACCCGTCGAAGCTGGCGCCGTTGGAGGGTTCGAGTCCGACCTGACGGAACCAGGGGATGTAGGCGGCGGGGAACGGTGCCTTGGGTCGCCGATGGAACCACGCGAGGTAGCGTTGGCGAAGGGAGGTGTTCCAGCCGTCGCGGGCGAGGCGGAGCACGGCCTGATAGTGGATGGCCTCGGCCTGGTTGGGGGCGGAGTCGCGAAGGTCGAGGGACCTGGCGACGACCTCGGGTGCGCCGAAGGCGACGAGCAATTGGGAGAGCTCGCGGTTGATGGGCAAGGAGCGACCGGGGAACTGGCGGCCGAGCTTGTCGATGGCGAGCTTCCGGAGGGATTCGTCAGGCAGGCCGTGCCGTGCGACGCTGACCTCGATGGTGCGGAGCTTGAGCAGGAAGAGTTCCTCGTTGAGCGAATCGAGCGGCCATCGGCCGAGGGCCTTGAGGAGGGCGGGTTGGTCCGCGTCCGCGCCGAGGCGGGCGAGCGCGAGGAGGGCGGTGAGGCCGGCGGGAGCGTTGGTCTCGGCGAGGGCACGATCCTTCCAGGTGGCGGCGGGTTGCCGTTCGATGGCGAGGCGTGCGGCGTATCGGATGGCCGGGTCTGAAGAGCCGAGGTGCGGCCAGGCCTTGTCGATGACGTCGGCAGATTCGGTCCGAGCGAGGTGGGTGAGTTGGGTTCGGAGTTGGCGGGCAGGCGAAGGAGAGGCGGCGGCTGGCGACGTCGCCGGTGCCGGACCGTTCCAGCTGACCCGGTAGAGGCCGGATTGGATGCCGCGACCGCCGGTGACGAAGTAGAGGGCGCCATCGGGGCCGACGGCGAGGTCGGTGACATTGAGTGGGCGGCCCTGGATGAAGGGTTCGAAGGAGGCAGTGTAGGTGGCTCCGTTGGGTTGGAGGTGGAAGGCGAGGATGCGGCCGAAACTCCAGTCCATGGCGAAGAGCGCCTTCTGGTAGGTTGATGGGAACTTCGTGCCGGAGCCGAAGGTGAGGCCGGTGGGTGAGCCGAGACCGGCATCGACGACCGAGCCCATGGAATCGGCGTAGTAGGCGGGCCACTTGGCGGAGCCTTCGCGGAAGCCGTGGTCGGTGCCGGCGAAGCAATGGAGGATCCGGTTGGGGCGGTACCAGGGCAGGCCCCAGTCGCCTTCCATGTCGCTGTCGAAGGTGAAGAGTTCGCCGTCCTCGTTGAAGGCGAGGTCGTAGGCGTTGCGCTGGCCGGCGGAGAACAGTTCGGGTTCGGATCCGTCGGGCTTCATGCGCACGATGAAGCCCCCGGGGGGCTTGCGGCCGGTGGCGAAGCCGTTGCCGTCTTCCATGCGGGGAAGAACGACGTCATCGGCGTAGCTGCGGACCGGGGATGTGGGGGCGACGTTGGTGGGAACGCTGACGAAATTGCCGTTGATGGCGAAGAGGTGGGAACCGTCCGAGGCGATGCCGTGGGGGCCATGTTCGCCGCCTTCGCCTTTCCAGACCTGAAGGGTGTCGCAGGTGTCGAAGGTGTCGTTGCCATCGAGATCGCGGAGACGGTAGAGGGCGGTGCCATTGGTCCCGCGTCCGTTGACGTAGAGGCTGTCGAAGGCCCAAAGGAGGCCCATGGCTGCGCGGGCCGGGGTGGGGAAGGGTTGGAGGCTCGCGACGTGTCCGTTGGTGAGCGTGGCGCGGAGGAGTGGCTCGGCACCTTGGGGCGAGATCCAGAGACGGCCCTTCGGATCGAAGGCCATGCTGATCCACGAACCCTCGCCGACGTCGGCGCTGCGGATGAGCTCGACCTGGAAACCTGGCAGGGTCTTGAGCGATTCGGCAGGTGTGGCCTGGGGTGACTTGAGGACCGCGCCCCAGGGTTGGATGCCGTGCGCTCCGAGGTCGTGCGCGGGCGTCCAGTCGGTGGCACCATCGGTGGAGGTCTCCCAGCCCGGATCGGTGACGAGGAAGTGGACGGAACCATCGCTGAGGGTGAGTTCGAGTCGGGCGAGCAGGCCGGCGGCGTCCGAGCGGTTCTGGGCGAGGACGCTGACCGTGTTGGGGCCCGGGGTGAGGAATCGGGTGAGGTTGAGGGTAGTGGGAGACTTCCAGTCCTCGGTCCTGCCGACGGCCTGGTCGTTCACGCTGACGACGGCCTGGTCGTCGCAGGCGATGGTGAGCGCAACCTTGCGTGGGCGGGCGTTGAGTTCGATGACGCGGCGGAAGAAGCGGAGTTCGTTGGGGGCTGCGTTCGTTCCCCAGATCCAGTGGGGGACCGGCGGGGCGGCCTCGACCACGAGGGTGAGCAAGGCCAGGAGGAGACCGGCTTGGACTGGAAGGCGGAACATGTCTGGGTCGTTGTAGCTGCGTCGACGGAGTGTTTGAAGGGGCAAGATTCCGGTCTGTCCGGATCGGGCGCATCCCGACACTGCCCCCGCGTCAAACGGAGCGGCAACGAGGACATTGCCGCTCCGGTGGGCGTTTGCTACGGGACGATGCTGGGGAGGGCCGCCGGGATGGGTGTCATTCGCGGGGCGAGTCGACCTCGCGGATGTTGTCGCTGGAATTGCGGTCGATGCGGAGGTGGAACGGATCGACGCCGACGAAGCGAGGTGGCCGATCGGTGACCCACTTCAATTCCTGGGAGCCGGAATGCAGGCGGGTGCGTTCGAGCTGCAGGATGGCGGCCTTGGTGAACCGCTTGTCGCCCGGCTTCTCGGTGAAGGCCGCGACCTCGAAGGCCTCGTCGAGCGTTGCCTCGGTTTCGGCGCCCTGGCCATCGGCCTGGAGCTTCCGTGCGTCGACCGTGATCACGACATCGAACCGGCCATCGGCACGGCGGGTCGCCTTCGCGGCGGCTACGGAGAGGTCGTAGAGCGTGATGCGCTCGAAGAGATCGGTGATCAGGTCCGAGTGGGCGGGGCCGCACTCCTCGCGAAGGATGCGGAGGAAATCGAGGGTGTCCGGATACGGGGCGCTCTTGAAGGCGAACTCGCGGATCAGACGGCGCAGGCTTCGGTTCACGGCGTCTTCGCCGGCGGCCTCCTTGAGCCACCACATGGCGAGCGCGCCCTTCTGGTAATGGATGTAGGCCTGGTCCTCGACCCGTGCGAGGGGCACTTCCTCCCGTGCCTCCGAGCCGCGGGCGCGCAGGTAGGAATCGAGTTCGTACTTCAGGAACTTCCGGATCTGTTCCCGACCGTAGAGCTGCTCCATGACGAGCAGGGCGGAGTACTGGGCGAACGATTCCGAGAGCAGGGTGGCGCCTTGCTTGTCGGCCCCGATCACCTGATGCGCCCACCATTGGTGTGCGATCTCGTGGGCGGTGACATAGGTCACGAGGTCGATCTTCTCGGCCGCGTCCTTGTCGTCGAAGTCCTGGATGAAGCCGATGGCCTCGGAGTAGGGGACGGTGTTGGCGAAGGATTGCGCGAACGAGGCGTAGGCCGGGAACTCGAGGATGCGGAATTGTTCGAACTGGAAGGGTGCGAAGCGTTCGCCGAAGAGGGCGAGCGATGCCTTCGACGCGGCGAGCATGCGGTCCACGTTCCGGTCGTGGGGCGGGTGGTGGAAGATGGACAGTTGGATCGCCTTGCCCCACGGGGCAGTCCAGTTCTCGGAGCGGACGGCGTAACGGGCGGACTGGATGGAGAAGAAGTTGTGGATGGGCACGTCGGCCTTGAAGACGCGGGTGCGGCGGCCACTGCGGACCTCTTCCCGTTCCATGCGACCCGGGGCGATGGGTGTCTGGTCCTCGTCGGTGGTGACGGTGATCCCGGCGGTGACCCAGTCGCTGTCGTGGCGGAGATAGTGGTGGGCGTTGGCCGAGCGGTCCTCGAGTGAGGGAGGGCGGAGGTCGGCGGGCAGGCCGTGTTTGCGCCGGCGTGCGCGATCCTGGAGAAAACCGGAGCGGGAGACGCCGAGCGTGGGTGCGATGGACGAGTTGTCGAGGAAGGTGCCGTTGCCGACGACGCGGGTGGCGGGTGAGCCGTTCACGAAGCCGGGTTCCTCGTGGAGCGTCTCGAAGTGGAGGTCGCGCTTTTCGCCCGGTTGCAGAGGCGGCGACAGAGCCAGGATCAGGTGGCCGAAGTTCGTGAAGGCCTGCTTGAGCGAGCCGCCCTGGATCTCGAGCTTCTGGATCTTGAGCGACTTGGGCAGGTCGACGTGGAGGGTGTCGACGGGATCCTTGTGGCGATTCTCGAGGAGATAGCGGCCGACCGTCCGGGCGCGCGTGGTGGCCGGCCAGATTTCCACGGCTAGGTCCACGTGCCGGATGGTGGGTTGGGGGACGTTCTCGTATGGCAGCAGCGCCTTCTCCGCCTCCGCCAGGAGACGTTCCTCCTGCGTCGACGGAGAGTATCGGTTGCGGATATTGGTGTTGTAGAAGATCCAGGCGCCGAGCCCCAGCCACACCAACGCGGTGAAGGCGAGGATGCGTCCGGCACCACCGGCAAGGCGGCGGGGCACTGCCTGGAGGCGTGGCTTCCACCGGGTCTCGGCGCCGCGGACCCGGACCAGATGGACGCCGATGAGAAGCAGGAGGCAGAAGGTGGACCAGTAGGCCTGATGCCATGCGCGCCCGATCCAGAAGTGGCCCATTCCGTTCATGTCGGAGAGGGGCACGGACGCGCCGTCTCCGAAGTTGTACAGGGCGTGCTGGAATCCCAGGGAACGGAGGGAGGTCTCCGCCACGAGGTGCACGAGCATCAGGGCCCACCCGATCGGCTTCGAGGGCACCACGGACTGGACGGCGACGGAGAGCACGGCCAGTTGGATGGCCATGATCCAGGAAGGCAGCAGGAACCACAGCAGGTATCCGGCGAGGTGGAAGTCGTGGTAGCCGTGGAATGCCTGATAGGTGATCCCGGTGAGGACGCCCGCGACGAGCGTGGCGAGCAGCACCCACGCGATGGCCAGGACCTTTGGGAGGAGGAATGCCCAGTTCGGCGCGGCCGTGGCGTCGATGATCTCGTGGATCCGGGATTGGCGGTCCCTCCACACCAACTCGCCGCCGTAGTAGATCGCGATGAGGATTGGAAACAGGGTGAAAGAACCGGCGAGGGCCTCGACGACGGCCCGCGTGACGGGCAGGGAGGGGACGCCGCGGAACTCGGCCACGTTGCTGAGGCCACCGAGCGAGTTGAAGATGCCCAGCGCGACCAGCACCAGGAATGCGGGGCTGCGAAGGACCAGTGAGGTCTCCATCCGGGCCAGTGCAAGGCACTGCGCGAGAGCGGATCCAGAGGACCCCGACGGAGTGGTCCCGGAAAGGTTGGGGCGGATCGTGCTGGCCGGAGTCGTTGTAGCGGCGGTAGGCGCCTCGGGCCGGGTGGGGGCAGCAGGGCGATTCCTCCCGGCCCGTTCCTCCATCCGGAACAATCGGGCCGAGACGGCGAGGACAATGGCGGCGAGCGCCAGCCACAGCAGGCGATTGTACAGGAGCCAGCCTGGCAATGGTGCCACGAGGTGGTTTCGATCGTTCACCGTCCAGTAACGGGTCGTGCGGCTCAGCGCGCCGATGCCGAAAGGATCCAGCATCATCGACAACGTCTCATAGCGGTCGTCGCGCAGCAGGATCAGGCTGGTCACGTAGCCAACGAGGGCCGCCACCACGCCGACGTAGGTCCACATCATCGAGCGGGTGGCGGTGGCGAGGGAGAAGAGGAACGCGGACAGCACCAGTTGCGTCAGGATCCCGAACACGAGGATCGCGTGCGCGTAGTGCCACAGGTGCAGGGGGCCGATCTTCTCCGGATCCTGCCAGGGCATGAAGCTGCCGATCAGGATGCCGAGCGGGACCGCGAGGCAGACGAGGATGGAGACGATGGTGGCTCCGGTGAAACGCCCGGCGATATAGCTGGCCTTGCTGAGCTGGGTGGCCCGGAGGATGGGCGCGAAGCGGGTCTCGTCATCGCGCACCACCGCGTTGGCGGCGAAGGCGGTCAGCACGAACATCGCGAAGAGGTTCAGGACCGCGATGGACTGGGCGATCGCAAACGGGCTGTTCTTCCAGACGTTGCCGGCGCTGCCGATGCTGATCTCGTCGACGGTGGTCGCGCCAAAGCTCAGCAGGAAGAAGATGGCGAACGAAACCAGGAAGAGCGGCGACGTCAGGTGGTGGCGGATCTCGAACCCGACCAAGGCGCGGTAGATCATGGCTTGGAGGGGTTGGCTTTGGCCTCGCGTCGGGTGGCGAGCGTGGCGAAGTACAGGTCGTCGAGGGATGGCTCGACGGGTTCAAAGCCCTCGCCCGGGCATGCGTCGGAGAGGGCGTGGACGAGGGTACGCCCGGCACGGAAGCGATGGGTGATGATCCGGTGCGAGGCCTGGAAGCGCGGCAGGTCGGGGTGGTCGATCATGCGACGCCAGACCTTGCCTGCCAATCCCCGGACCAGTTCCGAGGGTTGTCCCTGGAGCACGATCTGGCCTTGGTCGATGATGGCCATCCGGGGGCAGAGGTCGGCGACGTCCTCGACGATGTGGGTGGACAGGATGACGACGACCTGTTGGCCGATCTCGGCGAGGAGGTTGTTGAAGCGGTTGCGTTCCTCGGGATCGAGGCCGGCGGTGGGTTCGTCGACGATGACGAGGCGCGGAGAGCCGAGAAGGGCCTGGGCGATCCCAAAGCGTTGCCGCATGCCACCGGAGTAACCGGCGACGGCGCGTTTCCGGACCTCCCAGAGGTTCACCTGGTGCAGGAGGCGTTCGACCATCTCGCGGCGTTCGCCACGTTGGGAGATGCCCTTCAACACCGCGAGGTGATCCAGCAGGTCGAGGGCGGAGACGCGGGGATAGACCCCGAAATCCTGCGGAAGGTAGCCGAGCAGCGCACGCAACTGTTCGGGTTGGCGGAGGACGTCGATGTCACCGAAGCGGATGCTGCCCGAGGACGGCGATTGGAGCGTGGCGACACAGCGCATGAGCGTCGACTTGCCGGCGCCGTTGGGTCCGAGCAGGCCGAACATGCCGGTCGGAATCTCCAGGTTGGCATCCGACAGGGCACGCACACCGGAAGGATAGACGTGAGAGACGTTCTCGAGGACGAGGCTCAGCGGCCTGGCTTCCGGGCTGGGAGGGGAATCGTTCTTCATGGTGGGTCGAGGGCTGGCGAGCGGGGCGGAAGACGCTTTGCTGGGGGCACTATGGGGCCCGATGCCGGGAGATCAATCCGTCAGCTACCGGGGAGTCGTCGTGGAAGATGAGTTCTTGGATGGCGAACCATGAAGCCGGGAACTTGCGGGGCTCACGGTGGAGCACGGAGTGGCGACGTCCTCGTCGCCTTGGGGAATAGCCAAGTAGGGCAACGGGGACGTTGCCGTTCCGTTTGAAGCAGGGGCAGCGTCCAGCTGCGCCCTTGCAAATCAGGATTGGCGAAGGGGGCTGGGTTTCGGAGAGTGGCCGGACGCATGAAGAAAAAGCCGGCAGCTACATCACAGGAACGGGCGTTTTCGTCGATCGTCGTGGACGGGATCGAACGGGCACCCAGCCGCGGCATGTTGTATGCCACGGGGTTCAAGAAGGAGGATTTCAAGAAGCCGCAGGTGGGCGTGGCGTCGACTTGGTCCATGGTGACGCCCTGCAACATGCACATCGACCAGTTGGCGGTGAGCGTGGCGATGGGGATCAACGACGCGGGTGGCAAGGCGGTCGTCTTCAATACCATCACGATCTCGGACGGCATCTCGATGGGCACCGAGGGCATGAAGTACTCGCTGGTGTCGCGCGACGTGATCGCGGACTCGATCGAGACGGTCGTGGGTTGCCAGGGCTTTGACGGGTTCGTGGCGGTGGGTGGCTGCGACAAGAACATGCCGGGATGCGTGATGGCGATGGCGCGGTTGAACCGGCCGTCGATCTTCGTCTACGGCGGCACGATCCTTCCCGGGACGCACGGGGAGAAGGACGTGGACCTGGTGAACATCTTCGAGGCGGTGGGCAAGCACGCCGCGGGCAAGTGCAGCGAGGAGGAAGTGGAGGCCATTGCCGAGGTCGCGATCCCGGGTGCGGGTTCGTGCGGTGGCATGTACACGGCGAACACGATGGCCTCGGCGATCGAGGCGCTGGGGTTGAGCCTGCCGAATTCCTCGGCGCAGGCGGCGGTGTCGGGTGAGAAGACCAACGATTGCGAGCGCGCCGGCGCGGCGGTGATGGAGTTGATCCGTCGGGGCATCAAGCCTCGCGACATCCTGACCAAGGAGGCCTTCGAGAACGCGATGACGGTGGTGATCGCGCTGGGTGGTTCGACGAACGCGGTGATGCACCTGATCGCCATGGCGCATTCGGCGGGCGTGAAGCTCACGCTGGATGACTGGACGCGCGTGGGGAAGAAGGTGCCGGTGCTGGCGGACCTCAAGCCGAGCGGCAAGTACGTCATGGCGCGCCTGGTCGAGATCGGCGGCACCGTGCCGCTGATGAAGATGCTGTTGGACGAGGGCCTGCTCCACGGCGACGTGATGACCGTCACCGGGAAGACGATGCGGGAGAACCTGAAGAAGGCCCCGAAGTATCCGAAGGGCCAGGACATCGTCCGGGGCTTCGACAACCCGATCAAACCGAGCAGCCACCTGGTCGTGTTCCGCGGCAACCTTTGCCCCGGCGGCGCGGTCGGGAAGATCTCCGGCAAGGAAGGCCTGCACTTCAGCGGCAAGGCGATCGTCTTCGAGAACGAGGAGACGGCACTGCAGGGCATCCTCAACGGCAAGGTGAAGCCCGGGCACGTGATCGTGATCCGGTACGAAGGACCGCAGGGCGGCCCCGGCATGCGCGAGATGCTCTCGCCTACGTCGGCCATCATGGGCAAGGGGCTTGGCAAGGACGTGGCGCTGATCACGGACGGCCGGTTCTCCGGTGGTTCGCACGGGTTCGTCATCGGGCACGTCACGCCTGAGGCCTACGCCGGTGGACCGCTGGCCGTGGTGAAGAATGGCGACGCCATCCGCATCGATGCCGAGAAGCGGGCGATCACGCTGGAGATCCCGGCGAAGGAACTCGATGCGCGGCTGCGGAAGTGGAAGCAGCCGAAGCCCCGCTACACCCGTGGCGTGCTGGCGAAGTACGCCGCGACGGTCTCGTCCGCGTCGTTGGGTGCGGTGACGGATCTGGGGCTGTAGTTGGGTGGGTATTGGGGATCGGTCGGATCGGTCGGATCCGACCGATCGGTCTGATCCGTCTGATCTTTTTTGGAGGGCGCATGAAGACACAGTTGCTGGGGAGATCGTCGTTGGCGGTCTCGCGGTTGGCGTACGGTTGTTGGCGGCTGGCGGGGTCCGAAGGGGCACCGCCGCCGGCGGACGGGGACGCCACGGGCAAGCGAGCGGTGCATGCGGCCCTGGACGCGGGGTACACGTTCTTCGACCTCGCGGACATCTATGGCCGGGGCGAGTGCGAGCGGATCTTCGGCGCGGCCTTGAAGGAACGCCCGGGAACCCGGGACCGGATCGTGGTGGCGAGCAAGTGCGGGATCCGGCGGCTAGGGGAACCGGCCGGTGCGGTCGGGCGATACGACTTCTCCGCGGCGCACATCGAGGCGTCGGTCGAGGGTTCGCTGCGTCGGATGGGGATCGAGACGATGGATCTCTTGATGCTCCATCGACCGGATTACCTGATGGATCCGGCGGAGGTCGCGGGCGCGTTCGTGCGCCTGAGGGCGGCGGGCAAGGTCCGGGAGTTCGGCGTCTCGAACTTCAGGCCAAGCCAGCTGACGGCGTTGCAGAGGGCGTGTGGATTTCCGCTGGTGACGCATCAGGTGGAGGTCAGCCTCATCCACCCGGTGGCGTTGGAGGACGGGACTCTTGACCAGTGCCTGGTGGACGGGATCACGCCGACGGCGTGGAGTCCGCTGGGCCGCGGGCAGCTGGGCGATGGTCCGCTGACGGGATTGCCGGCGGAGGCCCAGGCGCGTGCGGAGCGTGTGCGTGCGGAGTTGGATGTGCTCGCCCCGATCTACGGTGTGGGACGCACGGAGCTGGCCGTGGCTTGGTTGCTGAAGCATCCGACGGCGATGGTGCCGGTGGTGGGGTCGGTGAGCCCGGGGCGGATCGCGGCGTTGGCGAAGGCGGCGTCAGTCGAGGTCAGCCGGGATGACTGGTACCGGTTGCTGGTGGCGTCGCGCGGGGAACGGTTGCCGTAGTCAATTGGCGTCCGAGTCCGCAGACTGGTGCCGATGAACGGCGCGATGCGGGCAACGGTGGCGGTTGGGGTGACGGCACTGCTGGCGGCGGGTTGTGTCCATCCCCGGGCTGGCAATTCTGACCCTACTGGTCGGGCGGTGGACCGTGCGATCGCCGGGCACATGGCGTTTCTTGCGGACGACCTGCTGGAGGGGCGCGGAGCCGGGACCCGCGGACATGAGATTGCGGCGCGGTACGTGGCGACCCAGTTGGGGAATCTCGGGCTGGAGCCGGGGTTGGGGACGAATGGCTGGTTGCAGGTGGTGCCGTTCCTGGAGAGCCGGGTGATCGAGGAGAGCCGCCAGATGAGCCTGCGACATGCAGGTGGGACGGAGGTGCTCGATTGTCCGGCGGACTTCCTGATCGCGGCTCCGTTCACGACGACCAACGCCACGGTGACGGCCCCGTTGGTGTTTGTCGGTTTTGGAGTGCGGGCTCCGGAGTTGGGGCACGACGATCTCGCTGGTGTGGATCTGCGGGGGAAGATCGCGGTCGTGTTGGCCAAGGCGCCGTCGCGATTCCCGGCGACGGCGTTGGCACACCATTCCCACGCGCGACAGAAGGCGAAGGCCTTGGCGGACGCGGGAGCGATCGGGGTGATCAGTGTTCCGACTCCCAAGGATCTGGTGGAGTCGCCTTGGGCGCGGCAGATCATGCAGTCCAAGTTTCCGGCGATGCGTTGGCTGGGAACGGACGGCCAACCGGCAGATGTGGTGCCACAGTTGAAGGTGAGTGGGAGCCTGAGTCCGGCTGGGGCGGCAAAGGTATTCGCGCGGGCGCCGAAGCCGTTGGCGGAGGTACTGGCTGCCGGGGAGCGTGGGGAGGTCCAGGGCTTTCCGCTGAACATCGAGGCGACTTTGTCGGTGCGCGCCGAGCATGGGCGCGCCAGCAGCCCGAATGTGATCGGGGTGCTGCGCGGGTCGGATCCAAGGCTGGCGGGAGAGGCGGTGGTGGTGACGGCGCACCTCGATCATCAGGGTATCGGCGCCGCGGTGAACGGGGACACGATCTACAACGGTGCGTACGACAACGCGGTGGGCATCGCCATGATGCTGGAGTCAGCACGTGCGTTGGCGGTGGAAGGGAAGCGGCCGCGCAGGACGGTGGTGTTCTCGGCGGTGACGGCGGAGGAGAAGGGGCTGCGCGGATCCGAGTATCTGGCGCAGCATTTCCCGGCGGGCTTGGGCCGGCCGGTGGCGAACGTGAATCTGGACATGGTGCTGGTGACGCAGCCGACGCGGAAGTTCACGGTGCTTGGGGTCGAGCATTCGACGTTGAGGAGGCCGGTAGAGAAGGCGGCGGACCGGGCAGGGTTGGAGTTGGTGCCGGATCCGCGGCCGGATCGGGTGACGTTCATCCGGAGCGACCAGTACTCATTCATCCGGCAGGGCGTGCCGGCGATCTTCCCGAAGGTGGCGGACATTCCGGGGACGCAGGCCAAGCCGGGCGAGGTGACGCCGGAGGTCTTCGTGAAGGAGTATTACCACCGGCCTTCGGATGACCTGTCCCTGCCGCGGGACCGCGAGGCCTCGGTGAGGTTCGTGCGGTTCATGGTGGACGTGCTCCGGCAGGTGGCCGAGGCGGAGGAAGCACCCCGGTGGAACCAGGGGGACTTCTTTGGGGAGATGTTTGGGAAGTGAGGGCCAGATGATGGGACCTATGGGACGAATGGGACGAATGGGAACTATGGCTTTGTGATGAGGCCATAGGTCCCATGGGTCCCATAGGTCCCAGCCATCCCGCACTCACCGCACCTTCGGAATATACCCGATCGACGTCTGGATCGCGTGGGTGCAGGAGCAGCCGGCGGAAGTTTCCGGGGCGAGGAGGAGGCCGCCGGCGGGGATCATGGAGAGCCAGCAGCCGGAGCGGATGCCCATGAACTGGGAACGCTTGTCGGAGGCGAGGTCCCACATGCCGTGGAAGTGGTGGCGGAAGAAGATGGCGTCCTTGCCGGCGGACATGACGCCGCAGCCGCGGCGTTCGGGGAGGTCCTTCCGAAGGGTTTCCCCGGTGGTGAGGTTGAAGGAGCGTTGGTCTGAATAGAACACGTCGCCGATGACGACGGGATGCTGGAGGTGGCCGGAGTGGTGGCCCTTGTCCTCCTTGTGGGACTCGGTCCAGAGGACGCGTCCACCGATGGCGGCGGCGATGTCATCGCCGGAGCCGGAGGGCTGCTTCTGGGAGGGGGCGTTGAAGGCGGTGGTGTGGAAGTGCTTGTTCTTGTCCGTGCCGGTGACGACGACCGTGTTCTTGCCGTAGACGAGGTACGTCATGAACTGGAGCGAGGAGAAGTCATGGTCCTTCTCCCAGAGCTTCTTCCCGGTGCGTTGGTCGAGGCAGACGAGATGCTGGTCGGTGAGGAGTTCGTTCTGGATGCGGCAGGTGGCGCTCTGGAGGGCGGCGGGGTTGCGGCTCTCGATGAAGAAGATCATGCCGTCGCCGATGGTGATCGTGGAGTTGAGGACGGCACCGCCGGTGTATTCCCAGAGGGAGTTGCCGGTGGCGGGATCGAGCGCGAAGAGCAGGTCGCTGGTGACGCGGCTGACCTGGTCGGGGGCGTACTCTTCGTACCATTCACCGTCGTCGCCGAGGTAGGAGCCCTCGGGTTTGACCCGGCTGCCGATGAGGAGGTCGCGACCGGCGGCGACGTAGGACCAGTCGCGCGGTCCGTTGGCCCCGGACCGGGGGACTTCGAAGCGGCGGGCGCGGCTCCCGGTCTGGCCGTCGACGGCGATGCAGAACTTGTTGTGGACGAGGTAAAGGGTGTCGCCGGAGGCGGCCATGTTCGAGCAGTCGCGGGTGACGTTGGCGCGGCGGACTTCGGGCGCGGACCAGTTCCAGAGGATGGAGCCGTTGTAGGCGTCGAGGCCGAAGAGGATGCGATTGCCCTGGATGAAGAGTCGTCCGTTGACGGAGAGCGGGGCGGGGTTGCGATTGCCGCGATCGGGCATGGGGCGGGGGCCGGGATCGCCCCACCAGGCGACCTGGAGATCTCCCTTCACGAGCTCGTCCTGGGAGCAGGAGGAGTTGTCCGGGCCGCCGTACTGGTGCCCCCACTCGCCACCGCCGGGGAGCTTGCCGCGGGTGAGGACGAGGGCGACCTGCGGGTTGGGTCCGGCCTTCGCTTCGGCGAGGGGAGAGCCTTCGAGCCACTTGCGATAGGCGGGAAGATCGATGTCGGTGCCGACGACGGCGAAGGTTCCGCCACTCGGACGGAGCACGCGGTGGAGCTCGGCGGCGGGGATGCCGGGAGGCTTCTGGCCGGTGAGGACGACGAGGTTGGCGATCAGGTCGCCGTAGGGAAGTTGGGCACCGGGGATGTGGTGGACGGCGGCTCGGATGCCCTGGGCGCCGGAATCGGTGAGGGCGATGCGCAGACTGGGGATGCGGGCGGCGTCGGGCTCGATGAGGACGATGTCGAGGGTGGTCTGGCGGGCGAGTTCGGCGGCGAGTTGACCGTCGGTGGCTCCGAAGACGAGCGAATATCCGTCGCGCACGCCGAGGCTGGCGATCGCTTGGGCGGTGGTGGCCGGAGTTGCGGGCTTGGCGGGAGCGGCGAGGCGCGCAGCCCGATAGTAGAACGAGGTGTCGAACTGGTACCGGCGCGAGACGACGGGCCGACCGTCTTCATCCGGGGCGACGAGGCGGTAGTAGTGTTCGAGGTCAGGCTCGAGGTTCTCGAGCGTGACCGAGTGGCTGGTCCGCGCCTGCTGGTCACCGAGCCGGCGCGTGGAGCCGTCCGGGAGTTCGAGGGTCAGTTGGGTGGGTTGGGCGGGCTCGGTTTCCCAGGTGACGACGGCGGTGCGGCGGTCGGACCAGTCGACGAAGGGACCGAAGGCGGGCTTGAAGAAGCGCGGGGCAGGGGCGGGCTTCGGGAAGATGGCCTTCTTGGCGGTGTAGTGGGCGGCGATTTCCTCGGACTTCAGGGCGCGGCGATAGACGCGGACGTCGTGGATGGCGCCGGTGAGCGGGTAGCGTTCGTCGTCATCCTTGTAGCTGCCGATGACGAAGGGGGCGGAGGGCGGGTAGAAGATGGGGCCGGACTGTTCCTTCGAGGTGGCGGTGAGCTCGCCGTTGACGAAGACGCGCATCTCGGTGCCGTCGTAGGTGCCGGCGACGTGATACCAGTGGTTCGTCTCAAAGGGCTTCGTGGAGGCGAGGTAGGTCATGCGGCCTGCCTTCTCGGTGGCGAGGCCAAGCGAGAAGTTCGAGTTCACGAAACCGAGGAGCCAGCCTCGTTCGAACTCACCGTTGTCCTGTAGGGCTCCGACGAGACCACCCCATTGGGTGACCTTGTCGACGCGCACCCAGGCTTCGGCGGTCATCTCGGTGGCGGGAAGGAGGGTCTTGTCGATTCCGGAGGCGATGACGATGGATTCATCGCGGCCGGCGAGTTCGACGCGGGCGGGGGGCGGGTCCTTGACGACGCGCGGTCCGCCGGAGAACGAGACTTCCTTGCCGGAGACGGCGCGCATGCCGGAGTTCTGGGTCCGGTCCGGGGAGAATTCCCAGTGCCCGATGAGGCCGGCTTCCTGGGCGAACGCGGCGACCGGGGAAAGGGCGAGGGCGACGGCGAGGGGCGTGATCCAGCGGTTCATGATGCGAGCAGGGGTGCTATCCGCAGATGGCGTGAGAGGATTCATGGCTGGGTCCTAGTTGGAGGCCTGGGTGGCGCCTTGGCGGAGGCAGTGGATGGCACCCTGATCGGTGGAGACGAAGACGGCACCGTCGGCGGCGGCAATGCCGTAGGCGCGGCCATGGACCTTGCGGGTCCAGGAGACCTTGCCGGTGGTGGCATCGATTCCGACGACCTCGTCCTTGCCGCCGGCGACGAGCGTGTCGCCGGCGAGGACGATGCAATGTTGCCAGGAGGAAGGGGCCTTCCAGAGGAGGCACTGGTCCATGCCCTGGGTGGCGTCGTCGAGCTTGCGGCCGAGTTCGGCGAGTTGGGCCTGGATGGCGGTGCGGTCGGCTTCGGTGCCGGGCTTGTTGCCGAGGGACTTCAACTTCTTGCCGAGGGTTCCCTGCTCGCGGGTGAGGCGTTTGCGTTCGCGGGCGAGCTCAAGGTAGCGGGCGCGGTCGAGGGCGGTGATCTCGGTGTCGGAGTGGAGATAGGAGCGGGTGGGCGTCACGATCATGTGGTTGCCCTGGAAGGTGGCGAGTTGGTCGGAGCTGCCGTCCTCGACGGCGCCGAGCTGACCGGTCTTGCCGGGTCCGAAGACGAGCATGTCGTCGGTGAGCAGGGCGTAGGTGCCGCCGGCGCCTTCGACGACGCGCACGCGCTTGCCGCTCTGGAGATCGCAGACGGCGGGGTTGTCGCGTCCGGCGGGGACGTAGAGGCGGGACTTCGAGGCGAGGAGATAGCCCTGCGCGGGAAGATCACTTTGGATCTGGCGCCACTTCTCGGAACCATCGGCGGCGTTGAGGGCGACCAGGTGGACGCCCTCGGCCGGGAACATTCCGGCGGTGGTGTAGATCGTGCCGTCCTGGACGACGAGGGAGGTCCGGACGGGCCAGACGGAGATCAGTCGGCCGTTGCCGGGGATGCGGCGGTCGACGGGCGTGGCGCGCGTCTTCCAGGTGAGTTTGCCGGTGGCGGCGTCGACGCAGTAGACGCAGCCGTCGTCGGAACCGAAGTAGGCCCGGCCGTCGACGATGGAGGGGGCAAGCCGGACGGGGCCCTCGGTGTGGAAGGTCCAGATGGGGGTGCCGGTACGGGCGTCGAGACAACGGACGGCGTCGTCCGCGGAGGAACCGAAGTAGGCTCGGTTGTTGGCGACGACGACGTGGAAGGCGCGGTCGAAGATCTGGCGCGGCTTCATGTCGTAGACCTTGTTCCAGCCGTCCCATTTGGCCTCGCCCTGCCAGGCGGGCTGGGGCGGGTGCTGGGATTTCCAGGACCAGGCTTCGGTCAGGGATTTCGGGAGTGGATCCGGTGAGACGCCGCTGCGGGAGTAGTCGCGCCGGTAGGTGGGCCAGTCGGAGGCGGCGGCGGAGGTGGTGCCGAGGACGAGGGTGAGGAGGGTGGTGAAGAGGGGGGTGACCCGCCTCCGGACGTCGGCGGCTACGGCGGCTACGGGGACTGAGGAGGATGGATTCATGCGGGGAGGGGAGAGGGGTTGTGGACGAGGCGGCCGGATTCGAGTCGGAAGAATCGGGTGGCGAAGGGGGCGGCGTCGTTGCCGTGGGTGACGACGAGGACGGTGCCGCCCTCGCGCCGGAAGCGGTCGAGATGTTGGAAGACGAGGTGGGCGTTGGCGGGGTCGAGGTTGCCGGTGGGTTCGTCGGCGAGGATGAGGGCGGGCTTGCGGGCCATGGCACGGGCGAGCGCGACGCGTTGGCGTTCGCCGGCGGATAGGGTGCCGGGGTGGGCGTTGCGGCGGTCGGACAGTCCGAGGTCGTGGATGAGCGTGTCGACGTGGGAGGCGAGAGTGCGAGCCTGTGTGGTGGACATGCCGGCGAGGATGTTCTCGCGGACGGTGAGGTAGGGGACGAGGTGGAAGAGTTGGAAGACGAAGCCGAGGCGGGAGGCCCGGAAATCGGCGAGCTGGCCGGACGAGAGGGAGTAGAGGTTGGTTCCGCCGATGCTGATGGTGCCGGATTCGGGGCGGAGCATTCCGCCGATGGAGAGGAGGAGGGTGGACTTGCCGCAGCCAGAGGGACCCTGGAGCACGGCGAATTCGCCGGCGGGGATTTCAAGCGAGATGTCGACGATGCCGGCGACGCTTCCCGGGCGGGCGGCGAAATTGCGGGTGACGTGGGAGCAGGTGACCATGGTCAGTCGGCGCGGAGGGTTTCGGCCGGGTCCTTGGAGACGGCGATCATGGCGGGCAGGAATGCGGCCACCGCGGCGAAGGCCGGAGTGACGAGTAGCGCCCAGCCCAGCAGGACGGGTTCGGATGCAAAGCCTCCGGCAGTGACCGGGTAGAGTTTTGGGCCGTAGTGGAGTCCGATGGCATTTCCCACGAAGTAGCCCAGCGCAGCTCCGGCGATGCCGAGCAACGCGGCGCGGCCGAGGAAGAGGGCGGCGATCCGGCCCGAGCCGTGTCCGAGGGCGCGCCAGAGTCCGAGTTCGGCGCGGCGCTCGCGGACGTTGAGTGCGGCGAGGATGCCGACCCACGCGGCACCGATGCCGAGGACGAGGGGGACGGCGAAGCGGGAGTAACGCTCGGCGGTCTGACGTTGCTTGGCGCGGGCATCGGCCATGGTGCGCATCTGGAGGACCTGGGCCTCGGGAAGCAGCTTGGCGAGGGCGGCGCGGAGTTGGGTCAGCGGGTCTTGGTCGGCCGTGAGGCAGAGGCAGTCGATGGCCTTGATCTCGGAGATGCGGCCGGGGAGGTCGAGGATGGCCTGGGCATCGGAGAGTGAGGTGAAGAGGCGGATGTCGTCGTCGGTGCCGCTTTCAACCAGGACCTTTTCGACGGTGAGGAGCCGGCCTTTGACCGGGAGCGGAGCGCCTGGTTTGGCTCCGAGGCGGCGGGCGAGGAGGTATCCGACGTGGGCCTTGCCGGGGGCGATGTTGAAGCCCATCGGCTGCTTCTTGTCGGCACCGCCCACGACGGCGGGGCCGAGGCCGGTGAGGATGGCCTCGCGGTCGCCGAGGGGTATCCGGCGTTCGAGCGAGGCGGTCAGGTGATTGAAGCTGACGAAGGTCTGGGCGCCACTGGCTAGGCGCTGGACGGCATCGGCGGGGAGCGTCTTGTCCGAGTAACCGGTGGCGAAGAAAAGCTCGGGATCGGTCTCGCGCGGGATGATCCGGAGGTTGAAGCCGAGGTCGCGGACGACGCGACGGGTTTCCCGTTCGGCGGCGGTGGTAAGGAGGCGGATGACGACGAGGAGCGCGACGGCGGCGACGAGGCCGAGCAGGGAGAGCGCCGCGTTGAAGCGGTGGTGTCGCAGTTCGCGGAGGATGAGGGACAGGAGGGGCATCAGCGGGAGGAGGAGCGGATGAACAGCCAGGTGCCGGCGGTGAGGACGCCGGCGACGGCACCGGCGAGGATGATCCAGAGGGTGCGGTGGGTCTGGGGGGGATCAGACCGATCGGTCCGATCGGACGGATCCGACCGATCCGTCTGATCGGTTTGATCCTCGGCTGGGGACTCCACGGATTCCTCGGAGTAGCCGAGGGCTTGGGCGGTGCCGGCGTTCTTCTTCTTTTGGCCAGGTTGGGGGCCACGCTCGATGATGCGGGAGACTTCGGCGCGGACCATGGGGTTCTCGGGGTCGAAGCCGAGGACCTTGGTGGCGACTTCCTGAAGGCTGCGGTCCCATCGGCCGGGGTAGAGGGGGCCGCGGAGCCAGGCGCGATCGAGATCGCATTCGCAATCCTGACCGATGAGGACGAGGCGTTCGCGGAGGACGGTCTGGGTGATGAGCGGGCCTTCGAGAGGGGAACCGAGTCGACGGCCGCGGCCGTACAGGAGGGCGAGGCGGGGTTGTTCGGAAGGGGCGGGTTCGAATCCGAGGCCCCAGAGCAGGATGGCTTCGGCGGCCTGGGCGGCGGCCGGGAGGACGATGAGTTGCGGGGGGATGTCGACGGGCTTGGGCATCCCCGGGATGAGCTTGGCGGTGGCGTCGATGGCGGCCTGGGCGGCGGCCCTGGCGCCTTGGTTGGCGGCGGTGTCCGAACCTTCGATCAGGAGGACGAGGCCGTAGGCGCGGAGGGATTCGCGATACAGGCGATCGCGGAAGGGAGAGGTGGCGACGGACTCGAGGAGCTTGAGGGCATCGAGCGAGGCGTTGGTGAGCGTGGCGATGGGGAGAGACCGGGATTCCGCATCCACGAGGCGGAGGGTGGCGGGATCGCCAGGGCGCGGGGCGGGGCCGGTTTCGAGGGTGATGTTGGAGTCGAGGAGCATGACCGCGGCGGCCTGTTCGAGGGCGCGACGGGACTGGGCCGGGAAGGAGGGCGGGGCCGAGAGTTCGAGTCGGTAGGAGCCGGACGCCGCGGCGAGGTCGATGAAGCCGGTGTCGCGGACCGAATAGCGGCAGGCGAGGGCCAGCCCGGCGCCTGCGAAGCAGAGCCAGAACCGGACGAGTGGATGGAACGTACGTAGCCGCATCTGGATCGAGGAGGTTACAGCCCTCCGCAGTCCGGACAATCCGCAATCCGGTGGAGTCGCAGCATTTTAACCTGAAAGGCACGCAGGTCGGCGACGAGGAGCTTTCCGGCCAGGGTCTGGCCAAATCCGGCGACGAGCTTGATGACCTCGAGGGCGGCGAGGGAACCGGCGGTGCCCGGGACGGCGCCGACGACGGGGAAGCGCCGGGTCCAGTGGGTGCTGGGTTCCGGATAGAGGCAGCGGAGGCAGGCGGTCTGGCCCGGGAGGAAGGTGGTCAGGTGGAAATCGAGGTCGTAGACGGCTGCCTCGACCATGGGGCGGCGCTGGGCCATGGCCTCGCGGTTGAGGAGATACCGTTCCTGGAAGAGCGGGGCGCAATCGACGACGACATCGGCCTGGGCGACGAGACGGGCGGCGTTGTCCTCGGAGATGTTGGCGGGCTCGGCGACGATCTCGAGCCGGGGGTTGAGGGCCTTGAGGCGGCGGACAGCACTCTCGATCCGGGGTTGGCCGAGATGATCGTGGGTCATCAGCAACTGGCGGTTCAGGTCGCTGGGACGGAGGTTTCCGCCGTGAGCGAGGACGAGGCGCCCGATGCCGGCGGCGGCGAGCTCGAAGGCGACGACCCCGCCGAGTCCGCCGACGCGGGAGACGAGGACCGAGGCGCCCTTGAGGCGGCGCTGGCCGAGTTCACCGATGCCGTCGATGGGAAGTTGCCAGTCGTAGGTGGCGCGTTCCTCGTCGGTGAGTTCAGGCAGGAGGGCCTCAGGCCTGGGGAACGGAAGTCGGTTCGATTCGGCCATCGCGCAATTGGAGTGCGTGGTCGGCGAGGCGGGCGGCCTCGCGACGGTTGTGGGTAATGTGGAGGAGTGTGACGCTGGTGCGTTGGCGGATGTCGGAAAGGACATCGCAGATCTCGGCGCGGGTCTCGTCGTCGAGGGCGGAGAGGGGTTCGTCGAGGCAGAGGACCGGCGGGTGGAAGGAGAGGGCGCGGCCAAGTGCGACGCGCTGGGCTTCGCCGCCGGAAAGACCGAGGGGGAGGCGGTCGAGGAGGTGGGTGAGGCGGAGCCAGGACGCGAGCTCGTTGACGCGTGCCGCGATGCGGTCGTTGGGCCAGCGGCGGACGTCGAGGGCGAAGGCGAGGTGTTGGCGGACGGTGAGGTGGGCGAAGAGGGCTCCGTCCTGCGGGACGAATCCGACGCCGCGGGCGCCGGGTGGTTCGTGGGTGACGTCGCGACCGTCGATGCGGATGCGGCCGGACATGACGGTGCGGAGGCCGCAGACGGCTTCGAGGAGGGTGGTCTTGCCGGTGCCGGTGCGGCCCATGAGGGCGGTGTGGCTCCCGCGCGGGACGTGGCAGGAGACGTCGGTGAGGCGGAAGGAGCCGACCTGAAGGGTGATGTGGTCGAGTTCGATCACGGCTTCAGAGGGGACGTTGGGTGGAGGGCGTGATGCCCTTGGAACGGATGATGAGCAGGACGGTGACGGCGGCGGCGACCATGAGGAGGGAGACGGCGACGGCGGCCTCGAGGTTGCCGACACTGAGTTCGAGAAAGACGGTGGTGGGGAGGACTTCGGTCTTCATGCGGGTGGCGCCGGAGAAGACGAGGATGGGACCGAATTCGCCGAGGGCGCGGGCCCAGGCGAGGGTGGCGGCGGTGAGGATGCCGCGGCGTGCGGAGGGGAGGACGACGCGCCAGAAGGCCTCGCTGCGATTGCAGCCCAGGGTTAGGGCGACTTGTTCGGGGCGTGGGGAAATCTGCTCGAAGGTGGCGCGCATGGTGCGGACGGCGAAGGCGCAGGCGACCATGAACTGGGCGAGGACGATGCTGGGAACGGCGTAGGTGATGGGGAACACGCGTTCCAGGGCTCGGAGGGGCGGGGCCTGGAAGAGGATGAGGAGGCTGATGCCGATGACGAGTGGAGGGAGGACGATGGGGATGTCGAGGAGCGCGTCGACGAGGGCCTTTCCGCGGAACTGGAGGTGGGTCATGAGGTAGCCGATGGGGACGGCGACCCAGAGGGAAAGGAGGGTGCTGAGGGTGCAGGTGAGGAGGCTGAGCCGGATGGCGTGGCGGATCTCGGGGCTCTGGAGGGCGCGCCAGAGGTGGCCGGGAGAGGTGTAGAAGGTGTCGGCGCCGAGGGTGGCGAGGAGGAGGAGGACGTAGGTTCCGCCGAGGATACCGAGTGCGGCGAAGAAGGGGCGGTCCGAGCCTGGCCGGTGCTGCGTGGGCGAAGGGGGTTGGGTCATGGCTGGCTGGAAGGCCCCCTCCACTTGAAGCCGAGTTGTTCGAAGTTCCGGCGGGACTCGGCGGACTGGATGGCGAGGAGCAACCGCTCCATCAGGTGGGCGTTGGCGGACTGGTTGCCGACGGCGTAGGGCTGGACGGCGAGGGCACCGGGTTCGCGGAGTTCGATGACGTCGAGTTGGTCGCGGACCTGGCTGGCGTTGGCGGCGTAGACGAGGGCGACGTCGAGTCCGCCGGCGCGGAGTTGGTTGAGGAGGAGGTCGCCGGTGGGGGCCTGGACGGCGACGTTGGGGGTGACCTTTTCGTAGAGGTCGAGTCGCTTGAGGAGACGGGCGGTGAGGGCTCCGAGGGCGCTCTGCTGTTCGTGGGCGAGTCCGACGCGGAGGCCGGGGCGGCCGAGGTCGGCGAGACTCAGCACTCGCTTGGGGTTGCCCTTCTGGACGAGCAGGACCATCGCGGTCTCGGAGACGTCGGACGACGGCTGAAAGTAGTTCGTGACCGTCTCCATGAAGGAGGTGTCGCAGGCGAAGTAGGCGTCGGGCTTCTGCCCGGCGCGGATCTGGGCGGTGAGGATCCCGCAGCCGTTGTACACGCGGGTGATGGTGATGCCTTCGCGTTTCTCGAAGGCCTGGAGCGTGGGTTCGATGGCGGAGCGGTTGACGGCGCCGCTGTAGAGGAGGACTTCGGGGTGCTGGTTCCAGACGTCTCCTTCGACGACCTTGTAGCCTTGGTTGGCGAAGGTGGGCAGGCCACGATCGCGGGCGGCAAGGTAGCGGGCGAAGTGGAGGGCGAGCGTGGGTTGTCCGCAGGCCTTGAGGACGCAGATCGAAACGTCGGAGGTGAAGCCGGCGAGTTCAGTTGCGCGGACTGCGGCGAGATCGGGGTATTGGGCCGCGGTGGCATCCCAGACGATGCCGGCGTCGACGCTGCCGAGTTTCACGTCGTTGGCGACGTCGCCGACCGTGGGCTTGAGGACGGTCGCGGCGGCGGAGAGGGATTCCCATTGGCCGCTTCGGGTGAGGGCGGCGCGGGTGAGGGTGCCGACGGCGGCGGCATCCGGGTTGGCGAGGCCGACGCGGGTGCCTGGACGCAGGAGGTCGGCGATGGTGGCGATGCCCTTCGGGTTGGCCTTGGGGACAATGATCACCGGCGATTGACGGGCGACGGGGAGGACCTCGGCGAGGAGATGGTTGGATCGGCCAATCGCAACAAAACTGGAATCAGCGGCGAGGAACAGGTCGCCGCGTTGGGAGACCTTGAGGTTGTTGAGGAGGGTGCCGGAGCCGCCGAACTGGAGTTGGATCTCGGTACCGAACTCCTCCTGGTACTTGCGGGCGATGGCTTCGACCGGAGTCTTGAGGCCGGCGGCACAGTAGACGAGCAGGGCCTCGCGCTTGGCCGACGTGACCTTGCTGGCTGGCTTCACGAACAGCAGGAACGAGAGCCCCACGAGGAGGCCGATCGAGCCCAGTACGATCGTTCGCTTTGAATTCATGGCCGCGTTACCCCGGCAACGTTGGCATGGCTGCGAACCGTCACGCCAGCGGTCGGTTGCGAAATCTGTGCGACGGAGGCGCAGCGGAGGGCGGTCCTCCCCGAATCAGGAGAGGCTTCAGGGCCCGACCCATTGAGCGGTATCCATGCAGTAATGGTCTCACGCGGAGCCGCGGAGAGCACGGAGAGAGGATGGTCGCGAACACTCCTACGTCAGCAACCATTCACCCAATGATGGCTGACCGGCTTGCCGTTCAAATGGCCATTCTCCGCGTGAACCTGTCCCCGCCTTCAATCGCATGGTTACGGTTGAGCGGCGGGGCGGGTGGTCAGGGCAGGATCACCGGTGCACTGGTGCTGCGGAGGATTGCCGGCTTTGTCTGGATGCCGAGGTCGTAAAGGAGGTTGGCAAACCTGCCCACCGGACGGGACGGGTCCAGCGAGGCCGGGGAGTACGACAGAACAACGCGGGCTGGAACGCCAGAGGTCGGTGGACTCCACCTCATGGTGATCTGGTGGCCGGCTCCGATGAAGCCACCGTACGCGAGCCAGTTGCTCGGGTTGAGGGGATATGGCTGCCAGGAACCGGACCGGGTGGGATCGATCAAGAGGTCGCATCGGGGTTCGAACACGAGCCCGTCCGGGCCGGGATTGCTGAGCGAGAGCGCGAGGGTGCGGTCGGCGGGGACGGTGCCGATCCAGGAGGCGTGAAGGGAGGACTTCCGGGTGCGGGCCTGGAACAGGATGGCGGCCGTGGCCAGGCAGAGGGCGACGCCGAAGAGCGACCAGGCCCGGACGCGCGAGCGGTTCATGAAAGGCTATTCCCCGAACCAGGAGAGTTTGCGGCGGTTGACGTAGTAGAGTCCGCCCAGGATCCGGGAAAGGAATACGGCGGACCAGAGTTCATCGAGCTTGTCGATCAGGACGCCGGCGATCGGGATCGTGCTGTTGAGCTGACTCGCGAGGAGTTGAACCAGCGCCAGCGTGAAAAAGACGATCAGGGTCACGAGATAATGCCCGGGAACCTTTAAGATGCCATTGAACACGCCCAGCGGGTTGAGTCCGCCCACGGAGTCATGCATGCCAACCGAAAGGATGGCCATGGGGAAGTAGATGCCCCCGATGACGAAGGCCACGAGGCCGCCCAGAAAGAGGCTTTCTGATCTTTCGATTCCGGCGGTGATCAGCAGGAAGATTGCTGCACCAAAGCTGACAGCCACCACGGCGATCCATTGGCTGGCCTTTGTGACGAGTTCGCCAAAACCATCGAAGTCGGGCCAGTCGGGCAGGCGATTCTCGCCCATTGCGGTGCAATGGAGGACCTGCTGGAGCATGAGTAGGAGATAACCCCACGCGGCAACGCTCAGGACGATGCTCAATCGACCGACCATGAAGCGACCGACGAAATCAATGGCGGTGAACGCGATCGTTCCGACGATCAGTATGATGAAGCCGTCGCCGCGGAACGGGTAGGAGAAGGCGTCCTTGAGATACCAGCCGAAGCCGTTTTCAGGTGGGAGCTCATCCTGGATGATCGGGCCGGGGTTGCCGGACGGGGCGGGAGCCTCGGTAGGGAGCAGCGAGCCCAGGGGAACCCAATCGGGCATGCCGTCCCGCCAGACGAAGTCCTCCCGCTGGATGGTTCCGGCCTCGACCATCTGACGGAGGGTTTCGAGGGGGAATGGCCCCATCTGCTGGCCGTTCTGGAGGAGCAGGTAGTCGTCGGGCTGGGACATGCTTCCGCGACGGTATGGGATCCGTGCATGGGCGGGCAAGTGTGGGTTCGGGCAGGGAGTGGTGGGGCGCATCTTGGCACTGCCCCCGCGTCAAACGGAGCGGCAACGTCCTCGTTGCCCTCCCAGTCCCATTTCCAAGGCGACGAGGACGTCGCTGCTCCGTTCCTGTTATAAAACGGGGGCCGGCTCAGGGCTTGGCCCGGCGCTCGGGAACCAGGAGGGCGCCGAAGGTCTTGTTGTAGGGATGGACCTTCTGGGCGGGCTTGCCGTCGGCTTCGAGGGGGCGGTTTTCGTTGGCCCAGGCGAAGATCGAGCCTTCGAGGTTGGAGACGTTGGTCCGGCCGGCCTTCAAGAGGCGTTCAGCCAAGGCGGAGGAACGCCACCCGACCGAGCAGTAGACCACGACGGGCCCGGAGTGGCCAGCGAGGAGGCGGTCCACCTCGGCCGGTTTGGCGTCGGGGTCGACGTGCCGGGCACCGGGAAGATGCGAGATGTCGAACTCCTTGCGTTCGCGGGCATCGAGGAGGATGGGGCGAGGCGAATTGGTGGAGGCGATCCACTGGGCGAGGTTGGTTGTGGAGAGTTGGGGAACCGCGGGGAACTTGGCACGGACGGTGGCCTTCCAATGTTCGAGGCCTTCCGCTGGAGAATCGGCGCCGCGGACGACGCTCCAGAGGGCGCGGATCAGGAGGAGGATCATGAACTGTCGGGCGAGGGCCCGTTGTGGGTGGAGAGCGTGCACGTGGAGCTGATGCCTTGGGACAGGGTGAGGGCTTGGGGAGGGAAGTTCAAACGGTTGATGCGGGTCGACGGAGGCGTCTCTGGACACTGGACCGGAGACGGGTGGGGCGAGTGTCCTCACAAGCCGCGAAAGAGTTCCAAGGTTCACCCCATGAATTCGGCGTCAGGGTCGGAATCGGCGTCGGAATCGAGCCTTGGCCACTTTCGATTCCGATTCCGATGCCGATGCCGACCCCGAAGGACGGCCCGGCGGAGCCCTGAACGCCATCGGGATCGTGATGGAAAGGCGACGAGGACGTCGCCACCCCGGAACCAGCTTCCGGGGTCCAGAAATTGGTTTGAAACAAAGCAGTCACGCGACTGTCTTGATTCCCAGCCTTTGGAAGCCGGGCCGATACGACACCAGGTCGGGCGACAGGGGAGTTGCGGAAGGAAGTGTTTGATGAGGATGACGAGGCAGGAGACGGGGTGGAGGGCCGGGGCCAAGCGGAAGGCGAACCGGGTGAAGTGCCTCAATGGGCAGCGGCAGGTGAACCTGGCGTGGTCGTCCATCAAGCACCTGCGCGACGGAATATCGGTATGCCCGGTAAATCTCTGGGTTGTTCGCGACGAATGGCGCAATGCTCCCGCCCGACTCCCATGAAGACCAGAAACCGCTTCGCGGCCGTGCTGTGTGCCGGCCTCCTGTCCGGGCCATGGATCCTTGCCGTGGTGGCGGGTCCGGTGGTGGTCAACGAGGTCTACTACCATCCGCCGGACGACCAAGATCAACTGCAGTGGATTGAAGTGCACAACCCGGGTGCGGCTCCGGTTGAATTGGCGGGGTGGAAATTCTCCAAGGGCATTGATTTCGCGTTCCCGGCGGGTGCGACCCTCAGCGCAGGCGGGTACGGTGTCGTGGTGCGGGACCGGGCGGCGTTCCTGGCGAGGTACGGGGCCGAGGTTCCGGTGCTGGGCGAGTTCAAGGGGCGGTTGAAGCGCGGTGGCGAACGACTGGAACTGCAGGACGCGGCCGGCAAGGTCAGCGATACGCTCAAATTCGAAGACCGGGATCCGTGGCCGTTGGCGCCGGATGGTTATGGGGCGACCCTGGAGCGGATCCGGGCCGCGGATTCCGGGGATGAACCCTCGAATTGGGCCCCGTCCGGTTGGGGCACGGCGAAGGCACCGGGTGGCACGCCAGGTCGTGCGAATGGGGCGGCATCGAAGGTGTCGGCGCCGCGGATGAGCGAGTTGAAGTTTGATCGTTGGGTTGCGGGCGGGGCTGCGCGGGTCGAGTGGAAGGCGGGTCCGGCCACGCCGGGAACCTCGGTGGTGGTGAAGTACCAGGTCCTGGCCCCCGAGGGCGGCGTGTCGGCGGAGCGGAGCATCGTTGCACAGGCTGGGACTGGTGCCGCGGCGACGACCTGGTCGGCGACGATTCCGCCGGCCAGCGAGCAGCGGGTGGTCCGCTTCTGGGTCGAGACGACGGATGCGGCCGGGAACGGTTTCCGTTGGCCATCGTCGAACGAGGTCCGGCCGACGTTTTCGTACCTTTCCTGGAAGCAACCGCAGCGCGGGACGATCGGCCAGTTGCACGTGTGGGATGGCGGCCGCGTCGAGGCTTCCGGGCAGGCCGGGCAGTACGGGCCGGCGAAGAGGGTGGCCCCGGGGCTGCCAAAGGCGCGGGGGCGGGGGACGGCGGTGTACCTACCGGCGTTGGGTGCGGGCCCGGCGGCCGCTCCGGAGTTGAGGGATCACATCCGGGTTGGCAGCCGCAAGGCGGGCTGGAAGGTGCGGTTCCACAAGGACGCGCCGCTGGCAGGCGTACGGACGGCGAACGTCGTCTTCGAGGACAAGCCCCGGTTCATCCTTTCGGAACACCTGAGCTACGAGCTGTTCCGCCGGTCGAAGGTGATGACGCCGCATTCCGAGCCGGTGCGGTGGGTGCACAACGGTGTCTCGGAGGGTTACTACCTGATGGTGGAACAGCCGAACCAGGCGTTCCTGGCGCGTCACCAGCGGGATCCGGCAGGGAACCTGTACAAGCTGCTCTGGTACGGGCAGGGGCTGATCGGGCAGCACGAGAAGAAGAACAACCCGACGACGGGTCACACGGACTTGCGTGCGTTGGTGCAGGGATTGGCGGCGGACCGGGGCGGGCCGACCTGGGATTTCGTGCAGGCGAACTTCGCGGTCGAGCCCACGATCGACTACTACGTCGTCTGTCACTGCATCCAGAACTGGGACGGCTACTTCAACAACTACTTCACCTACCACGCGCCGGGAGCGGGGGGACGGTGGGAGATCATCCCGTGGGACGAGGACAAGACCTGGGGTGACTACGACGGCGGGTCCCGGAAGTACGACTGGTACACGATGCCGCTGACTTACGGCATGACGGGGGACCAACCGCCGTCGGGTGGTGGGAACTGGATGAATGGCGGGTTTGGGGCGGGCATGTGGTGGCGGCCGGGCGGGTGGTTCAGCGGGCCCTTGCTGGCCCAGAAGGAATTCCGGGCCCGGTTCCTCAAGCGGTTGCGGGAATTCGTGGAACGCGAGTTCACGGAGGAGCGGTTCCGCCCCGTGATCGACGACCTGGAGAAGCGCCTCGAATCCGAGGTGCGTCATCGAGCGGAGATCCGGGGTTCGACGGAGGAGAGCCTCCTGCGCCAGTTCCACGCGGACATGGATTCGTTCCGCCGGCAGTTGACCGGACGTCGGGCGTTCCTGCTCAAGGAACTCCCGAAGGCGCCGTGACGCGGCCCCGAGTGGGTACCCCTTACTGACCGCCGGCGCCACCCGCGGCAGCACCGGCTGTGGCGGGCTCAGGCTTCAGGAGTTCGCCCAGGTTGTAGTGGAAGTAGCGGCAGTGGGCGGCCGGTAGATCTCCGTCCGAATTGGCCACCCAGAAGTCGAGGGTGTCGGGCGCGAACAGGACGCTGTGGATGTTCGACTTCATGCACACGGGTCGGGTCATGAGGTCGCGGGCGGAATCGGCGGTGAACTTGCCGTGGCCAGCCTTGGTGCGCCGGACGAGTTCCTCATAGCGGTCGCCAGCGCTCAGCAGCACGGCCTGGGGAACGGCGTGGGGAAGGCGTTCGTGGGCGACGCCGGGTTCGACGACCTCGAAGGTGGTCGGCGTGGCGGCGATCCCGACGGCCTTGCCCGACCGGCCGTCGGCGATGACGTAGTAGTATTCGCAGGTTCGCGGCCCGCGGCGAAGGATGGCGACCGCCTCGTCGAGCGTGGAGGCCTTTTCCATGACCTCGCGCAGCAACTGGGCCATCGGCTTGCCATCCCAGTTGCCTTCGCCCCGTCCACCCATCTCGCCGATGCTGATGTGCTGGGCATTCATGGCGGTCACGGTTCCGACGAAGCCGGCATAGGAGACGTTGGCCCAGGCGTGTCCCGTCTCCGGTTTGTGGACGATCACGACGGCATTGGGTTCGAGTCCGACCCCCTTCATGTAGTCGAGCACACGACCGTGATAGATCCGCCGATCGGCGGTGGCACCGGGAAGCAGGGCGAAGCCGGAGCAATGGAACAGTTCCGGAAAGAAGTTCGAGAGCCGCACTTCCTCGCGCTCCAGGCCGGCGGCGAGCGCGATGGAATCCATCTCCCGCGTGTAGCGGGTGTCGGTGAACTTTCCGATCCGGGCCTGGCATTGCTCGATCTCGCCGAGGAACCAACGGCCCTTGTCAAAGCTGCTGCCCACGCCCACGCCGTAGAGGACGCGGTTGACGAGATCGCGCACCTCGCGTCGGAGGAGCACGCCGTGCTGTTCACCCATTTCTTCCGGTGTGCCTTCGAGGAAGAGGACGCGGGTGCCATCGTGGGATTCGAGTCGGCCGCGGCCATGGCGCGCCAGGACCTGTCGACCCGAGCCTTGGGGAGGCTTCACGGTTCCGGTCGAGACGACCTGAAGCGCGGTGGGCAGGAACTTCTGGAGGTGCGACAGCGCGACCTTCTCGACGTGGACGCCGGCCACGGACGGCATCGCCCAACGGGTGTCCTCCCACGCGGGTTCGACCTTCAGTCCGCGAAGGAGGACTTCGACGTCCACCTTGCGTCCATCCTCGAATCGGATGCGGATGGGGAGGTTGTCCGAGTCCCGGATGGCGAGCGTCAGCACGGCCGAGCCGATCTTGAGCAGCGACTGCGCATCCTTGCCGAGGGTGGCGCGGAGCACGCGGCACGGGGTGCCGTCGACGGTTTCCTCAGGAAGTGCCTCCGCACGGAAGAAAAGGGGCAACGCGATCAGTTGCTCGGTGGGAAGGGGAAGCTGGAGCGGGCCGAGGTGGGAATCGTCGAGCCGATCCGGCGCGGTGGTGAATCGGGGGCGTCCGGGGGCGCCGTGGACGGCGAATTTCTTCGAGGGTTGCAGGATCCAGAGTTCGTCGCCCAGTCGGCCGAGGGAGAAGTCCTGCTGGTCGATCCGGCCAGAGACCATGGCGCGGTCCGGGAACTGGACGGCTCCCTGAAGCCGGAGGCCTGCGACGGTCCTCGGCACGCCCTGGGCCCGGAGGACTTCGAGGGTGGCGGACACGGTCTGTGTGTTGGTGGGACTCAGGTAGCCCAGCAGCCTGGACCAGGATTCCCCGAGTTGTGCCTGCGGGGATCTGGTGGCCAGGCTGGCGCCGAATGCAACGGGCAATGCCAGCCAGGCTGCGAGCAGGGAGAATCCAAACGAGCGTCGGGTCCGCGTGGAGAACATGGGGAGAGCGTACCGCTCCTGTCGCCGTCGTCCATGCGCAAGGCAGCGGGTCCCCTCCTCAGCCGTAACCATGCGACTGAAAGCGGGGACAGGTTCACGCGGAGACGCGGAGAAAGGCCAGTTGGAGGGCAAGCTGGTCAGTCACCGTTGGGTGACGGGTTGCCGACGTTGGATGATAGTCGTGACCGGCCTCGCTCTCCGCGCTCTCCGCGGCTCCGCGTGAGATGACTACTGCATGGACACGGCTCAGCGGCCGGTGACCTCGCGGAACCGGTCCTCGTACCCGGGATGGTTGGTCCCCATCAACCGGTCCCAGAAGTTGAAGTAGAGTCCGAAGTTCCCGCGCATCTTCTCGTGATGCATGACGTGGTTGGTGGGCGTGTTCACGAGGAAGCGCCACCGGCTGTCCATCAGCCCGCGCGGGTTGAACTCGTACCCGGTGTGCCCGGCCACGTTGAAGACGATCTGCCAGAGCGTGAACAGGCCCATGGCGAGCGGGTGGATCGGGATGAGCACAGCCACCAACGGAAAGATGAGCGCCTGCACGAGTGCTTCGAGCGGTGCGAACGAGTACGAGGCCCATGGTGAAGGATTGGTGGACTCGTGGTGGACACGATGGAACTAACGGAACAGGCACCGGTGGTGCATCAGTCGATGGGTCCAGTAGAAGTAGGTATCATGGAGCAGGATCGCAGCTGCGATGGTCCCGAGGAACCAGAGGCCGCCGTGGGCGTCGAGGTCCCAGTAAACCTGCGTCCATCCCGCTCGGGCTGCCGTGAAGGTGGCGGCACCCACGATGCCGAAGATGACCATCGAGAGCATGGAATACAGGATCTCGCGGCGGACATCGGACGCTGCCGGGAACCGTTCGATGATCTTGCGGCGGATCCAGTGGTTCCTGAACACGCCGTATCCGAGCAGCCATGCCAGGCCGGCGAACAGCAGGTAGCGGACGGCCACGGCTGCCGTCGTACCGGTCAGCATGCGGAAGAATCCCGGGTCTTCCCGGAGGAGCAGGTCCATTGCATTCATGGGGAATAGGGGAGCAGGGGGCGATCCGAGGTCCTTGCTGACCCCGGTTCGGGCCGAAAAGCGGCGCTTTCCGGGGATTTCCGGCGTGTGGCGGATGCGAACGGCGGGGGGAAAGCTGGCAGGATGGGGCCAGTCACCCGGGCAAATGTCCCTGTTGTGGGTGGGTGCTCCGGGTGAGAGGTTGGGTCCGCGTCACGATGGGGCAGGGAGGGCAGATTTCGGGTGTGGTTTTGGGAATCTGAAGGAAGTTTTGATTATTTTATGGGGTTCATGGCTGCTGGTCCCGGGGCCTGACCTGAGCGAGGTAGTGGAAAAAGCTATGGAGACGTTAAGAATTGGTATTCAGTTAGATGCGATTGAATTTTGGAGCGGTCGGAAGGGTGCGGTGTGGGGCGGTTCCTGACACGATTTGGTAGGGTGTGGGGAATTTTCGGGCATTCCCGGCCCTTGCGTGTTGCAACCTTTTCCTAGATTTAGATTCCGTCACCTGGGGGTGTGCAAGACTCCAAGGTGCGAAGAGGGGGATAGGGCTTCGAGAAGCGGTAGACCAATCGCTTCAAAGTGAGCACCCAATCGAAGGAGCCAGGATCGCTGCGTCGCAACAGCCCTTGGAACAGCCTTCGGGAGGAGCCGGCCTCTGGCCGGGTATCAAGGCCTGCGTATGCAGGCCCAGGGGACCCTTTGTCGCGCCTCGTCGGAGTTGCCCATACAGGCGGCCCAATACACGAGGTCACATGAAAACTACTCAAAAGAGCCGGGCATGGGGTGCCTGGCGCCTTCTCGGAACGATGGTGGCGCTACTGGCCACCAGTTTGACGCAGGGTGCTCAGGTCAGCTTCTCCAGCACCCTCTCGATCAAGCCGACGGACTGGACCAACACGGTCTCGCTCCCCCAGTTCGACAGTTCATGGGGAACTCTCCAGACAGTCACGCTCCAGGTTTCCGGCACGTTCCGTTCGATCTCGCGGGTTGAAAACGTGACGACGAACCCAGCTCCGGGGACCGTGTCGGGCGCCTTGGGCTCGCTGACCGTGTTCGATCCGTTGGCGCTTCCCTTGGTTTCTGTGGCGCCGGTGGTGAAGTTCACCAACAACCTGGCGGCCTACGACAATCTGGCCGACTACGGCGGTTCGTCCGGCGTCTCGAATGCCCGGCGTTCTGCGACGGCGACGGCGTCGCAGGTCCTGCTGCCGCCTTACGCCGCCTATATCCAGACGGGGTCGTCGGGACCCGGCACCGTCGAATTGACGCTCTCCGCCCTTTCCTCGGGTTTCTGCATCGGCCCCGCCAACTACCTGCTCCAGATCAATCCGGACATGGGTGCGACCGTGACCGTGACGTATGACTACGAGGAACCGGTTTCCGAGGCGGGTGTTGGTGACCTGGTCTGGAATGACTACAACGGCAACGGGGTCCTCGAGCCGGGCGAACCCGGCCTCGCTGGCGTCACGGTGTCATTGCTGGGCTGGGATGGTCTTCCGGTTGCAGGAGTTTGGCCGACGGTGACGGATGAGAATGGCTACTATTCCTTCACGGGTATCCCGGCCGGCCACTACTACGTGGTCATCGAGCCGCCCGTCGGATTCAACCCGACCTATGATCTCGACGGCGTGGATGGTTCGAACTCTGCCTACGTGGAGTTGCAGGAGGGCGAGTTCCTCGACACGGTCGACTTTGGTCTCGCGCAGTTGACGAGCACGGTGGGTGACCGCGTGTGGATCGATGCCAATGGCAACGGGACCCAGGACACGGATGAGATCGGGCTTGCGGGCGTGACGGTCGAGATCCGGGATGCTTCCGGGACCGTGATTGCCTCGGTTCCGACCGACGTCAACGGCACGTATGGCTTTTCTGGGCTGGTGGCGGGAACCTACACGGTCTCCGTGTTGGGCGCGCCTGCCGGCTACGCGGCGACCTGGGACGCGGACGGGGTGGGAACGCCCTCGTCGACCGAGGTGACCTTGAACGCGGGTGAAGTGGTCGATGCGATCGACTTTGGATACCAGCCCCGCAACTCGGCGATCGGTGACCGGGTCTGGCAGGACCGCAACTCGGATGGGGTGCAGGACGCGAACGAGCCGGGTCTGGCGGGCTTGAGCCTGGAACTACGGTCAGCGGTGGATCAGTCAGTCATCGCCACGGCGGTGACGGATGGCAACGGCCTCTATGGCTTCACGGGCTTGGCTGCGGGTGACTACCTGGTGGTTGTCTCGGCGCCCGCCGGATATCAGGCGACCTTCGATCTGGACGGGGTGGGCTCCGCGAGCCAGACCCAGATCCAGCTCGGGATTGAAGAGGTCCGCGACGACGTGGATTTCGGGTACGCTGGCGGGCGTCTGGGTGACCGGGTCTGGTCGGATGCGAACGGCGATGGAATCCAGGATTCCGGTGAAGCCGGCATCGTGGGTGCGACCGTTACCCTGTCGACCGGGGCGACGACAACGACCGACGCCAATGGCTACTACAGTTTCGGAGACCTTCCTGCTGGGAGCTACACCGTGACGGTGAACGTTCCGGCCGGCTGGGTGGCAACGTTCGACGCGGACGGCATCGCGACGGCAGGTTCGACGCAGATCACGTTGGGCGTGGGTGAAGTCATCGATACGGTGGACTTCGGGTATCAGGAGCGCACGGCCTCGGTGGGTGATCGCGTCTGGAGTGACGACAACGGGGACGGCATCCAGGACGGTGGCGAGACTGGCATCAGCGGCGTCGCTGTTGAGCTTCGCAACGCGGCTGGGGATACGGTCCTCGGATCCGCGACGACGGATGCGAATGGTTTCTTCCAGTTCCAGAATCTGGCGGCTGGCAGTTACACGGTCGTGGCAGCGCAGCCGGCGCACCACCTGCCGACGTTCGACCTCGATGGCCTCGCGGTTCCGAATGCGACCGCGGTGGTCCTGGGCGTGGGTGAAGCGCGGAATGACGTGGACTTCGGCTACCAGCCGCTCGGGACGATCGGCAACCTGGTGTGGCTGGATCTGGACGAAAACGGTGAGTTTGATTCCGACACTGAGCCTGGCCTGAGCGGTGTGACGGTTACCGTGAGCGGGACGGGTGGCACGTTCACGACGGTGACCGACGAGAATGGTGGCTACTACTTCGACAGCCTCCCGCCGGGCACCTACACGGTGAGCGTCACGCCTCCGGACGGTGTTGAGGCGGTCTACGACTTCGACGGGGTCGGAACGCCGAACCTGACGACGGTCATCCTTCCCGCGGGCGGTTCGAATCTCGATGTCGACTTCGGGTACAACATCGGAGCGAACCTCCTGACGGCGGACATTGGCGGTCGCGTCTGGGATGACGCGGACGCGAGCGGCGCGCCGAACTTCCCTGAGGTTGGCCTGCCGGGCCTGCCGGTGGCGCTGGTGGATGCCTCTGGATCGGTGATTTCAAGCGGGTTCACGGATGCGGGCGGCTATTACGCCTTCCTCGGCATCCCCGCGGGTTCCTATCGGGTGCAGGTTGTTCCTGCCGCGTACTGGGGCCCGACCTTTGACATTGACGGCACGGGTACGCCGAACTCGGCGGCCACGCCGGTGAATGCCGGTGATGTCCTGTCTGGCGTGGACTTCGGCTACCAGTACGCGCCGCCTCCGGGCAGCCTCGGTGACCGGGTGTGGAATGACGCGAATGGCAACGGCCAGCAGGAGGTGGGTGAGGTTGGTCTCAGCGGCGTCACGGTCCAGATCCGCAACTCGAATGGCGATCTCCTGACCAGCGCGGTCACGGATGGCGCGGGCAACTACTCCTTCCTGAGTGTGGATGCCGGCACCTATCAAATCTCGGTGGTGCCCCCGCAGTACTACGACGCGACCGGTGACCTTGACGGCGTCAGCACGCCGAATACGACGGTGGTTGTGGTGGCGATCGGTCAGGAGCGCTCGGACGTTGACTTCGGCCTGATCTATAACCCGCCTCCGGCCTTGGTTGGTGATCGGGTCTGGAACGATGCCAACAGCAATGGCATCCAGGATCCTTCCGAGGTCGGTCTGCCCGGTGTGGCGGTGACCCTCCGGAATTCCGGCGGCGCGGTGGTCGCCACGGCCACGACCGACGGTGCCGGTGAGTACTCCTTCCCGGGCCTGAGCGCCGGCATCTACTCCGTGACGGTGACGGCTCCGCAGTACTACATCCCGACCTTCGATGCCGACGGCATCGGGTCCGAGAACGTGGCCTCGTTCACGCTGGCGATCGGCCAGACGAACCGCGGGGTCGACTTCGGCCTCGTCTACGCCCCGCCCCTGGGCAGCATTGGCGATCTCGTCTGGTCTGACGCGAACACCAATGGCGTGGTTGACGGCACTGAGGCTGGTATCGCGAACCTGACGGTCACGCTGCGTGATGGTTCGGGCACCGTGGTGACGACCACGACGACCGACTCGCTCGGCAAGTACCACTTCAACGGGCTCGCGGCCGGAAACTACTCGGTTCAGGTCGAGGCTCCTACGAATGCGGTTCCCACGTTTGACCTCGACGGCATCGGCACGGCGAGCCGTGCGTCGCTGACGTTGGCGATCGGCGAGGACAAGGCCAATGTCGACTTCGGCTACTTCCTCCGGGTTCCGCCGCCCTTGAGCAGCATCGGTGACCGGGTGTGGATCGATGACGGCAACGGGACTTTCGAGCCCGGTGAACGTGGTCTGACGAACGCGGTCGTCACGTTGCGCAACGGCTTGGGCCAGATTGTTGATTCGGTCACGGTGGGCGCCGACGGTGCCTATCTCTTCAGCGGCCTCGAAGCGGGGACTTACACGGTCACCGTGACGCCTCCGGCGAACTACTTCGCGACGTATGACCTCGATGGCCTGACTACGCGCGATCGGACGGAGGTCACGCTTCTGGCCGGCGACAACCGGCTCGATGTGGACTTCGCCTACGCCTTCGTTGCTCCCGACCCGATGGTCGGCCGCATTGGTGACCGCGTCTGGCTCGATCTCAACGGAAACGGTTCGGCCGAGGGCACGGAACCTGGCATCTCGGGCGTCACGGTCCGATTGCTCAACGCGGCGGGCACGGTCATCGCGGTCGACACGACGGACTCCAACGGTCTGTACGAGTTCGTGAATCTCGCGGGTGGCCAGTATCGGGTGACGGTGGTTCCGCCTGCCGGACATTCGCCGACCTATGACCTCGATGGCGTGGCCACCGCAAACACGGCTGAGCTGTTCCTGGTCGCGGGCACGGAGATGCTGGACGTCGACTTCGGCTACTTGCCGCCTGGCTTTGCGACGATTGGCAACCGGGTGTGGATCGACCGCAACAGCAACGGAGTTCAGGAGTCCACCGAGGCCGGCCTTCCGTCGGTCCGGGTGATCCTCTCCAACGCCGCCGGTACGCCGATCGGCACGAACATCACGACTTCCACGGGCGCTTACCTCTTCCAGAACCTGGCGCCTGGTACTTACACGGTGCGCGTGATTCCTCCGGCCAACTACGGCCCGACCTGGGATGTCGATGGCATCAGCACCGCCAATCGCGCCACGGTGACGGTGGTCGCGGGTCAGTCCCGCCTGGATGTGGACTTCGGCTACGTCGCCTGTGCCGGCACCGGCCGCATCGGTGACCTGGTGTGGATCGACGCCGATGGCGATGGCACCCGCGACAACAACGGCTGCCGCGGAACCGAGTCCGGGCTACCGAACGCCACGGTCCGTCTGTTCGACGTGAATGGCTACCTGCTGGCGACCCAGCAGACGGATTCGAACGGCCGCTATCAGTTCACGGGGCTGCTCGCGGCGACCTACACGGTCATCGTCACGCCGCCTACTGGCTATACGCCGACCTTCGACCTCGATGGCATCCTCACGCCCCATACGGCAACCCTGACTCTCGGTGCTGGCCAGACCCGCAACGACGTCGACTTCGGCTACATCCGCTACAGCGGCCATGGCGGGGGCTGCGACAAGGACGACGACAAGGACTCCTGTGACAAGGACGGCGACAAGGACAAGGACTCCTGCGACAAGGACGGCGACAAGGACAAGGACTCCTGCGACAAGGACGGCGACAAGGACAAGGACTCCTGTGACAAGGACAAGGACAGCGGAGGCAGCAGCGGTGGCTCCTGCTACCGCAATGGTGGCAGCACCGGCACTCGTTGCACGCCGAGCTACTGGCGCGGTGACGGCCAACGTGACCTGCGTCCGTACGACTTCGCAGTGCTTTGCCAGCTCCGGTTGGTGAACGACAACGGGTCGGATCGCGACTTCAACTCGAACCACGGATCGAACAAGTCGAACCTCGCGGGTTGGTTGAATTCGACCTCGTCATCGAACATGTCCCGGTCGTTGTCAGTGCAGTTGGCCTGCTTCCAACTGAATGTCCTGCACGGCTGCTACCGCACTTCGAGCGTGGTTTCCACGCCGGGGATCGGGTCCGGCAGCATGACGGCGGGTCAGCTGATCGACGCGTGCAACAACGCGCTGAATGCTGACCGCAATACGCCGGTGGGTGATCCCAACCGGGTGACGCAGGAACGCCTGCGCAACGCGCTCGACGCCTGCAATCAGGCCGCGAGGCGCTGATTGGAAATTGGTTTTGCTGCCACCAACCAGGCAGCCGTCCGCCGCAAGGCGGTCCCCCACGCCCGGGAGTGCCCCCACTCCCGGGCGTTTTTGTTTTCTGGACGCCCGTTCAGGATCGGGGTGGCGACGTCTACGTCGCCCCGGAGCGGATCGGCTCGACGGAGGAGTCTCGCCCCACCGTCCCGGTCCCTTACCCTAGAATCGGCAGTTCATTCATCCGCAGATGGCGCCGATTGCGCAGATGGAAGGGCAGAAATGCCAGCACCCGAGGCTCGCGCAGATGTCACCTTGCGGGTGAACGGCACGCCCGATCCAAGCTTCTCATTATTTGCGTCATCTGCGTCATCTGCGTCATCTGCGGATCCAACTGCCGCTTTCAGGCTTACTTGAGTTTCTCGATTGGAGGCCTTGCGGTGCCGACGGCCGGGGCGTTCGTGGGACGGGCGGCGGATGAGGGAGAGGGCATGCGGTACTGGCCCGTGATCCGGAACTCGGCGAGGCGGTCTTCCTCCTGGGTGCCCCTGCCGATGTTGTGGAGGACCATCCTTTGACCCGCCGTCGAAGACCGATCGCTCACGATCATGATGTGGGGAAGGTTGGGCGGCACGATGCAGGTGACGAGGTCACCGGCTTCGAAGGTCCGGACGCCATCCTTCGCTTCGATCTCCCATCCGCTCCGTTTGAAGTAGGTCTGAAGGTTGGGAACGCGACGGTGATCGATGTTGGGATCAGGCTTCTTCAGGCCCCAGTTCTTCGGGTACTTTGCGAAGTTCTGCTTCATGTCCTCGTGCACCCGTTGCTGGAGGTCGATTCCTGGCCCGGTGCGCAGGGCGCGGATGACGACGTCGGTGCAGACCCCGGACTCGATCGGGACGTCGCCCCCTGGGTAGTCTAGGTTCCGATAGGCGGGGTCATAGCGGACGGTCTTGCCGACCTGCGATCGGGCGGCGGTGACGAGGTTGGTGGGCTGCGGGGTGGGGCCGGCGCCGAGGCAGAGGGCGGTGAGAAGGAGTACGGAGCCGATCTGAAAGAGGGGTTTCATGGGAACCGCATCACGCTGTGTACTTCTGGAGACGGCGGGTAGCTCCGCTTCATTCTCTCGATTTCGGCGGGGAAGGCTCGGTTCCCGCAGGAGTAGTTGATGGTTCCGGAAGTTCCGAGGTCGCCTTGTAAAGCTCTTCGAGTACCTGGGTGCGATGCTCCGCGGGGATCGAATTGTTGGTCCTCATTCGCGCGGCGAGTTCCTCCAGCCTTTGCCGCCTCCAAACTAGGGAACCGTTCAAATGCGACTGGGCCGTCTTCGGAAGCAATCGATTGCACTCGTCCAGAATGAGGCTCAGGGAGGGAACATACCGGTTTTCAACCCGGATCTCCTTGTTCGCCCGGCCGGAAGCGAAACGGAAATCGACATGAATCCCGTCACAAGTCCCGGGTTGATCGTAGCGATCCCGCAGGGCTCCAATGGCAGGATTGCGTACGGCCTCGAGCAATCCGGGTGAGGCAGGAACCCTCGCGATGGTCCTGCCATTCCGGGTGACGCGGAGTTGGTCCTGGACGACCGCATAATGTGTCTCAACGCAGCCTGGCAGCAGTGTCTCGGTGAACCTCAGTTCAGGTCGAGGTCGAGTGATGACGGCAACCGTGCAAGCCGCCGCGATCAGCAGGACGAAGATGAGCGCGAAGCAAACCCAGAGCCTCGTTGGAGCGGCTCGCGATGGGGTTGGAGTCTCGTTCATCGCGTTGGAGCCCGTTGCGCCTCTTCAATGATTGAACAGGAACTCCGGCGAATTCAGCAGCGACCAGAGCACGTCCTCGACGGCGGTGGTGCGCTTGGCATCGGGTGCACGGAACGGTGCGGTGGCGGCCTGGACTTCATCCGCGAGCGGCGGGCGTCCGTAGGCGGCGAGGTAGAGCTCGGTGACGATGGCCTCGGGGGTGAGCTTGGACTCGGCAAGTTTCCGGGCACGTCCCTCGGCGCTGCTGATGCGTTTCTGCAGTCGCGGCGAATTCATCAGGTGCAGCGATTGCACGACGCTGAGCCGGAGGTCGCGTTCGCAGGGGCAATCGGAGGAGGAATTGGGTCGACCGAAGGCGTCGAGGAAGTGGGACTCGATCTTGTAGGACCAGGTCTGGGTGGCACGGGAACCGGGGGGCGTGGCGACGAAGGTGTCCGGCGAGCCAGTGATGTCCGAGACGGCGTCGTCGAGGACCTCGGCCGGGAGGCGACGGCGATAACCGCGGGAGAAGTGACGGGTGTCCCCGAGGTTGGTCTCGTTGGGACGCGTGGAGAGTTGGTAGAGGCGCGAGTTGAACAGCGTTCGCAGGAGGTGCTTCAGGTCGTAGCCGTTCGCGGTGAAGTCGGCGGCCAACGCGTCGAGGAGCTCGGGTTGGACGCAGGGGTTCGAGAGGCGGAAGTCGTCAACGGGTTCGACGAGTCCGCGCCCGAAGCAAAAGGCCCAGACGCGGTTGACGAGGGCGCGGGCGAGAAACGGGTTGTTGGTGGCGGTCGCCCAGTCCGCGAGGGCGATCCGCGGATCGGCATCGCCCGCGGCGAGCAACGGGCCGTCCGGTGCGCGCGGAGGCATGACTTCCCCAGTGACGGGGTGTTTCACCGTGCCGCCCTTGGCGAAATAGAACGACTCGCGTCCGGCGGAGATCGGCGGCGAGAGACCGGCACCTTTCTGTCGGACCGGGCCGAAGCAGGCGGCGAGTTGATAGAAGTCTTCCTGGCTCCACTTCTCGTTCGGATGGTGGTGGCACCGGGCGCACTCGAGTCGGACGCCGAGCAGGACCTGGGAGAAAAGCGTGGTGAGCTCGGGCGGATCGCGACGGTCGCGGTAGACGACGGCCGGGCCGTCGCGGTGGTTGGCGCCTTCGGCGGTAAGCAGGTCTCGCACAAACTCGTTGTAGGGCCGGTTCAGGCGGAACTGCTCGCGGATCCATTGGTCGAGCACGAAGACGGACTTCACGCCGACCCGGTCGCTATTCGGGCGGAGGAGGTCAGCCCAGCGACCGGCCCAGAAGTCTGCGTAGGCGGGATCCTCCAGCACGCGGTCGATGGCGGTGCGGCGCTTGTCTGGGGACGGGTCGTTCAGGAAGGCGGTGACCTCGGCCGGGGTGGGAAGCATGCCGATCGCGTCGAGCTTGAGGCGTCGCAGGAATTCGGCGTCGGTGCAGGTCTCAGACGGAAGGAGACCCAGGCGCTGGAACCGTGCGTGGGCGATCGGATCGATGAAATTGTTGGTGGGAAGCTGGGCATAACGTTCGGGCGGGAGGAGTCGCTCGGCAGGTACGAGGACCCGCGTGGCCGCGACCTGTCCCATGTAGCGGGCCACGATGACGGCGGTGCCCGGATGCTTGCCGGCGGTGAACCGGCCGTGCTCATCGATGGCGGCGAGTTCGCGGTCACTGGATTCGAAGGCCGCGAGCCGGGTCACGTCGCGGATCGATCCGTCGGAGTAACGGGCGCGGACGAGAAGGCGATGGGAGGAGTCAGAGGGAGCGGTCCGTTCCGAGGGGAAGACCTCGACGGTGGCCAGCGTGGGTTCGTTGGTGAGCGCAAACGGCGCACCGTCGCGGATCCAGCGCTGGATCGTGGTGTGGGTCGCGGAGCCCGCTTCGATTCGGCGGCCGCCTTCGTGCGGGATTCCGAGCAATGGCTTCTGGAGCAGGAGGGATTGCTCGGGTGCAGCGGGGAAGAGCCGGCGGCCGCGCACGTCGGCGATGATCTCTGCGTGGTCGGACTTTGGGTCGTAGGAAAAGACGGAGAGCTTGAAGCCGTTCTGGCCTTCCGGCTTCGAGTGGCATCCACCCGAGGCGCATCCGGCGCGGGCGAGTTGGGGAAGGACGTCGCGGGTAAAGGATGCCGGCTGCGGCTGCCACGGTTGCTTCGGGTTCTTGCCGGGTCCGTTGACCACGACCGGAAGGGCGACCGACAGCTTGCCGAAGGAGAGGGTGACCGTGTTGGAGCCGTTCCCGCGAAACGCGGTGAATTCACCGGGGGCGGACACCTCGAACGGAGCACCTGACGGGATGCGTGTCTTCGCCAAGTCCGTCAGGTCGTACTCGCGTCCTTCCTTGCTGAGTCCCGTGACGCGGTAGCCGAGTGTCGGGGCATCGGCCGAGAGGACGAGTTGCTCAGGGTAGACCGAGAGGCGGGCGAATTGCTCGGGGCGAGGGACTGGAGCTGCCTTCGACTTCGGGGACGGCTTGCTTGGAGGGGCCTCGGAACGTGCGGGTTTGCGGGCTGAAGTCGCGGTCTGGACTGCCGGAGCAACTGCGGAGAGCGAGGCCGGTGCCAATCGCGTGAGTTCCTTCCCGTCGCGGTTCCAGACAACGACGAGTCCCGCTTGGGTGCCGGCGGCTACCTGTTTCCGATCGGCGCGGACAGCAAAGCTCTGGAGGTGGCCTGGGATGGAAGCAATGCGCCGTTCGTCTCCGGATGCCGAACTTTGTTCGCCGGTGTGGGTCTTCAGGTTTTCGTATCGGAGGAGCGCGCCGTCCTCGGTGGCGGCGAAGACCTCGCGGCTGTCGTCCGGCCAGGCGGTCGCGTTCACGGCGTGCGAGTGGTTGCCGAGGGTCACCAGTTTCTCGCGGGTGACGATATCCCAGACGAAGAGCTGTTTGTCCGCACCACCGGAGACGACCTGGGTGGCGTTGGTGTTGAAGCCGGCGGAGAGCACTTGAGCCGTGTGGCCCTCGAGCGTGGCCACGGGTTTGGCGTCGGGAAGCGACCAGACCCGCACGAGTCGATCCGCGCCAGCCGTCACGAGGCGGCTCGCGTCGGCGCTGTACTGAAGTCCAAGTACCGAATCACCGTGGGCGCGCCACGATCGGATCCAGCGCCGCGAGGACAGGTCGAGGAGGCGGACCTGCGCCGACAGGCCGGGCGTGGCGTCGCCGGCGGCGAGTTGCGTGGAGTCAGGAGAGAAGGCGAGGGATGTGATCCTGCCGGACACGCCGTTGGTCAGGTCAGCAGCGGGGGACAGGTCGGGCAGGTTCCAGAGCCGGACCCGACGGAACCCCGCCGTGGCCAGGAGGCGGCCGTCCGGACTGACGGCGAGGGTCTCGATGCCTTCGGGGTGAGCGATTGCTGGGGCCGGAACCGGAGGCGTGTTGGTGTGGAGCGCGAGGATGTGGAGGGCCGGACCGCGGGCGACGGCGAGAAAATTGGTGCCGGGAACGAAGGCGAGGGCCTGGACGGGCTGGTGGCTGGCGGGCAGCGGTTCGAGAGCCACCTTGGCAATCGGGCCCGAGGCATCGTCGAGGGCTGAATCGTCCCAGGGCATCTGTTCCTGGATCCAGTGCTCGAGGGCGCGGATATGGGTTGGTGGAAGCTGCTTCTTCGGCGGCATGTGGGGATCGCCGTCCTTGCGGAGAAGGTCGATCAACCGCGACTGGGCGGGCTGGCCGGGCGCTGCGACGGTGCCGTTGCCGCCACCCTTGAGGATCGCCTCCCGTGAGGTGAGGACGAGCCCGCCCTTGGCCTTGTCCTCGCGATGGCAGGGAAAGCACTCGTTCGCGAGGATCTGGAGCGGGTGGGGAGTCGGAGTCGCCGCCTGGAGGGGCAGGAACGGGAGCAGCAGGACCAGCAGGAGCAGGGAATGCCTCCTGACGTCGGCAGCTACACCGAAGGGTAGGAGACGACGTGAGGAGGCTCGGCGTGCAAGGAGGAATGCGCCCGCTCCGCTGGAGCGGGATGTTTGCTCGTCTTGGAACGGGCGCATGGATACGGCTCAGAGGCCCTTCGTTTCCCAACCCTTGCGGTAGCTGCGGCGCACGTGCTGGTTGGCCGCGGCGATCTTGGTGAACTTGAGCTTCGCGCTGTTCCACTCGAGGAGTTGGTTCGGGAAGCGTGTCGCCACCGAGCCCAGCAGCACGCTCTCGGTGAGCGGCCCGGAGTAGTCGAATCCGGCCGAGGTGGTTCCCTTGCCGGACACGGCATCGATGAACTCGTGCCAGTGGTTGGCGGATCCGACGTCGGGATACTTGAATCCGTCGTACTTCGCTGCGGGGAGAAGGATCGGGCGCCCGACGTGGGGCACGACCATGACACCCTGGGTGCCGATGATGATGGAGCCTTGGTCAGGCAGGGCGACCTTGCCGAGCAGGCTGACGATGTCCGCGGGCGGGCGCTTCCGGCCGTCGTACCAGGTGACCGGGACGGTCCCCGGAATGGTGAATGGGGTGGCGGGGTAGATGTACTCGATGATGGCGTTGGTGGCCCACGAGTGGTTGCTCGGGGCCGCACCGAGCGACTTCACGGAGATGGGTGCAGTCAGGCCCAAGGCGCTGAACACGGGATCGAAGATGTGGCACCCCATGTCGCCGAACGTGCCGGTTCCGAAGTCGAGCCGGCGACGCCAGTTGGCGGGGTGGTACCACCCTTGGCCGATGAACGGGCGATCCGCGCAGACGCCAAGCCACAGGTTCCAGTCGAGCCCGGTGGGGACGGGGTCCTTGCGATCGGGCATCGCTCCGTTATCGCCCCATTCCTTTGAACTCCAGGTATGGACTTCGCGGACCTTGCCGATGACGCCGTCCTGCACGAGGCGGGTGGCGAGGCGGTATTCGGTGGCGGAATGGATCTGGATGCCCATCTGGGTGACGAGCTTCTTCTGCTTGGCCACCTCGGTGAGGCGCCGGCACTCGTAGAGATCGTGGGTGAGGGGTTTCTGGCCGTAGACGTGGATGCCGCGCTGCATGGCGGCCATGCCCTGGGGGGCATGCATGTGATCCGGGGTGGAGACGTTGACCGAGTCGAGCTTCTCCTTTTCGAGGAGTTGGCGGTAGTCGGCGTAGACCTTCGCGTCGGGGAACTTCTTCCGGAATTCACCCGTCCGGGTCGCGTCGACGTCGGCGACGGCGACGATGCGGACGGACTTGTGGGAGGCGATCTCGTTGAGGTCTGCCCAGGCCATGCCGCCTGCGCCGAAGCTGGCATGCAGGACCTGGGAGGAAGGCGGACGCGCGATCAGGTCGCGCATGATGAAGGGCGTGGCAAAGGCTGCCCCGGCGGTCGTGCGCAGGAAGCGTCTCCGGGACGCCTGCATGGGAAGGGGATTCATGATGATGCGAAAGTCTCTGCGGGTGGTGGGGAGATTCAAGTTTCAAGGCTGGGAGAATCAGGGGATGCGGGGAGCACGGCCGGAGCCGGGCGGCGCTGGTCCGAAGGCGGACCGCAGGAATTCTGGGATTTGCCCATGTTCGACCTTGCCAAGGGGCGGTCTTTGATCGAACACAGGTCCCGTGTCTCCCGTCAGGGCGACGCAGCAAACACCTCCGGGAATCGCGCCGCCTCCAGTTCAGGCCCATTTTCCTGGGGGCAACGGGCATCAACCTTGCGATGAATTTTTCGTTGGGACTGCTGGCTCAGGCCGGCGCGCAGAAACTTTCCCTAACCCAGATCTGGCAGCTGGCGACCACGGAAGCGCAGGTCATCATCGTCGTCCTGGCGGTGTTCTCGATCTTCGCGTGGTCTACCATGGCAGCGAAGGCGCTGCAGATGCGCCGTGCCAAGAAGCTGAATCACCACTTCGACATCGAGTTCCGCCGCCAGAAGGGCGTGCTCGAGATCTTCGAACGGCGACTGGGGGTGGAGGGTTGCCCGCTCTTCACGGTGTACGAAGACGGCTGCACTGAACTGGATGCGCGTTTGAAGAACGCCGACGGCACCCGCAAGACCGAGATTTCCATCAAGTCGATGGAGCACATCAAGCGGTCGGTGGAGGGGACGGTTGCTAGGGAAGCCCTGAAGCTGGAATCGGGGTTGATCCTGCTGGCGATCGCCGTGTCGGGCGGCCCGTTCCTGGGATTGCTGGGCACGGTCTGGGGCGTGATGGACACATTTGGCGGCATCGCCATCAAGCAGCGGGCAGACCTTGCGGCCATGGCGCCGGGTGTCTCAGCGGCGTTGGTCACGACGGTGGCCGGCCTGCTGGTCGCGATTCCGTCGATGTTTGGCTACAATTGGTTGGTACACACGCTCCGGGTATTGACCGTGGAACTGGACAACTTCGCCCAGAGCCTGGCTTCGCGGATGGAGACGGAGTTCCTGCGGGACGAGTGACAAGGCCATGAGCGGAAGCGATCAAGGGAGCTCGGAACCCGAGTTGACACCCCCGGCTGTTATGTCGCCGACGGGCGTGCGCGGCGTGCTATGCGTCAAATGTGAGCACCTCAACTCCGCCACACTCGAGGAATGCGAGTATTGCCGGGCGCATCTCTGGGTGAGTTGTCACGAGTGCGGGGCGAAGAACCGCCGGGTGAACATCCGGTGCGATGAGTGCAACCGCCGCCTGCACAAGGGGCGGTCTACGCGATCGGGTTCCCGGGCGCGACAGGCCGGGTTCAACTGGTGGATCATCGGCACCGTTGTGGGCGGGATCGTGTTCGCGATCGTGCTGCTCTTTGTGATTTCCGGTTTGAAGCTGCCGAGGTTGTGGTGAGTCGAGGATCCCGGCCTGCACTTCCATGAGACGATTTTCCCAGCGCAACCAACTCGTGACGTTGAACGAAATCAACATCACGCCGTTGCTGGATCTCGCCTTCGTGCTGCTGATCATCTTCATCATCACGACGCCGCTGCTGGAGCAGAGCATTCCCCTCAAGCTGCCGGTGGGTGGGGCCGTCCGTACGCCCGGGGATCCCAAGAATGCGGTCCTGACCGAGGTTTCGACGGACGGGACGTACTACTTCAAGGGGCGGCGGGTCGGGACTGCCGAGGCTTTGGAGCGGGAACTCAAGGCCGAGTATCTCCGCAATCCGGACATGATCGTGAAGATCCGGGCGGATCGGGACGGAAAATTCCGCTTTCCAGCCGAGATCCTGGATCTCTGCCGCCGCAATGGAATCACGCGATTCGACATCGCAACCGAGGTGCCACGCCGATGAACAGCATCCAGAACCGTTGTTTGGCGACTTCCGTGGTGGCGCATGCCTCCGTGGTGGGCGTGCTTCTGCTTTCTTCCTACATTGCCGGCCGGCAGCCGGCCGATCCGCCAGCCTTGCCTCCAATCGAGTTGGTGAGCCTGGAAGGCGTCAAGGTCACGGACGGGCAAGGGGCAGGGGGCGGAACGCCGACCCCACCCACGCCGGCACCCACACCGCAGCGAAACCAGGCACCACCGACTCCGGCGCCGACCCCCGCTCCGCAAACCCGGAACCCGCAGCCCGAGGTCCGCGTGACGCCGACGCCGACGCCGACGAAGCCCGTGGACCGGACGCCCAAGGCAGACAAGTCGGACAAGCCCGAGAAGATCGAGTCCCGAATCAACGTTTCCAGCAGCGTCATCAAGGCGCAGGACGTGGACAAGACGGTGAAGGGGGCGGACTCCGCCCGTTCGACCGGAAAGCGGACGGTCAACGTGGCGACTGCCCCCAAGGGCCCGACGGCCGAGGAGATTGCAGCCACGAACGAGGCGGCGGACCGGGCGGCGCGCGAGGCCCACGATCGGGCGATGAAGGCGGCAGCCGACCAATGGAAGACTGCGGTCGGCGGGTTGCGGACCAAGTTGGAGGCGGGGCTGTCCGGGCAGACCGAGATCTCGGTCCCGGGCCCGGGCGGTGGCGGGGAGGTGTGGATCGGGTACGGTACGTACCTGAAGTCATTCTACGAGGCACGATGGCGGCGTCCCAGTTCGCTGCCGGTGCCCGTGGCGTACGTCGGAGTCGCGATCACGGTCGCGCGGGACGGGTGTCTGGTTCGGTTCGAATTGTTGGAGAAGTCCGGGATCAAGGTGCTTGATGACTCGGTCCTGGAGGTGATCCAACGCTATCGGACCCTGGAACGTCTGCCGGCAGGATCGACCGATCCCGAACGTACATTCCGAATCAAGTTCAGACTCGAAGGGACCCAATGATCCGTTTCACGAACCGTCGCCGGGGCTTCATGGCCGCCTTGGTTGCGGTGGTTTTCACATGCCATGGCTGGGCGCAGGAGGCGGCCATTGTCATCGAGGACAAGGTGGCGGGCCTCATTCCGATCCACATCGCGGGCTACACGGGCGAGGTGGATCAGACGTTGAAGTTCGACCTGGAAGTCGCGGGTTTCGTCCTGGTTTCGCCCGAGAAGGCCCGATACACGCTGACGGGGAAGAACGGAACGCAGGTCGAGGGGACGCTGGCGGACAGCGCCAAGCGGGCGGTGCTGGCGCGGAGCTATCCGGGAGGCACGCCCCGGGCGCAGGCGCATTCGCTCTCGGATGACGTGGTGCAGGCGGTCACTGGTCGTCCTGGGATTGCGCGTACCAAGCTCGCGTTCAAGCACGAGACCGGGCAACGGAACCAGCACAACGAGATGGTCTCGGAGATCTTCGTGGCGGACTACGACGGTGCGAACGCCTTCCAGTTGACGCAGGACGGGACCGTTTCGCGGTCACCGGCGTGGCAGCCGGGGCACCGGACGCTGTTCTACACGAGTTTCCGCCCGGGCAGGCCCTGCATCTTCTCGCATGACCTGGCCTCTGGCGCGCGGAGTCCGATCTCGAACTTCAATGGCATGAACGATGGCGCGGCCATCTCCCCGGACGGAACGAAGATCGCCATGGTGTTGAGCAAGGGTGGAAGTCCGGACATCTGGGTGGGCAACGTGGATGGCTCGGGACTGCGCCAACTGACCTCGACCCGCGAGGCGGAGTCGTCGCCGACCTGGTCGCCGGACAGCCGGACGCTGTGCTTCTCGTCCAGCGAAGGCGGCGGGACGCGCCTCCAGCTGATCAACGCCTCCGGAGGTTCGATGCGTCCGCTGAACATCGGCGGGTTGCGTGGAGCGACCGAGCCCGATTGGTCGCCCGATGGGAAGTACATCGCCTTTACCCGGATGGGTGGCGGGAAGAACTTCGAGATCTACCGGGTGGATGCGGCCGGTGGGGTGGCGGAGCGGCTCGGGGATGGAGAAGACCCCAGTTGGGCCCCGAATTCGCGCACCTTGGCGGTCATTCGACGACAAGGCAACGCGCGGAAGCTCTCCCTGCTTGACGCGTTTACCAAGCAGGCGAAGGATGTGAAGACGATTTCGGGGAGTTGCGGCCAGCCCAGTTGGGCCAAATAACTTCCCTCTGCGACGCAGTATTCTATGAAGCGACTCCTTCAGGTCGGTCTCCTTGGCCTGCTTGCCGCGCTGGCAATTTCCAGCGCCGGCTGCAAGACCCGTCCCAAAAACGTGACTGCACTGCCCGGGTCCGAGGCCCGTGCCGGCGGCACGGAACTTCCAGCGGGCAAGCCGCTGCCGTCCGGCGGCAACGGTGGCAACACCGGCAACGGATTCACCGGCACCTCGCCAAGCCCTCGGCCCTATGTTCCGCCCTCCACCGGTCCCGGTGTGGATCTTCCGCCCGACACGACCGGCATCGACAAGCCGATTGGCAACACCCCGCTTCCTGCCGGTGGTTTCGGCGAGGGGCGTACCGAGGATCGCGAGACCCTCAAGGGCAACGTCGTCTACTTCGAGTATGACAAGTCGGCGGTGAAGAAGTCCGAGCAGATCAAGGTCGCTGCAGTTGCCGAGTACCTGAAGTCCCATCCGGATGCCCTCCTGACGGTCGAAGGCCATTGCGATGAGCGCGGCACCGAAGGCTACAACCTCGCCCTCGGCGAGCGTCGGGCCCTCGCGGTGCGCGAGGCACTCCTGAACCTGGGTGTTCCTGCGGCGAGCGTCTCGACGGTCAGCTTCGGTGAGGCCCGCCCGGCGGACCCGGCCCAGACTGACTCCGCCTACGCGAAGAATCGCCGGGCCGAGTTCGTGCTGCTTCCGGCCAACGCCGCCGCGGTTCGCTGAGCCGATCGGTTTACCTGATTCTGGTTAACCCCGGGCCATGCGCCCGGGGCTTTTCGTTTCCTGGGCCTTGTTTTGCACCTTTACCGCGCCCCGGCGCAGTCCTAGGCTGACCGCATCTGATGGACGACAGTCGCGGCGGGTAGGTGGCTCCAGGAAAGAGCCCTGCGACGTGACAATCTGAGAAAAGGCCAATTATGACGCTTTCCATGCTGGGTTTGCTCGGGACGACCGAGATCATCATCATCGCGGTGGTTGTGCTCGTGCTCTTCGGAGCGCGCAAGGTACCTGAGTTGATGAAGGGTGTCGGCACGGGCATCAAGGAGTTCAAGAAGGCTTCCCGTGACGTGCAGGAGGAACTCCACCGGGCCAGCGAGGAGCCGCCTGCTCCGACCACCCCGCGCAAGCCGACCGATACGGTCTCGCAGTCCAGCGGCCACTGATTTCGGGTCCGTCGACGATGACCTCCCCGTCCGGCGCTCGAGCCGCACGGGGGGTTGTTGTCTTGGAGTCCGGACTCCCGAACCTTCCTTCCTCCTCCTTTCCTTCCGCGCGGCATGTCTGACGAATCCGAGAATCTTCCGGCCCATCACGACGACGGCAGCCACTACGGCGACGAAGAGGGTGGCGGTCCGGTCAAGTCGTTCCTGGAACATCTGGAAGACCTGCGATGGACGCTGATCCGGTGCGCCATCGCCATCGCCTTGGGAGTCATCACCTGCCTCAGCGCCGGGAATTTCATCATCCGCCTGCTGACAATCCCCCTGGAACGGGCGCAGAAGGCGAAGACCTCGGTCGAGCCCAAGGTCATCGTCACCATCGGGACGAACATCCTCGCCCGCCTGCCGGCCAAGGAGTTCCCCCCCGCAATGCTGTCGAGCAACCGGGACACGGTGTTCCGGGTGCGTCCCCTCCAGGTCGAGTCCAATATCGTCATGGCGCTCGTGGCGGATACGAATCCGCCCCCATCGGTGCTCTATGACATGCCGATGATGCTGAAGACCTACAGTCCGGGAGGGGGCTTCACCATCGCCATGCAGCTCGCGATCTTCGGCGGCCTGACGATCTCCGCCCCTTTCGTGCTGTTCTTCCTGGGGCAGTTCGTGCTGCCGGCGATGCATGTTCACGAGAAGAAGTTCCTCTACCGCGTGGCCGGCTTCGCCTCGGTACTGTTCTTCGCCGGCATCGCCTTCTGCTACTTCGTGATGCTTCCGATCACGTTGAGTACCACGGCGGCCTTCTCGAACTGGCTGGGCTTCGGTGCGGATGAGTGGCGGGCGGATGAGTTCATCAGCTTCTGCTGCTGGTTCCTGCTGGGCATGGGCCTGAGCTTCCAGCTGCCGCTGGTGTTGCTGACGTTGGTGAAGGTTGGTCTGCTGGACGTCGCCGGCTTGTCCAAGTACCGCGCCTACTTCTACGTGGGGATCCTGATCGTTGCCGGGTTCGTGACGCCTGACGGCAATCCGCTGACGATGCTGCTGATGGCGGCACCGTTGATGGTGCTCTACGAGATGACGGTCGTGATTGCGTGGTTCTGGGCGAGGCAGGATCGCAAGAACGCGCCAGCGACGCTGGACGTCTGAGGCCGAGGTCCGGCCGTCCCGCCGATTGCGAAGGGGCGATGCCGGACATAGGATGCACGCATGAAGTCGACGCGCATTGCCTGGGGTGGAGTGATTGCCCGCTGGTTGGCGGCGTGTTGCCTCGCGTGGATGGTGGCCGGTTGCGCGACCTCGGGTCGGGTGGACTGGCCTTCGCGCATCGGGAACTACACGTACGACGATTCCGTGAAGGAGTATGGCCCGCCGCTGCGGAAGGAGACGACCACGGATGGGACCCAGGTGGCCGAGTGGCTGTTGCAGAAAGGACAGGTCTACAGCACGCCCGCCGCCGGGTTCGGGATGGGATACTGGGGACGGTGGGGGTGGGGTGGAGCGGTGAACCTCAACAGCACTCCCGACCTGTACCTGCAACTGCAATTTGGGCCTGACGGGCGGCTCCGAACGTGGAAACGTCTGCATAAATGAGCGCTGCCAACGATTCGGGATCCCAGGTGAACCTCGGGGTGTTCGGCTGGTTGAATCGCCTCATGCTCGGCCTGATCGTGGTAGCCCTGATGGCGATGATCGTCCTGAAGTACCTTCCGCTCATCCGGAAGAACGAGGCGATGAGCCGGGAAATGCAGACCCGCCAGCAGGAGGTTCAGGCGCTTGAGGCGCAGGTGGCCCGCAATCAGGTCCGGATCGAAGCCCTTCGCTCCGATCCACGCACCGTGGAACGCGAGGCTCGGGAGCAGTTGGGGCTGGCCAAGCCGGACGAACAGGTCGTCACGTTCCAGCCGGCCGCCAAGTAGGCTGGGCAAGGCAAGGGGGTTGTTCGGCCTTGTCACTGCGCGTGGGGTCCTCATCCTCCGCGCCGCATTATGCTCAAAGCCGGAATCGTCGGACTGCCGAACGTTGGCAAGTCCACCCTGTTCAATGCGGTGACCCGCACCCGCAAGGCGCAGGCTGCCAATTATCCCTTCTGCACCATCGATCCCAACGTCGGCGTCGTGACGGTTCCCGACGAGCGGATGGAGGTCCTGCAGAAGATCGCCAAGACCCAGGTCGTCATCCCGGCGGCCATCGAGTTCGTGGACATTGCCGGTCTCGTGAAGGGAGCTTCGGCGGGTGAAGGATTGGGCAACAAGTTCCTCAGCCACATCCGCGAGGTTGACGCCATCGTCCAGGTCGTGCGGTGCTTCGAGGACGCGGACATCCACCACGTCTCCGGTTCAGTGGATCCCATCCGCGACATCGAGATCATCAACACGGAGTTGGTGATGTGCGACCTCGAGGCGGTGCGGAAGCGCCGGGAGAAGCTGGCGAAGGACGTGAAGCGCGGCGACAAGGTTGCTGCCGCCGAGGACGCGGCGCTGGCCAAGCTTGAACCGCAGCTGGATCAGGGCCGGCCGGCCATCACGGTCGAACTCACGAAGGAGGAGAAGGAGTTCGTCAGGCCGCTGTTCCTGCTGACCTCCAAGCCCACCATCTTCGCGTGCAACGTCAAGGAAGGGGATCTCGCGACGGCGGACTCGAATCCGTTCGTCCAGAAGGTCCGCGAGTATGCCCGGACCCATCTCGCCTGCGGCGCGGCGGTGATCAGCGCCCAGATCGAGTCGGACCTGGTCGACCTGACGGCCGAAGAGGCCAAGGAGTTCCTTTCCGCCTTGGGCGTGAAGGAGTCCGGCGTCGGCGGTTTGATCCGCGCGACCTATGCGCTGCTGGGATTGCGGACGTATTTCACCGCGGGTGAAAAGGAAGTCCGCGCGTGGACGATCCATGAGGGAGACACCGCTCCGCAGGCCGCAGGCGTCATCCACTCGGATTTCGAGCGGGGCTTCATCAAGGCAGAGACGGTGGCTTACGCCGACCTGGTGGCTTGCGGTTCCGTTGCGGTGGCCCGGGAAAAAGGCCTCTACCGGATGGAAGGCAAGGAGTACGTCGTGAAGGACGGCGACGTGATGCTCTTCAAGTTCAACGTCTGAGCCGACTGGGGAGTTGCCAGCTTCCAGGCATCGGTCCCCTGGATCCGGGGTGGCGACGTCCTCGTCGCCCTCTCAGGCTTTCCCAAGGCGATGAGGACATCGCCGCCCCTGGACGTCCCCTTGGAAAACCCGGTGGCGGCAGGAGGGTGGGACCAGTAGGATTGTCCCATGCATTTCACGAAGTGGGCTGGGTTGGCCGCGTGCGTGGCAGGAGCTGCCGTGTTGAACGGTGCGAACTGGCCCTCGTGGCGGGGTCCCTCCGGGAATCAGGTCTCGCCGGAAACCCGCTTTCCCACCCAATGGGAATGGTCGGAGTCCGGGCCTTCCCGGAACATCCGCTGGCGGACCCCGTTGCCGGCCGAGGGCAACTCCTCACCCATTGTCTGGGGTTCCCGGGTGTTCGTGACGCAGGCGCTGGAGGATGGAGCCCGACGGACGCTGATGTGTCTCGACCGGACGACCGGCAAGCTCCTGTGGCAGCAGGAAGTGGCCTACCCGGGCAAGGATCCCCGGCATGAGACCAATCCGCACTGCGCCGCATCACCGGTGACCGATGGCGAGATCGTCGTTGCGAGCTTCGCGTCGGCGGGAGTGGCGGCCTACGACTTCTCCGGCAAGCGCCTGTGGCTCGCGGATCTTGGGCCGCAGAAGCACACCTGGGGTCAGGGCTCGTCTCCCGTCCTACATGGTGATCGGGTGCTGGTCTACCACGGACCGGGTCCGGACTCGGCGCTTCATGCCCTGGATCGGAAGACCGGTGCCGTTAAATGGAAGGTTGCAATCCCGGAGGAACAGCCCGCCGAGCGCTTCGATGGCTTCTCCGGCAAATCGGACGGGATGATGGGATCGTTCGCGACGCCGATGCTGGTCGAGTCGGCCGGCCGGACGGAGGTCGTGTTGCCGGTGGCCAACCGGTTGCAGTCGTTTTCGGCTGCGGATGGCAAGCGGCTCTGGTGGGTCGACGGCATGAACCCGCTGGTCTACACGTCCGCGAGTCAGGGCGAGGGAATGATCGTTGCGATGGGTGGATTCTTCGGCAGCTCGATCTTCATCCGGCCGGGGGGCGAGGGTGACCTGACTGCGAGGCGCAGCTTCTACGAACGCCGGGCCAAGAAACACCGAATCGGCTCGCCGATCATTCGAGGAGGCCATGCCTACCTGAGTTCGACCGACGGCTTCGCGCAATGCGTGAAACTGGATACGGGTGAGATGGTGTGGGAGGAACGGTTGCCCGCGACGGGTGACGGTGCGACCTGGGCTTCGATGGTCCTCGCCGGCGATCTTCTCTATGTCGTGAACCGATCGGGGCAGACGCACGTGCTGCGGACCTCACCAACCTACGAGCGGGTGTCGACGAATCCGGTGGGCGAGTTGTCGAACTCGACGTTGGCGCTTTCCGACGGGCAGATCTTCCTGCGGACGCACAAGGCGTTGTACTGCGTGGGCGAAACCCCCGCCGCTCGCTAGTCCATCGATCCATCGGTCGATCCGAAGTTCATCCAAATCCAATCCATGTCATTTCTGGCCGTTACGGCAGGCAGCGGGATCCCGCTGGGTTACTGGGCCGCATTCTCGCTCTTCGTGGTGCTGGCGCTGGCGGTGGACCTGGGGCTTTTCCATCGGGAGAGCCGGGAAGTCCGGTTCCGGGAGGCAGTGACCTGGACGGCGGTCTGGGTTTGCGCCGCGATGGCGTTTGCGTTCTGGGTTGGGCCGAAGCTGGTCCCCGCGTGGACGCCGGAATGGACGACCAAGTTCGTTACTGGCTACTTGGTGGAGTTGTCGCTCTCGATGGACAACGTGTTCGTGATCGCGCTGATCTTCTCCTACTTCAGCGTGCCACGGGCCTGGCAGCACCGGGTGCTGTTCTGGGGAATCCTGGGAGCCCTCGCGATGCGCGGTGTCATGATCTGGGCGGGGAGCGAACTGGTGCAGCGCTTCCACTGGCTGCTTTACCTGATGGGAGCCTTCCTCGTCTTTACCGGGGCCAAGATGGCCTTCTCCGGAGGCGATGACGAAGGCGCAGCCCTTGAGAACCGGACGGTGGTCAAGCTGTCCCGTCGGCTGTTGCCCTTCACGAATTCCTTCGATGGCGAGAACTTCGTCACTCGCGTCGGAGGGGCGCTCCGGTTCACGCCGCTCTTCCTGGTCCTGATCGTCGTGGAGACCACGGACGTGGTGTTCGCCCTGGACTCGATCCCGGCGATCTTCGGGATCACGAAGGAGTCCTTCCTGATCTTCACGTCGAACGTCTTCGCCATCCTCGGACTCCGATCGCTGTACTTCGTGCTCGCGAGCGCCATGGGCTACTTCCGCTACCTGAAGTACGGTTTGGCCCTGGTCCTCGTCGTGATCGGCGTGAAGATGTTGGCGGAACATTGGCTGGAGAAGTGGCTGGGCAACCAACTCACGAACGTCTCCCTGGCTGCCGTGATCGGGATCATCATGGTTTCGATGGCGGCCTCGATGGTCTCCGCCTGGCGGGAACGCCCGGACGGAGCCGCGAAATGACCGCGCCGATTCTGCCGCCCGATACGGGAAGCGAAGCCGAGGAGCCGCGGCTGTCCGAATTGCTGGGCCAATTGCTGCAGGGAACGGATGGCCTCCTCAGCCTGCAACAGGTGGTCGATCGGACTGGCGGGCGGGGAAGCTACCTATTGCTGGTCTTCCTGTGCCTCCCCTTCACGACCCCGATTCCACTTCCCGGCGTCAGCACCGTCTTCGGGATCGTGATCGGGTGGATCGCCCTCGCGGGCAGCGGAACCCGGGGATTGCGCCTGCCGGGATGGCTGGGGCGGAGGAGCATTTCCGTGGAACGACAACAGTTGGTAATCCGGGCAAGCCGACGGTTGGTGGGTTGGATTGAGAAGGTCGTGCGTCCGCGTCGAAGCAACTGGCTGGCTGGAGCGGTGAGCCGCCGGGCGCATGGGTTGTTGCTGGCGTTCCTCGCCTCCTTGCTCCTGTTGCCCCTGCCCGTTCCGTTCACGAATTCCCTGCCGGGCTACGGCATCATCCTGACGTCGGCCTGCCTGATGGAACGGGACGGGAGGATGATCTTTGTAGCCTATCTCGTTTCGCTGCTGGCGACGGCCTACGTCCTCGCGGCATTGATCGGAGGGGCGGAGTTGATTCACCTGGCGTGGGGTTGGCTGACCGGACAAGGAGGACAGGCGAGATGAAGTATCGGTGGGAAATCGCGGCCGCCCGGCCGCTGGAAACCCGGTTGCTCAAGGAGTCACTCGGTGTGCGCGAGTTGACCGCCGCGTGTCTGGTCGAACGCGGGTACGGTGACCCCTCCATCGCGCGTCGGTTCCTGGATCCCAAGCTTCGCGACCTGGCGGATCCATTCCGCCTGCCGGAAATGGACCGCGCGGTGGAACGCCTGCTCCAGGCGCGGGAACGCGCGGAGCGCATCGTCCTGTTCGGCGATTACGACGTCGACGGGGTGACCTCGACCGCCCTGTTGAGTGACCTTTTCCGGAGCCTCGGCTGGCAGGTGGAACAGTACCTTCCAGACCGTTTCTCGGAGGGCTATGGATTGACTCAGGGAGCCGTGGAGAACTGTCACGCCCGATACCCCGGGGGCCTCCTGCTGGCCGTGGACTGCGGATCAACTTCACGTGGCCCGGTGGGCTGGCTTCGGGAACGGGGGGTGGATGTCATCGTCCTCGATCATCACCAACCCGGGGATGCACCGGCCGAGCCGGTGGCGTTCGTCAATCCGCAGTTGGGAGAATGGGACCGTGAACTCTGTTCCGCCGGCCTCGCCTTCAAGCTGGCTCACGCACTGCTGAAGGTTGGCCGGGAGCGCGGCCTTCCGGGCTTCGCGGAGCATGACCTGCGTCGCTCGCTCGACCTCGTTGCCCTGGGAACAATCGCCGACCTGGTTCCACTGACTGGCGAGAACCGGATCCTCGCCAGCGTCGGCATCCAGCGGTTGGCATCGTCGACCCGGCCCGGGATCGTGGCCCTGCGCGAGGTCGCCGGGGTGACCGACGTCGTCCGAGTGGAACAGGTGGGTTACCAGTTGGGGCCCCGACTCAACGCCGCCGGTCGGCTTGATTCGGCGCGGCAGGCCCTCGACCTCTTGCTGACGCCGGATCCCGCCAAGGCCAAGTCGCTGGCCTCTGCCTTGGATGCCTGCAATCGCGAGCGCCAAGCCATCGAACGTCAGATGTCCGACGACGCCATTGCCCAGGTCCGGGCGCGGTTCAACCCGGAACGGGACTTTGCGATCGTCGAGGCGCAGGACAAGTGGCACATCGGCGTCGTCGGGATCGTCGCGTCCCGGGTGTTGCGCGAATTCCATCGGCCCACGTTGATCATCGGATGCGAGGGCGCGGATTGGCGCGGGTCTGGCCGGAGCATCACCGGCTTCGACCTCGCGGCGGCCCTCCGGGGTTGCGACGACCTGCTGCTCAAGCACGGCGGCCACGCGATGGCTGCCGGTGTCACGGTGGACCCAGCGCGGGTGGGTGATTTGCGCGACCGGCTGAACCGGATCGCCCAGCGCTCACTGACTCCGGAACAACTGATCCCCGGGCTGCGGATCGACGCTGAGGCAACCCTCTCGACGATCGACGAAGGGGCCCTTGGCGAGCTTTCCCGGTTGGAGCCGTTCGGGCAGGGGAATCCGTCGGTGCAGGTCCGTATCCCGGGATTGCGCCACGCCCGCCCGCCCCAGCGCATGGGGAAGGAGCAGCAGCACTGGCGCTTCACCGTCACCGACGGAAAGCTCGAGCGCGATTGCGTCTGGTGGAATGCCGGCCAGCGAATGGTGCCCACGGGCGACTTTGAACTCGCGGGCGTGCCGGAGTTGAACGAGTACGGCGGCCGACGCAGCGTCCGGATCAAGGTGCTCGACTGGCGGCACGTCGAACCAGGGGGGCGATAGCCCGCGGCCGACGACTCTCGCAAGGGGTACGTCTGGACGCGGCCTCAACCTCAAACGGGGCGGCAACGTCCTCGTTCCCATCCCAGGCCCTGTGCCAAGGCGATGAGGACATCGCCGCCCCGTTCCTCTTCCCAAACCGGGCCTGTGTCGGGACGCGCCCAATCCCAATGAGCCCGCCCAGAATGCCATTGCGGAACCCCGCGGGGCAGGGGCAGCGTTCGGGATGCGCTCCCCGTTCCGTGCCTGGCTGGCCTGTCTTTTCCTGGGCGTCGTCCTTGGTTCTGCGGCGGATCCTCCCATTCCCACGCTTCGACCCGGGAGCGCGGCGCCCGACTTCGACCTGCCCGGAGTCGACGGCCAGCGATACACGCTGGCGAGTTTCGCCAAGTCACCGGTCCTGGTGATGGTCTTCACCTGCAACCACTGCCCGACGGCCCAGCTGTATGAGGAACGGCTCAAGGCTCTGGCAACCCGCTTCCAGCCTCAGGGTGTGGCCTGGGTCGCGGTTTCACCCAACAGCCCCGCCGCAGTCCGCCTGGATGAACTGGGCTATACGGACCTCGGCGACTCCTTCGAGGACATGAAGGTCCGGGCCAAGGAACGGGGCTTCAACTTCCCCTATCTCTTCGATGGAGACTCCGAGGAGATGTCCCGGACGAGAAGGACCGGGTCCTGTCCTTCCTGAAGAAGCAGGGTGCATCGACCCGCAACCACTTCTTCGGCGACAACGACAAGTACCGGTTGATGGAGGCCTTTGACCCGGAATGGACCGGTGCACTCCCGCACACCGTCGTCCTGTCGCACGAGGGCAAGGTCCTGTTCCGACAGACCGGGGAGATCGATCCCTTGGAACTCCGTCGCAAGATCCTTCCCGCCCTCGACGCCATCCATCCCTGGCCTGCCAAGTGAACCCTTGGAGGGGCGCATCTTGACACTGCCTCGCGTAGAACGGGGCGGCAACGTCCTCGTTGCCTTCCCAGGCCCTTTCCCTAGGCGACGAGGACATCGCCACCCCGTTCCTATTCTCCAAACGGGGGCAGTGTCGGGATGCGCCCCGCCTTGCGGCCGGAAAAACCTTTGGCCTTTCCGGACTGGCTGCGTTACCCCGTCCCGGTCATGACTCAACGTCGGGCGCGCCTGAAGCGCGTTACCAAGGAAACCGCGATCCAGTTGGAACTCGTCGTCGATGGGCGCGGACAATCGAAGATCCGGACCGGTGTGCCGTTCTTCGACCATATGCTCACGCTCTTCGCGAAGCATTCGACCTGTGACCTGAAGCTGACCTGCAAGGGGGACCTGGAGGTCGATGCCCACCACACCGTCGAGGACTGCGGGATCGCCCTGGGGCAGGCGTTTCGCGAGGCCTTGGGTGACAAGCGGGGAATCCGGCGCTATGGCACGGGGTTTGACCCACGGAACCCGTTCACCGGCGAGGCCTACGTCCCGATGGATGAATGCCTGGGGCGTTGCGTTATCGATTTCAGCGGGCGCGCCTACCTGGTCTGGAAGGGGCTGGATCACCATTCCCAACGCAAGATCACGGTCGAGGACCGGGATCAGGACATGTCCTCTTCCTTCCGGTTCGGCCTGGCCAAGGAGTTCTTCCAGGGCTTCACCAACGAAGCCCGCTGCAACCTGCACCTCGAACTCCTCTACGGAGGCGAGCCGCACCATGTGGTCGAGTGCCTCTTCAAGGCGTTTGCCCGCGCCGTCGACTTCGCCTGCCAGCACGATCCTCGCATCGCTGGCGAGATTCCCAGCTCCAAGGGAGCGCTCTGATCAAAGCAAGTACCTTCAGTTCAATCAGATGTGGGTATGCGACGAAACTGTGAATCCGGATTGGAAGGAAGCTGAATAGTTTCCATCCGACGCCGTCCATGCCCATGTCGTTGAAATCAGATTATCCTTCCGCATCGGATGAGCAGTTGGTGGCTTGGGCCAAGGACGGCGATACCGAGGCGTTCGAGGAGCTGATCCACCGGCACCGGGACAAGATCTATGCCCGGGCGATGATCATGATGCGCAACGAGGGAGACGCCGTCGATCTGTCCCAGGAAGCCTGGGTCAAGGCGTGGCAACGGCTCCGCCAGTTCCAGGGCGAAAGCTCGTTCGCGACCTGGATGACGCGGATCGTGATCAACCTCTGCCTCGACCAGATCCGCCGGCAGAAACGCACCCGGGCCGAGTCCATCGAGGAACTCGAGGAAGAGTCCGGTGGCGTCGAACGACAGATGCCCGTCGCCGAGAACAACCCCACCGAGGGACTTGAAACCGAGGAACTCCGTCGCCGTATCGACGAAGCCATGGGGAAGCTGACGGATGCCCACCGCACCGTGCTCGTGCTGCACGAGTTCGAGGGGCTCGAATACAAGGAGATCGCCAAGCGGGTTGGGATCTCGATCGGGACGGTGATGTCCCGCCTTTTTTATGCGCGGCGTCGGTTGGCGACGTTGCTGCAAAGCCTCAAGCGAGAACGATCCGAATGAAAACGACCGAGTTCACCCTGGACCTTCAGGCCTACGTGGACGGTGAGCTGGACGCCAGCCGCCGGGCCGAAGTGGAACGTGTGCTGGCCAGCGATGCCGAAGCGCGCGCCCTGGTGGCTGGACTGCGCCAGCTCAGCGAGTTGGTCCGGACGCACGAGCCGGCGGCACGGGTGCCCGAGTCCCGCGAGTTCTATTGGTCCCAGATCCAGCGCCGGATCGCCGCGGCCGAGGCTGCCGAGGGACGCGAAGCCCGCCCGGCCACCGGTGCCCTCAACTGGCTCCGTTGGCTCGCCCCGGCCCTCGGGGTCGCCGCCGTGGCCGTCTTCATCGCCCTGCCGCGCGACGGCGGCGAGACGCCAACACTCGCCAGCAATGGCCCGGTCGAAGATGCCGTGAGCATGACGTTCAGGTCCGACGCCGATGGCGTGACGATCCACTGGATCAATTGACCCCTTGATTTTCCGAAGAAGTTCCGTAGACCCGACCCGCGACTCCTGCCATGACGACCCCTATCCGAGTGCCCCGCTGGCTCGCGTTCCTGTTACTGGTTGGCCTGCCCGTGTGGGGTGCGACGCTGCGTGCCGCCGAGGCCCGCTATCAGGTGCAGCTCGTCTGGGGTACCGATGATCCCAAGGCCAAGTCCGAGGACATGAAGGTCCTGGCTCCCGAGATCCGCGAACGATTGAGGCAGTTGCGATGGAAGAACTACTTCGTGGTGAAGTCGGAGGTCGCCGCCGTTTCGGCGAAGGAATCCAAGAAGGTCACCCTGAGCGACAAGTGCGCGGTGGAGTTGAAGGAGTTGCCCAATGAGCAGTTGGAGCTCCGGATCTACAGCCTTCAGGCCGGGGCTGAACCCAAGCAGGTGGCCAGCAGGACGATGGGCCTCAAGGAGCTTCGGGCAGGTGGCTTGATCGGCTACGGCGGGGATTCCAAGGATCGGTGGGACGACGCGTGGTTGGTGATCGTCGGCGTGGAGAAGCCTGCACCTGCGGCGAAGCCCTGATCGAGGTCTGTCGGTTGCCCGGCCTGAACCTCCGCAAGGCGTGCTCCACAACCACTGGGAGTCGCCTCCCGAAGACACCCCTTCCCATCGCGTAGAGGCCCTGCTGGAGGCCTAGTTTGCCATTGTCGCGAGGGGGCCGTCTGATAGTCTAATCCCAGTCGAAACACACCCCTCGGCCAAGCCGGGGGGCATCGCATTTCACATGTCAGATTCCACGAAGAATTCCGGGGCCGAATACGATTCATCCAAGCTGGGAAAGCTGGAGGGGCTCGAGGCCGTCCGGAAGAAGCCCGGCATGTACATCGGTGGCACGGATGAGCGCGCCCTCCACCACTGCGTCTCCGAGGTTCTGGACAACTCCGTGGACGAACACCTGGCTGGGCACTGCACGCGGATCGAGGTGACGATCCACACGGATGGTTCGATCTCGATCCACGACGATGGCCGGGGCATCCCGGTCGACATCCATCCTCAATACAAGATCCCCGGGGTGGAGATGGTGCTGACCACCCTGCACTCGGGCGGCAAGTACGGGCAGGGCGGTTACAAGTTCTCTGGCGGCACACACGGCGTCGGCGCCAAGTGCGTGAACGCCGTTTCGGAATGGTTCGAGGTCGAGGTGTCGAGGGATGGCAAGGTCCACCACATGGCCTTCGAGCGGGGCAAGACGGTCAAGAAGCTCGAGGTCATCGGCAAGGCCAAGGGCACGGGCACGTTGATCACCTTCAAGCCGGATCCCGAGATCTTCCGCGAAACGACCGAGTTCAAGTCCGACCGGATCACCCAGCGGCTCCGTGAGTTGGCCTTCCTGAACTCGGGCTTGCAGATTGCCTTCCTGGATGAACGGGCCACGGAGCCGAAGCAGGAGGTTTTCTTCTTCAAGGACGGCGTCGAGGAGTTCGTCCGGCAGTTGAACAAGACCCGGTTGGTCCTGCACCCGAAGCCGATCTCGATCGTGAAGCAGTCGCAGGTCACGACGGCGGATTCCACCGCGGAGAAGCCGGTTGAAATCCATGTCGAGGCCGTCCTGCAGTACAACGACAGCTTCAACGACCAGGTGCTCTGCTACACCAACACGATCCACAATCCGGACGGTGGCACGCACCTGTCCGGCTTCCGGAGCGCGCTGACCCGGGCGATCAACCAGTACGCCAAGGCCAACAGCCTGCTGAAGGACAAGGATCCCCAGATCACCGGCGACGATGTTCGCGAAGGACTGACCGCGGTCATCTCGGTGAAGCACTCGGATCCGAAGTTCGAGTCGCAGACGAAGGTGAAGCTCATCTCGCCCGAGGTGGATTCCATCGTCGGGTCGTCCTCGTATGAGGGGTTGATGAACTACTTCGACGACAATCCGCCGGTTGCGAAGCGGATCGTCGACAAGGCGCTCAACGCTGCCCGCGCCCGTGAGGCGGCCCGCAAGGCGCGTGAAGCCGTGCGCAAGACGGCCCTCACGGGCGGCGGATTGCCCGGCAAGCTGGCGGACTGCTCCGATCGCGATCCGGCCAACACCGAGTTGTACATCGTCGAGGGTGACTCTGCAGGTGGCTCGGCCAAGCAGGGCCGGGACCGCAAGTTCCAGGCGATCCTTCCGATCCGCGGCAAGCTGATCAACGTCGAGAAGGCCCGCCTGGACAAGGTGCTCCAGAACACGGAAATCCGGACGATGATCACCGCGGTCGGCACGGGCATCGGGGACGGGGACGGCGAGGGCGCGTTCAACCTCGAGAAGCTCCGGTACCACAAGATCATCATCATGACGGACGCCGATGTGGACGGTTCCCACATCCGGACCCTGCTCCTGACGTTCTTCTATCGGCAGATGCCGCAGCTGATCAAACAGGGCTACGTCTACATCGCGCAGCCGCCACTCTACCAGATCAGCCGCCGCAAGCGCATCGAGTATGTCGACGACGACGCTGCCCTGAACCGGATCCTGATCCAGTTGGGCACGGAGGACGTCCGTCTGCGCAACCTGGCCGACTCGAAGGAATTTCCGGCCAAGCAATTGGCGGAGATCCTCGAGTTGCTGCAGGCGCTCGAGAAGCTGGCGGTCGGGATCCGGCGCAAGGGCGGGGATTTCGAAGCCTACATCGAGGCGCGCGACCACAAGACGGGAGAGCTTCCCCGGCACATGGTCGTCGAGCGTCAGGGCAACCTGGAGACGATCCACTACTTCCAGACGGACGAGCAGTACTCGGCCTTCTGCGTGGCCAACCCGGATCTGGAGGAGCTTTCGGTGGGCGGGGCGACAACGGCCACCGATGTGCCTGAGAAGGCCGCTGGCCGGAAGGACGGCCAGAGCCGTCGGGCGCGCCACGAATCCCTGTTCGAGAGCCACGCCATTCATGAACTGCTGGGCCGGCTTGCGAAGAAGGGCTTGGCAATCGAGCACTACTCGGCGCAGGACAAGCCGTTGTTTGAGTTGATCGAGGGCGAGGGCGAGCGCCAGCAGGTGCGTCCGTTGTTCTCGATCTCCGACATCCTTGCCGGCGTCACCGAGGTCGGCAAACGCGGTATCGAGATCAAGCGGTTCAAGGGTCTGGGTGAGATGAACCCCAAGGAACTCTTCGAGACCACCATGAACCCCTCGAACCGCAAGCTGTTGCGGATCGACCTGACCGACGCCGTCGAGGCGGAAGCCATGTTCTCGCGCCTGATGGGCGAGGAGGTCGAGCCGCGCCGCCAGTTCATCGAGGACAACGCCCTCAACGTCCGCAACCTCGACGTCTGAGCCAGCGCAGTCCGATCCGTTCCACCTTCAGATCAGTCACTTTCCTCCGAATCCATGGCCGACGAAATCATACCACAGGGCGGCGCCGGAACCCCGGCCTACGCCGCCAACGAGAAGATCGGCAAGATCAATGTCGCCGACGAGATCAAGAACTCGTTCCTCGACTACTCGATGTCCGTGATCATCTCGCGGGCCTTGCCGGATGTCCGCGACGGACTCAAGCCGTCCCAGCGCCGCACGTTGTACGCGATGCACGAACTCGGCGTGATGCCGAACCGCAAGCACCTGAAGTGCGCGCGTATCGTGGGTGAGACGATCGGCAAGTACCATCCCCACGGCGATCAGGCGGTTTACTCGACGCTGGTGCACATGGCGCAGCCCTGGGCGATGCGCGAGCGGTTGGTGGATGGGCAGGGCAACTTCGGCTCCGTCGAGGGCGATCCCCCCGCGGCCATGCGTTATACCGAGGCCCGCTTGACCCACCTCGGCGCGGTCCTGATGCAGGACATGGATCAGGAGACCGTCGATTTCGCACCAAACTACGACGAGTCGATGCACGAGCCGGTCGTGTTCCCGGCTGCGTTCCCGAACCTGCTTGTCAACGGCGGCACCGGTATCGCCGTCGGCATGGCCACCAACATGGCCCCGCACAATCTCGGCGAGACCATCGATGCCGTGTGCGCCCAGATCGACAACCCGAACATCACGATCCCGCAGTTGATGCGGTTCATGAAGGGCCCGGATTTTCCGACGGGTTGCATGGTCTGCGGGATGGAGGGCATCAAGCAGTACTTCACCACCGGTCGCGGCTCGGTGAAGATCCGCGGCAAGGTCGGGGTCGAGCAGTTGAAGGGCAACCGTGAGCAGTTGGTCATCACGGAGATCCCCTACAACGTGAACCGTGCGACCTTGGTCGAGAAGATCGCGGACCTCGTCAACGAACGGACGCCGGGCTTCACCGAGATCACGGCGATCCGCGATGAGTCCGACGAGAACACCCGGGTGGTGGTCGAGTTGAAGCGGGACGCCATCCCGAAGGTGGTGATCAACAACCTCTACAAGCACACCCAGCTGGAGACGAGCTTCTCGGTCAATGCGTTGGCCATCGATCGGGGTCGCCCAAAGACGCTCAATCTCAAGGACCTGATCAACTGCTACGTCGAGCATCGGCGCGAGGTGATCCTCCGGCGTACGCGCTTCCAGCTGAAGAAGGCCGAAGAACGGGCTGAGATCCTCGAAGGTTACATCTGCGCCCTGCGCAACCTCGACGAGTTCATCCGCATCATCCGGAATTCCAAGAACCGGGACGAAGCCCGCGTGAAGTTGCTGGCCTTCGAATGGACCAAGACCCAGGTCGAACGTTGGGGCATCTTCCTCCGCTCGGAAGGCCGGTTGGTCGACGGTCGCTACTCCCTCACCGAACGCCAGGTCGACGCCATCCTCGAACTCCGCCTGTACCAACTGACCGGCCTTGAAATCGACAAGGTCGAGGCCGAGTACAGGGAGTTGCTGGAGCGGATCAAGGACCTGATGGACATCCTCGCCCGCGAAGCCCGCGTGCTCTCGATCATCAAGGCCGAGCTCAAGCAGATCCGCGACAAGCACGCCACGCCGCGCCTCACCCAGATCGTTCCGGACGAAGGCGACATCGCCATCGAGGACCTGATCGCGAACGAAGGCGTCATCGTGACGCTGACGCACAACGGGTTGATCAAGCGCACGAACGTCGCCTCCTACCGCTCCCAGAAGCGCGGTGGCAAGGGCGTCATCGGCATGTCCACCCGCGAGGCCGCGACGCCTGAGGACGCGGACTTCATCGAACGTCTCTTCACCGCGTCCACGCACGATTACCTCATGTTCTTCACGAACCTGGGCCGCGTGTACGTGGAACGGGTCCACGAGATCCCGGACATGGGGCGTGCCGCCAAGGGCCGATCGATCGCCAACCTGCTGGAGCTCCGCGCCGACGAGAAGATCCAGGCTCTCGTCCGCGTCGGCGCCAAATACGGCGCCAACAAGGAAGAGCAGACTTGGCAGCAGGCCTTCGAACTCTTCTTCGTCACCCGCCAGGGAACGGTCAAGCGTACCGCCCTCTCGGATTTCCAGAACGTCCGCAAGGGCGGCATCATCGCCATCAACATCGAGGCGACCGATGCGCTCGTGGACGTGAAGCTGACCTCGGGCAACAACGAGGTCGTCATCATCACCCGCGAGGGCATGAGCATCCGCTTCCACGAGGAGGGCGTCCGCTCCATGGGCCGCTCGGCCACGGGCGTGAAGGGAATCGAGCTGGAGAAGGCCGACGCCGTCGTCGCCCTCGCCATCGTCGACCCGAACGCCACGTTGCTCGTTGCCGGCGAGAACGGCATCGGCAAGCGCACGGAGTTCGAGGAATACCGGATCCAATCCCGCGGCGGGAAGGGCATCATCACGATGAAGACCGGCGAGAAGACCGGTGCTGTCGTGGGTGCCCTCACCGTCCTGGATGGCGATGAACTGATGTTGATCACCGTCGGCGGCCAGATGGTCCGCATCCCGGTGAAGGGCATCCGTGAAGCCGGCCGGAATACGATGGGCGTGAAGCTCATCGACCTCGCTCCGAAGGATCGGTTGCAGGCAATCGCACCGGTCATCTCCGAAGGTCAGGAGGACGAGGCTGTTGGCGAGCCGGGATTGCCCATTGGGTGATCTCGGGCGAAGGGATGGTTCTAGCGCAGAGGCGCGGAGGCGCGGAGAAGGTAGCGCTGTTACTGGTTTGCCTTCGTTTTGCGTGATCCAGCTGGAAGCGAATTCTGAGCCGCGACCGGTGAAGAACACTGGTAGAAGATAGCCCAGCGCGTGAGCGCTGGGCTTTTTCTGTGCGCGTCAGGTCCCGGAGGGGTGACAGGATCCCGGGAGGTGACCTGTGACGGCGTGCCATTCACACCACGCGCGGGATGGTGCGATCCGACCTTAACCAGAATGACGGAGTTCCCCTACCTGATGAAAACCATCGAAGGATATCGGTTGATCACGCCGGACGAGTTGACCTGGCGGCCCTCGAATCTGATGCGCATCCCGAATGCGGATTATCTGGAGCGTACGGGAAGCGAGATCCTGGGCGCCCGCCTCTGGCGGCTTCCACCCCAGAGCGCGAACACGCTGCACAAGCACGTTCTCGCTGAGGAGTTCTACTTTGTCCTCGAAGGCACGGGCCGGATCCGGGTAGGCGACGAGACGTTGACGGTCCCCCGGTACGGCGGTGTCCTGGTGGGGCCCTCCGTCCTGCGACAGGTCTTCAACGATTCAGACGGGGAGGTGCTCTGGCTGATCGTCGGCGCTCCGGACAAGGAATTTGAGTCCGGCAAGGTGGACTTGAAACAGCACTATCCCGTCGACCCCACCCAGCTTCCGGCGGAACTCAATGGAGTGCAGTGGCCACCATCCCATCAGTGATTCGTGGGCTTTGTGAGGGCTCAGCCTGAAAGCGGCAGTTGCCTGGACCACGGATTACAGCGATTCCACGGATTGGAAGCCGGTTGAGAGGGGCTGTCGTTTCACCCTGAAAGCGGCAGTTGGATGCGCAGATGACGCAGATAATGAGGAGCTTGGATCGGGCGTGCCGTTTACCCGCAAGGCGACGTCTGCACGAGCCCCCGTGCTGGCATATCTGCCGTTCCATCTGCGCAATCGGCGCCATCTGCGGATGAATGAACTGCCGATTCTAGGTTCACCCCACGGGTGATCTGGAAACAGCGACGCGGTGAGGCCTCTAGTCCCGGCCCATCTGTGCAATCCGTGAAATCGGTGGACAACCCAACTGCCGCTTTCAGGTTCAGCGCGCCAACGGGTTCTTCCATTTGAGCCCGCGGAAGCGGGAGAAGTCGGCGTCGGTGGAGCAGAGCACGCAGTTATGTTCCACGGCGAGTGCGGCCAGCTGTGCGTCGGAAACCAGATTGCCCGACGCGTTACCGCCATGCAGCATTTCCTGGAAGATGCTCCAGTGCTCGTCAGTTGGCTGGAGGATGCGAACGCAGGGTTGTTGGAACCAGCTCTCCACGCGGTCAGTCGCTTCCTTGAGCGTCATTGGCCTACGGTGAAGCCGAGTATTCGTACCGATGCGGATGAACGCATTCAGCACAGGCCAGCACAAGCCCACGGGTTCGGATCCACTCAGCTGTTCATCCCACCAATCCCGCGCGGCCGCGTGGTGCTCCGAGAGACTGTCCTCGGCATAAAGCAGCAGATTGGCATCCACGAGAATCACGAATGATCCTCTCCTTCAGCCGCGGCGATCAATTCGGAGATATTGTCGTAGCTGAAGCCCTTGCGTAGCCCCATCGGCCGCGGGTGGGTGCGGTAGGGTTTCGCAGGGGGCGGGGTGAGGATCGCATCCAACCCGACACGCAAGGCGGCATTGATCACCTCCTTGAAGGGCTTGTGCAGCCGGGCGGCACCCTTTCGGGCCTTTGCGGCGACGTCAGGGTCCAGCGTCAGCGTGGTTCGCATTGGAGCATCATGATGCGTCAAGGCTGCACGTCAATGCACCGGTACGGGATATCCTTCACTTCCGTTGTCACGGGCAGTCCGCGTAAGAGGATCGGTGGCCGCTCCGGGCTCGGCATCCGCCTCGAACGGAAGCCCACAGTTCACAATGGAAAAAGGCTTGAGAGGGACTCGCCCCACCGGAATCGGGGGCAGTAACAAGATGCAGCCTTCGCCGCACGGCATGCGGGCCGACGTCGGGCGTCAGGGCTTGCCCGCGTCCTGCAGTCGCTCGAATTCCTGCAGGCGGGTGGGTAGGCCCTGAAGGCGCCGGACCAGATCGCGGGCCCGGACGGCTGCGACGCCGGCCGTGCCCAGCAGCAACCCGCCGATCTCGCGACGCACGGCATCGACTTCCCGCGAGTACTCGGGATTCGCAGCGGCGAAGAGTTGGCGTTTGACCTCGGTGCGGGCGGAGAATCGGAGGCGAAGCAGGGCACGGGTGATCGGGCGTCGCCACGCCGGCTCAGGTATCCACCCAGCCACCGTGGTCATGGCGCGCCATTCGTCCCGCACGAACGATTCGATCTGGGTGCGATGGCGGCTGCTCGCGTTGATGTCGCTGAGGCGGTATTCGCAGAGGGCTTCAGGAATCTCCACGACGGTCATTCCGAGATGTGAGCACTCGGCCAGGAAGACGCCGTCGGCGACCTGTGGCAGGTTGCCAAATCGCGCCGGGATCGCGCGGCGGTCGGTCTTGAAGAGGACTCCCGGCAGCAGGACGGTTTCAAGGGTCGCCTGGCGCCGCGTGAACTCGGCGGTTGGAACCGTGCGCGCGCGACCTCCGGCCGGCACGGCGGCAGGCAGGACGACGCGGCCGTGCTGGTTTATCTTGTCGTCGAGGACGTACGAGAGCGCCTGTCCGGGGATGTCCCGGAGGCCCGCGAGGGAACGTTCTAAGAAGGCGGGCCGGACGAGATCATCGGCCATCAACAGGTGCAGGTAGTCGGTCTGGTCGGCAAAGCCGAGGCAGCGGTTGAGGTTTCCGATGACCCCGATGTTGGTGGGGTTGCGGAGCCATTCGATGCGGAGCGATGGGTGGTTGCGGACGAGGGACTCGGTGCTGTCGGTTGACCCGTTGTCGATGACGATGACCCGGTCGGGGCGGCGAGATTGGGCAGCGATGCAGTCGAGCGTCGCGGGGAGGAAATGCTCCGCGTTGTAGGTCGGGATGACGGTGATGGCCTCGGGCATGGCGTCAGGAGAGGAGCGGGATCAGCGGCGGCGCAACCAGGCTCCTGGCCAGTGGGTGATGTTCTGCTTCAGGCCGCTCTCATTGAAGAGCCAGGGTGGTTGGGCGAGCTCGAACTCGGGATGGGCGGCGGCGAACTCCTCGGCCGCGGCCGTGGGATGATCCCAGGTCCATTCGGGCTGGCCGCGTGGAACATCGTGGAGGTCCTTCATGATGCCGTCGGTGGCGACCAGGTAGGAGCCCGCGGTGACGAGCGGGTGGTAGGCTTCGAGTTCGGCGGCGACGTGGGCCTTGGTGTGGTTGGAGTCGAGGAGAACCAGGACCTTCTCACCCGGTTTCACGAGCGAGCGCACCTGCGCGACGATCTCCGGCGCGGTGGAACTGCCCTCGACGAGCGTGATGTACGGAGCGAGAAGATGGCTCTCGATGGCCTGCCGGTTGTGCGGGCGGATCTCGATGTCGATGCCGATGACGCGCCCGCGCCCCAGCGCCTTGCAGAGGCTGGCGTAGTAGATCAATGACCCGCCGTGCGCGACGCCGGTCTCGATGATGACGTCGGGCTGGACTCGGTGGATGACCTCCTGGGTGCGGACCATGTCCTCGGGCAGCTGGATGATGGGCCGTCCCATCCAGGAGAACGTGTAGGAGTAGCGCTGGTTCCAGCCGACCTTGACCCAGGCGTCGGAGAGCAGGTCGAAGGCGCGGTCGGAGTAGAGCGGCAGTTCCTCGCGTCCGGCAGGGCCTTCGGCGACGAGCGTCTTCGCGTCGGTGTCGATGGTGAGTTTCATGGCGGTCAGAAAACGGGATTCAGAGGCAGAACGTCTTTCCGGAGAACCGGGCCTTGGCGAGGTCGGCACGGATTTCCTCGGCATAGTTGGGATTGGCGATCACGACGAGCCCGAAGTCCCCGATGCGCGGATCGTGCGGTGCGATGATGGGGATCGAGGTGCCGGTGAGGACGCCGCCTTGCTTGGCCGGGTTCGTGTCGACGACGTAGGCAGGTCGGATGCGCGGAAGGAGGTTGGCAAGCGCCACGCCCTTGGCCCCGGCGCCCCAGATCGCCCAGGGCCGTCCATTACGTTCGGTGCGGATGCGCGTGACGAGTCCGTCGAGTTGACGGCGGGCGGAACGGGCGAATGTCGAGAGCCTGGCCTTGGGCGGGATGCCGGGTGGTTCGGGGGGCGAGGCCCGGCGTGCCAACCGCAGTTCGAGCCACTGGTACTGGTCGCCAAAGACGGGCGAGTGGCGCACGACCTTGAAGCCAGCCAGGCGCGCCAGATGCGCGAGGGCGGGCTGCGTGAAGTAATTGCAGTGCTCGTAGAACACGTCCCACAGGCAACGGTTCTCCACGATCCACTCAAAACGCGGCGTCTCGACGACAACCAATGGATCTCCCGCAGCCCGCGCGATCCCGGCGAGTTCCTTCAGGAAGGCTCCGATTCCCGGCACGTGCTCGACGACATGCCGGCAGATCACGGCATCGTACCGGCCGTCGACATTCGCGGCCGAGACGTAGGACGAGAAGAACCGGATGCGGCCACCGTCTTCAATTGGCGGGCCTTCGTACGACGTATCGTAGCCGTCGGCGCGGGCACCGGTGGTGGCGGCGGCTTCCCGGAGGAAATCGCCCTTGCCGCATCCGACCTCGAGGATCCTTCCGCCCTGGACGCCGGGAGTCTTGGCGAGCCGGCGGATCAGGTCGGTGACGTGGGCGCGGAACACGGGCGAGAAGCCCTGCCGGTTCTCGTAGTTCTGGTCGTAGGGCGTGATGTCCGGCTCAAACTCGGCGTTGAATACCAGGCTGCAGGACCGGCACTGGACGAGGTGCACGTTGCGGCGGGGAACGGCGCGGGCATCGGCCGCCGAACGGAAACGGTAATTGAGCACGACCGGCTGCCTCGGCAGCACGAATGCGGCGGTCAGTCGGCTCCCGCCGCAGCCCGGGCAGTCTTGTCGTGGTTTCATGCGCGCCGAGCCTCTACCAACCGGCGCAGTCCGTCCACAAGCGCTACCTGCGGCCGCCAGCCCAGGGAACGCAGCCGGGAAACGTCCGCCACGACGAAGTCGAGTGGGTCTCGGGGAGCATCGGCGGGCAATACCACCAGGTCTGGCCGGCCTGCGAATTCCGCCAGGGTCCGGGCCAGCATCCCGACGGTCACGCCTTCGCCCGTGCCAATGTTGATCGGACCTTGGAAGCCCGCCCCGACAACGGCCAGCAGGGCGCGGGCAAGGTCCTCCTCGTGGATGTAGTCCTTGGTGCTGTTCGGGGTCTTGAGCGTGATCGGTTGGCCAGCCAGCACTCGGGAAAGGAGGGAACTTGCCAGCCGCGCGGGGTGTTCGTGGGGACCGTACGGATAGAAGATCCGGGCCCAGGCGAGACCCGTGCCACTCCCGACTAGAGCGGAGGTGAGTGCCTCGTGTAGTTCGGCCTTGGCTCGTGCGTAGGGAGACGCCGGTGCGAGGGGTGTCTCCGTCTCGTGCAGGGACTTCCCGGTGATGGCGTACTCGATGCAGGTGCCCAGCACCGTCAGATGTCGGACCCCGAGGTCGGGAAGCCGGCTGGCGAAGGCGAGGCTCCAACGGACCCAGTCGGCGTTCTCGGGAGAATCCAGATAGACGCCGGGTGTCGCAATCCAGGCGGCATGCAGCACGGATTCAGGGCGGAAGCTTGCGATGGCTTGCCATGGCGGCGTTGCCAGGTCGCCGTGAATGGGAACGGGTCCCTCCACGCCAGCAGCAACGGCAGGTCGGCGCGACAGGATCGCCACCTCGTGACCGGCGGCCAGCGACTGGCGTGCGACCGCGCTGCCCAGGAATCCCGACCCACCCGTGATGAGGAGGCGCATGCAGGTTCAGAGAGCGAAACCGGCCCCGTTGCTCCGGAGTTCCTCCAGGGTTGGAAGCGAACGGTCACGGTCCGACAGGAAGGGTTCCCGCACCGGCCATGGGATACCGACCGAGGGATCGTCCCATCGCAGGCCGCGGGCGAGGTCGGGATGATAGACGTCCGACATCAGGTAATTGAGTTCGGCATCGTCGGTCAGGCACTGGAATCCGTGGGCGAATCCGGCCGGGACGTAGAGTTGGCGTTGGTTGGCTTCCGAGAGTTCGAAGGACTCCCAGCGTCCGAACGTGGCAGAGTTCGGGCGGACGTCGACCACCACGTCCCAGACCGCGCCACGCGCACAGCGGATCAGCTTGATCTCCGGGTGCGGCTCGGCCTGCCAGTGCATGCCGCGGATCATGCCGCGGCGGACCGTTCGGGTGGTGTTCGCCTGCGGCCAGCGGAGGTTGAGTCCATGTCGCGAGAACTCCTCCTCGCACCAGGTACGCGCGAACCAGCCCCGCGCATCATGGCGGGCCTCGAGTCCGACAATCCAGATGCCGTCCAGTTGACCACGAGTGAAGGTCATGAGCGCAGGGAGTTGGGCGTTTTCAGATTCAAGTTTCAAGCCCGGGGGCGGGAGGAAGACGGTTTCGGTGGGAGGCGCGGGGGGAGGACCGTGTTCACGCGGAGGACGCGGAGGGGGACGGTTTCCCACAGGAGCAGCGAGGCAGAGAGGTGCGGGCTCCGCCAGGGTGTGCATGTACAATGGCGTGTCGCATATGCGACATGCGGATGTAAATGGGCACAGACTTGGGGTGGGACGGACGCAGGGCATGGGTGGCTCAGGGCGGGGGGCGATTTACAATCCCGTGTCGCAGGTGCGACATGCGGATGTAAGTGGCGGGTTGGCCGGTTGGGGTGAACGGAGTCGCTCTGGCTTGATCCGGACGGGGGTGGTTGACTGGTCGGGCCATGAAGCGTCGTGAATTCCTCGAGATGATGCCCCTGACGGCCGCTGCCTTGGCGGCCGGATGCGCCAGGATGCCGCACGGACACCCACCGACTCCCCGGGTTCCGCTTCGGGTGATGACCTACAACCTGCATCACGGGGAAGGCGTCGATGGAAAGCTCGACCTCGAGCGGATCGCTCGGGTGATCCGGGAGAGTCGGGCGGATGTGGTGGCATTGCAGGAGATCGACGTGAACACGCAGCGGACGGGTCGGGTAGACCAAGCAGCGGAGTACATCCGGTTGACCGGGCTGCATGGGCAGTTCGGCAAGGCGATCGATTTCCAGGGTGGAGCGTACGGCGGGATGCTCCTCAGCCGGTGGCCCATGGAGGACTTCACCGTCCATGCCTTGCCCAACCCGATGAAGCGCGAGCAACGGATCGCGATTTCGGCCCGGATCCATCCTCCGGGTCAGCCGCGATTCCAGTTCGTCGGGCTGCATCTGGATGCGTCGCGTGGTGACGACGATCGATGGTTGCAGGCAGCGCGGTTACACGAGTTGTTCGGGGCCGCGACGGAACCCGTGATCCTCGCGGGAGATTTCAACGATCGGCCCGAGAGTCGGGTGATGCAGAAGTTGCTGACCGACTGGGACGATGCATCAGCAGCCGATCCGATGCCGACGATCCCTGCGGAGAAGCCGGACGCCCGGATCGATTTCGTCCTGCTCCTGAGGTCGCGCAATCCCTGGAAGGTCCTGAGCAGCGAGGTCCCGGCCGAACCGGTGGCGTCGGATCACCGGCCGGTGGTGGTGGGGCTGGGTTGACTGGAGTTCGAAGTTTTCAGTTTCAAGTTTGAAGCCGGGAAGCCATCCGCCTCGTGACCTCGTCGGCTACGGTTACAGGGTAGGAGACGACGTGAGGAGGCTCGGGACGGGCTCCGGCCCAACGACAGAGGTACTACGGCCGGGTTCAACTCCGTTCTGTAGGCCGCGTGCCCCCACGCGGCGATTACCGATCGACGCCGGGTGAGGGCACCCGGCCTACACGCGTGGACCGGGGATCTGGCAATTGGGAACTCCCTGTGGCCCCGCCTCGTGACCTGGCTACGTGGCCGGGATGAGGAGGCTGGGCTGGCTTGAAACTTGAAACTCCCGTCCTTGAAACTCCTCAGGGCCTATACTCGATCCGGACGAGCTGCGTGTCCTTGTTGCCGTTCCAGGCGGTGCCGTTCTCGAGGACGTAGAGGCAGCCGTCGGATCCGATGCTGAGGTCGGTCGGGCGCATGAAGGTCATGCCGGGGCAGAACCGGTCCATGTGGAGGGTCCCGTCCGGTTTCTTGGCGATCCGATGGTCCTCGTCGAGGTGCACGGCGATGATCCAGTTCCGCGACCATTCGTAGATGAAGAGCGTGCGATCGAACTCGCGGGGCAGCTTGGTAGCCGAGGTGAGTTTCTCGTCGAAGTAATACACCGGTCCGGCGCAAGCGGTGCGGCCGCCGTCGCGGACGGCAGGGAAGCGGGTCGAGGCGGAATACGGGTACCAGATGAAGGCGGGCTGGGCGGGCGGGAGTTCGCGAGGCCCAGTGTTGTAGCGCGATTCGTTGAGGGGCTTGGCGGGATCGAAGGGTTCGCCAACGGCGCGCGTGGCGAAGTCGTGTCGGAGATACGGCCGGTTGTCGCCGATGATGAGGGGCCAGCCGAAGTTGCCAGCCTTGCGGGCCTGGTTGATCTCGTCGAAACCCGCGGGCCCGCGCTTGTCATTGGGACCGCCGGCGTCGGGTCCGACCTCGCCCCAGTACAGGTATCCGGTGCGGCGATCGACCTCGATGCGCCAGGGGTTACGGTTCCCCATGACGTAGATCTCGGGGCGCGTGTTGGGCGTGCCGGGAGGAAAGAGGTTACCCTTGGGGATCGTGACCGTGCCGTCGGGTTCCGGGTGGACGCGCAGGATCTTTCCGCGGAGATCATTCGCATTGGCGGCGGACTTGAGGGCGTTCCAAGGACCTCGGCCGTCGCGTTCGTCGATTGGGGTGAAGCCGTCCGATTCACCGGGGTGGGTGTTGTCGCCGGTGGCGGCGTAGAGGTTGCCGTCGGCATCGAAGGCCAGTGAACCCGCGGAATGGCAGCACTGCTCGCGCTGCGTGGTGACGCGAAGGATCTCCTTGCGCGAGGTCAGGTCGAGGGTGTCACCCCTGAGAGTGAAGCGGGAGACGAGGTTGTCGCCGGTCTTGCCGATGCCGGGCGTCTGGCGGGTCTCTGGTTCGGAGTGGAAGAGGTAGACCCAGTGGTTCTCGGCGAACTTCGGATCGAGGGCGATCCCGATGAGGCCGTCCTCGAGTTCCTTGAACACCTCGATCTTCGCGGCGACCACGGTGGACTTGGTGTCGGGCTTCCAGATCTTCACCACCCCGGAACGTTCGATGAGGAAGACGCGGCCGTCTGGCGCGGTCGCGATCTCCATCGGATCCACGACCACGTCGTCGATGGAGCCGTCGCCATCGAGGTCGCGGTCGGCATCGAGGATTACCTTGCGGAAGGGGCCGTCGGACTGCGGACCGGACGGCTTCGGCTGGGGTTTGTCCGCGGCGGAAAGCGTCAATGCGGCCAGGAGGGCCAGGGACGTGGAGGCAACGAGGCGGGCCATGGCTTGGAGCTTGAAGTGTTCAGATTCAAGTTTGAAGCGGGGAAGTGACCTGCCCCGCTTGAAACTTGAAACTCCCGTCCTTGAAACTCTCCGGTCCTACACGACCCGGACATCTGGGACCGGGACGATGAACCTGCCGCCGGCGGCGCGGTACTCGTGTTGCTGGGCGAGGATCTCGTCGGCGAAGTTCCAGGTGAGCAGCAGGGCGTAGTCGGGGCGGCGTGCGAGGAGTTCGGACGGCGGGACGATGGGCAGATGGGAGCCGGGTGTGAGCCGGCCTTGCTTCGCGGTCGATCGGTCGGCGACGAACTCGAGGCAGTCGAATCCCTGCCGGCCGATGCCGTAGAAATTCAGGAGCGTGGAACCCTTGGCGGAGGCGCCGTACGCGGCGATGCGGGCACCCTTGGCCTGCAGGTCATGGAGGAGTTCGAGGAGTTGGGTGCGCAGGGCCTGGACGCGTCCGGCAAAGGCTTCGTAGTACGCGGGCGACGCGACACCCTTGGCGGCTTCTTCGGCGAGGAGGGCGCGCACGGAATCGGCGATGGGGCGGGATCCTGCCGGGGCAGCCGAGAAGCGCAGCGAACCTCCGTGGATGGGGATGCGCTGGACGTCGACGACGTCGAGGCCGTGGCGGGCGAAGAGCGGGATCAGGGCCGTCAGCGTGAAGTAGAAGACGTGCTCGTGGTAGATGGTGTCGAACTCGAGGTGTTCGACGAGGTCGCATCCGTAGGGGAACTCGAGCGTGATGCGCCCGGTGGGCTTCACGAGCGCGGCGAGGCCCGCTACGAAGTCGTTGGTGTCGGGAACGTGGGCGAAGACGTTGTTGCCGAGGATGAGGTCCGCTTGGCGGCCCTGTGCGGCGAGTTCCCGGGCGAGTTCGAGGCTGAAAAAGCGGTTGAGCGTCGGGATCCCGCGTTCGACAGCGACCTGGGCGATGTTCGAGGCGGGTTCGATGCCGAGGCAGGGAACGCCGGCGTCGACGAAGTTCCGGAGTAGGTAACCGTCGTTGGAGGCGACCTCGACGACGAACGAACCGCCGTGGAGTTTCTCCTGGGCGAGGTGCTGTTCCACGGCCTGCTTCGAGTGCCGGAGCAGCGCGTCGGAAAACGAGGAGAAGTACAGGTACTCACTGAACAGTTCGACCGGCGGGACGATGTCCGTGATCTGGAGCATCCAGCAGGAATCACAGACGGCGACGCGCAACGGGAACCGCGGCTCCGGCCGGGAAAGATCCTCCGGGCGCGGCAGGTTGTTGGCCAACGGTTGCAGGCCCAGGTCCAGCACGGGACGGCCAGACACGGAGCCACAGGAACGACAGTGGAAGGTGGGGGTCATGACGAGCGGATGGCCCAGGCGACCCGTGCGGAGCGGGCGTCGGTCTGGTATCGGAGAATCTGGTCCTGGGTATGTGCTAGCATGTCGACGGCGGACTGATGCCGCGCGGCGTACCATTGCGCCGTTTCCGCGACCGCACGTTCAAAACTCCAGACCGGACGCCAGCCAAGGCGGGTGACCGCGCGATCGATGGTGAGGTTCAGGAGGTTTGCCTCGACGCGGAAGGGGTCCGTGCCGGTCTTGTCCCACGTGCCGGGCCAGTGGCGGGCGAAGGCGTCCACTAGGTCGGCGACGGAACGGTTGCCATCGGGCCCCGGGCCGAAATTGAAGGACTCCGGGAATTCCCTTGAACCGTCGAGGCGGGCCCCAACTTCGAGGTATCCGCTCAGGCAATCGAGGACATGCTGCCAGGGCCGGGTTGCCTCGGGATGCCGAAGCAGGAGGGGTTTGCCGGTGAGTCGGGCGCGCACGGCATCTGGAACGATCCGTTCGACGGCGTAGTCACCGCCCCCGATTACGTTGCCGGCCCGGACGGTCGCGATCCGTCCCGGGGGAAAATACGACCGGCGCCAGGCATGGCTGATGATCTCTGCGGCAGCCTTGCTGGCGGAGTAGGGGTCATGACCGCCGAGGGCATCGTTCTCCCGGTAGCCGTAGGCCCAGCCGTGATTCTCGTAGACCTTATCGGTGGTCACGATGACCACGCGGCAGGTGAGGCCGAGTGTACGGACGGCTTCGAGGACGTGTGCGGTGCCGATCACGCACGAGGTGAGCGTGTCGATCGGTTCGAGGTAGGAAAGGCGGACCAGCGGTTGTGCGGCGAGGTGGAAGACGATGTCGGGCCTGGCCTGGTCGAGCCATCGTTTCATGGCGTCCAGATCCCGGATGTCGGCCTGGATCGAACTGGCGAGCGATTCGGGGCCGAGGACTTCGTGGAGGTTTGGCTGGGTGGGTGGCGGGAGACTGAAACCGTGGACGCGGGCACCGAGCGTCGAGAGCCAGAAGGCAAGCCAGGAGCCCTTGAAGCCGGTGTGACCGGTGAGGGCAGCGACCTTTCCGTTGTAGAAGCCGCCGAACATGGCTGTCACCACACCTTCCAAGGGGCCTTGCCGGAGGACCACATCCGGTCGAGGAGTTGCTGTTCGCGGTAGGTGTCCATGCACTGCCAGAACCCGTCGTGGCACCAGGCCTTGAGCTGGCCGTTGTTGGCGAGGCGTTCGAGGGGGGCCTTCTCGAAGATGCAGCTGTCGTCGGGATCGAGGTACTCGCCGATGCGACGGTTGAGGACCATGAAGCCGCCGCTGATGTAGGCGGATTCCTGTTCGGGCTTCTCGCGGAAGGCGGTGATGGTCTGGCCGTCCATGGCGAGTTCGCCGAATCGTCCGCTGGGCTTGACGGCGGTGACGGTGGCGATGGCGCCATGGGTCATGTGGAAGCGGACCGTGGCGTTGACGTCGCTGTTGGTGAGGCCGTCGCCGTAGGTGAAGAGGAACGTGTCCTCGGGGATGTGCGGCAAGGCGCGGCGGAGGCGTCCACCGGTCTGGGTTTCCTGTCCGGTTTCGAGGAGCGTCACGGTCCAGTCCTCCTCCTCGTGGGTGTTGTGGTAGCGGATCTGGGGATTGCGCCCGAGGCGGAGCGTGACGTCCGAAGTGTGCCAGAGGTAATTCCGGAAGTAGTCCTTGATGACGTCGCCCTTGTAGCCAAGGCAGAGGATGAAGTCGCGGTGCCCGTGGTGGGCATAGTACTTCATGATGTGCCACAGGACCGGCCTGCCGCCGACGGGCACCATGGGCTTCGGGCGATACTCCGTCTCCTCACGGAGACGCGTGCCCAGACCACCGCAGAGGATGACGACCTTCATTGTAAATCCGAAGCCGCAGGCTACGCAGCAGGGCGGGGAGTTCCTAGTCACAAGATTGGAGTTTCAAGGGGAACATACCCTTACCCGTCATGAGGTTCCCGAGGAGCATTCGACGTGTCCCCTTCTGACCTGAAAGGACCGATTGAACCTGGCGAGGGCAAATATGGGGAAGGGGCATCCCCGTCGCTTGACGCCGAAGAATCACGTCGGTAGCTAAGAGCTATCACGGAACGAGTGGCCGATGGCCCGGTCGAAGGGCGGGGGTTGTGTTCCCGTGTTGATCGAGCCCAATAACCTATGCGTATCCGGAAAATTGTGTTTGGGGCGGTATCGTCCTTTGCAGCGATCGTCTTCCAAGCAATGCCTTGTGTGGGGCTGAAGGCTGACTGCCTTGCCGATGCCAGGAGTGTTGCAGCGTGGTTTCCGGGTGGGAGCGAGGCGCAGGAGGTGCTCAGTGGGACCTCCCTGACGCCGCTTTTGGGTGCCGGTCATGTCCCGGGCAAGGTCGGTGCTGCGTTCCGGCTGAGCGTGGCCGAGCAGGCGTTCGTGTGGGTGCCGCCGACCCCGCTGCCTGTGGCTGAGTTTACTGTAGAAGCATGGGTGCAGCGGGCGGATTCCCTGCTGGCGGGACCAGGATTGGAGGGCGGAGTGATCCTGGGTGGCGACGTGGGGTCCTATGCCTTGGCGCTGACCCACGAGGGACGACTCTATCTTTCACATGTGGGAGTCGCGAACTACTACGGCGATGTCCGGGTGACGGATACTGGCTGGCACCACGTGGCGGTGACGAGACGGGATGACCAGTTGAGATTCTATGTCGACGGCCGGCCCGCGGGCTCCCAGCCAATCAGTGTCATCCTGAACGGGACTGGGACCTTTGGAGTGGGCGGTCTTGGGGCCCTGGTGGGGGGCTCAAGGTATTCCTTTGCAGGGCTGATTGATGAAGTCGTCGTGCATCGGACAGCATTGGATGAGGCCGGGCTTCGCGCCGTGGTCGACGCCGGGGCCGATGGGCGGTGCCGCAGTGATGGCGCGATCCAGACGGTGGGAACCTCGATCATCCCCGCCAGCGCGGAGGTTGGGTGGCAATTGTCCGTGGCCAACCAGGGAACCCATCCGCTCGAGGGCGCGCGTCTGCGCCTTGAGTTGCCTGCAGGGGTTTCCCTTTTGCGTTCGGTTGCCGGGTCGCCTGTCTTGACGCAGGTCGACGGCGTTTGGACTTCGGGTCCGTTGGACCTCGCTGGAGGGGCGGAGATTTCTGCGATCTACGTCCTGAAGGTTGAGGGAAATTTCGGGCGCCTTCTCCAAGCCACATTGAGCTCCGTTCCGGGTGAGTTGGCGTCGCGAAACAACGTTACCCAACTGAGCCTGATTCCCGGTATTGGTGGCGCCAGCATCTCCAGTGGTCTCGTCGCCCATTTCCCCTTGGCGATCGACACGGTGGATATCGTAGGAGGTTTGTCGGGCCCACTCTTGGACGGGGCCTCGTTCGGAGCTGAAGGGGGAATGGGTTTTCTCAATCTCTCTGGTGGGCCGTCGCGGGTCCAATTGGGTGAGGTGCCTGCGTTGCAGCTTCAGGAATTCTCGGTATCGGCCTGGATTCGGCGTTCGTCGTCGGTGGTTGCTTCACCGGACTTCGAGGGTGGCATCCTGCTGGGGGGCGGGGTTGGCTCCTACCACGTTGGAGTAACCCATGCCGGCCGTCCCTACACGGGACGCGTGGGCGTCGTAAACGCCTACGGGGTGGGAGGGTTGGGCGATACCGAATGGCATCATGTCGTCACGACCCGGAGGGGGGCGGAGATGCGGTTCTACGTCGATGGCCAGCCGCAGGGCGTCGAAGCGCTCGTAGGTTCCTACTCGTTTACGACGCCTTTTGCGATTGGTTCATTGGGCGAGGTGGTGGGAGGGGCACGGTACGGATTCCAGGGGCGGATGAACCGGCTGAGCGTCTACAACCGGCCCTTGGATCCGGCCGAAGTACAGACGATCTTTTCCCAGCCGACCGAATTGCCTGCATTCCGGGATGTGGGCGTGCGGTTGAGTGGTCTTGAGTCCGCCATTGCCTTCGAGCCCGCACCGGCATGGTTGACACTCAGCGCATCGGGCAACCGGTTTTCGCAGGGTGGCCGCGTTGAGCTGACGGTCACGGGCTCGAACCGGATCGTGCTGCGCGAGATCCCGATCGGCATGCGGCAGGTTTCGACGAATCCGATCGCGTTGGAGGTCGATACGATCCCGATCGGGGGAAGCTTGCGGCTTGGCTTGGATGTGATCGCGCCGTTTGGTGGCGCAGCTAGCCTGAGGGCGACCCTTACTCCAGGAGCGGGAGATGGGATCGCGACGAACGACGTGGCCATCCTGAATTTTGATGTCTCTCCGGGTTGCGCTGCTCCCATCGCTGGCCTGGGGGCTTTGTATCGTGGGGATGGGAACCTAAGCGATGCGACCGGCCGTTATCCTGGGGTGCAGGAGAGCTCGCTGGGGTTCGCAGCGGGCCGGGTGGGCGAGGCGTTTGACTTCAAGGGGGCGGGCGGGGTGGCCGTGCCGGACTCGGCTTGGTTGAACCGGCAGGATTTCACGGTGGATGCGTGGGTGTATCCGACGGCTTACAACGGGATGGAGGACATCATCGTGAACCGGGAGGCGAGCGCGACCTCTTTGCAGACGATCCAGTTCGAGTTGGGAATCCGAGGGCCCTTGGATCCGGTGGGGACGATTCCGGTCGGCAATCTCGCCGTGTTCGTGAGTGGTCTGAATGGGATGCCCAGCAATCACAACGGCTGGACGGACACGGGGGCAGCGGTGCCTTTGAACCGGTGGTCGCACGTGGCGTTGGCGGTGGAGCCGGGACGGGTGCGTGTCTTCCTCAACGGGATGAAGGTTTCGGAGTTCGTGGGGTTGACGGGGGCGATGCCGGCGATGGACGCGCCGTTCCGGATCGGGGCCCGTTCGCAGACCTTCTTCGGCTGGGAAGCCGAACGATTCGACGGGCGCATTGATGAAGTGGGGGTGTACACGCGGGCGCTCCTGAATGAGGAGGTGGCGTCGTTGTTCGCGGCGGGTGCGGCGGGGCGGTGCGATGCCGATCTGAGGGTCGTGTGGGAAGGCGTGCCGTCGAGGTTTGCGGCAGGTGAGACCTTTCATGCCCGGGTGAACCTGGAAAACGTGGCCAACCAGGCGCTGGCCAACGTTCGGCTGACGAACACCGTGCCTGCCGGTTGGTCGGTGATGGCGCTGACCACGACGGTGGGGACGGTCACGTACGATTCGGGTACTGTCTCCGGCAGCTTTGGTGTCCTGCCTGCGGGTGGGCGTGTATCGGTGGATCTCGTGGTGCGGGCTGACCTCGCACAAGAGGGCTTGTTGGTGGCCCGGGGCTTTTCGGATTCTGCGGAACTGAGCCTGGCGAACAATGAGGCGCGGGCGGCCGTGACGGCCGTGACAGTGACGCTGACCGTCCTTGATGCGGGACGTTCCGAAGGTGGGATGGGAGAGCGTCTCGTCCTGTCGGTTCCGGTCCGGTTGTCGGTTCCGGTCTCGCGGACGGTATCCGTGGATTACGTCATCGGGCCGCCGCGGCCTGGGACTGGCAGGCAACTGGCGGCGGCGGGTGTGGACTATGAGGCTGTTTCTGGACGGCTGGAGTTTGCACCGGGCGAGGTGGAGAAGTTGGTGCCGGTGGTCCTCCTGGGAGATCCGTTCTATGAACCGGACGAGGTGTTCGGGTTGGTGCTGAGCAATCCGGTGGGTGCGGCGTTGGAGGGGTTGCTGCCGGTGTTGACGATCACGAATGATGACGAGGTGCCGCAGATCTCGGTGGCTGGTGGCCGGATGGCTGAAGGCGACTCGGGGACGAAGGACCTGGTCTTCCCGGTGACGATGAACGGGTTGGCCGGTGTGGATCTGGAGATTGCCTGGGCGACCACGAACGAGACGGCGCGGTCGCCGTTTGATTTCGTCGGTGGCACGGGGACGGTGGTCATTCCGAGTGGATCGGCCCAGGCGGAGATCCGGATTCCGGTGGTGGGCGATCAGGTGGAAGAGCCGAACGAGCATTTCACCCTGGGCATTTCGAGTCTGCCGTCCTCGGCGGGTGTTGGATTCGCGAAGTCGGTGGCGGTGGGGATCGTGCTCAACGACGACCGGAGTCCGGGAGTGGTCCGGGGCTTCGAGTGGGTGACGCCGCCGTCTGCGATCGCGGGCGAGGCTTTCGCGGCGCAACTGCGGGCGGTCGACGGCCGGGGCGGGGTGGTGTCCAATTTCAATGGAGTGGTGGCGCTTGCTGCGATCCCGGGATTCGCGGGTGGCGGGAACGATCTGCCCAGCCAGTTGTTGATCACCGAGGTTGAAACGCGGACGACGGATGCCGTCGAGTTCCAGAACGTCACGTCCGGGGATCTCGACATCAGTGGCTGGCGGGTATCGTTCTTTGACCATACGCGCTGGCCGGTGCCGCGCGGGACGTTCGTGGTTCCGGTCGGGACGGTCATGGCTGCCGGCAGCCTGTTCCGGATCCAGGAAGGGACGCTGGTGCCCAACGCGTTCCCCCGTTTTTCGCTCGGCCAGCCGTTGGACTGGGGAATCGACGCCGCGGAAGACATCCTGACAACCCGGCCGATGGCCGTGATGCTTCAGGATGCCTCGGGAGCGCTGCGGGACTTCTTCGCAGCGAACGGGGCGGAGCCGGGTGAGATCGACATTCCTCTGAGCCTGGATCCGACCGAATGGCCGGGCTTCCCCATGGGTGGCATCAGCGCCCTGACTCCGCGCAACTTCAACCATCAGCGCGTTGGCTGGTCGAACCGGAAGGGAGCGGACGGGTGGAACCGCGGACTCGGGCCAATCGGGACCCAGAACAACCAGATGCGTGTTCCATTCGTGGATTCGCGATTGGTGCCGGTGGCTCCTTCGGTGATCGCAACGTTCAGTGAAGGAACCTGGGTCGGCACGCTGACGGTGGGTTCCACGGCCGGGTTCGTCCGGTTGTTGGCGGATGACGGTTCTGGGCGGGTGGGGGTTTCGGAGGGCGTCACGGTGGCTTCCTCTGGGGACCTGAGGATTGCGGCCTTTGATTCTGCCGCTCCATTCGCGATCCAGGGGCGCGAGATGGTGCTCCGGATCGTGGTGACGAATGAGGCTCCGGTTGCGGCGTCCGGGGTGACGGTGGACCTCCCGTTCGAGACGGAACTTGGGCTTAGCGCGCCGCGAATCACCTTGCTGAAGACGAGCCAGGGAACATTGAACTTTGTGCCGCCGAGCTTGCCGGCGCAGCCGAGGGCCAGGGTCGTGGCCAATGTCGGAACCTTGCCCGCGGGTGGATCGGTGACCCTGGAAGTCGGAATCAGCCCGGGTGTGGTCACCCAGCGACTGCCCCTCATGATGGTGGCCGAAGCCCGGCGCACGGGTGGAGCGAGTGGTGCGGGGATCGACCGGGCTGAACTCCAGGTTGAACTGGTCAACGGGCTTGTCCAGGAACGGGCGAACCGACTGGCCTGGTGGCGGGCCGAGGGCGACGCCCGGGATACCATGGGCAACCATGACGGGCTGGCGTCCGGGGTCCTGTATGGGCGTCGCTATGACCAACGCACCTTCCAGTTCGACGGCGGAGATGCCGTCATCGAAGTGCCGTCCATCGATAGGCTCAAACTAACCCCATTTTCGGGATTCACCCTGAGCGCCTGGGTCCGGGTTCGCCCGGGGCAGCGTGAACGGCAGGTGGTGGCGGAGTTTTCCGGCGGTACGAATGGAGTGGGATTCGCGCTCATTCTCAGGAATGGCAAGCCGTCGATCGAATGGGATGGGCAGTGGATTGGAACCACCGGATTTGCCCCCGACATGCGGGACGGCGAATGGCATTACGTCAGCTGGACCCTGATCCAGGGTCAGTCGTGGGTTACCGTGCGCGTTGATGGCCTCGCGGGAATTCCGGCGACGTCTTCATTGCTTGGGAACTACTCAGGTATCGGCGATGGGCCCCTCCGGATTGGCCGGGGTGCGAGTGGTGGAGGATTCGATGGCGAACTGGACGAGATTGTCGTCTACGGCGCTGGCCAGTCATCCGCGACGCACAGTCAGGCGCACAGTCAGGACTTCCAGGCGGGCGCCTTGGGCCAATCACTCTCCGATGTCCGCGTGACGCTTGGCCGGCAGGTCAGCCCTCCGCCTTCCATCACCGTGGGCCGGCCTTCTACGCTGACCCTGATCGTCACGAATCAGGGACCGACCCGGGTTGCGAACCTGGATCTCGACTGGAAGAACAGTCAGTTCGCGACCGTCTCCGAGATTCGCCGGGATGGCGTGCTGATTCCCTCGACCCGTTTCGGTGCGGATGTGGAAGAAGCAGCCCTGGGGGCATTCGAGGTAGGTCAAAGATCGCTTCTGACGATCACCTTTCAGGTGAACCGGGACATCACCCAACTGTCGTCCCTCGTGACGCTCTCGGCCGGTCTTCGGGACCGGGTCGCCACGCTCAGCTTCCTGGCCACGGTCTTGGCGGATCCGGATGGCGATGGGATTCCCAGCAACTGGGAGTCCGCATACGGCCTGGATCCGGCGGACCCTCTGGATGCATTCCTGGATCGGGATGGCGATGGGTTCGGTGCGCGGGCCGAGTACGACGCCGGTACCGATCCGGTGAGCGCGACGAGCTTCCCGAGCGTTTCCTGGCGGACCGGCCAAGGCGGCACGCTGGTGTTGCGTGTCCCGACAACGGTGGACCGGGACTATCGGTTGGAGCGCACGGTCACGTTGCGTGGGCCGGCCGGATGGGAGTTGTTGGAGCGACGGGCCGGCACGGGAGAGATCCTGGAGTTCGTGATCCCGGCGGCTCCGGACGTTGACCAATCCTACTATCAGGTGAAGCCGGTCCCGCTTTGGTAGGTGGGGGGTGCGGTAGGTCCTGTTTCCGCGGCCTCTTCCGTTATCCCGGAGGGATACCAGCGGGTCGCCCGGGGTCGCGAAGCGCACCCCGGGTTGCCGTGGGAAAGGGAAACAACCCTGGAGGGGTTGAAGCCCCCGCAGCCTTCGCCCCCTGCCGGGGTGCGGAATCCATCACAACGCGCCCTTCCCCGGGTGCGTGCTTCGCACGACCCGGGGCTATCGGCCCTCATCCCTCCGGGATGCCCTCGGGCCGAAGGCGAGGGGACGCTGGGGGTCAGCCCGCGTTGAGTGCGGCGGCGGTTGCCTCGAGGGAGGCGACGTCGGCGACGTTCAGCGCCTGGGCCGACTTGTCGATGCGGCGGAGGAATCCGGTGAGGGCGGTGCCGGGCCCAAGTTCGATGAAGCGGGTGAAGCCCTGCGCGAGGAGTGCGCGGATGGATTCCTCCCAGCGGACGGAGCCGGTCACCTGCTCGACGAGCAGTCGGGTGATGTCAGCCGGGCTGCCGTGGGGCGCGGCGCTGACGTTGCTGAAGACGGGGACAGTCGGCGCAAGGAGCGCGACCTTGCCCAGTTCGGCGGCGAGCTTGGGTTGGGCGGACGCCATGAGGGGCGAGTGGTAGGCGCCCGCAACGGGAAGCGCGAGGACCTTGCGGGCACCCTTGGCCTTGGCGAGTTCGATGGCCTGCGGAATGCGGTCGGCGTCGCCGGAGATGACGATCTGGCCGGGGCAATTCAGGTTGGCGAGGGTGACGCCCGCCTCGGCGCAGACCTCGCGGGTAGGAGCTTCGTCGAGTCCGATGACGGCTGCCATTCCGCCCCGGGTGGCTTCGCAGGCCTCCTGCATGAAGCGGCCGCGGAGTCGGACGATGCGAAGGCCGTCTTCGAAGGAGAGGGCACCGGCGGCGGCGAGGGCGGTGAACTCACCCAGGGAGAGCCCGGCGGTGGCCTGGAATTGCAGGGTGGGAACCTTCTCACGAAGCAGGGTCAGGGCGATCCAGCTGACGAGGTAGATGCCGGGTTGGGCGTTCTCGGTCTTGGTAAGGTCGGCCTCGGGCCCGTTGAAACAGATGGAGGCGAGATCGTATCCCAGTGCCTCGTTGGCCCGGTCAAACAGGGCGCGGGCGGTCGGAAAGGTCTCGGCGAGGTCCCGGCCCATTCCGACGGATTGGGCGCCTTGGCCGGCAAACAACAGTGCGGTCTTATGCATCGCGGCCGAGGAGCAGACCACAACCAGGCATTCGAGGGAATCCGGGATGCGGTGGGGGAGATCCCAGTTGCCAGTCGCCAGTTGCCAGTTCTGTGGGAACTGCGGTCTTCCTATGGCCCCGCCTCGTCACCTCGTCGGCTACGGGTGCGCTGGAATCTGGGAACTGGGGACCGGCAACTCCCTTCGCCCCGCCTCAGCCGTATCAATGCAGCAGAATTCTCACGCGGAGCCGCGGAGAGCGCGGAGAGAGGGTCAGGTCACCAACCTTTCAACGTCGGACATTATTCACCAAACGGTGACTGCTCCGCCTCCCGTCCAAGTGTCCCTTCTCCGCGTCTCCGCGTGAACCTGTCCCCGCCTTCAATCGCATGGATACGCCTCAGTTGTTCACGATCTGGAACTGATGGTGGAGCTGGGTGGCCTCGAGCAGGCGCCGGAAGGCGTCGGAGGGCTTCAGCAACCGGATTCCACCATGGCGGGACTGGAGGCTCAGGTGCAGCGCAACCAGGGTGCGGAGTCCGGCGCAGTCGACGAACTTGAGCTCGCGGGAATCGATCTCGACGTCCCGATGCTCGGCCCGGAGGGCGGAGGAGATCGTGTACTGGATGGCCGGGGATGAGGGCGCCGAGAGTTCGGCCAAACCGCTGATGCGAAGGACCTCTCCGAAGGATTCAGTCCTCATGGCAGCCTCCTGCTGGTGGGGGTGGAGGTGCGGATGCAGCGGGGTTCGGCGAGGGAAGCAGTTGCCGGAATGGGGTTCGTTTTCATGGGGGGTAATGGCATGGGCATCGCTTGATGCTCGTTCAGGCCCCCTTGAACCCTTGGCCTGTGGTGCCTTCAGGCACCCAGTGGTGTGATCCGAATGTTGTTCTCCTTTTCCAACCTGCCGTTTGGAGGCTCATGTGAGAGTTCGGCCTCCAAAAAGTCTTCTGTAGCTGCGGAGCAGAAGTTTGCAAAAATGTTGGGTCGAGGGAGTCCCTACTTTGGTCTGGGTAGCTCGGGCCAGGCTGTTAAACGCTCAACCGCAGTAACTTGAATCAGGAACAAAAGTTCCAATCCGAGGCGTCGCCTGCGAGTCACGCGACCGGAGACTGGGCGAAGAGCAAGGCCGCTTCGGTCCGGGTGCGGACGCCGAGCTTGTCGAACAGCGTGACCATGTGATTGCGGATGGTCTTCTCGGCCAGATCGAGTTCGCAGCCGATCTCCTTGTTGGTCATGCCCCGGGCGACCAAGCGCAGGAGTTGAATCTCAGTGGGAGAGAGGCGATCGAGACCAACGGGTTGCGGGGCTGCTGGTCGGGCGGAAGATGGGGGTACATGCGGCGTCACGACCGGGTCGAAGACCGATCCGCCAGCCGCGACGCGGCGGATGGCGCCGGGGATGTCGGTACCGTCGACGGCCTTCAACAGGTATCCGTTGGCTCCGGCGCCCAGGGCGGCGACGACCGTCCCGGCGTCGGCGTACGAGGTCAGGAAGATCACCTTGAGTTCGGGCCAGCGCTGGCGGAGGTCGCGGCAAAGGGTGATTCCGTTCTCGTTGCCCAGTCGGATGTCGAGGAGGAGGACGTTCGGAGGAACTGATTCGCAGGACTGTCGGGCCTCGACTCCGTTGGCGACGGCACCGGTGATGAGGAGGTCCGACTCCTGTTCGAGGACGGTTTTCAGTCCGACTCGGACGATGGGGTGATCGTCGACGATGAGGACGCGGATGAGGTTGGGTCGCGTGTTCATGGTTTGGGGGTGGGAATGGAAAGGGTAAGCCGGGTGGGTCCGCCGGGTGCCGAACGGATCTCCAGTCGCCCGTGTATCGCGGTGGCGCGACGCTGGAGTTGAGCGAGACCAAATCCCCCTGACTGCGGCGCAGTCTCCGGATCAAACCCGCGACCATTGTCGGTGACCGTAGCCGTTATCGAGTCGGGGCTTCGGGCGAAGGAGACATCGACCGACGAAGGGGAAGCGTGTCGGAGGGCATTGCAGGTGGCTTCGCGGACGAAGTGCAGGATTTCAAGGTTCATCTCCGGACGGAGTGAAACTTCAGCAAGGATCGAGGATTCGAGGGTGATCCGGGCGGTGGTGCCGCGCTGGGCCTGCTCGACGAGTCGGGTAACCGAGGTGACGAGATCTTCGGGATCTGCGGGGCTGGGGTCGATGGCGACCAGGAAGGCACGGAGCCGGCGCATGACGGACTCGAGCGCGGACCGGGATTGGTCGAGGTCGGCTACAACGGAAGGTCGGTCCTTCAACTGCTGGCGGAGGCGGCCCAGATGGAGGCCGGTCACGTAGAGGTCCTGCAGTGTCTCGTCGTGGATGTCTCGTCCGAGGCGTTCGCGGCGGGCGGATTCGTGGCGCAGCAGCTCGCGGGATTCGGCGAGTTCGGTGGAGAGCGCCTCGGCGCGGCGTCGGCCCAGGGTCTGGACGAAGACAATCCCGCTGATGGCGGAGGAGAGCAGGAACCCGGTGCCTGCGATGAAGAGCGAGCGGAGCCGGAGCGACGCCCGGTCGAAGAGTGGTGTGGTGGTGACGCGGACGTATGCGGTGCCGTCGAATCGGTGGCGCCTGAAGCTGGCCTGCAGCCTCGGTTTCCAGCCGGGTGGCCCGGCGAGGGAAGCCGGGGTGGAGTTGTTCCACCGGGTATCGGGTTGGAGGTCCGGTGAGTCGAACACCTCGACGGCGACCTCGCGGGCTGCCCAATCGAGCGAGTGGGCGAGGAAGGCGTCGAAGTCGAAGGATCCAAACACCACGCCCTGGACGGCCGGTCGGCCATCCGCATGCTGCCCGGTGACGAGGGGCTGGATAAGCGTCAGGCCACGCGTGCCGTCGGAAAGGACGTGCGGCCCGGTGATGACCGGGACGCCCCGTAGGGCGGACTCCAACCAGGCACGCATCCGGGTGTCCGGGGCCAGCTCATCTCCAATGGCAACGCGGGAACCTGGGTGGGCGCGCGATGCGAACACGACCGCCCATTCGCGGCAGTTGGGTGAATTCGTCGACGGGCATGGCACCGGGTCGGGGACGGGAAGAGACGGTGTCTCCTGAGGTTGCCAGATTCCGCGGTGGAGCTGGGCGTATCCGATCTCCCGGAAAGCGGGGAGGGTGTCGCGAAGGTCGAGCCGGGCGATGACGGCGTCCCAATCGTTGGCATTGGCCGTGGGGTGGAAGGCGAGATGGTCGGCGATCCGGAGCAGGGCTGTCCGATGAAGTTCGACCTGCCCATCGATCCAGCCCGCGTGGCCCTCCGCCAGGCGCTCGAAGCGTTCACGTTCCCGCGCAGCGGCGTCGCGACTGGCCATGAGAGCCAGGACACCGGTCAGGGAGATGCCGAGCGCAAAGGATGCGAGGGCGTGCCCCCACGGGGGCCACACCGCGGATCCTGTCGGCTCGGATTCCATCCGGTCGTTGTGGGCCAGTGCGGCGGGGACGTCGAGCGATCAGCGCTCGGGGCTTTTGTCCCGAAGGGCTTGGTTGCCAGTCGCCAGATCCCAGTCACCCCCCAACGCCGGAGGCGTTGAAGCCGGTAGCCCCGGGTTGGCGCCAACGCGCCTACCCGGGGGAGAAAGCTCCGTTCTGTAGGCCGCGTGCCCTCACGCAGCGGTTCACGATCCACGCCGGGTGAGGGCACCCGGCCTACAACCGAGGATTCGCGATGGCGCAGCGGCGGGCGAGTTCGGCAAGATGGCGGGTAGCGTCGGCCTTGGCAGCCTCGAGGGGGGCAATCTCAGGGACGATGGCGAAGGCGGAAGTGAAGAGGGAGTGTTCGCCCGAGGCCAGGGGTTCAACCATTCCTGCGAGGCCGATGCAGGGGCGGCCATGCTGGCGGGCGCGCGCCGCCACGCGGCCGGTTCCCTTGCCCATCAGGGATTGCCGATCGAGGGAGCCCTCGCCGGTGATCACGAAGTCGGCCCATGCTACATGTCGATCGAGGTCGCAGCCGCGGGCGAAGATCTCGAATCCGGACTCCACGCGGGCGTCGAGGAAGGCCTGCAGGGCAAAGCCGAGTCCGCCGGCGGCTCCACTCCCGGGAATCGCGGCAATGTCTCGGCCCAGATGATCGGCCATCACACGGGCGAGTTGGCCGAGGGCGGCCTCAGCGACTGGGAAGTCCTCCGGTTGGAGTCCCTTCTGAGGGCCGTAGATCCTCGAACAACCCGATGGACCAAGGAGCGGATTGTCGACGTCGACCGCCACGGTGAACCGGCAGAGGTCGGACAGGGATCGTTCGGGCGGACGAACCTGGGTCAGTCGATGGAGTTCCGGCCAGCGCAGGATGGCCGAGCCCTCTCCGTCGAGGAACTGCCAGCCGAGTGCGCGGGCGAGTCCAAAGCCCGCGTCGTTGGTGGAACTGCCTCCGATGCCGACCCACGCGTCCCGGGCGCCTGATGCCACGGCGTCGCGCAGGACGGCTCCGATGCCCAAGGTGTCGAGGGCGAACGGGTGGAATTGACGGTGTGGAAGCAGTGCCAGTCCGATGACCTGGGCGGTCTCGACGACGGCCACCGACCGCGACGGGGAGAACCACCATTCCGCGGACCGTGGTCGGCCGGCGGAGTCGGTGGTCTCGGTCGAATGACGTTCGGCTGCGAGCGTGCCGGCGAGGACGCTGCCGAATCCGTCGCCTCCGTCGCTCATGGGCACGATCCGGAGCTCGTCGGCGGGATGGATCATATGCCAGGCGTGGGCGATGGCTTCCGCGGCGGCCTGGGCGGTCAGGGTGCCCTTGAACTTGTCGGGTGCGATGAGGATGCGACGTGGCATGCGGCAGGGCGAGGGTGCGGGAAGCAGGGCGGGCGGGGAAACAGGGAAGTGTCACGGACACTGGCCACTGCCCACTGGCCATCGAGGCGAAGGGACTGGCAGGGTGGCGGGGCTTTGGTGACCGAACGAAGAGAGCGGGTGGTGGTAGGCATGAGTGGCGGGGTGGATTCCTCCGCCACGGCGGCCCTGTTGCAGTCGCAGGGCTTTGACGTCATCGGTGTGACGTTGAAGCTGTGGCCGCAGGATTGCGCGTCACGCGCCGAGGACAAGTGCTGTGGTCCGCAGGCGGTGATGGACGCGCGCGGCGTCTGCTCGAAGCTGGGGGTGCCATTCTACCTGGTGGATGAGGCCGCCGAATTCCAGCAACGGGTCATCCAGTACTTCGCGGACGAGTACAAGGCGGGGCGGACTCCGAATCCGTGCGTGATGTGCAACCAGCACCTGAAGTTCGGGAGCCTGTTGCGTCGGGCCGACCAGCTCGGGGCGAGGTACATCGCGACGGGGCACTTTGCGCGGTTGGAGAAGGACGAGGCCACGGGCCGGGTTCATCTGCTGAAGGGCAAGGACCCAAGGAAGGACCAGAGCTACTTCCTGTTCAGCCTGCGGCAGGACCAGTTGAGCCGAGCGATCTTTCCACTGGGCGAGAAGACGAAGTCGGACACCCGCGACGTGGCCCGCCACTGCGGCCTGCGGACGGCCGACAAGGAGGAGAGCATGGAGATCTGCTTCGTGCCTGACAACGACTACGGCCGCTTCCTGGAGCAGTCGAAGATGGTCGAACGTCATGCCGGCGACATCGTGGATCCCGACGGCAAGGTCCTCGGTCGGCACCACGGGATCGAGTTCTTCACGGTGGGACAGCGGCGCGGCCTCGGCGTGGCCGCAGGTCGGCCCTTGTACGTGATCGGGCTCGATCCGGAGCGAAACCGGGTGATCGTCGGCGATGAGTCCGCGCTCGATCGCGACCGCTTCACCGTCAGTTCGACCAGCTGGATCGCCTGGGATGTTCCGCCGGCCGAGTTCCGCTGTTCGGCAAAGGTCCGCTACAGCCATCCGGGTGCACCGGCGACGGTGATCGTCGGTGAAGGCGGGCGGGCCGAAGTCCGGCTCGATGCGCCGGCGCGGGCCGTGACGCCGGGGCAAGCGTGTGTGTTTTACGAGGGCGATCGGGTCCTGGGCGGTGGCTGGATTTCCCGGTGAAGTTTCCCAGCGGCGACCGCGGCGACCGCGGTTCTGCAACGGCGACGCAGCGGCGCGGCGGGTTGTGAGAGAGTCCTCAGTTGCCAGTCACCAGAAACCAGAACTGCTGACGCCGCCTTTTGCGTCACTGAACTGGTATCTGGCATCTGGAGACTCGGCGCATCTCGACACTGCCACCGATTGAGGAAAGGAACGGGGTGGCGACGTCCTCGTCGCCTTGGGAAATGGCCTGGGAGGGCAACGAGGACGTTGCCGCCCCGCATGAGGCGGGGGCGGTGTCAAGATGCGCCCCTGGAAGCTGGGAACTCCACCGCTGAGGCAGCGACGCGGTTCAGGGCGATGCGCGGAGCCGGAAGTAGAGCTGGGGTGCAGCCGCCGGACCGGAAATGTCGGCGGCCAGCTGTCCGTCCTTCCGTGCCGGCTGGACGTTGGGAACGTTTGTCCAAGGACCGCTGATTCTTGAAGAGCTCTGGAGCACGTACCCGAAGGCCGGTTCGGTCCACCGCAGTTGGACCACGCTGCCGAAGGTGCTGCCGACATATCCCTTCACCTGGAGAACGGGCGGGGCGCTTGGCGCCGTGGCGACCAGTTGGACGGCATCGACGGAAACGGTCGAGTCCTGGGACGGCACCCGGGTGTTCGCAAACTCGATGGCCAGTGCGCCTCCTGCCACGAGAGGTGGCACGACGAGCGTGAACGGGCTGTAACCATCGGAGCCCGCTCCGCCCGATTTCAGGATCGGATCCAGTTGTGCCAGCACGGTTCCGCCTTCGGTCAGGACCCGGACGCGGAGCAAGCCAGCCGTGGGTTGGGTCATGGCCTGGGCAGAAAAGCTCAGGGAATATCCCAGGCCCTGTTCACCGACAAACGCCTGGCGCAGCGTTGCTCCGGATCGGATGCCAGCGGAGCAATTGCCCGAGACGCCGATCGGAGGGGGAGGCGTGTTGAAGGGTGGCAACAGCGGCGAACCTTCTGGCTGCCCGAGGATGTGGGCTGTCCCGGTCCAGCCCGAGATGGGTTCGCCGAAGCGGTTGATCTCGAAGTCGCCGTTCACGACTTGAGAATGGCCTGCGAGCGGCAGGGAAAGGCAAAGCAACGCGGGGAGCACTTGGCGGTTCATGGCGGGATTTCCGGGGATACTCCAAAGCCACCATCCAGGCAATGGGAGAGTCGGACCTCCAGCGGGGGGCGCATCTTGATACTGCCCCCGGGTCAAGCGGAGCGGCAACGTCCTCGTTGCCCGCCGCTACTTGAGATGCGCGTCGGCGAAGTCGAGGAACACGGCCCAGTCCTCGGCGTGCATGGAGTGTTTGCCGGGACGGATGTAGTAGCCGAGTTGGCTGCGGATGAGGACGCTGTTGGCGGGCATGGAGGTGGCGTCGAGTCCACCGGCGTTCAGGAGCCGGTAAACGGGTTCGGCGGCCTTGAGGATGTCGAATTGCCCGGAAGGATTGGCCCACTGGTCTTCCTGCGCGTTCGAGAACAGGACGGGGCGCGGCGCGACGAGCGCGAGGAGGCAGTGCTGGTCGAAGGGCAGGCGCTCGGGTTGGGTGTTGAACTGCTTGAAGCGCGCGTTGAACCAGTGCGGGAACGACGTGTTGATGCGCTGCACCGACTCCCCGATCTTGCCGCGGCTCGGCGCGGTTCCGCCGCAGCCGGCCTGGTGCGGGATCGCCAGCGCGATGCGTTCGTCGAAGGCCGCGGCCAGCAGTGCAGTCTTGCCGTTGCGCGAATGACCCACGGCGGCGATGCGCTTGCCGTCGATCCGCTTGTCCGTGACGAGATAATCCATGCAGCGATGGAAGCCCCAGGCCCACGCCGCGATCGTGCCGCGGTTCGCAGCCTCGACGGGACGCCCGGCCGCCCGATCCTCACGGGCGCGGACGCCGTCGGAGACATCGCCGCGGTCGGAATCGATGTCGGTGGAACAGAACGTGGCGAAGGCGTAGCCGCGGTTGAGGATCTCGGCGATGGGCCAGTCCTGCTTCTGGGAACCGCGCGAGGCCGCGGTGGCGTGGTTGTCGACGCAGCCGGCGCAGTTCTTGTAGAGCCAGCCTTCGGTCAGTGGGATGCGCGGGTCGTCGGTGACGGTGTGGTTCCCGCAGAAGTTCATCGCGAGGAAGGTCGGCACGCGTCCCTTGATCTTGTTCGGAGTGACCACCATCAGGCTGATGCGCGTCGGGTCCTTGCGTCCGCACTCGACCGTCACGATGCGGAGCGTCCCGAGTCCGTCGAGGAAGTCGGGATGGACCATCACGGTCTTGAACTCCAGGTGGTCGGGCTTCGCGGGCAGCGTGCCGTACATGTAGTCCTGGAAGAGTTGCTTGAGTTCGGGGCGACGCTTGTTGCGCCATTCGCGCGCGGACTTCACCGGGGCGCCCGAGAGCATGCGGAGCGGGTCGGGCAATTCCGGCTGGGCCGGGAACGACGCGGGTTCCGGGAGATTCGCCGCGAGTGCCAGGCAACCGCTGGCAAGCCAGCTTCCAAGAAGTCGAAGAACCGGGGACATGGGAGGGAGTATCACGCGGTGGGGCCGGAGAGGGGAGAGGGAATTTCTGGGTGATCTCCCGCAGAGGCACGGAGGCGCAGAGGGCCTTTTGGATTGGGGCCGGGGCTTAGCCGTATCCATGCAGCAGAATTCTCACGCGGAGCCGCGGAGAGCGCGGAGAGAGGGTCAGGTCTCCAACCTTTCAACGTCGGACACTATTCACCAAACGGTGACTGCTCCGCCTCCCGTCCAAGTGTCCCTTCTCCGCGTCTCCGCGTCTCCGCGTGAACCTGTCCCCGCCTTCAATCGCATGGATACGGCTTAGTCGTACTCGAACTCGAACTCCTACTCGTACTCGATGCGCTGGGAGCCGGGTGGAGTGATGACGCGAGGATTCGTTTCGAGTACGAGTACGAGTACCGCCCTTCGGGCTGAGTACGAGTACGAGTACGGGCGGCGAGGACGAGGGGAAGGGTGCGCCCCGGGGGCGTGCGCCAAAAAATCCCACCTTGCGATGCTGGGGATGGCCGTTAGCGTAGCGGAGCGATTTCGTCTGCTTTGACGGATCCACGATTTATGGAGCAGCAGAAGGTTTACTATTTCGATAACAACGCCACCACGCGCGTCGCGCCGGAGGTCGTCGACGCGATGATCCCGTTCCTGCGGGAGTTCTGGGGCAACCCGTCCAGCGCCTACGGGTTTGGCGCCCAGGTGCACGGGCACGTCGAAAAGGCCCGGGAAAAGGTGGCGGCCTTGGTGAACGCGGATCCGAAGGAGATCGTGTTCACGAGCTGCGGCACGGAGTCGAACAACTCGGCGATCCACTCGGCGCTGGTGACCACCGGCAAACGGCACGTGATCACCACCAAGGTCGAGCACTCGGCCAACATCAGCTTCGGAGCGCACCTGGAGAAGATGGGCTTCGAGGTGACGTACCTGCCGGTGGAATCGGATGGTTCCCTGGACCTTCATGTGTTGGAGCAGTCGATCCGGCCGGACACGGCGATCGTGTCGGCGATGTACGCCAACAACGAGACGGGCGTGATCTTCCCGATCGAGGAAGTCGCGGCGATCTGCCGGAGCAAGGGCGTTTTGTGCCACACGGACGCGGTGCAGGTGCCGGGCAAGCTGCCCATCGACGTGAAGCGCCTGGGCGTGGATTTCCTCTCCTTGAGCGCGCACAAGCTGCATGCGCCGAAGGGCGTCGGGATGCTCTACGTCAAGAAGCGCACGCGTTACACGCCGTACGTCATCGGCGGCCATCAGGAACGCGGTCGCCGTGGTGGTACCGAGAGCGTGGCGAACATCGTCGGGTTCGGTCGCGCGGCTGAGCTGGCGCTGGCGACCTTGGAAGACGAGAACACCCGGGTGCGGGCGTTGCGGGACCGGCTGGAGGGCTGGATCCTGACGAACGTCCCGAACACGGTGCGCAACGGGGCCAAGGAACCACGCCTGCCGAACACGGCGAACATCGGGTTCGATTTCGTGGAGGCGGAGGCGGTGTTGATGCTGCTGGATCAGGTCGGCATCTGTGCGAGCTCCGGTTCGGCCTGTACGACGGGTTCGCTGGATCCGTCGCACGTGCTGACCGCGATGGGCGTCGTGCCGATGCGGGCGCGGGGTTCCGTGCGGTTCAGCCTCGGGATCTACAATACGTCGGAGGAAGTGGACTACGTCCTCGAACACCTCCCGCGCATCATCCAGAAGCTCCGGGACATCTCGCCGTTGAACCCGGAACATCCGGACAACGATCGCTACGACATCGATGCTGCCCGCAGGAAGCACGAGGAGGAGATGGCCTCGGTGAAGGAGTAAGCCGCTGAGGTGCGGTTGGGCCATCCACGGATTGCACCGATTGCACGGATGGACCGGGATGGGGGACGTTCCGTCATTCCGAATGCCAATGAAATCGGTGTAATCCGTGAAATCTGTGGATCCTGCTTCTTCCCTGGCGAGCGACGACTTCGATTTCCGGTTTGGTGGCATCGGGCGGTTGTACGGGCGGCAGGGCCTTGCCCGACTTCGTCGATCGCATGCGATGGTCATCGGGATCGGCGGGGTTGGATCGTGGGTTGCGGAAGCGCTGGCGCGGACGGGTGTCGGGCGTCTGACCTTGGTGGACCTGGACGAGGTCTGTGTCTCGAACGTGAACCGCCAGTTGCCGGCCATGGATTCCACGCTCGGCCGGGCGAAGGCAGACGTGATGGCGGAGCGGATCCGGGGCATCCACGCCGGGACCCGGGTGGACGTGAAGATGGAGTTCTACACAGCCGATTCCGCCGGGCGGTTGCTCGGGTTGGAAGCGGAGCACACGGCGGATCGACCGGACGTGGTCGTCGACGCGATCGACAGCGTGCGGAACAAGGTCCACCTCATCGCCCAGTGCCACGGGAATCGAATTCCTCTGGTCGTCTGTGGCGGCGCGGGTGGACGGCGGGATCCGACGGCGGTGCGGGTGGAGGATTTGGCCCGCGTTACGCATGACCGGTTGCTGAGCGAAGTGCGGAAGCGGCTTAGGAAGGAACATGGGTTTCCGCGGAATGACCGGAAGTCCGGCGTCGAGTGCATCTGCTCCGCCGAGACACCGGTGTTTCCGTCGGCGGATGGCGGTGTGTGTGCCGTACGAGAGGCGGGTGCTGCGGGGGAATCGATGCGGCTGAACTGCGATGGAGGGTTTGGGTCGGCGACGTTCGTGACCGGGGCTTTCGGATTTGCGGCGGCGGCCCGCGCGGTGGCGCGGGTGGTGGAGGGAGATTCCGGTTTCAATCCAGCCAGAAGCCTCGTCGCGCCGCCCAGGTAGCCGAGGTCACGAGGCGGGGCCCGGATAAAGTCATTGTAGGCCGGGTGCCCCAACCCGGCGCTGCCCATGCCTCGCCGCGTGGGGGCACGCGGCCTACAAACTGAAGCGTGGGGACGGAAGCCTGCTGTGGAAGAAGGATGTTGCCGCGGTACAACCGGACGAGCCGAAGGTCCGCGATCACGGGTACGCGTCCAGCACGCCGCTGGTGGATGGGGAGCTGGTCTACGAGGAGCGCATCCCGAAGGCCTCGCAATTCTATGCGTCACCCGTGCTGGCCGACGGGAGGATCCACGCCGTGGATCGTGGGGGCGGGACCGTGGTCCTGGCGGCGAAGCCCACGTTTGAACTCGTCGCCCGGAACGCCCTGCGGGATCGCAGCAGCTTCGACGCGAGCCCGACCGTGGACGGAAGCCGCCCGTTGATCCGGTCGGACAAGTTCCTCTACTGCGTGGGGGCGAAGTGAGGGGGGCGCTGGTCCCCCAATTGACAGTCCATCCATGTGCTCCAAATGTGGAGCATCTTGAAGACGGCAACCGTTCGAGACCTCAGAAACCGCTACAGCACGCTCCTCGCGTGGATTGGAGCGGGGGAAGAAATCGTCATCACGCAGCGGGGCAAGACGGTGGCCCGTCTGGTCCCGGCGCAGGACGAGGCGAAGGCGCGCGTGGACTGGGCTCAAAGTCCGGCAGTGAAGCGGGACCGATCCAAGGAATCCTTGCCGACATCTGCCGAGGTCGCCGAGATCATCCATCAGGCGGGTGGCAAAGGGTGACGCAACGAAGGCAACGCAGGAGGGATCGTGTGTCGGGGATGTGGCGGCGGCGCTACGATTGGCCCTTGGAGGGATCAGGGAATTCCCGGAAGCCCCTGTGGACCGTAGCGTGGGTGGGTGATGATTCGGAGGGTTCCTCGATCGGCTGGAGGGTCGCGATCCGCGATGCTGCTGTTCGTGGTCCTCATGTCGGGTTGTTCGCGGCCGCCGGCTGGGGGGCCTCCGATCCTGGGCAAGGGGTCGGATACGATGGTCAACCTGGCGCAGGCGTGGGCGGAGGCCTATGCGGCGGTGGAGCCGGGAGTGCGGGTTGAGGTCTCAGGTGGCGGGTCCGGGGTTGGGATTGCCGCGCTGATCCGAGGCTCGGCGGACCTGGCGAACAGCAGTCGGGATCTGAAGGGGGCGGAAGGTCAGGCTGCGTTGGCCGCGACTGGCAAGGCGCCTAGGGAATACCTGGTGGGCTACGATGCGCTGGCCATCTACGTGCATCGGGACAATCCCCTCGAATCGATCACCTTTGAGCAATTGCGTGAGCTCTTTGCCGTCGATGGGCGAATCTCCCGATGGTCTGAACTCGGCGTGCGCATCCCGGATTCGCGGCATGACCGGATTGTGAGGGTTGGGCGGCAGTCGAGCGGGGGGACCTTCGAATTCCTGAGGCATCGGGTCCTGAACGACCGGGACTTCCGGCTGGGGACACTGGAGCTGAACGGGTCGAAGGAGGTGGTGGAGTTGATTGCGAGCACCCCGACCGCGATCGGATACAGCGGGATGGGCTTCGCGGTGCCGGGCGTGAAATTGTTGCGGGTGGCGGAGCGGGCGGGGGAGGAGGCCATCGCACCGACCCCGGAGGCGACGGTCAGCGGTCGCTATCCGATTGCGCGATCGTTGTTGGTGTACGCCCTGGGCGAACCGCGACCGGAGGTGCGCGACTACATGGGCTGGATCCTTTCGGATGCCGGGCAGGGCTGGGTGCCGGCGAGTGGGTTCGTCCCGGTGCCGCCGGATCGCCGCCAGCCAACGGGGCGCCTGATGGAGGTCCAACGATGAAGCGGTTCACCTTGTCGCCCACCCGCTGGACGGCGCTACGGATCCGGTGGTCCGAAGCGGTGATCGAGTCGTGGATCCGGATCAGTGGCTTCAGTTCGGTGTTCCTCGTCCTCGCGATCCTGTTCTTCATCTTTCGCGAAGCGTTTCCTGTGCTGGGGCGCCCGGGGTTCTCGGTCACCGAGTTTCTGGGAAGCGTGGAATGGTATCCGACCTCGGCGCAGCGGGTGAGGTACGGGGCGCTCGGCCTGCTGGCGGGGACCGCATCGGTGACGGGGGTTTCGTTGTTGATCTCGGTTCCCATGGGATTGGGGGCGGCGGTCTTCCTTTCGGAGTTCTGTCGCGGGCGGACCCGCGAGTTCCTGAAGGTCATCATCGAGTTGCTGGCGGCGATCCCGTCGGTGGTCTGGGGATTCGTCGGGTTGACGGTGATGAGCCGGGTGATCCGGTGGGGTACGCCCGCGGCGGTGGGTGTGAATCTCCTCAACGGCGCGCTGATCCTGGCCTTGATGAGCCTGCCGGTGATCGTCTCGCTGGCGGAGGATGCGTTGAGGTCGGTCCCGGATGCGCATCGCGAGGCTGCGGAGGCGATGGGGGCGACGCGTTGGCAGGTAACTTGGCGGGTGCTGCTCCCTGGGGCAAGGCATGGGATCCTCGCGGCGGTGCTGCTCGGGACCGGCCGGGCCGTCGGCGAGACGATGGCGGTCCTGATGGCGACGGGGAATGCGGTTCAGATCCCGACCAGCCTCCTGGATCCGGTCCGGACGTTGACGGCCAACATCGCGGCTGAGCTGGGTGAAGCGCCGGCGGGATCGGATCACTACCGCGTCCTGTTCCTGACGGGCGTGTTGCTGTTTGGAATCACGCTGGTGATCAACCTGCTTGCCGAGTGGTTGGTCCGTGGAGGGAGGAAGGGCTCATGAACGCGCCGGACCGCTCCACCAACCCATTTCGCGAGACGACGGCGGGCGCGTACCAAAGGCGTCTGGAATCGCGGGTGCGTTGGGTTCTCGGTGCCTTGACCGTGATCCTGATCCTTCCGTTGGTGGCGATCCTGTCGCATCTGGTGACGGAAGCATGGCCAGCATTGAATTGGAGGTTGCTCTGGGAATCGCCTCGGAACGGGATGCGGGACGGGGGGCTTTGGCCTGCGCTGGTGGGCACGTTGTACCTGGTGGGATTGTCGCTGGTGGTGGCGACACCGGTCGGGGTGGCGGCGGCAGTTTACCTCCATGAGTATGCCCGGGATTCCTGGTGGAACCGGGTGATCCAGATAGCGGTGATCAACCTCGGTGGCGTGCCGAGCATCGTGCATGCGTTGTTCGGGCTCGGGGCGTTCGTCTACGGGGCACGACTCGGCTACTCGGTGCTCGCGGCCTCGCTGACGTTGGCGGTGATGACGCTTCCGGTGATCATCACGAGCACGCGCGAGGCGTTGGCGGCGGTGCCGGCCAGTTTCCGCGAGGCGTGTTGGAATGTGGGTGCGACGCGTTGGCAGACGCTGCGCGCAGTCGTCCTTCCGAATGCCCTGCCCGGGATCCTCACCGGCATTATCCTCCAGGTAAGCCGGGCCGCGGGCGAAACGGCTCCGATCCTCTTCACGGGGGCCGTCTTCTATAAGTCCGTCGCCTCCGGTGACGTCTTCGCCTACCGCCTGGACGAGCAGTGCATGGCCCTGGCGATGCACCTCTACACGTTGTCCACCCAGGTGCCCGGGGTGAGGCCAGCCCTTCCATCTGCGACGGCCCTCACCTTGTTGGGGGTCGTGTTGCTCGTGAACGCGGGCGCCATCGTCATTCGGATCCGCACGCGATCGCATCGACGCTGGTAACCCATGAGTACCCCCGACCTCGTCTTGACCGTCGATGGCCTGCAGGTGGCCTACGGGAGCCATCTGGCGTTGCGCGGCGTCCAGTTGGGTGTCGTGCGACACGAGATCCTCGCGGTGATCGGTCCGGCTCAAAGTGGCAAGACGACCCTTCTCCGCTGCCTGAACCGGACCATCGATCATGTTCCCGGTGCGCAGGTCGAGGGGACGGTTTGTCTGAACGGTCGTTGTGTGCGGTCCGGCGGAACGGTTGAGGAATTGCGGCGGCGGATCGGGATGGTTGCACCATTGCCGGTCGGGCTCCCGCTCTCCATCTACGACAACGTCGCCTTTGCCGCGCGCTGTGCGGGGCTTCGCGACCGCGCGGAACTCGACCATAGGGTGGAGCAAGCCCTGCGACGGGCGGCGCTCTGGGACGAGGTGAAGGATCGGTTGGGACAGTTGGGCACGCGCCTCTCGGGCGGGCAGCAGCAGAGGCTTGCGCTGGCCCGGGCGCTGTCGCATCACCCGGAGATTCTATGTCTGGACGAATTCTCCATCGCCATCGACCCGGTGACGACCATGCGGATCGAGGAGATCCTGCGAGAGCTGAGGTCCGAACTGACCGTGGTTCTGGTGACCAATCTCCTGGCCCAGGCGAAGCGGCTTTCCGACCGGACGCTGTTCCTGCTGGCGGGTGAGCAGGTGGAACTGGGGGCGACGGCGGCGATGTTTGGTGGCGGTGGCGCTGAGCGGACGAGGGCCTATGTCGAGGGGAGGTTCGGATGAACGAATCGAGTTCAACGGACAGCGGAGGCGTCGACATCCAGGACTTGAAGTGCTGGTACGGCGGCTTTCAGGCGCTGCACGGGGTGACCACCCGTTTCGAGGCGGGACGGATCACAGCGCTGGTAGGTCCATCCGGATGCGGCAAGACGACGCTGTTGCGTTGCCTCAACCGTGTTCATGAACGCAATCCAGCGGCCCGGACGACTGGCAGCATCCGGGTGCTGGGGCAGGACATCCTGGCCTCGGACGTCTGTGTACGCGAACTGCGCCGGCAGGTCGGGATGGTTTTTCAACGGCCGAATCCGCTCCCGCTTTCGATCTTCGAGAACGTCGCGTTCGGCCTTCGGATCCACGGCGAAGCTGGTCGTCCGGCCCGCTCGGAAGTGGCGGATGCCGTTGAGCAGGCCCTGCGGGGAGTGGGGTTGTGGGAGGCGGTTCGGGATCGGCTTGCCCGCCCGGCGGGAGCACTGTCCCTCGAACAGCAGCAGAGGCTGTGCTTCGCCCGGTTGTTGCCGATGAAGCCGTCGGTGCTGTTGCTGGACGAACCCTGTTCGGCGCTGGATGCGGCCGGCACCGAGTCACTGGAAATCCTGATGCGCGAGCTGTGTCCGGGTCGGGTGGTCGTGCTGGTGACGCACAGCCTGGCACAGGCCCGACGGGTGAGTGACGACACGGCCTATCTGCTGCTGGGGGAATTGGTGGAGCAGGGGCCGTCCGCCAGGATCTTCCGTCAACCGCGTGACCCTCGGACGGCGGAGTATCTGGGTGGGCACTATGGGTGAGTTTCGGGGTGGCGACGTCCTCGTCGCCCCGGGAAAACAGCTGGGGAAGCCCACGAGGACGTTGCCGGCCCGTTCGGGCAGTAACCGACTCGTCACTTGTTCCGGGTTCGTGCCCCAGAGCATGCTGACTGGCACATGAAGTACTCACCCACTGCACTGGCGTGCGTCCTTGCCCTCGCGGCTGGTTGTTCCACGGGAGATGGGCCTGTCCGCAGGTCTGCCGAGGGTGCAGGAAACTGGCCCGGGAGCCGGAAGGACGGGACGGTGCGGCTTCCCAACCAGTGGGCGTTGGATCCGGTCGGGAAGCAGGTTCGCTTGGGCGATTTTCCGGTGAACGTGGCTGTGGATCCGTCGGGCAAGTACGCGGCGGTATTGCATTCGGGCTACGGGCCCCACGAGGTCATCGTGGTGGACGTGGGAACAGGCCGGATCGTTTGCCAGGTGCCGGTAGCCGAGGCGTTCTATGGGCTGGCGTTCTCCGAGGACGGGCGGCGGCTCTACGCCAGCGGCGCAGGCAAGGAAACGGTCCACGCGTTCGATTTCTCGCGCGGACTGCTTTCGAATCCCGTGAGCTTCGCCCTGAGGGATGCGAAGGAACGGGGTGTACCCAGCGGGTTGGCGGTGCACCCGGATGGCAGCCGGCTTTGGTCAGCGAACGTGCTGGGGCACTCGGTCACCGAGTTGAAGTTGGATCGGGCGACGGGCACGGCCCAGGTGTCGCGGGAAATTGAGCTGGCGGATCGGTCGACGGCGCCGGCCACCGGTGACGGCGATCCGCTCCGGGATGTGGATGATGAAGCCATCACCAAGCGGGCCCGGGCGTTGCTCGAGGCCGTGAACAGCACGGCACCCTACCCGTACGCGTGCGTGGTGGATGCGAAGCGGCACCGGCTTTACGTGAGCCTCTGGGGGTTGGCTGGCGTCGGGGTGATCGACCTGGATTCCGGAAGTGTGACCGCCAGGTGGGCCGTGCAGGACCATCCGAACGAGATGCTGCTGAGCCGGAATGGAAAGTTCCTCTTCGTGGCCAATGCCAACCGGAACACCGTCAGCGTTCTGGATGCTGAGACCGGGCGGGTGACGGAGACGCTGGCGGCGGAGTTGGAGCCCGATTCACCTCCGGGATCGACGCCGAACAGCCTCGCGCTGAGCCCTGACGAAGGCCTCCTCTTCGTCGCCAACGCCAACATCAATGCCGTGGCCGTCTTCGACGTCCGCGAACCCGGACGCAGCCGTTCCATGGGGTTCATCCCGGTGGGTTGGTACCCGACCTCGGTACGGGTAACCCCGGATGGGAAGCGCCTGTTGGTGGCGAACGGCAAGGGCTTGGCTTCGCGTGCGAACCGATACGGGCCGCAGCCTGGCAACGAGGTGCCGGCAACCATCCGGGAGTACATCGCCGGGTTGTTCCCGGGTTCGCTGTCGATCATCGACCTGCCGAAGGATCGGGAGGATCTGGAGGAGAAGTTGCGGGAGTTCACGAAACGGACCTACCTATGCCGGCCCCCTGCGCCGCCGAAGGAGTTGCCGGCCAATCATCCGATCCCGTTGGTGGCCGGGGGGGCTTCGCCGATCCGCCACTGCATCTATATCATCAAGGAGAACCGGACCTACGATCAGGTGCTGGGCGACATGCCCGAAGGGAAGGGCGATCCCACGTTGTGCCTCTTCCCGGAGGCCATTACACCGAATCATCATCGGCTCGCGCGCGAGTTCGTGTTGCTGGACAACTTCTATGTCGAGAGCGAGGTCAGCGCCGACGGACACGAATGGACGATGGGCGCGTATGCCACGGACTTCGTGGAGCGGATGTGGCCGATGAGCTACGGGCACAATCAGGATCGCAAGTACGCCTATCCGAGCGAGGGGCGGTTCCGGATTGCGACCCCGGCGGGGGGATACCTCTGGGATCGGGCGAAGGCGGCCGGGGTGACCTATCGGAGCTACGGCGAGTTCGTGAACAACGGGGCGACGACGAACGATCCCTGCACGACGCTGGTGGCGAATCTCAAGGGGCACTTCGACCCGGGTTTCCGAAGCTTCGACATGGACTACAGCGATCTGGCCCGGGCCGACCGATTCATTTCGGAGTTGGCGCGGTTTGAACGCGAGGGCGAGATGCCCCGGCTCCAGATTGTCCGGCTTCCCAATGACCACACGGCCGGGACCAGTCGTGGCAAGCCGACGCCCACGGCCTACATGGCCGAGAATGACCTCGCCTTGGGCCGTGTGGTGGAAGCCGTCAGTCGGTCCAAGTTCTGGGCCAGTACGGCCATCTTCGTCGTGGAAGACGATGCGCAGAACGGATCGGACCACATCGACGCCCACCGGACGATCGCCTACGTGATCAGTCCCTACGTTCGGAAGCACACGGTGGACTCAACGTTGTATTCCACGTGCAGCATGCTGCGCACGATGGAGCTGATCCTCGGCATGAAGCCGATGAGCCAGTTCGATGCGGCAGCCATGCCGATGTTCGCGAGCTTCGGATCCAAGCCGGACCTCTCGACCTACACGGCGGTCGTGCCGCACGCAGATCTGAATGCCCGCAACCTTGCGGATGCCTGGGGACACGAGAAATCCGAGCGGATGGACCTGACGCGGGAGGACGCAGCCGACGACCTTGAGCTCAACGAGGTCATCTGGCGGTCGGTGCGAGGGGCGGCTTCCGTGATGCCGGCGCCCGTCCGGGCCGGATTCGTCCTGTCCGCCGAGACCGAGGAGGAAGAAGAGGAAGAGGAACGGGAACGGAAGCGACGGTAGGACTAGTTGCGTCCGTCATCGGTCGATGTTCCGGCGCACCCACGAGGCATGGAAGTCGAGGTAGAGTTGATTCCGGCCTCCGTTGTGCGCGGACCAGCCACCTGCGGGTGGCTCGCTCGTGCCGACGGTCCAGGCGCTCCGGAACGCTCCCCACCAGGGCTTCTCGAAGAACGGGGTCATCAGCCATTCCTCATCCGAGACGCTGGTGCCGCGAAGGCTGGCGCAGTCCTCCGGGGTCCGATCCCGCAGGTAGCGGGCCTTCTGGGGATCGGTCTCGCCCAACTTGTCGCTGATGTAGTTGGCGGTGCCGCGGAGCGGGTCTTCGCCGCGTCCGTCCAGCCAAGGGCCGACGAAGTTCGACTGCCAGGAGTTGGTGGCGATCTTCCGGACGGGTGGCGACTGCCAGACCCGGACATCGGGTAGGTACGGGTGAAGAACAGGCATGAAGCCGCCCGTGCGCGCGTAGCGTTTTCCGGCTGAGTCGACGGGCGGGGTCAGTTGGAGGTTTTCGTCCGGAACCCAGGGCATGCGGCCCCGGAAGTCACCCGCATACATCGCGGTTCCGAGGCCGATCTGGTGCAGGTTGGAAAGGCAGGCACTCCGGAGGGACAGACGTTTCGCCCGTCCCAAGGCTGGCGACAGCAACCCAGCCAGCACGGCGATGATCGCAATCACCACCAGCAGTTCAATCAGGGTGAATGCGCGGCAGGAGGATCGATGAGTACCAGCCCGGGTCATCGGCGCATGCTACCGGGCTTCAATCGATCCGCGCGAGTTACGAGGCTGTGACGGCGGCGCATCCCCACACAGCCCCCATTTGTTGAGCGGGATCGGGGTGGCGATGTCCTCATCGCCCATGGAAAGGGCTTGGTAGGGCAACGAGAACTATGCCGCCCCGTTTGACGGCGAGAGGGACCGCAGCATAGCCGTGGATCACTTTCCTCGGCTTGCGGCCTGTGATCAGTGATTGCGTCCGTTCCGGCGCCGGTAGGTCCACCACGAACCGAGGACGAGCAGGCCGGCTGCCGACCAGGTGGAGGCCTCCGGGACCGGGGTTCCGGCGATGGGAACGGCGCTGACGCCCTGGAGCAGGATCGTGCCGGTCCAGATGCCGGTGGCGGGTCCCAGGAAGGAGAAGGGTTCCGAGCTGTTGCCGATCCACAGCTTGCCATCGATGCCTTCATCTCCGGTGAAGACGATGGCGGACGTGAGGCTGACGGTCCCACTCACCTTGGTACCGGCAACAAAGTCGTCGCCTGTGTTGTTGGGCCAGGCCTGGTAGCTGAGGGAGAGATTGTTGACGCCTCCACCAATCTGGCGGAGCCCGGTGGGGTTGCCTGAGTCCAGAGTCGCAGTGGAAGGAGTCTTCGTATCGAGGAGGACAGCGATGTCCTTGGCATAGGTGAAGGAAAGCGCGTCGGCGTCGAGCGAGGCGTCGATCGTGACAGCCATCAAGGAACCGGTCAGGTTGAACTGGGTATAATCAATGGCCTCCATGAAGGTCCAACCATCGAACGACTGGCTGGTCAGGGTAATGGTCACGTCGCCCCTGGCGGCGACAGGGATCAATACGAGGAGCGAAGTCAGTGCGGCAGACCGGAACGGAATCCAACGACTCATAGACGACTTCCAATATCCCGGATTGGGTAGGATTCGTCGAACTGCCAAAGATGGGTAATGTGGTCCGTGCGCGGATCAGCAAGGCGGTGCGCTCGGTTGGAGCAGATCCCAGAGGTTGCCGTAGAGATCCTGAAAGACGGCGACCGTGCCATAGGACTCAACCTTGGGCTCCCGGACGAAGACTACCCCGCGGTCGGTGTAGTCCCGGAAGTCCCGCCAGAAATCGTCGGTGAACAGGAAGAGGAACACACGGCCGCCGGTCTGGTTCCCGATGCGCGTCGCCTGCTCTGGCCCCGACGCCTGAGCCAGCAGGATGCGGCAACCAGAGGATCCCGGTGGCGCGATCAGCACCCAGCGCTTGGATTGTACGGGGACGGGCGTGTCTTCGATCAGTGTGAATCCCAGCTTGCCGACATAGAAGGCCAGGGCCTCGTCGTAGTCGCGGACGACGAGGGCGATCTGGCCGAGGGATTGTCGGCGGGTGGGATGGGGCATGACGGCGGTACGTTCGGTTTCAGCCTTCGGCGGGGCGATGGCGGGGGCTGGGATCGAATTCCGCGACATCGGTGAGTCGGCGCCCATTCAATGCCAGGGCGAAGGCCTCTTCGATGGCGGACATGTGTTCGCGGTCCCTGGCGGCGACGAACATCTCCCGGGCGTCGGCGCGCGGAGCATCGCGATCGGTGGAGACGCCTGTCTCATCGCAACCGCCGCAGAGGTTAACGACGCTGGAGTCCCAGTGTTCGGCTCCGCCTCCCTCCTGATCGGCGGCAAGCGCCAGCGCATGGAGGATCGGTGGCGTTGCCGCAGGAAGCTGGACGCGAAAGACCTTGAAGTTGGAAGGTTCGAGTCGGGCGAGGACATCGTGGACGGGGATCTCCTGCCCTTGGAGGATCCTCGATCCCCGGGCTGCACCGTCGATCAGGACCACATCGCCAAACTGGAAACCCGAGCCCGGCATGGGAAGGTTCGTGATGCGGACTCGTGCGGGGTCCAGCCGGGTACCCCAGACCACTTCCGCCCGTTGGTGCGGGTTGAGTCGGACTGGTTGAATGCCTCCAAAGCCGTCGCAGCCGTTGGTGGGTTCATCGGAGTCCGCCATTTCCATCTGGCTGTTGCGCCAGGCGCGGCGAGCTTCCCGCCATTGGCCAAGTGCCGTGGCGGCGATGCCCAGGTTCCACCAGGCGCCTTCGTTCTTCGGGTCGAGTTCGACGGCCTTCTGGTTGTACGCGAGGGATTCCTTCCATTGCCCGGCCAACTTGGCGTCGAGACCGAGGTTGAACCACGGCGCCGACCAGGTGGGATCTGCTTCGATGGCTCTTCGGTAGGCGGCCGCGGCCTCCTCAAGGCGCCCTTCTTCCTTGAGCCAGTTTCCCTTCGCGCAATGCACGTCCGCGGAAACTCGGGCCGGCGAAACGGGCCCAAGCTTCTTCCGGAACCAGGTCATCGGGTCGAACGGCGGCATTGGGGTATGCTTCAACGAGCGCATGCCGGCTTCAAGCCTCCGCTTTGCTGTGAGTCAGTACAGTTCTGTGGATTGTAGGCCGCGTGCCCTCACGCGGCGATCCTCGATGCCGATGCCGATTCCGACCCCGACGCCGATGAGCGGCTCGTGAGGACACTCGCCCCACCCCTCTCCGCTGGGGCTGCAGCAACTTGTGCCCATCAGCCCTGGAATGGGTTCCGAGGAATGGGAATGTTGGTGGATCGGCGGGCGGTCTCTATGAAGTCCTCGTGGCCGTTCATGTAGACGCTGACGCGGGCCTTGCGCCCGTCCGCGAGGTGGAAGACCCACCAATGGTTGATCCGGGAGAAACCGACGGAAGCGACCTCGGTCCAGGAAAACTGGAAAGGCTTGCTGAAGAGGGGGACGTAGAGAACCTCGCGGTGGGTATAGGAGATGACGCAACGACGGGCGATCCAGACGAGGAACAGTCCCATGGCGAGGAAACCTCCGAATATGAGGATGAAGGCGGACCGATCCTTCGGCGGGGCGAAGAGGATGCTGCAGACGAACGCCACCAGAAAGAGCACCGTCGTCAGCCAGCCGATGACCTCGTAGCTGCGATGATAGCGAAGGAGCCTCCTGCCGTCCTGAAGCATTTCAGGCATGGGCCGGATGCTCTTCATGAGCCAGCCCAGAAAGATCATGCCGGCAACGCCTCCGGCGATGCCAGGCAGGTTGCTCAGGTCAACGCTGGATGCATCGGTGTTCATCGCCGTGGAGCCTTGAGGTTGTTATCGGGACGCACGTTGAGCCGCGATGCGGTAGAGGGCGGTGTCCGTGCGGTAGTAGAGGGCGTCTCCGAGAGCCACGGGTGACGCCATGATCTGGCCGGGGAGGTTGTTCTTGGCGACGAGCTCGAACTTACGGCCGGGTCGGATCACGTGGATGTCGCCTTCGCGGGAGGCGATGTGGATCAGGCCGTCGGCGAGCAACGGAGAGGCGGAATGGCTGCCGCCGAGTCGTTCGCGATAGAGCTCCTGTCCGGTGTGGGCGTCGAGGCAGGTGAGCATCCCGCCGGAATCGTTCACGAAATAGAGTTCGTTCCCGACGAGGAGCGGCGAGGACATGGTCGGTGCGCCCTTGGTGTACTTCCACGAGTGGGTGGCCTCGGTGGACGGGTTGCCACCGGACTTCGAGGGAAGCTGGATGGCGTGAACCTCGGATCGCGAATAGCCGGTGCAGAGATAGATCCGTCCGTGACCGGTGACCGCACGGGACGACAGCGAGAATCCGAGGCTGCCGTACTTCAGCTTCCAGAGTTCGTGCCCGTCGGCGGGATCGTAGGCGTACAGCCAGTCTGCTCCCTGCGAGAGGATCTGGTTGTGGCCGTCGATCGGGACGAGGGCCGGGGTGGCGTAGGATTTCCGGAGTTGCGGGTGGTTCGCCATCGTCCCGGAGCGCTGGGTTCGCCAGGCAAGTTTGCCGGTGCGCTTGTCGAGGGCGGCGATCGACTGCGTGTCACTGCCATCGAGGTGGAACACGAGCAGGTCGCCGACGAGGATCGGCGAGCTGCCGGGGCCGTTCTCGTGCATGATCTTCAGGTCGGAGTTCGTCCACAGGACCTGGCCGGAAGTGGTGTCGAGGCAAAGCGTGCCGAAGGTGCCGAAGTGGAAGTAACCGCGACCCGATTCGAGGACGGGCGTCGGCGACGCGTAACTGTTGAGGGTGTGGACCCACTGGGGGTTCTGTTCGGAGAGGAGCGGCAGGTCGTGGAGGATCCGGCCGGAGGTCCGGTCGATGCACAGGGCGTGCATGGCGACCTTGGAGAGCAGTGTAAGGGGTTGATCGCTGGTGTTGGCCTTGAGCCGTTCCTCGGTTTCCTCGGGTGAGGCGGGCGTCTCGTGGGCGGTGGTGACCCAGATCCGGTTGCCCTCGATGACGGGTGAAGACCATCCACGTCCCGGCAGGGACGTCTTCCAGACGACGTTGGAGGTGTCGCCCCAGGTCGTGGGCAGGTTCCGGGCGGAGGCCGGCGCGTGTCCCTGCCCACCGGGCCCACGCCACTCCGGCCACTCGGGCGGGGCGGCGGTGAGGGTGAGGGAGGTGAAGCTGGCCAAGGCAAGCAGGTAGCTGGCGTACCGAGCTCGGGGCGCGTGGATCCACACGGACGACATGACTCGATGAAACCCGATTTGGGGCGTCTTGGCCAAGCGCGCAGGCGATGGAGAAGCGCCGCGTGGGGGCACGCGGCCTACAAACGCGAGTTCAAGCCGGCCGCCAGTCCCCGGGGTCACTGCTTGTAGGCTGGGTGCCCTCACCCGGCGGGGTCTCATAAGCCGTATCGATGCGGTTGAAGGCGGGGACAGGTTCACGCGGAGACGCGGAGACGCGGAGAAAGGACACTTGGATGGGAGGCGGAGCAGTCACCGTTTGGTGAATAGTGTCCGACGTTGGAAGCTTGGGGACCTGACCCTCTCTCCGCGCTCTCCGCGGCTCCGCGTGAGAATTCTGCCGCATGGTTATGGCTTAGTTCGATGCCTCGCAGTGAGAACCATTCGAGGAGCAATCCTGCCGGTTCGGCCTCGACCCTGTTGATGATGCGGCCCGCCTGGGATGCCAACTCCTGAAAGCTGATCTGGGCCGTTCGCATCGGCCCGGGGAATAGGTTGAAGATCTCGCGCATGGATTGTGGATCTCGAGCGAGGTCGGGGAGCGCAGCGAAGGCGAGATTCAGATCGTGGTAGGCGAGGCCCTCGAAGATGATCGAGGGCCAGCGATCTCCGATGAGTGGTTGCTGCGACTTCCAGAAAGCGGGGGTGCCCTTCCATCCCAGTGCGAGCAGGGTTCGCAGGGCCAGCATGTGGAGTTGGGGGCCCGCTTGCAGGTGGCGCAATCGCTGGCCCTGAACCAGATCTTCTAGAGCGGCTTCGGTGCGGGGCAGGGGGCAGGCTTCGATCAGGAAGCCCAGCTGATGAAACGCCTCGGGAGTCCATTCACCGCGCGCGGATTCCTGGATGAAGTCGAGGACCGCCTGTTGGAGTCGATCGCGAAAAGTTCCGTCTCCCGCCTTCCAGAGCGCGGCGGGTTTCTCGAAGGGTGATTCTTCGTGCCGCACGTTGATGGCCGTGGCAGCGGATCCTCTCATCTGAAGGTGATCCCGAAGCCAGGCTTTCAGTTCGTCCGGGCCCAGTTGTGTCGGATCCTTCATGTCAGTACCTCGATTGGGTGGACCAAGTCCTCCCCGTGGATGGGCGGGTGCACGACTTCAGTTACGCCGGGTACTTCTGCGGAAAGCTGGCAGGTTTTGCCCCACGGACGCCAGTAGACGTTTGGGTTCATCCCCCCACATGGGCGCGGCGTTCGGCTTCGTAGGCGAGGGCGATGAGGCGGGCGAGGGCACGGGAGTGGAGGTCGGGGACGATGCGGCGGACGGAGTCGGCTTCGGAGAGGGCACCGTGGAGTCCGTCGTCCTCGGAGGATTCGCGGAGGACGACTTCGCGCACGGTGACGGGTGGTCCGGCCTGGGCGAGGTAGGGGTGCCGGATGCCGGCGAGGCGGGGGAGGAGGATCCGGAGTTGGGCGCGGATCTGGGCACCCAGGTCGTGGAAGTGAAGTCTTCCGGTCTCCCTGTCCTTGCAGCGGTCGGCGGAGTTCATGACGGCGAGGAGCGCGTCGTGGAGACCCTCGAGGGTGTGGAGCGTGGGCGCGATGGACGGGATGGTGCGGACGATGGGTTCCAGGGAACGGATCTCTTCCTGGACGGCGGGAAGTTCGGGGCAATCGCGGGTGACGGCGGGGTCGTGCCACCAGAGGAGCAACGCGGCGTGGAGGCGTTGGCCTACGGCCGCCGCGACGGGGTGGAGGGTGGCCTCGGCGGATTCGCGGTCCTCGCGGCAACGCTCGTCGAGGACGGTGAGGGTTTCGAGATGGGTGGAGGGAAGCGAGAGTTCGTTGGGGTCCCAGCGGATGGCGGCGGCCGAGAGGGCGCGTGCGACCTGGATCCGACGTTGGGTGACGAGCGACTTCTGCCAGGCTTCGAGGACGGGTGGGATGGACGCAGCCTCGGCATCGAGTGCAACCCGGCACGAGGCGAGGGTGGCGTGGAGGTCGGCGAGCGGGACGGCAATGTCCGGGTCGAACTCAGCCCAGGCGGCCGTGAGTTGGTAGGGACCGGAGCCCGGGGCGTAGAAGGTGGCGACGCGTTGGCCGGTGAGTTCGTTCTCGAGGGAGGCCGAGGCGGCCTCGGTGGTCTCCATGCGGCTCGCCTCGGGTTCGAAGCCAAGGATGCCGGTGTAGTGCTCGCGGGTGATCTCGCGGCAGAGGGCGGGGAAGTCGGTGAAGAGGTCGGAAGCGGGTTCGTCGAGGTCGATCTTGCCGGGGAGACTCGCAGCCCGTGCGGCAGCCTCGCGTTCGGCGTCGGAGGGGTGGGTGTCGAAGGTGCCGGTCTTTGCAGTGGCGGCGGCCTCCTCGACGGCGGTGCGGGTGGATTCGGGGAGCGAGTCGGCGAGGTGACGGATATAGGCGGGCAGATCGTCTGGTAGGCGGCGTTCGCGCCAGGCGCGGGCGAGGAGTTGCTGGGATCCGCCCCACGCGGCGTTGAGGAGGCGGATTCGGGAAGCGGTCTCGCAGAAGGCGGTGGAGCCGGCGACGCGGATCTCGTGCTGGTCGGCATCGAACTCCATCTGACGGAGCAGCCGGCAGCAGGCGGCGTGGCCGGCGAGCATGAGGAGGCGGAGGAATCGGCGGGAGAGGTCGATGCCGAAGCGGGCGAGGTGGAGCGGGAGGGCAACGAGGACGGAGGATTCCTCGGAGGTATCGTTCAGGTACTCGTCGAGGAGGTCGCGTTCATGGACGACGCGCCAGAGCCAGGCACTGAGGCTGCGGACGACGAAGGTCAGTCGGAGGCCAGCGTCCTGACGGAAGTGACCGAACTCATGGGCGATCACGCCGCCGAGGTGGGTGGCGGGTAGGCCGGCGACGAGGGGAAGACCGAGGGTGAGGGTGAGGTCGCCGTCGTTGAGGCTGGACCAGCCCTCGCGGAAGCGGACAGACGCGTTGATCGAACAATCGATCTCGACGCGGGAGGGTGGTTGGGAACCGACTTCGCGGCAGATGGCGCCGATGAACTGGAAGAGTCGCGGGTGTTCCTCGTGGCTGATGGCACGGGACGGGGGCGGTGGGAGCTGACGGGCGAACAGCGGCTTGATGAGGAAGAGCGTGATCAGTGCTCCCATCAGGATGGGCGTGACATAGAGGAGGCTTCCGCCGAGGCCGCGTTGCATCCAATGCGGGTGTGCCTGCGCATGCCATGCGGTGAGTGCGATGAGGCCGACGACGAAGCCGATGTAGACGGCCACCACGCCGACGAGGGCGGCGGCGGCGCCCAACATGGCGCGTTGATAGTCGCGGGAGGGTTCGGGGTTCATTCGCCGCGGATCCACGCGAGGAGATCGGCCATGTCCTGTGGTTGCAGGGCGGATTCGAATCCAGCGGGCATGAGGGATTCCTTCATGGGCGTCATGCTGCGGATCTGGGAACGGAGGACGGGTACCTCGGGATTGCCGGCGTAGCGGAGGACGAGGTTGTTGGCGGTCTCGGCGGCGATGATACCGGAGATGGGTTCGCCGCCGTCGACGTCCAGGGTCCAGGCGCGGTAGCGGGCCTCGATGGCCTGACTGGGATCGAGGATGGCGTGGAGCATCCAGTCGACGGGTTTCGTGGCGACCATGTTGAGGTCGGGGCCGACCTCGTTGCCTTCGCCGCGGAGGCGGTGGCATCCGGCGCAAAGGGCGGTGAAGTGCGCGTGGCCCTTGCCGGGGTTTCCCTTGAGCGAGGTGGTGCTGGCGAAGCGGCTGATGACCTCGGCGCGATCGGTTGAGCTGGGCTTGAGGGTGGGCTGGGTGGCGGCGCGGGCGGGCGCCTGACCGGCCTTGAGTTCGAGGAACAGCGCGCTGTCCGGGCGCAGGGAAGTCTGGACGGCGATGCGGATGGAATCGTCCGAGGCGTCGCGGGCGGCGAGATCACGGAGGACGGGTTCGGACCATGAAGCGGGCCATGGGCCGAGGGAGAAGGCGGCCTGCAGGCGGACGGCTGGATCGGGATCGCTGGCGAGCGCGGCAATCGAATCGAAGAGTTCCCGTGGTCCAGGCGCAAGGCGTTCGGATTGTTCGAGGGCCTGACGCCGGACGGCCGGATGCGGGTCGGTGAGCGCAGCGGAGAGCGTGGGGAGATCGAGCGCGCCCAGAAGGCCGAGCGTGGCGAGGGCCTGGACGCGGACCTGCGGACGATGGCTGGGTTGGAGGAGTTCGCGGAGTCGGGTGACCGCGGTGGGGTCGCGTCGGGTGGCGAGCAGATCCATGACGCGGTCGCGTTGCCAGCCATTGGGGGAATCCATGGCGGCGACGAGGCCGGCGGTGTCGAGTCGGGCGAGGTTCGGGATGGGCCGCCGGGCCGAACCCTTGGGAGCGATGCGATAGATCCGCCCGCGGTCTTCACCGGCCCGAAGGTTTACGCGCGCCTGCATCTCGGCCGAGATCCACTCGGGATGCTCGAGGATGAAGCGGTACATGTCGGTCACATACAGCGCGCCATCGGGTCCGGTCTTCAGGGTTGTCGGGCGGAACCAATGGTCGGTGCTCGCTAGGAATTCGGATGTCCGTTCATCGGGGGCGCGATGGCTCTGGAGACCGGAACCGTCAGGAGAAAGGACTTCGCGGTGGATGACGTTGTGGACGGGTTCGCTGATGAAGACGGAGGTGGCGAAGTCGGGACCGAAGAGATCGTCGCGATAGGGCGTCGGGCTGCAGCCGCTGGTGACATGGTTCAGGGACCAGGGTTGGTTGGGCCGCGTCAGCGGGGCGGATGTCGGGAAGGTGCGGGTGGAATCCTCGTCGTTGGCGAGAGTCCGGGAGACGCGCTTCACGGCGACCGACGGATTCCGTCGGAGGTAGTGTTCGGGGAGCGTGACGTGCCAGAGCCAGGTCGGGTTATTGTTGCCGAACCAGTTTCCCCAATCGTCGCGGCGTCGTCCGAACTGCGTCTGCGCGGAGACGGTTTCCAACTCGCCGGTGTCGGGGCGGAGGCGCAGGTCGCGTCCGCTGATCGAGAGCGACTTCCCGGTGGCGATGGACTTCACCGTGCCGCCGCTGTCGCCGTTGGCGAGGTAGAGCCAGCCGTCGAGGCCCCATTCGAAGCCGTTGAAGCGATGCTGCTGGTTGCCGGGGTTGAAGCCGGTGAAGAGCACCTTGCGGACGTCGGCGCGACCGTCGCCATCGGTGTCCTCGGCGTAGAACAGGTCCGGGGCGGCGGCGACGAGGGCGCCCTTTCCGTAGGGGAGCACGCTGGAAGGAAAGGGAATGTCGGTGAGGAACGGAACAACGCGGTCCATGCGGCCGTCGCCGTCGTCGTCGTGGAGGATCTTCACCTGGCCGCCGGGCTTGCCCTTGCCGTCGATGCCGAGAGGGTAGTCGCGCATCTCGACGACCCACATCCGGCCCTGGGCGTCCCAGTCGACGTAGACGGGGTCGACGACCACGGGCTCGGCCGCGACGAGTCGGATCTCGAAGCCATCGCGCAGACGCATGGAGGCGAGGGCTTCGTCCGGGGACTTCGGCGGCGGCATCCGGACGGCGATCAGTTCGCGGGCGTTGAGGCGGGTCGTGCGGGTGGCGTCGCTGAGGATGACCTGTCCGTCGACGACGCTGACGTCGAGTCCGACGAGGGAAGGGGGTTCATCGGGGGTGCCGGTGCGTTGGCTGGCGCGGACGAACTGGGACCAGCCCTTGGTCCAGCCGAGGTGGGGTTGGACATTGCCGTTCCAGAGGTGGATGGCGTAGCCGGCAGGATTGGACTGGAGGAGATCGACGAAGCCATCGCCGTTGAGGTCGACGAAGCGGAGGCCGTTGTCGCGGCCCTGGGCGTCGAGGGCGTGGACGCCTTCCGGGAACTGGAAGTCGGCGTTGGAACCGTCCCGCTTGCGAAGCGTGGTTTTGCCCGGTTGGTGAGCGAGGGATTCCGGGGTGCCGTCGTGGTCGAAGTCGACACGATCGGGCGGGGCCTGCTGGGCCAGAAGGGCTGAGGCGAATGAGGCCAGGACGACCTGCGCGGGGCGTCGGAGGTTCATTTGCCGAGGCGATCGAGGATGTTCCGGGTGATCCGTTCGACGGCGGGATCGCGTCCGCGAAGTCCGTGGGACCAGTCGGTGGAACCGCAGGTGAACACCGTGCCGCCGCGGGTGTAGACGCCGAGGACGGCGTTGCCCTTGCGGCCGGGTTCCCAGCGTTCGTACCACTCGCAGTCGTCGGGATGCCACTGGGCCGGAGCGGAGGCGAGGATCTCGAAGGTCTTGGGGGTGCCGTCGCGGTAGGTGGGCGTCGGGATGCCGTCCTTCCAGGTCAGTTCACAACCGTCGCATTCGTATCCGACGATGGTGTCCTTGGCCCCGAAGGCGTCGCCGGCCTTGAGTTGGGTGCCTTCGAAGATCCAGTGGTTGGGGCGATGGACGTTGAAGGCGCCCGGGGCATCCATGAGTTGGCCGTGGCTCTTGTGGTAGCCGCCCCAGAGGAAGCCGACGCCGGTGAGCTGGTTCTCGGGTCGTTGGACAAGGTGATGGCTCCAGAGGCTCGACAGGGTGGCCTGGCTCTGGCGCGCGATGAAGACAGGGTCCTGCTGGACGTTCTGCTTCCAGCAGGTCAGGGCGGTACCGTTGTCCTCGGCGCGGACCTGCCAGCAGCAGGTGTTGCCGCTGAAGAAGGCGACGTTGCCGCCGTTGGTGATGAACTTCTCGAGGTGATCGCGCATGGGGGCGGACCAGTACTCGTCGTGCCCGACGCTGAGGACCAGTTTGTAGGCTGAGAGCATCTCCGGATGCGACTCAAGGTCGCCGTTGGCGGCGTAGTCCAAGGTATACCCGTTGGATTCGGCCCACTCGACGAAGGGCTGTTCCCAGCTGGGGAAGATCGATTCAGGCGGGCGAAGGTAGGAGACGCGGTGACCCTGGTTACCGCCCTGGCCGTGGTAGGCGTAGAGGCTGAAGCCGCCCCAGTTGTTGTAGGCGTTGTAGGTGTGGGTGGAGAGCTGGAGCAGGATCTTCGAATCGCGGCCGGGCTGGTTCGAGCGGACGATGAAATAGCAGGAGGACTCGGAGGTGCGTCGGTTGCGTCGGGTGAACTTCCCGCCGCGATCCTCCACCCGGAGCGTCACGTGGTAATAGCCAGGGCGCCAGGTCGGGGCGATGGGCACGCGGAGTGCGACGGGCCAGTTGCATCCTCGGGAGGAGGCGTCTTCGGGGATCGGATGCAACGCGCCGGCATCCGAGGTGCCGCTCCAGACGGATTCGCGCTTCGCCCCGACCCGAGAGATCTCGACGCTGAATCGGCGGAGGCTCGAGGAGATGTGGAGGTCCAACTCGGAACCCTGGGGGTAACTGACAGAGCCGGGGTAACCCTCGATGGAAAGCTCGCTCGGCCGGTCATCGGCCCGGGCGGCAATGGCGGAGGCAACGCAGGCGAAGCCGGCCATCCGGAGGAACGGGCGTCGTCGGAGGAGGACGGGGTTCATGGAGGTGGAGGTTCCTGCCGCGCGGCTTGGAGATCAAGGCGGGGGCTGGGGGAAAGTTCGAGGGGCCAAGAGGCAGGCTTGTGTTCATCGTGTACGACGGAGGCGTTACAGCAGATAGCCCCGGGGCTGGCGCGCCAGCGCCTACCTGGGGAAGACGTAACGGAATCCATTTGCATCCCGGAGGGGGAAGAACGCGGCGGATGCAACCCCTGCCGGGGTTGGTGTCGAAATGTCGCGTTGGACCCGGGGTCGCTTCGCGACCCGCTACCGGCTGCAACGCCTCCGGCGTCATGGGCGGCGAAGGTCGCGATTTTTCCGCTTTCCTCGGTTGGATGACAGGGGGTTAGGGTGGTGCCTTGCCATGGATCCTGCCGGGCCGAGTCCTGACCCTTACCAGATTCCCGAGTTCGAGTTGATCCGGTCCATCGGGCGCGGGGCCTTCGGGGAGGTGTGGCTCGCGCGGAATGTCCTTGGGGGTTACCGGGCGGTGAAGCTGGTGTTCCGGACTCAGTCGGGTTCGCGCTTTGAGCGGGAGTTCGAAGGGATCCGACTGTTTGCCGAGGTCTGCCTGGGCAATCCAGGGCAGCTGCCGATCCTGCACGTCGGGAAACGGGAGGAAGACGGATTCTTCTTCTATGTGATGGAGCTGGCGGACGACGTGGTTCGTCGGCCGAAGCTGGATACGGTGCTTTATGAGCCGCTGACGTTGGAGGCGGAGCGGAAGCGTCGGCGGCACACGATCGAAGAAGTGATCCGGATCGGGATCACGCTCGGGGAATCATTGGCCTATCTGCACGGGCGGGGGTTGGTGCATCGAGACGTCAAGCCGGGCAACGTGGTGGTGGTGGGAGGCGTCTACAAGCTGGCCGACGTCGGGTTGATGGAGGTCAGTGCGGCGGACTCCAAGCAGATCGGGACGGCGGGTTATGTTCCGTCCGAGGGGGCTGGGACGCCGTCTGCGGATGCCTACGCGCTGGGCAAGGTACTGTATGAATTGGCGAATGGCCGGGACCGCATGGATTTCCCGTCTCTCTCGCCTCCGAAGACACCTGGCGAGTTGGCAATCGAGTTCCCGCAACTGAACCAGATCGTCCTGCACGCCTGTGATCCGGATCCTGCCCGTCGGTACGCGGACATCCGGGAGATGGTGGAAGAACTGCGGTTGCTGTTGATCCCGCGGGTGCAGCGTCGGATCCGGGCGTTGAAGAGTGCAACGGCCCTGTCCCTGGTGATGTTGGCGGTGGCTCTGGGGTTGGCATCGGCGGCGTATTGGCAGGCGGCCCGTTTCGCGGAGGAGGCGTACAGGGCACAGTTGAACCAGGCGTACCTGGCATTGAGCGTCACCAATTTTGCGCGGGCGCGGGAATTGCTGGATACCCAGACCGACCGCTGGATCGATCCGCGGGGCTTCGAGTGGCACGCGCTGCGGACGGAGGCGGACGGAGACCCGTGTCTCCAGCTCCAGCGACGAGGTCTCGACGTGACGTCGCTGCGGTTCCATCCGGATGGTCGTCGACTCCTGGGGCACGCCGCCCTCGGAGGTGAAAGCCGACTTCACGAGGTGATCGAGTGGGACCTGAAGAAGGCAGGGGCCGAATTGCGGGTGCGGTCCACGAACGCGCCGATCGGGCTCGATCTCGCCGGCAATCTCTGGACCGCGCCTCCTGGGGCGAGGGTCGCGTTGGGCCCCGGCGGCATGCGTGTGGACATTCCCGAGGGCTCGAAGGTTTTCCCGCGGGCACTGACATCGGAACCCTTCCGGGACCTGGCTCGTCCGGGGACCATGGGATCCAAGGTGCCAGCAACCTCGGTCGACTACTGGATGGCGCAGATGGATCCCGGGCCTCGGCTTCGTCTGGCAACGGCGGTGATTCCCGGTGGGGTGGCGGATGAGACGCCTTTCGCTGCCGTGGTTGGGGACGGTGCGGATCCCCGGTTCGTGGTGGCGACGATCCGGGGCAGGAACCACAACGCGACCATGGCCGTGGTGTCATTCCGGGCATCCGGCGCTTCCCCTTGGAGGGTTGAGTATCCCCACGCCATCCTGGCGATGCGGATCTCTCCGGACGGGCATCGGATCGCGGTGGCGAATCAGGGACCGCAGGATCTTCACCTCTACGACGCGGAGTCCGGAAGGCCCATCTGGTCGACTGGCCTGCACTTCGGTTCGTTGACGACCTTGGCATTCTCACCGGATGGTACGCTGCTGGCCTCGGGGGCGGATGATGCCGTGGTGGTGGTCAGCCGGGTCGCGGATGGCAGCATCGTGCGAAAATTCGTGGGACTCAGTGGGAAGGTGCGGGCATTGGCCTGGAACACGGATGGAACCGCGCTGGCGGGATCGTCCGTGGGCGGCGATGTCCGCGTCTGGAACCTGAAGGCTGGGCCACGGCTGGGCGAGATTCCCGGCTTCAGCATCCGGGACGGGGGAGGGTTGGCCTTTTCCCACGACGGCGATCAGATCGCGGTCAGCAATCCAGACGATTCGGTGTCTCTCCTCCGGACGACGAATCTCACGCAGCGGGAGCGGATCCCAGGGATTTTCTATCCGCTGACGTTTGATACGGACAAGGCGTTGATTGGGTATGACCGGGCTGGGCAGGCGGTGCGCGCCGCGCTGCGCCCTCCGTTCGAGGTAAAGCGTGGAGTGGTTCTGGTGCCGAGGACGAACCTGGTGCTGGAGATCAGCTCTGCGGCGGCGACCGGGCCTGGGAATCGATGGATCCTGGTGGCTGGGACGGACGGAAGTGAGCGTCTATGGAATGGGTATGACGGAGAGTTGGTGTGGAGCGACCTGATTCCTCCGCCAGCGGAGTGGCCGAGCAATCCCGGAATGGTTTACGCAGCCCGGGACGTGGAACGGGCGCTGATATCGCATCGGTGGGGGCAGATCCGGGTGCTGGATACCTCGGCTGGTCCGAAGCGTGGGCGGGTGCTGTTCGACGCCTCCACGTCCATGCGATTGCAGGCCGCTTATCTCTCTCCGGATGGCAGTTGGTATGCGGTGGCCAGCGAGGCCGGCCTGACCGGTGTGGCGCGGGTGGGGGAGGTACCCAAAGACGAGGTCATCATTTCATCGACGGAGCTGCACTCGATGACCTTTGTCGAGCGGGGGGGGCGATTGGTGGGAGGGACGGGGAATGGCGATTTGCAGATCTATTCCATGGACCCGCTGAAGCCGGTGACCTTGATCTCCGCGGTGGACGCCAAGGTCCGTCACGGAACCCATGACGTCCGCCAGCTTGTCTTGTCTCGGGATGAGCGATGGCTGGCCGCCCGGACCGTGGCGGGCACGATCCGGGTTTGGGACCTTCGATAGGGAGCGCGGTGCTTCGGCTCAGTGCTGGACATCCGGTGCAGCGACGCCCGGGAATGCCGTGGCATGCGGGCACTCGCGTTGGCAGCGCGGATCGCAGGAGGACGAAGCATAGACCTCGAGTTCCTGGATGCCCTTCACCGCCCCGGCCTCGTCCCGGATGACCTGGCGCCGGGAAACGAGGAGGATGCTGAGGCCGCCCAGGCTTTCGATGTAGAGCGGGAAGGTGTCGTCATCGGGGAAATCCCCGGCATCGAAGGCAGCTTGCGCGCCGTCCGGAGACTTGCCTTCGGGCACGAGGCGGACGGGGAACTGGATCGTGTTGCCTGCCTTGCCGGTGAGGGTGGTTTCGTCCGGCCCGGTGACACGACGGGAGACGTGGCGCGCGGTGATCTCGCAGGCACCGAACAGGACCTGGAGCCGGGTCCGATGGGCTCCGATGCGCGCGATGGCGATGCGTTCGCCGGGTTCGAGGATGAGGATGAAATGGAGCGGAGTGGACGGGATGACGGAGGCGAGACCGTGTAGGACGACGGCGGGTCCTTCTGGGGCACCGGCCTGACAACCGGTCTCGTCGACGCAGCAATCCGGGATATGGGGCGTCGGGCAGAGGCGGCCGAATCCTCGGAGTTGGGTGGTGGTGACGATGCGTTGGAGGGATTCGCGGACGGAATCGAGGTTGAAGGGGTTGCTCATGGTCGCGTCGAAATTACCCAAGGCCTGCGGCGAAGTTCAAGGGGGCAGTCCCCGATAGAAGTGTCAGGTCCCAGACGACCCGCGGGACAGGTCTCGGAAAAGGACCTGGATGGCGATCCTCAGACGGAGCCAGTGGATCCGCCAGATGTTGAGGCCCAGGGTTGCTGCCACCATCCGCCCCTCCACGCCGCGTTGGAACAGGTCGACGACCTGAAAATCCCGCGGGTGAAGCTGAATCCGCATCGCCTCCCGAGACCGCGAACAGGGAGACGATGATGGCCCCCCGGGCACCTGACACATTGTGTGCGACATCACACGGACTTCTTCGACGGATGGGGCAGCAACCACTCTCACATGAGGGTAAACGCAGCGAGTGGTGAGAATCTTTCACACGATTTTCAGGAATCTTGATTTCCAAGACACGGGGACGGGAAACGTGGTCCAATCGGGGCATGCCGACCGCATTGATCCGAGGACTGGTGCGCTGGTCCGTTCCGTGGATGTTGGCGTGCCTTCCGATGGGAGGGCACGCGGCCGAACCGCAGGTGGATGCATCGCAGATGCCGCGGGTGCCGGCAACGGAGGCGGGGGCGGCGGCGCGGACGTTCGCGGTGAAGTCTGGATGGGAGGCGCAGTTGGTGGCGGCGGAGCCGTTGGTGATGAGTCCGGTGGCGCTGGACATCGACGAGCATGGGGCGGTGTTCGTGGTTGAGATGCGCGACTACTCGGAGCGTCGCGAGGATCATCTGGGGCGGATCCGGAAGCTGGTCGATACGGATCTCGACGGGGACCTGGACTCGGGATCGGTGCTTTGTGATGGGTTGCCTTGGCCGACGGCGGTGACGTGCTGGGACGGGGGCGTGTTCGTCGGGGCAACGCCGGACATCTGGTACATCAAGGATGCGGACGGCGACGGCCGGGCGGAGGTGCGGGAGCGGATATTCACGGGGTTTGGGTCGGACGGTCAGCCGCTCGATCCGAAGAAGCTGAACGTGCAAGCGATGTTGAACTCCTTCCACTGGGGCCTGGACCAGCGGATCCATGGGGCGACCAGCATGGCGGGTGGGCGGGTTGGGCTGGTGGACTCGGCGTTCGTCCGTGCGTGGCGGGCGAAGGCAGGGGTTCCCGGGGCCGGGCTTCCCGAGGCGTTGGCCTTGCGGGGGCGGGACTTTGCCTTTGATCCGCGGACCCTGGAGATGGTGGCGGAACCGGGCGGCGGTCAGCACGGGATGAGTTTCGACAGCACGGGCCGGAAGTTCGTATGCAGCAACTCGGATCACCTGCAGCAGATCCTCTTCGATGATGCGGGAATCCCGGTGGAAGCGGGCCAGTCCTTGCCGGCGAATCGGGCCAGCATCGCAGCAGACGGACCGGCGGCACCGGTGTACCGCAGGTCGCCGGACGAGCCGTGGCGGGTGCTTCGCACGCGCTGGCGGGTGTCGGGTCTGGTGGAGGGAATGATCGAAGGAGGCGGGCGCCCATCGGGCTATTTCACGGGCGCGACGGGCGTAACCATCCATCGAGGTGACGCGTATCCGGGCGACGTGGCGGGGGATGCCTTCATTGCCGACTGTGGCTCGAACCTGATTCACCGGAAGCGGCTTCGGCTCGACGGCGAAGGCATTCAGTTGGTGGGCGAGCGGGTGGCGGGCGAGTCCACGAACGAATTCCTGGCGTCGACCGACAACTGGTTCCGCCCGGTGCAGTTCGTGAACGCGCCGGATGGGTGCCTGTGGGTGATCGACATGTATCGGGAGACCATCGAGCACCCCTGGTCCTTGCCGGAAGGCCTGAAGATGCACCTCGACCTGAACTCGGGTCACGACCGGGGACGATTGTGGCGTCTGGCACCGGCTGGCCTGGATGTGACATCCCGCACGCGACGGGTCCGGGATCTGGCCGTGGCTGATACGGCCGGACTGGTCTCGTTGTTGGATCATCCGAACGGCTGGCATCGGGACACGGCGGCGAGGTTGCTGCACCAACGGCAGGATCCCGGGGCGATTGGGTTGATGCGCGTCGGCGTGATGGGAGCGCGCTCGGCATTTGGGCGGCTGCAGATGTTGCACGCGCTGGCCGCGGCGTCGGGTCTGGATGCGCGGACGGTTGGGATGGCGCTTGCGGACCCGGATGAGGCGGTGCGGGCGGCAGCGGTGGAGTTGGGAGCCCGGGCGGGCGGGGTGGATGGGATTCCGTGGCGACGGATGGCATCGGATCGGTCGGCGCGGGTGAGGTTGGCTGTGTCACGGCAGGTGACAAAGGTGGCTGCCGAGGAACGGCCGGCGGTGTTGGCGGCGCTGGTGGCGGCTGGCCCGGAACTGGTCCGTTCCATTGCGTTGGCCTCGGCGGGAGGTGGGGAGCTGGCGCTGTGGGAAGCCGTGCGGAAGGACGCCCCCGCGGTGTTGCCAGGCTTGGCGCGGCGATTGGGGAAGCGGCATTCGGCGGCCGAACTTCAAGGTGTGATTCGGGAACTGCCGGACTTGAAGCCCCGGTCGCTGCGGTTGTCGACGGTGGCGAACCTCGGGCTGGGCTTGGCGGAGGCGGGCAAGTCCCTGCGTTTGGTGGATTCCGAGCATCGACTGGCCGCCGTCTGGGAAGAGGCGGCGCGTTTGGCGGATGATCCGACGGCCTCCCGGGTGCGGACGGTTGGGAGATCGGACGTAGCCTTCGTGGACTTGAATCCAGATGACCCGTCGGCGCGTTTGGCGGCGGTGCGTTTGATGTCACTGGCGCCGGAAGCGGAGGCGCTCCCGGTGTTGGTGAGACGGATGGGTTCCGAGCCGGAGGCCGTGCAGAACGTGGCTATCGAGGGCTTGTCGCGGTTCCGGGGGGCAGCTTGGGCGTCGACGATTTCGGGCCGACTTTCCGTGGCGTCGACGGGTGTTCGGGCGCGGTTGGTCGGGTTGCTGTTGAGGAGGCCGGAGGGGCGGGCGGCAATCTTGCAGGCGTTGGATCACGGGTGGATCCGGGTGACGGACCTGGACGCCGACGCGATTGCAACGCTTCGGCGCGCGGCCGAGCCGGAGTTGAAGGCGGACGTGAAGCGTTGGCTGGGGGAACCGCCGGCGGATCGTCGGGCGGTGCTGGACCGGTACCTCCCGGCGTTGTCGAAGGCGGGCGATGCGGCGCGCGGTGCGTCGGTGTTCGAGCAACGTTGCGCGGCCTGCCATCGGTTGAAGGGCGTGGGCAACGTGCTGGGGCCGGATCTGGCTTCGGTGGCATCGAATGGTCCAGAGAAGCTGATGGTGTCGATCCTCGATCCGAATCGGGAAGTCGCGCCGAATTTCATGGCGTGGCGGGCGGTGTTGAAGGACGGCGACGAGGTGAGTGGAATCCTCGTGAAGGACGACGGGCCGAACCTGGTGTTCAGGCAAGCGGGAGGGCAGGAAGTTGTCGTGGTGCGGGATCGTCTGGCCAGCCTGGAGAACTCGGGTCGTTCGTTGATGCCGGAGGGATTGGAGGATGGGCTGGATGCCGGCCAGTTGGCAGACCTCCTGGCGTTCCTGGGGAGGTAGGTTCAAGAATGCAACTTGAAGCTTGGAAGTGGGAAGTGGGGAACGGCAAGTTCGGCAGCCTTGGAATGAGCCTGACCTACTTTCCTTCCCCCCGCGCGCACCCCGCGCTGAATTACGCCGCGGTACAGGAGGTGTTCGCCGAGACCAAAGCCGAGCTCAGCGGTCAGCGGATCACTTCGGCATTCGACCTGTATTCCGTGGAGACGTTGCGTGATCGGTTCGGATTGCGGAGCGGGACCGCGGTGCCGACGGACGTCTTCGTGTGGGGACAGGGCGAGCCAAAGGACCGGACGCTGACGAAGGTGGGTGGGTTGCCCTACTGGCCCGCGGAGACGCCGTGGCCGGAGCGGGACGGGAAGCCGATGCAGTTCCTGGTGCAATTCAATTTCAAGGACTCCGCTGACCTCGTGGGTGACCTGCCGGGCGACATCCTGCTGATCTTCACGGACGAGGACTTCTCGTGGTTATCGGGGGATCGGGACGGGCTGCATCTGGAGTGGATCCGGATCGGGACGAAACGGCTGACGGTGGAACGGCTGTTGCCGAAGCCGAAGCAGCCGTTCTTCAAGGGCTACGGGATCATCCATCGCGCCAACGACTATCCGGAAGCGGTAGGCGGGGCGGTTGCGGGGCTGGGGGGTGGTTCCGAGCGTGAGTTGCCGGTGCTGCACGGGACCAAGATCGGCGGGGTTGCGGCGGCGGGAAGGTATGGGGCATTGAAGGAGGCGCGCTTCCTGGCGCAACTTTCCTCGATCCAGGCGGCGTCGGGTGTCGACTACCCATGGGTCAATCGGCCACGGCCGCTCGGACTGACCCAGGACGCGTCGGGGATCCATGGCGACACGAATCAGCTCATCCTCGGCAACATGGGGAGCCTGATCCTGCACCTACGGGATGGCGAGACGGTGGAGTGGGAGTTGGGCGAGTGAGATCCGGTCGGATCATTCGCCGCTCAGCATGCCGAGGGCACCGAGGCGTTCGCGGAGGGTGAAGCGTGTGATGCCGAGCCAGCGGGCCGCTTGGGTCTTGTTGCCGCCGGCCTGCTCCATGGCGAGCTGGAAGAGGACGCGCTCGGCCTCCGAGATCAGGCGGGCGTGGGCGTCATCGGAACCGGTTTCCCGGGCCTGCGCCAGGATCTGGCGGGCGAGGGCTTCGAGTGGCGCGGGCGCCTCGGCTTGGGTGGAAGGGCGCTCGGATTTTGCCAGAAGGCTGCGGACGTGGTCGGGGCCGACGGGGCCATGGGCGACGACGAGGAGCTGGCGGAGGAGGTTGCCGAGCTGGCGGACGTTGCCGGGCCAAGACTGCGCCTGGAGGAGTTGGATGGCCTCGGCGGAGAAGGCGGGTTGGGTGATGCCGAGTTGCCGGCCGAAGCGGCGGCCGAGGTGCCGGACGAGTTCGGGGATGTCCTCGGGTCGGTTCCGGAGCGGGGGCAGGCTGATGGTGAATTGGCTGATCCGGTAGAACAGGTCCTCGCGGAACAGCCGTTCGGTGATCATGCCTTCGAGGTCGCGGTGCGTGGCGGCGATGATGCGGACGTCCACCGGGATCAACTCGTTGCCGCCGACGCGGGAGAGGGAACGTTCCTGAAGGACGCGGAGCAGCTTGGCCTGGGTGGTCAGTGACAGGTCGCCGATCTCGTCGAGGAACACGGTGCCTCCGGCGGCCTGTTCAAACCGACCGACCCGGCGGCTGACGGCTCCGGTGAAGGCGCCCCGCTCGTGGCCGAACAGCTCGGATTCGAGAAGCGATTCGGGAATGGCGGCGCAATTGACGGCGATGAAAGGGGCGCGGGCGCGGTTGCTGTGCTGGTAGAGCGCGCGGGCGACCAGTTCCTTGCCGCTGCCGGTTTCGCCGCGGATCAGGACATCGACGGGTTGGGCGGCAACGCGGCCGATCTCCTTGTAGATGTCGCGCATGACGCGGCTTTGCCCGACAAGGGTGTCCTGGGCGGGGTCGCCTTCGCCCAGGCCGACGGGTTCGACCATGATGCGGCGGGAGGAGACGGCGCGGGCGGTGGCGGCGAGGAGTTCCTCCATGTCGAGCGGCTTGAGGAGGTACTCGAAGGCACCGTGCTTGGTGGCCTCGATGGCGGTCTCGGTGGAGCCGTGGGCCGTGATGAGGATGATCGGGAGGCGCGGGTGGGAGCGGTGGAGCGCCTGGATGATCTCGATGCCGGTCGCGCCGGGGAGACGCCAATCGGTGAGGACGACGTCGTGGTTGCCGGATTGGGCGAGCGCGAGGCCGGAGGTGCCATCCTGGGCGGTCTCGACCGAATAACCCTCGGCGGCGAGGAGCCGCTTGAGCGACGAGGCGGCACCGGAGTCGTCCTCGATGAGGAGCAGTCGGGGTGAGGGTTGCACGGTCAATGGGCGGGCACGGGGGAATCGACAACGAGGCGCTCCTGCCGGCAATCCTGTGTTCGGGAGACGAGCGGGAGATGAACGGTGAATGTGGTGCCGGCCCCGGGCGTGGTTTCGCAGGAAAGGGTCCCGCCATGACCCTCGACGACGCGGGCGCTGATGCTGAGGCCGAGTCCCGTGCCGTTGGCCTTGGTGGTAAAGAAGGGATCGAAGAGGCGGCGCTGCACGTCCGGAGCAATGCCGGACCCGAGATCTCGGACCGATAGGCTCATGACCGGGGTGAGCTGCCGTTCGATGCGGACCTGGCCGAGCTCGGCAGAAAGCGTGATGGGTGATCCGGCAGGACTGGCATCGGCGGCGTTGCGGACCAGGTTGATCAGCACCTGGCGCAGTTGCTCCGGGTCGGCTGGGAAGGGTGTTTCGTCGAGGTTGCCGAGTCGGAGTTCGAGCCGGTGACGTTCGAGGTCGGGGGCGAGTAGCCGCGAGAGTTCGCGGAACGTGGGGCCAGCCTGGACAAGGGTCGGGCAGGGTGGGGTGGGTTTTGAAAAGCGGAGGAAGTTGTCGACGATCCGTTCGAGGCGGGTGATCTCGGATCCGATCACGACCGCGTCGCCGTGTTCGTCGCTGTTGGCGCGGAGGAGCCGGGAGAGGGTGAAGGCTCGGGCCTTGATGCTGGTGAGCGGGTTGCGGATCTCGTGGGCGACGCCCGCGGCGAGGACGCCGAGTGAAGCGAGCTTCTCCCGTTGCTCGAGGGCGAGTCGGGACTGGTGGAGGCGGGTCCGGAGCGGGGCGATGAGGTCGCGCCAGACGAAGAAGCCGAGACAGGCCATGAGCGCGAGGAGGGCGGCAAGGGACCCGAGGGTGAAGTTGTGGAGGGTGGACGCAGCCTCGTTTGCATGGATCACGTACTGTTCCAGCTTGGCGCGGTGGAGTCGGTCGAGGTCGCTGGCCAGCGAGAGGAGGGAAAGGGAATCCTGTTCGAGTTGGTCGATGAGTTGGGCGGGTTCGGTTCCGCCGAGACCTTGGGAGCGGGCTGCGAGGAGTCGGTTCGCATGGGTCTCGAACGCCTCGAAGGCGGTGAGGACGCGGCCCAGCACGGAGGGGTCCGAGCTGGTGGAAGGTTGCTTGGCCTGGTCGGCAAGCCAGTTGCGGAGGCGGAGGCGGGTGTCCTCGAAGCGTTGGCGTTCCGCAGGGATGCCGGTGATGCCGTAACGGGCGAGGGCGTGGTTCATCTCCAGCACCTCGGCCTTGTAGTGCTCGGCGAGCTGCTGGCCGGCCTCGAGCGCTGGGCCAAGCTCGGTGAGCCGCCCGGTCTCGCGCCACGCGACCCAAGCCCGCCAACCCAACGCCGCCGAGACCACCAGGATGGCGGTCGCGAACAGCGCCAGTCGGCGCGGGAGGTCAAGCTTCACACCGGTACAATGTCCAAGCCTGCCCATGTTGCAACCGCGCACCTGTTGCTGCCTCCCGTCGGGCGCATCTTGACACTGCCCCCGCGTCCAACGGGGCGGCAACGTCCTCGTTGCCCTCTCAGACCCTTTCCCCAGGCGACGAGGACGTCGCGACCCCGTTCCTGTTCTCAAACGGAGGCCAGTGTCGGGCTGTGCACCCATTGCCGTCCCGTCCCGCATGCGTCAGGTTGGATCCAGTGAAGTGGTCCATCCTGATCGGTCGTCCGTTTGGCGTTGAGGTGCGGTTGCACGTCACGTTCCTGCTGTTGCTGGCGTTCTTCGGCTGGCGTGGCTGGTCGGCATCCGGGACGGCCCAGGGTGCGCTTTCGAGCGTCCTGTTCCAGTCCATGGTGTTCGGCTGCGTCCTCCTGCACGAGTTTGGCCACGTCTTGATGGCGCGGCGGTTCGGGATCCGGACGCAGGACGTCACGCTGCTTCCGATCGGGGGTGTGGCCCGGATGGAATCCACCGGCGAGACCCCGCGGCAGGAGTTGTTGATCGCACTGGCGGGCCCGGCGGTGAACGTGGTGATCGCCGGGTTGGCCTTCCTCTGGCTGGTGCTGGTCCCGCGGCCGGTGGAAGGCTTTGACTCATCCGCCCTGAAGGCTCCGGCGCCGCTGGCGCTGATGATCGTCAATGTCTTCCTCGTGCTGTTCAACTTGATCCCCGCCTTCCCGATGGACGGTGGCCGCGTGCTGCGGGCGATCCTCTCGTGGCGCGGCAACCGGGCCTGGGCAACACGCGTGGCCGCGGGCATTGGCAAGGGCGTGGCGATCCTGCTGGGCGTCGTCGTGCTCCTCGGAATGGCGGGCGTCCTCCCCATCCACCAGCCGCTCCTCCTGTTCATTGCCGTCTTTGTCTGGATCGGTGCCACCCAGGAGGCCCAGGCCGTCGCCACGACCTCGCTCCTGCACGGCGTCTCGGTCCGGGACACCATGATGACCGAGTTCCACGTGGCCGAGCCCTTCAGCACGCTGCGCGAGGTCTCCCAGTGGCTCCTTGCCGGATACCAGCAGGATTTCCCGGTCGTCGCCCAGGGCGAGGTCGTCGGAATGCTCCCGCGCGATGACTTCTTCCGGGCGTTGGCAGGATCGGGCCCGGATACGTTGGTGCGGGAGGTGATGCGGACCGATTTCGCCACCGCAGGTCCGACGGAGCCGATCGAGGTGGTGCTGCGGCGGGCGCAGGGAGCCGAGGGTGCGGTCCTGACGATTCCGGTGATCCAGTCGGGGATTCTGGTGGGAATGGTGACGCCGGAGAACGTCGGTGAGTTCGTGATGGTGCGGACGGCGCTGCGGGGAGTTGGCAGGGGAGTTTGAAGGGGAGTTTGAAGGGGAGTTTGAAGTTTGAAGATTCAAGTTTGAAGCCGGGGGGCAAGCGGGTAGCAGACGACGTGAGGAGGCTGGGACTGGCTGTTGACAGGAACAGGTCGTAAGTACTGCTTACTTCCATGACGACGACTCTTTCGAGCCGCGGGCAGATCGTGATTCCCCAATCCGTTCGTGAACGCTGCCAACTCCAAGCCGGTGACCATTTCGTGGTCGAAGACAATCCGGAAACCCAAGTCCTGACACTGCGCAAGGTGAAGGCGGGGGGCGATTGGTTCGGGATCTACATGGAGTGCCCCCACACCCTGGAACTTCCGCCGCGGCAACGTCAGATGTACCGCCCGAAGCATGAACTGGCTCGTTGATACGGATGTCCTCAGTGAGCGGGCCAAGTCCCGCCCCGATCCCAAGGTGCTGGCGTGGTTGGAATCCAACGCAGACGCCATCTACACCAGCAGCCATGTCATTGGAGAGTTGCAAACGGGTATTGCCCTTCTTCCTGAAGGATCCCGGAAGCGTGCGTTGCAGGCTTGGTTGAACCGCCCGGTGATTGCGCTCGCGGAAAGCCGGGCTACGGTCGGAGCCCATGGCGAAGAAAGTGGAACTTTCCCTGAAGGTGGGCGATGTGGCACCCGCGTTTGAGCTGCCGGCGACGGATGGGTCGCTGGTGCGGTTGGCGGACCTGCTCGGCAAGCACGTGATCCTGTACTTCTACCCGAAGGACGATACCCCCGGCTGCACCAAGGAGGCCTGCGCGTTCCGGGATGCCTGGCCGAAGTTCAAGAAGAAGGGTGCCGTCGTGCTCGGTGCGAGCACGGATCCGGTGAAGGCCCACGTGAAGTTCACCGACAAGTTCCAGCTGCCGTTCCCTTTGCTTGCAGACGAGAAGAAGGAATTGGTCCAGGCCTACGGGGTCTGGGGTGAGAAGGTGTTCATGGGCCGGAAGTACCAAGGGACCCATCGGGTGACCTTCCACATCGGTCCGGACGGGCGGATTGCCCACATCTGGCCGGAGGTGAAGCCGGAGGAACATGCGGCCGAGGTGCTGGCCGTGATTTGACACCGGGGCGTCGCGCCTGTAACGGTGCGGTCCTCGGTTCCGTAGTTTCACAGTAACCTATCATCTCTCAGAACATGCCTATCGCAGTTGGTTCCAAGGCTCCGGCCTTCACCCTCAAGTCCAAGACGGACGCCGGCCTCGTCGACGTCTCCCTCGCCGAGAACCTCGGCAAGAAGAACACCGTCATCCTGTTCTTCCCCCTCGCCTTCACCGGCGTCTGCACGCAGGAGTTGTGCGACATCACCTCGGGTCTCGGCCAGTACGCCGACCTGGGCGCCGACGTGATCGGCATCAGCGTGGACAGCCCCTTCGCGCAGGATGCCTGGGCCAAGCAGCACAAGATCGGCATCAAGCTCGCCAGCGACCTGAACAAGGCCGTGACCGACGCGTTCGGCGTGCGCTTCCCGATGCTCGCCGGCGTGGGTGACACCTCGGCCCGTGCGGCCTTCGTCATCGACAAGAATGGCGTGGTCCAATACGCCGAGCAGACCCCGACGCCGAAGGACCTGCCCAACTTCGAGGCGGTCAAGGCGGTGCTCGCCGGTCTCAAGTAAGGCGGTCCGTCCGCGCCCGTGACGGGCGCCGGTTTCAAACGGGGGGAATGAGGTGCGCCACCAGCGCCCCATTCCCCCTTTTGCATTTCTGGAGAACGGATCGAAGCTCGGACCATGTCGTGGCAGGATTGGTACAACTCCCTCCAGAAGCCGTCGTGGACGCCGCCGGGGTCGACGATCGGGATGATCTGGAGCGTGCTCTATCCCATCCTGGGCGTGAGCATCGTGTTCGTGGTGGTGCAGGCGTTCCGACGGCGGTTGCCGTGGCCGGTGCTGATTCCGTTCGGGGTGAACCTGGTGTCGAACGTGATCTTCACGCCCATCCAGTTCGGGTTGCGGAACCTCGAACTGGCGGCGTTGGACATCCTGGTCGTGTGGGGCAGCATCATCTGGATGATGTTGGCGGTCTGGCCGCACTACCGATGGGTCACCTTCGCCCAAGTGCCGTATCTGTTGTGGGTGACGACGGCCACGGGTCTCCAGCTCTCGATCACCTGGCTGAACCGGGGGCGTTGATCACTCGCCGAGGAGTCGGCGGATTTCCTCCTCCAGCTTCGGGCCGCGGGCGTTCGTCGAGATCACGACCCCTTCGCGATTGAGCAGGAACATCGCGGGGATCGCGGAGACGGCGTACTTCGAGGATACTTCGTTCTTCCAGCCCTTGCCATCGAAGTGCTGTGGCCAGGGCATCTCGTGCTTCTTGGTGAAGTCGATGAGCTTCTGGCGGTCGTCGGCCTGGTCGAGGGAGATGCCGACGATCTCGAAGCCCTTGTCGTGGTAGGTGGCGTAGGCCTTCTTGACGTTGGGGAGTTCGGCGATGCACGGGCCGCACCAGGTCGCCCAGAAGTCGATGAGCACGACCTTGCCGCGGAGTTTGGAGAGGTCGACCTCGCGGCCGTCGACCGCGGTGAACTTCAGGTCGATGGGCTTGGTGAACGATTCGGCGACTCGGACCTCAGCCTCGGCGCGGGCGCGCACCGCGGCATTCGGGCTCTTGGTCAGGCCGGACCAGAAGCCAAGGGCGGCCGGGGTCCCCTGCTTGCCACTGGTGCGGGCGTAGGACTGGTAGGCACCGAGCGCGGCCTTTCCCTCGGGGAAACGGCGGGCGAGTTCGTCGGCCTGTTCCAGCAACGCCTTCTCCCGTGCCGCAGCGTCGCGCCCGGCGGCGGAGGCCTTTCGGGAACCGGCGAGGCTGACGAACTTCTCCTGAACCTCCCACGGGACGTCCGATGCCGTGGCGATGGCCTTCTCGAAGGCTTCCTGCCGGGGCTTCCAGTCGGCCTTGGCCTTCTCGTCGACGATCCAGAACTCCGTGCCGGCGCCCTTGGATTTCTCGAAGCCTTCCTTGAAGCCCGTGATGAACTCGGGCGGCGTCATCAGCACGTGCAGGATGCCTTCCCATCGCATGGGATCCTTGGGATGCGCCTCGTGGAAACGGACGGCGATGTCGCGCATCTGCTGCATGGCCTTTTCGCGACCCAGGAAGATCTCGGCGCGGGACTTGCCGTCGAAGTAGCCCGCCGGTTGCGGCCCCAGCAGGAGGTGGGCGGTGTCGATCTCCTTGAGCATCGCGCGCGCGGCTTCGGAGGGTTGCACCGAAGTGACAGGAGTGAGGGTGCTGCGCTGGGCAAGTGCGAGCGTGGAGGCAAGTCCGAGCGCGAGTAGGAAGGGCCAGGGTTTCATGAGGGAATGAGGTGTGCGGTTGGCGATGTTTCAGCGCTTTCCGAAGTGTTCCGCGAACTTCAGCAGTCCGCGGACATCGTGGTAATTCGCCTTCCAGCTGTGCGCAAGCCCCATGGCCTTGGGCTGCCCGTCCGTTGTGACGGTGTCGTACCAGATTCCCGTGGCGGGATCCGTGCCGTGTTCGGCCATGAACTTCAGGAGGCGCTGCAACGCGTCGGCGTACTCCCGGTTGCCGGGCTGATCCCGCAATCCGTCCGTGAGGGCGGCCACCATCTCGGCCTGGGCCCACCAGACCTTGTCGAGGTCGGTCGCGGGCTTGTTTCCGGATCCGCGGTTGTAAATGCCGCCCAGCACCGGGTCGGTGCCGCAACGCAGCGTGTGGGTGACGTGGTTGTGGAAATGCCGCCAGGACGGACGCCGGCCAAGCACTTCCTCGGCCCGGATCATCAGCCACGCGAACTCGACGTTGTGTCCGTAGCTCAGTCCTGCGCTGGAGGGCTCCGTAACCGGCTTCCAATCCGCGTGGAAATGGAAGGCCGAACGCGCAGCGTCGGACGGATAGAAGTACGTCCGATTCAGTTCGAGGGATTCGACGAGCGCGTCGCGAACGGCCGGATCGCGCGAGGCCTCGTACAGTTCGGTGAAGGCCTCCATGAGGTGCAGGTGGGTGTTGGCGCTCTTGAGGCCGGCGATCTCGACGATCGCGTTCGGCGCGCGCAACGGGAGCGGCTTCCAATCCCGTTCGAAGTGTTCGGTCCAGCCGCGGCGTTGGCCGTCGTGCGCCCGCTGCTGGATCAGGCGAAACAGGTCGAGGGCCTCGTCCAGGACCTGCCGTTCGCCGCTGGCCCGGTGGTACTCGACGAGCGCGTAGATCACGAAGGCCTGCCCATACATCAGCTTGCGGGCGTCGCGCGGCCTCCCGTCCGGTTCCACCGAGAAGAAGTACCCACCGTGGGTGGGGTCCTTGAGGTGCGACCGCAGGAAGTCGACCCCGTGCCGTGCCGCGGACAGGTAGTCCCGGACGGAGGATCCCAGCCCGCGCCGATGCGCCAGCGAGAAACCCCAGACCGTGCGGGCCTGCGTCACCACCTGCTTCTCGTAGGGTGGCGTCCGGCCCTTTCGGGCGTCGTAGGCGAGGGCGTATCCGCCCCTTGGATCGATCGTGTTCTCGATCCACCAGGGCAGGACCCGACCCGCGAGGTCGGACCGGACTTCCGTGGCGAGTTGGACCAGATCCGAAGGGGCGACGGGTCGGGCGTGAGCGGTGCCTGCGGCGGCGGCCAGCGTGGCGAGGCTGGCGCTGGAGATGAACGTGCGGCGGCTCAGCGGGCTTCCGGGATGCATGGAGCCGAGGCTAGGGCCTCGGGCGTTGGGTGGCCAGTTCCGGGAATTGGAGATGGGAAACAGGCAACTCTCGCTCAAAGAAGGAACAGCACAGGAGGAGCTCACCGTGTGGATGTGGGAACAAATGTAAATAATATGGGACTGACCCCATTGCCTCCACAGACCCCACTGCCTCCACTCCGTTCTGTAGGCTGCGTGCCCCCACGCGGCGGTTCACGATCCACGCTGGGTGAGGGCTACGCGTAACAACCGGGATCTTTCACGCCGGGTGAGGGCACCCGGCCTACAAACCGGAACTGGCATCTGGGAACCGGCAACTGGCAACTCCCCGGCCCGGGGGTGGCTCCGGGCTTGCGTTCGGCGGGGGCTTCCCGATGAATGTCATCAGGAACGCAAAAACAACATGTCCACCAAGCACCTCCTCGCCGTCGCCCTGGCCCTTGCCGGGGGATTCACTGCATTCGCCGCCAAGCTGGGTGATCCGGCCCCGGCCCTGACGCTCGCCAAGACGATCAAGGGCGAGGCCATCGACCTGGCGGCCGGCAAGGGCAAGCAGACGTACGTGGTCGAGTTCTGGGCTACGTGGTGCGGACCCTGCAAGACGTCGATCCCGCACCTGACCGACCTGCAGAAGAAGTTCAAGGACCAGGGCGTGACGTTCATCGGCATCTCGGACGAGACCGAGGACAAGGTGAAGCCCTTCGTCGACAAGATGGGCGAGAAGATGGACTACGTCGTAGCGGTGGATGATGCCCGGAAGACCTTCAAGGCCTACATGGAGGCCTACAGCCAGAATGGCATCCCGACCTCGTTCGTGGTGAACAAGGAAGGACAGATCGTGTGGGTCGGTCACCCGATGGGCGGTCTCGACGAGGCGATCACGAAGGTTGTCGCGGGCAAGTTCGACGTGGCCGCGGCCCAGAAGGAATTTGCCGAGCGCGAGGTCAGCCAGAAGCGGATGATGGAGCTGAACACCCTGTTCGGTGCGTACCTCCAGCAGAGCGACAAGGGTGAGAAGGACAAGGCGTCCGAGACCGGAGCCAAGCTTCTGGAACTCGCATCCAAGGATCAGATGGTCCTCAACGCGATTGCCTGGAATGTCCTGACCAACCCGCGCCTCAAGAACCGCGACCTCGCCTTCGCCCTCAAGGCTTCCGAGGCCGCGGTCACGGCGTCCGGTGGCAAGGACGGTGCGATCCTCGACACCCACGCCCGTGCCTTGTTCGACAACGGCAGGGTCGCCGAGGCCATCTCCACGCAGAAGAAGGCGGTCGAGCTGGTGACCGACAAGAACCAGAAGGCCGAGCTCGAGAAGACGCTCAACAAGTACGAGAGCGCCCCGGCGAAGTAATCCCGGCAGATTTCAGAAGGGGGCTCCCGGACGCGTGCCGGGAGCCCCTTTTTCGTTCCGGTTGGAGGGTTGGGGGGAGGGGGATCTCCCGCAGAGGCGCAGAGGGGAGGGTGGTGGCGTACTCGTACTCGTACTCGAAGCGATGGGTTTGCGTGTGAGGGCTCGGTGCCTGGTGGTGATCGAGTACGAGTACGAGTACGGGCGCAGAGGTAGGGAAGGCGGTGGCCTTGCCCCAACGGGGCAAACGGTGAAAGCCCGGGGTGGAACCCCGGGTCGGTGCGTTCATGACGAACCGCGCCCTGAAGGGGCGCTCGGATCTGGCACCATGATCACTGATCCTCTCCCTGGTGTTGTTGTTCCCGTCCGCCCCGTTGGGGAAGGGTGTGTCTGGGGTGGCGGGTCCCAGGGTTTCGCCGTGCGCCGGGTTGCGGCGGGGGCGGTTTGTGTCGTGGGCGCGAGATGATGGCCACAACCGCGATGCGGTTGAGGGATGTGTTGGCCTTCGACCCAGGGTAGGCCTCGTGCCTCGGCCAACCCTGGGCTAAGGGACGCAACGCCGTTGGCGTTGGGCGTGATCGTACTCGAACTCCTACTCGTACTCGAACCGATGAATGGGCGTGGGAAGGGTGGAAGTTGGGAGGTGATCGAGTACGACTTCGAGTACGGGCGCGGAAGAACGGAGGACGGGAGACGGGATGGTCTCCCGCAGGGGCGAGGGCCGCTTCAAACTTGAATCTTCAAACTTGAAACTCCCCCGCTCACTTCACCTGGTACTTGGACAGATCTTCCTTCGGCTTGGGCCAGGCGAGTTCCATCTCCTCCATCGCCGCGCAGACATGCTTCGCGATGAGGTGGTCGCGCACCCATTTCTTGTCGGCCGGGATGATGTGCCACCGGGCGTGCTTCGGTGAGGTGAGGTTGATGGCGTCCTCATAGGCCTTCATGAAGTCGTCCCACCGTTCCCGCATGCGGAGGTCGGCCCCTTCGAACTTCCAGTTCTTGGCCGGATCCTGGATCCGCGCGCGGAGCCGCTCGGCCTGCTCCTCGCTGGAGATGTGGAGGTAGAACTTGAGGATCAGGTAACCGGCTTCGTGCAGGTTCAGCTCGAAGCGATTGATCTGCTCGTAGCGCGGTGCCCAGACTTCCTTCGTCGCAAGCTTCATCACGCGGACCACCAGGACGTCCTCGTAGTGGGATCGGTTGAAGACGCCGATCCGCCCGTACCGCGGGACCGCGTGATGGACGCGCCAGAGGAAGTCATGGGCGAGTTCCTCGCTGGAAGGGGCCTTGAAGTCGGTGACCTCGACGCCGGCCGGGTTCACGAACTCCAGCAGCGACTTCGTCGCGCCGTCCTTGCCGCTGGCATCCATGCCCTGGAGCACGACGAGGACCGAGCGGCGGGTGTTGGCGTAGAGCTTGGCCTGCAGTCCGCCGATCCGTTCCAGCAGTCGGCGCGTGGCTTCCCGGGTCTTTTCCTTCTTCAGGCCGAAGTCCTCGGCGGGATCATAGTCCTTGAGTTGGATGCGCGATTTGACGACGACGTTCTGTGGCATGGACCGGGGGTTGGAGGTTCGCCCTCTTCATGAACCGTTCCGGACGCTTTGAAAACGATGGAGTTCTGGGGAGGGCGAAGTTTTCAGCCCGGTCGAGCGCTCACCTCGCGGGTGCACGACGATCTCAAGCCAAGTCCCTGCTTATCCGTGTCATCCGTGCTATCCGTGGTTCCAACTGCCTTTTCCAGGAATCAACCTAGAAACGGCGGTTGGATCCACAGATTACAGCGATTCCACGGATTGGAAGCCGGTTGAGGGGGGCTGTCCTTTCACCCCAAGGGTGATCTGGAAACAGCGACGCGGTGAGGCCTCTTCTCTAGGCCCATCTGTGAAATACCTGAAATCTGTGGATAGTCCAACTGCCGCTTTCAGGATCAAGACTCCGGCTTCGGCGGCAGCGGATGGATGATGCCGTCGAGTGGGGTCAGTTTTGAGGGAAGTCCGAGCAGGATCTCTCCGATGGGTTGGCGGAGGCTGCGGCGGGCGAGCCAGAGGAACAGGATCTGGGCAACCATTCCCAGACAGCAGAGGGGCATGAGGATCGTGGGAATGATCAAGCCTCGCAGCACGACGCCTGCGAGCGCGGAAGCGGCGGACTTCCGATGCAGGCCTTCGGCCAGGGCGATCGTGGGCAGGGTAGCCAATTGCAGGATCCCGAGGAGCAGAATGATCACCACGCCACCGATGCTATCGCCCGCACCGTGGCCCGCAGCGCTCATCCAGGCGAAGTAAACCACCTCCAGCAGGTGCATGAGCATCGCAGCCGGGATCCAACGGGCGCCGACCTCCAAGGTTACTTGGTTGAGCAGCCGGGCATCGGCCGACGGCGTGGTCAGCACGAGTTCGAACAGCCCCGAGTGCCGGCCCTGGTAGAAGAACTGGGTCAATTGCCATGCACAGGCCAGTCTCCAGAGGCAGTGCGTGGCGAAACATCCAACGAGAGCAAGTGCCTCGATCTCGGTCTGATTCAGGAGGTCGATCACGCGGGTCGCGACCGTGAGAATCACCAGCCAGGCAGCGGTCATGGCCGGGCCGATCCAGTGCAGGGGCATTCCCCGCATCGCCTGAAGGAACAACAGTCGGGCCGGAGGGGCATCGAGATAGCGATCCATCCGTCGCCGGAAGAGGCGCCGGGTCCGTCGATGGCTTGGATTCGCGAGTTGGTTGCGCGTCCGTTCCACGCCCATGCCGGCGACGAAGATCATGAGCCACCCCAGGGCGTTACTGGTGGCGAGGTTGACGAGGTAGCCTGCCCAGTGGCTGATGGGGCTCGGGCTAGGGTGGAGAACGGACAGTGGCGTCAGGTGGCGGAGATGCAGGGCGAGCGCGGGATGATGGGTGTTCAAGCCATACTCCATCACGAAGGGCAGGAGCCCGACCGCCAGGAGGATGCCGAAGCCGGCCAGAAAGGACGGAACGGCTTCGCGAATGAACGCGGTTGCGACCATGCCCGCGGCCATGGACACGAAGATCAGGTTCAGCAGCCCGATCATCCCACGAAGCCAGTCGACTCCGGAGACGCCGCCCAGCAGCCAGACGATCGCAGCCGCCGGCAGGGCAGCCAGCAGCAGGGAGAAGAGCGCCACACCCCCGGCGGCGATCCGCCCGAGGACGATGTCCCACCGCGAAAGCGGCGTCAGGAACAGCAGGCCCAGCGTTCCCTCACGCGCCTCGCGTCCGATGCTGTCCGCCGTGGCCAGCTGGCCGCCCAGCGCTGCGAGGATGGCGGCGACGACGGTGAAGCCCGCGAAGTAGGACTGGCCGAAGGCCGAGACGGCGAGTTGGCCGCCGCCGCCTCCGGCAAAGAGGAAAGGGAGGGAAGCCATGGCCGCAGCCGCGACGCGGATCCATGGAAGCGAAGGCTTCCGTGCATCCCGTCGGAGGCCTGCGATGATGACCGGCAGCGCGTCCATGCTCTTCTGGTGTCCTTGAAAACGATGGAGTGCGGGGGAGTTGGAAGCTCCCAGATTCAAGATTCAAGACCGATGGGGCTAGAGGAAGTCTCGCCCCACCCCGGCGGGAATCTGGCTTCGGTGGGGCGAGTGTCCGGGGGCGGCATGAGGATTCCAGAATTCAAGGCCTCGGCTCTGGTGGCAGCGGGTGGATGATGCCGATCGGTGAGGTGTGGCGGGAAGGGAGCCCGAGGAGGACTTCACCGGCGGTCTGTCGGAGGGCGCGCGCCGCCAGCCAGGCAAAGATGGCCCACGCCAGCAGCCCGATGAAGCAGATCGGTGTCAGGAGGGTCGGAATCAGGATGCCCTTCAGGACGACGCCAGCCATGGCGCCTGCCTGGGATTTGCTTCGGAGGCCCTCGGCCTGGGCGATGACGGGCAAGGAGACCAGTTGGAGGAATCCCGGGATCCAACTGAACACGAGGACGGTAACCTCGTCGCGAATGCCGTCGCCCATCCCTGCGATGGCGATCAGCTCGAAAAGGTGCATCAGGATCGCGGCGGGTACCCAACGCACGGAGACCTCCGTGGCGATTTCACCGAGCAGATTCTCACGGGAGGCAGGGGTCGTGAGGATCAGTTCGAAGAGGCCGGACTGGCGGCCCTGGTAAAAGAACTGGGTTAGTTGCCAGGCACAGGTCGTCCGCCAGAGAAAATGGACCAGGAGGCATCCAAGGATGCACAGAGCAAAGACCTCTTCGACATGGTTTCCGCTCACCCGCAGGAAGAGGGCAAAAAGTCCAAGCCATCCGGCGGTGGCAACGGGCCCCACGATGTCCATGGGCAACCCCCGTACCGCATGCCTCAGGAGCATGGCGGCCACGGGCGCGTCGGCGTCGTGCTTCTTCCGGACTTGGAACCACCGGCGTGCCTTCGGTGGCTTCGGGGTGGCCAGTTGTCGGCGGGTCCGCTCGGCACCGAGTCCGGCGACGAATATCAGCAGCCAGCCCGCGAGGTGACTCAGCGCAAGGCTTGCCATGTATTCCGGGCCGGTGCTCGGAGGCGGCGTTGCGGGGATCGTACGTTCGATGGCAAGGCGCAGCGAGGTCACTGGGGAAAGGGCCTGGAAGAGGGACGCCAGGCCCGGATGCGATTCGCTGAGTGCGTAACCCGGGCTCAGGGGCACGGCTCCGACGGTCACGATGAGCCCGAAGCCGGTCAGGAAGGACGGGATCGATTCCCGCACGAAGGCGGATGCGACCATGCCTGCCGCCATGGAGACGAAGATCACATTGAACAGTGCGAGCATGGCGTTGATCCACTCGACCGGGGCTACGCCGCCGATCAGCCAGACCACGGCTGCCGCGGGCAGGCCCGCGAGCAGGAGTGAGTACAGGACGACTCCTCCGGCTGAAATACGGCCGAGGATGATGTCCCACTTCGACAGCGGCGTGAGGAACAGCAAGCCCAGCGTGCCCTCCCGGGCCTCCTGGCCGATCGTATCCGCCGTGACGAGTTGGCCGGCGAATGCACCGAGCAACGCCGCGATGACGACGAAGGCCTCGAAATATGCCCGGCCGAAGCCGGAAGCCGCCAGCGGTTGGTGAAGGTTGCTGAGGAAGAGGAATGGAAGGGTCGCAAGGGTGCCGGCCCCAACGCGGGACCACGGCAGCGACGCCTTGCGCGCATTCCGACGGAGGCCGGCGACTATGACGGGGATCGCGTTCATCGACTGGGCGTCGCCCGATCACTCGTCGCGTTGGTAGGGCAGCGGGGGCGGGGCAGGCGGGGTGCCGGGTCGTCGCGGGGCAGTCCAGGACGGAGCGGAAGTGGTGTGCAGCCATCCATCGCGTCGCTGCCAGTGGGACCGGACACCGGCTAGGATCTCACGGTAGGACAGCCGGAGCTTGGATTGCGCCCAGGTCCCGAGGAGGAGCGGTATCGCGAATCCGATACAGCAGATGAAGTTCAGCGCGGTGGCGAGGACGACGGTGATTCCGAAAGTTTTGGCGAAGGCCATCAGGGGCTTGGTCTCGGTCAGGCCGAACCAGATGCCGACGCTTCCGACGACCAGCGCTTGCAAGAGCGTGCCGATGGAGTCGACGACGGCGAGGTGGAGGGCGTTGTTCGCGAAGCCATGGATGAACTGGCAGGCGACCAGCAGGACGAGGGGTGTCAGGTAGCGGCCGGCGAGGTGGGCGTGGATGGCGCGGTGGAAGTCGCCATCGCGGAGCGGGGTTGCCAGGAGGAGTTCGAGGGCGCCCGTGCGGCGGGCTTCGCCGAGAAAGGCGGTGACCTCCCATGCCACCAGGCCCTTCAGGACGACGGCCAGTCCCATGAGGACGTAGCCGGAGTCAAACCTCAGGACGCTTGCAGAGGCCAGCAGCGCAGCCATCACGACGGTTCCCCAGGCGACGTAGAGAGGCCAGCGATCGGCGGCGAGCAGCGCGCGGATGGGATCCTGGGTCAGCCAGCGTTGGTCCAGGCGGCGGCCTGTGGCGGCGCTCGTACCGTCCTCGGGCCCCGACCGCCAGTTGCGGGCCAGCGTGATCGCCGCGTACAGGAGGAAGAGCCATCCGGTCGCGTGACTGACGCCGAGTGACCAGAAGAAGGCCGAGGGGTTCCGGAGGTATTCCGTTTCGCGGACGCTACTGAGGACCTGGGTTGGGGAAGGCAACGACAGCCAGAGCCACGGCTGCGGAGCGCCGAATGCCTGAAGTCCTTCCGCAATCAGGGGCATGCCCAGGACGAACACGGCCAGGATCAGCAGCGTCCGGCCCACGGCCCGGGCTTGATGGACCTCTCCGGCCGAGACCGCGAGTCCGACGGCGCTGGCGAAGAAGAGTTGGTTCAGCATCACGAAGCAGTTGCGCCAGAACTCGCCATTGCTGATGCCACCCAGAAACCAGGAGATGGCAATCACCGGGAACACCGAGGTCAGGCCGTACAACGCTCCGAGGGCGCGCCCGGTGAACTTGCCCGCGACGACGTCGACGCCGTTGAGGTCGGTGAGGAACAGGAAGCCGAGCGAGCCATCGCGACGTTCCTCGCTGAGGCTGTCCGCCGTCATGAGCACCCCGGCGAGGATGCCGAAGAGATTCCCGCCGGAGACGAGGACGTAGAACAGCCATCGGCCGCTCTGGGTGCCCGCGCCGGTGATGCTCACGAAGAGCAGCATGAAGAACGTGAGGCCGGCGGCGAACAGCGCGGTCCAGACCCGCATGCGGAAGGTTGCCTTCCGCCGGGAGGCGGCGAGCAGTTCTCGTTGGGCAACCGGCAGGAACGTCATGCAGGTCCTCGGAGCATGCGCGGATTCGATGGCAGATTGAAGCCCCCAGAAGCAGGTTTTCGCCCGCGGGAGTTTCAAGTTTCAGGATTCAAGTTTGAAGCCCGGATGCTGCTTCAAACCTGAAACTGAAAACTTCGAACTCTGGAGCGGCCCGAGGGGACGCGCCGGGTGGGGGCACCCGGGCCTACAGCCCGCCCCACCCCTTGGGGTGCGCGCGGGCGTTGGTCTCGGCGATTGCCAATCCGGTCGTGGATGGATTGCATCGGGCCCGACATGTCAGACCAACCGCTGAGCGTCGTCGTCCGGACGCTGAATGCCGCCCCGCAGTTCCGCGAACTGCTGGCGGGCCTGCGGTTGGGTGCAGACGACCAGTTGATCGTGGTCGATTCGGGTTCCACGGATGGAACGGTGGACATCGCGAGGGCGGCGGGAGCGACGGTGGTACCGTTGGCGCAGGAACGGTTCACCTACGGGCGTTCGTTGAACGTCGGGTTCGCGATGGCGCGCCATCCCTGGATCCTGGCGCTGAGCTCGCATGTGGTGCCGGTGCGGACGGACTTCCTGCATGTGTACCGAGAGGCGATCCGGAGGTTTCCGAAGAATGTGGTGGCGGCCGCGGGCCCGCTGGTCCGGAGCGATGGCGAGCGCGGGATGACAGGTGGGATCACGTTGTATGAAGGCACGGACTTCCTGCGGGGCTTCGAGTTCGGCGCGGGAAATCCGAATTGCCTGTACCAGCGGGACGTATGGCAGGCGCGGCCGTTCGACGAGGAATTGGGCGGAGGCGAGGATTGCGAGTGGTACGTCTGGGCGATCGTCGAGGGACACGCCCTCGCTGCGGTCCATGCAGCCGAGGTGTACTACCGGTTCAAGCGGTCGTGGTCGGCGTTCGTGTACAAGGGACGCATCGATTACCAGGTCACGCACCGTTACCTGGAAGTCCATCAGCCGAAGCTGTCGGGACTCGGGATCCGGGCGGCGAAGCTGGCGCTGTACGCGGCGATGGGGAGAGTGCGCTGGGCGGACGTGAAGGCGAGCATGGGGCATTGCTGGGGATCCTATCTTGAGGCCAGGGAGACCCGGCGGAAGGGAATCCCGGGCGGACAACTGGCGCGGGAGTTGGGGGAGCGAGCTTCCCGGGCAGACAGGGCTTCCGTTTGAGGATTCCGGCCGAAGGGGGCGGCAACGTCCTCGTTGCCATCTCTGGCCTCTTCTCAGGGCGATGAGGACATCGCTGCCCCGTTTGAGGAAGGGAACGGGGTGGCGACGTCCCCGTCGCATTGAGAAATGGCTTGAGGGGGCAACGAGGACGTTGCCGCTCCGTTCTCAAACGGGGGCAGTGTCGGGATGCGCCGCAGCAGCGGGCTTGAAACTTGAATCTTGAAACTCGGAACTCTGCCACGGCTCGTGAGGACACTCGCCCCACCGCGGCGACGATCCTCAGGAGAGTTCGTCGCCGGGGCGTCCCACAGACCGGATCACCTGGGCCAGTCTTTCGAGGTGCGCGTCGAGGCCGAAGCGTTCCAGGCTGGCGCGGCGGAAGCGTAGGCCGTCCTCGGTCCGGGCGACCTGCCGGAGGGCGGCGGCGGCTGCGGCGGGGTCCTTGGGCTCGACGAGGCCCGCGTAGTCGGGCGGGAGCATCTCGGGGATCCCGCGCCAGCGGGTCGTCACTGGCGGCAGGCCGTGGGCCATGGCCTCGATCAGGTTCAGCGGTTGGCCTTCGTTGGCGAAGTAGCTCGGGAAGAGGAACAGGTCGGCCTCGCGAAGGCATCGGGACTTCGCCTCGCCGGAGACGAACCCGAGCAGGCGGACCCGGTGCGCGAGGTCCGGCCGGGCGATGCGTTCCCGGACGGCGGATTCCTCTTCGGCGGTGACGAACGAACCCGCGACATCGAGGTGGAATTCGAGCCGTGTGGATGCGGGAGTCCCGGCCTCCGCGGAGTTGGCGAGCGCGATGGCCTCGAGTGCGTCGAGGATACCCTTGTCGCGCGTGCAGTGGGCGAGGAAGAGGACGCGGACGACGTTGCTGGCCTGACGGGCCGCCGCGCGTCGGGCCCGTTCCGGGGCGAGCGTCGCGTCAAAGTCCGGGCATGGATCGGGAACGCCGTTGGCGACCACTTCGGTGCGGCGGGGTTGGAGGCGTTGGGCGTCGGGCGAATTGAACTTCGAGAGCGTGATGGCGAGGTTCGCGCGGCCCAGAAGGCGATGGCTGAGCCAGCGTTCCCAACCGCGGGCGTCGGTCTCGAGCCAGCTGCCGAGTCCGACGGCATGCCAGTGGAAGATCGACTGGCGGAACAGCGGCCGGACGAGCAGGAGCACGATCCAGTCGCGGTAGAGGCTGTTCCGCTTGGGGGGCGAGGGGACGTAGTACCAAGCGGTGGGCCCGCTGCGGAACCGGGCGCGGATCGCCTGCCAGCAATAGCCAAGCAGACGGGGCAACTTGCCGCCGCGCGCGCTGCCGACGTCGGTGAGGTCGTCGGACAGACGCGCGTCGACGTGTTCCACCTCGATGCCGAGGTCGGGGCGACGGCGGAAGCCTTCGACCAGATACTGGACCATCTGGCTCTGCCCGTGGTGCGGCGGCGGGACGTGGGCGAAGACGACGAGCTTCATCCCGGGATCAGGGCCGGTGACCGGCCTTGCGGAGGACCTCGGCGAGCGTGACCTCGGCTCCGCCGCGGCGCTTGCTTTCGTCCGCCGCTTCCATGAACGCGAGGATCTCGATCGTCTCGCGCGGATCGACGGGCGCGACCTTGGACTGGAAGAACCGGACGATCTCCGCGACGAGTGGGGCGTATCCGTCGTAGGAGCCGACGGGGCTTTCGCCGCGGCTGCCCTTTGCGGTGCCGTTGTAACCCTTGCCCTCGGAGAAGGTGCCAATCCGTCCTCCGGACCATCGTCCGGTGACGCGGATGCCGCCGGTGTCGTTGGTGTCGCGCTTCACGGCGATGCAACCGGGGCCCATGACGGTGAAGAGGGATTCGACGCCGTGGATGCCGTACCAGAAGAGGTCGGGGTGGTGTGGTTCCAGATGGGCTGGGCTGGAGGTCGTGGCGTTGGTGACGATGCCGATGGAACCTGCGCGGACGGCGAGGGTGTTGGAAGCAAAGCGGAGCGAGGAGGCGGTGAAGATGGGGACCTTGGCCTCAGCGGCATACCGGAAGATCTCAAGTCCGTCCTTCAGCGTGCCGGCGAGGGGCTTGTCGATGTAGAGAGGCTTGCCGGAGGCGATGACGGCGCGGGCCTGTTCCAGGTGCGGACGACCGTCAACGGATTCCACGAGCACGGCGTCGACGTCACGGCACAGTTCGGGGATGGAGTCATAGATCTTCACCCCGTGCTTGGTGGTGAGTTCCTTGGTGTATTCCTCGACGCGGGACCAGCTCGACTCGATGTCCGGGCTGCCGCCCTTGAACGCGGCGACGACCCGTGCGCCGGGCACGTGTCCTTTGGCGGCGGGGTTGTTGAGGATCTCGGTGAAGGCGGTGACGTGCGATGTGTCGAGGCCGATCAGGCCGAGCCGGAGTTCCGCGGCGGCAAGGGTGGCACCCATGAGGAGGGGGAGGAGAAGCAGGAGCCGTTGCATCCTTTGATTTCCCGGCAGGACGGCCTCCGGGGCAAGGGGGATTTGAGTTTCAAGTTTGAAGATTCAAGGTTGAAGGACTCGGGAAGTCGACGTGGACGTCGCTACCCCGTTGGTTGGGCTTCCAACTTGAAACTGAAAACTTCCCACTTCGGATTCATCCCTTCCCCGGGCCGCGGGAGGAGAGGTCGATGCGGATGGTGGCCTCGACTTCGGAGGGCGGGCGCGAGGCCTGGAGACCGGGTGCGTGTGGGGCCGTGGGCTTGACGTGTTCGGACCACCACGCGGCCCGGAGTTCCGGGGTCCAGGCGTGGGCCTTGGGACAAGTGTTCAGGCGCTCCAGGAAGTCGGCCATTCCATGGGGACGTTCGGCTGGGTTCTTGGCCAGACAGGCCAGGATCAACGACTCAAACTCGGGGCTCAGGGGACCCGGCGCGCGGCGGCTGGGCGGAACTGGGATGGAATTCGTGTGCATCTCCCAGGCGAGCTCGACGGATCCCGCGCTGAACACGGGCAGCCCGGTGACGAGCAGGTAGGCGACTGCGCCGAGTGCATAGAGGTCGCTGGCGGCGTCGCCGTGGCCGGGTTGGCGGATGGTCTCGGGCGCCATGTACAGCGGCGTGCCGACGAACCGGGAGGCGGTGCCTGCGGTGCCGTCCGTCGGCTGCGCCTGGCTGATGTCGCGGACGAGGCCGAAGTCGAGGACCTTGAGGGTGTCGGCCATGCCGCCGCGTTCGCAGAGGAAAAGGTTGCCGGGCTTGATGTCGCGGTGGATGAGGCCGGCGGCGTGGGCCTCCTGGAGTGAGCCGGCGGCCTGGCGGAGCAGGTGGATCGCCCGTTCCTCCGGCACGGCTCCGTGGGCGTCGGCGAGGTCCTGCAGGGTCAGACCTTCGAGCAGTTCCATCGCGTAGTAGAAGATGCCGTCGGCGGTGTGGCCGTAGTCGTAGACCTGGATGGTGTTTGGATGCGTGAGACGGCAGGTCAGTTGCACCTCGTGTTCGAACTGGCGGATCAGATCCTCGTCCGCCCGATCCGGCAGCAGGAGCTTCACGGCGGTCTCGCGCCGGAGGAGCGCATGGCGCGCACGGTAGACGACACCCATGGCGCCCTCGCCGATCCGTTCGACGAGTGTGTATTGGCCGAGTTGACGGGCGCGGAGTTGGGCCTCGTTGAAACGGCGGCGCCAGGTGGATCCGACGTGGGACGCGACGACACCCGCGATGGCGGCGAGGATCACGAGCAGGAGCAGGATCTGGAAGATCAGGCGCAGGACGCGGAGCGGTTGGAAGGCCTCGGAAGCGTCGATCTTGGTGACCACGCCAAACTGGTGGTCCTCCATCCAATGCCAGGCGCCGACGACAGGGACGCCGCGGTAATCTCGGGCGGGTACCACGCTGACGCCGGCGGGCTCGGAGATCGCCTCGGCCACGAACTGCATGAGGCTGGCGTTGGTGAGGGAGTCTGAGGGCTGGAAGCCACGCGTGAGATCGCCGCCGGGATCGCGCAGCACGATGTTGAGGGCGGAAGAGGAGCCTGGGGCGTTCGTGAGGAGGCCGAGTTGACGGAGTTGGTCATCGAACCGGCTCTGGGAAAGCAGCCGGCCGGCGGGATCAAAGGCGAAGGTCTCGCCGCTCGCACCGGGCCGTGCCACGGAAAGGACGCGGGTGAATTCGGCCTCGGGCCGGAGGATGACGGCCAGGATGCCGCTGACATTGCCCGCCGCATCGCGGACGGGGGCGAGCACCTGCATGACCTGCAGCTCGCCTGGAGGGCCGTTGAAGCGGGGGCCATCGGTGCCGCCTGGGGGAGGGGGAGGTGCGTCCGGTCCCATGGGACCGATGGGACCCATAGGACCGATCGAGTTGGTTCCGCGCCCGGGGCCGAAGCCCGGGAAGCGGCCTTCGCCACGCCGTCCGCCGGGTCCGCCACGCCCCTGGGGTCGGGTGGGTTTGAACGGAGTGACCAATGCCGGTTTGCCGTTGGTGAGGACGCGATTGAAAAGCTCGGCGTGGTCGGCAGGAACGGCGGTGCCGGGCCGCAGGCGCATGCGTCCTGAGGAGGCGACGACCCGCCCATTGGTCCCGACGAGGACCGCGGCCTGATATCCGGCGATGGGCAGTCGTTCGTCGAGGGCGCGGGCGAGGGCTGTCGCGCTCGGATCCTGCGATGCGAAGGGCCCGGGTCCTCCGCCAGGTCCGAAGCGTCCCCCACCGCCACCACCGGGTCCGTTGTTCGCCGCAGGAGGATTGAGGCGCGCCTGCTCGAGAACCGTGTTGGCCGGGTCGCGGATGGTCGGGTCGGTTGCGAGAAGCGTGGCAGTACGGAGCTGGGTGTGGATCCAGAGGTCCAGCGCGGTGACGTTGGCCTCGATGGCCGTGCGGAGTTCGCTGCGGAGATTGTCTTCCAACGTCCGCCGAACGGCGTTCTGGCTCCACCAGCCGATGGAGAGGATGAGCGAAGCTGCCGCCACCGTGGTGAGCAGCAGCGAACGGTGACGCAGCAACGTCCGGCGCGTCCAGGTCGTGCCTGGAGTGGAGTTCTGGATGTCGTTCGTCACGGCATGGGGACAGACCCGTCGACAGGGGGCGCGGCTACAGGGTTTCCGGTTCGCGGGAAGCCTTTTGGAATCGTTGCGAGGACGTCGGCCATACCTCGGCAGGCTCTGGACTCAGGTGCCAAAGCAGCGATCGCCAGCGTCTCCAAGGCCTGGGACGATGTAGCCGCGGTCGTTCAACCGTTGGTCGAGCGCGGCCGTGAGGATGGGGACATCCGGGTACGCCCGGTGGACGCAGTCGACGCCTTCGGGAGCGGCGAGCAGGCACACCAACCGGATGCGCCGGGCGCCGTGCTTGCGGAGGAGATCGATCGTCGAGACGGCGCTTCCGCCGGTGGCGAGCATCGGGTCGAGCACGAAGACATCCGCCTTCTTCACGTCGGGTACCTTGAACAGATAGGTCTCGGGGTGAAGGGTGGTTTCGTCGCGGCGTTGGCCCACGAAGCCGATCGAGGCCTCGGGCAGGAGTTCGCGGAATGGGTCTAGCAGGGCCAGACCGGCACGGAGCACGGGAACAAGGGTCACGGGGCGCTTCAATTCCACGCCGGAAGCCATGGCGAGCGGCGTGCGGACCCGGACCTTCCGGGATTCGAGGAAGCGGGTGGCCTCGCAGGCGAGCAGGCGACCGCACTCGAGCAGGTGATGCCGGAAGGCCTGCGACGGGGTCGAATGATCCCGGAGCTGGGTGAGGGCCCGCGCGAGGAGCGGATGCTCGATGACGGTCAGGTTCTTCATGGAGTCGTCGGGGCAGAGGATGGCTGGTCGGAGGGGCAAGTGCGACAGCTGAGACGCGGGGCATGGTGGCGCATCTCGACACTGCCCCCTCGTCAAGCGGAGCGGCAACGTCCTCGTTGCCCTCCCAGGACCTCTTCCAAGGCGACGAGGACGTCGCCACTCCGTTCTTGGGGTAGTCAAACTTGAAACTGAGAACTTCAAACTCCTCGGCGGCTCGACGGATCCTCGCACCACCCCTGTCCGGGGTGAGCGGCAGAAAACAGTTTGAGGATCCGGAAGCGCCCTTTTTCCCTGATCGCTCCCGGATCCTCGCCCTGTCTCATTCACCTCTCCCACTCAGGAGAGCTCAACATTCCATGCTTTGCTCAGTGTGAGCCGGCCTTCCGTTCCGGGACCCCAAGATTTCCCTGTTTCCCTGAATCTTCCCTGACACCGGGCATCCCTTCTTCCCTTCGCCCGGTTCCCGGTCGGGTTGACCGGCTCACGCCATAACTGAATGCAGGGTGCGTGCCACTGGTTGAAAGTGCTGATTTTGCGGGCTTTTTCTGCGTATTTCCGCGTTCGCAGCTGGGTCCGCAGATGAGCCCGACGCCCCGTGCATGATGCATGGGCAGGGGTGGCGCATTGCAGTTGCAGGGAACCGGTTCCTTGACCGGCGATGGGTTTGCCCGTAGCACTGGCGGCCGATGTTGTTCAGTGCAGTCCAAGTTCCGGTAGCTTCCCGCCTTCTTGGCGCCATTTGGCGTCGTGGCGTGGCTGCCGGCGGGACTGCTTGAAGGCACAAGCAACCGTCCGGTGGCCGAGGAGGCTGTCCCGGACGGATTGGTTGTTCGTCCCCACCTTCCCCGGCTGCCGGTCCAGTCCGAAACAGCCATGGGAACCCATGATCCAGCCAGTGAACGACGCGGCATCCTGTTGATGCTGCTCTCGATCGTCTTCTTCGCCGCCAACGTCCTCATCCTGCGCGCGGTGTCGTTGCACACGCCGACGGCCGACGGCTTCGTGGCCTCGGCGTACCGCGGATGGGTCGGGCTTCTGATCGTGGGGATCGGGTATCGTGGGCGTGGGTTTCAACCGCTGAACGTGGTGCGGCGTCCCATGGTGCTGGCCCGGGGAGCGGTGGGTGCGGCGGGAATCCTGTTGTTCTACGTCACCATCGCACACCTGGGTGTCGGGCGGGCGGTGATCCTGAACCTCACGTTCCCGATGTTTGGCGCGGTGATGGCGGCGGTCTGGTTGAAGGAAAGGCTGCGGCTGGCGCAACTGGGCTGGATGCTGGCGGCATTCGGCGGGTTGGCCGTGTTCTTCGCCGAATCGGCCTTCCGCGGCAGTTTCACCCGATACGAGGTCCTCGGATTGGTGGGGGCGATCGTGGCCGGTGTGGCGGTGGTGATCATCCGTTTGCTTCGGCACAGCGAGCATCCGTCGACGGTCTACGGGTCGCAATGCCTTTGGTCCCTGGCGGCGGCACTGCCGTTCTGTGCGGGGCGGATGTGGGACGTGCCGGGCGTGGCGATGGGTGGGTTGATCCTCGCGGCCGTTTCGGTGGGGGTGGCGCAGATCGCGATGACGCACGGCTTCCAGTTGCTGTCGGTCGCACGCGGTTCCTCGATCCAGATGATCATGCCGGTGGTGACGGCGCTTGGCGCGATGATCTGCTTCGGCGAACGCCTGAGCCTGGCTGAGGTGGTCGGGGGAACGGTCACGCTCGGGGCAACGTGGTTGGCGGTGCGACCGGAGTCGGTACCCGGGAAGCCCGGCCCGGCGGCCGCCTGAACCTGGAAACGGCGGTTGGATCCACGGATTACAGCGATTCCTCGGATTGGAAGCCGGTTGAGAGAGGCTGTCGTTTCACCCCAAGGGTGATCTGGAAACAGCGACGCGGTGAGGCCTCTTTTCCCGGTTCATCTGTGAAATCCGTGAAATCTGTGGATAGCCCAACTGCTGCTTTCAGCCTGAAAGGACTAGGCTCCGGTGGCCTTGCGACAGCCACCGGAGCCCGCCCCCTTGATCCCCACTTTGATCCCCACTTCCATCGGTCGCCCTGATTCCCTTCGACCGATCGACCTTGAGACATGTCCACCCCTTGCACTGAGTGGTGTGAGCCAGCCTGCCTTTCCGGAACCCCAGATTGTCCCTGAAACCCTCAATCTTCCCTCTCACCGGACCTCCCTGTTTTCCCTTGTCCGGTTCCCGGTCTGGCTGACCGGCTCACGCCTGTTTCCCAATGCATCCCCGATGCCACGCGCTGGTTTCAGCGTGTTTGCTGGGGTTTTGGAGGATTTGACCCGGCAGGGGGCGGATCGTGTCGTGGGATTCCTGATTGCACCTGCACGATGGTGCAATGCAGCGATCGTGCACGGGATGGGCGCGCGGACCGCGCCTCAATTTCCGAACAGGCTGCCTTGTCGCGGGGCGCTGCTGGCCAGCTCCGGAATCGTCCAGTCGATGGGAGAATGTCCCGCTTCGACGAGGTGGCGGTTGATCGCGGAGAAGCATCGGCAGCCCAGGAACAGCCGCGCCGACAGCGGCGAAGGGTGGGCGTTGACGACGGTTCGATGCGGTTCGGCCGGGATCAGGGGCAGCTTCTTCTTCGCATCATTTCCCCACAGGACGAAGACGACCCGATGGGGCAACCGGGTCACGGCTTGGATGATTGCGTCGGTGAACGTTTCCCAGCCGCGGCCCCGATGCCCGGCGGCCTCGCCGGCGGGGACGGTCATGACGGTGTTGAGCAGGAGCACGCCCTGCCGGGCCCAGGATTCGAGGCAGCCGTGCGAGGGCTTGCGGAAGCCGGGGATGTCCGATTCCAGCTCCTTGTAGATGTTCCGGAGCGAACCGGGGATCGGACGGACGTCGGGTCGGACCGAGAAGCACAGGCCGTGGGCGTGGCCCGGGGTGGGGTAGGGATCCTGGCCGAGGAGGACGACGCGCGTGTGGGAAGGCGGCGTGAGTTCGAGGGCGCGGAAGATCTCGGAAGCGCGGGGCAGGATGGACTGGCCCGAGGCGGCGGCCTGCTCGAGGAAGGCGTCGAGTTCGCGAAAGTAGGGCCTTTCGGTCTCCGATCCGATCAGGGGAGTCCAAGCGACGGGGACAGGAGGGATCATGGCTCAGCCGCCCCGTCAGGCCGTGGCTTCTTCCGGCTCGGATTCGGATCCGGCAGGCGCCTGTTCCTCGCCCTTGTCGGCGGGGGATTCGGAGGCGGTCAACTTGCAGGACCCGGCGAAGAGCGCGGTGAAGAGGCCGCTGCTGAGGAGCGTGTTGCGGAAGAAGGTCCAGGTCTCCGGGTATCCGCCGGTGCCCTTGGTCAGGGCGGTGAGCCAGCCCTGCAGCGTCTTGACGTACTCGGGATTCCGGAAGGGATTGATCCACCAGGCGGCGGTGTTGGTGACGACGTAGAACACGAGGGCCGCAAGGATTCCGCCGCCAACGAGCGTGATCCAGCTGGACGCCGGGCGGAACCGTCGTCCCATGGCGAAGAGGATGGCGTAGGCGGCGTACTGGCCGGCGAGGTAGAGCCACCCGCCGACCGTGAAGACCTCGTATCCCTTGCCAAACTGGTAGTACGCGTTCAGCGCCATGTCGGTCGCGAACAGGATGCCGAACGTCACGCCCGTACCCATGCGGCCGCGCAGGTAGACGCCCGCGCAGAACATCAGGGCATAGGCGGCACTGAAGTTCGGGGGCATCAGGCCGGGCCAACGGGACGCTGCGAACAGCACCACGAACAACCACGGCAACAGACGATGGACGGTCTCCCGCACGGCCGGACTCTACTGTCGGCCTTCGACCGGGGCCAGTGCCCAGATTGGCCGTGGCGGCGAGGGGGCATCCGGATGCTGCTCCAGCGAGCGATCGCGCGAGCGTCTCCTCGGGTCGAACCGCACTCCCGGAGCGTACCCAGACGTCAGGCCCGGAGGGCCGAAAGACTGTAGCCCACGGCGTGAGCCGTGGGACCCAGCGTCGACCGGACCAAGCCCCGGACGGGGCGACAGAATCCATCCCCCAAAAGCACTCTTCGCTTAATTCACCCAATCCGGGGCTCGTCCCGAGTCGTGAACCCAGCGTCAAGCGGGACAGCAACGTCTTCGTAGCATCCCCGGGCCCATTCCGGAGCCGACGAAGACATCGCCACTCCATTCGTCTTCTCAAACGGGGGCGTGTCGGGATGCACCGTTGGTTGTAACCTTCCCACCTTCGCGGCGTAGCAGGGAGGTATTGAGCCCCACAACCGAGTACGACGCCGCGTGGAAGGCAACGCTGGAGACGTTCCTCCAGCCCTGCCTCGCCATCGCGTTCCCCGCGCTGGCCGACCAGATCAACTGGTCGGCCCCGCCGCGCTTTCTCGACACCGAGTTGCAGGAGATTGTCCGCGACTCGGAGTCCGGTCCCATGCGCGTGGACAAACTGGTGGAAGTGTCCCGCCGGGACGGGGAGAAGGAACTGCTATTGGTCCACGTCGAGGTGCAGGCGCAGCGCGACGACGATCTTCCCCGCCGCATGTTCCAGTACTTCTGCAGGATCTTCGACCGCTTCGGGCGCGCCCCCCGTGAGCGTGGCCGTGCTCGCGGATCCGAGCCCTCGATGGAGACCCAAGGCGTTCACCCAGTCCTTCGCCGAGTGTTCGCTCCGCTTTCAGTATGCGACCTGCAAGCTGACGGACCTCGATCTGAAGCCGTGGATCGCGGCGGGGAATCCGGTGGCACGGGTGATTGAGGCGCATCGGATGGCGCAGGGCACGCGCAAGGACATGAAAGCGCGCCGGAGTGGCAAGCTGGGCTTGGTGCGGCAGTTGTTGGAGTCGGGGATGAGCGAGATGGAAGTGCGGGAGGTGATGCGGCTGATCCATTGGCTGCTGGCGTTGCCGGAGGAGGAGGAGCTAAGCTTCAGGAAAGATGTGAAACAGATGGAGGCGAGCATGCAGACCAAGAGACGGAGCACCTACGAGCGGATTGTCTGGCAGGAAGGCGTGGAGGCCGGGATCGAGCAAGGCTTGATGCGAGGACGTGATGCGGGTCGGCTCGAGGGGCGATCAGAGGGGCGCGTGGAGGGGCGTCACAGCGCGGCTCGCGAATTGCTGCTCGACCTCATCCGCGTCCGATTCGGCACCTGCACTCCGTCCGTCCGTGTCCGGATCGAATCGATTCAGGAGGAAGCCCGGCTTCGGGAGCTGGCGCTCGCGGTTTTGACTGTCCCGACGTTGCCCGAGTTCGAGGCGCGGATTGATGGATGACGGTCGGGACGGCGGCGGATCCATCCCGCCTGCCCTGCCGACGGATCACCTCCGGGTCTGCGTCGTCTCCTCGAATGCGTAGAGATGCGTCTGGGTGCGGAGGTAGAGACGGTTCCCGACGAGGGCTGGCGTTGCCGCGATGCGTTCGCCGAAGTCGGCGGTGTGGAGGATCTCAGGCTTGGTTCCGCCGGCCTTCACGACGCTCAACTTGCCGTCCAGGGAAGCGACGTAGATCCGGCCATCCGCTCCGACCGGCGAAGCATAATAGGAGCCACCGGTGCCGATCCGTTCCTGCGCGTAGTAGGTCTCGCCTGTCTTCGGGTTGAGAGAGGTCATCATGCCGCCGTCCCGGATGATGTAGAGCCGGTCACCCAGGTGAAGCGGGCAGGGCACGTAGGGCAGGCCCCGGGTGTATTTCCACGCGACGTGCGTGGCGGTGATGTCGCCCTTGCCGCCCGGCTTCACGGCCAGGAGGACGTTCTCGCCGCGCTTCACGAGGCTGCTGATGACATCCCAATCGGCCTTCTCCAGCCGGCCGTTGTTGTCGATGTCCTGGACCTTGAACCAGGCCTCTCCATCGCTGAACTCTGCCAGCGAGATCCAGCCGTCGCCGTTCTTGTCCTGCTTCTCGACGACGCTTTCCCAACTCGGCCACGGCGCGTCGGCCTTGCCAGGCGACCAACCCGCGAAGAAGAGCATGCCGTCGCCGATCACCGGCGTCGTGCAGGTGTACGACGGGAGTCCGCGCACGATCCAGCGTTCGGCACCCGTCGCCGGATCGTAGGCACGCATCGAGAGCGCTCCGGACATCACGATCTCGGTGATCCCGTCGTGGGCCCAGACGATCGGTGAGCCGTAGCTGGTGACACGGTCGGGCCGCACTGTTTCCCACAGCCTCTTCCCGGACTTGGCGTCGAAGGCCTGGATCGACGAACCCGAGAGATGGTCGCGGTTGATGATCACGCGTCCGCCGTGCAGCAGCGGGGAGGAACCGGAGCCGAAGTTGCCCGCGGTGGTCGCGATCGGGAGCGGTTGCCGCCAGAGTTCCTTGCCGTCGAGATCGTGCACGAGCACGCCAAACGATCCAAAGTAGCTCGCCACGACCTGTCCATCCGTGACGGCGGTTCCCGCGGCGGGACTGCCTTCGGTCAGGTGATATTCCTCGAACTTCTCCGGCTTCACGCCCCGCGACCACAGGAGCTTTCCGTCGCGGGTGGAATAGGCCCGGGTCTCGAGCGCGCCTTCATGAAACGTCGTCAGGAACAATCGGTCTCCCCAGACCGTGGGCGACGACGGCGACGCCGGAACCTCGATCGACCACGCGACGTTCTCCTTGGGGCCGATCTTGAGCGGTGGGTGGGCATCCGGCGCGATTCCCGAACTGTTCGGGCCCCGGTATCCGGGCCATGCCGGCGTTTCGGCGGAGAGGGTCAGGGACCCCAGCAGCGGGGTGATCAGCAACAGCGTCAACTTCACCGTGCTAGGGGGAGGGGACGGGGATGAAGTTTCAACCGGGAAAATGGGGACGGGGCCCGGGGGCGCGGAGGGAGCGGAGGTGGATCTCCCGCAGAGGCGCGGAGGCGCTGAGAGGGGGGCGCGGTTGTGCGTCAGGCGGCGCATCTACAGTTCCAACCCCTGCGCTCCTGCTCCTCGGCGGGAGTTCCTCCCCGTTTGCGGAATGTTGCGGGTGGCCCCCTTGGATCCGGCCGAGTGTCTGGTGGCGTGGGGTTGAGGGAACCAGCGTCGGGCGCGGCACGGACGGGCTACTTTCCAACCGCGACACCGCGTCGCGGCGATTGGGATTGGAGTCGAGAACACATGCATCTCAATCCAGTCGGCGGCAGGTCTTGCGGGTTTTGCGTTTCTTGCGGCAAAACCCAGCTGGGTGTGGCGTCAAGAAGCGCAAAAGGCTGCAAAACCTGGGGTGGCCTCCATGGCGGTCACGTTCTGGCAGTTCCCCGCCTCCGACGGCCGGCTTGCCCGGTGATGAAAAGGCCGCCAAGTTCCCCGTCATGACCGCATCCGTAACGGATCTTCGGAGAAAGACCACGGAACTCCTTGAGGAGGTTAGGAGGGGTGAAGCCGTCGAGATCCAGCACCATGGCAAGACCATTGCGAGGCTTGTCCCGGAGGCAAGGCCACTCCGGCAGGCCGGCCGACATGCTGGGGCGGTGCTTCGTTCGCTGCGGGATGGTCGTCCTTCAATTCCGCCTCCCGTCAAACCTGAGGAGGACATCATCATCGCAGACCGCAGAAGGAGGCTCTCCGATTGATCTACTGTGATTCCAGTGTGTGGGTTGCTGGCCTGAATGCCGCCCATGAAGCGCATCGGGCCGCCTCGGAATTGCTCGACGCCCAGCAATCCTTCGTGTGGCACAGGTTCCTTGCCCTTGAAGTTGAGCACGGTATCCGCCGCATCAAAGATGAGCCCCATCGAGCGGCGGCTTTGGAGCTTCTGCTTGGACTCTTCAGGGAAGGCGTGCTGGTCGAGTCCGAGGACCTCAATCGTTGTTTGGTTTCGGCGATGGCAGAGGCTGCCACCAGGAGCGCCAGATACACGAAACCGGGTGATGCAGTCGGTGCTGCCGATCTGCTTCATTTGGTCATGGCCGAACGCGCCAGGGCTCCTCTCGTGACGAGGGATGCCGCACAAGCCGAGTTCGCGAGAAGAATCGGCATGACCGATGTCCGGCTTCTCACAGCCAAAGGCGGAAAAAGCCCTCGGCGATGACGCCGAGCGACTTCAGGACTGACGATCCGATGCTGCACCCGGTCGCGAAAGGCAGCGGCGTCGACCTCCAACATTCGACTATCAAGTTCGGACGAGCAGTGTGACTTGGCGGAGGATGGGTTGGAAATGGCACTGCTTGAATGTCGAATGGCGTGGATTGACCCGAACGCTCTGCCCTTTGTGCCGCTGGTCTGAGAGGGGATCTGGCAACAAGGTGTCTCCATGCTGGATGCGTTGATGGCTTACAACGGTTCCCTGTTTGGGCCGTCGCTGGTCACGATCGCTCTGCCCCTGACGATGGGAGTGATTGCCACGTTCTCGCGGACGAGGATTCCCGCACTGGTCATGGTGTGGATGGGCTTGCTCGCGGCTGTCGGCTCGCTAGGGGTGAGCTGGTTCTCGATGCTCCAGATGCGAAGCATCTACTTCTCGAATGGAGTCCACCTCCCGATCCGCGAGCACCTGGCCGAAGTTGAGGCTGCGACATCCATCCTCCTCGTCCTGAATGGCTGCACGTGGGCCTTGGTCGGCTGGATTGCCGGGATTGCGGTGTATCGGTTGCGTTCGCCAACTTTCCCGATCACCCGCGTGAAACAGCCTGGGCGGGAGGATTCGCGAGTGTTCTGATGCTCGGATGATGAGGGTGCTCGCGCTCAGGCACTGAGGCGCGGAGGATACCCGGTTGACGGCCAGAGGCGGCGACAACAGGTTTCGCGGCATGGGTGCGACGTCCTTGGTTTTTGTCAGTAGGAGGACCTTCTTTGCCGATGTGGATTCGGTGGATTCCGGCTGTTCGACCCTTTTCCACGGGCTTGCGAGGAGGGCTGGAGACTACCTGAAGATGTCGCTCGATTTACCCTCTGAATCGAGGGAATTGCCGCTTGGATTGCTTTGCAATCGCTCTTCTAGCGCATTCATAGGGGTGCCCTCCGGTGAGGTCACGGCCGTCGTATTCCCGGAGTGCGTGGTCAAGCGCTTGCCCAAGGTGCCGAAGTCCATGTGGCGACCGGCGATGGTTGAGCGTGTGTACGAGGCCGGGTGGGCGGTTCCAGCCATTCCTCCTTCGTTCCTTTCCCGGGACTATGACCTACGCCACGAGAAGTGGGTTGTGAAGCACTCGAAGCCGCCGCAAACGGGCGTGGAGGAACAGTTCGAGTTCATTGCGCCTGCTGGGGTGGATGAGGGATTGGTATCGGTGGAGATTGATGTCGATGGAACGGGATGTGAGTGGGACCTGGAGGAGTTTCGTTTCAGCCTGCAAGGTGTGGCAGAGTTTGGTGCCTGGCCCACCCATTGGGGAGTCGCTTTCAGCGAGTCCGCCTACGAGGTAGTGGCGGACTCAATTCACAAGGACTTCTTCGTGATCATTCACCACGTGTTTGAGCCGGGTTCAGGCCGGGGATGATAAGCCCGATGAAGTCATCGTCGATCGGGTGAGGCATGGGGTTGGGGGAGCCAGCGGCGGGCACGGCACGGACGGGCTGTTTTCCAACGGCGACGCGGCGGCGCGGCGTTTGGATTGAGTGTGGGGCGGGCACCCGTCGCGATCCAGTCGCGGGCAAGCCTCGTGACCACCCAGGTCCCGCAGCCTCTGTGTTTCTTGCGGCAATACCTTGCACGAGCTGGCCTCAAGAAACGCATAGGGCCAGAAGAACAGGGGCAGATGGCAATGGCGGCGACCTGCAACATTCGACAATCGGGTTCGGACGAAGCTCGCAACTTGGTGGACAAGGGATTGGGACTGGTGTCGGTCGAATGTCGCGGGTTGACCCTTGTGCTCCCTCAAACTGACAGTTGGGAGGGTCTCTGGATTGGAGTGAGGAAAGGTCACCAAGTTTGTCATGAAGCTTCCCGTTACAAGTGATGTTCGTCGACGGCTTCGGCAGGCCCGCCTGGAGATGAAGGCTCTGGAGAGGGCCTGGCAGACGGATCTCGCGTCTGCTGAGCTTCGCGAGTCCTATCGGGTAGCCAGTGCAAACCTGCTCGCGGCGGAGAGATCTGCAGCATCGGCCGCCGGACTGGAGTTCGCCGACGAGTGGCGAGTCGATGCGCAATGGCCCCGGATGGGTGGAAACGGAGTCCTGATGGTCGGAAGTCAGGCCGCTGTTCTGACGTTCGGTCTTGTGGCTGAAACGACTCAAGTGATGTTCAGGCATCCCGCCGGTGTCAGGTATTCCGATGTCAACGACGAGGTGATCGAGGCTCACCCACTTTTTGGCAGGGGTTTGAAGCCCTATGTCACTTTCATTGTGGTGAACTCCAGATGGCTGGAGGAGTTGAGAGCCTGTCACTCGGTACATCTTCAATACGATGAGGCGCGATGGAGGGCATCACAGCACTACATGCTGTGCCTAAAGGATCGCCTGTATGAGGTCATCACCTCCGTGGCACCGATCTGGAGCTCGTTTTCGACCCGATCGGAAGCCATCCAGTCGGCGATGTCGAATTGTGGTGCATGAGGGTTCTCCCGCAGAGGAGCGGAGGCGCTGAGCCGTAACCATGCGATTGAAGGCGGTGACAGGTTCACGCGGAGACGCGGAGACGCGGAGAAAGGACACTTGGATGGGTGGCTGAGCAGTCACCGTTTGGTGAATAGTGTCCGACGTTGGAAGGTTGGGGACCCGCCCCTCTCTCCGCGCTCTCCGCGGCTCCGCGTGAAAATTCTGCTGCATGGACACGGCTGAGGGGGATCCCGTTGACGAGCAGTGGAGGCGGAATGCCGGCGGCGGGTCTTGCGGCCCTTTGAGTTTCTTGCGGCAAAACCCGGCTGGGTGTGGCCTCAAGAAACGCAAAAGGCCGCAAGAACTGAGGTGGCCTTCATGGCGGTCACGTTCTGGCTGTGCTCCTCGTCCTGAATGGCTACTCGTGGGCGTTGGTCGGCTGGCGGCTCCGTTCCAACCTCTGCGCCCCTGCGCCTCTGCGGGAGTTCCTCCCCGTTTGCCGAACCCCTCTTCCGCGGGAGCCCCTCCTCACCGGACGAATTCCAGCCAGCCGAAGCGGTCGTGGGTGTGGAAGCTGCCGCTGAGGACGGGATATCTGACGGCGTTTGCGCGACAGCCCAATCCTCCCCGTGAGGAATCGGCGATTCGGCCTGAGTGGTACACGCGCGGGGACTTGGTCCGGCGACCGAGGGTTCAGTGTAGGTTCGAGAGAATCTTGGGCTCGACTCCATATTGTGACTTGAAACCCGGACGGGCTTGTATAGGAAAGACCTTGTAATCCAAATATCCGTCATGACTTCGCTTACCCCCCCCTCAGGCAAAGACGTAGTCTCTTCGGTTCCTTGCTCTGCACGCTCGGCGTGATGGCGCTGGTTGTGGGTGTGGGGTATCGGGTGCTTTCAAGACCGGCGGGCTCAGCCCAGCCAACGATTCCCAAGAAGCAGGAGACATTTCGTCGACCGCTTCCGCGGGGTGAGGCAGTCGTTGACCCGATGGACACTGCGGAGTTGGACACCATCTATGCCGAAGCCAACACCTCTGTGGATGCGGCACGGACCCCGGCCCAGAAACTGGAGGTAGGACTAGCATTGAGAACCCGGCTCATCGATTTCGCCGCAGCAAGGCCTAAGTCCGCTTACTCCCCATCGGTCCGTCTGGAGGTCGTCCGCTTGGCCCGGGATCGCCTGGGGTATTCCGACTCTGTGGAGCAGGCATTGGCTGCCTTCGACGAGGTGAAGACAGCCACCGATCCGCGGGCTCGCGAGATGGCGCGGGAGGCGACCACAGAGCTGGTTCACTTGCTGTCGATCACCTCCCGGTATGCCGATCAAAAGGCCGTGGAGGACGAGGCCCGGGCCTTGAAGCTGGGGCCCTTTGGCCCCCGTTGGGCGCGGGCTGTGGAAGCGAGGTTGTTGGCTGAGAGGGAGCCAGATTCCGCCTACAAGTGCGGCCTCTACTGCCTCGATCTGCTGGGAAGATTGACCGCAAACACCCGGCTGTTCTCGGACCAGGTCCGCGACGAGGAAGTGACACGAGATGGTCTGAGTGCTGCGGACCTGGTCCGGATCGGGGGAGAGTATGGTGCTCCGGTGCGGGTGCTTCGGGTTGAGGACATTGACCAACTACCGCTTCCGTCCATCGTCCACCTCGCCGCCGACCACTTTGTCTTCGCCACTTCCCGTTCGGGACCGTTTATCCGGGTCGTGGATCCCCTGGCCAGACACGGCGTTGTGTACGTAACGCCCGCCGAACTGGCGCGGGAAGCGTCGGGCTGTGTATTGGTCCCAGAAGAGTCGGCCAGTCGGATTCCGAATGTAGCTGGAAGGCTCATGACTGATGCCGATGCCGCCAGCTTTCGTGGGAAGTGCCATCCGCCGAGCCCCAATACGGATGAGGACCAGCCCTGTGAAACCTGTGATTGCCCTCCCGGATCCAAGGATTGCGGTGATGATGAAGGCGCGGCTGCAGTCCGGGTCTCGTCTCCGTTCCTCCATCCCTGGACGCAGGATCAGCCCCTGATGCAGAGGGCTGGCGCGGGCTCATCAGGCCCTGCCTTCCCGCTCCGATTCGCAAACCACTCCCTCCAGCAGTGGACGACGTTTCACTATTTTGCTGGGAATCCGATGGATGACTCGGGCCGGTGGCGGGCGCCGTGGGAGTCCCGGGCGATCTTCACTTCGGGCGGAGCGGTGTTGTCGGTCAATCTGCCCGGTGGCGGGGCGGCAGGTTTCGAGTTTCCGCTGGATGAGTTCGGAGAGCGAACCAGCAACACCTCGTTCAACTATCGGAGCCGGAATCAGGCCGAGCTCCTGGACTTCCCCGAGGGAGGAGGCCCACCGCAGCAACTTCGGCTGACCCGGCCGGATGGCAGCTACCTCCGGTACGAGTTTCGCGATGATTCCCTCGACCACTACCGACTGGTTGCGATCGGGGGAGTGGATGGCACCGAGCATCGGGTGGGGTACGATGAATATGCCCGGGCGTCCGTCCTCACGATGGCGGACGGCCTGCAGGTTACCGTCACCTATGACCTCTTGCCGGATGGACCGGTGCGCCCCATCAGCATGTCTGCCTCGGATGGCAGGCAAGTGGTGTTTGGGTATGGTGAGCGTGCGGACACCTTCCCGATCAATCAGTGGAACCTGACCTCCATCACGGATCCCTCCGGCGTCCGCAGTGAGTTCAACTATGTCGAGGATCCCGAACTGTTCACGCCGATCATTCAGGAGGTCCTGACGCCCTACGGCAAGACCACCATCGAGTTCGAGTATCCCGCGTCCGGGTATGTGGCCAAGCTGGTGAAGGTGACCCGTCCGGACGGTAGTGTTGAGGCCTGGGCAAGGTTGACGGAGAACGCGGACTACCCGCCTTTCCCGGCGGTTCCGCAGGTGAACACAAACTCCCTGGATGTCCTGGAGCGGGGCGCGAGGAACACCGTTCACTGGAATGCCCAGCAGTACGCCGCCATTTCCTCCACGTCCCCGACCAATTGGAACTACAACCACTTCGTCCGCGGGACGACGCGGCACTGGCTGGCGGTGAGCGGTGCTGAGCCGACCCACTTCGACACCTTGTCCTGGGAGCAGCTGCCCAGCCCCACGGGCCTCACCAACAACCCCGGGGCGGTGACGTGGTACGACTATGATGGCAAGCCCACGGACGCGAACGGCGTTATTCGGCATGAGCGCGGCACAAACAGCGTCATGCCATCCCTCATCGCGCGACTGATGCCCGACGGAACGACCTGGTCGCAGTCCTTCGTGCGGAATGCGGTGGGGAACCCGCTCTCGACTACCGAGCGATGGCACGACGGAAGCGGCTATCAGACCCGCACCCAGACCTGGACGTATGACACCACGGGGATGCTGGCCACCTCACATGTGGATGCCCTGGGCCGCACCAACAGTTTCCAGTACACCAGTGGACGACTCACCCGGCAGGTCAACCCGCTCGGCGAAGCGGTCGATTGGAGCCATGACGCCGCAGGCCGGGTGACGGAGCGGACAATGCCCTCGGGGCAGCGGTTTGCGACGAGCTATTCTGCCAGTACTTCCGCAGGCCAGACCAATGGCTGGACCGTCACAACGGTTGAGTTTTTCGGGACCAACGCCGTTTCCACGAATGTGGTCGTTGAGGCATGGAATGTGACCCTTCCCTGGACCTATCGGGGCGGGGCAAGTTCGAACATTGCCACGGTTCGGGTTGTGGCGACGGATAGCCGGGGGCTCATCACGACCAACTTCAGCGATGGACTGGGTCGCCTGGTCGAGAGTCGATCTTCGTCGGGCACTGTCCGCTTCCATCATGAGTTGCGGCCTGGATCCAGCTACCCGAATGGCACCGGAGCACTGCTCCTGGATCGGACCTTGATCGAGAGCCCGCTCGGGATCACCAATGAGATCATCCACGACGCCCGTCGGCGCCCGATCTACTCCGTCGATACGCACGGCGTCACCAATGCGACCAGTTACTGCGAATGTGGCAGTCCTTCGCAGGTCACGGCGGCCCTGGGCATTGCCGGTATCGCCCGGACCACGTCCTTCGACCACGACTACCAGGGGCGGTTGTGGAGAACCACCCTTCCCGCAGGCTCGATCCTGACCAACTACTACGATGTCTCCGGACGGTTGGTGGTCCTGCAGGATCCCTTCGGCTACGTGACCAATGTCTACGATAACCTGAACCGGGTAGTGGCCAGGTACGGCGCCGCCGGCCTGGTCCTCTCCAATCGTTTCGACGTCGGCGATCGGATCGTGGTCCAGACAGATGCCGCCGGAGTCACCATCACAAACAGCTTCGATGGACTGGGTCGACTCCGGACCCTGCACCGGGCTGGTGGCACCAATCCCATCCTCGCTTACGGATACACCGTCGGCATCGCTGCCCCGACCGCGGAAACCAATGCTGTTGGCTCCATCCGCACCTTGCAGTTCGACGCCGGGCAACGGCTCACCACCGAGGTGCAGGTGGGGCTCTGGACCAATTCCTTCGCCTACCTTCCCGCCGGTGACCTGAAGCATCTCGACGATGGTCGGGGCAACCGGACGGAGTGGAAGTACGACGCGTTTGGCCGCGTCCGGGAGAAATGGTACCAGGGGCAGACCAATGCGGATCTGGTCTACAGCTACGATGCCGTCGGGCGGCTGACCAACCGTTTCAGCCGGACCGACAATCCCGGGACCAATGGATACAACACCGTCTATGCGTACAATCGGGTGGGCAACCTGACGAATGTGACCAGCCCGGCGTACAGCGGCAATGTGGCTCGGGCTTACGGTTACGATGCCCTGGGCCGGCTGACGAACATGGTGGATTCGGTGGGCACGACGACGTACGGCTACACCCTCGGCACAGGCGGCGTGGAGGTGGTGACCGAGGATGGCCCCTGGGCCTCCGACACCGTGATCGTGACCAATCGGCATGGCTTGAGAAGGGACTGTGCTATGAGCAATGGGGGATCTACAACGTGGGCCAAGGCGACGGTTTACAAGAACTGGGGGAAGGAGTTTGGAAGAGGTAGCGACAAGTGCAATCTATTCGCATGGGCGATGGCTGAGTGCGCTGGTTGTTATGTTCCAAAGGACTTTCATAAGAGCCTTACGAGCAAGTTTCCCCCGCTTGCGCTGGAATTGGGGCCTCAAGGGGGGCGGTCGCCGTTGGACATTCCAGGCTGGGATGTTGTTTCCACGCCTGTTCCAGGATGTCTGGTTTCAGATGGAAGACACGTTGCGATTTATGCGGCAGCAGGGCTAACGATTTCTGCAACCGCCGATATGGTAATTACGAATGATTGGGGCTTTCGGCCGGACAGCAGACCATTGGTTTTCAGGGTTCCTGCCTGGTAAAGTGATGCTTGAGAATCCCGCAATGAAGAGTTCGACACGATTCATCTCCAGAAGATGCGCTGCTGCGCTGTTGGGAATCGTGTGTTTGCTTTCAATAGGTTTTCACAGGTCGGCGCTATCCTTGATGCGGGGGACTCGACATGAATTGCTGTGGCGTATGTGCTCATTTGGGAATGGGCCGGGGGTTCAAGTTCTGCTCTTTCTCGGAGCCGACCCGGATGGTGAGCGCGATTCTCGGGATCATTCCAGCTGGTACTACCCATCGAGAGCGGGACTTCCGGCTGGGGAGGCGTTACGGAGTCGCCATTCTCACGTACTTCTCATCTTGCTCGAAAACGGTGCAAACCCAGACGCTGAGCCATCTCCACCTGACGATGAAAACCTGCTCTCCCTGGCCGTCGGACTTGAGGACGAGGCTTGTGTTGCAATGCTGCTGAAGGCAGGAGCACGACGAATCACTCCTTCAGGGAAGAACATTCTTGAACTCGCGCGTAGGGGGGGTGGCTCCAATGCCGTGTTGCGGCTCTTGGAGAAGCCTGAGTAGGCTACGAACCCTTTACTGAGCGAAGGGTCCGATGCGCCTGAATTTGTTGAGAATCTGCCTGTTGGTCGCACTCGTTCTGATGGGTGCCGCCATTCACTCAGATGCGGCTGACAAGGAGGGCGGTGGCGTGTTGGCCCCGCCCGTGACTCGACCCATCGGTAGTCCCATCTTTCAGGCGATGGCCAGAAGCAAGGTCTTCGACTTTCGTGACCGGATCATTGGCCCGGAGGCGCGGCGTGCGCTGGATGAGCGACGCGAGGTCTGGATTGAGTTGAACGATGATTTCTCCGGGGCCGAAGTGCGGTTGCCGATGGCGTGCGACAGCACGTTCTCCACAGTTGAGGCTCTGTTGGCGACGCGCCCAGAGTGGGGCGGGGAGAGGCGTCCCTTACCGAATTTTCGCCGAGCAATCGTCCTCAGGGGGCGATCGATTGAACAGGTAACCGGCCGTGCTGGCCCCTGTGACGATCCCTCCGATTGGGGCGACTTGAAGACGATACCAGTCCGGCCCGGTGATGTGATCGTCGTCCCCGTGATGCAGGCAGCTGGGGAAGTCTTCTGAGTATAGCGGAGTCTCTGGCGGAGTGGAGATGAGCGCACCAGCGGCGGGCACGGCAGTGCCGGGCTGCTTTCCAACGGCGGATGCAGCGTCGCGGCGATCGGGATCAGGGAGGAGAACGCATGCGGGAGGGGCAATGGAGTCAGGTCCGTCCATTTGACAAATCAACAGCGAGATTGAGAACGCAGTGAATCGACTGGGTTGGGGTGTGGCGTCTCATCCCGATGACCGGCAGTAGACAGGATGGGCAGGATGAACAGGATGGAGGCGGGCTCAGAGGCGGTGTGTGAAGATGGCCCGAAGCATCGCATTCCAGGAAGGTGCTGGGAGGGCGTGTGTCAGACGCTGGATTTGGTTCTCACTCCTGCGGGCTCTCGTCCCATGACGTCGGAGTCGGGGTCGGAATCGGAATCGGCATCGGCATCGAGTCGCCGCGTTGTTCGATACCGATTCCGATAGCGCCCCCGACCCCGAGGGGCTTCCACGCACCCTTTCAGGGTGCGGGGATCATTTTGGGACCTGGACCCCGGGTAGGCCTCGTTCCTCGGCCGACCCGGGGCTATCGGCTGCAACGCCTTCGGCGTTGGGGAAGGGACCTGGAGTCGGTGACGCAGCTGCGGTTCACGGGGATCCCGCGGTTCTGGAAGCGGGCGCCGGGCAGTTGAAATGCGTAGGTTCAGGAGGACGCTTCTCGTTCCGAGGTCCAATGGACAGCTCTGACACCAGTTTCTGCTGCCGGGAAAATGGAGAGGAGGCTGGGGGCGGGGGCGTTGAGGGAGAGGAGGCGGTTCTCCCGCAGAGGCGCGGAGGGGGGCCTGTTGACGAGAAGCGGAAGCAGGAACATCGGCGTTTGCTTCTCCGGTTCCAACCTTTGCGCCCCTGCGCCTCTGCGGGAAGTCTTCCCCGTTTGCCAGACAGCTCTGCGGGAGGTCCTCCTCACCGGACGAATTCCAGCCAGCCGAAGCGGTCGTGGGTGTGGAAGCTGCCGTTGAGGACGGGGTTGGATGCCAGGAAGGCGCGGTGGGCGCGGTCGATCCGGTAGAAGTTCGCCCGCCAGCGCGTGCCGGGTGCCGGCTTGCGGTCGGACAGGGCTTCCAACGGGATCCGCACCTCGCAGGTCCACTCGCGTCCGCCCGGCGTATGCCGGACGCGCCAGTCCATGCGGCTGCTCCAGTTGAAGTCGAACTCGGGCTTCCGGATCCGGAGGTCGAGCGCCTCGTTGTTGGGCGCCCATTCGTACTCGGTGTAGTGCGTGAGCTTCGACGGATCCGGGGCGCAGAAGAACTCGACGACATCACGATCCCAGAGCGAGGCGTTCTGGGAGACGCGTTCGCCGGGCTGTGCGGGTCCGAAGTCGGTGATCGTCGTGCAGGGGCAGACGAAGGAGAGATAGAGGAAACGGTCCGACCACAGCGCACGGCACGGAGTGCTGACCTCGGGTCGGGCGACGCCATCCACGACTTGCTGTTCGAGGGGGAAGGCCGGGGCGTCGTGCCACTCGGGTTCGTCGATGTGACCGTCGGGGATCCAGTCGCGTTCGATCCGATGGGCGCGGACGACCGTGGTGGGCAACGATCGGACGAGGAGACGGCGGGCGTTGTCGAAGTAGATCTTCCGGAGGATTTCGGGGGGAAGGCCGATGGAACGGATCGTCCAGTCGCCCTGGATGGGCGTCATGTGGGCCCAGTCGCGATCGTGGGTTTCCAGCCAACGCCATTCCTTCCGGAAGAAGGCGGCGGCATCGTCATCGGTGGGCCGTTCGCCATCGCCGGACGAGCCGAGGATGAGGCGGTCGTAGACCTGGAAATCCGTGGCGAAGAAGATCCGGTCCTGATGCTTGGTGAAGAGCGCCCGCAGTCGGCTGGGGTCGTGCCGGCCGAGCTCGGGAATCCGGGCGGCGAGGTCGGCGTGCATGTTTGGGTGCTCGGAGAGCTTGCGGTCGACCCAGTCGATGTCCTCGGCGTTGTTGGCGAAGTGGACGCAGACGAAGGTGGTCTTGGGATGGCGGGTGATGACGCGGTCGAGGGCGTCGAGGATCGCCTCGCGGGATGGGAATAGTGCGGGGTCGCCGAACCACCAGTTGCGGTGGTCCTTGAGCTCCTTCCAGCGTTCGTTGTTCGGATCGTAACCGAGCCAGAAGGCGCGTGGATCCGCGACGTGGATGCTGACCGGCAGGCCCAGTTCGCCGCAACGTTTCCAGACGGGATCGAGCTTCGGGTCGTCGATGCGGATCAGTTCGCCGCGGCCGTCGCGCAGGAACAGGCCGAGGCGCTTGTACTCCTTGAGGCCAGCGGCGCCGAGTTGGTGGGCGCGCTCGACCTGTTGCACCGCGCGGGCGGAGAAATCGGGCTCGTCCCAGCCGGCGTAATCGAGGTTGAAGTACAGGACGAAGCGGTCAGGGGCGATGCGGTTGCCGAGGCTCTGGAGCTTTTCAAAGGCGGAGGGTTGGCCGTCCTTCGAGGTGACCGTGCCGCCGCTCAGGTTGGCCGCCACGCCGATACCGACCCGGTCCATGATCCCGACGGCACGACGGAGATGCTCCTCGCTGCCGTTGACGTGCTGGTGGAGGTCGATGACCCGATGCGCCGCGCGCCAGGCATCGCCGGGCCACGGAGGCGGCGTCTCGGTGGTGTCGGCCCGGCCCGTGAGGAAGGCAAGGCCCAGAAGGAAGGCGGCGACGCGGGACATGGTGGGATGAAACTTGCCGAGGGGATGGGGGAGATGCGAGTGGGGAGATGAGAGAGGAGGGAGGGGCTCCTGCCTCCGAGGACCTCCTATCGGTGTCGGTGTCGGAATCGGCATCGGGATCGAGGGTTCAGAGTCCTTCGATTCCGATTCCAATCCCGATTCCGACACCGAAGGGACGGCTCGACGTGGTCCGGCACGCTCCTCCGAGGTCGCGTGCAGTTTGGGGAGAGGAGGAAGGGGTCGAGTACGAGTACCGCCCTGCGGGCTGAGTACGAGTACGAGTACGATGGGAACCAGAAGGGCAACGAGGACGTTGCCTCCCCGAACGGACGGCTCGACGGACGGCATGGACTCACCTGGCGCAGTCGGGCCTTGGGGAGATGCGAGGGGGAAGCTAACGTTCGTCTGCAACTGGCAACTGGCGACCGGCAACTGGAAACTCCCATGCGACAGGACTACATCCTCCGGATGATCGAGCAGCTGATCCAGGCGATCGCACAGGTCGTGTTGCGGCGCGAACTGGGGAGGCCGGAGGAGGCGTTGCATCAGGTGTTGCTGACGCTGCATCACCAGCTCGGGGTGGACATCGCGCAGCTGACGGGGTTGGGGCCGGAAGAGCTGCATGAACGGCTGACCCGGGGAGAGCCCTTGTTGGTGGCGCGGGACAAGTGTCTGGCGTTTGCGGCGCTCAACCGCCAGGTCGGCTTGATCTACCTCGACAAGGGCGCGGTGGACATGGCGCGCACGGCGTTCCACCTCGCACTCGTGTTCACGTTGCGGGGGCGGTTGGAGTATCCCGCGGAATCCCGGCCGCCGTTCACGCCCGAGGTGTCGGAGTTGGTCGGGCGGTTGCAGGGATACGACCTCCCGCCGTCGACCCAACGGCTGCTGGAGATGCATGGAAGCGGTGGGCGCGAAGCGGCGTCGACTGGGCAAGGGTAGCCTAGGGTTGGGCAACGGAGTGCATGCTTGGAGGGGGGGAGTCCCTGATGGTGTCCGCGACCGGCGACGGTCATGAATGGACGCTACAGCAGATTTCGCATCGGCAGCAGGCATGGCAGGGAAGGAAGCGGCAATTGCCTGCTTCCACTGCGGGACGGCGTGCGTGGCCGGGCGGCATGCGCGGGGCGGCCGCGAGTTCTGCTGCTCGGGTTGCCAGACGGTGTTCGAACTCCTGAGCGAGGCCGGGCTCGACCGCTACTACGAGCTGGGTGATGGCGTCCGGGCCCGGGTGGATGCGGCCTCTTCGGCGGAGGCCTTCCGGTTCCTCGATACCCCTGAAGTGCGGGCGCGCTTCGTGGATTTTGACGACGGTCAGGTCACGCGGGTCACGTTCCAACTGCCCAACATCCACTGCCTCGCCTGCGTCTGGCTGCTCGAGAACCTCTTCCGGCTGCAGCCGGGAATCGGCAAGTCGACGGTCCATTTCCCGCGGAAACAGGCCGTGATCACGTTTGATCCGCGGGTCACGAAGCTCTCGGATGTGGCGACGCTGTTGGATTCGCTGGGTTACCCACCAGAGCTACGGCTCTCGGACCTGGAGAAGCCGCCGGTCAACCCGGCCACGCGCCGGATGTGGCTCCAGACGGGGATCGCGGGCTTCGCGTTCGGCAACACGATGCTCTTCAGCATCTCGATCTATCTGGGTCTGGATGCCTTCAGCGGGCCGTCGTTCCTGCGGATGTTCGGGGTGCTCAGCCTGCTGCTCTCCATCCCGGTGATCACGATCAGTGCCCGGGAATACTGGGAAGCGTCGTGGCGGGCTCTGAAGCACCGTCAGATTCCCATCGAGGTCCCGATCGCGTTTGGGATCGTGGCGATCTGGGGGCAGAGCGTCTGGGAGGTCCTGAGCGGGACCGGCGAAGGCTACTTTGATTCGCTCGCCGGTCTCCTCTTCTTCCTGAACATCGGTCGGATCTTCCAACAAAAGACCTTCGATCGCATGGCCTTCGATCGGGATTACCGGTCGTTCTTCCCGCTCTCCGTCGTGCGGCGTCGGGGCGAAGCCGAGGAACGGGTGGCGTTGGCGCAGGTGGCGGTGGGCGATCGGTTGGTGATCCGGCACGGCGAGTTGCTGCCCGCGGACGCCCGGCTGCTGGGCGGGGCGGCGATGATCGACTACAGCTTCGTGACGGGCGAGGCGGAGCCGGTGGCGAAAACCGTGGGAGAAGTCCTGCATGCTGGCGGACGCCAGCAGGGCGGTGCGATCGAGGTCGAGACGGTGAAAGCGGTGAATCAGGGATACCTGACGGACCTTTGGAACCAGGAAGCCTTCCGCAAGACCAAGGACAACACCTTCGGCACGCTGACCAACACCTACAGCCGGCGGTTCACCTGGATCATACTCGGCATCGCGGTGGCGGCGGCGCTGGGTTGGATGCCGTTCGATCCGACGCGTGGGCTGAAGGCGTTCATCTCGGTCCTGATCGTTGCCTGTCCCTGCGCGCTGGCGCTGGCGGCGCCGTTCACGCTGGGTTCGGCGATGCGGGTGCTGGCACGCCGGCGGATCTTCCTGCGCAACCCGGAGGTCATCGAAACGCTGGCGAAGGTGGATGCGGTGGTCTTCGACAAGACCGGCACGCTGACCTCCTCAGGTACCGGCGACGTCCGGTGGTCCGCAGCCGACCGCGGTGAGTTGAGCGGAGACGAGGCCGCGGCGGTGCGGGCGGTGGCGGTGCAATCGACCCATCCGCTGGCGCGTCGGGTTTCGGATGCCTTGGCAGAGATGGGATTGGCAAGGGTGGAAGTGTCCGCATTTCGCGAGGTCGCCGGATGCGGCGTCGAGGGTTGGGTCGACGGACGCCGGTGGCGTCTGGGTTCCCCCGCCTGGCTGAGGCAGGGCGGGGTGGAAGTGCCCGAATCCGCAGCGCCGGGCAGCCGGGTGGCCGTGGCGGTGGAGAACGAATGGCGGGGTGAATTCGCGGTGGGCGGCGAGGTCCGGCCGGAGACCGACTCTTTGCTCAAGGCGCTCGAAGGCCGGTACGAACTGGCGCTGCTGAGCGGTGACAACGAACGCGAACGGGAGCGCTTCGCGGGCCTGTTCGGGACTGCGGCGAAGCTGCACTTCAATCAGGGCCCGTTGCACAAACTCGGGTTCATCCGCGACCTGCAGAAGGCCGGACGCCGGGTCCTCATGGCCGGCGACGGCCTGAACGATGCCGGGGCGTTGCGCCAGGCCGACGTCGGCGTGGCCGTGACCGAGGACGTCGCGTCCTTCTCACCTGCGAGCGACGTGATCCTCCAGGCCGTCGAGGTCCCGCGCATCGCGGCGATCCTCGACTTCTCGCGTCGGGTGGTGCGCGTGGTGCGGATCAGTTTCCTGGTCTCCACGGCCTACAACGTCGTGGGACTGGCGATTGCGGCCAGCGGAAGACTTTCACCGATCGTGTGCGCCGTGCTGATGCCGCTGAGTTCGGTGTCGGTGGTGCTCGTAGCCTGTGGTCTCACCGAGTGGGTGGGGCGGCGGGCCGGAGTGGCGGGGCGCGTGATCAGTTCAACTGCGGTTCATTCAGTGCCAATGGAAGCGAAGAAGACATGAGCGTCATTCTCATACTCATCCCGCTGAGCCTGGTGGTGGCCGCCCTGTTCCTGGGGGCGTTCATCTGGGCGGTGCGGGCCGGTCAGTACGAGGACACCTGCACCCCCTCAATGCGTGTCCTGGCCGACGATGGGACCGTGCAGGGGCCCAAGGCCGATGGATTTGAAAAACAACATGGGAGAAGCCGATGAAGATAGAAACATTCAGATATGACAACCGGATCGTCCGGGCCTTCGCGATAGCGACGGTGATCTGGGGAATCGTTGGCATGTCAGCCGGTCTCCTGGCTGCCATCCAGCTGTTCCTCCCCGAGGCGAACCTCACGCTCCAGTACACCACCTTCGGGCGGTTGCGGCCGCTGCACACCAACGCGGTGATCTTCGCGTTCGTGGGCAACGGGATGTTCATGGGCATCTATTACTGCCTCCAGCGGCTCTGCAAGGCGCGCATGTTCAGTGATGCGCTGAGCTGGATTAACTTCTGGGGATGGAACGCCATCATCGTGGCGGCGGCGGTGACGCTTCCGCTCGGATTGACCACGAGCAAGGAGTACGCCGAGCTGGAGTGGCCTATCGACATCGCCATAGCGCTGGTGTGGGTCGTGTTCTCAATCAACCTGTTTGGCACGATTGCCAAGCGCCGCGAGAAACACCTGTACGTGGCGATCTGGTTCTTCATCGCGACGTCGATCACGGTGGCCGTACTGCACATCACCAACTCGCTGGCGATCCCGGCCGGGTTGTTCAAGAGCTACTCGATCTATGCCGGCGTTCAGGACGCACTGGTCCAGTGGTGGTATGGCCACAACGCCGTGGCGTTCTTCCTGACGACGCCGTACCTCGGCCTGATGTACTACTTCCTCCCGAAGGCGGCGAATCGGCCCGTGTTCTCATACCGGCTCTCGATCATCCACTTCTGGGCGCTGATCTTCCTCTATATCTGGGCTGGGCCGCACCACCTCCTGTACAGCGCGCTGCCGGACTGGGCTCAGTCGCTCGGCATGGTGTTCTCGGTCATGCTGGTGGCCCCGTCGTGGGGCGGCATGCTCAACGGCCTGCTCACCCTGCGCGGTGCGTGGGACAAGGTGCGTGAAGAGCCGATGCTCAAGTTCATGGTCGTCGGCGTCACCGCCTACGGCATGTCGACGCTGGAAGGCCCGATGCTCTCGATCAAGAGCGTCAACTCGCTGTCACACTTCACGGACTGGACCATCGCCCACGTGCACACCGGTGCGCTCGGCTGGAACGGCTTCCTGACGTTCTCGATGCTCTACTGGCTGTTCCCGAAGATGTATGACACCAAGCTCTGGTCCATCAAGCTGGCCAACTACCACTTCTGGATCGGCATCCTCGGCATGATGTTCTACGCGGTGCCGATGTACTGGTCCGGCATCACGCAGGGCCTCATGTGGAAGCAATTCACGGCGGACGGGTATCTCCAATACCCGAACTTCCTGGAGACCGTGCTGCAACTGGTTCCGATGTACCGCATGCGTGCGATCGGTGGCCTGCTGTTCATCGTGGGTACCGTGCTGATGGCCTACAACCTCTACAAGACGGCGAAGAGCGGCAAGTTCGTGCCCGACGTCGAGGCCCAGGCCGCGGCCCTCACCCCCGAGGTGGATGCGGCACATCCCGCCGGAACCGGCCATCGCTGGCTGGAATCCAAGCCCCTCATCATGACGGTGGGCGCGACGGTTGCGATCCTCGTCGGTGGTCTCGTCGAGATCATCCCGATGTACCTGGTGAAGTCGAACGTGCCAACCATCTCGACGGTGAAGCCCTATACCCCGCTGGAGGTGGTCGGGCGCGACATCTACATCCGCGAAGGCTGCGTCAGCTGCCATTCGCAGCTCATTCGTCCGTTCCGCTCCGAAACCGAGCGGTACGGGGAATACTCCAAGGCGGGTGAATTCGTCTTCGACCATCCCTTCCTCTGGGGCTCGAAGCGCACGGGGCCTGACCTGCATCGCATCGGCGGCAAGTACAATGACGCGTGGCACTACAACCACATGGAGGATCCGCGGACGACCTCGCCGGGTTCGATCATGCCGCGCTATCCATGGTTGCTGACGCAGAAGCTGGACCTGTCCCCGCTCCCGTCCCGAATCGGTGCCCTCCGCAAGGTGGGTGTGCCGTACCCGGAGGGTGCGGAAGGAACGGCTGAGAAGGATGCAAAGGCACAGGCCGCCAAGATCGCGGCCAACCTCCGAGGCGGCTCGGTCAAGGACGCCAAGCCCGACACCGAGATCGTCGCCCTGATCGCCTACCTGCAACGGTTGGGCACGGACATCAAGCAGGCCCCGGCTGCCGGGGCCGTCGCTGGAACCGATGCGGTTGCGGCCTCGGGAGCAACCACCGGAGGTCAACCCTAACATCCCACGGAGGAACCAGACATGATCAAGGATACCCTCATGGAGATCGGTGGCGTCGGCCTGTACGGCGTCATCTCGGTGCTCCTGTTCTTCACCGTATTCGGGTTGGCGATGTACCGGGCCTTCCGGTTGCGCCGACCGTTCCTGCAGGACATGGGCGCACTGCCCCTGGCCGAGGACAATGCTTGCAACCCTGTGACATCGGAGGCCCGCCATGAATGACCCGAAGGAACCAAAGGATCCGCTGCTGTTGGACCACGAGGCAGACGGGATCAAGGAACTGGACAACAACCTTCCCCGCTGGTGGGTGTGGCTGTTCGTCCTCTGCGTGATCCACTCGATCGGATACATGTTCTTCTACCATGTGTTCCATCCGGAGAAGACCCAGGCGTCGGAGTATGCCGTGGAGGCTGCGGCCGGCAGCGCATTGAAGCTGGCGGTGCAGCAGAAGTTCGAGGCGAGTCTTGCGAGCCTGGAGCCCTCCAAGGACCAGGTGGTCCTGGCCAAGGGACGTCAGGTCTACGACGCGAACTGCGCTCCCTGCCATCGTCCGGATGGCGGCGGACTGGTCGGACCGAACCTGTGTGACGACTACTGGATCCACGGTCCGAAATTCGGTGACAACCTGAAGGTCATCGTCAATGGCGTGCCTGTGAAGGGCATGTTGGCATGGAAGGAGAGCCTGGTGCCGGAGCAGATCCATGCGGTGGCTTCCTATATCTATACGCTGCGTGGCACCAAGCCCCCCAACCCGAAGCCACCCGAAAACGAGCAGCAGCCGGAGAAGCCGAACGAGTTCGAGTGATTCTCCGGTCACCGCGGGGTTCCGGCATCAGGCCTCGCGGTGATCCAGGATGGATGGAAGAGCCCTGCCGCTGGTGCCGGAACCGGTGGCAGGGCTTCCTCTTTCAAGGGGTGTGGTTGGATGGCAAGGGACGGTTGGGATTTGGTCGTGGCGGTGTATCGGATCGGAAACGGGAAGCGAGGATGTTGTCATGAACGGTGCAACGAAGGGTGAGGCGGTGGAACATGAGCCTGCGGGGCATTCGGCCGCGCAGGACATCAAGTGGGAGGACTTTCGGGACCACCTCGCGACGGCGGAGAAGGACGGCAGCCGTCGGTGGTTGTATCCCAAGAAGCCGTCCGGGCGGCTGACGCAGTACCGGACGTGGTTCTCGTGGATGTTGTTGGTGGTGATGTTCACGGGGCCCTTCATCCGGATCCAGGGCAACCCGCTGCTGATGATCAACATCATCCAGCGGAAGTTCTCGATCCTCGGACAGATCTTCTGGCCCGAGGACACAGTGATCTTCGCGGTGTCGATGCTCGTGTTCTTCACCAGCATCATCATTTTTACGACGGCGTTCGGACGTCTGTGGTGCGGTTGGGCCTGCCCGCAGACGGTGATGATGGAAATGGTCTTCCGGAAGATCGAGTTCCTGTTCGAGGGCGACGGGCCCGCGGCGAAGGCTTTCGATGCTGCCCCCTGGACGATTTCGAAGGCTGCCCGGAAGGCCGCCAAGCACCTGGTCTTCTTTGGGCTCTCCTTTGTCGTCGGCAACACGCTCCTGAGTTACATCATCGGAAGCGACGCGCTCCTGCAGATCATCCGGGATGATCCCCGCAATCACGTCACGGGCCTGACCTTCATGGTCCTGTTCTCGATGTTGTTCTATGCGATCTTTGCGCGATTCCGCGAGCAGGCTTGCACGTTCATCTGCCCTTACGGTCGGTTCCAGTCCGCGCTGCTGGACGAGAACACCATCGTCGTGGCCTACGACAACAAGCGCGGTGAAGGCCGCGGCCCGTGGAAGAAGGGGCAGGACGCTGTGGCGCGGAAGGCCGAGGGCCTCGGCGACTGCGTGAACTGCCGCCAATGCGTGGCGGTCTGCCCGACTGGCATCGACATCCGGAACGGTGTGCAGATGGAATGCGTGAACTGCACGGCGTGCATCGACGCGTGTGATTCCATCATGGATAAGGTCGGCTTGCCGCGCGGTCTGGTGCGCTATGCGTCGTTGAATGGCATCCAGAAGAACGAGCCGCTGCGGATCACGCCGCGCATGATCGGCTACTCGGTTCTAGTGACGGCACTGGGCTGCCTGCTGGCGTTTCTGGTCTTCACCCGGAGCGACGTCGAGACGCTGTTGCTGCGCGCGCCGGGCGGACTCTTCCAGGAGCAGGCCGGAGGTCGGTTGAGCAATCTCTATACGGTCAAGGTGGTCAACAAGACCTCCCATGACATCCCGGTCGAGTTCCGGTTGCTCAACGTTGATGGCCGGATCCAGCTGATGGGCGGCGAGAGCTGGTCGGTGCCCAAGGAGAAGCTCGGTGAGCGATCCATCCTCGTCGAGATGGACGGTGCCAAGCTCGCGGGTCGCCATACGCCGTTGGAGATCGGTGTGTACTCAAACGGTCGCCTCCTTGAGACCGTGAAATCCGTGTTCGTCGGGCCGGGCGTTCCCAAATGAGCCCAACTCAACCTCTATCCCAATTCATCATGCCTTCCACCACAGCCACCATTTCGCCGTCTCCGGCAATTCCTGCTTCCACCGCCCGCAAGCCGCGATGGGAACCATGGCCGATTGGCATCGCGGCCTTCCTGTTTGTCTTCGTGTCCTGTGTCGCGGCCTTCATCACGTTCGCCGTGCGGCAGAAGATGGATCTCGTCCGGCCGGACTACTACGAGGAGGAGATCCGGTATCAGGTGCAGTTTGACCGGGTGACCCGAACCCGGGCGCTGGGCAAGGCGGCGCAGTTGGTGGCGGACACCGGGCGTCGAGAGATGCGGGTGGCGATTCCCGCCACGCACGTCAGCGGGTTGACCGTGGGGACGATCCAGTTCTATCGGCCGTCGGATGCCGGTCAGGATCGGGTGATTCCCCTGAAGCCCGGCGCGGATGGATTGCAGGTTGAGTCGGTGCGGGATCTGGGCGCCGGACTGTGGCGGGCCCGGGTGCGCTGGGCGGCCGGGGGCCTGGAGTACTCGATGGAAGAGTCCTTCGAGGTGCCAGCCGCGATGTGAGACGGGAGGACGGACCGCATGATCTGGACGGCCTTCATCCTGGGACTGGCGGGCAGCATGCACTGTGCAGGCATGTGCGGGCCGCTTGCGCTGGCGCTGCCGCACCCCGGCCGTGGAATGGCGGGGTTCGTGATGGGCCGACTGTTCTATCAGATTGGCCGGATCACCACCTACGTGCTCCTGGGCGGGGTGTTCGGCCTGCTGGGCCGATCGCTGGCCCTGGCGGGCGTGCAGCGGTGGGTATCGATCGGTGCGGGGGTCCTGATCCTGACCGGGTTGGCGGCGTCGACATGGTCGGGTGCTGCCGCTCCATTGAACCGCTGGGTCGGACGCGTGAAGGGGTGGCTGGGATGGTGGCTGAAGCGACGGACAATGGGGTCCTTGGTGGCGCTGGGGATGGTGAACGGGTTGCTCCCCTGTGGACTGGTTTACGCCGGGTGCCTGGGTGCGGCGGCCACCGGAACCGCCGCGATGGGCATGGGCTATATGGCCCTGTTCGGTCTTGGCACGGTTCCAATGATGCTCGGCCTGAGCCTTGGCGGGCAGGTGATCCCGGTCGGGCTGCGCCTTCGCCTTCAGAGGTTGATCCCAGTTTCCATGGGGTTGGTTGGTGTCCTGTTGGTCCTTCGCGGGATGGCGTTGGGAATTCCGTATCTCAGTCCGGACCTGGCGGCGGGCGTGTGTTGTGAGCACACGCCCTGAGGTCGATCCCAGCGGCGCCGCGGGCGAACGGGCTTCCAACGGCGACGCAGTGACGCGGCGGTGAGTGGGGAGGCTCGTCGTAGGTGGTGTTCAGGCTTGGGTGGAGGGGGGCGTGTAGCCTGAGGCGAGGGTGGCGATGCGCTGTCCGTACCGTTCGGCGGTGAGGAGGTCCCCGGCATCGACGACCGGGGCAGCACCGGGGTTGAACGGCGTGACGCCAGCGGCGCCGTGGTAGAACCCGAGACGGTTGAAGCCGTCGGTCTGGCCGAAGTACGTTGAGGGGATCGCACCCAGGCCGGCCCAGATCATGCCGTGCTGGAAGGCGAGGTCGGCGAGGTACTGAAGGGTGGAGAGCTTGTCTCCCGAGGGGGAGCCGCTGTGGGTGAAGCCCCCGGCAATCTTGTTCCTCCAACCCTGCTGGAACCACACCATGCCGGTGGCATCGGCGAAGGCCTTGAACTGGGCTGCGGGGCCGCCCATGTAGGTGGGAGTGCCGAAGATGATGGCGTCTGAGGCCCCGAGCTTCTGGAGCACGGCTTCGTTCTTCCAGCGGCCCTCGGTGATGTCAGAACCGCTGATCTGGATGAGTTCGGCCTCGGTGCCGGAGACGGAAGAGGCACCGCGGAGGACGGCCTCGGCCATGAGCTTGGTGTGGCCAGACCCGGAGAAGAACAAGATGGAGATCTTTTTCATGCCACCCACAGGGTGGATTGCCGGGGGTGGATCCGGGAAATGCCGAGTTCGTTGCGTGAGCCCACCCAGAAGGTAGGCTAGGGCCATGGAATTGCGTCACCTCCGGTACTTCGTCGCGGTCGCGGAGGAACAGAACATCACGCGGGCAGCCCACCGGCTGAACGTCTCCCAACCGCCGTTGAGCCGGCAGGTCCGGGACCTCGAATGCGAGCTCGGGGTCACGCTCCTGAACCGCGGCGCGAAGTCCGTGAAGCTGACTCCGGCGGGGCGACTCTTCCTCGATGAAGCCCGCGCTGTCCTACAACGGGCCGATGAAGCCGTGCGCGCGGTGCAGGCACTGGCCAGCGAACGGGCGGAGGACATCCATGTCGGGTATGCCCCTTCGCCTTCCGTGGAGTTGCTTCCGGAGGTCCTTCGTGCGTTTGAGGGTGTCGCCCCCGGCGTCCGGGTCGTCCTGCATGACCTGACTTCGGCGGAGATGATTGCCGGGTTGGAGGACGGCAGCCTCGGAGCTGCGCTGCTGGTCGGACACTCGCGTCCGCGTCGGGGCGGCCTGGAGTTCCGCCGGCTGCGCACGTATCGGGTCGGAGTGCTCGTCGCCCGGGGCCATGCCTTGTGTCGGCGTCGATCGATCCGACCCGAGGCGTTGGCGAGCCTGCCCATGGTCGTCTACAGCCGGGCCGAGTATCCCGATTACCATGAGATGTTGCTCGATCTCCTCGGAGAGTCGGCCCGGCGGTTGCGGATCGTCCAGGAGTGCGATGGAGCCTTCAGCCTGATCTCGGCGGTGGAGGTGGGACGTGGCGTGGCCTTGGTGGCCGAGTCCGCGGCGATCGTTGCCGGCAAGCGCGCCTCGTTCATCCCGTTCGAGCCTGCGCCCGCGCCGATGGAAGTGGGTGTGAGCGTCCGGGCGGGCGCGATCGGTGTGGCCCGCCGGTTCTTTGACACGGCATCCGGGTTGGCTTCGCCCCGCGGCGTGTGAGCGGGGCGATTTCCAGCGGCGACGCGGCGGCGCGCGTCGGTGCTTCAGCTAGGTTTTACGGAGTCTCGCGCTGCCCGGCGGGCTGATGGGTGCGTTGTCGGTGGTCGACGGCCCGGAGGATGGCGTCGAGGGTTTCGCAGAGGCGGATCCCAATGTCGTCAGCCAGGAAGCGCAGAACCATCCACCCGTGCTCCTGAAGCAGGGCGTCCTTGGATCGATCGCGGCGGTAGGCATCGGCATCACCTAGATGTTGGGAGCCATCGATCTCGAGGGCGATGCGGAGATCGGGGTCGGACAGGTCCACCTCCATTTCGCCGCGCCCATCGAACGGGATGGGAAGGCGGGCATTGAGACGGAACCGGCCCGCATCGGCAGGGAGAGTCTCGAGTCGTCGGAAGAGGAACGCCTCCGTGGCGCTGCGGGCGCGATCCACTCCCTCGGCGCCCGGCGCGGGTGGATTGGTGACGTGAACGAACTGCCTCGCCAGCGAAGTGTCGACGCCGTCAAGGCAGAGGCGTCGGACGCTTGCTGCGTAGTCGCGTTTCCACGCGGGCATGACGGGCAGGGGGACCTCCGCCGGCCAACCCGGCAGGGCGCTCGCGGGCATGAGAAGGGTGTAGCCGATCGCCTCGTACCCGGCACAGCGCTTATCGAACATTCGCGAGAGCACGGGGACGTCCAGGTCGGCGTAGTCATAGACGCGGACCTCCTTCTTGCCGGCATGGGTCCGGTGCAGGCGTCCGGCGTATTGGGCTACGGTTCCCTTCCACGAGACGGGGAATGTCATGAAGAGGGTGTCGAGCCTGGGATCGTCGAAGCCTTCCCCGATGAACTTGCCCGTGGCCAGGAGGACTCGTGGGGTCGACGAGGGCGAGTCCTTGAGTTGCTTCATTGTTTCGGCCAACGCCCGCTTACCGAGACCTCCCCGCAGCGTGATGATGGTTGCGTCCGGCAGACAGGCCTTGAGTGCTGCTTCGAGAACCCCGAGGTGATCGACCCGTTCCGTCAGCACGAGCGGAGAACGTCCCAGGCCCAGTTCGGCGACGACATCGGCCAGGATGAGGTTGTTGCGGTCGGTATCCGCGACCAAGGCTTGTCCCAGTTGCTGGAACTCCATCCGACGATCGGGATCGGGTGTGTGCGTGGGCCGGAATCCCGTGGGGCGGACCAACACGTGGTGGTGGTACCCCCGTTCGATGGCCTGTGCCCGGGCATCGACGCGATGGCGGACGGGGCCGCACTGCATGTTGACGATGGGATGGTGGCCGTCCCGGCGGGTCAGCGTGGCCGAGAGGCCCAGGAAGAACTTCGCGCGACCCTTGCGCACGACGGCCTCGTAACTGGGAGCGGAAAGGTGGTGGCACTCATCGATGATCACCTGGCCGTAGTCGGCCATCGGGTGCGGGACCTGATCCAGCTTTGCCATGCTCTGGATCAGCGCGACGTCCAGTTCGCCACCCAGCTTGCGGCGGCCTGCGCCGAGGCATCCGATCCGCGATCTCGGCAAATCGAGGAAGCAAGCCAACCGCGCAATCCATTGCTCCATCAGTTGCTGTCGGTGGACCAGCACCAGGGTGTTCACCTTCCGGGAGGCGATGAGCCAGGCTGCAAGGACGGTCTTTCCGAAGGCGGTGGTTGCCTCGAGGATTCCAATGTCCCCGCGCAGCATGGCGTCGGCCGCCTTCTGTTGATCGGGACGCAATTCACCCAGGAAGCGGACATCCAAGGGGCGCCCGACGGCTCGTTCATCCCGGTAGTGGATGGTGATTCCCACCGAATCCAGCAGCTGTTCCAGGTCTGTCTTGCATCCGCGAGGCAGGGCGACGTGCTCTGGGAATTCCTCAGCACAGGATATCACCCGCGGGGTGCCGTAGGTCGGCATCCGCATCGACTGGGCCAGATAGAACTGGGGGTTCTGGAATGCTGCGAGCCGGAGGAGGCGGACCCGCAGGGATGGCGGCAGTTCGGCCCTGGGAACATAGATCTGGTCCGCCAGGACCACCTCCAGGCGCGCTGGCAGGGAACTGCGCGGGATTGCCGGTTGGTCCGCTGCGTGGCTGCTCCGGTTCCAAGGTTGCGCGAGGTTCGTGTCGTCTTCCATGGCGACACGGGCGACAGGCAGAATCCGATTCCGTCGATCCGCACGCTCCACCTGTTGTTCGAGGATCGAGCGCGGGACCCGTCGGATCCGGGCGAGATGAGCCCATGGATCCGGATGAGGCCGGAGTTGGTCATCGAGAAACACGCTATTGCCGTGGTCCCGGGCAGCCTTCTGCATCGGCAGGGCAATCAGGTTGCCGAAGCCGCCGGTGGGAAGTGTGTCTTGGTTGGGGAACAACCGATCGTAGGAACCCAGGCCGATTTCAGGACGAAGCTCCATCGCCGAAGACAGGAGCATCGTGCCCATGCGCCGCGCTGCTACCGCAGGTACCGGTTCGGTGAAGAACCACCAGACATGACCTCCGTTCCCGGAACGGGATCGCTCGAGCTCTGCGGGGAGTCCTGCGGACTGGCTGGCCCGGAGGACGGCGACGGCGTCTTCGATCCAACCGTCGCCGTCGAAGTCGGCTGCGAGGAACCAGCAGGTGTCGTCTCGAAGCATCGGGTACACTCCGGCGACAAACGGTTGGCCGCGGTCATCGCGCCCCTGAAGATGCCACCGAATGACTTCCTGGGTCACGGGCAGCCATCGTTGGTGCAGGCATTCGGAGCAGCGGATGCGGGGCTTCTCGCAGATGCCCCGGGCCCACTCGTTGCCACAGGCGGGTTGATACCCGGACTTGCCCGTCCTGCGGCTTTCGAATCGCCGGGGATAAACGTCTTCCCGGCCGAGGAACAACGTTCGGAACAATCGGATCTTGAGCTCTGGCGGCGAGGCTTGGGTGAGCTGTGGGGCTGTCAGCGGGGCGTTGGAGGGGTTGGGCGAAGGACCCTGCATGGGGTGGAATGTCGGGGCCGGAGCGACGTCGGCAAGATCGGAGACGCGGATTCTCGGAGAGGGGGTGAGGGTTTCGCGCGAAGCCGCGAGGGTGCGAAGGAACGGTGGTGGGATTCTTCGATGGGCCACAACCGCGTTGCGGTTGGGTGTTTCGCGGGATGGGAATCCAGGGTTGTCCTCGTTCCTCGGCCAACCCTGGGCTAGGGACTCAACGCCGTTGGCGTTGGGAACGGCTCGCCTGAGTCTCGCCCCACCTTCTGAAGGAAGGCGTGGAGTGGCGCCCCGGGGTCGAGCTTCGATGGGATGGGATGGGTCAGGATTTGAAATTCCTCCGGGAATCGTGACGGAATGGCTACCCGGATGCGCGGTCCTCGGCTTCAATCCGGGAAACGTGAGTGACGATTGGGAACATCTGTTTGCCCAAGCGGAGGCGCATCTGGCGGCCCGGGAGGCCCGGGCACCGGTTAGGCTAGCGTCGAATCCGTTGGATCCGGCGAAGGCCGACCTGCTGATGCCGCTGAAGCGGTACTTTGGGTACTCGAGTTTCCGTCCGTTGCAGGAGGAAATCATCCGGGATTCGCTGTCGGGTCGGGATGTGTTCGCGTTGTTGCCGACGGGCGGGGGGAAGTCGCTGTGCTTCCAGTTGCCGGCGCTGGTGCGGAAGGGGCTAACCGTGGTGGTCTCCCCGTTGATCGCGTTGATGAAAGATCAGGTCGACAGCCTGCGGGCGAATGGCATCCAGGCGGCCTGCCTGAATTCGTCGCTGGAAGGAGACCAGAGACGTTCGGTGTGGCGGGACCTGCATCAGGGTCGGATCCGAATCCTGTACGTGGCGCCGGAGCGGTTGTTCGTGGGGACGCTGACGGAGGAGTTGAAGCAGTGGAATCTCGGGGCGATCGCGGTGGACGAGGCGCACTGCATCTCGGAGTGGGGACACGATTTCCGACCCGAGTACCGGAAGCTGAGCGAGCTGCGGACGCAGTTTCCAGAGGTGCCGTTCATCGCGTTGACGGCGACGGCAACGGAGCGGGTGCGCTCGGACATCCTGACGCAGCTGCACCTGCGGAACCCGGCGACCTACGTGGCGTCGTTCAACCGTCCGAACCTGACCTACCGCGTGCTGCCGAAGGCCCAGGCGTATTCGCAGGTCGTGGCCTTCCTGAAGTCGCGTCCGAATGATTCCGGGATCATTTATTGTGCGAGCCGCAACTCGACGGAGGCGCTGGCTGCGAAGCTGAATGCGGATCGGATCCCATCGCTGGCCTATCACGCGGGTCTGGAGAATGACGTGCGCTCGCGGAACCAGGAGCGTTTCCTGCGGGACGAGGTCCGCGTGGTGTGCGCGACGGTCGCGTTCGGCATGGGCATCAACAAACCCAACGTGCGGTTCGTGATCCATCATGACCTGCCGAAGAACCTCGAGGGTTACTATCAGGAGACGGGGCGGGCCGGTCGCGATGGCCTGCCGGGAGAATGCCTGTTGCTGTTCAGCGCCGGGGACGTGGCGAAGCAGATCGGGTTCATCGATGAGAAGACCGACGAGCAGGAGCGCCGGATCGCACGGCAGCAGTTGCAGCAGATGGTCCACTACGCGGAGAGCTCCGAGTGCCGGCGCACGGACCTGTTGCGGTATTTCGGCGAGGCGTATCCGGCGACGGGATGCGGCGCCTGCGACAACTGTCTGTCACCCCGGGCAACCTATGATGGAACGTTGCAGGCGCAGAAGCTCCTGAGTTGCGTGTTCCGCATCCGGCAGAAGTCCGGCTTTGCCGTCGGCCTGAACCACGTGGTGGCGGTGCTCACCGGATCGGAGAGCGAACAGGTGCAGCGTTGGGGCCATCAGTCGCTGTCGACGTACGGAATCGGGAAGGAACTGAACCGGAACGAATGGGGAGCGATCGGCCGGGAGTTGGTCCGGTTGGGGTTGCTCCAGCAGGACCCGGGGCAATTCCCGACCATGTCGTTGACGGAAGAAGGGCGTGCGGCACTGCGGGAGCGTCGGGTGATCCAGTTGACGCGTCCGCGCGAGGCGGCGAAGCCGAGGACGTCGAAGCCGGGCGACATCGACTGCGACGAGTTGTTGTTCGAGAAGCTCCGCCGGTTGCGCAAGCGGTTGGCGGACGAGCAGGGAGTTCCGCCGTACATCGTGTTTGGCGATACGTCGCTCCGGCACATGGCGCGCGACAAGCCGGTCACGGACGATGGGTTGCTGGAGATCCCGGGGGTGGGTGAGACCAAGCTCCGGGTGTATGGGGAGGAGTTCCTGACGGAGATCCGGGAACACGTCCGGGTGCAGGGAAACACCGCCTCCTGACGTTGGCGGCTACGGATTGAGGAGGTAGCAGACGACGTGAGGAGGCTGGGGATAGGAAGAGCCCAGTTTCCAGATGCGCTCCCGCGCAGACTCTCCTCTGTAGGCCGCGTGCCCCTACGCGGCGATTGAGCGGTTCAGCCTAGAATCGGCAGTTCATTCATCCGCAGATGGCGCCGATTGCGCAGATAGAAGGGCAGAAATGCCAGCAAGGGGGCTCGTGGAGACGTCACCTTGCGGGTGAAGGGCACGCCCGATCCAAGCTCCTGATTATCTGCGTCATCTGCGCCATCTGCGGATCCAACTGCCGCTTTCAGGTTCAGTATCCACGCCGGGTGAGGGCACCCGGCCTACAAGAAGGGGGAGGTGCATTGGGTGAGGGCACCCGGCCTGCAAGCGCTTCTTCGACCCGCCTCGTTACCTCGGCGGCTACGGCTTGGGTTTTGCGGACTTGGTGAGGGTGCGGAGGGCGCGGCGGCAGATCCAGACGGTCTCGCGGGTTGGGGATTCGCGTTCCCAGCGGAGGCACAGTTGTCGGACCCAGTCGGGCTGGGATTTCGAGGCATCGTTGAGCCAGTTGGCGACCGAGTTCTGCACGTAGCGGGCAGGGTCCGAGCGGACCGGTTCGAGGAGTGGCAGGCCGAGGGCGGGGTTGTCGCGAAGGGCGTGGATGTGCCGGCACCAGACGCCGCGCGGCCGGGTGGCTTCGGTGGCGAATCGGCGGAGGTTTGGGTCGGCTTCTCGGACGAACGGGGCGAGAAGTCGGATGGCTTCGGAGAGTTGGGTGGCGATGTCTTCGCGGACGGCCAGCCAGGCGCATTCGCGGACGCCCATGTTTGGGTCGGCGGCGAACGACCGGATGAGATCGAGTTTCTCCGCGAGACTGAGGGTGGTCCGCAGACCGATCAGGTGACATCCCCAGGTGCGGACGACATCGGACTGGTGGCGCTGGAGGGCCGTGAGGGTCTTGTCGAAGGCGCGTTGGGAAGGGAGCGCGCGAGAAAGGACGCCGGCGACGGCCGCGATGCGTTTCGGGGTGGTGGGCTTATCGAGTTGGCGAAGGGCGTCGGCCACGTCCGGCACCGTGGCACCGAGCCCGAGGTCAGGCAGGACGTGGCCGGCGAGGGCGGCCTGATCGACGACGAGCCATTCCGAGAGGTTGACCGCCTCGATGAGGCCGGCGTCGAGCAGGCGTCGTACTTCGGCGGGAACGCCCGCGGTGTTGGGGGAACCCTTGCGTCGGAGGATTGATTCCGGGATGGGATGGCTGGATTTCACGGGTTGGTCCGAAGCGAGACGACGGCCGTTGCCGGCGAGCTGCCCCAGGCGTTGTAGGCGCGGACGCGGTAGTAGTAGAGCGTGTTCTGCTTGAGCCCGGTATTGGAGTAGGTCTGGACGTTCGGCCCGACGTTGGCGAGGGGAGTCCAGGAGGTGCCGTTGAGGGAGCGGTCAATGGTGAAGCCGGTCTCGGTCAAGGAGGTGTCGCTCCAGTTGAGGTTGATCTGGGTCCGGGAGACCGCGGCGGCAACCAGACCCGCGGGTGCGGTTGGAGGGATGCCCGGCACCGTGATGGAAGGCGCGGAGGAGGGGGGCGACGAGCCCGTGGTGCTGTTGGCGATCAACCGGTAGGAGTAGGTGGAGCCGGTGGTGACAAGCGTATCCGTGTAGGAGGTCGTGTTGGCGGGAAGGTTGATCCAGAGGAGGAACGCGCCGCCATTGGCGGAACGTTCGAGGCGATAGCCCGTTTCGTTGGAGGCGAGATCCAGCCACGTCACCGTCACCGAGCTCGGGGTGGCGGTCAGCGAGACGTTGGTAGGTGCGGGCGGGATAGCGGAAGGAACGACGACGGCGGCAGATTCGATGGTTCCGGAACGGCCGGCGGCGTTGACGGCGGAAATCCGGTAGGCGTAGGTGCCGCCGGTGCTGACCTGCGGGTCGAGGTAGGAGGTCGTGTTGGCGGGAAGCTGGATCCAGAAGAAGAACACGCCTCCGTTCGCAGAACGTTCGAGGCGGAATCCCGTCTCGTTGTCCGATTCGTCGGTCCAGCCGATGCTGACCTGACCGGGGGCGGCGTTAGCGGTGATGTTCGATGGGGTCTTGGGAACGGGGGCAGGGACGGTGACCGTGACCGTGGCCGTGGAGGCCGAGGAGCCGGCGCTATTGCGGGCGAATACCCGGTAGGAGAAGGTGGTCCCGACGGCGACGGTGTTGTCGGTGTGCCCGGTGGTGTCGCGGGGCAGCACGGCGAGGACTGTCCAGGAGGCGGGTGACGCGCCGGTGCTCCGCTCGACGATGTACTCGGATTCGCTGGAGGCGTTGTCGGTCCAGCTCAGCTGCACGGCCGGGGTGCCCTGGAGGTTTGCCGCGAGTCCGGTGGGCGCAGCGGGTGGAAGCGTGCGGAACGCAGCGGCGATGGAGGCGGTCTGGTTGATGGCTCGGGCGTTGTCTGCACCGTTGGATGGGTCGAGGGTCGCGTCGATGCCGAGCGGGGATCCCGAGTATTCGAGGGCGGGATTCGAGAAATAGTTCACGCGGATCGCCCCGCCGCAGGCCTCGGCCATGATGGTGCGGAACTGGGGACCGTCGGGATCGCACTGTCGCCAGCCGTAGGCGTAGGGGAACGCGGCAGCGCCGGAAGTACTCGATCGGTCGTGCTGGCAGCCGAGCAGGTGCCCCAGTTCGTGGGCGAGGCTGAGGGAAGCCAGACAGCCGGAGTAGACCACGGAAAAGGCATTGCCCGCGAATCCGGGGGAGGGCGTGGCCATGACGTACGACAGGCCGCAGCTGCTGGTGTCCTCGGAGATCAAGGCGACCAGGTCCGCACCGTGGGCGTCGCGGAGGGCGTGTACTTCGTCCAGTTGGCCATCGGAAGTGCGCTGGAGGGCGACGAGGGCGGTCGAGGAAAGGCCCGTCTCGGTGTAGGCGATCTCGCTGAGGTGGACGAGGGCGAAACGGGCGTTGATCCGGCTGTTGACAAAGGCGGTGTTGGCGTCGGCGACAGCCTGGAGGATCTTGGCTTCGAGCCCTTCCTTTCCGTAGCGGGCCCGGGAGGCGGGTGTGTAGACGACCATCAGGTCGATGACGGGTTGGTCGACGGTCGGGTCCGCGCCAGCGGGGACGGCCTGACGGCCGGTGGGGATTGGTGCCGGCAAGGTCTGGCTGAGGACCGGGGGCAGGCGGTCGGGGTCGTGCTGGAAGACCTGGTATCCGGAGGGGCTGGGGGTGATCTCGAACAGTTCATTGCCCGTGGTCATGGCCCGGTCGATGACACCGGACAACGTCTTGCCGCGGACAGCGAAGGTCGCCCGGCTGAGTGGCTCGTTGACGATTCGGCCCGACCAGACGCGGTCGCCGTTGGGAAGCTGGGTCCACTCGACACGTTCGAGGGAAAGGGTTTCACCTGGGAACAGCGTGACCTCGCAGGTGGTGGCTTCCAGGGCTTGAAGGTGGACTTCCACGGCGCGGAATCGGCCGGCAGCAGCTTCCCGCGGTGCCGGTTGCTTGGATGGCTTGAGACGCGGGCGAAGCAGATCCGCGGCGGAGGCGGTGGAAACGGAAAGGAAGGTCAGCGCGGCGAAGGCAAGCGCGCCCATTCCCTTCTGCAATGCATCGGCAATGCCGATGCAGGAAGAATGCATCATCGGATCGGTTCCTTGTTTGTGGGGTGCGAGCCCCTCCTTGAGCCGGCGGTCAGGGAAAGGGGGGGTAACCACCGGTGGGTATGGGAATACCAGATCGCGGCGGAGCCTGTCCATCTGTGGGACGTGGCGCGAACCGGCTCGACGGAGTCTCGCCTCACCCTTGGAGAAGGCGCGGAGCGGCGGTTGTGCCGGTGGGGCGAGTGTCCTCACGAGCCGCTGAGGACTCCCAGCTTTCGAGCTCCATCAATCCGTGTCGGGGGCGGAATCGGCATCGAGATTGATCCCGAGCGTCCTTCGATTCCGATTCCGATACCGACTCCGACCTCGAGGAACGGCGTGGCGGAGGGCTCGCTCCCCGCTGGCAACGGTCAGGCCGCGAGTGAGATGCGGCGACGGAGTCGTTCCATGTTCGCTTGGATCCGGACGAGGTAGGGGCTCTCGCCGTTCCCGGGAGCCCCCGGCGCAGCAGCGAGGTGGCGGAAGAGGCCCTGAAAATCGTTTTCCACCTTCGGGAGGACGTATTTCTCCCAGAAGCCCGGGGTCTTGCGCATCAGGTCCTCGGCGGAAGCGAAGCCGACGGCACCGGGATTCCCGTTGAATCGGCCCGACTCGACGAATTCATCATAGAGGATCGGTAGCTTGTCGACGTAGTCCTCGGCAGCCATCTGACCGAGGAGGTCGGCGGTGCCGAGCGCGAAGCCGCAGATCTTCTCGGCTTCGGAGCGGAATGGGATGCTGGAGACGTTCGCGCCCATGCCGGTGCAGCGGATCATGTTCTTCACCGATAGGACCTGTTCAGGGCCGAAACCCTTGGAAATCAGAAGTCTTTCGGCGAACTCACAGCTGCGGTTGACGTGAGTCTGGGTGTACTTGGCGCCGGTGCCGCCGATGTCGCCGCGACGCTTCAGATAGCCCGTGTCGTGGAGCAGGATCGCGAGGATGCACAGCTCGAAGGTCTCGCGATCCACTGCCGGCAACGCCCCAGCGGCGGCTCGACCGCGTAGGAGCGAGGTCAGGCAGAGCGTTCCCTGGAGCGTGTGTTCGAAATCGTGGTACCGGGCGTCGATGGCCAGAAAATCCGGGTCCCGCCCCGTGAAGCAGTCGATCGCCCAGCTGAAGATCCTGGGGATCGTCTGCCGATCGCTGCCAGGGAACAGTGCCAGGTAGTCGGCCCGGACCTGCGCCGCTACCGCCATCGGATCGTGGGTGTCAGCACGTAGCAGCATGGCAGGAAAGGCTATGATGTTTTCGCGGGCATGCACGAGTACCCATGCATGCAAGACCCGGGCCGTTCAAGGCTGCGATCTGTGTCGACCCTCTGTGCGGGCTTCCAATCTCCTCAGAAGTTCCAATGCCACAGGCTGTTCCGGACGTGCATCCCCCAACTGGGTTAAAATGGAGCGAGCAACAGCACGATCGGTTTCCATTAACGATATTGCCCGAGAGAGGAGGTGACTGTAGGCCGTGGGGAAGTCCCGGCTGGCTCGCAGGCTCAGCCAGAGCTTTTCCTCGGATTGCGTGCGGTTTCCCCCGATCTCGTCCGCCAGCGCCCGAAGGTAAAGATCCCTGGCCGACCGGAATTCCTTCCAGCGGCGGAGATTCTCATTCGGGAGATTCGGGGACAGAGCCGCAACGGTCTCCAGCCACTTGAACAGGTCCTTGGCCGACCGCGTTCGGGCCTCGCCAGCCCCTTCGGCGGCGAGCCAGGTCACGATCGGAAGGTCGTCGGAGTTGGGTGGGCTGGCGGTGCCAGAGGGGATCAATGACCGGGCCGGCCCTGCCCAGCCTCCCCAGAGTTGCCAGCCGTCCGAAAGCCCGCTGGTGCGAAGGGTGTCACGGAGGCTCTTGTCTGGTACGCGGGAAAGCCAGTCCTCGGGGAGGACCTGGCCGGCTCCGTGGATCAGTCCGACAACGGGGGTGTCGAGGGTGGTCCAGCGAAGGAGCCATGCCTGCGAGGCCGGGAAGTTATCCAGCCACGCCTGGACAATTGCTGACCTGCTTTCGGGATCGAGTTGGAACCAGGGAAGCCATTGGCAGGCGATTCCACCGGGGTTGAGACGGCGGCGCAGCGCCGCGAAGTGTTCTCGGGTGTAGAGCCATGCGGCCCCGTCGCGATCCGGGTGGAAGAGATCCGCGACGATGACGTCATAGGTGTTGGTGGTGGTGCGGATGAAGCGGCGGGCGTCGGTGGTCAGTAGACGTTGGTCGGGGCCCAGCGTGCTGAATGGCGCGAATTCAGGAATGGTCCGGACGATTGCTGGCACGAGTTCGACCCCCTCCGAACGGAGGTCGGGATGCCGGCCGGCGGCGGCGAAGCTGATCCCCGTGCCGATGCCCAGGAACAGGGCTGTCCGCGGCCGGGGGTGGAGGAGGATCGGGATGTGGGCGTGACGGGATGCGGCTGGCGCTGAGGCCGTACCGCCCATGGTGAAGCGGTTGTTGACGGTGAGGGTGCGCTGATGGTCGGGCCACGCCCAGACGGCGACCGTATCGGACGCTGAGCTTTCGGCGCGGACGAGCGTCGCACCGGGAGGCTTGTTGAGGAGCCGGAGGTCCGGCCATGCGGCCAGGGCGAGTGCGACGACGGCGAGGGGAAGCGACTGGAGCAGCGGTCGGCGGCCAGGTTGGAGGCAGAGACCAAAGGCGGCCAGGCTGGCGACGATCATCAGCCAACTGGCGCGTTCGTGCAGGGCAGGGAACAGGATCCCGCCCCAGACCAAGGGGGCGAAAGTGGCGGCGAGCGTATTGATACCGATGGCACGGCCGGCGGGCGTGCCCTGTTGGAGGGCCGTTTCCAGCTGGGCGGTGAACCAGGCACCTCCGACCACCGTGATGGGCAGCAGTACCAACGCGACGAGCGAGCCTTCGGCGATGAGGGTGGCTGCAAAGCCGTAGCCGATCCGGGACCCGAGGAATCCAATCCATGGGAGGGCGAAAGCGATGGGCCACGCGGAGAGTCCTGCTGCGATGGCGGCGAGCAGGGGCAATCGATGGAGGTCGGGGCGTTGCCATCGGCTCCAGAGCGTGGCTCCGGCTGCGGTTCCCGTCAGCCAGATTCCCAGGACGAGTCCCTGGGTGTAGACGGTTCCGCCGAGGGCGGGAGCGAGCAACCGGATGACGAGGACCTCGGTGCCGAGTCCGAGGAATCCGCCGAGGGCGAGGCCGAGCAGGGGCCAGCGCGGCGGAGCGTCGATCGCGCGGGTTGTCTGAGTTTTGGTTTCGCTTGAGGGGGCGGGGAGTCTTCCGCGAGCCGGGGACGCGAAGGCCAGTCCAGCGGCGGAGGCGTGGAACGCGACTGCGACCAGGGTTGTGCCCCGGAGCCCGAAAGTCTGTTGCAGGACGAAGAGTGCCAGCCCGGTTCCGAGGACGGCACCAGCCGTATTCCACGCGTAGAGCTGGCCGGCCCGACCGCGCCATCCTGATTGAACGAGCGCCCGTTCGAGCGCGGCAAACGTCGCTCCCATGGCGGTCGTGGCGGGAAAGAACGACAGCAGTGCGGCGATGCCGGCGCCCATCGCGAATCGGAACGCGGACGGCTGTGGTCCGGTCCACGCAGTCATGGAGCTTCCGACGAGATCGAGCAGCGGGATCGAAAACAGGCCCCAGAAGGCGATGACCGACTCGAGCGCGCCAGCCCAACGGGAGCCGGAGGTGGAGTGGTGGATGGCGGGTGCAAAGACCAGCGCTCCCAGGCCGAGGCCCGCAAAGAAGACCGTGAGGACGGCGAGGGACGCCGGCAGTTCGTGACCGAGATGGACGGCGAGGCGCCGGGTCCAGGTCAACTGGAGCACCAGCGCACCCATGCCGGACAAGGCGGCGGCGAAAACCAGACGACCCGGGGCACCCATTCGATGCCGTCCAGCCTGACAGGCCCGGACGGAGACGAACAGCGGGAGATGGGGTGGCTGGGAAAGCTGTTGGCGTCGTGGCAATGGCGGCGGCAGGTGGCTCGGAGGAGTTCTGCTGAGCTGGCTATGGGAAGGGGCTGAAGGGGCAGCTTTCAACAGTCTGCTTGCTGGATTGCTTAATTGTTGTATATCTTACTTTCGAAGTAAGAAATGCAACAATCAATTCCGCGACTGCACCTTCTGGAGGCCATCCGCGTTCGGTTGGCTGAGTCCCCGGTCGTGGCTCTGCTGGGCGCTCGCCAAGTCGGCAAGACCACCTTGGCAGAACAGGTGGCGGCCGCGTGGAATGGCGAAACGGTTGTTTTTGATCTCGAATCGCCCGAGACGAGGGAAGCCTTTCGATTGACGCCCCGGGACCTGCTGGCGGAGCGGAAGGGATTGGTGATTGTCGACGAGGTGCAGCGTGTGCCGGAGGTGTTCGAATTGCTGCGACCCTTGTGTGACGACCACAAACGTCAGGCCGTGTACCTGCTGCTGGGGAGCGCTTCCTGGGATTTGGTGAAGGGCGTCTCTGAGACCTTGGCTGGACGGATCCAGTTCGTGGATGTGGCCGGGTTTTCCCTGTGGGAGACGGGAGTGGAAGAGCAGGATCGACTGTGGCTGCGGGGGGGCTTTCCACGGGCCTTTCTGTCCGCGACGACCGATTCCTGGGAGCGATGGATGTCGGGCTTCGCGCGCACGTTCCTCGAGCGCGACATTCCGGGGTTGGGATCGAAGGTGTCACCGGAGGCGCTCGGGCGGTTCTGGCGAATGCTGGCTCACTTTCATGGGCAGACGTGGAATGCCGCGGAGTTGGCGCGTTCGATGGACTTGAGTGTCACGGCGGCGAACCACTATCGCGATCTGTTGGTTGGGACCTTCATGGTGCGACTTCTGCCACCCTGGTTCGAGAATCTTGGCAAGCGACTGGTGAAATCGCCCAAGGTTTACCTGCGGGACAGCGGGGTACTGCATCATCTGCTCGGAATCACCGAGCTGGTCGAGATGCGAACGCATCCGCGCTATGGCGCGAGTTGGGAGGGATTCGCCCTGGAGCAGACCTTGATCGCGCATGGGGATCGGGAAGCCTATTTCTACGGTACGCAACGGGGCGCGGAACTGGATCTGATGCTCATCCGCCGCGGCCGTCGATGGGGCTTCGAATTCAAATGCACCGAATCGCCCTCGACGACCCGGTCGATGCACATCGCGCTGGAGGACCTGAAACTGGAGCACCTCTGGGTCGTGTATCCGGGCAAGCTGCGGTATCCGATCACGGACCGGATCACGGCTCTACCGCTCCGGGAGGTCGGGGATCTGTCGCTGGCTTCCCCTTTGAAACTGAACTCTTGAAACTCCCGCGGCTTGCGTGGGATGGGGTGAACGGATAGAGACCGCGACCCGCAGACATGAACGAAAGCCACGTTGCCCGGATCGCCGCCGAGTTGAACATCGCACCGCGACAGGTTGCCGCCACGGCGCGCCTGATTGGTGAAGGGGGGACAGTGCCCTTCATCGCGCGTTATCGGAAGGAGGCGACGGAGAGCCTGGACGAGGTGGCGATCACGTCGATCCGGGACCGGTTGGTGCAGTTGGCGGAGTTGGACCAGCGGCGGGAAGCGATCGTCAAGAGCCTGGCGGAGCGCAACCTGTTGACCGATGCGCTGGCGAAGGCGGTGAAGGAGGCGGACTCACTGTCCGTGCTGGAGGATCTTTATGCGCCTTACCGGCCGAAGCGACGGACGAGGGCAACGATTGCGCGGGAGGCTGGGTTGGATCCGCTCTCGGTGAAGCTCTTCGCGGAGCAGGCCACGGCAGATCCGTTGGCGGAGGCGGTGGCGTTCGTCGATGCCGGCAAAGGCGTGGCGGACGTGGCGGCGGCGCTGGCGGGAGCACGGGACATCATCGCGGAACAGGTGAGCGAAGATGCAACGGCACGCGCGCGGCTCCGGGAGATGTTCTGGGCGGACGCGACGGTGCGGTCGAAGGTGCTGACCGGGAAGGAGACCGAGGGAGCGAAGTTCAAGGACTACTTCGACTGGACGGAACCCGTCGCGAAGATCCCGAGCCATCGCATGCTGGCGATCCGGCGTGGGGAGGCGGAGGGGATCCTTCTCGTGCGGATCAATCCACCGGAGGAAGGGCCTTTGAACCTGTTGGAAGGCCTGTTCGTGAAGGCGCCGGGCAAGCCGGCGGGCGAGCAGGTGCGGTTGGCCGTGCAGGACGGCTACAAGCGGCTGCTGGCCTTCTCGATGGAGGCGGAGATCCGGCTGGAGTCGAAGAAGAAGGCAGACGTCGAGGCCATCCGGGTGTTCGCCGACAACCTTCGCGAGCTGCTGCTGGCGTCGGCGCTGGGAAGCAAGAACGTGCTCGCGCTCGACCCCGGATTCCGCACGGGTTGCAAGCTCGTGTGCCTCGATCGGCAGGGGAAGCTGGTCCACAACGACGTTGTCCACCTGACCCATTCCGCCGGCGAGGCCCGTCAGGCGGGCGAGACGATCCGCGCGTTGGTGACGAAGTTCGAGATCGAGGCCATCGCCATCGGCAACGGCACCGCGAGCCGCGAGACGGAGCAGTTCGTACGCTCGCTGAAGCTGCCGGCTTCGATCGCCATCGTGCTCGTGAACGAATCCGGGGCTTCAATCTATTCGGCGTCCGAGGTGGCGCGTGAGGAGTTTCCCAATCACGACGTCACGGTGCGCGGCGCGGTGAGCATCGGCCGACGTCTGATGGACCCGCTGGCCGAGTTGGTGAAGCTGGATCCAAAGTCGATTGGCGTGGGCCAGTACCAGCACGACGTCGACGCAAACCTGCTCAAGCGCGGGTTGGACGACGTGGTCGTGTCGTGCGTGAACCGGGTGGGTGTCGAATTGAACACGGCGAGCCGGCAACTGCTTTCGTATGTGGCCGGGTTGGGGCCGTCTCTGGCGGCCAACATCGTGGCGCACCGGGATGCGAACGGGCCGTTCAAGTCGCGCAAGGACCTGTTGCAGGTGCCGCGTCTGGGGCCGAAGGCGTTCGAGCAGTGTGCCGGCTTCCTGCGGATCCGGGGCGGTGAACATCCGCTGGATTCCTCGGCGGTGCATCCGGAGCGCTATGCGGTGGTGGATGCGATGGCGCGCGACCTCGGATGCGGCGTGGCCGACCTGCTGAAGGACGGCGGGGCCCGGGCGAAGATCAAGCCGGAGAAGTATGTCAGCCAGGACCTGGGCTTGCCGACGTTGCAGGACATCTTGAACGAGTTGGCGCGACCGGGTCGCGATCCGCGCGAGAAGTTCGAGGCGTTCGCCTTTGCCGATGGTGTCCACAAGATGGAAGACCTGAAGCCAGGCATGCGCGTGCCGGGCATCGTGACGAACGTGACCGCATTCGGTGCGTTCGTGGACATCGGGGTCCATCAGGACGGCCTGGTGCACGTCAGCCAGCTGGCGGATCGGTTCATCAAGGATCCGGCCGAGGTCGTGAAGGTGGGTCAGAAGGTGCAGGTGTTCGTGGTCGAGGTGGACCTCGAGCGGAAGCGGATCGCGCTCTCGATGAAGGCGAATCCGACTTCGGCCCCGCGGGAGAACCGGACGTCACCTGCTGCGCCGCGTCCGCAGGGTGGCGGTCCGCGTCCGGGTGGAGCGCCGGGCGGCCGGCCTCAAGGTGGGCAACGTCCCCCGGCGCGTGGCTGGGAGAACGCCGGTGGGCTGAGTGCCCTTGCGGATGCCTTCGACAAGGCGAAGCCGAAGCCTTGAAGGGAGTTGGAGGATTGAAGATTCAAGTTTCAAGTGGGGCGGGTCGCTGCAGCCGTCATGGAGTGGAATTCCTGCGTGGGAGATAGAGTTCGTCGACGGTCGCGGCGGGAGCCTGCAGGGACCTGAGTTCTCCGAGGAGCGCTTCGGTCTGGGCTTCCGTCAGACCGTGGCGGAGGAGGAATCGTTCCCGGTAGGCGCGGTCGAAAACGTCCCGAGCTTCGACCTGTTCGCGTCCGAGACGATCCGCCTCCGCGGCCAAGCCGGGGAAGTCCGGGCTGGCCGCGAGCGTGCTTCGGATCGTTCCAAGGAAGTCCACCAACTCACCGGTGCCTGCGACGAAGCGGAAGCAGTCGAGGAGACAGTCGCTGCTCGTGTCCGATGGCAGTCCGCATCGTTCGGCAGCCACCCGGACCGCTGCGAGAGCCGGGATCCGGGCGGCCCGTTCGTAGATCTCGGGGAGTGATGCCTCCCCTCGCGGATAGCTGGCGAGGCGTTCGCGGATCAGTTCCTCGGGGATCCCCATGCCTGCGATTGCCGCGACGAGATCCGCCTCCGACAGGTCGGGGTGTGCGAGGAGAAGATCCGACAAGAGGGTCATCACACAGAGGTTGGTCAGGGTCGAGCGGGTGTGCTGACTGGTGGGATTGATGGAGTCGGCGAGGGCATGGAACGGCGTCGGAGCCGGAGCCGATCGGAAGTTTGGCCGCCCGCGGGGGCGGACCCCATGCGGGGAGACGCTTGGTTGCGCCCGCGTCTCCACGCCGGCAGTGACTCCGGTGGATCGGCCATCCGAGCTGGCGGCCAGATTCGAACGTCCACGGGCCAGCCACAGGATGGCGACGCCGATCAGAAGTCCGACGAGCAGGATCTTCGATACGTGCATGGGTGGCCTTGAAAGGGCGAGTTACAGGTCCGCTTCCTTGCCATTGGTCGTCTGACGGGGAACCGTGGGTCCGCCGGGTAGCGGTGCCTCGTTGAGGGACGGATCGGGGACGTGGGTGACGTGCTGATCGACGCCGGGAGTCCAGCCGAAGGCTGCGGGATTCGGGATCGCCAGGGGGTCATACTTGAGCAACTGCATCACGGTCCCGAAGTGGCGGTTCTGGCCGGGGAGCTTGAAGAACGTGGCACCCGCTGGACTGAACGACACCCGCCGGAATTCGTCCTGGGTGGGGCCAGTCACCTGCTCGCCGTTTTCAGCGGGAGGCGTGTTCGACTGGATCTTGGAAGTGGCGCGGTACGCTAGGATCGCATCCCAGGGGCCGGTCGGCCGGTAGTTGCGCGTGGGCAGGTTGCCGACGGGGCGTGCATCGGACGCCCACGCCTGGAAGATGCAGTGGGCCTGGATCACGAGGCCGTTCGTCAACGGGCCCTTGTTGTAGAAGTAGGCGTAGTTGCGGTTCTGGTAGCTATCGATGAAGAAGGGTTTCGAGCTCACCAGCGCTTGTGACATTCCGAGTGCGAAGCGCGCCTCGTACCAGAACATGCTTCCGCCCTGGGCTGACGAGTAGCGGGCGATGCGAAGGAGCCAGTCCGGACGCCCCTTCTCCCACGAGATGACCTGCCGATGGTAGCGGCTCAGGACGATGTTGCCCTGGAACTGCACGGTGATGGGTTGGATGAGGTCCTTGGTGCGGAACACCTCCTTGACGATGGGGATGATCTGGGAACTGGTCTGCGCCTGAAGTCCGACAGGAATCAGGCAAAGGCACGCGAGCAGGATGGTCTTCATGTTTGAAGGCATGGGTCTGGACGTTTGGGGTTTGGTGCCGCTGGCCGGCTGCGTGTTCCGATTCAACGGAAACCGCGACCAATCCAACGGCGATGGAGAATCGGGTAGGACGGAGAAATGCGTTCGTCAAGGGACGGGCCCAACTCGACACTGCCCCCGTTTGAGAACAGGAACGGGGCGGCGACGTCCTCGTCGCCTTGGGGAGTGGCGTGGGAGGGCAACGAGGACGTTGCCGCCCGTGCGCCTGAGAAGGCACACAGACTGAGGGGTGAAAGTCCCCTTCCTTGCGGTGAGTAGCCGTGAGGTATCGAACCGTAACTGCGTTGTGGCAACACAAGGTGGAGAGCAATGGAACGAGAACCGCCAGTCCGTAACATGAGGGACCATGGTAGGTCCCCACCGTGAACTTGATTCGGTCGGCAGTGCCGTGGACGAGCCCTCGAGCGATGTGGCGAAGTCTGTCTGGGCAGGAAAGACCTGCTGGCATCCGGGCGATCCCCGGACCGGACGCTGATGGTTGAAGACAGAATGGCGGGAAGTCGGTGTGAGAGAATCAGGGAGACCCCGAGGAACAGAACGGCCGGAGCGAGCGTCAAGCGAGCACCGGACGCCGCGGGGAGTCACAGCACCCGTAGTAGCGAGGAAGCGGCTAACCCCCGTGGAGCCAAGGGGTGCAGGAAAGCGAATGCGTGATGAACCAGAAGCCTGAAGGAAAACCGGACCGAGTGGCATCTCAGATGTCTAGCCCGGCGGAAGAAGCCCAAAACCCACCAGACCGGTGGAGCTGGGTGGAACGGAGCGTTTGGACGGAGCGCATGTTGTCACGGCTCGGGTCAACCGAGTTGAAGAACCGGGTCTGGTACACGCTGGTGGACAAGACCCATGCCGCGGCCAACCTGAGGAGCGCGTACGAAAAGGTGCGGGCGAATCGGGGCGGACCCGGAGTGGACAGGCAGACGCTGGCGCGATTCGCCGAGCAAGCCGGACCTGAATTGGAACGGTTGGCGGAGGAATTGAGGCGCGGCAGCTACCATCCACAACCCGTGCGCCGGACTTGGATCGACAAGGTCGGCAGCACGGAGAAGCGACCGCTGGGAATCCCGGCGGTAAGGGACCGCATCGTACAAGGTGCGGTGAGGCACGTCCTGGAGCCGATCTTTGAGGCAGAGTTTGCGGAGCACAGCTACGGATTCCGGCCTGGAAGAGGAGCCAAGGATGCGCTGAGACGGGTCAACGAGTTGGTGGAGTTGGGGTATGTCCACGTGGTGGACGCGGACCTGAAGAGCTACTTCGACACGATCCCGCACGAGAAGCTGATGGGACTGGTGAAGTCTCGGGTGGCGGACGGGCGGATACTGGCCTTGGTGGAAGGATTCCTGAAGGCTGGAGTGATGGAGGCGACGCAGGGCTGGAAAGCCAGTGAGCAAGGAACCCCGCAGGGAGGAGTGATCAGTCCGCTGTTGGCGAATCTGTACCTGAACCCGCTGGACCATGAAATGGCGAGGCAGGGGTGGGAGATGGTGCGCTATGCGGATGACTTCGTGATCCTGTGCCGGAGCGCAGCTGACGCTGAAAAGGCGTTGGAAGGCGTGAGGGCGTGGGTCCGGGAGGCTGGACTGACCCTGCATCCAACGAAGACCCGGCTGGTCGATCTGAGTCGCGGAGAGGGATTCGACTTCCTTGGGTACCACTTTGAAAGGGGCCGGAAATGGCCGCGGAAGAAGAGCCTGGAGAAGTTGAAGGAAACGATCTGTGAACAGACCGGCCGGACCGATGGGCGGAGCTTCAAAGCGATCATCGCCAAGCTGAATCGGACGCTGAAAGGCTGGTTTGAGTACTTCAAACACAGTGTGAGGTGGACGTTTGAGCGGTTGGATGGGTTTGTGAGGCGACGCTTGCGCAGCCTGATGGAGAAGCGCCGGGGACATACCCGGAACGGGAAGGGGCGCGCGAACAATCGGTACCCGAACGCGTGGTTCGCACGGCGTGGACTGTACAGTCTGAGTACGGCCTACGAGGTGGCAGTGATGATCGCCGCAGCCCGGCGACGCTGACTGGAAAGCCGTATGCGGGAGATCTGCACGTACGGTTTGGAGGGAGGGGTGGCCCATCCGGGCCATCCCTACCCCTATCGGTTGACGCGGGGGCAGTGTCAGGATGCGCCTTCCAGGGACCTTCATTGGGCTGGGAACTGGCATCTGGTAGCTGGCAACTCTCCTTGGCCCGAGTTCCGGCTTGAGTGGCGGGTGGGTTCGAAGTCCCCTGAGGCATGCCCCGTCCTTCACTGCCTTCGGCCTGCGCCAGCGCTGCTGTCGCGGGGATCCTGCTTTCTCTCGTTACTGGCTGTCAGAGTCCCTCGGGCCTGGGTTCGTATCGGGAACACCCGGGCACGAATGGCAACGGCAATCTCGTCATCGGGCCGACCTATGAGAAGCATCCGGACCTGACCGATCGTGGGAATCCGAAGGGAAAGCAGTTCGAGTTCCGGATGCGTCTGGCGGACAGCAAGACGTTCAAGGGCGATGACAAGACGCTGGAGCCATGGAAGAAGGCCGTGCGGACCGAGCGTCGGATCTTCGTCTACGTCCCCGCGGAATATCGGGACGGAACCAAGGCCGCAGTTTTGGTGACGCACGACGGACCCGACCAACTCGGCAACATCCGCAACGCGCTCGACAACCTGACGATCTCGAAGGACCCGGAGCGCAAGTTGCCCCCGTTCATCGTCATCGCGGTGGAGAACGGCGGGAACGATGGAAAGAACAGCGAGCGTGGACTCGAGTACGACACGATGTCGGATCGCTTCGCCCGATTCATCAACGACGAGGTGTTCGCGGCGGTGCTGGCGGATCCGGCGATCCGGGCCGCGTATCCGAAGCTCGCCATCACCGACAATCCGTGGGGGCGCGCCACGATGGGATGCAGCTCCGGCGGTGCGGCGGCACTGACCATGGCGTGGTTCCGGCCGGACCTGTTCCGTCGGGTGATCGCGTACTCCGGGACGTTCGTGGACCAGCAGGACGACGACGCGCCGGAGGAAGCGCAGTTCCCGTACGGAGCGTGGGAGTATCACTCCAGCATGAAGCTCATCGCGAACGGTCCGAAGAAGCCGCTGCGGATCTTCACGCACGTCTCGGAGAATGACCTGCGTGCGAAGGATCCGGAGAGCACGCAGCACAACTGGGTGATGGCCGGCAACCGTACGGCCGATGCCTTGCGCGAGAAGGGCTATGACCATCGGTATGTGTTCAGCAAGGCCACGGGGCACTGCGACCGGAAGGTGTTCGAGCAGACCCTTTCGGACACGCTGGTGTGGCTCTGGCGCGGTTACCACGGGGAATAGGCGCGCATGAGCGGGCACCTTCCGCGGACCCGGGTGTCGAAATGGCTGCAGGCTCTTGGACTGCTCTGGTTGGTGGCTGCACCCGGTTGGGCCGAGGCACCGTGCCGCATTGAAGTCGTCGAGAAGGGAAGCGGGTGGCCGGTTCCCTTGGTCGAGTTGCGCACGACGCATCATCGGAGGTTCGTCACGGACAACGCCGGGATCATCGCCTTCGACGACGCTGAGTTGATGGGGGGTGAGGTGTGGTTCGACGTCTCGGGGCACGGTTACAGCGTGCCGCGAGACGGCCTGGGGCAACGGGGCGTGCGGCTGCGTCCCGTGCCCGGTGGTCGGCTTCGCGTGGAGGTGGAACGTTCCATCGTGGCGAGGCGTCTGGGTCGATTGACGGGATCGGGTCTGTTTGCCGAGAGCCAGAAGCTGGGGGAGTCCATCGGCAACGCTTCGGAGACGGGAGTGCTCGGGTGCGACAGTGTCCTGAATGCCGTCCACCGCGGTCGCCTGTTCTGGGTTTGGGGTGACACGCCGTTGGCGGGTTATCCGCTGGGCATCTTTGATTCGACGGGTGCGACCTCCGCGATCCAACCGCTGGATCGGTTCGAACCGCCGCTCCGCCCGGGTCCGGCGCTGGAGTTGTTCCGGGATGCGGCCGGGAAGCCCCGGGGAATCGCGCGGATGCCCGGAAGCGGACCGACGTGGTTGACGGGTTTGGCCAGCCTCCCGGACGCGTTGGGTGAGTCGCGCCTCGTGGCGACCTATACGAAAATCAAGCCGCCGCTCGAGGCGTATGAGTGGGGCCTGTGCACCTGGAATGAGACGAATCGGAACTTTGAGCCGCTGCGGACGCTGTGGACGAGATCGGAGTCCGTTCCCAAGCCACCGCCCGTACCCGAGGGGCATCCGGTGATCTGGCGCGACGATGGCGGACGCGAGTGGCTGCTGTTCGGCAATCCGTTTCCGACGCTGCGTTGCCCGGCGCGGTTTGAGGCGTGGCAGGATCCGAAGACGTGGGAGGTTCTGCAGCCACAGGCGGTGCTGAAGGCGGCTGGAAGCGGTCAGGAGGTGAAGCCTCACAGTGGGTCGATCGCGTGGAATGGCTTTCGGCGTCGGTGGGTGACGGTGTTCATGGAGAAGTTCGGAAAGCCGTCGGCGTTCGGGGAACTGTGGTACGCCGAGGCGAAGTCACCTGTTGGTCCCTGGGGACCGGCGGTGAAGGTGCTGAGTCACGAGAACTATACGTTCTACAATCCCCGCCTGCACCCGGAGTTCACGGCGGAAGATTCGCCGGTGCTGTTGTTCGAGGGGACGTACACGACGCAGTTTGCGGATCGACCGGTTCCCACCGCCCGATACGACTACAACCAGATCCTGTATCGGCTCGATCTGGATGACCCGGTGTTGGGTGGGGCGAGACAGGATGCGCGGCCTTGAGTCGTGGGGGCGGACAGGATGAGAGGATGGGCAGGATGGAACTGGTGGGGTTTCCCGCAGAGGCACAGAGACGCAGGGAAGACGGAACGTGGTTCCCATCGCTGCCGGTGTTGTAAACCCAACCGCAGTTCCTTCGCGCCCTCCCGGCTTCGCGCGAAACCCTCTCGGTGGTGTGGATGGTTCGCGCGAAGCCGCGAAGGAGTTGAACGGGGTGGCAACGTCCCCGTTGCCCTGTCTCGCATCCGCTTCGCGCGGCTCAATCTTTTCAGCCTTTTCCTATAACTTCTGCTTGCTTCGTACCCCCCCAATCCGGTTCAACTTGAACCCAGATACCCGGCCAACTCTATACGTTCCACATTTTTGGGGATGAAGGGAGTCGGTGTGGTGTCAGAGCGCCCAGCAATCATGAAGACTCCTGCCCTTTATAGGACGCGTCGTCCCCTCGTCCCGAATGGGCCAATTCCACCCAGCACTGTCCGCACAGTACTATGAAGATCCAACCGACCGAAACGCAGTTGACGGGGAGATGGCTTCTAAGCGATGGGCGCACTGTCGCCGATCAAATGTGCGATCGAATCAACGAGGTAGTGCGCTCGCATCTCCGGCAACTTGGACGCGACGCAAGCGGATGGGACGTGCTTTTCCGCGATCCCGACGACGCACGCCTTTGGGAGCTGACCTATCCTCAAAGCGAGCTTCACGGCGGCGGCCCTCCGCAACTTCGTTGTCTAACTTTAGACGAAGCGAAGAAGAAGTATGGCGTCGTAGTCAATGCTTGATGGGGCAAAATGATGGAGAAGGGGGCGGAGCTCCAACGGTGTCCATCCGGCGTCAAAGGTAGACGAACATAGCCATCCTCAAACTGCCCAGAGCGTCCCTCAGGGCCAGTTGACCAAGAATTCCATTTCGAACGGCCCGCACGAACTCGAACTGTGATGGAGCGAGCCCGCGGCGGTCTAGTCGGCTCGGCGGCGGCGGAAGAGGTGCGGGATGCGGAGTTGGGGCGGCGTGTGGAGAGGGGGGTACTCGTACTCCTACTCGTTCTCGGACCAATCGGTGAGTTGAGGTGTGGGCTTATGGCGCCGGGTCCGCGCGCCCATTCAGGGCGCGGGTCATTGGGAACGGGCGGTCCCGGGGTTCCACCCCGGGCTGTCACCGGTTGCCCCGTTGGGGCAGGGGCGTCGCGACGGCGAGCAGTCCGTCCCGTCCCCAGCGTCCGTGCCGAAGAACCATGTTCTCCCGTTCCCGGCCCAGAATGTCCTCCGCAGGCTTCACCATCGCTTCCCACTCGGGCCGGGCAGTCGCCTTGCCACGTCGCACCGGTGTCTGTTCCTGGCGATTCCCTCCGGCCTCCTGTCAACACCCGCAACGACTCCTCTTCCTTCCCCAGGATCACGCCCCCCACCAATCGTTCCCACGGACTCTCGACCACCCCTTGGTGCCCCACACAGTGGGGATCCTTGGTTGTCGTTGTCCACGTGGGCTCACGCAAAGGCGCCAAGACGCAAAGGGGGAAGGGCGGAGGCGGATCCCGCAAGGGCCTGGCGATCTTTGCTTCTTGAGCGAAGCGGGCGTGGGAAAAGCCAGACTGCAGCATGAGGCAGGGGCAAAGGGGCGGGCCAACGGGGGCAGATCTGTCCATTTGCCAAATCGTCGTCGGGCACAAAAGCGCTGCGAATCGAAGGGTCGGGACCGTGGTATCGCGTCCTGAACTTGACCCGATTTCCAATCTTCGGTTCGAGCGGTGACTGAGGAGGGGGCCTTGGAGTGCGTGACCCAGCGGCGGCGCACGGGATCCGCGGCTGCGTGGACATGCTTCTCGTTCAAATGTCAAACGGACAGATCTGACCCCGTTGCCTTAGTCCGCGCACTCGAGTTTGGTCTCTTGACCCATGGAGGGGATGCTGACATAGGCAGGCATGGTCCAGACGCCATCCAGGCTTCGTCTCGTTTTCACGCTGTTCAGGCGCGGATTGTGGTTCGGGTTTCTATTCCTCGCATTCGTGGTCCTGGCTGGCCGTTCTGTGGCAGGGGTGTTGCCACGGCACCCCGAACTCGTTGCTTGGTATCCCATGGACGCTGCGTCATCCGAGTTGGTGACGGGATGGGAAGCGGCTGCCTTCCATCCTTGGCTGGCATCCCAGATGGTGGCGGGCAAGGTTGGGCAGGCGCTCAGGATCGCGGATGGCTCAACGGCCGGAGGGTTCCCGTCACAGGTGCCGGGCGACGGGACCCGGTTCACCGTGGACCTCTGGATACGGCTTGAATCCACAAATTCCTTGGCGGCGGATGCGGTGCTGTCGCGGTTCCTGTGGATGGGAGAATTTGGTCCAATGTTCCTGGGAATCGGACCGGGCGGAACCCTTGAATTGCAGGCGTTGGATCGTCAGCCCTTCCTTGCGACACGGCGGATCCCGGACGCGGACTGGCACCACGTTGCCCTGACTCGTGACGGTGGGCGTTTCGCCTTCTTCATTGATGGCGAACCCGCTGGGGCAAGTGACCTTGGTTGGACCTTCCCCTTGGATCCCGGTTCATCCTGGCGCTTCGCCAACCCACTTTCGAGGGATGTTTTTCGCGGGGATGTGGATGAGTTGGCAATTCATTCGGTCCCACTTGGCGCGGACGAGATCCGCGCGATCTTCGAGGCTGGCGAGTTGGGCCGGGCCGGTGGGGACCTCGCTGTGTCGTCGATACGGGGGCCGCAGTTCCTGGGACCTGAGATGGACGTGGTGTTGGAGTGGGTCCTCTCAAATCCGGGTGATGTTCCCGTCTCGGGCAAGAGGATGGAGGTCGCGCATCGGGGCTACTTCCCAGGGGCCGTGATCCAGGTGGGTTCGCAGCAAGTGGTGGTCGAGGGAATGGTGTCCGAGGTCATGCTGCCTCGAATCGAGCCCGGGGAATCCATCGAATGCCGCTTGCAGGGGCGGACGGCTGCCTTCCCGGCTTCGCAGGTTTTGGAATCCATTTCTGTGTTTGTCCCGTACGCGGGTTGGGACCGCCATGCGCCGAACAATCGGGTGGAGCTGCTGCCTCTGGCTCCGGGAGAGTGTGCAGCCAGAAGCGGGGAAGGGCTCGTGGCTTGGCTTCGATTCGAGAGTGATCTGGTGGACTCCATCACCCGCAAGCCCGCCTTGGCGACGGGCCTTGTCACATTCGGGCCGGGCATGGTTTCGACGGCGGTGCAGTTGGATGGGACCTCAGGGATTACCGTTGGATCGAGCCCGGCGGTGAGCTCCGGCCAGTTCGTCTGGGACGGTTGGGTCAAGCCAACCTCTGGAGGAGCTCGGTACGGGGTCATCGCCAGCCTGGAGGGATCACCCGGGCAATCTGGGGTGACGGTAACCATCGCGAGGACCAGCGAGGCGACCGATGGTTATTGGTCCATCCCTGCCGGCAGGCTGGCGGTGCGATTTGGAAACCTGGTGGTCGGGCAAACGGACTCGGATGGATGGCTGGATGGTGGAATCGACCTTCCTGAGGATCGATGGACACATGTGGGGGTGGCGGTGGCAAACGGGTGGCTGCAAACGTATCTCGGTGGTTTGGAACGGAGGGAGACCCGCCTCTCCTCGTCTCCCCTCGCCTTGGTGGATTCGCCGCTCCGGATTGGGCTGGGGCGGGACGGAGCTGGGGAGCGGGTCGCGGGATTTGCGGGAATGATCGACGAGGTAGGGCTCCTTGCGGATCAGCAAGCTTGGCGTGGAGTGGCGCTCGCCGGTGCGTCCAGGAGCGGGCGATGCGGGGCTGATGCGGGGGTTCGCTGGAAGCAGACGCTGACGGGGCCTCTTCGACCGAACGTCCCGGTTTCGCTGACCTTTGAAGTCGAGAACTCAGGCGTGGAACTCCTGACGGAGGCAATGGCGACCGTCGAGCTTCCGCCCAACTGGGTTGTCGAGGGTTTCCGAGCCATCGGGGGCCAAGTCCAATTGCAGACCAATTCCTCGCAACTCGTAACCGTCACGTGGCGCGGTGAAGGTGTCCTGGTGCCGGGAGAGGTCCGGGCGGTGACCCTGGATGTCATTCCGGGCGGGGGAGGATTCCGTGTGCTCTGGGTGCGCAACCAACCGGTGCAGGCAGAGCTTCGTGTATCCAATGACAGTGCCTTCATTCAGTTGGAAGTCCTCGGTGGCCAACTTGCCGTGCGTGGCTTGTCCCTGACTGAACCTGTGAGTGGAAGCCGGGTGGTCGACGTGCCCGTCGTCCTTTTGCGGGCCTTGGACCGCGAGGTCCAGGTGGATGTCTCGACGGAGGCCGGTTCGACGGCTGGGGGCATGGTCTTGGCCAGGCCGGGAATCGATTTCATGCCGACCTCTTCGCGCCTCACGTTTCCTGTTGGTGTCCTTACCCAGTGGCTCCAGGTCGTGATCCTCTCGGACAACATCTTCGAAGCGACCGAGTCGCTGGCGGTGCGTCTGACAAATCCGGTTGGTGCGGACATTGAGGTGCGGCAGGAGTTGATCCGGATATTCAACTCCAGTCCCCGCCCGGCCGTTGCGATTGGTGCTGCCACCCGGCAGAGGCCGGAGGGTCCCGGCGAGCGAATCGAGTTCCCGGTCAGGCTGGGTTTGCCGGCCGAGGTCGAGCTCCGCTTCAACTATTGGACCACGAACCGCACCGCCAGGGCTGGCGTCGACTTCGCGGCGACCAACGGCACGTTGGTGATCCCGCCGGGAACGACCCAGGGCAGCATCGGGGTGGAATTGTTGCCGACGGGCGAGGGAGACAGGGCAGCCTGGTTCCAGCTGGCGGGGGCGTACCAGGTTTCGATTGGTACCCCTGACGTCTCCATGGGTATTGGAACACTGGAGCCTCGCGGAAGGGGGCCCTCGGCCGCCGCCTTGGCTCTGGAAACAGGCGGAGCTTCTCCGGAGGTGGGAGCTGACTTGCCGATCCGCGTCCAGGCCTTGGACTGGCGACGTCAGCCGTTTCGAGCCTCCCGGACAGGCGTGCGGATCTTCGCATTGCCGGCAAGCGGACGTCCTCATCCGGTGGTCCTGTCGTCCATCGGGACGGTTGGCCAGATCGCGCTTCAGTCCACGGTCCCTTCAGCGGTCTCGCTCAAGGGATGGAGCCTCGCGCTCTACGGGGAGCTCACGTGGCCCCATCCGACCCTGAGTTGGGTGGGCGGCGATACCAATCAGTTGCAGGCGCTGGGCAGCATGTTCCTTTCGGCGGAGCAGATGACTTCGTCGGGCTTTCCGCTTCGATGGGATCCTGCCTTGAGTTCGCTTGGCGTGCGCCGGCCCATGGCGGTGCTCCTGCGGGACCCGGCTGGGAACGTGGTCGATTTCTTCTGCCACGGGGAAATGGGTCCCGGGTCGATCCTTTACCCGGTCCGGCTCGATCCCACGGAGTGGTCCGGGTTCGAAAGTGGGCTGAGGCCACAGCCTCGGGTTCTGGGGGATGGCACTTTTGGCAGTCAGCCTGGGCGTTTCGTTCGCTACGGAGCGGAGACGGCCGGTGCAGCCACAGAGTGGATGGTGGAGTCGCCACACGGATCTGGTGTGCTGACCGGAATGGCGGTTCCGTGGCGTGCTGCGACGGTCAGTCCCGAGATTCTCCGTGAGATTGCACTGGATGCAGACGGGGCGTGGGCGGGCACCGTCAAGCTGCCCGAGGTGCCGGGCCACTGGCGGTTGGGTGTGGAGCTTCCGGATGGCGTCCGCGTCTTCTCGGCGCCGCTGGATTTGGGGAAGGGTTCGGACCTTCGGGTCCACTCCTTTGAGATTGGATCGCCGGTGGTAGTTCGCCAGCCGGGCAAGACACCCTTCCGAGTGGTGGTATCCAATGCGGCAGCGCAGGCGGCGACCGGGGTGGTTGTCCGGCTTCCCGTGCCTGGAGCGTTGGCCTTCTCAAACCTCGTGGTGAACGCGAGTCAGGGGGCAGCCCGAACGGTGCCATCGGATGCGCGAACGGGCGCGCGGATAGAGGCGAACCTGGGGACCCTGGCAGCGGGCGCCGTGGCAGAGGTTCACGGGACCATGGTGGGCTTCCGGGTCGAGTCGATCCTCGGAAGCCTCCTTTGGGCGGCTGTGAGTGCTGACTCGGCAAACAGCGATCAGTCGAATGACTTCGCGGTCTGCCGTTTCGACCTTGTCGGTCCGACTTCGCCCGTGAATGTGCCGTTTGCCCTGTGGCGTGGGGAACGTGATTTCAGGGATCGGGTCGGCACGAACCACGCCAGGGGAATTGGTCCGGTTGAATTTGTACCTCAAGGGGCAACTCACGCATTCCGGCTCGGCTCCAAGGAGGCAGGGATCCAGCTTCCCGCTGGACTGAATCTGGAGCCTGCGTCGAACGGGAGTGTGAGCCTCCATCTGGTGTTTCGGCTTCCGCTGATCCCGGATGACGACGAACCCCGAGCGCTGGTATCGCGGGTGGATCCGCAACGCCCGGCCGAGTCGTTTCAGGTCGAGCAGGTGAATGGCCTGCTCCGCGTGCAGGTCGGCGGACAGTGGATCGCAGCGCGTACCCTCCCGGCGTCCCGTCCCTACGACGTTCGCGACGGACAGTGGCACTGGCTCAGCCTCACGCTCCGAAGAACAACCCCGTCCCCGGAGCTCAGCGTGGGTCTGGATGAGCGGCTGTTCTTCGTCACCGCCGTCCCGGCCACGTTCTCGATTGCCGGGGCATCGGAGCCTCTGGTGATTGGCGGACTTCCCGGACGGCGTGGGTTTGCAGGCGAGGTGGATGAGATCTCCCTCATCCGGGATTGGCGGACGATCCTCGCATATGACCAACTCGCCCTGGTGGGGCGGCTGCCAGAGACGCTGGTGTCAGCATTGCCCGACGGTCAGCTGCCTTTTCTTCCGCCAGAAGCTGCGACTGTCGGTCGACCATTCCGGCTACGCGTCCTGGCCGAGTGCGCGGGACCTGGCATCGCATCGAACCAGGTGCTGACCGTCCGGTATCCGGATGCCTGGGCGATCGGGGAAGGCCACGGTGGGATTCTGTCCTCCCCCGGCGACCTTCAGGTTCCACTCCCCTCGTTGACACCCGGGCAAGGGGCCGTTCGCGAGTTCAGCTTCGTTGGCCCCGTTGGTTCCAATTCGGTTGAGGTGGCCTTCGCCCCAGTGCTCGGAGTCGGTGTCTTCCGGCGGGGAACGATCCCGGTCGAGATCGTGGCGGATGGAGATGGCGACCTCCTTCCGGACACGTGGGAGGCGAACGTGGGTCTGTCTGCCACGGATCCACGCGACGCGCGGTTGGATGCGGATGGCGATGGCATAGATGCGTTGGGGGAGTTCGAAGCGGGAACGTCCCCGACGAACCCGGATTCCGTGCTTCGGCTGCGGTGGGCACCTGGCGAGGCCGGGGTGTTGAGCCTCAAGGCCGATTCGACTCCGGGAAGGCTATATGTCCTTGAGCGTTTGTCTGGATCGTTCACGGCCCCTCGTTGGGAGGCGGTCAGGTCGGCCTTGGGGACGGGGCAGGAGCTGGACTTTGGGCATCTGTTTCCGGATGAGGCATCGGATGCGTCTGTCCGTGTCCGAGTCCTCCGGGATCGGTGAGGCTTCCACGTCTTCGTCCGTCACCCGCACCCACCCGATGACGTTCGGTGGGAATTCCTGAGGGGTTTCATCCATCCTCTCCGCGCCGCCGGTTACTCGGCCTTGGAACTCTTGAACGGATTGCGCTCCGGGGCCTCGGCGTGGGGGATGGCGTCGAGCATGCCTCGGACGAGCCAGTTCATCGCGGGGACCCGGTGCCGCAGCCAGACGGACATGGGTTCTGGTTTCGCGCCGAGGGCGGCCTTGGGCTCGAGGGCGGTGCGGCCCAGCGAAAGCCGATGGCAGCCCCAGTTGATCGCGTCGGAAATGGTGGTGTGGAGCAGGCGGAGGTAGAGCGGGATGCCTTCCGAGGCGGCATCGCGATCGAAGCCGATGTAGTAGCCGACGGCGGTGTCGCCATCGCGGAGCGACGAGATGAAGCCCAGGATCTGTTCGCCCCGGCGGATGACCGTGCAACGGAAGTGATCGGGCGCGGCCTTGGCCAGGGCGGGGAGGAAGGATTCGGGAATGGAGACCAGCTTCACCGAGGCCTTGGATTGGACCGTCTGATAGAGCCGATGGATGGCGGACGCGTGTGGGGCGAGATCGGAAAGCGTCTCGAAGGTGCATCCGGCCGCGGCGAGCTTCTTGATCTGGTCGCGCGAATTGCGTCGGTACTTGGCGTCGAGTGCGCCGAGGTAGTCATCGTAGGATTTCCACGCCGGATCGATCGGGAGGACCATGTTGGGTTCGGTCTCCAGAGGGCGATAGCTGAAGGTCCGCAGGGCCTCGGCGTGGGGTTCGGATGGCGTGACATCCTTGACGAGGATCAGGTCGGTCTGGCCAGCGAGGTTCTCGGCGCGGCGGATGCGATAGAGGGCCTCGGCGATGCCCGGCCAGACGTCGGCGGGGTTGATTCCGTCGGCGAAGGCGATGCCGTTGAACCCCCAGGACATGAGGTTGCCGGCGACGAGTACCCGTTGTTCGAGTTGGGCGACGATCCGCTGGGCGGCGGGGGTGAGTGCGCGGGAGAGAGATCGCCCCTTCTTCTCCGTTTCGACGGCGGGTTTACTCCAGACGCTGGCGCCGGCGATGTCGACCATCTGGGCGGCGACTGCGGCCACGGGAGAGTCACCGTCGTAGATCAGAGCGTAGCGTGGCGAGAGGTTCGCCGGGCAATTCTGCTCGATGGCCTCGAGGACCGCGCGCCGGAGGAAGAAGCGGCGGTTGCCGTTGACGGCGTCCCAGTGGGCGGGGTTCAGGAACCCGATGCCGTCGGCGAGGGCGAAGCGAAAGCCGGAAGCGCGATGACGGGCGACGTGTCGTTCCCGTGCGGCGGCGATGCCGGCGACGACGCGCTTGAGTGGATTGGAGGAAGCCATGGGAGATGGATGATGGACGGAAGCGCTACTCACGATGCTTCGAGTCGATCCAGAGGGTGACGGGGCCGTCGTTGAGGAGGTGAACCTTCATGTCGGCGCCGAATATTCCGGTGGGTATGGGGCGGCCGAGGAGCGAGGTGAGGCGTTGGTGGAAGGCTTCATAGAGCGGGATGGCAACCTCGGGTCGGGCGGCGGCGCTGTAGGAGGGGCGGTTGCCCTTGCGGGTGCTGGCGTGGAGGGTGAATTGCGAAACGAGGAGGATGCCACCGGCGACGTCGAGGACGGAGCGGTTCATGACGCCGGCATCGTCGTTGAAGATCCGGAGGTTTACAGCCTTGGCGGCGAGCCATTCGATGTCCTCGGCGGTGTCGGCGGGTTCGATGCCAACGAGGATGAGCAGGCCGTGGTTGATCTGGCCAGTGACCCGTTCGTCGACCGTGACCCGGGCTTCGGAGACGCGTTGGAGCAGGAGGCGCATGAGTCTGGTTGGGACAGTGGATCGTCGGAGGTGGGTGTTCCAGTTTGGTTTTGAAGGAGGGATGGGGCGCATGCCGGGACGGTCCGAGGCCTGTCGCCTGACGACTTGGGACTTTCCGATCGGCTCGTGGGGACACTCGCCCCACCGCTCGATGCGGAAGCGGGGGTGGGGTTCATCGGCGAGAATTCCCGCTGGTCTTGGGGGGGGGCGTGGGTAGGTTTGGGGCGTCGATCTTGAACTAAACCACGATGAGCACTCCCACTGGAGACATTGCCCTGATTGGCCTGGCGGTGATGGGGCAGAACCTGGTCCTGAACATGAACGATCACGGCTTCACGGTCGTGGCGTACAACCGGACGACGTCCAAGGTGGACGACTTCCTGGCGAATGAAGCCAAGGGGACGAAGATCCTCGGCGCGCATTCGGTGGCGGAGATGGTGTCGAAGCTGAAGCGGCCGCGTCGGGTGATGTTGATGGTGAAGGCAGGGGCGGCGGTGGATGAGTTCATCTCGCAGTTGCTGCCGCATCTGGAGCCGGGCGACATCGTGATCGACGGTGGCAACTCGCTGTACAACGACACGGATCGGCGCGTGAAGGAACTGGAGGCGCGTGGCCTGCTGTACGTGGGCACGGGAGTCTCTGGTGGCGAGGAAGGGGCGCGGTTCGGTCCGAGCATCATGCCGGGTGGATCGGCGGCGGCGTGGCCGCACGTGAAGGACATCTTCCAGGGCATTTCCGCGAAGGTGGACGGTGGGGCGGCCTGCTGCGACTGGGTGGGTGGCGGTGGATCCGGCCACTACGTGAAGATGGTCCACAACGGCATCGAGTACGGTGACATGCAGTTGATCTGCGAGGCGTACCAGTTGATGCGGGAAGGGCTTGGGTTGACGGCGGACGAGATGGCGAAGGTCTTCGGCGATTGGAATGCCGGGGACCTGGACAGCTTCCTGATCGAGATCACGGCGAACATCCTGGCGAAGAAGGATGCGGATGGTGGGCCGCTGGTGGACAAGATCCTGGATACGGCGGGCCAGAAGGGGACTGGGAAGTGGACGGTGATCGACTCGGCGAACCTGGCGCAGCCGGTGACGTTGATCGCGGAGGCAGTGTTCTCGCGGTGCGTGAGCGCGATGAAGGACGAGCGCGTGGCGGCAGCGGCGCTGCTGGAGGGGCCGGCGGCGAAGCTGGACGTCGAGCGGGCGTCCTTCGTGGAAGACATCCGGAAGGCGCTGTATGCCTCGAAGATCGTGAGCTACGCGCAGGGCTACATGCTGATGCGTGCGGCGGCGAAGGAGTATGGCTGGGACCTGAACTACGGTGGGATCGCCCTGATGTGGCGAGGCGGCTGCATCATCCGGAGCCGGTTCCTGGGCAAGATCAAGGAGGCCTTCGACAAGGATCCGGGCCTGGTGAACCTGATGCTGGACGGCTATTTCCGGGATGAGTTGGCGAAGTGCCAGGCTGGTTGGCGGCGGGTGGTGGCGGCCGCGGCATTGAACGGAGTGCCGGTTCCGGCGTTCAGCACGGCGCTGGCGTTCTACGACAGCTATCGGGCCGCGCGACTACCGGCGAACCTGTTGCAGGCCCAGCGGGACTACTTCGGGGCGCACACCTACGAGCGCGTGGACCAACCGCGTGGGAAGTTCTTCCACACGAACTGGACGGGCACGGGTGGGCGGGTGAGTTCGAGCACCTACAACGCCTGAGGTGGGTTGTGGCGTCAGCCCGCGTGGTGGCGCTGCCAGAACTGCTTCGAACCCTGATCCTGTTTTGCTGCGAGGGCGGCGACCGCGCGGGCGAGTGCGCTTTGGAGCTCGGGAATGCCGACAGGTTTGGCGAGAAAGTCGTCCATGCCTGTCTGGCGGCAGGTGGTGCAGTTCTGCTCCATGGCATGCGCGGTGAAGGCGATGATGTAGGGATCGCCGAATCGTACCGGGTTGTTGCGGATGGCCTGCGTGGCCTCGAGGCCATCGAGGCCCGGCATCTGGCAGTCCATCAGGATCACGTCGACGGTGCGTTGCTTGAGGATGGAGAGCACCTCACGTCCATTGGTGCATGTGATCGGGCGGATGCCGAGGCCCTCGAGTACGAGGCAGGCGAAGCGGAGGTTTACGGGGTGATCCTCCGCGACGAGGACGGAGAGGTGGTCGAATGTCCGGGAGTCCTGCAGGACATCGAAGCGGGCTGTGTCAGCCTGGACGGCGCGGATGGATTCTGCGGGGTGTGGACGTCTGGACAGTGCGGCGGGAGCAAGGTCGGAGTGGGATGGGTGGGACCGGGAAGCTTGGGCCAAGGCTTCGATGAGTCGGTCCGGGAGGGTGGGTTTTGGCAGCCATCCGTCGATGCGGAGTCTGGACTGCTCGTGGGAGGTTGGCGGCTTGGTCTTGGGAGTCAGGAGCAGTAGGCGTGAGGAGCGGAAGGCGGGGTGGGCCCTGAGGCGGGCGAGATCGTCGGCTGGAAGAAACTCGTGGACAGGTTGGTCGACGATGATGGTGTTGAAGGGGAGGCTGGGAAAAGGAGAGGCGTTGAGGGCGGATTCGGCGTCTTCGAAGAGGGCATCGGGGCAGATGTGGGCGCGAAGGAGTTGTTCGAGGAGGACATCACGGGAGGCCCGGGTTGAACTGAAAAGGGCGAGACGCCCGAGTTCGGCCGACAGGTCTGGTGGTAGGATGGCCTTGGCCTCGACCGGAGCAACCATCGAGAACGAGAAGGTGGATCCGATGCCGGGTGTGCTCTCGCAAGAGACCTTGCCTCCCATGAGTTCGGCGAGGTGCCGGCAGATGGCCAGGCCGAGACCGGTTCCGCCGTAGCCTCGGGAATCGCGGGCGTCGGCCTGCTCGAACGGGTTGAAGAGACGCTCACGGACGGCGGGGTCGATGCCGATGCCGGTGTCGTGGACGACCCAGATCATGCGGCAGGTGCTATCGGAGAGGGTGGGGGCGGTGAGGGAAATCTCGACCTCACCTTGATGGGTGAATTTGACGGCGTTGCTGAGGAGGTTGAGAAGGACCTGCCGGATGCGCGCGGCATCCCCGATGACGGATGAGGGGACTTCGGGGTCGATCCGGGCGACGAGGTCGAGGGCCTTGGCCTCGGCTGCCGGAGCGATGATGTCGAGGGTCTCCCGGAGCAGCTGGGCGGGATTGAAGCGGGAAGGGGTGAGCTCGAGGCGGGCGGCTTCGATCTTGGAGAAGTCGAGGATGTCCCCGATGACGTGGAGGAGGGCTTCGCCGGATTGACGGGCGGTGAGGGCGAACTCGCGCTGGCGGGAGTCGAGGGGTGTTTCGAGAAGGAGGGAGGTCATGCCAATGACTCCATTGAGGGGGGTGCGGAGTTCGTGGCTCATGTTCGCGAGGAACTGGCCCTTGGCGCGGTTGGCGGCCTCGGCGCGCTGCTCGGCGCGTTGCCGTTCCAAGAGTTCCTCCTGAAGTTCGCGGGTCCTGTGAGCGACTTCGATCTGCAGTTCGTCGCGGTGGTTGAGGAGGGCGGCTGAAGCCTTTTGGATGGAGGCGGACATCTGGTTGAAGCCGCGGGTGAGTTCAGCGATCTCGTCGTTTCCGGAGTCGGGGAGGGGTGCCTGGATTCCGGACGTTCCGAGGGAACGGACCGCGTCGACGAGTCGATCGAGCGGGCCGAGGATCCGGGAGCGGAGGAACCAGCCGAGAAGGGTGACGTTGAGGACGGGAATCAGGATGAAGGCGAGGGCGAGTTCGGAACTGAGGGCGGCGTTCTCCTCACGCCATGCGCCGAGAAGGTCGATGAGGAATCCTCCGCTTCCGATCGGTGCCCGGGAGGTGGAGCCTCCGGGGACCTGGACAGTGGTGGGGGCCTGGCGGTTTCCGGAGAACACTCCCGCGTAGTGGATGATGGGGCGGGACCGGCTGAGATCGTGATCCGGATCAGCGAGGTCGAGATAGTTGAATTGGATGCTGCCGTCGGGCCTGAGTGTGGCCTGGAAAGTTGGGGTGAAGGAGGGATGCCGTACGGCTGAGAGTCGGGACCAGGTTACGGTGACGTGGCTGGTGCTGGAGTGGAGAAGGATCTGGGCGCCGTGGCGGGTGGACGCATCGAGTTCGATGAAGGCTGGTACGATGCGGGGGTGCTTGTTGATGGACCAGCGGAGGTCGCTGTAGGCGATTCGGTTGGTCCCGAGGGTAATGAACCCGTTCCTGTCGACGACGAAGTCGTTGAAGGAGGAACCGAGGAAGGGGAACGGGAAAGGCAGGCGGACCTGTGATTCGTCCGAGAGGGTGCTTGCGGGAGACGAGTCCCAGATGAAGTTCGATTGGGTTGCGGCGAGGGTTTGGCCCTTCGGGACGCAGGTGATCGACTGGTGGTCCCCGAGGGTGGAGGCGGCGGTGCGCTGGGTGGTTGAATGGAGTTCGTGTCGACCGATGAGGTGGTGGTGGACGAACAGGGTGATCAGGATCAGGGAAGCGAGGCTGACCAGGGCTGCAAGGCCTTGCAGGCGGAAGCCGAGCCCGACCTTTTGCTCGGCACGGGAGAGGTGATGGTAGGAGAAGAGGAAGAGGATGATAAGGAATCCAAGGCTGCTGGTGATTTCGGTGATTGCCTGAGGGAGGAGCCAGGCCGGGCCGGAGGCCAGGAGAGCGAAGCCGATGGTGACGAGCGCGAGGATCGCGTAGAAGCCGATCGACCGGGTCCGGATGCAGGACGGATGGGAGATCGCGCGAGTCCATCCGACGGTGGTGGCTTCGGCGCGGGCGGAGGATAGGAACCGGCGAACGAGGAGGTAGGTCGCGAGCAGGATCGAGAGGGCGGGGGTCAGTGATTCTATGGGTGATCTCCAGCGGACGACGTCTTCGGTGAAGAGGAGGTGCAGTCGGAGGCCTACGGAGATGATCTCATAGAGGCCCAACAGGCCGGTGACGGCGGAGATGAGCCGGTGGTCGCCAGCGAGGTTGCGCTGAGGGCCGTGGAGCAGGTTGGCGAAGTGAACCAAGGCTGAGGTGGCGAGGACGACAAAGGTCGGCTTCAGCATGGCCCCGAGGATTGATGCGGGGCCTTCGAAGGCGGATTCCGCCAGGCCAGCGAGCGAGAACGGAATCAGGAGGACGAACGTGGCCAGCAGAGCGCGATTGGCAGCCGATCCGGGGCCCGACCGTCGGCAGAGGGGAACAAGGGCGGTGACGATGAAGGAGAGCAGGACCACTTGGGCGAGGTACCCAGCGGCGACGGGTGTCAGTAGGAAGTCGCCCGGTGACAGCGGACTCATCGGAAGGTGAGCAGCCGGCGTCCTTGAGCCTGGGGATGGCCTTGGGGAATTAGGTATTTCTGCTGCACACCCGCACTGTAGTTACAAATCCGGGTGAACGGATGCTGACAAATGTGGGTAATTCCTGCGCTCGCCCTGAAAGGGAATGCTCAGGACGTGGGGCGGGAACGGCGGGCCCTGGCTATGGCTTCCTGGAGGGCCGGCAGGCGCACGGGCTTGGCGAGATAGTCGTCCATTCCCGCTGCGCGGCAGGCGGCCTCGTCGCCGGCAAGTGCGTGGGCGGTAAAGGCAATGATATAGGGGGTGCCGTAGGTGCCGGGATCGGCGCGGATGCGTCGCGTGGCCTCGTAGCCGTCGACATCGGACATCTGGCAGTCCATCAGGATGATGTCGGCCGGAGCCTCGACGAGGGCGTCGAGGGCTTCCCGTCCGTTGGAAGCGACTCGAGGTTCGAATCCGCACCGACGGAGCATGAGGAGGGCGAGCCGTTGGTTGACGGGATTGTCCTCGACGATGAGGACAGCGGGGCCGGCCGGGTTGAGGATCGGAGCGTTGTGATTGAAGGCGTCTGCGGGTTGCGGGGCGGTGGCAGGATGCGTTGGGGGTGAGCCGGGCTTTGAGGCGGAGGAAGGAGGCTGGACGGTTGAAGGAGAGTGAGCTCCTGGATGCAGCCAATTGACGAGGACCTCCGGGAGGAGGGGTTTGGAGATCCATCCATGGATCTGGAAACGGGCTTGGTCCTGAGCGGAAGGTGGGAAGGACTTGGGCACGAGAAGCAGGATCCGGGCATGCGCGAAGGACGGTTGAGACCGGAGGTGGTGGAGGTCTTCGAAGGGGGAGATCCGGATGTCGTGGTCGATGATGACCCAGTCGATCGGAGGAAGGAAGGTCTCGGAAGCGAGGCTGATGTCCGCGAGCGAAAGGAATACGTGGGCGGGAGGGAGGTTGAGACGTGCAACGGTATCCGCGATCCGGCTGCGGGTGATGGGGTGTGACGAGACGAGGACGATGTTGAGCGGGTGATCGGCGAGGGAGGGGAGGGGAATCGCCGGGGTCTCGATGGCGGCCGGAATGGCGAAGTGGAACGTGGAACCCTTGCCCGGAGCGCTTTCGCATCGGATGGAGCCGTCCATGGCGTTGGCGAGGCGCCGGCTGATGGTAAGGCCTAGGCCCGTGCCGCCGAATCGGCGGGAGGTGGAGGTATCTGCCTGTTCGAAGGGGGCGAAGAGGCGATCGAGGGTATCGGGTGCGATGCCGATGCCGGTGTCGCGGATCTTCCAGACGAGGGTTGCCGAGTCGGGGGCCTGGAGGATTGCTGAGAGGCAAACGTCGACCTCACCCTGTTCGGTGAACTTGATGGCGTTGCTGAGTAGGTTGAGGAGGACCTGTCGGACGCGGCCTGCGTCACCCAGGACGAGATGTGGGACGGATGGGTCGACCTGGGCGCACAGTTCCAGACCGCGGGCATCTGCGGCGGCACCGATGACGTCGAGGACGTCGCGGAGGAGGCGGGCTGGGGAGAAGGGGGCCTGGGTGAGGGAGAGACGGCCGGACTCGATCTTGGAGAAGTCGAGGATGTCCCCGATGATGGAGAGGAGGGATTCGGCGGATTGTCGGGCGGTGGAAGCGAACTCGCGTTGGACGTGGTCGAGTTGGGTGTCGAGGAGGAGGGAAGTCATCCCGATGACGCCATGGAGGGGAGTGCGGAGTTCATGGCTCATATTGGCGAGGAACTCAGTCTTGGCCTGGCTGGCGGCTTCGGCGCGGGCTTCGGCGCGGCGTCGTTCGCGAAGCTCCTCCTCGAGGGCATGGGTGCGAGCGCTGACCTCGGTCTCGAGTTTGTCGCGATGCTGGGTGAGGGCCTCGGTGGCGGCGGAGATGGAGGTGGACATCCGGTTGAAGCCGCCGGTGAGGTATCCGATCTCGTCGTTGGAGGAGACCGGGAGGGAGGGGACGCGTTCGCCGCGTTCGAGGGCCTGGACTGCGGCAACGAGGCGGCCGAGTGGGGCGAGCAGGTTCCGACGGAGGGCCCAGCCGAAGAAGCTGAGCACGACAAAAGGGGATGCGACGGTAATGAGGGCCATGCGGCGACCGAAGGCGGAGAACTCGCGGCGCCAGGCTGCGGTGAGGTCGACGACGAAGCCGGAGTGGGAGCCGGGGTGGGTTTCCGGGCGGCCGTGGCTCAGGGCCAATTCAACCGGGAGATGGTCCGGGCCGGAGAAGACCCCGACGAACTCAAGCAGGGGAGGGCTGGCTGAGTGGTCAGGATCGCGGTCGCTGAGATCCGAGTAGTTGAGGTGGATCCGGCCGTCGCGGTGGAGCACCGCCTGGAAGCTGGGAGCGAAAGAGGGACGCTCCCAGGCGCTGAGCTTGGACCAGGTGACGATGACCCGGTGGGCGTTGGTCTCGATGAGGAGTTGACCGCCGCGGCTGGTGTCCGGGTTGAGGTCGATGAATCCGGCGACGATCATGGGGGCTGGGTTGATGCGCCAGCGGAAGTCCTGATAGGAGGGGGATCGGTCGCCGAGCATGATCAGGCCGTTCTTGTCGACGACGATCCGGGAGTAGTTGGTGCCGAAGAAGGGGAACTGGAAGGGGAGTTCGAGGTGGGCTTCTTCGGTGCGGATCTGGGTGCCGCGTGCGGAATCCCATTCGAGGGAGGTGGAGCCGACAAAAAAGCCATCCGGTGTCGGGTAACAGACAAGTGTCTGGCCCTCGGACAGCAAGGAGAGGGAGTTGGCATCGCGTTCGCCGATCCACGCCCGGCTCATGATGTAGGTGGAGTGAGCAACGACGCTGACGAGGGTGAGGAGGCTCAGGAGGGTTACGGCGAGGAGACCCTGGAGTCGGGTCTGGAAGCTGATCGGGGTGGAGAGGCTGCTGAGGTAATTGTAGGCGAAGAGGAAGATCAAGGTGAGGGACCCGAAGCTGTTGACGACCTCGAGGCTCCAGTCGGGGAGGGCAAACAGCCGGATTCCGGTGGCGAGGGCAAGAAGGCCGATGCCGGCGAAGACGAGGGCGAACAGGCGGGCGCTGCGGAGCCTTGGGTCGGCGGGTTGCAGGAGGGCCTGGCGCCATCCTCGAAGGCGGGACTCCTCGGAGGCGAGGAGTTGGAAGCGGCGGACGAAGAGGTAGGTGGCGAGGAAGAACAGGATGGGTGCTACGAGGTCTTCGAAGGCATTCCGCCAAAGGACGCCGCCGGAGATGAGGAGGGACGAGAACCTGCGATAGAGCGTCCAGGACTCGGACAGAAGGCCGAGGGCTGCGATGAGCCGGATGACTCCGTACTCGGTGCGGACGCGGAGGTCTGGGCCATCGAGGTGGTATGCGAAGCGGATGAGGCAGCAGGCAGCGAGGATTGCGAAGGTGGGCTTGAGGTAGACGCCGAGGAGCGACCAGTCACGGAGGAGTGCATTCTCGGTGAATCCAGCAAATGCGAAGAGGGTGGCGAAGACGAAGGTGGCAAAGAGGGCCCGGGTCGCGGGATTGGCGGGAGTCTTTTGGCGAGCGAGCGGGGCAAGCGCGTAGGTGATCAGGCCGGAGAAAAGGAACTGCGCCAGGTAGCCAGCGGCTGCCGGAGTCAGGGAAAAGGTACTGAAGGGGGAGGGATTCACGATGCCTTGGAGCCGGGGCAGGCGGCAGGCGTCGAGGCGCGAGGAGTCCTCGGGCGCTGGGAGTGGTTGGTTCGAGGGGATCTAATCACGGGGGAAGCATCCTAGGGCGACTGCGACAGCACGGGCAAACGGGTAATCAGGGGATTGGTTGGCAAAAGAAAACGCCCTCCGGTGGGAGGGCGGGTGCAGCGGTGACGGTCCAGGCCGTCGTCAGGCGGTGGCCAGGTCAGGCGCGACGGCGGACAGACCAGGCGAGGAGAAGGGAACCGGCGCCGAGAAGAGCCCATGTTCCGGGCTCGGGGACCACGCGGAAGGCGTGGATGCCGTTATTGGGTGCGATGACGTAGACGATGGTGCCGTCCGCGTTGAAGTCGACGCCGCCGACGCCATTCGAATTGGCGTTGGTGGTGGCGAGGAGTTCGGAATCGGCGGGAAGGTTGTTGCCGGCGGTCAGGAGACCGTCGACCTGATAGACGTTCACGCTGTTGGGGCCGATGGCGGGGGCGTAGGCGTAGGCGACCAGGAGGCCGTCGCTGTATCCGAGAGGGCCTGCTGTGCCTCCGCCGGTGCCAAGGGTGAAGGAGGAGGTGAGGGTGGCCGTGAGGGTGCTGACGTCGTAGGAGACGTAGCGGAGCGCGCCGCCCTGCTTCGCAAAGATCGTGTTGCCCTCGCCGAAGTCGAGCCCGAGTCGGAGGTCGCCGCCGGTGATGCCGGTGACGGTGAAGGTCGAGGGAGTGAAGGTAGAGCCGTCTGCGGTGCCGAGGTGGAAAAGCCGAGTGGCGGTGGCTACCCCCGAGCCACCTTGGCCGGCGATGATCTCGGTGGAGGATCCGGAGCCGCGGACGGCGAAGCTGTCACCAAACCGGCCGGCGCCGGGGTTGCCGGAGTAGACCAGCGTCGGTTCGGCGGATTCGTTGGCCCAGCGGTAGACGCGGAACGGGGAAGCGGCAGCGTCCGTGACGAGATTGGCGCCGTAGATGGCGCCATCGGCGGCGACCGAAACCATGTTGAGGGCGAAGGTGCCACCGGAGATGCCGGTGACGTTCAGCGAGCCCTTGTCGGCTCCGGTGGCGCCGTCGAGGATTCGGACGCCCGTGCCGCCGGCCCGGGTGGCGACGAGGAGGTTACCGGTGATGGGATTGAAGCCGCCGCCGCGGGTGAGGTTGTTGGAGTCCGGGAAAGTCGTCGCATTCACGGGCGCGACAGACCAGTAAGGTTCCAGCGCGAGTTGGGCGAGCGCCGGGCTGGCAGCGAGCAGCGCGAGGGCTAGGTGGACGGGTTTGGAGCTCATGATTTCTGAATGAAGACGGTGAAAGACTGAAGTTGGTTGCCAGAAGTGCGGAGCCCGGTCAAAGCCATTTTCGGGGCTTGGCCGGGGAAGGGGCGAATGCCGCCGCAAAGTGCGCCTTCATGGATTCCCAGGAGCGGCGGTCGGCCGGGGCGTTGTACTTCGAACCGGGGTTGGGCGTGCCGGCTTCGGCTGCCATGGTGGAGCCGTGGACGGCTTCCTTGGTTGGTCAACGCACGCTGCGGGCGCGATAGAACCGGTGATCGCCGCGGAGGGCGGTGGTGTCGTGGATCTCGACGAAGCCGTCAGGGGCGGTGGCCCGGCCGGTGGCGACCTGGATCCACGAGTTGAAGTCGGCGGTCCGTTCGAGCGAGTAGAGGACGCCGGGTTCACCGAGGACGCGGACGATGGTGGCACCGGTGGTGAGTTGGCCGACGAACTCCAGGGTAGGTGGAATCTCGTCGATCGGCAGGGCGGTGAGCCGGTAGTCGTCGAAGACCATGAAGTTGTCACCGGCCTTGCCAGGGGTCCGGATGGCCCAGACGGCGTCGATCTCGTTCAGGTCCAGTTTGGATCCACGGGTGGAGATCGGTTGGGCATTGACGATGACTGCGCCATTGATGTCAGCGGTCCACAGGTTGCGGGCGAAGTTGAGGGTGATGGTAAGATCGTAGGCCTCGCCGGCCACGAAGCTCCATCCGGTGGGCTTGAATCCCTTGCCGTCGTCGAGGACGTAGTTGATCTGCTGGGCGTCGTTGTCGAAGTCGAGGGTGAAGAGGCGTTCCTCGCGGGTGTTGTACGCGCTCCAGCGGAAGTCGTCGAAGAACGGGGCGTTGGTGGTGGAGTCGAAGATCTGGAAGCTGACCTTGAAGGTGATCAGCGGAAGCGAATTTCCGACGGGGACAAGCGCGACCGGGCGGAAGAGATTGAGGAGATCGTTGGTGCCCGAGGGCGGGTTGAATCCGACGTAGGCGACCTGGCCTTGGAATCCTGGGATGGGGCCCGCGAGGACACCATTGCCGCCGCTGCCCAGCCCGATCCAGCCGTTCTGTCCGGAGAGGTCGAAGTCCGGGTCGTAACCTTCGAACTGTTCGAATCCGGTTTCGAAGAGGACGCGTTCGGAGGCGGGGGTGGCGAGGCGCGTGCCTGGGCGGGCGGGTTGGGCTGAGGCGGCGGAAGTCAGGAGGCCGGCGGCGAGAAAGGCGGCGAGGGAACCGGCCCGATGAGTCAGGGGATTCATGGGTGTGAGGCTGAGGTGGACGGGATGTCAGTCGTTGGGGGCGGAACCACGGCTGGGAGTCGGACGGGATCCGCCGCCCTGGGATTGGGCCGCGGGGTAACTACGCGCGGGTTGGGAATAGCTGGGCGACGGCGCGGAGCGGACGGACGGGGAAGGCGAAGGCGCGGGTGATGGCGCAGGCGAGGGTGAAGGTGGGCTGTACCGCTGGGAGGGCTGGGGCTGGAATGATGGGGCGGAGTGCGAAGGTGCGGAGTAGCCGCCGCCTGAGGCTACGGACGGAGACGAATTGAAGGAGGAGCCCACAGAAGGTGTCGGGGCCTGGCGGAAGGTCGGTTCCGGCTTCCGGTACTCGGAGCGGAAGGACGGGGTCTGTTGGAGAGCCGCTGCGTCCTGACGGATGGCTGGACCGGTTCCCGGGTTGGATCGGGTAGGAATGCCGGAGGAGGGTGCGGGAGCTGGGGTTGCGGAGGGCGTGGGAGCCGGGCGGGCGGCAGGCGACGAGTAGGAGGGATTTGCGTAGGTCGGGCGGGCGAGGGAGTTGTCCGCGGGACGGGCTGCGGGTGCAGCAGGGGTGGGTGTTGAGACCGAGCGGGCCGGGGCCGGATTGATGCTGGGTCGCGGGGCGGTGTTTCCGGGGGCGGCAGACGGGACGGTGTTGAGGTCCGACCGGATCGAAGGGGTGCTTCGCGCGGGAAGTGAGGGGTTGGCCTGCGGGGCGGGCGAGTTGCCCGGGCGTGCCGCGGGCAGGCCTGGGGCGCTGGGCACATTCGGGGTGGGGTTCATGCCGGCGGTGCCGCTGGGACGGGAGGCGGGCTCACCGGCCTTGCCCATCGAGCGGGAAGGGATGCTGGAGTCGGGCCGGGCGGGAGCGGTTGCCGCGGGGGAAGAGCGGCCTGGTGCGGTCGCGCCGAGCACGGGAGGAACGGGGTTGGCGGAAGCTCCGCCGGGGCGGGACGGGAGGAAGCCGCTCGAGGTGGACGGCACGTTGCCGTTCTTGCGGGATTCCTGGCGGGCGAGGATCGAGGGAGGCGGAGCGGAGTTGGCTCCGGGTTCGGCCTGAACGCGGGGGCGGAATGCGGCGACTTCCGGGCGGGCCGAGGACGAAGCAGCATTGACGCGTTGGGCGGCACGATCCGGCGTGGAGGCGTCCGCCACGGCATACTTGCGGACTTCCTGGCGTCCGCGGCGTTGGACTTCGTCAGCCGGGATACCGTTGTTGATGATCACGGTGTTGTTGTTGCCGACGATGTTGACGGAGTTATCCCCGCCGATGGCGTGTCGGCTGTTGTGGACGAAGCGGGGGATGTCGCGGCGGTCGACGCACCACCGGGGCAGGCCAGGGTCGCAGAAGCGGTTCCAGGAGGTGGCATACCAGCAGTCATCCCAGATGCCGAAGCCGATGGAGACGCGGGATCCGCGGCTGTGCCAGGAGAAGCCAACACCGGCGGACCAGTGGCATTCCGGGGGAAGAGGAGCCCAACCGCAGTGGGCGTCATTGTAGCGCCAGGAGACCCAGGCGGGACCCCAGTCGGTGCCGGGCGCCCAGACCCATCCGATGGAACTGCTGCGATGCCAGCGACCGTAGTGGAAGGGAGCCCAGCCCCAGGAGTAGGACGATTGCCAGTACCAGCCGTGGTCGGTCCAGAGCCACTGGCCGCCGTCGCAATAAGGGCGCCAGGCAGGGCTGACGGAGACGACGCTGGGTTGCCAGCACCAGCCGTAGGGTTCGACCATCACCCAGTTGCCGTAGGGGGAGAGGGATTCGTAGAAGACGTTGTAGGTGACGGGCTGTGTGACGACGACCTGCTGGGCAGGTGCTTGGGGCGGTTGGGTGGGGGCGGGAGCAGGCGCGTAGCCAGGCTGGGGTTGTCCGTAGACCGGAGCGGGCGAAGCGGGCTGGGGGCACCGGGGATGCCAATGGGAGCGCCGGCGACGGTGGAGGCGAGATAGTTGGTCAGCAGGACGTTGGTCGCGGTTGCGGCTGGCTCGACAGGCGCGTTGGCGAAGGTGTTGGTCGGTTCGGGGGCGGCATTGATGACGACCTGCTGGACGGGGCCTGCCACCATCAGCGGGTTGTTGGCCTTCTTCAGAAGCGCATTGATGACCGGGGTTCCGAGGCCGAGGTCCGAGAGGTAGATGATCTGGTCGGCGTTGAGGGAGAACGGTTCCCGGATGGACTCGATGTAGCTGACGACGACGGACGTATCGATGGTGGTCTGGGCCAGTCGGACCGCGTCGTGAGCTGGGGCAGGGAGTTCCGGTGGAGGCTTGGGCGCGGCGAGGACGGCGGCTGCAGGGGTGGCAGGACGGGGGACGGCAACGGGCGGGTTCGTGGAGCTGGCGACCACCGTGGTAGAGGGGTTCGAAGCACCGGCGGGGGGGAGTGGAGCGACGAGTGGGGTGGCCGGCGGGGCCGTGTTGGTGCTGGGTGCCGCGGCTTGGGACTCCGTGCCCGCGGTGGCCTGGCGTGCTGCCGGATTGCAGCCCGCCATGAGGAGGGCGCAGATCGAGGGTAGGAGCAGGTGCTTCATGGAAGTGATGGTTGAAGGACGGCCCCGCTGGGACGAACCGGATCCGACCCCGGAGGGATTTCCGGTTGGCACTCCGAGGAGGGCTCCGGATGGGAGGTTCGTTTTCACGGATGGTCAGTGGACGGAGCAAAAATGCCCTTATTCAGGGAGGGGGCAAGGCTGGGCTGGAGAGGGGTGAAATGCCCGGGAAGGCTGGCTTGGTCTGGCCGCTCGACTTGGCGCCGGTGCGGGACGAAGCTCCGGGAAGGAACTCTGTTGGCATGCGATACATCGAACCTCATGGGCACATGGTCAGCCGGACGACGGATGACTATCAGGACATGGTGACAGCCGGATGCGCGGCGGTCTGCGAGCCCGCCTTCTGGGCGGGCTTTGACCGATCATCGGCGCACGGGTTCCGCGATTATTTCAGGCAATTGACCGAGTACGAGCCGGCGCGGGCAGCGAAGTACGGGTTGCCGCACTACTGCTGGCTCTGCATCAACCCGAAGGAGTCGGAGGATGTGGCGCTGGCGGAATCGGTGATCGCCATGATCCCGGAGTTCCTGGATCGCCCCACGGTGCTGGGGATCGGAGAGATCGGGTTGAACAAGAATTCCCGGAATGAGATGCGCGTGTTGGAGATGCACGTGGACCTGGCGGCCCGGACGGGGCAGTTGATCCTCGTTCATACCCCGCACCTCGAGGACAAGCTGAAGGGAACCCGGCTGATCCTGGATGTCTTGAAGGCAGACGGACGGATCCGACCGGAGCGGGTGCTTATCGACCACGTCGAGGAACACACGGTCCGGATGGTCCTGGACGCGGGATTCTGGGGCGGGATGACCCTGTATCCGATCAGCAAATGCACGCCGGCGCGGGCAGTGGACATCCTCGACGTCTATGGTGGGGAGCGTCTTTGGATGAACTCAGCCTGTGACTGGGGTGAAAGTGTTCCACTGGCGATTCCCCGGACGGCGCTCGAGATGCGGCGGCGGGGGTGGTCCGCGGAAGCGATCGACCGGGTGATTTTCCAGAACCCGGTCCGCTTCCTCAGTCAGTGCCCGAAGTTTCGGATTCCGGGATGAGATGAACCTGGAAAAGGTGGTTGGATCCACAGATTACAGGATTCCACGGATTGGAAGCCGGTTGAGAGAGGCTGTTGTTTCACCCCACGGGTGAGGTGCAAACCGCGATGCGGTGAAGCCTCCAGTCCCGGTCCATCTGTGAAATCCGTGAAATCTGTGGATAGTCCAACTGCCGCTTTCAGGTTCAACCTGCGGGTGACATCGAAGCTGCGAAGCGGTGGGGCCTCTTGATCCTGTCCGTCTGTGAAATCTGTGGATAGCCTGACTTTCGCAACTCAGCCCCGATTTCCCGAGATTTCTGCGTGCCTCCGCATGGAATCTTCAATGAATCCGAGGGTTTCGATCCGTACTCGCTCTGTAGTGAAGACCCACCCTCTTCCCACCGCTCACTTTCCCCGTATCCTGCCCGTCCATGGGCCTTTTCCTCCGTCGCCACCTCCGCCACAAGAACGGCAAGGATCACACCTATTGGAGTCTCGTCGAAAACCAGCGTTCACCTTCCGGCAAGGTCATCCAGCGTCAGGCCATCTATCTCGGCGAACTCGACCGTGCCCAGCATCAAGCCTGGAGTACTCTTGCTTCCAGGTTCTCCGCTGCGCCCCCTTCGCAAGGTCCGGAGCTCGCTTTTGCCTCCTCTCCCAAGGCTCCATCCCCAGAGGTGCCTCCCCCGAAGATTCACTTCTCCGACTTCAGTCTCCACAACCCCCGCCAGTGGGGCGCCTGTTGGATCGCCGATCGCCTCTGGCAGGATCTTCATCTTTCGCAATTCTGGCTCCAACGGCTTCCGCCGAGCCGCGAAGGAACTCAGTGGACCCAGATCCTCCAGGTCCTCGTCACCTACCGATTGATTGATCCCGGCAGCGAGTTCCGTCTCCACCGGGAATGGTTTTCACACAGCGCCATGGCCGACATCCTCGGCTCGGACTTTTCCCTCGCTGCCAAGGACAACCTCTATCGATGCCTGGATCGTCTGCTGCCCCACCGGGAAGCCCTCTTCGACCATCTCCAGCAGCGTTGGAAAGACCTCTTCGCCGCACAGTTCGAGGTGGTTCTCTACGACCTGACCAGCACCTACTTCGAGAGTGATCCTCCATTCCCGGACGGAGACAAGCGCCGCTATGGCTACAGTCGTGATCACCGTTCTGATTGTGTTCAGGTGGTCATCGCATTGGTCATCACACCCGAGGGCCTGCCCCTCGCCTACGAAGTCATGCCCGGGAATATCCAGGACCGGCAGACGCTGATCCACTTCCTGAAGAAGATCCGCCGTCGTTTCGGAAAGGCCCAGCGCACGTGGATCATGGACCGAGGGATCCCGACAGAGGACACGCTGGCATTGATGCGCAAGAAGCGGCATCGGATCTCGTATCTGGTGGGGACGCCCAAGGGACGACTGAGCAAGCTGGAGAATCGTCTTCAGGATCAGCCATGGAAACAGGCCCGGGAGAAGGTGACGGTGAAACTCGTCGACGAGCAGGAGGAGCTCTTCGTGTGGGTGGAGAGTGCGGATCGAGTCGGCAAGGAACGATCGATGCGGCGCCGACGGCTCAAGGTGCTGATCAAGCGACTTGGCGAGCTGAAGGGGCAGAAGAATCTGGGACGGGATGAAATGATGATGAAGCTCGGCCAGGCCAAGCAGCAGGCGGGACGAGCCTACGGTCTGGTGAAGATCGCGGTGGGTGAAGGCGGATCCGGGCTGAGCTACCGGATCAATCGCAAGAAGCTGAGGATCGTGAGGAAACGGGAAGGACGCTACCTGCTGAGGACGAACCTGACGGCGGAGGATCCCGCCCAACTATGGGAGATGTATCTGAGGCTGGTGGAGGTGGAGGCGGCGTTCAAGAACCTCAAGGGAGATCTGGGGCTTCGACCGATCTACCACTCGAAGGAAAGCCGGATCGAGGCGCACATCTTCGTGGCGTTCATGGCGTATAGCATGCAGGTGTGCCTGAGGGGACAGCTCCGGAGGGTGGCCGGTGGCCTGACGCCGCGGACGATGCTGGAGAAGTTCGGGAGGATCGAACTGATTGATGTGCACCTGCCGGTGGCTGAAGGCCGGACGATGGTGATGACGAGGCGCACGCAACCCGACCTGGACCAGAGGCTGTTGCTGGAGCGACTGGGCTGGGAGCTGCCGGAACAAGGACCGCCACGGCTCACGGAGGGACGCGGCCTCGAAACCTAGGCCGCCGGACGGGGAGGTTTGTAGTGAAGACTTTTCCCGCGGATTTGCGGAATCGCCAAGATTTCCATCCATTTCTGGCCGCACTAGCGAAGGTCAGGATAGCCCAAGTGCCGCTTTCAGGTTGAATGCAAAACGGCCCGGCGTGTGGGCCGGGCCGTTGGGAGCAGCAAGAGTGGCGACCGGAGTGTCCGGCTCAGGCAGCCTGATGCTTCCGGCGGCGTTGCCAGCTGAAGGCAGCCGTTCCGAGGCTGAACGCGATTGCAGCCCATGTGGACGCTTCGGGTACGGAATTCGTGGTGAGGGTGGCGGTGCCGCCAGACGTTGCGTTGGAAAAATTGACCAACCAGAGATTCAAGGTGGATGGGCTCCCCGACGCCCCCATGGCAATCGTGGACTGCGATGAAGTGGTGTAGAGGCCGGCCAGGAAGCTTGAATTCTGGCCAGTGGTGGAAGTGGGCCAGTTGGATGGATCAGACAGGTCGTTGAAAACGGCGTTTTCCGAAACAGCGCCTTGATAAATCCAAGGCGAATTCAAGCCCGCCGCTTGAGAACCTGCGGGTGGGCTCATCCCCACAACGACACCTTCATCCCGGCCGCCATTCTCCGGTTGGTAGCGCCCAAGGAGGAAGTAACCGAAGTCGCCCGTTCCGGAAGGCACGGGCATCGTGACCGCGCCACTGTAAGTGTCATCCCCGGTGAGGTCTGCGAACCCGGCCCGGAAGGTGAGATTGTAGCCGCCCCCGCCATCCGGGCGGATGATCCCGATGCCCCAATTGTAGAGGCTCCCAGTTGGGTCAACCGAGAGGTTGAAAGTAGGATCCGGGGTGGGGGGCAACACGGGGCCTGCCAAAGAGGAGAAGGCGAGGCCGCAGCCCAAGGTTGCAATTGCGAGGGTTCGGATGGAAGGCACGGGTTGTGGGTACAGATTTGGGTGCGATCGTACAAGGTCGACTCTTCCCAAAATGCACGAATCCTGGAATCGCCGTCGAAAGGGGTGGGGCGAGACTCGAGCCATAAAGAACGATTCGGGCTGCCAGTCCATCTGTAACCCGGAGACCTGAGGCTGGGAACTCCGTAGCGGGTCGTGAGGACACTCGCCCCACCCTTGCTGGTCAGGTCGTCACCCGGCGCCGGCGCCAGGCGAATGCGACGGTACCGAGGACAGCGGCGGTTGCGGCCCAGGTGGAGGCTTCGGGCACGGGGTTGGTGGACAGGACCACATTGCCGCCTGGGAACGCCTCCGAGAACGTGACGAGGGCGATGTCGAGTTGCGACGGACTCCCCACTTCTCCAAGGGCAATGGACGATTTGGCCGAGATGGCGAACAACTGCGAGAGGAATGACGGGTTGGTGGCCGATGGGGTGGATGTCCAGGAAGTCGGGTCACTCAGGTCGCTGTAGACGCCCCACTCCGAGACGCCGGGGAAGGCGGACTTGTCGCCGAGCGCGACGTCCCAGACAATCGCAGGAGCGGAAGTCCAGGTGGTGGCGGAGGCAGGGCTCATCCCGACGGTTACGCCGGCTTCCTCGTTGCTCGGGATTTCGGTCTGGTAGCGACCCAGGATGAAGTATCCGAAGTCACCCACTCCGGAGGGAGTCGGCATGGTCACGGCCCCGGTGTGGGTGGGATAGACCATGATTTCATCCCTTCCAACCACGGTGAGTTGTCCCTCGAGGTTCGGGAAGCCAGCCTGGTAAGTGAGATTGTAACCGCCCGATCCGTCGCTGCGGAGGATGCCGATGCCCCAGTTGAACAGGTGGGAGTCCGGCGTGACGGAGATGTTGAATGTGGGGTCAGGAGGGGCCGGAGGCCTGGCCGAAATCGGGGAGGCGGCGACCAAGCCGGCGATGAAGGCGGCGCGAACGAGGGGATGGCGGAATCGCATCAGAGCCTGTTATATCAACTGGATTGGATGCGCCAAGTACCCGTTTAGGGTTACGGGAGCGGGGCGCGCATCTCGACACTGCCCCCGCGTCAAACGGAGCGGCAACGTCCTCGTTGCCCTACAATGCCATTCTCCAAGGCGACGAGGACGTCGCCACCCCGTTCCTGTTTTTAAAACGGGGGCAGTGTCGAGATGCGCCCGGGAGCGGGTGCATCTGTATTCGGGGCGGAGGGTGGCGGAAGAACCAAAAGGGCGGACCCGATGGGATCCGCCCTTGCGTTTGCGTTAAGCCGTCTGGAATCGCCAGCGACTTCAGACAGACCTGAAAGGGAGGGGACTGTTCATTCAGGAGCCGAGGGCCTTGGAAGCTTCCTCGGGAACCTTTACCTCGGTGGTGCCGACGTCCTTGATCTCGTGGGTGGAGGTGCGCTCGATGTCGCGGTCCTCGCCATTGAATGACATGGTGCCCGAAACCTTGACCTGGACCTTGGAAAGCTGGCCGTCCTTGACCCAGAATTTCACCGAGCCCTTGGCGTTCTTGGGCTCGGGAGCCTGACCGCCGGGGCGGCCGCGGCCCATGGACATCAGTTCCTTGGCTCCGGCCTCGGTCAGGTCGCCGGAGATGACGCCATCGGCAGACTTGAGTTCACCAACCTTGTCGACCATTCGAAGGACGTCGTCAGCCGGTGGGCGGGTTCGGAGGAGCATGGCGCCGCGCATTCCGCGGCCGCCACCACCACCACCGCCGCCGCCGGCGTTGCGGAGGTCTTCGGCGGTCTTCCAGCCCTCATCGGTCTTGACCACGCCCTTTTCGCCCTTCACGACAGCGGTGGTGACGTTGCCGTCGCGTTCGGAGGTAATGATGGCAAAGGAGCCCTTGAGGGACTTGCCTGTGATCTTGGAGGCGCCGAACTGGGAGTTGGCCATCTCGGTCGAGGTGGTCCAGGTGTAGCAGGGGGCGTCGGCGACCTTCTGGGCGGCGGCCTTGACGTCCTGCTTGGCATCCGCCAGGCACAGGGCCGAGGTTGCCAGCACGAACAGGGGAGTGAGCAGGCGTTTCATGGATATGGATGGTTACGGATGGAGACGTGAGTGATCTCCGGGTGAGACTGCGCCAGTTCCCGTCTGGTTACGGGGTGCCTCAAGTCAGCTGAAGCGGAGGCGATCCTCGACCTCCCGGACCCCGCGGGTCATGGGCAGTTGGCGGCCATCCAGGAGGATCACGATGTGCTCGCCGGCGGTCATGGACTGGAGTTCCCGGACTCGGTCGAGGTTGACGATGGTAGAGCGGCTGATCCGGAGGAAGCTGCGGGGGAGTTGGTCTTCGAGGGCGGCGAGGCTGTCACGGAGGATGTGGTTTTCCTTGCCGACATGGAGGATGACGTAGTTGCCGGCGGCCTCGATCCAGTCCACGGACTCGACGCGGACGAAGGTGGTACGGTCGTTGGTTCGGACGGGGAGTCGGGTCAGGGTGGGGCGTGCAGGATCGCGGGTGGCGAGTAGGTCGAGGAGTTGCTGTGGGAGTTCGGTGGCGGGACTGCGGGAGAGCTGGAGTTGGGCACGGGCGCGTTGGAGGGCGTCCTTGAGGCGTGCTGGCTTGGCTGGTTTGAGGAGGTAGTCGAGGGCGTGGGCTTCGAAGGCCTTGATGGCATGCTGGTCGTAGGCGGTGACGAAAATCACGAGCGGGATGGGGGGTGTCAGGCCGCGGACGACTCCGAAGCCGTCGAGACCGGGCATCTGGATGTCGAGGAAGACCAGGTCTGGATGGAGGCGCTGGATGGCCTCGAGGGCAGACTGGCCATCCTCGGATTCGCCGACGACCTCGACGTCAGCTTCGGGCACCAAGAGGGAGCGGATGCGTTCGCGGCCGAGGGGTTCGTCGTCGACGATCAGGGTTCGGATCTTCATGGGTCAGGGCTGGGAAGCGGGCCGGGGCCGGACGGGAATCCGGACGGTGGCGCGGGTGCCGCCGGAGGGGATGTTCCCGAGGGTAAGCTCGGCGTGGGTACCGTGGAGTTCGCGGAGCCGGGAACGGGTGTTCGAGAGGCCGATTCCTGAACTGGACGTCGTGGGATTGGCAAGGCCGAGGCCGTCATCATCGATGGTGAGGACGAGATGATCGGCGGATCGGGTAGCGGCGATCCGAAGGGTCGCAGGGCCGCGTTTCGGGGCGATGCCGTGCTTGAGCGCGTTCTCGACGAGGGGTTGAAGGACGAGGACGGGAACGAGTAGGTCGAGCGTGTCGTCCGGGATTTCCTCGATGATGCGGAGGCGGTCGCCGAAGCGGACCTGTTCGATGGCGAGATAGCGGCGGACGAATTCCAGTTCGGAGCGGAGCGGGAGTTCCTGGGATTCGGAGTGTTCGAGGGTGAGGCGGAGGAAGTCGCTGAGGTTGCCAATCATTTCGTCGGCAGCGTGGGGGTCGCGGTGGACGAGGGTTGAGATGGCGTTGAGGGAGTTGAAGAGGAAGTGGGGTTGGAGTTGGGCGCGGAGTGTGGCGAGCCGGCTTTGGGCGAGGCTGGCGGCCAGTTCGAGACTTCGGCGTTCGCGTTCCCGGGCCCGGCGGGAGTGGAGGACGGCGGTGGTGGCGCTGACCACGATCCAGTAGACGGGGATGTTGAGGCGGGCGCGCATGAGGAGGGGCCCGCGTCCCGCGGGGCCTGGCCTGTCCGCCCGGCTTCCTGGGCCGCGGGGCGGGCCGTTGCCCCGGCGAGGGCCCTCCGAACGTTCATCTGGAGGAGGCTGGGTTCCATCCGGGTTGAATGGACGACGCCAGGGTGGTCCGGGTGGTGAGGCATCGCGGCCGCCGAGGGACTGGGAGAGGAGGCCGGTGGCGGCGACGATGGCAATGCAGCCGAGGAGGTGGACGCAGAGGCTGATGGGCCAGCGGCCCCGTTCGAAGGGGAATCGGATGGAGAGGGCGACGACGATCGGTGTGAACGCGGCCCAGGGTGACCACTCTCGGATCGAGGCCTGAAGGGCGGGTTGCCATTCGACATCGGCGGCGAAGACCAACTGGGCAGCGAACGCGAGGGTGATGAGTCCCCAGAGCAGCAGGCTGCCGGCGCACCAGAGCAACAGATTGCGGAGCGGGGCGGGCAATGCCATGTCGGGAGGATTCGGAGATGTGGGTTCGGGCGGAAGGCTGAATTGCTGCCGTTTTTGGCGGATCCGCCAAATTCAGGCTCCCGGGTTGGCTGGGCGATAGGGTTGGGGTACGGTGAGCGGGTGGCGAACAAGTTTTATGTCGACGGTCCGAGCCGTGCTGGGCGGGTAGTGGACCTGTTCGCTGCGGTGGCGCCCCGGTACGACCTGATCAACGATCTTCAAAGTCTGGGCATGCATCGTTGGTGGAAGCGTCGAATGATCCAGGAGGCTGGTGTGAGGGCCGGGGATCGGGCGCTGGATGTTTGCTGCGGCACGGGAGACGTGGCATTCAGCCTGACTGCGGCGGGTGCAAGGGTGACGGGGCTGGATTTCTCCGAGGCCATGCTGGGGGTCGCGCGTCGCCGGGCCGGGGCGGAAGGAATCCGCTTCCTGCAGGGGGATGCCTTGGCGATGCCGTTTGAGTCCGGTGGGTTTGACGTCGTGACGGTGGCCTACGGAGTGCGGAATATGGCAAGTGTCGAGCAGGGCTTGAAGGAGATGCTCCGAGTGCTGAAGCCAGGTGGTCGATTGGTGATCCTCGAGTTTGGCAAGCCGGACAGTGCGATGTGGCGATGGCTCTATTTCCAGTATCTGAAGTGGCTGGTGCCAGTCTTTGGACGACTGTTCTGCGGCGACTCGGAAACGCACGGCTACATCCTCGAGTCCCTGCTGAAGTATCCAGGACAACGGGGCGTGGATGCCTTGCTCGTCTCGCAGGGATGTCGCCCCACCCGGATCATCCATCTGATGGGTGGGGCGATGAGCCTGAACGTGGCCGTGAAGCCCGCGTGAAGCGCCGGGGATGGCCGTTGGGAAGCCGGCTTAGATGCGCACCTTGAATTCCTCGTCCTTCCGGAGCGAGAGGGCAAAGGCGGCCATCAGTTCGGGGATGTACTCCAGGTCGCGCAGGTTCACGAGTTCAACGGGAGAGTGCATGTAGCGGTTCGGGAGGCTGATCAGGGCGCTGGGGATGCCGCCTCGCGTCCAGAAGATGACATCGGTATCGGTGCCCGAGCTGGCGGACATGGCCTCATGCTGGAGGGGGATTCCCTTGGCTGCTGCGATGGTCTCCAGGCGGCCGACGACCTCGATATGGTTGCAGCCGCCATGGGTGAGCGTTGGGCCTTTGCCCATCCGGATCTCGCCGTGCTGGCGCGGGTCCACCGTGGGGTAGTCGGTGGCGTGGGTGACATCGACGACGAGGGCTGCTGCCGGGTTGAGGGAATAGGCGATCTGGCGGGCCCCGAGGAGGCCGACTTCCTCCTGCACGTTGGCGACCGCGCAGATTTCCCACTCCAGATGGGCCATGTGTGGCCGGAGCAGGCGTAGGGTCTCAGCGACGGCCCAGGTGCCGATGCGGTTGTCGAAGGCGCGGGCCACCGCGATGTCGCCCCGGAGGACATCAAACTCGTTGGCGAGGGTGATGGGATCGCCGATGCGGACGAGTTGGAACGTCTCGTCCCGGGAAGAGGTGCCGATGTCGATGAAGAGGTCGTGGATCTTGGGTGGTTTGGGATCGCCGTCGGCGCGGGTGAGGTGCGGGGCGACGTTGCCGACAACCCCTTTCACTGGCCCGTTACGGGTGTGGATGACGATGCGTTGTGCCTTGGAGATGGCGGGATCAATGCCGCCGGTGCGTCGGACGTGGATGAAACCCTCCGGCGTGACGAACGAGACGGACATGGCGATCTCGTCCGCATGGGCAGCCAGCATGAGGCGGGGACCGGCCCCGGGGTTCAGGGTGGCGACGCAATTGCCGTAGGCGTCGGAGTGGGTCGCGTTGGAGTAGGTCTGGGCGTAGTCGAGCCAGACGCGGAGGCCGCGGGTTTCGTGCCCGACGGGGCTGGGGGTGTTTACGAGGGTCCGGAGGAATTGAAGCGATTCAGCGCGCATGTCCGGGAAAAGGTAATCGGTTTTTCATGGGAATTCAGGTCTGAGTTGGAGGTGAAGGGAGGCAAGGGACAGGCGTGAGACGGATGGAGCCGGACAGTGGGAACGGGTGGCGCAGGTTGGCACCTGGAGATGGGGCTCATATTCTGTAAAATGTTAAATTGCAGTATTTTGACTCGTTCCCTGTGGTGTGGTTTGGGCTGGCACTCGAGCCGCTGGAGACCGTTCACGCCCAGGCGCTGCCAGCGCCGGGTGGAAACGATCAGGAACAACAGAATCAGGAAAATCGTATGAAGCTCATTCGTGGATACGCTCCGGTACCCGTGTTCAATCCATTGACGGAACTGGAGCGCGAACTGGGAAGGTTCCTCGGCAGCGAGGGTACGTGCACGACCGGCAGTTCAGCCTCGTTGGTGGCTCCGCCGGCGGATGTGCGGGAAGATGACCGGCAGTTTCTTGTGGCGGTGGACCTGCCCGGGGTTCGTCGGGAGGACGTGCAGGTGTCGCTCCACGAGGGCGTGCTGAGCGTCACCGGTGAGGTTCGGGGGGATTCGGAAGGCGGCGATGCCCGGTATCACCGGCGCGAGCGATTTGTGGGACGGTTTGCCCGGCGGTTCGGCTTGGGAACGCCGGTCGTGGCTGACGGCGTCAAGGCGGTGTTCCGGGACGGAGTACTGTTGGTGACGGTTCCCAAGGCCGAGGTCGCGCGGCCGAAGTCGATCGAGGTCGTGGCGGAGTAGCCATAGGCCGAAGGCACGTCGTTCGTGACGAGGAACGGACGGCGTGGGGGGGAGTCAGTCGGGGCCGCCTTGGAAGGTTTCCAGGCGGCTCTTTGGGCGTAGTGGTCTGGATGGATCTGCGCGGAAATCGGGGCTTTCAAAGGTGGGGAGGTTGTGTTGGGCTGCGGTGCAACTCCCGTAGAAGACCCGCCCGCGCGCCTGCCCGTGGATGTCTGGCTGGCGACGCGTGGCCATACCCATGGAAGAAGCCTATGTCAGTACTCAAGACCCAACCGGAACAGGTTCAGGTGGATGGCCACATCCTTCGCTGCCTGATGTGCAGTCATGAGTCTTTCCATCGGCGGAAGACGCACTTCGATACGGCCTTGCTGAGCGGGTTGAACCCGATCTGGTCGGACTCGCACGGTTTCTGCCTGATCTGTGATCACTGTGGCTACATCCATTGGTTTCTGCAGCCGAAGGGCTGAGTGGGCTGAACGGGTTCGGTGAGAAAACCCTTGGCTGGGGATTGGGCTGCGGCGAAGGCTTGATCGGATGAGCGAAGACACGATTGACCGATGGCTGCGGCGAGAACTGCGCCGGGACGCCAACGTGTGTCTTGGGTTGGCTCCGTTGGCATTTGCTGGGGGCGTGGTGGTCAGCGGTTTCAGCTTCCTGTTCTGCCTCTGGGCAGCGTGGCTTGGCCTGAAATGCGGTGGAGCCTTGATTTCATTGGGTGGCGGCCGATGGCGGCCGACGTCGGCGTGGTCCTGGGCGCTGACTTGGACGTTTTGGTTGGCGCTGATGGGAAGCGGCTTCCGGCGGCGGGCTGCGGCCGGCGATGAGGGTGACGACGAATTCTCGGGAGATCCGGGGCAGTGGCAATCGCACCTTGGGCCGGTGGTTCCCGTCGCGAGTCCGTGGGTATTGCTGATGTTCCCGAGGGCGTCGTCCCGTGCAATTCTCGACCTGCTGCACTTGGGGCCCCGGATGCTGAGCGGCTGCATTCAGCTATTCCGGGAGAGTGGCTGGCTGAGGACGGCTGAGACGGGCGACGCTGCGCGCTTGCTGGAGGAGTTGGCGGTGCGTGCAGGGCGGATGGACTGGGAAGATTACCGGCGGATCTTTGAGGGAGTTGACCAAGCCACGATGTGGCGGGTGCTACGCTTCCTGCCGGGAGTTGTGGTGCTGGATTCCGGAGTGACGGTGACCGAGGAACTGCGCAGTCTGCTGCGTGCGGTTCAACAGGGGCAGTCGGTGTGACGGGATCGGATGGGAAGGCAACATGAACAAACTGACAACGGGGCTGTTTTGGTGGCTGGCAAGGGGTTGTCTGGCGGCGTCCGTGGGCTTGGTCTTGACCGCCGAGGCGGCCGGGAATGCTTCGCGTCCGCTGGTCCTGGACGACGGGGCCTCCTGGCAACGGTTCGCGGATCAACTTGGGGAAGCCTACTCGGCTGGCAAGACGCCTCCATTGGTAGACCTGAGAGGGCAGATGGAGTCGCGTCGGCGTGCCGTCGTGGAGCTTGCGAAGCCAGCCCGACGCGCTGTGGAACCCTCCGAGATCTATGAGCGGAGTTCAGCTTCGGTCGTGGCGTTGGGCTCGGTCTACAAGTGCAACCGATGCCCGCACTGGCATACCGGAGGGACTGGGACAGGGTGGGTGATTGGTCGGAGCGGAGAGATCGTGTCGAATCATCACGTGTTTGCCGAGGGCCGGAACACGAACGTCGTGGCGATCGGGGCCATGACCCGGGACGGCCGGTGTTTTCCGGTTCAGGAGGTGTTGGCGGCAGACCGGGAGCGGGACGTGGTGGTCGTGCGGATCGCGGCCCGTGACCTGGTTCCGCTGGCAGTAACGATTCACGAGCCGGTGGGACGGCCGGTGATGGTGATCGGACACCCGAGCGGGGAATTGTTCACGTTTACGCAGGGGCACATCTCGCGCTATGCGAGGAAGGCAGTCGAAGCGGGTGGCCGGCCGCTGGACTGGATGTGCGTGACGGCGGACTTCGCGATCGGTTCGAGCGGTGGGCCTGTCTTCAATGATCGGGGTTCGGTGGTTGGCATGGTGGCGCGGACCCACACGATCAACGCGGACCCCAAGAGTGAAGCACCCACGACGCAAATGGTCGTGAAGATGACAATCCCGGCTGAGGCGATCCTGAAGCTGGTGGAGCCGGGCAAGGACAGCGGGCGACCGAAGCGATGACACGGCTGGAGGAAGTCATGAGGTGTGTATGGTGAATTGGTGGAAAACCGGTGGAGCCGAGGCGAGGATCCTGATGCTGGGTGGGGCGATCCTGTTTCTGGACCAGCTGAGCAAACTGGTGATCGTCCTGACGCTGAGGCTAGGGGATCACTGGGCGCTGATGCCTGGCTTCCTCCACATCGTGCACTGGGGGAACACGGGGTCGGCGTGGAGCCTTTTTCATGGCAACAACGGGGTGCTAGCCGTGGTGGCACTGCTGGCGGTGGGAGCCCTGTGGTACTGGCGGCATCATTTCGAGGCGCATCGACCGATGGGCCAGGCAGCGCTGGGATTGCTGTTTGGCGGAACCTTGGGAAACTTGGTTGATCGGCTGCTTCCGTCGCGACGGCACGTGGTTGATTTCCTGTACTTCCACGTTCACCCGAGGGGAGGTGGGGAAGCTGGATTTCCCGCGTTCAATGTCGCGGACGTGGCGATCTGTACCGGGGTGGGACTGATGCTCCTGATGGGAGCCCTGTCGCATGGCACCGAGGCTGGTTCCGCCGGGGCGGAGCGGAGCGATCGGCCTGAATGAACCTGTCACCAGTGTTGATCGCGGGCCCCACGGCGTCGGGCAAGTCCGACGTGGCTGCAGCCTTGGCTGAATTGATCGGAGGCGAAGTGGTTTCGGTGGATTCGATGCAGGTTTACCGTCGGCTGGATGTAGGGACGGCCAAGCCCAGCCCCCAGATGCAGGACCGGGTCCGACACCATCTGATCGACGTCATCGAGTTGACCGATTCGTTCGACGCGGCGCGATTCGTGAGGATGGCCGGGGAGGCTGTTTCCGCGATCCAGGCGCGGGGACGGGTGCCGATCCTGTGCGGCGGGACGGGGCTTTACTTCAATGCCTGGCTGGGTGGGTTGGGAGACGCGCCCGCTCCGGATCCGGTGCTGAGGGCTGAACTGGAAGCGCTGCCGACAGCGGTGTTGCTGGACGAGCTGGCTCGGAGGGACTGGCAGACTTTTGACGAGATTGACGTGGACAACCGGAGGCGCGTGGTTCGGGCGGTGGAGGTGATTCGACTCACCGGGAAGCCATTTTCAGTGCAGCGGGCGGCGTGGCCTGAGCGTGCGCCTGCAGTGGCAGGGCGTAGTTTTGGTCTCGAACGTTCGCGGGAAGACTTGGTTTGCCGCATCGAGGAGCGGGTTGAACGGATGTTCTCAGAAGGGTTGGTGGAGGAAACCCGCCGGCTGCTTCGAGAGGGTTTGGCCGGAAACCGGACAGCGGCGCAGGCGATCGGATATCGACAGGTGATGGAGCATCTCGCGGGAGAGCGGGGATTGCGGGAGACGGTCGAGGTGGTGAAGGCCCGGACCAGGCAGTATGCGAAGCGGCAATTGACGTGGTTTCGGCAGCAACTGGATCTGGATTGGGTGCAGGTCGAGGCCGGGACTGCCGGCGAGGTTGTCGCGATGGATCTCCGGGGACGGTTGCGTGGCGAGCCAAGCCCGGGATCAGGGTAAAAAAAGACCGGTGGCGTTGTTCAACGGCCACCGGGAAGGAGGAACAGAGGCGAAAGCCTCACTGCCAGAGCAGGCTACTTGCGAGGGGTGGGCAAGTCAAAGTGAAAGCCGGAAAGAGGGGCTCCTGGGGTGGGTGGAAGGTGCTCGTTAGTGTTAACGGGGTGAAATTCAACGCTGGGGGAAGTAAACGCGAGCCAAGCCAAACAGGATCAGCACGAGGAGGAGGAAGAGTCCGATGAACCGATTTCGGGCGACCCGTTTTTCGTACCGCAGAGGCCGGAGACCATGGACGGAGCCAGCGGCCAGATACTGGACCATTCGGGGATTGTTGGTGTTGGGTCCCTGGAAATGGACCCGGAGCCTGCGCCACATGGAGGCGAGGTCGAACTTGCGGAGGCCCTGCGGGTTGATTCGTCCGTCGGGTTCCGATGGGGACGCGCCGAGCGTCGGGAGGGGAATCGGGGCGGGGGGAAGGGGTTGAGAGCCGCGAGTGGAAGCCGGGGCCGGAGCGGCGGCGGCCGGTCGAGGTGAGGGCTTTTTCTCGGGGGCGGGAGGACTCTGGCCGAGTTGGTCGATCTGCTTCTCCAGCTTGCGGATCTGGGCAGCAAGTTCCCGGGATCGGGCTTCGAACGGGTCGTCTGCGGGTTTCTGCTTTCGCCAGCCCATAAGGACGAAGGATCAGCGCCGGAAGAGGGCGATGGAGGCGACCACCAACGCCGCGGCACCGAGGAGCAGGAGTGGCCAGGTCAGCGCGAAGCCTAGCCGCAACAGGGCCGGCAGGGGCAACTCGGCGATCGCTGGGACGTGGCTGGTTTTGGAAGGCGGGGAGGCTGGGGAGGATTTCCCGTCAAGTACCGGCCACTTGAGGCGGGCGGAATTCAGTTCCATTCGGGCGTTGTCAATCGTGGTCAGTGCCCGGCTGAGTTCCTGACCCCAATTGGAGTCGGTCCAATTGGCCTCGTTCAGGGCTTCGACTTCACCCATCGCGGTCCGGAGGCCGTCCAGTGAACGGGTGATCTGTTCGGCATCCCGGCGGGCCTCGAAGGCGGCCTTTTCGAGGGTTCCGATGCCGTGGGTCAATTGGTCGCGGAGTTCGCTGCGGCCGTTCTGGAAGTCGGCACGGCGTCGGCGCATTTCCTCGAGTTCGGCCCGGGCCCGCTCGAGTTGCTCCTGAGCCTCCCGCAGTTTGGCGAGTTGCTGTTGGGTAGCGGTTGCCTGAGCGTCGAGATCTTCGCGGGTGGGGGCTCGGCCGGAGCCTGCAGACGAGGAGCGGGAGTTACCCGGGCTGGAACCCGTCTGTGGAGATGGGAAATCGCGGTCCACAAACTCGGTATCGTCGTACGGCATAGGTGCGCCCCTCGGTAAGAAGGCGTCACGATAGGGCCATGCTTGTGCCTTGGCCAGAGGGCAGTTGTTCACAAGCCGGATCGGCGCGCATCTTGGCACTGCCCCCGTTTGAAAACAGGAAGGGGGTGGCGACGTCCTCGTCGCCTTGGAGAAGGGGTTTGGAGGGCGACGAGGACGTTGCCGCTCCGCTTGACGCGGGGGCAATGTCAACATGCGCCCGCTGGATGGGGTGCGTGGATTCTCAGAGTTCTGTGGAGGCGGCCTTGCGGAGGCCGAGGCGATAGGGGACGGCACCAGCGAGGATGCTGATCATGGAGAATGCGGTCCACGCCATGGCCGCGCGGCCGGGTTGTGGGTCGAGGTCGCGCCAGCCCCACGGGGAGCCGAGGGCAAGGATGACGACGGACGCGAAGATGTAGAGGAAACTCAGGACGAGGCAGAAGGTGCCACCGAAGCCGGAGACAATCTTGGACGGGTTGGTCTCCCGGAAGTTTGGATAGAGGACTCCGAGGCCGACCGCGATCGCGTTGAGGGTAAAGGTCATGATCGTGATGGCGGCTGAAAAGAACGCGATGCGGGAGGGATCAAGACGAAGAAGGTGCCCTGAGAGAAGGGTCAACGAGAGGGTCAGGGCGAGGGCCACGGTGGTGGCGAGCCAGAATTTGATGCGGAAGGCGCGGGCGAGGCCCATAGGCGCCATTCCGACGACCCAGACTCGGCGCCCTTCGAGGGAGAATTGGGGGAAAACGAAGCGGGTGGTGATGGTTGCGACATTGAGGGCGCAGGCACCGAGGTTGAGAAAAGAGACGAGGCTGACCCAGAATTGGGAATCAAGCTGGCGGGTGAAGTGGCGAAGGTTGATGACGTAAACTGCGAGCAGACCGAAAAGGAGGACGGTCTGGCCCCATTGGGTGGTATCCCGCCAGAAGACGCGGATGTCCTTGGCAACGAGCGCGCGGGTGTCAGGAGCAAGACCGGCGCGACGGAGGACCCGGTCCAGCCGGTCGACTGGAAACCAGGAGAAACCTTGGCTGGGGTCCGACGCCTGTTTTGGGGAGGCCAGGCCAGCAAGGGTGTCACGGAGTTCTGAGGTCATCGCGGCACGACGGAGTTCCAGTCGACGGAACCACCCCCACTCGATGAAGAGGCTTCCACGGCTTTGGACCTTGGCGGCGGCATCGGCGAACGGGGAGCCGAGGAACTGGGTGGCGAGGCGGCCGAGGAAGAGGCTGTGACTGGTCAGGACGAGGACGAAGAATCCGGCTGCGTGGAGAGCGCCTTCGGCCCAGTTCTGGATGCCGGCGCTGAGCCAGTAACTGGGCAGGATGGGCGACTGGGCAAAGCTGGTGTTGATGAGCAGGCGATCAATGACCGCCTGCACGCGCGCCTCCAGTTGTTCGTCCGCGACGGGTTCGGGCCTGAAGCGGAAGGTGATCAGGGCCAGGCTGGCGAGGAGACCGGCCAGCGCGGCGAGTTGGAAGGCCTTGCGATCCATATGCCGGCCGAGGGCGATGGCGCCGGCTGCGCCGAGGGTCGCAGGGATGACGAGGAAAACGACGACCAGAAGCAACGTGACCGGGTAGAAGTGCCAGGCGACGTGGTTGACCATTCCGTAGGCGGCCAGGAGCGGGGCGATGAGGAAGAGGAACGCCCAGGAAGCGAGCAGCGTGCTCTCGATCAGTTTCCAGGTGAACACCGTATCGACTGGGACCGGGAGGGTCATCAGGAAGGACGTTTCGCGGTTCCGGAAGAGGTTGGTGTAGGCGATGACGAGGTTGGAGAGGAGAAGCAGCAGGAAAAGGAAGGCGAAGAGGAGGAAGATCAGCCGCTCGACCAAAAGGGATCCGAGACCGGGGAATCGTCCGATGAACCGGAGGCCCAGATGGAAGAGTTGGAAGGAGAGGAAGAGGTAGCCGAGCAGGAAGCAGCTGATGACCGTGACCAGCAGGCGGGATTGGTGTCGAAGCGCCAGCAGGCGTCGTCCGGTCGATACCAGATTGACGCGCAGGATCAGGGCCAGAGGTGACGGCGTGCGGTTCATCCCTGGCGTGGGGCATCACTGGACCGTTCACCCTCGGTGATCGACAGGAACGCCCGTTCGAGGGTGCCGTCGGTGCCGGCAGCACGGTGGAGTTCGGCGGGTGTGCCGGCGGCGATCAGGCGGCCTCGGTGGATGATTCCGACCCGGTCGGCCATTTCCTCCGCGACGCTGGTTTGGTGGGTGCTGAGGAAGACGGTCATCCCGCGGTTGGCGCGTTCGCGGAGGGTATCCTTGACGACGCGGGCGTGGTGAGGGTCGAGGCCGACCATGGGCTCGTCGATGACGAAGACTTCGGGGTCATGTAGGAGTGCCGAGGCGATGGCGACGCGCTGGCGTGTGCCGTGGGAGAGGCTTTCTATGGGTTTGTGGAGCCATTCCTCCAGCTGGAATCTGGGGATGAGCGCTGCGGCGGCGCTGGCGAGGTCGTGGTCCGCCATCTGGAAAAGCTGACCGGTAAAGCGCAGGAATTCCCAAGGGGTAAGTTTGTCGTAGAGGAAGGGGAAGTCGGGTACATAGGCCAACCTGCGGCGGGCCTCGAGAGGGTGGGCCTGCACGTCGAAGCCGGCGATCCGGGCGGTGCCGCGGGTAGGGCGGATCAGGCCAACCAGCATCTTGATGGTGGTCGTCTTGCCTGCGGCGTTCGGGCCGAGCACGCAGAAGAACTCCCCACGTTGGACACTGAGGCTGATTCCATCCACGGCGCGGACATCCCCGAAATCCTTCACCAAATCGACAAGCTCGATCATCGGCAGCGGGACAGTGTCTCCGGGCCGGGTTTGGCGCCAGTCCGTCTTCGTTCCAGCAAACGGGTCTTGAGGAGGTTCGACGGCGGTCGTTTACTCCGCAGCCGGCGATGATCCTTCCCCAATTGCTCTGGAGGTTTGCGAGGCACCGGGATGACCCGGAGTTCTACCGCATGCAGGCGGTCGACGCGATCCGGTGGATCCGCGAATCCGGAGTGCGACTTGGACCTGGGGTGAGAGTGCTGGATCTGGGCTGTGGGCACGGGGTTTTCGGTGGCGAGTTGAAGCGGTTGGGTTGTGAAGTGTCCTTTGCGGACGAGACGAATTACCTGTTGCCGGAGCATCGGTCGGCGCCTTTCCAGCGGGTGAATCTGGATCGGGACAGCCTGGAGGGGGTGGGCCGCTACGATCTGGTCATCTGCTCGAACGTGCTCGAGCATCTGGCACATCCACGGGAATTCCTGGCGCGGGCGGACCGTTTGCTGGGGGAGGGGGGGAGGTTCTATCTGAGTTGGACAAACTGGCTTTCCCCGTGGGGCGGGCATGAGTTTTCGCCGTTGCACTATCTGGGTCCCCGGATGGGGACAGGCCTCTTCGATCTGGTCGCGAAGAAGCGGTTCCACCGGCCGGGAGAGAACCTGTTCGTGACGCACATCGGCAGGACGCTGAAATGGTTGGATGCGGACGGCAGGTTGGTGGTGGAGGCGATGGCACCCCGGTACTACACGGAACTCGGATGGCTCCTGCGAATCCCTGGGGCCCGGGAGTTCCTCTCCTGGAACTGCGGGTTGCTGCTGCGGGCGCGGGGCGGCGGGCGTTGAAGAGAACCCAGGGATCGTCGGATCGCAGCTTGGTTTGGAAGGTGGTTTTCAGCAGGATTGCCCGATGACGGACGAGGACAAATCGGCTGCCGGGAAGCGCCTGAACATCGGGTGCGGCCTGGACATCCGGTCGGGGTGGGTGAACCTGGACATGGTCGACTACGGCGGAAACACTGTCGTGGATCTACTGCGTTATCCTTGGCCTTTTCCGGACTCCCATTTTGAAGAGGTCCTGGCGAGCCACATCCTCGAACACCTGCCGAATTTCAACGCGGTGATCACGGAGATCTGGAGGGTCTCGCGGCCCGGAGCGCTGGTGGTGGTTCGGGTGCCGTTCTTCCTGAGCACGAAGTACTACTCGGAGCCCGACCACCGGACCCCGTTCGGCATCCGATCCTTTGACAACTACGAGGACGTGAGTGGCCGCAAGCTCCGGTTCTACGAGCAATGGAAGTTGGGGCACCGGACCAATTACAATTCGCCGGCGCGGTTCCGGGTCGAGGAGAAGCGGTTTCACGTCTCGAACTTCGCGGCGCTCCGGTGGCTGGGTTTCTTCATGAACCTCGAGCCGGTCCTGTACGAGCGGTTCCTTGCGACGTGGTTCACGCCGGAGGAAGTATGGTTCCGGTTGAGGGTGGTCAAGTAACGGGCTGGACCAGCGTCAGGCGGGCCCATGGGAAAAGGATGACGGCCGCGGCCGCGATCCACCCCGCACGATTGAGGGCCTTCAGGTGGTTTTCTGGCCAGAGTGCGGCCAGCATTCCTGCGGGAATTCCGAACGCGAACCCGAGGGCATGGACCAGAATATCGCTCTGCGGGCTTGTGCCCAGATGGAGGAATAGCACGGCCCCGGCAAGCAGCGTGGGAAGGACCCATCGGGTGGCGCGCCAACCGTGGCGCCAAAGGCCAACCCGATTGGCGGTGAGCATGCCGATGCCGGCCATGACTACGCCCGAGGCACCCAGGCCGGTGTAGTCACCTTCCCGGATGACGGAGGCGACCGAGTTGGCGAGGGCACCTGCCGAGAGGGTCCCGGCGGCGGCGATGCCAGCGCCGTAGCGGCCCATCGCAAGGCCAAGTACTGGTCCCCCCAGCACGGCGTTCATGGCGAGGTGGCCGGCGTCGGCGTGCAGCCAGGTGGCAGTGAATGCGCGCCACCACTCGCCGTTCCTGGCAGGTCCCGACTCGTAGAGCGCGGAACGGAATCCGGGGCCGCCGGCGGCGTGTAGTACCGCGATGAGAAACACCCAGACGAGGGATGCCCAGTGCAGGTTGACCGTCGAGCCGGGTACGTGGACGCGCCACGCCCAGCCTTGGTTTTCCCGCAGGAACTGGCGGATGACATCTCGCGCCCGCTGGGATTCCGACTCCGGGACGAGCAATTGCCATCGTCCACTGCCCGGCAGTTGTTCGAGGCGGACCTCGATCGACTGACTCGCGAGGACGAGGCTCCAATCCATGGCCTGTCGTTCGGAGCGTGCGGGAATGGACGCCTCGTTTTCGGAGTAGATCTCCGTCATGCGCTGGAGGGTGGATGCTGCGATGCCGGGAGCAAGTTTCTCTGGGCGGATTGCGCCGGCGTCCAATCAGTGCCGCTGAAAGAGCTGGCGGATGATGTCCTCGACGGGAACTTCCTGGATGTCGATGTCGAGGATGGGTAGTTCGTCGAGGAGCGCCTTGCAGGCAGGGATGACCCGGTCGCGCTTGACCTTGAGGCGAAGGGAAACAGGCGTCGACTCGACGACGTCACCATAACGGCTCGTGTCGATGGGAGCAGAATTGGTGGAGGCCTGAAACTGGACCGTGACCAGCTTGAAGTCGGCGAAGCGGTCGAGGATGTCGTTCAGTCGACCGTCGAAGAACAGTTTTCCGTGGTCAATGATGATGACGCGTTCGCAAAGTTCCTGAATGTCCGCCATGTAGTGGCTGGTCAGGATGATGGTGGTCTTCCGCCTCTGGTTGTGTTCGCGGAGGAAGTCCCTGACCACCCGCTGGGAAACGACATCGAGTCCGATCGTTGGTTCGTCGAGGAACAGGACGCGAGGTTGGTGAAGGAGGGATGCGATCAGCTCGCATTTCATCCTTTCACCCAGCGAGAGTTCGCGGACGGCGGTGGACAGCTTGTCGGCGACAGACAGCATGCTTGATAGTTCGTCGACGGTGCGACGGAACTGTTCCTGTGGGAGTCCGTAGATCCGAGCGTTGAGTTCGAGGGAGTCGCGGGCCGGGAGGTCCCACCACAGTTGGTTCTTCTGGCCGAGAAGCAGTGCGAACTGCCTGCGGTATTCGTCTTTCCGTTCCCAGGGAACGCATCCCAGCACGCGAGCCTGACCTCCGGACGGATGGAGCAGGCCTGCCAGCATCTTGAGCGTGGTGGTCTTTCCGGCCCCGTTTGGCCCGAGGAAGCCAACGAATTCTCCTTCTTCTATCTGGAATGAGACGTTGTCCACTGCGTTGACCACGTCGTAGGTCCGCTTGAAGAGGCCGCGGACCGCGCCGGCGAGGCCGGGCTCCTTCTTGTAAGTCCGAAACGCCTTCGTCAGCCCCTGAACATCGATGGCAGGCATGGTTTCAGCCCTTGCGACCGAGACGGGCGATCGCCGCCTTGACGAGCCAGCCCTCGGCCATGAGGGCTTTCTCGGCTGAGTCGCGGTCCGAGCCAGTCAATTCGATGACGATACGGACAGCCCGGTCGCGTAACTTCACGTTGGAAGGGTTGAGGTCGACCATGAGGTTCCCGACCACCTTGCCCAATCGGACCATGCTCAATGTCGTGACCATGTTCAGCACCAGCTTGGTGGCGGTGCCTGCCTTCAGTCGGGTCGACCCGGTCAGGAGTTCGGGGCCCGTGTCCAGAGCGAGGAGGAGGTCCGGGGGACCCTTGCGGTCGCATTCGAGGTGCGGATTGAAGCAGAGCAGGGCGGTGAAGGCACCCCGTCGTCTTCCCTCGTGGAGCGCGCCCCATACGAAGGGGGTTCTGCCGCTGGCGGCGATGCCGACCACCACGTCCTTGGCTCCTACGCCCCGGCCGACAAGGGATGCCGCACCGGCGGCCGCATCGTCTTCCGCGCCTTCTACGGCGGAGTGCAGGGCGCGGAAGCCCCCGGCCATGATGCCCTGTACCAGATCGGGGGGCGTGCGGAAGGTCGGAGGACATTCGCTGGCGTCGAGGACACCCAATCTCCCGCTGGTCCCGGCGCCCGCATAGAACAGGCGTCCTCCCTGGGAAAGAGACGCGCTGACCCGGCGGATCAGTTTCTCGATGCCTCTCGATTGCGCACGGATGGCCGCTCCCACCATGCCGTCTTCCTCCAGCATCAGTTCGATCGCTTGATTCAGGGGAATCCGGTCGAGTTGCGTGCTTCGGGGATTGCGCTGCTCGGTGGGTGACAATTCCCGGGAGCGGGGAATTCGGGTTGCGTCATTTCCGGCCGCTGGCTTCGGGAGGCTTGGCAGCGGCACCTGAGACGGTCCGGGACGGGAGCGCTCGGCTGCTCGCCGGGCCATGACGACGGCTCCCCAGGCTGATTCCCGTTCGAGCGGACGTGCGGACGTCCCGGGCAGGGCGGCGCGGATCCGTCTCGCGATGCGCCCGGCGAACTTCGCCTGCCGGAGCACGACACTGCCCGCAAACACGATGTCGGTCGGACCGCGTCCCAACTTGCGCGCGCAGGCAACGGCGTCGCTGGCAAGATCCTCTTCAACTGCGCCGAGGACCTTCCGGGAGACTGGATCGCCCTCGGCGGCGGCGATGAACACCTCCGGGGCGAGTGCGGCCACCTCGGATTTGGTCGCGGCCTGCATCCACGCGATCAGGTCGTTGGGGACGTTGAGAAGAAGCTTCGCGAGCGCCCGCTGGCCGAAGAGGCACCACTTGCCCGTGTGATCAACGTGGTGGGCGGCGGCCCGAAGGGTGCGATGGACGATATCGTAGGCACTGCCTCGGTCGCCAAGCTGGTGTCCCCACCCACCCACCTTGGCGGTCCGACCCGATGACGAGCGTCCGTAGCAGCAGGATCCGGTTCCGCTCAGGAGGATGACCCGGGTGCAGCGTTTCCCCGAGGCGTCCAGTTCGGCGGTGGAAAGGGCGGATTCGAGGTCGTGGTCGACGTCATTCGGGCAGCCTGGCCAGACCCGGGCCAGGATCATTTTAACCCGGGAAATGTCAGCCTGATCCCTGACGCCAGCCATGCCAACCCCGACAGCGGCAGCAGGTGGCAAGGCGGAGGCCAGCTTCGAAAAGTGACCCTCCAGATCGGTATCCGAAATCAGCCTGAGATTGCAGGCCCCAGCCTCGATCCGCTGGATGAGTTGCAGGTCCGGAGAGGCAGCGATCGCCACGGTGCGGGTCCCACCGCACTCGAGTCCGATGAGGGCCACGCTCAATGGATGATCTCCTGGGATGGATCGGTGGTCGATCAGAGGCGGACGACCTGAACGTTGGAGATGGCGGGATCGCCGGAGAGCTCTGTGAGGCACTCCGCGGAGGGAGCGCTGTCCAGAACCAGCACCGTCAGGGCCTCGCCGCCGGCCGCTTCGCGCCCGAGGCTCATGCTGGCGATGTTGACCTGATGGCGGGCGAGGACGGTACCCAGCTTGCCCACAATCCCAGGCCTGTCCTGATTGTTGAGGAGCAGGAGGGTGCCGGAGATTGGAATCTCCACTGGGGTCGAGTAGAGGCGGACAATCCGTGGGTTGTTGGGCGAGCCGAAGAACGTGCCGCCCGCCGACAGGACCTTTTCACCGCCGTTGAACAACTGGACGTGAAGCCACTCGTTGAACGTCACCGCCTCGTCCGAGCGCTTCTCCTCGACGGTCAGGCCGAGTGCCGCAGCGGCGCTTCGGACGTTGATGTTGTTGATGTCCGCAACCGAACCATGGCGGAGGTAGCCGCTGAGGACGGCCCGGGTGATGGGGTCCGTCTGGGGCAGTTCGCGTGCCCGGCCCCCGTACGTGATGTGGACGCGGTCCACGGAAGTCTTGATGAGCTGACCGAGCAGGGATCCCAGCTTTTCGCCGAGCGCGAGGTACGGCTTGACGAGTTCGTAGGTCTTCGCGTCCACGCCGGGGAGGTTCACGGCATTGCGGACCTCACCGGTCAGTAGGAAGGCAGTGATGATCTCGGCGACTTCAAGCCCGCACTTCTCCTGAGCCTCCTCGGTGGAGGCGCCCAGATGAGGAGTCAAAACAACGTTCGGAAGCGAGCGAAGCGCATGCGCGGCACCAAGGGGTTCGGTGATGAAGACGTCAAGGGCGGCGCCCGCGACGCGTCCGCTCGTCAGGGCGGCTACCAGATCGTCTTCGTCGATGATTTCTCCACGCGCGCAGTTGATAAGCCGCACGCCTGGCTTCATTCGGGAGAAGGCTTCGGCATTCAACATGCCTCGCGTCTCGGGTGTCACGGGCATGTGGACCGTGATGAAGTCTGCCTCCCGATAGACCTCGTCCGGGTCGGACACGGCCTCGATCCCCAGTTGTCGAGCGCGCGCATCGTTGAGGAAAGGGTCATAGGCGACCACGCGCATGCCAAACGCGAGGGCGCGCTTGGCAACCTCGGTGCCGATCCGTCCGGCGCCGAGGACTCCCAAGGTCTTGCCGGCGAGTTCGGTGCCCTGAAAGAGCTTCCGATCCCATTTGCCGCCCACCATCGAGGAGTGTGCAGCGGGGATCTTGCGCGCCAGCGCGCCTAGCATGAAGAAAGTGAGTTCGGCCGTGGTGATGGTGTTTCCTCCCGGGGTGTTCATCACGACGACTCCGCGCTGGGTGGCGGCTTCGACATCCACGTTGTCCACACCCACACCAGCCCGCCCTACGACCTTCAGGTTCGGAGCCGCCTCCATCAGCTTCCGGGTAACCTTTGTCTCGGAGCGTACGACCATGGCGTCGATGTCGGCCACGAGCGGGATCAATTCAGCCTCGGAGAGCCTCTTGGGAAGCACGGTGACCCGGAACTCGGGGCGTGCCTTGAAGAATTCGATTCCGCGGGGTGAGATGGGGTCGCAGACAAGGACGTGCATAGATACGAACCGCGACGGTAGGAAGCGTCCGGCACAGGGTCAACATCGGCCCGCATGAACCCGTGGGACAGGTCGAGTTGTGCGGCCTATTCTCCCGCTGGTACATCGAACACGGGAACCGGAGGTGGAGCTGGGATCGTCCGACCGTTGATGACCCGGGGCGCGCCCGGTTGGAGAACGGGAGCCGAATTCGGTACGGCTCCGGCCGCATCCGTCCTGGCCCGCCGGGTGGGAAGGGTGGGGAAGGCGCCGGCAGTTGGGACGGCGACGCCCGGAATGTCCCCGGGCGACGGGATAGCCTGCGCGGCTCCACTCGCTTCGCCCCCCTCCACTACGCCGCCTCGGCCGATTACCGTTGGCCCACCGCCCTGCTGACGATTGACGCCGGCGTTCACGACACCCGCTGTTACTGGGGAGGGAATCATGCCGGGTCCGCCTGGTTGGTTAGGTTGTCCACCAGCAGCAGCCTTGGGAGCGTTATCCTTGAAATTGAGGGTGAACTCCTGCCCTGCGTTCCGGATCTTGGCGACCTCGTTCTTCTCGTCGATGGACAGGATCTCGATGTCGTCCTGGATGTCGCCCTCCTCCATGTCCCGATACGAAGGGGCCTTACTCCCGGGGGCGGCGATCTGGAGATAGACCTTCTTGCGGCCCTGCCAGAGGGAAAACCCCGTCAGCGTGACATTGGATGGAACGGGTGGAGGCGTGGGTGGGGCTTCCGGAATCGGAGGGGGTGCTACCACGGGTTCCTTGATTCCAAAGGCGTTGCGGACGGAGATCAGTCGGAACGGGTTTGCGTTGGTGGGGTCTGCCGCTGGAGAGCTCGGAATGGTCACAACGGCCCCCTCCACCGGTGAGGGGCCGGACTTGGAGGAAGCTGGCGATCCATTGGTTTCCTCGGAATGGACAGGGGGAAGCACCGCAAGCGAGGCGGTCATCGCAACAACGAGCAGGCGGCGATGGAACATGTGGAGAGAATGAGCCACGGAGGATGAAACGCCATCCGGAACTGAAGGTTGCATGCGGTCGTGATTTTGGGTCTATGATGGGGGTATCCGATTTCATGGAAGAAAGATGGTTCGTTTCCAAAATTACAGTTGACGGTCGGTGGGGTGGTTGGGCAGCCTTGCCACACACACGGAAGTTATTAGCCATTCCATGAGAACTAACGCTCTTCTCCTCGCGGTCGCTGTTGCGGCCAGTGGTTCTCTGCTCGCGCAGACGACCTCGAAGAACATTGTGGGCTACGTCAACAAGACGATCCCCAAAGGCCAGTTCCTGATGATCGCCAATCCCCTCAACAACGGTGGCAACACTGTTGAAGAGGTGATCAAGATCAGCAGCGATCTCGCCCTCTACCACTTCGTCGGCGGATCCTTCGTTGGTTCCACCGCGCTGAGTGGCGCTTGGATCGAAGGTAACGATGTGGTTGTCGCTCCTGGCGGCGGCTTCTTCGCCTTCGGCCTCGATGCGGCTGACGTCAAGATCACCTTCGTTGGTGAAGTTGCCGTGGGCAAGGTTGTCAGCATCCCCTCGGGTCTGTCGATCCGCTCCTCCGCCCTGCCTCAGGCTGGCAAGCTCGACGCTCTCGAGTACCCGGTTGGAGACGAGACGGTCTACCAATTCGTCGGTAGCACCTACGCTGGCACGGACGCTCTCGGTGGTACGTGGTTGGGTGACGCGCCCACGGTGGCTGTTGCTGAGTCTTTCTTCGTGCTGAACAACGAGCCTGCCAAGAACTGGACGCGCTCGTTCACCATCAACTGATCCTCTCACTCAAACAAACCACTCATTGCTCATGAACAAAGCTCAACTGTTCGCGGGTGTCGTTGGTGTTTTCGCCGCCGCTTCGGTGATGGCGCAGGGCACGATCGACTTCTCCAACATCAAGACTGCTGGTCGTCCGAAGGTTTTCGATAAGGACGGCACGACGGCGCTTTCTGGCGCTGGCTTCCTCGTTGACATCCTCGTCAAGAACCCGACCACGGGTAACTACGAAGGTGTCACCCAGAGCGGCGCTGCCTACACTGGTTCCCCGTTCCTGACTGGCGCCAACGCCGGTCTGTTCTCGGGTGGCACGCTGGTGTTTCCGTTCTTGGCTCCGGACGCGAAGGCTGACGTTCTCGTTCGCGCTTGGGATGTGTCCTCCGGTGCGAGCTACGCCTCCGCCCTGTACAAGGGTGAGATCGCGTTCTCGATCGACAAGCTTGGTGGCTCCGGCACCCCGCCGTCCCTCCCTGCGGTCATCGCGAACTTCAAGAGCTTCGCGCTGGTTCCCGAGCCCTCCACCTACGCGCTCGCCGCGTTGGGTCTCGGTGGCCTGCTGCTCTTCCGCCGCAAGTAATTCGGAATGGCACAATCATGGTCGCCTTCTTCGGAAGGCGACCCTTTTTGCGTTCTGGGAGCTGCCTTCCAGATTTTGGATTGACCGAGCGTCGGTAGCGTACGGTGGCAGGGGGCCGGGGGCAGAAGTGAAGCAGCGGCTGTTTTCCGATCCGATCGAGCCTTCCAACCTAGAAACGGCAGTTCATTTAACCGCAGATGGCGCCGATTGCGCAGATGGAAGGGCAGAAATGCCAGCACCCGAGGCTCGCGCAGACGTCACCTTGCGGGTGAACGGCACGCCCGATCCAAGCTCCTCATTATCTGCGTCATCTGCGCCAGCTGCGGATCCAACTGCCGCTTTCAGGTTCAACAATCTGAGGCCATTGATGCAGGCTATGTTGGTACGGGGCAGGCCGGGATGTCGGAGCTGGCTAAACGCGGAACCGAACCCCGCCCGATGAGCAAACGGAATCCAGGGCCAATTGGAAGCGCTCGCTTGCCTCATCGGATCCAAGTTCAGTGGAGCGGTAAAGGGGCCGAGGGGGTCTTCCGGACTTTCGGCTCTTGGGATGCAAAGATCCGAGTTGACCCTGGCGCTACTGGACGGTACCTATCTCTCTCATCAGTGGCGTGTTCGTCTATCGGTTAGGACACGGCCCTCTCAAGGCTGAAAGATGGGTTCGATTCCCATACGCGCTACCACTCCATGCCGCTGGATTCCCAGCGGCATTTGTTTTGTAAGCGAGAAAACCGCTCAAGCATGGCCCCTACCGCTGTCATCCGCTCGGTTGTGTTGAGCCTTGCCCTTGCTTGGCTTCCAGTGTTTGCGGAGGAACCCAATGCGGTTGCCATCGAGGCTGTCAAACGCCTGAAGGGCTCGGACTTATCTGCCAATCCGGCCTTGAAGCGGGCCATTGAAAAGGTGGTGGACGATGTTCGTGGGCGGGGTGTCATGGTGGAACTGATCCGTGACTTCGACCTGAAGGATCGGGTGCCGGATCTGGTGGCCTATCTCCGAAGGCACCCAGGCGATGAGGCGGCCTTGGATGCGGTTCTATATCTTGGCGCGACTGATCCGAATGCGCTCAAGGAAGACCTCCGAGGCGCGAATGTATCCGCCGAATTGGTGGCCACGATAGGCAAGTCTGGTCGTACCGAGTGGACGTCGGAGCTGGTGCGTATCGCGTCGTCCACGGAGCGGGGCCAAGCGATTAGAGAAAGTGCGGTTACCGCGTTGATCTCCACCGAGCCAGGGGCCGAAACGCTCCTGCGGTTGCAATCGGCGAATGGATTGTCCGGCGGGCTGGCAGACCTGGCTGCGCAGGGGTTGCAAGGAGTGCGCTGGCCAAGGATCCGGGAGCAGGCGCAGAAGCTGGGAAAGGCCGGTGCGGGCTCCCGTCCAACTCCGCAGGAGCCTCGAGAACGGGTGCTTCAGTTGGCTGGGGATCCCGCACGGGGAGCGACGGTCTTCCGACGGCCGGCAACGGGTTGCCTCACCTGCCATCAGGTTGGCAGGGAGGGTGTAGAATTTGGACCGAACCTGGGGGAAATCGGGGCCAAGTTGGGTAAGGAGGCTCTTTATGACGCCATCGTTGAACCCAGCTCCGGCATCAGCTTTGGCTTCGAGGCGTGGCTGCTGACCCTGAGGGATGGAGATGAGGTGCTCGGATTGATCTCGAGCGAGACGGATCAAGAGGTCGCCTTGAAGGTGCCAGGTGGACAGGTCTTGAGGTACCGGAAGACGGAGATCGTCAAGCGGGACAAGCAGGCGCAATCGATCATGCCGGCGGGAATGCAGGAGGCGTTGTCTGCGCAGGATTTTGCTGACTTGCTGACCTATCTCTCGTCGTTGAAACCGCGAAGCCCGTGATGGGACCTTGGATCGTTGATGATCGCCCGGGTAACGCTCGAGATCGCGGTTCGGAAGGAGTTCGACTATTCGATTCCGCCGGAACTGGCCGGGCGCATGGAGTTGGGAACCCGGGTCAAGGTTCCGTTCGGTCCGCGTCTGGTGCTGGGAGTGGTCACGGCACTGGTTGAAACCTCCCCCCACACGAATCTCCGGCCCGTTTCCAGCATTGTCGGGGTGAGTGGGATGCTGACTCCACGGGTGCTCGATCTGGCCCGCTGGATGGCGGAGTATTATTGCTGCGCAGTCGAGGTGGCGTTGAAGAGTGTCCTTCCCGACTCGGTGCGGAAGGAGGACGCCAAGTGGCGTGAGCGGCTCTATGTCCAGGCGTTGCCAGTGGTGGGCGAGATTCCCAAGCTTACCGCAAGACAGAAGGAGATCTGGAACGTCATCGAGGAATGGCGGGAGTTGCCCCTCCAGGAATTGCTGAAGCTGGCAGAGACGACGGATGAAACGGTGCGGCGCCTGGAGGACAAAGGCCTGGTGCGGATCGCGCCCCGTGTGGACGAGCGGGATCCGTATGCCCGCGAGCAGATCCTCCCGACGGAGGCGATGAAGCTCAATCCAGAGCAAGAGAAGGCGATGGAGGCGGTGCGAGTGGCGATGGAGCAGGCTGCGACGGCCACTGCTGAGGGGGGCGAACCCGTGGTGATTCCTCCCCTCTTACTGCACGGAGTGACAGGTTCCGGGAAGACAGAAGTTTACCTACAGGCCATCGGGGTCGCGCTGGCGCGCGGGCAGGGCGCGATCGTGCTGGTTCCGGAGATCTCGCTTACCCCGCAGACGGTGGAGCGGTTCAAGGCCAGGTTCAGCACGGGCAGAAATGCGACGATGGTTGCGGTGCTGCATTCCCATCTGTCGGCTGGGGAGAAGCATGACGAGTGGCACAAGATACGGCAGGGCCGGGCAAGGATCGTGATCGGGGCGCGGTCCGCGGTCTTCGCGCCGGTGGATCGGTTGGGTTTGATCGTGGTGGATGAAGAACACGAGCATTCCTACAAGCAAGAAGAGGCTCCCCGATACCATGCGCGTGATGTAGCGGTGGTTCGCGGCGCCCGGGAGCGGGCGGTAGTGTTGTTGGGATCTGCGACGCCCTCGGTCGAGAGCTATTTCAACGCCCGGAAGGGGAAGTACACGCTTCTCGAGATGCACTCGCGGGCGACCGAGCAAAAGCTGCCCGTGGTCCGGGTGGTGGACCTTCGATTGGAGTCGCGCAAAGGGGAGAAGGGAACGCCGGGTGTCTTCTCGGAACCGTTGAAGGAGGGCATCCGTCAGCGGATCGAGAAGGGGGAGCAGACGATCCTGTTCCTCAACCGACGTGGCTACTCGAGTTCCCTGCAATGCCCCAAGTGCGGCTATGTGGCTGGCTGTCCGAACTGCAGTGTTTCCCTGACCTTCCACCGGGCGAAGCACTTGTTGATGTGCCATATCTGTGGGCATTCGGAAGCGGCGCCGGTTCGGTGTCCCAAGCCTGAATGTGGTGATGGAGCCATCCGCTACGCGGGATTGGGAACGGAACGCGTGGAAGAGACCCTGGTTCGGCTGTTCCCGAAGGCGAGGATCGCCCGGATGGATCGGGACACGCTGCAGAAGAAGGAAGACTACCGAAGGATCCTGACCGAATTTCGGACCGGGCGGATCGATATCCTGGTTGGCACGCAGATGATCGCAAAGGGGCTCCACTTTCCGAACGTGACGTTGGTGGGGGTGTTGTATGCGGACCTGAGCCTGCACGTGCCGGATTTCCGGGCGGGTGAGCGGACGTTCCAGCTGCTGACCCAGGTCAGTGGCAGGGCTGGCCGCGGGGATGTGGAGGGCGAAGTATTCGTGCAGAGCTTCACGCCGTTCCATCCCGCGATCCAGTTTGCGCGGCGACACGACTACCAAGGCTTCTACGAAGCGGAGGTCGAGTTTCGTGAACAGTTGAAGTATCCGCCGTTCGCGAGGATCGCGCTGCTCACCTTGAAGGGGCGCAATGAGGATAAGGTCCGGATGTCGGCGGACCATCTTCGTAAGGAGTTGGACGTGGCGGTTGGTGGATGGCCGGGGTTGGTCGTCGCCGGGCCGGCGCCGGCGCCCTTGGTGAAGGCCGAGAGCCTTTATCGCTACCAGATCATGATCCGCTGCCGGGCGATGCTGAGGATGAGCGGTGTGCTGGCTCGGTTGGAGGCGTCGACATCATTTCCCGATGACGTGCATCTGGTGATCGACGTGGACCCGGTGAATCTGGTCTAGGAAGGCAACTTGAAACTGGGAAGCGAGTGTTCGCAACGCTAGGTTGACGAGGTCGTGGATCCGCTAGCCAATGCCAGTTCCCCGCCGACGGAAGGCCTGATTTCCTCGGGATTGAGCCTGTTGGTGCGGATGTTTGGCCGGCTGGGGCGCCGCATCCTGGGTGGGGTCGAGACCAGTCGGCGAATTGGAGCCTTCACATTGATCACGCTGGGGACGCTGGTGACCAAATTCGGTACCTCGCCCAGGGTGATCCGGCCGTTGGTTCAGCAGGAGATCCTCCGAGCCGGAGTCAACGTGTTGCCGATCGTCTGTTTCCTTGGGATCGCCTTGGGGTTGGTGATCGTCGGCCAGACGGTCCTTCTGCTGGTCCAGGTGGGACAAACCCAGCTGATGGGGCCCTTGCTGGTGACCGTCGTGATCCGGGAGTTGGGGCCGCTGACGGCCGCGCTGGTGGTTCTCGCTCGGGTAGGAACTGCGGCGGTGGCTGAGTTGGGGACCTCGCGGGCGGTCGGTGAGGTGGAAGCCCTGGAGGCCATGGGGATCGACCCGATCCATTATCTCGTGGTGCCACGGTTGATCGGCTTCACGGTGTCGATCGTGAGCCTGACGGTGTACCTGGTGATGACGGCTCTGTTGGCTGGGTACTTGGTGGCATTCCTGCAGGGTTTGCCGATGGGGTTGGGTGAGTACTTCCGGGTGATAGCGGACGCCGTGAGTTGGGTGGACTTCCCCTTGCTGGCGCTGAAGACCCTTGCGTTCGGGATGCTGACTTCGCTGATCATCTGCTATCACGGCTTGGCAGAGGCCATGCGGTTGGAAGATGTCGGACATGCAACCACCAAGACGGTTGCGCACACGATGGTGGCGTGCCTCTTCGTGGATGCGCTGTTCCTGCCGGTCTACTTCCTGATCTGAGCCATGGAACCTCCCGTCATCGAGATGCAGAACGTCACCGTGGTTCATTCCCGGGCTCCGCGGCTGCCCTTGATCAGCCGCGTGGACTGGACAGTTGCGGAAGGGGACTGCTGGGTAGTCACCGGGTTGCAAGGATCCGGGAAGACGGCCTTGCTGGAGACCGCGGCCGGCTTGCATCCGTATCTTGAAGGCGAGGTGCGCGTGTTTGGTGCGTTGGTGCGAGGGAATGAGGGCGAGGAGTTGGGCAAGATCCGACAGAAGGTGGGTGTCGTATTTGATGGGATGGGACGATTGTTTCCTTCCCGGAGCGTGTTCGAGAATGTGGCGTTGCCCGTTTGCTACCACGGCAACCGGGCGTTGGACGAGGTGGCAGGCGAGGTCATGGAATTCCTCTCGATGTTTGGGTTGGAGTCGATGGCGGACCAGCCGGCGGGGCGGCTTGGTCGTGCGTGGGCGCATCGGGCGGCACTGGCTCGGGCTTTGGTCCTGCGCCCGAGGCTGCTGCTCGTGGACAATCCGCTGACCGGACTGGATGCTTCCCATTCCCGATGGTGGCGTTCCTTTCTGGTGGGTTTGCTGGCAGGCCATCCGAGGTTCGGGGGAACGCCGATGACCTTGGTGCTGGCTACGGACGAACCGAGGGCGTTGCTTGGGGTCGGGCGGCGATTTGCCGTGACGCACGGAGGAAGATGGCGTTGCTTGGGTAGCCGATCAGAGTTCGAGGGATGTGAGGATCCGGACCTTCGGGACTTGCTGCACGATGCGGACTAAAAGGATGCGTTCATGGGACTACAGGATTTGACTCCGCAGTTGAGGACCCGCCTGAGCAAGGTGGAGTGGTATGTCGGGTTGTTCCTGGGCGTGACGGGACTGCTGATGGTGATCGGGTTTGCGTTGTTCCTGAGGCGGACGGCGGAGGCGCGCGGGTGGTTTGTGGTCGAGGTTCCGTATTTCACTTACCTGCCGGATGCGTCGGGGCTGAAGCCTGGTTCGCCGGTAAATCTGATGGGGTTCAAGGTCGGGGAAGTGACCGAGGTGACCGCGATCGACCTGAGCGAGCGGCTTGCGTGGGATCATCACGTCACCAACCAGTTCAACGTGTTTGTCCGGTTCGTCATTCGGGCCGATGGAAAGGCGCAGTTTCCCGGGTATGTGAACAGCGACGCCCGGGTGAAGCTGAGCGGGCTTCCGATTGAGTTGCTGGGTGGTGCGGTCCTCGAGGTGACGCAGGGCACGACGAATGGCGTGCCCACTTTCGGCAAGGCCCCCAACGGGCAGCCGGGGGTGCTCATGAGCAAGTTCGCGATCCTGGGACCTGGAGAGGAGAGGACGAACAAGTTCCTGAAGTACGAGCCGGCCAAGATGTCGGGTGGATATTATCTGCGGCTGGATCAAAGCGAGACGCTGGTGGCCCAGGCCGAGCGGGTCATGTCCCGGTTGGACCACATTGCAGGGACGGTGGACAGCACGCTGCCGGCAATGCTCGAGGAGTTGCAAGGGACGCTGGAGATCGTAAGGGGAGCGCTTCCAGGCATTACGAATCAGGTCGGTCAGGTCCTGGACACGGCGCGGCAGACGCTGCCGGGGCTGACGAACAACCTCGACGCCGTCCTGCTCAATACACGTGAGCTGACTGCCCAGCTCCGGGATGCCTGGCCGATGCTGACGAACAATCTCGACCAGACGCTCCTCACCACGCGTCAACTCGCCTCGAACATCAACGTCGTCATCCCGACGCTGTCGTCGAACGTCAACGTGACCCTGACTAACGTGAACGTCCTGCTCATGCGGGACACCAATGTCACGGCGAACGTCAGCGTCCTGGTGTCCAACGTCAATCAGGTGATCACCCGCCACTGGCTGCTCCGCTCGGCCTTCAAGGAGAAGCCTGCCAAGGAGAAGCCGGAAGGCTCCGGGACCAATCGACCTGCCCGGACGGTCAAACCGCCGGGCGGTTGGTAGTCAGGGAACGGGCCTCCAGGCCGCTGGTCCGAACGGATCAGGCGGGGAGTTCCGCGAGGGGAATTCCCCCGCAGTCATTGCATACGGTGGCTTGGGCCGTGGTCTGCGTGTGGCACCGGGGACAGTAGCGGGCGTGGTTGGCCTCGCTCCTTTTCGGCGCGGCGTCCCAGCGGGTTGGATCGAGACCTTCCTTCGTGGCCGCGGCTCGAAACGCCCCGAGCACTTGCGTGCGCCACTCCGACTCGATGAGCAGTTGCCCAGCCGGCAAAGCAGGGAGGGGGAGGCGTGGCTGCTTCAAGTCACGCCACAGCGCGGCGCAGAGCGGTTCGGCGGTGTCCCTGGGCAAGGCGGCCATCGCGAACGCAGCCGGGTGGAATTCCTCGAAGCGGGAACGGCCGAGGGCTTCGGCTGCGCGGACTGCGGTGACAGGCGAGAGGGCGGTCAACAGCACGAGGCGGAATCGGTCCTCGCCTGCCTTTGGGAACCACTCGCGGTGCAGTCGCGATACCTCTCGGGCCAGCCAGATGGAACAGGCGAAGAGGAGTGGCAATCCGATCCCCAGGGCGGGCGTCCATCCCCATCGCCAAACGACGGCGGGGATGGCGAGGAACATCAGGGCCCAGGCGGTCGAGCCGACATGGCGGAGTCGCAGGAGTTTCCTTCGCGAATCCACTAGGCGCTGACGGATGCCAGATACATCGAACTGCGATTCGAGCAGCTTCCGCGACCACTCCGTTCGCTGAGGTCCATGCAATGCCGCGCCGGCCCGGATCTCAGCGGCGAGGCGGCCAGCCTCGTTCGGGGTGTCGCATTGCCAGAGGACCTGCCCGGAAGAGATGAGTCGTTCGCCTTGGACGGACACCTTTCCGAGCTCGCTCCAGGGCTTGAACGTGGCTGGCTGGACCGGTCGTCCGTCGCTGTGGAGGCAGGCTGCGGTGAAGGTGAGGAGTCCGTCCGGGTGGATTGAGAAGGGCAGGGCGCGGATAACGTGAAACTCGCCAAAAGGCGGCAACGCCCATCCGATGTATGCGTCACCCTGGCCGTTGTTCAGCAGTGGGGACTTGCGCCAGATCCGAGGATCAGGCGCGGAACTGAACACAATCCCGCCCCGACGGACCCAACGGATGCACTCGGACACATAGATCAGGCCGAGGAGTCCGAGCAGTTGCTGACGTTCGGTCACGGAGCGTCAGTTCCTGTCCCCGCGGCTGAATAACTTCTTGATCGAAGCGCCGATGGCAACGAGCCCGAGGATGATGAACTTGAAGAACTTCTTGAAGATCAGCCCGAACTTGGCGAACAGGCCGAGCTTGGCCGCGCCGAGGGCTGCGCCACCTGCGACGAGGGCCGTGAGACCGTACTTGGCGACCTTGTCGCCCGGCTTGTATTCGGCGTAGGACTCGCCGGTCTGGAACTTGAACGTCGCCATTGCGGCGCGGAACAGTGGCAGGGTCTTGTCGAGGTTGGCCATGTCCTCGACGAGCACGACCTTCATGACGCCTTTGCGTCCGAGGACGCGGACGTTGTGATTCACATACTGCTCGCCGGCCGTCTCGAAGGTGATGGCCCACTCGAGGTTGTGGGTCGCCTCGTCGTACTTTGGGGGAACGTGCCAGCCGATGACCTTGGTGGGATTGCCATCGCGCGCGTCGTTGTCCGCCTCAACACCCTTCTTGTACGAGTTCAGGAGCTTGTCGGCATTGAGGTCGGTCTTTTCATCGTCCTTGATGTACCCGACATCCTCGAACTGGAACACCACCCACCATTTGCCAGCCTGATGCTCGAGCAGGCCAAGGATCTCGTCGCCATCCACACGGTTGCCCGCCATCTCGAGCCGGCGGACTGCTGCCTTGCTTTCCAGAAAGCGGAACTCGGCTCCGTACGGAATGGTCGCGCGATCGGCCAGCTTAGCCTCTCCCGGCCCCTTGGACCAAGGCAGCTTGTTCACTGCGGCTTCATACTTCGCCTTCAATTCCGCCTCGCTGGGGTTGCCGGCACCTTCGCCGGCCTTCTGGCCCAAGGCGCGGACGAGCAACAGCGAGAGCAGGAGAAGCCGGGTCAGGATGCCGGCGATGGGGTGACGACGCATCATGGGCGGAGGCTGGCCCGGGTTGGGGCTCGGTGAAAGCGAAGAATCAGCGGACCCATCGGAGAAGCAGGTTGCCGAGGAAGAGGCCGATCATTGCTGCCGAACATCCCAGCTTGCCGATGGCCCCGGCCAAGAGCCCGAGCACGGCTCCGATCCCAGCCTTACCGGCTTCACGCCATTCCCGGCCGCCCAACATCTCGAGGGCCATGGCTCCGATGAGCGGTCCGAGGACCAACCCGAAGGGCATCCAGAGGAGCCCAAAGAGCGCCCCGAGCGCCGCTCCGACCGCACCTTTCCATGTGGCCCCCATCTTTTTAGCCCCAACGGATGTCGCGATGAAGTCGAGCGCCAGCGAGAGCACCGTCATCAGCAACAGCACAGCGATCACCCACCAACTTGCTCCGGCATCGCCGCGCACCAGCTTGTGGATCACCGCCGCCGCCAGGATCAGGGGCGGACCGGGGATCCCGGGAAGGACCGACCCCAGCAATCCGACCATCATGATCACGAGGGCCACGCCCAAGGCCGCGACATCGAGAGCCGTCATTGGCGCGGACCATAGGTCAGTAGAGGCGGGTGGCCAGAGCCCAGTTGGAGATGCTTACCTGGGTTCCGGGTTCACGGGTTGTCCGGCCGGATCGATCAGGGTTGGGGTGATGAGCAGGATGCGGCGCCGATGGGTGCCGTCGGGGAGCCTGCGTCCGTCGCTGATCAGGACGGCGGTATACTGGTCAGGGATCCCATCGAACTGATGCGTGTGGACGACCTGCTTGACCACCTGCTGCGTAGGCTTAGGGGCTGGGTTCAGTGGCTCCGATTCACGTCCGCCGGAGGGCTCACGCTCCATCACCGTCAGGGCGACCTGGCTGGTGTCTACCCGGATGGCTGGCAGAAGGTCGAGGGCGAGGTCTTCCAACTCAGAGGGGGCATTGGGTGGAGGAATCCTCAGGGAAACGAGCCGGGCGCTCAATGTGGTGATCTTGGGCGCGGCTGTCTGGGTGACGCCGGGCATGCCGTCGAGTTGGGCCATCAGCCTTCGGGCGTCTGCCGGCCTGAGGATGAAGCTGGCCCTGGACCCCGCGGTGCTGGTCTGGATGCTTGCGGAATTGCTGACCAACTCCAGGCGGCCCAGAGCGTCGGTGGCAACCTCGTGGATCTTCGTTTCGAGTTGGATCTGCTGGGGAGCTGCGCTGACCCGGGCGAGGACCGTTTCCAGGGTCTGAAGATCGCCTTCAGTCGCCCGCACAAAGAGCAGGTCGGTCCGGTCGTTGTAAAAGATGGCCGGCTGTTCCTGGGGAGGCGCGACGTCGCGCTGCGTGTTGGTGAAGGAAAGGCCTTGCTGGGCCAAGTAGGCTCGCAGGGCGGTACCGGTATCCGGGGGATTGGTGCCGATCGGCTTGCCCAGCTCCTGTTCCAGGTTCGTGACCAGGACCCGTCGTGCGACCTTGAACCGGCGGGTGAAGAGGGAAGGGGCATCCGGCCGCGTCGCGCTCCGGAAGACAACCGCGTAGTCTTCGATGGCATACTTCAACGGGCGGTCGGCGCTCGCGACGATCCGGTCCAGGATCTCGGCGACGGGCAGGTCACCGATGGGCTGCTGCCAGGTGATCCGGGGTGCGTCTCCCGGGGCATCGGGCCCGAGATCGATGATATAGTTGAAGCCGAGGCCGGCGGGATCGGCTGCCAGACTGCGAAAGGCGAGGTCCTTCATGACCTCCGTCAGCGGAGTTCCGATGAAGCGAAGCTCGGACAATCGGGTCGATTTGAGCCGGGCTTGGATCTGGTCACGGCCAGCGTGTGGGACCGGTAGGTCGCCGACCGGCGATGCGTTTCCGGGCTTCGCTGGGTTTGTCTGGATGTTGATGCGGGTGATTCCAACGGCCTGGGCGGCTTTGACCACGTCGACGACTCCAGCCATCGGTGCATCGGGAGCGGAACGCAGGGACAGGATCAGGTCGGAGTCTGCGCTGGATCTTCGCTTGAGTTCCTCCGTAAGAGCGCCCAGGTCGAAGGCTTGGTCGCCCAGTTGGAACCGCCCCCCGGGCAGGCACTCGATCTGCAGAGGTTTGGCGGCGCTGACGATGTTCGGAGTGGCCGCATTGTTTGCCGCGATCAGCAGGACCCGCCGGGAAAAGCCCATCGGAACCACGAGCAATGCGAGGGCCAGGACGGTGACCCATCCGCTGCCGCCGAGTTGTGGACGCACCGGAGTCGGGCGGGTGAGGAGACGTTCGACCCGTTGTTTCAGGGTGCTGCTGGATTCGAGGATTCCGACGAAGCTCAGTGCGAGCATCGGTTGGGCGGAACAATGGCGCGCCACTTCGAGGAGCGCTGCGGGATAGGCAGTCGGATCGTGGGGCGCCCGGAGGTGCTGGACCTGTTCGTCGACCGCGAGTTCCCGCAGGACGCGAACACGGGCGTTGGCGATCCACGCGACGGGATTCCACCACCAGAGGACCTGCACCCCGACCTGGAGGGCGTTGACCCAAAGGTCGCGTCGACGGATGTGGATGAGTTCGTGGAGGAGCACATCGCGGAGGGCCTCCGGTCGCATGGCATCCGCGAGGGACTGGGGGAGCAGGAGAGTCGGGCGAAGGAGTCCGCACACGGCCGGGCTGTGATTTTCCTGGGTCAGGAGCAGGCGGGGGCGCGTGGAAAGCCCGGCCTCGAGGCTGGCTTGGGCCAGGAGGGAATCCAGTTCCGGAGTGGCGGGCGATGCGGTGCGCAGCAGGCGTTGAACCCGGCGTTGGCGGCGGAAGATGACGGCGGCGAGGGCGATGGATCCGGCGAGCCAGAGAACCATGAGGAGGCTGGTGGGATCGGTGGCCTTGCGGAACCCGTAACTGTGCAACGGCGCGATGGGCGGGGGTTCGGCGGGAACCATCTCCCAGGTTGCGGACAGGTTGGGAGGCAGGCCTGATACGGCGCGGATCTCGCGGGGCTTGAGGGCGAGGCGTCCGATCCAGTAGGCGGCGCTGGTAGGCAGTTCGAGGGATGGGGGCAGGATCAGCTTGAGGACGACGAGCAGCCACAGGGCCTGGCGGAGGCTGGCGCGGAGACGTCGGCCGAGGGTGAGGTCGACGACTCCGATGAGGAGTGCGAGGGCGGCGGCCTGGACGAGGGACGAGAGGACCTGGCTCAGGGTGGCGTGGCCGGCGTCCTGGAGGAGTTGGAGCATGGCATGGGTGGGTTTCGGCGTTTGGACTCAGCGCTTGGACTTGGGTGGACGCGTGGAGTCCTTGCGACGGGCATCGATGAGCGACTGGAGTTCGTCGAGGTCGGCGGCGGACAGCTTCTCGGAGGCGAGGAGCGTTTCGACCAGGGGCTTGAGGGCGCCGTCGAAGGCGTGCTTGAGCGTGTAGCGGAGTTCGCCGAGTTGGGCCTGCTGGCGGGTGACGGCGGCACGGTAGAGGGTGAGGTTGCGGATCTTTTCGGCGGAGAGGAGGCCCTTGGTGACCATGCGGTCCATGAGGGTGCGGACGGTGGAGTAGGTCCAGTTCATGGAGGGGTGGAGGTGTTCCTGGACGGAGGGGGCGGCGCAGGGTTCGAGTTCCCAGACGGCCTTGATGATGGCCCATTCGGCCTCGGTGAGTTCGGGGAGGGGAGTGCTCATGTGGATGACGTCCGTCGTTCTATCTCTACATATGTAGAGATGTCAAGCGGCGCATCTTTCAACTTCCATCTTTGGTCCCCGGCCGGGAAGGTTCGCCTCCATCCACATGAGCACCTTGAACATCGCCATCATCGGGACCGGTGGCATCACCTTGCAGAATCACCTTCCGGGCCTCGCCCTGTGCCGCGATGTCCGCGTGCACGCGCTCTGTGATGCCAATGCTGCGACCCTGGAAGCGGCCCGGCTCGCGACCGGCGCTCCGGTGGTGTCCACCCAGTGGCAGGACATCGTGAAGCGGGATGACGTCCACGCCGTGATCATCGCGACGCCGAACTTCCTGCATCCCGACATCGCCATCGCTGCAGCGCGGACCGGGAAGCACATCCTTTGCGAGAAGCCGATCGCCCTGAATGCAGCGGATGCGCGGACGATGGCGTCGGAGGCGGACCGGGCCGGAGTGCGGCACATGACGGCGTTCACGTACCAGTTCGTTCCGGCGATGCGGTATCTGCGGCATCTGATCGCCCAGGGCGACTTGGGGCGTCCGTACCATTATCGGTCGTGCCGTTTGCAGGACTGGGGCACGCGGAATCTCGGCTGGCGGCAGCAGAAGCGCTTGGCGGGAACCGGCGAACTCGGGGACATGCTGTCGCATCGCATCGACTTTGCGCACCAGTTGGTGGGGCAGATCCGGCGGATGGTGGCCAACGTGATGAACCTGACGCCGGTGCGCGACGGCGCTCCGAACGACACGGATGACTGGGTGGCGATCCTGGCGGAGTTCGAGAACGGGGCGAGCGGCGTGCTGGAGAGTTCGAAGCTCGCGTCTGGGCGCAATGAGTCCTGGCGCTCGCTGGACTACGTGGAGATCAACGGCAGCGAGGCTTCGTTCGAGTTCACGACCGGCCGTTGGAACGAGCTGATGCATGGAAGGAAGGGTGGGCCTGGATTGGCGAAGCTGGAGGTGCCGCGGGAGTTCTGGGTCTGGCCCGGTTCACCGCGCGATCCGGGCGTCGGCGACCCATTGGTCAGCTTTCGATACGACCAGGCGGTTGAGTTCATCAACGCCATCCGCGAGCAGCGGCCGTGTTCGGTGACATTCCATGACGGGGCCAGGGCGCAGGCGGTCATGGACGCGGCGGTGAGGTCGGCCGAGACGCGGGAGTGGATCCAGATTTCCTGAAGGCAAAACGGAACATGAGCACTTTGAAGACGGCAGTGATCACGGGCGCGGGGAGTGGCGTGGGGCGCGCGACAGCGATCCAGATGGTCGGGCAAGGATGGCGCGTGGCCCTGCTGGGCCGACGGCTGGAGGCGCTGGAGGAGACGGCGAAGCTGACGGGTACGCCGGATTCCTGCCTGGCGATTGCGTGCGATGTGGGAGACAGCGGCGCGGTGTACGAGGCCAGCCAGCAGATCCTCACGTCGCTGGGCGAGGTCGAGGTGCTCGTGAATGCGGCGGGGACGAATGCGCCGAACCGGGCGCTCGAGGTCCTGTCGCTGGAGGATTACCACGACATGATCGATGCCAACATGAACGGCGCCTACTACTGCGTTCAGGCCTTCTTGCCGGGAATGCGGTCGCGGGGTTCCGGGACGATCGTCAACGTGGTCTCCGACGCCGGGAAGCAGGCCTCACCGAAGGCGGGGCCGGCCTACGTCATGAGCAAGTTCGGCCTCGCGGGCCTGACGCAGGCGATCAACGCCGAGGAGCGGGCCCGGGGCGTCCGGGCCAGTGCGCTGTTCCCGGGGGACATTGATACGCCGTTGTTGGGCAAGCGTCCCGTGGTGCCGGACGCGGCGGCGCGCGCGCGGATGATGCAGCCCGAGGACATCGCGGCCTGCGTGCTGTTCTGCGTGAACCTTCCGCCCCGGGTGATCATCGAGGAGATCCTGGTTCGGCCGCGTTGAGTTTGGGGCGGCCAATTGCCGGTGGGTTCTGACCAAACTCGGCGCTTGGCAGCGGGGCGGGCAGGTCTAGCCTGCCGCTGAGGAGAGTTCGATGGCACTTCTGCGCCATCGGGGATGCGAGGGACCGCCAAAACTTCTGCTGGCCGCAGTGGGCGTGTTTGCTTTGGCCCTGACATGGCGGCTGATGATGCGGACCGGGGCTGAGAGCGACTGGCGCGAACCTGTGTTCATGGTTCTTGCGCTGAGATCCGGCGGCGCGGCTTCGGTCGTAGGGCTTCAGTATCTCCTTCGTCCCTCCTCACTCGCTGCTGGCATCCAGCAGGCAAAGGACCCGGGAACCGATTCCGTGGACGGTGGACCGCCTCCCATCGAGGACGATACTTCCGTCGAGAAGGCCGTTTCCGAGGCGGTCGTGCACCACGTGGAAATCCTGCCGGCGGGTCATTCCACGCCCGTCGCCATCCGAACTCCCGAAGCATTGATTGCTCCCCGGGGCCGCCCGGTTGCCGATCGAGGGCTCGGCCTAGTGCCCCGAGTCGAACGGATGGCTTCGACCGAACTCGGCGAACTCGTTGCCGGTCTTTACCGGCGTCGGGGTGACTCGGTCGAGATGCAGGCGGATCCCGGGAGTGGAGCCGCCGATATGGTAGTGCTCGCGGGTGGCAAGCGCCGGGTTGTGCACTGCCTGGTGGGTCCCGAGGAGGTGACCTCGAGCGCAGTCCGGGAGTTGGTCGGCTTCCGGGACATCGAGCACGCGGATGACGCGACGTTGGTCACGACGGCCCCGGGCTCCGAGGCAGCGCACAATCTGGCGGTCGAGCAGGGAATCCAATGGATCGGGCCTGCCGAGCTCTCGGAGTGGATGGCGGTCGCTGGCACCAGTTGACGCCTATTCCTGGCCGCCGAGCGGTTCTCAGGAAGGAGTCTGAACCTCCGGATCGGTGGGCGCGACTTCGGGGGATTGCGCCGTGGCTCCGTCGTTTGCCGGGGTCCCCGGGGCCTGTCCCTCGATGGCGACGATGATCGGGCGGACACCGAGTCCGCGCACCGTGTAACCGCAAGCGAGGGTGCCTGCGACGCGGGAGTCTGCGGGCGGATTCTTGCCGTCGACCGTCTGATGGAAGTCCGGGTGGAAGGCGTCGCCGGGCGTCGCCTCGTGGGCGACGATCCCGAGGCGGCGGACGGCGTCCAGGCAGGCGGCACGGTACTGGGCCAGTTGTTGGGCGACGCCGGGATGGGGCGACCGCTGGCCGGCCTGATAGACGGCGAAGTTGTGGTCGAGCAGATGACAGACAACCCGGAGGGTTTCCTCTTCGCCGCGGCGGAGTTTCTCCAGTTCGAGGCGTAGCGTCTGGCGTTCCTGGTCCTGGTTCCGCTGCAGGGTCTCGGCGAACGACTTCCGTTCGGCGGCGAGCTGCTGGACCAGCGCAGCCGCGGACTCGTTGGCCCGTTGGAGGGATTGCTGGCCGGACTGCAGGTTGGACGCGCCGGCGGCGATGCTGGAGGCCGCACGCTCCAGTTGTTGGATCTGCTGGAGGGTGTCGGCGAGGTTGTCCTGCTCGCGTAGGCGAAGCTCCGCTTCCTGGTCGCGGAGGAAAGGCGTGACCAAAACCCACGCGCCCGCGCCGACGGCGGCGGTCGTGACGGCCGCGACGGAAAGGCTCCAGGGAATCCGGCCGGAATGGGCCAGCCACGCCACGCCACCGGCCGCGGCCAGCAGGCAAAGGTCTCCCAGAACGAAGGGCCACTTGGCCGCACGAGGCACTGTTTGCTCGGACATGGGGCTGACACTAACTGGAGGCGATCGCGGGCGCGAGAACCGGATGGGGGACGCGGAGTCCACGGTTTGAAGCGGCGGGCTTCAAGGCAGGGCGAAGACGGGTGGAGTTTCAGGGGGTGGGCACCGACGGAGCTGCCGCGTCCAGTCGCAACGTGAAACGGGTGCCTTGACCGACCGTGCTCTCGACGCCAACGGTCCCGCCGTGGGCCTCGACGAGTGTTTTCACGATGGCGAGGCCGAGGCCGGCACCGCCGGTGCGACGGGTGCGGGAGCGGTCCGCTCGATAGAAACGGTCGAACAGCCGCGGCAGGTGTTCCGGGGCGATGCCTTCGCCGGTGTCCGCAACCGTGAGTGTAACCTGCGCTGCCTCGGACCCGGCGGTGACGGAAACGGTCCCGCCGCCGGGGGTGTGGCGAACGGCGTTCTCAAGGAGGTTGCTCAGGATCTGCTCCAGGGCGAGCCGGTCGGCGCGGACGACGGCAGGCGGGCCTCCGGGAATGACGACGGCTACATCCCGCTCTGCTGCCAGCGGCGCCAGGCGGGCTGCGACCTCGCGGGACAAGGCGAGCAGTTCGAGAGGCTCTCGGGCCACGACGGCGCGGCCGGCATCCGCGCTGGCGAGTGTGAGCAGGCTTTCGGTGAGCTGGGAAAGGCGCTCGATCTCTTCGCGGCAACTGCACAGCGTCTCCCGATACTCATCGATGGCGCGGGGGCGGCGCAGGATCACATCGAGTTCGCCGCGCAGGACGGTGAGTGGCGTGCTCATCTCGTGCGCGGCGTCGGCGGCGAACCGTCGTTGGGCTCCGTAAGCCTCTTCAAGACGGTCGAGCATGGCATTCACCGCGCGGGCCAGGCCATCGAGCGCGGGATCACCGTGGCCGCCAGGAAGGCGTTCGCGGGCGAGGGTCTGCGGCCGGATGCGGCCGGCCGCCGTTGCGAACTCGCCCACGGGTCGGTTCCATTGGCGTAGCGCCAGGGTGCCTCCCATGAGTGCCAACGCGAGGGCGGCCGAAGCGGCGAGCATCAAGCCCCGACGCAGCTGTGTCAGGCGGGCGTCGGTATCCGGCAACCAGATGCCGGTCTGGACGTAGGCGAACGCCACCGGAGCGTCGGGTCCGTCCTCGCTGAGCGGACGGGTGGCCACGCGGGCGGTACGCCGGGCGGCCGGCACGAACACCGTCTCGAGGTGCACCGGCGCGGTCCCCGGCAGAGGCGCGCGCGCTGCCGTGGTGAGCGGCAGGTCCACGGTGAAACTGAGTGACCGACCCTTGAGTTCGCCGCGTCCGTCGAAGACCTGCTTGAAGAGTGGTTGGCCGCTGCCGGCGAAGTAACGGCTCAGCCAGCCGGAAAGGTCTCCCACCTCCCCCTGACGCCAGCGCTCCTCGGGAAATGCCTCGGTCAGGGCGCCGGCAAGGCCGAGGCAACGATCCTCCAGCACTGCGTCTGTGTAGGCTGGGTCCGGCGCGAGGTCGTGTTCCACGGCGCGTTGCACCAGCCAGAAGACGGCTCCGGCAAAGCCCGTCAGTGCGAGGGCGCAAGCCATGCCGAAGACGAGAAGGAAACGGCCGCGGAGGGATTTCATCGGGCGCCGTCCGGGCAACGAAGCGTGTAGCCCACACCTCGGGTGGTCTGGATCAGCGGGCTGTCGCCGCCGCGGTCCACCTTCTCGCGGAGGCGATAAATGGTGGCCTCAATGACGTTGCTTCCCGGATCGAAATGCTGGTCCCAAACGTGTTCCGCAAGGTCCGTGCGGGTGACCAGCCGGTCGCGTCGGCGCAGCAGGTATTCAAGCACGGCAAATTCCTTGGGCGTGAGCACCACGGTTTCGCCGCCACGCAGAACGCGCCGGGCTCGGAGATCCATCTCGAGATCGCCGACGGCCAGACGTCCCGGTTCCTCGTCGCCGCCCCGACGCAACAGCGCGCGCAAACGGGCGAGCAGCTCCGCAAAGGCGAAGGGTTTGGTGAGGTAGTCATCCGCGCCGCCCTCGAGCCCGCGCACCCGGTCCTCGACGGTGCGGCGCGCGGTGAGCATCAGCACCCGGGTCCGAAGGCCCTCGGCGCGGAGCCCGGCCAACACCGAGAACCCGTCCCGCCGAGGCAGGTTGGCATCGAGTACGATGAGGTCGTAGTCGTGAGTCAGCGCGAGTTCGAAGCCGGCCTCCCCATCTTCCGCGACATCCACGGTGAAGCGTTCTTCACGCAGCCCGCGCTCGATGAAGCGGGCGACCTTGGGTTCGTCTTCGACGAGCAGGACGCGCATGCCGGAGCATTCGGCGGGAGCAGGGACCGTGTCCAGCGTCGGGCTGATCCGGGGCGTCATGGAAGGATGGCTACCCGCAACGGGAGGAAACGTCGGGAGTTGGTGGGAGCGTGGGTGCAGTCGTGCACGGTGACGGACTCGAATTCGCCGCCGCAGGCTTCGCTCGCCGTACCAAAGGCCGTCCCTTGCAACCATCGGATCCGAGCCAAGGAGACTTGTGGGATGGCGGTTGCCCCGCGTGCCTGCTGGATGCGTGGATAGGTCAGGTGCAGATGCCTGCCGGTGGTGCTGGGCGGCAGGGCCGAGGGCCGGAGCAGGTGTTTCATAAGGAGAACCCGGCTGGGATCGGGGCGCTGGGCTCAGCGGCGGATGAGGACCTTGCGTTCGGCGACCTGCACATGCAGTTCGCGCGCGGCGGAGTCGTAGTAATAGCGGTTGAGGGGATCGGCCTCGAACTCCGCCAGCGTCGTCGCGGCGCCCAGCCGGACGGCCTCGGTGATGGGTTCTTCGGCGTAGTCCTCCGTATTGCTTTCGGGGCGATAGACTCCGCGTGGCGCGGCGTCCAGCGGCAGGGTCACGGGCACGGCGGGCGTGCCTGGTCCCGTCGGCGGGGCGTGTAGATCCAGGTGGACGGAGAATTCGGCGGCGGTGGGGAGGGATTCGAGGCGGTAGGCGAATCCACCGTCGTGGATGATCCGAAAACCGTTGCGGTCCTGGTAACGCAGGCCGTCGCTGCGTCGGATGAAAAATCCTTCATCGAAGAACTCGGTGCCTTCCGCCCGTACCGCCATCCGGGCGTAGCCGAACCGCCGCTCGATCCGCAGCACGCTCTGGCCCGCGATCGTCGATGCCGTCCGCACCCTGCCTCCGAGCTGGGGCGAGCCTGCGTCCACATAGACCCCGGCTGGCCCATAGCTGTCGTCGAGCAACTGCAGGATCACGCTCTCGTGGGTCACCATCGACGAGGCGGACGTGTTGATCCGGCGGACGCCGCTCAGAATGAAGTCGGCCTGCCATTCCATGAAGATGTCGTTGGCGCTGAGGACTCCGTTGTCGCCGTAGTTGACGAAGACGGGCCTGTTGACCCGGGCAATGTGACCATACTGAAGAAAGAGCGCGGCCGGCAGATAGTCTCCGAACGTGCCCTCGTCCGACTGGGGCGGGCGGGTGTGGCCGATGAACAGGCAGTCGTCGAAGGAAGCCAGGCCGCCGACGCCATCCGAGATCACGGCTGGACCGTGCCAGTGGTCGGCGAGGACGAAGTTGCGGTAAGCCTCGGGACCGATGGCGCCGGGCCAGATTCCGTTGGCATTCTGGTAGAGCGTGGAGTCGCTGAACTCCAGCACCGCGTCGCCCCACGAGACCACGAGCAGTCCGGATTCGCGCTTGAAGTCCATGCCCACGCCTTTGCCGGCGCTGCTGTGCATCGTGTTGTGGTGAAACACCGTTGGCGCATCCGTGACGCCGTCATACCAGAATCCGCTGCCCGTGCTGCCAGCCGCCGAGTTGTACGTGAAGGTGTTGCGCGCAGACTTGATCCAGAAGCCGGCCGGCGAGTTGTCGGATTGGGCAAGCAAGGCCTCGTTGCCATGCAGGCCGATCCGGTTCGCGATCGCCAGGTTGCCGGTGAAGACGTTGTTGGTGGTGAACTCGTCCTCCACTGTGAAGTTGTGGCCGACGCTGTTGAAGACGACGTTGTCCTCGACCCTCGCCAGTTGCGTGCTGTGGACCACGATGCCGCGTTGGAACGATCCGTTTACCGAGCAGTTCCGGATGTACTGCCCTGGCGCCTCGCCCACGAGATGCCAGTGGAAGGGATATCGGCCCAGTCGATCGAACTGGCCCATCCGCCGGAACTCAACTCCCTGGACATGCGCGGAACCGGTCGCCATGACCATGACGTGGCCGCCGAAATTGCCCGCGGCCGCCGAATCTTCATCGCCCTGGATGACGATGCGTCGCGTGAGCCGTCCAACCTCGGCCCGCAGGTCCACCGTCCGTCCGTCGTGGGTCTGGACCCGACCGTCATGGGGGAACCGGAGCGGCGCCTCGAACGCGAGCGTGTTGCCGTTGACCGCGGTCAACGTGCGCACCTCGGCCTGGTCGGGATCGATCGTGCGCGAGGCGATCACGATCTGGTCGCCCACAGCCCAGCCGTCGGCCGCTGTGACGGTGATCTGTCGTGAGCCGGGCCGCGCGTCGTCGGCCAATCGACTCCAGGAGGTTGCCGGTGCGCCGTGGATGGCGAGTTCACCACCGTTCATGACGTTGATGAACTTCGCCCCCATGCTCATGCCGGAGCAGGTGATGTTCTGGTTGGTGTCGGCACCCGTGAGGGTGATCGTCGCACGCTGGGCGAAGGGTTGTGCGGCGGTGCCAACCTCGAAGCGGCCGTGGACCATGATCCAGTCTGCGGTCAGCGCGGTGTCGCGCCGGGCGAGGCGGAGGGTCCCTTCCACTGACAACGAAGCCAGCGGCGGCGGGTCCACATCCAACGTCACGTCGAGGCCGGCGGGGATCACGACCTGTGCGCCAGCCCGCGGCACGGCTCCCGCCCAGACGCCGGACTCGCTCCAGACCCCGGAGCGACGGGCGGTGATGGGTTCGCCGTTCAGTGCCACGCGAAAGAACCTGGCACCGGCCGCGAGCGATTGCCGCATCGTGACGCGTGAGCCCACCAGGTTGAAGCCGGTCGGGCTGGCGGACTGCCACGACTTCAGGTCGCTGGATGTCTGCACGTCCCACGGGGCTGGCCCAGTCCGTTCAAACTCGAACCGGATCGTCCCGCCCTCTTCGCGAAGCCCGATCACCCTCGGGCGCTCGGTCGCCAGGGGTGCGGGGACGCCGCAGATCGGATCCGTCTGGGCCAACATCGGGCCGGCCAGCTTCAGGCAAATCAGGGAAAGGGCCAGCGAGCAGCGGAGCTTGTTCATGACATCACCCTACCTGCGCGAACTAACGGGAAGATGATCGGCCGATGACAATTCTGTTAGCTGGGGCAAGGGGCAATGGAGTCAGATCTGTCCATTTGACAATTGATCCAGGAGAGCCGCAACGAAGGCCTGCATTTCGGGGGTGTTGGGTGCCCTCTTCCAGAACCTGCGGATGCCTTGGGCCGCTGCGGAGTAGCTGACTCCCGGGTCCCTCCCGACCACCTCGCCCAGTCGCCACCCAAGATGTCGCGTCGCGACGGCCAGCAGTCCGTCCCGACCCCAGTCTCCGTGCCGAAGGATCATGTCCTCCCATTCCCGGCCCAGAATGTCCTCCGCAGCCTTCACCATCGATTCCCACTCGGGCCGGGCAGCCGCCTTGCCACGTCGCACCGGTGTCTGTTCCTGGCGATCGCCTCCGGCTTCGTTTAACCGCCGCTTGCGTGCGCCCATTCAGGGTGCGGATCATTGGGAACGTGCGGTCCCGGGGTTGCACCCCGGGCTGTCACCTTCTGCCCCGTTGGGGCAAAGGGCGTCGCCAAGGGGCACTGGGTCAGACAAAGGGGCACTGGGGTTCATCGGGCGTCAAAGGTAGGCGAGCATAGCCATCCTCAAACTGCTCGGGACGTCCTTCAGGGCCAGTTGACCAAGAATTCCATTTCGAACGGCCCGCTTGAACTCGAACTGTGATGGAGCGAGCCCGCGGCGGTCTAGTCGACTCGGCGGGGGCGGAAGAGGTGGAAGGATTCGGAGTTGGGGCGGCGTGTGGAGAGGGGGGTACTCCTACTCGTTCCCGGGCCGATGGGTGAGTTGAGGTGTGGGCTTATGGCACAGGGCTCGTGCGCTCATTCAGGGCGCGGGTCATTGGGAACGGGCGGTCCCGGGGTTCCACCCCGGGCTGTCACCGGTTGCCCCGTTGGGGCCGGCGCGTCGCGAATGCCAGTCTGTCCCGGCCCCAGTGTCCGTGCCGAGGAGACGGGCAGTGGGGCAGTCCCTTGCGATAGACAATTCAACCACGACGCCAGGGTTCTGTCGCCCCTGCCGGGGCTGGATGTTCTTGGGGGACGGAACCCAGCGCTCACGCGCTGGGCTATCGTCTGGCGGCCCTCCGGGCCTGGTGCCACGGCTTTCGGACCTGATCATCGGTGGACTGAGGTCGTCGGCAGGAGGCGGTTGGGCGCCGCAACTGGGCGCACGGCGAAGGCCCCGGGTGGAGTGAAACGGAACCCTGTGACACATGCCATGGCCCCCTCCCCAACGGGGCGGACGGGAACGACGATACCCCGGAGATCGGCAACGGTCATGGCACTGGGTTCGTGCGCCCATTCAGGGCGCGGATCATTAGGGACGGACGGTCCCGGGGTTCCACCCCGGGCTTTCACCGTTTGCCCCGTTGGGGCAAGCACGTCGCGACGGCCGGCAGTCGGTCCTTGGCCAGCCCGTCCTGCCGGGGTGTCAGCGGAGGGTCGTCAGGAACTCGACGAGGTCGCGGAGTTGGCGGCGACCAAGTGTTTCCGCGAGACCGGAGGGCATGGCGCTGTGGCCGCGTTCGCGGGAGCGGATTCGCTTCCGGTCGTACTTCTGGACCGTGCCGTCGAGGAGTCGGAGCGTGAGGGAGGATGCGTCCTCGGTGACCGAGATTCCGGCGACGGTTTCGCCGTCGTCGAGGGTCACCAGGAGTGTCTCGTATCCGGGTGCCAGACGTCGGTCGGGGGTGACGATGGATTCCAGCAGAGCCAGCCGGTCGAGACGGGTCGCGATCGTGGAGAGTTCGGGTCCGACTTCGCCGCCCCTTCCGTAGAGCTTGTGGCACCGGATGCATTCGACTTCGGGTCGGCTGAAGACCACGCGTCCGGCGTCGGCGGATCCGCCTTCCAACGCAACGCGGAAGGGAGCGATCGGGTCGGACCCGAGGGTGCCGCGGTAACGCTCGATCAGGGCCTTGAGGACATCGTCGGGCTGCGATTCTGCTGCCTCCAGGATTTCGAGGTGCAGCGGGGCCGGGGCCTTGCCAGCGAGGAGACGTTCCATCCACTCGGTCCGGAGGCGGCGCGAGTCTTCGGTGTGGATCCGGGCGAGCGCGTTCAGGGCGGCCTGTTGATCGGATGGGCTACCTTGGTCGAGGACCCGGCGGAGGCGGGGAACGGCGTCGGGCCCGCCCAGTTGGGTGGCGAGCCGGAGGGCTGTTGCGCGGACCGGGGCCTGTTGGTCGTTGCTGACCTCGTCGAGGAGGGGACCGAGTCGGTCGGCGCCGAGCGACGCGAGGGACTCGAGTGTGCTGACCCTCGTGGCGGCGGACAGGGGACGATGGACGAGGGCGGTGAGGAAGGGTTCGGCTTCCTTCATCCGGAGGCCAGCCATCAGGACGGCGGCTTCGAGAAGCACCGCATCCGGTGCATTGCCGAGGAGGTCGGCGAGATGGGGCCGCAGCGCGTGGGCGGCGACTTCGGCACTTCGCGGGAACACCATCGGGCGCCAGAGGCCCGTGATGCGGTCGCGTCCAGCGTTGGTGGGCCAGGCCTGGAGGGCAGCGAGGGCGTCGACCCGGATGGATTCCGGAAGCGAGGCAGTGCGGGCGAGTGTCACGAGACGTGCTGCGGACTCAGGAGATCCGACGCGGAGGCAGGCGTTGACGACGCGACGCGAGAGCGCGGGCTCAGCGAGGCGGGCCGCATCCACGAAGGCCAGGTCCGGCAGGACGGAGGCGATCGGGACATCGTGGATGGCGCGGGCCGCTTCGGCCCGGACGAGTTCGTCCGGGTCGTTGAGGAAGAGCTGGATCTCCGGGCGCTCCTGTCGACGGAGTGCGACGACAGCCGCGCGGCGAACCGAAGCGCTCGAGTGTTGGGAGAGCTTCAGGAGTCCGGGGGCATCCGTGCACCCCAGCAGGCCGTGGATGGCGGCGTGGCGGATGAAGGCATCCTGGTCGGCGTTGGACGCGAGGAGGGAGACCAGTACCGGAACCGAATCGGAGCTGCGGATCGAAGCCAGGGCGAGGGCCGCGTCGCGACGGACGGCGGCATTGGCATCGGTGGTGGCGCGCTCGAGGGCTGGACGGGCTGGGACGAACGCCGAATCTCCGAGGACCGTGGCGACGATCGAGCGGATTCCCGGATGGGCATCGGTGAGGAGCGGGACCAGCGGGGCGAGGGCGGATTCGGGGGCGATGGTTCCGGAGGATCGAGCCTTGCGAGCGATCTGGCCGAGCGCCCAAGTCGCGTGGCGACGGATGGCAATAGGTTGGTTGGTGGCGAGTGCGGCAACCAATTTGGGCAGGCTGGTTCCCGGCGTGCGGGCGAGCGCGAACTGGGCACCCTGGCGGACGCGTCGATCGGCGTGGTTGAGCAGACCGATCAGTTCGTCCGGTTGGCGGTCGGCGAATCCCAACTTGAGGAGGGCGGTCGGAGTGGGCGCGGAGGGGTCCGGGGAGCGGGGTGGATGCAGACGATGGATGCGCCCCTTGGCGGAGGGTTCCCAGCCGTCGGTCCAGTCAAGGGCCCACAGCGCGCCGTCGGGGCCGAAGGCGATGTCGGTTGCGTTGATCCCGCGCAGCCATTCGGTGCGGTTGGTGACGGTGAATCCCGCTCCTTGAGGCTCGAGACGGAAGCGCCAGATCAGGCTGTCGTTGGACGATCCGCGGAAGTCGGTGAGGAGGAAGTTGCCGTCCCAGGAGGCGTCCAGCCCGGTGCCGGGGTACAGCGTGTTGCCGCAGGGGCCGGCGGAGAAATTGGCGATCGGGGGAACGATCCAGGCGGGTTGGCCGGGGTGGAACGGCTTCCAGAGACCTTCGGAGTTCCAGGGTGAGTTCGCACCAGGGCCTTCGGCTCCGCCGCGCCAGTTGCCATCGTTGATGCCGGTGCGGTTCTCCGCCCATTGCCAGCCGATCCGCCAGCCGCTGTCGCCGCCGCGCACGATGTAGACCCAGCGGGATTCGTCGCCGGTGTTGGAGCTGTTGTCCCCGCTGAAGAGGTTGCCCCAATCGTCGAAGACCAGTTCCTGCGGATTGCGCAGGCCGTGGGCGAACATCTCAAGGCCGTTCCCGTCCTCCTCGAACCGGAACACGGCCCCGCACTCCGGATGCCCGATCCATTGGTCGCCCTGCTTGATCATCGACGCGCGGTCGCCGACCGAGACGTAGATGCGGCCATCCGGTCCCCAGGTGAGCCCGTGGAGGTCGTGGCCGAGCATCGAGATCCGGACGCCGTGACCGTGGCTGAGGCTGCGCCGGACGTCGGCGGTGCCATCGCCGTTGTCGTCGCGAAGCCACCAGATGTCGGGGATGTTGGCGAACCAGACTTCGTTGCCCCGGGCTAGGACCGAGGAGGCGACGCCGTCGAGGGGCGTGTTGAATCCCTCGGCAAAAACCTGTGAGGAATCCGCCTTGCCGTCGCCGTCGCGGTCGACGAGCAACCGCACGCGCTCGGACTGCTGGGAGTAGAGCTTCAGGCCGGCATCGCCCCAGAGCCGGCGCATGAAGGCGAGCCGATCCTCCACCGAGCGTGAGGCGATGTCCTCGTCGAGCCAAGGGATCAGGTTCCGGACGTCGGGCACGCCGCGCCAGGCGCGCAGGCTTTCGGCGACGAAGACGCGGCCGTCATCGGTGATGTCGAAGCTGACGGGATGGATGACGTCGGGTTCGGCTGCCCAGACAGATTGGGTCCAGCCGGTGGGGAGGCGTGTCCGGCGGGCTTCACGTTCGGCTTCCACGCGACCGGGAGGTTGGGTGGGAAGTGCGAAGCTGCCGGGCTCGGGTGGAGGCGCGGCGTGTTGGGCGCGGACGGTGCCGGTGGCGCCGGCAACGAAGGCGAGGAACGCCGGCATCAGGCTCGAACGGGCGGGCATGCATTCAGGATAGCTTTCCCTTCGGCGGGATCGAAGCCCGCAGTTGCGGGATGGCAACGGCGCGACACCCGACGCAAGCCAGCGGCAACAAGCGCGCGCAAAGAGTCCACAAGGACCCGGAAGCGATCGTCGAGGCCCGCATGTCATGGTGTTGCCGATGTTGAGATTGAAAGTGACGGACTGCTGTCCGGAGCGTGGGATTTCGGGCGGGTCACGGCTGTGGGATTGGACGACGGCGATCCTGTTGGCGGCGACGATGGCTGAGGTTCGCGGACAGACGGGCGCGGGCGAGGCGGGCGCGGCCGTGTTGTCCCGCCAGTACATCGTGGGTGAGGCGGAGTTCGAGGAACGGGTGGAGACTCCCTACATGCCTTCGGTGCTGGGGACGCAGGTGTACGCGGGAAAGAAGACCACGGTTCTGGATCTGGATGACGTTCCGAAGGTCATCGCGAACAACTACCGGCAGGCGCTCTCGAAGACGCCGGGCTTGCTGCTGAGCGAGGAAACCACGCCGCTGGTAAGCGTTGGCTACCGCGGGTTGAACCCGCACCGGGTGCAGTTCAGCCAGGTCCTGCAGGATGGCATTCCGATCCACGCGGACCAGTTCGGGTACCCGGAGGCGTATTACACGCCTCCGCTGGATACGGTCGACCGGATCGAGTTTACCCGCGGGGGCGCGGCGCTGATGTACGGCCCGCAACCGGGTGGAGCGCTCAACTACGTCACGCACCGTCCGCGGTTGGATCGTGATTTCTCGCTTCGGACCCAGCATGTCCTCGGCAGCGATAACCTGTATTCCACGTACAGCTCGGTGGACGGAACGGTCGATCGGCTCGGGTACTACGCCTACTTCAACCACCGCCAATCCGACGGATTCCGTCAGGCAAACAGCGACTACGCGTTGTACACCGGGAGCGCGCGGTTGGTCTTGGACGCCAAGACCGACAGCCGCTGGATCCTGAGCTTCGACGGGTACGCCGAGGAGCATGGGGAACCCGGTGGCCTGACGCTGACGCCCGGGGCCAACGCGGTGCAGTACCAGGTGGATCGGGACGCGTCGTCGCGGTTGCTCGATCGATTCGAACTGCAACGTTACTTCGCGTCGCTGGGTTGGGAGAAGGACTTCTCGGAAGACTCGCTCCTGACGGTGAAGGGGTGGGGGGGATACTACTCGCGGTTCAGCAAGCGTCAGACCGGGGGTGGGTTCGGCACGTTGGCGACTGGGACTGCAAACAACATCGAGAACCAAGAGTTCTACACGCAGGGAGTGGAGGCTCGGTTGCGTCATGGGTGGGCTTGGGACGACAACAGCAACACCCTGACGGCCGGCGTGCAGCTGTATCACACGGCTTCGCCGCGGGTAGACCAGCGCGGGACGACACCGAATGCCGACTCGGGAAGTGTGTTGCGTGACTCGGATCGCGAGGTCGTGTACGCGCCGGTGTTTGTCGAGAACCGGTTCGTCTTCGGGAACCTCTCGATTGTCCCCGGCCTGCGGTTGGAGAACGTCTGGCAGGGAGTGGAGGAGAACATCAACGTCGACAAGACGGCGGCGGGGACGGCGTTGGGAGATTCCAGTGAGCATGACTTCGTGCCGCTGGCGGGACTCGGGCTCGAGTATGCGTTGCCGAAGGACATCACGGCATACGCCAACTTCTCGCAGGCGTATCGGCCAAAGATCTTCACGGAATCGGTGCCGACGGCGGGCGGGGCGGTTGCAAATCGCAACCTGGATCCCGGGCACAGTTGGCAGACGGACATCGGCGTCCGGGGCCAGCCCAAGCCGTATCTGTATTGGGATGCCAGCCTGTTCTGGATGAACTTCGACGACCAGATCGGCACGGTGGGGTCGACCGTCCAGAATGTCGGACGGACGGTTCATCGCGGGGCGGAATTGGTGATGGAGCTGGAATTGCTGGGCGCGGTGGAGGCCCTGCAAGGTGGATCTGGTCGAGCCGACGATCATCAGGTGAGCCTCCACGCGAACGCCATGCTTCTGGATGCCGAGATTCGTTCGAGTGCGACGGCATCGCTGGTGGGCAATGCCCCGGCGTACGCGCCCGAACACGTCGTCCGGGCCGGCGTGATCTACCGGTGGCAGGACCGCGGCAAGGTGGCGCTTCTCGGGACGTTCGTGGCGGAGCACTCGGCCAATGACAACAACACCGCCAACTTCCATGTGCCGGCCTACATGGTCTGGGACCTCACGATGGAGTGGAAGGTGTACAAGGATCGGGTCGGGGTGCTTGCCGGCCTCAACAACCTGTTCAACGAGGATTACTACTCGCGGATCCGGCCGGACGGCATCGATCCCGCGTACGGCCGGAACTACTACGCGGGCGTGAGCCTCGCGTTTTGAGCCGGAGCGCCAGCGGGCCCATCTGGTCGCTCCGCCCAGCGGGTGGTGGGGCGAGTCCTCATGAGCCGCGAAGGATCTCCGGATTTCGCGAGCGGGACTTTGGCGTCGGGGTCGGAATCGGAATCGGTATCTTGGTCCGAGTTCTTTCGATCCCGATTCCGGTAGCGACCCCGACACCGAAGGAACGGCTCGGCGGAGTCTCGCCCCACCGGATTCCGGTGCAGTTCCCGGGTGAGCCTGGGCCCGGCAGGGGAGCCGGGAACTGGGAACTTGCCTGTTGGGCTGCGGTTCGGCTTCATACCGGGGTGCCGCCCGTCCGCACCACCACGACTTGCTAGCGTTCATCCCGCCGGGATGGACGCATCACGCCTCGCACCGAGAAGGTCCGGGGCGTTTTTGTTGTCAGGGGAAGGAAGGACTGGGGCCAACAGGAGTACCGACATGCAGAACGCCGAAGCCAACGCGGGATTCGAGGCCGCGAAGAACGACGTCCAGCGCAAGACGCTGGACCAGCGCGAGCAGATGAACGAGCTCATGCGCATCCGCCATTCCTGCTCCCACATGCTGGCGACCGCGGTGCTGCGGATCTGGCCGGACGCCCTGTTGGACATCGGCCCCCCGACCGACGAAGGCTTCTACTACGACTTCGACCTGCCGTCGCACCGGTTCTCGCCGGAGGATTTCCCCCGGATCGAGGAGGAGATGAAGAAGGTTGCGAAGGAGAACCAGGTCTTCGAGAAGCGCATCCAGACCCGCGACGAGGCCCGGGCGTACTTCGAAGGCAAGGGACAGAAGTTCAAGGTCGAGCGCCTGGGCGACATCCCGGAGGGCGAGGCGATCAGCTTCTACCAGAACGGCGAGTTCGTGGACCTGTGCGCCGGGCCGCACGTGATGCGGACGGGCAACGTGAAGGCATTCAAGCTCCTGAAGGTCGCGAGCGCGTACTTCCGTGGGAATGAGAAGAATCCGCAGTTGCAGCGCATCTACGGGACGGCCTTCAAGAACAAGGAAGAGCTCGAGGCCTGGGTGAAGCTGCAGGAAGAGGCCAAGAAGCGGGACCACCGCCGGATCGGCGCCGAGATGGGATTGTTCGCCTTCGATTCGGAGTTCGTCGGTCCGGGCCTGCCGCTTTGGCTGCCGAAGGGAACGGTGCTGGTGGAGGAACTCGAGCGGTTGGCGAAGGAGACCGAGTTCGCCGCCGGGTACGTCCGCGTCCGCACGCCGCACCTTGCCAAGGAGAAGATGTACAAGACCTCCGGGCACCTTCCGTACTACGCGGAAAGCATGTTCGCTCCGATGGAGTTCAAGGAGGCCGAAGCCGACGAGGTGGCCACCCGCTACTACCTCAAGGCGATGAACTGTCCGCATCATCATCGGATCTTTGCCGCTGAGCCGCGCAGCTATCGCGACCTGCCGTTGCGCCTGGCGGAGTACGGCACCTGTTACCGGTACGAACAGTCCGGTGAGTTGTTCGGGTTGATGCGCGTGCGGTCGATGCAGATGAACGATGCGCACATCTACCTGACCCCCGAGCAGTTCGCCGCGGAGTTCAACGCGGTGAACGAAATGTACCTGAAGTATTTCAAGATCTTCGGGCTCGACCGTTACCTGATGCGCTTCAGCACGCACGATCCGTCGAAGCTGGGCCAGAAGTTCGTCAACGAACCCGAGTTGTGGAAGCAGACGGAGGACATGGTGCGCGACGTCCTCAAGAACAGCGGGATCAACTACGTGGAGGTTCCGAACGAGGCGGCTTTCTACGGTCCGAAGATCGACGTGCAGGTCTGGAGTGCGATCGGACGGGAATTCACGATCGCGACGAACCAGGTGGACTTTGCCGTCCCGCGGCGGTTCGACCTCGTCTACAAGGATCGGGACAACGTCGAGAAGACGCCGCTTTGCATCCATCGGGCGCCGCTGGGAACGCACGAGCGCTTCATTGGATTCCTGATCGAGCATTACGCTGGCAACTTCCCGCTGTGGCTCGCGCCGGAGCAAGTCCGGGTGCTGACGATCGGCGACGACGAACGGTTGGTGGATTATGCGCGATCCATCGTCACGGAACTCCGCGGCCATCAGGTCCGGGCTGAGGGCGACTGGTCGACCAATCCGATCAAGGCCAAGATCCAGGACGCCGAGCAGGCCAAGGTGCACACGATGCTGGTGCTCGGCGGTCGCGATCTGGATGCCGGCGTGGTCAGCGTGCGTCTGCACAGCAAGGGGCCTCAGGGCGCCAAGCCTCGCGCCGAGGTCATCGCGGACATCGTCTCGGCAATCCGGGAGCGGAGGGCTTAGGCCGCAAGGCGGGTGAGCTTCGGCGGTCCTCGGGAACAGGGGCTGAAAGGCGCGCAGATCCACCGGGATGATCTTCAACACGTTCGCCTACTTCCTGTTGTTCCTGTTCCCGGCTGCCCTGGTGTACCGGTTGGTACCGGCAGTTGGCAGGTCGTGGGTGTTGGCCGGTACCGGGGCGGCATTCTACGTCTACTATTCCCTGACCGAGGTCGGCGGGATGGTAGGAGCCGTCTGTTTGCTGGTGCTGCTCTGGGAGGCACTCCTGAGTCGGCTCTACAAGCCGGGGGCACGTGCGTGCGTCCTGGGAGTCGCTCAGGCCCTGGTGGTGCTCTTCGTGTTCAAGTACTGGAACTTCGCCGTGGGGTTGGTTTCCGGTGCTGACTCACGCTTCCGATGGGACGGGCAGTTCCTGCCGTTGGGGATTTCGTTCTTCACCTTCGAGTTCATCCACTACGCCGTGGACCGGCGGCGGGGGAAAACTGAGGCCGGGAGCCTGGGCGAATACATGGCCTTCATCCTCTTCTTTCCCACCATGGTCGCGGGACCGATCAAGCGGTTTCAGGATTTCCTGCCGAGCCTCCGCGAGGCCCCCACGGATTCGGCGCAGGATTGGTCGCGCGGGATAACACGCATCCTGACCGGGTTGGCGAAGAAGTTCGTGGTGGCGGACCTCATGACTTCCATGACCGCCAACCTGAACCAGGCCGGCGTGGAGTCGGCCGCCCGGTGGGTCCTTCCGATGTGGCTGTTGGCCTATGCGGTGCAGATCTACGCGGATTTTTCCGCCTACTCCGACATCGCGATCGGGTCAGCACGGCTCTTCGGCTTCCGGGTGAAGGAGAACTTCGACTGGCCGTATTTCAGGACAAACATCGCCGAGTTCTGGAAGCACTGGCACATCTCCCTGACCCGGTGGCTTACGGACTACGTTTTCATCGGCATTGGAGGTTCCCGGGTGGCACCGTGGCGATGCTATCTGAACGTGCTGGTGACGATGCTGGTGAGCGGACTCTGGCATGGGGCGGGGTTGAATTTCGTCGTCTGGGGCCTGTGGCACGGATCGGCCTTGGCCATTTTCCGCTGGTGGAGCGGTCGCCCGGGGTGGCGTGCGCCTGAAACGACAAGCCAGAAGCTGGTGGGATGGGCGCTGACGATGTTCGTGGTTCTGGTCGGCTGGGCCTGGTTTGCCATGGACCTGCCTACAGCGTTACTTTTCTTCAGGCGGTTGATTCTGGGCTGACATGAAATTCCTGCGAGCCTTGATGGATGTGACCGAGTACCTCTCCGGACAGTCGGACGAGGTGCCGCGGGGCTGGCCGCGAAGGTGGGAATGGCTTTGGACCGGCGTGCTCTGGGCGGTCCTCGGCTGCCTGATCTGGGTCTTCTGTGGACAGGGGTCCAAGTTCATCTACATCGATTTCTGATCTCCTCTGTCGTGAACCAACGAGACCTGATACGCGCGGCATTGGTGGCGGTCGTGCTGCTTGTGGTCGCGAATGCAGGCGTGAACCGATTGTCATCGAACTCGGTACCTCGGCAGTGGCTCCGTCGACTGTCTGCAGAGGCCCCGCGTCGGGATACCTTGTTCCTCGGAAACTCCGTGGTCGCCGCTGGAATCAATTGCGAGGAGTTCGATCGAGCCCTGGGGCAACCGCTGTCCGGAAGGGGGAGTCACAATGGTGGGCTGGGTGGTACCGGACCGCTCCAGGCACTGATCGGCTGGCGTCACGTGATGGCGGGTGAGGATCACCCAAGGACTCTGTACTATGGCGCGATCGAACTGATGCTGACCGAAGAGGACCTGAACGGAATTTGGCGTTCGGCGCAGGGAGCCAATGCCGTCATCTTCCTGAGGTTTCCGGAGGTCGCCGCGGAGTACCTCGGTCTCGGGCCCTTGGAACGGACGTGGTTCCTGACTGTCTGCCGGATTCCATTCTTCGTGGAGCGGAACTCGACCTGGTCGAAGGTGGAGTCGCTGCGCCGCGGGCTTGGGCAATTGGGCCGGGCCCATCAGGAGCAGAATCGATTCGGGCGGGTCGAGGACTTCAAGCAATTGGTCCGTGGCAATCTGGTACGAAGTGCCGCGGTCGGGCATGAGAGCCTTCGACGGGACATCCGCACGATCCTCGCAGAGGCTCGTTCAAAAGGCATCCGCACCCGGGTCGTCCTCCTGCCGGTGCATCCCAGTCGCTTCCACGAAATCCAGGATCCAGCGTGGATTGGATATGTCGACCGCCTGAGGGGTTTGCTTGCCAACGAAGGGGCAGAATTGGTGGTGGCCTCGGACTGGATCCGCGATGAGGCCGCATTCACCGATGTCCTGCACCTGAACGAGAGGGGGGCGGCCGAGTTCAGCCGGCTTCTGGCCCGCGCGGTGCTTACGGCCGCGTCGGATTCGCGGTGAGCTTTTCGGCAGCCCTTGGAAGCGGTCCGAGTTCTGGGCACCCGTCACGGTGCCTCGACGACAACGTCCACCCAGACCAATCGATGATCGGAGGCTTCGGCCCATTTCGATGCGGGATCTGACTTCTCCGGCCAGAAGACGCCGGAGTCGATGACCTTGAATCCCGCCTTGGAAGGCAGGACGTAGTCGATCCGCAGGTTGCCCGGGGCATTGCCACGGTCAGCGAAGTCGCCGGTGTCGAGGTTTGGCTTCCCTTTGTGGGCGGCGTTGTTTGCGCCTTGGATCTGGGTCGCCTCCATCCCTCCGGCGCTGGACGGTTCGTGGGCGGCTGAGATGAGGGGGTGGTCGAGGAGGAGTCGGGCGGGGGACTGGAAACTGTCGCCGTCAAAGGGGTCGGCATTGAGGTCCCCAAGGACCACGAACCGGGTCTTTGGGGGAAGGCCTCCGCCGAGGCCGTTGTCATCCTTCATCCACGAATCGCCCCGGATGAAATCCGCCCAGAACCGGATTTCATCGTGGTTGCGCCGGCCATTGCGGTCCTCCGGCCCGTCGAAAACCGGGGGCGTCGGGTGGCTGGCCAGCACATGGACGACCTCGCCGGGGATGAGTTCGATGGGGACGTCGGCGTGGGTCTTGGACGAAAGCCGGAAAACCGCGAGGTCAGCCGGGCGATACCAGTCGGCAGGTGCAGGCGTGGCCGGATCGTCGGGAAGCTGGGCACCGGGCATGTCCCGCCAGAGCAACTTCTGGAAGGTACGGATTTCGTTGGTCCGGATTGGGAGTCGCGAAAGGACTGCAAAGCCGTATTGGCCTGGAAAGGTGCCAAAGCCGAAACAATCGCCGCCGTAGGCATTGCGCTCCCGGCTTCCGGCACCGGGCGGAGGCGGCGTGTGGGTTGCCTGACCGTTCCGGTCGAAGTCGTGTTTTGGGGAGCCTGGCTGATTTGGCGATACGCCCGTATTGACGGGGGGTGCGAACAAGTGGGTGAAGATGAGTGGGGCGAGTCCTTCCTGCGAGACTTGGAGGTAGTGCTGCCGGAAAAGGTTGATGGCCTGTCCCTCGGGATCGTGGTCAAACTCGTTCAGCAGGACGACGTCCGGGCGGATCTTTTGCAGGATGGCGGCGATCATCCGGGCTTGTTGGTTGGTGCGGGTGGCAAGATCCCGGACCAATGCGCCGGCTTCGTCCCGGTTCAGGGATGCGTTGAAGGTGGCAATGCGGACTGTCGGGGCTGCGGCTGCGAGGGTGGGTTGGAAGATCGCTCCGAGGGTGGCGGCGAGGACGACGGAGGGGATGGACCCAGGCAAGGATCGGACCATGGCGGAGATCAGAGCAGGCGAGTGGAAGGGAGGCGAACCCAGAACGGGTGTGGGGAGGGCGGCGGAGGGTTGTTTGAAGTTTCCCGTGACGGGCGCTTGACCGGGTGGTCTGAAGAAACGTAAATACAATGTAAGCACAATGGATGGGCGATGCCATGACGGTCTGAACTCGGTCTGAACTGATTCGATGGAGTTTGACTGGAACAATTCGCCCTTCGATGTCGCTGGATCTTTGACGGTAACTGAGATCGAGGAGTCGTTTGAGGACCCGTTTGCGGTGCGGTTGATGCCCGATTCGACCCGGTTCTCGGTACAGGCTCGCTACTTCAACCTAGGGCGTTCTGCCGGTGGGGTGGGGTTGTTCAGCGTGTACCGGACGAATGGAAAGATGATCCGGGTGGTTCTGGCGAGGCCGTTCACCGAGTTGGAAGAGTACTTCTACCAACGGCGGCTGAATCAGGCGTTGTCGGCTTGATGCAAAGGTTATGGCGCTGGAATCCATCACTTCCTGGGAGGATGTGCCGCTGTTCGATGGCGAACAGGCGGAGGCGGCGTACTGGCTGGAGCATCAGGTGGACTTGCGGCTGATGGAAGCGGCGGCGACGGCGATGTCGGAGGGATCCGAGTCGGTGACGATCACATTGCGGATGGATCCGCGGATGTTGGCACGAATCAAGCGAATGGCTCGGTCCAGATACCTCAATTATCAGAGCATGATGAAGCAGTGGTTGAGTGAGCGCATGGAGAAAGAAATGCGTGACCGTTGATCAGGAGCGTGTACCAAGTCCCCCTTTCCGCCTGCATGAAAGCGCCGAAAAACACCGTGGAGAGGTCCGCCGAGGCGGGCTTCACGCTGATTGAGCTGCTGGTCGTGATCTCGGTCATCGCGGTCCTGGCTGGTCTGCTCGTCGGCCTGGCGCCGCAGGCAGCCGCCCGGATCCGTGAGAGCCGGACGCGAGCCGAGCTGCAGAAGCTCATCACCGGGATCGAGGCCTACAAGGCCCGTTTTGGCGTGTATCCGCCGGATCACGTGACCGGCGCGCAGGCAGACGGGACGCCGGTGGTGGATCCGATCATCCATCCCCTGTTTTACGAGCTGACCGGAGTGGCGGTCGTCCGGCAGGGCAAGGAGGGCTACTTCGTGCCGGTAGCGGATGTGGACGCGGTGGAGGCGCGATTGCTGCCCACCCAGTTGGAGACGGTGTTCCGGCGGGATGGCTTCGTAAACGCGCAGCCGCCGAACGCGATCCGGCGGCTGTTCCGGATGGATTTCAAGGCAAGCCAGCATGCGCAGATCTCGGACAACCCGGACATCGAAGTCCTGGTGGCGCCGGTGCCGTGGCCCCCGAACAGCGGGTTCACGCCGCCGATTCCGAGCCGCCCGCGGCTGAATCCATGGCGCTACAACTCCAGCAACCCGACCCACAACCCCGGGAGTTATGATCTTTGGGCCGAAATCATCGTGCGCGGACGCAAGGAGATCATCGGCAACTGGAAGAACTGAATTCGAACCCTCAACCTTTCCGAGAATGAAATCCCGATTCCAAACCCGGCGCCGCAGCGGTTTCACGCTGATCGAGTTGCTGGTCGTCATTGCCATCATCGCGATCCTGGCCGGCATGTTGTTGCCGGCGGTCTCGCGGTTTTCTGCCAACGCGAAGAAGAAGCAGGTGCTGTCGCAGATTTCGAACCTGGCGGCGGCGGTGCAGGCGTATGAGACGAAGTACTCCCGGTTGCCGGCCTCGGCGAGGACGCGGGCGGCGGTGAACGCAAACTTCCCGGACTTCGTCTACGGGACGCAGCAGGAAGGCGTGCAGGTGCAGGCTTCGAAGCCGGGCGTGGCGTACACGTCGGTGCTCAACCGTTCCGGGGCCCCCTGGCAGGTGAGCAACGCCGAGTTGATGACCATCCTGCTCCGCGAGCAGCGGACCATCAACGGTGAGGCCATCAACAAGAACAACGAACTCAACCCGCAGCAGGAGATCTTCCTGACGGTGAAGTCGGAGACGGGCAAGAAGCCGGATCGCGTGAGCGATGACGATGGGGTTTGGCGCGATGCCTACGGCTTTCCGTTCATCGTGATCGTCGACCTGGATTCGGATGGCCGGGTGCGAAATCCATTCGCCGGGGCGCCGGGTGAGAAGGAGTTCATCAATGCGCCGGTCGCGGTCTTCTCGCTGGGCGCGGATGGACAGGTGGACTTCAGCCGGGCGCCCGTCGGGCAGACGGCAAAGGGAACCGTCAACGGAGACAACCTCTACAGCTGGAAGTAAGCCGACCGGCCCAACTCCAAGCCATCATGAATCCCTTGAGACCCATCCAGAGCGGGAGCCGGAGTCGGGCGTTCACGCTGATCGAATTGCTGGTGGTGCTGGCGATCATTGGCACGCTCGCGGCGATTGCGGTGCCCACCTTCAAGGGATTTGGCCGTTCCAACGCCTTCACGGCGGGGCAGCGGCAGTTGGTGGATGACCTGAAGTACGCGCGTCAGTTGGCGATCAAGAACCGGTCGACCGTCTACATGTTGTTTGCGCCGACCAACAGTTGGGCGCAACAAACGACTTTCTCGGCGCTTTCGGCGCAGTTCGGGGGATTCAAGGATGAGGCCCTGACGGTGCTCACGAATGTGGTTCTGGGCCAGTATTCCTCGTACGCGATCTATACGCAGAGGCGGTTGGGTGAGCAGCCCGGCGTGGAGCGGCCGCGGTATCTGACGGAGTGGAGGTCATTGCCGCAGGGCGTGATTTTCCCGAGGGAGATGCTGGGCCTGACGGATGCCTCGGTGGGGCCCGCGGCGACGAATCGGCCGCATCGTCTGGCGCAGGCCAATTTCCCTTTCCCGCTGGTGATCCCCGGGGTTGATCTCCGGAACCACTACAGCGGTTCGACCCCGATCTGGAACGGGTTGGCGAACATGCCCGTGGTCCCCTTCATCGCCTTCGACCCGAGCGGACGGATCGCGGACGTGACCTATGCCGGGTTGCGGGATGCGCTCGGGAACCCGGTGCTTCCGGGTAGTGACGTGGTCCTGGCTGTCGGGCCGGGGTCTGTCCTGCCTCCGAAGCAACCCGACGGGCAGGTCCGGTTGGGAGTTGCGGACGTGGTGGAGACGCCTCGGTTCGGCTACACGAACGGGCTGATCCGGGTTTCGTATTACACGGGGCGCGCGCGCCTGATCAAGAACCAGCCCAAGTGATGAACATCCACTCACCCAAAGCACAGCAGGAGGCGGCGTTCACCCTGACGGAGTTGGCGCTCTGCATCGCGGTCATCGGCATCGCGCTGACGGCGATCATCGGAGTGCTGCCTTCCGGCCTCAACGTGCAGAAACAAAACCGGGAGGACACTCTCGTGGCGCAGGATGCGCAGTTCCTGATCGAGTCGATCCGGAGCGGGGCCATGGCCATCCCGGATCTGACCAACCAGGTGGACTTCATCCTGTGGCGCCGGACAGGGGCGGAGAATCAGGAGTATTACTTTCGCGGCCCCAACTTTCAGGAGGCGCTTCCGGGAACGGTCATCCCGTTGACGGCATCGTGGCAGGTGACGGCCCTGCTGGGAATGCCCCGGTACGAGGCGGTCCGAAACGGTGTCGTGCAGAACGAGGTGACGGCCCAGTTTCGGACGTTTGGAAGCCCCTTCAGTGAGAAGCCCTATCGGGATGCGGGCGGTCTGCCGAACCAGTCCCGGTTGCAGACGGCGATGCGGTATCTGGTCACGGCTGAGACGCAGACGACTCCGACCCGGCCGCCGTTGGTGTTGAACGGATATACGAACAGGACTGAGTCCAACATCGTGGCGAGCCAGTTGTTCCGGATCGAGCAGGGGGTGAGCGACCTGCGGCTGACCTTCCAGTGGCCTGTTTTCCGGGTGGGCTCTGAATTCCGGACGGGTGGAAGCCGGCGTTCGTTCCGAACCCTGATCCGTGGGGAGCGAGACGTTCTTACGACCAATTTCCTCGGCACCCTTCACCCGGCCTACCGCTTCAATGGCGGGCGAACGAACGCGATTCCGTCGCTGAACTGAGTGTCCCATGCTTCCTAGAACCAACATCCGACGGGCAGCGCGACAGGGTTTCTCCCTGATCGAAATGCTGGTGGCGGTCGGCCTCCTGAGCGTGGTCATCCTGGCGCTCTACGCGATGTTCGACCAGACCCAGCGCGCTCTGCGCGGCAGCGTGGGACAGGTCGACGTGTTCGAAGGGTCCCGGTCGGCTCTGGAATTGATGTCCAAGGATCTGGAGCACGCCCGGCCTGCCGGTGTCTTCGATGGTCCTCATTTCATCACCCGGCTGTCGGTGGCACCGAACCTCATCGAGAACCAGGACACGTTGTTCCAGGAGCGTCAGCCGGTGCTGCAGGAGTTCTTTGCGATCCGTAACGTGACCGACCAGCAGTGGTCGGTGTTCGGATACTTCATCGCCAACGAGAACGACCCTTCTCTCCGGACGACACCGCCGATCGGCACCTTGTACCGGTACGAGGACCGCGGCGATTTGCAGCGCATCCCGGGCGAGAACGTGGTGACCAACACGCCGGTGCGGTTCCTGGTGCGAGGGCGGTCGGCGGCGGCATCCCTGCTCAACCACGTGCTGGGCCGGCCATTTGCCGGGCAGAGCCTGGCGGAATGGCCGTATCGGACGAACTCGGCGCGGGTACTGGACGGCGTGCTGAATTTCAAGATCACGCCCTATGACGCGGTGGGGCGTCCATACGACGTTTTCTATCCGACGAACCAACTTCCTGTCCGGCCGGCCTCTGTTCCTGTGTCGGTGCCTGCGGTGCCGGCCTTGGCCCCGATTCAATTGAGCCACGCGCAGGGAGGCCTGCTGACGGAGACTACGTTCACAGGGACGGCCATGCCGTCCTATGTCGAAATCGAGGTGGATGCACTGGAACCGCGCCTGCTGGACCAGTACCGGGCGCTCCCGGACAATCCCGCGATCCGAAATCGATTCCTCACCAACAATCTCGCGCGCATCCAGAGCTTCCGGCAACGCGTTCCGCTGCGCCCCTTCCTCCGATGAACCGAAATCAACAACGCGGCATCGCGCTCGTCATCACGCTGATCATGCTGTCGGTGGTGACCATCACCGCCGTGGCCTTCCTCGCCGTGACCCGGCAAGACCGGGCCTCGGTGGGTGCGGCGGCAGAACAGTTGGACGCCCAGTTCGCGGCTGAAACCGCGCTCCAGCGAGCTCAGGCGGAGATCGCCGGGCGGATCACCGGATCATCCAACCGCTTCCAGATCGACTTGCTGGTGTCCACGAACTGGGTCAACCCAGCGTTGAACTTCGCGCAGTTGCAGGCCTTGGCGGATGATTCGCTCAATCTACAGAATCTCAACATCCTGACGAACGCGACGACCTACTTCCGACCGGACGGCAGGCCGGTCTTCAGCAGCTCGGATGTGCAGTTGTACCGGGCGTCGCTGATGAACTTGTACTTTGACCCGCGCGCGCCGGTGTTCGCGCAGGTCAGTCGGAGTCCCTTGGTTGCCCCCGAGTTCCGGTATTACCTCGACCTCAACCGCAATGGCGTGTTCGACACCAACGGGGTTCAGGCGATGTTCAACCAGCGGGGGCAGCTCGTCGGCACCAATGAATTGGTGGGCGATCCCCAGTGGATCGCTGTCCGGGAGCACGGTGACGCGATGCACAGCGGAACCAACCGGTTCATCATGCGGTATGCGTACATGATCCTGCCTGCTGGCAAGACGCTGGACATCAACTACGCCCACAATGAGGTGAAGTTCCGTCGCACGGACGGAAGCGGCTTCCTGCGGAACCAGGGTGTCGGCGCGTGGGAGGTCAACTTGGGTGGTTATCTGGCTGACCTCAACACGAACATCTGGAAGCCGACGGGGAGTGCATCGCTCTTCTCCTATCAGTACCGACCGGCCCTCGCCTCTGTCTCTTCCGGGATTGCGTTCACGGATGCGGATCGTCTGTTCCGATCCCGGCGGGGCCTGGGTATCGCCCAAAGCCCCAACGAGTACTACGCGTCGACGACGCCGTTTGCGTTCGATGGCTACGATAGCAAGTCGGATGGGCCGATTCCACTGACCCTGGCGGAGTTCCGGAGGCCTCAGGACCTATACCTGGCCAGCGGATCCGAGGATGCGGTTGGGACACCCTGGGTGGGCTCGGACAACACCCGCCAGATCCACGACATGACCCGGTTGGTGGATGGTTCCTTGGGAACTGATCTCCAGGAGAGGCTGATCGGGCGTCGGGACTACGCGGGGCAGCTGCTCCGGAGCACGTACGACCAGAATACATTTTATCGCCTGCTCGGAAGTCTTGGGACGGATACGGGCGATGGTCGGTATGAGTCTGGAACCAACATGGCCGGACTGTTCTACCGGCGGGCCAAGTTGAACCTGAACTATGCGCCTGAAGGGGACGTGAACCAGGATCTCGCCACCAGTGCCGACGTCCGGACCTTCCGCGACTGGGCGCCGATCGAGTGGTATACGAACGCAGTCCATCGGCTCCTCCTGACCGAGTTCACCAATGGTCTCCCGGATGCCAGCCTGTTGGCTTCGCCTCGGACCTTCCATCTTGGGCACGGGCTTCCGGTTCACGGGACCAACGTTGTTCGCGGCGTGACGAACATCTACCGATGGGACGCCCGGGTCCATCGGCTCGCGCAGGTCGCTGCCAATCTCTACGACGCCACCCACTACCATTCGGCAGCGCGCCCCGGTAACCCGCGTGACGACATTCCCTCGGTCTTCCGGCCGATCCTGTACCGGCAGGTCACCAATGGACTGCCGATTGTCCGGTTGGCAGGCTTCGTTGAGGTCACGAGTTCCGCGGCCTTGAGCCGGCCCTGGATCGATCTCGACGACCCCATCCAGCAGGCGCGCCTGTCGACGTCCGCCAACGCCGATGAAATCGTGGCGGACGGCCTGGATTTCAATGCCTTCAACATCCCGTGGGTGGTCGGGGCCAAGAAGGGGCTGCCGAACTTCCAGGAAGGTTTCTGGCAAAGCCGGCTTCAGGTGACGCGGCGCCTGCGGGTCATCAAGGCGCAGGCGACGGACGCGTTGAGCCGGACCAACTCCCGGCCATGGGAGGACTCGCGGTTCGGGACAGAGGCCCAATACCGCTTCGACTTCGCCAACACGTTGGGCATGGAGGCCTGGAACTCCTACTCGATCAGCAATCGGAGCGGCGTGACGATGATCGCGACGAACTACTTTGACTTCGCGATCCGGGATGAGAACGACGCGTTCAATGCTCGACCCAGGGTGTTCACCAACGGCTTCCGTCGGGCTTCGGCGGTGATTCCGGCCGGGCAATGGCGGGCGGGTCAGTACCTCGCTCCCCTGAACGCGTTGATCGCGACCAATTTCGTCTACGACCACGTCCGGCGCCTCATTTTCCCTGCGGGTGAAACCAACGGAGGGTACGTCCCCGCAACAGCGCCGGCACCCCGATTGACGGTGGCCTTCACAAATCGATTGGTCTACGCGCTGGTGGATCAGGCTTCGGGCCGCGTGCTCGATGTCGTGAACATCAAGAGCGTCCTCTATGAGACGAATGTCCTGTCGCTTTTCGGCAAGCCCGGAGGCCGCAGCGCCGGCGCTGTCTCGATGTTCCGCTTCTGGGAAACAAACCAGTATGCCGCGAACACGATCGTGACGCGTGGCGTCGGGTTCCAGTTGGACGCTTCGATGGGGCTCAACCAGAACGGCTCGGTCCTCAACCTGCCGCAGGATCTCTGGCGGGATGCTCCGGGCCAGCGTCCCAACGACTCGCAGGTCGAGTCGGAGAAGGACGGGCTCTATTATTTCCTGTTCCGGAGCCCACGCCGTGCGGGCATCCAGATCACCCCTCAGTTCCTGGCCCGCTTCGGCGGTCGGGTTGCGCAGGCGGGCTATACGCCTTCTCCGGTGCTGCTCCTGACGGATCGACGGCAGGCGAACGATCCCTTGGTCCATTACACGGCAGAGGATCTCGCCCCGGGACAGGCCGTCTTCACGTCGCCTGAAGGCTTGGTCGAGGTACCGCTGCCGGATGGGAGCCGACTTCGTCCGGGGCCCGGTGCCCGAGTTGGATCGGAGGAGCAGTTCTTCACGAACCACCTTGGACCTCGAACCAAGGTCGTGAGCGCCTATGCCCCCTGGGGCGTGAATCCCACGCTCGGCACCGCTGTGGATGTGGGGACTTCGGACGCGAACAGCACGGCGTTCGACGTCGCCTACAAGGATCCGTTGGTGCGCAACTCCGATGCGTGGAATTTTCCGACGAACAAATTCCCCAGCATTGGATGGCTGGGCCGGGTTCACCGCGGAACTCCCTGGCAGACGATCTACCTCAAGGCGCGCCGTCCCGAGGTGGGAACCCAGCGGTTGCTCGATAGGTATCTGGGGCAGAAGAGCTGGTCTGCCTGGGCAGGTCATCCGCTGACCCGGCCGGAGAATGACTGGGGAATCCTCGACCTCTTCACGACGGCGGTGAACGAAAACGCCGCGAAGGGATTGCTCTCGGTGAACCAGACCAACGCGGCGGCATGGTCGGCCATCCTGTCCGGGGTGCCGGTGTTGACGAACGATCCGGCCAACGTCGCAACGCTCCAGCGCGTCTTCATCGAGCCTGCCAGCGCGCAGATGCGGACCATCGTCGAGAGCATCAACGGCTCACGGACGAACTTCCCCGGCGGGTACTTCCCGAGGATGGGGCACGTCCTGTCTGCGAATGCGCTGTCCGTGGGCTCGTATACCAACATCAATGGCGTGGTCCTGGACCAGTTCTCACCCTTCATCCGTCCATTCAATTCGACCACGGACCCGGCCCAGGTGCCGGACGAGGTCCTGGAGATGATTCCCCAGCAGACCTTGTCCCTCCTGAGGACGGATGAACCGCGCGTCGTGATCTACGCGTATGGTCAGTCCCTCAAGCCGGCGCCCAACTCGATCGTGACGCGGCCCGGTGTCTTCTACGGTCTCTGCACGAACTACGTCGTCACTGGGGAGTTCGCGACCCGCACCGTCGTCCGGTTCGACGGTGCTCCCCGGGCCGGCCAGCTCAAGCCGGTGGTCGAGGATCATCGGGTGCTGACGCCCGACAACTGAACTGCCGCCAAACCGCTGATCTCCCGTGATGTTTCGAGCGCCAACGCCTCCGATTCACATGCGCCTCATTCGCCGCATTGCTCCCTTCGCCTTGATTGCCGTCCTGGTCGGATTGGCTGTCCACCGATCGGTCCGGCCGCCGACCTCAACGGGCCTGGCGGCACCGCAGCCCCCGGCCGTTGCGGGGCCAGATCCCGCCGTGGGCAACACCGCGCCGCTGAAGCTTCAGCTGGCAGCTGGTCCAGGGCGCTGGGTGCCGATCACGTCGGTTCCCAAAGGAACGCCAATTCCGAATGTGGACCCGCGTTTCCCCCATCGGGTGCGCAACACGCTGGAGGGATGGAATGCGCTTGCCCGGAACGAGCGGGTAATCCTGCTCCGGAATGCCTTCGTCGACACGGCGAATGGTGAGCCGGTCCCCGTGCCGGAGGTCCTTCGTAGCGGAGCAGACCCCGGGACGTACATCGTTCAGAGCCGGGGCGAGGCGAATGATGCATTCCGCCAGCGGTTGGCCCTGTCGGGTGCCCGGATCATATCGTACATTCCGAAGAACGCCTATCTGGTGCAGGCGACGCCCGAGGTCGCTGCCGCTATGGCGTCCGCTCCGGAGATCGGCGCGGTCCTGGCGAACGAGCCGCACTTCAAGCTGGAGCCACGCCTGGCTCAGGCGGTTCTTGAGGAGCGGGAAGTTCCAGCCGAACTGCTGCTGACGTTGTTGGATGTCGAACAGACCTTGCCGCAGGTCGAAGCGCTCGGGGCCAAGACGCTCCTGCGCCAGCGGGGTCCGTTTGGGGAACTGGTATCGGTCGAGGCGCCCCGGGGCACGATGGTGGCGATTGCCCGGTTGCCCGGCGTGACGCTCGTCGAGGAAATGCACCGACGGAAGGTGTCGAACGACCGGGCCGGATTCCTTCTGGAGTCGTCGGAGGATTTCACCAACGTGACGCGTACGCTGGGTCTGACCGGCTCCAACGTGCTGGTCAACGTCAACGACAGCGGTGTGGATTCCACGCATCCGGACATTGCGGGGCGGGTATTTGCCACCGACTCCTCGACCTTGCAGGACCCGGTCGGCCACGGAACGCACGTGGTGGCTACGCTTGCCGGCAACGGGTCGCAGTCGGGGTCCGTGACGCTTGCCCGGGGGTCGGTCTCCAACGCAAACTTCAGCGGTCGAGCTTCCTCAGCCCGGGTCTTCGTCCTTCCCATCGACCTGACCACCGGGCCGCTGGTCTCGGACGTGTTCCTTCAGGAGACTTATGCGACGACCAATCTTGCGCTGAATGGAGCGACGGGGCGGACGAACTCCCCTCTCTCAAACAACAGTTGGGGTTACCCCGGCGCCTACGAGTACAACTCCATCGCGGCGTCCTACGACGCTGCGTCGCGCGATGCCTTGCCGAAGATCACCGGGGATCAACCGATCCTCTTCATCTTTGCAGCGGGCAACGAGGGCGATGGTGGTGACAACGGTCTCGGTGGTGCATCGGACTCGGTCTCGGCTCCGGCAACGGCGAAGAATGTGATCTCTGTTGGGGCCTTGGAATCGCGCCGGGTCCTGACCAACACGGTCGTCGTGGATACCAACGGCGTGGTGGTCCGGTCCGGGCTCACGCCGATTCCCGATCGGGGATACAATCCGGACGAACCCTCGTATGTGACCAACCGGATCTTCGAGGCTGAAACCGACTCGGATTCGCAGATTGCCGGCTTCTCGAGCCGGGGCAACACCGGGATCGGGACCGAAGGCGAGTTTGGGCGGTTCAAGCCCGACGTGGTTGCCCCCGGGTCCTACATCCTTTCGGCCCGTTCAGCGCAGTGGCGTCTGGAGTACAACATCGCGCCGGATGACGACCTCTTCCCGGTGAGCGAGGAGTTGTTGAACGAGGTGGGGCCGTACTATCGCTACGAGTCAGGGACCTCGATGGCGGCCCCCGCGATCACCGGCATCCTGGCCCAATTGCAGGAGTATTATGAACTCCGACAGAACAACCGGATCCCGCCTGACGGATACAAGGCTATCCTGATCAATTCGGCGGAGGTGGAGAACCAGCGGTATCAGCCCGATCCGAAGGGCACGATCAATTATGCCGGCTGGGGACGGCCCTCGGTCCTGCGTTCGCTTAACAGCGGTTTCATGGCGTCGGGGAATCCGCTCAATGGTTTCGTCGGCGAACCTTCCGGCACCAACAACCAGGTCATTGGTTTCCCGATTGTGGGCAGGTCGAACCAGCTTGGCTTGGCGACGGGTGAGTCGCGGGCCTTTCGGATCAAGCTGACAAACCCGGAGGCAACGAATCATCCGGTCCGAATCACGCTCGTCTGGACTGATCCGCCCGGGAATCCCGCGGCCGCGATCAAGTTGGTGAACGACCTCGATCTGGTCGTGACCAACGCGGCAAAGGGAGAGTTCTTCTTTGGCAATGACTTTGAGGGGGGCACAGCGTTTACCCGTCTGCAATCCGCGACAAACACCAGCCCGACCGACCCGGCGACCGATCCATTCGGCAACCCGACCACTTCGACCAACCAGGTGTCTAGCGTCGCGGACATGGTGAACAACGTGGAGAGGATTGTGATTCCGACGCCCGTGCCGCAGGAGTTCGTCGTGATCGTCAAGGCGCGCCGGGTGAACGTGAATGCACGTCAGATGCACCCGCGTGACATGGTGCAGGATGCGGCCCTGGTCATCCGTTCGGACGGGGCGGAGGAATTGGGTGTCGTCGGCACCATCGAGGACGCGGAGACCGTTCCGGCCAACAGCATCGCGTATCAACGGCCGGCCTTGGTTACGCTGACCAACGGGTTGCCGTTGTTCAATGAACGGGTCGGCGCGAACTCGCCCCTCTTTGGTGGTACGAATGGATCCTCCAACCAGTGGAAGTTCTATGTGTTCACGAACACACCGGGTGGGACCGGCTTCGGAGGCACGCTGACGAACGGGTCCAACGTGGCTTTCGTCACCTTCTTCCCGCCCAACCTCGGCAGGCCCAGGGCGGAGGATGCCGATCTGGATCTCTACGTGTCCCGCGATCCCGGCCTGACCAACCTTGTGCCGTCCGCGATAGCTTCCTCTTTCAAGTCCACCTTGCGGGGTGGCACGGAGTATGTCGCGTTCACGAATTCGCCGGTGAACGGTGAGGTGTACTACGTCGGTGTGAAGTCTGAAGACCAGCAGGCGGCCGAGTACACCTTTGTCGCAGTCTCGTCAGTGCGTCCGTTCGGGGGACTCCGGCCGGATGGAAATCTTGGATTCCTCGGAATCCCCATCCGCCAGCCAATCCCGGACGGAACACCAGCCAATCCAGGGCTGGGTTACTTCATGGCCCTGGGTCTCACGGGAGGCGAGATCCGGCGGGTGTTCGTCGAGCAGACGATGACCCATCAGAACTTCCCGGATCTGATAGGAAACCTCTTTCACGACAACGTCTCCGCGATCCTGAATAATCACGGGCAGATCTCGGACGTGGACTTTGGCCGAGTGCAGTGGGGAACAAATGTCACGACCGTCTATGACGACGCCAGCAGCACGACCTTCCCCGGATCCGTGCCTACCGATGGCCCCGGGAGCCTCATCGACTATCTGGGCGAACAGGCGAACGGCGTGTGGTTGTTGCAGACGGTGGACGACGCACTCGGGAACGTGGGCCGGATCGATTCGCTCGACCTGATCGTGCAGCCGAATGACCTGGGCATCGGATTGGTGGATCGCATCGTGCAGCCCGGGCAGTGCGAACTGGAGGTGGTGAACGTGCCGGCGAATGCGAGTCGGCTCACCATCGTGGTTACGAACTTCAACCCCTCGTTGCCCTTGGAGGTTCATATCCGGAGGGCGGTGCCGGCCGATCCCGCGAATCCCGATGCCTCCGAGATGTTCGCCACGCTGGAACCTCCCGGAGGCTCCGTCTCGCTGGGCATCCGCGACGAGCCGCCCTTGGTTCCCGGCCGTTACTTTGTATCGGTCTGCAATCCGAACAACGTCGCGGTCAAGTACCAGATCGCCCGATTCATCGAGCAGGATCTCGACGACCAGTTCAACCGGACCCAGAGGTCGGATCCGTTGGCCAACGGTCCGGTGCGCGACGCAGCCACCACGGCGTCCAGGATCGCGGTCAACGACACGCGGCCGGTGGCTGCGGTGGAGGTCGGATTGCGCATCACACATCCCCGTCTCTCTGACCTCGCGGTGCACTTGGTGAATCCGCAGGGACAACGCATGATGGTCACTGAGAATCGTGGCACGACGGTGGGACGTGGCTATGGTGGTCGTCGGGTGCTGACCAACTACCAGCATGTCGCCATGACCTATGATCCGTTTGAATCCCGGGTCAGCCTTTATGTGGACGGACGGCGGATCGCAGCTGGAACGGTCTCGAACGTCTTCCTGCCGATCAACGAGCGCTTGAGCTTTGCCAATGATCCGACGCGCGGGTTCACCAATCGTCGGGCCACGATCGCACTGGATGACATGGCCTTCTGGCGGCGTCCCCTCTCGACGAATGAAGTTCGCTCCATCCATGCCGACGGCCTGGCGGGGTTCGGAAAGGACATTGGTCAAAAGGCTGATGGCATGGCGGCCCTGTGGCCTCTGGATTCGAACGGGAACGACCTGCTCGGAGTGAATGACCTCGCCCTGCTCGGATTCTCGGAGTTCACGTCGGGGCAGGTGGATTCGGGTCTGCGTTTCTCGGGCGTCACCGCTGAAGCCCGCTCGCCAGTGCTGCCTTTGGACTCTTCCACTGGGTTCACTCTGGAGGGTTGGGTCCAGGCCTATCCGACCACGACGGGAATCGTGGTGGGCGCCTGGGGGCATGACAGCGGCTTGTCGTCTCCGGCTTTGCTGATCGGCTTTGACCCGCCGTATGGCAATGGGGCCGGCTCGATCTCAGCTGTGTTCACGGACACCAACGGCGTCGCCCAGGTCGTGTCCTCGGCTGGCGGAACCATCATCGCCAACAACATCTCTACCAACTTCACCTACGCGGTCTTCTCGGATCGAACCAACCTGACGGCCGGACCGATCAAGTTCGCGGTGCCTCCGTACTCGGGGTCGAATTCGTCTCCTGTCATCATTGTGACAAACTCGTTCGAGGCGGCCGACTTGGGGCTGTACTCGCCGGGAGATGTGGTCGAAGGCTGGACGGTGGAGACGAATACGGTGGCTGTTCTGAGCCTGCCCACGGATGCCCAGACCGGATCCCGTGTGCTGGCGTTGGGAGACGGTGCCGCGCGCTTCGATTTCGACGCCAACGTGGGCGTTGGATACAGGGCCTCGGTACAGCTTCGGACCCATCCTCTGTCGACGAACCCGGTCCCGGTCGCGCTCTACCTCAATGGTGAACTCGACCAGACCCTTGTCCTGTCTTCGAACTGGTTGAAGACCGATTTCCGGTTCCGTGCGTCCACCAACCGGATGAAAATCACCGTCGCGCCCACGTTGGCCGGAAACGTGAGCACCAATGGAGAGCCGCTCGGGGTTCTGCTGGATACGTTCACGCTGGAACAGGTCGGCGCCGAGTTGAGCTACCAACCGGAAGATTCATTCAAGTCTATCCTCGGTCAGTCCGGGGCTGGAGAATGGACCCTGGAGGTCACCGATGCGCGGGGAACGACTGTCGGGACCATCGACAGCTGGGAGTTGAGGCTGACGTTCATGCAGACCAACCGCCCGGTGGTCCGGTTGACGAACGGGGTGCTCTATTCTGCCACGATCGCACCTGGTGAGAACGCGCTGTTCCGGGTGGACGTGCCGTTGGAGGCGAGGGCAGCGACCAACACGGTCTTCACCGACGGAACATTCCTACCGTTGTTCTACAGCGACACCGGGGTGCCGTCCGGAACGTCGCTTGGCGACATCCTTGCCAACGCGAATCCGTTCATCGTCGATACCAACCTCCCTCCCATCCTGCCAAGGGGACAACGCTACTACATGGCGCTGATCAACCCGGGGACGGCTGCCGTGGACTTTGCGATCCGTGCGGATATCAACATCGGTCTGGTTGTGCTCACCAACGGAGTTCCGTTCAGCCGGACGAACTCCTCTCCGGGATATCTGGATTATTACGCCTTTGACGTTTCGACGAACGCGTTGGCGGCGGTGTTTGAGGTGCCGACCATGAGCGCTGACGTGGACTTGTTCCTCAGTCGCTCGCCGACCCTGCCGCGCCGCTTCCTGCATGACTACGCCAGCACGAATTCGGGGACGACACCCGAGGTGATCTCCCTCGACACGGGAACGCTGCCGGTCCAATTGGCGCCGGGACGATGGTTCCTCTCAGTGGCAACGCCCGGGACGAATTCGTCGACCTATTCCGTGGTCGCGACCGAGCTCGCGGGCCAGTTGACCATCCTCACGAACAATCTGCCGCTGACATTGACGAACGAAGTTGGCGGTTCGATCCAGTACTTTGCCTTGGATGTGCCCTCCGACGCGACCGCCGCCGAGTTGAGGCTGACGGAATTGACGGGCAACGTGGATTTGTACCTCAAGCGCGGTCTTCCCTTGGTTGCCACCAACCAGTTTGACTACGCGTCGAACTTGTCCGGAACGAACAGCGAGGTGATCTCGATCGATCGGAATTCTAAGCCTGTTCCATTGGCGGCGGGGCGGTGGTACGTGGCCGTTCAGGCCGTGGATCCGGCTCCTGTGTCCTTCACGATCACTGCGCTGGTCTCGTTTGATCGAACGGACATCGAGACGCTGTTCGAAGACCTGCCTGTGGATCGGACTCTGGATGTCGGCACCTCCAAGCTGTTCCGATTCGTGGTGGAACCCGGTGCGCCTCTCGTGCTGTTCGAGATTTATGGTTTGACCGGGCAGGCTGAGTTGGTGGTCAGCCAAGGCTCGGTTCCCAACCCGCGGAACCGGATCTTCACGTTCCCGAAGCCTGGCCTGCAGCCGGAATTGGTCGTGGTGACCACCAACGACCTGCTCGACCTGTCGGGCATCTGGTATCTGGCAGTCGGAAGCCAGGACACCAACCAATTGACATTCACGGTCCGGGCATCCGCCCCGGTGGATGGGATTCCGACCAGCCGTGCGGCCATCGAGCTCAGCTTCATCCCACCCACCAGTGGCGGTGATGCCTTCGTAGACTTCAACTCGGTACCAGGGCGCAGCTACCGGTTGCAGTCCACGGGCGATCTCGCCTTCCCGGTTACCTGGACGGACGTTGGCCCTCCAACGGCCGCGACCGGTTACACCCTGCGACTGGTCCTGCCCTTCGACATTGAGCCTCAGCAGTTCTACCGGGTGATCCCGGTTCCCGTGCCGTGAGGCGGAACCGGATCATCGTCGTTTCCAGTAACCCGGCCGTCGATATCGAGTGGCGGGTTGCGTCCCTCCGTCCCGAAGAGAAGAACGAGGTGCGCTCTGAGTCGCGGTGGCCAGGGGGCAAAGGCATCAATGTTGCCCGGTGGCTGGTTCGGTTGGGCGCGCCGGTCGAGTTGATCCTCCCCTTGGGCGGGGCCACGGGGCAGGAAATCGCCCAAGGGCTGCGTTCAGAGGGAATTCCGTACAAGGCGGTGCTCATCGGGAAGCCCACGCGGGCGAACGTCGTGGTCACGACAGATTCCGGCACTCAGTTCCGCCTCAATCCGACTTGGCCGGTGCTCGGCCGGGAGGAGTTGAGACGATTGGACCAGCGTGTCAGGGAGTCGATGGCTGGGGCGACCTTGATGGTGGTTTCCGGTGCGTTGGTTCGAGGTGCCCCGGTTGGACTCTATGCGGGCTGGATCAAGGCGGCGCAGAAGGTGGGGTTACGCGTCTTTCTGGACTGTGATGGGACGGCGTTTCGCAAGGCCGTGCCTGCGGGTCCGTTTCTGGTGAAGCCAAACCTGCATGAACTCGAGCAGTGGTCTGGGCGAAGTCTGGAGGATCATGGTGAGCGGGAGGCGGCCGTGAGACAATTGGCGGCAGCAACCCGAGGCTGGGTTGTGTTGTCTTGCGGAGACGAAGGGGCCTGGATGACGTGCGACGGATCGGGCACGATCGTCCGCCGGGGCGCCAAGCGGGTTCGGGTGCGAAATACCGTCGGTGCCGGCGATGCAATGCTGGCAGGGATCGTGTACTCCGTGTTTCAGGAGGAGCTTCCTCTGGCATGGCTCCGGACCGGCATCCGAAGCGCCGCCCGCTCGATCTCAAGCGAGCCAGGTTGACGCGACCCGTCGGGCAGGGCGATGCCACCGGGCCCGCATTCCTTTTGCCTCTGGCAGGGTGGATGGGGCAGGTTGTGACGAGGATGGCGTCTCCGGAATATCGACAAACGCCCAAACTCGGCGGCTTGGATTCCCTTCGCGGTATCGGAGCGGTGCTTGTCGTCGTGCACCACCTGATGCTCGCTTTCCATCCTTGGGCGATTCTCGGAGAGCCTCACCCGACGAACGCGAGTTGGGAGTCCGCACTTCATCGATTTCCGCTGAGCCTGTTGGTCGCCGGGCGATTCGCCGTTCACGTCTTCTTTGTGCTGAGCGGGGTGGTGCTGTCGCTGGGGTTCTTTGGAGACCGGGCGCGCTCCGATGCCCAGTTGGCGGCCGCGGCGTTCAAACGCACGTTCCGATTGGCTCCGATGGTCCTGGCGGGCGTGGCCTTGGTGCTTCTTGCCAGTGCAATGGGGTGGGTTTCAAGCGGTCCAGCCGCCAAGCTCAGCGGTTCGGAATGGTTGGCCACGAAGCCATTCGGTTCCATGGAGCTTGGGGCGATTGCCCGTGGCATTGGCCTGAACCTCTTCATCAAATCGCGGGAGTACAACAGTCCGCTGTGGACGATCGGCACCGAGTTGTACGGGTCGTTCCTCGTATTCTTCCTACTGTTGGTGCTGCGGAAGCTCTCCTGGAGGTGGATCGCGTATGCGGCTGTCGTGGCATGGCTGAGGTCCGATGAGCGTCTGCCATTCGTTGCGGGCTTGATCCTTGCGGATCTCCATCGGTCAACCTCGTGGTTTCGCGAATGGTGCTCGCGCCTTTGGATTCTCGTTCCTTCTGTCCTGGTGGTCGGGATCCTCGGAGCGTTCCCCTTGGGGCTGGATGATGCCCACCGGAATGCATGGATTCCCGGGGGCGTGGCTCTCGCTCGGTTTGGAAGCTGGAATCACTTCGCAGGTGCCATCCTTCTCGTGGCGATCGTGCTCGGCAATCCGTTGGTGGATCGGATCCTGAGCTGTGGACCGGGTAGGTATCTCGGTCGGATCAGTTACGCCCTCTATGCCACCCATGAAGTGGTCATCCTGACTTTTTGCAGCGCCCTTTACCTGCGTTGGCATCCAAGCGTTGGAGGTGGCATCGCCGGTTGCTTGGCGGCGCTTGGCGGAGTTCCCCTCCTGCTTCTTTTGGCTGAGCTCGGAACCCGGGCGGTGGATCGCCCCAGCCTCCGGCTCGCGGACTGGGTGGCCGGGAGATTCCTGCGTTCCTGGCAGCACGCAGATCAGCCTTCCAAGGCGTCGATCTGACGTCGTTCCCGTTTGGTGGGCCGACCCGATCCCCGGGGGCGTAGTCCAACGCGGTCGGGATCCGCGGTTTCAGCTCGGGAGTACTCTTCCGGTGGGGTCAGGTCGTCTGCGTATTCCTTGACCAAGGGGGCTCCGACGCGGGTCCTCGGTGAACCCCGGGCACGGAGAGTCCTGGTGATGCGCCCGACCTTGGCGACGATGAGATCGTCGGGCCGGACCTCGCGGGCGGGTTTTGCGGGGGCCGCATTGACGGTTACCTCGCCGCTTCGGATTGCCTCAACGGCATTCGAGCGGGTCTTGAACACGCGGATGGACCAGAGCCAGAGGTCAAGGCGCATGGCGTTGGACTCCTTGAGGGTCAGGAACCCACGGGCGAGGAATGGGCTGGAGTCGCGACCGGCGGCGGTTTGGCCGCTGCTGCCGCAGCCCGCTGGCAACGTGGGCAGGTACCAAAAAACTCGAGTCGATGGGTGACGCCAGTGAAGCCGTGGCGCTTCGCCAGCGCCGCCTCGTACTCCGCTGGGAAACAGTCCTCGATCTCCACGATTGCAGAGCACTGGTTGCACACGAGGTGGTGGTGATGGTGGTCGGAGGCGTCTGTCACCAACTCGAACCGCGCCGCGCCGTCGCCGAAATCGAAACGCTTCACCAGTCCCATCGCGGTCAGCGTGTGCATGTTCCTATAGATCGTGGCGAGATCGCAGTCGTTCTTGCCGAGTGCCGCGTGGATCTCACGGTTGGTCAGGGGGCTGGCGTGCCTCCGCAGGACATCGAGGATGGCCTCCCGTTGCCCGGTGACCTTTCGGCTTCCCGCCCTGAGGCGATCGGTGAGCTCCGTGAGCGGTTGCTGGACCAGCCGATGGGGATGGGCGTGCTGGGAGCAGGCGTTGTTCACGGGGACGGTTTAATCGCGGTGGGCTCCTGCCGCAAGCGGCGCGCAGCGAGGGAGAGCACAAACAGGATGCCCAGCGTCAACGTGATCGTGGGGCCAGTCGGAAGGTTGAGTGGATACGAGAGCAGGACGCCGCCAGTCGCGCCGACCGTGCCCACCAGGAAGCTCAGGACGATGTGCTGGCGTAGATTGACGGACAGGCTACGCGCGATCGCCGGCGGCAGAACAATCAATGATGTAACCAGCAGGATTCCCAAGGCCCGGATTGTCAGCGAAACCGCAATCGTGAGCAGGATGACGAACCCGTAGTTGAGTCTTCGGACGTGGATCCCACCGACATGGGCCAGGTCCTCGTGTGTCGTGAGCAGGACCAGGGGTGTCAACCACCAGAGAAGCGCCGCCGCCACCAGTACCGCGACCGCCCAGGCTGCGCCTACGTCGGTCCAATTGACGGAAAGGATGTCTCCCAGCAGGACCTTGTCGAGTTCGGCCCAGCGGTTGCGCTGAAGGCTGAGCAGGACCACCCCGCCGGCGACCGATGTACTCAGCAGGACGGCCATGATCGTGTCGTTCAGCAACTGCGTCCGCTCCCTGAGCCACAGCATGGCCACCGCCACGAGCGAACAGTAGAGGAGCACCGGAAGGGTGGGCTCCTCGAACCCGGCGAGAAAGCCGGCCGCCACCCCTGTCAACGCGGCGTGGGAGATGGTGTCGCTGAAGAAAGCCATGCGCCGGGCAGTGACGAAGACACCCAGAAAGCCGCAGATCGGGCCGAGGGCCAATGCCACCAGAAGGGCGCGCTGGAAGAAGGGCTCAGCAAGAAACTCAGGCAGGCTCATCGGCGTCGGAATTGGATGGGTTGCCCGGCGTCGCTGGATCCGTGGCCATGCCCGTGATGGTGATGGTAGGGTGTCACGTGGATGCCGTAGGCCGCCTTCAGTGAGTCAGCGTTCAGGACCTCCTCGGGATGTCCTTCGCAGCAGATGACACCATTGAGCGCATACACCCAGGACGCCTGCCGGAACACCATGGCGAGGTCGTGGGAAACCAGCACAACCGTGATCTTGAGCCGTGAGTGGATCGCTGAAATCAGTTCGTAGAAGCTTTGCTCACCCGGGGTGTCGACCCCGGCCGTCGGCTCGTCCAGCAGAAGCAGCTCGGGCTCTGACAGGAGGCTGTAGGCAATCAAGACACGTTGGAGTTGCCCACCGGACAACCCCGCCAGCGGGCGATCCAGCAAGGATTCGACCCCCAGCTCTCCCAAGGTCCCATGCAACAGCGAATCGATCCTGCGATGGCTCTGCCAGAACCATCGGCGGGTGTCCTTCCGCCGTAGCGAGAGGAATTCCCGAACCGAAATGGTAAAGGAAGACTCGAGTTGCAACCTTTGGGGCACGTAGCCGATCCGGCTCAGCACACGAGGACCGATCGGTTCGCCCAACAACTTCACCATTCCCGAATCGAGCTCTTGCAGGCCCAGGAGGCAACGGAGCAAGGTCGTCTTGCCCGAGCCGTTTGGTCCGATCAAGGCCACCATCTTTCCCCGGGGGACCGACATCGTCACTCCCCGGAGCACATCGGTATCCCCGAGGCGGACCCGGGCGTCCCGGATTTCAATGGCAGGCGATTCGGGCGAGGAGGACATGTTCAACGGAGCGTCGCTTGAAGGGAACGCAGGTTCCGTCGCATCCCGTCCTCGTAGAAACTGGCCGACGGCTTGCCGGTTTCCAGGACGTCCAGGTCGGTGAACTGTATCCCGAGGTCCCGGGTGATCTGCTTCACGAGGCGGGGGTTGAACTGGGGTTCAGTGAAAATCACCCGAACCTGGCGGGCTCGGATTACCGCTGAGAGGTTGGCCAGATACTTCGGCGACGGATCCACGGAGGGCACCTCCTCGATGACCCCGGCGAGTTCCAGTCCATATCGCCGACAGAAATAGGGGAAGGCGTCGTGGTAGGTGACGATGGCACGATTGGTGACGGATCTCAGGGCATTGCGGATCTCGGTGTCGAGTGCAGTCAGGCGGGACTGGTACTCACGGAGGCGATCCCGGTATCCAGCCGCGTGGTCCGGGTCGGCGCGGATGAGGGCCTGCGCGATGTTGGACACGCTGTGGGACGCCAGCACCGGATCCAGCCACACGTGGGGATTCGGGGCCTCACCCTCGGCCTCATGGTCGTGATCATGGGCGTGGCCATGGTCGTCCTTTCGCGCTGACTTGGGGTCCAGCGTCAGGACGGGAAGGTGGTAGATCAGCTCTCCCTTGAGACCCTGAGAGGCTCGAACGACATGGCCCGCGGACTCCTTCGCGTTGCCGGCGATCGCCTTTTCAAGCCAGCCTTCCATGCCCAAGCCGTTGGCGATGATCAGATCGGCCTGGCGGATCTTTCGCAAATCCTGCGGTCGGAGCTGAAAGTCGTGAGGGCCGACATCTCCGGGAAGGAGCAATTCGACGGTGGCGTCCGGCCCGGCGATGTTAAGGGTCCAGGAGTGGATGGGAGCGAAGGTCGTGAGGACCTTGATTCGGGGACGCGGATCAGCGCCGTGGGCGTTGAAGGCGGCCGCAACTAGGAGGGAGAGGAGCGCCCGGAGCCACCCTCGACGTAGCAGCGAGCAGCTTGGGCGAGGTTGGGGAGTCATGGGGGAGAGGTTAGAGAGGGAATGGCGGGCTGCAAACCGATTGCAGTCGGTGACGACAACAAAAAGGCCGCCGGTGGATTCCGGCGGCCCGTTGAAGAGCGGGGTGCTACTTGATCAGGAGCATCTGCCGCGCACGCTTGATGGCCGTGGTGAGACGGCGCTGGTAGGCGGCGGGAAGGTTGGTGTACTTGCGAGGCAACAGGCGACCGTTCTCGGTCACAAACTGCTTCAGCAGGTTCACGTTCTTGAAGTCGATCGCCTCAATGGTGAAATCCACCTTGGGCCTCGGCCGCGGGGTACGCGGAGAGGAGGAGCGACGCTTCTTCTTGTCCTCGAGACTGGTCTTGCGGGGCATGGCTTACTTGATTTCGCGATGGAGGGTATGCCGACGGAGGAAGGGGTTGTACTTCTTTTTCTCTACCTTCTCAGTCTGCAGCTTCTTGTTGCGCGACGTCTGGTAACGTGAAGGCGGCTTGCCTTCCTTGCGCGCCTCCGTGCACTCGATGGTGACGATCTCACGCGGCATAAATGGTCATTCCTTCTCCTTTGCGGGTTTCTCTTCGATCTCGATATCGTCGTCGTCCACCTCCACGCCCGACCCGGACTCGACAGAGCCGAGGGATCCGAGACGGTTGCGGGAACGGAGGGCGCCTTCCTTTTCGAGCTGTGCCTGGGCTTCAACGGTGAAGCGGGTCCAAGGGATCGCATCCAGACGGGCCCTGGGAATGGGCTTGTTGGTGAGTTCGCACACCCCGTAGGTGCCTTTCTCGATGCGCTTCAGCGCTTCCTCGATCTCATAGATGGCGTCCTGATCGGACGACAGCAGGCTGAGGGCGAAGTCGCGGTCGAAATTGTCGGTTCCGGAATCTCCCATGTGCAGGGAGTAGTTCTCCATCTCGGCCTGGGACTCCTTGGCCAAGCCGCTCATCTGGTTGCGGAGCCGCTCGTGGAGTTCGAGGAGGTTTTGGTAGAACTTCTGCCAGTCAGGCTTGACCTTGTTGACTGGAGTCCACGCGATGGCGTTTGACTTTCCGGCCTTGGCTTGCGGGCGGCCGAGGATCGCGGCGGCACTGGCAGCTCCTACCGTCCTGCCTTTGGGCAACGGCTTCTTGGGAGTAATTTTCTTACCAGTCACAGCAACACTTGATCGGTGTTCCATTGTCGCCCCGGCACTGATGCGAAGCGCACGACTCGTGCAGTTCAGCCGGAACGAAGGCCGCGGAAGCTAGCAAACGAAGCGGGGAATGCCACAACTATTTTCTCGGTCGGCTCGTTGCCTTCACGGGGCGGTTCGCGAGGTCGGAGCCGCGGGTCTGGGGGGTGCCTCGGGTGCGAGGCCAGCCATGAGTTCTCCATGCCGGGCACGGATACGCTCGACCCGGCGACGGTTGGCGCCGAGATCGCTAAATCCGATCCGGGAGGCTGAGCGTACTTGAATCCGGTCCGAACCGGGATCCGCGAGGAATTCGAGGTCGTCGATGAATCGGAGCCATCGGGTGGTGACCTCGAAACGCATGTAACCCGGTGACTCCCGGACCAGGGTGCTGCCGGGTTCAGCGAGCGCTGCGGTGCGGCAATGGATCCATGCCTGATCTGCCCGGCCGCCGGTTGTCAGAGGTTCGATGGCGTGGGCTTCGTCCAGGGCGTGGCTCGAGACGGCATTCGGCGAGTCGGGGCAGGGGGAGAGACGCCCATTCTGGATGCCGAGCGGTGGAGCCTCACCCCGGGGAGCCCAACGCCACAGCACGAACAGCACGATGGCTGGTCCAACCCAGCGCCGGAGGAGTCGCTTCATACCCGAAAATAGTGTCCCGGGACGGTTTTCCCAACCGGGAATGAAGGTTGGAGAGGGCATGCGGTTGTCCACGTTTGACTTTCGGGATGGTGCTACCTTAACTCACCCCGCTCTTCCCCGGATCCGACAGGTTGGTTGGCCGGAAAAGGATACCACTGTGGCTGCCAAAGACGATTTCCTCATCGATACGATGGTCGACATGGGTCTTGTGACCCGTGATCAGGTCGACGCCGTGCAAGCGGATGCTGAATCCGCGGGCGAAGGCTTGCTCGACACCCTCGTCAAGAACGGTCATCTGGACCCGTCCATGGTGGTCATGGCCAAGGCGACCTACTTCGGGGTTGAATCCGTGGACCTGACGGGCCTGCGCCTGCCGGACGACGTGATTGCCGCGGTGCCGCGCCACGTTGCGAAGAAGTTCAACGCGGTGCCCGTGGCGATCAACGACGGAACGGTGGCCGTGGCGGTGAGCGATCCGTCGGACATCGAGGCGATCGACGGCCTGCAGGTGTCGATTGGCAAGACGGTTGAGCTCCGGGTCGCGAGTTCGGCGGACATCGAGGCAGCTCTGGCTCGCTACTACGGGGGCTCCGGACGGGACGATGGGGGCATCGCCCAGATGATCCAGGACATTACCGAGGGCGAGGTCGAAGTTTCCCAGATGACGGGGGATGTCGGGTCCGATGGCGAGGCCATCGATGCGGATGCCCCGATCATCAAGCTGGTGAACCAGATCATCGTCGATGCCTTCAAGATGAGGGCGTCGGACATCCATCTGGAGCCGATGGCGCGTCGGTTCCGGGTGCGGTACCGGATCGACGGCATGCTGATCGAACAGAAGGACCCGCCCAAGCGGCTTCAGGCACCGATCATCGCGCGGCTCAAGATCCAGTCGGGGATGAGCATTGCCGAACGTCGGATCCCGCAGGACGGTCGTATCCAGACCAACGTCGGCGGCAAGACGATCGATCTTCGCGTGAACTCACTCCCGACCCAGCATGGGGAGTCGATCGTCATGCGTATTCTGGACAAGGATGGCCTCAAGCTGGGTCTGCCCGAGCTGGGTTTCTTCGCGGATGACCAGCAGACCTTCGAGCGTCTGATCGCCCTTCCGGACGGGATTCTTCTGGTGACAGGACCTACCGGTTCCGGAAAGACGACGACGCTTTACTCCTGTCTCAACTACATCAATCGGCCTGATCGGAAGATCATCACGGTGGAAGATCCGGTTGAGTACATGCTGGCAGGCATCAATCAGGTTCAGGTGAACGAAATCATCGGGTTCACCTTCGCCTACGCCCTGCGGTCGATGCTCCGCCAGTCGCCGAACGTGATCATGCTCGGGGAAATCCGTGACATGGAGACGGCAACGATCGCCATCAATGCCTCCCTCACGGGTCACCTGGTCTTTTCCACCCTGCACACGAACGATGCGCCGGGTGCAGTCACCCGTTTGATCGACATCGGCATCAAGCCGTTCCTTGTGGCGTCGGCGACCCGCTGTCTGATGGCGCAACGTCTGGTCCGGAAGGTCTGCAAGAACTGTGGCGCACCAGCAACGCTGGACGAGAACGAGTGCCGTTCGCTCAACATCACCCCCGAGATGCTGGCCAGTGGTACACCGCGGAAGGGCAAGGGGTGTGCGACCTGCAACAAGACCGGCTGCAAGGGCCGTTTCGGCGTCTTCGAGATCTTCATCATCAACGATCAGGCCCGGAAGATGATCTTCGACAAGGTCCCAGCGAATGTGCTGCGCAACAAGGCCCGGGAAATGGGCATGAGGACGCTGCGCGAGGACGGCACCCGGAAGGTGCTGGCCGGGTTGACGACCGTCGACGAAGTGGTCCGGGCAACCGTCGTGGATCACTGAACCAGGATTGTCTCGGCAAAAGACCTGCTTAAAACTCTTCCTATCCGGGTTCGATACCCCTTCAGAATCATCCCCCTTTTCTCATGTCCTATCAGATGTCCGACCTGTTGCAGTTGATGGTGTCCGAAGGCGGCGCCGACTTGCACGTCCGAGTTGGTATTCCGCCGGTCATCCGGATCCATGGCGTGCTGCAGCGCGTCGACGGTCCGGCGCTGCGGCCTGAGGATACCGAGGAGTTGATGCGCTCCATCACGTCCGAGGATCACATCCAGCAGATCCGCGAGAAGGGTGGTGCCGACTTTGGCTTCGCTTTCGGCGAGCTCGCACGATTCCGTGTCTCGGCCTTCAAGGAAAAGGGCAACTTCGCGCTCGTCCTTCGCCAGATCCCGTCGAAGTTGCTGACGATGGAGCAGATCGGCATTCCGCCGACCGTCAAGGATCTCATCTACAAGCCGCGCGGTCTGGTGTTGGTGACGGGGCCGACCGGGTCAGGCAAGACGACGACGCTGGCCTCCTTGTTGAACATCATCAACGAAGAGTCCAACCACGCGCATATCATCACGATCGAGGATCCGATCGAGTACTATCACAAGCACAAGAAGGCGGTGGTGACGCAGCGCGAGGTGAATGTCGACGTGCCCAACTTCGCGGAAGCCCTGCGCCGCGCGCTGCGGCAGGATCCGGACGTGATCCTGGTCGGTGAGCTTCGGGATCTGGAGACGATGGAGGCAGCGATCACGGCGGCTGAAACGGGTCACTTGGTCTTTGGAACCCTTCACACCACCGGCGCTGCCAAGACGATCGATCGTATCGTCAACGCCTTCCCCCAGAATCAGCAGGAGCAGATCCGCATCCAGTTGTCGACCGTGCTTCAGGCGGTGATTTCCCAACTGCTGATTCCCCGGGTGGACAAGCCCGGTCGTGTTGCGGTGTTCGAGGTCATGGTCAACACCCCCTCGGTGGGCGCGCTGATCCGCGACAACAAGACCTTCCGTATCCAGTCGGACATCCAGACCGGCGCGAAGTACGGCATGGTGACCCTGGATTCCTTCCTGTTGGACAAGTGGTCGGCGGGGATGATCTCGGAGGAGGAGGTTGTCACGAAGGCTCAGGACCCGACAACCATCCATCAAAAGCTTCAGGAGCTGAAGCAGGCGAGGGCGGAAGCCCAGGCCCGTCGCAAACCCTGAGCTCCCAAGGAACCTGAACCATGCCTGAAGTTGCTTCTGATCCCCTGCTGGCGCTGATCCGCGAACGCGGGATGCTGGATGATCTGCAGTACGAGGAGGTCGTCCAGGAGGTTGGCCGTAGTGCCAAGTCCGTCCTTCAGGTCGTTCAGGATTACGGGTTGCTCGACCTCGATTCTGCGCTGCAGATCATCGCTGATCATCTGGGTACGATGGTGGTGGCCGTGGACGAGTCCCAGATGACGCCGGATTTGCTGGCGGCTGTCCCGGCCGAGAGTGCTCGCATGTACCAATGCGTCCCGATCGCGCTTTACGGCGATACGTTGCAATTGGCGCTGGCAGACCCGCTCAACCCAGCCGTGATCGATGAGCTGGGATTCTCGGTGAAGTACCAGATCCAGCTGGTCGTTGCCAACCCGGCGGACATCGTCAAGGCGATCGAGAAGTTCTATCCGGCGCAGGCTGCTGGTGGATATGCGGATCTCATTGCCCAGTTTGGCGGGGATGACGCTCCGACAGCGGCGGAGGAGGTCAAGGCCGGGTTGCAGAAGTTGGATGACGATGCCGTCAACGACGCGCCGATCGTCAAGTTCGTGAATCTGGTCCTGATGCAGGCGGTGCAGGACCGGGCATCCGACATTCATTTCGAGCCGTTCGAGGACGAGTTCAAGATCCGGTACCGCGTCGACGGCGCGCTGTATGAAATGACCCCGCCGCCAAAGCACCTGGCGGGGCCAGTGACCTCCCGTTTGAAGGTCATGTCGAACCTCAACATCTCCGAGAAGCGGCTTCCACAGGACGGACGCATCTCGGTGAACATCGCTGGCAAGCAGATCGACCTGCGTGTGTCGACGCTGCCGACGGCGTTCGGTGAATCGGTGGTGTTGCGCGTGCTGGACCGGGGTTCAATCAGCCTCGAGTTGGAAACGTTGGGTCTGCCGAAGCAGGTCTTCGGGTATGTCGTTGAGGCGATCAACCAGCCGAACGGCATCTTCGTCGTCACGGGGCCGACCGGTTGCGGCAAGACGACGACTCTTTATTCGGCCTTGCGGCGGGTGAACGTCATCGACACCAAGCTCCTGACGGTCGAGGACCCGGTGGAGTTCGACATCGAGGGCATCATGCAGGTGCAGGTGAATGAAGGCGTGGGGATGACCTTCATGAAGGCGCTCCGCGCATTCCTGCGTCAGGATCCCGACATCATCATGCTGGGTGAAATGCGCGATCTGGAGACGGCCCAGATTGCCATCCAGGCCTCGCTGACCGGTCACTTGGTGCTATCGACCCTGCACACGAATGATTCATCCGGCGCGGTGACCCGTCTGGTGGACATGGGTGTTGAGCCCTTCCTGATCTCATCGACGCTGCTGGCGGTGCTTGCCCAGCGGTTGGTCCGGCGTGTGTGCTCGAAGTGCAAGACGCCATTTGAACCCAGCGAGAGTCAGTTGCAGACGATGGGGCTGTCACCCCATGACATCGGGGACAAGATGTTCTACTACGGCCGAGGCTGCCAGGCCTGCAACGACACCGGCTACAAAGGCCGGAAAGGAATCTTTGAATTGCTCGTGATCAACGATGCGATCCGCACTCTAATCAATGAACGCGCTCCCACGGTGGTCATCCGGCAGAAGGCGGTGGAGTTGGGCATGGTGACCCTACGCGAGGACGGTCTCCGGTCCATCTACAATGCCGAGACCACTGTGGAAGAAGTGTTGAAGTACACGTAGCCAAAGCACGGGCAAACTTTCAGACTCGGAGGTCGTTATGCCGAAGTTCAAATACGAGGCGATGGACACCAAGGGCAAGGAGACCAAGGGTGTCCTTGAGGTGGGCAGCCAGGCCGAAGCCATCAGCCGGCTGAAGGAGATGGGCTTCCTGCCCACCAAGGTCGTCGAAGCGGAGAAGCCCAAGGACGCCAAGGCGCCCAAGAAGGGTGATCCGAAGGCCAAGGGCAAGGGGAAGACCAACTTCAACATCTCCTTTGGCAGCAGTGTGAAGCCGAAGGTCCTGACGACCTTTACCCGTCAGCTGGCGACCCTGGTCGAAGCAGGCTTGCCGTTGCTGCGCGGGTTACGGGTGCTGAGCAAGCAGGAGCGGAATCCGACGTTGAAGCGGATCCTGGGTGAACTGGCGCTGTCCATCGAGGGTGGCTCCACCTTCTCGGAAGGTCTGGCCCAGCATCCCAAGGTTTTCAACCGGTTGTTCGTGAACATGGTCAAGGCCGGTGAAATCGGCGGTGTGCTGGAGGTCGTCCTCAAGCGTCTCGCGGAGTTCATGGAGAAGGCCGAGAAGATCAAGGGCAAGGTCGTCGCGGCCATGTTCTATCCGTCGGCGGTCATGATCGTCGCCGTCGGCATCCTCGCGCTGCTGATGATCGTGGTCGTTCCGAAGTTCAAACAGATCTTCGCCGACCTGCTGGGCGATGCCGGCATGCCTGGCTTCACCGAGTTCGTGCTCAAGATTTCGGACACGCTCAAGGACTACACAATCATCTTCCTGTCGGACAACTGGGGCATGTTTTCTGGGTGGCCGGCACCCGGACCGGTCATCTGGGGTCTGATCGCCCTGATCATCTGCTTCAAGGTCGCGATGCGAACCAAGAAGGGGCAGTACATCTGGGACAAGGTGAAGCTGAAGTTCCCGGTCATCGGATCGGTGATCTCCAAGGTGGCCATCGCGCGGTTCACCCGGACGCTCGGGACGCTGGTGCAATCCGGCGTGCCGATCCTCCAGGCCCTGACGATCGTCAAGGAGACGGCGGGCAACCTGATCGTCGCCAACGCCGTGGCCGCCGTGTACGAGAGCGTCAAGGAAGGTGAGACGATCACGGCTCCGCTTGAGAAGTCCGCGGTCTTCCCGCCCATGGTGATCTCGATGGTGGACGTCGGTGAGCAAACGGGTGCATTGCCCGAAATGTTGCTGAAGATCGCCGACAACTACGACGAAGAGGTCGACAACGCCGTGACGGCCATGACCTCGCTGCTGGAGCCGATCATGATCGTGTTCCTCGCCGTGATCGTCGGTTCCATCGTCATCGCCCTGTTCCTGCCGCTGATCACGCTGATCGACAAGCTCGGCAGCGACAGCGGTGGTGCTGGCGACTGATCCGAGCCTGCAGCGGTTTGCAGACACCCGCCTGGCGAATCCGCCGGCGGGTGTTTTCTTTTGCTACGGGCTGGAGGGCTGGTGGGGCGGGACTCCGTCGAGCCACTCCAAGGATGGCGACGTCCTCGTCGCCTTGGGAAAAGCTTGAGAGGGCAACGAGGACGTTGCCGCCCTGTTTGACGCGGGGGCACTGTTCGGACGCGCTGCCCTCGGCGTGCGGAGGCCGGAATCAGGCTTTCCAACCGCGCTGGCTATGCTAAGGACAACGGCATGCGCGTCCGTTCGATGCTGATGAGTCTGGGTTTGACGTGGGTGGTTGCGTCCGGTGCGGTCCTCGCGCAGGCCTTGGATCCCGAGCCCGTCAATCCACCTCCGTTCCCCGCCCGCCTTCGCCCTTCGAATCTGGCCACGAACCGCACGGTGCTCCGGCCTTCCCGACCGTTGACAAACGGGTTCACGTACGCGGCACCGTCCCGGGTTCCGGCGGCGACCCAGGCCGTCAACGCGAATGCGCTTCAGTTCGACGCGAAGGAGAAGACCGTCCACGTGAAGTCGGGCGAGACGGAGGCGAAATTCACCTTTGCGGTGACCAATGTTTCCAAGGAAGACGTCACCATCATGTCCGTGCACACTTCCTGCGGGTGCACCGCGGCCCGGCTGCCGTCGACGCCTTGGGTGCTGAAGCCGGGCGAGGGTGGTGAGGTTGGCGCGACGATGAATCTGGCGGGGAAGTTCGGAACGGTGGCCAAGACGGTTACCGTCGTCTCAACGGTGGGTTCGGTCCCGCTGCTCGTTAAGTCTGTCCTGCCCAAAGACGCCTACGAGCAGATGCAGCGGATGGGTGACCGGTCGCGGAACCTGCAGATCGCCGCTGCTGATCGGCAGGCGGTCTTCCGGGGGGATTGCGCCCGGTGCCATGTCGAGCCGACGGTGGGCAAGCTGGGCAAGGACTTGTACGTGTCGGCCTGCGGCGTGTGTCACGACGCGGAGCATCGGGCGTCGATGGTTCCCGCCCTCCGTGGTCGCCCCGGCACGTTCCACTCGGATTACTGGACCCAATGGATTCGGGTCGGCAAGGAAGGCTCGCTGATGCCCTCCTTTGACCATTCGAAGGGAGGCCCACTGACGGAGGAACAGATCACCTCGCTCGTCGGGTACCTTGCAGGAGATTTTGCCAAGGAGCCGACCCCGGCACCGAAGACGGCGGCGACGGTCGAGGCTCCGGCGGTTCCCGCGACTGCTCCAGCACCTGCCAAGTCGGCAGCGGGCGCACTCTGACGGGTGGAGCTTGCCTCACCGTGAGGTGGGGGCTTCGGGTTCCCTGCCTGGTTTCTTGACCGACCGTTTGCCGCTCTGGGCTTCGTAGATGGAATCGTGCCCGGCGGTGTAACGGGACAGCCAGCAAGTCAGGGCGAGGTAGGGAAGGGCCGCGAAGCCGAACAGCTCGACACCTAGGATCGTGCAGGCAACCGGGGTTCGGCTCGCACCAGCAAAGATACCGGCCAAACCGAGCGCGGCTCCCATCGCGGGTGGCAAACCCATGTAGGGTGCCAGTGCGTTTCCGGCGGTTGCGCCCATGAAGAACAACGGTGTGACTTCACCCCCTTTGAATCCGCTTCCGAGGGTCACCACGGTGAAGACGAGCTTGAGAGCCCACGCCCAGGGAGGAATCCCAGAACCTTCAAAGGCGGTCTGGATGCTGGCCCCACCGGAATCCATGGGGATAGCTCCGAGTCCGAGATAGGCACGGTCCCGCAGGAGTGTCGCCAGGAGGATTACCACTCCAGCGCCAGCCACAGGACGGAGCCAGGCCTGAGGGATCCGTGAAAAACCACGGGCCGTGAGCTTGCCGGCCTGGATGTAGACCCGGGCGATTCCGCCGGCCGCGAGTCCGGCAACCGCAGAACCCGGCAGCCAGTCGAGATGCAGGTCTTCCCAGCGCAGTCTGGCAATAGATGGAAGGCCGACGTCGTACGCGGCATGGCTTCCCCCGCATGCGAGGCAGGTCAGGTGAGCCGTCCAGGCGGCGATCGTGCATGCCGGAAGCGATCGCCAATCGGGGCGCCGGGGCTGGATGCATTCGATAGCGAAGATGGCCGCTGCCATGGGAGTCCCAAAGACCGCGCCGAAACCCGCTGCCATGCCGGCGAGAAGCACTCTGCGGCGATCGACGGGGGCGAGTCGGAGCAGGGATGAGACCCCGCCGCCGATTCCGCCGCCCATCTGCACAGCAGTTCCTTCCCGACCAGCAGATCCACCCCCGAGGTGGGTCAGGAGGGTGGAGACGAAGATCAGCGGAGCGAGACGGAAGGGAACCTGGGGCTCCGCTTCGCGAGCCTGTTCGATCAGCAGATTGGTGCCCTTGGCGGCCTGGCCGGCGAATCGGTGATAGATCCACCAGACTGCGAGGCCGAGAATGGGAAGGAGGAACAGCAGCCAGGCGTGACCTTGGTGGAGTCGGGTGACGGCATTGAGCGAGACGAGGAATGCTGCGCCCGCCGCACCCGCGGCCGCCGCTGTCAGCCCCAAGGCGACGACGGTGCGGGCAAGGCTTGCATCGGCGGATGGCACGTGTGGAAGGGCCGGCATGCTTGGGGTCAGCGTGTACGGGCGGCCGGCATCGGTCCACGGCGATGTTCCTCGGGTAGGGAATTGGCCCGTTGCCCGGGTTTGGCTATCGTCCCTCCTCATGGCGCCGGAAAGGAAATGGTTGGGCTGGATGCTGGTCGGGGCTGGGGCCGCGCTTCTTCTGGTGTTGCTCGGCGTCGGGGCGATTGGCGGTTGGCTGATGGCCCGAGGGCTGGGGGGTGGGGCCGGGACACCGTCGATTTCCGACACTCCGACGCTGGTCCGGCAGATCCAGGGGCTGAATCAATTGGTGAGCGTGAAGTATGTTCTGGAGAAGGTCGTGATGGTGGAGGACGCGAAATGGTATGGGGACAACCGACTGCTGATGGTGGCGCATGGCGTCGCGAAGGCCGGGGTCGATCTTTCCCGACTGGACAAGGGCGACGTCCGTATCCGGGGAAAAGCCATCCATCTGACCCTTCCACGGCCGCAGATCCTGGACGTTTATCTCGACGACCGGCGAACGCAGGTCGTTGAGCGCTCAACCGGCGCGCTCCGGGGCTTTGACAAGGATCTGGAACAGGATGCGCGCCGGCAGGCGGTGGATTCGATCAAGCTGGCGGTTCGGGATTCGGGAATCCTGAAGGACGCGGAAGAACGTGCCCGACTCCACCTCACCAGCCTGCTGCTGCAGTCAGGATTCACCGAGGTGGAAGTATCTTTTCGATGACCCACTTCTGTCCGAGGCTCGGGTGAATTCGGGATGCCCGCCGGTTGTCTGGTTCGGGTGACCTCTGCTCCAGGATTGATGCATGGCTGAATTGCACCGGGAACATTCGGCGGGACGTTCAACGTTGCTGACGTTGCTCGCGCTCCTGATTGCCGTGGCGGCCTGGGGCATCCCGGCCCGGTGGTGGTGGACCCATCCTGCAGTCCTTTCTGCGGCGGGACGCGGCACTCCTTCCCTGGTTCAGGTCGGCGAGGCTGCAACCCAGGCGGGACGGCCGGGCCCGGGATTGCTGCTGGCGTCGGCGGCCATCCGACTGGGGCTGTCCGGGACCAACGAGCTCATGGCCCGACTCGAAGCCGCCACCCTCATACCGGCGTCCCGCGTGATGGGCGGAGCCGACCCGCTTCTTGGCCGGGTGCCCGGGCTTCGACTGCCCGCGGTGACCAACCGCTTCGGAACCGCAATGGAGGTGTTCCTGCCGGAGGCCAACCGCGGAGCCATGCGGACATTCCTGACGGCCTCGCAGTTGCCATCAACTCGCGCGATTCTGGGTGCCCGCGACTTTGGTGCCCGCGAGTTCATTCCCGTCCAACGTCCCGGTGGCCAACCGCTGGATGCGGTCATCCTGATGCTGGCGGCCCTGGCGGAATCCGAGGTGTTGAGTCCGGGGTGGGGCGCCGAGCTTCAGGCCATGCTGGGAACCGTGTCTGCCGGCAACCCGCACGATGCGTTCGAGCACGTCTGCCTCGACGTTCTGACCCTGTCCCGCCGCCTGGATTGGACCAGCCTTCGGGAGCTGATCCGCACGGTCCCCAGTTCCAGTGCCCTCCACGGTTGGACGGCCGCGGTTCGGACCAATCAAGCTGACTTGCCATTGCTTTATTCCGCGGCGGTGCTGAGTGGTTCTCCCGGCCGCGTGGCGGCCTGGTACTCGCATCCGGGGCCATCCGGCAGATCCGGGCTGGAGGCGGCGCTGCGTGGGGGAGTTGGGGCGACGCGGGCCTACGCGGGGATGAGCCAACCGGTGGGCACCGATGGTTTCGCGTTCCGTGCCTTGGCGGGCTGGGTGAGTGGCGCGCCGGAGGTCGCCCGGGTGGTTCGGAGCTCGATGCTGGGGTTGGCGGCGCTGCTTCTGGCAGCGGCCCTCGGGGGAGCGCTTCAGGTCGGGGGAGATGCCACCAGTTCGTGGGCGGGAACTGTCGCGCTGGGATTGGCGTTTGGCTTTTTCCTGTTCATCCTCGCCGAGCCGACGCCGCCTCGCCCCCCGAAGGCACCTGGTGTGCGTGTCCAGTTGCTTTCCAGTCCCTCCGCGACGGCGGCGGGTGCCGTGTCCCGAGAAAGGCCAGTCATGGAACCGAAGACCATTGCGACGATCGTCCTGTTCGCGCTGCTGCAGTTGACCGTGTACGTCATCTGCCGGCGCAAGATCACCGAGATCAGTGAAATGGAGGAACCGGCCGCCGTGCGGCTCCGCCTGATGGAGAACGAGGAGAACCTCTTCGACGCCGGTTTGTACATCGGCATCGCTGGCACGGCCGCTGCCTTGGTGTTGCAGGTCCTGCACGTGGTCGAGGCCAACCTTCTGGCGGCCTATTCCTCCAACCTGCTCGGCATTGTCACGGTGGCGTTCGTGAAGATCCGCCACGTCCGCCCCATCAAGAGGGAGTTGATCCTCGAAGGACAGGCCGAGGCGGAATCGGGTCCGGGGCGCTGAGCCTGGAGGGCACCATGAACCGAACCCTGTTGCTCATCATCTGCGACTTCCTGCTCCTGAACCTGCTGGCGTTGACGCGGTGGGAATCGGTCGAGCCGGAGGCCACCCGTCAGCCACCCGTGCCGGCGGTTGTCTCGAACGCGACGGCGGCCTCCGAGGACATGGTGGCCTCGATGCGGACGGCGTTGGAGGAGGAGCGCGCAGCGCGGGAGAAACTGGCCGAGCAGATGCGGAGCGACGTCGCGTCGAGGGACGCGACGGTGCGATCGTTGGACACCCGGAGGCAGGAACTGGAAGCCGGCCTTCAGCAGGCCCGTCAGTCGGCGCAGGAACTTGCCGCCCGGCTGACCAACACGCTTTCGGCGGCCGCGCAGCAGGCCGCCCAGTTGCAGCAGCAGGCGATGGCGGCCCAACAGCAGTTGTCACAGACGGGAGCCAGGCTGGCGGAGATCGAGAAGGCTCGGGAGTCGCTGAGCGAAAACGTCAAGTTGTCCGAGGCGGAACGGCGCAAGCTCTCGGAAGCCCTGACAGCGGAGCGGGAGGCGGCACGGCGTCAGCAACAGGCCTTGGCGGCTGTCGAGGTCGAGAAGCGTGAGGCTGAACGCCGCGCGGCGGAACTCGCTGCCGCGGTCAAGGTGGCCGATGCCGAGCGAACGCTTCTCCGCGAGAACGTATCCGAGCTGAAGCAGCAAGTGACCCGCGTCCAGTTGGAGAAGGATCGGATCCAGGCGCAGACGGCAGCGCTCGCCACGGGCGTCACCCAACTCGCGGCCAAGTCTGAGGAGCTGAAGCAGGAGATCCGCGACAACACCCCGGCCAGTGCCAACCTCCTGTTCCAGGATTTCCTGAGCAACCGCGTCGAGGTTGTCATCGGCGGCACGGCCTCCGGCCTTTTCTCGACGGGGCCGCGCGAGAAGGCGAGCGCGACGGTGCTGATCAGCGATGGGGTGAAGACCTCGGCCCTCGTGCACGTGAACGAGAGCCCTTACAGCCTCAGCATTCCCGGGTTCGGGCTGGACCAACCGACGGCCCGCGTCCAGGCCCGCGGTGGGGGACTGATATCTGGGGCGGCGGCGTTCCTGAGGGCGGACCCTCGGGGGCTGGTGGTGCCTGTGGATCCGGCGTCGGCACAGAAGGCGGGCGTCCGCGTCTACCAGCTGGCAAAGAATCCCTTCAAGTTTGCGGATGCCTTGCTGGTCAGTCGGGGCGGGCGGTACTTCGGTGAGGTTGAGTTTCGACTGGATCCCAAGACACCGGGGTACGTCCGGATGAAGACCAAGGTGTTCAGCCGGCTCTTCGGGGAGTTCTCACCGTCTTCGGGTGACCTGGTTGTCAGCCGCTCCGGAGAGATCCTCGGGCTCATGGTGAATTCGGAATACTGCGTGGTCCTGTCGGATGTCCAGCCAGCGGCTGGCGGAACGCTTGACCCGGCGCTGACCAAGGCGGCGGTGGGCAAGAAGCTGGAGGACTTCCGAGCGATGGTGGATCGCCTTCCGGCTGGGCTCCAATAGGCGCCGGCAGGTTGGCAGCAGCCCGTGCACTTCGGCCCGCCTCGCCCCCGCGCCCGTTTGGGAACAGGAACGGGGTGGTGACGTCCCTGGCGCCTTGGGAAAGCGCCTGAGGGCAACGAGGACGCTGCCGCCCCGGTTGACGCGGGGACACCGTCAAAAGGCGTCCCTGCACTTCTTGCTCCCCGAGGGCTGGGGGACAGCGGTAGTCTTCCAGGACATGAACCTCCCCCCTCGCTTGCGCAGGATTGCAGCCGTTGCCGGATGCGTGACTGGAATCGCCCTATCGTTGCATGCAGCCGGTCCTCGGGTCCTGCCCGCCGGGGCGGTGCCCGCGGATGCCCGGCTCGGGGCGCTCAAGGATCTTGATGGCTACTTCCCGTTCCAGCCGCCGGAGAGCCTGGACGGCTGGAACCGGCGGGCGGAGACGGTGCGTCGACGGATCCGGGTTTCGCAGGGCATCTGGCCGGAGCCAGCACGGACTCCCTTGAACGCCGTGATTCATGGCCGGGTGGACCGTGAGGAGTATACGGTTGAGAAGGTTTACTTCGAGAGCCGCCCCGGGCATTTCGTGACGGGCAACCTGTATCGTCCGAAGAACGTGACCGGAAAAGTCCCCGGCGTGCTCTTCGCCCACGGCCATTGGACGGATGCCCGGCTGAGCGAGTCGACGGACAGCGAATTGATGCGCGAGTTGGCGGACGGCGAGGAGCGCTTCGTGGAGGGTGGGCGCAGCCGGTTCCAATCGATGTGCGTTCAGTTGGCGAGGATGGGGTGCGTGGTGTGGCAGTGGGACATGCTGGGTAACTCGGACAGCCAGCAGATCTCGATGGCCCTTGCGCATGGGTTCTCGAAGCAACGGCCGGAGCTGAATTCGGCAGGAGATTGGGGCTTCTTCAGTCCCCAGGCCGAGGCGCATCTCCAGAGCGTGATGGGACTCCAGACCTGGAACGCGGTCCGCTCGCTCGATTTCCTGTTGTCCCTGCCCGAGATGGATCCCGCTCGCGTCGCGATGACCGGAGCCAGCGGCGGTGGTACCCAGACCATGCTGCTCGCCGCAATTGATCCGAGGGTGACGCTTTCCTTTCCGGCGGTGATGGTGAGCACGGCGATGCAGGGAGGTTGCACGTGCGAGAACGCCAGTCTCCTTCGAATCGGAACCGGCAACGTCGAGTTCGCGGGCCTCTTCGCGCCGAAGCCGCAGGGCATGACCTCGGCGAATGACTGGACGAAGGAAATGGCGACCAAGGGCTTTCCCGAACTCCAGCAGCTGTATGCCCTGCTCGGTGCGAAGGACCGGGTGATGCTCAAGCGCGGTGAACACTTTCCCCACAACTACAACGCGGTATCCCGATCGGCGTTCTACACTTGGCTCAACCGGCACTTCAGGCTCGGACTCCCTGAGCCCGTCATCGAGCGGGATTACCGCCGGCTCTCCCGCGCTGAACTGACCGTCTGGGATGCTCAGCACCCGGCTCCCCCAGCGGCTGATCCCGAACACGAGCGTCGACTGCTCCGGGAATGGAACCAGGATGCCGAGAAGACCCTGGCAGCAGCGGCGGCCGTGCCGTCTGAATTCCTTCGGTTGTTCGGTGGCGGATGGGACATCGTGCTGAATGGGGGGATCGACGACGTCGGTAGCTGCCGGTGGAAATTGGTGAACAAGCAGGATCGGGGATCCTGGCTGGAGATGTCAGGCCTCCTGCAAGCGGACGGTGGACGGCGGGAGTTGCCGGCGGTCTTCTGCCATCCACGGACGTGGAATGGCCGCACGACCGTGTGGTTGAGTGGAGAGGGCAAAGGCGGTTTGTTCCGCCCCGACGGTTCCCTCCGTCCGGAGGTGCTGAAGTTGGTCGAGGGTGGCACCACGGTCGTTGGGGTCGATCTGCTGCATCAGGGCGAGTTCCTTGCTGACGGGCAGCCCAGGACGACCACCCCCAAGGTGAAGAACCCCCGCGAATCGTGGGCCTACACATTTGGGTACAATCCATCGGTTTTCGTGGAACGGGTGGCGGATGCCCTCGCGGTGCTGCGGTTCGTGAGGGATCATGAGCAACGTTCCAGCCGGATCGATCTGGTCGGTGTGGACGGTGCCGGAGTGATCGCCGCCGGGGCCCGGGCGCAATCGAGGGGGTTGGTGGGCCGGGCTGCACTGGATCTCGCAGGCTTCCGGTTCGGCAAGCTGCTGGATCTTCGTCACCCCGACTTCACGCCGGGAGGTGCCCACTATGGCGACGTTCCTGGTCTGGTGGCACTCGGGGTCCCGGGCAAGACGCTGATCCTGGGCGAGGACGCCATTCCGCCGCTGGCCAGCACGGTCTACGCGGTTCGCTCCGAACCCAACCTCCTCCAGCTGGGCGTCCGGGGTGATGCTGATTCCGTCCGTCTGCAAGCGGCGAGGTTTGTGGCGGAACCCTGAGCCAGGCCTTCTAGCCTTGCGGGACCACCATCCGGAACTTCGGGATCCGGGTGACCACGGGACGGCCGCATTCGTCGACTCCGCAGTAGGCTCCTTCGGCGACGGCGGACGCCGTCGCGATGAGGTGCTGGGAATTGTAGGTGAACCTGCCGCCCGGCTTGATGACCGGCGTCTGGCCGACGATGCCATCCCCGACGAAGACCAGTTGGGTACCATCGTCCGAGGTCACCACCCACTTCCGACGCTGGAGGGTGACTTCCACGTCCGTGTCGTTGTGGATGCTGATGAAGTAGACGAATGAGTGCGGTTTGTCCGCGACGGGGACATGCCGGTAGATCAGACGGTCGACGGTGACCCGCAGTCCTTCCAGTTCTACAGGGGTGCCGCTCTGATTCATCCGGAGGAAGCTGGCCCAAGGTGCCGTCCGGTGCAAGACGGGGAACCGCAAAGGGGTCTCGCCACCGCGGGGGCGGCCCGGCACGCTGGCGTGGTGGATACTCGACGGATCGTAGTGACGGGAGGTGCCGGTTTCATCGGCTCCCATCTCGTGGAACGGTTGCTCGCAGCGGGGGAAATTGTCGTCGTGATCGATGACCTTTCCACCGGAAGCTGGGACAACCTGGGTGCCGTCCGTGCTAATCCGCGATTGGAGTTGGTTGAATCCACGGTTTCAGGATGGGCTGGCCTAGGCGAGGCGGTGGCATCGGCGAAGGCGGTTTTCCACCTGGCGGCGGCCGTCGGCGTGGAGTTGGTGGTGAGGGCTCCGCGAAGGACGATCGAAACCAACTTGCGGGAAACCGAGGCGGTGCTGGATGCGGCGACGGCGTCGCGGACGCCGGTGGTGTTCACGTCGACATCGGAAGTGTACGGCAAGAGTGACAAGCCATGGTTCTCGGAGGAGGACGACCTCCTGATTGGACCGCCGACGTTGAGCCGCTGGAGCTATGCGTGTAGCAAGCTGCTCGATGAATTCCTGGCGCTGGCGTGCCACGGCGAGCATGGGGTTCCCGTGGTGATTGCCCGTCTGTTCAACATCGTGGGACCACGTCAGTCCGGTCGTCACGGCATGGTCCTTCCCCGGTTCGTGAGCGCGGCGAAGGCAGGGCAGCCGCTTCGGGTGTTCGGCGATGGGCGCCAGACCCGTTGTCTCTGCCACGTCGATGACTGCGTAGAGGCGTTGCTCCGGCTCTGGTCTTGCCCTGCTGCCGTCGGGCAGGTCGTCAACATCGGTCATGACGAAGAAATCTCCATCCTCGACCTTGCCCGGGTCGTGATTTCCGAGATGGGATCCGCATCGACAATTGAGCGCGTCCCCTACGATGCAGCCTACCAGTCCGGGTTCCAGGACATGCCCCGGCGCAGGCCGGACCTCAGGAAGCTGGAGTCGCTGACCGGTTTTCGTCCTCGGGCCGATGCCCGCGAAGTGATCCGGCGGGTCGCTGGGATTGTCGTCGGCGCGTGAACGGGCCTGCGTTGCCCGGACTCCAGCAGCGGGTGTCCACTCAATAGGCGCTGCCGTCCGCCGCCAGGCCCCGGAGGATGGCAACACCCGAGCTCGTGCCCAGCCGGGTCGCCCCGGCCTCGATCATGGCCAGAGCGGTGGCTGTATCCCGGACGCCTCCGCTGGCCTTGACCCCAATCTTCGGTCCGACGCATTCCCTCATCAGACGCACGTCCTCGATCGTCGCGCCGCCGGTCGAGAAGCCTGTCGAGGTCTTGACCATGCGGGCCCCGGCTTCGACGGCGAGCGAGCAGGCCCGACGCTTCTGCTCCTCATTGAGGAGGCAGGTTTCAATGATGACCTTGACCGGAACCGTCTGCGCGGCCTCCACGACGTCCCGCATCTCGCGCAGGACGTAGCGGTCGTCGCCGTCCCGGAGGCGTCCGATGTTCAGCACCAGATCGATCTCCTGAGCTCCGAGGTCGATGACGGACTCGGTCTCGAATCGCTTGGCGTCGGAATCGGCGGCACCCAGCGGGAACCCGACCACGGCGGCGACGTAGATGCCCGATTCCTCGAGGCGGGCGGATGCCAGGGCGACCCGGGATCCGTGGACGCATACGGCGTGGAAGCGGTGTTCAAGGGCTTCGGCACAGAGACGTTCAATGTCCGCGCCGGAGGCCTCCGGCTTGAGGAGCGTGTGATCGATGTAACGGGCTAGATCGGCGGCGCGGAGCGACATGGGGAAAGGCTTTCGCCCCCGGGCACCGCGTGCAAGCCCAGGGTTGATCAGGCCTCGTGGACGGTGTCCAGGTAGCGGGCGCCGGCTTTCGATGTGGCCGAGTGTCCCCGGCTTCCCGGGCTGAGGATGGCGTCGATGGCGCGGGCGAGGTGATCGGGATGGATGAACGGGTGGTGCAGCGTGGCGGCGGAGTTGCCGGCCGCCTCCCCACGTGCAGCAATGGTCGTCCGCGGGGTCTCGACCAGGATGGCTGGCAGGCGGAGTTGATCCAGTACTGCTACGAGCGCCGGGTCTGTGCTCTCGTCCCGGATGACAGCAGCAATCGGGCGGCTGGCCGCCGCGCTCTCAGCGATCACCTGGATTGCCGTTGCTGAATCAGCAGTGGAGACCTCGAGGCCCCAGTGCCGGCACTGCCTGAGGATCAGGCGGGAGGCCGTCGCTTGCTGGGTCGCGAGGATCAGGCGGGTGCCCGGAGGTGCACCGGGACCTCCGGAAGAGGGCTCCGACGTCGCGGGGATCGGCAAGTCGCACCAGAACGTCGATCCGGTTCCGGGATCGCTCGAGAATCCCACGAATCCACCCATCGCCTCGGCCAGTTGTCGGGAGATCGCCAAGCCCAGTCCTGTGCCGCCGTGCCTCCGGGTGAGCGAGGTGTCTACCATCGAGAAGCGCTGGAAGAGGAGCGAATGCTTGTCCGAGGGAATTCCCGGCCCGGTATCCTCGACCTGGATCCGGATGCGGCGCGGATGGGTGGCATCGGCGGCGAGGACGCGGGTGGAGAGGAGTATCTGGCCTGAATGGGTGAACTTGACGGCGTTGCCGACGAGGTTGGTAACGATCTGACGGACGCGGCCGGCGTCGCCTGAAAGGTGCCTGGGAACCTCCGGGTGCCAGTCGAATCCCAGGGTGAGTCCCTTGGCCGCGGCGCGGATGGCGAGGAGGTCGGCCACGGCGAAGCAGGTTTCGAGGAGATCGTACGGTTCGTTCTCCAGCTTGAGGCGTCCGGCTTCGAGCTTCGAGAAGTCGAGGATGTCGTTGATGATCTCGAGGAGGTTCTCGCCCGACTGCCGGATGGTACGGACGTACCGTCTGAGGTCGGCTTCGGCGAGTTCCTGTTCCAGCAGGTCTGCGTAGCCGAGCACGGCATTGAGCGGGGTTCGCACCTCGTGGCTGATGACGGTGAGGAAGTCCGCCTTGGCGCGGTTCGAAGCCTCGGCGGCATCCCGGGCCCGCTCCAGTTCAAGGCGGTTGCGGCGCGACTCGGTGATGTCCACGAACGAGATGACGACCGAGGTGACTTCGGAGGCGCCGGGGTCGCGGAGGGGACGCGTGTTGACGCTGATCCAGCATCGGTCGCCATCCGGGCGACGGACGCCCATGATCGTGCCCGTGCATGGTTCGCCATTCTGGAGCGTCCGTATGGCGGGGAAGTCGTGATTGGGCATCCGGGAACCGTCTTCGCGGATCACATCCCAGCCGTTGCTGTTCAGGTCCGCGCTCTGGAGTTGCGCAGCGGATAGGCCGAGGATCCGGGAGGCATTGGCGTTGGAGCGGGTGAAACGGCCGCGCTGGTCTGCGACGATCACGCCCTCGGCGAGGACTTCGACGACGCTTTCGTAGTGGACCTCCTTGGTCTGGAGGGCGCGCTTGGTCTCCCACTGTTCCAGGCTTCGGCCAAGGTCGCCGGCGATGGTCGTGAGCAGGTCGATCTCATAACGTTGCCACAGTCTTTCGGAGCGGCAGGAATCAAAGCCGATCGCGCCGACCCAGCGGTTGGCCACCATCACGGGCAGGATCACGATCGAGAGGATGCCCTGGGGGGTGAGGATCGCCTGCTCCGTGGGTGGGAAGGTGCGAACCGCCCCGCTGATCGACTCGCCCTTGTCAAAGCTGGCGGCCCATCGCGGGAAGAAATCAGCGAACGGCATGTTCTGAAGTTGCGGATTGGCAAGCTCGGAATGGATGCCGTCCGCACACCATTCGTGCTTATGGCTGACAACGTCCTGTCCGCCCTGTGGCGAGGGATGACGGGCGAAGAAATAACAGCGGTCAGCACTTGAAGCCGGTCCGATCCCATGCACCACGGCGCCCACGGCGCTCTCCCAGGAGTCCACCGTGAGCATGGCCCGGGACAGCATGGCGAGGCTCTGGAGCAGCCGGGTGCGACGGTCGAGCTCCCGCTCGGCCCCGGCGCTGCGGTCGGTCTGGAGTGCGATGGCCGCCATGTCTGCGAGTGAGCTGACAAGGAGCGTGTCACTTGTGGACCAGGTCCGGGGTGGTCCACAGTGCTCGACGCAGAGGGCACCGACGACGCGCCCCTCGATCCGGATGGGAGCATCGAGCATCGAGGTGATGCCTGAGGGAATTAGGTAGGGTTCGGCGAACGAGCTCGTTCGGGGATCAGTCCGGCCATCGGACGTGGCGAGGAAGCGATCGTTCTCGATGGCGGCAAAGTAGGCCGGGTGGTCGGCGACGGAGATCGGTTGGGTGATGGGCTTGGCTGGACCCCGTTCCGTGCTGAGCGCCGTACAGGACATGGTCTCGTGGGCTGGGTCCAGGAGCCAGATGCTGGACTGGGAGGCAGAGAGGCCTTCGACGGCATGGGCGGCGATGGCGTCCAACATGCCGGTCAGATCGCTTCGCCCGTGAAGGTGGTGACGATTGAGATTCAGGAGGAGGCTGTTTGCCCTGCGCAGGCCTTCGGCGTCCGTCCGGGAACGTTTTTCCATCTCGATCCGCTCGATCTCCGCACCGACGCGGGCGGCGAGGATCTCGAGGAGCTGCATCTGATATTGGGTGGGATGGAACGGCTTTCGGTGGGCGATGAAGAGGAGGCCAAGCCCAGAGCCGTTGTTGGCCTGGAGTTCGAGGCCGAAATAAGCCTCCGTGCTCATCGCCCTCAGGAGCCCGGACTGAGGGTAACGCTCCACGGCCCGATCCGGGATGCGGACGGAGCGTCCTGCGAGGACATCTGCACAGGGTGAGCCACTCCGGGAATAGGGCCCGGGAGGGGTGGCGGCACCCAGCGACCATGCGGCCAGGGTTTCGAGGGTCGAAGGATCCTTGGGCGAGGGGACGGCGATGACGGCGTAGTCGACGTTGAGCGTGTCGGCGATGCACTGCACCACACCGCGGAAGAAGGCTTCACCGGATCCGCTGGCCGTGGTCGCGACGAGGGCTCGAAGGGCTTCCTCGACCCTACGACGAAGCGTGATGTCACGGGCGACACCTTCGACCTGTGGGGGTTGGTCGTCTTTCCAGACGACGCGTGAGGTGATCTCCAGTGTCCGTCGGTCTCCGCTCGCATCGAACACGTCCACGGTGAAGGGGGCGGTGTGATCCGGATCGCTCAGACGTTGGGCGATACGGGATCGGACAAGATCGCGCTGTTCGGGAACGATGACCTCGAGGACCGACTGACCCTGGATCCTCTCGGGTGAGCGGCCAAAGAAGCGGGCGGCGGCCTGGTTCCAGCCGATGACCCTGCCCTGGGCGTCCAGGGTGTAGATCAGGTCGACGGCGTGTTCGACGAGTTGGTTGTAGCGTTGCTGGAGGTCGGATTGGGAGCGCTGCTGTTCCTGGAGGGCACGGGCCTGGCCATGGAGGTGGCGGTTGATGAAGTAGGCGAGGGCGAGGATCCCGGCCGAGGCACCGAGGATGGCGAAGCCGACGATCTGCCAGATCCGGTTGGCGGGCGAGGGCGCCAGCACGCGGAGGTCGGCCGGGGACGAAACCAGCACCCTGGGGAGGGTACGTTCGAGCCCCAGGTCAGCTGGAGGTTCGAAGACTCCGACCACACGGACCCGGGCGCCTGAGTCGGTTCCGGAGGGAAGGCTTGTCGATCCAGGGAAACTGGCGATCACCGCCTGGATGATGTTGGCCTTGGCATCCGTGATCGTGACGACGTGTGCTCCGGGTTGGGATGCGATCGCTGTCACCTCGCCTTCGAGGAAGACGCGCCGCCCATTCTGAAGATTGATGTGCACGGTCTCGTGGTCGACGAGTTCTTCGGGCGGCGGTGGGACGGAGTTGGACAGCACTTTGAACTGGCAGGCCCGAAGGGTGGGGCCAAACCGGTCCGGCCTCGGAATGCCTACGACGTCGAGGAGTTGGCCGCTGAGCACCTTCTGGGACTCAGCAGGCAGCCGTAGTCGGATCGTTCCGTGCCCACCCTGGATGACGGCGAGGGAGGGGGTGGCATAGGTGACCGTTCCCTGGATATGCACGAACGAGAGGCTGTCCTCGTTGTTCCGGAAGCTGAGGACCTCCCGGATGGGGCGGAGCGGGAGGTGGAACGGATCCCTGTGGGGATCGCCAACGATCCGGACGTCGTTGGTGGAAGCGACGAGCAGGTTGAAATTGACGAACTGGCCGGCTTCGTTGAATTCCGTGCCACATACGCCCACGAGTTCGAGTTGGGATCCGATGAATCCGGTGAGGTAGTTTGCTCGGAGCCGGGCGCTGAGATGCGCGGTGAATTCACCGAACTCGGAAAACACCTGAAGCGTTATCCGCTGGTATTCCTGGTCCAGCTTGGTCGAGCCGAGGGTGCCGTTTAGGCGGATCCGTTGGGCATCGGACTGTCCGCGGGTCAGGCTGCGGTAGGCGGGAGTGGCGGGTTCCGGGGCCGCGCCGCTCCCGATCCGGGTGATGCCAGCGATCCGGCCCGGAACGAGGGATGGGGCGAATTCCCCGCCAGTGATGGCTCCCTGGACGCGGAGTATGTCCCCGGGTTTGAAGGCCGAGGTATCGCCGTCCCATTTGACGAAGATGCCGGCGGTCTCGTCCTGGATGGTCAGGAGTTTCCATGGGTCATCAACGAAGGTCACCTTGCCGGTGACGACGGCAGGAATGCCGGCTTTCGGGATGTCTGCACGGTCGAGCAGGCGGGCGTCTGCCGCATTGGTGAGGACGGCCGGGACCGCCGCGCGGACGACACAATGGAAGGTCAGCCAGAAGCCCATGAGGCTTGCGGCACGGAGCCGGTGAGCGGAACGGCCGTTCATCAGGCTGATGGGTGCGGATCGACGGATCCACGAATGTTGGGTCCCCCCGCGAAAATCGTCCCCTTTTCCGGATGAAGCGACCCCGACCCCAAGCTTCGTCCGTCTCGCAGGTATCGTGGGAGGATTGGGCGGTGGATCCGATCTTGGCCAGCTGAATTTCTGGTGAGTAACCGGGGCTGAATGGCGCTGGCCAAGTCAGGACGGAGGGGGCAGAAGGCTGGGGTGCGTCGCGTGTTATGGCTGGCATTGGCGGTGACGGTGATTGGGCTCGTCGGATGGCGAGCCACGCTGTGGAGGCACGGCCGGCAGCACCGGTACGACGCGTTGATCCGGGAGGTTGCTGGCCAGCACCGACTGCCGGCGGAGTTGGTCAAGGCGGTGATCTGGCGGGAAAGCCGATTCAATCCGGACGCCCGGGGCGGGGCGGGGGAACTGGGCCTGATGCAGGTGACCGAAGCGGCGGCGCAGGAATGGGCCGACGCCCGGCGGGACCGGAACTTCGAGGCGCGACACCTCCTGCATCCTGCCACCAACCTTCACGCAGGATGTTTCTATCTCGCGAAGGTGACCCGCCGTTACCAGCGCACGGATCACCCCTACGCGTACGCCCTTGCCGACTACAACGCGGGCCGGGGCAACGTGCTTCGCTGGATGAACGACGCGGGAGCCACGAATGCTTCCGTGTTCCTTGCCCAGATGACTTTCCCCGGTACCCGGGATTACGTCCGCTCGATACTCGCGCGCTGTCCGACCTACCGGGACGACTTTCCAGCATCCATCCGCCCGTAAGGTGCCGATCGCCTTCCATCAACGGGGCGGCAACGTCCTCGCTGCCTTTCAATGCCTTTTTCCATGGCGACGAGGGCGTCGCCACCCCGGTCCTGTTTTCAAACGGGGGCAGTGTCAGGATGCGCCCGGTTGGAATCGCCATCGGCCTGCCTGCTTTTCACGGGACCTGTTTCGCCGCATGCTGTCGCCCCCGTGTCCATCGAAGCGCTGCGCCAGTCCCACCCGGGCCTCTACCTCCTCGATCCTGCCGATCCCACCGGAGTCGAAGTGGCGATGCGCGACGCGTCGCTCCTTGCCGCTGGCGAACGGGTGATCCGTTGCTCCCGGGCAGGGGACGGCAACATGAATTGCACGGTGCGGGTCGAGACGAGCCACCGTTCGTTGATCCTGAAGCAGTCGCGCCCTTGGGTTGAGAAGTACCCGAGTCTGGCCGCGCCCTGGGACCGAGTCTGCCGCGAGTGGGAGTTTTATCAGGCGGTCCGGGGCGTGGCGGGCGTGGCGGATCGGATGCCGTCTGTCCTGCATCTGGATCCAGAGGCTCGGTGGATGGCCATCGAAGATCTTGGGGGGGCGGGTGACTATACGGGGATCTACCGGGGTGACGTGCTCCCGGTGAGGGATCTGGAAGGTTTGGCAGACTTCCTCGGCAGGCTGCATCGGATCCCCCTGGAAGCTGGCCAGCCGAGCCTCGGGAATCGCGAGATGCGCGCATTGAACCATGCCCACGTTTTCGAGATCCCATTCCAGGCGGGCAACGGTCTGGATCTGGAGGCGATTACCCCCGGATTGTCCGCGGCTGCCGCGCGGGTCCACGGGGACGCCACCTTGGCGAAGCTCGCCCGCGATCTGGGACGCGATGTCTATCTGACCGATGGAGTGAGCCTGATCCACGGGGACTTCTTTCCCGGGAGCCTGGTCCGGACCCCGCGAGGCCCGCGCGTGATTGATCCGGAGTTCGGGTTCCGTGGGCGCGCTGAGTACGACGTTGGCGTCTGGCTGGGGCATCTTGTGCTCGCCGGGCAGTCGGAGGGTATGCTGGACGTCTGGCGGCAGGCTTACCTGCCGCCCCGAGGCTATGACGATGCACTGGCGATGCAGTTGGCCGGAATCGAGGTCATCCGCCGCCTGATTGGGTACGCCCAACTGCCATTGGGGTGCTCGGCCTCTGGGCGGATCCGGAGGTTGGACCTGGGCGTCGCGTTGATGCGCTCGCCCACGGTGAAGACCCTGCGGGAAGGATTGGTTGAAGTCCGGTCAACGGAGGGAAATGCATGCTGACACGAAGGAGATTCATCGGCGCTGCTGCGGCCGGCTTGTCGGTCGCACAATGCGCGACGGGTGGCCAGGGGCCTGTACCGGGGCCCGCAACGGGCGGGATAGCGGCAGATCCTGGGCTGCGGGATCGGGTGCATGGTTTGCTGCTTGGGGGATTCATTGGCGACGCACTCGGGGGGCCGATCGAGTTCCAGGCACCTGATGCCGTGGCCAAGCTTCGGAATGCGCCCCGCCGTTGGGTTCGGGGGGAACGGTTTGATGCGGCGGCCGCTGACTCGACCAAGGCCCGGTTGCTTCGGCAATGGCGGGGCTACGGTGAACTCCGTCCAGTTCCCGAGCCTTATGCTCACTGGAGCGCGATGGCACCGGCGGGGACGATCACCGACGATTCTCGGCACAAGTTGGTCCTGCTCGAAGCCCTGCAGGTCGCTGACTCGGGAAGGGCATTGGAAGTCACCGATCTCGCTCAGGCCTATCTCGACTGGCCGAGGCGACCTGAGGTCCGTGCCCGACCGGGATGGAACCGTCTGCTTCAGGATTGGCTGACGGAATGGTGGTACGCAGCCCGCTGGATCCAGGGAGAACGGGACCTGGCGCGCGCCTTGCCACCCGAGCGGATGTGGAACGGATTGGCGACCTGTTGTGGGCAGATGACCAGCCTTCCTTTGGCTGCGGTCTTTGCCGGGGCACCGGTCCAGGCCTACGAGGCGGCTTTCCAGCTCGGGTTCTTCGATAACGGCTGGGGGCGGGATCTCAACGCCGCCCTGGTGGCAGGACTTGCGGCGGCGCTGGCGGTTCCCGGTGATTCATCAAACCTTCGACGATGGGAGGCTGTCTCCGCTGCGATGAGGGAGACGGATCCCTACGGCCATTCCCGGATTCCGTGGTGCCAACGCTCGGTGGATCGCTGGCTGGGGTTGGCGCACCGCCTGGTCCAGGAGTCCCAACGAGAGCCGGCCCGCCTCTTCGAAGGGTTGGACCAGAGCTTTCGTGAGACGGTTAAATGGGAGGCGCAGGTGCCGTTTGTCGTGGTGGCAGCCTGCTGGGAACTCGCTGAGGGCGATCCCTTGGCGGCCTTGGCGTTGACCTTGGAATGGGGGCACGACACGGATTCCTACGCCCAGATTGCCGGAGCCCTGGCGGGAGCCCTGTACGGACCGGAGCTTTTTCCGGCGTCCTGGCGACGCGATGTTGAGACCCGGTTGGAAGCCGACTACGGCGTGCGGGTGTCGCAGGAGGTGGACCTGCTTGCCCGATTGAACGCGTCGGCCCATGTGCGACCCATTGTCGCTGGGGTACCGTTGATAGCGGGGTGATCGGCACCCGGATTCCGCTACTTCCCTGCTCCTGGTCGATTCACCGTGTTGGTTGGCAGAGGGAGGACAGGGCGCGCTGGGGCGTTGGTTGGCTTGGGACGTTCGCGGAGCTTCTTCTCCGCTACTGCGTCCTCGTGTTGCAGGATTCCTGCGTCCCGGGCCATCCAGAATGCGGTCAGGTAGTCCACCCCGGTATGTACCGTGTTTTCGGAGATCCCAAGGTCCGTTCCGCGAGCCGGGAAATCCCAAGAGAAGGGCCGGGATGGACGAAGGTGCGGGAGCCGGGAATCCCGGAACCATTTCCGGCCGTTGGCCTCGACGATGAGCTCGTTTGGCCCAGGCGGGGCAGCCGCCTGTTGCCACCGTGGCGGTTCGGAATACTGCAGGAGGATTCCTTGCAGCGTCGCAGTGGCCAGAATGTCGTTGGGTGGATGGTCGAAGGCGTTCACGTAGGACGCCGCCAGCCAGGGATTGAGATCGCTGCCGGTCTTGCGCCAGATCTGTGTCAACCGGTTTTGGAAGCCGAGTGCCCGCGTCTCATTCGTCTCCAGGCTTGTGAGGGTCACGAGGTCCGCAATGGCGAGGATCGGCCCCCGCGTGTCGCCGTATCGCGGCGGGAGCGGTGTCGGGTACTCCATGGCTAGCTTTGCCGCCGCCTCATACTTCCGGGAGTGGCGATCCGGGTTGATCGAGGCTCCAGCCCGAAGGATTGCCGCCTTCTGCATCGGCGGCACGAAATCCTGATGTCCATGCCCATCGTCGATCCGCCACTGGTCCGCCTCGAGCCGGCCGATGATCTGTTCAATCAGGTTGCTGGCGCGCGTGCGGATCTTCTGGTCCCGGATGCGCTTGTGCACGGTGGCGAGTCCCAGCACCACGGCGGAGTAGGTATCCCGACCGGTGCCGCCGATCCACACCGTGCCGTCCTTGCCGGAATGCGCGAGGCGCCCGAAACCGGGACGCGCCGGGTCCGCCCCGCCAAGGACCGAGTAGGCGGGCTTGAAGGCGGCGTCGGAAGCGTTGCCGACGAAGGTAGGCAGGAATCCCGTCTTGCCCGACGCTTCCACCAACTTCTCGAATCCAGAGAGGCTGGTGCGGATCCGGTCCAGGGCCTGCGGTTTGACGTCCACAGAAAACCAGTAGGACATCGCGGTGAGATACAGCCCCGTCAGAGCTGCACTGGAGTCCACCGCTTCATAGGATTCCACCTGGGTCCGGTTGACGTCGGAGTAGCGCTTCGACACGACCAAGCCGCCCACGAGGTGGTTCTTCTGGATCTCAGCGTCGTGGCGCTCGGCCTTGAGTCGGAGCGTTCGCAGTTCATTGCTCCCGGCCTCGATCCACCGGCCAGAGTAGCGGCCCTGAGCGGCGTTGTGGAGGAAGCCCACCTGCTTTTCGGAGAGGAAGTTCGACGGCTGCGCGATTGCGCGCGCCGCACCCAGGGCGACGAGCGCCAGCAGGCAGAGGTATCGCAACGTCCAGCAGTGGTGGGTCGGCTCTGGCATCCGGGCGATCATGGGGCGAGGGGTGGATTGGGGGAAGGCTGATAAAAAACGGGCCCGTCGGTCCGCACCCAGGAGGAGTGTCGCGTGGGGATCCCGCCTGCGTTGAAGTCCGCTTCGAAGTCCGTGACCACGGCGAGGAGTTCGGCCGGCGTTTCCGCGGGTAGGAAGGCCGGTTGGCCATTGCCCACGGCCAACATCTGCTCGAAGTACGGTGCGTCGTCCGTCCGCACGTGGAAATGCCCGCCGGGCTTCAGGGCCCGGGCTGCCAGTTCCACGAACCGTTCGTTCACCAGCCGCCGCCGCCAGTGTCGGCGCTTGGGCCATGGATCCGGGAAATACACATGCAGGGCTGCGAGCGATCCCGGCTGGATCATCCATTCCAGAACGTAGGATGCCTCCAACCGGAGGGCTCGCAGGTTGGTCAGCCCAAGCCGACGGCCTTTCCGGTCGATCTTGCGCAACCGCCCCAGAAGCCGCTCCACCCCGATGAAGTTCCGCTCCGGGTGCAGGGCCGAATACTTGAGGAGGAAGGATCCGTCACCTGCACCCAGCTCCAGTTCCACCGGCTGCTCCAACGGGAAACACTTCCCGAAGTCGATCCGGTTCATGATATCCGGCGGCAGCACCAGGCTTCCCGCGTCGGGGACCGATGGCGGGGGCGGCGGAGCGGTCTCGACGGCAGCAGACGGAGTTTCTTCCATGTTCAGGCCGCAGTTCAACCCGCCGGGCCCGCCGGCTCAAGCACCGACCAGAAGCCCCATCGCCATCGTGTAGGAGTGGAAATGGCTCCGGCCACCCACTGGACCGACCTCCCCGTTCGCGAATCCGCCCGAAACCACCAGCGGTCCCAGGTGCTCCTGGACCAATCCGGCGTCGTGATCCCCTTGACCGAAGAACGTGCGGCCTCGACCGCAACACGACCACATGACACCGCCGTAGACCCGTCGGTTACCCAGTGTGCCTCGCGTCCGCTCCAGCACCCGGACCAGATCCGCCGAAGCCGCCGCGGCGTCCCGCCGCTGGAATTGGATCGTCTGCCCCGCCCGGGGACGGGCTCCCACGGCCAGGGCGCCCGCCTTGGGATCGGCCCCGATCAGCTGCCGTACCAGGAAGTCTCCCGGCTGGAATTCGTCTCGATATTCGTCCGAGGCAAAGCCGACCATCAGGTTGTCCCGGCAGAGCAGCTGCTCTTCTGCGGTGAGTCGATTGTAGGTATCGACCAGCACGGAGTAGGCCGGGCGGTTGGCGATACCGAGGATGAAGTTCCTCTCCGCTTTGGTGATCGTCCACGGCTCACCGATCGGGCTGCAACCCTGTGAAAGCACCGGCACCACCGACACCCCGCCCCCGACCGAGAGCAGGACCGTGCCTGAGTCGTGGACGGCCCCATTGAGGTAGACCTGGGAACGAGGATCGCCCGGCGCGCCGGTCGCCAGCCCGCCGATCAGCGGGACCAGGGGATAGGCCTGGTTCCATCCCTTGAGCCACGCCTCGCTGTCGGTCTGGAATGGATCCGCAAAGACGAGGCAACCGCGGCTTTCACGGGGATGGATCCCAGTGGCCTCTTGCCAGGCCCGGGCATCCAACAGGTCGGCTCGGGTGCTGTCGTCAAGGTGGGCGGCCTGAAGCCGCGCGCCAGGAAGATGATGGAGCGCCAGGACGAATCCGGGCTGCCCGGCCTCCTCGCGTCCTCCGTGGATGCACCCGGCCGAAGTCGAGCCCACCAGCAATGGGATACGGGCCTCGATCCGGAGCGTCTCCAGGAGATCGGAGGCGTGCGGTTGAAGCTCGGGAGAGACGAAGATCACCCCCAGATGGACCGCGGGAGCAGCTACCTGCGAACGCAGGCCCCGGGCCCAGGCCGCCACGGCCGGTTCATCCCACGTTCCTTCATAAGCCCCGACCGCGCCGTGCGCAGAACGCATGGCCTCACGCTACCCACCCGACGGCGCACGGCAAGCGATGAGGCGGTCGCAGGACCGGGGGCGCATCCTGACGACGCTCCCGCGTCGACCGGGGCGGCAACGTCCCCGTTGCCCTCCCAATCCCACTCTCGAGGCGATGAGGACATCGCCACCCCGATTCTGGTTTTGGTCGGGGCAGCGTCGACATGCATCAGGAGCAACGCTCTCCAAAAACGCCGCTTTACTCGTGGTCCGCGGTTGCGATAGAAAACGCTCCTTCGGTTGGCGTTGCCGGCGTGGCGAAATGGCAGACGCGATAGACTCAAAATCTGTTGCCCGGAAGGGCGTGGGGGTTCAAGTCCCTCCGCCGGCACCAACCTCCTCCTCAGTTCCCCGTCAGCACGGGATTCCCCTCGTAGTCAGAGCCACCGATGGGATGGTTACGGATTTTGCGGATATCACCCTGGACTAGGCGGTTGGATCCACAGATTACCGATTCCACGGATTTGAACCAGGTTAGGAAAGGCTGTCGTTTCACCCGGCGGGTGACATGGAAACCGCGGTGCGTTGAGCCTAGAATCGGCAGTTCATTCATCCGCAGATGGCGCCGATTGCGCAGATGGAAGGGCAGAAATGCCAGCACCCGAGGCTCGCGCAGACGTCACCTTGAGGGTGAACGGCACGCCCGATCCAAGCCCCTCATTATCTGCGCCATCTGCGCCATCTGCGGATCCAACTGCCGCTTTCAGGTTGAGGTCTCCTGTTCCCGCCGATCGGTGGAATCTGTGAAATCGGTGGATAACCCAACTGCCGCTTTCAGGGTGAAATCTGTGGAGGCGAATGCCTCTCCAGCAGCTCTCCGCAATCGGTGGATCCGCCAGCGGCAATCTCCCCCTGAAAAAGAAAAAGCCGACCTTGGTGCACCAAGGTCGGCCCCGCAGAAGGGAGTTCTGAGTTCTTGTTGATTAGGCCTTCGCAGCAACCATGCGGCGGCGGAGGATCATTCCCGCACCAGCGAGAACAACCGCACCGGCGGCATAGGTGGACGCTTCAGGCACACCCGTCGGGGTGTATTCGTAGGTGACGTCAACCTTGGCGGCGACGAAGACGTCAGGGTTGTTGTTGGGGACGGCCTGCTGGGATGCAAACACGCCCGAGAAGCCCTTCGGGGTGAACACAAAGGTCACGTCCGTGACGCCGTCGCCGATGAAGGGAGCGGTGTTGCCGAGCGGGGAGCCAGCGCTGGAGGTGTCCGTGATGTACGGGGTCGCGCCGGTCGTGGGGGGCTAGGCGGCACGTTGACGAACCGGGTGCCCAGAGCAGAGAATGAAAACTGGGTGCCGTTACCGGGGATCTGGAGCGTGTTCCGATCGCCGTCAAGATCGCGGCCGACACGCCACTGGACCTCGAAAGTCGCCGCCGAGGTGCCGGTGTTGACGAGTTCGTAGGTGGCGTAGCTGTAGTAGGTCAGCGTGTAGGTCACGCTATTCAGCGTGCCGAGGCTGCCGTTGAACGAGTCAACCGGCAGGTTAATCGCCGGGCTGTTCGCCAACGTGCCAGCTCCGCCTGGGAGGATGGGCGTGGGGTCGGCGGGATTGAACGTCGCCGGAATGATGCCGGACGATACATTCACAATGGCCGCGGAGGCGGACGACGCTGCAGCGGCGACCGCGAGGATCAAAGATAGTTTGGTCTTGTTCATATTATTTACCCCTTCTGACCCCCCCTTCCTAACAGGGTGCGAGTACCCTGTTCAAGGCTGATTTTGGTTACGTCCCGGCGAAGGTCTTCTCCTTTGGAGTTATTGGGCTCATCGAAAAGGGGTGGTTCCCCCGGATTTGGCGGAAGGGATTCACGTGGCTGCAGGCAGCTTCTGGACCAGTTCAGCCAAGCTGATGCGACCCGACCGGCTCTCCTCGGCTGCGAGGATGGCGGCGAACTCGGCCTGCACGATGGGCCTGTTGGGATCGCTGGCGGTGGGGAGGTCGGAGCCCTGCCCGGTGCGGAGGGCGCGGAGGATGTCGCGGGTCGTGATCTGGTCGAGGGGCCGGGCTGGAGCGAAGCCGGGATGGCTGCCGGCGGTCTCGGCGATGAGTTCGGCGCTGGCAAGGCTCTGAAGTATGGATGAGGCCAACCGGGCGGGAACGGCGAGCTCGGAGGCCAGGCGGGCGAGGGGCGGCGGGGGAAGCTGGTGGACGAAGCAGCGGCCGATCTCGGCCATGAAGCGGAGGGCGATGAACTCGCGGGCCTGGTGATGGACCCGCTCGGCCATCCGTTCCTGCAGGTAGGCGCGGCGGTTCTGGAAGACGTAGGCGACCTGGGAGCCGAACAACACGATCATCCAGGAGAAGTACAGCCCAAGCAGGAAGAGGGGGACGGCGCCTAGGGAACCGTAGATCTTGGAGTACGTGACGACCTTGGTGTTGTAGAGGACTCCCAGCCGGTTGTTCAGCCACCACAGGATGCCCGCGATCAGTCCACCCATGAGGGCAGCCGGCCATTCCACCCGGGTGTTGGGCATGACCTTGTAGAAGGCCCCGAAGGCCAGTCCGACGACAACGATCGGAAGCAGTTGGGCCTGCAGGACCGAGGCCCCGGGAATCTGATGCACCCAGCTGGCCTGGTCGGAAAGCGCGTTCAGGTATCCGGAGGTGGTCGCGACCAGCAGGACGATCGGTCCGAGGGAAATGGCGGCCCAGTAGAGGATGATGCTGTCGAACCATCCGCGTCCCTTGGCGACGCCCCAGATGTCATTGAATGCGGCCTCGATGGTCCGGAGCAGGGAGATGGCCACGAAGATCAGGCCGACCATGGCGGTGACGCCGATGGTGCCGAAATGGATGTTCCCGACGAAATCGAGGATGTTCTTGGCGACGTCTGCCCGGCGGGAGGCGGAGAGATCAACGCTGGCTGATCCCGGAGCTGGAGGACCTACCGGGGCAGAGCCGTCGGCGTCGGAGAGACCCAAGGTCGGGGCGACATTGTCGACCAGACGCTCGATCATGCCCGTCAGTTTCTGGCGGGAGGTGTCGCTCTTGGCGTCGAAGACGAGCGAGGCGACGGTCAGGGACACGGCCAGCAGTGGAACCAGTGCGAGGAGCGTGGTGTAAGCGAGTGCCGAGGCCCGGACCTGGCAGCGATTGCGCCAAAAGAAGCGTCCGACCAGACCCCAGAAATGAAGGAACTGGGCCGCCTGATCCTGCGACACGGCCGTCTGTGAGGGGCCACCAGTGTGGCTGTCGTCCCGCAGGGACGCCGCCACATCGGCCTGGAGTCGCTTCAACTTGCCCACCGAGTCGTCGAGCATGGGCGGAAGCCTACGCCGGCCCGGAGCGCAAAGGAAGGATCTGTAGGGTGGGCAGTTCCCGGTTCCGTCGAGCCGGGGAGGAGTTCGAAGTTTTCACTTTGAAGTGTGAAGCCCTGGAATCTTGGAACCCGGAACACTGCGCTGGACTGCGCCGGGTGGGGGCACCCGGCCTACAAAGGTGGTGTAGGCTGCGTGCCCTCACGCGGCGAGTCGTGGATCGCGCCGGGTGGGGGCACCCGGCCTACAAAGGTGGTGTAGGCTGCGTGCCCTCACGCGGCGGGTCGTGGATCGCGCCGGGTGGGGGCACCCGGCCTACAAAGGTGGTGTAGGTGCGTGCCCTCACGCGGCGGGTCGTGGATTGCGCCGGGTGGGGGCCACCCTGCTGAAAACTCCTGGTCCGAGCCTCCTGGCGTCGTCTCCTACCCGGATGCCCGAGGATCCGACCAATGGCTGAAGTGCGGGGCGTCGACTTTGGGGGCGGCAATCCGGTAGGGTTACCCCATGTCCACCGAGAATCCTTCGATTCCCACGCGTCCCGGCAGCGCCCTGCTGATTCGTGACCTCCTCCATCGAGTCCGGACGTGGGCACCAGACCGGACAATCACCTACCGCGATCGTTTGGTGCTGACCTACCGGGATTGGCTGGGTCGGGTGGACCGATTGGGTGGGTGGCTGAAGGAGATGGGAGTGGGACCGGGAGATCGGGTGGGTGTGATGGACTATGACAGCCACCGTTACCTGGAGCTGTTCTTCGCGGTGCCAATGTCGGGTGCGGCGGTCCACACGGTGAATGTCCGTCTGACCCCGGATCAGGCCGGATTCACCATTGCCCACGCCCGGGACGTGGTGCTGTTCGTCCACGTCGATTTCCTGCCCATGCTGGCGGCAATGAAGGACCACCTGAAGGACGTTCGGCATGTGGTGGTGCTGGCGGATGGACCGTGGGCGCCCCCCGAGGGCTTGCCCTGTGCCGGCGAGTACGAGGCGGGGCTGGCAGGGGCTACGCCCGTCGCGGAATGGCCGGAGTTCCCGGAGGACACCATGGCCACGCTCTTCTACACCACGGGCACGACCGGTGAGCCGAAAGGAGTCAGTTTCTCGCATCGGCAGATCGTTCTTCACACGTTGACGGCAGGGCTGACGCTGGCCGTCCATGCGGATCCGGTCGGGTTCCGGGCGGAGGATGTCTATCTGCCGCTGACGCCCATGTTCCACGTCCACGCCTGGGGCTTGCCATATCTGGCGACCATGCTGGGGTCCACCCAGGTGTACCCCGGCAAGTACGAGCCGCAGATGCTCCTCCAGTTGCTCGCCAAGCATCGGGTCACGTTCTCGCACTGTGTCCCCACGCTGCTTCAGATGCTGATCCACCACCCGGCGTCCGGATCGGTTGATTGGACCCGCCTCAAGATCGTGATTGGCGGGGCAGCCCTCTTGCCTGCCCTCGCCCGGGAAGCGATGGCCAAGGGAATCCGGATCGTCGGCGGCTACGGCATGTCCGAGACGTGCCCGATCGTCGCCATCGCCCACATCAAGCCTGCGGATGCTGAACGGTCGGAGGACGATCGGATCGGCATGCTTTGCCGCACCGGGTTTGCGTTGCCGATGGTTCAGACGGCGATCCTCGACGCAGAGGGCAATACGGTGCCGCAGGGCTCGGTCGGAGAACTGGCTCTGCGCAGTCCGTGGCTGACGGCCGGGTACCTCGGGGATTCGGCTGGGTCCGACCGGCTCTGGCGGAACGGTTGGCTGCACACCGGGGATGGAGCCTACGTGGATTCGGACGGCTACCTCAGGATCACCGACCGGCTGAAGGACGTGATCAAGATCGGGGGCGAATGGATCTCGTCGCTGGAGATTGAATCGGCCCTCGCCCGGCATCCGGCGGTCCGGGAAGTGGCGGTCATCGGCATTCCGGATCCGAAGTGGGACGAGCATCCGCGGGCCGAGGTCGTCCTTCGCGATGGACTGGGTGAGGTGACGGCGCGGGAGCTATCGAGGCACCTGCACGCGGTCATCGAGTCGGGCGTGATCCACAAGCGTGCCGTGCTGACCGAGATCGTGCTGGTGCCATCGATCCCGAAGACCAGCGTCGGCAAGATCGACAAGAAACGGATGCGCGCGGCCTTGCAGTCGGCTGGGGGCTAAGCCCGCCGGGTTACCGGATGGGCCGTGGGCGGAACTTGGCGGGGTCGAGCACCACGTGCCGGACGCGCTGCCGTTTCCAGGTGTAGGTGATGTGGACCTTGCCGTCGGTGGTCTGGATGACGGCGGGGTAGGAGAACTCCATCTTCGGCTCGTCCTCCAGCACGGCGACTTCCTCCCACTTCGAACCGTCCCGGGAGACGGCGACGTTCAGCGGGGAGCGCGCGCGGCTGGGAGCCGGGACGTGGTTGTAGACAAGCAGTGTCCGCCCATCCCGCAGCCCGACGGCATCGATGCCGGAGTTTGGGTTGGGTAGCGGGGTGGCCAAGGGCGGGGTCCAGTTCCGGCCGCCGTCGGTGGACGACGTCACGAAGATCTTGCCGGCGCGGCTGCGGGCGTAGGCGAGGATGCGATTGCCGTCGAGCAGTGAAAGCCCGGGTTGGATCAGGCCCATGGTCTTGGGGTCGCCGAGGTCCGGGGTCTTCTGCCAAGTCGTGCCCTGGTCCTTGGAAACCTCGAAATGCAGGCGCCAACCGCCGGCCTCGTCGGAGCTGCCGGAAACGATCGTTCCATCGGAAAGCGTGACGGCGTGGTTCTTGATGGGACCGAGGATGCCCTCCGGAAGGCGACGTCCGGAGGACCACGTCCGGCCGCCGTCCTTGCTGGATTTCACCATTCCCCACCACGTATCCGGGCTGGGGCCGACCTTGTAGTAGAGCTGCAGCTCTCCGTTCGGGATCTGGTGCAGTACCGGGTTCCAGGTTGGATATCGGACCGACGGGCTTTCGACCCCAGTGGCCACTTCGGTCGGGACAGTCCATGTGCCGGCTTCGAGGCGGCTGACCCAGATGCCGACGTCCGGGTGCTTCTCGTGGGTTCCCCCGAACCACGAGGCGACCAGGCCGCCCGGGGTCTCAACCAGCGTCGAGGCATGGCAGGAGGGGTAAGGGGCGCCGTAGTAGATGAACTCCCGGTGGATTTCGCAGGGGTCCGGTGCGGCCAGCAAGGCTGCGGAGAGGAAGGGGAGCGCGAAGGCGGCGATGCCAGGAAGGAGCTTCATGGAGAGTGGAATCAGCGTGAACGACCGGATGGCTGGTGGGAAGCGGGGAGTCGGGAGTGGAGCCGCTTCCGGCGCGACGGCTCGCCAAACCGGAGGGGTGGGGCGAGTGTCCTCACGAGCCGATGGTGGTGGTGGTGGGAGTTGGGGATGCCGGGAGAGAAAGGCGCGAAGCGGCTCGACGGAGAGTCTCGCCCCACCGAATCGGGCGGACGACCGGGAACTGTGAACTTCCCGCCCGAAATCACCGCCCGGCTTGCTTCGGGGGTAGCAACGGGGATATGCAGTGCGGCCAACACGATGGCCGCCGTCGAAACGGGATTGAACATGGTCCACTGCTTGGGTGTGGCGGCTGGTTGGCCGTGTCACGAGCGGCGTCACTCGGCCTATATCTACCGGATGGGCGGGGCGTTGGTGCTCGTGGATTGTGGCGTGGGGGTCAGTGGCGCCTACCTCGGGATGGGCTTTGGTCCGGACGACGTCGACGAGATCCTGCTTTCCCACCAGCACAGTGATCACGTTGGCGGATTCTCCATGCTGATCCAAGGCATGTGGGTGGAACAACGCCGGAGGCCGCTGGTGGTGAGGGCGCCTGCGTTGGCTATTCCGGCGCTCAAGGCCTGGCTGGAGGCTACGATCCTCTTCGATGAACTCATGGGTTTTCCCATCCAATGGGTCGCCCTGGAGGCCGGGAAGAGTTTCCGGATCGCTGATCTTCGGGTGACGCCCCATCCAACAACCCACCTGGCCGCGCTTGGCCGGGCTTTCGGGTCCCGCCATCCTGCGACCAGTTTCGAGACGTTCGGGTTCGTCCTGGAGTGTGAAGGCCTCCGCGTGGGTCATTCCGCCGACATTGGTGCGGTGTCCGATCTGGAGCCGTTCCTTTCACAACCGCTGGACCTGATGCTTTGCGAGTTGGCGCATGTGGAGGCGGAGGAACTTTTCACGCGGCTGTTGCAAGCCGAGATCCAGGACTTGGTGCTCATCCATCTGGAAAGCCGCTGGTGGGACAATCGCGATGCACTTCGTCGGTTGGCCGAGGCTCATCTGGCCGGCAAACGGTTTCGGATAGCCGTCGACGGCGACCGGATCCCGATCGTGGGTTCCCGCTGACTAGCGCGCTTCGCGCATCGCCAGCACCACGGCACCCAGGATCAGCACCGCCCCGGTGAGGCGCCCGGCGATGACCCGCGGCCCTGCCGAGGATCGTTCGGTGTTTCCGAACCAACGGCCCGCCCACCAGACGAAGGCGATGCTCCACAAGCCGCGGGTTCCGTAGACGATGTTGACGCCCGCGGCGTCCCGCCAATGGCCGATGGTCCAGGTGATGATGATGGCCTGGATCGCCGACAGTGCGGTGGCCGCACCGATCCATTTCCAGGCGGGCTTCGGTGCCTGTAGCGAGGTGCGTCCGAAGAATGGGAGCGTCAGGAGCGAAAGTCCTCCCAGGCTGAGGAACAGGAGGGAAAGAAAGTTGAAGACCCCAAAGTCCGCCGCCCAGAGCTGGATCAACGTATCGGTCATGGCAAAGGCAGCCGCGCATCCAAGCGAGAGACCGATGGTGACGAGGGTCCGGCGGCCGTGATGCAGGTCTGCGAGTCCCATGGCCAGCACGCCGGCCGACGTCAGCGTTGCGGCCACCATCTGCATGCCGGACACCGGCCACTGGAAAAGCAGTCGGGCGATCAGTGCCACGAAGACCACCTTGGCTCCAAGCAGGGGCGTGGCCACCGATACGTCGCCCAGCTTCAGCGAAACAACGTTCAGTAGATGACCCACCACGAACGTCAGCGCGGTGATGGCGGGCAGGTATGCCAACCGCCACGGCACCGGGTGTGGATCCAGCGCCAGCAGCGGGAGGAAGGCGATCCCGAGGACGACGTTGTTGAAGATGAGGGCGTGGGCGATCCCGGCACCCTCCTGAAAGGCTCGCTTGTAGACCAGCGATCCAGCCGCAAAGGCGATAGCAGCGAGCAGTGGCAGCAAGAGATACATCCGCTGCCCGCGACCATGCCGTCATCCGGGCATGACCGCTACTCCGCTTCCTGACCGAGTTCGACGTTCCAGTAGGCGATGTCGAGGAAGTGCTTCCACGAATCCGGCATCGGCGCGCCGAAGCTCACCTGCACGAACGGTCTCCACTTCGGGCGCTTAGGCTTCCGCACCAGACGCATCGAGGCTTCCGCCGGGGTCTTGTTCGCCTTCCGGGTGTTACACGGGATGCACGAGCAGACGATGTTCTCCCACGTCGTCGGACCACCGCGATCGCGCGGGATCACGTGATCCAGATTCAGGTCGCGACGATCAAAGACCTTGCCGCAGTACTGGCAGGTGTTGCGGTCGCGCTCGAAGATGTTGTGCCGGGTGAACTTCACCTCCTTGCGCGGGAGTCGGTCGAAGAACAGGAGGAGGATGACCCGTGGGACGCGAATCCGGAGTGCCACGGTACGGACGACATCCTCGGAACCGTCGTGGGTCGACCGGTTGGAGAAGTCCCGCCATTGCTGGAAGTCGTAGGTCTTGAAATCCCCGGCGTCGTTGTTGGCGACGACCTGGGCGTGACCTTCGAACAGAAGCGTGAGGGCACGACGGACAGAACAAAGATTCACCGCCTGCCACAGGCGATTGAGCACCAAAACCTGCTGGCCAAGGGCTACGCTCATACCGGACCTTCGATCGTGCGGTGGAATTACTGGACTGACCCTCCGCTGTCAATCGGGGCTTGTGAATAACGTGTGAAGTCCCGGAGGATTGTCAGCGAAGGACTGCTCATGATTCTGGGACTCGGCATCGACATCATCGAGGTGGAGCGCATCCGCGAGATCTGGAAGCGCCACGGCGAACGGTTTGCCCGCAGGATCCTCCGCGATTCCGAACTCGCCTACTGCCTGTCCCATTCCGATCCAGCGCCCTGCCTTGCCGTCCGCTTTGCGGCCAAGGAAGCCGTCAGCAAGGCCTTCGGCACCGGCATCGGTGCCGAACTTCACTGGCAGGACATCGAGGTGGAACGGCTCGCGTCGGGCCAGCCGTTCATCCGCCTCCACGATGCGGGCGCAAGGCTGCTGGAGTCCCGCGGTGCAACCCGGGTCCATCTCAGCCTCACCCACTCGACCGGTCACGCGGCCGCCGTCGCGATCCTCGAGAACTGAGCGATCAAGCCGTCCTCGCCCGGGGTGCGGACGGCCTCGAGCTTCTCGATCTGCTTGCGCAACTTGGCCAGCGCGAGGTTCTGCAACTGACGGATCCGCTCACGCGTCACGCCGAACTTGCGGCCAATGTCGTCCAGGGTCTTCTCGGGACCTCCATCCAACCCGAAGCGCTCGCTCAGGATCGTCAGCTCCCGCTTGTCCAGGACTTGCAGGAAGTCGCGGACCATCGCGTAGGTCGTCTCCTGCTCCAGCGTGCGGTAAGGATCGGAGATGGCCTCGTCCGGAACAACTTCTCCCAGCTGGCTCGAATCATCGTCCCCGAGGGGCTGATCGAGGGAAGCCGTCTTCATCGAAGCGCGCTGCCAGAGCTTTACCTTGCGGACCGGTACTTCCAGTTCCTCGGCGATCTCTTCGTCGCTCGGCTCCCGGCCCAGCAGTTCCTGCAACTCCATCGTCGCCCGGCGCATCTTGGAGATCTTGTCCACGAGATGGATCGGCAGGCGGATCGTCTTCGATTGGTTGGCCAGCGCGCGCTTGATCGACTGCTTGATCCACCACGACGAGTAGGTCGAGAGCTTGCCGCCCTTGGCTGGGTCAAATCGTTCGACGCCTTTCATCAGACCGATGTTTCCCTCGTTGATCAGGTCGAGCAGGGGAAGGCCCAGACCATCATAGTCGCGGGCGATCTTCACCACGAGGCGCAGGTTCGCTCGGATCATGTGTTCCCGGGCAGCCATGTCGCCCTTCTTGATCCGGGCGGCCAGTTCGATCTCCTCCTGCACGGTCAGAAGCGGGACTTCCACCGCGTCCTTCATGTAGAGGTTGAGCGCCGAGCGCGTCTCCGTCGGGATGGACTCCGTTTCAAACCGCACGCCCTCGCGGGGAAGCTGGATATGGGCGGGAGCCAACGTGCGGACTGGGGCCACGACAGATCCTGAGACTTCGGTGCGGGTAGATTTGGAAAGCCGGATCCGGCGGATCGGGGAGCGCTTGGCCTTGCTGGGGTTCGAGAGTTTTGTCGGGCTCTTCATGGGATGATTTGGCAAGGCGTGTTGTTGATGTGTTTAACTTCCGTCTAATCTGTGTTCACTTTGTCTATTCTTTGGCTAGTTCTGTCAATGGATGTGTTTTGGTTTTGTTGTATTTCTGTCTAACAGAGGTCTCGACCTGATCCTTGGCGCGAAGCAGAGTGGCCCAAGCCGGAGTTGCGAAAACCCGGATACGATGTCTGGTGCTGGGAAACAGGGTTACTGAAGAACATGGCGAACGAATTGAGGCATTCGATCAAGGTGGTGGCCCGGCGCACGGGTCTCAGCCCGCACCTGATCCGTGCCTGGGAGAAGCGGTATTCCACCACGCAGCCGGAGCGGAATGACGGCAACCGTCGGCTTTACACCACCGAGGACATCGACCGGTTGGCGTTGCTCAAGCGCGCGACGGATGCCGGACACAGCATCGGCGACGTCGCGAAGCTGCGGACGGATCAGTTGGCGATGTTGCTGGCGCAGGATTCGAGCCTGCCAGCCGTCCAGATCCGGAAGGAGGCTGTTGGATCACCGGCAGCGGCCGATGTGGGGTTACACGTGGCGGATGCCTTTGCCGCCGTGGAAGCGATGGATAGCGGACGGTTGGAGGCGGTGCTGGACCGGGCATCCGTTGAGCTGGGACAGGTGCGACTTCTGAACGAGGTCATCGTTCCCTTGGTGGAGCGGATCGGCGAGGCATGGCGCGTTGGGACCTTGAAGGTGGCCCACGAGCATGTGGCCTCGGCCTGCATCCGGACCTATCTCGGGCAGGTGGCCCGGCCCATGGCCGTCCATCCGGGGGCGCCGGTGCTGGTTTCGACGACTCCGGCGGGTCAGCTCCATGAGCTGGGGGCGATCCTGGTCGCGGCTTCGGCGACCGCCAGGGGATGGCGGGTCGTGTACGCCGGCGCGAGTTTGCCTTCGGAGGAGATTGTCTCGGTAGTCAGGGCGCATTCCGCACGCGCCGTGGCGCTGTCCATTGTGCACCCGGAAGGGGATGCCCTGCTGCCTGCCGAAGTCCGCCGACTCCGTCGGCTGCTGCCAGCAGGGACGAAGATCGTCGCGGGCGGTCGGGCGTCGGGGGCGTACCGGGAGGTTCTGGAGGAAGTCGGAGCGATCCAGGTGCTGAGCCTGCTGGGACTGGCAGAGGTGCTGGACCAGCTGCGCCGCGAGCCCTGAATGGGCCTCAACTGTCGGGATCCGAGAGCCGTGGACGGATGAATTCCACGCACTCCCGGGCATGCGTGATCGAGATGAAATGCCCGCCGTGGAGCAGCAGATTCACCTTGGCTGGAGGGCGAATGATCCAGTCGGAGCGGCCATGGATCCTGAGTGGTGCCGGTGTCGGGGCTGGGCAGCCGCTCCACGTGAATACGGCCCTGCACATCGCCCGGATGAATGAAGGCTCCGAGGCACCGAATCCTTCGGTCAACCTGGAGGGGATCAGTGCCGCAAGTTGTACCAGTGGTCGGAAAGGCGTGATGGCTGCGATTGGGTGAATCAACCGAAGGGGAGCCCGCACCTCGGTCGGATGTTCGGCGCTGCCAATCAGGATCAGGTGGCGGAGCCGGATCCGCCGAGCGATCTCGCATCCAACCATCCCTCCGAGTGAGGCCCCGACAATGCTGTCTCCGGTCTGGAGCCCGAATTCGTTGATGAGGCGGTCAGCAAGTTCCGGTAGGGAAACTTCACTCTGATGACGGGGCCAGTCGTGGGCGATGAAGCTGGGCAGGGTCTGCCACGGAGGCGGGAACATCCGGTGATCGGCACCCATGCCAGGGAGTGCGTGCAGGAGTGGAAGGCGTGGCATGAAAAAAGGGCGGGATCCCGGTGGGATCCCGCCCTGTTCGAAGCTGGAACGAACGGGGCTCAGTCGAAGGCGTGGCCGGCCGAGCAGAGGACGTTCTTGATCTTGTGGCGCACGAGTTCCTTCACGGCCTTGCGGGCGGGGGCGAGGTACTTGCGCGGATCGAATTCCTTGGGCTTGGTGGCGAAGACCTCGCGGATCGCGGCGGTCATGGCCAGACGGAGGTCGGTGTCGATGTTGACCTTCGTGCAGCCGGTGCGGCGGGCGATCTCGATGTCCGCCTCGGGCACGCCGGCGGTATCTTCACCGAGGGTGCCGCCGTACTGGTTGCACTTCTGGGCGATTTCGCGGGGCACCGAGGAGGCTCCGTGCAGGACGAGGGGGTAGTCACCGAGACCAGCGTCCATGAGGGCCTGCTTGATGGCCTTGAGGCGCTCGAGGTCGAGGTGCTGCTCACCCTTGAACTTGTAGGCGCCATGGCTGTTGCCGATGGCCACGGCGAGGGAGTCGCAACCGGATTCGCGGACGAACTTCACGGCTTCCTCGGGGTGGGTGTAGTGCCCGCCGGTGGAGTAGTTGCCGCCCTCTTCGCCGTCGTCGAACTGGGCACCGACCAGATGGCCGAGCTCGGATTCCACGACGCAGTTGTGCTTGTGGGCGTAATCGACGACGCGGCGGGTGACTTCGACGTTCTTCTCCCATGGCTCATGCGAGGCGTCGATCATGACGGAGGTGAAGCCCTCGTCGATGCACTGCTTGCAGAGTTCGAAGGAATCGCCGTGGTCCAGGTGGACGGCGATGGGGATGGTGGTGGTGGAGACGGCAGCCTCGATGAGCTTCCGCAGGTAGATCGGGTTGGCGTAATCCCGGGCGCCCTTGGAGATCTGGAGCATGACCGGGGCCTTCTCCTCCTCGCAGGCCTCCACGATGGCCTGGAGCAACTCCATGTTGTTCACGTTGAACGCACCCAGGGCGTACTTGCCCTTGAGGGCCTTTGCGAACAGCTCGCGCGTGTGAGTCAGTGGCATATGCAGATTGAATTTCCGAGGGCCGGATGACCCGACCGGCCGAAAACCGTATCGGACCCGTCCAGCCCGTGAAACAGGAATTTTCCGGGTAGGGTCTGGCCATCGGCGACACAGCGGAGGACACCCAGCGGAGGGAAACCCAGCGGCGGCGCAGCGACGCGGCGTGGGGGAGAGGAGGTGGCAGAAGGGCGACGGCGTGATGTTAGCTAGGGGGGCGGGAGTGTCCGGTCGGTCTCGCAGTCTCGCGTTGGCGGCGAGAATCGGCTGGACCTGGCAGTAGGCCGAAAGGTATTCGACAAGTATCCCATGGGAAGCTGCCCCCAATCTTGGCCAGCCAGACTTGCGTTGCTCGTGTGCCTTTGGCTGGGCTTCTCGCGTTTGATGGCGCGTCCGGAGCTGGAGTTCCTGGAGGCCCAGTTACCCTCAGGATCGCAGGTGGTGCTGGATTCGGACGCTGCGGCGGGCGAGGCGGGTCCGGGCCGTCATCAGATCCGGGTCGGGACCTCGATCCGCGTCACCTATGGAAATCCGTTCGACGTGGCCGATGTCACCTGGGAGGTGAAGTTGCTCAACGAGGCCGGTACACCGGTGGCTCTGCAACTCCCGGATGGATCCACCGGATTTGCCGTTCCCTTCACGGAAACCATGGCATACAGCGGCCCGGCGGAGCTGTTCGAGTTCTTCAAGGTGGTCACCGTGGAGCGGACCTGGGCGGTGCGGCCGGCTGAGGCACTGTCGCCGCAGGATACCTACACCGCCTTGGTCGTGCTGCGCCGGAACGGGGATGAGGTGACAGCAATGGCCACGCAGCCTCGCGTGTTCTGGCACTTCCGCAACAGCACCCCGGGCGATGCGTCCTGGAACGTTCTGGCCCGGGTGGTGGCTGTGGACTGGCTTTTCCAGTCGCGGGTGGGTGGCGCGGACGGGCTCGACCACTGGAGTTTCCGGGCTCGTGCCGAGGTGCGACGGTGGGATGAATTCAACGCGGCCATGGCTGTCGCGGATGTACCGTTGGCGTGGGAATGGACACTCACGGATCCGGTTACGAGGGTTGAGATTCCTCTCGGCACGACCACTGCAGCAGCCAGTCGCGCGGTGGCGTCATGGAGTACGGGCGAAGGCGGAGGGCGGGTTCCCGAAAGTAGTCTGGTGCTGCTGGAGCAGCAGCTGGACCCCGCGGCGTTTGCGGAGCTGCCGGGGCTCGGCAACTACCTTCTGAGCGTCAGCCTGCGTGTGATTGGGGAGCCGGGCGCAGAGCCTGCTTTGGCCGGACAGGTCAGCACATCGGGTTCGCTGTTGTCGCTTTCCGGCCGGTTGCTGTTCAACCAGGTCGAGGCCCGTTTGCGTGGACTGCCCAGCGGATGGAGTCTCGCGGGGACGCTGCCGCCGGACGGACACCCGCTCCTCAGTTTTGAACTTCCCGGTCTGGGACAGGCGTATCTGCCGCGTGCGATTCCGGTGCCGTTGCCGCCCGTGGCGCTGCAGGCGGCGGTCCTGCCCAATGGCGATCTCAAGGTGACTGGTGGAGAAGTACCGATGGGCGCAACGGAGGTTCCGGGGATTGCCTCCGGCATCCGCTTCACGGTCAGCGGGGTCAAGCTGAACGCCAACGGCGCGCGTGGAGCGGTGACGTTGTTGTTTCCGCCGGGTTTCGGCATGCGGGCGAGCGAATCGTCCATGGACCTATTCGATGCGCATCCTTTTGCCGAGGCGGCGTTGGACGGCAACTTCCGGCCCTTGAACCAGATCATTCCCGGCCCGCTGCTTGTTGCGGACGAATCCCTGCCGTGGTGGTTCGGGGTTTCAAGCCTGCTTTGGCGGGTGGAGCAGGGGGAAATCGTTGGTGCTTCTGACGGCCGGTTGCACTACGTGCGGGAAGGGCAGGTGGCCGAGTCGGAGAGCTTTGAAGGAGCCTTTCCTGCCGCCGGACCGTGGCGTCGTCCTTCCAATGAGCGGCTTTTCCGTCGGGCGCAGGTCGCCGTGGGGGAATCCGTAGTGGTGACGGCGGATCCTGAGTCTGGCGCAGCCCAGATGAGCTGCGTCGGGACCCTGATGCCGGACGGGTACGCTCCCCACTTCCCGGCCGGGACCTACGTGGCTTGGACCCAGCCGGGTGCCTTCGCCCTGGACCACGGGCGCTTCGTGCCCGGTTCCAGTCGACTGTCCGGAGTCGCGCCGGTGGGGGTGCAGTATGCGCAGGGCTGTCCGGAGGGAGGGTGCCCCGGTGGAACGGGAATGGGTGCGCTGACGTTCAGCCCGGCCGGGGCCAGACTCGTGATCGGTCCGGAGGGCGGGCTGTTCGGGGAGGGAAGCCTGAACGACTCCGTGCGATGGGGCAGCTTTCAGGTTGGAAACGGCCCGCCGGGATTCGCGCATCAGGCGGGGCCGTACCCGGTGGGCGTCCTCCATGTGCCCGGACCGTTTGTTGAACGCCCCCCTTCGCCATCGTACCCGCAGGACCTGCGGGCGGCCGCCAGCCTGCTCCGGGGGGTGGGAACCTCAGCCGCCTTCCTCACTGGCCCCATTGTGGAGTGGCCGCTGACCACCGATTACGAGGACGGCGTCGCCAACTACGCGGGCCTGAACCTGCGGCCCGGTGCACAGGTCAAGGGCACAAGCGCCCTCGGGGGCAAGCCGCTGCCTGCGTACGGGCTCACCAGCCGCAGCCGTCACTACGTCCGGCGCAGCGGTGTCTCGGGCATCCAACAGGCCGCCGCAGGTCAGATTCCGCCGGGCGGGACACTTTATGGCTACCCGGTCGTTCTGGAGTCGTTCGGCTTCAGCTTCCTCGATGGCGCGCCCCAGAAGTCGGTGACATCAGGCGGACTGAGTGTGCCTTATCCCAGCGGGTTCACGGTGCCCTTTGAGGAGTTGGTGCTGACCTGCAATGGCGGGCTGGCTTCGGCGCGGTTGCGGGCGGGGGTCGGTGACCTGCAGCTGGCGTATTGGAATGCGAGGTTCAAGCCCCTGGCGATCTCCTTCACCACGACGAGCGGATGCTCACCCGATGCATCGCGGCTCGTATTGGATGTCGAGGTCCGGGCCAGTCATGTCAGCGAACCATTCCATGGTCGGCTTGGTTTCAAGCCGGATGGCAACCTCCTGACGCAATCCGATGGCGGGAACGTTTCGTCCCGGTTGACGGGTCCCAACCAGATCACGCTCCGGGGACCGGGCTCTGAGACGTACCGCCTTTCCCTGTCGACTCCGGCCTACTTCAACAACTGGCAGGCGGACCCGCAACCTCCGGGCGGTTCGTTTGGATTCCTGACCTTCGCTGGTCGCCTGGATGTGGCCTTCTTCGAGGATCTGTCGGTGCAGGTGCAGACCTCTGCGAAGGCGGACGACACAGTATCCCCGATCTACCTGGTGGGTGGCTGGCCCATGCAGGGCTGGAAGGAGGGGACGCGCAGCTACTTCAACGATCCTGCGGCATTTGACCCTGGGAACCATGGCTTTCCCGTGACGCAGGGGGTGGGATTGGCTGCGTACCGGAACTCGGCGGCGAACCCTCAGTATGCACCGCGTGCCCGGCGGCGCTGGCTTGACCTCCTCCAGTTCGACTATCCGTTGGTCTGGCAGCCGGTGCTGCGCAGTTTCCGGTCGGCCGCGCCAAGCCAGGCCGAGCTGGTGGTCCTGGCGGCGCGGCATCAGGTCAAGCATCTCAGTCCGGGGATTGCCGACATCACCTTTGGGATCGAGGCAGGCTTGCCCAAGATCAGCCTGACCGAACTCGGTTACAATGCCCTGAATGCCGCCACGGGTGTCGAGTCGGCGGTCAAGAAGGCCCTGGGAGATACCGCCCACGCGCAGCTTCTCAAGGGGTTGCAAGGACTGGGACGACTGTTGGGCCCGCAGATGAACGGACTGCTCGCGCCCGCGTTGGATGCCACGCTGCCAGACTCGGCCCTGGATCAGGCCCTTGCCGACCTGCAGGCAATCGGCGGTACGGGTGCCGCCGCGAGGGCCGCCGCCGAGGAGCGGTTGGGGGTACTCTTCAGCCCTGTTGGCGGGCGGATCCGAAATGCTGCGGCCAACCTGCCGGGATCGGAGTTGCCGGCGGTGCTGATCGCGGAACTGGATCGCGGCGTGCAGGCGGTCGACGTCGTGCTCAATGTCGTGGGCAAGGTCGGCGATGGCTACCCCCAGCTCCAGGAGCTCGTGAAGGCCTTGGCCGCGCTCCAACCTGGCAGCGGGGCGGACTTGGCCGACCTGGCTGAACAGATCGAGCAGGTCGGGCAGGCATTTGATGCGGCGCGTGTGTCGCTCGAACAGGTCCGGTCTGCCCTCCTCGCCGTGCGGAACGCCTTGGGGACCGCGGGCGATTTCCGCGGTGAATTGAACGCCAAACTCCAGGCGATCGGCGGTGTGCTGGACGGTGCTGTCGCCCTCGCCCGGCAGGATGTGCAGGGCGTGCTGCTCAAGCCAGGGCTGCCGGGACAGTTTTCGGTGAAGGAGTATTCCAAGACCCAGTTCCGCGGCCTGCTGCGGCAGCGGTTGCGGGAGCGACTCGGTGCCACCGCGTTTGCGACCACCGTGCAGGTCGCGTTGAAGCAACGGGTCTACGACCTCGATGCGACCCTGAGGCTCGCCTTGGACAATGTTTTCCAGCAGGTCAATTCCGTGTTGGCGGCCTCCCTGAAGTCGGCCCTCGCGGGGGTCGAGGAGACCTTTCAGCAGTCGCTTGGCGGGGTCAGCCAGATGGCCACCGCCAAGGTTTCCGGGCACGCCCACATTGCCGGGGATACGCTGAAGGAACTCCGCGTGGATGCGATGACCCGGATTCCAACGCCTGCGCCGATGGAGTTGGGAGGCTTCTTCCTGTTTCGCGAATTGGCCAGTGTCGGTCCGGGCGGCGAGTGTTTCGCGGCGGGCCAGATCGCCAACGAGATCACCTTCGGCGCGGTAAAGGTCCCGGTCAGCAAGTGGCTCGGGATTCCCTATCTCGTGGCCGACGTGACGACGAAGTTCTCCCTGCAGCGCGAACCAAAGGTGTCGCCCCTTGGGCTGGGCGGGAGCGTGCGCCTCTATGGCAACATGAACCTCTACGGCATGGTGACCCCGGAGTTGAACGCTGTGTTCGCCCTTGGCTATCAGGAATGCCACCTCGCCGGCTTCGGCAAGATGAACGGTCTGGGTGGAGCTGGAGCCGTGGACGCCGGATTCTTCTTCGGTCGGGCCTGTTCACTGTCCCCGCTGATGAAGTTCGATGACCAAGCGCCCGCCCTGCTGGGACAGGTGCCGGCGTCGCCTTTCACGGGAGCCTACTTCAAGGTTGTCGGCTGGAACGGAGTGCCCGACCTCGGCTGTGTTTTCAGGGTCCGTACCGAGTACGGCCTGCGGGGATACGCCCGCGTGGCGCCGAATCCGGTGCTGGCGGGAGCCGCGTTGCACGGCAGCGTCTCGGGAGATCTGCTTTGCCTGCTCGGCGCGAGGGGCGAGGCCAAACTGGTGGGCGAGATCGGCCCGGAAACGGGCCTGGACCTGTCGGGTTCTGCCACGCTCGGAGGCAAGTTGGGCTATTGCCCGTTGTGCAAGAAATTTTCCAGGACGGTCGGGCTCGGCTTCAAGAGCCAGACCGGCAAGTGGGAGGTAAAGTTCTGATCCCATGGGCAGCGAGCATCAGCAAAGGCGCGGCATGCCGGATCCAAGGGACACCTGGACCTGGCCATCCTGGGGGGGCGCCCGGAATGCAACCGGGGTGCTTCTCTGGCTTCTCTGGCTGGCGGGTGGCGGCCCGGCCGCCGTGCACGCTCAGCCCGTGGATCAGGCGATGGTCACGGTGGGTACCGTGGCTCGGGACGCCTTGGCGAAGCCATGGGCGTACGTGGTCTGGGACCGGTTGGATGATGCACCCGTTTCGGGCCCGGCTAGCACCGTGCCCGCCTACGCTGTGTACCGCAAGCCGGGTGCACCCCAGGCACCTGGCGCCTACCAATTGGAGGCGGTCGTCACCAGGCTCACCGATCCCGCCCTGGTAGGCATGGTGCTCCAGAGGGCCAGCCACCTCGGGCAGGATACGAACGAACTGCGCGCCACCCTTGGCAACCTGTTCAAGTTTCCAGACGAGCTGCCGCTGCCGCAGGCCATCGTGGCCTCGTTGCAGCTCCCCGCGAGTGCCGGGCCGGCGGTTGGCGCGCTGGGGCGCTTCCACCCGGCCATGCAGATGTCCCTTGGCCAGGGGTGGGCGGGACCGTTGCCGGAGCTCAGCACCTTCGAATTGAGGGCCTACGACCTGACCCAGAAGCAGTCCTACGCCGTCGTGGGTCGTGTCACGCTGGACCCGGCGAATCCGCCCGCATTGCCCGCCCCCAACCGGCCGACCGAGCTCTCTGATCCCACGTTGACGGGGCACCGCAGCGTCAAGCTGCGCTGGGGTGTGCCGCCTGCGCTGGCCCAGGCGGGTCTGCTGATCAACGGCTACGCCGTGTATCGGGTCGAACGGGCTCTTGCCGAGGCCCGAGGGTTCCACACGGTGCCGCCGAGCGCGGCGCAATTGCTCGCATTGCTCCTGTCCAACGGGGAACAGGCGCGGCGTGTCAGCGGCGTGCCGATCCTGCCGCCGGAACTGCTGACGCCTGACGCCGCAGCCAATCCCTTGGTCGAGCCGGGCCTCGCCTATTTCATCGACGACTTCACCCGGCCTGGCAGCGGTGCCGGTCTCGTGGATGGCGCGGAATTCTATTATTTCGTGGCCGGGGTCGACCTGGTGGGCCGGGCCGGGGCGCCATCGCCCGGGCGTCTGGTCAAGGTCTGCGACCGGGAGAGGCCTGGCATGGTCGGCACGGTCCGAGTGGTCAACGACTACTTGTGGACCGGCAATGCCAGCCGTCAGGCGCTCCGGGTCCTGTGGGAACAACCGCCAGCCAGTGGCCGTGCCCGGCGGTACTGGATCCATCGGGCGACCGTTGCCGATGCCCTCCGTGCGCCGCCCGAAGACCTGCTTCCATTCCGGATGGGGCAGGCCATTCCCGCAGTGGCCGGCACCGTGGAAATGGGGAAACTGGATGACGCGGCCGGCGCCCCGTCGATCGGGGCCAACCTGGGCGACACGTTCTGGTACTCGGTCGTTGTCGAGGAAGAGGGGGCCTGTGGTCCGCGATGGTCCCATGCCAGCCCGCCCGTGTTCGGCGTGCTGCGCGACCGGGAAGGGCCGGCCGCCCCGTCGGGCTTCATCGAGTTGAACTGCCCGCGGCCCGTTCTGAATTGGGATGGAAATCCGCAGGCGGAGTACCGTCCCGACGGACGGAACCCTCCCGACACGCAGGCCGGGGTTCACTGGTATCAGCTGACGACCACGGCGCCCGCCGAACCTCCGCAGTGGGTGGAGTTCTTCGTGCTGACACCGAATCCGCTCACCAACCAGATCAGCCCTGACCGCGTGTTGTTGTCCGAGACCCGCGCCGACCAGGTGGTGGGTGATCTTGGGGACGATCCGGTCCTGGCCGCAGCGAATCTGGCGACCCTGCGATTTCTGGGGCGGCATGCGTGGCCCGACGGTGCAGACCGACTTACGCTGGCATTCCGTCAGCGCGAGGTGTCTGGAGGGGCCGCGCCCAACGCAGTCCGGTTCTACGCCCGGTGGGGTGGTCGCAATGGACAGACATCCGTTTCGGAGACCACCGAGAATGTCCGTCCGCCCGAGGCCGGGGCTGTCCGCGCGGTGAACTTCGTGGCGACCTGGGAGCCAAACGTCGTGCGACTGGCCGGAGGGGCTGCCGAGACGACATGTGCCCACATGCCCGGTGCTGGCGGGATCCGGCTGGGGTTCGAGATCGTTCCCAAGACCGCGGAGTATCGGATCTACCGTTCCGTGGACGGGGCGGAGCCCTCGCTGTTGGCGCAGGATCTGGTGGCTAACACCGGCGGGCCAATGGTCGAATACCTCGACGACCAACTGCCGGCGCATGGCGCACAACTGGGGTACTTCGTCCAGTTGCTCGACGTGCAAGGCAATGCCAGCCCGTTCGTCAAGCTGGGCCAGGCACCGACGCTTGGGTTGCTCACGCCCGCCACCCCGAAAGCCTATCCGGCCGCGCAGGGGCCCGAGGGTACGGAACTCACGTGGTATTGCGCTCCGGCCGGTGTCGGACGTTTTGAGATCGAACTTGGTTGCTGGCCGCCAAGTGCTTTCGCCAAGCCCGCAGGCACGTTGAGCGACAATCTGGCTCCGCCCGGCAACCTGCTCCATGTCGGCCAGGTGAATGGGCTCGCCCGTTATGTCGACATGCGCGTCTTCCGGACGGCGGCGGTTGTTCCCGGCGGCGGACCGCTTTTCCAACTGCCGGTCAACCTTCCCTTCGGTCGTGACTGGTATTTCCGGGTCCGCGCGCTCGATGTCCACGGCCAGGCTGGGCCTGCAAGCGAATTGGTGTCGTTCTCGAAGTCGCCTGCCCTCATCAAGCTTCAGGGGCCCCAAGTGCCGTGGCCGGCCCGGCCCGAGCCTCCGGTAAGGCTCGATTTCCATCCCCTCCTGCAAGGGGCACGCCTGCCCGACGCGGTGTTTCCGGGTCTGGGCCTACGGATCGGCCGTGTGGTGGCGGATCGCGTCAAGACCACCCGCGCCAACGGCTCGCCGGCGCTGGCGGTTGGTGCGCGGGTGGCCGTCCTCCCGGGAGTGATCGCCAGTGAGGACATGCTTCTCCGAGGGCCGGACGGCCGGACCTTGCTGCCGTTTGCGCTCTATCGTCAGCAGCAACGGTTGAATGACGCGGACCCCGCCGTTTCACCCAAGGTCGTCCAGGTGGGACCTCTGGTGGAGAAACTCCAGATCCTGCATGGGGAGAACGAGCTGGTCGGGGCCACCACCATCCTTGCCGATCCGTTCCTGCGCGGCGTGGTCGAGGGTGTCACGACGGAGAGCGTGGTTGTGGGGCTTTACTTCATCGACACCCAACCGGCCCGTCGCCTGACCTCGTATCGCTACAATTTCCTGCGCTTTCGGGCCAACGGAGAAATTGAGGACGTGGTGCCCGTGGGCCCTGTGCTCAACGAACTGCCCAAGACCGGCGGAGGTGGTCCCGGATGAACTTCACCACGGTCAGCCACGAGTTCCCCCTCGTTTCGAGTCGCGACGCGCGCCGTGCCCGCTGTCGCTGCCTGGCATTCTGGTGCCTCGCCGCGGGTATCACCGCACGGCTTCTGGCCGCCGGGCCGATGCCCGGCGTGACGTCGCAGGAGGTTGTCCTGGCGGCTGACTGGAACGAGGATGGTCGTGAAGACTTGGCTGTCGTGGACCGGGCGACCGGACTCGTGCGGGTGGGTTTGGTCGCCGCGGACGGCTCGGTGTCGTGGGGCCAACCGTTTGGTTCGGGTCTCCAGCAGGTCGCCGGCGCGACACCCGTCCGTTTTGCCGGTGGCCCGCGGGAACTGGCGCTGGCCTCACCGGCCTTCAACCGGGTGAATGTGACCCGGCCCGGGGATGGCACCTTTCGCGAGCTGTTCCCGTCCGGGTTCCAGCCGGAGGTCCTGACAGACACCGGGATCGCGCTGTGGGTGGCCAGCCAGGGCAACGGCGCGCCCCAGCGCCACGGGCTTGAAGGGATGGTCCCGGCTGGAGCCGGCTTCACCACGACCTTTTCCACCCGCAGTGAGCGAGGAACACGGCAGCTTGCCTCGGCGCCGATCCAGGCGGGCCAGGCCACGCTGGTCTGGCAGCTCGAAACCGGTGGTGCGGATACCCGCCTCCGGGTGCTGGCCGCTGGCGGAGCTGCGCCGGTCGAGCAGCTGTCCGCGGTGGTGCCGGGCTCGGTGGACCGGTTTGCCGTCGGGTTCCGGCCCGGGAGTGCCCACGCGTCTGTCCTGCTCTTTGGCCCGTCGGAATCCGCAGTCTCGGTGCGGACGGCTGTCGGGACCTCGCCCGCCTTCAGTTTTGGGCCGCCGCTCAAGACCTCGTTGCCGGGTCCGGTTGGCCAGGTTCTGTGGGCGGGCACCGACGTCCTGGCCCTGGCGGCGGACGGCTCGGCGGCCTGGGATTTGAAGTTCAACCCGGAAGGCGGACTGGTGCTCGCGGGGACGCTCCTCCCCGCCGAGGGTGTCCGGTTTTCGGGTGGGCATCTCGACGGTGGCGCACTCCGCCTGCTCCACCGCGCCGCCGCCGAGGACTTCAGTACCGGCCTGAGCCGATACCAGCGTGCCGGGGCGACCTGGGCGCCCTCCGGAACAACGGCGTTGCCGGGCCTGCATCCGCTGCTGGGGACCGCCAACGTGTTCCTGTTCGATGGCGAACCATTCTCCGATCCAGGCGCCCGCCTCGTACGGTCGTTTTCATTGGGCGCCTGGACCTCCGACCTGCGGCTCGACGGAAATGCATCCGTGGGTGTGGAGACGTTTTCCGGTGCAGGCCTCGGGTCGCCTGGACGCCGGCCTTTGCCTGGGCCGACTTCCGGAGTCCAGTTCGGCGTCGCCAACCAGACGCAGCCTCACCTTTCCTTGTTCTCGTTTGCTCCCCCGTCCCTGTCAGCGCTTCCTCCGCCCGAGCCTGACCCCGCCCCGGGAAGCTATGCCGCACCGATCCAGGTGGCCTTCACCGCGGCGCGGGGTGCCACCGTGCTGTTCCGTCAGTCCACCCATGAACCCTGGGCCGTGTACTCCGCGCCGATCTCCATTCCAGCCACGCGAACCCTGTGGTGGTTCCAACGGAACGCCGGCGCGCAGTCACCGGTCCGGTCCGGCACCTTCACCATCACCACGCCGCCGGCTGCGTTGGATTCCGACGGGGACGGTGTATCCGATGCCGTGGAAACTTCGCTTGGCCTCGACCCGGTCACCAGCGGTCCGGACTACGACGGAGATGGCGCGACGGACGCGCAGGAGGTTGCCGCCCGGACAAATCCCGCCGATCCAAGCAGTCGTCCCGAACCGGGTGCGGCACCGGTCCCAACCATTGCATTTGCGCTCAGCGCGCGCGGAGTGGATGGCTCCGCTGCTGCAACCAACGAAGTGCGTGCAGCCGCACCGGGCACTGGCCTGACCGTCTGGCTGCCTTCGGGGGCAACCGCGGCGAGCCTGGTTCAGGGCGAGGCGCCCGCCGCGCCGGGGAACGCCCGCGAAGTGAGGGCGGCCTGGGGTTTTCTTGTCGCGGCCACGCCGCGCGTGTTCCCGATGGTTTCGCCGGGCGGCCCCCGGGGTCCGGGAACGGCGGACCTGCCCCGCGGCCGGGAACTGCTTGCCGTCCGCCCTCTGCCCCCGGGGGAAGGATTCGCGTCGGGTGACCTTGGAACCTGGTTGCTCTCCGATGAAACCACCCTGGCCACCGCCGTCTTCGAGGCTCGATTGGAGGCCCTTCTGCAAACCCGACTGGGCCGGGCGCGTGAAGGGCTTACCCTGGTGCCCGGGCGCGCAGGCGAGGGTGCCCGGACGCAGCTGACCCTGGGTGATCTCGCGGCGCTCAGTACGGGAGGCGACGGTTTTGTCGGATTTGACCTGAAGGCATTGTGGACGGGTGTTGTGGCGGATACGACCTCGGCGGCGTGGTCTCCGGTCCGCAATTGGGTTCGAGCGCTGTTCCGGGCCAGCAGTCGCGATCAGGAGGAAGGAGCTGAGGGCTTGCCCTTGCCCTTCGACGTCCTGCGCCGCCTCGTCCGGGGGCGGGCCCTGGATCCCGCTGTGCTTCGGGCACTCCGGCTGGATCCGGCGGCCATCAACACCGTCCAGACCTTGGTGACCGCTCCCCGAGTTGCCCCTGCGCGGCCGGTGATCCAGTTTGTAGCTCAGGTGGCCGAAGCTGGCGATGACGGCTGCCCCCGGGTACGTCGGGTGACAGACGGCGTCACGTTCGCCCTCGTAGGGACGCTGGCCCAGACTGTGGCGGGGACAGGCTTCGACTCGCGGGTCGAGTTGACCGCCTATGCCGACGCCCTGGCGGAGTGCGAGGCGACCGCATTGGAACCCATCGCGTTCTCCGTGTTGGCCCCGGACCCGGTACCGCGAGCCGATGGGAACGGCAACCAGATACCCGATGCCTGGGAGGACGCGTTCGCGGGTCGCGCGGGCGGGCCGTTGGGTGATGCGGACCAGGATTTCGTTTCGAATCGCGCCGAACTGGAGGCCGGTACCGATCCTTTCGACGCTGGCAGCAAACCCAGCACCCCGGTCGCGACTCGACTGCTGGTTCCGCCCTCTGGCGGCGCCGTTCTCGCCGGCCGGCCATTCACCTTGCGGGTGCTGGCAGACGGTGCGCTGCCGTTGACGTTTCAATGGGAACGCAATGGCACAGCGCTCGCCGGCCGCACGGCCACGGACCTTGCATTCGTTGCCGTGACGCCAGGAGATGCGGGCCAATACCGCGTCCGCGTCTCCGGTGCAGGTGGCATCGTCACGAGCCAGCCCGTCACCCTGACGGTGCTGCAGACCAACCGCCCTCCGGCCTTCGCTTCCCTGCCCGTTGTCACCAATATCCCCGAGGAATCCGCCTGGATTCTGCCGCTGGCGGTGACGGATCCCGACGAGGGGCAGTCGGTGAGCCTCTCCCTGCTCGAAGCCCCGACCGGGCTGACGTTGGACTCGGCGGTACTTCGGCTCCGGTGGACTCCGACCGAGGCTCAGGGGCCGTCTACCAACCGGGTCCGGCTCGTAGCCACCGACAATGCAAACCCGCCCGCCAGCACCACCAATCTGCTCACGATCGTGGTGCTGGAAGTCAATCGCCCGCCCCTCTGGACGCCACCCGCTCCAGCCACTGTTGCCGAGGGAACAGAAATTCGGGTCACGCTTTCTCCCACGGATCCGGATCTGCCCCAGCAGACCCTTGCACTCAGCCTGGTCTCCGCGCCGGCGGGATCCCAATTGGTCTCCGGGCAGTTCGCGTGGACGCCTTCAGAGGTTCAGGGGCCGTCCACCAACCGCGTTCGTGTCCGCATCGGCGACGGTGTCGTGGCGATCACGAACGAGTTCGTCGTGGTTGCCACTGAGGTCAACCTTCGGCCGGAACTGGCACCGGTCGCCGACCGTTCCATCCGACACGGTGAAACGCTTGCGTTTGGTCTCTCGGCCACCGACGTCGATCTCCCGCCCCAGCGACTCGCGTTCTCGGTCGTGTCCGGTCCGGTCGGTTTGGCGGTCGATCCGGACTCTGGTGCCGTAGTCTGGGCGGTACCAACCGGTGCGGCGGTAGGCACCTTCCCCGTCACGGTCGGGGTCAGCGACGACGGCGAACCGGCCCGGCGCATGGAGCGCACGTTTCTCGTCACCGTGACGCCCGGTAACCGGCCGCCGCTGCGGCTCCGGTTCAGCTTGTTGGGAACAAGACTTCGACTCGAATGGGATGCTGTCGTGGGTGACCGCTTCCGCCTCGAACGTCAGAACGCGCTCAGGACGGGGCCATGGGAGCCCTTCTGGACCGGCACCGCGAGCGCGACCACCGCGGCGACTGAAGTGGAGCTACCGGCCTCGGCGGGCTTTTTCAGGTTGGTGCGGATTGATTAAGGCGGGACACCGCCCGCGACCCGGTACCGCAAGCGCCCGCCGCGTCCCTGTCGGAGAAGGGCAACCTGGTTATGCCGGCCATCGGCTACCCAGCGGAGGGAAACCCAGCGGCGGCGCAGCGACGCGGCGTCGGGGAGAAGAAGGGCGGGACGTTGGAGTGGTTCTGGCCCGGCGTTTGATGGGGAGGGTGCCCGGGAAAGGAGCATCACGCTGCGTCGCCGCGTCGCCGTTGGAAAAGGTCCGTCGCCGCGTCGCCGATGGCTCAACTTGGGACTTGGGACTTCCGGCTGGGTCGGGCATGAGAGGGAGAATGAATCCCGTGAGAATTCCGTTGGGCGTTGCGGCGCTGGCGTTGGGACTGGTGGTGCAGGCCCAGGACCGTCTGGTGCCGGCGGCGCGACTGTCGGTGAGTGACCCGGCGTGGGAGGTTACCGTCTGGGCGACATCGCCGATGCTGAAGAACCCGACGAACCTCGACTTTGATTCCGAGGGGCGGCTGTGGGTGGCCGAAGGCGTGAACTACCGCGGGCATTACAATCGCCAACCGGAGGGTGACCGCATCCTGGTGCTGGAGGACACCGATGGCGACGGCCAGGCCGACAAGGAAGGCGTCTTCATCCAGGATCCCGAGTTGCGGGCGCCGATGGGCGTGGCGGTGATCGGCAACCGGGTCGTGGTCTCGATGGCACCGCATATCCTGATCTACACGGACGTGAACGGCGACCGGCGGTTTGATCCGGCGGTGGACAAGCGGGAGGTGGTGCTGACCGGGTTCAACGGCCGACGTCACGACCATACCGTCCACAGCGTCAGCGTCGGACCGGACGGGCAATGGTACTGGAACTCGGGCAACACCGGCGCGCTCTTCACGGACAAGTCGGGTCGGACCTTCCGGGTTGGTAGTGCCTATGACCCGACGTACGGCGGCGGCAAGGCAGACCTGGGCTGGGAACCTACCAAGATCGCCGGCCAGGAAAGCGATGATGGCCACGTGTGGATCGGTGGATTCGCGGCGCGGATGAACCCGGATGGATCGCACGTGCGGATCATCGGGCACAACTTCCGGAACAGCTACGAGCAGGCGGTCACGTCCTTCGGCGATGTCTTCCAGAACGACAACGACGATCCCCCCGCGTGCCGGACGACCTTCCTGCTGGAGTACGGCAACGCCGGCTTCTGCTCGGCCGATGGTCAGCGGAGCTGGGGAGCCGACCGACGTCCGGGCCAGAGCATTCCCACGGCGGAATGGCGTCAGGAAGACCCGGGAACAATGCCGTCGGGCGACGTCTACGGGGGCGGTTCGCCCACGGGAATTGCCTTCGTCGAGGAGAGCGCGCTGGGCGCGAAGTACCGGGGGTTGCTCCTCAGCTGCGAGCCCGGGCGGAACGTGGTCTTCGGATACCTTCCGGTCCCGGACGGCGCCGGGTTCAAGTTGGAGCGATTCGACTTCCTCACCAGCAACAAGGAAGGCGAGTTCGCCGGCACGGACTTCAAGGGCGGACAGAACAAGGATCGGGACCTCAAGACCATGTTCCGTCCGAGCGACGTCGCGGTCGGGCCCGATGGCGCGATCTACGTGGCGGACTGGTTCGATGCCCGGGTGGGTGGGCACGCGGACTGGGACGAGACGATGTCGGGCACGATCTACCGGGTGGCGCCGAAGGGTTTCAAACCGAAGGTCCCGAAGGTCGACCTCACGACCTTGAAGGGGGCTGTGGCGGCGATCCGGAACCCGGTTCCCAACGTGCGTGGCGCGGCACAGCAGGCCGTGATCAAGCACGCCTTGGGCAACCGGTCCGTGGCCAACGTCGGGCCGGTCGAGGTTCTGCTCAAGGATCCGAGCCCGTATGTCCGAGCCCGCGGCATCTGGCTGTTGTCCCGCCTCGGCGCGGCGAAGCGGATCCATGGGTTCCTGAAGGATGCTGACCCGCAGATCCGGGTCGCGGCATTTCGTGCGACCCGCCGGTACCTGGAATCGCTTGCGGATCGCGTATCTGGATCGGTTCCCGGCGGCCTTCCAGCCCTCGCCGGACTCGGCTCCAGCATGGCGTCGGATCCCTCGCCCGCGGTCCGACGCGAGGTGGCGCTCGCGATGCACACGCTTTCCTGGGCCCAGTCCAAGGACGTGCTGCTGGCGGTCGCGAAGGGCTTTGACGGTTCCGATCGCACGTACCTCGAAGCCTTGGGCACCGGTGCGTGGAAGAAGGAGTCGGAACTATTCGACGCCTTGCGGGCGCTGCAGCCCGACGGGGGCAAGGATCCCCTGAAGTGGACGCCGGCGTTTGCGTGGATTGCGTGGCGGCTGCACCCGGCCCAGAGCGTGGCGGACTTCCGGACGCGGGCGCTGTCGAAGTCGCTTTCGGACACCGAGCGGAAGCGCGCCCTGACGGCGATCGCCTTCGTGCCGGGGGCTGTCCCGGCCGTCGCGTCGGCGGTCGTGGACGTGGCGGCGGGCTCCGACAAACTGGTCAAGGCCGAGGCGGTGTGGTGGTTGCTGAGCCGCAAGGATTCGGCCTGGAAGGGCCAGGGACTGGACGCCGCGCTGAAGGCGCGCGGAATCTATGATCCGGACGCTGTTGAACTGAGCGAGGCGGTCGTGCCGGCAGCGGAGGCCCCGAAGTTCGCCGTGGCGGACGTGCTCAAGCTCCGTGGCGACGTGAAGCGCGGTGGCGAGAAGTTCAATGGGACCTGCGTCAGCTGCCATCGGGTTGGAGACACCGGTGTCGAATACGCTCCCAACCTCACCGGGTGGGCGCAGCGCCAGACCACCGAGGTCCTCATCAACTCGATCCTCAATCCAAGCGCCGACATCGCGAGCGGCTTCAACGGAACCGAGATCAAGACGAAGGACGACCTGACGATCCATGGCATCGTCCTCGCGGGCGGGGATCCCGTCATCGTCCAGTCCGCGGGTGGAGTGACCCAGACCGTGCCCAAGTCGAAGATCGGTTCCCAGAAGGGCCTCAATCGTTCCCTGATGCTCAGCGCCGACCAACTCGGTCTGTCTGCGCAGGACGTGGCCGACATTGCCGCCTACCTCAAATCCCACTGAGCGGCCCTGCTCAAACGGGGCGGCAACGTCCTCGTTGCCCTATCCGGCCTCTTCCCAAGGCGATGAGGACATCGCCGCCCCGTTCCTCGTCTCAAACGGGGGCAGTGCCAGGATGCGCCGCTACTCCAGTCGCAGCAGGGCGTGGACGATCGGCGCGAGGGCGTCGGCGTGGCGCATCATGCCCAGGTCGTTCGGATGGACACCGTCGACGGTGCCTTCGCGATCGAAGCCCACGAGGAGGTTTCCCCCGACGACGTGCAGTCCCTTCATGCCCTTGGCCTGGAGGGCCTGCACGGCGCGTTCCTGGGCCTTCGTCGCACCGGTGGGGTGGCGTTCGTTTCGGATGTCGGACTGCCCGACGAACAGGATCGGCGTGGAGGGATGCTTCTCACGGAGCGCCGTGGCGAGGTGCGTCACGCGGGCTTCGATCTCGGGTGAACGCTGGTCGCCGATGTTCCAAAGGCAATCGATGATGAACAGGGACGGATCCAGCTCGGCGAGGACGTCGACCACGGCGGGTTCCATCCGGCCGGCGCCCGAGAAGCCGAGGTTGATCACGGGGCGATCCATGTGACGGCCCAGGATCGCAGGCCATGCAAGCCCGGGCCGGGAAGCGCACCCGCCTTGGACGATGGACGTCCCGTAAATGGCGATGGGCCGGCGGCGGGTGCTGGAGTCCGTCGCGCGGATGGGGTCGATGGAAAAGGCTGAATCGACACCGAGGTCGAGTCGGGTGACCCCATTGTACAGGGGCAGGTAAAGAAGGTACTCGCGGGCGATGGCGTTGGACCCGAGGCGGAACTGGGTGGTGTTGGTGAGTTGGGTGGAAGGGCGTCCATTCTGCACGAATCGCCAGGTGCCGGGGTTGCCTTCGCGGACATAGAGGTCGAGTCCGCTGACGCCGGTGGCCGGCATGTGGGGCATGGCGAGCGAGCCGCTGGTAAGGTCCCAGCGCGCGTCGAGGCGATCGGCCTTGGTCGAGAAGCGGACCGCGATTCCGGCGGACGAGCGACCGAGGTCCCAGACGTGGGCGGGTACGGTGGCCTTGGCATGCTGGGGCAGGCGTTGGAAGGGCGCTTCGGCGACACTCCAGCCACGTCCCTCGATCGTCAGGGTCGCGGCGTCGCGCCAGACCGTCTCGGCGGCCGCGCAGAAGGCTGCGCATGCGACGACGACAGCACTGAAAATGTATCGCGGGATCATGACCAAAGCCTGCCGCAGTGGCACCACTCGGGGCAAGGCCATGGGGATCCTCGCCGAGCGGAGTTTCCCATTGCCGGGGGAGGATCCGAAACGGAGGATGGAATGACGCGGTTCAGCCTGAACGCGGTGGGTAGATGAACTGCCGGTTTCAGGTTCAGAGCACGATGCGTCCATCCGAAACATCCCGACGGCTTCCCCGAAGCTCCACCTGCGCCGAAATGGACTCGCCGGGTGCCAGGGCGCGCGGGAGCGGCTTCACGAGCTGGGATGCTGCCGGATGCCGCAACCGACCCGAGCGTGACAGGGGTCTGGATTCAGCGCTCGGCTCCGGCTTGGGTGTCCCTTTCTCATGAAGATTGCTCTCTGCCTGGTTGCGATTCTTCCGCCGGTGTATGGGGCGCTCCTCTTTCTGTGGCCGCCCTTTCCGAGGGTCTTCTCCCGGGAAGCTTGGCTGCCCGGGGGGGGCTGCACCGCGTGGGCACTCGCCGCCATGGGATTGGCATTCGCAGTACCCGGGGCGCTGTCCTTGGCCGCGGTCGCCGGTGCGGCGCTCGCCGGCTTCATGGCACGAGGCTACTTCGCCGTCTGGTTTGGTCCGCGTGATCTGCCGCCGGGTTCCATGTCTTTTGCCGAGGGGTTGCGTGGGTTGTCAGACCGTTCCTTCTACGTCGACGGATTCCGCCGGAATGGGCCGATCTTCAAGACGACGCAGTTCGGGGCCCCGATCATCTGCGTAGGGGGCATGGAGCGGATCTGCCACCTCATGCGGAGCCATGCCGAGCAGCTCGGACCCAGCCCGTTGGCGATCACCCAGAGCATCCTCGGGAACTTCCTTCGCTACATGGACAACGACACGCACGACAGGTACGGAGGCCTGTTCCGGCGTGCCATGGCCGGCCCGGCGTCCCCGGGTGCTGGTGAGCATTTGAGGGTCCGGTGTCGCGAGGCGTTGGACGCGATGGTCTCGGGAGGCCTCGTGAGTCCCTCCTCGGGACTGCGCAGGTACACCCGGGAATCGCTCGATCTCCTGCTCTTCGGATTCACGGGACGCGACGATCGCAGCCTGCGGTTCGGCAGGCTGGCGGATCGCTTCTATGACATCAGCCTCGGGCAGGCCCTCGCGCGGTCGGATCGACGGTTGCTGGAGGAGATGGAGTCGCTGTTGGTCGAGCACCTGAACGCGGGAGACCGCGGCGGAGCATCCCCGGAGAGTGTCATTGCCCGGCTGCGCAGTCTGGATGGCGGCATGCCGGACCGCGTGTGCCTCGACAACCTCGTGCTCATGCACAAGATCGCGACGAACAACGTTTCCTCCCTTCTGCAATGGCTGCTGTTCCATTGGGGCACCCAACCCGCTGTTGTTGCCGCCATCCGGGCTTTGCCTGGGGCCGAGCGCGGCAGAGGCCTGGAGGCATTCCTGTCGGAAACCCTCCGGTTGAGCCAGAGCGAGTACCTGTACCGGAGGGTGACTCGGGATTTTCGGTTCGAGGGTTTTGTCTTTCCGCGCGGCTGGATGGTCCGCGCGTGCATCTGGGAGAGCCACCGCACCACGGATGCCTTGGTGGATCCAGCGGAGTTCCGCCTGAGATTGGAGCCGGGAGCTTATGGTCGCGACCACTTTTCACCTTTTGGCATGGGGCGACACGCGTGCAATGGTGTGGACATCAGCCACACGATCGCGATCGAGCTGTTGTCCCAGCTGGCCAACAATCTTGATGTGGTCATCTCTCAGGGTGAGCCTTTCCAACGCCGGATGCGTCACTGGAGCCACTGGCAGCCCAATCGGGCGATGAAGGTTCGGTTCGAGGCGCTGGGATGAGTGGAGACGGGTATTGGAACGGGATAGTGGACCACGGGGGAGTACACCTCGCGTACCCGGCGTGGCGTGCCTATTGCGACCAACTCCACCTGCGCCTGCTCGATCAGTGGCTGGGAGGAACCCGGTTTGAAAGCGCGCTGAAGACGGATCTCTTTGACGAGGCCGTTGGAAGTGGATTGGTCCCCGAGTTGGCCAGGATCTCCCGTCGGGTCGTCGGGCTGGACCTGTCCGGGAGCATTGTGGATCGAGCGGTCTCCAGGCATCCGTTCCTGGAGGCGCAGGTCGCCGATGTCCGGCGCACGCCCTTTGCGGATGGGAGCTTTGGCTTTGTGCTTTCCAACTCAACGTTGGATCACTTCCAGGATCCGCGGGACCTCGAGCAATCCCTGCGTGAGCTGGTCCGGATCCTGGCACCGGGTGGGCAGATGCTGCTGACGTTGGACAATCCCCTGAACCCAATCGTGGCGATCCGCAGCCGGATGCCCGCGGGCCTGTTCGGGCGAACGTCGCTCGCGCCTTATTATGTCGGTCATACCCTTTCCCTGGCGCCGATGGTCCGGTTGATGGAGGACTTCGGATGTGTCGTGCGATCGAGGGGCTATTTGATGCATGTTCCCCGCCTGCTTTTCCTGCACGCGAGCCGTTGGTTCGATGCGGGAACGCCGGGTGGTCGGCGGTGGCTCCGGTTCATGATGGGGTTTGAAGCGCTGGCCCGGCTTCCGTCCGCGCCGTTCACCGGACACTTCGCGGCAGTGCTCGTGGTCAAGCGGGCCCGGGCCGCCTGAACCAGGTTCGCCGAGGTTGCCCCCGACCGTGATGGCGGGTTCCTAGCCTGACCTTCGCTAGTGCGGCCAGAAATGGATGGAAATCTTGGCGATTCCGCAAATCCGCGGGAAAAGTCTTCACTACAAACCTCCCCGTCCGGCGGCCTAGGTTTCGAGGCCGCGTCCCTCCGTGAGCCGTGGCGGTCCTTGTTCCGGCAGCTCCCAGCCCAGTCGCTCCAGCAACAGCCTCTGGTCCAGGTCGGGTTGCGTGCGCCTCGTCATCACCATCGTCCGGCCTTCAGCCACCGGCAGGTGCACATCAATCAGTTCGATCCTCCCGAACTTCTCCAGCATCGTCCGCGGCGTCAGGCCACCGGCCACCCTCCGGAGCTGTCCCCTCAGGCACACCTGCATGCTATACGCCATGAACGCCACGAAGATGTGCGCCTCGATCCGGCTTTCCTTCGAGTGGTAGATCGGTCGAAGCCCCAGATCTCCCTTGAGGTTCTTGAACGCCGCCTCCACCTCCACCAGCCTCAGATACATCTCCCATAGTTGGGCGGGATCCTCCGCCGTCAGGTTCGTCCTCAGCAGGTAGCGTCCTTCCCGTTTCCTCACGATCCTCAGCTTCTTGCGATTGATCCGGTAGCTCAGCCCGGATCCGCCTTCACCCACCGCGATCTTCACCAGACCGTAGGCTCGTCCCGCCTGCTGCTTGGCCTGGCCGAGCTTCATCATCATTTCATCCCGTCCCAGATTCTTCTGCCCCTTCAGCTCGCCAAGTCGCTTGATCAGCACCTTGAGCCGTCGGCGCCGCATCGATCGTTCCTTGCCGACTCGATCCGCACTCTCCACCCACACGAAGAGCTCCTCCTGCTCGTCGACGAGTTTCACCGTCACCTTCTCCCGGGCCTGTTTCCATGGCTGATCCTGAAGACGATTCTCCAGCTTGCTCAGTCGTCCCTTGGGCGTCCCCACCAGATACGAGATCCGATGCCGCTTCTTGCGCATCAATGCCAGCGTGTCCTCTGTCGGGATCCCTCGGTCCATGATCCACGTGCGCTGGGCCTTTCCGAAACGACGGCGGATCTTCTTCAGGAAGTGGATCAGCGTCTGCCGGTCCTGGATATTCCCGGGCATGACTTCGTAGGCGAGGGGCAGGCCCTCGGGTGTGATGACCAATGCGATGACCACCTGAACACAATCAGAACGGTGATCACGACTGTAGCCATAGCGGCGCTTGTCTCCGTCCGGGAATGGAGGATCACTCTCGAAGTAGGTGCTGGTCAGGTCGTAGAGAACCACCTCGAACTGTGCGGCGAAGAGGTCTTTCCAACGCTGCTGGAGATGGTCGAAGAGGGCTTCCCGGTGGGGCAGCAGACGATCCAGGCATCGATAGAGGTTGTCCTTGGCAGCGAGGGAAAAGTCCGAGCCGAGGATGTCGGCCATGGCGCTGTGTGAAAACCATTCCCGGTGGAGACGGAACTCGCTGCCGGGATCAATCAATCGGTAGGTGACGAGGACCTGGAGGATCTGGGTCCACTGAGTTCCTTCGCGGCTCGGCGGAAGCCGTTGGAGCCAGAATTGCGAAAGATGAAGATCCTGCCAGAGGCGATCGGCGATCCAACAGGCGCCCCACTGGCGGGGGTTGTGGAGACTGAAGTCGGAGAAGTGAATCTTCGGGGGAGGCACCTCTGGGGATGGAGCCTTGGGAGAGGAGGCAAAAGCGAGCTCCGGACCTTGCGAAGGGGGCGCAGCGGAGAACCTGGAAGCAAGAGTACTCCAGGCTTGATGCTGGGCACGGTCGAGTTCGCCGAGATAGATGGCCTGACGCTGGATGACCTTACCGGAAGGTGAACGCTGGTTTTCGACGAGACTCCAATAGGTGTGATCCTTGCCGTTCTTGTGGCGGAGGTGGCGACGGAGGAAAAGGCCCATGGACGGGCAGGATACGGGGAAAGTGAGCGGTGGGAAGAGGGTGGGTCTTCACTACAGAGCGAGTACGGATCGAAACCCTCGGATTCATTGAAGATTCCATGCGGAGGCACGCAGAAATCTCGGGAAATCGGGGCTGAGTTGCGAAAGTCAGGCTAGATGCCGTGACTCCGGAAGAACCGGGCGGTGCGCGGATCGGCAAGGAGCGGGGTGTGTACCTGGCAAACCTCTATGCCCGGAGGGGCGTTTGCCTCGAGGATGCTGTAGCCACTGTCGGTCAGGAGGATGTCCCAGCCGACGCAGGTTGCCTCAGGAAAGCAGCGCATCGCGGCGAGGATCGCCTCCAGACCCTGCGAGAGGCCGGGGATGGTCACGCCCTCGATGGGTGCACCGCTCTGCGGGTGTGCGCTGTACCGTTCCAGTTGCCAACGGTTGTTCAGGGTCACGGCCTTGCCCATCTTGTGGGTCGCCAGATCCACCCCGGCACAGACGCCACCGGTGCCGTGGTGGAAGTTGTCGATCGGAAACGATCGGGTCGTGCCAAACCGGTGAATCGCGCAGGCGACAAAGGGGCCGTCCGCATCGGAGAGCACCAGGACCCGGATCGTGTTGCTCGTGTCTGGATAGATCTGCCGGGCATAGGAGGCCTGATCCACGAAGGCCGTCGCGATGTAACGGTCGAGGCTGGCGATCAAGCGGCGAACATCAGCTTCGGGTGCGGACCGACCGTTGATGAACCAGTCCTTTCCGTCCCGGCGCACGAAGAAGACGCCCTCGCCGCCGCCGGACCAATGGGGACGGAAGACAACGGGCCTGGTGCTCTCCGTCCACAACTCCAGGAGGCGAGGTCCGGTTCCGGGTGGCAGGGTTCCGATCGGGCGCGGCTCGCCCCCGCAGATGAGTCCAAAGACATGAGGATGGGAGAGGCCATTGGCGGCGAGGACCTGGGAAACCACCAGCTTGTTGCTGACAATGGGGTTCAGGAAGCCATTCATCGCATAGCAGCGCCACGCGTAGGCGAAGCAGGGCACGTACAAGGCGGAGCTTCCGGAATCGACTTGGTACAGCGCCGCGCTTTCAGAGGTGAACCCGAGCCGCCATGCGCGGAACCGATGACCCCAGGGCAAACCGGTTCGCGAAAGAGCCTCCGTGCGCAGCCGGCGCAGCAGCCGGGCGAGGCAGCGCAGGGTCATGTCCACCCGTCCTGCCGACCGGAGGTTCCTCTGGATGCCATACCGTCCGAACAGTCCGCCTCCAGATGTTTCCTCAGACCTGTCCACGATGCGGGTGATCCTGCGGTGGATTTCCAGATGCGCGAAGATTTTTCACGCGGCACGGCAAGCACGCGCGACTCGTTGCTGGGGCGCACCCGGACACTGCCACATTTTGAGAACAGGAACGGGGTGGCGACGTCCCCGTCGCCTTGGGAAAGGCCCTCGAAGGGCAACGAGGACGTTGCCGCTCGTGCGCCTGAGAAGGCACACAGACTGAGGGGTGAAAGTCCCCTTCCTTGCGGTGAGTAGCCGTGAGGTATCGAACCGTAACTGCGTTGTGGCAACACAAGGTGGAGAGCAATGGAACGAGAACCGCCAGTCCGTAACATGAGGGACCATGGTAGGTCCCCACCGTGAACTTGATTCGGTCGGCAGTGCCGTGGACGAGCCCTCGAGCGATGTGGCGAAGTCTGTCTGGGCAGGAAAGACCTGCTGGCATCCGGGCGATCCCCGGACCGGACGCTGATGGTTGAAGACAGAATGGCGGGAAGTCGGTGTGAGAGAATCAGGGAGACCCCGAGGAACAGAACGGCCGGAGCGAGCGTCAAGCGAGCACCGGACGCCGCGGGGAGTCACAGCACCCGTAGTAGCGAGGAAGCGGCTAACCCCCGTGGAGCCAAGGGGTGCAGGAAAGCGAATGCGTGATGAACCAGAAGCCTGAAGGAAAACCGGACCGAGTGGCATCTCAGATGTCTAGCCCGGCGGAAGAAGCCCAAAACCCACCAGACCGGTGGAGCTGGGTGGAACGGAGCGTTTGGACGGAGCGCATGTTGTCACGGCTCGGGTCAACCGAGTTGAAGAACCGGGTCTGGTACACGCTGGTGGACAAGACCCATGCCGCGGCCAACCTGAGGAGCGCGTACGAAAAGGTGCGGGCGAATCGGGGCGGACCCGGAGTGGACAGGCAGACGCTGGCGCGATTCGCCGAGCAAGCCGGACCTGAATTGGAACGGTTGGCGGAGGAATTGAGGCGCGGCAGCTACCATCCACAACCCGTGCGCCGGACTTGGATCGACAAGGTCGGCAGCACGGAGAAGCGACCGCTGGGAATCCCGGCGGTAAGGGACCGCATCGTACAAGGTGCGGTGAGGCACGTCCTGGAGCCGATCTTTGAGGCAGAGTTTGCGGAGCACAGCTACGGATTCCGGCCTGGAAGAGGAGCCAAGGATGCGCTGAGACGGGTCAACGAGTTGGTGGAGTTGGGGTATGTCCACGTGGTGGACGCGGACCTGAAGAGCTACTTCGACACGATCCCGCACGAGAAGCTGATGGGACTGGTGAAGTCTCGGGTGGCGGACGGGCGGATACTGGCCTTGGTGGAAGGATTCCTGAAGGCTGGAGTGATGGAGGCGACGCAGGGCTGGAAAGCCAGTGAGCAAGGAACCCCGCAGGGAGGAGTGATCAGTCCGCTGTTGGCGAATCTGTACCTGAACCCGCTGGACCATGAAATGGCGAGGCAGGGGTGGGAGATGGTGCGCTATGCGGATGACTTCGTGATCCTGTGCCGGAGCGCAGCTGACGCTGAAAAGGCGTTGGACGGCGTGAGGGCGTGGGTCCGGGAGGCTGGACTGACCCTGCATCCAACGAAGACCCGGCTGGTCGATCTGAGTCGCGGAGAGGGATTCGACTTCCTTGGGTACCACTTTGAAAGGGGCCGGAAATGGCCGCGGAAGAAGAGCCTGGAGAAGTTGAAGGAAACGATCTGTGAACAGACCGGCCGGACCGATGGGCGGAGCTTCAAAGCGATCATCGCCAAGCTGAATCGGACGCTGAAAGGCTGGTTTGAGTACTTCAAACACAGTGTGAGGTGGACGTTTGAGCGGTTGGATGGGTTTGTGAGGCGACGCTTGCGCAGCCTGATGGAGAAGCGCCGGGGACATACCCGGAACGGGAAGGGGCGCGCGAACAATCGGTACCCGAACGCGTGGTTCGCACGGCGTGGACTGTACAGTCTGAGTACGGCCTACGAGGTGGCAGTGATGATCGCCGCAGCCCGGCGACGCTGACTGGAAAGCCGTATGCGGGAGATCTGCACGTACGGTTTGGAGGGAGGGGTGGCCCATCCGGGCCATCCCTACCCCTATCGCTGCGTGCGAGGGCAGTGTCGAGGTGCGCCTGCGCGAACTGGCGGGACAGAAGAGGGTAGATTCGGGCGTCAGGCCTGTGATTCCTTCTTGAACCCATGGATTCACGAAGCTTGCTGATTCCCTTCTCCGTCCTTTGGACAGCGGGGGTGCCCCTGCTGCCGGCGGGCCCGTTGACCTTGTCCGGCGTTCAGGTGGTGCCGCACGTGCAGTCTGCGGAGATGCGGTAACGACAGAAGGCGGACTTCAGTCTCGGCGTGCGGGTGGAGGTCTTCCTGGTGAAGATCCAGGACCGGGCGAGCCGGGTGGCGATCTACGTGGTGGCGGCCAAGGCTGGCGAACGAGCCCGCATCGAGGCCCGTCGACAGGAATTGATCCGTCGCGAGGCCAGCCTGGGTTTTGATCCGGGGAAGAATCCGTCGGATCTCGCGGAGCTGCGGGGATTGCTGGAGGCAAAGTAGAATGAGAACCAGGACGGATCGTGGCCTTTGGGTGTGGGTGCGTGGCGTGGCTGTTGTGCTGGTGCTCGCCGCGTTCGGCAGGGCCTTGGCTGCCGGCGAGGCACCCTCATTCCGACGGGCGCTGGTCGGCATGGAGGTCGGGCCGACGACGCAGTCCAGTGCCGGGATTGAGGATTTCACGCCCAGGACTGCCCTTTCGCCGACTCGATGAGAAAGTTGCTCACTGGATTGGTGGTCGTGCTTTCGGTCGCGATTGCTGTCGTGTCGTTGCGGTACTTCGTGCTGCCGGAGACGGCGCCCTTGTTGAAGGTGAAGACCGGCTTCTACCGCCGGGCCTTGCTGGTCCATGCGGGCGCTGCGTTGGTCGCGCTGGCGGTGGGGCCGTTTCAGTTTTCATCGCGACTACGACAGCGATCGCTGCGGCTGCACCGGCGGTTGGGTTATGTCTACTTAACGGGCGTGTTCCTCGGGGGAGGGGTGGGGCTGCTTTCTGCCGTCGGAGCCGAGGGCGGGTTGTCTGCCCGGGTCGGATTCTTCCTGCTCGGGATGGGTTGGCTGGCGAGTGCCTGGAAGGCGCTGGTCGCGATCCGGCAGGGTGATGTTGCCACGCACCGGGAGTGGATGGTGCGGAACTTCGCCCTGACGTTTGCCGCCGTGACCTTGCGGATCTGGCTGCCGGTCCTGACCGCAGCGACGGGTTCGTTCCTTGATGCCTATCGTAGAGCCTGTCCCCGGAGAGGCTGTTTTCAGAGATTTTTGATTAGAATCAGGCATGCTTATCTAATACATGCCTAGAACTGGTTGAAAATGGCGCGGTCTGGTGCCGCCATCATCGCTTTGACGCTGGCTGCGCCGGCGACGGAGACACCACTCCTATACCTGGTCTCCAACTCCGCGGATTCCTGCTCCTTCAGGCTGCCTTGCGCATCGGAATTCCTCCATCACCCCTCTTCGGCTTCTTTGGCTTCTTCTCCTCCTTCGCCACCTTCATCCGGGCCAGCACCCAGAGGTTGTGCGTCAACACCCCCCACATCACCGCTCGCTCTCGGTGCTCGAATCCCTCCGCCCTCATCGGCGCTCCCAGGAATCCGTTCTTCAATATCCCAATCCGTCCCTCGGTCTGTGCCCGGCGCTTCTGCATCGCCGCGAACTTGCCATCCTTCATCCGCTCCTTCAGTTCGGCCGGCTTCTTCGGGCACGTGCCATCGAAGGTCTCTCCCTCCGTCAGCTTCTCGCTGTTGGCTTCGCTGCTGAATCCACGGTCGGTCACCGCTGCGCCGGGCTTCCTGCCCATCACGCTCCACATCCGGGTCAGGCTTCGGAAGAGAAGCTGGCTGTCCGCCGGCGCACTGGTACGGAACAGTTCGGCGTCGATGATCAATCCCTGCGAGTTCTCTGCCACCAGCAGGGTGTTGCCGAACTCGACCTCCGCCCCAGCCTTTCCCCGCACAACCACCCGGACATCCTGATCGTACAGGCTGAGCATCTTCCCCGCGTTGGGTACGGGACGCTCGCCAATGATCCGCTCATGCGCCTGCTTCGTTGCCTTGGGAAGCAGTTCCAGCATCTGATCGATGCGCCGCAGCACCTGCTCGGCCTGTGACCTTGTCCACGTCGTCTTCTGCCAGTTCGCATCAAGCAGATCCCGGTGGCGTCGCGCGTGATTCTGCACCACGGCGGTGAGCTTCTTCATCAGGCGCAGGATCCGCTTGCGCTCCTTCCTGGAAGCGGTCCCGCGGCCCCTGCGACTCATCTCCATGCACAGCGAGTTCATGCGGCGCAGGAAGACTTCCGGCGATTCCATCCGCTTGCACAGGCCCTGCTCCCGGATCAGGCGTGTCGCCTTCATCAGGGTGCGTACGCCGTCACGCAGGAGAACCCAGTCGATCGGGAAATGGATGTTGGCCTGGACGCAGGTGGTGTCGAGGAAGACGGCCTCGAGATCCAGGGGCTTGGGCAGTTGGAGGACCTTGGCTCCCGAGGAGGCGAGGATGCGGATGAGCTCTTCGTGCACCTTGCGCATGGATTCGGCCGGCAGCCATTGGGCGAAGCGCTGGAGCTCACTCTTGGAAGGGACGCGGATGCGGTCGACGGCGTCGAGGTGACAGAACCATTGGTAGAGGGGGCTGCTGGCAAGTTGGCAGGAGAAGCCGCGGAAGTCGTCCTGGACGAGGGTGCGCAGGATGTTGCACCGGAGGGCGCGGCAGGAGCGTTGTTGGAAGCGGGCTTGTTCGACAGCGCTTGGGGTGGTCTTGGAACGGGCAAGCCATGCGTCCAGGGCGAGCTGGACGAAGAAGCGCTCCAGGTCGGAGTCGCTGAGAAGGGTGTCGATATGCTCGAGCTGGCGACGCAGGGCGAGGTAGTCGACATTGCCCAGAACGTTGGGAAGCCGGGGTCTGAGGTCCTGAGGAAAGGGAAGGATCCGGCTTGGCATGCGGCTAGCGTAAGGGCTAGCCGTACAAAGGCAAGAAACCAATCAGGAAAAGGCGAAGAAAATGGCATCCGAATATCCGATCAAGGTGCAGGGAATCCGATCCAAGGGACAGAAGGAGAGGCTCTATGTGAGCGTACCGATGGCGCTGGCGGCGGCGATCGGGTTGGAGTCTGGAGAAGAGGTGCAATGGGAACTGTTGGACCGGGGCGAGCTGCACTTGGTACGGCCCAATGCCGGCACTCCAACCACCACCCAGAAATCGCCGGCACGGGGCAAGGGACGCTCATAAAGGGTCAATTTCCCGGCTTGGCAGGAAATCAGGCCGTTATCGAGGACTTGCCGATGAGCATTCCGTCAATGCCCGCTTGAGCGATCCCTACTTGGGGACAGGCTCTATCGTACGGTGGCGTGGCTGTGCTGGGTGCCGAACGCGGTCGTGGCTGAAATGATGTTGCAGGGGGATGCCCGGCGGGAACGACGTCCGCCCGGCACCCCGTCCTGATCCAGATCGCAGGTCTGCCGCGCTGGATGGTTCGTGAGTCGCGACAGACGGTTTCTGAACGGTATCGGCGGCCGAGTGGTCCCAGTAGATCGAAACTGGCTCAAGGGCTGACGCGTAATCGAACTGATTCCGAGCGCTTGGCGGCATTGGCGTTCGAGGCGGACGCCTGAATTCCTGCTACGACGGAGGTTTGGGATGTGCTGAACAGCTGCCGCCGAAGAACTCCATGACCCAGGTGCATTCGTTCATGAAGAGATCCGCAGTGAAGATTGGGGTGTCCCTGCTCCTCGTCTACGGCGTAGTCCGGCTTCAAGCCGAGGCGGGGCCCGGCCACGAGTTCACCGTCGCTGGCAGCTTCCGAAGCACGTCCTACGGGAAGACAACCAACATCATAAGCATGGTCCAGAAGGGCGGATTCCGGGTTCATGTCCGGGATTGCCGATGGAACATCCAGATGCAGCGCACGGGTGAGAAGACGGTGTATGAGGTCGGCAATGACGACCACGGCGATGTGATGATGGTGATCCGCGTTGATCCGACCGTTCCACAGGCGACCAACTTAGCGAACATTCAGGAGGTTGGGTTCATGGAACCTTTCATCCACCCCTTCGGAAGGGGGAATCCGCAGCTTCCCATGATCTGGTGGGCCTTCGCCTCGGCGTGCCATCTTCAGACAAACGGTACCAGTCGCGTTCGTCCACTCCTCCTTCATGAGTGGGAGGCCTTGGAAGTCCTCTACTGGGATCATCAGGTGAAGGCGGATGTTCAGCTGTTGCCCTTGCCGCCAGGGCTGCCGAGGGTGGCTCACTTCGTGGAGGACGGTGTTGTCAGAAGGTGGCACTGGGTGGAAGCGGCATGGGCTGGGATCCCTCCCGATCAGGAACCACGGCCAGGACGCTTCTCCAAGGGATTCACCAATGTCGTATATGAAACGCAGTCGGTCACGAACTTGAGTGGTCTCGAGATTCCATTGTCGGCGACCCTGAGGGAATTCGGGCATAAGCCATTCCTGATTCTCGGGGGCGATCTTGCCCTTCGGACGCTCGTTCAACTGTCCGTTACCAACGCAACACTTGCCGTGCCTCCCGGTTCCACCGTCCCAGCGATCACTCGCACGATTGCATTCACAGACAATCGGTTTGCCGTGGCCCCGGACCGGGTGCCATCCGTTTACCTTCCCACCGGCACGAACGGTCAGCAGTGGCCTCGCCGCGCCGAGTCCCGGAACTCGGCTGCATACCAGCAGGCGATGTTGCAGGTTGATTTCAGGAGAGAAGTGGTCCGTGCGAATCTGAAGAAGCTGACGGCTCAGAGGGCGAGAGGCATCTGGTTTCTCGCTGCGATCACGACACCGATCCTCGTCTATCTGGTTGTCGTTGGCACTCGACTGGCGGTTCGGACTGCAAGAAGACAAGGCCAGCGCTGAAGGGCTCGACTGGGCCGATCCCCATCACGGATGGCGACCTCTAACGTTCGACTATCTGGCTTGAGCGAGGCGCGTGGCTGGGATGAAGTCGGCTCGGCGGTAGGGTTCGACCGGGGGCGAACGCTGATTGGTGTTCCGGTAGGTTTATCACTTGGTCAGTCTGGCAAGGCGACAAGCGGGACCCGGTTGACTTCCATCACTGGTGGGATGCTTCGAGATTCGTGGGAATTCCATATGCGTCCATTCTACATTGTTGGATTTGCGCCTGAAGGTAGAACCCGCGGCGCGCTTCTGCTGGATAGCTATGAACTGGGTGGATTCAGCCACCTCCGCATGATGGAGGGAAAGGTGCTTGGACGATTGCCTGATTCGATCTGGATCCGGGTCAAGCAATCAGATGCTCACCGAGCTAGCAAGCGGTACGGATCTTCGGATGAACTGTTGTCCAGGATCACGAGGTCGTCCGGGATGTCGAGCAGACGGCCCAGGTTGGCGAGAACCCTGGGGAAGCGCTCCTCAAGCTTCTGCTCTGGGACGTCGTGACCGCCCTCTACCACACGCTGGAAAACCCGCGCTGCCGACAGCCTGGGTGACTCCAGTCCGACGAAATAGACGACAACCTCGTATCCCGCGATGCGGGCGTCTTGCAGGAACCGAACCTTCTCACCGACGGGATCACTCAGGACCGTCTCGAAGCTGAACGAGGTGCGAGCGTTGAAGAGTCGGGCACGTTCCGCTTCCGCCATGCGGGCTGCCTCGTAGGCTCGGTCGGCGGCTGTCTCACCGAATTCCCGGATGGCGATCAGGTCCGCGTTGACGAAGGGCAATGGAAGGTGGCCGAGGGTGCGTGCACGCAGGGTGGTCTTGCCGGCACCATTGGGACCGCAGAATGCAATCAACAGCGGTCGATCCAGGGGCACGAATTCCACAATGCCAGGTCGAGGGCAGGCCGTGGTCGGACCGCAGACTCAAAGGGGTTTCGATCCGGGGAGCCAACGGTCAATCGGCATCGGGAACAAACGTCTTGCCGCGACGGACGCCCCGGGTACGGGTGCCGTCGGGTTCGATGCGGATAAGGCCCGTAAGGCGCGAGGGGGCGGGCACGTAACGCGTCTGCTGATCCAGGCCGAGGCGAGAGCGTTTGGTGGTCGGGGATGACTCCCGGAAAGCACCCAATGCCGCCAGCACCTGATTCCGGAGGGTGACGTCATCCAGGGCGTCCGGGTGGCCGCTGGACTGCTTGAGTGCGTGGGCTGTGGGCGCTGGAAGGAGGGCCTCAATGGCGCGACCCAACTTGGCCCAGTGTTCAACCTGGCCCGTGAGGGAGCGGTCGGCAGCGTCGGCAGCCGCTCGGGCGGCCTCTGCAAATTCGGCACCCACCTTGATGGCTACGGGAGAACCCATACGTCAAAGATGGATAGGAGCAATGGTTTCATAATGCAACCAGGGGTTTTTATGGAGTTTGGGTGGGAGGCCGGATTCTCCGGGGAAGGCAACGGCGGCCAGGAGCCCCAACGAGGCGTCACCGTTTGGCGGCGACCTTTTCCTCGAACTCTTCGAGCACGCGGGCGAAGTCCACCCCAGCGTCGGGGAACTTCGCTGCGACGGGATGGAGCAACTCCAGACCCCAGCGCTTCATCTTCTTCAGGTGTTCCTTGGTGGTGTAGTTGGGAGCCGGGATCTGGTCCACCCAACGCTCCATGGCGCGCCGTGCCGGCTTGGCGAGGCGGGCCTGCTCGGCCGGCGAGAGGGAAGCGTCGGCCAGGAAACCGAGGGCGGGCTCGGCGTACCCCGACTCCAGTTCCGACGCGAGGCGCTCGAGGAATTTCGGATGCGACCGCAGGCGGGCGGTGGCGGCCTCGAAGACCTCGCGGGACGAACGGTGGGTGGCCTTGAACAGCAGGTCATCGAACTGGTTGTCGGGGTCGAGGCTCGAGATCTTGGCGACGAGCTCCTGGGATGATGGGCCCGGATTGCGGAGTCGGTGGGCGAAGCCCGCGATGCCGCCGACTCCCGTGCGGAGGAACCACGTCCCGGCGATTCCCACGCAGGCCACGAGACACACGGAGGCCGCGACCGTCCAGGGGAGGCGCAACCACTGGATGGGAACCGCGGACGCGAGCTTCGCGTTGAGGCTCAGGCCGGCTAGCAGGAGGGTGGCGAGGGGGACGAGGTAGATGACGGGGGTGTAAAGGCCGCGGGGAGTGAAGCCAGGGCGGATGTAGAGCCCGATGAAGACGAACGTCAGGGCTGCGAGCGACGCGGTGGCACCGACGGCAAAGACGTGGAGGGCAGGGCGGCCCAGTCGCAGTCCGTCGAATCCGCCGAGGAAAGTGACACAGGACATGGCGACGATCAGCGGGAGCCAGAGCGGGATCAGGGCAAAGAGCGCCTGGGTGGTCCACTCGTTGTCGTTCACGTGCTTGCCGGCGTAGTCCCCGAGCAGCTTTTGCAGCGGCAGGAGGAAGGCGAGGGCGGCGATCCCGACACAGAGGTTGCCGATGATCTGTGGGGCTGAGGAGGTGTTCATGCGGCAGGTGCGGTATGGATGATGACTGCGACTGGATCCCGGATTGCGTGGGGACATCTTCCGCGGCGGAAGATTGGGTGGGTATCGGGCCAAGGACGGAGTCGATCGGAAGGGAGGGATCCGACTTGGGTTGGAGGGCGCTGGGGAATCTGGGGCGAGGTTCCCGCAGAGGCGCGGGGGCGCAGAGGGGTTGGTTTCGCACTCGTACTCGAGGCGATGGGGGAGAGTGGGTGGGGGATCGAGTACGAGTACCGCCCTGCGGGCTGAGTACGAGTACGAGTACGCCGGGAGGTGCGGCTCGACGGAGTCTCGCCCCACCGGCATCTGGCTCTGGGAACTGGCCTCTGGGAACTGGGATCTTGTCCTCTGGAACTCCTCTCCCGGGGCTTGTGATTGGCATGGGTTGGGGCAAGATCGGGAGAAGTACCACCGATGTCGTTGCCAATCTCCAGCCTGGGCCCTGTCGTGCTCCGATCCGGAGCGATGTCTTGGCTGACGGCGGTCGGGCTTGCGCTGGCGTTGGGTGGTGCGGGGCAAGCTGCGCCGGCAGGGGCAGTGGCGGAGGTAGCGCGGTATCGGACTGGGATTGAACCGGTGTTGAAGGAGTACTGCTACGATTGCCACGGCGACGGCATGGACAAGGGCCGGGTGACGCTCGACCGGTTCCAGTCGGATGAGGCGCTGCTGGGCGACCACGAGCTTTGGTTGCATGTATTGAAGAACGTCCGGGCGGGTCTGATGCCGCCGGCGAAGAAGAAGCAGCCGACGGCCGAGCAGAAACTGCAGTTGGAGGCATGGATCAAGCAGGCGGTGTTCCGGGTGGACCCGGCCGATCCGGATCCCGGGCGCGTCACGGTCCGGCGTTTGAATCGGGTGGAGTATCGCAACACGATCCGCGACCTGCTGGGCGTTGAGTTCGACACGCAGGCGGAGTTTCCGGCCGACGACACGGGGCATGGCTTCGACAACATCGGGGACGCGCTGACGGTGTCGCCAATGTTGCTGGAGAAGTATCTGGCGGCGGCGCGGACGATCGTGACCCGGGCGGTGCCGTCGGTGCCACGGGTGCCGGTCGAGGAGGAAATCCCGGGGCGTCGGTTTGCCCGGGAGGGCCTGTCTGCGAACGGCAATTCACTCAGTCTTTCGTACTACGAGACCAACCGCGTGACGAACCGGCTGCCGGTGACGAAGCCGGGGCGTTACCAACTGGTGGTACAGGTGACCGCGATCGAGAGGTTCGTCGACAACCAGTTCGACTACAACAAGGCGAAGCTGGGCTTCCAGGTCGATGGCGAGTCGCTCGTGTCGCAGGAGTTCACGCGCGAGAACGGTCGGGTGCTCCGGTATGAATTCGATCGGACGTGGAAGGCGGGGGAGCACGAACTGGCATTTTCGGTTGAGCCATTGACGCCGGATGAGAAGCGGATCCGATCGCTGGCGTTCCGGGTTGATTCGGTGACCGTGCGTGGGCCGATGGAAGAGAAGCACTTTGTCCGGCCGAAGGATCACGCCCGGTTCTTCCCGAAGGATCCTCCGAAGGACCGCAGGGGGCGGCGGACGTACGCCCGCGAGTTGCTGGGCGCCTTCGCGGAACGCGCGTACCGGCGTCCGGTGGAGGCTGGGACGTTGGATCGGTTGGTGGAGTTGGCTGAGCAGACCTATTCGCAGAAGGGCACGACCTTCGAGGCTGGGATCTCGCAGGCGATGGTGGCGGTGCTGGCTTCGCCCCGATTCCTGTTCCGCGAGGAGGACATTGACCCGAAGGCGGCATCTGGTCGTGGGCATCCGTTGGTGGACGAGCATGCGCTGGCATCGCGGCTGTCGTACTTCCTGTGGTCGACGATGCCGGATGACGAACTGTTCCGGCTGGCGCGGGAGGGGAAGCTGCGGGCGAACCTGGGCGCGCAGGTGGACCGGATGATGCGGGACGCGCTGTTCGAGGGATTCATCCGGAACTTCGTGGGCCAGTGGTTGCAGGCCCGGGACGTCGAGACGGCGCAGATCGACTCGCGTCAGGTGTTGATGCGGGAGGCGAAGCCGGATCCTGACTTCGAGGCGAAGCGGGCGCGCTTCACGGAATTGCGGCGCAAGCCTGAAGGTGATCTCACGGCCGACGAGAAGAAGTGGATGGATGAGATGCGACCGCTCTTCCAGCGGCGCTTCAGCCAGCCGTTGCGGGCGGAGTTGAACGGCGACCTGCGTCGGGCAATGCGGCAGGAGACGGAGAAGACGTTCGAGTACGTGGTGCGGGGCGACCGGAGCTTCCGTGAGTTGCTGGACGGCAATTACACCTTCCTGAACGAGCGCCTCGCGAAGCACTACGACCTCGGCCAGCTCAACGTGAAGGGTGACGAGTTGCGCCGGGTGGAGCTGCCGCCGGACAGTCCGCGCGGTGGGCTGCTGACGCAGGGAACGGTGCTCGTGGTGACGTCAAATCCCACGCGGACTTCGCCGGTGAAGCGGGGCCTGTTCATCCTGGAGAACATCCTGGGAACCCCGCCGCCGCCGGCACCGCCGGACGTCCCTCCGTTGGAAGATGCGGCGAAGGCGATGAAGGAGAAGACGCTGACGCTGCGCGAGACGCTGGCCCTGCACCGGCAGCAGCCGTTGTGCAGCGGCTGCCACAACCGCATGGATCCCCTCGGCCTTGCCCTGGAGAACTTCAATGCGATGGGCATGTGGCGTGCCGAGGAACGCGCCTTGCCAATTGATGCCTCGGCTACGCTGCTGACCGGCGAGAGCTTCAGCCAGATCCAGGAGCTCAAGCGCATCCTCGCCTCGTCGCATTCGGAGGCGTTCTACCGGACGCTGACGGAGAAGGTGCTGACCTACGCGCTGGGCCGCGGACTCGAGTACCACGACGTCGAGACCGTTGATGCCATCGTGGGCCGATTGACCCAGTCGGGAGGGAAACCGTCCGAGCTGTTCACGGCGGTGATCGCATCCGCCCCATTCCAGAAGACCCGGCGCGCCGGGTTCGGGAAGACTTTGCCGAAGGAAACGTCCGTCCAGACCGGGGGATCGACTCCCAGCCAACCATGAAGACACCGAGCCAGACCGCCGCCGAACGTCACTTCAGCCTGTCGCGCCGCCATTTCCTTCGCGGCCTGGGCGCGAGCATTGCGCTGCCGGCGTTCGTGTCCATGCCGGCGCTGGGTGCGTCGGGAACGGCGTCGAAGCTGGCCACGACGGCGACCGGAGCCCCCTTGCGCACGGCCTTCGTCTTTTTCCCCAATGGCGCGATTCCGTCCGCGTGGTGGCCCACAGGTGAGGGGACAGACTTCGCACTGAGCCAGACGTTGAAGCCGCTGGAGGCGCATCGGGATCTGGTGCAGGTGCTGGGCGGGTTGGACCATCGCGAGGCCGAGCCTGGGCCCGATGGCGCGGGCGACCACGCGCGGGGCAACGGCGTGTTCCTGACCGGGGTTCGGTTGAAGAAGAGCGCGACGGACATCCGCGCGGGCACCTCGATCGACCAGGTCATCGCGCGTGAGGTCGGGCACCTCACGCGCTTCGCGTCGTTGGAGTTGACCTGTGATTCCGGCCGTGGCTCGGGCTCGTGCGATTCCGGGTACGCGTGCGCCTACCAGTACAACCTCGCGTGGAGTTCGCCGACGACGCCGATGGCGGCCGAGGTGAACCCTCGCCTGGTCTTCGAGCGGTTGTTTGGTGCGGGTGCTCACGGCGAACGGCAGTCGAACCTCAGGCGGCGGCAGGCGGAGCAACGTTCGATCCTCGACTTCGTGCAGTCGGAAGCAAAGGGCATGGGCCGAAAGCTCGACGCCCGTGATCGCGAGAAGCTCGACCAGTACCTGACAGGCATCCGCGAGATCGAGACGCGCATCGCGAAGGCAGAGCGGTTCGGCGCTGGTGTGGATCCCAACCGCGATACGCCGTCGGGCGTGCCGGCGGATCATGGCCAGCACATGGAACTGATGTTCGACATGATGGCGCTGGCCTTCCAGACGGACTCCACGCGCGTTGCCACGATGCTCCTGGCGCATGATGGATCGAACCGTTCATTCCCGGAGATCGGCGTGTCCGAGGGACACCACGACCTGTCGCACCATTTCAACAGCGAGGAGAAGATCCGGAAAGTTGCCGAGATCGACCTGTGGTACGCGAAGCAGTTCGGGAAGTTCCTCGGGAAGCTGGCCTCGATGAAGGACGTCGACGGCCGCTCGGTGCTGCAGAACTCGATGATCGTGTACGGCGGTGGCAACGCGGATGCGAATCGCCACACGCACTCGAACCTGCCCTTGGTTCTGGCCGGAGGCGGCGGTGGCACCCTGAAGCCGGGGCGCTTCGTGAAGCACGGATCGAAGCCGACCTCGAACCTCTTCCTTAGCCTCGCCGACCGCATGGGCGTCTCGAAGCTGGAGCGCTTCGGGGATTCAACGGGGCGATTGTCGGGGGTTTGAGGGGAGCCTCAGGCTAGCGACCTTCGCACGAAGCTGGGCGATTGCATCATGATGCGCGCCGGAGCAGTTCTGTCTTGGCGTCCTCCCACCGATGGATGGCCTCAGTGCCCTGTTCCACCCGGGTCTGTGTTTCTCCAAGCGCTGTCTTGTGCCACTCCGGCGAGACTGTCGCCTCATCGTCCCTTGCGAGATCTTCCCAGATTTCGTGCATCACCCTGAGCTTCTGATCCCGGGACATGTGCTGCAGGTCCAATGTCATGGTGGCGACCCTAGGTGAGCCGGTATGCAGACGCAATGGGGCTACCTCGTGGTCGAGTTGGTGGACGGGAAGCGACTTGGGCTGGGATTGAGCATGACCGCCGCCCGGCGGGCTGAGCCCGGGTGCGAGGAGCGAGAGGATGGGACGGCTCGACGGAGGGGTGACCCAGAGTGTCACCAAAGCGGTGACCCAGTCCCGAGTCTCGCCCCACCTCGGAAGTGATGCTTGGGTGCCGGTTTACTTTCCTGGGATCGGGGCGGGGGCCATCGGGATTGCGCCGAGGTCGAGGACGCTGTCGGGGCCGGAACCCTCGGGGATGGTGAAGGTCTTGGTGCCGTTCCAGCCGGCTGGGCTGCCGTCTCGGGCCGCACGGCGACCCAGGCCGTCTCGCCGACCGGTCCGGTCCCCTCGGCCTCGAAGGTTCCGTCCTCGGAGACGAGGTGCACTGGTAGTGACGGAGCTTCTGCATCTCCTTCTGGAACTCCGGATCCTCGACGATCTTCTTGATCTCCTCGGGCGACATGGAGGGATTCGGTTTCCAGCGGGAGGCGCTTGCGATGCTGACAAACCATTGCATCCCGGGGATCCGGGCGGCTTCGCCCACGATGAGTTGGCCGATGACCTTGCTGCCCTCGACGTTGACGTCGACCGTGGCGGTCTGGCCGGGTTCGATGACGACGTCCTGGATCGGGCGGTGGGACCAGGAATTGGCGCCGGCCTTGACCAAGCGCACGAGTTGGTGGGCACCGGCGGGAACCTTGGCGTAGTGGAAGGTGCCGCCGCTCGTGATCGAGCTCTGGAGCCCACCCCACGATCCCGAGACTCCGATGTATCCCTTGCCCGATCCCGCAAAGAGCAGGAGGGTCAACTTGGCCCCACCATTCGCGCCTTCGGTCGCATCGACGGGACCCCGGTAAGTCCCTTGAAGGGCTCCGTAGGGGAGAAGGCGGATGCGGCGGGTCTGGCGGAATTCCTCGACGGTGCTCAGGCCGAATCCAGGCGGACCCGCCGCGACGACGGCGCTCGGACTCTGGACCGGATTCAACTTGAACGAGCCGTCGGCTCCGGAAGTGAACACCGTGCCTTCGCGCCAGGAGTCGAGTCGATCGCCCTGCAGGTTGAGGTTCTCGCCAATCCCTGTGACGGCGACGGTCACACCCGCAGCGGGATTCCCCGCGGCGTCGACGACGACACCGGACCAGTCTTCCGCCGGCTTCACCCGGATGGTCATCTGGATCACGCCGTTGACTGCGGCCGGGATGGGCTCGTCCTGCGGTTCGTGGCTGGCAGAGCTGACGTGGAACCTGTCGTAGTGATCCTGCGGCAGCGAGAAGGTGAATCTTCCGTTCGCGTCCGAGAAGCTGCGGGCGTCGTCGTTCGACCACCAGTTGCCCCGAGGTTCGAGACGGAATTGCTTCACCGGTTCGCCGGATTCGGCGTCGAGCACGACGCCTTCAACCTCGCGAGGCTTGTTCAGCACGACCGTGGCGGGCGCGTCTGGCTTGATCCGGACTCCGGATTTCCCTGCGAAGCCCTCCTTCTGGAACCGGAACTGCATTTCCATTTCCGGACCGGCGTCCCAGGACCAGGTGCCGTCAGCCCCGGTGCGCGTGCTGAATTCGGCGAACTCATTGGCGAGTTCGTCGGCGTCGGGACCATGGACCGTGTCGACCGCGAGCCAGACATCCGGAAGGGGCTGATTGTCGGCGTCAGTCACCACGCCGCTGAAGAGCCGGGCGGGTTTCAGGGTCAGGGTAATCTGCGGGGTCTTGTCGCTGACCGTGATCTTTTCTCCGGCAGCGCCGAAGCCTTTGGCGCGGGCGGTCACGATCGTTTCTCCGTTTTGTTGTCCGCCGATGCGGAAACGTCCGGCGGTATCCGTCTTGGCTTCCTTGGCGTTTCCGGTGAAGCGCGCTCCGACCCGTACGTCGGCGTTGGGGACCGGTTGTCCGTCCGGGCTCAGGACCAGGCCCGAGACGAAGAGCGCGGGCGTGAGCCGGATTTCGTGCTGCTTCTCGAGGAGCGCTGCCTCGACGGCTGAGTCGTGGGTGATCGGGCTGATCGACGCCTTGACGTAGTCGTCGTGCGAGACGGTGATCCCGATGCGGTTGAATCGGTGTTTCGGCACGGAGTCCACCTCCCATCGGCCATCGGCTCCGGTCTTTGCCTGCTTGTTGCCGAATCCGGAATCTTCGCCCGGCTTGCCCATGGGGTCGCCCCCGGTCCAGAAGCGGTAGACCTCCACCGAGGCTCCTTCAACTGGCTGGCCGGCCTTGCTGAGCACGATACCACCGATGGTGGCGCCGCCGTGCAGGCGCACGGTCACGAAGGCTGGAACCGGATTGGTGGCAGAGAATGCGAAGCGATGTTTGGTGGCGCTGTAGTCCTTGGCGGAGGCTTCGATCACGACTTCGTTCACGTTCTCGTCCGGCAGGAGGACGTCGGCAATGCCGCTGCCGTTGGCGGTGTAGTTGCGATCGGCGGAGAAGCCGGCGCTCGCCACGGTCGCCTTGACCTTGGCGCCACCGACGACGTTGGAAGTTCCAGCATCGATGAGGGTGACGCCGAGATGCCGGGTCCACTTGGGATCCTCGGGTTCGAGGTCGGCTGAGGGATCCGGGCGCTTGCCGAGTTCCAGCGGGTCGAGCGAGACCGCGAGGACCATGAGCGACGCGTCTTCCATGGCGCTCTGGAGCTGGAGGAAGGCGACGGGTTTCGTCGGTTCCGGGTTGGCGAGCGACACGCGGTAGGCGCGCAAGGCTGCCTTGCTCTTCACGGAATCGGGCGAGGACCAGATCACGGCACACTTGGCGAACTTCGAGTAGACGTGATGCGGTTCCTCGAAGGGCCGGCGCCACCAGTCGCGGACGTGGCCGGTGTAGAGGATCGGGCTACGCTTGGTCGTACCGTCGGTGTAGCGCCAGATCACGTCGGCGATCCGACGGTTGGGTTCGGACCACCAGGCGGCGGTGGCGAGGAGGTGGACGGAGCCATAGCGGTTGGTCGGGACGGGAAGGGTAACGAACTCGCGGAAGTCGCGCTTGTTGGCGACGGAGTACTTGCCCGCCAGTTGGAGCAGTCCATCGACCTCGAAGTGGACGCCGCCGAGGACGTTCGATCCGCGGGGTGCCTTGGCCCAGTTGCCACCGGATTGGAGGTCCTTGTTCTCGGGAGCGGCGAAGGCGTTGGTGTAACGGAGCGGGACCACGGGCGGGAGGTTGGTGGGCTGGGAAGCGGATGCCGGGGCGTTGGTAGCCGACGGCGATTGCGCATCAGTGAGGGTCACGGCACCGGCCATGGCGATGAGGAGCGCCGCCGGGATGCCAAGGCGGCGACCGGGTCGGAAGTCCGCGATGTGGCGGAGGCGTCGGCGGAGATCGCCGTGGCGTTCGAGGAGTCCGATGGCGCCGGGCGTGGGCACCGCCGCGACGTCCGACCACGAGGTCAGCAGGTGCAGGAGGGTTTGACCGTACGCTTCGCTCTCGTCCTTGCCGGAGGCTTCGAGGGCGATTTCGTCGCAGGCGAGTTCGCGCTCGGCGCGGAGTCGGGCGAAGGCCAGCCAGACGGCCGGGTTGAACCAGTGCAGGGCCTGGAGGACGGCCATCAGCCAGTTCAGGGCGATGTCACGGCGACGGACGTGGGCGCACTCGTGCAGGAGGACGTGGCGAAGCTGCGAGGGTTCGAGGATCCGTTCGAGGTCGGGAGGGACCAGCAGGGTAGGACGCAGGAAGCCGTACAGCGCTGGCGAATCGATGCCGGGCAGGACGACGACGCGGATCGGGGTGCGCACGCCGGTGAGGTGCCGGGCCTGGTCCAGAGCGGAGGCGAGGCTGGGCGAGGAATCGGGTCGTCCGGAGGCGACGGTCCGGTGCATGCGCAGGGCGAGCCACGCGGTCCGTCCCAGGAGCGTGATGGCTCCGGCGGCCCAGATCAGGAAGGCGATGCGGGGCCAGGGGATCGGAGTGGGGGTTGGCGCTGGGGTGACCTTCAGCGCAGGAGGCGTGACGTCCACGGCTGCGCTCGGCGGAATCGGAGCGGCGCTCGGAATCTGGATCGGGGCTGTTTGGAGAAGCAGCGGGCGCGGGGCTGTGGTCGGCATTGCCTGCGGCACCGGTTCGACGGGTGCCGGGAGCGGCGATGGCGTGCGAACGGCCAGGGCCGGTTTCAGCAGGTTGAACACGGAAAAGGGAGCATCGAGGGACACCGGCAGGCAGAGCCGGAGGACGACCAATCCCCAGATCCAGCAACGGGCGCGTGGCGTGAGCCAGGCGCGGAGGACCTGGATCAGGACGAACGCCAGCAGGGCCAGGACGGCAACCTGGGCCGTGAGCATCGCGAGGTGTTGGAGTGTCTTCATGGGGAGATTCGTGGGATGGAACGATCCACAGATTTCACGGATTACACGGATGGGAGGGGCGACGGGGTCAGCGGCGGTTCTTGCGGCGGGCGAGGATCTGTTCGAGCTCGCGGACTTCTTCGGGAGAGAGCGACTCGCGCTCGACGAAGTGGGCGAGCATCGGCTTGAGGGCGCCGCCGAAGACGCGGTCGAGGAAGGAGTCGGAGGCGGCGGCGATGCACTCCTGCTCGGTGACGAGGGGGCGGTAGAGGAAGATGCGGCCGTCGACGTCGTAGGCGAGCGCGCCCTTCTCGACCAGGCGGCCGATGAGGGTGCGCGCAGTCTTGGGATGCCAGGAGGGATCGGCCTGGGCGAGGCGATCGGCGATCTCACCGGCGGTGGCGGGATGGCCGGACCAGACGGCGCGCATGACTTCCCATTCGGTGTCGGAGATCCGGGGGACGGGTTTCTTCATGGCAGGAAGGGTTGTCGGGCGTGGCGGGCGGCTGGATTACAACTGTGCGTGTGGTTCTTGGATTACAGATGTGAGTGATGGCTGGCAAGGGATTTGTTGGGGGAGTGCGGGGCTGCGGCGACCGGCGCGTGATAGCCGAACGGTAAGAGCGATCAGGCCGCGAAGGGGATCCTCACGCGGCCAACGTGGATGCAGTGAACTCCAGGACGCTCTCGACCTGAGATCGTTCGACTCCAGGAAAACATTCCAGGAACTCCGAGACGGTCGCACCGCTCTCGAGGTTCTGGAACAAGGCCGCAACAGGCACCCGGCTTCCACGGAACTTCCAGGCACCTCCGCAGACCTCCGGGATCCGTTCGATTCCTGGACACTGGGACCACTCTGTCATGGGGTGACAATGTCGGGGCACCCGAGGGAGTCAAGGGTGCCGGGAGCCGTCATCGTCCGGCCGAGGAGAAGACGAAGATCGCGAGGATGGAGAGAGGCAGGCCGATGATGAAAGCGGTCATCCAGAACACGCCGCCGGGTTGACCCAGGTTCAGGGTCCATCCGAGGGCGGGGATCTGCTTGGGCACCCAGACGCGGGAGTCGCGCTTGCTGAAGTAGACGGACAACCATTTCGGTCCGGTCCAGTTCGCCGGGTTCGTCCACTCGGTTTCGTTGATGGCGTCCTGGTTCATCGGCGTGCTTGGAACGACTGACCGCGGCGGGGTGAAACGTCAAGGCTGTCGGAGGCGGCGGTCGACCTGCCTCGTTACCTGGCTACGGTGGGGAGGTTGGCAGCGGTCGCACCGCGAAGGTGGTGAGAGGCCCTCACCGTTCTGCAACCCTTTCAGGGTTGGTGATCCATCCCGACGTTTCCCGGGGTATCGCTTCGCGACCCCGGGCTAATTGCTTCAACGCCTCCGGCGTAGCCCGCATGTACCGTTGGACGAGTTCACGGCCTTGAGTCTTGAAACTGAAAACTTGGAACTTGCCTGAGACCTGCCTCGTTACCTCGGCAGCTACCGGAGGAATCCGGGCTTGCCGGGGGAGTTGGTGGGAGAATGGACGACCTATGACAAGTCGGGCGCGGTCTACAAGGTAACGCGGATCAAGCCGAAGGCCGCGAAGAAGGGATGAGTGAAGGGCGGTTGAGCTTGGGGACGAATCCCCCGGTCATGCAGCCCGCGCCCACCCTCGCCGCAACGCGGCGGACGGCGACAGCCCAAGGTGGAGCGGAGCGGAACCTTGGGTCACCCCACCCCAGGACACCTCGCCCCAACGGGGCGAACGGTGATCCTGGACACCCTGTTCCGTGTGCCCTTTCAGGGCACAGACGAAGTTGTGTGGCGTGGTCCCCGGGGTTCCACCCCGGGCTTTCACCTGTTGCCCCTTCGGGGCTTCCGCAACCATGACGGGGACTTGAGAACGTCCTACGCGATGATCTCGCGGATGGGGCGGCCGTGGTCGATCTCGAGGCGCTTGCGGCCGGGAATCTCGAGGCGGCGCGAGTCGAGGCCGAGTTGGTGCAGGATCGTGGCGTGGATGTCGGTGACGTAGTGGCGGTCCTGGACGGCGTGGAATCCGATCTCGTCGGTGGCTCCATGGACGACACCGCGCTTGAGGCCGCCGCCGGCCACCCAGACGCTGAAGCCGAAGATGTGGTGATCGCGTCCGTCGCTGCTCTGGGAGCCCGGGGTGCGACCGAACTCGGTGGCAAAGACGACGAGGGTTTCGTCGAGGAGACCGCGTCGGTCGAGGTCGGTGAGGAGGGCGGCGATGGGTTGGTCGACGGCGCGGGAGAGGCCTTCGTGGTTGGCCTTGAGGCCGGAGTGGGCGTCCCACGCTCCGGCGCCACCGCCGCCGTGCTGGATCTGGACGAAGCGGACACCGCGTTCGACGAGGCGGCGGGCGGCGAGGAGTTGCGTGCCGAACTCGCGGCAGTGGGGCAGGTCCATGCCGTAGAGCGCGCGGGTCTCGGCGGACTCGCGGGAGAAGTCGACGATGTCCGGGACGGAGGTCTGCATGCGGTACGCGAGTTCGTAGGCCGCGATGCGCGCCGTGATGGCAGGATCGTTGGGATACTCGATTCCGCGGAGTTCGTTGAGACGACGGATCAGGCCGAGGCCGGTGCGCTGTTCCTCGGCGGAGAGGGAACGTTCCGGTCGGCTGAAGTCGAGGGGGTTGGTGGGATCGATGCGCAGGGGAACGGCGTCGTGGGCGGGACCGAGGTAGTGTCCGTCGCGCTTGTTCCAGTATTCGCGGGTCCCGATGGAGATGAATTGCGGGAGGTTCTCGTTGAGGGAGCCGAGGCCGTAGTGGACCCAGGCACCGAGGTTGGGGAAGTCGCCGTCGTTCTGGTGGCGGCCGGAGTGGAACTGGGTCTGGGCGCCATGGTTGCTGTCGGTGGTCCACATCGAGCGGACGACGGCGAGCTTGTCGACGTGGCGGGCGATGTGCGGGAACCAGTCGCTGACCTCGATGCCGCTCTGGCCGTGGCGGCGGAACCCGACCTGGAGCGGGTAGAGCGTGTTGCGCTGGTTGCCGTTGGCGTCGGGGACGACGAGGCGTTCGATGGCGAGCTTCTTCGGGTCCTGGGTGTCGGCGAACGGAGTCTCGGCGATCGTCTTGCCCGCGTACTTCGTCAGCATGGGCTTCGGATCGAAGCTTTCCATGTGCGAGACCCCGCCGTTCATGAAGAGCCAGATGACGCTCTTGGCCTTCGGTGCGAAGTGGGGTTGCCCGTCCGGCGGAGCCCACCCCGTGGCGGAGGAGGCGCGGGCCTCGCGTTGGAGCAGGGAACCGAGGGCTAGGCCGGTGAAGCCCATGCCGAGGTCGGCGAGGAAGGTGCGGCGGTTGGAGGGACTCATCGGAGGGTGACGAAGTCGCCGTGGTTGAGGAGCGCCCAGACGAAGTGGATGCGGGCGCGGTCGACCGGGCTTGAGGAAGGAGGATTGGATGTGGAGGAGGTGCCCTGCCGCCAGGACTCCAACGAGGTCAGGCATTCGCCGAGTTCGGCGGTAGAAGGTTCGTATCCGAGCAGGGAACGGAAAGCTTGGCGGCCGAACGATTCGTCAGCCGCGGAGGGCAAGGTGCCGACGAGTTGGCGGGCGATGCGGGGAGCGGAATCGCCCACGAGACGGCTGTTGAGGAGGGCGAGGGATTGTTGCGGCACGATGCTCTGTTCGCGTCGGTAGCATTCCTTGACCAGGGCCTCGTCGAAAGTGGTGAGGAAGAGGTTCCGGTCGTTGTTCGAGTGGTAGAAGTAGAGGCTGCGCCGGCGCGACTCCTCCTGCGCGGACGGTGCGACGGGCGGGCCGCCCTGCCGGGATTCGAGGTCGCCAGCGAGGGCGAGGATGGAGTCGCGGACGACCTGACCTTCGAGGCGGATCGGGGTGCGCCGCCACCAGAAGCGGTTGTCGGGGTCGCGGGTGGACCTGTCCGCGGCGTGCTGGAGGGACGATTCCATGCGGTAGGCGGCGGAGGTGAGGATGAGGCGTTCGACGTGGCGCAGGCTCCACCCGTGGTCGACGAGTTCCGAGGCCAGCCAGTCGATGAGTGCGGTGTGCGGCGGCGTGCCGGACTTGCGGCCAAGGTCGAACACGACGGGCGCGAGCGGTGCGCCGAGGTGACGGTTCCAGAGGTGGTTCACGGCGACCCGGGCGGTCAGCGGATTGCGTGGATCCGTGATCCATTGGGCAAGGGCCGTGCGGCGGCCGGTGCTGGTGCGTGGGTACCCGGTGTCGGGATCGTCCTTGGTGGAATCGAGGAAACGGGTGGCGGTCCAGGTGGCACCGGAGAGTGGGGTGAACGCGTCGCCATCGGCGGGTGCGGCAGCAGCGGCCTGGGTGAGTTGGGTCAGCTTGTCGCGTCCGGTGGCGAGTTCCTTGGTGAGGGCTTCCTTTTTGTCGGTGGCAGCGCGGACAAGCTTGAGCTCGGATTCCGCGAGGGCGAGTTGCTGGCGGGAGACGGCCAGTTGCCGTTCGGCGGTGACGGCAGCGCGACGTTCGATGTCCGCATTCTGGTCGCCGGTCCATTGCCGTCGCTGGGCAGAGGCCCGGCGCGCGAGGGCGGTGAGGTCCGCATGAGCGACGGCGAGTTGACCCTCGGCCACGCGGAGTTCGGCCTGCGGTTCCGCGTTGGTATTGGAACCGATGCGGGCGCGTGTCTGGTCGAGTTGGGCCCGGGCACTGGCGACGCGGTTGGAGGCGGCGCCGAGATAGGTATCGAACACCCACGGGCGGCGCTCGGGTTGCCACGCTTCAGGCGGGAGCGTCATGGGTTGGACTTCGAAGGGGGCGAAGGTGAGCAGGGCGGGAACGCCGGGCTCGATGCGGGTGGATTTGTCCGGGGCGTTCTCCTGACCACGGATGAAGCGCCAGGTCGCGGCCTCCAGGTCGCGATCGTAGACACGGGGAAGGCCGTCGCGGTTGAGGTCGGGTTCGCCGGGGAGGAGGTCGAGACGGGCGTGGTAGGGCTCGAATACGGCACGGAGCCGGTAGTAGTCGGTCTGCGGGAAGGGATCGTATTTGTGGTCGTGGCATTTCGAGCAGTTGAGCGTGAGGCCGAGCAGGCCCTTGCCCACGTGCTCGATCGTCTCGTCCATCCACTGGTTGCGGTTGAAGAGGAAGTAATTCCTCGCGAGGTAGCCCGTGGCGCGGAGGCGGTCGGGGTCGTTGGGATGGAGTTCATCCGCGGCCAGCATCAGGCGGATCATCTCGTCGTAGGGCAGGTCGCGGTTGATGGATTCGACGATCCAGTCGCGCCAGTGCCAGATGTGTTTCTGGCTGTTCCGGTGCTGGTCGCCGAGTCCCCAGGAATCGCTGTAGCGCCAGATGTCCATCCAGTGGCGCGCCCAGCGCTCGCCTCGGCGGGGATCGTCGAGGAGGCGGTCGACGAGACGTTCGTACCAGTCGGGACGAGGGTCGGTGAGGTGGGTTGTGCGCTCGGCCTCGGTGGGAGGCAATCCGAGCAGGTCGAGGTAGAGGCGTCGGATGAGGAGGGTGCGCGGAGCCTCGGTCAGGGGCGTGAGTTGTTGTGTTGCCCGGGCGCTTTCGAGGAAGGCATCGATGGGATTGCGGATGCGGGTTGGGTCGTGGGTGGCGGTGCTGGGGACAGGCGGACGGGTGCGGGGACGAAAAGCCCAGTGCTCGCGCGGGTCTGCTTCCGGGCGTTCATCGGCCGGGGCGGGAGCACCGGCGGCGATCCACTCGCGGAGTTGGTCGACCTGGGCAGGGGAGTAGGACTGGCCTTCGTGCTCGGGCGGCATTCGGTCTTCGGGGTTTGCCGCGGAGACCCGTTCGAGCATGGGGCTTGCCTCGGGCTTTCCCGGGACGAGTGCAGGGCCGGACTTTCCGCCGCGCCGCATGAGTTCGACCGTGTCGAGGCGGAGGTTCGACTTCTGTTTCAGGGCGCCGTGACAGGAGAAGCAGCGCTCCTGGAGCAAGGGGCGGATCTGGGTCGCGTAGTCGACGGCCGCGTGGGTGCGATGGAGCGTGACGGCCACGAGCATAGCCCACGGGAGCCATCGGAAGGGCCGGAGCAGGTGCGGCTGGAATTCGTGCGCCATGTAGTCCTGGGAGGTGCGTTACAGACTGGGGTGGCTGCGGATCGAAGTCGACAGGGAGGGCGTGGAAAGTGTCTTCGGTGCCTGACGATGGAGGCGGCCATTTGCAATGGGATGTCGCACATGCGACACGCGGATGTAAATCGGGGGCGCAGGGCTGGAGGGAGTAGCGGAAGAGATGCGCTGGTTCGGTTTACAATGGGATGTCGCATATGGGACATCCGGATGTAAATCGAGGGGTGGGTGTCGCGGAGGGGATCGATGGGTTGCGGGATGGTTGCCATTTACAATGGGATGTCGCAGGTGCGACATGCGGATGTAAATCAAGGGGAGGTCTGGCGGGACCGGGCGGCGGGCTCAAGTGAGGGTTCCTCGGTTGACTGGATTCCTGGGGAAGCGCAATTTTTGGCTACTGCTTCCCCATCCCATGCAAAATCCCCTTCCTTCCCAAGGTTTCCGCCTGGCCTCGTTCCTGGGCATTTCGATTGCTGCCTCCCTTCTGACGACCTCCGTGCACCGGGTGCAGGCGCAGGCGTCCGTGTCATTGGACGTGAACGGAAAGCGATCCCTGCAGCCTGCTTCCAACTGGATCACGGTGCAGACGGTCAGGACGGGCTTTGAGGCGGAACTGGGGTTGAGCGGTGAAGCGGCGATTTACCGGGTGGTGAAGTAATCCTTCGATCTTCCCTCCGGAAGAAGCCTTGCTGGAATTCAATCTGGCTTCCCAGAGTCGGGCATGAGGAATCGCATCGGATCGGGATGGCTGGGTTGGCTTGCGCCTTTGCTTTCGGTCGCGGTCGGTGTGGGAGTTGAAGTTCGGGCTGAAGGGACCAACGGACCCGATCACGGTGCGGCGCTGGAGTGGCTTGGGCTGCGGTTCACACCGGCGCAGGTGGAGCAGATGTCCCGCCCGGCGCGGAGCCTGAGGGAGGGGTTGGACGTGGTCCGCAAGAACCCAGTGGCGCCGGACCGGGCGCAGACGTTGGTCTTTCGTCCGTGGGCGGATTCGGTGCCGGCGGCGATCGCAGATGGTTTCCGATGGGAGCCGCCCACGGGAGTCCAGCGGCCCGTGAACGAGTCGGACTTGGCCTGGCTTGGGGTGGCGGAGTTGTCGGCGCTGATCCGGGCAAAGGTCGTGACCTCGGAGGAGTTGACGAGCTTGTCGCTGGCGCGGTTGAAGAGGGCGGATCCGAAGTTGCACTGCGTCGTCAACCTGACCGAGGAACGGGCGTTGGCGGCGGCGAAGCGTGCGGATGAAGAGATCCGGGCCGGGAAATGGCGCGGGCCCTTGCACGGGATTCCGTATGGGGCGAAAGACCTGCTGGATGTCCGTGGCGTGCCAACGACGTGGGGCGTTGCGGTAAGGTCGAATGCGGTGGCGACCGCGGATGCGACGGTGATCGAACGATTGGATGCGGCGGGTGCGGTGCTGGTGGCGAAGTTGAGCCTGGGTGAGTTGGCAATGGGGGATGTCTGGTTTGGCGGGAAGACGCGCAATCCCTGGGCTCCGGCGGAGGGATCGAGCGGATCGTCGGCGGGGTCCGCTTCGGCGGTGGCGGCGGGATTGGTGCCGTTTGCGATCGGGTCGGAGACGCTCGGCTCGATCGTGTCACCCTCGACGGTCTGCGGGGTGACGGGATTGCGGCCGACATTCGGCCTGGTGCCGCGGACCGGGGCGATGACGTTGTGCCCGTCCCTGGACAAGCTGGGGGTGCTGGTGAGGAACGCGGAGGATGCGGCGCTCGTCTTCGAGGTCATCCGGGGACCGGACGGACGGGATCACTCGGTGGCGAAGGCGGGTTTCGAGTGGGACAATCGGCAGGGGATCTCCGGGATGCGCGTGGGGGTTCTGAAGACGGACCTGCAACAGGACAAGGCAGGTCGGTCGAATCACGACGCGGTCGTCGAGTGGTTGCGGAAGGCAGGCGTGGTGATCGAGGAAGTGGCGTTGCCGAAGTACGACGGCGGGGCGTTGGGAATGATCCTGATGGCCGAGGCGTCGGCGAGTTTCGAGGAGTGGGTGCGGGATGGGCGTGCCGAGGGACTGGTGCAGCAGGAGAAGGGGAGTTGGCCAAACCAATTCCGGGCGGCCCGGCTGATTCCGGCGGTGGAGTATCTGGAGGCCTGCCGCGGGCGGGGCGATCTGGCGGAGGCGATGGAGAAGCTGCTTACGAAGTACGACGCCGTGCTGGCTCCGGCTTGGGCTGGGGAGACGCTTGGGTTCTCGAACTTCAGCGGGCACCCGTGCGTGGTCCTGCCGGATGGCGCGAAGGAAGGCAGCAAGCCGGCAACGGTCTGCCTGATCGGACGGTGGTTCGGGGAGTCGGCGCTGCTGCGGGTGGCGCGGGCGTATCAGGCCGAGACGGGTTGGCATCGAGCCAGGCCACCGGGGTTCGGGGAGTGAATCGCGACGAGGGGCGATGAGGACATCGCCGTTTGGGAAGAGGCACGGGGTGGCGACGTCCACGTCGCCCCGGGGACTGGCCAGGGAAGGCAACGGGGACGTTGCCACTCCGGGATTCGGAGCTGCGACGTCCACGTCGCTCCGGGAAAGGAAGGCATGGAGAAGGCAACGGGGCCGCTGCCACTCCATGAGGCTTCGGGTGGCTATTGTGACCGGGAACGTTCGATCATCTGCAGGTCGGCCTTGGCGCGGGCGTCACCGGCATCGGCGCGGCGGAGAAGCTCCTGGATGATGGCCTGGGAGGTCTGTTCGACCGACTGGAGTTGTTCGGCGGTGAGGCCCGGGGCGCGCTTGGCCTCCTGGAGGGCGACGACACCGACGCCGAGGTCGTTGGTCTTGGCGGCGGCGATCGCGAGTTGGACCGCGGGGTTTTCGGTGGCCTTGCCCAGGGACTTCTCCAGATCCGCGATGCCCTGGGCGGCGGTGGGTTCCTTGGAACAGCCGGCGGCCAGGATGAGAAGACAGGCAGCCAGGACCGCCTGGGTACGGGGCGGATTGAATCTCGAAGGGAAAGTCATGTGTGCGTCAGCAGTTCCATGCTCAGCGGCCGTTCCGGGAATTTGGGAAACACCAGAGGCTGTTCTTGTCGGGCTCGGCGAGGAGTTGGTAGTAGCGCTTCCACTTCAGGTATTCGACATGGCCGCCCATGAGTCCGACCACGGCACCCGTATTGTGGCGCTTGGAGAAGCCTTCGGCCGGTGAGGAAGACCCGTCGTTGAAGTAGCCCGGATCGTTCTCGTCAGTCTCCCAGAAGATCATGTCGGTGGGCTGGAAGGATGAGGTCTTGAAGGTGCGGCCGTTGGCACCGGCGGACCAGTCGAAGCTCTCGCTGCTGGCGATGACGACGCCACTGAAGAGGTAGGAGGTGAACTTGATGGTGCTGGCGCGCCAGGCGGCGGTGTTCGTCTTGTGCGAAGGGCACATGAACATCTTCCGGCTTTGCACCATGGGGTAGAAGAGACCCTTGGTGGGGCCGTCATTGGTGGTGCCGCGGGGAAGTGCCTGGCCAGGTTTGTAGAGCCAGCCGGCCGGCAGGGAGTTGTTGGCTGCGCCACCGGCGCCGCCGCAGTTAGGGGGGCTGATCTTGTCGCTGTTGTCACCCACGTACATCGTGTGGGCGAGCAGGAGTTGCTTCTGGTTGTTGATGCACTGGGTGCGCAACGCCTGTTCCTTCGCCTTGGAGAGTGCAGGTAGCAGCATGCCAGCGAGGATGGCGATGATCGCAATCACCACGAGGAGTTCGATGAGCGTGAAGGCGCTCGGACGTGCGGGACGTTGGGAGGCGTTCATGAGCTGCAATGCTTCTGGGGCGGGGATGACAATGGACTGTGGGCAAGGCTAGGAATTGGGGCAGGCTGGTCAAGCTTGGGGACGAAGGGGGGCTGGGTGGGGCGAGACTGTCGAGCCGCGGCATTGGCGGCGGTATCGGAATCGGAATCGGAATCGAAAGCGGTTGGGGCTCGATCCCGATAGCGATTCCGACCCCGACTCCGATGGGTAGGGCTTGAAACTTGAATCCTGAAACTTGGGACTCCTTAGCGGCTTGGTGGAGATCTTTGGGCTTGAGGGGGTCAAACCGTTTGCCCGGGGTGGCGGCAATGCGTAAGAGTCACCCCGAAATGAAGACGGTGGGCAAAGCCCTGCTCTACGTGCTGTTCCTCGGGTTGGCGGTGTTCTGCTTCCAACGTTTCCGCGGCGAATACTCGCGTTCCGACATCGGGTCACGCCGCTTCGAGCAGGCGGACGGCCCTCGGGAAGCGGACGGAACCACCAACGAGATTCCTGCAGAGAGCGGCGGGACCGTTGCTGGTGAAAACGGGACGAACGCCGTCGCCGGTGCGGCGACCAACGCGGTGGCGGGTCCCGGGACAAATGCCCCGGACACCAAGGCGGCACCGCCTTCGACGAATACCGCTGTCGTGGCCCCGCAAGGCAAGGGAGGCACGCCTTCAATTGGGGCAGCGCCAGCCCGGCCGGTGCCGAAGGCTGGCAGCAAGTCTGGACTACATCTGGCGGGTTTCGTGGGTGCGATGCTCGCGTTGGCCATCCTGTTGGGGTGGGACGTGACCCAATGGGTGGCATCGCGATCGACCCGGGCCCTCGGGGTGGATCTGACACCGATCCAGAACGATCCCGAGTACGACGCGGCGGAAGCCGAGTGGGCCAAGGGGAATCACCTCGATGCGATCAACATGCTGCGCGACTTCCTGAAGCGGAATCCGTCCCAGCAACACGCGGCCATCCGGATTGCCGAGATCTACGAGAAGGACCTGGGTAACTATCTGGCCGCGGCACTGGAATTGGAAGAGGTGCTGACGAAGCGGTTGCCCCGGGAGAAGTGGGGATGGACCGCAATCCATCTGGCGAACATCTATTCGGGTCGGTTGAACCAGGCGGACAAGGCACTGGCGACGCTGGACCGGATTGTCCGGGACTATCCGGACACCTCGGCCGCCAAGAAGGCGCGTCAGCGCCTGGGCTTGCCGGATCCGGTGGATGTGCCGGCAGGCGAGATGGCGGCGGAGAGCCTGCCTCAGGAACCCGAGGACGATGGAAGCGCAGCGATGCCGAAGGGGTTCAAGCCGCGGAAGCGGTAGTGGCGTGGGCCAGCGGCGACGCTGCTGGGAAGAACCAGCGGAGACGCGGCCGGGGAGACCCAACGGCGGCGCAGCGACGCGGCGGAGCAGGAAGTTGAAGGGTGGTCGTGGGCGGATGGTGGCGTGGTTGGTGAAGTCGGGTTTCCCGCTGTGTCGCTGAATCGCCGCTGGGGAAATTCAGCGGGCGTGGGTGGGCCAGCGGAGACGCGGCGGGGGAGACCCAACGGCGGCGCAGCGACGCGGCGGAGCAGGAGGTTGAAGGGTGGTCGTGGGCGGGTGGTGGCGTGGTTGGTGAAGTCTGGTTTCCCGCTGTGTCGCTGAGTCGCCGTTGGGGAAATTCAGCGGGCGCGGGTGGGCCAGCGGAGACGCGGCCGGGGAGACCCAACGGCGGCGCGGCGACGCGGCGGAGCAGGAGGTTGAAGGGTGGTCGTGGGCGGGTGGTGGCGTGGTTGGTGAAGTCTGGTTTCCCGCTGTGTCGCTGAGTCGCCGCTGGGGAAATTCAGCGGGCGTGGATGGGCCAGCGGAGACGCGGCGGGGAGACCCAACGGCGGCGCAGCGACGCGGCGGAGCAGGAAGTTGAAGGGTGGTCGTGGGCGGATGGTGGCGTGGTTGGTGAAGTCGGGTTTCCCGCTGTGTCGCTGAATCGCCGCTGGGGAAATTCAGCGGGCGTGGGTGGGCCAGCGGAGACGCGGCGGGGGAGACCCAACGGCGGCGCAGCGACGCGGCGGAGCAGGAAGTTGAAGGGTGGGTCGTGGGCGGATGGTGGCGTGGTTGGTGAAGTCTGGTTTCCCGCTGTGTCGCTGAGTCGCCGCTGGGGAAATTCAGCGGGCGTGGATGGGCCAGCGGAGACGCGGCGGGGGAGACCCAACGGCGGCGCAGCGACGCGGCGGAGCAGGAGGTTGAAGGGTGGTCATGGGCGGGTGGTGGCGTGGTTGGTGAAGTCTGGTTTCCCGCTGTGTCGCTGAGTCGCCGTTGGGGAAATTCAGCGGGCGTGGGTGGGCCAGCGGAGACGCGGCGGGGGAGACCCAACGGCGGCGCGGCGACGCGGCGGAGCAGGAGGTTGAAGGGTGGTCGTGGGCGGGTGGTGGCGTGGCTGGTGAAGTCTGGTTTCCCGCTGTGTCGCTGAATCGCCGCTGGGGAAATTCAGCGGGCGCGGGTGGGCCAGCGGAGACGCGGCGGGAGGAACTGTGGGACGAAACGATGGCCGCCCCGGGGCCAAAGAGGAGGACCCCGGAGCGGCGTTGGTTTTTCCTGAGGCACGGTTCCCTTTGAACCCCTCGTGCTCAGGAATGGTTGGTTCGGATCAGTTCAGGTTAGGTTTGGTTGTTGGTTGGTTGGGTCAGGTGGTCCCGAGGGTTTGGTGGATCAGTTCGACGCGGTCTGGGCCGGGGGTGCCGATGCCTTGGGTTTCGCGGCGGACTTCTTCTCGCCCTTCTTGTCCGGCTTGGGGCCGAAGGTGGCCTTGACGAGGATCTCGCGGTTGCCGTCCTGCTTGCTGAGCAGGCCCTTCGCGTAATCGCCGGAAGCGATCTCGTCGATCTTGGCGGGCTTGCCGTCCTTCTCGAGGACCGAGTCGTCCGTGATGTGGAGGACCCGTTCCGACTTCTTGCCGTCGAGCGTGATGGTCTTCGCCGAGGCGTCCACGGAGTCCACGGTCCCACGGAACGGATAAGCGTGGGAGGAACTCTTCTTCGTCGACTGCGCGGAGCCCTGGGAGGGCGCGTTGTCCGCGGCGCAGAGGGTTGAGGTGGTGAGGATCGCGGCACAGGCGGCCGCGCCGATCAGTTTGAACAGTGAGTTGTTCATGGGTTGTCACTGGCTTGCTACGCCGTGAAACCCGAAAGGTTACCGGGGAATTTCGGAACAATTCCGGAAACTCCGGAAGGCCTGGGAATTCGAGGTCAGCGCGGGGGAAGTTGGATCCCCCGTGCCTGGGCGGCCCAGCCGCCCGCCATGAGGCGCAGGAGGTGCGCGAGGGCGCTATCGTGGGTCCAACCCCGCTCAACTGAAAGCTGGCTCGCGCGGCGGGCGAGCTGCCGGGCCATCTCGTCGGACTTCTCGGGCGGACAGCCCAGGGCGACGAGCGCCTGGGCGATTTCAGGGACAGGGAGGGATCCCGCGGAGGGCGCGCCGGAGCCCGGATCGGGCAAGGGCTCCGGCGCGTCGGGATCCGGTGGCATCAGGCGATCGAGCTGCGGGGGACGATCGTGATGCTCTCGACGTGGACGCGCTGGATCGGGCGGCTGGGAGAGCGTTCGCCCGCGGCGCGGCACGGGGTGGAAGCGATCTTGTCGAGGGTGTCCTCGCCCTTGGCGAGCTTGCCGAAGGCGGTGTACTGACGATCGAGGAAGGCGGCGTCGCCGTGGCAGACGAAGAACTGGCAGCCGGCGCTGTCGGGATTCTGGGCGCGGGCCATGGAGAGCACGCCCTTCACGTGCTTCCGTTCGTTGAACTCGGCCTTGATCTTGTAGCCGGGATCACCGGTGCCCCAGCGGCTCTCGTTGCTGCTGTCCTTGGTCAGGGGGTCCCCGCCCTGGATCATGAAGCCGCGGATCACGCGGTGGAAGGCGGTGCCGTTGTAGAAGCCTTCGCGGGCCAGCTTCTTGAAGTTCTCGACGGTCTTCGGGGCGACGTCAGGCCAGAACTCGACGACCATCTGGCCGTGGTTCGTGGTGATGACGGCCACTTCGTCGGTTGCGGGATTGGGTGTGCTCATGGGAATTGGGGGAACGGACAATCGCTTCGGGAAGGCGTGTGGATCACGGCAGGAGCGTGGCGGACTTGATGTAGTCGAGGTTGGGGAACGAGGCCTTGAGGTACTCGTTGCCCTTCTCCTGGATCAGGCCCTGGTTCGGGCCGCGGCCGCGGGGGGCGCCTTCACCGTACTCACCGTTGATCTTGTCCACGACGTCCTGGCCCTCGACGACCTTGCCGAAGGGGCTGAAGCCCATGCTGTCGAGGTTCGTGTTGTCGACGAGGTTGATGAAGAACTGGGTGGTACGGGTATTCGGCCCGGCCATGGCGAAGGAAACGTAACCCCGCTTGTTGCTGCCCTTGACGGGATCGTCCTGGATGCGGGCTCCGCGCCAGGCGGCGGAAACCTTCGGATCACCGTGGATGCCGAACTGGCCCATGAAACCAGGGATGACGCGGAAGAAGGCGACGTCCTGGAAGTAGCCGGACTTGACGAGATTGTAGAAGCGGTCGGCTCCGTTCGGGGAGAGCGAACGGGTCACCTCGATGGTGAACGCGCCCTTGGTGGTGGTGAACTTCGCCTTGAAGGACTCCGGGGCCTTCTCGGTGAGCTTCGAGGGATCGGCGAACGTGGTCGCTTCGGGCTTCTTGTCCGATGCCGCCGCGGCCGGCTTGGCGTCGTCGGCAGCAAATCCGATGGATGTGAGTGCGAGGGCGCTCAGGAGCCCCAGAAGGATGCGCTTCATGATTTGGGAACTTCCAAGGTTTCGGTCGGAAGTTTCAAGTTCGCAGTTTTTTGAGGGGCGAGGTGTCCCGCAGAGGCGCAGAGGCGCGGAGGGGGGCGTACTCGAACTCGTACTCGGGGCGATCGGTTGGCGGGTCTGGGGGGAAGGGTTGGTGATCGAGGGTTGGTGATCGAGACGAGTACAGGCGAGGGGGAGCACGAGGCGATCGGGAAGGTGCGGAGCACCGACACACGATAGCGCACGGCGTGAGCCCTGGGATGGAGTTCACGAATGGAGAAGAGCCCCGGATGGGGCGAAAGAAAACGATGGGTTCGGAGGGATGCGTTCCGCGATTTCCCTTCTGCCCCTCGGTGCCCCTGTGCTGAATCTGACAAGAACCTGGTCGGGCTGTGGAGAAGTCGAGGCCCGGGGCGTGATCCAGAACCGCCTATGACATTCCTAAACATTCCCCTTGCCATGAAAGGGAATCGGTATAGAACGACAACTAGATTCCCAGAGAGCCCAAGCTCCCAGATATGAACTCTCCCAATCCTTCGCACAGGTCCTTCGCACAGGTCCTTCGCACAGGTCCTTCGCACAGGTCCTTATCCTGACTTCAGTTTTCATCGGGTGTTGGCTGGTCCGTGCCGCTGATCCGTCGGAATCAAGCCTGCGTTCTGGCAACTCTTTCCCCCAGCCTATTGTCCGCAAGGCTGCGTCGATCACTCCTCGCGATCGACTGCTTCAAATCGCCAGTTGCTCGCCCTTCCAATCGCCTCGCCTCATTCTGTTGGGCGAGGTCGCCATCAGCGAGGAGGAGACTCGGGAGCTTCTGGGAATCTATGAGCAGGCCACTGCGCAGTACGAAGGGGCATCCTCTCCTTTGGATCGTCGCTTGGCCCTCGTGGGCTGGGCCGAACGGGTCACCGACTTCCTCGCGAAGTATCCCCAATCCGCCTACTTCCCCGGAGCCAGCCTGCAACTGGCCGCCCATCACGACCGGATCCTGAACCAAACGGGTGTCCGGCAGCATGCCGAGGCTGCGTGGTCGGCCACCCGGGATCGGACGGAGCATCCTGCCCGCGAGGTGGCTCGCGAATCTGCGTTCCTGCTGGCCAGATCCCTGATGTTGTCTGCTGAGCTTGTCGCCTTTGACGAGCTATACAAGTCGTCACTGGCTCACAGTCCCCGGGAGACCGAGGATCGATGGGGTGGTCTGATGGAGCAACGTCATCATAATCTCCGCAATCCGGAGAGTGCATCCAGTTGTGGTTTGCTGGCGCTGGGCCAATTGGCCAGTTCACTGGGCGGCGCACAAAGACCCTTGGGCATGCTTCTCGCGCATCGAGTGGGCTCCGAGGGCGTTGATCTGGCAACTCTGGGACGCTTGGGACGCGAGTCCGGGTTGGAAGTTCGCGCCGTTCGCCTTGCTTCCCTGGAACAGTTTCCCGTGCCCTCGGTGGTCCATCTGGCATCCGAACACTTTGTCGCCGTCCGGGAGCGGCGCGGGGATTTCTATGAGGTGGTTGACCCCAGTTCGGGTGAGATTCGCTGGTTGATCGCGCCGGAATTGGCGGCGGACGCGACCGGTGTCCTGTTGGTGGCCCGGCAGTCGCGGACTGAGGGCGTCGGAAGCATGCAGGATCTGGCGGACCCTGAGGCGAGTCGTTTTCGGGGGCGCTATGTGGCCTGGGCACAGCTCGACTTGCTGGGGCCGGGAGACGGGGAACAGTGCCCTGGCCATCCGGGCCGATCCGTGGCCGAGGGTTCTGCGGCGTCGGGCTCTTCCTCCTGCCGCTCTTGTCGGTCGATCGGCATGCCCATCTGGCAGGTGGATGAACCAACACTCAACCTCCGGATTGATGATACGCCCCTGGTGTATCAGCCGAAGTATGGACCGGTGCTGGAGCTCTCGCTGACCTTCCATTCGCGTCGCCGTTTCATGGGCGGCACAGACTTTCTTCCGCAAGGGCGCTTCGAAGTAGGGCCCAGTGGGTCCCGGTACATGCTGGCCAGTTCGTGGATGTCCTGGGTGGAGTACGAGACCTCACCAGGATTGCAGGCCTACGTTTGCCACCCCGGAGGCGCCATTCACCGGTACACCTTCGATCCGGGCGTCAACCTCAGCGGTCAGGAGTACTGGAGCCATTCCCAGTTGGAGAAATTGTACTCCGGAGGAACATTCATCGGATTCCGCCTGCGTTTCTCCGACGGAAGGTCCCGCGACTACCTGCAGGTCGGGCAGGGGGTGGGAGACTGGCAGGGCTACTACATGACCGCTGACAAGGATGCGGCGGGCCTCGGCTCGACGTTCGCCTACCAGACTGGGACTTCCGTCCTTACCCAGGTGACTGCCGCGGATGGTGCGGCCTTCACGATCGGGTATGGCACTGGTTCGCTCGCCAACGCCATCGTCTCGGTCACCAGCACGGTCGGTCTATCCGCCTCCTTTGGCTACGAGGGAACGCAGGCCCATCCGTCCGGCCTCGCCAGTGAAGGGCTGAGTTCGATCACCGACGTCGCCGGGATCCAGTCTTACCTCTATCTGGTTGCGGAGGGGACCAACTACATCCGGACCCCTTACGGGCGGACCAGCATCGAAGTCCGGTCCGCAGGCGTTACACCGCCGAGCCCCACGGTAGACCGGAGTGTGGAGGTCTGGCCTCCGACAGGAGGATCCGAGGCCTTCGCCCTGATCCTCAATGCCAGTTCGGTGGTACCCGCGTGGGCCGGGGCGCAGATTCCAAATCCCACCAACTCGGTCGTGGGCACCCTGGATACGGCGGATCGAGGACTCCGCAACACCTACCACTGGCCCATGCAGATCCGCAGCGTCATGACCAAGAATCTGGCCACGGACAGTCTGGCGTGGGCAGATCTGCGAAGGGCGCGCGCCCAGCACTGGCTACTGGAGCCGTACGCGCTCACGTTCCAGACACTCTCCTGGGAGCAGGCCGCCTCGCCGGACGGCACGGCGGAGGGCGCGGTGATCTGGTACGATTACGTGGGAAAGACGAATTCCAATTGGGCCGGCACCGAATCGTATCCGGCGGTGGAAGCGCGGGTGATGCCCGACGGCACCACCTGGTACCGCGACTACACCCGCAATTCCCTCGGCAAGCCCTTGTCCGTCCGCGAACGCTGGGACGACGGCGTGGGCTATCCCTCCCGAGTCGAGACCTTCACTTACAGCACCGACGGCGTGGATCTGTTGACCCACACGAATGCCCTGGGCATCGCCGAGTTGCGGTTGGGATACGATGCCTCCCATCGCGTGATCGCCCGGACCAACGCGCTGAATGAGGTCGAACGCTTCGGCTACGACGGCAGCGGACGCCTGATCGGCCAGACCAACGCCGCGGACTGGCGGTTGGTCCGGACCTTCAGCACCGATGGCTTGAGCGTGACCAACATCGCGTACCTCGGCTCTTCGGCCTACCAGACCAACACCGAGGTGACGTACCTGAACCAGAGTTACACCCGGACGAACCTCAACGCGGGAAACATCACCTATTCCACGCGTTGGGTGGTGCACACGGATCCGCGAGGCTTGGTCACCACGAACATCTTCGATCCTCTCGGGCGATTGTGGGAGCGCCGATCGACGGGTGGCTTGCAGGAGCAATGGCACTACGAGCTGCATCCCGGTGAGAGCTACGCGACCGGTACGGGAGGGAAGCTCCTTCTGGATGTAACCGCCTACGTCAACGCTCTCGGCCAGATGCGACGCATGAGCTATGACGGCATTCGGCGGATGGTCCAGACGGTGGACACCCGGGGCACCACCACCCAGATGGCGTATTGCGATTGCGGCAGTCCCTCGACCGTCGTGGATGCCGCCGGAACAAGCATTGCGCGAACGACGACCCACGAGTACGACTTCCAAGGCAAGCGCTGGAAGACTACGACTCCGGAAGGTTCCATGAGCACCAACCATTACGATCTGCTGGGACGCTTGGTCTTCGTCCAGGATCCGTTCGGTTGGTCCACCAACCGTCATGACAACCTGGGCCGATTGGTGCAGACGCTGAATGCGGCTGGATCCCAGATGCTCCTCAGCCTGGACGTCCTGGATCGGGTACAGGTCCGGACGGACCTCAATGGCGTGACGATCACCAATGCCTACGACGCGTTGGGACGGGTGCAGACGGTGCATCGTGCCGGTTCCGCCACGCCCTACCTGGCTTACGGATACTCGGCGGGCTACGGAAGCCCGACCTCCGAGACCAATGGAGTTGGCGCAGTCCGCACCTTTGCCTTCGATGCCGCGCAGCGACGGATCACCGAGGTCCAGGTAGGGCTCTGGACGAACTCCTTTACCTATCTCCCCGCGGGAGACCTCCAGTTCCTGAATGACGGCCGCACGAACCGCACGGAATGGCGCTACGATGCTTTCGGGCGCATCACGGAGAAGTGGTACCAGGGGCAAACCAATGCCGATCTGGTGTACAGCTATGATCGGTTGGGGCGGTTGACCAACCGGTTCAGCCGGACGGCGAATCCCGGGACGGCAGGCTATGACACCACCTACGCCTATGACCGGGGCGGAAGCCTGACCAACGTGTCGAGCCCCGGGTATTCCGGCAACGTCGCCCGGACCTACGCCTATGACGCACTGGGCCGGATGACCAACATGACCGACGCGGTGGGAACCACGACCTACGCCTACAGCCTCCCGGGGAATGGCCTGTCGGTGGTGACCGAGGACGGCCCATGGGCGAGCGATACGGTCAGCGTCACCAATCGGCACGGGCTCCGCAGTCACCTGGTGGTGGGCCAGCCTTCCGGATCCTTCACGACAACCTACCAATGGGACGCGTCGCGTCGGATGACGAACGTCACCGGCGGCGGGCAGTCGTTCGGCTACGTGTATGGTTCGCCGGGTCGGTTGATCAACCGTGTCGACCTTCCGGGTGGTGGCTCCATCACGAACACTTTCGACAGTCTGGCGCGTCAGACGGGGACGGAGTTGCTCGCCAGCGGGGGCGGCAGCCGCAACCGCCATGGCTACGCCTATGATGCGGCCGACCGTCGGACCTGGATCAGTCGCACCAACTCCACCACGACCAGTTGGAACGGGTACTCGGTCTTTGGTTACGACGGAGCCTCCCAGTTGGTCAGCGCCCAGACGACCAATGCGGCGGGGAGCGAGGTGACCTCGGAACGGTTTGGGTATGCGTACGACGCCTCGCAGAACCTGCGCTGGCGGACGAACAACACGACGGTGAGCGGGTTCACGAACAATGCCCTGAACCAGTTGACCGCGTTGACCGGCATCGCCCGGGATCATGACCGCCGGGGCAACCTGCTTTCGACGGTCCAGTCCGCGGAGACGCTGCTGTACAGCTGGGATGACGAAAGCCAGCTGACCTCGGTTCGTCTGGATCCGCCATCTTCGCCTGTCATCCAGCCGTGGCGGATCGATTTCGAATACGACGGCCTGCGACGACTCCGACGGGTCCTGCAGTTCACGTGGAACGGCTCGGCTTGGACGAGTCAGGGCGAGACGCGGTACCTGTACGACGGGATGCTGATCGTGCAGGAGCGCAATTCAGGAAACACCCCGCAGGTCCAGTACACCCGGGGCCTAGACTTGAGCGGTACGATCGAGGGGGCGGGTGGCATCGGCGGGCTATTGATGCGCAGCCATGGCTACTCGGCGGGCAGCTGGAGCACACACAACGCTTATCATTCGGATGCCAACGGGAACGTGACGGCCCTGATGAGCAGCGCCGGGGTGCTGCAGGCGTCGTACAAGTACAACCCGTATGGCGGCCTGATTTCGTCGAGTGGTTCTCTGGCATCGGCCAACTCGATGCGGTTCAGCAGCAAGCCTGCGATCTTCTCGTCGACCGGGTGGTGGGGATTCTACTACTACGGATACCGGGTCTATGATCCGGGGATGCAGCGGTGGTTGAATAGGGATCCAATTCAAGAGGGTGGTGGATTCGCGCTATATGAATTTGTCGGCAACAGTCCATTGGTCGAAATTGACTTGCTGGGCCTACAGATTTCTGGGTCAGCCACTCTATCTCTAGAGCCAACTCTTCTGATGGGCGAAGAGGCTGCTGCGGCCTATAACGCGGCCCGTGCGGCAAGAATTGCAAAGGAAGCTGCCGGACTCGCGGTCAAGGCAGTGGCAGCTACTCAGTTAACGAAGGTCCAGGAAAAGGAAAAGGATTGTGAGCACAACACGGCTAAGCGCCGGTGTTTAGAGCCTACCCCAAAAAAGTTCACAAACATTTGCGACATACTTTGGTGGAAGCTGGACCGGAATCGTGACTGCAAGAAGCTGCGGGAAGAATGGGGCAAAAAGTGGCCCGCGTATCAGACTGACGGACATCGCGGCGAAATCGCCAATATGATAACGGCTATCGCAAACGTTGAAAATGCAATTCGTACGAATAATTGTGTAAAGGTATCCCCATGAATCTTAAACCAAGTCACGAGCTGCGGCTGAAGCGTGTCCTTGCAGAAATGGCTGATCTACCTCCATTTCTTGGACTTGAATTGTCCGACCCTCGGCAGGCCGGGCATACTGGAAATACTCCGTTGCATGTAGCAGCCATACGCGGCGACGTGCCCGCTGGGCGCATTCTGATTTCATGTGGAGCCAAAGTAGATGCGGTTGGAGAGTGTGGTTACACGCCATTGCATGACGCGGCCGCTCAGGGACATTCCGACTTCGTCAAGCTGTTGCTCCTAAATGGCGCTGATCGGGCCTCTAGGAACATGGATGGCAAAACAGCTGAGGCTTTGGCCGATCTGCTTGGGCACAAGGAGGTCGCACGATTGCTAGAATCTCGGGTTTGAACGATTCACAAGGGGTCGACGGGCTCAGATCTGTCCATTTGACAGATCAATGACGGGGCCGAAAAGAGGTGTGAATCGCCGGGGCCAGACGGTGGCATCCCATCCCGATGACTGGTGGCGGCAGACAGGATGGGCGGGATGAACAGGATGGAGGCTGGCCCCGAGGCGGCGCGGGAAGAGGACCCGAGGCATCGCGTTGGGAGCACAGACGCAGGCCGGGATGGTGCTGTGAGGGCGTGTGTCAGGCTCTGGAGTTGGTCCGCACTCCGGCGTGCCCTCGTTCCATGACGTCGGGGTCGGGATTGTAATCGGTATCGGCATCGAGTCGCAGCGTTGTTCGATCCCGATTCCGATGGCGACCCCGACCCCGAGGGGGGCCACGCACCGCCTTCGGGGTGAGGGGATCATTTTGGGACGTGGACCCCGGGTGGGCCTCGTTCCTCAGCCAAGCCGGGGCTATCGCCTGTAACGCCTTCGGCGTTGGGGAGTGGACGGCCGGGTATGCGGGTTCCTTCGCCGTGGATGTGAGAGGGGGAACTCGTACTCGAGCCGATCGGTGCCGGGTAACTCAGCCGTATCGATGCGGTAGTCGTCTCCTGCAGAGGCGCGGAGAGCGCCGAGAAACAGGCTTGAAACCAGCACGGTAAACACGGCCAGGACTCACCCGATGGTGATTCCCCGGATTCCCGGCCCAGTGTCCCTTCCCCGCGCCTCAGCGCCCCTGCGGGAACCTGTCCCCGACTTCAACCGCATGGTGACGGCTCAGGGGGAAGTGCGGTTCGAGTCCGAGTACCGCCCTTCGGGCTGAGTACGAGTACGAGTACGACAGGGGGCGCGGGGGGGGAGGTATTGAAAAACGCACTTTCAACGGGGATGGGTCCGGGGGGAGTGTTCCCGGGCATGCAGAAAGCCGCAGTGAAATTTGTCCCGCAGTTGGCGACGTTGCCGGTGTATGTCCCTGGCCGTCCGATTGAGGAGGTGGCGCGCGAGCACGGGCTCGATCCATCGACCATCATCAAGGTGGCGTCGAATGAAAACCCGCTGGGTCCCTCGCCGAAGGCATTGGCGGCGATGCGGGGCGTGCTGGAGCAGCTGCATCTCTATCCGGACGGCAGTGCGTATCACCTGAAGCGGGCGTTGGCGTCGAAGCTGACGGTGGAGCCGGATCAGCTGCTTTTGGGGAACGGATCGAACGAAGTGCTCGAGATGATCGGGCACGCCTTCCTGGAGCCCGGGGCCGAGGTCGTGGTCTCCCAGTACTGCTTTGCGGTGTACCCGATCGTCACGGCGCTCTTTGGTGCCCGGTTGGTGACGGTGCCGGCCCGGGCGGACCTGGGCGCGGACATCCCGGCGATGCTGCGGGCGATCACGCCATCCACGCGCGTGCTGTTCCTCGCCAACCCGAACAATCCGACCGGGAACCTCGCGACGCGCGAGGAGATCAGCATCCTTCTGGCCGGGGTTCCGCCGCACGTGCTGCTGGTGCTGGACGAGGCGTACATCGAGTTCCTGGAGGATCCGGTGGACTGCCTGTCCCTGGTGAGGTCGGGAGTCCAGCCGAACGTGCTTCTGGTCCGGACCTTCTCGAAGATCTTCGGGTTGGCGGGGCTCCGGCTCGGGTATGGAATCGGTGCGCCGGACGTGATCGCGGCGATCGAGAAGACCCGCGAACCATTCAACATCAATTCGATCGCCCAGGCAGGTGCGCTGGCTGCGCTCGAGGATGCCGAGCATCTGGCGAGAACCCGGATCGTCAATCGCGCGGGGTTGGCCCAGTTGCAGTCGGGTTTCCGGCGGCTGGGGCTTTCCTATGTGCCGACCCAGGCGAACTTCGTCCTGGTGAAGGTTGGCAACGGCCAGCAGGTGTTCGCGTCGATGCAGAAGGAAGGTGTGATCACGCGTCCGACGGGCGGATACGGCCTCGGGGAGTGGTTGCGGATCTCGGTGGGAACGGAGGCGGAGAACCAAAGATCGCTCGAAAGCCTGGCCCGCGCGCTCGGTCGGAGCCTGCCGGTGGATTGAACGAATGGACGCGAACCCGACGCCGGAGCCGGAGGAGCCTTTCGAGCCCCTGCCGGACACGCCCGAATCGAGGCGTGCACGGAAGTGGCTGTTCCGGGTGATCGCGTTCCTCGTGCTGGTGAACGTGGGGCTGCTGACGTGGGTGGTGGTGAGTGGGTTGCTGAGGGACAAGTAGCTAGATTCCAGTTTCCAGTGCCCAGTTCTGGCAACGGGCAACTGGTGACTGGAAACTTCATAGCCGCGCCATGAGGACGAGGTCCTGGGGATGGCCGTCTAGGATTCGGGCGCCGCGTTTGCGTCCCTCCTCGACGAAACCCATGGAGGTGTAGAGGGCGATGGCGTGGGTGTTGTGGGCGTAGACCTCGAGTTCGATGCGGCTGAAGCCCCTCGCCGGGCAGGCGTCGAGGGCCGTGGCGATGAGGGCCCTGCCCACGCCAAGCCCTCGCCATCCTGCGATCACGCCCATGCCCAGCTGGCCAACGTGACGGAATTCGGGCCACGGACGGGGGGCGATGATGTCGCACCAACCGATGATCGCACCGTTGGAGAGGGCGGCGACGATGTGGGGATTGCCGACGGCCAGGTTGGCGCGGATGAAGTCGTCGGTGGCCCGGATGTCGAAGCCCTCGGTGGCCGCGAGCCAGAGGCGTTCCCGGGCGACGGCGTCGACGCAATCCGCGATGCCGGCGGCGTCGCGGGTCTGCACGTGTCGGATGATGACGTCGGTGGGCGGCATGTCTGGTGCGGAGATTGAAGGGGGAAGATTCAAGTTTGAAGGGGGATCCGGGCTTGAGCCTTGAAACCTGGGACTCCAGACCGGCTCGTGAGGAAACTCGCCCCACCCCTCGCCGGGGGCAGGATCCAGAAGGCCCCTGTTAGAGAAAGGGAACGGGGTGGCGACGTCCTCGTCGCATTGAGAAAGGGCTTTGGAGGGCAACGGGGACGTTGCCGCCCCGTTTGACGCGAGGGCTGTGTCGAGAAGCGCTCCGTTGGCCGACGAGGGGGGCAAACGGCTTGGAATCGTCTGGGTGCTTGGGTACACAAGGCAATCCTCATGAAGCACGCGGCTTGTTCCCTTCCGCTGTCGTTCCGGTGGCGTATCGCGATGCTGCTGTCTCTGGCCGGGCTTTGCGCAAACGCGACCGCCCAGGTGACCGGCCCCTCCACGGCCACGGCCCCGTACCTCACGCCCTTCGCCGGCAATCCGTACTCGGTGACCTCGATCCTGACGGCTGGAGACACGGTCCCGGGAATCGGCGGTGGCAGCTACCAGATGGTGGGCATCCCGGATGGGCTGGGGGCAGTCGACAACGGGAACGGGACGTTCACCGTCTACATGAACCACGAACTCTCGGCGGGCTCGGGAGGCGTGCGGGCGCATGGGGCGTCGGGTGCCTTCGTGTCGATGTGGGTCATCGACAAGGCGACGTTGCAGGTGACGGGTGGAGCGGACCTGATCCAGCAGGTGGCCACGTGGAACGCGGCGGGTGGCAGTTACAATGCGCCGGCGACGGGAGTATCGATGGCCCGTTTCTGTGCGGCGGATCTTCCGGCCGTGACGGCTTTCTACAATGCCGGGTCTGGTCTTGGTACGACCGAACGGATCTTCCTGAACGGAGAGGAGACGAGCGCGAGCGGCCGGGCCTTTGCGCACGTGTTGACCGGGACGGACGCAGGGATCAGCTACGAGCTGCCGCACGTCGGGCGGGCCAGCTTCGAGAATGTCGTGGCGAACCCATTCGCGCAGGACAAGACGATCGTGGTTGGCTTGGACGATTCGACGCCGGGGCAGGTTTATGTGTACGTCGGCAACAAGGCCTCGACCGGGAGCGTGGTCGAGCGGGCCGGGTTGGTGGGTGGATCACTCTATGGCGTGACGGTGGCGGGAATGGCGACCGAGCCCAATCTGTCGCCGCCGACGTCGGCCGCGTTCTCGCTGTCGGCCGTGGGTGCCGTTGCAGGCCTGAGTTATGCCCAGGTGGAGACGGCGAGTGACACGGCGGGCGTGACGGAGTTCCTGCGGGCCGAGGACGGCGTGTGGGATCCGAGTCATCCGGAGGACTTCTATTTCATCAGCACGGCAGGCAACAGCGGGGCGGGCCGGCTGTGGCGGTTGCGGTTCTCGGACATCACCCAACCGGAGAATGGGGGATCGCTGAGCCTGCTGCTCGACGGGACCGAGGGAGCCCTGGGCCTCGACAACATCGGGTTTGGCCCGGATGGAAACCTGTGGCTGCAGGAGGATCCCCCGTCGTCGTCGCGGCTGGCACGGGTCTGGCGATACATCCTGGGGACGGACCAATTGGAGGCGGCGTTCCAGGCGACGCCGGGGTTCTTCAGCGGCGGCTCGGCGATCTCCACGGGCGAGGAGACGACGGGCGTCGTGGATGTGTCCTCGATCCTGGGGGGGCCGTATCTGCTGGCGGCGGTGCAATCCCACGAGAGCCAGCCGGGAGCCATCGTGCAGGGTGGGCAGCTGATGTTGCTGGCGGTGCCCGAGTCGGGAGTGGTCTGGCCGATCGTGGGGCTCGTGGGCCTGGGGGTGGCCGTCCGGATGCGACGCGGGGTCGAGAGATCCGGGTTGCCACCTGCCGGATCCAGGCAGCGCAAGGCTTGAAACTGGCACCTTGGAACTCGGGACTCCAGACCGCTCGTGAGGACGCTCGCCCCACCTCTTGGGGAGCCATTCTCACGGGAACGTTTCACGGCGGATGCAATGGATCCTCGCCGAGCGTGGGGGAAGCGGCTTTGATGTTGGGACGACCCTGGATGCACGGCGGGCATGGAGCCCGGGCGTGGTCGGGGCGCTGGATGAACATGCGATCCTGGATGCTTTGGTGGGTGTTCTGCAGTCTGGTGGCGGTGCTGGAAGCGGCGCCATTGCCGCGGTTGAAGGTGAGCGAGAACAAGCGCTTCCTCGTGACGGAGGACGGCAAGCCGTTCTTCTGGCTGGGGGACACGGCTTGGGAGTTGTTCCATCGGCTGGATCGGCGGGATGCGGAAGCCTACCTGAAGAACCGGGCGGAGCGGCGGTTCACGGTGATCCAGGCGGTAGCGCTGGCCGAGCTCGACGGGCTCAACGACCCCAATGCGAATGGCGACCGACCGTTGGAGGGCAAGGACCCGACGAAGCCGAACGAGAAGTACTTTGCGCACGTGGACCAGATCGTGAAGAAGGCGAACGATCTGGGACTTTATGTCGGGTTCCTTCCGACGTGGGGGGACAAGTGGAACAAGAAGTGGGGGGCGGGCCCGGAGATCTTCACGGTGGCGAACGCCGAGCAGTACGGCGAATGGCTTGGGAGGCGGTACAAGGACGCGGGGCTCATCTGGATCCTGGGTGGTGATCGGCCGGCCGAGACGAACTCACACAAGGAGATCACGCGGGCGATGGCTCGTGGGTTGCGGCGTGGGGATGGCGGCGCGCACCTGATCACGTGGCACCCGATGGGCGGTGCCAGTTCGAGCCAGCATTTCCATGGCGAGGATTGGCTGGACTTCAACATGCGTCAGAACGGCCATGGCGCGGAGTTCACGGGCCGCTATGACCAGACGCGCGTGGACTACGATCGCACGCCGGTGAAGCCGGTGCTGGATGGCGAACCGATCTACGAGGATCACCCGGTCTCATTCGACGCGAAGAAGTTTGGGCACTCGACGGCGGCGGACGTGCGACGTCCGCTTTACTGGGATCTTTTCGAAGGGGCCTTCGGACATACCTACGGGCATCACTCGGTGTGGCAGATGTGGACGCCGGGCAGGAAGCCGGTGAACAGCCCGCTGATGCCGTGGGCGGAGGCGATCCTCCAGCCGGGAGCGGCGCAGATGCAGCACGGGCGGGCGCTGATGGAATCGAGGCCCTTCCTCACGCGGGTGCCGGCACCGGAGATCATCGTGCCCGACGAGGTGGACACGGCGGTTCCGGGTGCGGGTCGGTACCGTTTCGTGGCGACCAAGGATTCGGACGGGACCTACGCCATGGTCTACGTGCCTGGCGGCCGGCGTTTCACGGCGAAGCTGGACATGATCCGCGGGGAAAAGGTGAAGGCCTGGTGGTTTGATCCCAGGACAGGCCGGGCGACGGAGATCGGGGTCTTCGCGGCCGAAGGGGAGCGGATGTTCACGCCGCCGAACCCGGGCGAGGGGCTCGACTGGGTGTTGGTGCTGGACGACGTGGCCCGCAAGTACGCGGCTCCGGGAAGCAAGGCACTGGGGCGGTAAGCGGGCGGCCGCAGGCGCCGACGCGTCGGTGGGTGCGTCTTGACACCGCCCCCGAAACTGGTGGGGCGAGACTCTCCGTCGAGCCGGCCCTCGGGGTCGGTATCGGAATCGGAATCGGGATCGCAAGTGGCCGAGACTCGATACCGATGCCGATTCCGACCCCGACGCCGATGTCATGGGAGCGAAACCTGGGGTTCCTTCGCGGCTCGTGAGGACACTCGCCCCACCTCTCGCTGGGGGCAGTGTCAAGATGCGCCCCGCGTCGGGCTCCTAGACCTCCTTGTCGAGCGAGGCCCAGCGCCAGGTGAGCCAGGCGCGGAGGCGCGCCAGGTGCATGTCGGCGAGTTGCTGGCCTTCGGCGTCCTTGCGGGAGCGGTTGCGGAGCCAACCCATGAAGGAGCCCCGGGGGCCGAGCCAGGCCAGGCGGAGTCCATGGCGGCGGGCCAGTCGGAGGGCCATGGCGAGGAAGGTGAAGTGGCGGGGACGGCCCTGGCGGAGGTAGGCGTAGTCGAATCGGACGCGCCGGATGACGCGGCCTCGGGCGGCCTGTTCGAGGGCCCAGGCGTAGTCCTCCATGGTGACGATCGATTCGTCGAAGGGGACTTCCTGCCAGAAGGAACGCCGGAACAGCCCCATGGAATTCGTGTAGATGGCCCCGATCTTCATGCCGCGGCCACGGAGTTCCTCGATGGTGATGACGTCGCGGTGGTGTGGGTCATCGTCCCATCGGCCGGAGGCGCAGGCGGTGTTCGGATCGTCGAGGCACGCGGCGAGCTTCTCGAGGGCGTCGGTCGAGCGGAGGACGGTGTGGGAGGAGACGACGAGGATCAGTTCGCGGGGGCAGTGGGCCACGCCGAAGTTGAGCACCTTGGAGTGGTGGTAGGGCTTGTCCCACCGGACGACGGTTCCCCCGGCGCGGGTGATGAGTTCGGCGGAACCATCCGAGGCCCCGGTATCGACGCCGACGATCTGGTCGGGTTTCCGGGACTGTTTCTGGAGGGCTTCGAGGACCTGGGGGAGGGTGGAGGCAGAGTCCTTGAAGCGGATGACGACACCAATGCCGGGGAGGGGGGTGGGGGCGGCACTCATGGAGAGGGAAGGGTCAGATTTCGAAGAGAGGTCCGATACGGGTGAGGACGTCTTCCCAGGAGACGTTCTGGCCGGGCCAGGGTTGGAGGATGATGAGGACAGGCTCGGATCCGGATCGCCCCAGGGTCAGGCGGCGGATCGTGGTCTGCCACCAGTAGCGGGTCGGGGAGCCGTGGCGCTCGCGTCCATCGGAGAGCCAGTAGATGGCTTCGGCGGTGGTCCCGCGGCGTTCAAGGATGAGGTGGCGTGCGGAGCCGCCGGGGATGGGGCGGTCGCGCTGTTGGGAGACGGTCCAGCCGGATCCGCGGAAGCAATAGAGCGGGTCGTGGACGGCGTGGCGGTCGCGGGTGCCGTCGACGATCTGGAGGATGATGCGGTCTGGGCCGACCTGGTAGACGCGCTTGATGAGGGAAGCTTTTCCGAAGACCTGACGTTCGGCGTCGGAGAGGGGCAGTTCGCGGGAGGCGAAGCCGAGGCCCTGGGTGGGAAGGAGCTTGAGGCGGGCGGAGGCGTCGTCGAGGGGGATGAATTCCCACGCGACGGCGAGGGCGGCGATCGAGCCGATGCCGATCCAGAAGGCTTTCCGGGTGGACGGTCTCACGGTGAAGGAGTTGGGGCGGGCGTGGACGGCTCTGGTTGGTTGAGTCGTCCGGGGAGGAGCACGGCGAGGGTGCCGAGAGTGGCGAGGGAGAGCCGGAGGGCGTAGAGGATGGGTTTGGGGAAGTCGCTGGGGGCGAGCTTGAGGGCGATCATGGTGAGGAGTGGGATCCAGCTGAGGCCGGAGACCCACCAGAGCGGGGCGAGGCGGACATGGCTGCCGAACGCAGCGAGGATGGCGATGAGGCCCAGGTGCCGGGCGGTATTCGTCTCGCCGAGGATGCCTGCGAGGGTGAAGGCGAGGCCGATGCCTAGGAGGACGGTGATGGAGCGATAGGCGGGAGGGCGGCCGTGGCGCCAATAGACGCCAATGGGGATGATCCAGATGAGGAAGGCGAGCCACTCGAACCGGTCGAGCGGAGAGTGGCGCCAGACGATCAGGAGGTCACGGCACGACCAGAGCGAGAAGGCGAGGGCCGGCCAGGCGACTTCTGGAAACTTTCGATTCATGCAGCGGGGCGTGCGTCCGTGCGGGGCGCCTGCCACTGGAAGAGGGCCCAGCAGGCGACGAACATCAGCACGAGGACGGACAGGCCTCCCCAAGTATGGAACAGGCCCATGGCGAATTCCTGCCCAAAAGTGAGCGAGGCGATGGAGATGAGGAGGATGCGGGCGGTATTGGCAGCCCAGGCGATGGGGGCGAGGGCGGCGATGTTGCGCCAGTAGCGGGGGGTGTCGCCGAGCAGGACGTGGGCGAGGAAGGATCCGGCGATGAGCATGGACTGAAGGACCTTGAGGCCGGAGCAGGCTGCCGTGACCGAGATGGGGGCACCCTGGATGGTGAGCTGGGTGCCGTCATGGACGACGTGGAATCCGGCAGCGCTGAAGAGGCTGGCGGTGACCCAGGCCCCGCTGAGGCGGAACCACCACCCGACCTGTTCGAGGTCGAGGGTGACCCAAGGGAACGCAAGGAAGCCGAAGACGAGGATCCGACGGGCGCGTTGGTGGTCATCCGGCGCGATGCGCTGGCTGAGCCAGGCCCAGAGGAGCAGGGTCCAGCCGGCGGCTAGGAGGAGCGTGATGGAGAGGAATCCGCCGAGGACGGTGAGGAGGATTCCGAGTCCGAGCCAGGCCTGGTGCAGGCGGAACGGGGCGTCCAGGAAGCGCCAGGGCTTGCCGAGCCAGGCACCGAGCGGGAGGGCAATGAGGATGGGGAGGACGTCGGAGGCCTCGCCCCACCAGCGGGTGTTGCGCATCCAGGCGACGACGGCGAGCGCGGCGAGCAGACCGAGCCAGGCTTTGTCGGCGTTTTTCATGGTCGGTTGAGTGAGCCGGTGTGGTTCCGGACTCACTGGCGCGGGGCCTCGGCCTTGAGGATCTCCTCGAGGTTGGAGCGGAGCTGGAGCTCGTCGGGGAACAGGGCGATGAGTTCCTCGGTGTACTTGCGTGCCTTGGGGTAATCCTTGGCGGCGAAGGCGGCCCGGGCGAGGAAGGTCTTGGCCTCGGCGGATTCGGCGGCGAGGGACGTGTAGATGCGGGTGGCCTCGGCGGAGTTGGTCTCGGCGAGGGCGATGCGGGCGAGGATCTCGCGTCCGGCCGTGGACGAGGCGAAGCGCTTGTTGATCTGGAGGCGCTGGCGTGCAGCGGCGGGCTTGTTGCGGTCGAGTTCGGCGAGGGTGGTGAGCCAGGCGGCGCGGTAGGCGGCGTCGGAATCGCCGGGTGCGATGGAGGCGAGGAGGGTCAAGCCCGGCTCGATCTGCGCGTCGGCGAGGAGGAGTTCTCCCTTGAGACCGTTGAGAAGCGGGGTGTTGGCGCGGTTGCTGAGGAAGGCGAGGGCGAGCTTCACGTTGCGGTTGAGGCGCAGGGCCTGGGTGAAGCCGTAGACGGCCCATTCGGGGGCTTCGGCTGGGAAGTCCTCGATCTTGAAGAGCGTGAGGGCTGCTTCGCGCCAGCCGGCGGCCAGGAAGACGGTGGCCGGGGCTGCGGGAGAGCGGAGGAAACGGTCGAGTTCCGGAGGCACGACGGGCTTGCGGCCGGAGCGTTCCTCGATGGCGTACTTGTCGAGCATCAGGAGGAACTGGTGGCGGTTGGTGGCTGGGGTAGTGCTGGCGGTGAACTGGACGCCCGGAGGGTTGAAGGTCCGGTTGGTGGTGGCCCGGTAGGCGAGGAGCTCCGCGAGGCCCCGTTCGAGGTCCTGATTCCAGGAGAGCGGTGTGAAGCGGCTGAAGCGGATGTGGTCGAGGGCAGCAGCTTCAGCCTTGTTGAGGAGATGTTCGCTGAGTTGGAGCCAATGGACTTCCTGGCGATCGACGGCGAGCTTCCGGTAGTTGGGCAGGCCGGCGAAGTTGGTGGCGTCGAAGAACCGTCCTGCCGGAAGCATGCGGAGCTGGTCGACGAGGGGGGTGAGGTCACCCGCGGGCGGGTTGGTGCTGTTCCAGTCGAACTCGATGGGAACGGTCATGCGGCTCCAGAACCAGGCCTTGAGCCAGAGGTAGTCGAGTCCAGGTGGGCGGAGGGCATCCTTCCAGGTGGTCATGGCGAGTTCATAGGCGCCGCGGCGGCGATAGAACTCGGCGAGTTGGTCGCGGAGGATGGGGTTCGAGGGATCGGCGACGTGGGCGGCGACGTACTCGACGCGGGCCAGTTCGTATCGGCCGATCTGCTCGAGGATCTGGGCTCGGAAGGATCGGACCTCGGTATTGCGGGAATCGAGGGCCATGGCTTCGGCAAGCCGATTCCAGGAATTGGTGAGGGGTCGATTGCCGTCGAGGAGGGCGAGCCGGACGAGGCGGGGCACGTCGTTGGTGCCTTCGAACTTGCGGGCCTCGAGGTGGCGACGGGCTTCCTTGGGGCGGTCGGAGATCAGGTAGTTGTCGGCGTCGAGGAGGAACCAGCCGATGGAGTCCTTGTCGCGATTGGCCCACTGGGAGCGGAGGGTGGCGAGCTCCTTGGGCTTGCGTGCGTGGAGGTAGGCGCGGGCGACGAACAGGGAGGCGTCCTCGTTGGCGAGGATTCGTTCGGGGGAGCGTTCGTAGAGGGCGACGAGTTTCGGGAGCTGGCGGAGGCCGACGAGGGCCTCGAGTTCAACCTTGTCCCAGGCGTGCGGGGACGCGGTGGGGATCCGGGAGGACTGGATGGCGTAGGCGTCTGCAAAGCGACCGGAGCGGATCGCATTGGTCGCGGCTTGGTAGGCGACGGTATCCTGGCGGGCGACGACATGGCGCCGCCACGCGCGGAGACCGAAGAAACCGCCGACGGCGGAGACGACAAGAGCCAGCAGGATGAAGATCCAGACGCGCTTCATGGGGGGAGGGGCGACCGGGGGGTCAGTTGTGGGATGGAGGATTGGAGTCGTTCAGGCGGCCGCGGTCGCCCGGGAGCGGCGTCGTTGGAGCCAGAGGGAAGCTCCGAGGAAGCAGCCGAGGGTCAGCAAAAGGGCCGGTTCGGGGCTGGCCGTGAGGGCGGCGATGTTGACCGAGCCGATGTCCACGGCGAAGAGGAGGTCGTTGAAGTCGCGGTCGCCGCCGCCGAGGAGGTCCTCGAACCCGATGATGAGGTGGGTGGAAGTGATGGCGGCGAAGGTCACGACGTGGTTGATGCCGTCTGGGTTTACCGAACGGTCGGTGGAGAAGACGGTGCGTCCGTTCTGGGCGCCGTTGGCGATGAGGAAGAAGTCGAGCTTGGAGCCGGCGGCCATGACGCCGAGGTCGACGAAGTCGCCGGGGAGGAGGGGTTCGTTGGCGGTGCGGGCGACGGGGCCCCTGCCGGGGTTGTAGCTGGTGACGCGGCTGGACGCGTCCGGGAAGATGATCTGGGGATCGCCGGTGGTGATGCCGCCACCGCCGGTGTTGTAGCCGAGGGTATTGTGGTAGCCCGCGCCTTCGCCAACGAAGTAGACGCGGACGTCGGAGGCGTTCTTGAGGAAGAGCTTGTTGGGATCTAGGAGGAGGCTGGAATCGTTGACCCTCACTGTCTCGCTGAGCTTGGAATTGAGCAGCGAGTTGATGCTGGGCAATACGTTGGCCTGGAAATTGGCCGAGGCGGCGTCTGATCCACCAGCCATGACCTGGCCTGCCAATGGGAGGCCAAACGGACGGGCAGAGGATTGGACCGGGGAAGTGGTCTGGGCGAGGGCGCCGCCGGAGAGGAGGGTGGCGACGAGGGTTGCTGCGGCCAGATTCAAGACGGGTATCGGCGTTTTCATGTCAGGATGTTGTCTCACGATGTCCCACCGTGATCCGGGCGGCCGCGTACCCTGCTTCCCTGCGACGAAACCTCCCGGCTAACGGCCGGCAAGGTGCGGGTTTTGCCGGAGTTTGGCTAGCCCGAGTTCTTCATCGTCCGGCGATGGCCCGGATTTCCAGCAGCAGTTTCTGCGCTTCGCCCGTGGCCTCGGGCAGGGGTTTTCCCTTTCCGATGCCGGGGCGCAGGTGGCCCACGGCGGAGAGCCAGGCGTCGCGCAGCAGGTTCTGGCGCCGGGCAACGAGATCGGCGAGTTGGCGGCCCTTGGGATGGGAATCGAGGAAGGAGTCTGGCGAATCGGCCTCGAGGATCGACTTGGGGGCACCCCATACGCGGAGGAGTTCACGGGCCATGATCCAATGCCCGACCGGCCCGGGGTGGACGCCGTCGACGGCCAGGACGTAACCGGGGTCGGTTTTCCTGCGGTTGGCAAGGTGGGTGGCCATGGGGCCGTGGACGTCCCCGACGATCCAGCCGCCCTGCCGCTGGGCGAGCAGCCATTGCGAATAGCGATGGAGGACCTCGTCGTATCCCTCGTAGGGGCTGGGGTAGGAATCGCGGCCTGCCGGGAGGGTTTTGCCCTTGAGGGGGACGGGGTCGAAGGTGGGTGGGGTGAGGTGGATGATGCCGGCCTTGGCAGCGATGACGGCGGCGTGGAGTCGGCGGAGGCCGTCGTAGTGGCGGTTGGCGCGTTCGTCGGAGTAGGGGAAGTAGATGCCGTCGTTCATGCCGTAGTTGGCGATGACGAGGTCTGGCTTCACCTGATCGAGGGCGCGGCCGAGGCGTTCGTGAAGGTCCGGGCGGGGGAAGGAACCGCCGGCGTGTCCGGGTTCGGAGAGGCCGGAGACCGTTTCGGACGGGAGGCCGAGGTTGATGAACTCCGTGGAGGATTCCGGGTACTCGCGGCGGAACCAGGTCTCAACCCAACCGACCCAGGTGCCGGCGTAGGTGATGCTGTCGCCGAGGAAGAGGATGCGGTGGGCCTTCTCGGGGCGCGGGACCTGGGCGGAGAGCGGAAGGGTGTGGAGAACGGGAAGGGTCAGCACCGCGCCCGGGATCATCGTGAGGACGGAGCGTCGGGAGAGGAGGAACGGTTTGCTGGACCGTGGCTGGGGCGAGGAGACCGGAGGATGCATGGGGGGAGCAGGCACCCGACAGGGCGTGTCAGGAAAGGCGAAAGTTCCAGGTCACGCCTTGCCGGGCGCGGTTGGGGCCGCCTGTGGAGGGCGGATGGCGACGTAGCTCTTGGTGAAGCCCAGGAAGCGTTCGCGAAGGATCTCGCAGTCCGGGAAGAGTTCCTTCATCTCGGCGTAGGTCAGCAGACGGACCTCATCGAGGAAGCCGATGACCTCGGCCGGAGTGGGCTTGGTCAGCCATCCCCACACGGTTCCCCAGCGCAGCAGGCGTGCCTGGACGGAACGGGGGAAGAAGTGGATGAACGGCGTGAGAAGGTGAGGCTCGATGAAGAACTCGCGGGCGGGGGTCTGAATCCACAGGGAGCGACCCACGCGCCGGGCGTGGGCGGCGAACGCCTTTTGGTTGGCGTAGGTGCCGACGTGTTCGATCACGCTGTTCGAAAACACGATGTCGAAGCTCTGGTCCGGGTACTCGAGCTTGCAGCCGTCGCCCGCCACGAGCTTGAAGTTGGCCGGGGCCTTTTCCGCCAACCCCGGGATGACGTGGGGATTGAGCGCCGTGATCGGGTACGGGTGCGGCGCGGACTCCCAGAACCATGGGTAGCCGCCCACATCCAGGATGGTGGACTTGGGGCTGGGCGAGATGACATCGATGAACCACTTGAGCCGGCGCGCGCGGAACCGGGAGGACACGACGGCGTACAACCTGTGGATGGGAGTCATGCGGCTGGTCGGGAGAAGGGTGGCGGGGCTCGGCCGGTCAGGCGGATTGGGGCGTTGGGGACTTGCCCGGGAGGCCGGGCGGCCGGGCGTTCGATCCGGTCGCAGGCGGGTGGGCGCGGAAGCTGGTCCAGGAGGCCTGCGGGACGATCAGGCCGGCGGCGATGACCACGAGTTGGGTGGCGGCGAAGGCGATGAGCCACCAGAAGGCGGCGCTCATGAACCCGTAGGAATGGAGGCCGATGCCGAGGAGGTTGGTTCCGAACCACGACCAGCTGGTGACGATGTTGCCGCCGATGGTGAGGAGGTGGAGACCGCGTTCCTTGACCATGCCACCCCAGCGGACATGGAGGATGAGGGCATTCCAGAGCACGATGATCAGGGCGCCATTTTCCTTGGGATCCCAGCCCCAGAACCGTCCCCACGATTGGTCGGCCCAGATGCCGCCGAGGACGGTGCCGACGAACGAGGCGAGGGTGGCGAAGCAGAGGATGCCGTAGACCATGCGGGTGAGGCCGCGGGCCATGTCCTGGGTCAGGGCCCGGGTGCCGACGCCCAGGATGACGTAGAGCAGGGCGAGGAATCCGGCGAAATACGTGGCGGAGTAACCGAGCGTGACGATGACGACATGGGTCGCGAGCCAGAAGTTGGTGTCGAGGACCGCCTGCATCATCTCGAGCGTGTCGCCGCCGAGGGACAGGTTGTGGGCAACGATGAGCGTCGTGAACGCGAGGACGCTGCCGGTGGCGAGCCCGATGGCGTTCTTCCAGATGGATTCGAGGAGAAGGCCGAGTCCGACGGAGCCCCAGCCGATGAAGATCGCGGACGAGTAGAGGTTGGTGACGGGTGGTCGGCCCTCGAGCCACATGCGGGTGATGAGCGCGGCGGAGTGGACGACGAAGGCGATCCAGATGAGGGCGGAGGCGCTGCGGCGGGTCCAGTCGCTGAAGGTGAACCAGAACGCGGCGGAGAAGAGGAAGGCAACGACGTAAAGCACCATCGACTTCATGAACGGGGCGAAGTCGTTGTAGACCTGTTCCCGGGAGGTCTTGGTGATCTCGCGTCCGAAGGTGCCGCCGAGGTCCTGGAGTTGGCGGGAAACCAGCTGGTTGAAGTCGGCGACGCGACCATTCTGGTAGGCGTCGGACATGGCGGCGAATTGGCCGACGGCCGGGTGGAGCTTTCCGGTTCCGGCCTGGGTGATGAGGTCCCGGTACTCGGCATTGGAGAGGTCTTCCTCGCCCATGAGCTGGCGGAGGAGGCGGGGACTGATGCCGGGTTCGAAGAGCGCGTCGCCGACCTTCATCCACTGGTCGCGGGCGAGTTCGGGATGGTGGGGTGGGACGATGAGCGGGGCGCGCATGGAGCTGAGCGGCAGGTAGCGCTGGCAGTACTCCAGGACGTTGATCATCGCGTTGGTGTCAAAGGGCCGGCCGGAAAGGCGGTCGCGGAGGGCGGTGACGCCGGCGGGGATGGACGCCTGGTAGGCGGCGAGCTCGGCGGGGAAGTTGGTGGTGCGCGGTGGATGCAGGGTGGCCTGAAGCATGGCGTAAAGGCTCATGGCGTTGCGGAGCTTGAGGACCGCGCGGTCATAGGCCGAGTGCTTCGAGGCATCTTCCGGAGCCTTCTCGGACTGCGCCTGGACCTCCTGCCACGAGGGCACGAGCTGGTTCCAGGAGTAGTGCTTGCCGTCCTCTCCGTTCTTCTCGTCGGCGTCCATGGCGAGCTTGAGCTGGCCCTTGAGATCCGGGTGGTCGATGCGGAAGGACTTCCGGGCATTGGCGACGTCAGGCTTCATCATGACCTCGACGGCCCATTCGGTGGCCGGGAGCGTGCGCTTCTCCACGGCGTCGTGCATCGACTGCTTGTTGCGGATCTGGAGCAGCGTGTTGCGGGCGAAGGAGTCGAAGGGCTGGAGCCGGCCGTTGAACACGAGTGGCAGCCGGCCGAACTCGTGGTAGGCGAAGCCTGGATCCTTGGGAGCGCGGAAGGCGCTCAGGAGCCAGACGACGGCGGCGGCGGCGATGAACCAATGCAGGCGTTTCATGGCGGTGAGGTCAGGCGGCGGCTGGGACAGGGGCGGAAGGGGGAGCCGGGCGGGACTTACGGACGCTGAAGGCGACGAGATGGATGAGGAACTGGACCGTCATGCCGACGCCCACGACGACGCAGCCGAAGTACGGAGCCAGCCACGAGGGGTTCTGGACGACCTGCAGGATCGTGGTGCGGGCGTTGGGGTCCATCTCGTCGAAGCCGGCCTGGAAGTAGGTCAGGCCCGCGTGCCGGAGCGGGTTGTTCATGTAGATGTCGATCTCGCGGGGGCGGCCGACGGCGGGGTCGTGGAGGCGGACGCGGCTGCGGAAGTCCTTGGGCTTGTCCGTGCCGATGTACTTGTCGTGCTTGAAGGCCAGGAGCTCGACGTCGTGGGCGGTGTAGTAGCGGGTGGGGCGGAGGGCGATCTGGAAGCGGCGGTTGCCGTAGGTGAACTCCTGGGGGCGGGCGAGGGTGCCGATGAGTGCGGCGGTCATCTCGGGTCCGAGCTGCTTTCGGAAGCTCCGCTCGATGCTGATTCGGAGGGCTTCGTCGCTGGCATAGGGCGAGACGACCCATCGGGTGGGGGCGCTGGATCCTTGGGGATCCTCGATGTCGACGATGGCGAAGGGGATGTTGCGGCTGTTCATCGCCGCGCTGGTGGCCTCGGGGGTGAACGTGAAGCGGGTGGCGATGCCGGCGGGTGCCTGCGGTTCGCCGCCGCTCTGGGGGCCGCGCGGCCGGAGGTCCGAGTTGGCGGAGTATTCCTTCACGCCGATGCGGAAGGGGAGGTTCGGATGGGAAAGGGTGGCACCGCGCTGGACGAGGCTTTCCGGGAAGGCGACGACCTTGTCGGTGGCGGGGTCGGTGACATCGACGATGGCCAGCTCGGTCTCCCGCTGGCCCTCGGAGTAATTGCGGGTCTCGCCTTCCGTGAGCCGGAGGTAGGACTCGGTGGCAAACATGTCGGTGGCGAGCTGGCCCACGAGGAGGAGGATGATGCCGACGTGGGTGAGGAGGATGCCGGACTTCTTCCAGGTGAACTTGAAGCGCTTGAAGTGGGCGGCGAGCAGGTTGACGAGGAGGGCGGTACCGAGGAGATAACCGGCCGGGAACGGGACGTGGATGGGAAGGCTCGAGACGGGTTGCCAGAGGACGAACCAACTCTTGAAGTAACGTTCCTGGGCTTCGTAGAGGCCCAGGGTGACCTGGCCGAGGGTCCCGAAGAACACGAGGACGATGCTCATGGCAAGCAGCGCCACCGTGAGGCGGAGGGACGAAAGGAAATGGAAGGCCCGGACCAGCATGCGGGCGACCATAGACGGATGGCTTCCGGTGCGCATTCCCGATTTTTTTGGAGCTGGGGCGGGACGCCGGGTTTCAGGGGTGAGTGGCGGGGAGTTTGAAGTTTGAAGATTCAAGTTTGAAGCCCGGCCAGAGTTCGCCGTTTCCAGACGCTAGCCTCCTGACGTCGTCTCCCACGCCAGGTAGCCGACGAGGGAACTGGAATCTGGAGACTGGGAACTCCTGACTTCGGGCTTGAAACTGAAAACTTGCGACTTCACCGGTGCTTCAAACTTGAATCCTGAAACTTGAACCCTGTCCGTCACGGAGCATGTCGCGGTAGATCTCGGAGTAGCACTCGGCTACGACGGTGGCGGAGCGGTGGGCGACACTGGCGCGGATTTGGTCGGGGGAAGTGATCCGGAGGGAGCCACCGAGGATGTCCTCCAGTCGCGTGGCGAGGGATTCGGCGGAATCCGGGGTGAAGTGGGCACCGGTGACGCTGTCCTGGACGATGTCGATATTGCCGCCGCTGGCGGAGACGAGCGAGGGGACTCCCGAGGCGAGGGCCTCGATGAGCGCGACGGAACAGGGTTCGTTGGTGGAAGGGAGGACGAACCAGTCGGCACGGCCCAGGATCCGGTCGACCTCGGCGGTGGGACCGGCCAGTCGGAAGGATGACTGGAGGCCGTATTGCTGGACGGCGGCGCGAAGTTCCTCGGAGAACTGGCGTGAGGAAGAGTCGGCCGGGACGGGGCCCCAGATGGTAGCCTGGATCCGGGATCGGAGGCGTTCGGGGAGGCGGTGGATGGCGTCGAGGAGGAGGTCCCATTTCTTCCAGGCGACGATGTTGCCGATTCCAACGAGTTGGAGAGGGCGAGCGTGGAGGGGGTCGCGCGGGAGGATGGGCGAGGTGAAGAAGCGGGTGGCACCGCATTCGGACACGACGTCGACACGGCCGGGGGTGGGTTCGATGCCGTAGTGGCGGGCTTGGTTGGGGGTGAGCAGGACGGTGCGGAGACCTCGGAGGCCGGCAGCGGTGCGGTAGAGTCCAGTCCGATTGGCGTAGGCGTGGTTGGTGAACAGGATCGGGACACGCTTCCTGGCCAGCCAGGCGGCCAGGGGGAGGGATCCTCGGGAGTGGGCGTGGACGACGGCGCAGGGTTCGGCGTGGAGGAGTCGTTTGAGGTCTGGCCAGGAGCGCCACGCGGCGAGGAGGAGACGGAGGTGGGACTGGGATTCGTCGAGGGCGTTGGGCGAGTAGCGGCAGGTCAGTTGGGGCTTCCGGGTCTGGAGGAACGTGGAGCGGACCCAGAGGACGTGCTCCCAATGGGCGGGATCGGAGGCCTCGGCGAGGCCCCGGATGGTGGACAGGATGCCACCGTTGTCCTCGGCGGCCCCGACGAGGTGGAGGATCCGGCTGGGTTTACGGGGAGCGGTCACACCGCGGAAGGACGTGGGAGCAGGGCTGCGCTGGGGCGCCGGTATGGAACGGCGGGCTCTGTCGCGGCCTGGGCAGCGGCGGCCTGCGCGGCGCGGATCCGGGCGTTGCGTTCCCGGGTACGGATGGCCCAGTCCCCGGCGATCACGATGCCGGAATGAAGACCGAAGGTGTTCATGGCGAACTCGGCATCTCCGTGGAGGAAGATGAAGACGGCGACATGGATGACCCAAAGGCTGGCGTTCACCGAGACGAACCGCAGGAACCGATCCTCGGCTCCATGGCGACGCACATAGAACAGGCCGCGGAAGGCGACTGCGGTGGTCGCGAAGACGAACCCCATCAGGCAGATCGTGCCGGGGATGCCCGTGTTGACGAGCAGACCGATCGGGCCGTTGTAGAAGCGACCAAGGTTCACGTGTTCCGTGATGATTCCGTAGGGATCGTGAGCGTGGTAGGGAACGGGTTCGGAAGCCGGGCCGAAGCCGCGTCCGCGCCAGAGGTAGTGGGGGATGAGCTTGAGGCCGATCTCACGCATCTCGATACGGCCACTGAGCGTGCTTCGGGCGTCCTCGACGGCGACGGCGTCGAGCTTGATGCCCGGGAGCACGGCCAGGGTTCGCTGGGCGGCAAGGGGGAGCTGGGAACCGACGGCGTAGACGAAGATGAGTCCGAGTGCGGCGAGGAGGATCGCACCGGTGACGCGGACGGTCGACCAGGTCCGCTGGGCCCAGGAATTCATGAGCAGCAGCCCACCGACCAGCACCAGGACGCCGCGGTGTCCGCCCGGAAGTCCGAGGCCAACGATGAAAAGCAGGGTGGGGATCAGCCAGATGGCGCTGCCGGAGAAAATCCTGCGCAGCGGGACGAGCACGAGGAGGAGTTGGAGGAGGGCGACGGAGACGAACGAGAAGGACTGGAACCGCCGGATGCCGGTCGCCTCGCTGCCGAGCTCGAACGAGATGGCGTCGTTCGCCAGGTCGAGGAAATAGAATACCCACCACAGGTCAGCTCCGGCTGCCAGGGAGATGTCCGACACCATGAAGGTAAGGCTCAGGAGCAGGTGGATGATGAAGAGTCGGAGCAGCTGGGCCTCGCTGAACTGCAGCATGGCAAACACGATCGGGAACGAAGCGCAGGCCACCTGCTGGATGTAGACGCGGCCGCCCATCTTGTCGCCACCCGTGATGCGCAGGCCGAGACCGTGGGTCCGCATCAGGTAGATCAGCACCAGCACGTAGCCGAGCGAGAGCAGCAGGATCCAGCGGTACTTGCGGAAGTTCTCTGCGAATTCCGAGGAGTACTTCCGGAGGGCGATGAGGATGACGATCCCGGACCACCCGAGCAACGCGGCGATCTCCCACACGAAGGGCCGGCCGGGCATGAGGGGAGCCATGAGTGCCGACCCGTAGGTCGTAATGCCCAGGACCGCGCAAAGCCGCGCGTGATAGGGCAGCGTGCCCAGCCATCCGAGACCCGCCGCAGCCAGGATCAACAGCGGCGTGTTGCTCGCCATGTAGAACCCGAACACAACAGCGCCCAGAAGGAGTCCGATCCAGACGAACCCCTTCTGCACCTGCATCCTGGCCTCAATTGCCGTCATGTCCCTTTCCACCTACCCGGATGTGACCGTCGGAGCAAGCCACGCGTTCGCAGGGGAGTTTCAAGTTGGAAGATTCAAGTTTGAAGCGGGCTGGTACAGGAGGTCTTCCCGCTGAGGGGCGCAGAGGGGTCCGATGGGGAGCGAGCCCCAACGGGGCGGGCGAAGACAGCCCGGGGCGTCGCCCCGGGAGTGCTGGCACGCATCAGCGATGAGCCCTGAACCTAGAAACAGCGGTTGGATCCACAGATTTCACCGATTGCACGGATTGGAAGCCGGTTGAGAGAGGCTGTTGTTTCACCCCACGGGTGAGGTGCAAACCGCGATGCGGTGAAGCCTCCAGTCCCGGTCCATCTGTGAAATCCGTGAAATCTGTGGATAGTCCAACTGCCGCTTTCAGGCTGAAAGGGCGTGTCAGGTTTTCTTCTGGGGCGGGAAAGATCATGGTGACATGACAGGCTGGTGCGCCCTTTCAGGGCTTGAGGGTGTTTTCGTTTGGGGCGGTTCCCAGGGCGTTGCCCTGGGCTGTCGTAGGACGCCCCGTTGGGGCTGAGGGCGTCCGGAGGAGGGGGGCTGTCGTGGAACGAGTCCCTGCATGGGTACGGGGGGATGCACGGAGGCTGCTGGCTTGAATCTTCAAACTTGGAACTCCCGAGAGCTTCCACTGACGAAATCCGGGAAGCGGGCGTGGGCGCGGCGGCTGGCGATCCAGGCCAGGATGCAGTCGGTGACGACGGCGAGCCCTGCGATGACGTAGAGGGGATTGAATGGGCCGCCCCACATGCGGAATCCACCCGCGACGGCAACCAGGAGCTCGAGCAGGGCGGCACCCAGCATGGGCAGGAAGTCGGCGAAGATGAGCGTCTTCCCGACGGCGACCTGGATCCGGCGGGTGGTCATCCCCATCCACATGCCCATCCACGCGACGGCCCAGAAGCTGGAGAGTTGGAAGATCGTCTTGAACCCCATCGACACGATCAGCTGGGATCGCATGTCCGCCAGCATGCGGTCGACGTCGGCGGTGGACAGGGTGGAGCCAGTGGTTGCCGCCGAGCTCATCAAGCTGGCCCGGTTGACGCTCATCGTGTCGAGCATCTGGATGTAGGCGATGCCCGCGGTGACGAAGGTGAGTACGAGAACGACCGGGATGTACGTCCGGCACAGGGCGCGCCACTGGCCCAGGATGATTTGCCGGGGTTGGAGCGGGGTGACCAGGAGGAGTTCCATGGCGCCGCTGGCGCGGGCGTCGGTCCAGAAGCGGCAGGCCTGGAGGGCCAGCCAAAGGCGGATGAAGGCCGTGAGGACCCAACCGACGATCTGGCACGTGAGGTCGATGGCCGGCAGCCCCGGCGTGGGGCTGGGTTTCCGGGTGGCGTAGGCGATGGCGAGGCCTGCAAGGGTGGTCAGGGTCGTGATCCAGACGAGCCAGCCGGGCCGGTAGAGGCGTTGGGCCAGCCATTCGACCGGATCCCGGTCGAGGATCGGGCGACGCTGGATCCGAAGGGGAGGGCGATGGGTCGGGTCCGTGGAGGTGGAGAGGTCCGGGGGATCCTTCCGCCGGGAAGTGGTCGATTGCCAGGTTCGGGGAGCGATCAGGCTGCTGGCGGCGAGGCAGGTCGTCGCGAGCCCGACCAGGCAGAGGACCGGGTTATAGAACTGGAATGGCTGGATGGCGTTGGCCTGCCAGATCGGGTAAGCCGGATTGAAATGGATGAGCCAGCCGATGCCGTTGCCCAACGGGGGCCCGCCGATCAGTTGGTCGAGCGCTGGCAGACCGAGCAGGAGGAACAGCTGGATCGCCAGGGTGATGGTCATCGTTCGGGTGGTCTCACGATTGCACGCGGACACGAGCACCCCGATCGAAAGTGACAGGAAGAGGGTGGCCAACAGCAGGACGATGATCCGGAAGAACTCGGTGCCGGTGACGCCGCCGAGGATGAAGCAGGTTCCCACCACCGGAAATGCCGCGAGGAAGGCGTAAACCGACTGCAAGGCGTGGGTGGCGACCTTGCCCAGGACGACGTCGTGGCCACCGAGGTCGGTCAGGAACAACAGTCCAAGGGTTCCCTCGCGCTTCTCCTCGCTGAGGCAGTCGGCGGTCAGGATCACGCCCGAGAACGAGGCGGCGAGAAAGCTGAGCCACTTGAAGACCTCGAACAGCATCCGGCCGGCGGACACGCCAACGCCACCTCCTCCCCGGGAGCTGAGGGTGTGTATCCCGAAAAGGATTCCCGCCAGTGCCACCACCGCTAGCCCCACCCAGACGCGGGCCCGGAAGTACGAAGGCCTACGGCAGGCGACCCGAAGTTCCCGGTCAACGATGGGGAGGGGGATCAAGGGTAGGGGAGGTTCAAGTTTCAGGCTTCAAGTTCGAAGTTCGAAGCTGGCGGGTGCGGATGACTTTTCAAATCTGAAACTGGGGACTCGGGGTGTTGAACCTTGAATCTTCCAACTTGAAACTTGGGTTTCCCACAAACGGGGCCTTGTGCGGGAGCGAGGGACTGGGCAAACAATTCCGGATGATCTCCCTTCCGGGTTCCGCGCGGCGGTTTTGCGATGGCGTTTCGCGTCGCAATTTCCTGCGTATTGGCACGCTGGGAATGGGCGGGATCGCACTGCCGCAGTTGTTGCAGGCTGAGTCGGAGTCGGGGATCCGATCGTCGCAGAAGGCGGTGATCATGGTGTACCTGCCGGGCGGTCCGCCGCACCAGGACACCTTCGACCTCAAGCTTGACGCGCCCTCGGAGATCCGGGGCGAGTTCCGGCCGATTCCCACGAACCTGCCCGGGCTCCAGATCTGCGAGCATCTGCCGCGGTTGGCGCGGATCGCGGACAAGTACACGGTGATCCGGTCGATTGCGGATGGCATCGATGACCATTCGGACTTCATGTGCCAGACGGGGCGAAGGAAGAACAACGCGCCGCCGGGTGGATGGCCGACGATGGGTGCCTGTGTTTCGCGGGTCCTGGGCGGTTCGGATGGGGTGCCGGCATTCGTAGGATTGGAACCACGGATGCAGCATCGACCTTACAACGCGGCGAACGCGGGTTTTGCCGGGGTGGCGCATGATGCATTCCGTCCGGCGGCCGACGCGAAGGGCGACATGGTGCTGAACGGCATCACGCCCGAGCGGTTGAAGGATCGACGTGCCTTGTTGTCCGACCTCGACCAGTTCCGTCGGGACGTCGATGCAACCGGCCTCATGGCAGGCCTGGATGGTTTCAACCGGCAGGCGTTCGGGATGTTGACGTCAAGCCGGCTGCTCAAGGCGCTCGACCTGACGCAGGAGGATCCGCGCGTGCTGGAGCGCTACGGCAAGGGGGACTCGAAGGTCCACGGCGATGCGGCGCCGATGTTGAACGAGCAGTTCTGCGTGGCGCGGCGGTTGGTGGAGGCAGGCGCGCGGTTCGTGACGGTGGCGTACGGCTTCTGGGATTACCACGGCAACAACTTCGGGAACGCCCGGAACGACCTGCCGATGTTCGACCAGGCGTTGAGTGCGTTGATCCAGGACATCCACGATCGCGGGATGGACAAGGACGTCACGGTGATCGCCTGGGGTGAGTTCGGCCGCTCGCCGACGATCAACAAGGACGGTGGCCGCGACCATTGGCCGCGTGTGACCAACGCCGTGCTCGCGGGTGGCGGGCTTCGGCACGGACAGGTGATCGGCTCGACGGATCGCCTCGGTGGCGAACCGGCGGATCGGCCGGTGTTGTTCGGGGAAGTTTTCGCGACGCTGTACCACGCCCTGGGCGTGGACGTGAACAAGGTGACCCTGCCGGACCTCACGGGCCGGCCGCAGTTCCTGGTCCCGGACGGCTGCCAACCGCTGCGGGAAATGGTGTGACCCTGGAGAGACCTATGAAGCGCACTTTTCTTTGTAGATCAGTCCGATCGGTCCGATCCGACGGATCCGACCGATCGGTCCGTTCCTGGGGTGTCCGCCTGCTGGCGTTCCTCGGGCTGTCAGCCACCCTCCAGGCCGCCAGCCTGGAACTGGGGTTCCGTGGCGGGACCAACCGGCTGGTGTTGCGCGGGCAGGATGCCTCGCAGCAGGTGCTGGCGACGTTGCGGGACGGCAAGGCTTCCGAGAGCGATGCCACGGCGTCGGTGAAATGGCGGGTCGTTCCGGCGGATATTGCCTCGGTGGATCCTTCCGGGCGTGTGCGTCCGCTGGCGGATGGCAAGGCGGTGCTCCACGCGAAGCTGGCGGACGGCACCGAGGCGACGCTGCCGGTGGAGGTCACGGGATCGGGCGTTTCCGAGCCGGTGCACTTCGCGAACCAGATCGTGCCGATCTTCACGAAGAACGGTTGCAACGGCGGCGGCTGCCATGGAAAGGCGGCGGGCCAGAATGGATTCCGGTTGTCGTTGCTGGGGTTCGAGCCGGGCGAGGACTACGAACACCTCGTGAAGGAGTCGCGCGGACGACGCCTGTTCCCGGCGGCGCCGGAACGTTCGTTGCTTTTGACCAAGGGCGCGGCGCAATTGCCGCACGGCGGCGGCCGTCGACTGGACCCGAACTCCGACGATTACTCGATGCTCGTGCGATGGATCCGGCAAGGCATGCCCGTGGGGCGTGCGGATGCGCCGACGGTGGCGCGGTTGGAGGTCTTCCCGACGCAGCGCACGATGTTGTCGGATGCGTCGCAGCAGTTGGTGGTCACGGCGCACTACAGCGATGGATCGACCGAGGATGTCACCTACGGCGCCTTGTACGAGGCGAACGAGAAGGAGGTCGCGCGGGTGGACGAGAAGGGCCGGGTGAAGGTGTTCAACTTCCCGGGCGAGTTTGCCGTGATGGTACGCTACCAGGGCAAGGTGACGACGTTCCGGGGGACCGTGCCGCTGGGCGCACCGGTGACCACCTTGCCGCCGGTGAAGAACTTCATCGATGACCTCGTGTTCCGCCGTTTGAAGGAGGTCGGGATGCCGCCGAGCGCGGTTTCGGACGACGAGACCTTCCTGCGGCGGGTGACGGTGGACATCGCGGGCCGCTTGCCGACGCCGGCGGAGCTCGATGCCTTCCGGGCGGACCGTTCCGCGGGCCGACGGGACGCCGTCATCGATCGACTGGTCGACAGCGGGGATTACGCGGACTGGTTTGCCAACAAGTGGAGCGCGCTGCTGCGGAATCGTCGGACGGATGGGCGGCAGGCGCGCGGCTCGTTCGCGTTCCATGGTTGGATCCGGGACCAGTTGCAACGGAACACGCCGTACAACGAGTTCGTGAAGGAAGTCCTGACGGCGTCGGGCGACATCGGCGAGAACCCGCCGGTGGCTTGGTTCCGGCAGGTGAGTTCGTTGCAGAACCAATTGGAGGATTCGGCGCAGCTTTTCCTGGGGCAACGGTTGCAGTGCGCGCAGTGCCATCATCACCCGTACGAACGCTGGAGCCAGCATGACTATTGGAGCTTCGGCGCATTCTTCGCGCAGGTCGGTCGCAAGGCCGGCAGCCAGCCGGGCGAGGAAGTCATCTTCCATCGGCGCGGGATCGCGCAGGCGACGAACAAGAAGAACGGCAAGCCGGTTCGGCCCGCGGGGCTGGGCGTGCCGGTGGGTGAACTCGGGGCGGATGAGGATCCCCGGATGGTGCTGGCGGACTGGATGACCTCGGCGGAGAACCCGTGGTTCGCGAAGGCGCTGGTGAACCGTTACTGGAAGCACTTCTTCGGTCGCGGGCTCGTGGACCCGGAGGACGACCTCCGCGACACGAATCCGCCGACGAATCCGGAGCTGCTGGATGCGTTGACGTCGCACTTCGTGAAGAGCGGCTTCGACCTGAAGGATCTCGTGCGCACGCTGGCGCGGAGCACGACCTACCAGTTGAGTGCGGAACCGAACGAACACAACGCCCGGGACCGGCACCACTTCTCGCGCTTCTACCCGAGGCGGCTGCATGCCGAAGTCCTGCTCGACTCGGTGCACGTCGTGCTGGGGGCAGAGACGAAGTTCGAGGGCATGCCGGCGGGCACGCGGGCGGTCTGCCTTCCCGACAACAGCTTCAATTCCACGTCCTATTTCCTGACGGTGTTCGGCCGGCCCGACGCGAGTTCATCATGTGAGTGTGAGCGGTCGCTGGACGCGTCGTTGAGCCAGGCGTTGCATCTGCTCAACTCGAAGGACATCCAGACCAAGCTTTCGGCGGACGGCGGTTACGCGGCGCGGCTGGCTCAGGATCCGCGTCCAGAGACGGATCGCATCCGGGAGTTGTACCGGGTGGCGTTGGGTCGGGAACCGCGTCGGGAGGAGATGGAGGCGTCGGTGGGTTACCTGAGCCGGCGGGTGGCGGCGGCCAAGGATGATGCCGCCCGCGTGAAGGCGCGGCGCGAGGCGTTCGAGGACGCGGTCTGGGCCGTCCTGAACACGAAGGAATTCCTCTTCAACCACTGAAGCGTGCGAGGCGTGTTCCCGAAATCGAGGCGTGGAATCGGCCGGTTCCTGCTGTGGCTTCCCCTGTTGCCGGCCGTGGCGCAGTTGCCGCAGCCGGTGTTGAACCACCTGTTCCCGCCGGGCAGTGCGGCCGGGACCACCAACGAGATCACGGTGGCGGCGGCGGACCTGGACGAGCCGGGCGCGCTGGTGTTCTCGGATCCGCGCATCACCGGCGAACCGAAGCCGGGCGCAGCCGGAGTCTACCGGGTGGTGGTCCCGCCGGGCGTGCCAACCGGGGGCGTCGACGTGCGCGTGACGGGACGTTTTGGTGTTTCGAATCCGCGGTCATTCCTGATCGAGCCTGTGGCGGCGCGGGTGCAACCGGCGACGAACATCACTCCCGCGACGGCAGCTCCGCTCGATCGGGGAGGCGCGGCGTGGAGCCGGTTGTCCGCGGCGAACCGTTCCGTGTTCCGGCTCGATGCGCGGAAGGACGAACGCATCCGGGTCCGCGTGCAGGCCTCGGAGCTGGATTCGCGGCTCGTGCCGGACCTCGCCGCCTTTGATGCCCAAGGGCGGGAGATCGCGCGTTCGCGTCGGATCGGGTTCATCGATTTCCGGGCTCCAGTGGACGGTGCGTGCCGCATCGAGGTCAACGACCTGCAGTACCGGGGCGGGGACGATTACCATTTCCGGATCGAGCGGGTGGAAGGGCCGCAGGTGGAACTGGCGGTGCCGGTCGGCCTGCGCCTGGGCATGACGAATGCCGTGACGTTGTTCGGACGTGGTCTGCCCGGAGGTCGGCCTTCGACGGTGAAGGGATCGGATGGCGTGGCGTTGGAGCGGGTGGAGGTTTCGGTCGTCGCGCCGAAGTGGTTGCCGTCGGAGCCGCGGGATTGGCCGGTGGCGATGGGGCGACGGCCGTCGTCGGTGACGGTGCCGTTGTGGAGTTGGACCTGGGCCACGACGAATGGCGTTTCGAACCCGATCGGGTTCGTGCTCGGCGAACAGCCCGTTGTCGGCGGTGCGGATCCCGCGCTGCCGGGACTGGTGCCGATCCAACCGCCGGTGGATTTCAGCGGTGTGTTCCCGCGGGGAGGCGAGGTCTCCGGCGTGACGTTCTCGGCAAAGAAGGGGGACGCCTACTGGATGGAGGTCGTCGGTGACCGGTTGGGGAATGCGGTGGATCCGGCGGTGGTGGTGCAGCGGCGACGATCGACGCCGGATGCGGCGGGGAAGCCGCAGTTCTCCGATGTCGTGGAGTTGGGGGAGTTGGACTCGAATCCGGGTGGCATCGAGTTCGCGGTGGGCTCGCGGGATGTGGCGGGCCGGTTCGAGGCACCTGAGGACGGCGAGTACCGGGTGATGGTTCGGGATCTGTTCAACACCTCGGCCTCGGCACCGCGTCGCGCGTACCGGCTTTCGGTGCGCCGGGCGTCGCCGGAGTTCCGGTTGTTCGCGTGGGCGCAACCGCCGCCGAAGTCGAACGGCGAGGACCGTCGGTTGCACCTGACGGTGCCGGTGCTGCGTCGGGGCGGGACGTTGCCGGTGCGGGTGGCGGTTTCGCGATTCGATGGATTTGACGGGCCAGTGGAGGTCACGACGGAAGGGTTGCCCGCCGGGGTTCGTTGTGAGCCGGCGCGGATCGCGGCGGGGACGTCTTCGGGAACGTTGCTGCTGACGGCGTCGGATTCCGTGGGCGCGGGCCAGTTCGCGCTGCGGCTGACGGGACGCGGGATGGTGGGGACGAATCGGATCGAACGGATCGCGCGGGCTGGTGGGTCGCGATGGACGGTGGCGGACTCCAATCAGGAGGCCGCGGTGTACCGGCTCTGGCAGGAGTTCCGCGTGGGGATTGCGCCGGAGGATGAACCGGTGGTCGTGGGAGCGGTGGAGGATCGGGTGCACGAGGTGAAGGCTGGGGCGAAGCTCTCGGTGCCATTGCGCGTGGCACGGCGGTACGAATTCCCGGCGGCGTTCAACCTCAAGCCCGCGGGCTTTGCGGCGCTCGACAAGGCCAAGGAGTTTTCGGTGCCGGAGAAGGCGACGAACGTGGTCTTCGAGTTGAACCTCGGCGAGGTGGCTTTGCCGGAAGGCGAGCATGTCTTCTGGCTGCAGGGACAGGCGGCGGGCAAGTACCGGAACCAACCCGAGGCGATCGCGGCGGCGGATGCGGATTTCAAGGCGGCGGAAGCGGCGCTCAAGACGGCGACGGCCGAGCAGAAGCCGGCGATCGAGCAGCGTCGGAAGGATGCCGAGGCGCGGCGCAAGGCGGCGGAGGAACGGGCGAAGCCGCGGGACGTGACGATGGGCGTCTGGTCGGCGCCGATCCGCGTGAAGGTGCTCCCGGCGAAGTGAAGGACGACGAATGCACACGCGATTTCAGAGGGGAGCAGCAGCGTGGATCCTGGGCATGGCCTTGGCCGGAGGCGTTGCACTGGCGCAGGAGGCGAAGGACGCGAAGGACAATGTCGCGCCCGCGCCGAAGCCCACCATCCTCGCGATCGAGCGGCAGACCCGTTCGACCCCGGTGGATTTCTATCAGGAGTTGATCCCGGTCCTGCAGGCGAGTTGCCTGCCCTGTCACAACCGCACGACCACCAAGGCCGACCTGATCCTCGAGACGCCCGCGGACATCCTGCGCGGTGGCGAGTCGGGCCCGGCCGCGGTGCCGGGCAAGTCGGCGGAGTCGCTGATGTTCCGGGTCTCGACGCATGAGTTGAAGCCGCGCATGCCGCCCAAGGACAACAAGGCGAATGCGGTCAACCTGACGCCGCGGGAGTTGGGATTGCTGGCGGCTTGGATCGACGAAGGCTGCAAGGAATCCGAGCGCAAGACGGCGGTCATCCGATGGGAGGCTCCGTCGGAGCGGGTGCAATCGGTGTACTCAGTGGCCATGGCGGCGGACGCGCACGTGGCGGTGGCGGGACGCGGGACGAGCCTGGCGTTGCTGGATCCGTTGGAGGGAACGGTGCGGGGTTGGTTGTCGGATTCCGGGCTTTCGACGAATCCGGTTCCCGCACATCGCGACCTCGTGAACTCGGTGGCGGTCAGCCCGGACGGGACTTGGATCGCGTCGGGTGGCTACCGCGAGATCAAGGTGTGGAAGCGGACGTTCGCGGTGGTCGGGGGCACCAGGAAGGGTTCGGCGGGTCCGAGTGGATTTGCCGGGGGTACGTCCTCGACCAACGGCTCGCGGGTCCTGCGCTTCACGACGAATGGCGTGCCGGAGCTGGCGGATGAGAAGGGCGGATTGGTTGCCCGGTTGCATCCGGGGCCGCGGTTGCCGGAGCAGGATCCGGCGCGGCAACGGCGCCTGGTGCAATCTTCGGTGGATGCCGAGAAGGGCCGCCTGGACGCGCAGGACAAGGAACTGGCCGCGCAGTCGGAGCGGTTGAAGAAGGCGCGGGAAACGGAGTTGGCGGCGCGCAAGGTGCGGGACGAGAAGACGGCGGCGGCGGATCGGGCGCGGATGACGCAATCCATCGCGGAGGCGGTGCTCGGACGGGCTGAGTCGGCAGGCGCGACGACGAACGCGACCAAGGCCCTGAAGGAAAAGGTCGAGTCGGCTCGCAAGGCGGTCGAACCCGCGGCATCGGAAGCGACCAAGGCGCAGACTCGGCTGGATACGGCGGGCGAGGAACTGCGGTTGGCGGAGTTGTCGCGCGACCGGGCCGCGGCGCTGGTGATGGTGACGCGAACCGCACTGAAGGAAGCGCAGGCACGGTTGGCGTCGATGCCGGGTGATGGCTCTGGAGATCGGACGTGGGGCAAGGTGATCGCCGGTGCGTGGTCGCCTTCCGGGAAGAAGGTGGCGTTGTTGGCGGACGGACAGGTTCACGTCTGGGCATCCGGTTCGGGATCTTGGGTGGCTTCGACCCGGCTGGAGAGCGCGTGGGATGATGTTGGGTTCGAGGGTGAGGACACCCTGAGGTTGGCCAAGGGCGCGGTGGTGGATGTCTGGAACTTCACTCCGACCTACCAACTGGTCGCGACGTTGGGCAGCGGCGGCGACGACTCGCCGATCGCGGATCGGGTGAACGCACTCGCGTTCCGGTCGGACGGCCTGAGGTTGGCCTGTGGTAGCGGGGAGCCGACGCGCGGGGGCGAGGTGCGGGTGTGGGATCCGGCGACGGGTCGGCACCTGTACGGTTTCACGAACGTCCACAGCGATGCCGTGCTGGCGTTGGCGTGGTCGCCGGACGGTCAGCGGATCGCGACAGGCGGTGCGGACCGATTTGGTCGGGTGATCGAGGTGGCGAATGGGCGCGTGGCGGCGTCGCTGGAAGGCCATTCAGGACATGTGCTGGCGGTCTCGTGGCGGGCGGATGGTCGGGTGCTGGCGACCGGAGGGGCGGATGGCGCGGTGAAGTTCTGGACGCTGGGCAGCGCCGACAAGGCGAAGAACGTGCCGGGGTTCGCGAAGGAGATCGTCGGGCTCTGCCATATCGGGACGGCAGGCGACGCGGTGGTGGTGCCCGGGGAGACGGATTTCGTGCGCTTGACGGAGTCCGGCGAGAAGCCGGCGACGCTGGGAGGGGCAAAGGAATTCCAGCATGCGGCCGCGATCAGCTATGACGGTCGATGGCTTCTGGCGGGTGGTCAGGACGGGGTGATCCGGGCCTGGGACGTGGAAGGGAAGAAGCTGCTGAGGGAATTGGGACGTTGACGGTTGGGGCCGCAGGGGGTGGAGTGCGCTGGCTGGTCGGCTTCCCCACGACTGGCGATCAACACCGAAAATACATTCCATCCATGAAGCGCACACAATACCTCGGAGCCATCGCGGCGGCACTGGCCTTCACCTTTGCGGGCTGTTCGAAGGACGGCAGCGTCGACACCTCGAAGATCGAGTCGTCGTTCTCGTCGTCGGACGCGCAGGGCAAGAGTGAGGTCGACCAGGTGGTCGCAGCCGTGAAGGCCGGAGACTTCGCCGCGGCGACGGCTCCGCTGCAGAAGCTCGCGTCGAACGCGAAGCTGACGCCCGAGCAGCAGCAGGCGGTGAAGGACCTGCTGACTGAAGTTCAGGACAAGGTGAAGGAAGCCGCCGCCAAGGTCGGCGAACAGGCGAGTGAAGCGGCCAAGAAGGCCCAGGACAGCGCCAATGAAGCGCTGAAGAAGGCCCAAGACGGCGCCAACGACGCCCTCAAGAAGGCCAAGGAATCCACCGGCGACGCCCTGAAGGACCTCGGCGAGAAGGTGAAGAAGTAGGACCCCTTAGTCCCCAGTTGCCAGAGGCCAGTTTCCAGGGCAAGGCCACGAAAGGGGCGGCAACGGGCTCGTTGCCGTCCCAGGCTCGTGGGGACACTTGCCCCACCAGAGTGGATGTCTTGAGGGGTGGGGCGAGACTCCGTAGAGCCGTCGCGGCAGCTTGGGGCGGGATGGAGCGGACGGATCCGATGGGTGGCGAGCCCCAACGGGGCGGGCGAAGACAGCCCGGGGCATCGCCCCGGGTTTGCCGCCCACAGGAGAAATGAGCCCTGAAAGGGCGTTTCAGGGCTGGAGGTGGAGAGAGATCGGGCTGACAGGCTGGTGCGCCCTTTCAGGGCTTGAGGGTGATTTTCTTTCTGGGGCGGGTTCCCCGGGGCGGTGCCCCGGGCTGTCGTAGGACGCCCCGTTGGGGCTGAGGGGTGTCCGCAAGAGGGGGTGGATCGAGTACGGGGGAGACAGGGATCGGCTCGTGGGGACACTCGCCCCACCGGCCGGGCTTGCCGGGCTTGAAACTGAAAACTTGAAACTAGCGCCTTCCAACCTCAGGCCCCCGCGAGCTCGCGCATGGGTTGGATCCCATTGTCGACGAGGAACTGCGGGCGGCCGGTGAGATCGGGGAGGGTGACCTTGTTCACGTCGATTCCCAGCGCCTGATAGAGCGTGGCGTGGATCTCGCCGAACTGCACCGGTCGGCTGGCGGCCTCGCCGCCCAGTCGGTCCGTTGACCCGATCACCTGACCGTGACGGAGTCCGCCGCCGGCGAGGAGTGCGCAGCTGACCCGGGGCCAGTGATCGCGTCCGCCGTCCTTGTTGATCGTGGGCGTGCGGCCGAACTCTCCCCAGACCACGACCGATACGTCCTTCTCGAGTCCGCGTTGGTGCAGGTCTTCGAGCAGGGCCGAAAGACCGCGGTCGAGCAGCGGCAGGTCCTGGCGCAGGGCTCCGAAGTTGTCGCCGTGATGGTCCCAACGGCTGAACGCGAGGGTCACGCACCGTGCGCCGGCCTCGACGAGACGCCGGGCCATGAGGAAATGCTCCATCAGCTTCGGACCGCCGTCATCGCGGTTCCGGGGATCGCCCTTGCCGTAGAGTTCCACGAGTTTCGGGTCCTCCTTCTTGAGGTCGAGTGCCTCGACGAGCCGGCTGGAGGTCAGGATCCCGAAGGCCTGCTGGTTGTAGGCATCGAGCCCGTCCATCGCGCCGCTCTGGTCGACGGTCCGGCGGAATCCATCGAGGGCGGAGAGCAGGCTGCGGCGATCAGCGAGGCGATCGAGGGTGACGCCGTTGAGGACCATGTCCTCCTGGCCGCCGCCCTTGTTGATCTCGAACGGGGCGTAGGCCGCACCGAGGAACCCGGCCCTGCCGTTGTCCGCCCAAGGCACGTGACCCATCTTGGGCGCGAGGCCGAGGAATGCGGGCATCGCGGCATCGCCGGGCCCGAGGATCTTTCCGACGCAGGAGCCGAAGGCGGGCCAACCGCCGGGTGGTTGGTTTCGCGGATGCCGGCCGGTATGGCAGGTGATGGCGTCATGGCGATCCTCGGCACCGACGATCGAGCGGATGAGGCTGTACCGGTGGGCCTGCTTGGCGAGGAGCGGGAGATGTTCGCAGATGCGGATGCCGGGAACGCTGGTGGAAATGGGGCGGAACTCGCCGCGGATCTCGGATGGGGCGTCCTCCTTCAGGTCGAACATGTCCTGATGGGACGGGCCGCCCGGCAGGAAGATCATGATGATCGCCTTGTGCTGGCGGTTGCCGGGGCGGAGGCCGGAGTCGGTCTCGGCCTTGAGCAGCCCGGGAAGGCTCAACCCGCCCAGCCCAAGCGAGCCGATGCGCAGGAAGTTGCGCCGCGAAACACCGTCGCAGAAGCCGGAATCAGCCGGGCGTGGACCTAGGATCGTAAGCATGCGTTCCCGGGAGGGGTGGAATTCTCAGGCAAAGTCCCGCGGCTTACGGATTCGGTCAAGGCCGGGATTTGAAAGGGCGCATCTCGATACTGCCGCCACTCCAGAACGGGATCGGGGTGGCGATGTCCTCATCGCCATGAGGAGGGGCATGGAGGGGCAACGAGGACGTTGCTGCCCCGTTTGAGGCAGTAGCAGTGTTAGGGAGCGCCTGATTTGAATTGGGGATGAGCTTCGAGGGCCCGGCGGGATTCGTCCGAAAGCGGGGCCTGGCGGTAGGTGGGTTGGTGGAGCGGTTCGGCGCTGGTCGAACGCAGGGCGCGGCCGAGCCAGGTCATGTCGAGGGGGCGGGTGACCATCGCGGGATCGGCGGCGGCAAAGGTGGTCTCCTCCTTCTCGCCCGTGGCTTCGCCGGCCCCGACGTGAAATCCAGCCAGGAGCAGGGTGACGCGGAGGAGCGTGCTGCGGGAATAGGTGGCGAGGGTGCCGCCGGCATCGGCGGGCACGCGGGCCCGCAGACCGCGGAAGATCCCGAGTGTCCACATGGCGGGATTCCGCGCCGGGGAGAAGGCATCGAACAGGATGGCATCGGGGCCGGGGACGGACGTGGTCTCCGGGGAGGCGAGCCAGGTGGGGAAATCGGCTTCGTGGAAACGCCAGGAGATGTGGCAGGCCCCGTGTTGGAACTGGGTCGCGCCGTGCGCGAGCAGGTTGCGGATGGGTTCCTCGAAGCCGACGACGTACCCGAGTTCGCTGGCGTGGGTCAGGGCGAACTTCAGCGGGGCCGCGGTGTGGTCGAAGCTCTCGATCCGGACGCGGGCGGGCACGTCGGCGAGGGAGCGCAGGACCGTCAGGACATTGGCGGCGGCGCCGAGGCCGACGTCCCAGACGACGAACTCGCGCTTCGCGGCGGCCGCCCGGGAGGCAATCTGCATCTGTCGCACATAGAGGGCTTCGGCTTCGGCCTGCGGGCCGATGACCGGATGGAAGGTCTCACCCTCGATGCGGGCGCGGACGGACCAGGCACCACTCGCCACCTGGACCAGTTCGTAGTCAGATTCTGTCACGTGGCGGGCGACCGTACCGGGGGTAGGGGACGAAGGCGAATACCGGAAACGGGTGCTTGCCGACCCAGAGCGTTTGTCGCTGGGAGAAGCGCGGAGTGTCCCAACGCCTCAAAACTCCTGGTCGGACTGACTGCGAGCGACGACCTGTAAACTTCAAGCTGTCCCCTTGCTTCTGCCGATACGGGCTGGTGGATGCCCCACGCGATCCGTGGAAGGACCGGTAGTACAGCGCGCGACGCGCTGCGATCACTTCCATAGGCGTTTCAGGCTGCGGAACCGGCTGAGGCTTCGGCCGGCTTCGAGGTGGAGCAGGTCCTCGCGGAGGTGGGCGGCGTCGGGGTAACGCTGGGCCGGGTTGGGGTGGCCGCCGCGATTGAAGATCTCGTTGAGTTCGAGGGCGAGACGGTCAGTGGCGATCGACTGCCAATCTGGGGGAAGGCTGGGAAACCTGAGAGCCGGGCTGCCGGTGAGGAGGACGAAGAGAGTCATGGTGAGGCTGTAGACATCCGCAGTTGGCCGGCCGGCGCCCTCAGGGGGGATGTAGCCTTCGGTGGCGGCGATGGTCAGGGCGGCGTGGATGTCGGGTGCCAGGTCGATGTTGGCGAAGGTTGGCTCGCCGTTCAGGAAGACGATGTTGCACGGCCTGATGTCGCGGTGGACGAGTCCGGCGGCGTGGAGTTCGGCGAGGCCGGAGGCGAGGCGTACCCCGATGCGGACGACGACATCCGGTGCGAGGCGATGGTTGGGTTGACGGCGGCGGAGGACGTCGAGGGTGAGCGGTTGGTAGGAGTCGAATCCGGGCGTCCCGGGGGAACCCTGGGGCGTGGCGTCATCCGCGATGGGCATGACGTAGTAGAAGAACCGGCCAGAAGGGTGTCGGTGGACGGCGAGGATCGGGAGGGCTGGAGGGTGGTCGGACCGGACGCGCTTGAGGTAGGCTTCGAGTCCTCGGAGGAGATCCTCGGCCTCGGCCCGGTGATCGCGGTTCGGATCGGTTGGCGTTGGGGGATCGGGTTCGAACCAGATCACCTTGATCGCACGGTGGACACCGGTGAGGGAGTCCCGGGCGAGCCAGACTTCGACGTGCGCGCCGGAATGGATGAGTTGAAGCAGTACGAAATTGGGAATCGAGTCTGGGTCGAGCCGGGCCATGCAGGGGACAACGTTGCCAGATCCCAGCTCCCGGACGCCAGTTGGCAGATGTCCCAGCCCACCATTCGCCAAGTTGGGGTTTCCCTTCAAGACGCAGAAACATCCATCTGTGCTCCGCCAGGGATACGCAGGAGCTGGATCACGGATGAGCTCGGGGGCATCGACTTCGTCGCGAATCGAGGAAGGGCGCGCTGGCTTCAACCCCTGCCGGGGTAGGGATCGAAGAGGGGCGAGGAACCCGGGGTTGCTTCGCACCCCGGGCTAACTGCTGCAACGCCTCCGGCGTACCCTGACGTTCTCGGCGGCCCTGACAGAAGTCTTTCGGGGTTCCTGAGATTGCAGGAGAATTCCTGTCCGGTGCGGCCGCGGGCGGGTGCTGCAATGTGGTACGGCGATGAGCGACGACATCGAATTGCTGAGACGGTACGCGGAGGAGGGGTCCGAAGAGGCCTTCCGGGACCTGGTGTCGCGACATATCGACCTCGTGTATTCGGCGGCGCGACGGACGTTGTCGGACGGCCATCTGGCGGAGGACGTGGCACAGACGGTCTTTGGAGACCTGGCCCGGAAGGCGTCGGGGTTGCCGCGCGGGACGGTGCTGGCCGGGTGGTTGTATCAATCGGCCCGATTTGCCGCGGCCAAGGTGGCGCGCGGCGAGGAACGGCGTCGCCGGCGGGAAGCGCTGGCGTTGGCCCTGGAGGAGCAGATGAACGTGAACGAACCTGTACCCGACTGGGAGTCGCTGCGTCCGGTGCTGGACGAGGCGATGGAGGAATTGCCGCCGGAGGACCGGGACGCGGTGTTGCTGCGTTACTTCCAGCGACGCGAGTTGAAGGCGGTGGGGGACGCGCTGGGGATCTCGGACGAGGCGGCGCGGAAACGGGTGACACGGGCGCTGGAACGGCTGCGGTCGACGCTGGCGCGGCGCGGTTTGACGACGACGGCGACGGCGCTGGCGGCCTCGCTGGCGGCGCATGCGGCGGTGCCGGCCCCGGCGGGGTTGGCGGCCACGGTAGCGAGCATTTCACTGGCGGGTGCGGCGGCGGGAGCGGCCGCCGCAGCTGCCGGAACCACAACGATTGGAACCATTGCATTCATGACAAAGGCACAGGTGGCGGTGGTCACGGCCGCGTTGGTCGTGGCGGGAGTGACGGGTCGGACGGCGTATACGGCGCACCAGCAGTCGCAGCTGCTGGCGGCGGAGAACGCGGCGTTGAAGGCGGATCTGGAATCGCGACCGGCGGTAGTCCCCGAGGTGACGCGTGTTTCCGCGCCAGCGATGCCGGACGCGGAGCGCGAGGAGTTGCTCCGGTTGCGTGGGGAGGTGGCGCGATTGCGGTCGCAGGTGGCGACGAACCGGCAGTCCGTGGTCCGTCCGGCCTTCAGCGGCGTTCCCCGGAAGTTCGAGCGGAAGGTGAATCCGAATCGGGCACCGGGGTTCGTGCCGCGGGAACAGTATTCCTACACGGGTTTCGCCACGCCGGCCGATGCCTTGCAGAGCCATTACTGGGCGATGGCGAATCCGACGTCCGGGAAGTTGCTGGAGACGCTGGCGCTGCCTCCGGCCGTCCGGGCGGCGTTGCCGCGCAGGCTTGGCGGCGGGGTGCTGCCTTCGGTCGGTGCCGGTCCCGGTGGAGCCGCGGTGGTGGCGGCGGGTGAATCTGCCCAACCGCTGGAGGAGGTGGTCGGAAAGCCCATTGAGGTGGGTGAGTCCCGGGTCGCGGTCATGACGAGCTTGAATGCGTCGGCGGTCGAGGGATTTGCCATCGACGTGAACGATGTGGTCGGCGAGGCGGGTTCGATGGCGAACATCGAGTTGGGCAACCTGGATCCCCACAATGGTCACCGGGTGGTGGGCGAGACGGAGATTGATCCGAACACGCGCGAATTGCAGGTGGAGCGCGAGATGGCGGACGGGACCACGCGCACCGAGACGCAGCGGGTGGTCCGGGTCGGGGATGAGTGGAAGGTGCAGCCCGGCGGGAACGTTCAGGTGATGGCGATGCCGGGTGGCGGCGCTGGGATCATGATCAACTCCGGGAACGGAGCCGACGGATCGACGAAGCTCGAGATGCGGATCGAGCAGCGCCCCGGCGTACCGCTGCCGACGAAGCCGTGACCGGGTCGGTTAGGCGGTCGCGATGGAACGGTAGAGTTCCTCGAAGTCCGGAGCGGCGATGGGGCGCGGGTTGAAACCTGCGGTCCATTGCCGCGCGGCTTCGACGGCGAGCATCGGGATCTGCGCTGGATCGGCCCCGGCTTGCTGAAGGGTGGCCGGGATGCCCGCGGTGCGGAGGACCTGCGTGACCGCCTCGATCAGCGCTTCGACGGCCGCGCGGGCGTTCAGGTGGGTTCCCGCGATTCCGGCTCCCACCGCGAGCCTCGCGTAGGCGTCCGCCGATTCCGGTTGGGCCGCGTTGAACCGGATGACGGCGGGGATCAACAGGCCGACGGCCGCGCCGTGGACGACGTTGAAGTGGGCGGTCAACGGGTTGGCCGCGGCATGGACGGCACCCAGCATGGAGAGTTCGATGGCCGTTCCCGCATAGGCGGCGCCCAACATCATCTGCGAGCGGGAACCGAGGTCCGAAGGCGTCGCCAGCACGCGGGGCAGGGCACCGACCAACAGGCGGAACGCTTCTTCGGCGTACATCACGGACAAGGACGTGCGCTTGCGGGTGACGGCGGTTTCGAGGGCGTGGGCGATGGCATCGACGCCGGTGACGGCCGTGACGCGGGCGGGCTTGGAGATGGTGAGTTCGGGATCGAGCAGGGCGATCTTCGCGGCGGCCTTCGGATCGAGGCAGGCCATCTTCTGGTGGGTGACTTCGTCCGCGATGAGGGCGGCCGACTGGCATTCAGACCCGGTCCCGGCCGTGGTGGGAACGGCGATCAACGGGAGCATCGGGCGCGTCGCCTTGCCGACGCCCCAGTAGTCCTTCATGACGCCCCCGTTGGTGAGGAGGAAGTTCGTGCCCTTCGCCGTGTCCATCGAACTGCCGCCGCCCAGGCCGATCAGCAGGTCGGCCCCGGATTCACGGGCGATGGCGAGGCAGCGGTCGATGTCCGCCGTCGTGGGGTTTTCTCGGACGGCGTCGTAGACCGAGACGCCGATGCCCGCCTCGGTGAGCGAATGGGCAGCGCGCCGCGCATGACCGGCGCCGACGATGCCGAGGTCGGTCACGATCAAGGCGCGGGTGGCACCAAGCTCTCGGGACAGTGCGCCGAGCCGGGAAAGCGTGCCGGGCCCGAACACGAGTCGCGTGCGGGGCGTGGCGTCGAATGCGGAGACAATGGGATCCGGCATGAGCTGCAGAATGACCCACTTCTAGTCGCACGTGTTCAAGCGAAGGGCAACCGGGGATCTTGAAGATGAGGGGAAGAGTTTGAAGATTTCAGATTCAAGTTTGAAGGGGGCTCGCGGGGTGGGGCGAGACTCCGTCGAGCCGTTCCCAGGATCGAAGTTCTCAGATTCAAGTTTGAAGCGCCGGGGGCTTGAAACTTGAACCTTGAGACTTGGGACTTCCCAACGGCTCGTGGGATTTCAGCGTGCTTTGGCTGCTACGCGGGTGGGGGAACCCTGGGTCTTGAAGGTGAGGATGGCCTTGGGTGCGGGGTCGCCTCCGAACTCGCATTCGAACCGGATCTGGTTCGGACCATTGCGGAGCGAGGGCAGCTTGCCGGGGAGCGCGACCGACTTCACCTGGCTGCCCTTGCTGTCGTACACGCGGGCGATGCCGTCGGGCTCGATGAGGAGTGTCTGGCCGGCCTGGATCTCGACCGGGATCTGGAGGGTGGCCGAGCGGTCGATCTCGAAGGATGGATTCGAGATGGTGCCGGCGGTGCCGACGGCTCGCAGCTTGAACTGCAGTTCCTGGCTGCGGTCCGGGTTGGCAACGGTCCATTCGACGGCGGTGGGTTCCCCGGGTTGGAGCACGCGGTGTTCATGGGTGAACTCGGCGGAGGCGTGATAGGGGAAGAGATCCCATCCGCCCGGGACCGCCGCGAGGTGGAACTCGAGCTTCGGGTTCCGGAGTTGCTCGCGCTGGGCGTCCGAGAAGACGCCGCTGTGGCGGGCCGTCTCCCACTCGCGGATGGCGTCGAGGATCGATCCCGTGGCCGGGTTCTTGCGGAGGGAATCAGGGCTGGTGGCGAGGGCGAACCCGGAGTTGAACCCGGAGGCGCGGGCCAGCATCCATTCCATGTCGGAGAGGCAGGTGTTCGGGGTGAGCAGGTACCAGCCGAGCATCTTCGGGATGAAGTTCCGTTCGCAGAACGCCTGATTGTTGATGCGGTACTCCTGCATGCTGTCGCGGAACCCGCCGTACCAGGGCTCGCCCCAGTTGCAGTAGCTGTTGATGTGCCAATAGAAGTGCGAGAGCGGCGGGCTGGTGCCGTTGATGACGGTGTGGTCGAGGTGGTCGTAGAATTCCTTGGCGAAGAGTTCGTTTCCGTACGTGCCTTCGCCCGGTGCGAGACAGCCCTCGTGTCCGTCGAAATCCATGTGGCTGAGTCCGGTCTCGTTGAAGCGTCGGGCGAGGTTCCGGGCGATCTCCCGCTGCATCTCGATGTTCGGGAAGAAGACCTTGTAGGAATGATCCATCAACTTGCCTGCCTGCGTGCCGGCGGCGTGGGCTGCTGCCTTGGTCCCGAAGGCACCCCGCTGGCAGTCGAGCAATCGCCACGGCGTCTCGGTCGACACGGATCGGTATCGGACGAGCTCCTGGTCGATCATGACGGTCTGGAGCTCGTTTCCGACGCGGTTGGTGAAGTACTCAGGCGATCCTACGGGAAGGGTCGTGGTCGTGTCGTCGATCGGTTCCGTCAACGGGCTGGAGCCCGTGCGCGCGAGGCGGGGATCGGGGACCGGGGAAACGTAGGGGTCGTGGGGGTGGATGAAGTTCGAGAGCGTGTGGGCGCCGAGGCGAATGCCGAGGGCGCGGGCCTTGGTGGCGCAGGCCTTCAGCCCGGCAACGCCGCTCGGGAAGAACTTCGGGCTCGGTTCGAAGTGCCCCCAGCTCTTGAAGGCATCCCCGTGGTACAGGCTCATCAGGTTCGCGCGTTTCACGTGCGCGAGCACCTCGTCGACGTTGGACTCCGAGAAGCCGGCGATCAGGTAGGAACGGCCGCGTTCGGAGGACATCTTGGCCCAGGTGCCGTTGATCATCGGGTGTGGAAGACCCTCGGCCTCCTCGATGCGCCCGATGGTGGACAGGGCCTCGGACTCGGCGCATCCGAAGAGGGCGATCCGGGATCCGATGACCGTTTCGCCGGGAATGGCGGGCACCGGCATGTTCGGGGCGCGGTTCCAGACCTTGAAGGCGCGCGGCCGGGATCGGTCCATGGAATAGGCCTGGAGGACGCTGCCCCATTCGGTCTGCCGGGCGGCGTAGGGACGGTCGGCGCTGCCCTCGTCATTCTCCGGATAGCCGCCAAGGGTCTTGATGTTGAGCGCCTGCAATCCCAGTGCGAATTCGCCATCGCGGACGACGCCCACGACCTCGCCCACGGTCTTGCGGATGGTGGTCGGGAAGGGGCCCCAGAGCGCGACATCGACCGCTGGCGCTCCGGCAGCGGCATCGACCCGGATGAGTTCCAGCGTGACGTGCGACGCTTTCGGTTCGACGCGGACCAACGCCTTGGTGGCGACCTTCGTGAAGGTCAGCGTGAGTTGACGTGAACCGGCGTCCCACGAGGCAGAGTCGGGTGCGTGCAGCGTCCCGGAGACCTTGAGGCTCAGCAGCGGGGCGGGCTGGTTCGTGGCGAGGAACTCGCGGCCGTCGGCGCGTCGGGCGAAGGAGGTCAGCGCGCCGGTGTCAGTGACCTGGAGCACCGCAGAGTCGGTCTGCCAGGTGGTCAGTGGAGCAGCCAGTGTGCGGAGCGCCGCCACCAGCAGCATCAGCAAGCCAACCGGCAATGTCTGCAATCGGAAGGAAACGGGATGCACGGAACGAGCCTAGGGCAACCCGGATTCCGGGTGACAGCCCGAATGCGATTGGGAAATCGCCAGTGCAGGTCGAACCCGGTGATGACGTCCCCGGCGGCCTTCGTGAAGACGAGGCTCCCGAGGGATTGGAATGTTGGCTGTGACTTGGTCGCGGCCGGCGACGGCTCGGCGGAGACGGCGTGTACAACGGCATGTCGCATATGCGACACGGGAATGTAAATGGAGCGGTCGCGGCCGGCGCTGGCTCTGGGGAGAGGGCGTGTACAATGGCATGTCGCATATGCGACACGGGAATGTAAATGGAGCGGCTGCGGCCGGCGACGGCTCGGGGGAGAGGGCGTGTACAATGGCATGTCGCATATGCGACACGGGAATGTAAATGGAGCTGTAGGCCGCGTGCCCCCACGCGGCGCATCCTCAACCCCGCCGGGTGGGGGCACCCGGCCTTCAATCTCCGTCCGATGCGGGGGGCTCGCGTTCGGGAGAGGCTCAGGGATCGAGTACGAGTACGAGTACCGCCCTTCGGGCTGAGTACGAGTACGAGTACGGGACGAGGCGAGGATCGGCTCGTGAGGACACTCGCCCCACCGGTCCTGGCGGTGCTTCAGCGCAGTTCGGTCCGGAGCCGGTAGAGTCGCATGGCGTCGCGGTCGGCTGGGAAGCGGGCCGACTCGGTGGTGTCGCTGCCGGCGGTTTCGCGGAGGACGGTCCACGGGGAACCCTCGAGGCCTGTACTGGATTCGAGGAAGTAGACGCGCTTGGTCACGCCGCGGAACAGGTCGTCCAGCTTCCGGCTTTCGAAGCTGACCTCGATGTTCCGGTCGACCCGACGATGGAGGAGTCGGAGAAAGTCCGAATCGTCGGTTGGGGACGTGCCCTGGAGGTACTCGTCGAGGTCCGAGGTTCCATCGCCGTCGGAGTCGTCGGAGGCGGTGGGCGAGATGCCACCGAGAAGCCGGTGTTCCCAAACGTCGGGCATGTTGTCGCCATCGGAGTCACCGGTGGGACCGGGATCGCGCCACTGGATCCGGACGGATTGCCGGGCGACCGAGCCGGGGAGCTCGGCTGGGTCGACGTCCTCGATGGACTCGGAGTCGACGGCTCCATTGGGATCGGTGACGGTGGCGACGAGGGTGAAGTCCTGATAGAGCGGGCGGTTGGCGTCGGCGTCAGCGTACTGGTGCTGGGCGCCGAAGGTTCCGCCGGCTGGCGGGTTGCCGAGGGTGGCGGTGCCGTCGCCCCAGCCGATCTTCACCTGCACCGCGCCGGGGTTGCCGGGATCCTCAACGGACACCCGGGCCTGCACGATGCCGTTGGGGAGTTGGTTGAGGGTGAAGGCGGTGATGCGGGGCGGGGTGTTGACGATGCGGACGTTCTTGCGGAAGGAGGCCTGTTCGCCATTGGGGCCGGTGAGCCGGGCGGTGACGGTGACCACCGCACCGGGCTGGTTCAGATGGAGCGTGGCATTCGCGAGCGGGCGCTTCTCGATGGAGGCTGCGCCCGGCGTGCCAGAGAACACGAACCACTCGATGCCGATGCTCCGGACGATCTCCTCGTAGGTGTCGAGGTCGGGCGGGAGGAACCGGATGGAGGTCAGGCGGGTCTCGTCGATGTTGATGGCGTCGCCGTTGTCGAACTCGTAGGGCTTCGAGGAAAGGTTGCCGATGGTCTGGATGGTGCCGTTGCACGACAGGGTGTAGGTGGGTTCGCCGCCTCCGAAGTTGTCGGCATCATACAGGCGGACGCGCCATCCGGGCGGGGCCCACCAGCGCATCGAACTGGCGCGGTCGTTGAAGCCGTTGATGCTGCCATCGAGCTTGCGGAGGTCGTCGTAGTCATCGAGGTCGAAGTCCGGGTAGTCGATGGTGACGCGGGCACCGCCGAAGTCGTCCTCGTCGTAGAGCTGGATCCAGGGGCGCATGGCGAACTGCGTGAGGTTCGTCAGGTGGATCGTGTGGGAGCCGGCGGGCAGGAAGTCCGGCAGGACAAGCTGGCCGCGGGGTGCGAGCAGGTTGCCCTCAGGCGAGGCGACGAATTGATGCCGCCATTCCACGAGGCGTGCGGAGGCCGAGGGACCGTGGGTGTAGTGTTCGATGGCGTAGAGGACAAGTTCTCCAGCCGGGGTGACATGGGTGCAGGCTCCGGCGAGGAAGTTGGCGTTGTAGGTCAGAGCGGCGGGGACGATGCCATCTCCGTTGGCGTAGGCATTGAATGCCTTCTCGCGGACCTGGGTGACGCTGAGTGGGATCAGGCCGCCGTCCCAGTCGCTGATCTCGTAAAGGGTGGCGAGGTCAGCCCCGGGATAGAATGGGGCCGAGGCCAGGGTGTTGCGCGTGCCGATGAGATAAACCTTGCCGGCGGAAGTGTGCATCGAGAGTCCCTGGAAAGACGTCTTGCCGGTGGGCCATTCCGCACCCGTGCCTCGGACGTCGGCCGCGTCCCAGTCGCGGATGAGGGTCCAGCCGGCGGTCGCGGAGAGCAGGGTGGGTTCGGTCGAGCGATAGAACAGGATGCGGTCGCCGTCGCCCCAGGTGACGGCGAGGAGGAAGTGTTTGTCGGGAAGGCGGGTCAACCCGACCACGCCGACCTTGTGCCCCGTGTACTCGAGGTCGAGGGACTTGATGCGGCGAGGGGCGGTGGGGACCGAGACGTCGTAGAACCAGACGGCGCCTTCGAGGGATTTGTTGTCGCCGAGGGGATCCTCGAGCGGGACGGCGAGGATGTCGCCGACGATGGCGAGTCCGCCCACGTGCTTCCATCCGGGTTTCCAGTGGTGGACGACGCGATCGTCGGAATCGGGCGCGGTCTCCCAGACCTTCTTGCCCTTGGCGAGACGGTTGGATCGGAGCCGTTCACCGTCGGTGCGGCGTGAGCCCATGCGGACGACCTGGATATCGCCTTCGTCGCCGTCACCCATCCCGGCGCGGGCGACGAAGAAGTACGGGACCCCGGCTCCGGGCCGGCGGACGATTCCCTGGTAATGCGTGGTGGTCGGAACGCCGTAGGCCTTCGGGTATCCGGTGGTACGGAAGCCGAGCAATTCGCCCCGGCCATCGAGCCCGTGGAATTGGGCGGGAAGGTTGGGTGGGTTATCGGATTGCTCTCGCGTGGCGGCGTGGATGGGGCCGGTTGGACCTGCCGCGGCGAGCAGGAGGGTAAGGAGGAGGATCAGGCGTTTCATGGTGAACTTCGTGTGTGTTCACCCGGTTCTTCCGGATTCCGCCGAAATCCTTTCGCGGCAAATTCGAATTCCTTCAGCGCGACTCGAGCATCCGGCGGATCCACCGCGCCTGGAGTTGGGCGAGCGGGCGATTGGTGCTCGGGTCGGCCTCAAGCGCATCCGCGGCGGCTTGCAGCACATCCCGATTGCCGGGGTGGCGACGGACCTCCTGAAGCGCCGAGGCGATGTCGTTCCGGTTCAACTTTCGCGGGTCGGGCAATGGGACCGTGATGGGGCTGGTTGGCGAGATTGTCCGGACGCTGCGGAGGTAGATTGTCCATTCCAGCCACTGATCCCAGAATGGACCTGCGCTGGTCCCGGCCCGGTTGGTGGCCAGATCGGTGAGCTTCGAGTCTTCGACCGGCACGAGAGCGCCGGAGGGCATGAACCGCACGCCCGCGAAAGCTTCGGCGACGTCGGGCAACCAGCGCGGGATGGGCAGGGTCGGCTTCGGAACTTCCAGTACGACGGCTGCATGGTCGTCGGTGCCGAGAACGATCCGCGAACCGTCCGGACTGAAGCGGGCCGACGTGGAGGGCGGCACGTGAGGCGTCGCGACGCAGATGTGGTGGGGCAGGGGTTCGGTGAGAGGCAGGCCCGTGACGCTGTCCCAGAGTCGCCAGACATCTTCCGCGGTTCCGGTGAGGATCCTGGAGTCATCCGGGCTCCATTGGATGGTCCAGGGCTCGGACTCGTGCGAGAGGGGTTGGCCCACGGGTTCGCCCGACATCGAGTTCCAGATGCGGACGGTGTGATCCCGGCTCGCCGTGAGGATCCGGCGACCATCATGGCTCCAGGAAATCAGGATGATTTCGCCGTCGTGCAGCAGGCGTTGGCCGACGGGTTGACCTTGAGGCAGGCGGTAGACCTGGGCGGCAGACCCGGGGACCGAGCAGGCGAGGAACTTTCCGTCCGGGCTGAAGTCGACGCACTCGGAACTGCCCGACAGGACGATCGAGAACCTCGGTGCACCGGGTCGGAGGGCGTCGTGGAACTCCATCGTGGGAATGGTGAGTTCCGGATTCACGACGGCCGCCCAGGAGTGGCCATCGGGCGAGAGGTGTGCGATCCGGATAGGATGATTGGTGTAGAGGGGGAGGGGCTTGGGTGTTTCGGCATCCATGGACCACAGGAAGAGTCCGGCGGAGCCGGAAAGGAGCAACTGGCGGCCGTCCCGGGAGAATTCGACCCAGCTGGTCACGCCGGGCGTGGGCAGCCAGGGCGAGCGAGGCTCACCCGAGGGAACGCTCCAGAGGCGGAACCTCTGGTCGAGCCCGACCGTTGCGACCAGACGCGAGTCCGGGCTGAAGTGCGCGCTGCGGACCCGACCTGCGTGTTCCAGGGGGGGCGAGACCGGCAGCCCGGTCGACGGGTTCCAGAGTCGCGCTGTGCCATCGAATGAGGCCGTCGCGATGTGACGGCCGTCCGGGCTGAACTCGGCGTGGACGACGAAGTTGGTGTGGTCGAGCCGCAGGAATCGTTCGCGCCCGGGCCTGACATCGGCCATGCGTGTTCCCGCCCGGGTATGGAAGAGGCAGGTGGCGCCCTCGCCCAGGAATTGGAAGCGGGTGGCGAAGCGGAAGGGCAGGCAGGGCTCCGTGAGGCGGTTGCTGCGCGCCCAGTCCCAGAGCGGCGAAGGACGATTGATGCCGCCGGCGATCAGCGAGAGACCGTCCGGCGTGAAGGTGGGGCGCTGGGAGGAATGGGAATCCTGAAGCACGGGGCCGATGGGAGCGAGGTTGGTCGCAAGCCGGAACTCGATGCGCGCACCGGTTGAACCGAGGGCAATGAGTTCCCCGCCCGGATGCCACCCAGTGCTTTGCCAGTCACTGGAACCTTGGACCGGGCCGGCGAGAGTCTCACCCGTGGTCACATCCACGATCTGTGCCCAGGCACTACCACCGATCAGGAAACGGCGCCGGTCTGGGGCAGGCTCGGCGAACAGGATTGGCCCACTGAGATTCTCGATCCTGCGGAGGACGTTGGCGCGGCGCCAGTCGTGGACGAGGACTTCCCTGGACTTCCACGCGGCAGTGACCACGGCTTCATCGCCCGGCAGGAATTCCAGCACGTTCACCTGGCCTTCGCCGAAGGCCGGTGCAGCGGGCTTTCCAGTGGCGGTGTCCCAGATCTGAACCTTGCCCGCCTCGTTCGCCGTGGCCAGCCATCGCCGATTCGTGGAGAACCGCATCCGGTACGGGAGGCCATCTACATCGAGGAGGTGCTGCTGGTGGTTCGTCATGTTGACGAGAAGGACGCCGGGAACCGTCGCGTCGAATCCTGCCTTCCAGGGAGGTGCAAACTCCGAATGAGGCTTGTCCATCGACCAGAGGTCGCCGACCGGCAGCGGGCAGACGAAGTCGCGGTGTGCCATCAGCGAAATGATGCGGTGTGCGGCGATGAGGTTGTCGGGATCTCCCCGCAGCACCGCGGCGAACTGGGCGAGGGCATCGCCGGTGCGGTTTTCCTCGATCCAGCGATCGGCCTGGAGGAGTTGGGACCGGCGGATCTCGGCGAGGGCGGCGTCGCGTTCGCGCTGGAGTTCGGCGCGGCTGGTGGCGCGTTGGATGAGGAACAAGACCGCTCCGGCAGAGAGGACGGCAACGAGTGCGGCCTGGGCGGGGTTCCGCCGGGCCCACTTGGCGGCACGCTCGAATGGTCCAACGGGTCGCGCCTGGACGGGCTCGCCGCGGAGCCAGCGTTCAAGGTCGTCGATCAGCGCGGCGGCGGACGGGTATCGGCGGGCGGGATCCTTGGCGAGACCACGGAGGCAGATGTTCTCCAGGTCGCGCGAGAGTCCAGGGACCAACCGGCGCGGGGCAGTCGGGTCGTGTTCGAGGACGCGGCGGATGGTCTCGAACGAGGTTCCGCCGGCGAAGGGAGGTCGACCGGTCAGCAGTTCGTAGAGGACGGCAGCGAGGCCGTAGACATCGACCGCGGTGGTGATGGCACCCCGTCCCGAAGCCTGTTCGGGCGCCATGTAGGCGGGCGTGCCCAAGGCCGCAACGGTCCGCGAGGGATGGCCGTCGCGGCGGACGAGCTTGGCGAGTCCGAAGTCGGTGAGGAAAGGTTGGCCAGTTCGGTCGATGAGGATGTTGCCCGGCTTGAGGTCGCGGTGGAGGACGCCGCGGTCGTGGGCGTGCTGGACGGCGCGGCCGATGGTGGCCACGAGCCGGGCCGCTTCGCGGGCGGGATACGGGGGGGCATCGGGTTGGTTGCGTTGGGCATCGTCCAGGAGTCGGGCGAGCGACCCGCCCTCCACGAACTTCATCGCGAGGTAGTGCTGGCCCTCCTGATGGCCGACCTCGTGGATGGGGACGATGTTGGGATGTTCAAGGGCCGCAGCGGCCTCGGCTTCGGTGCGGAAGCGTTCCACGAAATCCGGGGACGCCCATTCGCCCGCGAGGATCAGCTTCAGCGCGACGATGCGGTTGAGCGAGCGTTGGCGGGCGCGGTGGATCACGCCCATTCCGCCCCGGCCGACTTCCTCGAGGAGTTCGAAGTCGCCGAAGCTTCGCGGACGATCCGATTTCGATGCGCTGACGTCGGGTTGGGGTGCGAATCCGGGATCCAGCGCCGCCCTCAGCAGGCAGGCGGAACAAAGCCCGTCCGGCGCCCCCTTGCCGAGGGGGCGTTGGCATCCGGGGCACTGGGCCGGGTTGGTCAACACACAGGTTCTACCGGAACGGGGTCCGGTTCCTTTCGCATCATCCGGCGAGGATCTGGAGGAGGTGCCGGATCTCGTCCTCGACCTCGGAGTCGTCCGTGACGGTTTGCCGGATCTCCTCGCGCAGGAGGACACCGTAGCGCTGGCGGAGTCGGAAGATGCCGCTGGTGACGGCGGACTCGCTCATCCCGAGGCGTTGGGCGACTTCCGCGTAGGAGACGTCGCGGGCCGGGGAGAGGAGGAAGACCTTCAACTCATCGAAACGACCGGCCCGCCCTGCACCATCGAACTCGGCGCGCAACCGCTCCAGCACCCGGGCGAGGAGTGCGTCCGCCCATTGACGTTCGAACAGGACTTCCGGGGTCAGGTTGTCGCGGGGTTCGATGGCGTAGCGGGCTTCGGCATCGGCGGCGTCGAGCTCGATACGGTCCGTCCCGCCGCCGCGCTTGAGGGCGGAACTGCGCTCGAACTCGGAGGCAATGTGACGGGTGAGCAACGTGAGCAGGAAGGTCCGGAAGCGGCCCTTGGTGGCGTCTGCCTGGAGGAGTGAATCCTTCTCGAGGACCCGGGCGAAGAACCCCTGCGCGAGATCCTGGGCGTCCTCGGGCGTGTGCCCCTTGCGCCGGACGAAGGCATACACCGGGAACCAGTAGGTCTGGCAGAGTTGACCCAGCGCCTGCTGGCTGAGGGCCGTCGGGGCATGCCGGGCGGCCATGACCAGGCTCCAGTGCGTGGTCCGGAAGTCGCGGGCGCCTGCGACTCCGGGGGGTGGGGAATCCTCGCGCGGCATGCGGCGAGGATGGCGGGGGAAGTTTGAAGTTTGAAGATTCAAGATTGATTGCCCGCCTCGTGACCTCGTCGGCTACCGAGTCTGTAGGCCGCGTGCCCCCACGCGGCAGTTCACGAACATCGCCGGGTGGGGGCACCCGGCCTACAACCGAGGAGATGGGATCTGGGGACTGGGAACTCCCGTCGGGCCCCGCCTCGTTACCTCGTCGTTGGCTGCCAAGTCTGTAGGCCGCGTGCCCCCACGCGGCGGTTCACGAACATCGCCGGGTGGGGGCACCCGGCCATGTGCGTTAACCTAATTTTCCATCGATCGAAGCCTTCATGCCGACAAGTTGCCGAGTCCGCTTGCGTTGGATGTCTGCAAGTCGACGAGCAATGCGCCGACCATTTGACAACAGATGTCGCAGCGGAATCGCCGGCGCCAAGATCGACAACACGGAGTCGCGCACCTCGACGAACGCCCGCCACCGACTCTCATTCTCCTCGGGTGTCTCCCCAGGGGGAAACAAGCTCCGCTTCCAGGAGCACCCTCTCGATCAGCAGTGAGGTTAGGATCTTTGCCTGCATCCACGCTCTGGCGGATGCGTCTGTGCTTTTTGGCACATGCCCCAAACCCAAGAGGCTCTTCAATCTCTTGAACACCAACTCGACCTGCCACCGGCTTCGATAGATCCCCAGCACCGCCTTGGTCGTCAGGGCATCGGCCTGCGCCGAGGTCAGTACGAGAATGTACTCAGCCAGTTCCAGGCTCGCTTCGTTTGCCTTCGTTCCATTCTTCTCCGCCTTCCGCAGCGCCTTTCGTTGCGCCTTGTCGGTTGCCAAGCGCCCTTTACGACGAACGCATAGCCTCAGGTTGTATCGCTTGCCTCCGTGTTCGAATGTCACGGGCCACTCGGCCTCTTCAGAAACCTTCAATTTGCGGGCTTTTGGAAGCACTTCGAACGGTTTGCCATCCTGCCCAATCAGTGGAAACAGCGCATGGTTCCATCGCACCACCACATCAGCACCAGAACCCAAAACATGCGCTACGCCAGCGCGATGGCTGTAGCCGCGATCGGCCAAGACCAGTTCCCTGGGCTTGATTGGAAATCGTCCAAGCTTCTCTCCACCTTTGGCGTCGGTGAGCTCGTAGTGATCGCAGACCAACTCGGGTAACCGCACGCTATAGTGGATGCGCCATGAGCTTCCGGTCGCGCCCGGTTCACTGACATCCGTGGCGTCCACAACCCGAATCCCACCACTCCACCGGGCGGCCCAGATTCCGAGGCTCCGGCGCTGGGCACAGAGCAGGTGTGAGGTCAGCGCCTGCAGCCAGGGTTCGGCAACCCTCAGACGCTTGAAGAGAGCGACACTGCTGACATCGGCGAGTCCAAGTTCAGAGGCGCGTGTGACCGTTTGCTTGAGCGACAGTCCACCGCCAACATGCATCAAGAAGAGCCGAAGCCATCGGGCAGGTTCTTGAAGACCGCGTGCCCTGCGCATGAAACCATGCTCGCGCGCCAGGGTGTCGAGATTGGCGGGAAGCCAGGTAGCGAGGATGTCCCACTCTTCTGGAAGCGCGTCCAAATCGGAGGCCATGACGCGACATTGTTGTCTTTACGGGGATTTTGGTAGATTTTTTAGGTTAACGCACATGGGGCACCCGGCCTACAACCGAGGAGATGGGATCTGGGGACTGGGAACTCCCGTCGGGCCCCGCCTCGTTACCTCGTCGTTGGCTGCCAAGTCTGTAGGCCGCGTGCCCCCACGCGGCGGTTCACGAACATCGCCGGGTGGGGGCACCCGGCCTACAACCGAGGATCCGGGAACTGGGGACTCGGAACTCCCTTCGCCCCCCTCACTTCCACCTGGGTTCGTGGCCGTGGAGGTGACGGACGAAGAAGTCCTGGCGGCGTCGGGTTCCGTAGGGGGATTCGGCGGCGCCGTGGTTGGCGCTGGGCATGACCAGGAGGTCGAAGTCCTTGTCGGCGCGCACGAGCGCGGCGGCGACCTGCAGGGTACTGGCGGGGTCGACGTTGGTGTCGACCTCACCGACGATGAGCAGGAGTTTTCCGGTGAGGTTCTTGGCCTGGGTGACGTTGGACTGCTCGGCGTAGTGCGGCCCGAGGGGCCAGCCCATCCACTGCTCGTTCCACCAGATCTTGTCCATGCGGTTGTCGTGGCAGCCGCAGTCGCTGACGGCGACCTGGTAGAAGTCACCGTGGGCGAGGAGTGCGCGGGTGGAGCTCTGGCCACCGGCCGAGCCGCCGTAGATGCCGACGCGGGTCAGGTCCATCCAGGGACGGGTCTTGGCCGCCTCGCGCATCCAGGGAATGCGGTCGGGAAAGCCGGAGTCCCCAAGGTTCTTCCAGCAGACGTCGTGGAAGGCCTTGGACCGTTGCGAGGTTCCCATGCCGTCGATCTGGACGATGACGAACCCGAGTTCGGCCAGCGCATGCTGGCGGGTGAGTCGGCCGAATTCCTTCGGCACGAATGCGCCCTGCGGCCCGGCGTAGATCTCCTCGATGACGGGATAGCGGACGGAGGGATCGAAGTTCGAGGGCTTGATGAGGATGCCGTAGATGGGAGTCTTGCCGTCGCGGCCGGACGCGACGAAGCGCTCGGGAATCGTCCAGCCGGAGGCGATGAGGCGGGACCAGTCGGCGCGTTCGAGTTCGCAGACCTTCTGGCCCGTTGAGGAACGGCGGAGTTCGGTGATGGGCGGTTGGTCGACGCGGGACCAGGTATCGATGAACCAACGGCGGTCGGGCGAGAAGGTGACGTTGTGGGTGCCGTCGCCCTCGGTGAGGATCGCGAGGCCGGTGCCGTCGAGGTTCACGCGGCACAGGTGCTGGTAGTAGGGGTCTTCGCCGGGGCGGATGCCGCCGGCGTAGAACCAGACCTGGCGGGCCTTGCGATCGACGGACTCGACCTTGCGGACGATCCACTCGCCGCGCGTGACCTGGTTCTTCACCTGGCCGGTGGCGACGTCGTAGAGCCAGAGGTGGCACCAGCCGTCGCGTTCGGACATCCAGAGGAGTTCGCCGGATTCCGGCAGCCACTCGTGCCAGGTCTTGGCAGTCCAGTCCACGAAGGTGGGGCTGGTCTCGTCGACGATGATGCGGGGCTTGAGGACGCCGGGCTTGCCGGATTCGCCGGGTTGCCCGGAGCGGGGATCGACGGCGAGGATCCGGAACACCTGGTGCCCGCGCTGGTTGTAGGTGAAGCGGAACTCGCGGCTGTCGGGCGTCCATTGGATGCCGATGTCACCGGACTCGGTGAAGGGCGTCGGATACAGGCTTTCGTCGACGTTCCACTGGCGGCGGTCGGCGACCGTGAAGACGCGGAGCAGCGGGCGGGGCAGCTTGTCGCCGGGCTTCAGGTAACGGTTGGAATGGAGCTTGGGCTGGACCTGGTCCTTGGGAAGGACCTCGACGAAATGGACGATGTGCTCCTCGCCCTTCTGGACGCGCCGGGCGACCACGGCGGATGAGTCCGGCGACCAGGTGACGTCGGAGGAGTAGGCGTCGTCGGCCGAGCCATCCGTGCTGAGGGCGGTGGCGGTGGAGGCATCGGCGGTGCGTTCGCGGAGGTGAAGGTTGTGGTCGCGGACGAAGGCGATCCAGCGGCCATCGGGGGACTCGCCGCGCTCGGGTCGGCGTGAGGCGGTGGGTGTCTCGGGCTTGGGTTTTGATTCCGCCGGCCGGCCGGCGGGTTCGTCGATCACGGCGCGGTTGGCGGAGGTGTCGGCCTCGAACACCGCGACGGTGGTTCCCTGCTTGTCAGCGGCGAGCCAGATGTGGCCGGCGAAGGTGTGCTGGCGACGTTCCTGGCCGGGGCGGATGCGGCCGTAGGCCTGGCGGGCGCCTTCGGTGTCGAGCCAGAAGAGTTCGATGTCTTCCTGGGTCTGGTTGACGAAGGTGATCTCGGTTTCGTCGCCGGTGGTGCGGGAACGCCGGGGGATGCGGTCGGAGGAACGGGGCTTGAGGACCTTGTCGGGCGAGGCCTCTGGTTGGATCGAGTGATCGCCGAAGTTGAGACGCCAGCGCTTGCCGGCGGCGCGGAAGACAGCGGCCTTGCCGTCGTCGACGACCTCGAGACGTTCGAAGGGCAGGGCGGTGGCCTTGGCGTCGATGGCGAGGGTGGTCTTGGCCGCCTTCGCTGCGGCCTCGTGGTCGAAGAGGGGTTCGCGGGTGCCGGTCTGGGCATCGACCCGGATGAACTCGTGGGTGCCCGGGCCGGTGTCGATGCGGTACCAGAACCGGCTTCCTCCGGGCAGCCACTCGGCACGGACGCGGGAACGGAAGACGGTGTTCTCGGTGCGTTGGGTGAAGCCCTGGGCCCGCTCGTAATCGGCGCGGGTGCCCTGGGCGAGACCGGCGTCCGGTGTCGCGGTGGCGCAGGCGAAGGCGAGGCAAAGGGAAAGGAGGAACGGGGAGGGCGACGAGGTCATGATGGCGCGTCTTCCAGGCATACTTCCCGCCACTCTGCCATCGCCTGCGGAGGTGTCTTGGCGCAGAGTCGTCCGGTGTCAGTGAAACGGGGCACAAACACCAGGGTCCAGGAAGCGCAGCCCGGCCTCAGCCCGGAGGCCGCGGGTCTGGCGGCGTTGTTCGATCACGTTCCTGACACGGCCTTCTTCGTGAAGGACCTTGCCGGCCGATATGTGGCGGTGAACCGGTCGCTGGCGGAACGCGTGGGACTGAAGGACCCTTCCGAACTGGTCGGCCGTTCCGTCGGTGAGTTCTTCCCCTCGGCGTTGGCGGCGCGCTATGCGGCGCAGGATGCGGCCGTCGTGAAGACCGGTCACGCCATCCGGGATCGGCTCGAATTGCATTGGTATCCGAGGCGTCGGCCGGGTTGGTGCCTGACGACGAAGCTGCCTTGGCGCGATGCGTCAGGTCGGATCCTGGGACTGGTCGGGATCTCCCGGGACCTGCGCGCGCCGGGCGACAGCGAGGTGATTCCGGGTTCACTGGCCGCAACACTGGAGTACCTCGAGGCGAATTTCTCCGAGCCGGTGTCGCCGGCTGGCCTCGCGTCCCGCGCCGGCCTGAGCCCGGTCCGGTTCGCCAGGCTCATCAAACGCATCTTCCGCATCACGCCCAGCCAGCTCATCACCCAGACCCGGCTGGCGGCGGCTTCGGAACTCCTTGCGGAATCGGACCAGGCGGTGGCCGATGTCGCCTTGGCGTGTGGCTTCTACGATCACAGCGCCTTCACCCGTGCCTTCCGTTCCGCGACCGGGGAGACGCCCTCGCACTTCCGTTCGAGGCACCGGGCCGCCGGGGCGTGAGGGTCCAACCTGGAAAAGGCGGAAGGATCCACAGATTACACCGATTCCACGGATTGGAAGCCGGTTGGGAGAGGGTGTCGTTTCACCCGGTGGGTGAAATGGAAACAGCGAAGCGGTGAGCCCTCTTGTTCCAGTCCATCTGTGAAATCGGTGGATAACCCAACTGCCGCTTTCAGGTTCAATCGTAGGTGAACGTGGCGGTGGCGCGGCAGTCCTTGTCGACCCGCAACCGAGCCCAGTAGGCGGAGAGGGCTTCGGGCAGGCGTTGGGTCACCGGGACGCCGGGTCGGACGACGAGCTCTTCCTGGGTGACCCAGAGGCCTTCGCCCGTGATGTCGACCTCCAGCGTGAATCGCACGGGCTCCCGGGAATCGTGGGACAGGGCCAAGGTCTTCCGGTCGTAACCGGTCATCAGGTAGGGATCGCTGGCAACGCCCGCGGCCGCGGGGGAATTGTGCCATGGGCCGCCGACTCCGCGCGGCTTCCCGAGGTGCCAGAGATCCTCGACGTTGCCGACCCACAGCGCGCATTCGCCATCGGTCGAGGTCACGACGTGCGGGTCGTAGTAGCGCGCTCCTCCCCGGACGCCGCTCAGCACCAGCAGTCCGCGGTAGCTGGCGTAGTCGGTGATGTGGCGGTTGTGCGTGGCGACGGGGCGCACCCGGGCGAAGCCACCCGCGTTCTCGGCCGGCAATTCATAGAACGTGCCGTGCGCGTTGAAGAGGTCCCGCTCCGTGCAGACCTCGCGGCAGATCCGTTCGCGATCCGTGCCGACGATCGGATCGAACGAGGCATCTCCCCGCGGAAGCCGCCAGGTCCCGCGGTCGTCGCGGTAGATCACCGAGGCGGCATCGGCGGTCAGGACGCCGCGAGGGATGGCGGCATTGGTGCGCATCCAGGATACCGTCTGGGCGTCATCGACCAGCGAGAGTCGGAGGGATTCGTCGAGTTGGTAGAGCCGGGAAGGCCCGTCCGAGGGACGGGTCAGGAATCGCAGGACGGGTTTCTCGCCTCCACCCGTGTGGAGGAGGCCGCCTACGGCGATCGGATCCTCTGCCACTGCCAGTCCCCGGAAAGCGGATCCCGGGCGTGCAGGGCGTCCATCGCGATCGCGGTAGGCGAAGGCGGCGGTCACCCTGGGTGCAGCCGCGCCCGCGACCAACCGGACCCAGGCACCGCGTTCCCCGGGCTTGAACTCGACGTAGGTTGCGCGGTGGGGAGGCACGCTCAGCCGTCGCAGGGTGCGCCATTGACCGTCGCCTTTACGGTCCACTTCCACCGTGAATCGCACTGGCCCGGTGCCGCCGTGGGTCACGTGGAGTGCGCGATGATCGTAGCCCGAGAAGAGGAACGGGTCGGAGGCTTCACCTTCGCGGACGTCGTCGCGGTTCCAGACGCTGCCCCGGCCGAGCACCGGTCCGAGGTGGTCGAGATCCGAAGGCCGCGCAAACCACAGGTTCGACTGCGATCGCCCGGGCGGGGCGAGGGTGCCCTTCGCCTTGCGGCGATTGAGGAATTCGCTCTTCGCGGAGTCGTCGCACCCGAGGACGATCCGGTCCTGCCAGTGCGTGAAGTCGCCCACGACCTTGAGGTAGTTGCTCCGGGGTTCGATGCCAGCCGAATGCCGGGGCGAGAAGGTGCGGGGAAAGCGCCAGAACGCCCCGTGCATCGTCATCATCAGGTCGTCGGCGCCAACGTCGCGGATCCGCGGCCATTCGGTGTTCCAGCCATGCGCGCCGTCGTAGCTGTGGCTCGACTTGGGGAGCCGGTAGGTGTGCCAGCGCCCGGCATCGAGCACCATCAACAGGAGGGAACGGTGGTCCCAGCCGACGGACCAGACCGGATCGGTAGAGGGGTTTGGGTTGCCGCGGATTCCGCCGGGACCGGTCACCTCGGTGAACTGGTTCCGCCGCACCACCGACCAGTTCGTCCCGTCCCATTCGGCGAGGCAGCCGGACTCGATGTCGGGCCGCCGTTGGGCTTCGGCGGAGAGTTCTCCGTTGTTGGCGTACACGAGTCGACCCTGACCCGAGTACAGGCCCTTGCCGTGGTAACCGGGGAGGAGTGACCCCGCGTGGGACTTGCCGCCGTTGGCGTCGGGATAGAGGACGCGGACGTCGAGGGAATGGACGTCCACTTCGTAGAAGCCTTCCTCCATGGTGGCGAAATAGACCTTGTCGGCGGGCGTGGTGAGGTGGCGCGCCGTCCCCGTGAGCCGCCCGGGCATCCGATCTGGCGACAGGACGCGGATGTTGCGCTGGGCGTCGATGACGTAGGGCCCGATGAACAGTTGGGAGGATTCGGCGTGGATGAACCGGTTGGCGGGCGTGCCGCCCACGCTCTCGGGGCGGATCGTGCGGCTGAGGTCCGGGGCAATCTCGTAGAGTTTGTCAGTCGAACCACCCGGCTTGTGGGGGGCGTAGGTGATCACCCAGAGCCGATCCGCCCAGGGAACCACGGCGCCGGTCCCGCACTCGTTCTCGTCATTGAACATGGCGAGGGCCGGGTGGATCCCGGAGATGGCGCGGCCAACCGGGGCGGCATGAAGGCCCGCATCAGGCCCGAGGGCCAGGAGGAGGGTGAATCCCGCGAGCCAGCGTCCGGCGCGAAGACTGGGAAGCATGCGTGGATCCTGCCTGCGGGAAGGGGGGAAGGGAGAGGCGGAAATTCCGATGGGGAGTTCCCAGTTCTGGAAGCTGGAAACTGGCGACAGGGAACTGCTCCGGGTCCCGCCTCGTGACCTCAGCCGTAACCATGCGATTGAAGGCGGGGACAGGTTCACGCGGAGACGCGGAGACGCGGAGAAAGGCCAGTTGGAGGGCAAGCTGGTCAGTCACCGTTGGGTGACTGGTTGCCGACGTTGGATAATAGTCGTGACCGGCCTCGCTCTCCGCGCCCTCCGCGGCTCCGCGTGAGATTACTACTGCATGGACACGGCTCAGTTGTTGGCTACACCGCGGCGGTCACGCGTGGAGGGCGAGGGTCTGGCGGGTGCGGGCGTGACGGACGCGAAGTTCGTGGATGGCCTGCACGACGAGGGGGAGCGTCATGTCGTGGACCTCGAAGCCATCGCCGATGTCGCGGAGGAGGGTGATGGTGAGTTCACCGCCGAGGTGTTCGCGGAACTCCTCGAGTCCCGCGGCGACGAGCAGTTGGCCGTCGGCGTCCTGATGCAGGAGTTCGGTGGAGAAGAGTTCGAAGCCGAGTCGTTCGAGGAGCAGGAGGATCCGCTCGGCGGCGGCGGGCGCCAGGTGGCCGCGGAGGCGGGCGTAGACGACATCAAGGGCGATGCCGACGGCGACCGCCTCGCCGTGGCGGAGTCGGTACTCGGAGAGTTGTTCGAGCTTGTGGGCCGCCCAATGGCCGAAGTCCAGGGGGCGTGCGCTGCCCATCTCGAAGGCGTCGCCGCTGGTGGCAATGTGGTTGAGGTGGAGCTCGGCGCTGCGCTGGATGAGGCGCTTCATGGGGCCGGGTTCGAACCGGGCGAGGGCCTCGGCATTCTGGTCGAGCCAGTTGAAGAACGCGGCGTCCCGGATGCAGGCCACCTTGACGGCCTCGACGTATCCGGCGCGCTTGTCGCGGTCGGAAAGGGTGGCGAGGAGCGTGAAGTCGTTGAGGACGGCGAAGGGCGGGGCGAACGTTCCGATGAAGTTCTTCTTCCCGAAGGCATTGATGCCATTCTTCACGCCGACGCCGGAGTCGTCCTGGGCGAGCGTGGTGGTCGGGATCCGGATGTGACGCACGCCGCGGTGGGCGGTGGCGGCGGCAAGGCCGACCATGTCGAGGAGGGCGCCGCCACCGATGGCGACGACGTAGTTGTGCCGGTCAATGTGATGCCGGTCGATCTGGGCGTGGATCTCGGAGACGCGGAAGTAGGCATTCTTGACGGCTTCGCCCCCGACGATGGTGACGGGCGGGGCAACGAGGTCGATGTCGGCGGCGTGGGTGGCGCAATAGCCCTGGATGGCCGGGAGGAGGGTGGGTTGGGCGACGGCGAGGGCTTCATCGACCACGAACAGCACCTTCGCGCGGCGGCGCGGGGTGGCGTCGGCAGGAGAGGCGACGGTGTCGCGGAAGAGGGGGTTGGACGGGTCGAACAGGTTCTCCGTGAAGTGAACCTGGTGACGCCATTGGACCGTGATGGTGCGCTCGATGACCGACATGTGGACGTGCGAAAGTTGGGGCTATGGACGCCTTATCGCGAGGCGATATTTGGTCCAATTCCGGCGTCGAGCCACCAGCCGGCCGTCCAGGACGAGCCGGGGGCGAGCACGGTGACTTCGCCGGGTTCGGCGCGGCTGAACGAATTGGGCAGGGCGCTCCAGGGTTCGATGCAGAAGAACGGATCACGCGGGGTGCGGGACCAAAGCGCCATGCGGCCGAAGACGGGGGCCTCCTCCCAGTTGAGGGTGATGGCCAGGCCGTTGGCGGTGTTGACCAGTTGGCACTCGTTCCGAGCGAAGTCGCCAAGCTGGATGGTGGCGTTGTAGTCGCGGTCGAGGGGCAGGTCGGACGCGGGAAAGGGTTCGGTGAAGTATTCCTCGGAACGCCCGACCGGGTTGAAGCGGGTGGCGCGCGGACAGCGGACGACGCAGTCGGACCGGGGGCCGGGCACGCGCAGGTACGGATGGATGCCCAGGCTGAAGGGCATGGGGGAGTCCGACCGATTGATGACCTCATGGTGCGCGTGGAGACGTCCGTTGCGCAGGGCGTAGGTCAGTCGGCAGGCGAACTTCCAGGGGTAGACCGCCAGGGTCGCTTCATCATCGGCCAGCTCGACCGTGACCGAGGCGGCCGTCTGTTCGATCACCTTCCAGGGAGTGCGGCGGGCGAACCCGTGCTGGGGAAGCGGGAACCGGAGGCCGTTCCACTCGTAGTGATGGTCCGCGCCCGGCACGTGATTGAAGCTGACGAGCGGGAAGAGGATCGGGTTGCCAGCCCACATCTCCCGCGGGTACCGGGCCTCGACTTCGGAGTCCTGGTGGATGACCTCGACGAGGCCACGGTCCGCAACCTGACGGGCGTAGCGGGTGAGCCATCCGCCGAGGGCCGGGCGTACCTCGGCCTTTGCGAGGGGATCGGAAAGGTGGATGACGATGTCGGTGGGATTCATGGGCGGTGGGGAGGGACGGTGCCGAGCTTCGTGGCGGCCTCGGCGTCAAAGGCGAAGTAGTCGCAGGTGAGTTCTTCACCGGCCGCAATGGGACGGAGGGTCACCGTCAGGCCAGGGTCGTCGGCGCCGGGGAGCACGCCCGTGTTGGGCTTGGAGGAATGGTTCATGAAGCAGGCGAGGTCGCCGCTCAGGATCCAGTGCCCGTCGTCGCGGCGGACCCATGCGAAGTGTCGAAGGTGTGACTGGGCGGGTGCCGGCAGCCGCTCGAACTCGGCCGGGCTGAAGGCACGGTCGAATCCCTCCTGGAACCGCCAGAAGGGGGTTCCGGGAGGGATCGCGGTCCGGGCGAGGACTCCGTTGCCCTCGATGGCGCTGGGGCCGACGCGGACGGGGACGAGCAGCATGGAGTGGTTGGCGTCGACCCGTTGGTGGGTCGACGCGGAGCCTCAGCGGGTAGGCGAGTAGTCGGTCGCGGCGAGGAACAACGACTTCACCCCGCCGTTGACGGTGAGCGAGCCGCCGGCGGCCTTCTCGCTGGCCTCGCGGGCGGCCTTCCACGCGGGGTCCGCGCCGAACGCGCTGAACGAGGCCTTGGCGGCAGCCTGGGAAGCGTGGGTCAGGAAGTACGTCAGGTTCACGTCGGCTTCCGGCTGGTCCGCCATGCGATGCAGGTACAGCCAGTTGTTCATGCCGTGCTTGGCGAACAGCTTGATCGTGTGGTCGCGGAAGCGGGCATCGAGATTGGCCAGCCGTCCGGGAGGCGTGGTGTACGTGCGGAGCTCGAAGACGCCGCCGTTCGAGACGTTGCCCTTGCGATGGGCGGGCGAGTAATCGGTCCGGATCAAGAACGGGTTCTCGACCTTGTTCACCAGCGCGCCGTTGGCCTCGGAGGCCTTGTAGGCGGCCTGCCAGTCGGGATCGGCGACGAAGGCCTTCCAGGAAGCCTCCCGCGCCTCGCGGCTCGGGTAACGGAGCAGGAAGTGCAGGCGTTGGTCCGCGGTGTCCGTGGGCATCCAGTAACCGACGCTCTCGATGCCGTGGCGGACGAAGAGACGGAGGGTGTGGTTGCGGAAGCGGTTGTGGAGTGCCTCGGCCTTGCCCGGTGCGATCGAGTAGATGCGCATCTCGTACACGGACGGGGAGCTGCTGGCCCCGCCGCCCACGAGCGGGTCGCGCTGGGGTTGGTAGGAGGCGCATCCGCTGAGCGCGAGCGCGCCCGCGGCCGTCGACGAAGAGACAAGGAATTGCCTGCGATTCATGGTTCGGAGCATTGGGTGCCACAGGTTGCCGCCCGGTCAAAGGGAAAGATGGGTTTGGTGCTTCCCAGCTGCGGTTCCACTTCGGCGACGCAGCGACGCGGCGAGGGCAAAGGAAAAGATGGGTCAAGGGGCTTCCTCGGCCAGCAGGCCCCGGGCGCGTGAGCTGGGGATGAGGTCCGAATCGGACGCGACCTTGAACGTGGGCAGGCCATTCGTATGTGGGCCGTGCGCCGAGGTATCGGGGCCGCGCCGCCTACCTTGCAAACGCGCCCGACCGATGCTCTTCCCGGAGGCTTGGCCGTGCGATTCCGCGGCGTCCAGGACGTCGTTTTCCAAGGTGACCATTGTTCGCATGCAACGATGCGCTGATGCCCTGATGCTGTGAAATCAAGCCTGCGGTCTCCGGCATCGGGCGCATCTTGACACTGGCCCGTTCTAAAACAGGAACGGGGTGGCGACGTCCTCGTCGCCTTGGGAAGGGGCATGGGAGGGCAACGAGGACGTTGCCGCTCCGTTTGACGTGGGGGCAGTGCTGAGATCCGCCCGCCTTGCTCCCGATCGTTATCCGGGCTCGACCGGCCTGCGGCGGTTGCGTCACCATCGGGTTGCTCCCCTGTGAAGAATCTGGCGCAATTCCATGGCCTTGGGCCTTTTACGTTCTTGCTGATGGTGGGATCGGCGTTGGCTGCCGAGTCGCCCGGCGTCCGTTCCGCGCCCCTGCAGGTCGCGGCTGGAGCGGCGGGGTTCGAGTTGCGGGCGGGATCGGAGATCGGGATCGACTTCACCAACTCGCTTCGGTTCGCCCGGTTGTCGGCCGCGCAGAACCTGATGAACGGAACGGGGGTGGCGGCCGGCGACGTCGACGAGGACGGACGGGTGGACCTGTTCTTCCTCCATCGCGAGGGCGTCAGCGCGATGTACCGCAACCTGGGCGGAGGGAAGTTCACGAACATCACGTGGTCCGCGGGGGTGGCGCTGACGAACCTCACGGCCACCGGCGTGGTGATGGGGGACGTGAATGGCGACCGGCACCTCGACATCGTGGTGGCGAGCTTCGGCGGGCCGCACGCGGTGTTGGTCGGGGACGGGAAGGGACATTTCCAGGACGTGACGGCCGCCTCGGGTATTGCATCGAAGACCGGGGCAACCTCGATGGCGCTCTCGGACCTCGATGGGGACGGGGACCTGGACCTGTACTTCTGCAATTTCGGCACGCACTCCCCGCTGCGGGATGGCGGCGAGTTGTCGGAGCGGTTGGTGAACGGCGTCCCGACGGTCACGGGGCGCTGGGCGAAGCGGGTGAAGATCATTGATGGGCGTTACCTGGAGTTTGGGGAGCCGGACGTCCTGTACTGGAACGACGGGAAGGGGAAGTTCACGCCGGCGGACTGGCCAAAGACCTTCCTGGATGAGACCGGGCAGCCGTTGGCCGAAGTGCCCCCGGACTTTGGCCTGGCGGTGCAGATCCGGGACGTCAACGGCGACGGCGCGCCGGATATTTACGTCTGCAACGATTTCCAGACGCCCGACCGGCTCTGGCTGGGCGATGGGAAGGGGCGGTTCCGGGCGACGCCGAGGTTCAGCCTGCGCAACATGAGCTACGCCAGCATGGGCGTGGATTTCGCGGACGTGGATCGCGACGGTCACACCGATTTCGTGACGGTCGAGATGCTCAATCGGGATCCGATCCGCCATATCCGCAGCCTGCCGGCGCTGGATCCGCGCCTCCGGATCCCCGGCCTGGGACTCGACCGCGAGGATACGCCGCGGAACGGGTTCTATCGGAACCGCGGGGACAACACGTTCGAGGAGATCGCGTGCTTCGCGGGGGTGGCGGCCTCGGACTGGAGCTGGACGCCGCTGTTCCTGGACGTCGATCTGGACGGGTGGGAGGACCTGTTGATCTCGAATGGCCTCCTGCACGACGTGAACGACAAGGACATCGGCGCGAAGGTGAAGAACCGTCGCCGGTCGAACATGCGCGGTGACCGGAGCCTGCTGGCGGAGTATCCGCCGATTGATGCGCCGAAATGCGCGTTCCGGAACCGGCGCGACCTGACCTTCGAGGACGCTGGGAAGGCGTGGGGCTTCGATTCCCGACGTTCGGCGTATGGGATGATTTCGGCGGACCTGGATGGCGATGGCGACCTGGACGTGGTGCTCAGCTGCATCGATGGGACGCCGCTCATCTACTTCAACAAGGGGGGCGCGCCGCGGGTGGCGGTCCGGTTGAAAGGGCGCGACGGAAACGTGCAGGCCGTCGGCGCGAAGCTTCGCCTCCGCGGTGGTCCGGTGGTGCAGACGCAGGAGGTGATCGCCGGAGGCCAGTATCTTTCCGGGAGCGATCCAATGCGGGTGTTCGCCGCCGGGAACGGTCCGATGAGCCTGGAGGTGACGTGGCGGAACGGCCGACGGACGGTGGTGAAGGGCCTGAAGGCCAACCACCTTTACGAGATCGACGAGGCGTCGGCGTCGTCGGTGGAAGTGATCGAGGAGGAGCCGCCGGCGATCGCAAGGTTGTTCGAGGATGCGACGGCAAAGCTGGGTCACGCGCACGGCGAGGAGCCCTTCGATGACTTTACCGAACAGCCGTTGCTGCCGCGTCGATTGAGCCAGATGGGGCCGGGCGTCGCAATTGGCGACGTGGACGCGGACGGCCATGATGATGTGGTGGTGGGAGCGGGCAGGCCGGGCGAAGTGGCGGTGCTGCGGGGCGATGGCAAAGGAGGATTCCAGGCGGCGGCGGACTGGTCGATTGGGCCGTTGCCCTCGGATGCGCTGGGCGTGCTGGTGCTGCCTTCCGAGAAGGGACCTTCCACCTTGCTGGCGTCGTTGGTTGGCTTTGAACCCGTCCGGGAAACCGGTCCGCTGGTGCTGGCGCGTCGTCGGACTGGCGGTGCCGCGGAGGCCTGGGTGGACCTGGGCGCGGCTCAGGGTGTCGCGCCGGGCGATGCCGGCGTGGGCATGGCGGCGGCGGATGCGGATGGAGACGGGCGCGTCGACCTGTTCGTGGGCGGTGCCCATGGAGGAGCGCTGTGGGTTGCAGGGGACGGACGCCCGGCCAAGGGACGTTCGATGGCCACGGGCGTTACCGGAGTGCCGGGCGGGTTGGCAGCAACGTGGGCGGACCTGAACGGCGATGGATTTCCGGAGTTGGTCACGGCGGCCGAATGGGGACGCGTGGCGGTGACCGATGGACGGACGGGGCTGGCTTCGGCGATCCGCGTGCCGGATGTGACGGGTTGGTGGCGGAGCGTGAGCGCGGGTGATTTCGACGGCGACGGACGGCTCGACTTGGTGGTGGGCAACTGGGGGCGGAACTCGGAGTGGGCAGTCTGGGGCGCGAATCGTCCGGCGCTGTTGCTGGCGGACCTGGATGGGAACGGTTCGCCGGATTGGCTGGAGTCGCGCGTGGACCCGACCGGAGCGTGGCGGCCATGGCGGGACCGCGACGCCGTGCTCGCGGCAATTCCCGAGTTTTCGTCGAAGGAAGTTTCCCATGCGGCCTACGCGCGGGTGGATTTGCGGGAATGGGTGGGCAACCGCGCCAAGGCGCATCGGGTGGACACGCTGGACAGCCTGGTGTTGATGAACCGCGGCGATCGTCTGGAACCGATGGCGTTGCCCGATGCAGCGCAGCGTTCACCGGTGTCGGGGTTGGTGGTGGCGGACTTCGACGGGGACGGAGCGGAAGACCTTTTCCTGGCGCAGAACTGCTTCGTGGTGCGGCCCGATGAGACCCGGCAGGACTCCGGACGCGGGTTGGTGTTGAAGGGGGATGGCCGGGGAGGATTCGGGGCGGTTGAGGGACATCACTCCGGGATCCGCCTGTACGGCGAGCAACGCGGCGCGGCGACGGGTGACCTGAACGAGGACGGGCGTCCAGACCTGGTGGTCTCTCAGAACGGCGCGGCGACGGGCTGCTTCCTCAATCGCGGCGGCCGGCCGGGAGTGCGGGTTCGGATCGCCGGGCCGCCGGGAAATCCCGGTGGGTGGGGTGGGACCGTCCGGCTGCGGTTTGGATCGGGATGGGGGCCGTTGAGGTCCCTCGCGGGTGGGTCCGGCTATGCGTCCCAGGATTCAGCGGTGATGGTGCTGGCGACGCCGTCGACCCCGAATGGGATCGAAGTACGGTGGCCGGGAGGGAAGGTGACCACCGCCGACCTCAGCGGGGAATTTCGCGAGGTGACGGTGGCAGGCGATGGCGTGATGAGGCGGTGAGCCCCCGCGGTCACTCCTTGCTGGCGGTTTCGAGTTCGGCGAGGCGGGTGGCCTCGGTTTCCCATTCGTGGGTAGTGTGGCCGATGTTGCGCACGATGTTCCGGATCTTCTCGGAGATGGCCGCAGCCTTCCCGGGGGAAGCGTAGGTCTCCGGGAGCTGGAGTTGGGCGGCGAGCGCGGCCTGTTCCTGTTCGAGGGAGGCAATGCGGGATTCGAGATCGTTGACGCGGCGCTTCTGGCCGGAGATCAGCTTTCGGGCGTCGGCGGCGGCCTGGCGTCGGTCCTTCTGGTTCATAGGCGCGGCCGGGGCGGCGGCGGGAGCCGGAGCGGCGGTCGGGGAGGAGGCGGGGTTGGGCCGATGGGCCTGCTTCTGGCCCTCGCCGGCCCGGCCGTCGATGAGCAAGTGCGGGGCGCGGGCGGCCTGGATCTGCTTCGGGGTGTGCGCGGGCGCGCCGGCGGTGAGGGCGGTGCGGGCCGAGGACGCCTTGGACTTCTCGAGGTAGTAATCGTAGTCGCCGGCGTAGGGCGTGATCCGACCCGAGTGGATGTGCAGCACCTTGGTCGCGAGGGCCCGGATGAAATAGACGTCGTGCGAGATGAAGATGAGCGTGCCCGTGTACTCGGAAAGCGCGGCGACGAGGGCGTCGATGGAGGCGATGTCGAGGTGGGTGGTGGGCTCGTCCATGAGGAGGAGATTGGGCGGGTTGAGCAGGAGCTTCACCAGCGCGAGGCGGGATTTCTCGCCGCCGCTCAGGACCTGGACCTTCTTGAAGACGTCGTCGCCGTGGAAAAGGAAGCAACCAAGGAGCGTCCGGATGAAAAGTTCCGTGACGCGGGCTTCGGTGTCGAGGGCTTCGGCGAGGACGGTGCGATCCATCTGGAGCATCTCGGTCCGGTACTGGGAGTAATATCCCGGATTGACGCGGAGTCCGAGGTCGCGCTCGCCTGCGTTGGGCGTGAGGACACCGGCGAGGAGCTTCAACAGGGTGGACTTGCCGGCACCATTGGGGCCGACGAGCACCATCCGTTCGCCCTTGATTGCCTCGAAGTCGAGGCCCTCGTAGATGGGGCGCTCGCCGTAGGCGAAGTCGACCTTGCGGAGGGTGATGACGCGGTGGCCGGAGGATTCGGGCTGGGGGAAGTTGAAGTCGACGGTCGCGGCGGCAGCCTCGGGAGCGCTGACCTTCTCCATCCGTTCGATCTGCTTGAGCTTGGCCTGGGCGCGGGTCGCGGTGGTGTTCTTGGCGCGGAACTTGTTCACGAAGTCCATCAGGCGATTGATCTCGCGCTGCTGGTTCTTGAAGGCGGCGAGCTGCTGCTCCTCCTGGGCCTCGCGCTGCTCGAGGAAGCTGTCGTAATTGCCCTTGTAGCGCCACATGCGGCCGTTCCGGAGTTCCAGGATGCCGGTGACCATCTGGTTGAGGAACTCGCGATCGTGCGAGATGACCACGATGCCGCCGGGGTAGTTGCGGAGGTAGCTCTGGAACCAGATCAACGTCTCGAGATCGAGGTGGTTCGTCGGCTCGTCCAGCATGAGGAGGTCGGGCTCCTGGACGAGCAACCGGGCGAGGTGGGTGCGCATGACCCAGCCGCCGGAGAGTTCCCGCGCCGGACGGTCGAAGTCCGTTTCCTTGAAGGACAGTCCCTTCAGGATGCGCTTGGCCTTCGCGACCGACTTGCCGTCCATGTAGCTGTGCGCCTCGGTGCCGGTGGCTACCTCGAGCACGGTCTCCTCGCCGGCCGGGGCGGACTCCTGCGGGAGGAACCCGACCGTGGCTCCCCGCTGCCGGGTCACGAGCCCTTCATCGGGCGTTTCCTGGTCGAGGAGGATCTTGAAGAGGGTGGACTTGCCCGCACCGTTCGGACCCACGAGGCCCAGGCGGTCGGTGCGGTTGATGGTGAGGCTGACGCCCTCGAAGAGGTTGCGTCCGCCATAGCCCTTGGCGATTTCGGTGAGAGTAAACACAGCGCGCCGCGAAAAATTCGCGAGCGGGGACAGTCTAGGGTCCTGCGTTTGCTTTCAAGCGGGGTGAAGAGGGTGGGGGGACATTCCACTCTGGCTTCGGGGCGGGATTCCCGGCAGTGAACGGCGCGTGAATGTGATCCAACGGGGCAAGGCCCGGGCTTATCGGACGGTGGACTTCGACGAGGCGGCGAATGCGGTGCGGCTGATCGAGCAACGGCTGTTGCCGCACCGGTTCGAGGTGGTTTCGATGCGCACGCACGTCGAGACCGCGGCGGCGATCCGCGACATGGTGGTGCGCGGGGCAGGCGCGATCGGGGCGACGGCGGCGTTCGGGTTGGCGCAGGGGGCGCGCGAGTTCAAGGGGCGTGGCCTCGCGGCTTTCGAGAAGCACGTCGGGCGAGTGTTCGAACGGTTGAAGGAAGCTCGCCCCACGGCAGTGGATCCGGTCAACGCCATGGTGGAAATCCGGCGTCGGATGGAATCGGGTGCGACGGTGGTGGAACGGCAGGGCCTGGCATTGGAGGCGGCGCGGGACTTTGCGGAGGAGGACGTCCGGCATTGCCGGGAGATCGGGGAGCATGGCGCGCCGTTGATCCGGGAAGGGATGCGGGTGTTGACCCATTGCAACGCGGGTTGGCTGGCGTTCGTGGACATCGGGACCGCCACGGCGCCGCTGTACGCAGCACAAGCAGCGGGCAGGAAGTTCCATGTGTTCTGTGACGAGACGCGGCCGCGGTGTCAGGGCGCGTCCCTGACGGCCTGGGAATTGCATCAGCAGGGCATCGCGCACTCGGTGATCGCGGACAATGCCGCGGGTCACCTGATGCAGCGGGGCGAGATCGACCTGGTGATCGTGGGTTCGGATCGGGTGTTGGGGCGGACAGGGGAAGTGGCGAACAAGATCGGGACCTACACCAAGGCGGTGCTGGCGAAGCGGCACAAGATCCCGTTCTACGTGGCGATCCCGCTTTCGACGATCGACTGGGACCTGACGGATGGGATGCAGATTCCGATCGAGGAAAGGTCCGCCGCGGAGGTGCTGGGTGCGTGGGGGGTGGACGAGGCGGGCAAGCGGCGTCGGGTACAGGTCGCCAACCCGGGCAGCGGCGCACGGAACCCGGGGTTCGACGTGACGCCTCCGGAACTGATCACGGGGATCATCACGCCTGTCGGCATCCTCCCGCCGCGTCAGCTCTGGAAGAACCGGGAGCGGTTGGTTTGAGGGTTGGGGGTTGGTGGCTGCCTTTCAGCACAGACTGGCCGGTAGGCCGGGTGCCCTCACCCGGCGTGGATCATGGACCGCCGCGTGGGGGCACGCAGCCTACAGAATGGTCGTGGGGCGAGTGTCCTCACGAGCCGGTCAGGAGTCCCGAGTTTCAAGGTTGAAGGTTCAAGCCCAGCTCCCCCTTCAAACTTGAAGCCCACAGCTTCAAACTCTGAGGCGGCTCGACGGAGAGTCTCGCCGCACCAGTTTCGGGGGCAGGGTCAGGATGCGTCCGGCGGCCTCGGAGTTCCGGGATGCGGCTTTCCCGCCGGGCGTGGCTGGGATAGACAGGGCGCGTCATGTCGCCTTCTGCCATCGAGATCCTCGCGACGGTGCTGTTTGCCCTGGCCGTGCTGCACACCTTTCTGGTGAAGCGGTTCGCCCATTGGGCCCATCGGTATCCGCAGGGATCGATCCCGGAGAACATCCTGCACTTCCTGGCCGAGACGGAGGTGGTGTTTGGCATCTGGGCGGCGGCGCTGTTCGGAGGCATCATCCTTTTCAACCTGCATCCAGGTTCGCTGGGAGAACTGTTGGGGTCGGTGGGGCACGCGGTGGAAGCGGGCGTGAAGTACATCGAGGCTCAGAACTACACGGAGCCGAAGTTCGTGCTGGTGATCATGGTAGTCGCGGCGACGCGACCGGTGGTGACGTTGGCGGAGTGGATGATCGGGCGGGCCGCGGCGGTCTTGCCCATGACACCGGCGACGGCCTTCTACGTGGCGGCGCTGGCGGTGGGGCCTTTGCTGGGGAGCTTCATCACCGAGCCGGCAGCGATGACGTTGTTGGCCGTGGTTCTGAAGCGTCGGTACTTCAATGCGGGGATCAGCCGGAAGCTGGCGTATGCAACGTTGGGCCTGCTGTTCGTGAACGTGTCGATCGGCGGGGTGCTCACGCACTTTGCTGCGCCGCCGGTGCTGATGGTGGCCTCGAAATGGAGCTGGGGCATCGCGCACATGTTCGAGCACTTCGGCTGGCGGGCGATCATCGCGTGCGTCGTGAGCACCGCCGCGGTGACATTCTGGTTCCGCAAGGAACTGGCGACGATCGCGGTGGATCGCCCGGCGGGCGGGAGGATCCCGGCGTGGCTGACAGGCTTGCACCTGCTCTCGATGGCGCTGGTCGTCGTGTTCGCACATCACCCGGATGTGTTCTTCGGGATCTTCATGGTGTTCCTCGGGATGGTGAAGGCGACGGGAGAATACCAGGACAGCCTGAAGCTGAAGGAGGGCCTGCTGGTGGGGTTCTTCCTCGCCGGGTTGGTGACGCTGGGATCGTTGCAGGCTTACTGGCTCAAGCCGCTCATCCAGTCCCTGGGCGGCGACGCTCTGTACTTCGGGGCGACCGGTCTGACGGCCATCACCGACAACGCGGCTCTGACCTTCCTGGGATCGTTGGTGGAGGGGTTGGGCGATCCGATGAAGTACGCGCTGGTCGCGGGAGCCGTCTCGGGCGGTGGATTGACGGTCATTGCCAACGCACCGAATCCGGCGGGGGCGGGAATCCTGCAGGACGCGAAAGTGTTCAATGGCGAGGGAATCAGTCCGCTGAGCCTGCTGATGGGGGCGTTGTGGCCGACGGCAGTGGCGATCGCCGCGTTCTGGTTCCTGCCGGGGCCGCGGTAGGGCGGGGCGGGCGCATCTTGACACTGCCCCTGCGTCAACCGGGGCGGCAACGTCCTCGGTGCCCTCCCATGCCCTTTCCCAAGGCGACGAGGACGTCGCCACCCTGTTCCTCTTCTCCAACCTTTGCGCTCAGCGGCGGAGGTTCCGGTCGAGCCAGGGGAAGGCCTCGTCCTGCATGGTGGTGTTGAACTCGTGGGGTGCGTCGTAGAGCCGGGTGTCGAGGCGATTCCCGGCACCCTGGGAGTCCCAGACGCGCCTCATCTGCTCGAAGGCGTTGGTGGTGGCTGCCAGCGGGAACAGGGCGTCGCGCCGACCGCACTGGAAGAGCATCGGCTTCGGGCAGGCGATGCTGGCGACGTTCGGGTGGTCGAGATGGGCTGCGAGGCCGGGGTGCGTCATCGTGAACGCGGATTGTCCGGTGGTCTGGTTGTTGCCGGGCACCAGCAGACCGCGATGCGTCGCCATCCAGCAGACCGAGACGCCAGCCGAGATGTGCTCGGACAACGCGGCCAGTTGCCAGGTCCGGAAGCCTCCGACCGACAGCCCCATGGCGGCGATCCGCTTCGGGTCGACCTCTGGCAATGACGCCACGAACGCCGCCGCCCGCAGGTCCTCGTGTGCGATCAGGCCGGCCCAGGAGGATCCGAACTGCAGCAGGTTCGCGGCGATGGCCTGCTGATTGTCGTACCCGCCCCCGCCGCGGTCGGACCAGTTCAGCATGTCCGTGGCAACGCACACGTAGCCGCGTCGGGCGAGTTCGTCGCCGATGAACCGCCCGCCGTAGTAGCGCGCCACCCAGGCGCGGGCGGACTCGGCCTTCGCCGGGGTGTCATCGAAGGGTTCGACGACCTTCTCCTTTCCGATGTCGAACTTCGCTCCGTGGTCGTGCAGGAGCAGCACGGCGGGATGGGGACCGACGGACTTCGGGACCAGGACGTAGGCAAGGACGGTGCTGTCGGCGGTGAGGTTGAATCGGATCCGGCGGGCGACGTACGTGCCTCGATCCTGTTCGGCGAGGACACGGGGTTCGAACGGCGCTGTGGGAGGCGGGGTGAGCAGGCAGTCCAGGACCTTCTGGCGGGCGGCCTTCTGCCACGTGAGGAAGTTGGTGTGCTGGCCACTGTTCCAGGAGAGGGGAAAGGTCAGGCGGGCGGAAAGGTGCTCGTGGAAGACCGGCAGCCGGTCGCGGATGCCGGGGGACTGCCATTCGACGGGGGCGTTGGTGGGGCTCGCGGCCAGCGTCAACGCGGCGGTCATCAGGACGGCCGCGAGGGCGAGGTTGGGAGATGTGGGTCTCATGTTGGAAGAGGGGTTCGTAGTCGCCTCGTTACCTCGTCGACGACGTAGCAGCCGACGTCAGGAGGCTGGGCCGGGAGTTGCCAGTTCTGGAAGCTGGGCATGGTGACTGGTAACTGGTGACTGGTGACTGTTCCGGGGTCCGCCTCGTGACCTTGGCGGCTACGGGGAGGTGGCTTCATGGGCGGCGGAGGCGGGCGAGGATCTGGCCGAGGGGTTCGTCGGGGCGCGGTTCGGCGAGGAGACGTTCGACGGGGCGATGCTGGAGGTAGAACGCGAGCACGTCGCCGAAGTAGACGATGCCTTCCGGCGGTGCGGATCCGGTGCCGATGTTGCCCTCCGTGTAGTCGCGGGACGGATCACGGTCCGAGGGCTTTCGGTAGAGTCCCGCGATCTCCTTGCGATCCTTCACGGTGCCGGAGGCGACTTCCCATGGGCCAAGTCCGCTGAGGATCCGGTTGGTGCGCTTCCAGACCAGGATGCGGGCGCGGAGGACGGTCTCGATGGCGTCGAGCCAGCGGGGTTCCGGGCCGAGGACGCGGGCAGCCTGGGTGAGTTGCCAGGCGTGTTCGATGCCCTGCGAGATCAGGGTGTCGGTGGAGCGCGGATGCGGGTATCGCCACCCGCCGGAAGGGTCGACGCTGGAAGCAAGGAAGTCCGCCACGGCGCGGATCGTGGCGCGGAGTTCAGGTTCGTCCGGCGCATGTCGGAGGAGGTCCGGGAGACCGTTGAGGGCATAGCCGAGGATGTAGGGCTTGGCGTAGCCGATGCGCAGGCCCACTTGGTCGTCGTTGATGAATGGGGGATCGGGGTCGATCGGCTTGCCGCCCTGGTCGAAGAGGTTTCCGGTGGAGAGCTTCGTGCGAAGTTCGCGGAAGAGGCGGAGTGCTTCGTCGAGATGCTGGTGTTCGCCGGTGAACTCGTAGAGGCGGATGAAGTCGCGAACATCGCCGATGTTGCGGCACTCGACGGTGGCGTGGACGTGCCGGTACGCGTAGCCGACCTGGCTGGCGAGTGCCTCGTACATGCGGGGATCGCCGGTTTCCTCCCAGGCGAGCCAGAAGCAGTCGTAGCCCTTCGTGCAGAAGTTCACGGAGGAATCGGAGCGCCACATGAAGTCCCGCGTGGGTGGCGTGCGGTCCATGGCGACGAGGTTGTTATATCGGGTGCCTCCGGGTTCCGTGCTGCCCCACCAGATCGAAAGGTCGTGGAAGTTATTGCACCAGGCGACGGCGGCTTCGCGCAGGCGGCGGTCGTTGTAGCGCCAGCCGTCCTCGAAGATCGCGGCTCCGTGATTGAGCCGGTTCATGCCGAAGATTCCCCCGTGGCGTTGGCCATGGTTGAAGCCGGTGATGTTGCCGAAGTCGTCGCCGATGGCGGCGCTGTGGGCGACGGCGTGGCGATGATACCGCAGCAGGGCATCGATCTCTGGAGGCAGGCCTGATGGTGCGGCAGGCATGTGGTAAAGCTCGGCCCAGATGCGGGAAGAGACCTCGACGACGTGGGGTTGGGACAAGGTGGGGGTCAGCCGGGCGGTGCCGGGTCGCTGGAAAACGATCTCCGCGTTGCGCCACGACGCGCGTTGCATGGGGACGTGTTCCGACGGGAGGGACCGGCGGTAGCGATAGGTCCATTCGTCCTGTGGGCCGGCTTCGACATCAATCCCCCCGCGACCGTTGAACGGGGCGAACGGGTGGTGGATCGCCAAATGGCCGGCCAGCCGGGTGAAGGCTTCACTCCCGTTCGTGAAGGAGAGCGACTGGAATCCGGCAGGACGAGGAACGTTGCGGAACCGGACATCCCAACCGAACTCGGGAGCAAAGATCTCGTTCGTGGTCCGGTTCTGGATCTGTCCGACGACCGCGATCGTGCCGAGGCAATCGCTGCGGACATCGACGACTCGCGGCCAGATGGGGTCGGGGTAGCGGATCCGGTGCCATTGGAAGAACGCGTTCTCTTCGATGGCTACGACCTCGATGTTGTGAGGGTTGGCGATTGCAGGCGCGACGAGTCGGAGTTCGGCGGACGAACCGTCGGCCCAGCGGAGATCCAGTACCGATGCAACGCCGGGTTCGTAGGGGTCGGGCAGCTTCCGTCGGGTTGCTCGCGAGGGTCGACTGGCCTGAACTTCGAACGTCACCGGGTTGGTGGTTCGAAACTCGAAGGGGAAGGTCACGAGGCCGCGTCGCAGTGACGGATGCGCGTTGCTTCCGGCGGGATGACTGGAGAGCGGGCGCAGGGCGGCGGGCCATGGCATCCCTCCGACCGGTCGGACGCGGATCGTGGCGTTCGTCGCGAGCAGGCCTGCGGGGAAGGGAAGGGAAGTGCGAACGAGTTGTTCGCCGGCGGCAGCAGGGGTGACCGTGAAGGTGAGCGGTGAAGGCGCCGCGGCAACCCCCGCTTCCCCGATGAACAGGAGGCAGACCCGGACGAGGCACCAGAGCCGAGGGAGCATGGATGGACACGCTGCGGTGATGGGGCCCCATGTCAAGTTGGCGCCTCCACCGGAGATCAGTCTGATCAGTCCGATCCGTCGGATCCGACCGATCCGTCGGATCTGCTGCGGTGGCCCGGCACCACATGCTTGCCTGGCAGAGACGTGGGTCTAGCGTTGCGGGATGCCCCTCCTGTCTGAGCATCGGCCGTCGCTGAGGTTTCCATCCCTGTGGGTGGTTGTCCTGCTGGCGGCGGCGATCGGGACGGCGCGTGCTGCGGACCCGGGCTGGAAGAAGTTCGTGGACCGGCATTGCGTGGAATGCCACGACGGCGAGACGAAGAAGGGGGCGCTTGACCTCACGGCGTTGTCGGCGGGGTTGGCGGATTCCAAGGCCCGGGCGGCGTGGGTGACGGTGCATGACCGGGTGGCATCGGGCGAGATGCCGCCGCCGAAGAAGAAATCGCGCCCGACGCCCGCCGAGGCGCGGGCGTTCACCAACGCCTTGTCGAAGGCATTGGTTGGCGCAGAGGAGAAGCAGACTGCGCAGGAAGGGCGGGCGACCCAGCGCCGGATGAACCGGCACGAGTACGAGGCGACGGTGCGGGATCTGTTGTTCCTGCCGGCATTGGAGGTGAAGGGATTCCTGCCGGAAGACAGCTTGGTGGCCGGATTCAACAAGGTGGGGTCGGGACTCGACGTTTCGCACGTACACCTGGGTCGCTACCTGGAGGCCGCGGAGTTCGCAATACGTTCGGCCTTGGCGCCGCAGGCCCAGGCGCCGGAGCGTGCAGTACGACGATTCCACACGTGGGATCAGGGCGAGTTCTTCGGATTGATCCCGTTGGATGGGCCGAAGGAGCGAAGGACCTTTCCGCTCGTAGGACTTCAGCTGATGACGAATGTCATGGCGACCCGGAAGCGGGACGTGCAGCCCGACGCCGACCGCCGTCAGCGCGAGGCGATGGGCATGGTGGTGAGCACGTACGAGCCGACCGAGATCCGCTTCGGCCGGTTCCGGGCGCCGATGACGGGCCGGTACCTGCTGCGCGCGAGCGGATACAGCTTCTGGATGGGGCGCGGCTTCACGAATGTGTCGAGGGGACGTCGGAGCGAGCCGGTGACGTTGTATGCGGATTCGGATCCGCGAATCCTGCGACGGTTGGGCAGCTTCGATTTCGGAGTCGAACCGACCGTGTGCGAACTGGAGGTCGATCTCCTCGCTGGTGAAACCATCCGTCCGGATGCGGCCCGGTTGCATCGGTCGCGTCCGCCCGATCATCGGAACCCGTTGACCGAGGCGGATGGCATGCCGGGCGTGGCATTCCAGTGGTTGGAGGTAGAGGGCCCGATCTTCGAGCAATGGCCTCCGGCGGGACATCGAGCCTTGTTTGGAACATTGCCGGTGAAGGATCGACCGAAGGCGGAAGGCGTCCCGCGCCGACGCCAGCGTCCGGCCGGGGTGACGGTCGAGTCGACCGAGCCGGTCAAGGATGCCGAGCTGTTGCTGCGGGCGTTCCTCAACCGCGCCTACCGTGGGCCGGTAGCCGAGACGGACGTGGCGCGATTCTCCGGATTGGTGAACGGCGCGCTGGAGACCGGCAGCGATTTCACCGAGGCGATGGTCGCCGGGTACACGGCGGTGCTGAGTTCGCCGGCATTCCTTTACCTGGACGAACCGAAGGCCGGGAAGTTGTCGGATGGAGCGCTGGCGGAGCGTCTGTCCTTCTTCCTCTGTAACACCGCGCCGGACGCCGAGCTCCGCACGCTCGCTGAGAAGGGGCGCCTGCGGAAGCCGGATGTCCTGCGCGCGCAGACCGACCGGTTGCTGGATGACCCGCGGTCACGGCAGTTCGTCGACGCCTTCCTCGACTACTGGCTCGACCTGCGCGGCATCGCGGCAACCGCGCCCGATGAGATGCTGTACCCGGACTACCAGTTGGATGACCTGCTGGTGGAGTCGATGGCGACCGAGACGCAGGCGTTCTTCGCGGAGTTGATCCACCGGAATCTGGGGATCACGAACCTCGTCGATTCAGACTTTGCCATGCTGAACGAACGCCTCGCCAGGCACTACGGGATCGATGGCGTCGAGGGCGTGGGGATCCGGCGGGTCCCGCTGGGGCCGGACCGGGTGCGGGGCGGACTCATGACGCAGGCGAGCGTCCTGAAGGTGACGGCGAATGGCACCACGACGTCGCCGGTGAAGCGGGGCGCGTGGGTGATGAACCGGATCATCGGTCGTCCACCTCCACCGGCTCCGCCAAGCGTTCCAGCGGTCGAACCCGACATCCGCGGGGCGACGACCATCCGGGAGCAGCTGGCGAAGCACCGGACGCAGGAGTCCTGCAACGCCTGCCATCGACTGATCGATCCGGCCGGATTCGCCCTCGAGAACTTCGACGTGATGGGCGGTTGGCGCACGCGCTACCGGGCCTCGGGCGGTGATCCAGTGAAGGGCATCGGGCACAACGGCAACTTCTACCATTTCGGGCTGGGACCGGACGTCGACGCCTCGGGAGAGCTTCCCGACGGACGGGCATTTCGCGATGTCCGGGAGCTGAAGCGGTTGCTGGTGTCGGATCGCGAGCAGTTGGCCCGGAACCTGGTCCGGCAGTTCATCGTGTATGCGACCGGTGCGCCCGTGGGATTCGCGGATCGGCGTGTGGTCGAGGAGATCGTGCGGGCGAACCGTCGGGAGGACTTTCCGGTGAGGTCACTCATCCACGGGGTTGTGCAGAGCGAACTTTTCCGGAACAAATAGGAGGAGTTGAACCCCATGAAGCAGCGAATGGAAAACCACGGGGCCCGCGGGCCGTTTGTGTCGACCGGGAGCGGGCGTTCTCGCCGGCACTTCCTGAGGGCCGCCGGCGTGGCGCTGTCGCTGCCGCTGCTCGAGTCAATGCAACCGGTATTCGGGCGCGGAGCCGAAGCGGCGGTGGCGGGGCCTGGCGGCGTGCCGCGGCGGATGTTCGCGATCTGCAACAACCTCGGGCTGCTGCCGGACAACTTCTTCCCGAAGACCAGCGGTCGCGACTACGCGCCATCGCCGTACCTCGAGATCCTGCGTGACCTGCGGCAGGACCTCACGGTGTTCAGCGGCGTGTCGCACCCCGATGTCGATGGCGGGCACCCGGCGGACAACTGCTTCCTGACGGCGGCACCGCATCCCGGGCGCGGCGGGTTCCGCAACACGATCTCGCTCGACCAATTCATCGCGGAGCGCATCGGGCACCTGACCCGGTTTCCGTCGCTGAACCTCGGCGTGAACGTCGAGCAGGGTTCCCGGAGCCTCGCGTGGACCAGTTCGGGAGTGATGATCCCTTGCGAGGAGAAGCCGTCGGAGGTGTTCCGCCAGCTGTTCATGCAAGGTTCGCCGGGCGAGATGGAGCGGCAGGTCCGCAAGCTCGACGTCGGGCGTAGCATCCTGGATTCGCTTTCCGACCAGGCCCGGGGTCTCCAACGGCGCGTCAACGGGGCCGACCGCGAACGGCTCGACCAGTACTTCACCAGCGTCCGCGAGCTCGAGCAGCGGATGCAGATGTCCAAGGAATGGGAGCGGAAACCGAAGCCGACGGTCACCGCTCCCGTGCCGCTCGATCCGGCCAGCCCGAAGGAATACATGGAGAAGGTGCGGTTGATGTACGACCTCGCGCGGTTGGCCTTCGAGACGGATTCGACCCGTTCGATCGCCCTGCTCCTCGACAGCGTGAACTCGCCGGCGATCGACGTCGAAGGAACCAAGATCACCGGCGGCTACCACGACCTGTCCCACCATGGCCGCTCGACCGAGAAGCTGGCGCAGTTGCGTGCCATCGATGAATGGCACATGCGGTTGATCGCGGGGCTTGCGACAGGGTTGAAGTCCGTGCGCGAGGGCGATTCGAACCTGCTCGATCGGACGATGATCCTGTATGGATCGAATCTCGGGAACGCCAACACCCACGTGACGACCAACCTGCCGACGCTGCTGGTCGGTGGCGGGTTCCGCCACGGACAGCACCTCGGCTTTGACCGGGAACGCAATTATCCGCTGCCGAACCTGTTCGTCTCGATGCTCCAGCGGATGGGGCTGGAGGTGGACCGTTTTGCGAGTTCGACGGGGACGTTCCGGGGCCTGGAGCGGGTGTAGGATGGGCGGGGAAGAGTCTGGAGTTTCCAGATTCATGCAGGCCGCGTGCCCCCGCGCGGCGGCTCATGATCCACGCCGGGTGAGGGCACCCGGCCTACAAGGTGCGCCCTCGCCCGGGCCTCGGATGACTTCGACCTTCAAACGGGGCCGGCTGCACGGCACTGTCGCGGAGCTCGATGCTATTCAACAGCTGGACCTTTGCCGTGTTCCTGCCGCTGGTGTTCGCGTTGCACTACGCGAGCCGGCGCGCGGCTTGGCAGGTCGGGGTGCTGACGGTGGCGTCGTTCGTGTTCTACGGTTGGCACACACCGTGGCTGGTCTTCCTCCTGATCCTGTCGACGGCGATCAACGCCCAGGCGGCCCAGTGGTTGATGTCGCCGGGCATCACCGGTGGGCGTCGTCGGGCGGTGATGGTAGGGGCGCTGACCTTCAACATCGGGGCGTTGGCCTTCTTCAAGTACTTCGGATTGATCGTGCGGACGTTGGTGCCGGAATCGTTGCGGGCGTCGATGCCGGCGTGGTTCGCGGAGGTGCCGCTGCCGATCGGCATCTCGTTCTACACGTTCCAGGGAATCAGCCTGGTCATGGAATCGTGGCATGCGGGGACCGCTGGATTTCCCGGGCTTCATCCACCGAGGGGTCCGCGGGAGATGGCTTGGTTTCACGGGCGCGTCTGGTTCTTCAAGGCGTTCTTCCCGCAATTGATCGCGGGTCCGATCGTCAAGGCGGCGGACTTCTTCCATCAGATTGGGCCAAAGCGGATCGGCCAGGTCGACTGGGCCGGGGCGCTGCGGAAGCTGATCCTGGGTTTCTTCCTGAAGATGGTGGTGGCGGACAACCTGAAGGAGGCCACATCGGTGCTGTCGTATCCGCAGTTCCTGGAACTGCCCCGGGCGAACCTCTGGCTGTTGCTCTACGGGTACTCGTTCCAGATCTTCGCGGACTTCGCCGGCTACTCGTTCATCGCGCAGGGACTGGCGCGGCTGTTCGGATACGAGCTGCCGTTGAACTTTGATCACCCGTACCTTTCGGCCAGCATCACCGAATTCTGGCGGCGCTGGCACCTGTCGCTTTCCAGTTGGCTGCGCGAGTACCTCTACATTCCGCTCGGCGGCAATCGGCACGGTGAGGTGCGGACGTACGTGAACCTGTTCCTCGTGATGTTCCTGGGCGGCCTGTGGCATGGGGCAGCCTGGAGCTATGCGGTGTGGGGAACCGGGCATGGTCTGTTGCTCGCGCTGGAGCGTCTGACGGGAATCGGCCGGGCGGATCCATCCAAGCTGCCAACCTGGCGGCGGTTGCTCGGGATCGCAGTGACCTTCCATCTCGTTTCGCTGCTTTGGCTTCTGTTCCAGTTGCCGGACATCCGGCACGCGGCGGCGTACGTGCGATGCCTGTTCACGAATCCGGGCGGGCTGTTGCCGCAGTACTTCTTTGTGATCGTCCTGTTCGGCGTTCCGGTCGCCCTGCACCACCTCTGGGGCGCAACGCATGCCTGGCGCGCGCGATTGGGGCCACTCTGGGCTGGCCGGATCGATGTCGCGGTCCATTCGATCCTCTTGTTCCTCGTGATCGCCAATGCAGGAACGCCGGGCGACTTCATCTACTTCCAGTTCTGACCATGATGCGCCCCACCTCACGAACCGCCCTGAGGATCCTGGTCACGACCGTCGCGCTGGCCGTGACGTGGCAGACGCTGATATCGGTCCTCGGATGGAAGGCCCGGTTTGGCGAATCGAACTACATGGCCAATCGGATCCGGCTCGAGGAGTACCTGCTGCTGCCGGCCGCGCCGCGGCATGTGCTGGTGGGATCTTCGCTGAGCGGCCGCCTGTTGCCGGAGTTCTTCAGCGGGACCAGCCTCGACGGATTCCAGACGCTCGGGCTGGACGGCTCGATCCCGCTGGTGGGCCTCGAAACCCTCGCGTACCGGCCGGACCTTCCTTCGACCGTGTTCATCGAGACCTACCTCATCGAGAAGCCTTGGAGCAGGAACGATCAGCTACTGGTCGACGGACTCGCATCGCCTGGGATGACGTTGGCGAAGAAGGTTCCACTGACCCAGGCGTCGCATCGGCCCTCCAGCCTCCTGTACTCGGCCATGAAGACCCGGCGTGATGGCGCGGGTGCCGGGGTGATCGTGACCAACGATCCTTCGGTTCACGAACCTGGTCCAACGATCGCGGTCCCACCTGCGGATCCCAAGGTGGCTGACCGGTGGCGTGGGATGCTGAAATCCCTCGCCGATCGGGGAGTTCGTGCGGTCCTTGTGGACCTGCCTTCCGGAGAGGTCCGCATGCCGGGTGCACGGAGGGCACCCGACCTCGCCGACGTTCTCGCTCGCGAGTTCGGTCTCACCCGAATCGATCTTCGCAAGGACTGGTTCGAACGTGGTTGGCGCCCGACCTATACGGACGGTCGACATCTGGACGGCGCGTCCGCCCGCGCAACCGCCCGCATGCTCTCGGAGCGGAAGCTGAACTGAGGGGCCACGGGAAGTTCCCAGTTTCCAGATGCCAGTTCCCAGCCCACTGCCTGAAGGCCGGGTGCCCCCACCCGGCGCCTCCATCATCCGCCGCGTGAGGTCACGCGGCCTACTCAACTCCGTTCTGTAGGCTGCGTGCCCCCACCAGGCTCTGGGAACTGGATACTGGCAACTCAAAGCAAAGGTCGCCCATCCCAGACCCCCCGGCCGGAAACAGGCGACACTGTCTGATCAACCAACAGGGTTGACCGTCGAAGATGTCCTTGGACTCAGGCGTTGACCGCCTTCGCCGCCTGGCGACGGCGCGCAACCCACACCCCACCGACGAGGAACAATCCCATCGTCATGTACGTCGCCGGTTCCGGCGTGCCCGTCAGCGCCGCCACGTTCACCGCGCCGATGTCGATCGCGAACAGCAGGTCGTTGAAGTCCCGGTCGCCACCACCGAAGAGGTCCTCGAACCCGATCACCAGGTACGAGTCGTAGATCGTCGCGAACGACACCACGTGGTTGATCCCGTCCCGGTTCACCGACGAATCCGTCGAGTACACCTCGCCCGGCGTTCGGGTCGCGCCGTTGGCGATCAGGAAGAAGTCGAGCTTCTGGCCCCCCTGGATCGTGCCGAGGTCGACGAAGTCACCGGCCTTCAGCGGGGTCGAGGCGGTGCGGCTGCCACCGGTGGAGGCATTGGGGAAGATCAGCAGAGGGTTACCTGTCTTGACTCCGCCGCCCGAGGTGTTGAAGCCGAGCGAGTTCTCGTAGCCGGCCCCTTCGCCGATGAAGTAGGCGCGGACGTTGGAGTCCGTGGCGAGCTTGAGCTTGCTGGGATCGAGGAGGAAGGACTTGTCGTTGATCTTGTGGCCTTCGGAGAGGGCGGTGTTGAGGTAACCGGAGAGGCCCGGGAGGACCGACTTCTGGAAAGTAGCGGAGGCGTTGTCGGAGCCGGCGAGCTGGACCTTGTCGACGATGTCGAGACCGAAGGGCCGTGCGGAGGACTGGACCGGGGAGGCCGTCTGGGCGAAGGCGCTGAGGCTGAGGCTGAAGGAGGCGACCGCCGCGAGGGCGAGGGAGGTAACGATGTTCTTCATATTCGATGGACTCCCATCGCTGCCGGCATGCCAAGCGATGGTGCACATCTCAATCATCTGTAAAGGAACAGCTTACGAATCAGTAGCCTTCCACCCCCTCCAGCCGACGGCCCCGTGCAGGGGACTGCAACCGTGCGGATGCAATGCCGTCCCCGCCCAATCGTGCATCCGTGCACCCGCACCCGCACCCGTCCCCCACGACCAACGGGATGTCCCATATGGGACATCCCATTGGTCCACCGGACCTCGACCCCGGCGTGACCAATCCCATGTCCCATATGGGACATCCGTTTGGTCATCGGCCTGCGATCGGTCCAACGACTGATCCTAAAAGCGGCGGTTTATTGACCACGGATTTCACAGATTCCACGGATGGACGGGGCTGGAATGAAGGTTTCCATCCCGGTCGAGCGCTCACCTCGCAGGTGCGCAGCGATCCCAAGCCAAGTTCCTGCTTATCCGTGTCATCCGTGCCATCCGTGGTTCCAACTGCCTTTTCCAGGCTGCTCGGTGACCAATTCCGTGTCGCAGGTGGGACATCCCATTGGTCCAACGGCCGCCGACCCCGGCGTAACCAATTCCATGTCCCATATGGGACATCCGTTTGGTCAGCAGCCTGCGATCAGTCCAACGGCTGATCGATGACCAATTCCATGTCCCATATGGGACATCCGTTTGGTCAGCAGCCTGCGATCGGTCCAACGGCTGATCGGTGACCAATTCCATGTCGCAGGTGGGACATGGGTTTGGTCACCGGACAGCCTGGTGGCTCCCGATGCGGGGGGGTTAGTCGTGTTGGCCTCCGCGGTTGGGCAGGGTGGAGGGGGCTGATTTCGGCCTTTCCTCGTCCTGTGGACCGGAGCAGCGTCTGGCATCCGGTTGCTGGAGGATGGAGGATCCCAGCGACCGGGAGGAGGGCGTGACGTTGAATCCATGGTGGTACGCGGCAATGGCCGGAGGCGGCCTGGTGGCGTTGGTCGGGACAGCCGTCTGGCTGCGGTCACGCATCCGATATGTGATCGGGCGATCGTCGCTGCGGGTGATGTGCTTCGGGGTGACGGTGCGCCGGATCGCGTTCACGGATATCGAGAAGGTGTCCAAGCCGAAGCGCGATGCGGGTTGGACCACGACGGAGTCGTGGCGGAACACGTGGGATCCGGACCATCGGGAACTGGTGGTGCATCGTCGCACCGGTTGGCGACGCCGGGTCCTGATCACTCCCAAGCACCGGTATGCCTTCCGGGCGGAGTTGCGGGCTGCGGTGGAGAAGGCAGGGCAGTCGATGGAGCAGGAAGAGGAGGGGTGATGCCGAGGGGGCGGCCGGGGGCTGCGCCGAAGACCAGGATGGGTGAGACTCCGTCTAGCGGTGCGGCAAGAAATCCGCCGCGTGAGGGCACGCGGCCTACAGCCCGCCAGATCGAAGGGACACTCGCGCCACCCCACGGATCGAGGCCTGTGAGAGGCGGAGTTTGCGGTTGAACGGGGCGCGGTCCGGGAACAGGTTGGCTCGATGACTGGATTTCCTGTGATGAAGTGGGTGCGCGCCGGAATGGCGGCGGGCGTGTTGGCGACGGTGTCGGGCGAGGCGGCAGACTGGCCGTCCTATCGCGGTCCGTCGGGCAATGGGCATTCGCCCGAGAAGATCAGCCGTTCCTGGCCGCAAGGCGGGCCGAAGGTGCTGTGGCGGGTTCCGAGCAAGGGTGGATTCAGTTCATTCGCGGTTGCGGGTGGTCACGCGGTCTGCCTGGAGCTGCGCGAGGTCAACGGCGTGGAACAGGAGGCCGTGGTGGCGCGCGACGCGGCCACGGGCAAGGAGCTCTGGATGGCGGCCTTGGGGACGTTGAAGCTGAATGACGGCGGCCAGGACGGTGCCGCAGGCAACAAGGGTGGTGACGGCCCTCGTTCGACGCCCACGGTCGATGGCGGGCGGGTGTACACGCTTTCGGCGAAGCTGGTGCTGCAATGCTGGGATGCGGCCAATGGCAAGGAGGTCTGGAAGCACGACATCGTGAAGGAATATGCCGGCCGCAACATCTCCTGGCAGAACGCGCAGTCGCCCGTGATTGAGGGCGACCTCGTCCTGCTCGCGGGCGGTGGCTCGGGCCAGTCGCTGCTGGCTTTCGACAAGAAGTCGGGCGAGCTCAAGTGGAAGGGTTTCGACGAGACGATGACCCATTCGACGCCGGTCGTGGGCGAGATCCTGGGCCAGCGGCAGGCGGTTTTCTTCCTGAAGTCGGGTTTGTTGGCGGTGGACGTGAAGACCGGCGCCGAACTCTGGCGGTACACCTTCCCGTTTGCCGTTTCGACGGCCATCACGCCGGTCATCGCCGGTGACGTGGTGTATTGCTCGGCGGGCTACGGAGTTGGCGCGGGGGCGGCTCGGATCACGCGCGAGGGCGGCACGTGGAAGGCGACGGAGATCTACCGCAAGTCCGGAAACAAGCCGCTCGCGAATCACTGGTCCACGCCGGTGCTGTTCGATGGGCACCTGTTCGGGATGTTCCAGTTCAAGGAATACGGATCCGGTCCGGTCAAGTGCGTCGACGTGAAGACGGGTGACGTGAAGTGGGAGAAGGCGGGATTCGGTCCGGGGCATGTCATTGGTGTGGATCGGCACGTGCTGGCGTTGTCGGATGCGGGCGAGTTGGTGCTGATCGAGGCGGCCACGGGCGAATACCGCGAAGTGGCCCGGGCGGATGTCCTGCCCGGCAAGTGCTGGACGACGCCGGTGGTTTCCGGCGGGCACGTGTTCGCGCGAAGCGCGGAAGAGGCCGTGTGCCTCGACGTGGCCGTGCAGGGGGCTTCGCGGTAGCGAGGCATCCATGCTGATGCTGCTGCTGAAGCTGACCGTGTGGGCGGCGCTCTGGATGGGAGTGCTGTCGGCGTGGGTCCGGTGGGCGCGGTGGTGTTGGATCGGGGGCGGCGTGTGCCTGGTGGTGCACGTCGCCCTTGCCTTTCATGGGGTGCACCGTTGGAGCCATGACGCGGCGGTCGTTGCGACGGCGAAGCAGGTGGAGGCGGTGACCGGGATGCGGTCAGGCAGTGGGATCTGGGCCAACTACCTGTTCCTCGCCGCGTGGGCATTCGTGGCATGGCGCTGGGACCGGATCGGGCTTGTCGGACGTCGGGTGTGGTGGGGCGTCCTGTTGTTCATGGGAGCGAACGCCGCGGTGGTTTTTGTTTCGGGTGCGGCGCGATGGATCGGGGTGATGTGGACTGTGGCTGCCTTGATGTCTGGCTGGCGGTGCGTGCGGAAGGGGGAGGCGCCGGTGGCTTGAACGACTTCCACGAAGCCGGGCGCATCTCGACACTGCCCCCGGCGTAGAACGGGGCGGCAACGTCCTCGTTGCCCTCCCATGCCATTTCCCAAGGCGACGAGGACGTCGCCACCCCGTTGCGGCTTTCGGACGAGGCCGTATCCAGAGTCGCCCCCCCGGCCCGCGCTCAGGACGCGAGGTAGGCACCGGACTCCCGGATGGCGGCGGCGACGTGAGGTGGCACGAGGTGATCGACGGTGCGCCCGTTGCGGATCCGGTCGCGGATCTCGGAGGAGGAGACCGCCAACGGCCAACCACGAAGCGGTCGGACGCGGAAAGGTTCGGGTGCCGGCACGGGCGGGTTCCCGGGGCGGGGAATCATGATGAACTCGACCGTCCGGGCGAGAGTGTCGGCCTCGCGCCATTGGTTCAGGGTCGGCACGTGGTCGGCGCCGATCAGCCAGCAGAGTTCGGCCCCGGGATGGCGGGCGGCGAACTCGCGGACCGTGTCGATCGTGTAGCTGGTTCCGCCGCGGCGGAGTTCGAGGTCATCGACGGCGAAGTCGGATCGACCGGCCAAGGCAATGCGAAGCCACCGAAGGCGGAGGGCATCGGGCGCCGGGGCGGTGGCGGGCTTGAAGGGGGAACGGGCCGCGGGGATGAACACGATGCGGTCGAGGTCCATCTCCTCGCATGCGGCCTCGGCCACGAGCAGGTGGCCGAGGTGCACGGGATCGAACGAACCGCCGTAGAGACCGATGCGCATGGCGGGTTCAGCAGCAGCGGTTGATGCCGTCGAACCGCTTCTCGGCGGCGGCGACGTAGGCCTGGGCTCGGGCGTCATCGGAGACGGCGTCGCGGACCTCGGGCAGATCAATCAGCACGCGCGGGCCGCAGGCGGGGGCGGTGGTCAAGACGGCGGCGGCAGCGGCCTGGTCGATCGTGTCCTGGTCGGTGAGATGTCGGGCGAGCCCGACTGCGATGGCGACCGCACCCAAGGCTGAGGCTGGCACGTGTGGATCCAGCGGGCGCAGGACCGATTCGGATTCGCGGAGGTCCGGTTTGCGCGAGCCGCGGACCAGTCGGGTCCACTCATAGACTGCGACGAGGATCACAATGCCGGCGAGGGAAAGGAAGGAACCGGTGACGACGAGGTCGATGAGGTTGTTGGAGCGGAGGGCGCGATTGACGGTGACGGCTTTGGCGGCGGCCTTGGCGGCAGGGGAATCGGGCGGTCCGGCTAGAGCGAGCGTCTGCTGGAGCGCCGGGAGCTTGGCGTCGAAATCCCGGACGGCAGCCAGGAAGCCGATGCGAGGCGTCTCGTGGAACATCTTTTGGTAACCAGCCGTGAAGGTGACGGTGAGGAGCCAGCACAGGGGAAGCAGGGTGACGAGGGCGAGGGCCGGGGACCGTTTTCGGGCGAGGGCCATCTTGAGGATGATGGTCGTCGCGAGGATGAGGGCGATGGATGCGAGCAGTTGGTTGGCGATGCCGAACAGGGGCCAGAGCGAATTGATGCCGCCGAGCGGATCGCGTACGCCCTGGATCAGGAACCAGCCCCAGGCGCTGACGACGAGGACGGACGCCAGGACGTTGGGTCCCAGGGCGCGGGTGTTGCCGAGGGTTGGGCTGAGGTGACCGAGGAAATCCTGGAGCAGATAGCGTCCGACCCGGGTCCCGGCGTCGAGGGTGGTGAGGATGAACAGGGCCTCGAACATGACGGCGAAGTGGTACCAGAGGCCGAGGCCTCGTCCGCCGGTGACCTGCTTGAAGATCTGGGCCATGCCGACGGCGAGGGTGGCGGCGCCGCCGGTGCGGCCGTAGAGGGACTTCTCCTCGACCTCCTTGGCGAGAGATTCCATGACGCCGGGTTCAAGGTGGAATCCGGTGGCGTTGACGCGTTGGAGGATGTCAGCGACCTGGGCGGCTTCAGTGGCACCGGCACCCTTGACGTTCATGGCGAGATAAACGCCTGGTTCGAGCGTGCAGGCCGCGACGAGCGCCATGATCGCCACCAACGATTCCAGCAGCATCGCGCCGTAACCGACCGGCCGGGCGAAGCGTTCGCGGGTGATGATCTTGGGGGTGATTCCCGACGAGATCAGGGAGTGGAAGCCGCTGATGGCACCGCAGGCGATGGTGATGAAGCAGAAGGGGAAGAGCTTGCCGCCCACGACGAGTCCCTTGCCGGCGACGGCGAAGTCGACGAGGGCCGGCATCTTGAGCTGGGGCAACACGACGACGACGCCGGCGGCGAGGGCACCGATGGTGCCGAGCTTCATGAAGGTGGAGAGGTAGTCGCGCGGGGCGAGCAGGAGCCACACGGGCAACACCGAGGCGGCGAGGCCGTACACGATCAACGTCCACGCGAGCGGCTCGGCCTTCATCGTGAAGGCCTTGGCCAGGTCGTCGTGGGAATGGACGTACTGTCCGCCCCAGACGGCCAGCAAGAGCAGGATCACCCCGCCGATGGAGGCTTCGAGCGTCCGGCCGTGCCGCAGGAACCGCAGGTAGCCGCCCATGATCATGGCGATGGGAATCGTGGCTCCGACGGTGAACACGCCCCACGGGCTCTCGGCGAGGGCCTGGACGACCACGAGCCCGAGCACGGCGAGCAGGATGATCATGATCGCGAGGATCGCAGCGAGGGCGACTCCGCCTGCAAAACCGTTGAGTTCCTCCTTCACCATCTGGCCGAGGGATTTTCCGTTCCGGCGCATCGAGCCGAAGAGGATCACGAAATCCTGCACCGCGCCGCCGAGCACGACGCCGATCAGGATCCAGAGCGTGCCGGGAAGGAATCCGAACTGCGCGGCGAGCACCGGTCCGACGAGCGGCCCGGGTCCGCTGATGGCGGCGAAGTGATGGCCGAAGACGATCCAGGGATTCGTCTTCACGAAGTCCTGCCCATCCTCGCGGACCTCGCAGGGGGTGGACCGGCGGTCGTCGAGGGCGAGCACGCGCGCGGCCACCCACTTCGAGTAGAAGCGGTACCCGATGGCGTAGGTGCAGAGCGCAGCGACGACGAGGTATCCCGAGTTGAGGGCTTCGCCGCGGCTTCGGGCAATCGCGGAGTAACACCAGGCACCGGTCCCGGCGACGATCAACCAGATGAGGATGGCCAACGGCTTCGGCATGAGGCCGCGAGTGTCGCGGAGCGAGGGAGGAGTTTGAAGTTTGAAGATTCTTGGGAGTTCGCAGTTTGAAGGAACACCCGCCGCGTCACCCCGTCGGCCCGGAGGGGAGTTTTCCGATCCTTGACGGGATCGGCTTCGGGAGGCAGCTAAGGCGCAGCCGTGACTTCCGACAACTCCCATGCGGGTCCTCCAGTGCTGCCGGCTCGGCGAAGGCGTCGGGTGTGGCCTTGGATCGTGCTGGGCATCCTGATGCTGCTGGGATGCTGGACGGTGGTGGAGCACTTCCGGGGGAAGGCGATGCTGGTGCGGGCAATGGCGGAGGCGACCGCCAAGCAGGAGCGCTGGATGCGGGAGCGGATGGCGGTTCCGGTGGTGACCGGGGAATCGAACGGGTTTCCGGCGCTGCAGGCAGCAGTTGTGCGGTTGGCGCCCGTGGCGACTTCAGGACCTGCGGTGGCGGTGCGCATTGGGGCGAAGCGGATGATTCTGGGAACCCAGATCGACCGATGGACCCTGCACGGATCTGAGCGAACGAACTCCTGGGAGGTGCATGCGCGGTTGCTGGATGCCCGGGCGGCGGATCTGGCGGTGATCCGGGAGGCGTTGGCCAAGCCGATCCGGGAGACCACGCCGCCCAGGGCCCAGGACGAGGGCAGATCCTCGATCGATGCCGTGAGCACCTTTCAGGATGCAGCCAACGCGCTGCTCGATGCGGGCCTCCTCGGGTTGCGCCGCGGGAGCGTGGAGGAAACGATCGCGGCGTTGGATGGGGTCGCGGTGATCGAATCGGATCTGGAGGCCTACCGAATCCAGGGCGCACTCACCGCGTGGGGGCGAATCGTGGAGCGCGCGGAATTGCTGCGCGCGGTTGCAGCGCATCGGGGCGGATGGACGGATGCCCAATGGGAAGCGCTGGGGCGTACAGCGCGACCGGGCCGGATGCTGGAATCCGCGGTGCTGGTGGCAGCGGGATACCCATTGCCGACGGCAACCTTGCTGGCCCAGGCACCCACCCCTCGACTGGCGGAGGTGTATGCATGGGAGCTGGAGTCGGCATTTCAGGGGGCAGCGTCCGATGAATCCGCTGGTTCGAACGGTGGATCCGTGTGGGGGAGTGTTGCGGGAGGCCTTGGGAAGGCAGCGGATTTCGTGGCCAGGAAGGGCGTGTTTCCCGTCTGGCGGTTCGGATGGGGCGACCAGTCGATTGCTTGGATGCTTCGGGATGCCGACCAGTGGGTGAACCGCGCGAGGCAGGCCGTGACGCAGCGATCCTGGGGCAGCCTCGTTGATCCGGCGTGGGTCAGCGGTCGGACCGGGTGGTGGACCCGGTTGTTCGGAGACTTGAACGAACAGCAGACTAGCCAATGGCTGGGGAGCTTCTTTCAGGTCGAGGCGAAGCGCGCCTTGAGTGCGGCGGCCATCGCCGTGAAACGCTACGAGGCGAAGAAGGGTCGGTTACCGGAGTCTTTGGATGCCCTGGTGCCGGAGTTTGCTTCGGAGGTTCCGCTGGACTGGATGGACGGTAAACCGCTCCGGTATCAGCGGGGTGAAGGAAGCGATTTCCTGCTCTGGAGCGTCGGCCAGGACCTGTGGGATGACATCGCCTCGAATGGGCCTGCCGAAGACGACCTGATCTGGCGGCTCCCGGCCCTTCGCGAGGAGTTTGAGGCGTGGGAGCGGGATCAGCAGAGCTTGTTCGCGAGTCTGGGTGATCCCCGCGCGATGCTGGCCCGGAGATATGGCATCCCCTTGTCCAAGTTGACGAATTCCCCGGCGGAGAAGCCGGCTGCGCCATAAACCTCCCTGACGCATGTCCGATTCAAGACCCCAGGACGAAACGCGGGACGCGCGGTGGCCGGCGACGTTGAAGCGCTGGCTGTCGTGGGTGGTGGCGGCGTTGTTCGTCCTCGTGCCTTCGTGGGTGTTGGTAGAGCACTACCAGGGGAAGTCTGTCCTCGACCGGGCGCTCGCAAAGGAAGACGCGCGGCGGGAGGCCTTATTGCGGAAGTGGGCGCCGGAGGTGTCCTCGGACTCGGCATCGAATGGTTGGCCGGCTCTGGTCGAGTTGTACCCGCGCCTGACGAATCTCGTTCGGATGCGTCCGCCGGCGCTGCTTCCGGTGGCACCGGGACGCGCGATCGCGGGGCATCATTTGGAATGGTGGGGATTGAACCGGGACGCGGGCACGAGTTCGTGGGCGGCGTTCGGGCCGATGCTGGGGGCGCGTCGGGAGGACATCGAAGGCGTGCATCGTGCGCTGGCCTTTCCGGTGCGCCAGGCACCGGTCAAGGCGTCCGACGCGGACGAGGATGGCCGCGGGGCGGTGCTGCGGGTCTTCCGGGGTGTGGGCGCGGTGGCTGAATCGGCGGGCCTGCTCGCGCTGCGGGAAGGGGACGTGGCGGGGGCGCTGCGGGCGGTTGCCGCGTTGGGAATTCTGGAGCAGGACCTGGCGCGGCGTCCGACCTGGGGCGGACATCGGATGCGGCGCCTGGATGCGGTCTCGGCCGCGAACCTGCGGACGGCGATCCTGCACTCCGGTCGCGCCACGGATGAACAATTGAAGGAACTGATGCCAAAGCCGGTTGGACTGCGTCGGGTCTGGGATCTGACGCAGGTACGAGAGTTGAGCCGGTCGCGGGTGATCCGGATGTACCGGGCGATGAGCTATTCCGATCTGCGGGCGACCCTGGGCAATCGGTGGACGCGAATGACCGCGGCGGAGGTCGAGGCCGAGGCGGCGGCGGCGAGGTCCGAGCGGACGGGCTTTGGAGCCTACGTGGCGGAGGGTGGAAACGCCTGGCAACAATTGCGGAAGTCGCTTCGGGATGACCTGGTGTTTCCGTTGTGGCGATTCGGTTGGGGAGACCTGGCGCTGGCGCAATGTCTCGAGGACTGGAATTCGTGGGCAGGAGAGGCCGAAATGGCCGTTGCGGGACGTTCCTGGGCTGAGTTGACCGCGGGCGACATCTGGCCTGCCCCGGAGCCAGAGAACTTCCGCGAGCGCTGGGCTTCGTTCCTTTCGCCGGAGATGCGGGGCCTGGAGCTCGAGCACTACAAGCAGGTGTTCCAACTCGAACTGCATGAGTCGATGAACGCGGCGGCGATCGCGCTGCGACGCCATGAACTTCGGCACGGCCAGTTGCCGGAGACCCTGGGTGCGTTGGTGCCGGAGTTCCTTGCGGAGGTTCCGGTGGATTGGATGACGGGAAAGCCGCTGAGATATCAGCGCGGCGAAGGCGGTGAGTTCCTGCTGCAGAGTGTCGGATTCAACCTTCGGGATGATTCGGTGGCTCCGGTCGATGTGCGCGACCTGTTCGCCCACGCGGGAGGCGATGACGAGGTCTGGCCGTTGCCGGTAAGCGAGGAAAGTCGGGCTCGGCTCCAGCGTGGTGAGGCCGAGCGGCGGGCGAAGCTGGGAGGCATGGATCCGTCGTTGGCACGACGGTACGGGTTGTTGCCGCCTGTGGTTGCGGAGACCAACCGGGCTGGGGCGCGGGCAACGGGAGCCGCAATGCCCGGTGGAGGGAGCGGAGGGCGTTGAAGCGGCTCGTGAGGACACCTCTGGAATCTGGGGACTGGTGACTGGGAACTCCCCATGGCCCGCCGGGTGGGGGCACCCGGCCTACAGCAGGCCCGCCGGGTGAGGGCACCCGGCCTACACACCTCTGCAATCTGGGGACTGGGAACTCGCCATGGCCCCACCGGTCTGGCCCCTCGAAGCTTGAGTGGGGGTGGGGGTGGTAGGGTAGGACTGAATCATGCATCCCAGCCGATGGCTGGCGCGCCTGACCTTCCTCTGGGTCGCGGCGATGCCGGTCTTCTGTCGTGCACTGGACCCTCTTCCGGTGCCCGCCCCTGACGATACCGGGTTTGGGTGGGCCTGAGCGGTGGCTCGGAGGTGCCGGAGCGGATGGAGGTGGAAGTGGCCGGCAAGGTGTTGCCGGTATCAGCCGTGGACACCGCGGGAACGGTCCGGTGGATGGAGGCGGGCGAGGTGGAGATCCGGCGGATGGCGGATCATCCGGTGCGGGTCCGGACGCAGGGACGGAACCCGGGGAAGGGGTGGGCGGTGGAAGGTGTCCGGCTCGTGCCGCGGGAACTCGGCGTCAGGAATCACTCCGCGTCGCCGGAGGCTTCCAGTTCGCGGATGTAGTCCCAGATCGGGCGAAGGTCGGGGTCGGAGAGAGCGTGCTGGATGACGCCCTTGCGCTGGCCGATGTGCATGGCGGATTCAAGCCAGCGGACCGCTTGCGCGGCGTCGCCGAGCTTCATCCAGTAGCAGGCGAGGTTGTAGGGCAGGGCGGCGACCTTGGGATGCTGTGGCAGGATGGCCATGACGGAGTCGATGGCCTCCTGGGCGCGGTCGAGCCAGAAGAGGGCGTTGCCTCGGTTCATGTGGCCGCGGAAGTCGGCCGGGTAATCGGCGACCTGCTGCTCGGCGATGGCGAGGCCATCGGTGTAGAGTTGACGGCGGGCAAGGACCTGGAAGCGGATCTCCAGGACGTCCGGGCAGCCAAAGTATTGAGGGCGGATGTTGCCCAGTTCAGCTTCGGCTTCCTGGACATTCCCGAGTTCCAGCCAGCCACGGGCGAACTGGAGATGCACGCTGTCCGGATGTGGAGGGACGCTCTCGATCACAACGGCAAGGAAGTTTCCATGAGGGCCAAGTTTCAAGAGGCAAGTTTTGGGAGGGGAGTTCCCAGATGCCAGATGCCAGTTCCCAGAATTCGGAGAGGGCATCCGACTTCCCGGGCGGCCACAACCGCGTTGCGGTTGGGTGCGGTGTGCAATGTCGACCCAGGGTAGGCCTCGTTCCTCGGCCAACCCTGGGCTAACGGAATCAGCGCCGTTGGCGTTGGGGGCGGTGCCGGACCGTGAAGCACGGGTTGCCACACGGCTATGGTCGGGCTGCTTCAATACTTGCGCCGCCTTGCGTTTCTTGAGGCCACATCGAAGGGGCTGTTGCCGCAAGAAGCCCTGTAGCTGGAGGATTGAGGCGGCTGCTCCGGAAATCGCGCTTTCGCCGTGGCCGGCTTCGAATCATGTTCGGCACCCCATGTCCGATGTGCCGCTGCTGTCCCTCGAACTGCCTGGAATCCGGAAGCTGAAGTCCGGGAAGGTTCGAGAGGTTTTTGATCTGGGCGACCGGTTGTTGTTTGTCGCGACCGATCGCATTTCCGCGTTCGACTGCATCATGCCGAATGGCATTCCGCGGAAGGGCGAGGTGTTGACGCAGATTTCCCATTTCTGGTTCGACCGGACGGAGTCGTGGCTGCCGAACCATCGGCTGGCGCGGGCGGGTGATCCCCTGCCAGCGGAGTTGAGCCCGTTCGAGTCCCAGCTCAAGGGCCGGAGCATGATCGTGTGCAAGGCTGCACCGTTGCCGATTGAGTGCGTGGTACGCGGATATCTCGCAGGCTCGGGATGGAAGGAATACCGGAGCCACGGGACGGTTTGCGGGATCCGCTTGCCGGCCGGTTTGAAGGAGTCGGATGCCCTTCCGGAGCCGATCTTCACCCCGGCGACGAAGGCCGAGACGGGGCACGACGAGAACATCCCCTTCGAGAGGGCCGCGGAATTGACCGGCGCGAATCTGGCGGCGCAGGCGCGGGATCTCAGCCTGAAGCTTTATTCGTTCGCCCGGGACTACGCCCGGACCCGCGGGATCATCATCGCGGACACGAAGTTCGAGTTTGGCGTGTTCGAGGGACGGCTGGTGTTGATCGATGAGGTCCTGACCCCGGACTCGTCGCGGTTCTGGCCGGCGGACCAGTATGCGCCCGGCCGCAGCCAGCCGAGTTATGACAAGCAGTATGTCCGGGATTATCTCGAGACGCTGACTTGGACGAAGACGCCTCCCGCGCCGGCGTTGCCGCCCGAGGTGGTGGCGCGGACGCAGGCGAAGTACCTGGAAGCCTTCGAACGTTTGACCGGGCGGCAACTTTGATCGCTGACTGCGTGTACAGGTCGCAACCCGGGAGCGCTGCCACTGGAGGAGCGGATTGGGGGCGAGGTCCTCAATGCATCGGGAAAGGGCTTTGGAGGGCAACGGGGACGTTGCCGCTCCGTTTGATGAGGCCGGAGGATTGAAATGAGACGATCGCGAATGTCGGGGGGATTGCTCTGCCTGCTGTTGATTTTGGCAGTCTGGTGTCCGCTGCGTGCCGCTTCGGAGTGGTTTGATCCGGCGGTTCTGCATCAGGTGCGGATCCGACTGCCGGCCGAGGAGTGGACGGCGTTGCGCAAGGAGGCACCCGACATCCTCGCGCAGTTGGGACCCTCGCGGACGAACGGGCTGGCGCCCCGAGCCTATCAGGATCATCGGGCGGAGCTGGAGTTCGACGGAAAGACCTGGTCCGGGGCAACGGTCCGGAAGCGTGGGTTCATCGGCTCGGTGAGCCGGGAGCGGCCGGGGTTCAACGTCGAGTTTCCGGATGCGCCGGACCGTCGCGGACCCGGTGGATGGCGAAAGCTGACGCTGGCGAACACCCAGCAGGACGCCAGTTCGAGTCACCTGTCGCTGGCGAACGGACTTTTCCGCGAGATGGGTGTGGCTGCGGCCCGGACGGCGCTGGCGCGGGTCGAGGTGAACGGCGAGTTGCTCGGGGTCTACACGTTGGTGGAGCCCGTCGATCGGGAGTTCCTCGCGCTGCATTTCGGTGATGGAAACGGTCCGATGTGGGAAGGGGCGCTTACGGACCTGCGGCCCGGATGGCTTGGGATGTTCGAGGCGAAAAGGGGGACGAAGCCGGAAGACCTGGAGATCCTGAAAAGGGTGGCAAGCCTGCTGGAGCAGAAGCCCCGCGTGGACTGGGAGCAGGTGGAGAAGCTCGTGGACCTCGACCAGTTCCTCACGTTCTGGGCGGCGGAGGTGCTCGTGGATCACTGGGACGGGTATGCAAACAACGGCAACAACTACTTCATCCACCGTCGGGCGTCGGATGGCCGTCTGGTCTTCGTGCCTTGGGGTGCCGACCAGTGCCTGGGTTCCCCGAACCCATTTACGCCCGCCCGGGCACCCATCTCCGTCCGCGCGACAGGATTGCTTTGCCGGCTGCTCTACCTCGATCCGGTCTGGCGGGAGAAGTACCGGGCGCGCGTCCGCCAGTTGCTGGACTCGGCCTGGGATGAAGCCCGGTGGGTGGGCGAAGTGGAACGGTTGGATCGGTTGGTGGGGACGAACGCGTGGGCAGGCGTGACCGGTAGACGGGCGGTGGTGCAGCGGACGAAGGAATTCCTGCGCAAACGCAAGGCCGGCTTGCGCAAGGACCTGGCGGGCGAAGCCCCTGCGTGGACCTTTCCCGAGAAGACCAACACGTTGGTCCGACTCTGGGGCAAGGTGACGGCCGACTTCGACACGACCTTCCAGGCGAAATTGCCGGTCAACTGGTTCACCAATGGAACCGTCGACTTGCGACTCGAACTCGACGGCAAGCCCCGGCCGTTCACCAAGGCTGGTGTCTCGGTCTCCACCGCCCTGGACTCCCGCGACACGAACAAGGTCTCCGTCAACGTGCTCGGGATGCACGGGATCGCGGCCTTCCTCGTTCCCTCGGTGCAGGTCTGGCGGGAGGAGTTCGAGCCAGGGCGGACCGTGAAGGTCGATTTCTTCGCCAACCAGGGATTCTTCTTCGAGGGCATGCCCATGGCGGAGGGGGGAGGCGCGGGCCTCCTGTCGGGAACCATCCGCCTGGATGAGGCGAGCACCCGGGAAGGGGAGCGGGTACGGGGGCGGTTGGAGGCCGAGGTCTGGCAGTTCCCAAAATAGGGCGTCCCGCCCCGGGGACCGACCGCTTGGCCACAAGTCCTTGGTGACTGCGCGGCATTTTTTGCCATACGGTTAGCAACGGCAAGGCGACCCTTTTACCGCCTGCATGCCGTCAACCAAGGAGCAAAGATGACCCCAATCCATCCCCGGCGGACCTTCGTGGCCCTATTGGCCATGGTCGCCAGCATCACGTGTCTCAACGCAGCCCTGCCTGTCACGGGCAGCCCCGTCGCAGCCTGGAATGAGCAGGCCCTCGACGCCATCCGGGCTACGTCCACCCCACCGCCCCGGGCCTCTCGTGGCCTGGCGATCCTGCATGCGTCGATCCACGACGCCTACAACGGCATCGCGCGGGACTACCGGCAGTACCTCGTGACGGAGGACAGGCCGAACCAGAGCACGTCGAAGGAGGCCGCCCTCGCCGTTGCCGCCCACGATGTGTTGGTGACGCTGTTCCCGACCCGCGTGGCCCAGTTTGATGCTGAACAGGCCGCGCAACTGGCTCCGATCGCCATCGGACCCGCCCGGACCCGAGGCATCGCCTGGGGGCAGGCGGTTGCAGCCGCGATCCTTGCCGCTCGCGCCGCTGACGGATCTGCCAATGTGGTGACCTACACCCCGGGAGTCGGGCCCGGTTATTGGCGGCCCACGCCGCCCGCGTTCGCGCCCGCCCTTCTTCCGCAGTGGGGTGACATTGTCCCGTTTGGCCCGAAGCCGATTGCCAGCTTCGTGCCCAAGGCTCCACCCGCGCTGAACACGCGCAAGTACGCCGAGGAAGTGGCGCAGGTGCAGGAACTCGGCTCCGCCACCAGCACGGTCCGCACCGCCGACCAGACCGAGATCGCCCGCTTCTGGGCCAACGGTGCCGGCACCGCGACACCGCCGGGCCATTGGAACCAGATTGCCCGGATCGTGATCGCACAGCAGGGCGTGGGTGTGGGCGCTGAGGCCCGCCTGATGGCCCTCCTCAACCTGGCCATGGCCGATGCCGCTGTCGTGTCCTGGAACACCAAGTACGAGTACAACTACTGGCGCCCGGTGGCTGCCATCCGCGAGGCCGATACGGACGGCAACCCCCTCACCATCGCAGATCCCTCCTGGACCCCGCTCCTCGTCACGCCGCCGTTCCCGGAATACACGTCGGGCCACTCCACCTTCAGCGGCGCGGCCGCGGCGGTCCTCGCCCGGGCCTTTGGTACCGATTCCATCGCGTTCATGGCTGAGTCGGATGACGCGCCCGGCATCCTGCGGAGCTATCCCAGCTTCTCCGCAGCGGCGGCCGAGAGTGGGATGAGCCGGATCTATGGCGGTATCCACTTCATGAGCGCAAACCGCTACGGGCTGTCGTCCGGGCGGAAGGTGGGTGACTCGATTGCCAAGCGTCTCCTCAAGAGCCGGGATGATGATGGCGACGACGAGGATGACGAAGACGACGATGAGTCGGGCGACTGAGCCTGACTGGAGCTTCGCCCCAGATCGGATTCGTTAGCAACTTCGCCCCACCGGTGAGCCCGGTGGGGCGAAACTCTGTCGAGCCGGTTCCGGCTCGCCTTGTGAGGACGTTCACCCAACCCCCAGAGACTTTGGAACCGTGTCCAGATGCGCCCCTCTGGACGGAGGGATCCTGTCCGTTCTCGCCTGCCGTTGCCTGGGCCGGTTAGGCTTGGCCCATGGAGTTGGCATTCCGTCGGTTTGATCTGGCTCTTCGCCATCACTGGGCCATTGCGACAGACCTTGGGCGCGGAGGCGGGAAGAGCGTCTATCCGGTCGTCTTCGTCGAGTTGAAGGACGCCCACGGACGCACGGGCTTGGGCGAAGCCTCGCCCTCGAGCCAGTACGGCGAGAACCACGCGACCGTGACCGAGTTCCTTGCGAAGGTCGATCCGCAGCGACTGAGCTTCGACGACATCGCCGGGAGCATGTCCTACGTGGAGGCGTTGGCTCCGGGTCGATATCCGGCCAAGTGCGCGGTCAATATCGCGCTGTTGGACGGTGCCTCGAAGGCGGCGGGGAAGCCGTTGTGCGAATTCCTTGGCCTTGGGCCCTTCCGGGAAGGGGCGCACCTGTCCTCTTTCACGATTGGCATTGATACCCCGGAAGCCATGGCGCTCAAGACCGTCGAGGCCGCCAGGTATCCCATCCTGAAGATGAAGCTCGGCAGCCCGAAGGACCGCGAGAACTTTGCGGCCGTTCGGGGAGCGGCTCCGGGCAAGTGGATCCGGGTGGACGCGAATGCCGGTTGGAAAACGCGCGAAGAGGCTTTGGAACGGATTGAATGGTTGGCGTCAGACGGACGGGTGGAGTTTGTGGAGCAGCCGATGCCACCGGAGTTGCCGACCGCGGACTGGGCCTGGTTGAAAACCCGCTCACCCCTACCTTTGATCGGCGACGAACTCTACCAGAGCGCTGCCGACGCCGCGCGCTGTGCCGAGTGCGTGCACGGGATCAATGTGAAGCTGGTGAAGACCGGAGGCGTGACCCGGGGCAAGGAAGCGCTCGAGGCTGCCCGCTCCCTTGGGTTGAAGACGATGCTGGGGTGCATGATCGAGTCCTCGGTGCTGATCTCCGCAGGTGGCCATCTCGCGGCCCTGACGGACTATCTCGACCTGGATGGCAACGTCCTGATCACCAATGATCCTTACCGGGGAGTGCGGAACCTCGATGGACGCATGAGCTTTGAGGGAGTCGAGGCCGGCGCGGGGTTGCGGGTGCTTGGGTGAGTCCGGGGGCTTCCGTAAACGAAAACCCCCCGGCGCCTCTCGGCAACCGGGGGGTGGATTCGAGCCGGCTCGCTGAGGGATCAGCGGGTGGCGCGGGCGTTGAACGAGGTACGGTCGAGGAGCCAGCCCCAGTCCGCGTCGCGAGCAGGAACGCCCGGCGGGCTGTAGGTGAAGTTGGGCTTCTCCAGCCGGACGGTCGTGCGCCAAGCCTTGATCTCGGAGTGGCCATCGACGAACGAGAGTCCACCGGCTCCATTGTGGTAGTTGGCCGGCATGTCGATCCATCGACGATCGGTCTGCGAGTTGAAGAACGCGCCGTCATTGATCGAGTCCGGATTCTCGTCGAGGAACATCCAGAGCTCGGACGGCGACGGGCGGTCGACGTCGGTCGTCTTGATGAACAGCTTCTCGCAGTTGAGGAGGCCGTCCGCAGCCGTCTTGTTGCCCTTGCCGATGGCGCCGTTGGCGGAGATGGAGCGGGCGCGCTCGGACCAACCGCGGCGCTTTTGGTTGGAGTGAACCAGCGTGTCGGCCGGGCACTTGTAGATCTTCGCGCTGTACGCGGAGTACTTGGCGAGCACAGCGTACCGCGGATCCGTCAGGTACAGCTTGTTGGTGTTGTGCGTGCTCGTGTCCCAGGTCAGCCAACCCATGACCCAGGGGCGTTCTCCGCTGGCCGAGGCCTCGTTGATGACCGCGCCGCTCTGGGCCGAGCCGCCGTGGGTGACCATCGGGAACTCTTCGCGGTTGTCACCGGCGTAGAGGTTCACTGCGAGCATGAGCTGCTTGGTGTTGCTCATGCAGAGGACGCCTTGGGCCTTGGTCTTGGCCTTGGCCAGCGCCGGCAGGAGCATCCCGGCCAGGATCGCGATGATGGCGATCACGACCAGCAGCTCGATCAATGTAAACCCTGAGCGACGTCGCTGCGCTCGGGGCATGAGAGAACGCATAGGTGTACTGTTCATACAAAACTTCAGCGGGGTAACGCGTGGGAAATATGATGCGCGCCGTTGCCGATTTGCAAGGGGGATTACCCCTCCTCGGGGAGGTTAGGGGCAATTTCTCAGCCGGCACGGCCGTCCGGGACCGTCAGACGCTGCCTCCGCCACCACTGATTGAGCTGGTCGAGAAGGACGGCTGCCACGACCACCGCACCGATGATGATCTGGGAGTAGCTCTGGTCGATCCCGAGGATGACGATCCCGCTGGTGATCATCTGGATGATCAAGGCTCCCAGGAGAGCTCCCACCGCGCTTCCCCTTCCACCCGTCAGGGAGGCACCGCCGACCACTGCGGCCGCAATGACGTTGAGCTCGTATCCTTGCCCGTCCCCCGACGAGGCAGCTCCATAATACCCGAGCTGGAGAAGGGCCGCGACCGCGGCCGCCACGCCGGAGAGCATGAACACACCCAGCTTGACCGGGCCGACCCGGATCCCGCTGAACCGGCTGGCCTGCTCGTTTCCGCCAATGGCGTAGATCCTCCGTCCGGGCGCTGTGCGTGCCAGGTAGACCGCCGCAAGGAGGGTGACTGCAAGGGTGACGATCAGCGGCGTCAGGCTGAGATCCCCGCCGACCTGCCAGCCCACGACCTCCCGCAACGGGGTGGGGAACTGGCCGATGCTCTGACCTTGGGTGACCACGAAGGCGATTCCCCGGAAGATGGCCATCGTGCCCAGCGTGATGATGAAGGGGTGGACCCGCAGCCAGGTGACCATCCCGCCGTTGAGCAATCCGCACATGGCACCGATGGACAGGCAGAGGCCGATTCCCAGTAGGGATCCAAGCACCGGGGTGCCCGAATTCATGCCCTCTGGCCCGTACCGCCGCAGGAGGAGTCCGGTCAGCACGCTGCACAGGGCGTAGACGGACCCCACGGAAAGGTCCATCTGCCCGGCAATGATCACGAGGGTCATGCCAACGGCCATGATGGCGATGAAGGAGGTGTCCTTGGTCAGTTGGGCGAGGTTCTGTGGGTTCAGGAACTTGTTCACCCGCTCGGTGGCCGGTACCTCCTCCCCGGCAGCATTCTTCGTTCGAATCCGTTGCCGGGTTCCGTCGGGCAACTGCTCAAACCGCGGCCTCTCCACGCTGCCTCCTCCGAAGGCCAGAAGCGCGCCGAGGACGAAGACGACCACAAGGAGACCCAGTTCCTGAAACCGGGGTGGCTTGGTGGAAGGTCTGGTGGGGGCTGGCAACATCGGTGAACTTCGAGCGTAACGGTTCCTGCCGGTCGATGTCCAACCGCCTGAAACCCCGTTTCACGCCGTCCTCAGGACGTCAGTTCCGGGAATCTCGTCCAACTCCACCCCGCTGTGAATCGCACCACCCGAAAGAACCGCCGCACTCCACGCGAGACCATCATGGTCGTTGCGGGATTGCCAGCGGTCCGGCAGGGTGCGGGTCTGGTTCATGCGAATCATCCTATTCGACATCGATGGAACGTTGATCCGAACTGGGGGCGCCGGGGTGAAGGCGTTTGCCCGGACGTCGGAATTGGTGTTCGGCCTTCCCGGCGGAACGGCCCACATGAGCTTTCACGGGAGGACGGATACCTCTCTGGTGCGGGAGTTCCTCCGCCATCACTCGCTTCCGGAGACGGAAGAGAACATGTCGCGCTTCCTGGATTCCTACCTTTTCCTGCTCGCCGAACTGCTCGCGGAGCATCCCGGGGAGCGCTGCCCGGGAGTGGGAGCGTTCCTCGAAGCCTGCCGGCAAATGTCGCCGCGGCCGGTGATCGGGTTGCTCACGGGCAATGTCCGTCTGGGCGCCGAACTGAAGCTCCGTGCCCATGGACTCTGGGACGAATTCACCGTGGGGGGCTTCGGAGACGACCACGAGGACCGCAACCGGATTGCCGCGATTGCCCGCCAGCGGGCGGAATTGGAGCTTGGTTCCCGGGCCTCCGCTCAGGAAGTGGTCGTGGTCGGGGATACGGAACGCGACGTTGCTTGCGCCCGGGCGATCGGTGCCCGTTGCCTGGCGGTGGCTACGGGCGGAATTTCAGCGGGGGATCTGGCTCGGAGCGGACCCGACTGGCTGGTGGACCGCTTGGACGGAGTTCACCCGGAAGACCTCCGTTCGGGGGATCCCCGGACAAGGCGAAACCTACACAAATCAGTGTCACATCGGTTTTTGGTTTGACCCTTACCCCCTCTTTCTTTAGTCACGCGCCCAACTTCGCCGAGACGCCTGCCTTCGGGCACCCATGGTGGGCGTATTGTTCTCTGCGGGGGGCGTGAGCCGAGCACGCATATGCTGAAATCAAAGTCATTCCTGACCATCGATTTTGGGGCTGGTACCCTCAAGATCGCCGAATTCGAGCCGTCCGAGGACGGAGGCCTGCGCCTGCTCCGCTTCGGCGTGAAGCCGCTCGGGCTCGCCGGTTCCCAAGACCCGGCCCGCGAGAACACCGTGAAGAAGGCCTTGGCTGAGCTGATCGCCGAAGGTGGCTTCAGCGGACGCCAGGCCAACCTTTGCGCCCCCGGTTTCCAGGTCTTCTCGAAGTTCGTGAAGCTCGCGCCGGTCGATGCTTCGAAGGTTCCCCAGATCATGCAGTACGAGGCACAGCAGAACGTGCCTTGGCCGCTCGCGGAATCCGCGTGGGACTACCAGATCCTCAGCACGACGCCCGGTGGCGAACTCGAAGTCCTGCTGGTCGGGATCAAATCCGAGATCGTCGAGAAGCTGTTTTCAATCGGGGAAGGGGTAGGGCTCAAGATGGACGTGGTCGACACGTCGGTGGCCGCCCTCTGCAATGCCTTCCGGTACAACTACGCCGATCTGGATGGTTGCAGCCTCCTGATCGACGTGGGTGCCAAGACGAGCAACGTCCTCCTCATCGAGAAGAACCGACTCTACGGCCGCTCCGTGCCCGTCGGTGCCAACGCCATCACCCAGGAATTCGCCGCCGAGGCCAAGTTGCCCTTCGCGGAAGCCGAGAAGATCAAGGTCAATGACGGCATGGTCAGCCTCGGGGGCGCCTATGAGGAGCCGGACAATCCCCGCGTCGCCGCCGTCTCGAAGGTGGCCCGGAACGTCCTGACCCGTCTCCACCTCCAGGTCAACCAGACCGTCCAGTTCTATCGGACCCAGCAGGGCGGCAACGCACCGGTCCGGGTCTTCCTGTGTGGCGGTGGCTCGATCCTCCCTTACTCGGTCGAGTTCTTCGCCGAGAAACTCAATCTCCCGGTCGACATCTTCAACCCGTTCCGCAACGTCCCGATCGAGCCCTCGGTCGACGTCGCGGCACTGGAGAAGGTGGCACAATCCTTCGGTGAAGTGGTTGGACTTGGCCTGCGCAACGTCGCGCAATGCCCAGTCGAGCTGAACCTGATGCCGAAGTCGTCCAAGTCCCGGCAGGAGTTCAACTCGAAGAAGCCCTACCTCCTGGCGGCCGCGTACGCCTTGGTGGTGGGCGTATTCGCCTATGGGTGGTTTTACTCCCGCGTCGAAGCAGCGCGGCGCGAGGGCCTCGAGAAGATCACTGCCCAGGTCGAGCCCCTCAAGCAGCTCAATGATACCCTCGCCCGCGAGATGGAGAACCTGAAGAAGGTTCAGGAGGAATCCACCCAGCTGGCCACCTGGCTCGAAGACCAGACCTTCTGGGCTGACGTGCTGAGCGAGTTGCGCCGCATCCTGATTGCCGCTGAGGAAGCCCAGCGCGTGAAGCTCAACACTGGCCCCGGAACCGTGGGGGTCTGGATCGATACGCTGATCACCACTGAGCCGAGCCAGCCTGCGGCGCAGGCGTCGACCGAAGAGACCCCGTCCAACTCTGCCAACCCGTACGGCATGGATCCGGTGCTGATGAAGCGGTACGGCCTGGTGCCGCGGACCCAACCGGCCGGGGAGGGTGCCGAGGGTGCCGCCGACTCCGGCGCGGCCAAGAAACCCAAATCATCGAACTCGACCAACGAGATCGCGACCGTCAGCCTGACCTTGCGAGCCGTAAACCTTTCCCGCATCAAGACCGGGGCCAACAACGAACTGGTGTTCGAGGTTCAGAACCAGATGAAGGCCAGCCCCTTCTTTGATGCCAACGAGACCCGCTTTGACGGAACCCTCAGCGAGGAAGAGAACACATTCTCCTTCCCGATGAAGATCAAGTTGAAGCGCCCGATGAAGCTCTGATATGCCCTGGATCAAGCGAAACCTGCTGTTTGTTGTCGGTCTGGCAGTGGCGGTAGCCCTGCTCGGCTTCGGCATCTTCTTCTACCTCCTCGGCAACAGGGACGCTGCGGCGGCCGTGGATGCGGAGCTGGAATCCAAGAACACCGAATACACCGGTCTCGTGGATACCAAGCCAGCTCCCAGCAAGGCTAACATCGACGAGGCCAAGGAGCAGCAGAAGCGACTGGTTGCCTTCCGCGAGTCCATGCGGCCCCAGTTCCAGGTGACGGCCCTTCCGGAGAGCCTGGATGACGCGGCCTTCAAGAACCTGCTCGACCGGACGATTGACGCGCTCGGGAAGTTGGCGGACCGGAATGGCGTCAAGGTGCCGCGGCCTTCCGAAAAGGATCGGTACGCCTTCACCTTTGACACCCAGTTGAAGCAGTTGGAGTTCAGCCAAAAGTCGCTGGTTCCTCTCTCTGCCCAGCTTCTCGACATCCAGGATCTGTGCCGGGCACTGTTCGAGTCCAAGATCCACGCGCTGGAGTCGATCCGCCGCACCCCCGTCAGCACCAACGACGTCACTCCGGTCGGCAACTATCTCGTCAAGAAGGTCACGACCAACTCGGTTACGGGTGCCTCGATCTTCCCTTATGAGGTCACCTTCCAGTGCTTCAGCGCCGAGTTGGCGAATGTTCTCGCGGCCATCGCGAATTCAGGGCCGACCTACGTCGTGAAGTCGATCAACGTCGAACGGGGCTCTGCCGATGGCTTCAATCCTGCAGGTGCGGCTCCGGTCGCGGGCGGAATGAATCCGGTACTTGCCAACCGTTACGGTTTGGCTGGCCGGTACGGCGCTCCGGCCCAACCGGCGGCGACTGCCCAACGTCCCGGCGAAGCCATCCTCGACGACAAGCCGCTCCGGGTGACGCTGAACCTGGAGGTCATCAAGGTTCCACCGCCTGCTCCCGCCGGAAAGAAGGGCTGAGAGAAAACCCGAACTTCACGCATCATGGATTTCCTAAAGAAGCATTACGAGAAGCTGGTTCTCTCGATCGTCCTCCTGGCGGTCGCTGTGGCCGCGTTCCTGCTCACTGTTCAGGTAGGTAACGTGAAGCAGACACTCGCCGAGCAACTGCAGCAGAAAATCGTCAAGAAGGGCGCCGTCCTTCCCCCGATCGACCTCTCGACGAACCAGGCTGCCGCCTCACGGGCCGCTGCCCGGATCAAGGTCGTGTTGGATGGCCAGCACAACACCTTCAACCCCGGGGCCTGGGAAAAGACCCCGGACGGTCTCCGGCGCAAACCCGGCAAGGCGGGATTGGCCGGACTCAGCATCACCCGCGTGATCCCGCTAAACCTCGTGCTCAACTTCAAGGGCGTTGCCGGAGTTGCGGACAACTACCGCTATCAGATCTCCGTGGCCCGCGAGTTCGAGAAGTTGCCAGCGAAGCGGCAGCCCGTCATCACGTCGCTGAACATCGGCAGCAAGGACAACCTCGTTCAGTTGGTCGAGGTCAAGGGCCCGAAAGAGGATCCCACCGAGCTGGTCTGCGAACTGGTCGAGACCCGCGAACGCTTCGTCCTCACCAAGGAAAAGGATTTCCGGAAACCGTTTGGGTACGCTGCTGATCTTCGCTCCGAAGGGAAGGACTTCCCGGCGAAGCGGGTCGACGATGCACTCAACCTTTCGGGAGTGACCTACAAGATTGTTGCCATTGGAAAAGACGAACTTGTAGTCTCGGCCCCCAATCAAGTGCGCACCACCATTGCTGCCGTTCCGGCTCAGTAATTCAGATTAAGTCTTTGATTCTTAACCGTAAAGAAACCCATGACCAACGCGTCCCGTCTCCTCAGCGTTCTCCTCGTGTGCGCATCTGCCCAGGGAGTGATGAGCCAAAGTCCCGGCCAGGTGGCTGAAGAAGAGGCCATTCGTCGGCAGGAAAAGACCATCGTTCTCCGCGATGCCCTGAATTCCGCCAACCAGCAGCAGAAGCAGGGTGACCTCGGTGCCGCCGCCAAGACCTATGAACAGGCTTGGGGGCTGGTCGAGCAGCTTGGCACCACCGTCGAAGCCGAGCGAACCCAGACCGTCCAAGGCTTCACCTCCGTTTACATGGAGCTGGTCGTGCGCTCCCTCAAGGAGGGTGATTACAAGGAGGCGGACGCCCGCCTGAAGCGCGTTCTTGCAGTCGATCCGAACCACACCCTCGCCAAGCGGTTGAAGCGTGAGAATGACGAGCGTCTCGAAGGGTTGAAGGGGCGCACGCCCTCGGACAAGGCCCTCGAGTCCATCGGCGACAAGCGCAAGGAGATGATCGAGGCCGGCACGCACGAGCACAACGGCCAGCTGTTCTTCGAACTCGGCAAGCTCGAGGAGGCCGCCGTGGAGTTCAAGGAGGCCATGAAGATCAACCCCGACAGCCGTGCGGCCCATCATTACCTCGCGGCGATCGAGGAGAGGCTGTACTCGCGCGCGGCTGCCAAGCGCGAACTGGCGTCCAAGGGCTCTCTGGTTGAAATCGAGCGGGAATGGGCGACCGAGCTGCCGAAGCTTCCCGAGGCCAATCCGTTTGCCACCACCAACTCGGTCCGCACCAGCCGCGGACGTCAGGTGATCTACAACAAGCTCGATCGGATTCGCCTCAACGAACTCAAGTTCGAAGGGCTTCCCTTGAGCGAGGTGGTCAAGACGCTCGAAGAACAATCCCGCCTCCGTGACCCGGAGAAGAAGGGCATCAATTTCATCATCTCTTCTTCGGTGGATATTCCGCAGGCGGCACCCGGTGGTGGCGCGATCGATCCGACGACGGGTCTTCCGGCCCCTGCCGCTCCGGTCGAACCGCTCGATGTCTCTGCGGTCAACGTGCGACTCGTCCCTGGCCTGAAGGACGTCCGGCTCGCCGACGCCCTCGACGCCATCACCAAGGTGGCTGAGAAGCCCATCAAGGTTTCCGTCGAGGACTACGCGGTCATCTTCACGCAACGGCTGCCCCAGGCCGAACAGCTCTTCTCCCGCCGGTATCGGGTGAACCCGAACACGTTCTACCAAGGCTTGGAATCCGTCATCGGATTGCCGCTGCCGATTGACAGCCAGGGCGGTGGTGGCGGTGGTGCCGGCGGTGGTGGTGGTGGCGGCGGAGGCGGCCTCGGTGGCGGCGGCGGTCTCGGCGGCGGCGGCGGCGGCATGTTTACCATCCCCCGGGTCGAAGTCACCATGGGTGGCGGCGGCATGGGTGGGATGGGCGGTGGCATGGGCGGCATGGGCGGCGGCATGGGCGGCATGGGCGGCGGCATGGGTGGGATGGGCGGTGGCATGGGCGGCATGGGCGGCGGCATGGGCGGCATGGGCGGCGGAGGCATGGGTGGAAGCATTGGCATGGGCCCCGGCATCGGCGGCGTCACCCGGACCCAGTTCATGGTCTCCATCCAGGACATCGTCCGGCAGTTCTTCATTGCTTGCGGTGTCAACTTCCCTCTCAGCCCGCTCCAGCTCCAACAGGGTGGCGGTCTTGGCGGTGGCGGCCTCGGTGGCGGTCAGGGGCAGTTCGGTGGCGGTCTCGGTGGGCAAGGCCAGTTCGGCGGTGGCCAGCAGTCCCAAGACACCAAGGCGATGTTCTTCAACGATCGAACCGGCATCCTGTTCGTTCGTGCGACCCTGAGCGACCTCGACATCATCGAGGAAGCCATTCAGGTCCTCAATGTCGCTCCTCCCCAGGTCCAGATCGAAGCCAAGTTCGCGGAAGTCACCCAGCAGGACGGTCGGGCCATCGGCTTCGACTGGTACCTTGGGAATTTCCTGATGAACAATGGTTCCATGGGCCTCGGTGGTGGCACAGCCCCGAGCGTGAACACGCCGGGCGGAACCACCGAGCCTCGGACCTCGCTGGCCAACGCCGAGGGAACCTTCCCTGGCAATGTGGCTTCAGGCACGGCCATCCCGGCTGGCGCAAGCGACGGGTTGTTGACCTCCGGTGTCCGCAATCAGGATGCCAACCAGTCGGCCATCCCGACGATCGCGACCTTCAGCGGCATCCTCACCGATCCGCAGTTCCGCTTGGTCATCCGGGCGCTTGAACAGCGCGATGGTGTCGACCTGCTCTCCGCGCCGAAGGTCACAACCCTCTCCGGTCGTCAGGCGCAGATCTCTGTGGTTGATGCCCGCCGGATCGTGCTGGACGTCAACCAGAATCAAGGCGGCCAGCAGGGCGGCGGCGCTGGTGTGGTCCAGCCGACCGGCGTCGGTCAGGTCATCCAGCAGAACCCGATCGGTTTCGGTTACACGACTGCCAGCCTGCCGTTCGGTCCCACGCTCGACGTGATTCCTTACGTCTCCGCGGATGACGTCTCCATCCAGATGTCGATCATCCCCGCCTACACCGAGTTTATCGGGTACGACAACCCGGGTGATTTCGTTCCGGTCCAGACCGGGCCGAATGTGGCTCCCGTCCGTGCCCGGCTGCCGTTGCCCCGCATCCGCCTCCGTCAGGTCACGACCTCGGCGATCGTCTGGGACGGCCAGACCGTGGTGCTCGGCGGCCTGATCGCGGAGGACGTCAAGAAGACCCGGGACAAGGTCCCCGTCCTCGGCGACATTCCGTTCGTTGGCCGGTTGTTCCGTTCGGAGGCCTCGCTCAACGCCAAGAAGAACCTCGTGATCTTCGTGACACCGACGATCATCGATCCGGCTGGCAAGCGTGTGCATCCCGACGATTCGCTCCCGTTCGACCCCAACACCGTCCCGACACAGGCGGCCCGCTAAGGGGACGTTCCAAGTTCTCCGGACTTCGGTCCGGAGAATGCTCACAAAATTGGTCTTAACTTAAGCACTTGAGGGAACATGATGGACCTACGGAACATCAGCGGAACTCGGTGGTACGGGGGCAGGCGCCCCAGCCTGATCCGGTCAGCGATCGCGGCATGTGCGCTGGGCTTGGTGCCCGCCGCGCAGGCTGAGGTGGCACTGGAGGGTACAGAGTACAACGTCGTCGGTCGCATCAATGGCGATCAGACTCACCCGGCTGTCACCTTCCAGGGTGGCCGTGGCTACGTTGCCTGGCAGGACAATTTCACGGACGGTGCCGGCCTCGGCATCCGCGCCCGTCGGATTGAAGCTAGCGGCAGCGCTTCCTCGGAAGCCTTCCGCGTCAACGAATCCGCTTCCGACGATCAGGAAGCCGTTGCCGTCGCCACCCTGAAGGATGGTTCAACCGTGTTCGCCTGGTTGGGTGGCAAGCGGGGAGCGCAGGGGATCTTCGTCCGGGTGCTTTCACCCGATGGCACCTTCGTTCGGGGCGAGACCCGGATCAGTGCCGCCGGTGCCGATTGCCGTGCGCCTTCGATTGCAGCCCTGTCCGGCGGCGGTGCCGCGGTGGCTTGGGCGGCTGACGGTGCGGACGGTGACGGCCTCGGAATCGTCGCGCAGCGTCTGAGTTCCTCCGGTCTTCCGGTCGGTCCGTCGATCGCGGTCAACGAATACACCTGGGACAATCAACGCAGCCCTCAGGTTGCGGCTGGATCCGACGGCGGCTTCGCTGTGGCTTGGGTTTCGGATCTTCAGAACGGGAACAACCGGGCAGACATCTACGTCCGCCCCATTTCAGCGGATGGCGTCGCGGGTGCCGAATACAGGGTCAACTCGGGTACGGCACCTTGCAGCTATCCGACACTGGCCTCGGTAGGGCAGGGGTGGGTGGTTGCGTGGTCTGCGGCTGAGATCTCCCAAGAGGACTCCCGTTTCACCATCAACGCCCGCTGGCTCGACGCCAACGGCTTCCCGGCCCAGGCCGTGAAGGCGGTTTCCGGGGCAGAGGGCAATCACACCCGGCCCTGCATTGCTGTTTCCGCCCAAAGGCTGCTGGTGTCGTGGACCGGCACCAAGGTCGATGCATCGGGCGTCGGCATCGGTGGTCGCGTCTACACAATCGAAGGCGAGCCTGTAGGTCCCGCAATGCCTCTGAATGCAATCTCGCGAGGTGACCAGATCACGCCTGCGGTAGCCGGTCTCGGCGATGGTCGGTTTCTTGCGGTCTGGTCCAGCTGGTCAGGTCTCGACAAGGGGATGGACCTTTCCGCCCAACGCCTCGCTCCGGAGGTGGCTTCGCTGGTGGCTCCGGGCGCTCCTGTGGTTTCCGGCCTGAGTTCCTGGCAGGTTCGAGCGGCTTGGGCCCCAGTCTCCGGACTGCCCGTGACGCATTACGAGATCTACTTTGACGGCAGTGATACTCCCGAGACGACGACCGATTCCTTCTGGTCTTCGCCGGATGTCCTTCCTGCCACGACCCACACGGTGCAGGTGGCGTACGTCCTTGGCGATGGCCGCCGTTCCCCGAAGTCGCCCATGGTGGCCGGTAAGTCCTGGGGCAAGGACACAAATGGTGATGGGCTGCCTGACGACTGGCAGTCGCAGTTCTTCGGCACCAGCGCCGTTGCTTGGCCGTCGCCGGCCGCCGATACGGACATGGACGGCGTCAGCAACCGGGATGAGTTCCTCGCCGGGACGGATCCCAAGAATGCTGCCGATGTCCTGAAGGTTGCACTCAACCAGACCGAGCAGGGGCCCGAACTGTCCTGGAGCGCGCTCCCGGGCGGTGTTTACCAACTCCAGATGTCCACCAATCTGGAGAGCTGGGACAATGTGGGTGGATACCGCTTCGCCACTGGTTCAACGGACTCCCTGGTCCTCCAGGAAACCCCGTTGAACGCCTACTTCCGGGTTAACCGCATTCGCTGACATATGGGATCCATTTCTCGTTCAATTGGGCGGCTGGTGCCACTCTTCGCGGCCTGTACTGCGGCCCAGGCATTCTCGCTGATGGGATTCTTCGAGTCCTGGCAGACAGGTGACATCGGATATAATCCGGCGGGCGTCCAGACGTTTGCCCAGGAGGGCGACGTAGGGGCACCCGTGGGTCTGGGTGAGGAGTATCGGATCAACCTGCCCATGGTCACCTACGGCTTTGATCAGTCGTTCCTGGAATACTTTGGGCCTGCTGGTGTCGCGGCGGTTGACGCGGCATTCAAGGTCTTCAATGACTTGCCTCCGGTTTCCGAATTCTCCGCTGACCTCACTGAATTCCCGAAGGCTACCGCGAGGGTCAACTACACGGCCCAACGGCTGTCCCTCCTGGATCTCAAGTCGATCACCATGGGCCTGATCATTGAGCAGTTGGGTTTGGCCGCACCCGAGCGCTATGTTTGGACGATCCGGCAGCGAAACGAGGACAACGGCTTCCAGATGTTCAATGTGGTGAACCGGAACTTCGATCCGGTCACATACCGGGCCACTCCGTACGTCAACGACAGCCTGTACACGTACCTGGTTCGCCCTTTTGTCCGGAATGGGGCAGTCGTCTACTGGGATGCCCAAGAGATCTCGTTGGATGCCGCCGAGCCGAACGTCTCCTTGGCAGCTTACGCAGGGATGAACGTCCCAACCATTGACGGCAGGGTAGGTCGGCAATTGGCGTGGACCAGCTACGGTACCTACTACTCGGGGATCACCCGGGATGACGCGGGAGGCCTTAGATACCTCTACAGTCCTGACAACCGGAACGTGGAAACCCTTCCATCCGCTGTGGGAGCGATCAGCACCACATCGGTTACCACGATCGGATCCGGTTCGGGAGGCTCTGGCAACTGGGCCCCGTATACCGGTTCCGGCTTCGCCACTGGCAATACAAATGGGACAGCAGTCATCGCGCCGATCAATCAGGCAGTTCGGGGAGGACGAGACAAGGTCCAATTCCTGCGCGTGGATATGGACCCGTTGTTGAGCCAGTTCCGACGGCCCCTCGTTTTGCGCTACTCCGATACCGTCACGACCAACGGAGTCACGAAGACCCAAAGGGTGGAAAAGCAGATCCTTCGTCCCGACATCGTGTTTACGGCGACCGATCTGGGAACTTGGCCTGCACCGTTCGCCCCTTATCCCTGGATTTATGGCCGAGGGAAGGAGTACGTCTCGCTCAGTGACATCAACGGTCTCATCATTGCTCCCAATGAGTCTCTCGGACCAGGCTTGGTTGACTTCAATGGGGGCGGATTGATCAGTTTTAATCGTTCCGGGCCGGGTCGCATCAATCTGGGTTCTGGCACGACCGAGCAGGACTCCACGACGACCTTCGTCTGGGGCAACTTTGATGGGTCCACAAATGCGCCCACCGTGTTTCCGGCGGGCCGCTTGACCCTGCGAGATCTGGAACGTGTGGCGCTGAGCGGCAACTAACTACCAAACGAGCGACTTACCCTTGTGAACATGAAGCGTTTCCCAGCCTCTCTTTTGGCCTTGGCCGCTGCCTCGGTGGCGTTGCTCGCCCGCACGGACGAGCAGTACGTCAACAACGGCACGGTTACGGAGGCTCCCCAGATCGATGCCAGGCGGGTCATCAATCGGGGGTCGATGACTCTCACCGGCAGCACCAAACCCTTCGAGACTTCGAACACCGAGGTATATCTCAACGAAGGTTCGATCATCGCCAATCCCGGCATCCGGTTTCACCTGATTGATGACTCCGGGTTCCGTCGCCCGTCGACACTGTTCTCCAACTCGGCGGCCGGTCTCATTGCAACAACCAACAACTTCTTCCTCTCCGCCAGCCCGGCCTCCCAGGGGGGGCTTGGATCTCCGTCGATCCTGAACATCTTCCGGAGTGTTCCTGACGCGTTCCTATCGATTGACGCGGACAAGATCGTCAACCGCGGTTCGTTGGTCACCTCTTCGGGCGGTGAAATCCGGTTGAAGGGCGTGGATGTGGATCTCGCCCGCTCGACGCTCAACGTCCAGCCGCTTCCGGATGGGCAGAGTACGACCGGCCGGCGCGACGGTGGCGTCACGCCCCTGCCGGGGCAGTTGGACACCTTCTGGATGTATGAGGCGACGCAGGTTAATTATGACCAGTTGGTGACGCTGCAGACCCGCACGATTCCGACTCCTGCCGGCAACGTGACGCTAACTAATGCGAGAGTGGTTTCGCCCTCGTTCCCCTATCTGGCTCCCGGAGTGAACCCGGCGCAGTTGCCATTGGACGAGCGGATCATTCTGATGCAGGGCTTGCTGGGTTCCGGAATCCATCCCTTCGTATGGATCACCACGAACGATGCATCGGCGACTTCCATCACGAACAGTACCAATCAGGTCATCACGGTCCTGCTGGTCCGCAGCACCGACACCAATGTTCTGGTAGAGGCCAAGGCCGTCCGCGGGCGCGACCCGAATCAGCCGCTTCCGACGGTTCAACTGCGTCTGACCTCGGTTGGTACCAACCTGATTACCGGAAAGAGTGATGCGGTCGCGTTCACCCTTCAGAACACATTCGGTTCCGACTACCAGAATCTGCTGTTGAGCAATCGCATCTCGCAGAACACCTATCAGCCGACGAACTTCCTGATGTTCAAGCAGACGTTCGCCGATGTTCCCAATCCCTTTGGTGGATTGGCGGCGATCGACACGAATCGGTATGCGGCGACCCTGGCAGCCTTGAAGGCTGACCTGGAAACGAGGGACAGATCCTTTGTTGGACAGACGTCGAACGCAGCCTTCCGTCAGGACATCTTCACGATCTGGAACGGTGTCGGGGCCACCAACCTGGCCTATACCAACCTTACGTCGACCAACTCCTTCGCGGCGTATGGGGCTACGTTCACCTATCAGGGTTCCACGATTCCGAGGCCGGCGAATGTCGAGGCTGCTGCCCCGACGAACCTTTCTGGTCGCGTGATTATCGATGCGGACAAGCTCGACCTGAGCCGGACCCGCATCCGCGCCCAAGGTCCGGTCATCATTCGCGCCAACGACGTGAAGACCTCGACGGGCAGCGCCATCGACGCTCCCTTCATGAATGTCGAGTTGGGTTCCAGCACGGGCGATCTGAACGTCAAGAATTTGTTCCAGGCCTCGATCGATCGGTTCGCAGGCCGCTTGCAGGTGTTCTCGAGTTCCTGGTCCAATAATCCTCCTGACCAGACGGTGACCATCACCAACGCCCCGGCGAACCCGGGTGATGCTCCGACCACTACGGATGTCACGGTCGCTTTGACCGCGGTGTTCCACGTGATGATTGTTGATGCCGACTTCAGCGCCTCGGTGCAGACACCCTTTGTCGATCTCAAGCTCAACAGCTCCAACGTCACGATCTCGGACGGGATCCGGGTGGATCGCTTCGCAGCGGTCCAGACCGAGAACCTGACCATCGACGGCTCCTTGCTTCTCAAGGGCACCAACGGTGGTGCTGCGACGTTCAATTGGGATCGCACTTCCTTCCCAACCCTGAAGCGTCTGACCAACAACGGTACGATCGAGGTCGCCCAGAGCGGCGAGTTCGGAACGGCAGCAAGTCCTTACGAGGTCATCGTCAACAACGGTGAGATCACTGCCGCTGGAGTGGTGATGGCGGCAGACGATCTGATTGCATCCGGGGGTTCCCAGATCACATCGCTCAGCGGCTTGATGGACGTTTCCGCCAAGCGACTGACGGTTCGTGGTGGTCTGTTTGCGACGAACTCGATCGCCCTGCGTGCGGACGACGTCATCCTGGGTGGTGGAATCCAGGTGATCGGTGACTACGTCGACCTGGCTGCTGCTCGGTCCTTGTTGGTGGAAGATACGGGGGCGAGCTTGCTTACGGGTTACGGTGTCAGCTTGGCCTCGTTGCCGGCCGGTGCGGATGTCCGTGGTTTGACGATCTCGACTACGGTGCAGCCATATCAGGAAGCTGTCCATGTCTGGCCCGGGGTTGATGTTGGACCTACGGCTGCCGGTTTCGAGCGTCAGTCAATCGCTGGCTTGGAGTTGGATGGTGGAACGTTGTCCCAGCTTACCTTCCGCGGTACAGGGGCTCAGGGCGCTCTGTATGTGAGTTTCCTGACCATCTCCACGAATCTGGCCACGACCAACACCGTGGGTGGCGCCCTCGCCCTGCTGGATCCGAGCATCTTCAACGTCGAGGATGGGTTCACGGTGTATTTCGCCGGTGCAAACGTGCCGCCGGCCCAGTTCGAAGCCCTCACGGGCGGCAAGTTCAAGTATGTGAGCTTCGCTGGTGCGGGGTCGGATCTCGTGACCGCGACGGTCAATGGGAAGCCGACTCAGGTGTCGCGAAGCCTGCGCACAAGCGTCCGGATCGATTCCGACGGCGACGGCGTGGTGAACGCTTATGACGCGGATCCGTTCGAGGGCGTCGTTACGAGCCCCAATGTGGCTCAGGACACCGACCGTGGGTTCGTGGTGAAGTGGGAAGCCGCTGGCTGGGGAACTTACGAGGTCCAATACAGTGACCGCCTGAACGGGGAGTGGAAGACGCTTCAGAAGGTGACGAACCCGGATGGAGCGCGAAAGCTCCTCTGGGTGCGGGATCCGATCCCCGAATCGGACGGCGCCCGGGCCTACCGGGTTCTGACCAAGTGATTCAACGAACGGCCGCCCCACGGGGCGGCCGTTCCCTTTCTGACATGGTCCGTTGGGGTATCACCGGTGGAATTGGCGCCGGAAAGACTGCGGCAGGCAGCATCCTGGCTGCGCGAGGCATTCCGCTACTGGACACGGATGATGTAGCGCGTGAGGTCGTAAAACCCGGCTCGGAAGGACTCGATGAGGTTCTTCGATGCTTCGGGCGAGGGGTCCTCCGGGAGGACGGCAGCCTCGACCGAGCGGCGTTGGCTGCCATTGTTTTCAGGTCGGACGAACGCCGGGAAGAACTGGAATCGATCCTGCACCCGCGGATCCACTCGGCGTGGAACCGCTGGCTGCAGGGGCAGGAGGCGATTGGAGCCCCACTGGCTGCCGTGGTGATCCCTCTGCTATTTGAGAAGGGATATGGGGATGGGTTCCAGGAGGTCATCGCCGTGGGTTGCACGGATGGAACCCAGCGTGGGCGCCTTCGGACACGCGGGTGGGATGACTCACAAATCGAGGCCAGGGTTGCTTCCCAGTGGTCCACCGCGCGCAAGATGGCGGCGGCGTCGAGGGTGATCTGGAACGAGGGTACGCCCGCGGTCCACGCCGAGCAGTGGGACCTGCTACTTGCTGCCCGGCTTGATCGCGGGGGTGGCGGCGAGGTCCGCGGGTAGTTGGTCCGGGGCGAACGTTTCGACGTTCAGGCGGATCAGGCTGACGGTCTGTACGCCGAGATCCAGGGTGCCATCCGACCGGTCCACCAGCATGGCCACGGCCACCGGGGAACCCTGATTCTGGCGAACGATCTCAAGGGTTTCCTGCACGCGTCCACCCTTGGTGACGACATCCTCGACGATGAGCAGGCGCTCTCCGGGCGCGATCTTGAATCCGCGACGAAGCACCAGCTTTCCTTCTTCCTTCTCGGCAAAGATGAATCGGCATCCGAGCTGACGGGCGACCTCCTGGCCGATCACCAAGCCGCCCATCGCGGGTGAGATGACGGTCTGAACCTGAAGTCCCGCGACCCTCTGGGCGATCGCAGCTCCAAATTTCTCGACGATCGGCATCTGCTGAAGGGCCAGGGCGCACTGGAAGAACTGGCGGGAATGCAGGCCACTGCGAAGGACGAAGTGCCCTTCGAGGAGGGCGCCGGTCTGACGGAAGAGGTCCAAGGCTTCAGCATTTGTCATGCGGCGAGACTGAAGCGGGAAAGTGCGCCCGAGTCATGCCTGGATTTCAGGCTGGAGCTTTCCCAACTCGGGATCCTGTGCTCTTGTTGACCCGCATGAGCGAGTCCACCGACACGCACCAGAAGGCGTTGCAGATCAATCTGGATCCCAACAAATACGGCGTTTTCGCTGAGATTGGGGCCGGGCAGGAGGTCGCCCGGTGGTTCTTCCGGGCAGGAGGAGCCAGCGGCACGATCGCCAAGTCGATCTCGGCCTATGACATGATCGTCAGCGATGCGATCTACGGGACCACCGATCGGTACGTCAGCCATAGACGCCTCGCCGCGATGCTCGATCACGAGTACGGACTGCTGGTGGAGCGACTGGCGGAGAAGCGGGGCGGGACCACCAGGTTCTTTGCCTTCGCGGATACCGTTGCGGCACGCAGTTACAGTCGCCGGGAAGAGACCCACGGATGGATGGGCATCCGCTTCCAGACCCATCCGGGCGCGGCCCCGAGCGAGATCCTGATGCACGTGATCATGTGGGATCGGGACAACCTCCAGCAGCAGGAGGCGCTCGGCATCCTGGGTGTGAACCTGGTTCACGGAGCCCTCTATCATTTCGACAGTGCGGAACGGGTCGTCTCAGACCTGCTCGACAACCTGACCATCGAGCGGATCGAGGTCGACATGATCGAGTTCCGCGGTCCTGCCTTCGAGAAGGTGGACAATCGTTTGCTGGCGCTCCAGTTGGTTGAGAAGGGGCTGACCAACGCGGCGATGTTCCGGCCAGATGGTCGGATCGTCCAGCCGGGGGACCTGCTCTACAAGAAGTGTGTCCTCGTGGAACGCGGATCGTTCCGGCCCGTTACCAATGTGACGGTCGACATGCTCCGACATGCGCAGGCCCAATTCATCCAGGAACCCAACGTCAAGCCCGAGGATGTAGTCATCCTGATGGAAATGACGCTCAAGAACCTGGGATCCGAAGGAAAGATCGACCATCAGGACTTCCTCGATCGCGTGGACCTCCTCCGCACCCTGGGGCATCCGGTGCTGATCTCGAACTACGGTGAGTTCCACCGGCTTTCGTCCTACCTCTTCCGTTTCACGAAGTGTCCCATCGGGCTCGTCATGGGCCTGCCGACCCTCCGGGAACTCTTCGAGGAGAAGTACTATACCGATCTGTCCGGAGGCATCCTCGAGAGCTTCGGGCGCATGTTCAAGAATGAGCTCAAGCTTTACGTGTTCCCGTACCGGGATCCGAAGTCCGGGGCGGTCATCACGGCCGGCAACCTCCGTGTGGCACCGCATCTCCGGCATCTGTACATGTACCTCATCGAAAATCATTTCATCCAGGGCATGCGGGATGTCAGTGACGCCGCTCTGGACGTGTTCAGCCGCGACGTCCTGAAGATGCTCCAGGGCGGCGAGCCTGGGTGGGAGGACAAGGTTCCTGCGCAGGTCGCGCAGTTGATCAAGGAGCGTCGGCTGCTGGGTTACCGGGCGACTCCACCCGGGCCGGTTTCGCCGGCGTCCTGAAGGATTCCCACGCCAGTTTTGCCGCGAGGGCGAGGACGACGGTCAGGAACACCGGGCGGATCAGTCGTGGACCTTGTCGGATGGCGACCCGGGATCCGGCATAAGAGCCGATGAGTTGGCCTGCTGCCATGAGCAGGCCGATGCGGAAGTCGACCTTCCCCGCCAGCAGGAACAACGCGAGCGACCCGACGTTGCTGCTGAGATTCATGATCTTTGTAACGCCGGTCGCCGCGGTGAGGTCGAGGCCCTGGATCAGGACGCAGGCCATCATCCAGAATGAGCCGGTGCCCGGCCCGAGGAAGCCGTCGTAGAATCCGAGGACCAACCCCAGGATCAGGCCGAAGGGCAGTCGCTGCATCCGGGCGGGACGGGTGCCCGCACCGAGGTCCGGCTTGAAGGCGGTGTAGGCGGCCAGGAGGACAAGCGCGATCGGAATGAGCTTACGGAGGTGCGAAGGATCTGCCGAAGCAGCCGTCAGGGCCCCGGCAATGGAGGCAGCCACGGTCATCCCGATTCCGGGGATCCAGGCCTTCCACTCGATGAGGCCGGCGCGGGCGTAGTTGAACGTCGCCAGGGCCGTCCCGCATGAGGACTGAAGTTTGTTGGTCCCCAGCGCCACTTGGGGTGGCAGTCCTGCCGCCAGCAGGGCTGGCACCGTGAGCAGCCCGCCGCCGCCCGCGATGGCATCCACGAACCCGGCCGCGCCCCCGATCAGGAAAAGTGCCAGGTGCTGCCAGGTGAATCCGTCCACGCGCGCAGGATGATCCCGGACCGACTCCGATGTCATGGGGAAGCTGCTATTCCTTGAACCTCCCGCGCCCGGTCCCGGATCCAGTGGCGTCTCGAATCCGGGGCGAGACTGAACCGTAACCATGCGACTGAAAGCAGGGACAGGTTCAAGCGGAGACGCGGAGACGCGGAGAAAGGCCAGTTGGAGGGCAAGCTGGTCAGTCACCGTTGGGTGACTGGTTGCCGACGTTGGATAATAGTCGTGACCGGCCTCGCTCTCCGCGCTCTCCGCGGCTCCGCGTGAGACTACTACTGCATGGACACGGCTGAGTCAGGTCCTGTGCTGCCTCGGGAGGATGTCCGCGCCGCAGGATGAAGGTGTACACGGGCGGCCAGTAGGCGGAGCAAAGACGCTCGAGTGCCTCCTGGCACGCGGCGTCCTCGGTGCCCGCCGCCCGGAGGACCAGGGACCAGTGGGTGGTGCGAAATCGCCCTGCACCGGCGGCATCGAAGGGGCGGTTCAACAAGGGGTCGTCCATGGGACAGCCTGTTCCTAGCGCGGAGCCGGAGCCGGGAGCAGCGCCAATTGATGCGCGAATTCAGGGGGCGTTGAGAAATCCTCCGTAGGTCGCGCAACTCCTGACCGAAATTCTGTAATAATGATCGGACCCGCATTCCGCACCGAAGCGGTGCGCGGGGCGAATCCATCATCTGAATCAAACCATGAGTTCATCCGCATCCATTCCGCGTCCGGAAAGTCCCGGGCGCTCGGCGTTCCAACTTCTGCGCACGGCGGCCGTCGCGCTGATCGCAGTCTGCGCTCCGGCGCTGGCGGACGGTTGGACGCACCACCCGGCGACGGGTACCCGGCCGTCCGAGCGTTCCGCGCCAGCCGTGAGTGCGCTCGGCAAGGACGTCTACGTGTTCGGCGGGGTGTTTGACAGCCTGACCGCGCCGGAACACGTGCCCTACAACGACCTGCATCGATTCGATACCAAGACGGATCGGTGGACCCTCGTGCAGCCGCAGGGTGCGGTGCCGCCCCCTCGGGCTTTTGCCGCTTCTGCCGCCCATCCGGGGAGCAACCGGATCTTCGTGTTTGGAGGGGGCTTCAACACGGACCCGTTCTACTCGGATTTCTCCGTGTATGACGATCTATGGGCCTACAGCGTGCGCGGGAATTCGTGGTCTCAGATCCAGCCTGTCAACGCGGGGCCCAGCGGGCGGTCGCGCCCGGCCGTCTGGATGGTGGGCAATCGTCTCTACGTGTTCGGCGGGATCAACGGCTTCTTCTCCACGCTCAACGACCTGTGGGTCTACAACGTGGAGTCCCGGCGCTGGACGGAACTGATTCCGGACGGTGCGGCGGGTTCCCCGCCGCCCCGCCACGAGGCAGCCTACGGTACGGGTGCCCAGGGCGGACGCCTGATCCTGTACGGTGGCGAGACCCTTGGGGAGTTTGGCTTTGAGACGCTGGGCGACACGTGGGAATACGACATCTCCCGCAACCGCTGGGAGAACCGCACCCCGTCGCCCGCGCACAATGTGGATCCGGCTCGGAACCTGGTCGCTGCGGGCGTGCTGAAGGGCGACCTCTATATTCACGGCGGAGATGTTCCGGGCGGGGAAATCTGCTGCGGATCGCCGTTCCCCCAGAAGGTGACCAATGAACTTTGGCGGTTCGACCGTGACTGCGGGACTTGGCGGGAGCTCTCAGCGAGCGTCGGCGCCGGCCCGGCCCTCAAGCGGCACCGTGCGGTCGAGGTTGGCAAGGAACTCTTCGTGTTCTCGGGATTCGACTTCACGAACCCCGAAGGTCAGGTGTGGAACCAGGAGGTCTACTCGTTCAAGCCCTGATCGGAGGACAGGGGGCGACCGAATCCCGATCACCCTGGATCAGGGTTGACGGGAACCGCGCTCGGAAAACTTCCAGAGCCGGTTTGCAGACCGCACGTACAGGTGGCCCTGGTCCAGTGCCGGGGTTGCCACGACGGATTCGCCGAGTTCATTCCGGGCGAGGACTTCCAGCCTGTCCGCCGAGCGGATCACGACTCCGACGCCGGCCTGCGAGAACACGCAGAGCCGGCCGTCGGATCCCACGGGCGAGGCATAGTTGTCGCCCAGTGCTCCGATCCGCTCCTCCTGGTAGAGGACCCTGCCCGACCTTGCATCGAGGCAGGTCAGGAGCCCTCCGTTGCGCAGCAGGTGAAGGCGTCCGTCGAGCAGGAGCGGTGTCGGGCAATAGGGAAGTCCCCGGCCATGGGACCAGACGATGGCCGTCGGGGTCAGGTCTCCGGAGCCACTGGGTCGCACGGCCATGGCCACGTTGCGGGAGGCATCGAAGGCATGGGCGGCCGCGGTGTACTCGGACTTCGAGAGGCGGCCATTCTTGTCGGCATCGAGGTAGGCGAAGTGTTGCTTGGCTGGCCCGCCGGGGGCTTCTGCCTGGGTGAGTTCGCCATCGTGGTCACGATCGCCTTCGCCGAGGATCCCATCCCAGGCGGGCATGCGTCCAACGCCGGATCCGGCCGTCCATCCGGCCACGTGGATCACGCCATCGCCGGGGATGGGTGAACTGACCATCTCGTTGGGAAGGCCGTTGACGTGCCAGGCTGGGTTGCCGTCGGCGAGGGCGTAGGCGTCGAGGCGCAGGGTGCCTGCGACGACGACCTGGGTGGGTTGGCTGGGCGGCCACGCCAGAGGCGTTGAAAAGCCCCGCAAGGCGAGCGGGCGGTCACGCCGCCACCGCTGCTTTCCGGTACGCTTGTCCACGGCGAGCAGGTACGAGCCGACGTCCTGATCGCAATTGAGGAGCAGGAGGTCGCCCGCGAGGATGGGCGAGGTGCCGGCTCCGTGCTGCGTGACGGGAACGGGGAGGGGATGACGCCAGAGTTCCTCGCCTTGGATGTCGAAGCAGGCGAGGCCGAAGGCGCCGAAGTACGCGACGACCCGCTCGCCGTCCGTTGCGATCGTTGCGGTCGCGGGATTCCCAAGGCGTGCCCCTCGTTCGATGTTTCCAGGAGGCAACGACCGATTCCACAGTTCGCGTCCGTCAATCGTGGAGTAGCAAGCGACACGCAGGGCGGAGCCGTCCCACGCCGTCAGGAAGATGCGGTCGCCGAAGATCACCGGCGATGAATTGCCGGCTGGGACGGGCACCGACCACGCCTCGTTTGTGCCTGGCCCGAAGTGCGTGGGAAATCCGCCCGAGGCGACGCCGGTCGTGGATGGGCCACGGAATTGGGGCCAATCCGCGTGCAATGAAACCGCCGCGAGACAGGCGACGCCGGCCAGGAACGGGCGGGTGGCGAACCCTTTCATGGGGAGTTCCGCGGAAGCCGCAGGGCGAACTCGACCAGCTGGCGGATTGACTCGGTCGCCTGACCGGGCCGGTCGTTCGGGATGATCGCGTGGGCCGTGCTCCGCGCTGGTTCGACGAAGACGTCGTGCATCTCCCGGACGCTGGAAAGGTAGTGCCGGAGCGAGGATTCCAAGGGGCGGCCGCGTTCGTTCAGGTCGCGTTCGAGTCGGCGGATCAGCCGCATGTCGGCGGAGGCCTCGACGAAGATGCGCAGGTCGAAGGACGCGGTCACCGAGGGATGGCTGAGGAGCAGGACGCCGTCCACGAGGATGATGGGCGCGGGCTCCACGGTGTGCGTGCGATCAAGACGGCTGTGGGTCTTGAAGTCGTAGACCGGGCATTCGACCGCCTGACTGGCCCGGAGTAGTCCGAGGTGTTCGCGCAGGAGTTCGAAATCCAGCGCGTCCGGGTGGTCGAAGTTTGCCTGGTCGATGTTGTGCGGACCGATGTCCGGTCGCGACCGGTAGTAGTCGTCGAGATAGACCACCGAAAACGTCCCCTTGGGAAACCGTTCGGTCAGCTCGCGGGTGAAGGTGCTCTTGCCCGAGCCGGAGCCGCCGGCGATGGCCACCACGAATGGTTTTGCGGAAGCGGACATGCGTCGGCCAGAGGCTGGCACGGCCGGCTGCAAGGTTCCATCCGGGAATCAGGGATCAGGCCGCCGCGCGTGGCAGGCTCAGTACGAAGGCAGCACCGTTCGGAACCGAGCGGTCCTGGCGCAGATCCCCGCCAAGGCTGCGGCTCAGCTTGCGGCACAGCGCGAGGCCGAGCCCGACCCCGGGTGCCGAGCCTGCCGCCTTCTCGGCCGAGCGATGGAACGGTTCGAACAGGCGGCCGGCGACATCGCCGCTGATGCCGCGGCCCTCGTCGCGGACGCGCAGGAGCGCGAACTTGCCCTTCTCCGGCAGGGCTTCGAGGTGGATGCAGGGCTCGCCGGATTCCGGCAGCCCGTACTTCGAGGCGTTGTCGACGAGGTTGAAGAGGATCTGTTCGACGACCCCGACATCGACTTCGACGGGGCGCGACGCGAGGGTCGCGTCAAGGTCGACCTGGAGTTTCATGCCGGCGAGGGACGCACGTTCCGTGAGTCGAGGCAGGACCCGGTCGACGAGCGCGGAGAGCGGGAGCCTTTCGCGGCGCTGCCTTCCATTTCCCCGTTCGAGCTTGGCGTAGGCGAGGACGTTTTCGACGAGGTGGCCGAGCCGGCTGGCTTCGGCGCAGAGCGTGGTCAGGTAGCGTTGGCGGGGTTCACCCTCGGGAACCATGCCGTCGGCCAGCATCTCGCTGTAGAGTCGGAAGGTGGTGAGCGGGGTGCGGAGTTCGTGGGTCACGGCGGAGACGAATTCGGCTCGGCGTTCGCTCAGGGCGAGGATGCCCCGGAGGAGGACGGCCAGCGCCGCGGTGGCGAACGCGAGGCAGATCCACGCCGTGCAGAGCGCGAGGCGTAGCGCAGTCCAGGGAGATCCAGCCGTGGCGGGAATGGGACCAGGATCCAGCCGCAGCGGCAGCGAGGCGAGAAGGCGGGTGTCGTCCGGACTCGTGCGGGCGGTGACGGGAACCAGTCGCGCGGCCGGGATGAGATCCTGAACCACCTCCAGCATTGAACGGCGGATTGCAGGCCAGTCGAGCCAGACTCCCTGTATGCGCTGGCCGTTGTTGAAGTCTGCGCGCCGGACCAGGAACAGCTCCTCGCCGATCCAGACCGGCGTGACGCGGCCGACTGCCTGCAGGATCCCCGTCTCCGCCTGGCTACTGCCCTGGCTTCGCGCGGGCGAGGCATAGGCATTGCGTTGCTGGGTCTGGATGCCGTTGTTGACGACCTGCTGGCGGGCGTTGGCCTCACTCCGGTTCAGGAAGGCCTGTTGCTCGGGGCGTTCGTTGCCGTAGTTGCCGATGCCGGAGGCCTGCTGCGACAGGAGTGGTATCGTGCCCGATGCCGGAACGGAGTTGGAGGCCCCGATGTCCGCAGCCTGGATCAATGGCGGTGCCCAGGACACGGCATCCTTGCCGGCCGGCGCGAGGGCGCGATTCAGGATCGCGAGCTGGTTCGATGCGGCGAGGAGGTTCTCCGGGGGGACGCCCAGTTCGAGGACAAGCGGCTCCATCGTTGGAGGGGGAACCTGGGGCGAAGTCGGCGGCCGGTTCGGAGTGAACTCGAAATGCAGTCGGGTGTTCGCTGCGGGTACCGTCAGCAATGGGGACGGAATCCGGAATGCGCTCGGAGCCACTTCCTCGTTGTCCTGCGTCCATGCGCGGGCCGGGCTGTGGAAGGACCGATAGTCCATCGGGGTCCGCGCGTCCTCGCCCGCCACCAGCAGCGCGAGGGCTGAATCCATGCGCCAGAGGGCGAGACGGACCTTTTCCTCGCGTTCGGCCTCGGTCAGTTGTCGACGCTGGGCGTCGTCGAGACTGAGGACGGCCCGGCTGAGCCACGCGAACGAGGCCACCGCGAGAAGCAATACGCTGCCGAAGACGATCCAGATGTGCAGGGGGCGCTTCATGTCGCCAGCTTTCCGAGCATGTAGCCCTTGCCGCGGACAGTGAGGATGATCCGGGGTTGGTCTCCCGGGTCGCGGAGCTTGGACCGGAGGTTGGCGATGTGGACGTCGATCGTCCGGGTTTCGACGTGCCGCGGATCCAGCCGCCAGATGCGCTGGAGGATCTCGTCCCGGGAAATCGCCCGATCCGGGTTCGCTGCGAGATACCGGAGGAGTTCGACCTCTCGCTCGGAAAGCTCGGTCCGGCTCCCGTCATCGAAGCGGACTTCGCATCGATCGAGGTCTGCGCCTCCGCCGGGGATGGGGAATTGGCCAACGGGTCTGGGGCGTTCCGGCGAACGGCGGAGCACCGCCTCCACCCGTGCGAGGAGCTCGCGGATGCTGAACGGCTTCACAACGTAGTCGTCGGCGCCCAACCGCAGTCCGTTTACCCGGTCCGACTCATCACCGCGGGCGGTGAGGATGATCACGGGGAGCGTCGGTCGTGCGGCACGGACGGCCTTGAGGATCTCGAAGCCGCCCTGCTTGGGCAGGACCAGGTCGAGGAGGATGAGGTCGATGGTGGCGGTGGTCGCGAGTCGCGCAGCCTCGGCGCCATCGCCGGACTGAAGGGTCGCGTAGCCAGCGAACGTCAGGGCATCCACCACTCCGCGACGGATCGATGAGTCGTCCTCGACCACCAGGATGGTGCGATGTGCCATGGGAGGGAGTTTGAAGATTTCAGATTCAAGTTGGAAGCCATGGGACGGGCTTGAACCTTGAAACAGAAAACCTGGAGCTCTTCACGGACCGCCTCTTCACCCCGGTTACCGGTGCTACTTTCCGGCTCCTGGGAGGGTTTCAAACTGGACGCTGACGGACGCCGAGATGCGGATCTGGCCCGGGGCAAAGGTCTGGTTGGAGGCCTCGGTGGAGGGCTCGGGGTTGCCGCCCGCGAACGCGATGCTGTTCTGCATGCCATAGCCGCCGGAGCGCGACTGCCAGTAGCCACCGTACATGCCGTAATAGCTGTAGCTGGAAAACAGGTTGTCCTGGGATTGCTCGGTGATGTTGGTGGCGGCGCCCAGCTTGAGTCCGAGCTCACGGGTGAAGAGCTCTCCCTTCTCGCGGGCCGCGCGGATTGCCATCTGCCGCGCCTGATCCCGGTGTTTCCGGAGCTCAGTGCTGCAGAATTGGATGTTCAACACCTCGTTCGCTCCCGCCTGGATCGCGGCCTCCAGCAGCGACTCGAACTTCGACACCTCCTTGAGCGTCACGACCAGATGCCGCTGCACCACGTAGCCGGTGAGGATCGGCGGGTTGCCGCCGTCGGTGCGATACTCCGGCTGGACGTGGATGGCGTCGGTCTGCAGTTCCCTCTGTCCGAGGCCGAGGTCCTTGAGCTTGCCCAGGACGGCTGCGATGCGCTCGTCGTTCCCGGACTTCGCACGGATCAGGTCCGCGTTGCGCGTGGTGATCCCCAGGCGCAGTTCCACCTGGTCGGGAACCACGAGCACCTGGGCCGTGCCACTGACGGCGATGGTGCCGTGATCAGATGCGATGGTGGCGGTGGCGGGTGTGAGCTTGCCAATCCGTGAGACCTGCGCCTCCGCGAAGGTGGTCGGGATCAGCAGCGCGGCAGCGAGCGACTGGGCGAACAGTGAAACAGGCTTCTTCATGCCGTCATTGTGAGGTCTCCGGCTTCGCTGTGTGTAAGTGCGATGTAAAGCAGGGCATTCGCGTCGGCATCGGACCTCCGTTGGAATCCTTGGCCTGAGAATCGACTGGCTGGGGAGGATCCGGTCTGTTTTAACAGCATCGTTCTCCGGCCGTCGCGAAGCCCAGGTTTGGAAGATCGGGCAGACGACGGCGCAACTGGATCCATCAACAACAGTCAGACCATGTGGTTCATCATACCGGCCCTCGTCGTCCTCGCAGCCCTCGGATTCTTCGGCATGATCTGCGTCCGGAAGGTGCATCCGGGGCGGGCTGGAATGATAACCGGCTTCGGCGGCGTGCGGATCTCGTTCGATTGGATGTTCGCGGTTCCGATCCTTCAGAACTACGAGATCGTGGACATCTCCGTGAAGAAGCTGGAGATCCACCGCAAGGGCAAGGATGGCCTCGTCTGCAAGGACAACATCCGCGCTGACATCACGGTGGCCTTCTACATCCGGGTGGAAGCGACGGCGGAGAGTGTCCGCAAGGTCGCCCAGATGCTGACTCCCGAACGCGTCTCCGATCTGGCGCAGTTGCGGGAACTGTTTGAAGCCAAGTTCTCCGAGGCGTTGAAGACGGCCGGCAAGCAGATGGAGTTCCACGAGCTCTTCACCGAGCGGATCAAGTTCCGCGACCAGATCCAGTCCACCATTGGCAAGGATCTGGATGGTTTCTTCCTGCAAGATGTTGCGATCGACTACCTGGAGCAGACGCCGCTCGACCAGCACGACCCCAGCAACGTGCTCGACGCCGAGGGCATCAAGAAGATCACCGAGATCACCCAGCGCGAGCGAGTCGTCGCCAACGAGTTCTCCCAGAGGGCACAGGTTCAGGTGGAAAAGGAGAACGCTGATGCCGACATCGCCAAGCGCGAGCAGAGGCGTCGAAATGAGGAAGACACCGCCAAGCAGCAGCGTGCGATCACCGAGGTGAAGGCCAACGAGGAGGCCGAGGCCCGCAAGGTCATCGAGGCCCGTCGCATGGAGGTCGAGGCCCGTCGCCTGGAGACCGAGGAATCGATCCGGCTTCGCACCGAAGACATGAACCGGGCTGTTCAGGAGCGCGAGTTCACGGTCAAGAAGGAGAAGCAACGTCTCGAACAGGAGGCCGTGCAGGAGGGTGAGGAAGCCCGCGTCCGCCGCGAGCGCACGGTGTCGCTGGCAGAGATGGACAAGGAAGTGAAGGTCAACGAGGCCGCCGTCGACGTGGAACGTAAGCGGGCCACGGTGGTTGCCGAGCAGAAGGCCGTCACGCAGCAGGAGGAGGAGAAGCGTAACATCGAGGCCCGCATGACCGCCGAGCGTGTCCGCGAGGTGACGCTCATCGAGGCCGAGATGAACGCGAAGAAGGACCAGACCCAGAAGGTCGTCGCGTCCGAAGCCCAGAAGGAATCCGAGCGGAACCTGGCCGAGGCCGAGAAGATCAAGCTGATCACCGCCGCCGAGGCCAGCCGCGAGGCGGCCCTGCGGGATGCCGAGCGGATCCAGACGATTGCCGACGCCGAAGCCAAGGTGGCCGACAAGCGTCGCCATGCTGCGGAGCAGGAGGCTGAGGGCATCGCCGCCCGAGAGGCCGCGAAGGGGTTGGCCGAGGCCAAGGTCACGATCGCCAAGGCCAACGCGAAGAAGTCGGATGCCGCCGCCAACCGCGAGTTGGGTGTCGCAGAGGCCGAGGTCCTCAAGGCGCGTGGAACGGTGGTTGCCGAGAACACGCAGACCCAGGCCGAAGCCGAAGCCCAGGGCACCAAGGAGAAGGAACTTGCCGTGGCTACTGGCATCGAGGCCCGTGGCGTGGCCGAGGCCAAGTCGATCCACCAGAAGGCCGAGGCGATGAAACTCCTGCACGCGGCCGGGCAGCAGCACGAGGAATTCCGTCTGCGGCTCGCCAAGGAGCGCGACGTGGAGCTGGCCGCGATCAACGTCCAGAAGGAGATCGCGCAGGCCAATGCCAGCGTGGTCGGCGAGGCCCTCAAGTCGGCGAAGATCGACATCGTCGGTGGCGAGAACGACTTCTTCGAGAAGGTTGTGCGCGCCATCGGCACTGGAAAGTCCGTGGATCGCGCCGTGGACAACAGCCACGTCCTCACGGATGTGAAGGAAACGTTCTTCAACGGTGATCCGGAGTTCTTCAAGGGCCAGTTGTCGAAGTGGGTGGCGGACTTCGGCATCCGGACCGAGGACCTGCGCAACCTGACGTTGTCAGCGCTGCTCGCGAAGCTCATCGCCTCGACGGACGACGCTGGTGTTCAGGGCCTGATGCGCTCCGCCCTCGCCGCCGTGAAGGACAAGGGCCTCGGCAGCGTGAAGGCGTCCGAGGTCGTGAAGTCCTGAGCATGGACCCCAAGTCCCCAGGCACGGAGCGACCCGCGGCGGACGCCGTGGGCGGCGTTCCGCCGGTGCTCCGCACCTCGCGCCCGGCCGCCCGAGGCCCGGCGGTGAGTCCCGCTGCCCTCGCCCCAAATCGACACCCACGCTCGCCAGGCCCGGAGGGCCGGAAGATGGTAGCCCACGGCGTGAGCCGTGGGTTGGCGTTTGGTGTGTGGAACGAGCCCCAGCGGGGTGACAGAGCCCTCGATCCCCGGGATCTTGCGCCCCTCCGGGGCTGGGTTCGTTTCGCGTCCCAACCCAGGGCTTACGCCCTGGGCTATCGTCTGCCGGTGCTCCGCACCTCGCGCCCGGCCGCCCCAGGCCCGGCGGTGAATACCGCTGCCCTCGCCCCAAATCCACACCCACGCTCGCCAGGCCCGGAGGGCCGGAAGATGGTAGCCCACGGCGTGAGCCGTGGGTGGGCGTTTGGTGTGTGGAACGAGCCCCAGCGGGGTGACAGAGCCCTCGATCCCCGGGATCTTGCGCCCCTCCGGGGCTGGATTTGTTTTGCGTCGGGACCCACGGCTGACGCCGTGGGCTATCGTCTGCCGGTGCTCCGCACCTCGGGAGCAGCCAAACCGAAAATCCACCCCCAAGATTTTTTTCCCGTGCCTCCTGGCTGTGCCATCCTGGGTTTGCCTCCTTCGGCGAAAGCCGGAGGACCCAACCCAGACACATCAGCCCCCACGTGGCATGGCACGGACCTATACCCAGCTCCTGAATCACATCGTTTTCAGCACCAAGGAACGTCGACCGTTGATGCCACCGGATCTTCGTGCCCGGCTATTCCCTTACATGGGCGGCATTGTTCGACAGTTGGGCGGCCTACCCATTCTGATCAATGGAGTCGCGGATCATGTGCATCTGCTCGTGTCGCCTCCTCCCACCGCCTCGCTCTCCGATTTCGTGGGCAAGTTGAAGGCGAACTCCGCGCGATGGGTTCACGAGACATTCCCGGAACACAGGATCTTTGGTTGGCAGGCTGGGTATTCGGCTTTCTCGGTGAGCCAGTCGCAGAAAGAGGGAGTTCTCCATTACATCGCGAGGCAGGAGGAGCACCACTGGAAGGCCACGTTCGAGGAGGAGTTGGTCACGTTTTTGAAGCGGCACGAAATCACGTACGACGAACGATACCTGTTCGACTGAAGGTTGCGCGGCAGCCCCGGAATCTTGCGCCCCTCCGGGGCTGGGTTCGTTTTGCGTCCCAACCCAGGGCTAACGCCCTGGGCTATCGTCTGTCGGTGCTCCGCACCTCGCGCCCGGCCGCCCCAGGCCCGGTGGTGAATACCGCTGCCCTCGCCCCAAATCCACACCCACGCTCGCCGGGCCCGGAGGGCCGGAAGATGGTAGCCCACGGCGTGAGCCGTGGGTTGGCATTGCGTGTGTGGAACGAGCCCCAGCGGGGCGACAGAACCCTCGATCCCCGGAATCTTGCGCCCCTCCGGGGCTGGATTTGTTTTGCGTCCCAACCCAGGGCTTACGCCCTGGGCTATCGTCTGCCGGTGCTCCGCACCTCGCGCCCGGCCGCCCCAGGCCCGGATGGCCGAAAGATGATAGCCCACGGCGTGAGCCGTGGGTGGACGTTGGTTTTAGGAATGAGCCCCAGCGGGGCGACAGAACCCTCGATCCCCGGAAAATCTCCCCCACCCCTTCCCTGACGCGTCATGGCTGAAGCCTCCACCCCACCCGTCCCTGCCTCTCCCTCCGCACTGGGCGGAGCTGCGTATGAGATCATCCGGCAGCGGTTGCTCGACCAGGCGGCGCTGCTGCGGGAGCGGATGGCCAAGCTGGATGCGCGCCGGCAGGAGGTCTTCGGCAAGGTCGAGTCGAAGCTGCTCCAGGCGGATCGCGTCACGACGAGTCACAACTGCATCCCGCAGGACATGGTGCAGTTGGGCCATGGTCGATTCCTGTTCGGGTTCAACGTCCAGTTCGGGCTGAAGAAGGAGATCGAACTCGGAGACGTCTTCGCGATCTATACGCGGGACGAGCAGGCGGGAACCTTCAAGGAATCGGGCTTGGAGGTCCTCAACGACCGGCGGTTCCTCACCGACTTCAAACGGCTCTACAACGTCTACGAGCGGGCCACGTTCTCCAAGTTCTCCCTCATCGACGGCCACGTCTACATGGTGTTCCGCACCGGCGGCAGTGCGGGGGACTTCGCGGTGTTCAAGTGGGCCTATAATGGTGGGGAGCTCCGGTTCGTCGACGGACGGGCGGAATCCGAGTACCGCAAGATCGGGTTCCCGCCGGCCTTCGAGTTCAAGTGGCGCACCCCGGATCGCGAGTCCTTCCGCTACGGGGACCACCCCCACATCTCCATCGAGGACCGCGTCTTCGTCGAGTGCGTGGGCGGAGACCTGACGATCAAGGTCGAGGACAACACGGCGACGGGAGAGGGCGTCTATTCCGAGCCGGTCGATGACCGGTTCCAGAAGGTCGACGACGCCGAGATCGCGTATGCCGAGATCGGGCACCTGATCGTGCTGAAGATCCGCCCGTACAAGGAGCCGGCGGCGCGGTACTTCATCTTCAACGAGAAGCTCCAGTCAGCGGTGCGGGTGGATTCGCTTGGCCAATCGTGTGCGCTGCTGCCCGAGGACCACGGCCTGATCTTTCCGGACGGGTATTACCTCTCGACCGGCGAGCTGAAGAGTTTCGAGGCCCGCGATCTTCCGATGACGCTGGAACGCGTCATCCATGCTCCGAGCGGCGAGGATTCCCTGTTTGTCTTCTTCAAGCCCGAGACGGGCCAGTATGCCCTGCTGCCGTATCGCCTGGTCGAGCAGAAGGTCGAGGAACGGATCAGCTGCCACGGGTTCTCGATCTTTCCCAACGGACACCTTGTCTTGGTGCGCGCGGAGGACTCGCCGCAGAAGCACCACATGATCCAGCTCCGGCAGACGCCGTTCTACCAGCTGGGGCAGGAACCCGCCGGCCAACGGGACGCTTTCCTCTATCAGGTCGGCAACAAGGACGTCGTCCGCTGTCTGGCCGAATGCACCGAGGTCCTGTCGCTGGCGCGCCGCGACCACCCGTATGCCGAGCTCTACACCGACCTGGTGCGTCGATGCGGCGCGATGCTGGACGCGTATCCCTGGTTGGGATCCGCGGACGGATTCCAGCTCGACGAGGCACTCCGCAATGTGCGGGAGGCCGCCGACAAGGCGGTCGATGAGTTCGCCAAGGTGCGTCGGCTCCAGCAGGAGGCCGTGCAGCGGGTCGCGGAGATCCGGCGCAAGTGCGAGGATCAGTTCCAGGCCGTGCGCCGGGCCGGGTTCCGGGTGCTGGCGGACTTCGTCACGCATCTCGCGTCGCTGCGGCACCTGAGGGGTGAGCTGATCACGTTGCGCGAGGTTCGGTACGTCGACCTTCCGCAGATCGAATCGTTGGAGAAGGTCGTGACCGCGCAGGTGGCCGAGCTTTCCGCAGCGTGCGTGAAATTCCTGCTCAAGCCGGAATCGCTCGACCCCTACCGCAAGCAGGCCGCGGAGCAGCTTGGCGCGGTGGACCGGGTGTCGAAGGTCTCCGAGGGCAAGAAGGTCGAGAAGGCGGTCTCCGAGGCGGGCACCGAGCTTGAGATGCTCATCGAGATCGTCAACAACCTGAAGATCGACGACGCGACCGAGACGACGCGGATCATTGATTCGATCACCGGCGTCTACTCGACGCTGAACCAGGTCAAGGCGGCGCTGAAGAAGCGGCTCCAGGCCTTGGTTGCCGCCGAAGGAGCCGCGCAGTTCCATGCGCAGCTGAAGCTCCTTGGGCAGTCCGCCGCGAGCTACCTCGACCTGTGCGACACGCCCGCCCGTTGCGACGAGTATCTCAATCGCCTCACGGTCCAGCTGGAGGAACTGGAAGGCGCGTTTGCCGGGTTCGAGGAATACACCGTCCAGCTGACTGAACGCCGGACCGAGCTCTACGAGGCGTTCGAGCAACGCAAGGTGGCGTTGGTGGAGCAGCGGAACCGCCGGGCGCAGGCGCTGCTGTCCGCCGCCGAGCGGATCCTCAAGGTCATCCGGAACCGGCTCGCCGGACTCAAGTCCCTGGATGACATCAACACCTACGTCGCATCGGACCAGATGCCGGCGAAGGTTCGCGAGACGATCGCGCAACTGCTGGAGCTCGGGGACTCGGTCAAGGCAGACGACCTGCAAGGCCGGCTGAAGACCGTCCAGCAGGAGGCGGTCCGACAGCTGAAGGATCGGCAGGAACTGTTCGTCGACGGCACCGCCGTCATCCAGCTCGGGAAGCACCGGTTCAACGTCAACACCCAGCCGCTGGACCTGACGGTTGTCGTCCGGGACGATGCGCCCTTCTTTCATCTGACGAGCACGCAGTATTTCGATCCGATCACGGACGAGGCCTATCTGGCGACCCGCGAGGTCTGGGCCCAGGAGGTGGTGGCCGAGAGTGCGGAAGTCTACCGGGGCGAGTACCTGGCGTGGCAGTTGATGCGGCAGGCCGAATCCGGCCGCGGACCGGCGCTCGACCAGGTGATGGCGATGTCGGAGGAGGCCCGCTTGACGTGGGTTCAGGAGTTCATGGCCGGCCGGTATCAGGAGGGCTACGCCAAGGGCATCCATGATGTGGATGGGTCGCGGATCTTCCAGGTCCTCGCGTCAACCCACATCGCTCTCCAGCGGGCGCGGTATCATCCCGTGGCGCGGGCGCTCGGTGCGGTGTTCTGGTGCCGCTTCTGCGCGGCGGATGTCCGCAGGCTCTGGACTGCCAAGCTCGCCGGATTCGGTGAGCGGAACCGTCTGTTTCCCGGGGACCCTTCGCAAGGCGGGTACATCCGAACCTTGCACGGGATGCTCACGGCCTTCGTTCGGGAGCGAGGTCTGTATCCGGAGGAACAGGCGGGTGCAGCTGCGGAATACCTGTTCTTCGAGCTGACCCACGGTGAGTCGTTCTCGGTGACCCGGGAAGCCTACCATCTGGCGGCGGCGTTTCATCAGCATCTGGTTGCCAAGGGACGGGAGGATACGTTCGGGGCGACCCGGGACGCGCTGGCATCAGATCCCGCGAGCGAGCTCGACATGGTCCGCGACTGGTTGCGCGGATTCGTGCTCACGCACCCCGGGCAGGAAGTGCACCTGGAGGAGGCGGCGGCCATCGTGTTCTGCGGCGACGCGATGCCAAGGACGGTGGTCCACGCCGAGGTCCGGCACGAACTGGACGCCATCCGCGGCAGCCATGCGCGGATCGCAGCCAGCAAGTACGTCTTTGAGTACCTCGACTTTACGGTCCGGTTGCGCCGTCACGAAGCCGACGCCGTCCCGCGGTTCGAGGCGTTTCACCGGCTGAAGCTCCAGTTGCTCGAACGCGAACGCCGCCGGTTGCGGCTGGATGAGTTTCGGCCACGCGTCCTGTCGTCGTTCGTCCGGAACCAGCTCACCGACCGGGTGTACCTGCCGATGATCGGCGACAACCTGGCCAAGCAGATCGGGGCGGCGGGGGCTGCGAAGCGGACGGACCTGATGGGGCTGCTGCTGCTGATCTCGCCGCCCGGCTACGGCAAGACGACCTTGCTCGAGTACGTGGCCAGCCGGCTGGGGATCGTCTTCATCAAGATCAATGGTCCGGCGCTCGGCCACAACGTGACCTCGCTCGATCCCGAGGAGGCGCCCAATGCCTCCGCACGCGAAGAAATCCAGAAACTCAATCTCGCGCTGGAGATGGGCGACAACGCCCTGATCTGCGTCGACGACATCCAGCACTGCAATCCGGAGTTCCTGCAGAAGTTCATTTCCCTGTGCGATGCCCAGCGGAAGATCGAGGGCGTGTGGCGCGGGCAGCCCCGCACGTACGACCTGCGAGGTCGCAAGGTGGTCGTCGTCATGGCAGGCAACCCGTACACCGAGAGCGGGCAGAAGTTCCGGATCCCGGACATGCTGGCGAACCGGGCGGATACCTACAACCTCGGCGACATCATCGGAGGCAACGCCGAGTGGTTCCAGGCCTCGTACATCGAGAACGCGGTGACCTCCAATGCCGTCCTCGCGCCGCTTGCCAACCGCAGCCAGAAGGACATCCGGGCGTTCATCCGCATGGCGGAAAATGGGGAGACAACCGCGGCCGAATCCCTCGAAGGGCAGTACGCACCACAGGAGTTGGAGGAGATCCTGTCGGTGCTGCGCAAGCTCGTGCAGGTGCGGGAAACGGTGATGCGGGTGAACCAGGAGTACATCCTGTCCGCTGGTCAGGCCGACGAGTTCCGCACCGAGCCGGCCTTCAAGCTGCAGGGTTCCTACCGCAACATGAACCGTCTCGCCGAGAAGGTGGCCGCGATCATGAACGACGACGAGGTTCGCGCGCTGGTCGTCGGGCACTACCGGGGCGAGTCCCAGACTCTCACGACCGGCGCGGAGGCGAATCTGCTCCGGTTCAAGGAGATCATCGGCGCGCTCAATGCGGAGGAGGCGGCGCGTTGGGACGAGATCAAGCGCACGTTCCGCCGGAACCAGTTCTCGCGGGGTGGAGACCAGAACGATCCCGTGGGTCGCGTCGTGGCGCAACTGGGTGGGTTCCAGGCTGGATTGGAGTCCATCCAACTCACCTTGGAGAAGCAGTTGGGTCGGGGCGGCGGTGCCGTTTCGGTGGACTTCGGCCCCATCCTGCAGGGCTTCGAACAGCTGCGCGCCGGCCTGGAACGTCTCGTCCCGCAGGCGACGATTTCGTCACCGGGTCCTGCCGGCGGCGGTGACCTGGGCCAGCAGGTGGCCGAGGGCATGAGGCTGCTGCGCGAGGACCTCAGCCGGGCGGTCAACTCGGTCCACACCGGCTCCTTCGCCGAGAAGGTTGCCAGCCTGTCGCATGAGCTGGAGATGATCCACAGCACGCTCGCCACGTTGAAGGACATCGCCGGTCATCAGCGGGACCACCTGCGGTCTGCGCAGGAGTTGCTCGCCGTCCGTGCCAAACAGGGAACCATCGAGATCGAGGTCACCCAGGAGATGCTGTCGAACGAGCGCGAGTTCCTCGAACGCTTCCAGAAGGTCCTGTCCAAGACCGGGCCTGCCGATCCCTCTCCCCAGCCCATGCCGGATGCCGTCGCACCCGCGCCGTCGCCGGTTGTGGCTCCTGTCCGTTCCACCGCCAAGCCCCCGCCGCTCCCATGAAGAAATTCACCCGCAAACTCCAGGAAATCGGTGAGAAGGCCGCGCAGGTGCAGCGCGCCATCGATGCCGCCCCCGCGAAGGCCGCCCAGATCCGTGAGTCGGTCATGGCCACCGCGGGACAAATCCAGCAGCTGCGGGCGGACGTCCTGTCGTCGGTCTCCGGCATGCGCAGCACGGATGACGCGCGGTTGGTGGAGTCCATCCGCGACCTCGGGAATGCCGGACCTGCACTCGCCGAGGCGGGATTTGAACTGGAGTCCGTCGAGCTGGAGATGGGCCTCCACCAGCGCCTGATCGTCCAGTTGGTGCGAGTCGCGGAGGTGCCGGCCGCGCGGCTCCGGGGCCTGCGCGACATGCAGTGGAAATCGCCGGCCTTGCAGTCGATCCTCGGAGCCATCCTCACGGCGCAGGAACTGGCTACGCGGGTCGATGGCGGCAACCTCCAGTTCTCTCGGATCACCGCGTATGTCGGTGCCTCACCCTCCGTCCGAATCGCCTGGGAACCCGTTGAAGCCGGGGACCCCGAGCAACCCGTACGAACCGCCGCCCCGGTGCCGCCTCCGATCCCGACCGAGTTGGCGACGGCCTCCAATTCATCCCGCAATCCGGATACGACTCCCTCAATGGCATCTGGAGCCGCACCGACGACCTTCGGTTCCTACGGGGCGAGTTCGTTCTTCGAGCCACGTTCCACTGCGACTCCTACCCGCGCGGCAGCCAGCTCACCGGCTCCCGAAGCTTCGTCTGTTGCCGCGCCGACGTCGTCATCGTCGGCCCGTCCCCCGGAAGAGACCGAGGCAACCGGGGACTGGAGGAAGGACGCCTTGGCGCGTTTCAAGAAGATGCCGGACCTGTCCCGCCGTTCCGGTCGGTAGTCCGACGTCCTTGCGTGCGGTCTGCCGGCCGCCTTCGAACGGAGCGATCCCGGCCTTCGACTCGGGCGCATGATCCACCGGATGTCCCATGTGGGACATGGATTTGGTCACGGGGTTTGGCGGCGAGGGGGTGGAGCGAGCGGTGGATGAGGACCAACCGGATGTCCCATATGGGACATGGGATTGGCCAAGTTGGCGGGTGACCGGACTCGGGGGACGCGATAGAACGAACCGCATCCTCTATGGCAACGATTGCGGTTCTGGGAACGTTCGACACCAAGGGTGACGAGCATGGTTACGTGGCTTCGCTGATCCGGGAGCGGGGACATCAGGTATTGCTGATCGATGTCGGCACGCTCGATGCGCCGCGATTGGCGGCGGATGTATCCCGGGACGTGGTTGCCAAGGCGGCCGGCGTGGATCTGGCGGGGATCGTGACCCGGCGTGATCGGGGCGAGGCCGTGGCCGCCATGACCAAGGGGGCGCCGATCGTGCTGGCGGGATTGCAGCGCGAGGGACGGATCGATGGTCTGATCTCGTTGGGCGGTGGGGGTGGCACGGCGATCTGCACCTCGGCCATGCGGGCGTTGCCGGTGGGCTTTCCGAAGCTGATGGTGTCGACCTTGGCGAGTGGCAACACAGCGCCGTACGTGGGTGTGAAGGACATCGTCATGATGCCGAGCGTGGTGGACGTGGCGGGTTTGAACCGTCTTTCGCGGAAGTTGCTCGCCCAGGCGGCTGGTGCGATCTGCGGGATGGTCGAGGCGCGGGTGCCGGCGGGCGCGGAGGACAAGCCGGTGATCGTGGCATCGCAGTTTGGCAACACGACCCCGTGCGTGACGCGTGCGCGGCAGTTGCTGGAGGAAGCGGGTTTCGAGGTGATGATCTTTGCGGCGACGGGTACGGGCGGGCGTACGCTCGAGTCGCTGGTGGAATCCGGGATCGTGGCGGGGGTCCTCGACATCACGACGACGGAGTGGGCGGACGAGTTGGCCGGGGGTGTGCTGACGGCTGGGCCGACTCGGCTGGACGCGGCATCCAAGGGCGGGGTGCCGGCGATCGTCACGCCAGGTTGTCTCGACATGGTGAACTTCGGGGAACCGGCGTCGGTGCCGGCGAAGTATGCGGGCCGGCGGTTCTACCATCACAATGCGCAGGTGACGCTGATGCGCACGAACCCGGAGGAATGCGCGGAATTGGGCCGGATCCTGGCAGCGAAGTGCAACCAGTCGAAGGGGCCGGTGACGGTGCTGTTCCCGTTGGGAGGGATCAGCGTGATCAGTGCGCCAGGGCAGCCGTTTCATTGGCCGGAGGCCGATGCAGCCCTGTTTGGAGAGTGGAAGAGGCACCTGCGGCCGGACATTCGGGTGATCGAGTACCCCGGCAACATCAACGACCCTGCCTTTGCTGAAGTGTGCGTGCGGGAGTTGGTGGGTTCGATCCCACGGAAGTGAGCGGTCGGTCGGGGGCGCATTTTGACGCTGTCCCCGAATCGGGTGGGGCGAGCCCTCCGTCGAGCCGATCCTCAGACTGGAATTCTTGGGGACAGCGTTGAAGCAGGCCAGAGTCGCATCGTGAGGGCGCTCGCCCCACCTCCCGAGGTCGGCGAAATGTGAATGGTGGATTGCTTCGACGGGTGTGGCCGCGTTACCAAGGCGGGCATGCCGAGCGTAGGGGAGCAATTGCGCCTGGGCCGTGAGCACCGCCAGTTGAGCGTCACGGAGGTGGCCAATTCCACGAACATCAAGTCCGACTACATCCGGGCGATGGAGGAGGGCGACTGGGGCACCTTCAGCGCTCCGGTGTACATCAAGGGCTTTGTCCGGACCTACGCGACGCACCTGAAGCTCGACGTTTCCGCCGTGGTGTCTGACCTGGAGGCGGAGTTGAGCGCGAATCCCGAACTCTCCGAACCGCCGTCGCTCACGGGTGGCCGACGTGGGGTGGTCGATTGGGTGATGCTTCAGTTCTCACGGGTTCGGTGGGTCATCGTGTTTCCGGTCCTGGTGGGCGTTGGGGTGGTTATGGCTGGTTATTTTGGCCTGAAGGCCTGGAAGAGGCAGGGCGGTGGGACGCCGCCCGCGACGCTCGGCCCCGGGCTTCAGCAGCGTGGCCGTACCGGGGTTCCGGCGACGTTGCCCTTGCCAACCAACGCGCCGGCGCCGGTTCGGCCGGGACGATAAGGCGGGCCGGGGGAAAGGGACGACCGTGGCGGATGCCGGTAGAGGCCTCAGGAATCCGGTGAGGCATGCCGCGAGCGGCTCGTGAGGACACTCGCCCCACCGGCTGCATCCCGACGGTGCTCCCAATGGAGGAAGGGAACGGGGCGGCGATGTCCTCATCGCCTTGGGAAAAGGCGGGAGAGGGCAACGAGGACGTTGCCGCCCCGCGCTTGCCCCGAAGATTTGCTTCGCCCGGCACCGACGACGGTTTACCACTGCGGGCTGATGCAGGTCCCGTTCTTGAACCCGGGCGCGCAGACACAGGCCTTGCGCGCGGAGTTGATCCAGGCACTGACCGAGGTGCTGGATCGTGGGCATTTCATCCTGGGGCCGCAGGTGGCGGCGCTGGAGCAGGAGATCGCGGCCTTCGTCGGAGCCGGGCTTGGCGTCGGAGTGAACTCCGGTTCGGATGCGCTGACCCTGGCGCTGCGGGCACTGGACGTGGGTCCGGGCGACGAGGTGATCACCACGCCGTTCACGTATATCGCCCCGGCGGAATCGGTCATCCAGGTGGGGGCTCGGTTGGTGTTCGCCGACATCGACCCGCGGACCTTCACGTTGGACATCGCGGATGTGGCCCGACGAATCACACCCCGTACGAAGGCGATCATCCCGGTGCACCTCTTCGGTCAGGCGGCCAACCTCGACGAACTTTTGCCTCTCGCACGGGAACACGGCATCCGCATTGTCGAGGATTGCGCCCAGGCCATCGGGGCGAGTTGGCGGGGGCGGGGCCTTGGATCCGTTGGCGACATTGGGTGCTTCAGTTTCTACCCGACCAAGAACCTCGGAGCAGACGGGGACGGCGGGATGTGCGTGACGTCGGATGAAGTGCTTTCGAAGAAGTTGCGGATGCTCCGGGTGCACGGGATCGAGCGGCGCTACTTCCACGACCTTCACGGGTACAATTCGCGCCTCGACGAGATGCAGGCGGCGATTGTCCGGGTGAAGTTGCCGTACCTGAAGCGGTGGACGGAGCGGCGCGCGGAAATCGCGGCTCGATACTCGGCCGGGCTTGGCGGGCAGCCCCTGGAGCTTCCGCAGACGGCGGCCGGGAATGCGCATTGCTGGCATGTTTATGCGGTGTTGAGCGATCGACGTGATGCACTCCAGTCGCACCTGGCAGCCAACGGGGTGCCGACGCTGATCTACTATCCGCAGCCATTGCACCTGCAGAAGTGTTACGCGGATGTCGGTTGGAAGGCTGGCGACTACCCGGTCGCGGAGTCGGTCTCGCGCCGCATCCTACCGCTGCCGATGTATCCGGAATTGAGCGACGAGCAGGTGGATCACGTCATCGGTGTGATTCGGGGATTTCAGGCGTAGCCTTGCACCGGGCCCTGCGGCCTCGCCACCGGGTGCGCTAGAAGAAGCGCCTGGAGTTGGGGAATCGGGGAATCTGGAAGTTGGGTCTCGGGGGAAGACCTGCGGCGGCCTCGGACCGTCCCGCTTCGATGAGCTTCAGCGTTTCGGCGTCGAGTCCGGATTTGGCGAGCCATTCGGTGGCCTGAGTGGGGTAGTCCCCCAACCAGCTGAGGGCGAGCCGAACGGTTTCTTCACGGCGGACGTCGGCGTCCTGAATCGCCCCGGCCCATTGGAGGGCGGAGGCGGGCTCGAATTGGGCAAGGCTGCCGGCGAGGGCGGAGATGGCCTCGTCGGTCCTGGCATCGCCGGGTTGATCGGCAAGCCATCGCGCGGCGGCGACCGGGTCATTCGAAGCCCAAGTGTTGACGAGGGAATTGGCGGCTTCGGCACGGAGTTCCGGATTCGGGAGTTGGTCGAGCCATTTGGCGGCTTCCTCGGGATTGCTCGTGGACCAGGAGTTCATGACGGCCAGGACGGCGCCTTTCTGGGACTCGGGGTCGGTCAGGGTGCGGGCGAATTCCATCGCTTCCTTGGGGGAATCCTCGGCCCACTGGGTGACCACGCTGTCGATGGCGGAACGGGCGCTTTCAGGGGATTCGAGGCGCTGGGCCCAGACGAGGGCAGCCTTGGGGTCCAGTTCCGCCCAGGAACTCGCGACATTCGAGATGAAGGAGTTGGCCTCGTCGCCGGGAGGCAGCGTGGCGGCGAAGTCGGCAGCAGCCGCTGGATCCGCGGAGGCCCAGGGACTAGCTAGGGAGCTGAGGGCGGCGTCCCGCGCCGGGCCAGCTTCGGTGGCCTTGAGCCATTGGACGGCGCCCTCCAGATCCTGCTCCGCCCATCCGCTGGCGAGGCTTCCGTAAAGTTGGTTGCGGGCGGGACCCGGAGGGAGTGCCTCGATGAGTGAGAGGCCCCGGGCAGGGTCTGACTGCGAGAACTCCCAGATCATGGCCTGAGCGGCGTTGGCCTTTTCCTGGGGCGACGCGAGGGATTGAACCCAGGCAAGGGCTGTGCCGGGATCGCCGGAAGCGAGGCGGGAAGCGACGCTGGAAATGGCCGCGGTGCGTCGGTTTCCCGGCGGGAGATTGGTAGCGAGTGCGGCGGCGGCAGACGGGTTCTGCTCGGCGAGCTTCTGGATGAAGCCCCCGAAGGCGGAGGACCGAGCCGTGGCGGTCGGGAGGGAATCGATCCACTTCAGCGCTTCGTCGGGGTGGCTGGCGAAGTCGCCGGCGATGGTGCTGTAGACGTCGTCTTGCAGCTTGAACTGCAATCGGGAGGCGAGTTCTAGCGCGGCGCGGGGATCCATCTCGGCGGCCTGATTGAAGGCGGCGTTGAGCGCCAGCTTGCGGAGCGTGACATCGCCGATGGATTCGGCCCATCGGATGGCGGCCGCGGGATCGAGCGTGCCCCAATTGTAGGCGACGCTTTCGACGAGTCGGGAGCGGATGGGAGCGGACTTGCCGCGCAGGGCCAGGCCCGCGGCCTTCTCGGGATTCTGTCGGGCGAGGTCGGAGATGAGGCCGTTCCAGATCCGCGCCGAACGCGGATCCGAGGACAGCTTCTCCAGGAAGGCGATCGCGGCGTCCGGGTCGCGCCGGGCCCAGGTGCCCATCAGGTTGCCCAGGATTTCGGCATCGCCCGGAGCGGTGAGGATCTGGATTGCCGCCTGGGCGGCTGCGGATGGATTGAACTCAGCCCAGGCGGAGAAAAGTCCGGCGGCGAATCCGTTCGCCTGGCTGCTCTTGGGAAGTCGCCGATAAAGTTCGAGGCCGAGTTGGGGGGCGCGCCTGCCCAGTGCGGAGGCGATCGCGGATTCGGCCCGGGACCTCACGATTCCGGGAGGCAACGCCTCGAACCACCGGATCACCCCAGCCGCATCGCGTCCAGCCCAGGAGTCAAAGACCGTCTGCCGCAGGGACCATTCATGTTCGGAGTTGGTGTAGCGATCCAGCCAGCGGACCGCATCCAGGGGTTGGGTTTGGGCCGCACGGTGGAACAACCGTTCGAGGACTACCGCCTGCGTTTCGGACGCGAGGAGTCGGTCGACGAGGTCGAGCACGCGGGGAAGCTGGGAGAGCGGAATTGCGTCAGCCAAGGCGCGGGCGGCTTCGGCGCTGGCGAGAGGATCCGCGATGGCCGCGATGGCGGAGAGGTCCCGGGACCAGTCACCGGAAAAGGCGGGGATGCTGGCAGAGGCCCGACCTGGATGATCGGAGGGAGAGGCGGTGGGTTGGGTGGATTGCGTGGCGGACTGTACGAGGGAGTTTGTCCCGGACGGTGGGGCAGCAGATCCGGAATGGCTCAGGCGCGAGATACCCCAGCCGGATGCAGTTCCGAGAAGGAAGACGCCAACCGCGATGATCCAACGCCCCGTTTGCATAGTCGTTTGCGAACCGAACCCTATCCCTCGCGGTTGGCGGGAGCCGAGTCAATGCCGGAGCCGGAGTACCGGAGGCACCTACTCCGACGCGAATCGAGGACCAGCGCGCCTGCTACAACCCCTGCCGGGGTTGATGTCGAAATGGGGCGTTGAACCCGGGGGCTCTTCGCACCCGGGGCTACCGGCGGCAACGCCATTTTGTAGGCTGCGTGCCCCTACGCAGCGGTTGACGATCCACGCCGGGTGAGGGCACCCGGCCTACAACCAAGGACCGGCTCAGGCCTTTTCCTGGATCAGTTCGCGACGGGCACCGCCGAGGAGTCGTTCGACGAAGTTGGTGCTGTAGTGGCCGCGGCGGAAGTCGGGGTCCTGAAGGATGGCCTGATCGAAGGGGATCGTCGTCTTGACGCCGGTGATCATGTATTCGCTGAGGGCCCGGCTCATGCGATTGAGGGCTTCCGGGCGATCCTTACCCCAGGTGATCAGCTTGCCGATCATCGAGTCGTAGTAGGGCGGAATCGTGTATCCGGCGTAGGCGTGGGAGTCGAGTCGGACACCACCACCACCGGGGGTGTAGTACATCTCGATGCGGCCGGGGCTGGGGCGGAAGTCCTGGAAAGGGTCTTCGGCATTGATGCGGACCTCGACGGAATGCCCGCGGACGTGGACGTCGCCCTGGGAAATGGAGAGCTTTTCGCCGGCGGCGATGAGGATCTGCTGTTGGACGAGGTCGACCCCGGTGACTTCCTCGGTGATGGGATGTTCGACCTGGATGCGCTTGTTGACCTCAAGGAAGTAGAAGTTGGCCTGGTCGTCGACGATGAACTCGACGGTGCCCGCGTTGGTGTAATGGGCGACCTCGGCGATGCGGAGGGCGGCCTTGCCCATCTTCTTGCGGAGGTCCTTGAACTCCTTGCGGGCGAGGAGAGGCGAAGGGGTTTCCTCGATGAGCTTCTGGTTGCGGCGCTGGATCGAGCAGTCGCGTTCGCCGAGGTGGATGATGTTGCCCCGGGTATCGGCCAGGATCTGGAACTCGATGTGGTGCGGGTTCTCGATGAACTTCTCGATGTAGACACCGCTGTTGCCGAAGGCTTTTTCGGCCTCGGTGCGGGCGGTGTGGTAGCCCTTCACCAGCGAGACATCGTTGTGGGCGACCCGCATGCCGCGGCCGCCACCGCCCGCGACGGCCTTGATCATGACCGGATAGCCGATGCGCTTGGCGATGGAGAGGGCCTCCTGCTCGGTCTCGACGATCCCCTCGGAGCCGGGAGGGGTGGGCACGTCGGCCTTCTTGGCGAGGTTCCGGCTGAGCGCCTTGTCGTGCAGGGCGTTCATCGCGGCCGAGCGCGGTCCGATGAAGCGGATGTTGCAGGACTCGCAGACATCCGCGAAGTGGGCGTTCTCGGAAAGGAAGCCGTAGCCAGGGTGGATGGCATCGACGTCGGTGATCTCTGCGGCACTGATCAGACGGTCAATCCGGAGATAACTCTCGGACGCCGGGCTGTCGCCGATGCAGATGGCTTCGTCAGCCACCTGGACATGCATCGAGTTGGCGTCTGCCTTCGAGTAGACGGCGACGGTCTTGATGTTGAGTTCCCGGCATGCGCGGATGATGCGCATGGCGATTTCGCCGCGGTTGGCGACGAGGATCTTCTCGAACATGGTGGGAGAGGGATGGGCGCGACGGGCTGGGGACTTCGCGAACGGGCGTATCAAAGTGGGCGGATCCGGAAGAGGGCCTGGCCGAACTCCACGGGTTTGGCGCTCTCGGAGAGGATCGCGGTGATGACACCGCGGCATTCGGCCTTGATTTCGTTCATGACCTTCATGGCCTCGATGATGCAGACGACGGTGTCTGGTCCAACTTCGACGCCGACGTCGACGTAAGGGGCGGCATCCGGAGCCGGCGAGCGGTAGAAGGTGCCGATCATCGGGGACTTCACCTCGGTCTCGTTGACGGGGGCGGGAGCGGGTGCGGCGGGAGCCGGGGCTGCAGGCAGGGCCGCATGCGCCACGGGCATGGCCATGGCGGGTCTGGGGTAGTAGGCGGAATCGTCGCCGTCGTGAGGCGCGCCAGCGCCCCGCTTCAGTTTGATTTTGAACTCCTTCTGCTCCAGTTCGAACTCCGAGAGGGAGTTCTTTTTCATCAAGTCGATGATCGCCTTGATCTCTTTCAGGTCCACAGCGCTACTCCAAGGAACCCGCGCAAAGGCACGCGGGAGTTAAGGTCACTCCACCCGAGGCGAACCGGACAGCACCATCGAAGATTGCTTCCGCGGTTCGACTTCAGATGGGCGGAACCTAGGGATCCGAGCGGGTGGGCGTCAAGGTCCCACTCCGGAACGGGGCGTGAAATCTCACGTCAACCCGGGGTGTTTTCGGGGTTTACGACGGGTCTTTACTGGTAACGGCTGCTTGGAGGCCGAGCAAATAGCTCTGGATTCCAAACCCGGAGATTTGTCCGCGGCAGACCGCGGCGATGAGGGATCGGTGCCTGAATTCCTCCCGGGCATGGATGTTGGAGAGATGGATCTCGATGGTCGGGATGGCGACCGCGGAGATCGCATCGCGGAGTGCGACGCTGGTATGGGTATAAGCGGCGGCGTTGATGACGATGGTGTCGACTTGGCCGCGGGCTTCCTGGATCCACGAGACGAGTTCGCCCTCGTGGTTGGACTGGCGGAAGTCGACCTCGACGTGGAGTTCGGCTGCGCGCGAGCGGACGAGTCGCTCGATGTCGGCGAGCGTGTGGCGGCCGTAGACTTCGGGTTGGCGGGTGCCGAGGAGATTGAGGTTCGGTCCGTTCAGGAAGAGCACCTTCATGGTCGGGAGGTAAGACTGGATTCGTGGGGGGCGGGTGTCGACGGGGAAACCCGGGGCAAGCCGAGCGCGATGCCCAGCAAGGTGAATGCGGTCCAGGCGAGTGGGGGGACGTAAAGGCTGAATTCGCTGAACCCCTGGATGAGCCATGCCGAGACACCCAGCAGCAGGGCGGTGACGAGGCTCGGGTTGGGTGATGTTCGGAGCCGGGTCCAGGCGAGGCTGACGGTGCCCACGACCCAGACAAGGTAGGCAAGTCCTCCGGGAATGCCGGAATCCGAGAACTGCTGGAGGTAATCGTTGTGCACCAGTCGGGCCATTTCGGCGTCCGGCGCCTTCAGGCGGGCGTACGGGCGCATGAAGGTCCCGGGCCCGGATCCCAGAAGCGGGTGGGCGGCGGTGTTCTGGACAGCGGCCTTCCAGTAGTCGAAACGGGCCGAGACGGACATGGCGCCCTTGCGGAAGTAATCCCGATTGCGGAGGCCGAATGCGCCGCCCCCGAGGAGGAGGATGGACAGGGCGATCGGGAGGCGGAGTCTCCTGAGGCTTGGGTGGAGGAGGATGGCGGTGGCAGCGGTGGCGACGGCGAGGAGCCAGCCGGACCGCGAGCCGGACCAGGTCAGGCTGGCGAGCCCGAGGGAGCAAAACAGGGCGAAGATTCCGTAGAAAAGGACGGGGCGGAGCCGGGAGCGGTTGGACGCGATGGCGACGGCCAGCACTGGGAGGACGAGCAGGACGAGGCCGGCGAGGGCGTTGGGGTAGACGAGGGAGCCGTGGACGCGTGCCCGCAGGAGTTTGTCGAGGATGGCGGGATTGGCGATGTCGGTGCCGTTGGTCTGGATGATCAGTCCTGACATCCGCATCTCCGCGAGTTCTGCGGGGGAGGTATTGGTCCAGCCGGACTGTTGTCCGACGATGAGGGCTTCGCGGGCCAGACGGAATTCGACGGTTCGCTGGTTGACTGCTTGAAGCCAGCAGAGGCAGGCGCCAGCGCCGAGCCCGATCAGCACGGGCTTCCAGTGACCGGCTCCGAGCACGACGCCGGCGGCAAAGCAGACGGCGATGCCCACCAGATGGGGAAGGGTGAGCTGGGTCAGTCTGGAGTCGACCGTCTGCGCTGTGCTGGCGACCTGCCAACCGAGCCAGACGGCAAGAGCAGCCCAGATCCAGCCGGGGAGCCGGGCGGAAGCGAGACGCTGGCGCCACGGGGTGAGGAACAGGATGGACGCGATGACGACGGGAAGCAGGAAGAGGCCGGCCCGGGTGGGCCACGGCCGGGAGATCCACTCGGCGAGGCTGCTGGGTTGGCCGATCTTGTCTTCGAGGATGATGGGGTTGCCGAGCTTGAGGATGGAGAGGCCGAGGAGGAGGCCCATCAGGAGGGCTGGCAGCGGGGAACCCGACGGGGAATCGGGCCGGGCTGGCGTCGTCGGAGTCACAGGCGGAGCTTGAGAAGGCCCACTTCCAGGGCGAGCGCCTCCTGGACGTTGGTGTGGAGCAGGCGCTGGGTCGACTCCCAGGCCTCGAGATTGAGCCGGGTGTCCTGAGGGGTCAGCCGGGCGGCAATCTCGGTGGAGGCCGGGTGAAGGTCGGGGAGGAAGAGTTCGCCCGGGGAACCCAGCTGGACGAGCCAGATGTCCCGAAGCCAGACGTGGAGCCCGGCGAGGTACTCGGAACGGTGGCGACGGTACTCCGCCTCGATGGCTGCAGTTAGCTCGCGTTCCCAGTGCTCTTTCTGTTCCGGCGAGGCATCTCCATATCGGGCGAGCGGGGATTCGGCAGAGAGCGTGGTTTCGATCTGGGTGCGGGCTTCGGAGAGGGTCTGGAGCAGTTGCCCAAGAAGCCGGTAACGAGCCAGGAGGGTTCCGGACTTCCCGCGCGCCGCCTCGGCAAAGGTGCGGAGCCAGGCGCGGACGGGTTCCGCGACGCGGATGCCCGAAGTCCCAAAGCTGAGGCGGAGGCAGCGTGAGAGGATTGTTTCGAGGACGCGGCCCGGCTCGGTCGTGAGCAGGAGGATGATGGAGCCGGCGGGCGGTTCCTCGAGCGTCTTCAGGAAGGCGTTGGATGCGCCCGAGTTGAGGCGGTCGGCCCCGACAAAGATGGCAATCTTGCGAGGGGCTTCGGAGGGGCGGAGACCCAGGATCCGGGTGACCTCGCGGGCTTGGGTGGCAACGATCTGGCGCATCTTGGATTCCGGATGCACCCAGGTGACATCGGGATGGGTCCGGTGGAGGACGCGCCGGCACTGGCTGCACTGTCCACAGGGGACGAGCGACTGCCCTTCGTGGCCCCGTTCGAGGGGAAACTCGCAGAGGAGCGTCTGGGCCAGGTCGGCGGCCACGCCTTCCAGGCTGTCGAGGTCATCGCCCTGAAACAGGTAGGCATGTCCAAGCCGACCTCGGGCGAGGCTTCGGCGGAGAAGTTCCGCGGCGCTGGAGCTGGGAGCGGTATCGGTCACGACTGAAGTGCCTTTCCTACGGGGCCGGGGACCGAGTCACAAGGCGAATGACGGAGGGAGACGACAGAGGGGTACTTCTTGACCGTGCCCCCCGTCAAACGGGGCGGCAATGTCCTCGTTGCCCGCCCTTACCCTTTGCTAGGTGCCGAGGACGTCGCCACCCCGTTCCTGTTCTCAAACGGAGGCTGCATCCTGATGTCCTCCGCTACGGATCCCGAAGGGATGGGGCGGGCGGATTGGTGGTGGTGGAGGGGGAGGGCGGAGGATCGAGGGCGATCGAAGGCCGCTTGAGGCGTCCGGCGAGGGAATTGCGGCGGGAGAGCCAGACTCGCCAGTCGGCGTCCCACTTGGGATCGGCCAGTCTGGCGCGGTTTGTGGTCCAGTCGCGGTCGATTGCATCGAGTTGGCCCAGGGCGGCCGAGCGTTCGCGCCACTCAAGCAGGGCCTCGGCGAGGGCGAGGCGGTTGCCGGGGTGGAGGGGAGCGAGTTCGACGGCGTGGAGGAGGTGTTTTCGGGCCTTGGTGCGGTTTCCGACGCTGGTGGGCCAGCCTGGTGCTTCGAAGTAGAGGAGGCCAAGGCCGCGGTCCGGGCCGGCGTTGTCGATGGTTTCGTCGGAGGCGAGGGCGGCGAGAAAGGCTTGTTCGATGCGTGGGACGATGCGGAGGGCACCGATGGTCTTGGTCTGGGCAAGTTGGCCGAGGTTTAGGGCCAGGAAGTAGTGGGCTTCGGCTCCGTTGGTCTGGAGGGCGAGGGCGGCGTGGCAGGCGTCGATGCCGATCTGGGCAATGCGGGCTCGGTCGCGGTCGTTGGACTGGGCATCGGCCCAGTCGAAGGCGGCGAGGGCGAATTGCCAGGCTGGCCGGTACTGGTTGGTGGCAGCGAGGTGGTTGGTGTGGGCCTGGAGGAACGCGGATTCGAAGCGGGTCCGCTCGGATGGGGTGAACTCAGCGAGGGCAGCGGCAGGCTGGAGAAGGGCGGCGGCGAGAGCAGCGAAAAGGGGCGTGAGGAAGGGGTGGACGAAGGTCGTCAGCAGGCTGAGGGGCGCCGGGAGCATGAAATGGCCAGTTTTCACTTGCGGTTTCGGACGCGGGAACACTATACCGTCCTCCGTCTGTCAAAGTAAGTGTAAGTGATTGTTTTGTTTTTCCGCATGATTCACCCCCAACCGGAGGCGGTCGCTTGAGCCGCCCGTTCAGTCGCCATCAACCCCAGCAACCCCTGCACCGGGTCAATGGCAAGATACGAGCCCGGGAAGTTCGGGTGATTGGACAGGATGGCGAGCAGGCCGGGGTGATGGATCTGCCCTCAGCTTTGAATCTCGCCCGTGCCCAGGGAATTGATCTGGTCGAGATCGCACCGAACGCGGTGCCCCCGGTGTGCCGCCTGGTGGATTACGGCAAGTTCAAGTACGAGCTGGCGAAGAAGGAGCGCGATTCCAAGAAGCACCAGCACGCAAACTTGGTGAAGGAGGTCCAGCTTTCCGCGCGCATTGATCCGCATGACCTCGGGATCAAGCTCGACCACTCGGTCGGGTTCCTTTGCGAGGACATGAAGCTGAAGGTGACCCTTCGCTTTCGCGGCCGCGAGATGGCACACACCGAGATTGGCAAGCAGGTCGTGAGCAAGTTCCTGCAGGATCTCGAACCTTGGGGACACCCGGATTCGCCGCCCAAGCTGATTGGCCGGTCGATCAATGTCATGATCAGCCCGCACCCGAAGCACAAGCGGGCCAAGAATCCCAAGGAAACCGGAGACACGCCTTCAGCGCATGTCACGGCTGAGAACCACGCGATCATCGTGACCGCGCGTCAGGCCCAGCTGGCCGCGCAGAAGTCCGGTTCGGCGGCTCCTGCACCCGTCCGGGTCGCGACGAATGCCGCCGAGAATCCGGCAGGGTTTGGTCAGAACCCGTTTGCGACCCTGCCTGTACCTCCTGAGGGAAAGCCCTAGGTTCCAGCTGTTCCGGGGAATGCCTTGGGCATTGGCTGTTTGAGGCGTGATTGAGCCGTCGGACTGAAGGGAGTCCATCGGCGGATCGAGGCCGGGAGTCATCCATGAGCTCGGCAAAACTTCCTCAACCGGGCCTTGCGACTGCACCTTCGGGAGAGGGGCAGAAGGACCCCAGGCTTCCCAGTCTTGAGGGGCGGGTTGCTGTTCCTGAGATCTCCGGGTGGGAGTTGTTGGGGCAGGTCCTCCGACAGGGCGGGCCGGCCTATCTGCAGTTCGCGATCACCAATCTCTGCAATGCCGACTGCGGTTTCTGCGGGTTTGCGCGCTCGAAGTTCGATCCGAGGAAGCGTCGGTCGGTGACCCTGGGCGAGGCGTTGGATGTCATCGACATCGCGCGCCGGAACCACGTTGGTTACCTGCTTTTCGTCGGTGGGGAACCGCTCGTCCACCGGGAACTCCGTTCGATGGTCCGTTACGCGGCGTTGTCCGGCATTCGCCCCATGATCTGCACCAACGGCGGATTGTGGACGGAGGAGAACATGGCCGCGTTGGCTGATGATGGGCTTGCCAGCGTGATCATGTCGGTCGACGCGCATGACGTAGCGCGTCACGAGTCAAACCGGGGGCTGGAAGGCGTGTGCCGAAAGATCCGCCGGGCGAATGAATTCTTCCGGGGAGCGGGCATCCAGACGACGGCGAGCGTGACGGCCAGCCGGTTGATCGAGGACTACGCGGCCTTGCCGGGGTTTCTGGAATCGTTGGGCTTCGCCAACTGCACGTTCAGCTATCCGCTCACGAACTTGCAGAGCAGCTACCTGAGTTTCTCCGAGGGTGGGTTGGTGACGTTCAGTCGGGAGGAACTCTGGGAATTGTTCGGACGGATCCGGCGACTGAAACGGGAGAGCCGGTTTCCGGTGATGAATCCGGACGCGTCGCTCGAGGACATGCAGCGACATGTGAAAGGGGAGAAGGAGCGCTTTGGGTGCCTCGGCGGCGACAAGTACTTCTACCTCGACTGGCACCTGAACCTCTACCGATGCCATTTCTGGGAAAGCCCGATGTGCACGGTCTACGAGTGGGACGATTCAAAGCGGATCCGGGATGGTTGCACGCGGTGCATGATCGACTGCTACCGCGATCCCTCAGTACTCCAGAATCTGGCGGTAAACCTGAACCAGGCCTGGCAGGCGGCCGGCTCGGGGCGAATGTTGAAGGCAGCCGGGCACCTCTTGGATCGCAGGAACCTTGCTTCCATCCGGGCGATCTGGGAGGAACGGAAATGGATCGGAAAAGTCTGAGGGCCTGCCTCGCGTTGGTGATGGGGCTCTGGGGTGGCTGGGCTTGGGGAGCGGACGTGGTTCCTGGCGTGGTGGTCGCGCACAGTCCGGCGCGGACGGGACTCTACATCGGGTCGCCGAGCATCGCGGTGTTGCCTGGGGGCGATTACGTAGCCTCGCATGACTTCTTTGGTCCGAAGTCGGATGAGCATCGAAGTGCGCGTTCCCGGGTGTACCGGTCCTCGGATTCGGGCCGGACGTGGCGACAGGTGTCCGAGGTGCAGGGTGCCTTCTGGTCCTCCCTCTTCGTCCATCGGGGGGCGTTGTACCTGCTGGGGCCTGACCGGCATCACGGCAACGTACTGATCCGCCGGTCGACGGATGCCGGCGTTACCTGGACCGTCCCGGTCGACAGCAAGACCGGCATTTTGCGCCCTGAGGGAGAGTTTCACTGTGCACCGGTTCCGGTGGTCGAGCACGGGGGGCGGCTTTGGCGGGGATTCGAATGGAGGAATCCGCCGACGGCTTGGGGGATCAACTACCGGGCGGGGGTGTTGTCCGTGCCGGTCGACGCAGATCTGCTGGATGCGGCGAGTTGGACGGCGACGCCCTTCCTGCCCAGTGACCGGTCATGGAATGGCGGTGACATGGGCGCGTGGCTGGAGGGGAATGTCGTCGTGACGCCGGATGGTGGACTGGTCGATGTGCTTCGCGTGGACACTCGGTCGGTTCCGGAGAAGGCGGCGATCGTGCGGATCCAAGGTCCGGAGGCGGCGCCGGTCTTTGATCCTGAGTCGGGCTTCGTCGATTTTCCGGGTGGCGCAAAGAAGTTCACGATCCGTTGGGACAAGCGGAGCGGGCGATATTGGTCGCTGGCAACGGTTGTGCCCGGTGAATGGGGGAAGCTCGGAAAGCCGGCATCGATCCGGAACACCCTGGCGCTGACATGCAGTACGAATCTCGTCCACTGGGAGGTCCGCTGCCATCTGTTGCATTCGCAGGACCGTGCGCGGACGGGCTTCCAGTATGTGGACTGGCTGTTTGACGGAGACGACATGATTGCGGCGTGCCGGACGGCGTTTGCTGACGCCGAGGGCGGCGCGCACAACAATCACGACGCAAACTTCCTGACCTTCCACCGCTTCCGGAACTTTCGGGGCCGGACGATGCAGGATTCGGTGGAGATCACACCGCCACCGGCCGCGCCGCGCCCCTGAGTTTGTGGCGGAGAGAGTTTTTCAACGGACGTATCCGTTCTGGCGGAACCAGTCGACGGCATCGGAGAGCGCCTGACGTGGCGGCGTCTGGGGCAGGCCGAGCTCGCGGATCGCCTTGGCGGGGTTGAAGTACATCTTGTAGCGGGCCATGCGGACGCCGCCTACGGGAGCCTTGGGGGGCTTGCCGGTGATGAGCGAAACCCATTCGGAGACGTGGGCGGCGGCGAGGGCCACCTGCCATGGAACCCGCCGGCGCACGGGCGGCAGGCCGGTGATCTCGGAGAGGACCTCGAAGGCATGCTGCATGGACCAGTTTCCCTCGGCATGGCCGAGGATGTAACGTTCCCCGATCCGGCCCTTTTCCGCGGCGAGGATGTGGCCGATGGCGACGTCCCGGACGTGGACCCAGTTCAAGCCGGTGTCGAGGAACGCGGGCATGGCCCGATTGAGGTAGTCCACGATCACCTGACCCGTGGGGGTGGGTTTGACGTCGCGGGGACCGACCGGCGCGGCCGGGTTGACGATGACAACCGGGACTCCCGCCCGGGCGGCTTCGCGGGCAGCGACCTCAGCCTGCCACTTGGAGCGCTTGTAATGGTTGCTCATCTGGACCTCGGACACGGGCGTGTTCTCGTCGGTCGGGACCAGAATGCCGGTGGCGGAGGGTTTCGGGAGCCCGATGCAGCCGACGGTAGAGGTGTAGACGATGCGGCGGACGCCGGCAGCGGAGGCGGCCTTGAGGATCTTCTGGGTGCCGACGAGGTTGGTCTTGTACATCGGGCGGTAGTCCGGCAGCCAGAGGGCGTAGCTGGCGGCGGCGTGGAAGACCCAGTCGCAGCCATCCATGTGGCGGGCGAGGGTGTCCGACTTGTCGGTGATGTCTCCTTCTACGGCCTCAAACGAGGTGCCTTCGAGTCCGCGCTGGTCGGCTCCCGGGCGGAACAGGGCGCGGACAGAATGGCCGCGCGCGACCAATTCGTGGACGAGGTTCGCGCCGATGAAACCGGAGGCGCCGGTGACGAAGCACTTCATGGGGTTGGTGAAGGGAGGGTCAGGATTCCGGTGAAAGGGAGGAGGCAACGTCGACGTCGTAAGCCTTGAAAGCGGGCACGGTGCCCGCCGCAGCCGCGAGCCCGATGAGTGCGGCTGGAGCCCAGACCCAGACCCATCCGGGCTGGAAGGGTTCGATGACGACGCCAGTCTGGGCGCGGACGAGCGCGGCGGCGCCGAAGAGCAGGGCAAAGTGGACGAGGAAGCCGAGGGCAGCACCGATGGCGGCGATCGTGGACGCCTCGGCGACGATGGCGGCAAAGATGATGCGGCGACGGGCGCCGAGTGCGCGGAGGATGGCGAGGTCCCGGCGGCGCGCGCTCATGGAGTTGTAGATCGAGGCGAGGACCGAGCCGGCCGCGACGAGGGCCACGAGCCACGCGACCAGCGTGAGGACGTTGTCGAACCAGCCGATCTTGTCGAAGAGTTGGGCCATCACGGTGCCGATGGGCCAGGCGAAGGTCAGTTTGTCCCCCTGCTTGTTGTAGAGTTGGTCCAGTCGGAATCCGGCGGCGGGGTCGCGGAGTCGGACGAGTGCAGCGCTGACGTCCGAAGCGGTGGAAGGGTCGTGGCCGGCCATGTTCTGGATGCCGGCGATGGGGATCCAGACGACGCGGTCGGCGGGGGTGTTGGAGGGTTCGAGGATTCCGACCACGACGTAGACCTCGTCATGCTGGACGTTGTCGGCGGCCTTCGATGCGTAGTTCAATCCGTGGTAGGGCTTGAACTCGGTACCGACCTTGAAACCGAGCTGCTCGGCGGCAAAGGCGCCGACGAGGGCCTCACGGTAGCCGTCCTCGAACAGGCGGCCGTCCCGAAGCCTGAAGCGCCGGCCCTCGGCGAACTCGTGGTCGGTGAAGTGGTTGGTCGTCGTGCCGACAATGCGGAAGCCTTGGTAATTGTCGCCCATGGCGATGGGGACGACGGCCTTGACAGCGGGGTTCGCGGCGAGCGTTGCGAGATCGGAGGGACGGATGTTCCCCGGCGAGGCCTCCAGATGGAAGATGGCGTTGAGGACGAGCTGGAGCTTGGAACTGCGGGCGCCGAGCACGGCGTCCCAGCCACCGTCCATGCGCTCGAAGGTCTGGCGGGCCTGGGTCTTGAGGGACCAGACCGTCATCAGGAGTCCGCCCGCGAGCGAGAGGGACAGAGCGGTGACGACCGTGGACAGCAGGTGCTGGCGCAGGCTGCGGCGGACGAGAAGGGCGAGGGTCATGATCGGGACGAGGCTGAGGCCCGGGAGGCCTTGTTGAGGTCGGCGAGCGACGGCACCTGATCGAAGGAACTGAGGATCTCACGGTCGTGAGAGACCAGGAGGAGCGCGGACCCGTTCTCGGTGCAGGTTTCGCGGATGAGGGCGAGGGCTTCGCGGGCGTTGGCGGGGTCGAGGTTGCCTGTGGGTTCGTCGGCGAGGACCAGTTGGGGTTTGCCGGCCATGGCGCGGGCGACGGCAACCCGCTGCTGCTGACCCGTCGACAGTTGCCGGGGAAAATGATGGAAACGATCGCCGAGTCCGACCCGTCGGAGGAGGTCCTCGGCGCGGGACTGGTTCGCACCTGCCCCGAAGCTCATGCCGAGGAGGACGTTCTCGAGGCAGGTGAAGCCCTGGAGCAGGTTGAACGATTGGAAGATGTACCCGATTCGATTGGCGCGGATCCGATCCCGGCCGTGTTCGGTGAGTCCGACGATCTCATCGCCTGCGACGCGGATGCTGCCGGAATCCGGAGTCAGAATGCCTGCGATCAGGTGGAGGAAGGTGGTCTTTCCAGTGCCGCTGGGGCCAGCGAGGGCCACGGACTGTCCGGCGGCGAGGTCAAACGACGGAATGTCGATCACCGGATGGGGCTGACCATCAGGTGACCGGAAGCTCTTCTTCAGTCCGCGGATCTCGAGCAAGGCCATGGGGACAGGATACGGCAGACCCGGTTGGGCTGGAAGTCCGCGTCCATCGGGGTTCACGCGGCACGAGGAGATGGCTCTGGGGTGGGGTGAGTGTCCTCACGAGCCGATCCTGCACCGGCTCGTCAGAGTCTCGCCCCACTGGATTCCACGCCAGGGCAAATGCCTTCGATTCCGGCAGGAGTTCTGCTCTCTTTGCGGCACACGCATGCAATTCTTGAAACCGACGTCCGTTTGGTCGTCTGGCAACGCATCCCTGTTCGGGAGATCCGCCGGGATGCTGCTGTCCCAGGGAGTCCTGGCGGCACTTGTCTTTCCGGTGCTGGTGGGTTGGGGTGAGGCTCAGGCCCAGCCGGCGAACGGGTTGCTGCGCGAGGTCTACCGGGAAATCGGGGGTGGAAGCGTGGCCGACCTGCTGGCGGCACCCTCCTACCCGAATTCGCCGACGGAGACCGGTTACGTCACCGACTTCGAGGCTCCTTCGGATGTCTACGAGAACTACGGGCAGCGGTTGCGGGGGTACCTGACCCCGCCGGTGACGGGCAACTATACCTTCTGGATAGCGACCGATGACGGAGGGGCGCTGTACCTAAGCACGGACGACACCGTGGCGAACCGTCGGCAGATAGCGACGGTGACCGGATGGACGCCGGCGCGGGACTGGGGACGCGAACCAAACCAGCAGTCGGGGCCGATCCGGCTGGAAGCAGGACGGATCTATTACGTCGACGCGCTCATGAAGGAAGGCGGCGGCGGGGACAACCTCGCGGTCCGGTGGCTTCGTCCCGACGGGGTGGATCAGGGACCGATCCCGGGTCAGTTCCTGATTCCTTGGGGGGCGCAGTTCAAGCAGCCGACGATCGTTCGCGCTCCCCAGAATGCGACCGTGGTGGAAGGGCGTATCGCGACGTTCGACGTGCAGATGGATCCGTTGGGGCCGGGCCGGTTCCAATGGCGGCGGAACAGTCTGGACCTGGTGGGTGGGACGAATTCAACGCTCCAGTACGGTCCGGTGACGCTGGCGGATGACAACACGAGGTACCGGGTCTTCGTGTCGAACGGGCTGGGCACGGCGTTGTCGACCGAGGCTGTGCTGCGGGTGACACCGGACACGACGCGGCCGACGCTGGTCCGGGTGATCAACGTGGGTGCGGGATCCCTGGTGCTGACGTTCAGCGAGCCGGTGAATCCGCCGGCAACCCCCGCGACGTCATTCGTCCTCAATGGTGGCGTGACGGCGACCGGGGTGGGGGCGGGAGCGACAGCCAGCAATCTGGTGGTTTCCGTGACGCCGATGACCTTCGGGCAGGTGTACACGTTGCAGATCACCGGGGTGACCGACCGGGCGGGAACGCCGAATCCGATCCTGCCCGGGACCAGCGTGCAATTCACCGCCCAGGAGTTCACTGCGGAAGGCGTGGGAGGCGGCCTGGTCGGAGGTGATGTCGAACGGGTAGGACCCGGGGCATTCAACGTCACTGGGGCGGGTGCGCAGATCGGTTCCACGGCTGACCAGTTCCAATTCGGGTGGGAACAGCGGACAGGCGACTTCGATGTGCAGGTCCGGGTGGAATCGATCCGGGTGACCGATCCATTCGCCCAGGCGGGATTGATGGCGCGGGACGGGTTGGGTGCCAACGCCCGGTTCGCGGGAGTGTTCGCGGCATCCCCACAGGTCGGCAGCCTGTTCAAGTCGCGGGGATCGATTGGTGCTCCGGCGTCTACGACCTCGGCGGTGGCCGGGTTCCCGGTGAACTATCCGCAGACGTGGCTGCGGTTGCGCCGGACCGGGAATGTGTTCACGGGATTCGGGAGTTTTGATGGGCAGGGCTGGGTCCAGTTGGGGACGGTCACCATCGCGGGAATGCCGGCGACGTTGCACTTCGGTTTGGCCGTGGCCAGCCAGGATCCGGGGACCTCGACGGCGGCGCGGTTCCGGGATCTGGGGCCGACCGCGGTCACGACGATCGCGAACTACGCGCCGGACCGTGAGCCGCCGGGGCCCTTCGTACGTTCAACGGGTCTGGTGCTTTCGGAGATCCACTACCATCCGTTGGGCGATGGGATTGAGTTCGTCGAACTCTACAACGGCGGCACCCACTTCGAGGACCTGGGCGGCATGCGGTTGACGGGGGACATCGGGTTCGAGTTCCCGGCAGGAACACGACTCCACGCAGGCGATGTGCTGGTGGTGGCTCTCGATCCGGTGGCACTGCGCGCGGCCTCGGGTGCCACCAACGTGGTGGGGCCCTATTCGGGGCGGTTGAGCAATGACGGAGGCACGATCCGGATGCGTGGGAAACGCAACGACGTTCTGTTCGAGGTCGAGTACGGCACGCGCCATCCGTGGCCGGTGGCGGCAGACGGGGCAGGGCCGTCCCTCGTGTTGGCCAGGCCGAGTTACGGGCCGTCGAATGCGCGGGCGTGGGCTGCGAGTGAGTCTGTCGGCGGCTCTCCTGGAAGGCTGGAGAACCGGGTCGCCAACCCTTGGCAGGATGTGGTGATCAACGAATGGCTCGCACACACCGATGAGCCGCAGTTGGACTTCGTCGAGTTGTATAACCGTTCCGCCAATGCCGTGGATCTGTCCGGGTGCATCCTGACCGATGATCCCAGCACCAATCGCTTCCGCTTTGCGTCCGGTACGACGATCCCGGCGCGCGGATTCCTGGCGCTCGACCAAAACCAGTTGGGCTTCCGCCTCAGTGCGGCGGGCGAGTCGCTGTACCTGTACTCGCCGGATGGTCGCCGGGTGATCGACTCCGTGCGCTTTGATGCGCAGGAGAACGGGGTGAGCAGCGGGCGTCAGCCGGACGGCGCGACCGAGCAGCGTCGGTTGGCAGCGCTGACGCCGGGCGCAGCCAATGCGACGTGGAGACCGGAGCGGGTCGTGATCAGCGAGATCCTCTACAATCCGATCTCGGGCGAGGACGACGATGAGTACGTGGAGCTCTACAACCGTTCGGGCGCGACGCTCGACCTCTCGGGTTGGCGCTTTACGTCGGGTATCGACCTGACGATCCCGCCGGGCGTAAGCATTCCGGCTGGGGGACGATTGGTTGTCGCGAGGAACGTGGCACGGCTTCGCTCGCGGCATCCACATCTCAATGCCAGCAACAGTGTCGGCGACTACGACGGCACCCTCTCGAACGGTGGCGAGCGCCTCTCTTTCGCGATGCCGGACGCGATCACTTCCACGAACGAGTTGGGCGTGGTGACTTCGGAAACGGTGTGGATCGACGTGGCGGAGGTGACGTGGGAGGACGGCGGCCGATGGGGCCGCTGGGCCGATGGGGGCGGATCGAGCCTCGAGTTGATCGACCTGAACGCGGATCCGAGGAGGGCTTCGAACTGGGCGGACTCGGACGAGACCGGGAAGGGGACATGGACCACGGTGGAATTCACGGGAACGCTGGACAACGGCAATGGCGGGTTCCCGCCGAACCAGCTCCAGATCACCATCCAGGGCGGAGGCGAGGCATTGGTCGACGAGGTGGAGGTGTTCCGGGTCGGCACGACGGTCAACCTTGTCTCCAACGGAGGGTTTGAGTCGGGTGCGTTGCCAGCGGCAACCGGATGGACCCTGCAAGGCAACCATACCGAATCGTTCGTGCAGGGGACCGGGGCAGCGGTGGGCGCGCGGTGCCTGCACGTGAAGGCGCAGGGACGCGGCGATACGGGCTTCAACCGGATCCGGACGCCCTTGGCGGCCGGTTTGGCAGAGGGGAACCGGGCCACGATCCGCGCTCGGGTCCGGTGGGTGGTAGGCTGGCCGGAAGTGCTGTTCCGCATCCGTGGCAACTGGCTGGAGATGCCGGCGCGCCTGGCGGTTCCGACGAATCTTGGAACGCCGGGATTGGCCAACAGCCGGGCGGTGTCGAATGCCGGTCCCGCGATCTGGGAAGTGACACACTCGCCCGTCCTGCCCAGGGCCAGCCAGGCCGTGACCGTCACGGCACGGGTGTCGGATCCCGATGGCATCGCGGACGTCCGTGTCATCGGTCGAGTCGACGGCGTGGGAACGGCGGTGACGGTGCTGTTGCGCGACGACGGGGCGTTCCCCGATTCCGTGGCTGGCGACGGCGTGTTCAGCGGCAACATCAGTGGGCGGTCCGCTTCCACGCAGGTCGCCTTCCGGGTGGAGGCCCGCGACAGCGCGGGCACACCCGTAACGACCCGATTCCCGTCGGACGCGCCGGTCCGCGAATGCCTGATCCGTTGGGGTGAACCGACGCCGATCGGCAGCCTGAGTCACTATCACATGTGGACGACGGCGGCGACCGAGGCGGCCCGTTCGCAGACATCACCCCTGAACAACACGTTCCGGGACCTGACTCTCGTGTACGGCGACCAGCGGGTGATCTACAACGCGTCGTTCAAGGACAAGGGCAGTCCCTTCCACGGGGGAGCAGGGGACTTTTACATCGTCACGCCAGAGGATGACGAACTGCTGGGAACCTCCGATCTCGCGATCAGCTCGACTGGCAACGGGGGGAACGAGGACAGCAACCTGCGCGAGCAGGTGAGCTTCTGGATCGCGCGGGAGATTGGTTCGGCCTACCTGAACCGTCGTTACGTGCGGCTTTACCGCGGCGGGAACCTTTACCGGGAGGTGATGGAGGACACCGAAGAGCCGAACGGGGCGTACGCCGAGCGGTTCTACCGCGAGGGCATCGAGCCGGACCTCTACAAGATCGAGGACTGGTTCGAGTTCCAGGACGACGGCACGAGTTTCTCGAACGTCGATGCGACGTTGCAGCCGTTCTACTCCCCGACCGGCACGACGAACCTGAAGGCGGCACGGTACCGGTGGGCGTGGCGAAAGCGCGCGGTGGAACGTTCGGCGAACGAATTCACGAACCTCCTCGAGCTCGTGACGGTGGCGAATGCGGCGCAGTCCACCTACGAGGCCGGCGTGAGCCAGCTCGTCGACGTGGACCAGTGGATGCGCGTGTTCGCGTTCGAGCGGATCGCGGGCAACTGGGACTCCTACGGCATGGGTCGTGGCAAGAACATGTACGCCTTCAAGCAGACGGGGGCGCCGTGGCGGTTGTTCCCGTGGGACGTGGATTTCACGCTGGGCGGCGGCAGCAATGGCGCAACCGATGGGTTGTGGGGGGCGAATGATCCTACCATCAACCGCATGTACGACACGCCGGCGTTCCGGCGACTGCTGTGGCAGGCGTACATTGACGCCATCAACGGTCCGTTGAGGGCTGGACCGGTGGGGGAACAGATCGACGCCCGCAACCGGGTGCTCCTGAACAACGGCATCCCCTCGGCCAATGCAGCCGCAGTGAAGCAGTACGTCGAGGCGCGCCGGGCGCACATCGAGGGGCAGATCAATGCCAACAACGTGGCGGCCCTGGAGATCACCTCCAACAACGGTGCGAACCTGACGGTGAACACGTCCTCGGTGACACTGGCGGGCCGGGCGCCATTGGGCGTGCGGACCATCGAGGTCAACGGGGTCGCATATCCCGTGCGTTGGACTGGTTTCACGGACTGGTCGATGCTCGTGCCGCTCGGGCAGGTGACCAACAACCTGACCCTCGTCGGCCTCGATCCATACGGACGGACCGTCGCTGGCGCGACGGATACGATCCGGGTGGTGACGACCGGGACGATCCAACGGTTGCAGGATTTCGTGGTCCTCAACGAGATCCACTATGACCCTGCCCAGCCGGGTGCCGGGTTCATCGAGTTGTTCAACCAGTCCACGACGACGCCCTTCGACCTCTCGGGCCTGCGGATCGATGGGGTTGGTTACACGTTCCCGGATGGAGCCGTCATTGCGCCGGGCGCCTATCTGCTTCTGGCCGCCGATACGGCGGTGTTCGCCGACACTTATGGAACGACCATCCCGGTATTTGGTGAATTTCCCGGGGCATTGGACAACGACGGGGAGCGACTCTCGCTCGTGCGGCCGGATCCGACAGGCGGGAATGCGGAGACCATCCTCCAGACGGTCCGGTACAGCGATCGGATGCCTTGGCCGACCAATGCGGCCGGGTTCGGTTCATCACTCCAGCTGGTGGATCCGCGACGTGCGGTGCATCGCCTGGCGAATTGGGCGGCCACGGCGACGAACGACGTCAACCGGGTGACGCCCGGACGCCTGAACTCCGTGCGCCGTGACCTGGCCGAGATTCCGGAATTGTGGCTGAACGAGGTGCTTCCGAACAACCTCGCGGGTCCGCTCGACAACTTCGGCGACCGCGATCCCTACATCGAGTTGTACAATTCGGGGACCAACACGGCCGACCTGTCGAACGTGTTCCTGTCGGCCTCGTACACGAACCTGACCCAGTGGCGGTTCCCGGCTGGGACCACCATCGCACCCGGCGCCTTCCTGAGGGTCTGGGCGGACGGAGAGGACGGGGAGTCGGCTATCGGACATCTGCACGCGGGGTTCCGGTTGGTGGCATCGGCTGGCGTCGTGGCGCTCTCCCGTTCGCAGACTGGTGGGATGGGGGTACTGGATTTCGTGGAGTACTCGGGCCTGCTCCCGGACCGGAGCCTCGGTCTCTTCCCGGACGGGAATCCGTTCAACCGCCGTGTCTTTTTCCGACCGACACCGGGCGGTACGAACGATCCTGCGGTGCCGACGATCCAGGTGACGGTCAATGAGTTCATGGCGTCGAACAGCGCCGGCCTGCGTGATCCGGTGGACAACGACTTCGATGATTGGATCGAGTTGTACAACGCCGGTCCGCAACCCGTGGACCTGGCGAGCTATCGATTGACGGACAACCTGACGAACCGCACGCAGTTCGTGATTCCGCCCGGATACGTGATTCCAGCCGGAGGATTCCTGCTGGTGTGGGCGGACAGCGAGACCGGACAGAACTCGGCGACGAACGCCGATCTCCATGTGAATTTCCGACTGGGTGGGGATGGCGAGCAGATCGGGTTGTTCGATCCGAACGGCGCGCTCGTGGACGGGTTCACGTTCGGTCCGCAGGCCGCGAACGTCAGCATGGGCCGGTTCCCGGACGGCGCGGATGGCGCGTTGTCGGCATTCCTCGTGTCCACCCCGCGCAGTCCGAACTTCATCAGCACCGCGAACCGGCCGCCGGAAATCGGCGTGGTTCCGGCGAAGTCCGTGGATGAGCAGTCGTTGCTGGACTTCGTTGTGGTGGCGTCGGACCCAGATGCTGGACAGAAGCTCACGTACTCGCTCGTCAATCCGCCCGCCGGAGCCTCGATCGATGCCGGTACGGGCCGCGTGCTCTGGACTCCCACCGAGTTGCAGGGACCGGGTGTGTTCTCATTGACCGTTCGCGCGACGGATGACGGCGTCCCGCCGAGGTTCGCCCAGCGTGCGGTTGAGGTGACGGTCTCCGAAGTGAACCGGATGCCGTTCCTGTCCGTGCCAGCGGGTCGGGTCGTGGACGAAGGAGGGTTGGTGTCGTTCGCGGTTTCGGCCTCGGATGCGGATTTTCCGGCGCAGACGTTGCAGTTCTTGGTGCTCAACCCGCCTGCGGGTTCGTCGATGGACCCGACCAGCGGTGAGTTCCGCTGGGTGACGACCGAGGCGGACGGTGGAAGGACGGTCGACCTGCAGATCCGCGTGACGGACGCAGGTTCGCCGGCTTTGTCGTCGAATGCCGTGGTCCGGGTCGGGGTGCGTGAGGTCGACAACGCGCCGGTGATCGCCGTCGTGCCACCGCAGGGCATCGACGAAGGCAGCACGCTGATCCTGACCAATCGGGCTACGGATCCAGACGTGCCGGGCGTGCCGTTGCGTTTCGTGCTGGGCGCTGGGGCGCCGCAGGGGATGACGCTGGATCCGCAGACGGGTGTGTTGCGGTGGACGCCGCCGGAGGAGTTCGGTCCGGGACTCGCCATCGTGACCGTCCGAGCCGAACAGACGGCGGGCGCGCTCCTTTCGGATTCGACCAGCTTCGGAATCACCGTGCGGGAGGTGAATCAGCCGCCGACGTTGGAGGTGCCGGCGCGTCGGGTCGCGGAAGAAGGTTCAGTGCTTCGCTTCCAGGCCGTGGGGTCGGACTCCGATCGGCCGGTGCAGCAGCTGTTCTATCTGCTTCCCTCCGGCGCTCCGGCCGGCGCGCAGATCGATCCGGCAACTGGGGAATTCGTCTGGTCGGTACCCCCGGACCTCGGCGCTACCACCAACCGGGTCACGGTCCGCGTCCGGGATGGGGTACAGGGTTTGTCCGCGGATGCCGAGGTGGAGTTGGTGACGGTGCCGCGCTTCCGGGTGGTGATCAACGAGGTGATGCATCGGCCATCGGTGGCGAACGCGGAGTTCGTCGAGTTGCACAACCCGTCGTCGGTGACGTCATGGGACCTGGCCGGATTCCGGTTGCGCGGTCTGGAAGTGGACTTCGCCTTCCCGGCAGGAACGGTGCTGGGGCCGCGCGGGTTCATTTGTGTGGCGAAGGACTCTGCCGCGTTTCGTGCTGCTTACGGTGCGGCACCGCGGTTGGCCGGCGCGTGGACCGGGAACCTCGTGACCGGGGGTGATCACCTGCGGTTGTTGGATGCCGCTGGCGCGGTCCGAAGCGAGGTAAGGTACGCCTCGGCAGCGCCCTGGCCTGCCGTTGCCGTTGGCAGCGGGATTTCATTGCAGTTGATCCCGTCGGACGTCGATCCGCGCCGCCCGTCGAGCTGGGCGGTCACCGCGCCGTTTGCAGGACCGCAGACGCTGGTCTCGTTCACAAACCAGTGGCGGTACTTCCAGTCCGGCGCGACGGCGGCAGCGTGGAAGAGCAATACCTTCGATGATTCATCCTGGTTGGTTGGCCGGGGATTGCTTGCCGTGGAGTCGGCCGCCTTGCCCGTCCCGATCAACACGCCCCTGACCCTGGGTCAGAACGTCTACTACTTCCGGACAACGTTCGCGGTTTCCTCGATACCGGGTTCAGCGACCTTGAACCTGCAGACGGTCCTGGACGATGGCGCGGTGGTCTACCTCAACGGTATCGAGGTGCTCCGCCAGAACATCGATACCAACGCGATCGTGGACTCGACCACCTTCGCCAACGCGGTGGTTGGCGACGCCGCGGTGACCGGGCCCTTCGCGCTCGGGGTCGCCTCGCTGCAGCCGGGCACGAACTTGCTGGCGGTCGAGGTGCATCAGGCCAACGCCGGCAGTTCGGACATCGTCTGGGGCGGCGAGTTGGTCCTCGGCGGAACTTCGCTCGCGGCCTCCACCCCGGGTGCCTCGAACAATGTCGCGGGCTCGACGGGTTCCCTGCCGCCGGTGTTCCTGAGTGAGGTGGTTCCGAACAACACGGGCGGAATCCGGGATGGCGCCGGCGAACGCGAGCCCTGGGTCGAACTGGTCAATCGGGGCATCGAACCGGTGAGCCTCGCAGGTTGGGCACTTTCGGATTCGTTCGTCCAACCGGGCCGTTGGAAGTTCCCCGCCGGCGCCGTGCTCGCTCCCGGCGAACACCGGGTCGTATTCCTCGATGGAGAGGCAGGGGAGGGAACCGCCACCGAGTGGCATGCGTCGTTCCGGCCTACGTTGCCGTCCGGTGTGGTGGTGCTCGGTGGACCGGGTGCGACCAGCGTTGTCGTTGCAGACTACCTCGCTTACAGCGGCGCGGTCCCCGATTCGGCCTATGCCCTGCCGCTGCTCGGCGTTGCCGGGATCAGCGTGGCAGTTGTGCCGACGCCGGGTGAGCCCAACCCGGGATCTGTCAACCGGCCCCCCACCTTCGTGCCGGTTCCGGCACTGTCCGCGACGGTCGGGAGCCGATTGGTTCGGACCTTGGAAGCGAACGACGCCGACGTGCCCGTGCAGGCATTGACGTTCTCGCGGGTCAGCGGACCCACGGGAGCGACAGTTTCCCCGGCGGGCGTCCTGGACTGGACTCCAACCGCGGCCCAGGTCGGGCGTCACGTCGTCCGCGCCGAGGTCCGGGATTCGGGTGTGCCGCCCGCGTCGGCATTCGTGGACATCACCATCGACGTGGGCGTTGCGCCGGCGTTGGTGCTGCAGTTTGTCCAGGGCCCGGCGGGGATCACCCTCTCCTGGACCTCCTCGGCTGGGATCCGCTATCGGCTCGAGTCCAGCACCGCGTTGGGCGGCGCATGGACGACGGTCAGCGAGTTGGTAGCCAACGGAGCGTCCACCTCGGCCGTCGTGGTTCCGGGCGCGGAAGCACTGCGGCTTTACCGGGTACAGGTGGTGCCGTAGGGGAATCGTCGGCGTGCTGGGGCGGAGAAGGTTTCACGCCGAGACGCGGAGACCCGGAAGGCAGGCGGGATTGAGGCGAGCGTCCGGTGGGGCGAGCGTCCCCACGAGCCGCCTCAAAACCCGTCTCGCACAGAACACCCCCCGGGAGCGGTTCGACGGAGTCTCGCCACAGCCCGCCCACTACTTCGCGCCCTGCGCGATCCACTTCTCCACGAGCGCAAGCTGCTTCGGCGGCAGCTTGTGCTTCTCCGGCAAGGGCAGGTCCTCGTCCTTGCCCGCGACAATCGTCAGGAGCGAACTCTTCCCGGGATTCCCGGGTGTGACGACCTTGCCATACGTGGAGCCGCCCTTGAGCACGGCTTCCACCGTGTCCACGGCGAACGCCCCCTTTGCGCCAGCACCCGAGTGGCAGGAAGCACAGGCCTGCGCAAACACCGGTTGGATGTCTCCCGCAAAAGTGACGGGCTTGACTACTTCCTGAATCGGACCCTCCGGCCAGATCGCCCCCTGGTCGATCCACGCCCGCAGGATCCCGATCTGCTCCTTGGTGAGCTTCTCGGACTGCCCGGGCTTGTCCGACGGCGGCGGCATCAACATCTCGTCGATCATGTCGCACACCATGTGGATGATCGCGCTCTCCTCGCTCTTCCCCGGCTTGATCGAAGGGCCGTAGTCGTCTGTGACCTTGAAGGCCCCTTCCCGCGTATCCATCCGGTACTTGCCCTTTTGCTTCTCCGGTCCGTGACACGAGAAGCAGGACTCCTTGAAGATCGGGTAGACCTCACGGGTGAAGTCGACCTTTCGAGCCACCGGAAGCGGCATCTTCGACACGTCGATCCTGGCCTTTTCCGCAGCGAGGACGGCCGGGGCCGCCACCACGAGCAACAGCAACGCTTTCATGTTGGAATGTGCCGAGCCTACCAGAACGACGCCGCTTGTCTGCCCTCGTTTCAGGGCCGCACGCTGCCCAGCATCAAGGGGGGCGAGTGTCCTCGCGAGCCGCGAACGAGTCCTGGCTATTGCCGCGAGGACATCCGCGTCGTGGCCGAAATGTGCTGCCGGCCGTTCCGGTGCCGTCGATTTCAACCGCAGCCTCCTTCGCGCCCTCGCGGCTCCGTGCGAAATCCTGTGTGGACCGAAAAGACCTCGCGCGAAGCCGCGAAGCCGCGAAGGAGGATGGTCTTTGCCGAAAGGAACGAAAGAAGGCGAAAGAGGTGGGGCTTCGGTTCGGATGCAGGGTGTGAATCGGGTGTTGTCGGTTCCGGCCGTACTTCCTTCGCGCCCTCGCGGCTTCGCGCGAAATCCTGTGTGAACCGAAAAGACCTCGCGCGAAGCCGCGAAGCCGCGAAGGGGAGCTGGTCCTTGCCGAGAGGAACGAAAGAAGGCGAAAGAGGCGGGGCTTCGTTTCGGAGGCAGGGTGTGAATCGGGTGTTGTCGGTTCCAGTCGTAACTCCTTCGCGCCCTCGCGGCTTCGCGCGAAGTCCTGTGTGAACCGAAAAGCCCTCGCGCGAAGCTGCGAAGCCGCGAAGGGGGCTGGTCCTTGCCGAGAGGAACGAAAGAAGGCGAAAGAGGCGGGGCTTCGTTCCGGATGCAGGGTGTGAATCGGGTCTTGTCTGTTCCAGTCGTAACTCCTTCGCGCCCTCGCGGCTTCGCGCGAAGTCCTGTGTGAACCGAAAAGCCCTCGCGCGAAGCCGCGAAGCCGCGAAGGGGAGCTGGTCCTTGCCGAGAGGAACGAAAGAAGGCGAAAGAGGCGGGGCTTCGTTTCGGATGCAGGGTGTGAATCGGGTGTTGTCGGTTCCAGCCGTAACTCCTTCGCGCCCTCGCGGCTTCGCGCGAAATCTCCCGGCTCCTTTCGCCCCCGCTTGGTTGCGGCTTGGCCGATCTGCATTCTCCCGCAAAGCTCCTATCCATGATCCGCCCCGTGCTTCAGGAGGATGCGTTCGTTGCCGACGTCGAAGCCGCCCGTCAATCCGGTCCCGGTCCACACGTCTGGTGGTTGGGGCAATCCGGCTACCTCGTCCATGTCGGCGGGATCACGGTCCTGTTCGATCCCTACCTTTCCGACTCGCTGACCCGCAAGTACGCCGACACCGACAAGCCGCACGTCCGGATGACCGAACGGGTGGTGTCGCCCGGTCGCCTGACCGGCGTGAGTCTCGTGACTTCGAGCCACCTTCACACCGACCATCTGGATGCCGATACACTCCAGCCGTTGGTGGCCGCCAATCCCGCGATCCGCCTCGTCTGCCCGGAATCCCAGCGGAAACTGAGCCGGGAACGCTCGGGTCTGCCCGATGAACGGATCCTCGGGCTCGACGCCCCCGATGATGCTGGCCCGCATGGCCAGTCGGTGCCGCCGGTCGTGGAAGTGGGTGGAATCCGGATCGAGGCCATCCCTGCCGCCCACGAAGCGCTCGACCGGGACCGCGAGGGGCGGCTCCTGTACCTGGGTTTCGTCGTCCAGTGGGCTGGTTGGACGTTCTACCACTCCGGCGACACCGTGCCGTACCCCGGGATGGAGGAGCGCTTGAAGGGAAGGGGAATCGACGTTGCCTTCCTGCCCATCAACGGCCGTGGCCCGGAACGGCGGGTGTCGGGCAACCTCTGGGGCTTTGAGGCCGCCCGCTTGGCCAAGGCCATTGGTGCTCGGATCGCGGTTCCCGGCCATTACGAGATGTTCGAGTTCAACACCGCCAGCCCGGCGGAGTTTGAGGCGGAGTGCCGCGCCCTGAGTCAATCCTGCCGCGTCCTGCGGGCCGGCGAACGTTGGGAAGTACGGTGATCTGCCGGCCGACTCTCGCGGTCCCCTACAAGCGCATTCCTCCGGGCCACGGCGTCAAGTGCGCGTCGCACACTCAGTAGGAGTCGCAATAGTAGGGTGTTTCCCCAAGCAATCCCCGGATTTCGCGAGGATCAACGGCCCTCGTCCATTCCATCAGGCCTGCTCAGAACGGCATCGCCACCGTGGTTGCATCCACCGCGGATCCCGACCTTTGTACGGGCTGTCCGTACACGAGCTTCCGTGTTCCTTACCTTCCTTCAAGTGCAACTCTTTTGGTTAATTTGTACCGCGATCAGCCGAAGACCGTGTGCTGCTCTAGACCGGCTGGACACGGGGACTCAGGGATAAGGGGAGTCCGGAAACTGTTTCGCAACTCGGCAAGGCAAGTTGCTTGAGTGGGAGGTGGGCTCGTTTCACTTCAGGGTTGGACGGAGGGAATACCGTCCAGGCGTTTACTGGCTTTCGGGGGAAAGCCGGGGAGTGGTTCAGGCAAGCCTCCAGGGAATCAGGGAATTCTATGACAACAGGGAAAATGGGGAATCTGGGGAGACAAGTCTCCTCAACCATGAGGCGCGCTGCTCTTCTTGCAGCCGCTTCGACCGCGATGCTCGGTAGCGTCGCGCAGGCGGATTCGGTGACGAACAAGGCCGTGGTTCCGGTCACAAAGACGGACTGGGTGACATCGGTCAACCTCCCGAAGTTCGATGGCAGCCTTGGGACGCTGCTCTCGGTAACCTTCACGCTGTCCGGGACGAACCAGACGATCACTCAAGTCGAGAATCAGGACGCCATTCGCTGGCGAGTCCTCAATGGTTCTGATGTCACGTTGGTAGCCTCTAGTCCCTCGCTGAGCTTGGCCAGTGTGTCTCCAATCGTCCGTTACACGAACGTGCTCACGGCTTTCGACGGGACTTTGGATTACGCTGGAACCTCGGGAATCGTGAATCCTCTTCGGACGTCGTCCGCGAACTCGAGCCTAGTGCTCACCGTGGGTGTAGACAACGTGACTGACTTCACTGGCGTTGGCACGGTTCCTATCAATATCTCCGCTGCCGGAAAGGGATTCTACAATGGGCCCGGTGATGCATCCTTCGAGGTCATAACTTCTGCCGCGGCCGAGGCCACGGTCGTGTACGACTATCAACCGCCCACCCAAGATCCCTTGGGATCGATCGGTGACCGAGTCTGGCTCGATGAGGATGCCCAGGGCGACCAAGACCCGACCGAGCAGGGCTTGGTGGGCTGGCATGTGGTCCTCGAAGTGCTCAATGGTCAGAGCTACGTGTTCGTGAACGAACAGGACACGGGTGCCGATGGCCTCTACCTGTTCGATGCACTGCCGCAGGGAACCTACCGTGTCACGGTGACGCCCCGGCCCCAGTACAGCCAGACCTACGATCTCGACGGGCTTGCCACGCCGCATGTGGCAGTGGCGACCCTCGCCGCCGGTCAGCATCGTCGCGACGTTGACTTCGGCTACGTGTACGTCCCTCTCGGTTCGATCGGTGATCGCGTCTGGCACGACACCAACAGCGACGGAATCCAGGACTCGACGGAAGTTGGTCTGGAAGGCTGGACGGTCACGCTGTTCAACGCCACCACCGGTGCCCAGCTCGGCCAGAAGCCGACGGGCGTGGATGGCATCTACATCTTCGATGGTCTCCCAGCCGGTAACTACCGCGTGGTGGTGACCCCGGAGCCGAACTACGTGCAGACGTACGACCTGGATGGAACCAACACGGCTCACGTGGCGATCGCCTCGCTCGCTGTTGGCCAGAATCGCCGCGATGTCGACTTCGGCTACGTCTTCTGCCCGCCGGTGACTGGTTCGATCGGTGACCGCGTCTGGTTCGACAAGAATCGCAATGGTCGCCAGGACTCCAACGAGCCCGGTCTCGTGGGCTGGACGGTGACCCTGTTCAATGCCACCACGGGTGCCCAGATGGGTTCCCAGCCGACCGGTACGGATGGTCTCTACCTGTTCACGGGCCTGAACGCTGGCAGCTATCGCGTCACGGTGACGCCGGAGCCTGACTACCTCCAGACGTTCGACCTCGACGGCCTCAACACTCCGCATACCGCCGTGGCCAGCCTGACCCAGGGTCAGAACCGCCGCGATGTGGACTTCGGCTACTGGTACTGCCCGACCGGGACCCGCGGTTCCGTGGGTGATCGCGTCTGGCTCGATTGCGACAGCGATGGTGGTCAGGACAGCAATGAACCTGGTCTCCGCAGCGTGGTTGTGAAGCTCTTCAACTCGGCGGGTGTTGAGATCCGCTCTGCGCTCACCGACAGCGAAGGCAAGTACAACTTCTCGAACCTCCTCGCCGGTACCTACACGGTCCGCGTTTATCCGACATCCGGCTACGATGCCACCTACGACTTGGATGGCTTGGTCTCGCTGAACCAGACCACCTTCACGCTGGCCGCCGGCCAGAACCGCCGCGACATCGACTTCGGTTACCGCAAGGACGGCGTCGATGGCTGTGATTGCGTGAAGCCGCCCGGAGACGGCGACAAGGACAAGGACTCCTGCGACAAGGACAAGGACTCCTGCGACAAGGACAAGGACTCCTGCGACAAGGACAAGGACTCCTGCGACAAGGACAAGGACTCCGACAAGGACAAGGATTCCTGCGACAAGGACAAGGACTCCGACAAGGACAAGGATTCCTGCGGTCGCCGCAGCTACCGCCGGTCCGGTGGTGGATGGGGATGGAGCAACTGCGACAAGGACTCCGACAAGGACAAGGATTCCTGCGACAAGGACTCCGACAAGGACAAGGACTCCTACGTTGAGTGCCCGACGGAAGACCACGACAAGGACAAGGACGACTGCAGCCCGAAGAATGGTTGCGATGGAAGCTACTGGGGCAACAACTGCGACAAGACCAAGCCGCACCACTACGCTGACCTGAGCAAGTGCAAGCTGGTTGACCGCGACGGCAAGGATGTCGACTTCACCGACTGCGACACCGATAATTTCGGTGGCAAGGGTTGCCGCGATTACCGCGAGGCCTGCGAGAAGCTCTCGCGCTTCTGCAAGGATGGCGACACCCACAACATGGCGTCCTGCCTGTCCCGCGAACTGGCTTGCCTCAAGCTTAACTTGGCCTGTGGCAAGGTCAGCAAGAACACCCGGTGCCGCTTCGGCAATCAGGTGTTGACCGTGGAGCAGCTCTGCAATCGCGCTGACGACTCCATCAAGAGCAATCCCTCCACGCCGAGGGGACACTCGCGCCGCACCTCGCAGGACAACCTCCGCAAGTGCCTGAACACGGTCAACGTCGGCTGCCGCTAAGCGGTAGTTCGGGTTGATTCAAGCAAGGGGCGCCCGGGACGAAGTTCCGGGCGCTTTTTTGCATTGAAATGTGGCAAGGACCGGCTTGACGACGTTCTCGCCGTGGCTAGGGATGACTCTTCACGGCCAACATCGAGTTCCCCGACGGACCACGCGGTGGTGAGCATGGAGAGTTGGGAGATTCCGGGAGTTGTTAACGCGAAGACGCGAAGGCGGGAGATGACAATCTTGGGTGGTTCGGTGGCGATGGAATGGAATTGCTCGCGAAGGCCGAAGGCCATGTGTCTAAGGTGGCGTCGGCTTTCGGGTGTGGCTAAGCCGTATCCATGCGGCAGAATTCTCACGCGGAGCCGCGGAGAGCGCCGAGAGAGAAGCCGGTCACGGATGGTGGAGCGTCGAGAACCGTTCACCAAACGGTGACTACCCAACTTGCCAGCCAGGTGTCCTTTTCCCTCCGCGTCTCCGCGTGAACCTGTCCCCGCCTCCAATCGCATGGTTACAGCTAAGCCGTGTTCATGCGGTAGTAGTCTCACGCGGAGCCGCAGGGCACGCGGAGAGAGGCTGGTGGCAAATGTCCCTACCTCGGCAACCATCCACCCAAATAAGGGCAGTTGAGAGCAGCGCTCCGCCGTTCAGCGGTCACTTCTGCCTGCCTTCCGCCAGGATTTCTTCCGTCGGCTGACTCCTGCAGGGGGATCTCACCCACTCCATCTTCCCAATTGTGCGCCTCCGCCGCGCTCCCATGCGTGCTCGTCAGTCGGATCATCAACTGCCGCCCCGATTCCACAGCCTTCCGACCGCCGACAGCAGCAACGGCCGGCTCGTTATCGCCTCCCTTCCTCGATCCGGTTCCGCACACGCCACAAACAGACTCCACCAGTTGTACACCAACGCCACATTCCGCGCCGACACCTGGCACCTCAACAGATCCCGCGTCGTGAATCCTCCCCATCCCCACTGGTTCTTGAGTTCGTCATACGCATTCTCAATGTCCGCCCTCTGCCGATACAGATCCTGAACCGCCACGATGTCCTCTGCTGAATTGGTCACCATTGCGTGGTATTCCCACTCTTCGGCCGCCGGCACGACCTGGGGTCCAAAGTCCTGCTGTTCCAGTTCGGCGCGGCCACGCCGTACCGTGCGCTCCAGCTTTCGGCGGTAGATCACCACTCGTCGGGACTGGGTCCATCCCTGCAACTTCAGGCTCCCTTCCAACCCCTCCCACCCGTTGATCGTCGTTACCCACCCGGCCTGGGCACTGAGCAATCGCACCAACTCCTTTACCCGGTGACTCTGACGCAGCCTGAAGAGGTACTTCTGGGCGCGCGTCTCGCATCCTTCCATCAGCGTCTGGTTCCCGTAGTTGGCATCCCCACACACCAGCGCGGGTCTTTGCGTCGGGGTCAATTCATTCTGGAACCGGCAGTTCATCTCTCCGCAGATGGACAGACGGAAATGTCCGGAATCAAGCCCGGCACGGGGCTAACCTTGTGGGTGCAAGGCGATCCCGGCTCAAGTCCCTGCTTATCTGCGCCATCTGCGGATACAACGGCCGTTCTGAGCCTCAGAGTTCCGAGGGGAACCATGGGAAGACACCTGTGAGTGTGAGGAACGTATCGGCGGAAGAGTCGAATGACCTCGGTTGATGCAGCCTTGGCCCTCCAGGATCGGATCGTTGTCTGCGATGCTCTCGATCGAAGGTTTGCATTCGAGATATGGAGATAGTGCTTGGATTTGCTACCGAGGATTTGGTAGTGAAGACGCATGGGATTTCTGAAGATCAGTTTGGTGGGCACTTCGCTTTTCGCGGCGGGGGTTCAAGCGCTTGCGGTTGGAGAGACTCGCACGCTTTGGTTCGATATCCCGAATTCGATTTCCTATCCCCAAACAACGCCGCCGTCCTTCCCTCCCTCGAACGCAGCGTTGACGGGCCTAAATGGAAGTTGGGATTCCTACGTCGATGACTTTTTGGTTCCGCGAGGTTTGAGTACGGCTAGTGCAGGTTTGCGGGTTCCGAATCTGGGGCAGGTGTTTTCGGACCTCTTGGTTCCTTCTGCAATCTGGGGCGACTTGCAATCGGTCGAGCTGACGGTGGTAACCTACACTCGGACTGTGTTCACGTTTACGAACAAGACTGAGGACCCACAGAACGGGCTTAGTGCGTCGGTTAATGCGACTTTGGATGTGTATGACTTCCAGCCGGGCCCTCCGGCCGTGGATACCGATCCTAATTTTAGCAATAACCCCATCATCAGCCCCGGGGATGGCAACATTTTCAATGTTCTTCAGTCCCTATCTGTCTCTGGGGTTAATCTTCCGGCCGGAAATGGGCAGCAAATTTCCGTCGCTGACACCAAGTTGTCTACGAACTCGATTACGTTCATAACTGGGCAGGACAGCTTTAATGCACTCAGCTCTACCAACAGCCCAAGCTTCACCGCGCTTCCCTTGCTCTACGCCCCAGCTGGAATCAGCGGGGGAACTGCCAATTACAGCGTCGCTTTCCAGACCTTCGGTGCCGTGGCCGTTGGCGTCACCTACACCTTCGTCCCCGAGTCCGACCTGGCTTGGGGTGGGTTGCCTTTGGTGGCTGGAGGTTGGTTGATCCGCCGTCGGATGATGGCGGCCAAGAAGGCCTGAAGCGGTATTCGCTTCTGATCAAAAAGGGCGCGATTCCGGAGGGAATCGCGCCCTTGTGCTTTTCGGAGAGGGCGAGGAATCTACGCGATGATTCCGCGGATCACCTCGGGCTCGACGACACCGGTCAGCTTGTTCTCGAGTCCGCCGTAGAAGTAGGTGAGCCGGGTGGGATCGAGTCCCATCACATGCAGGATGGTGGCGTGGAGATCCCGGAGGTGATGGGGATCCCGGGCGGCCTGCTGGCCGAGTTCGTCGGTTTCGCCGTAGCTGATGCCGCCCCGGATGCCACCGCCGGCGAGCCAGTAAGTGAAGCCCTTGGGGTTGTGGTCCCGGCCGCCAGGTTTTCCGCCGGTGTTGAAGGTCTCGGAGACCGGTTGACGGCCGAACTCGCCGCCCCAGACGACGAGGGTTTCATCGAGGAGACCGCGTTGTTCGAGATCGGCGAGGAGTCCGGCGATGGGTTGGTCGACCTCGGGGGCATGGATCTGGAGGTTTTCCTCGATGCCATGGTGGCCGTCCCACGTGTTCTGGCCGCCGGCACCGCCGCCGCCGGAATAGATCTGGATGAAGCGCACGCCGCGTTCAACGAGGCGGCGTGCAATCAGGCATTGGCGGCCGAAGGGGGCGGGTCCGACGGTGAGCGGGTGGGTGCCCTTGGGAGAGTTGATCCCATACAGCGTGCGGGTGGCCTCGGATTCGGAGGCGATGTCGAGGGCCTCGGGTGCAGACGCCTGGAGTTGGAAGGCGAGTTCGTAACTGGCGATGCGCGCCTGCAATTCGCTGTGACCGGGGTGGTCGCGCAGGTGCTCCGCGTTGAGGGATTGGATCAGGTCGATCTGCGAACGTTGCATCTCCCGGGTGAGGTCGCCGGGCGGGTGAAGATTGAGGATGGGGTCTCCCGCGGAGCGCAGGACCGTGCCCTGGTAGGCGGCAGGCATGTAACCGCTGGACCAGTTCGGGGCGCCGGTGGTGGGACCGCCGCGGGGATCGAGCATGACCACGTGCGCGGGCAGGTTCCGGTTGGGAGTGCCGAGACCGTAGCTGAGCCAGGCGCCGACCGATGGGTGCCCTTGGATGATGCGCCCGGTGTTCATCTGGAGGACGGCCGAGCCGTGTGCGAAGGAATCGCTGTAGAGCGACTTCACGACGGCGAGCTTGTCCATGTGCCGGGCGATGTGCGGGAAGGCATCGGAACACCACAGGCCGGATTGGCCGTGCTGGGCAAAGGTCCGGCGGCTCGCCTGCAGGACGGCCTTGGTCTTGGTGTTCCGGCGGAATTCGTTGTCGATCGACTGGCCGTCGCGCTTCTGGAGCTCGGGTTTGTAGTCGAAGAGATCCACCTGCGAAGGCCCGCCGAACATGAACAGGAAGATGCAGGCCTTGGCCCGGACGCGTCGATGGGGCGGTCGCTGGGCGAAGGGATTCCCGGGTTCGGGTTTGGCGGCCAGGGTCCGACCGAACGGGAAGCCGTCAGCCTCCAGCATCCCGCTGAGGGCCAGCCCGGTGAAACCTGCGCCCGCCTGCCACAGGAACTGGCGCCTGGAACCGGTGCACTGCGGATGGGGGCGATCAGTCGACATGGAGCAGTTCGTTGAGGTTGAAGAGGGCGGCGCAGAAATTGAGGCGGGCAAGGCGGGTGCGGTCGGCATCGGGACCGTCCGGGGCCAGGCGGCGTTGTTCGTCGAGCATGCGCTGGGCGGCCTGGGATTCGCTGTGAGTTGGGCTTCGTTGGAGCACGATCTGAAAGGCGCGCTCGATCTGGCGTGAGTCGTCGTTGCCAACCTCCCGGGTCAGACGATCCGCCAGCCGAGCGGCCTGCTTCCGGACGAAGGCGTCATTGAGCAGCATGAGCGACTGGGGCGCCACGGTGGTCACGCTGCGCGCACCGATCGGGACGGTGGACGCGGGGCAGTCGAAGGTGTCGAGCAGGGGCAGGGTCAGGGCACGCTTGGCGAAGATGTAGAGGCTGCGTCGGTCTTGCTCGGCAGGCGGGCTTTCGCCCCAGCCCTTGCCGGCGGAATCCTGGGTTCCGTGCACCTCCTGTGCGAGGGCGGGATAGAAGCTTGGACCACCCAGCCGGAGGTTCAGGGCACCGGCCAGGACGAGGAGCGTGTCGCGGAGGGGTTCGCCTTCGAGTCGACGCGGGTTCTGTCGCCAGAGCTGCAAGTTGCCTTCGTCGATGGCGAGGGCCTCGGGTCGATTGGCTCGCGAGGACATCTGGTAGGCGTCACTGGTCAGGATCAGCCGATGCATGCGCTTGATCCGCCAGTCACCCTGGATGAATTCGTCGGCGAGCCAGTCGAGAAGGGCGGGATGCGTGGGGCGCAGGCCGGTCCGGCCGAAGTCGTTGGGCGTCGGCACGAGGCCGACGCCGAAGTGATGCTGCCAGATCCGGTTGACCACGACCCGGGCCGTGAGCGGGTTGCCGCGATCCGTCATCCAGCGGGCGAGGGCGAGGCGGCGGCCGGAGGTGGCGGGTCGGTTGCCCGGCGGAATGATGGCCGGCGAAGGCAGGCCGAGGATCGCCGGGAGCGATGGCTGCACCTCGGCACCGGGCGTCAGGACATCGCCTCGGCGCAGGATATGGGTCGGCTTGATCGGATCCTCGTGGATGGCCAGCGCGACGGGAAACGGGTGAGGCTGCGATTCGGTGCGGCGGATCTCGTCCTGGAGCTGGCGGCGGGCTTCGTCGGCCGTGGCGAGGGCAAGACGGTCGCGCAGGGACTTCAGCTTCTCGACCCGGGCGAGTTCCCAACGTCCGAATTCCTCGTGGGGGACCAGCGGGCGGGTGATACGTCCCGTGCCCCGGCCGCCACCGCCCGTGTGATGCTGGCCGTAAGGGTTGATGCTCCGGAAATAGGCGAGCATCTGGTAGTAGTCGGCCTGGCTGAAGGGATCGAACTTGTGGTCGTGGCAGCGCGCGCATCCCAAGGTCAGGCCGAGGAACGTGGCGCTGGTCGTGACCATGATGTCGTCGAGATCATCGAACTCGGCGACCAGCGTGCTGTCGGGTTCATCGTCCCAGACGTGCAGGCGGTAGAATCCGGTGGCGATGATCGCCTCGGCCGAGAACCCCGGCAGCTCGTCGCCGGCGAGCTGCTCGACCACGAACTGGTCGTAGGGCTTGTCGCGATTGAACGACTGCACCACGTAATCCCGGTAACGCCACGCCTCCGGCTTGGGACCGTCGCGCTCGTATCCGTTGCTTTCGGCGTAACGGACGAGGTCGAGCCAATGGCGGGCCCAGCGTTCGCCGTATTCGGGCCGGGCCAGGAGCTGGTCCACCATCCGCGCCCAGGCGTAGGGGGATGGATCCCGCTCGAAGGCCCGGACCTCGGCGTCGGAGGGAGGCAAACCGATCAGGTCGAAGTACAGGCGGCGGACCCGCTCGCGGGGAGTGGCCGGAGGGCTGGGAGCAAGACCGCGGGCGGAGAGTTGCTGGCGGAGCAGGGCGTCGATGGGGTGACCTGCCGTGGCTGGAGGGGACGGGCGCCGGACGGGCTGGAATGCCCACCATCCGGTGTCGGACGCGTCGATCGCGAAGGGAGCACGCCGCAGTGCTGGAGCGACTTCGCTGGCGGTCGTTGCCGTCGGTTCGGCGGACGCCGGGGCGGATCCGGCGAGGCTCATCAGGAGCGCCAGGGCGGCGACGAAAGGACGAGGCGCGTTCATGGGGACCTTGGGACGCTACGCCCCGGGGATGGGGGCAGACAATCCCCGGGATGGTTCGGCTTCGGGTTGGCGCGCATCTGGAGACTGCCCCCGCCTCAAACGGAGCGGCAACGTCCTCGTTGCCCTCCCATGCCCTTTTCCAAGGCGACGAGGACGTCGCCACCCCGTTCCTGTTTTCATACGAGGGCAGTGTCCAGATGCGCCCTTCCGGCTGGGGCGCATCTGGACACTGCCCCAGCGAGGGGTGGGGCGAGTGTCCTCACGAGCCGCTCGGGGAGTTCCGAGTCCCAAGTTTCAAGTCCGACGACTACGGGCAGGAGCGGGTGTACCGGCTCGGGGATTTCCGGGTGGATGCGCGGTGAAGCGCCGGTATCAAGGCACCGTGCGGATCACGAAAAACCGGGAGGGTTCCTGGCCGAGGGGAACGTGCGTGGTGACGACGCCGCCGGAACCGGAAATGGAATCGCCCACCGGTTCCCAGTCGGCTTCGTGAAGGGCGGCGGAAGTGAAGACCTGATATCGGGTGCCGGCCGACGAGAGAAAGGAGAGGGTCGCGCCGTTGGCGTCCCGGGTCAGCGTGATCCGGAAGGGAACCGGGGCGGTCGACGGCGACAGGAGGAAAGCGCGGAGCTTGCCTTGGTGGTATCCGTGACCCACGACCTGACCGGAGTCGTTGACGTCCCGGGCTGTCATGCTGGTCCAGCCCGCGGCGAGGACTTCCGGGAGTTCACTCAGGTTCACGAAGGTGCCGTTCCGCCAGAGCACGGCCGGGGCGTCGAATGGACCCCGGTAGGCGTAGCCAACGACGTCGCCGAGGTTGTTCATCCCGAAGGCCTCGCTGCCGCCATTCGGGAACTCGGACAGCGGGACGGCAGCCCCCCCGGCCCACAAGACGGCGTGCCATGCGCCCGTCTGTCCCAGATGGATGTGGAAGTTGCCGCAGGCCTGACCCGCATTGTTGAGGTCGACGACGGAGGTCGTGCCGTCCGGTGTGACCCCGGCGACCGTGAGGTAGTTCGTGGTACCTCCGGCAATGAGGTAGGAAATGGAACCGCGGGCGGCGCGGTTGATGGCGAGCGTTTCGCTCTCGTTGATGGCGACGGCTCCTGACAGGGAACCGCCCGGAAAGCCCGTGTCGCGGATGGCTCCTTCATGCCAGAGGACGCCGATTCCACCCAGGGGTGAATCGGACCACCCAACGATCTGACCGAGGTTGTTGAGTCCGTTGATGCCGCCGATGGCGCCGCCGGACAGGAGGGGTAGTTGATGGAGGACTCCGTCCTGCCAGATGAAAGGCTTCCAGGTGCCATCATTGATGGCGACCAATCCGGTGTCGTTGATCTTCGAGCCCGCCAAGGATGACGAGGCATCCACGCCCAGATCGCGTTGAGTTCCGTTGGCCCACATCACGAGGTGGAGTTGGGCGGATCCGTTGACCAGGACCCGCCCCTTGCCAACGACGTCGCCGAGGTTGTTGATCGACCAGGCCTGCGAGTCATTGCCCTCGGCGTCCCCGAGGAGACCGAGGTCCGTGATGGTCCACTGAGCCGAGCCTGCGCTGGCCAGCGACAGCGAAAGCGCCAGGGCGGCGAGGAGGCGTTGGCCTGGGTTCCTGGTTTTCATAGGGGGAAGTGGGTCGCGCCCACGATCGAGCTGTCCGACCGGGTTCAGTGGGCGCCCATTCTCCGCAAGACGCCTTCCGGAACTTGGCCGGTCCGGGGCGCATCTTGGCACTGCCTCCGGCGTCAACCGGGGCGGCAACGTCCTCGTTGCCCTCCCAGACCATTTCCCAAGGCCACGAGGACGTCGCCACCCCGTTCCTGTTCTCAAACGGGGGCAGTGTCGAGATGCGCACGCCGGTCCGGAGCGCATTTTGGCAGGGCATCCAGAGCCGGTGGAGCGAGACTCTCCGTCGAGCCCCTCCATCGGAGTCGGGGTCGGTATCGGAATCGGGATCGAAGGCCATCGGGTTCGATTCCGATAGCGATTCCGACCCCGACCCCGATCGGCCGATCATCGCACTCCAAACCTCGCGGGGGCAGCCTTCCCCCACGGGCGGGGCGAGACTCGGGCCGCTTCAGGGGTCGAAGTTTTCAGCAGTATCCGGGCTTGAACCTTGAATCTTCAAACTTGGGACTTTGCATCGGCTCGTGAGGACACTCGCCCCACCCTTTGGCGGTGCTCGAGACGCGCCCGGAATGGGCCGGGTAATGCGACGAGGACGTCGCGGCTCCGTTTGAAGCGGGCGCAGTCTAGGGATGTGCCCGGCAGGCTTGGGATCCCAGTGCTTCCGTTGCCGGCCCTCGTCAGGGAGCGGGAGAGCCCTTCTGTGTGAGCTGTGGCGTGCATCGTGGTCCATGGAGCGGCATTGTCCCTGCTGCCTCGTTCTGCTTCATGAGATCTACCTCGACATCGAACCAAACCTTCCCGGGGCGCATCGTGCATTGGTGGTGTGCGGTGGTGATGTTGTTGGTGGGGCTCCTTTCCGGGAGATCCTTTGCCTGGGCCGACGGCAAGGCGTTCCCGCCGGTGGCGGTTTCGACCGAGGTGACGATGCCGGACCAGCGGGCGCTGCTGGTCTGGTCGAATGGTGTGGAGCGTCTGGCCATCGAGACCCGGATCGTGGGCGAAGGAACGAACTTCGCCTGGGTGGTTCCGTTGCCTTCAGCGCCCAAGGTGGAGGCGGCGACTCTGGGGTTGTTCCCGACGTTGGCGTGGTTGACCCCGCCGAAGGTGGTGCACGAGACCGAACCGGGCTGGTGGTGGATCTGGAGTGCTTCGGGGCTGGCGTGCCTGTTCCTGCGTGTGCGCCGCAAGACGCCGCTGGAGTGGATGGATGCCGTCGGGATCCTGGCCATCGGTGCCGGCTTGGTGGGAGCGGTAGGCGACACGTTCGGTGTGGCCTTGGCGATCGAGGCCGGAGTGCTCTCGGCCTGGACGGTCTGGCGGTTGCGACGGGGCGAGCCGTACTGGGGCAGCTTCGCACTCCTGCTGGTCCTGCTCACGTTGATGACGGGCATGCTGCTGCCGGCGCTGGGAACGGCGGGGGGCAGTGCGCCCGCACAACCGGAGGCGGATGGAGTGCGCGTCCTGGATCGACAGGTGGCGGGTGTGTTCGAGTCGACGACGGTTTCAGCGAAGGATCCCGAGGCGCTGGCCACCTGGCTCAAAACGAGCGGATACCGGCTTCCCGAATCGGCACGTCCGGTGATCGAGGCTTACGTTCGGGACGGATGGGTCTTCGTGGCCAGCCGTGTTCGACGGGAGGCGACGTTCGATGGGCCGCACGCGCTGCACCCGCTGGTGTTCACCTTTGCGACGGCGAAGCCCGTGTATCCGCTGCGCTTGACGGGCGTCGACAACGGGCCGTTGAAGCTCGAGCTGTTCGTCCTCGGGCCGGCCCGGGCGCGGATACCAGGCTTTGAGGTCGTGGATGCGCGGCCGACGGCGTATCCGGAGCCGGACGTCGAGAATCGGTACCTACGGTGGCCCTCCCGGTTGGAATTCAATGTGGTGCATCCGGGATTGCGGTCGTTGGCGGGTGACGCGGCCTTCGCGACACGATTGAACGCGACCCTGTCTCCAGAGCAGATGCGCGCGGACGCTGTCGTTGAGTGGGACGGGAACACCCCTTTTCAGCGGGTGCGCTACAGCGCGCATGGGGCCAGCCTGTCGTGCGTGCAGTGGTTCGGTGGCGGGTGGCTGGTGAGCGTGGTCCTCGTTTCGGCGGGGTCGCGATTCCGCGGGTGGGGCGTAGGGTGCTCGGGCGTGTTTATGGCCGGCGCTTGCGTCGTGGCCGGGGTGGTCGGCGCGGTCTGCCTGCTCCTGATGCCGGTGGTGCCTGTGCGGATGGAGTCGCGATTGGCTTGGTTGTTCGTTCCGCACCGGGCTGAGGACGCGTTCCTCAATGTGGTGTCGGATTTCAAGCCTGGGGATCCCCTGCCGACGGTTCAGTCGGTCCGGGCTGCGATCCGAAAGCTCCTCGACGAGTATCCCCCCGGGTATCTGAGCTCGATGCGTGAGGAGGATTCGCCCCGGAACTATATCGTGCGCGCCGTGCCAGGCGATGTGGAGGTGGTGTACTTCGACGACTACGGTCAGGCACGCGTGTACAGCATCCGGAAGTGGATCGAACGGCAGCCGTGAGGGACCGGGGGCTCGATCCATCGTGTACGCTGCGGAACTGCATCGTGCGTTGCAGGGTGGATTGGGGGCGGGGCTGGGCCGCCCTTTCAGGGCTCGGGTACCGTCGATGGGCGTGTCCCCAGGGCGTTGCCCTGGGCTGGGTTGGGGTGCCCCGTTGGGGCGTTCAGTCCCACACGTATCGTTCGTCAAAGGCGATCCGGTGCTTATCGAGGAATGCCCGGTACTCCTCCTGAAAGGATTTCCTGCGGTGATGTTCGGCCTGGTTCGCGATGTAGTCGCGCACGACGGGGACGTTGGATTCAGAAACGGCAAAGGCGCCATAGCCAGACTGCCATGCGAATCCGTCGAAGGCTGCACCCTGGGTCTTGATCCATCTGGAGGAGGTCTTCTTGACCTCTTCGACCACGCTGCAAACGGGGACGGTGCGGCCGAGATCCAACAAAAGGTGGACATGGTCGGGCAACGAATTGATGAGGACGGCCGGACAACCCAGGTTGTGCAACACCGTTGCCATGTATCGGTGGAGGGGATCCCGTACGGAGTCGAGGATTCGGTGTTCGCGATTCCTGGTGCTGAACACGAGGTGAATGTGCAGTCGGGCGAGGGATTGAGGCATGATCAGTGTTGCCTTTCCGGAGTCTGATTGTGGGTTTGGCGCAACGAGGCGCCTCAGTTGGACCCAGACCTTGGCATGCGGCGCAGCCATCCGCAAAATGCCGATGTCCAATGCAGGACAAATGGGCGGCAGGAAGCCCCAACGGGGCGTTCTAGGGCAGCCCGGGGCATCGCCCCGGGGTGGCGTTGCGAAGGATCACAAGCCCTGAAGGGGCGGCTCAGGATTGTGGCTTTGTTGGGCCGGGTTGATTGCCACGCCTGGGCCAGAGGTTCATCAATGCCCACGTGATCGCTAGTGGCAGGACAAGCCAGATGGCGGTCAACCGGACGAGCAGCAGGAGCAGCCCGAGGAACAGGGCGACATCGGCGGATGCGCCGGAAGGAGAGAGCAGAACGGCGCCCAATCCGGAACGGGAGGCGTACGTCCTGAGGCCGACTTCGAGGGCGACGATCAGCGCCATCCGAACCGGAACCGCCCAACCCGGGGGCAGCTTCACTGGGCACCTCCCGGCGTGGCCTTGTCGATCGGTTGGGCCGTGAGCAGGGCCAGCATCATGGCGTCGCCGAGTGGTCCGCCCATGGCGAACTGGAGGCGGTTGCCCGAAGTGGCCGGCGCGCCGAACAGATGCACGGTCCGGTAGATGCCGGAATAGGTGTCGATGTCCCCGTGTTGCCGGGCGCACGCGAGGAGGAAGCCCGTCGATGAAATGCTCCGGCCAAAGACGATGGGGCCGGAGTCGATGTCGCCCCGACCCTGGGGACCGTCGGGCAGGTACTCGCGGGCCATTCCGAATCCAATGAACGGCGCATGCAGGCCGCGGCGGCCCGCCTCGAAGAGCGACCGCGAGTGGGGTTCAGCGGCGATGCCGAGGAAGAACGCGCCGAGAAGGGTTCCCGATCCGCGGGGTTGATCGATGGGTTCGCCGGTGACGGGGTGGATCGACTGGATCAGCAGGCCGGAGGCGGCGTGCGTGTAGCGCTTCTGGAGTTCTGTGAGCCATCGAGCATACAGGGCGGCGTGGCGTTCGGTGCGGTCCGCCCGATCGTGCAGGAGGATCGAGGCCGCGACGGCGCAGTTGTCCACCGGGTAGGTCTCGAACGGGTACGTCTCGATCATCGTGATCGGGGAAGCAGCGAGGACCCGCGCGAGCTTGGCCGTGATCCGATCGTTGAGTTCGCGGTGCTTGAAGCCGGGGTCCATCGAACGGTGCACGCTGAGCACGAGGTTGAGGTAACCCAGATAGGCGGCGTGCGGCTTTGGACCGTCGAGTGTTTCGAGGGCGTCTTGCTTCCAGGACTCCCGATCGAATCGCCGGCAGGCATCGGACAGCATCCGGTCTTCGCACTCGGTCATCCCGGCGAGGCATCGGTCCCGAGCCTCGGGATGTTCCTGAGCGAACTGGGCGAGGCCGAGCGCCGCCATCTGGTAGGTGCCGAAGAACCATTCTCCGTCGAACTGCGAACTGCCGGTCTTGAAACGGTCCGTGCCGAGCGGTTGTTGCAGCCACTGCTCGACGCCGCGGACGAGGGCTTCCTGGGTTTCCCGATCTCCGCGCCACCAATCGCCGGCGTCGCGTCCGCACCAGAGCGGTGGCAGGACGCGGAGGCAGATCGCGAAGACGAGAATGCCTGCCGCCCAACGTCCCCAGGGCACGGGTTTCCGGGAGGGTGGTGGTGGCGGAGGTTCCGGGGCGTTGGATGTCACGGCAGGTGTGACACCGCGGACCGGGGTTGGTTTCGGAGGGAAATCGGGGAGCGCTCCGGAGTGACGGCGCCCACCTCGCCGGGGATTACGGACAACTGCAAAAACTGCAGAAGCGACCCAACTGCACTGATGGGGCCGGGACGAGCCCTGCTTCGTGTGCCGCAACGATCCCCTTCTCGACGGCATCAAACGGGGCGGCAACGTCCTCGATGTCCTCCCAAGCCCTATGCCAAGTTCCCGTCTGGGTGCCGTGGATCCTGTGCAAGTCTGCGAGGTTTGCGGGAGCCGGACTGAGTCGGACGGTTCCGTGGGCTCAGCCCGCCCGACGCACTCTCACCGAGTGTCCGCATGTGTAGCTGTTTCGTGTCCGATCCGTGGAGAAGTTCACGGATTCTGGAGACGGAAGAAGCGGGGGCCGGGTGTTGTCGGGGCGACCACTTGGTAGCGGCCATCCCGCAGTTCCGGGGCACGATCGATGACCACCCACGGTCCATCCGCAGACGGCGCTGAGGCGAGCACCAGGCCGGGGCGGTCCGATGGCCAGGAGACGAGGACAGCGCCATCGATGCTGAGGTTTGGATTCGGCAGCACCACCAATTCGGTCGCCGTGCTCCGAACGTTTCCGAACGCGTTCGAGATCACCACATGGTAGAGGCCAGCCTTCGCCGGTGTGATGCTGGCAATCTGGATCCGCGCCGAGGTTTGGCCGACCAGGAGTTCCTCACCGCGATACCATTGATAGGTCAAGGGCGCGCTGCCATCCGCTTCGACACTGGCCTCGAAGGTTCGCCCTTCAACAGCCTCGATCCGGACCGGGCCCGGGAGCGTGACGAAGGGTGGAGTGGCTGCGGGTAGGACATCGGAAAGCCGGAACGAGTACCTCGGGTTCGATCCTGAACCGGGGATGTGGATCAGGTACGCCCCAGGTTCCAAGCGCACGTCCAGCAACGGGAAGTGGAAATCCACAAACCCGAACGAGACTCCGGTCGAGACATTGCCACCGATCTCATGCCGTTCGAGGAGTTCGATTCGCTGGGGAGCTTCCGGGGATTCCGGATCGAGTTGGAGGGACACCCGTCGGGCAACGTGCACGACTTCGAATCGGTACCAATCCACCGGGTCGGAAGTCCCGACGAAATCGCGGACCTCCCGGTCCTGGACCAAGCGTCCCAGATGGACGGCGGTGGCGGGGGTGTTGTCCGCCCGGCCCACGGAATCCTTGGCTCCTGTGAGCGGGTCGCGGCTGAGGGTCAGTTCATAGATTCCGGAGGCTTGGGCGGGGTCTCCCAATGGGCGGACCAGCAGCAGGTATTGGCCCTGTTCCAGCCAAAGGTTCAGGACATTGAAGTCGGTGGACGGGCCGCCATCGAGGCTGGCCAGGATCTCGTCCGGTTCGATCGCCTGGTTGGCGTTTCTGTCCTCAGCGATTTCCACCCGAATCCCCAACTGGGTTTGGAATCTATTGACCGCGAGTGTGACCTGCAGGACGTCCGGCCCCGCCGTGAGGTCGGGAACCTCGAAGGAATACCAATCGATCGGATCGGAGGCCCCGACGAATTCAGTCAGGGTCCGCGGTGTGCCCAAGGCTCCGAGAGGTGTGGCGGATTGGGGGAGATTGTCGCGGCGACCCGGTGAACCGGTGGAGCCCGCTTCCGGGGAACGGGACACTTCGAGGCGATAGGATCCGTTGATGGCTTCATGCGTGGCCTGAGCCCGGGCATAGTAGATGCCCTCGTCGAGCCATTGCAGGATGACGGCGTCGGGATTGAAAGGCGGTGCGGTGAAGGAGGTCGTCAGGATCTCCTCGGGCGTGATGCGGCGGTCGCCATCGACGTCCCGTGCGAGGGAGATGTCCGTGGGTTGGTTCAGGAAGGCGAGGGGAAGGCGAAGTTCAACGCGGAGGACGTCCGGTCCCGGAGAACTGTCCGGAACCGTGAACGTGACCCAATCGACTGCATCGGTCGGGGTAAACGTCCCCGTGCGGACGATGTTGGCATCGAGACTGCCCAGTTGAACTGCGGATCCAACGTCGATGCTTTGTCGGGCGTGGAGCAGGGTGGCGGTTGTGACCACCCCGCACAGGACGCCGAGCGCGGGGGTGATTCGGGAAAGGCGGGAATGCAACATGGCGGTCATCCTAACCGTCGACGTGCCAACCCCGCCATCGTCCCGAGGGACGATGGGGATGGCTACTCAGCGAGGTCGGCAACGCCTAGCAGGCATTCGATGCCGGATTCAGCGGTTGGCCCCAAGCCGGGAATTGGCAGGCCGGGAAGGAAGCCGGTGACTGCATCCGGGATCGGCGGAGGGCCGTAGTCTGGATCGCGAAACGACGTATTGATCACGACTGCCCACATCCCGGAACCCTCCCGTGGCGGGGCCACGGGGTCGCCCAGCAGCGCTGGGCCTATGTGGTCCTGATTCATTTTCCAAAGATCGATCGCGGGTACCACGATGGTACAGACCCGGAAGGTGAGCGCGATGTACTCGATGGCCGAATTCAGGCCGGAGGGGTCGCTGAACCTGTTGGGCTGATTGGCGGCGAATCGATAGAGGTTGGGGTCACGACCTTCGAATCCCAGCGGATCCTCACTCAGGAACCGGCCGGTGTCGGGATCGTACCATCGTGCGCGGTGCCATTGCAGTCCCGTTACTGGATTACGGTCGCGGCCTTGAAACCCCAATCCGTCCGCATCCGACGGCGAAAGCCCGGTGGTTGAGATGACGTTTCCGAATGAATCGAACTCGAGTCGGGCCAGTTCGGAGGCGTCGTGGGCGAGCACTTGTTGCGGTGTTCCCATGGGGTCGGTGAGGACCCAGCGGATCCCTGCGCCTGCGCGCCAGATTGCCTGCACGTTGTCCATCCCGTCGCCGTGGAGCCAGGCCATGGTTGGACCTGCGCTTGTCCCGGAGAACTCAGCGAGCGGATTCTGGTCCGCATGATAGGTCCATCGCGTCTCCCCATCATGCTCGACGGCGATGCGCCGATTCCGGCCATCGTACCGATAGCGGGCGACTTCGATCATTCCCGAGGCTGGAGTGGTTCGGTGGATGGATGTGAGGCGATTCCGGTGGTCCCAGAAGTAGTCCCAACGTTCCAGCGCATTGCTCTTCACGAGCAGATTGCCTTCGGCGTCCTGGACAAAATGCCATTCACCCGCCTGCCGCAGGCGGTTTCCTGCTTCCACGGCATAAGTTGAATGACGGTGGCTGTTGGTCCGATTTCCATTGATGTCCCATTCGTAGTTTTCCACGACAACGCCATCGCGGGATCGGGACAGGAGTTGTCCGGCCGAGTCGTACTGATATCGGTTGGTGCTACCGAGGTGGATGAGCGAGGTCAGGTTTCCAACGCCATTGCGGGTGCCAATCCAGTCGGCTGTTTCGAGCGGGGATCCATCCCCGCGAAAGTGGCTGGCAGCGTTGAGCCAACCGCGGGGGTCCACGCGATTCCGGGTCACGAGGACGGCATTCGTGCTGAGTTGATTCGTCCCGCGGGATGTTTCGATGACGGCCCCGCGACGGTCCCGGGAGAACGCCACCCGGGCGGATTGAGAGCCGGGCACGCTCCACTGGAGCAAACCCAGGGATCCGTCGTCGAAGCGCGTCAGCTCGACCGAGGTCGCGCCTAGCAGTGTCATGCTCAGGATCCTGTCGTGGCTGTCCCGCTGGAAGTTGACGACGCGGGCTTCACGTCCCGGGTACCCGATCCGCTCACTCAACGGGTGCTTCCGATCGTTGTATTGGCTGTATTCCAGTTTGGCGTCCGGATCCTGGATTGTGGTGACCCTGTTGGCGCGGTCATACGAAAAGTGAAGGGTGCGGATGACGTCGGGTGAAGTCGCGCTGACGTGCCAGTCCTCGCGGATGATCCGGTTGGATTCATCGTACTCGAAGGTCCGGCGGCGGCCGTTGCGATCAATGGACTCTATGAGATTGCCCACGGCATCGTACCGGTGCCGTCGGCTGTTGCCGAAAGGGTCCGTTTGCTGAACCAGGCGGCTGTTCAAGTCGTAGGCGAAGGATGTTCGGTTGCCTGCGGGGTCAATCACCGCCGTGCGATTGCCAACCGGATCGTATTCGAATCGGACCACGCCACCGTCGGGCAGCGTAACTCGAATGACGCGCCCCTGCTGGGAATACTCGAATCGAGTAACCTGGCCTTCCGGATCGGTCTGGCGACTGGGAAGTCCGGGATGTTCGGGGTCGTACTCAATCACCGTCTGTGCTGCGGCTGCATCGACGTGGCGGATGATGCGGCCGAGTGAGTCCCGATGAACCGTGGTGGCGGTTCCGTCAGGTTCGGTAACTCGATCCAGTGCGCCGCGGGAATCGTAACCAAAGCTTCTTGAACGGCCGTCCGGGAGCAGGACCCGGGTCGGATGCTGGAGGGGGGAATCGTACTCCCATCGGGTGAGGCGTTGCTCCTGATCCTCGAACGATCCGAGGAGTCCGTTGGCATTGTATCCGAAGGTGAACTGTCGACTGGGTTCGGAGAACCGGATGGGTCTCCGGGAGAGGTCGTAGTCGACGACCATCGAACCGGGGACGCCCGCCTGACTGAACTGGTTCAGCAATCCGTTTGTGCCGTAGCTGTAGGCAAGGCGTCGTCCATTTCCCGGTTCAGTGAGCGTGAGGATCTGGCCCCGGGAGTCGTAGCTGTAGGTGGTGGCGAAGCCACGCGCGTTGGTCACGCGCGTGGGACGCGTGGGATTCAACGGATCGGAAAACTGCCAGGTGGTGACAGCTCCCAGCGCATCGACCTCCCGTACGATGTTCCCTAGGGAATCGTAGGTGAACTGACGGATGCCTCCATTGGCGTCGGTCACCCTGCCGCTGTAGTGTTCGGGGTCCCAGGACTGGCTTATGCGATGTCCTTCGGCATCGATCATCGCGGAAACCCGACCATCCGAATCGTACTCGATCCGGCTGTTGGGGGACCGCAATGGATCACGGACTGCGGTCAGGAAGTGGGGGCGGCTGGAGTCATATTCCAAGGATCCCCGGATGTCTCCGGGATACTGGATCGATGCGAGGTCCCCGGCGGACGAGTACCCGTAGCTCGTGGCTGCCCCGTCGGGTGGAACGATGCGGGTGATGCGTCCCAGAGAATCACGTTCGAGTAGGATTCGCGGGCCCGAGGAATGTTGGATGGCATCGGGGCTGAACGTCACACGGTTGCCCTGCGCGTCGGCGATCTCCTGGAGACCGTCAGAATCGTGGTAGGTGAAGCGGGTGCCCTTGCGGTCGGTGAGGATATAAGTGGAAGGATTGTACGGTAGTCGGATGAAGAAAAGGTAGGTATTGCCGGACGGATCGACGGTCAGGAACGAGTCATCGCCTTCCGGTACGCTCAGGGAATATTCGTGCTGGCCGGGGTCTGCTTCGAGGACAGCCCGATAGGAGGTGCCGAGGAAGGAAGCGCGGCCGGGCTTGGGTCGGAAGGTAAAGCCGATGCGCCGGCCATCGGGTGCGTTGAGGTAGATGCGGGCACCGGAACGGAATGGGGTGGGAACGAGCGCCGATCCACGGTTTGGAACCGTCTCGCGGAGGTCCGGATTGGAGAGGGACAGGATCCAGCCGTGCCCGAAGTCCCCAACCCGGGAGGTGCGCAGCGAATTGTAGGTTCTGTCGATGGAGATGGGGATTCCGGCAAGTGGCAGTTCGAGGTCCCGGAAGGTGACGGCGAACTGGCCCAACTTGGCTTCACCTGCGACTTCGACCGCCAAGGCTTCCGTTCGGCCCAGTCCATTCCGATTCCAGGCGGTGACGCGCAGCACATAGCTGTCGTTGGGAAGCAAGGTGGGATCAAACCGGGCCAGGAGACCTTCGCTGACGGTATTGGTTCCACCACCGATGCGGGTCCAGCGCGGTCCCGGCGCGGATGGGTCTTCGAGGTTCACTTCGCTGGTGAGGGCGTACTCGATCCACCACTCGCGGAGGGGTTGAGGCGATGTGATGGTGCCGAGGATGGGAGTCGGCATTTGGATGGGGGCATTTGTAGGAGCCGCCGTGAAGGAGATGGCGGGTTGCAGTTGTTCGCGGGTGATGCCCACACCAAAGGTGAGGCCGGAATAGGCCGTGGCACCGCCGGTGGCACGGACGCGCAGGAAGTAGGCTCCCGGCGGTAGATCGGATGGCAGGAAGGCGAGCGTGTCGCCGGCAACAGGCCCGGAGCCCTCCGCCAGAGCTCGATAATCTTGGTCCTCGGCATCGAGGGCTTCGGGATCAATGGAGTCTGCTGGTGCATATTGAACCTGCCATTGGGTGATCGGTGAGGATCGCGGGATCACACTGCCGAGAATTGCGGCGGACGGTGCCAGAATGTCGCCGGGAGCGGGGTATCGGATGCGGATTGCGGGAGCGGTCGGAGTTGTTGAGGACAGCCCCTGGTTGGAAAGATCCGGCAGGGAGCCATCCGGATTGAGGATCAGGACAGCAAGCGATGTACGCGTGGATTGTCCGGCCGAGTCCATCGCGGTGACGTCGAGGGTGTGGATGCCAGGGTCGGGCAGGGTGAGTACGGCACTGTTGGTCGTTGAGAGCGGTGTGGGTCGATCATCGATCCTGAGAACGACGGACCCTATGCCCAGGTCGTCGCTGGCGTGGACGGTGGAAGTAAACGGTTGGCCAGCCCGTGGGCGAAACGGTTCGGTCGATATCAGAACCCTTGGTGGCCGGTCCACGCCGTGGATTCCGAAGTCCACCCGCTCGACCCGTCGGCCTCCGGTCACCTGAACGTCATGGTGCCCGCGGGTGCGTGGGCGAAAATGGAAGGCTTCGACCCCGACGAGGTCGAAGCCGGGGAAGTTGCCACCGTTGTTTCGAGAGCGGAGTCGGACAAACCGGATGGGATGCTTCAGGCGGAGCGAGGCCAGATCAACAAGACCGTCATCCCGCTCCCGAATGATCCCTACGGAGACCATGTCTTCGGGGGTGAACCCCACTTCGAGGTCAGCCTCTTCGCCCTCCGGCCCGGACGTGGCAACCAGCAGATCGGGGCCGGGTCCATCCAGGATCTCCTCTCCCTCGAACTCGACCGTGACGGCACTGTTGGAGGAGAGCGTGAGGAATCCGACGTCGGACCATCCCCAGATGGGTGCCTGAAGGGGAGACGGGGGTAGCGGACCCAGGATGATGTCCGTGGAAACCGGTTCGGGATGTGGAACGAACAGCACCGTGCGGCCGGGGAGTGTTGAGCGGTTCCGTCCGTAAGGACCTGGAATCGGCCCGGTGCCCGAATCCATGTATTCAATCACCCGGTCAGGGAAGCCATCGGCGACGTAAGCGGGAGAAGCTACTGGAAAGATCTGATGCCACGCAGGTCGTCGTTCGAGTCGGACCCGGTAGAAGCCTGGGTCGAGCTCTCGGATCTCGAACTGGCCGTCTGCGGTTGTGATGGCGAACGGTTCGTCCAGACCCGGTTCACCGTTGTCGTCGGCATCCACGAATACGGTCCAGCCCCCGAGCCCGATGTGCTCCCGGGTCTCGGGATCCCGGTCATCGTCGAGGACGACCTTTCCGGCGATGGCACCCCGTCCGGAGGGTGATGCGAACAGTGGGTCGGTCCGATAGAGCAGGACTTCCTCACAATCGTCGAGGCCGTCGCCGTCAGTATCCGATTTCGTGGGGTCGGTGCCGGTATAGAGGAGCTCCTCGAAGTCGAGGAGGCAGTCTCCGTCCGAGTTGGGTTGAAAGGGTGCAGTGTATCGGAAGAAGCGGAAGGGTTCGTCGGCCGCAAATGTCCAGCCGCCGGGAGCCGTGAGGGGGACCGGCGCGAAGTCCGTGAGATTGGTTGAAGAAAGGAGCTCGTAGCCAATCCCGGGATTCAAGGTGAACCGAAGCGTTGTTACCAATGGGCCTGGAATTGCCTGGTACGGGCTCGATGCCGAATTGTGAGGGTCCGTGCCGAACTCGAACTCCTCGGCGGACGTGAATCCGTCGAGATCGTCGTCAAAGTGGAGTTCCCAGGCCGCCAACCGGTTTCGAGATAGCCAGAAGGCAGAGGGTTCGGCCGCGGCGACCCAAGGAATTCCGAGCAGCAGACCGGTGAGCGCGGCGAAGCTCCGACGCCATCGGAGGAAATGCCTGGCGTTGAAGTCCGATGACCGACGACGTGAAGTCCTCATTCCCCGACCATTTTACCCTCTCTGCAGATGGACCGCCATCGTCCCGCGGGACGATGGGGCGGAAGGTCAGGCTGTGGAAGTGGGCGGACGACCGAAGGCCTTGAGAAGGGCTTCGCCACGGGAGTGCACGCCCATGCGGCGATAGATCTGCCCGACATGGGTGCTGACGGTGGATACGCTGATCCCAAGGTGGGCGGCGACCTCCTTCTCGGCCCAGCCGCGGGCGAACAGATTGAGGATCTGGGTTTGCTGGGGACTCAGCCGGTAGGTGTCGAGGCTGGGCTCGGGCGCGAGCGACTGGAACCACGCGGAAACACGGCGGCCGACCGCGGGGCTCATTACGAACTCCCCGGCCAGGATCCGGCGGATGCCTTCGATGGTCTCGGTGTGAGAGTTTCCCTTGAGGAGGTATCCCGCTGCCCCCATGCGGAGCGCTTCAACGATGCGCGCGGCGTCGTCGACAACGGTGACGATCACGCACGTGGCACCTGGCACCCGAGGCCGCAGGCTGGCGAGAAGCTCGATGCCCGAAACGCCCCCGGGCAACCCGATGTCGATGAGGATCAAATCCGGGCTGGAGGCCGGAACCTGACGCAACGCTTCCGGTGCATCCGCACACGCTGCAACCACACGCCAGCCGGTTTGCTCACCGAGGTGTGCCGTCAGTGTTTCCCGGTATGCGGGTTGGTCTTCAACAAGGGCGATGCGGCATCGGTTGGGCATGGGATCAGGCGGAAGGTTGCGAAAGGGGAACGGACAACCGTACGGAGGTTCCCTGACCGAGGCTCGAGTCGATCCGGCAGGACCCGCCCAGTTCCTGCATTCGGGCGTAGAGGTTGCGCACGCCCCGGCCGGTGGTTCCGCTGGAGGCCTTCTCCAGCGGGTGCGACGGGACGACGAACCCGCGCCCGTTGTCGCGGACCTCCATCTCCAACTGGCCGGAGGCAACCTGAATGCGGATGGAGACCTTCGTCGCCTGCGCATGGCGCACGACATTGTGGAGCGACTCTCGCAGCGCGCTCGCCAGGGCGTGACGCGTGGTGGAGGGAACAGGCACTTCCGGCGTCGTGGTCGGGAGGTCGAGGTCCAGCGGGATCCTGGCAGTCCCGAGGAATTCCCGGGCGTCGTTCGCCACAAAATCAAGGAACGCCGCGAAGGAATCCTGATCCGGGTCCACCGCCCAGATCATCTCCCGGAAATCGCGCACCGTGGCGCGGATGTGGGCACGCACAGGACTGTCGTCGTCGGCCGCCAAGGCAATCTGCGAGAGACGCGCTCCCAGCTGGTCGTGCATGTCGCGGGCGATGCGTTCGCGTTGGTGATGGAGCGCGTGTTGCTGACGGAGTTCCAGCAGGCGGCGTTGCCAGCCCAGGCGCCACCCGGTGAACGCGGCTGAGATGCCGATGAAACCCACCGCGCACAGCAAATAGAAGGAGCGCGTCTCCCAGAAGGACGGCGCGATGTTCAACGTAAACGAGGCTCCCTCCGGATTCCACACGCCACGGTGGTTCGCCGCACGCACCCTGAATCGATAGGTCCCGTGTCGCAGATTCGCATAGTGGGTCGTCCGGTCCGGACCTCCGCTGCGCCAATCGAGGTCGACGCCCTCCAGTCGGTGCTCGAATCGGACCCGGTTGGGGGCTGTGAGGGAAGTGGCGGTGTAGCGGATCTCGAGAAGACGCCCGCGCCCGGAGGGCAGTTCAAGCGTGCCCGGTTGTCGTCGTGGTCCGGTGTACTCGGTCCCCAACTGGGGTTCCCCATCCACGGTGACCTCCTCAATCAGGACGGTGGGCGGACGCCCGTCGTCCATGTGATCGCGGGGATCGATAAGGGCAATGCCTTCCACCGTGGCGAAGCACAGCCGCCCATCCGCCAATCGCTTCGCGGAAGGCTGACGTTCGCCGTTGGTCTCGCCGCTGAGCATGCCATCGATCTCACCATAGAGGATCGACTCCACCTTTGAAGCGCGTCCTTCGGCGACCGCATCCAGCGTGCGGCGATCGATCCGGAACACGCCGCGGTTGCACCCGATCCAGAGCCGGTCGGCGTCGTCCTCAAGGATGGAGTTGATGGTCTCATCGAAGAGCCCATGCCGGCGGAAAAGCGGTGTCAGCTGTCCGTTCTTCCACCGGGTCAGGCCCCGTTCGGTGCCGATCCAGAGACCGCCAGTACGATCTTCGTGGAAGCAGAAGATGCGCCCATCCGAGAGACCTTGTTCGGGACCGAAGTTCTGGAAGGCGTTGGTCGCCGCGGTCAGGAAATTTGGATTTTGCACCCGGCTGATTCCGCCGCCAAAAGTCCCAACCCAGAGGGTTCCTTCCCGATCCTGGTGCAGGCACCGCACATCGTCGTGCGGCAGTCCATTTTGTCGGGTGAAGTGGTCCGCATGCCCCCACCAGCGGATGAGCCCGTGCTTCGATCCGGTCCAGAACGTGCCGTCCCGGGTGCCGTAGATCACCCGCGGGACGCCTCCATACTCGAGGAGCCTCTCCCCCCGGACAAAGGTGCCGGAGTCGCCCAACCCGGTGAAGACAGCGGATCCTTCCGCGACCTGCACCACGCCTCCCTCGGGCCAGCCAACCCAGACCTTGCCCTTGGGTGTTCGGAAGACGGCCTCCGGATGGGCCAGCGACGCATCGCGACGGGCGTGGATCAGTTCCACGCCGTTGCTGCCCCAGTGGACAATCCCGGATCCCGAGGACCACCAAAGGCTCCCGTCCAAGGCCTGATCCACCGCATACGCCGGCATGAACCCCGGAGGTTGCGAAACGCTGAGTGTGGCTATGCCGTGCCTGCGCACCCGGATGAGCCCATGCGTCGCGGTGCCCACCCACAATCCTCCTTCCCGATCCGGCACAAGGCTGCTCACACCGTCAATCGGGTTTCCCTGGGCCAGGCCGAAGACTTCAGACTGGCCTTGGCGCCACCGGATCAGCCGTGCGTCCGGATCGGCATTCAGCCAGAGGTCATCGGGTGCGATCTCGACGGCCGCCGGCTGGGTTTCCAGCATCCGTTCCTCCGATATCCCGGACTCCGACAGGACCAGCCAGCGGTCCAGTGCACCACTCTGGCGGCAGGTCTGCTGGCGCGTGGCGAGGATCGGACGACGGGTCGCCCCTATGGTGAGCAGGGCCGCGTCCCGGATGGCTCCGGAGACATGGGGCACGTGATGTGCGGTGCGGTCACGCAAGTTGACAAAGAAGAGGTCCGGGAAAACCACGACCCAGAGACTGTCCGGGTTCCATTCGAGCACTTGGGCGACATGCCCCTGCGGCAGGCCGGCGATGTCTCGGACTGGCGTCGCGTGATCGCCCTGGATCCGCCACAGGCCATGCCGCGTTCCGACCCATGCTCCGCCGTCGGGCGATGCATGGACGGCGTCGCAGCGGGTCAGGGATGTCCCAGCAGGGGTGATCGGTTCACTCCAATGGCCTGCCCGGCGGATGGCAACCCCGCCGCTCGTGGCAATCCAGAGCGTCCCGTCTGGTGACTCTGAGAGCGCTCGGATGTCCGATCCGATCCGAGCCAGGCCGGCGGTGGAACGATGATCGAAGTTCGTGAATCGACGGCCATCGAACCGGGCCAACCCCTGTGAGGTTCCGATCCAGAGATAACCATCTCCGCCGAGGAGCAAGGTGCGGATCCGGTCGGTGGGAAGGCCGTCTTCCACGGTCCAGCGGTCGACCTCCCAACCATTCTCCGCAACGGGCGGACCGGAGGGAACCAAGCCGGCGTCGGACCACGTGGCATCCTGGATCGGAGTGCCCGCGAAGAGGGCGGGCTGGCGTCGCAGATCCACCTTTGGATCGGGGGCAATCGTCGAGCCGTTCCAGCGGAGTCCAGTGACAGGGGTCTCGGCCTCCACTTGGAGAGTCGGCAGCAGCCAAAGGCCCACGGCCAGCAGCAGCAGCAGAATGAAACGGTGTTGGAGCGAGGCGGCCAAGGTCAGCGCATCACACCATGCTTCATCTCCGCCTTTCCAGCCTGTTGTCAAAACGCCTTTTCCATATCGAGAGCTAGGTTGGACCTTGGCGAATGGTCGGCCGCAAGACCGCGGGAGGGCCTTGTCCAAGCCACCGCGGAAAACCCATCGATCGCCCGAAAAATTCCTCTCCGCTTCTCCGCGCCTCAGCTGTAGGCCCCGCCTCACTTCACCGGTTCGAGGTCGAGCTTGAGTTCGCTGTGGCCGTCGATCTCGAAGTGTTCGACGACGATCACGGCCAGGGTGGTGGCGGAGGGGTGATCGAAGGTGGCTTCGTTGCGCTCGGGTCCGTGCCAGGTCCAGTTCTCAAGCACGACTTTCCCGTTGATCTGGATGCGCACGCCGTCGTCGCTGCTGGTGATGATCCGCCACTTGCCCTCGGTCAGCGGAAGGGACGTCCGGGCGATCATGCCGAAGCGTTCCCCGCCAGGGCCGCGTCGGGTGACTTCGTCGGACAGCTTCAGGTCGCGTGGGCCGCGGCCACCGTAGGCGAAGTTGAGGGAATCGAGTTGGACGGAGACGGCCTCGGGCTTGGAGGCGAGGGCGCGCCAGTCGACGAGGTTGGTGCGGGGATCGGGCCCGTTGCGCCAGGAGAAGAAGGTGACGTCCCACGGCGTCTTCAGGATCTTGCCGGACAGCACGCGGTCGAGACCGCGCCCACGCAGGGCGAGTTGGTAGGAGGTGGCGCCCGGGTGGGCGTTGATGCGCACGATCTCGGACTGGGGAACGGAGCCCCGCTCGCGGGAGAGGGTTGCGAAGGGCGCGGCGAGTTGGGCGGCGAAGTTGGGGACGTTGAACACCTCCCAGGCGGGTGCGCCGCGGTCGGATCCGACGGCCCGCACGAAGGGGCCGGAGTGATCCCATGGGCCCCATTCATCGAGGAGGATGTTCTTCCGGCCGCGGAGATGACTGCGGGCGCCGACGGGGCGTTTGCTTCCAAGGACCTTGTGGGGCGGCACGGCGAGCTTGGGGAGGGATCCGTTGGTGGTGGGTTCGGCTCCGGGCTTCACGGCGAACTCGACGCCGTTGGTGATGGAGATGTTGACCCGGTTGTCGAACCAGGCGTTGTCGCGGATGTGGTTGGTGCCGTCGTCGCGAAGTTGCAGGAGGATCAGGCGGTCGCGTTCGTTGAGGCCTTGGAAGGGGTGGCGCGAATCGAGTTCGAACGTGTTTCCGGCGATCGTGTTTCCGGACACCCCGCGGAGGTTGCCGGCCACGCCGGGAAGCTTGAACAGGGCGCCGTCGTTGTCCCACCAGAGATGGATGGCGGCCTTGTTGTTGAGGAAGGTGTTCCGGACGATCCGGTTGTTGGAGCCGTGCTCCATGTTGATCGCACCGCGCTCCAGGCCGTAGGCGAGGCCGCCGTTTCCGGTGAAATCGTTCTGCGTGATGAGGGTGTCGGACGAGTAGCCGCCCCAGACGCCGCAGATGGCGTTTTCGACAAGCCGATTCCGGGCGAAGACGTTGCCCTCGCTGAAGGTCATCTCGATGCCGTGGGCGGGGGAGTAGGAGAAATCATTTCCGATGAGGAGATTCCGGTTGCAGCCGAGCGCGGAGAACTTCCGGGCGAGTTCCTCGGGGATCTCGATGAGGGCGTCGACGTCCTGCTTGCCGGTCTCGCGGCGGAGTCGGGTGCGTTGTTCCTCCATCCAGAGTTCGCCGAGTGCCTCGCGGCCGGCAAAGCCGAAGAAGCAATCGCCGCCGTGCGTGGCCGAGTTTTCGGCGATGGTGTTCTCGTTGCACTGCTCGAAGGCGAGGATGCCGGCCGAGTCCTGGCCCCGGTTGTAGATGCCTTCGGAATGGCCGCGGACGCAGAAGTCGAAGGCATTTCGGGTGATGACGTTCCGGCTGCTGCGCCAGAGGGCGAGGCCCCAGCCGGAGAGGAACGAGGCGTCGTTGTCGTAGACCTGCGAGTCATTGACTCGATCCAGGATCAGGCCGTTCTGGCCGCGTCGGATGGTGAGGTTGCGGATGACGACGCGGGAAGCGTTCTCGACGCAGACGGCGCCGCCGTACTGGTCGCGCCATTTCTGCTGGTCATTGTTGTGTGGGAAAAGCCAGTCGGCTCCGTCCTCGGCCTGGGGCGTGGACCGGAGGCGTTGGCGGTAGTTGCCGGAGTAATCGCCGCCATCGAGAACGAGCCCGTCGCAGTCGGTGGCGACCAACCCGTTGAAGAACCCATGCACGTGCGCGCCCTTCAACGTGACGCCGCGTCGTCCCTGGACCCGGATTCCGATGCCTCGAAGGGTGTCGCCGTCCGCGGTCTCGGGAGCGCCGCGCAGGACGCAACCGGGAGTGAACTCGACGGTGATGTTGTCGGCGGCGATCTGGATAACGCCATTGGTGTTGGCGTCGGAGAGGACCGTTCCCGGGGGAATGACGATGCGGCAGGACCGGGTGATGACGGTGTCATCGGCGGTGACGCGGACCTCGGGAAGCGAGGCCGCGGCCACGGGAAGGGCGAGGAACAACGGGATGAGCGGGCGCCACATGGCACCAGTGTGGGGCAGTGGTTGGCGAGGCGTCGATCCCGGAGGAGGCCAGCTGCGGCGTTGGGCGCGTCTGGAGACGCCTCCGAAGCGGGGATGGGGAGCGGCAGTAAGGATCCTGTCCCTCCTGTTCATCCTGTCCAGAACCCTGAGCCCATCTCGTGGGGAACCGTGGGCGAGGGTTGGGTTTCGGGCTCGTTTCCTCCTGAGCTATCCCAGAGTTCAGTCAAACCAGCAGGTCCAGCCGGTCGGGGCGCGCGGTGCCCGTCACGGCTTGAACGAATACACATCCAGAATCCACATCTGGCAATCCGGTTGGTGGAAGGTACTACGGCCCTGGATTTCCCAGCCAGAAGAACTCTGCCCCAGAGTCCTTCGACGTCGTGAAGTGCCAGCGCCCTGTCGCCGGGTTCCAGGTCACCTTGCTGGGTTCCACGCGGCTCCATGGCACCGTCGGATCGAGGCTGTTCTGGCGGAGGAGCGGCCATGCGACCGGTTGCCCGCCGACGAGCGTGGAGGGCCAGGAGAGGTATAATCCGTCCACGGCGCCTGGAGGCGGCACATCGATTCGGATGACCGGAGTCACCGGGTCTGGCGCCTGGAATTCGTAGGCGCCGATATCCACCCCGAAGCCGGACCGGCGGGCGAACCCCTGTCCGCGCTGGTCCCAGCCATCGACTCCGGGCTCGGTCACGGTCCTTCCGACATCGATGGCCGGACTGTCGGGTTGGAGGGCCATCGTGAGGGTCGGGCCGCCATTGTCCGCGAGGGGCGACAGGCGGGCATTCAATGGTGAGGCCGGGTTACCGAGGCGGTCGGGGTGGCCTGATGCATTCACCAGGGGCTGGGCCGGGTCCCAGATGCCGATCAGATTGCTTCCGTTCGACACCACATGGCCATCGGACACATGCCCGTCGATATCCGGACCGGTCCCGACTTGATTGCCGGCAACCAGCGAATTCTGGAGACGGAGAGCTGCACCCGGGGAGGTGGTGCGGACCTCGATGGCGCCCCAAGTGTGCGCCGCATTCCTGGAAACCGTGCACTCGACGAGGTCCACCAGGCCCGCGAGGGTATAGATGGCTGCCGCGGTGACAGCAGAGTTGTCTGCCAGGGTGCATTGCCTGAGCAGCACGGATCCAAACTGGTTGTTCAGGGCTCCACCGCTCCCGTTGAGCGAGGTATTGCCGGAGAGGGTGCAGCGATGGAGTTCCAGGCGCCCGGGCCGGTAGTTGAGGATGGCACCGAAACTGAGTCCCGTGGTGACATTCTGTACGACAGCGCATTCCGTGAGGCTCAGGTTCCCCTTGTTGACGATGGGAGCAAATGTCCCATCCCCATTCATGGCTTTCGACAAACCCTCACGCAGGGTCAGGCCCGAGATCGACAGGGTTGATTGGTTCTCGAGCAGCGACTGGACGTACCTGCCCGAGATGGCGAGCGTGTTGGCCCCGGGCCCCAACAGGGTCACGCTGCGTTGCACGATCAAAGGCCCCTTGCGCAGGGCTACGACCCCCGACAGTCCCCGCAGGTCAATGATGGTGCCGGCCGGGGCATGGTCGATCGCCGCGCGAAGGGAACCGGGTCCGTCATCACCGAGGTTCGACACCTGCGAGGTGCCGGTTTGAAAGGATTGCATCGGGGTTGAGCGGATGGCCGCCGCATTGGAGGCGACCATGTAGAATTGGTAGGCCTGACCCGGGGTGAGCCCGGACAAGGGAGTACTGATCGCGACCGGTTCGAACTGACCGCGGACCAGGTGGACCTGGGGTGTCAGGGTGATCGTCCTGCCCGGACCCTGGCCCTGGAGCAATTCGAACCAGACGGCGGTCGGAAGGCCTTCTGGATCGACCATGCCGTGCAGCCTGGCGGTCTCATACCTGACCTCGCTCGCCCCCAAGTCACTCACCGTCGGTGGCGGCGCCGTGATGAAGTTGAGGCTCCAACTCTCGATCAACCCCGATACTCCGGTGACGTAGAGCGACCAGACGCCGTTCAGCGTCCCGTCGAACGCCTTCGTGAGCCCGCTCGAGTAAGGACCGGTTGGCGCAGGTGCCGGCAGGTCGCCGGCAAGACCTTGATCTGCCTGCGGCCGGTAGGTTCCCGACGGGATCGTCCCTTCCAGTGGTGTCGGAAGCTCGTCCAAGGCGAAGTCATCCAGCGTCAATGTTGCGCCGTCCTTCGCGTTGAAGCCTGCCCCGGCACTCACCATTGGCCTGAGTTTCTGTCCGCCCGGGCCCACCAGGAGCAGTCCGAGACCGGGTGAACCCGTCCGGATGCCGTTCAGCGTCAGGGTCAGCTTTCCGACATCCGCACCCATCCCGGATACGTGGATCCTGGAAGGATAGGGGCTGGGCGTCGTTCCCTGCACCAGGCGGATGCGCCCGCCTACAGGACCCAGACTGTCGAAACTCACTCCACCGACCGTTGCCTCGCCGTTGGGACCTCCCGCCCCTCGAAGCACGAAGGTGTCGCCGGTCTGTCCGCCGCTGATGTCGAAGAACAGCCAATCCGGCTTCCGATTCCGGTAAAGCGCACTCGTGGTGGCCACCGGAGCGGGCCCGGCGCCTCCGCCTGTGACCTGCACCAGTCGCAACGAGGCCGGGTTGTAGGCGGCATTGTCCAGGTGGTCGATCATCACCCCGACACGGATCAGCCGTCCCACGGCATGCGCGTTCAGGGTGAACCGGAAGACATCGGCGCTCAGGCCTGGTCCGGGTGCGGGATTCTGAGTTCCCGTCATGAAGGTTTCGCCGGGATTCTCCGGATCATCGATGAAGGCGTACTCCTCGTTGCCCGGATAAGACCCGGTTACGGCCTCCATGGACGTCAGGTAGAAGGGCTTCGCCGGTGCCCGGTTCACGAACTGGTGACCGTCGGTGCCGAAAACCTGGTCGCCATCGATGTCCCGTGACTTGCTGGATGCCGCCGTCCGCCAGCCGCCTCCGAAATCCTGTTGGGTGCCCTCGTACCGGATGGCCGCCGGAGGCATGGGACCGGATCGGACCCAGACCGGGCCACCCAGCAACTTCCCAGGGGTGAGTCCGCCAGCGGGAGCGCCATCCAGGAGTTGGCCGCCAGTGCCTTCGTTGAAGGAGAACACCGCGTGCAGGAATGGAAACTCCGAGCCCTTGAAGTTGGTGTTGAAGGAGCTGCTGAGGGTCGCGGGATCCAGGGCCTGGCTGAGGATCAGGACCTCGTCGAGGCGACCATCGAAGCTGCGGAACTCGTTGTTGTTCCCGAGACGGATCGTTTCTCCGAGAGAATGGCTGTCGGGCCCTGGAAGCGTTGGATAGTGGCTTCCAGCCAACTGGCCATTGATGAAGTAGCTGACCTTGTGGTCACTGGCGACGGTGACGGCTACATGGGTCCAGGTGCGCAGCGGCACCGGGAGGGTGCTCGGGACGCCGTTGAATGCCCCGCACTGACCGAACTCGAGGAACTGCGGATCGTTCGGGTTCCCCGTATTTGCACGGATCAGGAGTTCGACGCCGCCGCCACATCCGGGTGAGGAGAGGACCGCTGTCCGCTTCCCATCCCAGGAGCTCCCGGACCTCAGGTAGACCCACGCACCGAAGGTGTACCCGATGCGTGGCCGGCTGCTGCCGAGGAAGATCTCCACCGAATCATCCACGCCGTCGAAGTCCAGGGCATGCCCCTGCGGCGCGGCATACAAGGTCGCAGGAAGGGTGATCAGGAAGCACAGCAACCACTGCCAAAGCACGCGTTGCGTCGTTGCGGGAGGATTTACAGACATACCATCTCGGGATCGGTGATCGTTCTCCTGTTACGGATTTTTCCCGGAAAGTTGCGCGGCCTCGGAAAAATCCCGATTCCTCGAGATTCGTGAGGTCGTGGATGCGGCACGGAACGGAGTGGCGACGTCCTCGCCGCCTTGGCAGTGAGGTCTGGGATGGCAACGAGGACGTGGCCTCTCCGGTGGGAGGCACTGTTTCCGGAAGCGCGCCGCCTCCGGTCGCATTCCGTTCGCGTCCTTGAGCGGGGTTGATCCGGCGGGTACGATTTTGTCAGGTGAGTACTGGAACCGATCCCACGAGAACTCCTCCCGACATCCGCTTCCTGAAGTTTGGGGAAGAGGCCATGCAGGCCGCGAGGGACTCCTACTCCCGCGGTTGAGGAGGGAATCCAGCTCACGAGCGCCCGTCCATGGACTCCGATCCGATCCGTCGTCCCCTGCCTGCCGCTGGTCGATTCCGAACCACCCACTGGTCCTTGGTCCTCCGGGCCACGGGTACCGAGGAGGCGGCGTCCCAAGCGGCTCTGGAGCGTCTCTGCACCGGGTACTGGCCGGCGGTCTACAGCTTCATCCTGCAGCGTGGGAACGCTCCTGAGACCGCCCAGGACCTGACCCAGACCTTCTTCGCCCGCCTTCTGGAGAAGGACTGGCTGCGGCAGGCCGACGCCACCAAGGGCCGTTTCCGCACCTTCCTGCTGACCGCCGTCACCCGCTTCCTTGCCAACGCCTACGAGCGCGAACAGGCGGGCAAGCGCGGCGGCGGACAGGTCCCGGTCGCCCTCGACACCACCGTTGCCGAGCCCGGCTGGGTCGTGCCGCTGCAACGGCATCGGACGCCCGAGGAAGAGTACGACCGGCGCTGGGCCGAGACGTTGCTCGAACGCGTGCTCGTCCGGCTTCGCGAGGAGTTCGACGGAGGCGGTCGCACCGGACGCTTCGAGGCCTTGAAGGAATTCCTGACCGGGGATCGTGTGGATCGCTCCTACGCGGAGGTTGCCACGCGCCTGGGTGTCAGCGAATCCGCCGTGAAGTCCGGGATCTACCGCCTTCGCCAGCGCTACGGGGAACTCGTCCGCGAGGAGATTGCCGAAACCGTGGATTCACCGGAGGAAGTCGATGACGAAATCCGCTACCTGCTCGCCATCCTCGCCGGATGATTCGCGCTGCGGGTTGATCCTCGCGCAACTTCAGGACGATTTTCCTGAAGACAAGGGTGGGGCCGAAGCCAGTCAGCAGCTGAGGCCAGCGACTCCATGAGCGATCCCGCATGCATCCAGTGTGGCCGGCCGGTCCGTCAGTCCGTCACCGATGGACTGTGCGCTCATTGCCTCCTGGAGCAGGTGCTGCGGCCCCAACCCGCCCCGGACCCGGAGTTCCTTCCCGATGCCAACCAACGCTGGATTGGCCCCTACGTCCTGCTCGGGGAGATCGCCCGTGGCGGCATGGGAATCGTGTTCCGCGCCCGCGAACGGGACCTCGGACGTGAGGTCGCGCTGAAGCTGTTGCGCGGAGCCGAATGGGTTTCTGGAGATGCCTTGGAACGGTTCCGGAACGAGGCCCGGGCCGCAGCGGCCCTCATCCATCCGCACATCGTGCCCGTCTACGCTTTCGGCGACGACGGCGGCAACTGGTACATCGCCATGCGTCTGATCGATGGCGGTTCGCTTGCCAATTGGATCCAGCGGGAGACCTCGGACGGATCCCGGCCAGCCGATCCCCGGCAGGCCGCCACGATCCTCCGGAAGCTGGCGGAAGCCACCCACCATGCCCATCAGCATGGTGTCCTCCATCGCGACCTGAAGCCGGAGAACGTCCTCCTCGATGCCAACGGGGAACCGTTCCTCACGGATTTCGGCCTGGCCCGGCTTGCCGATGCAGGCACCCGCATCACCCGCTCGCAGACATCCCTCGGTACACCCGCCTACATCGCGCCGGAGGTGGCCGTTGGGGGAAGCAATGAGGCGACCGTCCTGAGCGATGTCTACGGGTTGGGTGCCATCCTCTACGAGTTGTTGACCGGGCGCCCGCCGTTCGAGGCGCCCACGCCACTCGGCACCCTGCGGCAAGTCACGGACGGGGAAGTCCGGCGGCCATCCAGCCTGCATGCCAAGGTTGACCGTGACCTGGAAACCATCTGCCTCAAGGCCATCGCCCTTGATCCGGCCGGCCGTTATCCGTCCTGCGCGGCCATGGCCGGGGATTTGGATCGTTGGCTCCACGGCCTGCCCATCGAGGCGCGTCCCGTCAGCCCATTCGTCCGATGCGTGAAGTGGGTTCGGCGGCGTCCTGTCCTCGCCTCGCTGGCGTCCCTGCTCGCGTGTTCGGTTGTCGTGATCACCGTTGGATCATGGGCGGTGAGCCGGAACCTCCGCACCGTGGCCGAAGAGCAGCGCCGTTCCATCGTGGCGCTGAACACGGAGAACGCCAACCAGCGCATCGCCGAAGGCAACACGGCGGCATCGCTGCCCTATCAGGTCCAGTCGCTCCGGCTTGAATCCGACGATCCCGCACGTTCGAGAATGCACCGGATCCGTCTCGGCCTGAGTCTCCGGGAGATGCCCCGGCTGCAGTTGCTGTGGCGTCACGCAGGCCCCGCCAGTTCCGCCGTGTTCAGTCAGGACGGCCAACAGGTCCTCTCCGCCGGCGAGGATGGTGTTGCCATCGTCGGGGACATCGATGGCCGGAGAAAGCAGGTCCGACTGAAGCACACCGGATCGATTCTCCGCGCGATGTTCAGTCCCGACGACCGCTTCGTCCTCACGCTCGGGAGTGATGGCCTCGCCCGTTGCTGGGAGTTGGCTTCGGGCGCCCAGTCGTACGCAGGGTGGCCGGTCACCGTCTCGGCCTACCGGATGCCCGTCACGCCGGTGGCCACGTTCAGTCCGGACGGTACCCGCATCCTGAGCTTCATCCGCTCGCGGATCGAACTCCGTGACGCGGAGACCGGAGAACCGATCCATGCGTCGGTCGAGGCCGGGGCTCCCATCCTCCATGCCGGCTTCAGCGTTGATGGTGAACGCATCATCACCGGTCTCGCGGATGGCACGGCGCAAGTGTGGCAGACTTCACCCTCCGGACTTCGCCTGCTCGGATCCTACCGTCATCCGGGCCGCGTGACGGCAACTGGCATCTCCGCCTCGGGACGCATCGTGGCGTCGGTGGGACTCGATGCCATCGGCGTCCTTTGGGAGGCACGCACCGGGAACGTCCTAGGGGTGCCGTTCCGGCACGAAGGTTCCCTGCGCATCCATCAGGCGCATTTCAATCCGGTGGACGATCGCTTCGCCACGCTCTCCTTCGACAACACGGTGCGGGTTTGGGAGGGCACCACCGGCCGGATGACTGGCCGTGAAATGGTTCATCCCAACGGCCTCACGCTGGTTCGCTGGGACCGCTCCGGACAGCGGTTGGTCTCGGGCTGCTTCGATGGTGACGCCCGGGTCTGGAATGCGCGCAGTGCGACCCTCGCCCATCCCCGGTTGCCCCACGGCAGCTACGTCACCGACGCCGCCTTTTCACCCTCGGGCGACCGGTTGGTCACGTCCGCACAGGATGGTGGAATCCGGGTCTGGAACCTTTCTCCGCCTACCAACCTGACAACGCGCATCACCGAGAAACCGGTCCGGCTCTCCTTCTTCAGCCCGGATGCTTCCCGGCTCGCCACGGCCTCGGACGACGGCCCCCTCCGCCTGCACGACCTTCAAGGGCGGGACTCCGGCCGTGTGCTCGAGCTCCGGCATCGTGAATCGGGGCCAGTCGTCAAGGGTACCTTCGATCCGACCGGGCGTTTCCTGGCGACGACGACCCGGGATGGATTCCTTCACCTTTGGGACGCCGGTTCCGGCCAACCGGTCGCGTCGGCTCAGCCTGTGGGTGGCACGGTCTCTTCCATCCAGTTCGACGCCGCCGGTCAATTCATTGCCATCACGGTCGAGGCCGCGGATGCCCGGAGCTTTGTCAGCGTCTGGAAGGCACCCGAACTTCTCCGCGTTTCGTCCACTCCACGCCTCGGGGAAGAGATCAACTGGGCGGAGTTCCATCCGGACGGCCACCGGATCCTCAGCACGGCCAAGTTCGGTGGCATCCGATTCTGGGAGGTGGCCACGGGTCGGCCTTCCGAACCCGCGATGGATGGCCGATTCAAGGTCAACGAAGCCCATGTCAGCCCGGATGGTCGCTGGCTTGCTGTTGGCGAAGTGGACATGGGTTTTGAGACGCTCCCCGGACAACTCTGGTCCATTTCCACCGGCCAGAAGGTCGGCCGTGCACTCCTTCAGCAGGATGGTACCAGCAGCGTTGCATTCAGCCCCGATGGCAAACTGCTTGCCGCTGGCACGGAGTCCGGGTCCGTTCGCATCTCGAGTGTTCCGGACGGCAAACCCCGGACACCGCCGATGATCCATCAGAACAAGATCGGTCGGTTGCTCTTCTCGCGCGATGGCACCGTCCTCGCCACCCAGACGCTGACGGGTGCGGTCCAGCTCTGGGATGCAGCCACGGGAACGCCGCTGACCAGTTCCCGGCAGTTTCCCGGTCCCACGGTTTCCATGGCGTTCGCCGACCCAGGCCCAGCGTTCCTCGTGCTCGGGGGCGATGGCGTGCTGCATCGGTGGGACTGTGTTCCTGCACCGGAATCGATGGAGGAACTCACCCGCCTATCCGACAGTCTCAATGGAACCCGGGGTAACCCGCAAGTCGCCCGGACTCGGGTCGTCCGGGGAATGAATTGGCGGACTGCGGCGGACTGAGGCAGGGTGTCGCGACCATGGCGCTGGAGACGAAAGGTCAATCGACTGGGGCAGGGGGCCTTCCGGTGCAGGGCCGTCGGAGGAGGCGGTGGAGGTTCGCGGGAGTCGTGGCGGGAATTGGGGTGGCGGCGTTGGCGGGATGGCTGGTTTGGCAGGAATTCACCGAGCCACCGGAACCAATGCTGGCGGGCATGCGGGCCTCGGAGGTGTTTCCACTGTGGAAATTGCCCGCCGGAGCGTATCCGAGTCGGAAGGGCGTGGCGATCGATGCCGAGTCGCTGCCCTGGATGCTGGATCATGTCCTGCGCGACGACCCGCTTGGTGCCCGTTTGATGGTGTGGACGGGGGAACGCCTTCCGGCAGGCGTGAAAGGCTCATGGCCGCAAGCGGTGTCCCAGGAGACCCGTCGACATCATTTTGCGTTCTACGGGCTGCCGAGTTCGATGAGCGCCGCCGGGTTGTCCTGGACCAACCTGTCGTTGGCATGTGTCGGGCTGACGAGGCGGTATCCGGTCGACGCGGCGGGGCTGCCATTGACCCTGATGTCCATGCACCGCTCGCTCGACGAGGACTATCGCGCGGCGCGAAGCCAATCGATCGGGCTGTTGGATTCCCCGGTTCCAGGTACCCGGTTCACCGTGGCCAAGGTGGCGCTGGAATACGCCGACCTGATTTGGCCGGACAACGAGGATCATTGGCGTGACGAGGCCGATCGGGCGGAAATCCGCCGGGTTCTGGCGGCGGTGTCGGGGTGGGATCCCAGGGAGTGGAGTCCGACGGAGGCCTACGTGATGTGCGTTCTGGTGGCGCGGAATCGAGGCCTCGTGATGCCCGGGCAGTTCGAGCCCTTTCTCGGGCGGGTGGAGTCGGGTGGACTCGATCTGAGGCTGTTGGCCGAGTTGACCCGCCAGGTGCTGGCTTCAGAAGCGGGCGTGCCGGAGTGGGTGCGGAAGACGATCGATGGAGGGAACTCGATGGCGGTCCATCTTGCGGTGCGGTTCCTGCACGACCTCGGAAAAGGGGTGCCCGGAGATCAGGCTGGGACGAAAGAACTGGCACGTCAATGGGCGCGGGTGCTGGCATCGCCGCCCTCGACGGGTTCGTGGCGTGGGCATTTTGGAAGTGGGGAAGGCAGGTTGTCGGCGAAGAGTTTCTCGCTCGTAGCCGAGAGCATGGACAGCGACCCGGATAGAACCATGCTGCTTTCGCAGGTGCTCGAGTCGCTGGCGCGGATGGGATGGGCGGCGGAACCGGCCCGGGAGGAGATCGGGAGGTATCGGAGGGATGCCCGCAAGGAAGTGGCGGATATGGCGGAGGCGGCGTGGAACAGGCTCCGGTGAGGGGAAGATGCAGGTTTCAGGGGCAAATCTGAAGCGGAGGCACCACCGCGATGCGTGTGGACTGGATCACGGCTGGCTTAGGGAGTAGCGGCCGGTCTTCTTGGTTCCGGTCTTTTGCACCACGCCAGCCTCTAGCAATGGGTGCAGAAGATCCATCGCGCCCTGCTTGGAGACGCCGAGCGCTCCCCAGAGTTCTGAGGGTGCCATGCTCCCGTGATCCCGAAGCAGTCTCAGCAGTTGTTCCTGGCGGGGACGCAGCACCAGTTTTCCTTTCGAAGGTGCGCTGGAGGACTGCACTCGGGTCCACACCCGCTCCAGGGTCTGGCGCAGTCCCTCCGCGCAGTACTCCAGCCAGCCTGTCAGGTCTTCGCCCTGCAGTCGGACGGCTTCGAGCGCCCGGTAGTAGGCAGGGCGATCTTCCCAGTAGTACTCGTCCACCGAGAAGATGTGATGGCTGTCGTATCCGCGCCGATACAGTTCCCACAATGCGAGTGCGCGGCCCGTGCGCCCGTTGCCGTCGGCGAATGGGTGGATCCACTCAAACTGGTAATGGAGGATGGCGGAGCTCAACACCGGTGAAAGCTCTGTTGCCTTGGTATTCCACCACTCGAGCAGTTCGAACATCAATCCGGACACATTCACCGCTGCCGGCGGAACATGCCGGCCAACGCGAACAGCGATCGTCCGGTAACGTCCCGCCTCTCCCTGATCCATTACCTTGCTGGCCAGCAGGCGGTGCAGCTCAAAGATGTCCTCGTGTCGGAGGGTTCTCTTGCGTGCGTGCTTCTCCACGTAACGAAGGCCCGCGAAGTAGTTGAGCACCTCGCGCTTGGGGCGCGCATCGACGGTGGACAGTTCGCGCCCGTCCTCGAGTGCTCGGACCTGCTCGAGGGTTAGTGGGTTGCCTTCAATGGCGGTCGAAGCGTGTCCGTTGCGCGTACGGGTGTCCTTTTGCAACGCCGGTATCCAGGATAGTTCTACCGTGGCGGCCTGAATGCGTTCCCGCAGGGCCGAGATCTGCTCAGCCAGCGATAGCAGGCGGGGGCTGATGGTGAATTGGGGTTGGTAGGCCACGCGATTTAGTCAATCGTCAGTCAAGTTATGAGTCAAGCGGTCCGTGGCTTGGCGGCGCAGACCGGGCGCATCTTGGCACTGCCCCCGCGTCAAACGGAGCGGCAACGTCCTCGTTGCCCACCCATGCCATTTTTCCCAAGGCGACGAGGACGTCGCCACCCCGTTCCTGTTTTCAAGCGGGCGCAGTGGCTAGATGCGCCCCTGAAGGTCTGACAGGAGACCAGCCTCGCCGTTGGGTTCAACACCGCGGGGGCCCTCTTCGCGGAGAGGACGGACGGCTGGTTCCAGAAGAATTCTGGACAGACAGGACAGAAGCCTCATGCGTGCCGTTGGTTGATCCGTGGGCGGCGGCTTGACGAGTGCCTTGGAGGAACGGGGCAACGCAGGGTCGCCTTCTGTCGGTGTCGAATGCCGCGGACTGATGGCAGTCGCGGTGGCCGTGTGAGACAGGTGATCCATTTGCCCTCGGTGCGACCAACCCGGGCCGCACCTTGACATTCAAGGTGGCCTCGCGCAGGGATCCAATCATCCTTAGCCGCTGGTTATGGTGAACGTTGATCGACTACTGGGTGTGCGGGGGGATGCACGGAGCCTATTGGGTTTGCCGATGAACGCGGGCGCGGACTGGTCCGACGCCAATGAGTTGAGTCGTGCTGAGGTCATCCGGGGTGTCCGGTTCGATGGGTTCTCGGTTTCTCGCGCAAAGGTCGGCCTCGATTTTGTGGAGTGCAGGTTCAGCCAATGCTCCTTCAAGGATCTGGAGGTGGACGGACACTTCTGGGGTGCGGGGGGTCAATGGGTGGAATGCGATTTCGAGGGATGCAGGTTGCACAGAATGATCGCTCCGGTGAATTCGTTCGAGAGGTGCCGCTTCGATCGGGTTGAAGTGGTGAACTTCCAGCCGCACCAGACCCTCTTCGACGGATGTTCATTCTCGCGGAGTACCATTGACGGCCTGAAGGCGCATCTGATCTCGAACGGGCAGGTCGTGAATCACGATCTTCGGGGCGACGATGGGCAACTCCTGTTTCGAAACTGTCGTTTTGAGGGGACCTCGTTTAGACGGAGCTACTTTGAAGGTGTTGCTTTTGAGAGCTGTCAGTTTGAGAACACCGAGGCGAGTGAGTGCAGTTTTGAAGGGGTGGTTTCGGATGTCCGCTGGTGGGGTGCGCAGGAGATAGATCCGTTTTCGGTGTTTCTGACCCAAGCCCTGGATTTGATCGGTACAAAGTGCGGTCGAGACAGTGCTGCGTACCGTGAGTTTGAGACCTACGTGATCGACTACCGCAGCGGAAAGACGAGGGACAAGAACTTCTCAGCCAGTCTCTACAACAACCGTGTTCCGTACGCGGAGACGCAGATGGTCATCAAGGAGCTCCGGAAACGGGTTGCCTTGCATCCGTTCTGATTCGGGTCAGTGGAAAATGATCGCCATCCGTGGGTGGAGCTTCGGGAGTGCTGGAGACTGGCAACTGGCTACTCTGACAGGGGGCTTGGCGATTGGGGGAGTTTGGATAGGGTGACGGGTAGACAGGCATCATGGGCGTACGAACGACATTTTTGATGTGGATGACGGTCGGGGTCGCGGCGTTGGCAGCGCCGGATGCGGCGTTGTTGAAGCGCGGGGCGACGGTGTACCGGAAGGATTGTGCGCGTTGTCACGGGCCGCAGGGCGAGGGGGTCGCGCGCAAGCACGACGAGGCGTTGACTGGAGATCGTTCGATTGAATCGCTGGCGGCGTACATCCAGAAGACGATGCCCGAGGATGACCCGGGTTCGTGCACGGCGGCGGATTCGGCTGCGGTCGCAGCGTACATCCACGGTGCGTTCTATTCCCCGGAGGCGAGGGCGAAGCGGTTTCCGGTGCGGAAGGAACTCCAGCGGTTGACGCATCGGCAGTTTCTGGAGTCGGTCGCGGACCTGCTGGCGGGTTTCGGACCGGTGAAGCAGACGAAGGCGGACGGCGGTTTGAACGCCGAGTACTGGCAGTCGAAGGGGATGAACAAGAAGGAGCGCAGTGCCCTGAAGCGCACGGATGCCTTCGTGGATTTCGATTACGGGACCAACAGCCCGGTGGAGGGCATCACGGCGGACCAGTTCTCGGTGGCGTGGTCGGGTTCGCTCGTGGCGCCGGAGAGCGGAACGTACGAGTTCCGGCTGAAGACGCCGAACGGCGCCCGCCTGTACGTGAACTCGGATCTGGCGGCGGGCGATGCCAACCGTCGGGACGACAGTGACGCGAAGCGTCAGACGGCCACGATCGATCTGTGGGTGAGTTCGGGTGGACAGATGCGCGAGGGCACGGCGGCCGTGCCCTTGCTGGGCGGGCGGAGCTATCCGGTCCGCGTCGATTTCTTCAAGTTCAAGGAGGCGAACGCCTCGGTGCGACTGGAGTGGCGTCCGCCGCATGGGGCTTGGGCGGTGGTGCCGCCGCAGGCGTTGTCCACGAACGGGTCGACCTCGTGGACGGTGGTGTCGACCCCGTTCCCGGCGGACGATTCGAGCCATGGGTATGCGCGCGGGACGGCGGTGTCGAAGGCGTGGTTGGACGCGGTGTCGCGAGCAGCGGTGGAAGTCGCGAGTGTGGTGGAAGGACGATTGGGTTCGCTGGCCGGCGCTAAGGAGGGCGCGACCAACCGCGTGGAGAAGATGAAGGCGTTTGTCGGGACGTTGGCCGAGCGGGCGTATCGACGTCCGCTCACGGCTGGAGAGCGCACGCAGGTGGTGGATCGGTTCTTTGCGAAGGGCGTTGCGCCGGAGACGGCGTTGAAGCGCTCGGTGATCCGGGTGCTGACCGCGCCGGAGTTCCTGTACCCGGGGTTGGACGAACGTTCCGACGATCACGCCGTGGCCGGGCAACTGGCGTTGGCGCTCTGGGATTCGGTTCCCGACGGCGCACTGCGCAAGGCGGCGTCCGAAGGTCGGCTGAAGACCGTCGATCAGGTGCGGGAACAGGCAACGCGGATGGTGTCGGACGCGCGAGCGCGGGCGAAGCTGAACGGGTTCTTCCATCATTGGCTCAAGCTGGAGGAGGCGACGGACATCTCGAAGGATCCGAGGGCGTATCCGGGGTTCGACGAGGCGGTGGTTTCGGATCTGAGGTGGTCGCTGGAGAAGTTCCTCGAGCACGTCGTGTGGAGCGAGCGGTCGGACTTCAGCGAGTTGTTGCAGGCGGACTACCTGTTCCTGAACGAGCGGTTGGCGAAGTTCTATGGCGCGGAGGTTCCTCCCGGCCGCGGCTTTGTTCCGGTGAAGTTCGATGCCTCGCAGCGGGCCGGGGTGCTGACGCATCCGCTGATCCTCGCTGCATTCTCGTATCACCGGAGTTCGTCGCCGATCCACCGCGGGGTGTTCCTGACGCGGAACGTCCTGGGCCGGACCTTGCGTCCGCCGCCGATGGCGATCGAGTTCATGGATGACCGGTTTGATCCGTCGCTGACGATGCGGGAGAAGGTGACCGAGTTGACGGGCAAGACGAGTTGCATGGGTTGCCATGGGACGATCAATCCGCTCGGGTTCAGTCTCGAACACTTTGATGCGGTCGGGCGCTACCGCACGACGGACAACGCCAAGCCGGTGAATGCGGTGGCGGAGTACACGACGGCTGACGGGCAGGTGGTCCGGTTGAGCGGGGCACGTGACGTGGCGAACCTCGCGGCGGAGAGTCCGGAGGCGCGTCGGGCGTTCGTGAAGCAGTTGTTCCAGCACACGTGGAAGCAGGCGCCGGTGGCGTTCGCTCCGGATCTTCTGGGGCGGCTGGATGCGGATTTCGTGAAGGATCAACGGCACATCCGTCGATTGTGGACGGAGATCGCGGTGGCGGGCGTGATGGAAGGGAAGGAGAAGAAGCGATGAACGTGTTGAAGAACTCGAAGCTGAATCGTCGGCATTTCGTGCGGGACCTCGGTCTGGCCGCAGCGGCGGTTCCATTCCTGGGCGGGTTGCCCGCGTTGAACGCGGCGAAGGCTCGAAGGACGCCGCAGCGGATCGTGTTCATCTTCTCGCCGAACGGTACCGTCCCGCCGCATTTCTGGCCTGATGCCGAGGGACCGCACACCTCCTTCAAGCGCATCCTGGCACCGCTCGAGCCGTTCAAGGATCGGGTCCTGACGATCCAGGGCCTGTGCAATCGCGTCCGCGGCGACGGGGACGGTCACATGCGTGGCATGAGCTGCCTGTTGACCGGCATTGAGCTTTTCCCGGGCAACATCCAGGGCGGGTCGGATACGCCGGCCGGTTGGCCGAGCGGCCCGTCGATTGACCAGGAGGTCGGGCGATTCCTGCAGTCGCGTCCGGAGACGAAGACTCGTTTTGCAACGCTGGATCTTGGCGTGGCTGTGCCGAATCGCGCGGATCCGTGGACACGTTGGACCTATGCGGGGCCGAACCAGCCGGTCGCGCCGGTGTCGGATCCGTATCAGGTCTTCGAGCGGATGTTCGGGCAGATGAAGGATCAGGAGAGCCTCGGAAGCGTCCTGGATGGCGTGCGCGAGGATCTCAAGCGGGCGGGCAAGAAGCTGGGCAAGGAGGATCGGGCGTTGCTGGAGAAGCACACGACCTTCGTGCGCGAGATGGAGCAGGAGTTGAAGGATGCCCGGAAGCAGAAGCTCAATCGTCCGGCACCGTCACTCGAACCCGGCGTCGGCACGGACAACGACGACATGCCGCGGTCGTCGGTGATGCAGTCGGACCTGCTGGTGAATGCGTTCGCGAACGACATGACCCGGGTGGCGTCGTTGCAGTACACGAACTCGGTGGGACAGGCCCGGATGAAGTGGATCGGCGTGGACGAAGGGCATCACTCGCTGTCGCACGATCCCGACCTGAACGAGGGGTCGCAGGAGAAGTTGGTGAAGATCAACGTCTGGTTCGCGGAACAGATCGCGGCCTTGGCGCGCAAGCTTCAGTCGACGCCGGAACCGAACGGCGACGGGACGTTGCTCGATCACACGACGCTCCTGTGGACGAACGAGCTGGGAAAAGGCAACAGCCACACGCTGGAGAATGTGCCGTTCGTGCTGATCGGAGGCGGGCTCGGGTTCCGGAGTGGACGCGCGGTGAAGATGGAACTGACGCCGCACAACCGGCTGTGGATGTCGATCGCCCACGCGTTCGGGAACGAGGTGAAGGCGTTCGGGAACCCGAAGTTCTGTGACAAGGGGGCGCTGAGCCTTGGGTGAAGGGAAGACGCGAGGGGGGATGAGGGGGGCGCGCGAAGCCGCGAGGGCGGTCAGTGCTTCTTGAGGATGAGGCGGTGGTCGATGCGCTTGGTCTGGTGATGTTCCAAGGGCGGGAGGTCCGTGTCTGTCGGTGATTCGGTGTCGTGGAGGAGGGCCTTGGCGAACTCCTGGAACTGGGACCAGCGGTCCCATTCGAGGGCTGGGGCGTTGGAGACCTGCCGGAGGAGCGAACGCCATTCGATGATGACGCGGTCGATGTCGCCGTCGCCGAGGAAGTCGGTCACGTACCGGTATTTGCTGTGCGGGTCGCGGTGGATGGAGTGGACGACCAGATTGGCGCCGTCGCCGTACTTGGGCGGGATGCCATTCTCGAGGTAGCCGTCGATGTTCTGGTTCCCGTACTTCGCGTGGCAGGCGACGGCGAGTCTGCCGCCCCAGCGGTTGTCATCGCCGCAGAACCGGAATCCGGCGTCGAGGTTGGCGAGGTCGTAGACGAGTTCGTCGAGGGGATAGGTGGGATCCTCGAGTGCCGCGGCCACGGCGAGTCCGACACCGCCCTGGAAGAAGCTGACGATCCGGCCACGAAGGGTTGGGACGCCGCGGTGGTCGACGAGGGCCAGCCGCCGCCACAAGAGGGCGGTGCCCGTGGCGGCGCTGAGGTTCCGACAGGTCTCGGTCAGGGAACAGCGGGCGCAATCAGGCGGGAAGATCTCCCTCTCGGGCGGATGCCAGAGCCCGACCCCGTGGCGGTCGACGGGTACGCGGGTATGCAGGTGCGCAAGCGTGACCATCGCGACGATTTGCTGGGGATGGACGTCGAATCGGAGGACGGGTGTCCGCTCGGAAGCGAAGTGCTGTTCGACAAGCGGTGCGATGGTGCCGTGCCAGGTCTCGATGGGAGCCTGACGGCCGTGCCAGCCGGTGAAGCGTCGGACCCACTTCGAAAGGATCACGCGATCGGTGCCGAGACGTTCGGCCACGATGAGCGACCGACCAAAGACTGGGCCGTCGGGAGATTCGGCAACCTTGGCGAGGCCACCGGTTCCGAGCTTGTCGAGGGCGGCTGCGATGGTGAGGGCGGGCTTCAGCTTCGGAATGCCCTCGAAACCCTTCCGGGGAGGGATGGGTGGGGTTTCGGGGGCTGGCTCCGTGGTCGCGGCAGTGGATGCCGGCGCGGATAGGGGGGGGCTGTGGGTGGACGACGGATCCGGGGCGGGCGCGTTGGGGTCGACGGGATGGAACACGTCCTTGAGCGGGACTTCCGTTGGGCTGGGGTAAGTCTCCCACTCGCCCTTGGAATTCTGCATTTCGCGGACGCGGCGTCGGACGTGGCGGGCACGTTCGGCGTCGGTCTTGAGGCCGCAGGGCGTCTCCGGATGACGCAGAGATTCCTCGACTCCGAGGAAGATCGGTTTGGTGGTGAAGAGGCGCGATTGGACTCGGACGGCCTCGAGGAAGGGATCCTTGCCCTGTTCCTCGGCGGCGGCCATGAGGTTGAGGAGGGCGGACCAGTCCACCATGCCGGAGCGCGCGAGATGGGCAGGTTGGCCATCGCGTAGGCGGAGTCCCTGGGGTGAGACGAGCACATAGCCGGTCTCATCGATGCCGCGTCGGCCGGCGCGGCCGAACATCTGGAGGATCTCGTCCTGCCGGATGGGGACCTCGACGCCGTCGCGCTTGTAGGATTCGGCGGTCATCGAGACCGACCGGAGGGAGAAGTTGATGCCGGCGGCGAGCCCCATGGTGGCCACCACGACCCGGAGTTGGCCGGCCTTGGCGAGGGGTTCGATGACACCCGCGCGGACGGCGTAGGCGAGCCCGGAATGATGGTAGGCAACGCGTGATTTGAGGAGCTTGGCGAGGTGATCGCCGACAAGCCGTCGCTGGGCTTCGGAAAGCTGGAGCGGGTTGGGATTGGGAAGTTCGCGGGCAACCTCGGCAGCGATGGCTTCGGCCTGTTGGCGTCGGGGCGCGAAAAGCAGGACCGGGCCGAGCGATTCGGCGAGGGCCTTGGCGCAGAATCGCGGCCAATGCCCCCGGATCTCGGAAGGGAGCCTCCAGTTCAGGTGCTGGACGAAAACCTCGTCGAGGGGAACGGGGCGGACGTCGTATCGGACGAGGGCCGCATCGCGCCCCAAGCGACGCAGCCATTGGACGACATGATCGGGGTTCGCAACGGAACCGCTGAGGAGGAGGAGTTGGGTGCGGTGGGGTGCAAGGGCGATCGCGAGTTCGTAGTTCAGGCCGCGATCCTCGTCCGCCAGCATCTGGTATTCATCGATGACCAGCAGGGTCGGGCCGTCGCCGTGGATCAGGCGGTTCTTCTGGGTTTCCAGCGTGGCGACGATGACGGGCGCAGAGAGGTTGTCCGAGAGGTCACCGGTCGCGATGCCGACGTTCCAGCCGCGGGAGCGCCATTCGGCGAGCTTGTCGTTGGCCAGGGCGCGGGTGGGAACGGTGTAGATGGCCTGTCCGCGATTCTTGCCGTGGTTGGACCAGAGCTCGAAGACGAGCGTCTTGCCGGCGCCCGTGGGTGCGTGGACCACGACGTCCTTGCCGGCGCGCAAGGCGGAGACGGCCTCCTGCTGCCAGAGATCGGGCACGGTCACCTGCTGCAGCGCCGCAAAGGGCGAGGCTGCGGCCTCCGACGTGGTATCGGCCGACTTGACTGGAGCGCCCTGCGGATGCACGGGCGAAAGGTTGTGTGTTCCGGCCGAAAGCCAAGCTCCAATCCGGCTTGGGGGTTCTGGAGGCTGGGAACTTCCGTTCCGGGAACTGGAGGCTGGTGGTTGGCTCGCCTGAACCGTGAAGCTGAAATCCAGGAACTCCTCCTGGTCCGCCGGGTGAGGGCTGGGGCAGGAGTTCGAAGTTTGAAGATTCAAGTTTGAGGTCCTGGGACCTCGGCGGCTACCGGGGCGAAGAAATTCTGGCCGGGCGTGAAAGATCCCGGGGCTTTGGTGCGTTTAAGCAGGCATGGGCCCGGCGTGTGCCGGTGCCCTGACCCAGGCCGGCATCCGTGGCAACCCTTCGTCACGGATGCCGGCCCATCTGCTTTGGGGGTTAGCGGCGGGGAGGCGTCGCCCAGTTGGACGGGAAGGGATCGGCATCGCTCCGCTTGTCCGCGTCCTTGTTGGTTTCCTCGAACACCGCGATGCCGACCACGCCGACGTTCCGGGAGGTGCCGTGGCGTTGCTGGCTGTAGGACTCGCCCACGCTGCCGAATCGGAAGGCCGCAACAGTGTCGGCCCCCGTCCGGAATCCCTCGACGGCGAACTCTTCGCCGGGTTCGAGGATGTACCCGCGCTTCCTCAGTGAGGCTGGCTGCCCGTCCATGGTGTCGAGACCGTCGACCGAGACGACGACTTCCCTACGCAGCGGCGAGGGATTCATGAGGACCACGGAGTAGCGCTCCCCGGTTCTGCCCTCGAAGTAGGTTCGTCCGCCGGCGGTCCAGGCGGGCAACCACTGGCCGTTCTCGCCCCGGAGACCGTAGGCGAACTTGTGCCAGCGGGATTGCAGAGGGCAATTGGTGGGACTTGGGGTGCCGTATCCGCGGGCCATGAGGATGTCGAGGCCGGCGCGGTTGTTGTAGTGGATGGCGGTCTGGAATCGCGGATCGCTGTCCTGCCGCCTGAACTGGGTCCGCGTGATTCTCGAAGGCCGGGTCTCGCCGAAGGTCGTCGCGAGCCCAGGCCGTTGCTCGGCGGGCGGGTTCGCCCACTTCCCGTCTGGTTCGACCGTGGCGGCGGCGGCGCGGGGCGTGGTCGGGGTGAAGGCGTCAGGACTGAGAGGGGGCACCTCGAATGCGCGAGGCGAGGAAGAGGGGCCTGGGGCCGATGCGCATCCGGCGAGGAGCGTGAGGAGCAGGAAGGTGGCGAGCGTGGCGAGCAGCGGAGTGAGTCGTCTCATGATGCTAAAAATCCAGCACATGAGCCGGTGGGGTGTCAATGATCTTGTGCTAAGAAAATAGCACTTTGGGGTTGCCGCCGTCCGCAGCAGGCGCAGGATCAGGGGCGTGGCGAAGCACGATCCCCATGAGCAGCTGTCCCGGCGCGAGCGCCAGATCATGGACATCCTGTGGCGGCGCGGCACCGCGACCGCGGCCGAGATCCAGGAGGAGATGGCCGAGGCACCGTCGTATTCGGCGGTGCGCGCCTTGTTGGCCATCCTGGTGGAGAAGGGGCACGCGGAATCGGTCCAGGACGGGCGGCGCTATGTTTACCGGCCAACGGCTTCGCGGGACCGGGTGCGGCAGCAGGCCTTGGGGCGGTTGCTGTCGACGTTCTTCGACGATTCCGCGGAGGCCTTGGTGGAGACCCTCTTGTCGCGGAAGGATCGGAAGCTGACTCCGGAGGCGCTGGAGCGATTGCGGAAGAAGCTGGAGGAGGGAGGCGGCCAATGAACCTCGGGGTGGATTGGGCATGGGGACCGGACTGGTGCGTGCGATCCGTGGTGGCCATGGCATGGATTGGGGCACTGGCGAGGTTCGGGGCATCGGGTGGCGGGCGCGGTTGGGTCCGGTTCCTGACGGCGTTGGCGGTGGTGGCGACCGTGCCGTGGCGTTGGCATGGAGGAATGGGCGGGGAAGGCTGGGGCCTCTGGCAGGGAGGCAATCCGGGGTGGGTGACCGGTGGGATGATGCTCTGGAGTGTTGGGGCGGCCGTGATCTGCCTGCGGCGTCTGGCGGGATGGATGCGGGTGCGGTCCTGGTGTCGGGGTGGGAAGGATCCGGTGGAGGCGGGACCCTGGCGCGAGGCGTGGACGTGGGCGGCGGGGGTCGCTGGGATTCGCGGGAGCCTGCCCATTCGGATCGTCCGGGGACTGCGGTCGCCGGCGGTGTGGGTTGGGCGCGAAACCTGGTTGCTCGTCCCGGAGAACGCGACGGATTGGTCGCCTGACAGGTGTCGTCGGGTTTGTCTTCACGAGGCGGGACACGTGATGGGTGGCGACGCGGGGTTGCACCGGATCTGGATGCTGGTGGACATCGTGCAATGGTGGAATCCGGTCTGGTGGTGGGTGCGATCGCGGATGGAGTTGGAGTTGGAGAAGCTGGCGGACGCGTGGGTGGTGGCGGAGGGGCGAGGCCGCGCCCGGGAATATGCGCGGGACCTCGTGGACTGGGTGGAGCGAGGGATGCTTGGGTTGCCGTCGTGGGGTGGGCGCGGTGGCTTGGAGGAACGGGTGGAAGCGCTGCTGGGGGCGCGTGGTCCGGGGGCGGTATCGGGTGGCTTGGTTGCGATGGCGCTGGCGGTGGTTTCGGTCGTGGTGCTGGCCGTCGTGTTCCGCGGGCCGGCGACTTCAGCACCGGACGCGACCGCCGTTCGGGATGCCGAATGGCGCATGGCAGCCAATCCATTTCCGGCAGAGTGAGGGGATCGAGCGGGGCACCCCATTCGCACGCTTGCGGAGCGGGGCGGACTCGGAGACAAACCCGCCCCCCGATCACGGGGATGAACTCTTTCCGACTCTGATTCCGATTCCGATTTCCGCATGAAGAACAAGGGCATGAACGACGCGCAGTTCCTGGCGCTGCTGGAGAAGGTGCTGCCGAAGGCGACGCCGGATCCCCGGTTGGCGTCGGCCATCTACGACCAGGTGGCGCAGGAGGTCCGGCTGATCAACAACGTGAAGTCCTTCGAGAAGTTCTGCACCGAGGGTTCGTTGCCCGACCTGGAGCCGGCGACCGTCGAGGGTTTCCGCGAGCAGATCGCGTCGAACTTCACCAACGCGCAGGTCAGCGTGGAACCGAGCGAGAAGGGCGACTCGGTGGCGGTGGAGATCGTGCTGCCGGACCGGACCATCTCGAACAAGTTGAAGGTCATTCCGCCCGGGGCGGAGGAGGCGGAGGAGGTGAAGGCGAAGTTCGTGCCCTTCCCGGTGGCCCTGCCGGAGGACCCGGGCCTGTTCTGGATCCTGGCACGGCGCGAGAACATCGGGCCGGACGAGGCGGGGATCTTCCTGTCGAACGTCGAGCAGGAGTACTGGGAATCGAAGGCGGGGCAGAAGGCGCAGAAGGATCGGGTGGAGAAGTCCTTCGCGGAGTTCATCCAGCGGGTGCCGGCGGCGGCTTTGGCGGACCGTGGGCTCAAGCGGCACTACAAGGACCCGGAACCGTGCAAGATCCTGCACCGGGGACCGGCGAGGAGTCAGGCTGATCAGTCGGATCAGTCCGATCGGACTGATCTTCCGGAGGGTGAGGAGGGCAACTGAGCACTTGAAAGGGAGGGGGGTGGGCGTGTTCCTTGGGGGCGTTCCCACCATGAGCTTTTCCATGAACCGTCGATCCTTCCTTGTGGCAGCGGCCGGAGTGCCGCTGGTGCCGTCGTTGGCGTATGCGCAGGCCGGCAAGTCCTACACGTTTGGCCTGGTGGCCAAGTCGCAGGGGAATGCGGTATTCCAGGTGGCGCGGGTTGGTGCGGAGGATGCGGCCAGGGAACTGGGCGCGAAGCACGGCCTGAAGCTCAAGATCGACTGGCGCACCCCGAACGAGGAGGACGCCCAGAAGCAGGCGGAAGCGGTGGAGCAGCTCGTGCTCGCCGGAGCGGATGGCATCGCGGTCAGCTGCAGCGATGCGAACAAGCTGACGGATGCGATCAACAAGGCGGTCCAGAATGGCGTACCGGTGGCGACGTTCGATTCGGACGCCCCGGCTTCGAAGCGGTTCGTGACCTACGGGGTCGACGACGAGAAGTGCGGAGAGCAGGTAATGGTGGAGTTGGCGAAGGAGATGGGCGATCGCGGGGTGGTGGCGATCCTCGCCGGCAACCAGAATGCGCCCAACCTGCAGAAACGGGTCGCGGGCGTGAAGAAGGAGGCGGCCAAGCACGCCGGGATCAAGATCCGCGAGACCTTCTACCACAAGGAGACGCCGCAGGACGCGGCGGCGGCGATCGAGCGCGCGATGCAGTCGTATCCGGACATCACCGGGTGGGCGTTGATCGGCGGTTGGCCGCTGTTCACGGAGAACGCTCTCAAGTGGGCGCCCGGGACGGTGAAGTGCGTGAGTGTCGATGCGCTGCCGATGCAGCTGGCCTACATCCGTTCGGGGCACGTGCAGGCGTTGCTGGCGCAGCAGTGCTACATGTGGGGCTACCGTTCGATCGAGCACCTGCTGAACAAGGTGCACTTCAAGAAGTCACCCGCGGCGATCAAGGACGTGAGCCCGCTGGAACGGATCGCGAAGGCAAACGTGGATGCCTACGCGGAGAACTGGAAGAAGTGGCTGCCGAAGTAGGGGGGAGATTCAAGTTTCAAGGGTTCAGTTTGAAGCTCACCTCGGCGGCATCGTAGCCGACGTGAGGAGGCTGACGGAAATCCCGCCTCGTTACCTCGTCGGCTACGCTTGGATTTGATCCGGCGGCAGTGAACCTTTGGGCACGATTCACCGGGTTCTCGCGTTGGTGGCCATCTGTCTGGCTGGGTGGGTTCGGGCGGCTGAAGCAGACCTGATCGTCTACGGCGGTACGTCGGCGGGCGTGATCGCGGCGGTGCAGGCGAAGCGGATGGGGCGGACGGTGGAGATCGTGTGTCCCGACCGGCACCTCGGCGGGCTTTCGAGCGGTGGGCTGGGGTTCACCGACACCGGCAACAAGTCGGTGATCGGAGGGCTTGCGCGCGCGGCTGCTCAAGGACGGGCAGGTGCTGGAGTCGGTGGCGGCACCGGCAGGGCGCTGAGTTCGATGGCGAGGAAGTGGAACCCAGCCGGCATCCGGCGCTGGAGGGTTTCCAGGGTGACGTCCTCGACCTTGGCTCCCGTGGGCGGGCGCAGGGACCAGCCGGCCTCGGCGGTGGAACGTTCCACACGGACCCGGCGGAGCCAGGCGGTCAGGTCGATGCCGGCCGCGGGATCCTGCCATCGGGTGGCCAGAGGGAGGCCGGCCGTCTGGTTGATCCACAGCGTCAGGGTGAAATCGGAGGAACCCAGATAATCGCGGGCGAGGCCGCCGGGCCGGATCCGGAACGGAGCGCAGGATTCACCCTCGATCCGGACGGGCGGGAACGTGGTCGTGTCGCATCCCTTGGCGGCGATGCTGAGGAAGGATCCGGCGGCGGGGAATCCCATCGGGGACGATCCGGTCGGGAGGCGCAGGCGGCTCCAGCGGCGTGGCGCGGCTTCCCAGAGCCAGGCTTGGTCACCCATGCGTCCGAACTCGACCCGGGTCTTGTTCGTGCCCGCGGCAAGGTGCAGTCGGTCGGGGATCCTGAGGGTGACGGAGGTGCGGAGGTTGGTGAACCCGAGCGGGGCCTTTCCCTGGGCGACGAGTTCCAGTTCGGTGCGGACGGTGGGAGGTTGGGCTTGCCCGGATTCGAGCCAGCCGGTGACCCGTTGGGCGGGCGGTAGCCAAGCTGGATCGGCCGCGAGGAGCCGGGAGACAAGGAGGAATGCTAGGATGCCGCAAAGGATGCGCACGAGTGCGGCGAGGTTGGGGCCGGGATGGGGTGTCTGCAAGGGTAGTGGCGGGGAGGCGAAGTCCTCGTCGCCTTGGGAAAGGCATTGGAGGGTAACGAGGACGTAGCCGCTCTGGTTGACGCGGGAGCAGTGTCGAGAGGCGCTGATCCGGCAGCGTTCATTCTGACTCCTGAGCAATTCAATTTAACCTGTCATTCTGTACAGTATGTATCTCAAAAGAGACGCTGAAGGGGGGCCCGACGGCGGACGCGGGGACAATCGGAAGTGGACTTGGTGGTGAAACAGGCCGGCATCCTGCAGGCATTCGAGATCAGGTGGTCGCCGCGCCGGGTTTCGGGCAAGGCCTTTCGCGAAGCCTACGGAGTCGACGTCCAATGCATCCACGCGGATGATCCCTTCTTCGTGGATCGATTCGATTGGTAGTAGCAGGATGGGGAATGCGCATGTGGTGGCGGGTGGCAACGTGGGTGGGAGCGGTGGCGATGGCGATGCTGGCTGGGGGCGAAGCCCGGGCCCACGTCGGGACGCATCCGTCCGTGCACGACACGGTGGCGGGGATCCTCGATCGGTTTGGCCGGACGCAGTCCACGAACGGACTGAAGAAGATGAAGGTGCCGGAGGCGTTGGCGCTGATCACCCCGAAGGAGCGGGAGATCCTTGGGACGGAGCACGTGCTGTTCCGGTTGAACGTGCCGTCGATGGTGACGGTGCTGAAGGATTCGAAGAACACGAATGACCCGTACTGGCTGACGGAGCGTGGGTTCGTGGCGAAGACGAACTCCGTGACCCGCGGTGGCGTGCGATTCGAGGCCTGGCAGAAGGAGTTTCCGGCGGGGCCGGTCGGGTTGGGGGTGAACTCGATCGGGGGTGGGGGCGAGCACTACCTGGTGCTGGCGCAGCCGTTGAAGGCAACGGACAAGCTGGTCGTGGACGAGTTTTACCCTGCGCAGTTGCGGGTGGGCGTGTTCACGAATGGCATCGCGCCGTACGCGGATCATGACGCGACCATCACGAACGTGCCGCCGGAGTTCGCGGGGATGACCATCGTGCGGACGCTCCGGGAGCGGCGGGAGGACGGGAAGCTGCTGGCGATCTTCCGGTGGACGGATCACCCGAGCCGGTCTCGGCCGGATCACGTGGTGCTGACGTGGAGTGGGGACCCGAAGACGACGCAGGCCATCCAGTGGCGGACCTCGCCTCGGGTGCGGACGGGCTACGTCCAATACGGGAAGGCCGCGGACCTGAATTCACCGCGGGAGCGGAAGGCGATCCGGGTGAAGGCGGTGACGGAGTTGGTGACGGACGCGCGGTTGGTGAACGATCCGCTGGTGAACCGGCACACGGTGCAGTTGACGGGCCTGGAGCCCGGGACGCGGTACCTGTACTCGGTCGGGGACGGCAGCCGGGATGGATGGGAGGAGTACCAGGAGTTCACGACGGCTCCGGATGGGATTGTGCCGTTCTCGTTCATCTACATGGGCGACGCGCAGAACGGCCTGGACCGCTGGGGTTCGCTGGTCCAGACGGCGTTCCGGGATCGGCCGGATGCGGCATTCTACCTGATGGCCGGAGACCTGGTGAACCGGGGCGCGCAGCGCGATGACTGGGACAGCTTCTTCCACAATGCCCGGGGCATCTTTGATCGTCGGACACTGGTGCCGGTGCTGGGCAATCACGAGTACCAGGGCGGGGAACCGAAGCTGTACCTGCAGCAGTTCGCGCTGATGCGGAACGGGCCGTCGGACATCCCGCCGGAACGGGCGTATAGTTTCCGGTACTCGGACGCGCAGATCGTGGTGCTGGATTCCAACCTGGCGCCCTCGAAGCAGACCAACTGGCTGGCGAAGGAACTGTCGGAGAGCAAGGCGACGTGGAAGTTTGTGACGTATCATCATCCCGCCTATTCGTCGGCGGAGGGGCGACAGAACGAGACGGTGGTGAAGCACTGGACGCCGCTGTTCGACAAGTACCATGTCGACCTCGTGCTGCAGGGGCATGACCACGCCTACCTGCGGACGTTTCCGATGAAGGACGGGAAGCGTCAGGAGACACCGGCGAAGGGGACGGTGTACGTGGTGGCGACTTCGGGGACGAAGTTCTACCCGCAGGCGAAGCACGACTACACGCAGGTGGGAATGACGAACGTGGCGACCTATCAGGTGCTCGACATCCAGATCAGCGGGAACCGGCTGAACTATCGGGCCTTCGACCTCGATGGGGTGTTGCGGGACCAGTTCGTGATCGAGAAGTGAGGGGAAGTTTGAAGATTGAAGATTCAAGTTTGAAGCGGGGGAAACTCTGCACCGGCTCGTGAGGACCCTTGCCCCACCGGTCTCGGGGGCTGTAGGCCGCGTGCCCCCACGCGGCGCATCGGGATTGTCGCCGGGTGAGGGCACCCGGCCTACAATGGGATGTGGGCCGCGTGCCCCCACGCGGCGCATCCTCAACCCCGCCGGGTGAGGGCACCCGGCCTACAACGGGATGTGCGGCGGGTCATGATTGTTGGCGGGTGTGGGACATTCGCCCCACCGGACGGGAGGATTTTCAGGGCGTAGGGCGGGCCAAGGGAAGGCGGAGGCAGGCGGCTTCGCGATCGTTGCGGACGACGAGGAGGTCTCCCGCGAGGGCGATGGGGTTCCAGGTCTTGGCATCGAAGATCCGGCGGCGGGCGAGTTCACCGGGGCCCTTGCGGGTGGGTTGGAGGAGGCAGATTTCACCACTCTCGGCCATCAGGACGTAGAGGTCGCCAACGAGGAGGCCCTGGCCGTGTCCGTAGCGTCCTTCTTTCCAGAGGCCGTGACCTTCGCCGGATTCGATGGCGGAGAGGATGCCGTCATCGAGTCCAAAGATCATGTCACCGAGGAGGGCGGGGTTGGAGAACTTGGCCTTGATCTTCCGGGTGCTCCAGAGGTGGGTGACGGCGTTGTCGGGACGGATTTCGATGGCGGTGGCGCCGACGTTGTAGCCGGCACTGACGAGGAGGCGGTTGGTGCCGATGACGAGCGGATTGGCGACGAGCGGCATGCCCGTGCCGAACGGGTGTTTCCAGAGCTCGCGTCCGGTCTGGGGATCCAGGGCCACGACGGTGCGGGAGCCGAAGACGACCAGTTGCGAAGAGGATCCGATACGGATGAGGGCTGGGGATCCGTAGCTGGCGCCGTGTTCGCCACCGGACCAGGCGACCCGGCCATCAGCCGCGTGGAACGCCCAGACGGAGGTCTTGCCGCCGGCCTGGACGTACACGAGGTCATTGGCGACGAGCGGGGAAGAGGCGAATCCCCACTCGGGGACGCCGCAGGCGGCGAGGTTGGTGAGCGACTGGGACCAGAGGGGTTTGCCGGTGCGTCGGTCCACACAGGTCAGGTTGCCGGTGGCACCCATGGCGTACAGGCGGTCGCCGTGGACGGCGGGCGTGGCCCGGGGACCTTCGCCGGCGATCGTGGTGGCGTAGCGGCCAGTGGTGGCCTGGTTCCAGAGCGGTTTCCCGGTCGTGAGTTCATAGGCTGTGATCCATTCCTCCAGATCATGCTGTTCCTGGGTGTAGGCGACGCCGTCGGCCACCACGAACCCAGACCAGGCCGGTCCGACGGCGTGACGCCAGAGTTCGACCGGACCGTTGGTGGACCAGTCGGGAGAAAGGGTGAGGTTACGGAGGGCGCCGTCGCGCATGGGGCCGAGGTACTGCGGATAATCGGAGTTCCGGGCGGGAACTGGCGCGGTGGAATTGGCTGTCGTTTGGGCCTTCGGCGGGGTTGCGGCAGCTGACTTCCACCGCGGCTCGAAGATGGGAAGCAGGTCGCCGCTGACGCCCGTTACGCGGAAGCAGGCGGCACCGATTCCGATCGCGGAGACGAAGGTGAGGACGCCGGTGGCGCGCCAGCGTCGGGGGGCGTCGGATAGCAGGCCCCACCAGACGACAAGGAGCGGGGTGACGGTGACGATCGTCGCGAGCGCAGTGAGGTTCCGCTGCTGGTGGGAGCGGGACGGATCCATGCCGGAGACGACCACTGCCGCGGAACCGAGCGCAACGATGACCACGGCGATCCACCACTGGATCGGGCGACCGTTCCCCGGGGTGGGGGCTTGAGCGGATGGGGACGTGGGCGGCATGGCGGAGCTTGGGTCAGGGCAGTCCGGGATGGCAAGGCGGGCATGGGCTGCCTAGGTTCCGGCCATCGATTATGGGACATGAACTGATTCAGGCGGCGGATGACGCAGCGTTGGCGCTGGTGGCAGCGGACCGGTGGCTGGCCCGGGTTGAAGCCGCGGCAAAGGCCGGGCAGCCGCATCGGGTGGCATTGGCGGGAGGGCGGATCACGAAGCGGTTCCTCGCGACGGTGGCGACGCGATCGAAGGAGCGGGGGATCAGCCTGGCGGGCGTGGATTTCTTCTGGGGGGATGAGCGTTGCGTGCCGCCGGGCGACCCGGAGAGCAATCATCGGTTGGCGCAAGAGGCGTTGCTGTCCCCGGCTGGGATTGCGGCATCGCGGATCCATCGGGTCCTCGGGGAATTGGACCCGGCTTCGGCGGCGGCATTGGCCGAGCAGGAGTTGCGTCGGGTGACGGGCGTGGAGGGTGCGGCGATGCCGGTGTTGGATCTGGTGTTCCTGGGGATGGGCGAGGATGCGCACGTGGCATCGCTCTTTCCCGGAGCGGTTGCGTCGGTCACCGAGTCAGAATGCGCTTACGCCGGGACGCCGGGACCGAAGCCACCGCCACGGCGGGTGACGTTGACGTATCGGGCCTTGGCGGCGGCACGGGAGGTGTGGGTGCTGGCGTCGGGTGCCGGAAAGGAAGCCGCGCTCAAGGCGTCATTGGCGGCTGGTAGCCAGACGCCGCTGGGCCGGGTGTTGAGGGAGCGGGAAAAGACGGTGATCCTGACGGATATCGCGGTGTAGGCAGGGAAGGTTTTGAGTTTCAAGTTTCAAGGGCCTTGAACCCGAAAAAGGCAGTTCGATCCACAGATTTCACCGATTGCACGGATTGGGAGCCGGTTGGGAAAGGCTGTCGTTTCACCCGGCGGGTGAAATGGAAACTGCGAAGCGGTGAGGCTTCTCGTCCCGGTCCATCTGTGAAATTCGTGAAATCTGTGGCTAACCCAACTGCCGCTTTCAGGTTGAAACTTGGGACTTGGAGCGCTTGAAACTTGAATCTTCAAACTTGGAACTTCCCCCCCACTTCGCCCCCGGTTCGAAAAGGTTTTGAACAGTTCCGGAAAGACTCCGTCGATACCCCTGTTGGTTGGTTCAGTGTCCGCTAAGGGTTGGCAGAGGGGTCTTGCTTGGCGGCGGAGTGCGGACACCGAGTCTCCAGTTGGCTCCGTCGCCGATCTGAGCGCCCAGGTGAGGGCGTGTACGACCTCATCACCAGAGAGCCGGTCCTGAGTGGGACCGGCTCTCGCTTTTCGTGGGGTGGGATCGGACGGATCGGACGGATCAGCCCGATCAGACCGATCGGACTGATCCTCTGGGTTTACTGGAGGGTGGAGAGGATCTGCTTCTCCTTGGCCTGCCAGTCGATGAGGCGTTGCTGGTGCTCGGCGAGGACGGAGGCCGGGACCTTCTGGGTGAAGGCGGGGTTGGCGAGCTTGTCCTGCACCTTCTGGATCTCGGCGCGGACCTTGGCCAGTTCCTTCTCCTGACGGGCGCGCTCGGCCTCGACGTCGACGAGGCCGGCGAGCGGGAGGAACAGTTCACCGACCGTATTGGCTGCGACCGGCGTGCCCTTGGGCGGTTGCCAGTCGGTGTTGGCGATGGTCAGAGCCTCGGCGTTCAGGAGGCCCTTCAGGATGTCCAGTTCCTCCTGCGGCAGGGGCGCGGCGGGCCGGATGACGAACGGCACGCGCTTGTTGGAAGGGATGTTCGACTGGGCGCGCAGGTTGCGGCCGAGGGTGACGAGGTCGAAGCGGGACTGGGCGGAAGCTTCGATGATGGGGTCGACGCGGAAGTACTCGCGTTCGTCTTCGTCGAAGGCCTTGGGCCACGAGGCGTAGAGCAGGGTCTTGCCGCCGCGGTCGGCGGGGAGGTCCGTGTTGAAGGCCATGCCGTGCCAGAGTTCCTCGGTGATGAAGGGGAGGAACGGATGGAACAGCCGCAGCGTGTGGCCGAGGACGAAGTCGATGACGGCGAGCTTGTTGTTCCGTTGGGCGACCCGGGCGGGATCGGTGGGCGGTTCGCCCGGCATTCCGAGCACGGGCTTGGAGGCCTCGACATACCAGTCGCAGTACTCGCCCCAGAAGAAGCGGTAGAGCGTGGCGGTGGCGTCGCTGAACTTGTACTCGGCGAAGGCCTGCGTGACCTCGCGGATGGCGAGGTCGAGGCGCCCGAGGATCCAGCGGTCGTCGGTCGTGAGCAGGGCTGGGTTGACCTCCTGTTCCGTGTCGCCGCCGTGCATCTGACGGAACCGGCAGGCGTTCCAGAGCTTGTTGCAGAAGTTGCGCCCCAGTTCGACAGCGGTTTCGTCAAACAGCACGTCCTGCCCCAGCGGCGCCGCACGCATCACGCCGAAGCGCAGGGCGTCCGCACCGTACTTGGCGATGAGGTCGAGCGGGTCGGGCGAGTTGCCGAGCGACTTCGACATCTTGCGACCCTGCTTGTCGCGGATGATGCCGGTGAAATAGACGTTCTTGAACGGCAGGTCGCCCATGTACTCGTACCCCGCCATGATCATGCGGGCGACCCAGAAGAAGATGATGTCCGGGCCCGTGACGAGATCAGTGGTGGGATAGAACGCCTTCAGCGTGGCGTTGGCGGAATCGGTGGCCTTGTGGTCGGTCCAACCCATCGTGGCGAACGGCCACAGCCAGGAACTGAACCACGTGTCGAGGACGTCGGGGTCCTGGGTCCAGCCTTCGCCGGCGGGCGCTTCGAGGCCGCAGTGGATCTCGGCTCCGCGGTACCACACCGGGATCCGATGCCCCCACCACAGCTGTCGCGAGATGCACCAATCCTGGATGCCGGTCATCCAGTGGTCGTAGACCTTGGCCCAGCGGTCGGGGAAGAAGCGCATGGAACCGTCGGCGACGCATTGCTTCGAGGCCTCGACGCTGGGGTACTTGAGGAACCACTGCTCGGACAGGCGCGGCTCGATGGGGACGTCGGCGCGTTCGGAGAAGCCGACGTTGTTGACGTAGGGTTCGGCCTTCTCTAGGGAGCCGGCGGCTTCCATGAGTTCGGCGGATTTCTTCCGGGCGGCGAAGCGGTCGAGACCGGCGAGCTCGGGGCCGGCTTCGGCGGTCATCTTGCCGTCGGGGGTGAGGACGTCGATGACCGGGAGCTTGTGGCGGAGGCCGATCTCGAAGTCGGCCTTGTCGTGGGCCGGCGTGACCTTGAGGACACCGGTGCCGAACTCGAAGTCGACGTGGTCATCGGCGATGATGGGAATGACGCGCTGTTCCTTCGGGACGTCGAGCGGGAGCGCCTTGTAGACGTGCTTGCCGATGAGGTGCTGGTAGCGCGGGTCCTTGGGATTGACGGCCACGGCGGTGTCCGCGGGGATGGTCTCCGGGCGGGTGGTGGCGATGGTGAGGAAGGTGCCCGGGTGTTCCACGACCTCGACGCGGAAGTGGTACATGAAGCCACGCTGCTCCTTCATCGTGACCTCCTCGTCGGAGAGGGCGGTCAGGGAGGCGGGGCACCAGTTCACCATGCGCTTGCCGCGGTAGATGAGGCCCTTCTTGTAGAGGTCCACGAACACGCCCTGGACGCACCGGGAATACTCCGGGTCCATGGTGAAGCGGGTGCGGGTCCAGTCGCAGGAGGCGCCGAGCGCGCGCAGCTGCTTGAGGATGATGCCGCCGTACTTCTCCTTCCATTCCCAGATCCGGGCGACGAGGGCCTCGCGTCCGAGGTCGTCGCGGTGCTTGATCTCGCCGGCCTTCTTGAGGGTCTTCTCGACGACGTTCTGGGTGGCGATGCCGGCGTGGTCGGTGCCGGGCAGCCAGAGGACTTCCTTGCCGTCCATGCGCGCCTTGCGGGCGAGGATGTCCTGGATGGTGTTGTTGAGGACGTGGCCGAGGGTCAATACGCCGGTGACGTTGGGCGGCGGGATGACGATGGAATAGGCGGGGCGCGAAGCGGAGACGCGGGCGGGGTCTGCGGTGAAGCAGCCCTGCTCCACCCAGAAGTCATACCACTTCGTTTCGACGGACTGTGGCTCGTAGGCCTTGGAGATCTCGGTCATGACGCGGCCGGGGATCCTGCCTGAAGGCGGCACCGGGGGGGAGATTGAATTTTTTTTGGGAGGGGTGCCTTTTGACACGGTCCCGTCCGAAACGGGGTGGCTGGATGGGTGGCTGAGCCGTAACCATGCGATTGGAGGCGGGGACAGGTTCACGCGGAGACGCGGAGACTCGGAGGGAAAAGGACACCTGGCTGGCAAGTAGGGCAGTCACCGTTTAGTGAATGGTTCCCGACGCTCCACCATTCGTGACCGGCTTCTCTCTCGGCGCTCTCCGCGGCTCCGCGTGAGAATTCTGCCGCATGGATACGGCTGAGGATGGCGTCCGGCATTGCTCCGACTTTGTGCGAGGCCATCGGTAACCATTCCGGGGTCCGCGGCGTAGCAAAGTTCAGGCCCAACGCGACGATGATCTGCCCCGGCGGATGTTCCAGTACTTCTGCCGGATCTTTGACCGGTTCGGCCGGCCGCCAGTCAGCCTGGCGGTGCTGGCGGATCCCCACCCGCAGTGGCGGCCGAAGCCGTTCACGCGGACGTTGGCTGGATGTTCGCTGAACTTTCAGTACGCGACCTGCAAGCTGGCGGTGCTGGATCTGGAGCCATGGATTGCCGCGTGGAAGGACGTGTGGAAGGACGACACACGGCCGCACTGGAGTTGCTGCTCGAACTGGTCAGTGAACGCTTCGGCCCTTGCACCGACGGACTTCGGGCGCGGGTCGGGGCGATCCGGGACGAGTCCCGGTTGCGCCAACTGGCGCGCGCAGTTCTGACCGCTTCGACCCTTAAGGAGTTCGAGGCGCGGCTCGATGGATGAGTCCGGTCGGAAGACTCGGGGCGGGCGTGAAACTTCAAACTTGGGACTTTTGCACGCTTGCGTCGGGAGGGTGAAGTGGGTGGCGTTGACAGGGCGCACATGCGAAACCGACCGCCCGCCATCGCCTTCATCTTCATCACGCTGTTCCTGGACATCCTGGGGATCGGTCTGGTGATTCCCGTGCTGCCGAAGTTGGTGGAGCAGTTCCGGGGCGGGGATGTGTCGGAGGCATCGACGTTGGTGGGGCAACTGTCGGCGGTGTACGCGCTGATGCAGTTCGTGTTCTCGCCGATCCTGGGGGCGTTGTCGGACCAGTATGGGCGTCGGCCGGTGATCCTCCTGTCGTTGCTGGGGGCGGGCTTGGACTACTTCCTGATGGCCTGGGCGCCCACGGTGGGATGGTTCTTCCTGGGAAGGGCGGTCAGTGGATTGGCGGGGGCGAACATCACGGCGGCGACGGCCTACATTGCGGACATTTCCCCGCCGGAGAAGCGGTCGGCGAACTTCGGGATCATCGGGGCGGCGTTCGGTCTCGGGTTCATCGCGGGGCCGCTGCTGGGTGGGTTGCTTGGGGAGAAGAGCCTGCGGTTGCCGTTCATCGCGGCGGGGGGCGTGACGCTGGCGAACTGGCTCTATGGATTCTTCGTGCTGCCGGAATCGCTGGGGCAGGACGTGCGGCGGAAATTCGCGTGGAAGCGGGCGAATCCGTTGGGTTCATTCCTGGGCCTGACGCGGAATCCGGTGGTGCTCGGGATGGCGGTGGCGCTGTTCCTGATGAACCTCGGCCAGTTCGGCGTGCACAACACCTGGGTGCTTTACACGGGGTATCGTTTCCAATGGAAGCCCAGTGACGTCGGGATCTCGCTGGCAGTGGTGGGGATCACGGCAGCGATCGTTCAGGGTGGGCTTTCCCGGGTGATCATTCCCGCGATGGGTGAGCGCCGGGCGCTGACGTGGGGATTCTTCCTGAACGGGCTGACGCTGGTGCTGTACGGGCTCGCGACCCGGGGTTGGATGATCTACGCGATCCTGCCGTTTGGTGCGGTGTCGGGCATCGGAGCCCAAGCCGGGCAGGGGATCGTGTCGCGGTCGGTGGGGCCGGATGAGCAGGGATCCGTGCAGGGAGCGCTGGCTGGATTGAACAGCGTGGCGGCGTTCGTGGCTCCCTTGGTGGCGACCAATCTCTTCGGATACTTCATCGGGACGAAGGCACCGATCCTGTTGCCGGGGATCCCGTTCTTCCTGGGGGCGACGCTCGTGTTCGCGGGATTGGTGGTGGCGATCGTGACGCTGAAGCGCGTCAAGTTTCAGGTTTGAAGTTTCAAGTTGGAAGGAACGGGGCGGCAACGTCCTCGTTGCCCTCCCTGGCCTTTTCCAAAGGCGACGAGGACGTCGCCACCCCGTTCCTGTTTTCAAACCGGGACAGTGTCGAGATGCGCCCGGGGGCAGCCGGCCTTCAGCGATGAGGAGAAGTTCGACTCCTCACGGTTGAACGAACCGTGGCGGGAAGACGGGGCGGCCGGAGACGCGGGCGAGGTGGGCTGCGAAGCGTCGGATGCCGTCGCGGGCCGGGGCGTCCATGAGGTACTGGATGTAGCCGCCGAGGTAGGCCTGGCGGAAGGCGAGGTCGTACTCGGTCCGCGAGGCGACGATGGAGGGCAGGGCGGCGAGGCCGGCCTGGGCGGATTCGAGGAGTTGGCGTCGTAGGGCGGAGGGCGCGTTTCGGCGCAGGACCCAGGCGGCGTAGGTGAAGGGCAACCCTTCCTGTGATTGCCACAATTCGCCGAGGTCGAGCCAGTGGTGGCCAGAGGTTCCGGATCGGCCGTCGACGCAGCCCTCGGCGCGGCGGAAGTCGATGGCGGCGTTCCCGATGAGCAGGACGTTGTCCAGGGAGGCCGCGTGGTCGTATCGGTCGAGCGGGGTGAACTCAGGGTGGAGACCCTGGGCGTCGAGCAGCACTCGGAGGAGGTTGACCGAGGTGCAGGAGGCGGTGTCTAGGTGGATCCGGCGGATCTCCGGGAGCGGTTGACGGTGGGCGAGTCCGACGCTGAAGACGGGGCCGCGGGACAGGATGCCGACGCCGTCGAGGATCTCGTGTTCGGGATGGAAGAGGGCCTCGGTGATCGAAAGGAGGGCGGCGTCGAGCCGACCGGCATGGAGCTCGACCGCGAGTTGCGACGGCGGAAGGAGGACGATTCCCTCGCCGAGGCCGTAGGTCAGCGGGACGGCGTTGAGGTAATGGACCGAGCCGATGCGGTGCGGCGAAGGGTTCAAGGCAGCGGGGTGGGCTTAAAGTGGGGTGAGCGGATCAGAAGGGATCAGGTTCGCCGGATTCGTAGTCCGGGTGGTCGGAGTCGGAGGACGTCGGGCGGGTCTTTGATGCGGTGGAAGACGAGCGCCGGGCGGCGGAGGCGGGGTTGCTCCAGGCGGAGCGGAGATTCCATTCCTCGATGAGGTTGGAGGGAAGTTCGCCAATGAAGCGGCTGGCCTGCTGGAGGCCTTCGGTGCCCTGGACGGCGCGGATCAGGGGGTAGCAGAGGTAGAGTTCCTGTTCAGCGCGGGTGACCGCGACGTAGAATAGGCGGCGTTCCTCCTCCATGGCGTCGGGGTGATCGAGGGAACGGTGGGTGGGGAATAGTCCATCGCAGAGCATGATCACGAACACGGCGTGGAACTCGAGTCCCTTGGCTTGATGGACGGAGGACAGTCGGATGCGTTCGTCGTCGGGTTCGCCTTCGCGTGGGGCGGCCTCGGCTTCGAGGTTCGTCTGGAGGGCGAGCTGGGTGAGGAATTCGGAGACGGACTGGAACTGGTCGGCGTAGGTGGCGAGTTGGGCGAGCTCGTCGAGTCGGTTGCGCGGGTTCTCGTAGTTCGATTCGAGGAACTCCTTGTATCCGGACTCGATGAGGTGGCGGATGCACCGGCCGGGGAGATCGCGGACCTCGGGGCGGGTGAGTTGGGAAAGGGTGGTGGCGAAGGAAGCCCAGTGGGGAGCGGTCTTCGCCGGGACAGCCTTGGTGAGGGCGGCGAGGACCGGCGGAAGGAAATCCGAGGCGCGGGGACCGGTGGGTGGCGGGGGAGGAGTGGCGTCGGTGGTGCCGTCGTTGTCGGACGGAGGGGTGCCGGGGTAGACGGGGAGGTCCGCGAGGCGAGGCTCCATGTGGGCGCGGAAGATCGTCCAGAGCTTATCTGCGCCCTTGCCGCCGATGCCGGGGAGCATCCGGGCGAGGCGTTTGAAGGCGAGTTCGTCGAGCGGGTTGGCGAGGAGCTTGAGGTGGGCGGCGATGTCCTTGATGTGGGCCTGCTCGAAGAAGCGGATGCCGCTGGTGATGAGGAAGGGGATGTTGTGCCGGGTCAGTTCCATCTGGAGTTCGAGGGCGTGGAAATGGGAGCGATAGAGCACGCAGATCCGGTCGAGCGGAACGCCTTCGTCGCGGAGTTCGAGGGTTCGTTGGGCGACGAACATGGCCTGCTCGGACGAGCTGAGCGCTGCCACGAGCGCAGGTTTCGGGCCGGTGGGGCGGACGGGGCGGAGCGTCTTCTCGAACTGACGCGAGTTTTGCCGGATGGAGGCGTTGGCGAGGGCGAGGATCTCGGGCGTGCTGCGGTAGTTGGTCTCGATGCGGAAGACCTGCGCGTTGGGGTGGCGCTTGGGGAAATCCAGGATGTTGGTGAAGTCCGCACCGCGCCACGAGTAGATGCTCTGGGAATCGTCACCGACGACCATGACGTTGCCCTGCGGTCCGGACATGAGGTCGATGATCGAGGACTGGAGGTGGTTGGTGTCCTGGTATTCGTCGACGAGGATCCACTGGAACTGGCCTTGGTACTGGATGCGCAGGTCGTCGTTCTTCTCGAGGAGGCCCTTCCACAGTGCGAGGAGGTCATCGAAGTCCATCAGGCCGGCGCGGCGTTTCCGGTCCATGAAGCGCTTGCGGATGTCGGTGATGTCGTCGAGGAGGGGTTCGAAGCTCGGGTGTTCGTCGGAGATGACCTGGGCGAGGGATCGGCCGGTGTTCACCTGCATCGAGTAGATCTCGGCGAGGACCTCGGGCTTGGGGAAGCGGGTTTCCTTCACGTCGATCCCGGAGTCGGTGATGCAGGCGGCGAGGAGGTCCTTGACGTCCTCACGGTCGGCGATGGTGAAGTCGGCGGGGTAATCGATCCGGGAAGCGTTGGCGCGGAGGATGCGGAGCCCGATGGAGTGGAAGGTTCCGCCCCAGAGTTCGGGTTGGTTGCCTTCCAGGAGGACGGAGACGCGATCCATCATCTCGCGGGCGGCCTTGTTGGTGAAGGTGAGGAGCAGGATGTTGCGTGGGCGGACGCGGTGTTCGAGGAGCCAGGCCACGCGATAGATGAGGGTGCGCGTCTTTCCCGCGCCGGCGCCGGCCAGGACGAGGGCGGGGCCCGGGGTGGCGGACACGGCGGCGAGTTGCTGTTCGTTCAGCTCGCCGGCGTAGTTGATCCGGAGGTTGATCTCGGCCGAAGGAGCGGTCTTCAGCACGTACTCACGCGACATGGGGCGGAGCCTAGGGGGGATTGGTGGAAGTTCAAACCCGGCGGGCGGCGGGGATGGGTAAGAATCCGGGCTGGCGGGGGGAGCGGGCGTTGGGAATGCTCCGGGGATGAAGTCCGCTTCCAAATGGATGGGTGTTCTGGCCGCGTGCGCGGTGATCGGGATGTCGGAGGGGGTGCTGGCGGAGCATCGGGCAACGTTCCTGGGGCATCCCGCCACGCGGTTCGCGGATCCGCTGGTGGCTTCAGAGGATCTGCGGTGGCGGTTCCGGGATCCGAAGTTGAAGCCGGACTTCGCGGAGGTGTTGCGGCAGTGGGGTTGGCAGGGGCGGTTGGAGGACCTGTTCGCGGCGGCCGAGAAGGCGGAGATCGTCCCGGTGGAGATTCCCGTGGGCGGGCGGATGCCGTTCATGTCGACGCGACGCGGGGGCAAGCCGGTCTGCCTGAAGGATGTGGTGTGGGTTGGGGAGAAGCCGGTGCCGGCTTTCGCCTTCACCTTTTCCTCATTGGGCCGGCGTTACCGGTGCGTGACGCCGCAGGCCTGCAGCAATTTCTTCGTTGAGGACCTGGGTGTGGAGCCGAAGCCGGCATTGGCGATCGACTGTTCGACTCCGAAGGAGCTGCTTCCGGGGCGACCGATCAAGGTCTGCCTGACCGTGCGCAACACGGGCGACGGACCGGAGGCGAAGGTGAAGGTCCGGCTGCCGTTGCCGGAGGGAGCGGCGCTGAAGGAGGCCACGCTCGGAGGCGCGGAGGATTCGGGCGCCGTGGTCTGGAACCTCGACACCGTGGCGGCAGGTGGCTCGCAGGACGTGTGCGCGACGCTGGTGGCGGCGCGGCTGGGGACGTTTGGGTTCGCCGCGTCGGCGACGGGTTCCCAGTCGGCGGAGGTGAAGACATCCTGTGAGACGTTCATCCGAGGGGTTCCGGCCATCCTGCTGGAGATCGTGGATCTGGAGGATCCGATCGAGGTCGGGGGGCAGGTGACGTATGTGATCAAGGTGATGAACCAGGGGTCTGCGCCGGGGACGAAGGTGCGGGTGAAATGCACGCTCGCGGACAGTCAGGAGTACATCTCCGGGAGCGGCAGCACGGCGATCAACGTGGATGGCCGGGTGCTGACAACCGAGGTGATTGCTTCGCTGGCACCGAAGGATTCGGCGGAGTGGCGGTTGTCGGTGCGTGCGGCGAAGGAAGATGATGCGCGGTTCTCGGTAGAGCTGAGCAGCGATCAGTTCGAGACGCCGATCCGGGAGAACGAGTCGACGAGGCAGTATTGAATCGGAGTTGCCAGTTGCCAGTTTCCAGATGCCAGTTCTGGGAACTGGAGACTGTTCGTTGAAGGCCGGGTGCCCTCACCCGGCGTGGCCATGGTTCCGCCGCGTGAGGGCACGCGACCTACAGACCCGCTCCGCCTCGTGACCTAGGCGGTTACGGGGGCAGCCGACATGAAGAAGCTGAGGTGGCGCATCGGGATCGAGCCCGGGATGAGCGAAGCGCGGTGGGGCAGGGCTGGGCTGTGATTTACAATTTCATGTCGCATATGCGACACGCGGATGTAAACGCGGGAGGGGGCGACGGGGCAGGTCCGGTTGGCGGTGCTTTTGCAATCCGGTGTCGCATATGCGACACGCGGACGTAAATGGGTGTGGGAGTCCCGAGGGACTGGGAGAAAGAAAAAGGGGCGACCGGATGACCGGTCGCCCCTGTGCGTTGGAAGGGTTGGCTGAGGCTTACTGGCCGATCACGCGGTAGAAGCCAGCTTCACCGTCCACGGGCAGCTCGACGCTGCGGTTGGAGGTGGTGCTGACGTCAGACCAGGTGCCGGTGCCGAGGGCGGAGCGCTTCTGGACCTTGAAGGGCGCGTTGCCGCCGGTCCAGGAGACGGTGATACCGCCGGCGGACTTGACGGACCCGACGGTGATCGGGGTCGAGGCGTTGGCGGACGGCGTCGGATCCTCGGCCGGGGCCGGGTGGGAGATGACGGTGTAGAAGTTGAGCTCGCGCGGCGAGGTGGCGCCGAGGGCGGGCTTGTTCTCCAGGTTGATCTCGCCCTTGGCGGCGACGAGGATCTGCTTGGTGGTCATGGCGACGCTCATCTGGAAGGTGCGGATACCGCCGATGGGCGCCTGGTTGATGAAGGGCAGGAAGCTCGGGGTCAGGGCGCGGAAGGTGGTGCCTTCGAGGCCGAGGACGCGGGCGGCGACCTGCTGGTTTTCGTAGCCGTCCGGGCGGGCAACCCAGCTCACGACCACGCGGCCGAGGGCGTCGGCGGCGACATTGGCGCGGTCGAAGTCACCGCGGAATCCACCTTCGGAGGCCTCGGCGGCGGCGACGAACGTGCGGGTGCGGGCGTCGAACGCGGCGACGCGGACGAAGGGTCCGGTGTTCACCTTGCCGGCGACGAACACGTAAGGCTGGTTGATGTGACCGGCGATGCGGGTGCCGTCGCCGCGACCGCGGTCGAAGCCCTCGCTTGAGGTGGCCTGATCTACAGAGCCGAGCGCATTGCCGGCGTTGTCGTAGAAGTAGATCACCCCGGCGACGCGGGCGGCGAAGCCACCCTTGAACGGGGCGACGTTCGACCAGAAGTCACCGTCGGCGACCTTGAAGGTCTCCTTCACGATCGATCCGTCGGGCTTGATGACGGTGGCGACGGCGCAGTTGCCATCGGGGCGGAACAGGCGGGAGCGGTCTTCGACGACGATGGCGAAGTTGCCGTTGTCGAGGCCGACGATGTCACCGCCGAAGCGGGTGTTCTGGTCCGAGGCGACGACGCCGGAGGTGCGACGTCCGTGGGCGGCATCGAGGGCATCGGCGAGGGGGGTCTGGACGAGGGTGGTGGTGTTCAGCGAGAACGGCTGGACGGTGGCGTATCGGCTTTCGGCACCGCCTTCGGTGGTGCGGCTGTAGCCGGTGTTCCAGCGGCCGCCGGAGTTGAGGGCCTCCACGAAGTGCGGGGAAGCCTCGCCGCCGGCGACGAAGTTGACGGCGCCCGGGCGGGTGTCGCCACCGACGCGGCCGGGGTTGCCGTTCTGGCGGGAAGCGTTGATCTCGCCGAGATAGGGGGCGCCAGCGTCGGTGAAGAACGCTTCACCGAGCTTGGCGGCTCCGCCGGCAGCCGGTTGGAGGGCGACGACGTAGCGTTGCTTGTCGGTCGTGCCATCGGCGAACGCATTGCCCTCGATGAGGAAGGTCGAGGTGCCCAGCACGGACGCGTTGGGTTCCCAGTTGCCGAGGGAGTCGAGCCCCTGGTTGATGATCGGGCGATCGGGCACGATGCGGGTCAGTCCGGCGGCCTCGATGGAGCCCGGTTTGACCGGAATGACGAACTGGCGCAGGGCGACGGTGCGGACGTCGGGGACGTCGGCGTTGCGGCTCTGCCAGATGATGGCGATCGTGTCGTTGCGGAAGGCGATGCGCGGGTGGCGGGACTCGAGGAGCGTGTCGCTGGGCATCTCGCGTTCGCTGACGTAGAACGTGTTGCCGAGGGGGTTGCCCTTGTTGTCAAAGACACGGGCGACGATGCCGCGGGCGAATCCGCCGGTGGCGACGGTGTCGTCGAAGGCGACAGCGACGCGGCCGAGGGAGTCGATGGCGACGTCACCGCGGCCGGGGCCGTTGAGGGTGAGGTCGTCGGAGACCGAGCGCTTCCAGCGGACGGTGCCGTCGGCGTTGAGGACAGTCACGAAGGCGGTGGGCTTGCCCTCGGCGTCGTTGCCGAGGCCGAGGACGGCGTAGGCATCGTTGCCGTTTCCGGAGAAGCCGACACCATCACCGCGACCGCCGGTGGCAGCGACGGGGTGGTCAGCGAGCGTGCCCAGGTCGATGTTGGTGGTGGTCGTGGGCGTGCCGGCGTTGTCGAAGAGGCGGAGCTTGGCGCGGCCGTCGGCGCCGGCGAAGCGGATGCCGAAGCCATTCTTGGTGGCCCCGAAGCCGTGCCACATGTTGGCCTGTGTCTTCTCGGCGCTGACCAGCTGGATCGGTTTCACCTCGGTGCCGTCGGGCTTCACGATCCGGGCGATCACGTGCTGGGCGGTGGCGGCACCACCGTAGACGTCGACGAGGTCGGCGTTCTGGCGGCTTTCGCCGACGATGACGATGTTGCCCGTGGAGAGGTAACCCCAGTCACCGATGCGGACGCTGCCGGAACGGTCGGCGTAAGCATCAGTGAGGCCGGAGACGATGCCGATGGGCCCGCCGTTGTTGTCGAGGAGTTGGACGGTGGGGTAGTCGCCGGCGTTCTCGCCGAGCGGATTGTTCTCGATGGGAGCGAGGGCGGGGACTTCAAGGGCCAGCTCGAACGACGTGGCACCGAGACCGATGCCGTCCCCGAAGGGGTTGGCCTTGATCTTGGGACCCCAGCTGGTGCGGGCGGGGGTGGGCGACTTGTCCGCACGGAAGTAGGACAGGAAGCGGGAATTGACGGTCTGTCCGAGGAAAGCGGGGTCGGTCGAGGTGATGTCGGTCAGCGGGGTGAGGGGCTGATTCTGGCCGTCGACGAGCGTCCACGTGGCCTGCAGGTCGTTGAGGGCATCGCCGTCGTCTTCCCAGCCGACGATGACGTTGCCGTTGCGGGCGATGCCGACACCCAGGCTCTCGGTGCCGCCGTTGTTGATGTTGACCCCGTCCTGGGTGTTGATGAAGACGGTGTCACCGGTGGGTTGGATGCCGCCGGCTTCCGGGGCTGCCGGAACGGTGGCCTGGGCGAACGCACTGCACGAGCCGAGGCAGAGGCCGGCGACGGGGAGCCAACGGCGAAGCCTGGATTGGGACTTGGACTGCTTCATGCGGATTTACCTTTCGTGGTGTCCCCAGCAGGGCGTGGGTCCACCAGGCAAGGGCAACAAGCCGACGAGGCCAGGCGGGATCCGTGAACTTCCGGGGAGTCTGGTCACTTTGCCACTCGTCCCTTCGTGCTTGCCATCCCATGGACGGAGTATGCGGGTGCCCGGTTTGTGGGAGTTTCTTGCGGATCTGGGGATTGAGGCATCCCGACACAGTCCGCGAACAGCAACGGGGTGGCGACGTCCTCGTCGCCTTGGAAAAGGGGATGGGAGGGCAACGAGGACGTTTCCGCCCCGTCGAAGGCGGGGGCAGTGTCGAGATACCCCGTTTCAGAGGGATTTGACTCAAGGCTTGTCGTTCGGTCCGGGGTTTTCCAGCCTGCGCCGGTTCCAAGCCGGTGCCGATTCCGGGGAGGAAATGCCATTACCGACGATGAACCTGGTTCCGAAGCCTGTATTTCCGTGGCCTGGAGTGATCCGACGCTACGCCGATTTCCTTCCCGTTACGGCGGAGACGCCGGTGGTGACCTTGCTGGAAGGGAACACCCCGCTGATCCCGGTGCCGGGATTCGTGAAGGCCATCGGGGGGCGGTTTGACCTGTACCTGAAGTACGAGGCGCTGAACCCGACGTGTTCGTTCAAGGATCGCGGGATGACGATGGCGATCACGAAGGCGAAGGAGCGGGGGGCGAAGGCGGTGGTGTGTGCGTCGACGGGGAACACCTCGGCCTCGGCGGCGGCCTATGCGGCGCGGGCGGGCATGAAGTGCGTGGTCTTGCTGCCGAAGGGGAAGATTGCCTTGGGCAAGCTGGCGCAGGCGCTGATGTACGGGGCGACGACGGTTTCTATCGAGGGCAATTTTGACGATGCGTTGCGGATCGTCCGCGAGTTGGGCGAGACGGGGGCAATCGAGGTCGTGAATTCGATCAACCCGGTGCGCATCGAGGGGCAGAAGACGGCGGCCTTCGAGATCTGCGATGCGTTGGGGGACGCCCCGGACTTCCACTTCCTGCCGGTGGGCAACGCGGGAAACATCACTGCTTACTGGCGTGGCTTCAGTGAGTACCTCGCGGCCGGGAAGGCTGACACGCGGCCGCGGATGATGGGGTGGCAGGCGGCGGGCGCCGCCCCGATCGTGCTGGGGCATCCGGTGGAAAACCCGGAGACGGTGGCCACGGCGATCCGGATCGGGAATCCCGCGTCCTGGCAGGGAGCGTTGCAGGCTGCTTCGGAGTCGGGTGGAGCGATCCGATCGGTGACGGATGACGAGATCCTGCATGCGTACAAGCTGCTGGCGCGTACGGAAGGCTTGATGGTTGAGCCGGCGTGTGCGGCGCCGTTGGCCGGTTTGATCCAGGCGGTCCGCAGCGGCGAGATTCCGGAAGGCAGCCTGGTGACGGCGACCATGACCGGCCATGGCTTGAAGGATCCGGACACGGCGATCCGCGTGGCTGGGTTTGAACCGATCGTGACGGCGGCGACGCGGGATGCGGTCGCGGCGGCGATCGGGTTGGCGTGATCGGGCTTCCTGCGGCTGGCGATCGGAAAGTGGAAGGGTTCGCGCGAGGGGTGGGGCGAGTGTCCTCACGAGCCGGCGCAGAGTTCCGAGTTTGAGGATGCAGCCCGCTTCAAACTTGAAACTAAAGACTTCAAACTCCTAGGTGGCTCGACGGAGTCTCGACCCACCGGAGGTGGCCGCCTATCGGTCGGCTTGCGCCGTGTTGGCGGGCGCGGGACCGGACATCACGAATTGAAGGCAGACGAGGGTGCCGGCGAAATAGGCGAAGAGCTGGGCGGTGGCGTTGAACTCGGCGGTGAGCCACTGGCCGAATCCGAGCTGGACGAAAACGAAGAGGCTCCACGCGAGGCCCCATCCGAGGAACCGGGGAGGGTTGCGCCCGAGGAATTCGAGGCGGGCGAGGCTGGCGAGGATGAGCGCGAAGCCGAGGAGTTCCGCAGCGGTGAGGAGCCAGAACGAGCCGGTCAGTCCCGGGAAGGTGGCGAGGAGGGTCTTGCCGAACTTGTCGGCGAACCATTCGGGTTTGCCGGAGAGCACCTTGCTGATGCCGCCGAAGCCCCAGACCATGGTGAACAGGAGTTGGATCGCGAGGAGGGCGGCGGAGCGGGTGGGTTGGAGTGAGCGCTCGTTCATGCCGCTGGATCATGCGGGCGGGCTGGGGATCCGCAAGCGGGGCGGGGTGGCTTGTGCAAATGGGGGCATCCCTGCCCTGCGACGAGGGGGGCGAGACTCCGTCGAGCCGATCCTCGGTGTCGGAATCGGAATCGGAATCGGGATCGAAGGAAGCTGGAGCTCGATGCCGATCGCGATTCCGACCCCGACGCCGATGTCCCGGGATCAGATTTCGGGTCTCCTTCGCGGCTCGTGAGGACACTCGCCCCACCCCCATGAGCTGGAGCAGTAGCGGGTGGCTCCTTGGGTCGGGGGAAGTTCAGCCGTAGCGATCGGGGCTGAGGAGGGAGAGGTCGATGGAGGGCTTTTCCCCGTCGATGAGTTGGGCGACGAGTTGGCCGGTGATGGGGCCGAGGGAGAGCCCCATCATGGCATGGCCGGTGGCGACGACGAGGTTTGAGTGCTGTCGGGTACGGCCGATGTACGGCAGTCCGTCCGGTGAGCAGGGACGGAGGCCGCGCCAGGGTTGGATGCCCTTGAAATCCTCCGGGGTGAACGCCGGGTAGAACTTCGGGACCGACTTGATGATCCCCTGGACGCGGACGGGGTTGATGTCCTCGTTGAGGCCGGCGATTTCCATGGTTCCACCGAAGCGGAGGGTGGAGCCCATCGGCGTGACGGCGACGCGGGCCTCGGTGAAGATCGAGCAGATCTTGGGGAGTTGCCGGGGGTTGGTGACGGTGAGGCTGTAGCCCTTGCCCGCCTGCATGGGGAGGTGGAGGCCGAGACCGGTGCCGGTGCCCGGCGACCACGATCCGCCGGCGAGGACGAATTGATCGGCCTCGACGGGGCCGGCGGAGGTTTCGACGGCGGCGATGCGACCGTTGCCGAGACGCCAACCGGTGACCTCGGTGTTCCAGAGGAACCGGGTGGTGGAAGACGCGAGGCGCTCCTGCAGGCCCGCCATCAGGAGGCCCGGGGAAAGGTGGCAATCCTTGGGAAAGTAGACGGCGCCGGCGACGTCCATGGTGACGTCGGGTTCGAGGCGGGCGAGTTGGGAGGCGTCGAGGACCTCGGCGGGAATGCCGAGGGAGCGGGCCTGTTCGGCGGTTTTTGATTCCTCCTCAAGGGTGTGAGCCGACTTGCAGAGCATGAGGAGGCCTCGCTCGACGAGGCCGAAGTCGAGGCCGTCCTTCCGGGCGAGTTCGATGAACGCGGCTCGGCTGGCGAGGCTGAGGTCCCGGATGAGCGGGGCGGACTGGCGGACGTGCTCGGGGGTGGATGCCTTCCAGAAATTCCAGGCCCAGCGGAGGAGGTCAGGGTCGAGGCGGGGCTTGATGTAAAAGGGGGATTCCGGGTTCCACATCCACTTCAGGCCGAGGGCGACCATGCCCGGGGCGGCGAGTGGGATGAAGTGGCTGGGAACCACCATTCCGGCGTTGCCGAAGGAGCAGCCGTCGCGCCGGGCAGGATTACGGTCGATGAGGGTGACCTGATGTCCGCGCCGGGCGCAGGCGTAGGCGGTGGAGAGGCCAATGATCCCGGAACCGATGATGCCGATGTGAGCCATGATGCGGGTGCTGGACCCGATGGAGGGAGGATGGGGGCGCGACGGCCCGGCGTCTTGGCGGAAACCGGATTGGGCGGGGTGAAACGAGGCACAAAACTTTTTCAAAAGAAGCTGTAAGAAGTGGGTTCGTTCCTGCGTTTACCCATTAGTAGGAGCCCGCCTTTTCCACGACCACCGCAGTACCCCTCCGGGCCGCGCATGCCTGCATGGGAATCAAATCAGGCTTTTCGCCGGACGGGGACTCACTAGGCTTCGGGCGAATCCGATTCATCTGCGAAGTTTCATGAACACCGTTACTGCCCTGAAGACCATCAAGGGATCCACGAAGACCAAGGTTGAGGCTGAGCTGTCCCGGACGGGAGGCTTGTTGCGCCTGGCGCCGGCGTGGGTGCCACGTTCCTTCCTGCAGCCGGGCCTGCGCCTGAAGCTGCATCCTGACGACACCTATGCCTACGGCGCGAACCGGGGCGGCATCGACGAGCGCTGGTTTGCGTCGACGACGGAGGCGGCGAACGAGGGGCGTGTGCCGGACGAAGGCCTCTCGTACGTGGTGGTGGGCGGCGAGCGGTTCACGCTCCGCAAGGCGGTCGAGGACGGCGGCGCGACGCTGGTGGGCAAGTCGATCTGGAAGAAGTATGGCCGGTGGCCGGTGTACTCGAAGTTCTTCGACAACATGGGGCCGATTCCGCACCACATGCATCAGTCGGCCAAGCAGGCCAAGCTGGTGGGGCAGGAGGGCAAGCCGGAGTCGTACTACTTCCCGCCGCAGCACAACAACGTGGGGAACAACTTCCCGTACACGTTCATGGGCTTTGAGCCGGGCACCACGAAGGCGCAGGTGAGGAAGTGCCTCGAGGATTGGAACAAGGGCGACAACGGGATCCTGGACCTGTCGAAGGCCTACCGGTTGAAGCCGGGCACGGGTTGGTTGATCGATCCCTGCATCCTGCACGCGCCGGGTTCGCTCTGCACCTACGAGCCGCAGTGGGGCAGCGATGTGTTCGGCATGTACCAGAGCATGGTCGAAGGCCGATATGTGCCGTGGAGCCTGCTCGTGAAGGACATGCCCAAGAAGTACCATCAGGACCTCGACTTCATCGTCGACCAGCTGGACTGGGACAAGAACGTCGATCCGAACTTCAAGGACAACCACTACCTGGAGCCTGTGCCCGTGGCGGACACGCGGAAGGAAGGGTTCGTGGATCGCTGGATCGTGTACGGCAAGGTGGATGGCGAGCAGCTGTTCACGGCCAAGGAGCTGACGGTGGATCCGGGCGTGAAGGTGACCATCAAGGATGGCGGCGCCTACGGCCTGATCTGCGTCCAGGGCATCGGCAAGATCAATGGTCAGCCGTTGAACAGCCCGAAGCTGATCCGCTTCCATGAGCTGACCGAGGACGAGTACTTCTGCACTGAGGACGGCGCGAAGTCGGGCGTGACCTTCGAGAACACAAGCACGACGGAGCCTCTGGTCTGCTTGCGTTACTTCGGGCCGGAAGTGAACCCGGACGCCCCGGAGATGGGCGCGTACCGGAAGAACAAGTTCTGAGGGACAGTAGAAGATCGGTCGGATCAGACGGATCCGACCGATCCGACGGATCGGACGGATCCAACGGATCTGCGCGCCCTCAGGACGCGAAGATCTGGTCCATCTCCGTGCTGAGCTTGAGGAGGCCTTCGGGTGAGCCGGCGCCGCCCTGTTCGGCGATGCCCCAGCCCTGGTAGCCGATTTCGTCGAGGGCCTTCATGATGGCAGGCCAATTGTTGTCGCCCTTGAGGAACTCGACTTCGAAGCCGGTCCACTTGCCGGTCTTGTCGGACTTGGTCCGGGAGTATTCCTTGATGTGCAGGGTGGCGATGCGCTTGCCGAGGATGCGGACCCACTGTTCGGGCCAGCCGTAGTGGATGAGGTTGCCGCAGTCGAGGTGCCAGCCGACCTGGGGTGACTGGAGTTCGTCGACGTAGCGTGCCGCTTCGAGGGGGCTGAGGAGGAAATTGTTCCAGACGTTCTCGATGGCGATCCGGACGCCGAGTTCCTCGGCAAGGGGGATGGCCTTGCGGATCTCGTCCTGGGAGCGTTTGTAGGCGTCGGCATAGCTGACCGACTCGTTGACGACGGCGGGGACGAGGAGGACGGCAGGTGCGCCGTAGCGTTTGGCGTCGCGGAGGGACTGGCGGAGGCCTTCGAGACCGACCTCGCGGACGGCGGGGTTTGGGTCGGAGAGGGGCTTGGCCCAGTGCGTATGGCAGCAGACGGATCCGGCCTTGAGTCCGGTGGCTTCGAGGGCCTTCACGACCTCGTCCTGGTTCATGCCTCCCATGGGCTCGACGCCTTCGAATCCGGCTGCCTTGATGAGGACAGCCTTCTCCATCACGGAAACCTTGATGTCGACCGTGCCCCACATGATGCCCTTGCGGATGCGGCGTTTGCCTTCGGCGGCGTGGAGGGAGGGGAGGGCGGCCGCGACGGTGGCGGCGGAGCCAAGGGCAAGGAAGGTACGGCGGTTCATGACGGCAATTGGGTTGGATGGAAGAACGGCCGCGTGAGGTCACGCGGCCGTTCGGTGGAAGGCTTGGATGGGCGTGACGGGTGGTTCAGATGAACTTCGTCTTGCCGGGGATGGCCTGGGGCTCGATGGGCAGCGTCATGTCCCAGGAGAGCTTCTCGGGGACGAGGGCCTGCTTGGAGTTGAGCGCCTGCTCCCAGGTGATCTCCTGGCCGGTGTAGCCGGCCATGCGGCCCATGATGCCGGCGAGGGTGCTCTTGGCCATGCGATCGCCGTCGTTGTGGAAGCGGCCTTCGCGGATCGACTTGAAGAGGACCTGATGCTCGACGACGTACATGTCCGGCTTGTCGCCCTTGTAGCGCCACTTGATCTCGTTGCCGGACTTGATGTAGGGGGCGTTCCAGCCGCTCCAGCCCTTGCCGGTGCTGCCGAGGACGTAGTCGGAGTTCTCGGAGTAACAGGCGGCAATCTGTCGTTGGGCGACGACGCCGCGGGCACCATTGGCCCACTCGTAGACCACGGTGACGTGGTCGAAGATGTTGCCTTCGCCGTTGGGGTGGACGCGGCCACCGTTGGCGGTGCACTTGATGGGCGGCTCGTCGCGGAACGTCCAGAGGACCTTGTCGACGGTGTGGATGCACTGCTCGACGAGGCCATCACCGGCGAGCCAGGTGAAGTTCATCCAGTTGCGCATCTGCCATTCGAGATCCGATACGCCGGCGCCGCGGGTGCTGGCCGGAGCCATGGGCTTGACGGGGCCGGTCAGGTAGGTGCCGTACACGCCGACGACCTCGCCGAGTCCGCCGTCGTGGATCTGCTGGTAGAAGGCCTGGCGGGGTAGGTCGTAGCGCCAGCAGTAACCAGCAACGAGGTTCAGCTTCTTCTCCTTCGACATCCGGACCGTCTCCATGACGTGGCGGATGCCGGGGGCATCGGTGGCCATCGGCTTCTCGCAGAAGACGTGCTTGTTCTTCTCGATGGCGTAGCGGAGATGGGTCGGGCGGAATCCCGGAGGCGAGGCGAGGAGGACGACATCGACGCCGGAGTCGATGACCTTCTGGAAGGCGTCGAGGCCGACGAACTGACGGTCGGCCTCGGCCTGGACGCGGCCGCCGAACTGTTCCTTGAGGCCCTTGACGGAGCCGGCGAGCGGTTCGGGGAAGGCGTCGCCAACAGACCAGAGGATGAGGTTCGGATCGGCGGTGAGGGCATTGCCGGCGGCGCCGGTGCCACGGCCGCCGCAGCCGACGAGACCGATCTTCAGGGTGTCGGCGTTCTGTGCGAAGGCTTGTTCACGGACCAGGATCGCCGGTGCGGCGAAGGCCACCGCGGCAGCGGCGGAGCTGGAACGGAGGAAATCGCGACGGGAGGAAGGATTCTGCGATGCGTTCATGGCGGGATTCTGACGGGCATGAGCGTCCGCCATTCATTTCAGGCTCGTCAAGGGACTGCTCCTGCCCTTTTTCGGGGAAGATGCCCGATCTACGGGCCAGGATTCCCAAGCCGTGTCCATGCAGCAATGGTCTCCCGCGGAGCCGCGGAGGGCGCGGAGAGAGAGGCCGGTCACGACTATTCCAACGTCAGCATCCATTCACCCAACGGTGACTGACCAGCTTGCCATCCAAGTGGCGTTTCTCCGCGCCTCCGCGTCTCCGCGCGAACCTGTCCCGACCTTTGATCGCATGGATACGGCTAAGCCGTATCCATACAGCAGATTTCTCACGCGGAGCCGCGGAGAGCGCGGAGAGAGCGTCAGGTCACCAACCTTCCGACGTCGGACACTACTCGCTCAACGGTGACTGCTCAGCCTGCCGTCCAAGTGTCCTTTCTCCGCGTCTCCGCGTCTCCGCGTGAACCTGTCCCCGACTTCAATCGCATGGTTACGGCTGAGGCTCCGACACGGACTTGGCCGCAAAGGCTGCGAACTCGTGCCGGAAGTGGGGTGGGACCAGGACGCGGAGGCGGACGTGTTCGCCGGAGGAGTAGTCTTCCTCGAGGACCTGACCGAGGGCGTGGATGCGTGCGAGGGTCTTCTGTTCGGAAAAGGGGACGGCGAGGTCGAGCTCAGCGCGGACTGGTTTGAGGCTGGAACCCAGTTCGGCGAACAGTTCGTCGAAGCCCTCGCCGGTGCGGGCCGACACGGCGACCGCGCGTTGGAAAAGACCGTGCCACCGCTGGAGCGCATCGCGGTTGGGGAGCAGGTCGACCTTGTTGAAGACCATGAGCGACGGGCGTTCGGCGGCCCCGATCTCGGCAAGCACACCGTTGACGGCGCGGATCTGCTCCTCGGCGTGGGGATGGCTGACGTCCACGACGTGGAGTAGGAGATCGGCTTCGACGACTTCCTCAAGGGTGGCCTTGAAGGCCTCGACGAGGCCGTGGGGAAGCTTGCGGATGAATCCGACGGTGTCGCTGAGGAGGACGTTCTGGTTGGTGGGGAGGCGGAGACGCCGGGTGGTCGGATCGAGCGTTGCGAAGAGTTTGTCCTCGGCGAGAACGCCCGCCCCGGTGAGGGCATTGAGAAGGGTGGACTTGCCGGCGTTGGTGTAACCTACGATCGAGGCGAGCGGCCACTGGTGGCGCTGGCGGCCGTCGCGTTGGGTCAGTCGCTGCCGGCGGACGACGTCGAGTTCGTCGCGGATGCGGTCGATCTTCTCCTGGGTCTTGCGGCGATCGGCCTCGAGTTGGGACTCACCCTCACCACCGATGGCACCGAGGCCGCCGCGCTGGCGGGAGAGGTGGGTCCAGTACCGGGTGAGGCGCGGGAGGAGGTACTGCAGTTGGGCGAGTTCGACCTGGAGCTTGCCCTCACGGGTTCGGGCACGCTGGCCGAAGATCTCCAGGATGAGCGAGGTCCGGTCGAGGATCTTGCATCCGAAGACCTCCTCCAGGTTGCGCGTCTGGGCGCCGGAGAGTTCGTCGTCGAAGATCACGGTATCGACGCCCAGTTCCTTGCAGCGCGTGGCGAACTCCGCGGCCTTGCCGGGGCCGATGCAGGTCGTGGGGTGCGGCGCTTCGAGCTTCTGGGTGCCATCGCCCAGGACGACGGCACCGACGGTGGAGGCGAGTTCGCCCAGTTCGTCCAGGGAGTCCAGGACATCCCACGCAGAGCGGGACTTGAGTTCGAGTCCGACGAGGAATGCACGTTCAGTGCGGCGGTCTGCGGTTTCGACGAGGGCTTTCAATGGAAGGTGCGGGGAGGCTACGCCATGGGAGGATGAGGGCAAGGGGTGAGGGGGAGTTCCAGGTTTGAAGATTCAAGTTTCAAGCCCGTGAAGACTCTGTTGGCTTCAAACATGGAATTGAAATCCTGGGACTCGGCTGGGGGTTTAGCTCCACCGGAGGCGAACGTCTTAAGCGCTTCGTTGACGTTGGGTTGGGATGGGGCATGCTGCCGGAGGGTTGGGCTTGGGGTGGGTAGATTCAACGCATCGAGAATTGATATGATCCAATCTGGCAGGGGGCGCGCGGTATCGCGTGGGGGTACTTTTGCGTTCCTGGTCGCGGCGGGCTTGGCCGTTTCGGCGCAGGCAGCGCTTTACGTCGATCCGGCAGGCGGACAGGTCCTGTTTTCCGATTCCGTCGCGCGGGATGACTTTCCGGTCATGTCCCGCACCCTGGACTTCGAGATCCGCTTCTTCGGTGTGGCTCGGAATTCGGTGGGCGTTTCGATCAACGGCAACCTGAACTTCAGCGGGGATCCCGAATGGAACAACGGTCCGCTGTCGGGCAGCGGGGCGGTGTCCTCGACGAGGGCGCGGATCGCTCCCTTGTGGGACGACCTTGCGATCGTGCTGAACTCGGGTGCCCGGATCGTTGAGTCGCGCGCTCCGGAGTATTACGCGGTGACATGGGATCGGGTGGGGGTTTTCGCGGACAATCAGGCTGACCGGATGACGTTCCAGGCGATCCTGTTCAACGGGTCGGTTCAGCTTCTGGGGCAGGATTTCCTGAAGGGAGACATCGTCTTTGCCTACGAGCGGATCGAAGGCGGCTTCCACAACGGCAACGCCACGGTAGGGCTCGATTCGGGTGATGGGGCCCGGGTGCGATTGTTTCCTGGTAGCCCGGCGAACGGGGTGATTCCGGATGCCCAGAAGGGGTTGTTGCCGTTGGACGGCTACATCCTGTTCCGGGATGACGGAGCGGGGGGATACAACTCGTCGATCGTGAGGGTGGTGCCCGAGCCGGGGTTGGGTTCGTTGATGCTGGTGGCGGGCGCGGGGTTGGTGGGATGGGGTTGGGCGCGGCGCAGGGGGCAGTGACGGGGACTGGCAACTGGGGACTTCCATTGGTCCTGCCTCGTGACCTCGTAGTGGCTCCGTAGAACCCGACCCCGGGTAGGCGGTCCCGCGCCAACCCGTGGCTACCGGCTTCAACGCCTCCGGCGTAGCAGAAGCTGGAACTGGCCCCGGACTCGGGACTGGGGTCTGAAGGCCGGGTTCAACTCCGTTCTGTAGGCCGCGTGCCCCCACGCGGCGATCATGATTCACGCCGGGTGAGGGCACCCGGCCTACAAGCGAGGACTCGGCGCCCGCAGCGGGCTTGAAACTTGAATCTGAAGACTTGGCACTTCTCCCCCCGCAACAGGTGGGGCCTTTTTCGTGATTTCCTCGGAGGGGGCCGAGGCGGCACCCTCGGCCGCTCATGTCGGTTGAGATCCTTCCTACGCATTCGCCGCGGCATTTCCAGGCGGCGGTGGAGCGTGCCTGCGAGCTGTTGAGGCGCGGGGAGGTCGTGGCCTTGCCTACGGAGACCGTTTACGGGCTCGCGGCGAATGCCTGGGACGAGCGGGCGGTGCAGCGCATCTATGAGGTGAAGGGGCGGCCTTCGACCAACCCCCTGATCGTTCACGTGGCGGACGGACAGATGGCGGCAGGTTGCTCGCGGGATTGGCCGGACCTGGCGACCCGTCTGGCGTCCCGGTTCTGGCCGGGGCCACTGACCCTGGTAGTTCCCAAGTCGGGAAAGGTGCCCGAGGCGGTCACCGCGGGCGGGGACACGGTGGGCGTGCGATGGCCGTTCCATCCGCTCATGCAGGCCGTGATCCGCGGCTGCGGGTTTCCTCTGGCGGCGCCCAGCGCGAATCTGGCCAACCAACTGTCCCCAACCTCCGCGGAACATGTCCTGGCGGGATTGGGCGATCGGATTCCGCTCATCGTCGATGGTGGGGAAAGCAACGTGGGGATCGAGAGCACCGTCGTGGATGTCACTGGCGAAGTACCGCGGATCCTGCGGCCGGGAATGATCGGGGCGGACGAAATCGCGGCCGTTGCAGGCGCTGTGCTCCGCGGTGGCGACGGTGGCCCGGTGCTTCGGAGCCCGGGCCTCTTGGAGAAGCACTACTCCCCCCGGGCTCGTTTGGTCATCCGGAGCTGGATCGACGAAGCGGACCTGATCCGGCAGATCGGTGGGTTGAGCGGGAATGGGGACGGAGTCTGGGTCATCGCGCACACGCGCCTGCCCCTGTCTGGTCGGGTGGCCAACGCGATCATGATCCCAGCCGAGCCGGAGGCTTATGCGCGGGCTTTGTATGCGGAGTTGCACCGATGCGATCTGGCTGGGGCGAAGCTGATCGTGGTGGAGGAGGTGCCGGCTTCGGGAGAATGGGACGGAATTGCGGATCGGTTGAGGCGGGCTGCGGCAGGAGGGTGATACAGGGGGGAGACGGGGTGGCGATGTCCTCGTCGCCCCGGAAGAGGGCCTGGGAGGGCAACGAGGACGTTGCCGCTCCGTTTGACGCGGAGGCGGAGGCAAGATGCCCCCTGCGTGGCGCAATTCTCACTCTGGTCTTGCGTAAAAACCCGACTGGACTCACCCATTAGGCATGGTGCCCGACCTATGCGTACCCGTGGGCCGCTCTGCCCGGAGAGCGGCGTTTACCCTGATCGAGCTTCTGGTGGTGATTGCGATCATCGCCATCCTCGCAGGGATGTTGTTGCCCGCCCTGTCCAAGGCGAAGTCCAAGGCGCAGGGCATCCTGTGCATGTCCAATGGCAAGCAGCTGGCGCTGGCCTGGAATGTCTATTCGACCGATTTCAACGACAAGGTTGCCAACAACTATGGCGTGTCTGAAACGGTTCAGGCGATCGACGCCAAGAAGTTCGACAACTGGGTCAACAACGTCATGACCTGGGGCGCGGGTGGGGGCACGGCTGACGTTTCGGTCACCAACTTCGCGTGGATTGCGAATGGTGTGCTGGGCAAGTACACAGCTGCGGCCCTGGGCGTCTACAAGTGCCCATCGGACGTGCAGTTGGCCCCGGCGCAGAAGTCCAAGGGCTACCGCCAGCGCAACCGTTCGATGGCCATGAACTCGTTCTTCGGCCGGTTCTCGATCGGCAATGATCCGACGGCGACTGGCCGCAACTGGGGTTTCAATGACCGGGTCCAGTTCCTCAAGCAGAGCGACTGTCCGGCACCCTCGAAGACCTGGTTGACGTTGGATGAGCATCCGGACTCCATCAACGACGGCTACTTCATCAACAATTCGAGTGCAACCGCGTGGCAGGACATCCCGGCGTCGTACCACAACGGAGCCTGCGGATTCTCGTTTGCGGACGGGCACTCGGAGATCAAGAAGTGGCTCAGCCGGAGTTCTCGTTACCAGAGGATCCAGTATTCCTATCCGTCGACCATCACGTTTGACGCGCAAGGGAAGGTGGACTTCGCGTGGTATCTGGAACGGACCGGATACATTGACGCGCGTTCCGGGCGGCGTGATTTCGGGTACTAAGCCCGGTTTGAAGCAGGTTTTGGAAAGCCCCGTTGGCGAACGCCGACGGGGCTTTTTGCTGGGCGGCAGCTATCCGCAGATGGCGTAGATGGCTCAGCCTTGAAAAGGTAGTTGGAACCGCGGATGGCACTGATCCTGAAAGCGGCAGTTGGATCCGCAGATGGCGCAGATGACGCAGATAATCAGGAGCTTGGATCGGGCGTGCCCTTCACCCGCAAGATGACGTCTGCACGAGCCCCCTTGCTGGCATTTCTGCCCTTCTATCTGCGCAATCGGCGCCATCTGCGGATGAATGAACTGCCGATTCTAGGCTGATACCACGGAGAAGCAGGGACTTGGTCTTGGATCGCCGAACACCTGGGAGGTGAGGACCCGACCGAGCTGGAAGCATCGGTTTCAGCCCCGTCCATCCGTGCAATCCGTGATCCTGAAAACGGCATTTGGGCTATCCACCGATTTCACGGATTTCACAGATGGACCGGGACAAGAGGCCTCACCGCGTCGCCGTTTGCATCTCACCCGTGGGGTGAAACAACCGCCTCTCTCAACCGGCTTCCAATCCGTGGAATCGCTGTAATCTGTGGATCCAACCGCTGTTTCCAGGGTGATATCCGTGGTGGGAACAACTGCCGTTTTCAGGTTAACCGGCGCGACAGAGTCTCGCCCCACCCTCCCCGGGACCGCGTCCTGACGTCCGCGGCTACATCGGGAAAAAACAAAAAACCCCTGCCGGAAGCCGGCAGGGGTTTTGAAAGGCCAAGTTCGATTAGAACTTGTAGATCAGGTTCAGAGCGACGGAGACGTCGTTCTTGTCGCCGTCGAACGCGCGGAGGCTCGAGCCGCTGACGACCGTGTCCCAGCGCACTTCGACGCGGGAGACGACGTTCGCGAACAGGGCGTAGTCCGCCGTGCCCGTCACGCCGACGATCTTCTCGTCGTTGATGCCGCCGGGGACGAACACGCCGCCGGAGGAGGTGGCGTACTCGAAGCGGCCGTTCAGCTTCAGCTTCTCGGTCGCCTGAACGTTCACGTAGGCGGAGATCGCATTGCCGTAGCTGCCGTCGAAGGAGCCGTTGGCGAGGTAGTCGTAGGCGGCACCGATGGTGACTTCCTTCCAGGGCGTCGCGAGCGAGCCACCGACGTAGTAGGTCACAGGATCCGCGTCACCGCGGACGACGGAGTCCAGACCCTTGACGATGCCCGCGTACAGCGAGGAACCAGCGAGCCAGTCGAGGCTCTCGGGCGCCTTGAGGACGATGCCCGCCATGTAGGCCTTGTAGGACTCGACATTGCCGCCGCCGAAGAAGCCGTTGCTCTTGGCGTTGATGTTGCCGAGAGCGGATCCGCCGCCATTCACGCCGCCGCGGCCGGAGTTGTTCGCGCTGTTGGCGATTCCGAGGGAGGCGCCGAGCACGTCGTTGAACTGGTAGGTCGCGAGCACGCCCTGGTGACCGAACGGCTCCAGGTTGTTGAACGCCAGCGAGCGGCTGAAGTTCGGGTTCGCGTAGGAATCGGTGACCTCGTAGCCGACGATCGGGTCGAACTGACCGACCTTGAAGTCGATGCCATTGCCGACCGGGGCGCGGAGGGCGATGTAGGCCTGCTTGATGGCGATCTCGCCAGTCGCACCGCCGAGGCGGCCGGGCATCACGTTCGCGTCAGGGCCGAACATGAGTTCGGTCTTGTAGCCAGCACTCCAGGTGCCTTCGTCGATGGGCTTCTCGAGCTGAACCTTGACGTAGTTCAGGTTGAAGCCGTCCTGACGATCGGAACCGGTGTTCGCGAAGCGATTCGCGACGGTGTTGCCCGTGCCGAGATTCCAGATCGCCGAGGTGTCAACGAAGCCGCTCAGCGTGGTGGAGCTGAGGGCGGTGTTGACGGGGTGGGATTCTTCAGCCTGGGCGACGCTGGCGAGGCTCACCACGCCGGTGGCCGCGAGAGCAATGGTCCACTTATTGAACTTCATCTTGTTCCTCCTGAGTTGTGTTTCGCGTTAAACGACAAATGACTGATCACTGATAACGAACCAAAAAACCGATTGGTCCGCCGCCGTAATGGCGCAGTTTGCGACGCACATTGTTCCGCGTCCGCCGGCATGGCAACAGCATTTTTTGTTGTCGCCTCCGACGTTGGGCGGAGAGGGCGTCGGTTTCGTACCTAGATCTTTACCTTTCCAGCGGGACCGGGCTGTTCGATCCGGATCCGCGGGAATCGGCGCTTGATCTCGGCGGCCATCCAGGCGCGGGCGGGGCCGTCGCCGTGTCCCAGCACGACGACCTTGGGAGAGACGTTGGCGACGAGGTTGACGAGGTCCTCGCGATTCGCGTGGGCGGTGAGGTCAAAGTCCTCGAGTTGGCAACGGCGCTTGAGGCTGCCGGCGGCGTCGCTGAAATGGAACTCGACGCCGGGCTTGGAGCGCTTGAGGCGCCCGCCCGGGGCGTCGGGATCGGCGTAACCGACGAAGAAGATGCCGTGCCGGTCATCGCGGGCCATGCGGACGGCGAGGTCGTGGGCGGCGGTGTTGGTGTTCATCATTCCTGCGGTGAGGACGAAGATGTTGCCGCCCGAGAGTTTCATGGACTCGACCTGCTTGGGTGAGATGACGCGGAGGTCGAGGGCCTCGGTGAGACGGAGGCCGGAGAGGTTGCGGTTGGCGCGGTGGGATTCGAGGTCGTAGATCTCGGTAAAAACCCGGCCGAGGCCGCCGATGTAGACCGGTTGGCGTCGGATTCGTCCCTCGGCCATCCAGAGGGCGAGCATGGCCAGGATCTCCTGGGTGCGACCGAGGGCGAAGGCGGGGATGAGGACGGAACCCTTGCGCTTGAGGACGCTGACGACGGATTCGGCGAGCCGCTCCACTTCGCTTTCCCGGGTGAACCCACGCGGAACCTCGCGGTTGCCGCGGGTGGTTTCGACGATCAGGACGTCGGCCCGGACCTCACCGAACTCCGCCTGCCGGAGCAGGGTCTGGTCGTGGAAGCAGACGTCGCCGGAGTAGAAGAGCGTCTGTTTGGTGCCACGCACGAGGACGCCGGCGGACCCGAGGGTATGGCCGGCGTCGAAGAATTCGAGGGTGGGGGAAGTGGCGGACGCGTGGCGGCGGTGGTGCGGGGTCCAGTCGATGGGGCGGCGGTACTTGAAGCCCTGGAAGACCGCGGCGTAGTCGTCGACCTCCTCGTGGGTGAAGAGGGGGTATTCACGGATGCCGAGTTCCTCGCGCTGCCGCTCCATGACGTTCACGGAGTTGTGGAGGATCCGCTCGACCAGGAAGTAGCTGAGCTCGGTCATCAGCACCTGGGCGTGGGGAAATTGCTTGAGGGCGACCGGGAGGGCTCCGACGTGGTCGTGGTGGCAGTGGCTGATGACGATGGCGTCCACGGCGTCGTCGTGGAGCTTGTTGAAGAGCGGCAACCCTTCGCGTCCCTCGCGTTTGGGGTGGATCCCCGCATCCAGCAGCAGCCCGTGGCCCTCGAATTCGATGTGCCACGCACTGGCGCCGATGTCGGCGTCCGGATTCAGGTTCGTAATTTGCATCGTCGGCGCCGATCAACGCATGGATCGGTATTTCGTCCAATGCGGAATCCGGGAGGCGCAGTTGGAAGATTTCAGTTTCCAGCTGGAAGGGGGATCCGGGCTTGAACCTTGAATCTTGAAACTCGGGACTCCCAGAGGACTTGAAACTTGAATCTTCAAACTCCCGACTTCCCCCAGTTTTCGGGTGAGTTCCGCGAACGCGGGTTGCGCGATGGCCTCCGGGCGGCTACGCCAGCGGGGTGCAAGATCGACCGTATCCGCAACGACGACCGGGTCCCGGGCCGTCCCAGTCTGCTCCTCCGGCGCCTTCCGGTGCCCCGGTGGGCTCGAAGGACTGGCTGAAGCCCTGGGTCCAGCTGCGGACCTTCAGTTACCATCCGTCACTGTATCCCGCGATGCTCGACACGGCCTCGCCCGGGGCCGCGGCCGGGGATTGGGTGAACATCTACGACCGGAACGGCCGGTTCTTCGGTAACGGGTTGTTCAATCCGAATTCGCGGGTGCCGCTGCGAGTGTTGCACCATGGGGAGAATCCCGTTCCGGAAGCCTATCTGTTCACGTTGTTGGACAGGGCCTTGGACCTGCGGTTGGGAACGCTCGACCTGCCGTCGCAGACGGACGCCTTTCGGGCCATCCATTCGGACGGTGATTCCCTCGGCGGCCTGATCGTGGACAAGTTCGGGGACGTCCTTTCCGTGCAGGTTCACAGCATCGGGATCTGGCGTCGGCTTCCGGCGCTTCTGGCGCGGTTGCACGCACGCTTGGGGACCTCCCGGGTCGTGGTGGATGTTGACCCGACCGCAGCGCGGAATGAGGGGATCCGGCCGGACCAGATCGCGTCGGATCCGGTACGGAACGTGCGGATCCGCGAGCATGGAATCCGGTACGAGGTCGACTTTGCGACGGGCCACAAGACGGGGTTCTTCTGTGACCAACGGGAGAACCGGAAAGCGTTGGCGCGTTGGACGGAGGGCAAGCGGGTGCTGGACCTCTGCTGCTACACGGGCGGCTTTTCACTGGCGGCGAAGATTGCCGGCAAGGCGGCGGAAGTGACGGGCGTGGACCTCGATGAGAACGTCATCGCGCAGGCCCGGCGCAATGCGAACCTGAACCAGGAGCGGATCGAATGGGTGCATTGCGACGCGTATGCCTATGCGCGGCAGATGCGGAAGGACGGGAAGAAGTTCGACGTGGTGATCCTGGATCCGCCGAAGCTGGTCGATGGCCGGGACGAGATCGACCGCGAGGAAGGGTTCATCCGGTACGAAGATCTGAACAGCCTGGGGATTGTGATCACGGAGCCCGCAGGGTTGCTGGTGACGTGTTCGTGTTCTGGGCAGGTGTCGGCGGAGGATTTCGAACGGCTCGTGGTTCGGGCGGCGCACCGGGTGGGACGCAAGCTCCAGTTCCTGGATCGGACCGGCGCGGGAATGGATCATCCGGTCATGTCGAACTGTCCCGAGAGCCGGTACCTGAAGCTGCTCTGGGCTCGGGTCTGGTAGGGGAGGCGGGACGAGTCCGTGATCGCACCGAACGACAGCGCGGGAGGAACCGACGTCGCCGACCTGGTGGCGGAGGTGGAGCACATCTTTGGGCCGGACGGCCTGTTTTCGCGCTCGAAGAACTTCGAGTATCGCGAGCAGCAGCAGCGGATGGCGATGGAGGTGGCGCGGGCTTTGGTCGAGGGGGGCAACCTGATGGTGGAGGCGGGGACGGGCGTCGGGAAGAGCTTTGCCTACCTGGTGCCGGCGATCCTGTTCGCGGTGCGTCGGAAGAAGAAGGCGGTGATCTGCACCAATACGATCAACCTCCAGGAGCAGCTCAGCGAGAAGGACCTGCCGATCCTGAAGGAGGTGCTTCCGGTGGAGTTCAGCTTCACGATGCTGAAGGGGCGGGGGAACTACCTGTGCACCCGCCGGCTCGACAAGGCGATGCAGCAGGCGCAGGCGCTCTTCACGACTCCGGAAGTCGCCGAGTTGCGTCGGATCTGGGAATGGAGTCAGGAGACGGCCGACGGTTCGCTTTCGGACTTCGACCATGAACCGGACCTGCGGGTGTGGGAGCAGGTCTGCTCCGAGCGCGGGCTTTGCACGCCGAAGCGGTGTGGGCATGCGTCGGATTTTGCGAAGGCGGGTCGGACCTGCTTCTTCCAGCGGGCGCGGCAGAAGATCCTTGCGAGCGACGTCCTGGTATTGAACCACACGCTGTTCTTCACGTTGCTGAACGGCGTGGATCCGGACCAGGAGGGCGGGGTGCTCTTCAAGAACGACTTTGTCATCTTCGACGAGGCTCACATGGTCGAGCAGGTGGCTGCGCGGCACATTGGCGTTTCGGTTTCGAGCGGCCAGATGCGTTACAACCTGCAGCGCCTGTGGAACCCGAGGACCGAGAAGGGCCTCCTGACGACGTTGCGGGCCGGGGACAACGTGGGCGCGGTGAGCGCGGCCCTGTCCCGGGCGGAGGAGTTCTTTGTCGCGGTCGAGATCGCATGCGACACGCTGGTGGAATCGGTGAACCCCGGCGCGGGAGCGGCGGTCCTGGCCGCGGCCGTGCGGACTGACGCGGACGGGCCCGGCGCTGCATCCCGGCGGGCGTGGACGGAGCTGCGGATCCGGCGGCCGGAACTGGTCGAGGACAACCTGAGCCTGGCGTTGGAGAGCCTGCGGGGATCGATCTCGGAGCTCATCCAGAAGACCGACGACCGGGAGACCGGCGAGGAGTTGCAGGAGTGCAACCGCCGACTGGTGGACCTGAAGCTTGCCGTGCAGGCGTTCCTGAAGCAGGACGCGGATGAACATGTCTACTGGGTGGAACGGTCAGGCCGGAACCAGCGGAACCTGGTATTGAATGCGGCGCCCGTGGACGTGGCCGACTTCCTCCGGGATCGATTGTTCGGCGCAGGCACCAGCGTGATCCTGACCAGCGCCACGATGGCGGTGAAGGAGCCGCCGAAGGCGGGCGGGGGGGCGACCGGGCAGGCGACTTTGGTGAGGGCGGGAGCCACGGGTGCGGGGCGCGGACCGTTGGATTATGTCGCGCGTCGCGTGGGTGGGGAGAGTGCGAAGCAGGTGCAGGTGGGTTCGCCCTTCGACTACGCCACGCAGATGCGGGTGCACGTGGTCTCGAAGATGCCGGATCCGCGGGACCCGGGTTACGAGGAGGCGTTGGAGAAGTGGATCGAACACTTCATCCGGCAGACGCATGGGAAGGCCTTCGTCCTGTTCACCAGCAATCGCCTCATGCAGACGATGGCGGGACGGATGGAGCGGTTCTTTGCCGGTCTGGGGATCGAGTGCCTGGTGCAGGGCACCGGCATGCCGAGGGCGACCATGTTGGAACGGTTCAAGCAGGACGTGGACTCGGTGCTCTTCGGCACGGCCAGCTTCTGGCAGGGCGTGGATGTGCCGGGGGAAGCTCTTTCAAACGTCATCCTGACCCGGTTGCCGTTCGCGGTGCCCGACCATCCCCTGGTGGAGGCGCGCCTGGAGCGCATCGAGGCCCGGGGCGGGAATCCCTTCTCGGAGTTCAGCCTGCCCGAGGCGATCCTGAAGTTCCGGCAGGGGGTCGGGCGCCTGATCCGGTCGCGGTCGGACAAGGGGATTGTCGTCCTGCTGGACAACCGGATCCTGACGAAGCGGTACGGACAGGCCTTCCTCGAGGCAATCCCGGGTTGTCCTGTGGAGATCGTCTGATGGCAAGGAAGCGGTAGGAATTGGCAACGACGCGGAAGCCGGTTTCCGGGATCATGGCAGGCTGGCCGCCCATGAATCGGAGTCATCGTATTCTTTGTGCGGCGTTGGTCGGGGCTTCCCTCATCACCTCGGCGTCCGCCGGGACGGAAGGATTCCAGGCACCTTTTTACCGGGGAACCTTGGAGAGCCAGTATGCCGGATGGGACCGGTTCACGGTGGCGACGAACAACGGCGTGGGCAACTTCCCGGACCTTCCGGGCTCCACGGCCAATGCGCGCGTCACGCAGTTCGAGCCGAACGCGATCGTCCTGGGCTCGGGCAACATCTACAACATTTTCAACAAGAGCGAATTCACCCTCGCCTACACCGGAACCCAGGAAGTCGGGTTGGTGAACCTCCAGATCCGCACCGGCGGCTTCGAACTCGACTACGCCTCGGTGGGTATCGGGTACGAGGTGGGAGGGACGGCGATCTTCCTGACCGCGCCCCGGGTTGAACTGGATCGGCAGCCGGCCGGTCCCGGCGGTGCGCTGGTGTCGTCCGGGTGGCAGTGGGACCTGTCGGGTCTCGGATTGAGCTCCTTCACCGTGGCCTTCAAGGCGGCGGAAGGGTCCGTTTCGCTCGATTCCGTGACGATCGACACCCTGAGCAAGGCGCAGACGGCGCTCGTTCCTGAGCCGGGCACCTGGGCGCTCCTGGGCGTGGGATCGGTCGGCCTGCTGGTCCTGGGTTGGCGGCGGCGCTGATCTCAGCCACAGTAGCCGTCATGACACGGCTGATTCCATCGGGTGGAACCGCGGGTGCCCGGCCCGCGGTTTCCGTTTTTGCGGGGGGCATGCTCCTGCTCGGTCTCGTTACGGGTGGCGCCGCACGCGCGGGCGAGTTCACCCTGACGCCTTCCCAGCCCACGCTCGATCGCTTGATGTATCCGTTCGCGTTTGATGGGGCGACGCGGCCGCTGGGGTACACGTTTGGTTCCTTCGATCCCCGGTTTGACACGCGGGACGGACAAATCCTCCTCGGGTGGGACACGGCGACGCTGGTTCCCACCAATCGCCCGGCCTCGCGCTACCTGCTGAAGAAGGTCGAGGTCACCGCGACTGTCGGATCCAATCTAACCTTCCAGTACGACCCGACCCACGACGCGGTCTGGACCTACGCCACGAATAGCGCGTCGTACGTGCCGGACACGGACCTGGGGCGGCCTGTGGAATTGGTTGGGGTCGGCTTCCGCGGGGGCTTTACGGCGGCAACGTTCCGCGAGAACAGCCCATTCGGTCCGCTCGGCCCGATCACGGGGACGAACATTTCGATCGGCACGCGCAACGCCCATGCTGCCGTGTTTGATTCCACGGGTGCGTTGATCGACCTGAGCAACAACGTTGGCCAGACCAACGCGGCGTTTACCGGGGACATCTTCGAGTTCCGCCCGTGGGCGATCGGTCGCAATCCATCGCTGGCGCCTGGCGAGTTGGTGCCGGAGGGCACGCCGATGACCTTCCAGATCGACCTGACCGACCCGTTGGTCGCTGGCTACGTCCAGGAAGCCCTATCGACGGGCAACCTGCGGCTCATCCTCACCTCGCTGCATCCTGCTGCGCAGTCCGGATTCGGAGGCGGTGGTGCCTATCCGCTGTGGCACCTTCGGGAGTCGTTGATTGGTGACCCAGCCAAGCTCCGGATCGAAGGCACCGTGGTCGAGGACGCCGACACGGATCAGGATGGCCTGCCGGATGACTGGGAACGTTTCCACTTCGGCGGGTTGGAGCAGGGTGCTGCCGCGGATCCGGACGGCGATGGCGAGTCCAACCTGCGCGAATGGCAGACTGGGTACAACCCGACCGACAAGGTCAGCGCGTTGATCATCTCGGCGTATCAGCGGAAGAATGGAGGGGCGGTCTTCCGTTTCCCGACTGCGCCCGGACGCCGGTACGAGATCGAGGAAAGCGCCGACCTGGAGAAGTGGGGGCCCGGCTTCGGTCGCCTGACTTTCCCCGACCTTGGGGTCGCCGAATGGATCGAGGAAGATCCCCGGATGGGCCCCGGCGAGCCGCCGGTGCGCTTCCATCGGGTGGTCAGCCGGGAATGAACCGCCTCCCTTGAAACTTGGATCTTCAAACTTGGGACTCCTTCGAAATTGCGCTTGGAAGCAGGCTTCCCGGGAAACGAGGTTTCGGGCATGGCTACGTTGGATTCCCTGTGGCGTCGGATCTCGTCGCATCGACGGATGTTTCTCCTGTCCGGTCCGTGTGTGATCGAGTCGGAGGAGGTGTGCCTGCAGATCGGGCGTCGGTTACGGGATGCCTGTGCGCGGTTGGGGATCGACTACGTTTTCAAGGCGAGCTTCGACAAGGCGAACCGATCGTCGGGGAAGTCATTCCGTGGACCGGGCCTGGCGGAAGGGTTGGCCGTCCTGGGGCGGATCCGCGCGAAGCTGGGCGTGCCGGTGGTCACCGATGTCCACACCGAGGAACAGTGCGCGGCGGCTGGGCAGGTGTGCGACGTGCTGCAGATCCCGGCCTTCCTCTGTCGTCAGACGGACCTCATCGCCGCAGCGGTGGCGACGGGCCGGATCGTGAACATCAAGAAGGGCCAGTTCCTCGCGCCGGGAGACATGACGAACGTGGTGAGGAAGGCCGAGGAGAACGGGCCGCGGAAGCTCATCCTGACCGAACGCGGGTCGTCGTTCGGCTACAACAATCTGGTGGCCGACATGCGGTCGATCCCGATCCTGGCGAAGACCGGATATCCGGTCGTGTTCGATGCGACGCACTCGGTCCAGTTGCCGGGTGGGCAGGGGGATCGGTCCGGTGGTCAGCGGGAATTCGCGCCGGTGCTGGCGGCGGCGGCGGTCGCGGCGGGATGCCACGGCCTGTTCATCGAGACGCATCCGGATCCGGAGAAGGCCTTGAGCGATGGGCCGAACATGATTCCCTTGGCGGAGATGCCCGCGGTCTTGCGTCGGCTGCTGCGGGTCCGGGAGGCGGTCCGGAAGTAGGGGGCCGGCTCGGAGTTGGAAGTCTTCAGTTTCAAGTTTGAAGCCGGTTGCCGATTCTAGGCTCCTGGATTGGTCTTGGCCTGGAAGCGGCGGAGGAGCGTGGAACGGATCTCCAGCGCTGGGCCCATGCGGAGCGCGAGGCCGAGGCTGATGTAGGCGATGCCCGCGAGGCCGGCCGGGACGAAGACGGCCCCGATCTGACGGAGCTTGCCGACGTGGCCGACCCAGGATTCCCAGGCCTGGCTGCCAGCCCACCCGAGCGCGCAGGCCAGAAGGCCGAGGCCCGCGATCCGCGAGACATGGGGAATGAGTTCCTTCATGTCGAACTTGGGCATCTTGCGGCGGAACGCGTAGACGAGGAGCGCACAGTTCAACAGCGCGCTGATGGCATTGGCTGCGGCCAGGCCGACCTGCAGGAAGGGACCGACGAGCACGATCACCAGCACGAGGTTGGACGCGAGGCAGAAGAGGCCGATGTGCATCGGGGTCTTCGTGTCGGCGAGCGCGTAGAAGGCCCGGGAAAGGATGCTGTTGAGCGACGTCGCAACAAGCCCCGGGGCGAGGAAGAGCAGGGCCAGCGAGGCGCGTTGCGTGGCCAGTTCATTGAACCGGCCGTGCTGGAACAGGAGCCGGATGATCGGCTCGGCGAGGGCCATGAGGAGTACCGTCGCGAGCGTGTTGATGAAGATCAGGTGGAGCAGGCCGTCGCGTAGCGTGGAGCGGAATTCCGGGAACTTCTTGTCCGCGCTCAGCCGGCTGAGTTCGGTGAGCAGGTAGGTCGAGAGCGAGACGCCGATGACGCCCTGGGGGAGTTCGAGGAGCCGCACGGCGTAGTTGAAGGAGGCGACGGCGAAGGAGGCATGGCTGTCGGCGATGAACTGGGTGGCCACCACGTTGAACTGGTAGGCTGCGACGCCCAGGGTTGCCGGCAGCATGCGCTTGGCGGTTTCCCGCACCATGGGATCCGCCCAGGGCGTGACCCATCGGAAGCGGAATCCTTCAGCGAGGAGGGATGGAATCTGGAAACCAGCCTGGGCCGCGCCCCCAATGATGACGCCAAGGGCGAGTCCGTACACCTGATCCTCGAGTTCGGTGCCAAACCACGGCGTCACGAAATACACCGACGCGATCATGACGATGTTCATCATGGCGGCGCCGAGGGCCGGCATGAAGTAACGGCCGCGGGCGTTCAGCATCCCGACGAACACGGCGGCGGTGCAGATGAACGTGGCAAAGGGCAGCATCCAGCGCAGCAGGCCCAGCATCAGGCCGTGGCTGTACCGGAACGGGGTGAACTGGATGAGGAAGGTGGCGACGACGAAGGCGATGACCGTGAGGACGGTGCAGACGACGACGAGCGCCGAAATCACGGCAGCAGCACCTCGCCAGGTGGCTTCCTGACCTTCCTCCCGTTCCTTCTGGGTAAAGATGGGGACGAAGACCGCGGTCAGCGCTCCCTCGCCCAGCAGACGGCGGAGCAGGTTTGGAATGGTGAAGGCGAGATAGAAGGAACTCGCGACCGGGGTGTCTCCGAAGAAGCCGGAGTAGGCGGATTCCCTGAGGAATCCGAGTATGCGGCTGAGCATGGTGGCGATGGCCACGGCTCCGGAGGATTTCAGCAGTTTCGACATTGCCGGCGGCCGAAGGGTGCCGGGGCATGGCGGGAGTGCCCAGCCCGGAGATGCCTCGATTGCCGCGGGGGCACAGCCCGAGACTTCCTTGCGCAAGAGGTGGGGCGAGTGTCCTCACGAGCCGAGCCTTCATGTCCGCGGGGGGAGTCAAAGTGGCATTTGCCAAGCTTAACGGCTTTCCCTCTCATAAGCAGCGCGCATGCAAATCGAGAGCTTCAAGGTCTTCTGCGACCTCGCTGAAACCGAGAGCTTCACCAAGGCCGCCCAGGTCAACGGCATCACCCAGTCGGCCGTGTCGCAACAGATCTCGTCGCTGGAACGGCAGCTGAAGTGCCTGCTGATTGAACGGTCGAAGAAGAAGTTCCGCCTCACGCGCGAGGGTCAGTTGCTCTACGAATACGGAAAGCAGGTGATCCAGGCCTATGAGTCCCTCCTGTCGAAGCTGCAGGAGGTGAAGGATATCGTCTCGGGCACCATCCGGGTGGCGACGATCTACTCAATCGGCCTGCACGACCTGCCGCCGTACCTGAAGAAGTTCCTCAAGGCCTACCCGACCGTGAACGTGCATGTGGAGTACCAGCGTGCGAACCAGGTGTACGACGACGTGCTGGGGAACGTCGTGGACCTGGGGTTGGTGGCCTATCCGAATCGTGATCCGCGGCTGGAGATGGTCCCGCTGCGCAACGAGACGCTCTCAGTGATCTGTCATCCGAACCATCCACTGGCCAAGATGAAGACGATCACGTTGTCGCAGTTGCAGGACCAGCGGTTCATCGCCTTTGAACCAGACATCCCGACGCGCAAGGCCATCGACAAGTTCCTCCGGGATCACGACGTCTCGGTCCGGACAGTGATGGAGTTCGACAACATCGAGACGGTGAAGCGGGCGGTGGAGATCGAAGCAGGGATCTCGATCGTGCCGCACGCGACGGTTTCTCAGGAGGTGTCGAAGCAGACCCTGTGTTCGATCCCCTTCGTCGATGCGCAGCTGCATCGGCCGCTCGCGGTGATCTACAAGAAGAGCAAGGTGCTGAGTCCGGCCATGCGGCAGTTCATCAGCTTGCTGCGAGAGGTGGCGTGAGGCCGGAGAGGGGGCAAGCTTTCAGTTTCAAGTTTCAAGGTGGGGGGCGGGGCTCATGGAGTTCTGCAATCTGGAAACTGGCCCTGGGAACTCCGACTGTAGGCCGGGTGCCCTCACCCGGCGGAATCCACGACCCGCACGCCCTCCGTTACGCCGGAGGCGTTCGAGCCGGTAGCCCCGGGTTGGCGCGGGAGCGCCTACCCGGGGGGCTCCAACACGCGCCCCGAATGAGGTGCGTAGATCTCCGCGACCTTGGCAAGTTCTGAGGGTTCGCCCGGGAGCGTCCGACTGAGCGGGGTTATACTGAACACGGAGGGGCTTTATGAGGCGCACGAAAGCCGTTGGACATTGCCCTTGACGGATAAAGCGGTTTCTAGGTCTAGTACTAACATGCGAAGGACCCCTGCCCAAACCAGCCGCACGCATCCAGCCGCACGCATCCAGCCGCACGCATCCAGCCGCACGCATCCAGCCGCACGCATCCAGCCCAATATCCAGCGTGGGCTGTCTGTCTTGATAATGGGGGCGATGATGAGTCTTGGGGCGGCGAACGCCGCTGACATTACGCGCTGGTTTTCGCCGAATGGGACAGGCGACGGGACCACTTCCAGCAATCCACGGCTGTTTTCAGCCTCCTACATCAACACGACGCTGCTCGCGGATACGAGCTACTCCGTGGTTCGGATCCATCTGCTCGGCAACACCACCAACGACTACGTCGTCACTCAGCGTCTGGAGATTCCAAGCCGTGCAGATCGATCAACCCTTAAGGTTGTCATCGAGGGATTTGGCAGCTACCCCGAGGATGTCCGGTTGGTCAACTCTGTCGCCCCGACCTCCGGCGCATACCCCTTTCCGGACTACGTCATCGCATTCAATACGCAGTACCAGAACACAACAGGCCTCCCTGCGCCGGGTGAGTTGGTCGTCAAGAACCTGCTGGTTGATGGCAACTGGGACTGGAAAATGGCCCAGATCCCGCATGCCGGGGTGGGACAGGGCTACAAGAACTCTCCGTTGAATTTGTTCGGAAAGACGGGATGGGTGAAGCAGGTGATTGTCCGGAACTTCGGAGCGATCGGTTATGCGCCCTTCCATCGCTTCGCCGGGGAGGCCGGGGTTGAGACGTTTCCCTTTGTTGCGGGAGGAGATGATACGGGTCAGGCACTTCCGACGGGATACCGGAGGCCTTGGGTCATTCAGGAATGCGAGGTTCACGGATTCAATTCGGTTTTTGGCGGGTACACGACCGAGTTGATGGCTCATGGCAGGGTCGTCTCCGGTACCCCGAGCTGGGCCTCATCGGATACCACACGCCGTTTCATCACCGTCCAGCAATCGCAGTTTCGGTCGGGCACCGACGGTGCGTTCGTCATCGCGACCGGGAGCGCGGGGAACTCCGGTCGGGCAACGTGGACGGACAATATCGTCGTCAACGCGAGCCTCGGCTACAACGCCGACACGGGGCAGGTTCGATACACGGACATCACCAACTCCGTCGGGCTCGGAACCTGGTGGTGGGCCAGGGTTGACGCAACTGCAGCTGCCCAGAAGACCGGCTTCGACATCAGCGGAAACACAGTACGCCTCGGTCCCAAGGCGGCTTTCCCCGTCTACCGGTCGTATTGCTGGAATTCGACGGGGAGTTACACGGATCCCTCGCTCGTTCTGGGTCGGCCCGAGACCAACAGCCTGTTCTCCGGAGCCGTCATCGGGACGGTGGACAACGTCCGGTTTGATCGGAACCGGTTCACAACGATTCCTGCAGCGCGCTTTGATGAGACGGATCCTGGATCGACCAGCGGGGTCTATCGTCCATTCTACAAGTCTCCCAGCACTTCGGCGTCTTGCAGCGGTCGAGCGTACACCTACCTGAGTGGCGCCAACTATGGGTTCACGGGCAACAAGGTTTCATCGAACGCTTGGGACTTCACTTCGCTTCAATCCCTCGCTGATGGGACGTACTCCTCGTTCGACTCCACCACGTTCCCGGCGATGACGACCAACCGGCCTGTGTTGTCGTCCACGGTCGGCGGTTTTGTACCCTTCGGACGGGTTGAAAGGGTGCTGCCTGTCTGGACGACCCTCACGCGCTCCTATGTGCATCGGTTGAGTTCCACAACCTACGCTACCAATTCCTTTGACGATCAGGCACTCGCCGGAACCCGGGAGGTTGCCATGGGGGTGCCAAGCGTGGGTTCCGGAGGACTCTCGGTACCCGTGCGGTTGGTGTTGCACCAGACTCCCCTCTCGGGAGGTGGCACGACGGTACCTTCGACAGGTCAGGTGGTCTGGCTCAAGGCATCGGGGGCAATTAATGCCACCGGCTCGGCGACGACAGACTCGACGGGCCTTGGAACGATCACCATTTCCACGTCAGGTGTGGTGCACGGAGAGGTGATACTGACCGCCTTCTACGATTCTCGTCCGGGTGCCTCCGGCAGTTTTGACCAGTATCAGGTTGCCTGGGCAAAGGGAGCGTTCCCAATCGGCACGGTCGTGGATGTGGTTGCCACTCCCGATGTCGCAGTGGATCGGCGGGAAGGCAGTGTTCAAAGCGCGCAGTTCGTTCTTCGGCGGTCGGGACCCGCTGTGGTCAACTCTTCCACCTATCCGGCGTTGGATGTCTCCTTCGAGCTCCCCCAGCCCTCCGGAGGCCGGAATGCCACGTTGACCACCGATTACAATCTCACCGCCGTTTCTCCGACGACCCGGACGTTGAGCGGGAATCCGGTCGGGCCTCATACGGTTCGCTTTGCCGCCGGTTCGACCACGGCTGTGCTGAGCGTGACTCCAGTGACGGACAATACGATCGAGAAGGAAGTCATCCGCTTTGGGCTCCTGAGTGGGACAGGCTATGCCCTTTCCGCCCGCAGTCAGGCTCGGGTCTATGTTTATGACGGGCCCGAGTGGACTCTGGTGGAGCTCACCCACAGTGCGGATCCGTACTCCGGGGTGACCCGGGCCGCCGGGATCAACGACGATGTCGATGGATCCAACAACCCGGATCCCAGAATCGCAGGGGATGCCTATGTGATGCGGACCAATAGCTCAGGGGCTCCTGTGTACGGGTTTGTGGGTGGCAGTTGGCGGACGACCTGGAGCAATCCGACCGCCTTGATCGATTCTACTCTGACGCCTCCGTTGGCGCCGGTGGTGACCGGGATCGGCAACTACTCGGGGGGCTGGGTTGGGATGTCGGGGTACAAGGGTGAGACGGACGGCGGCACCCGTGCGATCAAGTCGGACCAGAACAGTTGGTGGTATCTCAGCGTGCCGAGCTCGAGCCAGAACGAAGGATGGTACGTGACCAAGAACAAAGGCCTCTGCATCAGCCCGAACAAGACCTATGTGGGTGGATACTCCTATGCATGGCGCGTGGATGGAGTCCCTTACATCGAGAAGCGTCCGGTGGGTTGGAATGGGGCTACGTTCATTGACCTCGGAGCTGAGGATTTTGCGAATGACACGGAAGGTCAGGCGTTGGCGGTCAACGACCAGGGTGAGTTCGTCGGTGAACGGATGTTGCCCGATGTGAATGGTGCTCCGACGTTCCGTGCATTCAGGACCCGTCCAGGCGGCCAGGCCATCGCTGCACAGGACCTGCTGCCTCCGCCTTCACAGACCGGCTACGATGATCCCGACATTCCGACAGTGGCCAGGGCGATTGGACCGGGTACATCGACTGCCAGCGGCGTAGCGGTGGGGGAGGCTACAAAGTTTGGCGGACTTTGGGATTATCAAGTTCTGCCCGTCAAATGGACGGCTCGGACTAGTTCAAGTGGAGTTTGGAATGCAAATGGGGCCGGAGTCTTTGGGTTCGTAGACAGTGGCACTGGTGTTCGTCATGCCTCTTGGTTGGCAATGACTCCGGCGGATGGTTCTGGAGAGTTCTTTGGCTGGGAGCAGTCCGACGGCGACGCTGAAACCAGCGCATCGTGGTGGCCGAGGGAAAATGGTTACAGTGTTCGACTGGATGACGGGTTTGCCGTCATGGGCGTTGGCACAGGCGGGACATGGAAGCTGTCTGCCGTCATTGACTCAACTAGTTCGCGGCGTTTGCTCGTCCAAGGGAAAAAGAATGGGGCTGAACGTGCAATCCTCCTCTTGCCTCAGACCTATCAACCTTGATCTGACTGTCATGAAACATCTATTTGGTTCCGCATCATTGTTGGCGATGGGCATTGTTGGTGGCTTGAATGCCCAGCTGTTCGAGTCCACGCAGACAAATCAGATCGTTCAGGATAGTCAGGGGGAGTCTGTACTGGATTCCAGAGCCATGGTCACGGTGTCCTATCAGCCCTATAATGAGTTTGTAGACAATGTGTTTTACTCGGTTGGCAATGGGCTGTTCTTCACCAAGCCGTTCGGACGGTTTCTGAGGGCGTCCCCAGCCGGGGTTGGTTTTGCGGATGGGGACGTCATTGATGGGGGAAGTCCCACCTATACTGAGCGACCATTCGAGGGGAATGCCGTTCTGGGGCTGCGGTCCTTCCGATGGAGCATCGTCCAACCTTCGGATCAGCTGCGGATCTCGGCTGGTTCCGAATTCTTCCCCGGGAAGCAGGAGGTCCTGATTGGGTTCGCGGTGAACGTGGGAGGGCAGGACCAGTACGGGTGGGTGCGGATGCGGCGGCCAGTGATCGATACGGTAACGATCTTTACGCCGGTGGAGCATGCGCTGCATCCGGTGCCGGGCCTGCCGATCCGGGCGGGCAAGGCGCCCGAGTTGCCGGCGATCGTGTCGGAGTACGATGTGGCCAGCGGGAACCTGAGGTTGAAGTGGCCGGCGGGTCTGGCGGGGGTGCGGTTGCAGGAGGCGGACAGCCTGAAGACGCCGATGATGTGGAAGGATGTGGAGGGCGGCCCGGATGGCGAGTACGAGGTGCCATTGCCCTCGGAGGGCCAGGTCTTCTTCCGGCTTCAGCATGGACCGTAGGATTCCAGCCTGTCGCAGTGGCTTCACGTTGGTGGAGTTGCTGGTGGTGATCGCCATCGTGGCGATCCTGGCGGGGTTGCTGCTGCCGGCCATGGGTCGGGCCCGGGACGCCGCGCATCGGACGGTGTGTCTCGGGAACGTCAAGCAGCTGATGCTGGGGTGGAGCCTGTACTACACGGACAACAGCGACTTCCTGTCCGTGAGGGCTCGGGGAGTTTCGGCGGGGACGCACAAGCTGAATCCCGGATGGGTCTCCGGATGGATGGGATACAAGGGGGGGCTGCAGTGGGCGGATCAGAAGACCAACGCGGCATTCATGCTGGCGCCGGGCCATGGCAAGATCACGCCGTACGTCCAGGCGGCCGGGACGTACCGGTGTCCGGCGGATCGGAGCGGCATGAAGATGGGAGTGGACCGGGCCCCGTATCGGGTGCGGAGCTATGCGATGAACGCGGCGATCGGCGGGCAGTACACGATTGATCCGGAGTTCATCCTGACGTTCTGGAAGATCACGGACTATACGCGGTTCTCGCCGAGTACCGCGTGGGTGATGATCGAGCAACATCCGTGGACATTGGATGATGGGAGCTTTGATGTTTACTGGCCGGGTCGGGGTGCGGCGGCGTCCTGGAGTGATTTTCCGGGGGTGAACCATGGTCGCACGTCGCCGGTCGGATTCGCGGATGGGCACGTCGAGAGTCGGAAGTGGACCGAGGCAACGACGGTGCCGAAGCTGACGGTGAACGGTGGAGTGCCCACGATCGTCGAGGTGCCGTTCAGCAAGGACTTCGAATGGCTGCACGACCGGACGACCACCTTTGGGTCCAACGGGGGGCGGTAGTGGGGATTTGGAGTTTTTCGGTTTCGAGGTGAGTTGCCGGTTCCCACCAGAACTGGGAACTGGCATCTGGAGACTGGGAGCTTTCCCGCCCCAGCCTCCTGACGTCGGCAGTTACTTATCCGACGAGGTGACGAGGCGGGCCCGGGCAGTTGCCAGTCGCCAGTTCGCGGTTTTTGCAACCCTGCCAGGGTTGATGCCGAGATGGGGCGTTGGACCCGGGGTCGCTTCGCACCCCGGACCGGCTTCAACTCGGTTCTGTAGGCTGCGTGCTCCCACGCAGCGGTTCACGAGCCACGCCGGGTGAGGGCACCCGGCCTACAACCTGACGGCTTCGTAGTCGGCGAGGTGACGAGGCGGAGGGCAGAGGCTTGAAACTTGAATCTCCCAACTTCGAACTCCCCCTTCACAGGATCGCCTGGATCGGGTCGACGGGCTCGACACCGACGAGTTTCTGATCCAGGCCGCCGTGGAAGTAAGAGAGGCGGTTGGGGTCGATGCCCATGAGGTGGAGCACCGTGGCGTGGAGGTTCTTCACGTGGAGGCGGTCCTCGACGGCAGCAGACCCGATCTCGTCGGTCTGGCCATGGCTGATGCCGCCGCGGACGCCGCCGCCAGCCATCCACATCGTGAACCCGAAGGCATTGTGGTCGCGTCCGGTTCCCTTCTCGTATTCGGCGGTGGGCTGGCGTCCGAATTCGCCGCCCCAGATCACGAGGGTTTCGTCGAGGAGACCGCGTTGCTTGAGGTCGAGGAGCAGGCCGGCGATGGGGCGGTCCGTGCGGCCGGCGTGGAAGTTGTGGTTCTTCTCGATGTCGGTGTGGGCGTCCCAATTGTCGTCGTTGTGGGCGCCGCCGGCGTAAAGCTGGATGAAGCGAACACCGCGCTCGACGAGGCGACGGGCGAGGAGACAGCGGCGTCCGAACTCCTGGGTGCGGGAATCGTTGATACCGTAAAGTTCGAGCGTGGACTTGGATTCGCGGCTGAGGTCGACGGCCTCGGGCGCGTGGCGCTGCATGTTGAAGGCGAGTTCGTAGGAAGCGATGCGGGCGGCGAGGTTCGAGTTGTCGGGATGCTCGGCGGCGTGGTGGGAGTTGTAGTCGCGGAGCGAGTCGAGGAGCCGGCGCTGCATCGCGGGCGAGACGTCGGACGGGCGCTGGAGATCAAGGATGGGATCGCCGGCAGAGCGGAGGACGGTGCCTTGGTAACTGGCCGGCATGTATCCGCTGGCCCAGTTCTTGGCACCGCTGATGGGGCCGCCGATGGGGTCGAGCATGACGGCGAACCCGGGGAGGTTCTCACTGACGCTGCCGAGGCCGTAGTTGACCCAGGAACCGAGGCACGGGCTGCCCGAGAGGATCTTGCCCGTGTTCATCTGGAGCATGGCCGACCCGTGGATGGGGGAGTCGGCGGTCATCGAGTGCAGGAAGGCGATGTCGTCGACGCAGGTGGCGAGGTTGGGAAAGAGCGAGGAGACGTACTTCCCGCATTGGCCGTATTGCCGGAACGGCCACTTGGTTCCGACGACGCGACCCTCGTTGCGTTTGCCGCCGCGGCCGAAGGTCTTCACGGCGATCGTCTTCCCATCCAGTTCGGCGAGCTTCGGCTTGTAGTCGAAGGTGTCGACGTGGCTAGGGCCGCCGTACATGAAGAGGAAGATGACGCTCTTTGCCTTGGCGGGGTGATGGGGTTTGCGCGGCGCGAGCGGGTTGACGAAGGCCGGCGATGGCTCGGCCGTCGCGGCCTGGGCGCGGCGGCCGTCGAGGCCCATCAGTCCGGCGAGCGCGACCCCGGTGAACCCGGCGCCCGCTTCCCAGAGGAACTCGCGTCGGGTGCGCCGGCAGAACGATCCGTGGCCGTAGGAGGAAGGGGTGTTCATGGCGGGATCAATCGAGGTACAGGAACTCGCTCAGGTTCAGAGCGAGCAGGCAGAAGGCGTTGAAGGCGGCGTCGGGTGTGACGCCGTCTGAGTTGACCAGCGTCTGGATGAGTCCGGTGCCGCGGGCGATTTCGTCCGAGGTGGGTGGCCGGGTGGTGACGAGCTGCAGGACGCGGCGTACCTGGGCTTCGGTGGAAGGGCCGGCTTCGCGTCGGACGCGTCGGGCGAGGGCGGCGGCGCGCTCGTTGAAGAAGGCGCCGTTCAGCATTCCAAGAGCCTGGGTGGGCTGGGTGGTGGCGAAGCGGACCGGGGTGGAACGATCGGTCTCCGCGAGGTCGAAGCCCAGCAGCACCGGGCTGAGGAGCGAGCGTTTGACGTGGATGTAGATGCTCCTGCGGACGTGGTCTTCGGGGGGTGACTTGCCCCAGCCCTTGCCGGGAACGGACTGGCTGGCGAGGACCTCCTTCGGCAGCGGGATGTAGACGCCGGGGCCGAACATGCGGGGGTTGCCGTCGCCGGCCACCCAGATCGCGGAGTCGCGGATCTCCTCGGCGGTGAGCCGGCGCATGTCGAATCGCGAGAAGAGGTCGTTCGAAGGATCAAGGCGCAGGGCGTCCGCCGAGGCGGTGGTGGTGGCGCGGTAGGTGCGGGACGTCAGGATGCGGCGGTGGAGGCGCTTCATGGACCAGCCATTCTCCACGAAGTCCCGGGCCAGCCAGTCGAGGAGTTCGGGGTGCGTCGGCGGAAGTCCCTGCAGGCCGAAATCGCTCGGCGTGCGCGCGAGGCCACGGCCGAAATGATGCTGCCAGACTCGATTGACGAGGACGCGCGTGGTGAGGCGGTTGTCAGCGGAAGCGATCCAGTTGGCGAGCGCGAGGCGTCTGCCGGAGGAACGTTGCCCGGCCGGAACGACCACCTCCGGGCGCGGCGGATCGAGGATGGTGGGAAACGCGGGTTGGGCTTCGTCACCCGGGCTGCCGGGATTTCCGCGCCGGAGGATGAAGGTCTTCTTTGGCGTCGTCCCGGTTTCGGTGACCGCGAGCGCCTTGCCGCCATCGGTCAGCGGGACTTCGTCAGTGGCGCCACCGTTCCGGTACGGCTGGAGGTTCTCGAAGAACGAGAGCAGCGAGTAGTAGTCCCGCTGCGGGATGGGATCGATCTTGTGATCGTGGCAGCGGGCGCAGTCGACGGTGAGCCCGAGGAAGACCTGACCGGTGGTGGCGACGATGTCGTCGAGTTGGTCGAAGCGCGCGAGTTCCTTGTCGGCCGGGTCGTTGTCCCAGATGCCGAGCCGGTAGAAGCCAGTGGCGATGACGCCGTCGTCGCCGCCGTCGGGGAGTTCATCGCCGGCGAGTTGTTCGCGGATGAAGCGGTCGTACGGGGTGTCGCGGTTGAAGGAGCGGATGACGTAGTCGCGATAGCGCCAGGCGTTGGGCTTGGCTTCGTCGGTTTCGTAGGAATTCGTCTCGGCGAAGCGGACGAGGTCGAGCCAATGGCGGCCCCACTTCTCGCCGTAGTGGGGCGAATTGAGGAGACGTTCGATGAGCTCTTCCCACGCGGCGTCGGAGGGATCGGCGGCGAAGGCCTCGACTTCCTCGGGCGAGGGCGGGAGTCCGGTGAGGTCGTAGGTGACGCGGCGGATGAGCGAACGCGGATTGGCCTGGGGCGGAGGCTGAAGGCCTGCGGCAGCCAGGCGGGCCCGGACGAAAGCGTCGATGGGATGGGCCGACTGGGCCGGGGGCGTGACTGGTTGGACCGGGCGGAAGGACCAGTGCTGGCGGGCGCGGGCAGCGGCGTCGGCTGGGCGTGCGCCGACGTTCGAGTTCGTCGAAGGGGACGCCGGCCACGGGGCACCGTCGCGGATCCAGTCGGTCAGGTCGGCGACCTGAGCGGCGGACAGGCGGCGCCGGGGCGGCATCTGGAAGTCCGGGTTCTCCCAGCCGATGGCCTCGATCAGGCGGCTTTGCTCGGGGTGGCCCGGGACGATGACCGGACCGTTCTCACCGCCCTTGAGCAGACCGGCCTTCGAATCGAGTCGAAGGCCGGCCTTGAGGGGATCGGCATCGGTGCTGTGACAGCGGTGGCAGGCGTCGGCGAGCAGCGGGCGGATCCGCTTCTCGAAGAACTCGACCTGGCCCGCGGACGGCGCCGGATCTGCGGCACGGAGGCACCCGGCCACCACGAACGTGAGGGCGGAGGCAAGGAGAAGTTCCGTGCGGTTCGGCATGGCGTCGGCTACTTGCGCGGTGCGAGGACGGCGGTCACCGGGGTCGAGTTGCCGAACAGCGTGAAGTCCTTCCACGACCACACCACCTTGCGATCGGGCGTGACCTCGATGAGCTGCGGGTTCTCGGGTCCGGCGTGGCAGTTTCCGATGAGCGTGTTGCCGTTCGGGAGCCGATCGACGCGCGTGACCCACGCGAGCGTGATGCCGGGAAGGTCGTTCTGCTCGATCTTCCAGACGATCTTGCCGGCGCGGTCGACCTCGAGGACCGAGTGGCCGTTGCCGGTTCCGATGAGGGTGTTGCCGTTCGCGAGGCGCGAGGCGCTGAACACCGAGTTGCCGAAGGCTTCGGGGCCGTGGCCGCCCTTGCGGTCCTTGCCGAACAGCGGGACATCGAACTGCCAGACGATCTTGCCCTTCGCGTCGTATTCCCGGACGCGGCCGTCGGCTTCGTGGGCGACGAGGTAGTTGCCGTTGGCGATCTTCCGGACGAGGCGGGTGTCGGCGTGGGCGTTGGGGTGATCGACCTGCAGCTTGACCTCGCGCTGGACCTTGCCGTCCCGATCGACCTCGATGATCCGGGCCGGGCCGGACTCGGCAATCATCGTGAGGCCATCGGGCAGGCGCTGGAAGGCGTGGACTTCAACTGGCTTTCCGGGATTGGCCTTGGCGGCGTCGTATTCCCAGACGACCTGACGGTCCGGTTTCACCTCCTGGACCTTGGTCCAACCCTGCTGGAGGAGGACGTTGCCATTGGGAAGGACGGCGGCGTCATGGATGGCGGTGACGGGAATCTCCCACTCGACCTTGCCGTCGGGCGCGATGATCGCGAGGCGTCGGGTGGAGTCGTCGCCCGCGAGGATGCGTCGGCCCGGGGCAGGAGACTGGGCCTGAAGTTGGGTGAGGAGGACCAACCCCGCGCCAAGGGCGGCGAGGTGACGGAAGGGGGTGAACGTGGGATACATGGAAATGCCTCTGGTGAACGTCTTGGGAAAGTAGCGCGGCGGCGGGAACGGTGTCGAGGGGCACGTCGGATTTGGGGCGACAACGAACGGGAGTGACAACAGGGGAGGGGAGGCGCGGAGAGGGTGGATGGTTGGGGCGACGGGGGCGGATTTACAGTGGCGTGTCGCATATGGGACATGCGGTTGTAAATCGAGGGTGCGAGCGACGGATGGGGTGGCGATGGGGCGGATTTACAGTGGCGTGTCGCATATGGGACATGCGGTTGTAAATCGAGGGTGCGAGCGACGGATGGGAGTGGCGACAGGGGCGGATTTACAATGGCGTGTCGCATATGCGACATGCGGATGTAATTCGGGGTAGGGGACGTGCCGGGCGCGCCGCGGCGGGGAAGGTAAAGCTTTCGGAATGTCACTTTCAGGCGGCTTGACCTGTCACGGGGGGTGGGTGGAATCGCCGGATGGCGAATTCCGTGAGCGGTAGGCGATGGGCGGGCCTGATTCTGGGGTTGGTTGCGTGGTTGGGAAGCACCACGGCGGTGGCTGCTGCCACGAACGAGGTCGACAACATCGGGCACGAGCGGCACCGGCATCATCACGGGCCGAAGCTGGCGACGGAGGCACCGGGGCCCGGGCGGTTCATCACGTCGAGGAAGAGTCCCGTGAGCCTGGCCTTGCCGAAGGAGGAGGACGCGTTCCTGTTCGCGGTGTTCGGTGACCGGACAGGAGGGCCCGTGGAGGGGGTGTCGGTGCTCGCCGATGCTGTTCGGGACGTGAATCTGGTGGGGCCGGACCTGGTGATGACGGTGGGGGACCTGGTGAACGGGTACAATGCCCGGGAGGCGTGGGTGGGACAGGCGAAGGAGTTCAAGGGGATCATGGACGAGTTGCGTTGCCCGTGGTTCCCGGTGGCGGGAAATCACGATGTCTACTGGCGGGGGCCGGGACGTCCGGCCAACGAGCACGACGAAGACTATGAGATGCACTTCGGCCCGCTGTGGTACGCGTTCACCCATAAGCGGTGCTGGTTCATCGTGCTCTACAGCGACGAGACGAATCCCGCTTCGGGCGAGAAGAACTTCAACCTCGCCGCCAACCACGCCATGAGCGAGGAACAGTTCGGATGGTTGAAGGAGACCCTCGGCAAGGCCAAGGGAGCCGACCATGTGTTCGTGTTCCTGCATCACCCCCGCTGGACCGGCGGGATCTACGGCGATTCCTGGGACCGGGTTCACCGGGAACTCGTGGCCGCCGGCAATGTGACGGCGGTGTTCGCAGGTCATATCCACCGGATGCGATACGACCCGAAGGACGGAATCGAGTACGTGACCCTCGCGACGGTCGGTGGACATCAGGAGGCGGTGGAGCCAGAAGCCGGGTGGCGGCATGAGTATCACCTGGTGACGGTCCGGAAGGGCGGGTTGGCGCTCTCGGCGGTGCCCGTCGGCGAGGTGATGGATGTCCGCGAACTGACGGGAACCTTCACCCAGGAATGCGCGCAGCAATCGCGGGTGATGCTCGCCACAGGAGCGCCTCTGCGGATGGAGCCCGATGGCTCGGTGAAGGGACAGGTGGAATTGGCCTACACCAACGTCACGACTCACCCGTTGGATCTGACCGTCGCCCCTGGGGGCGCTGACTCGCGCTGGATGTTCGAGCCTGACCACCAGCACGCACGGGTCGGGCCGGGCGAGGTCTGGCGGGGCCGCTTTGCGGTCCAGCGCCTGCCTTCCGCGTTCGATGACTCATTCCGATTTCCTGTGGTGAAGCTGGGTGCGGAGGTCCTGACCCGGGGCCACCGGTACGCGCTGAAGGAGCGGGAGGAAGGGATCGCGGTGGATCCGGCGACGTTGCCATTGCCGGTCATCCCGACCCACGAACGGGTGCTGGAACTCGACGGTCGGTCCGCCGTGCTGATCGAGTCGGCCGACGTGGAGTTGCCCGATGGACCCTTCACGCTGGAAGCATGGTTCCTGGCAGATGGCTTCGAGGGAAGGACCGGGCTGCTCTGCAAGACCCAGTTGAGCGAGTACGGGATCTTCGTAAGCGACGGCCGGCCACAGTTCGGCGTGTTCCTGGGAACGAATTCCGTTTCGGTCCGGGCACGGACGCCGGTGGCCGCCAGGCGATGGACCCACGTCGCAGGCGTCTATGACGGCACCGAGGTTCGGCTCTACGTCGACGGGGTGCGCATCGGTTCGAAGCCGGGGCAGGGGAAGAGGAAGACCAATTCCCTGCCGTTGATCGTCGGCGCCGATACCACCAAGAACGGAGAACCGGTGGATCACTTCCGCGGTCAGGTGGATGGAGTCCGTCTGGTGTCCCGGGCGCTGTACTCGGGAGAACGCTTCGAACCCAAGCGCCGGTTGGAGGTGGTCGAGGGGGCGACGGTGGTTCTGTCGAACTTCGACGTCTCGCCGGGGCGTCCGGTGTGGGACGAAGGCCAGCGGCGTCCCGTGGGCCGTTCGTCCGGAACGCCTCGATTGATGCCGGCTCGTTGAGGGGCGCCGGCATCAACCGCCGGCGAAGACGGGCTGGAAGCCGGCTTCCTCCAGGATGCGCTTGATGGCCTCGCGCTGGTCGCCCTGGATCTCGATCTGGCCGTCCTTGACCGTGCCGCCGGTGCCGCACGTCCTCTGCATCTTCTTCGCGAGGGCTTCCTTCTCCGGGAGTCCGATGCCGACGAAGTTCTTCACGACGGTGACCGTCTTCCCTCCGCGCCCCGCCTTGGATCGGATGATGTCGACCCGGCCGCGGTTGCGCTTGGGCGCAGGCGGCGTGGGAAGCCCGGGCTTGCCAGGCGGGAGTCCCTCGCTGTTGAGCGCGGCGAACGGATTGTTGAAGTCGGCCATGGGGGGAGTTTCCAGATCCCAGTCGCCGGATTCCAGCTTCCCTGCGTGGGCGTTGGCGGATGATTTCCCGACGAGGAATGCGACGTGGCACTTTGCCCGGGTGAACATGGCCACGCTCCCCTTGAATCTTGAAACTGAAAGCTTCCAACTCCCCTGCTACTGCTGGCCGGAGTCGCCAAAACAGCGCGTGCGATCATGGAGCCAACGGAAATCGCGGCTGCCAGGCGTCCGCTGGACCCAGGTCATGGCCAGAACCGCGGGATCCGGCGATGTCGAGGTCTCCACCCACTTCCGGATCTCCACGTGCCCGTCCGCAAAGCTGACGGGAGTAGCCCGGTTGTGCCGGACCGAGGGGAAGTTCCACCAGTGCTCCGCGCCGGGCGCTGCAGGCCAGAACATCTCGAATCGTCCATCATCGATGCTCCGCGGATCCTCTTCGAGGAGCACCCAGACGTCGGAGGGACTCATCCTGCGGAAGTCGGAAGACTTGTAGAATGTATCGATCCTGTCCCGATCGACGGTGCCGCCAATGCCAATGGCCGAGTTCATGGCGTAGCTGCGCACGCGATAGGGCGGACGCTCCGAGTTCTTGAGGATTCCGGATCGATCCGCCGGACAGCGAAACACGCCGGGCGCACCCACGTAGGGGCCGATGCTGCCCAGACCCCGGCCGATCAGCAGGTCGGTGTTGGTCCGCATCCAGATCCATTCGGGCGGATCCTTCCATCCCAGGGATCCCGCGACCCAGCCGCCGGAAGCCATATCGGCGCTGACGATCGCTCCGGCCGTCGGAGCGAGCCACCCGGTCTCCTGCTCGTAGACAGCCCAGGCCAGCATGAGTTGCCGGACATTGCTGAGGCACGCAATGCGTTGGGCGGAGTGCTTCGCCCGGGACAGTGCGGGGAGAAACATCGCCGCCAGCAGGGCGATGATGGCAATGACGACCAGGAGTTCGATGAGCGTGAACGCCGCACGCGACGCGCGTCCTGCTGTCTGTCGATTGGGTCTGGCGGCTCCGGTCGTCATGGCACGTGGACCAGGCGTAGGAAGAGTTTGCCGTCTTCGGGCAGTGCAAACTCGGCCGAGGATCCCACCACCTCCGGGACCCGGGTCCAGAGGACGGGTTGGGCCAGGTCGGTGGCCTGCTCCAGGCGCATGGTGTCCCAACCCGCGGGCCATTGGACGCGGATGCGGGCCGGCAGGTTCTCCGTGGCGGGAAGAAACTCGGAAGTCAGCTGGGGCAGGTCGGGTGCCTCACCGGCGCGGATCGGACGATCCGGGATGGGGTGGACGGCGGAACCCGCGGGCCAGAAGGCCACACGTTTCTCCCGGCCGTCGGGCCAGAAGATGTCCGACGGGTTGGGCGTATCCCGTTCAAGCCGCACCCAGCCGTACTGGGTTCCCGTGCCCTGCGGATGCGGACGGGCGAAGCCGATCAGGATGTTGGTCTGGCCGGGAAACCAATCCTTTACAGACCGGGCTGTGATCCACGGACCGGGGCGGTGCTCGGTCCACACGTACCAAAGAAGTGCCATGGCCCAGGTGTCCCCAGATGCTTCGTTGGTATATGAGAGGCTGGAGTCCGAGATGGCGGCCCCAGGCGCAAATGCGATTCGCGATACTGAAGCCCGGCGGAATCCGCCCTCGGAAGGGCTTAGCTGCAGGATCTGGATCACCGTCCGATCCAGGAAGTCGATGCCTTCAAAGTGGCTGACTCGAACGTCCAACAACACTTGAGATGGATCGGATGCCGCGCCCTCAACGGACAGCTTGAAGGGTTCGTCAAACAACTGCGCTCTGAGGCCGAAAATCAAGGCTAGTTGAACAAGGATGAAGATCGTGTTTTTCATGAAACAGCGGCGTCAAGGGGTCTTGGTTTGTGGGATCAGGAGAAACGCCCTATTCATGCCGGACTTGGAGCCGTTACCCACAAGGGTCTCCGTGGATGTCGCGTCTACGATCTCCTGGAGGAGCCATTCGTCGGAGAACCCATAGACGACCTGCTTATCCGAGAATCCGGATCCCCCAACCCAAGCCTTTTCCCATCGCCACGCTGATCGGCTTTGGCCGCTGGCATCACCTACCCAACCGAACAGGACGCTGTTGTTTATGATGGCGTTAATGGATCCGGAAGAGTTCTCGCTGGGCAACGGCACCCACTGGTTGGTGCCAGGCTCCGCTTTGTTATCCTCCCGCGACCACCAGACGACTGGCTGTCTAATCGAGCCAGCTTGCGGTACACTTCGAATCGCCCAGCCCCCAGCCAGCCCGCTGTAAACACCGGAGCGGTGCCCTATGGCCAACGCGGCCGATGGTACGTTCTCCTCCGGTACAGCAGGGTCCTGAATCGGGGGGTGGAGGAAATCGCCGCTGACGACCGGTTCGGCATTCTTGCGGCTTCGGAAGGCGCGGGGGATGTACTGACCGGAAGTGTTCGGGAGCTTCCGGTTTCCTACGAACTCCCCGTCGTCATTGACGGCAACCACTTCTCCGATGCGGCCAGCGTTCAGTGTCGTCTCGGAGAACAAGGGCGACATACCACCAGAGACGGTCCAATAGACGGCGAACTGCTCTTGAATTGCAGGGGTTCCCTGACTCCGGGTGGCATGGCCGCCAATGTAGGTCCCGTTGGGACTGATACAAAGCGCCCGGTTCTTGTCCTGCAGCCAGTCGGAGGCGGTGGGGACTGGAAGGTAAACCCAGCTGGCAGGAGTGCCGGGCAACGTGCCCTGCCACGCCTTGATGGCCCGGTCGAAGCCGGATGTTGCTCGGACATAGCCGGGAAACACGCTGGCCTGCTGATCGCTGACGCCAGTGACGATGGGGGAGAAGGGCACGGAAGGAGTATCGAAGACGAAGACTGGCTGGCCTGAGAAAGCGGAGGACGAAAAACTCCACTTGGCGCCTACTTCACCCAACAGCGAACTGCCCGGGGAGCTGCAATCAATCCAGGCATTGGCGGCCACCACCGGGATGGGCAGACCTTGCGCTGATAGCAGGCCGCTGATCCCGACACCCCGGGTTTCACCACTGGGCGTGGATGGAAGCGTCATCAGCGAGGGGAGCGTCAAATCACGCGGAGGCTGCGATCCCTTCCGGGAAGGTGGGCGGATTCGCGACGTTTCCAGAGGGTCGTCGCAGATCAGGCTGTGCGTCAGCTCGTACAGCGTCCATGGCGGCCCATCATAGATGAATATGGAAGCCTTGCCCCGGAGGGAGCTGACAGCATGGGTCGAGGCAGCCTGCAGGGTCACCCACACGTGTTCCCGCTCGATGGTCTCATCAGCCTGCGGAACCACCCGGACATCCACAAAGGCCTGGCCGGCCGGGAAAGTGATCGTGCCCGAGGTGCCGCTGGCGGTTACTGAGCCAGGCCCGGAGACAATCAATGAGAAGTCGGTGCCGAGTGTGGCTGGACGGCGGGCCGCAGACTCAGCCAGCGAGAACGTCACCGGAAGGCTCGCGCCCACGGACCCGGTCCGGTGAAACCGGAGGCGGCCTTCCTGAACACCGCCTTCCCGTCGATCCTGGGCGACGGCGATCAGGGGTTCAACCGAGACGACTGTTCCGACGGCGATGGTCCCCTTGGCGTAGGCGACTTTGTACTCCGCGAACTGTCCTGCGGCACCCGGACCGGCAGTTGGGTCGTGGAATGCCGTGACGTTGAGTTCACCGTGAACCCCGGTCGGAATGGGGATCTGAAACTCGGCACTCCCGAAGACGTCGCTGTCAGCATTGCCATTCCAGGTGCTGAGGCCAGTGACCTTCAACGAGAGGCGTTTGCCTTCAGGGAGCTCGGTGGCATTTGGAGGCGTCTGTTGAAGTGCGATTCGGACCGGAAGCGTGACCGTTGTGGAAGAGAGGGTCGGCGCGGCCATCGAGACCTCGAGTGCACCCGTCAATCGCATGTCCTCAAAGCTGAGGGAGGGAGGCTGGCCCTCGCCGATTCTCCAGGGATAGTCCCGGGTTACCACATTCGTCTGCGGAAGCACCCGGCAGATCCGTCCGAAATTGAACTGGGGCTGCCCGAGGTCCATCTCGGTCAGGATTGGGTACTCTGCCTGAACCGTCGCCGGAGCCGTTGGAGTGACCGAGGAATAGGTTCCCGGAGTCGGCAGGGGTACCTTGGACCCGATCCAGGTGAAGTCCTGAGCGAAGTCGGAAACATGGTTCTGCCCGACGGTCATGTTGGCGCCATCGAAGTATTGTTTCGGGCCCTCGTCGCAGGATGCAGCGGTGGTTGAAGGGACTTTGCGCAGCAGCCGGAACTTCGGGTTTGTCAAAGGAGCGGATGTCTCGTCGAAGCGCGCCGAAGGGATGGTGGTAATGTGGTTGTTCGCAATCGTCAGATTATTGACCGAGCCCATTCGGGCCAGGAGGAACTGATCGTTGATTTGGGCTCGGCCCAGTATGAGTGACGGGTCGGTGTAGGGGGCGCCGTACTCACTGAGCGACTTCCAGCAGAAAGATCGGTACGAGTAGGCGTTCACCCGTGGACCCAGCCGCAGGCTGTTGTTGGAGAGGTTGAACCCGTCGTTCCATCCAGTCGGACCCGCATTCATGTTTGCCCACCAACGGACGTTCAACCCGAGTGAGTCGAGGATGTCCACGTACTTCAACTTACCGGTATCACCGTTGTAACCAAGGCTCGCGTTGAGCACGACGCTATCCCGGAATGTGGTCCGACCGGACTCATCCGAACCCCACGGGCTGCTGGCGTTCCCCATGGCAATGACGGAAACACCATCTGAATCTGAGCGATACTGGACATTGCGAATCACCGCAAAGCGACGTGCCGGATCGTTTCTGGCCCATGCAGGCGTGAAGGCAGCAGTCTTGGCATGGACCATCATCTCGGTCGTGTATCCTGAGTACGCACTTGTAAAGCCGTGGATCTCGCAATCGAAGACCTCCCATGGGGCCCTGAACCAGGTCGGGCGCGGTTGGCCGACGTCGTGTCCGCCAACGACGAAGGGAAACGCTTCTATACCCGCCGCACCGCCGTAGTGTGCCCAAGGCACATATCCGACCGATCCAAAATTGCGGACGATCAGCTTTCGGGCGGCTCCGGTTCGTGCGGCCAGGTTCAGCGGGGCGTTCTTGTAGCCCTGAGCCGAGTTGAGGGTCGCGATCTGGTCCATCTTCCAGTCCCATCCGCCATCCAGCAGCAGGTTCTCCACAACAAGGCGATCCGCCGTGATGGGGGCACCTCCGGAGTTGGCGAGGCTGAGATTCAGGGCAATGACGTAGTCCGGATTCGGAAAACCCGCACCTACCAGCGGTGAACGGTTGACCAAGCGCACCTGATCCGGGGTTGGCCCCTGACCCTTGATCCATATCCGAAGTTGAGACAAACGCGCGCCATCGAGGGATGCTGGAAGGACGATCGGAGCAGTGATCAGATAATCGAGCGTGGCTGATGGCAGGAGGCGAAACTCGAATTCGGGCTCTCCCGGTGCGTTGGTGATCGTGTGACCAAATGTGATACTGCTGAACGTCATCGGGGATTCGGCGCTGCTACCGTCCCCGTTGCCATTGGGGGAACACCACTTCACCATCGGTGCCGCCAACAGCTTACTTGCTACCAGAGCGAGAGACCCGATCAACAGGCGTGCGATCCATGCCGGGAGCGGGCGGGAGCGGGCGGGAGCGGGCGGGAGCGGGCGGGAGCGGGCGGGAGCGGGGTTTTTGGGATTGCTCATACGGGCATAACTTGGATCCCAAACCTCGTTGGGAATGTCAAATCACGAGTTTAGGATTTGTCCCATGGAAGTTCCCAGTCGCCAGTTTCCAGATCCCAGATTCATGCGGCGAGAGCCTTGGGTTACCCCGCCGTACGAGGCCTCGCCCCAAGCGGAGCGAACGGTGACCACACGCGCCCTGTTCCGTGTGCCCCTTCAGGGCATAGAGAATGTTGTGGGCGTGGTCCCCGGGGTTCCACCCCGGGCTTTCACCGGTTGCCCCTTCGGGGCTTGAGATCGGCACGCGGAAGACGTTTCGGAGATCAGCCTGGGGCGCGGATTCATGAAACTTGAAACTGAGATCTTGGGACTCCCCCGGCTCTGGATCAGGCTGGGCGGGTGACTCCCCGATGGAACGTTGCGATTCGATGGTTGGTAGGGACGATGTCGCTCCTCGTATCGGCAGGCGGAGTGCTGGCGGCGCCGGCCGGGTTGCAGGACGTGGCCAGTGATACGTGGTCGGCAAGGGATGATCTCGGGCGGCGGATTCCCATGGGCGGCGAGGTGGCCGGACCCAGGAAGGATCGGACGGTCGGGATGTTCTATTTCCTGTGGCATGGGGCGCACATCCAGGGCGGGCCGTATGACATCGCGCAGATCCTGGCGAAGGATCCGGAGGCGATGTCGAAGCCGGACAGTCCGCTCTGGGGCCCATTGCTGGTGCCGCATCACTGGGGGGAATCGATCTTCGGATATTACCGCGCGGATGATCCCTGGGTCCTGAGGAAGCACGCGCAGATGTTGTCGGATGCGGGCGTGGACGCGGTGATCTTCGACGTGACGAACCAGTTCACCTACCGAAGCGATTACCTGGCGCTGTTGCGCGAATGGAGTGCGATGCGCGCCCTCGGCAACAGGACTCCGCAAGTGGCGTTCCTGACGCCGTTCTGGAACCCGGGGAAGGTGATGCGGGAATTGTGGTCGGATCTTTACTCCACGGGCGCGAATCGGGACCTGTGGTTTGAATGGGACGGCAAGCCGCTGGTGCTCGCGGATCCGGATCTGCTGCTCGAGAAGGAGGAGAACGCGAAGCAGGACTATCCCGCGGAGATCGGCCCGGGTCGGGTGCTGGCTCAGACCTTCGTGACGACGAAGCCGATGAACGGCGTGGGCGGTCGTTTCCCGACGTGGTCGACCACCGACGCGGCGGTGACACTGACGTTGCGCCGGGAGGGACCGGATGGCGAGGTGGTGCACAGCCAACGATTCACGAACGTGCGGGACAACGACTGGTTGCGCCTTGCGCTTCCGGATTCGGTGCCGCCCGGGACCTACTGCCTCATGGCGAGCGAGGCCTCGGGGAAGATCGGGTGGTGGAGCAGTCGGGATGAGAGGGATCGGACGCTCCGCTGGACCTGGGCGGATGAGACGGCCGTGCGCCTGCGGGAGTTCTTCACGTTCCGCAAACCGCAGCCGGATTACTTTCGCGGTCCGACCCAGCCCGACATGTGGAGCTGGTTGGAGGTCGCGCCGCAGCACGTGTTCCGGAACAGCCGGGGAGAGAAGGAACAGATGTCGGTGGGCGTGGCGCAGAACGCGGTGAACGGGCGGTTGGGGTCGATGAGCGAGCCCGGGGCCTTCGGGCGGAGCCGGCACGGCGGGCGCGTGGACGGCCGGCCCGATGCGGTCCGTTGGGGATTCAACTTTGCCGAGCAATGGACCAACGCACTGCGGGAGGATCCGCGGTTCGTGTTCGTGACGGGATGGAACGAGTGGATCGCAGGGCGATTCGCCGAGTTCAACGGGGTGAAGCGGCCGGTGATGTTCGTGGACCAGTTCGACCAGGAACACAGCCGGGACATCGAGCCGATGAAGGGCGGGCACGGGGATGACTACTGGATGCAGTTCGCGGGGATGGTCCGGCGCTACAAGGGGGCGAGGACGGTGGGACGGATGTCCGGTGGAGGTGCTGTCCGTATGGATGGGCGCTTTGAGGATTGGGAGGACGTTCAACCGGAGTTCCGGGACACGATCGGGGACGTGCTGCACCGGCGTCACGCGGGCTGGGGAGCCGGCGTCGTCTATGCCAATGACACCGGGCGCAATGACCTCGTGTCGGCGCGGGTCCGTTGGACGCCGGCCGAGGGTCGATTCCTGGTGCGTACCGGAGGAGAGTTGAGCCGGTCGACCGATGCGCGATGGATGTATCTGTTCCTGGATACCGATGGCGATCCGCGGACGGGGTGGCTGGGGTTTGATCATGTCGTGAACCGCAGGCGCAGGGGGGAACACGGGTCGTCGGTGGAGCGCAATGTCGGGGGGCGATACGAGTGGGCCGACGCTGGTGAGGCGGAGGTGTGGGTGGGGGAACGGGGGCTGGAATTGTCGGTGCCTTGGCGGGTGTTGGGAATGCAGGGCCCGCCGCCGGTGCTGGAGTTCAAGTGGTCGGACAACTTGAAGGAAACCGGCGAGTGGAGTGATTTCACGGTGAACGGGGACAGCGCACCGAATGATCGGTTCCGGTATCGGGCGGTGAGGGAATGAGGGGGGCGAGTCCTTGGTGGTGGGCTTTGTTGTCGGGGGCGGAATCGGTATCGGCATCGAGGCCTATCCTTTTTCGATCCCGATCCCGATACCGACTCCGACACCGAGAAGCGGCTCGACGAAGTCTGGCCCCACCTTCGGGCCCCACCCCCGGGTGCCGCCTCGTCACCTCGGCCTTGAAACCTGAAACTGAAAACTTGGAACTCCCCGAACAACTGGTGATGTGACAACGGTCCTTGGGGCTGTGATAGTGGGGGCCGTGAATTTTCCGGTTACGGAGCTCACCGATGCGTTGCTGGTCAGCTATCGTCGGCATGGAGGGATCAACCATGTTGACGGGGCGAACCTGCCGTCGCGCGGAGCGGTGGTGGAGATCACGAAGGACCTGCTGCGGCTGCTGTTCCCCGGGTTCTTCGATGACAAGGTCGTTCATTCATCGGAACTGAAGGCGGAGACGGCGTTGCTGATGGATTCGGTGGGCGGCCGGTTGGAGGACGAAGTCTGCAAGAGCCTGAGCTGCTTCCAATGCCCGGATCCGGCGGTGGCGGATCCGCGGCGGGCGGCGTTCACGTTGACGACGAAGTTCCTGCGGCGGTTGCCCGCGGTGCGGGAGTTGTTGCAGACGGACGTGGACGCGGCGTTCGAGGGCGATCCGGCGGCGCGGAGCCGGGAAGAGATCATCACGGCGTACCCGTTCATCGAGGCGATCGCGGTGCAGCGTCTGGCGCATGAATTGCAGGAAGCGGGCGTTCCGCTTCTGCCGCGCATGATGACCGAATGGGCGCACAGCCGGACGGGCATCGACATCCATCCGGGCGCGCGGATCGGGACGCATTTTTTTATAGATCATGGCACGGGCACGGTGATCGGTGAGACCTGCGTGATCGGGAACCGGGTGAAGATCTTCCATGGCGTCACGCTGGGTGCGACGAGTACGTCGGGTGGGCAGGCGTTGCGGGGCAAGAAGCGGCATCCGACGATCGAGGACAACGTGACGATCTATTCCGGGGCGGTGATCCTGGGCGGCGAAACGGTGATCGGGGCCGGTTCGACGATCGGGGGAAATGTCTTCCTGTTGCAGAGCGTGCCGCCGGATTCGGTGGTGTTGAACGAGGAGATCAAGACGCGGGTGATGCCGAAGAAGAACCGGCTGGCCCCCATGGACTGGCAGATCTGAACGAAGAAAGATTCATGGAGGCTTCATTCCAGATCCGCCCGGCGCGATTGCAGGACGCGGCGATCCTCGCGGAGTACAACCGAGCCCTCGCCCGTGAGACCGAGGGGCGGGATCTGGACCCGGCCCGGATCGGGCCCGGGGTGGTGGCGGTGCTGGAAGATCCAACGAAGGGGCGCTACCTGGTGGCGGAACGGGCCGGCGAGGTGATCGGCCAGTTGATGGTGACGTTCGAGTGGAGCGATTGGCGGAACGGGATGTTCTGGTGGATCCAGAGCGTCTACGTGGCCCCCGAGGAGCGGGGGCGAGGGGTGTTCGGCGCATTGTATCGGGCGGTGGAGTCCGAGGCGCGGGCCAATCCGGGGATTTGCGGACTGCGGCTTTACATGGAACATCACAACGAACGGGCGCGGGTGGCGTACGTGAAGTTGGGGATGAAGCCGGCGGGGTACGAGGTGTTCGAGACCGACTTCACGCGTCCCGGGTGAAGGCAGACAGGGCCGGCCTGCGTTGGTGGAGACGTGGGTTGGAGAAGTTGTCCGGTCGCGAGCCTCGGAAAGGAGCGCATGGGCCAGGTGTCGAACGTGCACAGGGGGCAGCCGTGGGTGATCCGGGGGATGCGTGAGTTACCCGTTTCACCGGACGGCGGGTCGGGCGTCGAGATCGAGGTCGATGGGGTGGCGGAACGCATCTGGTTCCGGTGCCTTGGCCGCAGACTCGAGGTCTCGGGCGAGTCCGTGGTGGCAGCCTTGTTCCTTCCGGTGCTGGTGGCGGGCATCGAGGTGGAGTGTCCGCTGGAAGTGGATGCAGAGTTTTCCGCGGGTGTGGCTCGTCTGGAAAGCGTGTTCGCCGGATGGTGTGGGGTCGCGCAGGCTGGGCGGATCCGATCGCGGGCGACCCGGGCTGGCGGATCCGTTTCAGGCGCGCGGACGGCGGCTTTCTTTACCGGAGGGGTCGATTCCTTTGATACCCTCCTGTTCGAAGGGGAGCGTCTGGATGCATTGGTGTACGTGCACGGGTTTGATGTGCGGTTGTCGGACACGGCATTGCGACAGCGGGTGTCCGAGTCCCTGAGGGAGGTCGCGGCGTCCGCCGGGAAGCAGTTGATCGAGATCGAAAGCAACCTGCGGGAGTTCCTCGATGCGCGGGGCCTTTCGTGGATCTGGGCGCACGGGGCGGGGCTCGCGGCCGTGGCCCACCTCCTCGTGGGCGAGTTTGGTCGGGTTTTGATCTCTTCGACGCAAAGCCTTGAAGCGCCAGACCCGTGGGGGTCGCATCCGGCAACGGATCCCCTCTGGAGCTCGTCGAGATTGCGGATCGAGCACGTGGGGGCGGCCAGGGCGCGGGAGCAGAAGGTCGAGGCGATCGCGGGGATGGAACTGGCCCGCCGCCACCTGCGGGTGTGCTACGAGAACCGCAACGGGGCCTACAACTGCGGACGATGCGAGAAGTGCGTGCGGACGATGGTGGCGCTGGAGGTGGTCGGGGTGCTGGACCGATTTCGGACGATGCCGGGCCCGCTGCGGATGCTGCGGTTGGTCCGACTGGAGCTGCACGATGAGGATCAGCTTTGGTTGCTGGACCAGAACCGGAAGTTCGCGCGGAAGAAACAGGCCAGGTGGAGCCTGCGGGCGGCGTTGTGGGTGTGCCGACGTCAGTGGCTCAGTCGGGGTTGGATCCTGGCAGGGAGACGGTGGTACGCGCGCCGGGTGCGGGCTTGGACCGAACCGCGACCGATCACGGAAGCGGGTCCAGCCGCCAGAACCGCGCCTCAGCGGATCTGACCGAGACCGGCGCGGAGAACTCGGCGCCGGTGCCAGTAACGATCTCGCCGTGGTCGGTCCACGTCTTGAGGTCGGTGGACCATTGGAGCCGGTAGCTCTGCCCCGGGGCCGTCTGGAAATGGAGTTCGATGGCGGGGCTGACTCGGAGCCGGTCGTCGATCTGCCGGAGGCGCGAGACCTCGTCGGAACTGAGGGCGCGATCGAAGATCAGCATCTCGTCGATGGCACCTTCGAACCGGTAGGGGGCGAAAGTCTGGCCCCCGACGTGGTAGCCAACGTTCATGCCAATCCCGAATTGATGCTGGGATGCGAGTGCTCCGGAGACGCGCAGGTAGGGGAGTTGTGTGGACTGGACGAGGGTGCCGTTGTGGTAGATCGAGCACGCTCCGACGTTGGATCCCTCCACGCCATCGAAGGTGACCGCAACGTGGCTCCAGGTGCCGACGGAAAGAAGTGAACCCGTGGTGACCGATCCCCAGTTCGGATTGGCGGCTTCGTTCCAGAGCTGGACCATGATCGTGCCCTGGTAGATCGAGACGTGCCCTGAGAGGCCATTGTTGCCCTCGGAATAGAAGTTCCCAGGTGCCGTCGGGGAGAGGTTGTCCGGGCGGACCCACGCGGACCAGGTCCATGCCCTCCGGTTCTTGAGGAAGTCCGCGGTCCTGGAGCCGACGAGCCCGCTGCCCGTGGTCAGGAGTGCCTCGCGGGCATTGCCCAGGCGGTCCGAGGTGAAGTTGGCGGTCTTGGCTTCGAGACCGGGCGTGGCGCGGGCGCCGTTGTGGACGAAACCAGCAAAACGGAAGTCAGCGAGAAGGCCCGATGGCAATTGGGCCTGGAGTGTCACGAAGGCGGTCGCTGCCGCGAACAGGGAAGCGAGGATCTGGGCAAGTCGTCGGGACTGCATTCGGAGGAGAGTTCGGCGTGTCGGGGTTCAAGATTCAAGCGGCAAGGGGGGAAGGGGGACGCGGAAGGGGGCAGAGGATGGGAAGTTCTCCCGCAGAGGCGCGGAGGCGCAGAGGGGGGCGGCGGGTGTGGGTGCTTGGACAATGGCGTGTCCCAGGTGGGACATGGGATTGGTAACGGAGGCGCGGAGGGTGCGGGGTAAGGGGAGGATTTCCCGCAGAGGCGGAGGGACGCAGAGGAGGGGGGCGGGTGTGGGTGCTTGGACAATGGCGTGTCCCAGGTGGGACATGGGATTGGTCACGGAGGTGCGGAGGGTGCGGGGTGAGGGGAGGATTTTCCGCAGGGGCGGAGGGGCGCAGAGGAGGGGGCGGGTGTGGGTACTTGGACAATGGCGTGTCCCAGGTGGGACATGGGATTGGCTCTTCAGAACCGATAGGAATCGTCGGTGGGTTTCCGCCCGGGCCAGGCCCAGTCGAGCGGCTCACCCTTGTTCCCGATGGCGCCGACACCGTCGTCGTCACGGGTGTTGAGGCCGAAGCCGTAGAGTTCGAAGGTGCCGTCGGGGGCGGGCTTGTAGACGAGGGGCTTGCCGCTCATGGGATCGATGGGGACGGTCGGCAGGTAGGCGGGGGTGAGCGAGGCGAGGGTTCCTGGGAGTTTGCCGCTGTTGTCGGCGCGGAACCGTTCGATGGCGCAGACGGTGGTGACGAGGAGGATGTTGACCTGGGTTCGATCGACCTTCGCGAAGGCCTGCGACACCGCGGCGACGAGCATGCGGGCCATGAAACTGTAGGGAAGCGGGCCGAAGTCCTTCGTGTCGGTGGGGCGGGGGAGCGACGAGAGGGCGGTGCCGGGCGGCGCGGTGCGGGCCTGCTGGGCGAGGCCGTCATAAGTGCGGGAGATGGCAACCTGGTTGAACCGGAGCCAGCCGCCAGGAACGAGGCGGACCGCGAGCGGTGGGAATTGCTGGGAGTCGTCGCCGAGAGCTGAGGCGTAGCGGGCGGGATCCTGCTTGAGGATGTCGATGAGGCTGGTGCTGAAGATGCGCTCGGCCCGAAGGGAGTCGACCATGGCATCCCGTGGATTGAAGGCGGCGAAGGAGGCCTGGAAGCGCTGGTAGTCCTCGGGCTTCCACTGGTCCTGCTGCCAGCCCTGCCAGATGGTGGAGGCGGCAATGGATTGGATGGCGATGCGCACGAGCATGCTGATGAGGATCGGATCCGATCCGGCGGCATCGCCCAGGCGCAGGATGAGGAGGACGTCCTCGGCTGCGGCGGTCCGCTCGCCGGTCTCGAGGCGGGCGATGGCGCGGATGCGGAGCAGGCTCGCCGCCGCCTTGAGGGTTGCGAGGTGCGGAAGGAGGGCCTCCACGTTGTCCTCGTATCGGACCCCGAAGCGGCACTCGGGTCGTGTGGCGGCGAGGCGGAGTTGGTCGAAGGCGTCCTTGCGGGACTCGAGGACGCGGAGGATGTCCTGGGCGGGTTTGCCGGTCGGGGTGATCTTGGGGTAGTTGGTGCCGTTCTGGAGCTGGGCGAGGGTGGCGGCGAGATCGAGGGCCGGCGTACGGCTGGGCTCTGGATTCGGGGCGGATTTGGGCGGGTTGGGGAGTCGGAACGTATCCGAGATGCGGGTGGAGGCCGGTCCGCCCTTCCACTGGTGCCGGGTTCGGCCCTTGGCATCCTGGACGACCTCGTAGTCGAAAAGCCCTTCGAAGAATGGGACCGCGGCGAAGTTGCGTTCGGGGGACGGTTCGGGGCGGAGCAGGTCGGGCCAGACGAGGGGTTCGCCGCTCTTCTGGATGCGGGCCTGTTCCGCGGACCAGGCGCTGGCTCCACGCCAGTTCTCGATGGCGTAGCCGAGGGCGATGAGCGTGAGGAGGCCGACGGCGAGGAAGCCGGAGATGCGGAGGAACTTTTTCATGGGCTTGCGGGGTTCAGGCGATGCGGTTGGTGGAAGGCGGGGTGGCGTTGCGGGGGCGGTCGATGTCGAGTCGGGGCGGGAGGAGGGGTTGGCGGAGGAGTTCTTCCCGGGCTTCGCGCTGGAGGGCGAGCTGCTGGGTGGAATCGGCGTCAGGCACCAGAGGTGTCGAAGGGCCGGTGGCGGCGAGGACGTCGATGGGGACGGGCGCGCATTGGTGCAGCGCGAGGATCGTGCACCACACGGCGGCAAGGCCGGCCCAGGCGAAGGGATGGGGCCAGAGCCACTGGATCCAGGCGGATCGGTGCCGTGGGGGGGCTGGTTTGGCGGGCTGGGCCGGGCACGGGTTGGGTGCGGCGGCATTCCGGGTGAGCTCGACACAGGCCTTGCGGAGGTCCTCGGGGAGTCCGCGGCGCGGGATCCGGGCGATCCGGTCTTCCAGGTTGGGCGGCGGGTTGGGGTTCATGGCGTGCGGAGTTCGTCGTAGAGGGGACGCAACAGGGTGCGAAGCTTGTCCACGCCGTAGCGGTATCGGCTGGCGGCGGTGTTCGGGGAAAGGTCGAGGAGTTGGGCGATGGCTTCGAATGTCAGGCCTTCCCAGAGCTTGAGGTGGACGACGGTGCGTTGGTCTTCGGGGAGCTCGCCCAGGGCCGAGTCGAGGGCCTGGCGGAAGGCAGCCTCGTCCGGGTCGTGGGTGGGTTGGAAGAGGGCGGCGAACTCGTCTGGAATGCGGGAACGTTCGTGGGCGCGGCTTCGGGCATCGCGACGGCGGGTGAGATCGATGAACTGGTTCCGGGCGGACTGGAGCAGGAAGGCGCGGGGATCGCGTGCGGAGGCGAGAAGGCGGGGATTCTCGACGAGCCGACGCCAGAGTTCCTGGAACAGGTCGCGGGCGTCGGGTTCGGACCGGGTCAGCTGGAGCAGGAACGAGAACACGGCATCGCCGTGTTCATCGAGGATCTGTTCAAGCGATTCCATGCCGGTTTGGATGTAGGACGCCGCTGCGGGAGGGATTTGTCTATCGGGAGTGTCTGGATGGGGCGCCTTCCGATCGGGGGCGGGGTCGGAATCGGTACGGCATCGAGGCCTGTTTGGGTTCGATTCCGATTCCGATCCCGATACCGACTCCGAAGGGGTGGGGCGAGGGAAGGGGCAGGGTGTCGAGTACGAGTACCGCCCTACGGGCTGAGTACGAGTACGGGTAAGCGGCACAAACTGCATCTCCCCGGGTCCGGGTGCTTGTCTGGGGGATGTCGGGCAGGGTAAGCTCTCCGAAATCAGCTTAAGCAGATGATCACCCTCCAAGGCGCATGAACTCCTCTCCACGTTTCAAACTGTTCCTGATGATGGTCCTCGAATTCTTCATCTGGGGGGCCTGGTTGCCGTTGATCTTCGGGTATCTGCCGAGCCTTGGGTTTTCGGCGGGGGAGCAGTCGCTGATCCTGAACGCATTCCCGGTGGCATCGATCATCGGCATGTTCTTCAGCAACGAGTTCGCGGACCGGAAGTTTGCGGCGGAGAAGTTCCTGGCGTTCTCCCATCTGGTGGGTGGCCTGGCGATCCTGGGCTGCGGATTCACCCGTGATTTTGCGCCCTTCTTCGTGCTGATGCTCGTGCACTGCCTCCTGTACGTGCCGACGATCTCGATCACGAACTCGATTGCGTTCGCCAACATGAAGGATCCGTCCCGCGAGTTCGGGTTGATCCGCATGGGTGGAACGATCGGCTGGATCCTCGCGGCGTGGCCGTTCACGTTCATTTTCGTCAATTGGGACGCAGTCGAGGCGGCGAAGCCGGCCGGGTTCGTGGACATGATCGGCAAGGCCTTGGCGAACCCCTTGACCGGTGATGCGGCGAAGGCGGCGACCAAGTGGACGTTCATCGTGTCGGGTCTGGCCTCGATCCTCCTTGCTGGCTTCAGCTTCCTGCTGCCGCACACGCCGCCGAAGAAGGCAAATCCCTCGGCAGGTTCGAGCATGGCCTGGGTGCAGGCCCTGCAGTTGCTGAAGCACCCCTTCGTGCTCGTGCTGTGGTTGGTGACGTTGGTCGATTCGTTCGTCCACAACTGTTACTTCAACTGGACGGGCGTCTTCCTCGGCACGGCGAAGTCGGCGGGTGGACCTGGCATCGAGCCCAACTGGATCGCGCCGGTGATGAGCATCGGGCAGGTGGCGGAGATCCTGACCATGTTCGTCCTCGGGGCGACGTTGAAGACGCTCGGTTGGCGCACGACGATGATCGTCGGCATCCTCGGGCATGCTGCGCGCTTCGCGGTGTACTCCTTCGTCCCCGACAGCGCGGGCCTGATCATCCTGATCCAGGTGCTGCACGGCATCTGCTACGCGTTCTTCTTCGCGACGGTGTACATCTTCGTGGATGCGTATTTCCCGAAGGACATCCGTTCGAGTGCCCAGGGTCTCTTCAACCTGCAGATCCTGGGTGTCGGCGCCTTGCTGGCGAACTCGATCTGCCCGTACCTGATCCAGTCCGTCTACACGGTGAACAAGGTTACGAACTTCAAGGGTCTGTTCCTGGTGCCGCTGTTTGTTTCTGCTGCCGCGGCCGTGGCCCTCGCGCTGTTCTTCCACCCGCCCAAGCAAGTGGAAGCCTCGGCCGGCGGCGGGTCTGCTCCCGCCCACTGATCGGCGGCCGATGTATCCATCGATCCCGACGCACAACCGCTCAAGACCATGAATCGTCGACAGTTCCTGCAATCGGCTGCCGCGGCTTCGGCCGCGGTGGCGGTTCCCTCGTTGATCACCGGCTGCGCCACGTCGGGTGGCGGGGTGAACACGCCGCCCAAAGGCCAGAAGTACGGCATCTCGCTGGCGGAATGGTCCCTGCACAAGACGCTGTTCGCGAAGAAGCTCGACCACCTCGACTTCCCGGTGACGGCGCGGCGCGACTACGGGATCGAAGGCATCGAACTGGTGAACCAGTTCTTCAAGGACAAGGCCAACGACCCGGCGTATTTGGCGGAGTTCCTGGCGCGGTCCAAGGGCGAGGGCGTGCGCATCCTCCTGATCATGATCGATGGCGAGGGCGCGCTCGGTGATCCGGATTCGTCGAAGCGCCGTCAGGCCGTGCTGAACCATCACAAGTGGGCGCAGGCAGCGAAGTTCTTCGGCTGCCACAGCATCCGGGTGAACGCGGAGACCCATGGCGTGGGCAGCTGGGACGAGCAGATGAAGCGGGCGGCCGATGGATTGTCCGAGTTGTCGGCCTACTGCGGTACGCTCGGGTTGAACTGCATCGTCGAGAATCACGGTCACCTGTCCTCGAACGGCAAGTGGCTGTCGGGCGTGATGAAGACCGTGAACCGCTCGAATTGCGGCACGTTGCCGGACTTCGGCAATTTCCGGATCGACGACAAGACCTCCTACGACCGCTACCAGGGCGTGGAAGAGTTGATGCCGTTCGCGAAGGCGGTCAGCGCGAAGTCCTACGACTTCGATGCCCAGGGCAACTGCATCGAGACCGACTACGACCGGATGATGAAGATCGTCCTCGCCGCGGGGTACCGCGGGTTCGTCGGGATCGAGTACGAGGGCGACAAGCTCCCCGAACCCGAAGGCATCAAGGCCACGAAGCGGCTGCTGGAGCGGTTGCGGGGCGCCTGACCGGTGCTACCGGATTTCACCGTCCTGCAGTGGGTGCTCGTCGTCATCGCGGCGATGGGCATTGGCGTGTCGAAGAGCGGCCTGCCGGGCGTGAGCCTGCTGCATGTCGTGTTGTTCGCGCAGTTGTTTCCGGGTCTCCGTTCCACGGGGGTGGTGCTGCCGATGCTGATCGTGGGCGACATCGGTGCGGTGGTTCTCTTCCGGCGGCACGCGCAGTGGAACCATGTGTTCCGGACGCTGCCGCCGGCTTTGATCGGGGTCGGGATCGGTTGGGCGTGCATGCGGGCGTG